>NZ_SNYC01000003.1:0-249590 GCF_004362715.1 Pedobacter metabolipauper
ATCAGAACGACTGATCAGGGCAGCCTTTACTATGAAAAAGAGTTTACGGTTTCAATTACTAATGTCAATGAAGCACCCACAGCTATCGCTTTAAGTGCCTCGTCCATCAATGAGAATGCCGCGGCAGGTTCAACAGTTGGAACTTTAAGTACTACGGATCCTGATGCTTCAAATATGTTTACCTATACTCTGGTTACCGGGACTGGAAGCACCGATAATGCTTCATTTACGATTGACGGGACAAGTTTGAAATTAACCCCAAGTCCTGATTTTGAAACCAAGGGCAGTTATTCTGTTCGAATCAGAACCACTGATCAGGGTAGTCTTTACTATGAAAAAGAATTCACGGTTTCAATTAATAATGTGAACGAAGCACCCATTGCTATCGCCTTAAGTGCCTCGGCCATCAATGAGAATGCAGCGGCAGGTTCAACAGTTGGAACTTTAAGTACTACTGATTCTGATGCTTCAAATACATTTACCTATACTTTGGTTACCGGAACCGGAAGTACAGATAATGCCTCATTTACGATTGACGGGACAAGTTTAAAACTAACCCCAAGTCCTGATTATGAAACCAAAAGTAGCTACTCAGTTCGTATCAGGAGTACCGATCAGGGTAACCTTTACTATGAAAAAGAATTCACGGTTTCAATTAATAATGTTAACGAAGCACCCACCGCTATCGCCTTAAGTGCCTCGTCCATCAACGAGAATGTTGCCGCAGGTTCAACAGTTGGAACTTTGAGTACTACTGATCCTGATGCTTCAAATACGTTTACCTATACTCTGGTTACCGGGACTGGAAGTACAAATAATGCCTCATTCACGATTGACGGGACAAGTTTAAAGCTAACCCCAAGTCCTGATTATGAAGTCAAGAGCAGTTATTCTGTTCGCATCCGGAGTACTGATCAGGGCAGCCTTTACTATGAAAAGGAGTTTACGGTTTCAGTTACTAATGTGAATGAAGCACCCACAGCTATCGCCTTAAGTGCTGCATCGATTAGCGAGAATGCTGCCGCAGGTTCAACAGTTGGAACCTTAAGTACTACGGATTCTGATGCTTCAAATACGTTTACCTATACTCTGGTTACCGGGACTGGAAACACCGATAATGCAGCTTTTACAATATCTGGTGATGCACTGGTATTAACAGATATTCCTGATTTTGAAGCTAAAAGTAGCTACTTGATTCGCATCAGAACGACTGATCAGGGTAGTCTTTACTATGAAAAAGAGTTTACGGTTTCAGTTACTAATGTCAATGAAGCACCCACCGCTATCGCCTTAAGTGCCTCGTCCATCAATGAGAATGCCGCTGCAGGTTCTACAATTGGAACCTTAAGTACTACTGATCCTGATGCCTCAAATACATTTACCTATACTTTGGTTACAGGGATTGGAAGCACCGATAATGCTTCGTTTACGATTGACGGGACAAGTTTAAAACTAACCCCAAGTCCTGATTTTGAAACCAAGAGCAGTTACTCGGTTCGCATCAGAACCACTGATCAGGGCAGCCTTTACTATGAAAAAGAGTTTGCGGTTTCAGTTACTAATGTAAACGAAGCACCCACCGCTATTGCCTTAAGTGCCTCGTCCATCAATGAGAATGTTGCCGCAGGCTCAACAATTGGAACCTTAAGTACTATCGATCCTGATGCCCCAAATACATTTACCTATACTTTGGTTAGCGGGGCTGGAAGTACTGATAATGCTTCATTTACGATTGATGGAACTGGCTTGAAATTAACTTCAATCCCTGATTTTGAAATAAAGAACAGTTATTCTGTTCGTATCAGAACTATTGACCAGGGTGGTCTAAGCCTTGAAAAGCAATTTATGGTATCCGTTAACAATGTCAATGAGCAGCCCACCGGATTGATTTTAAGCGCGTTGTCTATGCATGAGAATGCAGCAGCAGGTTCAACTGTTGGAACCTTAAATACAACTGATCCCGATGCCTCTGGTACCTTTACTTATACTTTGGTTAGAGGGACTGGAAGTGCTGATAATAATATGTTTATTATATCTGGAAATATATTAAAGATAAATACAATTACCGATTTTGAGGTTAAAAATAGTTATAACATCCGTATTAGATCGACTGATCAGGGTGGACTTACATATGATGATGTATTTAGTATTTCAATTAATGATATCAATGAGCGTCCAACAGAACTGATTTTAAGTGCTTTAACAATTAATGAAAATGTTTTAGCCAATTCTGCAATCGGATTGTTGTCTACCACAGATCCTGACGCTGCTAACACATTTACCTATGCTTTAGTAACGGGAACAGGTAGTACAGATAATGTTGCTTTCACGATATCTGGTGATGCATTAAAACTAACTGCAATTCCCGATTTTGAAATCAAAAGTAACTATAGCATCAGGATCAGAACTACTGATCAGGGTGGCCTTGATTATGAAAAATCATTTACGATCCATGTGAATGATCTTTATGAAGATATCATTCCTCCTGCAATTACCTCCGTTAGTGTGCCGGCAAATGGTACTTATCTCGCAGGTACAGCACTAACTTTTAAAGTTTATTTTACTGAAAATGTAGCTATCAATGGCCATGAAGAAACTGCCTTTATTCCGGTAACCATTGGTAACACTGCTCGGAGAGCTTATTTCAAAAGTGGAAATGGAACAGATCAATTTGTTTTTGATTATGTGGTACAGGCAAATGACAATGATCAGGATGGTATTGAATTGGGTAACCACATTATTTCGGATCAAAGCTTTTTTCAGGATGCTGCAGGTAACAATGCGGTATTAATATTTAATGCTGTTCCTTCTACTGAATCAATTCGGATTGGTGTTCCGCCAGTTCCTATTATTCATGTCGCAGGAACCCTGGTTTCATTGTCGACTGTATATGGTTTGGCGTCATCTCTGACAAGTTTTAATGTGTCAGGTGAGGATATGGATGCTGGTATTTTAGTAACGGCTCCTGAAGGCTTTGAAATAAGTTTGAATCAAACCACTTTTGCCGGCAATATTACTATTGGCTCTGCAGGGACTATTGGTTTAACCCCGGTTTACTTAAGATTAAAAGCTACTGTTGATGCAGGAATATATGCTGGTGATATAATTCTTAGCAGTTTGAAAGCCGTTAGTATTCATGTGTCTGCAGATGCAAATAATCAAGTGCTTAAGAAGGGCTTAAATATTACGGCCAACAGCCGTAGTAAGACTTATGGAAACCGAATAGATTTTTCAGGAACTGAATTTATTGCGGATGGACTGGTGAATGGAAATACGGTTACCTCAGTTAACCTGAACAGTGCCGGAGCTTTAGAAGCAGCTCCTGTAGATGCTTCCGGATATGTTATTATCCCTTCCGCAGCCATTGGTTTAGGATTAGAAAGCTATACGGTTAATTACACGAATGGTTTGATTACTGTAAATCCGAAAGCATTAATAATTGCTGCGGATGATAAACAACGGGCTGTTGGAATGCCTGATCCGGTATGGACTGCTACATATTCTGGTTTTGTAAATGGTGAAAATGCTGATGTCCTTTTAGTGAAACCTTTATTTTTAACCACTGCCTCACAACTTTCCCCGCAAGGTTCTTATCCAATTACTGTGGGTAGGACAAATGCTAAAAATTACAGCATAAGTTATGTTGATGGTGTACTTACAATCACTCCGGGTATACTAACGAACATTTCCTTTGCACAATCCAATATCTATGAGAACCATGAACCGGGTGCTTTGGCTGGTGTTTTTAACAGTACAGCCAGCGACCCTGGTGCTACATTTAGTTATTCGCTGGTTGCGGGATCTGGCGATACTGATAATGGATCTTTTACAATTTCTGGTAATGAACTTAAAACGGCTGTCGTGTTTAATTATGAACAAAAAGCAAATTATAACATTCGGATACGCTCTGCAAACCAATACGGACAAATGTTTGAACAATCATTTACTGTTGCTCTGAATGATGTAAATGAGCCACCCACATTGGATGCAATTGCTGATCAGGCAGTTTGTGCATCATTTGAAAAACAAAGTGTATCACTTTCCGGATTGGGAGCCGGACCTGAAGCTGGACAACGTACAACTTTTACGATTTCCAGTACCGATGCCAGTCTGTTCGATGACCTGCAGGTTAGCAACAGCGGATTATTTAGCTATCGCCCTGCACAAGGGAAAAGCGGGACCGCTATTGTGACGATTACCATCAGAGATAATGGTGGCACTGAGCATGGTGGCATAGATTCCTTTAGCCGGAACTTTACGGTTACGATAAATCCAATGCCCGTTGCTGTTATTGCTGCACTGGGTGGAAAGGTTGAATTGTCTAAGGGGGAGACTTTGATTCTTACTGCCAATGGGGGATCTGGCTACATATGGGAGAATACACCTGGGATTGTTGGCGCACGCAATACGGCTTCAATTACCATTCGTCCGGATGTGACCACGACTTACCGGGTATCTGTTTCATCGGCAACGGGTTGCGTATCAACCAAAGAGATCACGATCCTTGTCAAAGAAGACTTCATTATGGTGAAGGGTACAAATATCCTGACTCCTAACGGCGATGGAAAAAATGACCGGTTCAAATTACGAAATATCGATATGTATCCCAATAACGAGGTGATCATATTTGATCGTGCTGGTCGGAAGCTCTATAGCAAAGTAAACTATACCGATGAGTGGGATGGGACTTTTCAGGGCTCACCGCTTGCAGAGGATACCTATTATTATATTGTAGATTTTGGATTTGGAAAAATGAAGTTGAAAGGTTTTGTTACCATTGTTAGGGATTAATATGAATAAGATAAATATATTTCTATTTGCACTGCTGCTGTTTGGTTTCGGAAAACGTTCAATGGCTCAGCTGAACCCTTTGGGCACACAATATTATTTTAATCAATATGCAGCTAATCCGGCCATGGCAGGCATCAGGCCAGGTATGGAGCTCAACCTTGGGATGCGCAAGCAATTCAATAGTATATCCGGATCACCAACTAACCATGCACTTACAGCGCAATACAGATACGAAAAGGTTGGGCTTGGTCTGAATATGTATAGTGACCTGGCTGGGTTGCTTAAGCAATCACGCGTTACGGGCACCTATGCATATCATCTTCCAATAAGTAAAGAAGGAAAAGAACTTCATTTTGGGCTCTCTTTAGGAATGATGTATCAAAGAATATCGGCCGATCAGATTGATGGTGATGCTGATGATGGAAGTGTAATGGGTTTGGGGCAGCGGGAAACTTATTTCGATGGTGATTTTGGCGTTGCTTATACTTCTGATAGATTTACTATACAGGCTGCAATGCCCAACATGAGGCATTTTTTTCAAAAAGAAGATAATAAGACCATTGACCAATCGCTGTATTTAACAGCTATAAGCTATAAATGGTACTTTAGTGGTGCTGAAAGTAGCATTTCTTTTGAACCAAAATTAACTTTTAGAGCGATCAAAGGCTATGATAACCTGATTGATGCTGGTGCGAATATAAGCCTCTTCGATGATAAACTGTGGATGATGGCTATGTATCACAGTTCTAAAAGTGCTACCATGGGACTGGGGATAAATTATGGCGTATTTTCAATTATGGGGATGTATACATCGGAAACTGCTGCACTCAGAACTTATGCGGATGGTAGTTTCGAGATTGGCCTGGTTTACCGGTTATTCAAATAGCTTACCCCATAATCCATTTTGTCCTAAGTTAACTCGTTTCACTTAAAGTTACTATCTTCATGGCTTTAAATGAATTATTCCATGCATTATAAAATAAAGTCTGCCGTATCCCTTTTATTGTTTTTCGGATTTGTCTTAGTCACTTCTCTAACCTATGCCCAATCCGCGTTGAGCAAATCTGCTGCTGAAGCAATGGCGCAATCTGAATTAAAGCAGCAATCTGCTTTGTACAAGCCCAAGGCAGAACTGGAATGGGAAAATAAGAGTATTGCGCTAGGTGCACATACGTTGAAATTTGCCTACCGGAAACTAGGTGAAAAACCTAAAGATGGATACAGCATGTATATCTCTATGCATGGCGGCGGCAATACAAGTCCGGCAACCAATGATCAGCAATGGAAAAATCAGATTAATTTATATACTCCTGCTGAAGGGATCTATGTAGCACCCAGGGCACCTACAAATACCTGGAACCTATGGCATGAAGCACATATCGACACGTTATTTGACCGTTTGATCAAAGACGCTGTAATTATGGAAGGCGTTAACCCAAATAAAATTTACTTGCTTGGTTACTCTGCAGGAGGTGATGGTACGTTTCAACTCGCACCAAGGATGGCAGATTATTGGGCGGCTTCGGCAATGATGGCCGGACATCCAGGAGATGCAGCAGCAATGAACCTTAGAAATTTGCCTTTTGCCATTTATGTTGGCGGAGTGGATAAAGCGTATAATAGAAATAAACTGGCTGGAGAATGGGGCTTAAAGCTGGATAGTCTGGAGAAAAGCGATCCGGGATCTTTTCAGCACGATGTTCACGTTTATCCGGATCTTCCACATTGGATGAACCGTAAAGATACCGTCGCCATTCCATGGCTGGCTTCTTTTAAACGAAATGCATTGCCTGCAAAAGTTACCTGGCACCAGGATGATATGAACCGTACCCGGTTTTACTGGCTTGGTGTGCCTGCCGCTGAAATGAAAACGGGTGCAGAAGTTATTGCTTCTATTTCTGAGAATACAGTACTTATTGAAAAGAATGACAATACCACACTTTTGATTTACCTGAACGATCAAATGCTTAACCTGGATAAAAAGGTTAAGGTGATCTATCTTGGTAAAACAATCTTTAATGGTAAAGTAAAGCGTGATCAGGCAATCATTAAAGAAACTGCCGCTGAAAGACTTGATAAAGATTTGATTTTTTATTCCAGGATAGCTATTAAAGAAGGAAAAGTATGGCAGGACATCCATCCTGCCAGTACTTTCATAACCATTCCCTAAATTTTACCGGAACCAGACGCAGTATGAAGTTGCGTTCGGTACTCAAGATCTGTTCCGATATATATAAGACGGTAAAGTGTAGCAGGTAGTCCTATATGAATTGAAAAAATAGTTTTCCACATTTATTATTGAAGGAGGCTGATCAGGTATCTTTATGGGGTTTCCACATTCAAAATTAGGTTAATTGAAAAAAAATCAGCTGTTTTTAGTATTCTTATTGACGCTCCTTATTGGACTTTCTACACGGACTAATGCTCAGGAAAGTGTCCCTGACACTGTTCGTACCGGTATTTATGTGACCAGTATTCACGATATTGATTTTAAGGAGAAGGAATATACCATCAATCTTTGGTTGTGGTTAAAATATAAAAACAAAGACTTCGACTTTGTAGAAAATCTGGAAGTACCACAGGCTAAAACAGTAGTAAAATCTTTTTCAACAATTGATACAACTGGTAATGAAGTTTATTTGCTGATGAAACTGCAATGTGTGATGAAGGATTCATGGGCAATTGATAATTTTCCATTCGACCATCAGCTGCTCAGGCTGTCTATTGAAAATTCACAATACGATTCTGGATCGCTGATCTTTGTTCCGGATACGGTAGGTAAACAGTTTGATCCGCGTTTTACACTTAGAGGCTGGAATATAGACAGTTTAAAAATCTCTGCTGGAACAAAAATCTACGAAACTGCGTTTGGCGATACCAGTATCAAAGTGCCTCATACTGAATACAGTAATTTTAGGGTGCGCATTGGTATTAGCAGGGATGCCATTGGACTTTTCTGGAAAATGTTTCTGGGGATGTATGTGGCTTTTCTAATTGCATTCATGTGTTTTTATATTCATGCCGATAGCATTGATTCCAGATTTGGGTTGAGTGTAGGCTCATTATTCGCCGTGATCGGTAATAAATACATCATTGATGCATCGTTGCCGGAAGCCACTACATTTACGCTGGTGGACATGCTGCATGGAATTACGCTGGTTTTTATTTTGATTGTAATCATGTCGACCGCATTCTCCCTCAGAATGATCAAGCGGGGAAAAATTGACCAGGCCAATAGATTTGATAAGATTTTTGCCTTAGTGATCCTTGCCATATATATTGCTTTGAACAGTTATTTTATTTTTCAGGCCAGCAGTATTTAAACTTCAGGTCAGTAGTATTTAATTTCAGGTCAGAAATATCTTATTCTTCAGACCAGCAATATTTAAATAATTTTTAGATGGGATGTATTTAGATCCTGATGCCTGACTGGTTTAAATTGCAGCTGCAGTTAACAAAATTGCATCGTGCTGCGGTTAACAAAGTTAATTGTGCTGTAGTTAATAAAGTTAAATCTTTCTGCTTGAACAGGATTAATTATTGCGGACAACTATTCTTAATACCAATATTGGGATAAATTTCGTGATCGCATGTGCAACCTCTGCTAGTTTTAATCATATCCTTTACTTTTTTTGATTCCTGTTCGTCGAAATATTACAGGCGTTGGTCGTGATTGTGCTGTTGCTGGTATAGTATCTCATATTGCCGTGCAACGTTTTGTAATTCTTGCTGTCTTAATAACAAAAAACAAGAAAATTTTAAAAACAAGATATCATGAAAACTCTAACTAAAACCGTATTCGCTTCTCTATTTACAGCTGTTCTTTTAAGTACTTCTGCCATGGCAACCTTTGCTGCATCGCCAATCCAAAAAACTACTGCTTACGCTGGTTTCAACAAGATCTGGGTGAGTGGAAATGTGAAGATCGTATTGACTCAAAGTGATCAGGAAGAAGTACAGGTAGGTGAGGACTTCAATTCAGAAATGACCACAATCCAAAGCAAAGGACAAACCTTATACATCAACTCGATGGAATCTGCCCAGGTTACGATTAATGTTTCAGTAAAAGACTTGCAACGGATTGAAGCTGCCGGAAGTTCTGTAGTGGTAACCAGCAATAACTTCGATGTAAAATACCTTCAGGTGTTCTTAAGTCAAAGTGCAACTGCCAAAGTTAAAACCACAGCAGGAAGTTTATATACTGTAGTAAATGACGATGCGGTATTAAGGTTAAATGGTTCTGCAGATGAGCATACCTTGATTGCTGCCAACCTTAAAAATACAAAACTGGATAATTTTGTGAGCAAAAACAGCACAGCAACAGTAATTGCAATGAAAGCTGTTAAGCTGGCTGCTAACGATATAAGATAAGAGAGATAGGTTAGTAAGTTGAAGGGGGTAATCTGAACGGTTATCCCCTTTTTTATTTATACAAGGTTTGCCCAAAAGTTTATGATTATCAGATCAATAACAATTGGGCAAACCTATTATTTAGTTATTGGTTTAAACTAGCTATTCGCGTTATTGAATAATCCACCTAAATCCAAGCTTATCCCATCGCCTAATGAGAAGGAAGAAGCACTTTGCTGATCTCCATCTTTAGTAGCTGTTTGGAAAGATAACAAGCTACCTATTCCAATTTTTCCCAGTAATCCGTTTGAGGATGATGAATCACTGTTTCCAAATAGACCGCCGCCGTTAATTTCTGTCAATTCTTGTTGATTTAATTCTTGAAGTTTCATAACATTCGTATTTAGTATCTGCTTACTCTTGAAGGTTTTCGGCATCCCCTGTGGTTCAAAGCTTTTAATTGCTTTAGTTATCCTCATTAACGAATGTATTTCTATGCTGGTTTTATAAGTGGTTGATTATCAAACTTCTTATTGGTGTAAGGTATTCCATGTGGTTGTTCGAAAATTAAAACACCTGCTTCAATGATTCCTGGAGGTGATTTTTTATGTGCTGGTTTTTATTAAAAAAATTGGAAAGGCAACGTTTATCCCCTAATCATTTACGTTCCTGTACTTTATCTTTCAGGTACGAAATAGTTTTTGTTGTTTTGTTTTATATCCATATATCAGACATTGAAAGACAGGACATCTATATCGCTTTATTGGAAATGCCAGCTCATTGGCTGGTCGCTGGCTGCGCTGTATTGGGCATACATCGGATTTATTAGTCCGGGATTTAGTTTGTCGCTTGGGTTACTTCTATTTATAACCGATGTGGTCATGTATATTTCTCTGACTCATTTGTATCGGAATTTTGCATTGCGGCACCATTGGCAGAATCTAAACCTGGATCAGCTGGTAAAGCGGATCATTCCAGCGATTGTGATCATGAGCATTGCTTACACGATCCTTACTTTACTGAAGCTGTATGCTTTTAAGGTGATGTTTTCTCCGGGGTTTTCTGAAAGCTTATTTAGCTTTATGATGAGGTGGATGGATGTTTTTATTGCAGGGATCCGCATCATGTCCATTTGGCTGCTGGCGTATCACTTATATCAATATGCACGTCGTGAGATCCGGGTAACCAAAGAAAATGCACAGCTGGCCATAATGACCAGGGAGGCACAGCTAAGCAACTTGTCTGCCCAAATTAACCCGCATTTCTTATTTAATTCACTCAATACAATTAAAGCATTGGTTATTGATCAGCCGGGATCGGCACGGAGGGGCATTGATCTTTTAAGTGAGCTGCTGCGCAATGCGCTTTACAACAGCGGTGCGGTATTGATCCCTCTAAAGTCTGAGATGGATCTGGTTCATGATTATCTTGAACTGGAAAAGCTGCGGATGGAAGAGCGGCTGACGTTTGAAATTGAAATGGACAGTTTGCTGGAAGAGCAGCTAATTCCGCGGTTTAGCATCCAGTCGCTTGTTGAAAATGCAATTAAACATGGGGTTTCGCTGCAAAAGCCGGGCGGATGCGTTCAGATTGATATTTCGAGACTTGGAGATAAAATCCGCATCTGTGTGCAGAATCCCGGGATGATTGATCTTAACACGCCTACAACTGGGATTGGCCTTAAAAACTTACAGGAAAGGCTGCGCTTGGAATACCATGGGGCTGCTTCATTCGATATCTGCAGGAAATCGGGCGGAAAGGTATGGGCCACTCTTTTAATTCCGATGCCATGAAAAAGGTCACCGTATTAATTATCGACGATGAGCGGTCTGCCAGGGAAGAGGTTAAAAGACTTTTACAGGCCTATCCTGAATTTGAAGTTTTAGGTGAAGCTGCAAATGCTGATGAAGCAAAGGCAAGGATTGAATTACTCCATCCGGATCTTTTGTTTCTTGATATTCAGATGCCTGAGAAATCTGGCTTCGACTTGCTTGAAATGCTGGACCTCATTCCACTGGTAATTTTTACTACGGCTTTTGATCAGTATGCAGTAAAGGCTTTTGAAGTAGCGGCTTTCGATTACCTGATGAAGCCAATCCGTAAAGAGCGTTTTGATAAGGCGATCGTACAGTTAAAAGCAAAGTTAATGATGGATGTTGAGCCTCAGATCTTTGTGCGCGACCGCCACCAGTACCATTTGATCCGATGGGCAGATGTCTACTTGATTGAATCTATGGACAATTATGTCCGGTTGTTTTTTGATGATAAAAAGGTCTTTTTAAAGAGTTCTTTAAGTCAGCTGGAAGAAAAGCTTGACCAACAGCAATTCTTTAGGGCCAACAGGGCTCAAATGATCAACCTTAAGTTTATTGATTCGATACATCAGGAAGAGCACGCAGAAAATGCAGCATTGACTATTACACTTAAAAGCGGGGATGTGATTAAGCTGTCTACCCGCCAGTCTGTTCGGTTCAGGATGATGAACCGAAATTAATTTAATATTTGAATCTAAAATGATGAGCAGAAAAATTTTCGGTATGGCTTTGCTATGCCTCATGGTAAGCCAGGTTTGCCGTTCCCAGGAAATCAATAAAGATCAGGATTCGTACCTGATTGAAGATAGTGTTCTGATTGGTATAAATAATGGGGGCACGCTTTCTGCAGTGGTGGTACGTAAAAAAGGAATTACTGTACCTCAGCCTGCAGCGTTGATGTTTTTTATCTATTCGAACCTGGAGCGAAGTTTGGCAGAAGCGAAATCTGCGGCAGATCATGGGTATGTAGGTATTGTTGCCGATACCCGTGGCAAACGCTTAAGTCCGGATGTGGTTGAGCCATATGAACATGAGGCCAAAGATGTAAATGCTGTGATTGACTGGATAGTTAAACAGCCCTGGAGCAATGGACAGGTAGGGATGTATGGCGGCAGTTATTCTGGTTTTGCACAATGGGCTGCGACAAAGTACCTGCATCCGGCATTGAAAACGATTGTGCCTTATGTGGCGGCAATTCCCGGTTTGGGTTTGCCAATGGAGAATAACATTTTTCTGAATGCAAATTACCAGTGGGCTTTTTATGTGACGAATAATAAGTATACCGATAATGCGGTAAATAATGATCATCGGCGCTGGCGGAACATGCGGGACAGCTGGTATCAAAGCGGAAAGGCATACAATAGGATTGACAGTATTGATGGTACATCAAACCCCTGGCTGCAGCGCTGGCTGCTGCATCCGGATTACGATAGCTATTGGCAGGGTATGGTTCCATATCAGTCGGATTTTGCCCGGATCAATATTCCTGTACTGAGTATTACCGGGTATTATGACGATGGCCAGATCTCTGCCCTTCATTATCTTCGGGAACATTATAAATACAACCCCATGGCCAATCATTACCTGATCATTGGTCCTTATGATCATTTTGGTGCCCAACAGGGTGGTGCCGCGGTATTGCGTGGTTATCAGGTAGATTCGGTTGCCCTGATCAATACCCGGGAGATTACTTTTCAATGGCTGGATTACGTCATGAAAGGTGGCAAGAAGCCTGAGCTTTTAAAAGATAGGATCAACTATGAGGTGATGGGGACAAACCGATGGGAGCATGTCGGCTCTATAGAAAAAATGGCTGATACGGTTTTGACCCTTTACCTGGATAAGACGAAACTGCACAGTGATTTTAGCCTGTCGGATAAAAGACCAGTTAAATCTGGATCTATAGAACAGACGATTGACCTGGCAGACCGCAATACTTCCAATAATGATTATTACCCTGATCCGATAGGCAAGAAAGAGCTTAACAGGGATAACGGTTTATTCTTTATCAGCAAGCCATTTGACCGGCCCGTTTCGATCAATGGTATGTTTAGCGGTGTGTTGAAAGCCAGCATCAATAAAAAAGACATGGACATTGGATTGGTGTTATATGAAGTACTGCCAAATGGTGAATATTTCCAGTTGTCTTATTTTATGGGGAGGGCTAGCTATGCCGAAGATATGAGTAAGAGAAAGCTGCTTAGACCCGGAAAGATTGAAGTGATCCCATTTGAACGTTCAAGAATGGTAAGCAAGCTACTGAATAAGGGAAGCCGATTATTGGTGGTATTGAATGTTGATAAGAATTCATTTGCGCAGGTAAATTATGGTACGGGTAAAGATGTGAGCCTGGAAACCATTGAAGATGCTGCAGAGCCGTTAAAGATCAGGTGGTATACGGATAGTTTTATTCAGGTGCCCATGCGGATGAAGTTATAAAAGTTATTATATTGTGGCGGGATAATTAACCTCCTCTGTACAGTATATGAACGTTCAACTTTCTTTCGGGTCTTTCTCAAAGGCCGGTCTATGCGCCATTATCTTTCTCTTTTCATCTGTTTTCGGATTTTCACAACAACAAAAGTGGTACACCCATAAAGACACGGTAAATAATTTTATAGTTGACTTTCCTTCTGCTCCGGTTAAGAAACCCGCAAAAGGCTTTTCTGTTGAATTTGAGTATAATGATAAGGCGAATGGAATTTTGTATACCTCAACTGCACTGTATACGGGCCGTGTTGTTGGTGGAACCGCTGATCAGCTTCTTAGTGAAATGCTAAATAAGTATCTGGAAGGCGATCAGATAAAACTACAGTATAAAAAGAAGCTGGGTAGTGATACCCTTGCTAAGATGGAGGCAGGGTTAAAAAAGGATAATAAATTTATACGTGTTATTTATTACCTTAAAAATGATGTGTTTTATGCGCTGAGTGCTGAAAGTTTAACGAATAATCTGGACGAGGGTTCTCCCGAATATTTTTTTAATTCGTTTAAAATTACAGCTACAGCCCTACCTAAAACGAGTAGCTGGGTAATGTATAAAAATAGTGAAGGAGCATTCCGCATCAACCTTCCTGGAACTCCCCAGGAAGCAATAAATGAAGTTTTAAATAAAGAAAATCCTGGTTATCCGTCTTACGTAATGAATATGTTTATGTCGACAGACAAATCCAATATGGCCAATTATATCGTTCGGTATAACGATTATCCAGCAGGGACATACATCAAGGACAAGGACTTAACTTTTAAAATGCTGATTGATGATCTGAAAGGAAAAGGGAAAGTTGAAGAAGAAGTCAGGGTCATTTTTAAAGGTGGTTATGAGGGGCGGACAATTGTGATCAGTTCGATGGATACGTCTCTGGAGATTCAAATTTTTATTCGCGGCAACAGGGTATACCTATTGATGCGCCAGAATATGAAGGGTAATGAAACCATTAAAAGTGATTTTTTTGACTCTTTTGACTTTGAAAAATATGCACCAAATGAAGGTGTCGTGTTTTCCAGGGAAAATGTAAGTCTGCGCATGCCATCAGAACCTATATCTGTACCTAATGAAGATGAGGATTACAAGGGGATGGTACAAAATACTAAATCGTATTATGTGGTTAATAAAAATTCCGGTGGCCTGTATGGGTTGGACCAGGGAACACTGGGCAAATATGCGCGGATTAAAAATATGGATACTTTATACCAACGTGTATTTAAATCATTAACAGCAGCGGATAGCAGCAATTATATTTTAAGCGATGTTTTTTCCGGAAATGTTAAGGGAAAGGAATATTATTCAAAAGACACCGCAAATGCTATAGATCGTAAAATTCGTGTTTTTATAAATAATGACCAGTATTATGTTCAATCTGCTTTTGTGAGCAGTGAGGAAATGAATAGTCCGCAATCCGCAGAATTTTTTAACTCGTTAAAGTTTGGCCCGCATAATGCTTTTGATCAAAAGAGCTCTAAGGCTTCGCTATTATTTGAAGATTCAAAGAGTACCGATAGTATAACTCATTTAAAGGTATTGGCGGCTTTTAATTATTATGAATTTGATAAGGAAGAATTGCCGCTCATTTATGATGCTTTGAAATTAAAGTATGCAGATGATACGACGAGCAATGGAGTTCGGGCTTTGCTCATTAGACAACTAACTGAGTTGAACGACGGCCGTACTGTTACATTTTTAAAAGAATTGTTTCAGGATGCGGGTAATACAGACGTGATTAAAGCGGAAGTTCTTCCGGCTATTGTTGGTGTAGATAAAAATAATTACGATTGGTATTTCAATTCTTTGCTTACAGCAACCCCTTTAAAGCTTAAGGAATACTGGGATCTATTCACCCCGTTGAATGATTCTCTTTCTTATGCTGCTACAAATTTTGATAAATTACTTACCTTATTAAAGGTGGACCAATACCGGTTGCATGTTCTTGATTTGGTGGTGGACATGCTTAGTGATGAGGATAAAAGCAGCTACCTGGCAGCTATAGAAAGCAGAAAGGAAAAGATCACGGAAAGAGCCATGGATGATGTAGTTGTAAAAAAATCTAAGCTTGATTACTCATCTTTTTTAATTCTTTACAGATATTTATATATCCTTCCCGAAGTTAAAATGCCCCAGTTAACAGATGAGTTTACTAAAAAAATATTCTCGCTCGATTCTGCTGAGTACTTGCATACCATTGCCTTTGCCGCCCGGATCAAGTCCGGTTTACCTCTCGATCCGGCCATGTTAAGTGCGCAGCTGGACAGCCTAAGTACACGCTATGATATTATGAGCGCATTTAATGCAATCGGTAAGCTGGAAAGCGTTCCAGTAAAATATAGAAAACATGAGGAGTTTGCCAAACTCATTTTATACAATTACCTGGTTGATGATTATGATGCCCCAAATTCAATCCGTCTTTTAGGAAAAGTTATGGATGATAAGGATATTTATTATGCTTTTGAGTTTAACTACCTGGAAGAACAAGTTATTAAAACCTACATTGGTATTTGTGGGCCTTTTGATAACAAATCTGGTAAATTAAATTTTGAAGGTTATACAGGTTATACAAATTTTGAGGAGAAAACAGAGGATTGGCTTAAACAGGCAAAAGCATTAATTGAAGAAATGAAGTAATACTGAAGCGATTGAAGCTGCCTAAGTGGAGCAGAATTATTTTAAGTTTTATGGATTAGATGACGTTCTGGTATCGTATGTTTTCATTTTATTTACAGAGACCTTTATCATTTTTTTGAGTATCTCAATATTGATGTCGTTTAGTTTATTGATATAGATACATCCTTTACCTTGCTTGTGTTTTCCAAATATTTGCAGCAACTCTTCTTTTTCTTCAAAATCCGGAGCCATATAAAATACGATTGCATTTTTTCTTGGCGAGAAACCGGCAAGTGGTGCATCACCCTCATGTCCACTTTCATATTTATAATGATAACTTCCAAAGCCAACAATGGATGATCCCCACATTTTTGGTGCTAATCCGGTTTGGGAGGTAAAGATTTCAATGATCTTAAAGCAATCGTTTCTTTTAGTCTCATCTGTTACTGAATTTATGAAATCAGTAACACTGGATGTGGTTTCAAATGTTTTATTTGTTGCCATATTTTAATATTTTATATAAATATATTCAATCGTTCGGAATTTTTACCGACAATTTTATGCCATTCACCTAGGTATTTGTCCAATTCAGCCATAGGCTACTTTTATCGCGTCATTTTATCTCACATCTTTACATTAGAAACTTCAACATTAGTTTCTGAATGTAAGATGTCAAAAATGATGAACATAGTTATTTTTAAAACTTCGGTACAGGATCAAAAAGATCTGAAGGTGATCACACCTTTAATGAACATTTTATTTGGAGAGAAGAACTGGTCATTTGCTTTAGATGATGAGGATAAAATTCTAAGAGTGGTATGCTCTGTTCCATGTACAAATCTGATCATACAGATCTTAAAAGAAATGGGTTTTCGCTGCGAAGAAATGCCGTACTCGTTGCACTAGCTGAACGATTGGTTTAACCATTTTTATAATCCGGATCTGAGTTTATATCCTCGTATCTGAGTACATAGTGCCGGTAAAGATCACTGATACGGAATACATATTCGATCAGGAGCAGCATTACGGCAGCTGGTACGACCAATTCCATGAGGTTCAACTTCCAGAACCCATAACTGAGCATAATGAATAACCGGAAGCATTCCAGGTTATAGATCCATTTTCTTTGCTCCAGTAATGCACCACAATTAATCAATGTTAATAAAATAAGCAAGACGATGAATAGCCTGTCGTATGCATCTATATAAGGATAAATTGCAGTAATGAACGTTAATAATGCAATGCATAATAAAATCTGTACGTTTAGATAAGCACGGAATTTAAACCTCACAGAAGATGAAGCCTTATGCTGAAGGTATCTCTTCTCCAGTACTGGTCTGATGGACTGGTCTAATGTAGAAGGATTTCCGAAAATGATCTTAAGTTTTGATCTAAGTCCTGTTTCGTGTTTACAGGCTTCCGCAATTTCCAGGTAATAATGAAAATGCTGCCATAAAAAGCTATAACTTTTTACAGGATGTGTAAGTCCGTATTTTGGCTGTTCTTCTTCTTGTTGAAAGGTGCCGAACAGCTTATCCCAAAATACAAATACATCTCCATAGTTTTTATCGAGGTATTTATCGTCACTTGCATGGTGTATGCCATGTAAGGAGGGGGTGATCAATATGTGTTCCAGCCAGCCCAGTTTTGAGATAATTTGAGTATGTGTAAAAAAGGAATAACCTCCATGAACGACTAAGATGGTGATGACCATGGCTGGATGAAAGCCAAAAACGGGCAGGATACACCAGAATACATTTCTGATCAGTGCCTGAAATACGGTGATACGGGCAGAAACCGTTAGATTAAATTCTTCACTTTGATGGTGTACTATATGGGCAGCCCATAAAAAATTGATCTGATGGCCAAGCCGGTGGTACCAATACCAAACCAGGTCTGTGCTAAGTATCAGTGCAATCCACACCCACCAGGTATTTGGAATATTGAAAATTGCATAGTTTTTATAAACCCAATAGAACAGATTGTAAAAACTTGCAGATATGAATAGATTGAGCAGTCTTTCTGCAATTCCGATACTTAAGTTTGAAATGGAACTTTCATATTTGAATATGTCACCTTTTTTAAGCCGTACAGCAAGCTGATACTCTATATAGAGGAAAACAAAGAATGCAGGAATTGCAAAAGCCAAATAGTTGGGTTGGATCATTTTGTTAATATTTACGGGTGAGCATTGTGTTTGCAAAACCAGGCCATCCGGCCTGGTTTATTGAACAAAACTTCGATCCTAATCGTACCAAAGCTGGAGCAGCCAGAGCGGCTGCTCAGCAAATATAATTAATTCTACTAAATTAGTAGTATTTAATTGTTCAATTAAAAAGCCGGATCAGATGACCCGGCTTTACTTCAAAAACAAATCTAAACAAAATGAGTACGCTTGGATTTACCAGGAGGTCAAGAGCGGATTCGAACCGCTGTAAAAGGTTTTGCAGACCTCTGCCTAGCCACTCGGCCACTTGACCCTTGAACGAAAAAACAGTTTGCAGGCATCCAGTTTTCGTGTTCTTACGAGGTAGGTAACTATGATTACAAGAAGCATGTTATTTTACTAAACCGGCGAACCGCTGATAAAATGCGGTTGGACTGTTTTCATTTTTAGGTTCATATTTTCCAGCTATAATTGGTATGTAAATTACCCTTCTGCGGCTTTCTTCTCCGACTATTGCTGACTGGGCTACACGATGCCATAGCCTTCCATCATGGATCGTAAGATCTCCGGCCTGAGGGGCTATTGCAATCTCATCCTTATCCGATCTATTGTCTAAGAAATATTTTTTGCGAAATAACAATTGATATAAGCTTTGTTTATGGGTTCCTGCTAAGACCCTTAATCCCCCGTTATCAGGTTTGATGGTATTTAAATGGATGCCAACGTTGAGCATTGGGTTTAGCTTCTGACCCTGAAATATATCACGGAGGCCGTCGGTATGCCAGCCCATCTGGGTAAACTTACTTTCCTCAGCATTTACATAGTGATTTAATACCATGCCGTCTTTTTCTGTGGTACCCAATCTTGCTCCATCGCCTATGAGGCTCAGCAAAGTATCAAATCTTGGATCACCGGCAAGTTCAGAGAAAAGATCATGATGCTGATTGATAAAGGCAAACCGCTGCACGATCGTACTGCCGTCCACATCTTTTCCGTATTTGACTGGTATGCCGTTAACCTTTATTTTTTGGTTTTCGATCCAGCGCTGCTGCACATTTAAAGACGCCTTTACGATGTCTGCTACAGTTTCTTTTTTGATGAAGTTCTTGAAATGTATAAAGCCATTGCGGTTAAAAAAATCGTGTTGTTCGGTCGTTATTTGGTCTCCCAAAGTAAATCTCGGATATGAATTGTCCATGTCTGCAGCATTTAATAGTAAATAATAGATGGTGTCAGTTGCTGATGAAGCAACTGCTTAAGCATTGGTCCTGATTGGTGTGGATCAACAACAGCAATAGCAACAGCATGCGCCTTTAGAGAAGGGCATTCGCATTCGGTATGCGGTAAGTATATGTTGCGTTTTAATCATTTAAAATAAAGTCTACTATTTTGGTAGACATTACAAATGTAGAGAAATATTTATAATATCAAATTATTTTTAATAATATTTATTTTATGTGGGTATAAACTTATTTATGCCCGTATAAACCTGCTGTAATGCGCTCAATGAGGCGTTTGGGTAAATGTTTTACTCCAAATGACGATAGTTTATTTAAGAAGCCGGGAACAATTTCTGCTTTCTTATGAAACATTCCATCCAGTCCGGTCTTTGCCACATCGCTTGCAGCGCTATTAAACTTCTCTGCCAGGCTGGCCAGTACATCCATACCTGCACGGCTTGCAAAGCCTGTTGCAGTAGGACCGGGGCAAAGACAGCTCACTGAGATGGTTGTGTCTTTAAGTTCGTAGCGTAATGCCCTGCTGTATGAAAGGATAAATGATTTGCTGGCCGAGTATATTGCTAAGGTTGGTACTGCCTGATAGGCTGCGGTACTCGATACATTTAAAATATAGGCTTGCTGCTGGTTGTGCAACAGGGGTAATAATAAGTATGTCAATTCTACAACCGCACTTATATTGAGTTTTAGCATGTTCATCTGGCTGGCAAGCGTTAGCGTTTCGAAATTCCCCCAGAGTCCGTATCCGGCATTGTTGATCAGCACCGATAACGCTGTGGTATGTGTGCTGCACCATTTTGATACGCTGGATGCAGCATCATCTATAGAAAGATCACAGGAAAAGTAGTGGGCTTCAACAGGATATTCCTGTTGAATGTATTCAGAAAGTCTGATGAGCTCATCTTCTGATCGTGCTACCAGCAACAGGTTATAACCAGAACGGGCAAGTGATAGCGCCATTTCTTTTCCAATGCCTTTACTTGCTCCTGTAATTAACGCGTATTTTACTGCTGTCATTTAAGTGGATTACCTATATCTAAGGCTATCTGCACATAGCCTTAGATGATCTAGACGTCATGGGCGGGATCGAACCGCCCTTAAAGGTTTATGAAACCTGTGCCTAACCACTCGGCCACATGACTATTTTGAATAGGATCAGTGCATAATATCACTGGCTGCCGGCAAATATATACTATTTTAAAATAAATACTACTAATTGAGTAGACTTTATTTATATTTGCTGCCATACATCGTTCTATTATTTATTTACTTATCCAGAAAGACTGAGGGAAAGGCCCTTTGACGT
Organism: Pedobacter metabolipauper; assembly: GCF_004362715.1. Taxonomy (GTDB): domain Bacteria; phylum Bacteroidota; class Bacteroidia; order Sphingobacteriales; family Sphingobacteriaceae; genus Pedobacter; species Pedobacter metabolipauper. The sequence goes on from NZ_SNYC01000003.1 coordinate 20,765, forward strand.
CTTAGCAACCTGTTTCTAATAAGGTGCTAACTCCTTCCGGCAATGCCGGACAGATAAGATCAACTCCAATCGATCTGAATAGGTTTTATTTTTTCACTTAAAAATCGATTGAAATGAGAATTTACCTGGACAACGCAGCTACTACACCTTTAAGCAGAGAAGTTTTCTTAGCTATGGAACCTTTTCTTTTTGAGAATTTTGGCAATCCTTCTTCTTCGCACTTTTATGGCCGGAAGGCTAAAGCTGCGGTTGAGTTATCAAGAAATACAATTGCTGAATTATTAAATACCGACCCGAATCACATTGTCTTTACTTCAGGAGGTACTGAAGCGGACAATATCGCCATTCTTTCTGCAATTCATACAAATGGGATCAAAGTTGCGATTACTTCTCATTTTGAACATCATGCCGTACTCAATACTTTAAAAAGCCTGCAGCAGAAAGGAATTATTCAATTGATCTATTTGAATCATGATGATCATGGTAATTTATCTGTGACCCATTTGGAACAACTTTTAAGCACGCATGGCCATGCATTTGTTTCGGTAATGCATGGAAATAATGAGATTGGAAATTTGAATGACATTGAGTTGATTGCTGAAATTTGTTGTAGGTACGGCGCTATTTTTCATTCGGATACCGTTCAAACGATGGGGCACTATCAGTATGATACTAAAAATCTTAAAGTGGATTTTTTAGTTGGATCGGCACATAAATTTCACGGGCCTAAAGGAGTTGGATTTTTATACAACCGGGCATCATCGGCTGTTCAGCCATTAATCCATGGTGGGGCACAGGAGAAGGGACAGCGAAGCGGAACAGAAAATGTGACGGGTATTGTTGGTCTGGCTAAAGCACTGGAACTTACTCAAATGAACCCTGTTTTTTATCAAAACCAGATCAGCAGTCTGAAAGAGCGGATGATTACAAAGTTGCTTGACCGGATTCCTGGTATAAAGTTTAATGGCAATTCATCAAATAAAGAGCTGAGTGTTTCTAAGGTCCTTAGTGTTTCATTTCCGGATAATGGTCTTGGGCAAACCGTTTTAGATTATCTGGATTTGAACCAGATCTGTGCATCCGGAGGAAGTGCATGCAGCAGTCGCTCTGCATCGGGTTCACATGTTCTTCGTGCATTGGGAAATGAGCATGGAACAACCATCCGGTTTTCTTTTAGCCGCTATAATACTGCTGAAGAGATTGATTATGTAGTGGAGAAACTGGTTAAGTTTAATGAAGATGCTGTTGAACAGGTAATTTGTTTTGCTGCCAATTGATAAAACCAGTAGCATACCGTCAAGAGCAGATCATAGACTGTTATAACCGAAATGTTTGAATTTTATATGTAATGCTTTGAATCTTACAATTTTTAAAAGAGACCTGTGCTTACATTTGTACTTATCAAATCACAATATAAATAGGACCCTATGATCACTACTCAAACTAACGAAAACTTTTCTTGTTTCTTATTAAAAGATTATGCTGCTGTCTGCAAATCTTCGATAATGGATCTTAATATAAACCTTGGTGAGGTAAACCAATTGATGGACAGTATTTTTGTAAAGCAGCAATTAAATTTAGATGAGGAAATGCTGTATTATTTAGCGATATCCGGATAATGTTTGAATTTTGTAATCATTGGTTTGATCTTAGTAATGGGATCACCTTTTAATTCCTTAATTTTACTTCAGTTTAAATCCTATTGCTATGATCGCTAAAACAGAAACACTGGAAGATTTTTATAAACATAAGCTTGATTACCTGCCTTTAAACCTGCAAAAGGATATGGGTCATTTTAATGTGTTTAGAACGGAAGATTGCTTGGGCCCAGGTGCCAGACCTGTTGCGTACAGCAGGAGGGACTTTTACAAAATCGCTTTGATCCGCGGAAAGAATGTGTATCACTACGCAGATAAGAGCTTAGAGGTAGATGGAACTACGCTGATGTTTTTTAATCCGCAGGTTCCTTATACATTTGAGTCTATGTCTGACGATACAACCGGTTATTTTTGCATTTTCTCTAAATCTTTTTTTACAGAAAGGATCATTGGCGGTTTAAAGGAACTGCCTATGTACGCATTAGGCGGGAAACCGGCCTATCATCTGGATGATAAACAAGACCAGCACATTAGCTCTATATTTGTCCGGATGCTGGAAGAGATTGATTCTGACTATGCGTTTAAGTATGATCTGCTTAGAAACTATATAACAGAGATTACTCATTTTGCATTAAAATCCAGGCCTTCTGAAAGTCTTCACCTTCATGTGGATGCCAAAACCAGGATAACTTCTGTATTTACTGAATTGCTGGAACGTCAGTTTCCAATTGAAACCCCGTCACAACGTTTTAATATGCGTTCGGCTAAAGATTTTGCAGATCAGCTGGCTGTACATGTAAACCATTTGAACAGGGCAATCAAAGAAACTACAGGTAAAACGACTACCAATGTTATTGCGGAGCGGTTAACTAAAGAAGCAAAGTCTTTATTAAGACATACGGACTGGAATGTTTCTGAAATTGCCTATTGCCTCGGCTTTGAAGAACCAGCCCACTTTAACAATTTCTTTAAGAAACAAACCCAGTTTACTCCTTCCTATTTCAGAACTGCTTAAGAAAAGCCAGGCTTACTAATCCATTCGTATTATATTCATTTGCAGTTCATCATGGAATCAAACCGTAGCCAATTATTGTATTAGCAAGTTCTTAAGATGAACAGGTCTTTAAGTGTCGAGGCTTAAGTGAATACGATTCAATCCAACAACAAGAATAAATTCGGGTAATACAAATTCAATTCATTTAGAAAACATTAATCCTGAACATCAATATTTGATTTAAGATGTTGATTTTATATTAAACCACTAATAAATAATATGTTATAAAAATATTGTTAATTAGGCTTTGAAATATAAACAGTGTTTAGTATATTTGCAGTGTTAATATTGATTATGGCAATTAAAGACAGAAAAGAACGGGAAAAACTGGATAAGCGCAAGCTGATCATTGAATCTGCTACCCGGCTTTTTTTGGAGATGGGTTATGAAAAAACCTCTATCCGTACCATTGCTGATGACATTGAATACAGTCCTGCAACCATTTACCTTTATTTTAAGGAAAAAGATGAGATCTTTTTCGTTCTTCATGAGCAGGGTTTTGATATTCTTAATAAGGAATTTGCCACACTTGGATCTATTAAGGATCCGTTTAAACGGCTTGCTGCTATGGGTAAAGCATATCTGGATTTTGCGTTTAAAAATCCGGATTACTATGATCTGATGTTTATTATGCGCGCACCTTTAACTGAAATTGCATGCCATGATAAATGGGAAGCTGGAGATGCGGCTATATCGCATTTATTTAAGGGTGTATCAGAATGTATTGATCAGAAGTTGATTAGAGATGGTGATGTTTTCATGATCTCAATGACAATCTGGTCTTATGTACATGGTGTAGCCTCGCTGCACATTCGTGAACGTTTTAAATCGGTTAAGGAATCTGGAGATGGCGAGATCCAGAAGATGTTGAAAACTTCCCTGGATTATTTTTTAGCCGGGCTTAAGGTGTAGCCTTTTTTTAATACCTGATATAAACACTGTTTAGTAAAAAATCAACGATTATACTTTTTAAACAATTAAAGAATCAGCCATTATGACCTCCGTAAGTAAACACTGTTCATTAACTAAACGATGAGATAATAAGATGAAATTAAATGTATTTACGCGGGTTTGGATACTCGCCGCAGTTTTGATCCCTGCATCTTTGTCTGCCCAAACACCGCTTCAAAAATATCTGGAGGAGGCCATTACAAATAACCTTGAACTGCAGAACCGTGATTTTGCAGTGCAGAAAAGCCTTTACGCGCTTAAAGAGGCCAAAGGTCTTTTTTTGCCTGATGTTAATTTTAATACGCAGTACCTGGCTTCTGGTGGCGGAAGGAAGATTGAGATTCCAATAGGGGATTTGCTGAATCCGGTTTACAGCACCCTTAATAACTTAACCAGCTCCGGCCAGTTTCCGCAGGTTGAAAATGTGAGTCAGAGTTTTAACCCGAACAATTTTTATGATGCGAAGGTACATACCACCTTACCATTGTATAATGCGGAGATTATCTTTAATACAAAGATTAAGAAAGAGCAAATTAACATCAGGCAGGCCGAGCTTAATGTATATAAAAGGGAGCTGATTAAAAATGTGAAATTGGCTTATTACGGTTATCTGCAATCTTTATCTGCTATTGAAGTGCTTAATAATGGTATTGTTCTGGCTAAAGAAAACTTGCGCATTAACGAAGCTATGGTTAAAAATGGCAAAGCGATCCGTACGGTAGTAAACCGTGCTGAGAATGAGGTTACCGGTTTAAAGGCCCAGCTGGAAGATGCGCGTTCGCAGGCACTTAATGCTGCGGCTTATTTCAATTTCTTATTAAACAAACCTTTAAATTCTGCTATAGGTGTTGAACAGGTTCAGGCAGGTTTATCTGCAGATACGAGCGGATCCCGTAAGAGTGACGAACTATTGGCTCTGGAGTCTGCCGGAAAAGCAAACCTTCTTGCGCTTCAGCTCAATAAGGCTGCTTACCTGCCTAAACTATCTACCTTTTTAGATCTGGGTGCCCAGGGCGATTTTCTTAAGGTTAATGATGAGTCTCCATATTATCTTTTTGGGGTTACACTTTCCTGGCAGATCTTTGCTGGAAACCAGCGCAAGAATAAGATCCAGCAGGCTTCCATGGATGTTAAGTCGGCAAATAACCAAGTCAGTCAGGCTGAACAGCGCTTGCAGTTAGAGATAGAAACGGCTGCCAACAAGTTAAAAGCAGCTATTCAGGTTTATGATGCTTCGGTAAGCCAGGCTTCCTTATCCCGTCAGTATTTTAAAGATCAGCAACGGCTTTACAAAGAAGGGCAGGCCTTATACCTCGAACTTCTCGATGCGCAAGCCAGGCTGATCAATGATGAACTTAAACAAAGCATTACTTATTTAACTGCGCAAACCAGGGCTGCTGAACTGGAAAGGGCAAAGTCAAGCTATACCTTTTAACCTTAAACTTAAAAACATGAAATTTATAAACTTTTGGACCGTAATGGCATTGATCCTGATCCTTGCGGCTGGCTGTAAGCAGCCAAAACCTGTTGAAAAGGCGGATGGTTCAATTCCTGTGAAACTGATCTCTGTTTCTGCACTTCAGGAAGCGGAACCTATGGAAACTTCGGGCTTATTGTCTTCTGAACAACAGAGTAACCTGTCTTTTAAAATGAGTGGCATCATTAGCCGGATCCTGGTAAAGGAAGGTGACCGGGTACAGCAAGGCCAGGTATTGGCCCTGTTGAATAAAACAGAAGTGAATGCCCAGCTCAACCAGGCTGAAGAGAATTTTAATAAAGCGCAGCGTGATGCACAACGCATCGCTAATCTATATAAGGATAGTGTGAGTACGCGTGAGCAGTTTGATAATACGCAAACGGCACTGACGATTGCTAAAAAACAACTGGACATTGCCCGTTACAACTCGGCTCAATCCAGCATCATTGCAAATACGGCTGGTGTTGTTTTAAAAAAGACAGCGAATGAGGGTGAGCAGATTGCTGGTGGTGCCCCTGTTCTTTTTATCAGCAGTACTGCTGATAAGGACTGGATCATTAAATGTGGGATTACCGATAAAGATCGGGCCAGGCTTCGTGGTAATGAGCCTGCCGAGATTGTTTTTGATGCTTATCCGCAAACGTTTAGCGGTAAGGTGAAATCACTCGCTGAAGGCAGCGATGCTGGCTCTGGATTGTACCAGGTTGAAGTCCGCATTGATCCTGGCCAGGTTAAACTGGTTGCCGGTCTTTTTGCAAAGGTTAAACTGTATCCGGCTGGTAAAGCCGACCTGGTATCGGTCCCTGTTGATGCACTTGTTGAAGGTAAGAATGACAGTGCTTATGTATTTATTGCCGATGGCAATAAAGCCGTTAAAAAAGCAGTTAAGATTGCCTATTTAAAAGGCGATAAGGCCTATATATCTAATGGCATGTCTGCACAAGACCGCGTAATCCGTGAAGGTTCTGCGTATTTAACTCCCGGATCCACTATTAAAATAATCAGATAATCTTAATTATTCCAACATGAAATTACCTGAATTTGCCGTAAAGAATTATCAGTTTACGCTGGTTGTTTTTATCGCCGTGATGGCTATGGGGGTTTACTCCCTGTTTAATATGCCCCGTAGTGAAGATCCGGAAACCCATCCGCCGCAGTTTAATGTGGTGGTGGTTTATCCCGGTACGAATCCTAAAGATATGGAACAGCTGGTGGTTGATCCGATAGAAAAAAAGATCAATGAACTGGATGATATTAAGCATGTAATTACCAATGTAAGCAATGGACTTGCCGTGATGCAGGTGATCTATAAATACAGTTCTGATCCGGATGATAAATACCAGGAAGTTGTTCGTGAGATCAACAGTCTGAGGTCTGAATTGCCAGCAGATATTGCGGATATCCGGATTGATAAGCAGATCCCTTCTGACGTAAGCATTTACCAGTATGCACTAATCAGTGAGAATGCATCAAACTCCACGCTTAAAAAACAGGCTAAATCATTAAAAGAAAAGCTGGAAAAGGTTTCTGCACTTAAAAATGTGGAGTATGCAGGAATCCCTGAACATCAGGTGAACATCAAATTGAACCTGCAAAAAATAACCCAGGAAAATTTAACACAGAACCAGGTTATTGCAGCGTTGCAAAGTGAGAACGTAAATATACCGGGCGGAAGTATTAGTATTGCCGACCGTAAAGTGAACATTAAAACCAGTGGCAATTACAGTAACCTGGATGAGGTAAAGAATACCATTGTATTTAGTGCGCTGGGCAAGGTGGTTTATCTGAAAGATATTGCCGATGTTACGCTTGGTTATGAAGATGAATCGCACATTACGCGTTTTAATGGTTACCGCTGTAGCTTTATTAATGCGAGTTTAAAGGATAAGGAGAATATTATCAGCGTTCAGGATAAGGTTGACCCGGTAATTGAAGCCTTTAAGAAAAAGCTGCCGGCCAATATGGAACTGGTTAAGGTTTTTGACCAGGCTAAAAGCGTGGACATCAGGTTGTCTCATTTTGCGCGTGATTTTGGTATTGCGATCCTGCTTGTTCTGATTACCCTTTTACCTTTAGGTACCCGGGCTTCTGTAGTGGTGATGATCTCGATCCCGCTTTCATTAGCCATTGGTTTAACACTGATGAGTGTTTTGGGATACAACATTAACCAGCTGAGCATTGTAGGGATGATTGTTGCATTGGGCATCCTGGTGGACGATAGTATTGTTGTTGTTGAGAATATTGAGCGATATTTGCGCATGGGCTACGGAAGGGTTGAGGCTTCTATTAAAGCGACCTCACAAATCGGTGTCGCTGTTGTTGGTTGTACAGTTTTATTGATCTTCGCCTTTTTACCAATTGTTTTTTTACCGGAAGGTGCCGGCGAGTTTATCCGTAGTCTGCCTTTATCGGTAATTACGACCATCTTTGCCTCTATGGTGGTTTCTTTAACTGTGGTTCCATTTTTAGCAAGCATTATTCTGAAACCTCATGCCAGTGAAGAAGGTAATTTTTTACTTCGGTTGTTAAAAAGGGGCATCCACACTACCTATGGTAAGGTGCTGAACAGTGCGTTGAGAAATCCTAAAACTACCTTAGCCATTATTCTTACCATATTCATTGGTTCGCTGTGCTTGGTACCTGTGATTGGCAGCAGCCTATTTCCGAAGTCTGAAAAGCCAATGTTCCTGGTTCAGATTGAAACTCCTGAAGGAACAAACATCAAGGCAACCGATAAGGTAACACGCTTTGTAGAATCTAAACTAAAAAAAGTTCCGGAGATCAGTTCCTTTTCGAGTAATGTGGGTAAAGGGAACCCAAGGATCTATTACAATGTTATTCCGCATAATGAAAGTGAGAATTTTGCTGAGATCTTTGTGCAGGTTGAAGGTTTGGAAACCAGGGAAAAGGTTGCTGTAATTGAAAAATTAAGGAAAGAGCTGGAAGGTTATCCGGGTGCGGAGATCAAAGTAAAGGATTTTGAGCAAGGGCCTCCGGTTGATGCACCTTTAGCGTACCGCATCTATTCAGATGATTTGATCGCCCTGCGTAAAACAGCCTTTGATATTGCCGCTTTGATTGCGAAGCAGGATGGAACCATCTATGTGAATAATCCGTTATTGGTAATGCCGGTTGATTTGAAAGTTTCTATAAATAAAGAAAAAGCGGGCTTATTGGGTGTTGCTTCGTCTGATATCGATCGGACGGTACGCTTAGGCTCTGCAGGTTTAAATGTGGCTACGTATAGGGAAGACGAAGGTAAAGCCGACAATTACCATGTGAATGTATCGATTCCAAGAAGTTCAGATACACAAGATCTGAGCATGTTTGATCGCCTGTATGTTCCTTCTGCGTCTGGTACTAACATTCCTTTAAAAAACGTAGCCTCGATTGGTTTTGAAAGTGTACCGAACCAGATCCGTCATTATGACAAGGACAGGTACGTAACCATTTCTGCATTTGTAAAGCCGGGTTACAACGTTCAGCAATTGGATGAACAGATTACTGCTAAGCTCAATGCGTTTAAGTTTCCGGAAGGATTTTCTTTTAAGGTTGCTGGTGAGAAGGAGAGTAAAGACGATAGCTTTGGAAATCTGGGAATCATCCTGATTGTAACGGTATTTGGTTTTCTGGGTGTACTGATCCTGGAGTTTAAAACCTTTAAAAGTATTCTAATCGTACTTTCTGTTATTCCATTGGGGATTGTTGGTGGCTTGATCATGCTTTATTTAGCAGGGGAGACTTTGTCTTTTACGGCTACTATTGGCTTTATAGCCCTGGTGGGTATTGAAGTGAAAAACTCTTTATTGGTGGTTGATTTTACGAACCAGCTGAGGGCTCAGGGCAGGGGTATTGAGGAAGCCATTATAGAAGCTGGGGAGATCCGGTTTGTTCCGATCCTGCTGACCTCATTAACGGCTATTGGTGGTTTGCTGCCTTTGGTTATTGAATATAGTGAATTGTATTCTCCATTGGCACTGGTGCTGATTGGCGGATTGATCAGTTCTACCTTATTATCCAGACTGGTTACCCCGGTAATGTATAAATTATTGCCACCGGTAATTGCGGTTGAAGATCATACAGTAGCTTAGCATTGCCTTTATTGAATTGATTCTGTCGCTCATTAGAAATGTTCATGTATGTTTCTGATGGGCGATATTTAATTTCTGCCGGACCTTTAAATCGTTTAGAATTGACTGGACTGATTGCTCTTTAAATACTGCGAACAAATGTGCCAATGATTTCGTTTATTACTTGTGGATTTATAAACATGGGTATGAAGCGAATATTGAATATACTATTTGTGCTGGCTGCACTGACTACGGCAACGTATGCGCAGCAGCCGGGCTGGCTGCATAAAGATCTGGCAACTGATCAGATCTTTGGAATCAGCGCTGAAAAAGCATATGCCGGGTTATTAAAAGGTAAAAAGGCAAGTTCGATTATCGTTGCAGTGCTTGATGCAGGTGCAGATTATAAACATGAAGATCTGAGAAACATCATTTGGAAAAACAAAAAAGAAACTCCAGATAATGGTAAGGATGATGACAAAAACGGATATGCTGACGATAAGTATGGCTGGAATTTTTTTGAGGATAATGCTGTTGTTGATGGCAAGGATTGTGATCATGGCACCCATGTATCCGGAATTATTGCTGCAGAGCGAAATAATGGTTTAGGTATTGATGGAATTGCGGATCATGCCCTGATTATGCCGGTTAGGATGGTGACCACTGGTGATGAGCGGGACATCGATGTAGCAAGGGCCATTTATTACGCGGTAAATAATGGTGCCAGAATTATCAATATGAGTTTTGGCAAAACTTTTTCTCCTCAAAAATCAATGGTAGACAGTGCAGTTAAATATGCCGTTAGCAAGGATGTTTTATTTGTTCATGCTGCCGGCAATTCACATAAAGATATAGATGCAGAAGATAATTTTCCAAAGGCTGTTTATCTGGATGGAGGCAGTGCCGCTGCCAGCTGGATAGAGGTTGGTGCTTCTGGCTTTAAGGACGATAGGAGCCTGGCTGCTTATTTTTCAAATTATGGTGCAAGGACGGTAGATCTGTTTGCACCCGGTGTGCGCATCTTCTCAACTATTCCGGGATCGAAATATGAAAGCTACAATGGAACAAGTATGGCTGCTCCTGTGGTAACTGGAATAGCAGCTTTGGTCCGTGCTTATTTTCCGGAATTAACTGCGGTGCAGGTTAAAGAAATATTGGTTAAGTCTGTAATTAAGGTAACACATGATGTTCAGTTACCTGGAAAAGCTGGCACGCTTGTCCCTTTTAGTCAGCTTTGCAGTTCTGGTGGCGTTGTAAATGCCTATAGTGCATTGGTACTCGCTGAGGAATACAGCAAAGAGAGGGCTTCAAAATAGCTGGCTTGTTAAATTTAAAATAACCAGCTTATTAACTTTTTAATCAGGCGGCAGCTTATGCCGCCTTTTTTATTGGCAAACAATTTAGGGAGCGGAGGGGTTATATGTAAAAAAATGGATCCGTTATGGTAGATTTAAGTGTGCAACCAAAAAGAAAAAGCAAGTTTTGGCTTTGGGTACTGCTGATTATTATCGCAGCAGGATTAACCTACTTCATCTTAAATAAAGATAACAATACCACCTCAGATAAGGTGATCAGGGATAGTACCGGCGTTAGTCCGGTTCAGTAATTAAACAGAAGGATATGACAGCTGAAGAGACTTTAGAGTACCGTCGTTTAGTGGCGTTGAGTGAGAGTGATTTCGAAATTGCAGATGGTGATCCGGAAATTCAGGGATGGCACATTAAAGATGATCTCGGCGAGCGGATTGGTGAGGTTACCGACCTGCTTTTTAATCCTTCTACTAAAAAAGTAAGATATGTGGTTGCCGATCTTGAGCCACTGCCATTATCTGCGGAGAATCGCAGAATATTGATCCCTATTGGTTTGGCTGAGCTTCATGAAAGCGACGATGAAGTTTTCCTGCCAGGCGTAACACCAATGCAGCTTGCTGCGGTTCCATTATATACAACCAATGAAGTTACCCAGGAATATGAGATCTGGGTGTTAGATGCTTTTCGTGATCCTGATGATTCTTTAAATGATCGTGAAATTCATATTGGTGATCAGTTTTATTCGCACCGGCATTTTAACGATCACCAGTTCTATAACAAGCGTTTCCCGGACCGTGGAAGGGTAAGGTAATTGCTGTTTACAGTTGAATTCAGATTTTCTACATAATTAAAGCATAGCTTTGGTAAATTTCGTATGTACTTAAATTATACCCAAAGCCATGTTTAAACAACTTCTAACCGCACTTATATTTTTAAGTACACCTCTTTTTTCTTTGGGTCAGGATCAGGATAGCATTCCTGCTCCTGCAAAAACAAAGATAAAAGGTTCTTCTTTTATCATTCCTTCTGTTTTTATCGGATACGGATTGATTTCCCTGATGGGTGATAACCCGATCAGAACACTGGATCTTACCACAAATGCTGAATTGCAGGAAGATCATCCATCTTTTGCATTGAAGGCAGATAATTATTTGCGCTATGCACCTGCTGTGGCTGTTTATGGGCTTGATCTGATTGGCGTAAAAGCAAAAAATACGGTGGTAGACAGGAGTATCATGCTGATTACCTCTTATGCAATTGTTTCTGTTGGTGTTGGTGCAATAAAACTTACTGCTAACCGGTTGCGTCCGAATGGGGCTAACCGTCATTCTTTTCCGTCGGGTCATACTTCCCTGGCTTTTATGACTGCAGAGTTTCTTCATCAGGAATATAAAGACCAATCCATCTGGTATAGTGTTGGCGGGTATGCCCTTGCTACCGGAACTGGTATTTTACGTTTATACAATAATGCCCATTGGGTAAGTGATGTAGTTGCAGGAGCCGGATTTGGAATCCTGTCTACTAAGGTTACCTATTTGATTTATCCGTATATTAAACGAAAATTGTTTCATGGAAAATCTCCGGATATGGCATTTAGTCCGGGGTATCAAAACGGTATGATGAGCTTTACCCTAACCAAGCGTCTTTAAAAAATATCGTTATCCTCTACTTTCTTAATTGTAAGCCTCTAATATTAGCTTAACAATATCGTAATCTTAAGGACAAACCATTTTAACTTGCCGGGGGTACTTTCGCGGTTTAAATATATATTCTTATGAAAAAAACTTTACTGTTTAGTTTCCTTTTAATTGGTTTGTTCAGCTGTAAAAAAGACAGAGGTGTAACTGAACCAGAATTTTTTGTTAATGAGGATGCCTCTTCTTTTGCTGAAGTTGCTTCTTTTGATGTCGGTGAGACCGGAGCAGCAGAAATTACGGCATTTGATCCGATCACAAACCGTTTGTTTGTGGTAAGAAATGAGAATGAGGGATTGGCTAACCAGCTTAACCAGATTGAAGTGATCGATTTTAGCAATCCTGCTACGATGAAATCTATAGGTTCTATCAGTATGCTGCCTTTTGGTGGTGCGGTTAATAGTCTTGCTGTTTATGACGGAAAATTAGCGGCAGCGATACAATCAACAGACAAACAAGCAAATGGTAAGGTGGTGGTATTTAAAACCAGCGATTACAGTAAAGTTGCTGAAATTACAGTTGGGGCCCTGCCAGACATGGTTACTTATTCTCCAGATGGAAAATATATTTTAACGGCAAATGAAGGTGAGCCAAATGATAGTTACCTGAATGATCCGGTAGGTACCGTCTCCATTATCTCTGTAAATGAAAACTATGCGGTTAATACCATTGATTTTTCTGCTATGGCTGGCCAGCTTTCTGCTTTAAAACTGAAAGGCTTTAGGGTATACGGTGTGGGTAATAACTTTTTAAAGGATATTGAACCGGAATACATTACCGTTTCTGGTGATTCTAAAACTGCCTGGGTAACGCTTCAGGAAAATAATGCGATTGCAAAGATCGACATTGCTTCAAAAACCATTACCAACATTTTTCCGCTTGGGTTTAAGGACTATAATTTAGATGGTAACGAAATTGATCCAAGTGATAAAGACGGATACAAGCCTGCGAAATGGAATATTAAGGGCATGTACCTGCCGGATGCAATCTCTATACTGGAGCATAACGGAACTCCTTATCTATTTACCGCCAATGAAGGTGATGCCAGGGAATATGCTGGTTTCTCAGAAATTGTTCGTGTGAAGAGTGCAAATCTTGATGCTACTGTTTTTCCAAATGCAAGTGTTTTAAAGCAGGACGGAAATCTTGGCCGCTTAAACATTACCACTACATTAGGTGATACGGACGGTGATGGCGATCTGGATGCTTTATACTCTTTAGGCTCCCGCTCATTCAGCGTTTGGAATGGAAACGATGGAACGCAGGTTTTTGACAGTAAAAATGAACTGGATGTTAAATGCGTTGAAGCTAATGCTTATGATGATGGCAGAAGTGATGATAAAAGTGTAGAGCCGGAAGGTATTACTATCGGTTCTGTTGGCTACAAAAAAGTTGCCTTTGTTGGTATGGAAAGAGCAGATGCTGTTGCCGTATACGATGTAACTGTACCTACTAAACCTGTGTTCCTGCAACTGCTTAAATGTGGTGATGCACCTGAAGGTGTTTTGTTTATTCCTGCAAAGAACAGTCCTACAAAGAAAAGCTTGCTGATTGTGAGCAGTGAAGGTGATGGCGTTCTAAAAGTTTACTCTCCAGATACAATATAGATTTTATTAATCTCCAGGCATTGCCTGGAGATTGGTTTTATTATACCCTCGTCAATCTGTATTTAAACCCTGATCACGGGGAATATTAATTCTTTTTTCTGATTAATTAATAAGTTCTTTGAATGTCCTGTTATTGGCATGTTCTTGAAATCCTTTTTGCCGGAAAACACGTTTATGGCTAAAAGAAGTAATAGATAAATGGTTATATATCAATGATTAATTTTAGAATAAATTAATCATTATGTATCTTTAATTATCTACAATTGATTAGGGGGTAAATTTTTATGAATAGCAGTCTTGTCGCTTCATTATTAAGTGAAGCGTACGCATGTCGCACGCATGATTTAAAGCGCAGTATTAAAATTTCATCGAAGGCTTTAGAGATCAGTAAAGTACTTGATGATCAAAGTATGATTGGTAAGAGCCTTAACCAGCTTTCATTATTTTACATGATCAGCGGCTCTTACAAAAAATCTATTCGTTTAGCAAATGACGCGATCAAATGTTTTGAACTGCTCGAAGATGAAAGAGGTATAGCTGATGCGCGTTATAACATTGCAGGTGTTTATTACAAGACAGATAACTATCATTTGGGATTGATTAACCTCATCAATTGCCTGATCACCTATCAAAAGTTTAACGACTACCATAACCAGGCAAGGGTTCATAAATCATTGGGAACCATCTATGAGTACTTTGGAGACCAAAAGAACGCAATGAACTCTTATGAAAGTGCAATTAAGGCAGGGGAAAAGATAAAGGATCTGAATCTATTGTCTAATGCATACAATCCATTATCAGGCATCTATTTAAAGCAGAATAGAATTGATAAAGCTTTAAAGATCATTGAGAAGTCTATCCGGTATAAAAACAAAACAGGGGATATCAGGGGTCTGGCTTTTGCAATTTATGGAAGGGCGAAGGTTTATATACACATGGGCCAGTTTGAGCTTGCTGAAGCTGATCTGTCCAGATCTGTTGACATTCATCTGGATGCCGGTGAAAAGCTTGGGCTGGGGATGGCCTATCAAAAGCTCGGTAGCTTATACCTCGAAATGGGTTTAAATGAACAGGCAAAAGACAGCTTGCAAAAGGCGCTTGCCATTAGTGAACAATACAACATTGTATTTATAAAATTTAAAAGCAATTACCTGTTGTATAAGATAGCAAGGGCTGAGAAAGATACGCTCAGATCTTTGGAATATCTGGAGCTTTATCTGAATCAGAAAGAAGCCGTAATCAATACACAAACCCTTCAGGTAATTGAAAATTATGAGCTGATCCTTAAAATGCAGTCTCTTGAAAAGGAAGCACAATTGCAGAAGGAAAAAGCAGAAATGACTGAAAAGAAGGAAATTGCAGAGCAATCTGCACGAATGAAACAGGATTTTCTTTCGACCATGAGCCATGAGATCCGTACGCCTTTAAATGCGGTTACCACCATTGCCACGCTCTTAAGTGACCAGTACCAGGGGGAGGATAAAGTATTGTTGGATTCTCTAAAGGCTGCTTCAGGTAACCTGCTATTGGTGATCAACGATATTCTTGACTTCACAAAACTGGATAACGGTAAGGTGGTTTTGGAACATCGCCCTTGCGACTTAAGCCTGCTTTTACAGCGGATCATAAAGACGTATGAAAACCTGGCCATTGAAAAAGGGATCAGGCTGATCTTAAACTTCGATACATTTCTCACTGGATTTTATGAGTTGGACGAAACCAAACTGTCACAAATTTTAGGTAACCTGATTACCAACGCCATTAAATATACAGCGCGTGGAGAAGTTGTAGTTGAAGTTAAAAAGCTGGCTGAGGCAGGCGTGGCAGCTACCATCCGGTTTAAAGTTACGGATACGGGTACAGGTATTCCTGAAGATTATTTTCACGAAATGTTTGAAAGCTTCTCACAACCTAAATCCATCACTACCCGTAAACAAGGAGGGACAGGTTTAGGTCTTGCCATTGTTAAAAAGCTGGTAGAGATTTACGGAAGCCATGTAGAATTTCAAAGTAAGATTGATCAGGGATCTGCATTTTATTTTGACATTGATCTGGTAAGCACAGAACCAGTTATTTTGCCTCCATCTGTATTGCGAAACCAGCTTAAAGACAAAACGGTATTGCTGGTAGAAGATAACCTGGTTAATGCTATGGTTGCCAGAAGGCTGCTTGCCAATTGGGGAATGCAGATAGACCACGTACTTAATGGCCTGCTGGCAATTGATAAAGCCCGACAGAAAACTTTTGACTTTGTTTTAATGGATATACATATGCCTGAAATGAACGGTTTGGATGCAACTTCACACATCAGGAACACAGAGAATTACAATACCAATACCCCTATATTTGCACTTACTGCTGATATTACTGCAGAAAATCAGCACGAATATGCGTCTTACTTTAACGGTTTTCTGCGTAAACCCATTGAGATCGATAAGCTTTATGAAATTCTTACCAAAGATCAGGCATTGAAATAAGCATATTTTTTTATATGTTTAGGTTTTTAAACCAAATTACAGCCTCTAAGTGTATGAACCTAAAACGCTCAATTGCAATTTTTTGCAGTTTCTCCCTCGTTCTATTTTTAGCCTTTGCTCCCCAAAGTATTGATCCTGTTGAGAAAATTGTCGCATCGCTGCAAAAGTGGGCGGAAACTAACCCTCAGGAAAAAGTATATCTCCACACCGATAAACCGTATTATGTTGTAGGCGATACCTTATGGTTTAAAGCCTATGTAACTGTTGGTGGTAAAAATCAGCTTTCTGCCGTTAGTGGTTCTTTGTATATCGAGCTCATCAATGAAGCAGATTCTATTGCCGAATCTATAAAGCTGCCGCTTACTGCCGGGATGGCAAAAGGGAACTTTGTACTTTCAGATCTGAAGACACATGAAGGGAATTACCGGATCAAGGCCTATACCCAGTGGATGCGCAATGCCGGTCCGGATTATTTTTATGACCGTGTATTCAGTGTGGGCAATTCTGTAGCTAATCCGGTATTTACAAAGATTGAATACGTTTATGAAAAGGATCAGGATAAAACCAACGTAATCGCTGTATTGACCTATACGGATGAAGCTGGAAAACCTTATGCCAATAAAACGGTACGTTATGATCTGATCAGAGACGACAACAGGGTATCTGCCAGTAAGGGAGAAACAGATGGTAACGGAGTACTGAAAGTTAAGTTTAAAGGTTATAATGCAAAAGAATTTATAAATACCCACTTGTCTACCTATATTTCTTTGGATGAAGAAGAAAGTATCCCTAAAACTTTTTCTATTCAAACGGTTTCCACGCAAACTGATGTGCAGTTTTTTCCGGAGAGCGGAAATTTGGTGAATGGCATCCGTTCACGGGTAGCTTTTAAGGCTACCGGAACAAATGGTCTTGGTGTACCTGTAAAAGGTGTAATAACGGATAACGAAAACAATCAGGTTGCAGAATTTGCGGCTGCGCATTTAGGAATGGGTTTTTTTATGCTGAACCCTGAGGCAGGGAAAACGTACCAGGCCAAAGTTACTTATCCGGATGGGGCTGTGAATACTGTAAAATTACCTGCAGCTGTGCAGACGGGTTACGTACTTTCTGTTTATAACAATACAGCCACGGATACTGTTCTGGTTAGGATCAGTGCGGCTGCTTCTGTTTACCAAAATGGACCGCAGGATGTTAGCTTAATAGCCCAGTCTGGTGGTGACGTATTTTTTTCCGGAAGTGTAACCATCAGTAAGGCCACCGCTTCTTTGCAGATCCCAGTTAAAGAATTGCGTACCGGTATTGTACAGTTTACGTTATTCTCTTCAACCGGAGCTCCGTTAAATGAACGGATCATCTTTGTTCAAAACAATGACCAGATGGTTGTTAACTTATCCAGTGCAAAGAAAGTATACAAGCAAAGAGAACGTATAGATATAGATATCAATGCCGGCGATGCTGAGGGTAAACCTCTTGTAGGCAATTTTTCCATTGCTGTAATTGACGAGAGCGCAGTACCGTCTGATGAAACTAAAGAAACCACCATCCTTTCCCAACTCTTGCTTAGTGCAGATGTTAAGGGATACATTGAAAGGCCCAATTATTATTTTTACGACCCCAGTCCACAGACCAAGGCTAACCTTGATCTTTTAATGCTAACCCAGGGATACAGACGATTTGTATGGAAGGATGTAATTGCTGGTAAAAATCCTGTTATTCCATTTAAAGCAGAGAAACTGGTTACATCGGTATCCGGCAAATTGGTTACGCTGCTAAATAAACCCGTAGCTGGTGGTAATATCAAGCTGATCAATACCAAATTGGGTCTTGTAATGGACACCATAACCGATAATGCCGGTAAATTTACGTTTGGCAACCTGATCATAACTGATGAACTCAGCTTTACCGTTCAGGGGAGAAACCCTAAGGGCGGAGACCGTGTAAAAGTACTGCTGGACCGGACACCAAACCAGGATCAATCGCCTAACTTTAATATTGGTGATTATAATAACGACATCCGTCAAAGTATGCAGGCCTATTTTTTAAACAATAAGAAGCAGGATCAGGACCTTCAAAAAAATGGAATGACCGGGCGTGCCCAGCAATTAAAGGAAGTTAAAATACAGGTTAAGAACAAATGGAAGTCTGAAAATAAGTTTAGCATCGACGTTTTGGAGGGTCATGCCGACCAGACCATACGCTTTACGGCTAAAGATCAGTGTTATGACCTGCTGGATTGTTTGCGGAGAAAGATACAGGGAGCCATCACGTTTAAACAGGTTGAAGGCAAGAATTGCGGTGGTGTATATATGCCTTTTACAAGGGGGCAAATGATGAACGTTTACTTAAACGGTAGAATGATTGATATCTGCGAGGTGGAAAATGTGATGAATATTGACCCTGTTGACGTTATTAAAATTGATGTAATACGTACCAGCATTGCATTGGGCAGTACGATGGGAGGGGCTTCCATTCTGATCTATACCAAAAGCGTATACACCCACGGTGTTACTTATGATCCATCCGTTGTGAGTTATGCGCCTAAGGGATACAGTTCGGTAAAAGAATTTTATGCACCAAAACACGATCAGAGGTATGATTACAGTTCCTCATTTGCAGATCTGAGAAGTACGGTTTACTGGAACCCGGCTATTTTGACCGGAAAAGACGGCAAGGCTGCTTTCAGTTTTTTTAATGCCGATGGTAAGGGTTCTTATCGTGTTGTTATTGAAGGTATTAATGCGGGTGGGCTGCTTGGCAGAAAGGTTTACCGGTACCAGGTTGAGTAATAAGATAGATGCAGGCAGAAATATCCGCAATCGTTTTCGATAATAAATGAAGCCTGAAATGTCTTTTTCTGTTTGAATTACTTTTATATTGGACTGAGTAAGCTATTCCAAATATGAACCTGTTAAATCCTGTTTATCAAATGACCCAGACCATGCGGTGGTTTGGCCCGAATGATCCGGTTAGTTTGTCCGACATCAGACAGGCTGGATGTAGTGGTGTCGTTTCTGCGCTGCATCAGATTCCCAATGGGGAAGTTTGGACAGTAGATGCAATTTTTAAACATAAAAAGTTGATTGAAAATGCCGGTTTAAACTGGGATGTAGTGGAAAGCGTTCCCGTTCATGAAGGGATAAAAACCCAGTCGCAGGGCTTTGAACACTATATTACCAATTATAAAGAATCCTTAAGAAACCTCGCCGCTTGCGGGATAGCTGTAGTTACCTATAATTTTATGCCTGTGCTGGACTGGACAAGGACCAACCTGGCTTTTGAACTGGTCAACGGGGCAAAGGCCCTTAAGTTTGAAAAGGCAGCCTTAATTGCGTTTGATGTATTTATATTACAGCGCCCTAACGCTGCTAACTATTATACGGAAGAAGAACTGGAGCGCGGAAGAAAGCGGTTTGAAGGAATGTATGATGAAGAACGAATGATGCTGCAGCGCAACATCATTGCCGGTTTGCCAGGCAGCGAAGAAAGCTTTACGCTGGAACAATTTCAGGATGCACTGGATCAGTATACCGGCATTGATGAAGCCCGGCTTTCTCAAAATCTGATTCATTTTCTTTCAGAGATCATCCCTGTAGCCAATGAAGTTCAGATAAAATTGGCCATCCATCCGGATGATCCTCCTTATCCGATCTTTGGCCTGCCAAGGGTAGTAAGCACAGCCTTACAGGTTCAGAAGTTGTTTGATGCGGTACCTTCATTAAATAATGGACTGTGCTTCTGTACCGGTTCTTTTGGTGTTAGGGAAGACAATGACCTGGTTGATATGCTGAAGACTTTTTCAGAGCGGATCCATTTTATACATCTCCGGAGTACCAAAAGAAATGAAGCGGGTGATTTTTATGAAGACAATCATTTAGAAGGCGATGTGGACATGTTTGGTGTTGTACAGGAAATTGTAAATATACAGCAGCGGCGAAAGATCAGTATCCCGATGCGTCCGGATCATGGACACCAGATGCTGGACGATCTAAAAAAAAGAACCAATCCCGGATATTCTGCCATTGGCCGCTTAAAAGGACTTGCAGAATTAAGAGGACTGGAGTTTGGTATTATCCAAAATAAGAAAGATTAAGATGAAAGAAGGCAATGTAATATCGGAAGATTTTTTACTGGGTAACGAACGTTCAAAGATCCTTTATCATGAATATGCCAGGCACCTGCCAATCATAGATTATCACAACCATTTGCCTCCGCAGGAAATTGCAGAGAATAAAAAGTTCAGTAATTTAACAGAGATCTGGTTAAAGGGTGACCATTATAAATGGCGTGGAATGCGTGCGCTTGGTGTAAAAGAAGCATTGATTACCGGAAATACTTCAGACCGGGAGAAGTTCATGGCCTGGGCCGCAATTGTTCCTGCTACCGTAAGAAATCCACTTTTTCACTGGACCCACATGGAGCTTAAAGATCCCTTTGGCATTAATTCGTATCTGAATAAAAATTCTGCTGATGCGATCTATGAACACTGCAATGTGCTCCTTCAGCAGGATAAGTTTTCTGCACAGGGACTTTTAAAACATTATCAAGTAGAAATGGTGGGTACAACGGATGATCCCTGCGACAACCTGATGTATCATAAACAGCTGGCTGAAAGCGATTTTTCCGTACAGGTAAAGCCATCATTCAGACCTGATAAGGTTTTGCTGATTAATAAACCCATTCAATTTAAACAATACCTGGATGGCCTTTCCGATGTTTCCGGAATACCGGTCAATGATCTTGGATCTTTGGTATTTGCACTTCGTAACCGGGTTGATTTCTTTCATACCAACCTGTGCAGCATCTCCGATCATGGATTGTCTGCATTGCCTTTAACGTATGAACTGACCGATGCAGAAAGATCTGAATTTGAGCAGTTCCTTAAAACCGATGGTGCTGAGTTCTCAAACCCGGATGCCTTTGCGGGTTACATTTTAACGGAGCTTTGTAAAATGTATCATGAACGGGGCTGGGTACAGCAATTTCATCTGGGCGCTATACGGAACAATAACCTGGGTATGTTTAACCAGCTTGGTGCAGATTCGGGATACGATTCTATTGGTGACTTCAAACATGCTGAACGGCTTTCTGCTTTTTTTGGAAACCTGAGCCTTACCGATCAGTTAACAAAAACCATCATTTATAATTTAAACCCGGCAGATAACGAAGTCTTTGCTGCAATGACCGGTAATTTTGCAGATGGTAACCTGAAAGGCAAAATGCAGTTTGGCTCCGGCTGGTGGTTTTTAGATCAAAAGGATGGGATTGAGAAGCAACTGAACACCTTGTCAAACCTGGGGATGATCAGCACCTTTGTAGGGATGCTTACCGACTCACGCAGTTTTCTTTCTTATTCCCGTCATGATTATTTTAGACGGATCTTATGCAATTTGTTCGGTTCTGAAATGGAAAGCGGATTATTGCCGGATGATGAGAAGTGGATCGGTGAGATCATTGGCAACATCTGCTATTACAATGCAAGAAACTATTTTGATCTGAAGATTAAGATCTAGGGAAGTAAAAATATAGTCATCCCTTTCGGTCCGTGAGCACCCAATACCAGGGACTGCTCAATATCGGCAGTTTTGGATGGACCGGCAATGAATGTTCCGAAGCCATATTCTGCATTGCCTATGCGGATATAGGCATCGTGCATGGTAGCAAGAATGCTGCTTCTTTTAACTACTACTGCCAGCTGCTGTGCAATAAAAGGAACTGCACGCTGGTGCATCAGTTCTTCAGTGATCCATAAGGCGGCATTCTCGGCCACGCCGAAGTGTGCCTGAATGATGGCCAGATCAACATTTTCATAGCTGTGCGGGTCCTGGCTCTCCCAGCCCTGTTCTGACACATCAGCCAGTTCTTTTAATGTAGAGATGATCCTTTTCTGGTCTTTAAACGTTTGCTTAATGTAGTTTTTGATTTCTTCATAGCTGTCGGCTTCCACAACAGCGCCACCAATAGATACAAGTACGCTGCTAAATAACTCAATCAGGTTAACCGTGCCTGGAACTGTAGTTAAGGGTGCCGGGAGTGATGTCAGTTCAGGCTGGTGGGTTTTAATTTTAGAAAGGATCTGTTCTCTGCTAGTCATTTTTATGCTGTTTATACCATTCACCAAAAGATTGTTTTGGAACTTCGGGCATGTCGCGTTGTTTATACCATGGGTTAAGCTTGTTGTTTACCGCAAAGGGAGTATTCTTTAAGAACCATCGGGCAGTTTTTCCTGCCGACCTGTAAACACCTGGTTTTGATAATGTAAATTCCATCGCTTTCATAGCCATTGCTTTTTTAGGATCTGCATATCCCTCCTTAACAATTACCTGCCGCCATTTATAAAGCTGCTCATGGATGTTGATCTTTACCGGACAAACATTGGTGCACGAACCGCAAAGGGTAGATGCAAATGGCAAGTCTGCATATTTTTTCATGTCAAGATTTGGTGCCAGTATGGAGCCAATAGGTCCTGCAATTGCTGTATGGTAACTGTGCCCGCCGCTTCTGCGGTATACCGGGCAGGTATTCATGCAGGCACCGCAACGGATGCATTTAAGGGAGTTTCTGAAATCTGGTCTGCTCAGCTGGGTTGTTCGTCCGTTATCTACCAGGATGATGTGCATGGTTTGGCCTGGCCTTGGTTTTTTGAAATGACTGGAATAGGTGGTAATGGGCTGTCCGGTTGCACTTCTGGCCAGCAGTCTTAAAAATACAGCCAGATGTTTGCGTTCAGGAATGATCTTTTCAATGCCCATACACGCAATATGTACATCGGCCAGGTGCGCACCCATATCTGCATTGCCTTCATTGGTGCAAACTACAAACTCACCGGTTTCTGCAACAGCAAAGTTAACGCCGGTTATGGCAGCTTTACGGGTGATGAATTTTTCGCGCAGGTGTACGCGTGCCGCTGCGGTTAAAAATACAGGATCAGACATACCTTCGGGTGTACCAAGGTGTTCGTGGAATAATTCACCGATTTCTTCTTTCTTTTTATGGATGCATGGAAGCACGATGTGACTAGGTGGCTCTTCAGCGAGCTGAACAATGCGCTCTCCAAGGTCAGTATCAATTACCTCAATGTTATTATGCTGAAGGTATTCGTTTAAATGACATTCTTCGGTAAGCATAGACTTACTTTTTACAATGCGGTTTACACCTTGCTCTTTTAATATGGCATGGACAATTTTATTGTGTTCTTCTGCATCTGAGGCCCAGTGAACCTTGATGCCATTCTTTTCTGCATTGGCCTCAAAGGATATTAGATAGTCATGAAGATTGGATAGAACATTGTCTTTGATCTGTGATGCATTCTCCCTGAGACTTTCCCATTCCGGAATATTGTGCGCTGCTTTGTCACGTTTGGCGCGAACAAACCATAGCGTCTCATCGTGCCAGTTTACCCTGGCCTCATCCTCATTAAATACGTCTGATAACTGGGCGTGATCTTTTCCTGCTGTGTTCATGTTTAACGGCTAATTTTTAATACTCCTGGGCATCTAATATTTCTGCAATATGGATCACTTTTACGTTGCTGTTCTGCCTCCGCAAAATACCTTCCATATGCATAAGGCAAGACATATCTGCCGCGGTAATGTATTCTGCACCATTAGCCACATGATCTGCAACACGGTCTTTACCCATTTTTGCCGATACGGCTTCTTCTGCTACACAGAAAGTGCCGCCAAAACCACAGCATTCATCCGGACGGTTCAGGGTAATCATTTCTAATCCGCTAACCATGTTTAGCAACCGCATTGGCTTAGAATAGGGTTCCTGAACCAATTCAGACATTTGTGCCAGCATTAATCCCCGCTGGCCGTGGCAGCTTTGGTGCATGCCTACTTTGTGCGGAAAGCTGGCTGTTAAGTGTTCAACTTTAAGTATGTCTGTTAAAAATTCTGTCAGTTCGTAGATCTTACTACGGATACCCAATGCCAGGTCTTCCTGTTCATCTGAATGAAGGTGATCTTTAATGTGCAATGTACAGCTTCCGGATGGAGAAACGATATAATCAAATCCCGAGAAATTCTTTACAAACAGGTCATTGCAGCTTTGCGTAAGGTGCTCAAAACCAGAATTTGCCATAGGCTGTCCGCAACAGGTTTGATTGATTGGATAAACCACATCAACATTTAACTTTTTTAGTAAATTTAAAGTAGCAATTGCCGCATTGGGATAGAACTGATCAATATAACAGGGTATAAAAAGGGCTACGGTCATTTTGCTGAAGAATCTAATCTGTAAATATAATATTTAAACATTTATGATTTATCTGATCTTTTTATGAATCAGAATTTAGCGCTGATCTTTCAGAATTTTCTGCGCTTCTTTTATAAAAAACGAATTCTTAAATACTGAAATTATGAGTAGATTGCATGATGAGCGGGGGTACTGACCTTCGTTCAAATGAAGTATTTAATGTTAACCAAATAAAAAATGCAAATCTCTTTTGAAAGCCGCTATGCGTTTAGCCCGTCTGAAACAAAGCAAATGGATACGACGGCACTCCGTACTAATTTTTTGATAGAAAAACTGTTTGAAGCTGATTGTATTCACCTTACTTTATCACATTACGATCGTTACATTACTGGTGGTGTAATGCCGGTTCAGGAAACCATATCCATTGGTAATCCAAACTACCTGAAAGCAAACTATTTTTTGGAAAGGAGGGAACTTGGGATCATTAATGTAGGATCAAAAGGGACAGTTACTGCAGATGGTGAAAGTTTTGAACTCGATTTTAAAGAAGCACTATATTTGGGTAAAGGTATAAAGGAAGTTACTTTTTCTTCAGCGGATAAAAACGAACCTGCTAAGTTTTATATCAATTCTGCACCTGCACACCATGCATATCCTTCAAAAAAGGTAGCCAAAGCGGATGCTGAAATTGTAGAACTGGGAAGTGCCGAAACGGCCAATCACCGGGTAATCAATAAACTGATCGTAAACAGTGTTGTTTCAACCTGCCAGCTGCAGATGGGCATGACCGAATTAAAAAGCGGGAGTGTTTGGAATACCATGCCTGCACATACGCATGACCGCAGGATGGAAGTTTACTTCTATTTTGAGGTTCCTAAAGGTCAGAGTGTTTGTCATTTTATGGGCGAGCCACAAGAAACCAGGCACATCTGGATGCAGTCTGAACAGGCGGTGATTTCTCCAAACTGGTCTGTACATTCCGGTGCAGGAACGAGCAATTATACGTTCATCTGGGGAATGGCGGGAGAAAATCTGGACTATGGCGATATGGACCATTGTGCTATTACAGAACTCAAATAAATTCATTATTGCTATGAAAAAAAGTATGTTTCTTTTACTGTGGGGCCTGGTTCTTTGTACTGCCTTAACTGCGCAGACGATATCCATTAACCTCACTAATCCTGGTAATTTTAGCCGGAACAAAGAAGTAGTTTCCATTAATTGGAAGGATCTGGTTTCAAAAGACCCAAAATTGAAGGCAGATAACTTTAAGGTGATTGATGCCGCTACAAAGAAAGAAGTTCCATTTCAGCTCGAATATAAAGGCTTAAATACGGTGCAAAATTTACTGGTTCAGGTTACTATTGGACCTGATCAGGTAATCCGTTTAACCCTAATTCCGGGTAAACCTTCGATATTCCCTGTTGCAGCTTTTGGAAGGTATGTTCCTGAACGAATGGATGATTTTGCATGGGAAAACGATAAGATGGCTTTTCGTGCCTACGGTAAAGCACTGGAAAGTACCAAAGAAAATGCATTTGGTATGGATGTTTGGGCTAAAAGAACGGATAAGATGATTATCAACGACTGGTATAAAACGGGAGATTATCATAAAGACCATGGTGACGGGCTGGATTATTACAGTGTAGGTTTTACGCTTGGTGCCGGAGACATTGCGCCTTATATCAATCAATCGATCATTTTTTCAAAGAACTACCGAACCTGGAAAGTTCTGGATCAGGGACCTTTGCGTTTCACCTTTCAGTTGGGTTACGAAGACTGGAATGTGGATGGAAAAATGGTTAAGGTATTGAAAACAATTTTACTGGATGCAGGGTCACAATTGAACCGCGTAGAAGCGGTTTACTCTTTTTCCGGAGCTGCAGATTTACCAGTTGTAATGGGGATTGTGAAAAGAAAGGATCCCGGAAGTGTAATGATGAATGAGGTTGATGGGATAATGGGCTATTGGGAACCACAGCATGGCGATGATGGTACGATTGGAGTTGGTGTTCTATCACTTCAAAAACCAGCAATGATGAGTGCCGAAAACGGACATTTGTTAACCCATTCTTCTGCCAAAAATGGCGAACCCGTAGTTTATTATAGCGGCGCTGCCTGGAGCAAGTCTACCGACATTAAAACTGCGGAGCAATGGTTTAGATATTTAAACAGTTTTCAACTGAAGCTTGAAAAACCTGTAGTGGTTAGGGTGCAGTAGAAGATTGAGATGGGTTGTGTAACCAACTTTTACTATCAGACAAAATAGATGGATCTTTGAAAGAAAGATATTTAATAATTAACCAGTTTTGAATAATAAATATGGCGGTACTTGATTTGTTTAAACTTGATGGAAAGATAGCTGTTGTAACCGGTTGTAAGCGGGGCATTGGTAAGGCTATGGCTGAAGCGTTAGCCGAAGCAGGAGCAGATATTATCGGTGTATCTGCAAGTTTAGAGCTAAATGGGAGTGATGTTGAACTGTCTGTAAAGAAACTGGGCAGGAATTTTTACGCCTATCAGTGCGATTTTAGCGACCGTAATTCCTTAAAGCAGTTTTGTGAACAAGTAAAGAAAGACCATCCGGCAATAGATATTCTTGTTAATAATGCAGGCACAATTCTTAGAAAGCCCATTGCAGAGCATCCGGATGAATTTTGGGACGAGGTAATTGCCGTAAACCAGACTGCGCCATTCATTTTAACACGGGAGATTGGCCGGGATATGGTTGAACGCGGAACCGGAAAGATTATATTTACGGCATCGCTGCTTACGTTTCAGGGAGGTGTTAATGTGCCCGGTTATGCGGCCAGTAAAGGTGCTGTCGGTCAGTTGACCAAGGCTTTTGCGAATGAATGGGCAGGTAAAGGGGTTCATGTGAATGCAATTGCCCCTGGTTATATCTCAACAGATAATACTACAGCATTAAGGGCGGATGAAGACAGAAGCAGATCTATACTGGAACGGATCCCTGCAAACCGCTGGGGTGAAGCTTCGGACTTTAAAGGACCAATTGTGTTTTTAGCTTCTGAAGCATCGAACTATATGCATGGAACAGTGATGACAGTAGATGGTGGGTGGATGGGCAGATAGCTTTATTTATTTAAATACGACTTTTGATACGTTAGCGGACTTTTACCGGTAATTATTTTAAAGTGTTTATGGAAACTCGCAAAATTATGGAAACCGCTTTCATAACAGATCTGCTTTACATTCATACTGTCTTCAATTAAAAGCTTGCATGCGTGGCCTACACGTATCTCACTAATAAATTGGGTATAGGTTTTCCTCGTCCTGGATTTAAAATATCTGCAAAATGAATTGGGACTGATATTGGCCACTGCAGCCATTTCTTCCATCTGGATCTTTCTTTTAAAATTGGCTATGGAGTAATTATAAATGGCATTGATCCGCTCATTCTCTGTGTCCTCAAAATTGTGTCGAAATCCGATTGATGATAATAATTGCGTACCGGCAAAGCTTTCTATAGCCATTAAAGCTTCTATTAATGTCATAATCCTTTTCGGACCTTCAGAAAGTAAAATAGATTCCAATAGTTCACCAATTTGCGCTTTGCCTTTATCCTGAACCTGGATACCCCGCTGTGCTTTTTCCAGAACCAGTTTAAGTGTTTTATTTTCAGGAAGATTAATGAATTGGTTGCCCCAAAAGTTTTCGCAAAAATGAACTACAATCACATCTGCATTATTCTTCTCTTCTTCATTGAAATAAACATCGTCAAATTTCCAGTAATGCGGTAAATGTGCACCAACAAGAACCACATCTCCGGATTTAAACCGCTTGATACTGTCGCCGATAAACTGGGTTCCATTTCCGCTTTTAAAATAGATCAACTCTACCTCAGCATGATAATGCCAGCGATTATTAATGTACGGGACATTATCTCTCCTGGCACTAAATGAGTTGATCGGATTGCTGGTTACCTTAAGTAATTGAGGCTTCATTTGATTTAAAGAATTTCTGGGTAATTTGGCCTGTTTAATTATCTAAATTAAAGTTAATATTTAATATTTACCTGTATGTAACAATAAAATAATAAATAGTGCCAATATTGCTGAATATTGCAGTTAACTATTCTCCTCGTTATTCGTATAAGTTGTCTAATATGAATATTGCTTTAAATTCCAGGATCACTTTACCTAAGTTATCATTTTTAACAGTTAATAGTAATAAGAGATTTAATTCTGGCCTGATTGGCATATCGACGAATCCGCTATCATTAACGGTACTATAGGTAAAGCCATATTAAAAAGAAACAGATGGGCATATCTCTTGTTGTAAACGATCTGCTAAACCAGGGCAATGAGCCGATGCGATCATTCTCTGGTAATTCGGTAACAGATTTAAGAACTAACCAGGTTACGCGATACGTTCTTTTGAATTGTACTTTAAAGCTGAATGAACTTGATGGTATAAACAGGAATTATTAACCTCATTGTGTTACTTTAACAAAATAAGATTAAAAAAGTATGTTTAAACTTTCTTTTATTGAAAAAGATAATTACATTTGGGCTTACCCTTTCGGGGGTATGTTTTTCATAGGTAGATGTAGGGTCGAAAATTTATTTTCGGCCCTTTTTTGTTTCTCAAGGATATGTATCTTTATCCGGTCTATGAAAAAAAAGAAAATCATTGTTGCAATTACCGGTGCCAGCGGATCCATATATGCTAAGTTGTTATTAGATAGCTTATTGAAATTATCCGATCAGATTGAAAAAGTTGGTGTGGTGATGTCTGATAATGCCAAAGAAGTTTGGCGCTTTGAACTCGGACATGAAGATTACAACAATTATCCGTTCGATTTTTATCAGAAGATGGATTTTAATGCTCCATTTGCATCAGGATCAGCCAAATTTGATACCATGATCATTATGCCCTGCTCTATGGGGACACTCGGACGAATTGCACATGGGATATCTAACGATTTGATCTCGCGTGCCGCAGATGTGATCTTAAAAGAACGCAGAAAACTAATCGCTGTAGTTCGTGATACTCCTTTTAGCCTCATTCATATTAACAATATGAAAACGGTAACGGAAGCAGGAGGGATCATTTGTCCGGCAAATCCATCGTACTACAGTCTCCCTAAAAGTATAGAAGAAGTAGCGCAAACTGTCGTAAGCCGGGTTATTGATCTTTGTGGATTGGAGCAGGACAGCTATCGCTGGCAGGAATAAAGGCAAATTCGCAAATCTTTTATTATCTTTGCATCCTCAAATGAAAACTGTTGCATTTTATACTTTAGGCTGTAAATTAAATTTTTCAGAAACATCTACCATAGGCAGGTTATTTACCGATGCGGGTTATGGTGTAGTAGATTTTACGGCAGGTGCTGATGTTTACGTCATCAATACCTGCTCTGTCACTGAACATGCCGATAAGAAGTGCCGTAAGGTTGTTAAAGAAGCTTTAAAATATTCTCCAAATGCTTATGTAACTATTGTAGGCTGCTATGCCCAGTTGAAACCTGTTGAAATTGCAGAAATTGAAGGGGTGGATATGGTGCTGGGTGCTGCTGAAAAATTCAGGATAGTAGAATATATCTCTGACCTGACTAAATTACCTAAGGCTGTTATTCACCAGCAGAACATTGAGAAAGTAAATCATAATTTTATTGCAGCCTATTCTATTGGCGACAGGACCAGGACCTTTCTAAAGGTTCAGGATGGATGTGATTACCCATGTACTTATTGTACCATTCCATTGGCACGTGGCGGAAGTCGCAGTGATACGATAGAAAACGTGATTAACCGCGCCCGGCAGATTGTTGAAAGTGGTGTAAAAGAGATTGTACTAACCGGGGTTAACCTGGGCGACTTTGGTATCCGTGATGGAAAAAGAGAAGATAAATTCTTTGACCTGGTAAGGGCACTGGATGATGTCGACGGCATTGAACGCATCCGGATCTCATCGATAGAACCCAATTTACTGAGCAATGAGATCATCGATTTTGTAGCGACATCAAAACGCTTTGTACCACATTTTCATATACCATTGCAGTCTGGTTCCAATAAGATCCTCGGATTAATGCGCAGAAGGTATCAACGCGAGTTATACACGGAACGTGTGGCTAAAATTAAAGCGCTTATTCCAAATTGCTGCATAGGAGTTGATGTTATTGTAGGTTTTCCGGGTGAAACCCATGAAGACTTTTTAGATACCTATCAGTTCCTAAATGAGCTGGATGTTTCTTATCTTCATGTATTTACCTATTCAGAACGTGAGCAGACAGCTGCTGCTGAAATGCAAGGCCGTGTAGCAGGAAGTACCCGTGCCGACCGCAGTAAGATGCTCCACATTTTATCTGATAAGAAAAGAAGGGCCTTCTATCAATCCCAAATTGGAACTGTTGGTGAGGTACTCTTTGAAGACGATCAAAAAAATGGTTACATGCACGGTTTTACAAAAAACTATGTTAAAGTAAAGGCCAAATACGATCCGGTCATGGTTAACGAAATCAAAGTTGTTAAGCTCGTTGAGCTGAGTGCTGACGGAGAGGTGGAAGTTGAAGAAACAGCAGAAGTTTTAGTGCATTAATCCTATATTCGCATAAAACTTTTTATACGTATGTTTCCTACTGTTTCTCATTTTATAGAATATCTTTTTGGTGTACAGGTCCCGCTTCCATTTAATACATTTGGTGTGTTCGTTGCTTTGGCCTTTGTTGCCGGGTACTGGGCTTTTACCCAGGAGTTTAAGCGTAAAGAGGCGTTAGGTATCTTACATCCGGTTAAAAAAACAATGGTAGTTGGTAAGCCGGCAACAACGACAGAACTTATCTCTAACGGACTGTTTGGGTTTCTAATCGGTTATAAATTGGTTTATGCTTTACTCAATTACCAGCTTTTTGTAAGTGATGCACAAACGGTACTTCTTTCTTTAAAAGGAAGCATTATTGGCGGATTGTTTTTTGCTGCCCTGTTTGCGTATTGGGATTATAAGGAAAAGAACAGCACAAAACTACCTAAGCCTAAAACGATTGAAGTGACTCAGCATCCCTATGAACTGATGGGTTCTCTGATTGTTTGGGCAGCTGTATGGGGCTTTTTAGGCGCTAAAATATTTGATAACCTGGAGCATTGGGATTCCTTTGTTAAAGATCCGATCGGCGGTCTGTTGTCGTTTAGCGGTTTAACCTTTTATGGTGGTCTGATTTGCGGTGGTGCTGCCGTGCTGTACATCGCAAGAAAAAATAACATCAAGGTGCTGCACATGCTGGATATCGGCGGACCAGGAATGATGCTTGCCTATAGCGTAGGCAGAATTGGCTGCCACCTGTCTGGTGACGGCGACTGGGGAATCTCAAATCTAAATCCTAAGCCGTTTACCTGGCTTCCGGATTGGTTATGGGCATATACCTATCCAAATAACGTAGCGGGTGAAGGAGATCCTATTGCAGGCTGTGTAGGTAAGTTCTGTAATGAGCTGCCTTTGCCGGTATATCCAACGCCGATCTATGAAGTAATCGTTTGTTTTATTCTGTTCCTGATTCTGTGGCGCATTCGCCATCAGATCAAGTTGCCGGGAATGATGTTTGGGATCTATCTGATGATGAATGGTCTGGAGCGGTTCTTTGTAGAACTGATCCGCGTAAATACTAAATATCACGTTGCCGGAATCCAGTTCACACAGGCAGAATTAATATCGTCGATCATGTTCTTGTCGGGTTTATTACTGGTAATTTATTCCATCAGGAACAAGGACAAAGCAGAAGTAGCTAACGCTTAAAACTCAGGCTGTGGATTACGAATTATTGTGCACAAAGGTTATCGCCATAACACGGTTGACTGGTAACTTTATAAGAAAAGAATCTTTGAATTTTGACGACAAGTCTATTGAGTTTAAAGGCTTAAACGACCTCGTTTCTTACGTAGATAAAAATGCGGAGAAGTTACTGGTTGATAACTTATCCAAACTCATTCCTGAAGCTGGATTTACAACAGAAGAAGAGACCATTAATACAAAAGGCGAGGTCTACAACTGGATCATAGATCCTCTGGATGGTACTACAAACTTTATTCATGGCATACCCACGTATTCGATCAGCATTGCATTGTATGAAGATGAGCAGCCGGTAATTGGTGTCGTTTATGAGATTAACCGCGGGGAGATGTTTTATACCTATAAAGGGGGTAAGGCTTATCTAAACCATAAAGAGATCCGGGTTTCTTCCCGACCATCCTTGTCGGCTTGTTTACTGGCAACAGGATTCCCGTATTATCAATTTGAAAAGCAGAAACAATATATGCAGTTATTTTCTGAAATGATGCAGAAATGCCATGGTTTAAGACGCATAGGATCTGCAGCGGTAGATTTGGCTTATGTAGCATGCGGCAGGTTTGATGCGTATTTTGAATACAATCTGAATGCCTGGGATGTTGCAGCAGGAGCATATCTTGTTCAGCAGGCAGGAGGGAATATCATGAATTTTGATGGCGGAGCAGAATTTATTGTCAAAAGGGAAATACTAGCCACAAATGCATTAATTGATGAAGAGGTTTTGGAGATCATTCACCGGAACTTTAATACGGTTCTTTAACCAAGATCTTACCATTCTATTTAGTTAACCCCATTGGGTTTAAGTATTGCAATTAACCCCAAGCTCCCATTGTTTAGAAGACTCAGTTTTTTAGAACTAATTAAGGTAATTTAATAATTGTTGAATATCCGGGAGCGTCAGAAGCGGATTCTAAACTGCATAAAAAATGGCCTGTATCCAAAAGATACAGGCCATTTTTGTAATTCGTTATTTACAAAGATTCAGAAACTACTTCTTTAACCTCAGGAACCATCCGCTGCAGCAGGTTTTGAATACCTGATTTTAGGGTGATTGTAGAAGAAGGGCATCCGCTGCATGAACCCCTAAGTTCAACCGTTACAATACCCTCGTCAAATGATTTGTAGCTGATGGCACCGCCATCCTGTTCAACAGCCGGACGAACATAGTCGTGCAGGATCTGCTGTATTTTAATTTCAAGATCACTTCCTTCAAATGCAGGAGCATCACCGGTAGTTTCTTCTTTGATTTTATATTCTGATTCAACAGCACCTTTAACAAACTCTTTTAAGATCGGTTCAATGTCGCCCCATTCTGCATCTTCTGTCTTTGTAATGGTTACAAAGTTACTTGCAAAGAACACGCCGTTAACAAAGTTGAACTTAAACAGCTCCTTCGCAAACGGAGAATGCTCAGCACTTTCCTGGGTTGCAAAATCTTCACTGCCGTTGATCAATAACTTATTGACCATAAACTTCATTGTAGCAGGGTTCGGTGTTTGTTCTGTATATACGTTGATAGTCATTGTCTTCTTTTTTCTTACAAAAATAAATAATTCATTGATGCAATTTACAGGCCAATGGTCTGTTTTAGGTCATATATCTTAAAAGACCCCGGTATAATTAAAAGGAGTGATCTTTTTGAGCTCTTCTTTTATCCCGTCATTAACGGACAGTCCATCAATAAACGTGGCCATGGTCAATGCGGTGATCTTTTGATTGGTACGTGTAAGATCCTTTAAGGCCTCATATGGGTTTGGATATGCTTCTCTGCGCAATACGGTTTGGATGGCTTCGGCAACAACTGCCCAGTTGTTTTCCAGATCTGCATGGATCACTTCCTCATTTAATAACAGTTTGTTCAATCCTTTCAGTGTAGACGAAATTGAAATGGCTGTGTGCGCCATTGGAACGCCTACATTTCTAAGCACTGTAGAATCTGTTAGATCTCTCTGCAGCCGTGAAATGGGTAGTTTTGCAGCAAAGAATTCAAACAGCGCGTTGGCTAAACCAGCGTTTCCTTCTGCATTTTCAAAATCGATTGGATTTACCTTGTGCGGCATGGCAGATGAACCTACTTCACCTTCCTTTATTTTTTGTTTGAAATAATTCTTGGAGATGTAAGCCCAGATATCCCTGTCCAGGTCGATAATGATGTTGTTTATTCTTTTTAAGGCATCACATTGAGCAGCGAACTGATCGTAATGCTCAATCTGAGTGGTATGTTGTGCACGGCTTAGTCCCAATATTTCGTTCACAAAGTTATTGGAGAAATCAACCCAGTTTACATTGGGGTAGGCAATGTGGTGTGCATTAAAGTTTCCGGTAGCTCCACCAAATTTAGCACTGTTCGGAATCCGTTTTAAATTGTCCAGCTGGATCTCTAAACGTTCAGCAAATACAGTAAACTCTTTACCCAGTTTGGTAGGAGAGGCAGGCTGACCGTGAGTGTGCGCCAATAATGGCACATCTTTCCATTCATCAGCAAGCTCCTTTATTTTAACGATCAATCCGTTTATAGCCGGATAATATACTTCATTAAGCGCAAGCTTAAAAGTATAAGGAATGGCAGTATTGTTAATATCCTGTGAGGTTAATCCGAAATGGATAAATTCTTTAAAAGCATCCAGGCCTAAAAGGTCGAATTGTTTTTTAATGAAGTATTCAACCGCTTTAACATCATGGTTGGTAATCTTTTCAGTTTCTTTTATTTCCTGGGCATGATCATCGTTGAAGTGTTCATGGATTAACCGCAGTTTGGGGTAATTGGATTGATCAAATTCCGTTAAACCCGGCAGGTCTATCTCACAAAGCGCAATAAAGTATTCAATTTCTACGAAAACCCTGTATTTGATCAATGCAGATTCTGAGAAATATTTTGAAAGGTTTTGCGTTGTATTTCTATAACGGCCATCAACTGGCGAAATAGCTTGAAGTGGAGATAAATTCATGAATTTGACTGTTTTTACAAGCGCAAATGTAGCATTTATTAGCCTTTTTATAAAGGATGATTCGTAAAAGCAAAATCCAGGGCAATAAAAAAGGCCCCAGATAGATATCGGGGACCTTTTTTATAAAGTTAACTTAGCTTAGTGAGCTGGTTTAGTTTCTTCAGTAGTAGTAGTAACAGTAGTATCAACTACAGTTGAATCAACTGTGTTAGTATCAACAGTAGTAACGATAGTAGAAGAATCAGTTGCAGAAGAATCAGTTGATTCTGCTTTTTTCTCTGATGAACATGCTGCTACTGATAAAGAGATTGCTAAAGCTAAAAAGCCAAATTTAAATGCGTTTTTCATTTTAATGCTGTTTTAAATAATTAATTAATTTTACAGATTAATACGATATAGTTTAAAAGGTAACCCACCTATTTTAAAAAAAAATAAAATAAATATTTATTGTCAGGTTGGGTTACTGTTTATGGTATACTTGTATTAAGTAAAGAAATTAAAAAAGTATTTTTTTTCAGTATCATTGGGTTACCATTCACGTATAAATGTATTAATTGGTGAGTAATAAGTTAAGCAGTTCAGTTCCAACAGATAGAGAAGTAGTTTTAGGGATCTTAAACAACTCAGAAGATGCGCTAAATAAATTGTATGCCGGGTATTTTCCGATGATCCTGCAGTTTATTTTGAATAACAATGGTGACGAAGATGATGCAAAGGATGTGTATCAGGAAGGCATAATTGTTTTATACAATAAAATAAAAGGCGGTGATTTTGAATTAAGCAGTAAACTAAAAACATATATATACTCCGTTTGCAGACGTATTTGGTTAAAGAAGCTTGCACAGCAAAGTAAAAAGACCAATAACATTTCAGACTTTGAGGATATAGTCTCTACAGAAATTGATCTCGAAGAGCACGAAGAAAAGGACAGGCAATTTGAAAAAATGCAGGCCGCCATTCTTCATCTTGGAGAACCCTGTAAAACCATTATTCAGGATTTTTATATTAACAACCTGTCCATGCATGACATCTCTGAAAAGTTTGGCTATACCAATACGGATAATGCCAAAACACAGAAGTATAAATGCCTGCAAAGGTTAAAGAAATTATTTTTTCAATCATAGGTGATGAGAAACGAGATAGAGCTAGAAAGTATAATTGAAGATTACCTGAACGGTAAGCTTACTGAAGCAGAAGCAATCGCTTTTGAACAGCTGCGCTTAAATGATCCATCTGTAGATCATAAAGTAGTTACACACAAGTATTTCCTGGATTCATTAAAGGAATATTCAAATATTCTTGATCTAAAAGCGAAAATGGATCATGCACATGGACAGATCGATGTAGATGCACTGAGCAGAAAGCTTGGCCCTCATCCTTCTTTCATTGTTAATCTATGGCGTAAAAATAAATCGGCAATCGCAGTAGCAGCTTCTTTTATCCTGTTATCTGTTGTTTCCATTTATTCTATCCAGCAAAATACAGAGCAAACCGGCAACGTGAAACTGGTTAGTATGGAACTTGCCAAGATCAAAAACTCTCAGAGCAACCTGATCCGTAAGATCAACTCAAACAACAGTCCCAGAAATATCAGACCTGCTAATTTTGGAGGTACCGGTTTTGCGTTAACGTCAAACGGATATTTTTTAACGAACTTACACGTAGTGGAAGGTGCGGATTCTATTGTTATTGTAGACAATAAAGGCAATCAATACCGGGTTAAAGTAGAAAGATCAGATTCCCAGTATGACCTTGCCGTATTGAAAATAGACGATGGCGTTGCATTCCCGGGTTTAGCAAACCTTCCATATCGCTTAAAACAAAACGGTATTGGTATGGGAGATGAAGTTTATACACTGGGTTATCCGAGAGAAGAATCTGTACTTGGCCAGGGTTATGTAAGTTCAAAATCAGGTTACGGTGGTGATACTACCCAATACCAGGTTTCTATTGATGTTAACCCAGGAAACAGCGGTGGTCCTTTATTGGATCAGGATGGAAATATCATTGGCGTAATCAGTGCGAAACAAGAACGCGTAGATGGTGCATCATTTGCTGTTAAATCCAAATACATCCAGGAAATTATCAATACCATTCCAGACGATTCTTTGTCTAAAAAAGCATCGTTCAGTAAAAAGAATGTTTTAAGAGGATTGAATAAAAAAGAAAAGCTTGAAAAGATCAATGATTATGTATTCATGATCAAAGTTTATAAATAAGATAATCGAATCACGATTTTAAAAACCCCGAAACTTTAACTAAGTTTCGGGGTTTTTAATTGATAAAGATTTTAACTATGGATTTTGGAAAGGTGCCAGGCGAGCAGGTTGCATCAATAAATTTTAAATTGCCTGAAGATGGTGCGCAAACCATTAAAACGTTAACAGGTAAACCAGCTGAGAATCCCGCCTTTTACATCGGCTGTGCCAAATGGGGCAGAAAGGAATGGTTAAATATGATCTATCCGCTGAAGACCAAAGAAGTCAATTTCCTGGATGAATATGTAAAGCACTTTAATTCCATTGAGCTCAATGCCGTCTTTTACAGTATTCCCAATGCTGAACTGATCCGTAAATGGAGAATAAAGGCAGAAGAGAACTCCAACAATGGATTTGTATTCTGTCCGAAGTTTTCCAGGACCATCAGTCACATTAAACGGCTAAAAGATGCCGAAGTACCAACAGATCTTTATCTGTCCAGCATTACGGAGTTCGGTAAGTTTCTTGGTCCATGTTTCCTTCAGCTTGGCGATAATTTTACACCAAATAATTTCGAGGTACTGGAAACTTACCTAAAACATTTGCCTGTTGATCTCAAGGTCTTTGTAGAGCTTAGGCATGAAAGCTGGTTTGCAGACCCGGCAATCCGCTCACGGTTATTTGAAATGCTGGCCCGGTTGGAAAAAGGAGCCGTAATCACGGATGCAAGCGGCAGGAGAGATTGTGTACATATGGAACTGACCATACCAGAGATATTTATCCGGTTTGTAGGAAATGGAAAAGAATATCAGGCATCTGACTTTGCAAGAATTGACGAGTGGACCGCCCGTATTAAAGAATGGCTGGATAAAGGATTGGAAAAAGTTTATTTCTTCCTGCACCAGCACGATGAGAAAGACACGCCAATTTTAGCAAATTATACCATCCAACAGTTCAATAAATACTTAGGATCACGTGTTCCTGAAATTCAGTTTATTGTAAAAACAGGAGAATTGTTTTAAAGTATACTTAATTTGTAGACTTTATTATTTACCTTGTAACTGTTATTTAAACACAATCATTTGACCACTAAAAATATAAAATTATGAGTTTAAGAATAGGGGACGCAGCTCCCAATTTTAAGGCACAAACTTCTATTGGCGACATCGATTTTTATGAGTTCTTAGGAGATAGCTGGGGCGTTTTATTCTCTCACCCTGCAGATTATACGCCAGTATGTACCACAGAACTTGGCCGTACAGCTTCATTGAAAGGTGAATTTGAGAAAAGGAACGTAAAAGTATTGGCACTAAGTGTAGATTCTGCAGAATCACACAAAGGATGGATCAACGATATCAATGAAACTCAAAATACCAGTGTTGAATTTCCGATCATCGCTGATGAAGATAAAAAGATTGCTGATCTGTATGATATGATCCACCCAAATGCATCAGAAACCTTAACGGTTAGGTCATTGTTTGTAATCTCGCCAGATAAAAAAGTAAAGCTGATGCTGACCTATCCGGCCTCAACAGGACGTAACTTTAACGAGGTACTTCGGGTTATAGATTCTTTACAGCTGACTGCTAAATACAGCGTAGCTACTCCGGCAGATTGGCAGGATGGTGATGATGTAGTGGTTATGAACAGCATCAAGACTGAAGACATTCCGGAAAGATTCCCTAAAGGACATAAAGTGATCAAGCCTTATTTAAGGACTACACCGCAACCCAATAAGGACTAATCATCTGTCAAAGACGAAGACTAGTAATTGTGTATATGCAAATGGCTAAAGATCGTAAGTCATAATAATCATTAACGATGCAACAGGTGGATGTATCAAATTGGAGGAAAGATCCTGCATTACCACGGAATTAACTTAAATGCCTGGAACAAGCAACACGCTGGTTCCAGGCATTTTTGTATTAACTAAAACGCTGTTCTATTCTTTTGGATACTTCATTGATCAACTTATTTAACTCCGTTTGTTTCTTCGCAGCCGTTAACTCCGCCAATCCGTTCATGACATAAAAGCCGACTTGTATATTTCTTGAGTACGCATCCCACCGGTTTGGTTCCATAGAGGCAATATAAGCAAGCTCCTGATCTAAGTAGTCCAGTGTTTCTTTGGCCATCAAATTCGCCTGTTTAATATCATTGATCAGATAAAGGTTTTGAACGGTTTGCAGTTTGGTTAAAGTATCTTCTATAGAATAGTTTTTTAATGGAAGATCTTTGATGCTCATGGCCATCACGTTGCGCGCCTTGTCTGTTTTTCCTTCCAGATAAAGATTGCTGGCTAATGTATTGGCAAAAGAAAGGGTGCTTTGTGCAATCCTTCTGCTCTCAGGATCCATGTATTTAGACCCTTTAAATCCTTTTAAGCTAAACTTCTGCATCAGGTTTACATACATCACATCAGAATTGGTTTGATCAGAACGCTGTTGTTCAGTAATTACCGTGTCTGTTTTTAATGGCAGCAACCGATACGCATATCCCTCCAGGTAAAGATATTTATCAAGGCCGATATAGGTATCTTTAGAGAGGGAGGTTCCAAAATAGACCGGCCTTTCCCAATTGTTGTTCACCAGGATGTCAATCATGGCCAGGTCTGCTTTTCCAGCAAAGTTCTTATTAAAAGACCATTTCATTACTGGTACAATCTTACCCTGATCTTTTGCTGCTACGGTATTGGTCTGGACCACTTGTTTTACATCAACCGTTAGCTTAAAGTTCTTTGTAGGTAAAAAGTTGTCCGGACCGCCAGATAGTTCTACTTTATCTGCTTTATCATCTGACGTGAGTACCGCCAAAAGATCTTTTAATTCCACACTGTCCGTAAATCCATAATCAACGTAAGGCATATATTCACGGCTTCCTTTTCTGTATTGATCTTCGGTCATTTTTATTGGGAGAGGGGCAGATTGGTTCATCTGTTTTTTCATTTGATCAATGTAGGAGTGATCAGAAAGATATTGGAGGTTTACCACCCTCACATCCGTGCGGATCCCTTCCACTTCTTGTGCATACCATAGCGGAAAAGTGTCATTATCTGCATTGGTAAATAAAATTGCATTTGGCGCGCAGGAGTTCAGATAATTGGAAGCCCATTCTAACGCAGTTGTCTTTCCGCTTCTGTCGTGCTCATCCCAGCCTTGCATTCCCATAATTACCGGAGCAGCCAATAGGCCGGTTACAGTTGCGGCAACAAGGGCTAGTTTAGGTGTGTTTAACCTGGAAAGTAACTCCCGAATGGCCAGCACCCCAAAGCCAATGAATATGGTAAAGGCATAAAAAGAACCTACGTAGGCATAATCGCGTTCTCTAACCTGCAGGGGATCCTGATTTAAGTAAACAATGATAGCCAAACCGGTAAAAACAAATAAGGTGGTAACGATCAGGGTATCTTTCTTGTTTTTACGGTATAAAAAGATCAGTCCGGCAATTCCTAATAGCAAGGGCATTCCATAAAATTTATTATGGCCCTCGTTGTCCGTAATGCTCAATGGCAAATGATCCTGATTTCCAAGCCGTATCGCATCGATGGCCTTAATTCCAGTGATCCAGTTTCCTTCCATAAAATTACCCTGACCTTGTGCATCATTTTGTCTTCCGGCAAAGTTCCACAAGAAATAACGCCAGTACATAAAACCCATCTGATAGGAAGCAAAGAAGCTTAAGTTTTGTGCAAAAGAAGGAGTTTGTCCATCGGCAATATTAAGCCACTGTTTATAGAAATTTACATGTTCCGGCTTATTACTGTAAGTACGGGGAAAGAGGATATTCTTATCGTAAACGGCTTCAAGTGATTTTCCGGATACCACATATTTATCTTTACCTTTTGCATATTCAATCCCTTTTTCCTTAACATCTGTAGTTTGGGCATCAAAGGTCTGCCCGTATAATAGCGGGGTTTGACCATAGTTTGTACGTCCTAAATAACCATATAGCGACAGTGCATTGTCTGGATTAGACAGATTTAAGCTGGGTTTGGCATTGGCGCGGATGATGATCAGAAAATAGGAACTGAAGCCAAATACAACAAAAGTAAGGCAGATCATGCCCAGGTTCAGGTTGTATAATTTATGTTTAACGGAATAATGGATGCCGAAGGCGATCAATCCAATAAGGAGGATAAAGAAGAACAGTGCCCCAGAGCCAAAGTTTAGTCCGAGTGAGTTGACAAAGAACATGTCAAATTTAGCTGCAATTAATACAAAATATTGAATGATGACAAATTGAACAGCCGCCCAGATCAATCCGGAAACAGCGAGTGCTTTAACAATGCCTGTTAAACTAATCTTATCAGTCTTTTTAAAATAATAGACCAGTACAACAGCAGGAATTGCCAGTAAA
Organism: Pedobacter metabolipauper; assembly: GCF_004362715.1. GTDB lineage: Bacteria > Bacteroidota > Bacteroidia > Sphingobacteriales > Sphingobacteriaceae > Pedobacter > Pedobacter metabolipauper. Next base: position 62,504 of record NZ_SNYC01000003.1, read on the forward strand.
CTTAACAAGTGGGCACCAATGGATAAACCAATAATAAAAGCAATGAGCACCAGCCAGCGATCGTTTAAATTACTTTCCCATTTTAAAATAGCCCAAAAAACAAGGGCAGTAAATAATATCGATAAGGAATACACCTCGGCCTCAACAGCTGAGAACCAAAACGTATCTGAAAAAGTAAAAGATAGCGCACCAACAATACCGGTGGCAACAATAGCCAGTGTATCCGTTATGCTTTTTTTATCAGGATCATATAATTTAGAAGCGATCCTGGTGATGGTCCAATACAGGAACATGACCGTAGCGGCACTAAAGATCACCGAACTAAAATTCATCCAGTAGGCTATTTTGGCCGTGTTGCCAATAGCCAGTAAAGAAAACAATTTCCCGATCATTAAAAACAATGGAGCGCCAGGCTGGTGACCAACCTGCATTTTAAAAGAAGCAGCAATGAACTCTCCGCAATCCCAGAAACTTAGGGTCGGCTCCATGGTCATCCAGTACACAAAGACGGCTACACCAAATAGTGCAAAGCCAGTCAGGTTATTGATCTTTTGATAGGATTTCATATTTTAAGGTTGGTTTAGGTTTAAACCAAAAATACTTAAAACATTGAAAGTTAAGTTTTTGTAAATGTTAAAGATTGTTAAAGAATGTTAAAATTTAGAAAGATCAATGCAATGGCTAAGGATCGTATAAGGAATTGCGGCCTACCAGGCATGAAATTGCCAATGGCCGGTAAGGAATTGTTGATAACAATACTAAAAAAGCCGTTAATAATGTTGTACAATTTCAGCTTCAATGACTAGGTTACCCATGTTTTTAACCTGGGTAAAGATCAGGAATTTTAAATTATCAGCTTTGATCTTATACTTCTTAACCAGCGTCTCCGCTTTATCCGGATAACTCCTCACAATGACATTACCGATCAGATTTTTCTCTTTTTTTAAGTCACCCGTAGATATAATCCGGTTGATCTTAAAGATCCTGCCTGGAAATTCAGCTATGGTTACCGGCGAGGTATAGAGCTGGGTATTGTGATCCAGCTTTTCTAAATTATACCGGCTGGCAATCCGGTTAAAAGCACCGCTTTTTAATAGCGCGGTATCAGGTTCGTATAAATAACCAACAGGCATGCCTTGAATAAAGTGTACCTCTTCTTCCACTTCATCTTTAAAGAAGCTGAACTGCTTAACGGATTGGTTTAGCGTTACCGCGACTATTTTTAAATGTGCTGCCGGTTCTTTTTCAATTATCCAGATCAGTTCTTTACATTCATTCTTTACACTAACGATATGTATTTCAGAAACGTTTTTCAACTCTTTTAAACCGGCAGTAAGGTCCAAAAGGGGAGCTGTTTTTATCAGGATCCGGTCTGCCTTATCCAGCATCAGATCCAAATGTTCAACCACATTTGGACTACAGTCTTTTAGCATGAATACTTTTCCGGTGTCACTTCTTCTGGCGGGATCAATGTAAATGGTATCAAAATACTCATTGGATTCTTTAAGAAAGGCAATACCATCTACAGCAAGAAAACGCATGTTCTTTTGTTGCAGGATGGAAGCATTGTGGGCGGCAATTTCAGAGAGGCTGGCATTGATCTCACAATGAGTAACCTGTTCAATCCGTTTTGCAAAATATAAGCTATCTACACCAAAGCCCCCAGTTAAGTCTATTAAACGGTTTCCCCTGGCCAGGCCGGCTTTATAGGCCGCTGTTGTTTCTGAAGAGCATTGTTCAATAGAAAGTAAGGCTGGATAATAGATAAAGTCTTGTTTATACCAGGAAGGTAATTTCTTAGCTGCTTTATTCCGTGCAGCAATCTGATTGGCCAAATCTTTAGCTTCTACGTCCCTAAAAGGACTTTTTGCCATAGCAATCCTGTGAACATCATCATTAACGTGTTTTTTGATGTAATCCTGAACTTCTTTATTTAAGATCTGCTTATTCAATAGCTACCTTGTCCCTCATCACAATCTGGCAGGTATTCCTGCTTTTTACCTCTAGTAAAATATTCTTATTTATCGTAACCCGGTCTATGGTTTGCTGGTTATAATAACGTATGGTAACCAGTTCCAGCCCCGTATTATATTTAACTTTAAATTGCTGCGACAGGTCTGCAATAAGTGCATCCAGCTTTTTAGCATCGTAATCAAAGCTTACAGAAAAGCTAATGGCAGAATTTAACATGGTATTGATCTTTACCTTGTGCTTGTGGAACAAGTTGAAAATATCACTCAGGTTCTCTTCAATAATGAAAGAGAAGTCTTTCGGAAAAATAGAGATCAGGGCCTGGTTTACTTTAAAAATAAAGGAAGGCACGGGAAGATGGTTTTTTAAACCGGTTATATTCGTTCCCTCAGCTTCAGGCTGGATGAAAGATCGTACATATAAAGGTATATTCTTGTTTTGAATTGGTTTAATCGTTTTCGGATGGATGATCGTTGCCCCATAATAAGCAAGCTCAATCGCATCATGATAGGACAGTTGTGGAATCCTTTCCGTTTCATCAAACCACTTCGGGTCGGCATTTAAAACACCTGGTACATCTTTCCAAATGGTTAGTGCCGAGGCATTCAGACAGGCACAGAATATGGCAGCAGAATAATCAGAACCATCCCTGCCGAGGGTGGTCGTGAAATTTTCGCTGGTACTGCCAATAAAACCCTGGGTAACGCCAATGTTTCTCTCCAGCATCGGAACCAGGTTCTTTTGGATGTCCTGCCCCGTCTTTTCCCAGTTTACCTGGCCTTCTTTGTAACTGTTGTCTGTATGAATAAAATTGCGGGCATCCAGCCAGATAGCCGGGCAACCAGAATCTTTTAAAAATGCGGCAATGATCTTTGTAGAAACAATCTCTCCGATAGAAACGATCTGGTCATAAATATAATCCGGTGCGTCTGTAGGTTCCTCTTCCAGGAGCCAGTCAATTTCAACAAAAGAATTGACGATCTCGTCGTAAATAGGGTGACTGGAATCGGGAAACAGATCCTGAATAATGTTAAAGTGGAAAAGTTTAATCTCTTCAAAGATCTGCTGTACATCATCCTGTTCAAACAGATAAGCAGTAGTAAGCTCTTCCAGCCTATTGGTTATCTTGCCCATGGCAGAAATAACGATCAGTAGGCCTTCTTTTTTACAGTTGGTAATGATATTGGTAATGTTTCTTATACCCCCGGCATCCTTAACAGATGCACCTCCAAATTTATATACTTCCATTAATTGGTTTGACTTAATAAAGAATTAGCTTTTAATCCTTTCATCTATTATGAATTATATTTCTGTACCATTGGCGTTCAGCGCTAAAATTTGTTCTTTGGAGAAAGATGCATTTAACCAGCCCGATTCAATGTACGCAGAATATTTATTGTAAAAATTTATCGCCGGTTCATTCCAGTCCAGCACCTGCCAAACCATTCCATTGAAGTTTTTATCTTTCGCTTCCTGCATCACCCGTTCAAAAAGAATTTTACCAATCCCTTTTCCACGCTGATCTTCAGTTACGATAAAATCTTCAAGATACAGGCGACAGCCTTTCCAGGTAGAGTACCGGGTATAATACAATGCAAAGCCAACAATAACCTGGTCAATTTCAGCAACAAAAGCACTCCATACTGGTTGTACTCCAAAGCCGGCCTCAATAAACTCATCCAGGGAAACCGTTACTTCTTCCGGGGCTTTTTCGTATACCGCCAGTTCATGGATCAATTCCAGCAACCGTATACAATCTTGTTGCTCAGCAACTCTCAGGTTAATTTTCATCTGCTTTGTAATGTTTGATCTTTCTTTTGCCAAAAATATTACTGCCAATGCGTACCATCGTACTTCCAGCTTCAATAGCCAGCTTATAGTCGCCAGACATACCCATAGATACTTCTCTAAAAGAATCTTCTTTTCTGAAAAAGCTTGCTTTAATGCCGTCAAACAAAACCTTCAGCTCTGTAAATTCATCCCTGGTTTGTTTTTCAAGCGCGTTGTTACTGGCAATACCCATTATTCCGGTTATGCGGATGTTCTTTAAAGCAGCAAACTCTTCAGAACGTAACAGTTCAATGGCTTCATCAAAGCCTAAGCCAAACTTGGTATCTTCATCAGCAATATAGATCTGCAAAAGGCAATCGATAACCCTATTGTTCTTTGCTGCTTGCTTGTTAATCTCTATTAATAGTTTTAAGCTGTCAACAGATTGAATCAGCTTAACGAACGGAGCAATGTATTTTACTTTATTAGTTTGTAAGTGACCAATTAAATGCCACGCTATGTCTGCAGGAAGCTGTGCCTGCTTCTCTACCATTTCCTGTACAATATTCTCACCAAACACGCTTTGTCCGGCGTTATAGGCCTCAAGAATGGCATCCGCTTCCTGGTATTTTGATACAGCGATCAATTGCACCCCAGCCTGATCCAATTCGCTTTTATATTTTAATAAGTTGTCTGCTATACTCATTTATCAGTATTTTTGGTAAAATTAACAACCTTAGCGAACTTTGTCTAAGAAATAATCATGTTTTAAGCAGAATGAGAAAAATACTATATCTATACTTTATATTTTTGTTTGCTGCCGGATGTAAGCCTGGAGTACCTAAAGACATCATTCAGCCAGACCAAATGGCCTTGGTACTGAATGATATCCATGTGGTAGATGGTTATGTATCAAGCATTACAGCAATCGATTCTGCAAAACGTGTAGCGACAGCTTATTATAAAGGCATCTATAAAAAATTTAATATAGATTCTGCACTGTATAATAAGAGCATGGATTACTATTATACCAATCCAAGGCTGCTGGATGAGATCTATAGTAAAGTAACCAAAGGTTTAAACAAACAAAAGGCAACCATCATTAAATCCGATTCCTTATACAGTGCAAAAATGGCCAAAATGGCCAAACAAAAGATTAAGGCAGACTCTTTGAAGAAAGCAACGGACAGCCTTAAGAAAGTGAAAGCTGTAAAGAAAGCAGATACCATTAAAAACGTTAAGAGCGCTAAGCTTACTAAACAGCAAAAAACGCTCTTGTTGAAGAAAAGAACCGATTCGATTAAGCGTGCTGATTCATTAAAGCAGATCAAAAGATCGAAAAGAACAAGATTAAATAGCGTAGCTACCAAATAAATATGTTGTACCCCGAGAATTGTTTAGAGCGTTTAGGATTTAGTGAGATCAGGCAGCTTATTCACAAACATTGCTTAAGTCCGATGGGACAGCAGATGGTTGGTAAAATGCAGGTTATGACAAAGTTTGATCAGATCAATAAGTTTCTGAGACAAACCAATGAATTTAAAAGCATCCTGGAAAACCAGGAACCCCTTCAGATCAGTACCTTTTTTGATATTAAAAGCCTGGCTGATAAGATCCGTGTTGAAGGTACATACCTGGTAGAAGATGAGCTGCATCAAATGTATGCCTCCCTGCAAACCGTCTTTTCAGTACTCCGCTTTTTTGAAGAAAGAAAAGAAGTATATCCAAATCTGGAAGCATTATTTGAACATCTGCCGGTAGAAAAGAACATTCTTAAACGGATAGAATCTGTACTGGATCCAAAAGGAAAGATCAAGCCGAATGCATCATCAGCACTTCAAACCATCATTGCAGATATTGCAAAGGCAGAGCAGGATGTCCGTAAACGGATGGATTCTATTTACAAGCAGGCCATTAGCAACAATTGGGTAGCTGATGGAAGCTTAACCATTCGGGATGGGCGGATGTGTATTCCGGTGCTTGCAGAGAACAAGCGTAAACTTAAAGGGTTTATTCATGATGAATCTGCCAGCGGACAAACTGTATACATTGAGCCTGAAGAAGTATTCTCACTCAATAATAAACTGCGCGACCTTGAATTTGACAAGCGCAGGGAGATCATTAAAATATTGATCGCACTAACCAACGATCTGCGGCCATACACACCGTTATTGTTATCTTACCACGGCTTTTTAACCAAACTGGACTTTGTGCGTGCAAAAGCACTTTTTGCAATAGAAATTGATGCAGATATGCCCATCCTGATCAGGGAGGCAAAAACAAAACTGGTCAATGCACATCATCCGCTGCTGTACCTTTCCTTTAAAGAAGATAAGAAAACTGTTGTTCCTTTAAACTTTCACATCAATGAGAATTTAAGGATCGTACTCGTTTCCGGACCAAATGCCGGTGGTAAGTCGGTCTGCATGAAAACAGTTGGACTGCTGCAGCTGATGGTGCAATCCGGGCTGCTGATTCCGGTACATGAATCCAGTGAGGTAGGGATCTTTGAGCAAATCTTTGCAGACATTGGAGATGATCAGTCCATTGAAAGTGATTTAAGTACCTACAGTGCCCACCTCACTAAAATGAGGTTCTTTGTGGCACATGCCACACCAAAATCATTGGTGCTGATTGATGAGTTTGGAACAGGTACCGACCCTCAGTTTGGCGGACCGATGGCCGAAGCCGTATTGGAAGTGCTGAACAATAAGAAGGTAAGGGGAGTAATTACTACCCACTATTCCAACTTAAAACTATTTGCCGGAAATACCCCCGGACTTGAAAATGCGTCCATGTTGTTTGATAATGACAAGATGAAGCCCATGTACGTGCTGGAGATCGGTAAGCCAGGAAGCTCATATGCGTTTGAAATTGCTCAGAATATAGGCCTGCAAAAAGAAGTACTGGACCTGGCAAGGGCAAAGACAGGAACCAATCAAAATCGGATAGACAGTTTATTGGTAGACCTAGAGCGGGAGAAAAAACAGATTTATGATACCAAGCTTAATCTTTCTAATCAGCAGAATAAAGTAAAAAACCTCGTTGCAGAGAATGAAAAGTTAAAACTTTTCCTGGATGAAAACAGAAAGGTACTGATTAAAGAAGCGAAGCTTGAAGCCCAGGCAATCATTAAAAATGCGAATAAGCTTGTAGAAAATACAATTGCTGAAATAAAAGAGAATCAGGCAGATAAGGAGGTAACCAAACAACTGCGGCAGAACCTCCAAAAAGTGATGGTCCAAAACCACGTTAAAGAGGAGAAAAAACCGGAAGTGGTGATGCCGCTAAATACACCAATTGAAGTAGGCGACTGGGTACAACTGAATAACAGCGAAACTACCGGACAGGTGATGGAGATTAACCGGGATAATTTGGTGGTAGCCCTTGGTGATCTAAGATCTGTAATCAAGAAAAACAGGGTATATAAGATCAGCAACAAACAGGCAAAAAAAGCAATTCAGAACAACTCCTATACAGGGAGCATCTCTGAGGCTATCTCCAGCTTTAATGCAGAACTGGACCTTCGTGGCATGCGTGGAGAAAATGCACTGCATGAAGTAGAGAAATACCTGGATAAATCTATTATGATGGGCTTTCCGTTCATCAAGATCATTCATGGTAAAGGAGACGGGATACTTAGAAAACTAATCCGGGAATACTTGAAAAAGTACAGCCAGGTAAACCGCGTAGAGGATGAACATGCAGACCGGGGAGGAGATGGGATCACTTATGTTTACTTTAACTAAGCGAATGTATTGGTGGCTAATTTACCAGATATAATCATTGATCTGGTAAATAATGCAAACAGAGGATTTGATCTGATAAACATAAAATGGTTTCAGGTGTTGTAAATGAAACCCATGTCTTATGAAAGCCTTTACACTAAGTCTTTTAGCGCTCGCCCTGATCTCAACATCCTGTAAAAAGAGTAAATCTAATGGAACAGTAGATCTTCCCAATGCAGAATTAAAAACACGGGTGGTCACTTCCGCATTAACGCTGCCATGGGAAATTATTTACGGGCCGGATAACCAGCTTTGGGTTACCGAACGGTCTGGAAAGATTAGCCGGGTAAATCCGGAGACCGGCGTCATTACTCCATTGCTCACCATCTCTGAGGTGGTATCAAATGGTGAAGGCGGATTATTGGGCATGGCCTTAAATCCTGCTTTTAGTACCAATCCATGGGTTTATGTAGTATACAATTATGGAAGCACCTATCGCGAAAAGGTAGTTCGTTATACCTATACGAATGGTACCTTAAATTCACCGTTTGTTATCCTTGATGGGATACCCGCATCAAGTATTCACAATGGCTCCCGGTTGCTCATTACCGCAGATCAGAAGTTGTTGATTACCACAGGTGATGCAAGCAATGCGCCTAATGCACAGGATTTAAATTCTTTATCAGGTAAAATATTACGTGTAAATCTGGATGGTTCAATTCCGGCAGACAATCCTACAGCAGGCAGCAGGGTATGGAGTTTCGGGCACAGGAATCCACAGGGGCTGGTGGAAGCCAATGGAAAGATCTATTCTTCAGAACATGGGCCAAATAATGACGATGAAGTTAATATTATACAGAAAGGCCGTAATTATGGATGGCCCAATGTAGAAGGGTATTGCAATGAAACCAATGAAAAAGGGTTTTGTACCACTAATAATGTAGTAGAGCCGATTGTGGCCTGGACACCCACCATAGCTACCTGCGGCCTTACTTATTACAATTCTGATTATATACCCCAGTGGAAAAACTCCCTGCTGCTGGTCAATTTAAAAGCGTCTAAACTGATCCAGCTTAAACTTAACGATGCCGGAACACAGGTGGCAGAAAGCACAGATTTTCTAGTCAATGCGTTTGGCAGACTGAGGGCGATATGTCAATCACCAGAAGGAAAGATCTACATTGCAACCAGCAACGGAAATCAGGATCGGATCATTGAAATAGCAAAATAGCAGATAGTAGGATTAATTAAAAATCAGGGACTGAAGTCAGGATAATTTCTTTGATAGTTAATAGGTGAGTATAGGCAGGATTTGATTAGAAACAAACTACAGCGGGCAATGGAACCAGAGATCGGATCATAAAATAGTCTGTTCAAATTATAGAAATAGCTAAATAAATTGTTCTGTAAATTTTTAAATTTTAATTTAGCGACAAAATATAAAAACTGTATGATAAACAAAGTGGTTTCTGGTGCCGATGAGGCGATCAGAGATATCGGTGACGGTAAAACCATCATGCTTGGTGGTTTTGGGTTATGCGGGATTCCAGAGAACTGCATTTCGGCATTGGTAAAAAAAGGTGTTAAAGACCTGATCTGCATTTCAAACAATGCTGGTGTAGATGATTTTGGCATCGGTCTGATGCTGAAAAAGCACCAGGTAAAAAAAATGATCTCTTCCTATGTAGGCGAAAATGCTGAATTTGAAAGACAGCTGTTAAGCGGTGAACTTGAGGTAGAACTCATCCCTCAGGGAACATTGGCTACACGATGCATGGCTGCCGGCTACGGTATGCCCGCAATATTTACGCCTGCAGGGGTAGGTACTGAAGTTGCAGAAGGCAAAGAGATTCGTAATTTTAATGGTAAGGATTACTTAATGGAGTATGCCTTTGATGCAGATTTTGCATTAGTAAAAGCATGGAAGGGCGACAAAGCCGGTAACCTGGTATTCAGGTCTACCAGCCGTAACTTTAATCCGGTAATGGCTATGGCCGGAAAAATTACCATTGCAGAGGTAGAGGAATTGGTAGAACCGGGAGAACTTGATCCGGATCACATCCATACACCAGGTGTGTATGTCCACAGAATCTTTCAGGGTTCTGATTATGAAAAAAGAATCGAACAACGTACCGTTAGAACTAAAAATTAATCCCTGCTATGCTGGATAAAAATGGAATTGCGAAACGCATCGCAAAAGAAATAAGAGATGGATATTATGTCAATTTAGGGATCGGGATCCCTACACTTGTTGCCAACTACATACCGGAAGGGATCAATGTAGTACTGCAGTCTGAAAATGGCTTGCTTGGAATGGGTCCATTTCCATTTGAAGGAGAAGAAGATGCAGACCTGATCAATGCAGGTAAACAAACGATCACTACCCTGGCCGGATCTTCTATATTTGATTCTGCCATGAGTTTCGGAATGATCCGGAGTCAGAAAATTGACCTGACCATCCTGGGGGCAATGGAAGTATCAGAAAACGGAGATATCGCCAACTGGAAGATACCAGGCAAAATGGTTAAAGGAATGGGAGGAGCAATGGACCTGGTGGCATCCGCTAAAAATATCATTGTAGCGATGCAGCATGTAAATAAGGCAGGAGAGAGCAAGCTGCTTACTCAATGCTCATTGCCGCTTACTGGTGTAAATTGTATTAAAAAAGTAGTTACGGAACTAGCCGTTCTGGATATCCTGCCAGAAGGCGGATTTAAGCTGCTGGAAAGAGCACCCGGAGTAAGCGTAGACTACATCAAACAAGCCACCTCAGGTAAGCTGGTCGTGGCAGATGATGTACCCGAAATGATTCTTGATTAATTTTTAAGAGCTTAGGCTAGGCGGGCTTTCAGCTCCAAAGAGATCTCATCAGTAATACGGATAATGTCATCAGGTATATCCATATTATTGATGACGATCTTATCGCAATCGCCTTTATACGGTAATAAGAATTCTTTGTATGCCGGAACCACATGGTTGTGCCATTTATACAACACATCCTCTTCAGGATATCCACGCTCCATGCCATCTCGTTTAATGCGTCGCTGTAACGCAACAGATTCTTCCGCTTCCACAAAAATGCGGAGATCAAGCAATGCAGCAATCTCTTTAAAATGCAGGATAAAGAGGCCTTCAACAATAATTATGGGTGCGGGATTAATCTCTAAGATCTTAACAATGGCCAGCGGATTATTGAAATTGTATTCCTTTTTGTAAACCACCTCGCCCTTAATCAGCTTTTTAATGTCATGCAGAAATTGCTGGTCATCAATGGTAGAAGGAAGGTCGAAATTATATAGTTTGTTTTCTTCCTGGCTCATTTCACCAGCATGAATATAATAGTCATCCTGTGATACCAGCGTAACTTCATCATTTTTAAAATGATGCAAAAAGGAGTTTAAAAAGAAGGTTTTACCAGAGCCACTGCCACCAGCAATACCAAGAATAAAAGGTTTGTTATTATTGTTCATTATCCTGACCACCGTACGTTAAATTGCAATAAAATCTTTTGTCTAAAGCACCAAGTGCATCGGCAACAGCTTTAGTCATTACAATAATAACATCTTTTGTGGATTCATTCTCTGTAAATTTACCAACAACCTTTGCAAAGGTAGAGCGGTTACTCATGGGGTTGGTAATTTTCATAACTGTTCCAATTGGGGCAGAACGGTGAAGGACCAGCATTTTAGAAGGGTCAAGATCCGGATCAGAGATCCATATGGCAGTTCCTTTTTCATCAACCTGGTTTAAACCGTAACGGCTTGGCGGATATCTTAAGGAAGGGTCTTTTAACGTACTTGAAGTATCTGTATTTGTAGATAATGGTGGTATATAAGCTGGTTTGGCAGGATATTCTCCTTTGATGAGCAGTTTTTGTCCAACATTTAAATTATTATCTGTAAGGTTGTTTTTCGCTTTAAGCTGATCCATGGTAATCTTATACCTGCTGGCAATAGAGTACATGGTTTCATTAGAGGCTACTGTATGTACAATGAATTCTTCAGTAACAGCAGGTTTTAAAGGTTCTTTCTTATCAACGGCTTTTGGAGATTTCTCAATTACTGTAGTTTTAACAGGTTCAGTAACATTGGTTTGGGCTACGGGATTATTAACAGGTACATCACCAACCTCCTGAGTTGCATTTTTAACCGGGATCTTCAGTATCTGACCAATCTGTAAATTAATAGAGTTCAGATTGTTTAACCGTTTGATCTCGTTAACAGTAGTGCCGTATTTTTCGGCCAGCATATTTAAGTTTTCCTTTTTCTGAACGGAGTGTTCAATCAGGTTTGAAGCGGTAGTACTTGCATCTGTATTAGCCGTAGACGATGTGGCTACTGACGGTGGGGCCGCAAAGGGTACTTGTGTAGGAACTTTAACGATTACACCAATCTGAAGGTATTTATTGTCATTAAAGGCCATGACATCTTTGGGCGTCACATTATATTTTCTCGCAATAGAATAATAGGTGTCTTTGGCAATAACCTTATGGATAACCAATTTTTTGCCTCCATTATTCTCTACACCAATAGAATCTCTGGTATGGGCACTTGCTGCTGTAATACTTAAGATTGCAGTAAAAACAGAGACTATATATAGTTTATACATTAATGTTCAAAATAAAATAAGTTAGCAATTATACGAAAATATAAATAACCCCGGAACCGATAGTATAAACGCTCATTAACGCTTACTATTGTATCGTTAAGAACATTTTTGAAACCATTTTAGGTTCTTATTGTTTTTAATATTTATATTACTCCACTCCGTAAAAAACGACAAAATAAATAAATAATATCATGGACGCAAAAGAAATCAGTTTAATTGAAAAAGAAGTAAAACCCGTAGTAGACATGCTGAATGAATATTTGGCAAACTACCACATTCATTATCAAAAGCTAAGAGGGTGCCACTGGAACATAAAAGGCCAAAACTTTTTCACACTGCATGTTAAATTTGAAGAGCTATATACCAATGCACAATTAACCATTGATGAGATTGCAGAGCGTGTACTTACATTGGGTAAGCCACCACACAGCCGTTTTGCAGATTATATTGCAGAATCGGGAATAAAAGAAATTGAAACCATTGGACTAAAAGATCTGGATATGGTAGATGCCATTTTAGATGATATGTCTAAACTGATCCAGATTGAACGTGATTTACTTGAAGCTACCGAAAAGGCAGGTGATGATGGTTCAAATGATATGGTAAACCGCTTTATGCAGTTCAAAGAAAAAACAACCTGGATGTTACGTTCATTTGCAGGCAAGAAATAATTCATATTTCAGATCTAATCCGAATGCTTATAACGGCCCTGAATCAATTCAGGGCCGTTGTTGTTTAAAGAATTAACAAAAGGTAGTTGTTGGCTTTGGCCATATTTGGTTGTTAGCTGTGTTGTCAGTAGTTTGCTAACCTGGACGATGTAGTTTTCGCCTTTGCTATAAGTGAAATATTGATGTTGGCACTTGTTGGTAGCTAACCCAATCACGAGTGAACTGTTTTTCCTGGTATTCGCTGATCATATCATCTATATGACATGAAAATACAGAGGAAGCTGGTCTGTCAAGATTGCGGAATCAATCCGCAATAACGTGGAAAAATAATATCTTTGACACATAATGGGATATAAAAGTTTAGCAGAATGTGTTGCCGATCTTGAAAAGCATGGGCACTTACTCCGGATCAAAGAAGAGGTTGACCCTTACCTTGAAATGGCAGCCATACATCTTCGGGTATATGAAGAAAAGGGGCCAGCATTGTACTTTGAGAAAATTAAGGGTAGTAAGTTTCCTGCGGTATCTAATCTTTTTGGAACCTTAGAAAGGTCCAGGTTTATGTTTAGAGATAGCTTGCCTAAAGTGGAGCAATTGGTAAACCTGCGTTCAGACCCTGTTAAAGCATTAAAAAATCCGTTAAAACTCCCGGGAGTAGCCTTAACGGCATTAACTGCTTTACCCTTAAAGCAGAACCTTTTTAAATCAGCATTTAGTAAAACCACGATCAGTGAACTGCCTCAAATCGTAAACTGGCCTATGGATGGCGGACCATTCATTACCATGCCGCAGGTATATACAGAAGATATTGATAAGCCTGGCATTCTTAATGCAAATTTAGGTATGTACCGGATCCAGCTGGCCGGTAATGACTATGAACAAAATAAGGAGATTGGATTACATTACCAGATCCACCGTGGAATAGGGGTACATCAATCCAAAGCCAATGCAAAGGGCGAGCCGTTAAAAGTAAGCATCTTTGTCGGCGGACCACCAGCGCATCCTCTGGCAGCAGTTATGCCCTTGCCGGAAGGATTGTCTGAAATGACATTTGCAGGTGCATTGGGAAACAGAAGGTTCAGGTATTTTTACGATGAAGAAGGATTCTGCATCTCTGCAGATGCAGATTTTGTAATCACAGGAACCGTATATCCGCACGAGAACAAGCCGGAAGGTCCATTCGGTGATCACCTGGGCTATTACAGTCTTACACATCCTTTCCCATTGATGAAGGTACATAATGTATATCATCGGAATGATGCCATATGGTCGTTTACGGTAGTTGGAAGGCCACCGCAGGAAGATACAAGCTTTGGTGCACTGATCCATGAAATTACCGGATCGGCCCTGCCCAAAGAAATACACGGACTTAAAGAAGTCAATGCGGTAGATGCAGCAGGCGTACATCCCTTATTATTTGCAATAGGAAGTGAGCGCTACACACCATTTTTAAATGAACGGAGACCACAGGAAATTCTGACCATCTCCAATCACATTCTCGGTAAAAACCAGCTAAGCCTTGCTAAATACCTTTTTATAGCCGCGAGAGAAGATGATGAAAAATTAACTACACATGATCTTTCCGCTTTTATTCAGCATATCCTTAAGCGGATTGATCTGAGCCGGGACATTCATTTTCATACCAATACCACAATAGATACGCTGGATTATAGTGGCGAAGGATTAAACAGCGGTTCCAAAGTTGTATTTGCAGCTGCTGGGCCAGAGAAGAGAACGTTAACAACTACGCTCTCAGCGCTCTCAACGCTCTCAACGTTCTCAACGTTCTCAACGCTTTCGAATGTTGCGTTTACGGATTCATTTAAAAGCCCGTTAATCGCGATACCAGGAGTATTGGTTCTTCAGGGCGCACGATATGTGGATCAGCAAACTGCAGAAAAAGAAATCGCAATATTAAATACGGCATTAAACGATGAGGATCTTAACGGGTTGCCATTAATTGTAATTTGTGATGATTCAGAATTTACCGCAAAGAACATCAATAACCTGGTGTGGGTAACCTTTACGAGGAGTAATCCGGCAAGTGACATTCATGGGATCAATGCATTTGTGATCAATAAGCATTGGGGATGTAAAGGGTCGCTAATAATTGACGCCCGTAAAAAGCCGCATCATGCCCCTGAATTGATCGGGGATGAAGAAGTAGAAAAACGGGTAAACCAGATACTAAAAAAGGCTGTGTAGTAAAACACAGCCCTTCTTAAAAAAATAATTAATTATAATTGAATTAGAATCTGATTCCAAAGGTTAAGAACACATTGTCGCGTGTAGTTTTAATCGATGCAACAGGTTCTGAATAGTCATTTAATTCATAAGGGGCCAATTCGTTGTTTGTTTCCAAACGTTGGTAAGCCGCATCAAAATAATAGTTTTTAAAGCGGTATCCCAATCCTCCTGTGTAAATGTCGGTAGCAAAGTAACCATCGTCGTCACCTTTAATTGCACTGCCATTAACGCCATAACCACCTCTTAAACTAAATTCGTTAGTTACTTTAAATTCAATACCTGCTCTGTAGTTTACAGCACTTTTATAAAAATCACGTACAGTAGCGTTTTCTGCCCTAATCCGTTGTGAGTCATTATAACTTGGGTCGCTTGAAAATTTAATAGAAGCATAATCCACATAATCTACGTCTGCAGAGACCAATGCCCGTCCGCTAAATACATAACTTGCACCTAAAGAGCTTTTAGAAGGCGTACGCAATCTGTAGCTAAAGCTATAATTATCAGGATCATTGGTGTAATTAAAAGCAAGAGGTCCGGTCAGGATCTTAGAGTTTAAGGCAATAGAGGTATTGTCTTCAATAAATAACCAGGAAGGAGTTTGAAAAGTAGCTCCAACTCTGAAATTACTTACAGGTCTGAAAATCACGCCCAATCTTCCGTTAACACCAGAGCCTGTTGATTCCTGGTATTGTCTAAGTGACAGGTTAAAATCTGAGTTAGCTTCACTATTAAATCCAGCTTCAGTAAATTCACTATCGTTGCTATAACGAATGTTAACAAGGCCTACACTTGCACCAATATAAAATTGATTGGAAATATTAAGGCCTAAAGCAGCAGTAAGTTCAGAAGTAGAACCCTTTCTTACCTCGCTTTTTTGCTGAAGATTATTCGGGAGGATTACAGAATAGTAACCGAGGTCATCATGATTGATAATGAAATCCTGATAGGCTTTCTCTTGTACCGTACCTCTTTGAAGCTCGTTCGGATTAAGACCAACATTATTTGCAACATCGCTAAAATAATCACCAATAGTGTTTACTGTATTTGTACCACCATAATTAAAATTAGCACTAAAGTCATTGTTTCGCTGATAACCAATTCCAAATACAGTACTGATCAGTCCTTTTCCGGTATCTTCTCCTTTAGGTTTTAATGCAGGGCTATAAAACACAATACCCATATTATTCAGGTTTAATTGGTTTTTTGATGATTTGGTACTGCTTCCTAAATAAAGTGCATCACCTTTCATACCGTTAAATTCAGGCGTTAGGCTAAATTCAGATTTGGTGAATAAACCAAGACCGGCAGGATTTGCGCCCAGGGAACTCATATCACCACCAACTCCAATTTGAGCACCTGCCATCCCTTTAAACCGGGAGGTACTTCCAAAATTAGACTGTGAGAACTTTAAAGCATCGGGTGCGTAACTTTGGGCATATATCGTTCCTGTAGCGGCTACTATAGCCACTAAGGATAAAATAATTTTTTTCATAATTCTACTTTGGATTAACCTCTTCCTCCTCTGGTTGGTCTGGCACCGCCACCACCACTGCTGCTGCCGCTTGAAGAAGAACCACTGCTTTCAGTTCTTGTTGGCGGAGTATATGTTGGTCTTTCACTTGTTCTTGTTGGTGGAGTATACGTTGGTCTTTCAGTTGCTCTGGTTGGAGAATTATTCTCAGTAGTCCGCACTGGTCTGCTCTGAGTTTGGGTTCTTCCATCCTGGGTATTTGAAGTACCACGTGCTGGCCTGCCATTATTAACAGACCCGTTATAACGGTCCGCACGGTCTGCCAATCCAGAGATTGGGTTACCATTTACATCAGAACGTGTTCCGGAAGGTCTTGGTGTACGGTTAGAACCTACGCCATTATCTCTACCCACATAAGGTCTTGGATTTGGAGTACTGGTTGTTCTGCCGGTATAATAACCACCACCGTAAATACCACCACCACCATAACCGATACCGCCATAATAACCACCACCGTAATAGTTATTATAGAAACCGCCGCCGTAGTAGTTATTCCATCCCCAATTGTTCCATCCCCAGTTGTTCACGCCCCAATAAGGAGAATTAAGATATCCCCATCCCATGTTAAATGAAGAGTTCCATCCACCACCATAGTAAGGGCTAAAGCCAATACCTACAGAAAATGGTGAATACCAGTTGTTATAGAAATATGGATCGTAATAACCTCTCCATGAACTTGAATAATAAAATCTATTGATTCTTGAAGAGTAGTCCATGTCATAATATGGATCACTTGTTCCATAATAACTCTCTTCGTAATTTTCATTTTCGTATTTAGCTTTGGCTTCCTCCCGTTGCGCCAGTAGGTCCTGACGTTTCAGCTCCTCAATTTGGCTCTTCGAAAGCTGGCTCACATCCGTAATGACATTTGAATTACGAGCGGGAGCAGGGGTGTAAACTTTTGCTTGTGCATTTGAATTGTAAACGTCATCGTCGCCTACATTTTGCTGCGCTACCCGGGGCGCAGAGCACGACGTAACAACAATTGTTGCTAAGGCGAGCACACTGGTGAATAAATGGTTAGTTTTCATATATGTGTTGTTTTGTGTGTTGCAATTTTTTTGTAGGTATAAATTTATAAATTTGTACCTTACAATACAAGCGAAATTAAACAAAAAACGTTCCAAATAGTTATGAGCAAAGGCATTACAAGTAAAAATGAAGATTATTCCCAGTGGTATAACGATATTGTTATAAAGGCTGACCTGGCAGAACACTCATCCGTTAAGGGTTGTATGGTCATAAAACCCTATGGATATTCCATTTGGGAGAAAATGCAGGCAGTTTTAGACCAAAAATTTAAAGATACAGGCCACAGTAATGCTTATTTCCCGTTATTCATTCCAAAGTCATTTTTTTCTAAGGAAGCCTCACACGTGGAGGGATTTGCCACAGAATGTGCTGTTGTGACACATTACCGTCTTAAAAATGACGGAAATGGCAACATCATTGTCGATGAAACTGCCAAACTGGAAGAAGAACTGATCGTCAGACCAACATCAGAAACCATCATATGGAATACCTTTAGAGGCTGGATCCAGTCATACCGCGATCTTCCTTTACTGATCAATCAATGGGCAAATGTTGTGCGCTGGGAAATGCGGACGCGACTGTTCTTACGTACTACAGAATTTTTGTGGCAGGAAGGACATACAGCACATTCAACTGCAGAAGAGGCCATTGAAGAAACAACGAGGATGCTGGATGTCTATGCAGATTTTGCAGAAAACTGGATGGCACTCCCGGTAGTAAAAGGTGTTAAAACACCTAACGAGCGTTTTGCAGGTGCATTGGATACCTATTGCATCGAAGCGTTAATGCAGGATGGAAAAGCACTTCAGGCAGGAACATCACATTTTCTTGGACAGAATTTCGCAAAGGCATTTGATGTGAAATTCACCAATAAAGAAGGAAAAATTGATCACGTTTGGGCGAGTTCATGGGGGGTTTCAACCCGTTTAATCGGTGCATTGATCATGGCACATAGTGACGATGCCGGACTGGTACTTCCACCAAAACTGGCACCGATCCAGGTGGTAATCGTTCCAATCTATAAAAGCGATGAAGAGCTTAAGAAGATCTCAGAATTCGTGAACGAACTGATGTCTAAATTGAAACGCCAGGGCATCTCTGTTAAATATGACGATCGCGATACACAGCGCCCGGGATTTAAATTCGCAGAATACGAACTAAAAGGAGTGCCAATTCGTCTGGCTATCGGTGGCAGGGACATGGAAAATGGAACTGTTGAACTGGCCAGAAGAGATACACGCGAGAAAAATACAGTGGTTCAGGATGGACTGGAAATCTATATCCCTCAGTTATTGGAAGAGATCCAGGAAAATATCTATAACAAAGCGTTTGAATATAGAGCCGGCCACATTACCAAAGCAGATTCTTATGATGAGTTTAAGGAATTGCTGGATGGTAAGGCAGGATTTATCTCAGCACACTGGGATGGATCACCAGAAACAGAACAAAAGATCAAGGAAGAGACTAAAGCAACCATTCGCTGCGTTCCATTAGATAATGAACTGGAAGAAGGAGTCTGTATCTACTCCGGTAAGCCATCTACACAGCGTGTATTGTTTGCACGTGCGTACTAATTAATCCGATCTGTTATACCTGATCATTATAAAATGATAGAAAATATGAAGTTTGCAACCAAGGCCATCCATGCCGGACAAGAGCCTGACCCAACAACGGGAGCAGTAATGACCCCAATATATCAAACCTCTACCTACTGGCAGAAATCGCCGGGAGAACACCAGGGTTATGAATATTCAAGAGGAACAAACCCAACGCGCAAGGTGCTGGAAGATTGTTTGGCTGCGTTGGAAAATGCAAAGTACGGACTGGCATTTTCAAGTGGTATGGGCGCAACAGATACCGTTTTAAAACTGTTAAAGCCTGGCGATGAAGTCATCACCGGTAACGATCTTTATGGCGGTTCCTACCGGATATTTACTAAGGTATATGAGAAGTACGGCATCAAATTTCATTTCCTGGACCTTTCCAAACCAGAAAATATCCTGCCTTACTTAACAGATAGAACGAAGCTGGTTTGGATTGAAACACCAACCAATCCAACCATGCAGATCGTAGATATTGAAGGGATCGCGAAAATAACAAAAGCAAACAAGATCATTTTGGCGGTTGACAATACATTCGCCTCGCCATACCTTCAAAATCCAATAGACCTTGGTGCTGACATCGTGATGCACTCGGTAACCAAATACATCGGCGGGCACTCCGACGTGGTTATGGGCGCATTGCTCGTTAATGACGACCACTTGTACAAAGACCTGTTTTTTATTTACAATGCCTGTGGTGCTACTCCGGGACCACAGGATTCATTCCTGGTACTGCGTGGAATTAAAACCCTGCACCTGCGCATGAAAGCACATTGTGAAAATGGAGAGAAAGTGGCCCATTACCTTAAAAACCATCCAAAGATCGATAAGATCTACTGGCCTGGTTTTGAAGACCATCCAAACCATGATGTTGCTAAAAAGCAAATGAGGGGTTTTGGTGGGATGGTGTCAATCACATTAAAGGATACCGATTTAAAAGAAACATTCCGCGTGGCATCGTCCTTTAAAGTTTTTGCATTAGCAGAATCATTGGGCGGTGTAGAATCCCTGATCAATCACCCAACAACCATGACGCATGGCTCAATCCCGAAAGCAGAGCGTGAAAAGGTAGGTGTAACTGACAACCTGCTTAGGCTTAGCGTAGGCGTTGAAGATATTGACGACCTGATTGCCGATTTAGAACAAGCACTTAAATAACCCATTTTGGAATTTTTAGAACTCAGGGATTTTTTAGATCTCAAAGTAGACCAATACAACCGGCCAAACTTTATTGCCAATGATCCAATCTGCATCCCGCATCAGTTCTCAAAAAAACAAGACATAGAAATTGCCGCATTCTTTGCGGCAATTTTAGCTTGGGGACAACGCAAAACAATCATCAATAAATGCAATGAACTGTTTCAGCGCATGGACAATGACCCGTATAATTTTATGCTGCACCACGGTGCCGATGACTTAAAACGGTTGCTCGGCTTTAAGCACCGCACGTTTAACGATACCGATCTGTTGTATTTCGTGTCTTTCTTTCAGTCGCATTACCAGCAGTTTGATAGTTTGGAAGCTGCTTTTATTGCCCCGGAAGATGCTGCCCGTGCTGACTTCATAGCTGTTGAACTTCAAAAGGGATATACCCAACATGCTTCCGTTACTTTGATGACAGAAGCGACCGTACAAAGACCTAAAATTGAAAGGTCACTGAATTATTTCAGGTCGTATTTCTTCTCTCTGGAAGACTATCCAAGGCGTACCATCAAGCATGTGTCATCGCCTATGCAAAAATCAACCTGCAAGCGGTTAAATATGTTTTTAAGGTGGATGGTTCGGCAGGACCAGTGTGGTGTGGACTTTGGAATCTGGAACACGCTTAAACCAGCAGATCTCATCTGTCCCTGTGATGTTCACGTAGACCGTGTTGCCAGGAGACTGGGATTAATTTCCAGAAAACAGACCGACTGGTTAACGGCTATTGAACTGACTGCAGAACTGCTGAAGTTTGACCCGATGGATCCTGTGAAATATGACTTTGCCTTATTCGGCCTGGGTGTAGAAGAAAAATTTTAATATAGATTCTTAAAATCATTATATTTAGTTGATGGTTACTTTCAAAGCAGAAATAGAACGGTTCAATGAAATGGGCGAGAAGACCGGCTGGAGCTATCTTTTCATTCCGAAAGCACTCGCCAATGAGATCAAAGCCGACTGTAAAAAAAGCTTCCGGGTAAAAGGTAAGCTAGACCAGGTACCCGTTTCAGGGTTGGCAACTGTACCCATGGGCGAAGGCGATTTTATCCTTGCGTTAAAAGCGAGCCTGCGCAAGCAACTGAAAAAGGAAAAAGGGGCCGTGGTAACTATCGAACTGGAAGAAGACAAAGACTTTAAGATCGAGATCCCGGAAGATCTGGAACTTTGCTTATCTGATGAACCTGAACTGATGGATAATTTTATGGAATTGCCTAAATCGCACCGTAACTGGTACATCAATTGGCTCAACTCAGCTAAAACAGAGCCTACAAGAACAAAACGGCTGGTTAAAATTGTATCCGCAATGGACAGGAACCTCACTTTCAGCGAAATGATGCGGGAAGGAAAAGAGCCCCCCAAAAGTTAATAAAGAAAGTTAAACAGTGGTAGTCCGGCTATAATTCCTGAACCAGCTTGAAATTTTCATCTGGATCACGCCAAAAAAGGCTTCGCGAAAGATCCGGGTACTCATCTTAGAAGTACCTTCCGTACGGTCAGTAAAGATGATCGGAACCTCAGCCACCTTAAAACCATACTTGATGGCAGTGAATTTCATTTCAATTTGAAAGGCATAGCCCACAAATTTGATCTTGTTTAATGGAATCGTAGCCAATACCTGCTTCTTATAACATTTAAAGCCGGCAGTAGCATCCTGAATATTAATCCTGGTAATTAGACGCACATACATCGATGCGAAATAAGACATCAGTACCCTGCTCATTGGCCAGTTCACTACATTTACACCCCGAACATACCGGGATCCTATGGCTACGTCGGCACCTTGTACACAGGCATCACGAAGGTGGATCAAGTCATTCGGGTTATGAGAAAAATCCGCATCCATCTCAAAGATATAGTCGTACTGTTTTCTTTCCAGGGCCCACTTAAAACCGTGAATGTAAGCCGTACCCAAACCCATCTTGCCTGTTCGCTGTTCTAAATGCAATGCCGGGAATTCCTGCTGCAGTTTTTTAACGATCTCAGCCGTGCCATCCGGAGATCCGTCATCAATGATCAATATCTCGAAAAAATAGCTCAAAGAAAACACCTTTCGAATGATCTTTTCAATATTCTCTTTCTCGTTGTATGTAGGTATGATAACTAAACTGTCTGACACGTAAAATAAATTTGTAAGCGAAATTATGGATTCTTAACGAGAAACCCTTAGTAATTTAACTTACTAAGGGTTAAAAATTGTTAAAATGCTCGTTTGAAGCTTATTTTACTTCCTGCATTAATTTCCTCACAACCGGAGAAATGGCAATCAGGATAACACCTGCAACTAGTGAGTAAACCGCAAGAACCTTATATCCTTCGGTGTAGGTCATCAGTTTTTGAACCGGACTATCATTTTCTCCGGCCTGCGCGATTCCGGCACCAATTCTGCCGGCCACATATTGACCGTATGCACTTGCCAAAAACCACATTCCCATCATTACACCCTGTAGTTTTACAGGTGATAGTTTAGTCATGATAGAAAGGCCAATTGGAGAAAGACAAAGTTCTCCAAAGGTCATCACCAGGTAGGCAACCACGAAAACATCCAGAGATGCAATTCCTGACCCGTTAGAAAAGAACCTGGTGGCATAAAAGATAAAGAATGAACCTGCCAAAAAGATAAATGCCAAACCAAACTTGATCACCGTATTGGGTTCAATCTTTTTCTTAGCCAGTCCAATCCATAACAAGCTGAATATAAACGCAAAAATAATAACGAACAAGGAATTAGCCGCATTATTCACCCCATTGGGATCCAGCACAACAGAACCAAACATCTTGTTGTCCAGGTTTTGTGCTGCAAATAAAGCCAAAGAACCCCCGCATTGCTCATAGATTCCCCAGAAAACAATGGAGAACAGGATAAATACAAGCGCCGCAATCAGCTTTTTACGCTCCGGCCATCCATATTTAGACATTTCGTAAACAAGATAGATCAGCGTAACAGGACCAATGCTGTACATGAACAGGTCTGTGTATTCCGTTTTCGCAACCATGATCATGATCAGCGGAATAACTGCCAGAGAACCGGCATAAACAGCGTAATCATACCATTTTTTATTGATGCTTTTGCGTTTGATCACCGCAGGTTCCGGTTGTACCCTTTCATCAATTCCGGCCAGGGTAACATCTACCATCTCTTCGTCATTAGAAGGCGGCAAACCAATCGGACCCAGGCTTTTCTGGGTAAAAATAAAGGTAACTAAACTGATGGTCATTACAATGGCAGCAAGGCCAAAGGCCAGGTGCCAGGAGTATTCCTTACCAATTGCAATACACGCATAACCACCCAATAGGGCACCAATGTTTATACCAGCATAGAATACAGAAAAGCCACCATCACGACGGGCATCACCAGGCCGGTATAACTTACCAACCATGGTAGAGATATTCGGTTTAAAGAAACCAGTACCTACCACGGTAAAGCTAATGCCCAGAAAGAAGAATTCGTGCGGATCGTAAGCTAAGATACCACTGCCAACAATCATCAGGATGCCGCCCCAGAATAATGATTTCCTGAAACCAAGGATCTTATCCGCAAATAAGCCCCCAATAAAGGTGAACGCATAAACAAAGGCTTGGGTAGCTCCATATTGAAGGTTTGCATCTTTATCGCTCAGCAACAGCTGTGTAACCATAAAATAGGTAAGCATACCACGCATACCATAGAAACAGAAGCGTTCCCACATTTCAGAAAAGAACAGGTACCAAAGCTGTTTAGGATACTTTCCCTTAAAATTCTGGATCTGCTCTAAAGTCAGGTTTTCTTGCATATCAAAATATTAATATATAAACAAAAAAGCCTTTGGGGTTTCCAAAGGCTTGATTTATTATTTTACACCGTGCATGAGTTTTCTCATCAATGGGGTTAGCATGATGATGATCACACCCAAGCCCACAGGGATGAATGTGAAGATCAGGAAGAAGGTAGTCATGGAGTATTTAGAAGTGATCTCATCGATCATTCCACCCATTGTTCCTGCAACCTTGTTACCAATAGCGATAGCCAGATACCAAATACCAAACATAATGGCGATCATTCTGCCCGGAACCAGCTTACTTACATAAGATAAGCCGACAGGAGAGATGAACAATTCACCCATGGTATGGAAAAAGTAGGCCAGTACCAGCCAGATCATACTAACAGAGGCAACAGCAGCCCCTTGCGGGATTGAGCTGGAACCGTAGGCTAGAGCAGCAAAGCCGATGCCCAGTAAGATCATCCCGAAGCCGTTCTTATAGGTTGCCGATGGATTGTATTTACTTTCCCACAGTTTGGAAACCAGCGGGGCAAAACTAATAATGAATAACGAATTTAAAATACCGAACCAGGTAGCAGGTACTTCAGATTTTACTTCGCTGTACTGCTTCGAAAGCATATAGATCACGATGATCCAGATCAGCACAAAGCCGAAGGCTAGAATGATATTGCCTAAAGCGTATTTGCCAAAAGTTTTGGAGAATAGTTTGATCAGTACATATGAGATGATGATCAAAGGAATAACGGTGATTAGTGTATTGACCACATTGAAGATGATCTTAGAATCTCCGGAAAGCAAACGCTGGGTATAATCTTTAGCAAAGATGGTCATTGAACCACCAGCCTGTTCAAAAGATGCCCAGAAGAAGATGGTAATGAATGCGAGTACAATAACGGCAATCATCTTGTCACGAAGGACCGGCGTATATTGTGAGATCCTTTTTACAAGTATAAATAAGAAAAGAACAAGGGCGATGCAGATCATGAAATTACTGCCGTCAATACCGCCAATCTTAAAATTGAACAGGTTTAAGCTGGTAATCTTTGAAACCGGATCATTGATGATCCAGGAAAGACCAATCACAGAGATCAGGGCAATTAGTACCAGGTCAAATTTGCTGAACGGATTGCGTGTAGATTCTTCCAGGTTGTCAGAAACTTCAATCACCTCGTCTTTAACAGGTTTTAAGCCAATATCACCGAAGATGTTTTGAGTGAAGTAGAACTGAAGCATTCCAATGAACATAAATATTCCGGCCAAACCGAAGCCCCATGCCCAGCCCCAGTCGGCACTTTCACCAATATAACCGCAAAGCAGCATCCCTAAGAACGCACCAGAGTTAACACCCATATAGAAGATTGTATATGCACCATCTTTCTTTTCAGGATGTTTTTTGTACATCTGTGCAACAATAGAGGTCATATTTGGTTTAAAGAAACCGTTGCCGATCACCAAAAGGCACAAGCCAAGGTACATGAACGACTGGTGAACCTCTATCGCCATAGATAAGTGGCCTAAGGTCATCAATAAAGCACCAACAATTACAGCCCAGCGGTAACCAATAATTCTGTCAGCAATATAACCACCTAAAATAGGGGTAAGGTATGCCAGGCCAGTATATGAACCATAGATAGCGAGTGCATGCGCCCTTGGCCATCCCCAACCCGGGTTATCCCCAATTAAAGAAGAGGTTAGGAAAAGAACCAGCAAGGCCCGCATACCGTAGTAAGAAAAACGCTCCCACATCTCGGTAAAGAATAAAACAAACAATCCCGCCGGATGTCCGAGTACCTTACTTTCAAAAAAGTTATTTGTATCCAAACTTTTTGTATTCATGTTAGTATTTGTGTGTTAGTTATAGAAAGGTTTAGTTTGTCCGCGCAAGATAGCTACATGATGGCAAACTCACAAATTTAAAGCTTCTTAATGGCTTTGGTCTTTTTATCCTTCGGATCTGCATAAAACTCGTCCATATTGTTTGGATCATTCTTTAATTCTACATTTTCGACCAGCTTTAATTTGCCTGCAGCAATCTTATACGCATCAAAGCTCAGATCAGAGGCGTAATATTCAAATTTCCCGGCCATATCCGGTGTAAAAGGTGCCAAATGATCAAAAACGATCATATTGATCTGCTTAGCCATGGTCAAAGTCATGGAATTTAACTTGTTGTATTCAAAAACAATCCTGTTCTTAGCTGGCTCCCCTCTTAATCCTTCAAAAACGGCTTTACCAAAAACAGGCTGATCATTTTCGAAAGAAATCACGTCGATCACCTTTTTAGAGGTTTTCGTGTTGTTTCCTTTCCAGCCCAGTAATACATAATACGGTAGTTTTCCGGTCTGTACAACCGGAACAATTTCATAGTACTTTGCGCCATACCAGTTTTTATTTGTGGTAACGGCATTTACATCAGTAGTGAATTCGGTCTGATCAATTAAGGGGTAAAGCTTTAGCTTACCATCTTTGGTAGCCATTTGAACGGTGCCGAAAAAGCGGTAACCACCATCATCGGCCGGTAAATACCAGGTAAAGATCCGGAAAGATTTATCAGGTGCATTCAGAATAGCCACCCTGTTCAATGAATCAAACGGATAACTAAAGGAAGAAGGTGTTTTTAATGCATTGACCAGCATCTTAATAAATACCGCATTTTGATCAAAACGGTCCCTATTGTTGGGCGCTTTAAATGCAGACTCACTAATCGCAATCAGCGAGTCCTGGTATTTGTCCATTAAAGGGCCACTGTTAAATTCAAGGCGCTGCTGCGCCTTAAGCGGGCCGGCAGCAACACAGAAAAATAAAATCAATATTGATAAAGGTTTTATCCTTTTATACATCTAGCTTATGTTTTCGATTACAATTGCACTTGCGCCGCCTCCTCCGTTACAGATTCCGGCAACACCAATCTTTCCATTATTTTGGGTAAGCACAGAAAGGAGGGTCACCACAATCCTTGCGCCCGAAGCACCAAGGGGATGTCCTAAAGAAACAGCACCGCCATTCACATTCACCTTTTCCTCACTTAATCCCATCTCTTTATTATTCGCAAGTGAAACTACGGAAAAAGCTTCATTAATTTCAAAATAATCTACATCATTGATATTCTTGCCAGCTCTTTTTAAAGCCAGGGGGATCGCTTTGGAAGGAGCGGTAGTAAACCATTCCGGGGCTTGCTGTGCATCGGCATAAGCCAGAATTCTGGCCAGCGGCTTTAAGCCAAGTTCAGCAGCTTTATCTGCACTCATTAAAACCAGTGCAGCTGCTCCATCATTTAAGGTAGAAGCATTGGCCGCGGTAACCGTACCATCTTTTTTAAATACCGGTTTTAAACCAGGAATCTTATCAAACTTTACGGCAAAAGGCTCTTCATCTTTTGTAATTAAAGTAATGTCGCCTTTACGGTCCTTAACTTCAACAGGAACAATTTCATGGTCAAATTTACCATCATTCTGGGCAGCCTGGGCTTTTTTATATGAGCTGATGGCAAAAGCATCCTGTTCTTCGCGACTGAAACCACACTCAGATGCGCACAATTCTGCGGCAGAACCCATGTGGTAATCGTTATACACATCCCAAAGGCCATCTTTAACCAGGCCATCTGTAATCTGACCGTGACCCAGGCGGTAACCGGTACGTGCTTTGTCCAGGTAATACGGAACATTGCTCATGCTCTCCATACCACCGGCAACAATAATATCATAGGTTCCAAGTGCAATACTCTGTGCGGCAAGCATGATTGCTTTCGTACCAGAGGCGCAGACTTTATTGATGGTTGTGGACGGAACATCAGGTAAGCCAGCATACTTTACGGCTTGAGTGGCAGGAGCCTGTCCAATGTTTGCAGACAATACATTACCCATGTAGACTTCCTGAACATCAGCGGGTTTTAATCCTGCTTTTTCTACGGCTGCTTTAATGGCAATGGCGCCAAGCTGTGTCGCAGAAAAACTTGATAATGAGCCTCCAAAGCTTCCAATGGGGGTTCTTACTGCTGATACAATAACTACTTCTTTCATTCTTTTTTATATTTTGGTTGGAAGCAAAGTTATATAATTAAGGTTTATCTTTACTTACGCGGCGTTTCTTTTTTGATTTGATGGCCTCGTTAAGTAAAAATTCTATCTGTCCGTTTGTACTCCTGAATTCATCAGCTGCCCATAGCTCAATTTCTTTGAGCAGGGCAGGATTAATTCTAAGTGCAAAAGCTTTTTTATCTTTTTCAGACATACATCTAGTATTCCGGTACCGTTAATTATATAACGTACCGGTATTTACAACAGGCTGAACATTACGGTCGCCGCAAAGAACCACCAACAGGTTGCTCACCATAGCGGCCTTACGTTCTTCGTCAAGTTCAACAATATTTTTCTCAGAAAGCCTGGCAAGGGCCATTTCAACCATTCCAACAGCACCTTCTACAATCAGTTTACGTGCAGCAATAACTGCAGTAGCCTGCTGGCGCTGCAGCATGGCGCTTGCAATTTCCTGTGCATAGGCCAGGTGTGATATTCTGGCTTCGATCACCTGGATGCCTGCGCGGGATAACCGCTCGCTTAGTTCCGCTTCTAAAAGCGTACTCACCTTTTCAGCACCGTCCTTTAAGGTGATGGTCGCTTCTTCATCTTCAAAATTATCGTAGGGGAAAATATTGGCAAGGTGACGTACGGCCGCCTCACTTTGAATGGTTACATATTGAAGGTAATCTTCCACGGCAAACATAGCTTTGGCGGTTTCCTGGATCTGCCAAACTACTACAGCAGCAATTTCAATCGGGTTACCCAGTTTGTCATTTACTTTGATCTGGTGACCGTTCAGGTTTCTGGCCTTTAAAGAAACCTTCTTTTTAACGGTTAACGGGTTAACCCAGAAAAAACCATCCGTTTTAACTGTACCTACATATTTACCAAAAAGGGTAAGTACCTTAGATTCATTCGGGTTGTTGATGATCAGTCCCGGTAAAACCAGGCAGAAGTCTACCGCCAGAATTGAAGCGCCAGTTCCGAAATATCGGACAGCCAATGCATATATTCCGCCACCCAGAAGAGCAAGGAATAGTGTAAATGTTAAATACCCAGAAGGGGGAGTGATAATTTTTTCCTGATACATAATGATATTAATTTGATATCATAAAGTAAGCGAGTATTATTCATAAATCCAAATTTATTTTCTGCCTCATTGGCTTAACGGCATGAAAAAGAATGTATTCTGATGAATAATTATGTTATTTTTGATTCAAATCAATTGATATCGCTTTGGCAAAGATTAAAAAGAATTCCCACAGGGTGCTTTACAGAAAGTATTCATCGAACATCAAATACATCATGATGGTATTTTCTGTATTGATTATAACGGTGTTTTTACCCAAGCAGCCCCGTTTCAGGTATGAATTTGAAAAGGGAGAGATCTGGAAAAACAAAGACCTGATCTCACCATTTAGTTTCGCCATTCTAAAAACGAATCCACAGGTAGATACTGATAAAAAAGATGCACTGAATAATGTATTGCCAATCTATTCAGTCAATCTAAATCTCATCAATGATGTAGAAGAAGCTTATTTAAATGAGTTTGATGTAAAGTGGAGGGGCAATGTGTTCCCGGAAAATGAAAAGCTGCTGTATAAAACAAGTTCACTTAAACTTTTAAAGGCGATCTATCAAAAAGGGATCATTGCGATAGATCCGAAGCACCAGAAAGGCAATACGTATTTTGATTTTTCATTACTCAATAACAATATCAGTAAAACGGTAAGTACACAGGATGTGTTCACCGTACAGAGTGGCTTGGATTATTTTAAAAATAACTTTCAGTCGGTAAACCTGAAGATCAAAGAAATGATTGTCAACCTGGTTGAAGATCATTTACAGTCCAATATTGTATTTAATGAAAAGATGACTGCCATGGTGCAGGAAAATGCAGTAAACAGTCTTTCAACCACACGTGGCATGGTTCAAAAAGGAGAGCTGATCGTATCTAAGAATAATTTGATAGATGATGAGGTGTATCAAAAGCTTCAGTCCTTTAAAGAGATCTATGAAGCGCAAACAAAAACAATAGGAAACAGCAGACTGGTTTATTTCGGTCAGATCCTGCTGGTAGGTTTTATTGTCAGTTTGCTGATGGTGTTTCTGAAGCTATTCCGTAAAGATATTTTTGCAGACAACCGGCAGCTTTCGTTATTACTGCTGGTAACAACCATGATGCTGCTGTCGCTAACCTGGGCCATTAAGCTAAACCTGCCAAGTATATACTATATTCCGTTCTGCATTGTGCCGATCATCATCAGGATCTTATTTGACACCCGTTTAGCGCTATACCTGCATTTGCTGGTCATCCTTATTGCAGGGTTCTTTGTACCCAATAGTTTTGAGTTTGTATTCTATCAGACTACAGCGGGTATGGTCGCAATCTATAGCATCCGGAATTTGATCAAAAGGGAACAATTGCTGTTATCAGCTTTATTCATATTATCGGCTTATTTTATTTCATTTGTTGGTATAGCCTTATTGAGAGAAGGATCAATCAGCCAGATTGAATGGATAAACTTTATGCCGTTTGTGGTGAGTGTGCTGCTCTCATTACTTGCATATCCATTAATTTATGCCTTTGAGCGGTTATTTGGTATTACATCAGATGTGGCACTGATCGAGCTGACCAATACCAACAATAAACTGCTGCGTGAACTGGCGTTTAAAGCCCCTGGAACCTTTCAGCATTCGCTGCAGGTGGCAAATCTTGCAGAAGCAGCCATATTTAAAATAGGCGGTAACTCATTGTTGGTAAGGGCAGGGGCATTGTACCATGATATTGGTAAAATTGAGAACCCACAATACTTTATAGAGAATCAAAATACTGCAAAGAGTCCGCATGATAAGCTACCCTATGAACAAAGTGCCCAGATCATCATAAAGCACGTGCATAAGGGCATAGAGATTACCCGCAGACATCAATTGCCCGAAAGTGTGATCGACTTCATTAGAACGCATCATGGCAATACCCGTGTAGACTATTTTTACCAGTCATTTTTAAAGAATTCTCCGGAGAAATTTGTAGATGAGAACATTTTCCGTTATCCGGGGCCGATTCCATTTTCTAAGGAAACAGGGGTATTGATGCTGGCAGATTCGGTAGAAGCAGCCTCCAGAAGCCTGAAAAATCCAGACGCACAAAGTATAAATGACCTCGTAGAGAGGATAATTAATTACAAATTGGAGCAAGACCAGTTAGATAACTGCGATATTACGTTAAAAGATCTTGAAACTATAAAGCTGATATTCAAGACAATGCTTATGAGTATCTATCATGTGCGTATAGATTATCATCAAACCTTGTAATTTTTTTTTGCAAATATAGATGAATTGCTATATTTGCAATCCCAAAAACGCTGTGTTTTTGGAATCGGAGAGATGCCTGAGTGGCCGAAAGGAACAGTTTGCTAAACTGTCGTACTGGCAACGGTACCGAGGGTTCGAATCCCTCTCTCTCCGCTGATAGCAATGTCAAAAACGAAAGCCTGCAATCATTGATTGCAGGCTTTCGTTTTTTAGGTCAATCGACCAGATTCACTTCTTATTCAGCAAGCCACTAATTTCTATTGCCACTTTTAGCCTGCCTAACGGCTTGGTTATCTTTCAAATTGACGCGATAAACCAGCGTGAGCCTATAGCGGGCAGCATTAGGCATACTGGTTTGGTGAATACGGTAATTTTCAGTGGTCGTTATATCGTTAAATTTGCGCAGATCAAGCAGGTTGGCCACGTCAAACGTGAGGGTCGCTTTGTCTTTTAATAGATTTTTGCTGGCAGCAAAGTCAATATTATGTACTGCGGCCGACCGGGTCTGTGCGGTACCATTAGCTCCCCTGAAGTTATACAATGCCTGGAAGCCCAGTTTATTGGGCAATTTTATTTGGGCACTTATGCGCGTGGTGAACGAATGGCCTTTAAAGTCAACGTTTTGTGCAAGGTATGATCCGTGCTGGCTAAAACTATATGCGTTAAGTTCGGTATTTACCTGTAACCAGTTTACCGGGTTGTATAATAACGACAGTTCCAAACCCCGCCGCACCTCGCTGCCAATATTAACCGGTGTGGTAACGAATAAGCCATCGGAATTACGTGAAGTGTACTCTTCTATTTCGCCACTGTTGTGCTGATAATAAACAGAAGGATTAAAGGTTAATGATGGCCAGTTTTTTAGAAAACTCAGTTCAAACACATCGGCATAAGATGGGTTCAGGTCAGGGTTGCCCAAAAAGCGTGTGGTCAAATCTGTTAGTTCATTAAAGGGGTAGATGAGGTGAAGCGGTGGCCGGTTGATCCTTTTGCTAAAGCTTCCCTGTATGGTACTGACGGTACCAAATCCGTAACTTAGGTTAAGCGTTGGGAATAAGCGGTTATAATTCTTTTTATTGGTATAAGTACCGATGCGGTCATCAATACCAATATGCGTAAATTCGCTGCGCAGACCCGCCTGATAACTGAATTTACCAGTCTTTCCGGCAAACTGTGTGTAAGCACTGCCGATCAGTTCTTTATACAGCAGGTGATTGTCTATTTGCTCAATAACGTCCCAGGTACTTCCGTTTTGCTGCTGTGCGATAAAATCACTGCTTACCCGGCGACTTTCCATTTTCAGGCCGAACTCCAACGTTGAATTACTATCCAGTGGTTGTAACAGGTCTGTTTGTATCATCAGGTCCTTGCTAATTCCTGCAGATCCCGTCCTGATCATGGGTAGGGTAATGGCCGCAGGGTAAAGCCTGCTCGTATTCAGGTTCCAGTCCTTATCGCTGTCCCAAAAATCATATTGCATGTCAACGCTAAATTTTTTTCCTGGCCGGATAAACGTACGTGTATAGTTAAATTCCATCTGATTGTAGCTCCTGTTTTCCCATGATTCGCCGGTTCTGTTCAGACTGCTGTCTAAGTCGCCATTGTTACCGGAATACCCATAGTTCAGCCTGGTCTTATCATGGTCATAGGTCGCATTGCGTAAATAGGCTGCGGTAAGGGAATTGCGGCTGTCCAACTGGTAATCCGCACCAAAATACAATAAGCGGCTATCATCGTGCCGGTTCTCATCCTGCCGACGGTTTAGGTACGTGGGTGTACTGAGAAGTCCTGTAGTTTGCTGCATGGTATACAGGCCAACATAATCTGACAAGCGAAGGCTGATAGTTGAAAAAAGATTCAGTTTATTGGATTTATAGTTGAGGCTTGGGCTAATGCGCGTATCATTCGGAATGCCGCCTACAAGGCGAACCTGCCCGTTGAAGCCAGCTTTTTTATTCTTTTTAAGGATAATATTGATGATCCCTGCCGATCCGGCAGCATCATACCTGGAAGAAGGATTGGTAATGATCTCCACACGCTCTACCTGGTCGGCCGGCAGCTGTTCCAAAGCATTACTTTGCGTAAGCCCGGTGCGGCGGCCATCAATAAGCACCAGCACATTGCTGTTACCGCGCAAACTGATACCACCCGTGGCACTTACACTTACTGAAGGAACAATATTCAATAGATCGGTAACCGAACCCGTCTGCGAAAGCATGTCTTTACCTACTTCAAATACTTTTTTGTCCAGGTTCAAGCTAACTGCTTTGCGTTCGGCCGTTACCGATACCTCATTCAGCAGTCGTGGATCGGGCTGCATGATCACATCACCTAAGTTTAATACTTCATCTGTGCCAATTTGTACTGTTTTATTGACGGTTTGAAAACCGGTAAAACTGAAACTAACCAAGAACTTTCCAGCTGGTATTTTTTCAAACTTAAAAACACCCTTGTCGTCGGTTATTGCAGCGGCCACTAATTTCGAGGAGGTATCGCTAATAGTTACCGTTACATAAGGAATGGGTTGCTGCGGCGACCCTTCTTTCACCGTACCTCTGAGTTGCATATGTTGGGCAAACGCCGTGATGTTGATCAATAGCAATGCCACCAGCAAAAAGTGTTTTTTCATGTTGCAAGGTTAATGACCAGAGGCGGTTGCGCAGCGAAAAAACATGCCAACTGCTCCACGGCCTTTCAAGCGGTAATTTCTATTTGTGTATTAACCAGTATATTTACCCAATGCATCATACCCTTATTGTTTTCCTGCTGTTGCTGTTTCTGCCCACCGGTTACGTACAGGTAATCGAGGACGAAGAACCTGTACCAGTTTATCATACAGGCGACAACATTGCCTGGGCTGCCAAAGGCTTCAATGATAAAAATTGGAACACCAGCCGAAGTGAAACCGATGAAGGTATTTTTTGGTCACGTACGCACCTCCTCTTGCGCCCAGTGGATAACAATAGGCGACCTCTAGGGCTTCAGATCGGTTCTTTTGGTACTTTTGATGTGTATTGGGACGGTGTATTGATCGGCAGCAACGGCGTATTACCCTACGGGCATAGACCAGAGCAGCCGGGAACCGAATGCAGTATTTTTATCGTGCCCGATAGTCTGACAAGCCCCGGTGCACACATTGTGGCTATGCGCATGTCGCAAGCCTACCTGCCTGATGTACATCGAAGTATTGGTTTTAAAATGGAAAAGTACACCAGTCTTTTAACATTGCCGCTCATAACCATGTCTTATATGAACCTCATGGCGGGTGCGTTTCTTATAGCGAGCCTATATTACTTCTTTTTGTATTTCAACAGTAAACACAGGCAGGTTGATATCATGATCTTTGCCACCATTTGCCTGCTTTTTTTCTGCCTGCTTATTATGGAATATCTGAAGTTCCATATGGTGATCCCTTATCCTCAGTTCTATATTCGCCTTGAGATCATAGGCTGGCTCACTTTTACTATAGCTCTGCTCATTCCCTGGTACTTTACCATTCAGTTTCATTTTAAATGGAAGCTTTGGTTACTGGGTTTGTTGTTAGGCGTGCTGCTGGGCTTATATTATTTCAATTACGGAAACTATGACCTCACAGCCAAACTGTATAGTTTGGTCATGTTGATCGCTTCATTCATGGTAGTGATAAATGGTATTATTCAAAAGGAAAAAGGAGGGTACATTGTTTTTATAGGCCTTTTAGCCAGTGCGATGGTTAACGAATACCTGTTTTATGATTACAGTTTATTCATCAGCTTTACATTGATTGTACTTTGCATGCTCTATCTGCATGCCATTCGGGCGAGCTCCATTGAATCGGAGCATCAGGAGGCACTTGTACTTTCTTCGCGCCTGCAGCTTGAATTGCTCAAAAAGAACATCCAACCCCATTTCCTGCGAAACACCCTAACCTCTATGATGGACTGGGTAGAAGAATCTCCCAAAGAGGGCGCACGCTTTATACAGGCTTTATCAGCCGAGTTTGATATTATGAACTCCATTTCAGAACAAACATTGATCCCAATCCGGCAGGAAATAGAACTTTGCCGTCAACACTTGTCGGTTATGGAATTCCGTAAAGAGATTCGCTTTGAATGGAAAGAGTACGGCATAGATGATGCACAGTTGATACCACCTGCCGTTTTGCATACGTTGCTGGAAAATGGCATTACGCACAGTATCCCGCTACAGGGAAACCGGATTGTATTTAAGCTTACGTATACCACAGGGCCGGGCTACAGGCAATATGTTTTTGACACCTTCGCAGAGAACCGGCCCGTATTGACCGGTAGGGAAGGAGGTAACGGCTTTAAATATATCCGGGCACGCCTAACCGAAAGTTACGGACAAAACTGGACATTACATTCCGCTGCAACAGCTGCAGGCTGGTCGTCAACCATTAAAATCTTAGATAGATGAACATACTGATCATAGAGGACGAAGCCAGGATCGCCAAAAGGTTACAGCGAATGACAGCCGGATTTTTTGGAAATAAACCCACGGAGATCATCATATGTGATTCCCTGCAAAAAGGCCTCAGCCATATTTCATCCAAACCGGTCGACCTGCTGCTGCTGGATTTAAATCTGAACGGTGACAATGGTTTTGAAGTGCTTGAACTGATGGTGTCGGCTTCATTTCATACCATTATCGTTTCGGCCAATACAGATAAGGCGATCACGGCATTTGCTTATGGTGTACTTGATTTTGTGCCCAAGCCCTTTGATCAGGACCGTCTGTTTCGGGCACTTGGCCGCTTTTTGGCCCCCGCCATCAAAACCCATGAGGATATTAAATATTTAGCCGTAAAAACTGCCGGACAGGTAAAGCTGATCAGCATAACAGAAGTGATGTATATCAAAGGAGCGGGGATCTATACGGAGCTGCACCTAAAGAATGGCCGACAGGAACTGCATGACAAATCATTGGAACTACTGGAACAATTACTGCCCGTCAGCTTTCAACGCATTCATAGATCCTATATCGTAAACATGGAATACGCAGAAAAGATACTGGTACAGCCGGGTAGCAGATACGGTGTGTCGCTTAAAAATGAGGAGATCCTTCCTGTAGGCCGCTCGAAATATAAAGAACTAAGGAATAAAACTTTATAACCGCTTAATCTTTTTCAGACATGGCGGGCAGGATGTAATTTTCCATGATCTTTTCTGGCTGCCATACCCTTCGGTTTCTAAAATTAGCAGATGTGACCAATACAACCAGCTGGTATTGTGGAACAATAAAGACATATTGACCGCCCGCACCACGTGCTTCAATGGAATTGGTGGTTTTTCCATTGACCAAATAATGATAATGCCACCATAAAAAGCCGTATTCATTTTTTTTGGAATGGTTTTCCAGTATCAGGTACTTCTTAAAGGATGCATCAATCCAATTTTTGCTGATGATCTGCCTATTTTTCCACTGGCCACCTTCCGCATAAAGCAACCCAAATTTTAACAGATCTCGCGGTCGTAAATGCATGCCACCACCAAAATAAGGACGGTTAAGGGGATCATTGAATACGATATAATCGTTAATGCCCAGGGTTCAAACAACTCCTGATCGATAAATGCATCAAGTGGCTGTTTAACCACGGTATCCATAAGTATACCCAATAAGTAAGGATTGGCCGAACTGTAGTTTGCATGCGTACCCGGATAATTGATCATAGGCGCTTCAACTACAGTCTTTAACCAGTCTGGCGAATTTTGATATTCATCTTCCGATGCAGGAGGTCTCCTGTCAACCCCAAAGTCAACAGCATCGAGTCCCGAACTCATGGTTAGCAAACTACCAATACTGATGGCCTGTTTCCTGGTATCCTAATCTGTTGTAGCCTTAAAATGTGGTGGTAAAAAGGAAATGAGCTTTTGTGCAGTGTCCTTCAACAAGCCTTGATCTATGGCAATCCCAACTAAAGCCGATGAAATACTTTTTGATGCCGACCGCAAATCGTGCACCGCGCCCTCATCAAAACCATTAAAATACTGCTCATAAACCAGTTTACCATTCCTGCTGATGAGTACACTATGCGTATTTGTGATCTTATTGGCGTTGATATTATCCGCTATGCGCTTTAAATACTGGTCATCAAAGCCGGCAGCTTTTAAGCTGCTTACCGGCAAGCCATCGTTCAAATCTGCAGGAACGCGGCCAATAAAAGGCATTTTTATCCCATCCTGAGCATAATATGGGTACACTTAATGAAGATCAGGATCAATTACTGTTATATTTCAAATCCTGCAGTTCTTTTAAAAATTCCAATGCCTTCGTTACTCTGATTCCTGCAGATCTCCGGATGAAATTTTTAACCCATTTTTTATGCATGTTTTTAAAAGAAACTTCATTATAAAACCAAATGCCTAACGGAATCAACACCATGAATGCAATGATCTGCACTGTCCACCAATTTCCATTTGATCTGGCAAGGATATTAAAATCACCAAAAATCTTAATGTTAAAGTCCTTGATTACTTTCGTGAAAATTGTGGGATATGCTAAAAACGCAGGAACAAACAACACCCCTAATCTGGCATAAGTCAGAATATGTGTTTGTAACATTACAAGTGAACTCTGAATGGTTGCCACATCGTTATTAAAGTCCATTCTCTTGATCAAAGTAATTTGTTTCAAGGCATTTATAAGTGTGGTTATATAAAAGGCCAATAAAACAACCGCAGAAACAGCATAAGAGAATTGGTAAATATTTTTTAATAAAAACCCCGTCAAGGCCACTACAACGACAAAATTAAATATACTTTCAATCACTCTTTGGCGATATAGGGGAGCAAGTTTTGATACTGCTTTTTGAGTCTGGATCAGTGATATGCCTTGTTCATCCAGTTTAAGGCTTTTGTCTAATTTAGCATCATTAGACAGCCACATCGTTTTTAATTCATCTAATTCCATGATCTTTAATATTTATTTATTTGAAAATTTTAATCTCAGTTTCTCTTTAATGCGATTGATCTTAGTTGCTATATTTGTTTCTGTAAAACCAGTGATCTCTGAAATCTCACGGTGTGATTTGTTGTCCAGATACAACAGGATAATCGCTTTGTCAATTTCTTTAAGTTCGTTTATAAAGTTTTGCAATAGCTGGAGATTCTCTTCAATTTCAGTTTTATCTTCCAGCTGCTCTGCAAAAACAATCAATCCTTCGGGAATAGGAGACTGATTTTTGAACCTTTTTTTCTGGCGATAAAAAGATATAGCTACGTTCAGGGCGATCCGGTACATCCACGTTGAGAATTTATACGCAGCGTTAAAACTGTTAAACGATTTCCATAAATTGTATATGATTTCCTGGGCTAAATCATCTCTGTCATCTTTGCTGGCACAATAGGAGTTACAGATCTTGTAAATGATCCCCTTGTTTTCTTTAATGAGCCTGGTAAATTCCTGATCCTTTGCAATCATCTCAAATGTCATTAGCCATCAATCATTTAACATTAGCACCATACAATACCTTTAAGGTTCTGCTGCTGCAGGCAGGTACAACAGATAAATGAGTTTCCCCCTCAAATATTTGACTGGTCATGGTTATTCCGGAATTATGTTTTTTTAAGGAGTCTATAAACGCAGTTAACGGGCCAACCATCATTTCACCTTCCAATGCACCTACAGAGAAAAATACATTTGCTGATACTGGACTATTCTCTTTTGATAATGGATCTTTAAGCGACAATATTTCATTATTATTCCACCAAAAGGATGGGCTATTTATACCGTATCTTTTAAATAATTCAGGTTTTTTTAAAAGGCAATACCCTGCAAATAGACCACCAAGTGAATGTCCGGATAATGCACGGTCTGTATTTGTTTTATAATGCTTATCCATGAATGGGAGAATGTCTTTTTGTAAGGTGGTCAGGAATAAATCAGCTCCTCCAGATCTTAATTTGCCATCAGGAATACTCATCATTTTGGTCCATTGTATATCCGATCCGGGAATGCTTGATGGGGTAAAATCATAATACCTCTCTGCAAACCAATCTGCATCCGTTTGTACGCTGTTTTCAATGGCAACAATAATTACATCTTTAATCTCCTTTCCTAAATTTAAAACTTCCCGAATGGAATAAAAAGAGGTGAAGGAAAATTTTCCGTCTAAAACATACAATACCGGGTAGTGTATGGTATCAACAGCTGAGTATGCTTTTGGAAGTGAAACATACAATTGATAGAACTTCTGATTAAAGCTTGATTTAATGGTATGCTCTTTTGTAGTTATTAAATTGGGATTTTTATCCTGCCCGAATGACTTCGCTGCAACTAATAAAGTCATCACGAAGAAAATAATACTTGAAATTTTTAAACAGATCCGTTTCATTTTTTTAATATGATAATTTCTGCCTACTCTTTCAGGTTTCAGCTTTCCTGCTCATCGATAAGTTTGATATATGATTCGTAAAGGTTTGAAAATATCACAGTTTATTGGTGACTATTTTCTTTGCAGAGAAGAAACTGGAAGTTTTAATTAAAATAAAGATGGAAGCCTAAAAGAATGCTTTAATGTATATATTGCGCATTAAATAATCATACGCTCACTAATATGAAACTTGAGGTCACATTGAATGAAGAGGACTTACTTAAC
Organism: Pedobacter metabolipauper; assembly: GCF_004362715.1. Taxonomy (GTDB): domain Bacteria; phylum Bacteroidota; class Bacteroidia; order Sphingobacteriales; family Sphingobacteriaceae; genus Pedobacter; species Pedobacter metabolipauper. The sequence goes on from NZ_SNYC01000003.1 coordinate 102,554, forward strand.
CAATCACTTTTCGCAGCTTCAAAATCCGAGCAGCTAAAAAAGAAGAGAAGGGAATCGTTGGTATTTGTGTTTGGATGCTTTGTTGTCATTTCCGTACTATCGACATTCAAGAAAGATTCATCAATGCCTTGGTGGGGTTTTATTCTAATTGGGCTGGGCTTTGTTGGATTATATGCATTATATCAGCCAAGTTTATATAAGAGACATTACCGGAAGACTATTGCTGAAATTTATAAAAACAGAATTGGAAAAGTAGATCAAATTGAATTCGGGAATAACAAAATGTTTCACCAAGATTACATAGGAGAGTCTACAGTAGGCTTAGAACACTTGGAACATGTTTATGAGATTGGTGCTTATTTTTTCTTAAGATTCAAAACTGATGAGACGGTAGTTCTTCCCAAAGCACAAATACCTGTAGAGGATTTCAGAATCGTTTTAAACCAGATTATCAACAAATATCAACTTCCGTTTACTCAAGAACTGGATTGGAAATTTAAATAGTAGGTTAAGAAGTTCAACTAACTGAACTGGCCAAAATGCCACAAAACTCCTGAAGGGTCATGCAGAAAACATTCTTTACCCCAGGATTCAACGCGAATGGGACTAAGCTTTACACCCTTATATTTAGCAGGTAGGCTTAATGCGGAAAGCTCCTCATGATACCGGTCAACATTATCCACCTCAATAAAGATCATCGTATTTTCTATCCAATCCCGCAGATAATAGTCCTGCAGATAAAATGCAATGCTGTTTGTTTTAAAAACAGACAAGTTATGCATCAGTACATCTTCCTCAAACCCAAGGTCTCTGTAAAAACTCCGGCAAAGTCCAAAATCTTTGGCGCCGATAAATGGTCTGATGGATATTGCTTTATGCTCCATTGTTTATTTTTTGGTTAATACAAAATAAGTAAATAATTTGTAAAACGCAGTTATCAATTTCGGGTAAAGTTGAAAGCCAAGTTTCATGGTAAATGACAGATTTAATTAAAACGCTGAAAATTTGAGACAATTCGGCTAAAAGATGAACAGATGGAAAGAGATTTATTGAGTTACTTAGTGAAACTAACAACAGGCAGCATAGCTGCAAAAAACCAAATATTAATTGTATGATGATTTTTCCTTCCCGCAATGCCAGGAGCATCCCTTTAACCGGCTATTTTCAACCGGCACTTTCTAATCTTTATTATCAGTTAACCCTTCAAACAATAATCAATTAACCATACCAATAACATGAAATACTACTTATTTTCTCTACTATTATTAGTTTCCTTCACTGCTTTCTCACAGCAGTGGACACCAGAAAAAGCAACGCAATGGTACAAAACACAGCCATGGTACTCCGGAGCTAACTTCCAGCCAAGTACAGCAATCAACCAATTGGAAATGTTTCAGGCGGCTACGTTCGACCCTCAAACCATTGAGCGCGAACTGAGCTGGGCCCAGGGTCTGGGTATGAACTCGATGCGGGTTTTTCTTCACCATGTGGCCTGGACTTCCGATAAGGAAGGATTTAAAAAAAAGCTCGACAATTATCTGACCATCTCCGAAAAACACGGAATTAAAACCATCCTCGTGTTTTTCGACGACTGCTGGAACGATCAATATCATGCCGGAACGCAGCCAGCCCCAAAAGTTGGCGTACACAACAGCGGATGGGTGCGCGATCCCGGAACTGATATCCGTAACAACCCCGATAGCCTTAAAATGCTGGAAAGCTATGTAAAGGACATCATGACCACCCACAAAAATGATAAACGTGTAATCGTATGGGATTTGTACAATGAGCCTGGAAACAGCAAATATGTAGATCAGAGTTTGCCGCTATTAAAAGCCGTTTTTAGCTGGGCAAGAGCAGTCAATCCGTCACAGCCAATTACTTCAGGAGTATGGAACTGGGGAGCTAACTTTAATAACTTAAATACTTTCCAGCTGGAAAACTCCGATGTCATTACCTACCACCACTATGGCTATATTGAGGCCCATCAAAAGAAGATTGACGAGTTGAAGCAATTTAAACGCCCAATGATGTGTACAGAATATATGGCCAGAAAAAATGGAAGCCTGTTCCAGACCATCATGCCTATCCTGAAAAAAGAGAAAGTAGCTGCAATCAACTGGGGCTTCGTATCTGGAAAAACAAATACCATCTTCGCCTGGGATACCCCAATTGCTGATGGAAAAGCACCTGATCTTTGGTTTCACGATATCTTTAAAAAAGATGGCACCGCGTTCAGTGATGCAGAAGTTAAAGCCATCAAATCATTAACCGGAAAACAATAAGTACATTTTTAATCGTTGCCAGGATAGTTGTTTCGGTTTAATCGCTGCCAGGATCATATTCATGGTTATTCCGGTGTAAATATACCTGTCAATTCCCTGAAAAAGGATGCGACCTGATATTTGACTACAACAACAGTAGATTAGACTACACCCGTCGTTTTCATGTTGCTGAATTTTGTACCAACAAAAATCAACAACATGAAAATTACATTAACAGGTTCATTAGGACACATCGGTAAACCATTAGCTACAGAGCTGGTGCAAAAGGGACATGAGGTTATCGTGATCAGCAGCAATCCGGAAAAGCAACAGGCAATTGAAGCGTTAGGCGCAACAGCAGCCATTGGCTCATTGGAGGATGTTGAATTTCTTACAGCGAATTTTACCGGAGCGGATGCCGTGTATACCATGGTGCCGCCAGCCAATTACATGGATCACAACCTTGATCTGCCAGCTTACTGTCACCGCATCAGCAACAATTTTGTAGCGGCCATCCAAGCTTCAGGCGTAAAGCGTGTGGTTCATCTGAGCAGCATTGGTGCACATCTGGATCATGGTACTGGTATCATCATTGCCCATCACGATGTAGAAGTTGACTTGAACAAACTGACTGATGTTGCCATTACCTTTATGCGGCCCACTTCTTTTTACTATAATCTATTTGGCTATGTAGACATGATAAAAAATGCAGGGGTTATTGCGGCAAACTACGGAGCAGACGACTTAATACCGTGGGTTTCTCCAATAGATATTGCTGCTGCGGTTGCAGATGAAATGGTAACGCCAATTGCAGGCAGAAAAGTACGTTATGTAGGCAGTGATGAACTTACCGGACATGAAACAGCACGTATTTTGGGCGAAGCAATCGGAAAGCCCGACTTGAAATGGGTTCTTATTTCTAACGAACAAGCACAGCAAGGTTTAGAAAAAGCCGGACTGCAGCCAAGTATTGCAGCAGGTTTGGTAGAAATGTATGGCAGTCTTCATACCGGTGTATTTTCAGCAGATTACTTCAGCAACAGACCGGCAGTTATGGGCAAAGTAAAGCTGGCAGATTTTGCAAAGGAATTTGCTGCAGCCTTCAAATAATAATCATTAACTTGTGATATGGCAAACACCCAACCGCTTCGGATTAAAACAATCACTGAATATCATCAGGTAATGGGTCTTCCAAAACCGGAACATCCTTTGATCAGTGTAATCAATTTTGAAAACACCAAACGGTTGCCTGGCAGTGGACCAATACATTTGATGTTTGATTTTTATTCCATCGCATTGAAAAGAAATTTTAATTCTAAGATGAGATATGGCCAGCAGGAATATGATTTTGATGAAGGTATTATGTTCTTTATTGCCCCCGGACAGGTTTTCGGAATTGAAGTGGCCAGCGGTGAAGAGGTAAGGCACACGGGATGGATGTTACTCATCCATCCCGATTTTTTGTGGAATACCCCCCTTGCAAAAAAGATTAAGCAATATGAATATTTTGACTACTCGGTAAATGAAGCCTTATATCTCTCAGGAAAAGAAGAAACAAAGCTGATCGGGCACATCCAGAATATGGAGCAGGAATATCAGGCCAACATCGATAAATTTAGCCAGGATATTATTGTCGCGCAGTTAGAACTGCTGCTCAACTATGCAGACCGGTTTTATCACCGTCAGTTTATCACACGGAAAATAACAAACCATAAAACACTGAGTCGACTGGAAGATATTCTTGCCGAATATTTTAGCAGCAACAATGCCGTAAATGGATTGCCGACCGTAGGTTATATTGCCGACAAATTAAACGTATCTACCAGCTATTTAAGCGGATTGCTTAAATCATTGACCGGCCAGAGTACGCAGCAGCACATCCATGAAAAATTGATTGAAACCGCAAAAGAAAGATTGTCAACCACCGCTTTATCTGTAAGTGAAATTGCATACCAACTGGGATTTGAACATCCGCAATCATTTAGTAAATTGTTCAAAACCAAAACCAGCCTTTCGCCTTTAGAATTCAGACAGTCGTTTAATTAGTATGAAAACAATAACCCTCATCTTCAGTGTTTTTATAATATTGTCGGCCAAAAAAGTTACTGCGCAAAAGATATTCAACCAAAAAGATTCCAACGCTACATGGCAATACATCTACCCATTTGGTGGCAAATCCTATACGCTTGCCATTCAAAGTTATAAAGAGGGATATAAGAAGGAACTTGCCGGTACCGGACTAAACTCGACAATCTATTTTGGTAAGAACAATGGCACTAAAGATCAGATATTTTGGAAAGAACTTGCTTTTATCCAGTATAGTGAAAAACCAAAATATGTAGATTTTAATAACGATGGGATAAAGGATCTGCTTGTTTTTAGTGGTACCGGAGCCCGTGGAATAAATGAGTTTTATTATCTGTACTTAATTGAAAAAAAAAGCCATAAACTTATCAAAGTTAAAGGTTTTGAGAAGATCACGAATCCCGAATACAACGAAAAATACAAGGTGATTGTTGGTACGGGCTATGCTGGAAAAGTGAACTATAGCATTTATAAGATCGATAAGAACAATACCATATATGAAGCTGCACCTTCATTTGAAGAATCAAAAGAAACTACGCTGGATGAACAACTGGATCTCATTATGAAGAAGCAATGATGCCAATATAACCCAATACGGTATACATAACATTCACTTAACATTGGCTTATTACCTTAGTTCAGTTTTTATAACGCTGAATTATGATCATTAAACGCCATTCCAGGTTAAGATACTGCACATATATGGTGCATCTCCTGCTTTTTGTGGGGTTTCACAATGCCATAGCCCAGCAAAAAGAAACCGCTGATCCCAATAAAAATGATCCGGGTGCTGTGTTTGTCAAAATAAAACAGCGTTTAAATAAAGCTTTAAAGGAAAACGATCAGTTAACGGCAGCAGAATCTTACGGCAAGATAGGAGAGTTGTTTTACTACCAGGCCGTATACTCCAGGGCACTGGACCACTTCTTTAAAGCCGATAAACTGTTCAAGGCTGAAAATGCACAACTCAGCATTGCCCTTAACCTGAATAAAATTGGAGAAACCTATTACCATGGCAGACAATACAATGCCGCCACCAAAATATTCCAGCAGTCCTTAGCCATTTTTAAACAACTGGGCAACCAGCAGGGTATCGCTCAAACTTATGGTCTCATCGGCCAAACCTATGAGAAAACAAATGGTTATGTTCAGGCCGTCAAATATCAGCAACTGGCCCTTGATGAATATGCAAAAGCCAATGATAAAAGCGGACTCGCAAAGATCTACGAAAACCTGGGAAGCCTGCATGAAGACAAACTACAGCTGGATTCTGCATTAAAATATTTTACGCTTGCACTTTCGCTGAATAAAGCCAATACCAACCGTATGGCTCAGATAGAAGTAATTAATAACCTTGGAGATGTTTACCGCAAGTCGGGCAGATACCGCGAATCTCTCGGGTATACGCATCAGGCAGCCAGCCTGGCTATTCAGCTTAAAGACCAGTACCAACTTGGAAGCGCTTACCGCGATCTGTCAAAAGCATTTAACCTGCTTAACCGTAACGACAGCGCTTATCATTATAGCGAAGCCAGCAGGAACATTTTCCTGCAGATCTATACTCGTGACAACGAAAAGCAAATCGCCTTACTCCAAACCCTGTTTGAAGTGGAGCAGAAAGACAATGCCATTACCCGTTTTGAAAATGAAAAGATCATCAGCCGGGTAATTGCCATCGCTGCAGGCGTAATCGTAGTACTTGCCGGATTACTGGCTTTCAGTATCATCAGCAGACAGCGGCTTAAAATAAAGAACGAGCAAAAGCTGCACGAACAAAACCAGCACAGCTTAAAGGGCGAACTTGAGCTTAAAAGCAAGGAGCTAACCAGCCATACCCTTCATTTAATACAAAAGAACCAATTGCTGGAAGACTTAAAGAACAAGCTTAATGTCATTGTAAAGGATGATAAGCGCGATCAGCGCAAAGAGCTCAAACAGTTGCTGAACCTGATCAGCATCAACCACAACCAGGATAAGAACTGGGAAGATTTTAGAAGTGTATTTGAGCAGGTTCATGAACATTTCTTCGACAGTGTTAAAAAGCATTCTGCGGCACTAACCTCGTCAGATATGCGGTTGCTTGCATTGTTAAAAATGAACCTCAGCTCTGCAGATATATCAACCATGCTGGGGATCTCTCCAGATAGTCTGCGGATTTCACGATACCGGTTACGTAAAAAATTAAACCTTCCGGAAGGGGAAAACCTTGGTACTTTTATTCAGAATCTATAGCATTTAATGTAGTTTAAATTAGCTTAATACTTAGTTAACAGAAACTTAATGGCCATGTTGTTGATTTGTAAATATCTGATAATTAATTATTTATGACAGGTGTGATGCGTGTTGTTGCTGTTGTGTTTATGCATTTTTAACCGGTGTATCCATTTTGTAACGGACTAAAAGAAAGCTTTACTCCAATTGCGGATAATCTTTGCAGCATCTTATCACAAAAACAATTTATGAATCTCAAATCATTATTATTTTTAGTATTCCTTTTAAGCGGAAGCACCCTGGCCATGGCACAGAGAAGCATCATCAAAGGGAAAATAACCAGTGGCGAAAACCGTGAAGTACTTACAGGTGCAACCGTGCTGGTTAATGGTACCAGCAGCAGTACGGCAACCGATCTTAACGGTGAGTACCAGTTTTATGTAAACTCCGGTAATCTTAAAATTACGGTTCGATATCTTGGTTATAAAGATACCGTAGTCAATGTAAGTGTAAATGCCAACGAGCTGAAGGTGGTGAACATCGTGATGCAAAGCCGCCAGTCGGTGCTGCAGAATGTAATCATTACCGGCTACACCCAGGGACAAGCAAAAGCCCTTAACCAGCAAAAAAATGCCGACAACATTAAGAACATCATTGCGGCCGATCAGATCGGCAAATTCCCGGACCCGAATGCCGCAGAGGCTTTACAGCGTGTGCCGGGTGTAAACATTGAGCGCGACCAGGGTGAAGGACGTTACGTGTCCTTACGTGGATTGGCACCGCAATTTACAAATACCAGCGTAAACGGAGAGCAAATTCCATCACCAGAGGCTGATGTACGTTTTGTGGCGCTTGATGCGATCCCTTCAGATCAGCTGGCTTCCATAGAGGTGAGCAAAGCGCTAACGCCAGATATGGATGGTGATGCAATTGGAGGTTCCATTAACCTGATCACACGTTCGGCACAAAGTAAAAAGGCAGTGATCCAGGGTTTTCTAGGCGGTGGTTATAATGAACTCATGAATAGGGGAAATGTGCAGGGACAACTGCAGTATGGCCAGCGTTTTGGTAAGAACGAAAAGTTGGGCGTGTTGCTGAACAGCAGTTATTACCAAAATAATTTAGGCTCTGATGGTGTTGAACGCACCATCAATGACAATGAGCTTGAACTGCGCGACTATGAACTTACCCGTACCCGTTTGGGTTTAAGCTCATCGCTTGATTATCATTTTAACAACCACCATGAAGTATACTTCAATACCATTTACTCGCGCTTTACCGATCGGGAATGGAGACGCAGGTATGTTTTTGTTCCGGAGGATGAAGAAATTGAAAAGCTGACCAAAGACCGGTTTGAGTCGCAGTCGGTATTGTCACTAAACGCAGGCGCAAAACATATCTTCAAAAACTTCCTTTTAGATTATGAGGCCCAGTATAGTTACGCAGAACAAAAAACACCGTATGACAATGAAGCTGGTTTTGTAGCCGGAATACCAAGCACATTAAGCTATGCAGATACAAAGTTCCCAACCATAGACACTGATCAGGATTATACCAGCAATTCACAATATGAATTTGATGAATTGGGCATGGGCAGTTCCTTAGCTAAGGATAGAAATATCACCGCTAAAATTAACATTGGCGTTCCGTACAAGATAAATGGCAGCGAAGGCTTATTGAAATTCGGGGCCAAAGTACGGTCTAAAAATAAAAGCTACGCCATTACACAGAATACCTATGAGAACTTAGGCGGCGTTCCTAACCTGGATCAGTTTGCAGGTAAACCAGTGAAAAAAGAATTCTTCTTTAACCGCTACCAAATGGGTAATCCATTGGATGTATCTAACCTGATCGGTTATTTCAATGCCAACCCGGGTCAGTTTGAACTTCAAATCGCAGATAAAGCATCAGATGAGGCCCTGGAATCTTACACCGCATCAGAAGATGTTGTTGCGGCTTATGTAATGGGTCGCCAGCAAATCAAAAAGCTGATGGTCTTAGGTGGTGTGCGTTACGAACGTACCAAAGTTAGCTACAATTCAAAAGATGTAATTTTTGCGGCCAACGGCGATCTGGAAGCCATCCGTCCGGTAAACGGCAGTAGTACTTATGATTTTGTATTGCCGCAAGTTCATTTGAAATACGATTTGGGGAACTTAACCAACCTGCGTGCAGCAGTTACTTATTCTTATGCCAGACCAAATTTCTCGGAGATCATCCCATCACAGGAAATCAACCGTGAAGACCGTGTAGCAACCATTGGTAATGCTGCCCTTAAACCGGTAAGTGCCCTTAACTATGACTTGATGGCCGAGCATTACTTCGGTTCTGTAGGGATCGTATCGGCAGGTGTTTTCTATAAGCAGCTGGATAACTTCATCTACCGCCGTGTTATCTTCAATTCACCATATCCGTTAACAGGTACACCGATCATCCCGCAGATTGATGTTACGCAGTCGCAAAACGGAAATGATGCGAGCGTGCTTGGTGCTGAGTTTGCTTTTCAACGCAGGCTCTCGTTCATTCCGTTCCTGAAAGATTTTAGTTTATACCTGAACTATACCTATACACACTCAAATGCTAAACTTCAAAGCCGCGAGGCCACAGAAGGTAATGCATCCATTACAGAAGAAATCAGGCTTCCGGGACAGGCCAGTCAGGTAGGTAATGGTTCACTTGCTTACGAAGGACGTAAATTTTCGGCCAGGGTATCGCTTAACTTCAATGGAAGCTACCTGTCAGAAATTGGCGGTACTAAAGCAGAAGATATCTTCATTAAAAACCGCATGCAGGTTGATGCTACAGCCGGATACGCCATCAATAGCCAGTTCAGGTTGTTTGTTGAGGCACTTAATTTAACCAACCAGCCTTTGCAAGCATACCAGGGTAATTCCAACCAGTACATCCAACGCGAATTCTATTCGTACTGGATGCGTTTCGGACTGAAGTTTAATTTATAACCGTAAAAATATTCATACAACGATGAAAAAATTAAGATATAGCGTATTGTCGCTTTTGATCCTTGCTTTGATGGCTTGTGATAAGGAGAATGATAACGTGATCAAACCATTAACAGGAGACAACTTTCCACAGATCCTCAACTTAGCTGATGAAGGTGATGGTGAAATAGAGGATGAAGATAAATTCAGTTTTAAAATTACCCTTGCCGACCGGGTTGACCCGGATGGCGAATCGCTGGAAGGCCGTATTGTCCCGCTTAAAAAGACAGTACGGGTAAATTTTGAAGTAACCGATTTTGAAGGTTTTAACAACCTGAATGAGTATATTGAAGATGCTGCTGCATTTTATGAGATAGACGATTGTACCACATCAGAAGATGAAGGCATTGATCTGCACCTTACGTTTGACCGGACAACTGGTAAAGGCAGTGTTGATTTTCCGGCAGGAGTAGAAGAAATAGAAGTAGAGTTTGAAACCAACCCGGATCTGTTTGATGATAAAGTATTGAATGCAGACGATCGTAAAATTGAGATCCAGCTTACAGCTGTTCAGGCAGGTGAGGAGAAAGTAGTTGTAAACACAGCCAATAAATTTGAATATCTTGTTTTAGATGATGAATCGATCTATGGTAGTTATGAGCTTGATATAGAAGATGCGGCACAATTTCAGAAATTTATCACCTTGTTTGGCCTAATCAATGAAGATGTAAAAGGGCTAAAGGCGGATGATGTAGAAGAGATTGAGATCGAATTTCAATATGGTGAATTTAAAGCAGTCATTGTGCTTAAAGAAACGGAGCAGGTTGACGAATGCGGCGACATAGAAACCGTAAACAAAGAAATAGAGATTGAAGGCGGCATAGAAGAGCTGGATGAAAAGACACTTGCAGGTGCAGTTGAATTTGCAGATGACATAGAGCAGGAAGACGGCTCTGAACAGGAATTTAAGTACAGCGGTAAGTTTAAAATTGTAGGAAAAAACCTGGAACTCACACTTCAGGGTGAATACAATGACGATGAGACTGATAAAATAACCCTGGTACTGAAAAAATAATAGGAAACTGATGTATAAAAAAAATATAGTAATCTTAACTGCAGCAGCTTTGATGTTTCTAAGCGCCTGCACAAATAATAACTCAGCGAAGCAACAGCAAAATGTAGTAACTGCTGATAGCCTGGCTGTAGTGAAGCCGCTTTACGTAACCGACACGGTACAATTTGATACCGATGATCCGGCAATATGGGTTAACCCTGCAGATCCTGCGCAATCTTTAGTGATTGGTACAGATAAAGATGAAAATGGTGGCTTGTATGTATTCGATCTAAAAGGAAAGGCAATAACTAGTAAGATAGTCCGCGGACTTAAGCGTCCGAATAATGTAGACATTGTATACGGCCTGATGCTGAATGGTAAGCCGGTAGATGTTGCAGTAACCACAGAACGGATGACGCATAAGATCAGGATCTTTTCGTTACCGGATATGAAACCTGTTGACAATGGAGGTTTGCCTGTATTTGAGGGGGAGACATTGGAAGGCCATCGCGATCTGATGGGTATTTCTTTATATACCAGTCCAGCGAAAGAAATCTATGCGATTGTAGGCCGCAAAACTGGTCCGCTTGATGGCAGCTACTTATGGCAATACTTGTTAACGGATGATGGTAAGGGAAATGTTAAAGCCACGTTAAAAAGGAAGTTCGGTAAATACAGTGGTAAAAAGGAAATCGAAGCCATTGCTGTAGACAATGAAATGGGTTATGTGTACTATTCAGATGAGCAGTTTGGTGTGCGTAAATATTATGCAGATCCATCAAAAGGAAACGAAGAGCTTGCTGTATTTGCAAAAGAAGGCTTTAAGGAAGATCATGAAGGGATCAGCATTTATAAGACTACGGATAGTACAGGATATGTATTGGTGTCTGACCAGGCGGCTAACCAGTTCAAGGTCTTTAAACGTGAGGGTAGTAACGCATTTGTAAAGAGCATCCCGATGTCAACCAACAACAGTGATGGTTCAGACGTAGTGTCTGTTCCTTTAAACGCCGATTTTAAACATGGTCTTTTTGTGGCCATGAGTGATAACAAGACTTTCCAGTTTTACCGCTGGGAAGATCTGGCAGGCAAGGCGCTTGAGATTAAGAAGTAACCATTAAAATAAGCAATAGCTTAAATACAGACTGCCCCAATAGTTAATTACTATTGGGGCAGTTGTTTTAATCATCTGATATGAATTTCTTCAGGCAGAAATACTAGTTCATGTTGTTTTTCTCTGCTGATTGCTCAATAAGAATGATATCTCTTGTATTTTTTTGTACAGCAATGGCTGCAAACAAGGTAAGGAGAAAAGACATGGCATAAAATCCTTTTTCGCTTAAGCTTAACGTAGCATTCCATAAACCGATAGTGAGCAACGTAATTGCAATCATCGTACAAGCCCAGCTTAATCCATAATAGATACTGGTTACCGGGATTCCTTCCAGGCGGTCGCGGACGCTCTTTTGAACAGATACGGCTGCGAATAAACCAAAAAGTAAAACAGTAAAGTAATATCCTTTTTCATTAAGGGGCATTTCAGCGTTCCACAGGCCGATATTGTAGGCAACAGATCCAATAATCAGGGCGGTCCATGAGGCTCCTATAAATGCATTTGATGGTTTTTGATTCATATGTAGGTTATATTTTCAGGCTAAAGATAGCAGAAATTTGCATTTGTCTATACAGTATTATACCAGGCCAGTCTGTTGTTTGTGTTTAACTATAACGAGATTACTTCGTGTTGTGTTTCCGGTGCTTTGTCGAAGGTCATACGGTTTAAGACCATAAATAGACCGTGAAGCCACCGGGAATGGACCGGGAACAGACCGCTAATAAGTCCTTAACAATGAAAAAACTTGTCTTGTCCTGCTTTAGCTATACAGGTTGTCTTGTCCTGCGTTAGCTTGTCTCGTCCGTTATTCTTTGAAGGTGATGATAAACTTTGCACCTTCATCCATGTCACTTTCAACTATGATCTGCCCGCCAAGGTTAGTAACGTGATTATAAACTAAATACAATCCAATGCCTTTACTGTCGATATTATTGTGGAACTTTTGGTTGAAACCGAAGATCTTGTCTTTTACTCTTTCCATATCAAAGCCCAGTCCTTCATCAGAAAAAATGAGTTGCCTGTTACCATTTTCAATGATCGTCTGGATTTTAATAACGGGAACAGAGCCAATTTTACGGTACTTGATCGCATTGGTAATCAAATTCAGGAATATACTTTCCAGATAAGATTTGTTAAAATTTATGGTCGGCAAGATAGAGAAATCGGCATGGATACTAGCACCTGAATCATTAATTAACGACCGTAAGGAATGGATCACATCGTTAAAACAATCGTTAAAATCTAACTCCTCAGTATGAATGGTTAATATATCTTTTTGACTCAGATCTTCAACATAACCGTTTAACGTATTCTTTAAATTTTCAGTAGCCAGCTTAAGTACTTCTATAAATTCTAGTGTCTCCTTATCTTGAATTTTAGTTGTGTCCAGGATATTAAAAACGGAAAGTAAATTGTTAACAGGCGACCTCAAATTGTGGGAAGTGGTATAATTTAATTGCTTCAGGTTATTATTTACCTGTGTTAAATTGGCTAGTAGGTTATTTCTGTCTTCTTCCGTTTTCTTTTTGTGAGTAATGTTTTTAGCAATGGCAAAAACCAGCTGTTCGGTATCTAAAGGCATAGAAGTCCAGGAGAGCCATACAATCTCTCCGCTTTTGGTTACATAGCGGTTCTCAAAATTTAAAAGTGGTTCATTCCTGGTCAGGTTCTTACGGTTTTCGGCAGTAATCAGCTTGTCGTCAGGATGGATAAACGTATGTATGGGTACAGCAAATAGTTCTTCATTGGTGTAGCCCAGTGTTTTGGAAACAATTGGATTTATTCTTCTAAAGTATCCATCGTACCCGGCTACACATAGCAGGTCGGCAGATAACTCGAAAAATACTTCCAGGTTAAAGATCCCATTATTATCCACGTTAGTAGTATTAACTATATAAGTCATTTGTTAACAAAGTTATATATCTACATAGAGGTAGGGGATACCCGTTGTAAATCGCTCGGTATTGATGTAATTCAGTATTGATGTAATATTACCAATATAAAAACTATGAATCGATATTTTATATGAATTAACGAGAATGTGTGGAGATTTAACTCGATTATTAGCGATGTTGGAGAAAGGTTGAGGAAATTTCTGGATGGTGATTAACGTAAGATGCGGTAATATATAAACGCAGGGCGACATGAATGCGATTATTTAAGGAATGCAGGATTTTTTGTTAAAAAGTTAACTGGCTGATATAGAGAAAAAAGGCTGTTTTTCGGTATTAAAGACGAATTATTTATGAAAATTGGCTTCAATAAGTTTGCGGCAATTTGATTTTTTTATATCTTTGCGCCCTTGGTAATTATAACTGAATGTTAAAATGAAATATAATTACTGCAATGTTAGCAATTGTGATTTTAAATTCTAACTTTGCAATCCCTTCGAAAAAGGGAAAAAAGGAGATACCAGTTTCGGGGTGTAGCGTAGCCCGGTATCGCGCCTGCTTTGGGAGCAGGAGGTCGTAGGTTCGAATCCTGCCACCCCGACAAAATGCTTAGATGAGCATTTTAAAATTGACCAGTAAAACAGATACCATTTCGGGGTGTAGCGTAGCCCGGTATCGCGCCTGCTTTGGGAGCAGGAGGTCGTAGGTTCGAATCCTGCCACCCCGACTTTAAACGTGCTAACGCATACTAAAAGCCCTTAAAATCAATGATTTAAGGGCTTTTTTAATTTATTTTCAGCCAACTCATATCAAGTTTTATCAAAGAAAATGTGCCCTATTGGGTGCTCCAATCTAATTATTTATATTTGGGCACAAAATGGTAATAACTTGTTGATTATAAATAGATTACTTAATTTATTTTGTCTTGTTTTTGTCGACTTTGTGCCTTGTTCAAATATGGGCACAAAAATCTTTGAGCCAAAGAAAGACATTGTTAAACAAATTTTATTGAAATGAGTATGCAATCGGTACCGACAACTGTTCAGTTTATGGCAACAAGCAATAACTTCTTTGGTACTTCAACCGCATACGCACTATTTTTATACATTTGGATTGAGGAGCCTTAGTGGGAAACCACGGAAGATGGATATGAAACCTTGCGTATTTTCTTACGATGTTCCCAAAATCTGTTTTTCTTGGAAAGACAGAGGCGAATATTTCGAATTGGCCTATCGGTTTAAAGTTGGAAATAAGATAATGAAACCTTCGCTGGACAATACCATTTTTTTTATCAATGATGAAGCAGATCCAATGACCTTTTATTTGTTTGCTTCATTTTCTGATTGTTAATTACTTCATTTTTTGCAGAGAGGAAGTTTAAGATTTTTGTGCTTAAAGCACATTTTAACAAGGATTTTAATGGGTTTTTTACGCAACTTAAGAAAGTATATGAGTTTTGTTGAGTTCGAGTTTGGTTGAATTTTGCCGTTAACCAAATCAGGTTTTAGGCCAAATTTAATTTTAAAGACTACAAAATCATAAGATAGTTATTTAGTACTATTTAAGCAGTTAATTATGGAAATGGATCTCTTAGCCTCTTCATCTAAATCAAGATCATATCCTAAAATCTAATAATTTGTTATCTTTATCATCTTAGGTTGTTAACGCTATAGTATGAAAAAAATCAAATCCATCGAAGTAAGAAATTCTAGATTCTACCAAGATTTCCGTATAGAATTCTCAGATAAGTTGACTTGTATTATGGGGGGGCGTGGTACAGGTAAAACAACTCTTCTAAATTTCATGAAAGTGGCCTTGGGATATCCTGATTTTGAAGATAAGCAACTTGGTAACTTACTAAGAAGTAATCTTGGCGCCGGCACAATTACATTAGAAATCCAAGGAGAGACCAATCAAATTTACAACTTAGTTAAGACTTTAGAAGATGCGCCCCAATCTTTTATTTTACCAAAATTAGATTTTATTCCACTTAGTAAAATTTTCAACGACATTGAATGTGATTTTTATGAAGCGGGGCGCATCGAAGAAATCGGCCGTAGTAGTAGAGATCGCTTAGCACTGATTGACAAAAAAATAAAAAATGAAATATCAGTTTTGATGACCTCGATGAAAAATATGCAAATAGAGTTAGAAAGTAATGCTCTAGACATCAAATCATTCAGTAAGAAAATCAAGCAATTCGACGATGTACTTAGTCAATATTCGGATGTCGAACTTGAATTTGAAACATTCAAGAAACAAAAGCCTCTCGAAATAGGTGAAACGGAAAATAAGACTTTTGAAGATGCGGATAGAAATGAGGGAATAAGACTACAAGAGACCAGATTTTATAATCGTTCCGTAGATGTCTTTAAAAAATTCCAAAAGGATTTGGTTGAAACATATAGGCCATTAAAAAATTTTATTGACAGTGAAACTCAAAATCCAGAGGTTTTCCAAAATTCTGGATTGATGAAAGAGGCGCAAGAATTAATGACTAAAACGGTTGAAGATATAAGGCAAGCATTTGGCAAAGTCGCTGGGATGGTTAAAAATAAGCAAAACGATCTTGATATTTCATTTAGTAAGCTTATAGATATTCATACTGAACAGCAAGCTAGTTTTGTTACGATTAAGCAACAATTCGATCAAAATAGAGAGTATATAAATAAGTACAATCTACTTTCAAAACGAATTACGGACAAATCTATCTTGATGAAAGATCAAGACGACATGGGTAAACGTTTGAAGCAAGTTAAAGAGGTACGCAGCCAATTGCTCGAAAGATTGAACGAATACAAAAAGTCAATTTTCGGACTCCGATTAAAAACCGTTAATGAATTAAATCAAATTTTCAATAACGAGGTTGTTATCACGTTAACATATGCTGGAATCCGAGATGATTTTCAAGAAAAGCTTCGATCTGCGCTGAAAGGTTCAGGAATTCAGTATAATGTGATTGTCTTGAAAATAGCTGAAAGATTTACTCCTGAACAATTTGCCCAAGTCGTTCATGATAGAAATGCGTCTACATTAATGTCAATTAAAGAAATTGACCAAACTCGTGCTCTTTTGATTATTAGTACACTTTACGAAACTGAATTGTTATATGAAATAGAAACAATGTATTGTGACGATCTACCAGAGTTTAAACTCAAAATTGCAAGTGATTCCGCTAATCTTGAAAATAATTATCGACGTACTGATGAGCTTTCTATGGGGCAAAGGTGTACTACAGTTTTGCCAATAATTTTTGCAGTATCGACAAATCCACTGATTATTGATCAGCCAGAGGATAATTTAGATAATAAATATATTACTCAAAGTATTCATGAGACAATCAGGCAACAAAAGACAAATAGGCAATTAATATTTATCACACACAATCCTAATATACCTGTACTTTCAGATGCCGACCATAATATCTTTCTCGAGTATGAAAATAGGCAATCAAAGATTCTACATGAGGGTACAATTCTAGAAGTTAAGCAGGATATAATAAACTTATTGGAAGGAGGAGCTCTTGCTTTTGAACGTAGGATGGAAACTTATGGCTATGAAAATAATTTGTAGCTATGAATAGTCAAGAAAACAAGACTCTCCTAACCAAGGTTCAGGAAATGGAAAAATTGGCTTTTAAGAATGAAGCGCCAGATATGTCAATTGTTCATGAAATTGCTGAAGAACTTAAAGCACTTCCCAAAACAAGGCGTAATTTTTTTTATGATTATGTTGAAGGTCTAAAAAACAGGCTGTTTAAATTTGGAATTGGCTCTGATTTCTTAGATTTAAACTCTTTCCAACTAGCAGTCGAAGAACAAGAAGCGAGTGCATTGCCACAGCCATTGATTCCTGTAGAAGCAATATCGAAAGTATCTGCCATTCAAAACAATGAAGTCATTCAAATAAAAGGTTATAAAGAAACTTTTATTGAGCTTATTAACCATTTACAAGATGAACTAAAATCAATTAAAGGCTACTTTTTTCTCCAATTGCAGAGAAACGAAAAAGCTCATTATGCCCCATTGATTCTACATGATGATAAATGTTTTTATCATTCGATTAAAAAGAAATTGCAATCTGTCGTAGAAAACTGCGAGTGCCATTCTTTAGAAGTTTACAAAAAGCAGATTGAAGAAGGAAGTTCAGTAAACGAAAACAATGCGGTTTTACTAATCCTTTCTACGAAAATTAATGATAAAACTTTTTTAGATGAAGTTAAATCCAGTTTAGATTACATTATTAGTAGCTATGATGACTATAGCTTTATTACATTAAAACCGACTGAAGAGCTTAAGAAAACTGATTTTATCACCAATAACGACAAGACTAGTTTTTTAGCAGAGATAGAATTTGTAACATCTACTTTTTTAACAAATGCAGATCTTTCAAATGAAGAGGAAAAATTGGTGAAGAGCCTTTTTAAGCATATAAAGTCCAGCCCTATATTAGAATATAAAATTCTAAAAGGTGGTAAGAGTGGTTCAAAAGTATTAGAAATAAAGCCTAAACTAAATTTTAATAATGAAATTGCTAAACGTTATGTGACTAAGTTCGGAAGGAAGGATGGAAATGAAAAGATTAAAAGGGAAATGGAGGCTTACTCGGAACATATAGAAAACTATGCTACGGGTTTATATGACTCTGCTCACTATCAGGAGACATCCAGTATGGAAGGCATGAAATATTCTTACGCATCAAAAGATGCAGTTCAGGCTTCATTTTCTTACGCTACTATACTAGAAAATTCTGAAAATAAATTTTATTCTGAACGAGCAAATACAATTGAAAAGTTGTTCGATTTGCAACCTTTCAATATGTGGCAAGCTTCTATTGAAAAAGGTCAGTTTTCTGTTAGAGAGTTATATGAACGATTTATAGTTCCTGAAAAATTTATTAAGGCAGTAATGAAGGTCAAATGCTTAACCGAACAAGAAGTTGAAGACACAGAACTTATTAAAACATTTAAAGAGGTATTTGAATACAAATTAGAAACAAATAAAAAGGTATGTCACGGTGATTTGCATTCCGAAAATTTTTTTATTGACTCAAATGGCATCTATTTAATTGATTTTGGATTTACGGGCACACTCCATTCATTGGTAGATCACACTGCTTTAGAGTGCAGTATAAAATTCAAACATATACCATTTTATGTTGACATAGAAACTCTAGTAAATATTGAAAATCAACTTACAAGTGACGATTCTTTCAATCCATCATTTCAAGCTATTTGTCCAAGAAAAGATGTAGAGGATTATTTCGAAATTATTAATAAAATAAGAGTGAAAAGTAGCTCGGGGCTATCTGTAAATCCATCTAGTAGACTGGAGTATTTGATTTCACTTTTTGTTATGACATGTAGGCAAGTCCAGTACTCAGATTTAAATCAACTTTATGCGCTTAATTCGGCAGAAATCATTGGTCAAAGGATAAAACAACTCATCGCTAAATAATAACTCAATTTTGAAGACTTAGCAAACATTGATTTAAAATGCAGTAATTTACTTTGGCCTAAATATAATCTAACGACGTGATAAGAAAAATAACACTCTCAATACTTCTCATAACTACATTCTATGCCCTAACTGGGTGTAAAAGTGGTATCAACAAAGCTTTCAAATCAATACAACAGTCAAATGAACGATCAAATCAAATATTGATCGATTCAAATAAAACTCTATTAACATCTATAAAACAACTCAACAATAAAATTTTCGTAAACCAAGCAGATTCAATAAACAATGCTAATTATGGTCTCAATGTTCTAGTTGATACCTACAAAAAGGACATAAGCAATCTTGCCCTAGTCCATAAAGATGAAGATGTAGCCTATGAAGTTGTAGCAACGCCCGATTTGTTAAAGGGTGTGCTGATATCCGCAAGTATGGAGGTCAATAAACAAGTTTCAAAAATAAGCCTAAAAGTAAAAAATGCTAGTTTGGATAGCTTGCTAACTGAATTGCATCTCGTTAGCATGGATGAAGATTATTTTGAAAAAACTTTTAAAAACGTTCCATCGGCAAATGCGCTAGCGATTTTGTCGAGTTTGCAAGTTAAAAGCTCTGATGCATCCAATACAGCGTTACATTTAATTTTGTCGTTAAGCAATGAAAATCCTAGTATTGATGTTTTACCAGTTCGGAAATGAAACGCAGGAAGTATTTTTTCATCGTGCTGGCTATAGTTGTCTTTTCAATTACATTGTTTATTTTGTACAAATGGGTTCTGCATGAATTTGCACAATCGTTTTACAAAGGCTATCTCGTTGGGTAGCTAAAATTGTTTGATTCGTGAAGCCGTAAATGATAAAAGCCACGCTAAAAATTGAAAAACACAATTTCCAGTTTAATAATAAAAAGAAAGATGTATTATTTAATGTTTAAATATTACCATTACATTTTAATTTCTTAATATGACCATAAAAGAAGCAATTTTAAAAGTTTTAGAAGAATATAATGGCTCACTGACCTATCTGCAAGTGCTTGAGAAGGTTGATGAAAAAGAATATATAGATTGGAAAAATGCTAAAACTCCTGGAGATACGATAGCTGCACAGTTAGGGCATTTCATTCGTCAGAATGACTCGAGGATTAAGAGGATAAAAGGCAAAAAAGGTTTCGAATACTACTCTACAAAAAATGAGAAAGATATAAATTTAACCCAGATCATTGATGCTGAGAAAGCACCCGCAATAAGCAACCAGATAAAAAGTTATCAGGAACGCCATCTCCATAAGCTACTAAGTAGCTATCTGAAAAGTCAGGAAATAAATTGTAAAACAATATTTCACGAAAAATCTGCAAATAGCAGGGACGATCATCAAAAATGGATTCATCCAGATATGATTGGAATTGATTTCTTAAATCTTAAGAATAAATCCAGTAATGCACTGATGAAATTAATTAATAAGGCGGATGCTTTTAATTTGATATCATATGAAATTAAAAAAGAAATCAAAACCGATTATGAGCTAAAGAAGTATTTCTTTCAAGCAGTTTCAAATTCCAGCTGGGCGAATTATGGATATTTAGTTGCTTTCGATATTAGCAAGAACCTTATAGATGAGATGGAAAGATTATGCCAATCTTTTGGTATTGGAATTATAGAATTGAAGTCAAATCCTTATGAAAGTAATGTTTTGTTTGTTTCAAGATATAGAGAGCTAGACTTCAGGACTATAGATAAACTTTGCGAAATTAATGGTGATTTTGAAAGATTTATGAGCCAGACTGAAACGTTGCTTAGTGCAAGCGAGAAATACTTGAATGCGACTAAAAAAGAATTTGAAGAATTCTGCGATGTCTATTTTAAAACAGATTCTGAGATTGAAGTATATTGCAAAGAAAACTTTATTCCTTGGGAAGAAGAGAAAGAAGTTTATTAACTCTTATTTTAGGATTTACATCAATGGAATTTAACTATTCTATCAACACAAACAGAAGTTTTGCAAATTCATTGTTCCATACATTTGTTGTCTTGGCAATGATGGTTCTTCCTAATCCCACTTTTGGCCAAAAATCTTTGGCCAAAAAAGCTTTTGTCCTAAATTGTAAGCAAGCTGAAAAGAAGTGGAAGTTATTATCATTTGAAGGATATAAGGTCAACTACTTTTTTCTCAACAATAGTTATAAAGAAACAGATTCTAATGGGGTAGATAGTTTTACAGGAACAGTGCTAATGGATATCGACAAAAATACTATAGATAGTTTAACTGGTATAAAGATGTGCTATTTGATTAGCAAGAAATTAGGTCTTGAGGAGTTTACAGTGTTTAGGACATGTCAGGCCTATAAAATCTATATTTCATCTACTGGCTACAAGAATGAGGACGAAAAAACCTATTTAATAAATAACTATTTTGGTACTTATATTAGACCTCTGAAAAAAGATTGATAAATGTTTCTATAGAAGACTTGGCTTACATCTTTTAGAGGCAAGAGGGAATTGAAATATTTTAAAGATTTGAGTTTATAAAATGATGCGGTAACATGAACCTCACAGAATTAATTTCTGCCATAGAACAGAAACATAAAAACGATGGAATTGAAGTAAACCCACCGGCTAGTCAACAACAAATTGATGACTTTCAGCGAAAAATAGGTTTTCCGTTGCCTCATGATTTTATTGAGTTCTATAAAATTTGCAATGGATTTTATTGCAACGAGGATATTTTCAATATGAAATCAATTGAAGATATGTTGGAAGATCCAGATGATTATGTTCACAGCTGGTTTTATTTTTCAGATTATATGATCAACTCCGATTTGTGGTTACTAAGGCTTAATTCAGATGGACATTATGAAATATTTAATGTTAGCGACATAGAAATTGTTTTAACATCATCACTAAATGAATTTTTGGAACACTTTCTTCAAGGAAATGTATTTGATAAAGGCGGACTATATGACTGGCAGGAAAAGCTCAAAACTAGTCTAAAGTTGAAAGATATCAGTCACAGGGAAAATATTACTTTAATTGATATTATTAGAGAGTATCAAAGTTTGGCAGATAAGGCAGTTCAAATTTTTAAAAAGAAATACAAAGTTGATAATATCCTGGAAGCTTGGCATAGCCGTGTTTACGAACGAACAGGAAAGCTGATTGAAGAAGGGCTTTACTTTTATGCCTTTCATGGTATTGGTTTAAAGGCACATTTCAAACATAAAATTGTTGATTTTGATTTTGCATGGTTCCCTGAACCACGACATGACGGCTTCGATTTATGGAGATTAACAAGCTTTATAGAAAATCAACCTAATAAATACCCCGATTACCAAGATAAGAGGAAAGTCGAGAAAGAATTTACCCAACTCGTAAATGAGGGAATTATCGCAAAACCGATACTCGATCAATCAACAACGCTATACTTTTTTAAAAATACTTTAGATGAATCACAAGCAATTGATGAAGCGATAAGGTCAAATTTAAATAGCTATAATTCGCAGTATAGGGAGAGAAACTGGTTTCAAAAGCTATTTGGCATCAAGTAATATTCATAGATATAATTAAGACAAAAAATCATTTAATAGTTTATGATCAGAATTACAGCTATTATATCAATCTTTCTCTTCGCCTGCTATGGAATAGTTGGCAAAGAAAACAATGACAAAAACAGAATGAAATTTTAGAGCAATTAGACTTAGCATTCAACGGCACACCTTCAAAATACTATCCATTAGGACGCCCAGAAGATATCAAGTACAACTTTATCTCGAACATGGATATTTCGAAACAGCAGGAAGTAAAATTTATTTATATGCGGACAAAGAGAGGTGGGCAATCGTTTTTGAAAAAAGTGGCTACCAAAATAGAGGCACATCTGCTGAAATAGAACTGAATTACGTCGGGGATTGTGTTAACTACCCTGTTGATGCGTATCCCGGATCCAACATGCAATATCGGACAAACAGAGGCCGTATCTTTTTGATTTTTATAGGAACAATCATGGCGTTGGCAATTTCCCTTTGGGGAAACTACTCCTTATTGGTTAATAAATCAGCACTGCATGATAACGACATTAAATTCAGGATGGTTAGGCAATTGATGCCAGAACAGACATTGTTTATCGATTCACTTTATTACAAAAATTCCGATAGTTTGGAGATGAAAGTAGAAGAATTGGAATCCCGCCAGATTGCTATTCAGGTAGCTAGCGAAGCGGTTAAACAGAAAAAAGAAGAAGCAGAGAAAGCGGATAAAGAACTAAGACAGCTTAAAAAAGGAAACAGGATGAAGTAGGCGAAAGTATTTCGCTTTATTCCCCTCGCTCATTTGTGGCCTGCAAAAACCAGAGGTTTTTGCTTTGGTGTTTACGGTGACAATTTCCAAGGCTCCGCGGTTGGAAAACCGAGGGTGAATTCCAAGTAGGCAAACCGTTGCAAGAATTTGTTAAGGTTTACTATTTAAGAAATAAAGTTCGTTTTTACGGTTACCCGTATTCATTTGTAGTGAGAAATGAAGTTTTTTACATTTCATTTATTAATAAATCATTATGACAAAAGTAGCTGCATTTCATTCAATTAAACAAAATGTTTACCACGACAACAACAAGTGTACAGAAGGTAACAACATTGAAAAAGAAAATTTGCGCCAAGGAACTGGCGGTAAAGCTAAATGTTCTCATTGCATTAGACTGAACTAGTTTAATCATTAGCCCTTAATCTTTGACTGCCCTTGGCGATGAACCAAGGGCTTTATTAGTTAATATAACACTGTATAGAGAAATAGAATAGCAAATTATTTCTACATCTTATTGATTAAAAGGAACTTGTATAATAAAATCAAATTGATTATATTTGTACTATAAGTTCATTGAAACATCAAAAACAGATAAAATAAACAAGCCAAATTGTGCCGAAACGTATCTAACGATATGTGCCCAATTAGGTGCCCATTTTATTTTTTATCTTGATAAGTGATTATAAATCAATATTTTAAAGGTGAAAAAAACATCCTGCCACCCCGATTTCTTTTTTGTTTTATCTAAATCCTTTTTAATCAGATATTAAATTCACTACAACGTTTACTGATGACTTTGCAACTGCTAAGAAAATAAGAGAAACTTATCAATATTGGAACTGTACTCGTTTCGGATATTGTCAATAATGGTGTTGATGACAGTTTCCTCTTTTTGCCATCGATGTGTTTCATAAGAAGTCTGAATGAAAGTTTATCGCAGCTCGACCTAACATGAAAACCAGTTAATCTGGTGTAACGGTTTCTCCAGGCTTTACTATTTTTAATCTTTGATTTACTTTTTTTTCTTTAGCCAATATGCCTAGAATAGTCTCTGATTCTGATAAAGGTTCATCTGCCATATCAAAAGTGCCGTAATGAAACGGAACCATCATTTTTGCCCGGGTATCATTGAATGCCTGAACAGCTTGCTGGGGATCCTGATGGTTGGGCGACATAAACCACCGTGGCGAGTATGCACCAACCCCAATCAGAGCAACATCTATATCGGGAAACAGTTTGCCCGCTTCCTTGTAGTGACTTCCATATCCGGAATCGCCTCCGTAATAGATTGTTTTCCGCTTGCTTTTTAAAACGAAAGCACCCCACAAACGTTCGTTGACATCGTTGATAGAGCGTCTTGAACTGTGTCTTGCAGGTAAAAAGATAATATCTATATCATCATCGAGCTTATATTGCTGATACCAGCCAGCCTCCTGCACTTTATGATTCCCGACCCATTTGCTTAGTAAACTTTTCATGTTTAATCCCGCAAGGAATATCGCAGCAGGATTCTGACTTTGAATAATTTTTAAACTGGACTTGTCGCAATGGTCGTAATGGGAATGCGAAATCAATACATAATCGATATTCTTTAATTTGGCCGTTTCGATTGGGAATTCTGTATAACGGGTATGCAACGAAAGCTTACCAAAAATAGGGTCAATTAAGATTTGCTTACCATTTAAACGAATAAAAAACGTGGAGTGCCCCAGCAATACGATCACATCCTCTTTTGTATGGAGGAAGCTGTCATCTTTCACCACCTGCATTTGCCAGGTATCGTTTTTCTTAGTTTGCTTCTGTGGATTTTTTTCAAACATCCATTTTAAAGCATCACCAAAACTTTGCGTGCCCGGAAATTCGTGGTTCATGAAACGTCTCTTTTTATCCAGAGGAGTACCTTTCCAAGATGGCAGAATGGTTTTCAAATCCGGGTTGCTAATTCGGGAGACCACAACGGGCACTTCTGGTGAAGGCGCTCTGAATATCTTACAGGATATCATAATTGTTGCCGCCAATGCAGCTGATATTAAAAACGCGCTCTTGTTCATCTATTTTATCTTTAAATTTTAAGGGATATTTCAGCCAGACCAATACCAACAGCAAACGCTTTCAACTTGATATTGTGCGCTCCACCGCCGTTTTGTATGCTTTAGAATGCTGTGATATCGTTTTTACCCCTTACCTAATTTGTTATTGGTAGACCTGGATCTAATATACGTTCTGTAAGCAGATGTTGTACAATTATACCAATTGCATAGTTACTTATTGCCTTTTGAAAACGGGTTAAATGAGATACCCACACTTGCGTAAGGTGCCGGATCTGTTTTTGTTTTTTTAATTCGAGTACGGAGATGGACGATTTGGAAATATCTTTGTGTTGTAGATAGCGCGTAGAAACGGAAGGGCTAAAATTCAACTTTGGCTAGTGCTTGCGATAGCTCCCATAATTTTAAAGAAACTTTTAAGTCCTCCGCCTGTGACGGTATTTTTGCGGCAGATGGATAGCCCCGGGTCTCCATCATTTTATCCGGCCCATAATAGAAACCACCTTTAGCCTCTGGAGAAGTGGCTGCATATAGTGTTGGCAAGGCTCCCTGTGCAGATGGCTGGAATAAAAACGGTAGAAAAGTTCTCGCCATTCCTGCGGCACTCCATCGCCCTGCACCGGTAATAAGTAGATTTGTCCGGGAAACACCTGGATGGGTAGCCATACTCAGTATACCCCAGCCATGCTTTTCACTTTTTCGCTGAAGTTCTAAAGCAAACATCAGGTTCGCAAGTTTTGCCTGACTGTATGCTTTCCCTGGAGCGTACGATGATTCTGATTGAAGATCATCAAAGTTGATGATCCCTTCACGATTTGCTATGCTTGAAACGGTTACAACACGGGCATCAGATGATTTACGTAATAATGGAAGAAGTTGTGCTGTCAATGCAAAGTGACCAAGATGGTTTGTGCCGAACTGTAACTCAAACCCATCAGCCGTTTCGAGCCGTTTGGGCGGTGTCATTACACCCGCATTATTGATCAGAAGATCTATGGCTTGCCCGTTTGAAATCATTCTTGAAGCAAAGGCTTTGACTGACGATAGGTTAGCAAGGTCTATTTTTTCAAAACTCACTTTTGCATTAGGGTCAATCTGATGAATTTTAGCAATTGACTCAGCCCCTTTTTGCGCGTTACGCCCCATCATTATTACATTCCACCCTGAAGATGACAATGCCAATGCATCTTCATATCCAATTCCTTCCGTACTGCCCGTAATGACAGCTAAACCACCGTTTCTTGGAGGAATATCAGCAACTGTCCAATTTTTAGTTCCGTTTTGCATTTAAATTGTTTTTCTTAATGCAAAGATGGGCTGCAATTATAGGACAGATGTAGCCAAAAGTCGTATTGTTGTAGTACAAAGTAATGTATTGACGAAGACATTGATGATTTGCCAGTTTATTTCATGGGTAATCGACCACTTCATGGAGGGCTTGTACAACATTCAGCTAATTTTCAGTTTTGTTGAGCCTGTTGGGTAACCTTAAAAGCTTATCGTTCATGTATAATAGAACCTCTGATTACTGAACAACAAATAAAACCCGGCCTTTATTGGTATATATCGCTGGTATACATTTCTTTGAAACAGTAAGACAATAAGGAGATGGAAGTATTCGATGTTAAAATCCGGTTTTAGATGCCTTTCGAATATCGCTTGGGCTTTTGACCAAGATGTTCTTCAAAAACCTTGGTAAAATGGCTAAGACTGGTAAAACCAACATGATGTCCAGCCTGCGAAACGGAAAATTTTTTCTCTCTGATTAGGTATGCCGCTTCCATCATTCTGAAATATTGATAATAGTTGTAAATACTTTTACCAAATATTTGTTTAAAGAGCTTTTTCATTTTGCTCTCGCTCATACACGCAGATCTGGCCAGCTCTGATAAGTTTGGTGACTCGCTAAAATTCTGGATTAGAAGTCCTCTTATATCGTAAATCACTTTTACATCCTCATTGTTAAATGGATAATTGAAAATATCTTTTCTTTTTAATAAGACCTGAAAAAATAAATAAATCATCTCTTCCGCTTTAACTCTGCAGTAAAAGAGACTGAGGGGGTCAGTTGTCTGCACTTTTTGCAGCTGGTTGCCGATCACTTTTATTTCCACTGGTAAGATCTCTTCAAAATGAAAAGGTTTATCCATTGAAAAGATGGGTTGTAGCTGCGAAATCATACTTTCGTCAGCATAGAGCATCTTTTTTAATAAGCTGACATCAATAATGATAATTATTAAATCAATATAGGTATTGGCAGGATATATAAATTCAATTTTAAAAGCTGTTTGGGACACAAACACAGATGGTAATTGTTTTATAAAATTACTGTCTTCAGGGCGATCATGAAACACATTACGAAATCCAAAGCTGATTATTTCTTCTTTCTCCACGGAATGACGTTCAAAAGTTACCAACTCGTATAGAACGCAGCGAACGATGATCATCTTCATAGACGAAGAAAAGTCGAACCGTTTGATATAACCACTTCCTAAACCGTCGGGAATAACGATGGTATCATCTTCAATTGTGGTTCCAATCACTTTAGCCACAGCATCCAGGTCATTGTTAGATCCTGAGATATTAATATTCATATGAACCGTATTGGATTATTTTTATGTCTAAAGTAGTTATTTTTATCTATTTAAGTTCAATAAATTTGCGTTATTCCCAAAACGATCGGTTCCTTCTATCACTTAAATATCCCCATCTATTTAAAACCAAAGTATATCTTAAAGCCATATGTTAAACAAACGAAATTAAACCATGTATATTAAACAAAACCAGGCGGAACAGTGCAGCATAACATTGGACTATCCTACAATGTCTTTAAGCAGAAACCAAAAGGCTACTTACTGCCACGGTTTACTTCAGCTAACAATTATGAAATATATTTTGAAAATTACCGCAGTAATAGCCGCGCTGATATTGATTTTCGGTACAGTAGCTTATTTCGTTGTGAATTCGGGTGACAATATTAAGCCACTTAACCTATTAGCTAACAGTTCACTGTGGTCCAGGCATCCTACCCGCCAGCCAATCCTGATCAAAAACGTGACCATCGTCGACACAAAAACTGGAAAACTTCTGCAGAACATGGATATTTTGCTTGCTGATGGCGAAATTCGTAAGATATCGCCAACCGGGCAGGTAGCTCCTCCACAGCATGTGCAGGTAGTTGAAGCATCTGGCAAGTATGTTATCCCCGGGCTAATAAATATGCACATGCATGTAATTGACTACCCGAACCCATCAGAAAATATGGCGCTCATGTTAACGAACGGAATTACCGGCTTTCGCCAAATGAGTGGATCATCAGAACTTTTAAAGCTTAGAAAAGAACACGGACTCTCCATTCAAGAACAGCAACCGGCTATGTTTGGGATGCCTGGCAGTGTATTAACACCAGTAAATACGCATAACATAAAAGCAGCACAGAGAAATGTACGCCAACAAAAAGCTGAAGGGGCTGATTTTATAAAAATAGGAATGCTATCTCCCAATATCTTCTTTGCAACTTTATCTGAAGGAAAACGCATCGGGATTCCAGTACTGGGACACGTCACTGCAGATGCGAATATGATCGCGGCCTCAGACTCAGGGTTCAGGAGCATGGAGCATCTGGGACTAAATTATGGAGAATTGACCGCTTGCTCTACAGAAGAATCTGATTTGAGAAATATGGCGCCTAAGGAACCTGCAATACTACATTACCTGCCTGCCTTTATGGATAAGTTGTCTATGAAACTATTGCAGAAAACCTTAATGAACCCGGCGGTTGGAACCTCCGACAAAGAATATCAACGAATCAGCCGTATCGTTCGTACTTTCAGCGAGGCCAAAGCAAGGAAAAACGCGAGGAGATATCTGGCCAACGGCACCTGGCAGTGTCCTACAGTGTCTCATTTACGACAATACCAACTGGCCTTCTTACCGGAAATAAAAATGGAGCCAGGTTATAGCTATGACAATGCAAAAAGAGAGCAAAAACACAAAGAGGTTACCGAAAAATTTGAAAAGGAATTAACTCCCGAGCGAAAGGAAATACTAATAAATGCGTATAATCTTCAGTTAAAGCTTGTGAAAATATATGATACCATGGGTATAAAACTTCTGGCAGGCACGGATGACCAAAACGGCAATGCGCTGCAGCTTGAGTTTGAAGAGTTTGCCAAAGCAGGTTTGTCCCCACTACACATTTTACAAACAGCAACAACTAATGCCGCAGAATTTATAGGCCGCACAGCTGATATGGGTACCGTAGAGCAAAATAAAATTGCAGACCTGGTACTTCTTGATGCCAATCCGCTGGAAGACATACGGCATTTGCGTAAGATTAACGCAGTAATACGTAACGGTTATTTTTACAGCAAAGAAGAATTAGCCGATTTAAAAACAAAAGCATTGAAAATGTTAAAGTAAATAAGTGATAGAACAGCGCAATGCCAGACTATTTTCCTATGTGGTTCTTTGTTTTATCTTTGCACGGAGATGAAAAGTGAGCGAATTAAGGAAATCTTCGGAGACATTGATATTTATTTATTTGATCAGCTGACGAAAGGCACCTACGATCAGTGTAACACTATTTTAGATGCTGGCTGTGGAACAGGCAGAAATTTGGTTTACTTTTTAAAGAGTGATGCTCAGGTGTTCGGTGTGGATATGAGTGAGCAGGCGATAACGCAACTTAGAAACCTGGCTGCTACAATCTCGGAGCTTAGCCCGGAAGAAAATTTTAAGGTGGCAAATGTGGAGGAACTTCCCTTTGAAGACGAAAGTTTTGATCTGGTGATCAGCAGTGCCGTACTTCATTTTGCTAAAGATCTTAACCATTTCGAAGCCATGCTCAATTCGATGTGGCGCGTCCTTCGGCCCGGAGGATATTTCTTCTGCCGTCTGGCCTCAGAAATCGGCATTGAATCTCTGGTTGGTTTCATTGGGAACGGAAGGTATATCCTTCCGGATGGATCAGAACGGTTTTTGGTCAATCAGGAAATGTTGGTTCGCTTCACTAAGAAATTAGGCGGGGAACTCCATGAACCCATAAAAACCACCAATGTACACAATATGCGGGCCATGACCACCTGGTGCGTGCGCAAATAGCGCTTGTTTAGCAATATAGTTCAGAACCCCTTTCAGAAGTTAAAAGCCGCTGATCAAAAAAGTCCTCAGGCCATACATACCGTAGGTGAAAGGGGTGCTGAACGTATTATGAGGTTGGCATTATGCCAAAAGTTCCTTCATTCCAAATGCGGTCAAAACTTTTCCATATTCAACTTTTACAGCTTTGTTAGCCGCTTCAATAATTTCTCCTGTGGATGAGTCAACAACTGTTCTCAATGGCCTTTGTCCCTTTGGTAAATTGATCAGGTTTACTACTGCATCTGCAACATCCTGAGGATTAGGTTTAGCAGTTTCAAACATCTGACCAATGGCACCAAACATTTTATCCGGAAATTCAGCTATCGCTTTATAATCGTCAACAACTGATGTATCAGAACCAAATTGAACCTTTTGGGACATTTCAGTAGGAAAGGCTCCGGGTTGAATAATTGCTACATCAACACCTAAAGGTCGTGATTCATAATGTAAGCCTTCACTTAAACCTTCCAGCGCAAATTTTGAAGCGCTGTACACTGCTGAAAAAGGCGCAGCGAATCTACCCCAGCCGCTGGAAACATTGATGATCAAACCTTCCGATTGTTTACGCATAAATGGTAAAGCCAATTTCATCAGTCTCCAGGGAGCGATCACATTGACATCAAACATGCGCTGCAGATCAGCAGGAGTAGCACTTTCAGCCACGCCAAACATCGCAATACCTGCATTATTTACCAATACATCAATTGTTCCTTCTGCAGCGATGATGGTGTCGATCGCATTTTTCACACTGTTCTCGTCAGTGAGTGACACATCCAGTACGGTTACATGCTCTACCTGGGCCAGGGCTTTTGCCTGATCAGCATTCTTTCCGTCGATATCTCTCATGGTGGCATAAACTTTATGCCCCAAAGCGGCAACACTATTGGCCGTAAGCCATCCAAAACCACTATTTGTTCCTGTTATTAATACGACTTTTTTGTCCATTTTTTTGTCTGTTTAAATAATGATACAAATGTCGATATCAAAAAAAAGAAACCATTTACCATATGGTAAAAAGCAATTTTAACGGATGTTTTTTCTTATCCTGCTTAATGATTGTTGGGTAATTCCAAGGTAAGAAGCGATATAAGACAGAGGAATACGATTGACAAGGTTGGGGAAATTTTCGATAAAGGATAAATAACGCGTAGTAGCATCTTCCGAAACCAGCGGGCTTCTTCTTTCAATTGTTTTTAACAAACAATTTTTTAATATCAATCCTGTAATATTGTCCCAGCCAACAATGGTATTTCCGATGTCGTCCCAGTCTTTCTTTGAAAAAACAAGCAATTTGCAGTCGGTAACTGTCTGTATGTACTCCGAAGCTACTACTTGTGCCTCAAATTTTTGTTGGTCTGAAACAAAATTGTTCTCGTCAATGAAGTGATGGGTAATCTCCTGGCCTTTATTGTTGTAATAGCAGAAACGAACAATACCTTCGAGAATAAACCCAACTTGCCTGGGGATCTTTCCCGCTTCCGAAAAATATTCGTCCTTATGAAGTTCCAGCATTTTTGCCTTGCTCATGATGAGGTCTGTCTGCTGCTTGTTCAGATTGCCAAACTGTAATACGTAATCAATAAAAGCTTTCATAGTCGAAAGGTAGTAGTTATTGTTAGCAGTTTATTTACCATATGGTAAAAACGTTAGTGATTTCTTATCCTACATCAATTATAGTTACGTGAAATAGCTGCACATTTGTTTAACCAACAAAAGCAAAACTTAAAACTAAGAACATGAACACAATCACAACAAAAGACGGTACCGAAATTTATTATAAAGACTGGGGAACAGGACAACCACTTGTATTTCATCATGGCTGGCCATTGTCTGGCGATGATTGGGATGCGCAGATGATGTTTTTTCTTGAAAAAGGATATAGGGTTATCGCGCACGACCGCAGAGGTCACGGAAGATCAAGCCAGGTTTCGGGCGGACATGATATGGATACTTATGCTTCTGACGTGGCAGCACTTACAGAGGCGCTGGATCTAAGAGATGCCATACATATCGGCCATTCAACAGGCGGTGGAGAAGCCATTCATTATGCAGCAAATCTTGGAAAAGATCGCGTAGCCAAAGTGGTATTGATTAGTGCCGTAACGCCACTGATGGTGCAAACAGAAAATAATCCAGATGGTGTACCAATGGCTGTATTTGATGAAATACGTCAGGGAACTGCATTTAACAGACCACAGTATTTTGAAGATTTTACCATCCCATTTTATGGATACAACCGCGAGGGTGCTAAGATATCACAAGGTGTAATAGACAACTGGTGGCGCCAGGGAATGATGGGAAGCGTAAAAGCACATCATGACGGCATCAAGGCATTTTCAGAAACAGACTTTTCCGAAGACCTTAAAAGTGTAGATATTCCAGTACTGGTTTTACATGGTGAAGATGACCAGATCGTTCCATTTCCAATCTCTGGAGCAAAGGCCATTAAATTATTGAAAAAGGGAACGTTGATCTCTTATCCGGGTTTCCCTCATGGTATGCCCACTACTGAGGCTGACACCATCAATAAAGATCTTTTAGCTTTTATACAATCTTAAACCCGATAATAGGTTCGTTTATATTAACGGACCAGCAGATAAAAACAGAATCCAGTGGTGAGCGCCACTGGGTTCTGTTTTACGCTAACTTCCCGGATCTGCATCTTTTCTCAATCCTTCGGGTCGTCTCTCTCATCAGGTTTCTCGTCTTTCCCCTTACCAGTTTCATCTGCTGCCCGATTTCCGAGTAGTTCGATAAGTGCTTTAGCAGTAGGTCCTGCGGAAAGCGGGTTTTGGCCGGTAATGAGCAGACCATCGTGTTCAACATGTGAAAGAAACGGAATAAGGGCTGTTTTTACTGCTGCACCTAATTCTTCCAAACGGCTTTGCAGCAGATAGGGCACATTGCCACTTCGCCCAACCATGCTTTCTTCGGTATTGCTGAATGCGGAGATGGTTTTACCATTTAGTAATCCGGGTCTATGCCGCTCTGCACTGATCAGCGCCGCAGGTCCGTGACAAACCGCGCCAACAGGTTTGCCTGCATCCAGGAAATCCAGTATCAGAAGTCCACTGTTGTTGTCAACTGCCAAATCCCAGATCGGACCGTGCCCGCCTGGATAAAATACCGCGTCGTAATCCGTGTGCCGGATCTGGTCCAATACGGTAGTTTGTGAAAAAGCTGTTTTGGCGGACTCATCATCCTGGAAACGGCGGTTAGATCCGGTAATATTTTCCGTCAGTTCACTCATCGGGTCAACAGGTGGCCTGCCGCCTTTAGGGCTGGTCAGGGTTACCGTGTATCCGGCATCAATGAATTCGTAATAAGGGTCAGTAAACTCACCCAGCCAAACCCCTGTTTTGCCATCGGTATTTTCCATCGCACTGTGCGAAGTCAATACCATCAGAATATTTTTCATATCAATCTTATTTAATATCTTCCGGATCGAGTTCATTGCCTTCCTCATCTACCTGCTGGTGTTCGTCCCAATTCGCGTCTTGTGTATTTTTGGATTTTTGTTCAGCAGTTTCGTCAGTTGATTGCTGTGCCTGCTTATCTTTTTCTTTAGGATCTGTCATGATGATATATTTTAGTTTCAATAGATAACAATGCAGCGCGTTAAAGGTTCGTTAAACTTAAGCCCTAAAAATTATATGGTAGGTATGGTACCTCCGTCAATTACGTATTCTGTTCCCGTTAAGTAAGCTGCGCGTGGCGAAACCAGGAAACCGACCAGCTCAGCAACCTCTTCCGGCTCAGCAGGTCTGCCCATAGGTATACCACCTAAAGAGTCCATTACACCTTCTGTTGCTTTTTCAATACTAACATTTGCGCTTTCTGCTAAGCGCTCCATCATCCTGATCGCAGAGGTAGTTTTGATCCAGCCCGGGGACACGGTCAGCACGCGCACGCCTTTTGGTGCAACTTCGTTTGACAAGCTTTTACTGTAATTGATCAACGCGGCCTTAGCTGCAGCATAAGGTAAGGTAGAATCATATAAAGGAAGCCTCCCTTGTATTGAAGCAATGTGGATGATACACCCCGAAGCCTTTTTCAGCATATAGGGTAACAGTCCCTTATCGAGCCGGATAGGTGCCAGTAAATTGGTCTGCAGGGTATCTTCCCAGTGTTTGTCCGTTAGTGCACTGAAGCCTCCTCCTGGAGTTTCAGAGCCGCCCATGTTATTGATCAGAACATCAACTCCGCCAAATTCTTTCATAATCCGGTCAATCACCTGTGTGGTTCCGGCAGCTGTACCCAGATGAGCTGCGATAAATGTAAAACTATTATTCATCGTTTCAGGTTCGTTACGGGCAGTAATAATGATTTTGGCTCCCGCCTGGGCAAGCCGTTCTGCAATCGCTTTACCCGCACCCTTAGTGCCGCCGGTAACCAATGCAATTTTCCCTGAAAGTTCGTTGTTGAAATTATACAGATTCATATCTTTTGTTTTTATAAGACAAAATTGGACGATATGCGCTGTTCAAACAAGTACGGAAAAACGATTCAATAGGGATAAATTTATCCGTATGGACGTATTCACAGCAATACACTATCTTCGTAAATGGCTTATCAAAAGAAATTACAACCGTCGCTAAATTGTGGGCTTGATGTACTTGGAGAAGTACTTTACGGTAAATGGAAAATACGTCTGTTATACTTTATTCATGAAGGTCATAAACGACCCGGTGAATTACAGCGTAAGATTCCCGACGCATCGAGACGTGTGCTGAATATGCAGCTGAATGAACTGGAGGCACATGAATTGGTAACGAAAAAGATCTTTGCCCAATTGCCGCCTAAGGTAGAATACGCGTTAACGGATATGGGCATTAGCCTGATTCCGGTAATTCATGCACTTGGCGACTGGGGCGACGAAAACCAGGAGCGTTTAGTACATGCGATTAGAAGGGCGGCTCAGGTCAATGGCACCGTTGATGAAATGAATAACGAGTTATAGATGAGTACAATACGTTACTTTACTTCGTCAGTCAACGGATCTGGTGCTGCCGGATGGGCAGGGTCATAAACCGCTACGCCTACTTTTGAATCTGCACAGCCATAATATAAATACCATTTATTTTTGAACCAGGCCATCCCTTCTATAAAAACAGTTCCGTTAACATATTGGCCGCTTTTTTCGAAAGCCTCCATAGGTCGTAAAAAGGGAACATTCAGCCGGTCTAAAAGCTGGGTAGGGTCTGATTTGCTAAAAAGCATTTGACCGGCACAGTATGCGTTTCCATTAAATCTTCGGTCGCCAGCATCACCAGGACGGTTTTTGCCATTATACAATAAGATGATTCCTTTTTCAGTGAGTAATGCCGGAGGGCCGCATTCGGTTAAGCCGCTATCAAAATGACCTGGCCTGGTTGAAGCGAGTATTTGAAGTTCACCGTTTTTATCTACAATCGGAGACCAGTCTGTTAAGTTCACAGATGTTGCACCGTATACAGCCGATTCGCCCCAATACATAAAGTACTTACCGTTAATCCTGGTGATCACCTGCTTATCGCCCTTGATCCTGGTTAGGATCGATGCCGATTTATGAGAGATATTAAAGAATTTACCATTATAGGCTTTTTGAAATATCGGGCCTTCCTTTTTCCAGTTGATCAAATCTTTAGAAGTAGCCACGCCGAGTCTCGGTGTTTTGCGGTTCCATTGGGTATAAAAAACAACGTAAGTGCCGTTTTCGGTAACAGACACCCTCGGATCTTCACAGCCGCCCGGCCACTCATATTCTTTTTGCGAATCATCCGCCGGAAAAAATACAGGCTCAGTTTTGCGTGTAAAATTTAAACCATCTGAGCTTTCGGCATAACCGAGGCGCGATGTGCGCGAACCTATTCCTTTTCCAAAGTTATCCTCAGAACGGTACAATACGATTATCTTACCGTTTTTAACAGCGGCGGCTGGATTAAAGGTATCATTAGCTTCCCAATAGATTAATTTTTTACTCATGGGATCGTAAAATTCAGAGGCAGGGTTTGGCGATATGATTGGATTGATTCCTGTGGGCCTGGCAAATCCCCCTAGTGCCCATGCTGGTAGTACATTCTTATCTTGCGCGGTAGCAAGCTGGGTAAATAAAAGGAGCGTAATTAGCCAGGTTAGTTGCTGTAATGATCGGTTCATTTATTTAGATGCTAAAAGATGTTTGGTATTTTATGCCTTGCGTTTAATGATGAATGCATGATGTACGGTGTCCATGCCGATTTTTGGGTAATAGTTTATAGCTTCGGGTGCTGCAACCAGTAGCAGCATACATTGGTCACCTATGGCTTCTTTAGTTAATGAAACCAATTTTTTCCCGATTCCCAGCTTTTGATATTCTGCGCTGATGGCAAGATCCGAGAGGTAGCAACTGTAGTTGAAATCAGTTAAAGCCCGAGATATCCCAATCAGCAATTCTCCATCCCAGGCGGTCAGCACCAAATTGGAGTTGGCAAACATACTGGCAATTCTTTCCGGATCATCAATAGGCCTATTGATTCCAGAGCTGCGGTAAACGGATATGATAGCATCCGTATCTGGGATTAGGTTAGTTTTGTAGACGAGGTTCATGGAATAAATGTACGTTTTTAAATTAAACGTCACATAGGTACAATTTTACCCTTCTCTGCAGGTGTAATTTTGCATATTTTGCTATTTATGAATTGCTTACAGATTGGTACTTAATTTTATTACTCGGCTATAAGATCGGGGCCATCAAAATAAGATAGCTGCCTTTCATACCGCTTTTTAAAAGATGCATCTTTCCCACTATCAGTTTTTGAAACTAAAATGAATAGTTGGGCAGAAAGCCAAAAGTAAAATAAGAAACAGTCTGATCCTTGAAATGTATAAGGGATCAGTGCAAAAGTATAAATCACCGTGCACACTTAATCCCACCTTTGCTTTACAATTAAAACATAAAGCAAAATGAATAAGACCGTATTAATAACAGGAGCATCATCAGGATTTGGAAAGGCAACCGTTAAATTATTTCATAACAAGGGTTGGAACGTAATTGCTACTATGCGTTCACCTGAAAAAGAAAACGAATTATCCGCGCTTGATAAGGTACTGGTTACCCAATTGGATGTTACCAGTAATCAAACCATACAAAATGCCATTCAAGAAGGTATAGCAAAATTCGGGCACATTGATGTGCTGGTAAACAATGCCGGATACGGTGCAATGGGCGCACTGGAAGCTGCCAGTGAAGAAGAAGTGAAAAAGCAATTTGATGTCAACTTTTTTGGACTAATAGCCGTAACAAAGGCCGTTTTGCCAGGGATGCGCCAGCAAAGATCAGGTATCATAATCAATGTTTCTTCTGTTGGCGGAAGGATCACTTTCCCGTTTGCCTCTCTTTACCATGCAACCAAATTCGCAGTAGAAGGTTTAACGGAATCTATGCAGTACGAATTGAATCCATTAGGCATCCAATTAAAGGTCATTGAACCGGGTGGTTACAGGACTGAGTTTGCCGGCCGTTCCATGTCTATTTTTGGAGGTAATGGAATGGAAGATTATCAACCTGGATTTGATCAGTTCATGAATATGTTTGAGCACTGGCCGATGTCTGAAGATCTTAGTGAAGTGGCCAGTGCCATTTATGAAGCCGCTACAGATGGAACAGAAAAATTGCGTTATCCTGTTGGCCATGATGCCGTACAATTGATCGGGACCAGACACCAAATGGATGATGTTGATTTTAAGAAAATGATGGTGGCCCAAATGGGCATGTAAAAAATATGGCTGCCCAATTTAGGCAGCCATATTTTTATACTAACTTTAAAACAGAATCATAACATGTCTCCAAAGTACCACGACCTTCAATCAATCAGTGACCTGCACAAGCTGGTCAACTATTCCCCACCAAAACACCCGTTGATCAGTGTGATTGATCACAAAGACTTTTACGCAAAGCGACCTGCAGAGGAAGCGCTGTACCGGTTTGGGTTTTATACCATTTCCTGCAAAAAGATGGAAGGCATGTTGAAGTATGGCAAGGGATATTACGACTTTAGTGAAGGATCCTTGCTGTTTACCGCCCCGGATCAGGTAATCGCTCCAGGTTTAGATGTGACTGTTGAAGAGGGCTGGGCGCTGTTTATTCATCCGGATCTGATCCATGGAACTGATCTCGCGAAGAAGATGCATCAGTATTCCTTTTTTAATTATGAAGCCAATGAAGCCCTGCACATTTCGGAGGAAGAAAAACTAACCATTGAAGATGGTATAGCGAAAATTGAAAGAGAATATTCACAAAATATAGATAAGCATTCGCAAGGCCTGATTGTAAGTAATATAGAACTCCTGCTAAATTACTGCAATCGTTTTTACGACCGGCAATTCTATACCAGGGCAAAAGTTAACTCAGACGTTGTGCAGCAGTTTGAAAAGTTGCTGAATGATTACTTCTCGCAATCTTCTCTGATTGATGTTGGGTTGCCAAATGTTAAATATTTTGCTTCACAACTTCATCTTTCCCCCAACTATCTGACAGATCTGCTGAACAAATTCACAGGCAAAAGTACGCAAGAGCACATACACCATGCGCTCATAGATAAAGCCAAAACGTTGTTGTGGAGTACAGATCATACCATCAGTGAGATTGCCTATGGGTTGGGATTTGATCATCCTTCACATTTTACCAAGATCTTTAAATCAAAAACAGGGAAATCTCCCAGCGAATACAGACACCTCAATTGATCTGGTTATATGATGGTGTACCAGCATTATTATCTTTGCCGGTAGCCAGCCTGGATTGAATAAAAATGTTAAACATCAGGAAGAAGCATGATCAACATTTGGTATTCCAGAAATACATTGTACAGCAAGCCAAATAGTAAACAATACCACAACAGATCAATTTGCTTTCTCAATTTAATCCAGGCTACGATTATAATAAACAGTGGGAGCGTAACGATATAAATGAGAAAGATGTTAAAAATAAAATCGAAAGTTTCGGTATAATGGTCTGTGATGAATACGGCAATGCCGATATGCATTAGCCAGACAAAGAAGGGAAGGATAAAGCATAAAAGATATTTCCAGACCAGTTTTATTTTCAATACTTCCGGATAGGCAGCACGATAGTTTCTGATGATCAGTACAATCATCAACACCGCGAGGGCCGTCAAAACTCCAAGCTGAATATACTTTAAAGTAATTGTATCTGCCCGGGTATTAATCCTGTTGGAAGAAATCAGCTTGTCAGTATCAAATTTCTGAATTTGAGTTCTTTCACCATTAACAAATGTCTTTTTAATAACGGTAGTGCTTGCTGTATCCAGATAAGTCCATACAGAATCTTCAATTCCATTTTTATAAAAACCTGTTATAAGTAAGTGATTTCCACTTTTCCTAATAAATTTACCATCCAAACGCGCTCCCTTAAATCGGAGTAAGTCCTGGTAACCTGGTGTTCTTAGCGTGAGAAAAGTAATCTTATCAAACGGCATTTCGCCTTGAATGGCGGGCATCTGTATGGGTATGTCCTTATCTATTTCTGTAAGGAAAAGGTTTTTATTGTAGTCATCTGATTTAACAGGCCGTTTGGTGGTTGTTATTTGATTAACTTCAACCACAGTTAGCGAATCAAAGCGATGGATAGTATATTCACCTTCATAGTCATTTGAATCCAGTAAAGCCTTTGAGTTAAAGAGTACGTACTGTGGTTGATCGAAAGTTTGAACATATCTTGGCATGCTAGTCGCACAAAATGCAAAAAGTACCACTATCGAAATCACATAGGGATGGATGAATTTGAGGTAAGGGGTAAAATCAATTGCTGTAATACGACGATTTACACTGTACCAGGCCAGTGGCAGAATGACCATAGCCACTAGATCAGTAGGGTCCACTATTCGTTGAACAGGCCAGAAATGAGCGCTGAAAAAATCAATAAATGTAGTAGCACAATCACTTTTCCAATAGGTAAACAATAGTCCGGTGAGGAAAAATATGAGCAACTTACGTTTAGGAAGTAAAGCCGACCAAAAAATAGGAAAGATAAATAACCCGCAAAAATCCGACAGTTTTCCTGTAAGAGTATTATGAAAAGCTCCTTTCAGGTAAAAATCGTTGACCATGAGCAGTAAAAGACAAGTGATGAAAGGTAAGGTAGTTAGCGGTTTTAATTGATTGGACATACGCATACTTAATTGGCTTTTCAATTGATACCGAAAAATAACTTTGGTAACCCATTTTATCAGTATCCTTCATTTTATCCTGGTAATAGTGAAATTATAAAACAAATGGTCTGAAAATTAGGTTCAATAAACTAAGAAAACTACCAGCCATCGATGCAAACCTAACACTTCCGGTTACTACTCTTGAAATATTTAAATGAGGCACAATATTTTGATTTTGAGAGAAAACGTGTGGAAGGGTATGAGAATATGAAGAAATCAACCAAATAATAGATACTTAAAGACTTATGAGAATAGAACTTCGAAAATCAACCTTAATATTATTGATGATGCTGGCATCAGCATCGCTTTACGCACAACTGCCGGAAGAAATACAGTGGAAATATCTGGTTAAAACTTACACGCCTGATAGTAGCCAAATGGTGCTTAGTCTGAACGGAAAACCACTGGATGGGAAATACAAAATCCCATTGGATGAGAATAGTTTTGCCTTATACACGATAAAAGACGGGATGATTAACGGGCAGGCCTTTTGGTATTCCAATGGTGGTCATTTAGAAGGTAAGCTCTATTACAAAAAGGGTGTAAGGGATGGCGTGAAAGAGAATTATGATAGCGATGGTAAGGTTTGGCTGCGCCAGGAATATAAAGATGGTAAGCAGCACGGCATTAATGAAATGTACGGTAATGGAAAGCTTGTCAATAAAACTGAATACAAAAATGGGAAGAAACATGGCTGGCATTACTCATACACGGATGAAAGGGTTACAACCGAGAGTTATTATGAAGATGGCATGCAGAATGGAGCTTACAAAAGTTACATGAGGGATGGTAAGCTTTCTATAGAAGCAAACTATAAAGATGATCAAAGACATGGCTTAACAACCATGTACGCAAATGGAGTCAAAAATATGGACTTTAACTATGAAAATGGCCAAAAGAATGGAGTTTCACATATGTACAAGCCTGATGGAAGCGTTATTTTTGAAAGCTATTATGTACTCGATAAAAAAGTAAGCAAGGCTGATTTTGAGAAATATCAGGAAGATTTAAAAAGGAAAACGGGAAAGAAATTGTAAGAACAAATTGTGGAATTTGAACTGATTAACTCGTTTTTGAAAAAATAATTTATGAGGAATACCTTGGTTCTGTAATATCTGATCATATATAAACTATTAATCGGTAATTAATAGTTTGAAATTTATATATTTATCTAACTTATGAATTAAATTAATAATTAACGATGGACAAAAGAGAGTACACGCTCAACGAATTTATTCTGGAAGCAGCAGAAGATCCCAATGAAAATGATTTCTTTGAATTAGAAAAACCAGCTTTACTGGAGGTCAACCTTAAAAACCAAAAGATCATGGCTAAGGCAGGATCAATGGTCGCCTACATTGGTAACATTGATTTCAAAAGAGAAGGTATGTTAAGTAAAGGACTGGGTGGATTGCTGAAAAAAGCAATATCCGGCGAAGGTACCTCTTTAATGTACGCCACCGGAAGCGGAAAGTTGTATTTGGCCGATGAAGGTAAAAAGGTGAAAATTATAAAACTGCAGAATGAAGCCATCTTTGTAAACGGAAACGATGTTCTGGCAATGGAAGAAAGCATTACAAATGAGATCAAAATGCTAAAAAGCGTAGCAGGAATGATGTCTGGCGGTCTGTTCCAGGTAAGGCTTTCTGGATCTGGTTACATTGCGATCACTACTCATGGAGAACCAATTCTACTTAAAGTAACTCCTGGTCAGCCCGTTTTTACCGATCCAAATGCGACCGTAGCATGGTCTGAGAACTTATCTCCACAAATAAAAACCAACTTAACCTTCGGCTCATTCATTGGCAGAGGTAGTGGCGAATCCTTTCAGCTCGAATTTATTGGCGAGGGATGGGTTTTGGTACAACCCTACGAAGAGGTAAAGTACGCGGCAAAATCTTAAGCTAAACAAAAGCGTTTCAGAATATTCTGGAACGCTTTTGTTTTAAAATGATAAATATTAGAAAAAACCCGCAACAGCATGTGGCTGGTTTTATTCTGTATGGGTGATTGATTCAATTAAAGCTTTATCGCAGTACAGGTGAGTACAGGATGGAAAATTGGTTTAAGCTTAATATTTTAGACTGAATAAGCGTTTCTTAAACCTGATAACCAATTTAACCAAATCAATATGCGATCCACTACTTCTATTAAACATGCTAAATGGTTTGCTAAAATCCTCCTGGTTTTTCTCTTCGCCGCTGTTACAGAAGATACACAGGCTGCTGGTTCTGATAAGATTGATCGTAAGGCGCTGGTAAGCCGTCACAATATAACAATCACTGATAAAAATCTAAAAGGACCTACACAAGTCGGCAATGGCGAGTTCGCCTATGGCTTCGATATCACAGGCATGCAAACCTTTACTGCTGCCGGAAATACCATGTCCAACTGGGGATGGCATGAGTTTCCTCTGCCAACAGCCGAAAAACCTACTGACTTTAAAGGCGGTAATTGGGACACTCAGGGAAGAATGATCCGTTATGACGTGTTCAACCCTTCACAAAATAAATTAATGAACTGGATGTGGGGCAATCCTCAACGGCTAAATTTAGGCAGATTCGGACTGGTACTTAAAAAGAAAGACGGTTCGCAAGCGGTATTGGCAGATCTGCAAAATGCCATTCAGCAAGTTAACCTGTGGACAGGCATTGTAACAAGCACTTTTGAGCTGGAAGGTAAAAAGATCAAAGTAACTACAGTAGGAGATCCTAAGCTGGACGCAGTAGCTGTGAAAATAGAGGCGGATGAACTGGGTGATGGCCGTATAGGGGTTTTTGTAGAATTTCCATATGCTTCCAGAGGTGAATTTGGTAATGGCGCAGATTGGAATAATCAGGATAAGCACCAAACGGATGCCATCTTGAAAAGTGATCATGCCAGCTTTCACCGCAAACTGGATAACGCGGAATATGATGTGAAACTACAATGGAAAACTAGAGCGAGTATTAAAAACACCAGAACCCATCGATATGAACTGACGCTTTCCGGAAATGAACCACTGGAAATTGGGATCTCATTTACTAAGATACCGGTTCAAACTGCATTGCCATCTTTCGATAAAACTCAGAATGAAAGCATTAAAAAATGGGAGAAGTTTTGGAACAGCGGTGGGGCAATAGATTTATCGGGCAGTAAAGATCCAAGGTGGAAGGAACTGGAACGCCGTATTGTGCTGTCGCAATATACAATGGCGATGAATGAGGCTGGCTCACTGCCTCCGCAAGAGAGTGGCTTGGTGAATAATGGCTGGTATGGCAAGTTTCACTTTGAAATGATCTGGTGGCACAGTACACACTATGCGTTATGGAACCGCTGGTCGCTGGTTAATCCTGGCTTGGATGTTTATGCTGATCATTTGGAATCCTCAAAGGAAAGAGCAAAAAATCAAGGTTATGAAGGTGCACGATGGCCTAAAACGATTGGCGATAAGACCAGGTGGGAGTGGCCAAACGAAATCAATCCGCTACTGATCTGGCAGCAGCCTCATCCCATTTTCTTTGCAGAACTGGATTACAGGGCACATCCAAATGCAAAGACATTGGCAAAATGGAAGGATATTGTCATGCAATCGGCCGATTTTATGGCTTCTTACGCATTTCTTAATAAAGAACAGGACCGTTATATTTTGGGTTATCCGCTACAG
Organism: Pedobacter metabolipauper; assembly: GCF_004362715.1. Lineage (GTDB taxonomy): Bacteria > Bacteroidota > Bacteroidia > Sphingobacteriales > Sphingobacteriaceae > Pedobacter > Pedobacter metabolipauper. The sequence goes on from NZ_SNYC01000003.1 coordinate 146,877, forward strand.
GTTGTTTCTGAGAATGCCGACCCGCGTACTACTTATAACCCAACATTTGAACTGAGCTACTGGCGTACGGGCTTGCGACTGGCCCAGGAATGGAGAAAGCGGTTGGGCATAGAAGAAAACCTGAAGTATGCAGAGGTGCTGAATAAACTATCGCCACTTCCTGTAAAAGATGGTTTCTATGTGTCCTGGGAGAACATTAACGACATGTGGAAGAACTATACATTTGAACATCCTGCACTTATTGGCGCCTATGGTATGCTTCCCGGTGACGGTGTGGATACAGCGACGATGAAAAGAACGTTAAAGAAAGTAGGAGAAACCTGGAAATTTGACCACACCTGGGGTTGGGATTTTCCTATGCTGTCTATGTGTGCTGCCAGATTGGGAGCGGGTGATAAAGCCGTCGACTATTTATTAAACTACCCGGGTTTTAGACTCGAAGAACATGGTTTGGTAGATGGAGGTGGTCCATTTCCTTATTTTCCGGGTAATGGTGGTTTACTTTATGCTGTCGCTATGATGGCTGCCGGATGGGATGGTGCCCCCGGTGGCAATGCCCCCGGCTTCCCTAAAGATGGATCCTGGACCGTTAAATGGGAGGGATTGAAAAAGGCACTTTGATATTAAATCCCTTAAATAGCTATAAAACAGATCTTATTTCTCTATATTGGCTTACTACTTAACTCAAAATTATGAAACTCTCCCTATTGTTTTTGCTGCTATGCTGCTTTACCGCATCCAATGCCCAGCTGTTAAAGCTCAAAAAGAAGCAGAAATTCAGCTATGAAGTTACCCGTTCAGATTTCATGAACAGCAGTCAATCCAGTATAAATCATACGTATAAAACCATCAATTTAGAGGTCGTAAACGCATCCGGAGGTGAATATTTACTTAAAGTAACCGAACCGATCCTCATAGAATCGACCTTTGGTAGGATCATAAACAGCAATTTACCGCTTAAGGAGCAAGACATCACATTTTCATCTGTCATGAACAAGATTCTGAGTGCCTCTGTTTATTATGTCAGAATAGACGAACATGCCAATATAAAGCGTATTGTTGGAGTTGACAGCATCAAAGAAAATATATTAAAAACGCTGAACGAGTTCAATGTGACTACGGGTATAGATCAAAAAATCCTGAGCGAACAGGGATTTAAAGACAGGCTGAGAATTATATTTCCAAATATGACGGTCATGGATAAAGACAGTGCCAGTTATGCAAAAGGTAAAACGGATGGGTTTGGATTTATAAATAATGCATCCGTAAAAAAAGAATATGAAACCCTGGATACCAATCGTTTTGTACAGAAAATTAGCAGAGATTCGAAAACAGGTCTGCTGGTTAACTTTCTATCAAACAACGAGTGGGTCACGAAGATGATCAGCAATGGGATTGTCCGTTATACAAGATCTGTTAAAAAAGTGAATTTACAGTCGTCAACGATAAAAAAACTAGGTTCAGGCCCGCTATTGTTGACGGAGACTAAGAAAACTTTAGACCTCGATAATTATTATACCCCGGCGTATGCCGCAGCAAGAAAAGTAGAAGACCTTAAAAATAAATTTCTCCAAAATAACGGAAAACCAGGGATGGATAAAGAGATCCAGCAGGAGCTGGATGTAATGGATCAGTCCTTTTCAAAATCTGACTATCCCTATTGGGCAGCACGTGTCGAGATCGCCGGCTACATTCATGACGAAAATTATAAGAACTACTACAGTATGGTGCCATACGAATACTTCAGGAGGGATTTCTTTGTCATGCAGAAAATGCTTTATGAATTCAGGGACAACAATACTGAAAAGCTCAATACAGGCTTAAAGATCGTTTTCACGAAATTTGCGGAAGACAGCAAACATGGGTATCCGTTAAATGTACATATATTGGATGAATTGGTTCACAATGCCATGGCGGAGAAAATACGGACGACCAGCCAGGCAGATTCAATCCAGGCCATGCTCAATTTAATCAAAGGGACAGAGCAGCTGCAAATCAGCCAGGTAAATACTTTGTTTGCGGGTCTTAAGGCGTATGCAGAAGCTAAACTCGCCAGTAACGAAAAAGAGCTTACTGCCTTGGCTAACCTACCGCTCAATGGGGTTTATGATAAGCATTCCAGATACCGTTTGCTGATCTATGATGAGATGACAAAAAAGAAGGTGTCAGATTCTATCCGGAGTACCTATCTGGACTATACCATTGAACAGCTTAAAAATGAACTGTCAGATCAATCGTTAATAGAACAGCTGTCCATCAATCGTAAATTTCTTTCTGATGCCTATTACAGAAAAAGCACGTCAGATCAAAAGTCACGCGCTTCTTACCTGGGCCTGGCAAGCGACTATATGCCCAGTCTGAGCGACAGAACAAATGGAAGTGGAGAACTGGACCGTGAATTTGCGTTCCTGCCTGAAATAAACTATACCCAATTATTACTTGCAGAATCGGGCAATGGAAAAATGTCAGAAGCGCAAAAACTGGAGAAATTTGTAGACCTGGTTATCCTTGAGCCTGAACGTTATGCCGCCCTGAAAGAAAGCTATCATCGGGCATTTCCAAACGGTAATTTTAAAGATTTTTTTAATAAGGCACTTAAAACAAAGCTTCCTCAAACACCTCCTTTTGAACTTAACGAGATCTCAGGTAAAAAGCTCAGCAATAAAGACCAGCAGCGCAAGTTTATCTTTGTTGATTTCTGGGGTACCTGGTGTGGTGCCTGTATTCAGGAAATTCATAAAATAGATGCCCTTTATCTGACTAATAAGCAACCTGAAAAATTAATGGTTACTACCATCGCCTGCCTCAACAAAGAAGAAGATGTTAAAGCATTTATGAAGCAGAAAAAATACAGTTACCCGGTATTGATGTCTTCCGGATTTACAGAGCAGGACTTTAAAATAAGTGCTTATCCTACTAAACTCCTATTGCTTCCAAATGGCGTGTATGTGGATATTCCTTTTAACAACGATTACCAGGCGGTATTGGATAAATACATGAATTGGGATATTTAATAACTATAAAAAGCGCAGCTTTTCCTCTTCCAGATCGAGGTAATTGAGCTGTTTTCGGATCACATCTTCATCAAGGGTCTCTTCTTCACTGTTTTTCTTCAGCAGCCATTGTCTTTGCTGATTGATCAGATCAAGATATACAGCTTTAGACTCTTTAGCTAAATGACCATCATCAGCCAGCTGATCCTTGCTTTCCCACTTTTTTGCAACCTGTTGAAGAAAGGGCTGCTGGCTTAACTGTTCTTTGTAATTTGTCTTTAAATGGGACAGTGCGAATTCGGCCATTTGTTTCCGGATCAGTGCATCTGCCTCTTCTTCAGGTAGGGTATTGTCAAAGTTAGGCAGCCTGATCTTTTTAAGGAGGTAAGGCAAAGTAAGTCCCTGCAATAACAAGGTAACCAGAATAACAATAAAGGTGATGAAAAGGATTAGGTTACGCTGAGGGAATGCTGTGCCATCTGCCAGGTGGACGGGTATTGATAACGCAGCTGCCAATGATACCACACCCCGCATACCTGTCCAGCCGAGAACCAGGGGAACCTTGTAACCCGGATTTCTATCATCAGCCACAGTAATAAAATTTCTGGCAATAAGTGTAACAAGGACTGCCCCATAGGCTGATAACATTCTGCCCACTATTAAAACAGCAGTAATCAATAGACCATAACCAATAGCAGAAGAAATACTGACCTCGCCAAGTCCGGCTGTAATTTCCGGAAGCTCCAGTCCGATAAGGGTGAAAACCAAACCATTTAATATAAAACAGAAACTTTCCCAGACATTGACTCCCCGCAGACGGGAACTGTTGCTTAGAAAAACGTGCCGCTTTTGTGATAACAACAATCCTCCGCTTACAACCGCCAGTACACCAGAAGTATGGACTTCTTCTGCAGCAATATACATAAGGTAAGGCGTGATAATGCTCAGTGCAGTATCTGTATTTGCATCTGTCGGCAAATATTTATGGATCTTCATAAATATGAAGCCTACTGCCAAACCGATACCAACACCACCGATCAGCATCCAGGAGAAACTCAGTGCAGCCTCAGTCCAGATAAACTGGCCGGTAGCCACTGCAATCAATGCAAAACGGAAGATGATCAGTGATGAAGCATCATTTAGCAGGCTTTCACCTTCCAGCACGGATGACATGCGTTTGGGTACCTTAACAAACTTCAATATTGCACTTGCGCTTACCGCATCTGGCGGGGAGACAATACCGCCAAGTAAAAATCCCAATGCCAGCGAAAAGCCCGGGATAAAATGATTGGCTGCAAAGGCAATCGAGAGTGCCGTAAGAAATACCACTACAAAAGCAAAGCTGCCGATGATACGCCGCCATCTCCAGAGCTCTTTCCATGAAATGGCCCATGAGGCTTCGTAAAGCAAAGGCGGCAAAAAAATGATAAAGATCAGCTCGGGATCAATATGAACTACTGGAAAGCCGGGAACAAAACTAATGCCCAGACCGGCCACAACCAATAGGACAGGATAAGCCACCTTTATTTTGTTGGCCAGCATAATGAGCAGTACAATCGCTACAATAAGCCCCAGGTAAAATGGAAAGTCTTCCAGCATTTAATGTTTTTGTCCTTTGTTGATTTTAAATAAATGTAATATTTGGGGAAACAGCGCATCCATACTTTCCGCTACACCGCTTTTTGATCCCGGAAAGGTAAGCACAAGTGTTTCGCCAATAAACCCTGCAATGCCCCTTGATAACATCGCATAAGGCATCCGTTCCTGGCCATATCTCCGGGCAGTTTCCATAATACCGTCAATCTTGCGCTCAATCAATGGGGCAATGGCGTCCGGAGTAACATCTCTGGGAGATAATCCTGTTCCACCGGTAAATAGCAAAAGCTGGTGCTCCGGCCCCGAAAGTGCTGCTGCCTTTTCGCGGATCAGGTCAGCATGGTCCGGTAAAATTTCATAATGGATGGTATCAATTCCGAATTGCTCCAGTCTGGAGATTATGGCCTTGCCGGAAACGTCTTCAGCATTCTTTTCAAAAATAGAATCAGAGCATACGATAACAGCCGCTTTAATTTCCGGGAACAGGGAGTTTTTAAGATCTGATTTTCCGCCAGACTTTTTAAGCAGGCGTATATTCTGGATCTCAACACCTTTGTCAATCGGTTTAAGCATGTCATACATGGTGAGCGCTGTTACAGACGCACCATGCATGGCTTCAACCTCAACACCGGTTTTGTAAATGGTATGCACTTCAACGGTTATAATAATATTGAGCCCCTCAATTTCATAACTGATCGCAGTATATTCAATAGGGAGCGGGTGGCAATCCGGAATTACATCGCTGGTTCTTTTTACGCCAAATAAACCTGCCGCACGGGCAAATTCAAAAACATCCCCTTTAGGTATTTTTCGTTGTATAATGGCATCCACAGTTTCCTGTTTAGAAACTTTAACCGTTGCCGTTGCAATAGCGATCCTTAGCGTGCTCGATTTCTTTGTTATGTTTACCATGTCAGATGTTCTCTTTCCATTGATGCGTATCGTTATCGAATAGTTCTTTACCCCAGATCGGTAGTTCTGCCTTTAACCGTTCAACAAGCTCTGAACACGCATCAATTGCAGGTTTTCGATGTGCCGATGAGGTAAATACAAACAAGCAGATCTGTCCGGCTTTGACTGTGCCAAGGCTATGGTATACATGCATACAGTTAAGGGGATATTTCTCAAAAATATCTTCACGGATCTGATGCATCTTTTCTAAAGCAAGTTCTTCATAAGCGGTATAAGCAATGGCATCAACAAGCTTGCCGTCTACCTCATCCCTTCTTACCTGCCCCATAAATATACTGTGACCGCCAATTGCTGTTTTTGAACCGTGTTTGGCGATGCTGTCGGCTATGAATGCCGGATCAATTGGTCCGGCAACAAATATGTTCTTGATTTTTTTCTCGCTCATATCAGGTCGTTGAAAAGTAATCTCTCCATTTAATGATCCCGCCTTTCAGGCTGTATAAATTTTTACTGTCACCATATTTCTCCTGCAGTGCTTCGGCTGCGGCAACACTTCTTATTCCATGCTGACAGATCAATACAATATTTTCTGCATCAATATCAGCCAATAGAAAATTGTCAAATTCAGACATGGGGACCTGGGTAAATATTTCTTTGTTTAAAATAGGAACCTCATGGCGTTCACGCACATCGATGAGTAATACTGATCTTTCCTGCTGCAGTGCCTGCAGCTGATCCGCATTGATTTCTGTATAACCTGTAGATAACCCACAGGAGTCCTGGTATTCCATTTTTAGAAAGTCTGTTTTAGTTTTTGGCAGTGTATAATCCTGGGCTGGGCTGATGCTCATTTTATACTGTGCCTGTGTTAATAAATTGTAGTGCAGAAGTTCGTTAATTAGCGGCTTTCCGATGCCTGTGATTAATTTAATGGTCTCTGCAGCAGCCATAGTCCCTATAATTCCAGGTAGTACACCTAAAACTCCATTTTCGGCACAGTTTGGAATTTCTCCTGCTCCTGGCTGCACAGGAAACAGATCCCGGTAATTCGTACGCAGACCCTGATCATCAGCAACATTAAGTATGGCCAGTTGTCCCTCGTATCCCGAAACGGCAGCAAATACCAAAGGTTTGCTGAGCAGGGCGCAGGCATCATTGATCAGGTATCTCGATTCAAAGTTATCCGTTCCGTCCAGAATAAGGTCATAGTTTTCCAATAGGTCCAGTACATTATTTTTGGTAACAGAAATGGGATAGGTAACGATATCAATCCCGGGATTCATCTCCCGTAGTCTATTCGCAGCAACAGCTGTCTTTAACTGCCCTACATCAGCAGTGCTGAACAAGATCTGGCGGTGTAAATTGGATAAGGAAATGTGATCATCATCAGCAATACCGATGTGGCCCACACCTGCGGCGGCAAGATACTGAAGGGCCGGACAGCCAAGGCCACCCGCTCCAATGACCAGCACTTTTGCAGCTAACAACCGAAGCTGCGCTTCTTTACCAAATCCACTGAGGATAATCTGCCTGTTGTATCTTTCTGATTCCATTATATTTATCCTCCGGAAAATGGCGGCATGATCGCTACAGTATCGTGGTTGGCAATTTCACAATTTTGCTGAACAATCTGCTTGTTTAGGGCCAGTTTATATTTCATGCCCGATAATTTAGGAAAGGAACTTTCCAGGTATACTTTCAGATCATCGGTATGGGTAATGCCAGAAATCTCAAGCTTTTGAGGTTTTATAAACTCAGATATCTTTCCAAAACTAATGATCTCAATTTCCATAGTGCTAATTTATAACTTTTCCCTGATCCGGACACGGCCTTCACCTTTGTATTTGCAGATCCAAAGAATAAGGTGGAGCGTATGGATGCAATTTTAATCCGGTAATAGCATCACAGTTACCGAATCTCCGGCGTTAAATTCCTGCTGCTCTTCATTTAATAGTATGAGGCAATTTGCTTGTGCAAAAGAACTTAAACGGAAAGATTCCTGCGCATTTAGCGGAGTTGCTTTGCCATGCTCATATTTACCCTTTAAGAAGTGAGTGAGTCCGGCCGGCTTTTTATGATCCTGACTAAGTTCTGCTGTGATCTCTTTTACAGTGTTTTGTTTTTGCGATAGATCTTTTAGCGCAGGTAACACATAATTGTAATAACAGCTCAGCACGGAGGATGGATTTCCCGGTAATCCGAAGATGAGTTTCTGATCCTTCCTGCCAAAAAATAGCGGCTTGCCAGGCTTTTGCTTTACTTTATGGAATATTTGTTCAATGCCGCATCGCGTTGAGGCTTCAATCACAAAGTCGTAATCTCCTACACTTACCCCGCCGGTAAGGAGAACAACATCACTATTTTCTAACGCAGACTGGAGGATGTTTGTTAATATCTCCAGGTTATCATCGGCCTCCATAACTTCGACCATATGAATACCTTCGCCTTTTAAGGCTGCAGAAAGGGAGTAGGAATTGGATTCATACACCTGACCAAGGCTCAATTCGAGTCCGGGTTGCTGCAGCTCTTTGCCGGTAACGATAATGGCCACTTTTGGCATCGGGAAAACCACAACCGTTGTAATACCAATTCCAGCAAGAAAACCAATGGCTGCAGGGCTAAGCAGATTTCCTTGCTGCATGGCAAGTTCACCGGCTTTAACCTCAGAGCCTATACCACGCACATTTGATCCCAACCGGAGCTGCACATCGTGAAGAATGATCTTGCCATTGGCCTTACTGATCTTTTCCTGCATAACCACGGTATCTGCCCCGTCTGGAAGCGGTGCGCCTGTAAATATTCTGCTGGTTTCACCGCTTTTAATGGGAAAGGAGTGAGGTGTTCCCGCAGCCATTTCGCCAACCAGGTTCAGCTCCTTTTTATGGTCCTCAAAAATAAGTGCGTAACCATCCATAGACGACTGCCTAAACGCAGGAATGTCATAACGGGCAAAGATATCCGCTGCCAAAACATATCCGGAAGCATCTTTTAGACTTACCTCAATGGGCATCAATGGCGTGGTACATTCAGAAATCAGTTGTTTGGCTTCACTAACAGTTATCATATTTAATTTATCCTCCAATGGTAATCATTGATCTGTTATGGATTAAATCGGCTTCAAGTTTTTCAAAATGAGTGGTTAACTGACCACCAAGTTCTTTTTTCTTGCTCCATATAGATGCCCTGATCAGCGGAAGCACGTCTTCCTGTTTTCTCAGTGCACTGAGCAGATCGGTTTCGCCATCAGAAAAAAGACAGTTTTTGAGTTTCCCATCTGCCGTTAGCCTCATCCTGTTGCAGGTGCTGCAAAAAGGGGCAGTCATGGTACTGATGATCGCAAATGAACCTTCATGTCCCGGGATCATAAAGCTTTTAGCCGTATCGTTTGGTTCCGCCTTAACAGGAAGCACAGTAAAATCCTTTTCTATGGCCGCCAGGATCTCTTCCAGCGAGAACATCTTGTTACTTGTCCATTTGTTTCCGCTAAATGGCATAAATTCAATAAAGCGGATCTGTATGGGATTGTGTTTGGTCCAGGTGATAAAGTCCGTAATTTCCAGATCATTAAGACCTTTCATAACCACCATATTGATCTTCACTTTGATCTTGTGCTGTAAAAGCAATTCAATGTTTGCCCGGATCTGGTGAAACAGGTCTCTGCGGGTAATCATGAAAAACTTCTCGGGCTGGAGTGTGTCCAGGCTAATGTTTATGGTTTTTATCCCTGCTTCTTTTAATACAGGCAGCATCTCAGCAATGCGTGTCCCATTGGTGGTCATGACCAGTTCTACAGGAAGCTTTCCCAGCGCAGAAATGATCTCCGCAGCATCTTTACGTACCAGGGGTTCTCCGCCGGTAAGCCTTATTTTTTTTACCCCTTGCGCGACAAATATTTTCGCAAGCTGAATGATCTCCTGGGTCTGCATGAGCCTGGATGCAGGGGTAAAGTCATATTCCTCTTCAGGCATACAATAAAAGCAGCGAAAGTTACAGTTATCGGTTAGCGATATCCGCAGGTAATCATGCACACGTCCAAAAGAATCCGCTATCATTTATTGTGAATTAAATTAGTATAATCTGTTTCCGTATCGATATCAATATGACCAAGCTCAAACGCAATGGTGTCAATGTCGTCAGGATGTTGTTTAAGTATATGTTTTGCACCATGATTTCCGGTTAGCGATAAAAGCTGATGAAAATACTTTTTGTTAAACAGTACGGGGCTGCCTATTGTTTGTGCATAACTGCTGGCAACCATGCTTTTACCATTGAGTTCGCGCTGGGCAACGAGTTTTTCAAAAATAGCATGGGTTATAAAGACCTGATCAGCAACAGCAATGATTACATTTTGGATGTCCGGTTGGCTATTTAACAGGGCCAGGATCCCGGCAGAAATACTGGATGACATACCATCCTGCCAACGCTCATTGATGATGCAGGTGATGCCTTCCTGGCTTTGCTGTTCTAAAATAGTATCTGAATATGCACCAAGAACGACAATGACAGGTTTATAAGTCGTTTTTAAAGCTTCATCACAAACAATTTGCAGCAGTGTTTTACCCTGGTACGTTAAAAGCTGTTTAGGCTTTCCCAGTCTGCTGGAATTGCCGGCAGCCAGTATGATGATGCCCGTACTCATAAGCTGGCTTTAACCTGCTGGAAGTGAATAGATTCTTTTTTTTCTTTCAGGAACCTGGCAGATGCACCGGTAAAAACGGATTTAATTTCTGAAATGATAGAAATGGCGATCTCTTCGGCGGTCTCCGCACCAATGTCAAGTCCCACCGGGCCATGTATTCTGGATGCGTGTTCCGGAGTATTCAGGTTCAGTTCATCCAGCATTCTAACCAGTTTCTTTTTAGGTCCCAAAGTTCCGATGTAAGGAGCCTTAGTGTTTAAAAGAAAATTTAGTAATTCAGTGTCATAGTTATAGTTGTGCGTCATCAGCACAAAAGCAGTTTGTTCGTCGATCTCAATTTGTGATAAAAGCTGGGCTGGCTTAACCACCAATACCTGGCTGGCGTTTGGAAAACGTTGTGAAGACGCATGTGCCGGTCGCCCGTCAGCAACAATTACATTCCAGCCCAGTAGGTAAGCTATTTCAGCCAAAGGCTGCGCGTCATTTCCAGCACCTGCAATAACCAGTGAGATAGGCGGTCTAATAAATTCTAAGAACGCATCTACAGGTCCGCTTTCCAAAGTATAAACTTTAAAAGCTGTAGTTTTATTAGACAGTGCTTCGATTGAATCTTCAATAATCTCCTTATGAAGGAGGACAGGAGCTTTTGATTGTAAGCTTTTTTCCCGGTAAAGCATGCTGGTTCCTGGATGCGTTTTACTTTCAAGTGAAAATAAGGTGGTCAATACACCATTTTCCCGTTCGCGATGTAATGAACTTAAGAAAGAGATTGGGTTATGTTCATCTGATGAATTAATGGGCTCAAAAAGAATATGGACAATGCCATTACATCCAAGCTGCACACCAAATTTTGCATCATCTTCATCTGTTGTATCATACGTAACCAATTTATTCTCTTGTTGTACAATGGCAGAAAGTGCTTTTCTCAACGCATCGCCTTCCAGGCAGCCACCGCTAATTGCACCAGTCAATTGGCCATCTTCTGTAATGAGCATTCGCGCACCAGGCCGCCTGTAAGAAGATCCTTCAACTTTTACAACAGTGGCAAGGGCAGCACGTTTATTTTCTTTTTCTGCTTTTTGGTAAGCCTTAAGTATATCAGCGATTTCTTTCATAGAATAATCAATGGATACTGCAATTTAACCATTTCAATACACAGTACCGATATTTCATTGATTAAATTATCCTTGATACTGATTTACAGTCAATCTCTTTTTTCAAAGGTAGGAGGTATGAATTTACTTTTTTACGATTTTCATGCAGATGCTTATGAAACAGAAGGATACAGGAAATAAATTATATGGAATTTAAAGCACGCTCGATGTAAGGCTATTTATAAAATCTTTAGCATCTTTAACACGCTCTGGAAATAAAATCCTGCCTTTTAGTTTATCTGCAACTAAAGATAATAGTTGCGCATCGGATAGTTTAATAACGCCTATTTTGGTTTCTTTAATTTTCATATAGTAAAATTAATATTTTTTAGTTAAAAGTACCGTATCGTATAGTATTTTCTTTTATAAAATCTTCAATTATAACACTTTTTATGGTTTTAACACCACCAAAGAATGCGTAATCCTTAGTAAGTTCGTCGTAGTTTTTATTCACATATCTGGTATAAGACTTAATTCTGCGATTCTGATTTTTACATATATCTTCACACCGTTTCCTGCAAGTTGACTTACACGTCTTGTGAAAATCAGGATTACTGTCACTCCCTTGGACAATTATTATTGATCCAGGAAATGCTTTGAAAAAAATCGGCACAGTGCTCAATACGGTATTAAATACTTTATAAATATCAACATTGTTAGTATTTACCTTGTCGTCAATTTCATCAATATCTAATTGGTAGTCGCCAAACCCCAGATTATATATTTTCTGTTGATAAATGTTACTGTTATACATATAATGAACAGCCTTTACTACATCTTTTTTGCCTTTGCTAATGAAAAAATATTTTATACCTTTTTCTGATTTATCAGATTCCTTATATTCATAAGATGAAAGTAAAGCCATTGATTATTGGGTTTCACTAACTTATATAATATTTTGTTCAAGTGGTGACTTTTAGAAAAAATAACTTATACAGGTGCAAGCTTTACTTCCAGAGCTTTAACATGATCCCGGTATACAAACTTAATACCCCGGCAACATAGAGAAACAATTCAAACTCAGTTTCCGGAAAACGACGGGGCGATTGAAAAACATAAGCACCAGCCAGCAGGAACAGCAAAAGCGCAGTGCTCAAAGAAAGTATACCCTTTTGAATCACATTTAACCCCGCAGGAATAACAGTTTCGACTTTTTCAGTATGCTCAAGTGTAAACCCCAGATGATCTGATAACATTTTCAGTGTATACATTCTCGGCAAAACCTCTGCATTCTCAATGCGCTGAATAGATCTGAGACTGATCCCTGCAATCACTGAAAGTTCTTGCTGGGTATATTTCTTTTGAAGCCGGTGCGCTTTAACCAGTTGTGCGATCTCTTCTACGTTGCTGCGGTCCATAATGGATTAATTTAGGTGACACTTTACGCCATTTAAACGCCATTTAACATGGCGTACAAGAATTAGATTTTGCGACAATATATTTGTTACATGACAAATAAAGCCATGAATTTTAAAGCCGGGCCCTTCATTAAAAGTATACTGTTTATTGGACTTTTTATCATGTTGCTGGTTATAGGCTCCATCATACAAAGTATGCTCCAGCCCGAAAAATCAATGCTGATCTATGGGTTTATCGGCATATTAGCCGGACTTTTAACCGTATGCATATTTTTAAAAGCAGAAAAAGAACCCTTTGCATCTTCCGGATTAACAGGAGAAAGGAAAACACCGGTCAGATTTGTGTATGGTCTGCTAATTGGAACGGCAATCTTTGCAGCTATGATCTTTGTGCTTTTAAGCTGCACTTCCCTAAGCATTCAGTACGATCCTAAAGGGTTTAATATACAATCTCTGCAAACTTATTTGCCACTTATACCCCTGGTGCTCATGGAAGAGATCGGGTTTAGATCTTATCCGCAAAAAAAGCTGAATGGTGCATACGGCGTTTGGATCAGCCAGATTGTTGTTGCCGCTGCATTTGGTTTGTATCACGTTTTAAATGGGTGGACACTTTACATGGCATTCACAGGAACATTTGTTTGGGCATTTGTATTCGGGCTTTCTGCACTGTGGTCAGGCGGTATAGCTATGCCCACCGGAATACATCTGGCAGTAAATATACTACAGAATTTAACCGGGCTAAAGGGAGGGGAGCACTCCGTTTGGAAAATAGTGGATACAACAAATGCAGCCCAATCCGAAATGGGGAAAACGGAATATGCCGGACTTGTTACACATGCTTTCCTGCTGCTGGCCGCTTTATTGGCAACAAGCTGGTATATTAAACAAAGAAAACAGGCTGTCTGTCAGGCAAAAAAATGAAAAGGATTTAATGGAAAAGATCTAATAGGTCAATCCGAATTCTTCCAGTTTCTTTTTGGTATCCTCATAACTTGTATGATAAATACCACGAACACCCAGTCCCTCTGCAATCTGTACAAAAAGCATGCGGTCGTCAATATAAATACTTCGCGAAATGTCACTCTGCGAAATGTCAATGGCTACCTTAAAAATATCGGCATCTGGTTTACGGAAATGAACAAAGCTGGAAGAGATGAAAAAGTCTATAAATTCGTTAAGACGAAACGTATTGATGCGGTATTGGTTTAGTTCCCTGCCTTCGTTGCTGATTACTGCAACTTTTAGATTGTACTTCTTTTTTAAGCCGCAGATCAATTCGATCATATCGTTGTACGGAAGAGATTTACTGAACATGAACTCTTTAAACTCAATCCTGTCGAAGTGGCGTTCCTCATAGAAAACGAGCCGGTCTAAATATTCATCAAGTGAGATCTTTCCAACTTCATACGTGTCAAAAGTCAGATGATGCCTTTCTTCAACTTCAACCAGGTCCAGGTGGAAGCGCTGTGCGGCTTCTGCCCGTGCAGCCCTGTCCCAGCCGTTAGTAAGCAATACACCGCCAATATCAGTAAATAAGGTAGTAATTTGTTGATCATTCATATTTGTTCAATTTAGAATATCGTTCTGCAATGTTGAATTAGTCAGCAATAAAATAATCGTCGGATGCATCTGCTAATGGTATGTAGACACGGATCCATTCCGGGTTACCAATAAGTTCCCAGCTATGTCCTTCACCCAAAGTGTCTGCAGCAATTAAAATAACACCGGGCTCAAGGATAAAAGTATCTCCATTGCTCACCCTGAATTTAAGTTTACCTTTTAAGGTGATCACATATTGCCTTCGGGGAGCCGGATGAGTAAGATGTTCATAGCTTACATCGGTCTTCGTAAAAAAATGGGTTGCATCCAGGTGCTTTCCAAGCGGGATTGATCCAGTTTCAAAACTGCAAAGCTGGTTGACGGTATTGATTAAACGAATTGCTGGTAAATAACCTTCATGAATTGGGGATGTGGCAGGATCAGTTGTCATAGTGGCTGCAAAATAGGGAATAATAAAAGATCACCCCAATTTAAATTACAAATAATCACAGTCCAGCCCCAGAAGCATGTGTTCCAGGATCGGTTCACATTTTTCACGGCAGCAGGGATAAAAATGCCCATGTTTCCAGGTATCAGATTTTGGTGATTGCCCCCACCAGAATTCAGCAAGAGCAACAGGTTTCATTTTGTGTTGAAATGCATATTGCAGCAGTTTAATGCCTGCACATTCTCCAGCCCCGGCAGGGGGGTTCTTGTGGGTAAGGCCTTTGAAAATATCAACGAGGCTTTTTTCTGCACCCGCCTGATTTAAGAAATGATAATGTTCAAAGATCTGCGTCTGCAATGCAACGGAATGCGCCTTCCTAAATCTTTTTAAGCGAACTAAGGTTTCTGCGGTTGTTCCAGGCGTTAGTTTAAGGGTGTTAATTTCTCCGCTAAGCCTGGCCAGTTCCTGCATGCCCAGGTTCAAGAAGCTGTTTTCTGTTAACAGGTCAAAAACCGGGGGAACAAATTTAGTGTACTGGTTTGTACCTGCCATCTTACCGGAAAATGCGGATAAGTACCCGATCTCATGCTGTGGTGTTTCAACAACTAAGACCCCAAACATCTTTCCAATAACGGTTCCTGTATTGTGCGCTGCAAGTCCAAAGTTATGCTTCCATTCTTGTTGAGTATTTAAGTACTGCTGTAACGAGTTGGCGGCCAGCAGGCAGAGCGGATGTGGTTCATTGCCAAGCATTAATGTAAACCTTTCAGGTAACACCGCGTGATCTGCATCATCTTTTAGCGATATGACCGGGTACGTCCCTGGGGGTGTTCTCAAAGACGTTCTCAATGACGTTCTCAATAACGTTCTCAATGGCGTGAAAAATTGAGACTCAGCGGCTACAACAGGAATCACCAGGTTAGGGAGATTAGGATCTGGTTCTTATCTAAGCAAACGGTGCATAGCAGTTTTTTAAATAAGAACAGCGCGGCATTGGAAATGGTCATTGCGTAGGATCAATGTTATAAATTGGAAAAATGCAAAAATAGCGATCCTTACTTACTTTTTATGAAGCATGCTGATGAAAAGATCTAATATTGTATTTTTGACAATAAAAAGCAGGTTAGCACAACCTGATTGAACTATAGTATAATAAAATGGGTTTTATAATAGATATTGAAGACATCATCAGCATGCTGGTATCCATCATTTGCGGAGGGATCATCGGTTTTGAACGCGAGTATAAAAGCAAATCGGCGGGTTTTAGGACCATAATCCTCATTTCACTTGGCTCAACCATATTTACCATCGTATCCAGACACGGTGCCGGTGCCGACGATCGCATCTCTGCCAACATCATTACCGGCATCGGCTTTATCGGGGCTGGTGTTATTTTTAAAGACCAGATCTCTATACGTGGTCTAACTACGGCCGCCGTGATCTGGACCTCTGCAGCCATTGGTATGACCACAGGGATAGGATACCATACGTTAGCCGTGGTATTTACCATAATCACACTTGGAATCCTGTTGATGGTCAGTAAAATTGAAAAACTGATCGGAAAGCTTCAAAAGCAAAAGATCGTTAGTGTAACCTTTAGAAATCCGGAGTTTAGCCAGATTACGGCATTAGAAATGAAATTGAGATCTGACGAGTTAAATATTGACCGGCTTGAAGTGAGTAAGAAAGATGATACCATTACTGTAGTGTGGCAGGTATCAGCTAAAAAAAGACAACTGATCCAGTTGAGCGAAACGCTTGCCGGCATTCCGGACATTATTAGCTTTATGTAGTTAAATAAACGCAGTTATTATAGTGCCTATTTTCATTTCAATTACTTTTTATATCTTGCATTAAAATTGTCTTTATCATTTTGCAAATCATATTTACCAATAGTGCTATATAAAAAATGTTAACAAATATTCTCGAATGGAGTGGTTTCAGTTCACTGGTTGAGGCATCTCCAATGCCTACCGCAATCTATGAAGGACCAGATATGATCATTAAAATAGCCAATCAGGCTATGCTTGATCTTTGGGGAAAAGATGCTTCCAGCATAGGAAAACCATTAAGTGTGGCTGTTCCTGAATTGGAAAATCAGCCTTTTTTCGGGCTATTGGCAGAAGTATTAAAAACCGGTGTTACCTATCAGGCTAAAGAAGACCGTGCCGATCTGATTGTAAATGGAAAAATACAGACCTTTTATTTTACATTTACCTATAAGGCAATAAAAGATGCAGAGGGAAAGACTGTGGCGATTTTTAATACCGCTGCAGACGTTACTGAACTGGTAAATACCCGTAAACAAATTATAGAAACGAAGGACAGGTTATCTTTTGCCCTGCAATCTGCAGAGGTTGGTACCTGGGACCTTGATCCCATCAATAACCACGTGGTTTGGGACAACAGATGTAAGGAGCTGTTTGGGTTTTCAGGCGATACGGAGGTTTTATATGCAGACGTATTGAACTGTATCCATCCGGAAGATGAAGACCGCGTTCAGCAGGCAGTAGCAAAGGCAATTGATCCTGCCAAGACAGGTGCTTATGACATCAGATATAGAACAGTTGATCGAAACCATCAGCAGATTCGATGGGTCCATTGTAAAGGAAAAGCCTATTTTAACAAAGATAACGTCGCTTACCGTTTTGCAGGAACTGCAGTAGACATTACTGCTGAAGTGTCTGGCAGGAGACGCGAGCAGCAGCTGCTGAGCCTGGTTGATCACAATATCGATCACATGTCCATTGCAGATATGGACGGAAATCTGATTTACATGAACAATGCAGCACGCAGGATGCTCGGGGTAGATCAGAATGCAGACATTGCTCAATATTCAGCGATAGATTTTTATACCCCTAAAGAATTGGCCAGGGTTCAGGGTGAAATTATTCATGCCATTAGTCACCAGTCAGGCTGGCAAGGGGTCATCAGTCTCAAAAACCGGTTAACGGATGATCACATTCCTTGTCAGGTAAATTATATTTTGATTAAAGATCCTGTATCAGGAGAAGTAATCGGAAGGGGCGCCACCGCAAGAGATCTGAGGCCGGAATTAAAAGCCAAAGCAGACTTACAAAGACTGGCCACCATTGTAGAAATAAGCGAAGATTTTTGTAATTACTGCGATATTCAGGGAAATACCATTTACCTGAATCGGGCCGGAAGTAAACTGATCGGGCTTTACAATGATGATGTACACACAAAAACGTTATACGATTACCACACCACCTCATCAAATCAGCTGATCAATGAGGTCGTTCTGGATGAATTAAAAAGATCAGGAAAATGGTCAGGACGGCTGGAACTCATTCATCAGGAAACAGGAGAGATCATACCCATTCATAAACAGATGTTTATGATCTATGAAGAGATTACCAATGAACCGGTTGCCATTGCAGGTATTGCACGCGATCTCCGGCCTGAAATTGCCGCGCGAAGACTCATAGACGAAAAGAATGCAGAACTCAATAATCTGGTTAAGGAACTGAACTTCCTGGCAGATTCACAGCCGGCAGTGGTATGGACCAGTACCCCTGACGGGAACCTGGATTATATCAATCAGCGCTGGTCAGAACGTGGAAGCATTCCTGTAGAAGAAGCACTCGGTTCCGGATGGACAACCACCATGCACCCGGATGATGTTCCGGTAACGGTAAAGACCTGGGAGTATTCACTGGAATCCGGAGACCCTTACCAGGCAGAGTTCCGGTTAAAGGATAAAGATGGAAACTATCGCTGGTGGCTCGTTCGGGCATTGCCTTTAAAAGATGAAGATGGTAACGTCATCAAGTGGTATGGTTCTAATATGGATATTAGCGACCAAAAAGAACTCGAGAAACAAAAAGATAATTTCCTTGCCGTTGCCAGTCATGAATTAAAGACCCCGGTAACGAGTATTAAGGCCTATGCCCAGGTGATGGAAACACTGTTCCGCCGTTCCGGTGATACCAGAAATGCAGATCTCGTTGGTAAAATGGATAAACAGGTAAACCGCCTGAACAGCCTGATCGGAGATTTGCTGGATGTAACCAAGATCAACAGTGGCAGAATGCAGTTTAACCACACTACATTTGATTTCAATGAGCTGGTAGAAGAGATCTCAGAAACCATTCAGCTGACAACCCAAAAGCACATCATTCACCGGGAACTAAAATATAACCGGCCAATTACCGGTGATAAGGAACGGATCGGGCAGGTAATTGTAAATCTGCTAAGCAATGCCGTGAAGTATTCTCCGGATGCAAACCGCATTGTGGTCTATACCGAAGATCAGGGGAGCAATGTGCAGCTTTGTGTTCAGGATTTCGGAATAGGGATCAGTAAGGAAAAACAGGATAAGGTTTTTGAACAGTTCTACAGGGTTAGCGGTACCAGGGAGCATACCTTCCCCGGACTGGGGCTCGGGCTTTATATTTCTTCAGAAATTGTAAAGCGGATGGGAGGGGAGATCTCCGTAAAATCGGTAAAAGGGAAAGGATCAACTTTTTGCTTTACCTTGCCGATAGAATAATTTAGTGCCTAAAAAGACATCTTAAGAATAGAAATGGCCAACGAGATAAAAAAAATATTTATAGCTGATGATGATGAAGCCATTGTGGACGCTACCGTGATGATGCTGGAAGTGATGGGCTATGAGGTAAAATATACATTTAATGGGGCAACAGTTACCGAAGCCATTAACGATAGGCCAGACCTGGTGCTGCTTGATATATGGATGTCTGGAATAGACGGGAGGGATATCTGTAAACAGATCAAAGCCAACCCGAAAACCAGCCAGATTCCGGTGATCATGGTATCTGCAAGTCGTGATATTGCCCAATCTGCCCTTGATGCTGGTGCAGATGGATTTTTAGAAAAACCATTTGAAATGGATGCGCTGATCAATAAGATCGAATCGCTGCTTACTTAATATCCTGCATAAACTGGGTTGGCGTTTTGCCAAATTCCTTCTTAAATGCCTTGGTGAAATAGGATTGTGTCTGGATGCCGATCCGGTACATGACCTCCGTGAGCAGTACATCTTCCTGCGTCATGATCTCAATCGCTTTTCTAAGCCGTATAGAACGGATAAATTCACCAATGGACTGACCGGTTATGGTCTTGATCTTTTGATAAAGCTTGGTTCTGCTCATCCCAATCTCCGTGCATAAATATTCAATATCCAAATCCGGGTTGATCAGCTGATCGTCAATAATGCGCAGCAGTTTACTCATAAAATCCCGGTCCCTGGAAGAATGTACCAGGTCGATCAGTTCGGTCCGGTGGTCTTTAGAATAATGGTCTTTAAGCTTTTGCCGCTGCTCAAATATATTCTTAATCGTAATCAGCAGCAGGTTGATGTTAATTGGTTTGGTAAAATAAAGGTCGGCACCAGATTCTATACCTTCAATTTCTGCTTCTATGCCATTTTTAGCGGTGAGCATCAGGAAAGGGATGTGGCTGGTCTCCAGGTCTTCTTTCAAGAGTTTACAAAACTGGGTACCCGTCATTCCAGGCATCATGATGTCACTGATCACCAGGTCAGGAAATTCCTCTTTCGCCTTATTTAAACCGGAAAATCCATCTTCTGCTTCTGAAATGTGATAAGCAGGACTCAGCGTATCTTTTAGAAAAGAGCGGAGTTCCTCATTATCGTCCACAATTAAGATATGCCTGGTGGTTGCAGCTTCAGTACTGATGGCTGCATTTTCAGCAATAGGAATAGGGTCAGATTTGTAGCTGATGCTTTCCAGGCGCGTCCCGCCCTGTTCACTGCTTTGTCCCCAGAGTTCATCCCTGCTGTAATCGTATTTACTGCAGGGTAAGCCAATGATGATTTCGGTTCCCTGGTGTTTCTCACTTGAAACCAGGATCATCCCTTTATGCAGCATGGTCAGGCTTTTTACAAAAGCCAGGCCCACACCAGAGCCCAGATGTGATTCGGTAATTCTATAGTAGCGTTCAAAGAGATGGTGGATCGAATCTTTAGAGATCCCTATTCCGGTGTCGGCCACCCGGATGTATACCTGTTTCTGAGCGGTATAGTTACTTTTAATATGCAGCTGGTTTTCAAAGCAAGGGCTAAAGTTATCGAGGGATGTTAAGATCTCCAGCGTAACCTCACCACCGGGTTTGGTATATTTTAACGAATTGTTGATCAGGTTTAAAATGATCTTTTCAATCACATGCCTGTCAAACCAGGTATCAGTATCCGGCAATCCGGTTTTTTTAACGGTAAAGGTGATGTCTTTTTCAAGCGCCATTTCGTTAAACTCTTCGGCCACCTCATCAATGAACAGGTTGATGTTTCCCTGGATCACTTTGAGCTTAAGTGCGCCAGACTCGATCTTTCTAAAGTCCATCAACTCATTGATCAGGCTTAACAAACGGTTGGCATTGCGGTATATGGTACGGTAGTAATTTTGAAAGGCAGCCTTAGAATCTTCTTTTAAAAGCCGGTCAATCGGCCCCAGGATCAAAGAGAGCGGGGTTCGGAATTCATGAGAGATATTGGTAAAGAACTGCAGCTGGATCTGGTGCATCTCTTCCCTTTTCCGTTCTTCCAGTTCCCTGATCTCCAGTTTCCGCTTAAAGCTGAGCAGTACATAGGTAATTAGCAACAGAACAGCAACAATAAGCGTCCTAAACCACCAGGTAGACCAAAAAGGCGGCGATATCACAATCTGAACAGACGTGCCTGCAGCATTCCAGTTGTTGTCATTATTAGAAGCCTTTACCTTAAACGTATAGGTTCCTGGATCCAGATTGGTATAAAAGGCTTTTTTAGCACTTCCAGCATAACTCCAGTCCTTGTCAAAGCCTTCCAGCTTGTAAATGTATTTGTTGTTTTCAGGAGCCGTATAATTTAATCCCGCAAAGCTGAAAGAAAAGGTAGACTGGGTATGGGAGAGCTCGATCTTCTTCGTAAAGCTAATGTCCTGGTCTAACGGAGAATCTTTAGTTCCGGGAACGATCTTATTGTTAAAGATTTGAAATTCCGTAAGGTAAACCGGCGGAATGAACCTGTTGATCTTAATGTCATTGGGGAAAAAGGAATTAAATCCATTTACCCCGCCAAAAAATAGTTCACCATTCCTTGCCTTTAAGCAGGCATTGGCTTCAAATTCTAAGCCCTGCAGGCCATCAGCAGTATTGTACTTATGGAAACTTAAATTTTCAGGGTTAAACTTGGTGAGCCCCCTGGATGTAGAGATCCAGAAGTTTCCATGGGCATCTTCAGCAATCCCCTTGATAAATTCGGTGGCAAGGCCAGCTTTGGTTGTGTAAACAGAGAAGGTCTTTTTAATTGGGTTAAACAGGTACAATCCATTTTGACCTATCCACAGCCGGTTTTTGCTGTCCGTAAATATCACCCGCAAATCCGGTTTCTTCTCCTCATTTAAAAAGTAGTGCGAAAAAACTTTGGTTCGCAAATTATAACAATTTAATCCACCATCATCCGTACCGATCCAAAGGTTCTGGTCATCATCTTCCTGTATAGATATAATGTTATTCCCAATCAATTTGCTGCGGTTTGACCCGTATCTGAGCCTGGTAAACGTATTTGTCTTCCTGTTGAACAGGTTTAATCCGCCATAGTAGGTGCCAATCCATAAATTGCCCTGGCTATCTTCATAGGTTTTCTGAACAAAATCGGATGAGATAGACCCGGGATTGACCGAATTGTACAAAAACCGGGTAAACGTAGCCGATTGCCTGTTGAATAAGTTCAACCCGCCAGCCCAGGTACCTACCCAAATATTTTGATCGCTATCCTCCATAATATCAAGAACGGCATCAGATCCAAGACTTTTTGGGTTAAAAGGGTCGTTCCGGTAATGCGTAAACCTGTTGGTAGTCCGGTTTAAAAGATTTAATCCGCCGCCATCCGTACCAATCCATAGATTGCCATTCCTGTCTTCATGAAAAGCTTTAACATCATTATAACTGAGGCTGTTTTTACTGGGCTCCTGCTGTACCAGTTTAAATTTTTCAGAATCCGGACTGTATAAGTTTATGCCGCCGCGGTGGGTTCCGATCCAGAGATTGCCCTGCCTGTCTTCAAATATGGCAGACACCGTTCGCTGTGACAGGCTGGTAGGATTACCAGGCTCATTCTGATAATTGTGAAAAGCCGATAGCTGCGGTTTAAAGATGTCAAGGCCACCGTTAATGCCGCCAATCCAGATGTTGTTCTTTTTGTCTATAATGATAGACCGTACCAAATCACTTCCGAGGCTGTTGCTGTTCTTCTCCTCACGTCTGTAATTCTTGATCTGTCCGCTTCGCGGATTAAAAAATACCAATCCTTTCTCTTCTGTACCCAGCCATAAATTCCCGTCAGGAGATTCTGCGATTACGCGGATCACATATTTTTTAAGTGCCGGAATGCTGCTGAATACAGCATTTTTAAGATCCAGTCTGTTTAATCCGCTGTCTGAGGCAATCCATATATTCCCTGATTTGTCGGTATGAATATCATTGACATGATTGTCGTTGATGCCTGATGGCTTAGCCGTACGTTTGTAATGCTTAAAATTTCCGGTCTTTAGATCTAAAAGATCCAGGCCGCCGCCATAGGTGCCAATCCAAAGTCCGGTTTTACCTTCTTCTATAGAAGTGACGGTATTATTGCTTAACGACTGTGCTGATTGATGTTTTGATTTATAACGGATAAAGTTGTTGGTTTCCGGATTAAACCGGTTAAGGCCATTGGAAGTTCCGATCCAGAGCGTCTTGTCTTTATCTTCATAGATACAGCGGATGTAGTTATCGGTTAAGCTCGCAGTATCTTTTGTATTCTTATAAACGGTGATCTGGTTGCCGTCATATTTGTTCAGTCCGTCCCGTGTACCAAACCAAATGAAACCCCGGTAGTCCTGAAAGATGCATTCAATGGTACTGTTCGATAAACCATCTGCTATGCCTATATGTTTAAATTTTAAATTTTGGGCATAGAGCGTACCACAGATCAGGCAAAGAAAAAAGAAGATCAAGCATTTAAAAAAAGAAGCCATTTGGTCAGAAAAGGGTAGTCGGTTTATTTCATAAAGTTAGGAGAAATTACGAGTTTAATGTAGGTTTAGCGATGTTTAATTCAATATAGACGATTATTATGTCGATTAGAACAAAATTTATGTACGATAGAACAAGTAAAAAAGCCGGATAAACTTTTCATTTGTACCAGTAAAAAAACCTAACCAAATATTGTATGCACAATTTTACTTTTTATGTTAAGCTCAATGTATCCGTATTGATGCTCTTTCTTTTTACTGCACTAAACGGATATGCACAACAGCCGGTAACCATTACCGGAACGGTTAGATCTGCATCAGACAATTTAGGTCTTCCGGGAGTTAGTGTCATGTTAAAAGGAACTTCTACCGGTGTAGTTACTGATCCAAACGGGAAATTTACCCTTCGGATCCCTGGTAATACCGGCATCCTCGAATTTACCTCCATAGGCTATAAGAAACAAGAAGTCAGCATTTCAGACTCAAAGAACCTGAACATCCTGCTGGTTGAAGATGCTGCCGCACTAAATGAAGTAGTGGTGGTGGGCTACGGAACCACACGGAAACAGGATCTTACCGGGTCTGTAGCAGTAGTGTCTGCAAAAGATTTCCAGAAAGGAAGTATCACCACACCGGAGCAAATGCTTTCCGGAAAGGTTTCGGGGGTATCCATTACCTCAAACAGCGGACAGCCGGGAAGCGGTAGTACCATTCGCATCCGTGGCGGTTCTTCTTTAAGCGCCAGCAATGACCCCTTAATTGTAATTGATGGGGTACTGCTGGAAAACAGCGCGGTAGGTGGTGCATCCAATCCGTTAAGCTTTATCAATCCAAATGATATTGAATCATTTACCGTATTGAAGGATGCATCTGCAGCAGCAATCTATGGGGCACGGGCATCCAATGGTGTAATCATTGTAACCACTAAGAAGGGGATTAGCGGAGATCTGAAGGTAGGCTTCAGTTCGGTAAATTCACTGACCAAATTAACCAGCAAAGTAGATGTGCTGAGTTCAGCGCAATTAAGGGAAATTGTAAATGCCAATGGAACCACAGCACAAAAGGATATGCTTGGTGCCTTTGATACCGATTGGCAAGATATCATTTATCAGGATGGTATGGCCTCAGACAATAACCTGAGCATTAGCGGCGGTATTAAGAACTTTCCATACCGCTTGTCACTGGGCTATCAAAATCAAACCGGGGTATTGAGAACAGATATGCTGGAGAAAACTTCAGCCGCATTTGTATTGAACCCTGCGTTCTTTGACAATCATTTAAAACTTTCCATTAACCTGAAAGGGAGTATGCAGAAAACCAGGTTTGCCAACCAGGCTGCAATAGGAGGAGCGGTAAGCTTCGATCCTACACAAGCAGTATACACCAACCGGGAAGATTATAATGGGTATTGGGAATGGCTGGATCCGTCAACTCCCAGCGGACTGGTAAACCTGGTTGGAAGAAATCCACTGGGCTTATTGGAACAGCGTGCAGACCGGTCAAAACCTTACCGCAGCATCGGTAATGTCCAGCTGGATTATAAATTTCATTTCTTACCAGACCTGCATGCCAACCTGAATTTAGGATATGATGTAGCATCCGGTAAAGGAACTGTATTTGTAGATCAGAATGCTGCAGAACTGATCAACAGACTGGGTGTTAACAATCAGTACAAGCAAAACCGGATGAATACGCTTGCCGATTTCTATCTGAACTATATTAAGGAAATAAAGTCCATTAAAAGCAGGATAGATGTTACTGCTGGTTATTCATACAACGATTACCTGACCAAATTTTATAATTTCGCAGACTTTGATGCCAATGGCACTAAGATTGCCGGAACAGATCCCGACTTTCCTTTTAATAAACCACAAAACAGGCTCATCTCTTATTTTAGCCGGTTAAACTATAGCTTTGATGAGCGTTTTCTGCTTACCGCAACTTTAAGACGCGACGGATCGTCAAGGTTTGGGCCTGATTATAAAAATGGGTACTTCCCATCAGTGGCCCTGGCCTGGACCGTGAACAATGAGGGTTTCCTTAAAGAGAATAAAACGATTTCAGCACTTAAAATCCGCGCCAGTTATGGGATTACCGGGCAGCAGGACGGTATCGATAATTATGGTTACCTGTCTACCTATGGCTTAAGTACGCCAAATGCTTCGTACCAGTTTGGAGATACCTTTTACCAGATGTACCGCCCTAGTGCCTACATTCCGGATATTAAATGGGAAGAAACCGCGACCACCAATATCGGTGTAGATGTTGGCTTTCTGGATAACCGCATTACCGGTAGCCTGGACTGGTATTACCGCAAAACAAGCGACTTGCTAAACCGGGTACCACAACCGGCAGGAACAAATTTCAATGCATCTGCAATTGTCAATGTGGGCGATATGCTGAATGAAGGACTGGAGATGACCGTAAATTTTAATCCGATTAAAAGATCAGACTTTAACTGGGATTTCAGCCTGAATGCAACCTATAATAAAAATACCATTACCAATCTAACGATCATTCCGAATGATCCGAATTACAAAGGGTTTCCTAGCGGAACCATTGCAGGGGGAGTAGGCGGACAAAATGCATTTATCAATGCAGTTGGCGGACCCAAAAGTACATTTAACCTGTTTCAGCAAGTTTATGATGCGGCAGGGAATCCCATTGAAGGGGTTTACGTAGACCTGAACGGGGATGGCGTGATCAGTGAAAATGATTTTACAAAAGGAAAATCTGCTGATCCCAAGGTATTCCTTGGGTTTAGCAATAACCTGAGCTATAAAAAATGGAACCTTAGTTTTACCATTCGTGCCAACCTCGGTAACTATGTATACAACAACTCCTTTAGCCAGCGTGGTAACTTAACGCAGATCTTAGGTACGGCAACGCTGCTCAATGCATCTCCCAACTACCTGGTAACCAATTTTAAGGGACAGCAGTTGTTGAGTGATTATTATGTGGAAAATGCATCTTTCGTAAGGATGGATAACATTAACCTGGGCTATACATTCGGTAACATTTTCAAAAACAAAGGAAATTTACAGTTGAATGCAAGTTTTCAAAATGTATTCGTGATCACCAAATACAAAGGACTTGATCCGGAAGTAACATCAGGAGTAGACAATAATCTTTATCCAAGACCCCGGGTATTTTCTTTGGGCTTAAACCTTAACTATTAATCCGATGAACAGGACGATGAAGAACATGACAAAAAGATATTATACACTAAACGTGTCAAAAATAATAGGATTGGCCTGCCTGGTAATGATGGGGATGGTTTCCTGTAATAAGCTGGATCTGACACCAACAAATGACCTGACTGCAGAAAAAGTATATGCAACCCCCGCCGGATATAAACAGGCACTGGCAAAGGTCTATGGAGCGTTCGCCTTAACCGGAAACGCCGCTACCGGGCAACAGGACATTCCGGTTGAGATCATCAAGGATGAAGGTAACTCAGACTTTTTAAGGTTGTACTGGAACCTCCAGGAACTGACTACCGATGAAGCAGCATGGTCATGGCAAAATGATGCCGGTGTACAGGGTCTCCACGAAATTAGCTGGTCGTCCATAAACTCCATCATTAACGGACTCTACTACCGTTCATATTTCCAGATCACCTTGTGCAATGATTTCATCAGGCAATCTTCCGATGATAAATTATCTGAAAGGGGAATTACGGGTACAGACGCAGATAACATCCGTAAATACAGGGCAGAGGCCCGCTTTATCCGGGCCTATCAGTATTGGGTATTGATGGATCTGTATGCAAATCCACCCATGGTAACTGAAGAAACACAAATTGCTGCTAAAGATTTTCCGAAACGTATTCTTCGTAAAGACCTCTTTAATTATGTAGAATCAGAATTGCTGGCCCTGGAAAATGAGCTTGTGGCACCAAAAGGTAACGAATATGGCAGAGCTGATAAAGCTGCTGCCTGGGCACTCCTTTCCAGGATGTACCTGAATGCCGTGGTATATACCGGAACGCCAAAATATACGGAAGCCATTACCTATTGCAACAAAATTACAGGAGCCGGTTATACCCTGCATGGTAACTATAGAGAACTGACTATTGCAGATAACCACCTGAATACCGACGAGAATATCCTGACCATCAATTACGATGGAACGAATACGCAAAACTTTGGCGGTACAACCTACCTGATGCATGGACCGGCAAACGTGCCTGCAGATGTTTCCGGATCAAACGGAGATTGGGGCGGTTTACGAATGACCCATCAATTTGTAAACCTGTTTGCAGATAAAACAGGTACTACCGATACCAGGGCACAGTTTTATATGTCCGGTCAAAGTCTCGAAATGACTGATCTTTATGTATCTACTTCTGGTTATTCAAGCACCAAATACAGGAATAAAACAAGATCAGGGGCAGCAGCTCCGCATCAGGATGCAGCAAAGGATTTTTCAGACATTGATTTTCCACTGTTCAGGCTGGGAGAGGTTTACCTGACCTATGCAGAAGCCGTATTGAGAGGCGGTAATGGCGGAAGCCTTCCCACTGCATTAACCTATGTGAATGCGTTGCGTACCCGCGCTTATAACGGCAGCACTGCAGGCAATATCAGTTCAACCGCACTGAATACCGATTTTATTTTAGATGAAAGAGGCAGGGAGCTGTATTATGAAGCCATCCGCAGAACAGATTTAATCCGTTATGGGAAATTTACTTCCAATACCTACCTCTGGGCATGGAAAGGCGGTGTAAGCGGAGGCACAGCCGTAGCAGATAAATACAATATATTTCCGTTGCCGCCAACAGACCTTTCTGCCAACCCTAACCTAATTCAAAACACAGGATATTAATGTTAATACATATGAGAACGTTATTGAACCAGTTTTTATTGACCATGATTATTGCCCTTCTTTTTTGCAGCTGCGAAAAGGAAGCCAGTCAAAATATAATCGCTGCACCTGTTTCAGGGATCCAGGGCTTTGCAGCTTCTGCAACCAGCCTGGTGCTTTCATCAGCAACAGACACCCGCAATGTGGTCACATTTAGTTTTAACGCTCCTGATTATGGGGTAAAGGTAGTGCCTTCGTACACGTTACAGTTCGATGTGCCTTCAGATACATCAGGCGTAAATGGATGGGCAAATGCGATAGACGTTAAACTCGCTGGTGACAGCTTGAAAAAGACTTTTTTGGGTGCTGATTTTAACGCACTGCTATCGGTACAGCTGATGCTGCCAACCGGTACAAACAGCACAATTGTTGTCCGTTTAAGATCTGAAGTAAAACAAAATTCAGGACTTTCTTCTACAGTTAAACCTGTTTATTCGGTACTTACCATGACCGTTAACCCTTACAAGTCCTTTGTAGAGTATCCGGCACTAATGGTTAAGGGAGGTAACTCCTGGAGAACACCGGCAACCAGAACCAATGGCCTTATCTTAACCTCGGCCAAATTTAATGCTAAATATGAAGGCTATCTGGATTTGCCCAATGCAGATGGATGGGGTGGTGATGCCTTTACACTGGTATCTTCAAGGGATGCCAAAGTATATGGCTGGGGTACCAGTGCAACCACGCTGAGCGAAGGCGGCGGAAATCTATGGTTATCGCCAAGTCCGAATCATATGAAAGTGAATGTGGACCTGGATGCACTAACCATAACCTACACCCCGGTAAAGTTCTTTATCTCAGGAGATGACAATGCATGGAGTTTATCTGGAACACCAATGGTTTACAATGCTGCTACAAAGGTTTGGACGGCTTCTAATGTGGCACTTACCGCAGGTAAAACCTTTGTATTTACCGTTAACGGCGGATACGAGATTAGCTACAAGCTGGACAAGGCAGAAAATGGCAGCCTGATGTTTGCCGGCGCACCTGCGTGGGGCGGTGTCAATATCCCGGTTGCCAAGACCGGAGTGTTCACGGTAACCTTAGACATGAGTGCCGGAGATGGTAACTACACCTATTCTGTTAAATAATGACCTTAAAATTTAGAAAGATGAATAGAATTAAAGGATTCGGAATATTGTTTCTCCTGATCATACTTCATACGGCTTGTAAAAAATCTCCAGAAGGGGCAACACAGATCTATCCGGATCCATTGCCGCCAGGTACGTTTGCAAAAGGTGCCGATGTAAGCTGGCTTACAGAAATGGAAGCCTCCGGTAAAAAGTTCTATACCAATGAAGGCGTAGAGCAGGATCTTTTGAAGATCTTAAGCAGCAAAGGCATCAATACCGTCCGCCTTCGGGTATGGGTAGACCCAGCCGGTGGATGGTGTAATACGGCAGATGTGCTGACGAAAGCCAAACGTGCAAAGGCAATGAACATGCGGGTATTGTTAGACTTTCATTACAGTGATTCCTGGGCTGATCCCGGACAACAAAATAAACCGGCTGCATGGGCCGGGCAGAACATTACTGCACTAAAAACTTCCGTGTACAACCATACCGTAGCTGTACTCACTGAATTGAAAAACAATAAGATCATTCCAGAGTGGGTACAGGTAGGTAATGAGACCAACAATGGGATGCTCTGGGAAGAGGGCAAAGCATCTGCAAGTATGAAGAACTTTGCTGAGCTCGTCCTGTCCGGTTACAATGCGGTAAAATTTGTGAACCCGGATTCAAAGGTTGTGGTTCATATTTCTAATGGTTATGACAACGCGTTGTTCAGGTGGATGTTTGACGGGCTGAAAAATAATGGTGCCAAATGGGACGTGATTGGAATGTCTCTGTACCCGACTGCTGCCGACTGGGCGACTAAGAATACACAATGTTTGGCAAATATGACCGACATGGTTTCCCGTTACGGATCTGAAATTATGATTTGCGAGATTGGTATGCCTGCTGCAGAAGCAGCGGCTTCTAAGTTGTTCATTGCCGATATCATTGCCAAAAATAAATCACTGCCAAACAGTAAGGGGCTTGGTGTTTTCTATTGGGAACCACAATCTTATAACAGTTGGAGCGGTTATAAATTGGGTGCCTTTGATGACACCGGTAAGCCAACGGTTGCAATGGACGCTTTTTTACCTTAATAATGATGATGCTTTATAAAAGATTTGTGCTGAGCCTGGTTTTCCTGTTAATTGCCACTTCCTCATTTGCCCAACAACCCCTTAGCTCTAAGAAAACAGGAATATATGTCGACCAATATGGGGTGATCCGCTGGGAAAAAGGCAATAAGGAAGCTGCATTTTTTGGTGTAAATTATACCGTACCCTTTGCTTATGGATACCGCTCTGTGAAAAGAACAGGCATTACTGCAGAGCAGGCCATAAGAGACGATGTATACCATTTCTCACGTCTCGGATTAGATGCATTTAGGGTTCATGTATGGGATACCGAAATTTCTGATTCGGCAGGCAATCTTTTGAATAATGAACATCTGCGCTTATTTGATTTTCTGATCGCAGAACTCAAAAAGAGAAATATTAAAACGCTGGTTACGCCAATAGCCTATTGG
The DNA here is from genome assembly GCF_004362715.1 of Pedobacter metabolipauper. GTDB lineage: Bacteria > Bacteroidota > Bacteroidia > Sphingobacteriales > Sphingobacteriaceae > Pedobacter > Pedobacter metabolipauper. The sequence goes on from NZ_SNYC01000003.1 coordinate 177,961, forward strand.
GGTAACGGTTATCCGGAGAAAGATGAAGACCGCGGAGGGTTCTCCAGCAAATACGGCAAGCAGCGTGCATTGGTTGAAGAAGCTGCATTTGTTGCGCAGGAACGTTATCTAAAGCAGTTTTTTCAGCATAAAAATCCGTATACCGGTCTCATTTATCAGGATGATCCGGATATTCTGGCCGCTGAAGTAAATAATGAACCCCAGCATAGCGGACCCAAAGAAAGAGCAACGGAATATGTTAACCGGATGGTAAAGGCAATTCGCGGAACAGGCTGGACAAAACCGATCTTCTACAACATCAGTGAATCTCCTAAATATGCAGATGCCATTGTAAAAGCAGACGTTCAGGGCCATAGTTTTCAGTGGTATCCTACAGGCCTGGTATCCGGACATACCTTAAAAGGGAACTATTTGCCAAATGTATCTAAATATGTGATTCCTTTTGATACGATCCCGGCTTTTAAAAACAGGGCAAAGATCGTTTATGAGTTTGATGCCGGAGATATTCTGGATTCTTATATGTACCCGGCTATGGCCAAAAGCTTCAGGATGGCCGGTTTTCAGTGGGCTACACAATTTGCCTACGATCCCATGGCTACTGCTTATGGAAATACAGAGTACCAAACGCACTATTTGAACCTGGCTTATACGCCTTCAAAAGCAATCAGCTTGTTAATTGCATCCAAAGCCTTTCATGACTTGCCAAGGTCAAAAGTACAAACATCCGATACGTTATTTGCTGCATTCCGGCTGAGTTATAAATTGTCGCTCAGCGAGATGAATACAGAAAAAGAATTTTATTATTCAAATACGACGACAAGCATACCTTTAAATATCAGCAAGTTGAAGCACATGGCCGGTGTGGGGAACTCTGCTGCAGTAGTATATCAAGGTTCCGGAGCCTATTTTCTGGATAAGATAGAAACCGGGGTATGGAGACTGGAAGTAATGCCTGATGCAATTAAAATCCGCGATCCATTTGCAAAGACCGCCGAAGACCGGGCTGTAACCGGAATTGACTGGCAGCAGCAGGCGATGCAATTGAATTTTCCTGATCTGGGCAGTGATTTTACCATCAAGGCAATGAATACAGGAAATGTTTTTGGTACAACTGCAGTGCAGCAGAAATTTAATATACAACCGGGAACCTATTTGGTCATTAAAAAAGGTAAAAAAACCAGTATAACGGCAAATACGCCATATGCATCATTAAAGATGGGTGAATATGTTGCCCCTGCAGCATCTGCTAAAGAGTTTTTAGAAAGATCGGCTGCACAAATAATACAAGAATCAAAACAGACTGTTGCAGGCTCGAAAAGCATTAAGGATGTTAACGATTTGAGACCATTGGGCATCTTGAGAGCAGTTAGAGCGTTGACAACATTGGGAGAAAACTTCCTGCCTTTGTTTGATCCGGCATTAGATCAGGAATACCTTACTTTGTACAACCCGGACTGGAAAAATAATGGACTTCAGTATATTCCCGGTGAAACTTCATCGCAGCAATTGCTGAAATTGACGGTATCTAAAACCGGGGAAAGTTCCTTACTGGGCTTTCAAAGTTATGTAGGTGATCATCTTAAATTAAATCCGGGAAATTTGCGGCAATTAACCACACTGGTGATCCGTGTAAAGACAACCGGGGCAAATCCGGCGAAGATTAAAATAGGACTGATTGATGCTGATGCGCATTTCTTCTCTACTGAAGTATCTGTTGGATCTGAACTGAAAGATATTGAAATTCCGTTGAGCAGTTTAAAGCAGGATTCGCAATTGCTGCTGCCCAGACCATATCCTGGCTTCCTGCCCCTATATTATAGAACACCCGAAAGTGCTTCGTTCCAGTTAAAGACAGTTGAAAAACTGGAGGTTTCGTTTAATCAAGATCTGGAAATCGCTTCTGTTTACCTAAAATAATTTATTATGCGCCGTACTTTAGGATTTATCCTCATTTTAAGCACTATGCTGTTGTCCAGGTCAACTGTATTTGCACAACAAACGCCAACACCAACAAAGATGAACTTTGATGAAGATTGGAAATTCAGCCTTGGGCATGCAGCAGATCCTGAAAAAGATTTTAACTATAAGATTGCAAACCTTTTTGCCAAATCAGGAAAAGCAGAGAAAACCGCTATAGATCCAAAGTTTGATGATAAAAACTGGAGAGGTTTATCCGTTCCGCACGATTGGGCTGTTGAATTGCCTTTTACAAAATCAGCAAATGTTGATGTGCTGGCACATGGCTATAAGCCGGTTGGCGGACTTTTTCCGGAAACGAGTATTGGCTGGTATCGTAAGCACTTTAATATAGCCAAAGCAGATTCAGGACACCGGATACAGATCCAGTTTGATGGTATTTTCAGAGATGCACAGATCTGGATCAATGGATTTTATTTAGGGAACCATCAAAGCGGGTATCTGGGCGTAAATTATGACCTGACCGACTATCTTAATTTTGGCGGAGAAAATGTTTTAGTGGTTCGTGCAGATGCCACACAATATGAAGGCTGGTTTTACGAAGGTGCCGGTATTTACCGTCACGTATGGCTAAACCATTTTGACAATACGCATATTGTACCGGATGGAGTATTTGTACACGCAGAAGTTAATCCTGTAAATGCAGCAGTTCGTATTGAAACTGTGGTAGAGAACCTGGGCTTAACCGATCAGAAAGTATCGGTCTTAAATTATATAACGGACCGGAACGGTAAAAAAATAGCCGCTGGTATTTCGCAGCCATTAAACCTGGCCGTAAATGGACGAACTACAGCTACCCAGACTATTGAACTGAACAACCCGAGACTTTGGTCTCTGGAAGACCCATATCTGTATAAAGTAGTCACCGTAATAAGTGTAGATCAGAAAAAAGTAGACAGTGTAACTACACGCTATGGCATACGTACAATAACTATAGATGCGTCAAAAGGCCTGTTTCTAAATGGAAAGCACGTAAAGATCCAGGGAACCAATAACCACCAGGACCATGCCGGTTTAGGAAGTGCCTTACCAGATGCACTGCAGTATTACCGCATCAGCCTTTTAAAGGAAATGGGATCCAATGCGTACCGCACCAGTCACCATGCACCAACACCAGAATTGCTGGATGCCTGTGATAGCCTTGGCATGCTGGTTATGGATGAGCAGCGGCTTTTAAACAGCAGTCCGGAGTATATGAACCAGTTTGAACAACTCATTAAACGCGATAGAAACCATCCGAGCATATTCATGTGGTCTATTGGTAATGAAGAAGGCCTCATCCAAACCACATCAATCGGTAAGCGGATTGCACAAACCCTGATTGCAAAACAAAAGGAACTGGATCCTTACCGTACCAGTACCTACGCAGCAGATCTGGCAAACGTGGCGACAGGTGTAAATGAAGTGATCCCGGTTCGGGCATTTAACTACCGCCAGTTTGCGGTAGCAGATTACCACAGAGACCATCCCAACCAACCATTAATTGGAACGGAAATGGGAAGTACGGTTACCACAAGGGGTATTTATGAGAAGGATTCTATAGCCGGGTATGTTCCCGATCAGGATATCACCGCACCATGGTGGGCTAGTAAAGCAGAAACCTGGTGGTCATTGGCAGCAGAAAATCCATTTTGGATGGGTGGCTTTATCTGGACAGGTTTCGATTATCGCGGAGAGCCAACACCTTACGAATGGCCGAATATCAATTCTCATTTTGGTGTAATGGATGTGTGCGGGTTTCCTAAAAACATCTACTATTATTACCAGTCCTGGTGGACGGACAAAGACATACTGCATCTGTCGCCACACTGGAACTGGAAAGGCAAAGAAGGTACTCCGGTAGACGTGTGGGTAAATACCAATGCAGACCGGGTGGAGCTTTTTCTGAATGGTAAAAGTCTTGGAAAAAAAGAGATGCCAAGAAACAGCCATTTGAAATGGAGTGTTCCATATCAGCCAGGTACTTTATCCGCGGTAGCCTATAAAAAGGGAAAAAAAATAACGGCAAGTGTCCAGACTACAGGAACATCCTATGCCATCCGGGTAACCCCGGTTAAAAATACGATTCTGGCAGATGGAAAGGATCTAGCTATTGTTAACATCACCGTGGTAGACCAAAAAGGAAGGGAAGTTCCGGATGCCTCAAACCTGGTGGAATTTACCGTGTCCGGAAATGTAAAAATTATTGGGGTAGGTAATGGAGATCCAAGCAGCCATGAACCGGATCAGTATCTTGCCGGCGGATGGAAAAGGCACTTATTCAATGGTAAATGCCAGGTCATCCTGCAATCGGGCAAGGATCAGGGAACGGTTAAGTTTGAAGCGGTATCGAAAGGTTTAACTACCGGAAGTGCAAAAATTAATGTGCAATAAGAATATTTATTTAGATTGATTCCAGATTAAATTGTAGCTTTGAAAAAAATCTACACACGTGTTCGGGGAAAATTCAGATGCTAATGATCAGGTAATAAAAAACATCCAGGTTTTGGATGGAAAAACCTTTGAAAGGCTGTATCTGGATTGCTGGGAAAAAGTTTTTGGAATCATCTTTAATTACACCAGAGATGAAGAGATTGCTGAAGAGATTAGTCAGGATCTCTTCGCATCAATATGGGAACGCAAGGACCGTATAATGGTCCGTACAACTTTTGAGCAGTATCTTTACCGTGCGGCAAAACTCGAAGCCTTTGAATACCTTCGCACCAGCATCAGGCACCGTGAACATGTGGATTGCGCATTGCAGAATTATTGCGCTGCTGATCTGTGTACAGAAGAAAGAGTATATTTTAATGAATTGAACGGCAGTGTGAATTTGTTGGTTGACCAGCTTCCATGCCGATGCCGGGAGGTTTACCGGTTAAGTCAGCAACAAGGCTTAACGAATAAAGCAATCGCCTCTAAATTGCTGATCTCAGAGAAAACTGTTGAATATCATTTATATAAGGCGATGAGCTTTTTAAGAAGCAACTTAAAAGCCTATCAATAGTTGAAATTAATCCTGTTGATAATCAGTTTTTTATAGAAATAATTGATTTTTTATGTTTTGCGGCCTGGGAGAAATCTACTGTTATCCGGCTTATTGGTATATGGGAACATTTACACCCGGTACTTATGCAGGTAAATAAAGAATTAATACAACGCTACCACCTAGGGGAATGCAGTCCGGACGAACAACGGTTGGTTGAGGCCTGGCTGGATTCTGATGAGGCAGAAATGAGCTTTCCCGAAGAAACCGATCTAACCGCACTTAAACATAAAGGGTGGAAAAAGATCTCTGCCCGTTACGGACTATCAGCAGAGAAAACAGAAAGCCTAAAGCTAAAAAAATCATATCATCTTAAAATATGGCAGTATGCCGCTGCGGTTGCAGTGCTTGTTTTTGCCGCATTTCTATTTTCAAACCAACCTTTAAAAAATAGCCGTGTCGCTTATAACCATACCACAGCTAAAAAGGGACAAAAGCTGCAGGTTACCTTGTCTGATGGTACCATCGTATGGCTAAATTCTGAGAGCACAATGAGTTATCCGGCTCAGTTTTACGGCCGTAACAGAAGCGTAAAGTTTGTTGGCGAAGCCTACTTTAGTGTAGCCAAAGATTCAAAACATCCATTTATCATAACCACCTCAAAAACGCAGATCCAGGTGCTTGGAACAAAATTCAATGTTCGGGCTTATCCCTCAGAGGCGGCAAACGCGGTAGTTGTGGAAGAGGGTAAGGTAAGTTTTGCTGCCAATCATTCTAACAGAAAAATCATACTTACTGCCAATCAGCAGGGTATCTATGTGTTGAATCGCAACGGAAATATCATGCTGGACAAAACGGATGCCTATGTTGGTAAACACCTGGCGTGGAAAAATAATGAACTCATTCTTGACAATCAAAGTGTTGCAGAGATCAGTACAACGCTCGAACGCTGGTATAATGTAAAGATCGGAATTCATTCTGAAAAGCTGCTCAGAGAACGTTACACGGGGAGCTTTTCAAATCCTTCACTGAAACAGGTTTTGGAAAGTATCAGCTTCGCGTTAAAATGCAGCTATACCCAACATGGAAATGTATTTACCCTTTATTAAAATAAAAAACCCGGTTTCAGTCGGCCAACTTCACACCGGGCTATTGCAAATCAATTCATCATTAATTTAAACAACAAACAAAAGTATGTACAAAGCATGTACCCCAAAGAAAAAATCCGTAACAATACTCACTTTATTTTGTATACTCCTGTTTTGCCACTTCAGTACAATTGCCCAACAGGCATCCGTACTCGATAAAACGATCACCTTAAAGCTTTCCGGAGCTCGGATTGCTGACGCGCTGACTGCAATCACTGAACAAAGCACTGTACGTTTTTCATACAGCAGCACCCAGCTGGATGTAGAAAGAAAAGTAACGGTTAACTTTAATAACAAGCCATTGAAGGAAGCCCTTGCTGAACTGTTGGGTAAACAATTGAAAGGGCTAAGCGTTAACGGGCAGCTCGTTACCATTCAGACGTCATCAGCAAAGGGCACCATCAAAGGGAAGGTAAAGACCCGTGATGGTAAGGCCGGAGAATTTGTTACTGTAGGCATTAAGGGAGGGAGAGCGGTACAGGTAGATGCCCGTGGAAATTACATGCTTAAAGATGTTGAGGCGGGCACCTATACCTTAACAGCCAGTTTTGTGGGGCTTACCCCTCAGCAAAAAGATGTTAAGCTAACTTCCGGAGAAACGGTTGTTCTTGATTTCATCCTGTCGGAAAACAATGAACAGCTGCAGGAAGTGGTGATCAATGGCGGCAGTACCAATAAGTTCTCAGTAAAAAAAACAACAACCTCTGCTAAAATGCCATTGGGTAATTTGGAAAACCCACAAGTATATACCACCATTCCAAAAGCATTGCTGAATGAACAAATGGTTACAGAGTTTAGTATGTCACTTAAAAATAGCCCGGGTGTATATAAGATTCAGGGCAGCAGGGGGATAAATAGTGATGGAGCGTCATTTTACAGCATGCGCGGGTTTCGTACCGAAGCCGCATTGATGGATGGTGTACCATCTCAAACCAATGGAGAAATTGAACCTGCCAATATTGAACGCGTAGAGTTGATCAAAGGACCTTCAGGTACTTTATTTGGCGGTGCTGTTGTTTCATTTGGCGGACTGATTAATATCGTTACCAAAAAGCCTGTAGATACGTTAGGCGGAGAGATTGCCTATACCACCGGAAGTTATAACCTGAACCGGTTAACCGCTGATGTATATGGGCCGTTAAGTACAGATAAGAAACTATTGTTCCGCATGAATGCAGCCTATCAGAACCAGAATAGCTTTCAGGATGTTGGCTTTAAAAAATCAACCTTCATCTCACCCGCAATAGAATACCGCGCAAATGAAAGATTAAACATCAGTTTAAATGCTGGTTTCTATGAATTACAGGGCACAAGCCCGGCAGCAGTGTTTCTAAATCGCGTGCGTCCGTATATTGCAACAACACCTCAGGAGTTGAATTTTGACTGGAACCGTTCCTACAGCAGCAATGACCTGGTGATGAAAAATCCGACAGTAAACGTGAAGGGACAGATCAATTATAAAATCTCAGACAACTGGACCTCTCAAACCATTTATTCAAGCAATACCCGGAAATCGGACGGTTTTTATCAATATCAGTTTATCCGCGGCGCAGCATCTGACGAAATGCTCGAGCGCAATATCTCACTACAGAATTCTGTAAATACTTCGACCGACATTCAGCAAAACTTCATTGGCGATTTTAAAGTACTCGGATTGCGTAACCGTTTGGTAGCCGGGCTGGATTATTTAAACCAAACCGTTAACAACAGCAATTCGCCATACCTGGTATTTGACAATGTAAGCGGACTGGTACCGGATGCCAATTATGTGAAGATCTCACGGCCTGCCGTAGAAGCAAGGCTTGCTGCGAGCACGGCGTTACCAACCAAGAATACGGGCAAAAATAACATTTATAGTGTATACGCGTCAGATGTTTTAAATCTGTCTGACCGTTTGATGGCCATGCTTAGCCTTCGTGTAGACCGTTTTCAAAATAAAGGTCTGCTGAATCAAAATGATATGAAGCTTTCTGGCTTTTACATGCAGACAGCATTTTCACCAAAGTTGGGAATGGTTTACCAGGTGTTGAGAGACCGGCTTTCTGTATTCGGGAATTATATGAATGGATTTAGTAATGTTGCCCCGGTTTCACAACCAGAAGGTTCAGGTGCGTCCAATACCTTTAAGCCCCAGCAGGCAAACCAGTTTGAAGGTGGTGCGAAATTGGATATGTTTGATGGAAAGCTCAGCTTTACAGCCAGTTACTATGATATTAAAGTTACGAATATGACGCGGACAGAAGGCGTTAATGTGAACAATGTAAATTATAACATTACCGTGCAAAATGGTACCCAGGAAAGTCATGGTGTAGAGTTTGAGCTGATCACAAATCCGGTTGAAGGCTTAAATGTTATTGCTGGTTACAGCTATAATTATAGTAAGCTGACCAAATCAACTGCAGCATTGGAAAATCGCAGACCAGCCTCTGCCGGACCAGGCAACTTATTCAATTCCTGGGCAAGTTACACTGTTCCTAAAGGAACCTATAAAGGACTGGGTTTAGGATTTGGCGCGAACTTTATTGGCGAACATTTGACTGGTAACTCTGCCGTAACCGGCGTATTTATACTTCCTTCTTACTTACTGGTTACCACAACCGCGTTCTATGACACGCCACGATACCGGTTGGGAGTGAAAATAGATAACCTTACTGATGAACTTTATTTTACCGGACAAGGTGTACTTACAGCACAGATGCCTAGAACAATAGCTGCCAATGTTACCATTAAGTTTTAAAAAATATACAACACTCTTACACCTCTGGCTCGGATTAATTTCCGGGCTGGTGGTGTTTATATTGGGCATCACGGGGGCAATGTATGCATTTCAGGAAGAGATCAAAGACGTTTTGTATAAAGACCGTTTGTATGTACCCGTTCCTCCTGATGGCAAAAAATTACCATTAAGCCATCTTATAACTAAAGCAGAATCTGCATTGGGTAAAACACGTAAGATCAGTCGTGTTGAAATTTCTCAAAAGCCAGGCCGTACCTATATGTTTCGATCGTTAAAAGTGAATAAAGACGGTTTTGGATATTGGAACTATTATGCGCATTACCAAAAAGTATATCTCAATCCATATACCGGAAAGGTAGTCTTTGTGGAAAATGCAGCGAAAGAATTTTTTACAGTCGTACTCGCCCTGCATATGAACCTGCTGCTTGGTGATCAGGTTGGACACCAGGTTGCGCGTTGGTCTGTAGTATGCTTTGTATTGCTGCTCATTACCGGTATGATACTTTGGTGGCCGAAGAAATGGAAGCGTAAACAGCTGAAAACGAATTTTACCATCAAATGGAATGCAAAATTTAAGCGCCTCAATTATGACCTGCACAAAGTTTTCGGATTTTATGCATTCCTCCTGTTATTGATCATCAGCCTAACAGGCCTGATGTGGTCTTTTGATGTTGTTGCGGAAAAGAAGTCTAAAGTTTTATCTGATACGACTCAAGTTATGGGGAAAAGTCCGTCAGACCTGATCTTTAAACAAGCAATGGGGTCAGCTCCGCAAACCGCCTATTTCCTGTACAACTTTCCTGCGTTAAAAAGCGGAACGGTGAACGTATCCGCATATTTAAGTGAGGATCATTTGTATGATCGTATTCAATTTAAATATGACCGGTATAATGGAAAACTGCTGCATACCGGTGATTCTTTCGAAGTTCTTTCTACAGTGCCGAGGATCAAAGCCATGAATTATGACCTGCATACCGGAACTCTATTCGGATTGGCCGGAAAAATAATGGCTTTTATTGCAGGTTTGATTGCTGCCGCATTGCCGGTAACTGGATTTTTGATGTGGTACTGGAAAAGATATTGTTAAGTTATTGTGAAAAGAAAAAATACTACCTGTAAGAATATATTTTGTGGATAGGATTTGCTATGTTTATGGCACCAAACCAACCACCAAATCTCTTTTATGGCCACCACTTCTATTCAGGATAAGATAGATACAAAAATTGCGGAGATTGCTTTATTTGCAGATTCACTACCAGCAGTAGTTACACTTCATGACATGAGAACCGGCTGTATTTGCTGGATGTCTCCGCGCGGATTAAAGGATATAGGAGTCTCTTTAAAAGAACTTAGGGCCTTAAATGCAGAAGAGTATTATTCACGCTTTTTCAATGAAGAGGACGCAAAAGATTACGTACCTAAAATATTCGGCTTTATTCAGCGAAACAATGACGACGAGATATTAACCTTCCTCCAGCAGGTACGCTTTAAGGCTACAAAAGACTGGAACTGGCACATGAGCAGTGTACGCATCCTGATGCGGGACGATGAGCATAAACCTTTACTTTTAATTGTGATGTCGTTTCCCATAGATTCTATGCACCACATGACCGTAAAAGCATCCAGGTTATTGGAAGAAAACAATTTCCTCCGGAAGAATTTTCAGAATTTCGATAAGCTGAGCGATCGGGAACGGGAGGTGCTCCGGTTGCTTGCATTGGGTAAAAGCTCAATAGATACCGCTTCAGAGCTATTTATTTCACAACATACCGTAGAGGCCCACCGTAAAAATATCCGCCAAAAGCTCAATTCAAATTCTTACTATGAATTGTGTCAGTATGCGCGTGCATTTGATTTAATCTAATAAATAACTGCTGATTAATGTTTTTTTATTAGATTCACTCCTGTATTCATAGAAGCAGGTTAGATCCTGCTGTCATCGGTGCAAGATTAGTTATTTAACCAAATTATAAATGAAAAGATCAGTAAAAACAATTTTTGCAATCGCGCTGTCCGTTGCAGTTGCTGCATGTAACCCTACAGAAAAAAAAGAAGCCACAACCACTCCAGGTGATTCAGCCCAAACAGTTACGCTGTTAGACAGCACAAAATTCCAGAAAGAAATTGATGGCAAGAAAACCAATCTCTACATCTTAAAAAATAAAAACAACATGCAGGCTGCGTTTACCAATTATGGCGGCAGGATTGTAAGCTTATTGGTGCCGGACAGTGCTGGTAAACTTGTCGATGTGGTTACCGGATTTGAAAGCGTAGATGCATTTGAAAAAGCTACAGAACCATATTTCGGTGCTACAATTGGCCGTTATGGTAACCGGATTGCCAAAGGTAAGTTTAGCCTCGATGGTAAAGCCTATACACTTTTTACCAATAATGGACAAAATACACTTCATGGTGGAAAAAAAGGATTTCAGTACGTAGTATGGGATGCTGCTCAACCCGATGCACATACCTTAGTACTTACCTATCTGTCAAAAGATATGGAAGAAGGCTATCCCGGTAACCTGAATGTAAAAGTAACTTATAGTTTAACGGACAATAACGAATTAAAGATGGATTATGAAGCCACAACGGATAAGAAAACCGTGGTGAACTTAACCAATCATGCGTTCTTTAATTTAAATGGAGAAGGTTCTGGTTCAATCTTAAACCACAGCCTTCAGATCTATGCAGATCAGTATACACCTGTAGACAGCACATTGATCCCGTTGGGTAAAAATGCGGCAGTTAAAGGCACTCCATTTGATTTTACAACGGCGACTACCATTGGTAAACGTGTTGAAGAAAAAAACGAGCAATTGAAAAATGGAACCGGTTACGATCATAACTATGTACTAAACGGAACAAAGGGAATGGGAATGACCCATGCAGCAACCATTAGCGGAGATCTTACCGGGATTAAAATGGATATTTATACCCAGGAACCTGGTCTTCAGTTTTACAGCGGTAATTTTATGCAGGGAAAAAATACGTTTAAAGGTGGTGCTAAAGATGATTTCAGGACCGCATTTGCTTTAGAAACGCAGCATTTTCCGGATTCTCCAAACCAGCCGGCTTTCCCTTCAACAGTTCTGAACCCTGGTCAGCAGTATAAAACATCTTCAATCTACACGTTCAGTAAATAAGAATATATTAAAACCGATTAAATACTTAAAGGCTGTGTGGAGATCCATACAGCCTTTAAATAAATACAATAGATGCTATTTGAACAAAATGGATTAGTCGTAAGTAAAGGTGAGATCTGGGCTTTAACCGGACCTGCGGGTTCTGGTAAAACGACACTGCTCAAAGCGATTGTAGCGCATATTAAAACATTAAACAACCTCCCGGTTGATGTAGCGGTAGTTTCTGCCCGGCATAATTTCCGCAATCTTTCCAATACCAAAGATCTATATTACCAGCAGCGCTTTAATTCGATGGATGCAGAAGATTCAGAGACGGTTGAAGTCTATCTGTCTGCAGTAGAAAGCAAAAAAAAAAATGGGGACTGGAACCTTCCAAAGGTAATCACGCGGTTAAACCTGCAGCACTTAAAGGATAAGGAGCTGATCAAACTTTCAAATGGTGAAACCAAGCGCTTGTTAATCGCTTCAGCATTGCTTAAGAATCCGGATCTATTACTGCTGGATAACCCGTTAACCGGTTTAGACGTACAAACCCGTGCAGATTTTGATGTGCTGCTAAAGGAGATCTCAGACTCTGGGATAACCATTGTTCTGGCAAGCTCCTCAACGGTCTTACCTGCTGCAATTTCTCATGTAGCCATACTCGATCAGGGCATCGTAGTACGAAGCATGCCCATACATGAGTTTGCAGCAGATGAATACCAGCCAGTGCAAAATAATAGCATTGATGAAGCAGAATTGCAATCCCTGCTTTCCGTAAAAAGCATGGACGTATATGAAACCATTGTTGGGATGGAAAATATTCATATCCAATATGGAGATAAAACCATACTGAATGCAGTGGACTGGCAGATCAAACAAGGAGAACACTGGGCCTTACTGGGGCACAATGGTGCCGGAAAATCTACTTTACTGAGTTTGATCAATGGAGATAATCCGCAGGCTTATGCGAATAAGATTGTTCTTTTTGATAAGAGAAGAGGTACAGGAGAAAGCATTTGGGATATAAAAAAGAAGATCGGATTTGTATCTCCTGAGTTTTTCCAATATTTTGATTCCAGTACTTCCTGTCTGGAAGTAATAGAATCAGGTTTTTACGATACGCTGGGATTATTCAGGCCATCAAACCCAAAATTAGCTTCGGTATGCAAAAGATGGATGGCTGTATTGGAAATTGAAGGCTATGCAGCCAAATTATTTAAAAATGTTCCGGTAAGTATCCAGCGTTTATGTTTACTGGCGAGGGCATTGGTTAAAAACCCACCGCTATTGATCTTTGATGAACCATGTCAGGGACTGGATCCGCAACAGGCAGAACATTTTAAGCGATTGGTAGACAGTATATGTACGTATTCCAATGCGACACTGATTTATGTGAGCCATTATGCGCATGAAATTCCTGATCGCGTTACGCGGACGCTAACATTGGATATGGGGAATGTTGTAAATAATGGTTAAAATCATTCAACATCTTTAGAAATATGTTATAAACAGTGCGTATGTGGATAAAAACAGGTGAATATTCTTTAATATTCATTTGGCACAAATCCAATAATTATTACCTTAGTGCGTTGTTAAATCAAATAATAAATCTAAACACAAGAAAGACATGGAAAAATTTTCAAAACTAAAAGAACTTATCTCAGGAGTTGAAGCAGACGTAGAAAAATTTTATAATTCAGGTAATGGCGCTGCTGGTACCAGAGTTCGTAAAGCAATGCAAGACTTAAAAGGACTAGCTCAGGACATCCGTACTGAAGTTACAGAGAAAAAAAATACTAAATAGTATTTGAGTTATACATGGAGAAGCCCGCTATACGCGGGCTTTTTTATTTTCAGACCATTTCTTTTTCAAAGATCTGTTCAATGGTCTTAATCTGCTCTGCATAAATTGATTTCTTGCGCGTTCCAAAATATAAGGTGTTCTCGATCACATGTGTACCTTCCCACAAGATCCGGATGTTCCCGGCATCAAGTTCTTTGGCAGACAGAAAATCCGGGATCACCGCTACGCCTTTATTGCCGCTCAGGCAACGGATAATGGAACTTAAATTAGGCACGATATAATTGGGTTTGAAATCTGGCCTTTTGCCGAAGTTGTTGTGCCAAAACCTGCGCAAATGTTCCATATCACCAGTAGTGCCATACCAGGTTTGCTGCTTTAACCAATTATGGATCCCTTCTTCATCATTAGCACTAACCATCTCTTCAAATCCATCGGTTACCGTAGCCGATCCACAGGCCAGTACGATCTTTTCTTTGAAAAATGGTTTGTAAGACAATCCTTTATAATCTCCTTTTTGAGGGGTAATGATCAGGTCCAGGATTCCACCATCCAGATCACTTAGCATTTGCGGATAGTCACCAAACTTAATGATCACATTGAATGGCAAGGTTGGCAAATACGGTTCCAGTGTAAATTGAAAAGTCTCAAAGCACATCCCAATACTGATGGTAGGCACATCTTTCTCAGAGCTCCTGTGGAAGTGCCGCTCGGCATCTTCCAGTTTGGAAAGCGGTTCCAGGATGTAATTGTACAATACTTTTCCCCTTTCAGTAGAGATCATTCTTCGGGATGTACGGTCGAACAGCTTGTATCCCACATAAGATTCCAGTGAACTTAAATGCAGACTAACACCAGGCTGTGAAATGAACAAAGATTCTGCTGCACCGGTAAGGGTGCCCGTTTCATAGATCGCTTTAAAAGTTCTAAACCATTCCAGATTGATCATACTATTATAATTATGATACAAATGTATGAATTATATAATTTTATTAATCCTTTAAGTGGTTGTAATTTTGTACCGGTAATCACAAAAGAACATCGGGCGGATAATCGCCTGATCACAAAATAAAAAAAATAAACCATGAAAAATATATTTGTTATTAACGGGGGACAGGTTTTTGGTCACTCTGGCGGACTTTTCAATAAATCAATCACTGCGGCCACCGTAGATTTTTTTAAAAATAATCCCGACTTTGAAATCAGATCTACTGATATCAATGAGGTTTATGATACAAAACAAGAAGTGGAGAATTATAAATGGGCAGATGTAGTGATCTATCATACACCTGTATGGTGGTTTCAGCTTCCACATGGATTTAAGAAATACATCGATGAGGTATTTACAGAAGGACATCAAAATGGAATCTATAAAAGCGACGGCCGCTCATCTGCCAATCCGGCCGTAAACTATGGTACTGGCGGCTTGCTCCATGGAAAAAAATATATGCTTACTACTTCTTGGAATGCACCAAAAGAAGCCTTTACGCTGCCTGGTGAATTCTTTAACCAGCACAGTGTGGATGAAGGGCCAATGTTCGGTTTTCACCGGATGAATGCATTTACCGGAATGGAAAAGATTGCCGGCATGCACTTTCATGACGTAGAGAAAAATGCGGATATTTTAAGAGATCTGGATCGGTATGAGACGCACTTAACAGAAACCTTTATCGATAGCGTTGCAGAATAAGTAAACAATTAAAAGGCTGTGCTGTTCTTGTTTCGACATCTACGCACAGCCTATGAAAATTTTATTAACGGGTACCACCGGTTACATCGGTAAGCGGTTATTGCCACAACTGCTTGAAAAAGGGCATCATGTAACCTGTTGTGTGCGGGATAAAAGCAGGTTTGATGTTCTTGCCTATAAAAGCTTAAACATCACTGTCATTGAGGTAGACCTGTTAAAGGAAGAAACTTTAAAAGACATTCCAGATGATATCGATGCCGCATATTACCTGGTTCATTCGATGTCCGGAGGCGGCGACTTTAGTAAACTGGAGGCGCAAAGCGCAGAGAACTTTAGCAGGAGAATGAACAAAACGACTGCCCGGCAGCTGATTTACCTGAGCGGGATTACCAGTGAACAAAAACTTTCCAAACACCTTTCATCACGCAAAAACGTAGAAGATATTTTTAAAAAAGGGAGTACCCCCTTAACGGTACTGCATGCAGGTATTATTGTTGGCTCCGGAAGTGCATCCTTTGAGATCATCCGTGACCTTGTAGAAAAGTTACCCGTTATGATTGCACCAAAATGGGTACATACCAAGTGCCAGCCGGTAGCCATAAGGAATGTTCTTGAGTTTTTATCTGGCGTATTACTCAGGGCAGATACCTTTAACCATTCTTTTGATATCTATGGGCCGGACATCCTGACCTATAAAGAAATGCTGATGGAATTTGCAGCATCAAGAAAATTGAAGCGAAAGATTTGGGTAGTTCCTGTAATGACGCCAAGACTTTCTTCCTACTGGCTTTATTTTGTGACCTCAACTTCTTATTCTTTGGCTAAGAACCTGGTAGAAAGCATGAAGATCGATGTAGTGGCAAAACCAAATGATCTTTCAGAACGTTTATCCATAAATTTATTGAGCTATAGAGAGGCTTTAGAGATCGCTTTTGATAAAATAGAACAGAACCAAATCTTATCCAGCTGGACAGATGCCCTTAGCGGGAGAACATTTAGCACCGGACTTTCCAGGCATATTGAAGTACCATTGCATGGCTGTATGCGGGATGTTAAAAAGATAAAGATAAAAGATGTTGAACCCGTATTGGACAGGATCTTTTCCATTGGCGGTAGTTCCGGATGGTATTATGCAGACTGGCTTTGGGGCATCCGCGGATTTATTGATAAGCTATTTGGGGGTGTGGGACTAAGAAGGGGAAGGCGTAACCGGTCGGTGATCTCTGCTGGAGAATCGCTGGATTTCTGGCGTGTACTGTATGCAAACAGGGAGGAACGCAGGTTGTTGTTATATGCGGAAATGAAACTTCCGGGAGAAGCCTGGCTGGAATTTAAAATTGGCAAAGATCTTGTACTGGAGCAAACGGCTACTTTCCGTCCACTTGGCATTATGGGCAGATTATATTGGTATAGCGTACTGCCTTTTCATGGATTTATTTTTAAGGGAATGATCCGCAGACTAGCGGGACTGATCCGTTAAAAATATCTCAAAAAATACCTTGATGGATGTTTTAAATTTTTAAAATTCTAATAGTTTTGTAAAACTGACGATTGTCAGCATATAATAGTTTATGAATAATTACCAAGTTGACCTAACGAACTGTGATAAAGAGCCGATCCATATACCTGGTAAAGTTCAGTCACACGGATTTCTTATAGCCATAAGTTCTTTAACCTTTCAGGTTACTTATGTAAGTGAAAATGTAACGGAGTTTCTGGATCTGTCTGCTGTGAAAATATTAGATATGGATGCATCCGCACTTGGTGCATTCTTTTCAAAAGATGGCGAAGATATAGATTTGGGCCAGCTCCTTAAACTGGGAAAGAGTCAAAATAGCTTTGATATTATTAATCCGTATAAATTCAGGATCAAAGATGAACCGTATTACCTGATCATTCACCAGTCGGCAGACGATTTTGTATTGGAATTTGAGCAGATCACCCTGGAGTATGACATTCAAAATATCATAGGTAGGTCCATATCTCAGATCCTAACGAACAAATCGCTTATCGGGCTTCTCAGTAATGCTGCGCAGGAAGTTAAAAACATCATCGAATATGACAGGGTCATGATCTATCGTTTTCTGGATGATGGTCATGGTGAAGTGGTGGCTGAAGTGAAGAACGAAGACCTGGAGCCATTTTTTGGCTTACACTATCCGGCATCTGATATTCCAAAACAAGCCAGGGAACTGTATAAATTGAATTATACACGCATCATTGCAGATGTAGAAACGACAAGTTCTGCCATTGCTACCTATATTCTGGATAAACCGCTGGATTTGACAAATTCCGGTCTCCGTGCCGTATCACCCATACACATCCAGTATTTGAAAAATATGGGTGTTGCATCTAGTTTTAGTATTTCACTAATGGCTAATGGAGAATTATGGGGATTAATTGCCTGTCATAATTATAGCCCTAAATTTATTGATTATAAGGCAAGGGAAGGGGCTAAGCTAATTGGACAGATTCTGTCGTCCGCATTAGAATACCGGCAGGGAGAAGAAGATACGGAAAAAAGCAATCTGTTAAATGAAGCGGTTCAGGATCTTTCTGGTTATTTGGAAAAAGATCCGGATCTGATCTCGGCATTGACCCGTCATAAAGTTTCTTTACTGGATGTGACGCACAGCTCTGGCGTTGCTTTTTTTTATGAGAAACAGTTATATACCATGGGGCAGACTCCTGCCATAGATGACCTCAATGAACTTTGCAGATGGCTAAAACAAACCATGCAGGAATCTGTTTACCACACCCATCAGCTGCCTGAAGTTTATAAACCCGCAAGGGATTATGCAGATCTTGCAAGTGGTATCCTGGCGTGTATGCTTTCTAAAGAATTGGGAGAACTCATTATCTGGTTTAAACCGGAGCAAATTGAAACGATAAACTGGGCTGGTAATCCGGAAAAACCCGCAGAGCCTGATGTTGATGGTAATATCATACTTTCACCAAGACATTCATTTGAAAGCTGGGCGCAGATCGTTAAAAATACATCCTCAAGATGGCGTGGGTCGGAGATTTCCGGTGTCTTAAAACTTCGGGAACGGGTATTGGCTGCTATCCATAAGAAAGCCAATGAGATCAGGATCTTAAATGAACGTTTAAAGCTGGCGTACGATGAACTGGACACTTTTAGCTACACGATCTCACACGATCTAAGGACCCCGCTGACTTCTATAAAAAGCTATACAGAACTTTTTCTGGCACAAAATAAGGAGTTGGATGAGAAGGGGAAAAAATTACTCGATCGCGTAGTTAGCGGTGCAGATAAGATGGCGTTTCTGATCAATGAAATTTTGAAACTGGCCAGGGTGGGAAGATCTGATATTCAATTTGCGACAATAAATGCTCAGAAACTGGTTCAGGAAATTACATTAGAGGTGATTTCGGCTTTAAATGCACCACATGTGAAAGTGGTTGTAGGGGACTGCCCTGATCTGACAGGAGATCAAACTTTAATCACACAGGTATTCACCAACCTGATCAGCAATGCCATAAAGTATTCTGAAAAGTCTCCGGATCCTGAGGTTTATATAGAAGGAAAGCTAGTGGGTGATGAAGTAATTTACAGTATTAAAGATAATGGCATTGGTATTGATGTAAATTATCACGATAAGGTGTTTGAGCTTTTCAAACGCATGGATAATGTTAGGGATTACGAAGGCACGGGAGTAGGCTTGGCTATTGTTAAGCGTATTATAGAACGTCACAATGGGAGAATTTGGTTTGAGAGTGAGTTAAAAGTGGGTACAGTATTTTATATCGCATTTAAAAAATAGGATTATGGTTTCGCCGGATATATTTTATGTTGAGGATGATCAGGACTTTGCGTTTATCCTGGAACATGCTGTAAAGGAAGTTAGGGACGACCTGACGCTCAGTGTGGTGGAAGATGGGAGAGATGCCATCCAGGCTCTTGAACGTTTCGCAGAAGATAAGCTGAGGCCTAAAATAATTCTGTTAGATCTTAACCTGCCTGGTCTTTCTGGTTTGGATGTACTAAAAAGAATTAAGGAGATCCCTTATCTTAGACATACACCGGTTATTTTATTCTCCACATCCGATGATCCTATGGATGTTAAAGCATCGTATGAATTTGGTGCAAATGCATACATTACGAAACCATCAGGATATAATAATTTAATTACCTGCATACGGTCCTTACATGAATTCTGGTTCAATCAGAATAAGACGATCAATTAGATCATAATCATTTAAATCCAGATCATAATAACTTAAATTATACAACCCTGAATTGAAAAATTCAGGGTTTTTTGTAATCATTTAAATATTCAGGCTCAGATCATCATCTTCGTCATGATTCAGATCTGAATCGTCATCGTAATCAAAGTCGGTTTCTTCAGGCTCTGCATCTCCTTCAAAATCTTCATCAATATTCTCTCCATACAGATCATCATCCTCCAAAACATCGTCATCATCTTCGGGGTCTGACGGAGGAGGGACTTGCTGGTTTATTTTAAGATCTAAATCGTCAGTTTCTGCAGTAAGTGCTGGATCAGTGATCACTTTTTGTTCAAGGGTTTCCATAACAGTATTTATTTAATGAAATAACGAATAAACGGTTCAGAGGATTCTAAATTTAACGTCTTTTAAGCAGCAGGCAGGAATTGATTTACTTTTTCCAGCATGATACTGAGATCAAATGGTTTTGGAAGAAAACCATCTGCACAGGATTTTTTACGCATCAGATCTTCTGGAAAATGTGCCGACATCATCAAAACAGGGATCTTTCCGGATTTCTCCCTGTTTTTAATAGCTGCGCAAACTTCAAGTCCATCACCATCAGGAAGTCTCACATCCAGTAAGAACAGGTCTGGTAAGGTCTTATTAACTGCTTTATTAAATGCAGAAACGGTTTCAAATAAGTGGACATCAAAACCTTCTTCACTTAGATAATATTGAAGGATATACCCAATATCCTCATTGTCTTCTACGATATATATGCACTTTTTCATGACTTTCAATTTAATGATAACCAATAATTTAGGTATTTTTAAATAGAACACTTCGAAAGACAGAAAGTTTTGAACAGGTGTTTGTTAGATGCTATTGCTTATTTAACCTGGCCTCTTCAAGATCCAGGTTATCTTCCATATCGCGGAGTACTTCATGATCAAATTCTTTGGTGGTCTTGATCTTTCTAAGTCCTGCCCGTCTAAGGTCAATCAGTTCCAGCATAATATCGCGGTATAATTTTCTTACCGACGTAACCTGTTCTTTCTGAGTCTGTTCGATCCTTGTTCGCTCTGTGGCGTTGATACTGCGCTCCAGTTGCTCTTTGATCCGTGCAATGGTTTCAAACTGGCTCATTTCACTGCTGTATTTTTTATTCAGGTGCAGAACAGATTCTTTGGCCAGCTGCAGGCGTATCGACTCCATCTGATCTCCTTCAGGTACATGTTCGTCAATCTCCTCTACTTTTAGCCATTTTAATACGAGCGGAAGGGTTAATCCCTGGAAAACCAGGGTGACCAATATGACGATGAACGTAATAAATAAGATCATATTCCGATGTGGAAAAGGATCACCATTATTTAAGGTAAGCGGAATGGCAAGTGCAGAAGCTAAAGAGACCACGCCCCGCATGCCCGCCCATCCAATAATAAAGGGAAGCTTTAATCCCGGGCTTTTCTCTCTTCTCCTGATGCCTGCACTTAAAAACCTTGGAATGAAACCTGCTGCATACACCAATACGATCCGTGCAACAATTACAATCGCACTGATGATCAATGCGTACTTAATTGCATCTTCCATTGAATATTCTTCCAGTCCGTTAATGATGACGGGCAGTTCCAATCCAATCAGGATAAATACAAAACCGTTTAGCAGAAATCCCAGGGTAGCCCAAACTTCTTTGGTTTGAAGACGTGTATGGTAGTTTAAGAAATCATTGGACCGAAAGGACAAAAACAGACCACCACTAACTACTGCCAATACGCCAGACCAATGAAACTCTTCTGCAACGATGTACATCAGGTACGGTGCAATTAAAGTGATTGGTGTAGTGATACTTGATGATTTAGCCCAGTGTTTAAGAACGAAATATAAGATGTGCGCAATAACCAAACCCACTACAACACCCATAACTGCAAGGATCAGAAAGTCTGTAGCCGCTTTTTGAAATACAAACTGTCCGGTTAATATCGCTGCAATGGCGAAACGGAATACCGTTAACGAGGCTGCGTCATTAACCAGGCTTTCGCCTTCAAGCATGGTTAATCCTCTTCTTGGCATCTTTACACCTTTCAACACTGATGTGGCTGCAACGGCATCGGGTGGAGAGATGACACCTCCAAGTAAAAAGCCAAATGCGAGTGTAAAGCCCGGAATGATACTGACCGAAAAATAAGCGATGGCCAGTGAGGTGATCAGTACAAGCCCAAAACCCAATAGAAAGATAGATCTTTTCCACTTCCAGAAATCATTCCAGGAAGTATACCAGGCCGCTTCAAATAAAAGAGGAGGCAGGAAAATGAGAAATACCATATCCGGATCAATGCTTACTGCAGGAATTCCAGGTATAAAACTAATGCCTAAGCCGCCTATAACCAGAAAAATAGGATAGGAGATCTTCCAGCGCTGGCTAAGCAGGTAAAGCATGGCCATGGCAAAGAATAAGGCAAGGATTAAAAGCAGGTTGGCATGTATCATCCCGTAAAAATAGCAAAATGCCTGAAGATAGTGCCAATCTGTACAGTTAAGGCATTATTATTCTGATTTAATTGCTTCTGCAGGATTAGCAGTTGCTGCTTTATAAGCTTGCTGACTTACCGTTAGAAATGCAATGACCAATGTAAATAATGAAGATAAAATAAGTATAAACCAGTTGATTGCAATGTGAAAATCAAATTTAGACAACCAGATATTCATCAATATGTAAGTAACAGGTAAAGCGATCAGAATGGCAAGCAAGACCATTTTAATAAATTCAAACGATAGTAGCTGGATGAGGCTTTTTGTAGATGCGCCGAGTACTTTTCTAATCCCAATTTCTTTAGTGCGCAGTTCAGCGCTGTATGCCGATAACCCAAGTAAACCGAGACAGGAAATAAAAATAGATAGTCCACTGAATAAGTTCGATAAAATAGAAAGAACACGCTCCTGATCTAATTTAGATTGATACAATTCATCGACAAACTTAATGTCGACCGGATATGCCGGATTAATTTCCTTACTGATCTTCCGGATCGTTTCCATTTGATCTGCAATATTTCCAGAGCTATTTAGCCGCATGGTAATTACTTCGGTATTAAATTTCCCATAGGCAATGACCATTGGCATTTCTTGCCTGGATGGGTTACCCCAGATGATATCTTCAAATACGCCAACTACCGTTCTTTTAATTCCTTGAAATAAAATCAATTTTCCGATCGGATCTTTGAGGTTCATTTGTTTTATGGCAGTGTGGTTGAGTAATATTGAAGTGTTATCAGATACACTGTTTTCCTGGAAATCCCTGCCGCTGATCAATTTTACACCTGTTGTCTTTACGAAATCAGTTCCCGTAAAAATTTGATTAAAGCCAATTGTTTTATCTAATTCAGACATACCCGGCCATTCTACTCCTTGTGTTGATGAATTTTGCAATGCAATGCTTCCGGAGGTTTGACATATAGAGGTAACGGCTCCGGTAACAAGCAGTTTTGTTTTAAACAGGTCGTATTTTTGAAGCAAGGCACCTTCCTGCGGCATTTGTATCAATGCATGGTTATCGTATCCGGTAGGCCTGTTTTTAATGTGCTGTAGTTGTTTGTAAATGATTATTGTTCCTGTGATCAGGAAAACAGCAAATCCAAATTGTACGATCACCAATGCTTTTCTAAAGTTTATTGAAAATGAGGAACCCGATTTGATGTTATTTTTTAATGTTTGTACAGGTTCGAAAGCTGAAAGGTAAAATGCAGGGTAGCTACCCGAAAGAATGCCCGTGATTCCTGCTGTCAGGATAATCCATGCCCAATTTAGAGCGCTTAATGAACCAAGTTTCAGCTGCATACTGATTAGGCTATTTAAAGTTGGTAGCGTAATTTCCACCAGGATAATGGCAATGATTAAACTGCAAAATACCAATATTGTTGATTCAAGCAGGTATTGACTAATTAAAGAGATTTTTGTAGCTCCGATCGTTTTTCGGATACCTACCTCTTTTGCCCTTTTGGTAGAACGTGCAGTGGCGAGGTTCATGAAATTGATGCAGGCAATAAGTAGTATTCCAATACCCAGTCCGATGAAGATTTTTACCTGTTCAAAACGTCCGCCGCTTGGCTGACCATTTATAAATTCACCATTGAGGTGGTTTGCCAAGAGCGGATAGATAAATGGTTCATTCCTTGAGTTTTGGTCATGTTTTTTTAAAAAGTTCCTGAAGCCCGGGTTGAATTCTGCCACATTAACATGATCATTGAGTGTTAGCAAGGTATAAAAAGAATAATTTCCCCATTGCGGCCCTTTTGGCCATAGTCCCAGGTTTTCATTTAGCGATACCAGTGATTCAAAGCGATAGCTTACATTATCAGGCAAGTCCCGGATGATGCCGGTGACGTTCAAATCTGCCGAATTTTCAAACCTGATCACCTGGTTTAACACATCGGTACTGCCAAATAGTCTTTTTGCTGCGGTTTCAGATAGAATAATGGAATTTGGTTCTGAGAATGCCTTTTCCGGATTTCCACTGAGAAATTCAAACGTGAATATTTTGAGTATATCAGGATCTGCGAATCTGTTATCTACCTTAATGCTGTTGTTGTTATTTCCGATCAGGCTTTTCTGTGGCCAGGTGATTTTTGCAATATTCTTAATCCCTGAAAGCTCTTGTCTCATGGTTTCTGCTAAGACGTCAGGAGTTTGTGCGCCTGTACCAATAATATGATTTGAATGGTCATTGAAGTTCACTTTAACCTCGTAAATGTGCTCAGAATTTTTATAATACCTGTCAAATTTATATTCACCGGAAACATAAAGGAAAAGTATTAGACAGGCACTTAAACCTATTGCAAAACCACCTAAATTGATGAAAGTAAATCCTTTGTTCCTTAATAGGTTTCTTACTGCGATTTTAAAACTGAGTAGATGCATATTTTTTCAAGTTTAAGTTGCGGGTAGCAGGTAACTAAACTTATGCCAAGGCCATGTATTGTGTTAAAAGCTGTATTGCAAGCCGTTTCACCAATTTTGATACCGAATAAGAACACTATACTGTTCGATTATGTACAGCAGGCGTTCGTTAACGGTCAGGTTGGTCTACTGATAATCTTTTATCTAAAAAAATGATAAGCCTTTAGTTAAGGTGTGTGTTTAGGTGTCTTAATTTATAAGTAATTTAAATGTTGTTGTTTAATGTAATTGGTTTTTTATTTAATATCTTGCTTCATATCAAATGAATTATTTAAATCAAATTAACGTATGAAGAATTTATTCTTAAATGATATATTGATTATTCTGGAAATGCAAACACTTGTCTATTCGGAAAAATAAATGTGATTAAACTCTTAATTAACGCTAAAATCTATGAAAATTTCCAACAATGACCCTTTTGATCTCCATCTTTGTATGCGGGGATTGGGTAATTTAATCACTCACATGCATTCTGAATTGTATGAATATTTATACTATTTCACCTTTAAAAAAAGCATGAAAGCTTATGCTGGTGAATTTAATGATGCATGGGATCAAGGAATAAATGATCTTGACTTTTTTAAGGAAATTGAAGATCCTTTTGTTCAGAATTGCTTTCTGGCAGAAATCATGCTGATCGACTGCAAAAATGAAATGGTCAGAAGATTTGGGATTGATGAAATAGAAGATCTTAATGATGAACATATTCTATTGCAATCTGAGCGTTTCAAACCTTATTTTTTAGTGTATAAAAATTCCAAGAGTTATAAAAAACTGCGGTTATTTTATATCAGGGCCTTAACCGATCATATTAAAAGCCTGCATCTGTATGCCAGTGCAATAACTGCTCAAAGCTATAAAGTGCCAAAGGTGCTCAGACAACAGTTAGACCTTCCGGGTGAGGAATCGATGAAGTTTCTGAATCATGAAGATAATAATGTGATCCTGCTAATGGAATTGATGACCGGATTAAAAAAGATCCTTGAAGATTTTAAAGTCTTAAATATGCCAAAGCCTCCCCGGGGTAAAGGGAATTCAAAAACTACTCCAACGGGTAGCCCTAAAACATAAGACAGAAATAACCCTTTTAACCCATTATCTTCCTTTTTAATACTTTAATAAAAGAGGTTAAAAAAGGCATGGTCTTTAAACTGCTCATGATCTTTAAGTCGCCCGTCAAAGTGCTTTCAGCATCCAGAAAAGAGAAAACCATTTTGGCATTGGTTCTTTTAAAAAGATCAGTGAATAGCTGGTGGCCTTTGTATTTACCGGAATCCAGTACATCAAGAAGAGTCGCATCGTACAGCTTTTCCTTTTTTCCTATATGCTCGTGTTTGAAAAAAGGCTGACCGGTTGTATTCCATGCTTCCAATATCCGGGTGATTGTTTTTTGTACGTTTGAAAATGTATATCCTGTAGAACCCCTGGTATCACCTCCAATGGTTCCGATGTACATTACATTTCCAGTGCTCCGGTCAAAAATATGATCCGTCATAGGAATTACGCCAAACTCAGTCTCCAGTATCTCATAGTTTTTGACACCCAATACTTCCTGCAGGTATTTAGCTATTTTAACATCATATTCTTCGGCATCAAGGAGCTGTTTTGAAAACAAGGTATACTCAATAAAAACCTCATTTTGAGCCATAGGCAGGGTATAGAAAAAAGTAGTACCATGTTCCTGACTGGTTCTGAAGTCCATCAGATAAGCTTCACTGACCTCAAAATCCCTGTCTGCAGTTTTAATCCTGATCCCCTTAAAGTGCTGCATGAAATAGTGTCCGCCTTTTTTTGATTCAGGTTTCTGAAAGATAGAACTAAAAGCATATCTGCACCAATAAGAACCTGTTGAAGTTTTCACTTTGCAGCCATACGTTTCAGAAACTACGGATTCTACAGCTTCAATTCGCCATTCTATTCTGCCCAGATCAGCAAGTTCTTTCCGGATATACTGATAAAAATCTTTACTACGGATGGTATTATAAGTATATGGCAGATGATTCAATTCCAGCCGCTCACCGCTATTGGCGTAAAAAACAAGCTGCTGCCACTTATGATCAATTAGGTTTTCAAATACAGAAGGTTCTTTTTCCCAGAATGACCAGGTTCTGTCGTTGCTTTCCTTAGTCTCCTGATCAATGATCAGCACACGTTCGTTCTTCCAGGTGCCTGATTTAAAAGCCCTGAATACCAGGCTTAATCCAGCAAGCCCGCCTCCGCAAACAATGATGTCGTAGTCCTGAACGTGTTCGTTTTTAATTTGATCTGCCACAGGCATAAACATAATTAAAAAGCTTGGAAATGCTAGGAACAGATATTCTTTAATCTAAAAATAGTCGCATGAGGCGTATAACTTAATATAAAATTAATTATACCAATTGGTATAATTAAACTAAGTTTGTATAAACAATTGAATAGATATGAATTTAAAAAGGGTAGTTGTTACAGGACTTGGAGCATTAACTCCGCTTGGTAACGATGTAAAAACTTTCTGGAAGAATATTGTAGCCGGCAAAAGCGGCGCTGCAGACATTACACGTTTTGATGCTACTTTGTTCAGGGCACGTTTTGCCTGTGAACTGAAAGACTTCAATGCAGCAGATTACCTGGACAGGAATGATCTGAAAAGAACAGATGCCTTTACTCAATATGCATTGGTGGCATCAGACGAAGCCATTAAAGATTCCGGTTTCGAACTTTCTAAAATGGATCCTTTTGATATAGGCGTGATCTGGGGTTCAGGACAAGGGGGTATGGAAACTTTTGAGCAGCAGATCAGTGAATTTGCACTTGGAAACGGACAGCCGCGATTTAGCCCGTTCTTTATTCCAAAACTGATCTCCAATATGTCATCAGGTTTGATTTCCATCCGTAATGGCTATATGGGCATCAACTATACCACCGTTTCTGCATGTGCCACATCCAATACGGCAATCATGGATGCCTTTAATTACATTAGATTAGGTAAAGCTAAGATCATCATCACTGGTGGTTCAGAAGCGCCCATTACTACAGCGTCACTGGGTGGTTTTAATTCAATGAAAGCGATGTCCATCCGCAATGATGATCCGCAGGCAGCCTCCAGACCATTTGACGTGGACCGTGATGGGTTTGTAATTGGTGAAGGCGCTGGTGCGCTCGTATTGGAAGATTATGACCATGCTGTAAAAAGAGGTGCGCACATTTATGGTGAAATTACAGGTGCCGCGATGACAGCCGATGCATATCACATGACAGCTACCCATCCTCAGGGACTGGGTGCAGCCAAGGCGATGGAACTGGCACTTACAGAAGCAGGGATCTCTATTGCGGATGTGGATTATCTGAATGCACATGCTACTTCAACTCCGGTTGGAGATCTGTCAGAGATCAATGCGATCCTGTCGCTCACGGGAGGTGAGAAGTCGAAACTGATGATCAGTTCTACCAAATCAATGACCGGACATTTGCTGGGTGCTGCAGGAGCTATTGAGGCCATTGTTGCATTAATGTCCATCGCAGATAATGTAATACCACCAACCATCAATACGACAAACATTGATCCTGCCATTCCTGCACATTTAAATATTGTTACGGGACAAGCTGAAGCCAGAGCGGTGAATGTGGCTATGAGCAATACCTTCGGTTTTGGCGGACATAACGGTATTGTCGTGTTTCAATCGGTTTAAGTTTTAACCATGAGCAATCCAGCATCATCCTCTAAAGCAGAACGAACAAGGACGTTTATTATTGAAAAAACAGCAGATGTGTTCAATAAAAAAGGATATGCAGGTACTTCCCTTTCTGATTTAACCGGAGTAACCGGGTTAACAAAGGGAAGTATCTATGGAAACTTTGAAAGTAAGGAAGAAGTTGCCTTAGCCGTTTTTGATTACAATTATGAACGGATCGTACGCATAACCCAGGAAGAAATCTTAAAGGCTGATACCTTTCATGCCCGGCTGATGGTTTATGCCCGCGTATACAAAAATATGATACTTGATCCGCTTCATCCTGGTGGCTGCCCAATCCTGAATACAGCAATTGAAGCTGATGATACCAATCCTCAACTCAGGGAAAAGGCGGCTAAAGCAATTGACAGCTGGCAGCAGCGTATTTCCTGGATCATCAATGATGGAATAGCTGCTGGTGAATTTAAGGCAGATGTTCCCGTTTCACGGGTTGCCCTTTCTATAATTGCACTAATTGAAGGAGCAGTGATGATTGCGAAGGTAACCGGTGACCCGGCGCGGATGGATGAAATTATGCGCACTGTAGCCACGCTTATTGAAGAAATGAAAAGTAAATAAAGAGGAATTTAAATAGTAACTTTTAATTATAAAATCGTATATTAGATTCATCTTCTGGCGATTTATCACGCTGACCTTCAAACCCATTTTTTGTCTCCATATTGGATAGTAAGTGTTCGACTGCTGTTCGACTCCGCTTCGGGTACGCTTGCTATCTTGTTGCTGTCTTCCTGCTGTCTCCTTCGTGTTTCGTTCGGGTCTTGTTCTGCTATTGCCCTATTAAACCCATATTTAACCACTACGGATGCAGTAATATAGTGCTGCCTGGTGTAGGCCCAGCGTATCCCGTCTCCAATACCATAGTTCATACAGCCATCCTGAAAGCTGTAGAAAATGTGTTTGGATAGAATAATTGAAAGATTTCCGGAATATATTAATAACTAATGATGCTTCCCTGCCGTAAAGTTTCTTCTGTGTGTATTTTAAGCCTTTCCAGGTGATTTAAATAGCTTGATGCATACTTGTCCTCATTCCCAGTCTTTTGAAGCTGTGCAGCCGTTGTTTTTTAATTTTGAATTACATGTTGGAATCTGTTTCAGAAATTTTTTAATTATAACTGAAATGGGAGTGAATCTTTATATATTTGCTCAGTCAGATCAGTTAACGATCTTCCTGGAACACATGAAAACAAACAAACTTTTTGTAGCCACACTATTTATTTTTTTAGCAGCTGCCCTGAATGCTGCAGCGGTTAAGATCGGTAGTCCGAAGAGTACCCTTAAAGTCCTTTATGTAGGATATAGTCCGGATAAACCCATGCCTGCAAACGTGGTTTATTACAGTACCTCAGTTCCGGTAGTTGAACAGGTTTACAAAGCCAGGATGGCTGATTTTAAAACTTTTCTGGAAAGCCGGTTTAGCCAGGTAGAAATAGTCGACGTAAGAAACTATACTCCAGCCATGTCTGACCGGGCTGATGTAACGATCATGGATGCTGGTCCGGTAAACCTGCCTGCTGACTTTGACCGCCCAATGATCCTGATGCATGCGATGGCCCCAAATGTTGGATTGCCAATTGGTTTGAAGTTCGACTGGTATTGCCAGTGCCTGGATGACGATGCACTAAATATCAATACCAAGCATGAAATATTTAACAGCCCCAATAAAGTTAAACTGACCATGGTTAACAGACCAACTCCAGGTTCTTTCTTTAACGGCTTTCAGGGTGCAAATACCCCTAAAGAAATGCCGATGTGGAAAGTTGTAAAAGAAGAGGCTTCTGCGAACGGTAAATATGTGATTGGTATGGTTGCGCATGGTGAGGGTTTTAATGACTCCCCGGATGCAGAAGCAATCTCTGGTGGTGTTTGTCTGAAAAATGCGGAAGCTGTTTCTTTAGGCAGACAGGGTAATTATTTTATGTGGGGCTTCTCTGCTTCCCCGGATTATATGACGGACGAAGCCAAAGATGTATTTGTGAACACGGTAGCCTATATCAAAAAATATGATCACATGCCTGCCATTGTGAAGAAAGTACAAATTACAACGCGTGAGGGTATCGATGAAATGATCTATCGCACAGACCGTAAATTATATGATAATGCAATCGTTTCAAGAAAAGAAGGGAATGCCCGGATGCTTAAAATGCAAAAGGACCTTCTGGATAGAAAAGCAGCAGGTGAGGATATAGGCCGTGGAAATGAAATGTTTCTTAAAATGCCCATTACCAATGATGTAGAAAGTTTTGAAGATTATCTGAAGACTCAAAATTGTATTGAGATGTTCAATAAGTTTGGAACAAATACGGCTGGATACATTAAATATTATAAAGATAATTATGAATACTATTATCCTTCAGGTACCTATTCATTGCAGCTGGATGAAGATGCTCAAAAGCTGGGGATCTCTAACCGTAAGGTGGAACTTTTAGAAAAATGTGTCCGGATGCTGGAGAAAAATGAAAATGCTGCGTCTGCTCAAAAGCTCCTGGAGCGGTATACAGTAGAAAAGTTCAGTACAGCAGCAGAATGGAGAACCTGGCTTACTAAAAATAAAGGTAACCTGTTCTTTACCGAAGCCGGTGGGTTTAAATTCATGGTAAATACTTATGGCAAACGTATTCCTGTATCAGTAGAAACAACCCAGGTTAAGGAAGTTGAAACTAAGGCAGATAAACCGACTTTGGATGATCCCGTAGCTGTTTCAGCAAAGTTTGTTTACTCAGCAGATAAGAAAAGTGGGGAGCTGATCGTCAATGCAGCCCTTTTAAAAGGATGGCATATTTATGCGTTGGTTCCTTCTGACAGCCCATTTATACCAACAGAAACCAAGATTGAACTACCAGAGGGTGCTGTTTTGAAATCTGACTGGCAAACATCAGCTGCTTTGCCTTTTCCTGGTAATGATGGTGTTTATGTATTCGAAGATCAGGTATCCTTTAAGATCAGTATTGACATGACCAATGTTAAATCAAACGGCCTTATAAAATGTGGTTTGTTTTACCAGACCTGTGATGAGAACAAATGCTTTCCGCCTGTAACAAAAATGGTTGAAGTACGCGTACCTCAATCGGCCAATAAAGCCATTTAAGTGAAATAAAAAATGCGGTAATAAAAGAGGGTGAGTGGATTACTGGTCTTCTTTCTGATAGACGTGGTCTGCGAGCTTATAACCGGTATTGGCGCGCTTAATGTTCACGTCGTTCTCAACGCTCTCAACGTTCTCCTCATTTTTGTCATCCAGAAAAACAAGTATGATCAGGGAGATGATGGGAATTAGAAAGGAAATAAAGAACCAGAACCAGAAACTTCTGCCCAGGCTTTTTGCGAATATTCCGGCAATGGTTTGAGGTAAGATAAGGCCCAATAGTAAAAGAAGTTCAACCATAACGAATCCCGTAAATCTATTACAAACTTAGTAAAAAGAACGTTTAAATATAGCTTTCTTTTACTGCTGAAGTGAGTATGCTTACCGCCTCTTCCAGTTCGGGAATGGTTAAGTTGCCGAAACCAAGCCGCATGGCAGTAAAGGTATCGGTTTGATACAAGAGCTCTTGTGGTAAATATAGATTCTTCTTAAGGCAGTTTTTACTAATGCGCATCAGGTTGAGCTTGGGATTCCACCGGGTCCATACGGAAAGTCCGCCCGGAGGAGAGCTGAAGTCGACTTCTTCCTTCAACTGATCCTGCAGCAGGGTGGTAAAATAATCTCTTCGTTCCTGGTAAATTTTAACTGCTTTTTTCAAATGCCGCTGTATTTCTTTTTCCTCCAGAAGTTCAGCAAGCGCCTGTTCCATGAGCATATCTCCCTGCCTGTCTACCAATCGCCGAAACTTAGCCATCTCTGCGATCAGATTTTCCGGTGCGATCAGGTATCCCGAACGAAAGCCAGGTGCCAGTGATTTGCAGAACGAACCAATATATACCACCATTCCATTGGTATCGGCACTGGCTAAGGGAAGTACAGAGTTTCCGTTATAATGGAAATCATAATCATAATCATCCTCAAGGATAATGAACCCATAGGCAGATGCCAGGTTGAGCAATTCAACCCGTCGTTCTGCACTTAAGGTTACTGTTGTTGGGTAATGATGGTGTGGGGTTAGGTACAATAACCGGATCTTTTTTGTCTGGCATAGCTTACGGATCGCTTCTACAGAAATCCCTTCATTATCCACGGGAACAGAGATGATCTTTCCGCCCGACTGCTGAAAACACATATTCGCAAGGTAATAGCTTAGGTTGCCCACTACCACCAAATCGCCCGGTTCAATGAGCATACTTGAGGCCATATAGATGCTCATGTGGATTCCCCTTGTGGTTAGGATGTTATTTTTATTAATGTGCAATCCCCTGGTATTGTTCAGGTAGGCGGCCAGTGTTTCGCGAAAAAACTCATTCCCTTCTACATGACTGTAGCCAAAATGCCTGTAATTGGTCTTGCTTTTTAGAATGCCGCCATAGACTTTGGATAATCTGTTTAGTGGGAGCAGCCTGATATCAGGAAGGCCATCGTTAAACTCCAGCCCGGGAGATGAATTTATGCGGATTGCATCCAGCAGGATACTTTGCTTAAATGCGTAACCCGTTTGAGCGGGATAGCTGGTCAGTATATTTTCCAAATGCGGCAGTTCACGCTGCGTATTTTTGATCCCGTCGTTATTGCGTATAAAAGTTCCTTTATTAGGCCTGATCTCTGTCCAGCCCTGTGCATCAAGTTCATCATATGCGGCAATGATCGTTTTGCGATGAACCTGAAGGTCTGTTGAAAGGCTTCTGGTTCCGGGCAACTGCACCCCCGGTTGCAATACACCTCTTTGTATCGCATTGATCATTTGATGGGCAATCTGAAGATATACGGGTCTGTCTATCGATTTATCGATATGGATCACGCTTGGAAATGGAATTTTAACCGGACTACTCATAAACTAAAAACTGGTACCATTGGACTATCCGGCAATATAATACTTTTGGCGAACATACATCAGCATGGAACTAGAAGAACTTCTTTTACAAATCGTCAGTAATGATGAAATACATTCCCGTTTTTTAAATACACTATCCTTACAGGAAAATATA
The DNA here is from genome assembly GCF_004362715.1 of Pedobacter metabolipauper. Classification (GTDB taxonomy): domain Bacteria; phylum Bacteroidota; class Bacteroidia; order Sphingobacteriales; family Sphingobacteriaceae; genus Pedobacter; species Pedobacter metabolipauper. Next base: position 211,351 of record NZ_SNYC01000003.1, read on the forward strand.
GGGGCGAGGAAGATCTCAGCAAATGAGCAGCCGGATACTTCTACCTATATGGTGCTTAAACATGCTGCTGAAGAGCACAGACATGCTTTTTATCTTAAAAAGCAGCTCATTAAGCTTGGTGAAAAGGGTTGTCCTACTTACGAGCCGAAATATCTTCTGGCACCATACAGCAGCAGATACTATTTAAATAAACTGGATCTTTTAACCAGCCGGTATTTAAGGGATCATTTAAAACTGGAACGTACCGCACTTAAATTTGGGGCTTATCTGCTGGTTACCTATGCCATAGAGCTTAGAGCAGATGAACTTTACCCGGTCTACCAAAGTATATTAAATAAAACCCGCAGTAAGGTGAGTGTACGTTCTATTATCCTGGAAGAGCAGGGGCATCTGGAAGAGATGATCGTGCAGCTGAAAGCATTTTCTCCGGAATGGGAAGTTCATGCGGGGTATATCGTTTTATTGGAAAAGGAGTTGTATGAAAACTGGATCAAAGATTTAGCGGCTGCATTGTAATGAATTGGGATCCGGCAGTAACAATGCGTACTAAACTGAACTTAAGGGCTGCTGAGGGCACCCTGCGTAAGCTGGATGTAACCCATACGCGGTTTGATTTTAGCTCTAATGACTATTTTGGTTTTGCACGCAGTACTGAACTGCAGCTGTTGATTGCTGATGAGCTCAGGAAATATCCTGAAGCCCCGCTTTCGCTGGGTGCTACCGGATCAAGATTGCTGAGCGGTAATACCCCATTTGCAATGGAACTGGAGCAGGAGCTTGCAGGATACCATGGTGCAGAGAGCGGATTGATCTTTAATTCCGGCTATGCGGCTAATGTATCGCTTTTCTCCAGTGTACTTAAAAAAGGAGATACAGTGATCCATGACGCTTATATCCATGCTTCAGTAATTGATGGGATCCGGCTAAGTACTGCACGGCGGCTTAAGTTTAAACACAATGATCCCGAAGACCTGGAAAAGAAACTTAAAGTAGCAGGCGGACCATGTTATGTGGCTGTAGAAAGTGTGTATTCAATGGATGGGGACACCGCCGATCTGGCAGGTATCGTAGCACTTTGCCGGAAGTATGCAGCACATTTGATCGTAGATGAAGCCCATGCATTTGGGATTTATGGAACCGGACTTGTTGATCAGCTGCACCTTCAGGATGCCGTTTTTGCACGGGTTGTTACCTTTGGAAAAACGCTCGGATTATCTGGCGCAGTGGTACTGGGAACAGGATTGTTAAAGGAATACCTGGTCAATTTTGCCCGTCCGTTCATTTACAGTACGGCGATTCCATTTTTACATCTTTTATCTATCCGGGTAGCTTACCGGTATTTCTTAACCACGCAAGACGTGAATAGAAAAATACTGCTTGAAAAATGTGAACTGCTGAAGTCAGGTTTATCGGAATCCGATCGGTTAAAAACCAGCAGGAATAATTCGGCCATTCAATGTCTGTATACAACTGGTAATGAAGAGGCAGTAAGGTACAGTTGTGAGCTACAGGAAAAAGGCTTTGATGTAAGGGCAATCCGTAGCCCTACAGTTCCTAAAAGTACAGAACGTCTCCGGATCTGTGTTCATACCTATAATACCAATCCGGAGATTCTTGAATTGTGCCATCACATCAGCCAATTAACAACCATAAGATGAAAGATAAACCTTTATTTGTTACCGGAATAGGTACAGACGTTGGAAAAACAATTTGTTCCGCGGTATTGTGTGAACAGCTGAAGGCGGATTACTGGAAGCCGGTTCAGGCTGGTGATCTGGGTTTTACAGATAGTGACCGGGTGAGGAAAATGGTACGTAACCCGTTAACAAAGATCCATCCCGAAGCCTTCCGGTTAAAACTGGCTGCATCCCCGCACCATTCTGCGCTGGTGGAAGGTATAGAGATCTGCCGGGAAAGTTTTAAACTTCCGGAAACTGACCGTCTTTTACTGATAGAAGGAGCAGGAGGCTTATTTGTACCCTTATCCAGTTCTTTCTTTATGATAGACCTCATCATCCAGTTTGAGGCAGAGGCTGTTTTGGTAGTGAGAAATTATCTGGGCTGCATTAACCACACCTTACTGAGTATAGAAGCCCTTAAGCAAAAGAATATTGTACTAAAATATATCGTGCTGAACGGGAATTTTCCGGAAGCAACAAAAGCGATCATCCTGGAACAGTTTCCTGAAGAAACTACCCTTATAGAGATTCCTGAATTTTAGATCAGATCAATAAAATAGAAAATATGGATACAATTAGAAATGACTGGAGCATCCAGGAAATAAAAGACATTTATCATCAACCGGTGTTGGAATTGGTTTACAGGGCGGCGACGGTACACCGTAACTGGCATAAACCAGATGAGGTCCAGGTATGTACTTTATTGTCCATTAAGACTGGCGGTTGTACAGAAGATTGCGCTTACTGCGGACAAGCTGCGCGGTACCATACCGGGATTCGTGTAAAATCACTAATGTCTAAAGAAGATGTAGTGGCCATTGCACAACGTGCAAAGGACGCTGGTTCATCACGTTTCTGCATGGCTGCGGCCTGGCGGGAAGTTAGGGATAACCGTGATTTTGAAACCATTTTAGAGATGGTTGAAGGCGTGAATGATTTGGGCTTGGAAGTATGCTGTACACTTGGTATGCTCACCGAATCCCAGGCAGGGCGTTTGCAGGAAGCCGGATTATATGCGTACAACCATAATCTGGATTCATCAAAAGAATATTATAAAGAAATTATCAGCACCCGGACGTATGATGACCGTTTAAATACACTAACTCATGTACGTAAAGCAGGTATTACGGTCTGTTCAGGTGGTATTATCGGATTGGGGGAAAGCCATGAAGACAGGATCCAAATGCTGCATACCCTGGCTACCTTACCAAAACATCCGGAATCTGTACCTGTAAATGCACTGGCAAGGGTACAGGGAACGCCATTGGCAGATCTGCCTAAAATAGATTCCTGGGAGATGGTGCGCATGATTGCAACGGCGAGGATCTTAATGCCGAAATCTATGGTTCGTCTTAGTGCTGGCCGCTCAGAAATGACTACTGAAGAACAGTCCTGGTGTTTTATGGCAGGCGCAAACTCAATCTTTACAAGTGAGAGTGAAGAGCTGCTGGTTACACCTAACCCAAGGCTGGATGACGATCGTAAAATGTTTGATCTGTTGGGCTTGAAGCCAATGGTTAAAGAAAAGGTTGAAAATTCAACGCTATAGCATGACATTAACTGAAAGAGATGCCCGAAATATTTGGCATCCTTATACGCAGCAAATGGGCGCTTTACATCCTGTACCCATAATAAGGGCTGAGGGTTGTTACTTGTATGATGAGCATGACAAAAGGATCATCGATGCGGTTTCTTCCTGGTGGGTAATCCTTCATGGACATTCTCATCCCTATATTGTTGCGCGTGTAACTGCACAGCTTAAAAAACTGGACCAGGTTATTTTTGCCGGGTTTACCCATGAGCCTGCTATTGAACTTGCAGAAAACCTGCTGGCTTTACTTCCGGATGCACAGGAAAAGGTTTTTTATAGTGATAATGGTTCAACAGCGGTCGAAGTTGCCTTAAAAATGTGCCTGCAGTATTGGTACAATCAAGGTATCCCGCGCAGAAAGGTCCTGGCTTTTAGAAAGGGGTACCATGGCGATACTTTTGGCGCCATGTCGGTAAGCGGCAGAAGTGCATGGACCGCTCCGTTTGATACATTGCTGTTTGAAGTGATCTTTATAGATACACCCACACCAAAAAATCTGGCATCAGTTAAGGCATTAATCTCCGGATGTGCCGAAGAAATAGCATGTTTTATTTATGAACCCCTGGTTCAGGGCTCTGCAGGGATGCTGATGTACAATGCTGAAGACTTAGATCAGTTGATGGCACATTGCCGTGCTGAAGGGATCTTAATGATCCAGGATGAAGTTTTTACAGGATTTGGCCGTACGGGTAAAAACTTTGCTGCGGATCACCTGGAGGAACAGCCTGATCTGATGTGTTTCTCTAAGGGACTTACCGGCGGAACTATGCCGCTGGGTATTACTACCTGCACATCCGGGATCTATGAAGCTTTTTTATCTGAAGATAAAATGAAAACTCTTTTTCACGGACATTCCTTTACGGCAAACCCACTGGCCTGCACCGCTGCATTGGCCAGTATTGAATTGCTGAAGAAAGAAGATACACAACATGCTATTGAGCGAATCTGTAAGCAGCATGGTACTTTTTTGCAAAAGATCAGTTTGCACCCAAAGGTTCGGGAAGTCCGGCAAACGGGAACCATATTGGCTATAGAATGGGAGACAGGAGATCGCAGTTCGTATTTTAGCCAACTTAGAGATCAGTTGTACCTTTATTTTCTGGAACATGGAATACTCATGCGGCCATTGGGCAACGTCATTTACATTTTGCCTCCCTATTGTATGAGCAACGAAGATCTGGCAGAGGTCTATGAACGTATTGAAGGGGCACTGGATTTTTTTAGCAGCAACATTTAGTGTGTTTTCATCCGATGCAATTTTATAACCCTGGGTGCCATAAGTTTTTAGTGGATTGTTGAAAATCTGATTTGGCAAACCAAAAAGCCAATTGTCCATCGGAAATGGTCATGTTTTGTAAATCTACTTTATAGGTTTCTGATCCCTGATCGATAAATACAAAACAGTAATGTGCCAGCTTGTGTGGTTGAAGCAACTTTTGCAGGATGTCATCTGGTAAGGCGATCGCACAGTTTTCATTTACCGTGATTAATAATTTGTCATGGTGCTTAATCCGGTCTAGTAATTCTTTAGTTTCTTGCAATGCCATTTATATATGCACAAAGATAAATCGTTATTTCTATTCACCAAATATGGCTGTATTTAGTGAGTTACATTTGCAGAAATTCCGATACTACGGAAGCTTTTTCTCTACAATTTACGAACAGGCTTATCATACCATTTCAATGCAAATATATTTAGAACCTTACTTTTACATAGCGGTGTTACGGAAGCTAAACTTATTCCCGCCAGATTTTAATTGGTAAGTCTTTCTTTTCCAAATAAAAGTGCCGGTTGTTTGCTCAGGCAGATCGATCTGAATATCCCATTCACTGCCCTTTAAGGTATAAGCCACATCTACCTTGCCACCTGGATGCGGCATTGAGCCACTAATTGATGTGATGTCGCCAAGGTGGGGGACGATTTTTATTTTTTTAAACCCAGGTGAATCACTGTCTATTCCGAGTAATGTGCGGTATATCTCAATATTCGGACTGGCACCCCAGGCATGGCAATCTGATCGGCTGTGCAGCACGTCCGGCTCTTCGGCCCATGTGGTAAGTCCCAGATCCATATTACTGCGCCATGCATCCAGCCAGGAAAGATAATCATTACCGCGACCCGCCTTAACAAGTGCCATGTGCATATAATATCTGAAATAAATAGAGCATTGCGTAAGCGTGGTATCGTTTAGCATTTTCTTTCCCAGCTCAGGCCATTGCTCTTTTGGTGCGGCACCCGTTAATATTGCCAGACTATTGGTATGCTGTGAAAAGGTGTTTTTCTCTACTGTTTCTGCAAAAAGCTGTTTGGATTTGCTCCAGTACTTGCTGCGTATCGTCTGTATAAGTTGAGTTGCCTTTTTACTATATAAATCTGCAATAGCCGGCATTCCCAACTGCGCTTCCATTTCTGCGCCCCATTGGTATGCCCAAAGCAATTGGAGATCAAAACCCGCTGAGCTGCCGTCAGTACCCTTTGGCGGTCCGCCGGCACTCCACCCATTACGGCCTGCCCAGTCCATAAAAGTCCAGAATGGAACATCTTTTAATGAACCGTCTGCTTGCTGGTATCTACCGAAAAAGTCAAGTATAGCACGGGAGCCGGAAAGCTTATCCTTTACAAAATTTTGATCATTGCGGTACATCCAGTAATCGTGCAGCATTCCAATATACCATAATGAAAAGCCAGGTATCACCTGGTTTTCACGGCTTGGCCAGCGGCTTTGCGTTACGCCTTCCGGCAGACGGGAATGATCTATCTGGCTGATTGCATTGCGGGCCAGTGTATCATTCCCTGCATTGAAATAAGATACCATTGCCTGGATCCGGGTATCACCTACATATTGAAGCTGCTCATAATAGGGGCAGTCAAAATAGGTTTCTACAGCGCAAAGCCGGGCGGTGCGCCATCCAATTGAGACTATCTTTTTAATTTCAGCGTTGGTCGTATTCAGTGTGGCCTTTAATTTAAAAGGGTAACCTGTAAATGTTCCGTAAAGGTCGTTGATGGTAAGTGGGTCGTTACCTGTTCTGATGCTGACTTGTATATAACGATAAGTACGATAGTTCAGGGTAGTAAATGTTTGGTCAGCTTTGCCATTGGCAATGATACTATCTGCGCGACCGGAAAAACTCTTACCTTCTACTTCGTTACGGTTTCCTTTTCCCCTTCCTGTTTTATTATTCTCCAATAGTGATTCTGCATAACGGATGGTGACACTACCATCCTTACCACCGCTGCAATTCAGGTTGAGGTATGCATTGGTCAACGTATCCTGGTCCAGCAAAAGGGTTACCACACTTTGGGCAGGTACCGTAAGTGCAACTTTATTTTTTGGAAATCCGGAAGGAACATTCATTCCCGTCGCTTTGCGCAATGTTGAGATCCGCTGGTAGCTAAGCTCCATCTGCGGTAAAGATGAAGGAACCAGCATTAATCCAAATCCATCGGTTTTACCTTTCGGACGTGCCTGTGATAAGTCTTTTGCGAATGGCCATTTGCTGTCGTCATAATTATTTTTATTCCAGTCGCCCAGGGCCAGGTTCATGTCAACGATTTCTCCCTTGGTCGCTGCATAGGGAAACCAGCCAGGAAATGGCTGATGTGATTTATCATTGAAGCATCTCCAGCTCTTATTGGTGTTTACGACATCCTCGGCTTTGCTGCTTCCTTGAAGCATTAGGGCAGTTCTGAAGCTGATCTGTGCTACAGGCTGGTAAGGACCTTCGTTAAATACCAATGCAGCAAGCGTGTTTGCTCCTTGTTTGAGATATGGTGCAAGATCCACAGTTTCATAGTTCCAGTTATAGGTGTCGCCACGGGCAGGCCCCATGCTAACGAGTACTTCGTTTACATAAAGTTTATACCTGTTGTCTGCAGAAACATGTACTTTAAAAGAGCCAGGTTTAGAATCTAAAGTAATGGTTTTACGGAAATAGTAGACGCCATATTCTGTACCCGTATTGCCCTGGGTACCTATCCAGTTTGCTGTCCAGCTATGCTGCGGACCGGCCTGTACCTGTGAATATACGCTGAAGGAAAAAAATGGTGATATCAGTAATAATAGTAAAACGCGGTAAAATGTAGATTTGAAACAAGGAAGCATGACGAGTGGGTTATATTCACAAGTATAGATATTTTTCATGATGTGTTCAGTATGTGAAACACTTATCGGGTTTTATTTTTGTAATAAGTGATCCTGTTTTAAATTAAGACCGGCTGTATTGTTTTGGCTTCATTCCCAGATGTTCTCTAAAGACTCTTGAGAAATGGCTAAGGTTTGTAAAACCGAGTCTATAACCCACATCAGAAACAGATAGCTTTTCATTTTTCAATAATATCGCGGCTTCTTTCATCCTGAATTCCTGATAGTAATTAAATATGCTGCTGCCGAAAATTTGCTTGAATAAACGTTTCAGTTTGGTGGGACTCATACCTGCATATACTGCCAAATTATTGATGCGCGGTGGAGTTTCCGGATGTTTAAGGATTTCTTCTTTTACTTTGTAAATAGTTTGTATATCCTGAGTATTTAAATCATAAAGACGTTTTTCATCTCGCTTTTCCAGTTCTATTAATAGTCTGCAAATCAGTTCTTCTGCTTTTACCCTCAGAAAAAATAGTTTGAAAGCTTGATCAACCGATTCTGATAGGATTTCATCCACAATTTTCTGTAAAGAAGGATAAATCAGTTGTTCGAATAGTAAGGGCTGTGTATTTTGTAACAGGCTCTTTAAAACCGGTGATTTTTCTGACGAGTCGAACAGGCCGTTTAAATAACTGACGTCTACGTCTATATTGATCGTCGACATGTTGGTATGGATAGGAATAATTACTTCAGGATTTAAACTTTTTGTCGCAATTAAAACCGAAGGTGTCTCTGCTAAGTGATTGCCCTCCCGTTGTGCCGCTGTTTTATTGAAAATGTTCCGGAACTTAAAAAGGATCGTTCTCGCAGAACCATTAACATCCGGATTTTCAACAAGCAAGTCTTCATTGAGTTCATAATTAAGGATCAGCATCCGGATATTCTCATTAAATACGAATCCTGTACAATACCCCTGGCCAAATTTTTCAGGGATATCTAATCTGTTGTTTTTTACTTCTGTCCCTAATAAACGAGCAAGCCTTTGCAGAATATATGGCTCTGATTGTTTTTTCATAGAAGTCTTTTACGACTGTTTTTGAGTCTAATGTGATTATTTTATCTCTAAGATAAGCATCAATTTCGTATTATAATTGAAAATATAGAATCATGTTAATGAAAAATAAAAAAGTGGCCGTCATAGGTGGCGGTCCGGGCGGATTAACTTTAGCCAGACTTCTACAGCTTAAGGGCGTCCATGTAAAACTATATGAACGGGATGCTAACCCAGCTGCCCGTGTTCAGGGTTCACCACTTGATCTGCATGAGTCATCGGGATGGGAGGCACTGCGCAAAGCAAATTTAGTAGCTGCATTTCAAAAGAGTATCCATCGGGGTGCAGATAAAAAGATCATCGTCAATGAACGTGCAGAGATTATTTTTAGCGACCACGAGGCCCAATCAGATGAAGATCCTGACAGTGAAACTATCCGTCCTGAAATAGACCGCGGTGCATTAAGAAAAATATTTTTGGAGTCTTTACAACCGGAAACTGTAGTATGGGACAGTCAATTTGTTTCCATGGAGAAAGAAATTGAAGGCTGGATCTTACATTTTAAAGATGGTTCATCTGATTACGCAGATCTTGTAATTGCAGCTGATGGTGCTCATTCGAGAATCCGCCCGTACGTCACAGCTATCAAAGCTTTTTATTCCGGTGTGACCATGGTTGAAATCAATATCGACAATGCAGCAGTGGCAATACCGAATATCCATGCCATGTTAAAGGGCGGTAAGATCATGGCTTTTGGAAATGAAAAGAATATATTGGGTGGTCAGAAAGAGAATGGTGGCCTGGGGTTTTATTTAAGCTTTAAACCCAATGAAAACTGGGCTTCAAATAGTGGCTTGGATTTTTCTGACAAAACACAATTGCTGGCTTGGTTTGAAAGTGAGTACAGCGAATGGAGTGACATCTGGTATGAATTGTTTGAAAATGCATCAATGCCTGTTATACCGCGTCCAATTTATTGTATGCCCCTGGATCAAACATGGGAAACCCTGCCCAATTTAACTTTACTCGGAGACGCCGCACATGTTATGCCGCCATTTGCAGGTGAAGGCGCAAACACAGCTATGTTTGATGCTTTAGAATTGAGCGAATGTTTAACGTCTGATCAATTTCACAATTTGCAGGAAGCCTTATTTTTTTATGAAGTGAGTATGCGCAAAAGGGCAGCGGTAGCCGCAGAGCAATCGCTTGAAAATGGCAAAAGGATGCATGCTAAAGACGCGCTCGGAAAAATGCTGGCTGTTTTTGGTATAAAGTAACTCTTAATATTCAAAGTCATTACCACTGGTTACGGGGCAACCATAAGATATTCTTCAGATCTTCTTTCTTTGTTTTCCTGGTATTCAATGGTGTAATATGTGAAATAGATATTAAAATACCTGTTATCGCTGGTATAGAAAATATTCCGATTCTAGTGGATATAAATAGCAGTTTGATATAATTACAGGCGACCTCGGTCCAGAACCCTTTTAACAAAAAAAAGCGACGTCTGGAGCAACGTCGCCTTTAATTAAGAGATAAATCTCTTGTACACCCAATAGGATTCGAACCTATGACCTACGGTTTAGAAAACCGTTGCTCTATCCAGCTGAGCTATGGATGCATTTCCTTATTTAGGAGGGGCAAATATAGAATTTATGATGGAAATGCGCAAATCTATTTAAGATTTATTGGAAAAATATCTGCACCATTAAATGGCTATTTTCTTTTGCGGGAACTGCTCTGCATGCGTCCGGATCATATGAAGTATGTAATCATTTGAGGCAAAGGGCTGTAACGCTGATTTTAATTGTCCGGGTTCATGAATATCGGCATAGTTTGAGATGTAGCCCATGCCGTAAAATTTGCCTTGCTCCACCAGGAGACAGCTTTGTTCATCCTCATTTCTGCCTTTATCAATCACTGCAAACGTTGGAAGCATCGTTTCCAGTTGTTTGATCGCATATTTTACGCGTACGTTATAAGATGCGGCTGATTCTTTATGGACACAGGCACCCGCACAATTTCCTTCTTCATGTGCCGTACAGGCTTGCCGGTTCTTTTGAATGAAACACAGTTTTTCACAAAGCAAGTGCTCTTTGATCAGCAGCTTTAAAAGATTATGTCCTTCCAATATGGTATTAAAACTGTAAAGTGCAGGCGTATGCTTTCTGTGCTTGTCAATACCTAACCTGAAATAGCCGCTCTGGTCTTCAAAAACATACAATCCATATTTCTGTTCAAAGCGCTTTAACGCCCGGTTGTTCTCTGGCCAGTGTTTTTTAATCTCAGATTCCTCTAATATAAAAGCCATTAGTTCGGTACCGCAAACTTCAAAGTCTATACTGTGAATGTCCTTTAAGAAATTCTGACGCTGCCTCCCGGTATTTGTGCCCGTAAAGTGTGAGCATACCCTTTTTCTAATGCTCTTTGCCTTGCCAATATAAATGATCTTTCCTTTCTGATCCTTGAAATAATATACCCCCGGACAAAGTGGCAATTTATCAATCTGTGCACGCGATAAATTAGGAGGGAGGGCCTGTTCTTTAGAATTCCGGCTCAGCATCTGGCTGATGATGCCTTCATGGTCACTTTCCAGCAGGAGTGTTAACAATTCGGCAGTAGCCTCTGCATCCCCACCGGCACGATGCCTGTTATTGATGCCAATATTTAAGGCGTTGCAAAGTTTTCCCAAACTGTAAGAACTGTGCCCCGGAAGTATTTTACGGCTTAAACGTACCGTACAGATTTTTTTACACTGCAAATCGAACCCGCTTAAAGAAAGCTGGTGTTTAATGAATGAAAAATCAAAATTAACATTGTGTGCCACGAAGATCTTGTCGTGCAGATAATTGTAAATGATCTCAGCTACTTCACTAAATACCGGCGCATTTCTAACCATAGCATTACTAATGCCTGTTAATGCTTCAATATACTCCGGGATATCCTGTTGGGGATTGATCAGGGTTTCATAGCTGTCAATTATCGATACGCCATCATGTACCTGTATGGACAACTCAGTGATCCCATTTCCGGATGCAAAGCCACCTGTGGTTTCGATATCTACTACTGCATATAACACGTTGTAAAGATGCTAATAAATTTAGTAATTAGCCAAATAATTTATATGTATCAATATTATTATTGATTAATTCGTCTCTAAATCAAATCATGGCATATTAATAGTGCACTATTATGCAAATGAGTAAAAAAAATGTCAAGGAAAATATTAGCAGTTGATGATGATAGCGATATAGTCGATATCATTAAGATTATTTTGGAGGATGAGGGCTATGAAGTTTCCACGTTAACAAGCGGAAAAAACGTATTGAGTGTCATTTCTTCTTTAATGCCGGATTTGATCCTGCTCGATGTGATGTTGGGTGGAATGGACGGCAGAGAGATCTGTAAAGAGATAAAAGAGCATGATTTGTATAAATCAATCCCTATCGTGATGATTTCTGCAAGCCATAACTTACATAACATTCTGGAACAGCCCGGATCTCCAAATGATTTTCTGGCCAAACCATTTGATATCGATAGTTTGATCAATAAAGTGAAAGCACAGCTTGCCGCATAAAACAAAACTGTACTAATTAATGTAATTATAGTACTAAATTCTGTATGGCGATGCGTTAGCTGGTTTCAATCTTAATTGGATTGCTGAGCAATCTATGGATTGGGCATTTATCTGCAATCTGCATCAACCGCTGATGAACATCATCTGAAAAATCTCCTTTAAGTTCTATCTTACGGGTAATGGTTGTTTCCTTACTCATTTCCTCTTCCTTACAGATCGCTAAATCTATTTTAATGCTGTCGAGGTTAATCCCTTTACGGTCGGCATACATCCGGATCGTTATTGCGGTACAACTTCCCAAACTTGCCAGAAGTAATGCTCCCGGGGTCATACCCTCATCTGTTCCGCCCACCTCTTCAGGTTCATCCGAATAAATGAAATGTCCACCTGCATATACCTTGGTTTTATAATGTGACCGGTCCAGTTCTGTAACTGCTGTAATTTGGTTGTTCGCCATAAATTATATTAAAATGATAAAACTACCAATATTTAACAATAACTTGTTATGTATTTAAAACTAGTGAAACATTTTTTGTGGAGCTTTGTTATGGATATAATAAGCCAAATATGAATATGTTAAGTAATTGTCTAAACTTCCAGTTTGATGTTCAGGGTAAACCTGTTAACGGTTTCTGTATGCAGATACAGGATGATTTTCATGAAACGTATGCAGTCATTGTAGACGGCTATCACTCTTTTTGTGTATGGCTGGATGCATCAGCTACCTGGAGAACGTCCAGGCATACCAGTGTTGAACCTACCATTTTAGCACAAATATTGAATAAGCTGAGTACCAGTAAGCAGCTCGCTTAACTTTCTTTTTATCCAAAGAACATATAGCACAATCCAATGGCGGTACATACGCCTACCAAATCTGCCAGCAGCATCGCACCAATCGTATATCTTGTATTCTTAACATTTACTGCTCCGAAATAAACAGCGATTACGTAAAACGTAGTATCTGATGATCCCTGGAGGATGCTGGATAATCTGCCCGCAAAAGAATCTGCACCATGTGTTGTAATGGTATCCACCATCATGCCCCTTGCACCGCCTCCGCTTAAAGGCTTGATCAGCGCAGTCGGGATCCCGTCAATGAACCTGGAGTCTGTGCCCAGAAAGGTACATACACTTTTTAATCCATTGATAATGATGTCAAATGTACCGCTGGTACGTAACAGGCTGATTGCAATTAACATCCCTACCAGGTAAGGAATGATCCGGATGGCGGTCTCAAATCCGCCCCTGGCACCCTCAATAAATGCATCAAATACATCGATCTTTTTATACACGCCTCCCAGAACGATCAGCAGGAATATAAACAGCAATAAGCCATTACTCAAAATTCCTGAAAAAGACTGCAGCTCTGTGGTGCTTAATTTTACAAGATATAGAACCAGTAGTGCGATTACAATTGAAATTCCAAGTACCCAGCTTAATATGGCCGGTTGAAGGATGTTGATCTTCTGCTTAAACGAAACGATCAGCATGGCTGCCATAGTGGCTACGAAAGTAGCAATCATGCAGGGAATGAAAATTTCTGTAGGGTTTGCCGAGTTTAGCGATGCACGGATGGCGATGATGCTGACCGGGATCAGCGTTAATCCGGACGCATGTAAACACAGGAACATGATCTGCGCATTGGATGCGGTGTCTTTACTGGGGTTTAATTCCTGCAGACTTTCCATCGCTTTCAATCCGAAGGGAGTGGCCGCATTATCCAGTCCCAATAAGTTTGCCGAGAAATTCATTACCATGTGCCCGGTAGCCGGATGGCCTTTTGGAACGTCCGGAAATAGTTTGGAAAAGAATGGCCCAATGATCCTGGACAGTAAACGGATGCCTCCTGCTTTTTCTGCGATACTCATAAAGCCCATAAATAAAGCCATGATACCGATCAGTTTCAGACAGATATTAACTGCTGTCCAGCAGGTTTCAATCACGCCGTCAATCTTTAATGGGTTGGCTGCATCGTCTGCTTTACCAATGATCATCCAGTTAAAGATGTCTGTTTGTCCAAAAAAGAAACACTTAATACTTGCTACAACGATAGCTACAATAATAAATGCAGACCATATTCTACTTAATGCCATTAGACGGTTTATTTTTAAGGTGTTAATGTAGGGTTTTAAAGCAATATTCCATTGCTGAAACTTAAAATAATTTGATTCCCATCCAGCAATCTGAAATTTGCGTTTGCGTTGAAAATAATTGTACCCTCAATGGTATAAGATCCCAATGAATGCATTTCATAACCATGACAGTAGCTTAAATCACCAATATCCTGGATTGTGTAACATTTTCTGGTGCTGCTCCCATTTTCATTGGGCAGTTCATCATAGTTGATACCGATACTTACCCATGTTCCATTTAAAAGGACCTGATGGATCAGGATATGAAAGATCTGCTTATCATTTTTTGGGATGCAGAAATAATTTGAAGTTTGCTGTTCCAGGTAAGTTCTTTTGGCGATGGACCGTAACCCTGATAGAATAGACAGAAAGTAATATTTTCGGATCTGTTGCTTTTCAGGATCGCCAGCCAGTCCGCCTGCTTCGATCAATATCGTGGCAGTGCCTTCTTTTTGAAAGTTATCACCAAATGCCCTTGGTTCATATTCATCATTGAACAGTCCAATGTGTCCGGGAAGGATTGGGTCTATTGCTTTAAAGATATCGGCAATAACCAACATTGCTCTTTCCCTGGTCTCATTGATCGATAGACTTTCGTCTAATGCAGGAGCGAGGAAAGAAAGTGTGGCCGGTTTCTGGTTGTGCTTTACACTCCATAAGGTAGTTTGATCATGCAGATTGAATCCGAAATGCGGGTCAATATCTTCCCTGCATTGTTTTAAAAGGAGCGCCTCTGCACTTACAGTTTGTAAATAATCGCGGTTAATATCAATCTGCTGAGCATTTCTGCGAGTAAACCTTTCTGCTCCATCCGGATTAACCATAGGCAGCATATACAGGGTACAGCTTTCTTTTAGAAGATTGACATCATCTGAGAACTGTTCCTGCTGTAAAAAATTGAACAGGTCCAGGATTGCCATTGTGCCGGTAGCTTCATCGCCATGCATCTGACTCCAGATAAAGATCCGGGTAGGACCAGAACCCCATTTTATGAGGCTGATACTTCTGTTTTCAACAGAGTTACCCTGCAGACCTACCTCAAATTCTGATGGTAAGTCTGCAAGTAACCGAATTACATCTTTATGCTTTAAAAAGCGGTCAGTGACCGATGATTCAATGAATGTAGAATATCGATCCAGTACGACTGCTGTTTCCATTGATCTTAAGGCTTCTCATCGGTTAGTTCAAAACCCCATGTTCTTCCTTTTTCTGTTGCTGGTATACCATTAACCATCCATACCGGGGCTTTTGCGCCTTTAAGATAATAGTCAAAGAATTGCTGCTCACGAATCTGGATATCTTTCCGGTTTTGACGCTGTACCAGGTTATGGGCCTCATTATTATAGTTTAATAACCATACTGGCTTGCTTAATCTTTTTAAACCAGTGAACATTTCTATACCCTGATACCATGGCACAGCTCCATCCGCATCGTTAGACATGATCACTACCGGCGTATTTACCTTGGGTAAAAAGAACAATGGAGAGTTTTCTATATACAGATCTGGTTTTTCCCATAAGGTAGCGCCAATTCTGCTTTGTGTTTTTTCATACTGGAACTGCCTGTTCATACCGCTTTCCCAACGGATTCCGCCATAGGCTGAAGTCATGTTGGCAACTGGTGCGCCTGCCCATGCAGCAGCATACATATTGGTTCTGGTAATGAGGTGTGCCACCTGGTAACCACCCCAGCTCTGACCCTGGATCCCGATCTTTGTTCCATCTACCCATGGGTTTTGCTTTAAGGATTCTACTCCGGAATTGATAAATTCTTCTGCGGACTTGCCCGGATAGCCCGTTTCGTAGCTAATGTCTGGTGCAAATACCAGGTAACCATTACTTACAAAATAAGAGATATTTAACCGGGATGGGGTAGGTGCAGGTGCCTGGTAAGTGTATAACCCTTCTGATAATTTTTCATAGAAATATACGATCATCGGGTATTTTTTAGCCGGGTCAAAATCTTCTGGCTTGTAAAGGATCCCTTCGGATTTAAATCCTTTTGGTGTAGTCCATTTTACCAGTTCTGCGGTACCCCAGTTATAAGTTGCCTGTTGCGGATTGGTATTGCTTAGCTTAACGTCTGTTTTAAGATCTGCAGAAACAAATACATTTGGTGAATTGGTATAATTGCTTTTATCAAAAATATAGCGTTCGGCATCTTTAGCTTTTACCAGGTTTGAATATTTCATTTTGGCCATTACCACAAGCTCCGGGTTTTTGCTGTCGCCAATGTTCTTTTTGTAAAAACCGTTTTCTTTGGTGGTATTGTTAAAGGCATCCAGCCAAACGATTTCTTTTTTTCCGATGAAACGGCTTTCAGGATCGGTCTTTTGATAACGGAAAGTGATGGTGCTTTGTCTTCCAAATCCGTTGGTGATATTTTTGGCTGCAGTTTTTCCATCCGGAGAAAATTCCCAAATGTCGTAACGATCATATAACAATACGGCTTTATCGTCTTCAGTCCATGCAGCGATGCCATATGGAGATGGATCATCTGGTACATCATTATCCTCATCAACAAATTTAACGGACATTCCATTGTTCAAATGGGTTATTTTGGCAGTTTGAAGGTTGTAAGTATACCAGTTACCGGTTTTCTTATCAAAATAGATCACATATTTTCCCGAAGGGGATGCCATTGCATTTCCGGAAAGACCTTCAATGATCTTCTTTCTTGCCCCCGTCTTTACGTCAACCAGGTAGTAATCGCGGATGGATCCGGCTGTCCATTGCGACTGGATCCTGTTTCCGAAATCGGTTGACGCCAATACGAAGTTTGAATTTCCTTCATTGATCGGGCTTGCTTCAGGAAGTTTTAGATCGGTTAGCGGTATTATTTTAGCATCTCCATCAAAGATGTCAATGGCTGTTAAATACGTTCTCTTTGACTCTCTGTCTGCATTTTTCAGCTGCATAGGCTGCAGGTAATCATCTTTATATCCCCAGATGTCGAGTTTTGCATTTTCAAAATCCACTAAGGTGGTATCTTTTGGTGTTTTAACTGGTGCAATGCCAAAGAAAAGCTTAGTGCCATCTTTGCTAAAGTTTAATCTGCCTTCTCCGCTTACGGCCCATTTAGCAGGCATTCCTGGAATGTCAGCATCAACCAGAATTTGTGCTGTATCCAGCGACAGGGAATTATAGTATACAAAGTAATCTTTGATCTCTGCTTTCTCCGGGCTATTTTCTCCGAGAAAGGCCAGGGATTCTCCTTCGTCATCAAATGCAAATCCTTTAAAGTTGCCTTTGCTGTTTACCAGGGTCTTAACGGTTCCTTTTACAGTATTTAAAACGAAGACACCGGTAGCGGCTGCTTTATCTTTTTTAGATCCGGTAGATGCAAATACCAGTTGCTTGCCATCTTTTGTAAAGCTATATTCAGTAACATATTTGAATGTACGTTCCACACCAGTTAACAGGTTCCTTACGATCAGATCTGTACCTTCCTGTTTAGCAGAAGCTCCGGGAACTTCATCTGCCAGATAATCTTCATCATCTTTTTTTGGTACAGTTCCAGCTGCAGGGCTTGTTTTCTTTGCCGTATCTATTGGTTTTTCCAATTGATAGGCAAGTAGTGCCATGCCTGTTTCAGGAATTTTAAAGGATTTAACTTTTGGAATCTTTACGATTGCAAGCGTAGTAAGGTTGGCAATGCCCAGGGTATCTTTGGTCATTTCATCCGGCTTTTTCTTTTTGATCTTTGCCAGACGGGTTTCTTTATAAAATGGTTTTATGGTAAACGCAGCAAATTTAGAATCTGCACTAAATGCTGCACTTTCAGAGCGGTTTACTTTGATCTTCGAATTGCTAAGGAGGTTTGATAAATATAGGGTGCCGTCACCTTCCTGCTGAGCTATTCCAAACGCTGCCCAATTTCCATTATTTGACAGTTTTTTTGATGAAATAGATTCCCAGGAATCATAAACTGTATGGTTTAATGGCTTTTTTTGCGCAAAGCTTGCGCCGCCCAAAAATAATAAAGCAATGGTAAGATATTTCTGCATGTTTTAAGATTGTTTTTATCCCGGTTTATTGTCTAGCCTTAAAAATTGCAATTTTTTACCGGATTCTTATCATTGTACGTCAAATTTTACATTTTATCTATGCCGGATATCCTAAGGCGTGCGAAATTTTATTAAATGAAAAGCCTCCAATAAGTATTTGCTTATTGGAGGCTTTCAATTTATGTTGCTTTAAGACAGCATTATTTTTTCTTTTTTTCCTGCGTTTTAACCTGTTGCTGCTGACGCATATAGTCGTCCAGTCTGGTTTGAAACTTAGATTTCTTTTTTTGTTCTACCGGTTTTGTTTTATTTTCCTGCAAGGTTCTATGGATCTTTTCATCATCTACCATAGATTTGATCAGGAACTGTTGTGCAAAGGTCAACATATTCGCCAGGAAGTAGTAATAGTTTAATCCTGATGGATAGCTGTTCAGTACACCCAGGAATACAATTGGCATGATATAACCGATGTATTTCATTTGTCCGGTTGCTCCGGAGATCTGGTTGTTAAAATAGGTATAGATCAGTGTAGAAACCGTCATCAGGATACACATTAAACTCAAGTGGTTACCCAGGAAAGGAATATCTACCCCAAATTTAATGAAATCATCATAGGTTGACAGATCCTTCATCCATAAGAAACTTTCGCCTCTCAACTCAAACAGGTTGGGGAAGAAGAAGAAGAATGCCATTACAAATGGTAACTGAAGCAGCATCGGTAAGCATCCGCCCATAGGGTTAACACCTACCTGTTTATACAATTTTAAGTATTCCTGTTGCAGCAGGGTAGGATTATCATCACCAACTTTTGCTTTGATCACATCCATCTCCGGCTTTAAAATTCTCATTTTAGCCATAGAGATATATGATTTATACGTTAACGGCGACATGGCCAGTTTAAGCATAATTGTTAAAACAAGGATGATCAAACCATAGTTCCATCCAAAACCTTCTAAGAAGTTAAATACCGGCAATACGATGAACCTGTTGATGTATTTTAGCGGCCAATAGCCCATATCTACTTGTTTCTCCAAATCATACCCCTGAGCCTTTAAGGTAGAGAACTTATTTGTTCCAAAATAAAAGTCCATGGAGTAGTTCTGCGCAGCAAGCTGATTGAAAGGCATGATCATATTTGCACCGTACCATTTTACCTGTCCCGGAGCTGTACTTACCTTAACCTCCAGATTTCCTTTTTCAAAAGGTACTTTAGGAATTAATACCGCAGAGAAAAAGTGCTGCTTGAAAGAGAACCATTCGATCTTTCCTTTTACCAGATCTTCTTTTTCATCTTTAGCAACGTTCAGGTGGTCTGGGTTTTCATTTATGTATTTGTAATATGGAGCTGAGTGCTCCATTTCCTTTTTAGCTGATTTTTCCTGCTCCAGTAAGGTTGCTTCCCAGTTTAAAGAAATGGTATTTCCCTGAACCACCTGGTTTAAGCCATTAAGGTTGATGTTTAAGCCAACATTATTGCTTTTGCCTTTTAAATCGTAAACGTATTCTATGTATTTATCTGCAGCATAGTTTGCACGCATGCTTACTGCTGTGCCGGTTTTTGCTGCCGTAAAATAAAGGTCATTGGTGCTTACTATTTTTCCGCCGATATTTAAGTTCAAACCAAACTTGTTTTGGTTCCCATTAAATAAGATCACTGGTTTACCATCATAGGTTTTCTGTCCTTTAACCTGTACGGACAAGATCCTTCCACCTTTGTTGGTAAAGGTTAGCAGTAAATTTTCATTTTCTAAAATGGTGGTTTGCTCGGTACCAGAAATGTTTCCTCCAAACGGACCTTTTAATACCGCAGAATCAATAGCAGGTGTAACTGCTGCTGCTTTAGCTACGGGAGTAATTGTTTTATTGGTGTTGGCTTTTTTCGCAGAATCTGCAGCAATCCGTTCATTTTCTTTTTTCATCTCAGACTCACTTGGTCTGAAGAAATAAACAGAACCTGCAAGAACGATCATAATCAGGAACAATCCTGTAAATGTATTTCTATCCATTATTGTTATTTAAAACGCGTATTATTTTGTTTTCTTCTTTGCAAACTCCATCGCAGCGGCGACAAATTTAACAAAAAGTGGGTGAGGATTAGCAACTGTTGATTTTAATTCTGGGTGAAATTGTCCGCCAACAAAGAAAGGATGGTTTTTAAGCTCAACGATTTCTACTAAATTGCTTTCGGGGTTAACACCTGATGCGATCATTCCTGCATCTTCATATTTTTTCAGATAGGCACTGTTAAATTCATAACGGTGTCTGTGACGTTCATTGATGTGTGTTTTACCGTAAGCACCATAGGCTTTTGTGCCTTTTTTAAGGTCGCATGGGTAAGAACCTAAACGCATGGTACCACCTTTAGTTGTAATTGTTTTTTGATCTTCCATCATATTGATTACCGGATCAATGGTTTCTTCATCAATTTCAGTTGTGTTGGCAGTTTTTAAACCAAGAACGTTACGTCCAAACTCAATAACAGCACATTGCATACCCAGGCAGATTCCAAAGAAAGGCACTTCATGCTCACGCACGTATTTAATGGAATCGATTTTTCCTTCAATTCCGCGGCTTCCAAATCCCGGAGCAACCAATACGCCGTCTAAATGCTGTAGTTTTTCTTTTGCGTTATCCGGATAGATCTCTTCAGAATGGATATATTCCACACGTACCTTGCACTCATTCTTGGCACCTGCGTGGATAAAGGATTCTATGATCGATTTATAGGCATCTGGTAACTCTACGTATTTTCCAATTAATCCAATGGTAACCTCTGAAGTTGGGTTTTTTAAACGGCCTAAGAAATCCTTCCAGCTTTCCATATCCGGCTCGTTTTTCTGAGGTAGTTTTAATTTGCTCAGCACTGTTTTATCCAGTTGCTCTTTCATCATTAACAACGGAACTGAATAGATGGTAGAGGCATCTGCAGATTCGATCACTGCATTTACGTTTACATTACAGAACAGGGCTATCTTTTTACGGATGTCCAGGTTCATGTGTTTTTCGGTTCTGCAAACCAGGATGTCTGGCTGAATACCATATTCCAGCAAGGTTTTAACGGAGTGCTGTGTTGGTTTTGTTTTAAGTTCTCCGGCTGCTGCCAGGTATGGGACAAGGGTTAAGTGGATTACAATCGCATTATTTGCACCTGCTTCCCATTTAAATTGTCTAACGGCTTCAATAAATGGAAGGGATTCAATATCACCTACGGTTCCTCCCAATTCAGTGATCACAATATCATAAACACCGGTATCACCAAGGATACGCATGTTGCGTTTAATCTCATCGGTGATGTGTGGAACTACCTGTACCGTTTTACCCAGGTACTCACCCTGGCGTTCCTTATTGATTACATTTTGATAGATGCGGCCTGTAGTAATGTTATTGGCCTGCGAAGTGGGTACATTTAAGAAACGTTCGTAGTGACCAAGGTCAAGATCGGTTTCAGCACCATCTTCTGTTACAAAACATTCCCCATGTTCGTAAGGGTTTAATGTTCCCGGATCAATATTGATATACGGGTCAAACTTTTGGATGGTTACACTGTAGCCCCGTGCTTGTAGTAATTTGGCTAGTGAAGCGGAAATGATGCCCTTACCCAAAGAGGAAGTAACACCGCCCGTAACAAAAATATACTTAGTCATGTTTGTGATTTTCTGATATTAAAACAGTTTTTTACTGCTGTTTTATTGTTTTTGTACGGGATACAAAGTTAGCAAATAAAACCAAAGCGTTATCGCTCTTTTTCGAATTATTAATGTGCCTGTAAATGTTTTGTAAACCTATACAAATGAAAAAGTTAGAGCGTAAAGCCATAGATCCGCTTCTTTACGGCTTCATTTTTTATGCCTTCATAGCGGCTGTATAATTCAATTAATTTGCTCAGATCCTTTTCTGATTCTATTTTTTTTCCTTTTTGCGGACTTACTATTTGAGCTGCATTATTGCTTAGGGCATCTACTTTGGTTGCAAACCAGGTGGTGCTGTATCGTGGAATGGCCAATCCCAGGATCATTCCGGGCAAGCCGCTAAATCCTTCTGGTCCGCCTTTAAGTAAAATCTCATCGGTATAAAATGCCACAACATAAATAGTGTCCTGAATTCTTCCTATGGCTTTGCGGCATTCATATCCAGAAATGGTCCTGATCTCATCCATGATCTTCCAATCAATGTGTGGTATGGTATCATTAAGCAGGTAATCTTCACCAATTATGGTTTTCTTTAAGACCCTGGTCCGGCTGCTGTAATCGCTGTACAATTGGTTAGCAGAACTTTCAGAAAAATAAATGGCACTACTTTCATTAAAGCTGAGTTCCCAGCTGCTGATCTGATACTTTTTTATTTTCTCCCTGGTTTCATCAGACAGGTTCCAGCCTGCGAGGTTTCGCTGCAGGTTTACTTTTTTTTCGAAGGTTATTTTACCTGTTGGAATAAAGAGCTGCTGGCCGCAAAGTCTGGACGAACTGCTGCAGAAAAATATCATGAAGATCAAAACGGGTATTCTATTTGCCATTTTTGCCAGATTTTCTCATGAAATTACCACTTAAATTCCAATTAACTCCAATAAGTATATAACGCGGGATATAGCTAAATGTGTTTTCGGTAATGATATTTCCACCAACAAACCTGCTGTAACCTATTTTTTGGTTCAGGATATCGGTTACGGAAACCTTAATTTCCAGGGATTCGCTTTTTAACAGCTTGGTCGACAGATAACTATTCCAGATGGCAATGTTTAGATCCCGGTCAAAGGACGCGTTTGCGGGCCGGAAAGATAAGGATACAGTGGTATTAAATTCCAGGCGGTACGGAAGCTGGATGGTTCCGGAGAATTCATGATCGTGCATCAGGCTATTGCCATCATTAATGTCGCCAATTGATGATCTTCCATTTAAAAAAGTAGCAGAAGGGCTATAGCTTAGGTCTATGTAAGCAGTATAATAGTTAAATGTTGTTCTTAAGTTATATTGTGTATTTCTGATCTTGTTCTTTGTAAAATTGATAATGGCTATGTTATTGGAATTGTTAAATCCAAGATCAAAGCCCATTCTTAAATTAAGTTTTGCAAATCCTTTAGAATAATAGATGCTTCCGGAGGTTGTATTGTTTCCGTCGAGGTTGGTGAAGCTAAAGATCCGCTTGTTAAAGTCGTCTACAATTTCTGTGTTTACGATCGCATTATTTGTAAAACCATAATTGAAATATCCGGAAATGTATTCATCAGACTTGAATTGATAGCTGTTGTATGACAGGCCGAAATTATTGGAGAAAGAAGGGCGGAGTGATGAATTTCCTATAATTTGATACAATGGATTATTAAGCTGCCTTACCGGCTGAAGTTGGGTGATCCCTGGCTGCATCATAAAACCATTATAGTTTACAGAGATGCTGCTGTTTGCATTTAATTTATAGAACAGGTTTGCATTTGGGGCTAAGTTTAAATAATTGCGCTCAAAATCTATCTGGCTGTCTAAATCCCTAAGCTCGAAATTTGTTTGCGTAGCTTCCATTCCGGTGGATATGGAAAAATCCCTTACCTTATATTGGAAGACCATTTTGCCGACATTAGAGAAATTGATGAATTTAAAGTTGTTGCTTAATGAATCTATTTTCCGGATGCCATTATCTGATACGAACCGGTAACTGGTTGTAGCCATGGTTTTAAAACTATAGCCGGCTTCCATGGTCCAGTTTTTAGCCAGTGGTTCTGTATAGCTGATGCGGGCTGCAATGGAATTTTGTCCGCTGAAATTTTCCTTTTGCAGGTTAATATATTCCGCATTCTTGAGATCGCCATTGTCATCAAAGTATTTCGTACGGTTTATATTTTGTTCTGTATTGTCTGCCAGCTGACGTTCGGGTTGAATGTCGATTGACAGGGTACGTCCTTTTTTATTAAAGCGCCTGGACCAGTTGATATTTCCATTATAGGTTTCCCCCTTTCCAGATCCAATGGTAGACTGGTTATTTTGGCTGATGAATAGTCCGGCTCCATTTTTTGTGTCATCGAGTGTAAATGCATCTGTATTTACCCGGGTCTGTTTTAGTCCAAAGGAAATTTTAAGTGCGGATAAGGAATCTAATGCATAGCTGTAACTGCCTCTTAAACTTTCGCCGGTACTGTGGGAATGTGCCTGGTTTCTGCCGGAACTGAAAAAGATAGCTCCATTTGGCAGCAATTCCTTTGTATTTGTAGTGCTTGTGTTGATGTTGTTATAGTCAAAGCTTTTAAAGTTTGACTTGATGGCCATTTTATTATTGTTAAATCGGTTTGACAGATGAGCACCGAGATTCAGGTTTTCTGGCAGTCCGCCGGTAGGGGCATTGTCATCATCGTCATCTTCTACTCCATATGCATATAATATAGAGCTTCCATCGTCACCAACCTCAATGGCATCGTATTCTTCACCTTTCAGTTTTCTAACGGAATTGTTGATCCTGGATTCGTTATTGAGGTTTGAAAAACTGCCAAACAGAGCAGCCTTAAGTTTGTTTTTAAAAACACCAAGCATGCCTCCATAATCCTTAAAATCCGGACTTCCTGCATTGGCATCCAAAGCGCTTAAGTACCCGTTCTTTGCATCCTCCTTTAGCTTGATATTGATGGTTTTATTCCGAACACCATCGTCGATCCCACTCAGGTCTGCATATTTGCTTTTGCGGTCATATACCTGAACTTCTTCAACCGCATTTGCCTTCAGGTATTTTGTGGCCAGGAGCGGATCGTCCCCAAAAAACTCATCACCATCAACCAGTACGGTCCGGATCTCTTTACCCTGCGATTTGATCCGTCCGTTTTTATCAATTATAAATCCCGGAAGCCGCTTCAAAAGTTCCTGTAAATTGGCATTTGGCCTTACAGCGAAGCTGTCTGCCTGAAAAACGAGGGTGTCACCTTTGAGTTGTACGGGTTTTTTTGCCTTAATGATGACCTCTTTTAGGAGTTTGGCTTTCAGCTCCATGATTATTTTTCCAAGATGTATTGCTGTGGAGTCCGAAAGGCTTACATTCCGTATGTAATCGGCCATTTTTGGATAGGTAACCAGTACTTTATAATCTCCTTTAGTCAGGTTGTTTAATTCGAACCTGCCCTCTGTATTGGTCCGCGCAGTCCGGACCAGAACTGAGTCTGCCGACCGGATGAGCAGGATTGAACTGTTCGCTAATTTTCTTTGTAAAAGGGTGTCTGTTACTATTCCTTTTATACTCGCTTTTTGTGCAGAAGCCAGGGTGCTTGCAAATAAAAGCAGGAATAAAAAGGGCACTCTTAAAAACATAATTACCGGTAATACTATGGAGATACTAAAATAACAGATAAGAATTAGGATATAAAAAAAATGCCTGGAAATTTCCAGGCACTTTATAAAAGTATATTTGGTTAGAATATTAAAGGTTGTTACGAATCGTTTTGAATGTGCTTCATAATGTTTCGTTATATAAACATAGGACTTAATTTGAAAATATCATAATATTATTTGTAACTTTTTTCTGTAAAAGAAAAGAAATACGTTTTAGCAAGGACGTTAACCATGATTTCAAAAGAAAAAAAAATTGATAATTTTAATGAATAAATTATCATTTACAGCAATTGTAATAAGTTTTCGTTTTTTTCTGTTGAACAGACCAGGCGATATAGATTTTATTTTCTTTCCCAAGTCTATAAATAAACCCGTTTAGCTGGGTTTGTTTTAGTTCTGCAAAAAATAGTTTGTCTGGTACGTACTGATCTGGTTGTTCCTGTTCGGTAACTGCGGGTTCCATGAAATTTTCATCGTCAAAAAAACGGGCTGCTTCATCACTGATAAATTTAACCTGGTTATTTTTTTTAGTCAGGTCTATTGTTGCGTCGTAATTTTTAAACAGGTCGGTCGCTTTGATGCTGATGTTGTAGATCTCTTTACCTTCAAATGAGGTGATGGTAAATAACAAAGTCATTTTTTTGGGTTCATCGCCAATCAGCTTCAGCTTAAATGTGTCTGCTTTTAGGGAGTCACTAAACGGTTTGATGACTGTTTTTTCCAGATCATTTGTTAATGTCTCCTTAGGATTTCCATTGCGGCTGCAGGCTGCTAAAATGCCTGAAAAGATCAATAAATAAACAACTATATGTTTCATAGGGCATGATTTATCTTCTTTAGGTCTTCCGGTGTATCAATCGCAATGGTCTCGATATCGGTGATCCTGATGCTGATGCTAAAGCCGTTCTCGATCCAGCGCAGCTGTTCCAGGCTTTCCGCAATTTCGAGCGTAGCCGGTGGAAGCTTTGTGATTGCAGAAAGTGCTTCTTTGGTATAGCCATAGATTCCAATGTGTTTGTAAAACTGGTGCTTGCTTAACCACAGTGCTTCTGCAGCATTTCTGATATGGGGAATGGTTTGTCTGCTAAAATAAATGGCCTCCTGCCTGGAATTAATTAAGACCTTTGGGATATTGGTATTAAATAATTCTTCATTGGAGTGAATTTCTTTGATGAGTGTGGCCAGTTGGGTGTCCTTGTGATTAAAACAGGATGCTACCAGGTCAATTTGCGTTGGATCTATATATGGTTCATCACCCTGTATATTGATGAATGCGTCATATCCGGGTGTTCTTTCGGCGACTTCTGCGCATCGGTCGGTGCCGCTTAAATGATCGGATGCGGTGATGATATAAGATCCTCCAAAATCTTTAACTTCTGCTGCAATCCGTTCATCGTCAGTTGCAATGATCACATTGGCCAGGCTCTCTGCTTTACACGCTTGTTCATATACCCTTCGGATCATGCTTTTACCATTGATCTGCACGAGCGGTTTACCCGGGAAGCGGGTAGATGCGTATCGTGCTGGTATGATTCCGAGGATCTTCATTTAAAATAAACCGTTTATTTCTGTTTCTATTGCATGTATGATGGCACCCAGATCTTCCGGATTATTGGTGAAGTCTAGTTTATCCTTATCGAGGATCAGCAATTTTCCAAGTTTATAATCTTTAATCCAGGCTTCATATTTTTCATTCAGCTTGGACAAATAGTCGATGCGGATGCTGGCTTCATATTCACGGCCCCTGCGCTGTATGTTACTAACCAATGTGGGTACTGACGCACGAAGGTAAACCAACAGGTCTGGCGGCTTAATGAAAGAAGTGATATTCGCAAAGATCGCTTTATAGTTTTGATGGTCCCTGCTGGTCATCAAACCCATTTCATGAAGGTTGTCTGCAAATATATGTGCATCTTCATAAATGGTCCTGTCCTGGATCACGTTCCTGTTAAAATTCTCAATGTCTACAATCTGCTGAAAACGGCTGTTTAAAAAGTAGATCTGCAGGTTAAAGCTCCACCTTTTCATATCGCTGTAAAAATCTTCCAGATATGGATTGTTCTCTACCGCTTCATAAAGTGCTTCCCAGGCATAATGTTTTGCAAGGAGAGTTGTTAATGTAGTTTTTCCAGCGCCTATGTTTCCAACTATTGCTATGTGCATATTATATTTATGATTAAGGTAGGGATTTTAGTTTAAATGTTAAAATGGTTTAAATCCGATTAAAGATCTAACCTCTTTAATGGTTCTTTGTGCACTTTCCCTTGCTTTTAATGCGCCATGTTTAGCAACCTGACGCAGGTAGTTGTCGTCTTTTGACAGTTCTTCTATTTTTTCGCGGATTGGCGTATTGAATACGATCATATCTTCTGCAAGCTGCTTCTTTAAATCGCCGTAACGGATGGCTACTTTGTTGTACTGTTCATCAAAATGGGAAATGGTATCTGCGGATGAAACGATTGACATCAGGTCGAACAGGTTTTGTATCGCTTCTGGCTTAGCCTGGTTTTCTGCTGTTGGTCCGCTATCGGTTACAGCCCTGGATACTTTCTTACGGATAATTTCCGGACTGTCTGATAAATATATACAGTTTCCATCACCGTCAGACTTACTCATTTTTCCTTTACCTTCCAATCCTGGTACTTTTACCAGGTTTTGTGCATAATTAAATGCAAATGGTTCTGGGAAATAATCTGAATTGTACAAACGGTTAAACCGGTTGCCAAATGTACGTGTCATTTCCAGGTGCTGTTCCTGATCTTTTCCAACGGGTACTTTGGTGGCCTTATGGATCAAAATATCAGCGGCCATTAATGACGGATAGGTTAGGAGACCTGCATTTACATTGTCTGGCTGCGAACGTATCTTATCTTTAAATGAAGTACTGCGTTCAAGTTCTCCCATGTAGGCATTCATATTCAGGTATAAATATAGTTCGGCTACTTCCGGAACATCAGACTGGATATAAATGGTTGTTTCTTCAGGGTCTATTCCGCAGGCCAGGTATTCTACCAGTACATGCTTTACATATCCGTGCAAATCCTGTGGAGTAGGGTGGGTGGTTAGCGAATGAAGGTCTGCGATAAAAAAATAGCAGTTGTAATCATACTGCATTTTTACAAAATTGGTTACTGCACCAAAATAATTTCCTAAGTGTAATTTTCCTGTCGGACGTATGCCACTAACTACAGTTTCTTTCATGAGGCCGAAATTAATAAAAATCCCCATTTTAATAGTTATCATTCTATTTTTTGTAGTTTTGATTTTAATGAACAAGCTATTTAGGAAACTGCACCGCATTTATGCGCTATTTGTAATCCTTGTCTTATCCGCTCTATTTTACCCTTTTTATTATTTAGCTTCCAGAAAGCCCTCCAGGTATTCGCTTTTAAACCAACTGCGCAAATTACACAGTATACTATGCAGTTCCCTCATTGGTGTTTTCTTCGACCTCAATTACGAAGTGCCTTTAGAACCCGGTAAAACCTATATCTATTGTGCCAACCATACGTCCAATTTAGATATCATGGTGCTGTGCATCATTGCAAAAGGCCGTTTTCATTTTATGGGTAAAGATGAATTGCTGAATAACCCTGTACTAAAGCTTTTCTTTAAGACCATAGATGTTCCGGTAAACCGGGATAGTAAAATCTCTGCATTCCGGGCTTTTAAAAAGGTTGGGGAAAATCTGGAAAATGGAATGAGCCTGATCATTTTTCCTGAAGGTGGTATTGATGATGCCCAATATCCTCCGCATATGATCCCCTTTAAGAATGGTCCATTCAGACTGGCCATTGAAAAGAAGATTCCGATTGTGGCGATCAGTCTGGCAGATGTTTGGAAAAAAATGTGGGATGACGGTTCTGTACATGGTACAAGCCCCGGAATTTGTAAGATCTATATTCATAAACCTATTGATACAGAAAATTTGGTTACTGATGATTCAGATTTGTTAAAAGACCGTATTTTTGACCTCATAAATAGTAAACTTGCTTATAAATGATTATAGATAAACAAACCATTCATAAAGTTGCTGATCTGGCAAGGATCGCCATTGAAGATAAAGAAGTGGATACCCTGATTGCCGACATGAATAAGATCCTTACTTTTATGGAGAAGCTGAATGAATTGGATACCACTGGTGTAGCTCCCCTGGTTTACATGAATGCAGAAGAAAATATTTGGCGTGAAGATCAGGTTAAACAAGAAATTACGGTAGAGAATGCATTAAAGAATGCGGCAAAGCACAATGAGCAATTCTTTTTCGTTCCTAAGATCATAGAAAAATAGACTGGTGTGTAACATTCAGATCAGGGTAACTGTCTAAAAGAAAAAAGCCATGGAGAAAGCGTTAATTAATATTAAAGATATAGGCCGTAAATACGTTATTGGTTCTGAAGTGATCCATGCTTTAAAATCTGTTTCCCTGGATATTCATAAAGGTGAGTTTGTAGCCTTAATGGGACCATCCGGATCAGGAAAATCTACGTTAATGAATATTTTAGGTTGTCTGGATACGCCCAGTAAGGGTGACTATGTGCTGAACGGGATCAATGTGAGCCAGATGACAGATAATGAACTTGCCGAAGTACGCAATAAGGAGATTGGGTTTGTTTTTCAGACCTTTAATCTTTTACCCCGTTCTACTTCGTTGGATAATGTAGCCTTACCGCTTATTTATGCTGGTGCCAATAAAAAGGAACGTGATGAACGCGCTCAAAAGGCTTTGGAAAATGTAGGGCTGGGCAATCGTGTTACCCACAAACCCAATGAACTCTCAGGTGGTCAGCGTCAGCGTGTCGCGGTGGCCAGGGCATTGATCAATAACCCATCCATCATACTGGCAGATGAGCCAACGGGTAACCTGGACACCAAGACCTCTATTGAGATCATGGGCCTTTTGGAAGAGATCCATAGTAAAGGGAATACCATTATCCTGGTAACCCACGAAGAAGATATTGCACAGCATGCGCACCGCATTGTCCGGATGCGTGATGGTCTGATCGAGAAGGATTATCTGAATACCGATATTAAAATGGTATCTCCCCGTTTATCCAACCTGGAAAAAAAAGGAAGTGATTTCGAGAAAATAGTGTAAATTCCTTCATGAAAATATACACTAAGACTGGTGATAAGGGATTAACCTCTTTGATTGGTGGTACCCGTGTTCCTAAGTTTCATTTACGGATTGAATGTTATGGTACTGTTGATGAATTAAATTCCTATATCGGTTTAATCTCCTGTCAGGAGATTGATGTGCATTACCAGAAGATGCTTAAAGAAATTCAGGACCGTTTATTTACTGTTGGTGCTTCTTTAGCTGCTGATCCGGAAAAGTCGAGGATGAAGATCCCGGACCTTCACGATAGCGATATCTCTTTATTAGAGCAGGAGATGGATGATATGAACGACAAATTGCCTCCACTGACTAATTTCGTGCTTCCTGGTGGTAATACGGTGGTTTCTTACTGTCATATTGCGCGCTGCATTTGCCGCAGGGCAGAGCGGCTGACCGTTGAACTGGCGAACGAAAGCTTTGTTGACGGAAAGATGACGATCTATTTGAATCGTTTAAGTGATTATTTGTTTGTTTTGGGGCGCAAACTTTGTCTGGATTTAAAAACGGAAGAAATTATATGGACGCCGCGCCTTTAATCAGAAGCGGTATGTTAATAACGAAAAATAGTGGAAAAAAAAGTTTGTTTTGCTCAGGTTTTTTAATATACTTTTGCGGAAATGAATTTTAGAAATTAAGTATAAATAATATGTATTGGACATTAGAACTCGCATCGCACTTGGAAGACGCTCCATGGCCTGCAACAAAAGATGAATTAATTGATTATGGTATAAGATCAGGAGCTCCTGTAGAGGTGATCGAAAATTTACAGGCTCTGGAAGATGACGGTGAACCCTATGAAACGATAGAGGAGATCTGGCCTGATTATCCTACTAAGGACGACTTCTTCTTTAATGAGGACGAATATTAACCGTAATAACTAAAAAGCTTCATTTAATGAAGCTTTTTTATTTTTGGAACGATGATTGTTTAGCTAATGTCATGGAAGTGTTTACACGACCTATAAATTATCTATCTAAAAACATATTCTAAAAAATTAAACGTTATGGGAAATCTACTTTATCTTGTTGCCGTAGTCTTAGTAATACTATGGGTTATTGGCTTCTTTTTTCAAGGCTTCGGTCCGAATGTTGGTGGTTTGATCCACATTCTATTGGTTATTGCTGTTATCGCAATTATACTTAAAGTCATTAACAGGGCTGCTTAGTATATTGATCCTCATAAAAAGGCGTTATTGTTTATTCAGTAACGCCTTTTTTTATTAAGATTGATGCGATCTCCAAATCCTCCGGATACGTGATCTTTATATTTTCCCGTGCCCCTTCTATGGTATTGATCTCATAGCCTGCATATTCCGCTACTGAGGCATCATCTGTAAATTCTGACCGGTAGGGGGTCTGGTAAGCTGCTCTTAATACATCAATACGGAAGGTCTGAGGTGTTTGTACCAGGATCAGATCTGTTCTGCTTATGGCTACCGTGGGTTGTACAGCAATGTTTCTTATAGAATCTGTAGGCGTAATGCCAACAATACAATTCCCTTTCTCCTCTGCTACCTTAAAGGATTCCAGGATCAATGCCGGACTGATCAATGGCCTCACTGCATCGTGTACAGCTACAACGCCATTCCCTTCTATGGCATCTAAACCATTCTTTACCGAATGGTACCTTTGCGCTCCTCCATTAATTATACGGTGCGGAACCTCAAAATTGTATTTTTGGCACAATTCTTTCCAATAGCCCTGCTGGTGTATATTTAGGACTAAAAGTATGTCAGGATTTAATACACATTGATGAAAAGCTTCAATCGTATGCATCAGTACCGGTCTGCCATTTAATAATAAGAATTGTTTTGCAACCGTAGTGTTCATCCTGTTTCCGGAACCACCGGCAACTAAAATGGCATAATACTTCATAGATCGTTTTGCTTTTAAACAAAAATAGGAGATTAAAACCGTTAACGGCTTATAATCTCCTATCAAAATAAATTATTCGGATTAGATGATCAGCATGGCATCACCATAGCTGTAAAAGCGATATTTCTCTTTTAATGCAACTTCATATGCATTTCTTACATAATCATATCCGCCAAATGCACTTACCATCATCAATAAGGTTGATTCTGGTGTGTGGAAATTGGTGATCATTGAATTGGCAATGCTGAAATCATACGGAGGGAAGATGAACTTACTGGTCCAGTCGTTAGCAGGTTTAAGCGTTCTGTTTGATGAAACCGCTGATTCAATCGCACGCATCGACGTTGTTCCTACCGCACAGATCTTTCTTTTATCTGCGATGGCCTTATTTACGATGTCTGCATCTTTCTGCTCAATAATGTATTGTTCTGAATCCATCTTGTGCTTGGTTAAGTCTTCAACCTCTACAGATCTGAATGTTCCTAATCCTACGTGTAACGTTACTTCGGCAAATTCAACGCCTTTTAATTCCAGGCGTTTCATCAATTCGCGGCTAAAGTGTAATCCGGCTGTTGGAGCTGCAACTGCACCTTCATGTTTCGCGAAAATGGTTTGGTAACGTTCTTTATCCTGAGCTGTTGCCTTACGTTTGATGTATTTAGGCAGTGGTGTTTCTCCTAATATTTCTATATTTTTTCTGAATTCTTCATCAGTACCATCAAACAGGAAACGAATGGTACGTCCGCGTGAAGTGGTATTGTCTACAACCTCTGCTACCAACAGATCGTCATCACCAAAATATAACTTATTACCTACACGAATCTTACGTGCCGGATCTACCAAAACATCCCATAAGCGTAATTCTTTATTCAGTTCACGCAATAAAAAGACTTCAATTGTTGCACCTGTTTTTTCTTTATTTCCGTATAAACGGGCAGGAAAAACTTTGGTATTGTTCAATATCATTACATCCTTGTCATCAAAATAACTCAAAACATCCTTGAATATTTTATGTTCTATTTTGCCACTATCTTTATGTAAAACCATTAAACGGGCCTCGTCTCTGTTTTCTGAAGGATTGTTGGCAACTAGTGATTCAGGTAAATTAAACTTAAATTGAGATAACTTCATATTTTTCGATGTGATAATTAAGGGCGCAAATTTACAAAATATAATCTTCTTTTTTATAATTAACTTATTTGCATTGTGTAGCAACAATTATATTACGTTTTGGTGTAACCTTTATGGCTATTTTTGGTCTAAAACCTAATTATGATTATTCTCAGACTTATAGGCGAAAGTTTTCGGTTTGCATCTGATGCACTTCGCCAAAATAAACTTCGCACCATGCTTTCCTTACTGGGGATAACCATCGGTATTTTTACAATCATATTTGTTTTTTCTGCTGTTGATACCCTTAGAAATAAGCTTCAATCCAGCATTGACAAACTGGGCTCTAAGACGGTATTCATCGAAAAATGGCCTTGGGGTGGTTTTGGGGATTATCCGTGGTGGAAATATGTAAACCGGCCTGAGCCTTCCTTAAGGGATTATAATTTGTTGAAAGACCGCCTGGAATATGCCCAGGGTGTTTCTTTTGAAGCATCTACCAGCGGCAGGACCGTAAAATATAGAAGTAACTCCGTTGAAGGTGCCAACATTCGTGCAGTTTCTCAGGATTTTGATAAAACATGGAACCTTGATTTTGAAGATGGCCGCTACTTTACAGAGAACGAAAGCCGCTCCGGATCTCCCGTCGTTATTCTTGGTGCCGAAATAGCCGACGGCTTATTTAGCGGTAACTCCGCCATCGGTAAATCCATTACCGTTATGGGCAGAAGACTGACCGTTGTAGGCGTTTTCAAGAAAGAAGGGGAAGATATGATGGGTATGTCGCAGGATAAGAATATCATTATGCCGCTTAACTTTGCCAAAGGTATCATGGATGTTGAAAGTGAACGTTATGGCCCTACCATTACCGTTAGGGGATATGAACACATCGCGCTCGAAGAAATTGAAAGTGAGATCCGCGGTGCGATGCGCTCCATCAGAAGGATTACCCCAAGTGCCGAAGAAGATTTTGCACTCAATAAAAGTACCATCGCCTCTAACCAGCTCGATCAGATGTTTGGCATGGTTAACATTGGCGGCTGGATCATTGGTGGTTTCTCCATCCTCGTTGGTGGCTTTGGTATTGCCAACATCATGTTCGTATCCGTTAAAGAACGTACCAACATTATAGGTATACAAAAATCACTGGGTGCGAAGAATTATTTTATCCTGCTTCAGTTCCTGTTTGAATCCGTAGCTCTTTGCCTGCTTGGTGGGTTTTTTGGCCTGCTTCTCGTTTATTTGCTGACTCTTGGATTGACATATGGTGCTGGTTTTGAAATGACCCTGTTTATGAATAATGTCGTTCTGGGTATCGGGATTTCTGTCGCTATTGGAATGATATCTGGGTTTTGGCCGGCATATGCGGCGTCGAGGCTGGATCCTGTAGAAGCAATTCGCTCCTAATATCCCTCCGCTCTGCTCTTTAAAAATGAGCATTACTGCTCAAAGGCGGGAATAATCCCGATGAAGGATCGGGATGAATCCTATGCCTTTTCACAGAACGCACATTTTTAAAGAAATGTCGTATTGGTATAAACTCGCTAGACCTTGTTAGGAGGATATAAAAAAACGAGGTTCCAAAAGGAACCTCGTTTTTTTTATTTGCAGGATGCTTAGGTGATTACTTTTGCAGGGTGCATAGGTGATTACCTTGCAGGATGCTTAGGTGATTACTTTTGCAGGGTGCTTAGGTGATTACTTTGCAGGATGCTTAGGTGATTACCTTGCAGGATGCTTAGGTAATTACTTTTGCAGGATGCTTAGGTGATTACTTAGGTTATTCTTTGCAGGTTGCTTAGGTAATTAGTTAAGTTTTGCAAGGGCTGTTTTAATTCTTGAAACGGCATCTCTTAAAGTTTCTTCTGCAGCTGCGTAAGAGATACGGATACAATCTTCATTTCCGAATGCTTCTCCTGTAACTGTTGAAACATGTGCTTCATTAAGCAGGTATAGGGAAAGATCTTCAGCGGTATGGATCGTTTGATCGCCATTGCGTTTTCCGAAGTATGATTTGATCTCTGGGAAGAAATAGAAAGCTCCGTCCGGAAGATTTACTTTTACACCCGGAATTTCTTGTAACAGACCGTAAACGATATCCCTGCGTTTTTTGAATTCTGCTACCATCTCATTTACAGTGGCTAATCCACCTTCGTAAGCAGCCAAAGCGGCACGCTGGGCAATTGAAGAAGTACCTGATGTAATTTGTCCCTGCATTTTGTCGCATGCATTGGCGATCTCTTTATTCGCGGCCATATAACCAACTCTCCAGCCTGTCATTGCATAAGATTTAGAGAATCCGTTAATCAGGATCACACGGTCTTTAATGGAATCAAACTCAGCGATTGAAGCATGTTTTCCAACAAAGTTGATGTGCTCGTAGATCTCATCTGAAATGATATATATGTTTGGATGTTTTTCGAACACGGTAACCAGCGATGCCAATTCTTCGTTGCTGTATACAGACCCGGTTGGATTGCATGGTGAAGAGAACATGAATAGCTTGGTTTTAGGCGTAATTGCTGCTTCAAGCTCTGCTGCTGTAATTTTAAAATCGTTTTCTACTGTTGCATTGATGAATACCGATTCACCGTCTGCCAGTTTGATCATTTCTGAGTATGATACCCAGTATGGTGTGGGTACAATAACTTCCTCTCCCGGATCTACCAGGCACATTACGGCATTGGCCAACGATTGCTTAGCTCCCGTAGAAACTACGATCTGGTCAAAATTATAAGTTAAATTGTTTTCCCTTAATAATTTTTCTGCTACTGCCTTTCTTAAGTCAAGGTATCCTGAAACTGGCGTGTAGTAAGAATAGTTCTCATCTACAGCTGTTTTTGCTGCTTCCTTAACAAATTCAGGAGTGAAAAAGTCTGGCTCACCAAAACTTAAGTTAATAACGTCTATCCCTTTTGCGGATAGTTCTCTGCCCAACTTAGCCATTTTAATGGTTTGTGACTCAGATAGGTTGTTGATTCTTTTGGATAAAAATGTCATAATATTTTATGCGAAGGCAAATATAATTTTGTGCGAACGCAAATATATGAACCTCACCGAATTAAAAACTAAAAAAAATACTTTTTAATGTAATTCAAGTGTTAAAACGTATTTTTGCGTGCTAAACAGTAAAACTTGCATCCTAAGAAAAAAGCAATTCTCCTCGCACTATGCATCAGCGTATTGCTCATGCTTGCCAAATTTATTGCCTATTTCATCACCCATTCCAATGCAATTCTTACCGATGCTTTAGAAAGCATCGTGAACGTACTGGCTAGTGGCTTTGCGTTTTACAGCATCTATCTGGCTACTTTACCCAAAGATACCAACCACCCTTACGGACATGGTAAAGTTGAATTCTTCTCTGCTTTTTTAGAAGGTACCCTGATCGGTATAGCCGGCATCATCATCATCCTTAAATCTGGCTACGACCTGCTCTATCCGAAACCCATCTTTCAGCTGTTTGAAGGTGCCACAATCATTGGCGCCACAGGGATTGTTAACCTTATTGTCGGTTATTTTCTGATTAAAACAGGAAAAGAACACCGCTCCCTTACACTTGAAGCGGATGGTAAACACCTGCTGACGGATGCAGTAACCAGTGCCGGACTGGTTGCTGGTGTCATCTTAATCCAGCTTACAAAGATCTACTGGCTGGATAGCATCGTGTCTATTCTATTGGGCCTGTATATCATTTACAATGGTTACCAGCTAACCCGGCATTCGGTAGGAGGGTTGATGGATGAGAGCAATACAGCTCTCGTTAATTCAATCATCGAAATAATGCAGCAGAACCGCAAAGATCCATGGATCGATGTACACAACCTGAGGGCACAGCAATATGGTGCCGATCTGCATATTGACTGCCACATTACACTGCCATATTATTTTGACCTGAATGAAGTGCACCAGGAGATATCTGGGATCGACAAAATGATCAATGGACATACAGAACATAAAACGGAATTGTTTATTCATGCCGACCCTTGTCTGCCCGCCTGCTGTAATTACTGTAAAATGAAACTTTGTCCTGTTCGGCAGGAACCTTTCCGCGCTGAGATTAAATGGGATATAAATAATGCGACTAAAAACCAAAAACACTTTGACCAATGAGTTATTTTAATGTAAGGGTTTACGGCCTTTTGATCAATAAAGACAATCAGCTTTTGGTTAGTGATGAACAATCTGGCGGAAGGTCCTTTATTAAATTTCCCGGTGGTGGACTGGAGCTTGGCGAAGGCTTGAGGGATGCTTTAAAACGGGAGTTCATGGAAGAATGTAATGCCGAAATTGAAGTGGATTCCCATTTCTATACTACTGACTTTTACGAGCAATCTTCTTTTAATGACAGCCAGATCCTGAGTATTTATTATCTGGTTAAGGAGATTGAACCCTTGCTGCTCAACTTTAAAACCGTTGTATTCGACTTTGATGAGCATACATTGCAGTCGTTTAGATGGATTGATATGAAGGATTTATCTACCGACGATGTTACTTTTAAGACGGATAAGACTGTTGTTGAATTGTTGCTGAAACAATATAATTTGCAGGGTTAGCTGGCAGGGTAATTTTTTTGTCCGGGCTATGCAGAGAATGATTTGAATCATTTATAAAGACAGGGATATTTAAATTGAGATCATTTATTTTCATTGTAATTGATCTTTTACCAAGGCTAAGCATAGGTTGATTTTGAATCATTTATAAAGACGGAGATA
>NZ_SNYC01000003.1:249600-1474365 GCF_004362715.1 Pedobacter metabolipauper
GATATTTAAATTGAGATCATTTATTTTCATTGTAATTGATCTTTTACCAAGGCTAAGCATAGGTTGATTTTGAATCATTTATAAAGACGGAGATATTTAAATTGAGATCATTTATTTTCATTGTAATTGATCTTTTTGTCCGGGCTATGCAGAGAATGATTTGAATCAATTAAAAAAGAAAAAAAAATTTAAATTGAGATCATTTATTTTCATTGTAATTGATCTTTTTGTCCGGGCTATGCAGAGAATGATTTTGAATCATTTATAAAGGCAGAGATATTTAAATTGAGATCATTTATTTTCATTGTAATTTGATCTTTTATCAGGGCCAAACAAAGAATGATCCTGGTTATTATACCTGAATAACTTTTCCTGGTGTAATGGCATAAAAGCGGTCGCCTTCTTCTGGCTTTAGCATCTTTAATCCTGTAAATACACTAAAGGCTGGTAATACTGAACAATGCTCGCCGAAATAGAAGCAGGGAAACTTTAATTGCTGCTTTGCCTTTCCATAGATCGCCACACCTGGGTGTATATGGCCGGATATGTTGTAATACTCATCAAACACGGTGGGCTTATCATGTATAAACCGGAATGGTTTACACAACAGTTCTTTTTGGTGTACCTCAATGTTTAAGTCCGCATAGTCTGAATTTTTAAGCGCATCATGATTGCCCTTAATCAGGATTACGCTTAATTCAGGAAAGTTTTTTCTCCATACTGAAAAGGCGAGTGCATCACTGTTGATCTTGTTGTGAAACATGTCCCCGGTAACCAATAGTATTTTGGGTTTAAATTCTTCCAGAAGGGAACTGAGCCGCTGCAGGTCTGTCGTGCCGACAGTATCCGGCACCTGGATGCCCGATTTTCTAAAATGTGCTGATTTGCCAATGTGAAGGTCGCTGATGATCAGCATGTGTTCCCTTTCCCAGTAGATGGCCCTCTCTTTACTCAATACTAAACTTTCCCCGCTGCAATTAACGATCATTCTTCTTCCTGGTATTATTCTTTCTGGTATTTATTCTTTTTGGTATTTATTCTTTTTGACGTTTCTTTTTTCTGCTTCAGCAGTCATTCTTTCAATTCTCTGGCTCAGTTCTTCTGAGCTTAAGGTATCCCTTAAACTATCTACCTTGATCGGAAAACAAAGCGGGGTATAACTTTGTGCTTTGACAATGATCACCTTACTGGCTTGAATCCGGTGCAGGGCAGCTGCTAACCTGGGCTCTTCTATCTGCTGGTAAAATGCTTCATCATATGCCTGGCGCAATAATAAGTTATGTTTGTCATAATCACTAAAAACGTTGAAAAATAATGCTGCTGACGATTGCAGGTGTTTATTGGCGATATACTTTCCTGGATAGCCTTGAAATACCAATCCAGAGATACAGGCTATGTCCCTGAATTTGCGTCGTGCCATTTCTGTGGCATTAATGCTCGCTACAATATCTTCCGACAGGTTTTTAGGGGTAAACAGGTCTTTAATATTTTCCTCGTCCAGTGGTATTTCCTGTTCACTGAGCAGCTCAAATCCATAATCATTCATGGCTATTGAAAAGCTGATCGGCTTGATGCGGCCTAGCCGGTAGGCAATTAATGAGGCCATAATTTCGTGCACCTGACGTCCTTCAAATGGATAGGCAAAGAAATGATATCCATCCCGGGTATGGATCAGTTCTATTAAAAATTCATCACTTTTGGGTACATGCGATACCTTGGCCTGGCGCTCAAATAAAGGAAATATGATATCCAGCTCTTCATCGTCATGCGCTTTGTCCAGCGTCTCATTGTATTTCTTTCTCAGGATGCTGCCCAGGTTTGCTGTTAATGAGATACGGCCACCCATCCAACTCGGACTGATTGCTTGTTTGAGCTTACTTTTTCTTACCAGTGCCATCATATCTTTGATCATGATAAATTCCAGAACCCTGCCTGCAAGCGTAAAGCTATTGCCCGGCTTAATGCGGGCAATGAATGATTCTTCTACCATCCCCACAAATCCGCCACTGATGTATTTTACCTTAATCATTGCATCACTTACAATGGTTCCGATATGCAGGCGGTGACGCATCGCGATCTGCCGGCTCTCTACCTTCCATAGTCCGTCCACTTTTGTTACTTTACTAAACTCGTTATAGGCGGTTAGACTGTCGCCACCTGTAGTTATAAACTGCATGATCCAGTTCCATTCCTGCGGTAAGAGTTCTCTGAATGCATGGGTTTGTTTTACCTCAAAAAAGATCTTTTCATCATCAAACCCATCGCCTACGGCTAAAGTAACCAGGTATTGGATGAGGGTGTCGAATGCCATGACCACCGGTTCGCGGCTTTCTATATCCTGTGTTCTTGCGGCTTCTTTTATCGCTGCTGCCTCAACAAGTTCCAGTGCATGGGTAGGGAGGAAGTAGATCTTTGAAGTTTCGTAAGGGGAGTGACCGCTTCGGCCTGCACGCTGTAAAAATCGTGCAACGCCTTTTGGTGATCCAATTTGGACCACGGTATCTACCGGCTTAAAATCTACACCCAGATCCAATGATGAGGTGCTTACCACTGCTTTAAGGGCCCCGGTATGTATGGAATCTTCAATCCAGTTTCTCAGTTCAAAATCTATGGATCCGTGGTGGATGGCGAGCAGACCCGCCAGGTTCCCATCTTTAGCCAGCAGGGTCTGGTACCACATTTCTGCCTGGCCGCGGGTATTGGTAAATATCAGCGTCGTTTTACTTTTACGGATAATGGGTAATAGCTTGTCGGCTAATTTAAAACCTAAATGGCCTGCCCATGGCAGCATGTCGATATGATCTGGTAATATAGATTTAATGACGATCTTCTTTTCGATATCGGATCTTATGATTGTTTTTAACAGATCTTCATAGGGCACCAGTACATCCATGGCTTGCTCCATATTGCCAATTGTTGCAGAAATGCCCCAGATCCTTAACAGGCGTTCCGGATTCTTTTCATTTATAAGCCCTTTGATCCGAGATATGGCCAGTTCAGTCATTACGCCACGCTTACTGCCCAGCAGTTCATGCCATTCGTCTGCAACGATACATTGCAGTTGTTCAAAATAATTAAAGGTGCTTTTTTGTGCGAGTAAAAGGTGAATGCTTTCGGGTGTAATGATCAGTACTTCCGGCATTTGCTTTTTTTGCTTTAACTTTTCATTTTGTGTAGTGTCGCCATTGCGTACGCCTACGTGCCAGTCTAATTCCAATTGTGCACAGACTTCTGTCATGGCTCGGGCAAGATCTTTGGCCAGAGAACGCAGCGGGGTGATCCAGATCAGTTTTAAACCTTCCGGTTTCTTCTTTTTTGAGCCTGTTGTTTTCTTTGCTGGTTTTATCTTTTCAAGGTCTGCCCTGGTATTCAGTTCGTCGATTATTACGGCCAAAAAGATGGAAAATGTCTTGCCAAAGCCTGTTGGGGCATTTACCAAGCCGGAATATCCTTCTGCATAGTACTGCCAGGCATCGGTTTGAAATTTAAAAGGTTTCTTGCGGCTAAGCTTAAGCCATTTAATAACCTGTTTATATCCCTTGCTTGTTTCTATTCCCATATTCAGCGTATTCCTATCCGGTTGTTAAAGCGTATCCCTGTAAGGTTATTAAAAAGTAGATTGCAGCAATTGTCTCAAGTCGTCAAGCGTATTGATCTCATCGGCTTTTTTATCTTTCCTCCATCTTGCAATCCGTGGAAACCTGAGTGCCAAACCTGCTTTATGTCTTTTGCTTTCTGCAATCCCTTCAAATGCAATTTCAAAAACCAATTCTGGTTTTACGGTACGTACCGGTCCGAATTTCTCTACGGCATTCTTTTTTACAAATGCGTCTACTTCTTTAATTTCTTTATCTGTAAGTCCGGAATAAGCCTTGGCTATGGTAATCAGCTTTTCGCCATCCCGTACGGCAAAAGTATAATCTGTAAAGAAATTGGCTCTTCTGCCGCTCCCTTTTTGCGCATAGATCATTACCGTATCTACCGTATAGGGATTAATCTTCCATTTCCACCAGTCGCCGCGCTTCCTGCCGGAATGGTACAGGGAGTCTAGCTTTTTTAACATAATGCCTTCACTGTTGATCTCTCTTGCACCCTGGCGGATCTCTGCCAGTTGTTCCCAGTCGTTGAATTGAATGACTGGCGACAGGAGCACTACCTCATTGTTTTTAAGGCCTTCAATCACTTTTACCAGCAATGACCTTCGTAAGTTAAGCGGATCTTCTCTGAGATCACGTCCTCCGTGTTCCAGCAAATCATAGGTATAAAAGCCTATTGGTGCATCATTTAATTGTGATTTGTTGATGGTTTTACGGTTTAGCCGCTGCTGTAAAATGCTAAATGCCTGTACTTTTCCATCTTTTATGGATAAGATCTCTCCGTCCAGTACGGTACCATCCTCTAGTTCATTTAACAGGAAATGCAGTTCAGGGAATTGATCGGTTACCAGCTCTTCGCCGCGTGACCAGATGAAGAGTTCGCCATTTCGCTTTACGATCTGTCCGCGGATGCCATCCCATTTCCACTCTGCCTGCCATGCGGTAGCAGGCCCTAAACTTCCGGGTTCTGCTTCAAGTGCATAGGCCAGGCAAAAGGGGTATGGCCATGAATTGTCTGTATTTACATGGGCTCCGGCTATCAGGTCCAGATAACTGATCTCCGATGGCTGCCATTTACCCATAATGCTGTGCATGATCTTGCTGCTTTCGGTATCGCTTTGTTTGGCCAGGGCGTTAACCAGCATTTTATTGGAAACACCAATCCTGAAATTTCCCGAAATAAGTTTGTTGAATACAAAGCGTTCCTGAGTTTCCAGGCTATTCCAGGCATTTAGGATAAACTCTTTTTTAGCGTCGTCATCCTTTCCGTTAAGCAAAGCAAGGTCAATGATCCATTCATGCAGTTTGCGGTTGCTCAGATGCTCTGCAGGAGGTAATACAAGTGCAATGGTTTCACTGAGGTCGCCTACACTGTGGTAGCTCTCAGCGAAAAGCCAGTCGGGGATGCCGCTTAGTTCGATAGCCCAGTGTTTGATTAGCGCAGTGGCCACCGGGCGCCTGGGTTTTTTACCGGTAAACATCGCAATGACATAGGGTTTGTCCAGATCATCTGCTTCATTAAAATAATCGACAAGGGCAGCGATCTTATCATTCGTCTTATTGCTCATTTCCAATTGCTGGATCAATTCTGTAAAGCGCCTCAAGTGGTTTCCTCCTTATCGGTTATGTGACCCGGTACAACATTCCCTATACCATCTTGTACAACTTCTGCTTTTTCTTCTTCCTCTTCGTTTCCGTATTGTGTTTTTACCTCTTCCGAATCGATACCTATACTGTTCAGATACTTAGAAAATGTAGCGGTATAGCCATGTGTTACAAATACTTTTTCTGCTTCTGTGGCCTTGATGGCTGATAGCAAGCCGGGCCAATCGGCGTGATCGCTCAATGCAAAGCCGGCATCTGCACTTCTCCATCTCCTGCTGGCCCTTACCTGCATCCATCCGGAACATACGCCGGTAGCTGCCTGGGTTAGGTTTTTGATCCATCGTCCTTCTGCAAGGGCAGGGGGTACGATTACAATTCCTTTTTGTAATTGTTCCTTTTTCGTTTCTGGTGTAATGCGGATGGTTTCAGGAATTTTGACTCCGGCCCGGATAAAGCCTTCGTTGAGGTTCGCGATAGAATTGTGG
Source organism: Pedobacter metabolipauper (assembly GCF_004362715.1). Taxonomy (GTDB): domain Bacteria; phylum Bacteroidota; class Bacteroidia; order Sphingobacteriales; family Sphingobacteriaceae; genus Pedobacter; species Pedobacter metabolipauper. The sequence goes on from NZ_SNYC01000003.1 coordinate 255,287, forward strand.
ACATAAATGTCACTATATCCATCAAGGCCATTGATGAGCCTTTGTGCTTTTCCAAGGCTATATGCTACCAGTACGCTGGTTTTATTTTTATCATGATTGTCAGCGATCCAGTCTTTAATCTGCGAGAAGATCTTTTCCTGGGGTGCCCATTTATAAATGGGCAGGCCAAATGTACTTTCCGATACAAAGGTATGGCATTTTACAGGCTCAAATTCTGTGCTGATGCCATCGTATTCTACCTTATAATCACCAGAAACTACACAAACTTCCCCTTTGTATTCGAGCCTGACCTGTGCAGAACCAATGACATGCCCTGCGGGAAAAAGGCTGATCTGTACCCCGTTGATGGTAAGTGTTTTGCGATAAGGCAGGGTTTGGATGTTCAGATCTGCTCCAAGCCGCTGATCCAAGATGGGCTTGGTAAGGTCATGGCACAGATAGGCTTTGTTGCCCCATTTCACATGATCTGCATGGCCATGGGTAGTTACTGCTAAATTAACAGGCTGCCAGGGATCAATATAAAAATCACCCTGTTTACAATAAATTCCTTTGCTGGTAAATTTGATCAGTGCCATGGATGATTAACACCATCCACGCACATAAAGTTTTGCGGAGACTATCTTCGCATCAAATCTTTTAACCGAAGTAATCTCGACTCGTTTTTATTGAGATCATTGGTTACATCGTTCAGCAGGTCTTTTAAAAATTTATCGTTTGATATTTCTACCAGGGATGTAAAGATGCTGATGATCTTTGTTTTTTCTGCTTCAAAAAGTTTCTTTAAGCCTTTGGTAAAGGCCAGGCGGGTGTTGTTCTTTAAGGTATTACGAAGTTCAACATCATATTTGATCGCAATGTTGCCTGTTGTTAGAATGTATACAATGTCTGCAACTCCGATGGGCATTGAACTGAGTACATAAGATTCATAGGTTACCTTGTTCCTGGTTGATGAGGTAAAGAAATCTTCTATTTCATTGTAAGTAGTCAGTACTGTTATTGTTCTCTCCAATTCCCCTAAAAGTTCATTGTAATACGCTTCGTAATCCATAATTATATTTTGTAATTGCAAAGGTACGCTTAATAAAGCCTGTATTTGTTATTAATGATTTTAATACTTCGGTATTGGTTAAATCTTTTCTATTTTTACCCGGACACGATGTTGATATGCTTTTTACCATTAGATTTATAGGGATACTTTTTTTTGTTATTGCAGGTTTTCAAGTTTCTCTGGCACAGGGTAAATTTATAATAAATGGCGTGGTTACGGATTCGGCAACCGGAGAAACCTTAATTGGTGCAAGCATTAAACTGACCGGTAAATCAACAAGCGGCTCTGTCAGCAATTCATATGGCTTTTACTCGTTGAGCACCGATCCTGGTAGTTATGAACTTTCTGTTAGCTTTGTTGGCTACAAGACAGTTAAGCAACCCATTGATGTTAATAAAGATGTCCGGATCAATTTTGTTCTGGAAGAAGATAACCGCCTTAATGAGGTTGTCATTTCTGCTGTAAAGCGAAATGAGAATGTAAGCAGTCCGCAGATGGGCCTTCAAAAGGTAAATGTCAGAGAAATTAACAATATTCCTGTGCTGCTTGGGGAGCGCGATGTGCTTAAGACGCTGCAGCTGCTTCCGGGAATAAAATCTGCCGGTGAAGGAAACAGCGGGTTTTATGTGCGTGGCGGCTCAACCGATCAGAACCTGATCCTGCTGGATGAAGCCCCGGTTTATAACGCGTCGCATCTACTTGGCTTCTTCTCTACCTTTAATTCTGATGCAATAAAAGACTTAAGTGTTTATAAAGGGGGGATGCCTGCTCAGTATGGCGGCAGACTGGCTTCTGTGCTTGATATTAAGATGAACGATGGTAACCGTAAGGGCTTTACTGCCGAAGGGGGCATTGGCCTGATCTCATCCAGGCTAAAAGTTGAAGGCCCAATTGTTAAAGATAAAGGTTCTTTTATGATCAGCGCCAGAAGAACCTATCTGGATGCATTTTTAAAGCTTTCCTCCGATAGCTCCATCAATAGCAATACGCTGTTCTTTTACGATGTAAATGCCAAGGCCAATTATCAGATCGATGATAAAAATACCCTGTTCCTTTCGGGTTATTTTGGAAGGGATAAACTGGGGATCTCTGATTCATTTGGCTTTAACTGGGGAAATGCAACGGTTACCATGCGCTGGAACCATTTATACAGTAACCGCTTATTCTCAAATACCTCACTGATTTACAGCAATTATAATTATGTGATCCAGAACCTGATGGAAGAGAATAACTTCGAAGTGAACTCCGCTATTAAAGATTTTAACATCAAACAGGATTTTGAATACAGCATCAGCAATTCTCATAATTTAAAGTTCGGCATCAATGCCATTCATCACACCATTGATCCCGGCAATCTTACCTCAACAGCGGCATCAAGTGTTAATGAAACTGATTATGAGAACAGAAATGGTTTGGAGCTTGCTGCTTATATATCTGATGAGTGGACAGTTAATGAGAAGATGAATGTTGTTTACGGACTCCGGCTAAGCAGTTTTTCTTTACTTGGCCCCGGAAATTTTAAAACTTATGATGCCGATGGGAATACGATCAATACCACTCCGTATGGTTCTGGCCGGTTTGTAAAGAACTATTTTAACCCTGAGCCACGTATCTCTGTCAGTTATCAGTTAACGGGTTCCAGTTCTATAAAGACTGCTTATACGCGGAATGTTCAAAACATTCACCTGATGTCCAATTCGACGTCTACATCACCAACTGATCTTTATATTATGAACAGCAATAATGTAAAGCCTGAAATTGCTGATCAGTTTGCTGCGGGATATTTTAGAAATTTTAACGACGATAATTACGAGTTTTCTGCTGAGCTTTATTACAAATGGATGCAGAACCAAATTGAATACAGAAGCGGAACTGACCTTCGCGGAAATGGGAACGTTGAGGCTGACCTGCTGTATGGTGATGGCCGTGCGTATGGCATCGAACTTTTTATTAAAAAAAGATTTGGCAAGTTTAATGGCTGGGTTGGTTATACGCTGTCCCGTACTGAACGTAATTTTGATGCAATTAGCGAAGGACAATGGTTTTATGCAAAGCAAGACCGGACGCATGATCTTTCTGTTGTAGGAATCTATAAAGCCAGTGCACGGTGGACCTTCTCTTCTGTTTTTGTTTACAATACAGGAAATGCGGTTACCTATCCGAGTGGAAAATACCAGATCAACGGACGTACCGCTTTTTATTATTCTGAAAAGAATGGCTACCGTACGCCGGAGTACCACCGGTTGGATGTATCTGCAACACTTGAAGGAAAGCCCAATAAGAAATTCTATTCCAGCTGGTCTTTTGGGATCTATAATTTATACAACCGCCAAAACGCATTTTCCATAGATTTTAAGGATGATCCTGATGATGCTTCCAAAACCCAGGTTGTTCGTACTACCTTGTTTGGGATCATTCCTTCTGTAACCTGGAACTTTAAATTTTAACCCATGAAATTAACCCATCGCTTATTTATAATGGCCGGCATACTCATGCTGATGTTTACCGGGTGTGAAAAGGTAATTGACCTCGAACTGGACAATGCGAAACCCCTGGTAGTGATTGATGCGGGGGTAAGTGACCAGGTAGAAAACCAGATTGTAAGGGTATCGAGAACGTATAGCTTTACCGAACCTAATAAATTTAATGGGGTAGAAGGAGCAAAGGTTGTTCTAACAGGTGCTGGCAGTAATCCAATTACCTATACTGAGATATCTCCCGGAGTTTACAGAAGCACACGGTTTCGCGGCAGGCCTGGAATAAACTACACACTAAATGTTACGGTGGATGATGTAACGTATACCGCAAGTTCGATAATGCCGGCTAAAGTTGTCCTGGATTCTTTAAGCTTTAGAGATTTTTCTTTTTTTGGTGAAACAAATACCTATGTAGCTGCTAATTTTATTGATCCAAAAGGCATTCAGAATCAATACCGGTACATTATGAAATTAAAGGATAAACTGGAAGAGGATGAGGTGAGTGACGACCGGTTTAACGATGGAAATAACGTAAGTAACGTAATTTTCTTCGAACTTGGAGACCTCGTTGCCGGCGATGTTGTTGAGGTTGAATTTCAATGTATTGACAGAAATGTATATACCTATTTTTACAGCCTTAACCGGAATTCTGGCGGTGGCGGGCCTCCTGTTGCCCCATCAAACCCGCCCTCAAATTTCAACAATGGTGCCCTGGGTATTTTTAGTGCATATACGTCAAATAAGAGAATGGCTGTAATTCAATAGCTTTATTTAGAAGCAGACTACGGACCATTTTCGCTGCCATTCTGAGCCTGGTGCCAGTTCTATGATGCCTTCCTTGTTTTTAAGGTCCTGATTGTGATCGATGCCATCTGCAATTCCGCACCAGGGCTCTAAACATACAAAATCTGCATCTTTCGCTGCCCAGATGCCAAAGAAAGGAAACTGCTCAAACTGAAAGGTAAGCCCATGATTGTTCTTTGTGTTCTTTATAGAGATAAGATTGCTTTTTAAGTTTTTAAATACCAGCGCGTCCTCATAAAATAATTCATGTTTTAACGGTAAGGTTTTGTTGGTTAATTTTATAGTCATGGTTTCATTGTCGATCAGGTCGCCTTCAATCTTATGATAAACCAATTCATCATCTGTATTAAACTCCAGAAAGTAATCTGAATATTTAAGCTGTTCTGTGGCTGGAAGGGCAAATGCCGGATGTCCGCCAATGGAAAATAACAACCCATTGGTGTCATCTGGATTGGATACGGCATAGGTGCAGGTTAATGTGTTATCTTTTAACGCATAACTGATTTTCAGGCTGAATTTAAATGGATAGATCTTTAGGGTTTCCGGAGTATGTCTAAAGGTAAAGCTGGCTTCAGTTGTGCTTACCTGCGTCACCTGAAACTCATGATCCCTTGCAAAACCATGCCTGCTTAACTGGTACTTCTGATCTTCAAAATAATAGGTGTTATTTTTTAATCCCCCTACAATGGGGAATAATACCGGGCTATGTTTAGCCCAAAAATCAGGATTACCATCCCATAGGTATTCTTTGTCATTCTGCTTGCTTTTTATACTTTGCAATTCTGCACCTTTTGATGCAAAAGATACTTTTAGATATTCATTTTCAAGGTTAATCATAGATGTGTGTTAAATTGCTAATGTAAATAAAATCAGATAAACGATTTAAATATCTTTTGCATAATTGTATTTTATTGTATAAGTTTATTATCTGTAAAATTTAGATAAAACACCTCTATTATTTATATTTCCGGGAACATTAATTTACTTGTGCTGTATTTATCTGATGGATCTTGAACAAAGACTTACTGCTGTAAATGGCTGGTTATTAAAGAAGCCAAAAGTTGCCGGCATTGTTGTTTTTTTGTTCTTTGTGCTGCTGATCGGTTTTATCAGCTATCAGCGGTACCGGATCCTAAAAGAGAATGCCCATAAAGAAATGAACAGTGTGTTAAATGTGATTGAGCAAAATATTGAACAATCGCTTAAAAACAGCTATACTGCGGCACTTACCCTTGCTTTAACCATTAACTACGATGGCGTTCCTGAAAATTTCAATGAAGTTGGCGCACAGCTGATTGATTCGAACTCAAACTTCCAGGCGGTACAGCTGGTACCAGACGGGATCATTAAATATGTTTATCCGGTTGCTGGGAACGAAAAGGCCATAAACTACAATATTTTTAATGGATTTAAAGATAATGTTGTCCGGGCAAGGGAAGCCATTAAGTCGAGAAAAATGTACTTTCTTGGGCCTGATAAATTGCAGCAAGGCGGGATTGGCCTGGTTGGCAGGCTGCCGGTTTACCGAAAAAATAAATTCTGGGGATTTTCTGCTGTTGTAATTAAGCTGGATACTTTTCTAAAAAGTGCGGGCATTTATAATGCAAAGGATAACAATTACTTTTTTCAGTTTTCTAAGTTTAATGTGCTTACCCAAAAGGAAGAATTCTTTTTACCTGGAAATACTGATTTTTCTGGTTATATGTACGAAACTGCTACTTTTCCGGACGGAAACTGGAGGCTTTACCTGGTTGCTGCAAACAGGTACGATACCTGGTACCAGATCATTTCTCCTGCATTATTTGGGCTGCTTCTGGCAGTACTCTGCAGCTTGCTCCTGGTTCAGCTGTTAAGAAAAACATTGAAACTACAAATGCGTGTTCATGACCAGGCTTCTGAACTACTGATCACTGAAAATAAATTTAAGACTATCTTTAATGAGGCCGCCATAGGTATTGCATTGGTACGATCTGACAATGGCCATTTTTTACAGGTCAATAAAAGGCTGGTTGATAGATTAGGCTATAGTGAAGAGGAGCTTTATGAGTTAAGTTTTCAATCGATCACCTATCCGGAGAGCATTTATGCCGAACTCGATGGTCTGAAAGATCTGAGGTCTGGTTTGATTAATGAACTGAAAATTCAGACGCGATATATCCACAAGGACGGAAGCATTAAATGGGCTAATGTAGTAGAAACACCCCTGATAACGGGAGTGGGTAAGGCTGAAAGCCATATTCTGATCGTAGAAGATATTACGGAGCGTAAAGCATCTCAAAAGGATCTTAGTGATTCTTTTAATTTGTTAAACGAACAAAATAAGCGCCTGATGAATTTCTCTTATATCGTTTCGCACAATCTAAGATCCCATTCCAGTAACATTCAGGCCATCACCAATTTGATCGACATTTCGGAATCCGAAACAGAAAGGCTTGAAATGATCAAGCTTTTAAAGGTAGTGTCTGACTCCCTGAACGAGACCATGATCAATTTAAACCAGGTAGTTAATATTCAAACGAATGTTAATATCGTTAGTGAACCATTAAATTTGAGGAAATACATTAATATTGCGGTATCTATCCTGAATGATCAGGTTGTGCTAACGGATGCAGATATACGGAATCATGTTCCTGATCATGTCATTGTTAATTATAATCCAGCTTATCTCGAAAGCGTTCTTCTTAATTTTATTTATAATGCGATACGTTACGCCCATCCGGATCGTTTTCCGATTATTGAACTGAGTACTTTTATAGAGAATGACCAGATTGTACTTCAAATTTCAGACAATGGAATTGGAATTGACCTGGACAGGTATGGAAATGAATTATTTGGCATGTATAAGACCTTTACAAGTAACCCGGACTCAAAGGGAGTAGGGTTATTCATCTCAAAAAATCAGATCGATGCGATGGGCGGCAGTGTCACTGTAAAGAGTACATTAAACATAGGTACCATGTTTAACATCTATTTTAAGTAAAACTGCTTCAGTTCTATGGATTCTTTTTAGCGGCCTCTGCTTCAGCTTTTGCTTTTTTCTTAAAGAAGCCCCTCAACAGGAAGTTACTTTGTAAAGCCTCTAAGTTTTCATCCAGCTTTTGGCTGCTTGTCTCCATGTTCTTCATGATCATTTTTACCTGTTCTGCTGTTTTTTGATCATTCAGCAATACACCTACCGCATTATCAGTCTGATTAAGCTTTGAAGATGCCTTATTCAGGTTTTCTGTAAGCATGGCTGCTGATCCTGCTGTCTTTTTTAATTCATCAACAGAAGCCTGCAATTTAGCAAATACAGCAGTATCGGTAAGAAGCTTGTCTGTAAGTCCGCCTTTCGTATTCAAGGTTTTTGAAAAAACATCCAGCTCTGCTGCCATCTTATTAGCAGATGCGGTAGTACTTTTCAGGTTACTTACAATTGCTTTAAAGTCGTTCGCTATTTTTTCATCTGCCAGTAAAGCACCTGCAGTGCCTTTTCCTTCAACCAATCCACGGGCTAATAATTTAAAGTCTGCGGTTACATCAACCAGGTTTTTATTGTTTACCTGGAAAGTTTTCATGATATCATCTGTAGACAGGGTGGTGTTTACCTGCAGCTGGTCGCCATCTTCAACAAATGGAAACTTTGGGGTTCCGCCGGTGATCACAATGATCTTGTTTCCGATTAACCCGTCAGAGCTGATACTTGCTGCTGCGTTCTTATGGATGTATTTATGGGCTTCTTCTTCTATGTTCAGGAACACCTGTACTTGTGAAGTTCCATAAAACTGGATCTTTTTAATGGTACCGATCTTTACCCCTGAGAACCAAACGTTGTTACCTGTTTTTAATCCCTGGATATCGTTGAATACTACGCTCACAGAAAAGCTTTTTACAAAGGCTTTTTTCTGACTTCCTAAGGTGAAGACGCCGATAACGAATATCGCTAAACCAAGGAGAATAAATGCGCCAACTGTTATTTTACGGCGATTGTCTGATGCCTGCATAATTTCTATTGAATAAAATTGTAATCGTAAAATGGTTTTACCCGTTTATCACTGGTATTAAATACTTCTTCAAACGTACCCTGGCGTTCAAATTTGCCATCCAGTAACATGGCTACACGGTTTCCTACTGCTTTGGCGCAGGTTAGATCGTGGGTAATGATAATGGAACTGGTATGAAAACGGTCCTGTACTTCATTGATCAGGCTATTGATCTCCAAACAAGTGATTGGATCCAGACCGGCTGTTGGTTCATCATAAAGCATGATCTCTGGCCGGAGAATTAATGTACGTGCTATTCCAATTCTTTTTCTTTGTCCGCCAGATAATTCTGAAGGCATTTGATTGATGGTCTGAAGCAGGCCTACTGCATCCAGCATTTCTTCTACGGCACTGTTTACTTCTCCTTTGGTCAGGTTTCTCTGATTCCTTACCAATGGAAACTCCAGATTTTCACGAATCGTCATACTGTCGTACAAGGCACTATTTTGAAAGGAGAACCCTACTTTTAAACGGAGGTCCAGCAGGTCTTTATAAGTGATCTGGTCAACGATCTGATCAAGTACTTTAACCTCGCCCTGATCTGGCGTAAGCAAGCCAACTACAATCTTAATAAGAACTGATTTTCCTGTTCCTGATTTTCCAAGCACAACCAGGTTTTCTCTTTTATAAAGATCAAGGTCTACACCCTTGAGCACGTGGTAGTTTCCGAAAGATTTAAATAATCCTTTAATTTCTATGACTTTTTCAGCTGTTGCTGTTGGTTTCTTTTGTTCCATAACGATTATGTTCTAAATAAACCAAAAAACTGAACTGAAACTACTTCTTCAATAAATATGAGGAACATACCGATTACAACGGCTGAGTTTGCGGCTTTACCAACACCTTCTGTTCCTTTTGATGAATTATATCCCTGGTAGCAGCCCACCATGCCAATGGTAAAGCCGAAAATTACAGCTTTAACGGTAGATGCTGTAATATCCAAAAAGGTAATGGATTCTAATGAGGACTGGAAAAAGGCTTTTGCACTTGTTCCTTCGCTCATGGATACGTTTAGCAGGGCACCCAGCATGCCTACCATTGCGGTATAGAACGTAAGAATGGGAATGGTAATTGTTGCGGCCAGCACGCGTGTGGTTACTAAAAACTTAAAAGGATTGGTGGCAGAAACCTCCATAGCATCAATTTGTTCTGTTACCCGCATGGAGCCAAGTTCGGCACCAATGCTGGAACCTACTTTTCCGGCTGCGATCAATGAGGTTAACAATGGGGCAAGGGTTCTAAGCAAAGCGATCCCTACGAGTGATGGCAACCATGAGGTAGCGCCAAATTCTGCTAGTGAGGGTCTGGACTGTTTGGTAAATACCACCCCAGTGATAAAACCTGTTAAAGAGATGAGGGCTAATGAGCGGTAACCAATGTCGTAACATTGTTTCATAAGCTCCTTACCTTCGTATGGAGGTAAAAAACCTTCTTTAAAAAAACGGCCTATAAATTGAAAAACATCATATAATGTTAAAAACATCCTGGATAACTTACCCGGGCCTTTAACTGCATCCTCTAAAACTACCGGGCTTTCAGCTTTGTTTCCCATGTATATCCGTTATCATATCCTTAATTTAGTAATTGCCCCCTAAAACCTGACAGCGATCTCTAGCTATCAAATTATGAGCCATGATTGCATGAAAACGCAATAATTTGATTATTTACCTCCAGGGGGACAATTTTTCTGTAAGAACTGAGTAAATGTCAGTGCCAAATGTTCTGATGTTCCTGTACCTTCATTAATTGAATGGGTTCTGTTTGGATAAGACATCAATTGGAATACTTTTCGGTTTTTTATTAATTCATTGATCAGCATTTCTGCGTTTTGATAATGCACATTATCGTCTCCAGTACCATGAATATACAATAGATTGCCTTTTAAGAACTTTGCGTAGTTAATTGGTGATCCCTTAGTGTAAGCTTCAGTAGTTTTTAAGGGTGAGCCCATGTATCTTTCCTGGTAAATATTATCATAGGTAAGCTGATTTGCTACTGCGGCAATGGCGATACCTGTTTGATAAATATCCGGATATTGGAACAGCAGGTTTAATGTGGAAGATCCGCCACCGCTCCATCCCCATACGGCGATGCGGTTTTTGTCTACAAAAGGCCAGGTAATGATCTTTTTAGCAGCCATAGCCTGATCACGGATGTTTAGTGTGCCAATCTTTTGGAAAATGCTTTTACGCCATTCTCTTCCTTTTGGTGTAGGGGTACCACGATTGTCAAGCGAAATATAAATATATCCGTCTTTAGCCATGTCGCCGGTATAAAGCCTGTTTTGTTCCACTCCCCAGGTATCTGCTGCCGTTTGTCCCCATGGTTCTCCATATACATAGAAAACAACCGGATATTTTTTTGTCTGGTCAAAGTTGTCTGGCTTTTTCATCCATCCATCCATTTCTACACCATCTTCTGTTGTCACTTTGAAAAACTCTACCTTATTCTTCTGTGGTTTGATCCTGCCAAGCTGGTTCGTTACACTTCCTTCCATCGTTAATGGGGTAAGGGTGGTAAACCGCATCCATTCTGTAAGCGGTGGAATCGTTGAACTTTGATAGGTATGCCTGGCGAAAAGACCATTTGGAGAAATGTCATAATCGTGGCTGCCCGGGAATATTGAAGAGGTTACCATTTCTAATTTTGCACCGCCACCCAGTTTGGTCTTGTATAAATATTTTTGGGTTGCATTAGAAGGGGAGGCCGTAAAATAAAGATATCCGGTTTTTTCATCGATCAGTAATTGCTGGATCACATCATAATCTCCCTTAGTGATCAGCGTTTGTTTTTTTCCGTCTTTACTGATGCGGTATACATGGTTCCAGCCATCTTTATCACTTGTCCAGATAAACTCTTTACCTTCATTGATCCAATCCCAGCCTTTAGTTGGGTCTATCCAGGCTTTATCGGTTTCTGTCAGGATATTGCTGATTGCTCCGCTGAGGGCATTGGCTACATATATTTTACTTTGATTTTGCTCCCTGTTCAATTGCTGCAGGATCACCTCATTGGTATTTGGGATCCATTCCATTCTTGGGATATAGTTTTGAATTAAATCGCCTGGAATTTTTAGCCAGCTTGTTGCTGCTGTGGCAATGTTCACAATGCCTACTTTGCAGGAAGAGGGATTTTCTCCAACCTTTGGATATTCTACAGGAATGGTAAACGGATAGATGGAATCTGTATTGTTGATCATCAGGAAGTTCTTTGTTTTTGCAGCATCCAATTGCCAATAGGCGATGGATTGTCCATCAGGGCTCCATCTGAAACCATCCCTGCAAAAGAACTCTTCTTCATATACCCAGTCAAAAGTACCATTGATCAACCTGTCTGTACCGTCTTTGGTTAACGCTTTACTGCTTTTATCATTCAGATCATCAACATAGATGTTGTTCTTGCTTACATAGGCTACTTTATTGCCATCTGGTGAGAATTTAGCGAACATCAGTGATGAGGCAGGTTTGCCTGCGCCAATTTTAATTACCTGATTAGACTTTAGGTCGGCCACATAATAGTCTCCGCGGGTTTCTTCACGCCACACCTTTTTACTATTGGTGTATATCAAAACTTTAGCACCATCTTCAGAGATCTCGAAGCTTTTGATGTTGGTATTTAGATTTGCAGATGCCAATAAACTGCGGCTTAATATAACCTTACGTTCATTTTTAGGTAGGGTAATGGATACGATCTCACCATTGCTTACCTGGTAATAAGAGGTGCCGTCCTTTGTCCACTTAACACCTTGTGCTCTGGCCTGGCTATAAATACCAATAATTAAAATTAAGCTAAGCTTAACAAAGAGGGTTTTGATGTTCATTTTTTAAAGTTCTATAAATTTCTCATATACACTTTGGAGATATGATTTTGCCTGGGTCAGTGTTTTTGAGGTTTGGGCCTCATCTTTTACATGACTATTGTACAGGATCATCTTTCCTACATTATCAAATGTAACACTTTGTTCGTTATTGATAAAGCCCATACCATTATCCCAGCTAAAAAAAGCAAATGGTTTAACATAAGGGTTAAGCAGGTTCTTGCTCCATATAAATTCTTTGTTACTGATATTTAACTGCGCTAAAAGTGTAGCTGCGATATCTGTCTGACTGCCAATGTTATTGAATTTTTTACCTTTAAATTCGTCTTTAATTACATCTCCATAAAACAGGAGCGGTACATGGTAACGTTGGGGAACATAAATATCATATATGTTCTTTGGGTACACATGACCATGATCTGCAATGAATATAAACAATGTGTTCTTATACCAGCTCTCTTTTTTTGCTGCATTAAGGTACGCATTTATACAGGAATCTGTATAATAGGCGGTACTTTTAAATTTTGCAATGTTATCTGACGTGCCAAATTTATACTGACCTGGCAGTGCAAACGGTTCATGGTTGGTGAGTGTCAGAATGGTGGAGAAAAAAGGTTGTTTTTCTGTTTTTATTTCCTGAAGCTGCCTTTTCAAGACTGCTCCATCAAATTGCCCCCAACTCGTTACCTGACCACCCTTGTAATCATTTTTATCAATTAGTTTTTGGTAGTCATGGCTCAATATAAATGCTTTGTAATTATCAAACTCAGACTCTCCGCCATAGAAGAAGGAATTGTGGTATCCATTTTTATATAAAGATTGTGCGATGGATGGTAGTTTTTGGGTCTTTTCCGGCCATTTAACAATATTAACAGCAGCCAGGGTAGGGAATCCGGAAAGGGTAGCTATAAATCCTTTGTCTGTCCTGTTTCCGGAAGAATATATTTTACTGAAAAGAACCCCTTTACTGATCAGGCTATCAAATGATGGGGTGATGCCATTCTCATTACCGAGTGTTTTGGTTAAATCGGCGGTAAAGCTTTCCACAATGAAAAGCACAATGTTTGGCCTTTCTGTGTTTAAAATGTGGATTGTTGTATCTTTTTTTACTGCATACAGGTCTTTAACCTGAAGCGCTGCTTGCTGCTTATCGAGATATAGGTAAGGATTTGACTTTGTTTTTTTTGCGGCAAGTACACTGGAGATCAGGTTCCATTCTGTATTTACTGCGGCATGATTTAGTATTTGCTCTTTAGAGAAATAAGCCATGCTCTGGTTAATTGGAGCACCATAAAAGCCACCGCGCATCATTAAAAAGGTTATTCCTATTAGCAGGATACTGATAATCCCTCTAAACCATACCGGACTTTTTTCGAACTTTATATTTTTAAGTATGATGCGGTTTTGAAGGAAAAAGCCCATTGCCGCAATTAAAGCCAGTATAGATATAGACAATGCAATGGGAGAGGATGCGCTTGATGCCAGTGCTTCGTTTGGTGTATAAATGGCAAAACCCAATGCTTTTGCGTTGATCTTACTGCCCCATTCCCGGTAAATGTTGAAATTAACTACGGAGATGAGACTAAATAATACAATCAGAATTTTATTATATACCGGAAGCCAGTTCAGGTTTACAACTTTCCTGCCATTTAAAAGCCAGTAGATGTAACTGATCAGCGGAATGATCAGCAGGTAGGCGATCATAGATATATCCAGCAAAAGTGCATGGTAAAAAGTGGCCAGGATCTCTGAATAGGAGATCCTGGCTATTTTGCTGGAATTAATGATTAAGAACAGGAACCGGTCAAGGAAGAAAAAAACAAGCCAGAACAGGATGAACCTGGCAAAGAAGAACGTGCTTTTTAACATGCCTGCAGCTTATTCTCCACCGTTTCTCATGGCTTCCATTTCTGCCATAGTTTTTAGTTCATAACCTTTAGGTACTTCTAAAGTAAATGGTCCTACCTTTTCTTCTTTAACACTTTTTAGCGTTAACACCGTTTTAATGCCTTCATTGATTGCGGTGTATTTTACAGGTGTTCCTTTAAGTTCAGCAAATTCAGGTGGAATTGCACCTGGTGAGAATTTAAGATCGGTACTTACCCAGATTTCATAGGCCGTTCCGTTATTGTCTTTGTAGGTATATTTTTCCGTTTGGTAGCCTGCAATGGTTTGTTTTTCACCGGAAGCCTTAAGGTCAACAAGTTTCATATTACCGGATTGTTTTTCCAGGTCTGCTTTGTTCATCTTTGTAGCAAACTGCTTTTGCATCATTGGTACATCGATCAGTAACAGCGCATTTTTTGCTGCTGCATCCGTAATTACTTTAACCATTGCCATTCCCATGTCGATCTCAACTTTGGAAATGGTTCCGTTAAACTGAACCTTACTTTCTGAGGGCAATACAGAGACATCGATGGCTTTTTTCTGATCCTCTGTAAGTACATACTCAATACCATAAGTAATGGTACCCTGTTCGATTACTTTTTGTGCTTTTGCGATTACAGCTGTGCCGATTAAGATAAGGGCTACTACACTGGTTTTGATGGATTTAAACATAGTTTTAATTTTTTAATTTTAATGGTACCGGTTTATTTAGCAATTGGCATAGGAAGGCAATTGTTCCCTACCAGGTAATTTTCTCTTTGTTAATGAATGAAGCTACCCCTCTTTTAAAGTCTTCGCTATCCCTTACCCGTGCATTGATCTGTACGGCAAGGGACAGGCTTTTCTCCAGCTGCGGATTTGTTGTTTGTCCGACGAGTTGTTTTGTAACCATTAACGAATTAGATGACGCTTCATTGCACAGTTTTAAAGCAAATTCCTGTACACTTTGACTAATTTCTTCTTTATCCGTTACAAAAGTGATCAACCCATATTCCAGGGCTTCCTGCGCTGTAAAAAGAGCACCGGTAAGCAGTATCTTTTTGGCAATCGTTTCGCTGGTCTTACGCAGCAGGAAACAAGATACAATTGCAGGTACGAAGCCAAGTTTTACTTCGGTATAACCATAGCTGGCCTCAGGTACTGAAAATATGATGTCGCAAATGGTGGCTAATCCGCATCCCCCGGCTATGGCATGACCTTCTACCTGGGCAATGACCACTTTTGGAAGATAATAGATTGTAGTAAATAATCGTTTAAGTCGCTCTGAATCGGCCAGATTCTCTTCGTAACTGTTTTGCTGCAGCTGCAGCAAGTAAGCCAAATCTGCACCTGCACTGAATGTGCCTCCAACAGCTTTCAATACAATTACCTTTACTTCATCGTCTTCTGAAGCTTTAAGGAATGTTTCTGTTAATAGATCAACGAGGTCAGGATTTAACGCATTACGCTTTTCCGGCCTGTTTATAGCGATGGTTGCTATCCGCTGACTAACTGAATATAAAACCAAAGGTTCTGTCATACTAGTTGGTTTAAACCAAATCCATTTATTTATTCGATCAAATATGCTTTATTTTTCTTTAAATCATAATTAAGAAGTTGAAATTTATCCATTCTAAATTTTAAAAAAGTAATGGTATTGCCTTTTAATGAAAAGAAGGATGTGGTAGTATCCCGGTTTCCATTTATGAAAATTATCTTTTGTACATGGTCCCGGTCCAGTCCGGGTTTAATAAAATAATGGAATGCCTTTCCGTTTGGGTCGAGATCTGTCATTACTATTGCCCTTTCCGCATATATAAACGCAGTTGCATGATGCTTACGAAGATTGTAAATTATCATTTTTTTCTGCTTTAAGGCTGTAACCCACCCATAACTATGGATGGACTGGAGCATTAAAAAACACATTAGGGAAATATATAGGTGCATTTTCTTAAAGGATGATAACGCAGTTGCCAGTGTTGTTAATGCCATACAT
Organism: Pedobacter metabolipauper; assembly: GCF_004362715.1. Lineage (GTDB taxonomy): Bacteria > Bacteroidota > Bacteroidia > Sphingobacteriales > Sphingobacteriaceae > Pedobacter > Pedobacter metabolipauper. The sequence continues at coordinate 271,317 of NZ_SNYC01000003.1, forward strand.
AGCAGCAACAGTTCTATTTTATTGAGCCAGATAGATGATAGGTTAGCGCCCGGGAGCGTAGAGATCCATTCCAACCCGCTGTTGGTAAAGTTAATCAGCCATTCAAATGCTGGGCCTAAAAATTCAAACTTACCCAACAGGATCAGGATGCCCAGATACATTAGCAGTGCTGTTGGCAGCATAATAAACAGATTGCTAAGCAGGAAATATACCGGGAACTGATGAAAATAATACAGACTAAATGGAGTAGTGATCAATTGAGCGGCCAGTGATATCGCTGTGGCCGACCAAATCTTATTGATCCATTTATTTTTAATATAAACCCAGTTTTGAATTTTTGGCTGCAGATAGATCAGGCCAAGTACAGCGAGAAAGGACAATTGAAATCCAACATCCCAAATCAAAAATGGTTCATAAACCAGTAAGCAGAATGCAGAAAATGCGATTGTATTGTAACTGTTTGTCCTTCTTGAGCAGGTCTTAGCTATAATAAATACGGATAGCATTATGGCTGAGCGTAGAACAGATGGCGAAAATCCGGTTAGTAACGCATACATCCAGATCAATGCCAGGATCAAGAATGTTTTGATATACTTCATCAATTTACTGCGGTTTAAAAACTGTAATGCCCAGTTTATGATCAGGTAGATTAAACCTACATGCATTCCCGATACGGATAGCGCATGTATGGTTCCTGTTTTAGAATAGATGCTTAATGTTTCTTGACTTAAATCTGCCCGGTATCCCAGGATCAGCGTTGAAGCCAGTGCAAAAGCATCATCTCCTTTTATGACCTTCCGGTAAAAGCTGACCTGCGCAGCCCTGGTCTTTAGTGCAAACGCTTTGATTATATTACCTGTGTTGCTCTTTGTTTTTACGAGCTGATTCGGATAAAGGTATGCCTGGTGATCGATATGCTGTGCCGCCAGCCAGAACCTGTAATCGAATTCTGATGGATTAAATGGTGGATCTATTGTGTTTAATTTTGATGGAATGACAAGTTGATCTCCATAGATCAGATTGATGGGCTGCCTGATGTTTGTCCTGACAGCAATTAAGATCGTTCCTGTTGCTGTATTTGTCGTGATCTTTAATAATTGATCATCTTCCTGAGAACGTTGAGAACCTTGAGAGCGTTGAAAACCTTGAGAGTGTTGAGAGCGTTGATCGAATTTAGCGTTTATAGAATAATGATCAATTTGATTTTGCGTAGTGGATGGATAACTACACTGGTAAGCACAGATTACTTTTGCCTTAAACTTTAGAATATGACCTTTTAGCTGGGGTTCATCATCAACCATAACCTTTAAGTAGTTTGCTTTCTGGTGTTTATAATGATCTGCTGCTAAAGGTTGTTTATTGATCACACTACACAGACCACCAAGACTAAAAATGAAAAGGTATATGATCAGTCCGTTAATTCCTTTAAAACGGTAGGCCTTTAAACGCTTGTAAAAAATGTGCACGAATAATACAATGAGCAACAGGAATGCACATATGCGATATAACCAGGTTATCTGTTCCAGATGATCTACCGGATAAAATAGAAAGATCCCCAGGGCGAAAGGCGCTAAGATCCTTACAAACACAAATTCTGATCTTGTATAATTAGGTCTCAAAGCTGATAGCGTATTTGAAAATTAACTGCTGATTTTTTATTTCCTTTAATCTCGTCCAGCCCCGAACCAATGCTTGCTACATCACTGTATAGGTAGATCCCGTATCTTGTCCACAAGTCGATTTGCTTGTTTAACCGGTATCTTAGATTTATAAAGGTTCTGATGCCTTTTCCACTATAAATTCCTGAGCTTGCCCCATATAGCACGTTATCCTCATACGCATAAATTCTGCTGTTATACGATGGCGTTGCAAAGCAGGCTATCCGCATATTGGCAGATAATTTTGCAGACATCGGCTTATAATTTATATCAGAATAGATTAAGCACCCAATTTCATTTCTTAATTTACCTTTTTGATATTCAGAAAGTTCCAGTCGCTGCTGAAAGTTAAACTTCTTATCTAATTTCCAGTTGCATTCTATTCTTGCAGTTTGTTTTTTGACTTGTTCAAGCTGGCTGTCATCATCTGCATTCTGTTGTTTGATCTCTTTTTTATAACACAGAATAAGTTTGAAGGTCTTTGTTGGTGTATAGGCTATCTGACCCAGGGTTTCATAACCGGAAGAGGGGGAGTCTATACGGTATTTTAACCAGGGAAATTTAAAATAATCACAATATATTGAATAAGTCCACCTCTTGCTGGCTGCATAATTTAGCCCCATATACCAGCCTCTTTCGTTATTGATTTCCGAACCTTCACCAATTCCATTGCTGTAGAAATTGTGATAATCCTTTGCATAATTTCGGTAGAGCATTATCATTGACATGGTTTTCGATAAACTGATCATTGCAGCATTGACTACAGCCCATCCGCTGGTAAGACTGTGGGCTGCTTCTGCATAGAGATACATGTTTCTGTACGTATAATTATAATGAATTCCTCCGTTTGTGAGCCGGTTACCGGTAAAACCATATCGGTTATATGCTTGTGTTCCTGTGATAAATTCATGCTGATACCTTGTGTGATATCCAATTAAACCAATTTGGAGGTTATTCTTTGTGTATTGAACTGCAACTCCATAGATTAGCTGTTTCAGGGTTTTTTGGTTCTTCAATTCATTTTGAGTCCGGTGTAATCCGCTTAAAGTAATATTCTGTAGCGTTGGGTTGTGATCTTCCGTATAGGTTAAACTGGCATCCAGTTTTCTGAATGAAATAAAGGAGGTGTAATTTATGCTATTGGATATGGCTATTGTAGCTGCAGCACCTCTAAAGAAAGAAACTTCGTTGGCAGAGCTATACGGCTTTATTCCGCCGTCTTTGGCTGCAACACTGGTCACATCTGAACCTTTCCCGAATGCAAAGCCCGACCATAAAGTTAATCCTTGTCCAAATTGCAGCGAATAATCCCCTAGAATGAGCTTTTCAATCTTCCCGATATGACCAATCCCTATGTTGCCGGATATATGATCTGCACCTGTTTTTTGTGATAAAAGATATTCTCCTGCATCTTTTTCAGCAATTAGGGTTGCTGATAAGGTATTAGAAAAAGAGTACTTGTATTTAAATAATAGTTTCTCTGGAGTACCCTGGTATTTGCTTCCTGGTAAGTTTGTGAACCCTTTCTGCGTTTCCAATATTCGTCCGTACCTAAATATAAGATCATGATTTCCTTTTATAAATAGTTCTTCAGGCTGCTTTCCGGATAGTTCTGAAGGTATTTTAAGTGTAACGAACGGCAATAATCGTTTGATCGTTTCTGAGTCAAAACCTTCAATACCCTGAAGCTCCAAAAGATCCAGTAGCTTTCCATTGGTTGTGAGGTGGTTGAATAAATTGCTGATCTGTAACGCAGATAGAAATATCAGATCATTCAATTCCTGCCTGTTTGTTTTATTGAGGTTAATTGGGTTTTTTATATGATAATTAAGCCGTTCTGCGATTTCAGAAAGGTCGTAATCTTCCGGCAAGGACTCTGCAATTGCTTCAATGAGCTCTTTTACGAATACATCTTCTTCCTGTGCCCTGGCTTTTAGAAACAGGAACATCATGATCAGGAGGATTGCTATAATTTTAGTGTTTGGCATAAATCAGCCAAATCACCAGAATTTATTTTAGATGAACCAAGTATTATCCGGTTAAGTTGAAATATTTTTTTGCGCTTAGAGTACGGGTGTTTGTAGGTGTGTTATTGGTTTAAACGGAAATTCGCTATATAAAAATTTTAGAATTGCTTTTTGACGCTGTAATGGGCATAATTACTAAGCCTACCATAATAACAATTGAAATTGGTAAGAAAGACAGCAGGAGTGACACAGACCTTTTGAAAGTTAGATCTCGTCATTAAGCTTCAGTAAGAAGTCTTTTAGTTTTTCTAAAGAGGCAATGATCTTTTGGTTTTCTTTGACTTCTCCACTATTATTCTTTAAATGTTCTTTAGCTCCTTTTAAGGTAAAACCCTTGTCATCTACCAGGTGAAAGATGATCTTTAAATTGTCAATATCCTCTGGGGTAAATAAGCGGTTTCCCTTTTTGTTTTTCTTAGGCTGCAGTACATCAAACTCCTTTTCATAAAATCGGATCTGCGATGCATTTACGCCAAACATTTCGGTTACCTCACCCATTGTATAATACATCTTATTGATTTCCCGTTCCTTATAAGGCATATTTTGGTATTGATTATTAGTGGTTTATAGCTTTTATTTAAAGTAGTCAAACTTAGATAAAATTGTTTATAAATAAGGCAAAAATATCTAAGTTTGTTCACCATAAATAAAGAGAAGGATGACAGCTAAGGAAATAAGACAGGCGTACTTAAAATTTTTCGAATCAAAACAACATCACATTGTTTCATCTGCACCAATTGTAGTTAAAAACGATCCGACACTGATGTTTACCAACGCCGGAATGAACCAGTTTAAAGACCTGTTCTTAGGTGAGGCGCCGATAAAATATCCAAGAGTTACAGATACCCAGCGGTGTCTGCGTGTTTCCGGGAAACACAATGACCTGGAAGAGGTTGGTATTGATACCTACCACCACACCATGTTTGAGATGCTTGGTAACTGGAGTTTTGGCGACTATTTTAAAAAAGAAGCCATTGCATGGAGCTGGGAGCTGCTTACGGAAGTTTATAAAATTCCTAAAGATAAATTATATGTATCCATTTTTGAAGGCGATGATAAAGAAGGGCTGCCTAAGGATACTGAAGCTTACGAGTTGTGGAAGCAGTATGTTCCTGAGGAGCGCATCATCCTGGGAAATAAAAAAGACAATTTTTGGGAAATGGGTGATACCGGTCCCTGCGGACCATGTTCTGAGATCCATGTAGATTGCAGACCGGATGATGAGCGTAAGGCCGTTGAAGGTAAATCACTGGTTAATGCCGATCATCCACAGGTTATTGAGATCTGGAACAATGTTTTTATGCAGTTTAACAGGCTAAAGGACGGTTCGTTACAACCTCTGCCTGCTCAGCATGTTGATACCGGGATGGGTTTTGAACGGTTGGTTCGCGTACTTCAGGGTAAATCATCCAATTATGACACCGATGTTTTTCAACCGCTGATCCAATTTATTGCAAACCATGCAGGTATCGTTTATGGTACCGATGAAAAAACAGATATCGCCATGCGTGTTATGGCCGATCATATCCGCGCAATTTCATTTGTTATTGCTGATGGTCAGCTTCCGTCTAACAATAAGGCTGGTTATGTAATTCGACGCATTCTTCGTCGCGCAGTCCGTTATGCCTATACTTTCCTTAATTTAAAAGAGCCTTTTCTAAACCAATTGGTGCCTGTATTGGCTGAACAGTTTAAAGGTGTTTTTGAAGAACTGGTTTTACAGCAGGATTTTGTACAGAAAGTTGTTCTGGAAGAAGAGGTTTCTTTTCTCCGCACCTTAGCAACCGGTATTCAGCGCTTTGATCATTATACCAGGAAACAGGGTGAATTGCTTATGGCCGAAAATGCCATTGAACTGGAGAAATCATTTGAAGATGCATGGGTACACAGTATCCTAAAAGATCAAATGGTGATTTCCGGTGAGTTTGCATTTGAACTGCAGGATACTTATGGGTTTCCGATTGATTTAACAGAACTTATGGCCAGAGAACAACGCTGGTCTGTGGATATGGAAGAATACGGCCGTGAACTGCTTAAACAAAAGGAACGTTCGCGTGCTGCTACTGCTATTGATACGGGCGACTGGGTAATTGTGAATGGCAACCTTGAGGTTGAGTTTGTTGGTTATGATGATTTTGAAGCCGAAACTGAAATTGTTAAATACCGTAAGGTTAGTGCTAAAGGTAAGGAACAGTACCAGATCGTTTTAAGCAAAACCCCGTTCTATGCGGAAAGCGGTGGTCAGGTTGGTGATACTGGCAGGCTGGAAGATCACAGCCGGCTCTTCTTTGTTGACATTACGGATACCAAGAAAGAGAATGGTGTTATTGTGCATTATGCTGATACCTTGCCTGAAGATCTGGATGGTAGTTTCTGGGCGGTGATCGATGAAGATAAACGTTTATTGTCTCAGGATAATCATACCGCTACGCACTTATTACATGCGGCCTTAAAAAAGGTTTTAGGTACTCATGTAAACCAGAAAGGCTCAATGGTGAACCCAGACTATCTCCGTTTTGACTTTTCACATTTTGAAAAGATCAGTGAAGAGGACCTGGCTAAAATTGAGCACCTGGTTAATCAAAAAGTAAGAGAAAATATTCCATTAAAGGAACAACGTTATGTTCCTTATGATCAGGCCATTTCAAGTGGTGTGACCGCGTTGTTTGGTGAGAAATACGGCGACCTGGTACGGATCGTTACGTTTGATGATCATTATTCTAAAGAGCTTTGTGGTGGTACCCATGTACAGGCTACCGGACAGATCGGTTACTTTAAGATCATTTCTGAAAGCGGTGTGGCTGCTGGGGTAAGGCGTATTGAGGCAATAACGGCTGATAAGGCCGAAGCCTTTGTTTTATCTCAGAATAGAGAACTTAACGAGTTGAGGTCTCTGCTAAAAGGCAATAAAGATCTAACCGCTGCAGTAAGCGCACTGATTGAAGAAAATAACAAGCTTAAGAAAGAGGCTGATAAAGCGGTAACTGAGCAGTCTGCAAATCTGAAGCATGAGATTGTTCATCACCTTAAAACCATTAATGGTGTGAACCTGATCGCTACGCATGTTGACCTGCCAAACGCTGATGCGGTTAAGAATCTTGCTTTTGCAGTTAAAGATCTGGTTGATGACTTGTTTCTTGTGTTTACTACGTTGATTGACGATAAACCTGGTATCACCGTGATGCTGTCAGAAAACCTGGTTAAAGATAAAGGATTAAATGCATCAAATATTGTTCGCGAATTGGCAAAGGATATACAAGGTGGCGGAGGCGGTCAGCCTTTCTATGCTACTGCTGGTGGTAAGAATAAAGAAGGGCTGTCTGCTGTGTTGTTGAAGGCTGAGGAAATGTTGTAATTGACAAAAAAAGCGTTCTCTTCGAAGGCGGCATTAATTCCGATGAAGAATCGGAAAGAACGCTATGCCTTCTCTGAGAAGCTATTTTTGTTCCTTAAAATTTAGTAGCAGGGTAAGGAGGTGATTAGGAGATCATTTTTAGATGGTTAGTTAGCTTGTTTAGAGGCTATTTTCTAGATGATTAGTTAGCCTTGTTGATTGGTTATTCTTTAGGTGATTAGTTAGCTTGTTTAGAGGCTATTCTTTAGATGGTTAATTAGATTGTTCTTTTAGGTGATTAGTTAGCTTGTTTAGAGGCTATTCTTTAGATGGTTAATTAGATTGTTCTTTAGGTTATTAGTTAGCCTTGTTGATTGGTTATTCTTTAGGTGATTAGTCAGATTATTTTTAGCAGGATTAGGATATAATTAAAAAACCGTTAAGGTTGCAGTTTCGTTGGAACGGCAAACCTTAACGGTTTTGTTTTTTGATAGATAGTTTTATGGTTATTATGCAGCGAGTTTCTTTTCGTTTTCAATAGATAGGATGCCGTCACCTTCGATAAGGAAAGTGATCAGTCCAATTAGAACGACGCTGGATAACCAGAATTCTGAATAGGGGCTTAAAACGTTTCCAGGAAGATTTACGAAGAAAACAGCTGCGATAAGAATTGGCAGGTTGAGCAAACATACAAAGCGGGTATTGGTGCCTAAAGTAATGAACAGTCCGCCGAGGATGTGAAGCACAATGATGAGGTGAGCGATCAGGCTGATGGATACTGCTAAGCCCAATCCGGCATTTTCCATGAGATTTGTGAAAGCATGAAGATTTGAGGCGAAATTAATGCCTTTCCAAATGAGTATTAGCCCCAATAGCATTCTGAAATAATCGAGCCATTTTGGGTGATGATGATCCCCCCAGTTCTGAATTTTTGTGAGTAACTTCATAGTATTTTATATTTGGTCTAATAAATTTACGAAAAATACTTTGGTATTTCAATACTGATTTTGTGATTATATATTGCTGGCTAATGAGCTTTTTCGGATTGAATTGAAAGTTCTTTAATGATTATTTGATTTGTGTAATATTTAATATAAAGTCTATTAAAGTAGTAGACTTTATTATCTTTGCAGCCTAGATAACAATTTTGTGAGTGTAGTCAATTATTTGATAATATATGGTTTAAAGTGTATATTAGACACACAAAATGTTAACGTTTATAGGGATCGTTAGCGCTCTCCTTGATTTTTTTAGGCTGTTAATTAATGAAAGTGGGAACTTTCATTTGGGGATGTAGAATGAGTAGAAGTCTTCTTATAAGTGATGATGATCTTCTTTCTTTATTTAAGGAAGGGGATAGGGATGCATTTAAAATGATTTACGAGCGTTATTGGCAATTGCTTTTTGTTTCTGCCTGTAAAGTTCTTAAAGATGAAGATGAAGCGAAGGATGTGGTTCAGGAAGTTTTTATGTCTTTCCTGAATAGAGGGAAAGACATTGAGATAAATTCGAGCATCTCTGTTTATTTATATTCTGCAGTTCGTTATAAGGTATTCGATTATCTAAGCAGACAAAAAGTAAGGGATAATCATAAGGAATCGGTCATTAATTACGTGTCTCAAGTTAGTTACTCCACAGATAGAACGCTTATAGAGAAAGAAATCATCGCCGAAATTGAAAAGGAGATTAAAAATTTACCTGAAAAGATGCGTGAGGTGTTCGAGTTGAGTAGAAAAGATGAACTTTCTTATAAACAAATCGCTGAAACATTAAATATTTCTGATAAAACTGTGAAAAAGCAGATCAGCAATGCGATAAAGCTATTAAAACCTAAGTTTACGAATTACTATTCTTTGGTATTTGTAATTTGTTTTAAGTTTTTTTAATTTATTTCATTTTTATCTACTACCAAAGGTTCTTTTGGCCGACATATATAAAAGCGAATTCAGCTTTTGTAAAAAACCAGGATGAAAAACACTTTCTCTAAAGATCTTTTTGATAAATACATTAAAGGAAATTGTACTGCCGAAGAAAAGGCAATAGTTGAAGCCTGGTATCTTAGTGAGTTAAAAAATAGCACATATACTCCTTCTGCAGAACGGATCGAACTGCTTAAAAATGAAGTTTGGAATAATTTAGATCCTGATGCCGCAAAAGAGTCTCCCAGGTCGATAGCTCCATTGGTAAAGTGGTTCTCTTACGCCGCTTCATTTATTGTTGCCATACTGTTTGTATATCTGTATCAGGTACGGTCGCCAAAAACTGTGGTTACACAGCAACATATCGCGAAAGCTAATATTTTGTCTGCTTCTAAAAGTGAGAATAGCATGATGAAATTGTCAGATGGCAGTATCGTGATCCTCGGTAAGGGAAGCAGGCTCATCTTGTCAGATGCATTCAACAAATCTGATTCCAGAGACGTACAACTAATCGGTAAGGCATTCTTTGACATTAAGCACAATGAAGCCAAGCCTTTTATTATACACTCCGGTTCTATCAAGACAACTGTTCTGGGTACCTCATTTGATATTGATGCCGATCCGAAAAAAAATAAGGTAACGGTAAATGTAATACGCGGGAAGGTTAGGGTAGAAGACCTTGACAGCCATCAGCTGGGAGTTTTGACCCGGAATATGCAGATCACCTATGATGATGATGCAAATAAAGCCATATTAAGATCCATTGATGCAGTAAAGGAATTGTCCTGGAATAAAAGAGAAGATCTTGTATTTAATGACAATTCACTAGCAGATGCCAAAGCACTTTTACAAGAACGTTTCGGGGTAAAAATAATCGTAAATGATGAAGATCTTAACAATCAGAAGTTTACAGGGTCAATGGGAGCAGAGGAAGAATTAAACCATTTTCTGGAAAGTATCTGCTACCTGATCAATGCTAAATACACCATCAACAACAAAACAAAAGAAGTATCAATTAAACCATTAAACCAATAGACAAATGAAGAAACTTTACCCAAACCAGAAAAATTCAACGTAAAAAAAGGTAAGGAGATTAATTAATATTACGAGTATTAAGTAATCCACCTTACCTCCGGGCAACTCATTTAGAATGAGTGCTCTTTCATGTAATTCCAAGCAACGAGTTTAGTAATCACATTAAAAAACTAAAATATGAATTTTTCTGCAGAAGCAGCAAGAAACGGAGATTCTATTTTCCGGAAATACCACCACTTCTTAATTTACTGTATGCGAATAACCTTACTTATCTGCTTCGTAACAACCCTCTCACTCCAAGTTGTTTTCGCTACGGCAGCAAATGGACAAGGTATGGCGAATGTTAACGTAAGCATTGAATTGGATAATGAAGATCTGATAAGCGCCATTAAAAAAATAGAGAACAGCACCAACTTTCGTTTTCTATACAAGCCAGCCGATGTTAAAGACATCAATCATCTTAATTTAAATTTGAGATCAGTTAGTGTTGAAGGTCTAATGAAACAGCTGTTAGCCGGATCATCGCTTACCTTTAAGCAGATTGATGACCGCATTCTGATCACTAAGAATGCAAATTTGACCAGAAAGCAGATTGCTGCCAGTACCGGATCATTAGTTGTTGCGGATACCATTATTAGTGGTACTGTATTCGATGCGAAAACAAAAGATCGCATTACCGGTGCTACCATATTGCAAAAGAACACCAAGAATATGGTGCTTACTGATGGCAGAGGTAATTTTAGAATTTCGTCTTCTTTGGGTTCTGTATTATTGATCAGTTACATTGGTTATGAAACACAAGAGGTTACCATTACCCAAAAAGTATTGGAGATCAGATTGTCTGAATCTGCTCAATCTCTTAAAGGGGTAGTTGTTACCGGTATCTTTGCGCAGTCCAAATCTACATTTACAGGAGCCGCAAGAACGTTCAATGGTGAGGAGCTTTCTAAAGTATCAAATAACAATGTACTTACTGCATTAAAATCTCTTGACCCATCCTTTCAGATGCCTGAGAATCTTAATTTAGGTTCTAATCCAAACGTGTTGCCTGATGTGGTTTTGCGTGGGGGGAATACGCTTGTTGATACACGGCAGGCAACTGCTACGGCTGATCCGTTTAATTATCAGAGTGCTCCCAATGCGCCGCTTTTTATTCTGGATGGTTTTGAAACTTCACTCCAGCGGATAAATGACCTGGATATGAATCGGATTGCGAGTGTAACGATCCTTAAAGATGCAGGTGCAACAGCGATCTATGGATCCAGAGGTGCAAATGGAGTTATTGTTATTGAACAGGTTAGACCTGTTGAAGGTAAACTTAGGTTTACTTATAATGCGAGTACAGTAATTGAAGCACCGGATATTACTGGCTATGATTTGTTGAATGCCCAGGAGAAATTTGATCTGGAAGATCGTTCAGGTGTTTTTAGTAATACGTTTAATACCACTCAAAATGCGCTGGACCTGGTTCGGTCGAATCGTTTGGCAGCTGTTAAAAGTGGTGTAAATACCCATTGGATCTCTAAACCATTGCGTACTGGAATTGGGCAGAAGCATAATATTTATGCGGAAGGCGGGGCAGACGCCGTTACTTATGGATTAAACCTGACCTATGATCAAAAATCTGGAGTAATGAAAGGTTCTGACCGTACTACTACTACAGGCAATTCATTCATCTCTTACCGTCTTAAAAACTTTCAGTTCAGGAATGATCTGACTTTGTCATTTAATAAGGCAAATAATTCACCTTATGGTTCATTCAGGCAGTATACACAATTGAATCCGTATTGGAATCCTTATGATGCCAATGGAGACCTGAAGGTTTACCTCGAAGAAGTTATTGATCCGCAAACCGGTCTGAGAGTAGGTCCTAATTTAACCGATTATTATAATAACTTAAATGGTTATGTTGGCAGACCCGTAAATCCGTTGTATAATGCCTCGCTAAATATTAAAGATCAAACCACTTACAAACGGATCAGCAATAACTTTGAAACCAGATGGCAGGCAAAAGAATGGCTTCGTTTAACAGGTAGATTATCTTATACACAACAATCTGATGAATCGGATATATTCTTACCTGCTCAGCACAGTTCATTTGCAAATATAACCACTTTTGAGAAAGGATCTTACACAAAAGGTTACGGTGAAACGCAACGTATAGAGGGTTTCTTTACCGGAGAGGCAAATAAAAACTTTGGTAAACATTTTGTTTCCGGTTCAGCAACCTTTAACGTTCAGGAGAATTCTTACAACAACCAGTCATTCCGGGTGGTTGGATTCTCTAATCCAAACCTTGATGAACTGGTATTGGGAAATCAATACCCTGCCAATACAAGACCGGCTGGTTCAGAAAGTGTTTCCAGGTCTATTGGTACATTGGCACGTGTGGCTTATGCCTATGATAATCGTTACTTATTTGATGCAACCTATCGTTTGGATGGATCTTCCTTGTTTGGATCAGACAAGCGTTTTGCACCATTCTGGTCATTGGGAGCAGGTTGGAATTTACATAATGAAGAATTTTTAAAAGATAATAGTGCGGTAAATGAATTAAAATTGCGCTATACCATTGGTACCACAGGATCTCAAAGCTTTGAAAGCTATAAAGGAATCACAACGAGTTTGTATTATACGGACCGTGATTATCGTGGCGTAATTGCTTCTTATTTATTGGGGTATGGAAATAGCGCATTGGCATGGCAAAAAACGTTAAAGAATAACGTTGGCCTTGATTTTACGCTGTTTAACAGATTCTCTGTAACTGCCAATTATTTTGCAGATCGTACCAAAGGTAGTATCGCTTTCATTTCAAGCGCACCATCTTCTGGTTTCCCTGGATACTATGATAACATGGGCGATGTTGTAAATAAGGGTTATGAAGTTTATGCACGTTATAATTTAATTGCAAAGCCTGCCAACCGTAATAACTGGTCTGTGTTTACGAATCTGGCACACGTAACGAATAAGATTGAGAAAATATCCTCTACTATCCGGGCACTTAATAACCGTGCAAATACGTCACTGTCAGCAACGCCACTTCCACGTTATGCTGAAGGACAATCTGTAAATGTAATCTGGGGAGTACAGTCACTGGGTATTGACCCGGCTTCTGGTAACGAATTGTTTAGAAAACGCGATGGTAGTATCACTACTACTTATGATCCGGCAGACCAGGTTATTATTGGTGATGCTACTCCTAAGTTTAGAGGTAATATTGGAACCAATCTGGAAATTGATGGTATAGGGTTCAATATTTACCTGGCCTTTAATGTTGGTGGTGATACTTATAACCAGACTTTAGTAGACCGGGTTGAAAATGTAAATGTAAATCAGTACAACGTAGACAGAAGAGTTGCTGAAAGCCGCTGGCAAAAACCAGGTGATGTTTCCCTTTATCGTGCTATCGTAAACTATGCGGGTACAACAAGTCCTCCAATCACGTATGTGACCTCAAGATTTGTACAGAAAAATAATTTTATAGCCGGCGAAAGTGCATCACTATATTACCGTTTTTCCAATCAGCTGAATAAGCGTTTAGGACTGCAAAATACAAAAGTGACATTATTTACCAGTGATGTATTCAGATTAGCAAGTATTAAACGGGAACGCGGTTTAGATTACCCATTTAGCCGTAGCTACACGATACAATTACAGACAACTTTTTAATTGACCATATTAATTTAAGATCATATGAAACACATAAAACAACTTTTTCCAGCATACATATTTGGTTTGCTGTTGTTGTTTTCCTCTTGCAATAAATGGCTGGATGTAACACCGAAAACGCAGGTAAAAGAGGAAGCCCAATTTAGTGGCAAACAAGGATTTATTGATGCTTTATTCGGTATTTATCAAAATTCTGCCCGCCAGACAGGATACGGAAGAAATCTTACTTATGGATTGCTGGATATTTTAGCTCAACGCTATGAAAATAAGTCTATTGCCAGTACTTTATATGCTAAGTTGTCAACCTATCAATATACTGACAGTGAAGTTCAAGCAGTTGTTGATGCTGTTTTCACAAATTCTTACGGCAGTATTGCACAAACAAATTATGTGCTTAAGAATGTGGACAATGGCATTTTGGATGAAACAAGCCGCCGCATTGTAAAAGGCGAATCTCTTGGAATGCGCGCATTTTTGCATTTTGACCTGATCCGTCTTTTCTCTGATATCTATGCCAGCGGTGCAAATGCTTCCACCCCTTCCATTGCCTATTTAAGAGAATTTACGGTAACTTCAAATGCCAGGGTATCTTTGGGTGCTGCACTTGATCTTTGTGAAGCTGATCTGAAAGCTGCAGAAGAATTATTATCTGTTAATCAGAATATAGACCTTATTCCTGACAACCAGGGTAGTACAAATGCCGATCTTTTTCTTCAATACCGTCAAAATCACTTAAATTATTGGGCAGTTAAAGCTACACTAGCAAGACTTTATCAATTTAAAGGTGACAAGGTTAATGCTTTAAAATACGCTACAGAAGTAATCAACAGTCAGAAGTTTAAATTTGTTAATCAAAGTACTTTAATTGTTGATCCTGTACAGGTAACTTCTGATCTTACATTCAGCACTGAGCATATCTTTTCTATCTACGTGTCTGACATAAAATTGGCTGCTGATGATGTGTTTAAAAATACAGTAGCTGCTGGAGAATCAACCGATCTATGGTCTACAAGAACTTCTCTAAATGCTGTATACCAACCAACATTAGCAAACCATGCTTCTGATATACGTTCTACTACAGCTTCTAAAAGCTTATGGAATGTAGTATCCGAGAACATCATCTACACCAAAAAGTACTGGAATGAAAATGCCGCCAACGTAAAACAACGTTTAATTCCTGTAATTAAACTGGCAGAGATGTATTATATCGCTGCAGAATCGTCAGCAACATTAGAAGATGGTACCCGGTATTTAAATGTGGTAAGAACCAATAGGCTGATTCCTGAAATTCCTGTGCCTGCCAGCAGTGCAGCATTGGATACTGAAATTTTGTTGGAATACCGTAAGGAGTTCTATGCAGAAGGCCAGTTGTGGTTTTATTATAAGCTTAAGAATCTGGCCACCATTCCCAACGGAACAGCTACGGTTACGATGAGTAAAGCAAAGTATATTTTTCCATTACCTAATACGGAATTAGAGTTTGGATCATCCAATTAATTTTAAACCTATGATTATGAAATTGATTATAAAAAAAGGCCTTTTGATGTTGGCAGCCGGGTTGCTGTTTGCATCTTGTACCAAAGATAAAGATCTGTTGTTTAATGAGCCTACTGCTATTTATGTAGTAGCGCTTCCAGATAGTGTAGATTTTTCATTTGCTACCACGCCAACCAGTGTTATTTCTGATACCCTCTTTATGACTTACCGGATCATCGGAAATGCAGCTCCGCAAGATCGCACCATAAATCTGGTTGCAAGGGATGGCGCCACTGCAAAAGCCGGTTATCATTACAAACTGGGTCCAGCGGTTGTAAAAGCTGGTGAGTTTGCCGCTGAAGTTCCTGTATATGTTTATCGTAAAGCCGGCCTTAAAGACAGCACAGTACAGGTAATATTTGATATTAAAGAAAATGCAGATTTTAAAACGGGTTTTCCTACCAGGTTGCGGTATAAGTTAACGCTTACTGATATCCTTCAAAAACCATCCAATTGGGAAACCACCTGGAAAACTTATTTTGGAGAATATTCTGAGGTTAAATTCAGGTTCCTGCTTTCTGTTACCGGCAGAACGGTTTGGACTGGCGCTGTATATCCCGGAGACTCCCGTTTCTTAGCTGGAAGAGCTAGAAATGCATTGTTAGAATACAATCAAACCTATGGTGCGCTGATTGATGAAAACGGTGTTGAAGTATCTTTCCCTTAATTATTTATTCTTTAATTATTATATAGTACTAAGAAGATGAATTTTAAAAATAATAAAATATTAAGTGCCTTATTGCTGTTGACATTGACGTATACAACAGGCTGCTATAAGGACAAAAGCAATGATGGGCTAACCCCGATCAATACTGTACAAATAACAGATCCATTAACAGCTGGTACAGTTACCGTTTTTCAGGGTGATGTTTTAAGGTTAAAGCCAACACTTACCTTAAGTATGACTGAAAAAATGGATAAGCTGGAATTTTCATGGTTGGTTTATAATAGCAACGGACAAATCAGTTTAGCTTCTCCCAGAGCCGTAATTTCTAATCAATATGAGTTAAATTATCTAATCCAGGGAGAGCCATTTATATTGGGTGAACCTTACATTGTGCGTTTAGCAGTTAAGGATACAGAGACCGGTGTGATCTCCTATATCAATTATAAAGTTTCTATAGGTAATAAATATGGAACTGGATGGCTTGTTTTAGAAGATAAGGCTGGTAATGGAGACTTGTCGTTTATTTTCCCGGATAGCACTGTTGAACATCAAATTTATTCAAGCAGAAATACAGCCCCGTTGGTTGGTCCTAAAAAATTAGAACTTACACCATTTGTCATCACTGATGGAATATCTGATGTTGGAAAGAGACTATATATTCTGGCTGAAACCGGAAGTCAGGAGTATAACTATCTGACCATGGTTAAGAAATTTGATTACGGATTTGAGTTCTATATTGCGCCAACCATTCAGAAACCTACTGTTATGACCTGGTTAAGTACCACTTCTGGAAGTACAAGGTCTGCAAATATTGGTATCGTGATCAACAATGGCAAAGCGCATTCGAATCTTGTAGGTGGTTTTCCCGGTACTAAGAAATGGGGTGATATTGCGTTGACCCCTCAGGGGACTACCAACTACTCATTGGCACCTTATGCCGTTGGTGGTCCTGGCGTTGCAGCAATGATCTATGACAATACTTCAAAACGCTTTTATAATATTATCGCGTTTAGCAATACACCTGGGGCAGGATCTCTTACTGCGTTCCCAGCTATTGCAAATACACCCGGACAATTTGATCTGAACAATGTTGGTAAGACCATGATATTTCAGGATTCTTCTGATGTGGTACATACCTACAACTCAGTGATGAAAGGTGACGATAATCTGCCGTATTTATATCGCTATAAAACGGCAAATACCTCTACAGCTACACCTAACTTGTCGATTAGCAATATTCAGATGAACGCTCCTGGTATTTTAAACTACACTGCTGCAGCCAGCTCTACTAATACCGGCCATATCTATTACAGTAATGCCAATGTAATCTCGAGATATGAGGTTGGTTCTAATTCCATTGTTGAAACATATACTTTCCCCGCCGGTGAAAACGTGACCGCCATAAAATATGCGAAGTACAATTTTAATGACAAAGAAGCCGTTAAGAGAGCAAGATTAGTTGTTGGTACATGGAATGGTACTGAGGGTAAACTCTATTATTTTGCACTCAGTCAAACCGGTAGCATTGGTTCATATACCAAACAATTTACTGGTTTTGGAAAGATTGTAGATCTTGCCTACAAATACTAATTATAAAAATACCCCTCATCATAAACATCATGCAAATGCAAATACAAAAGATTAAAAGCAGACTTTACAAAAAAGCATGCCTTACCGTATTAAGCCCGTTCCTGATTATTGGAATGGCTTCAGCGCAGAAATCGGGAACTTATGAAGTTACCGGTAAGCTGGACGGGCTTGGCAATGAAATGGTTTACCTGACTGGTGATTACGACGGTAAGAAACTTGCCGACTCCGTTCTCGCTGCTAATGGTGCATTTACCTTTAAAGGTACTACTCCAGGTGCTCTTTTTTATGGTTTACGCTTTGGTAAAAATAAATACATGGCTTTACCGCTGGATGTGAACGAGAAGGTTCAGATCACCGGTAATATTAATAATTTAGCCGCTGCAGATGTTAAAGGGGCAAAAATGCTTCCTGTGTGGAAAGAATGGACCAAAGGATGGGGTGCTATAACTGCCCGTGCTGGTCAGCTTTATCAGATTCTTGACAGTGTGAATAAAGTTGGAAAAGATGGCGACAGATCTTATGCTGATGCTGAATTTAAAAAGCTGGATCAGCGCCTTGTAGATTCTGTAGAATCTTTCGTGAAAAAACATCCTGAATCCCCGGTTTCTGCCTATGTAATTATTGATCGCTTTATCAATTATCCAAACCCTGAAAAAGCTGCAAGCACGTATGCCGCATTAGCTCCCGCTGCTAAGAATTCTATTTATGGTAAACAACTGGGCGAATCATTAAGAATTAGCGCTAAAACCGGTATTGGCATGAAGCCAGATTTCACCTTGCCAGACAGAGATGGGAAGCCTTTAAAACTTTCTTCTTTAAAAGGTAAAGTGGTATTGGTTGATTTCTGGGCAAGCTGGTGTGGTCCCTGCCGTAAAGAAAATCCAAACCTGGTAAAAGCATACGCAAAATACCATGATAAAGGATTTGAAATTGTTGGCGTTTCATTAGATGATAAAAAGGAAAACTGGTTAAAGGCTATCGATGCCGACAAGTTAACCTGGCTTCATGCTTCTGATCTTAAAGGGTGGAAAAGTGACCTGGCTGCTGAATATGGTATTAAATCTATTCCAGCGAGTTTCCTTGTTGATGCAGACGGAAAGATCATTGCCAAAAGTCTTCGCGGTGAAGACCTGGAGAAAAAACTGGCATCCATATTTAAATAAACGAAATTACTGTTCCAAAGTACACGCCCCCAAAAAGTTAATTGCTATTTGGGGGTTTTGTACTTAATATGGTGTCCTTTTTAATTCCTCAATTTATAATTGCTCCGGTAATTAAAACATTAACTGTAATTGCTGCGGCAATTGAAAAATTAATCCTATGAAATACCTAAAGTCCTTATTTTTAATATTCGTCATTCTTTCTGTTCAGCAGATCAATGCACAAACGGCTAAATCTGCCGATCCACTAAAAGCCCATATGGACAGCTTACAAAAGGGTGTAGAGAATGAGAAAGATCCTGCCAAAAAGGAAGTTCTAGCCCTTGCTTTCATTAAAAAATTATCTGGAGAAACAAAAGAAGGTATTGCTATTCGGGATAATATCAATTTGAATGTGGCGATGGCTTATGCGAATGCAAAGAATCCGGATAAAGCATTGGCCTACGCCAGCAGCTTTGAAACTACAAGCTGGGTGGGCGAGGGGCGCTCAAGGGTTGCCCTGGCACTCATCAGGAATGGCTTAATAGATCCGGCCGGCCTGTTGCTTAAAAAAGCAATAGAATCTACTGAACCTTTTTTAAAGGTTGAGCGGACTACTGATTATGGCAAATTTGCCGCCGCCTCTGGATACCGGTATTATTGTACCGACTATGCTGATGTACTTTTCCGTCAGGGTAAATATGAAGAGGCCCTAAAGTTTATTAAAATTGCACATGCCGCTTTTCCGGAGACAAAAGGTTCTGTAAATGCTATCTATGCCCAGACTTTGGTAAAACTGAACAGGTATCCAGAAGCTTTTACCCTTATAGATGAAGCCGTAAAGCGCGGGCAGGCAACAACGGCTATAAAAGGATTGATGAAAGAAGTGTATGTTAAAGCCAAAGGTTCTGAATCAGGTTATGCAGCTTATGAAGCAGATGTTAAAAAACTGTTTGCCGAACAAACAAAAGCCCAGCTGGCTAAACAGATGTTTAAAGAAACTGCACCAACCTTTTCCTTAAAAGACCTTGATGGTCATACCGTTTCTACCGAATCACTAAAAGGTAAAACCGTTGTTCTTGATTTTTGGGCTACCTGGTGCGGTCCTTGTAAAGCCTCTTTTCCTGCTATGGCGATGGCAGTAAAGCGTTATGAAAGTGATACTACCGTTAAATTCCTGTTCATACACACTATGGAATATAGTGATCAGGCTACAGAAGAAGCAAGAAGCTATATTAAATCAACAAAATATCCTTTTCAGGTACTTATGGATCTTAAAGAAAAAGGCGTAAAAGGAAATAAGGTTGTTGACAGCTTTAAAACATCTATGATCCCTGCAAAATATGTGATCGATAAGAATGGTAATCTGCGTTTTAGAATGATCGGTTACCATGAAGGGGATGATGCAACACTGGAACAGATTACGGCAATGATTGAATTGGTCAAGTAATTAATTATAAGCAAATAAAGCATTTCTCTTCTCAGGCTGCATTAATTCCGATGAAGAATCGGAAAGAACGCTAGGCCTGCTCTGAGAAGCTGTATTTGCTTATCAAATTCTTACATTGTTAGGAGGATAGTTAAAAGCTGATTTATGATGGATTATTAGGTTCATGGTGGATTGTCAGTGTATGATTATTAGTGCGTGATTATGGTGGGGTGTTAGTGCGTGATTATGATGGATTATTAGTTCATGATGGATGTTAAGTTCATGATTATGTTGGATTGTTAGTGTATAGTTATGATGTATTATTAGTTCATAATTTATATGGAGCATTGTTATTCTGAAATTTGATCGGATCCTTTTTGTCGATTAGTAAACAGCTTCTGTCGTTTTATTTTTGTTCTTGGTAGTTGGGTGGCTTTTCGGTATGATCTGCGGCATGTGGTTTGAATTATCCTTGACAGATAACAAACACACATATTATGAAAAGAATCATTTTAGCTGTTATTTTTGGAGTAGCTTCATTAAGCAGCATCAGTACTAAAGCTCAGATTAATTTGAGTATCAATATTGGTTCACAACCACAATGGGGACCATCAGGTTATGACCACGTGGAATATTACTATCTGCCAGACATCGAAGCTTATTATAATGTTCCTGCCAAACAGTATTATTACCAGGATAATGGCAGGTGGATCCACACCAGCAGCTTGCCGGCAAGATACAGGAGTTATGATTTGTACAGAGGTTATAAAGTAGTGATGAATTCCCCTAAACCTTACTTATCTCATAACAATAATGTTAAGCAGTATAGTAAATATAAAGGCAACAATGGTAAACAAATTGCGATCCGTGACAGCAAGAAGAATAGCAATGACAGAAATCACAGCAGCTATGCAAATGGAAGAGCGCAAAGACCAGAGGTTAAAAGGAATGATGACAGAAACTCAGGTAATAATAATCAAAAAGGTAACCGTAGGGGATAGTTAAGACATATCAACTAAGTTATATTAAGCAGGTGCTGGAAGGTGCCTGCTTTTTTATTGGTAATTTATCAGCTGGTTTTATTGGTGAGCTTTTTGTTATGAGTCAATTATTTAAAAACCCAGTAGCCCAATGCCAACCAGATCAATCCCTTGATCAAAAAGAATAAAAATCCCCAAACTCCAATTCTTTTCAACCATTTTAACACGGCAGTTTTTTTATCAGGTGAAGGTTTCGTTTCCATAATACGTTATAAAAAATGATTTTACAGCTATAGCAAAAATAGGTAATTTGTAGATTAGTTGTTGGTTGTGATTAGGAAATTATTGATGGCGTATTCAAACACGATTTCGCAATAGCTCCCCCAGTGGAATTCAATTGATGGAGCCAGCCTAAACTTAAACGGTGCTTTCGGATATCAATCCAAAAGCACCGTTTAAATCAACTGATATTAAGAAGTACATCTAAGTTTAACTTATCTTATATAACGCTGTTAATCATGATCTGACTGATTAGATTAACCACGTCCTCTTCTTCCGTCATTTCTATTGTTATGGTTATTTCTTCTGTGGTTGCGACCATCATCTTTTTTTCTGTAGCTGCGGTTGTCGTTATTTCTATAGTTCTGGTTGTGAGATCTGTAAACTTTTTGTTTAACCGAATAATGCCGCCTGTCGCCATTCCAGTTGTGCCCGGCATTGTATTTTGCCTTATAGATATGGTGGCTTGCATATGGCCTTGGCTCGTTGATTACATATTTGCGACCTGAATGCAGGTTATAGCTGCGGTATCTGGATGGCAGGTTTCGGGCATGTACCCAACGGTTGCCACTGTAATAAATGAATTTTTTAGTCGGCACATAGTAATAACTTTCTACATCCGGCAGGTAATAATAATCTACATGGTCGTAACCCCGTGGTCCCCATTGTGGTTGAGAACCAATATTAATGCTCACATTGATCTGAGCTTTGGCAGGAACAGTTAAGGCCGTTGTTGCTGCAAATCCCAGCATGCCTAATAAAACTAGCTTTCTCATTTTGTATGAATTAAGGTTTCAAATGGTTATGGAACAAGCAAGGCTGCGTTTCATAACGTTAATTATTGTGTGTGTAATATTAAATTCAAACTTGGTGCCATAACTATAATTGTAGCCCCAACGCAGTATTAATAACGCACAAATGGTTATGTTTGTATTTCAAATACATGTTTAATAAAGTTAACCACTGACTATAAATGAGTACGAAAGCTCCAATTTCTCCATCAGAATTCGAATTGGTATCTGGTTTAGAAATCCACGTACAATTAAATACACAGACAAAAATATTCTCTGCAGACAGTGCCGCATTTGGTGCAAAGCCTAATGAACACATCTCTGCTGTAAGCCTTGCCCTACCCGGTGCATTGCCTAAATTAAATAAACAAGTAGTAGCCAAAGCGGTGAAAATGGGGCTGGCTTTAAACTGTACCATTAACCAGGTTAACTACTTTGACCGTAAAAATTATTTCTACGCAGATCTGCCTAAGGGATATCAGATTACGCAAGATAATAAGCCGATTTGCCAAAATGGATACCTGGTAGTTACCCTGGCAAACGGACAAGAGAAACGAATTGGTATCAACAGGATCCACCTGGAAGAAGATGCCGGCAAAAGCCTGCACGATCAGGATGATAAGTTCTCGTATGTAGATTTAAACAGGGCAGGGGTTCCTTTAATTGAAATTGTTACTGAGCCTGACATCCGCAGTTCTGAAGAAGCCTCTGCATTGCTGATTGCAATGAGAAAGCTGGTACGCCACCTGGATGTAAGTGATGGAAATATGGAAGAAGGCAGCCTTCGTTGTGATGCCAATATATCCATTCGTGAACACGGAACTACCGTGTTTGGTACCCGCTGTGAAGTAAAGAACCTAAATTCCATTCGCAATGTGCGCAGGGCGATGGATTTTGAATTTAACCGTCAGGCAGCTGTAATTACAGCAGGAGGAAAGATCATACAAAGTACATTGAATTTTGATGCCGATCAGGGCAGTACATCGCCAATGCGAAGTAAAGAAGAGGCCAATGACTACCGTTATTTCCCGGATCCTGATCTGCCGCCGATACATATATCTGATGAATGGCTGGCTCAAATCAAGTCGGAAATGCCTGCCTTGCCCGAGGAGATTGCTAAGCAGCTGGTTGATAAATTAGGCATCAATGCGTCTGAAGCATCGATGCTTGCTGATGATGCAGACCTGCTTCACTATTTTAACCAGGCCTTACCAGCGGTAACCAATCAGAAAAGTTTGGTAAACTGGCTCACAGGCTCTATAAGGGCCTTATTAAACGAACAGGAAATTATCATTTCGGCTTTTGAAGTTAGTCCGAAGCAATTGGCAGATATAATTAACCTGGTTGATGGTAAAAAGATTACCCAGCAGATCGCATTGCAGCAGCTCCTGCCAGCCATACAAAAAGCACCGGGTGCAGGCGTTAATCAATTGGCAGCGGAACTAAATCTGTTAATTGAAGAAAATGGCGATAGTCTTAGTACATTTGTAGATGAGGTATTAACCAAATATGATGCCCAGGTACAGGCCTATAAAAAAGGGAAAAAGGGTGTGTTGGGGCTCTTTGTAGGTGAAGTAATGAAGCTGGCAAAGGGTAAAGCAGACCCGCAGAAAATAAACGAACTGCTGCAGGAAAAATTAAAGTAATAAACAAAATATTAAATACCAGCCCTATGAAAACGATAGTAAAAAATATAGGTTATATACTGATACTGGGTATCGCTTTAACCGCATGCGGCGACAAGAGTAAGTTTACCATCAACGGACAATTTACCAATGCTGTGCCACAAGGTAAAGTTTACTTGTTTGACATACAAAAGGAGAGTGCTGTTGCAATAGACTCTACCGTATTTTCTGAGAAAGGAGAATTCACTTTTTCTCACAGTACTCCAGGAGTAGACTTTTTCAGGATTTCTTCTGGAAATCATGAATATATGATCATTGCCAAAAATGGAGATGTAATTAAGATAACGGCAGATCTTAGTGATAAGAATCTTGCTTACAATATCTCTGGTGCTATGGAAGCAGATAAACTTCAGGAGTTTAACACAACCAGGCATCAATATATCAGCCGCATGTCTGCAATACAGGCTCAGTTTGAAGAGACCGTAGCCGCACAACCGGATAAAAGAGAGATGATCCGCCAGCAGGTTGAACCAAAATATATCGAAGAACTACAGGGCTTAAATCAAAGCACTTTAAAGTTTGCCCAGGATAATCCACAGTCGCTTGCAGGTTTCTATGCCATCAATTTGCTAAACCCTGCTGAGTATGAAAATGAAATGGTAGCCTATTCAGATCAGATTAAAAGTTCTTTTAATGACAATAAGATGGTTACAGAATTTTTAAAGAGAATGTCGGCTTTAAAATCCCTGCAGCCAGGACATGCTGCGCCAGATTTTACGAGTACCAGTATCGATGGCAAGTCTGTCAAGCTTTCAGATTTTAAGGGTAAGTATGTATTACTCGATTTTTGGGCATCCTGGTGTGCACCTTGCAGACAAGAGAACCCCAATATTGTTAAGGCTTACCAAACGTTCAAAGACAAGAACTTTACCGTATTGGGCGTATCACTGGATAAAGACCCGGTAGCCTGGAAAAAAGCGGTGGAAGCAGATCAGTTAACCTGGAACCATGTGAGTGAGCTTAAAGATTTTGAAGGATCAACCGTAAAATTATATCAGATACAAAGTATTCCTGCATCATTCCTTATTGATCCAACAGGTAAAATCGTTGCTAAAGGGCTGCGTGGAGCAGCACTGGACGAGTTTTTAAATAAAACTTTACGATAACCCTAATTCCATGTTAATACTCTTTACGGTGTTAACAATTTGTTAACGTGGTTTTAACGCTATATTATAATTGATTACCTAATTTCGTAACAAATAATTAAAGCTATGAGTACCGTAAAACAGAAGATACTAATTGTAGATGATGAACCAGATATTTTAGAGTTAATCGAGTATAACTTAAAAAAAGAAGGTTACCAGGTTTTCTTAGCCAATAATGGTCAGGAAGGAATTACACTTGCTAAAAAGGTTCACCCGGATCTGATCATTCTTGATATCATGATGCCTAAGATGGATGGAATTGAAGCATGCCGTTTAATGCGTGCCATTCCGGAATTTAAAAATACATTCATGGTTTTCTTAACTGCACGCAGTGAAGAATATTCTGAAATAGCTGGTTTTAATGTGGGTGCAGACGATTACATCGCTAAACCAATTAAGCCAAGAGCTTTGGTAAGCAGGATCAATGCCATACTCCGTAGAAATTCAAGTGCAGATGAGGTTTCAGATAACAAGGTAGAAATTGGCGATCTGGTTATTGACAGGGAGGCTTACCTGGTTTATCAGGGTGGACAAAAAGTAGTGCTGGCAAAGAAAGAATTTGAGTTGCTGTATCTTTTAGCGTCTAAACCAGGTAAAGTATATACCAGGGAATCTATTCTAAAGAACATCTGGGAAGACTCAGTAGTAGTAACTAACCGTACTATTGATGTTCACATCCGCAAGCTTCGTGAGAAGCTGGGAGAGACCTATGTGGCCACGGTAAAAGGAGTAGGCTATAAATTTGAACTTTCATAAAGTTTTTTTGTGCAAAATTTTATCTAAGTTTGCACGAGAAAACACATCATATTGAAATATCCTTCTTTTAAAGACCTTATTCTATTCGAAAATGACGATTATATCGTTGTAAATAAACCACCCTTTGTTGCTTCTCTGGATGAACGGGGTGGTTCTGGTGAAGTAAATATCCTGCGTCTGGCAAAACAATACAGTGATGACGCACAAGTATGTCACCGGTTGGATAAGGAAACCTCCGGTGCTATTATTATAGCCAAAACTCCTGATGCCTATCGTTCTGTTGCCATGCAGTTTGAAAAACGAAAGGTAAATAAGATATATCATGCTGTTGTTGATGGTCAGTTTACGTTTAAAGAACTGTTCATTGATCTTCCAATCTTAAATGATGGTAATAAAAATGTAACCATCGATAGGAAAGAGGGTAAACGTGCAGAAACCATTTTTAACTCCATTAAGAATTACAGGCATTATACCCTGGTTGAATGCAAGCCAATTACCGGACGCATGCACCAGATCCGGATTCATTTGGCCACACAGCGTGCTGCCATTGCTGGTGATGACATGTACAGAGGTAAGCCGGTATATTTATCCAGTATAAAAAAAGGGTACCGTATCGCTAAGGATGATGAAGAACAGCCGATCATGAAACGTTTTGCACTGCATGCCCGGTTTGTAACTTTTAAAGGTCTCGATGGACAGGATATCTTTATTGATGCACCTTACCCAAAAGATTTTGCTACGCTGATAAAATTGCTGGACAAATTCGACGCTTAAAAATCCATAAACTCTTAAGATATAATAAAGCCGCTATACATATTTGTAAAGCGGCTTTATTATTTTTATAACCAGCAGGCTAATATCTTATTTATTCCTATTCAACGGTTCTTTTTAATCCAAACTTTTCAATTTTACTGTATAAATGACTGCGTTGAATGTCAATATCATCAGCAGTTTTAGACACATTCCAGCCATTTTTCTCCAGTTTAAATTTGATGAATTCACGTTCCGCATGATCCTTATAATCCTGGAAATTAGTGAATTTGTCGTAATTTACAACCGGACCTGAAGAGGCAGGGATAGTTCCGTTACTGGCTGTTGAAGCGCCAATGTTGGTACCCCCGCCAGGGTTTGCAAATGCCGTAACATCATGTTCTGTGATTACTTTATCACTTAAAATGATCAAACGTTCAATCATATTGTGAAGTTCACGAACATTACCGGTCCATGGCAGGTTTTGTAAAGCGATCATTCCATCGGGACTGATCTTTTTAACAGGCATACCATAATCCTTACAAATATCTTCGAGGAAGTTTTGGGCAATTTCAGGAATATCTTCAATGCGTTCCCTTAAGTGGGGAACGTGAATATTAATTACATTCAACCTGTGGTATAAGTCCATCCTGAAGTTACCGTCTTCGATTTCCTTCATCAGGTCTTTATTTGTTGCTGCAAGAACACGAACATTTACTTCCAGTTCCTTCTCACCGCCAACACGGCTAATTTTATGCTCTTGTAATGCACGCAATACCTTTGCCTGTGCAGAAAGGCTCATATCGCCAATTTCATCCAGAAATAACGTTCCGCCATTAGCCAGTTCAAATTTACCGATCCGTTGTTTAACAGCAGAAGTAAATGACCCTTTCTCATGACCAAAAAGTTCACTTTCGATCAGTTCAGAAGGGATTGCGGCACAGTTTACTTCAATAAGCGGGCTTTCAGCGCGATTAGATTTTTCATGTAACCAGCGGGCAACCAATTCTTTACCACTACCATTTGCACCAGTAATCAATACACGGGCTTCAGTAGGGGCAACACGTTCAATGGTTTCTTTGATTTTATTTATGGTTTCAGAGTTTCCAAGTATTTCCCTGGTTTTGCTGGCTTTTCTCTTTAATACTTTAGTTTCGGTAACGAGTGTACCTCTGTCCAGCGCATTTCTAACCGTAATTAACAGGCGGTTTAGATCCGGCGGTTTAGATATAAAATCAAAGGCGCCTTTTTTACTGGCTTCAATAGCAGTTTCTACCGTTCCATGCCCGGAAATCATAATGAATGGAAGATCAGGGCTATACGCAAGGGCTTGCTCAAGCACTTCCATACCATCCATCTTATTCATTTTAATATCGCAAAGAACAAGATCAAACTTTTTCTTCCTGATGAGTTCTAAGCCATCAATTCCATTGTCAATATCGTCAACCTCATAATTTTCATATTCTAAGATTTCACGTAAAGTGCTTCTTATTGCTCTTTCATCGTCAATTATTAACAATTTCGCCATAGGTAATGCTTCAATTTTTATTAAGGATGCTAATATATTACTTTTCTCACGTAATACGAATATGCCCCGGATTTCCCGAAGCAAAGATATAAAAAAATGCAAGCCTGTAAGCCGGGTTCTGTAATGTTAATAAATCAACATCTTCTATCATTAATCCAGTATAAATGTTGCCATTTATCTCTAACGACCTACCCACTAACATCGAACGAGCAGCCCTACATGCGTTAGCCTATTTGGTCTTTCAACTCCCGGGGTTTACCAGTTCTCCGGTCGCCCGGAAAAATCGTGAGCTCTTACCTCACGTTTTCAACCTTACCTGTGCTTAAAAGCCATCGGCGGTATGCTTTCTGCGGCACTTTCCATAACCTGGGCATTCATTCCCAGGCCTCTTCCCGTTAGGAAGCGGGATGCTCTGTGTTGCCCGGACTTTCCTCTCCGATTAAATCGCAGCGATAGAACGGCTTGCATTTTGTGCAAATGTAGGATAAATAAGCAAAAGTTGCTTTATTTTGATGGTTTAACAAATAAACAGTGATCTAACTGGCTTTAAAAATTATATTTTATTCTATAAGTAACCTTAAGTCAATAATTTTCAATATGTTTAATTTAATGTTCTTCAAATTTTATATTCGATCTCAATAGTTATGTCTGGTAAAAAAAGGGTAAACCGAAAAAATACGGTACTGAATGATACCAAAGTACAATACGAACATTTTAAGCATGGTATAAAAGTAATATGCGATTCCTGGGTGGATGCCGATTTTTATAAGCTGTTTCCAGAACTTGCTTTACTTGAAATGTTTGGCTCACAATACCGGACTTTAAAAATAATAAAAGCAGGGAACGATGTTCCTGATCATTTGTTTCAATCTTTTAAAAATGCACTGGAACAGTTATTAAATGGTGCTGGTTTTCCAGATGAAGAAGGTCAGTTATTACCGCTTAAGAGTATATTAAAGCACGGCTTAAGCCTGATGTACTACGTAGAAGACTTAAGTCCGGATGCATTTCCTGCAGCTGCAGAGATTAAAGAAAAGCTAAAAGACTATGAGTTTTACTCTGAAAACTATTGTACGATCTACAATTTGCTGGAAGGTTCATTTCTTTTTGCCAATATTGAAGTCAGCAATTTTGAAAAAGGTATTTTATGGGCAGAACATGCGCCAATGACGGATGATGAATCTTATACCCGTGAAGACCATGAAATTGTGGTTCATTATAAAAAGATACTGCCCCTAAAAATCAATTGCGATGAACATACACGCGGGGCTTTGCCTGTTGGCTGGGCCTTTAGTTCACTTCATTTTACTGAAGTGATGAAGCGGCCATCTGATATTGGATTGAAGGATATGGGGAGTGACGAGCCTGCACCTGTTTACATACAGAGCCATGCACTGTGGCAACTGGCAAACCGGCTGGATCAGCCCGCTGGTCTGATGCACTACCTGGTATTTGATGCACTTACGCGCAATGTTAAATATACCGTTAGGCACGATGGGAAAACATTGGTAGAATTTAGGCTGGTGGATAAGAAAGCGAGGTATTTGTTAATCTGTATGACCGGCGGTAAGATGCTGATCCAAACCTTTCTATTTTTAACCAATGACGGCTGTCCGGAAGGAAACCGGTTCAATGAAATTGTACGGCTCACCAAAGCAGAAAAAAACGAATATTTGCTGGATACACTTAATGGTATAAATTCTATAAAGCCTGAAGATCTTAAGCGGATTGCACACATATTTCATGATTCCGGATGTGAATCCCTGCTCAGTTTACGTGAGGCCAGACCGCTGGCACAGCATCCAATCGGAGATCGGGACTCAACCAGGCTTGAAAATCATATCAATTATTTGAAGAGTATAAAAGTCAATAATATGCATAAACGAAATAACCGGGATCAGTAATTTATCCTGAATATAATACACTATAAATAGATTTCATTTGCAAATAATTATCAATGATTTGGATTAGCTTCCAAATCATTTTTTATTTATATAATCTATTGATTTTCAAGTCAAAACAAAGTTTTTTTAATTATAAAAAGAAGGTATATCTTTAGTGTATGACTAAGATTTATCTGTTTTATTAACATTAAGAAAATGAAAAAAAGAACACCTAAACCCTGTAAAATCAATGGGCCTGTAATTCAAACTTTGAATGAGCTGGATATGTCTGCTACCTATTCTTATGCCCATTATTTAAGGTGGAGATTTGAAGAGCGTGTAGAGCTAATCCGGGGTAAGGTTTTTAAGATGGCTGAGCCGGCTACTTTACACCAGCAAATATCCTGGGAAATTGGCGGGGCATTTTATAATTATTTAAAAGGGAAAATAGGTAAGGCATACGCTGCCCCATTTGACGTGCGTTTTCCGAAAGGATCTCATGCCAACAAAGATATATTTACAGTGGTACAACCAGATCTGTGTATAATATGTGATGTACATAAAATTGATCATAAAGGATGTATTGGAGCACCGGATGTAGTGGTAGAGATCCTGTCTCCTGGAAATAACAATAAGGAACTGGCCATTAAATATGGGCTTTACGAAGAATTTAAAGTAAAGGAATATTGGATTGCAGATCCCCGGGATCAATCTATTTTAAAGTATACATTAAATGAAAATGGACATTTTACCGGGGGAGAATATTATATCCGGAATGATAAGCTAAGATCAGATCTGCTTCCTGGTTTTTGTTTACCGGTAAGCGATGTTTTTGCATTAAAAAATTAAGGATATGAAAAAAGAAAAGAATAATAAGAAAAGATCTGACCGTTACCAGGTGAAAGAAACAGTACTCCATTCATTAAATGAGATAGATGCGTCTAAAAGTTATTCTTATGCCGCATATTTAAGCTGGCAATTTGAGGAGCGGGTAGAGTTGATCAGAGGTAAGATCTATGAAATGTGTGCCCCAACAATGGATCATCAGGATGTAGCCGGAAACCTTTTTGTTAAACTGTCCGTGTTTTTAGAACAAAAGCAATGTAAAGCATATATCGCACCATGTGATGTCCGTTTTCCAACCGGATCTACCAAAGATAAAGATATTTATACCGTATTGCAGCCTGATCTGTTTGTTCTTTGTGATAAGACCAAAAGAGAACCACTTGGATGTATTGGTGCACCCGATCTGGTTGCAGAGGTACTTTCCCGCGGTAGCAGCAGTAAAGACAGAAAGCTTAAGTTTGATATATACCAGGAATTTGGAGTTCGGGAATACTGGGTTATCAATCCATTTAAAAGAACCCTGGTTAAGTATGTACTTCAAAAGGATGGGCTTTATGATGCAGGTACGGAGCTTTTGGCAGATGGCCTTTTAACTTCATCGGTATTACCGGGTTTTATGGTCTCTCTAAGGGAGGTGTTTAACTTTTGGAATTAAGTACGATCCGGTATCTTATCGTTCTGAAATATGTACGCCATATAAATAGATACCATTTACTTGTATGCTGCTGAAATACATCTTATGTTTACAATCGTGCGCTGACCAGGAATAATGGCTGGCGTTTCATTATAGCATATGTAAGGTAGTAAAAAATGAGTTATGAGTTTTTTAACAGCAGAGTGGAGAAAACTTGCGATCGTAAATTATGCGATCGACAAAGATATATTGATGCCATATTTACCAGTAGGAACAGTACTTGATCTATGGAATGGGACTTGTTATGTCAGTTTAATCGGTTTTCTGTTTAAGGCAACAAAACTATTGGGTGTTTCAATTCCGTTCCATTCTAATTTTGAAGAGGTAAACCTGCGTTTCTATGTAAAGTATAAAGATGGTGAAAACTGGAAAAGAGGAGTAGTCTTTATCAAGGAAATTGTACCAAAATTTGCACTGTCCTTCGTTGCCAATACCATGTACCGTGAGAATTATGAAGCAATGCCTATGACACACAATTGGTCTGATGCAGGTGGAGCATTAACGGTGGAGTATGGGTGGAGATATAAAAAGAATTGGCAATCCTTTAGTGTAAGATCAGAAAATGTGCCAACAGAAATTGAAGCTGGGAGTGAGGCAGAATTTATTACAGAGCACTATTGGGGATATACAGCATATAATACACTTAAAACGTATGAGTATGAGGTAAAACATCCTAAATGGCAGCAGTATAAAGTAAATGGTTATCAGCTTTCTGTTGATTTTGGACTTACTTATGGAGATAATTTCAAGTTCTTAAATCAGGAAACCCCGGTATCTGTCATGTTAGCAGAAGGCTCAGCAATTTCGGTTGAAAAGAAAAATGTAATTCATTGCTAACCTCATGCTGCATCTTTTCTTTGTCACAATAAAAATGTATAATGCTTTCAGTAATCGGATCCGGATCTTTCTAAAAAGTATGCAGCGAATAAAAGCTAAAAATATAGGTTCAAAATCCATAGCTTATTTATTTTCGTTTATTTGTGTAAGAGCGCAACTGAGGAAATATTGAGTTGGGAGATGTGAGAAATACACATAGTGAGTTTTGGGAAAAATGTGGAGGAATGTAACCCGGGAACTAAAGTTTCCGGGTTTTTTTTATATTTACAGAGCAGGTATCGCTAACTACTAAATCAGATTCACATACTTTAAACATCCAAAGTCCTTTAAGAAACTTGCAATCCTTTGTATCAAATGGCACTATTGCGTCTTATTTTTGCCATAAATTTATTTTGTCTTGTTTTTTCATGTTTCCTCTGGCCATATTTGCCAAATTCGGGATGAGTGTTTCGTCTAACCAGTAAAGAACAAAAACTAGAATGATCAAAAGTTTAAGCAAAATACTTTTCTCTACCCGTACAATGGGTACCCTGTTATTAATCTATGCACTTTCAATGGCAGTGGCAACATTTGTAGAGAATGATTATGGAACAACAGTAGCCAAAGCATTAATTTATAACTGCTGGTGGTTTGAGTGTGTAATGCTGCTCCTGGTTTTAAACTTTATTGGAAACATCAAAAGATATCAGCTTATCAAGCTAAAAAAGCTTCCATTACTGGTATTTCACCTTGCCTTTATCATCATATTTATTGGTGGATATATTACAAGATATATAAGCTATGAAGGCTCTATGCATATCCGTGAAGGAGAATTTAGCAATGAGGTCATTTCAGATGCTACATTTTTCAAAGTACAGATTGGTAAAGACGATCGGGCACTGGCTTATGATGATGTACCGGCATTATTAATTTCTAACCGCGTTCCAGCTTACTTAAAGCCATTTAAAAAAACCTTTGTATCCGAATATGACTATAACGGAACACGCGTTAAAATGAAGGTTGTCGATTTTTATGCCAGGGCACAAGATTCATTGGTGCGTGAACCATCCGGCAAACCGACCCTACACCTCGTAGTGTTGGAAAATGGGAAAAGGGTCAATAAATTCATCCAGTCTGGAAGTGTGCAGCTCATTCAGAATATGCTGTTTACTTACAATAAACAAACTACAGGAGCAATCAATATTGACGACTCAAATGGGTCACTTCAAATGGTTTCACCCTACCAGGGAGATTACATGGTAATGGCAACACAGCAAAAAATACCTGTGGCAGAAAATATTGCACAGCCTTTTAACTTAAGAAGCCTGTATACCATTGCCGGCCTGGCCTTTGTGGTTCCGGAGATGCCGCTAACTGGCCGGATCATTTATTTTGAAGGAAATAAGAACACACATGAACATGATCCGGATCTGGTTAAAGTAGAAATTACCACATCAGGTGTTACAGACACGGTTTCATTTTACGGTGGAAAGGGAATGACCAACTTTCAGCACCAGAGTGAAATCGGAGGATTAAGAATATCTCTTGCATATGGATCAAAAATATATAAGACCCCATTTGATCTTAAGCTGGTCGACTTTAAAATGGAGAAATATCCAGGCAGTACGAGTCCGGCAGCTTATTCATCTGATGTGATGATCATGGATGCCGGAACAGAAACACCCTATAAAATATTTATGAACCATGTACTGGACCGCTCAGGTTACAGGTTTTTTCAAGCCAGTTTTGATGAAGATGAAAAAGGGACGGTGCTCTCTGTTAATCACGACAGTTGGGGAACAAATGTTACCTATGTGGGTTATACCTTTCTGTTTCTTGGTATGTTTGTTACACTATTCTGGAAAGGAACACACTTTTCCAAATTAAATGAACAGCTTAAAGCCCTGTCCAAATCAAAAACACTAATCCTTCTATTTTTGCTGTTTCCTGTCAGTGCCGCATTCAGTCAGAAGATCGATATGCACGGAAAAGAAGGTGCGGAACATACCCACCAGCATGAACCTGCAGAAGATCATGCACATGATCATGGGGCGCCCGAAGTAAATATGGCAGAACTTCAGCAATTCCTAATGGCTAAAAACGTAGATGCAGCAGGGTTTGCTGCTTCTATTCAGATCAATATTGATCATGCCGACCGTTTCGGACATTTATTAGTTCAAAATATAGACGGACGGATTGAGCCTGTTAATACCATGGCACTTGAGATCTTAAGGAAATTGCATCGTAAAGACAAGTTCTATTCACTCAATGCAAACCAGTTTTTCCTGTCTATATCTACACAGCCATTTAATTGGTTCAATGTTCCGCTGATTAAGGTTGGAGCCAAAGGCGGACCAGGATTGCTTAAGGCAGTAAAGGGAAATGAAGCAGGGTATACATCCATGATCAACTTGTTGAAACTGGATACAGATGGTTCATTGGTATTCGTATTAAAGGAGGACTACTTAAAAGCATTTTCTAAGAAACCAGCAGAGCAGGATAGCTACGATAAAGATGTGATCGATCTTAATGATAGGCTGCAAGCAATGCAGCAGCTGGTAGATGGGCAGTATTTACGTATTCTTCCCGTAGCCGGTGATGTTAACAATACGTGGATTGCAATGCCTTCACTTCCTGCAGACAGCAACCTGACCATGCCCAATCCGGTAGCACGATACTTTAAAAGTATTCAGGGTGCACAACAATCTGGGAACTGGACAGCTGCAGATCAGGAACTAAACAGTATAAAAGACCTGCAAATAAAATACAGTAAAGATGTAATCCCATCTGATGCGAAGATCAGCTGGGAAATCAGCTACAATTCATGGAACATATTCTTGAATTTAATGATCACTTATGCCCTTTTAGGTGCTGTGATCCTTGCACTGGCATTTTTTAAATTATTTAAGAACTCGAAGTTATTAGACCGGCTGGTTACTTCATTGCTGGTGCTGATCAGCATTGCTGCAGCGCTTCAGGCCATAGGACTGGGTGTAAGGTGGTACATTTCCGGACATGAGCCATGGAGTAATGGCTATGAGGCCGTATTGTTCATTAGCTGGATCGGTGTATTGTCTGGTTTACTGATGTACAGGAACAGCAATGCCTTTATACCAGCAGCCGGATGTTTAATTGCGGTCATCCTGATGGGCTTTGCACATGGAGGTTCACAAATGAACCCTCAAATAACACCATTGGTGCCTGTGTTAAAATCTTACTGGCTAATGATCCATGTGGCTATCATCACCTCAAGCTATGGTTTTTTTGGCTTAAGCGCGTTAATTGGAATGGTGGTATTGGTGCTTTATTGTATTGATGGAAACAAGATTCATGCTAAGGTAAAGGCATCCATAACTGAGCTGACCATTGTAAATGAAATGTCTTTAACGGTTGGCTTGTTTTTGCTAACCATAGGTACATTTTTAGGAGGTATCTGGGCCAATGAAAGCTGGGGGCGTTATTGGAGCTGGGATCCAAAAGAAACCTGGGCATTTATTTCAGTGATCATCTATGCATTTGTGATGCACGTTCGTTTAATTCCAAATTTAAAAAGCAAGTACCTGTTTAACCTGTTGTCGTTGTTAAGCTTTTCAACCATAATCATGACTTATTTTGGTGTAAACTATTACCTCACCGGATTGCATTCTTATGCACAGGGTGATCCGGTGCCTGTTCCATCCTGGGTATATGTAACGGTTGCTGTTATCTTTGTGCTGGCAGTTGTTTCTTACAGACGTTACAAGCTTAGAAATAAATAACCATATAAATTAAAGAGCGGGAATCAGATCCCGCTCTTTAATTCTCAGATTTGATATAAGATTTGAGAATATTTATAGAATAAAAGAAGTGCTTTACAACTTAAGCAGTTAAACCAGCATACAATTTAAAATCTTCTGCTTCTGCATACGCTTTAAAGTTTTGAATGTCTTCCCGGATCATTTTCTCAAACAATCCATTAAATAAAGAAGTAATTCCTCTTCCTACACTACCCGCAGGAGGGAAGTAGTCAATCTCAATATGAAGTTCTGTTCCGGTACCATTTAAGGTATCTCTAAATTCAACCTTTCCGGCATTATCAACCATAGAGCCTTCAACAGATTGCCAGCCAATATAAGAACCTTCATCTTCCCTGGTAATTTCAGCATTCCATTTCAGGTCAACCAGATTACCCGGTGTGTTTGCAACCCAATGCGATTCTGTATCACTGATTTCGGAAATGCTTTTTAAGTGGGTCATAAATTTAGGAAGGTTTGAAAGGTTTCTCCAGAATTCATAAACCTTTTCCCGTGGTGCATTAACGACAATATCTTCGGTAATATTAATCGCTTCAGGATCGGTTGTGTCTTTTCCGAGCTGCGTATAGATCGGACACACACCAGTTGCGCCGCGATAAATTAAAAGGCCACCTGCAGCAGCCCCTTGTAAACCTAGAAAAGGATGTTTAATCAGGTTCTTCAGACTTTTATATAACAGGTAAGATCCGGCAACAACAGATAAAGCACGCTCTCCCTGGTCAATATTTTCCTTTCCTGTTTTGTTAATGCTCAGCTCTTTTAAGCCGCCAATAATTTTTGTTGTCAATTCGTTGTTCATGTTGTTGTTTTTCTAAAGAGCAAAGCTCCGGGTAAGGCAATAGATGTTTTTAGCAGTATATCCTAAATGGAAATGTTGCTGACTACTTAACAACGATTAGCCTTTCTGGTTTTTACGTATTGAAATTAGGGTATATCACCAGTCATTTTGCGTTAAATACAAGCAGGTTCTGGTATGCATATTGCAATTGATTGATTACGAAAAACAATTGAACTATTTACCATAATATTGATCATCTACCTATGACTAACATTACATTAAACACGGAGATCTGCAGCCACAGATCATGTTTAGAAGCCTTTGCGCTTAAATTTACCAATGATGTTGAAAATGCCAATGATCTGGTACAGGATACCATCATTAAAGCAATCCGTTACCATTCTTTATACAAAGAGGGAACAAATTTAAAAGGGTGGTTGTATACCATAATGAAAAATACGTTTATTAATGACTATCGTAAAAATGTACGTAGAAATACAGTGGTAGAAATTTCTGAAGATCTGTCTTCTTATCAGCTTCATAATAGTGCATCAAACAACCTTGGTGAAAATAAATTCATGATGGACGATATTCAAAAAGCACTAAGTAAAGTGCAGCCTGAATATTCAATTCCATTTCTAAGATATTTTGAAGGATATAAATACCATGAAATTGCTGAAGAAATGAACATTCCGTTAGGTACCGTAAAAACGCGGATCCATGTAGCAAGGCAGGTATTAAAAAGCCATTTAAAAATGTACAGTAAAGATTTTAGAAAAACTGCATAAAGAAAAGCGGGAGTTTTATTATTTATTCAATACATAATCAAACGGAAGTGTCTGACTAAAATCTGTCGCATACCAACGATCCGGATGCCCCGCATATTTAACAAAATCATATACCGTGATCAGTGGCAGCTGTATATTACCAAGATTTTGATTTTTATCATTAAACGCAGACACCATTGCTGTAACACGTGTTACTTCTTCCATGTCTGGATTATCCTGCCTTAGAACTGCGTAGTAGCATTTGCCAATTCGAATATGCGCATGATGGGCTTTCAAAAGATTAACCAGCTCATCGCTATGGTGATCTTCTAATGCT
Source organism: Pedobacter metabolipauper (assembly GCF_004362715.1). Lineage (GTDB taxonomy): Bacteria > Bacteroidota > Bacteroidia > Sphingobacteriales > Sphingobacteriaceae > Pedobacter > Pedobacter metabolipauper. Next base: position 309,149 of record NZ_SNYC01000003.1, read on the forward strand.
TCCTGCGCCTGTTTGTCCGTAGGAAAATCTTTTGCAGGATCTAATTTTGTAAAATCTGTTCTCCTGAGCAATGCCATTTCCTCTTTTACGCCATCAGGAATATAATCACCCCTCTGAATACTCGCGGCCCACATGATGGTATCCAAAGGCATTAAAGGTGGAGGTATTTCTACTATATTTTGAGCATCTGCAATAGCAGCCTGTTCAGCAGGTGTTAGTTCTGCATCGTGACGTGTTGTAAATACCGAAGTAGTCAGATACCATAAATCCCTTAGGTGCATTGGAATATGTTGAAATCCAAGCCAGTTTGCAAAAGCCAAAAGAAGAAGTAGAAATATGGAACAGCCAATGATAGTTTTTTTGAATCGCTGAAAGAAAGAGCGCTTTTTTGTCATAAAGGAATATCTAAAATTACGTAGATGCAATTTTTATGCCTTAATCAAATTGTTGTTGGTTAAAATGGTTTTTATTACTGTCTTTTCTAGGATGTATGGAGAACATCTAATTCATATCTAAAAGAAAGAATTGGATATTCCAAAAGAACATCTGGGTGTAATACCATAATTGATTACTAATACATGATCCCCTGAAAAGGGTTTAAAATGGGTTAAGAAAACCCGGATGTCATTTAAAAGTAAACGATGGATGAAGCCACATCTGTTTAGTATTTTCTTTCGTTAATTAAACAGAAGCGAGGGAGAAGGGTTTGAATTTGTGAGGTTGAGTGAGGTAGATAACACAGATGGGACGGATTGAGTGAGGAAGGATGAACCCAGGAGCTGTAAAGGATCCTGGGTTTTTTTTATTACTTAAAAATTGATCTTATGATTTTTTAGAAGTCGATAAAAGGATCACTCCGCCAATCAAAAAGATTCCGCCGGCATAAGGCGGCCAGTTTACAGATTTCTCTTTGTCTGCTGAAATTTGTATCGGTCCGGCATCAACTATTTTTTCTTGTTTTGTATACGTAAATCCGGTCCAGATGAGCATTGCCGCTCCAATAACTATCAATATAATCCCCAATGGTCTTTTCATAATTCCATAACAATTAAATGGTAGTTTAGTTCATTATAATTAATGCAGAGTTTTAAAGCGGTACCGGGCATTTTGTTCGTTTGCGAACGTTACGTTCGGTTCCGGTATTTTTTACCCGGTCTTATGTTCAGCTAAATAAAGTGTTATTTTTATAAAATCAGTCTTTTTAGTCTGTTAAACTGCGATTTTAGACAAATAAAGTAAAAAAATATTTATGGCACAATTGGTGTTTAGCTGTTCCTGCATTTAAAGAAATAAGAAGAATGAAAAAAATATACCAGATTCTGTACGTGATATTTATGCTTACAGGATGGTTTATTTCTGCCCCGGCACAAGATAACCGTCAAATTGCTGATGAAATTACAGATTCCATCATATCCCGATATAACCGCAATGATTATAAAGGAATCTACCAGTTGGCCGATACCGCATTTTCCAATCACATTACCTTTGCACAACTGGACGGGTTTTTACGTACCAACCGTAACTCTGGAGATATTCTAAAAACCATATTCTTGTCAGAAACGAATGGTAAATTCAGCTACCTGCTTCAAGGTCAAAGCAGGGATATGAAAATGAGTTTGCAGGTAACTCCGGCTAAAAAATTTACTGGCTTTGGTTTGCTGAACGTAATACCGGAACTGCTGGACAAGCCAATACAAGTTAAAACCGATAATCCATTATTAACACCACTTCAGCGTTCTGTGGATAGTATAGCCAGGGCATACTTTCGCAATCCAAATGCCCGGAGCCTGAGTATAGGCTTAATTAAAAATGGACAACGTTATGTTTTTAATTATGGTGAGGTCAAAAAAGGAACAGGAGTACTTCCTTCATCCCAAACTACATACGAGATCGGGTCCATCACGAAAACCTTTACCGGAACGTTGCTTGCACAAGCTATAATTGAGAAGAAAGTCTCATTAAATGATGACATCCGTAAATACCTGCCAGGTAAATACCCTAATCTAAGCTTTAATGGTAAACCACTTACTTTACAAGATCTTGCTAATCATACATCGGGCTTACCCGGACTTCCGGATGATATGGGTAATCAGGTGCCGTTTAACCCGCTCAATCCCGAACATAACTATTCTTCAGCACAGTTTGAAGCCGCACTCCAGCGCGTAAAAATTGAAATCCTGCCTGGCTCTAAATACAATTACTCCAATTGGGGAGTTGCCTTATTGGGGAACATTCTGGAAGGTATATTTAAGCAATCTTATGCCAGCCTGATTAAAAAATACATCACCAAACCGTTCGGGATGAAAGATACCAGGTATAACCAAACGGCACTCCAAAGCGTGCAAACAGCTGTTCCTTATGGAGAAAATGGTCTGGAAGTGCCTTTTCAGGAAGAAGGGGTAATTGGGCCAGCCGGTGGTATCCATGCCAGTATGAACGATATGCTTAACTATCTCGATCAGCAAATTAAAGAAACCTACCCGGCTGTTAAACTAAGTCATCAACCCACTGCCGGTAACGTTGGGCTCTGCTGGGGTATAAGAAATGTAAATGGGTTACGTGATATTCAACACAATGGAAGCACCATAGGCTCTTTATCACACATCTCTGCCTTTCTTGAACTGGGCAGCGGATGTGTCATCCTAAGTAACCAAAAGTCTAACCTGAATCCGGTAATCAGCAGCATTCAGAAAATTGTAATGAGAAAGGACTTATTTTAACAATCAACTATTTTATCCACCACTTTGAAGTTGGCATAATACTGTCTAAAACAACCTGTTCTCCAATCTTTGGAGTAATCACTTTGATATTTAAGACTTCTGCTTCTTTAATGACCCGGTTTATAGACTCGTCCCAGGCATGTGTAGCCAGCGAGAATTTCCCCCAGTGTACTGGAAGCAGAACTTTGGCTTTAAGATCAACGGCCGCTTTTGCCGTTTCTTCAGGCATCATGTGAATATTGGCCCAGAATGCATTGTACTGACCATCTTCTAAAATTGCAAGATCAAAAGGTCCATAAGTATCACCTATTTTCGCAAAGTGTTTGTCATAGCCGGAATCACCACCCAAATAGATCGAATATCCCTTAGTTCTAAAAATGAAAGAAGACCACAGTGTTTTATTGCGGATGATGCCACGGCCAGAAAAATGTCTTGCCGGAGCCGCAGTAAATTCAGTATCGGCATTAATAGCCGTACTTTCCCACCAGTCGAGTTCTTTTATTTGATCAGCAGGAACACCCCAGTATTCCAGGTGCGCACCCACACCCAATGAGGTTACAAATACACCAACTTTATCCTTTAACTTTTTTATAGTTTCATAATCCAGGTGATCGTAATGGTCATGTGTAATTAACAGCACATCAATCCGTGGCATATCTTCAACCTTATACACATCAGCACCATCAAAGGCCTTAGTTCCAGCATAACTAACCGGAGAGGTACGACCGCTAAAAACAGGATCTACCAAAATATTAAGGCCGTTAACCTGGATCAGGTAGGAGGAATGGCCAAACCAGGTAATCTCTGGCTTTAAAGCAGGCTGCAGTTTTAGATCACGTTTAACAGAAGGTAAGGTATAATCCGGGGTCTTACGCTCATGTGTAGCGAATAGAAAGTCCGCCATAACCCCGAAAAAAGTACCGCCTCCGGTAAATGTCGGGGTTTCGGATTGGTTCTGAAATGCGCCGTCAATGTATTGAGGAGACTTTTTAATCCGTTCCAGCCTTAATCCCGAAGGGGCTTTACCAAAAGAGGCTTGCTGTAAAAATAAAAATACTACTAAAGCCAGTACCCCAAGTATTACCGAAATTGTTATCATCGTTCGTTTAAGTATTCTTTTTAATCTCATTTTATAACCGTTGATCTTCTACAGCTGATGGGTTCAAAAGTACACTTAATTTCATTACTTCGCTTTGTTATAAAGCCCTCGTTTATTTGCTGAAAAGACCATTGTCAATAGGATTTATGATAATGGCAGATATTGGTCTGCTTAACATCGCCCTGAGCATGAAAGGCCAATGGCTTTCTATACCTGATAAAGGAATATTATTGATGCAGCAATAGCACTGATCGGACTGTATAATATAATAGTTACCAGGAACAGTTGATTAAATGGTATTTCTAAAAATGGCCGTTTGATGATAATTATAAACCAAAGTATAAATACCTGTGTTTAAAGTATAAATACGGTTTTATTCAACGATTTTGATTATACCTTGCAATAAGTCAGTACATTAGCCCTTGGCGATTAGGGCGTCAGAATTCATAGGTTAAGTTGGCATCATCTGTGTATAGTAATTGGTATACCTGATGGTTAAATAGCGCTCCATCTATCAAGCAGGATTAGAGGGGCAGAACATAATGAATTTCATCAAACTATTTTATAAAGAATTATCAGGTAAAACAGAAACAAATTTAATGCAGGCACGAATCTTTCACCGGATTTGTATAATATCAATGTTATTCATTCCAGTGGCGCTAACCGTTAATCTTTTTACAAAGATCCCGTTTGTTTCGCCAGTATTGTGTACTTCATTTTTGCTCACCGTAATTTTGTATTACAATTCCAGATACCTTGGCAACCTAAGAACCAGCGTAATCCTTTTTAGTGTAATCCTGCACGTTTTGCTGCTTCTCAATTATTTCTTTAATTCAGGTGTACAAGGACCAACGCTAGTGCTGTTCTTATTGTCTATGATCTTTATCATAGCGGTAATGCCAAATAGACAATACTTGTTTTGGGTTCCGTTAAATGCCTTTCTGGCTATCCTGTTAATTGGTATCGAATATCAATATCCATGGCTGATTAAAAACACATATTCATCCCGGATCGGCTTTTTCACAGATACGGCATTTACCTATCTCATCTCCTTAATAGGCATCTCAGTCGTCTTAACATATATTTTAAGAAGCTATCAGACGGAAAAGAAAAATGTGATTGCAGCATTAAAAAATGTAAAAAAAGCAGATGAATCAAAGGTCAAACTGCTGTCTATACTTTCTCATGATTTGAAGGCACCACTAAATACAATCGAGGGATTTTTAGAAATGCTGGTTAACTATGAACTTGAGGAAGATGAAAAAAAAGCCATTAAAAAAAGCTTGCTCAAGGAAACGAAGAACACACAAACTATGCTTTTTAACATGCTGTCATGGACAAAATCACAAATGGAAGGTGGAATACATGTTAATCTGCAGCATTTGAATTTACAGGAAGCCTTAAATGTGGGCATTGAAATTCAGCAGACTGCTGCATTAGAAAAAATGATTACATTAACAACCCGGATTGATCCGGATGTTTGTATTATTGGCGATATGGATATGATCAATCTGGTTGTGAGAAATTTACTGAACAATGCCATTAAGTTTACGAATGAAGGCGGCGAGATCCAGCTTACAGGTAAATCTGTCAAAGGCTTAGCTATGATCACGGTCAGGGATAATGGAATAGGAATAGCACCCGAAAAACAGCAAAAGTTATTCTTTTTGAATTCCGGAACAACCTATGGTACTGCAAATGAAAAAGGCGTTGGCCTCGGACTCATGCTTTGTAAAGAATTTACGGAACTTCAGGGCGGAAAAATTACTTTTAAAAGTAAGCCTGGTATTGGAACAGAATTCCAGGTATCACTGCCATTATGTGATCAGAAAGTTTACACCATACCAAATCATTTTAAGGAAGAAGCAGTTAACTAGCAGGTGTACAAAGCGAATAAACCATGGTGTAATAATAACCAGGATTTTAGTCAATGTGATGCATGCAGATTAATTTGAATTTATGTTTTGCACTTACATTTAACCATTAGGTTTGATTTGCACATCGGGTATATAAAGTTCCATTATTTATTATATTTGGGCTCTTCAATAGCTAGATCATGCATAACTCTCTGTCCGGTACGTTAAAACATAAGTGGCATTTTATAACTGGGGATCATGATAAGTATCCTTTTGAAAATAGGATGTTTCACAAAATTTCACTGATAGGGATTTTCTTTGCATTGATCCTTGCAATCCATAATTTTTCAACTACCCTGCTCTTCGCAGCGGTCATTTCCATTTTATTTGCCATTGTCCAATTTGTTCTATTTTATATCAGCAGGTTTAAAAACCAGACCTCCAAAGCAATCATCTTTACGGCAATACAAGTGAATTTGATATTTGCTGCCGGTTATTTTTATAATGCTGGTATATCCGGGAGTGTATCCCTTTTATTTTTAATGTCACTTTCCCTGCTGATCTTAGTTAGCCCGGCAAAATCATGGAAATACTACCTGACAACAAATATCCTGATGGTTATAGGCCTCATGTTGGGTGAGTATTATAATCCTGATGTGATAAAGCAGCAATATAGTACCAGATGGGAGATGTTTGGAGATCAGATGTTTACCTATATGATTGCCGGTATACTGATGTACATCTGCACTTCTCAATTGCGTAGAAATTACGATTTACAGCGTAAGTTTTCTGAAGAGAAAGCCGTACGACTTGAATTGCTCAATAAAGAGAAAGACAAACTGTTTTCTATCATTGCCCATGATTTAAATGCGCCGTTGAGTTCATTAAAACAATATTTGGATCTTCTCAACGTCATTGATTTTAGCGTGGAAGAACGAAAAGATATGGAAGTAAAGCTTGGTCTGTCGGTTGATGGTATTCAGGAACTTCTTAAAAATTTATTGTTCTGGGCCAGAAATGAACTCAATGAACTACCCGTCAATCTGCAGCCAATCGTGCTCGGAGATCATCTCATACCCACCACCCAGATGTTTACACTTCTGGCCAGTCAAAAAGGGATCACATTAATCACAGAAATACCAGAATGCATCACCATTGTAGCAGATCATAATATGATAGATCTCATTGTTCGTAACCTGTTAAACAATGCCATTAAGTTTAGTACGGATAAAGGTGTAATCAATTTGCTGGTAGAAAGATCCGGTACAAAGTGTATCATCACGGTTAAAGACTTTGGTGTAGGGATCCCTGTAGAACAACAGAAATTTCTGTTTACACGTAATATAAAGCCAAGTTATGGAACATCCCAGGAAAAAGGTACAGGTCTTGGACTGGCACTGTGCAAAGAATTTGTAACTCTGCAGGGTGGTGAGATCAGTTTTTCAAGTAAACCCGGACAGGAAACCGTATTTAAAGTAATTTTACCATTGTTTCAATAAATTAATCTGTGTTGAGATAAAATAAGTCACGAGATCAGGAACCTAAGGAAAATGGAAACTAACCTTCAGCAATTTAAAAACTCATTAAAAACGGAACAGGTACCTTTTAATCTGTCGCTTCAATTACAGGCACTTTGGTACGATGGTAAGGGCAACTGGAAAACTGCACACGATCTGATCGATCAGGAAAGTGATCGGGTATCAGCTCATGTACATGCGTATTTACACCGTAAAGAGGGAGATCTGTGGAATGCTGATTATTGGTATAGCCGTGCAGGAAAATCAAGACCAGACCTTTCATTAACAGAAGAATGGGAACAACTCGTTAGTCTTTTTCTTAAATAAATGGGAGCGGCTAATTAACTCTTTTCTTAAATAAGAGATTATCGAAATAGACAGATTAATGATTTGGATTCAAAAGTCCATAAATTTCACTGTCTAAGAACTTTCCGTTAACATAATAATCCTGCTTAAAATATGCTTCCTTAACAAAACCATTTTTGATCAATATCTGCCTGGAAGCATTGTTTTCGGGGTTAATATTGGCACTGATGGAATGTAAATTTATCGAATCGAATCCGAAGTTAACAGCTTGTACCAATGCTTCAGAGATAATTCCTTTTCTCCAGTACTCCGGGAGTAGCATATAACCCAGTTCAGCCCTGTGATTTGCTAAATCTGTTCTGTAATATCCGATGTTACCGATCATCACATCAGGCTGTTCTTTTAACACAATGGCCCAAACCAGGCTTTCTCCGTTTTTGAAGTTCTTGTTCAGCGTTTGGATAACTGCTTTAGATTCATCCACATGTTTTGGACGTACACGGTCAATATACCGCATCACCTGATCGTTTGTACGCAGTGCATAAAGTGCTGCTGCATCAGATTCGTTTTGCCCGCGTAAAATAAGCCGCTGCGTTTCAAGCACCGGAAAAAGAGGAAGGTTTAAACTTAACATATATGAATTTAAGATTTTATTAGAGATCTGCACTCATTTTTACGAATGTATCTTTCTATAAAAAGTCTTTATGTTCATAAAGCTTTGGTGATAAAGCCCGATTAAGTAAAAATTATTGATTGTTGACCTCAAAGCCACCATATGAAACCATATCTGCATTGTGGTTTACGGTTAGCTTAAGTTTCATCCGCTCAATCAGGTCTTTCGCAAAGGTAATGCTTCGGTGTATATCTGTAATCCCTCTAATTTCTATTCCGTGGGCCAGTTGCTTGAACTTATTAGGCTCAAATTTATCAATGAATTTTTGAAGATCGGTACTCATGTTTGTAGGTGTCTTTTTCATATCGTTCATTCCACTCAAAAGGAATTACCCGTTATAAGAAATTTCAGGCCCAAATGTTTTAATCTATTTCTTAATGTGGATAAAAAGCCTGTTGTTGATAAAAAATTAAAAGAATACATACCTTTAAGCCTTTAATCAACAAGACTATGAAAATGAAACTATTTTTAACCATCTTAATCTGCTGCTGCATTCAATTTACATTCGCTCAAAAAAAATCAGACTTTGTATCAGTTACCAAATCAACTGCAGCTGTGGCAGACAGCACTTTGCTGAAAATGGTAAAGGGGATCAATGAGGTAATCCGGGCAAGGGTCAAAGCTGCTTTTCCACCTGATGTCATCGCATCATATCAAGACTACGCAGTAATCGACCAGGAAGGACGCATACCTATAGACAGCCTTTTAAAATATAACATCAAAGATTTTAAGAACATCACGGTATCCTTTGGCGAGCCTGTATCGCTTTATTCAATTAAATCATTGTATGGTGTGATTATGCTGTACAGAAAGCCGACTCAATAGCATCTGCCACCTCCAGGCAGATGCTGCCTGATCTTTCTAAAAGAAAGGAAGTACCGAGAAACTAAAGTTAACGTAAGGTGCATTGCTGATTTTGTTGTTCAGAAAATACTCGTCTGAAGTTTTAGTGCGGTCAAAAGCCCGGGCAGAGAGTGGCGTCAATATGCCACCGTTCATGCCAAAAACAAACTTCTTCCCAATTCGGTATTCAACACCAATACCGGTTTTTAAATCAATGGTCGTATAGTTGGCATCATGCGGTACATTCGGCTGGTTCAGTTCAAAAAATGCGAGAGAGCCAGATAAAGACGTTCCTGCGGTCGCCGAAAGCCGGTCTGACAAACCTTTTCTAAATGCAATTTGTGAGGGCAGGTTCAAATTAAACTCCAGGTCGTTCTTAAATTTATGCCAGTAAGTAAACAATAAAAAAGCAGGTATTTTAAGCGATGGGTCAATATTTATAACCACACCAGCAGAATACCGGGTAGTAGCCGTTTGCTTAATTGGAAATAGCGCCGTACCCAGGTAACTGAGCTTCTTAATGGAACCTGCGTCATTGGTAACACCAGAAACACTTGCCATATAAAAAACGGGTTTGCCGAACAGGGAATCCCGCCGTTGAAATGAGGCGGTCAGGCCAACTGTTGATTTGTTGAAGATCACATCATCATTACTCAATCCCGGCTGGAAACTCTGCACCTCGTCTACCTTCAACCGCTGCTGAAAATAGCTGATTGATGTCGATACTGAATTTTTTCCCCATGATTTGACTGGTACATTAAACAGGGCAGTAGTGCGTACTGTACTGGCTTTGCCCTTAAACAGCGGATCGCCATTGATTTTCCCGCTGATGTCACCACGGGTAATGACATCCGTTGAGATGTTGATTTGCCGCAAAACGGGATTTCTAAGTGCAGCTTGTTCCATCTGCATTTTTCTGATGGAATCTATAGCCAGACCTTTAGATACCTCCGAAATGGACTGTGCCGAACAAAAAGTTGCAGCCAGTAAGAATACTGTTGTTGGAATCAGATAATGTTTCATCGTTGCTTATTAAGAACAGCCTACAACTGTTCAATGGCATAAAGGTCATTACTTAGTACCTTTGCAAAAAGAATAAAAGAAGTGAAATGGACAAAGCCATGGGGGGAACGGACAAATTAGCGGTTAAGCAGAATTGAACTAAGAGATCTATCTCGTGAGAAATCAATTATTCAGCGTTTGCCAGCCATTCTAAAAAAGCAGCCGTTCTTCCCTTGCTAACCGTAATCCGTTCTGTAAGCACTATAGAAAGGTTTAAAGAGAGCTTTCGCGAGAAGAAGCTGGAAACATCAATGATTGCTTTACGGCAGACCAGGAACTGACGGTTCGCCCTGAAAAAATGATTGCCAGTAAGCCTTTCCAGTTCGTCGAGGTTTTTATTGGGGTAATAGACCTTTCCGGAAAATGTATGCAGTTGAACCACATCGTTTTCCAGTTGAAAGAGTGCAATTTCATGAAGTTTTATCGGCTTGATCCGGTCCTGATAATAAACCAGAATGGAAGCGGCCTTAGCCTGATCACGATTTACAAGCAGCTGCATCAGGTTATTATATTGCTGGGGAGCTGTTACTGCAAAGATATCTTTTAGCTGACTATATTTTTTCAATGCAGCCTCCAGGGTTTGACGGGTAAAAGGCTTTAAGATATAATCAATTCCGTTTACCTTAAAAGCCTCAAGTGCATATTCATCATAGGCGGTGCAAAATATAATGGGTGCGGTAAGCTGTGCGGCAATAAAGATCTCAAAGCTAAGGCCATCACCCAACTGTATATCACTAAATATGATATCAGGCTGCGGTTCGCTTTTAAAATAAGCAACAGACTCCTTTACCGAACGCAGCTGAATAATCCTGACAGGTCTATCAATAAGCGCTATGATATTCCTTTCCAGATCTTCCGCTACAACTCTTTCATCTTCAATGATCACTATATCCATTTTCCAGTAATTTTATGCTCACCAGGAACTGGTGCTGCGATTCTTTAATGATAACCTCGTCTCCCGACCAAAGCCTGTAGCGCTCTGCAAGGTTGGCAAGGCCATTATTGGTTGATATTTCACTAATTTTTTTCTTCTGCAGGTTGTTGGTCACCACCACCCGGTCGCCTTCCTGGCTAATCCATACATGGAGCGGCATTTCTTCGGTCAGCTCATTGTGTTTAATCGCGTTTTCCAAAAGTGGTTGTAAAGAAAATGAAGGGAGATAAAATGAATTCAGACTTTCATCCGGAATCATTATCGTGCAGTTCAGTGCTAACTCAAAACGGATTTTCTGCATTTCAAGGTAATCATTCAAAATCTTTAGTTCGTCTCCAAGCTTAGAAACATTGGCCCCATGATTAAATGTCGATGCCCTTAAAAAATTAGCCAGATGAACCATATAAGTATCTCCGGTATCTGTATTTATGCGATAAAGAGATTTTAGCATATTAAGGGCATTAAAAAGAAAATGAGGCTGTATTTGCTGTCTTAAAAGCAAATTTGCGGCTTCGGCATGTGCAGCTTTGATTTTGGAAAGTTCCAGGTCAGACTGTGCCTTTTCATCCTTAAGCAGGATATGGTTGTGCAGAACAAGGATAAGCGTATTCACAACAGCACTGGAGCAAAACAACATGAAAAAATTAAACCCATCTAAAAATGACCATTTCTGATGCCCCAGTGTAGCGAAGATGGGCCAGATGATCAGATAGGCAAGCGCACTTACCAGGTAGGTAAACAGATACCGGTACCGTTTAAATTTTTTAATGTTGTTCCCAAAAATGCGTCTCAGTCTAATCACGATCAGGATATTGGCAAAGCCGATCAGTGAAATAACGAGAAATGTCATTAATGTAAACAAGAACCTGTTGTTCTGATTTTTATCCAGAAAGAGAAATACAAAGACATAACCACTCATGACGAGTGAAAGCAAGAAATTTATACGTACAAGGTTCTTAACAGGCAGTTTTACTTCCATACGGATTACATCAGGCACGCAAAATAATACAATCTAACCGATTGTAGGGCCATTAACTTACCGAAACGGACAAAAGAAGTGGCAAGTGGCCTATTTTAAATGTAAAAGGAAAATTAACTTCTATTTATGCCTGACATCAGGTAGTCAAAATTCTCAACATTAAATCACTTATTTTATTCCTCTGTAATTGAGCAGGTAAGGGGCAGTATTGCTGTTTTTGATCTTTGAAAATTCTGATGGAGTACCACATGCCATCACATTTCCTCCCTGGTCACCAGCACCCGGACCTATTTCAATGATCCAGTCGCTTTTAGAAATGATATGCATGTCGTGTTCAACTACAATAATGGTGTTACCCTGATCAACAAGCTGCTGCAGCTGCAGCATCAGCTTCTCCACATCAGAAGGGTGCAATCCTGTAGTTGGCTCATCAAGGATGTAAAGGGTATTTCCGTGCTGTGTACGCTGCAGCTCCGTAGCGAGTTTAATTCGCTGTGCTTCCCCTCCGGATAATTCGGTAGCGGGCTGTCCGAGTTTTAAGTAGCCAAGACCAACCTGCCTTACCATATCAAGTCCGCGTTGAAGTGCCGCATCAGATTCAAAAAATGCCCATGCAGCGTCTACCGTTAACTCAAGTACCTCGGCAATATTTTTATTCTTATAAGTAATTTCAAGGGTTTTTTCATTATATCTTGTTCCTCCACAGGTAGGGCAGGGTGTGTAAACGCTGGGTAAAAACAGCAATTCCACCATAACAAAACCTTCACCCTGGCAATGGGTGCACCTGCCCTTAGCCACGTTGAAAGAGAAACGGCCGGCATCATATTTTTTCTTTTTTGCCCCGGGTGTAGCTGCAAATAGTTTACGGATCAAATCGAATAAACCGGTATAAGTCGCCAGGTTTGATCTTGGAGTACGTCCAATCGCTTTCTGATCTACCTGTACCAACCGTTTAATAAAAGTTGCTCCTTCAGTAATCCTGCCCCCTAAAGTAAGAATGGGGTTATCTTGTAAATCATACTCATCTTCAGGATCCGGTGGAATGACATGCTGACCAAGCTGTTTTGAAACCAGTTCTACCAATACCTGGCTAACCAGACTGCTTTTTCCTGATCCCGATATTCCGGTTACACTGGTAAATGTACCCAGCGGGAAATCTACATCCAGTTCGTTCAGATTGTTGCGGGTTAGGCCTTGTAATTTAAGCCAGCCTTTAGGAATTCTGGGTATCTTCTCCTCTTGCTCCTGGTTCCCGTAAATAAAATGCCTGGTCTTAGAAGATTCAATATTTCTGAGCCCTTCCGGAATTCCGCTGTATAAAATATGTCCGCCATTTTCACCTGCGCCAGGGCCAACATCTACAATCCAATCGGCATGGCGGATTACATCAATCTCATGCTCTACAACAAATATAGAATTACCTGCATCCTTAAGTTTGTCCAATGCGCGAAGCAACGAACGGGTATCAGCAGGATGCAGACCGGCAGAGGGCTCATCCAAAACATATACCACACCAAAAAGATTAGAACGGATCTGTGTAGCAAGGCGCAATCGCTGCAGTTCGCCTGGCGACAAAGTGGGTGTATTTCTTTCCAAACTCAAGTAACCAAGCCCTAAATCCAGCATCACATCCAAACGTGCAACAAGATCTTCAGCAATGCGACTGGTAACGACGGCCTTTTCAGGGTGCTCTCTTTTTGTTTTACTGCTTAACCGATAACCCGGATCGGTATACTTTTTAAACAAGGAATGTAATTTACTTAGCGGCAGCCGGGAAAGTTCAGTAATGTCGAGTCCATCGAATTTGATAGAAAGTGATTCTTTTCTTAATCTTTTGCCCTTACAAAGCGGACACTCACTGCTAAGCATAAATTTGCCTGCCCGCTTTTTCATCAACTGGCTCTGGCTATTTGAAAACGTTTGCATCACATAGCGTTTTGCACCGGTAAAGGTACCCATGTAATCAGGCTGTATCTTATTTTTAATTGCTTTTTTTACCTGATCCGCAGTGTAACGCGGATAAACCGGAACAACAGGCTGTTCATCTGTAAATAAGATCCAGTCGCGGTCTTTTTTAGGCAAGTCCTTCCAGGGAACATCTACATCAAAACCCATCGTGATCAGAATATCTCTCAGGTTCTGACCCTGCCAGGCGGTAGGCCAGGCGGCAATTGCTTTTTCCCGGATGGTTAATGAATCATCAGGTACCATTGACTGCTCCGTAACTGTATATACACGGCCTAGCCCGTGACATTCCGGACAGGCACCTTCAGGAGTATTTGGAGAAAATGACTCTGCATAAATGATGGATTGCCCTTTCGGATAATCACCAGCCCTGGAATAAAGCATGCGAAGCAGGTTGGAAAGCGTAGTTACACTACCAACAGATGAGCGCGAACTTGATGATCCGCGCTGTTGCTGTAATGCAATTGCTGGCGGCAGACCTTCAATTTCATCAACCTCCGGTATAGACATCTGGTTAAAAAGTCTGCGTGCATATGGTGAAACCGATTCCAGATAGCGCCGTTGGGCCTCTGCATACAATGTTCCAAAGGCAAGAGAAGACTTTCCGGAACCAGATACACCGGTAAATACAACAAGCGCATCGCGCGGTATCACCAGGTCTACATTCTTCAGGTTATTTTCCCTGGCACCTTTAACGCTAACATATCCGGAAAATTCTTTGGACTTGGGCTCTGACTGATTCTTCATGATGCAACTGGCAAGGGAATATTAATGCAATTAAAACAGTGGTTAACAGTTATAGTTTTAATGATCTAAAATTGTATCTTAATACAAACTTTAGCAAGCTGGTTATCAGAAAGCAACTGTATTTGCCGGGATTCAAAATTGATATTTAAATTAAGCTTACAGGTTGCCTGGTTTTGTTTTTTAAAAATTAAAAACTTATATAAACCAGGGGTGTTGATTTAGAAGATGCCAGCAGGTGGCAAACTAACATTACAATAAAAGATTATGGAAACAGGTAAAGAAAAAAACAAAGATACAACGGCTAAGACAGGAGTAGTGCCGGAAGATCAGCTTCAGGGCAGCGATGCGGATTTGGCCTATAATGAGGATGCGGAATTTGAAAAAACCGCTGAAAATATAAAAGGCAAAGACAATACTTCGGATAAAAATGAAAGTACTTCAAATAAACAAAAAGGTGCAGATGCAGACACTGATCAAAGCAGCGTTTCTTAATGAATATGGAAGATCACAACCTTGAGCGATTTGTTGCAGCCCAGAAGTCAGTTTTTCAAACGGTACTGTCTGAATTGCAGAATGGAAGGAAGCAAAGCCATTGGATGTGGTATGTCTTTCCCCAAATTCAGGGTCTTGGCTTCTCAGAAACATCTAAATTCTACGCAATTCAGGATATGAACGAGGCTGAAGCATACCTTAACCACCGCGTACTTGGGCCCCGGCTCATTATGGTTTCCGAGATGATCTTAAAACTGGAAGGCACCAATGCCTACCAGATATTCGGGAGCCCGGATGATGTAAAACTTCATTCCAGTATGACACTTTTTGCATCAGTACCAGGCAGCCATCCTGTTTTCGAAAAAGTTCTAAAACAGTTTTTTAACGGATTAAAGGATTGCAAAACATTAAAAATTATTGGGCTGCTGAAACATCAATAAGTTATTGCCATTCCCGATCTGTCATCATGCTGATCAGCATTACTCCATTGCTTTTTTAATAATTTCGTTGGTTTTATCAATACCCGAAAAACCAATATGATCGTAGATCACATTTCCTTTTTTGTCGATAACGAGGTAAGCAGGGATGCCTGTAAATCTATATTTTATTTTCAACAAGTTCAATACTTTGGAGTCCATCCTGAAATGCTCTCCCGGGATTTCCCGGATCATATTTTGCCATAGCTTAACCGGCGAACTTTCATCGGTCAGATAAACAAAAGCAACATCGGCCGTTTTAAATGATGCTTTAGATGGCTCATATTGCTTCATGGCGGCAATACATGGACCGCACCAGGTAGCCCAAAGATCAATGTAGATTGCTTTCCCGTTAAACTTACTGGTAATCTCCTTAAGCAGTGCATCTGCGTCAGTTGTGGACTTACTGATCTCATGGACACGGAAATCGGCAACAGCCGTACTGGAAAGTCCATTGAGGATCTTTTTATCGAGTTTTTCGATATAAGCGCGTATTGCAGGATCTTTGATCTTCGCAATGGCAGGCAAGTCATACCGGTTTAGCGGCGTATTTTGTCTCACCATTTTCTTGGTGAAGATCCGGCTGATCGAAAGGTCAAAGAAAATGCCGGTATTGCTTCCAATAAGTGGCGGCATAACAGAGAAAAGGTCATCCATAGCTTCGTTATTCCGGAAACTGGCAGTTTCCTCTGCAAAACGTTCATCAAAATTGTCCATTGTGATCGGATCCACGCCGATCAGATCATCTTCCTTACCCGTATAATCAGCAAGGGTTGGCAACCTGATCCCCAATGGATCCAGGTTAAGGCTAATATCAGCCATTTGATCAAGCATTCTCCTTGCGCTTACAGTTGGAGACTTAACCAGAACATCAAGTTTAACGATCAACGGATCCATGTTATCTGGTAAATTTTCCTGCTGCCTGATCCAGGAAAGCTGTTGGGCCGCCACATTTTTTAACCATTGTTTATGACTGGCAGACCAGTTATCAGGGTTTCTTTTTTTGTTGATCAATAAGACTTCTTTCTCCTGATCAGATAGCCTGTAATCTGCATTCAGACGTTCCAGATTTTTATTGCTTACATACCGGATTTTAACGAAATGACGGTTTACCAAATCGGGGATCCCATTTCCATTATTTATAAAGTCTGAAAATGAACTTGTGTATAAAGATTGGTAATGATTAATATCCAATTCTTTGAGCGCGGAATATAAATGAGCATTAAAGTCAGGCAACTTTATTTTACGGTTTTGTTCCTGCTCAATTCTAAAAATTAAATCCAAGTTCGCCAACCAGTTCGCGCCTCCCGTTTTCAGGTCGATTTCGGCAAGCTGACGGGTTTTAAGAAACAGGGCTGTATTGCCTTGCAGATCTTCGATTCCTTTTTTAACTTGTTCAACAACATAGCTACGGAGCATCTCGGAAGTGGTTCCGGGCTGGTCTATAAATTCATAAATTCTTTTGGGAGATAAAAACCTATGCCTGTGGTTAGATAAATCATATCTGTAATATTGGTTATTGACGTCGGCGTAGGGGCCGGTAAAAATGATCCGTTTACTTTGATCGGTCTGGTCAAGGTCGGCATATAGCACGGTTTCTTTTCCAGGTTCCAGTAAGATCTTTCCGTTGTAAGGCGAAAATTTCCAAAACAATACTTCGGTAGCAGAAACAACAGGCACACTGACCTTAAAATTTCCTGACGGGTCAATCGCCAGATTGACCTCCACATGTTCGCCGGTTATCGGATTATCATATATCAACAGCGGTTTATCTCCTGCCTTTGGATGGTAGCCTTTCAAATGACCGGACAGCATTGCGGCCTCATCCTTAAAACGCGGAACGGGCAGGGGCTTTCCATCATCTTTGAGCGATAGAGCAGCAGCGATGACCTTTCCAGGGATTGAATCTAATTTGGCAGGTTGAGAGGCTAAAGCTAACGGAATATAAAAAACTGAAGCAGCACACAGTAACAGAACGGATCTGGAATATTTCATTTGGTTTGGTAGATAACTTATAATTATGTCGAATATACCTTAATTAAACAAATTATCAAGATATGAATTCACATTAACGATACTGCATTATTCGGGATAATTCTAGCTAATTATTTGGAATTATTCCATATAATCTACTATTTTGCAATGCGGTATCTTTATGCTGCTCAACAGGGATTATGATTAAATCAGCAATGCCATTTCTGAAGAGGCCGTTTGTCAGGCTGACCGGTTTACAGCAGGTGGATTTCACCATTGAACAATACTCCAAATTGGAAAGAAACATTTCATACGATCGTAACGGACTCCTGTTGTTGAAACTACAGATCAGCAATAGTCAATTAAGTTCAAAGCCATGAGCAGGCAGATAAAAGCAACCATTAAGAATAGAAAACTAAACTTCGGAACCGCAAAGCGTGCAGCGATCTGGATTTTCTTTATCCTGCTGGCGCTAAAAATGATGTTCTGTCTGGGTGTGTTGTGTAATCTGTTTAAAGATTAACAAGCCTGAAAATATTCATGCCGGCCAACTCAATTTGTGAACCACTCCCAAGCCTGTACCTGTTTGCTGCGTGATATAAAAGAAATGGGAATAAGAATGCCGTTATTGGATTTTATACGGATAAAAGCCATTGACTGCATTAAAAACCAAATAAGATCAGCATAGAAAATCCCCAGATGATGATCGTGGTATTGGCATGCTGCACATATAACCGCAATAGCCTCAGGGCTTTTCGCATGTGCTGTTCAACCGTATTTTCAGATATTTCCAGTTTTGCGGCAATTTGTTTGTTCGATAGATATTCCTGCCGGCTCAGTTTAAATACATGCCTGCATTTTGCCGGCAGCTTTTCAATCTGCATACCCAGTTGGCTTTCCAGATCCCTGGAGTCAATATGCTGCTCGGTAGAATGGTCAAGCTCGCTGGCCTCAAGAATAATCCGGCTTTCATATTTTTGAAATTGTACTTCCCGGCGGTAATGGTCAAGTATCTTATTTTTGGAGATCGTAGATAGAAATGCAGGAAGGTTAACGATCTGATCGGCAGAACTGCGCTTATTAAAGAGAATCATAAAAGTTTCCTGTACCACTTCAGCTGCAACCTCACGGTTCTTGATCTTGCTCATCGCAACAGCAAGAAGCCGAACTGCATGTCTCTTATAAAGCAGCTCAAAAGCACGATCATTACCACGTTGCCACGATAAAATCAGTTCCTGATCACTTATTTCTGCAGACATTTTAGTCATATTTGGGTTAACCTAAATCCATTAGAACAATCACATTCTTCTTTTTTTGCACGGGATAGTTCTTGAATTGCCGATTAGTTAACCACGAATTTAATTTTTATAAATTGCCCAACTGTCCTTGTCTGTCCTGCTCCAAATCCTGAATCCGGTTACCATATGGTTAAGAGTACCTAATTGAGCTGGCTATATCGGTTACCGGAGCCGTTTTTATAAAATTCTGTATGCCTGGGCTTGTCGTATTTAATCAAAAGTATCAAGCCTTTTACAATTGGCCCGGAAATCAATTGATCACAGCTTACACAAGCAATTCATTTTCATATTTTTTAGAGTGGGGGATAACGGTTTCAATTTCTTTATACGTCTTCCTGGTATACAGTAAACATTAAACAGAGAAAAAGCATTTAGGCGGTACTCATAAGAATAAGGCAATACTACATGAAGAATGAACGACTACAATACCTTTTAGAACGTTACCGAACCTCTAAATGCAGCGATCAGGAACTGAAAGAGATCAATGACTGGTATGAAGAGATAAATGCAGGCAGCCAGGATCTGGAAGAATGGATTGAAGAGGCAGGTGGAAGCCAGTTTCTGGCAGATCAGCTTTACAACAATTTCGAAAAGAAAAGGAACCAGTCACGAAGAATAACAGGCATTATCGGTAGTCGCTGGAAAGCTGCTGCTGCAATCTTACTGGTGCTGGGCAGCAGTATCGCATTTTATAGCTATTTACAGCAGGCAAACCCCGATGTTAACGCGCAGCAGGCCAAAGTTCTTCCGGGTAAAAATAAAGCAGTGCTGGTCCTTGCTGATGGCAGGCAGATCGATCTCGATGCGGCCGCAATTGGAATTATCGACCGGCAAAATGGAATGATGATTACAAAAACAGATAGCGGACAGCTAATCTATACCGTTGATCAGAAATACACAGCAAAGGCAACAGATAAGATTGCTTACCATACCTTAAAAGTACCTCGTGGCGGACAGTACAGGATCGTGTTGCCCGATCAGAGTAAGGTTTGGCTAAATGCCCAGTCTACCCTTAATTTTCCGGTAACATCAGCATCAACAGGCAGAAATGTACGTTTGGATGGTGAAGCTTATTTCGAAGTTACACCAATGAAGCACCAGCCTTTTTCTGTGCTTACCGGCAATCAGCAGGTACAGGTATTGGGTACGCATTTTAATGTCAAAGGTTATCCTGGTGATCATGAAATACTGACCACCCTGCTCGAAGGGCGGGTAAAAGTTAGCCAGATCACTTCAGCGCAAGGAAAAATACTACATCCGGGGCAGCAGTCAGAAGTACAAACACAATCAGACCTTATTGCGGTGCGCAAAGTAAATACCGATCAGGCAGTAGCCTGGAAAAATGGATATTTCATCTTTGATAACCAGGACATCAGGAGCATCATGAAAGTCATCAGCAGGTGGTACAATGTAGATGTGGCCTTCCATAAGGTTTCATCAAACGAACATTTTGGTGGAACTTTTTCAAGAAATGCTGACCTCTCAGAGATCCTGAACAATTTGCAGGACCTGGGTAATTTAAGGTTTAAGATCGATCAGAGAAAAGTAGTTGTTTCCCAGTTAGATTAAGCAGAACAGTTTTGAACAGATTACTTTACATATTCATTGCTTTTAGCTTGCTTCATGTGAGTTCCCCGGCCTTTGCCCAAAAAATAAGTCTTTCTGTTACCAACGCGTCCATCACCGATGTGATCTCTGAAATCAAAAAGCAAACAAATATTGATTTCCTATACAACAACAGGGCATTGAAAAATGCAAGGCCGATCAGCATCCATTGCGTAAACATGGAACTCAGACCTGCGCTGGACCTGTGCTTTGAACAGCAGCCATTTGAATATAAGATCAAAAATAACACCGTAATGATTACCCGTAAAAAAAACCGGATGCAGGCAGCAGACCCAATCCTGGAACCGTGGCTGCGCCTTCAGGGAACCGTAAAGGATTCCGTTACCGCTCAAATTCTTGAAGGCGTATCCATTTCAGTAGAAGGAACAGGAACAGGTACCAGGTCTGACGCCATGGGAAACTTTATAATCAGTGCTCCTGAACAACAGCAGGTAATAGTAGTATCCTATTTGGGATATGCTACACAGCGGATTCAAGTCAGTTCCAGGTTAAATATGGAAGTGAACCTGGTCAGGGAAGATACGCGTTTAAACGAAGTCGTGGTTATTGGATATGGAACCAGCCCCAAAGGAAGCGTTACCGGGGCCATATCAAGTGTACAATCCGCTGTTTTTGAAAACAGGCCCTTAAACAATAGCCTGGAAGCACTGCAGGGAACAATTCCCGGACTTACCGTCACCAGGTCAAGCGGACAGCCAGGAAATCAGAATTATGCCGTTCAGATCAGAGGTTACTCTTCAATCAATGGAAATATACCCCTTATTTTGATCGATGGTATTCTTGGTGATATCAATACCATCAATCCCAATGACATTTCAGAAGTTTCTGTCCTTAAGGATGCAGCAGCATCGATCTATGGAGCCCGGGCAGCAGACGGGGTAATGCTCATCAGTACAAAAAATGGACGTAAAGGTCCGCCAGAAGTTTCCTATACGATGAATACCGGAATCAAAGAACCGTCGTATCTGAGAAAGATCAGCAATACACTTCATTTTGCCGAATTTATGAATGAAGGACTTTTAAATGTAGGTATGACCGGTTTTCCCAGGGATGTTTTTGATAAAATAAAAGCCAATGCAGCCCCAGACCTAAATGGGGGCTGGAATTATGGCATCACCAGTTATCCGGGTTTTTATGGATATACAGACTGGAATAAAGCAATCTATAAAAACTCCCTGCAGCAGCTGCATAATCTTTCCGTCTCCGGCGGCACAGAGAATAACAGTTACCTGGTATCTTTAGGGTACAATCAGGACGATGGTGCAGTAAAATTCGGAGAGAACAGATCTGACCGCTATAACATGCGCCTCAATTATAATTTCCAGCTGTTTAAAGACCTGACATTTGAAAGCAGAACAAGTTTTGAAAACCAGGCCATCGTAAGTCCAACCATGCTGGCCAATGCACTGACCAATGTTACACGTCAGTTTCCTTATCAGCCGGTTTACAATGCTTTAGGACAGTTTTATGGCTACCAGGGCTATGAGAATCCAGCACAGACCCTTCAGGAAGCCGGAGATCAGCATGCCAATCATTCCCGGTTCAATACCAATCTAAAGCTGGAGTATAAGTTGCTTGATGGTCTGAAATTAACCGGACAGGCAGCTTTTAAACTTGATTATACCAATGATAATGCCATCAACAGGACGTTTACACGCCACAATTATACAGGAGAAATACAAGACATTAGAAATACACCCAACTCTGCCTATTATGCCAATGCAAAAATGCTCAACAAATCGTACCAGGTTTACTTTGACTATGACCGGCAGCTGGCTCATGATCATCAGATCACTTTAACCGCTGGAGCTTCACTGGAACAGACAAAAAACGAAGGACAGGCCATTATGGGCTATAATTTTCCCGGAAATGATATATTCACTTTAAACCTTGCAGACCGTACCAAAGTAGCCTATGCTGATTTTACCGGTAATCTCAATAACCAGGCACTTGCATCTTACTTTGGCAGATTGAGGTATGCCTTTCGGCAAAAAATGATGCTGGACCTGACTGCCCGGGCAGATGTCAGTTCTAAATTCGCAGCCAGCAAGCGCTGGAGCGCAATATTTCCATCAGCGGCATTCGCCTATAACTTGTCAGAAGAACGCTTTATCAAAACATTGAATACGTTTGATCAGCTAAAATTCAGGTTGTCCTGGGGAAAGGCAGGGAACCAGGAGATCGGAAACTTGGGCCTTTATGATTATGTATCCCTCATCTCTATCGTTACCAACGGATCGAATAATCCGCTGTCCTATCCAATTGGTTTCCCAAATGCGGGACTTGTTGGCGCGGTATCCAAACCAGCTTCTCCCAACCGGACCTGGGAAACCATTGAGAATAAGAACATCGGAATTGACGGCTCTGTATTTCGCAGCAGGCTAACCTTCTCTTTTGATTATTTCAATAAGATTAATTCTGATATGCTGGTAGACATTGCATTGCCGGCAACATTTGGCGGCAATGTGCCATCCTCTAACCAGGGTAAACTGGAAACAAAAGGTTTTGAAACCATATGGTCATGGAAAGACAACATAGCAGATTTTAAATACAGCATCTCCTTACAACTCAGCGACAGTAAAAATAAACTGGTGCAGCTCAGAAACAGCGATAGTTACCGGGAAGGCTTAAACCGTTTCAGGCAGGGTTATTCCATTTATTCGTATTTCGGATACGTATACGAAGGTATCATCAAAACCCAGGATCAATTGGATCGTTACAAGCAGCTGCTGGGCGTTCCATCCAGGATCGGTATTGGTGATGTGATGTACAAAGATGTGGATGGTGATGGTAAACTTACCGCATTCGGTGATCTGTCGAAAGGGCTGAGCGGAGATATGACCTATCTGGGTAATTTATTGCCGAGGTATAATTTTTCGTCCAATATCAACTTGAGCTATAAACAAATGGACCTGGGTATCTTTCTTCAGGGTGTAGGTAAACGAAATGTGCAGTACGAAGGGTCGATCAGTACGCCAAATGCATTTTTCTGGCCCTCTCTGGAATATTATTATGGTAAGACCTACAGTCCGGAACGGCCCAATGCGGAATATCCCCGGTATCTGCCCGGGTCAGTAGGTTATGATGACATCAGGGAATACAATTACCGGACCTCAGCGTTAACCATGCAGAATGTAGCCTACCTGAGGTTTAAAGTCATCACATTAGGGTATAGCCTTCCGGCAAGAATGGCTTCAAAGATAAAAATGAAGTCGCTGCGGGTATACCTCAGCGGACAGGATTTGTTCACCTTGTCCAAAGGTACGCTGGGAGGGAACTTTGACCCGGAAGACGGGTACCGGAATGAAGGCACCTATCCCTTTAGTAAAGTGTATTCATTTGGCTTAAACCTAAAATTTTAAAGATCATGAGTAAAATTCAAGGATTCATCTGCATTGTTTTGTTCTTTAGCCTAAGCTGTAAAAAGCAGCTCAGTACAGTTGTTCAGGACAGCATTACAGATGAAACATTCTGGAAAACACCAAATGATTTTAAATTGGCCGCCAATCATTTGTATAATGGACTGGACCGTTTCGGATTTGAAGACACCGAATCTGATATTGCGTTTAACTTTCCCAATTCAATCAGCAACGGCAATTTGCAGCCTTCAGAAACTTCGTCAGACTGGACAAACAGCTATAGCTATATCCGTTCTGCAAATAACATATTGGAAAAAGGCGCATTAAACTCCGATGCAGAGATCAAAAGATACCTGGCAGAAGCCAGGTTTTTCAGGGCCTGGTATTATTGGAAGCTATTGAGAATCTATGGAGGTGTTCCGCTAATTACCCGGGTACTGGATGTGGATGATCCGGCACTTTTTGCGGCAAGGTCAAGCCGTACAGAAACGGCAGACCTCATTTTAAAAGACCTCAATGAGGCGGTAACAGATCTTCCGCTGCAGTCTGCTCTGCCGGCATCTGATGTCGGCAGGATCACCAAAGGGGCCGCACTTTCACTGATGGCACGCGTAGCGCTTTTTGAAGGAACCTGGCAAAAATTTAGAAATGGAACCAGTGCCGGTAAGTACCTGGATGCTGCAATTGCTGCATCCGGTCTGGTTATGAACAGTGGAGGATATAGCCTGTATGCTGGAAATGCAGACCAGAGCTACCGGTATCTTTTCCTGGAACAAGGAGACGATTCCAGGGAAACCATATTGGACAGGAGATATGCGAGAGATATTTTAGGACACGATATGCCCTATCAATATGATGAAACGGGCTATAACCCGACCAAGAAAATGGCAGATATGTACCTGGATAAAAACGGTCTGCCAATTGGTAACCCAGGTTCGCTGTTTCATGGTTATGCTACCTTTTCTTCCGAGTTCCAGGATCGTGATCCACGGATGACCATGGTCATGACCATTCCCGGGACGCTCACAAACCGGGTGTTCTTTCCGGTAACTAAAATCGCCAACTGGCCGGATAAACCGCAAAGAAACTTCAATACCGGCTATATCTTATATAAGTTCATGTCAGAAGATCCATTTGCCAACAACACCGGACAGTATGGAGACGAAAGCAAGTTTGACTACGACCGCCACCTCATCCGCTATGCAGAAGTATTGCTGATCTATGCAGAAGCCTCTTTTGAAAAGAATGATGCGATAACAGATCAGGAGTTGAATGAATCTGTCAATAAAATTCGTGACCGCGTACATATGCCGCATCTCAGCAACGCATTCATAGCAGCAAATGGACTGGACATGAGGACAGAGATCCGAAGAGAAAGAACGGTAGAGCTGGCACTCGAAGGATTCAGGTATGACGACTTGCGCCGCTGGAAAACAGCAGAAATAGAATTGCGCCAGGACATCAAAGGAATTAAGATCAGGGGAGCCGAATGGGCAAGCAGGGCACCATATGGAGACCCGGCATACCTTGGAAGAATAGATGCAGAGGGCTTTCTGATCGCAGAGACAAACAGGAGATTTGATGCTGGCAAAGACTATCTCCAGCCTTTGCCAGTTAGGGAAATTGCTTTTTACACGGCGAGCGGCTATAAACTGGAACAAAATCCGAACTGGTAACCTATAAAAGAACTATTATTAAAATCACACATAAATGAAAATCAGAATCAAAAACAAACTATTCGAAATCAAATTGGGGCTCATTAGCCTTGCGTTCATTTTCTCATCACACACCTCGTTTTCTAAAAACTCAACGTTCTCAGCGTTCTCAACGTTCTCAACGCGCGCTCAATACATATCGTTGTCTGAGCGTCCGGCTATTTCAGTACGTCCGATGTTTTCTCAGCATTCAGCACCAGTTCTTACAGCAAAACCAACCGAGCCAAAGCTGGTTAATATTGTCAATTTTATCCGCTTGCTGGAGCCAAGAGATCCCAAAATTACGCAGGACGTATTGTATCAGACCGTAGTAAAACAAGTAGAATTGATGAAGCAATACAAGCTGAGTGGTACATTTTTGCTGCAATACGATGCGATGATGGATTCCAGGTATCAAAAATTGCTGAAAAGCCTGCCAAAGGGAACTTTTGAAATAGGAGCGTGGTGGGAACTTCCGCAACCGCTTATAGAAAAAGCAGGACTGAAGTGGAGAGGACGCTATGCCTGGGACTGGCATGCAGATGTAGGCTTTGCAACAGGCTACACACCAGAAGAACGTGAAAAGATCATAGACGTCTACATGGCCGATTTTAAACAGATCTTTGGATATTACCCAAAATCAGTAGGATCGTGGTTCATAGATGCACACACGCTGAACTACATGTCAGATAAATACAAGATCGTAGCTTCTAGCAACTGTAAGGACCAATATGGTACAGACGGATATACCCTGTGGGGCGGATACTGGAACCAGGCCTACTATCCGAGTAAGATCAATTCATATATGCCGGCACAAAATAAAGAGAACCAGATCCCGGTACCGGTTTTTAGAATGCTGGGAAGTGATCCGATCCGTCAATACGATACAGGCATCAGCAGCAGCAGACAAGGGGTAATCACACTCGAGCCTGTATATCCGGCTGCAGGAGGGGATGCCACCTGGGTAAACTGGTTTATGAAAGAATTTGTAGAAGGAGAATCTATGGAATTCAATTACACCCAGGCCGGACAGGAGAATTCATTTACCTGGGACGCCATGAAAAAAGGATTGGAAATCCAGTTTCCGTTACTGGCAAAGTTAAGGGACGAGAAAAAGATCAGGGTAGAAACCATGGAGCAATCCGGACTGTGGTTTAGAAAAAACTATAAGGTTACCCCGGCAACGGCTTTCACCGTCAATGATGACCTTGGAGATAGCGACAAGAAGACCGTATGGTTCAACAGCCGATTTTTTAGGGTTAATCTATTATGGGAGAACAGCAATTTAAGGATCCGCGACATTCATTTATTTGATGAAAAATTCCCTTCAGTATATACCACCCAAAAAGCAACCTCAAATGAATGTACATTCTTTACCCTTCCACTGGTAGATGGCTATCTATGGAGCAAAAGAAACAATCTTGCAGGATTACGCTTTAAAGCACTGATTGATGGCAAAGAGACCTTACTGGAAGGGGGAGATCCAAAGATCACCAATAACGTTACGGGCAGGCTGCAGGTTTCCTGGCCGCTAAAAAATGTACCGGGCAGTATTGAGATGGATCTCAATGAAGGCAGTATGGTGATGAAGCTTACCGGCAATGGATCATTAAACTGGTATCTGGATCTGACGGTTGCTGAAAATGCAAAACTACCGTTTAAAGAAATTACAGAACACCGCGTAACGGCAGAATTTGAACAAATGCCCTATGCCGTATCTGCCGCATCAGGTAAATTTTCAAACCCGGGCAACGGATCCATATTCAGGATCTCTCCGGAGAAAAACAACATCACCTTAAATTTAAAGAATGCGAATTAAAAATAGAGTAACGGTAACGAATTTTTCATTCGTCATATGATTATGAACACCATTTTAAAAGCGATGAAGACCACTATAAAAAAAGGAAAGGAGGAGTGTTATAAATAAGTAATCAAAGAATGATGACACTCAAAAAAATGACCAGGGATGTACCACCATCCCCGGTCGTTTGCTTACCAATGTGTCAAATTAAATGCCTGTCAGCAAATAACCAATTAACCAAGTAAACTAAAACAAATGTACAAATTATACCATAACTTTAATGGCATAAGTCTAGCGCCTGCGCGACTAAAAGATCTGCTTCGAGCAACACTCACTCTCCTCATATTCCTGTCGCTAAGTGCCTTTAACAGTGCCTACAGCCAATCCATTTTTCCTGTAAAAGGATCAGTAACCGATGAGCAGGGTAAACCCCTGCCGGGGGTAAGCATCAAGATCAAAAACAGCAATGTCGGGGTCATGGCAGATCCCAAGGGCAATTACCTGATCAATTCACCATCAGACAGCCAAACCATCATCTTCAGTTCAATAGGCTTCATCAGTCAGGAAGTAGAGATCAAAGGCAGGGCCCTGATCAATGTGATCCTGATAGAACAAAAAAATGACATGTCCGAAGTAGTCATTGTCGGATTTGGTCAGCAGAAAAAGATCACCACCATTGGTGCCCAGAGTTCCATCAAGCCGGAAGATCTGAAGCAGCCCGTTGCCAACCTGTCCACATTGATTGCCGGACGGGTAGCTGGCGTTGTAGGGGTGCAGCGAAGCGGCGAACCCGGATATGACAATGCAGAGATCTACATCAGGGGGATCTCTACATTTACCAGCAGCTCCCCGCTTATCCTGGTAGATGGAGTTGAAAGGTCTTTTAGTAACGTAGATCCGGAAGATATCGCAAGCTTCAGCGTATTGAAAGATGCCTCAGCTACCGCAGTATATGGGGTACGCGGAGCGAATGGGGTAATCCTGATCCAGACAAAAAAAGGAACAGCAAGCTCCCCGGTAATCACCGCTCAATACGACCAGGGTGTAACCCAATTTGTTAAACTGCCCGACTTTGCCGATGGCGTAACCTATATGGATATCGCCAATGAGGCTTACAAAAACAGTTTCCCTTTAGAAACCCTTCCCCGCTATTCGGCAGAGCGGATCCAGAAAACAATCGACGGTTCAGATCCTGATCTGTATCCAAATGTAAATTGGTTCAAAGAACTGTTCAACAAAACAGGGCAGAACCGAAGGGCAAGGATCAATGCAAATGGAGGTTCCCAGAATGCACAGTATTACCTGTCATTGGGTTACTATGATGAAACAGGCCTGTTTAAAACAGATGAACTCGCCAACTATAATTCTGCACTCAACTTTACCAGGTACAATTTTACATCTAACCTAACGCTTAATGTAACCAAAACGACCAAGGTTGAATTTGGGGCATCCGGCTGGGTCAGTAACGGAAATTATCCCGGAAATTCTACCGCAGGGATCTGGGCGGCAGCCTATGTGCTTCCCCCAATCGTTATTCCGGCAAAGTATTCAAACGGCCTCTTCTCGCAGATCAGAACCGGTGATGTCTCAAATCCATACACCTCACTCACCCAATCTGGCTATGTAACCGAATTCAGAAGCCAGCTGTGGAGCAATATCCGCGTCACGCAAAGCCTGGATTCCTGGTTAAAGGGACTATCGGCCACAGCAATGTTCTCGTTTGATAATGCCAATACCCATAGCATACAAAGAACCAAATCTGTAGATGGTTACCTGGCCAGCGGACGCGATGCGGATGGCAATTTGATACTGGAGCAAACCAGAATTGGAACAAATTACCTGGGATATGGAAGAACGAACGGCGGAACCAGGCAATTCTATACAGAGGGATCTGTTAATTACAACCGGACTTTCGGAAAACATGACATAACAGGAATGGTACTGTTTAACCAAACCGACAGACTGGATGGGTTTGCAGGCGATTTTATCAGTTCTATCCCTTACCGGTATATGGGATTGGCCGGACGTACCACTTATGCGTATGACAATAAGTACCTGCTCGAAGCCAACTTTGGCTATAACGGATCTGAGACCTTCGCCCCACAAAAGCAGTTTGGATTCTTTCCATCATTCGGGCTCGGTTGGGTCGCGTCACAGGAAAAATTCTTTGAACCTATAAAAGAAGCCATATCCTTTATGAAATTGAGGTTTTCTTATGGGGTAGTCGGAAATAGTAACATCGGCGGACGCCGATTTGCGTATATCTCAACCATTGCAAATGTTACCGGCTATGGATATGGTCAGAATGGTACAAGCAATGATCTTGGCGGACTTGATTTTGGTGATTATGCAGTGGCAGTAACCTGGGAGCGCGCCAACAAATATAATCTCGGCTTGGAGATCAAGACCTGGAAAGATGCGATATCATTAACGGCAGACTTTTTCCGGGAGTACAGAAGGGGGATCTTTCGCCAGCGCGGAGATGTACCTTCATATTCAGGAATTAGAAGTCTGCCTTATGCAAACTTAGGAGAAGTAAACAATAAAGGGGTTGATGCAACCCTGGATATCAATAAAGCAGTGGGCAGCGGATGGACACTCGGTTTTAGGGGAAACATCAACTGGAACAGGGCAATCATTATTAATGATGCCAATGCCCCATGGCCATATCCATGGCAGCAGCGGATCGGCAGAAAACTTGGACAGCGATACGGTTATATCGATCTCGGACTTTTCCAGAGCGATGAAGAAGTAGCAAATAGTCCGCTGCAGCCGGGAACCACTAAAGCAGGTGACATTAAGTACAAAGATCTGAACGGAGATGGAAAAATAGATTCTTACGATCAGGCAGAGATTGGCTATGGATCAATTCCAGAGATCGTATATGGATTCGGCCCAACAATAACCTGGAAAAACTGGTCAGTAGCAGGATGGTTTAAAGGCATCAGCAATGTAGACATCTCCTTAAATGGCGATGGCTTGCAGCCATTCAGACTTGGTGGAGAAAGAGGAAATCTACTGGCTCAGATCACAGATCACTGGACACCAGATAACCCAAATTCCAGACCATTGTATCCTAGAATTACTTATGGTAATGACAATATGAACTATGAGGATAGTTCCTGGTGGGTAAAAAATGGTGCTTTCCTAAGATTACAAACTGCCCAGCTAACCTATACCCTAACCAATAAGCCATGGCTCAGCAAGGCAGGAATATCTAACTTAAACTTATATGTAAGTGGATATAACCTGTTGACATTTAGTGATTTCAAAATTTGGGATGTAGAGTTGGGTGATGGGCGGGGTGCTCAGTATCCGCAAATGAGAACCTACAACTTCGGACTGAGGTGCGTATTCAAATAAAAAATACTTAAGATCTATAATTATGATTACAACTATAAAATCAAAGTCTTTATGGCTGCTGGCACTGGCATTTTGCATGTCGTCATGCAGTAAATACCTGGATCAGGTACCAGACGACCGCATTACTATTGAGGAGGTTTTTAGAAAAAAAGCAACTTCAGAACAATACCTTGCCAATGTTTATAACTACGTACCAGATGAATCCAATCAATGGGAATACAATGGCTGGCTGGGCACAAGCGACGAAGTCGATGTAACCTTTTCAGGCTCCGAGAACTACGACATTAATGTAGGTAACTTTAATGCTTCAAATGTTCATTTCGACAAATGGAAAAACTATTATGATGGCATACGTGCGGCCACTTATTTCATTAATAATATTGATCAGAACATAGAGATCCGTCAGCTAAACGGGCAGGAGCTTATCGATCAGTACAGGGCAGAAGCACGCTTTTTAAGGGCTTTTTATTACTTCCTTTTAATGCGCCAATACGGGCCGGTAGTATTGATGGGCGAAGAAAACCTGGCTCCGGATGCCACAGCACTGGATATGCAGAAACCAAGAAGCAGCTTTGATGCCTGCGTGGATTATGTAAGTTCTGAATTGGATAAAGCTGCAGAAGTGCTGCCGCTAATCCCGCAAAGGAATGGTCAGGCCAGTGATTTGGAATATGGAAGGGCAACAAAGGGAATGGCATTGGCAGTAAAGTCCAGACTGCTGCTCTATGCTGCAAGTCCGCAATACAATGGAAATACCGAAGTGGCCAACTTCAAAAATGCTGAAGGACAGCAATTGATCTCACAAACAAACGATCCCCAAAAATGGCGTAAGGCAGCAGATGCGGCCAAAGCAGTATTAGATCTTGGGCTTTATCAATTGTATAAAGATCCATCAGGAAATGTGCTTAAATCACTGGAAGGAATTTTCTTTCAGGGTTGGAATACAGAACAGATCTTTGTGCGTAAAAATAATAACCTTCCTTTATGGGATGTACACTGTACACCGAGGCAAGGCGGGGGATGGTGTGGAATTGCGCCGACCCAGGAAATGGTAGATTCTTATTTTATGGCAGATGGTAAGCTGCCGGCAGAATCTGCACAATATTCGGAAACAGGCTTTACAACTGTAAGCGGTGTGCAGGTCTCTAACATGTATATGAATCGCGAACCCAGATTTTATGCAACTGTAACCTATAACAACAGCATCTGGCAAGGTGGTACCATGCGTGCTCCGGCACCCATTACTTTTTATGTTTCCGGGCCAAATGGCCGTAACGGGCACCCTACCGACTTCAGTAAAACCGGGTACCTGGTGCGTAAGAACGTAGGTCCGCAAACGAATATCGGTTCAGGAGGTAACGGACAAAGACAAACGCGTCCGCTGGTATTGTTCCGCCTCGCAGAGATCTATCTAAACTATATAGAAGCGCTAAATGAAGTAAGCCCGGGCAATGCCGATATCATGATCTATTTGAATAAGATCCGTGAAAGGGCAGGAGTTCCGCAATATGGAACCGGCACCAATCCACTGCCTTTGCCATCCGGTCAGGGAGACGCACGTACAAAAATCTGGGCAGAGCGAAAGGTAGAGCTGGCTTATGAATCACATCGGTGGTTCGATACCAGAAGGTGGAAGATCGTAGCTTCAGTAATGGGAGACATGCATGGCATGGACATCAATAAGGACGGGAATGACTTTTATAAAAGGGTAGTAACAGCAACACCGCATCTTTTCAGGTTCTCTTACTATTGGTATCCGATCTCACAATATGAACTGGATAGGGGAAGACAAATTGTTCAAAACCCAGGTTGGTAATCTATAAATAGCACATCATGATGAAGAATAATCTTTTAAAAAGTCTGATCGCAATTGCATTGCTGTCAGTTCATACCGGCTGTAAAGATGAGGTAGAATTACCCGATCAGCCTTTGTCAAACTACATGCAGATCTATATGCCCCAGGCTGTAAACAGTCCGGTAAATAAAACACTAAGCGTTGCACAAGAGCCCCAGGTGCTTATATACGGTGCTAACTTTGGCGGGCAGGACTATCCGGAACAGGATATTCCAGTAAAATTTGTAGTAGATCCTGCATTGGTAACAGCCTACAACACCGCGAATAATACCAATTATGAATTATTACCGGCATCTGCCTATACCTTGAGTAGTACCGAAGCGGTGATCCCAAAGGGAAAACTAACAACAGGACCATTAAAAATAGCAGTGAAAACTACCGGCACGGATGCAGTGCCGCTTTTTAAAACGTTTCTGCTGCCGGTAAGCATTTCCGGAACAGACTTTAAAGTAAATGAAAGCTTGCGGACAACTTTATTTGTAGTGAAAGTACAGCCCAATTTTGCAGACTATCCAAATTATGACCGGACCAGCTGGAAGATCGCTGCATTTTCATCACAGGAAGCTGAAGGTGAAGGGGCAAATAATGGAAGGGCAGTTTTTGTACTGGATGGCAACATCAGTACGTATTGGCACTCTCAGTGGAAAAATGGCAATCCGGGACCACCGCATTCCCTTACCATAGATATGGGAGAGGTAAAGACCCTGCATGGCATCAATGCAACGGCACGTCAGGTTGATGGAAATGGAAAGCCAAACCAGGTCAGTATAGAAACAAGTACAGATAATGTGACCTGGAAAGTTTCCGGTGCATTTAACCTCGCTGCTACAAAGGATGCCCAAAAACAGTTTCTTTCAGCGTTTGTACCAGCCAGATATTTCAGGTTCGTTGTGATCTCTGCATACGGATCTACCAATGTGCACCTTGCAGAACTGGGCGCATTTTAATAAACTTTTAATCACTATGGTCAGTTTGATTTGTAGCGGTTAGTTGATTTGGTTAACATTGCAGTATCCCGGATGGGAACTGCAATGTTTATAATTTATGCTACGATCTTTTCATCTTTAAGGGAAAGATAACTTTCAATTGCCATTAGGTAAGACATTGGAACATGGTCACAATCTTTATTTTCTAATGGGTGCAGTCCATTCTTTTGTACTTCAATAAAAACATCGGAAGAGGAATTGAATTTCAAATAACCCAGGTCAAAGAAAAACTCCTGCACCGAATTGGAGCAATCGCGGGCCTTAACATTTAAAGGACGAACAGATAGATCTGTCTTATTAACCAGAAACCAATTTTCGTTTTTAGGCCAGGTATTTTCCATAGAAAAACTATGCTTAATCTCCAGAATGCAGAGGTTTTTATTATCTAAAAATGCGTGGCAATCAAAGTTGTGGTGTCTGGTCATTTTTCGAAAGTTTGTAGGTTGTATCTCCTTGTTATTCAAAGCATCAATTGTGCCAGATTATTAGTTTAGATGGATGCGCTGATTTTTTTACATACACATTGAATAGGATGTTATGCCGTTAACTTAGAATTCCTGAATTGATCGCTATACATTTTCAGCTGTCCTTTTAAAAACTGGCGGGCTACATGGATCCTGGTCTTTACCGTTCCCAGCGGAATTTGCATTTCATCGGCAATTTCATGGTACTTATATCCTTCAAAATACCTTAGAAAAGGAACTGAATATTCAGGCTGCAGCTTGTCCATGGCTTTGGTAATGTCCTGAAGTATAAATTTATTCTCACCATGATTCTTATCTGCACTGCGGGAAAGCTGAACGGAACTCAGATCTTCAGTAGTATGAATTACCGCACTTCTCCTTAAATCTTTTCTGTAGTCGTTGATAAAAGTATTTCTCATGATGGTATAAAGCCAGGCTTTTAGATTTGTCCCTTCTTTATACAAATTATGGTAGCGGATGGCCTTGATGAGGGTATCCTGTACCAGGTCGTTCGCATCATCCATATTGCGGGTAAATTTTAATGCAAAACTTTCCAGGCAAGATTTGTGGTTGCAGATTTCATGGTTTAAAGTGGCGTTGTTCATAGGTAGATGTTTTTCTGGTTTAATAATCAGTTTTTTATAGGTTCTTAACTAAATACAAAACATATACCAGTAATATAAAAGACGATAGTAATTATCGTATTCAAGTAATATCTATGAATACTTTAGGTGTTTATACTTGTTATTTGCGTAAAATACGTTCAAATACGCGTACAAATCCTGTTACTTATTTTCCCGTTTTATTCTTTTATGCATTATCTTTGAAGCTTCAATTTTAATTGATCAGATCTTTGTCCAAACTATCTCTATTATTCCGCAACAATTACAGAACTGCCTTTGCGGTGATCTTTTTGGTTCTCGTATTCTATTTCTCAAAGATTCAGGGCTACATTCT
Source organism: Pedobacter metabolipauper (assembly GCF_004362715.1). Classification (GTDB taxonomy): domain Bacteria; phylum Bacteroidota; class Bacteroidia; order Sphingobacteriales; family Sphingobacteriaceae; genus Pedobacter; species Pedobacter metabolipauper. The sequence goes on from NZ_SNYC01000003.1 coordinate 344,195, forward strand.
TTTCCATACATTCGTAGAACTGTTCTCGATCGTAGTGGCCTTTGCCGTATTCATTGTCACCTGGAATTCAAGAAGGATGCAAGACAATACGTTCTTGCACCTCGTGGGGATCTCCTATATTTTTATTGGTGGATTAGACCTGCTCCATACGATAACTTATAAGGGGATGAATGTGATCTCAGTTCCCGGATTTCCTGCAAACCAATTTTGGGTGGCTACAAGAGCGCTGGAAGCACTAACCTTACTTGCCGGACTTTTAATCATCAAAAGCGTAAAGAAACTCAACTCTGACCTGATTTTTTTAGGTTATTTTTTGGTGTCACTGCTCATTATCCTATCGATATTGGTCTGGCAGAACTTTCCGGTCTGTTTCATTGAGGGACAAGGACAGACAGACTTTAAGATCTATGCAGAATATGCAATTATAGCTGTTCTGCTTACGGCCGGATTTTTACTGATCAAAAACAAACAGAGGTTTAGCCTTCCGGTTTACCAGTTATTATTAACCTCGGTCATATTTACCATTTTAAGCGAGTTCTGCTTTGCAATTTATATAAGCAATTCCGGACCGGTCAATGAAATTGGTCACTATGCGAAGCTGATTTCATTTTTTCTGATTTATAAGGCGAACGTAGAGACCGGCTTCATCCGGCCAACAGATACCATCTTCAAGAATCTAAAGGACAGTGAAGAAAAGTACAGGACACTTGCTGAAAACCTGCCGGGGCTGGTATTCAGGTTTGATCAGGATTTAAATTGCATTTACTCCAATGGGCCGGATCAGGATGCCATGCAGTTCAGTACAGGTAATGAAGCTGCAGCAGACCGGCCACAAACCTTATCAGATCAGTTAAGGCCCATATTGTCCAGGGCACGTCAGACCGGAGTAATCCAGCAGGGCACATTCGATGTAGATATGCCAGTAGGAAAGCAGTTCTATTCGGTACAGGTAATTCCTGAATATGCTTCTCTGGAAGAAGGAGGCAGTTACCTGGTGATCTGTCAGGATGTTTCCGGATTAAAGCAAACAGAACAACAACTGCAGGCACTCAATGAAACTAAAGATAAGCTGTTTTCAATTATTGCCCACGACCTCAAGAACCCATTTGCATCGCTGTTATCTTATAGCGAACTGATCCATAAGAAGGCAGAAACGCTCGAAAGGGTTAAAATAGCACATATGGCGGAGCGGATGAATACCTCGGCAAAACAAGCCTATGCACTGCTTGAAAACCTGCTGAACTGGTCGAGGATTCAGACCGGATTGTTAAAGCCATCACCAGAAGTGATCTCCATAGCGGAATTATTTATCGAAATAGCCAGCCTTACAGCACCAATGGCACTTAGCAAGGGCGTCATCCTTCAATTGGCTGAGGGGAAAGACCTGACAATTACTGCAGACCGCCAGATGACCTCTACCGTACTTCGTAATCTGATTTCCAATGCACTCAAGTTTTCTTATCAGGGCAGCTCAGTTAAAATCGATGCGCAGGAAAAAGAAGGTTTTGTCTTATTTTCTGTTGAGGATACTGGTATAGGTATAGCTCCGGAAAACCAGGATAATCTGTTGGAAGTAGGAAATAAGTTTTCTTCACCAGGCACGGCAGCAGAAATGGGCACCGGACTTGGGCTTGTACTGTGCAGGGAATTTGTAGAGGCCAATGGCGGCAGGATATTCCTGCAAAGCGAATTTGGCGTGGGAACAACTTTCTATTTCACGCTGCCCCGTTCGTAATTTTTCCTTGCTTTATCCATAAATTTCAGATTCTAATCTATCATTTTTAAGAATGATAACCCGATTCACAGCTTAACATACTTTGCCTGGCGTATTTTGTATGAAGTGATATTGATATTTTTCAATCGCGGCAGCTGTACTAAACATTTATGATATAAATTTTCAAATAAATTTGCGCAATTAAATGATTGCATTTATATTTGCAATCAAATAGTTGCATAATGAACACAAGAAGAGATGTATTTCAGGCCATATCAGACCCGGTAAGACGGAACATCATACAGCGGCTTTCCAAAGAAACGCTGAACCTGAACGCGATAGCAGGGGAGTTTGAGGTTAGTCGCCAGGCCATATCCAAGCACATTCAGATCCTCTCAGAATGCGGACTTATCGTCATCACACAAAACGGCCGTGAGCGGTTTTGTGAAGTACAGCCTGCAAAGCTGAAAGAAGTTACGGATTGGGTGGATGAGTTTAAAAAACACTGGATGGGCAGATTAGAGAAATTGGATCACATTTTAAAAGAAATTAAAACCAAAGAACATGGAACAAAATAAAAAAGAACTACAGATTACCCACGTATTTGATGCTCCGGTTGAGCTGGTCTTCAACGCATGGACAGACCCTGAAATATTGGTAAAATGGTATGCTCCGGATGGCTGTACCATTGAGTTTAAATCACTTGAAGTAACAGAAAATGGCTCCTTTCATTCCTGTATACATGATCCCGTTCACGGCGATTGCTGGATTACAGGCGTATACCGTGAAGTAACCTTTCCAGAAAAACTGGTGTTCTCTATGGTACTCAGCAATGAAGCCGGAGAATCCGTGGGTTCACTTGATGCCGGAAAACCAGAAGACTGGCCAAAAGAGATCATGACAACGGTACGGTTTACTCCCGTTGGAGATCAAACGGAGCTAACCATTCATCAAACAGTTAATGAAGAAGAAGCAAAACAAACCGGTGCTTATCAAAGCTGGATCAAGATGTTTAATATTTTAAACAGGTTGATTTCCACATCTAAGATCTGATGCGCACTGTCTGATCTCTGATAATTTATGATTCGGCGCTGAAACTGGATAGTCACATAAAAAGCCTTAGAGAATCTAAGGCTTTTTATGTGAAATCATCAATCCTATAATTATCAATCCTTTTTAAAAAACTGCTTGGCATCGCCAACCGGAACATCAAACTGGTCTTTTTCTAAGGCCAGCAACAATTCATCGGCAACTTCTGCCGGCGGAATCCCATCGGCACCACCAATTCCAGCAGAAAATTCCGTATTTACCAGTGGGGGATACAATTCGTAGATCTGGACATTCTTCTGCGCTTCATACGTTTGTCTCAATGCAACGGTATAATTGTGCAATGCCGCTTTAGACGCACCGTAGGTAGGCAGTACTTTGTGGGCACCAAAAACTACGATTGAAGAGACATTGATCACGGCTGCGGCCGTCTGCTGTAGCAAATGCGGCAACAATAATTCCGTGAAATGAATGATACTGAAATAGTTTGTATTCATTTCTTCAGCCGCTTTTTCATGCGCGTTTGTAGTTTCATTAAGGATATACGCAAAGGCTGCACCGGCGTTATTGATGATGACGTTTACCTCAGGATGGTTCTTCTTTAATTCCGTTGCAATGCGGATCCTGTCTGCTTCTACAGATAAGTCGCCCTGAATGGCAACCGCGTTGTCCAATTCTTTTAACGCATTTTGCAGACGTTCTTCATTGCGGCCATTGATTATTACCTGATTGCCTGCGGTATTTAATTTTTTAGCGATCGCTAATCCTATTCCGGCGCTTCCGCCACTAATGAATATGGTATTCCCTGTTGTTTTCATGTGATATATACGTGTTAAAATTATGTTACTGTTGCTGGTTATTTTATACTTTTTAGTCTATTTTATAATGTGCTTTTTACTTCGTTTAAAATATACTTTTTAGTCTATTATTGGGTAAAAAAATTATACAGCGTATTGCTCCAGTTCAGCCTTCAGGCTTTTCACCAGTCCATGCATCGGTTTGATGGTATCCATCACCCTGCACATGACCATTCCGCCTTCAACTGCCGCTACCATTTTAAAAGCAAAGATCATAGGATCCAGGCGATCTGAAAATTCACCGTTATCAATTCCTTCCTGTAGTATAGCTGTAATTTCTTCCTGACCAGTTCTAAATACCCTGGCTACTTTGCTCTTCAGTCCCGGGTGATTATCATCGGCCTCTACGGCAGCGTTAAATATCGGACATCCTCCGGGGATATAGGTTTCGAGCGGGTTTTTATAGAAATCTATAAACGCAAAAATTTTACCCTTCGCCGTTTTACTTTTCAACATCCCCGCCTTTACTTTCTCAGAGATCGTTCTAAGGGATAAGTCAATAACTTGTTCAGACAAGTCTTCCTTGTTTTCAAAATGGCCATACAGGCACCCCTTGGTAAGCCTGGTAGCCTCAAGAATATCATCTATATTTACTCCAGAAATACCTTTCTCGTTATATAGCGGTAATGCAGTTTCTAATATAAATTGTTTGGTCTTTTCCGCCTTAGTGAGCATGCTGTTTAAATTGATATGCAAATATACTAAAAAGTATATTATTGAAGAAAGTACATTGACATTTGACGGTAATTTTTATCAATATGCCATTTGGCATTACTGTACGCTTACGATATAAAAATTTGATATTAAAGGATAATGAAATACTTTTTGCTGGTAAAAAAAAATATCTAAAAAGAATTCTTATTATTGTTGATTAATTAATAATAGGTATATTAGATCTTTATAGTTATGGAAGACTTACAGGAACTGATTGAAACTGGCTTGCTTGAATTGTATGTCCTCGGAGATACAAATGAGCAGGACAATCTTCTTATTGAAAAAATTGGCGCTGCTAATCCACAGTTGTGGGCAGAAGTAGATGCCATAGGTCTGGCGCTTGAAAAATATGCGCTGGATAATGGCATTGTATCCAATCCGATCATACTCCCATTTCTTATGGCAACCATTGATTTCTCAGATCGAATGCAGGCAGGCGAAACTCCGGTTATAGCTCCAATACTTCATGAAGGTGCTGTGGCCGCAGATTACCAGCAATTTCTGGAACGAAAGGATATGATCATGCCTGATAACTTTAAAGATGTCTTTGCCAGGATCCTGAGTTATACACCCGAAGCCATCACTGCTATCGTCTGGATTAGTCAAATGGCACCGCAAGAAGTACATGATCATGAATATGAAAGGTTTCTAATCCTTGAAGGTACGTGTGATATTCACATAGAAGAAGATATCTTTCATTTGGTGCCCGGAGATTATTTACAGATCCCGCTGCACAAAAGTCATCATGTGATGGTAACATCTAAGATCCCATGCAAAGTGATCCTGCAGCGCGTAGCCGCCTAAACTTTTTTATCTACTAATTTCTCTTTTACAAGGTTGTCAACGCGCTTCATCAGCAAAATGCTCAATATGGAGATCCCAACAATGGTATAGCCCACAATGTTATAGTTTTCTAATGGGGTTCCTGTTCCTTTTTGTGTTACAATAAGTCCGGCAACTGCGGCAGCAACACCACCGGCAATTTGCTGCAGCGAAGAGTTAATACTCATATAAGCACCACGGTCCTGCATTTCAGGTACTGCACTGGTTAGTGCAGAAGACGGGATCGTGCGGCTCATAATCCCCATCATCATCAGGATATTCAATACAATTACAATCCCCAGCGGGGTAATACCCATATTGGTATAAACTACACACATGATCAGCATCCAGAGAGAAGCTGCAGTAAAAATCTTAAACTTGTCTATACGGTCACTCAGCCGGCCGATTAGCGGCATGATCACCAGCGAGCTAACACCCGATACCATGAACAGCATAGGCAACTGGGCATTCGTTAAACCCAGGTTATTAACGGCAAAGGCACTGCCAAAAGGCATCATCATAAAACCGCCTAAAGATAACAAAGCGGTTGCTGTAAAGCCGATGCGGTAATTGCGTTTGGCAAGCGTATGCCACAAGTGTTTAAATGCAGATTTGTCATTTTGCAAGGCCAAATGCTGGGTAACAGGCCGCAGGCGTAGAGCGATCAGCAGCGCAATGGCAATACTTAATACAGCCACCAACCAGAATGGAGCTTCCCATCCCCATATATTAGCCAGGTATAAACCAATAGGAACACCTAAAACCTGGCTGCCGCCAAATCCCATTTGTACATAGCCCATTACCCGGCCGCGTTGCTGCAAAGAAAAAAGATCGGTAATAATGGCCAACGATATAGAACTGATCACACCACCAAATAAACCGGTAACAATTCGCGCAGCAAGCAATACCGGGTAAGTATGCGCCATTCCACAGAAAATGGTACCGGCAATAAAGCCGATGTAGAAGAACAGCAACAGTTTTTTACGGTCAAACCGATCTGCAAAACCTGCGGTAAGCAATCCGGATATCCCGGCACTAAAGGCATACGCAGACACCGCAAAACCGAAGGCCTGTGGTTTCAGTGAAAGTGATCTCATCAATATGTCGCCAAGGGGAGACATCACCATGAAATCCAGGATCACCGTAAACTGGGTGATCGCGAGTATGAATATTACAAATTTTTGATAGCCGGAAAATGGTACGGTTTCTTGTGCTTGCATGGTTTATTATGTTAATCTTTTTCTATCGTATTGAACCGCTAAGGAATCAACTATAAGCTATTTTTTTGGATACAGGATTCTTAAGGCATTAAAGACGGCTTGGTGGCTAATCGTAGCATGGTCTTCATCAGGTAAGTAATCGAAAAACACCGTTACGTTTTTAGATTTACCCTGACCGATCTTTGCAGCCAGCAATTTCGCATCTTCTTCCATGATGTGGTTCTTAGAGCCGTCTATAGAACCTTCCTTTCCAACCCCAATATAAATGGCCGTTGGATTGGCATAGCTGCTGCTTAGGATCGCAGGATCTTCTTTAAGCAGGTAACCATCTTTCCACCAGAGACTCGGACTAACGATGATATATTTATTGAACAGCTGGGGCTTCTTAAACAAAATTTCTGTAGCTAAAAGTCCACCCAATGATTGTCCTATTAAAGTTCTGGAATGATTTCCTCCATATTTTTTATCTATATACGGCTGCAACTCTTTTTCGATGAATGCTATAAAATCAGCAGAGCCGCCATTCTTTGGGATCAGCTTTTTGTCACTTTCCCTATTGCTTAATGAAGTGAAATTATATTTGCGGTTGGTGTTGGCAATACCGACGACTATTGATTTAGGAATTCTGTTGATCCAGGAGAACGTATTGAACTGAACCAGTCCGGCAATATGAATAAAATCTTCATCTGCAGCGCCATCTAATAAATAAATGACAGGATAGATTGATGTACTATCATAATCTTCCGGCAGGTAAATGTTCAAAATCCTGTCCTCCTTCAAAATGTTAGAATGCAGGGTTTCAATTTTACCCAGAACAAAATCACCGGTGTTTTTAGCGGGCAGCGTATTTTGTGCACCAACAGAAAAAGACAGGATACAAAGCACAATTAGTGCAGATAATTTCATGGGCATATTTAACAAATATAATCTTTTACTCCAGGTGCTGACCAAACATAACCATCAATTTTTTTAGTCCGTCAGGGGAGTGCATAAATTCAGTATTGTCTAGTGTTTCCCTGCCAATATCTGCAAATCTAGCAAACATCTGTCTTTCGTAATGCGCTATTGCAGATCTGATGTCCGTAAAGTTTTCGCTGGTTAAGCTTTGGCTCAATTGCAGTGCATCAAGCATGGCCATATTTACACCTTCGCCAGCATAAGGGGGCATCAAATGCGCGGCGTCGCCAATAAGGGTGATATTTGGTTGGGCATCCCAGTGTTGATCTAAAGGCATACAATATTGAGGTCTTGGAACAAATATGGTGTTTTCAGCCTCAAATAATTCAAGCCAGATACTGTCCCAATTGACATATTCTTTTTTAAACCATTCCAAAACCTGCTTATTATTTTTAAAATCTATGCCGCTATCGGTAAGCCAATTTACATCTGCATTCCAGCCCGCATAAAAATCCAGGCTACCGTCGCCTTTGGCACTAACAGATATTGTTTTTGAATCACCCAGCGCCATAATTTTCCCACCTTGTAATACGGTGTTAATTTTTTTGGCGTTCTTTTCAGCATCATAAATATTGCCTTCTAATACGGTAACACCTGAGTAAAATGGTTTAATCGGTGTAACGAATGGACGGATTTTAGATTTGGCGCCATCAGCTCCAATTATAACATCTGCAATCACCATGTTGCCATTTTGAAAAATTATTTCCCAGGTATCGCCATGTCTTTTAAGAGAAACAATATGACTGTCCCACACCACGGTATCAGGCAGCAAAGAATCCAGCAGCATATTTCTCAACGGGCCACGGTCAATTTCCGGCCTGAACCATTCATCGCCGAAATCACCTTTTGCTGTTTTTGAATGTTCATCAAAGAAAATACTTGCATGTTCATCCATAATGCGGAGCCGGTCAGCATCCGGTCTGTAATTTGCTCTAAAGGCGTCCATTAAACCAGCTTCTTCCAATGCCCTTAATCCCGATTCAAAATGCAGGTCGAGCGTTGCACCCTGTACCCTCACCTCCCTGCTTTTATCTCTTTCATAAACTTTTACATCAGCCCCCTTAAGTTGTAAAAGCCTTGCAAGTGTCAATCCGCCAGGCCCGCCGCCTATAATGGCTACTTTTTTATTTTGTAATAACATATCTTTCGTTTTTGATGACACAAAATTATAGCTACATTTAGAATTAAAATAGCCGGTATCGTTATAAAAACAGTCGTAAATGAAAATATCAGTTACTGATAAACAAGGATCAGGGATCATGCTGGAGTTTGCCCGGGCTATTGGAGCCATCATTGACGGGCGCTTTATCCGCATTCCGGAAAGTAAGGGTGCGGGCTATATTACCGGCTTTTCCTGGGGAACTGAATTGCGGATGATGCTTCGAAACTATTATCTGAACGAGGAAATTCTGATCGACCGTACCAATGAACTGGCAGAAGGGCAGGACTATGTTATTTTTTTACTGAGCGGTATTTTCCCATCCCCGTTAAAGGCAGAACATGGGATGCAGCCAGAACAGGCCAATGTATTCATTTGCAGGCAGGCCATTTCTTCGTTACTCACCATGCCTTCAAACACATTTTTCAGAAGTATCACCATTGCAGTTTCCAGGGAGTACCTGCGCCAGGTCTTTGGCAATATACTTCATCCTGTTGTGGCGAGCATCTTACAGGCCAAAGAACAGTTTGCATTTGAGACAGTTATTTCACCAGAAATGGTTAAGACGGCAAGCGAAATGCTAAATCAGTCCATGCCCGAAAGTATGGAGAGCCATTATTATAAACTGAAGTGCGAGGAATTGCTTTGCTATATTTTTACCTTGCTGGCGCAGCGGGAGGCATCCCCAACGAGCGGTATGCATATCGAGGATATCAAAGCCATTTATGCGGTTAAGCTGCGTCTGCAATCAAAACTGGATTCACCACCTGATATTGCTTCATTGGCCAGGGAAGCAGCCATGAGTGAACCTAAATTGCGCAAGCTTTTTAGGCAAACCTTTGGAAAGGGCGTTTTTGAATATTACCAGTCAATGCGGATGCAGGAAGCAGCAAGGTTGCTGAAGGAAAATAGGCTAACAGTTTCAGAAGTCGGATACCAGCTGGGATTTACGAACCTCAGCCATTTTTCAAGGGTTTTTGAACAACATACCGGCATGAAACCAAAGAAGTATTCGGTTCAGCTCCAGCATTGATTGCTAAGAAATTTAATGCCAGCCTTCGATATTGATAAATATCAATGAGTTTCGGAATTGATGTAGATAGTTTTGTCCCATTCCATGGAGGACATTAATAATTAAAACTATAAAACATGAAATTCAATAACCGAAAATCAATACAAGCCCTTATAATCCTGCTATTTATGATTTTGCCCGGATTGGGCTTTGCACAGGGCTACATCGAAGGCGTAAATATAAGTTACGAACACCTGCCAATGAAGATCGAAACGCCGCTTGGTGATCAGAAATTTACTGGCAGCAACCTTAAAATAGCGACTTCCATTCCCATTTTTTTAATCCCGAATAAATCCAAATACCTCATTGCAGGGGGCAATTTCGAAGCATTTAACTTTTCCGGTACGCATCCTGATTTTGAAGTTAAACGGGTTTACAGCATTTCGCCAACATTAGGCTATAGCACAATGGTCAGTAAAAGCTTCAACTTAACGGCTTTACTTACCCCAACCATGAATAGCGATTATAAGGAGATCAAAAGCACAGATATTAAATTCGGTGCCATCCTGCGGGGAAGCTGGAAGGTAAGTGATCATCTTACCTGGAAAGGGATCATTGGTTACCGAACGCAATTTTACGGGCCCCAGTATATCGTATTGGTAGGCATGGACTGGAAAGTCAATGATAAATGGCAGATCTTTGGCGATCTCCCGCACAACGTTACCGCCAGCTATGCGGTAAACGAAAAAGTAAACACCGGCTTCAACCTGTTTGTACAGCAGTCAACCTACCGGTTGAAGAATCAAGACCGCTACTTTGAATACAATACCGTGAATCCTGGTCTTTTCGCTGAATACTATGTTTCTTCCAAATGGGCCATTCGCGGGACTGCTGCCTATACACTGATCAGGAATATGGAGATCTATCATAAAAATGACAAGACGGATGGCTTTATTGACTTTTATGAATTGGGAGACCGAAAAGACCCCATCAATCCAGAAGTAGCCAGCGGTCTGTCTTTTAAAATAGGATTGAGTTACAGAATTGTTCCCGGCAAAAAGTAATCCTTCATCTAAATATTATCATCATGAACAGAATATTAATTGGTTTGCTCATTGGCAGCCTCCTGCTGATCTTGGATTTTTATCCGGCACATTCCCGCTTTTTACCATCACTGGAGATCTTAAAAAACCGTAAACAACTCCCTAAAACCATTACCGGTCGGATCGCCGAAACAACAGTCCCAAAAAACACCTTACAGATTTTAAAATCACCGGAGGAAGCACTTACACTCAGCAGGTTTGCCAAAGGTGGTCAGGTGCATACGCTCGCCGTTCTCGAAGACGATGGCAAAAATGTAACCGGTGTAGATCTAAGCTCTGAATTAAAACGATACGACCAGAATTCATTTGAAGTCATCAAGAACCTGGGCTTCGATGATGTGGTTAAACTGATCCGCACAAGTACAAAAAAGGTTACCGTAAAATATCAGGACCTTTTGCCTGGTGTAGCTGGCGATAAACATTTGGCCATAGGGATAAATTATGCGGAACATGGCAAAGAAACCGGACAGGTCAAACCTTTTATGTTCCCCAAATATGTGAGCACAGATCCGGCAATTCATCAGTTAACCTATACCAAGGGCTGGCTTCTGGATCATGAAGTAGAACTGGGTATTGTATTTCCGGAAGCAGTCTGTTCAACGGCCGACCTGAACCACATGCTGATCGGATTTTTAGTGGTCAATGACTTTACCGACAGGGCAACGCTTATGCGTAAAATGGATAGCCAAAACGTAACAGGAGGTAGGGGGTTCCCCGATGCCAAGAGCAAGAAAGGATTCCTGCCGACTGGTCCTTACCTGGTCGTTCCCAGGAATTGGCGGAAATTCATAAAAGAATTAAAACTCAAACTTTCGGTCAACGGGAGCGTTCGTCAAAATGGAAGCGCAAAAGACATGGTGTGGGATCTGGATAAGATCGTAGAACGGTCATTGTCGGTAAAGGGCGAAAAAAAGAGCTATTATCAGGGTAAAATGGTTAAGTTGTTTGAAGGAAACTGTATTCCGGCAAATAGCATCATCATAACAGGAACACCATCAGGCGTTGTATTTAATGCCCCAGCTAAAGGCTTTATTTTTGGTGCAGTCACTCAATATATATTTACCGGTGGATTTTTCAGCGCGAAAATGCACCCTTATATTTTACAGAAATACCTGGAAAAGGAAATGACAAATCCCCGTTATCTTAAACCAGGGGATGAAGTAAAAAGCTCGGTTAACTTTTTAGGAACGATAAAAACGAGCGTCAAAGAATAGTTGAACCTCATGCTGCTTTTAGTTATATTAGATAGGAATTCTGATATTCAGAATTGAAGTTCTCCCTTAATGAACGATAAGCTTAAAGTAAATTAAATGATAAACCCAGAGTCCCTGATAAAAATAGAAGCCTTTATAAGAATGCTCGTTCAGCCAAATGAAGAAGAGTGGTCGGCATTTACAAAGATCGTGCAGGCTAAAAAATTGAAAAAGAAAGATCTGCTATTGGAGGAAGGGCATGCATGTAATTTTATAGCTTTTATAAATCAGGGTGTGTTGCGTGAATATTCTTATCAGAACGGAAAAGAGGCAACTGTTGATTTCATGGGCGAGAATCAATTTACCAGTGATTATCAAAGCTTCATCATGCAAACTCCTTCAAAGCAATACCTGGAGGCACTGACGGATGTAGATCTGCTCATTCTAAAAAAAGAAGCCATAGATTCTTTATACAATAAGTACAAGATCTGGGAACGGTTTGGCAGATTGATCATTGAAAGGGTTTTTTGCAGTGCCGAAGAGAAACGAAAAAGAATCATTTCCACCACCCATGATGAGCAGTATCGCGATTTCGCAACTGCTTATCCGCAAATTGTTCAGCAAGTTCCTCAATATTACATTGCTTCCTATCTGGGCTTAACCCCGGAGCATCTGAGCAGGATCAGAAAGAAATGATCCGATAGCAAATCTTAAAAATATAACTTGTTTATTGTTGTCGTGATTACTATATTTGCGACAACAATAAAGTAATGTATATGAGAAAATTAGAATTTACATCTCTTCAAGTAAGAGATTTAGAGGTGTCAAAAGAGTTTTATACCAATAAACTAGGCTTTGAGCTTTCAGATGCTACAAATCCGGCAGCTTGTATTTTTAAGTACAATCAAGGCGAGGCTAGCTTTGCGATCAGAAAACCAATGGGTAATTTGGACAACAAGGAATTAGGAGTAGGTGTATCGCTTTGGTTTGCCATTGATGGAAATATGGAAGATCTGCAGACCGGGCTTTTAGAAAAAGGCGTTGTTTTGTTAGGTCCAATTCAGAATACCCCTTTTGGAAAAACGATTATTGCAAAGGATCCGGATGGTTATAACATTACTTTTTTACAGGCAAACCAATAACCATTTAGATGATAACAATCCAGCAAAGTATTGGTGATCGTGGCTTCAAAGAATTTCTATAAAAATGCTATTAGATAATGAATAAAGACATTGAATTTCACTTTAAAAGTCCGGAGGACAGCCCAGGTTATCTCCTGGGTCAAATGACCGTTTTGTGGCAACGGAAGGTCAAGCGCGCGCTTGACCCATTAGACCTTACACAAACACAATTTGTGCTTTTAGCTGCACTTGCCTGGATTTCAAAAGAAAAGGATTCGGTAACCCAGATTGATATTGCCAATCAAGGGAATGCGGACAGAATGATGGTTTCTAAAGTGCTTCGTACCTTAGAGGAGAAGAAGTTTTTGACAAGAAAGGAGCATCAAACTGATACAAGGGCGAAAATCATTAAAATGACCACATTGGGAGCATCGGTTCTTCAAAAAGCACTTTTAGCTGTTGAGACTGCAGATCTGGAGTTTTTCTCTATGCCCGATCTGGATCTTTCCGGATTTAATTCTACGATGTCAAAATTGATTTCTAAAAATAAATAATGATAACAATCCGTTACCATGATCTCTATACAGAGGTTTATACCTACCTTACCTGAATATTTTTAGAACATCAACAATCAATTGGGTATGCAAAGCGAAAAAGAACGAATCAATACACTGATTGAACTCAATGATGAACTGGAAAATTATTTCCGTAATACAATCATTCCACAGCTTTTTGTAGATGCTCACCTGATCCTCAGGAAGTTTACACCTCCGGCGATGAAACAGTTTAAACTTAAAGCTGAACATATTGGGCAGCCTTTAGCGAATGTCAAAGAAAATTTCCGGTTTCCGACCATTCTGGAAAATATCCAGCAGGTGATCGATACCAGCGAAATTCTGGAAAAGGAAATTCAAACTACTGATATGCGTTGGTACCAAATGAATGTATTGCCATACATCGTTGAAAAAGGTAATAAAACCAATGGGGTAATCATTACTTTTATGGATATTACTGCAAGGATCAAAGACCTTAAAGAGCAGGAAAAGCTCATCGCTGAACACGAATTGCTGCTGGATACGATTGCCCATGACATTAAAAATCCATTGACCTCGCTTAGCTTGACGATTGAGCTGCTTAAAAAACTTCCTGAAAAAGGGATGGCCAAGTTCCCTGTGCTGCTGGGAAATGTGGAAAATAGCCTGGTGAAAATGAAAGACATCATTTCTGATCTCGTACAAAGTCGCTGGCAAGACCAAAGATACCAGGCGCATGAAGAACTTCTGGATTTGCAAAACATTATGGAGGATGTCCGGTTAACCCTGGCACCGCAGATCCAGGATGCTAAGGCTATTTTAAAGTTCGAAGTTGGGTTATCAGAGATCACTTTTTCCAGGCGTAAGTTACGTAGCGTATTGTATAACCTGTTAAACAATGCGCTTAAATACAGCGCAGAGGAAAGGAGACCGGAAATTCTAATTAAATCCTTCCAAGAGGATGGTTACCTGGTGATTAGCGTTACTGACAATGGTATTGGTATTGAAAAGCAGCACCTGAATTCCATTTTTGAAAAATACCAACGGATAAACAGGGATATTGAAGGAAATGGTGTAGGCTTATATCTGATCAGGCAGATCCTGGAAACTGCAGGGGGCAAGATTACCGTGACCAGCCTGCCAGGTGAAGGTTCTGTATTTACCGTGTTTTTGCCGATTGAACAGGATACGAAATAACCTCATTAAACTGGAAATTTACCTGCATCTTCACAAAGGGCAAACTCTGCGACAATCCGGCCGGCCGTAGCACTTTCCGCAAAGGCAATGGTGAGATTTTTCTGGATAAGTAATTCTGCACAGGGTGCTCAAGTAAACTTCAGATTAATGCTGCAATCACCAGGGATTTTAAATTCCTGGTTTCCGCCAGTCACTTTTTTGCCTTTTGCCGGATGCTTTTGTCCATTGATCGATATTTCAATTTCGGGTATTTTACTGCGTCCCGTTTTCACAAGCATCATGCGGCATTCCAGCTCTGAGCTTCCCAGGACTGAAAATGAAACAGGCTTTCCTTTTACTGCGTTCAAATCTGCTATTGGGTAATCCACGTAAACCATGAAATCCCTGCCGGGAATTCGTAAATAATGGCGGGGTAAGATGCCGAAGGCATTTCCTGCGCCATAAACCTCTTGTCCCACAGTTCCCGATTTTAGCCAGCCATCCTGTAAATCTTCCAGGGCGATCCATAATTTAGGATCAACTTCGCCGGTTTTAGGGTCTTCTTCCAGCATATCAGGAGGAAGCATCGGAGGATAATAGTACACAGACCTGTCCACAACATATCGGATAAACTCAGCGAGTAATAATTTTACAGATGGCAATATCTCTACACCCTCAGCGTGTTTAAGGTAATCGTGGATGGCGCAAAATACCTCCTGCTCTTCATAGGCGGCAGTGTAAGGCGCATCATTTAAGGGATAAAGGGCAAAAAATTTCGGAAAATTCTTCCCGTAACCATAATTGCAATCCCAAAGCTGTGTGTTGCGGAATATACTGGCCAGGCACATATAGCTCAGGCCGAGATAATCCTTATTACCAGTGATCTTGAACAGACGGAGTAAAGCGCCAGCCGAAAACGCAGTATTATTAGCCTGATAGAAGATGTCAAATCCATATCCTTTCAGGGTCTTTGCAGCATGTTCTGCTTCAGTAAGGTATTTTCTTTCTTTGGTAAGCTCAAAAGCCTGGAGCATGACATGTGCATAAAGGCCGGCCACATCTTTCTCGCCGCCCTTACCTTCTGCTGTCTCTGCTTTGATAACTTCCAGGGTGTCCATTTTATAAAATACAGGCCATATATATTTAAAGTGCCTTGCTACCCTGATGGCGAACGGTAAGGAATTTAAAAATAACGCTTTGGCAATTTTATCGCCCTTTAATGCCAGGCGCGATAAGTTCAATAGTGGGTGGTGTAAATACCAGGAATCCATTACCATTGGCATTTTCTGTTCCTCTTCCCCCTTAAGTTTGTCTTCAGCTGCGGGAAGCCACCGCATAATGGTGCCAAGTTTTTCATTGTAAAAATCAGGCAGCCCTTCCTTGATGGTCTGCATAACCTCCAGTTTGGTGCCGCTCCACTCTACGTAATCCAGTAAGGGTAATAGTATAGCAAGTTGAACCATGATCTCAGGTGGTGTATCATAATCACTTACGTACGCATTAAAATATTTGTGCCCTGCAACCTGCGACCAGCAACCCGGACTCTCTGTCAAATCCTTCAGACCATTCTGTAGAATCTCCGGCCAGGGCTTATATTGCGTATCCGGTAGCGGCATCAGCAGATAAATCCTGGCAAGAAGATCAAGATAACAGGTCATAACCTCAGCCTCAGTTTTTGGTATAACCGTGCCGAAAGCTATAAAGGCGTCTGAAATGGTTACTTCTTTTCCGGCTTTAAGCGGCTTTTTAGACGCAGGAAGGGAAAATCCAAGTTCGGGCCATTCTCCGCCTACCGTATCCCCCAAGGAGGTTTCTGTCTGCTCACAATAGGCAGAAATGGCACTAAGGTTTTGCAGATAAAGTAACGGAGCAGCTTTAGGACGGGTAGGGCTCATGTAAATAAAGCCTGTTCTTGTACCCCACTGACTGGCATGGATTTTTCCGGTTGAGTTTTCAGAAATTCGGGTTTGGGCCGTAAAAAGCATGTCTTTAGGCCAGTATGGAATAACCAGGTCTGCTTTTGGTTTAAGCGTAGTTATATAGCGAAGTACTGGCACTGGTTTTTGTGTATCTACTAAGATAGCCACAGTCTGCCTCCCGTAAACGGTATTCAGTATCAGGGTAATTCCGCTTTCGCTTGTATGCTCATCGCTCACCGTAAATCCTCCGGGACTGTATGCGCAACGAAAATTGCAAAGTATTTTTCCTGGCAGGGTGGTACTGATCCATAAAGAATCAATGGTCATAAAAACCTGGAATAAAAAATTCTGATAATCAATTGAAAATAAAGGCTTTTCCGCTTTGGCAAGATCAGTGCCTGCCAATAGCGCCCATGGTGACAGTGAGTTCATAACAAGTGTTAAAGGTTAATTTTATGCATTAACAGGATGACTTGTTTTTTGTTTTATCGCATGAGGTTTAAGGTATATGTTCAGGAATTTTCAGGTATTGTTAACATAAATGCGTGAAATACCCGTATCACCTCAGGTAAAAATAGAACATCGCCTTAACGAGTTGGCTCATTGATCTTTTGCCGGTCACCCAATCTGAAATACTTTCCCGGTCAATCCCGGTTTCAAAAGCTATTTGCTTGATCCGTACTCCTTTTTCCTGCATTTTTTTATCAATCCATGCTGCGTTTACGACACTGGATGGTGAAGCAAGAAAGGTTTCGGTGCTGACATTAATTTTGAAGTTGGGCAGGCTTTTTCTGAATAGGTCTTCTGTTCTTTTAACCAGGGTTGCCTCGCTTGCATACTTTCCAGATGGTGTCTCTGCCTGAATGATTTCCACATCAATGGCTTTATCACTTACGGACTGGATCTTAAAACCAATGTTTGACTGCATTGCATGCCGGTCTGCTGCTTTTTTCAGTTTGATGAGTTGTTCGGTGCTAAGGTAATTTTCAAGTTGCTCTATATCCTGGATCGTGCTCATAAGGTTTGTAATTTCGTTAATATCAGAATGGCCGCAGAAGCGGCCATTCGGTTAAACTTGCGGCAGGTGGCCTGCTTTGATGTCAGCGGTTGCCGCTTTGGCTTTTTCCAGCCACTGTGGTGCCTGTTCTTTGATCTCATCAAATTTAGAATTGCCTAAGGCATCTTTCTTAGTGAGGTATTTGATGGCTTCGTAGATTGCGATGCCAACAATTGCGTTTTTTATAAATCCCATATTCGTTGTTTTTCTGTCTTAACAGCATGGAACGTGATTTGGTTTTTAGTTTTTTGGATTGTCGGTATCTCCAGAATGGACTTCCATCGGATTTGTCATAAGCGGTGCACTAAACAAAATCATAATTTTTTTGTTAATTTGACGTCGTTAAAACCATGAAAACCGCCTATGTACCTAACCAACGGAGAAGAACTGCATAAAATCATACTGAATGCACCTATTGGAATTTGTATTTTAAAAGGTAAAGATCTGGTTTATGAATTGGTAAATCCCGCATATCAGCGTATCCTCCCGGGTCGCAAGTTACTCAACAGACGGATCTTCGAAGCCTTTCCGGAATTGGCAAATACGCAGATAGAGGAAGCCATGCGCCACGTTTTTGAAACAGGTATTCCTTATGAAGTCAACAATCTGCTCATACCCGTTGCAGAATACGAAGGTGGCCAAACCCGGAACCGCTATTTTACTTTTAGCTTCCAGGCATGGCGCAATGGAAATATTGAGATAGACGGAATTGTCAATACCGTACATGAAGTCACAGAAAATATAAAAGTTCAAAACGACCTGCGCGACGCCAGGGAAATGGCCGATCAGCAAAAAAGGGTTTATGAAACTATCACTTCCGGTACGCCCGATCTGATGTATGTTTGGGACCTCAATTACCGGTTTACCTATGCCAATGCCGCCTTACTGACCATGTGGGGTAAAACCTGGGAAACTGCCATTGGCAAAGGCTTGCGCGAAAACGGCTATGAAGAATGGCATGCAGCTATGCACGAGCGTGAAATTGATCAGGTAAGGGCTACCAAAACTACGGTTCGGGGAGAAGTATCCTTCCCGCATGCCATATTGGGAAAACGTATATATGATTATATCCTGATTCCGGTTCTCAATGAGGCTGGCGAGGTAGAAGCAGTAGCCGGAACCACGCGTGATGTTACGGAACGTAAACAGATGGAATCTGCCCTGGCCCAAAGCTCAGAAGAATTACAGGCAATTAATGAAGAAATGGTTGCCACCAACGAGGAACAGGCCGCATCTAACGAAGAATTGCTCGCTACCAATCAGCAACTGGCCAATCTAAACGAAGAATTGTTAGCTGCCCGGCAAAAAATAGAAGAAAGTGAGACTACGCTACGCTTAGCCATTGATGCAGCCAATTTCGGCACCTGGTTTATCCATTCTGTAACGCGGGAGTTTATTACCGATGCCCGCTTAAAAGAACTGTTTGGCTATTATCCGCAACAAGAACTTTCCATTGAACAGGCACTTGCCCAGATCACCGATGAATACCGGGAGTTTGTGACGAATAAATTAGAAAATGCGATCTATAACGGTGGCGACTATGATGTCACTTATCCGGTCATCGGTTTACATGACAAACGCTTGCGCTGGCTTAGGGCAATAGGCAATTTAAAGGTCGATCCTTCAGGTGCCTTTTCTGCATTTACAGGTGTAGTCATGGATGTTACGGAGCAGCACATGGATGAACAGCGCAAAAATGATTTTATTGGCATGGTAAGCCATGAATTAAAAACACCGCTCACTTCGTTAACGGCCATCGTGCAGTTGAGCAATAGTAAATTGAAGCATAGTGAAGATGCATTTTTAGCCGGGGCGATGGACAAAGCCCACTTACAGGTAAAGCGCATGACCAATATGATCAATGGTTTCCTGAACGTTTCCAGGCTGGAATCTGCTAAGCTGATGATTCAAAAGACGTCGTTCAACTTAGAAGATCTGATCGATGAGGTCATCCAGGAAAACGCGGCAACCATGTCCAGCCATGTAGTGAAATTCGAACGTTGTCAGCCGGTTTTGGTCAATGCAGATTATGATAAGATCGGCTCGGTAATCACCAATTTGATCAGTAACGCGGTTAAATACTCACCCGAGCAGAAGGAAATCGTGGTCAAGTGTGAAGTGACCGGGAATGAGGCCCATGTAAGCGTACAAGACTGGGGAAT
Source organism: Pedobacter metabolipauper (assembly GCF_004362715.1). GTDB lineage: Bacteria > Bacteroidota > Bacteroidia > Sphingobacteriales > Sphingobacteriaceae > Pedobacter > Pedobacter metabolipauper. Next base: position 363,961 of record NZ_SNYC01000003.1, read on the forward strand.
GGGGTTAACATCCGGCGATAAAGAAAAAGTTTTTGACCGGTATTATAGGGTAGAAAGCAATAATACCCAGCATATCGCCGGTTTTGGCATCGGACTTTACCTAAGTGCAGAAATTGTCCGCGGGCACGGTGGTGAAATTTGGGTGCAAAGCGAAAGCGGGGTAGGTTCAACGTTTTATTTCAGTTTGCCGCTGAAAACCTAAGCTTTTCTGGATCTTAATAAAAAACTGACATCATAACGGAAATATCAACCTGGTCTTATCTATTTAAAAAGAAACCATTCATGATTTTGATAAATTCTTCCGGTTTATCTAAATGCACAACATGAGAAGCATCAATTTTTTGGTATTCCGCATTGGCAAGTAATGCCATTGCCATTTGTGCCTCGTCCTTACTCATGGCTCCATCTAAAATTCCATCTGGTCGAATCTCGAAATTAGCTTGCAGCAATAGGGTGGGGCATTTGATTTTTTTCAGTGCTTCGGCATGGTCAAATCCCCGGTTCCATTCGCCAGTATAAAAGGCATCTCCAAAATGCGGGTCAAAGCTGCTTAAGCCCCTAAAAAACATGCGCAGCATATCCGGAAGAAACCGTAATTCTACAGGTTTTCCGGGGTTAGCGTCCCTATATGTTTTTATCATCCATAGCAGTCTTGGTGCTGCTTTATCTCCCGCGTATTTAGCAATGAATGGACGACTTGCTTCGATCCAATAAGTAAGAAAATCGGTATTATTGCCTGATTCCACATAGGTATGACAAGAGGTAAAAGAATTAAAAGCTATGGTTTGTTTCACTCTTGGATATTCAGAAGAAAATAACGGCGGGTCTTCCAATAAGATCGCTTTTACCAGTTTGGGTTTATTGGCCGCCAGCCAGGTTGTAAGTAACCCCCCAGATGAATTGCCTGAAACAAAAGCTGGTTCTTTAATCTCAGTTTCCATAAATGTGACCAATATATTACCTATTGCATTGGCATTCATCGTACTGGCAGGAGCAGTTGTCTTTCCATGGCCGTTGTAATCTACCACAAAAATATGATAGGATCTGGAAAGCTCGGGCAATACCCTGCTGTAATCAAACCAGTCCATTAATTGGGCATGTAACAGCAGCAATGCCGGCCCATTGTTTGGCCCTTCCACATAGTAGAGGTTTGTCTCAGCAATTTTAACTGATTTTTCTACAAATCCGGCCTCTTTAACTTTACGGTGGTAGGGGTCTGTATAGTCCCTCACCATTGGATTGACAATCATTTTGCATCCGCTGAATCCCATGGTCAAAAGTATTCCTGCTGAGCAGAACAGAGCAAATGGAATACCGATTTTGAGATTAAATCTTTTCAACATATAAAGTCTTATTGGATGTGGAAGATAAGACTTGTATGGTTCATTTGTTCAAATTAATAAAAATTCGATCCATTGATCTGTCTTTCTGCCAGAAGGCAGCGAAAATCCAACTGCCAGTCATAGCTTTATTTACGCTGGCAATAGCAGGACGGGAAATTATCGCACATACTTTTGCCTTACCCTGGTAAGCGTTTCACGAGATACACCCAGGTAAGAAGCAATCATATGCAACGGTACACGTCTAAAGAAAGCAGGATAGGACTTGATGAAATTCTCATACTTTTCTTCGGCACTTTCACTGATGTTGCTCAGGATCCTGTTTTGGCTTACATCGAAACTTTTGGCTTCCAGTCGAGTTATAAAGCTTTGAAAGTTAGGGATCTCTTTACACAGGGCATCGAAATTTTCCTTTTTGATCAGTAATAACTCGCTGTCTTCAAGCGCATCGATATTGCCTTTTGCAGGAAGTCCCGAATTATAGCTTTCATAATCACTCATCCACCAGTTTTCAACCCCAAACTTTAAAATATGCTCAGCGCCGTCCGTACTTACCCTAAACAACCGGAGGCAGCCCTTGGCAATGAAGCAATTGTAATGGCTGATATCGCCTTCCTGCAGCAGGTACTGACGCTTACGGAGTTTTTTAACAACCGTTACGGCTTCTACCAGTTTCAGTTCCTCATTGTTGAGACCGGCTTTTTCCCTTAAATAAGCAGCGAGAATTTCAAACATTTTGAATAGCTTTTTTAACAAAGCTATTCAAAATTCTTTTCCAAAGATTACTTTATTTCATCAGGCTGATGGTTGTCATCCCACCATCTGAAATAATCTCGGTACCGAGTATGAACGATGATTCATCCGATGCAAGGAACACAGCGGCTTTACCAATGTCAGACGGTTGTCCGATTCTTCCGGCAGGTATCAGATCTACCCACATCTTTTTCACCTGCTCCACCTGGTCTTCAGGTACCAGTTTATCAAAGGCAGGGGTATCAATCGTGCCTGGCGACAGCACATTCACCCTGATTTTTCTGGCCAATAGATCCAGCGAAAATCCCTTGGCAAAGGAGATCACGGCAGCTTTAGCTGCACCATAGACAGACATTCCCGGTGCTGCACGATGTGCGGCGGTAGAACCGATCAGCACAATCGAACTTCCATCATTCAGATATGGAAGTGCTTTCTGAACTGTGAAGTAAACACTTTTTAGGTTTAGGTTCATGTATTTATCGTAACTAACTTCTCCAATCTCTGTTACTGGTCCCATTTCTGCACCTTCAACAGTGCCGCCAGCGTTAACGACCAGGGCATCTATCTTTCCGAATTTGTCAAATGTCTGTTTAAAGATCCTTTCCAGATCATCCATGCTGGTCACATCACCAGCAATTCCGATAAAATCATTTCCAAGCTGCTGAACTGAGCTGTCGAGTGTTTTTTGGGTTCTGCCTGTGATCGTACCAACTGCACCTTCGCTTTTAAAAGCGGCTGCAATACCAAATCCTATCCCGCTGTTACCCCCGGTAACAACTGTTACTTTATCTTTTAATTTCATGTTTTTATTGATTTTTACGGTTCAAATTTCAGATACTTTTGCGAGTCAGTCCAAGGACATTTGACGCAAAATTTAGGTGATAAATGTCACGGTCACAGCATCCAGGTGCATGATTCCATAATCTGCGTAACAAAATCGTAAGTTGAGTATGCTTCAATTCCGTAAAATGTTGCAGCTTTGTACAAAAGGTAAGTGTAATGCACATTAGAGTAGCAGCGCAACTGTTATAAATAAAACTATAGTCAAATGAAAATATATCATAAACTGCCGGTTATTTTTGGGGCCCTTTCACTGATCGCTTTAATAACTGCGTGCAATACCAATAAAAATCCGTCCGCTCCAAAGAAAGTACGCCTTTCAAAATTAGTTATTGATAGCGCACAGCTGGAAAGGTATAAAGTCTTTTTAAAAGAGGAAATTGAAGCTTCTGTAAGCAAAGAAGCGGGTGTACTGACTTTGTATGCTGTCTTTGAAAAAGAAAAACCCACACATCTGACCATACTGGAAATGTATGCTACTGAAGAAGCTTACAAGTTGCATATCAAAACACCGCATTTTTTGAAATATAAAAATAGCACATTGAGCATGGTAAGGGAACTGGAGCTTATTGATACAGATCCACTGATCCCTGAGTTAAAAATCAAATAATACAAGCCACCAGATCCCATTTGCACACAAATCCGGAAGAAGGGTATAGTAGATTGGCTCGAACCGGTTACTGATGAGCAGTTATGATAAAGGGGAACGGAAAAAGAATAAACGTCCTTATATTTGCAGGGTATTAAAACCACCAGCCTATGCAAATTCAATTCACCAATTACATGGACAGATTAAATCAGTACAGAAGGCTGAAGATCTCAAACCGTAATTTTTTGATCATCCTGGCCATTGTAGTGGGTATATTGGCTGGACTTGCTGCGGCACTATTGAAGGGCCTCACGCACCATATTGAGGATTTTTTGCAGTCCGGCTGGCAGTGGAAGTACAAGTATTACCTTTACCTGTTCTTCCCGCTTATCGGAATTTTCTTAACCGTGCTGTATGTCCGCTACTTTATCAGACGGTCTAAGTTTGAAACAGGCTTAACACCCTTGTTATACGCCATATCCAGGAAGTCCAGTAAGGTAGAGACACACAATATATACTCACAGATCTTTACCTCTGCAATAACGGTAGGGTTTGGCGGTTCAGTTGGATTGGAAGCACCAATTGTAACCAGTGGTTCGGCAATAGGCTCTACCGTTGGACGCTTCCTTGGTCTTTCCTATAAGGAAGTAACCATGTTACTGGCTTGTGGAGCGGCATCAGGTATTGCCGGCGCTTTTAACAGTCCGATTGCAGGTATTGTCTTTGCAATAGAGGTACTCTTACCAGAGTTTAGCATCCCTGCATTTATCCCATTGCTGCTTTCGGCTGCAACGGCGGCAGTAGTTGCGAGGTTGTTTTACAATCAGCAGCTCTTTTTTTTGGTGACTGAAGGATGGGCGGTCAATGCGGTTATATTCTATGTTTTGCTTGCCATATGCATTGGCTTCTTTTCAATTTATTTTACTAAGGCAAATTATTTTGTTAAGAATTTCTTCTATAAAATTACCCACCCTTATAAGAAAGTAGTGATCGGTGGATTGATGTTGGGACTCATGGTTTTTCTGTTTCCAACCTTGTATGGAGAAGGTTACATCACCATTAAAAACCTGTTACGGGGCGATTACGTCAGCGTCATCAACAACAGTATATTTGCGGGCTACAATCAGTTTCCGTCCCTTGTCATTCTCTTTACAGTAGTTACGATCTTTGCAAAATCAATCGCTACACTGGTTACTCTTGGAGCCGGAGGAAACGGAGGTACTTTTGCACCCAGTTTGATCATGGGGGGCTTAATGGGATTTATATTCGCTTACGCGGTAAATCTTACCGGTTTCATTCACTTAAACACGGCCAATTTTATCGTTGCCGGAATGGCAGCAGCCCTGAGTGCAATCATGCATGCACCATTAACCGGTATCTTCTTAATCGCAGAGATCACAGGCGGGTATGTACTGATGGTGCCATTGATGATCACCTCTGCCATTTCTTACCTGATCAACCGCAGTTTTCAGAAACACTCTATTTATACCAAGGCTTTGGCAGACAAAGGTGAACTGCTCTCTTATGAAGATAAGGATACCACGGTACTGAGCCAGATGAAATTACGGTACCTGATCGAAAAGGATTACCTGCAGTTGAACGATCATGATCTTCTTTCGGCGAAGATCAATGAAATCATCCATTCTAAACGCAACCTGTGTGCTGTTTTGGATGGTAGTGGTGCATTCAAGGGGTTACTGTATGTAGAAGAAGTATTCAGTGAGATGATGAAAAATCCGGACAAAGACCTGCTCACTGCAGATCATTTGCTGCATAGAACCCCGGCCCAGGTTAACGTTACAGATGATCTTAAATCTGTTCTGCTGAAAATGGAACGGGAGCAGGTATGGGTGCTTCCTGTAATCAACGCCGATCACAGTTTCATGGGATTTGTATCAAAGACCTCCATCTTTAATAAATACCGCTCCCTGTTAATGAGACAAGCAGATTATATGGATTAGCCTTTACCCTGCCGTTTGATCCGGATCTAAATCCTCTTTTGGTTCCCAAAGCTCAATGATGTTTCCTTCCGGATCAAGCACATGGACAAATTTGCCATAATCATACTCAGAAATCTCATCAACAATAGTCACATTGGCCTTTTTTAATTCGTCTACCAGCATCACGAGATCTTCCACCCGGTAATTAATCATAAATGGCTTGTCAGATGGATTAAAGTATTTGGTGTCCTGTGGAAATGCACACCAGGAGGTGGATCCTTTTTTTGATGGATCATCGGCCTGCCACCATTCAAAGGTTGTTCCGTAAGCACTGGTTTCCAATCCAAGATTTTTGGCGTACCATTCGTTCATACTTTGCGGATTATCGCATTTAAAAAATACACCGCCAAGACCCGTTACTTTTTTCATGTTTAATAAAATGTTTTTATGAACAACCTGTTAAGCAATTTCCATCTATTTTTGGACATTACCAAATTTGCCATAAAATCATATCCTTCTTTCTTAATTGAGCATCCGGTATTCATTGGGTGAATATCGTACATGCCGTTTACTTAAACGATTGCCTATACTCAACCGGTGTCTGGCTAGTCTTGTTCTTAAACAATTTGCTGAACGATTGAGGGCACCCGAAACCCAATTGATACGCAATTTCACTCACAGAGAGTGCTGTGGAAGTTAACAGATCTTTGGCTTGTTCAATCAGCTTCTCATGGATCAGTTGCTGTGTGGTTTGTCCGCTAAGCTGCTTTAAACAATCACTCAGGTATTTAGGCGATAAGTTTAATTCTGACGCCAGATAACCAGCAGTAGGTAATCCAGTATGATCCTTATTTTCAAAATAAGTGTTCAGTAATTGTTCAACTTTACTCAGCATCTCGCTATTGTTTACTTTGCGGGTAATGAACTGCCTGTTGTAATACCGGTTGCAATAAGAGAGCAATACATCAAGATTAGCAATAATCACATCCTGACTAAAATTATCTATCGGTAATTGATATTCCTTCTCAATCTGCTCAAAGATATTTTCCATGGACCGTTGTTCTTCATCAGAAAGGATCAAAGCTTCGTTAATTACATAATCAAAAAAGCCATAGCTTTTTATTTTCAGTCCTAAAGGATAGGTTCTTAAAAAATCAGGATGTATAGATATCTGCCAACCTGAAGTGGCAAAAGTAAAATCCTTATCAATAAAGTTTACTTGTTTTGGTGCAAAACAAGAAATGATTCCTTCATCAAAGTCAAATACCGTTTGCCCGTACTGCATTTTACAGGGACATTCCTTCTTTAGTGTGATCTGATAAAAATCAGAGATCAGTTTTATACGCCCCTCATTTTTTATTTTAGGAAAATCTTCAAAGCGGATAATACTAAATAATGGATGCTTAGGTTTAGCTATTCTCAATAACTGATGCTGATGGGAGATGGTCTTAAAATGTATAGTCAAATGATCGTTGCTCATATCAACTCAAATTTACACATTACATTTTTAATCTTTTCCGGTACAATTTGGCAAAGTTCCGGGTAATAAATGAATTCGGGATAAGTGCGAGCACATTTGCACCCAACCGGTTCATTCTTCCTGATACCGCAAATTGTTTTCTTTGATCCAGGGCTTTTACTGCTTCATCTGCGACTTGTTCAGGTGTTTGTGCAGGTGCATTTTTATAGTCTGAGCTAAGACCAGCTCCTTTCTCATTATCTATACCTGCTGCAGCGTTAAAATTGGTTTTGGTTAGTCCCGGGCAAAATAGCAGTACATGAACATTGTAGGGTATACATTCCTGAGTGATAGCCTGGGTAAACGAACTGACAAAAGCCTTGCTGGCCGCATAAGTAGCCATATAAGGAATCGGCATAAATGACGCCATAGACGCAATATTGACAATCGTACCACTTTTTCTATTTTGCATCTGGGGCAAAAATAAATGTGTGAGTGCCACCAGAGATGAAATGTTCAATTGGAGCAAATCCAATTCCGATCTTAACGACAGTGCTGAAAATTCTCCACCTGAACCGATTCCTGCGTTATTGATCAGCATATCTATCTCCAGGTTCCGCATTTGTGTTTCTTCAAAGATCTGTTCCGCAGTGTCAGGTTTTGACAGATCAGCTGCGATAAATTGAGCGTTGATCCCGAACCTTTTGGACAGTTGAATACATTGTTCTTCAAGCTTTTCGGCATTGCGGGCAATGAGCAAAAGGTCTTGCTTCCGTTCAGCAAGCCTGTTTACAAGGGCTTCACCAATTCCACCTGATGCTCCGGTTATTAATGTTACTTTCATTTTTATTAAAATCTATGGAACAAAGTTGCTGCAAATCATAAACTTAAAAGTATCCACATGTCCGGAGATTGTGTTTAAAAGTCGGTTAAATCAAATAACCATCCAGTTTGGACACAACTAAACACCATTTGGCAACATGGAACCTTTGCCTTTTATTGAAATTTGTATTCATAATTTAAATTCTATAAAATGCAAAAGTCAGTTAAATTTAAAAATAGAAGCTGGGATGTGGCAGCCAATCTTCATTTGCCAGATCATTTCGATGAAAACAAAAAATATGCTGCGATCATCTGTGTACATCCCGGAAGCAGTGTAAAAGAGCAAACCGCAGGTCATTATGCTAAAAAGCTAGCTGAAGATGGATTTTTAGCCCTTACATTTGACGCCTCTTTCCAGGGAGAAAGCGATGGAGAACCCCGGGATCTGGAAGATCCTGCAACGCGGGTAGAGGATATCAAATGTGCGGTAGATTACCTGACAACATTGGCTTATGTGGATGAAGACCGGATTGGTGTACTGGGTATTTGTGCAGGCGGTGGTTATGCGGTCAATGCTGCCCTTACAGAAAAACGGATTAGAGCCGTAGGAACCGTGGTCGCATCTAATTTTTGCCGCGCTTACCAGGAGGGGGAAACCGACCCTATACAAATGCTGGAAGCTGTAGGCAGACAACGCACAGCGGAAGCCAATGGTGCAGAGCCGATGATTGTAAACTGGACGCCGAAATCTCCTGAAGATGCAAAGCAAGCGGGCATTACAGAAATGGATATGGTACAAGCTGTGGAGTATTACAGAACGTCAAGGGGAGCACATGAAAGGTCTGCTAACAAACTACGCTTTACAAGTATGGGAACTACCATCGCATTCGATGCATTTAATTTGGCTGATTACCTGTTAACACAGCCTTTGCTGATTATCGTTGGAGATCAGGTAGGCGCCTTTGGTTCTTACAGGGACGGGTTTACCTTGTATAATAAAGCAGCTTCTAAAAATAAAAGCATCCATGTGGTTAAAGGAGCAAGTCACTATGATCTGTATGACCAACCCCAGGCCACAACAGAAGCGCTTGCCAAACTGGCACCTTTTTTTAAGGAGAATTTGTAAACAATTAGTGTTCAGGGAGACAACTTCTTTTTTGACTTTGTCTTTCTTAAATTTGTAAAAAGAAAAGAATGAATAGCATTGATTCCATATTGCAGTTCCACCGGTTATTATCGGTACCAGACCCATTGCATCCCATGATCAGTGTTGTTCATCTTGAAGATATACGGTTTAAAAATGATGACCTTTTAAAAAGGTTTTCTACAAATTTTTACAGCATATCCTTAAAAAAAGATGTTCAGGCCAAGATGAAGTATGGACAAAACTATTACGATTTTGATAAAGGAATGTTAAGTTTTACTGCTCCAAAACAGGTTCAGGTACTGGATTTAATAGAACCCAATTTGCCAAATAATGGAGCAGGAACAGGATACGTGCTGATGTTCCATCCTGATTTTCTCTTTAAACATCCGCTTGCGGCAGCCATCAAAAGTTATGGGTTCTTTTCCTACATGGTCAATGAAGCACTTCACCTTTCGGAAAGGGAAGAAAGGAACATTGAAGATCTTTTCCTTAAAATAGAAGAAGAATATCAGCATATCGACAGGAATACCCAGGATATTATGCTCAGTCAGATTGAGCTGTTGTTAAACTACAGCACACGTTTTTACGAGCGGCAATTTATAACCCGAAAGGTGAATAACCATGATGTCCTGTCCAGGATGGAACAATTGCTGAACGCGTATTTTGAAAGTGAAGAAACCTTAAAAGCCGGACAACCCAGCGTTGAATCCCTGGCCAATCAGCTTAACCTGTCCCCGCATTATTTAAGTGATCTTTTACGTTCACTTACCGGGCAAAGTGCCCAGCAGCACATTCAGGAAAAACTGATCGAAAAAGCAAAGGAATACTTGTCTGTAACCAATCTGTCAGTCGCTGAAATTGCGTATCAATTGGGTTTTGAATACCCGCAGTCGTTCAATAAGCTGTTTAAAAAGAAAACCAGTATCTCCCCATTAGAATTCCGGCAAAAGTTTAATTAACCGCCTGACAGAACCTCTCATTTCGAAACGATGGAGCCATGTGTTTTTAATGATGGATATGCTTTTCCCTTTCAAATAGTTCAGTTGGTGTCAGTCCGAATTTTCTTTTAAAAGAATGAGAAAAATGCGAGAGGCTTTCAAATCCAAGGTCAAGGTAAATTGCAGATGGTTTCCGGTGCTTTTTTTCTATCAGGTGACAGGCTTCTAACAACCGTTTGTCTTGTAACCATTGCCGGGGTGCCTTATCGAATATTTTTTGAAAATCACGCTTAAACGCGGCAAGGCTTCTTCCCGTGAGCCGGGCAAACTTTTCAACAGGTATATTGAAATGAAAATTGCTGAGCATAAATTTTTCCAGATCCATCTTATAAGGCGCTGAAAAATCAAACAGAAAATCCTTAAGTTCAGGCATGGTATGCAGAAGCAGCTGTACGGCCTCTTTTACTTTTAGCAGGCCTACTGCATTGGTTACCTTTTCATCCGGATGGCGCACATAAGGCATCACCGATTGAAAGAAAGCACGAAGAAAATCATTTCCGGGAATGAGGATGTTGAGGGGACCGGTGTATTTCCCCCCGATTTCTATTTGCTCTTCAAGCGCGATTTGCCGGAGCAGATCTTCTTTCAAACAAATAACAATGGTTTGATAGTCTTCGCCATTCAGCGGAGTCTTGGTGAGTTCTCCCAATTGATTCCTATGGATTAGCAGCAGCTCTCCCTGTTCCATAGAGAACCTTTCGCTGGCAGTTTCCATGGTAAAACGGCCTGAAATCTGCATAACCAGGATGTTGTGTTCCAGAAATGCGACCTTTTCCTTCCGCATAGCTGCATAATAGGAATAGAATAATACACCGGGAACAACTTCAGTTGGATTTATCATTACGTAAAGATATAAAAAGACGGGGCTTATAGACAGCCCCGTCTGTTAACGCTGCAAGTAGGTAGCGCCAAGTATCGACCCGGAAGCAAAATTCGTGTTCAGGGTATTCAACTCATCCGCATTGAAGGTGATGTCCATTGCCTGTGTGTTTTCCGGTAACCGGGATCTGCGGCTCATGCTTACCAATGGCATGATATGATCACCCTGTGCATTCACCCAGGCAATCGCCAGTTGGGTAGGGGTAAAACCTTTTTCCTTTGCCATAGCCTTTAGTACTTCAACTTTCTCCAGGTTTTTGATCAGGTTCTCTCCCTGAAAACGCGAAAAATGGTTGTGGTAGTCGCCGGCAGCAAGGGGAGCCTTCATCTCACCGGTAAGCAGTCCTTCGGCAGTATTGGCAAATGCGACTACACCAATGCCCAGTTCTTTTGCCGCAGGAAGCAGTTCACTTTCTATCTGGCGGTCGGCTAAGGAATAGCCAATTTCCAACGCAGTTACAGGATATATGCTGTTCGCCTTGCGCAGTTGATCTGCAGTAATTTCAGACACACCGAGATGACGTACCTTTCCTTCTTTGATCAAATCGGCAATAGTGCCAATCACATCTTCAAAAGGAACACTGTCATCCAGTCTGCAGGGCTGATACAGGTCAATGGTTTCTATACCTAAACGTACCAAAGAATAGTTGATGAAGTTCTTGATGGCTGCAGGACGGATATCCAGGCCAATCCATTGGCCATTGTAAAAGATTGCCCCGAATTTAACACTAATGAAAGCATCGTCCCTCCGGCCTTTGATGGCCTTGCCTACCAGCAGTTCATTGTGACCGGCACCATAGAAGTCGCCTGTATTTAAAAAATTTATACCGCTATCCAATGCAGATTGGATGGTGGCGATACTTTCACTTTCCTCATTCATCGGGCCTCCCCAAACGGAAGACATGCGCATGCAGCCTAATCCGAGTTTGGACACCAATGGGCCATTATTGCCGAGTTGTATTTTTGATATTGTTTTCATGGCTGTTGTGTTTTGAATTAACAATACAAAGATGAACGATACAGGCAAGGGCCAATTTCTTCCATGGCTCAAATTACTTGTCTGTACAGCTCAACTTATTCGGGTTAGCTTAGAGGACTGCCGTATGTTTTTTGTTCAATACACTAAAACCATAAGCGCATAACAAAAGCAAAGACGCAAGGCCGATCCAAAGCCAGTTATATCCCAGTTCTTTGGCAATGTAGAATCCCGACATGGGGCCAATCACCTGTGCAAAAGACCAGCTTAACGTATAGCCTGCAGCATATAAACCCCTGTTGTGTTCATTGCTTCTGCTGATCACCACCGTATTTATAAAAGGCAGCACAAACATCTCTCCGATAGTAAAGACAACAATGGTAAGTACGGCTGTGGCTACATGAAAAATAACAGGCGCACTGAGCAGGAGGTAAGATACGGCAAAGAAGACAGCCCCAATGATGATGAAGAACATGGGTGATCTTTTCTTCTCGATCTTGTTGATCAGGATCATTTCAAACAACGCGATGATCGCCCCATTTATTCCGATGATGATCCCGATTGCGAGTTCATCAATATGCCATTGCTCCTTAAAGAAAACGGGAACCACCCTAAACATCAAAAAAGCACAAGTGATGAATAAGGTCGTTAACAGAATAAATTGCAGGTAAAAGGCATCCTGCCAGGGTTTCAGGATGGCGATCTTTTGTTTGTTTTCTTTGGCTTGCTTCATAAAGCCGGTCACTTTTGGCAGCAATAAGAAAATGGAAAGCCCAACCAAAATGCTTACGCCACCCTCAACAACAAACAGAAGTTTATAATTGAAAGAAGCAATGATCCCCGCCAGGCTAATACCCACCGACCAGCCAATATTTACGGCAAGCCTGTTTAAGGAATAGGAGCGGGTTATGGTATCCTTTTTTGCATAGTGGGCAACAGCCGTAAAGTTCGCCGGACGAAAGGCCTCAGAGAAAAAGCTGATGACTACCGATAAAATACAGAGCGCAGGGAAATGTGTGATGGTTGAGAATAAGATAAACAATACCCCTCCAATAGCGGACGATAAGATCTGTACAGGTCTGAATCCGATCACATCCGTCAGCTTTCCACCAATTGCAGAACCTAATATTGAACCTACGCCAAACAAAGTAATGATCAATCCGGCATCGATCTGGCTTCTGTGCAGACTTTGAGTAACATATAAGCCCATAAAAGGAACCGCCATACTGCCGCACCTGTTGAACATCATGACAATACTCAAAAGCCAGGTTTCTTTGCTTAGGCCGGTAAATGATGTTTTGTACGTATGGAAGATTAGCCTGAACATGGATGTTTATTTGGTAGGCAAAACTACCAAAAAACAAAAGCAATAGACCTACGGCATTGAATTTAATTACTTTTTATGCGGTATGGCTGCCACTGGTAATTGGGATCAATCATCAATGCATCTTCGATTTTTCTAATATTGGCTTCTATCAAATTGATATTTAAGTCCTCATAATGATCGATTCTGTATTGTAAAAGCTCAGGTAACCCATCTTCTCCTTTTCTAACCAGCTCATTGATGAAAGTTAAGGCATCAGCTTTTGCATTTTCCAGTGCTAAAATTAAGCCGGCGTAAACGCGATAAGGAGATTTCTGATCTTTATTCTTTTTCGCCTCCTTAAAATCATCTATTGAAATTTCAATGATTGTGGTATCATACCGGTCTACCCGGTAGTACTTTAGAATCTGTTTACTTTTCATCATGTATTTATTATTTCACCATTTATCCGGCATTCAAAATTCTTAAATACTTGATTAGGAAATGATGCGCAGCATCACATTAATTATTGATAATCAATATGTTTTGCTGTTACACAAAACCCTACGAAAACAGTGGTTAACTTGCTATATCGGGTTAACTATGCAGTGGCAATTGAGCATGGACAGCAATATTTATAGAGGCCCACCGACTAGTTAAACGGATCGATTTATCATTTTTTAAACCAGTGATTAAAAACGGGATCGTATTTGATGATCTGATTTTAATTAATTTAAACGCAAATACATAAATGCTTAATCGACATCAATTTGAGATTGGAATTTGTTTATCTCAAATAGGAATAACGAGATCAATAGGTATTTGAATCCAAAAGTAACGAGCGGTCTCATTCCAGCTAAATTCTGTAAGACAGGACATAGTCTGAAGGCATACGTCCTGCACATGAGTGTACATTAAATCCATGTGCTATCCATGTATTTTTCATGTTCCTTCCATGTATTCCCGTAAATACTTGGAATCAACCTGGATTTAACCTATATTTTACTTGAATTCAATGTAGCCCAATGTCCAACACGTGTGCCTCCGATCTGCTGCCAAATACAACCTGATCTTACAGGTGTTCTAATGTGTTCTGAAAGGTACTTTGCCAAAGGCCGGGATGAAAATGTGATTTTCTTGTGAGTTAATAGGAGAGGTTAGGCAACAGGCAGCGTAAACCAGAACGTGCTGCCAACACCGATCTCACTTTCAGCGCCGATCAATCCATGATGCTTCTTGATAATTTCAGCGCAGATATATAGGCCAAGCCCTAAACCCGTGTATTCGCTTCCGCCATGGTTAATCCGATAGTAACGGTCAAAAAGAAAACGAAGATTTTGCGTAGGAATACCCGCACCTTTGTCAATTACAGAGACTTTTGCCATGCCGGCCTGCTGTTCAACCCTAACCTCAATCTCTTTAGAATCCGGGGCATACTTCATCGCATTGTTGATGAAATTGATCACGATCTGTTCGGTGCGGACAACATCTGCATAAACTTCCAGGGTTGGATCGCCTTGAACATTGATTTTGAAAATACCGTCACCGGATAAATTTTCACAACATTCAGTAATGATTTTTAACAGGTTAAACTTGATTTGTTTAATTTGAAGCTGATCCTCATTTTCCTTGCTGGTATTTAAGAGATCCTCAATAAGTACATATACTTTCTCCAGACTTTTGTTGGCCTGGGTAATCAGCTTGGGGAGCATGGTCTGACTAGGATTGTCCTTCATCTTATCCAGCAACTGAAGGGAAGCCTTCAAGGTCGTTATGGGTGTTTTTAATTCGTGACTTGCTATACTGATGAAATCGTCCTTGTGTTGCTGTAGTGCTTTAAGTTCCTGTATGTCTGTAGCTGTTCCAACCCATTGTCTGGTCCGGCCATTCACGTTCTTAATGGGTATTAAACGGATCAGGTGCCACCGGTACTCGCCGTCTGTACGTCTGGCACGGATTTGGAACTCCCCGCCATCAACGCTCTTGCGGAGAAAACCGAACTGATTTAAGCTTTCTTTCAGATCATCCGGATGGATCACCGAAGTAAGACCGCTCAACCGGGTTTGCGCATCGTCAAGTCCGGTATAATCGTACCAGCGCTGGTTGTAAAAATCAACTTCACCCTTTACGGTATTTGTCCAGGCAATTTGAGGAATGGTTTCCATCATGTTACGGAAACGAATTTCACTATTTGCCAAAGCCTTTGTACGGGCCGCAACCCTGTCCTCAAGTTCCGTGTTTAATTTGGAGAGTTCCTGGTTGACCCGCCTAACCTTTTCCTTTTCATCAATGAGCAGTTCGTTTGCCCTGCGCAGTTCCTGTGTCCGTTTTTCCTTTTCTTTATTCTGGAGCAGAAGTTCCCGGTTGGCAACCATCAATTCTTCTGCCTGGACCTTTGCTTTCTCATCAGAGATTAATTTTTCCCTGATGATTTCTGCGTCCTTTAGAGCTCTGTGGATTTTAGCAGAGAGTGTAAAGAGATTGCTTTTGGAAACGTAGTCGCTTACACCACTGTTAATCAGTTCAACTGCATTTTCTTCACCAATAGTTCCGGAAACAATGATAAAAGGGGTAAGCGGAGATAAGGATTGTTTGATCTGAAATGCAGTAACCGCATCAAAGGAGGGAAGGGAGTAATCTGAAACGATAATATCAGGCAGGAATTCTATAAGTGAAGTCTCATATTCATCTTGTTTCTGAACGATTTTAGGAATGAAGTTTAAGCCTGATTTTTTCAGTTCGCGACAAAGTAAATCGGCGTCATCTTCATTGTCTTCAAGAATCAGGACTTTGGAAACTTTGATCATATTTTCAGACATCTGCTTAATTGGTTTATCGCTAATTTTTCGGATGACAAGTTAATGAGCTGGCTGACTTAATATCATCCAGTAAAAGCCGATCTCTTTAATGGCATGAAAGAAGTTATCACTGTCCACAGGTTTTACGATGTAGCTGTTCACACCCAGTTCAAAACATCTTTCTATGTCGGGCCCTTCGTTTGAAGACGTCAGCATCACCACCGGAATGGATTTAAGATCAGGATCTGATTTAACGATTTCCAGTACCTGGATTCCGGATACCTTTGGCATTTTAAGATCAAGCAAAACAAGTTTTGGATGCTGTGCTTTATCCCTTTCTGAATAAATTCCCCTGCAGTACAAAAAATCCAACGCTGCCGCACCGTCCACTACGTGATGGAGCTTATTGGTAAATCCACTTTTTGAAAGCGCTCTTATCGTAAGTATGGCATCATCCGCGCTATCTTCCACGAACAAGATCTCCACATTTTCGTAATTCATATCTTTATATTTTAAATGATTTTGGTAAACTGAAATAAAACGTAGTGCCTTCATCAACGACTGATTCCGCCCAGACTGTTCCTTTATGTTTCTCTATTATTTTTTGGACAATGGCCAGGCCAATTCCTGTCCCCTCAAATTCCTGCTGAGAATGCAGGCGCTGAAATACGCCGAAAAGCTTATCGTAATATTTCATGTCAAATCCCGCCCCGCTATCCTTCACGTAATATACCATGAGGTTATCCTGCTCATAGGCGCCAATTTCAATTTGAGTCGTTGGCTTGTATTTGGAGTACTTGATGGAATTAGAAATTAAATTTACCCATACCTGTTTGATCAATGATTTATCACCACTGGCAGCTGGAAGATCATGGATGTTAAAGACTGGAATATGATCCCCTTCATCAAATACCAATTCTTCAATAACCATCTTTACCAGATCTATCATATTGGTTTCCAGAAGAATGACTTGTTTTCTTCCAAGTTTAGAGAATGCAAGCAGATCATCAATGAGTATGCCCATTTTCTTGGAATTGTTGATGATAGAAGCGAGCATTTTGTTCCCATCATCATCTAGCTTGTTGCCATAATCCTCTGCAATGATCTTGGTATATGCATTAATGGCGCGAATTGGGGCACGCAGATCATGAGAAACAGAATAGGAAAATGAGCCCAATTCTTTGTTTACGTATTCCAGTTCCCTGTTAACAGATTCTAATTCGGCTGTTCGGTCGATTACTTTTTGTTCTAAACCTTCGTTTAGTTTACGGATGTCGTCCTGTGCGTTTTTGAGTTCCTTGTTGGCTATTATTAATTCCTGGGCCCTTTTTTCCTTTTCTACGTTTTGGAAAGCAAGTTCATTGTTCGCAATGATCAGTTCAGCCGCACGCTTTTCTTTTTCTGTATTTTGAAAAGCGAGTTCCTTATTTGCAATAACCAATTCAGCCGCCCTGCGTTCCTTTTCTTCATTTTGAAAGAGCAGTTCTTTATTGGCAATGATCAGTTCAGCTGCACGTTTTTCTTTTTCGGTATTTTGAAAGGCGAGTTCTTTATTCGCGATGACCAATTCGGCCGCTCTTTGTTCCTTTTCTTCATTCTGGAAGAGCAGTTCCTTATTGGCTATGATCAGTTCAGCTGCCCGATCTTCCTTTTCCTGGTGCTGAAACGCGATTTCCCGGTTGGCAATAGATAATTTGTTAGAGTCTGTTTCTTTCATGGCCTGTACTTGTTATAGATAAATAGATCCGTACAGGATGATGAGGGTTTCTAGCGTCCTTTCTGTAAAGTGTATAAAGCTAACATAATATAACGAAACTTGGTGATTAACTTATAAGAGCCCTGTACTGGAGATGCCTGGCATCTATTCTTTTGGTACTTGCAACTTAACAGATTTAATTGGTACTTGCTGTGGCTTTTTCGCTTGTTTTTCAGTTAGCTTTTATAGGAAGTAAAAAATAAAATGTAGATCCTTTTCCTGCTGAACTCTCAACTTCAATTTTGGTGTGGTGATAACGCAGTATTTCAGCCACAAGATATAAGCCGATCCCAAAGCCGGTGGTATGTTTGGTAGCATGGTTTTCAACCCGGTAAAAACGTTCAAATAGACGTTTCTGATCTGACTCCTGAATGCCAATACCCTGATCGCGAACATAAATTTTTACCTGAGTTCCATAAGGCTCGTAACCGACGGTGATTGTGCTTGATTCCGGTGAATATTTTATCGCGTTGCTGATCAGATTGATCAATACCTGACCCAATTTAGCGTGGTCTGCTGAAATATACATTATTCCGCTATGGGAAAATTGAATATTGTGCGTGTGGCTGTTCAGTTGTATTTCCTGGATTACCTGCTGGATTAACAGGTGAAGTTCCAGACGCTCAAGATTAAGTGTGACTTTAGCTTCTTCCAATCGTGACATGTTCAGAAAGTCATTGATCATTTTGGTCATACTTTTTGCCAGGCTTTCTGTTCTGCTTAAAGCCTGGCTAAGGAAGGTATCGTCAGACTTGCTATATTTGGAAAGCATTACTTGTATGTATGACAGGATGGAGGTCAGTGGTGTTTTAAGCTCATGGCTGACCATGGAAACAAAATCATTTTTGCGTTGCTCTTCCAGTACAATCGGTGTAATGTCCCTGGTGAAGCAGCGGGTATGGATAAATTTTCCGTCTCTTGTTAACACGTTGGAGCTGATCAGCACGTGTTTGATCGTTCCGTCTTTACATTTAAGCCGGGCCCTGTAGTTGTGCAGGGTTTCATTGTTTTTTAGGCGGGAAAGAATGTCGCCAATGACATGCTGGTCTGCATGGAACTTACTGATCGGCTGCCCTATATATTCGTCTTTATCAAAGCCCAGTGCTGTGAGCTCAGCCTGGTTCGCCCATGTAATGATCCCTTCGCCATTTACCCAGTGTAAGGGAAGCGCAGCGTTTTCAATAAAATCAACAAGTTCTTCATTCACCGCTTCCAAATCCTTTATGCGGGTTTGGGATGCAGCGGCTTGTTGCTGAAGCTCTTGATAGGAGGTGATTTTCACGTTCATTAATTTGTTCAAAATTACAACTAAATAATTTAACAAAAGAAAACCGTTCTGGTACATCGTCTTTCATCTAAAGGGTTTGCCGCGTCACTGCAATTGCAGGTGCCACTGTTTTATTGACCAACTGGAAAGGCAGGACCAGTTAATGAATGAAAGGGATTTATTGTACGATTATATTGCTGGTGCCAAACTTTTTTTTAGCAAATAAGTTGTATGGCTATGGAAATTTCTGAAAACAATCAACGAACCACGATTAGAAAAAAATTATACCATTACCAAGAAAGTGACATTACATTGCTGCTGGATAAGCTGGAACAAAATAAAGCCGGTTACCGCCTGCTTTATCAGCTGCCTACCGGCGGTGGTAAGACCGTGATCTTTTCGGAAATTGCTGGAAGGTTCATCAGGAAATATCATAAGAAAGTAATTGTACTTACCCATCGTACGGAACTATGCAGACAGACATCTGCTGCGTTAAAAATGACGTCCATTCGTAACAAGGTGATTGACAGCTCGGTCAAAAAGCTGGCGGCAAAAGACGGCTATAGCTGCTATGTGGCGATGGTTGAAACCCTTAAAAACCGAATTAAGGATGGCGTGATCAATACCGATGATGTAGGTTTAGTCATCGTTGATGAAGCGCACCACAATTCCTTTCACAAATTGCTGGGTAAGTTTACCGGGGCATCTGTTATTGGGATTACTGCTACTCCTTTCAGTTCAGATGTTAACCTGCCAATGCGTAAAAACTAAGATGAGCTGGTAACCGGCGAGCCAATTCATTCACTTATCGGTCAGGGCTTTCTCGCCCGACCTATGACCTGGCGGTACGATGTTGAATTGAATACATTAAAAACAGGTATTCATGGCGATTTTACGGTAAGCACCTCCGATGAACTATACAGTTCGCAGCCTATGCTTGACCTGCTCGTCCATGCTTATGAAAGCCATGCTAAAAATAAGAAAACGCTCATTTTTAATAATGGGATATTTACTCCAGAAAAGTAGAGCAGGTATTCTCAGCCCTGGGTTATCCGATCCGCCATCTGGATAATAAGACCAGCAGCGCGGAACGGGAAGAGATCTTAAAATGGTTAAAGAAAACAAAGGGGGCGATCCTGACTTCGGTATCTATATTAACTACAGGTTTTGATGAGCCTACAATACAGAACGTGATTCTGAACCGGGCGACAACTTCGCTTACCTCATACCACCAGATGATTGGAAGGGGTTCCAGAAGGCTGCCTCAAAAGAAGACCTTTGGGATCATTGACCTGGGAAATAATACTGACCGTTTTGGAGAATGGACTGCGCCGATAGACTGGAAGCACGTATTCGAAAACCCGGAAGCTTATCATGAAATGCTGAATACCAAAACGAGTTATGAAGCGCATCAAATGCCCTCCGATATGCGAAGCAAATTCCCCGCAAGCAGGGAAATTTCCTTTGACGTTCAGTCGGCTCACCAGTCAGCTATAGAGAATGGCCAAAAGGCTAAGATCGTCATTCGCGATTCGATCCGCCAACATGCACTTATGTGTGTTGACAATAGCAGCACTGTTGCCGGGGCGCTGGAGCTGACTACCGAATTAGATAAAGAAATTGACTGGCGGATTAAGCAATATGGGAAGTGCTTGGGTAAGGTGACTAAGAATTATACAGACTGGCTGAAGGAAGATTACCGGTCAAAACTCAAAAAACTGGTACAAAAAATTATGGGGCGCAGGGTGCTGATTAAAACCGCAGTATAAAACAAATGGAACACACCTTTATGAAATTCTTATCATAGATCAATGCCGGTATGAAATGCGAATGCTACTTTTGTATCCACTTAAAACAAGAAAAATGAAATTAAAAATCACTTCAATTTTTGCATTCGTAGCTATACTTGCATTGTCAGCGTTTAAAAATGGCGCTAAACCAGTTACTTATACGGTTGATGCAGCCAAATCTTCTATTACCTGGATCGGTAAAAAAGTAACCGGTTCTCACAATGGAACGATCGCTTTAAAATCAGGATCATTAAATGTTGACGGTAAAAACGTAACAGGCGGTTCATTTGTAATTGACATGACTGCGATTAAAGATGCAGATGGTAGCGACAAGTTAGAAGGTCACTTAAAAGCAGATGATTTCTTTGGTTCGGCTAAATTCCCTACGTCAACTTTCGTGATCACTAAAGTTGCTGGTTCAGGTGCAAACCTAACCGTTAGTGGTAATTTGACCATCAAAGGAATTACTAAACCATTAAGCTTCCCTGCTTCGGTAACTACAAATGCCGATGGTACGGTTTCTGCACTTGCAGGTAAGATCACTGTAGACAGAACCAAATATGACATCAGATATGGTTCAAAATCATTCTTTGACAGCATTGGCGACAAAGCTATTGATGATAATTTTGAGATCGGTGTGAAACTGGTAGCTAAAAAATAATCTTTCCTTAATGGAATGTGGAAGGCCTGCTCATTTTTGAGCAGGTTTTTTTTTGGAGAAATTTCCAGTATTTTCTATTCGGGACTAAGATTCACGTTTATAATTTTGGTATTTGCAGGTGTTTTTTGGATGTTATAAAATTTAAAAGATTATTAGATTTTGATGTGTGGCTTTTTGATTCTATTTTAGATTATAATTAACTAAGGTTTAATATATAATGTATCCATGTTTATCATAAGGTTGAAGCCGTCATTTCTATTAGTTTTATTGTTTTCTGCAGGTTTTGCAACCGCTCAGGAACTCCCCGGGGCCTATAAGCAAGATATAAATGGTACCAAGCTATCTTTTGAAATGCAGGGCATAGCAGGCGGTCAGTTTGTTATGGGAAGCAAAAAAGGAAAAGCTGATGAACAGCCGGTGCATGCGGTTAAGGTTGATCCGTTCTGGATCGGAACCTATGAGGTAACCTGGGATATTTATGAACCCTTTTTATATAAAGATTTTGAAGCCTCTAATAACATAGGTGCGGTGCCTGCAAATGTTGATGCGGTAACCAGGCCTACCAAGCCCTATCTTGACATGACTTTTGGAATGGGTAAGGAAGGCCAGCCTGCGCTGGCAATGACGCATTACAATGCCATCCAGTTTTGCAAATGGCTTTATGTGCGGACAGGAGAATTCTATCGACTGCCGACTGAGGCGGAATGGGAGTATGCCTGCCGGGCAGGGACAGCTACCGAATATTCTTTTGGAGATGATGCATCCAAGCTTGGCGACTATGCCTGGTATGATGCGAACAGCGAAGGAAAGACGCACAAAGTTGGCGAAAAAAAGCCAAACCCGTGGGGATTGTATGACATGCATGGCAATGTTGCAGAATGGACCTATGATCAGTATCTGCCAGATTTCTATGCAGCTGTAGCTAAAGACAAGGCCGCTAACCCAATTGCCGTACCTGAAAAGCTCTATCCCAATGTGGTTCGGGGCGGAGCCTATAATGATATTGCGGCTGATTCCAGATCGTCTGCAAGGCTTCCTTCAGATCCGGTATGGAAACAGCTTGATCCCCAGATCCCTAAAAGTAACTGGTGGTTTCCTGAAGCACCTTTTGTCGGCCTAAGATTAGTGAGGCCCTTAGTTAAGCCGTCTAAAGAATTTATAGATGCGTATTACAATAAAGCACCAATTAAAGACTTTTAAACCAACATCGACGATTGAATCAATAAAGACGATTAGAACCATTAAAGATTATTAAACCAACCACATATAAACCTAAATTACAATGAATACTGAAGAAATGGGCGCCAATGAGCGCCGTGAGTTTTTAAAGAAATCGGTTCTGCTGACCGGGGGAGTCCTGCTGAACGGAATTGCGTTTGCCGGTGCCAATACATCCGTTGACGATACCATAAAAATTGCGTTGATTGGCTGCGGCGACCGGGGAACCGGAGCGGCATTCCAGGCACTGAATACCAAAGAGAACCTAAAATTGGTGGCTATGGCTGATGCCTTTAGTGACCGGCTTGAAGAAGCATACAAAAACCTTTCTACAAAATATGGCGCAAAGGTGGACGTTCCTAAAGAACGCCGTTTTGTTGGTTTTGATGCTTATAAACAAGCCATTGCGCTTGCTGATGTCGTAATTTTAGCTACGCCTCCAGGATTCAGACCAGGCCATTTTGAAGAGGCTGTTAACCAGAGTAAACATATATTCATGGAGAAACCGGTTGCCGTAGACGCTCCAGGCATCCGCAGGGTACTTGCAGCCGCTAAAATTGCTGAGCAGAAGAAATTAAATGTGGTGGTGGGGCTTCAGCGCCGGTACCAGACCAATTACCGGGAAGGGATGCAGCGCATCCAGGATGGAATGATTGGAGATATTACCGGCGGACAGGTATACTGGAACAGCGGTGGGGTTTGGGTTAAGAAACGTCAGCCTAATCAGACGGAAATGGAATACCAGATGCGCAACTGGTATTATTTTAACTGGTTATGCGGCGATCATATTGTAGAGCAGCATGTCCATAACATTGACATTGCCAACTGGATAAAAAATGCACATCCGGTATCTGTACAGGGAACCGGCAGCCGCGCCTGGAGAACGGGAAAAGATTACGGTGAAATTTATGACAATCACTCTGTAGAACTGACCTATGCGGACGGTGCGGTAATTCATAGCCAGTGCCGCCATTTTGAAGGCATTGATAACCGCGTGGATGAAAGTTTCCAGGGAACAAAAGGCCGCGTTCTTTTTGATGCAGGCGGCAATGTTGGAAGAATTTGGGATTCCAAAGGAACCGTATTGTTTAACCATAGCCTAAAGGTGAACCCCAATCCCTACCAGGTAGAGCATGATGAACTTTTTGCGGCTATTGCCAAAGGAGAATTTAAATATAAAGATGCCGAGCGCGGTGCGATCAGCTGCATGACATCCATTATTGGCCGTTATGCGACTTATTCAGGTAAAAAAATCAAATGGGAAGATGCATTAAATGCAGACAACAGCTTGTTTCCAGATGAGTTGAGCTGGACTGCCATGCCTAAGGTAGTACCTGATGCAAATGGTTTATACCCAATTCCGACACCGGGAAGAACGAAGGTGATCTAAACGTTATTCAGGTAATGTTTTTCACCAGGCCAACCTTTATTCTGGCTATACTGCTGCTGACATTTCTGTTAAAGAAGAATCAGCGGCAGTATACCATACACGGTTATGCGCAAGGTACCGACTATACGGTAAAGTACTTTGCAGCCGATAGCCTGGTTACCAAAGGTACTGTGGACAGTATTTTGCTCCAGATTGATTCTTCCATGTCGCTCTATAAGCCTTATTCCCTAATTAACAGGTTTAATGCGGCCGAAACTGGCATGGAACTCGATCCGCATTTTAGTGCCGTGATGCGTAAAGCTTTTGAGGTATATCACACTACAAAAGGTAAGTTCGACGTAACGGTGAAGCCATTGGTACAGGCCTGGGGATTTGGAGCCCAACGGGTAACATCGTTTCCGGACACTGCCGCTATTGAGCAGATGATGGCCTGTGTTGGAATGGACCGGCTAACCCTGAAGGGAAGTTTTCTTCAAAAACAAGACCCCTGTTTGCAGGTAGACCTCAATGGCATTGCCCAGGGTTACAGCGTGGATGTGGTTGCAGATTATCTTTTAAAAAAAGGGATTAAAGCTTTCGTGGTAGAGATAGGGGGTGAGATTAGGGTTAGAGGGCCAAAGCCTGACGGAACTTCGTTTAAGATCGGCATAGAAGGACCGGCAGATCATGGCCAGGAAGAACCTGTGATCAAGCACGTTGTAAACCTCAGCAAAGGAGCAATCACTACTTCAGGCAATTACAGGAAATATATTCAGCAAGGCAGTAAGCGGATATCTCACCTGATCGATGCCAAAACCGGCTATCCCTTAACCACGAGCATGATCAGTGTTACAGTCTATGCCAAAGATGCAATCACTGCAGATGGATACGATAATGCATTGATGGCTATGGATATGGATGAGGCCATCGCTTTTGTGAATCAACAAAGAGGAATGGCCGCCTATCTGGTGTACCATCTGAAAGATGGCCGGGTAGCGGATACGTTAACTGCAGGCTTTAAAAAAATAATATCAGATAAATCATTAAATTAGTTACTGACCAATTCAAACCAAACTTATGAACAGGATAGATTTTCTAAAAAATAGCTTCATGGCCACAGGTGCCCTTGTTGCGGGATCTTCGCTAACGGGATCGGCTGCTATAGATTCAGCAGGACCGCTGACTGCTGCTGGTAAAACCTTTAACCTGGATTATGCGCCGCACCAGGGCATGTTTAAGAACAGTGCAGGTGATGCTTTCCTGGATCAAATTCAATTTATGTATGATCAGGGGTTCCGTTCTATTGAAGACAATGGCTATCTGAACAGATCTATCGAAGAGCAAACTAAAATAGGAAACCTGCTTGCAAAACTCGGAATGAGAATGGGCGTGTTTGTTGTTGATGGTGGTGACAACTGGAAAACGGCTTTAACAACTGGAAAAAAGGAGTTCAAGGATAAATTTGTGGATACCTGCAAACGTTCTGTAGACGCAGCCAAGCGCTGTAATGCGAAGTGGTTAACCGTAGTTCCGGGATTTTATGAGCGCAAGCTCCCCTACGGAAATCAATTTGCCAACGTTGTGGATGCCATGCGTGCCGGTGCCGAGATCTTTGAGCCTCATGGGCTGGTGATGGTGCTCGAAACGCTAAGCGATACGCCAGAACTTTTTCTGCAGCAGACCCATGAAACCTTTGCGGTTTGTAAAGCGGTACAAAGTCCGGCCTGTAAAATCCTGTACGATATTTATCACATGCAGAAAACAGAGGGACAGCTGATTGTCAATATGGACCGATGCTGGGATGAAATTGCGTACATCCAAATTGGTGACAATCCGGGAAGGAATGAACCTACTACTGGTGAAATCAATTACAAAAACCTTTTTAAACACATTTACAACAAAGGTTATAAAGGGGTTATGGGCATGGAACATGGCAACTCTAAACCGGGTAAGGAAGGGGAGCAGCGGCTAATCCAGGCCTACCGGGAATGTGATGCCTTTATGTAGACTATTGTCCGGATGCAGGTTGTTGAACGGATGGCTTTAGTATGATGCGTTTTAAGATCAGGGACAATATGGACGAATAGACCACATAGCCTACAAAGATGAAGTATCCGGGCTGCAAGCTCGTATTGTTTTGCGTAACCGTAGATAACAACTCTTCCTGAATATTGAGATTGGAGAGCTGACTTTTTAAGATTCCGTTTAAGCCGATGTAGGTCATGGCGATTCCGACTACCATCACATCGGCCATGTCCCACTTACCCAGGTCAAAAGCCAGGTATCTGATAACCTTGTTTTCGGAATATTTGTCCCTGCCCCAAATATGGATACCCTTTCCAATCATTCGCAGGATCGGGAGGATGATCACAAAGAGCAGGATCAGTATGCCAACCACAACCGCATCGGGTTTAGGTTCTTCAATTAACGCGGTAATGATGCCCAGGATACTCTTGCTTTGAAAAAATAATACCTGGTTTGAAAATGCAAGTTTCTCTTCAAGAAGGGTAAAGTTGAGCGACTGGATACGCGCATCGACCTCTATAATGGTAGATGTGATCCCCACCAATAGCAGGATGAAAGCAAACAAAAGGGACATGATATAAAGCGTGGTATACAGACGCACCTGTTTTCTCATGAGCAGCCAGAGACAAAGGGCCAAAAGCACACAGCCAAACATGGCATACATGTACGTATAGATTTGTGTATGTATGGCGGCAAGCTGAGCACTGATCGTTTTCTCAAAACCGACGGTATTGGATACCTGGTATTTGCTGTAAATGTTTTCGCTTACCGTAGCACTCGCTGGCTTGGTATTGTCGAACGTTTCTTTTTCGAGCTGGTCAATTTTGCTGGTCGCGATGCTTTTGAGCCTTTTTTTACTGGCCGGGCTATTGACTCTGCTGATGATGGTACTGGCAAAAGTTGGTACTTGCTCATAAAGGTCATCGGCATCGACAAATGCGTTAAAAGCGAGTTTTTTCAGTTTGCCGCCAATGCTTTTCTGCGGTTTGGTAATCTCTGCTACCGCCGTACCGATCAAACCGTTTAGCTGTTTCTCTACTTTTTTCTGCAGATCCTTTTTCTGTGCTGCAGTCATTTCGAAATTAGTGACTTTTCCGTCTACGATCAGTGCGATCTTCTCGCGCCACTGATCTACGGAGAAAATGCCAAAGGTGATGTTATTGGCCACACTATAATCTTCCTTGATCTCTTTCTGCTGTGCAGATAGCGCAGCGATGTGGTAGCCGCACCAGGCCGCCCCGCAAAGCAGGATACTCAATCCGGCGATCAGCAGGATGTTGGGCAGGATCGTTTTTTTAGTGGGACTCATGTGGGGTGATGAATTTTAGTATGGTCGACAAAACAAGTCCGTATAATACAAAACTGATAAATATGATGAAACCGGGCTGCAGGGCCGTATTGTTGGTGGTGATGACAGTTAGGAGGTCGCTTTTTATATTCAGGCTTTTCAGCTGGCTTTCCAGCAGTCCGTTTAAACCGATGTAGACCATGAGTATCGCGATGACAATGACATCAGCCATGCTCCACTTGCCCGATTGAAAGGCAAAATATTTAATGACCTTATTTTCGGCAATCTTCTTTTTGCTCAGCAGGTGGATACCCGTGGCACTCAGCTTCATGATGGGGAAGAGGATGCTGAATACTAAGATTAAAAGTCCTACCAGTACCGAATCTATTGCGGATTGAGACATCAGTACCTTTACCACATCCAGGATACTTTTGCTTTGGAAGAACAGCACCTGGTTCTCAAAGATGACATGTTCCCCAAGGAGCATGAAATCCAGCGATGCGATTCGGGCATCAACTTCGATCATGGATGCCGTTAGGCCGATGGCCAGTAATATGAATGCAAACATCAATGACATGATGAAAAGGGTGGCATGCAGCGCCCTTTGTTTTCTAAAGATCCACCACAGCGAGAGCACGATGACGATGCAGCCGAGCATGGCAAATGAGTAATTGTAGGTTGCCGTTTTGATGCGAGCAAGTGAGGAGATCAGTTTCGTGTTTAATTCTTCGGTAGAGGAAACGCGATATTTTTTATAGACCTTATCCGTTGCTGCCTTGGTTGCGGCAACAGTACTGTCCAGGTATTCAGCACGTTCGAGGGCATCAAACTTTGACATCGCCATTTTGCTCATTTGCTTTTTGTTGTCGGGATTGTCGACCTTAGCAATGATTTTCGTGGCGAAGCTGGGAACTTTTGCCTTGATGCTGTCTGTATTGACGAACGTTTTGATGGCGAATTTCTTGATTTTTCCGCCTATGGTCTTTTTCGGTTTATTGACCAGAGCTTCTGCCTTATCGATCAGTGTGAGGAGGATGTCTTCCACTTCCTTTTTAAGTTCTTTCTTTTGTTGAGGTGTCAGGGTAAAATCACGAATCTGATGATTGACGATCCCGGATACTTTGTCGCGCCACTGCTCTACGGAGAACAGTCCAAACGTAATGTTATTGATGTTGGAATACTCTTCCTTGATCTGTTCCTGCTGTTCTGAAAGTTCGTGCAGCTGGTATCCAAAATATCCTTCAGCGCATAGCAGAATGCTGAGACCGAGGATCAGCAATAGTCTTAGCACATGTGGTTTCTTCTCCAAATTTGTTTGATTTTCATCATTAACAGTTGTAAGCGCTAAATGTTTATACTTTACGAACTTGTCATGAGAAATATGCCAAATAAATTAATTACGAAAATATTCGTAGATGTTTTGTAATTTAGTTCAACTAAAAATGCAGAACATTAAAATCAACACAACTCATGAAAGATTATAGGAAATTGGCGATAGTTATAGGCATCAAGGTCATTTTAATGGTGTACGGTGCAACTGCATTTGCGCAAACAAGATCGGTTCGTCTTGACAGCCTTTTTACGATGCGCAATAAAGGAGGAATGTTTAATGGAAATGTACTTATTGCCGAAAATGGCAATATTGTCTATCAACAGGCATTTGGGTTTGCAAATTTGGAGAGGAAAATTGCCAATACAACATCTTCGCGTTCGGACTTAGGTTCTGTGAGCAAGCTTTTTACAGCGGTTGCAGTATTGCAATTGAAGGAGGCCGGCCGGATCAAACTGGAAGATCTTGTAATTAAGTACCTTCCAGACTTTCCATATCCAAATATTAGGATCCGGCACTTGCTGACACACACTTCAGGGTTGCCCGATTTTCAAATCTTTGATCCCTATTATACAGATGACCCGCATCGGATACTTACCAATAAGGATGTTATTCCGGGTATAATAAAGTTTGGCAGATTGCTATTTGAACCTGGAGAAAAATGGAGTTATTCTAGTCCGGGAATGGCGCTTTTAGCATCGATAGTGGAAAAAGTGAGCGGATTGGCATTTGAAAAATATTTAACCAAATATATTTGGAAGCCTGCAGGTATGTTTCATACTTACATCAATTCGTTAAGTGCGCCGGTAAAAGATACAAACCGTGTGGAGAATTATGCTACGTCTGATTTCTTTTCTACAAGTTTATATCTTGCGGATACGATGCGGACACATATACAGTTTTCGCAGATTTCAGGTGCGTTGTTGGGCCCGGGATTGGTTGCTAGCGATACGCGTGACTTATTTTTGTTTGATCAGGCCCTGTATTCTGGTACGTTACTCAGTCAGTCTACCATGAAGGAAGCATTCACACCAATAAAATTAAATAATGGTGAATATGCGATGCCGGAACCTTGGTTGGGACAAACCCGTTTTGGCCTCGGTTGGTT
This sequence comes from Pedobacter metabolipauper, assembly GCF_004362715.1. Classification (GTDB taxonomy): domain Bacteria; phylum Bacteroidota; class Bacteroidia; order Sphingobacteriales; family Sphingobacteriaceae; genus Pedobacter; species Pedobacter metabolipauper. Next base: position 393,617 of record NZ_SNYC01000003.1, read on the forward strand.
TATACTGGAAACAAATCCCGCCGAAAAAATGGTACTCCATACGGGGAAACATGCAGGTATCGTCACCGTTTTTATCAGAAATCTCAGTACGCGCCAAACCCTGGTGATGTTCGATAATGCGGGGAGTTATGGATTGAACAACACCGCACTCAATGCTTTTTATATCTTAAACAGAAAGCCTCTGATACCACTTAAAAGATCACTTGCCAAATTATACGGAAGGGCACTTACTGCAAAAGATATAGACTTCGCAATTTGTCAATTTAATGAATTAAAGTCAGATACCCTGAATTACTATCTAAATGTTCAGGAAATGGATTATGCAGGTCATCTACTGCTGAATCAGGGGCATAGGAAAGAGGGTCTGGAAACACTGAAGCTACTTACGTTGATAGACCCTGCAAATTCTTTTCCTTACTACAGTTATGGCCTGGGCTTGGAACAAATCGAAAAAAACAATGAGGCGGTTATGATGTATAGAAAAGCAATTGCCGTAAATGCAAATGATAAATATGCTATAACTGCGTTAGAACGTCTTTTGAAGAAATTATAATCAGATTGTTTAACCAAAATTGCGATTGAAATCATGATGTGTATAGTTGGGGCCGGGCTTTTTGACAAACGAACTTAGGGCTTTTCAACAAAACAGTTTCTTGAATTGCGGGCGATCTTTGTTTAAAAAAAGACATGAAAAAAGTATGGTTTATTACAGGCAGTTCCAAAGGATTGGGCAAAAGCCTGACAGCAGCAGTTTTAGAAAGTGGTGATTATGTGGTGGCTACCGCAAGAAACCCGGAACAGTTAAATAATTTGGCAGAAAAATTCCCTGATCAGATGCTCGCATTACCATTAGACGTAAGTGATCATCTTCAGATCCACACCGCTGTAGTGCAGGCTTTGGCGCATTTTGGAAGAATTGATGTGCTGGTAAACAATGCCGGATTTGGCATTACCGGAGCTGCCGAAGCTTTTACAAATGAACAGGTACGCAGTCAGCTGGAAGTAAACCTGTATGCACCAATTGAAGTGACGCGTGCTGTTTTACCGGGTATGCGTAAACAACGTTCGGGACATATCCTGCAAATTAGCTCAGTTGGCGGCAGGGTTGGTAATGCGGGACTAAGCATGTACCAGGCTGCTAAATTTGGTTTGTCTGGTTTTTCTGAAGCACTAAGTAAGGAAGTAGCTCCTTTAGGAATCAAGGTCACTTCTATAGAGCCAGGTGGTTTTCGTACCGATTGGGCAGGTGCGTCTATGAGTTTTGCGGAAGATATTGAAGGATATGAGGAAAGCGTTGGCGGTATTAAACAATACCTGCAATCCGGACACTTTGTACCGGTAGGAGATCCTGATAAAGCTGCCCAGGTAATGGTTGACCTGGTGGCTCATCCTGAACCTCCTGTTCATTTGGTGCTTGGCAGCGAAGCAGCTACTATTTTAAAAAGTGCCGATGAACGCAGAAAAGCTGAATTTGAAAAATGGCTTCCGGTAAGCAGATCTACAGATCATGATGACGCTTCTGATATGTTTGGCTCGGACGAAGGAAGAAAGTTCTTGTCTCAAAAGGGGATATTTCCTAAAGATAAGTGATGATGAGCGTAGGATATTGAAATTTATTTCTCTTTAATAAAGATATTATTAAATTTATAGGGTCTGCTTGCCTTATTAAAATGAGAAATACTACTTATTCCCGAATCCTGTTATTTTTTGTCCTATTAATCATCTGCTTCCAGGGCTTTGCACAAACGACAGATTCTTCAGCATCCGATACTGTTGTGTCCAGGGAAAAAATAGATTTTGTGACCAGGATGCAAGCTTTTGCCAGGAAGTCGGCAAAGGAGAGTGCCGAGGAATTCAATGCCGACAAAGCTACAATTGAGCAAAATAAAACACTGGATGAGATTAAAAAGACCATGCAGCGTGCAAAAAGCTATCTCAGGACCAGTGTAGATACTGCCGGTACCAGGGCTCAGCTTGCGATAATCCAAAAAGACTTTGCCATTGCGGGCGACGGCGTACTGACTGGTAAAGGAACATCGCAGACCTTTAGAAATTTAACAGCTACTTCAAAAATACTCAACGAATTGCTTAGTAAGGCGATTGACCGTAAAACCAGGCTTGATCTCCATCAGCAGGAACTGACCAGCTTCCGTTACCAGCTGGATTCCCTGCTCAGCGTACCGGCACTGTTTAAATTTTCAATTGATTCAGCGGTACTGAGAACCTACATGCAGCAGCTTGTTGTGGTTGCCTACGAGGTTCATCCGGTGGACAGTGCGCTGAAACAATCCAGTCATACGGTACAAGGTCTTCTGAACCAGGTGAACATGCAGGTATTCAATTTACAGACGAGTCTGGAAGAAATTGAAGGCCATCAGAGTGCTATGGCTGAAAATATATTTAAAAGAGAATTTGAAAACATTTGGGGCGAGGTAGGTTATTACAGGCCGTTTAAGGAAATATTGGCCCAGGCCAAGGCAAAGGGTTTACTTACACTCGTGTTCTATATTCAGAATAACATTGGAAAGCTGGTTGTTCTTTTCCTGCTGGTCATTACCGCTTTTGTTTACCTGCGTTCACTGAAGAAAATTTATTTGGAGAATAAGCTCATAACGGCAGATTTTGAAGGACAGCTTGTGCTGCGCTATCCGCTTGCCTCTGCGCTGCTCATTACCATTAATCTATTCCAGTTCCTGTTTTTTTCTCCTCCGTTCATTTTAAGTGTAATTTTCTGGATCCTTGGATGTATTAGCCTCACCATTATGTTCCATAAGTTTATTGTGCGTTACTGGATGAATGTCTGGCTGATCATGGTAAGCTTATTTTTAATTACCGCCTTTGACAACCTGATTCTTCAGGCTTCCCGTACGGAACGAATTTTCATGCTTATTTTATCGCTATTGGGCACTATTACAGGAAGTGTGATCTTATTGAAGGGACGCAAGGAAGAACTCCGGGAAAAGCTGATCTTAATTGCTATAGGGCTTATGGTTGTACTCGAACTTGGTGCTGCACTGGCCAATGTTTTTGGCCGGTATAATCTTTCCAAAGCCTTATTGATCAGTGGATACTTGAATGTAGTAATTGCTATCCTCTTTCTATGGACGATTCGGTTGATTAATGAAGGCTTATTTCTTGCCTTTAATGTGTATACGAAGCAGGACCTTAAGCTTTTTTATCTGAACTTTAATAAAGTGGGCCAGAAATTACCGGTCTTATTCTATTTTCTTTTGATTTTTGGATGGGTCGTTTTATTTGGGCGCAACTTTGCAGGCTTTGATTATATCGCCGGGCCTTTAAGGGAGTTTTTTGGAAGAAACCGGGTCGTAGGTGATTATACCTTTACCATAAATAGTCTGTTATTGTTTATCGCCATTATGGGAATAGCGGTTATCACCTCCAAAATCGTTTCATTTTTTGCTTCAGATAAACACTTGCTATCTGGCAAGGACGAGAAACACAACATTCAGGGAATTGGCAGCTGGTTACTGCTCATCAGAATTTCTATTTTGAGCATTGGTCTTTTCCTGGCTGTTGCTGCGGCAGGTATTCCGCTGGACAGGATTACTATTGTTTTAGGCGCTTTGGGCGTAGGTATCGGTTTTGGATTGCAGGCACTGGTTAACAATTTGGTTAGCGGATTGATTATCGCTTTTGAAAAACCTGTAAATGTTGGCGATGTGGTTGAAGTTGACGGACAGGCCGGCACCATGAAATCAATAGGTTTTCGCAGCAGCGTAATTTCTACCTGGGATGGTGCGGATGTAGTGATGCCCAATGGAGACCTTTTAAATTCCCATCTAACCAACTGGTCGCTCGGAGGCAGCCGCCGCAGGATGTCAATTGTAATCGGTATCGCTTATGATACTGACCTCGAAAAGGCAAAAGCCTTGCTCATTGGTATCCTGGATGAAGAACCACGTGTCATGAAAAATCCCCAGTCGGTTGTACAATACGAGCACTTTAATGATAGTTCTATTGATTTGAGGATCTTTTTCTGGACAAAAAGCCTAAAGGATTCTTTTGTTGTAAAAAGTGATCTCATCATGGCAATCACTACAGGGTTCAAAATTAACAATATTGCCATCCCCTTCCGTCAGCATGACGTACATATTCACCATATAGATAACGCTGAAAATAAAGAGAACAAATAATCGGCTATTCATACCGTCAATAGCTAAATCTTTTATATTTGTTATATCTAAATATCATCCTATGAAAAAAATTTATGCCTTCTTTATTTTAAGCTTGAGCTTAATTTCCGCAAACCTTTCTGCCCAGACCGCAAATAACACGAAACCAGACCTTATTCAAAAAGTTAATGGTGAAGAAATGAAGGGTAAAGTGATCCGGATTACGGACAACGATGTTACCTTCATTTATACTGGTGAAACTGCTGAATACGTGATTAAAAAATCCGAGATCGCTAAGATTGTCCATTCCAGCGGCAGGGTAGAAGCGTTCGGATCCCAAAACCTTCCTTCCGAGAACCGGCTGAAAGACCAGGTAAGCATGTCTGCTTCTCCTGCTGATCACCACAATAAAATTGCCATCCTGCCATTTACCTATTTAATGGACAATCAACCGGGCGCAGATGCAATTGGTTATAAGGCACAAGAGGATACCTATGGGTTCTTATCGCAGCATGCTGCCGGTTATACGATCCTTGATCCCAGGACGACTAATGCACTTTTAAGTAAAGGAGGCGTAACCAGGGATAAAATGATGAACTTCACAATGAAGGAAATCTGTGATATCCTGGGTGTTGAATATGTGGTAGATGGTGTAGTTACACAGAATAAAGGCTATCAAACCAGTTCTACCACTGATGCTTCAAACACAAAAATTAAAAGAGACGGGGATAAGGATCTTAAGGGAATCTCTTCTTATGGTTCAAGTTCCAGCAATGCCGTGCAGCGTTATGATGTTTCTGTAGGCCTGCATATTTATATGGATAATAATGCCAGTATCTATAATCAAACACATAAGGCATTTTTAAGTAGTACAGATGGTTCCTACAGTAGTCCGCTGGAGTATTTGCTCAAAAGAAGTCCCATTTACAGAAAATAATCTAAACCCTATAAATCAAAGACCATGAAGCAAATTTTAGTCATCCTGACACTTTTTTTAATTTTTCCTTTAGTTACACTCGCTCAAAAGGGAAGCAATTTTTTACAATTATCCGGACAGGCGGCTATTCCTACATCCGATCTTTCTGATGTGGTTAAAACTGGCTTTGGTGGAGCACTTAAGGGAATGTATGGATTTAGCAGTAAGCCCCAATATTTGACCATTGAAGCTGGTTACAATAGATTTGCTGTCAAGGGCCTGTCTTCAAGTACATCTGCACATTATTCGGCCTTACCTGTATATGCTGGTTACCGGGCCAATCTTAGCGGGGTCATCCTGGAAACACAGGCTGGAGTTTCCTTTAACCGGATTGCAGGGTCAGGACTTGGTGGATCTGCAAGTGCGAACCAGACTGCGTTTGGCTGGGCGCTTACCGCAGGTTATATCTTTAAGGATCTTGAACTTGATGTGAGGTATCAAAGCTCGGAAGGGGATGACGATACTTATATTATCCGGTTTGTCGGCATTCGCCTGGGCTATAATTTTGCATTGTAGTATTGTCATAGTTTAACGGATATCACTATGATCTCAGAAATTTACGGGGAATATGCTGGTCTGAGGATCCGGCAAATTCCGGTCATTGCCGGCATCATCATATTAATTAGTTCCTGCCAGAATGCAAATACACCCGTTAATACGTACGGTGCTTCTGCAGATACGGTTATTGAACTTCATCAAAAGCCTTTAAGAGAAAAGGTATTGACTGCGGCGGAGCAGCGTGCATTAACTCCAGACCTGGTGATCCAGCGGTTAAAGGAAGGCAATAAACGCTATGTTGAAAACGACCTGACTGCCCGTGACCATTCGGTAATGGTTCGGAATGCCTTAAAGGGACAATATCCTAAGGCTGTAGTCATTTCCTGTTTGGATAGCAGGGTACCTGTGGCTGATATTTTTGATAAGGGGATAGGCGATCTTTTTGTGGGCCGGGTTGCTGGTAATTTTGTCAATGAAGACTTGCTCGGCAGTATAGAATATGGCTGCAAGGTTTCAGGGGCGAAGCTGGTATTGATTATAGGCCATGAGTCTTGTGGAGCCATAAAGGCGGCGATTGACGATGTGAAAATGGGAAATATCACGGCAATGCTTAAAAAAATAAAGCCTGCTGTAGCCATTTCCCGGGATTTTAGGGGAGAAAAGACGGCTAAGAATGACAAGTTCGTTGAATACGTTGCAAAAAACAATGTCTTGCAAACCATAGAAACGATAAGAGCTAAAAGCCCGATCTTAAAAGAAATGGAGGCCAAAGGAGAAATAAAGATTGTTGGGGCCTATTATGAGCTCAGTACCGGAATCGTTCAGTTTCTCTAAACTACACTTAGTTGGTTCTTAATCAGATCTTTTTATAATTCGAGTATTCTGATATGGTTTCCATAGGGGCGAGCTGGCCAAGAAATTTCACCATCAGATTCAAATCTTCGCTTACTGTGAAGTAGCGTTTTTCCTGTTCATTGTAAGTAAATTTAACGACCAGATCCAGTTTTTCTGCATTGAAAATTTTGATTTTTAGCGGTTTTTCATTGAGTGACTGCAGCTTTTCCAGTCTTTTGGTTTTGAGGTTAATGATCATATAAAGCTTGCAATCTTTCATAAATAATGCTTCGGCAGGAAGGGAGGCGGGATCTTGTTTGTAGGTAATCACCAGGTATTCTGCATTCTCCTTTTCAATCTTGTAAGTACGTTCGTCTGTCTTTGCGCTTACGGGAGACTTACTTTGATTTTTACGAAATGACTTAATGTCCGATGTACTGGGTTTTTTACCTTTTACGGAGATTACGGTCCACTGTTCTTCTTTTGGTTTTGATGGATCAAATTTGGCTAATGTAATTTTTTCCTTGTCTCCCGTTACCGAAGTATATTTATAATCAAACTTATAGTTCTGAGGCCATTCTTTGGATGCTGGGTCGAGAATGGAAGGATCAATACCGTGTTTCTTAAAGGCGTCAAGCACTACAGATTTTTGTGCGGACGACACCAGCACTGATAGATTTAGAAAGGTTAGTAAGAATAGTTTTTTCATAGGGGGTGAGTTTTGCTTTTAACCTATTTTTCTCAATAAAGTTATCAATATTTTAATTATTAACGGAAAAACAATAGCTTTAAGGTAACAGTCTAAACAACCCTATATTATGAAATTAAAAATTTTAACAGGTTTATTGATCGCAGCAGCTACCAGTTTTGTATTCACTGCTTTCCAGTCGCAGGAGAATGGCCAGGTTTATTTTATCCGTTCTACAAACAGTGTAGGATCTATGGTGGCCTATAAGGTGTATATTGACGATATATTGGTGTGTAATTTAAAAAATAAGCGGTATTCTTCACACAGTATTGCGGCTGGGGAACATACGGTATCTGTTCGGAATACGGGAATATCCAGCCATACCAAATCAAGGCCGTTAAAGATCAATGTTGCTGCCGATAAGAATAATTATCTGATCGTTGTGAACGGACCTAATATTTATCTTCAGGAATCCGTTGAATCCTCGGCCCAGGAATTATTGAAAAAAGTAGCAGCGACTAAAGAATGTCTGCCCTCAAAGAAAAAGAAATAAATACCATTTTGAAGAGCAATAGTTAGGATTACATTTTTAGCAGCACCTTGATTGAACTTCTTCTTTGTTTTGATATAGGTATCTTTCGACCGGTGTAGTTCATAATCAGGTATCCTGAATCTTCATTGAGAATACTTGTTACATGTATTTTATTGACCAGGTGAGATTGATGACAACGTATAAAACCGTAAGGACTTAATAATTCATCGTACTCGTACAGGGGTTTAGAAATGAGATGTTCCAGTCCGCTAGTTAGAAAGAATGTCGTATAATTATTTGAAGATTCACATCTGACAATATCTTTGACCAGCACCAGGTAAGTTTCTTTCAGTGTTGGTAACGCTATTTTCTGGTTATCATCTGAAGATCTCTTATCTAATAATTGAAAGAGGTTGTTCAATCTGGAGTTTTGTTTTTTGGTAGCTACCGATTGCTGGATCCTGTCCACAGTGCTTTTAAGTTCTGTAATATTAATTGGCTTTAGCAGGTAGTCCAGCGCCGAAAATTTGATAGCCATAATCCCGTAAGCATCATAAGCGGTTACGAAGACCACATCAAATTCAGGATCTTTAAACGACCTTAAAAGATCAAAACCATTTTCTCCGGGCATCTCAATATCAAGAAAGACTACATCAGGCTTAAGGTTCAAGATTTGTGCGCTTGCTTCAGCGGCCGACAGGGCTGTGGCTACCACATCGATCTCTTTGCAATGGCGGGTAAGCAAGGCCTTTAAGTTGTTTATATTGATGGATTCATCATCAACAATTATTGCGCTTATCATTTAATTATTTATCCAGTTATGAAATGTTAAAATAGCTTCTGTACCTGATTCTTTATTGAAATCAAGAACGATTGCTTGTTCTTCTTTGATTTTATTGATCGCAAGTATTCTTTCTGCTGTCAATGAAAGGCCATATCCTGAATCGGATTTTTTATCCAGCCATGTTCCATTATCCCCCACTACAATTACAAAAGTATCCTTTTTTTGACCTGGTTTACAAACAATGAACAGTTGCCCTTTATCGCCAAGAGGGGACAGACCGTGTTTGATGGCATTTTCGATTAATGGCTGAAGGAGCAATGTAGGTATTTCTATATCGGATGTGCTGAGTTTTGCAGAGATCTCTATATTCCAGGAGAAATTGAAGCGCAACGCTTCCAGGTGGATATAGGTGCGCATCATTTCAAGTTCCTGATCAAGACTATTAAAAACATGCTGGCTATTGGCCAGTGTTTTTCTTAGTAAAAAACTGAATTCCTGTAAATATTGGTTTGCCTCGTCAATACGATCGGTATTCATCAGACCCTGTATGGAACTGAGCGCATTGAATGTGAAATGTGGATTGAGCAGGGATTGTAATCTGATTGCTGCTGCTTCCATTTTTTGCTGTTTCTTTTCTGATGATTTGAGTTTGTTTTTAAAGAATAGCGTCACCAATAAAAAGCCTGTGGCTACGAACACGATCAATAGAACCATATAAGTGATCGTGGATTGATACCAATAGGGTTTTACCCGGATATAAATAAGGCGTACACTTTCTTTTTGCAGCACATAATTAAACCTCCATTCATATTCTGTATTCGCGGCTAACTTTAAAGGTTTAAAGCCGGTTTTGCTAATCTGATATTCGGAACGCTTTGTTTTTAAGTTTACCAACGTGTATTCCACTTCCAGATCTTTAAAATCGGTTCGCGCGGCAACATCGATTTCTAATGGTTCTCCCGGCGATAGGCTAAGTTCACCCTTGTGATCAGCGGAAGATGAAATGTGTAAGGGCTGGCTACTTTTGTCTTTCTGGCTGCGCAACTTAATTTCGGGTATCATCCCGGGTCTTTTAATGATATACCTCGTCAATAAAGTATTGGTATTTTTGTCCAGTATATCCACTGAGGCTTCTTGTGCGGGAAGTAAATAAATAGAAGAGCTATTTCCCTTTAAAGCGAATTCTGTTATTTTGGACTGTGCCGGCTTACCGTAAAAATTACTTTGTTTAAAGTATGCCCGGGTGTAAAATTTAGGGTACATGTTATGGAGCGCGCTTGTTGGATAGATATTTAAACTGCCCCCAACCGTATAGACAGTAACATTTTTTCCTTGTGAGATTTCTTTAATTTGATTACCGGGCAATCCTGCAGCTTCAAAGTGCAGATATGATGGTGCTGATTCATTTGACTGCTGGCCATAAACACAACTAAAATAGCTGATAAAGAATAGGGCTGGCAGATATCGTTTACGTTTCATTCTTGTTCCGGGTAATTGATTGTGGCTTCTTATCTCCAATGCAATATAAGTTAATATCCTTGTACAGACACTTATTGTTCTTTGGCAATCGCGATCATAGCTTCCAGTTCGTTGATTACTTCTGTATCTGTTGTGAACCCATTTGTTGAAAATCTAAGATTGCCATGCCTGTCGATCACGATCTTTGCAGGGATGCCTGTCAGCTTATAGGCAGCTGCGGCCTGGAACCTTTTATGATCAGTTAGATAGTTATCCATTAGCACATGCATGGGGAATTTATTCTTTTTAACATAGGTACTTACACGTGCTCTTGCTTCAGCATCCGTTCCATTCTCGCCGGTCGCGATGAATAGGAATACCACTTCAGGGTGCTGACTGCTCAGTTTCTGCATGGCCGGCATAGAAGCGATGCACGGAGCGCACCAGGTAGCCCAAAAATCAATGACTACGATCTTTCCTTGCAGATCGGCCAGGGTTACACGTTTTCCGCTCAGATCCGTCAAACTGAAATTGGGTGCTTCCTGGTTGGCAATCATTTTCTTTGCGGTTTCTGCTTTGAGTGTCTTACTGATGTTTTTTTGAAGCGCATCTAAAAAAATGGATGTACTGTCTTCGCTGCCTGTTCTTTTGATAATCAGCTTTTTAAGCTGATCATTCATCGCTAAACTCGACTTTCCAATTTTTGCCATCTTTAGCAAGAGGTCATATGCTTTGTCTTCTTGTCCAACGGATTCCAGAAGTGTGGTATAAAGTGCTATTGACTGTGGCATGAGCTCTTCCACTTGATGATCTTTTAATGCTTTGCTGATGTAAAAAAAGGCCAGCTCGTCTTTGCCATTGGCATGAAGAATTTCGGCATAACTCTGATAATAAGGGTATGCGGCCATCCTCATAAACCGGTTCCAGTCTTCTACAGGGAAATCTGCTGGTCTGGCTGTTGGATCATTTTTATAAGAATCGTATAGCCCTACTGTTTCTTTGGCTAAAATTTCTGTATAATGCCGATGTGCTCCACTCCTGAATAAGATGTCGGATCCCATATTCATAAAACTGGTTTGATTAAACTTGTTTTTGATCTGCTGGATATAGGTTTCAAACTTTGGAAAAGCTCCGTTATGGAGATAGGATAGGGCTACTTCACCGTTCATGATATCAATATGGGCTGCATCTTTTATCGTGTCCAGCTTAAAATCTTTTATGATGCGGTTCATGGCAGTCCTGCTTTTTTCCGGATCTTTTTCAGCGGCCATAGATTTCATTCTGCTTGCCAATGTTTCGGTGTTTTGAGCATTTGCATTCCATGCGACGCAGATCATCATCATGAACCATAATGTTGTTATCGTTTTCATATCTTTTCTTTCTTTGGTGCCTTAATGGCTTGTGTGATTTTATTGGTTGATCATTGAGGTCAAAATTAAATGCAGTGCAGCTAAGAAAGATGTGTTGATGTGAAGATGGGTGATCCGGGTGTGAATTTGGAACATACAGGTTCATCAAAATGAAATTAACCTTACCATTTTGATAGGGTGCGATAGGGCTAATTTATAGCTTGTAAATATTTTATTAGCCTTTTTGAAGTGTTCAGGGCTGTTTAGTAATCATATTTTGATTGTGGCTTTGCTTTTGAACCACGCGGGCTAATCAAGATTCAAAAACATGAACAATCAAATGATATTTGTGCGTATTGCTACCATAAATGATATCAAATACGTTGACGAAATAATTCGTGAAACAGCTGCCTCGGCCATTGCCAGGGGAACCGGGATTGCGAAACGTACACCGGAATCTGTTGCACAAAAAATGCGCGCTGGTAAAGCGGTCATCGCCTTAACCAGCACTGGTAAATGGGTAGGTTTCTCTTATTTCGATGCCTGGGAAGATGGAAAGTTTGTTTCCAACTCCGGCCTGATCGTTGCCCCAGAGTACCGCAATTCTGGCGTGGCCAAATCCATAAAGGACCGTGTATTCAGGATTTCCAGGAGAATGTACCCTGACGCAAAGATTTTTAGCATTACCTCTGGAACCGCAGTGATGAAAATGAATGCCCAGTTGGGCTTTCTGCCTGTAGCTTTCCCGGAAATTACCCATGATGTACTGTTTTGGGAAGGCTGTAAAAGCTGCCCCAACTATGACATCCTGGAACGTAAGAACAAATGCAACTGCCTGTGTACTGCGATGCTCTTTGACCCTTTGGTCTCTGTTAACCACAGTATCCTTCCCGGACATGATCTCTCTCAACGGTATGCACTTCAAAAAGCCATCAATGAATAGTCAACCTTTAAAAAATATACGATGAAAAAGTTATATGAACAAGCGGTAGTACTGCTTGGAAAATTAATTAAGATCCGTTCCTTTAGTGGAGAAGAAAATTTAGCAGCAGATCTGGTAGAATCGTTTTTAAATGAGAACGGTGTAGTTACCATCCGAAAATTCAACAACATCTGGTGTTACAATAAGCATTTTGACCCGGTAAAACCAATCATTCTGCTTAACTCACACCTGGATACGGTTAAACCGAACTCACAATACACCAATGACCCTTTTAACCCAATCATTAAAGACGGAAAGCTCTATGGTCTTGGAAGTAACGACACCGGAGGCTCCCTCGTTTCGCTCATCTCTGCCTTTCTTTACTTTTATGAACGTAAAGACCTTCCGTATAATCTTTGTCTGGCGGCCACTGCCGAAGAAGAGAACTCCGGACAGAAGGGCATAAAATGTATACTGGATGACTTGATGGCCATCTCTTTTGCCATTGTGGGTGAACCTACAAATATGCAGATGGCCATTGCTGAAAAAGGATCAATGGTATTGGATTGTGTTTCTACAGGTCGATCGGGACATGCGGCGCGGGAAGAAGGGGACAATGCAATCTATAAAGCCATCAGAGATATCCACTGGTTTTCAACCTATGTTTTCCCGATAGAGGAGAATCAGCCGAACCCGGTAAAGATGACGGTCACCCAAATCAGTGCCGGTTTGCAGCACAACATTGTTCCGGGAGAGTGCAGCTTTACCGTTGACATCAGATTTGACCACAGCTATAATGTCAAGGAAATTGTCAACACCATTAAAAATCATACTTTCTGCGATACCACCCTTCGTCCCAATATACTGACGCCCTCTTCAATCGACCTTGTGCATCCCATGGTGAAAGCAGGTATTGCCATCGGCAGAAAAACGTATATGTCGCCAACCAGTTCTGACCAGGGCTGGCTGGAAATGCCATCCATAAAAATGGGACCCGGTGAATCGGCACGTTCCCATACCGCCGATGAATTCATTTACCTTGCTGAGATCAGCGATGGGATTACCATTTATACAGATCTTCTGGAATCTATAATTCCACATCTTGAGAGCGTTGAGAACGTTGAGAACGTTGAGCGCGTCAAGAGCGACGAGAACGTTGGGAACACTAAAAGTATCGAAAGCGTTGAGCGTATTGAGAACATTGAACGTATCGAACGTCTTGAATGTGTCAATGTCGATCACAAACTTGCCCTGAATACTCACGAAGCTCAGCACAATCATCTGTAATAATTGTGTAGCTGCAATTCTCTAAAAATTCTTTCCGGCAGTTCCAATATGATAAAAACCCTTCCAAAATGGAAGGGTTTTTATCATTCAAAAAAGGTTGTTTTTATTTTTATTGACCGTAATTGTTTGATAATAAGCTATTTGTGTGTTTGTTGGTTGTTGGTGGCATATAGATTGGAACAGGCGGATTATAAATTTAAATATATCATGTTAACAATCGTATTATTTCTGGCCCTGCTGATACTCTGCTGGGTAGTTTACAAATCCATCGACTGGTTCGAAAAAATCTAAAAGTTATGATCGCATTATTCATTATCGCAGTCGCCGTTTTCATTTATATGATCTACGTGCTGATTAAACCCGAAAAATTTTAATTAAACACCACCATGAACACAGAATTACTTGGAATTATAGCCACTTACGCGCTTACGCTCGTAATTGCTATTCCGCTGGGCAAGTACCTGGCTAAGGTATTTGCCGGAGAAAAAGTCTGGACAGACTTTTTAAAACCTCTTGAATCCGGAATCTTTAAGCTTTCCGGAATTAACCCGAAAGAGGAGATGAACTGGAAGCAGCATATGAAAGCGCTTCTCACCATCAACCTGGTTTGGTTGGTCTACGGTTTTTTTGTCCTGATATACCAGGATAAATTGCCGTTAAACCCAGATGGAAATCCTGGAATGACACCGGATCTTTCCTTCAACACGGTCATCAGTTTTGTAGTGAACTGCGATTTGCAGCACTACTCTGGTGAAAGCGGCGTGACCTATTTAACCCAGCACGTGGTGATGATGTTCCTGATGTTTGTAAGCTGTGCCACTGGGATTGCTTCAGCAGTGGTATTCTTTAAAGCATTTAGAGATAAGACCACCGTTAAACTGGGTAACTTCTGGGACTTTTTTGTAAAATCAATTACCAGGCTGTTATTACCATTGTCGCTGGTTGTTGCGCTTATCCTGGCCTTTAACGGAACCCCAACAAGTTATGAAGCCAAAGACCAGTTTATTTCTGTTCAGGGTGATACGGTTAATGTATCAAGAGGACCTGCGGCAGGTATGATCGCCATCAAACATTTAGGTACTAACGGCGGCGGATGGTTTGGCGTGAACTCTGCACATCCATTGGAAAATCCGAACTACCTTACCAATTCTGTGGAACTGATTGCCCAGGTGATCATTCCCATTGCCATGGTGATTGCATTCGGGATATTTATCAGACGCAGAAAACTGGCCTGGATCATCTTTGGCGTGATGACCATAGGGATGTTCCTGCTCCTGATCCCGACGGTAAGTTCTGAATTGGGTGGTAATCCTGCATTAGCAAAAATGGGAATCTCTCAGACTACAGGTGCCATGGAAGGTAAAGAAGTTCGTTTCGGGCCAGCGATATCCGGCTACTGGAGTACGGTGACAACGATTATATCAACAGGTTCTGTAAACAACATGCACGACAGTACCATGCCGCTAACCGGAACCTGGCAGTTATTGGGCATGATGATCAACTCGTTTTATGGAGGCTGTGGTGTTGGGATACTAAACTATTTTATTTACCTGATCATTGCGGTATTTATATCCGGATTAATGGTGGGAAGAACACCGGAGTTTCTTGGACATAAGGTGGAAGCACGGGAAGTGAAAATTGCAGCGCTGATTACCTTGCTTAGTCCGTTTCTGATTTTGGCCGGTACTGCGATTGCCAGTTATGTGTTTACAAGTCATGGTGCGGCCGACTGGGCGGTACAACCTCAAAACTGGTTAAATAATCCGGGCTTTCATGGGTTTTCAGAAATGCTTTACGAAGTAACTTCTTCGAATGCCAATAACGGATCTGGTTTTGAAGGCTTGGGCGATAACAACATTTTCTGGAACGTATTAACGGGCTTCGTCCTGCTGATCGGGCGTTTCCTGCCGATCATTGGCCCGGTTGCCATTGCAGGTTTGCTTGGTGCTAAAAAATACATTCCTGAATCTGCGGGAACACTTAAAACAGATACTTTGACTTTCGGTCTGATGACTTTTGCCGTGATCATTGTATTGAATGCCCTTTCTTATTTCCCTGCCCTGGCTTTAGGCCCGCTGGCAGAATATTTTACCATGCTTAAATAGATTACCATGAAATCTTCATCAAATAAATTATTTGAACCTGCTTTAGTGCAAACTGCACTAAAACAATCCTTCATCAAACTTGACCCCAGGGTAATGATCAAAAACCCGGTCATGTTTACCGTAGAGATCGGTACGGTCATTATGGCTTATGTTACGGTATACTCGATCAGCCATACCGGAGAGGGATCTCCTATATATAACTTTGTTATTTTCCTGGTCTTATTGCTGACGGTTCTCTTTGCGAATTTCGCGGAGGCCATTGCTGAGGCCAGGGGAAAGGCACAAGCCGATTCGTTAAGAAAAACGAGGGAAGAAACCCCTGCCAAAGTAGTTTTGGCAGATGGTAAAACCGAGATCCGCTCATCCAGCCTGCTTAAAAAAGGCGATGTCTTTATCTGTGAAGCTGGTGACACGATTCCAACTGATGGGGAAATCATTGAAGGGATTGCTACCATTGATGAATCGGCCATTACCGGTGAATCTGCTCCGGTGATCCGGGAGTCTGGCGGTGATAAATCGTCGGTTACAGGTGGTACAAAAGTACTTTCTGACCAGATTAAAGTTCAGGTGAATACCCAGCCTGGTGAAAGCTTTCTGGATAAGATGATTGCGCTTGTAGAGGGTGCATCACGCCAGAAAACACCAAATGAGATTGCGCTTACGATCTTACTGGCGAGTTTTACCCTGGTATTTATCATTGTATGTGTAACCTTAAAACCATTTGCAAACTATGCAAATACGCCAATTACGATTGCTGCGCTAATATCGCTCTTTGTTTGTTTGATTCCCACAACTATCGGTGGCCTGTTATCGGCCATTGGTATTGCGGGGATGGACCGGGCATTAAGGGCCAATGTGATTACCAAATCTGGTAAGGCGGTAGAAACTGCTGGTGATATTGACGTATTGCTATTGGATAAAACAGGTACGATTACGATTGGTAACCGTAAGGCGACCAACTTTTACCCGGCTCCTGGCATAGATACTAAGGATTTTATTGATGCTTGTGTGATGAGTTCTCTTGCTGATGAAACCCCTGAGGGTAAATCTATATTGGAACTGGCCATTACGCAGGACTATAAAGTAATGCCTGCACCGGCAGGATCTACCTTCATCAAGTTTACTGCAGAAACCCGTTCCAGCGGTTTGGATACTTTAGATGGCAAAAGAACGCGTAAAGGTGCGTTTGATTCCATCCGGAATATGGTATTAAAAGCGGGAAACCCGTTTCCTGTAGAAACAGAAGATCAGGTTAAGGCCATCTCTAACAATGGCGGTACCCCGCTTGTGGTTGCCGTTAACGAAAAAACGATGGGCGTGATCGAATTGCAGGATATCATTAAACCGGGCATCAGTGAACGTTTTGAGCGTCTCCGTAAAATGGGTGTGAAAACGGTGATGGTTACCGGAGATAACCCGCTGACTGCTAAATTTATTGCAGAGAAAGCAGGTGTGGACGATTTTATTGCGGAGGCTAAGCCTGAGGATAAAATGAATTACATCAAAGAAGAGCAGGCTATGGGTAAACTGGTTGCCATGATGGGTGACGGTACCAATGATGCTCCGGCTCTTGCCCAGGCAGATGTTGGCGTGGCCATGAACAGTGGTACACAAGCCGCAAAAGAAGCTGGTAATATGGTAGATCTGGACAATGACCCAACCAAGCTGATCGAGATTGTGGAGATTGGTAAACAGCTGTTGATTACCAGGGGTACACTGACTACGTTCTCTATTGCCAATGATGTGGCCAAGTATTTTGCGATTGTACCGGCCTTGTTTATTGGATCTATCCCGGCATTGCAGAGTTTAAACATTATGGGACTTCATTCTCCGGAGAGTGCAATTCTTTCTGCCGTGATCTTCAATGCGATCATCATTCCGATCCTGATCCCCCTGGCGCTGAAAGGCGTGGAATATAAAGCGATTGGTGCGAGTGCACTATTGCGCAGAAACCTGCTGATTTATGGGGTAGGTGGTGTTGTTGCCCCATTTATTGGGATCAAAATAATTGATTTACTGGTCGGCTTATTCGTTTAAGCATTTAAAATTAAAGTTATGAAAAAGTACATATTACAATCTATACGCTTAACTGCAGTCTTAATGGTACTGCTGTGCGTAATCTATCCATTAATTGTTGCGTTTGCCGGCGGATTTTCTAAAGGTAACGGTGGAGGTGAGAAGATCACTAAAAATGGAAAAGTTGTGGGCTATGCATTGCTTGGCCAGTCCTTTACCCAGGCTGAATATTTTTGGGGCAGACCATCCGCCGTGGGTTATAATGCAGCAGGTTCTGCAGGTTCAAATAAAGGGCCATCCAATCCGGATTACCTGCAGCAGGTTTCTGACCGCATTGATACGTTGCTGAAATACAATCCTTCGTTGAAAAAAGCGGATATCCCTGCGGATATGGTTACTGCATCAGGCAGCGGACTTGATCCGAACATCTCTGAGCAGGGTGCAATCATCCAGATCAAAAGGATTGCTGCTTACCGTAAACTGGATGAAAAAACAGTGGCCGAACTGGTCGTTAAAAATACACAAGGCCCATTGTTCGGACTGTTCGGTCCTTCGTCGGTTAACGTGTTGAAACTGAACCTTGCCCTGGACGAATTAAAGAAATAAAAAAGAATATAATCCTCATCACAATGAATTCCGGACCGCTGCCTGACCCATTAGCGTTTGCCGACCTCAGGAACAGGCAGCTCAACGGACCGGAATCTTATTTAAAAAAATAATTACAATAAATATATGAAAAAACTATTAGTATTAGCTGCCGCATTAACCACAGGTTCTATTGCCTATGGACAGGAAGAACCTAAGATCAAAGTAACCGGTTATCTGGAAACTTATTTCGGTTATGATTTTAATAAACCGGCCGACAACAACAGACCTGGGTTTATCTATTCGCATAACCGTCACAATGAGATGAACCTGAACCTTGGCTTTATTAAGGGCAGCTACGAAAATGGAATGATCCGGGCAAACCTGGCTGTAATGGCGGGTACTTATGCCAATGCCAATCTTGCCGCTGAACCTGGTGTATTGAAAAACATCTTTGAAGCCAATGCTGGTGTGAAACTTTCCAAAACTGCCAACCTATGGCTGGATGCAGGGATCTTCTCTTCACATATTGGTTTTGAAAGCGCGATTTCTAAAGACTGCTGGGTACTGACCAGGAATATATCTTCTGAAAATACCCCGTATTATGAGTCGGGCGCAAAGATCACCTACGGAACAACTGACGGGAAATTTACTGCTGCTGCATTTTATTTGAATGGATGGCAAAGAATGACCCGTCAGAACGGGAACAGCCAGCCTGCAGGAGGTGTTCAGCTAACCTGGAAGCCAACTGGTAAGATCACTGTAAATTACAGCAATTATCTGGGAACCGAAGGTGCTGATTCTATCCGTGTAAGACGTTTGTACCATAACGTGTATGGTATATTCCAGGTTACAGACCAATTTGGTGTAACGGTAGGATTTGATTACGGAACCCAGCAAAAAGAAAAGGGAAGTGACGACCGCAATGAAGTATTGTCACCGGTTGCCATTGCCCAATATAAGTTCAGCAGCAAATGGGCCATGTCCGGAAGAGTTGAATATTATGAAGATAAGAACGGTGTATTTATTGGCACTGGTACACCAAATGGCTTTAAAACCACTGGTTATTCTTTAAATATTGACTATGCACCAATTAGCAACGCAGTATTGAGGCTGGAAGGTAAGATGTACAGCAGCAAGGATGAGATCTTTGTAAGGAACTTTAACCCGGTTGACAACAACGCGGCAGTAACAGCAAGTATCGCAGTTTCGTTCTAGTTGTTTAATTAAGGTTTAACCTATGGGATTTGCATGATTTCATGTAAGTCCCATAACTGCTTAAAAGAATGAAAATGAAGGTATTACTTCTGCTTACTGCTGGAATATTTGCATTTGGGTTATGGTACTTAACCCATAATGGATATGTTATATTAAAATGGTAAATTAAATAGATGATGGAAGAAGACGATAAAGCAGGATCTGTAAAAAAGTTCCTTGACCTGGTTAAAAAATCCAGAAGAGGAAAATTTAAGGTGTATATCGGCATGAGTGCAGGTGTAGGGAAGACCTACAGGATGCTGCAGGAAGCCCATGCACTGTTGAAGAATGGCATTGACATACAGATCGGCTATATTGAAACACACAACCGGGAAGAAACGCATGCCCTTTTACATGGGATTCCGCTTATTGAGAGAAGAAAGATCTTTTATAAAGGTAAGGAACTTGAAGAAATGGATGTGCAGGCAATCATCAATTTGCATCCCGAGGTAGTGATTGTCGATGAACTGGCCCATACCAATATAGAGGGCAGCAAGAATGGCAAGCGCTGGCAGGATGTGGCCGATATTCTGGATGCTGGCATCAGTGTGATCTCTGCGGTAAATATCCAGCATCTGGAAAGCATGAACGAGGAAATTGAGACCATTACCGGCATTCCAATTACAGAGCGGATAACAGACAAGATCCTGGAGACGGCTGATGAAATTGTTAATATCGATCTGACGGCTGATGAGTTGATAGACCGGTTGAAAGCGGGCAAGATCTATGACCGTTCAAAAATTGAGCGGGCACTCAATAACTTCTTCCAGCCGGAAAGGATCTTGCAGCTGCGTGAGCTTGCACTCAAAGAAGTGGCGCACCATCTGGAACGGAAAATAAATGTAGAAGTACCCAAACAGATCAAGTTGCGCCCGGAGAAGTTCCTGGCATGTATTTCTACCAACCACCAGACGGCAAAGATCATTATCCGTAAAACAGCAAGGCTGGCCTCTTATTACCGTTCTCCATGGATCGTGCTTTATGTGCAAAGAAGCCAGGAAGGTGGTGACCGGATTAAGCTTGACCTGCAGCGGCACCTGATCAATAATTTTAAACTGGCTACAGAGCTTGGTGCTGAAGTACTGAAAGTGAAAAGTGAAGATGTTACCGATACCATCACAAGGATTGCTGCGGAGAAGGAAGTGACCACGATTTGCATCGGTAAACCCCACCTTAACCTGTTCCAGGTGATTATGCGGACGGCCATATTTAATAAACTTTTAAAAAAGATCTCTGAAACAGAAACTGACCTTGTCATCCTTTCCTAACGCCAGCAACTGAGAACGCCGAGAACGCCGAGAACGTTGAGAACGTTGAGAACGTTGAACGTTTGAGAAGCAAGAGCATTTGAGAGCGTTTGAGCGCGTTGACAACGAACTATAATTATGAAGCGAAACGATTTTTTTAGGCCTCTCAAACACCATCACGATTTTTTTTGATTAAAATTAAGTATATACAGATGAAAATAAAAACTAAACTGCGCCTGGGATTCGGATTCTTATTCCTGGTTGTCCTCATTTTTGGAGGGTTGTCCCTTTATTATATGAACCGGATCTCGGTGAGTGCAAAGGTGGTTTTAAAGGATAATTATAAGAGTTTAAAATACAGCGGAAAGATGCGTGCTGTTCTCGAAGACCATGCCATACCGCTGGCTCCTGATAGCGAAAGGCAATTTGCGGAACAATTGCTGCTCGAAGAAAAGAACATTACAGAACCTGGTGAGCAAAAGGCGGTAGAGATGCTGAAGAAATCTTTTAAGCAAATGACTGATCCATTGGCTTCTGTTGAAGTAAAAGCAGCTGCTCTTGCTAACGCAAGGAAATTGCTAAGGGCTATAGATGATTTGAACATGGATGCCATTGTGAGAAAGAACGATGCTGCACAGCTTGGCGTTGAGCAGGCTGCAACCTACCTGATCTTTGCGGCTTCCATGTGCTTCCTGGTCCTGTTCTCCTTTGTGGTAAACTTTCCGGGTTTTGTAGCCAATCCTTTAAGGGAGTTTTCTGAAGCGATCAAAGAGATTAGCAGGAAAAACTATAAACAGCGTTTGGAGTTTAATGGTACGGATGAATTTGCTGAATTGGCGAAAGAATTCAATGCGATGGCAGCCCTGCTTAATAAATGGGAAAACAGCAACCTGGCCAAACTGCAATCGGAGAAATTAAGGATTGAGGCGATCATTGAACAGATGCAGGATGCGATCATTGGTCTCAATGAAAAAAAAGAGATCTTGTTTTTGAATCATGTAGCCAGTCAGCTCCTGAATTTAAATGAACAGGATGTTATTGGGTCGGATGTCATTGAGCTGATGAAAAAGAATGATCTGCTGAACAGGATGCTGCAAATTAACAGCAGCGATAAGCCGATGAAGATCTATGCCGACGGTAAAGAATCTTACTTCCAGCTGGAACGCAGGGAGATCATGGTTCCTGCCTGGGAAGACCAGCAGGAGCAGGTGATGCGGGAAACCCGAAAAACTGCAGGAGAGGTATACATCCTTAAAAATATTACCAGGTATAAGGAACTGGATGAGGCCAAAACCAACTTCATTGCCACGGTTTCACACGAACTGAAAACACCGATCTCGTCGATTAAAATGAGTTTGAAGCTGATGGATGATGAGCGTGTAGGAAGTATGAACCCGGAACAGAAAGAGCTTGTGCAGCACATTAAGGAAGATTGCGGACGGCTGCTGAAGATTACCAGTGAGCTGCTGGACCTTGCCCAGGTGGAAACGGGAAACCTGCAATTGAATTTTGTGAAATCCGACCCACGTAAGATTGCAATTTACGCCATGGATGCCGTACGTTTTCAGGCAGAACAGAAGTCCATCGAGCTGGAACTGATCAGTAAGAACAATTTGCCTAAGGTAAATGTGGATACTGAAAAAACAGCCTGGGTGCTGGTTAATTTCTTATCCAATGCACTTCGGTATAGTCCGGAGAAATCTAAGGTAATGATCCAGATTACAGAAATTGGAGATAACATGGAGTTCTCTGTGCGGGATTTTGGTAAGGGGATTGATGAAAAATACCAGAAGCGTTTGTTTGACCGCTATTTCCAGGTACCTACTGATGGCAATAATAAATCGGGCTCTGGTCTTGGTCTGGCCATATCCAGGGACTTTATTGAAGCCGAAGGCGGAAAGATCTGGGTAGAGAGTGCGATAGGCGAAGGAAGCAGGTTCTGTTTCCTGCTTCCCATAGTTGAATAAGATGTCTTCACTTATTTACTGTCTATGTCAGCCTTTTCGCTCTTATAATATTTTTTCCTAAACCAGAAGGCCAGATTTACCAGTGCAATAAGAGCGGGAACTTCTACCAATGGCCCGATTATACCAACGAATGCCTGACCGGAATTGATACCAAATACTCCAATAGCTACTGCTATTGCCAGCTCAAAATTATTACCAGCGGCTGTGAATGCAATTGAAGTGCTTTGTGAATAATCGGCACCCATCTTTTTCCCGGCAAAAAAGCTAATTAGAAACATAATGGCAAAATAGATAACCAGCGGAATGGCAATACGAATTACGTCTAATGGTATTTGCACGATCAACTCTCCTTTAAGGCTAAACATCACTACAATGGTGAATAGCAATGCAATCAGGGTAATGGGTGAAATAACCGGTATATACTTTTGCTGAAACCAGTGTTCTCCTTTGAGTTTGATCAAAACGTAACGGCTGACCAGTCCGGCAGCGAACGGAATGCCCAGGTATATACCAACGCTTTTTGCAATTTCGGCGACCGTAATGTCTACATTCAGACCATTAATACCAAACATCGGTGGAAATACAGTAATAAATAAATATGCATAGAAGCTGTAAAGCAATACCTGAAAGATGCTGTTAAGGGCGATAAGACCTGCCGCATATTCCCTATTTCCCTCAGCAAGGTCATTCCATACCACCACCATTGCGATACAGCGGGCAAGACCGATCAATATTAGTCCGGTCATGTATTCAGGATAACCCTGTAAAAAGACGATAGCCAATATAAACATGAGTACCGGACCAATGATCCAGTTTAACAACAGCGAAGCGCCCAGTACTTTAGTATTGCGAAAAACTTCAGCCATTTTTTCATATCTGACTTTGGCAAGAGGCGGATACATCATTAAGATCAGCCCTATAGCAAGCGGCACGTTTGTGGTTCCGCTTGAGAATGAGTTGATAAAATCCGATGAAGAAGGAATAAAATAACCAATCCCTACGCCAATGGCCATTGCAAGGAATATCCATAAGGTCAGGTAACGGTCCAGAAAGCCAAGCTTTTTCCGGTTGTTTGCAGGGGCACAGTGGTTAGCTGACATGTTAGTTCTTCAGGTTTTCGTTTACGAAGTTCTGTGTATATTTCCTGATCATTTCCCGCACTGCTCTGAACTGTTCAATTACTTCTTCTTCAGAGCCTTTGGCTTTTGCAGGATCGGGGAAATTATAATGTAGTTTGACAGCATGGGTTGGAAAATAAGGGCAGTTTTCCTTTGCATTATCGCAAACTGTGATCACGAAATCAAAGTCAATCCCAGTGTATTCATTCACATTGTTGGAAGTATGATGGGAAATATCGATGCCGTCTCTTTGCATAATCTCAATGGCCCTGGGGTTTACGCCCTGCGTTTCAATGCCTGCACTATAGATCTCAGCGGAATTACCAGCGAAATGCCTTAAATATCCCTCAGCAATTTGACTGCGACAACTATTGCCAGTACATAGTACGAGTACTTTTTTCATCTTTTATAATAAAATTTGTGTTTTTATAATTGTTAAACCACAGATATTATTGGTGCTTGTTTGATCTCAGTGATGTGATAAGATGCATCTACCCATTTCCCTTCCGCATATTGAAACTGTAAGGTTAAGCTTGGATATTTTTCTAATGTGGCTTTAAACGTCTGCCAGGTGGTTAATTCTGTATTATTCATAATATTGCAATTTAACGATTGATTTAAGTAAAAAAAGGTCAACAGCAGGTGGTCTCGCCTTTGTAAGAACCTAAAAATCCCCCAAGCTGTTCTTCCAAAAGTTTCCAGGTTTTAGGATTGATGCAGTAACAAACACTCACGCCTTCAATTGTGCCCTGGATAATTCCTGCTGTTTTCAGTTCTTTTAAATGTTGTGAAATGGTTGCCTGCGCCAAACCAAGTTCAGTCACTAAATCCCCGCAAATGCAGGTGTTTGATAGGATGATCCTTTGTAGTATAGCGATACGGGCAGGGTGCGCAATTGCCTTCAGCAACGTGGAAAGCTGGTTCTGCTCGGCGGTAAATATTTCTGATCTGGTAAGTCCCATAGTTGTATATTGCAATATTACGATCATATTATGGTAATGCAAAATAAATCCGATTTTTTGATAAAAACTATACTCTGGCTGAGGGTTATCCGGAGCAGGGTAGGAATTACTTTGCAAACCTGATCTTCAATTACTAATTTAGGGAAATCAGATCATTGGATGGCAATAACCGAAAATATTAGCAGCAGGTACAAATCTTATTCTCGTAATTTTTGTATTTTCCTGACGTTCTCAGTTTTTATAGTGGTCATGTTATCCTCCTGGACGGACGATGATGAGGTGCCGAAAGGGGAGTACAAGTTTGTTTATCCTGCTTATTTTGGAAACCGCATCCAGCAGGCTGAGGATAATCCCGCAACCAATGCAGGGGTCTATTTAGGTCGAAGGCTTTTTTATGAAGCCCGCTTATCAGCAAATAATTCATTGTCCTGCGGAAGCTGTCACATGCAGGAGAAAGCCTTTACCGATGGCCAAAAATTAAGTAGGGGTGTTGATGGTACTTTTTCTGACCGCAATGCGATGGCGCTTGTAAACCTGCTGTGGGCCAGGAAATTATTTTGGGACGGCCGCTCTGCATCTCTGGAAGGGCAGGCCAGTGTTCCTATGATCAACCCCCATGAAATGGGGCAGTCGCTTTCTGCCTCGGCAAAGAAACTGCAGGAAACGAGTTATTATCCACAGTTATTTAAGCAGGTATATGGTGATGAGCAGGTTACCGGAAAACGCATCGTAATGGCACTTGCGCAGTTTGAACGCACGTTAATTTCTGCGAATTCCCGTTATGACCGCTATCTGGAAAGCGTTGAGAACGTTGAGAACGTTAAGAACATTGAGAACTCCAAACGCATTGATAAGATTAAGTCCATTGAGAGAGTAAATAATGGCGACAACGTTGATAAAATTATCAAGAACGCCAATCTCTCTGCGGAGGAAATGCGGGGAATGCTCTTGTTTAATACCGCTCCTGATCCGGAAAAGGGAATCCGGGGCGCCAACTGCGCCCATTGTCATGGCGGTCCAAAGAACTATTTGGAACTTTTTCACAATAACGGTCTGGATCTTCGTTCTAAAGATGCCGGCATCGCCTTGCTTACAGGGCAGAAAACCGACCATGGGAGATTTAAAGTGCCTACCTTGCGAAATATAGAATTGACTGCTCCTTATATGCACGACGGAAGGTTTAACACGCTTGAAGAAGTTATTGAACATTATAGCGAGCATATGGAGCAGCCGGAATCACTAAGTGCCTTTTTACAGCACGAATCAAATATTAAAGGAGGGACTTCCTTAAAATTAAGATCCAACGAAAAGAAAGAACTGATTGCCTTTTTAAAAACCCTTACGGATTCAACCTTTATTGCTGACCCCAGGTTTTCGAATCCTTTTTTAACTGCAAAAACAAGTACAAAATGAGAAAATATCTATTTATAGCGTTGATCGGATTGTTTCAGATGGCCGTTAGTCCGGACGCTGCAAGCGCACAGGCATTAACTGAACCTGGTGTTAAGATTACCGGAGAGGTTACTGCAGCTCAGACCATTCATGCTGCAGATTTGAAACAGTTTAAACAGGTTACTGTGATCCGAAAAGACCGCGATGGTAAGGATCATACGTATTCTGGTGTTAAGCTATTTGATCTGTTATTGAAAGCCGGAGTAACACTCGGAAAGGATCTTCGGGGTGAAAATCTGACCAAATTTGCGCTGATTGAGGCCAGTGATGGTTACCAGGTTATCTTTACGCTTGCAGAACTGGACAGTGAATTTACAGACCGTGCCATTATTCTTGCTGATAGGGTGGATAACCAATTGCTTCCGGTTGCTGATGGTCCTTTCCGGATCATTGTTCAGGATGAGAAAAAACCAGCCAGATGCATTAAACAGGTTACTGCAATTAAGATTGCTTTTGCTAAATAAGATGCTGCCTTGTAAGGATTATAAAGCCAACAGGTTGATATCATTAAAATAAAATGGATGAAATTTAAAGGCAATAATGCACTGCTAATGTTAAAAGAATTAAAGATTATTTGCCTCGGTATTTTTTGCTGCCTGATTTTTCATGGCCAGCTGTATGCACAGACCTTGAGGATTGCTGTTGCTGCCAATGCCCAGGGCGTAATCAAAAAGCTTCAGGCTGATTTTAAAAAGCGTACCGGTATTGAAACGGAGGCCATCATAGGTGCGTCGGGTAAATTGACGGCCCAGATTATGAATGGTGCACCTTATGACGTATTTCTCTCTGCAGATACTGAATTTCCCGAGAAATTGTTTGCTGCCGGTTTCGGACTTAAAAAGCCAAAGATCTATGCCTTAGGCAGTCTGATTATTTGTGGAAATATACGTGGAGACATCAGCAACTGGAAAAAACTGATCATTAGTGATCAGGCTAAGAAGGTAGCCATTGCCAATCCGAAAACGGCTCCTTACGGAAAAGCTGCAGAAGAAGCCCTTCGGTTTTACAGTTTAATGGATCAGGTGAAATCCAGGCTTGTTTATGGTGAAAGTATTTCGCAGGTAAACACCTACTTGCAGACCGGCACCGTAAGTATTGGTTTTACAACAGAAGCCTTTCTTTATGAAAACAACAATAAATCTCTTAAATGGGCAAGGATAGATAAAGAAAGTTATGACGAGATTGCACAGGGAGCCATTCTGCTGGCTTACGCCAAAAAGGGAAAGCTTACAGCGGCATCCAAATTCTTCGACTACCTGTCTACCGATGCGGCAAGAAAAATTATCAGCAGCAGCGGATATCATGTACCTCTAAACCCGAAAAAATAGTATGGATCTGGAACCGATTTGGCTGAGTATAAAGCTTGCCCTGCTGACCACCTTTATTTTACTGCTGATCGGAATTCCAATTGCTTACTGGCTATCCCGTAAGCAAACCTTACCTAAATTGGTTATTGAGGCTTTTATTACCATGCCGCTGGTACTGCCCCCGTCTGTACTCGGCTTTTATTTGTTACTGGCCTTTAGCGCGAATAATGCGCTGGGCAGATGGCTGCATGAACATTTTAATGTCCAGCTGGTCTTCTCTTTCGAAGGACTGGTCATCGCTTCGCTGATCTACAGCCTTCCCTTTATGATCAGCCCGGTTAAAGCTGCTTTTGGACACTTGCCAAAATCCATTGCTGAAGCTTCTTATACAATGGGTAAATCACGAATGCAGACCTTTTTTTATGTTTTACTGCCCAACATCAGGTCTTCTGTATTTACTGCTGCGGTGCTTACGTTTGCACATACCCTGGGTGAGTTTGGTGTGGTGCTGATGATTGGCGGCAATATTCCTGGTGTAACCAAAGTGGCGTCTATTGCTATTTATGATGCGGTGGAAGAAATGGATTACGCAGCTGCAAATGATTACGCACTCATCCTGTTTGCGATCACCTTTATCATTGTATTGGCTGTATTTATATTCAATAGAAACGCCGTAAAAAGTCCTTTCGAATGATAGAGATCAATATCAATAAGCAAATTAAAACCTATAAAGGCGTTCTTGAACTGAAGATAAATACAACATTTCAATCTCAGTCTGTTACGCGGATCTCTGGTCCGTCAGGTGCAGGCAAAACGACACTGCTGAAGATCCTTGCTGGCTTGATTACTCCGGAAGCGGGGATGATCCGGGTGGACGGTTCGGTATGGTTTGATTCAGTAAAGAAGTACTCAAAACACACGCAGGAGCGGAAAGTTGGCTTTGTGTTTCAGGACTACGCGCTTTTTCCGAACATGACTGTTGAGCAGCACCTGCGTTATGGGACGGATGATCTGGCTTATATCCGTGAACTGTTATCAATAGGAGAAATGGAACCGTTGATAAAAAACTATCCGAGGCAGCTTTCTGGCGGCCAGCAGCAGCGTCTTGCAATTTTGAGGGCGCTATGTACCAAACCAGGCTTATTGCTGATGGATGAGCCTTTTTCTGCGCTCGATCAGCAGCTAAAGACCAAAATGACAGGCAGTTTGAAAACGTTGTTTTCAGCGCAGGAAACTACCGTTCTTTTAGTGACCCATAATGAGCATGAAATGAGCGAAGTTTCTGATCTGTCTTTTGAAATGGAATAACAGGAAAATTAAAATCGGCATCATAAAATAATTACATTTGTTATTGGTGTGATTTGACATTTAGTGCAGATCACGCAGCATTGTTTTAATTATGGTAACTGAAAGTACAGAACAGTTTCTTTCCGGCGGTGGAGAGATGGGTAAGTTGATCCGCTCGATGGATTGGTCAAAAACAGCATTAGGACCAATAGAATTCTGGCCGC
This sequence comes from Pedobacter metabolipauper, assembly GCF_004362715.1. Taxonomy (GTDB): domain Bacteria; phylum Bacteroidota; class Bacteroidia; order Sphingobacteriales; family Sphingobacteriaceae; genus Pedobacter; species Pedobacter metabolipauper. The sequence goes on from NZ_SNYC01000003.1 coordinate 422,605, forward strand.
AAAGCTTACGGACTTCCGTGAGTTTGTGTTTATCTTCTACCTTTCCAATCCTCATAGCCTGGGGACCTGAAACCATTCAAATCTATAACGACAGTTACCGGCCAATATGCGGGGCGATGCATCCGGACTCTATGGGGCAGAATTTCAGGATTTGCTGGGAATCTGCACTGGAAGTAGTGGGTGATAAGTTTACACGCGGGCAACAGGGGGAAGGTACTTATATTACCGATCAGCAGATGTTCCTGTTCCGGTATGGTTACCTGGAAGAGGCCTTTATGACCTTTTCATTTGCTCCTATACGTGATGAGTCTGGTGGAATAGGTGGTATTTTTCATCCCATTACGGAAACGACAGACAAAATGCTCAGTGCCAGACGTACCCAATTGTTGAGGGATCTGGGTGCAGCAATGGGTAAAGCGAAGACGATTGAAGAAATCGGGATTCAGACTGCAGATAAATTTGCAGGCTTTGTGGGCGATTTGCCTTTCCTGCTTTTTTACAGATATAATCCTGAAACAAATACTGCGGTGTTGATTAGTTCTGAAGGTTTGGAAGAAGCCGGACAACTTGTACAGGTACAAATTGATTTGAACGCAGCACAACCCGGGTTTTGGCCACTGGCAGAATGTGTTAAGAGCGCTGAAGCCTATATTGTTGATGACTTGAAAGGCCTGTTTGGTGATTTTAGTTGTCTGCCTTACCCTGAAGCTCCGCAAAATGCGGTTTTACAGGCCATTTACTTGTCTGGCCAGCAGGAGCCTTTTGGGTTCCTGATTGCAGGTGTCAGCTCAAGAAGAGCATTGGATGAATCTTATCTTGGTTTTTATGACCTGCTCGGCAATACCTTTAATACCGCGGTATCTAATATTTATGCCTATGAACAGGAACAGAAACGTGCGCAGGCACTGGCTGAAATTGACCGGTCTAAGACCGCCTTTTTCAGTAATGTGAGCCATGAGTTTCGTACACCACTAACGCTGATGCTTGGCCCGCTGGAAGATGTTTTACGTCAAAATCCTGAGGCCGCGATTAAGGCACCTCTTGAAGAAACCCATAGAAATGCGCTTAGACTGCTTAAATTGGTCAACAACCTGCTGGACTACAGCAGGGTAGAAGCTGGTCGCGCTAAGGCTGCTTATCAGCTGGTTGACTTTTGCGAACTCAGTGCAGATCTTGCCAGCAGTTTCCGCTCTATCATTGAAACTGCCGGTATGAAACTGGATGTAAATTATGTACCATTTGATACTCCTGTTTATGCCGACCAGCAAATGTGGGAGAAGATTGTTTTGAACCTGCTGTCTAATGCCTTTAAGTATACATTGGAAGGAACGATCAGCGTTCATATGGAGCAGGAGGGAAAATGGGCGGTTTTAAGGGTGGAGGATACCGGTGTTGGTATTCCGGAAAAGGAATTACCCCACATGTTTGAACGTTTTCACCGGGTAGAGAATACGGCAGGGAGACCAAATGAAGGTACCGGGATTGGGCTTTCACTGGTCCATGAGCTTGTGCTGCTGCACGGTGGTAAGATCTCTGTAGAAAGCACGGAAGGAAAGGGAAGTACATTTACGGTAAAAATTCCTACAGGAAAAGCACATTTGTCTGCTGATCATATATTTAAAGAATTAAAGAACATCGGTTCGGAAGCGCTTAAGGATGCTTTTTTACTGGAAGCAGCTTCCCTGCTTCAGGATGAGCATGGCCATAAGCCAATAGAAATTTTGGAAGATGCCGGAGGTTCCGGCTATGCTATTGATTCTTCATTGGTTGGAGATAAACGCATTTTGATTGTGGATGACAATGCGGATATGCGCGCTTACCTCAGTCGCCTGCTTAGCCCTTACTTTACCATTGAGACCGCTGGAAATGGACTTCAGGCACTCGAAATGATTAAGGAGTCTAATCCTGACCTCGTATTGAGTGACATCATGATGCCGGTGATGAATGGCAAGGAAATGCTTGGACACATTCGAAGTATGCACAGGACAGCAAGGCTGCCTGTAATTTTCCTGTCTGCCAGGGCTGGTGAAGAAGCCCGAATTGACGGGCTTGAAGCCGGTGCTGATGATTATCTTGTAAAGCCTTTTTCTGCTACTGAACTGCTGACCAAGATTAAAACCCAGATTAAAATAAGTGACACGCGCAACCACGCGGAAAGGCAGCTCCGCAAATTTTTTAGTGAAGCTCCTGTTGCTATAGCCCTTTATCGTGGCCCGGATCACATTATTGAAATGGCCAATGACCAAATGCTGCAATACTGGGGAAGAACGGAATCGGAAATTATCGGCAATCGCTTAGCAGATGCGGTTCCGGAACTGGAAGCCCAGGGCTTTGTAGCGATTATGGACAAGATTTTCCAGACGGGTGAACGGTTTGTATCCGGAGAAATACCTGTTCAGCTTTTCCGGAATGGAAAAACCGAGACCAGCTTTATGAACTTAACGGTAGAAGCGCTACTGGATGAGCATAACCGGATTACGGGTATGACCGCCGTTGCAGCTGATATTACAGAGCAGGTGAATGCGCGCATTGAACTGCAGAAAGCAAAGGATACATTGGAACTGGCAATGGACGCATCAGGAATGGGAATCTGGCAGCGAAATATAAAGACGGGAAGTTTGAAACTATCTGAAAAGGCGAGGATCATCCACGGTATTCCTGTAGAAATTGACCATACCTATCTTTCAAGTTCTGAGATGATTATATCTGAGCACAGGGAAAGGGTATTGAATTCTATAGAAACAGCTATAAAAAATAACGAGGGCTTTAGCGAAGATTATCAAATTGCTCCCATGGATGGCGGTAAGCTGAAATGGCTGAATACAACAGGAAAAATAGAGGTGGATGAAAATGGCGATCCTGTGTCTGTGATTGGTACCATTTTAGACATTACTGAATCAAAAGAAGATGCACTTAGGAAGGATGACTTTATTGGGATGGTTAGCCATGAACTAAAAACCCCATTAACCAGTTTAAATGGTTATGCACAGCTGCTGGAACGGAATGCGAAAAAAGGCGAAGATCAGTTTGCACAGCGTGCTCTGGAAAAAGTGGTCGGGCAGATCAAAAAGATGAGTAATATGATCAATGGCTTTCTCAATGTATCCCGGTTGGAATCTGGTAAAATAAATCTGGACAAACAACCCTTTGAGTTTAATGAATTGGTTGCAGAGGTTATGGAAGAGGTATCATCTATTTCTTCAGGCCATGAAATCCAATTTGTACCTGGTGTTGAAATTAACCTGGTAGCGGACCGTGATAAAATTGGATCAGTGATCTCCAACCTGCTCAGTAATTCTGTAAAGTACGCCAGGGAGAAAACGCCAATTGTGATCAGTTGCATCTTGGATAATCATAAAGTTGTACTGAGCGTAACAGACCAGGGAATGGGAATTAGTCCTTCAGATGTTGAACGGCTTTTTGACAGATATTACCGCGTAGAAAATGCAGGAACGAAAAATATCTCAGGATTTGGTATCGGATTGTACTTGTCTGCTGAGATCATTCGGCGCCATAACGGAAAAATTTCGGTACAGAGCGAAGTTGGTAAAGGTTCTGTATTTCAAATTGAAATACCCTTAATATAACTGGAAAAGTTTAGAAAAATATCTGGATTTCTTATAAAAGAATAGCGGGGCTGAATCTGGCGATCCACTCCCCGCTTTCTAAATTAACGCTCTCATCTATATAAACGGAAAAGCAGGAAAAAGGTTTTTATTTTTTTATTTTATTTCTGGCTAAAGCTAATCATCCAGAAAATGGCATACTTGTCTTTAAAGCTTCCAAAGTAATCGCCCCAAAACATATCTTCCATCGGCATTTCAATGGTGCCGCCTTCGGATAGGCCATCAAACAGGCGTTTCGCTTCTTCGCGGCTGTCTGGATGGAGGCACAAATGGGTGGTGTTGCCTTTAACTAGTTGATGTCCGAAGGATGGTAAAATGTCTGAAGCCATCAGAATGGTATTTGGACCAATTGGCAGCGCAATGTGCATGATTCTTTCTTTTTCATTGTCGGTTAGATTTTCTGTGCCAGGACTTTCGCCTACTTTTTTTACCATCGTAAATTCACCTCCAAATATAGATTTGTAGAAATTGAATGCTTCTTCAGCCTGACCGTCGAAGTTTAGATAAGGATTTATTATAACCATAATCTGTTTTATTTTGATTACCCTAAATTAGGAAATGTATCCTGGTGTCGTGGTGTGTACTTGCGACAAATAGCAGGGTGTAACGGGACTATTCTTCAACAAAAGATTAGGATAATTTAATTTTGTTCATTTTTATAGGTGATTTCAGAAATTTTTTCGCTAAAAATGATTAATGTTCTTTCAATTTTAATGGTTAAGGTTTAATTTTTCTAATTTTCGCCTCATGAAAATCTTTGATCACGTTTCGGGGAGTTATCTTGACCATCAAGGCGCAAGAATTTACTACGAAGTTGCTGGCAATCCGGATGGTCCGGTTCTTTTAGTTATCCATGGCGGCTTTGGTCACCTCAGAAATTTCAATTACATTATTCCTGAATTATTTAGCCACTATAAGGTGATCGGAATGGATACCCGGGGGCATGGGAAATCTACTTGTGGCGGTAATGGGTTGAGTTACGAGCTGATTCAGCAGGATGCAGAAAAGATCATTGCACTCCTTGAGGTTAAAACCTTATGTATTATGGGCTTTAATGATGGAGGTACTGTTGCGTACCGTTTGGCTGCCAAAGCCAAATTGTTTACTGTAGAAAAGATAGTGACCATTAGTTCGCGCTGGCGATTAAAAGATGCGGAAGACTGTGAAGAGTTGCTTAGAGGGATTAACTCTGGTGATTATAAGTCTAAATTTCCAGGTATCTATGATTTGTACCAGTTACAGAACCCGGAACCCGATTTTGAATCTTTTGCGGAAGACCTGATCCGGATGTGGTTTGATGCGGAACCCAGCGGATATCCGGACGAAAACGTGAATGCAATCGGTTGCCCTTTACTCATGATCAGGGGAGAGAAAGATCTTATATTGACACAGGAAAGCGGATCGGAACTGGTTGCCCTGCTAAAAAATGGAAAGCTGGTCAGCATTCCATCTGCCGGCCACCAGGTATTTAGCGACCAGCCAGAGTTGTTTAATAACGTCGTATATGATTTTTTACGTCCGGCACCTTTATCTAATAGGGTTGTTCAGTCCTAATGATCTGTTTGGATTTATTTATTTTGGGTTAATGCTACTGGCGCATCTAAAACCAAGATTGTTGCTGGCACTGCTTACTTCTCCTTTGCCGCGGCTGCCAGAGATATACCGTTCACAATAATCCGGATTACATAGAAATGAGGCACCCCGCTGTACGCGTTTAACCATTCCTGGCTCTTCCGGGTCATAACTCTCAGCCGGCCCCTTTGGGTTGTTTGCGGGACTGACCGCATAATAATCCGGCCGGTAAAAATCTGAACACCATTCCCAAACATTACCATCCATATCGTAAAGACCGTATGCATTGGCTGGAAAGGATTTGACCGGTGCGGCACCAATAAAGCCATCTTCGCCGGTATTGGTAACCGGGAATTTTCCCTGGTAAATATTTGCCTGCCAGCGCCCGCCGGGTTTTAATGCATCACCCCAATAATATTTGCGGCCTGCTTGTTTTGCCCGTGCAGCATATTCCCATTCTGCTTCTGTAGGCAAACGTTTTCCTGCCCATTTGGCGTAGGCTTCGGCATCTTCATAAGATACATGAACTACCGGCTCTTGTTCTTTTCCTTGGATACTGCTTTGTGGTCCGGATGGATGTTTCCAGTCTGCACCGTTAACATATTGCCACCATTGCAGGTAATTGTCCAGGTTAACGCTCTTTTTAGGAGGTGTGAATACTGCCGAACCTGGTTTTAGTTTATCCGCAGGCACACCAGGATAGTCTGCCGGGTTTAATGGTCTTTCCGCAACGGTTTGGTAACCTGTGCTTTTTACAAACCGGCTAAACTGCGCATTGGTTACTTCATGCTCATCGATCCAGAAATCGTTTACCGTTACCTTATGGATTGGCTGGGCATCTGTAAAATCTGCACTGCCCATTTGGAAGGTGCCGCCTTTGATGTGCTTCATGGATACGCCATCAGACCCATTTGCGGTTAGGGTATCTTTGACATCAAATATAGCCCTTGCGCGGGACGGCATTCCGTCTGACGCACAAACAGCCACTTTAGCATTTAACTTTGCATTGTCTTCCTTTTTTTTTGACGTGCAGGAAGACACTGCGATCAGCAGGCTGAAAACTATTGCGGTATGTTTTTGATTAAAGAAGGACTCCATTAAAACAAATATAAGAACCCAATGATTAAAAGCGGTTAACAGGGATCAGATTTATGGTAAATACTCATTTCTGCAATATATTTTAATCTTGTCAAAATGTTGATAATGAGATCAAAACAAAGTTTTTTTTATGTAGAGAATAGGTGATATATTTATGTAATATAGAGCCTGCTAAACCTATTCTTTATGATCAATACGTACATTACACAACAAATAAATACACGCTATCGTGTAAATACGCTGAAATTAAGTAGTGTTCATGAGGATGATGCTTCAGGTTCCTATACGTATGCACATTACTTAAAATGGGATTTGGTAGCGCGGGCAGAACTGATTCGGGGTAAACGCTATAAAATGAACGGTACGGCTTCCTTACATCAGCGGGTTTCAAGAGAAATAAATTGGGAATTATATAATTATTTAGCCAATAAACCTTATGAACTTTTTGCCGCACCATTTGATGTGCGCCTTTGCGGTAAATCTGATTCAGACCAGGAGATCCTTACCGTTGTACAGCCTGATCTCTGTATTATTGGTGATCCCTGTAAAGTAGATGAAAAGGGTTGCCTTGGTGCTCCGGATATTATTATCGAGATCTTATCAGCCGGCCATATGAAGCACGATCTGCAGGTTAAATACAAACTATACCAGGAGTTTAAGGTTCCTGAATATTGGATCATTAATCCTTTTAAAAGCTCCCTGTTAAAGTACAGCCTTAAAAAGAACGGGTTATATGATGCCGGGCAGCTGTACACCATGGTTGATGTATTCAAATCCGATCTCCTTCCGGGTTTTAGCTTAAACCTGCAGCAGATATTTAGCAGGGTTAAGCATTAGCCTTTTATGGTTTAGAATTTCTTTCTTAATTCTTTTATCGCCAGTCTGATTTTAGTTTTGATGGTACCCAGTGGAATATTTAGCATTTCTGAAACTTCAACCTGGGTATATCCCTTAAAATAAACAAGATCAAGGATCTGAAAATGATCCGGACTGAGTACTTTAACCAGATCTTTGATGCCAATGGTATCTGTATTAAATACGACTTTCTTTTGCGCATTTATTTCTTCTGTATACCCGTTCAGGCTGATGTTGCTATTGGATCGTCTAAAGGACTTAGAGCGGTAAACATCGATGGCATGGTTGCGGGCTATGGTTGACATCCAGGTAAAGAGCTTGCTTTTATTTGGATCATAGGAACCAGCATTATTCCATATCTTAACAAATACTTCCTGTAAAACATCTTCGGCTTCTTCGTCGTCCAATAATCTAACGATCATACCGTATAAAGGAGCGGAATACCGATCGTAGATCGCTTTTAGCGCAATTTGATCCTGGTTTTTTAATGCAGCTACCAGTTTTTCTTCTGTACGGAACAGTTTGTAATATGATTTCAAGTTTCCCATCTTCGAACGTTTCAAGAGTTTATGATCTATATCGCAAATGCGAATAAATCTTAAATTACAATTGAGGTCGTAGGATACCTGAATAGAATAATTTTTTTATTGTTAGTTATTTTAAATAATTACTGATTCGAAGATAGTTGTATTTTATTAATATACAAAATAATTTTTCATTATTATATTCTATAATTTTGATATTATTAATATTATTTTAGGATAATTTGTTAAGATTTATTAATCTGTCATTTTGATCCATTCTTTGATTAGATGCTGTAAAGCCTCTTTTTTGACGGTTACATCGGCCACATCCTTTATGGTTATGATCTTTCTGCCATCTTTAGTATTAATTCCGGGTAAATTACCACTGTCTTTTATTTTTGCTCCGGTAGGGAAAACGAGTGTGATCTGATCGTTACGCAGGTTAAATACCACCAGGTCCCGCTTGTATGTTTTGGGGTCGAAAGGTTTCATATCACCGGTATAAAAATAGCTGGGACTATTCCATTTGATCCGCTCATCAATTAAGGGATCTGTATTTAAGATGAGCTGACGGATGGTTTCAATGATTGCCGCTAATTCCGGAGCCAGCTTTTTAATATATAGATCAACCCCTTCCGTATCATTGATATCTTTTGTCTTTACCATATATTCAGATTTTATGATTCGATAAAAATAAGAAATAGGAACAGGTAAAACAGTGGGTGGTTATGACAAGGATAGGGGCTGATCAGGACATTATCTGCTTCTGTTTGTGGCAATAATATACACCGCTTTGGTATTTCCTTTTATCGTTTTAACTTTTCCAAAAAGCCGGTCGCTGTCGAATTTATTGAAATAGGTAACTTTAACGCCTCCAACTGTTTTTACCTTTCCCTGTGGATCATGAATGTCAAACGTATTGTAATAGGTCAGTTTGATTGCGCCAATTGTTTTCAGGTTGCCGGGCTGATCATGGATATCAAATGTATTATAATAGGTAAACTTGATGTCTCCAATGGATTTGATATTGCCGGGCTTATCGTGAATGTCAAATGTACTGTAATAATCGATCTTTAGCTTTCCGATCGATTTAAGCTTTCCAGCTTTGTCTTTATCGAAGTCGCCATAGTATTCAAATTGTTTATCTCTTGAATAATCCACGTCGTTATATTCCCGGCCGTCATAAGTGTCTGCCGAAATTAGCTCTCCAGAGCCACTGATCATTACGACCGTATTGCTATCGATAACCAATTCTACCGATCGGATTCCCTTGCCATGATCTGAAATGATGAATTTGGCGCTGGTGATGCGCTGCGCTTTACCCAACAGGCTACAGCCTATTAATGCAAAAATTAGAAATGTGTGTTTCATATTTGTGTGTGTTTACTTAACCTGTACTAAGCTATATAAAAATTGAGCCGGTTTTTGCAGGTTCAATTAAAACCATAGAATTAATAAGTAACATTTTTAAAGCTGCTTCTTATTGAGGATTCTGAGTTCTGATTAAATAAGTACACTGCACACAGATTATTAATGATTATGTTTAGTTTAGAGAAATTTTACGCCAGGCTAATTTCTATGAAAAGATATTATACAGCGTTTACGCTTTTACAATCATAGATATATTGCCGCTTATTAATCACCTCATGTTAAAAACTTTAAAACCAAACTTTTCGACTTTAGATGGTATTCGCGGCATTGCTGCATTCTATGTTGTGATTAATCATTGCAGGGGACATTTATTAATTGGAGGGGGTGAATTAGCTAAAATAAAGCCTGTTGCTGAATGGACAATGCTGGAAAAAGTTTATTATACCCTATTGCAAGCTACCGCATTAGGATCTGAGTTTGTCATTTTATTCTTTGTATTGTCTGGCTTTTCTATTGCTTATTCACTTAGAAATCAACAGGCGTTAAAAAGCTTTTATTTAAAGCGTTTCATTAGGCTTTATCCGCCATATATAGCCGCACTAATTTGGGCCGCATTTACATATCATATGATTGATAAATATTTTCATGCGCTTAACGGGGAAAGTATTTCAGTCTTTGAGGACTTTAATACAACCATTAGAAATCTATTTTACATAACAACGGGTGATTATATTGGTCAATTTTGGTCCCTAATTCATGAGGTATTCTTCTACTTGCTGGTGCCATTTGCCTTACTGAAAAAGAGGTGGTATTATATAGCCTCTGTAGTGTTATATTTAGTCGGGATATTTATTCCTGTTGATTTCCAATACTTAAATAAGTTTACAGAATTTTTATTAAAATATAATATCTATTTCACGGTTGGGGTTTATCTGTACTACAATTATGACAGCTTTAAAAAGTATTTTTTGATATCAAAGAGCTATGTCTTTTACGGGATTTTGTGTTTCTTGTTCGGTTTAGAAGTCATTTTGAATTATCTTATTGATATCAATGAGATCAGCTTTTTTATCGCATCAATTGCATCAATTCTATTGATCGTTAATTTCCTGGAAAAGAACATCACCAATATGGTCATTCGAAAATTAGGCGAAATGAGTTATACAATTTATATTATCCATTTTGCAAGTATGTATATTTTCTATCTGATCCTGCTAAAAGTTGGGGTAACGAAAGATGTTGATAAGATTATGGTTTGGTGGGTATGGCCCACTGGCGTTGTATTCTGCCTGATTACAGCAATTCCTTTTTATTATCTAATTGAAAAAAACACCAAGAAGATACTTGAGTATTTGAGAAAGGATAAACAGAGCAGTTGATTTAATTTATTTCACTCAATTACGAGATGAAGATTTAACATCTTGTTCACATTGTAGTTTTAATTTTGGGGCATGCTTATAAACGGTAGGAATGATGAAGAGTTGGTTCAGCACTTAAAAGACGGAGATGCTGCTGCCTACGATTTACTGTACGAAAAGTACTGGAAAAAACTCTACATCCAGGCTGTTAACCGTATTAAGGATGAAGAAGCCGCAAAGGATATTATCCAATCGGTATTTATCAACCTTTGGGAGCGTAGAGAAAATATTAATATCAGCAGCAGCCTGGAGCAGTTCCTGTCCGGCGCTGTTAAATTACAAGTGCTTAATTTTTTCCGGACTGAAAAAGCGGAAGGCAAGTTAATGGACCATACGCTTCAAAAACTTGAAGCTGCATCTGTATCTATCCATGAGTTATCTGATTATCTGGATCTTGAACATTTGATTGATGCAGAAGTTAAAAAACTGCCCGAAAACATGAGGCATGCTTATTTGCTGCGCCATGAACTATTGTCCACTTCTGAGATTGCCCAAAAGCTGAATCTTGCTGAACAAACCGTCTCTAATCACATTTCTGAAGCCATGAGACGCATCAGAATGCGTGTTAAAGATAAATTCCCTGAACGTTCGATTAGTTAACAGAAGCTTAACAATTATTAAAAGTAGTTTCTGCCCTTAGCGGGTACTTGTATTAAAAGAAGTACTAGTTTTGAAAGCAGATCAGTTTAAAGAGTTATTAGCACGTTATGCCGCTGGAACGGCAAATGATAAAGACAGGAAGATTATTGACTCCTGGTACGACAGCTATGACGATGATACTGCTTTAACTGAATTTCAGGATGCTGGTCAGGAATCGATGATTAAAGCACAAATGCAGGAGATTATCCAGGCCAAACGTAATACTGAAATCTTTGCTCCGAAACTGTCTCTCAGACCCTATTATAAATATGCTGCCATTGTAACGCTGCTGATCCCTGCCTTATTCTTTTCAAGGTCTATTTTCAAAAGGACCGATGCCGTTAAAGAACTGCCGGATGCATTTGATGTCTATCTGACACACTATGGTGAATATAAAAAGTTAACGTTGCCTGACCATTCTGTGGTTCACTTAAACCCGAACACTACCCTGCGTATTTCACAATCTTTTGGGGACAGGATTCAAAGGAATGTATATCTGGACCAGGGTGAGGCTTTCTTTGAAGTAGCTAAAGATCCTGCCCATCCTTTTATTGTCCACACGGCAAAACTATATACCAAAGTACTGGGTACAAAATTCGCTGTGCACACACAGCCTAAGGGGCTTACAGAAGTTAGTGTGAGCGAGGGCAAGGTAGAAGTGGGTAACAGTAAAACTGTTTTCGACGCCTTACTGCCCGGTAAAAAGTTACGGTACTACTCAAATGATAACCATTGGAAGGTATCGGACTTTTCTACAAATGCACACAATCAATGGTTTGAACAGGTGGTTAACCTGGACCATGCCACCTTTGATGAACTGGCCAGCCGCATGAAGATCATCTACGGGGTACAACTTCGTACCAATGCCGCTAAAACGGATGCTTATATATACAATATGCAGATCCGCTCGTCGAGATCATTGGATAAAACCTTAAAGATAATCTGTTCAATTCACGAAAATAAATACAGGAGGACCAGTAATGAGGTAGTGATCTACTAAAATAAAAAAACCGGATCTGCAGCAGACCCGGCATGTAATTCAACAGAAATAGCTTGAGACCCTCTTCCGTTGGATCCTAATCAATTTTATTAATCAATTATATCAAATATATGAAAAAACATTTACTGCCATTGCAGAAAGTTATGCGTTATACCCTTCTTGTTTATTCCATCATGATCGCCAGTTCGCAAATCTTATTTGCAGGCATCACCAATGGTCAGGTTCTGAATAAAAGGATAGATATTTCCTTTGAGAATGAGAACCTTTTACGTGCAATCAATAAACTGCGGACTAAGAGCGGTGTTGATTTTGCATACGACCCGGCTGTTCTTAAACTGAACAGATTTAAAACTTCCAGTCAGGATTTCGATAATGAAAAGATCGAAGTGATCCTTAATGCAATCCTCAATCAAACTAATGTGACTTACAGAGAGGAAGTTGCAGGCATCATTACCCTGGTAAAGAATCAGGATCCCGGTAAAATAACCGGTAAGATTGTAGATGAAAAAGGTATTCCATTACCTGGTGCCAGCATTAAAGTGTTAGAGCTGAATAAAGGCACGCAAAGTGCTGCCGATGGTTCTTACAGCATCAGCGCTGCTCCTGGTATTTATACCTTAACCATTAGCTACATCTCTTTTACCAGTTCTACGCAGACTAAAGTAGTGGTTAAACCAGGTGAAAGCACAACGTTAAACGTGTCTTTAACTGCACAAACCGGTACCTTAAATGAAGTGCTTGTTGTGGGTTACGGAACGCAGAAAAGAGAGAACTTAACCGGTGCCGTTGATCAGATCTCTTCTAAAGCTTTGGAAAACCGTTCTGTTTCTAATCTTGCACAGGGTTTACAAGGTATGATCCCGAATTTAAACTTAACCATGGGTGATGGTAAGCCAACACAATCGCCATCATTTAACATCAGGGGTACAACTTCTATTGGCCAGGGCGGTAATGCATTGGTTCTTGTGGATGGGGTAGAGGGTGATCCTTCCAGGATCAATCCAAATGATATTGCCAGTGTTACTGTACTTAAAGATGCAGCATCAGCATCTATCTATGGTGCCAGGGGTGCTTTTGGTGTGGTTTTAATTACCACTAAAAATCCGGTTAAAGAACGGACTTCTATTAACTACAGCATTGCCCAGTCTATTAAAAAGCCAACTACAGTGCCGGATTACGTGACTGATGGTTATACTTTTGCGAATATGTTTAACGAGGGGTGGTCTGCATGGAATGATTATTCTCAGACACCTCAGAATGTAAATAAATCCGTTAAATTCTCTCCGGCATACCTGGCTGAATTGAAACGCAGATCTGAAGATCCAAGTTTGCCCAAAGTAGAAGTGAACAGTGCCGGTGAATATGTGTATTATGATAATACCGACTGGTACAAAGAGCTTTATAAAAGCAATAACAATGCAACTGAACAAAACCTGTCCTTATCTGGCGGCAGCGGTAAAACGGATTTCTATGTTTCCGGAAGATCTTTCAGACAATCTGGTTTATTCCGTTACAATTCTGATGACTATCAAACGTATAACGTTAGGGCTAAAGGATCTATCGAATTGTATCCATGGTTAAAGGTATACAACAACGCCGATTATTCAGCTTCTAAATACCATAACCCTTTAAACGTTGGTGAAGGCGGCGGGATCTGGAGAAACATTGCCGATGAAGGTCATAACATGGCCCCGATGTATAACCCGGATGGAACATTGAGTTTCTCTGCTGCATATACAGTGGGTGATTTTGCCTATGGTAAAAACGGCATTGATATGTTTAAAAAGGTATTTCGCAATACAACCGGCTTTACGTCGAACTTCTTTGATGATAAATTCAGGGTTAAGGGTGATGTGACCTTCCAAAATACCAATAATGATGAAACCAGGATCAGGGTTCCTGTTCCTTACAGCAGAAAACCGGGTGTTATTGAATACGTTGGTTCTAACTACAATGACATTCAGCAACTGGACCGTACTACTCAATATTTAGCAACCAATATCTATGCAGAATATGAGCCCCGCTTTAGTGAAGATCATTATTTAAAGGTTCTTGCTGGTTATAACTACGAGCAAAGCACATACAAACGCTTTGAGGCCGTACGTAACGGATTGATCTTTGAAGATGCCAAAGATCTTAACCTTGCACTTGGCCAGTCTATTACTACTGGTGGCGGTTATGAGCAATGGGCTATTTTAGGTGGTTTTTACCGTTTAAATTATGCTTACAAAGATCGTTACCTGGTTGAACTGAACGGCCGTTATGACGGTTCTTCTAAATTCCCAACCGATCAGCGTTATGCATTTTTCCCTTCTGTTTCTGCAGGATGGAGAATCAGTAAAGAGTCATTTTGGAATGTAGATCCGAAAACAATTACAGATGTTAAGATCAGGGCTTCTTATGGTTCTTTAGGTAATGGTAACATTGCTTCTTATGCATTTCTTGAAAAATTTGGGATCTCTCAATCGGATAGGGTACTGAATGGTGTTCGCCCGCAGCAAAGCAGTCAGCCAGGTGTAATTCCTGAAGGCTTAACCTGGGAAACATCTACCACACAAAATATTGCTTTAGATATCGCCTTCTTAAACAACCGTTTAAACTTTAGTGGTGATGCTTACATCCGTAAAACGACAGATATGTTCACTGTGGGTATGACCTTACCATCAGTTTATGGTATCGGTGTTCCTAAAGGTAACTATGCTGATTTAAAAACCAAAGGCTGGGAAGCAACACTTTCCTGGAATGACAGGTTTGATGTTGGTGCCAAGCCATTTAATTATAACATCCGTTTAACGCTTGCCGATTATACGGCTAAGATCTTGAAATTCAACAATCCGGATCAAAGGCTTAGTGATTATTATGCCGGACAAACGGTTGGTGAGATCTGGGGTTTTGAAACTGATGGTTATTATACTTCTGCTGAAGATATTGCAAATTCTCCTGTTCAAACGTTATATAAATCGTCCAATACGGGTAAGAGCTTGCCGGGCGATATTAAATTTAAAGATCTGAACGGTGATGGTGTGATCAACAATGGTTTAAATACTGTTGGCAGTCCGGGCGACCGTAAGGTAATTGGAAATTCAACACCTCGGTATACCTATGGTATTTCTCTTGGTGCAGACTGGAAAGGCTTTTTCTTCAGCACTTTCTTCCAGGGTGTTGGTAAAATGGATTGGTACCCGGGTACGGAGAACGGAACATTCTGGGGACAGTACAACCGTCCGTACAACAAAGTTCCTGAATCTCAACTGGGTAACATCTGGAGTCCGGAGAATCCAAATGCCTATTTCCCAAGATACAGAGGTTACATTGCCCAGAACGGTTCTGGTACCTTGGCGCAGGCCCAAACCAAATACCTTCAGAATGTAGCCTACATCAGGCTTAAAAACCTGCAGGTAGGTTATAACCTACCTCAAACTTTCATTAAAAATGCGGGATTGAGTAACGTTAGATTGTTCCTTACCGGTGAAAACCTTTGGTCATGGTCGCCTTTATACAAGATTACCAAAGACCTGGATATTGAAAGTATAGGTGGTTCTGACCGTGTATTAACCGACGGTACCAATGGTAATGGTAACAATTACCCAATATTGAAAAGCTTTAGTATGGGTATATCGGCCACATTTTAATTGAGAGAACAGAAATGATTAAGAATATTTTAAAATATACAGAGATGAAGAAATTCTTTTTATGGTTTATTCCGGCAGCAATAATATTTGCTGGCTGTAAAAAATTAGACCAGGTACCTGAAGATACCGCAACCAGGGGTGCTGTATTTGGCAGTGAGAAAGGTTTGGAATTGTATGCAAATTCATTTTATCGCTTATTGCCTAATGCCAGTGATGCACATAAAGGTGATGCCATGTCTGATTATGCAGCGAGAAGTCAGGCCCCGGACTTTTTAATAGCCGGTGCGTTTGGTCCGCGTCAGAGTAACGGATGGGACTGGGACGGTTTGAGGAATATCAATTACTTTTTGGAAAATAACAAGGATCCTAATGTTCCTGCATCTGTAAGACAGCAGTATACTGCACTTGCCAGGTTCTTTAGAGCTTATTTTTACTATGCAAAGGTTAGAAGGTTTGGTGATGTACCATGGATCAATAAAACTTTTAAGGTTGATGATCCGGATCTGTACAAAGGCAGGGATACCAGGAGCCTGGTGATGGACTCGGTACTTGCCGATTTGAACTATGCGTGTGATAACATTACCAGAACTTCTGATAATTCACGCTCACTGATCACCAAATATGTAGCACTTGGTTTTAAATCCAGGGTATGCTTATATGAAGGTACGTATCGTAAATACCATACAGAAGCAAACTTAGCAGGTTCTGCGGCACAATGGCTTGGAGAAGCTGCAAGTTCAGCTGAGAAGGTGATGAACGAAGGTGGTTTTGCGTTGAACACTGCTGGTGGTGACCTTTCTTACCGCAACTTGTTTATCAGTACCGCTCCTGTGGCTACTGAGGTGATGCTTGCATCCGTTGTTGATGCCAATCTTGCCGTTTATAATGATGCAAACTGGTGGTGGACAAGTGCCACTTATGGTTCAAGAATTAGCTTTACCCGTACTTTTATCAATACCTATCTGAATATTGATGGTACTCCTTTTACGGATAAAGCCGGATATCAAACTATGGTGTTTAAAGATGAAGTTAAGAACAGGGATAAAAGACTGCAGCAAACCATTAGAATGGGTGATTATAAACGGATCAATGGTGGTACTCCTGAAGCTGCCCCTCCAATATTCTCCTATACCTACACCGGTTATCAGCCAATTAAATGGGTTTTGGATGATACAAAATATGATGGTGGCGGCTTAAACATCAACTCTATCTCTTTAATGCGCTATGCAGAAGTACTGTTGAACTATGCGGAAGCCAAATCTGAACTTGGAACCTTTACAGATGCAGACTGGGCTAAAACCATTGGTGCCTTACGTCGCAGAGCTGGTATTACCGGTGGTTTAACCACTAAGCCAGTTGCTATAGATCCATATATGCTGGCCAATTATTTCCCGGCAATTACAGATGCATCTTTGATGGAAATCAGAAGAGAACGTGGTATCGAGCTTACTTTAGAAGGCTTACGCTTTGATGATATTGTTAGATGGAAACGTGGTGAGCTGATGACCAAAGTTTGGAACGGATTTTATGTTCCGGCCTTAAATGTACCAATGGACTTAAATGAAGATGGTAAGCTTGATGTTTGCTTTTACCAGGTAATGCCGGCTAATCCGGTTGCTGGTGTAACGTACATTAACGTTGCTGCAACCATAAGTGCCGGTCAGAACCCACAACGTTTATCGAATGATACTTCTGGCGAGCTAACCTGGTTAACGGGCACACAACGTGTGTTTACAGATAAAAACTATCTCTACCCAATTCCTGAAACTGACCGGTTATTTAACCCTGCTTTGGGACAAAACCCGGGCTGGACACAATAACCCTGCTAAATACCGTACAAAATACCGGGGCTGTTTTTACAGCTCCGGTTATTAAATTTGATAACTTTAAATAAATATAGATTCAGATGAAAATTAAACACCTTATATTTTCGGTAGCACTGGCCGCAGCAAGCTTTACCGCCAATGCCCAGAAATACACAGTAGGCTCTTTCAACGTACGCTACGACAATGCTGGCGATACTGGAAACCGTTGGGAACAACGCGGACCTGTTAGTGCCAATTTAATCCGCTTTCACCAGTTTGATGTATTCGGAATCCAGGAAGGACTGAAAAATCAGGTTGATGACCTGGGGAGACTGCTTCCCGAATTTGAACATTATGGTCTTGGTCGTGATGACGGTAAAGATGCCGGTGAGCATTCGTCTATTTTCTGGCGTAAAGATAAATTCAAAGCGCTGAAAAAAGGTGATTTCTGGTTATCAGAAACTCCTGATGTACCTGGAAAAGGCTGGGACGCTACCTGCTGTAACCGCATTTGTACCTGGGTTTATTTAGAAGATCTTAAAACCGGTAAGAAGTTTTATTACTTCAATGCCCATTTTGATCACCAGGGAAAAATTGCCCGTGTGGAAAGTGGTAAACTGATCGCTAAAAAGATCAAAGAAATTGCAGGCACTGTTCCGGCAATCTTTACAGGCGATCTTAATGGCGGTCAAAAAAGCGATTGGTATTTGACTTTAGCGAATTCTGGAATCCTGACAGATACCTATACCCAGGTAAAATACCCTTATGCTAATAATTCTTCGTTTAATTCTTTTGGTAAAAATGTTGACGGTTATGAGATCATTGATCATGTGTTCGTAACTAAGGGCTTTACCGCACAGAGATGGGGGATCTTAACAGATACTTACCATGCTAAGTTTCCATCAGATCACTTTCCAATCCTGGTTGATGTAGTGTTAAAATAATTATTTTACTGTTCCCGGTAATTTGGAACAGGTATAAAAAGAGGGTTCATGATCGTTTTGATCATGAACCCTTTTTACGTTAATATATTTCGATAATTTCCATATAATTGGTATTTTATTCTAAATAATTATAATAATTTTCTTTTATTTTAAAATAATATTTATTTATACTTAAATTTTGTTTAGTATTGTATTGGATTAAAATTTGAAATCATGGAAATCATACAAACGTTGGGTACGTTAGACGCACTAACACTAGCAGATTATATTTTAAAGAATTATGGCCCGATGTCTCATTTGAAATTACAGAAGCTGGTGTTTTATTGTCAGGCCTATCATTTGGGCTATTTTAACAGCCCATTAATTGAGGATGATTTCCAGGCTTGGGTCCATGGTCCGGTATGCAGAAGGGTTTTTGATGACCAGCAGGATGTTTCTTTGCTGCACTGCGATATCAGGTACAGCAATTATAAAAATGAGGATCCGGATGTGGTGTTCTCAGAGGCATTGATATCTTCTCAAAAAGAATTTATTAAAGATATTCTTACTGATCTGGCAGCCTGGACAGGATTGGAATTGGAAGCCTGTACCCACAGAGAAAAGCCCTGGATTATTGGAAGAATAGGGTATGGGCCTGCAGATCGTTGTGAGGTTATTATTTCTAAAGAATCGATGCGTGAATTTTATTCAAAAGAACTAGTTAGCTGGTGGCCAAATTAAAGATTAAAACACTTTCTAGTGTTGATACCGGCTTGAGTTCAAGAAGAAATCATTCAATCAATGGGAATTTCAAGGTTTCGTTTCAATATTTGGATAAGACCCAGCAATATGGATCAGACTTTAAAGACTGGCAAAAGGAAGGTTTATTATCTAAAGCCATGGAAGTACTCCAGGGCTATTGCTGCAGTCCTTTAGTCGATCAGATCGATGGTCATAAATTCGCGATATATGGCAGATTTCCTAAAATAACACATACCAGGTTTGAATTACCGAAAAATATATCAGAAGATGCGGTTTGGGGTAGGATCCATGTTACAGGGATAGCCATATTAGCTGGTCATATTATTGAAGACACCTTTTATATTGTTTTCTTAGATAAAACCCATAAGTTTTATATTACTCAAAGAAACCGTACAAAGAAAGATCAATAGGACTGCATTGATCCATTTATCTATAAATAATAGACGATAAATAAAGCAATCAGATGTTTAAATGAGATGCGTAAATGCTTCAATGCACGGGTAAGCTGATTCTCAACTGTTCTTTTATTAATTCCAAGCTTTTCTGCAATTTCATCATTGCTCAATATCTGGATCCTGCTTAAGACAAAGATCTCACGGCATTTCTTGGGTAAAATCTGAAGGTAAGCATGAAGTTGTTGCTCCAGGTCGTATGAAGCCAATTGGGTGTCTCCCTCATTTTTTGAATATTGAACAGAAAGATCGGCTACATCGTCTTTGTAAACGATTGGGTTTGCTTTCAATGCTGCGATATGTTTATATACCCGATACCTGGCTGCTGCAGTTAAATACCCAATAAAAGATGCGATCTGTAATGTTTTTCGGTTTGTCCAGATGGTTAAAAAAACGTCATGCACAATTTGTTCGCAAACTTCCTGATCCTGGATATACGCATAAGATTTAGCATATATCCTCGAAGAATAACGATGGAAAAGTTCCGAAAAGGCCCTTTCATCATCATCACTTATGGATCTCATTAAATCTGCATCGGTAGTCATATTCCGAAAATTATATCTGGTTACAACTAAATTAGATTATTTAAATGATTTTAAAGTGCTTTTAAAAATATTTTTTTAAAAGTATGTGTGTGCAGTCCCCTTTAAGGTACTCTATACCTAACCAAATAGTATGACCAGGGAAGAATACATCACATTGTATGAAAAATACCTTTCAGGCGAATGTACTGAAAGTGAAATTCAACAGCTCGAAGCATTTAAAGATGACTTTTCACTATCCGATATGGAGTGGAATGACCTTCATTTAGGTGATGAGCGAGAGATCATGAACCGGATTCATCAACGACTGGTCTTCAGCATTAAAGACCGTCCTGTTCAGCGATTAAAGAGATATAGAATTTCTATTGCTGCAGCATTGATCCTCATCAGCCTTTCCGCTGTCTTCTATCTCTATTCAAACCAACAAACGGAAATTTTAGAGCAGTCGGCCGCAATTAATGTGGCTCCTGGCAGCAATAAAGCAATATTAACATTGGATGATGGATCTACTATCGTATTGGATCAATCCAATGCTGGTGTTTTAGCACAGCAGGGTACTGCCGTAATCCGTAAAGAAAGTGGGGGTAAGCTCGTTTATAATGCTTCTGCTCAACACCCAGATCAGCCTGTTAAGTACAATTCAATAGTTATCCCCAGGGGAGGACAATACCAGCTTGTCTTACCAGATGGAACCCTGGTTATGCTGAATGCCGAATCTTCATTGAGATTCCCTGTTATTTTCAATGGAAACCATCGCCAGGTTGAACTTAAAGGTGAAGCCTATTTTGAAGTAGCTAAAAATAAAGCAAAACCTTTTAAGATTAAAACCCATGGCGTAGACATTGAAGTTTTAGGAACCCACTTTAATGTCAATTCTTATCGAAATGAAATCAATACCACTCTTTTGGAAGGATCTGTAAAGTTAAAAAGTGCAAAGGATGCAGTTGTTTTAAAACCCGGACAATCCGGAGTTCTGGAAAATGGCAGCCACCTGGTGGTTAAGGTTGCCGACCTCGAATCGGTGATGGCCTGGAAAAATGGCTATTTCGTATTCCATGATGAAACGGTAAGAAGTATAATGGAAAAAGCTGCCCGATGGTATGATGTTGATGTAGAATATAAAGGGGACGTAGCTGATCAAGAATTTTATGGGAAGGTTTCCCGCTATGAAAATATTTCTGAACTGTTAAAAAACCTGGAACTAACCGGTATGGTAAATTTTAAAGTGATACCAACTGGCGTTTTAGGCAAAGGAAGGAGGGTAATCGTTATGCCATAACAGGTCTGTTATGAACCAGAAACATTACCAGAAAAAAGGTATCCCGGTGGTTGCGACACCAGGAGTACCAATGAATTGGTAATACAATGACTCTTTAACCACTTATAAACCAATAATCAAATGTATAAATTTTATACGGTAATCCTTTGTGGGTTAAAATCCCGCGTGCTGACCAAATTTCTGCTGACTATGAAACTGTTTTGTATTCTTCTGCTCGCTTCCATTATGCAGGTATCTGCATCTGGCTATGCCCAAATGGTCAGTATGAAGAAGAAAAATGCCCCGATGACTGAAGTGATCAATGATATTCAAAATCAGACTGGCTACAGTTTTATCATCAGTTCTGACCTGCTTAAAAGAACAAACCCGGTATCTGTAACGTTAACTAACGTGGCATTAAAAGATGCCCTGGATCAATGTTTTTATGGTCAGCCTTTTGACTACGTAATTAACAACAAAACCATTGTAATCACCAATAAGCGGTCTCCCGCTCTGATCATTCCTAAAGTACAAATCATAGTAACGGGTAAGATTACCGATGAAAAAGGCTTGCCCTTAATTGGTGTTAACATTACCATTAAGGGAACGCAGACCGGAACCTCTACAGATGCCAATGGAAACTATAAAATTCCGGTAACTGATGCGAATACGGTATTGGTTTACACACTTGTGGGTATGTCTCCGCAAGAAATTTCTGTAACGAACAGAACTACGATCAACGTTACCCTCAGAGAGGCGCAGACGGGTCTTAACGAAGTGATTGTAGTTGGATACGGTACACAGGTTAAGAAAGACATTACCGGTGCCATATCATCTATAAAAGACAGGGATCTGCATGAAAGACCAATAACCAATATCACTCAGGCCCTACAAGGGAAAGCCGCCGGTGTCTATGTAACTATGAAAACGGGAAGCAATAACGGCAATGAGCCAGGTGCCAATCCGGCGATATTAATCCGCGGCAGGCGTTCTCTGGATGCGGCTAATGATCCGTTATACGTAATTGATGGGATTCCAATTAATGGAGGATTTAATGATATCAATCCGGATGATATTATATCGGTAGACATTTTAAAAGATGCTTCGTCTACCGCAATTTATGGTTCGCGCGGCTCTAATGGGGTCATCATCATCACTACCCGCCGGGGTAAACTTGGTGCTGCAAGTGTTAACTACAATACGTACGCTGCCATAGGCGCCATTGCCAGGTACATTGATGTAATGACAGGGCCTGAATTTGCAGAATACAAACGGGAATCCAGACGGGCAGCAGGTACTTATGTTGATGGTGCTCCGGATGCAGACAGCAAGCTTTTTGAGGCTACTGAACTGGCATCCATTGCCAATGGATCTACTACAGACTGGCAAAGACTCATGCTGAAGAATGAATTTCGTCAAAACCATGAACTCAACATTAATGGAGGCACGGAGAAAACGAAGTATTCTGTTTCATTTGGCTTTATGGATGATAAAGGCTATAACCCTACACAGAGCTACAAACGTTATAGTTCCAGGATAAACCTGGATCAGGATTTGGGTGAGCGCTTTAAAGTGGGCGTTTCTACCCTGGCTACGTTTAGTAAGGGTAATAATGCGAATTCCTATAATACCACATTGGTTTCTAACCCGCTCGGACAACCCTATGATGCGAATGGTATGCTTTTGTTTTTACCTACAGCCGATGCGCTGCAGCCAAACCCGCTATCGGATCTGGTGGATGGTGCAGTGATCAGCAGAAACAACCGCTTCAGGATTCTAAGCAGCTTTTATGGGGAAGCTAAAATTGTTGATGGCTTAACCTTACGCATGAATTTTGGTCCGGATCTGGTTGAAAACAGGAGTGGTTCTTATTTTAGTCCGAATACGACCTATCGAAACCTGGCACAGTCTACCGCTTCCGTTTCTGAAGATTTTGCATTTCTATACACCTGGGAAAATATCATCAACTATAAAAAGACCTTTGCCAAAAAGCATAAGATTGACCTAACCGGTCTGTACAGTGTTTCTTCACGGGTATTAGAAGCTACCGGATCATCAGCGCAGGGATTACCGCTGGAGTCTTTTGAGTATTATAATATGGGTGCCGCAGGTACCATTACCGGAATCAGCAGCAGTTATGAGAAATGGTCTATTCTGTCTTATATGGGGCGTGCAAACTACTCGTTTAATGATAAATACCTGCTAACTGTTACGGCTAGGGCAGATGGCTCATCCCGCTTTGGTGCCGATCATAAATGGGGATTTTTCCCTTCTGCAGCGCTGGGATGGAATATCATGTCTGAAGATTTTATGAAAAATATTGAAGCCATCAGCAATCTGAAGCTTCGTGTAAGTTATGGTAAAATTGGTAATACTGGCGTAACTACTTATTCAACCCAGGGAAGGCTGGGGCGTACCCAATACGATTTTGGCGGCAGCGATGCATTTGGATACCGCCCGTTAACGATTCGTAATGACGATCTCAGGTGGGAATCTACCACGGCCTTAAACCTTGGGCTCGACTTCGGTTTGTTAAACAGCAGGATTGCTGGTGCAATAGAAGTCTATCAGTCTGAGACCAACGATCTATTGCTTCAAAAGGTGCTGCCTGCATCCGGAGGGTTTGGTTCTGTGCTGCAGAATATTGGTTCGACCAGGAATAAAGGGATCGAGTTCTCGGTTTCCACACAGAACATCCTTCCCAAATCAGAAAATGGATTTTCATGGAGTACAGATTTAAACCTGTTTGCCAGCAAAGAACGAATTACAGAACTATCTCAGGGTAAAGTAAGTGATATAGGTAGTGCCCGTTTTATTGGTCAGCCAATTGCTGTTTTTTACGATTACAAAAAAATAGGGATCTGGCAGACTGGCGAAGCTGTTGAAGCGGCAAAATACTCTTCAGCTGTAGGACAGGTGAAAGTACAGGATACCGATGGAAATGGTAAAATTGATGCCAATGACCGGGTGATTGTTGGTACCGACCTGCCGGATCTTACTGGTGGTATAACCAACAGGTTTACCTTTAAACGTTTTACACTATCCGCACTCGTAATTGCCAATTTTGGAAATACGTTTGTTAGCCCAATCTATGAGAATGGAAATAATGTGTTTGCATTTCAGGGCCGTTATAATAACCTGAACGTTAATTACTGGACTAAAAACAACCCAACTAATGATTTCCCACAGCCTAATAATGCGACTTCCGGACCATTATTTTCGAGTTCATTGAAGTATTTTGATGGCTCATTTGTGAAGATCAAGAACTTAAGCCTTGGGTATGAGTTCGATTCTAAGTTTGCGAAAAAGATTGCTGCAAAGTCGCTCCGCATTTATGGAAGCGTTCAGGATCCGTTTGTATTTGCACCATATGTACGCAATTACAATGGTACTGATCCGGAAATACCCGGCAGACCTGCTTTAGTAACCTATACGTTTGGACTTAACGTTTCCTTTTAATTATATCTGTTATGAAAAAAATATATCTAGCCCTAATATTTTCTGCTGTATTGTTCAGTACTGCGTGTCAGAAAGAACTTATAGAAGATAGCCGATCACAGGTAACTGATGATTATATCAGCACACCTGATGGTTTTCAAAATGCCGTAAATGCAGCATACAGCTATCTGCGTTACTACTATGGAACAGAACTGGGATCTAACTTAAGCGTGAGCGGTACCGATGAATATACCGTTGGATCTGATGGCGACCGTGATTATAATGCTTACAATACGAATTTGAATCCTGCAAAAGGCAATTTTACCGACGCCTGGAACAGGTTATACGAGGCTATTAATACCTGCAACGCTGTGATTAACAGGGCACCGTTAATTGCTGGTATTGATGAAACCTTAAAAAACACCAGGGTGGCGGAGGCCCGATTTTTACGTGCCCAGTTTTACTTTATCCTGGTTCAAACGTATGGACCGGTTCATTTGACACTAACTGAAACCAAAGGTGCCGTTACTACCGCTTCAAGAACTCCTGTTGCCGACATTTATAAGGCCATTATTGCAGATCTTGATTTTGCTGTTTTAACGTTGCCGCCAACTACCACCAATTACGGAAGAGCCATAAAACCTGCTGCCGAACATTTGCTGGCTAAGGTTTATTTAACCCGAGCAGGGATCAGTAATGATCAGGCAGATTATGCCAAAGCTGCTGAACTTGCTAAAAATGTAATCAACAATTATGGCCTTAAACTGCTGGATAACTTTTCCGATGTATTTGCTCAGGGAGCCGGCGAGCGCAATAACGAAGTGTTTTTCTCCGTGCAGTATAGTACCAATATACTAACCAATGGTGACGGTAATAAACAGCATTTGTATTATACTTTTCCTTACGATCTGCAGCCTGGTATGCAACGCGATCTGGCCAATGGCCGTCCCTTTAAGCGGTATAAACCAACGGCGTATAATTTAAATACTGTATATAACCACACGTTTGACGGCAGGTTTGATAAGACCTTTAAACGCGCTTATTTCTGTAATAAACCAGGAACCTATACCATAAATGGTCATTCTGTAGCCATGAAACTTGGGGATACGGCGGTATTTTTTCCGGATGTCGAGTTAACACCCGCACAGATCGCAGCCAAAAATTACTCGGTGTATCCGCCCAGTAAGGTAACCGAATTGTTGTATCCAACCCTGACCAAATATATAGATCCATTGCGGAAAGATGTAAATGATGAGGCAGGAAACCGTGATTTTATCCTGATGAGGCTTGGTGAAACTTACCTGATTGCTGCTGAAGGATTGCTGATGAGCGGACGTCCGGATGAAGCTGTTACCTTTATCAATACCTTAAGAAGGAGAGGGGCAAAAACGGGTGCCAATGCCACAGAGACGGCTGCCAATAAATTGGCGATGGAGGTTACTTCCGGACAATTAAACCTTGATTTTATCCTTGATGAACGGATGCGTGAACTGAATGGTGAACATCAAAGATGGTTTGACCTGGTGCGTACCAAACAACTGGTTGCCAGGGTGAAATTATACAACCCGCTTGGTGCAGTAAATATTAAAGATTTCCATATGCTGAGACCAATTCCTCAATCACAAATTGACCGGACTGATGGTGGAATTGCTGCTTTTCCGCAAAACGAAGGGTATTAATTACTGCATTTTTTGAGATCGGCAGCAACTTGTTCCGGAGTGTACATGCCTTGTTTATTGCCAAATGAATTTGTGACATAAACGATCAGCTGTGCAAGGTCAATATTGGCCAATGTATTAAAATCAGGCATTTTGTCTTCAAATTGCTGACCGTTAATGGTGATGGTACTGTCCATACCATATTTGATGATACAAGCGATCTTTTGCTTATTCTCTTTTAAAAATATGCTGTCTGTAAGGCCGGGGGTTAGTGCACCTAACCCCTCGCCATTTACACCATGGCAATTCTGACAGTTCTTAATATAGATGTCCCTGCCGTTGGTGTAATAAATATCCTGTTTAAGCTGGTCTGCGCCCTGGCAGGAATAGATCATGGATGCTATAGCAGCTATGAAAATCAAACTTAGTACGGTTCTGCGCATGGCTATTTATTATCTTCTGCCAGCAATACGGGCAAATCTTTTAGCAGCTGTGCTACCTGATCCGGGTTAGTACCGTCATATGCACCGCGGATGTGTTTTTGCTGATCTACCAGGATCAGATAACCCTCGTGTACATAGTTTTCTTTTTCTTTGCTGTCTTCAAAAACGGCCACCAGGTAGTCTTTTGCCAATTGGTAAACCGGCTCTTTTTCACCGTAAGCAAATTGCCACTTGCTGGTATTTACGCCTAATTTCTTTGCGTATCTCTTTAACACATTTGGTTTGTCGTATTTAAAGTCAATGGTATGTGAAAGGAACATCACCTTCGGATTGTCTTTATACTTCTCATAAATATCCTTCATATTCCGGTGCATAACCGGACAGATGCCTGAGCAGGAGGTAAAGAAGAAATCAGCAATGTAGATCTTATCTTTAAACGTGGCGTTATCAATGTATACACTATCCTGATTTAAAAAGCGAAATGCCGGGATAGATTGATAGAGGGTATCAATGCTTGTGCTTCCATCCGGGTTTTTAACGGTTATAGCTTCCCGTTGTCCATAAACAGGCAGTTTTCTGTTTTCCTGGCAAGCAGAAAAAAGAAGAATAAAACAAGATAAAAGGGTGTAAAATAGATAGGCTCTGGACTTCATAATGCAATTTTATTTCGGGGCAAAAGTACATCATTCGAAAAATTAATGGGTAATGTACAGGTAATAAAATTGTTTTTATCTAAGTTTGCAATTCATAAGTTCTTTACTTTATTTCTTCATCAACCGGAAAAGGTTCTGCTTAATTGCAGATTAATAGGGAATCGTGTGTAAATCACGAGCTGTCGCGCAACTGTAAGTAGCACATCAGTTTTTACCAGCATATATATCCACTGTTTCAATCATGAAATGGGAAGGATGGTAAAAATGTTACAAGTCAGGAGACCTGCCTTCACCGAATTGACAATGCTTTCGCGATCTGAAGCATGGGTCAGGTATGATGTACCAGGCAACCGCAATTCTTAAGAATGGCTGTTGGCATGCACCTGTACCTCTATCTTTCTTATTCTTTTCACGGCAGTATTGTGAAGTTCAGCAACAAGGGCTTTTAACTGATTTTTTCAATTAAATGCAAAAGAAAATGCTAACAAACAATCTAGGCTATCCGCGAATTGGTAGCAACAGAGAACTCAAAAAGGCCTGCGAGAGCTATTGGTCGGGCAAATCAAGTATTCAAAACCTGGTACAGACTGGCAGGGACATCCGTCAGAAAAACTGGAAACTGCAGCAGGAAGCCGGTATAGACCTGGTCCCAAGTAACGATTTCTCGTTCTATGACCAGGTACTGGATCTTTCATTAACGGTAGGGGCTATCCCTAAGCGCTACCATGAAGTGATCTTAAATAAAGCGAATACTGAGCTTGATCTTTACTTTGCTATGGCCAGGGGCTATCAGAAAGAGGGCCTGGATATTACCGCAATGGAAATGACCAAATGGTTCGATACCAACTATCACTACATCGTTCCAGAGTTTACAAAAGATCAGCAGTTTAAACTGTTCTCTACTAAACTTCTGGATGAGTATAATGAAAGTAAGCGCCTGGGTATTAAAACTAAACCGGTAATTATTGGCCCGGTAACTTATCTTTTGCTCGGTAAAGAGAAAGAGGCCGGCTTTGACCGGATAGACCTCATAAGGAACTTGCTGCCCGTTTATATTGACATTCTTAAAAAATTGGAAGACCAGCATGTGGAGTGGGTTCAGTTTGATGAACCTTTCCTTTCCATGGACCTTACTGAAAAGGATAAAGCTGCGTTTAAATATGTTTATGCGGAAATTAAAAAGCAATTTCCAAATCTTAAAACCTTGCTGGCTACTTATTTCGAAGCACTGAAAGACAACACGGAGCTTGCTGCTTCGCTTCCGGTTACTGCGTTACACATTGACCTGGTCCGTAATCCGGAACAACTGCAACCTGTTTTAGATGCCATTCCCGATCATAGGATGCTTTCTGTTGGTATTATTGATGGCAGGAACATTTGGAAGAATGATTTTAAAACTTCACTGGATCTTCTTGAACGTTCACTTTCAGTTTTAGGCAAGAACAGGCTGATTATTAGTCCTTCGTGCTCTCTCATCCATTCGCCTTGTGATTTAGACCTGGAAACCAATGATGCTGTGCTGACCCCTGAAATTAAACAGTGGTTATCTTTTGCGAAACAAAAGATTGCTGAGCTTGCTGCCTTAAAACAATTGCTGAATAAAGAAGAAGCTGCCGGTTCTAAACTTCTTGATAATATCCAGGCCAATGAAAACCGTAAGCATTCTGCATTGATCCACAATCCTGCCGTTAAGGACCGGGTTGCTCAAATTACAGAGAAAGATAAGAACAGGGCTAATGTGTTTTCTATCCGTAAAGTAGCACAGCATAGTGCTTTAAAACTCCCTTCGTTCCCTACAACGACCATCGGTTCTTTTCCTCAAACCCCGGAAGTGAGAAGCTGGAGAGCTAAATATAAAAAGGGGGAGCTTACCGCCGCTGAATATGATGCCCTCATTGAAAAAGAAACTGAAGAAACTATCCGCTTTCAGGAAGAAACAGGTATCGATGTATTGGTTCATGGTGAATTTGAACGCAATGATATGGTAGAATACTTTGGTGAGCAGCTTGCCGGCTTTTCTTTTACCAAAAATGGCTGGGTTCAGAGCTATGGAAGCCGCTGTGTTAAGCCCCCGGTAATTTATGGTGATGTTCACCGTCCGAACGCAATGACCGTTAGATGGTCTGCCTTTGCCCAGTCATTGAGCGGGAAATGGGTTAAGGGAATGCTTACCGGTCCGGTAACGATCCTGCAATGGTCGTTTGTACGTAATGATCAGCCGCGCGCTGAAACCTGCACCCAGATTGCCCTTGCCATCCGGGATGAAGTGGTTGATCTTGAACATGCCGGCATTAAAATTATCCAGATTGATGAGCCCGCCATTCGTGAAGGTTTACCATTGCGCAAGGCCGACTGGCAAAATTACCTGGAATGGGCAGTTACGGCATTCCGCATCTCTGCAAGCGGTGTTGAAGATGAAACCCAGATCCATACCCACATGTGCTACTCCGAATTTAATGACATCATTCAGAATATTGCTGATATGGATGCTGATGTGATCACCATTGAATGCTCACGCTCTCAAATGGAACTGTTGGACGCCTTTGCTGATTTTAATTACCCGAATGAAATTGGCCCGGGTGTTTATGATATCCATTCTCCGCGCGTTCCTTCTAAAGAAGAGATGGTCCATTTGCTGGAAAAAGCAAAAAATGTAATTCCTTCTGAACAGCTTTGGGTGAATCCTGACTGCGGTTTAAAGACCAGACATTGGGATGAAACGAAAAAAGCTTTGATAGAAATGGTCGCTGCTGCAAAAGTACTGCGGGAATCTGTGGAAGAAGCCGTAACTTTGTAAAAAATTAGGGCAGATAATTGTCTGCCCTTTTTTACAGAATTACATAGACACGAATGAGAATAAGGAAAAATGCAGTGATTACTGCGGTTGGAGGTTATGTTCCGGATACCGTTTTAAGTAATCATGACCTCGAGAAAATGGTGGATACCAATAATGAATGGATAATTTCCAGAACAGGTATTAGAGAAAGAAGGATCGTTAACGATCCGGAAATCGCAACATCGGATATGGCAACTTATGCTTTAAAGAGGTTAATGGAAGACGGAAATGTGAGACCGGATGAAATTGATTGTGTAATTGTATCAACTTCAACACCCGATTATGTGATGGTATCTACCGGTAGTATGGTCTGCGAAAAAGCAGGACTTACCAATGCCTGGGGTATAGATACCAACGCAGCATGCAGTGGCTTTCTATACGCGCTTACCTTAGGGGCCAGCATGATTGAAAGCGGCCGCTGTAAGAAAGTTGTCGTTATTGGTGCCGATAAAAATAGTTCTATCGTTAATTATTCTGACCGCAATACCTGTATCCTTTTTGGTGATGGTGCCGGTGCCGTTCTTTTAGAGCAAACCGAAGAGCCTGTTGGCCTGGTTGATAGCTTTTTTAGAACCGATGGTTCCGGTAAAGAGAACCTGATCGTTACCGCCGGAGGTTCTAAATTCCCCGCTTCTCAGTCTACCATTGATGATAAACTGCATTTTGTGCGTCAGGATGGCCGTGTGGTTTTTAAAGCCGCAATACAAGGCATGACGGATACCTGCAACGAGATCCTTCGTGCCAATGACCTGGTTAGTTCACAAATTGACTACCTGATTCCGCATCAGGCCAATCTAAGGATCATTCAATCCGTTGGTGATTATCTGGGTTTAACGGAACAACAGGTAAAAGTAAATATTGATAAATACGGTAACACGACTGCTGCAACCATTCCGCTGTGTTTATGGGACTTTAAAGACGATTTTAAATACGGCGATAAATTGATGCTGACCGCTTTTGGTGCTGGGTTCTCCTGGGGGGCTACGTATTTGAAATGGGGGAATTTGAGAAGCAATAAGTAAAAATTGACCGTTCTCTTCCAAGGCTGGAATAATTTCGATGAAGAATCGAAATGAATCCTAGGCCTTTCAGAGAAGGTAAATTTTTAACCAAAATTGCCGGAAGGAAGAGAATTACATTGCAGGATTCATAGCGGGGTTGGTTAGTTTGATTCATTGCAGGATTTATTAGCAGGATTCATAGCGGGGTTGGTTAGTTTGATTCATTGCAGGGTTTGTTAGCAGGATTCATAGCGGGCTTGGTCAGTTTGATTCATTGCAGGGTTTATTAGCAGGATTCATAGCAGGGTTTGTTAGCAGGATTATAGATAATCAGAAATAACCAAATTTAAATCAGGATGTAGAGTGTGTATTGTAGTTATTAAACTGCAAGGGCTGCTGTATTGGGTTTTGGTTAGATTTTAAAAAAGAAATAATGACAATAGAAGAAAAGATCCAGGCTTGTGAAACGAGAATTTTCAAGGCCGTGTTTCCAAATACCACCAATCATTACGACACCTTGTTTGGCGGTACGGCCATGATGATGATGGATGAGGTTGCCTTTATTACCGCAACCCGTTTTAGCAGACAGATCATGGTTACCGTGAGTAGTGACCGTATAGATTTTACGAAGCCAATACCGGCAGGAACTATTGTTGAGCTAATTGGTAAGGTGATCCATATCGGTAATACCAGTATGAAGGTAAGCGTAGAAATTTATATCGAACAGATGTATTCTGAACATCGTGAGAAGGCAGTAACGGGAGAATTCTCCTTTGTTGCAATCGATGAATATAAAAAACCAGTGTCGATTATTAAATAATTAATGGGAGATAGGTTTCATGCGCTTCGTTACCTATATTTGCAGCGAAATGTTACTTAAACCTATTTCTTTCGTACTTCTGTTCAGTTTGCTCAGCGCAAACTGTTCCAGTTTATTCGTTTTTTTAGGCTTTGAAGTCAACCAAAAGTACATTGCTCAAGAACTTTGCGTCAACAAAGAAAAGCCGGAAATGCATTGTAATGGTAAGTGCTATTTAATGAAGAAATTAAAGCAGGCACAAGACAAAGAACAAAAGCAGGAACGGCAGTCGCAAAAGACACAAGTTCAGGATGCCATTGTTGTAAATCCGTTGGTATTTAGACAATATGCATTCGCGGAAATCAACTTTCACATTCCTTTTTCTACAGGAATGCCGCAAAGCATTAGAAATTCGATCTTTCATCCACCACAATATTCTTAACCTTTATTTTTGTTTTACCGGTTACAGAATTGACAGAAGCACAGTGATCAACTGGTTTCTCAATTTCTGAAATATCAAGGTAATTCAATCCGCGTACGTGTCCCGTAATTTTTAAGCTATGCTATATATAATAGTTGAGGTTGCCATACGTGCGCTTGTTTTAGAAGTAGTTATGCTTTGTCCGCCTTCAAGGTTTGGGCATACATCCTGCTGTCATTTACATAAGTTAAATTTTATAGCATGAAGAAGTTAATTGGGCTGGTATTTATACTCGCTGCAGCGATTGGCTGTACACAAAAACAAGGTCAGAAAGATTATAAATCAGTGCGTGATGAAGTGATGCAATTTCATGATTCGGTAATGGCTGATCACAATAAGGTGGTTAGTAACCAAATGAAACTGGATACGCTGCTTAAAGATTTGAAAGGATTAAAAACCACACATCCGGAAGTAGATACCCTTCAGGAAAAAGTAGCTATAACGGCATTGATCTCTGACCTGGGTAGGGCGGAAGACCGCATGAACGATTGGATGCACAAATTTGAACCGGATGTTACCGGGAAATCAAACGAAGTGGCCGTTCAGTATTTTGAAAATGAAAAGGCAAAGGTTGCTGCTGTGGATAGTCTTTATAAAAAGGAGATCAAATCTTCTGATGCCTATCTCAATAAATTTAAAAGGCAATGAGAAGATCGATAGCTTATGTGTCTCTGATCGGTTTATTCTTCTTTAGCTGTTCAAAACCAAAGCGACTGCCATTTTTACAAATGGAAATGACCGAGCGGTTTGAAAATGGAAAACGGATAACCGATACCACCTTCAGAACGATACCGGCATTTAAGCTGCACAATCAGGATAGTACCGTTGTCACAGAAAGAGATTTCGACAGAACGATCTATGTAGCCGATTTCTTTTTTACTTCCTGCCCAACCATTTGTCCGGTAATGCACCGTAATCTGATGAAGGTCTATAAAAAGTATGAAGGCAACCCCGAAGTTAAACTGGCTTCGCATACCATTGATGTTAAGTATGATACGCCATCAAGAATGAAAGCCTATGCAGATAAGCTTGGGGTAAAGGGCACGCAATGGGAATACCTGTGGGGCACCCGTGATGAGATCTATGCATTGGCAGAACGAAACTACATGGTAGCTGCAATGGAAGACAGTAAGGCCCCGGGTGGCTTTGTACACCAGGGATACCTGATTCTTGTAGATAAAGAAAAACGGATTAGAGGTGCTTACGATGGTACGCTTGATGAAGACGTTAAGAAGCTGATGAGCGACATGGATGTATTATTAAACGAATATAAAAAATAACAAGTGAAGCCATCATGATCTTTCAAAATCACCATGGGATGATTAAGATCATGATCGCTTCATCACAAATAAAAACAAATTATAAATAGATGAAAAAATTATCAACGAATATATGCCTGTGGGCAATCATGAGCCTGATGGCTGTCTTATTTTCTTCATGTGCTAAAAATGAAGATGATGCACCTGAATTTTCTGAAGCAAACCTGGCTCCGTTCTCTGTTGAGTTTGACAACATTGTGGGAGACCGTACATTAACCCTTAATAACACGGGCAGCCTATATAAAAATGCAGCGAATGAGCAGTTTTCGATCTCTACACTGCAGTATTTTATCAGCAACATTAAGGTAGTAACTACAACTGGCAGAACGTATACTGTAAATCAGGACAGCAGTTATTTTCTAATCAATGGTGCTGATAAGGCTACGCGTTTTGCAAAGGTAAAAGTACCTGAAGGCGATTATACACAGGTCATATTTACACTAGGGGTAGATAGTTTAAGAAGTACCATGGGTGTAGATAAACGCACAGGGGTTTTAGATCCTGCTTACGGTGGCGGACACGATATGGGCGGGATGTACTGGGGCTGGAACTCCGGTTACATCTTCTTCAAATACGAAGGTAATTCTGCCGTGATCTCGGATGATGCCAATGGTGATCCTACCGGAAAGAAACAATTTAAGTATCATATCGGTGGCTTTGGCGGTTATTCTGCCCCAACCATCAACAACATTAAAACAGTGACCATTGATTTGGGCAGCGGTGGTATTGCAAAGGTTAGAAAAGACCGTCAAAGTAACGTGCATTTACTGGTAGACGTGATGAAAGTTTTTAATGGAACGAAAAGCTTTTCTATTGCAGCGCATCCTACCGTGATGTTCAGTACTTACAGTACAGATGTTGCCGTAAACCTTGCTGAAATGTTTAAGCACGATCATACCGAAAATTAAACAGCATGAGAAGAAAGCACTGGATGGTTCTTTTAGTACTTGGACTATTTATACTGGCTTGTAAAAAGGATAATCCCATTAAAGAAGAGATTGAAAAGTTTCTTGGGTTTGTAAAGCCTTCAAATTTTCCGGAACCAGTTTATAACCTGGCAAACAACCCGGTAACAAAAGAAGGTTTTGAACTTGGAAGATCCTTATTCTATGAACCGAGGTTATCACGCAACAACACCATAAGCTGTGGTTCCTGCCACATTCAGTCGGCAGCTTTTACACAGCATGGTCATGATGTGAGTCACGGAATAGACGACCGGCTCGGGACACGGAATTCACCACCCATTATGAACCTGGCCTGGAATAAGGCCTTTATGTGGGGCGGTGGGGTATTTGATCTGGATCTGCAGCCCATTGTGCCCATTACCACGCATGAAGAGATGGATGAAAGCCTTGAAAATGTATTGGCTAAACTGAGGTTACTGCCTAAGTATACCAGCCTGTTCAAAAATGCTTTTGGTACAGAAGAGATCAATACCGCACGGTTTATGAAGGCACTGTCGCAATTTATGATCATGTGCATCAGCAGCAGCTCCAAATATGACCAGGTAATGCGTAAAGAAAATGGTGCTGTATTTACAGCAGATGAGCAGGAGGGATATGTACTTTTTAAAGACAAGTGTGCATCCTGCCATTCAGAGCCTTTATTTACCGATGGTTCATTCAGGAACAATGGTTTGGGGATAAGCCCGATCAACGATCAGGGTTTGTATACGGCAACGCTCCAGGAAACAGATAAATATAAATTTAAGGTGCCCTCATTGCGAAATTTGCAGTTTACAGCTCCATACATGCATGATGGCCGTTTTTTAACCCTGGCAGGTGTTTTAGAACATTATAATGCAGAAGTTCAGCACACACCAAACCTGGATCCGGTATTGAATGTATCCGGTAAATTGGGAATAGGTTTAACTGAAGCGCAGAAAACAAAGCTTACTGCTTTTTTAGCTACACTTAACGACCCTGCATTTATTAATAATGCCCTGCTGGCTGAACAATAGGGATAATAAAGAAACAAATGAAAAAGAAACTGATCATCGGATTTTTACTGATCCTGTTTAATGGTACAGCAGCGCTGGCATGTGACATCTGCGGATGTGGCGTAGGCAGTTATTACCTGGGTATTTTACCAGAATACAATAAACGGTTTATTGGATTGCGTTACCAGCATAAAAAGCTGAGTACACACTTAGGGCCTCTTGGAGAGCGCACACCCATTACTGCTGATGAAACCTATCAAAGCGCAGAACTTTGGGGCGGATGGAACATTGGTCAAAGGTTTAGGGTGCTGGCATTTGTACCCTATAATTTTAATGAGCGTAAAAGCCAGACCGGTGACGGAAGTAAGAACGGCCTGGGCGATATTGCCATTATGGGCTATTACAAATTGTTTGATAAGATGGGTACCGTTGGCAGCAAAATGATGGTACAGTCGCTATGGATTGGCGGCGGCATTAAAGCACCTACCGGAAAATACGAGCCATCGGAACGTTTGGCCATCCAGGAATCTCCCAATAATTTTCAGCTGGGTACAGAAAGTACTGACTTTACCCTCAATGCAGCGTATGACATCCGGTACAATGATCTTGGTTTAAATGCCAATGTGAATTATAAGATGAATACAGAAAATAAGTATGATTACCGTTACGGGAATAAATTTACATCCAATGTAATCGTTTACTATAAGATTAGGATAGCGGAGAAAGTTACTGTTGCTCCCAATGCCGGGGTGCTTTATGAAACTGCAGATAAAGATGTGGAACTTAAGAAGTACGATGTGGCGGTATCCGGCGGATATTCCCTGTCGGCCATTGCAGGGGTAGAGGTGGGTATGAAGGGGTTGTCCTTTGGTGCCAACTATCAAAATGTCCGTTCGCAGGAACTGGCAGGGGGACGGGCATATGCCGGAAACCGCGTGATGGTACATCTATCGTTGCCATTTTAATACTTTTTGTCGCTATCTTTAGTGCCGGTATTTAACGACTAAATGGATAAAAACGATTACAACCCAGAGGAAATTGATCTGTCAAAACTGAATTCAATCCTGCAGCCCAAGAAAGCTTTTAAACTGCAATCTTCTGGTGTAATCAATACACATAAAATGGTGCTGGTATTTAGCCAGCACCGTTTTTACAGACATTTGGTCATTGAGCTTGCTGAGGCTGAACTTACCCTGAAAGGTCAGCCTAAAAATCCATTGAAATTTATTGATCCTTCAGATCTGATCTGGAAATCCGATCAGCAGGACGTGTTAAAATTTTACAGTGGTATTTCCAAGTTTCAGAATAACTATGATGCCGGTAAGTCTGAATCTGATCTGGAAGGGTTAAAAGCCTTAGTGAAAAATCCGCTAAAGCTGGATGTATATGTGCATGATGAAAAGAAATCTTCTACCATCAATGCGGCATCTATTGTTCCTGTGCAGCTTAAAGTACTTAAAGCAGACCTGATACTTACCGTTGACCAGCGGGCAGACTTTTATGAAGTTTCAGGTAAGCTCATGCTGGAAGATAAAGCTTTTTCTTTGGAATTGCTTAAGATCAGGTACCACTATTTTGTAGAATTTAAGCATACCCTGTACCTGATTGATAACCCTGGGTTTTTAAGTGTGATTGATTTCTTTAAGCAGTACAATGATACGATCCAGATCCATCAGTCTAAATTTGAAGCATTTCAGGAAAACGTACTTTCAAAATTGGAAAGCCGCATACGGATCAATTATTCTTATTTAAAGCAGGCTACCAAAAAGCAGATCGAAGAGAAAGGTTTTGACCTTGAAAATGATCAGATTGTCTACCTGTCCGAATCAGAAGACTTTGTACTGATTACGCCGGTGGTGCGTTATGGCAACCTGGAAATTCCCGTGATATCTAAAAAGCAGATCCGTACTAAAGACAAGAAAGGGAATACCTTTACTTTAGCACGTGATGAATCTGCCGAGCTGCAGCTGATCTCAAATATTGCAAGAGAACATCCTTTTTTCTATGAGCAGCTGCTGGAATTTCCTGAGCAGGCACATGCCGATTGTTTTTACCTGCATAAAAAGCGTTTTATTGAAGGCAATTGGTTTTTAACGGCATTTGAAGCCTGGCGGGCAAAGCAGATTACGATACTTGGGTTTAATCAATTAAAGAACAACAAACTAAATCCTTATAAAGCAAACATATCCATTCATGTAATTAGCGGGATTGATTGGTTTGAAACTGCCATAAAGGTGACGTTTGATCAGCAAACCGTTTCATTAAAGCACCTGCACCGGTCTATCCGGAATAAAAGTAAGTTTGTGCAGCTGGATGATGGCACTACGGGTATTTTACCCGATGAATGGATAGAAAAGTTTACCAGTTATTTTGCGGCAGGTGAAGTTGTAGAAGAGGTGATCCGGACTGAAAAGATCAACTATTCTGTAGTAGAGCAGTTGTACGAAGAAGAACATCTGGATGAGATCGTTAAAGATCAGCTTGTCTTTTACCGTGCTAAGTTATCTGCTTTTGAGTCCATAAAGGATATCCCAGTGCCGGAAGGTTTAAATGCAACCCTTCGTGAATACCAGAAGCAAGGGTTAAACTGGCTTAATTTTCTGGATGATTTTAATTTTGGTGCCTGCCTGGCAGATGATATGGGTTTAGGTAAGACCATTCAGGTTATTGCTTTTATACTTTCGCAGCGTGAGAAGATACAGCTGCTGGCAAAAGACCGGCACAATACAAATCTCATCATTGTTCCTGCATCACTTATTTTTAACTGGCAGCAGGAAGTTGCCAGGTTTGCACCCTCCATAAAAATACTTACCCTTTACGGAACGGAAAGGAATAAGATCGTTCATGATTTTTCGAAGTATGAGATCATCCTGACCTCCTATGGTACCTTACTTTCTGACATCCGCTTTTTAAAGGAGTACCGGTTCAACTACATATTTCTGGATGAATCGCAGACGATCAAGAATCCGGAATCACAGCGTTATAAGGCTGTTCGGTTATTGCAGTCGCGTAATAAAGCCGTGCTCACAGGTACACCCATAGAAAACAATACGTACGACCTGTACGGACAATTGTCTTTCGCTTGTCCGGGTTTATTGGGGACAAGAGAACAGTTTAAGCAAATTTACTCCGTTCCAATTGACCAGTTTAAAGACAGCAGGCGTGCGCAGGAACTTCAAAAGAAGATAAATCCCTTTATACTCCGGCGTACCAAGCAGCAGGTAGCAACCGAATTGCCGGATAAAACAGAAATGGTCATCTACTGTGAAATGGGAGCGGAGCAGCGTAAGGTTTATGATGCATGCAAGCAGGATATCCGCGACTTTTTAATGGGCAGATCTGAAGATGAACTGGCTAAAAGTACCATGCACGTGTTACAGGGCATTACTAAATTAAGACAGATTTGTAATTCTCCGGCATTGTTAAAAGATGAAAAGTTTTACGGTGAGTCTTCTGCCAAGATGGATGTTCTGATGGAACAGATTGAAAATAAATCGTCAAATCATAAGATCCTCGTTTTCTCCCAGTTTGTATCCATGCTGGACCTGATTAGAAAAGAGCTTGAAAAGAGAGGCATTGCATTTGAGTATTTAACCGGACAAACGAGAAACCGGTCTGCAGTGGTTACATCTTTTCAGGATAATCCGGATATCCGGGTATTCCTGATCAGCCTGAAAGCAGGAGGGACGGGATTAAACTTAACGCAGGCAGATTATGTGTACCTGGTTGATCCGTGGTGGAACCCGGCAGTGGAGAATCAGGCCATTGACCGGACTTACCGCATTGGGCAGCAGAAAAATGTGGTTGCAGTACGGTTAATTTGTCCCGATACCATTGAAGAAAAGATCATGACCATGCAGGATTCTAAAAAAGGACTGGTAACGGATCTGATCAAAACTGAAGAATCAATCTTTAAGTCGCTGACTAAGAAAGATCTGTTGGATCTGTTGTAACGCTTTTTAACTGAGCGCACCGCAGGAAATGTATTAATCAGTTTAGCACTTTTTATTTAGAAAAATATTAACCAGGAATGATCTGGTTAATATTTTTCTAAATATTTAAGACGTATCTGATTGTAAGAGATTTCAGCTTAAGTTATGCGGATTGATTGATTGTCTTCTGTAAAAAACGTTAGTTCTGAGCAGCTAACCAAATTTATATTTGATCATATCGTTTGATTGTTGACCTTTATTACAGCCTCATCAAGGTCTTTAGCGGATGTTTCCAGCATATCAACCAGTTCAACAGGATCGTCGTCGTCACTCAATGCTGATTTTAATAACGGGATTAAACCCATTACGTTGCTCAATGGCCTCCTGATCTCGTGCGAATTAAGCCAGGCAATTTCTTTCAGCTGCTTATTCTGGATCAACAACTTCTTCTCGTATCTTACCTGTATGTCAATGTCCTGAATGGCGCCGATCATTTTAACCGGTTTTCCGCTTTGATCAAAGATCACATACCCGCGGTCTGAAACATACTTGTAAGTGTCGTCAGCACATCTGTACTGATATTTTGCATTCCACCGCTGCTCTTTATGTTCTAATAAATTTTTGAATGCATTGACAACCCGTTCCTGATCATCCGGGTGGATCTTACTCATATTCCAAAATGAATTATACACAATAAGTTCATCATCGTAACCGAAAACCTCCTTATAGCCGCTCATCCATTTTAGCTGGTCATTCAGAATGTTATATTCCCAGATAACATCGTTTGTTGCTTTGGTAACGGTTTCATACAGGGCCAGCTGCTGGTTAATCTCTGTCTCGTGAGCAGCAAGATTGTTTTGTAGAACCCGTTCTGCTTTTAATAGGCTTTTGTAATGG
This sequence comes from Pedobacter metabolipauper, assembly GCF_004362715.1. Lineage (GTDB taxonomy): Bacteria > Bacteroidota > Bacteroidia > Sphingobacteriales > Sphingobacteriaceae > Pedobacter > Pedobacter metabolipauper. The sequence goes on from NZ_SNYC01000003.1 coordinate 463,478, forward strand.
TTGTTTAATATAAACAGTGCAACAAGGGCAGTAGCAATTAAAAAGATCAGGTTCTTGATATAATACAGACCTCCAAGATCTGTTAACGGATATTTTTGATCAAACCAGGTGATGAGTTTATCTCCGAGTAAGAGCCATGTCCCTCCGATCAGGATATAAAAGACGATGGTTTTAAGAAAGGTCTTGTTTCTCAAGGGGTTCAGTGGTGTTAAATTTGGTTTATTGCCGTAAATCTAACAAAAAATATATTTAAAATACCAAAAGCTATTTAGAAACAGGACAAAAACCCTTACCCTTTAAACGATAACTACTCACGCGCTCGTACTCCTTGTGCTTACCAACTCAAGTGCTAACCGTAGCCAACTGATCAGTTTAACCTGGCATCTATAAAACACTGACCTTTAATTCTGCCTGTATCAATTGGGTATACATCTCTTGTACAGAAAAATTGGTGTGTAATTTTAGTTCCGGGACCAGTTCTTTATAATAATTAATCCCATTTAACAACTGCTCTTTAAACTTCGAGAAATACCTGGCCTTTTTGGTACTCAATTCATCCAACTGAGATGCAATGTCTTTCTTTAAATAATCAATGTATAAATTTAACTCATTGATGAATAGATTTGGACGGTTTACCGAGCCCAATATATTTTCTCTGCCATATATGTGGTTAACCATTTCTTTGAGACTATACTTTCCGGAGAAATAGGCCAGGTTTGGTCCCGGACAAATACTCACTGCTGTGCTTTCTTTAGGCTTGATGATGTCATTTTTTAAATAAGCAGATGCACACAGACCTTCACAAAGACAGATTTTCTCTGTAATGGAGTCGAACCGCTGCTGGTATTCCTTTGCGGTAATATCCAGGCTTTTCAATTCCTTTATCTTATGGTTCTGATATTCCCTGGATGCGGTGCAGATGGGCAACGCGGTAAATTCGGTATTGGTACTTAGAAATTTCTTGGTACACGGGCTTCCTGGTCGTCCTTTTTCTATGCGTTCCAACCGCTGCTGCTCCATGGTGCTTTTTTTAAAGTTATTAAACAATACACCCAAAGGGGATGAATTGCTGATGTAAAAATCACTTTGATTGGCAGTAACCAATGCATCTAAGGTATTGTCATCCACATTTGTGGCTTCTGGTACCAATAAGAATGGACTTCCCCAACCGGCGGCATCCAGCTGATAAAAGTTGATTAGAAAATTATGCTCTTCGGCTGTTCCTATTCCGCCTTGTGCTGAAATCCGCTGTACGGGTTTTTCTCCCGCTTCAACTCCCTTAGCAGTCAATGCAGCAGCATAGATTCCGTACAATTCATCAGACAGTTCGCTGCGTTTTTCTTTAAACTCTTCTAAGATCGGACCCAATAAGAAACCTTCAGTTGCAAAAGCATGTCCGCCGCAGTTAAGACCCGATTCTATTCTGAATTCTGAAACCCATAATCCTTTTTTTGCCAGCATCTTAGCCTGGATCATCGCAGAACGGAAGTCGCTCACTTTAAGAATGATCTGCTTCGTTCGTTCCTGTCCTTTTGGTGGATAAAACACCGGGCATTCTTCCATATAAGCATACAATCTAGGGTTTAAACCTGCTGATATGGTAACTGCAGAATTCAGGTCGCTATTCGCAAAACCCCGCATCGCCGCTATGGCATCTGTATACGCATCACCAAGGGATTCGTCATTTGCATCATAATTGATTTTATCAACCTTGGACATGATATTTACATCTATGGCACCTGGTTTCATCAGTTTCTTCAGGTTTAACTGTGCTTCTTTTTTAAGTCCGGCATCGTCAATCTGCTGCATTTTCAGGTATTGAGATTTAAGAACGGAATGGTCCGGCAGAAGTTCAAAGTAGGTGTTCAGATATTCACTGCGTTCAAATTCTTCTTCCTGTAATGCTGCAAACTGTTTGTTTACCAGGGTATTCAATAAGTTCAGATAGGCCGTTATTCTTAAGGCCCTGCTGTCTGGCGCCTTTTTATCTATCAGCACGTAACTTTCACCGTTCTTTTCTGCATGATACTTCCGCATACGTTCTGTTAGCTCGTCATCTACAATAGAAACGACAGATGAAATGCCGTATTTTGCAACCTTCAGTGGTGTATCAATGGAATAGCCCAAGCCTAAAACAGGAATATGAAAAGTATGGTTCATGTGTTCTTAATGAAAATTTATAACCACAAAAGAGCAGACTATTTCAATCGCAAAACATGATGAATATCACTTTTTAATGTGACCGCGGAAACAAATCAGGAATACGCTATATTCGTATGTTTGTAAAAAGTTGTCTATGGAGAATGCAAGGTTACTAAAAGCGATTATTGAAACGGCGATTGATGGCATCATAACCATTGATAATCGTGGAATTATAGAAAGCCTTAACCCTGCAGCACTTAAGCTATTTGGTTATGATCAGGAGGAAGTAATAGGCAGGAACATCAATATGCTGATGCCAGAACCAGACCAGACCAATCATGATAATTATATCGGGCGTTATCAGCATACCGGTGAGAAACGCATTATCGGAAAAGGAAGGGAAGTGAAAGGGCTAAAGAAAGACGGTTCCACTTTTCCATTCAGACTTGCGGTTAGTGAAGTTCAATACGAGAACCGGATTATTTACACTGGTTTTATTCACGATCTTTCTAAAGAGAAAGAAGCTGAAGAGCGCCTTCGCGAGTATGCCGCCAAATTAGAAGGGCAGGTTGAAGAACGAACGCTATCCCTCAAAAAGACCGTACAGGCTTTAAGTGATGCCAAGGAAGAAGTCAGCTTATCGCTGGAGAAGGAAAAAGAACTGAACCAGATGAAAAGCAGGTTTGTATCCATGGCCTCCCATGAATTCAGAACACCTTTAAGCTCCGTACAGCTCTCTTCAACGCTTATTGAAAAATATGCCCAGCCTTTTGAAAATGAAAACATTACCAAGCATGTGGGCAAGATCAAGAATGCCGTTGGCAACTTAACGACTATATTAAACGATTTTTTATCGCTCGAACGACTGGAAGCAGGAAAGGTAGAGCCCACATTCAGTGCTTTTGACCTGGTTAAACTGTCTGAAGAAGTAACTGAAGAGATGCAGATGATTGCCAAACAGGACCAGCATATTATTTATCAGCATACGGGTTTAGAGAGTATCGTTACCCTCGATCTTAACCTGATTAAAAATTGTATGATCAACCTTATTTCTAATTCTATAAAATACTCCGGTGAAAATACGTTTATTGAATTTAATACCGAGGTTAACGATGAACAGATCATCGTTATGGTTAAAGACAATGGCATCGGAATTCCGGAAGCTGACCAGGTACATCTGTTTCAGCCGTTTTTTAGAGCAAACAATACCGGTAACATTCCAGGTACCGGTTTGGGATTAAATATTGTTGGACGGTACGCTTCTTTGATGAAAGGAACCCTCCATTTTGAAAGTACCATCAACAAAGAAACTACGTTTAAACTTTCTTTTAACAAGTAAATGAATAAAACAAGGATACTGATCATTGAGGACAATGACGACATTAGAGAAAGCACGGCTGAGATCTTAGAGCTTGCAGGTTATGAAGTGATGCAGGCTGAGAATGGTAAAATTGGAGTAGAAGTTGCGACCAGGAACTTGCCTGATCTGATCTTGTGCGACATTATGATGCCTGAGCTTGACGGCTATGGCGTTCTGTATCTTGTAAATAAAAATAGCCAGACGGCCGCAACACCTTTTATTTTCCTTACCGCTAAGGCCGAACGGCTGGATATGCGTAAAGGAATGGAAATGGGAGCGGATGATTACCTGACCAAGCCTTTTGATGATGTTGAATTATTAAATGCCATTGAAAGTAGACTGAGTAAAAAAGAAAAACTGCAGCAATTTTATAGTCAGTCGCTCGACAGGTTAACCCACCTGCTCGGTAACACGCCCGGTATTGCTGAACTGCATAAAATGATTGCCGGCAGAAAAGTAAGAACAGTGAAAAAGAAACAGGTGATCTATTATGATGGTGATACCGTTTCCGGGATTTACCTGGTTTTAAGCGGTAAGGTAAAAACAACCAAACTGAGTGAAGATGGCCGTGAACTGCTAACGGGTATTTATAGTTCTGATGAGTATTTTGGTGTACCCGCCCTCTTATTAAATGAACCTTATACTGAAGCTGCCGAGGCTTTGGAAGACAGTACCATCTGTTTACTTCCTAAAGAAATGATGGAAGAACTGCTGAATAAATATCCCGCTGTTGGAAAACAATTTATTCAGATCCTCTCTAATAACCTGATCGAGAAGGAAGAGCAGCTGCTGCAGCTGGCTTACCACTCTGTGCGTAAAAGGATGGCTGAAGTACTAATCCGCCTCTGCAACCGCGAAGAGCGTTCAGAACGTTCAGAGCGTGGAGAGCGTTTAGAACGCACTGAACGTTCCAAAGTTGGAACGCGGCAGGACCGGGAGGAAAGTAGTAAAAAGAATAACGAACATCCGGATAGCCTGGAACAATCAACGGGTTTGATACTCAAAGTATCCAGGGACAACCTCGCTGCAATGGCAGGTATGGCTACTGAAACGGTAAGCCGCATATTGAGTGATTTTAAAGATGAAGAGATCATTGAACGGAAGGGAAGCCAGATCGTGATATTGGATCAGCTTCGTCTGAAAAACATGAAAAACTGATTAGAATCACATTTCTGTCTGACCAAACTCATTCTCCGGCGACTCGAGTAGTGCTAATTTTGATTATTAAATCATTTACGCATGAAAGTAGTAGCCTATAGTATCAAGTCTTTTGAAAAAGAGCCATTGGCAATAGCCAATCATAAGAAGCATGAAATCACTTTAATTTCAAACAGGCTTGGCGCGGAAACTGTAAGTTACGCAGCAGGTAAGGAAGCCGTAATTGTTTTTGAAGAAGATGATGTATCTGCGCAGGTTGTAAATCAGCTCGCAGATCTTGGTGTAAAATACATTGCCACCCGGTCAACTTCCTCACAGCACATCGATCAGGAAGCTGCCGCAATACGAAATATAAAGATTGCAAATGTACCGTTGATGGCTCTTGCGGGTATCGCAACTGCAGCACTGCCTATGGCACTTGCCGAAGAAACCATAATTAACCTCAATAACTGGCAGCACAAAAAGTGCCTGGGTTCTGCATGTGTTTGTTCCAGATCATGCGATCAGATCCATGATTTTTCAAAGGCTAAAGATAAAGGTCATTCTCATGAGCACTAATGATCTGGCTAATAAATACCTCGTTGCTGCTCCCCGGTATACCAGTTATCCAACAGTGCCCTATTGGGATGCCAATATGTTTACCGTTGATGCATGGCGTAAATCGGTAGTTCAGTCTTTTAATGAAAGCAACAGCAGCGATGGAATCAGTCTTTATATACACCTTCCTTTTTGTGAAAGCCTGTGTACCTATTGCGGTTGTAATACCCGGATCACTAAAAACCATGCGGTAGAAATCCCTTATATACAAACGGTATTAAAGGAATGGCAGCTTTATCTCGATCTTTTCGAAGATAAACCCGTCATCCGGGAAATTCATCTGGGTGGCGGAACACCTACCTTTTTTACTGCCGAAAACCTGGAGCTTTTAATTAACGGTATTTTAGAAAATGCATTGGTTCATGAACAGGCAGAATTTAGCTTTGAAGCCCACCCGGCAAATACCAGTGAAGCACATTTGATTACGTTAAACCTTCTTGGATTTAAGCGAATTAGTCTGGGGATCCAGGATTTTGATCCGAGGGTACAACTGGCCATTAACCGCATACAAACAGTTAAAGAAGTTAGGGACGTTACAGAAATGGCCAGAATAAACGGATATCATTCAGTAAATTATGACCTGATCTACGGTTTGCCTTTGCAATCTGTTTCCGGATTGGCAGATACCATCCATGAGGTGTTGAGCTTAAAACCAGACCGCATTGCTTTTTACAGCTACGCACACGTGCCCTGGGTTAGACCCGGCCAAAGGCGTTACTCTGAAGTTGATCTTCCAAATGCAGAAGAAAAACAGGGATTGTATGAGCTGGGCAGACGCTTACTAATAGAAGGCGGTTATGCAGAGATCGGAATGGACCATTTTACATTGGTTACCGACAGCTTGTACCAGGCGGATCTTAAAGGAACACTTCACCGTAATTTTATGGGTTATACACACCAGTATAGCCAGCTTATGATTGGCCTGGGTGTGTCATCCATTAGTGATACCTGGTCTGCCTTTGCTCAAAACGTGAAGAAGGTAGAAGATTATATGGCACTGGTAAATGGGGGAGAGCTGCCTGTATTTAAAGGACACATCCTGAATGCGGAGGACCTGGTAATCCGTAAGCACATCATCAATATCATGTGCAGGGGATATACTTCCTGGCATTTGTCTAAAGAAAGAAATAATGCCCTAACGGAAGGGCTTGAAAGGATGCGGTTGCTGGCGCAGGATGGCCTGGTGTTGTTATCTGCCGGTGATCTGCGGGTAACGCCGCTTGGGAAAGGTTTTTTAAGAAACATCTGTATGGCCCTGGATGCCAGGCTATGGAGAAACCAGCCGCAAACGCAGTTGTTCAGTATGTCTGTTTAAAAGTATTTAGTTTTGTTTAAGTTTATGCTGAATGATCAGGGCAATTGAATCTGCCCTGATCATTGCATTTTCTGCTACCGGGCCCCTGAACTTTTCTGTGATTGTCTCTTTCCAGATCTTCATCCATTGTTCAAAATGTGCCGGATCCAGTGTAACGGTACGGTTCAATTCCATATGTTTACGCATCGGGTTTCCAGAATAGGTGATCACATCCAGAAGTATCGTTTCCCAGAATGAGATCATAACCGGAATATGCGCTGCCAGCGAGAAATTTGCGGCTTTAAATACCGGGCCAAGCTGGGCATCATCTAAAGCTTTTCCATAAAATGTGCGGATCAGATCCTCAATATCTTCCCTGGTACTTATATCTTTTGTATTCATGTCTTTTTTGTCATTCATTTTATCTGCAGTCGGTAACTTCCTGGCTTGCCTTTGCCGGACTCAAATAGGGGATGTTGAGTTCCATGCCCCTAAATATAAACCAAATTCCAAGGCAGAGCATCATATACGGAATAATCCGGTTGATCTTACGCCTGAATAGATTGCCGGTAAAGCTCACGCTTATGGTGGCAATAAGCATAAGAGGCAGCGTACCCATACCAAACCAGAACATATAGGTAACCGCGTGAGATACGCCTTCCGTATTTATGGCTCCGGCAAGAGCCAGATATACAAATCCACATGGCAAGAATCCATTTATGATCCCGATAATAATATGATTTGCTTTATGTTTTAGCGCATAATTAAACAATTTGTTGAAAGGTTTAAGAAACAGGGAGTTTCCTTTGATGGTCCGGAGTTGAAAGATCCTGGAGCATGCAGCAGCAAGGATCAGGATCCCGCTGACGATGCTAACGCCCTGCTGAAAACCGGCCATCCAAATCTGTCTGCCGATAAGGCCTGCAAGTATTCCCAATAAACAATAGGAGATGATGCGGCCAAACTGGTACGTTAGCTTGTCAAATACCACATAAACCCAGCCTGGTTTTACAGAAGGTACTGCAAAAGCAAGCGGACCGCACATGCCAACACAATGTACGCTCCCCAGTAAGCCAATCATAAAAGCCAGTTTTTCCGGACTCATCGGATCATGACCTCCTGCTCATAGAGATAGTTCTTTTCATCGCTTAACCAGTTAATGATCAGTTTCCATTGTCCCTTAGCAACTCCCGGGAGCGGGATGTTTACCCGGTTTAAAGAGTCGGTACCCATGCTGATGCTTTGATCCATTCGTTTGTCTGAATTCCGCACCATCCTGATCTTGCCGGTAGCAGGCTTCTGAAAAGTAATCCATAGTCCGTCGTCACCAACGTAGATCGCAGGTGCTGCATGGTCTGCCTTTACCTGTTCCTTAAGTTTGTAATCTGCATTGTAGTTTAACCCCTTTTCGTAATAGTCGGTGTCTACCAATGCATCTGTTTTACTTCTGAACATGCATACTGCCAATACGATGATGAAGGTCATAAATGTGGCCATTCCAATTACTAATTTTGTTCCCCAGTTCATATCTTTTAATTAGGTGGTGCAATAAATGTAGTTTTAAAACGATCAGCTTCCTTGCCTCCGGATAGGAGCTTAAAGCCAATGTCTGTTTTGTAAGTTTTAATTTTACGCCTGGGCATAATGACAAAAAAGGTGATCTTAACCGCTTTTCCATATTCAATACTATCTTCTTTCTGAATGTATTGGATCTTTGCAGAAGCATCCAGCGGTACAATCTTAAACTTAACTGGTTTGTTGGTTTTGTTGATCAGCTCTGCTGTATATAAGTTGCTAACTGTTTGATTGTTATCTCGCATCTGATATAGCGTTCCTCCAGCTCTTAATATAGTGGTTTTAATGTCGCTGCGGGTTAACAGCAGATAAGATAATACGCTCATTAAAACCAGGAGTACGGCAGAATAGGCATATATGCGCTTATTGATGGTAAACGCAGACCTGTTCCTGATCTCATCATCTGATTTAAACCCGATTAAATTTAAAGGACGATGGATTTTTTCCATGACCATGTTGCAGGCATCAATGCAGGCCGTACAGTTTACACATTCCATTTGAGTACCGTTCCGGATGTCAATGCCCGTCGGACAAACGTCTACGCACAGTTTGCAGTCTACACAATCGCCGGCAGGCACTTCTGAAACTTTAATCCGCTTGCCCCTGGGTTCTCCGCGTACATAATCATAGGCCACAATAATACTTTGATTGTCCAGCAATACACCCTGCAGACGGCCATAAGGACAAACTACGGTACATACCAGTTCCCTCATTTTAGAGAAAACCAGGTAAAAGACGAGGGTAAATACACAAATGGAAATAAAACCGGAAACGTGGTCGGTAACGGGTTCAGTAATGATCCTGATCAGTACTTCAGAACCAATCAGGTAGGCCAGGAAAATATTGGCGATAAAAAAAGAGATGCCGAGGTACAAGCTGTGCTTAAATCCTTTTTTAAGGACTTTTTCTGTCGTTAGCGGTCCGTCATCCAGCTTTTTGCGCTTAAACTGATCGCCTTCTATCCAGACCTCAATTTTGCGGAAGATCATTTCCAGAAAGATGGTTTGCGGACAAGCCCATCCGCAGAACACCCTTCCAAAAACAACCGTGAATAATACGACAAAGACAATAAAGGTCAGCAGGGCCAATACGAACAGGTAAAAATCCTGAGGCCAGAACACAATGCCGAACAGTACAAACTTACGTTCCATCACATTGAAAAGAACCAGCTGCTCGCCATTCAGTTTAATAAATGGAGCCGCAAATAAAAGCGTTAAAAAGAAGTAGCTAACCAGTGACCGATATTGGTAGAGTTTCCCCTTAATTATTCTCGGATAAATCCATTTGCGGCTTTTTCCATCATCTGTGAGCGTAGAGATCTGATCTCTAAAATGCTGCGGGTTCTGTGACATTATTCTTGTTTTTTACCCTGCGGTGCTTTCGCTCCTGCGGGTTTACTTCCCTGAAGGGATAAAATATAGCTCGTGAGATCAGAAATTTGTTTGGCATTTAACGATTTCTCCCAGGCAATCATTCCTTTGTCAGGAACGCCATACTTAATGGTTTTAAATACGTCGGTAACCTTGCCGCCATGCAGCCAGAATTCATCCGTTAAATTGGGGCCAACAATACCCTGGGCTTTTTCTCCGTGACATGGGGTACACGCATTTTTAAACAATGCCGCTCCAGTCTGTATTACTGCGGGATCTTTGGATTGAACCACATTATTCTCGTTGATCTTATTGGCTTTATTGCCTGGCTTTTGAAGGTAAGCGATCTTGTCTGTTTCTGCCTGCTGCAGTTCGGCCACATATTCATCTTCCTGTAATTTACCCCATCCCAATACGTGATAGTTTAAAAGATAACCAACGGCAAAGATGATCGAAGCATAAAATAAAACCATGAACCAGGCAGGGGTAGGGTTATCCAGTTCTGCAATGCCATCAAACTCATGTTCCATCATGATGTCCTTCTCTTCAGAAATGGGTCTTAAACCCATTAGTTTGGTTAGCAGTGATGGTTTTGCTTTTCTTTCTCCTTCTATTCTTTCTGCTTCAATTCGGGCCAGTTCTTTCTCTTCTTCAGTGGCAAACAGACTTGGATTTGTACTTTCCTTTACATAGATCTTGATTACTTTCAGTACCTGTAAGGAAACAATGAGTACGATTACAGCAGTAATCAGCAAGGCCCAGATTAGGATATCGTTCATTGTACATCGTCATTTAAAGGTAGCTCACTCATATATTTAACTTCACTCTTTTTCATGGTAATCAGTAATACGGCTACCAGGATAAAGAAGAGCATAAAAATGCCCAGTGAAGTGATCAGGTAAACCTGGTTTCCGGTCGCTTGATCTAGAAATTGCTTAAACATGGTGTTTGGATTTTAGGTGTGTTTACTTTGCTTTAATATCGGTACCCAGACGCTGCAGGTAGGCTATGATTGCAATGATCTCTTTGTTGCTTTTTACGGTTACATTATTTTTCTGCAGATCTGCTGCAATTAATTTTGCCTGCTCATCAAGGTCGGTGTTGGCTTCATGCTCATATCCAGCTGCATAAGGAACGCCAAGGGTACGCATGGCATTGATCTTGGCAATGGTAGTTGTCGTATCCAGATCCTGGTTGATCAACCATTCATACGGTGGCATGATACTGCCTGGCGACATGGTTTGCGGATCCAGTAAGTGGTTAAAGTGCCACGAATTGCTGTATTTACCACCCTCACGCTGCAAATCCGGTCCGGTACGTTTTGATCCCCATAAGAAAGGGTGATCATAAACAAACTCACCAGCTTTGCTGTATTCACCATAACGCTCCGTTTCAGAACGGAATGGACGGATCATCTGAGAATGACAGCTTACACAACCCTCACGAATGTAAAGATCCCTTCCCTGCAATTCTAACGGAGAATAGGGTTTAACACTCGCTATGGTAGGAATATTGGATTTGATGGTAAATGTTGGCATCATCTCGATCATTCCGCCAATTAAGATCACAATCAGGGAGAGTACCAGGAATACCATCGGTTTACGCTCCAGCATGCGGTGAAGTTTCCTTTCAGAACCGACAGGAACATAATCCTTAGCCAGTGGTAAAGCCTCTGCGGCTTCATTGGCAACAAGATTACCAGCTTTAGCTGTTTTGATCAGGTTGTAGGTCATGGCAATAACGCCGATCAGGTACATCGCACCACCAATGGCTCTGAGTATGTACATGGGGATGATCTGTAAAACCGTTTCCAGGAAGTTTGGATATTTCAACATCCCGTCTTCAGTAAACTCTTTCCACATTAATCCCTGGGTAAAGCCGGCAAAGTATAAGGGAACGGCATAAAAGATGATTCCCAGCGTACCAATCCAGAAGTGGAATGCGGCCAGTTTTTTAGAGTATAACGAGGTTTTGTAAATTCTTGGAATTAACCAGTATAAGATCCCGAAGGTTAAGAAACCATTCCATCCAAGTGCACCTACGTGAACGTGTGCAACGATCCAGTCGGTATAGTGGGCAATGGCATTAATTTGTTTTAAGGCCAGCATTGGTCCTTCAAAAGTGGCCATACCATAAGCGGTAATACCAACAACCATAAATTTAAGGGTGGCATCTTCCCGTACTTTATCCCAGGCCCCACGCAGGGTAAGTAAGCCATTGATCATACCGCCCCAGCTTGGTGCAATGAGCATGATAGAGAACGCCACCCCTAATGATTGTGCCCAGCCAGGCAATGAGGTATATAACAAGTGGTGTGGCCCTGCCCAGATATAAATGAAGATAAGCGACCAAAAGTGCAGGATACTTAGCTTATAGGAGTAAACAGGGCGTTGTGCCATTTTAGGTAAGAAGTAATACATCATACCCAAATATGGCGTGGTTAAAAAGAACGCAACAGCATTGTGGCCATACCACCATTGTACCAGCGCATCCTGAACGCCAGCGAATAAATAATAACTTTTAAATGCAGATATAGGTAACTGAAATGAATTTACAATGTGCAGAACGGCTACCGTAACAAAAGTGGCAATGTAAAACCAAATGGCCACATACATGTGCTTTTCCCTTCTCTTAAGGATGGTACCGAACATGTTTACACCAAATACCACCCAGATCAGTGTAATGGCAATATCAATAGGCCATTCCAGCTCAGCATATTCATGAGATGAAGTGATGCCTAAGGGTAAAGTAATTACAGCAGAAACGATAATGAGCTGCCATCCCCAAAAGTGGATCTTACTCAATACATCACTAAACATCCGCGCTTTAAGCAGTCGCTGAAGGGAGTAATAGACCCCCATAAAGATCCCGTTGCCTACAAAGGCAAAGATAACCGCATTGGTGTGAAGCGGCCTGATGCGGCCAAAAGTGGTGTATTGTGAACCTAAATTTAATGAAGGGGTAAAGAGCTGCATGGCAATAAGCAGCCCGACAGTCATACCGATGAGCCCCCATACAATGGTGGCTGCGGCAAAGTTTCTGACGATCTTGTTATCGTAGTAAAATTTTTCAGTCATGTTGAAATAATGAATGGTTTATGGATGTAAAAGTACTTTCAGCCTGCTTTGCAGAGTATGACGATTGTTTGTCTTAAACATGATCTTCATCACTTTTTTGTTCAGGATCTGTTCCCGTCGTTTCATCGTCGAAAAGGATCCGCACCGCAGGCGTGTAGGTGTCGTCATGTTGTCCGGTTCTGCTGGCCCAGAAGAATGCGGCCAGAAAGATCAGGGCGAGCAGAATGCTGCAGCCGATCAGAAAATAGATCATGTTCATAATAAGTTGTTTTTACGGGCGTATAACCTGGCGCTGATACTGGTAAACAGGATGATGGTAATGGTGCTGACCGGCATGAGTATAGCAGCTATTAGAGGTGACAGGATACCTTGAACGGCAAAGAAGAGTCCGATGAAATTGTAAGTAAGCGAAATGATAAAACTCATGTGGATTACCCGGACGGCATCCTTTGCCTGCTGTATAAATAACGGGAACTTATGAAAGGATGTTCCATCGAGGATGGCATCACAGTCCGGAGAAAAATTGTTGATGTTATCGGTAACGGCTACACCAAGATTACTCTGCTTTAGTGCCCCTGCATCATTTAATCCATCTCCAAACATCAGCACTTTCCTGTTCTGACTTTGAAGCACCTGAATATAATCCAGCTTATTCTGCGGACTTTGTCCGAAGTGCATTTGACGGGTGCCCGGAAAGAATGGCGTTAAGCTTTGCTTGTCACCATCCTGATCGCCAGAAAGCAGGTGCAGGTCTGCCCGTTTCCCCAATTTAAAGATCAGGTCCTTAAAGCCGGTGCGCCATTGCAGTGCCGAACTAAAAAAGCCCAGATGCACATCGTCGATCACGATATATACCGTAGTTGCAAGTGGCTTATTTAGGGTTTTAATCCCTACAAAGGATGCACTGCCGAGTTTAACGTGTCTTCCATGAACAATTCCGCTTAAGCCACGGCCAATCTTTTCCTGGTACTGATCGGTTGGATACTTCGGACTCATTTTTAGCCATTTTACCAGTTCCCGGCTTAAAGGGTGTCCGGAGTTTCTGGCAAGATCGCTAACCAGTTGCTGCTCTTCATCGCCTATCGTTCCATTGAAGCTGAAACCTGCAGCCTCCGGATTGGTGATGGTGCCCGTTTTATCGAAAACGAACGTGTCTATCCGTGCAAGTTCTTCCACTACAGCGGTACTTTTTAAATAGAATTTATTCTTATCAAATATGCTCAGCACTGCTGCAAGGGTAAAAGGTGAGCTTAACGCTAGGGCACAAGGACAGGCAATGATCAGTACCGCAGTAAATGAAGCCACTGCTTTACTGCTTTCACCATATAACATCCAAAAGCCAGCGGCAGAAAGGGCAACAACCAGCAGGGCTATGCTGAAATATTTACTGGCCGTATCGCTAAACGTTTTAATGCGGTCTTTCTGACTAAAAAAGGCTTCGTTGTTCCACAGCCTGGTCAGGTAACTTTGCGATACCGGTTTAACAACTTCCAGCTCAATAGCACCCGAAAGTTGTCTGCCTCCCGCATAAACAATTTCTCCATAGGTTTTTTTAACAGGCTGTGACTCTCCGGTTACAAAGCTAAAGTCAATTTCTGCTTCTCCTTTTAGCAGGATGGCATCTGCAGGAATGATCTCATTGCTCCGGATCAGGATACGCTGGCCCAATTCGAGTTCGCTTAACGGAGCGGGCTTTTCCTTTCCGTTGGTAATGATGGTTACTGCAACCGGAAAATAGGAGCGGTAGTCGCGCTCAAAAGAAAGATGGTGATAAGTGCGCTGCTGCATCCATTTTCCAATTAAGAGGAAAAACACCAGTCCGCACAGGGTATCTACAAAGCCGGCTCCGGAATTGGTGCTGATCTCTGCAATAGAACGGATAAACATTACAGCAATACCCAGGGCAAGCGGGAAGTCAAGATTTAAGACTTTATTCTTTAAATTGAGATAGGCAGAAGTGAAATAATCACGCCCGCTATAAAAAACAACAGGTAGGGAGAATGCAAGATTTAGCCAGCCAAAAAAGGTCTTAAATTCCTGTTCCAGGTTAGATAGACCAAAATAATCAGGAAAGCTAAGCAGCATCACGTTGCCAAAGCAAAAGCCCGCTACAGCTATTTTAGCGATTAGCTTTCGCTCTGAGTGATCGGATTTTTGTTTCTTTACAACGTCCTGTAAACTGATGAGGGGTTCATAACCCACGGATACGAGGGTTTCGACCACTTTTCTTAATGATGTTTCATCATTTTTAAAAGTAATTGCAACCTGTTTTTTAAGGAAATCTATCCGGGATTGTACAACGGAAGGTTGGATCTTGTGCAGGTTTTCCAGCAGCCAGATACACGAACTGCAATGTATGGCAGGAATATATAAGGTGATTACGGTTACCTTTTCATCAGTATAGTCAATCAGGTCTGCCAGTATGGTAGGCTCATCCAGGTACTCAAAGTGTTTTGAAGGGAGCTTTTGGGATTGTCCTGGAACGTCGTTATAGGCATAATAATTGCAGAGGTTATGACTGGAAAGGATCTGGTAAACACCTTTGCAGCCAAGGCAGCAAAATGGTTTATCATCCAGTAAATAAGGACTTACCGGAAGGTCGTCTCCGCAATGATAACACTGCGTTTCTGTATCAATGGTGATTTGGTTTGACATATCAGAAAGTATATGTGACAAAGATCAGTTTCAGGGAAGTAATTAAATATGACAGGAGTCAGGATGGAAAGTGACGGCCGTCACTTTCCTAAGTAAATTATAATCCTTTAGTAAGCTTTGAAAAAAATGACCATTAGCAGAAAATATAAGAATTAAAAGCCTCATATTTATAACATGAAACAGACCTCAGTAATAATGGGGTTGCGTTTATAAAAACAAGATATTTTAACAGATGCAATACCGGCAAATTCTAGAAGAACTTCGATCCCATGTAGCTAACCTTTTCCTGTCTCACAAAGATGAGCGGTTTACCTATCACAATTTAAACCATACCGAACATGTGGTTGAAAATGTGATTAAAATTGCCAATCATTACCAGCTGTCAGACCGCGATTTTTTTGTTACTGCAGCAGCAAGCTGGTTTCACGATATAGGTTATCTGTATGATCCGGCCAATCATGAAGCCAGGGGGATGGAACTTGCTACTTCATTTTTGAAGAGCAAAGATATGGATGACAGCATCATAGCTGATGTTAAAGGCTGTATCCTGGCAACCAGGATGCCTCAAAATCCAGAAGGATTACTGCAGCAAATTGTTTGTGATGCAGATCTTTACCATTTAGGAAGCAATAGCTTTAAAGCCCGCAATAAACTAATGCGCCAAGAGGTAGAAGCCTTTAAAGGTCATGAGATCGATAAAAGCGAATGGAGGGCCAAAACCATTTCACTGTTTAAAGCACATCATTACCATACCGACTTTTGCCAGCGGCTGCTCAACGAGAAAAAAGCGGAGAACCTGGCAGAAATGGAACTTAAGCAAATAACCAAACACACCGTGGAAACACCTGAAAAACTTCCTAAAGAAGAAAAAAAGAAAAAAGACGACAAACCAGAACGCGGTGTAGAAACCATGTTCCGGATCACGTCGACCAATCACCAGCGGTTAAGTGATATGGCCGATAATAAAGCGCACATCATGATCTCTACCAACTCGATCATCCTGTCTGTTATTTTAAGTTTATTGCTGCGTAAGCTCGAAGATAATCCGCATCTGATCATACCTACCTTATTGCTGCTGATCATTTGTGTGGTAACTATGGTGTTTTCTATCCTGGCTACCCGTCCATCTATTCCAACCGGAATATTTACTAAAGACGACATTGAAGCCAAACGCGTAAACTTGCTTTTCTTCGGTAATTTTTACCGGATGAGCCTGCCGGATTATGAAAGTGGAATGAACAAATTAATGGAAGACCGTGATTTTTTATATGGCAGTCTGATTAAGGATGTTTATGCCCAGGGCGTAGTTCTTGGTCGTAAATATCGCTTACTGAGAGTGGCTTATAATGTATTCATGTTTGGTATTGTGGCTTCCGTTCTTGCGTTTATCATCGCTGCAGCGGCAGTAACTATCTAAGTAATCTATGGTAAAATCTGTTTTCTTTAACAGGGATCTAAGCTGGCTCAGTTTTAATGAACGCGTACTGTTAGAAGCAGCTAAAACTACGGTACCGATCCTGGAGCGCATCAAGTTCTTGTCTATCTATTCATCAAACCTGGACGAATTTTATCGGGTTAGGATGCCGGTATTAATGGCCCTCAATGATCATGAAGCCGGAGTTGACGTGGAAAGATCCCGTTTATTGAGCAATTATGACCTGGCAAAGATAGAGATCAATAAACAACAGCAAAAGTTTGGGGAAATTATATTGACGCAAATCCTTCCTCAATTGGCCGGACAGGGGATCCATTGGATCTACAATACGCCCATCCCCGAAATCATCTACGATCAGGTTTCCAATTTATTCTTTACCGAAGTGCTGGCTTATATCAATGCCATTTATATTGATAATGACCTCTCTGCATTTTTTGCGGAAAATAATAAGTTGTACCAGGCTGTTATTTTATCAGACGCTGATGGGATTGAGCGGATAGAACTCATCAATATTCCTTCAGACAACTTACCGAGATTTTACTCCATTTATGCCGGAGGTGACCATTATATTGTCTTTTTAGAAGACATCATTAAACACCACATGGCTTATCTGTTTCCGGATGATACCATCAAAGGGATATTTAACCTGAAAATTACCAGGGAGGCCGAACTAAAGATTGATAAGGATGAAGACGACATTACTGCTGCCCTGGAAAAGCAGCTTGAAACCCGTGACTTTGGGTTTGCAACCCGTTTTCTATGTGAACCCGGTATCCCCTTAAGGAACCTGTACCGGATCATTTACGCCTTAAACTTACAAAATGCATCAATTGTTGAAGGAGGAACCTATCACAACCTAAAAGATCTGAGCAGCTTTCCTTTGCCCGGAGCCGAATTTAGTTATACCAAATGGCCGCCTTTGTCATCTGTTAACATCCTTCCAAATGAAACGCTTTTTAATATTGTATTAAAGCAGGATCTTCTGTTAAATGTTCCATATCAAAGTTACGATCCCGTATTGCGATTTTTTAATGAAGCTGCGAACGACAGGTATGTAACTGAAATTTATACTACCTTATACCGTGTGGCCAGCAACTCAAAAATTGTTAGTGCGCTAAGTACAGCGGCTAAAAATGGCAAAAAGGTAGTGGTTATGGTTGAGCTTAAAGCGCGGTTTGACGAAGCAAACAACATCAAGTGGGCTAAACAAATGAAAGCTGCCGGTGTAAAGATCATTTACAGCAGCATTGATCTTAAAGTACATGCCAAGGTTGCGCTGGTTAAAAGACTGGTTAATGAAAAGGACGAATACCTGGGCTTATTTGCTACCGGTAATTTAAACGAGATTACGGCCAGGTTTTATACCGACCAGATCCTGCTTACTGCGCATCAGCCCATGCTGAAAGAACTCGAATCTTTATTCGGGTTTTTAAGCAAGCATAAAAAATCGCCGGCTCCGGAAGATCATATTGATTTTAAACATTTGCTGGTGGCTCAGTTTAATCTTCAGGATCGGTTTATTGGATTGATAGACAGAGAGATCTCAAATGCTGTTAAGGGATTGCCTGCAGGTATAACCATTAAATTGAATAACCTGGAAGAACAGGTGCTTATTTCTAAACTATATGAGGCATCGCAGGCGGGGGTTAAAATACAATTGATCGTACGTGGAATCTGCTGCCTGATCCCTGGTGTTACTGGCTTAAGTGAACACATCACGGTAACGCGTATTGTAGACCGGTACCTGGAGCATGGAAGGATATTTATATTTGAAAATAATGAGGATACAGAGATCTTTTTAGGGTCTGCCGATTGGATGAACAGGAATATTTACAGCCGTATTGAAGTCTGCTTTCCAGTGTATGACCAGAATTTAAAAAATATGATATTGAAATTGATTAAATTACAACTGAAAGATGATGTTCAGCAATCCATTTATCTATTTTTGCAAACGATTAATGAAGCTCATCCTTAAACTGCCTATGAAAAAATTATACACAAAATTCTATTATATCGTAATCCCATGTGTACTGTTCGGTGTACTGTCCTGTAAAAACCCAGTAGACAAATTTACCAGCCCCAAAGGATACGACCTTAAAAAACCTGATAAATTCAATATGCCATCCAGCTTATTAGAAATATCAGGTATTGCATTCCATAACAACAATAGCGACACCATTTATAGCATTCAAGACGAAAATGGTAAGCTTTATAAACAGAAATGGGATGTTAAGAAACAAATAAACACCAAGTTTTCTCCCAACGGGGATTTTGAAGACCTCACTATCTTAAAGAATAATATATTTGTTTTAAGAAGTGACGGTGTTTTCTTTTCCTTTCCAATCACAGAAAGCGGTAAGAAAGAAACTAAGAACGTACATGAGATAAAAGGTTTACTTCCAAAGGGTGAATACGAGAGTATTTATGCGGATAATGAAAAGAACCAGATCTATGTACTCTGTAAAAGCTGTCCGGGTGATAAAAAGACCAAAATGGTAAGCGGTTATATTTTTGATTACATCGCAGCATCTGACAGCCTTGTCAGCAGTGGGGAATTTAAAGTTAACCTTCAGGGAATTGAGGCTGTTAATCCGAAGGTTAAGACAAATTTGAGTCCCTCTGCAATGACCAGGAATCCGAGAACCAACGAATGGTATATTCTTTCTTCAGCAAATAAGCTGCTGATCATTACAGATTCTAAATGGAACATTACTGAAGCACACCGTCTTAACTCCTCCACTTTTAACCAGCCGGAAGGGCTGGCATTTGATACAGATTTTAATTTGTATATAGCTAATGAAGGAGATGAGATAACCGATGGTAATATAATTAAATTCAAGTATGTACCTGCTCAAAGCAAATAAAATTCGCTGTGCCTTTTTGGCTTCAGCAGCTGTAATTATACAGGTATTGTGCCTGTTGCAATCTACCTATGCCCAGCAAGCAGATTCTATTCGTTCCAGGGTAATCCTGATTGGTGATGCCGGTGAAATGGATATGCAGCAGGACGGCGTGATCGGCCATGCTGCCAGGCAGGTGCTGACCGGGAAAACAACTGTTTTTTATCTCGGTGATAACATCTATCCAAGGGGGATGGGATTACCAGGAAGTAAAGAAGAACAAGAAACCAAAGACATCATCAAGTCACAATATACACCATTCAGAAAATTGGCTGCCCCGGTCTACTTTATTCCAGGCAACCACGACTGGGACAAAAGCGGCCCTTTAGGATTGGCAAAGATTCAAAGACAGGATTCTTTCTTAAAGGAACAAGGTGATAGCCTGCTCAGTATGATCCCTGCAAATGGCTGCCCCGGACCAGTTGAAATTCAATTGAGTAAGGATTTGGTCGTCATTGCATTTGACAGTGAATGGTGGGTATATCCGTATGCCAAGGAAACGGCTGCCGGAACGTGTGACTGCAATACAAAGGAGGAGACCATTGAAAAGTTTAAAATCCTTCTGGAAAAAAATAAGCATAAAATGATCGTTTTAGCGTCACACCATCCGTTTCAGAGTTATGGAAGTCATGGTGGTTATTTCTCGTTAAAAGACCACATTTTCCCGTTAACTGCCCTGAACAAGAACCTGTATGTTCCGCTGCCTGTTCTGGGTTCATTATACCCTTTGCTAAGAACTACATTCGTAAATCCGGAAGATAAAGCCCATCCGTTGTATACCGGGATGATCAATCGCATTGATAGTGTGTTTGCCGGATTTCCAAACCTGATACACGTAGCAGGTCACGATCACGGACTGCAGTTTATCAAGAATGATCAGGTACAGGTAGTTAGTGGTTCTGGTGCAAAACACAGTTATGTTAGAAAAGGAAAGCATGCTTTATATGCTTCTACACTACCTGGATATGTAATTATTGATCAATTGAAAAATAATTACGTTAGATTTACTTATTATGCTCAAACAGATGGTAAATTTGAACAGGTTTTTACTTTTGTTAAAGAGTTTATTCCTGGTTTCTAATATTAGGTTAGAAACGATAAAGAATACCGAAAATGCAGACGATTACGCTAAATCTAGATCATAAAACGACTAAATCAGGAAAAGACCTGATTGGTGCCGATATTAAACTGTCTTTGAAACCCTTTGTGGATTACATTTCGAACAGATTGGATACCGAGAAAACTGCAAAAGTTAACTTCTACAGATATATACTACAGCAGTTTAACAATTATCCTGAACTGTCTGAACCTATACTTGCTGAAAATACCGGTAAATACGGTGAACTTTATGAACTGATCTATACCGCGCTTTCACCCATCATTAATGATGAGAAACAACAGTACTGGGCGCTTGGAACACCGCTTACCGGTTGCTTTCACTATGGTACAGACTCGTTCTATAACGTCCTTATGGACCATACCAGCTGCAGCATCCGCAATGACATTTCTATATCTGCGAAAAAGGATATGGAAAAGAACCTTATTTCTGCATTTTATAACCTGGTTTTAGAACGTTTTTACAACATCTCTTTAACAGGTAACCAGGTGATCGTAAATTCTGTTGTGGATCAGGATACACATTTATTAAAGTATTACAGACTCAATGTAGATACCCGGTTTTTGGAAGTTAGAACGAAAGCGGGTGTGCAACTTCCGGAATATAATTTAAAGGACGTTAAGGATTACATCAAAGACGAAAGAAATACCCTGAAGATCCTTTCTAAAGTTATTCCTCCCGAGCAGTTTATCATTGAGGGCATCTCTATCATTACATTAACCGACGTAACCAGTGAATATGCATTGGAAAGCATAAAAAACCTGGTTATTGAACATAGCGAATCCAGAAAGGGAGAACATACCAAAGAGATCTCTACCGCTTTAAAAACGCTGGTAGGTACCGATCAGATTGACTTTGGGATGGTTCCTTACATTAAATTAAATGGTAAGCTGAAGATCAATGAGTTTTCAGGTTTTACAAGTATCCTGGTACAACTGGCCAGAGACCAGGGAATGGCAGATACAGAATACAATAGCCTGATCGAAGATTATATAAGAAGTCCGAGAACACTCATCTTTCCTGAGATCTCAGAAGAGGAATATATCAGTTATCCGATGCTGAAATTGCTGGGTAAAGTTGGTGTAAAGTCTTATGCTTTATTTCCGCTGTATTACAACGCAAAGCTTGTGGGCTGCCTGGAGCTTTATACTAAAGATTCCAGCGAGTTTAATGGCAGCACCTTAACTAAGATCGAATCTTCATTTCCTTTATTGGCACAATTGTTCCAGAACATCATTGTAGATTTTAACAATGAGGTTCAGGATGTGATTACCGATAAGTTTACGGCCCTGCAGCCATCCGTTCAATGGCGCTTTCATGAAGCCGCCTATAATTACATGCAGTCTGGGGCAAAAGACAGGAACCTGCCTATAGAGCCCGTATTTTTTAGAAATGTTTATCCGTTTTATGGAGCAGTAGATATTAGAAACTCCAGCATCCAGCGTAATGCGGCGATCAGGAAAGATCTTTATAACCATTTCGCAATTCTTGAAGAAACCATTTCAGGGATAAAAAATAGGATTACGCTATGTAAAGAAGATGAAATTCCACACGAACAGTCCATCTGGAACTATAAAGATTTGGATGAGCTTTCTGACCGGGAGATCTTAAAGACAGAAGATTATTTATTAAGACAGATCCCAACCTCTCTGAATCAGCTGAAAGCCAGTCACCCTGAATTAACAACAATCGTAGATCAGTATTTTAAGTTGTCTGTTAAAGATGGCAAGCTGTATGAAAACAGGGAGCGTTACGAGAAGAGCATGCAAATGATCAACGTAGCGGTTACCAGGCACCTGGATGAGTTCAATTCAGAACTGCAATCTGCCTATCCGTGCTATTTTGAAAAATTCAGAACAGACGGTGTTGAGTTTGATATTTACCTGGGGCAATCCATTGCGCCACATATTCCATTTACCCCTAAGTTTTTAGGCGACTTTAGGCTGCGTCAATTACGCGTTTTAGCAGAAATAGCACAAACAACCAATAACTTAGGGCCATACTTCTCTTTACCACTGGAAACCACACAGCTTATCTTTGTCTATGATAAGCCCATAGACGTAAGCTTTAGAATTGATGAGCAGCGTTTTGATGTAGAAGGAAGCTATAATATTCGCTATCAGATGGTGAAAAAACGAATAGACAAAGCCTATATAAAAGACACTACCGAGCGTTTAACCCAGCCAGGTAAGATCGCTATTGTTTATTTTAACAGTGCTGAAGCCCAGGAATACCTTGTTTATATTAAAAGACTTCAATATATTGGTTTATTAAACCAGGATATTGAATATTTGGACATCGAAGAATTACAAGGTGTTGAAGGATTAAAAGCCCTAAGGGTAGGAGTAAGCTTAACAAAAGCAATTAGTTATATATGAACGTAATAAAGAACCTGTTTATTCTTGCACTTGTATTGTTCACTATTCCAGCAATAGCACAGAAACCAGGTTCAAAAGATTCAATTACCATAGCTATCGGACCAGAATACGATTCGGTTAGTAAAACACACCGCTTGTTTCTTGGTGAGAGCTATCGTAAGATTTGGGCAACCCCGATAAAAGTACGCATCATTGACCTCCAAAAAGAGCAGGGAGGGTTTAAGATCGTAAAGCTTGGCGGAGGGATGCAAACGCGATCCCTGAGACTGGTTGATCCTACAGGTAAGGAATGGGCATTAAGAACTATCCAAAAATATCCTGAACGCGGACTTCCGGAAAGTTTAAAGCCAACCATTGCTAAAGACATTGTTCAGGACCAGGTGTCTACCAATCATCCTTTTGCAGCTTTAATTGTTCCGCCGCTTGCAGAGGCTTTAGGATTGGCGCATTCCAAACCTGAGATCGTTTATGTTGGTGATGACCCTGCACTTGGTGAGTACCGTAAGGATTTTGCAAATGCCGCTTATTTACTTGAACCGCGATCGCCGTTTGAAGAAGAAACGGATAATACATTAAAGGTACAACGGAAGATCCAGGAAGATAATGATACCCGTGCAGATCAGAAACTGATGCTTAGGGCGAGGCTCCTTGATTTTGTACTGGGTGATTGGGACCGGCACGAAGATAACTGGCGCTGGCTGCCGCAAAAGGAAAAAGGGGAAACCACCTACATTCCGGTGCCCCGTGACCGCGATAAGGTCTTTTATAAAACATCAGGCCTATTTCCATGGGTGCTAAACCACCAATGGCTTAAATCACATTTACAGCCATATAGTGACAATATCCGCGATGTGAACCACTGGAACTTCAATGAACGGTTCCTGGACCGGTATTTTTTAAATGAACTGTCTGAAAAGGACTGGCAAACTGAAGTGAAGTTTGTGCAGGACAAATTGACAAGCGCATTGATTAATTCGGCTTTCCGGCAAATGCCTGACACCATATTTAAATTAAGCGGCCCGGAGCTCATCCGGTCTTTCACTTCCAGAAGAGATAAACTGGATACACTCGCCTTACAGTATTACCGCTTTTTATCCATTGATGTTGATGTCCCTGCTTCAGATAAGAAAGAATTCTTTGAAGTTAAGTATAAAGACAATGGAGAGGTAGAACTTACGGTTCATAATATCAATAAAGAAGGTAAGCAGGGAAGAAAGGTTTACCAGAGAACTTTTAGTCCGGAGGTGACCAGGGAGATCCGGTTATTTGGTATGGCCGGAGATGATGTATTTTCCGTAATCGGTAAAGAAGATTCGAAGATTAAGGTGCGCATGATCGGTGGCGGAGATGCCGATACCTTTGAAATTGCTGCCGGCGTTAAAAATAAACCATTTATCTACGACCGTTCTGACGAGCAAAACAATTATCCGGATCGCTCATCGGCTAAATTCAGACTGGCTAAAGATACGCTCGTAAACCGGTATGATAAGAATAGTTTTCTTTACGACCGGTCAGGACCATTGTTTAGCTTAAACTACAATATAGACCAGGGCTTGCAGATTGCGGCAGGTTATGTATATGAAAAACAAGGTTTCAGGAAAAATCCATATGCGTCGAAGCATGAATTTTGGGCAAATTACTCAACTGGCAGAAAATCTTTCATTTTAGATTATGTAGGGGATTTCAAAAAAGCGATCGGGAACAATGATCTGATCATTCATGGAAATTTGCTGGGTCCAAATAACCTGAGCAATTTTTTTGGTATTGGAAATAATTCAGAATACCTGGACATAGACTATGATGATGAGGAGGAAGAAGAAGAAGCGGACAAGGAAGACGGAATTTCTTATTACAGAAACCGGTATAACTATTTCAACGCCGACATAAGGATCAGCAGAAAGGTAACAGATCATTTGAGGCTTGAGGGCGGGGTGATCACCTCCATCTATTCAAGTACCCGATCTGGTAATGAAGAGCGTTTTTTTAACGACTATAATGCCGCTAATCCGGAAGAGGAAATATTCTCAGAAAAGTATTATGGCGGATTGGTTGCGGCATGGATCTATGATACCCGCGATAATGCAGCGGTGCCCAGTAAAGGGTTATATTGGAAGACCTCATTTCTGGCCCAGCACCGTCTTGATCAAACAGACGACCGCTATGGATCAGTTACTACGGAATTTAGGTTTTATATCAATCCTGGAAAATCGGGACTTGTCTTCGCAAACCGGATAGGAGCGGGCACTGTGATTGGCGAACCCGCATTTTTTCAACGCATGCAGATTGGCGGTGTAAATAGTCTGCGGGGATTTAACAGTAAACGCTTTACCGGTACTACGATGGCCTATCACAACCTGGATATGCGGTTAAGACTTTTTAACTTTACCTCTTACCTGGTTCCCGGAACGGTTGGAATGATTGCTTTTAATGATGTAGGCCGTGTTTGGGAAAAAGGGGAACATTCGAGCAGATGGCACCAGGGCTATGGAGGCGGATTGTATGTAATGCCTGGAGAAGTAATCTTAATCCAGGCAAGCGTAGGTTTCTCCAGAGAGGCAACAATGCCATATTTCTCTGTAGGATTTAATTTCTAACAGCCTCAACTCTTTCTCAACAGTCTCAATGTTCAGGAAATTCTTTTTACAAAGGATTCGGTATAAAATTCGATAATTAAGTTAGAAGCTTAATTATTCAGCATCGTTATCAACAAAGATTTTTATTTCATAGTCAGAGATGGTAATTAAGCGGTCTTTATAAAGTCCGCCGATTACTTTCTTGAATGCATTTTTGCTGATCTTAAAACGATTGTAGATCTCATCTGGTGAGCTTTTATCTCCTAATGAGATCACGCCGCCATTGTCTTTTAATTCTCCAAGTATGGTGTCTTTGTTATCCAGGATATGTCCATATCCCATAGGCTGCAGGCTAAGGTCAATTTTACCTTCAACACGAATTTTCTTGATCCATCCTTTTCTTAGTTCTCCGGGATTTAATACGTCGAACAATTCATTGGTATATAAGAGGCCGATATATTTATTGTCAACAATGGCATTGTACCCGAGATCAGATTTATCAACAATCAATAAGCTTACTTCATCACCTTCTTCAAGATCAATATCCTGATCCTCAACGAAATTGGTAAGCCTGGAGGAAGCTACCATGCGGTCATTACTTTCATCAAGAAATACATAAACCACATGATGATCACCTTTAAACATTGGGCGTTTCTGCTCACGGGCAGGAACAAATATATCTTTATCAATACCCAGATCCATAAAGGCACCATCTTCACTATCATCAACAACGGTGAGGTAAGCGAAATCACCAACGCAGGCAAGTGGTTTTTTAGAGGTTGCAGTCAGCCTGCCATCTTTATGCATATAAACGAATACGTTTATATTGTCGCCAATTTCTGCATTTTTAGGAACATGGTTATAAGGTAACAATACCTCTTTATCACCTTCAGTTAAAATGAGCCCTGCTTCTGTTTTATTGATTATCCTTAAATCGTTATATTGTCCTATTGCTATCATGATCTTATGTTTAGCCTATATTCAGCATCTTAGATGAAGTTCATCCAATTCTGCTTAAATAAATGCTTTATAAGGCGCAAAGGTAGCAATTTTATCAGGAACGTTTTTTATGTGTTTCTTCTTTAAAGATTTCCAGGTAATGTCTGGATTCAATTTTGATGTTGCTTAATTTTCCAGTCTCTAAACCGAAGAACCGTTCCAGCGTAATTCCAATTCCATATGGAATTTCTTCATTTCCATCTTCCAGGATATCGCGGTAGTTATTAAGTGTATTGATACATTTACCAATAAGACCCGGGAGGATCCGTCTTGCCTCTTTGTACTCACGGATATTCATTCGGTTCAGACATTCTTCAATTTTATACTTCTTCGGCATTTTCCTTCTTTCTGAGGCACTTAATTTCATAGTTTAACTGTTAGAGTTTTTAAACAAGGGTGTAATTTTTTTATATGTGGACTGGATAATTACAAGTTTATAAACAAAACCATATTGGGTGGTTAAAATTATGAAAATATATGTTCAAACATTTCTTATTTTCTGTCAGATTTATTCATATAAATTAAAAATGTCCATTTTTAGCGCTAATTCGATGTTTATGTCTTTATTTTGATTTGTAAATTTATTATTAACATTATTTATTTTGTTTGGATTAATCAAAATCATTGAGATTTAAGAGGTAGATTTCCTGACTGATCTTATCTTTGAGAAGGCGATAAGCAATTTTGCTTCTTAAACCACTTGTACAGCAAAGTATGATCTTTGTTTGCCCGGTTATGGTTTCTATAGGGGAGCCTAGGTTGTGCAATGGGATATTCGTTCCTCCAATGTTGTACTCCTCAAATTCATACGCTTCCCTTACGTCAATTAAATAAAGATCTTCATTGTTATTTTTCCACTCGTTAAAAACTTTCGGATCCAATACCGGGTAATCTTCTGAAGCTTTAACCTGTTCTGTCTTAGCTGCAGCTTTTGCTAAATTCAGGATCACAGAAGAATTATCCAGTGCATTATAGATCAGAAGTTTACCGGATAAAATATCTCCAAATCCACAGATCAGTTTAATGGCCTCATTGGCCATTAATGTACCTATGGTTCCAGGCAAGGTGCCCAGTACACCACTCTCGCCGCAGTTGGGTGCATCAACAGGAGCTTCAGGGTATAAGCTCCGGTAATCTGGCCCTCCCTGATAGTTAAAAATAGAAATCTGGCCTTCAAACTTAAAAATAGAACCAGATATGAACGGCTTATTAAGCAGCATGCAAGTGTCATTAATGAGATAGCGGGTACTGAAATTATCAGATCCGTCAATGATCAGATCATACGCTTCCAGCAATTCCTTTGCATTATTTTGAATAACCCTTAAATGGTATGCCTTTAATACGGCATTGGGATTAAGGAGCTGAAGTTTTTTAACCGCAGTCTCTGACTTGGAATTTCCCAGATCAGCCGTATGGAACAAGATCTGCCGGTGTAAGTTACTTACATCCACTGTATCATCATCTACAACACCAATTTTTCCAATTCCAGCGGCAACCAGGTAAAGCAGCACCGGACAGCCTAAACCACCGGCACCAATAACCAATATAGAAGCCGCTTTTAATTTAAGCTGCCCATCAATTCCTATTTCTGACAAAGCGATCTGCCTTTCGTAGGTTTTAAGTTCATTGGAATTCATACTCATTTAATTAACGGGTTAAACTGATGTCCCAGTCTTTCCAAACCGGTTCATACCCCTGTGTCCTGATCATTGCTGCAATTTCTGCAGCACTGCGTTCATCAGATATTTCAAACTGTTCCAGGGAATCTAATTCGGTGGCATATCCGCCGGGATTGGTTTTTGATCCGGCACTAATTGCCGTAATTCCCAATTTAATGATGTTGTTTCTAAAGGACTCGGATTCTCTTGTGGAGATGGACAGTTCAACCTCTTCATTAAATATCCGGTAGGCACAGATCAGCTGGGTCAGTTCTTTGTCGTTCATCACCACCTTTGGCTCCAGTCCGCCGCTAAAAGGACGCAACCTCGGAAATGAAATGCTGTATTTACTCTGCCAATACTTCTTTTCCAGGTAATTCAGGTGCATTGCCGTAAAAAAAGAATCTGTTCTCCAGTCTTCAAGACCAATCAGAACACCCAGGCCCATTTTATGAATGCCCGCCTGTCCAAGCCTGTCGGGTGTTTCAAGCCGGTATTGAAAATTAGACTTTTTCCCTTTTGGATGATGCTTTTTATAATCCTCCCGGTGATACGTTTCCTGATATACCAATACGGTGTTCAATCCATAGTGCATAAGTTCTTTATAGTCCTCCAGATCTAATGGCTGAATTTCCATAGAAAGGTGCGAAAAGTGCGGCCTGAGCAGATCCAGCACCTTTTTAAAATAATCGGTATGTACACTCTGGTTTGCCTCACCGGTAACTAACAGAACATGGTCGTAACCCATGTCTTTAATTACGGCAGCTTCCTGCATCACCTCAATGGCAGAGAGTGTTTTTCGTCTAACCTTATTGTCATAGCTAAAACCACAATAGGTGCAAATGTTATTGCATTCGTTAGAAAGATAAAGCGGAACATACATCTGCACAATACGGCCGAAGCGCTTTAACGTAAGACTCCGGCTAATTTGGGCCATTTGTTCGAGATAGGGCGCAGCAGCAGGGGAGATCAGCGCTTTAAAATCTTCTAAAGATCGTGTCGAAGTGTGTAAAGCCTGTTCCACATCTGCAGCAGTTTTATCATAGATGCTTTTTTTGGTTTCCCCCCAGCTGCAGCTTTCGAAAAGTTCTGTAAAGCTAGTCATCGAGAAAGGAAGTTAGGGGACTGCTTGCAGCAGCGTATGAATGTATAGACCCAAGCTTAGCTTCAAAGGCCATTCTTCCGGCTTCAACGGCGATCTTAAAAGCTTCGGCCATTTTTACCGGATTTCTGGATACGGCAATGGCCGTATTAACGAGTACCGCATCAGCACCAATTTCCATGGCTTTTGCGGCATCAGAAGGACTGCCTATCCCAGCATCTATAATTACAGGAACTGTGCTTTGACTGATAATGATCTCCAGAAAGTCGATGGTCTTTAATCCTTTATTACTGCCAATGGGAGAACCAAGAGGCATCACCGCAGCAGTACCTGCATCTTCTAACCGCTTACAGAGCACCGGATCAGCATGGATATAAGGCAGAACAATAAATCCCAGTTTAGCCAGCTCTTCAGTGGCCAGTAAGGTTTCTATTGGATCTGGCATCAGGTACTTCGGATCAGGATGGATCTCCAGCTTGATCCAGTTTGTCTCCAGGGCTTCCCTGGCCATCTGGGCCGCAAATACAGCTTCTTTGGCATTTCTTACGCCAGATGTGTTGGGCAGTAAGCTAATGTGCGGATATTTTAAATGATTCAGGATATCATCGTCGCTATTTTTAAGATCAACTCTTTTTAATGCAACGGTAACCAGCTCAGAGCCTGAGGCTACTAAGGCCTGCTCCATCTCTAAAGCAGAACTAAATTTCCCGGTTCCGGTAAATAAGCGGGATTGAAAGGTCTTGTTTGCTATTTTTAACATATGCGGTTATGGTAAAGGTTCCTGTAATTGGTTATAGATGTATTCAATCTTTTTAAATAGATCCGTATGATTTGTAAGAGCAGCAGAGATGGCTACTCCGTGCAGCCCAATGTCCATTAAAGCTGTGATGTCGTCAGTTTTTATTCCGCCGATGGCAACAATGGGAATGCTGATGCCGGCCTGTTTGACCTGGTTAATGATATCCATATAGCCTGCTAAGCCAACAACCGGACTTAAGTTTTCTTTCGTGGTTGTAAAGCGATAGGGGCCAAGGCCAATATAATCCGCCCCATCATCAATCCTTTGCAGAATGTGCTCAAAGGTATTGGCTGTGCCGCCGATGATCATTTTACTGCCCACTATTTTTCTGGCTTCAGGAATTGGCATATCAGATAAACCGAGATGGACGCCGTCAGCACCAGACCTTAAGGCGATCCAGGGGTAGTCGTTCACAATTAATTTGGCACCATAGCGCTTGCAAAGTTCATTTGCTGCAATTGCAGATTCCAGGATGTGCTGTTCCAGGTTATTCGGATCTTCTCCAGGTTCCTGCTGATATTTAATTCGCAGCTGGATCCATTTTCCGTTGGCGCGGAGCACGTTTTCAATAGCATCTAGGTGGGAGCCACCCTGGGCAGCTTGCGATATATAATGTAGTTTGTCAATCATAAGAATGGTATCCCAATAAGGTATTGTTACTGTTTAAAAAATGCTCCATGTATTTTTTGGCTCTTTCACAAGATTCCGGTAAAGAATAACCCAATGCGATATTTGCTGTAATTGACGCAGACAGCACACAACCGGAGCCATGCTTCTGATAAACCTTGCGTACTCCAGGTTTAAACACAGTCTTAATTTGCTGGTCAAAGAGAAGGTCAGTTCCTGGCGCATCGGGATTGTGACCGCCCTTTAACAGAACGGGACAATACTGCGCCCATGTTATGGCAGCCACTTCGGCATCACCAGATCCGCTTAGCACCAGCAACTCGTCATAATTTGGAGTGATCAGGTCAATCTGATCCAGTACCGGAATAAATTGTGACAGCCCTCTTTGCAGGTTGTAAAAATTATACCCGGCGCTTGCCTTTAGAATGGGGTCAACGATTATTTTTAACAAAGGGAGTTTAGACCGTAGATAGGTGATCACTTCCAGCAGGACATTTTGATCTTTGATGAGTCCTATTTTGCAGGATCTGATGGTAAATCTCGTCAGCAGCGGTGTAATCTGATTGATGATTGCATGCGCATCAAGCCAGTCATTGGCTATAAAATCCACATCATTCTGAACGGTTAATGCAGAGCAAATGCCAAAACCGTAAACCTGGTGTTGCTCAAAACATTTAATGTCTGCCAGGATACCGGCACCAGCCGATGGATCAAATCCTGCAATGCTTAGCGTGTAGGGTCTTTCTAACATGCGTTCTGAATCTTTATAAAAACATCTGCAGCATGCTCAGGATTATTCCATAAGGCTCCCAATAGCACTGCACCATCAAAATTCAATGCGTTCAGCTGATCTATTTTATCTGCATCGATTCCACCCAGGGCCATCACTTTAATGCGGTTTATTTTAGCAGGTAAGCTAAAATGGGTATCAACTGCCCCGGCGTATCCTGGTTTTGACAAACTATTGAATACCGGACTAAAAAACGTATAATCAAAACCCGACAGGTTCTTCAAGTCGTCCAGATCATGGATAGAAGTACTTAACGTATTTCCTGTATATGATGAAGGGTTAAAATCAGGGTTCTTTCTCATTTTCTCGGGGAAATGGAGTCTGCAGATATCAAATACACCGGACAGTTCATGAAACTGATGCAGCGCAATGCGGTTGTGATACTGGTTGTCAATTGCCGAAATTAAACGGCTATATTCGGACAGATCCGTATATTCTTTCCGCAAATGCAGGATTTGCAGGCCTTCATTAAAGAGCCTGTTTATGAGGTTTGCTTCGCCGTCAAAATATACGGGTTTAGAGATGACCACCAGTTCCATTATAAATAGATTTCGCTTCCTTTTTCTTTAAACTCTTTAGACTTCAGTTCCATTCCTTTGGTCAGCGCGTCCTGCTCATCCACACCTTGTTTGGCTGCATAATCACGCACATCCTGCGTAATCTTCATGGAGCAGAAGTTAGGACCGCACATCGAACAGAAATGCGCGATCTTAGCCCCATCGGCAGGCAGTGTTTCATCGTGAAACTCTTTTGCCGTATCCGGATCCAGTGAAAGGTTAAACTGATCTTCCCATCTAAATTCAAACCGGGCCTTGCTCAATGCATTGTCGCGATACTGCGCACCAGGGTGGCCTTTAGCAAGGTCTGCCGCATGAGCAGCAATTTTATAGGTGATCACACCATCTTTAACATCTTTCTTATTCGGAAGACCCAGGTGCTCTTTAGGGGTCACATAACACAGCATCGCAGTACCAAACCAACCGATCATGGCTGCACCAATAGCAGAGGTAATGTGGTCATAACCAGGTGCAATATCAGTAGTTAACGGGCCTAAAGTATAGAATGGCGCTTCAGAACAATGTTCCAGCTGCTTCTCCATATTCTCTTTGATCAGGTGCATAGGAACGTGCCCGGGACCTTCAATGATCGTTTGTATATCGTGTTTCCAGGCAATCTTAGTCAGCTCACCCAGGGTTTCCAGTTCAGCAAATTGTGCTTCGTCATTCGCATCGGCAATACAGCCCGGTCTCAAGCCGTCACCCAGGGAAAATGCGACATCATACGCTTTCATGATCTCACAGATCTCTTCAAAATGCGTGTACAAGAAGCTTTCTTTATGGTGTGCGAGACACCATTTTGCCATAATGGAACCACCTCTGGATACAATACCTGTAATCCGTTTGGCCGTTAGCGGAATATATCGCAGCAATACACCGGCATGGATTGTGAAATAATCAACTCCCTGCTCAGCCTGTTCAATCAGCGTATCCCTGAACAGTTCCCAGGTCAGGTCTTCAGCCTTACCATTTACTTTTTCTAAAGCCTGGTAGATAGGGACGGTACCAATCGGAACAGGGGAGTTTCTGATGATCCATTCCCGGGTTTCATGAATGTTTTTACCTGTAGAAAGGTCCATGATCGTATCTGCACCCCAGCGGCAGGCCCATACTGCTTTTTCAACCTCTTCTTCAATGGAAGAAGTAACGGCAGAATTGCCGATGTTGGCGTTGATCTTAACCAGAAAATTACGCCCAATGATCATCGGTTCCAGCTCCGGATGGTTGATGTTACACGGAATTACGGCTCTGCCGGATGCAACTTCCTGTCTGACAAATTCGGGTGTGATATAGCCTTTTGGTGTATTGGCACCGAAGCTGTGTCCGGCATGCTGGTGGTTCATCACTTCATACTGGCCATTCAATTGATCTTTTAACAGATCAATGCGCTGGTTTTCACGGATGGCGATGTATTCCATCTCCGCAGTAATGATCCCTTTTTTAGCATAATGCATTTGAGATACATTGGCACCTGGTTTGGCTTTGAACGGTTTGGTGGTATAGGCAAATCGCAATTCATCGAGCTTGCTGTCTGCCAGCCGCTGCTGACCGTAGCTGGAAGATACGTTGTCCAGTTGCTCAACATCCAGCCGGTCTGTGATCCATTTTTCACGCAGCCTTGGCAATCCTTCTTTCACATTGATGGCTGCATTTGGATCGGTATAAGGGCCGCTGGTATCGTAAACCGTAACCGGCGGATTGGGTTCTGTTAAACCGAAACCGTTGTGGATCTTGGTATCCGTGAGACTGATCTCGCGCATAGCTACCTGGATGTCGTGCAGCTGGCCTTTAACAAATACTTTGCGGGAAGCCGGAAAAGGAGTTTGGCTGATCACCTGTTCTTGTGGGATTTTTTCTTGTTTCATGATTTCAGTTTTAGATTATCCGCCCTGGGTTGCTTTGATGAGCATCACCGAATCACCATCGTTAACGATGTGGTTTGGCCAGCTGGATTTAGAGATGATACTTTGATTGATGGCAACGGCAATGCCTTTAGCTTCAGTTTGAAGCACAACAGAAAGCATATGTTCTACAGAACACGTTTCTTGAAGATGATAATTTTTTTGATTTACAGTTATTTCCATATTTTAAAAAATTGGAAAAACTATAGGCATGTCCTTTTACAGGAATGACAGAAAAGCAATGATATTGCTCTACTTTTCCCTTCGGCAGTACTAACTGCATCAGGTTCAAAGGGTATTTCTCAGCACAAGGCACCCCTAAAGTTTTTTGTAAAACTAATGTATTTTTTAATTAAAAAGAATAAAAAATTGAAATGCAGGTCAGAATATCAGGAATTATAGCGCTTTTTTGTTTAAATGCTTAGCTAAATTGTTTTTGTAAGCTAAAATGTAATGGTACATTTGCAGCATAATACCCGGTAAATCTTTTTAAATGATTTCAACTAATAAACACCGGTTTTTTTTAAGCCTTTTCTTTTTTATTTCAGGTTTTAGCTTCTCAACCTGGGCTTCAAGAATTCCGACCATAAAAACTGCCCTTTCTTTAAATGAAGCTGAATTGGGTACCATCTTGCTGGCTATGCCTGTGGGTTCATTGATCGGTTTGCCCATTTCGGGATGGCTGGTATCTAAATTTAACAGCCGCGTACCATTAACAGTGGGGTATGGGTTAAATGCACTATCACTTGCATTAATAGGCTTTGCACACAATACATTTACCCTGGTCATTGCCATCAGTTTATTTGCATTTACCACCAGGATCTTTAATATCTCTGTAAATACACAAACACTTACCCTTCAAAAACAATTCGAAAAGAAGATCATAGGATCTTTTCATGGTTTCTGGAGCATAGGAGGGATTGCCGGAATAGGATTGTCAACGCTATTGCTGGCCTTCAATGTTTCTATCATGCTCCACTTTTCAATCGTTGCCGTGTTTATGCTCATCATCACCATCTATTCTTATCAGTTCCTGTTAAAAGGCGACCGCTCAGAAACTGGAAATAAGATCGTACTGAGCAAGCCCGATCCCTATATATTTTATCTTGGAGTGGTTGTATTTCTATGCGCAATCTGCGAAGGAGGAATGTTTGACTGGAGCGGGATCTACTTTCAGGAAGTATTGCAGGTAGAGATCTTTACCTACGGTTATTTGATCTTCATGACATTTATGGCAGCATCCAGATTTCTTTCCGATATCATTATTGCAAGATTTGGAATGCCAAAAACTTATATCATGAGTGCGGTATGTATCGTATCAGGGATTGGATTGGCCATCATAGTTCCTACATTCTGGACAGCGATGATTGGATTTTCACTGGTAGGTTTTGGTACAGCTTCTATTATTCCGATGTCTTATGCGTTAGCAGGTGCATCCACAAAATATTCGCCAGGCATGGCCATTTCTATAATTGCCACATATTCCATTACAGGGATGCTGCTTGGGCCGCCATTGATCGGCTATCTGGCCCATGCGTTTAACCTGAGGGTTTCCTTTATTATATTCGGGGTATGCGGATTGCTTCTGGTTCCTATAACCCAGTTATTCTTTAGACATCAGATGAGCCTGAAAAGCACAAAAGGCTAATATCCACTAGACGTGGTGATCGTCGCTGATGATCACAGAGCTTTTACCTTTCGAAAGTTCTGATTCACGAAAATCCTTATACTCCTGTGTAGTATGGTCAATTTTTGATTTTACCTGATCAACGATCCGGTCTTTTAAAGCAACCAAACTATCGCTGCCATTAGCAATCTTGTCCTTTATAGAAAGGAAATTGTCCTTTGCATTGTCTGCCAGATCTAATGCTTTATCCGAAATACGTTCCCTGGTATTTTTACCGCTGTCAGGAGCAAAGAGAATCGCTAAAGCAGCTCCGGCAGCCAAACCTGCTAATAAGGCAATTACAGGTGCGCCTTGATTTGAAGATGAATTTGAAAGTCCGGAAATACGTTTTGAGATCAATTTTTTGTAATTCATAATGTATATTTAAAAGTGTTATTGTTTCTAAGTAACATATACCGTACCATTCTATCCTTTTTTTACATTTTTAACTAAGTTTGTTTGGAGAATTATAGTTTTCTATTTCAATGGTTTAGCCGGGTTTATCAATAGTATGATTTAACGTTCATTTATGAAAAAATGTATCCTTTTATGTTGTTTTTTTATTGCAGTGATCAGCTGCAGCCAATCGCAGACCCTCAATCCTGATGATACCAAAGCTGTTTTTGCAGCACTTGAAAAATCCAGGACAGTACTACTGGAAGATAAAACGTCCGCTGCTGATCAGGCAGTAAAGATCAGCAGGATGCTTAAACTAGGCCTGTGGAATGAAGCCAATGTATTGATTCATTCAGATCAATTTAAAACCATTGATCATCAGTTGCTTTATGCAGATTATTTAGTACTTATTAATGAATTTGAGCAGGCTGGGGTTATCGTTAATAAAGTCTTAAAAGCACAGCCTAAAAATGAAAAGGCAGTTTTGTTAAAATCGTTCCTCGAAATACAGGCCTGGCGACTGCCATCTGCAGCAGATTATGCGCTAAAGGCCTTGAAAAATGATCCGAAAAGTGAACCTGCAGAACTCATGCTCGGCAGGGTAAGGTTATTACAAAAAGATTATACACAAGCACTGTCAAGTGTAAATAAGGTAATTTCGCAGAATGATCAAAATGCGGAAGCCTACCTGCTGGAAGCCGATGTTTATTTCTGGGATCAGCAGCCTGAACGTGCAGAAAAGCCCCTGATCAAATCCTTAACCCTTGATCCTTACAATGCAGATGCGCGGTTTAGCTATGGTTATGCGATCTGGAGGCGGGTTGATGCTACACAGCTAAATGCAATGGCGGCACAATGGGAGCTGGCCCTGGCAATTAATCCATACCATTACCAAACGCACTGGCATTGGGGAAATGGC
This sequence comes from Pedobacter metabolipauper, assembly GCF_004362715.1. Classification (GTDB taxonomy): domain Bacteria; phylum Bacteroidota; class Bacteroidia; order Sphingobacteriales; family Sphingobacteriaceae; genus Pedobacter; species Pedobacter metabolipauper. Next base: position 500,523 of record NZ_SNYC01000003.1, read on the forward strand.
CATACCAACTTAACCTATGCCGATTATGCGGAGAAAAATGATGAAGAAGTCCGCCTGGCCCTCGCAAAAGCAGATGAATGGATTAAAAATGACCGTGTAGACTCGGCGCTATCCGTTACCCGCAATATAGAAAGACAATATCCGGCATCAGTTTTACCACTTATGCACAGGGCATCTATCTACTACAGCGCATTTGATCTGCCACGCACTGTTCGTCTGGATTCTGCAGAGAAACTGTTTAAGCAGATCCTATCCAGAAAGAAACACTATGGACCGGCACACAATGGATTATCGGCCGTAATCAAATCCAGGCGAATCCCATACCTCGCTGTATATGATTCTATCAGCAATACTTTTAAAAATACAAAGATTAATGATCTTGAAAATTACCGGATCGTCTTTCCGGATGTTGATTATTATGCCGGCGAAACGGTACGTGCAATGGTTTGGAATCAATTGTATACCTCGGTAGTTTACTTTCCCTTTTTATCCAAACAGGGAAATAGCTTTAGGATCCCACCGCTTCACCATGATCTGGCAATCACCATGAAATCACCTTCATTCCGTTATATGACCACCTTTGATAACCGTCAGTGGATGGATATCAGGGGAGTAGGAAGCGGAGCAGCAGCTATTGAATATGCGGAACGCGGTGCTTTTATGGAACGTAATGTGGTGCTTCATGAATATGCGCATTTATTCCATGGTTCCGTATTGACGGATGCAGAAAACAGGCAGATCAGGTCGTTGTATTATAAAGCAATGAAAGAAAAACGCACGCTCGACTACTATTCACAGAATAATGAAAGTGAATATTTTGCGCAAACCTACCCGGCCTATTTTGAGCCTGTGAAGGTGCATCCGCTTGATTTTAAATCCATGAATACCACATCTGATCTGAAAGCTAAAGATCCGGAGATGTATGACTTTATTGATAAGCTTGTTCAGAAAGAAAAAGCATACCTGGCAGGTGATCATCAGGTGATGGCCAGCAATTGGGCAGAGGTATATGTAAACCTGAGCGGAAGATATGGCAATCCGATCAGATCTGCTGCCTACCTGGATACCGCACTCCGTTATGATGCAAAGTATTTGCCTGCCTACTTAAGCATGGCACAGCTGAAACTGAATGCGAAAGATTTTAAGTCTGCCGAAGACTGGCTGGACAAGGCAAAAGTTATTGATGCCAGTTATGCACCAATTTATGCGTCATATGCATCGCTTACAGCGGCAAAGTTTGCAGCAAAACAAATTGATCAGCAAACTGCTGTTAAGCTGCAGGCAGAATACCTGCAGCAATCGTTTAAACTGGAAACAGACTATCAGGAACTTGCCCGGGTAAATGGCATGCTCCGTGAAATGTACAGGAAGAATGCGCTGTTTAATGAGGCCATTAAAGCTGCTGATAACTACGTGCAGACTGCAGCAACGGTTTCTACCTATTTAAGGGACAGGAGGGATGATGCCCTCGCTTTTTCAGCAGTATTGCGTTCTGCCATAGGCGATAAAGCTTCTGTGAAAACATTAAAGGACCTGGTAGATCAAAAGCCTCAGAACTTTGAATACCGAAATTTTTATGCCGATGCACTTGCCCAAAATGGAGATTTTACAAATGCCATTGCCACACTTAAATCTGCTCAGCGCATTTTGGCCGCCTCAGGAAACAGCCGTAACGATTACAATTTGAGGATCGCAGAATTTTATCATGAACTAAAGAATAAGGATAGCGCTTCCGTCTATCTCAATCCTTTTCTAAGCGGCAAATGGCAGGTTAGAAATGCCGATCAGCTCAGGTACATCCGCTTGTTAAACGAAACCGGTTATCGTGATCAGGCTTCTGCGCTTTTAAACAAGGTAAGTAACACCGGTGATCAAATTGACCGGGCAGATTATTTTTATACCGCCGGAAAGTTAAAACAGGCTCAGCAACTTGGGAATGTTGATCCGGATGGCCTTTCCAGGAATAAATTGCTGAATGTTCCGGAAAGCATTCTGCTATACCAGCAGGCAGTTGCCAATAATCCGTACCATTTAAGTGCATACCGCGCAATGTTATCATACTATAAATCCGTTAAGCAGGATCAAAAGGCAGCAGAGGCACAAGCTGGAATTGACCGTATATTGAAAAAGTAACGGTAGATAATTTTACCAAACAAATACCGAAAAGGTGATTTTAATCATTATTTTTGTGGTGTGTATTTTTTACACTAACTACAGGAAGAGAACATGAAGAAAAGCTTGCTTGCATTAACCCTTGGCGGATTGGGAATTGGTATTACTGAATTTGTAATGATGGGTTTACTGCCCGACATTGCAAAAGATCTTTCAATCACCATACCACAAGCAGGACATCTGATCTCTGCCTATGCATTGGGTGTTGTTATTGGTGCGCCTTTACTGGTTATTGTAGCAGGGAGCTATCCTCCAAAAAAGATCCTGATGGTATTGATGGCTATGTTTACCGTATTTAATGCGTTTTCTGCTTTTGCCCCTGACTATGGAACCATGTTCGCTGCCCGTTTACTGGCTGGCTTACCACATGGTGCTTTTTTTGGTGTAGGTTCTGTTGTAGCCAGTAAGATTGCTGAAAAAGGAAAAGAAGCACAGGCCGTTTCTTTAATGTTTGCCGGTTTAACCATTGCTAACGTAATTGGAGTACCGCTGGGTACATATATCGGTCACCATTATTCCTGGAGATATACCTTTGTGATCATTGTTGCCGTAGGATTAATTACCTTATTGAGCTTAAAAGTGTGGATGCCGGCAATTGCTGCCGTAAAGGACCGCGACCTTCGTAAAGAACTTGCGTTTTTTAAACTTCCGGAAGCCTGGCTGATCATCTTTATGATCGCGATCGGAACTGGTGGGTTATTTTCATGGTATAGCTATATCGCACCGTTGCTTACCGAAGTTTCCGGCTTCTCGGCAAATTCTATTACCTACATCCTGGTTATTGCGGGTCTGGGGATGCTGGTTGGTAATTTTATAGGTGGTAAACTGGCCGACCGTTTTTCGCCCGCAATGGCATCTGTAACTTTACTGATTGCCATGGCTGTTACTTTATTTATTGTCCATTATATTTCAGAGAACCAGGTGCTGTCCTTAATCATGACCTTTGTAACTGGGGCCATTGCATTTGCACTCGCTTCTCCAATTCAGATGCTGATGATCAATACCGCAAAAGGATCCGAAATGCTGGCAGCTTCAGTTAGTCAGGCCAGTTTTAATATAGGCAATGCATTGGGGGCTTTTTTAGGCGGACTTCCATTGGCTGCAGGCTATGACTATACCTCACCGGTTTGGGTAGGGTCTTTAATGGCATTAATAGGTGCTGCATTTGCCTGGATGCTCATTGCAAGGACCAAACGGGTAACTGCTGTTGCTTTTTCTTCTTAACATTACCTGATAATTGCTTTTCTATGTTTAAAATCATTGAAGCTAAAACTTATCTTTGCAGCGAATTTTATCAGGTGTAAAGATGAGTGAAGCATTAAAAAAGATCCAGAACGACATTGAGCCACTCAGGCAGCAAATTATAAATCATCAAGTTTATTCTGTAATTAATGACCTGGAAGATCTTAGGATCTTCATGCAATATCATGTATATGCCGTGTGGGACTTTATGTCGTTACTTAAGTCATTACAAATTAATCTTACCTGTACGTCAATTCCCTGGTTTCCGGTAGGTACTGCAAATACCAGGTACCTGATCAATGAGATCGTTGCAGGTGAAGAATCTGATATCGATAGTAAAGGAGAACGCAAAAGCCATTTCGAGATGTATCTTGAAGCGATGGACCAATGCGGAGCTGACACTACGGAGATCCAGAATTTTTTAACTGCTTTAAAAAGCGGACAAACATTTAATGAAGCTTACCAAGCTGCAGGTACACCAGCCGAGGCAAAGAACTTCGTCAATTTTACTTTTGAGATCATTGAAAGTAATGCCGCCCATCTTCAGGCAAGCACCTTCACCTTTGGAAGAGAAGACCTTATTCCAAATATGTTCTTAACGATAGTAAATGATCTTAATAAGAAGTTTCCGGATCAGATCTCATTGTTTAAGTATTACCTGGACAGGCACATTGAGGTAGATGGAGATCATCACAGTCACCTGTCCTTAGAAATGACCGAAGCACTTTGCAGTAACAATGAAGATTATTGGAAAGCTGCTGAGCTTGCTACGATCACTTCTTTAGAAAGGCGTATTGAACTTTGGGACGGCGCATATAACCGGATTCTTTCAAAATAGGTTTTCCTGCATTTACAACAATAAAAGAATTTCAAGTATTCCTTATTTAATCAAGCTAAAAAACTTAGGTAATTCCTTTTCGTTACTTGAGAAATAGATCAGCCGTTTGTCTGCTCCGAATAAATATAGCGACGGGTATTGCTTAGGAAAGAACAACGGTATAAATACATGATCTTTATCCTGTAAGGCCGTTACGTTTGGCAATGACATCAATGGCTTTCCGTAATTAGTCAGGAAATAGTTAATGGACCTGAACTCATCCTGTGATACCAAATACAGGTTAACGCCACTCAATTCCTTACTTCTCTTTGAAAAGTCGGCAGCTACCTTCTGGCAGTGGCCACAGGTTGCATCAAAGAACATCAGTAAAGTCTTTTTTCCGGTAGCAATCTGTTCTGTTGAAAATGTCTTGCCATCAGCTTTGTAAAATACAGCCTTAGGTATCGCGGTACCGGGAGTAAGGCTTTGTGAAAATACGGATGCAGAAAATAGGATGAGGGCTATAGCTAAGGTAAGTTTCTTCATGACTGTTTTAATAAAGGTACGCGAATATCCAATTCCAGGATCCATTTTGTGTCATTTGAAATCAAATTTTTACAGCATCACGTTATTAATAACAAAATTGCTACGCATTTGCTATTACTAAAAGTTTAGTTTATGTTTAACGAAATATTTAGTTAGTCTGTTCCGATACCAAATTTATGATGAAATTAATCCTTTCTGCGTTTTTAATCTGTATGACAACATTCACCTTTGCACAAAAAACAGGAAGTATCTCCGGAGTTCTGTTGGACAGTGCAGACCATAAACAAACAGTAGGCTACGCAACCATCTCGGTTTTTAAAGTAGGGGATAGTGTAATGACCATGTATAAATTATCTGATGATAAGGGTGTTTTTAAACTGAATAACCTGCAGACCGGAGTCCGGTACAGAATAATTATAAACGCATGGCATTATGCAGTGATCCGTAAAGAAGTTTCACTTAGCACTGCAACACCAGATCTTAAACTTGATAATATCCTGATGGTTTCAAAATCAACCGATCTCGATGAGGTAAAGATTGTGGGAGAGCGGCCACCCATTGTGGTACGAAAAGATACCATAGAGTTTAATGCGGCCTCTTTCAAAACATTGCCGGCAGCAGTGCTGGAAGATCTGTTGAAAAAACTGCCTGGAGTAACACTAAATGCGGATGGTTCGATCAATGTAAACGGTAAAAAGGTGAATAAGATCCTGGTTGATGGTAAAGAGTTTTTTGGAGGCGATCTGGAGACGGCTACCAAAAATCTGCCTGCAAATATTATTGATAAGGTACAGGTAACAGACGATAAAGAGGCCAGGCAGAGAGATCCAAACATGATTCCTGCAGATATTCCACAGGTCATTAATCTGAAGCTAAAAAAGAATATTAAACAGGGCGCTTTTGGAAGGGTATATGGTGGCGGGGGCGACAATGAACTTTATGAGGCCGGTGGAATTATAAACGTTTTCAGGGAAACGACTCAGTTAACGGCATTTGGGTACCGGAACAACGTCAATAAATCAGGTTTTAACAATAGGGATCTTCAGGGAAACGGTAGCGGCTTTGCAACGAATGCTTCACTGGGTGGTGGAACAGGATTACAGACCTCGGGAGGTGCCGGACTAAATTTTAATGTGCGCACTAAAAATAAAGTGAACATCAATGGAAATTATTTGTACGGGATGTCTGATAATTTTAAGGAACAGCTCGCCCATGAAGATCAGTCAATCGGTGACGATAAACTCCTTACCAGGAACGAATCAACCAACAGCCGTCAAAACTATACACACAATATCCGGGGAGCTATAGATTTTAATACAGATAGTACCCTCACAATTTACATCCGGCCATCGATTTCTATCGGTAATTCAAACAACTTTTATAGTGCCAATAAGCAACTTAGAAACAAGAGTAACGAGTTAATCAATAATGCAGACAATACCGCGTTATCAAATGACGACAATATTTCCTATTACAATTCAGCCAGCCTGAATAAAGTATTTAAAAAGGAAGGAAGATCATTATATACCTCCCTAAACATCTCAAAATCAACAAATCTAAATAACAATTTCAATACGACAGAAAGTACAATCAGTGTGCCGCCATCAACAGTATCCATTGATCAGCTGCGCGATAATTCGATCCGGAATTTCAATACAGAACTGTACGCAAATTATAATGAGCCTTTCAGTAAAATGATCTCTATGACGTTAAGAGGAAGTATGAGTTATGTGGCCAATGAAAACGCATTGACTACTTTCTTTAGAAATCCACTGGATCAAAATTATGATATTGCCGTACCCAATTTATCAGAAACCGTAAAGCAATCCGGAATCAGAAGTTCAGCTGGTGGGGTGCTGATTATAAAACTCAATAATAACCTACAGCTTCAGCCGGGTATTACTGTCAATACCATAGATTTAAACAATACATTCAGCAATTTACAGGATATCAGGCAAAATTATACGTTCCTGATACCAGAGCTTGGATTCCGTTACAAAAGCTTATCCATTCAGTACCGCTCTTCATTTTCTGAGCCTTCCATTCAAAACATTCAGCCGGTATCAAATAATACAGAGCCGTTATACATCGATGAAGGAAGCCCGAATTTGCAGCCTACCACACGCCATCTCTTAAGTTTCAATTTAAATAAGTACAACACTAAAAATTTCTTTAGCTATAGTGTTTATGGGTCAGCAAATATCCAGAAAAATGGGGTGGTTCGTTCCAAGATCATTACACCTGAAGGCATTCAAATTAGTACACCAATTAATATAGATGGGATTACGTCCTCATACGGTGGCGTTGATTTTAGAAAGGATTATAAAAATGCAAAGCATCAGATTAGTATAATAATGGCAATGGATATAACCCATGATAAGGGCTTCGTAATGGTGAATAATATCAGTAGCAATACATACCGGTTCAGATACAGGCCACAAATTAGCCTTACATTGAATTTGAATGATAAATTTGAACTGAATCAGAATTATTCAGTAAGTAAAAACAGCAGTACCTATGATGATCCCTTTTATCCTGATCTTAAATATTCCACCCATACCAGTGGAAGCAGTATGATTATTCGTTTTCCTAAAAGAATTGTTTGGGACGCCAATTATAACATTCAGCTCAATAAACAACAATTGGCAGGGTATGACAATAATATTCAGCTGCTCAATGCAGGTGTATCTGTTAATTTCCTGAAAGAAGACAAAGCCAACCTCAGGTTCTCCTTAAATGATATTTTGAACGCTGGTGTAAGGCGCAGCATCTCTATTTGGGAGAACTCCATCTATGATACGCAATACAATAATCTGGGTACTTACGGGTTGCTCTCAATTACCTATAACATCAAGAATTTTGGAGGTAATGTAGGTGGAAAGAATAAGTTCTTAGGACTTTAATTGATGCGATTCCATAAACTGGGAACTTAGTCCTGGATATTGCATATTATTTGATATGATCTGCTTACAGTTAATCAACATCTGAATTTGGCTATAAAGAACATCACTTTTGCAAGCAACTAAGCAGGTTTCTACGGGTTTTAAATTGTAAATTTTTGTTAAGTTTGTTGTAAACACAAATGAGAATGAAAGTTGATGATTTAGAACCCAAAGCGTTATGGAATAGTTTCATAAGCCTGAATGCCATACCACGTGCTTCAAAAAAAGAAGAACAGGTTATTCGTTTTATGGTTCAGTTTGGTCATCATCTCGGATTGGAAACTGTACAGGATGCAATCGGGAATGTGGTCATTAAAAAACCAGCCACAGCGGGAATGGAAAACCGCCAAACGGTAATCCTGCAGTCCCACCTGGATATGGTTCATCAGAAAAATGGAGATACCCATTTCAACTTTGATACACAAGGCATCGATATGTATGTGGATGAAGACTGGGTTCGGGCAAAAGGTACAACCCTGGGTGCAGATAATGGAATTGGGGTAGCGACCATTATGGCAATACTTGCAGCTAAAAATATCCCGCATCCGGCAATAGAAGCCTTGTTTACCATTGATGAGGAGACGGGTATGACCGGAGCCAAACAGCTGGATCCCGCTAACCTTTCCGGTACAATCTTACTAAATTTAGACACGGAAGAAGATGATGAACTAACCATCGGCTGTGCCGGCGGTATAGATACCAATACAACCTATACGTATAAAGAAGAGACGCTGCCACCCAACAGTATCGCATATCATATTTCTATAAAAGGCTTACTCGGCGGACACTCGGGCATGGATATTCATAAAGGCCGGGCCAATGCTAATAAACTGATGAACCGGTTTCTGTATACAGCTTCCAGCGCATTAAATCTGAAGGTAAGTGAAGTTGATGGCGGAAGTTTAAGAAATGCAATACCCCGTGAATCAAATGCAACTGTAGTTGTGCCAGCAAGTCAGAAAGATGACTTCCATTTCCATTTCAGCCATTTTACCGGGATTATAAAAGATGAATACCAGGCTATTGAACCTTCTTTAATTATAACTGCTGCTGAAACTGAATTGCCTGAAAAAGTGATGGCTGCTGAAGATTTAACCAGGATCACGAATGCAATTTATGCGTTACCAAATGGGGTATTTAGGATGAGTCCCGACATTAAAGACCTCGTAGAAGCGTCGTCTAACCTGGCCAGGGTTATCATCAAGTCAGGAACATTCATTACACAGTCACTGCAGAGAAGCAGCGTGGAAAGCACAAAAACGGATGTAGCTTACGCCGTTGCTGCTGCGTTTGAAAATATGGGTGCTGAAGTTTCCAGAAGCGGAGATTATCCCGGATGGAAGCCGGATGCCAGTTCAAAAATACTCGACGTGATGAAAAAGCTTTATACAGACACGTTCCAGGAAGCACCAAATGTAAATGCCTGCCATGCAGGTTTAGAATGCGGTATATTAGGCTCACATCTTCCAGGTATGGATATGATCTCATTCGGACCCACCATACATGGTGCCCATTCTCCGGATGAATGCGTTAAGATTTCATCGGTTCAAAAGTTTTGGACTTACCTGCTTCTTGTCCTTAAAGAGATCCCTGTTAAATCATTAAATTAGTCCTCCGAACTGTTATGAAATTATACATCTATACCTTTTTGATCCTCCTGGTTTTTAGCCTGTATCAATGCAAGAGCTACAAGAAGGCCGTTCAAAAAACATCCGCAACAGAACAACCTGTTGATTTTAGCCGTTCCCCAATAGTTTCACCGCAGGATGCCATTGGCAAAATGAAAGTTGAGGACGGCTTTGAAGTACAGCTCGTTGCTGCTGAACCCTTAATCAGCACGCCGGTTGCAATGTCATTCGATACAAAAGGACGGATCTGGGTAGTAGAAATGACCGGATACATGCCTGATACCCTCGGAAGAGGCGAAGATCTGCCAAGTGGTAAGATTGTGATCCTGACCGACATAAACGGCGATGGTGTAGCTGATGAACGGAACGTGTTCCTTGATTCCCTGGTTCTGCCACGAGCCATTTGCCTGATTGATAACGGCATCATGGTGGCAGAATCTCCAAATCTATGGTTTTATGAAATAAACGGCGATAAGCCTGGAAAGAGAACGCTTGTTGATGCTAAGTATGCCGTGGATGGCAATGTAGAACACCAGCCTAACGGATTGTTAAGAGCGCTTGACAATTGGATCTACAATGCAAAGTCCAGCAAAAGATACCGTAAAAAAGGGTCAAAGTGGATCATAGAAGATACCCACTTTAGAGGCCAGTGGGGGATAAGTCAGGATAATTACGGCCGGTTATATTACAACGACAACTCTACCAACCTGGTTGGAGATTATTTTACACCGGGTTTTGGTGCAACCAATAAGAACCAGCGTAATGTAAGCGGTTATTCTGAGCGTACCGTGCAAGACAACCGCGTATATCCCGCCAGACCAACACCGGGCATTAACCGTGCCTATATGCCGGGTATATTAGACGATAGCCTGAGACTAAAAAACTTTACTGCTGCCTGCGGCCCGTTAATTTACAGAGGCGCTTTATTTGGAGCCGATTATGAATTTAATGCTTTTGTTGCAGAGCCATCTGCAAATTTGATTAAGCGCAATATTCTAAATGAGAACGGTTACCAGGTTAAGGGTAAACAGGCGTACCAGGGTAAAGAATTTCTTGCAAGTATTGACGAAAGATTCAGACCAGTAAGCCTGTATGATGGCCCGGATGGTGCGTTGTATGTGGTAGACATGTATAGGGGGATTATCCAGCATAAAACCTATGCAACTCCATATCTGATCGATCAGATTAAGAAAAGAGATCTTACCCAGCCCTTAAATTGCGGTAGGATCTATAAAATTGTTCCTAAGGATAAAAAGGCAGCTGCTCTTAAAATCACCGATGATCCAAAATCGCTGGTTGCATTGTTGGGCAATGCCAATGGATTTATCCGCGATCAGGCCCAGCAATACTTACTTGACCAAAAGAATAAAGCAGCCATTCCATATCTGAAGGAGGTGTTAAGTACGGGCAGCAATCCTTTACAGGTAATTCATGCGCTATGGGTTCTTGAAGGATTAAATGCCCTGCAGACCCATGAGGTTTTAACCTTGTTAAAAAATGAGACCTGGTCCATCAGGATGCAGGCCTTAAGCGTAATCCCTTCTGTAATAAATGGTTCTTCGTATCGGAGCTATGCATTGGCTTTGCAGCAGGATGCCTTACTGAATGATGAAAAAGCAGCGCCATACATTGCTTATCTAACCAATTTTATCAAGTCTTATGACGATAACGCGGCGAAAAATATACAGCTTGCTCTAATAAGCCGCTATCGGGATAATAACTTCGTGGCGGATGCGGTCATCAGCACAATGCCTTACCAGGAAGAAGCATTTAAACAATCTATTGCCAAACTGGTGCCTGATACAAACCTGCGGATCAATAAGCAGCTGCAGCGTGCCATCTCAAACTATAAGAGTACCCTTAAGAACAAAGATCCTTTTGTTTTGGCTAAACAGTACCCAAAAGGATCTGCGTTGTTCCTGTCTACCTGCCAGACCTGCCATGGGCCGGATGGGAATGGGATAAAATCCCTTGCCCCGCCATTAAACAAGTCGGAGTGGGTAACAGGAGATAAAAATAACCTGATCGCTATTGTATTGTTCGGATTAACAGGGCCGGTAAAGGTAAATGGTCATATTTATGAGGCGCCTGAAATCTCGGCGGATATGCCGGGTATTGCGCATAGTGAAGAGATCTCTGATGAAGATATTGCCCAGCTTTTAAGCTATATTAGAGCTTCGTGGCAAAATAATGCCGGTAAAGTGGATGTCAAAGATGTTGTTGGGATGCGGACTAAGTTAAAAGGCAGACAAAAGGCCTTTACCGCTGAAGAATTCAAATAAATATCCTGGACCTGATCCAGGATATTTAATCTTGGTTTTATGCTTAGCGGTTTATGATAACCTGTCCGCTAAATGCCTGATCAATATCTCCCGGGGTTAAGTAACCTCTTGAGATGATGGTGTAACACTTGCCTTTAACAATTTCCATGCTTTTTAAGGTCGCCTTTGTTACGCTGGTTGCACGGTCTTTAATCTCAAAAATATAAGTCTTAGGCTCTATTTCGATAAATGCATCAGTGGATTTATACGTTTTATTTGGAATCACAATATTGGTACCCTCTACCAGGTTTAACGCACTTGCATCTGGAGATAGGTTCATAAAGCGGATATAAGCTTTTTCTGTTAGCTGACCATTTATATCATCTTCTACGAGCAGATAATCAGGGCTAGCCGTACCATTGATGAAAAACAAAGAATAGATCTTTTGATTTTCCAGAACAATATCCTTTGTAAACAAGCTGGCTGTACTGCTTTCAATAGTTAATTTAGCACTATAGGTTTTAGGAACAATTTCAAAGTAGTTGATCACACCACCAAATGGTAAGGCTGCTGTATTTACTTTAGCATCATCCAGGTAAAGGTTAAATGTAGCCAGCGTAGGGAAAGTGTTGACTACACTTAATAAGGCAACATTAGAAACCACCTCGTCTTGTTTTTTGCAGGATTGCACCAAAAGCGCAATTGGAAGTATAATAAGGGCTATGCGAACTACCAGTAAATTCAGAGGTTTTAGTCTTGTAAACGATTTAATCATGATATATTTATTTTTAATTTTTAATTCTTCTTTAGCAAAAATACGCGTTATTCTCCATTTAGCAACATATTAGCCAGAACTTCATCCCGGTTATAAATATCTTTACGAAAGTTTAACCGGTTTTCACGATCCGTAAAAGCCGTAAAATAGGCGATAAACACTGGAACTTTATCCTTTAGGGTAATGTACTTTTCTTTTCCTGAATTCATGGCGGCACTTATTTTCTGATCGTTCCATGAAGGATCATTCCTCAACAGAAAAGCAGCCAGTTTTGCTGGATCCTGTACGCGGATACAACCGTGGCTAAATGCACGTTCATTTTCGCCGAACAGCGATTTTGAAGGCGTATCATGCAGATAGATGTTATAACTGTTCGGGAACAGGAACTTTACCTGTCCCAAAGAATTTCCTGGCCCTGGTTTTTGCCGTACGGTTGGCAACCCCTCGCTATAGCCGGTAATTTCCATCCGGTGTTGATTGATATAGCCGCGGTTTTTGCGCATGGCAGGGAGAATTTCGTTGCGTACAATACTTGGAGGAACATTCCAGTATGGGCTGAAAACAATGTATTTCATATCCCCTGAAAAGATTACGGTTTTATGAACAGACTGTCCAACCACCACATTACCGCTCCATTGTAAACTGTCTTTCTGGTAAACGTGCAGTTTAAATTCCGGAATGTTTACCGCAAGATAATCCGAATTGAGCTGAACGGGAAGCCAGCGGCTTCTTTCCATATTTACCATGATCTGCCTGATCCGTGTTTTTAGGGGGACATTAAGCTCATTGATCGTACCAATTCCAATTACCCCATCTGCGGACATGCCATGCCTGGACTGAAAACTTTTCATGGCTTTCAGCAGCTCTTCATCATAATAGATGCTGCTGGTATCTCCTTTTAGATCGGCCAACTCAAAAAGTCTTTTTTTAATCTGGATGATGATCTGTGAAGAATCACCGGGACGATAAGATTTCTGATCGGCAATGATCCTGGGCCAGTGATCTAAACGGTCGAGCTCCCGGTATTTAACCAGGAAACCTTTTAATAAGTCATATTGACGGTACACAGGAGGGGCTTGAGTAGCGGTAAACTTAGAAGGACTTTTAATCATACTGTCCAGGAACTGCTCATAAGAAACCTTTTTTCTAGGCAGATACCACTCCGAGGCTTTACTGACCGAAGCATCCGCACCTTGCCATACCAATTGTGCAAAGGCAAAATATTGTGCCGTTAACATCAGTTCCAGTTTAATATCCGGTTTCTTTGAGGTTCTGGCGTATAGGAGGGAGTCAAAGGTAACGCGGTAAGGTATTTCTTTATTGATTCCTTCTTTCTCCAGGTTTTTAACGCGGTCGGCCAGGTTACCAGCCTGCTCAATCAAACCATTCTTATTGTACCAGGCATACGCATGCTGTCTGCCTGAATAAAACTTACGGATGGAACCCGCATATTTTTCTAAAAGGGGATAAGCTTTTACAAAGGATTCAATCTGTGTGGTATCAAAGAAGAGGTCTTTTTCCGAATTAAAACTTCCGGGTATGGTTTTGTTCCATTCTTTAATCGCTTTTCTTTTTAGGGAATCGGCACTGATCTGATTTCCTTTCTTTTCAGATTGCCTGCAGCCAGTTAACGCAAAAGCGCTAAAGCAAACAACGAGAACAAGAATGGTACTGCGAAATCTGATCATGGTTTAAGAATACACCTGCAAATATATCTTTTATAGTGTGTATAACTTTGTTAAATACTGTTAAAAAGCTGTTGATAAATATAAAATTATTTTGTTGCACTGAATTAATATTCTGCGTAAATTAGATCTATCAATAACGAAGTACATTGACAATCTGAAGAAACACCAAAAAGAAGGATAGCCCAAGGGCAGAATTCTGGGAGTTTCTAATGAACAGATATACAAACCGATAGCACGTTCCACGGAACAAGTTATAGAGGAAGTATTTTACGGGTTTGCGTTCTTAGGGACTGCGAAACCACGAAATGTTAAACTACAAAACGAATTGATGCTTTTTTAAGACTACGGTCTTAAAATTGGAAACGGAGAACTTGAATCGAAAGAAGAGAGGCTCCGTTTCTCTTTTTTAAAGTGTTTTTGTACGCTTACAGTGGGCTGAAATTCTATTGCAATTGCACACCATCCCGCTTTAACGCTTCCAGCAGATGATCTTCCAGCGCTTTTATTCCTGAATCTTCATCGAAGCCGGTATGCATATAAATAATTTTACCTCTTTTATCAATGAGGATCACAGTAGGGTACGCGGCAATTGAATATTTGGTCAGTATTGCCGGGTCGAGGCCGGATTGTAACATCACATCGTTGCTCTTGATGTTATACCAGGATCCCATATCGTGCTTTTCAATAGAACGCTTCCATATTTGTTCATCACTATCGTTTGAGATGCTGATCATTTCCAGCCCTTTAGCACGATAGATATCATACATCTTTTTTAGGTAAGGGGTTTGTTTAAGGCATTTTACACACCAGGATCCCCAGAAATCAAGCAATATATAGTTCTTATTTTTAAACTGGCTTAACCGCATAATCCGGCCATCTATATCCTTGGCCGTGAAATCAGGTGCATTGTTACCGGTAATCACCTGCGCTTTGGCGATGATATTTTGAAGTACTATTTTACCCCACAAACTGTTCTTTATGGTTTCAGAGAAGTTGTTGTAGATAATTTTTGCCGAATCTAATCCAATCAACCGCTCCATGGTCTGGGCCATTAAATACGGGCTTACATAAGAGTTGGGGTTTGAACTAAAGAATTCGACTGTTTTTTTGTCGATCGCGGCATAACACTCACGGCTTTTAAGCTTCAATTCTGCAAATTTGTTATTTAACTCCAGAGATTCAGGTGTACTGTCCATTGCTTTAGTAACTTTTGAAAGTCCCATTCGAATGGAATCTGCAGCGATCTGATAGGGTTCCAGCGATTTATGATAGGCATCAAATTCTAATTGTGTCTTCGACCCCGTAAGCCGGGCATAGTAATACTTTTTTTCAGTTAGGGTTAACTGCATATCGCCGGGTTCCAGAAATATCCATGTCCGGTTTGGATCGTCCATAGAGAAAGATTTCAATTTACCCTGAACCTCAACCCTGATCGGCTCGCTGATGCTGCCGTTGAATTTAAA
Source organism: Pedobacter metabolipauper (assembly GCF_004362715.1). Taxonomy (GTDB): domain Bacteria; phylum Bacteroidota; class Bacteroidia; order Sphingobacteriales; family Sphingobacteriaceae; genus Pedobacter; species Pedobacter metabolipauper. Next base: position 516,057 of record NZ_SNYC01000003.1, read on the forward strand.
ATTGCCCTGTTCGAGGCGGACTGTATCCTTGATGAAATTCCCTGAGGCATTTTGATACATTAAAACTAAGTTTCCAGTATCACGGCCTATTACTTTTCCTGTAATGGTAAAATTGTGATCTGCGGATTTGCTTTGTGCTAAAATTACGGTAGGGCAGAGGATTTGTATAAATAGTATAATGAGAAGTGTCCGGTCCATGATCTGTGATTCAGTTTAATTCCTATTAGCGAAAACTAAGGTAGTAGTTTTAAAACTAATAACATAGTTTTGATAATTATTTATGTTCAGATATTTGTATTTTTTATTGCTATATTTTCCGATGCCATTTGGTGATTCTGCTTGATGCAGAATTTTCCTATTTTTATATGCCATGAGTAAATCCGTAAAACATAAAACTTCCGAAAAGATCTTCGTACTCGACACTTCTGTTATTCTTTACGATCACAATTCAATCAATAATTTCCAGGAACATGACGTTGCTGTTCCCATTCAGGTGCTGGAAGAATTGGATAATATGAAAAATGGAAATGAAACCCGCAATGCCGAAGCCAGAAGTTTTATCCGCCTGATCGATCAGGCTTCTGGAAATAAGCTGATGAATGAATGGATCTCGCTGAATGAAAACAATAGCGGACGTTTTAAAGTAGTGATGGATAGCAATGCCGGTCATATCGATGCTGAAGCTATATTTGGAACGGATAAGATCGATCACCGCATTTTAAATGCAGCATTAAGTTTGAAGCAGGAATTTCCGAAGAAAAAAGTAATCCTCGTTTCCAAGGATATCTGTTTGCGCTTAAAAGCTAAATCTGTAGATATTCTTGCAGAAGATTATGAAACCGGGAAGGTAAAGAACGTTGATGAATTATATACGGGTAAAACCAAGCTTAATAAAGTCGATGAACAGCATTTTATCACTTTAAAAGAACAGGGTAGTATTGCTGGATCATTACTTGGAATTGCTCCAAAATCGGCCAATCAATTTTGTATTCTGAAAAGTAACCGCAAAACCATCAATGGCTGGTATGATACTAAGTCGGCTTCAGTTTCTGTCATTACCTCCAAAAAGATATACAATATTAAACCGAGAAATGATGAGCAAACCTTTGCCATTCATGCCTTACTCAATCCAGATATTAAACTGGTTACCATCCAGGGGAAAGCAGGTACGGGTAAAACCCTGCTGGCCATCGCCGCTGCGCTGGAGCAGCGAAAAGATTACAGGCAAATTTATGTTACCCGTCCCATTGTTCCGTTGAGCAATAAAGACATTGGTTTTTTACCGGGTGACATTAAATCTAAAATTGATCCATATATGGCACCCATATGGGATAACCTGCGGTTTATAAAAGAGCAACATACAGAAGACCCGAAGGCCCAGAGCAGGATCGATGAATTTGTGAACACAGAAAAGATTGTAATTACCCCATTGGCATATATACGCGGCAGAACCCTGACCAAGATCTTTTTTATTGTGGATGAAGCCCAAAACCTGACCCCCCATGAAATTAAAACCATCATTTCGAGGGCAGGAGAGCATACAAAAATTGTTTTTACCGGTGATATTTACCAGATCGATACGCCATACCTCGATGCAGAAAGTAATGGACTGTCTTACCTGATTGCGAATGCAAAGAACCATCCATTGTATGCACACGTTACATTAGATAAAGGAGAGCGCAGTGAACTGGCTAACCTGGCAAATGATCTGCTTTAAACTCCACGTATTGCCGTCAATTAAATTCATTATTGCATTATAAATAAATAAAACAATTCATTTGTATCCGGCAAATAATTGCTAAATTTGTTAGTAATGAAAAGATCCGGTACCGCAGATTTGCCCTTACACTATGGTTATGTACCTGCATGGCTTTCAGAAAGAATGACCAGGCTGGGCTTTGCCATTACGGAAGCGATCATCCTGGAATATGGTACGGCAGAGGTTTTAAGGCGGCTAAGTGATCCTTTCTGGTTTCAAAGCCTGGGCGCAGTAATGGGCATGGACTGGCATTCGTCAGGAATTACAACTTCTGTGATGGGCGCATTAAGGGCGGCCATAAACCCGCATTATAAGGAATTTGGAATTTACATCTGCGGAGGCAAAGGCAAGCGGTCCAGGCAAACACCCGATGAGCTGCTCAAGTTCGGAGAACGTACCGGGCTAAACGGCAATGAATTGGTTCGATGCAGTAAACTCAGCGCAAAGGTTGACAATACAGCTGTTCAGGATGGCTTTCAACTGTACATGCACAACTTTATAGTCAACAATGAAGGATTATGGACGGTTGTACAACAGGGAATGCAGAACAACGGCTCAACTGCCCGCAGGTACCATTGGCATTCCTCAGCCATCAAATCTTTTGTAGAGGAACCCCATACCGGCATTTGCGGCATAAACCAGGGACAGATCTTAAATCTGGTTGCCAAAGCAGCAGACCCATCACGCAAGTCGATGTTATCCATGACAACTGAAAACCCGGAACGGATCCTCGCTGAAGCAAAAAAACTGGTTATGCCCAACCGTCATGAAGTAAAGGCAAAAGATATCGATCTGAAACGATTGGGAGCCATGCTTTGGTTAACCCAGGAGAAGCGGCCTTCAGATTTTGAAGAACTGCTGCTGCTGGAAGGTATGGGCCCAAGGACATTGCAGTCCATGGCCCTGGTAAGTGAAGTGATCTATGGTACACCTTCACGCTTTACCGATCCAGCCCGCTTCTCTTTTGCACACGGTGGTAAGGACGGACATCCGTTCCCGGTTCCTGTTCAAGTTTATGATGAGACCTTACAGGTATTGAATAAAGCAGTAAGGCAAGCCAAACTCGGAAATACCGATAAACAGCAGGCAATTCATAAATTGAGTGAGATTGCAAGAAATGCAGAGAAAGATTTCATTCCCAATAACAATTTTGAAGCGCTGATCGCCAAAGAGCGCCGTGAATCCTGGAAGTATGGCGGTAAAACAGTTTTTGGAAATGCCCTGCCGCCTGCAGATCAGCAGCTTAAATTGTTTTAGTACTTATTTACATTATTTTGTAGCACATTTCATCTTTTAAACGTTATACCAACATGAAGAAATTATTAATCCTTTTAGTTGCAGGTTTTACCTTTGCAAGTTGTAATACGCTAAAGTCATCGGCTGATAAAGATACTGTTGAGTTAAGCGGTAAACTGGAGAAACTAGGTATGTCAACCTTTCAATATGGTACGCATACCCTCAATACAGGCAGTAAGACCTATGCATTAAAAAGTACTAAAGTTAGCCTGGATTCTTTTGAAGGTAAACAGGTTACGTTAAAAGGTTCAAAAGTTGCCGGATACCCGGTAGAGAACGGACCTGAACTTATTGAAGTAACCGAGGTCAGTCCGCTTTAAAAAGTTATCTTCGCAGAAAAAATGCTGCATGCTAGAAATTGTATACCAGGACGATCATCTAATCGCAATAAATAAGCCCCACGGACTGCTGGTTCACCGGTCGTCTATTGCAAATGATGCGAAAGAATTTGCATTGCAGCTATTGCGTGACCAGGTAAACAGGCATGTAAGTCCGGTTCACCGCTTAGACCGTAAAACAGGCGGATTGCTCTTATTCGCGTTTGAGAAGGATGTGGAAATTGCGATGCATAAGCAGTTTCAGGAAGGGGAGGTTCAAAAAAAATACCTGGCTGTACTTAGGGGCTATGCGCCAGACAGTCAGGATATCGATTATCCGTTAATGAAGGAAAATGGAACGGTTCAGGATGCTTTTACTTCCTTTATTACGCTCAAGCGTGCTGAACTGGATATTCCGTTTGGCAAACATCCAACCTCGAGGTATTCGCTGGTAGAGGCAGCTCCAACAACTGGAAGGATGCACCAGCTCCGTAAACATTTTGCGCATATATTCTATCCCATCATTGGAGATCGTAAGCATGGCTGCAATAAACAGAACAAATTCTTTAAAGAACAATGGGAAATGACCACCATGATGCTTCATGCATCAGAACTGATCTTTGACCATCCCGTAACCGGAGAAAAGATCCACTTAAAAGCAGCGGTGCAGGATGAATTTAAACGCGTTTTTTCCATAATGAACTGGGACAAAATTGTCTAAGTTGACGACCAGAAATTAGTGAATTGATATAAAGCTGACTGCTATTCTATTAATTACACGTGCTTTTCGATCAGTTCCAATGAATAATCAATTTCTTTAACAATAAAATCCACCAGGGGTACAAGATTATTATTTCCGGGCTCAGGATATTCTTCCAGTCTTCTTGAAAATTTAGCCAGGGTATCCAGTCCGGTAGAAACTGCTGTCCCATGCAACTTATGACCAATCGCATTCAAGCGTGCAGTATCATGGAGGTTTTTTTCATCACCTATAAAATCCCTGAGCACCTTTAAATCCTTAATGGTCAGTTTTAGAACTTCTGTTAAAGTTTTATGATCGGCTAAATTTCCACCTAAATACTTCTTCAGCTTTTCAACACTAAAATGTGTCTCTTCTTCAGAAACGTCAGGAATTGAGTTCCTGATCACAGGTTTATTCCACCGCTCAATGATTAATACCAAAGATTCTTCTACAAAAGGTTTGGCAATAAAATCGTCCATTCCCACCTCAATGCACTTCTCTTTCTCACCTTTAACATTTCCTGCAGTCAGGGCTATAATTGGAATGTGCTCTGAATAGTTCTCCCTAATCTTTTTAGTTGCTTCATAACCGTTCATCTCCGGCATTTGAATGTCCATAAAAATCATATCCGGCATTAAGATAGAACATTGTTTAACAGCCTCGAGTCCATTTACGGCTTCAATGATGATGGCCTGGGGAGCTATTCTTTTAATGATGGTTTTGGCAAGAAGCATATTCACTGGGTTGTCTTCCGCAATCAGGACCTTAAAGTTCTTCGTAATTACATTTGGCTTGATCTCTTCCTCAATAACTTGCTCACTGGCTCCTGGTTTAAACATTCTGGACAATGCATCATACATCTCATGAAGTTTAATGGGCTTTAATAAGCGTTGTTCTACATGAAGTTCTTTGCACGTTGTAATCACCTGCTCATCGTCTGATGAACTGTGAAGCAAGATGGTAGGCTGCTGGATCTTTGAACTTTCAAAGATCTCGCGAATCTTTTTAATGGTATCCAAACCATTCATATATGGCATGTGATGGTCCATTAAAACGACATCATATTTGCTTCCGTTGGTGAGCATTTGAAGCGCCTCGAATCCATTTTTTGCCTCGTCCGTATCAATATTACGAAGTGAAAGCATTTGTTTCATGATCATCCGGTTGTTCTTGTTATCGTCAACGATCAATACTTTTTTAATGAATTCAATATTTTGCCAAACCATAGGGTCGCCATGTTCGGCCTTAAGGGTCAGGTTAAAAAAGAAAACGCTGCCCTGGTCCGGGGTGCTGTACAGCTGAAGTTTGCTGTCCATCAGGGCCAGTAATTTATTGGAGATCGTTAACCCCAATCCGGTGCCTCCGTATTTCTTTGTGGTAGATGCATCTTCCTGAGAAAAAGCTTCAAAGATCTTAAATTGCTTTTCTTGCCTAATTCCGATCCCGGTATCTCTAACTTCGAAACGGATGGTTACTTCATCATTTTCAAGTTCCTTAACTTTCGTTATTTTAAGTTCAATCTCGCCCTTCTCTGTAAACTTGGCTGCATTACCCAATAGATTTACCAACACCTGTTTTAACCGTACCTGGTCGGTCCAGATAAAACGTGGTATGTCCGGAGATATATTAAGCAGCATTTCCAGCGATTTATTCTGTACCTGGTAGGTGATGATGTCACTCGCCTGGTTGCCCAGTTCAAAAAGATCGCATTTGTCAATATCCAGTTCCAGTTTTCCTGCTTCGATCTTCGAGAAATCTAAAATGTCATTGATGATGGTTAATAGGGCCTGGGCAGATTGGTTTACAATCGTGATGTACTGCTGCTGGGTCTCACTTAAATTCATTTTCAGCACCAGGTCTGTAAATCCAATAACCCCATTTAAAGGGGTACGGATCTCATGGCTCATATTCGCGAGGAATTCTGATTTGGCGATATTGGCTTGTTCCGCAAATAATTTAGCGTTTGTTAATTCTTCTTTTTGAATACAAACTTCATTGATGTCCTGGAATGTTCCATAGATGCGGATACATTTTCCGTCTTTCATCTCTGCATTTCCTTTAGAGCGTACCCAAATTTCCCTGCCCTTACCCGTAATGATCTGTAGTTCCAGGTCGTGAGGGGTTCCATGTGAAATGGCAAGCTCAACAGCCTTTGCAATCTGCTCCCTGCTTTCGCCTTCTTTGTAGAAATTAATACCGGTAGAAATGTTTGGAACATAATCTTCGGGTACTTCATGGATCTCTTTGGTAATGGTAGACCAGAATACTTCATTGTTTATGAGGTCTACCTCCCAGCCGCCAACACGGGCTACACGGTTGGTTTGCTCCAGCATTTCTTTGGTTTTCTTAAAATCCATTTCCAGCTGATGACGTTCCGTAATGTCCAGTGCATTTCCAATTACATAAGGCTCGCCTTCCTTATTTTTCTCGAGTACATTATTGAAAAGCCAGATCCGTAACGAGCCATCCTTATGTGTGGTGTGCATTACGCCGCTCATTCTTCCGTTTTTTTCTATCTGTTCTAAATAGGTATTAAGATCGGGATGGAACTTCTCATTGACCACATCGAACAAATTCATGCGGATCAGTTCATCAACACTGTAACCCAGGCTGTTTGCACTTGCTGTATTTGCAGTTAAGACATTGCCTTTCAGGTCATGGGTACACATCATACCATGGGCATTTTCAAAGAACGCACGAAACTGGTTTTCGCTGTAGGCCAGTTCCAGTTCCTTAATCCTGTCTTCGGTAATATCGCGTGCAACGGCAAAAAGATTACCAGTATGCATTTCGGGTGTAGCTTTCCATTGCAGGGTCTTGTAGCTGCCGTCTTTACATTTTAACCGGTTTGTAAAATTTACAGATGGAATGCCTAAAGTAAGTTTTGCTGTTTCTTCCTTAGTTTGTTCCAGATCGTCCGGATGCACCATGTCATAAAGAGAAGTGGTCATGATGGTTTCTTCATCCCATCCCAGAACGGTTTCAAATGCCGGATTGATCTTTTTAAAATAGCCATCAGTTCCGGAGATGCAGATGAGGTCGTTGGATAGATTGAATATTTTTTCGAAGTGTATAAGCTCTTCTTTTTGTCTGTTCTGGATAATTAATGAAATGATCTGCTCTCCAATTAATTCCAGCGCACGGTGTTGTTTATCGGTAAGTTTTCTTGATACCTGGTCAATCACGCACAACGTGCCAAGTGCAAAGCCATGGTGATCAATCAGGGGGTAACCCGCGTAAAAACGGATGTTAGGATCTCCGGTTACAAAAGGGTTATTTTTAAAACGCTCATCTTTAATTGCATCGTTAACCTCAAGGATGTTTTTATCCAGGATGGCATATTTACAAAATGAAAGGTCTTTTGCTGTTTCTTCAATGTCCAGTCCAACTTTGGACTTAAACCACTGCCGGTTTTCATCCAGAAGGGTAACCAATGAGATGGGGGTATCACAAATGAGTGCCGCCAGTTCTGTTAGCCGGTCAAATTCTTCTTCCGGGAGTGAATCCAATATCTGGTAACTTTTTAAAGCCTTTACCCGATCGTGCTCATGTTGTTCACTTGAAGAAATCCTCATCGTATTAAATCTAAAATATTTGGTCTAAATGCAGTCGTTAATGATCAAACTTAACAAAATTATTCCATTTACGTTTGGTATAGAATTCATTCTTTTTGTTCAAAAAGTATCAAATAAGTAAAGGTCACAAAAAATAGCAGAACAGTTTATTTTAATGTGCTATTAAAAATTAATTGAACTTATAAACAATCGGGTTTGCTTTTTTCATTTTCGTGTCATAACATGCAACAACAGACAATTTGCTGACTAAAACCCGGTTTAAAATTGATGCTGAAATGTAACTTTGCGCCAGTTAAGTAAGTCTTAAACTTAAAAAAATTAACCACCTTAATTTGTGCATGAATAATCATGATTGATGTTCATGTAAAGATTAAACCGGACAACGCACAATCTACTAATGAAACGATATAAAATTCAGTACCTCAGTGTTTTATTGCTATTCGCTTTACAAGCATTTTCTTTGCCAGGTATAGCGCAAAACACGGTAATAAAAGGTACAGTTACAGATGCCTCAAATAAAGAAACCCTTCCGTATGTTTCATTTGTCATTACTGGTAGTGGTAAAGGCGGTAAAACAGATGTGGATGGTAACTATAGCATTACCCTTACCGGAAAGGATGTTAGTTACACCGAAATAAAATTTAGCTATATCGGTTATAAATCCCAGGTAAGGACCATAAAGCCCGGTGTTACTCAGACCATCAGCATCCAGCTGCAAAATGAAGGCATGGAGATGGATGAGGTATTTATCACTGCCGGTAAAAAGGCAAAATATAAGAATAAAGACAACCCTGCAGTAGAGCTGATCCGGAATGTTATTGCCAATAAATCTAAAAACCGGATGGAAGGCTATGATTATGTATCGTATCAGAAATATGAAAGGATGCTCTTTTCGATGAGTAACCTGTCAGACAAATTTAAAAGCCGTCGTGTATTCCGCAATTATCAGTTTCTTTTCCAGGAGCAGGATTCAACCAAAATAGGAGGTAAGAATGTACTTCCGGTATTTCAGCAGGAAAAACTGTCTGACAATTACTTCCGTAAGAATCCAGAAAAGTTAAAGACGGTCATCGTTGCCGATAAACAGGTTAATTTTGACGAGCGCTTTATTGATAATAAAGGATTGAGCACGTATTTCGACCGGATGTACCAGGATATAGATATTTATGACAATAACATCTCCGTGGTCAGCAACCAGCTGTTAAGTCCAATCTCTGATGGGGCACCTGGTTTTTATAAATATTTCATTACCGATACGATCAAAACCCATAATCCCCAACTGGTAGAGCTTTCATTTACACCCAGAAACAAAGCAGACCTGCTTTTTGAAGGTAAGATCTACATCACACTGGATGGAAACTATGCGGTTCAGAATGCATTCTTAACCGTTAATAAGGACATTAATCTAAACTTTGTAAGGGCTTTTGAAGCAAAGCTGGATTTTGAGCAAAATCCGGACAACCGCTATCATTTGAGTAAAAGCAGCCTGACTGTTGACTTTGGAATTCTTAAGAGCAAAGGAGCTGGCTTTACGGGAGAAAGAGTGGTGTCGTTTAATAACTATACCATTAATAAACCACTTAATGATACGGTATACAGCGGTAGTTCGCTGGTACAGGTTCCTGATTCCACTAAAAAATCAGAAGCATTTTGGGCCATTAACCGGCCGGAAGCTTTGAATGCGATCAATGCAAAAGTGTACAACAATCTGGATACGCTCCAGTCTATTCCTTCTTTCAGAAGAACGATGAACCTGTTCACACTGCTGTTTGTCGGTTATAAGGACTTTGGTGCATTTGAAGTAGGGCCAGTAAATACATTTTACAGCTTTAATGATGTAGAGGGTTTTCGTTTGCGGCTTGGCGGAAGAACGACCACGGCATTGAGTAAACGTTATTTCTTTGAAACTTATGCTGCTTATGGTTTTAACGATGAAAAATGGAAATATTTTCTGAGTGCTACATACTCCCTTAATAATAAATCTATTTATTCCTTCCCGCAAAATTATCTTCGTGCAAGTTTTCAAAGAGATACAAAGATCCCGGGACAGGAGTTGCAGTTTGTGCAGGAAGATAACTTTTTACTCTCTTTTAAAAGAGGTGAAAATAACATGATGCTGTACAATGACTTTTACCGGTTAGACTATGTGCATGAATTCCAGAACCATTTTTCGTATGCTGTAGGATTTCGCAAGTGGGAGCAAAGCCCTGCTGGATCCCTGTATTTTAGCAATCTGACTGGCAATAACCAGTTAAAAACAATAGACAACATCAGTACATCAGAAGTTAGCGTTGCGTTAAGGTATGCACCAAAAGAGAAGTTTTACCAGGGTAAATTATACCGTACACCAATTATTGATAAATATCCCACGTTTAACCTTCGTTACACTGCCGGGATCAAAGGGCTGGTAGGCGGGGAGTACAACTACCATAACCTAATGGGAAGTATAGATAAACGTTTCTATCTGTCACAGCTTGGATATTCGGATGTTACTGTTGAGGGCGGATATATTTTTGGTAAAGTTCCCTTTCCGTTACTGGATATTCACCGGGCAAACCAGACATATGCCTACCAGCTAAATTCGTATAACCTGATGAACTTTCTGGAATTTGTAAGTGACCACTATGCAAGCATCAATATAGATCACAATTTTAATGGTTTCTTCTTTAATAAAATACCATTGCTTAGTAAATTAAAACTAAGGGAGGTGATGTCATTTAAGGGCTTGTACGGTGGTTTGCGTGACGAGAACAATCCGAATGTAAATTCAGCAGCGATGCAGTTTGTAAAAAATGATTCTGGCGCCTCAATTACCAATGCGTTAAACAGCGGACCTTATATAGAAGGCAGTGTAGGGGTAGGAAATATATTTAAGGTACTGCGTGTAGATGTAGTTAGGCGTTTTAGTTACCTGGATCATCCATTGGTTTCTGAATGGGGTGTCCGCGCAAGATTTAAGTTTGATTTTTAAGCGGTTTAAGTTTGATTTTTAACCTATAGCCAAAAGAATATGCGGCCCCCCGGGCATGTGCAGAAATCTGTCGTTAGGTTTTTTCAATAAAAAGAAGCCCCTATAAGTTTTAGCTTACAGGGGCTTTGCAGTTAGCTTCGAGGCCTTGCATTGATAACTATACCATTTATAAGAATTACTCTGCTGCTGCTTGTTGGTTAATGAAGCTTTCAGCACATACGGTAAGTGCAACATCCGTAGCTTTCTCATTTTCTAAAGTTTGGGTTAACAGGTCAACTACCTGGGTATGTCCCATTAACTCAGCAAATGTTTTTAATGTACCGTAAGTGGCAATTTCATAGTGCTCTACTTTCTGTGCAGCCAGGATCAATCCTGCATCGCGGATCATAGTACCGTCTTCAGTATCTTCGATAATGCCACTGGCTTCTTCCAGTAAACCAGCCATTGCATCACATTTCTTAGCTACTGCCTTTTCTTCAAGTAAAGCGAATACCTGCTCTAACGTGTCAATGTGACCTTGTGTTTCTTGCGTATGTTTGTCAAATGCTGCTGCCAGCTCAGGACTTGTAGCCGCTTTCTTCATTTTTGGCAATGCTTTTACCAGGTGTTTTTCTGCCCAGTAAATGTCTTTTAGCTCATCAACAAAAAACTCATGAAATTCAGAATCTTCCATTTTTCCAGTTTTACCTGTTGGTTTTGTTGATGCTTTAGTTGTTTTAGGAGCAGTCTTGGTGCTGCTTGATTTTGTTGTAGTTGCCATAATATTTTTTTTTATAGGTTAAGATGTTTTTCAAGTATAGAACCATAAGCACCGGGAATGGTTTTGGTTTTTTTTATTTTATTAAGCAGCATAATCACCACAGGAATTAAAGCGAATTATATTCCGTTAAAATTGCGCTTAGGCACTATTTATGTGTGATAACATTTAAATAATTACAATATGAACATTGAGACAAGAAAACTTACCCTAGAAGATTATAGCGATCTTAAAGAATCTATGGAACAGGCCTATGATACGCTTGGCGGACAAATATGGAGCAAGCAGACCATCGCAAAGCTGCTCAAATTATTTCCGGAGGGTCAGTTGTGCATCGCTGTAGATGATAAGGTAGTGGCTTGTTCTCTGGCCATCATTGTTGATTATGATGAATATGGTGATAAGCATACCTACCAGCTCATTACCGGTGCCTATACTTTTTCTACACATGATCCTACGGGAGATACCTTATATGGTATTGAAATATTTGTATCACCAGAATACCGGGGTTTACGCTTAGGCCGCAGGTTATATGAAGCCAGGAAAGAACTGTGTGAAAGCCTTAACCTTAAAAGCATCATTGCCGGCGGCAGGATACCAGGTTATCATGCCCATGCAGATACGTTAAGTCCGAGGCAATATATTGATAAGGTAAAGGCTAAAGAATTATATGATCCAACGCTTACGTTTCAAATCTCTAACGATTTTCACGTACGTAAGGTATTGAAAAATTACCTGCCCGGAGATCACGAATCTAAAGAGTTTGCAACACTCATTGAGTGGAACAATATTTATTACCAGGGTGTTGATGCATCTGCACGTTCTGCAAAAACAATCCGGATCGGCCTGGTACAATGGCAAATGCGTCTTTTTCCCGATATGGACAGTTTCTATGAACAGGTGGAATTCTTTGTGGATGCGGTAAGCGGATACAAGTCCGATTTTATCATGTTCCCTGAATTTTTCAATACACCGCTTCTTCAGCCTTATAACCATCTTCCGGAAATGGAAGCCATGCGTAAGCTTGCCGAGTTAACCGAAGAGATTGTAGCCAGGATGCATCAGTATGCTGTTTCTTATAATGTAAATATCATTTCAGGCAGTATGCCAATCCTGGAAAATAATAAACTATACAATGCAACCTACCTATGTCACCGGAGCGGTAAAACAGAAGAGTACCGTAAGATTCACATTACACCGAACGAGCAGAAATATTATGGAATGGTGGGCGGAGATAAGATCAAGGTATTTGATACCGATTGTGGTAAAATAGGAATCCTGATCTGCTACGATGTGGAATTCCCCGAATTGAGCCGCATCTATGCCGACCAGGGGATGCAGATCTTGTTCGTGCCTTTCCTTACCGATACACAAAATGGATATACCCGGGTTAGGCGATGTGCGCAGGCCAGGGCAATAGAGAATGAATGCTATGTAGCCATTGCGGGCTGTGTAGGTAATTTGCCTAAGGTAAACAATATGGATATCCAGTTTGCGCAATCTGCCGTATTTACACCATCAGATTTCGCTTTCCCAACCAATGCGGTTAAAGCAGAAACTACACCAAATACAGAAATGATGCTGGTGGTTGATGTGGATCTGCACCTGCTGGATGAACTGCACCATTTTGGAACGGTAAAGATCTTAAAAGACAGACGTAAAGATCTGTATGAAGTTAGATTACTTAAATAAGTATAACTTTACGGTTAAAATAAGCAGTACAAATTACAAATGGATTTAGAAAAGCAAAACGCCGCGAATGCAGCAGTGAAAATGATCCTTCAGCATGATGTTGTGGGACTTGGAACAGGTTCCACAGCTTATTTTGCAATAGCCGCCATTGCTGATCTCGTTAAGAACGGATTAAAGATCAAGGCAGTTGCTACGTCTAAAAAAACGGAATCACTGGCTGTTTCAATGGGGATTGAGCTGCTGAATATCGAAGACGTTCAGTACATAGACATCACCATTGATGGGGCTGACGAATTTAACGAGCAGCTTCAGCTAATCAAAGGCGGCGGAGGTGCATTGTTTCGTGAAAAGATCGTAGCCTCTTTGAGTAAAAAAGAGATCATCATTGCAGATTCTGCTAAGAAGGTAGACCAGCTCGGTAAATTTAAAGTTCCCATAGAAGTGGTTCCACTCGCCTCAAGCTATGTAAAGGAGCAGCTGAAAAGATTAGATGGGATTTCAGAACTCCGAAAAGATGGTGATTCTTTATATCGTACCGATAATGGCAATTATATTTTGGATGCGGATTTCGGCTTATTTACAGATGCAGCTGTACTTGCTGAGCGGTTAAATCAAATAGAGGGCATTCTGGCACATGGATTATTCATCAACCTCAGTACCATGGTGATCATGGGAAAGGGATCTGAAGTAATTACGTACCAATAGAAATACTCAAACTATTTTCTGCTGAGCAGCTTAAGTACAGTAGCAGTAACCAATGCGCCAAAAACATAATAGCCAACGGTTAAGACCTTTACCTGATCGGTTTTAGTAACCGGCTCGTCATCCAGTCCCAAAGGTTCAGGTAAAGTAACTGCCCCAATTCCGGCACCAATACCCAGTACCAATGCTTTTGGCCAAATGTAACCGGCACCACCAGTACCAATTAAGCTGTAGTAAAATGCATTACCGATTACGTCTCCGGCAAGGGTAGCTTTATATAGATCATCTTTATTACCAATACTCACGCTAAAATGGCGCAATACCTTTTGTAAAGCATCTTCACCCAGGAGATCAATTCTGGGAACGTCGTCTTTTTTATGCCTTAAAGTTTCGTGAAGGATATTTAATGCGATGGCACCAGCTAAACCGGCAACCAGGTTTTTTAATTTGCTCATAATTATGATTTAAGGCTTACCCAGGTAATGGCCGCGTTTATTTCGGCTATAGAGAAACCCTTTGCTTCTCCCGGGGTAACGTAACTAAATATATCTGTAAAGTTCTCTACTGCTTTTTGATCAGTCACAATGGCCATTTTCTTCCACTTGGTCAGGTGCTTAACACCAGCAATTGCATCCTGGATCCAGGCACCGGGTGTAAAGTTCTCCACTTTAGTATCCAGCAAAAGCAGGTAATAGATTTCTCCATATTTGTCAGCCAATGCAGCGAGGCCAGGAAGCAGTACGTCTTTAAGATCAACTTCTGTAACTTCTCCGGTTGCTTTTACTCCAAATACATAATCGGGTAGGTTTTCAATAACTGTCAGCATATATTTATAATTACTTAATTGTATAACACCGTTTTTCAATTTATGTTTATATTAACGCTATGTATATTTCTAAGATAAATTTAGCTACGGATGAAGAGGAAATTATAGATTTCATCAGTACCTATAGTTTTGCAACCATCATTACTGCTAAAGGAGAACATCCGGATGCAAGCCATTTGCCATTTGTAACCAGCAGAAGAGATGGGAAAACTATCCTGACGTCTCACTTCGCAAAGGCAAATCCACAGTGGTCTGCGTTAACAGATTCGGAAGTGCTGGTCGTCTTTGCAGAACCACATGCCTATATCTCAACAAAACATTACGATAAAGAACAGAGCGTGCCCACCTGGAATTATGTGGCTGTACATGCGTATGGCAAGGCGACATTAGTTACCGCACAAGAACAGGCATTGGCAATCATAGAGCAGACCATTAACTACTATGAAGCCGGCTATATGGATCAGTGGAATAACCTTTCCATGGAGTTTAAAACTAAAATGCTTCATGGAATAGTGGCCTTTGAAATCGAGGTCACGTCTTTTCAGGCCAGTAAGAAGCTGAGTCAGAATAAGACTGAAGCAGAAAAGCAGAGAATCATTCAGGCACTAAACGGCAGTGACTACGATGTGGAGCGTCAGCTGGCAGGATATATGGAGAAAGAAATGAAGAAATCCTAATTAAACTGGTCTTTTAAAGGTAATTATAAATTCAGTGCCAAGTCCTTCCTCACTTAAAACGGTTAGCGCGGTATTGGAGTTAACCGTTGCAGGATTGTTAACGTTCTCGACGCTCTCAACGCTCTCAACGCTCTCAACGCTCTCAACGTTCTCAATATTTTCAACGTTCTCGTTCCCGACGTTCTTTTTACTTTTGGCGGTATCAAAATTACCATTAAAGCCCGAAGTATTCTCGTCAACGAATTTTTTAACCAGCAGGAGTCCAATACCTACACCTTTTTCGTTTTTGGTGCCGTAAGAAGAGATGTCTTTTCCGGCAACATGAAACAGCTGTTTGAGTTTTAATGCAGACATCCCTACGCCATTATCTTTTACGTGGATCATTACACATGTGGGGGATACTTCATAAAATATATTGATGGCACCAGGTTCACCGGTAAATTTAATGGCATTGCTGATGATGTTTTGGAAGATAATCCGGATATGATCCGGATCGGCATAAATAAGCGTATCTGGTTTTCTGGTGTGGATGATGCTGATCTTTTTTTCTGCAGCGAGGAAGTTAAGTACGTTTAGCAGCTGATCAATATAATCTGCCAGCTCAATAGGGGCAGGTCTGGTTACGATACCCCTCTGCTGACTGTTTGCCCAAACCAATAGGTTATCCAGCATGGCTGTAGTAACGCTTATCTTATCAAAGAACTTGTTAAAAATATAACCCATCTCTTCATGACTAAGGTCATTAGAACGAATCAGTTCCTGCATTCCTAAAATAGAAGCAAAGGGACCTCTCAAATCATGGCCAATCACAGAAAACAGCTGATCCTTGGTATTGTTGAGTTCCGATAATTCGATATTTTGCGCAGTAATCTGATCTTTCTGAGCAGCAATATCTTCAGTGTTCTTTTTAAGGGACTTGTTTAGCCTAAATACCTTTAAGGAACTCCAATATACAATTGTACTAATTATAATCAATGAGATGGCAATCAACGCAATGATTACAATGACCATTTTATTGATGCTGATCTGCTGCTGGTTGATCTGGTTCTTCTTAATGAGTTCACGGTTTTCTACCTGCTGCTGCTTTAGGTGCAGCCCGTTGATCTCATTTTCTTTCGTTTCATTCAGCAGGCTATCACTGTATATTTTGTGCAGAGAAAGATATTTGTAGGCCTCTTTATAATTACTTACGGCAGCATAGCAAGCGCTCAGAATTTTTAAGGAGCGCTCAATGTCCCATTTGGTATTTAATGCCTGCGCCAAAATAAGACCTTTTTTACCCGCCTCTATACCCAGATCATAAGCGCCCTGCTGGTAATAGGCATTCGCGAGTCCGGAATAAGCAAAACTATTTTCCCAGTCGTCCTGAAAATCGCGGCTTTCCAATACGGCCCTATGATAGATTATGGCCTGGTTATAATCTTTCTTTTTAAAATAAATGTCACCAAGCCTGTTTTTTGCCATGGCAACCATTTTATAATGCTTGTTTGGATTGCTGATGGCGATGCAGCGAATTAAGGCATCAATAGCCCGGTCCAGTTGATTGATCTGGTCGTAACAAATGCCAATGTTCACATAATTTGCGGCTAACCGAAACGTGTTTTTTAGCCGGATATTTAATTTTGCAGCCATCTCAAAATGTTCCAGGGCAGAAACGATCTTATCCTGTGACATGTAGATGAGCCCAATTCCATTGTAGGCATTTGCCTGTCCCTCCAGATCCTTATTTTTCTTACTTATGGCCAGTGCTTTTATACTTGCTTTTAAAGATTCCGTGTAGTTTCCTTTGATGTACTGCGTTTTGGAAATATTGGCCAGGGCACGGGTCTCTCCAATGGAATAGCTGACCTTAATGGCCATTGCCAATGCTTTATTTCCAAACAATAAGGAGGAGTCCGGATTCAATTGATAGTAGGAAGCAGCAAGGGCGTTCAGCAAATTTACACGGGCAGTATCAGCAACATTTTTATTTTGCTGCGCTAAAGCATTCCATTTTTTAAGCAATATATGACCAGGGACAGCTTCTGCATAAGCTGAAGACGAAATAAAAATAATTAAAATACCAAATACGAGCGTCCTAAGCATCATCAGTTTATAAAATTATAAATATTTTGATTAACTAGCATCTTTAAATACGGCAAAACAGTATATATTTTCAATATGTTTCTTCGATTTTATCCGGATAATAATGATTCCAAAAATTAATTCTGCCGATTATCAGTGTTTCCCGCTTGGTGATTCTGCAATTGTGCTGGAGTTTGGCAGGGAGATCTCTGTCTCCATCAATACCAGGATCCGGTTAATCTGTGAATGGCTGGATGAATACACTTTTGAAGGCTTTGTAGATTATGTTCCTGCCTTTACCACAATCACCGTCTATTATGAACCCTGGGTGATCAATTATGATAAACTGGAAGAAATGCTGGACGAAATGATCTCTGGTATTGGTGAAGAAGATGAAATTACAGCGCGTAGCCCAATAGAGATCCCTGTTTTATATGGTGGTCATTATGGTCCTGACCTCGATGTTGTAGCCAGGCAATGCCAGCTGACAACAGCTGAAGTGATCCGCATTCACCATGCTGCAGAATACCTGGTTTACATGATCGGTTTTGCACCGGGTTTTCCATATTTAGGCGGGATGGACGAGCGCATTGCTACCCCGCGAAAAGAAACACCCAGGGCGTTAATCCCAGCAGGCTCTGTAGGGATTGCAGGTAAGCAAACCGGGATTTATCCGATAGAAACACCGGGAGGATGGCAGATCATCGGACAAACTCCATTGCAATTGTTTAATATTGACAGGGAGGTTCCTGCATTGTTAAAAGCTGGCGACCGCATTCGGTTCATTTCGGTTACAGAACAGGAATTCATTCAAATAAAAAAAGAAAATGGGCATTAAAGTGCTTAAAGGTGGTTTATTAAGCACCATACAAGACTTGGGAAGGTTTGGTTACCAAAAGGACGGTATTGTGGTAAGCGGCGCTATGGATCTGCTCGCCTTACGGATCGGTAATCTCTTAGTCGGTAATGCTGAATCTGAAGCAGGTTTGGAAATCACGTTGCTGGGTCCATCACTTTTCTTTGAAGCTGATCAGCGGATAGCAATAACCGGTGCTGATCTGTCGCCGGCCATTGACGGCATGCCGGTAGGAATGTGGCGCCCATTACGGATAGCTAAAGGATCAACATTGTCTTTTGGAAAACCCATTGACGGCTGCCGAAGCTATTTAGCCGTATCCGGCGGCTTTGATATCCCGCTTGTGCTGAACAGTTATGCTACCTATCTGAATGGAAAATTTGGTGGCCATGAAGGAAGGGCACTAAAAACCGGAGATACTTTATCCTTTAAACGGAATAACCAGCCATCTTCAGGAAAGATCAACTGGAAAGCAGATCTGAAACTCTATCCAGATCTGAAAACACGGGCCATACGGGTTATTGAAGGGCCGGAGATCAATCTTTTCAGTGAAGAAAGTATTGCTGCATTTTTTACATCCGAATTTAGGATCAGCACCGCTGCCGACCGCATGGGCTATCGCCTGGAAGGACAGCAGCTAAAGTGGACGGCCAGCCAGGATCTGCTTTCTTCTGCAGTCACTTTTGGTACGATACAGGTTCCGGCACAAGGTGATCCAATTATTCTGATGGCTGATCATCAAACCACTGGTGGTTATCCAAGAATCGCGCAGGTCATTAGCTGTGACCTTACACTGCTGGCACAAATGAGGCCGGGTGATGTATTTAAATTCGAATTAATTACCTTAGCCAGGGCACATGAATTGCTGATCCTGCGGGAGCAACAGCTTAAACAACTTAAACAAACCATCGCATTTAAATATGAATAAGACTTTTACGGCAGACCTGAATTGCGATATGGGAGAGGGCTTTGGCGCTTATGATATGGGGAATGATGAAGCGATCATGCCCTTTGTCTCTTCTGTAAATATTGCATGTGGCTTTCATGCAGGTGATCCATCGGTGATGAAGAGAACGGTTCGGTTAGCCCTTAAGCATGGATTGGCTATAGGCGCACATCCGGGTTTGCCAGACCTCCAGGGATTTGGCAGAAGGGAACTGGCTATTTCTCCGGAAGAAGCGTACGACCTGGTTGTCTATCAAACCGGGGCTTTAAATGCATTTGTTCAAACTGAAGGCGGTAGGTTAAAACACGTTAAGCCACATGGTGCACTATACAACATGGCTGCAAAGAACAAAGAGCTTTCTGACGCCATAGCTGAAGCGGTTTATAATATTGATCCGAACCTGGTCCTTTATGGCCTTTCGGGCAGTGAACTGATTCGTTCAGGAATAAATGCCGGGTTAAATGTAGCCAACGAGGTTTTTGCCGACCGTACCTACCAGCAGGATGGAAGCCTGACTCCCAGAAGATCGGCTAATGCACTGATCACTGACCATCATACGGCCATTTCACAGGTCATCCGAATGATAAAAGATGGAAATGTTCAATCTGAGCAGGGCGTGCCGGTTTTTATTCAGGCAGATACCATCTGTATACATGGTGATGGTAAATTTGCAGTTGAATTTGCACAGCAGATTTACGCTGCCTTTCAGCAGGAAGGAATTCAAATAAAGGCTTTTAGTCCTAAGCAGCAATGAAAATAAAAAATAACAGAACAGCCATAGCAGGAGCGGCATTCCTGATGGCCACGTCAGCAATCGGACCTGGTTTTTTAACCCAGACTACCGTATTTACCCAATCCCTTGGTGCAAGTTTTGGATTCGTGATCCTAACGTCTATTATCATAGATATGGGTGTACAGCTTAATATCTGGCGGATCATTGCAATTTCAGAAAAGCGGGCACCGGATATTGCGAATTTACTGTTACCCGGATTGGGCAGTTTCATTTCACTGCTTATTATTTTGGGCGGACTGGCTTTCAACATCGGTAACATTGCAGGTTCCGGACTTGGACTAGAGGCACTAACCGGAATTTCCGTAACAACAGGAGCGGTGCTATCGGCCTTAATGGCCATTGCAATCTTCCTGATCAAAGAAGCGGGTAAAGCCATGGACCGCTTTGCACAGGCTATGGGTTTTATCATGATCATTGCCATCATTTACATCGCCATAAGCTCGGCACCACCTATTGCTGAAGCGGCACTAAGAACCGTAGTTCCTTTAAAAATAGATCTGATGACCATTGTAACGCTTGTTGGAGGTACTGTAGGTGGTTATATCACGTTCTCCGGTGGTCACCGTTTATTAGATGCAGGTATCAAGGGAAAAGAAGCCTTGCCAGAAGTGAGCAAAAGTGCTGTAATGGGAATCTCTGTAGCTTCTATTGTACGGATCTTCTTATTCCTTGCTTCGTTGGGTGTGGTTGCGAAAGGACTGAGTATTGCCGCAGATAATCCAACGGCATCTGTGTTTCAGCTTGCTGCCGGAAATTTGGGTTACCGGCTTTTTGGCCTGGTTATGTTCTCAGCAGCCATCACATCGGTCATTGGATCGGCTTATACTTCCGTTTCCTTTATCAAATCCTTTAGTCCTAAAATTGAAAAGAATGAGAATAAATTTATTATTGGCTTTATACTGGCTTCAACACTGATCTTTATCCTGGTGGGGCGGCCAATCAAAGTATTGATCATGGCTGGCGTAGTCAATGGCTTCATTTTGCCCATCACTTTGGCAACCATTTTATTCGCAGCATATAAAACGAGGATCGTAGGTGATTATAAGCATCCGCTTTGGCTAACCATTTTTGGGATTCTGGTGGTTTGCGTGATGACTTACATGAGTGGAAAAGTTTTAATAAATTTATAAAAATATTTAAGAATTTATAGTTATATTGTATTAACTTATAATTTTTTGTTGTATATAATATGAAAAACTGGGAATTAAGCAGTGGCTATATCTTTAGCATTGAGCAAGCTGGAAGACGCATCATATTGTGTGTTTATAAAGATGACAATTTATTGGTATGCCGTAGGGAGTATTTACTTCAGGTGAAAAGATCTATAGAAGATCCTGATGTCAGCAGGTTGTTTGCTGGCCGTTTAAAGTTGTTTAAGTTTGGACCAGACCTTCATATAGAATCGCAGGGCCAGTATATAGGAACAATTTCGGTGGATGAATTTGAAGAGGAAGTTGATGTATTAATTTTTGCATCAAAGGAAACGCAGCCAGAAATCTGATTCTGGCTGTAAATAACTGCTATTGAGGATGCAGAACGCGGAATTGAAAAATGACTAATCGTGTCTTTTTTGTCCTGGCCGAATAATTAATCTTAGTGTCGGATCATTCGTTACAAAGCTCCAGAACCAGTTAAATGCAAGTTTACCTTTATTTCTAAAGCCGGCAATGGGAATGATGTGGATAAATAACCATACAATCCAGGCAAAGAAGCCTTTAAAGAAACCTTTTTTAGGCAAATCTACCACTGCCTTATATTTGGCAATAATGGCCATACTTCCCTTATTGTTATATTTAAAAGCTTTTAAAGGCATACCTTCAGCGATGTTAACGAGGTTATGTGCCAGCAATTTACCTTGCTGTATCGCTACCTGGGCCAGCTGAGGATGTCCGTTTGGAAAGTCTACGTCGGTATTTTGGAAACTCTGATCGCCAATTGCGAAGATATTTTCAGTTCCCTTAACCTTATTATATTCATCAACGAGGATTCTTCTGCCACGGGTAATTGAATCGGCTGGTAAACCGGGAGCCTCCCTGGCAACTACCCCTGATGCCCAGATCAGTGTTGCAGAATTGATGGCTTCTCCATTATTCAAAATTACTTTATCGTCTACATAGTCCTTAACCAAGGTATTCAGCTGTACTTTTACCCCAAGCTTAAGCAAAACTTTAAGGGCTTCCTCCTGCGATTTTTTGCTCATGGGTCCGAGCAGGGATTCACCACCATCCACCAAATAGATATTACCGGTTCCGCGTTGTGCGGTCGGATAATCCTTTGCACCAATATTTGCGCCCATTTCAGCCATCATACCAGCAATTTCCACACCGGTTGGGCCTCCGCCTGCAATTACAATATTTCCAAGTCTTTCTTTCTCACGGATGCTTGTAGAGCGTGTTGCTTCTTCCAGTTGTAAAAGGACATGGTTTCTTAAATGCAGCGCATCATCAATGGTTTTCATTGGTAAGGCATGTTCCTTTACATTTTCCATCCCAAAATAATTGGTTTCTGTACCCATGCCCAGAACGAGATAGTCATATTTTAGCGTTCCGCTGTCGGTTTCAATACTGTTGTCTTGTGTATCTATGTTTAATAAATGGCCCATGAAATAGCTGAGATTTGCTTTTTCCTGGAACATTCTCCGAAAGGGATAGCTAATGTTGGAGGCTTCAATAAATGCAGTAGAAACCTGATATAACAACGGAGGGAAGAAGTGATAATTGTTCTTATCAACCAATACAACCTGGTAGTACTGGTTATTTGCTAATTTTTTTGCGAGGTTAAGTCCGGCAAAACCACCGCCTACAATTATCACTCTTTTTACAGATGCCTTCATATTAAATAAACCATCCAGCTTTTTAAATGTTTTAGCTTTCTTAGAAAGTACATCAGCACTGAAGTTCTATGCAATATTAAGATATTAACTATAGAAGGCGTTCCAGAAGCGCAAAAAATAAATTAAATCCATAAATAATTAAGAAATGGGGGACTGGAAATTCAAATTTTGTTTTTCTTTAGTGCTAAGAAACGAGGAATAATGTATTTTTGCAGAAAATAGATTATGAGTACAGTAAATATAATACCAGAATATACCGACTACAAAGCATTTTATGAGCAGGCAGTTCTTCCATTAAAGGAGAAAAATCCGGAGTATATCAGGCTTGATGGCAAATTGAAAGGGTCAACCCGGAATGTAAGTGCCTATTTTTGGTATAAAGAGAAAAAATGGAAAGTTGATGCCGATACTTACATTGATCGTTTAAAACTGGCATACGAATCGGTTAATACAAATGAAGAACCTTTCATCATCAAGAATAGAAGAGACGGTAAGAGTCAGGAATTGACCATTGCTGGTCAGCCGGTAAGGGATAACAAGTTCTACGTTTACCTGGCCTCTCCAATTAAATAGCGCAATCCTGTTAGACGCAATAAGCAGTTTAGTGACTCTTAGCTGATTGTAGATCAGAGAATTGATTCCTTACAACTCAATGAGTTTATTCTTGATCGCATACAGGACCAATCCGACACGGTTTTTAACATTAAGCTTTACAAACAGGTTATCCCGGTATCCATCCACTGTTCGCATGCTGACAAACATTTTGTCAGCAATTTCCTTATAGGTAAGCTCAGAGCTCGCCAGTTTCAGGAATTCCTTTTCCCGTGCATTTAGCTTAACGTCTTCAGAAGGCTTATAAAAACTCTCTGCCATATAGCGTGATACAAAAGGAGGGAAGTAAACATTGTTTCCGGCAACGGCATCCAGTGCAGCTTTAAACTCTGAAGGTTCAGAATCCTTAAGTAAATAACCTTTAACACCGGTTTTTATCAGAGACAGAACAGATTCAGCATCATCCATCATGGAGAGTACAATCACATGTACATCCGGGTAATGTTCTTTGATCCATTCGGAGGTTTGATGGCCGCCCATTACCGGCATATTCAAGTCTAACAGTACGATTTGAGGTTTAAACTTCGGACTGATCTTTTTGCAGAACTCTTCACCGCTTCCGGCTTCAAACAGCACTTCATATTCCGGAAAGGTAGCGATCAGCGATGCAATACCCTGTCTGAAAAGACGATGATCATCAACAAGGGACAGGGTTATCTTATTCATTGGAGTATAATTGGTTTTTATGGTTTTGAAATTCTCTTTTTTGATAGTCTTTAATGCACCTAATGGGACAGCGCTAACTTTAGATTCTCAACTTTAGTTTTATCTTATATATGTGACCGTCACACTTGTACTTATGTTAGTTTAATTCTAATTTTTCTGGATTAATCTCCATCACTAAAATTGTTTTGCAGCCTTTTCCAGGCCTGCTGTTCACTTCAATAACTGCATTGATCAACTCTGCACGCTGCCGCATGTTTAACAAGCCCGAACCTTCAGAATTCAGGTTTGAAGCGTCAAATCCTTTTCCATTATCGCTAACAGTTAAGGTAAATAAATTAAAGGAATAGTTCAAATTTATTATCAATGTATTGGATTCAGCATGTTTAAGAGAATTATTAATGATCTCCTGGAAAATCCTATAAATGATTAAATCATTTTGAGCGTTAAAGCCATATGGTGTACCATTTACGGTGAGCGTTGTTTCAATGATCCCACTTCGGTTAATTCGCCCAACCTCATCGGCAATCGCCTTATTCAAGCCTTCTTTCTTTATTTTTTCAAAGCTTAAACTTTTAGAAAGGTCCCGCAGGTCGTTGATCACTTCAGAAACCAGGTTCACACTTTCTTCAATTTTAAGTTGTTTATCTTCGGTATTTAATTTAGCAGCAGTACCCAGGGATAATTTTACAAAGGATAAAACCTGTCCGATGTTATCATGAATTTCCCTGCTGATGTTATTCAGGGTCTGCTCCTGAATCTCCAGTTTGGTTTGCAGCAGTTGTTTCTCATAGTTTTCGGCAAGTTCATCTCTCTTTTTATTCAGGATCTTCTTTTTACGGACAAAGATCATGAAAAAGAGGACGGTAAATACTGAAAGAATGAGGATTACAGTCGTTGCAATTACTATTGCGATGATGATTTCTTTATCGGCTTCTTCCATAAAATAAGGGCAATAGAAATTGTAGTATACAAAATGATACTCAGATACCTGGGGATTAGCCTATACAATGGGGTATCAAATAAAGTAAGATTGTGCAGTTGGATATAATTATAGAGTGCGAGGCAGATGGTGATTCCGGCATAGAATAGCAGGAGTGAGAACGCAATCAGTATACCGGATACATTGTGCCTTTCGTTGGATAAGGTATCTGTTTTTAGATATTCATAGAAATAAAGACAGGCGAATGTGACCTGGAAAATACCGCCAATGGAAATGATATTGTTGTTTAATATGGTAAAAGAGGTGAATGCGAAGTAAATTAACGCAAACAGGATATAGCCAATTGCCAGTATTTTTATTGCCTTCTTGTGGCTTGTTAATGTCGAAAAGTTATAGATGATAAATGCATAGAAGCCCTGGGAAATGAGGTTTGAGATGTTATAGATCCATCCGGTAGATGGGCTGTAGTTAAAGTGTATGTATTTAGCGGAAAGTTCAATAACCAGGATATAGAACAGGTAGGGTACAAACCCGATTAAAAAAGAATTTTTAAGCTTGCCGATGCACAGAAGTGCAGTCAGCAAGCTTAAAAATTCAAAGTAATGTTGTATGCTTAAAGTCATTATGGATAGATTTCACCAAGGTTGTAAGGATCAACTTTAACGCTGTCTGTTTTAATCAAGTCTGTTGGCTTTAAATAAGCAGGCCCGCCTTTAAAGTAAGGGCATATGAAAATTGTAATTCTATTTAGTTTCTTATAATCTCTATTTGCGTATACATCCAGTGTCGGTTTGTCATATTTTCCCAAGCTAAATGCAATAGAGTCAACATTTGCGATATCATCTAATTTATTTAACCATTTTAATAGTTTAACTTTCTCAAACTTAACACCATTTGTTCGTGGTAATTTAGATGGATCACAGTCGATATAATCTTGCATACATTTGGCGGCTAAATCATACCTAACTGGTTGGTTAAAGCCTTCTGTTGTTTCAAATTTGTCGATAGCTAATGCTGATGTATCCGTTAATGATTTATTCACCGCTGTGCTGTCTTCGCTAGTGGTTTGTTTTTTGTCTGATTTACAGGCTTGCATGCTCATCATGGCTACCATGACAAGTGCAAATAGAATTGTTGTTTTCTTTATCATTATGAGTTTGTTTGTTTCCGTAAAACTATCAAATATTAACTGAAGTTGTATGGGTGTTTTTCACGTATTTCCGGTAAAAAACACGGTGGTAATTCCCGCTATTTAACTATACCGCAACCCATTCCTAATCCTCAATTTTGGAATGGTGTAAGGTTCTGATCTGCAAATTGCGATTGGTTCCAAACAAATTAGGTGTGTAAGCTCAGTATGGTCTTGCTGTTATTGATGATTGGATAACAGCAAAGACCAACACTGAAATATAGTTATTTAAAATCAACTCAGATGCAAAAAGTAAATGTTAAGTATGAGCTTCAGCTCGATGCAACGGTCAGAAATATCCAGCTGACTTTTATGAACACCCATATAGATTATGCTGGTGATAAAAAAGGCAGTAACTATTCAGGCAAAGTTTCCAATATACAGGCAGATTCTATGCTGAAGATCTACATGTTCCTTGCAGGGGCTACCGGTAACTGGAAACTTCAGGTATGGGTACGTGATCTGGATGAACACCAAAATGAGTGTGGCGATTGGAGACCGCTTAAAGGCAATAACAATGGATTGTTTGAAGGTGCCATCCAAACCAGGAATACCTTAAACAATTTTTACCCGATAAAAAAAAATGAAGTTCCTGCTTAACATATTACCAAAACGCTTTAGGAGAGGAGAGGTCGTAAAGAATGAACTTCTGTTATTGAAATATGTGCCATTTGATACCTGGGATGAGCAGATCGCAAAGCAAAAGCTTAACGAACTGTACCTCTCAATTATTGAATTGGTAAACAAGGATATTAACTGGTATCATTTGTACAGAGCAAAAAAAGGATGTTGGTCAAAAACGATTCGTGTAACCTCAATAATTCTATTGATAGGCAGCACGCTGATGCCCTACTTCGCTTCGCTTTGTAATTCACCGATAGCCATGCTGTATATAGGCTACATAATGGCTGGTTTTGGTGGTGGATTATTACTGCTGGACCAATATTATGGTTTTTCTAATAGCTGGGTACGGTTTGTACTAACGGGAATGGATCTGGAGAATATGCGCAATGCATTTTTACAAAGCTGGCAGGTGTTGTATTTATCAAACGCCCCGCTTACCATTGATGGTTTTAAAAACATGGTTGATGCCCTTCTTAAATTTCACGCCGCATTTAATGGAGTGAAAAGAGCAGAGACAGAAAGCTGGGCCAAGGAATTTCAGCAGAACCTTAAGGGATTGATTGCGGCACTTAAAAATCAGAGCGACCAGCTTAAAACAAGTATAGAAGAGGAACGTATTAAAGAAAAGAACAAAGAAGCAGCAACAAC
Source organism: Pedobacter metabolipauper (assembly GCF_004362715.1). Lineage (GTDB taxonomy): Bacteria > Bacteroidota > Bacteroidia > Sphingobacteriales > Sphingobacteriaceae > Pedobacter > Pedobacter metabolipauper. The sequence continues at coordinate 543,542 of NZ_SNYC01000003.1, forward strand.
GGATGGTTCAGGTGATCAAACTGTAGTTGAAGAAAACCGCATCGGTGACCTGTATTACTATGCCGGAGATGAAAAGATTGGATTGACGCGTAATGGTACATCAGAATTTAAAACTAAGGATGGTCAAACCGTATCCGTAACTGAAAATCTCCTGGTTAAGTTTAAGCCAGAGATTACGCCACAGGAAATCAAAGATTATAATTTAGGGAATGATGTAACCGTGGTTTCTGCTATGGAAGGCCGGATCAATTATTATCTCCTTAAATCTGCTGGTAAATCGGCAGAACAAATTATAAAACTCGCTAATACATATCATGAAAATGAAATGGTTGAATTTGCCCAGCCAGATTTCATACGTGAATACCATAAATATGCTACAGTCAATGATCCAATGTATAACGCACAATGGGCTTTAAAAAATACCGGACAAAATGGCGGAACACCAGGAGAAGATATAAATATAGAAGCTGCGTGGGCAATTACTCAAGGTTCTCCTGACATTATCATTTCAATAATAGATACCGGTGTAGACTATAAACATCCGGAATTAGATGTAACGCTGAAAAATGGCGAGTCAAAGTTAGTAATAGGATATGATGCTTTAAAAAATGATGATAAACAACAACAGCCTTTGCCTGGTGTATCTCATGGCACCAGTTGCGCAGGTATAGCGGCTGCATCTACAAATAACAACAAAGGTATAGCAGGAATCGCTCCCGGATGCAAGATCATGGGCATACGGGTTTTCAAAGATGACGAGTATTGTGCAAGCTGCGACAGTGCCATCGCAAACGGTATAACATGGGCTGTAGATCATGGGGCGGATGTTTTAAGCTGCAGCTGGGGAGGTATTGCACGTTCAAGCACAATTATCGATGCCCTTGATCATGCGTTAAATAGGGGAAGGAATGGAAAAGGATGTGTTGTTGTTTTTGCATCCGGGAATAACTACGGAGGAAATTCTGATCTTCAGTTTCCAGCCGACTATGATGCGGTAATTACGGTTACAGCTTGTGACCATAAAGGGAATTTTAAATACTCTGGAAGTGGGGATGGATCTGGTTGGGGGAGCAATTATGGATCTAAGGTAGATCTATGCGCTCCAGGAACCGGTATCCAGACTTTAACAAATCTTTCAACTGGTGGCTATGACGATAGTTTTTTTGGAACATCTGCAGCAGCTCCGATGGTTGCTGCAACTGCAGCATTGATGCTTTCAGTAAATCCATCGCTGACGAGAAACGACGTTGAGAGTATTCTGCGAAAATCAGCAAGAGCTAAAGAGGGTAAGCCGAATAAGAAATATGGATATGGAATTTTAAATGCAGGAGAAGCTGTAAAGCAGGCAAGCTCCCTTTTTGCCCCAATTGTTTAACTAATACTAATCTCTTTATAATGAAAAAATATCGGTTTGTAATTTTACTTTGCCTGAGTTTGATGGTGCTGAAATCATATTCGCAAAATGCTCTTCATTATGTATTTAATGAGAAAGGACAACTTCTTTCTGCACCACCCAGCATATTAACAGATCATAAAAAAACCAGGATATATTTTACAGTTACCGTTAGTCCGGAGTATAGAGCGCAGAGAACAATAGCCTGGTATAATCACTTTAAAAACCAGATTGGTTTGCTTAAAAAACTTACAGATGTAAAGGCTAGTGTAGGTCTGCCAGATACTGACGGAAAATTAAATGACAAAATAAATGCAGTTAAATACACCATGGCACAACAGCTGATTAAACTGCTTAAGAGTGATCAGGTTGCAATTGATATTTTATCAAAACAGCTGAATATAGCGAATGAGATTACAGAATTAGCGAAAATAGATTCGCCTAAGACCAGCATTTGGCTGCCTCAATTAGAAGATTTAATGGTACCCGCATACGATTTAGTGACAGATCCGGAATTTCCAGTTCAATTTGGTCGGATCGGTGGAAAAAATGAGTGGAAATTCATGGCAACATTGGATCCAGTAAAGGTAGAGGAGCTTTCAATTTGTAAATTCAAGCTGGTTCAGAGTAATGAAAAATATCTAGCTGTTATCAAACAGCTAGCAAACAATAAGATTCTTTCCGCATCGTTTAAAGATACCATACCAGATTTAAAGTCAACAAACCAATATATCGCAACAGGACTTAATCTTGTTTTTTTAGATCCGGATTTTCCTAAAAGAAAAATGATCCTGGATATTTTTAATAAGCAGCGCTCTGGAACTGCTTTGAGTATTGCCGAAAGTTCATTTATCACAAATGTGTCTTCGAATGAATTTAAGTATTTGAATGGTGAACTTAACAAGCTCATGAACTCACCAGAGCTCCAATTTTTTCGAGACGATAACCATATAAACTTTCTATTGCAGTTCTCCTGGTTGATTAATCCTCTTTCTTTATCAGCGAATCCTTTTAAAGACACCATTGAAAAAGATGATTTGGAAAAAATTAATGGAGATATAAAGAGGCTCGATGCTGAATTGAAGAAAAACAAAGAGGACTTAGCAAATATTAATCAGGAGCTTTTGATTTTAGAAAATAGATCCCGTGTAAGCGGGAGCAGTGTTCAAGAACTTCAACTGCTTAAGAATACTTATGCAAGTCGGTTGATAGATAAAACGAACACCCAAATTGCCATTGAAAAAATACAGGCAGATATTAAGGAGTTAAAAGATACTCCTGATCAGCTTAAGGCATCGAATATTATAAAAGATAATTTCCTGGTTAAAGATTCTCTACTATACGATGGCTTATTGTATATAAATCACAAAACGGCACGGCCAAATCGAAATGGTTATGCGATCATTCGCCAGCATGACCGATTGAATGACTATCTATTAATGGGAAATGATAATAAAGTTCAGATCAACGAGACACAACGAATGTATGTGATGGTGCATAATTCATCTAAAGATGCCTCTTATCGGTTAAATACGACAATTACTTCAATTGCTGCAGATCAGGATTTAGGAGGTCTTGACAAATTAGCAAAGCAGGGTAATCTTGCAAGTGGCAGCCCAAACAAAAGCGATGACGCAAATGCAGCCTATCGGTTTTATCTGGTGTTGATGAATATCACTAAACCTTATGCATCTGGCATATTAAGACTGCCAATTTCACCGATTCATGATACCTCACCAAATTATGTTTCCAAATTGATTAACCATGAATTGCCTGGAGAAGCACCCGCCATGGTAAACTACCAGATTATTGATAGCGCAACTTCGAAGAACCTGAGCCCGGAAAATATAACCTATCATTACCGGTTCAATAAACTGTATCGGTTCCGTATTAAAACAGGGATGACGTACAGCTTCATGGAACGAAATATGTATACCATAGACGCATCAGATAATTCAGCAACTTATACTACAGACCGTGGCGGATTAGGAGCAACAGTAGGCGTGCAGGTATTTACTAAAAGACTTGATATACAAAGTGAAAAAATTCTTCCTCATGGTATCCTCCCTTTCTTTTATCTCGGCTATCAAATTACTGATGCTCCTGCAAATAACTTCCTGCTGGGCGGCGGTTGGGAAATCTACAGCGGCTTTGCCGTTACCGGTGGTGTACATTTTGGTAAAACGGAACGGCTTACCCTAAACGGAGGTGCACTCGCTACCACACATTATTACAAACGGGGTGCATTTATAGGCCTTTCCATCGGTTTACAAGCCTTTGATGCCATATTCAATAAAGCAAAACCTACTAACCTATTCACCAAACCATGAAAGCAAAACATCTGATTATTTTGTTGGCCGTATTGCTGACAATGTCCTGCGAGAAGCCCGCAGATCAAATTTTTAATGGCGATGCACACATCAGCGGTACCATTTACTATGAAAATATACTCACCGGTAGTCTGGACACGGCTAAAACAGCAAAATTGGTAGTTACCAAGGATGGTATCGATCAGACCAACTATGTGGTTCAGCTTAAAAATGGAACGTTCGACTTAAACTTGCTCAGTAGTGGCAATTATAAGTTTAATATTACTTTTCAAACCAAAACTGCAGGTTTATTAAACGACAATGTATATACGTTGGATACCATACTAACCGTTAGCGAAAGCCAATTGCTTAAAGATCAGAATCTGCGGCTTAATATGGAAACTAGCCTGGTCGCCAATACTGCATTGCGTCTATTTATTAAAGATGATCAGAATGCTCCGCTGGCCAATGTACAGGTCTGCCTGTACTCAGATGCCCAAACGATATTAAAAAACAGGAATACTTGCGTGGGGAACATCAGAACCGGCATTACGAATAAAAATGGGGTCGTTCTGTTCGACGGGCTCGAAGAACGGGCTTATTTTGCGGCAGCATATATTGCTGTAGGTAAAGATACCATCTCCAATAACCTCAGCGATCAGACACCGTTGACCATACTGAAAAAGAATACCATCAATGAAACGACTATAAAATTGCAGACCCAGGTAAAACCAATTGCTACCTCCCTCAAAATCACAGTTACCGATCAAAGTGGTGGTTACATTCAAAATGCAGAGATCTGCCTGTATTCTGATCTGGATCTCATTGCTCGGTACACCAATTGCTTTGGCAGTATCAAAAACGGAAGTAGTGATGCATTTGGTGTTTCTACCTTTACGGCCCTTCAGCCTTTAAAGTATTACATCTCTGCATTTAAAATTAGTGGTACGGATACCTTATCCAATATTGACTCCAGACTTTTACCGACAGCCGTACTAAATGTCAATGCAGTCAACACATTTAACGTGGTTCTGAAACCTCAAAACAAACCTCAGCCTCCGGCAGGCCCCACCACATTAAAAATAAATGTATATGATAAAAATGGCGCTTTAATTCCTAATGCAAATGTGTGCCTGTATTCTGATCCGGACCTTGTTACCAAATACCAGGCCTGTGAGGGAAGTTTGAAAAGTGGATCTACCGATACCTTTGGAAGTATATCGTTTAAAGATCTTCAGCAGTTGAAATATTATGTTCGTGCCTACAAAGTAGTTCATGATCAGGACACGCTATCAAATAACGATACACGCAGAACACCTACAGGAGTACTTATTGGAAATTCGGTGAATGAGTTTAATGTCGTGATTAAATAGGCTTAACGCTTTCTTTTGATCACATATAAGCCTTCTCCGCCGCGATCTACTAAACTGGACGTGTAAGAAACATTGATAAAAGCAAGCTCGGTTTTATTGAACCAGGGTTGGGGTGTGGTATAAAGGTTAATGTGGAATTCAGCTTTTTTGAAGAAACCAATGTCTTTAGCCCCAACCTCTTTAAAGTTTAACAGTTCATTTTTATACTTTAAGGTAAAGTAACCTGTGCCGCCCCAGCTTAATGGTATATTGGTATAGGCGGCTTCACCGGCAATGAATTCTTTTTTGAAGTAGTTTAATGTAATGGGTTCTTTTGATCCTTCCCAATTGTACTTAATGCCCTCGTAATTGTTGTTGTGCTTATAGCTTAGCAGCGGGTATTTATCTGTAATACTGCTTTTTAACGGGACGAACTGATTGCCTTTTTGCTTGAAGTTTTTAAAGTCGAGTTTATTTTCAGACGACATGTCCTGATAGATCCTGTCGTCGTTTTCAAGGGTATTCAAAGCCGTCCAGGTGCCGTTAATCCTAAAATAAAAGGTCAGGTAGTGCCAGTTCTCCGAGGGGTAATAATGTACGAAGTCTGCTGCAGCGTAGAATTTCTGAAAATTTTCATCCCAAACAGCGGCATCCATTTTGAAGTCCATGTTTAAGAATCCGGCAAACGGCTTTTTGGTTTTATCGCCATTTATGGCCCATTCCACATAATAATCTTTCCCAAACAAGGTTCCACCCGGATAAAAGTTGGTTACAAATGAACTGTCCGTCCGGAAAGAATCCAAGAGTTCGCCCTGGTTGTTGTATTTATAATAACCCAGTGTTTCATCGTTTACGTGAGCAGTCTCCACGATGGTATTCATTGATTTTGTATCAAAATCTATATTGGATAAACCGGTATATAGGAATTTAATTTCATAGTGTTCTGAAGATACACCTTCGTTTAAGTATGGATAGGAGTCCAGTTTACCTGGAAGCAGCATGGATGAGATGCTGTAATTGATGGATTTAAAACCTAGCATATAAATTATAAAGAGCAATATAAAGACAATAATATAGGTTCTCTTTTTCTTCATAAGTTAAATATAAACAATTCTTTAAGAAATTGTTAAGTCTTCATTGATCAGTAACGCAATTAATGAATTTAAATTACTGTCAATTTAATTATGGAAATCAGGAAGATTTTTCATCACTAATAAAAACAATCCTATGAAAGTACGTTCCTTACTCCTGTCACTTCTGATTACTTCGGTATCATTCAGTGCCTTTGCACAAGCGCCGCAGATCAAGATCTCTGGTACCAATCCAAAAGATGCCAGGGCTGTTAGCCTGCAATCACTTCAGGTAGATGTTAAAATAACCGGGAATATTGCCACTACGGTAATGACCATGTCCTTTTATAATGCCAGCGCACGTGTTCTGGAGGGCGAACTTACCTTTCCATTGCCAGATGGTGTAACGGTAAGCAGGTATGCATTGGATATCAATGGTAAGATGCGTGAAGCAGTTCCGGTAGAAAAGGCAAAGGCAACGGAAGTATTTGAAAGCATAGAACGCAGAAGGGTAGATCCCGGTTTGCTGGAAAAGGTAGAAGGCAATAACTTCCGTACCCGCATTTATCCGTTTCCTGTAAATGGAATAAGAACAATCACCATAGGTTATGAAGAAGAACTCCGGTTAAACGGCCAGCAGGCATTTACTTACCGCCTGCCTTTGGACTTTAAACAAGCGATTCCTGATTTTTCATTGCGTACCACCGTATTGGAAAGCAGCTCTGAACCTGTCATGTCGGAACAGCCTGATGGCAGTTTTAAATTTAAAAGCCAGGGGAATACCTATACAGCTATTTTGGAACGTAAAAACTTCCTGCCAAAACAGGCATTGGCAGTCGAGCTTCCCAAAGTTACCGATGCACTGGAAGTGGTTGTGCAGAAAGCAGGAAGCAGTGCTTATTTCTTAGCCAATATTTTTATTAAAGGATCAAGTCGCAACCACCAGTTAAGCAGCGACATCGGGCTAATTTGGGATGTGTCTTTAAGTGGTTTAAACCGCGACAAAGTAAAGGAATTTGCCTTGTTAGATGCACTGATCAAGGACAAGAAAAACCTGACCATCCATCTTGGCTTATTGAATCATGTATTCAAAAATGGAGGTGATTTTGTTATTAATAACGGAAACTGGAATGCATTAAGAGAAAAACTGGGCAGCCTGATCTATGATGGCGGGGCAGATTACAGCAAGATCAATTCGCGGCTTGTAAAAGGGGATGAGTATCTTTTCTTTACCGATGGCTTTTCTGGCTTTGGTCCAAATACAGTTTACCTGAATAAACCGGTTCATACTATAAACACTGCATTGCGTGCTGATTTTAGTCAGCTAAAATATATAGCTGCTAAAAGCGGAGGGAAGTTTATCAATCTCAATACATTTTCTGCATCACAAGCTTATCAGCAATTATCTAAAGAAGAACTCCAGCTGATCAGTATTAAAAACAATACTGCAGTTACAGAGCTGTATCCATCAGTTCCAACACCAGTAAATGGCTTAATTTCTATTGCTGGTATTTCATCGGCTGCCAATACCAGTATGACCCTTCAGTTTGGTTATGGAAATACAGTGACTATGGAGCGTAAAGTGACCATCAATGCGGGTAAAACAAACGCGAGCATGATTGATGTAAGCAGGATCTGGGCGCAGAAAAAGCTAAGCGAGATGGATCAGAATTATGAAGATAATAAAGTAGAAATTGCACAGCTTGCTCAACAATTTGGTATTGTAACCCGAAATACAAGCCTGATGGTTTTAGAATCTGTGGATGATTACATCCGGTACGGAATAGAACCTCCGGACGAACTTAAGCCACTATATGATCAAGTAAAAAAACAACGTATGGCTATGGTAGATCAGGGCAGGAGAGATCTGTTGAACAGCTCAATGACTATGGCTAAAGTTCTTCAGGAATGGTGGAACAGAGATTTTCCCAAGGTTAAAGTTTTTCCAAAACCGGATAAAGCTGACAATCAAATGTATGATGCAGTTTCAATGCCTCCAGCAGTTTTATCTTCAGAACGAAGTGTAGCTACTCATTCACGTAGAAATTCAACCGGAGCAGAGATGGAATTAAATGAGGTTGTAGTAGTTGCCAGTGGTACTCAACGCAAATCATCCATGGTAGGAGCTGCCCGTAGTGGTAGGGCAGCGGGTATTGCAGTCCAAAGGAATGCAGATCAACAAAGCAACCCAGCCGGTCCGGAAATTAAGGTGCCCGAGTTTAAAAGTGATAAAGGATATATGAAAAAGCTTCAGGGCAGCAGTTCGGGTGCTTATAAAAGCTACCTGGCGATCCGGCCTGAATATGAAAGTACGCCCTCTTTTTACCTGGATATGGCCAATTGGTTCTATCAGCAAAAAGATTCAGTACGGGCACTCCTGATCTTAAGTAACCTGACAGAGCTTGATCTCGAAAATTCAGAGATCTATAAATCACTGGCTTATAAGCTAACACAGGCTGGTGATCCTGAAACTGCCTTGTTTATCAGTAAGAAGGTTGTTAAATGGCGTCCTATGGAAGCTCAAAGCTACCGCGATTATGCCCTGGCACTTGCAAATTGCGGTAAATACCAGCAGGCATTGGATACGTTGTATCAGGTGCTTACCAAGAGTTACAATGCTGATATTTCCAACCGCGACCAGGGTATTGAAGAGATCATCCTCGCTGAGATCAATAACCTGATTGTATTGCATGGCGATCATTTAAATACCAGCCGGATAGATCCAAAGCTGATCTTTAAGCTTCCTGTCGATGTCCGTGTTGTACTGAACTGGAATAAGATCGATACGGATATAGATCTTTGGGTTACCGATCCGAATGGAGAGAAATGTTATTACAAGAACAAACTAACTGCAGCAGGCGGCAGGATCAGTGATGATTTTACAGGTGGCTATGGTCCGGAACAATTCATGATCAAAAAAGCAATTAAAGGCAAGTACATCATTCATGTCGATTATTATGGCGATAACCATATCAGCATCAGCGGTCCTACTGTAGTGATGGCGGAGATCTACACCAATTATGGAAAGGTAAACCAGGAGCGAAAGGTAATTACATTGCAGATGTCGGGTAAAAAGGATAATGGTATACTGATCGGGTCGTTTGAATTTTAATCCTTAATTTGCTGAAATCAATTGTTAAATTCAGCCAATGAAATTAAAGACGATCTTTTATAGCCTGGTTCTTACGCTTTACTGTCTGGCGGTTTCCGCACAGCAGGTTGATAAAGTGATCCAAACCAGTATCTATAAATCTTATTACTCCTATAAAGTTAAGAACCCGTTATATGTAACTTACCTGCTAAAGAAGGGCGGTGGCGATTGCGACCGCTCTGCGTTTAGCTTCAGGAAGTGTGATGAACAGACTGCCAGCGATGATGATTATTCTGGTACAGGCTATGATAAAGGACACCTGGCCAATGCAGAAGATTTTGCGTACGATTGTATCCTGGACAAAGAAACCTTTTGTTATTACAACTGCTTTCCGCAGACGGTTAAGCTGAACCGCGGGATCTGGAAAAAATGGGAGACCAAACTTAGAGCTTTGTCGCAGACCAAATCTATTTTTATTATTGCCGGAGGTATCTATACCGATAAGCTGTTAAAACCCGGGCATACCGTGGTTATTCCGGATTATTGTTATAAGATCGTGGTAGATCCTGCTACACAAGCCATAATGTATTGCCTGCTGTTTCCCAACGACGATAGCGGCCATGTTGAAGATCTAACGCTGGCACAACTTAAAGCGAAGCTGGTTTATCCGTTAGTACCTTAATATTTATACCGTTAAAATAGGGTGTTTTAACGGTATGATAGTTAGATAGATAGTAGTAATTTGAATACTCATAAGTATCTTATTGTGAACTTTATCTGTCAGGTATGTTTGGAAGTATAATCGCTCTTTTTAAAAAAGGCCACAGAGAAATCAAACTGAGTTTTAACCGCTTAAGTTTGCGGATACTCGCGCTTGATCTCTTGTCTATAGCCGCCAAAATTGGATTTGTCATCATTCCTGCATTTTTAATTGGAACCATATTGATCTGGCTTCCCCAGGGTAGAGATACTTTGTTGCTGATGGTAGAGAAGTTAGCGGACAAGAATCCTTTTCCACTCCTATTCCTTCTTATTGGCATCGTTTTATGGTGTGTTTCTTCAGAACTCGGCGTTAGATATGCCATTTATATTTCTGACAATTCTGGTAAGAATTTAAGTGAGGCAAGGGTGGAATGGCGAAAGACAGTTCAGAAAGTACTCGCCGCCTTCTTTTTACTATGGCCTCCTGTAGCTGTCATTCTGGGACTGATCTGGAGTTCTTTTACTGCAACCTACATGGATAAAGCTTCCAGTATCACGTGCTTTTCTATCTGCATTTTATCTATTCTATTGCTAATTGTCGTATTATCTAACCTGTATTTTTATAAAACAGGGAGCTATGGTCCGGGAAGATATAGAAAGACAATCCTTGGTGAACGCTCACTCCCCAACCAGGAACAACGCTACCTCAGAAAGTTGTATGGTATCTATGAGGATTATGTATATGCATTACCAAAAGAGAGCAGCTTCCAGCAACCTTATAAACAGGATCTACAACACTTTACCGGGAATTTTAAAGAGGCTACGGATGATAAGATAAACGAATTCCCTCAAAGCGAAGAGGTGCTTACATCTTTTCGGAGGGTTCCTGAAGAATTTGAGCTGAAAGAGCACAACATCAAACTTAAGAAAGGCGAATCATACCGATGGGTTTATACGATTCCTTCCAGCTATTATCAGGGGCTGCACCGCCAGATCCGGATATTGGCTTTGACCGCCTTCATCTTATTTCTTGTTCTGTGTTTTATTCCGGCTTCCTGGTCCGTATTTGAGCGCATCGCTGCACCGGCACTAGTTTGTATCGCGTTTTTCTGTTATACTGGACTGTATATTGGCCTGCTGTATCTTGACAAATCTTTTCTCAAAAAATGGGTCGTATCTGTACGTTTCTTCATGTTCATTATACTTTTGCTTTCTTCTGTATTCAATGATGATCATCCCGTAAGGGAAAATACGGCTGCTGCTCCACATCGGGAAACAGTTAGCAATCATTTCAAGAAATGGTTTATAAGGTATAAGCACACCATTAACAGTAATAAAGGTATAATACATGACTCAAAACAAAGATATCCTGTTATTTTCATTTGTGCAGAAGGCGGTGCACTTCGAACTGGTGCTTATACCAGTATCTTTCTCAGTAGCCTGGAAAAGAAATTGGCAGAACATAATATAGATTTAAAGGGTGCGCTATTTGCCATGTCAGGCGTATCTGGCGGAGCTGTAGGTTTAGGTGTTTTTAATGCAGTAACTTACAGATCTTCCTACTTTCAGGATCCCACAGCCCGTTTAGAAGCTTCCAGGAAGTTCTTTAAGAACGATGCCCTTTCACCGATTATAGGTAAAATGCTTTATGGAGATTTTATTCAACTTTTTATACCCTGGCATTTTAAAGGATTTGATCGTGCCATTGGCCTGGAGCAATCCTGGGAAAAAAGTTACGAGACCACTGGTGATCCATCAAATGTTTTTAAAACTGATTTTATTGATCACGAGCTAAGTGAAGATGCTCCATTGTTTATGATCAATACAACTGAAGTGGAGACTGGCCTGCAGTGCTGGCTGAGCAACCTGAAACCTGATCGTCTTCTCTTTGCAAAGGAACGTGATTTGTTCGATCAAAAAATCAACAATTTGAATTACAGTACTGCCATTAATTTTAGCAGCCGCTTCCCAATATTCTCCCCTGGTGGCAAAATTGGTCGTCGTTTAATGGGTAAACACCATTATTTAGATGGAGGATATGTCGAAAATACAGGTTCCGCCTCCATGCTGGAAATCTTACAGATTTTGAAAAATGATGAGTTATATGTACAGGTTGATCCTATCGTGATTAATCTTCTATTTGGCGAAGAAAGTGAAAAGCACGCCGAGAACATTGAAAGAGAGCGTTTTGAAAGAGAGCCTTTTGAAATAGAACGCGTTAAAATAGATAAAGATACTTACGGAAAGCACAAGGAAAATTCAAATATCAACTGGTTTAATGAATGGAGCGAAATTCTTAATGGTGTACTTAATACGCGTTCTGGAAGAAGTCATACCAGCAGAGCGTTATTGAAACAGCTGGTGAATATAGATTCCGGTCTTTTTCTCGATGCACCGTTACAGGCTAAAACAGGTGAAGTTCCTATGAATTGGGTATTATCTAATCAGAGCATCAGTAAAATTAATGAAGAGGTAAACCTTAAATTAGAGCAACAAAGTGGTACGGCAATTCTTAACCGACTTACCCGAAAGTATTTTACATCAATACAATTTATATCAAATCGTCCCCAACAGCGAAAACAATAGTTAGAGAAATGAAGCTGCTGCGTGCAAACAATTGCCAGCTAATTCCGTTGTGTTAAAATGGCCGTTTATCCGTACAATAAAGAAGTAAATAAAGCCCGGATGTTAAACTGGGTCACCCGGTTTTCCTATTTGATGGATGAGCAATTCCAGATTCCAGGCACCAAATTCAGGTTTGGGCTAGATCCGGTTTTAAACCTTATTCCATTTGTAGGTGATATGACCGGTTTTCTGATTTCCGGTGGATTGGTTCTCGCCATGGCAAAGAAAGGAGCAAGCAGTAAGATTGTTGTTCTGATGTGTTTGAACATTGTATTGGACGCTACAATAGGTGCGATTCCTTTTATTGGTCAGCTTTTCGATTTCTATTTTAAAGCCAATACCAGGAACCTTAAACTCATGAAAGAACATTACCTGGAAAATAAACACCAGGGAAGCGGCAAGAACATTATTGTATTTACGTTGATTGTTCTTTTTGTTTTGATGATATTATTGGCTCTTGGTTTGTGGAAAGCGGCAGAATGGGTAGGGAGTTTATTTTAATTGAAGCTATCCATTGAAGCAAAAGAATACCATTATTGGTATGATTAAAAAGGCGAGTACCCGCTGATAGAATATATTATCTTTTCGAAGTCCGAATTGAATAAGGGTAATCACAAATAAAATAGCTGAAAATAGAACGGGAATAAGACCCAGGTTTACTAATGATGTTCTGTTTATTAATCCTGAATGTTGATCCATAAAGTAGTCGATAGATACTTTAATTGCGCCAATTAATACAAGTATCCATAATGATGTTATAAAAGCACAAGCCAATAACGTTAATGGATACCGCTTTAAATTTCTAAGTGCACACTGAATCATCATATCCATTAATGCATAGAACATCTAATAAGTAACCCCGAAACCTATATATATTAATCATTCTAAATGAATACTTAAATTTATTAGTAGTATTATGATCAGACCTGCAGTTCCTTCCGATGCTCCTCAAATAGCCCGCTTAATTATTCAGGCTCTCGAAGATCTTGCTGTAAAATATGTTGATAATCCAGATCCATATCAGGCCGTTCCATTGTTTGAGCATTTTATAGGATTGCCTGTCAATCAGTATAGTTATGAAAATATATTGGTTTGTGAAGAACATGAAGAGATATGCGGTTTCATAAACGGTTATGATGGAGCAGATTTTGAAAAGCTGAGAGCACCTTTCTTGAAATTTATCCAATTGGAATATGGTGTTCAGCTTAATCCGGAACTTGAAACTGAAGCAGGAGAATATTACATAGACACGTTAAGTGTTTCTGAAGGCCATCAGGGTAAAGGGATTGGTAAACAGCTGATTCATGCGCTGATCGGAAAAGCAAAATCTTTAAAAGCGGATAAGATTGGCTTACTGGTAGATCAAAGCAATCCAAAAGCAGAGAAGCTATATACCTCAATGGGGTTTAAGATCGTGAATGAAAAGGATCTTTTAGGCGGAAAGTACAATCATATGCAATATACCTAATCACATGCAATACATCTGATCGTATTGTTAGTGCTTTATACACTACTGCAACGCTACTTCGCTATAAAGATATTACATGGCCTTACTTTGCCGCATCTCATTTTTTAGTTAAATTGGGATCTTTATAGATCTTATGAAACACTTCTTTATCTTTTTTATCGCCATTGCGCTCATTTTGCCTGCATCTGCTCAGCAAACTCAAAAACCTGTGTTGTATGGAAGTAACTGGATGGCCATTACCGGCAAACCGTTGGCGGCAACTGCTGGAGCTATGACCTTTCAAAAGGGTGGCAATGCGGTTGATGCGGCATGTACAATGCTTGCTGCAACGTGTACCATGTGGGATACGCTAAGCTGGGGCGGAGAAACACAAGTGCTGATCTATAATCCGAAAACGAAAAAAGTGATTGCAATCAATGCCATGGGTGTGGCCCCAACAGGCGCAACTCCGGAATTCTTTAAGGGTAAGGGATATAATTTCCCACCCGAATATGGCCCGCTTGCGGCAACCACACCTGGTACTCCCGGCGGACTGATCTATATGCTGGCACAATATGGAACGCTAAGTTTAGAAGAAGTATTGGCTCCAGCGATGCAGATGGCTGCTGGTTACGCCATCGAAGCACAGGCTGCAAACAGTATGGAACGTGGAAAAGCACAGATCAAACAATGGCCATACAGTAAAAAAGTATTTCTTCCTCATGCTGGTGAAAAACGGGAAGCTCCGGAAGCAGGGGAGTTATTTGTGCAAAAAGATTTGCTGCAGACGCTCAACAAGCTGGTAGAAGCTGAACGTAAAGCATTGAAACAGGGAAAAAGCAGGAAAGACGCCTTGATGGCTGCGTACGACCGCTTCTATAAAGGAGACATTGCCGAAGAATTTGTACGCGGCAGTAAAGAACAAGGTGGATTAATCACCATGGAAGATCTGGCTAAATGGAAACCTATCGAAGAAGAGCCCTTAACGGTTAACTATAAAGGAATTGATGTCTACAAAATGAAACAATGGACCCAGGGTCCGGTGATGCTGCAGGCCCTGAATATTCTGGAGAACTTTGACCTGAAGAAAATGGGTTACAACAGTACTGAATATATCCATACGGTATATCAAGCCATGAACCTGGCCTTTGCCGATCGTGATTTCTATTATGGTGATCCTTATTTTTCTCCGGAAGAACCGATCAAAGGACTATTAAGTAAAGCCTATGCAAAACAACGTGCTGGATTAATTCAGTCCGCCAGCAACAATCCCAACATCGGTCCGGGAAATCCATATCCTTTTGAAGGGAAGACAAACCCTTATCTAAATCTGCTGAAAGACAGGGGATATGAAATGGATACTACCAAACGCAATTTTGCACCCAAACATGATATGGGGATGAATACCAGTCCGGATCAGGAATACCAGGAGCGTTTATGGCTTGGTACAACATCTGTTGAGGCTGCCGATAAAGAAGGCTGGATTGTTTCCATTACCCCAAGCGGCGGCTGGCTTCCGGCATGCATTGCCGGAAACACCGGAATTGGAATGAGCCAGCGGATGCAAAGTTTTGTGCTGGACTCTGCATTAAATCCTTTCAATGTAGTTGCTCCTGGAAAAAGACCCCGTGTAACCTTATCGCCATCATTGGCCTTAAAAGATGGTAAACCTTATTTGTCTTCTGCGGTACAAGGCGGAGACACACAGGATCAAAACCTGCTGCAGTTCTTTTTAAATGTGGCCGAATTTGGGATGAATGTTCAGCAGGCATCAGAAGCGGCCAATTTTAACAGCAACCAGCTTTGGCTTTCTTTAGGAGGTACTAAAACGGACGACCGCAAGCCAAAACCCGGACAGATCCTGCTGCACGACAGCACTAAGGAATCTGTACGAAACGAATTAAAGAAAATGGGCTATGTACTTAGCTTTGACGACCGTACCAGCGGTCCGATCAATGCGATCTATTTTGACTGGAAGCACAAAACCTTTACCGGCGGTTCGAGCAACCACGGTGAAGATTATGGGATTGGCTGGTAATACAGAATCGCTTTTTATACTCAAATTGCAGTACAATTTATCCGAAGCTAAAAGCAATTACAATTGCTCTCCTATGTCGATTGCTTTACAATAATATTGAACTATATTCTAAACCGACTTTAAAATTTCGAGTACGGTATCAGTTACGTCGCCAAAGATGGAAATGCCTGCGGCACCATTCTGCATGGCATACTCCATTCCCGATTTTAATTCTTTATCGGATTTAAAGTCAGGCAGATAAAGTCCGGCATATAAAGGAAACTTACCTTTGAGGCCATTGGTTCCTTCTTTAACTGCATCACCGATCCATTCCACAGGTTCTTTGTAGAAACCGTGATAGATCATTGGACACACTCCGCTCAGATTCCAGTTTAACCAATCCTGACGTACATTTCTACGTGCCACTTCCGGTGTAGGAAATACGGCTGCAGTGATTGGCTTTTTATGTGTGCCGGCAACAACAGCCAGTTTGTTTACAATTTTAGTGATGGCATCGTAGCGGTATTGTCGCCATGAAAGGCTGGCATCCGGATGGGTTATAGATTTTAAATCTATTCCGCGGAAAGCCTTAAAACCGTCCTGACAAGTTTGGCAATAACAGAAATCATATTCCGGAAGTTCGCTGGTCTGAACAATCTTATAATTATCCCAAAGGTTAACGGGAAGGATGACATCACAATAGCGTACATAATCCAGGTGAATACCGTCTACATAATCTTTACTGAGAATCTGCTGTACATCATCTTCCAGGTATTTTTGCACTTCCGGCTTAGAAGGACAAAGCCAGCGGTAATAATCTACATAAGGCGGGTGGGTGATGCAGCTTTTTCCATTCCTGCTAATGGCATACCATTCCGGATGGGCGGCCATTAATGAATCAATCCTCCTGTTCATGGTCCACATCCAGCGGTGCGCTTCAATCTTTTGTGCTTTTGCTGCACGGTAATGCTTTTCGCTGTCTTCTTCAAAGAAGATCCCGCGAACACCAGCATCATAATATTTTTTATAGCGGATGGCAAGTTCCTGTTCCGTATCGGAATGTTTGGGGTTGATCCATATCCAGTGCTTAGCATTGCCGGCAGGAGCTGTGGAACTCGGTTCTTCTGTAAAAGGCCTGGCGGTTTCTTTTTCTTTAGAAAGACTTACAGCAGAAGCTGTGCTGCTCAATGGGAGCGTTGTTGCGGCAAGGCCGGCAATGAGTCCTGATTTTACGAAATTTCTTCTGCTGGTCATCGTTTGATCGTTTTAATGAGTCCGTCCTGGTTAATGGTTAGAGACGTTTGTTCGTTAATTTTCAGGGTGATGTAAAATTGGCTGGCCGTTGCCTCCAGGATGAGTGTGAACGGTTTGTCGGCAATCGCATAGGTATCAGACATAGCCAGTTCATTTAACGTGTTGGCATACTTGCCATTTTTCTGCTGATAATCCTTTTGCTTGTAATAGGCCAGCCACAAATATTCTTTCTGCTTTTCATAGTTTGGCTGGATGGTGTCTGTACTAAAATATAAATAGCCCCAGCGCTCCGGTAAATGCATGTTAATTACCCCTTGCGGCGACCACACCCAATTGCGTTCCGGCAAGCCCTTTCCTGCAGGGTCTTTCTTCTTGACGTATAGCCCGTTTACAATTTCAGTATCCCATTCAACCCTTGAAAAGTTAATGCGCCACAGATCACCATCTTTAGGGATCTTCGCGGTATGATCGGTTTTTATGGCTTCATAGGGGATGGCCATTTCAACCGTCCAGCCCTGGTCAAGGTCTGTTGATTTATTGATCGTACCCTGAATCTTTACCGCAGTACGAAGTCCGCGGGCTTCCCAGTTATTCAATGGGGTTCCATTATTGCGGTATGGTTTATTCAGAAACAGATCCCAAACGGTGTTTAACGCATTTAACTCTATTTCCATATACTGATGGGTATCGTTATCCGGATCCAAAAAAACTTCAAAGTCATTGTCATAAAAAATCACCTCATCATGTTTGCTGATGTTTGCCCAGACCTGTGGCTCTTTCATTTCTACGGCGATGTACAGTGATTCTTTGTCCCAGATCATTTTACAGCGGGTAGCCAGATGAGGTTTGGGTTTTTTATCTCCCTCAATATCTACGAAGTTATCCGTCCATGGAATATTTTTCCAGATGGTATCGTTTATATCACCATCAATAAGAGGCTTAACCGTCGTAAATCCCGCGGTATATTGCTTTGGCGGTGTAAAAAGGTTTTCATAACCTTTAAACAATTCCTGTGCACCTGCTGTATAGGTAACCAGGGATAACCCAAGGCACAATAATACCGGTCTTACTCCTTGCTGATTAAATCTTTTCCGCTTAAATTCCATTCGTTATCATAAAAACCTGCATATTCAACTTCATTGGCACCATCAACCAGCATTTTTAACCGATAGATCATGATGTCCGGAAATCCGCTGCCACCTGCAAAATACTGATTTGCATTGACTGCATTCATTCCATTGATCCCGCTTCCCGAGATTACCGATACAGTATTGGATTCTGTTCCGGCAATTGGCCATATAAAATAGGTTCCCAGATCACCGCCAGTCCATTTTTTGTTGCCTGCAGTAATGCCAGCTGCCGTTACTTTGATCGGGCAATCGCCCAATAGTGTTTTCCATGCCGCATTTGTGCTGGAGTTACCAATCAGCACGACATTTCTGCCTGCATATTTAGACTTTGAATATGCTTTATCGCTGATGATGTCTATTGCACCGTTTCCACGGTAATACCAGGTTTCTGCATCGAAACGTGCTTTATTTATACTCCATTCCTGTTCAGCTTTGGTTCCGCCAGTTGCGTAAACATAGACCATGTTCTTATTAAATCCTTCTTTAAAGGTTCCATAACGATGCGGGCCTTTTACTTTAGAACCCGGAGCTCCAACGATTGTCCATTCAGTAACTGTTTTCTGTATAAACAGGCTGTCGGTATCGCTTTTAGTCGTGTATTTAATTGGATTTAGTCCATCCAGTGTCAGGGTTATTGCTTTATCCTTTCCGAAGTCGGCCAGCTTAATTTTAAGCAGCTGTACGTTTTCAACGGAACCGGAAAGTGTGCCTGCATTGAGGTTACGTGTCAGTTTAACCCGGCTATAGTTAAGCGGACTGACTTGCTGATGAATCGAGATCCAATGGTTAGACGCAGAAATCCCAGGACTGGCGGTAGTAAAATCTATCGTATTGATTTCCTTTTCCGGTGCCAGTTTATGCCATTTAAAGAAATCGAAGATCGGTTTCCAGTCTACACTATGATCGCCGTACCAATGTGATCCGCCTGGATATTCATAATAGCTCAGATCAGCCTGGAAGCTGGCCAGCTGTTGTTTCATTTGCCGGGCATAGTTAACAGAAACAGTTTCATCGGCATCCCCATGGAGAATATAAACGCCCAATTGTTTGTAATTGTAGGCCAGTTTAGGAACATCGCTCTGGTTACTGGACCGTAATAAGATCTGTCCGATTGCAAATTTGCTGCTGTCTGGGATTAATCCGTCGGCAGATCCGTATCCTTTTAGCGTTGGATAGCCGGCACAAGGAGCGATGGCTGCCCATTTATCGGGATAGGTTGCGCCAAGAAACCAGGTACCGTGACCACCCATGGAGTGTCCGGTTAAATAAATATGCTGTGGATTGGGCTTCAGGTCCTTTTTAGCCAGATCCAAAACCTCAAGCGCATCGAGGCGACCCCAGTCTTCCCAGTTAAAACCTCTTGGCCGCCTGTTGGTTGGCGTTACCAGGTCTCCCCAGTCCTTAGATTGGTAAGCTTTGGCTTGGCCGATGGCTTCTACACCAGCACCATGTACAGAAAGAAACAATGCTGCGCCTGGTTCCTGACCACCAACTTTAGGTGCTACTGCATAGTATTGAAGACTGCCGTCGATGTTACTTACGAATGTATTGATGTATTTATCTGCTGCAGAGACACTTTCTATATTAACCATTTTCAGATCCAGCTCTTTACCATTTTGAACCAGTGCAATGCTGCAGATGTTTATTCCTTTAGGAATTGCAGCTTCGCCATTTATGCTGAAATAAACCTTTCTGGTGGAGTACGCTGGAACGGTCTGCAGGTTGCTTTTCATTTCCTTTGCACCCAGTTTACTGATCATTTGCAGATTGGTTAGTGGTTTTGCAGTGGTATTGATGACTACTACAGCAGCTTTCAGGTTTTGTGCGGGTTTGCCTTCAATGATGTAGGGAAGGGTTGCATCCTGAACATCCATGAAGATTGGCTTTGCAGGAAAGGTAAGGCTGGCCTGAATGTTCTGTCCGCGGACTAATACATCATTCTTTCCTTTTTTTAATTTTACCGGGATGTTTAGCCATCCGGAACTGTAAGGATCCCCGGCATGTGGTTCTTCATTGACATATACGGCGCTGTTGCCGCGGATATTTAATATCGCTACGGTTTCATTGGGAGAATTATAATCGAAATATACGTAGTTGGCTGCAGCACCTCTGCCTCTAAACCGGTTGGCCGTATCTGCTGTGATCTTTGTCCACTTTAATTCAGCACCAGTCCCAGTTTTACCGAATACCATTCCATCTGCTGGCTGGACCCATGTTTTTGTATACAGACTGTATGCAACCGGATCTGTATATAATGCTTCTCTTCCATAACGTGCTCCTGCATTTACAGAAAGGCCTGTTTTGAAGTAGTAAATATCCTGTGCGAATGATGTATAGGAGCAGAATGATAAGAAAATTAGCACTAAAAAAGGCTTTAACTGCATTTTTGCAGCATTGATAATGGCATTTTTTTGCATGGTTTGGTTTGTTGTTGAGAATTAGACTACTAAAATGAACATTTTATTGCTGATTTGATAGTTTTTAATGGGTTGCAGATGTAAAAATCTAAATAGAATTCAGGTTGGGGTAGCCAGGGAACAAACTATAACTTGCGCAGAACATGAACAAGAATGTTACTTGGCCTAATTGTTGTTTAATATATCACAAATATTAGTAATCATATAAAACAATAAATTATGAAACTTTATAAATCTGCACCATTGGTGCTATTGGTAGCTGTACTTACACAGAGTTGCGTAAGCAATAAAAAGTATGCAGCACTACAGACCAGCTATAACGAATTACAAGAAAAGAGCCGGGACCTTAACCAAAAATATCAAGGTAGTCAGCAAGAACTTTCTGGTACCAGCTCCAGGGTAAAAAGTCTGGAAGAGCAAATTGCTTCAGAGCGTTCTAATGTTAAATCGTTACAGGATGCATTGGCAAAATGTCTAAATTCCAGCAGCCAGGGAAATGTGAACATTTCTAAATTGGTAGATGAAATTAATGCTTCAAATAAATACATTCAGCACCTGGTAAATACAAAGAACAAAAGTGACTCACTTAATGTGGTGTTAACGAATAACCTAACCCGTTCATTAAGCAGAGAAGAGATTAAAGATGTCGATGTACAAGTGCTTAAAGGTGTAGTATATGTATCTCTTTCAGATAACATGCTTTACAAATCTGGTAGTTATGAAATTTCAGATAAAGCAGGGGAGACCTTGTCTAAAATTGCAAAGATCATTAAAGATTACAAAGATTATGATGTGCTGATTGAAGGTAATACAGACAACGTACCAATCGCAACGGCTACTATCCGCAACAACTGGGACTTAAGTGCTTTAAGGGCATCTTCTGTGGTTCAGTCGCTTCAAAATACCTACGGTGTTGAACCTAAACGTTTGACCGCTGGTGGCAGAGGTGAGTATAACCCGATTGCCGGTAATGATACGGAAGCTGGTAAAGTTAAAAACAGACGTACCCAGATCATCATTACTCCTAAGTTAGATCAGTTCATGGAATTGATTGGTAAAGCTCCTGAAGCTGGCGGACAACCTGCCAAAACCAATTAACCGGTATTATCAAGAATTATAGTTCATCAACTCTTTCTATGCGGTTTTCTCCGGATAGAAAGAGTTGATTTTTTTTGTCGTCTATATCAAAAGTGATGTCCATCTTATTTTCGCCTATATAGTCAATTGCCGCACAGAGTGAATATTCATTGATATCATAGCCGGCTTTAAATCTACCTCTGCCTTTTTCTGTAAACATGATGGTATCTGGAATGATGCTTACATTTTGTATTTTCCCCTTACCGTATTCATAATCCAGGATTAGCTTTTCCAACGCGCCACTCTGGTCAATTTCTTTTTTAAGCCAAACTGCAGATGCGGCAGAATCATCTAATAAGTTTTTTGGTGCGGCTGTAGTAAGGTCGAAGTGTTTTGAATATAGGGTCATCATATTGTATTTAATTGCTAATATCCGATAATAAATTTGTATCTTGCTTATCGGTTCCTGCCTCTTTTTAACTGGTCAATATTCCTTGTGAAGGATTCGTAAATGATTACCAGTTTGCTGCCTGATATTATCACCAGGTGATCGTTTCTATAAATTTTGAGTTAGTTTGGGTTCGGGTCGGGTTCGACTTGGGTTCGTGTCTAGTTGCTGTCTCCTTCGTATATACTTCGTGTCTCATTCGTATCTGGTTCGGCTATTATCCTATAAGACACGATTCATACTGCTATTTGAGTCATGCTTATATGCTAGTTATTGTAGTGCCTAACTAGGCAGTTGATATGCCCGCCCGCCTCTGGAATCTGCTAAAAGGTATGATTGATCACCCTGACGGGATGCTAGGTGTATCGTTCATTTTAAAGAAAATTATAGGATGCTTCTATTTAATTAAAACAGAAGCATCGGGTAACTGTTTTATTTGAAATAACACGATCATGGAAAATCAAGATAAGAATAACCTCCACAACCAGGAAGATGTAAATCCAGGTTCAGCACTCGATAAACTAGTAAAAGATACAGATGCCGATGATTTGCCTGATACCAACGGAACTGGTTCTAATCGCCCGGTACCAACCTCTGGATCCGTGATCATTACCGATTCGGATGCCGATGATGTTGAAGCGGACGATACTGATGAAGAAGCGTAGACCAGATCTATGCAGAATAGCGCTAAAAAAATAAAGATATTAGGAATTGCTGTTGCGTTAGTTGCGGTTGTAGCTGCTTTGGTTTATTTGTTTAAACCAAAGGCTACTCATGCTGAGAATTTCAAATGGGGCACCGCTGTGAGCGACCGCTACCTGGAACCTGTTCATGTACTCGCTGCAAACTTTATTCTTCCGGATGGGGTTTCTGTCGGTGCATCTGATTTTGGAGCAGAGATAGATATGCCTGTAAGTGGCGAATGGTCGGTTGGAAATGGAAGTATGGGATCAGATCCTTGTCCGCTTCCAGAGAAGCTCTATGTGGACTGGCTTTCTCTTTCCGAACGTCTATGGTATAAAGGTGTATTTAAGCTCCCTGTAGAGGAGATAAACACTATTTATGAGCAACTTAAAGGTAAGCAGCTTATCCTGGGATTGGCAGCTAAGGGTGGAGTGGTTCTTTGGATTAACGGAACTGCAGGTAAAAAGCAAGTTGCATCATTCAAAGCAAACGCGTATCAGCCCAATTGGGAAGGGATGTATCCCAATGGAAAAGAAACGGAAGATGAGTTTATAGATCGGGTGTATGCTAAACTTGATGCCGGGGAACGTAATGAGTTGGATTTCAGGCAATCCTTAAATAATCAGAAACCGGTAAATGGTATTTTTACAGGCATTTATGAATTTATTACTGCACAAGAAGTTGATGGGCAGTTGATGATGATTGCCAGGAAGTATAAGGACACACTCGGACTGATGACTGCACCAGAACTGGTTAGTGGTCTGGTACAGGGCGACCGGATCAGGCTAAGCTGGAAATCGAATATCTATACACCATCCGGCGATACGAGCAGTACTCCGAAGCAGCATGAACTCGCTATAAGTACTAAGCTGGTTAAGAAAGGGAAGCTGGCAAAGCTGATGAAAAAGGGGATGCCTAAATTAACTGCGTCTTATCATTCAGAAAGGCTTACTGAAGAGGGTAAGGATTTATTTTATCGTGTGCTAAAATATTACCTGGCTAATTCCACTGATCTATTGATCCGAAATTCTGTAGACAAATATCACGACCCGCTGGTGTATGAGGTAAACGACTTCGAGATTAATGGGGATTCATTTTATGAGATTGTTATATTTCCAGATCTGCCTAAGCCGCAGTATATGAAAAAGGTTTATTATCATTCCCGTCATCTTTTTAACTTCCTTGAACTCCACGAATTAAATTACTAACCTGATCTTATGCGCTATCGTTCCTTAAAATTTTCTGTATTACTTTTAAATTTTCTGTTTATTTCTGTATTTGGTTTTTCTCAATCTACTGTAAAGAAAGACCTCTTTAATCATTTGATCACCAGGGTAAAGGGAGATCTGAATAAAGATGGGATTCCAGATCAGGCCACTGTTTTTCAGGATACCGTTAATGATCAATCACCGTACCGCCTTCAGGTCTTGTTTGGAAAGCCGGGTGGCGATTATCAATTGGTGATGACCAGTTTAAAAGCCATTTCTCCGCAATATCCTGGTGGTAAGAATGGATATGTGGATGGAGGTGGTTTTCGTTCACTGGAGATCAAGTCAAACGTGCTGACGATAAATGTTGATCTTCTTCGTGGCGGTTTCTGCAATAAGTTCAGGTATCAAAATGGTAATTTCGAGCTGATTGGTTATACAGGTGGTTTTTCTGACGGTCAGGGTTCTATGTACCATACCGACTACAATTTATCAACGGGACTACTTTTAGAAACGAAGGAAAATTATGAGACGGGAAAGATGCTGAGCAATACCCGTAAAATTGTAAAGGTAAGACCATTGCCAAAGCTTCGGGATTTTGAACCTGAAAGCGAAGTATATCACTAAGCTGGTTATAAAGTAGCGCATCACTTGATATTCATGGACTGCAAATCAATAAAATGTATTACATTACAAAGTGAAAATCATAGATGTTACCTGTGCAATAATTGTTAATGCGGATCAGCAAGTTCTGGTTACGCAGCGTAGTGCGGCTATGAAGCTTCCTTTGAAGATGGAGTTTCCGGGCGGAAAAGTTGAGCCTGGTGAAACACCATCTGCATGCCTGGTTCGTGAAATTAAAGAAGAACTTAACCTGGATATCTTTACGCTGTTTGAAATGCCTTCAAATACCCATTCTTATCCAGATATTACCATAAACCTCATTCCATTTATTTGCGGCATTTGTGGCGGCAATATTGAGCTGAGGGAGCATGCTTCTTTTATGTGGACGGATGCCGCAGATCTGTTAGCGCTTGATTGGGCAGAAGCGGATGTGCCAATCGTTAAGAATTATTTATGTTCTGTAAAAGGTCAATTGTTATAGATCCTGCATAGATACTATCTCCGCGTTACTGATGCAAACGGGGCAGGCGTAACCATGGGGAAGTATGGTTTTTATACCCGTCCACGGCTATACACTATATTTTTATAGTCGATCTCCTTTTGCCTTTGTTCATTCGTGATAAATGCGCGCTCATAATTATACCTGCAAGCAGCATTTAACTTAGTTTTGCCTTTCGAATAGTTTTTAAAACCTTTATTGATCAGCTCATTGAAATGGCTTAAAAATTTCATGAGTAAGCCTAATTTAAATGATGTGATCAGCTGAGCACCGCTTGGTGGTTTATTGCTGGCATGATGCAGTCCGGTAATGATGTATTTACCTTTACCTCTTCGACCGACTAATGGACCTGTCTTGTTATAAAACCCTCCAAAAGGTCCTGATGATTGAATCCCCATATTATTTATTTAATGAGCCTGTATAGACGCTGTTAGAAACTTGTTTATGATTGGCAGCAATAAAAAACACGTAAGTCTCCATGTATTGACTTCTTAAATTTTCAGGAATTTCCAAAGTTGCTGTTCCTTTCAATCTGTTTGCTGCGTATAAGGTGTAGATCGAAGTATTTGTATTAGGGAAATAGGCAAGGAGCATGGATGATATAGTATTATTTTTAGAGTAGTTAACAATTTGTACCCATTTGAATAATTTTGATAAACAAAATTAGTATATAAACGTTGATTATATGATGGCAGATGTGCATTCTAAAGAAGTTCGCTCTTATAATATGAGCAAAATAAGAAGTAAGGATACCAAACCTGAACTTCTTGTTCGCAAATTTTTGCATGCCAATGGTTTCAGATATAGATTGCATGTGAAGGATTTACCAGGCAAACCAGATATAGTTCTTCCGAAATATAAGACCGTAATATTTGTTCATGGTTGTTTTTGGCATGGACATGAAGGATGTAGATATTATGTCGTTCCAAAAACTAATATTGAATATTGGTTGCCAAAAATTAAAAAAAATATTTGCCGGGATGAAATGGCTGAAAAAGCATTAAAATTGTTAGGCTGGAGTGTAATAACTATTTGGGAGTGTGAATTAAAAAATAATTTAATAAATTTTACTCTAAATACACTAATTGACAAAATTTAAACGTCACCTTTTAGTGATTTAAATTGACAATAATCGGCTGGTAAAAATTTCATGTTATATTTGTGTCCTAATGTAGATTATGCTAAAAGAGTTAACACAAGTTGATCACGAAATTCATAAGTATAAAATTCCATATGCAGTTTTTATAAAACTGCGTAGTTTTGCTTTGAATCACTTAAACTTATCTAACATTAATCATCTAAGAGATAAATTTGAAGGTCAAGATTACCTTAATAGATTCTTGCTGAAATGTTATTCTGAGATTGCGTTTAATAAAGCATTTCAATCTGAAACATTTGATTTAGAAATTTATAAAAAGTATAAAAGCTATAAACAGACGTTCAAGCTAGCGGATAAAAAAACGGAATTAATCTTTTCTGATTTTGAAAATTACCCGCTGATTCCAAAGGGCGATTATGAAATTGCAACGATAATTTTTGTCAATTTATTTTCAAGAGAAACATGGATCTTAGGATATCTAGAAATGGATATATTAAAGATTCTAACTAAGACTCAATCGCTTTCACCTATTCTTTCTAGAAATAATTTAGGCTATTTCAAATTTTTCAAAGAGATTAAAACTATAAACAGTTGCTAATATAATTAGTATTTGTACTTTTGACCTTTATCACGTATTTTATTATTAACTTTTTACTATATAACTTATTTTAATCGTTGATAGTTTTTGATGCGATTTGGTAATAATCTTTTTTTTAATGAGTATTTTTCTTAACCTTTATAAATATGATACAAAATAATACTATCCATAAACCAAAAGTTATTTCTTTGTTTAGTGGATGTGGCGGGCTAGATCTTGGATTTCATCAAGAAGGATATGAAACTGTATGGGCAAATGATTATGATCACTGGGCTTGTGAAACGTTTAAGAATTATTTTGGAGATAATATTATTGTCGAAGGAGACATTGAAAAAATTGATCCCTATACTGATAAGAGTATACCTGAATGTGATTTAGTACTCGGCGGTTTTCCATGTCAAGATTTTTCAATGATATGGAAAAGACCCGGACTAAATGGAGAGCGAGGAAATTTATATAAAAGTTTTTTAAGATTTGTTGATGCTAAAAAGCCAAAGGCGTTTGTGGCAGAAAATGTTAAAGGACTTTTAACCGCGAATAATAAAAAAGCAATTCAACAAATAATCGAAGATTTCGAGAATATTTTACCTGGATATATTGTTACACCTAAGTTATATAATTTTGCAGAATATGGAGTACCTCAATTTAGAGAAAGAGTTTTAATTGTTGGAG
Organism: Pedobacter metabolipauper; assembly: GCF_004362715.1. GTDB lineage: Bacteria > Bacteroidota > Bacteroidia > Sphingobacteriales > Sphingobacteriaceae > Pedobacter > Pedobacter metabolipauper. The sequence continues at coordinate 571,258 of NZ_SNYC01000003.1, forward strand.
TTAGAATAGATACTGGCTTTAATTTTATGCATCCTCAACCAACACATGGACCTAAGGGTAAGACACCATATAGAACGTCAGGTGAGGCAATTCAAGGAGCTCAAAATATTTTGTTAAATAATGAACATGCAAATATTGCTGACAAGACTAGAAGTTTATTGAGTCTTATACCTGAGGGTGGGAATTTTACAAGCATACCAAAAGATCATCCATTATATGTTAAAGGTATGATAAGCCATGTGTATAGACGTTTGAAGTTAGATGAGCCGTCAAAAACGGTTATTGCGGCAGGTGGAGGAGGAACATGGGGTTATCATTATCCCGAACCGAGACCTTTGACAAATAGAGAAAGAGCAAGACTTCAATCATTTCCAGATGACTTTAAATTTGAAGGCAGTATTACAGAAGTCAGAAGGCAAATAGGTAATGCTGTTCCGCCTAGTGGAGTAAACGCTATTGCTAAGTCTTTACTTCCACTATTTGAAAATAAATATAATAGAATTAACTTAGAAGATGTAAGAGATGAGGTAGCTTCGTTTTCTTTTAATAAAAGATTAGATATGATTGTATCAAGATAGCTTAAATATGGAATTGCTCTTGTCTAATTTTTCACCTGCTAAACTTGAAAAGAGATCTTTTAAAGATTTTTTTTCAATTCAACTTTCTGAATGTAATTTATTAAGGATAGCTTCAGGTTATATTTCTGCTGAATCATTAGTAGATTTAAAGAATGTTATTGAAATTAATGGTGGTCCTAAGGTTGAATTAATGATAGGAATGCATTATTTTGATGGATTCACTAAAGGACAACTAAATGCAGCGATTGAATTAAATGATTTTTTACTAAAATCAAGTATGGGTTTTGTAAGTGTATCTATAGCTTCGAAATTTCATGGAAAGATGTACTCTTTTATTAAGTTTGATAATACAATAAATAGTGTAATAGGATCTTCTAATCTTGGAAGTATTTTGAACTCTATAGAAAAGCTTTACGAAGCAGATCTATTAGTTTCAGGCAAATTAGCGGAAGATATTAATACAAGAATAATTGATTTAACTAAAAAGCTAGCCGTAAATATAGATGACTTAAATAATTTTAAGATTATTGAAGAAAATGATTTGTTATCAGGCAATGAAGGAGTTGAAAGAGTGAGTAAAGCCGAGTTATTAACTATCTTAAATAATTTATTAGAATTAAGTTTTGATATTCCCGTTAAGAGTGAACCAAAGAGTAACATGAATGTTTTTTTTGGTAAAGGCCGTAAATCACCATTGAACGGATATATAATGCCAAGGTCATGGTATGAGGTTGAAATAATTGTTTCTAAATCAATAACTTCAGTTTCTAAATATCCGATTAATCAAGAGTTTTATGTAGTAACTGATGACGGCTGGAAGTTCAAATGTAAAACGAGTGGAACTTTTAGTAAAAATTTTAGATCTTCTAATGATTTAAAAATTTTGGGTAAGTGGATTAAAGGTCGATTAGAAAACTCTGGAGCTTTAAAAGTAGGTGAACGAGTGGATTCGGAAATTTTAAAGAAGTATGGTAGGGACTATATTACTTTGACAGCGACTTCAATACCTGAGGTTTGGTTTTTAGATTATAAATCATAATTATTATGCATTTTGAAAATTATTTGCAACACATATCCTCTAAAGGAGATGGCTTGACATTAAGTGTTAAATCGACATCTGATAATATAGAATCAATTGTGAATTCTGGATTTGATTACAAATCACATTTCACTGGATTACTACTTGGTAATGTACAAAGTGGTAAAACAGCTCAAATGTTTGGTGTAATTGGAAAACTAGCAGATAATAGTTTTGATCTTTTTCTAGTGTTAACCTCAGATAATAAAAATTTACAGGAGCAGACTCTATATAGAGCAAGAGAGTCGTTAACAACCTTTAGTATTTATGGCGAAACAGAAGATAGTCTTTTAAGATTCGAAGATTTAAGCCGTCCGGTACTAATTGTCATTAAAAAAAATTCTAATGTATTAAAGCGTTGGAAAAATAATTTAGCTGGCTCAAATTTTTGTAGCGGGAGATCTATTGTCATTATTGATGATGAAGCAGATGCGGCATCTTTAAATACTAAGATAAATAAAAGACAGGTATCAACTATTAATTCTAGATTATTTGATATAAAAAATCTTTGTACAAGTAGCATATATCTAGAGGTTACTGCTACCCCTCAGGCATTAATATTACAAACTCAAACTTCTGGTTGGAAGCCAGATTTTGTACATTATTTTTCTCCAGGACTTAATTATCTGGGTGGGGAGTTTATTTATTCAGTGCCTAAATCGTTCTGCATTAGGGATACACCTGAAAACGAATTAATCGAAATGAGAAACGATGACTCTCCTATGCCTATAGGATTGAAATCTGCAATGCTAAATTTTTTAATCGTTTGCGGTGATTTTAAACTAAGAAATAAGGACAATTGTAATTTTCTTATACATCCTAGTGTTCGAATTGGAGACCATGAAAATGTAGCGACAAAAATTGGTGAAATACTAAATGATTCTCTGCATTTAATCAATGAAAGTACTGGTCACTTTTATAAAGAATTAGAGGTTGAATGGAAAGATCTTCAAACATCAAAGCCCGATATTTACCCTCTTGAAGATATTTTTGATATAGTATTGCAATTAATTAATGATGATAAATTTAATATTCAAGTTTTAAATTCTAATAATAGTTTAGAGATTAATTATTATAAAGGCTATAATATTTTAGTAGGAGGAAATAGTTTAGGTAGAGGGGTGACATTTCCTGCGCTTCAAACGGTTTATTATTGTAGAAAAGCTAAAACTCCAAATGCAGATTCTTATTGGCAACACTCTAGGATGTTTGGTTATGATAGAATACCTGGCTTACTGCGAGTTTTTATCCCGAATACTTTGAATAAAATTTTCACCGAACTTACATATTCTAATAAAATATTAATTGAGCAAATTACTAAATATGGTTTGGACGGTGTACAATTAATATATCCTAAAAATATTAGGCCTACTCGTAAAAATGTAATTGATCAAAGTGCATTAAATTTATTGACAGGCGGGATTAATTTCTTTCCAAATGATCCTATTGAGTCGAATTTTAGCCTATTAGATGAGATATTAAAAGACTTTGACGAAAATGTTGAATATTACGATGTAGACTCACAATTAATTCTTAAATGTTTAAATAACACAGGGTCAAATAATAAGGAGGATTGGAATAAGGATAAATATATTAATAGTATAAATGGACTTTTGGAGAAAAGACCTACTGAGAAATTCGCGCTAATCGTTAGAAGAAATAGGGATATTTCAAAAAATACAAGAACTTTACTATCTCCTAACGACAGAACCCTTGGTGAGCGTCTAAATGGTCAAACAGTATTAACTATGTACAGAGTTACTGGAAAAGTAGAAAAAAAATGGAAAGGTAATCCATTTTGGATTCCAAATATAAAACTTCCTGAGGGTATTTGTTTTTATGATGTTTAAACTCTAGATAAATAGTTTTTTAGACTTGCAAAAGCCAAATTACTTTTTCTATGTAACATTCTGTGACAATTTGAGCATACCAAAGCTAGATCTTCAGGTTTTGTTTTTGTATTTGGCTCCAAGTCAGAAAGTGGTGTAATATGATGACATTCAATAAATCCGAATCCTACTTCACCATATTTTGAATAAAAGTCAAAACCACAAATCTCGCATTGTAGTTTATTGAATTTATTTAAGGCATCATTTTTCTTTTTTAAAACTATGTTTTTATTTCTCTCTCTAAGTTTATGAAGTCTATACAATACTTTTCCTTCTGGAACGCTTTCTTCATCATCATCACTATTTATCAAATGAATTTCCTTATTAAGATTTTGATCAACAGTTATTTGCCTAATTGATAACGCAATTTTGTTTAGACTTTGCTTATCATTCTTAAATTCATTAAATATTTGAGCATCTAGTATACTATAAGAAGACATCCCTTTTCCAGGACGATCAATCGCTAAAAAATTGCTCAATTTTAAACTTACACCATTTGGATTTCTAAATTTTGCCTCATCTGGCTTAACTTCATGAATGGGTAAAAGATTTATAATTCTTGACAATTCAATAATGTCTGGATTTCCCGCATGAACTTTTCCTGATTCTAGCTTAAAATAAAGGTCTAAAGCCAATATTATTTCATCTCTATGCCATTTTGGATTTCTCATAAAATTGAATTTTATATCAAAATAAGTAAAAATTATCAATTTTTATTTATTAAGTTCAATTTCTTGTGAGCAGATAATTTTCAATTGTATCTGTATATTCGTTGCCATGTTAGGTCTTAATTCATATCAGGAGCAATTGGAATTTGATGGCTATACAATTATTGAAAATGTATTTTCTGAAGCACAGATTCATAAAATGCTTCTGATAATTGATCGGGCGGATACTTCCAGGAAAACCTTTAGGAAATCAGCTGATCTGTTTGCCATTCGTCAGTTCCTAAAAGAAGTACCTGAGATAAATGAATTGATCTTTAATGATGATTTTAAGAATCTGATCCAACAGCTTTTCGGTAAGGGTCAATTTGTGGTAAAGTCTATCTATTTCGATAAACCCGGACAATCCAACTGGTTTGTTTCCTATCATCAGGATCTCACCATTTCTGTTGATCAAAAAGTTGACCTTGAAAACTATAACTTTTGGACGGTTAAGCAGGATCAGTTTGCCGTTCAGCCTCCTTTAGAAATATTAAAACAGATCTATACCGTTAGAATCCATCTGGATGATACTGATGAAAACAATGGTGCATTGAAAGTGATTAAAGGCTCTCATTTAAAGAATATATACAGACCGGAAGATATTGACTGGGCTAATGAGCAGGAGCGTACCTGCAACGTTCCCCAAGGTGGTATAATGATCATGAAGCCGCTACTGCTCCACAGTTCCAGCAGAACCGTTAACAATAAGAAAAGGAGAGTGATCCACATCGAGTTCTGCAATCAGGAACTTCCCCAGGAAATTAATTGGGCAGAAAGAATGGAATTTGCTGCTACTGAATTTGAATAGGACTATAATTTACGACTGCCATAAAAATTTCGCAGTTTTTCCTTCCTTACAATCGAATAAATAGGCGACTCCGCCTCCGCCGAAATTCATTACTGTGCGATGGTCAGGTCCTTCTTCCAATTGGGCAACAAAGTTCATGGGCTTGCCGCAACAGTCTCAGTCAGGCCTTTCATCTCCCTGAATCCAGGAGGGCGATCCATAGAGCTGTCCTAAAACTTCTCTTTGATTTCCTGTCCAGTTTTCTCTTGCAATGTCATAATCATCTTCTGCTGTTTCTACAAGTTTCACGGCGTATTCAGTTGCTCTGAGCGATAATTCACTATCAATTGGTTCGAAAAATTCGATATTTTCAGCAGTGACCACATTCACTTTATTTCCACCACCTTCTGCATCCCATTCATCACACATCCCCGGATCGTTGTTACACATAAAAATTTGTTCTAAGCCAATGTCCGTTTTGATCTTCCCAAGAAACTGCATTTCAGCATCGCAAGTTTTGCATTTTGGCCATTCTACCGTTACTCCGGCTTCTTTTACAGGAAGTCCGCCAAAACTGGTTTCATCAAGTATGTTCTTTTTAGAATCGTCATTAATCAGTAGATGGATCATATCTTTTGGGTTTAGTGTAACTAACCTACAAACGTTTAGGAGCAGCAGTTTGTTCTCCAATCTGTGCAATAGCTTTTTAAAGCTAATAAATTTACAACTGGTCAAACAATATGGCATGTTATAAGTTCTTCAATTACAGACTGAAGATTAATTGCCTGCACAAGATAAAACTACATCACCTATGGGATTTTTTGATAAACTATTTAAGAAAGAGGTAGCAGAACCTCTTGTAAATGTGATTGACAAAGCGAAGGTACTGGTTTATCCAATGATTAAGAGTTCCGATTGGAAAGGCATGGGGCTTGCCAGGTCGCAGCCTTTTCTTGACATCGACGGAAAGCCTGAACTAGCACTAGTTTTTGCACAGGATGCTGGTGATAGTTTTCAGTATATTACCGAGGCTGACCTGCTGCTGCCTGGGGTACAAGAGAATTTCGACCAGTGGCAGCACAATATCAATACTTACCCCTATGAGATAACGCTGGCTAAATCCCTTGATAACCGCGTTATTACTGCTTCTGGTGAAGATCATTCTGCCGAAAAGGTATTGTCCGCTGCATTTCTTGCCGAAGCTTGTGCAGCATTGAATACGGATAGACTCGTTATTTCAATACCGAGACGACGGTGTTTGATGATTACCAGCTATTATGAAGATTTCCAAAGCCTTGAAAACTTTTTCCGTCTGCATTTTTTAGCCTGGCAGGAAGAGGACTACGGCAATGAACAGATCTCTGAGATGGTTTTTCTGGCAGATAAAAATAAAATAGAATATGCAGTGCCTTTAGGATTTCGTATCAACCTATATGAGAGAGACGGACAATTCAAATTGGTTTATAGCACAATGGACGATCTTTTCCAGGAGAACGATCAAATCGATTTTCAAAAAATCATGGAGAAGAATAAAATTCCGGTGTCAATTTATAACTCCGGAACTTCCTCAGGAAATTAATTGGGCAGAAAGAATGGAATTTACTGCTGCTGCTTTTGAGTAGACCATGAGATGTCCGCCTCCATCAATGATATGATCTGGCTTTACGTATTTAATGGGCATGATCTTGTCGCCGGTTCCGTGGATATGAGTTAGGTTTTCTGGCCGTTCGGTATTTTTCCAATCCAATATACTGTTCAGTGCCCATTTTAGAAAAACAGGATCCGTATCAATCAATATATTTTTCAGCATTTTCTTTTCGCCTGTGGTTCGGGCTCCAAAGATCCAGTAAGCCATTCTATTGGTGTGTTTTAACAGGGATGCCGGAATGATCTTCTGAAGTCTAAAACTCCCTGCCAACCGATAATACCAGGGCAATTCGTTGGATGTTGCGGCGCTTGATATAATAAAGGTGTGTTTCGGTTTTAATACTTTAGCTATTTCAGTAGCGATAAAACCACCGAAGGATACACCAACGAGGTAAAAAGGAGCAGAGTGGTCTATAGCTAGTGCAAGTCTGGGGGCATAACCGCTCAGGGATTCTTTTGGATCTGGTGTGATCCAGTCCAGATAGATGATTTCAAATTCTTCAGAAAACACCAGCTTTCTGAAAACTCTTCTGTCTGCACCAAGGCCGCTAATGAAGTATATTTTTTCGGCCATGTCTAATGAATCAATTGATATTATTTATAAATGGATATTCCTTTAAACAGAATATTTTATCAAATATAGCAGAACTAATTTTAACGTTTAATTATTTTACTGGCATCCCTTTTGAATAGATGAACTTGTATTATCTATTTAAACGCAATCATGAGATATCCCTTAGTTAAGCGCGTCGCAGGTATACTGCTCTTATCAATAATCTTTGCCTGCAATGGAGGTAAAGAACCTGCCAGGAAGGTGGAAGTTAACACAACTTCTACAGCTGGTGCCATTGCAAAAGAAATCGTAAAAGAAGCTAACCCTACAGATACCATTCATACCGATGTACTGGAATTTATTGATGTGGATGGAAATGGCGACAATGAACTGCTTATCGCACATCGTGCTAATGACACCACGGATTATATTTGCCAAACCATTTATGAAGGTAAGTTTAACAGGGGTGATCTGATCAGCCTTAAATGGAGAACCGGCCCTTATGTAAACCCCGGTGATCCCGAAACGACCATACAGGAAAATTTTGTAGTGGAATATAAACTGGTTAAAGCCGGTAAGCTTTCTATTGCCAAACAGAAAGGAATGCCCCGTTTATCTCCTTACTATTATGATGAAAACATTAGCGACTATGGAAAGGACAGGATTAATAATGAGGTGAGCTACTATCTTATAAATACCAATAATCCAGACTTAAGGAAGGTTGTAGACCGGCCTGCCAGGGAAATACCTTTTACCGTTGAAAAAAGAACCGTTAACGGGATGGAGCTTTACGAGATCTGGTTTACCACTGCGGCCAATAAACCCCAACCCATTCATAACGTATTTTACCATTTTAACTATCCTTACCAGCTCTTTGAGGGCGATGATTTAAAACCTGCACTTTAACCCAATTTTATGAGAAAGCTACTTACGCTATTGCCCCTGTTATTTGTTCAGCTTGCAAATGCACAGGATTATAAAGAATTAAAAAAGGAGGACATCCGTATTGTGATGAGCGATAATAAACACAGTGTAACCATTGATGTTTTAACAAAAGACAACACCGCGCTTCCAACTGGTTATTATTCGGCTCCTTTTGACAAAGGTGATAATAAAATCTTCTTCTACGTTGGACCGAACGGTAAACTTAGCAAAACCGCTAAATTAGTAGATGAGGAAGTTTATTCTCTGGTGCCATTAGAAAATAGCAAAGCACATGGTAAGGCCAGCGTTTTTAAAAACGACAAGCTGATTAAAGAAATTACATTTGAAAATGGCATCATCCGGTCTTCTAAAGAATTTGAGAAGAACAGACGTACGGACGAAGTTCATGATATTGATGGAGTTCTTACTTCAAGAAAGGAATTTGAAGACGATTTGCTTGTTTCTGATACCCAATTTAGTGATGGTGGTTCTATGGAGAAACAATATAAGAACGGGAAGGTGATCTCTTCTCACGACAGTAAAACTGAGCAATATTTTACCTATCATCCAAACGGTAAAATGGAAACTGCTTCTGATGTGATGAATGGTAAAAAGGTAGAGAAGGAGTTTAATATTAATGGTGTATTGACTACGGAAAAAACAACTAGTTATGAGCCATTCGGTATCACTACCAAATGGTTTTACCTGAACGGAAAACTGAGAAAAATAGAGGAAGAAGATAGCATGCACATCAAGTTTAAGGAATACAATACTACTGGTAAGTTAATCAAATCTGGTGTTAAAGATGCTCCGCCAACCATTATGATCGGCAATTAATCAGAGACTAGTTTAATATTTCAAGCGTTGACAATAGGTTATCCTTTAATGCTTTTTTAAAGCCGTTGATATTGTTGATAATAACCATCAATGCCTCTTTGAATGATGGCTTTGATGGTGTTTTGCTCTTATAAATTAGTGATCATGAGTAATCCGATTCCGAAATAAGGATTTGGCTTATCCTTAAAGTTGCCTTCCAGATCTGCCAGGTCATTGAAAAAATCAACAATGAAGGACGTTGGCTTTAATCCATTATTGGTATGCAGTATAATATTATCGCCGATGCTGCTCCATTTTCTGGATGGATGCGATACGCCAATGCTGCTGCCTGTTTCCCAATCCCATACCATCCAGTTCCAGCCATGTTTTTGTTGCACGCAATCGTCGAATAAGTAATAAAGGGTTTTGATTTTCATCTTCCCCTGATCTTTATCTTTCCAATATTCTACTGTGTTCGCTATTTCCTGAATGGTCTGATCGCAGTCGACTGGCGTAAAATCAGGATTGGTGATCTGTATGATCTTTATGGCTTCGTCAATCTTTTTTTGAATGGTATTGCTTTCTTTCCCATTGGGAGTTCTTAAGTAGGCCAGAGACAGGTTTATAGGGTCGAACGGAATTCCTAATGTCTTTTCCAGCATTTCTCCTGGAATAAAAGGAGGAATGGTATGGTCTGTATTGAATTGATCTGCCGGATTAAATGAAAACTGTTCGCGCTCATAAAATCCAGTAGTATACTTTTCTTCGATATCCATGATCAGCTTGAATTCCGGGTTGTTTGGATTCCGTGTTTCCTGCGTTTGATAGTAGTCGGGCTGCAGGTGCCAGTAAAGACAAAGTACAGTGCCTTTATCGATGATCTTTTGTTCGATCATCCATTGCATTGGCCCAATACCGTCGTCGTAATTGTAGTGCTGTACAAATTGATGCCATTCTTCTGCATTCAGGTTTTTGTACGATTCTGATCCTTCTAAGGCTTTTTGAACGTTAATCTTATTGTGCTTGTTAAAAGTTACTGTCATTATAAATTAATTGAACGGAACATAAAGGTTTCTGTTGGTTAAAGAACAATGCAGGATTGGTATTGTTTGGGGCACAAAAAAAACCCCTGTAAAGTGTATGCTTATACAGAGACTTTTTTTGGTTATTTTAATTTTACTTAATTTGGGCTGAGCAGCCTTTTTTTCTGCCCATCGTATTCCGCTTGCGTAACGGCACCGCTGTCCAGCAGTTTCTTGAATTTTTCAATTTCATCCGCCACACTGTATATAAGATTGCCAGGTTTGTTTTTGTTGGGTATTACTTCTCCGGCATCAATTGCATCTTCAACAGGAATTTCGAAATTAACAACATCACCGTCAGCGATAATGATTACCTTCTTAATACCGTTAAATTTCTCTATAGAGATTTTCTTGATGAGGACAGGCATGTTTGTATAGCGTCGGTCTGCCATGGCGTCGTCCGGGATACTAAAATTCCATCTTGAAGTGACGTAGAGAAATCTGCCGTCAATCCCAGTGCCCCGGCTCAGTTTAATGGAGTCGCCGACATTGTAAGTTACGCCATTGGAGGCTTTGTAGGTTGTGATTTTCTGTGCATAACAGCTTACTGAAGCCATTAGGGCAATGAATAAGATAATTTGTTTCATGTGTGTGTTTATATTGTGTGTAAAGCAATTTAGTAAAAACACATAAGGATTGACGTAACAAAATTGAAACAGCAGTTAAATTAGGGTGTAGCGTTCTACAGTCTGGAAGGGGTTGTAAAATTGGTGGAGCAGTTTTTTCCTTCGATCACGTTTGATACGTCAACTTCTAATATCATATGGATAAACTTAGGAATAAACCGGCCAACTTCGAAACAGATTGGTACATTTATGGAAATAAATAATTGATCGTTATTCTGATGTTTCTGAGTAAGTATATAATCGTTCGCAGTGTTAAGTGGTTCTGGCTCTTGCCTGTATTAATGGCTGGATGTAATTTTTCGCCGAAAGATGAGGCTCGTGAGAGGAAGCCAATTGAGCATACTATAGAACCGCGTGCTGTTATAAAAAATCAACAAGTTCATAAACAAATTGACACTGGGGCGTATGTTGCCGATATTGCTAAATACTGTGATAGTGTAGACCGGCAGTTGAACCATTTCATTTTGAAGACTGTTGATGATCCTGATAAATCTGGCGAAGGGGGAGAGCAGAATTATTACCTGGATGCTAAAGATACAGTAAAAGTAACTGCAATTTATTATGGGGAGACCGGCAAGACGGCTTATACGCTCTATTTCAAAAATGGAATGATCGCACTATTGAATCAGGAAGTAACGTTTTATACTGCTCCAATCTATGTCAAGGATTCTAAACCTGACCGGTTAGAAACGGAGCGGGTTACATTTAAGGATGGAAAGATTGTCCAATGGATTAATAAAGGAACTAAGGTAGGTTCTATTGAATTTGATAAGAAAGACGCTGAACTCAAAGATCTTTATATTGAGCTTTTTCGTTAAGTCGCAAATTGTTGAATTACGTTTCATCTGTTTGAGCGATATTCTAATTAATTGACTTTTATTTCATTAATATTAATATATTTTGTTTTGATATTTACTATTATTTCATATTTATTAATAATAACTTGTTTTTACAGATAAATTGATCTAACTTTGCTCTTAACGTATTCATTATGTATGCGAATGTTAGTGTCAATTCCAAACGGGATTATTTAAAGATCAGCAATAGAAGAACGTTCATTGACCCATTTTTAGATTTTTCCTTTAAGCGGATATTTGCTTCCGAATCGAGCAAGGAAGTATTGATCGGTTTCTTAAATGAATTGCTGAAAGGGCAAAGGCAGATTGAAACCATTGTTTATAATAATAACGAATACCCAGGAGAGATTGGCGATGAAGGCGGGGCAATCTTCGATATAACTTGTACAGATAAGTTTGGTGCAGTGTTTTTAATTGAGATCCAAAAAGGTGTACAGCGATATTTTAAGGAACGTGCACTTTTTTATACTTCAAGGTTGATCAGTGAGCAGGCACCAAAAGGAAACAGGAGAGATTGGGCTTATAAATTGACTGATGTTTACCTGGTTGCTATACTGGAAGATTTCAACTTGCCCGATAGCGATACTAATGACTATTTACATCACGTTTGCCTGATCAATCAAACAACTGGTAAGGTATTTTATAATAAGTTAGGATATACCTACGTGGAGGTTCGTAAATTCAATAAATCTATGGAACAATTGGAAACCCAGTTGGATAAGTGGATTTATATTCTTAAAAATTTAACCAGGTTTAACGACAGACCAGCGCTGTTTCTAGGATCTGAATTTGACCATTTTTTTAATTTAGCTAGTTTAACTAGCCTTACAAAGGAGGAAAGAAAGATGTTTAATGCAAGTTTAAAGTACAAATGGGATAATAAGAACGTGTTGGATTATGCCAAGGAGTTGTCTAGAGAAGAAGGTAAAGTTGAAGGTAGAGTTGAGGGTAGAATTGAGGGTGCAAGCGATAAAGCTCAAGAAATTGCACTAATTCTAAAGCGGGATGGGTTTTCCAATAAAGCGATTCTAAAGGCTACTGGTTTTAACTTAGTTGATTAACATCCATAATTAGTCATTAAAAATATGAATGCAAGTTTAAAGTACAAATGGGATAATAAGAACGTGTTGGATTATGCCAAGGAGTTGTCTAGAGAAGAAGGTAGCGTTATAGGAGCAATTAATAAAGCTAAAGAAATAGCCATCAAAATGAAAAATAAAGGATTTTCGGATATTGATATTTTAGAGGTTACAGATATTAATTTAACCGAAGTCCAAAGTTCCAAGAATTTTAATTATAAAATAACATGAATAAACTTGATCCAAGATTAAAGTATAGATGGGATAATAAGAACGTGTTGGATTACGCTAAGGAGTTAGCGGGAGAAAAAAAAGCAAAGGAAATTGCGCATTCATTGCGAAAATCTGGAGAATCTGTTCAATTTATTTTAGATGTTACCGGCATTGATTTAGAAAATAGCAATGAAATAACTACATCATAGCAGTACTTAATGAAGATTCTATATATTAGCAGATACTAAATTAGTTGCTCTTAATTATGAAAAAGATTCTTTTAAGCATATTTCTTTTAATTTCAAGTCTTCAGATTCTTAATGCGCAAAGTAAAGATATTGAAGATCTGTATGAAGATTATACCAATGCACTTACAGATTCTGAGAAAAAACCGCAAGCCATAAAATTAGGATTGGCAATTTTAAGCAGGAAATCTGAACTCAGTAAGGAGCGTATCGTTAATTTGAACTATCATCTGGCTCATTTGTATGAAGAATCTTTAGATCCTCAAAAAGCCAAGCTATATTATATCGAGGTTCTCAAAATGGTGCCAGGTCATTATATATCCAGTCGGGCTCTAGGCAGGATCTATTCTAATGAATGTATGGATCTGGGTAAACAAGTAGGCGAAGCCGCTCGATTAAAAGATGCCAGGTTGAATGCTGAAAAATTTAAGGCATACAAAATTCACGTTTTAAATACTTTACCTCTTCTGGAAAAAGCCCAGGCTTGCGATCCTGAAACCGAACTGCTAACTTTAATCACTTATTTCTACAACAGCATTAAAGATACCACTGGACTGGCGAACTTAAATGACCGGCTAAAAGTGCTTTCTAAAGATTGTGTTGAGTTCCTTGACTAATAATTCTTTACCTTGCATCCCATGATTAGATTGAACAGTGATACCCCGTCAAGCGTGCTCCAGGATGTAAGGGAAGGTCAGCTTGTAACCGATACCTTTAGTAAAACCGGCCTGGTAGAGGAAATCATAATTACCGATGACGGATTGTATCGGGTTTATGAATTTAAACTGGTTACCGGCAGAAGTATCACCATCAAGAAATAGTATACTTATGAAAAATACCTTAAAACCAGCTTGTGGTGAATATGGGTCTATTTGGGATTTTGAAATCCGGAACGGTAAACTAGTACTGGTAAAACAGCAGACTGCTGGTTAATTAATAAACCAGCGTGAACTTATATTTAGGAATCTCAACTGCAGTTTTTCTCGGGTAAAAGCCATCCATTTTCTGCAGCTTGAAAGGATAACTAAAACTATAAATCCGATCTTCAGGAATTTTTTTACCTTCATCACAATCCCCATAAGTCTCAGCGACGTTTACTTTTTTAATGGAGAAATTGATGTCATACTGAAAATCATATTCGCAGGTGTCGTAATCATTGGTAGTGGCGCCAATTAAATACCAGTCTCCATTCTGGTAGCGGTATATGCTCTTGTATGAACTCCTATGTCTCGAGTTACCATTGAATGTTTGTTTAATAATCAACGTGTTGTTTTTAACAGACATTTCAAATGCCATTCCTTCATCATATTTGAAACCATAATCCTCACTTTTCCAAAGTACCGTGGTGTTTTTCTTCCACAGCTTCACTTTACCATTGATCTTTTTACAGATATACAGCACCCTGTCATAACCGAAATCGACCGTTTTATGAGTGGTATTGTAGGCATATACAATTTCACTGACGCCATCTTTGTCCAGATCGCCTTCGGCTTGTTCTACAAATTCAAATCCCTTTTCCGGGATAAAGTCCTTTAGATCCTGTGCAGATCCTTTAATCGTTAATAACAGCAGGCAAATGATTAGATATTTCATAGTATAAGAGCTTATGGCTTTGTTAATCTTTAACAAATTTACGGCCAACTACCCGCCATTATTTTATATTTCCATTAATTCATATAACTTGGCGGTTAACAGCCCTATGAAAAAACGTTATAAACTTCTTATTTTGATCCTGGGTCTTTGGTCGTCGCCATATATCCTGGCCGGGATCAACAACATCCCTGACCTGTATTATATCTTTTTTCATGGTGATATCAATACAGGTGATTCTTCAAAGAACCATTCATTAAAAAGAATCCATGTTCCAGGATTGATCCTAAACCAGATCGCATACAGCAAGATTATTGATTCTATGTATGTAGATACCATTAAGCTGACTAAAGATGGTGAGATTGATTCTTTGCATCCGGATCCGCCAACCTATCTAACCTACGAAGGGAGGGTCTATGCGGATACAGTGAATTTTACCTATAAAATGGAAACCGAAGACGGGAAAGGCTTTGAAGTGGATGGTGGCAACAAGCACTTAATTACGCTGAATAAAGATGGTAAAGTAATAGCTGATGTGATCAATGTGAATCCGGATAGTGCTGGATTGTTAAAAAACTGTTTGCTGCTCGAAGATGTCATTAAGCCCTTTCAAAATTGGGAAGATAAGTCGGGCCCGGTCTATATGAACCATTACTCAAAATATAAGTTCAATTCCGAATGCTTAAATCCATTCAGGGGTTTTGGAAGTCCAAATGGGGCCAGTACTTGTTATTTTTGGGAAGGAACCGGATATTTTACGGTTGTATTCCATAAGGAGAAATTGAGATTCAAAATCCCTGTTTCCAACCAGGCGGCCTTCTATACCGGGGACTACGATTATTCTGACGGCATCAACTATTACCCGGTTCCGGATAGATTTAAATCAAAGCTGAATGCTGCTTTTTTAGTTTATGATTACCGGGTATATATGATTAAGTAAAAGCCCGTTAATGGCCCTTACTTAATTCTTGTGCTTTTCTGAGGTCTTTCAATATTAAAGGTAATGTATACTCTATATGCCTGCTAACCAAATAAATGATATGCATCATGTTTTAATTAATTTTAATGGCTATTTTAACGGTTTCTTTTTAAATTCAATATAACGCTGATTCCCTATGAAAATGAACATGCAATCCCGAAATCTACCACTTAATGTGTTCTTGCTCATTCTTTTTAGCTTTTCTGTACTGATTGGCTGTGGTGATGGAATGGTTAAGAATAAAGTACCGGCAGAAAACAAAAGCTTATCTGAGCAGCCAGATTCACTTGCTGGTGCTGAGCCCGTATCTTTAACCAGCAGCCTGATTATTCAGGATGAGAAGGATCTTAAAGGCTATTGGGTTGGAATGTTTGAACCTGACACCTCAATTGATGGTGTATATACCGGTGAGGTGAGGGCATGGGATTACAGCAATAAAATTAATATTTCTATTGATGAGATTAATGGCAGCAATGTGAAAGGCCATAGTGTGGTAGCTGGAAACGACAGGCCATTTACGGGTACGTTCGAGAAAGCTGGTGCGGCCTTTAATTTTTTCGTTAAAGAGCCTGGCGATGATAAATATGATGGACAGTTTTCATTTAGGATTGATAAAGGAGACAGTACGCTTACTGGTATCTGGATTGCTTATGGTAAGATCAGAATTCCACAGCGTAAGTACGAGTTGGTCAAAAAGAACTTCAGGTATGATCCTAATGTAAAGTTAGAAGCCGGCAGGTATATTGACTGGAAGAAGTCGAAAAAGGTTACTGATGAAATTGACGGGGAGCCTGTCTACGATAATTCTTACTTTACAACAACGGATGAGGTTAATAAATATAATGCTTCTGCAGATCTGCTGACTAAAGATCAGGTGGCGAATATGAAAAAAGCGGATCTCTTTATCATTCGAAATACCATATATGCGCGCCATGGTTATTCCTATAAGGATCAGCAGCTGCGTGCCTATTTTGACATGCAGCCCTGGTATATTCCGGTAAGCACAAACGTTAAAAGTCAGTTTACAGACCTGGAAAAGAAGAATATTGCGTTACTGCTGCGTTATGAAAAAAATGCAAAAGAATATTATGACGTTTTCGGCAGGGGTTAAGAAAACCAGCCATTGGTTGTGGTACATCGCGCTGTTATATTTTTCATACCTCATGCTGCTAATTACCCTTCAGTATGTTCCGATAAATGCTGATGTTGCCTTTTTAAGGGTTAAAACAGACGTAACCGGGTTATGGTATTATAACGTTGCTTTTTTTACCCATGTCTACAGCAGTATGTTTGTATTGCTGGCCGGTATTATCCAGTTTTCATCCTTTATCCGTACGCGTTTTATACCGCTGCACCGCTGGAGCGGACGTGTTTATGTTGCGGTTATTATTTGTATTTCTGGTCCCAGTGGTTTGATCATGGGATTTTATGGCAATGGCGGATGGATTGGTCAGTTGGCCTTTTGCCTGCTCGCCATGCTATGGATCTGGTTTACCTGGAAGGGGTTTTTCGCGATATTATCGGGAGATCTGATCCTCCATAAAGCTTGGATGTACCGGAGCTACGCGTTGACCTTATCTGCAATCAGTTTGAGGCTTTGGAAATTTGTGCTGGTTTATCTGTTTGAGCCCAAACCTATGGACCTTTACCAGTTAGTTGCCTGGCTGGGCTGGACCGGTAACTTAGTTATTGCAGAAGTTTTTATCTATTTTACCATCGGCAGGTTGTACCGGAAACGTAAATCAATTGTGATTTAAACCTTCATTTTAAGCGATGTCAGAAGTTTATATGATCAGTATGGTTATCCCTCTTCAATAAAGATCATACACCAGGATGACCAAATTTGGCGTATGGGATTGTTTCAGGAGAAAAAAAAGAAAATTGCAGAACAGCATTAAATAAATAATCCCGGCGGTTGGCCAGGACTATTTATTCACTTAATCATAATAAGATCTTGTTAACTGCCTTAATCATAAGAAGATCGTATTACTAGCTACAATGCAGCTAATCCGTCTTTTTTAGCTTTTTCTAAAATTTTAGCAGCGCGGACTGCACTTTCCGGATGTGAACTCATCATCTTTTCTGTTTTAGTCCTGTTGTCGCCAGATGCCTTCTCCATATCTGCAAACTTTTGGAATGCACTGGCTAAAGCTGTTACTTTATAATTGTGGCTTTTCATAAAAGTGTAAGAATAGTCATCCGCTTCACTTTCCTGTTTACGGTTATACTTGCTATCCAGTAATGCATTGGCAAATTTACCCAGCTGACTTTCTGTTAATGTATTTACTACACCAGATTGTGATGAAGCAGCATCCATCAATGCTTCTCTTTTGTAAGCACTTCTTACAGCATCACGGCTATCTTTATTTGCTACGTGTCCGATCTCGTGACCAATGATGCCCAATAGCTCTTCGTCACTCATGATATCCATTAATGATGAAAATACGCGAACGCTTCCATCTGCACATGCAAATGCATTGATGTCCTTTACTTTGTATACTTTATAGTTTAGCGCTAATCCGCCTTCATTTTTATGTTTGCCAAAGATCTTATTCAATCGCTTAGTATATGGATCATTTGGTCCAGCAACAGGATTGTTAGCATCCATCCAAGCTACGGCTTCCCCAGCCAGTTTAGCTGCATCTGCATCAGAAAATGTGGCTGCTTTCAGTCCTTTTTCTGCCGCGCCAATTCCTTTTGTATTGATCTTAATTTTTTGTGCTGAAGCTTCATTCATTCCGATTGAAAGGATCAGTGCCAGCATGCTGAGCGATAACGTAATTTTTTTCATAGTTGTTTAATTGAGATGAGGTATTATTTTAGTTTGTATATGTATCCGTTACAACAGCATCTATAGGTTATGGTTTTAATTTTATTTGTTTAATTAACACAACTGATTAAATGGTAATTTTAAATTAACTTTTATCCAACGAGGCATAATCTTTGTATTGTCAATGGATACGCTATGGAAAAAGATTTCGAACTATTTAAAAAGGGCTGCAGCTGGTTTAATCATTCCAATGATCCCATTGAATTCTCAACTCCTGAAATCAGGTATTCGAATGATTTTATTCAAACCTTTCCAGTTTTGCATCTGCTTGTCTCATCTGCCAGAACGTTAGACCTTACTTTAAACGCTAAGAAAGAGGTGATAAACTACAGGCTTTTTAGCTGGACCAACAATGCCGGACAAAATAGCGGCTGGCTATGCCGCTTTGATCCAGGCATGCCCGGGTTTAATATATTACCAGAACACCTGCTTTTGATCAATCATATTGGTGGCATTGAGGAAAGTTATTCTGAAGTTGATAAAGATGAAGAATTGCTCACTTTAAATATGGACTCCATTTTTATTGGTTCAAACTGTTATCAGGATATGCGTTATGCAGATTATTATAAGGAAGTGACAGCTGAAGAAGGTGCTACAGCACTCCATACCGCTGATTTTATCGGTTTTGCTACTGAGGTTAACGGGAATGAAACTTTTTATGACCTGAATACCAAAGCGGTGTATTTGTATGCTACTGATCATTGCTTCGATAATATTCAAGTGGTTGGTGGACAGCCGGAGTATACTTTTTACACCATAAACGGCGTTAATGATTTTATAGACTACGTGGAAATGCTTGCCAGTCAATGGATCAGTTACAATTCAATTAAGCTATAAAGATGCTCGAAACTTTATTCCGCTGGACTTTTGACACCTGGTATAATGCCTTTATTTCCCTATTAGTATTTTTTAACCTGTTATACTGGTCGGTTACCTTAACTGGAATTTTGATATTCAGGTATATGGAACGAAGCCGGGGACTGGTTATGGTTGATAACCATTATAAATATCCTGATCAGGTTCGTAAAGAGATCTGGCAGTCCATGCGCTCTATCTTTGTGTTTAGCTTACAGGGTATTATTATTCAGCAGGGGCTGTTGTTTGGCTGGTTTAACATCAGCTACGATCTAAACGGCTGGTTCTTTCTGCAGATCGTACTGCTTTTTCTATGGAATGAAATTCACTTTTTCGGATGCCATTATTTACTGCATACCAGGTTTATGATGAAAAGGGTTCATTGGGTTCATCACCATTCCAAAGAACCTACGGTATTTTCTACGTTCAGTTTTCATTGGATTGAAGCATTTTTACTGGGTACTGTAATCGTGTTCCCATTATTGGTTTATCCATTTCAGACTGCGGCGATACTTTCTCTTCCCATAATGAGCCTGGTCATTAACTTGCTTGGGCACTGCAATTACGATTTTTTCAGTGCGCATGCTCCTGAACATATTCTTAAGTTTTCTTACCGTCACAGCATGCACC
The DNA here is from genome assembly GCF_004362715.1 of Pedobacter metabolipauper. Taxonomy (GTDB): domain Bacteria; phylum Bacteroidota; class Bacteroidia; order Sphingobacteriales; family Sphingobacteriaceae; genus Pedobacter; species Pedobacter metabolipauper. Next base: position 591,223 of record NZ_SNYC01000003.1, read on the forward strand.
ATAAACGGGGCAGGGGTAATCTGGGTTTCCTGTTGCCCTGGCTTGACACTCTTTTTAAAACCACACACAAATCCATATAAATGAATAAAGTATATATTACTTCGACAGGCTCATTTCTGCCCAATGCCCCTGTGGCTAATGACGACATGGAAAGCTTTCTTGGATTGTTTAATGACGTTCCCTCTCGTACTAAAGCGATATTTTTACGCAAAAATGGTATTAAAACCAGGTATTATGCGCTGGATACCAATCAGAATACAACCCATAAAGCTTATGAAATGGCTGCTCTTGCGGTTAAGGACTGTTTGAATGCAAGCAGTCTTGGATATGATGAAGTCGAGATGCTGAGCACTGCAACGACACAAAGCGATTTGCCGGTTCCGGGTTTTGCAAGCATGGTTCATGCTGAAAGCGGTATTGGACGCTGTGGAATTGCATCACACCAAAGCGTGTGTGCGGCAAGTATGATGGCGATTCAGAATGCGTATCTGCAGGTTAAGTCTGGCACTGCACACAATGCAGTAGCTTGTGCTGCAGAACTGCCAAGCCGGATGTTTAAGTCCAAACGCTTTGCCGGTCAGCATGCCTTTAGCGCAGAAAATGCAACGCTTCCGATAGAGATTGATTTTTTACGGTGGATGCTGAGTGATGGTGCCGGAGCAATGCTGCTACAGGATGAGGCTTCAAAACAAGGGCTTTCACTGGAAATTGACTGGATTGACCTGAAGTCTTATGCGCATGCTTATGAATTGTGTATGTATACGGGTACAAATAAGGAAACGGATGGTTCTGTACTTAAGACCTGGCTGGATTACGATACCATTGCTGAAGCCAATACCGCTGGTGCGCTGAACCTTAAACAGGACATGGCACAGGTTGACCATATTGTGAAGATTGGTATTCAGCGTTTTTTTGAGATGGTTGATGCGGGTAGTTTTGATCCCCAGGATATAGACTGGCTCGTATGCCATTATTCCTCTCATCATTTTAAGCCACAGATCATTGACCTGCTGCAGAAGGGCGGGGTGGAGATAGCTCCTGAAAAATGGTTTACCAATTTGTATACTGTGGGCAACATTGGTTCTGCCTCTGTTTTTGTGATGCTGGATGAACTGATGAAAAGCGGTAAGCTTAAAGCTGGTCAGAAAGTGCTTTGTATGGTTCCCGAAAGCGGCAGGTTCATTACCGGATTTATGATGCTTACAGTTACCGGTTCGGGTGATGGTTTAGGATTTACTGAACAGATCGATGAAATTAAAGCACCGGAGATCCGGGTGCAGGACAAGCCGGTTCAGGAATGGCTGGTGCGTCAGCTTACGGGTGTTTGGTTTGATTTTGAACGCGGGTTGCAGCAGGTGCCTGTGGTTAAAAAGATCTTTAAGGGTCAGCTTTCACTGGAAGAATATAAACGGTTGCTGGTAAATCTGCGTCAGCAGGTAATTGACGGATCGCAATGGATTGCCCGTGCTGCATCTAATGTGAGTATGGAACACTTTCCGGTGCGTTCTGCATTTATCCGGCATTCATCTGATGAACACCGTGATTACCAGATCCTGGAGAAGAACTACATCAATTGCGGGGGACTAGAATCTGAGATCCTTACCGGAAATAAGAATATTGGCAGTGAGGCACTGAGTGCCTACATGTTTCACAGGGCCAGTCAGCCGAACCCTTTCGATCTGCTCGGCGGTATGTTTATCATTGAAGGTTTAGGCAACCGGGTATCCGGCAAATGGGGCAGGGCCATCCAACAGCAGCTTAACCTGGATAAGGACCAGGTTTCTTTCTTTATCTACCATGAATCCAGCGACAGCAACGATAATCATTTCGAGCGTTTTGAGCAAGCCATCCAATCGGATCTGTTAACGCGGGAGATGGCTGAAAAAATAGTTAAAACGGCGAAGGTTGTGGCTAAACTTTATACCTTGCAGCTGGAAGAATTAGATAATTTTTAACTGAACGATCATGTTACATCAAAGAGATTATTTTGAAAAAATGGTTAATGAGCCGCGTAACCCCAGTCACTGGCATGCCCTGTACCTGGATAAAAGCGTTCCGTTTAACCCGGATGCCAAGGCGGCATTTCTATATGATTCTTCTACCAAAAGCAGGCAGTTCCTGTATCCGGTTGCCAAGGTATTTGCCCGCTTGTCCATCGTTTTAATGCAGCTGTTTAAGATCTTTATTCCCAATTTGATCAATGCTCCCAGGATGCTTCATAAGTGCTTATACTGGGGGATGAAGTATTTCATTACGCCGGAAGCAAACTTCGTGATCTTAAGACATTTCTATCTCGGATCTGAAGTACTGAGGTTTATTAAGGATAATGTTGAAGGTGCAGAAGATATTCCAATGAACCCGCTTAAGCCGTTGTCTGTGAATGATGTAAAGGATAATTTGTTTCTGGAACATGATCTTAACCTGTATAATTTTATCATTAACCTGAATCATGCCATTGCAGATAAGGGACTGAAAATAGTTAAGAAGGACAGGCCCAATTACACCGCCATTTCAGAAGGCCCTATTCCTTTTTCGGAATTCCGTGATGGCTGGAGTAACTTCATTGATTTGGGTACTGCCATTGAACTGTTTACCCCGGTTTACCAGTTTTACCTTACGGATAATGATTTTTGGAGGGCTACAAATTCACTGCAGCTGGATGAGGTGATCGGTGTATATGCTGCTACGATTATGGATTGTCCGGAAAAGCTAATTGCGCTGAATAATAAACATCCGATGATCCCATTGCCTACAGCAGGGGCAGCGTTCCGGCTTTTACTGCATGGTTTTTCAACTGAGGTGCTCCATGCGATGCTTGTTCAGGGAAAGATGGGCGTTTTGAAATCTGATGATGCACACGCAACTATAGATTAAGTAAGATATTATTCCAGCAGTTTTACAGTGTACTTACCGGTTACTTTACCATTGAGATCAAACTGTGTGTATTCGTTTTTGTTCAAAGATCCGATATAGCCGTCTTTGAACTTAACCAGGTTTTCGAGGAGGCAGCAGGCCGGCAAATCTGCTGTCCATTCAATTTTTCCATTTTGAATGTTGATCTTCTGCAGTTTATAGTTTTTTTCCGGACTTGCATCTCCTTTCATTTGGATCAGCAGGCTGTTATCATCTTCATAGGCGATTTTCGCATAGAAATAATCTCTGTCGGGCGTCAGGTCCTTTGCACTTAAAATCCGGCATGAAGCTTCATTGTAAACGCCAAACAGTGATTTGACATAGGGATCATTACTGGAATAAAAACCATTACCTCCGGCAGCGTAGTAATCTCTGAACCAGGACATGCGATCCAGTATTTTCTTCGGTCCGGGTCCATTGTCTAAATAGGTTACCTTTAGCAGCTGGATTTTCTCCTCGGGAAAGTCTGAACTTTCTTCGCTGAATAGGTGGTATACCTTTTTCTTACCCACAGGAAGCAGGTTTTTAAATCCCCATTCTGCCCTTGCACGGTCGTCTGTTGTGGATTTATATACTTTTTGGATCAGTGGATAGTAATAATACTTCTTTCCGTCATTGGTATTTATGACCAGGGCATCTCCGTGCTCTTTGGAGTCAAAATAGACGCTTGCGATCCCAACTTCAAATTTTGGCTGTGCGCTAAAGTAGTTTCTTCCGGCCTCAATCACTTTAAGACCATCTTTCTCCAGTCTGTATAACTTGCTGTCTCCAAGCAGATATACGTTGCCATCTGAGAAGGTCCGGATTTTAAAATCACGGGTCTTTATCTCATCTCCCAGTTTTATTTCTTTTATTAATTTCTTCTTTACCGGATTATGGAATGCGAAGTAGATCCCTGTTTTTTGAACATCCAGGGAGTCTTTGTAATCACGGTGCGTAATGTACATGACTATAGGGTCTCCGGTTGCTGGCTGACTGAACACAAAACTGGCTATGTTCATCTCTGCGTATGGTATTTGTACTTTTTCTTTCTGTTCTGTTTGTTCCGTTTCTGAGACTACGGACCCATCATTTTGGGATACGGAAAAGACGCTGATCAACACACTCAACAGAACCATCGCCACCACAAATATGACAATGCCGGTAATTAAATTTTTAGTCTGTCCCGGATTAAGTATAGGCTTAGTAGTATTTGAATTGTGGTTGTGGTTGTAGTTGACGGTAATGTCATCGTTATCGAGATAATATTCGGTTTGGCAGTTATTACAGCGGTATATTTCTGGTTTAATTTCTGTCTTCGATGTGCTTGAACATTGCGGGCATTTAATCGCTTTAATTTCTTTGGCCATTGGTTGATCTTCTCGTTCGTTAATTTTATTGATGTTGCAATTATTATACCACAGAATCCCAACAATCCTGCGGGTCTGTTGTTTTAATTGAAAATACATTAAATATAAATTAAAGCTAAATCCATGATTTTTACTGAAGAACTCCTGATTGATCTTGAAAAAGAGACAGAACTTAAAAAGCGGTATGCTGTTGCAGGCAGCCTCGGACAGAACAAATTAGTTGCTATTCCGTTGGTCATTATTGCTTTATGTGCTTTTGGCGCTTATTATTTTTATAGTATGTCTGGCGTAGATGCATCGAGCAGAACTTACTTGATGGTTTGTATAGCTATAATCGTAATTAGTTTGATCGTGATGATCCGTATGTTTAAATCTTCAATTGGCGAATCTTTAGCGCGCTTGGATGATGTTCCGGTTTGTTTGGCTAAGCAGGTATATGGTAACGATCAGTCGGAAACCTATTACTGTATTTATACTACGGGTGCGCTCAGGCATAATGCTGATTTTATTGAAGCTGTTGCTGATAAGATCAGTAATTTAGAGGAGGAGCCTGATGCAGAAATCCGTAAAATAATTGACCGTTTATTTGAACCTTCTTTTACAGGGGATAAGATCCTTGCTGAATTGCTTCCTTTAGAATTTACATTTAATGAGGAAGTTTATCGCAAAGAGATTCGTTTTATGCATCTGAGTTCAGCCATGAAACAGGCCATTGCAGAGAATAATGGTAAATGTATTGTTTTTGTATTTGGCAGGGGAGGCGCTCCTGTATTGAACGAATTACCGGCTTAATTTACTCTTCAGTACACTTCTTAAGGTTTTTTAATGGTTGATTTAATCTTTATAATGTGATAAATCTGTAAAACTGGATCAACGAAGGTTAATTATTAAGTCAAAGTGCTTTATGCTGTTACCAGGCTTATTAGATTTTAAACAGAACGAGCCCGATAAAAATATCGGGCTCGTTCTGTTATTTGATATTATACTTCTTAGTCTCTGGCTTGTTTAACCTCTTCGGTTAATACAATTTCAAAGCTATGATCTACTGTTCTCAGGTCACTTTGTTCCAGGCGTTCTATGGTATGCGGCACTCCATAGTAATACGTAACTACTGTTCTGTCTACATCAAATCCATCTCCCTTTGTGTTGGTGAGTGTTGTAATCTGTTTTAAATATTTCCCGGTTTTATCCTTTACATAAAAGTTGCTGTTATTGGTGTTTACCAAATTGCCATCGATAATCAGCTTGTTACCGCTCACTTTAATGCCCGCCGGTAATTTATTGACTGCATAGCTAGTTTTCTTAATATCTGCCAGCATGACCTTAATAACCCCTCTGGCCAGTTTTGGCTTTACCGGGAACTTTGCCGGATTGTACTCAACCCGGTTTACCTGAAACTCTACCCATGGATTCTCTATATAACCTTCGCCGTTGTTATAATCAATGGAATCTTTCGGTATGTTAATGAGTTTGCTGCCGCCTTTATCCTCATAGAAGGAGACATTTGTTAAAGATTCATACCGTCTAAAATCATCCATGAACAGGGTGCTGAGCAATTTGGGATATTCAAAGCTGAATTGTGCTTTTTCTTCATATTGTCCGGCTTTATTTGGTTTGGAATACGGTTTTTGTTCAATTTTTATTTCTTTGCTAAGTTCACCCTGGGTTAGTTCTGCTTTCTGTTTTAGAAGATCGTCCAGGGAACGGTCGTAGACCGTAGTAGTTGTAGCGATGTTAGCAATGGGTCTGCCATCTGAACTGTTGCTGAATGAGTATGCCGGCAATTTTAATGCTTTTTTTAGTTTTGTTGCTTTTGAGTAATCAAAGATATAAACCACCACATCTTCTACTGAACCCCTGAAAAATGCACGGTAATGGGTTTGGTTTTTATTCTTTTCTTCGTGCTCTTTCTGCATCTTTTCCATTTCCTTTTCCAGCTTCTTAACATCTTCAGGATGGTCCATTATTTTTTCAAGAATATCCTGGAAGAAGTCCATCAGATCTTCAGGGCCGGTAGAGGATCCGCTATGATCCAAAAATTTGTTTGTCTTGTCCGTTGCCATCACCTTGATCAGATCTATTTTATCTGGATCCACTGATGGGTCGGTAGGGCCGGCAGTAGTTACATCCACTGTAACCATGTGGTCTTTTATACTTACCAGCTTTACCTTAATTCCATTTTGCTCTTTCGTATCGCCGGTCTCATTGTTTGTAAATTTAAACTGAAGCACGGCTTTAGGAATTGTAGCTTCTATTGTTCCACTTAAGAATGTCGGCTCTATTGTTCTTAGCGTTTCCTTTTCCGGATAATATACAGACACATTATTATCGTTATTGTATTCTGACTTAACGACCTGAATTTGCTGGTCTCCTTCCAGGTATTCTGATTTTACAGGCAGGTTACTGTTGTTGTTAAACTGAACTGTATTCCAGGTAATTTTTGGTTCAAATGGAAATGTAAACGGGTAATGTACCTTGAGCTCATTCTTCGTGCTCATGTCGCCATTGTTTTCAATTAATATTCCATTGAGGAAATTGTTTGTTAAACCAGACATCGTTGGATAATCCCCCAAAATAACAAATGGATTTTCTTCATATGAAGTATCTGTTGGTGGCTTTTGATTTTCAATGTCAATCTTCTTGAACCAGAAGAGCATGGATCCAAATTGTTTAGCCTGGTTTCTAATGGCTGTATCCTTAATGCCATCTATCTTCTTCTCAAAGGCAAGTTGTTCCTTTTCAAGATCTTCCAGCTTTTGCTCGACTGATTTTGAACAGGAAAATAGGGCCAGCATACAAACCGATACTGTCAATAACTTAATGACGGATGAGAACATTGAGAACATCGAGAACGTAGAGCGTGTCGAGAACGTAGAGCGTGTCGAGAACGATGAGCGTGTAATAAGGGAGCTTTCTTTCATGGGTAAGAGATTGTTTAAATACCTTACGATGATTACAAAACCCCGGCCACAATCTTATCTGTAAAGAGAAAAGTTCCAGACTACTGTCCGGAACCTTTCCTGTTATCGTTTTAAACGCCTTTATTTTTGATGAATCGTTCTCAGCTCTGATTTAAGTTCCTGAATCTCCAGTTTAGCCTGACGGCTTTCCAGGTAATAATAAATTGCAAAGCAAAGGAATACTTTTCCAAGAACAAATACTGCAGCAAATACCAGTCTCCAGGTCTTATGAATCCTCATGTGACTGGAAGGTCCTTGTACTTCTATAAATTCCTGTGGTTTAGTTTTTTCCTCTTTATCGTTCGTTCCTTTTGAATATACTTCTAAAGGGAGTGGTTCTGATCTATTGACAATCTCATTGATGCGATTTTCAATTTTATCCCATGAATTTGGGGGAGGGGTAATTGCAGAGTGTCGCGCAATACGCTCCATATCCTTTTCTAAACTCGAAAGAGCCTCTTGTATTTCTGGATATTGATCCTTTAAATTCAAAAGTTCTTCAGCTTCTTGCCTGGAGGCTGAACCCAATACATATGACTCCAGTATTCCGCTTTCAATGTAGTCGTTAATTTTCACTTTCTTTTCTAATTAGGGCGAAAGCCTCTTTCAGAGCCTTCCGGATTGATTCTTCTGTTTTATTTAAATCTTTTGAAATTGCAGCTACAGATTTTCCGTGATGGTATGCTGCACAGAATATTTCTTTTTGCTCCTCAGTCAATCGATTGAGATAATTATGCTGAGATCCACCCTTATCATTTAATTCGGGATCACAATCACTACTTGCTTCCTGGTATACTAATAGCCAATTCTTTGCGAAGTGCTGCAGTACAACCCAATGGCTGTTCATATTCCACTCTATATTGTTATATTGAATGGCAATGTCACTAAAAATTTTTACGAGTAACTCCTCTGCTAACTGTTGGTCTTTTACTGCTTCATTGATATAACCCAACAGCATATCGCCGTATTTGCTGTAAAGCGTCTTTAAATTTATTTGATCTAATGCCTGTGTTCCTGTTTTCAGCATACTATTTCATGAATTCGTTTATATTCGGTAATCGAAATTAATAAACTTATTGAAATAATAACACATTTCAGATCAAATTGTATATATATACGTTGTGTAATTGCTATTGGATTTATACTAAATAAGCGTTAGTTATAAATAATAAAAATCAGGTTATAAGTTTAAGATTACGTCTGTTTAATGGCGTATGTGACTCTATCAAACGGGGGGCTAATGCGAATAAGCTGTTGTCTTATAAAATAGTTGTACTATTTTACAGGTATACCTTAAAAATAGTAAAGATTTTTTTAAGGTATACTACACATAGATGTTGTATCCAGATTTGATAAAAAGCAAATACCAGTTACCGGTTTGCTTTTCTTCGTTGCAACACGACATTTCTGAACACTAGAAAGACAACGAATAGTGCCAGCATGATGAGCATGATCTCTGAGATTTGAACGTTAATTCCTGATATCATAAATAGAAAAGTAGCCATAGGTAGTAATGTATGCTTTATTTGATGAAATAAAGCATACATTCCCAATTTGTTTAAAATCCGGTTGCGGTTCCAACTTCTTCCCAGGTTTCTAAAGCATCCTTTACGACAGCCATTTTCTGGTAGGCCATATCATAGGCATCCTGTCCGAGGAATAAATGTAATGGCGGATTTTGTTCTGCTGCCATCTTAATGATTACAGCTACACCTTTTTCCGGATCACCTGGCTGGTTTCCATTGATCTCACTTTCATGGGCTGCCTGTACTTCCCGAACCTCTTTGTATGCATCTATCTGGTTTTTAGGTACATTTAGTGATCCTGAGTCCAGAAAGCTGGTTCTGAAATATCCCGGGTAAACTACTGTTGCGTGAATTCCGAATGATTTAACCTCTGCTGCCAGCGATTCGGTAAAACCATGAACGGCAAATTTGGTGGCGCAATATATTCCAAATCCTGGAAAAGCCCCTGTAAATCCTCCAACAGATGATATATTGAAGATGTGGCCGGATTCCTGTTTTCTTAAATGCGGCATTACCTTACGGATCACGTTCAAAGATCCGAATACATTGATCTCAAAATTCTCACGTGCTTCTTCATCTGTTATTTCTTCCAGGCTTCCTGCCAGTCCGTAACCTGCATTGTTTACTACTACATCTATTTTTCCAAACCAGTCGACCGTTTTCTCAATAGCTGATGCTACATTTTCTTCGGATTTCAGATTCATTGAAAGCGGTAAGAATCTATTTCCATACGTACTGCCAACTGCGTCAATCAAATCTTTTTTATTTCTTGATGTTGCCGCTACCTGATATCCTTGTTCTAATAATTGCTTTACTAAGGTAAGTCCTAATCCTTTTGAGGCACCAGTTACAAACCATACTTTTTGATTTTCCATAATTAGTTGTTTTATTTGACAGGTCAAAAGTAGCGCTAAGGATAGAATTGGCGTTTGCAGAATTCAAGCCAATGCTTACAGAATTCAAACATTGAAGGTTAATCCGATTATACCTATATTTAGCGTAATCTTTAAAGCTATACATGCCAACGATCCACTTAGAGACTTTTATTTTAGCAGATACCCATGAGGTTTTTGATCTCGCCCGGAGCATTGATCTTCATATTGTTTCTACAAAACAAACGAATGAGCGGGCTGTTGCTGGAAAAACATCCGGATTAATCGAATTAAATGAAACGGTTACCTGGCAGGCTAAACATTTCGGTATTGTCCAAAAGCTGACTACTCAAATTACGGAATACCAGAAACCTGATTATTTTGTTGATGAACAATTGAGCGGTGCTTTTAAATCATTTAAACATGAACATCGGTTTGAAGCTAAGGATGGCGGTACATTAATGACAGACGTATTTCAATATGTTTCTCCATTGGGCTTTCTTGGCAAGCTCGCAGACCGGATCATTCTGAAAAAGTATATGGAAAGTTTGTTGAGGCTACGAAATGAAGTGATCAGGGAGCATGCAGAACGGCATTGATGTTTTATATCAATCCATAATGTGACCGTGCTCACTATTTAATCAGCTTGTAACTGCGAAATTTATTGCGTAGAAACCAAGTTATGAAAACGATTGTAGTCACCACAGATTTTTCCGAATCCGCAGAGAATGCTGCCCGGTTCGCATTGAATATGGCCATTTCCTTAAAATCCAATTTGACCCTGTGTCATTCATTTCTTACAGCTTCTGGTGTAGGAGGGATGTCATCACAGGTGGTCTGGCCGCTTTATGAATATGCCACAATTGAAGAAGAAACCAGTCGGGAGTTAAATTTCCTGGCCAGCAAGATAGATTTTGAAGGTCGTTTAATTCCCGGCTCATCGACTCATCATCCATTGATTAGCAGTAAAGCTGCTGCCGGAGAATTAACAGATCTGGTTACAGGGCTGGACGATCATCAAAAAATTGCAATGGTTGTGATGGGAATGTCTGCCAAGGGCATATTTACCCGGTTCTTTGTTGGCAGCAATAGTAAGGATATGATTGATAAGGCTACGTTTCCTGTACTTATTGTTCCACCGCATGCCGTGTTTAAGGGTATAGATAAAATTGCTTTTGCAACTGACCTCAGTATTGAAGATATTGATACGATTCATGCTTTATCGGGACTTGCAAGCTATTTTAATGCGGAGTTATTGGTGGTGCATGTCAGCAGTGACCATGAAGATACGGTTAAGCATAAAACTGAAGTTGATGCATTTCTGACTGAGGTTACCGATAAGGTTAACTATCCTAAGGTGTATTACCGGCATATTTTAAATGATGATGTAGACAGGGGACTGGACTGGCTAGCTGAATTTGGCGCTATTGATATGCTGGCTATGGTACACCGCCGCAATAACCTGTTGAATATCGTTTTTAATATCAGTCATTCTAAGAAACAAGCCAGTCACACCCCGATCCCTTTGCTGGTGCTGCCTGAAGATCTTGATTTTGTATTTTAATCTATTGAATATCCATTATGAAAACCATTATTGCCGCTACTGACTATTCTGAAAATGCGATGAATGCAGTGAAATATGCATCCGGCCTTGCTAAACAATTTAATGCAAAGCTGGTGCTCTTTAATTCTTTTGTTTTGCCCGTACATGCTGCAAATACATTGCTGTCTGCAAACTCCATACAAGCGTTAATTGATAAAAACAAACGTGCATTGATTACCATTGCACTGGAGATTAGTTCCAACTACGCAATTGAGGTGATTTGTGAATCTGAAGCCTATGACGTTGAAGATGAGCTGGACCGTTTGATGTCAAAGTATGATGCTGATATCCTTGTTTTGGGGATGCGCGGTAATTCTATTGAGCAAAAGCTATTTGGCAATACCACCACATCGGTTATTAAGCGCGCTAAATATCCGGTATTGGCTATTCCTGGTGCTGTTGGTTTTAAAAAGATCAATAAGGTGCTATTTGCCTGTGATACTGCTTACCGGTATAAAGATAGTACGCTGACACAGTTAAGGAGTGTATTGGAACGGATCAATGCCAAAGTTGAAGTTTTCTCTGTTCGTCAGGAAGCTTTTGAAAAAAAAATCCTGAGGGATACTTCTACAGACAACCTCAAAGTTTTACTTGACGGTAACCGCTATAAGTTTAAGATTGTGAAAGGTCTTGGTATTATCAGTTCGATCCGGGCTGAGGTTAAGGCTTATCATGCTGATTTGCTGGTGATGGTTCCGCACGAACATAGCTTTTGGGATTCCATCATTCACGTGAGCAAAACTACTGCAATGGCTTCTCAGAGTGATGTTCCGCTGTTGTCTATTCCTAATAACAGGGTTAATTAAGTCTCTAATACTATTTGGTTGATTTACCAGATTATAATCAATCCAGTAATGGCGCGACCCATTCAGGATTGATTTTCATTTCAAGATGTAGCTTACCTTTCAGGAGATACAATCTTACAGTCAAAAAGTTGTTTCTTTTAAATCATCGGTTTAAAGGAAACAACTTTTTTCGTTTGTATTTGCCAGGGATGCCAATGGTATCTATATTTACAAATATGAAGACTTTATCAGAAAAAGTAATTTTAGTTACCGGTGCTTCAAGAGGTATTGGTGCGGTGATTGCGCAGCAGCTTGCTCAAGCAGGTGCTAAAGTAATTGTTAACTATGCAGGCGGAAAGGATGCTGCTGATCAGACCGTTGCTGGAATTATCGAATCCGGCGGAGATGCCATTGCTGTTCAAGGCGATGTTAGCAATTCAGAACAGGTAAAGAACCTTTTTGATGCTGCGATTGATCATTACGGCCGTATTGATGTGCTGATTAATAATGCCGGGATTATGATCTTTGGTATATTGAAAGATACGACGGACGAAGATTTTGACCGGCAGTTTAACGTCAATGTAAAGGGAACGTTCAACACCATGCGTGAAGCAGCCACACGTTTGGCAGATCACGGAACGGTGATTAACTTTTCTACTTCTGCAAACCGGATGATGCTGCCTGGCTACAGTACTTATGTAGCTACGAAAGCTGCTGTTGAACAGTTAACCCGTATATTTTCTAAAGAGGTTGGTGCAAGGGGGATCAATGTGAATTCAGTATCTCCTGGCCCTACAAATACAGAACTGTTTACCAATGGAAAGTCTCAGGAGGTGATTGACCGCCTGGCTGCTTTATCTCCGTTTAACCGGATTGGTGAATCTGATGATATTGCAAAGGTGGTGGTGTTTCTGGCCAGTGATGCGGCAAAATGGATCAATGCACAGAATATTGGCGTTAACGGTGGTACGGCATAAAAAAATGAGGCTGCCCATTGCTGATCACGAATTTGATTCCGGATTACAATGGGCAGTCTCAATTAAATGATCTGCAGCAGGTTTTAGAATCCTACTACTGCTTCGATCACATAGCCATTAAATTTACCGCCAGACCTGAAATCAGCGGTAGGGAAGTCTTTATATTTCTGAACTACATATTCTCCTTTTAGCAATACGTTTTTAGTCATGAACCATCCTGCTGCTGCTGCTACTCTGTTCAATTTCACATCACCGGTGTAAACAATTGCCCCTGCTCCGGTTCCTGCTGCATTATCAGCTAAACGTGCGGTTACTGTATTGTATTTAACACCTATGAACAGGTCTTCTGCTTTACCAAAGCGATACACACCGTCTATGGCAAACTGTTTTGCATCCCTGGTATCTGTTTCTCTTGCATTGCGTCCGGATGCAGTTTCATATGTTCCGAACAATTCAAATCCTTTTACTTTTAAAAAGCCGTTGAGCATATAGGTGTTTATCTTTTTGCTGAATCCAGGATTAAAGCGTCCTGAAAATGCAAGTGGTGTACCTGCTCCGGTGGTGCTGCTTGGATTGGCAGAGTTTTGCTCCATTATAAATTGGTAGTTAGAACCTGAACGATCGCCGCCAAAGATGGTATTGCTTCCGCTGCTTTGGTTGCCGTAATAGGAACCGCTTACACGCACCCTGATGTCCTGGGTAAGTTGTTTGTCAACTCCGCCTTTTAAGATCAATGATGGTGATTTATGATAATCTCCGTCCGGATTGGCACTGGCGTAAAGGGAATCTACATTTCCTTTGATCATACCATTGGTCATTCCGATCATTCCAAACCATCCATTTTTCTTAAGGTACACTTCTCCGCCAATCTCGGTTGCAAACTCGTCCATGATGTTGCCTTCCATAAATGGATTATAGATCGCTTGTCCGCCGTCGCTTCTTCTAAAGTGTTCATCACCATAATTTACTTCAAAGTGACCAATTTTAATGGTGGCTATTTTCATCAGCTCTTCCCATACTGCTCCTTTGAAGGGCAGTTTATCAAACTGGATATATCCGCCTTTTACCCAGGTTTCATTGTGGTGTTTGGTAGAAAGGTAGGTGGTAATGTTCAACCGAACGCCATCTGCAAGCTGCACATCCATAAATAAATTGGCTTGTGCGGTTTGAAAGCCTGGTGTAATGACCTTTAAGCGATTTCCGGGTGTAGATACACCACCACCAAATGAACCGACATCGTTTTTTAAAGCTCCCGGGTTTTTATGTTTCAGGTTTTGAAACTGCTGAGTAAACCCTGCTCCAAATTTAACCTTTAGTCCGTCGAACATATAAGTTGAATCTTTTGGGTCTTCAAATACATTGATACCGCTTTTATCGTAAGGCCTGATGTTATTTATCTTTGGCAATTGGGCGTAAGCTGCTGTTGATGCACCGATGGTAACCAATACCACTGCTGCCAGTTTGAAAAGTGTTGTTTTAGTTTTCATGACTTTATGTATAATTTAAATCGATGCGGTTATTTTTTAAAGTTGAGGTTATAACTAATTGTAAGTTCATCTCCAACTTTCATGGCACCCAGCATGAAGCTTGGTGGTTGTATGCTGTATTCAGTCAGCTTTAATTTCTCAACACCCGTACAGGTGATGGTTTGATCGGCTTTCACTTCGCCTGTTAACTGCATCACAATGGTTTTTGTTACTCCTGCAAGGGTTAATGCGCCAGTTGCTTTAATGGCGAACTTGTTTTTGGTTGTAGGTGTAATGACGGCATTACTTAGTTTAAAGCTAATTTTTGGATAAGTATCTGCTTTTATGGTTTTGTAGGTCCGGTTATCCATAGAAGAACTTTCACTTTTAAGACTTTTTGCATTTACGCTAAAGGTTAATGCGTTCAGACTTTTTGGAATTCCATCGGTAGCACTGATGGCACCGAAATCTGCTTCGCAAACCGGATCCATTGCCGTCATTTTCCAGTCGTGTACGTTGGATGTTCCTGAAACTTTTACGATGTTGTCTTTGGACGCGCTTAGTTTATAAACTTGTGCCTGCAGACCGGTAATAGATAGTACTGAGATCAGCAAGATGCAGATCAGGCTCCTTTTGGTACCCGTACTGCTGTGTAAAAAGCTATTGGTTTTCATAATCTGATTGTTTATTATCAATACTCAAAACTACCAGATATTAATAGGGTGAAGCATGATTTAAAACAGCCGGATATGTGATCTTCATCACTTTTATTTAGATTAAAAATATCTGATTATTAGGTATTTAGTGGTTTTTATAGCTTAGCGCTATTATAACAGACGATATGACTGCAGACTACGATATCGGGTTATCATCCGCATTTTTTGAGCAGGTAATTGTTGTAAATTAAAGCCGGTAATGCAAATCATTATTATTGTGTTTTTCTGAAGCCTGATTTGCTTGTGTCTATTTTTCCGGCAAAAGTCTGAATGCAAAAATTGCGGGTTGAAGCCCGCAATTTTTGTAAGGATCGATGTTATTTTGAAATGCCAGGGCCTTGTTTATTAAATATTGGAATCCTGTTTATTAAAATGCTGAATCTTGTCTGTTAAATGGATACGTGCCTAACATCCCCGCTATCGGTTCATAAGATTTTAAGGGTTGATCTTTGCAAACACGATTCCTGCAATGATGGCCTGCACCAATCCATAAAAGAACCAGCTGCAAACGATGAGCAGCGTAATATCCAGTGAGCTAAAAGTAATCCACATCACAGGCAGTAAAGCTACTGCTGCATATACCAGTCCGAATTCTATTCCTCTAAGTATAAAATGACCATGGAACAAGCTTTTAAAACGATCCCAAAACCACGATAATGCAAAGCTGATGATGAATGCATGAAGATAGAACAGGAGATCCCGGCTTCCATCAGAATTAAAGAGCGGGTTGTTGTATTCGAAAAATAGTTCCGGAAAGAACCTAACGGTTAAGAAAAGGCTTCCATAGCATATAATGAATAGGATGGCTCCTGCAATCAACCCTGAAATGATAATTTTCTTCATAATATTTTAATTTAGGATCCTTGCTTTAAGAATAAATTCTACAAGGAGCTGGTTATTGGTTTTGATCATACCACCGAGTTTGCGGGGTGGTGTGATGTTAAAGTCTGAAAAGTTTACTTGTTTGGTTCCGATGAGGGTTATGTTTTTAGCTCCGTCTGGTATACACTTGTAATCCACATCAAATCGTTTGCTAACGCCTGCGAGTTCTATGGTTACGGCTCCTTTTACTTCAGTTTCTCCCGCGGTATTCAGCGGATACCTCGTTAAACTGATAAACTTAATGCTCAGTTTTGGGTATTGTTCTGATTTTAATGTTTTACGGAGGTCTTTGGTCATGATCGCATTGTGGCAGTCAAAACTTTGGATGTCCAGGATCATTGTTCCAGAGATCCTTACTGCATCTGAAGCATTGTCACGGCTTAATATTAGTGTATCTGGTTTAACGTAGTTGGGTATTACACAGCTAAACTTATTGATGTTGGTACTCCCATTAACCTTTAAACTGCATTCTTTACTCAATATCCATTTTACCGGAGTTAGTCCGTTTGTACGGTATTTAAAACCTGATGTGAGTACAAATAGGAATAGGAGTAAGGTGAAGAACTGCTTTCCCTTCATGGCTGTTGTAATTAATTTCTAATGCAAATATTGAATTTATGCCGGCCTTGATTGTTGATGAGGCTCAAGGTTAAATGTGATATTGATCACTATTTTTTGGATTGATATACAGGAACTTAGTTGAAAAATTACTCAACCTTAATACTGTAGTTATGTTACCTAAAACAATGAAAGCTGCCGTGATCCATGATTTCGGCGCTCCCTTATCAATTGAAGAGATGCCGGTTAAAGAGCCCCGTGAACATGAAATACTGGTCAAAGTGATTTCTTGCGGCGTTTGCCATACGGACTTACATGCCTGTGCTGGCGACTGGCCTGTTAAATCTAAGATGCCCTTAATTCCTGGTCATGAAGCAATTGGTTATGTAGTTGCGTTAGGTAAGGGTGTAAAAAATGTAAAGGATGGAGATGTTGTTGGCGTTCCATGGCTGTACAGTGCTTGTGGGGGCTGTGAATATTGTATTACCGGTTGGGAAACTTTATGCGAAACACAGCATAATGGTGGATACAGTGTAGATGGAGGTTTTGCAGAATATTTGATTGCTGATTCCAGATATGTAGCTCATTTTCCATCAAATATCAATTTTACAGAGATGGCACCCATTATTTGTGCGGGTGTTACAGTATATAAAGGGCTGAAAGAAACGGAAGCTAAGCCCGGAGAATGGGTTGCCATTTCTGGTATTGGTGGTTTAGGGCACCTTGCTGTTCAGTATGCTAAGGCCATGGGACTTCATGTGGCGGCTATTGATGTTGCTGATGATAAACTGGAACTGGCTAAGCGCCTTGGTGCCGACTTAACCGTAAATGCAAGGCTGAATGATCCTGGTGAGTTTTTGAAAAAAGAAACTGGCGGAATGCATGGTGTTTTGGTTACTGCAGTGTCGCCAATTGCATTTAAGCAAGGCATTTCTGCACTAAGGCGTAAGGGAACCATTGCATTGAATGGATTGCCTCCTGGTAGTTTTGACCTTCCTATTTTTGAAACGGTGTTAAACCGGTACACGGTTAGGGGTTCTATTGTGGGTACGCGTAAAGATATGCAGGAAGCTATTGGCTTTGCACTTGAAGGAAAAGTAAAAGCCAATGTTCATGGTGCCAAACTGGAAGAGATCAATACCGTTTTTGAAAACATGAAAAAAGGCGAGATTGACGGCAGGATCGTTTTAGAGATTGCCGACCCAAACTAATCAGCCATGTATTCCCAGGCACTTTTATAGGCCTGTAATCCATCTGCATAACTGATAAAATCTGCATAAAAGGGCAAACGGGAAAGGGTAGTACTGTCACCAATCACTACCAGTTTCTGTTTTGCCCTTGTCATGGCTACATTCATCCGCCTGATATCTGCCAGAAAACCAATGCTGCGCTCTGCATTGCTCCGGGTTAAGCTCAGGTAAACAATGTCGCGTTCCTGCCCCTGGAAACTATCGATCGTATTCACGGTCAGGTAAGCTGTATATTCCTGCAGTTCAGGATCGTTCAATACCAATTCTTTTAATACCCTGATCTGCTGCTGGTATGGGGATATGATTCCAATAGTTGGGAAATTGGCTAATGTATAATGCGCTGCCAGTTCTGCAAGATATTGCCGGAGGTGTTTGAGCAGGAATACGGCTTCTTCCGGATTGGTTACACTAGTTCCTTCTGCTTTTTCATCAAATGCACAGCCTGCTGTATCTATAAAGGATAGTGGATTATCGCTGGCAAATAATGTTCTCTGTGCGACTGTTTCATGTGCTTTTAGCTGGTCATTATAAAATATCCTGGATGAATATCCCATAATTTGTTCATTCATGCGGTATTGTTCTTCCAATACCGTTACGGCTTCAGGAAATTGGAGGGCGCATTTTTCAAGCAGCGTGGTGCTTAATCCTTTTCTGGCAGCATCGGCTGATTTAATGGTTGGCGGAAGCTGACAGTGGTCGCCTGCAAGGATTACTTTGCTTGCTTTTAAGATTGGGATCCAGCAAGCGGGTTCTAATGCTTGTCCGGCTTCATCGATTACTACGGTGTTAAATGTTAGGTTTCTGATGGTGTAATAGTTTGCGCCAACCAGTGTAGCGGTTATTACCTGGGCTTTTGCCACCACCTGGTCTATGATGTACTGCTCGGTATTACCGGCTTCTTTCATAATTTTATGGGCTTCATTAAACAATGCTTTCCGCTGTTCCTGTTCTGCACGGCCAAAGTTCCTTTTGTATTTATGTGCCATGTTCTTATATTCTGCAGCCTGTTTTTTTAAGCTTTTAATGTCTTTCATGTTTTCATGGCCGGCCATCTTACGATCAAGTGTTAAGGAAAGCATTTTTTCGGATACCCTGGATGGATTGCCAATACGCAATACGTTTAAGCCTTCTTCTGCGAGTTTTTCGCTAAGTAGGTCTACCGCCGTATTGCTTGGTGCCACAACCAGGATTTGCTGGTTGTTCTGCTTAAGGAGGGCTTTAACTGCCTGAACGAGTGTTGTGGTTTTACCTGTTCCAGGCGGACCGTGAACGATAGCCAGTTCATTGGCATTCAGGATCTGATGAACGGACTCCTGTTGCTTTGCATTTAATTTTGGGATCTGGTAATGGGGTAAGCCGGATTTAAAAGTCGGTTTGTACTGTCCGGTTAGGATCTTTGGTAAGTTTGTGGTGGATGAAATTTTATTCTCCAGAATTTCTTCGCCCTGTTTCAGTGCTTGCTGCATTTCATCATAGCTGTTGCTGTCAAACAGGAGGTCGATACCTAATTTGCCGTCCCGCGTCCAGTCTGGAAGTTCATCCGTACGAAGTGTGATTTTAATCTTACTGCCATGAATGTGTGTTACTGTTCCTTCTATCCGGTCTTGTTTAGGGTCATGATTGGAAAAAAGAACGGTTGCAGATCCAAAACGAAACTGGTGTGAGAGATCCTGATGGGTAGTCCGTTCCATCTCTACCGTTAAATAATCACCACGGCTCATTTCTGTGCCGCGTATGGCTATGGGATACCAGGAAAGCCCATTTGCCCTGCGCTCTGCAACGGATGATGATTCGGTAAGGCTTCGGTAAGATCTAAGGTCTTCTTCACGCTCAATCTTCAACAGATCCAGCAACTTTTTAAAATACTCCATTGCCGCAAAGATATTGCAAATTGTGACGTAATACCTGAACTATTGAATTTCTAACTAAAGCTGCTGTTTTCAATTCATAGCTGTATTATATTTCTATTAAATTGATATTCAACAGCTCATGCAGTTCCTATAAATATATTGATATTTAACTCCCGTAATTGCTTTTTTCTTTATAAATATTTGTTATTTTTGATCAGCTAAACTAATTATTATGGAAAGATCATGCTTCTTATTAAACAATAAAGCTGTCCAGATTGCTTTGATATTTTTATCTGTTATGATGATCTATCAGTTTGGAAAGCGGGTAGGAGAATTCTTTTATTACCTAAGCAATTAATTAAGATCAAGCCGTATTATTCTGGCTGCTTTTTTATTTTCTCATTGATCAGGCAAAGCTTCTCGTACTTGTACTCATTTACCTTAGCCATATCATTCTTGTTTTGGTAGCAATCAATAATGATGTCATATGCTTTCACGCAATTTAGGCTTAGGTCGTTTCTTTTAAAGATTTCAATTCCGCGTTCTGCATAGTCAATAGCAGTTTCATATGCCTTTGTCTGGCTGCAAAGATCTGCATTAAGCATGATCAGTAAAGATTCACAATATTTAGTGAGTGTATATCTTTCATTTTCATGATGGATCCGGTTTAAAAAACTGCAGATCTTTTTTGCGGTAGCGAGATCTTTTAACCTGATTCGGTTTATACCAAGAAGCAGGAGCATGTAAGTAGAAAATGGAGACCGGCTGTAAAAAAGTCTTGGGTGTTTTTTATAGATTGCCTGAATTAATTTGAACCGGCCTTCTTCGTCTTTGTTTACCATATTTATTCCAAGCAGGAATACATAAAAAATGCAGGTTTGCGTATCTGGTATCTTTTTTTCAGGAGTTTCTGTGTGGGCTGATTGGATAAAATCTGCCAGCATTTGGTCAAGATTGTCATTTTCAAAAGCTGCACCGGTTAGCTTTTTAAGGAAATAGCTTAAGAACGATAATGGGTTATACGGATAACTACTGCAAAGTTCCTGGTGTTCATTCAATAGCTGAACCCTATTTTTAATGGCCGGCAAGTCGCCGCTCAGGGTATCCAGGATAGCCAGGATGGTTTGGTATTTTAGCCAATTGTGATCTTTTTCGCAAATCTCTGCCAGCACAATAATTCCCTGTTTGTAGCTTGAGTCTATAAAATCGAAGTTCTTAAGTTCTGCAGCAATGGTATCATGCAGTTTTTTGGTTTCTGAAGGTACGCCTCTTGACGGACTTAGATTGTATTTATACTGCAGATTTTCTGCAATAAACAATACCAGGTAGTTCCGCTCATAGTTGATCAGTTTTAATTTGAATATGCAGCTTAGGGAAGCATAATCTGAGATCTTAATTAAATATCTTACCGTCCATTGTAAAAGAATAAACCGCTTATTGTTGCCGCTGTATTCATTTTCAATATACTCCATAAATTTAAGATCTATCGCAAGTTTAAATTCTTCGAGGATCTCAATGAATAAGAAGTATTCAAAGACATGGGCATGTAAGAAACGTACATACTCTTTGGGGTGAACATCATTATTGTGCCGCTCTTCCATGAGGATCCCATCGGACAACAATTCCATATAGGCATTTTTAAATGCAGAGAGTTCTCCAATTAACTGGTCTTTGGCTACGAAGTTATCCAGTTTACCATAATCCGTCATCTGCACAAATCTTTTTATGAAGAGGATCTTTTCTGTGTAGTAATTAGATCTGTAGATCTTCTCCTGAATAAAGCGGGAAACCAGTTCGTAGAACGTAATGTTTGTACTGAAATTTATAAATGGATCTTCCTCTTTGAGCTGGAAATAAAGATGGATATGGAATGGGAACTTTAGTTGTGCCTTCAGTTTTGGATTGATTGCATTAAAATCCATCACACCGGTTTTGCAAATGATCTGCTGCAGTTCCTGCTCGGTAAGGGGCGGTACATTAGACACATCGTTTGGATTGTAATAATTTCCTTTAAACCAGGATTCTTTAAGATATGAAGAATGACGCATGCGTTCGTAATACCTGATCCAGGTGGTGGAGCGCATACTTAGGATCACTTTAATACTGCCGGTTTGATCTAATGCACAAATGAAGTTCAGAATAGAATCAAACAATTGATTCTTCATTTCCTTTTTTAGCACGAGTTCACAAAAGCCATCTATTATGAGGATGAACTTTTTACCACTCTGGTGTTGCTGGCAATATTGAAAAAGGTCTTTATCCTGCGGTATGTGCAGCACTGATTTAATATGTTCTTCAACGTTTGCGATCTTATCTGCTTTAAGTAAGTTGGCGGCAGTTAAGAACAGGACGGTTGAATCCTGATATATTGCATTCTCTTTTCGGAAATAGTCATTAACGAGGTGACTTAGTAAAATCGTTCTGCCATACCCGGGTTGAGACATAAAGCTCATGAAGGTATATTTGCTGTGGATGAACTCTTCAAAATCATGAGCGGCAAATTTCCTGCTGATTGTCATTTCGTAGGGGAGGCCGGACCGGTTCTGAATTTCCTTTAGGGTGTTGTCTGTAATTTTTGCAGCCCTGCTGCTTACCTGTTCCCAATTGGACTGAAGCGCACTTAACGGCTTTGTTTCGATGCGTGCACAATCACAGCTTTCCAGACTTTCTGCATAGGCAGATATTGCCGATAGGGTAAACTGTGAAAAATTGTGGTTTAATACGGCAAAGCCAAAGAATCTTTTAATGGTAGTTTCGCTGACCTGTTTATTAACAGATTTACTAATTTCTATCGAAATTCGTTTACAGTCGCCTGGCGTAATAAATCCAATTCCTGCTTTTAAAAGAACTTGAGACTTTAAGTCATTGATTTGTGTTGATGATTCAACCATATTCGAGATGTTAATTGAGGGAGGTTAATACCTGGTTATTTTAGCGTATATACTAAAAAAATGTATGTACAGATTTTGACGGTATGCTTTTTGTTTATACGCTGAATATGAACACGATAATCAGTTTGTCAGGTGGATACTGTTACAAATAAATAGAATAATATTTGGTTAAAGTCTATATTTCCTACTATTTTAATGCTAATTATCTTAGTATGTAAATTAGTACAGGTGTAACTTTGTCAGTCTTTCATTTTGTTCTATTTTACGTTTCTTTTAAGTTAATATTTATTTTTAATATACTTATTTTCAATGTATTGTGTTTAATATATCATGTTATTGTTTACTTTGTTTTACACGATGATCAAATGGTGCTGATTGTATTGTATTTTATAAAATCTTATTGTTACTTTTATTTTAATGAGGAGAATTTTCCAAAAAATCTTTACCAGGCCAGTTCTGTGGCTAGCTAACCGGTACACTTCCAGGCCAGATATGAAGCGGATACATGAGGCGTTATCTGCTTTGTTTAGTAAAATTAAAAAGGATCCGGGCAAGCGTGGTTTAGTTCTTAATTTCGATAATTCTTCTAAAATCATCGTCTTTTCAGATCAGCATAAGGGCATCCGGAATTTTGTGGATGACTTTGCCTTGTCTGAGAAAAACTACCTGGCTGCACTTGGATATTATAACCGTGAAAGCTATCTGTATTGTAATCTTGGTGATAGTGAAGAGCTTTGGAAAAACACACTTTATGGTGTCATCGAATCAAATCAGGCTACCTTTGAAATGGAGAAGTTATTTTTGAACAGAAATGCGTTTGTTAAGATATTTGGAAACCATGATCTGTATTGGGACAATGATCCGCTTGCCGGCTTTACACTGGAAAAGGTGTATGGTCAGAAGGTGAAAATTTATGAAGGACTTGTTTTACAGATGCATATTTTGGGAACGGAACTAAATATTCTTCTAACACATGGCCATCAGGGCGACCTGCAGAGTGATGGTAACTGGTTCAGCAAGTGGTTCGTGTCAAACGTATGGGCTCCTTTCCAGGCTTTTTTGAGAATTAACCCCAATACCCCGGCTTATGATACGCAGCTTAAGTCTGAGCACAATGCCATTATGTACGACTGGACCGCTAAGCAGTCTAACCTCGCTTTGATTACCGGCCATACGCATCAGCCGGTATTTAATTCCCTAACGCACCTGGAACGCATGTATATCCGGCTGGATGCGGCTAGAAAGGACGGTGACACTCAAAAGGTACAGGAAATTGAAGCGGAGTTTATAGCTGGAAAGATTAGCGGGGAAACTTCTCCAAGACTGGAATATTCAAAAAACACTTATTTTAATACCGGTTGCTGCTGTTTTAGCGATGGTGATATTACCGGTATAGAACTGGAGGGTGGTAAAATAAGGCTGGTAAAATGGAAAACAGATCAGGATATAGGTTCCAGGCGCATCATTCTGGAAGAAACAGAACTGGAAAATCTTTTAGACTTGTGATACGGATTTACGTTATTAAGTTTTTTAGCGATTTGGCCAGCGTATTTGTAAACACACAGCTGTGTTAATTTACTTTTAGCCAGCCTGTGATACTTAACCTGACCTTATTGGTCACTAAAACTTCGTGTTCTAATTCATTGCTTTTAAAAAACACACTTTTACCATTTGACGGAGATATATTCTGAATGCTTTCCTGCTGATAGATACACAGCTCTCCGCCATCCTGTTCCTGCCAGTCTGCATTGAGGTACATGATCATAGAATATTTTCGGCTTTCATTATTGCGAAACTGATCCAGGTGCTTCTTGTAATAGCTTCCGCTTTCATACATGGTATAATGAAATTCGTATCCTGTAATCCCCGTGTAGCAGGTTTCGTTTAAATAACTCACAAAGCTATCCATCAGGTCGAAGAAGCTGTTCTCGTGTGTATCGTTGTGTATGCGGTCCAGCCAATAGATCTTATCACCACGTACCAGCTTATTCTGCACTGCAGCAGTATCATTACCTGTGCCTGCATTAAGCAAAAGATTATCTGCATAAAGTGCAATCAGGTTTTGTTTGAGGTTTAGA
Source organism: Pedobacter metabolipauper (assembly GCF_004362715.1). GTDB lineage: Bacteria > Bacteroidota > Bacteroidia > Sphingobacteriales > Sphingobacteriaceae > Pedobacter > Pedobacter metabolipauper. The sequence goes on from NZ_SNYC01000003.1 coordinate 615,899, forward strand.
GCGAGGGATTTACTTAAGAAATCTTCTGCTATTCCTACGTTGTCATTTATAAAACTGTCGATTAGTGTATTAAAGATTTTCTTCAACCCGATTGGTGTAATACTGTATTGGCCTGAGCCGGTATTCTGGTGAAGGTAGTTCTAATAAACCTTTCTTTATTATTTTTGTTTAACTATAAATAACTATGGATTTAGAAAATTTACTTGGACACCGCATTTCTGCATTTGGAGAGAACCTGATCATTGCCGCTGGTGCAATTATTCTGGGGATGCTGCTTAATTATATAGTTAGAAAGATCTTTATGGTTGTTTCTAAGATGTGGCTTACTTTTTTAATCAATTCGATCCTGAAGAACCTGCAGGGACCGATGAATGTCTTTTTACCATTGCTGTTTTTAAGTGTCTCGTTTAATTTTATGACGCTGAACGCTAAATATTATGTTTGGCTGGAGAAAATACTTTCTATTGCGCTTACGGTTCTTGTCGCGTTAATTCTGATCCGGATAATCAAAATTCTGGAAGAATATTTTTATCATAAGTACGATCTTAAGAAGGCTGATAACTTAAGAGAACGTAAAATTACGACACAGCTCCAGTTTATACGAAAGTTTACTGTTGCCCTGATCGTTCTGGTTACTGCTGCCGTTGTGCTGCTCAGTTTTGAAAGTATGCAAAAGATCGGTGCCGGTTTACTAACCGGGGTAGGTATTGGTGGTATTATCATTGGTTTTGCCGCTCAGAAGTCGCTGGGTAATTTATTGGCGGGATTTCAAATTGCGTTTACACAACCCATCCGGATTGATGATGTACTTGTTGTTGAGGGTGAATGGGGAAGGGTTGAAGAGATTACACTCACTTATGTAGTGATCAATATCTGGGACCAGCGCAGGCTTATTCTGCCAATTACCTATTTTATTGAAAAGCCTTTTCAAAACTGGACCAGGGTATCTTCACAATTACTGGGTACGGTATTTTTATACCTGGACTACACCATTCCGATTCCACCATTAAGGGAAGAGCTGACACGATTGCTGGTTACTCACCGGTTGTGGGACAAGCGGGTAAATGTGGTACAGGTTACGGATAATAAGCCGGATAGTATTGAAGTGCGTTTGCTGATGAGTGCCAATACCTCTGGCGAAGCCTTTGATCTGCGTTGCGATGTCCGCGAAATGATGATCGCTTTTATTCTTAAAAATTATCCGGAATGCCTGCCGAGAACAAGACTGGAATATCGTTCAACGCTGGAAGATAATTTAAGCAGATCCGGAAATGGCCTTGAAAAATAGTTAAATTTGCGTGATGGATGTTAGGGATGTGTTTATTATTGGTGCCGGGCCAATTGGTTTGGCCTGTGGAATTGAAGCAGTTAAGGCGGATTTATCTTACCTGATTGTTGAAAAGGGCTGCCTGGTAAATTCTTTATATAACTATCCGCAGAATATGACCTTCTTTTCTACTTCTGAAAAGCTGGAGATAGGCGGGGTACCTTTTGTTTCTAACAGTCCTAAGCCTACCCGTTCAGAGGCACTGGAATATTATCGCCGTGTTGCGCTGAAATTTGAGCTGAACACCCGCCTGTTTGAAGAAGTGCTGTCGGTAGAGAAAGAAGCTGGTATCTTTGTCATCAAAACCTCTAAAGCAGCCTACAAGGCCCGTAATATTGTAATTTCAACCGGTTTCTATGACATTCCAAACCTGATGAACATTCCGGGAGAGGAGTTGGCGAAGGTTTCTCATTACTATAAGGATCCGCATTATTACGCCATGCAGCGGGTATTGGTTGTTGGATCCAGCAATTCTTCTGTTGATGCTGCATTAGAAACCTACCGCAAAGGTGCTGAAGTTACCATGGTAGTGCGGGACCAGGCGATTAATAAGCGGGTAAAGTATTGGGTTAAGCCGGATATTGATAACCGCATTCAGGAACGCAGCATTGCCGCTTACTTTAATTCTGAACTCGTTGCCATCCGTCAAAATGAGGTAGACCTCAGAACTCCTGATGGATTGGTCACTATTCCAAATGATTTCGTACTGGCACTTACGGGTTATCAGCCTGATTTTGAACTTTTAAGGAAGTTTGGTATTGAATTCTCTGATGATCTTAAATCTTTACCGGCACACCATCCGGAAACGATGGAAACCAACCAAAAGGGGATTTACCTTGCCGGGGTGGTTTGCGGGGGTATGGATACCCATTTATGGTTTATCGAAAACTCCAGAGATCATGCTGTGAATGTGATAAGATCCATAAGTTCAGCCCTTAATCATTAGATTATTTTAAAATATTCCTGATAATACTTGTTTCGTACGAAAGTTATCCTACCTTTGTTTTATGAAGAAAGATAATGCTACAAATGCGATCCCGGAACCAACGCGTGCAGAATTAGAAATTTTGCAGGTGCTATGGGAATTTGGGCCTTCTACTGTCCGCTTTGTAAATGATAAGCTGAATGAGCAGAGGGATGTAAACTACACTTCAACTTTAAAGCAGATGCAGATCATGGCTGATAAGGGAATCCTTAAACGCGATGAAAGTCAGATGAAGCACATCTATATTCCGGTTGAAGCTGAAATCAAGACCAAGGACCAATTGCTGGACCGTTTTGTAAATACGCTTTACAAAGGATCGGCATCTAGCCTGGTGATGCAGCTTTTGGGCAATAAAAAGGCTTCGAAAGCTGATTTAGATGCCATCAGGAATATGCTGGATAAACTCGATAAATAATAAATTCAATATAATTAAGAACCACAGTTATGGAATTTCAATTGACCAACCTATTACCTCCAAACTTGCTGCATGCGGTTTGTGTAACCCTTTTCCATTCATTATGGATGGGTGTAGTGCTTGCTGTATTAACCAGTATGGTTATTATAACCACTAAAAACAGTAAAGCTTCTACACGTTATAATTTACTTAATGCCTGCTTATTTCTTTTTGTTGCTGGCACCAGCTTTGTGTTTTACAATTCATTTACAAGCGCTTCATTTAACGGTTCAGCTGCCTACGGTGCTGCTGGACAAGCTATTGATTCTGCTACCGGCAGCGGTTTAAATATTTCTATCCTATTATCTGACAATTCCGGTTTTATGGAGATGGTAGACTCTTTAATGTCTCTGTGGGCTTCTTATTCCGTTCAGATCTTTATGATTTGGTTTCTGATCATTTGTATTAAGGGAATTCAATTGATGGTAGGTCTTCAGCACGTCTATTATCTTAAGAACACAAACATCTTTGATTCTGGTACCTATTGGGAAAGTAAAGTAGCTGAACTTTCTGCTGCTGTTGGGGTTAATAAAAGCGTTAGGCTGCTGCAGTCTGGTGTAGCTATGGTTCCGATGACCATTGGGCATCTGAAACCTGTTATCTTATTGCCTTTAGGTTTGTTAAATGGTTTATCTGCAGCTGAAGTTGAGGCTATATTGTGCCACGAATTGGCGCATATTAAGCGGAATGACTTCCTTGTAAATTTTGTACAGAGTTTGATAGAGGTTGTGTTTTTCTTTAATCCTGCAGTACTTTGGGTTTCCAGGCTGATTAAAGAAGAACGTGAAAATTGCTGTGATGACCTGGCGTTAAAACATACGGGCAGTAAAAAGGAGTATATCAATGCGCTGATCTCCTGCCAGGAATTTCAGTCGGCACCAGATTTTGCCATGGCGTTTAGCGGTAGAAAAAATCAACTCTTAGCCCGCGTTAAACGGATGGCATTTAATAAAAGTACCTCATTAAATAATATGGAGAAAACGATATTGACTGCAGCCCTGATCTGCACACTTTTGTTTTCTGCTGCATTTAGAGCCAATGAAAAGGCGGTTACTGTAACGGTTACGGATATGTTAGACCATTTTAACGTGGCCAGACAGGATAGCATTAAAAAAGTAATGAATAAAAAGGTTAAGAAAGGCAGCCCGGTAAAAATTACAGTTACCGATAGATCAGTCGACAGAAAATCTGACGCACAAGTTGATGGATTAACCCCATCAGAAGCTGAAACTGTTCGTCGTGCTGCAGCAATTCTTGCCCGCGTAAATCAAGCGAAGGCTTCAAATGCCCAAACAGATGCGGAAGATAAAGCCTGGAAAGCAGAATTAAAGGCTTCGAAAGAAGAAGATAATGCGTATAGGATGGAGACAGCCATGGCTAAGACTGAAAAGGACATCATTGCATATGGAAGGCTCCCAAAAACTGCGACTATAAGCCGTTTTAATACGCGGAGCTTTGCTGATGCTAATACAGCATACGTTTCTGATTACAAAGCTTATGAAAAGCATGCTGCAACTTATAATGCTGCAATATCGAATTATACTAATGCGTTGGAAAAATATACCAGCGATCTTAAGGAATACCAAAAAAGGCTTGATGATGGCGACTTTGATGTGTTGCCAACCCTACCAACTCTGCCTACGGCTCCAACGGCTCCAACGGCTCCAACGGCCCCGACCGCACCAAGGGCTCCAGCACCTGTAATTTTACCCTTTGCTTCGATTGCTTCTGGTTTAACAAAATCCAGGTCGTTCTATTCGGCAGATATTAGTGCTTTGAAATCCTCAAAAAAATCAACTGTTAATCAGCTAAATAAGGCGGATGAAGTAGATACGGAGGCTATTAATGCTGAACTGATCAAAGACGGGATTATTAAAAATACCGGAAACCTATCGTATAAGATCGATAAGGACGAATTGGTTGTTAATGATGTTAAACAACCGGCGGCAGTTCATCAAAAATACAAAAGCAAATACCTTAAAAAGGAAAGCACCAGACTTATGTATAACTACCGGATCAACTAAGTTCTTTAAATCTGTTTGCTCTTTAACAATTTACACCTGCATTGTAATAGTACGTCTGGCAATACCAAATATTATCTGAGCTTTTATACCTGCAGGGTAATAACCCATCTGGGAATACCCAATATTATCTGAACTTGTTGATGGTGCAGTTGAACTAATTATGCTGCGCTGATTGTTGTTAATGCCCTGTGGCGGCCGTTCTTTTAAAATGATAGTTACGTTCAATAGGTTTAAAGCTTTAGTAAGCGGCAATTAAAAGGATGAAGGTTAATATGATAAGATAAACTTCTAAGGAATAGTATTTGATTTTTGGTACACAATTTGTCACTATTTAGATTCATTAAAATGACTGTGAAATGAACTAAATACCCTATAACCTACCAAAAACCCTAACTATGAACAACGCAGAATTTAATCAACGTCTAAGTATCAATCAAGTTGCGCTCGAGTCTTTTGCCTTTAAATTTACAAAGGATTATGAAGATGCGCACGACCTCGTTCAGGATACTATGCTTAAGGCGATCCGGTATTCGGACCGGTTTCGTGAAGGCACCAACTTTCGTGGATGGTTATATACCATCATGAAGAACACATTTATCAATAGCTACAGAAGAACTGTAAAAACACGCAGTATCTTATCTATCCATGAAGAAATCCCTGTTACTCAATTAAAAAGAAGTGCTGTTGGCAATGCCGGTGAGAATAAGTTTGTGATGGAAGACATTAGCAGTGCTATGAATAAGCTACAGCCTGAGTATCTAACTCCTTTCCTTAAATATTTTGAGGGATTTAAATACCATGAAATTGCAGATATGCTTCAAATTCCTATTGGTACCGTTAAGACAAGAATTCATGTGGCCCGCGGCATCCTTAAAAAGAACCTGAAAATGTATAATAAAGAATTTAGCGTTTACAATTAAACGCTAAATTCTTTAAATATTCTCTTCTGATGATTTTGAATTTTGAAGCTTCTTTATTTTATAACTCCTTTTTTAGTCATATCGGCTAAGAGCGTATTGGTAAATTCTGTTGCCAGTGATTCCGGACTTGAGGGATCCAGTGACCTGGTTTGTGCTGAATATAAAAGCTTGTCATTATCCAGGTTGTAGTAATTGGCTTCAAGTATAAACCTTTTTGTTGTTGAATAATATCCGGGCTCATACATACCCCCATAAAAGTTGTTGTAATATCCCCAGAATCTATATCCATAATAAGGATTAAAGTATGGTGCACCATAATTATAGGTCTTTTGTTTGGTCTTATCCAATACTGCAATGGTAAATGTACCATCGTATCCTTTGTCTTTAATTGCTTTTAATGCTGCTGCTTCATTTAAACCCTCAAAAACTTTAGGGCCATATTCTGCGAATGCAGAACCGGCATTTATTCCTTTTTCTGACAGGTTCTTAACCATAATACGTTCTACATTCTCTCTGAGCATTCTATCATTCTGACCCATTAAAGCGATAACCAATACTTTATTACTTTTGATCACATCATTTGGCGCAGTCCATGATGATACTAATTTGGTGCTGCTGCACGCACTTAATAAAACAGCGAATAGAAAAAACATTCCTATCGCACTTACTCTCCCTGGCTTTTTCATAAAATTCTTTTTTTAGTATAACAATTTATAACCTCTAGTGTTTTCTCAAGATAACGTAATAGTATGCCATCTACAGTAATAGCAAAAATAGCATATGATCCTGAATATAAGCTATTAAGTGTTGAGTTTATTTCGGGAAAGATCTATTATTACAAAGAGGTTCCCCCTGGTGTTTACCTAACCTTAAAGATGGCCAGATCTAAGGGCGGATTTTTGAATAAGTACATTAAGGGAAAGTATGAGTATGAAAGTACTGAAATATAAAAAGCGACCTTAAATTTTAAGCTGATCTACCGAATGGGATATGATCGGATTAATAAAATTTAAGGTCGCTTTCTGCTTTTAAAAGATCTAGCTGTTTACAGCATCTCTTAAGGCTTTGATTTGATCGTGTGATACTCTCAATTCAGCTTTTTGTTCTGTAATGGTTGCACGAAGATCTGCTGATAGTCCTTCAGTGTCTAAAGCCATTTTGTATGCACGCTGTGCGGCATCTTCTCCAAATTCACAGTTGTTAAGTACGGTTTCCCTGTCGTGACCGGTAAAAACGGCTTTAACATCCATCCATGCTCTGTAGATCTTTCCAGAAGTAGTTGTTCCGGTTTCTGCATCAGATCCAAGAACCTGTACTTCTGTAGCTAAAGCAGATTTATGTTTGTGACTTTGTCCGATCATTTCTACGAAAAGAGACTTAAGGTCAGCATCTTCTGGTTTTAACTCGTCAATTGCTTTTTCATAACCGACAACCCTGTCATTATTAATTTGAATAAGGTCGTTTAAGATTTCGGCGTTTACTGTACTATTTTCCATTTTTTTAAAGGTTTTGATGTAATTAAAGAACAGCCTTAGCAAAGAAAAGTTTCTATTTTTTTTCAATTACACCGCAACCGATCCTAGGTCCCGAGTTTCCAGTAGGTTGCGTGGTATAATCATCAACTCCACCGTGTACAATGATTCCTCTTCCTATGATATTTTTGATATCTCCATCTTTAATACTCCATCTATCTGACATTAAAACAAAAACGGCATGTCCTTTACTGTCTAGCTGGATATTTCCAATATCTCCTGAATGGTAAGCATCTGATCCCCATTTACCATGGGCTTCTTTAGTTGGATTCCAGTGGCCGTGTGTATTTTCGCCCATATTTCCGCAATCTCCGTGTTCATGAAAGTGTACTGCTACAGAACTGTCGGCCCTGGCGGTGTAGGTAATTTCTAATTCCATAGCAATATTTCCATTTTCCTGCTGGTAGAACTTAGCTGTTCCCATCTCTTTATTGTCGGCAGTTGAGGTAAGCTTCGCTTCAGCAATGACCACTTCTTCAGACTTAGTACCACATGAGGTAAGGGATGCTGTGATACACAGCAACGCAATTGCAAAGTAATTTTTCATTTTTTAGTTAAGTTTAGGTATGCGATAAATAATAGTATTTAATATGATAAACAACAAAATATGGATCAATTAGTTTTTAGGGCAGGGTATAGGTTTATTTCTATAATCTCTGCATCGGTCTGCCCTGCGTAAATTTGCATAAATTGTTTGGCTTTACAGGATGTGAATGGTATACTTGTTTAGAATTCGCCTATACTGTACGTTCTATATTTAATTAAAATGAAGTCAGGGAAGTTATTAAACAGGTTATTGATCTTAGCATTGGTTCTGCTCAACGTGGGGTGTGATCAGGTTACCAAAAGCATAGTCAGAAAACATGTAGATTATAACGACAATATTAAGGTGATTAGCGATCACATTACTTTGACCAAAGTAGAGAACTCTGGTGCATTTTTAAGTTCCGGTGATTCTTTACCAGGACCCGTGAAATTCGCGTTCTTGTCCTTATTACCACTGCTTGTACTCGGATACGGTCTTTATTTTTTAATGATTAAGTCGAACTTAAATACCCTTCTTATTGTAGGCATCAGCTTTGTAATTGGGGGAGGCATTGGGAATTTATACGACCGCATCTCTTTTGGCTCTGTAACAGATTTCCTGCATATTGATTTTGTATGGTTTCAAACGGGTGTATTCAATGCCGCAGATCTTTCCATTATGTCGGGTATGCTGATGATCCTGATCTCACAGTATATGACCAGCAGGAGATCGCAGATTGCTTAAGTTTAATTGGTTGTTTAAAGTTGCTGTATCGTTCGTCCATGACGAGATAAGGGTTAACTGAGATACGGCTTAATTGATGCGACGTCGGCTAATATCATAGCTTATTTGGCATTATCGCTATTTAATGAATACCGTTTTGATATTTACAAACTCGCGGATCCCGAACATTCCCAATTCTCTGCCATATCCGGATTGGTTGATTCCTCCAAAAGGTAATCTTGGATCTGATTTGACCAGTGTATTTACAAAGCATGACCCTGCATTTAGTTGGTTGCGTGCTATTTCTTCGCCGCCTGAACCATCCCTGGTAAATACGGCAGCACCCAGTCCGAAATTGGTATCATTTGCAATTTTTATCGCTTCATTGGTATTCTTTGCCGTAATCAATAATGCTACTGGCCCAAAGAGCTCTTCGGTGTAAGCGGGCATTCCTTTTTTAATTCCTGTTAAGATGGTAGGGGTATAGAACGCGTGACTGCCGTTAAATTTCGGGATCAGGCCGCCAAGAATGCATTGTGCACCTGCTTTAATATTTTGCTGTACTTGTTCATGGAGCTCGTCCCTCAGATCGATGCGTGACATAGGGCCAAGGTCTGTAGCAGGATCAAACGGATCTCCGGTAATCTTTTCTGCCATTTTTGCCTTAAATAGCCTGGTGAACTCTTTCTCTACCTTTTTAACTACAATAAATCTTTTCGCGGCAATACAGCTTTGTCCGTTATTGATCAGCCTGCTTTGTGCACATATTTCAGCAGCACTTTCCAGATCTGCATCTTCCAGTATGATATAGGGATCACTGCCGCCAAGTTCCAATACCGTTTTTTTAAGCAGTTGTCCGGCTTGCTGCGCCACCTGGATGCCGGCTTCCGTACTTCCTGTAAGGGTTACGGCTTTAACAAGCGGATGTGCTATAACCTGCTTAACAGATTTGCTGCCAATTAACAGTACCTGGAATACGTGTTTTGGAAATCCGGCTTCTATTAAGATCTTTTCAACAGCAAGGGCGCAGCCGCTTACACTGGATGCATGCTTAAGCAGCGCACAGTTACCAGCCATCAGGGCAGGGGCAAGGAACCTGAACAGTTGCCAGAAGGGAAAGTTCCAGGGCATAATTGCCAGAACAACACCCAGCGGCTGAAAGCTTACATAGCTCTTGCTGGCATCTGTTTCAATCTGTTCATCTTTCAGAAAGGTCTTTGCATTTTCGGCGTAATATTCACAAACAGCTGCACATTTTTCTACTTCAGTCCGTCCGTCTTTAAGTGGTTTACCCATTTCTGAGGCCATCAATACGGCTAGTTCATCTTTTCGTTTTCTGAGGATGCCTGCTGCATTGATTAACAGTATAGCTCTTTCGGTTTCTACAGAAGTTTCTTTATGCCACTTTAGCCATGCTGCATGTGTATTTTCTATTTTATTAAGGATTTGGGAGGAAGAATCTTCTGAATACTTTTTTAATAGCTTGCCGTTGGCCGGATTTATAGACTGGATGCTCATTTTAGAAATTATATGTTGTTACAACAAATAAACTATACCAATCGTTTTAAAGCCATGATATATCCCATATGCATTCCATCATGAAAAGGTAAAAAGTTTACTGCATCATGAATAGACTTCATTTCTACACCATACCGGGTTGCCCATGGCATATAATTTTCGAAATGATTGGTTTGAAGATCTTTTTCCAGCTGATCAAATGAACCTAATAACAAAGATTTAATGGTATCGATGTCGCCAGCTGTAACTTCAGCTTCTGGTTTACTTCCGGGTTTGTAGGAATTGTAAAATGCTTCAGAAATGTTGGTTGATTTGCCGGCCCTTAAATAGCAAACACCTTCCTGGGCGGCTATCATATGTGCAATGTTCCAAATGATATTATTGTTATATCCGGCAGGAACCTTATTTAACTGATCAACGGTTAAATCTTTGATAATATTGAGGCAAAAAGTCCTGGTTATTTTTAATGTATTGATCTGTGTGAACGGTGTAATACTCATTATTTTAAGGTAATTATTAAAAACTAATTAGAAAAAAGAGCGGTTATGTTAATTAAGCGCAATATAATTAAATCATATCTGCTCTTTAGGTATAAAAATTAATCTTTAATCGTACTTTTGCAAAAAATTTCACGAATGACCGCTAAAAATATTAATTCAGATAAGGCTACAGATGTTGTATTGATTGGTGCTGGTATTATGAGCGCAACTTTAGGTGTTTTACTTAAAGAACTGGAGCCTGATATTAGTGTTCAAATTTTTGAGCGGTTGGATGTGGTTGCTGCAGAAAGCTCTGATGCCTGGAATAATGCAGGAACCGGTCACTCTGCCTTTTGTGAATTGAATTATACTCCACAGCTTCCGGACGGTTCTGTAGAAACTAAAAAGGCTGTGGCAATTGCGGAGTCTTTTGAGGTTTCTAAACAGTTTTGGTCTTTTTTAGTTCAGAATAAGATCATCGATAGTCCGGAGAACTTTATTAAAAGCATTCCGCACATGAGCTTTGTTTGGGGTGCAGATAATGTGGCATTTTTAAAGAAAAGATACGATAAGCTTCAGGAATGTGATCTTTTTAAAGGGATGGACTATTCTGAAGATCCTGCCCAGCTGGAAAAATGGATGCCGCTTGTAATGGCAGACCGTGATCCTTCTGAAAAGGTTGCTGCAACGCGGATGGATTTGGGTACAGACGTTAACTTTGGATCATTAACCCGGAAGATGTTTAACCACCTTCAGGAAATGGACCATGTGAACCTCCATTTTGCACATGAAGTGCGTAAGCTTAAACAGAAAGACGGCCTCTGGGAAATTAAAGTTAAGGATGAGACCACTGGTAAAAAGCGGATCATCAAAGCCAGGTTTGTATTTATTGGTGCTGGTGGCGGCTCTTTGCCGCTTCTTGAGAAATCTGATATACCTGAAGGCAAGGGTTTTGGTGGTTTTCCGGTTAGCGGACAATGGCTTAAATGTACAAATCCGGCAGTTATTGAAAAACACAATGCCAAGGTATATGGTAAAGCCTCAGTAGGCGCACCGCCAATGTCGGTTCCTCACCTGGATACCCGGATGATTGACGGTAAAAAAGCGTTGCTGTTTGGGCCATATGCTGGTTTCTCTACCCGTTTTCTGAAACATGGTTCCCTGCTGGACCTGCCGCTTTCTATTAAAGTGAATAACATCAGACCGATGATTGCTGCCGGTTTAGACAATTTACCGCTTACCAAATATTTGATTGATCAGGTTAGACAATCTCCGGAGGACCGGATGGCTGCCTTAAGGGAATATCTGCCTACAGCACGTATGGAAGACTGGGAACTCGAAACCGCCGGTCAGCGCGTTCAGGTTATTAAAAAACATGAAGAACATGGCGGTATCCTTGAGTTTGGTACTGAGGTGGTTACTGCCGCTGATGGTTCTATTGCAGCCTTGCTTGGTGCATCACCAGGGGCATCAACCGCTGTATCTATCATGCTTACGTTGATGGAGCGTTGTTTTAGTGATTATGTTAAAACCCCAAAATGGCAGGAAAAACTAAAAGAGATGATTCCTACCTATGGTAAATCATTGAGCAATGATCCTGAATTGACTGAAAAGGTAAGAACGGAGACTACTGCTGCATTAAAGCTAAAAATGGCATAATACAAGTAAACATTTTCGATCTTTTCCATATTATTGAGGTATTAACTCAATAATAAAAAGATGAATTCAGTAAAAGCGTATGCTGCGCAAAAATCGAATAAGCCCTTCGCGCCTTGCCTGTTGCCTTTCGGGGATTGTCGTTATCGTTATATCGGCAAAACTACGATTTATAGCGGTGGTCTTATATTGAACTTATAAAGGGTGATGCGTTTTGCATCACCCTTTATAAGTTATAGTTAGCGATTCAACTATTTATATGTACATTTCGTTTATATTGATTAAATTGTCTTTAATTGGCATACGGATTGATTCATTCGATTTAACGCCATACACCTAACCCAGAAACACATGCCACGTTGGTCCAGGATCATTCTTAAAATACTCGGTGTTTTCATTGCCCTAATTTTAGTCGTTTTTATTGCTGCTGCGATCTATGTTAATGTCAATAAGAAAAGCTTACTGGCAACCATCACTGAAAAGTTAAATCAGAATTTAAATGGAACCTTAACCATTGGAAGTATGGATCCTACGTTCTTAAGCGGGTTTCCAGGTGTTTCTTTGCGGCTCAATAATGTAGTGATGCACGATAGCTTGTGGACAGTACACCGCCATCCTTTGCTGGAGGCTAAAGATCTTGAGGTTTCTGTAAATACACTGGCACTATTAACCGGTACCATTGAAATTAAAAAGATTGGCATCAATAAAGCACAGATTTACCTGTTTACCGATAGTAATGGCTACACCAATACGTCCATCTTCCGGAAAAAGAAGAAAACTGCTTCTCCCCAGGAAGAGGATGGTGATTCTGGTTTGGAAGTTGGCCGGTTTGCATTGGATGATGTTAACTTTGTGGTGGACAATAAAAAGGGCCATAAGTTATTCCAGTTTGCTATTGATCATCTTAAAGGAACAGCAGATTATTCCTGGTCGGACTGGGAGGCTGACATCCAGCTTAAAATGCTGGTAAAAAGCCTAGCATTTAATACCAGAAGGGGTAGTTTTATTAAAGACAAAGTACTGGAAGGTCCATTTAAGATTACCTATACCGATAAAACCGGAGTTATTGATGTGGCTCCAAATAAGCTGAAAATTGGTCCTGATCCTTTTACTATCGGTGCAAAGTTTGACACCTCTAAAGAGCATACCGATTTTGCTATAAATATTGAAGTGAACGAAATTGCCTGGAAGAATGCAGCGAACTTGCTTGCACCTAACATCAGCTCTAAGCTGAATATGTTCAACTTCGAAAAACCCATTAAGGTAAATTGTACCATTGCCGGCAATATGGGTCCGGGTGGTGATCCGGCCATCAATGTAAAAGCAATTGTTAAGGACAATGTATTGACTACACCTGGCGGTAAAGTTGATCAGTGTAATTTTGCAGGGGTATTTACCAATAACTTCATTGCTGGAAAGGGGCATACTGATCAGAATTCTGCAGTAAAATTGTATGGCTTTAAAGGACAATATGAGCAAATGCCATTTTCTATTGATACGGCTTCTATCCATAACCTTGAAAAGCCAATTGCTACCGGTGTTTTTAAATCTAAGTTTGACATTGCAAGTCTTAATAAAGTGATTGGTGAGGATGTATTACAGTTTGTAAAAGGTACTGCAGATGTGAAACTTGCTTATAAGGCAGACATTGTAGATTTTAAACTGACCAAGCCTTATGTTACCGGAATTGTAGACATTAAGAATGCGGATGTAAACTATGTTCCAAGGAAACTAAAGTTTACGAATACAAACATCTCCCTGAATTTTACAGATCATGATCTGTTCATTAAAAATATCCGGCTCCAAAGTGGTAAAAGCATTGTTTATATGGATGGAACCATCCGTAATTTCTTAAACTCTTATTATACTGCACCAGAGAAAGTTTTGCTGAGCTGGAAGATTAGAAGTCCGCAGTTGCACCTGGGTGAATTCTTCGGGTTTTTAGGCTCCAGGCAAACGACTAAAAAAAGGAAGTCTGCCAAGACAAACTTTTCTGATGACCTGGATGCGGTCTTTGAAAAAAGTCAGGTAGACATGCACCTGAAAGTGGATAAAGTATATTACAATAAATTTTTGGCTACTGATGCCATGGCTGATCTGTACTTAACTGAAAAGGGGATAGCGATTAAAAACGTTAGTGTTAAACATGCTGGTGGTTTGCTTAAACTAAATGGTACGATTTCTCAAAAGGGCAATGTAAACCGGTTCGATCTGAACACCACCATCAGCAATGTAGATATTAAGCATTTCTTTTACTCATTTGATAACTTCGGATTAAAGACTTTGACTTCAAAAAATATTACCGGCTTCCTGTTTTCAAAAACAAACATCTCTGGAGGCATTAATAACCAGGGTAAACTGCTTCCAAACTCTTTAAACGGCAGTATTATATTTGACCTGAAGAAAGGGGCCTTACTCAATTTTGAACCCATTCAGAGTGTCGGCAAGTTTGCCTTTCCATTCAGAGATCTAAATAACATCATGTTTACAAACTTAAATGGTAAGTTTGATGTACGCGGACAAAAGATTACCATTAATCCGATGCAAATTAATTCGAGCTTATTAAACATGGATATTGCTGGTGTTTATTCCATGTCCACCGGAACAAATATCGCATTGGATGTTCCGCTCCGCAATCCGAAGAAGGATGAAGATATTACCGATAAGAAAGAAATTAGTGACCGCAGAATGAAGGGCATTGTGCTTCATTTACTGGCAACCGATGGGGAGGATGGGAAGATTAAAATTAAATTGAACCGTAACCGGGAGAAAACTAAATAAAATAAAAAATATGAAACGTAACGCAACAGCCATTTGGAATGGCACCATTAAAGAAGGATCTGGGAATTTAACTACCGACAGCAAAGTTCTGGACCACACCCAATATTCTTTTAACAGCAGGTTTGCTGATGGAATTGGTACAAACCCTGAAGAACTAATGGCTGCCGCCCATGCCGGATGTTTTACCATGAAATTGAGCCTTGACCTTACTGAAGCCGGCTTTACACCAACCTCATTAGAAACCAAAGGAACTGTTTCTTTGGATAATGGTGTAATTACCAGTTCTCATCTCGAATTAAAAGCAGATATTCCAGGAATTGAAGAAGATCAGTTTCAGGAAATTGCTGCCGGTGCTAAAGCAAATTGTCCGGTTAGTAAAGCTTATAGTGTTGACATTAGTCTTACCGCTACATTGGTATAGTTGATTGATTTGTAAAAATCGTCTAATCAAGATTTATCATTGAATAATCTCCGAAGACCTCTGTGTTGCTACAGGATTTTTCGGAGATTTCTTTTTGATGTAATTCCTGCCCGATCCAGTTTTAATATCCACTATTTTCTTGCTTTGATCAACTTCCTCAGCAATCAGTTTCATTGACATTATACCATCATATTCCTAAAAGTTTTAACTATTCTGTTATTGCAGCAGGTGATTTGTCGCCATGCATTAAAAAAAACATAAATATTCTTTATTAAATTATTTTTTGTAAAAACATGTTCTTAATAACGGGTTAATTTATTTATTTTAGGATTTTAATACCAGCTATCATACGTTCCAAATATAAATGTCTAAATCTATACTTGTTTTAAAATTGGGCTCAGCCTCCATCACGACGCCGCAGGGCGAAATTGATGAGGCCATTATAGCTGATATTACCAGGCAGGTTTCTGCGCTGGCTGCTGATCATCACCTCATACTTGTTTCTTCCGGTGCCGTTGCTGCAGGAAAAAAATTCATTACCAATTATAAAGGCAAGATGGCCGAACGTAAGGCCGCTGCAGCTATTGGAAATCCATTGCTTTTAAATACCTATTCCAAACATTTTAAACCTTACCATATTTCTATTGCCCAAAGTTTGTGCGAACGTCAGCATTTCTCTAACCGGATGCAGTTTCTACAGCTCAAAGAGACCTATGAAGAACTATGGAAAAATGGCATTATACCTATTGCCAATGAAAATGATGTGGTTAGTAATGTAGAGCTGAAGTTTTCTGACAATGATGAGCTGGCTACCTTACTGGGTGTGGGCTTTGGGGCTTCACTGATTTTGTTAGGCACTTCGGTTCCAGGAGTTTTGGATAAAGAAGGGAATGTGATCCCGAACATCGCATCGATCAACAATGATATCTTTTCATTAGCCAATAAGAACACGTCGGAAGTGGGGTTGGGAGGGATGACCTCAAAGTTGACTTTCGCGCACCTGGCATCCTCCATGGGTATTAAAGTTGTTATATTTGGTATTCGTACTCCTGATGGAATACTAAAAGC
This sequence comes from Pedobacter metabolipauper, assembly GCF_004362715.1. GTDB lineage: Bacteria > Bacteroidota > Bacteroidia > Sphingobacteriales > Sphingobacteriaceae > Pedobacter > Pedobacter metabolipauper. Next base: position 632,313 of record NZ_SNYC01000003.1, read on the forward strand.
AGTTTTGGAAGAAACCGGAACGGTGTGCGAACCCAGAAAGTGTTCTATATCTTCAAGAAACAAATGGCTGGCCAGCGGGAGTTTGGTTACCGGGCGGCTGATGGTTGATGAGGGTGCATGCGAAGCCATCAGAAATAGAAAAAGTCTGCTTGCTGTGGGTGTTCTTTCCATTGAAGCAGATTTTTCAAGCGGAGAGATCTTTGAGATCATCAACGGACAAAATAACATAGTGGCCGTAGCAAGGGCTAAAGCATCGTCTGCTTTAATTCATTCTAAAGCCCATAACCTCGAAATAGCGAATGCCAATGATATTGTTGTTTTATAACCCATCATGAGTAGTATAGAGAATCAATTTATAGCTGCACAGCATGCCCGTAGTTCAATTGCCATGCTTAGTCCTGAGGCTAAGCAAAAGGTGATTTTAGATCTTGCGGCCATTTTAGTTCAGCATACGGATGATATTATTGCAGAGAATTTAAAGGACCTGCAAAAGATGGGTGATGCCGATCCTAAAAAAGACAGACTTTTACTGAACAGCAAACGGATTGAGGATATAGCCGGCAGCCTGGAAGAGATTGCAGCACTTCCCGATCCTACAAACCGTATTCTTTCAGAAAATACTTTAAGTAACGGATTGTATATCCAAAAGAAAACAGTTCCATTGGGTGTGGTAGCCGTGATCTATGAATCGAGGCCCAATGTAACGCTGGACGTAACGGCACTTTGCCTGAGGTCTGGAAATGTATGCTTACTGAGAGGTGGACAGGATGCCGGGCACACCAATTTATTCCTGGTTTCTCTGATTCAAAAAGTACTGCTTGCTAACGGACTGGATATTCATGCCGTGCAGCAGCTCCCTGCAGATAGAAAGTATATGACAGAGATTCTGACCGCAGAAAAATATATCGATGTTATTATACCAAGGGGTTCTAATGAACTGATTCGCTTTGTGCGTGAGCATGCTTTAGTTCCGGTAATAGAAACGGGCGCAGGGGTATGCCATACGTATGTGGAGCAATCTGCCGATCTGGATCTGGCCGCTGCAGTTGTGCAGAATGCCAAGGTATCACGCCCATCGGTATGCAACGCCTTAGACACCATTTTGGTTGATCGTAGCGTAAGTGCTGCTTTTTTAGTAAAACTCGCTCCATTGTTATTGGAATACAACGTAGAGATCTTTGCCGATGCTGAAGCGCATCAGACACTTAAGGATGTTGATTATCCGCTTCTAAATCTTGCTGCTGCTGAAGATTATGGACGTGAGTTTTTAGATCTTAAATGCTCTGTAAAGGTTGTTGACGGAATTGATATGGCTTTGGCACACATTGCTTTGTTCTCTTCCAGACATTCTGAAGCGATCATCAGCACCGATCCTGAAAAGCAGGAAGCCTTTTTAAACCAGGTGGATGCTGCAGTAGTTTATTTAAATGCATCAACGCGCTTTACAGACGGACAAGTGTTCGGTCTTGGGGCCGAAATAGGAATATCAACTCAGAAACTTCATGCAAGGGGCCCCTTTGCATTGGAAAAACTAGTTACAGAAAAATGGATAGTAAAAGGTAACGGACAAACCAGATGAAACCACCATCAATAAAAGACATTGCAAATAAGGCCAATGTATCTATCACTACGGTCTCTTTCATATTAAACGGCAAGGCAGAAAATATGCGGATCAGCAAAGCCGTCATAGAAAAAGTAAATGCCATTATTAAAGAAATAGGATTTAAGCCCAACCAGGTTGCACGCAGTTTAAGGACAGGAAACACCAAAACCATCGGTCTGCTGGTAGAGGATATCTCCAATCCTTTTTTTGCGAGTATTGCGAGGAAGATCGAAGATAAAGCGTATAAAAAAGGATATAAAATTAGCTATTCCAGTACGGAAAATGATGTTTCTAAAGCCAAAGACCTGATCGAGATGTTTAAATCGAGGAAAGTTGATGCGTACATTATTGCACCCGTTCCGGGCATCGAAGATGATATCAGACAATTACAGGCTGATGGGATCCCAGTAGTTATCTTTGACCGCCATATTCCTGATCTTGAAGTAAATTGTGTTGTGGTAGACAATTACAAGGGTACTTTTGAAGCTACTGATTACCTGATTGAACGCGGTAAGAAAAATATTGGCTTTGTTACGGTTAATGTTCAGGTTGCTGAGATGAAAGACCGTTTACTGGGCTACCAAAAGGCTCTGGAACAACACAATATTGAATTTGATGCAAGCTTATATACTGAAGTCCCTTTTGACAGCAGTGATCTGAATACGAATGCTCAGCTGGCTTTGTTATTTAAGGAAAACCCACAGATGGATGCCGTTCTGTTTTCTACCAACTACCTGGCCATTAAAGGACTGGGAACTTTAAAGGAAATAGGGAAGTTGATGAATGATGATTTCTGTGTAGTTGCCTATGATGATCATGATGTTTTTAAACTGCACACTCCGCCAATTAGTGTGGTAGACCAGCCCATTGAAGAGATTGCAGAACGGGTTATTGATATTCTTTTACAGGAACTCTCTAAAGTAAACTATGGACCAGCATTGAATGTTAAAACCAATGAAGTACAAAAGGTGATTTTACTGCCCAAGTTTATTGTCAGATAATTCTAACGTTTAAGCCGAGATCGATCTATCGTCAAAGCCCGGTCCATTTTACTGTAATTATAATTCGTTAGGATTTGTACAAGAAAGTCCGGATATAGATCAGGACATTTGGATAATGATTGGGCTCAATAAAAAAATTCCGGTCAACTTAGATGAATATCTGGAAGCAGACCGGAACTTTTAATATATTGTTAAGGTTGTTTAGCGGTATTAAACTTCTAAATCGCCAATTATTCCTTTAATTTTTGCGCCTAATGCCGCATCTGTTTCTTTAAAAGAGGCTCTGTCTTTTAATGGCGCATTTACACTGCAGTAAAATTTGATCTTCGGCTCAGTTCCAGATGGTCTGGCTGAAATGATGCTGCCATCTTCCGTAATAAACTGCAATACGTCAGACTTCGGCAATTCTAGTGCTGACTTTTCGCCTGAAGCCATATCGGTTTCAAAGCCCAGTTCATAGTCTTTTAGGGTTGCTATCTTAGATCCGCCAAGTGTAGCCGGAGGGTTTACCCTGAATTTTTCCATCATGGCTTTGATCTCTTCCGCACCTGTCTTTCCTTTTTTAGTGATCGAAACCAGTTCTTCTTTATATAGGCCATACTCTACATACATGTCTAATAAGGCATCGTACAAGCTGCTTCCTTTATCTTTATAGAATGCAGTCATTTCTGCAATGAATGCACAAGAAACAATCGCATCTTTATCTCTAACCAATTCGCCAATCAGGTAACCGTAGCTTTCTTCACCACCGCCGATGAAGGTTTTCTTGCCTTGTAGTTCGGTCATCAATTTTCCGATCCATTTAAAGCCGGTAAGGGTATTATAAAAAGTAACGTTTTTGGCTGTCGCAATGGCTTCAATCAAGTTTGACGTTACAATGGTTTTCACGATATACTGATCGCCGGTTAACTTGCCTTTTTCTTCCCAGGCACTTAGCAGGTAATTGATTAGTAAGCTGCCGGTTTGGTTTCCGTTTAGCAATACAAATTCGCCATCGTTATTTTTAACAGCGATACCTACACGATCGGCATCCGGATCTGTAGCCAGTACCAGGTCGGCATCAATTTCCTGAGCTTTTTTTAATGCAAGCGTCAATGCTTCTTTTTCTTCCGGATTTGGATAGACTACCGTTGGGAAATTACCATCTGGTGTACTTTGTTCTTCAACCAGGGTAAGGTTGGTAAAGCCAAATTGCGCCAGTGCTTTTGGAACCAGTGTAATTCCGGTACCATGAATGGGAGAGTATACGATCTTAAGATCTTTCTGACGGGCAATCGCTTCAGGAGAAACAGACAGCTCAGTGATCTTGTCCAAATATAATTGATCAATTTTCTCGGCAATCAGTTCAATATTATCCTTAACGCCATTAAAGTTTACCGCGTCTATGCTTTTAATTGCGGCCACTTCATCCATTACCATCACGTCATCAGGCGCTGTAAATTGACCGCCATCAGCACCATATGCTTTATAACCATTATATTCTTTCGGATTGTGAGATGCGGTAAGCATAACCCCACTGCGGCATCCCAGTTCACGAATGGCGAAAGACAATTCTGGTGTTGGTCTGAGTGCGCTAAAGAAATACACATATATTCCATTGGCAGAGAACACATCGGCTGTAATGCCAGCAAAATAATCTGAATTGTTCCTGCTGTCATGTGCAATGGCTACTTTGATCTCTTCGCCCGGATATTTCTTGATCAGGTAATTTGCAAGTCCCTGTGTGGCGGTACCAATGGTATATTTATTGATCCTGTTAGATCCTGCGCCCATAATGCCTCGTAAACCACCTGTACCAAACTCCAGGTTTCTGTAAAAAGAGTCTGTAAGTTCTGTAAAAGCTTCTTTATCTAATAAAGACTGGATCTCTTCTTTGGTTTGCTGGTCATAATTTCCGTTAAGCCATTCATTGATAGTGGCTAACGTGGACGTTTCTAATTGCATATGATGTATGTGTATTTTTTAAATCAGTTAATGGAACAAATAAATTGCCGTGAAGTTTTGAATACGGTTGCTATTTCTTTAATTTCACGGCCTAATATAAGTATATTAACAATTTGAATAAAATTATTAATCCTTAATAATTGGATCATTTTATAACCACAAGACCTTTAATGGTTTTACAACAATTAAATAATTAAACGAATGAAGATATTAAAGTTTGGAGGAACTTCTGTAGGAAGCCCTGAGCGGATGAAAAAATTGCTGGATATCATTAATCCGGCAGAAGAACAAATTGTAGTGTTATCGGCTGTTTCCGGTACCACCAATAGTTTAGTAGAAATTTCAGCCAAACTTTTAAAGGAAGATAAGCAGGCCGCACAGGAACTTATTGAAGCACTTCATTTAAAATACAATGACTTTGTTGCTGAGCTTTTGCCAGAGGCCGAATTTAGGGAACAAGGACAGGAAGTGGTAGATTATCATTTTAAATTTCTTGCCGGATTAACCAACGACCTGTTTACACCGATTGAAGAGAAGGTTGTATTGGCACAGGGTGAATTGTTATCTACCACTTTATATCACATCTACCTTAAATCTATAGGTGTTCCGTCGGTTTTACTTCCTGCGCTTGATTTTATGAAGATCGATGAAGACAATGAGCCTGATGTTCCTTATGCAACAACACATCTGCAGCCTTTACTGGATCAGCATAAAGACAATAAACTGTTCATTACACAGGGTTTCATTTGTCGCAACAGCTTTGGTGAGGTTGATAACTTAAGACGTGGTGGAAGCGATTATACCGCTTCATTGGTTGGTGCTGCAATATTAGCTGAAGAAGTTCAGATCTGGACGGACATTGACGGCATGCACAACAACGACCCGCGCATTGTAAAAGGTACAAAGCCCATTGCGCAATTGTCTTTTGATGAGGCTGCTGAGCTTGCTTATTTTGGGGCCAAGATCCTGCATCCGCAATCCGTTTTTCCGGCACAGAAATACAAGATCCCGGTACGTTTATTAAATACGATGGAGCCCCAGGCTGCCGGCACGGTAATCTCCACTGAAAGTGAAAAAGGTAAGATTAAGTCTATCGCTGCTAAAGACGGTATCACTGCAATTAAGATCCAGTCCAGCAGAATGCTGCTTGCCTACGGGTTTTTAAGAAAGGTGTTCGAGATCTTTGAACGTTATAAAACGCCAATTGATATGATCACTACCTCTGAGGTAGCGGTTTCTGTAACGATTGATTACCTGGATAACCTGGATAAGATTGTGGAAGAACTGCATGCTTTTGGTTCTGTAGATATTGACACCAACCAATCTATTGTTTGTGTGGTTGGTGACTTCAGTGCAGAGAAACATGGTTATGCGGCACGGGTACTGGATTCGATCAAACATATTCCAATCCGGATGATCTCTTACGGTGGCAGCAGTTACAACATTTCTCTTTTGATCAATACGGAAGATAAAACGGAAGCTTTAAAGAGTTTGCACAACCGCCTGTTTGAATAGCATACTTTGTTTGAACAGATGCTGGATCACTTTTTTCTGATCCACACAAAAATACCAATGCAGATAAAGATGAGTAGGATGAAGAACCTGATTCTCCGGTCGTACTCTTTCTTACTGATCCTGTTCCTTTTGTAATCGTAATAGTTGCCAAAGTAGATCAGGCTTAAAAAAATTAAAAAGAATATAACAAGATATTTAGACATTATGTTTTCTGATAAAGATACCGCGCACTTTGCAAATTTAGAGACTCCTTTTTATTACTATGATCTAAACTTGCTGCAAAAAACTTTAAGCACTTGTGCCGATGCTGCTAAGGTATATAATTTTCATGTGCACTATGCCATGAAAGCAAATTTCAATAACCGGGTGCTGGAGAAAATCCGTGCTACTGGCTTTGGGGCAGATTGTGTAAGCGGGGGCGAAGTGAACAAAGCCGTAGAGATTGGCTTTGAAAAGGGGCAGATTGTTTTTGCTGGCGTTGGTAAATCAGACAAAGAAATTAATGATGCCCTGGATCAGGATATCTTCTGCTTTAATGTAGAGTCTATCCAGGAGCTGGAAATTATTGATGAGCTGGCTGCTAAAAAAGGTAAGAAAACACGTGTTGCTATCCGGATCAATCCAAATGTAGATGCCCATACCCACCATAACATTACTACCGGACTGGATGAGAATAAATTTGGGATTAACTCCTGGGATTTACCTTTATGTGCAGAGACCTTAAAGAAATGTGCAAACCTGGAGTTTATAGGGATCCATTTCCATATCGGATCTCAAATTACCAATCTGGATGTTTACAAGAATCTGTGTGTTCGCGTTAATGAGTTCGCCATTTGGTTTGAAGAGCGTGGGTTTGTAGTTAAGGTGCTAAATGTTGGTGGTGGCTTAGGCATTGATTATCACAACCCTGATGGACAGATCCCTGATTTTCCGGCGTACTTTAAGATCTTCAATGATTTTCTGGAGGTTCGTCCTAACCAGGAGGTTCATTTCGAACTTGGCCGGGCACTGGTTGGACAATGTTCTTCATTGATCAGCAAAGTATTGTATGTTAAGAATGGCAAGAAAAAGAACTTCATCATTCTTGATGCAGGAATGACGGAGCTGATGCGCCCGGCTTTATACCAGGCTTACCATAAAATTGAGAACATTTCTAAGTCTGCAGAAGTTGTTGTAAAGTATGATGTGGTTGGTCCCATCTGCGAAAGTACGGATTGCTTTGGTAAGGAAGTAGAGTTACCTGAAACCCTTCGCGGTGATCTGATTGCCTTGCGCAGTACCGGAGCTTATGGTGAAGTGATGGCTTCACACTATAATTTAAGAGAAAATGTAAATGTGGCTTTCAGTGACTAATTTGAAGAGCGAGAGCGTTAGAGAACGTTAGAGAACGTTACTCTTCAAAAAAGTCCAGCAGGCCTCCTAAATAATGTTCATTTAAACCGGAAGTGAAGTCGTCATAGTCTGCTTCCGGTATATTGGTCTGAACGAATTCCAGCGAAGTTCCTTTTTTATCTTCATGCAGTTTAATGGTTACAATTGACGGTTCATTTTCTTCGCCGAAGTACCATTGCTGAACAATCTTTTTACCATATTCAAATTCCAGGTTTTTTCCGCTGATGTCGCCATCCCAAAATGAGAATTCAGAGCCTGCTTCTTCGGTAAATTCAACATCGGCACCAGTCCACAATTGAATGCTTTGTGCTTTTGTAAGGGCAAGGTATACTTCTTCAGGAGGAGCGGGGATGTAATAATATTTTTTAAACGTTTTCATTGTTGTTTTCTTCTTTTTTGTAATAAGGAACGCGGTTTGCAGGTGGTACATTCGCATTTGCTGCAAAGTTAGCATTATAATGTTTCATTAATGCAATGTGGTATTCGCGTTCCGGGTAGGTAAATACAAAGGTCCCTTTAACACGCACAGATTTTTTCAGGTACTGAATCCATATCATTGTAAATGCAATAGAAAACAGTATAGTCAGTATTAACGTCCAGTAATTTACGGGTTTATCATTAATCTTATTTAAAAACACTTCATCTATGCCGACTGTTAAAATAGAGAAGAACAGATAGAAAATTAAAAAAACACTGTAATGTTTAGGGAAACTTTCCCGACGGTTATAAAACTGTATTAAACATACAATAGCGTAGTTAAACAAAAAAGCGAAGGTTATCAAATATATAACGTAAAGTGTTTTTGCCATGTAGCCCAATGCATTTCCTTTAGCTGATAACTTATTCCACACATTTATGCTGTAAAGACCAATAGATCCAGGTTCAATAAAAATGATTAAAGGAAAGATCGTTACAAAAATCCCCAAAACGATAAGCCATCCGCCAATAGGTCTTGCAGCAGCAATTTTCTCTATATCCATCGATTCTGATTTTTGATAAACCTTTAGAAAGAAAAAGACGAAAATTATAATAAGAAAGAGGGCAGCTGTCAACGTATATGGGTTACTGTTTGTACTTACCTGGTCAAAATCATCAGATATGCCTGCACTTCTGCTTAGCGTGTAGCTCAGATATTCCTTAATTTTCTTATTGTTTTTTACATAAGCTTTAGTTTGAGATCCCTCGATAAAAGGTTTAAGATTTCTGAAGGTATAATTGAAGGTAACGGTTCTGCCCCGGTGAAACTGGTATAGCTCAAAATAATAGTCATCGGTTTCCACTTTTACAGATTCCTTTCCAAAATTGGCATCGTAAGGCATATTTACCGTAATGATCTGTTCTACACTCACAGGATATTTTAAAGACATGGGTGCCAGTCTGTTCTTGGCTGTGATGTTACGCAATTCTGAACTCACCATGTCCCCATAGATGTAAAACTGCTTATCGTCGCCGGCATCATTGTCTACCCAGATGTTGGTAATCTCATAGCTTTCCGTAATTTCTACGGTATTCTTTTCTTCGTCATCAACTATCTTAATTGGATTCTTAACTTCAATGTCCGGGTAATATTTGCCGTAGTATTCCAGGTAATCTTTCTCTATACCGTCAGATCCGGATTCCGCAATTTCACTTCTAATATTATCTGCATAGTTACGTGTATATACAGTGTGTATGGTTAAAGCAGATTTTTTATCGGCAAGCGTATCTGCAATGTTAAAGGTTAAGTTGGATACGACTTTACCTTCGGGCACAACTGCCACTTCTTCAAGTGCATTTACCCCATCTTTCAACACCAGCGCATATCCATAATTTGGAATATAGAGATCGTCAACTGAACCTCTCTGGTAGGACGTAGTCGGGTCTATCCAGGTTTTATAGTTTCCACGGTCTATCGCGACAATAACGTGGTTAAAGATAAATGGACTGGGTAAATAATCTTTGGTTTTAATGGTGGTATAGGTATCGGCATAAGCCATGTAAGCCGGTATGTTCTGTGCTTTAAGCAGCATAACCAATAAGAGCGACTTGTCTTTACAATCACCATAGCGTTGTTTCAATATCTGTTCGGGCGAGTTTGGACGGTGAGAATACGCACCCATTTCAATGCCCATGTAGCGGATCTCGTCTTGTACAAAACGGATGGCCAGCTCCATGTATTTCTTCTCATTGTTGGCCGCCTGTGCTTTCAGTTCGGTTACCTTTTTATCCAATAATGGTGTTTTAAGGTTTGGGTAATCGTTTACTGCAAGACCCCACTTTACGACTTCGTTCCAGCTTTGATATTCTGTAATCTGTGTTTTGCGGATCGGATTATACCAGGAAGGTTCAAAATCTACGATGCGGTGTGTCTTCGTTAACTTTTCTTCCCATTCATAGATCTTTTGATCACCATGTTCTGTTTCTTTGGGCTTCCTGTCAAAATTGAAATTCAAAAAGCGAAGGGATCTTTTCTTCGAAGTGATGAGGTTCATGTACAAATGACCGATGCTGCTGCTGCCTTCAAAATGAAACAGCGAAGCATACTTTTTACCATAGATCGGATTTGTACCTATTACAGTATAGGAATACTCAATTTTATCACCCTTACGTACATCCTCCAGTAACAGAAATGCATCATAGGTGCCACTGTAAATGAACTTTGAAAGGTCCTTTTCATTTTGAAGGATCTTAAATTTACCTTGCTGTAGCTGATCGGAGGGAATATTGTTTCTCCAAAGTGTTATCTTATGAAAAACCAGTTTCTGAAAGCTGGGATCATAGGTTACAGAGATCTGTGATCCATTTTGAACACCGGCATCTGAAACTATTTCACGGATGATATGGGTATAATCCTGGGCAAGCTCTACGTGGTTTTGGTTTTCAAATACAGACAAAAAATAACCATCAGAAATATTTTTGTCTGCCGGCCGGGCACCTTTAATCGATTTATTTACAATCCAGGAGGGCGCGTTTCTGTTGATGGAGAAGTTTTTTCCCTGTCCATAACCTGAAATTATGGACAGGGAAATGAATATAATTGTTAAACGTAATTCTTTAGAACGGTCGATTAATTTAAAGAGCGATTGTAGCAGCATATAGCGGGTTAAGATAATGCCACTAATTTATAAAATTATTTGAAAGCATTTAGTCCGGTAACGTCCATTCCTGTAATTAATAAGTGAATATCATGTGTTCCTTCATAGGTAACTACAGATTCGAGGTTCATCATGTGTCTCATGATCGAATATTCGCCAGTTATTCCCATACCGCCAAGCATTTGGCGGGCGTTCCGCGCAATATCTAAGGCAATTTCTACGCTGTTTCGTTTGGCCATAGAAATTTGTTCTGCGGTAGCGCGGCTTTCACTTTTCAATGCCCCTAATCGCCATACCAATAGTTGTCCTTTGGTAATTTCGGTGATCATTTCTGCCAGTTTTTTCTGCTGCAGCTGAAAGCCACCAATTGGCTTTCCAAATTGGATGCGTTCTTTGGCATAACGGAGTGCCGTATCATAGCAGTCCATGGCTGCGCCTAATGCACCCCAGGCAATTCCGTAACGGGCCTGGTTTAAGCAACCCAGGGGACCTTTTAATCCACTCACTCCAGGAAATATATTTTCTTTAGGAATCTTAACATTATCAAACACAAGTTCGCCGGTTGCAGAAGCCCTGAGGCTCCATTTGTTATGTGTTTCTGGAGTAGTGAATCCTTCCATGCCACGTTCAACCACCATTCCGCGGATCTTTCCTGATTCGTCTTTTGCCCAAACGACAGCGATGTCAGCAAAAGGAGCATTAGAGATCCACATTTTAGCCCCATTGAGTATATAATGACTGCCGTTATCTTTAATATTGGTAACCATGCCGCCTGGATTTGATCCATGATCTGGCTCTGTTAAACCGAAGCAGCCCATCATTTCACCTGTTGCCAGCTTAGGAAGATATTTTTTACGTTGTTCTTCAGAACCGTACGCATAGATGGGGTACATCACCAATGAACCCTGAACAGATGCGGTAGAACGGATCCCGGAATCACCGCGTTCTAATTCCTGCATGATGATGCCATATGCAGTGTAGTCTAATCCGGCACCGCCGTATTCTACCGGAATGGTAGGGCCAAAGGCTCCAATTTCACCAAGACCTTTAATGAGTTGCTTTGGAAATTCTGCACGTTGTGCAAAATCTTCTATGATCGGACTTACTTCTTTTTTTACCCAGTCTCTGGCTGATGACCGGATCAGCTTATGCTCTTCAGATAGTAATTCATCTAATAAATAATAATCAGGAGCTTCGTATACGTCTTTCTTCGCAGATTTGTTCATTGTTTACGCTATATTTGGTGTAGCAATCAGCTGTTCCTTCCAAAGGTAATAATTTAGTGGAATGACTGGTAAAAACCAATCAAAAATATAAATTTGCTTCATGAAAAGCAGTCAGCGCTACGTTCAAACCGTTGCATTAAGAGATGTTAAGTGTTATGCCCTGCATGGCTATTATCCCGAAGAGCAATTAACAGGGATCTATTTTATGGTTGATGTTGTGGTTACCTTTAATCCCGACTGGGATACCGAGAACCTGCAGCGTACCGTAAACTATGAGGTGATCAATACAATTATCCTCGAAGAAATGAAACTTACCCGCAAGATGCTCGAGACGGTTGTTAAAAGCATTCTGGACCGGGTTATTGAAAACTATCCGTTTATTTTAACCGGAGCGGTGGGGATTCGGAAACTCAATCCGCCAATGCCCGGAGAGATTGGCCATTCCTTTGTTCAATTGAGCTATTCGGCAGAGGAGCATAATTAACCATTCATTGATAACAGGAAACTGTTTTGATTACATTGTAAATTCAATTATTTTTCCTTTACAAATCAATTTTACGCTTATAATACCCTTAAATAAACTTTACCTATCACCCTCAAAGTATCCAGACTAACCATGATGCAGTTCACTAAAATTATCACGGCACATATTGATGAAATAAAGACGGCCATAGGCGCAGAAAACGTATTTATAGATGAGGAATCATTAAATTCCTATAGTCATGATGAAACCGAGGATCTGAAATATTATCCAGAGATAGTGGTTAAACCTGCTGATGCGGCATCTGTATCTGCGTTACTAAAGATCTGCAATACACATCATATTCCGGTTACTCCCCGTGGTGGCGGTACCGGGTTAAGCGGCGCGGCATTGCCAATATATGGCGGCGTTCTGTTATCGATGGAGAGATTTAAAGCGATACTGGATATTGATGTAGAAAATCTGCAGGCTACGGTAGAGCCCGGAGTGATTACGGAAGAATTTATGAATGCAGTTGCTGAAAAAGGATTACTGTATCCGGTTGACCCATCCAGCAAAGGTTCATGTTTTATTGGTGGTAATGTTGCCCATTGTTCTGGCGGTCCGCGGGTGGTAAAATATGGCACAATCCGGGAGTATATTTTAAACCTGGAAGTGGTATTGCCAACAGGCGAGATTATCTGGACAGGTGCCAACACGCTTAAATATGCATCTGGTTATAACCTTACGCAGCTTATGATCGGTTCTGAAGGTACATTGGGTGTAGTAACTAAGATTGTAACCAAGCTGATTCCTAAATCCAGTCACAGTGTATTGATGCTGGCATCGTTCAAAGAAAATGAGCAGGCTTGTGCTGCTGTTTCTGCTATATTCAGAGCTGGGATCACACCTTCAGCTTTGGAATTTATGGAGCGGAAAGGAGTGGAGTGGGTCATTCAATTTGATGACATTAAGTTTGATCTGAAAGATGATGTAAATGCATTTTTAATGATTGAATTTGATGGTGATGATCTGGATGACATCTTTAAGAATTGTGAAAAGGCGAATATTGTACTGGAGCAATTTGAATGTACCGAGGTTCTTTTTGCAGATAGTGCTCAGCAAAAAGAAGATTTATGGAGAATGCGCCGCACGATGGCCGAATCTGTTAAATCTAATTCTGTATATAAGGAAGAAGATACTGTTGTACCCAGGGCTGCGTTGCCGCAACTTATTAATGGGATCAAAGAAATTGGTTCCCGCTATGGCTTTGAAAGTGTATGTTATGGCCATGCCGGCGATGGAAACCTGCATGTAAATATCATCAAGGCAGGGATGAGTGATGAAGACTGGAAGAACAAACTGAAGGATGGTATTGTAGAGATCTTTACCCTTACTGCTGCGCTTGGCGGAACGATTTCTGGTGAACACGGGATTGGCCTGGTTCAAAAAGAATTTATGCCGATCAAATATAGCGAGTTGAATCTAAACCTGATGCGCGGCATAAAATCAGTTTTTGACCCCAGCGGGATCTTAAATCCTGGAAAGATCTTTTAAGCCAATCTTGTTACTAACGCCTATTTGCATATTCATTATTGATTCGGGTATTAGCTTAATCAGATAATACTATCATTTTACATATGATTTACTTAGCGACATTCGATAATAACTTACTATGACAGCTTTTAGAATCTTTTAGTTCTTGCTTTCAGTAGCATAACTAAGATACGATTACTCGGATAGCTGTTCGAATACCATCATCTTATTCCGCTCGTCTGGGGGTATTGGTGATGAATTTTTGCTTTGATAATCAAAAGCAACGCAAACGGTTTTGCCTTTGCTGCAGATCACTTCTTCATTATTTTTCATCTTTACCAGCAAGTATTCCAGATCGAAGCTTGATTTGCCAATTCTTGAGGTACGAACATACATACTGATCTTATCTTCCATAAAAATAGGAGTAATGTAGTCTAACGTAGCGGAAGCGATAATAACCCCTGTCTTTTTCCAATCCCAATGGATGGCGTGCCCCCAGTATTTTGTTCTTGCAATTTCCATGTATGTAAAATAGATGGCATTGTTCACATGACCTAAGGAATCAAAGTCTGCAAATCGGGTCTCAATGTTTGTTTTATACTTAAAACTGTCTAATTGGTTAACTATGTCTGACTTTCTGTCTGTCTCTTTCGGTTTACTGCGCCATAATGTCTTAAATATCATAGAAAATCGGGTTGGTACAAGAGTTGAATAAGTGGTTAGTATACAATTTAAAATTAAAAATAGGAGAACATAACAATGACACTAGTAAAATTTAACAACAGAACCAGGAACACTGCACCTTACTTTAACAACGTATTTGATTCTTTGTTTAGTGAAGCCATAAATAAAAACTTGACGATAAACAAAGTACCGGGTGTTAACATTTTAGAAAGCGAAGCAGATTACAAGATTGAGTTAGCTGCTCCGGGTTTAACCAAAGAAGATTTCCAAATCAACTTAAAAAAAGACACGCTATCTGTATGGGCTGAGAAAAAAACTACAGAGACTGAAGAGAAAAAAGATTATACACGCAAAGAGTTTGATTATTTCTCTTTTGCAAGATCATTCGTATTACCTGAAAGTGTTGATGCTGATAAAATTTCAGCCGAGTATGTTAATGGTATTTTGAACATTAGCATTGGCAAAAAAGAGGCTCCAGCATCACAAAACAAAGAAATTAAAGTTTCATAAGTTTGAGTTTGGTTTATTTTAAGGTGATAAGGGCAATGCCGAAAGGCTTGCCCTTATTTTGTTTTAAGAATATTGGATGGTGATGGTTTAAGAACCATTTTATTTCTGAAAATGAAGGAAGTTGATTTTTAAAAATCTACTTACCTTGATACAAATCAAGGAGATATAATTATCCCTTTATAGTCCTGGATAAATCAGAATCATTGCAGTGATTACAGCAGCTAAATAACTATAACAAGTAATGTTTCTGATGATTACTTAAATGGCTTTGAATTACTTAGGTAGCTTTAGCTATAACAGCTACATTCACAATTACAACCCGGTATTTTTGATTATTACTGGTATAACTGTAGCAATAATTTGACCTAGGTATAACCCAGGATCTTCAATACCTGCTTACTATTTTGCTCTTCTCCAAATACCTCAAAGTTGAATGTCTCATCGCGGTTTCTGCGAATGATCACGTGCTTAGGGCTAGGCAGCAAGCAATGGTGAATACCACCATAACCGCTTAACACTTCCTGATAAGCACCTGTATTAAAGAAACCTAAATACTGTACTTTACGTGTTTTCGGCATAAACACACTGTTCATGTGTGCTTCCTGGTTGTAATAATCCTGGCCATCACAGGTAATACCGCCTAAGTTTACACGTTCATATTCTGCATCCCAGTTGTTGATTGGAAGCAGGATGTATTTTTGGTTCAATGCCCAAACATCAGGCAGGTTGGTAATGAAAGAACCATCCAGCATTAACCATTTCTCCCTGTCGTTCTGTTGTTTACGGCCCAATACTTTATATAGGATACCGGATGCTTCGGCAACGGTATATTTACCAAATTCGGTAATGATATCCGGCTCAACCACGTCGTGCTCTGCACAGATCTCTTTAATCCGTTTTACGATCTCATTAACCATGTATTCGTAATCGAAATCAAATACCAATGAATCCTTAAATGGCATACCACCACCAATATCAAGGGTGTCCAGCTCAGGGTTTATCTTTTTAAACTTGCAATATAAGGTTACATATTTTTCAAGCTCATTCCAGTAATACGGAGAATCGGTAATACCAGAGTTGATGAAGAAGTGCAATAATTTAACCCTGAAATTAGGGTTAGCAGAGATCTTGTTGTTGTAAAAATCAATTACGTCTTCCATACGCACACCCAATCTGGAGGTATAGAATTGTGAATCCGGTTGCTCCTCTGCTGCGATGCGGATACCCAGGTTACAGGGTGTATCCAGTTCTACCTCATCGTCAAACAGGTTAAATTCCTCTTTGTTGTCCAATACAGGGATAATGTTCTTATACCCATCATGAAGCATATCGATGATATATTGTTTGTATTGGTACGTTTTAAAGCCGTTGCAGATTACGGTAATGTCTTTGGTTAAAGATCCTTTTTTCTCCAGGGCTTCAATCATCGGCATATCAAAGGCTGATGACGTTTCTAAGTGGATACCGTTTTTAAGGGCTTCTTCAACAATGTGCTTAAAGTGTGAACTTTTAGTACAATAGCAGTACTTATAATCTCCACGATAATTGTTTTTAATGATTGCCGTTTGAAACAATAGTTTGGCCTGCTGAATCTTTTTGCTGATCATGGGAAGGTAGGTGAAACGCAATGGGGTGCCATAGGTTTCAATCATTTCCATCAGATTTAAGTCTTGAAAATACAACTCATCGTCTATAACGCTGTAACCTTCCTGAGGAAAACCAACACTTAGATCAAGAAATTCGGAGTAACTCTGCATTTATAGTTAAAATAATTTTTGCAAAAATGTAATTTTAAATTGAGAATAGGCGGTATTAAAAGATTTTTTTACTGTCATAAACAGGGATCCTTTAGGCTTTGGGCAAATGTATTTCTGCAAGCATACACCTGGCACTGCCACCGCCATTGGTTTCAATGGTATTTAAGCTTGAATAAACCAGCTTGCAATATTTTCCAAGTGTTTCAATCTGATCTGCTGTTAATACATTAAATGCCTGCTCAGACATCACCAACAGGGCTTCTCCTTTATCATTTTTTACCTGCAGCATATTACCTGCAAAATGGTTCATCTGATCATAACTGATATCAATAATCTCTTTACCGGTATTGCGCAGGCTTTGCAGCGCCTGTTCCCGTTCTATTGGGTTATTGATGCAGTCCGGACAAATTACTGCGAATTTTTCACCAACACACATCATCACGTTGGTGTGGTATATAGGAAAACCTTTTTCATCAACAGCGTGAAACATTACTGCTGTGTAACCGGTACGGATACAAAATTCAGTCAGCAGCTTTTCATCTGTACGAAGTGATAAACAGGCATAAGCTATTTTATGATCACGGTCTAACACCAAACTTCCGGTACCTTCCAGGTAAATATTATCCTGCTCATAGGTACTCATATCGGTAATTTCTGTGATACTAAAATCCCTGCGCAGGGTTTCCAGGATATCTGTTCTGCGCTCTGCACGACGGTTCTCTGAAAACATAGGGTAGAGGATCACCTCTCCATTGTCATGAAAAGAAACCCAGTTGTTTGGAAAGATAGAATCCGGGGTTTCTGGCTGCAGGGTATCATCAACAACGGTAACATCAACGCCGTTACTTTTTAACAGGCTCACAAAATCATCAAATTCTTTTAATGCTAGATTTTGGACACCCGTTTGTGCCGATGCCTGTTGAAATTTATTGTTGCCAGCCGTTTGCTCGTTGAACTTAAAATCAACCGGGCGGATCATTAATATATGATTGGTGGTTTGCATTTCTTTAATGGATTAATCTATAGATCGTCTCTAAGCAACGGTAAGCTCATGCAATGGAAACCGCCTCTGGCCCTGGATAGTTCTGCTGAGGGCATTAAAACTAAGGTGTCTGTAATCGTAACTGTATTTATTGATCCGTCTTCCAGTCCGTTAATTAGATCCTTTACTTTGATGACGTTAAAGCCGTTGGTTTTGAATGCTTCAACAGTTTTGTCATTTCTGTCGTAGCCTAAAACCACACCTTCCTTTATGGCGAGCAGGTTGCAGGAGTCTGTCCACTGTTCGCGTGAATCGTAGGGGAAGTTTCCATTGCCGCTGTAAATGAATTGGGTAGGTTCTGTGCTTTTCAGATCATTCTGACTGATATCGTCCAGCAGGGCTTCAATGCTTTCAAAGATCTTCGGTTCCTGTACCTTATGTTTGGTAAACTGGTGGATTTCTGTAACCTCTTTATGGTCTTGTTTAACCAGGAAGTTGATCGGTTCATCCGGGTTTGCGGTCTGTGTTTTTGAGATAGAACTCAGCAGCACCCACATGTTGCGTTTTACCTGGGTAAACACGGTATCAATGTGCATAAAATCCCGTTTATTGGGAATGCGCACTACGGTAACTTTGTTTACTACATTGTTTTCAAACAGCAGCTTTATGGCTTCGCTGGCACCGTAGGCGGAAGTACGTTCGCTACAGCCAATCAGCACATGGTCCGGACTTACCATCATCACATCACCACCTTCCAGGGTAGTTCTTTGTTCTTCTTCTTCACCGGGGCGGAGGAAATGCTGGGCAGGATCAGGGATCTCTAATATGTTTTCTGCATATTCCTTAAATATGGGATGGTTAAAAAAGATATAGCGCATCAACAACGTTTCGCGGCTTCTGGCTTTTTTAGCCGGTTTATTTAATAAGATATGGTTGTTGATGGTAATGCCGACATCCCGTGTAAAGATCAGGTTGGGGATGGGAGCGAAGATCATCACGTCATCTTCAAGTGTGCCTGAAATGAATATTTTAGCCAATTCTTTAGGTTCTGTTTCTACCATCTGAAGCTGACGTTTGTAGGTGCATCCTTCAATGGCGCAAACGGCAGCAGACAACTTTTTACGGATCGAAGCATCTTCGAGTATATCTGCAAGCAGGTTTTGTATTTCTATAACTGCCAGTGAATTATGGAAATCTTTGTGGTCTGGTTTAAAGAAATTACGGTCTGCAGTTTCTGAATCTATTTCTGCCAGTTTACCCTTGATCTTATCCGGATCCAGGAAGTACATCAGTAATTTTATGTAGTAGTCGTATTCATCTTTACGGATGGTATCGAGGTGTACGATATCTTCAAAAAGCCAGTCTTGCGCCTTTGAAGGGACTACCTTACCCAATCCGCTATCCGGACTGTGGATCAATAGTTTACGCAACCTTCCAATCTCCGTATTTACATTTACTTTAAAACTTTGGTTCTTTATGCTCATAAATGGTTTGTAGCTACACAAATGTATCCAATTTTTTAGAATATAAAATTCGCTCCTTATATCATATTTGGTTATTTTTGGCCATGAATTTTATTATTACCGCAACACACAAGGCCATCAAAGAACTTTATAATGAAGAGGTGGCTGAAGGTGTAATCAATATACAGGATACGCGTAAAGAGTTTGAGGGGCAGGCAACTATCGTGGTTTTTCCAATCGTACGCTTATCAAAAAAATCACCAGAACAAACGGCCAATGACCTTGGTAACTATCTTTTAGAAAATTTAAAAGAGGTTACTGCTTTTAATGTGGTTAAAGGCTTTTTAAACTTAAGCATCGCCAATGAATACTGGTTAAGCCTGTTTAATAATGAACTGCTGGTTCCTGAATTTGGTGCCATAAAGCCGAACGGAAAAAAGGTAATGGTTGAGTATTCATCTCCAAATACCAATAAGCCTTTACACCTTGGCCACGTTAGAAACAACCTGTTGGGTTATGCTGTAGCTGAGCTGCTTAAAGCTGATGGTTACGAGGTATTTAAAGTAAACCTGGTAAACGACAGGGGAATTCATATCTGTAAGTCGATGCTAGCCTGGCAAAAATGGGGTAACGAAGAAACTCCTCAAAGTTCTGGCTTAAAAGGCGATCATTTGGTGGGTAAATACTACGTAATCTTCGATAAGGAATACAAGAAAGAAATTGAGGCCTTAATGCGTGATGGCCTGACAGAAGATGAAGCTAAAAAGAATGCGCCTTTAATTCTGGAAGCACAGCAAATGCTTTTGGCATGGGAAGCTGGCGATGATGCTGTAATCTCTTTATGGCAAAAAATGAATGGATGGGTTTACGAAGGGTTTGAAGTTACGTACAAAAACCTCGGTGTAGACTTTGATAAATATTATTACGAAAGCAATACTTACCTGCTTGGTAAAGGTACGGTTGATGAAGGATTGGCCAGTGGCGTGTTCTTTAAAAAGCCGGATGGTTCGGTTTGGATCGACCTAACTGCCGACGGACTGGATCAGAAACTCGTATTGCGTGCGGATGGCACTTCAGTTTATATTACCCAGGATTTGGGCACTGCTCAAATGAAATATGACGACTTCAAAATGGATGAGTCTATTTATGTGGTAGGGAATGAGCAGGATTACCATTTTAAGGTGTTGTTCCTGATCCTTGAGAAATTAGGTAAGACCTGGGCTAAAGGCTTATACCATTTATCTTATGGGATGGTCGATCTGCCTAGCGGAAAGATGAAATCACGTGAAGGTACTGTTGTTGATGCGGATGATCTGATTGCTGAAATGGTTTCTACTGCGAAGCAGAAGACAGAGGCATTGGGCAAGGTGGACCATTTTAGTGATGAAGAAAAGAATACGCTGTATTACAACATCGGCTTAGGTGCGTTGAAGTACTTCCTGTTAAAGGTAGAGCCTAAAAAACGGTTGCTGTTTGATCCGTCAGAATCGATAGATTTTCAGGGTAACACTGGTCCGTTTATTCAATATACACATGCCAGGGTTAAGTCGTTGCTGAACAAGGCGGGTTATGTTTCTGAGCCGGTAACTGCTCCTGTTGAATTGAGTGAGACTGAACTGGAAATGATCTTGTTGCTGTCTAAATATCCGTCGGAGATCTCGCTGGCAGCCAAAGCGTATAGTCCGGCAAGTTTGGCTAATTACTTGTATGAGGTGGCGAAGATGTTTAACAAGTTTTACCATGAGGTTCCGCCGATTGTGAAAGAGGAGGATGCAGCAGTTAAGCAGCACCGTTTAAACTTAAGCGCGGTTACGGCTACGATATTGAAAGCTGGAATGAGTATTTTAGGAATTACGGTTCCGGAAAGAATGTAAGAAACAGTATTCGGATTGAAGTTCTGAAGGGTTTATAACCCTGAACGGTATATTTGGTTGGGTTTGATACCAGCAAATTGAAGTGAAGAATGATTAGTTAGTCTTAATAGCAGATCATCTAGAAGTTTGTTATTTATACTAACCTATAGATCAGCACTGACTAACGCAAAAATTATTGAGTTATCTTTAGAAGTTTCCCGAGCCTAAATCCGTTCAGGATTATGTTAGATAACCATAAATGGAATGGTAATTCTTTAAGAATATTATAGTAAAAAGAGAAGGATTAATCCTTCTCTTTTGTATGTTCAACGCCTGATTTCGTCGATACAGGAACTTTTTTTCTAAATACGGGGAAACTCATCGGACTTCTTGCCGGTCTTTCATCACCCAATAAAACACCCCATTGTTTAAAGATATCGGTTCTGTCGAAGATTACCTTCAATACCGCAATGATTGGCATAGATAAGAACATCCCGGATACCCCGGCTATACTACCTCCGATGACTACTCCCAGGATGGCAAAGAATGCATTAATTTTCACTTTAGAACCTACTATTCTAGGCATCAATATGTTATTATCCAGAAACTGAACACCTGCTATAACCAATAAAACGGTAACTACCGGCCAGATTTCTGTTGATGAGGTAAGCGTAAGTAATACACCTATTACGTTTCCTACTAAGGCACCTACATACGGGATCAGGTTTAATATTGCAAAGATCACACCGATCAATAAGGCATGTTTAATACCGATAAAGAATAAAATACCACCCAGTAGAATGGTCATATAGGTTACCTGGATTAATAAGCCGATCAGGTAATTTTTGATAATGGCTTCAGTTTCATAGATCGCTTCTTTCACTTTAGGGTGGTGATCTTGTTTAAACCACATAAATATGAAGCGTAAAAGGATATCCTTATAGAAAAGCATCAGGTAGATATAGATCGGTAAAAGGCCAACAAATACGAATACAGAGCTTAACGTTACAGCAGCACCACTTGCGGCTTTACCAGCCATACCCAATAGGTCGTTGCTTTTATCGCTGATGAATTTTGCCTGTTCATTGGTAGAAAACTTACTGATCCTGCCAATCCAATCCTGCAGCGATTTAATGTGGATGCCTACATTCCTTTTGATTTGCGGAAAATCGTCTACCAGCAATCCAATCTGTGCGGAGAAGAACCAGACAATTAATCCGATAAAAATGGCGAGCAGAAGGATGGGAATGATGATTGCTGCAACTTCAGGGAATTTGATCCTGATGAAGAACCGGAACACCGGCAAGAGCAAGATACTGATAAAGAATGCCATGATCACCGGCATAATGATACTATTTCCTATTACCATTATGTAACCAATAAGGACGAGTCCTAATAGTTCAATGGATCGTCTTACTGTAAGTGGCATGTCTTTCATTCGTAATTTGTTAGTTTTTCAACAGGTAAACAGTACAAGGTATGAAATGTTTGGGTAGTTTTGCGTTTAATTCAATTTAGGAGATTTCACATGATTACTACAGATACTATAGTTGCATTATCTACGCCACCGGGAGCGGGGGCTATTGGTGTAATCCGGCTCTCGGGCGACGATGCAATCCGTATTGCCAATTCTGTTTTTAGTGGAAAAAACCTGCTGGAACAAGATTCTCATACCCTGCATTTTGGCTTGATCAAGGATGGTCCTGTAGTTATCGATGAGGTAGTAGTGAGTTTATTTGTAGCTCCAAAATCGTATACCAAGGAGAACGTGGTAGAGATTTCCTGCCATGGTTCTAATTATATCATTCAGCAGATCATTTCTTTATTGATTAGAAAAGGCGCCACGGCGGCCAAGCCTGGCGAATTCACGTTACGTGCATTTCTAAATGGATCGCTGGATCTTTCTCAGGCCGAAGCTGTTGCCGACCTGATCTCGTCCGATTCTGCTGCTGCACACAGCGTGGCAATGAACCAGTTAAGAGGCGGCTTTAGTACAGAACTTAACGTGCTGCGCGATCAATTGATCCATTTTGCTTCGATGATTGAGCTGGAGTTAGACTTTGCCGAAGAGGATGTTGAATTTGCGAACCGGGAACAATTGCATGAGCTGATCAACAAAATTTCCTTGGTATTGAACAAGCTGATCCGCTCTTTTGAACTGGGTAATGTGATCAAGTCGGGCATTAACACGGTTATCGCCGGCAGACCAAATGCTGGTAAGTCTACTTTATTGAACGCATTATTGAATGAAGACCGTGCGATTGTGAGTGAAATTGCCGGTACGACCAGAGATACGATTGAAGAAGTATTGAATATTAATGGAATCAATTTCAGGTTGATCGATACTGCCGGGATTCGCGAAGCTACCGATACGATTGAAGCGATAGGCGTGGAGAAGACGATGCAGAAGATTAGCCAGTCGGCCGTGTTGGTTTATTTGTTCGATATCGCTAACCTTTCTGCTACTGAGATTCGGGAAGATATTTTAAGCCTGCATAAGCCTGGCATTGCGTTTGTTGCTGTGGCGAACAAGATTGACTTAGCTGGCGATGTATTGCCAGAACTTAACTTACCAGATGGTGTTCAGGTTATTTCGATCTCTGCGAAAGAGAATCAGCAGATTGAAGAATTGAAGCAATTGTTGTACGATACTGCGGTGGGAGACCAGTTATCTGATAGCCATACCATGGTGACTAACATTAGACACGTGGAGGCTTTGCAAAGGACACAGGATGCGTTAAGCAGTGTGCAGAATGGATTGGATAACCCGGTAACTTCTGATTTCCTGGCGATGGATATAAAGTTGGCACTTTACCAACTGGGTACAGTCACAGGTCAGGTTACAACGGATGATTTGCTGGAGAATATATTTAGCAAGTTTTGTATCGGGAAGTAAACCCACAAAAACAGAAACTAATTCAAACCTCCCATAATCAATTGTTTTTATAGGGACACCTCGCTTGCTGAACCAATGGAGTAACTGGCCCTGATCCGACCGGCAATCGTTATAGAATGATCTTGAAACAAATTAACAACTTAAAGGCTGAGCCTCATGGCTTATTGTCAAATTCGTAGGTCACCAATATTTTCCTTTTGGGGGATCTGTAAGGTAACATTAGCTATCTCGAGATCGATTATCCTTTTATCACAAATAATAATATTTAAATTAAGCCTTGCAAAGCATTGTATATTAATTTGAAAATTTTGATCGGTAAAAATTTTTATATCAAATTCACACTCTCTAGGTAGGCAGACCTTGTATATATTTTTAGAAAGCTCATATATTAGCCTATCTCCATGTGAGTCATGAAGATGGTGACATGAAATCACTTGATAATCCACAATGGTTTGTTCTGTAATTTCTTTGAACCAATTGAGAGTTTTCATTCTGCTTACACGGTTTAAGTAACGCCAAGCAATATGCTCGAAATAATCATCATCGAGATTGTCCGGAATCCATTCTTCGTTTATAAACTTAATTTTTGGCCAGCTATCTTCGAGAAATTCTTCTATCGTTTGGTATATATTAACTTTCAGATCAGATGACAGAAAAGTCTTGGTAAGACTATTATTTCGATATCTGTAGATCTCGGGATTAAATAAATTCTCAGCAATTAGTGTTATGTATGGAGTCCTTTTATGCTTTTTTTTATTAGGAAAATGAACTAATCTATTTATGTCAAACGCCTGAATTGAAGGCAACAAATGTATAGATGATCCTGTATATTCAGCGAAAATATCAATATCTTCCCTTATTTTAATATTATTAGCTAAAGATTTGTTGTATGTGAAAATATCTGCAATAATATCCATAGTAAATATTAGTTAGTTGTTTGCGTTCTACAAAATAATTCTAAATTAGTTATTTGACATGAGAGTTTATCTATAAATTACCCTTATATCTGCCGAAATAATCTTAAATACGTTAGCAGACGAGAAAAGTTCGATATTGCCCCAATATGGATATTTTCAGGTAAGTCTATGCCCTGGTTGTGATAGCCGAATTCGATTACTGGGATTAATTCTATTTTCAAGTTTTGTCTTTTACTTTTAGTTACAACCTCAGATTATGTGCTTGCTTTATTTGCAAGCTTTACTGAATACATTAAGTAAAGCACTCCTGTATTCTGGATCTTTTTCGAAGAGTTCGATGATTCCTTCTGCTGTGTTTACGTTAGAATATAACTCAGGAATATCGGTTTCGCTTTCAAAAAATAATTTGAACTTGTAATGGCTAGGGACATTGAGATCAGCGACTTTTTGGTTTAGGGAAAATCCGGAGCTGGCCGTTACCTGCTTTGCAAATAGATTTGTTGTTGGGGCCTTGTATAATTCGCTTAATGCTTTTAGCAGCTGATTGCTCTCTTCCCCGATAGATAGAAATTTGACTGGATTTTGTATGAAACCATTTTTGCCCATGCCTCAGTCTTGTGTTAGGCCAGCAGGCATATTGGATTTTACTTCAAATTGTATGCCTACTGTTTTCCCATTGAATAATCCTTTGGCAAGGTAGATATGAACACTGTCTTTGGATTGGTCGCTTAGTATTTTTAAGCAAATGTCACTGAACCCTTCAGTGATATGGGTTCTGGATGTGATTTCTTCCAGTTGATCGGTTTTTGGTGCTTTAATAGGGTCGCATGCGAATAAGGATACAATGAATCCTATGGCGATTGTCCTTTTGATGTAAGCTATTGTGAACTTAGTATGGTTTTGGGAATGTTTTTAATCATGTTATGACTTTTAATGTGAAAGTAAGCAAAAATGAGTTTTGTAAGTTATGCGGTCGTAAATTATTATGGATTTCGGAGATAAGGGCTTTTGAACATGCGGTTCTCCATGGTATGATCTACAATAAAAAATACACGAGATCGGTAATGGCGCTCCAGAAGATTATTTTGGAGACTAAAGCAAAGATTCTTTTAACGACTTCCTATAAATCCAGATTTCCAGTTGATCAATGTCGTGATATTTTAAAACTAAGGGATGTTTGTTTACAGAATTGATTGCTTACCGGACAAGATTGCTAGGTCAAATTGAAGGAAAGGATTTTAGCGTGGTATAAAACTGCAATGGGTTTTGATAAAGATTTTGTAATCATTGATGATGAGAAGTCTTTAAATACTTTACCTAAGGATAATAAGGATCGCTTTGTTTTAACAAGCGGTTCTGTTGGTTTAACTGTTGAACTTGCTGATGTGGCTATTTCGATACTCAAAACTGGTCCGCTGAGGTCTGAATAGCATTTTGCAGGATGGCATGGCTTTTGAATTGCCGTTGAAAGGATTAATCGGTGGCAGCAAAAAAATAAATTTCTTTTGTAATTTAGTGAAACAGGAATCATCAACTATAATCGGTTCTTGTTTTAACTTCAGTCCTAAGACTTGATTTATGATAGAAAATAACGCTCAACACAAGAAAAATATCAAGGTTACCTATTTGCTACTTTTTTTAGTGGCCATAGGTGTAATTCTAGGCATAGTCAAATGGGTAGTGTTTAGACATAATGGCTGGAATGCATATAATACTAAGGAGCTTTATGATGGTTTTTATCAGGGGGCTGGAAATATCTCTGGTGATGTTCAGCAGCGGAAGGACATGGCCAAATGTTTTGTCGATAAAATCATAATTTTATATCCAGAGGGTGTGGAAACGATATCGGCTGACACCCTTAAAAAGGTCATTGAACAGGTTGGTATGGAATGTGCCGAAACCATTACGAAGTTATCCTGGACACCTATTACCGAAAAGGCTTGCCTAAAAAAATTTAGGGATTTTAAGGAATTAAAAGGATATTCAGAAGAAAAGAAAACCAGTTATGCCGGTTGCTTACTGGCAAAGCTGAAGGAAAAATATCCTAAGGGATTGATGACAGAAATTTCACAAGGGGAAATGGATAGCTTGTATGCAGATTGTTTGTATGTTTTAAAATGATTGTAAAATGGCTTATTATATTAGGGTTTTAGGGACAGCTGACTTAGATATATGTAAAGAATTGGTCAGCGGGTTGACTAATGAAGGGTTGATTGAAAAATTTGAACCTGCCCAAAATGAAACCTAAGACAAGTGGAGGATAATTGGTGTGTTCAATGTTGACCGGATCTATCTGATGCAAATTGAACATAATCCGGTCATAGAGGGGGCTTGGAAAAGCGGAAACTGAAGAAATAACGAACGATGTTTTTTTAGAATGTTTTTCGTTATTTATTTTTTACAACTTGTTGATTTTATAGTTCCTGTATTGGCAAATAGTTTATAAAATTCAGGAACTGGACCGGGAAAGGCAACCAAGCGCTTCAATAGTTCTTTGATTAAATGGAAGTGAGTATTTATTGCTGATTCCTCTGCATCTAATATCCACCGACACGAATTCGAAAACCCGTGCCAGTGAATAAGAAATTACTTAGCTAAGTAGGTCATGCCACCGTCAACAAGAAGTTCAGCACCAAGCAAGAAAGAAGAATCTTCAGAAGCAAGGAAAACCGCTGTTTTACCAATATCTAACGGCTGTCCGATCCTGCCTGTCGGCATTACATTTGCAAACTGTGCTTTCACAGCTTCGATGTGTTCTGCAGGAACGAACTTATCAAATGCAGGTGTGTCTGTAGTGCCCGGTGTTATTACATTTACCCTGATCTTTCTTTCCAGCAAGTCGTTTGAAAAGCTTTTCGCAAAAAAGATCACAGCAGCTTTTGCAGCACCGTAAAGTCCAAATGATGGGTATGCCCGATGTGCGGCATTTGATCCGATAAGAATGATAGACCCACCATCATTCATATAAGGTAGTGCTTTTTGTACAGTGAAATAAACGCTTTTCAGGTTAAGATCCATAGTCTTGTCGTAATCAGCTTCGCTCACATCTGCTACAGTTCCGGTTGTTCCTGCACCGGCATTGGCTACCAGTATATCTATTTTACCAAATTTTTCGGCTGTATCTTTAAATACTCTTTCTAAATCGGTAAGGTTAGTTACATCTGCATTGATGGCTATAAAATCATTGCCTAGCTGAGCGGCTGAATTTTCTAAAGTTTGATGATTTCTGCCAACAATAGTACCGGCAGCACCTTCATTTTTAAATGCTTCGGCAATACCAAATCCAATACCGCTATTGCCGCCTGTAATTACGGCTACTTTGTTTTTTAATTTACTCATGATCTTTACTATTTAATGTCATACAAAGATGCAGCTGCGCGAGGAACTGCATCTTAATATATGTCATTAAATACGCTTGATAAAAGTCAATCTATTTTAAGGCGTTTTTCCTGATCCGGCTCAAGGTTTCCGGTGTTAAACCCAGGTAGGAAGCAATTAAATTTTGCGGGAACCGCTGTATAAAGTGTGGATAATCATTAA
Source organism: Pedobacter metabolipauper (assembly GCF_004362715.1). Lineage (GTDB taxonomy): Bacteria > Bacteroidota > Bacteroidia > Sphingobacteriales > Sphingobacteriaceae > Pedobacter > Pedobacter metabolipauper. Next base: position 660,666 of record NZ_SNYC01000003.1, read on the forward strand.
CGAGTTCTTGAAACCGTTCTTCACCAGTTTGACTGATGGAAGATTGCATTCTTTTCTGGGCAGCTATGGTATTATTTTGACTAAGCACATTTTGCATCGCTGAAAAGGCAGGAATGGGCCTTATGAATTCCTCTACCAGGCTATGGGTTATTTGTAAGATCTCCAGATCCTCCAGCGCTTCTATGTTAAAGCGACTTGGTGTCAGTTTGTAAAAACTTTCAAAATCGGCTAACCACCAGTTTTCAATACTTAATTTTAATATATGCTCATGTCCTTTTTCATCTACTGTAAACGTCTTGGCAGCCCCTTTCACAATGAATCCGGTATATTTACATACATCCCCTTCCTGCAAAAAGTATTGTCGCTTCCGGATTTTCTTTGGTTTGAAATGGGTGATAAATACTTGCCTATCATCCGCTGAAAGCGTTTCGCCGGAAAGTTTTTGAACGTAATCGAACAGCGCTTGAAAATTATGCATTTTTAGGGTTATTAAGGAGAATCCTCAAAAATAAAACTTTCAACTTATTTTTTGCTGGTTTTTTAGTTATTCAAACTTGTTCTTATCCAGGTACAGGTAAACGACTCAACCCTATCTTCGAATAATCCCACCTACAATAAAATCGCGAGATCTGTAAACCTGGTTTGTTTTTTTAGTTTTTATCAGGCAGCTTGAGTAAATTGCAAATTATTATATCCTTGAACAATGTCCAACTTTGAAGTGTTTTTCGATTACATCCAGGAAATATCAGGCAAACTGCTTTCAGAAGATGATAAGCAGTTGTTGATGGCACACTTCAAATCCAAAAAACTTAGAAAACGGCAATACTTTTTACAGGAAGGAGACGTGTGCAAGTATATTGGGTTTATTGTAAAAGGATCCGCCAGAACCTTTACAGTAGATGAGAAGGGGCACGAAAATGTATTGAAATTGTCTGTAGAAAATTGGTGGTTGGCTGATTTTGAAAGCTTCTACCTGTTAACGCCAAGCCGCTTTAATATTGAGGCGCTGGAAGATCTTGAGGTTCTTCAATCAACAAATGCTCAAATTGAGGAGTTTCTTAAGCATATCCCTGCTTTTTCAGCGATGCAGAACATAATCAGCCAAAATTATACCATTGCAAACCAGAAAAGAGTGCAGGCTGCTTTTAGCTACACGGCTGAAGAGCGTTATGAAGACCTGGTTAGCAATTATCCGCATTTTCTAAAACGGTTCCCGCAAAACATGATCGCTTCCTATCTGGGTTTATCCCCGGAGACTTTGAGCAGAATAAGGAAAAACTCTTTTAAATAAATCTTTATAAAAGGGCTAAAAGGTAGCTTGTTCTACAACGCGGCCATTTCAATTCCTATTTTAAAAACCCCATTGATATTAATTCTGAATCCAAAAAAAATGCCCAACAACGCAAAATATGCCGTTGTGATATTTCTGATTTTTTCTTTCTGCGTTTTCCCTCACTATCTTAAGTTATTTTTTCACAGTTAGTTATTCGATTAACTTGATCCAGGTCAGGACAATGAGTTGACCTACATCAAACATACTTCATGATTCATGTCAATAAACGGTCCGTTATAGGTCTGCATCTTTGGATAGACTTCAGAACGGAAATACATCTGAAGAATATGACAAATTAATAGATAAAAATCATGAGTAACTTAGAAAACAAAGTAGCGGTAGTTACCGGTGCAGCAAAAGGAATAGGCGCATCTATCGCAAAGCACTTCGCGGCAGCAGGCGCAAAAGTAGTTGTGAATTATGCCTCAAGTAAAGAAGACGCAGATAGAGTAGTCAAGGAAATAACCGACAACGGAGGCCTGGCTATTGCCGTCCAAGCCGATGTGTCGAACGAGGCCGATGTGATCAGGCTGTTTGAAGAAGCCAATACAGCTTTCGGTGCGTTGGATATTTTGGTAAACAACGCGGTTTATCAAGGATACTTACCGGTTGAACAGATATCAGTAGAAGCTTTTCATCAGCATTTCAACGTCAACGTTTTGGGGCCTATATTGACTATTCAGGCATCTTTAAAAGCATTTAGTGATAAGGGCGGCAATATCATCAACATCAGCTCGGGCGCGAGTAAATACCCGCTTCCGGGAGCCTCGTTGTACTCTGCCACTAAAGCGGCATTAGACGCCATGACGATTGCTTTATCGAAAGAACTGGGTGTAAAGAATGTTCGTATCAATTCTATTTTACCGGGTGCTACGGATACAGAAGGTGCAGCAAGTGCAGGTGTAACCCCTGGCAGTGAATATGAAAAAATGTTTGTTGCCAAAACACCGCTTGGACGTAGGGGCCAGCCCGAAGATATTGCGAAGGCTGTTTTATTTCTTGCTTCTGATGATGCAGCTTGGATAACGGGAGAACAAATTGGCGTTTCGGGTGGAATGTATGGTTTTTAGAAGGAATTGTGGTCATTAAAGGATTAAGTTAAGTGTTTTCCTTTGTTAGCATAGGAAAACACTCAATAATCATCAATTATTATTCGGAATCTGCATCGTCTGAATGTGCGGCAGTGTTACTATATACCGCTTTCGGATAATCGGTGTATCCATGCGCTCCCCCGGCATAATACGTATCCATGTCACCCTCTGACAATGGCAGATGATATTGGAAGTGTTCAACCAAATCAGGGTTGGCAATGAAAGCTGCACCAAAAGATACCAGGTCGGCTGTGCCTTCTTTCAGGATGGCATTGCCGCTTTCCTGTGTAAAGCCTAAGTTTGCCATTAATCTTCCGCTGTAGTTATTACGGAAATGGCTGAAGTAATTGTCCTGCATGACCTCAACATCTGTACCGTTTAAATTTTCCGCTGGTCCAACAATATGCAGATAAGCCAAATTATAATCACTTAGCCTCTTTAAAATGTATTTGAATATTGGAATAGTTTCTTCATCGGGTTTCATGATACCTACGTTGCTTAGCGCTACCGGCGTAAACTTGATCGCCACGCGCGTGCTGCTCCAAACGGCTATGATGGCATCGAGGATCTCAAACACAATACGTGCGCGGTTTTCAATGCTGCCGCCATACTCATCTGTACGCTGGTTAGTGGCCAAACTTAGAAATTGCGGGATCAGCATTCCAACCATTGCATGGATCTCTACACCGTCAAATCCTGCTTCTTTAGCATTTTTAGCTGCCTGCTTGTAATCCTGTATAGTTTGTTTGATCTCGGCTATGGTCAGCTCGCGGGGCGTTAATGAGTCTTTAAAGCCTTCAGGAGTAAAAGAACGGGTTTGGGGATTGATGGCTGATGGCCCGGCTGGTAGTTCGCCATTAAAGAAATCCGGATGGGATGCGGAACCAATATGTCCCAATTGGGAGAAGATTAAACCGCCATTATCGTGCACGGCTTTGGTCACCAGTTTCCATCCTTCAACCTGTTCCCGGCTGTACATGCCCGGAACATTAATAAAACCGATAGACTTTGAATTCACCCAGGTGCCTTCAGTTAGAATTAAACCTGCTGAGGCACGTTGTGCATAATATTTAGCCATTAATGGGGTAGGTACCAGACCCGGGTTGTCGGCACGTCCGCGGGTTAGTGATGCCATCACGACCCTGTTTTTCAATTTTAATTCACCCAATTGATATTCCTCTAAGAGAGGTTGCGCTGTGTTTTTCATTGTTTTTTTTAAGCAAAGCTCGGGCATAGACAACAGCGGCACAATAGGAGGGAAACTAATGGCATAGGGATAAATTTATCTCCTATGCTGATTGAGATACAATGCCTATTTTTGTAATAAGAAAACAGCGTATGTACGAAAGAAAGATTCCTCTAACCATAGATTGCGGGCTTCACCTAACCAGGGAAGTACTGAATGGCAAATGGAAACCAGCGTTACTGAATGCTTTGTCTATGGAAGTAAGGCGCCCAAGCGAAATCTTAAGGCTATTGCCAGAAGCCACCCGCCGGGTGCTGAATGTCCAGCTCAAAGAACTGGAGAACCATGGCATCATAGAAAAGAAAATCTATGCACAGTTGCCGCCTAAAGTAGAATATTTTTTAACGGAGATTGGCTGGTCATTAATGCCTATGATTGATGCTATGAATCAATGGGGCGATGCTCACCGAACATTTTTAGAAACTGTGATTAAACAGGATCCAAAGGTTGTCAAAACTGCAAAGTCGGCCTGCCTGGCTTACCGGCAAATGGCAGTGGCAAAATAGGGTGAATTTTTGGTGTAGTTTATAAAACTGGTTACCTGCATAAGCGCATGATAATATCCCTGTGCTGAGGATACTGCTGATTCAGTTTTTCCTTGTCCGCCATCTCGAAGTCCCTGAAGTCAAAACCTGGTGCAACAGCGCAGCTCACCAAACTGAAGCCGCGTTTGCCGGTCAGCTCTGCAGCAAACCAGTAACCTGCTGGAATAGCAAGGGAAAGCATACCATTTACCCCAGAAGATAATTCTATCATTTGATAGGTGCCATCCTCACTTAACAAATGTAAGCCTACCGCTGCCCCGAGATGAAAATACCAGATTTCATCGGCCCATAGCCGGTGAAATCCTGAAAAATCATCGTTTTCCAGTAAATAATGGATGGAAGTGCAGGCGCTTCGGTCTTCTTTGACCGCAGGGCTTACTATTTGTTGAGCTGAGCGGTAAGTTTCCCGGTAGTAGCCTCCCTCAGGGTGCGGTTCCATTTTGTATCGTTCTATCCAGTAGAGTGAGGTATAAGTTTCCATTTATAAGTAATATTTAAGCAACTCTTCATCGCATTTTTTAAAAAATGGTCTGATGGGAGAAGATAGGATTTATCCGCAACTATCACAAGTTTTGATCTCCTGTTTTCGGGGAATCAAAAATCTGACTAAATGTGTTACAGCTATGAGTGCAGTATCACCTTGCTGTTTTTCTGAAACGAACGTAAGGGGAACTATTATCGAAAAAATCGTATATTCGTATAATAAATCCTTAATGAAGCATATTAAAGATGAACTACAAAATATCATTATCGGAAATGGACAGGATGGCCAAAGTAGCAAACTCAAAAAAATCCAAGATTTCCTTAGAGGAAATGCGAACGCAGGCTCAAAACCTGAAGAACAAAAGCATCTCAAAAGTGAAGAAGAATCACTCCTGATTGATTATGCGCTAAAGGAGAATCTTATTTTTTCCGGTGATATATCTGAAGATTTATTCATCAGTGAAGGCGCTGAGCAAAAGGTTTATCGCTTTGACGATCATAGTGTAATTAAGCTTAACGGTAGCGTCTTTTACGAATATTGGCTAGATTATTTTAATAGCCTGCTAGTTCATAATTATTTTTTCAAATCAACCACATATGAATTTCTAGGGTTCAAGGTAATTGATAATTCCCTTTTTGCCGTAGTTAAACAGGACTTTATTCTTGCTACAGAAACAACTGATCTGACTGCTCTCAGATCATTATTGGAATATAATAAGTTCAATCATATAAGAAACAATGATTATCAAAGCAGTGATTTGGGAATCATTTTTGAAGATTTACATGATGAAAATGTTCTTAGTTGCGATGGCCTTCTTTATTTTATAGATACAGTGTTTTATATTACCCCAAACTTCTACGACAAATAGATAGCTATTGACGCTGTCAAATTATCTAACTGCCCCACTTACGGTTTCCTGGATTTAAACATCATCGGTTGTATTTAATTTAGCCAAACTAAAATAACAACCTACTTTCCCCTCAGATTTAACAACGGCTTAATACTATGGAAATCTCCTTCAGCTAGTTTTGTAGCGCGATTATTATTCCTACTTTTATGTACCAAATATAATCGCACCAACCACCAGGTCAGTGCCACTAAATTTATGTCGTCAGAATTAGCTATAGATGCAGTCTTGTTAAACCAGCTTCGAAATGGAGATAAGGTTGCCTTTAGAAGGCTTTACGACCAGCATTACCGCAAGATCTACCAGTTTGCCAAATCATTTTTGAAGAACAAGGAGCAAAGCGAAGACATATTACAAGAAACTTTCCTAACCCTTTGGGCTAAAAGGGAAAGTTTAAATATCGATCTGCCTATAGAGCCTTTGTTATTTACCATTTGCCGGAGATTGGTCATAGACGCATTTAGGAAGGCTACCAGTTCTGAAAAATATCGTTCAAACCTTTTAATGACGATGAACGATGCAGACACCAACTCAGAAGACCGTATCATTTATGCTGATTTATTACGGGTTACAGAAGGTGCAATATCACATCTGCCGGTACAACAGCAAAAAGTATTCAGACTGAATAGGTTCGAGGGACTATCATACGACGAAATCGGAGAACACCTCAACATCTCCAAAAACACCGTAAAAAATCATTTAGTAGTCGCTTTAAAAACATTAAAGTCGGAACTAAACCGCGAAGGCATATTATACATGCTCTTCATCACCCTTTTTATTTAATCAGAAATTAATCATTGATTTTCAATTGATTATAATTATTCTGAAATAAATAAAAAACCAACTAGTCCATTATAATTTCACACCCGTATTCTATTGTAGTAACGGACACCAACAAGATCAAATGTCATCATCAAACGAGAGAATTGAATATCTGCTAAGTGCTTATACAACCAACTGCATCACTGAAGTTGAACTGACTGAGCTTGCTGCGATTATTCAGAAGCCAATATCAGAAGCAAGCATAAATGATTTTATGATGCAGTATTGGGATTCACTTCCAGTGGATGAAAACGAAGGGATTGCGCAGGACAGGATCTTTAATCAGATTACAACTCATAAAAGCTTCAGGACAAATCAGAAACAGGCGAAAATTAGTCCTCTGAATATCAAACGAATTATTGGCTATGCAGCATCCCTTTTAATTATAGTGGCAGGAGCATTAACCTGGTATATCTCTAATTTAAAACCAGACGCATCACAAACTGCAAAAATCAATAATAATAGCATCTCTGTTGGCAGCAAAAAAGCAATACTTACCCTGGCAGATGGCTCAACCATTCAATTACATGATACGGACACCGGAAAAATAGCATTGCAGGGTAATTTAAGCGTCATGCAGAATAAAGGCCAGCTTGCCTACAATGTAATCAACAATGCAGCAAATGAATATTCAGAAAATACCATGACAACACCTAAGGGGGGTGAGTATCAATTGGTGCTGCAGGATGGTAGTAAAGTTTGGCTAAATGCGGCATCGAGCATAACCTACCCGGTCGAGTTTAACGGAAAAGAACGCCGTGTTAAAATACAGGGTGAAGCCTATTTCGAAATCGCTAAAAATGCAGCTAAGCCTTTTATTGTAGAAGCCAATGGTACTGAAGTTAAAGTTTTGGGTACACATTTCAATGTAAGTGCTTATGCAGATGATTCATTTATTAAAACCACACTTGTTGAAGGTTCAGTAAATGTTAGCAAAGGGGAGAAACATGCACTGCTAAAACCCAATCAGCAAGCTTTGATCACAAAAACTTCAGATCATATAGCAGTTACCAATGTGGATGTAGAAGAGGCCCTGGCCTGGAAAAATGGCTACTTCATCTTTAATGGTGAGGACATCAGAAGCGTAATGAAATCGGTTTCCCGCTGGTATGATGTAGAGGTAGAATTTAAGGGAGCACTAAACGGAAAAACTTTTGGAGGCACAATTTCAAGGTTCGGAAATATTAAAGACCTATTAAAAACAATTGAATTAACAGAAGCCATTCACTTCGAGATCAAAGAAAGGAGAGTCATTGTAATGCCGTAAAAAATTATGGCCTCTGTGAGTAAAATCAGAAGCGCGGGAACGCTCCTGATTTGAAATAGCAAATGCCATTTGATTAAAATTAATCGAGTCAACAATTAAATAAAACCATATCAAATGTATAAAAATTTTACTACAAAAGTTATTTGTGGCAAAGAAAACGATCTGTATCATAAAATCTCCCGGGCAATGAAGTTAACCATAATGCTTATCGTTACTTTTTTACAAGTAAATGCAGCAACATATGCCCAGAAGATCAATCTTAAAAAAGACAATACCGCGCTTCTGGAAATCTTAAAAGATCTAAGAAAGCAAAGCGGATATAATATCTTCTACAGCGAAGAAAATGTCAAAGCTGCCGGCCCGGTTTCTGTAAACCTGTCAAACCTGTCTATCGAAGCCGCTTTGCGCAAATGCTTAAAGGGTACAGGACTCGATTTTAAGGTGGTAGATAAAAATATAATCATATCTCCAGAAAAAGTTCCGGTATCAAAACAGGCAGTCAAAGAACTGATCATAACGGGCAGGGTAATCACCGAGCAAAATGACCCATTGCCAGGTGTAACGGTAACCCTAAAAAAAACGAAGCAATATGTAGTGACCGATAATACGGGAAGTTACAAAATAATTGCTCCCGATGAAGACGCAGTCATTGTCTTTACCTATATGGGCTACGCAACGGAAGAAAGAAAGGCTGGTAAAAATCAGACGCTTAATATCGTTCTGAAAGAAGAAAACCGCGACCTGAATGAAGTGGTTGTAACTGCACTGGGTATTAAAAGAGAAGAGAAAGCATTAGGATACTCATTAACAACGCTAAAAGGAGAAGAAATAACCAATGCAACTTCAAACAACTGGACAGATGCGTTATCCGGGAAGGTTGCGGGCTTAAACCTGTTACGTTCCAATGGCGGCCCGGCAGGCTCAAACCGGATCATCCTTAGAGGTGAGACCTCACTTTCAGGAACATCAGAAGCCCTTATTGTAATAGATGGTATTGTGGTGAGCAGCTCAAGCGGCCGAACCACAGGTAATGGGATCTCCTATAATGACGAAAGCAATGCGCCAACAGATTATGGAACCAGTATCAATGACATCAACCCAAACGATATTGAAAGTATTTCAGTGTTGAAAGGGCCTGGGGCAACAGCACTTTATGGTGCAAGGGGAGCAGGCGGTGCAATTGTGATTACAACCAAACTGGCCAACCCGAAAAATAAAGGAGTAGGCGTAACCTTTAGCAGTAATGTAGCAATTGAGACGGCCTCAAGATTTCCGGAATATCAGTATGAATATGGACAGGGAGATACAGGAAACGAGTTTTATTCGTATGGCAATTCGGTTGATGGCAATAGCCTATCAGGTACACCCAATGCATGGGGACCGAAATTCGATGGACAGTCTTTTTTTCAATATGATCCGAATACGCAATCTGCAGCGCTCTTCAGAACGCCATGGATCGCACATCCTACAAACAGGAAAGACTTTTTCATGTCCGGGCAAACCTTTACCAACAATCTTTCTGTTGAAGGCGGTACAAAAGAAACATCGGTACGATTGAGTTATAACAATTTGCTCAATACATGGATCATTCCAAATACGGGCTATGAACGAAATGTAATCAGCTTATCGCTGAACCAAAAGGTGACCAGCAAAATGCAGTTCTCCGGAAAAGTGAATTATACCAACCGATTTAGCGACAACCTGCCTTCTGTAGGTTACAGCAACCAGACCATCATGTACAGCCTGATCAGAATGGCACCGAATGCGCGTATAGATGAATACAAGGATTACTGGATTAGAGGGCAGGATGATGTTCTGCAAAACAGGCCATATAACGCAGCTGGAGATAATCCTTATCTCATTGCAAATGAAATGCTCAATAAGTCCAACAGAAATACGGTAACCGGTTACTTACAAACCAATTATCAATTCAATACGGCACTCAGCCTGATGCTAAAAGCTTCAGTAGACCTTTCTTACGATTCAAGATCACAGCAACGTCCGAAAAGTTCAAGACGCTATCTGGATGGCATGTACCGCACACAGAATATTTTTAACCAGGAAATAAACGCAGATTTTTTACTGAAGTATAAAAAAGATCTGACCAGGTTGATTACTGCCGACATCTCATTTGGTGGTAGTATATTAAAAAACAGGTATCAGCGCGATGAGACCCGCGCAGAACGATTGTTTACACCAGGTATCTATAGCTTCGCCAATAGCATGGATGTGCCGCTTTCTTACCCATACATGAGCAGGTTTGGAGTAACCAGTTTATATTCACTAGCTACGTTTGGGTACAGCAACTTCCTATATCTTGATGTTACAGGTCGCCAGGATTGGTCAAGCACACTTTTTTCCGAATCAGGAAAAGCACAGGGATTCTTTTATCCATCAGCCAATTTAAGCTTTATCGTTTCAGATAAGTTCAAGCTGCCTGCCTACGTATCACTGCTTAAACTGCGTGGATCTGTTGCCAAAGTAGGAAGTGGTGGTACAACACCCTATTTAACCTCTTACATTTATGAGTCAGAAACAAACTTCCCATCCGGATTAACCAATCCAAGAAGCATAGCCAATCCGAATCTAAAACCGGAAAGCAGTGTAAGCATAGAGTTTGGTACAGACATCCGCTTTTTTAATGGAAGATTAGGCGCCGATATCTCTGTTTATCAAAATAACACCAAAGATCAGATCTTACGAGTTCCGGTAGACCGCGCTTCTGGATTTAGTACCGCTGTATTAAACTCTGGAGAAGTTAGAAATAGGGGACTAGAAGTTGCCATGAATGGCGCTCCTGTTAAAGGCCGCAAATTTAGCTGGAACATTAACGGAACATTTACAGCAAACCGCAATATTGTATTGTCTCTTGCGGATAGCGTACAAGCGCTGCAATTACAAAAAGGGCCGGGGTCCCGCGGATTCGTAGAAGCACATGTTGGCGGAAGCATGGGCGACCTATATGGATTGGGTTATGAACGATCTCCTGATGGACAGATTGTATATCAAAACGGATATCCTGTAAAATCCCTGCTTTCAAGGCTGTTAACCAATGTATATCCTAAATGGAAAGCAAGTATTGGCAATGAGTTCAGATCCGGACAATTCAGGTTAAACATTCTGGTTGATGCACAGTTTGGTGCAGAAGCTTACTCACATACCTATGCCAATAATGCAGCAGGTGGTTTTCTGAAAAGCACACTACCAGGCAGATATAATGGACTGATCGGTAATGGGGTAATTAAAAATACCGATGGAACTTATCGCCCCAACGATGTGGCCGCAGCAGATATCTGGACCTATTACAGTGAGCATTTTACACCAGACAATGTAGAAGCGAATATTTTCAGTACAGACTTCATCAAGCTTCGCGAGGCAAGATTAGATTATACCTTCAAACCAGCATTGATGAAAAAATTAAGCCTGCAAAAGGCATCGATTGGTGTTTACGGAAGAGACTTATTCATTATCAGCAAATGGCCATCATTCGATCCTGAATTTGGAACCATTAATAATGGATTGATCCAGTCGGGTTTTGAAACAGGTCAGTTTCCAGCCACAAGAACCATTGGCATTAACCTTAACGTACAATTTTAAGATGAGCAAATTATATAAAAGCATTTTATTTTTTGGACTGGTAATCTTTACCACACTTATTTCCTGTTCAAAAAACTATCAGGAACTAAATGAAAATCCAAACGGAGTGGCCATTGCTGCTCCAGAAAGGTTATTAAACCCTTCTTTATATGCGATGGTAAGTGCAAATATATTGCGCAACTATTCCATAAATAATGATCTGATGCAGGTTACCGTTCCACTATCTGACAATGTTGAGATCCACAGGTATATTTTAAGACCGAGTATCTCTGATTTTGTCTGGAACGACTGGTATCTGGAAAAAACCAATTTCCTGGATATGTATACCATTGCCGCACAAAATTCTACCTCAAAGACTACCGCTGCCAGACCATATATGGCCATTGCAAATATCATGGATGTTTGGGTAAGTTCATTGATCACAGATACCTTTGGCGACGTGCCTTATTCTCAGGCCAATAAAGGGAAAACAGAATCCATCTTTACACCTGCATTTGATAAGCAGGAAGATATCTATAAGGATATGTTCCGGAAATTGGAAGAGGCAAATACATTGCTCACAGGTTTGGCAACCGCCCAGTTATTTACCGAAACACAAAGAAGCTTAGACGCCCTATACGGGACGGCTACAACATCTGATGTTGAACTTCAGCGCTGGCGAAAGTTTGGTAATTCATTATATCTAAGATTGTTACTGAGAGCTTCTGCAAAAGCTGATCTGATGATAGACGGAAAAACCGCTGCTCAGAAAATGGCAGAAATTGTGGCCAATCCAACGGCTTATCCAATCTTTTTAAACAATAGTGAATCTGCTATTTTGCGGCTTACCGGAGCAACATACCCGCTAAGATCGCCATTTGTAGGTTACCGCGATAATGACTTTACCGGGATAGGTGGCCTGGGTGAATTTTTCATAAATACGCTAAGTGAAAATGCAGATCCCCGCCTGCCAATCTGGGCTGGTAAGGTTGACAATGCTTATGTAGGCATGCAAAGCGGATATTCTGATGGTAATGTGCCACCAAGAGGATCGCAATTATTGGCGACTTTAAGATTAGAACCTTTGCTGGGCAATATTATGAATTATGCTGAACTGCAATTCGTATTGGCAGAAGCGGCTTTGAAGGGCTATATCCCCGGACTACCAAAAACATACTATAACCTGGGCGTACAGGCTGCAATAGAGCATTGGAGCTTAACAATGCCCGCCAATTACTTAACCTCTCCAAACATTGTATGGGAGGGTGCAGCTACGCAGCCACAGCAAATGGAGCTGATCATGACCCAGAAATACTTTGCAACCTTCTTCACCGATTTTGAGCAATGGTATGATTACCGGCGAACCGGATATCCTACACTTACCATTGGGCCAGGGGTTTCGAATGACAGGATCTTACCAACGCGGCTTTACTATCCAACAGCCGTTCAATCCTTAAATCGGGCCAATTATTTAGAAGCAGTAAGCAGAATGGGCGCAGATGACCTTAAAACCAAAGTTTGGTGGGCAAAACCTTAATCATAAATATTCATCACAAAAATAAGTAATGAAACCATCATGATCTTATAACTACAAAAGTAAAGATCATGATGGCCTCATCACACATGAAAACGAATTATAAACAGATGAAAAATAAAATATACAGCACAATGTCAAAACTTCAGTACCCGATGGTATTATTCATTGGATTTTTGCTGCTATTATCATCCTGCCTGAAAGAAAACATATCACCGGCCGCAGGACAAGCAAATCCTTATATTTCTTTAATAGATGTAAGAAAGGTTTACAAGGGTACAGAAGTCATTTTAAACGCTGAGAATCTGACCGGATCAGGTAAAGTGACCGGTGTGGTCGTATCTGATGCAGCAGCAGGTAACATGCCGGCCGGAACATTTGCCATTCAGCAAACCCGAAGAGGCTATAAAAGAGGAATCGAGATTGTTGTTGCAGGAGCATCAGCCAGTTCTTTTAAATATGGTGATTCCGTTAGTGTTGACGTAATTGGCGGAAAAATTAATCGAAAAAATGGAGCCTTGCAAATTGAAGTTCCATCGCTTACCAGCATCACAAAAGAAGCATCAGGTATCCTGGTAGAACCCAGGGTAGTAAATCTGGCAGCTTTTAATGCAAAATTTGAGGAGTATGAGAGTACTTTATTAAAAGTAGCCAACGTTGACGCGGTCGCGGATGGAAATGTACTGAGCGGTGATGTAACCGTTTCACAATCCGTTAACACCGGAGTGATACATACTGAAGCTACAGCCGGTTTCGCTTCAAAAAAAGTAGCATTAAATGCCTCTTATACTGGAGTAGCCAGATATTACAACGCAAACGGAAATGATACTGAAGGTGCTGTTAAGCAACTTTGGCTGCTAAACGGGGAGACTGTAGAGGATGAAAGCGGAAGTCTGTATGAAAAATTCCCTGAAGACTTTGAAACCGCAGATGCGGTGATTGGCGAAGCAGGGTATTCGACAAAAACAGGCAATTTACTAACGGGCAATTACACGTTGACCAACACCGGTTTAAATAAAGATGGGAACGACCGGGCAACAAGCGGGGTATATGCGCTGCGAATGAACGGCAATGGAACATCCAGCTCATGGATCACCATGAATTATGATCTGCCAAACGGAGCCAGTAAATTAACAATCTGGGCAGGTTCATATGGTGCATCTGCAGATTTGGGTTCAACATGGCGTATAGAATATTCACAGAACCGGGGAACAAGCTGGAGCCAGGTAGGAGCTGATATTTTAACGGTAAGTAAGGACAAGCAATTATTTACATTTCTGATGGACCTGCGCGGCCCCGTTCGTTTCAGAATAGGGAAGCTGGGTATCGGCGCATCTACAAGCAACAATCAAAATGGAAGGTTCAGTTTTGATGATCTGGCAATCTACAAAAATACAGAAGCGGGTGGACCAATAACCAATCCCATTCCGGCATATGAAAATGTACTGGCCTGGCAATTTGCAGCACCGTTAACCACTGGAAGTGAGTTAACAATAAATTCGACCGCAACCAATAGTGGATTAACCACAGCTGCATTAACACGTGGAACGGGATTAAATACATCCGGTGCAGCACGTGCCTTTGGAAGTAACGCAGCAGGTCCGCTCATTCCAGTTACAAAAGCGATAGCTATCAGTCAAAATACGTATTTCCAGGTAAAGTTTACTGTAAAACCCGGTTCAACCTTATCTATATCAGCAATTGATGTCAAAATAAGAAGGAGCGGTGCAGGTGCAAAATACCATAAATGGTTCTATAGTCTTAATAATGTTGACTTCACGGAAACCAACGGAACAGGAGACATCAATTATGAAGGAACCACTACTGACGGTGAAGGTGAACAGATGCCAACCTATTACCTTTATCAGACACCACAGCTGCAAAGTATTCCAGCAGGTACAACGGTAACTTTACGGATGTACAATTGGGGATATGGCAACATTGGCTCAGGTTCTTTTGCAATAGGAAGAACACCGGTTTCAACCACAACACCAGCCTTAACCATTGGCGGAAAAGTTAATCCTTAAATTGAAATTTATTAAACTTTTTATCTAAAATCCTGATGAAGATCAAAATAATTCCTGTATACAACGGAAATGCACAGCAATTGATCCTTCTGCCAGCGCAGCTTCAAATGATTTGGTACTTGCAATTGGCAGTACAATAGATAAAAATAAGCAAACCAACATGAAAAAGATTTTTCAAATCATATTAATCATTTGTTTGTCTGCAGGCTATTCCAAAGGACAGCAGCTCACGGTAGCGACATATAACCTGCGGGGGGATGACCTCCGCGATGTTGGCAATGAGTGGACCAGTAGAAAATTTATGGTGACCGATCAAATCCAGAAACATCAATTTGATATTATCGGGATGCAGGAAACAAATGCAAACATGGCTGGTTATCTAACCAGCGTATTGCCAAAATTTGATAGCATTGGTGTTTTTATGAACATCGGAACTGGAATCTTATACAATAAAGAAAGACTACAGTTAAAAGATCACGGCTTCTTTTGGCTATCGCCAACCCCGGATGTTGAAAGCAAAGGATGGGATGCAAAATATAAAAGAATCTGCGTTTGGGGCAAATTCAAAGATTTGATAACCGGTGGCGAGTATTATTTTTTTAACTCGCATTTTGACCATATCGGCATTGCTGCGCGTACCAACAGTACAAAACTCATCCTCCAGAGAATAAAGGAAATGGCCGGCAATACGCCAGTCGTACTGCTGGGAGATTTAAACACCACCCAATATGATCCAAATTACATGCTATTCAATAATTCCGGACTCAAAGACAGCTATAACCTGGCTGTTAACATTCGTGAAAAAGAACGCGGAACCGGAAATGGTTTCAACATCAACCGGAGGCAAAGGATTAGGGTAGACTATATTTTTCTTAGTCAGACGTTAAAGGCTTATGAATATAATGTGCTTACCGATCTGTATAATAACCACACGGCTTCTGATCATTATTGTGTAATGGCAACAATAGGCATAAAGGCAAATGAAGCAGGAGATTTGTATCGCCAATTTCCTGAAGATTTTGAAAATATAACCAAAACAGGTTATGCAAGGGAAAAAGTAGCTGCACGTACAGGTTCATGGATCTTTGAGGGTGCTACATTGGGTGGAAGTTCCGGCAATGATAAACCTACAAGCGGAACTTATGCGGTACGGATGGTTAACGGAAATACAACACCCGCTTATCTGCAAATGGATTTCGATATTACTGAAGGCGCATCAAAGGTAATTTTACAACATGGCCTTTACGCAACAGATAGTGTTTCGAGATGGCAGCTGGAATACTCTACCAATCAGGGTTCCAGCTGGACACCCACAGGACCTGTGGTAGTTACCCACCAGGGAAACAAACAACAAGCCGTGTTTATTATGGATCTCCGTGGAAAAATCCGGTTCCGCATTCATAAATTGGAATTGGGTGTTGATAATAACGGACGTTTAAGTATAGATGACATTGCAATCTATAAACGCCAAAATACCGGGGCAGAACAGAAGAACGTCAATTTACTGGCCTGGCAGTTTGATCTTTCTACAGCAAATAAAGAACAGGGTGCAAATTCAAGTTTCAACAACAAGGCAATAAACAAATCCACCTTAACCAGGGGAGACGGTTTGATTGCAAAAAATGCCGGAAGCTACCCCATACGTTTGTCAAATGGCTTTATTGCAGCAGCCAATACCCCGAGTTCAGTAAGTGCTTCAGATACCAGTACTGCAATATCCAATAAGCTGTATTTAGAGTTTAAGGTAAATCCGGTAAAAATGAATCAGGTTTCATTGAGCACATTGGATGTGCGTTTAATGACGACAGGAAAGAACAAGAAGCTTTTCTACTGGAAATATAGTCTGGATGGCAGCAACTACAAGTCCCTGGCAAAACCATACGAATTTACAGGTGTGTTTCCGGCTTCGCAGCATACCATCAACCTCTCCGTATATCCCGAACTCCAGAAATTAACAGCCGAACAAACAGTATATTTCAGGTTATATGTAAACGGTTTGAATGGGGTAGAAGATATGGTCGGAATAGGTTGTTTTGAAAGGATTAACAAAAACACTTTTTGGGCAAACCCAGATATCACAAAAGATTATGTTTTACAACTTCAGGGATTTACTGAAGCGATCAAAAAGTCAAAATAAATAATCCTTAACATGGATAAATCAATAAGAGCGACCGGCTTAACAATCGGTTGTTAAACATTAGAATATGCAAAATATCACCAAGATAAACGGATAAAACCGTTTATCTTGTTTAAAATCAAAACCTATATCAATTCAGTATAGCGCAATTGATGTTTGCAAATATATCTTAAGATTGAAAACCTCTATAAATTTACAGATCGAAACATCAACCTCATTAGTATGTTATGCATAGTACAAGGTTTAATTAGTATCCATGTGTAACATGTTACTAGAACATGTCGTCTAACCACAAAACATTACAGACATGGAACGGAAACTTCTACTCACTTTCATAACATTTCTAAGCTGCACATATGCTGCTATTGCACAAACTGCTGCTTCAACCTATAGCATAAAAGGCTCGCTAATCGACTCTGTGTCTAAAAATCCGGCAGCCTTTGTAACCATAGCAGTGAAAACCCCGGACAAGCAAGTTATTAAAACCCAGCTTAGCCAGAAAGATGGAACCTTTAAGGTCGACCAGCTTCCTGCAGGAAAATTTATCCTATCGCTGCTATCAGTAGAATACAATACAAAGACTTTAGAAATAACACTGGGAGAGAAGGAAACACTTGACTTGGGAATGATCACAATTAGTCCTGCCAATACCCAGCTTAAAGGGGTATCCGTAACTGCAGCAAGACCTTTAATCAAACAGGAAGCAGACCGCATTGCCTATGATCTGCAGGCCGATCCGGATAGCAAATCCAGCAGCGTATTAGAAATGATGCGTAAAGTTCCCCTGATATCCGTAGATGCGGATGATAACATCCAACTTAGCGGAAATACTGCCTACAAGATATTTATCAATGGAAAACCTTCGAGCCTGATGGAGCGGAGTCCGAAAGACGTGCTGAAAAGCATGCCGGCTTCCAGCATTCAAAAAATTGAGGTAATCACTACACCATCATCTAAATACGATGCAGAGGGTTTGGCTGGGATTATCAATATTATAACCAATAAGGCAATTGAGAATGGTTATAGTGGAAATGTAACACTTAGCGAACGTTACCCACTTGGCGGACCATCACTAGGCGGTTCTTTTACAATCAAGTCTGGCAAATTTGGAGTATCTGCATTTGGCGGTGCCAGTTTCGCCAATACGCCCACTACAGGAATTACCATATCCAGGATCAGTACCGACGCAGTACCCTCTAATCTTTTTCAGAGTGCAGACCGGGAAAGCGATACCAGGAACGCCTATCTGGGTACTGAACTGAGCTATGAAATAGATTCACTGAACCTGCTCTCCGCCCAGATAAACCTGAATGGAAGTAACGGAGCAGGAGAATTTTTCCAGCATTCCCTGTTGCAAAGCAACGCCGTGATCCTGCAGCAGTATGACCTGTTGACTAATAATGACAACTCCGGTAAAGGTGCAGATGCAGCCCTGAACTATCAGCGGGGATTTCGCCGAAACAAGAGCCAGCTTTTCACAGCTTCTTATCGCTATTATGGTTTTAATAACGAGGATATTACCGGACAGCTTTTCACGAACCGCAACAATTATAGTCTGCCCGATTTTCGTCAGGTTAATGAAAGTGTGATGAGCGAGCATACCGTTCAACTGGATTATGTGTACCCGGTTAAAAAGCTGAGCATAGAAGCAGGTATAAAAGGGATCTTCCGTACCAATGAAAGCGATTTTAAGTACTTCTCCAGAGATACAGAAGACAATTATGCCATTGATCCGGCAAAAACAAATACCTTTAACAATACCCAAACCATTCTTGCAGCCTACAACACCTATCAGTATAATTGGAAGAGCTGGTCGGTTAAGGGAGGGATTCGTCTGGAGAATACGGCGGTTGATGCTGATTTTATTACCACCGCTTCATCAGTTAATCAGCATTATTTGAGTGTAGTGCCTGCTGTTACTTTGTCCAGACAGTTTAAAACCAGTTCCATCAACATTGGCTGGAATCAGCGCATCCAGCGTCCAGGTATCAACCAACTGAATCCTTTTGTAGATCGTACCAACCCAATCTTTGAAAACACAGGTAATCCTGACTTGCGCCCTACCAAAGGCAATCAGATTCGGATGGGCTACAACCTCACCAATAAAGGTAATTTGAATGTAAGCCTGATGTACAACTGGATCCGGGGACTGATATTTCAGGTTTCTGATTTTGATCCTGCAACAAATATTACCCGTACCCGATATGAAAACACTGGTGGCGCAAAAGCACTAGGTGGAAATGTAAACTTCAACTATCCGCTAACCCAAAAATGGAACCTGAGTATAAACGGGAACCTGATGCATGGTTGGGCAGATGGGATTAGTGGTGGCCAGCCGATTAGTAATAAAGGCTTCATGTTTAACTGTAACCTGAGCACTGGCTTGCGCCTGCCTAAAGACTGGAGGATAAGTGGTAGTGCTTACCTTAACGGAGGAGACCTTACGGTACAGCAAAAAACAAATGCGTTTGTTAGTACTGCCTTCAACGTAAATAAAGATATCATTAAGGACAAACTCAGTTTTTCGGCTTTCACCAATAACCCGTTCAGCCGTTATCGTGTAAATGTAACCGACAGATTTGGACCCAATTTTAACCAGGTTAACCACAGTCAGCAGAACTTTAGAACAATGGGAGGAAGTTTAAGCTACAAATTTGGTAAACTGAAAGACGCGATTAAAAAGAACAAGCGTGGAATCAATAATGATGACGTGAGTAATTAGCAATCGCTGTTAAGGATTGCATAAAGCACTGGCAAAGTCTTTAGTGGTATATGCTTTTAATATTTCATTGGCAATTCTTATAATCACTGTAGCCCCTGGTTCAGGCTTCATTATTTTCTTATCCTCTATATATTGAATGATGCGATCATTTTTAACATAATAACGGCGCTCAGTCCTCGTAACGTTACCTATAGCCGGTCCGCCAACAATCACTTCGTAACAGAAAATAACCTTTCCGGATTGGTAATAGTATTCATTAATCCAGCTGCCATCGCCAATGCTGCCGGATTCAATGATCTTTACAATTGATTTCCCATTGGTGAAGTAGGTTACTATACCATCTTCCACACAACCTTCCGCTTCATAATTGAACTTTTCCATTTTCAAAGGAACGGAGTTGGTTTTCTGAAATTGCGCCCGGATCGCAGATATATCAGCAGCTATTGCCGATGTAGGCTTTCCGGTCTTTTCCTGCGCAGAAATATCTGAAAGATGAAAGGTTAATAGAAGCACTAAAAACGACAAACGCAAAATATTATTCATATCAAATCCCCATAATTTGGTAAACCTCCTGGATAAACCGCTCAATATCCGTGCTTTTTTTGAACGATGACACCGTAAGTATTTCCTGCTTTCCATTTTTTTCTGGAATATTAAAGTACATGTTAATATCAGTACCTGCATACACAAAATTGATTGATCTGCGTACCGTCTGAAGGCCGGCATAATTACTCAATTGATATTCCCGGTGCCAAAATTTTACCAAACCCGTTCTTTGGATGGTATGAGCTGCAGTATCAAAAGTTATTTTAGTATATGCCGCATTAATGAATATAAGGCCAATGAACACGACAAAAGCAACCAGGAAGATCTTTACAAAGATGCCATCGGTTTCTGTAGTCGTCAGCCACAACCCCAGCGCAATAAACATTAAACCAAATAGAATTGCTCCGGTCTTTTTGTTCTTAACGGTATAAACGCTGCCCTCCTGATTAAAAAAGCGGTAGAAGTTAATAGGTTCCGAAACAAAGTCAGCAGGTGTATCGTGCTGCTCCAGATATCCGTGTATAAGCGGTACAGCTTCTCCAACAAAAGCAATGGCATTAGGGTCATCATTTTTAGCATAGCCGGAAGAAACAACAATGCCTTTGCCATAGCGTGCATCCTTGCGGAACATACGGTAATTATAACCGCCCGCAACATTAACTACCGGGCTGATACCATGAAGACTCGAAAATGGAATGGAGTTAACAGGCAAAAAGCCCATAAACAATTTACGCATCCTTCCTTTTTCGGAATCAAACTCTATCCGGGTAGTCGCAAAACCCCAAAATAAAACTACGGGGAGCAATGCAAAAAGTATGACAAATAAAGAGTCTGCAATAGGTACGTTTAGAAAGCTGATATAAATAACGATAAGGCTTGAGAATAGTACCGTAATTATGGCAGCAAAGATATATAACAGTCCATAAGGATAGATAGTAACACGGCCGGGTTCGATTTTCCAGCTTGTTTTAGAGAGTTTTTTAATAGACATAATGATAAAGCTAAGTGCATTTTATAAACAGCTCACAGCCTGGATAGTTTGGGCTAATTAAATATCAGTTAATTGATCAATTTGATTTGTTTTAAAATATCCAGAGTCATTGTTTTGATTGTACTGTCAAAAGAATCCTTTGTTTTATTCACCGGCCTAACCAGACGTGTGGCAAAATAGAACGCATTGTCTTTTGTTTTCACAGCCCCGATATACCAGACATAGTTTTTTCCTTCAGCAGTAACTGCCGCTAATTGCTGAAGCAGCATATAGGCGGAGGCTTTGGGATCAACCATTAATTCTTTTACAATGCGGAATGTCCTTGGTGAAAATGGGAGTTGTTCCCTTAAAAAGAATCTTAAGAAATTGATCTGTCCTACAGGAGATATTTTCAAAGGCCCCTTACTCCAAAAATCATTTCCCGTTCCTGGTACCTGATGATTGCCATAATTTACTGCCTTTAGAAATTCAGTATAATCTTTCCGGTCCGTCTTTTTGGCAAGTGATTCAAAATAGGGAGGTAGATCAGATTGAAAAGCCATTTGTAAATCAGACTTACCGCCAGTCCAGGTAATCATTTCTTTTTCAGTTTTGATTACACCTGTTTCCAAACCAATACTGGAATTTAGAATATTAAACGTCGAACCAGGAACCATTTCGCGAACGGCGTCAAGACTGTCGCTATATAACCACGTTCGTTTATTTTGATTATAGATCGTAATACTGCCTTGTAAAGCATGTTTTTTAAATGCCTGTTTAATATTTGTTTGTCCGTAAGAAAAGGCAGAAATGAAGAGGAATAGATATAAAATGGAGCTTTTTATCATAGTACTTATTGCTATCTATAATTGTGCCCATTTTTAATCTATAAAAATGAAACAAATAAGGAAGGTTTTAACTTGTCATAAACATAGACTAACATTTGGAAGAAATACGGCATGAATATATTAAAACAGATTAAGAACTTGTTTACTGGTGCTTCGCCCGCTAAAGCAGTATCCTGCAATTTTATCTTTCCTTACGCTACTGATCCCGAAGTAAAAAGAAAGCAGATTTGGGAAAATTTGCAGAAGGGCCTTTTATTTGAAGATACGGGTGTGCTCATTCCATGGACTGCCACCTATATGGAAATACACCGTATTGCGGTTAAAAGGAGAGATAGTGGTGATCGTACAAATTACTTTCTTGGCGAACATAACATCCTCGATGGTTTTCACAGTTTTGTAGGGGTAATGAAGTGGGCCGATAAAAAGAGCAATGAGCCATTCATGTATACGGATGAGTATTTGGGGACTGATGATGTAGGCAACGAGAAGTTCCTGATGCTGAAAGATAAATTAACCGCGCTATTGGGAACACCGAACCGAATCGATCTGGAAAAATTTGGGCACAACGATATTGGAAGCATAGAATGGCAGCAAGGGGAAATCATAATTTCATTAACTGGCATAGAACAGTTCGCTTGCAAATACAGAATGTATATTGGACTGGATGCCGACTAAAATTTGCACTTCACACCAAAAACTAATGTTTTTAAAATATAAAATATAAGCCAAATCCCCCCTGATGAAGTATTCAATAATCGTGGCGCTAAGCGATAGCATTGCCCCCACAGACTATAAAGCCTGGACTGATATAGGAAAGAAAATACAGCAGCCACCAACTGTACTGAATGCCGTTCTAAAAGATGCGGCTCAGGAAATTGCCAGGAGTTTTCCTGATCTGCCATCCAGCATTGTTTGGGGTAATTATTTAGTCTTTGATGAACACGGAGATTTTTTCGTGATTGATATCGATTTCGAAAATGTAGAGCTTATCCGGGATACGGTATTTCATGTTGCTGAAAAAAGAGGATTAACAGTATTGATAGGCAAGGAGAATAAAATCTACCGCCCCGGCATTCCTTTATAAACTTATAATCATCAACTTGCTGGGTCTAATATTTTATTTTCACAGGCTTACCTGTCTCTGCAGATTTATAAATAGCTTCCATAATAATATGATCCTGCAAACCTTCCTCTCCAGGAGTATCAGATTCTTTGTCATTCAAAATGCATTGAGAAAAATGATCCATCTCTACAGCAAATTGCTTGGTCTCTGCCAAACCAATATTCTCCTGTATAGACATTTCGCCCTCTGCTCTGGCCGTAGTCAACTGCTGACCGGCATACGCGAATGCTTTATCCATAAACATCCAGCCATGTTCTGCATGAACCCTTAACGTCTTAACCTCATGAACTTTGTAATGAGCCATGCAGGATGCAATAATTCCGTCTTTAAACTTCATCTGCCAGGAGATCAGCTCTTCTGTATCCTTAAACAGCGGGTCGCCGGGAGTGGAGTATTTATATGCAAACACTTCCGTAGGTTCGGCGTCAAGTAAAAAACGCGTTGTGTTCAGGCAATAGATCCCGATATCCGGCAATGCTCCACCTCCAGCCTGGGCACCAACATGCCGCCAGTGTTCCGGATTGGCACTGCTCTGTCCATTAGCAGCTTCAACATATTTAACCTTTCCAAACTGCTCGTTCTTAATTAATTCCTTTAGTTTAAGATTGTGCGGCTGGTATTGGATCCGATAAGCAATCATCAGTTTAACGCCAGCCTTTTTACAGGCTTTGATCATTTGCCGGCACTCGGCAGCAGAATTTGCCATCGGCTTCTCACACAAAATATGCTTACCCGCTTTTGCACCGCGAATGGTAAATTCCTTATGCATATCGTTCGGTAAAATGATATAAATTACCTTAACATCATCATTATCCTTTAAATCGTCGTAATTATCATAGGTGTAGCAGGCTTCTGGTTTAACACCATACTGAAGCGCGACTTTCTCCATCTTCTCTTCATCGCTGCTTACCAAAGCTGCCAGACGACTAAATTTACAGGCCATCAGTTCCGGAATTACTTCTTCCAGAGCAAGGTGGCCCAAACCTACAATTGCATATCCGATACGTTCATCAGGAGGTAGTGGTGCAGGAGGGGGAGCAACCTGTTTGTCTGATGTTGATTTCCATTTTTCTAGTTTAACGGGCTTCGTAGATTTTTTCTTTTTAGTCATATTATTAACAGGTAGTGCTATATAATAAACTGACTACCTGTAATAATGTTTGAAAACATTTTAAAAAGTATAGTAACTCCGAAATGCTTATAGACATTAAGAATCAGACAAATTAGTATAGCCTATTTAAAGTTCCTGCCTGAATAATAAATTTGGCTTGGGCCAGATTTATTATCCGATTTAGATAAGGTAAGCAATGGAAGCTGGTCATCATCATGGTTTGTCATCCCTTTCAGTAAGCCCGTGTAATCAAAACATTTCTGTACAATAATATGCACCACTGCGCCCTCTCGCTGCAGCTTACCCTCAACCATTAAAAGGCGCGACTGCAATATCTCCTTACGGTATTTCTCGAACAGGTTCTGAAATACAACCAGGTTGCTAAACCCAGTTTCATCCTCAATGGTAATAAAGCAAACCCCTGCCGCTGTTCCCGGACGCTGCCTAACCAATACCAGTCCGGCCACTTTGATCGTTCTGCCATCTTCTACATCAACAATCTCTTTCGTTGATTTAACATGCAGCAGTTTTAGTTTTTCCCTCACAAAACTTACCGGATGTGCTTTCAGCGAAAGTGAGGTAGATGCATAATCCTGCACCACGTGTTCGCCTTTGCTCATCAAAGGAAGTTCAATCTGAGCCTCCTGGTCACTTTCTGATGGCTGCCCGTTAAAGAGCGCAATAGGGCGATCTTTCAAAGCCGAAACTTCCCATAGTGCCTGCCTGCGGTCTAGCCCGATAGACCGGAAAGCATCAGCATCAGCCAATCGTTCCAGTGCCATCAATGGAACCCCGGCATCCAGAAGGCTGTGGATATTCGGATAACCAGTTCCACGCCCGTCAGCCAATGCTTTCATATCCGTTTCATTAACTCCGTTTACCTGACGGAAGCCCAATCTCAAAGCACAATATTTCCCTGCTTTTTCTTCCAGGATATTGTCCCAGAAAGAAATGTTCACATCAACTTCCCGTACTTCTACACCATGATTTCGTGCATCAATAACCAACTGTGCAGGCTGATAAAAACCCATGGGCATAGAATTAAGGATGGCAGCGGCAAAAACATCAGGATAATAACATTTAAGCCAGCAGGAAACATATACAAGCAATGCAAAACTGACGGCATGGCTCTCCGGAAATCCGTAACTGCCAAAACCTTCCAGCTGTTTAAATACCCGTCTCGCAAAATCCTCTTCATAGCCATTGGCCATCATGCCACCAACAAGTTTCTGTTCAAAATTGGCAACCATGCCTTTCGCCTTAAAAGTGGCCATGCTTCTGCGTAGTTCATCGGCCTCAGCAGGAGTAAAACCTGCGGCAACAATGGCAATCTTCATCGCCTGTTCCTGAAAAAGCGGAACACCATATGTTTTGCGAAGAATAGTTCTGAGTTCTTCTTTAGGGTAATCTACTTTTTCCTCACCATTTCTTCTCCTTAAATAAGGATGTACCATATCGCCTTGTATCGGTCCTGGCCGCACAATAGCCACTTCAATAACCAGGTCGTAGAACTCTTTCGGTTTAAGCCTGGGCAACATAGACATCTGGGCACGACTTTCAATCTGAAACACACCAACGGTATCTGCAAGGCTGATCATTTCATAAACCTTTGGATCTTCGTTTTTATTGATACCAGCCAAAGTAAGATCCAGATCATAATGTTTTTTGGCCAGGTCAAATCCCTTACGGATACAGGTAAGCATCCCCAAAGCCAGTACGTCGATTTTCAGGAAGCCAAGCGCATCAATATCATCTTTGTTCCATTCAATGTTCGTGCGGTCTTCCATGCGGGCATTAAAAATGGGGCATAGGTCGGTTAGCTTCCCCCTGGTAATTACAAAACCACCGGTATGCTGCCCAAGCTGGCGCGGAAACCCGATCATCTGCCCGGTAAGTTCGAGTACCTTTAATAGCAGCGGATCTTTAGGATTTAATCCTTGCTCAATAATTCGTTCAGGTTCAAACCACTCATCAGTAAACTCCCAGATGGATGCAGAAAGCCGGCTAATGGTATCAGCAGAAATCCCCATCGCCTTGCCTACGTCACGGATGGCACCTTTCTGATGCTGCTGGGTAACTGTGGCCACGATGGCAGCCCGGTCACGGCCATATTTGTTGTAAACATACTGGATCACCTCTTCCCGGCGTTCATGCTCAAAATCAACATCAATATCCGGTGGTTCGTTACGTGCAGAAGAAATAAACCGTTCAAACAACAGGTCGAACTTAGTCGGATCTACAGAAGTAATGCCCAGACAATAGCAGATAGTAGAGTTGGCGGCAGAACCACGTCCCTGACAAAGAATCTTCTGCTCCCGTGCAAACCGTACAATATCATAAACAGTCAGAAAATATGAGGCATAGTTCATCTCTTTAACGAATGCCATTTCGTAATTGATATTATCGATGATCTTTTGCGGTAAATCGTTATCAAATAGTTCTTTGGCACCTTTCCAGGTCAGGAATTCCAGCTCCTCCTGGGGCGTTCTTCCATCAGAAGTAATCTCCTCCGGATAGATATACTCCAGACTGTCCAGCGTAAATTGGCAAAGCTCAGCAATCTCCATAGTCCTTTTAATGGCATCCGGATAATTGCGAAAGAGCCGCTGCATTTCCTCAATAGGCTTCAGGTGTCTTTCAGCATTCTGGTGCAGACGAAAACCCGCAGTTTGAATGGTACATTTTTCACGAACACAGGTCAGCACATCCTGCAATTCCCTTCGTTTAGGATGGTGATAGTAAACGTCATTTGTGGCCACCAGAGGCACATCCAATTGCCGGGACAGTTCATCCAGCCGGAACAGCCTTTTCTGGTCCTGTCCCTGGTAACTTTTGCTGGCTGCCAGATAAAGCGAAGAACCAAAAGCGTCTTTATAGATTTTAAGATCCTGGAGAAAATTTAGTTCAAAATCAAATCCCTTGCTCAATGAATCTGGCGGAATGGCAATAAACAGCAAGCCTTCTTTATGCGAAAAAACATCAGCCCGGTACAGGTGGCATTTCCCCTTTTCTGTACGCAGGTTGCCAAGACTCAGTAAGGCAGACAATCTTCCATAAGCTTCTCTGTTAGTTGGATAGGCAAGCATGCTCGGTCCGTCTAAAAGATCTAACCTGGCAGCAGGGATAATCTGGATACCATGTTTCTTTGCAGCTGAGTGGGCACGTACAATTCCAGCAAGTGTATTTACATCGGTAATGGCTATTTTAGGATAGCCGAATGCAGCGGCCTGTTCAGCCATTTCTTCCGGATGTGAAGCACCGCGCAGAAAGCTGAAGTTGCTGGTAACCTGTAGTTCACAATAACTCATATGTTCTTTTAGTTAAGCAAAAAATCCATGGATAAACCACTGCGACTTTTCATCGTTATAATGACCAGAGCGAAACACCCAGTAGCGCCGTCCTTTTTCATCCTCTAGTATATAATAATCCCGATGTTCACCCTTGTCCATCCACCATTCTCTTTCAATACGCTCCGGTCCGTCGGCCTTTTTTACCGTATGGAGTTCATCCTTATACCTAAAGTTCATGGGCGGATAATCTGGAATGGGAGCAGTAACTTTAATGGGCTCCGGACGTGCCAGCAGTTCCATCGGACGCGGATTGGCAATCTGCCAGGTGGTTTCTGTCTGTTCTTCGAGCGACGCTGCACGGCGCAGGGAACGTTCAGGCCAGTAATGTGCCGCTGGAATATAGCGCTTTATGGCCTCTAGCCCAATCTTTCCGCCAAGCCTGTCAAGCAGTTGGGCAAGTCCTTTATCCGCAAGACCAGGTTTTCCGTTCCACAGCTTTTCCTGATAAATGCTTACCGGCTCAACCTTAGTGGCAGTAAGGATGAAAAGCTCAATTCCAAGGGCAGGTTCAATTGCAGCAATCTTCAGTTCAAAAAGCTTGCATAAATGCGAAACGTGATGGGTAGACTGGTTGGTGCCGATATGCACCTGTGTCAGTTTGCCGTCCAGCCGGTATCCTTTAAGTTCCGCATAGCGGATACCCAATCCTTCACTGCTTAAACGCGAGCAAAGGGATTCCAGGAGCTTTTGAATCGCGATCTCTATGGCTGGTTTAGTGCGGATGGGTTCCAGGCAGGGCAGGCGCTCTTCATATGGTGGCACAACGATTAGCGGTTTAATGGTCTCTTCTTCAGTTCCCAGTGCCTGTCCGAGTTTCAGTAAAAATTCTTCTCCAAATCTCCTGCGCAGTACAGAACGTGGCATCTGGATAAATTTACCGATCTTATCCAGCCCCAGTTTATGCAGGCGTTGTGTCGTTGCTTCATCAATACGCAGGGCGATCGGTGGCAGGTTTAATATCGCATTATATTGCTGGTTTTCATTGATGATGGGAGAAACACTCCCGAAACGCGCAATTGCCCAGGAGGTGCCAATGGTATCAGATATGGCAGCGTGGCAGCTGTATCCGGATTCACGGAGTCTTTCCAGAATCATCTTCAAGTATCCTTTTTCGCCGCCCCATAGGTGACTGCAGCCGCTGGAATCCAGGATAATTCCATTTGGAAGATCAATGGCTACAATTGGAGTAAAACGGATGGCCCATTTGCCGATACGGGTAAGCACTTTTCTGGCCAGTTCGGGCTGGTCATCAAACACCTGGATGCCTGGCACAATGGCCTTGGCATCTGCAAGCGGAGTACCCGCAAAGATTCCGTTAGTTTCTGCATCTCTGGACGCAGCGGTAATCATCACCTTTCCATGAATGGGTTCAGTAAAGACAAATACACGCCCTTTTAGTTCTGGTTTGCGGATGACAAGCCAGTCCGTCAATAAATGCGGAAACCATATAGAAACAAAGCGCTTCATATTATACCGCCTGTTTGGTGTGTTCAACAATAGGCTCGGTAGCAGCAAACGGAGCAAAATGATCTTCAGCCCATTCCAGCAAAAAACTACCCGTATGCCCATTACGAACCTTTAAGAGGTTTACTTCCCAGCGGGGATGGCCAACGCCAGGCATACCTTCCATCATCTCGCTTGGCTGGGGCTTAACATGCCACCTCACAGTGCAAGCAGTTGCCGATAGACGTTTAGGTTCTTTTCTAAGCAGCATTCCGGTAACATGGCTCTTCTCAACGGCAAGCTGTAGCCTGCGTGACTGCGCAAAGTCAATGTCCGGCAGTTCTGCAATAACAGCTGCAAGCCCCTCACATTTAAGTGCTTCTTCCATCACCCAAAGAATCTCCTTTTCACGGTAGAGGTCAATGAAGATGATCTGTTCCGGCATCACACCAAAACTTTGCATAGCAGGGGGGAAGAGCTTCCGGTTTCGGCTGATCCATAAACAAGCATTGCCGGTTTCCATCAGCTTAGCCAGCAATCCAGCAATAAAACCATCGCTGGCAGCAGCCTCTTCCGGGTTATCAGTCAGGAATTCGTGAATAGTGCCAACGGGGAAGACCGCATTTGGAAAACAATGTTCCAGCGGGCCAAGGCCAAAGCCTTCGGCATTACCCGGCAGTGCAGGTTTAAAGCCCTGCATCTCCAGAATCTGCTTTTGCAGCTGCTGTAGTGTCTCTTTTTGATCTGATGTCATTACTCCCAATCTTGCAGCCTTGGTTGCTCAAGATAATTATGATGTAAAGATAGAAGTTAAAACACTATAATTACTAATATTTTTAGTAATTAAACAAAATGAACAGATGGAATCTATCAAATTTAGACACATCAACACGTCATTAAAGAATATTGGTTTCCGGTACCAACGATATGATTTTGAATCGCGGGCTTAGTTAAATCACCATATTCAATAATAATCAAAAAACACCTCGCCAAATGAATACAACCTCTTTCAACCAAATCTTATAAAATAGTTTAGCATTAACAGTAAGTTAACATAGCAGGTCTAACTTAGCGATCTCAAAGAGATCAATAGTGGGGATTAGAAATCAATGATAAATTATGGCAACAACCTTGTAGAACAAGACTCCTTAGATGCATCGATGGGTTCTCAAAAACGTTCTCACAAACGTTCTCATGAAGGTTCTCATACACGTTCTCATAAAAGCCTGTTTGAACAATATTACGTGCGTTTATGTGACTTTGCAAGAAGGATCCTGAATGATGAAGATCTGGCTGAAGATGTAGTTCAGGATGTTTTCGTTGCATTTATAGAAAGGAGTGAAACTGTATATATTGAAAATGAAGTCATCCGCAGTTACCTCTATCAATCCGTTAAAAATGCTTGCCTCAACAAATTAAGAAAAGGCAAAGTAGTTGAACAGTTTGAATCCAACCATAACCTTCCTGTAATAGACGAAGAGCATGCACTCTCTGCAATGATCCATTCTGAAATAGTAGGAGAGATCCATTATGCCTTAAAAAAATTACCGGAGGGCTGCAGGTTAATTATTCGATTGGGCTATTTCGAGGGACTAAACAATCCGCAAATCGCGAACGAGTTAAAGATCAGTGTAAATACCGTGAAAAGCCAAAAGCAAAGAGCCCTCTTTCTGCTGAGAAAAGAACTTGTTCCGGGAACCTGATCTCCTGGAAATAAAAAAAAGTATTTTTCATTCCACCCACTTTTAAACTTTCCGTGTCTTAGTATTTGAACACCCTCAAATAAATATGGAATGAAAGACAACGAAGCATACGATTTTTCCGAATTGGTATTGCGGTATCTGAAAAAGGAGCTTACCCAGGAAGAAGAACGTGCTTTCTTAGCAGCCGTATCAAACGATATGGAAAAAAAGAAAATATTCGAACGCTACGAAGATCGCAGGCCCTTAGATCGTGACCTGCAGTATTACAAACGCATAGATACCGACGAAGCCTGGAATAAAATAATGTCCAGGAAAAAAGCCAAAGATCAACAGGCAGATGTGATCATAGCTTCCCCATATATCTCCTTAAAGAAGTGGCTGCCCTATGCCGCCATACTTCTATGTATTCTTGGCTTTGGCTTTTGGAGCATCTTTTTAAATAAGGACAATAAACTGATTAAGGACAATCAGTTTGGATTTAAAAATGATGTATTGGCCGGACCAAATACAGCGGTACTTAAACTATCCAATGGAGAGGAAATTAAATTGGGACAAACCGGGGAAGAAATTAAGGACGGGGCAGCCAGTTTATCATTTTCTCAAAATGGAGAACTGATGTATCACCATTCTATAAAAACAGAAAATGGACAGTTTAATGAGATTGCAGTATCCAGTGCAGGAAAGTTTAAAGTTAGTCTTTCCGATGGCAGTATAGTCTGGGTAAGCTCTTCCTCAAAACTCAGGTATCCTGTAGCATTTAACGGCAATGAACGTCGGGTTTCATTAGAAGGTGAAGCGTACTTCCAGGTAGCTAAAAATGCTAAGAAACCCTTTTATGTTGAAGTTGGCGGAAAAACCATCCGTGTGCTGGGTACCCAGTTCAATGTTTCTGCTTATACCAGGCGTGTACGTACCACCCTGGTTGAAGGTTCTGTCCGCATTGAGGATGGAAAGCGTGTAAGTATGCTCAAGCCAGGTCAGCAGGCAGTTTTCAAGCCCCGGGGAGTCGTTATACAAGCAGCCAATGTAGAAAAAGATATCGCATGGAAAGAAGGCTATTTCACGTTTGACCATGACCGTATAAAAGACATCATGGAAGAGATTGCCCGATGGTACGAGGTGACGGTATCTTACGAAGGGAATATTAAAGATGAGGTATATACCGGCAGTGTGCCCAGGTCTTCAAGCTTGGGAGGCGTTTTGCAAGCTTTAACAGACGTTAGCGGACTGCATTTTGAAATCGATGGCAGAAATGTAATGGTAAAAATCAATAAATAAAGGAAAGGAACTATGGGCTAAAAACAGACAAAGACAAAAAAATAAGCCCAAATAAAAACCGAAAGTGGTGCAACACTTCCGGTCATAAAATGGGATCTAAAAATTTAATCGAACCAAAAGCATAAATGGTTTAATTGTTAACCCTTTTTTTACGAAAGTATGAAATATTTGATACAAGTCCAAGCCCTGGAAAGGGGATTTTATGGACTTGCCTCAACCAACACCACAAAATGGCCTTTAATAGTAAGGATAATGAAATTGGTTGTTTTTTTAACATTAATATTGGTCATGGGCGCCAATGCAGGTACCAAAGCCCAACTTGTAACCATCTCGGTTAAGGGAGCGAACATTAAAGAAGTTTTCAAAGAACTTGAAGAGCAGACAGACTATCGGTTTCTCTATAATGAACGCATCTTCGACCGGATGGCACCCATTTCTTTACAGGTAAAAAATGAAAGCCTGGACAATGTATTGGGTTCTCTTTTTAAAGGACAGGGAATTATATTCCGCAAACGTCCCGGAACCATTACACTCAGGGCAGATGAGAACTTGAGGTCTGTAGAAAGACTTACAAAGCAGGATCTGACCATCATTGGTACCGTAACAGATTCTATAGGGCCCATTCCAGGGGTTTCCGTAGTGGTAAAAGGTAAATCTTCCATAGGTACCACCACAGATTTAAACGGAAAGTATGTTTTAGAAGTACCCGTTAAAGATGCCATATTGGTATTTAGTATGGTAGGCTTTAAAACGGTTGAAGTGCCGCTTACCGGAAAGAAAGTAGTAGATGTAACCTTAAAGATCGATCAGAGCGGTCTTGAAGAGGTCGTTGTTGTTGGTTATGGAACGCAGAAAAAGGAATCTGTAATTGGTTCCATAACAACCATAAATCCAAAAGAACTTAAAGTTCCATCCAGCAATTTAACCACTGCCCTGGCAGGAAGAATTGCCGGGGTAATTGCCTATCAGCGAAGTGGTGAACCCGGCGCTGATGATGCCCAGTTCTTTATTCGCGGAGCCACAACCTTTGGCTACCGCCAGTCGCCGCTAATCCTTATTGATGGTATGGAATATACCACCACCGATCTGGCGCGTTTACAGCCAGACGATATTAAGGAGTTTTCCATCTTAAAAGATGCCACGGCAAGTGCAGTTTATGGGGCCAGGGGTGCCAACGGGGTAATCCTCGTAACAACAAAAGGCGGTGTAGAAGGTAAACCACGAATTAGTTTCCGTGCTGAAAATTCATTATCTGCACCTACCAAACAAATAGAACTAGCAGATCCCATCACCTATATGCGCTTAAGTAATGAGGCCGTATTAACCAGGGATCCGCTTGGAGAAACCATCTACTCACAAAGTCAGATTGACAATACCATTGCAGGAACCAATGCCGTTGCTTTTCCAACCGTGGATTGGCAAGAGTCATTGTTTAAAGATTATACGTTAAATCAGCGCTATAACTTCAACTTAAGTGGCGGCGGACAAGCGATGACCTATTATATTTCAGGAACATATAACAAAGACAATGGTGTATTGAAGGTAGACAATAGAAACAACTTCAATTCCAATGTTGATCTTGGTTCCTATAATTTGCGTTCCAATGTAAACATCAATGTTTCTAAAACCACAAAGGTAGGTATACGCCTGAATGGCAACTTTGATGATTATACAGGGCCGTTATCCAGTGGAGAAGACATTTATAAAATGGTGATGCGCGCGCCGCAAACGCGTTTCCTTCCATACTATCCTGATCTGCCTGGAGATAAAGCGTTAAATCACATTAAATTTGGTAATACCTTACAAGGCAATGCGGTAAACCCTTACGCAGAAATGGTAAAGGGATACAGGGAATACAGCAGATCACTGATGGTTGCCCAGGTAGAGCTTAATCAGGATTTGAATGTTTTAACAGAAGGACTTTCCTTTAACGCCATGATGAACACCAACAGAAGGGCATATTCATCAGTTGGACGTCAGTATACGCCATTTTGGTACGGGCTAAATTATTACGATAAACTGGCAGATACCTATCAGCTTACCGCATTGAACGATGGTTCGGCCTCTTCAGGAGGCGGTACCGACTGGTTAGATTTTGTGCGCGGCAGCGAAACTGTAAACGCTGTTTTTCATTTGCAGAGTGCGCTAAACTATAGCCGTTCATTTGCAAAGCACAATGTGTCTGGTATGGGGATACTCGTAATGCGCTCAGAAACACAAAGCAATGCGGCAACACTTCAGCAATCACTTCCAATAAGAAACCTGGGCGTTTCCGGAAGGGCCACCTACAATTATGACAGCAGGTATTTCTTTGAGTTCAACTTTGGTTACAATGGCTCAGAGCGGTTCTCAGCCCAAAACAGATTTGGGTTCTTTCCGTCAGCGGGCGTAGCCTGGGCAGTTTCTAACGAAGCATTTTTTGAAAAGTTAAGGCCAATAGTAAGCAAATTAAGACTGCGGGCAAATCTCGGCCTGGTTGGAAACGACCAGATCGGAAGCGCGACAGACCGCTTTTTCTATTTATCAGAAGTTAATATGAACGAAGCCGGTTATGGTTATCTGTTTGGAACAACTGGAGGATATGGAGGATCAGGGTATAGCATCAGTCGCTACGCCAACCCGGCAATTACCTGGGAAACTTCAAAAAACACCACCCTTGGTGTAGAACTGGGATTATGGAATAAATTCAATCTAACCGCTGAATACTTCATGGATCACCGCTATAATATTTTGATGAACCGGGCTTCAATTCCGGCAACAATGGGATTACAGGCTACACAAAGGGCTAACGTGGGCGAGGTCAGGTCACGCTCAACAGATCTGCAGCTGGATTACTCAGATAACATCGGAAAAGATTTCTATTTATCCCTGAGGGGCAATTTTACCTTTTCACAAAACAGGTATGAAGCTTTCGAAGAACCAGCCTATGCTGAACCCTGGTTATATCGTAAAGGACATTCCACCTCACAGCGCTGGGGATATGTTGCAGAACGCCTTTTTGTAGATGACAATGAGGTACAGAGTTCACCAGTTCAGAATTTTGGTGGTTTTGTAACCAGGGGAGGTGATATTAAATATCGCGACATCAATCAGGACGGGGTAATCAATAGTCTGGATCAGGTAGCTATCGGATTTCCAACTGTTCCGGAAATTGTATATGGATTTGGCTTTTCGAGCCGATATAAGGCCATAGATTTTTCAGCCTTTTTCCAGGGATCAGCACGGTCGTCATTCTGGATCGATGTAAACGCAACTTCTCCGTTTATCAATTACAGGTCTCAAGACGAAATAAGTGCAGGCTTCCTGAATGGAAAACAGCTGCAAAACCAATTACTGGACGTATATGCCAATAGTCACTGGTCAGAAGAAAACCGGGATCTGTACGCCATCTGGCCCAGACTCTCATCCACTTACAATGGCAATAGCAATCAAAGCAGTACCTGGTTTATGCGCAGCGGTGCATTTCTAAGGCTAAAAAGTGTAGAGCTTGGTTATACGTTTCCCAAAAGATTATCGAAACGCATCAATATAGACAACCTGCGTCTGTATGGCTCTGCAACAAACCTGTTCACCATCAGCGGCTTTAAGTACTGGGATGTGGAAATGGCAGGTAATGGCTTAGGCTACCCGCTGCAGCGCGTAATGAACATCGGTTTACAACTAGACTTTTAATCAAACAATTATATGAAAGCGATTAAATTAGGTGTAATTGTCCTCTTTACAATTATGCTTCAATCCTGTCAGAAATATTTAGACATCATTCCTGACAATGTGCCAACAATAGACTATGCATTCCATTTGCGGTCATCAGCAGAACGTTACCTCTTTACCTGTTATTCTTATTTACCAAATAATGGCAACCTGGGCGTAAATCCCGGGTTCAATGCAGCCGACGAAGTTTGGTATTTCTATCCAATGGATGCCTCAGGCATCAGTGAGTCGGTATCAAATATTGCCAAAGGACTCCAGAACGTACAAAGTCCGCTGGCAAATTATTGGAACGGAGGCAACCAGGGAAAACCCTATTTTCAAGCCATCCGGGATTGTAATACCTTCCTGGAAAATATCGATAAGGTGGTAGACCTGGAAGAATATGAAAGAGAGCGCTGGAAAGCAGAAGTCCTTTTTCTAAAGGCCTATTATCACTTTTTCCTGGTAAGAATGTACGGACCGATTCCACTGATCAAAGAAAATCTGCCATTAGAATCTACGCCAGAGCAGGTAAAGATCTACAGACAACCCGTAAATGAGTGTTTTGACTACATCGTGGAGTTGTTAGACCAGGCCATTGCCAATGAAAGCTTGCCAGATAACATCAGCGGGGTTGAAAACACCGAACTCGGCCGGATCACAAGGGCAACTGCACTGGCAGTAAAAGCTAAGGTAATGGTAACGGCAGCCAGTCCGCTTTTTAACGGAGGAAGTGCCAGCTTTTTTAAATTAACAGATAACCGCGGCAAAGAATTATTTAATACCACCGTCGATCCTCAAAAATGGGTAAATGCAGCAGAAGCATGTAAACGTGCCGTAGAATTTGCCGAAGGCCAGGGCTTCGGGCTGCATACCTTTGGTGGCAGTTTCTCGTACACCATTAATGATACCATAAAAACACAATTGGATATCCGTACCGCCGTTACAGAGCGGGAAAATAACAACGAAACCCTCTGGGCATTTACCAATAGCCGCGTGTCTGATCTGCAGCGGTATCTCATGCCGCAAATATTGGCCGGAGACCGGGGAGTAGATGCCGTAACACCAAGGGGAACAATTGCACCTACATTGAAAATGGTCAGACAATATTATACCGATAAGGGCCTGCCCATATCGTATGATAAAGACTGGGTAGGATCATCAGATGAAGAACTGATCACTGCAGCAACAGAAGACCGTTACTATGTTAAAAAAGGACAGGTAACCGTGAAGCTGCACTATGACAGGGAACCCCGCTTTTATGCATCAATCGGATTTGACAGGGGGATCTGGTTTGGAAATGCAACGAACAACTATAATGTAACCCAGGAAAATGCCACTACCAGCGGAATGCTCTACATTCAGGGACGTTCCGGAGAACTTTCAGCAAGATTTGGTGTATCCGGCTATTCAATAACCAGTTACCAGATCAAAAAACTGGTTGATATTCGCAGCCTTCAAAATCCACAAATGCCTGCAGCCAATATCTATGGGTATAGCTGGCCGGAATTCCGTATGGCAGATCTGTACCTGCTCTATGCAGAAGCATTAAATGAGGTGGGAGGCTACAGCCCGGAAGTTTCTAAATGGGTGAATAAAATTCGTGTAAGAGCCGGCATCCCTACCGTTGAAAGATCATGGGATACCTATTCCACCCAGCCTGGATACTACACCAATAAAGAGAACATGAGACAGATCATCCACCAGGAACGTACCAACGAACTGGCCTTTGAAGGACATCGTTACTGGGACTTAAAAAGATGGTTAACCGCCCACACCCGTGATAACCTCAATGGCCCGGTACACGGATGGGATATCGAGCAGAAAGATCCGCAATCTTTCTATCGTCCGGTATTACTCTTCAATCAACGATTTGCGATGCGTGATTATTTTACACCCATTCAGCTATCTGAATTACAAATCAACACCAACCTCGTTCAAAATCCAGGATGGTAAATATTAACTTATTAAATCAGCAAAAAGTATGCAATTCAAACATTTAGGCAAACTATGCTTAGTATTCATGGTTTGTGTAACCGGATTTTTTTCATGTAATGATGAAAGGTTTATACCGATCGAAGATGATGGTGCAGCACCTGGTCCGGTTTACGACGTTCGGGTAGAGAACCTGGCCGGCGGGGCGAAGATCAGCTATGCATTACCAGACGACAAAAATTTGTTATATATCAAGGCGGTATATACCCTAAAATCGGGGCAGGTAGAGTCAAAGGCATCTTACTTAACCAATAATATCGTATTGGAAGGTTTTGGTGATGAAGCAGAACGGGAAGTTACCCTGTATGCCGTAAGCCGTTCTGAAAAGTTATCAGCTCCCATAAAAGTCAATATCAAGCCCTTGCAGGCACCGGTATTTACTGTTTTTGAATCTTTAGGAATCAACGAAACATTTGGCGGCATCGTGGTAGACTTCGAAAATCCAACGGCAGTAAGCGGAAGCGTGAACAGCAATATGGTGATCGGAACGTTACGCTGGGACGAACAGCTTAAGGAATGGGTACAGATAGATACGTATTACAGCGGCTTAACGAAAGACCAGTTTGCAGTTAGGGGTTTAGATTCTAAACCCTATAAGTTTGGGATCTTTATTAAAGATCGCTGGGACAACCATTCTGATACTTTAGAAACCGAATTAACGCCTATTTACGAAGAAGAGATCGATAAAAAGAAGTTTAAGGATATACGGACCAAATATGCAGTACCCCAGGTTGGAGCATTGCCAATTTCCGGAAACCGGATGGTAGAAGGTGTTGATTATTCAACGGCTTATCCAATACCCAATTTATGGGATGGAAACGTAGCAAACTTTTTCCATACCAAGTCGGGCTTTGAACTGCCCATCTGGATCCCGTTTGATTTGGGGGTTTCAGTAAAACTAAGCCGGTATAAAATCTGGCAGCGGGCAGTTGCCGGCGGATATTTTTCTCACGGTAACCCGCATGAGTGGGAGATCTGGGGAACAAACACACCAGAAAATCCAAACAGCTGGGTAATCATAGCGCATCAGGAAATGATTAAGCCTTCAGGCTTACCCGTTGGACAAAACTCGGCAGATGACCGCACGATAGGTGCAGCCGGCCAGGAATATAATTTCAACATCGATGCACCGGCCGTTCGTTATCTGGCCTGGAAGCATATCGACAACTGGGCATCAATCCGCGGAGAATTTGGCTTCCTTCACGTCAACGAATTATCGCTATGGGGGCAGCCAGCTAAATAAATATAAGATATGGTTATGAATATAAAAACATTAAAACTGTCCCTGCTGTTCCTTGCCTCTGCGTTTTTGATGCTGACAGCATCTTGTGAAAAGATGGGAGACACCTATTCCGATTATTTGAAAGGTGGAGAAATTACTTATCCCGGTAAAGCAGATTCACTGGCAGCTTTTCCCGGTAATCAGCGCATCGCACTGCAATGGCTCATCATGTCAGATCCTAAAGTTGTCAAAGGAGTAGTATACTGGAACAACCACGCGGATTCTGTAGTTGTTCCCATTCAAAAAACTTCAAAAGTGGATACAATAAAGGTAATCTTACCCAATATGGAAGAAAGCTTATATACTTTTGAAGTGTATACTTACGACAAATCCGGAAACCGTTCTATCGGCAGCCAGGTTATCGGAGAAGTTTTTGGTGAATCCTATCAAAAAACCATCAGTAACCGGTTAATCAAATCGGTATCCTGGCTTAATTTACCACTGCAAGGCACTACACCAGCATTTAAAGGCGCAGAGATCACCTGGTACGGTGTAAATGCCCAGGCTATATTTTTAGAAATCGAGTATATCAAAGAAGATGGAACAATAGTAAAACTGCGTGAAGAGCCGGTAAGGGCAGTTGGGCGGCCGCCACTTTTTAGAGAAACTACGCGTCTTCCAAATTGCAAGGTAAATTCTACCATTAAATACAGGACTGCATTTGTACCAGATCCCTTAGCAATAGACACCTTCTACACCGAAATAAAACAGTATAACTAATAGAATGAACAAGTTATTTAAATACCATACGCTATGCGTAATGTGTCTGTTGCTCAGTGTTGCAAGCAACGTTTTTGCCCAGTCCAGGCCACCAGCGCCAATTCAGGTATTGGTGTCCCCGGACAAAGCAGACTGGAATTATAAAATAGGAGAGGAAGCAACATTTCGGGTAACCGTACTTCAACACCAGGTTCCGGTAAGCAACATAAAGGTCAGTTATTCAATAGGTCCTGAAAAGATGGCAGCATACACTAAAGGCGAGTCGGTTATTAAAGACGGAAATGGCATCCTTGTTAAAAGCAAGATGACAAAGCCAGGCTTTTTGAGGTGTGATGCGCGTGTTACAGTCAATGGCACCATGTACCGCGGGATAGCCACAGCAGCCTATCAGCCCCTGGATATCAAGCCTACCCAAACCCTGCCCGCAGATTTTTGGGAGTTCTGGCAAAAATCAATGGCTGAAGCAAGAAAGCTGCCTTTAGATCCTTTGCTCACCCTGATACCAGATCGCTGCACAGAAAAAACGAATGTGTATGAACTGAGTTTTCAAAACCAGGTCAGCGGCTCCCGGATCTATGGGATACTCTGTGTGCCAAAAGCACCCGGTAAATATCCTGCATTGCTCCAAGTACCAGGTGCGGGCATCAGGCCATATCCAGGCCTGATAGCACTGGCAGATAGTGGTATGATCACACTCCAGATCGGCATTCATGGTATCTCTGTTACTTCGCCTGCTGCTTTATATTCCAATTTAACATTAGGGGCATTGAGAGATTACTATTATATGAATCTCGATGACCGCGACCGGTACTACTACAAAAGAGTGTACCTGGGTTGTGTACGTGCGGTAGATTACCTTGCTACTTTATCCCAGTATGACGGGAGCAATTTAGGCGTGTGGGGTGGCAGCCAGGGCGGTGCATTGTCTATCGTTACTGCCGCGCTAGACAAGCGTATTAAATATCTCGCTGTACAGTATCCCGCTTTGTGCGACTTAACAGGTTACCTCAACGGACGTGCAGGCGGATGGCCGCATCCCTTTGCAGCACAGAACAGTTCCTTCCTGGCAAAAGAAGAAAAGATAAAAGTATCCGCTTACTATGATGTGGTCAACTTTGCCCGTGGTGTTGATGCTCCAGGCTTATATGCCTGGGGATACAATGACGATACGGTTCCTCCAACATCCTTTTATGCCGCCTACAATGTGATCAAAGCAACCAAAGAACTTCGTTTGGTACAGGAAACGGGACACTGGACCTACCCGGAACAGATGCTGGAGATCAATGACTGGCTGCTCAATAAATTACTAAAAAACAAAAAATAGATTAAACTCATCGATAAGATCATGATAAAAAAACTGCTATGGGTTGTACTGCTTTTGCTGGTGCAATCTAAACTATATGCACAAGAAAAAGCAATTGGTATTGTGTATGAAGATAAAAATGTAAACAATATAAAAGATAAGGCAGAAGGTGGAATCAAGGGAGTTGCAGTCAGCAATGGATCAGAGGTTGTCTTAACCGACGAGCGCGGACGTTATGAACTGCCGATCGGCAAAGATGACATCATCTTTGTCATTAAACCATCAGGATACCAGGTTGGCTTAAATGCAGACAACTTACCGCAGTCGTACTATATCCACAAACCCTTAGGCTCACCAAAATCCAAATTTAAGGGAGTAGCACCGACAGGAAAGCTTCCCAAATCAATAAATTTTGCATTGCATAAACAAGTGGAGAATGATGATTTTAAGATCCTGGTTATGGGAGATCCGCAGGTTTTAGATAAACGGGAGCTGGAATATTATAATAAATCAATCCTATCCGAAGCAGCACAGGTCAAAGATATTGCGTTTGGCATTAGCTTAGGGGATATGGTGCAGGAAGACCTCGGACTAAACGGCGACTATAAAAAATTGACATCAAACCTGCATGTGCCATGGTATAATGTACTCGGAAATCACGACATGAATACCGACTCAGGAATTGACTCTCTTCATGATGAAACATTTGAAGCTGATTTCGGACCAGCCAGCTATTCATTTAATTATGGCAAGGCCCATTTTATTATTTTAGACAATAACGTTTTTCCGGATCCCCGTGGAGGAAAAGGGTTATGGGCAGGATATACCAAGAAACAGTTTCGTTTTATAGAAAATGATTTAAAGCAGGTAAAAAAAGATCAGCTGGTCATCATTGCCAACCACATCCAAATGAATATTGTAAATGAAAACTCATTCAGGAAAGAAGACAGACAGCAGTTGTTCAATCTTTTTAAAGGATACACCAATGTATTGGTATTATCGGCACATACTCATAACAATCAGCAGTTTTTTTACACCAAAGAAGATGGATGGCCAAACGAAACACGGTTACATGAATACAACGTTGGTGCTGCCTGCGGAAACTGGTACTCCGGAAAGATCAATGAGCGTGGTGTTGCAGAGTCTACCATGAGTGATGGAACCCCTGTCGGCTTTGTAACCATGCAAATATCTGGCAACAAATATAAGGCAGATTATAAAGTATCCGGAAAGCCGGAAGATTATCAAATTGGCTTATTCCACAGAAAAGTGATGGCAACCATCTGGTGGGAAGGCCGTGGACGCCTCTATGCAAATTTCTTTATGGGACACAAGGGAAGTAAGGTAGAATACCGGATAGACAATGAAAATTGGAAACCAATGCGGTATATCGTCGAACCCGATCCTGCATATATCGCAGAACTTTATCGCTGGGATACCGCAGATATTTTGTTCCCGGGTCGCCGGCCAACCGAACCTGCAAATTGCACACACCTGTGGTGGGCTCAATTAACGAATGACCGTCCGTTGGGTACACATAGCATTGAAGTACGTGCCAAGGATGATTATGGACAGACCTTTGTCCAAAAAAGCAGCTTCCGTATAGAAGAGTCGAAATATAAATAATAGTACAACCAATTAAACGAAAGCCCGGTTGTAAATTTAGAGCCGGGCTTCTGTTTAATAATAGAATCACTTTGTACAATTGATCCCCGTCAATAATGGTTTGTTTATAGTCAGACACCAGGTATGCTCACAAGCTTTTAATCCCGCATAAATTTTAATTGATATCTTTACGCAGATCCAGAATTGAAATATGAG
Organism: Pedobacter metabolipauper; assembly: GCF_004362715.1. GTDB lineage: Bacteria > Bacteroidota > Bacteroidia > Sphingobacteriales > Sphingobacteriaceae > Pedobacter > Pedobacter metabolipauper. The sequence continues at coordinate 703,540 of NZ_SNYC01000003.1, forward strand.
AAATACCATTATAATAGAGGCTAACAATGTCTTATTAACTGATTTTGACAGCAAACTTTTAGCTCCTGCATTTATTGAAAGCACAGAAGGAGGGGTTAGAATTTTATTTGATGATATAGATGACCTGAAAAATTACCAGCAAAGCCTTTTGGCAGGGTCAGATCAAACAGATGAAACTGATCAGAAAAATGAGATAAGATCCAAATTAAATGCACTTCTCAATAAAGCTTTACTTGATCATCAAATGGTGTTAGACGCCATTAAATCTTTTGCACATGCATTATTCTCTTTTATATTTAAGGCCGACGCACACAGGCAGGATAAGATCGTAATCTTTAATACGATGATTGAAGGTATTAGAGAAACTACAAATAGTTGGGAGCTGGAAAAATCCTTACAAGAATCCACTTATGAACTTGGTGTTCCGGTATTCAATCATAAGTTAACGTTTTATAACTATGCTCATAATCAAATAGATTTCAATTATGAGAAAATTAAAAACCGCTTAATCAAAGACCTGCTGGTTTTGTCCATGGAGATTCAACATCCTTAGGCAAATTAACAGCTATATAATCTTTAACTTAATCAATTTGTCCTGATTACCTTTTCAGTTTTAATAAAACCGGGTAATGGTCCGACATCTGTTCTGTATGTTGATCATAGATCACAGCAGCTTCAGAAACTTTCTTCTTTAAAATAGAATTCAACCAGATATAATCAATTCTGATTTTTGTCTTAAAGGCGGCATCATATTTTTTCGTGGGCATGGTATAATTGAACTGGTCACTAACCAGGTCAACTGCATCCTTAAAACCAGATCTCTCTATTTCATCCAGCACCGAATAATCAAAATGACCATTATTCAAATTACGGATCTCTGCATTGCCCTGCTCGCGCTTGCGCTGGGCAGCCAGATCCTTTGCGGTATAATTCAGGCTGTCTTTAGAATGATAGGAGTTAAAATCACCAGCAATGATCACTGGAGATCCTTTTGGAAGAGTGGCCGCATGGGCAAGTACTTCTTTAACTTCATACAGCCGTTTCTGATAAACAAAAGGGGATAAATGTACAGCGAACACATGAATACCATGAATGTTGGCATAAATATATCCGTGCCACATATTATCAAGCACCTTTTGAACATTTACAATCGGAAAACGGGAAGTAATAGCAACAGAATAACCTGATTCTTTTGCCAGTACCGCATATGGATGTCCATAATGCAGGGCGAAAGTTTCCAGGCTTTTTTGTGTAAAACCATTCATTTCCTGGTAAAATATGATGTCGGGAGCCTTACCCTTAACCCAGGTAACATACCTGCTCATGTTAGCTGTATCTCCCTGCAAACCTTTTAACACATTATAACTTAAGATCTTTAGGGGCACATCCTGTGCTTTTACGCCTAATGGAATTTGGAAAACCAGAACCGATAAGATAATAAGTCTGAACATAGAAAATTTAAACATCATAATTTTGGAAATGAATGGGTTTTAAAAATTACCAGCCGGTATTCTGTATGGCTGCCCGGTTTACCGAAATTTCACCGCTGGGAATAGGAAATATCAAATGCCGCTCATCCGTATTATTTCCGGCAATAGCCGCATAGGCATAGGTACCGTTATAAGCAGTAAATTGCGCAGCAACCTCCTTCATCCGGGTCACATAGATTCCCCAGCGAATCAGATCAGAACGTCTCAGCGCTTCAAAACACAGTTCACGTGAACGTTCATCCTGGATCATCGCACGAAACCGTTCATAACCCAGATCAGCCGGAACATCTGCTACCGCACTCGCTGCGCCCAATGGTAATTTATAAGCACGGCGTCTAACCATATTTACAGCCGCGTAGGCTTCAGCTGACGGACTTCCATTGGCCTCATTATCGGCTTCGGCAAGCATCAGCAATACATCAGAATATCTCAAGATCGGGAAATTAATGGGTGTATAATTTTTATCCTTTGGATATAGCGTTTCATAAGAACGTCTCCATTTTGCAGCATTGCGATCATAGATCTTGTTCGCAGCAAAATAAGTTCTCTTGGCATTGGCATCATAAGTAAACTTACCACAGTTCCAGTCCCTTCTGGTATCACCGTTCGCATACAATTTGTAAAGGCGTTCGGTTACACGAAGATTCCCATAACAGTATCCGGTATCGGCAAAAACGGTTCCTGTAAACCGTACACCGATGTTATTACCAACACGTCCGTTAGAGATATAGCCGTCAGTACGGTTACCCTTCTGCTCAGATTCCCACATCGCTTCGCGAATATCATACTTGTCCTGCGCTTCATTTACAAACAACTGGCTATAACCACTGGTATTGTCTCCGTCAGCTTTACCAGCAATATCAGTGATCAGCGTATGTTCTCCGGAATCACGCACTTTTTTAGCCCATTTTAAAGCTTCCGCATTCATGCTTTTATCAAGCAGGGGATAGCCAGCCATGGTCAGGCAAACCCTTGCCAAAATTCCTTCAACCGTTGTTTTGGTTACCCTGCTGGCATAGGAAATCTGTTTGGTGGTATAAACTTTCTGTTCTGCGGCAGTCATATCTGTAAGGATCTGTGCATAAACTTCCCGGTCAGTTGCCCTTGGAATAGAAATGACATTTACATTCGTTGTAGGGGTAGTTTTAAGCGGTACACCCCCATAATAGCTCACCAGGATAAAATAATAATAACCCCTCAGAAACAGTGCTTCTCCAAGTATGGCCTGCCTTTTTACTTCATCAATATTGGCAATATTAATGTTGGCGATAAGACCGTTGGCACGCTCAATTCCAATATAGCATTGCTGCCAAAGGTTGTTTACATCCACACTGGTGTAATCAAAATTATTAACCCAAACCCCGGTTGTGCTGGAAGCTACCGAACGGAAGTGTTCGTCTGTACCCGCACCGATCTGGTTCCATAACGCATCGCCATACATAGAAGCGGTAGAAAGCGGACTGTATGCACCAGCCAGTACTTTAAGTAAATTTTCTTCCGAATCGTAGTAATCTTCGGTGGTCTGAAAATCTGTAGGCTTGGTATCTAAGAATTTGCTGCAGCTGTTGAGTCCCAACAACATCACGATCAGCACAAAATAAATGGATAATTTCATGATCTGTTATATTAGTAGTTAGAAAGTTAAGTTTATACCCAGTACCATAGTTCTTGCTCTTGGGTAAGATGAAAAATCGAAACCTGGTGTCAGAACAGAATTGTAGGTGTTTACTTCAGGGTCTGAGCCTGAGTAATTTGTCCACGTAACTACATTCTGTGCGGATGCGTAAACCCTAAGGTTAGAGATCTTCAGGCTTTTTAAAACAGATTTAGGAAGACTATATCCAAGAGCGAGCGTTTTCAGGCGCAGAAAAGAGCCGTCTTCAACAGTCCTGGAAGAATATCCGCCACCGTAAAAACCATTTGCACGGTACATGGTACTTTCCGTATTTTCAGGTGCCCAGCGGTTTTCATAAGAGGCCAGCTGGTTAAGATAAGGCTTGTTAAACGCATTACCCTCAAATACTAGACGGTTGATGTTTTGGATGTCATTACCGTAAGACCATTGGAAAAATACATTAAGATCAAAGTTCTTATAAGTAAAAGTATTGTTAAAACCACCTGTATGAACAGGCAAACCTTTTCCAATAATGGTATAATCTGATGCATCAACCACTTTATCACCATTCTGATCCTGGTATTTAATGTCTCCGGGCTGAATGCGGCTCCTGGTATTTCCATTGGTCGTTATTTCATCCTTTAAAACATAATTACCACTGGCATCCTGGTTAAAGTCAGCATATTGATACACACCGTCCCATACCAGGCCATACATATTGCCAACCGGCTTGCCAATCTGAGAAATATAGGCAGGTAAGCTTTGCCAGTTGTTGTCCCACATGATCGCAGTCGTCAGAGATTGCTGTCCCTCCGTAAGCTCAAGCACCTTATTGCGGTTAAAGGAAATATTGAAACTGGCATTCCAGTTAAAATCCCTTGTACGTACCGGGTTAGCCCCCAGGGTAAATTCAAGGCCTTCATTATTCATACTTCCAATGTTTTTGAAGGCACTGGTATAGCCTGTAGAAAATGGTAAACTTGCATTTAACAGCAGGTCGTAGGTTCTTTTACTATACACATCAGCAGTCAGCGTAATCCGGTCCTTGAAAAATCCAAGATCAATACCAAAGTCCAGCTGACGGGTAGTTTCCCATTTCAAATCGTTATTACCCGGGGTAAGCGGAATGATGCTGCTTTGGTAGTTGTTATTAAAAACATACGTGTTTGCAATAGGAAGACCGTAAGACGGCAGGTAACTGTAATCACTTACCCGGTTATTACCCGTAAGACCAAAACTTGCCCTCAGCTTGGCATCAGAGAGTGCAGGAAGGTTCCTGGCAAAGTCTTCATTGATGATCCGCCAGGATAGCGCTGCAGATGGAAAATATGCCCAGCGGTTGCCAACAGGAAACTTAGATGAACCATCTGCCCGGTAAGAAGCAGTAAAATAATATTTAGAGTCATAGTTATAGTTAAAACGACCCAGAAATGACATCATGCGCCAGTTTGATGTGGTAGCTATCGTACGTACAGGTAACAGGTTACCCTCATCCAATCCGCTTAGCCCCAAAGATTCATTCGGTAAGTTTGACGCACCGAATTGATACACGGAAGTTTTTCCGCCCTGTTCGGTAACACCGCCTACCACATTGAAATTGTGTTTTTGGTTGAACGATTTAGCCCAGGTTAGCGTGTTCTCATTAACCCATGAATTGTTTTCACGATTCTGGATATAACCATTTACACCGTAAGATGACCCCCAGGTGGTGCGTACACTGCCGTATAAGGTTTTCGAATTGTTAAAGGCATCAAACCTGCCCTGTGTACTGTAAATCCCACCGGTTACGCGCAAGGTCAGTTCGGGTAAAACACTATATTCAGCATAAGCATTGGCCATCAGGTTCCGCGTAGTCGTGTTCCTGACCAGGTTCTCCTGGTTGATGATCGGGTTGATCCGGTAATCTGAAGAAAGGTCTATTGACGGATCAAACAATTCGTCTTCAATACCCGTCTCATCCCGTTGAGCATTAACAGGTCTGGAACCATAAACACTGTACAATAGGGTAGTGGCCAGGTTACCACCGGATTCTGATGGACTTACCCCACTTTTCTGCAGGTAGGAGTAGTTGGCATTCAAGCCGGCCTTTAGTTTAGCATTAACCGTTTGGTCAACTACAGCACGTCCCTGGTAGCGTTTGTAAAAAGAATTGATAATTACCCCGTCCTGATCATTTATAGATCCGGATAATGCATAACGGGTCTGCTGGTTACCACCGCTAAGAGATAAGGAATAGTTCTGAAAAGGGGCATCCCGTAACATCATATCCTGCCAGTCAATACCTTCCACATTCCGGTAATAATCCAGTGTACGGCCATTGGCCAGGTAAAGTGCAGAAGGCGCTGTGGTATCGGTAACGCTTGGTGTTCTTTCGATCTGGTATTTCACAAATTCATAGGGATCCATCAGATCAAGGCGGTTAATCGTACTTTGGTTCCCGTAATACGCATTGAAATTTAAAACCGGGGCACCGCTTTTACCCTTTTTTGTAGTCACCATTAAAACACCGTTTGCACCCCTGGCACCATAAATGGCTGTAGCAGATGCATCCTTAAGTATTTCAATAGATTCAATATCGTCCGGATTGATCATGTTCAGGTCCGGGTTCTCCGTAGGAAAACCGTCAATTACGATCAGCGGGGAATTATCCTGGGTGATAGAGTTGTTTCCCCTGATCACAATGTTAACAGCCGAACCAGGCTGTCCATCTACCGAACTTACCTGCAAACCGGCCACACGGCCAGCCAGGAATTCATCGAACGACCTTACCGGGGCTTTTTGGGCATCACTAAGGTTAACTTTACCTACAGATCCGGTAACATCACCTTTCTTTATAGTACCGTAACCAACAACCACCACGTCCTGCAGAGACAAAACACTGCTTTGCATGCGGATGTTAATGCTGTTTCGCCCCTGTACAGGTACATCCTGCCTGATAAAACCGATATAATTAAATATAAGGGTTGAATTGGCATCTGCCCGTAAACGGTAATTTCCATTCAGGTCTGTAACAGCACCTGTACTTCTGTCCTTTACGCTAACGGATACACCCGGAAGTACCGCACCGGTGGTATCACGAACGGTTCCGCTAATCTCTATTTCAGCGGCCACCTCACGAAGTTCAGAAGCTACAGGGATTTGGTTACTTTGCCTGGCAATTACAACCACATTGTCTACCAGGTAATACGTTAGTTTATAAGGTTTCAAAATTTTAGCAAGGACATCTTTTAATGCCTCGCCATTAGCCTGCTGGGTAACCAGCAAGGATTTGTCAACCAGGCTTTGCCGGTATGCAATCTTTACGCCCATCTTTAATGACAGTTCGTCAAGTGCATTTTCCAGCGTAACCTGGTTAAGTCGAATATTTACTGGTTTATTGATCAGCGCCTGGCTATAAGAAGTCTTGGCTATGGCCATCGTACTGAGGCAGAAGATCAAACTGTTTACTACTATACCGTATTTCATAAAAAGCAGGCAATAATATACTACTCTATTGGAGCATAGAGATTTTTTCATAATTTTATCAAAGTTTAAAGTGTTAACAGCATTGTATACCCATAGATTCTCAGGTCAGCAGGGCAATACATTCAGGCATTTTAAAATTCCGTTCTGTGTAAGCAGAGCGGATTTGTTTTTTTTCGTTAGTGTCCTTCCATTTCTTTTATTTTAGGTGAATATTATATTATTGACAAATTACATCTGTTAGGTGATAACGACCGTCTTTGTAAAGGATACGACCATTTACAAGTTGCGCCAGCACCCGCAAAACACGCGATAAAGGTTCATGATCAAAATTTACAGTGACAGGGCAGTCCAATGCAGGATCCATTTGGATCTGGATCGCATAATGGCGTTCCAGCCGCTGCACAACTTCATCGATTTCGGTATCTTTAAAGATTAGATTCCCTTCTTTCCAGGCGGCTGCATCTGCAGGTTTAACGGCGTCTTTATGGGGATAGAATTGTTTTTTACTTTTTGAATAGACGATCTCCTGATTGGCGGTAACAAAAAGAACACCATTGGGTTTTGGTTTGCCCGTCTCACTATTTTCATAAACCGCAACCTTGCCGCTTAAAACGGTAACCTTAATGCTGTTGTTCTGACGATAGGAGCTTACATTAAAGCTGGTGCCTAGAACCTGGGTAACCATATTCTGGGTATGGATCAGAAAAGGCTTTTTTGCATCATGCCTTACATCAAAATAAGCTTCACCTTCCAGGGTAACTTCCCTTTTATCAGCATCAAATTGCGCTGGAAATAAAAGCCGGCTGCCAGCATTCAGCCAAACCTGCGTACCATCTGGTAGCTGCATCTTTATGATATTTCCATCAGATGCCTTTTTTTCAAGCATCGCAGACTGCTGCAAAATACCGGAAGGCTTGCTGTAGAAATGAAATGCAACTGCAGTCAGGCTTACAAAAATGGCTATAGAGGCCGCATACTTAAATATTTGTCTTAAGTTTTTGAACCGCTCCCTGGTATGGATGGATGCATGAATCTTCTGATGCACCTTTGACTGATCAAAATCAACCTGGTCAATGTCGACAGGCTGCTTCTGAACCTCATCAAAATACTGTTTGATCTTTTTTTCAAGATCATTGGGTAACTTTCCATTAACAGGCTTCATAGCATACCATTTTTAATTGCGTTTGCCCGTATAATGCAAAATTGGATGGTACCCCCTAAAAGAAATTCAATTATTTTTTTAGCCGGCCATGGAAGCCATCAAAATTAAGAAAGAAAGGAAATGCTTAAGTGACGGACGAAGCCGTTTAAGGGCAATGGTAATGTGATTTTCTACCGTCTTAATAGAAATCCCCTTCAGATCGGCAATTTCTTTGTGTGAACGCTGCTCCATGCGGCTAAGCGTATAAATTTCACGGCACTTCTCAGATAAGTGATGCAGCTCACGATTCACAATGTCCCTGATCTCCTTTTCAATTAACGTATTCTCAGCCGTATGATTTTCAATAATTTCAAAAGCAGAGACATCAACAGTTGCTTTTGCAGAACGGATATATAGAAGTACACGGTTCCTGATTGCAGCGTACAAATAATATTTTAAGGTCTTAATGTGATGATGTTCACGTCTCATCCACAAATCAACAAACAGATCATGCACAAGATCCTCACATACTTCTTTATTACGGAGCAGATGATTAGCAGCCTGAAAAAGGGCAGTCGAATATTTCTTATAGATAAGATCAAATGCAGCGATATCACCATCCACCAGTTGGCGGATCAAATCTTCATCGGAAGGTAGGTGTGTGTGATTATTCAATGCTTAAACTATCAGCTACAAAAGTAGAGAAGCTAAACCTGCTAAAAATTAGCTGAATGTTAAGTTATCGTTAGGATTACTGTCAGAGTGTTGGTGAGTTTATAATTCGGAAAATCCTTGCCGCCGAATTGGTCCAGAGTAATGAGATCATCCGATAATTTTTCACTACAAATGATAGTTTTAGATTGTATTTATCCTTCAATCTAATAAATGTTAGCAGTTTTTATAAATTTCTGAATTGAGTTAAGTCCGTTTAATTGTCCTTTAGCTTTTCAAGTGCTTGCGAATCCTTGGAAGATATTGAATAGTTGCTTCCTATTGCTTTCGCCTGATAATATTCTGCCTTCTTATGCCTAAAAAGATTTACCGAACGTATTATGTATTTCTCCGTTAATTACAATAGTTATTTCTATTTTTAAGTTTACAATTAATCAAACATTCTTCGATTTTTTTGAATTGTTATAATTCCATTTCTATGAGTAAAAGCTACAACCAAAAATTAGAAAACCTGCGAAAAAATCTTAAAAATCAAAGTCTTTCAATATTAATAGGGGCAGGCTTTAGCAAAAATGCCAATAAAGATATGTTTCCAACCTGGTGGGGGCTACTTAAAGACATGGCAGAAAAAATCAATCACAGCAATTATTGCAAAAAATTTTATAATGATACAGGAATGTCATTTACCGATGATCCTGATGGTTATGCAGATTTTATCGATCCTTTTGTAAACCTGTATATGGAAGAATTAGGTTTTTTGAACTTGGTATCAAAGTACATTAAGTTCATGGGATATAGGGAAACCGTTGAGATATACATTGAGGAACGTACGCCCAGGGCGATTATCGAAAAGGGTGTGAAATACCTAGTTGTCGAAAAAGATGGCAAGGAAACTAAAAAAGTTCTTTCAGAGCATGATTTAGCAATTCATAATAAACTCATACAATTGCCGTGGAATAATATTTATACCACTAACTACGACAACCTATTAGAATTTTGTGTTGATCGGGGTGTAAGTGAAGGTTTAGAGCAAAAAATTAAAGAGTACAAGGATGAACTTGGTACCAATCAAAAAACAATTGACGAGTTAACACAAGAACTTACGGTTATTGAGCAAGAATTGGAAATAGTAGTTTCCGCTGAGGAATCAAGTAAAATCGCTCATGCGGATAGCCCTAGTACCAAAACTGCTATCGATTTTAATAATAGCCAAGAATTAATTAATAGACAAAGTAAAGTTAAAAGTGAGATAAGATATTTGAAATCAAAGACAGATAATATAAACGTAAAACTTAACAATCTGGAACGATCGTTGGATCAATGTTATAATGTGGTAAAGCATTCGTCTCAATTAGCGATAAAGAGACATCGCAATATTGTGAAATTACATGGATCGATCAGGGAAAGTGCCGATGAAGAATTTACTTTTGATAACGACTATCATAAAAGGTATGTTATTTCACAGGAGGATTTTGACAGTTACCCTATAAAACATGAAGCATTTACCCAATTAATGAGAATATCATTATTGCAAGGACATTTTTGTTTAATTGGATTTTCCGGTGATGATGCTAATTTTTTAGCTTGGGTTAGCTGGGTAAGAGACATAATTAAGAAAAGCTCAGTTAAACAATCCTCGGAACAGGAGGATAAAATCTATTTTATTGATGTTTTGGAAGATGAGCAAGCAGGTAGGCATAAGCAGCAATTTTACGATAATCATAGGATTGTCCATATTCCATTGATGCATGAAGATACCATAGCGGTATTCGAAGATACCAGTGGTACAAAGATATTCAGAGATTCTAAAACTGTTTTAAATGCTTTCCTTGACTACCTGCATCAAATCCCTGTTATTAATTTACCACAAATTTCTTTTGAAGTTATTGCTAGAGAAAAATATGAAAATTTTGCCGCTGATAAAAAGATATCGTTGGGAAAGGATATAGATGGTAGATTATTAGAAGATATTGTAAAAGATTTTTATGAGGTTAAGGCTCTAAGAATCTATAACAGAATTCCATCGTTATCCTTTCAATATGATTTTGGAAGGTCAATTTTTGCCAGGTCCGCTGGACGAATATCTATTTTTTTGAATGAGAATAAACAGTTGGTTCTCGGGATTTGCGAATTAATGTGCGTCACAATCCGTGATCGATTTATGCCGCACTCTGCTATGATGAAAAGGGAACAATTTGATAAATTTAAGCAAATGGCTAAAGAAATCTCAAATGCCCTATTTGCTGACTACCTGTTGCTCGATATGAAGGATGCAATATGGCGAACAGATAAACTTAGATTTGATACTATTTTAAGTGAAGTATTGCCATTGGTTGACGATAATTTATCTGATGAATTGCAGTTTGTTGTTTTATTATCTAAAGCCTTATTTTTTGAGTTTGAAACCTTGGATAATCAATTAGAGACATATGCATTTAAGAATCATCGCAATTTAAATATCATTGGGCTTGAGTGGATGTTTAATCGGACTGATATAGCCTCGAAATTCAATATTACTCAGGCGACAAATCAAGAAGAATTATATGCTTTGGAGTTTAAAGACTTTTTGATTGGATACGCTGGAGGTCCATCTGAATCTGCTGAGAAAATTAAAAAACTGAAACATGAAGGTCTGAAATCGATATTTAGCAATTTTACCTATTTGACTTCTGACCTTTCAGAAAAGAAAGAGAAACCCCATCCTCATGGAGCGACTCAAAAAATGTATTCAAAGGGAACGACTTATTCGAATATTAACAAGGAGGAACAGGGCTTTCAAATTTTTGGAATGTTAATGGAAACAGGACTTCCGGTTGAGTCAAGAGGATATAGCGTTATGCCACCTGAAAAAATTTATCCTGCCATATTGTCAACTTTTAAATATTACCCTGTATTGGTTCTATTCTATGCACTGCAATATGATGATGAAAAATTCATAAAGTTAATAGGCCAGGACTACAGCTATAATACGAGTATTGATGAAGACCAAGGACTAATATTGAGCAGCCTTTTTAAAACGTATCTATATTCCCGAACATATTGGATATTTAGAAGGAACATTCTTATATTTTTAGCTCAGTATATTAATGTTATTGATTCTAAAAAATGGGAGGATTTTTTTATGTCCGTTTGGGAAGAAAAAAAAGATAATAAGGTATTATTTGATGATGACAGACAGTATAATAAAGAGTTTTTAAAAATTGGAATTTCATTATGTAGCAATGAAGACATCATAGCAAAGATTATCATCGATTGTTTAGATTCTCCAATCAAAACTGGTCAAAACGAAGTGATCAGTTTTCTGTATCAATTTTCTAATAACCCATATTTAAAATTGGGAGCTGACCTTATCAGGCAACGAGTAACTCCCTCAAGGTTAAATGTTTTATTTGAAAGCATTATTAAAAGCCACGATCAATTATTTGTGATTGGTAATTTAAATAGCATTTTCAATGACAAAGACTTAGAAAAAATCAGATTGATCGTTAGTGGAATTGATTTTAATACCATTAAAAGTGAACGGATTTGGAGAATTATAACCTATTACATAAAACAAGACAAGGTCTCGCGTAAGCGTATAGTTGAAGCGATCATAAATAATTCTCAACTTTGGAATACTGGCTTTTTTAAACAAGAAAATAGCGATAAACTTAGCTTGACTTCTGGTATAAGGTATATTCCTTTAAGAGAATTGAGGAAAAGCGACGACGGGAAATATGGATTATCATTGGAAAAAGATGAGGCTGTACGTATTTATAATGCATTAAAGTCGGAACTAAGCAAGATCATTGATTTTTCTAAAGGTGAAAGGGAGTTAACAAATTTTAAATTTATCCTTCAAGAGATGATGTGGTTTTTAGATGATGAAAAAAAGCTTATTGTCAATGAACCAGATTATAGTGAAGTAAGGACTTCAGTTGAACAACAATATTTTTATCAAAAAGGGAATGTAGATTTATGGGAATCCCTTTCTTCTGATGACGGTACAAAGGTTAATTGGGCATTATCAGAAGTATCTAAGGTATTATACGATAACAAAGACTTTAAAGGATGTCGTGGATATTTAAATCTGATAATTTCAAGAGTGCAGTTGAAGAATCTTCCTGGATTAACGATGTGTCTGGAATATCTTGGATTTTGGTGTAAGAACTTTAAGAATATTACGGAAATGCGGCGATACAACGATGCGTTATTACATATTCTAAAGGTATATAAAAATTCATACCCCTGGGATCTTGATCAGGCAGATACGGAACTGAATTTAGTAAAGATTGCAAATACTTTGCGGTATTGGGGCGAAAACGATAGCGTGGTATCTCATTTCACAAGTTTGCTTGAGCAAAGCAGATATAATAACGTCAGAAACCTACGTTACACGATCGATGAAGAGTAACACGTTTTGGGCATCAAACATTCTTATGATCAGAAGAAATTGGTAATTTTTTTATTAGTTTCCGGCAATAAGGAAAGGCTTGTATGGCTTAGACCATTCAGAAAGGGAATCTTTCGGTTCAATAATTTGCCGTGCATATGCTGAAAAACCAAAGAACGACAAGCAGATTAGTATTGCTGATATTTAAATAGATTAGTCATAGGAATAATTGAGCATACATACAAGTAAAGAAGTCTGACCGGCAGTAAAATAAGAAAGAAAATCAGTACAGCATATTTGGAATGATTCAAAATTGTAAGAAATCATTATCTTTACCGCGCTAACCGTTAACTTAACGGCTTCAAATGAAACCCATTAAACAAATAATTTAAACATCAATGAAAACATCAATCAAAATCCTTGGCTTTTTACTTGCAGCAACAACAATTGTATCATGCGGAAGCGAAGAAAAGAAAACAGTAACTACAACAGATTCATCAGCAACAGCAACAGCTGAAGCTGCAGCGCCAGATTTAACGACACCAACTGAGCTGATCTTAGCTGGAAGTGACAAAATGCAGTACAATGTAACGGAACTTACAGCAGTTGCAGGTAAACCAATTAAACTTACGTTCAAAAACATTGGAACAATGCCTAAAACAGCAATGGGACACAATGTAGTGATCTTAAAACCAGGTACCGATGCAGCAGCATTTGCAATGAAAGCATTAGAAGCTAAAGACACAGATTACATTCCAGCTTCAGAAGCAGGTTCAATCATAGCACACACTAAACTTTTGGGTGGTGGTGAAGAAGATGTAATCGAATTTACAATCGCAGAAAAAGGTAACTATGAATTTATCTGTTCATTCCCGGGCCATTCATCGGTAATGAAAGGTATTCTGACCGTAGAATAATAAGATAAACAAACAAGAAGGCCCCCGATAAAAATTATCGGGGGCCTTCTTGTTTTATAAGTAACGTTCTCTATTTAAAACGTTCTCTAACGTTCTCTATTTAACACGTTCAACATATTCTCCGGTGCGGGTATCAACTTTGATCTTATCACCCTGGTTTACAAACAACGGCACTTTAAACTCAATGCCATTCTCAGTAGTAGCATATTTCTGTGCACCAGAAGAAGTATCACCTTTAACAGCAGGCTCAGCATAGGTAATTTCCAGCTCCACAAAGTTTGGCGCCTGGGCCATGATCGGTTCTTCACTTTCAAAAGAAACGATTACATCCATTCCTTCTTTCAAAAACTTTGCGGATGGACCGAATAATGCCTTAGGAACATTGAACTGATCAAAAGATACATTGTCCATCACCACAAAATAATCACCTTCTTCGTAAAGGTATTGGAAATCGTTCGTTTCTACACGGCAAATTTCAACCTGCTCATCAGTTGCTAAACGCGCTTCAACAATTTTCCCGGTTTTGATGTTACGGAATTTACCAAGGTAAAATGCGCCGCCTTTTCCCGGTGTACGATGTAGTATTTCTGTAACCGTTACCAGTTCATTGTTAAAACGTAAAATATTTCCTACTTTAATTTCAGATGCCTTTGCCATAAAATATGATTGTAAAATTTGTGGCAAATATATACGCTTTTTGTATAATTACATCTAAAATGAAAAGATAATGTATGATCTGCACCGTGTAGCTGCCCAGAAATAACGCGGCACCCAACAGTGCTTCAGGTGCCGCGTTGTAAAGGTCAGCGATGTTTATTAATGCCTGTTTAACCAATTGATGATGTAATCTGCATCTTCCTTCCAGTACGGTTGAGCCATGGCGAGGTGGTTACGTCCCGAAAATTCTTTGTAATCAGTAATCGAATCTTTGTCTTTATATTTCTTGAAATTGTCGTAATTTAAAGATGCCGGCATGATGTGATCTTCTGTACCGCTAACAAACAACAGGGGTACATGCGGCCGCTTAAAATCAACCCGGGCATCCTTACCCAGTCCATCTCTGGATACATTCTTAGATTCCGGAACAACCAGGCGGTTGTAGGTTTCTTGCTGCTCGGTTAAAGGCATTCCGTTCGTAAATGTATATTGCCATTGTTTAAAGGTCATGAGGTAAGTCTTTTTAGCAGAACTGAACAAGCCAAGGGCAGGGGTAACCGATTTGAGGAAAGACCATTTAAAAGACAGCACGCCCTGAGGTGCAACAGAGTGATAAGCCACACCGGCAGCACCCAATCCCCGCTGGATCAGTAGCTGGGTAATAAGTCCGCCAAAAGAATGACCAATAATGATCGGTTTTTCAGGGAGTCCTGCAATGATTGCAGCATGGTGGTCAACCAGCGTTTTTAAATGCAGTGAGGCAATGGGCGAATTGGGATGTCCGCTTCTCAATACCGCCGGGGCCGCTTCCTTATGCGGCCATGGTGGTGCAATGACATGGTATCCTTTGCTTTCAAAATAATTAATCCAGCTTTCCCAGCCGATATAGCTCACAAAGCAGCCGGTTACAAATACAATGGTTTTGGATTCAATAGTTTTCATGGTTTGTTTATTTATGGTTTTACAGGGGTTAACTTGTTTAAATATCTGAAATTAATAGCTTATTCCTGAGTAGTTTAGCATAGATTCAATCATATTCTTAATGCTCGCATTGCCTTCTTCAATTTGCACGGTAAATGGACCGCCATTGATCAGGTTCCACAATTTCCGGTCTTTCCTTTCCTGAACCACCAGGGTTGAAATTAAGTCGGCCACTTCCTGCGGATCAGCATGCTCTTCTTTGGGAATAAATGCACCAAGCACGCGCTTTTGATACTCCTGAATGCCCTCACTGTACAGGGAAAGCATCTCCGGATGCGCTGGCACCAGCTGCTTCGTTAAAATATCAGTAGCCGGATAGGCTCCCGCCTGCACAATGGAAACATCTATACCTGACGACCTCAGTTCGTAATGATAAACAGCAGAAAGCGTATCAATTGCAGATTTAGTGGCACTATAAACACCCATGGTTACCACAGGCTGACGTGCAGTTACGCTGGACAGCGAAATGATCAATCCTTGTTTTCTCTTATGGAAATAGGGCAGAACGGCTTTGATCATCCGGTCTGCACCAATCACATTGATTTGAAACAATTGGTTGGTCTGTGCAGCACTTAAAGTTTCACTGAGGCCGATAAATCCCATACCCGCATTGTTGATCAGTACATCAATCTGGTTGTTGCAGTCAGATGCAATTTTGTCAATGGCCTGTACTGCAGATTCCTCGCTGGTTACATCAAGCTCAATGATTTTTACAAACACGGCATGCTCATCAGCCCACTGAAGCAGCTTTTGAGCAGCACCGGCATTGCTGGTATGTATGTTCCGCATCGTTGCGTAAACCTGATGGCCGGCTTTAGCCAGCGTTTGAGCGGTCATCAGGCCAAAACCGCTGCTGGTGCCGGTAAGAACGATGTTTTTCATTTTAAATATTTTTTAAGCGCCAAAGCAGCATGATCAAAAAGAGCTGCCGTTTGCGGCAGATAAGCCAATCCGTTCAGCAGGCCGAAATCATGGATCATACCATCATACCTTAAGGTGGTAACATTTACTCCGGCAGCATCAAGCTTTCGTCCATAAGCCTCACCTTCATCTCTTAAAATGTCGTTTTCAGCAACCTGTATCAAAGTAACAGGCAACCCTTTTAAATCATTGATACCCGCCTTCAGTGGAGAGTAATAGATCTCCTGACGCTGCTTAGGGTCTGTAGCGTACAGGTCATACATCCATTTCATGACCGGAGCAGTAAGAAACCGGTCCGTAGCAAATTGCTGATACGATTCGGTGTTAAAATCCGTATCGATCGTTGGCCACATCAGGATCTGGAGTTTTATTTTAGGACCGTTCTTTGCCTTGGCCATCAAAACCGTGGCAGTAGCCAGGTTGCCGCCGGCACTGTTACCTACAATGGCCAGGTTCTTACCGTCTATACCAATCTCACTGCCATGTTCAGCAACCCATTTTGTACCTTCATAGCACTCGTTAAGTGCCTGCGGATATGGAGCATCCGGTGTACGGGTATATTCTATAAACACGCCGGCAAAACCAGTTCGGACAACAAGATCATGCACCATCCGTTCATGGGTAGGAAAATCACCCAACACCCATCCGCCGCCATGCGTAAAAATAAATACAGGCAATGCGCCCCTGGCACCTGCAGGCTTTACAATGTTGAGCTTTACCGAATAGCCGCCGCTTTTAATCGTCTTTTCAGTCATGGTAACGCCAGATAGATCTACCTTAACTGATTTTTGTGCATTGACAAGTACCATTCTTGCATCTTCAGGCTTCAGCGTTTCGAGACCCGGGCCACCGGTATTGAGCAGTTTTAGAAATTCACGGGTACCCGTACTGATACGCTCGTCGGCAGACCAGTCCCGCACCTGGGCAAAGGACTGGAAACTGGTAACGATCAATAAGATCATGATGATACCAATCAGCATCATCCTTAAACTGGAGTAGTTAAAGTGTAACTTAGTTTTCATGGTTTGGTTTTTAAGGTTAATCAATAAATAATCAACACAGGAATTCAAACCATATGCCGTTACTTCAATTATCTTATAATCATTTGTTTACGGATTTTATTGAAGGCGATACTAGCGGTATTTCGGCAATTTCTAACCAAATATTTAAATATCCGTATTCATCCGGTGCATTCCATCTGCTGAACTGGTATGTGGTAAAACACATTACCATTAGCCATATATCGGCAACTGCTGAAAGGCCTTATCGATATATCGGCAATCCAAAAAAAAACCCGGATCTCAATCCTGGGTAAAACCTTCTTTTTTTGTCATTCTCAGCAGTTTAAGGTATATTGGTATGCCTGAACGCAGGTAGAGGCAGGCATTTTGTTTAATAAGTAAAATATGAAAACAAGAATACTCATCGTTGAAGACGAATTTATTGAAGCCAATAACCTCCAGATGATCCTGGAAAGAAATGGTTATTATGTTTGCACCATTGCAAATTCAGTAGGACTGGCCCTTGAGATCATAAAAAATGAAAGACCAAGCCTCATATTGCTTGACATCTATCTGAAAGGAAAGCAGACAGGAATAGACCTGGCTAAGATTCTGAAAGATAAAAACATCGGTTTTGTATATCTTTCCGCAAATTCAAACAAGGATATCTTTGCAGCAGCAACACGTACCGAACCCTATGGCTTTTTGGTTAAGCCCTTCCGGGAACGCGATGTGCTGGCGGCATTGGGTATCGCACATTATCTTCAGGAACAAAAAAAGGCCATTCTTAACCAGGAATACCAGGTAAATAAAAACAGCGAGCAGACGCACTTTGATGGGATCATTGGTAAAAGCAGTGGTCTGATGACTGTTTTAGAACACCTTAGGATTGTAGCACCAACAGAAACATCTGTTTTGATAACCGGAGAAAGCGGAACAGGAAAAGAAAGGATCGTGGAATGTATCCATGAACATTCGCCGCGAAAAACAAAACCATTGATTAAGGTAAATTGCGCCGCATTGCCGCCAACACTAATTGAATCTGAACTGTTTGGCTTTGAGCGCGGAGCCTTTTCCGGAGCCATAGAAAGACGGATCGGTAAGTTTGAGATGGCACAGGGCGGAACGATATTTCTCGATGAAATTGGTGAACTGCCGCTTGATCTGCAGTGCAAGCTGCTGCGGGTATTGCAGGAAAAAGAAATTGAAAGGATCGGAGGTAACGGGGCGATAAAGATCAATGTTCGCTTTGTAGCAGCAACCAACAGAAACCTGGAAAAGGAAGTAGCAGAAGGCAGATTTAGAATAGACCTGTTTTACCGCCTCAATGTATTCCCAATTCATTTACCCGCATTGAGAGATCGCAGGGAAGATGTTCCATTGCTGGCCAGCCACTTTTTAAACCAGTACTCCAAACTGAATCACAGATCAATAACCACCATTGCAAAACGGGTAATGGAAACACTGGTCAATTATTCATGGCCTGGAAATATTCGGGAACTGGAACACCTGGTAGAACGAAGTGTACTGCTTTGCAAAGGCGATACGATCCAGGAGGTAAACATTCATAATTTACCCGTTGTGCATAACGCAAATAAAGAAGAAGCACAATTAAAAACCATCAGGGAAAATGAGATAGACCATATCATCGCTGCACTTAAAGTCTGCAACGGCAAGATCTCTGGTCCGGGAGGAGCTGCAGAAATTCTTGACCTCCCGTATTCAACCCTAACCTCAAGGATCAAAAAATATGGAATAAAGAAAGAACTGATATTCAATTAAAATCCTGAATTGCTTAAATATCGGCAATTGCTGATGTGGCATCAGGATATTTAAGCAAAAGCTGCAGATCCAGGCATATTCAGCCCTAAAACACTTGTTAATAACTATTTAAAGATCTGGCACTTGCTTTGAAAACAGTAAGCAATAAGAAAAGATGGAAATTAACATCACACCGATCGACACCGCCTGTATCCTTTTGGAAATAAATGGAATGAAGATCCTGACAGATCCAACATTGGATAATGCCGGAAAGCTATATTACCACGGTTATGGATCTGTTTCGCGAAAGACAGAAAATCCGGCTATGACCAAAGAGCAGCTTAAAGATGTAGATCTCATCCTATTGAGCCACCACCAGCATAAGGATAATTTTGATGTCAACGGAAAGGAACTGACCAGTCAGGTCGCACGAGTCATATCTACCAGGAACGCTGCCAAAGTGATGTCAAATGTAACCGGACTGGACGACTGGGAAAGCTGCAGCATCGAAGATCCAAGGGTTAAAAACTTAAAGATCACCGCAACACCTGCGCAGCACCGGCCCTGGTGGATTCCTGAGTTCGTTTCAGGAAAAGTCATCGGTTTTATCATAGAATTTGACGGACAACAGAATGGAGTGATCTATATATCCGGAGATACCGTTTACTTTAAAGGCATCCGCGAAGTGGCAAAGCGGTATCGGGTGGACATCGGGATTTTTCATGTCGGATCGGTTCAATTCAGGTACCTTACGGGACTTGGCCGCTATACGATGAATGGGCGGGATTTGCTTAAAGCCATTCATGATCTACAACCAAACTACATTATCCCAATCCATTATAAAGGATGGACACATTTTAAGGAGAAAGAACAAACCCTGAAACAAGTACTTGCATCCAGCGTAAACCTGGGCAATACCCTCATCTTTGCACCGTACGGTAAGCGGCTAAAAATCAATAAATAATCCTTAAATTTAGTCATGCTAAAGCCTGTAATGCTACGTACCTGTCTGTTGATCAGCTTCTTGTTCACTTTTGTTGTCGGATATGCCCTTGATCCATTGTATGCTGCTTACACAGCGGCAGGTGCCAGGAACGCTGCACAGCAAATCGCTAAAAGTAAAAACAACACCAAAAAGGTAAACCTGCTGATCAACCTGGGATATTACCACCTCAGCAAACCAGGGGAATATAAGTCAGATCTTGATAGTGCTGAAAAAATGTTCAGCCAGGCCTTGCTTTTGAGCAAAAGGCTGAATTATAAAGCCGGTGCGGTCAATAGCAAAATCCACATGGGCATCCTGGCTTACGAAAGATCGCGGAAAGAAGAAGCAACAGCCATTTTAGTGAAAACAGCAGCTGAATCGAAAAAAGCAGGCTTGTTGGAACTGGAAGGAAGATCATGGTTCCAGCTTGCTTTAATGTATGAAGGTGCACGGCGCTTAGCCTACATGACCAGGGCCGTAGTGTATTACACAGCAGCAAAATCAACAGATAAATTATATACGCTGGAATTGCATCTTCAAGCCGCTAAAAAGCATGGAGAATATCGGTTTCTAACGTACTTCCCGGGTAATTTTTACCTGAACCTAACAGAAATCGCCACCATTAGAAAAACGCTTCGTACATTAAAACCGGATGTAACCAAATTAGATCTGATGCTCCGGCTGAGTGCCATATACGTCTACCGTCCGGGTGAGGAGAAAATACACCTGGATAGTGCTAACTATTATGCCAGTGAAGCAAAGGTATTGGCAGAACAGATCAGGAATAAGACAGGAAGGGAAGAAGCATTACTAATGTTCAGTGCAATATCCCTGGAACGGAAACAGGTAAAGCCTGCCATCCAGATTTTAAAAGAATTAAATAATGCAAATAAATACCGTCTGGAAGATTTTTTATCCCGGTGGTATTATAATGAAGGCAACTTTGGTATGGTAGAATCCCGCAGGTCTTACTTAGATTCAATGAAGTATCATGGAGAAAGGGCATTGCATATGGCACGCCTCCTGAAAGATAAAGATGCAGTATTTAAAGCTATGAATGTACTTCTTGGACATGCGGACCTTTACTCCAGAACCTATATAACTGAAAACCCGGAGAAGAACTATCTGTATATCCTCAAACAAACGATTCCCGGCGAGTTCCCCTCCAAAGAATATATGTACATTTTATTATGTGAGCTATTTCTAAACAAGGGCGATTTTTACAACGCGTTAAGCTATGCACAACTGGCAGAAAAGGCAATTGGCAAGAACACAACATCAAGAGATATTTCAATCATCAACGGACACCTGTCAGATATCTATGACCAAATCGGAAATACATCAAAGAGTGTATATTACTGGTCTAAGATGATTAGAGAACCTAAAAAATACGCTTCAGATATTTATATCTACTCCATCATTTTCAGCTACGCTAATTACCTTAGAAAAACCATAGGTGCGCAAAAAACGCTGGCCTATATCACCCAAAAAAACATAGACAGTCCGCCTGCAAACAATTACGACAGGGGCTGGTATCATTTAATCCTGGCAGACTGCTACAAAGATCTGAATCAATTCGAACGTTCAGAAACCAATTATCTGGAGGCCATAAAACTTCGTGAACTGATCCAGAAAGATCCGTTTACGTATTATTACAACCTGGCAGATCTGTATATAAAATACCATAAATATGATCAGGCGGCGTCGGCATTGAATGTGGCTAAAAAAACCAGTACAGATATGGGTGCTACCTATCTGGCTTCATTTTATGCCATGCAGTCGAAAATAGACTCTGCATCCGGAAATATTGGACTGGCTTATGGCAGCTTGCAAAAAAGTAAAAAATGGAGCGATTCAATTTATAATGTCAGCAAGGAACGGCATACCCAGGAACTTGAATTCCAGTATGAAACCCAGAAAAAGGAAGCTACCCT
Organism: Pedobacter metabolipauper; assembly: GCF_004362715.1. Lineage (GTDB taxonomy): Bacteria > Bacteroidota > Bacteroidia > Sphingobacteriales > Sphingobacteriaceae > Pedobacter > Pedobacter metabolipauper. The sequence goes on from NZ_SNYC01000003.1 coordinate 725,452, forward strand.
TAAACTCAGGGAAGAAAACATCCGTTATCTGAACCAGGGTGCAGAACTCCTGAGAAACAATGTACGCATTCAGCATTCCAAATTAAATGAAGCGATGCTGCTCGCCCAGAATAAGGCGGTAGATCTCATATTAAAAGAAAAAGACATCAGTTTATTGAATCAGAATGCAAAAATTCAGGGCATAAAACTCCAGCAGGCTGAGCAGGGCAAAAAGGTAACCATTGCCTTTATTGTTTTGATGGGAATCATTATCATCCTTCTTTACAGGCAGTACTGGTTCAAACAAAGATCAAGCAAAGTGATTTTGCAAAAAAATGACCAGCTGCAGCAGTTACTGGCAGACAAGAGCTGGCTGCTCAAAGAAATGCACCACCGGGTAAAAAATAACCTGCAAACCGTAATGAGCCTGCTGGAGTCTCAATCAGCCTACCTGGAAGATGATGCACTTAGTGCAATTAAAAATGGGCAAAACCGCATATTTGCAATGTCGCTGATCCATCAGCGGTTGTATCAGTCGGACGAAGTGAAAACCATCAACATGAATTTATACATTCATGACCTGGTATCTTATCTGCGTGAAAGTTTTAACCTGAACAATATCATCCAGATTAAAATAGAGGTTGAGCCCATTGAATTTGAAGTTGCTGAGGCTGTGCCGCTTGGATTAATCATCAACGAGGTCATTACAAATTCACTCAAATATGCGTTTGGACCAAATGAAAAAGGAGTGATCAGCATTACGCTAAACCACCTGCCGGAACATGAATACCAGTTGATCATGAAAGACAATGGAAAGGGGCTGCCTCGTCATTTTGACCTCGAAACCGTTGCTACACTAGGGCTAAAGTTGATTAAGGGACTGGCAATACAAATCGATGCCACACTCCAAATAGAAAGTGATCACGGAACCAAAATAACCGTATCATCCAACAATTGGAAAAATCAGGAAACCCCGAATGCGATGACCTTAGCGCATACAGGTTAGTGCGGTTATAAAATGGCTTTTATAAAATCAATTATCTGATTTATTTAAAACCAAAACACTAAAAAAGACTTATATTCGTCTAAATACCGCATTTTATATGAGTTTATTCCCATTGGTTAAAGACGAAGAACAAAGGTTAACCGCATTAGAATCTTACCATATTTTTGATACTGAAAGTGAAAAGGAATTTGACGACATTACTTCTTTAGCATCTGCGATATGCAATGTGCCAATTGCATTGATCACCTTTATGGATGCCACACGGCAAACCTTCAAATCCCATCACGGAACAGACATGACGGAAAACCAGAGGGAACTGACCTTCTGTACGCATGCCATGGCATCTGACGACGAGATTACCATCATTCCAAATGCCAATGCCGATGCTCGTTTTGCCAACAACCCGGTAGTAACAGGACCCGCTAAAATTTGCTTTTACGCTGGAGTACCACTGATCAATGAGGATGGATATACTTTAGGAACAATATGTGTATTTGATCAGCAAACACAACAACTTACAAACAGCCAGATCAATGCATTAAAAACACTGGCCAAACAAGTGATGGATAAATTGGAACTGAGAAGAAAGATCAAAGTGCTGGAAAAAACAAACCAGGAACTGATCAATTCCAACGTGCTCATCCAAAAGTTTGCGTCCATGGCCGCGCATGACATCAAAAATCCGTTAAGCAGTATCCTGCTCAGTTCCGAAGCCTTAAAAAACCGCCATGAGAAATCAAAATATGAAGGCTGTGCCAGGCTGATCGATCTGAACATTTCATCCGCTAAGACGCTGTTAAATTTAGTAGATGAGATGCTAACCTATTCCAAATCGCCATCTTCACTAATCATCAATAAAAAGAATTTCAACCTGAATTCGCTGATCCAGAAGATCACAGAGATGCTGATCATCCCGGAAGGAATTGAGATCAGGTTACCTGAAAAAAATCATGATCTGTATTTATCTGTAATTGCATTGGATCAGATCATCTTAAATCTGCTCAGTAATGCAATCCGGTATAATGATAAACAAAAAGGGATCATACAAATTCGCTTCCGGGAAGATCCATCTCATTATAAACTGGAGATCGAAGACAATGGAATAGGGATCCCAGGGGAATACCACGATAAGATCTTCGAAAATAATTTCACCCTGCAGCAGACCGACCGGAATGATCAAAAAGGAAATGGCATTGGGTTATCTACCGTAAAAGATCTGATCCAGATCTTAAATGGAAGCATCCATGTCGAATCTACTGTAGGAGAGGGAACCACATTTTTTGTTTCGATTAAAAAATAGGTCCAGGAAAATCAGCCAAATATATTCTTTTGATTGCTGACGATTTTCCATAATTTTGTAACTCTTCTAAGATTCCTGTAGAGATTTACAAAAGAATGGACTTAAATTCACCTTTAATCGCACCTGCGCTACGTGTTTATCCCGGAGAAACACCCTGGCACCGCAATTGGAAAAAGGCATTTCCTCCCGCATTTCGTGAAGTAAGTTTTTTAGATGAAACCGCTGGGCAGCTGCACAGGGCAGACGTACATACCCCCTGCGGTACCACATTGGAATTTCAGAATTCACCGATCTGTATAGAAGAACTCAGAAGCAGGGAAGCTTTTTATCCAAACCTGGTTTGGGTGTTGAACGGAAAGAAATTTAAGGGATTCCGGATCCTGAAGCACCTGCCGGATTTAGATGACCCCATGCTCAGCGGATATGAGTTTTGCCATACGGATCACCTTTCTATGATTCGGAAATCAGACTTTTTGCAGGGAATAGAAAAGCCCAAAGTCCTGAATTTCTACCATCCTGAAATAAAGGGCCTGAAGTTCACTTCACATTATTATTCATTCTGCTGGAAACAACCGCACCGGGTATGGTATGAAGCGAAGGCACCAATTATCGTTGATCTGGGCGGACATTTTCTATACCAATTGAAACAGAGAAAACAAGCTTCAGGAGATTATCCATATCTGCACATCATCCCCAGACAGGCATTTATAGATCGTTACATCAAATCGTAACCTGTAAATTCTGCACCACTCATTAACGCTGCGACTACTTAACCCTGCAGATATTGATGGCTTTAACCCATTTCTTATGCTCACATTTCGGACACTTATACTCAGCAACTGTAGTTAGAAGTTCGACATTTCCACAGTAGGTACATGCATATTTACCTGGTTCGGAAATAGATTCAATACAATTATCAAATAATGCAGGTAAGATAGGTAAACCATATTTTATCGATTCATCAGGATAATAATATATGCTCAGATTGCCCGATGTTTCGAGGATAGCGGTTTCAACCTGACCAAGATGTGATATGCTTTGCTGTCTCATTTCGGAGAAGAACTCATCATGTGCAAAGGTTTCTTTGCTAAATTCTTCCGTATTAAATTCACCGTCTTTAATGAGATAGACACATTTGCCTTCAACAAGATCATCAAACTTCGGGTTCTTGGCCATGGCATAGGTAGTGATTCGATAGGCCCCAACAATTACAGTAAAGATCACAATGGGAACCATCAGGCCAATTTCCTTGTAAAACATTGGATCACCTGCAGCAGAACCAAGGCTGATAATGACTACCAATTCAAATACGGATAACTGACGAACGCCACGCTTGCCCAATAACCGCAAACCAATAAGAATGATGAAGTACATGACGATGGTACGCAGAGAAATTTCAACCAGGAACTCCCAGTTCTCTTCGCCGACAAGGAAAGCGGTCCAATCAATAGATAGCAGCATAACGTTAATTAGATTTATGGTGAGATAAGCAATAACCCGACCAATTTAAACCTTAGAATACCTCGTTTAGTCCGAGGAAGAATCCGCGGGCGCCATATTTACCAAAAGCATAATCCAGACAAAGGTTGGTCCGGGTGGCTTTATTGAACAATACACGTAAACCGGCACCGCCACCAGGTTGCCATTTATCAAATAATTTTGTGCCCATATCATCATTGGTGGACTGGATATTAAAAAATGATACACCGCTTAGAAACTTATTTCTGGTAATCGGAAAACGGTGTTCTATTTCAGAATAAAAATACTGCGGACCTTTAAAATAACCGACAGTATAACCTCTTCCGCTACGGAAGTAGGCATCTTTACCCGTTCCAGGCAGTTCAAGATATGGAAGTGATCCGCTAACCAGGTAAGAACCCCAGTTCCAAAAAGCAATAACGTGCTCAGGATTGCGTTTGGAAAGACTCCAGTATTTTCTAAAGTCTGTTGTAAATTGTACCGCATTCTTTGAACTCCCCATCCAGCTTTGGTTTATACGGAAACCAGCATCAGCATAAATGCCTTTAAATGCACGGTTTTGATTGTCGCGGTTGGTATATTGAATATTAAAAAGAAGACCATTGGCCATGTAATGATCGCGGTCATACCCATAACGGTCACTGTAAACATGATATGGGGTTAGATCGGTACTAGAACTGCGGTCCTCAATTTTCCTGCGGATATCAAACGATACCCCGGCACCAAAAAATAGGTTTTCTACAATCTGCTTGTAGGCTTTCTCTCTAAAATTGTAAAACTGACCATGCAATACCCGCCCAACACGATCTGGGTTATTCAGCGCCAGGTCTGCCTCATTACCAACAATAGCTGCGCCAATCCCCAGTCCATAATCTGGTGTCACCGTTTTTGCAGCAACAAGACTGCCTTGAAAGTTCCAGGTATTGCCGTTTGTGAACGCATTGTGGCTCAGGTAAAAATAGATAATACCTTTAGTAGTAATGGAAGCAGAAGTAGCAGCAACGGACATATAGGTATTCGGATCATCACCAAGAACCTTACCGCCAACTACTTTAATGCCGATCTGGGCACCGATGCTCGGATTATAAGCAATGCTTGGCATAATGGTAAGGCCAGACTTTTCACTTGCAAGAGAAGGCTTCTTATTACCTTTTTGAAAGATCGTTTTGATCAGATCACCAATGTCGTACTGTATTTCTCCCTTTAATGAATCAGCCTTTAAAGAATCTAAAGGAACAGCAGTCTGACTGTAAGCCAGACCAGGTAAAACAAACAGTAATACCGTTAAAGTCTTCATGATCAAAGAAAACCCTTTTAAGCCAGAACCAGGCTTTGCTTTAAAATAAGATATATTTTTATTTTCCAAATCTAATACACTACGTAAATAAGACCCGCAATTTACTTCAAAAAGTAATTCATCCTGACTTTTACAGATTTAAAAGTCAAAATTTAACAAAAAAAAGACTTGCGATAAAATTCAAACTTCCGTTAGTCTTTCCCTTTCGGGATCAGGAAACAGAAGGAGATCACACCACCATCCTGCTTAATTTTCAATTCTCCGCCATTGCTGGAAATATATTCCCTGCATAAATGAAGCCCTAAACCGACACCCTTTTCCTGATCAGTTCCATAAGAGGAATGAACGATACGGTGTCCGGTCATATTCGAAATATCGACATCAGCAGGATCATCTAACGGATTAGAAACACAAACCTGCACATCATTACCAATCGGATTAAGCGATAACGTAACCAGCTGACCTTTGGAAGTAAACTTAATTGCATTATCGATCAGGTTGCGCAAAACCAATCTGATCTGATTTTCATCGGCATAAACAGGAAAGGAACCTGCTATATGGACCTCCGGTGTAATGTCTTTCTTTCGCATCAATGGAGAATAAACCAGCATCAACTCATCAATGAGTACTTTGAGGTCAAATGAAACCGGATCAGTCACAATACCGCCCATCTGGCTCTTTGCCCAGTACAGCAGGTTGTTTAATGTATTATAAATGGTTTCAATATTCTTCTTATTCTCCTTCAGCATGTGCTGAATGTCTTCCATCGTCAAGGCATCCACATCATTCAGAGAAAGGATACTCATCAAACTATTCAGCGGACTCCGAAGATCGTGGGCAATAATAGAAAAAAGCTTATTCTTAACCGCATTTGAAGATTCGAGCTCGGCAATGGTCTTGGTCAGCAATTCGGTACGCTTTTGTACCAGATCTTCTAAGCGCTGTTTCTGGTCCTGAACAAGCACCAGGTTTTCATCACGTACATCCTGTTCCGTTTTAATAATGATGCGGTAGCGATCACCAAGTGCAAAGGAAAGCAGCAGCAATTCCAGCGTAGACCCAATCGGGATCAGCTGCATCGTAAATTCATTGGTTTCCAAAACTCCGGCTAAACTAAACGTAACGATCCCAACGGTTAACCAGATAAAGAACCAGGCAATAATATAATACTTAGCAGGCTTGTGCCCTTTAACATAAGCGATGATTCCGGAGATCCATAGCACGATGGAGACCGTAAAGGTCATGACCTGGGCAATAGAGGCCGATAAGCTTTTATTGCCGCTAACACTGGTAAAGAATAAAACAATTGCGCAGCAGCCCAAAAAGTAATAGATCTTGAGCATCCATGGAACGGTATGCTCCAGGTTGAGGAACTTCTTACAAAAGATGAGTGAAGTAACCATGGAGAAGCTTAAAAAGACATGCGGATGGTAGCTGAACAAAATCCGAAGTTCATCACCAAACAGAAAGCCATAACCTCTGATATAGATCAGCAGGTAGGAAGAAAGTGTCAGTACATAGGCCGTATAATATAAATAGGTGGTATCCTTCAGACTCGTAAACAGGAATAAATTGAAGAGCAGCAACGCAATCAGCACCCCAATATATACGTATTCAATCCGGTCTTTAATGGCCTTACCACGCATGATGGCTTCAGGAGTAGCCAGTTTTAAGGGGACCAGCATGATGTTGTTGGTCTTAAGCCGCAAGTAAATACTGCTTACAGAATCATTTTTTCCGTCAGGAAGCTTAAAGACAAAATTGCTTTCAATGGTTACGCCAGGAGCCGGATAAGACAGACTGCCGGATTTCATGTGGTTAAGGATCAGTTCCTTACTTAGAATATAACAATCAATGTGTTCAATGTTGGGCGCATCCACAATCAGATATGACCGCGACAAGCTGGTATGGATGTGATTGATCTTAATCCAGGTAGCAGCAGTAGAATTCCCGAAATTTAGGATATCCTGTTTTCCGGGTACAAATTTTCCGGACGCATCAATGGCTTTAATTTGCGCCAGTGAAAGTTTGGCACTTTCATCTTTAAAATAAGTGATGCTTTTACCGATGTTCTCATAATCAAAATTTAAATCATGGGTAACAACCTGGGCAGAAGCACTAAAAAACAAAGAACAGAAACAGAATAAAAAACAGATCGGGAAACGCATAGATAAATTTGATACGTAAAAATAATATAAATATTTTGACAGTTTCAATAGCTATCTCAACAATCCTTCATTGTCCTTTAGTAAAACGCCGGAAAGTTTTCGCTGAAAAGCTTCCTGAATAAGATAAAAGATCTTACTGGCTGCAGGTTCATGAGCCAAACCTGCCGCTCTGATGTTCGAAACACAGTTACGGGAATCATCAGTTAATCCGCGCTTTGGCCCATAAGTTAAATAAGCACCCAAACTATCAGCAGCACTTAAACCGGGCCGCTCACCAATAAATACAATGGATAATTTTGCCTGCAGCTGTTCTGCAATACCATCAGCAATGGCTACACGTCCTTGCTGGATCAGACAAATGGGAGCGAGGCTGAAATTTGCATGTACCAGTTTAGGAATTAAAAGATCCAGTAAGCCGGCAATATTTTCATGGATAGCCAATGCAGAAAGACCATCCGCAATACAGATCACCACATCGAAACCAGTAATCTGACCGGCTAAAAGATCTTCAGACTGTGTACTAAGCTGCCTGCCCAGATCTGGTCGCTGTAGGTAATGTGCACGGTCGGCAGCCATGCTGTGTAATTCGATAACCGGTAAGTTAAACGGAGCCAGTTGAGCTGTTAATCCAGGAATATCCATAGAAGAATACACGGCGTCCCTGGCATGGGCATGGGCCATTTTAAAATCAAGCGATTCAGTAACCGGAATGCTGGTACCCGTTCGTCCAATAGCAATACGGGCATTCGTAAAGCCCTTTAAAAAATGTAACGTATTTAAATCTGCCATAAACTATCCATTTTTTTTAAAAGCGCAGGATCAGGATCCATCAATGATCCACTAGGATCGGTGATCCCTTGTTTAATCAGCCATTGCTCAAACTCGGGAGCAGGTTTTAAACCCAGCATCTTCCTTACATACAACGCATCGTGAAAAGAGGTGGACTGATAATTCAGCATAATATCGTCAGAACCGGGAATACCCATAATAAAATTACAGCCGGCAACACCAAGTAAGGTGACCAGGTTATCCATATCATCCTGATCGGCCTCTGCATGATTCGTATAGCACACATCAACACCCATAGGCAATCCCATCAGCTTTCCGCAAAAATGATCTTCAAGGGCGGCACGGATAATTTGCTTGCCATCGTATAAATATTCCGGACCGATAAAGCCAACCACCGTATTTACCAGCATGGGATTGTATTTCCGTGCAATAGCATAAGCACGCACTTCGCAGGTCTGCTGGTCTACACCATGATGGGCATTTGCAGACAAGGCACTTCCCTGACCCGTTTCAAAGTACATCACATTGCTGCCAACCGTACCCCGGTTTAAGGATAAGGTGGCTTGATGCGCTTCATCCAGTAAAGTCAGGTTAACACCAAAACTGTTATTGGCCTGTTCGGTGCCGGCAATTGATTGAAAGCAAAGATCTACAGGGGCATTTTGATTGATCAGGTCAATGGTTGTGGTAACATGGCTAAGGATGCAGGATTGTGTAGGAATCTCAAACTGTTCCCTTAAACGATCAATCAACAATAAAAGCTTCATAACGGCCGCCGGACTATCGCTTGCCGGATTTATACCAATCACAGCATCACCGCTTCCATAAAACAATCCATCAATAATTCCGGCCAGTATCCCTTTAGGATCATCCGTAGGATGATTGGCTTGCAGACGGGTAGAAAAATGCCCTTTTAATCCAACGGTATTCCGGAACCGGGTAATCACCTCACATTTTTTGGCCACAGCGATCAGGTCCTGATTTCTCATGATCTTAGATACGGCGGCAACCATTTCAGGCGTGATCCCGGCTTCAATACCTTTTAAAACAGCATGATCGGTTTCATCTTTTAAAAGCCAGTCCCGGAAACCGCCAACTGTTAAATGGCTGATCGGATTAAAGGCTTGTAAGTCGTGTCCATCAACGATCAGCCGGGTAACTTCATCCAGTTCGTACGGAATAACAGCGGTGTTCAGGAAATCTGTCAAAGGAACATCAGCCAGTGTAATCTGAGCGGCAACACGTTCTTCATATGTTTCAGCACTTAAGCCTGCCAGGGCATCACCCGTACGGAAAGGGGCCGCCCTGGCCAGTAAAACCCGCAGATCATTAAACAGATATACTTTTCCACGGATAGTATGTTGATAGGGCATTATTAGTCGGTATGAATTAGAATTTGAACCTTGTGTTTGCCTAAAATTACGAAGATCAAAGTAACAATCGCCAAACCGGCAAAGAAAATCAGGCTGATCTGCACATTATAATAAACAATAGCCACCAGGCATATACTGGAGATCAATAAGGCAATGGCTGGAAATACCGGGTAGAACGGGGCCGTAAAAGGACGCTCCATCCGGGGCTCTTTTACGCGAAGGATAAAAAGGCTGATCATGCTCATCATATACATCACAATGGCACCAAGAACGGAAAGGATAATGATCTGGCTGGTTGTACCCGTAAATAATGCGGCAAATGAAATCAACCCGCCAAAGACCAGCGCCCAGTGCGGGGTTTTAAACCGGGTATTCACCTGGGCCAGTTTTCCAGGCAGGTAACCACTTCTGGCCATCGCATATACCTGGCGGGAACCAGCGAGGATGGTACCATGAAACGACGCAATGAGGCCAAATAAACCAATACTGGCAAAGATCTGGGTTAATGCGCTCGACTTTCCCAATACAATCGAAATGGCTTCAGGCAGCGGATAGTCAATCGCACTCAATTTACGCCAGTCGGTAATGCCGCCGGTAAGGATCATTACACCTAAGGCCAGGAAGATCAGCGTAGCCAGGCTGGAAATATATCCTCTGGGGATATTTCTTTTAGGGTCTTTTACTTCTTCTGCCACCATAGCCACCCCCTCAATGGCGAGGTAAAACCAAACCGCAAAAGGCAAAGCTGCAAAAACACCAGCCCAGCCAAATGGCATGGGCGAAGTCATAAAATTATCCAGCTTAAAATGCGGACCCACAATGCCCATAAAAAGCAGCAATTCACCAACGGCAAGCAGGGTAATGAAAACAGAGAATGTGGCCGATTCCTTTACCCCAGAAATATTCAGCAGGATAAAAGCCACATTAAAAACCAGGGCAGCAGGAATGACTGCAATTTGCGGATATAAAAAATGAAGATAACTGCCCAGGGCAAAGCCAATAGCAGGAGTGGCGAATAGAAAATCAACCAGCGTAGCATAACCAGCAATCAATCCGCCAAATGGCCCCATAGCCCGGTACGCATATGCAAAAGCGCCACCAGCATGAGGAATAGAAGTCGTTAGTTCGGTATAGCTAAAGATAAAAGTGATATACATTAATGTAATCACAAGGGTAGCAATCAGGAAACCAATGGTTCCGGATACCGCCCAGCCGAAATTCCAGCCAAAATATTCACCAGAAATGACCAATCCAACAGCAATTGCCCACAAATGGATTGGTTTTAATACTTTTTTTAGTTGGGCAGCCTGTAATTTTTCCAAAATTCAGCAGATTTTAAATAGAATTGTTAAGATAAATAAATAATTGATATGGAAAACAAGAATAAAATCGAAGAGGTGATATTATTTGACATTTATGGAAACATAAATTATTTTATATTAGCGAACTTCAAAAATTAAGCAGACCATATAATAGAATAACAGATTAAGATGGAACCAACGGAACATTTCATTATAAATATCATTTTTACAAAAGTTAACCCCATATTAGATCAAATTTAAACACTCACTCATGAATCTAAAATCATCGCTCTTTTTCCTGCTCTTTATTTCTTCAATTACTGCATTTAGTCAAACTCAAACTGGTTTACTAAAAGATCCGGAATGGAAAGTGTTTAATAGTATGGACAGCAAATCCGGGGCAGTATTAAGGCTGTCAAATCATACTACTGCAATGATTGTAAGCATAGCGCAAGAAGACTTTGCTGTGCTGAACATCGATGATAAACTTACTCAAAAATGGTTCAAACCTTTAAGTGGATATCCACTAAGTATTGGGAAATTTAAAAATAATATTTTAGTAATTGCTGCAAGTGATAAATCTCTTTTAAAACGTTTCAGCGGGTCATACAAGGCTTATATTTTAGATGAAAAGACAGGAAATGTACTGCTTGAAAAAGTCATTTACGAGGGAAATCCTGATTTCATAGAAGATCCTGATTTCTTCTTTGCAAAGGACGGTTCTTACATGCGTATGTCAGTTAGACTCACTTTAATGAAACGCAATACAATTAAGCTCTTCAATACAAATACAAAAGATTTCCGGACCACACAAGGTTACAGCATCATTGATTTTGACGACCAGCTGAATCAAAGACAAAAAATTAATCCTGAAATGCCTTTTGGTGACGTATGGACAACTTCCAGCGGTACTGATGGGAGCTTCTTTATAGCTGCTGTCGATCAAAAAGAAGGAAAAATAAATACATCAACCTACATGTCAAGTAGCGCCAAGCCTCTGAAATCAGTATCTATACCATTCGATGTAAGAAAAAATTCAGACATTGAATCTATACTTAGTATTTCGGGAAATCAAACATTCACAAATTATTTAAGCATAGTTTATACAAATCTTGAAAAAGAAACAACTTTGCTCACCGCTAAAATAAATTTTAAAGACGCAACATTCAAGACCACAACTGAGGTTTTTGACAATAAACACTTTAAAGAGCTGGAGAAAACTTTTATTCCTGCTAATAAAAAATATGATGATCTGCAATTCAATAAGAAAGGATATTTGAATGTCAGTCATATGGAAGAGTATGATAGCAAATTAATGGTCAGCATCTCTTGCGGTTATATAATGGTTTCCACCAATAGCAGTGCTAGTGTAACAATTGATGGTTCTTTGTTATTGAATTTTTACGATCAGGAATTGAAAGAATTATATCATCAATTTATCCCAAGGACATATATAAGTCCAGATGGTGAAGGTGCAAAGGTTGCTTATTTCCCGAAAAATAACACATTGAGAATAATTGCAAACATGAAAGCCACATCATTAAGCAGTGTCTCGTCAATATATGCCGAGATGGATCTTTCAACCGGTAAAATGCTTAAAACAAATAAGATTGCCGATGAGGACATTAAAAAAGGTTATTATGCCAATACAAAATCAGTGATTTGGTTTGACGAGTCCTGCATTTTACCTTATCTCGACCGTCAAAGAATCTTATCAAGTAAACTTGGCCTCCAAATACAGCAACTGAGTTTTTAAAATTTTATCCTTAGACCAAACAGACGGTTGACTACTCATCTATATTAATTTTATAAAACAATTTCATCCATTTCCATATTCTAATTAATATAAAAAGATACGACTATGGAAACTAAAGATCAGGAAAATACCCAAAATAAACCAGCTGAAACACATCCAAAACCTACTGAAGATGTGCAATTAGATATTGAGACCGTTACACCGGATACTGAAAAAGAAGGACTCCCGAACGATCAGAAAAACAACAATCCTACTCCAAATCAGAAACCAACTGATCAAGATTCCAGTAAAGAAGAGAAGCCTGATGACATAAATTCAGATGAAAATAAAGAGGGTAGTGCAGAAGGGACAAAAGAACCTGAAACAGAAAACAATGACGATCAACCCGCGGACGACATCGAAACCGTAAGCCCGTAATCCTAACCGGCAGATTAATTCTTAAATCCCAGGTACTCCATAAGGACAATGCAAGTCAAAGCAACAGCCTTAATGGAGTGCCTGGGATTTCTTTTTGATGTTCTTTTATAATCGCAAATTTCCTGCAAGCCAAATTATCATTCCCAAACCAAGCCCACCAGAAACCTTAAAACATCTACAAAACTTGGTAATTAATAATAATGTTATTATGTTTGTACATATATAATTTAATTACCAAATATACACCTGTCATATCTCAATAACGGGGATACTACAGATTCGATTAGTTAATCCATTTAGAAATGAAAACTATTATTTTTTCTATTTCTTTAAGATCAAACACATCCTATATTGATGATAAGCATACTTTTGCCTCATTTTTTCCTTTTTTAGCGAAATATCAAAGCTTACTTCACCGCACTCATCTACCACATTTTGCTTCACAACAAACTCTTTTTTCAAGTTTACATCCAATACAACTATGTATGTACAAATAAAAATATCAATCAACCAACCGTATATATTTTAACCTAAATCCATCATGAAATGAAAAAATCGTGTACCCTTAAACCCAGGAAAATGCAAGTCTGCATCTTCTTATTGTCGCTATTTTTAATAGCAGCACAAACCACTGGTTTTGCCCAAACACCCGGGAGCATAACTGTTAAAGGCGTTGTTTACGATGCCGCCAACCGACTGATCACTTTACCTGGTGTAGGAGTGCTGCTGAAGGGTGGAGATAAAAGTACAGTAACAGATGCCAATGGGAAATTCCAGATCCAGGTGCCATCCGCACAATCGGTATTGGTATTCAGCTATGTCGGTATGCAGCCTAAAGAAGTAACCGTTGGTACTCAGCTGGATCTTTCCGTATATCTGGAAGCCGATTCTAAAGCATTGGATGAAGTATTAGTAACCGGTTACGGTACGCAGAAAAAATCTGACGTCACCGGATCTGTCGGTGTAGTAACCGCCAAAGAATTACTCAATGCCCCGGTAACAAATGCACTGCAGGGCTTAAAAGGAAAAGTGGCAGGGGTAAACATCTTCCTCAACTCAGGATCTCCCACAGGAAGTCCAAGGGTGTTGATCCGCGGACTTGGAACCATCAACTCCTCATCAGATGCCTTGTATGTAGTGGATGGGGTAGTGATGGAAAATATTCAGGTACTTAACCCAAATGACATAGAACGCATCGAAGTATTAAAAGATGCGTCATCAACAGCAATCTACGGCGCACGCGGTGCAAATGGAGTCATCCTGATCACCACAAAGAGAGGGTCAGCAACAGAAGGAGTATTGGTTGGCTTTGATACCTATGTAAGTGCAGGCGTATTGCCAAAAAAACTCCAGATGCTCAATTCAAAAGAGTATTTAGAAGTAATCAGAAGAGGTTTTGAAAATGACGCGAAGTACAGACCAACAGCGGTTCATCCTGTATTCAGCACCAGCGACCCCAGGTTATTTGATGCAAGCGGAAACCCATTATACGATACCGACTGGCAGGATGAAGCCACGCGTACTGCAGTGTCGTATAACCACCAGCTCTCCGTACTCGGAAAATCGGAAAAATCTTCCTTTGGCGCATTCTTAAATTATGCCAATACCGAAGGGATCATGCTCAACAGCTGGCTAAACCGCATCAATGGAAAGATAGCCTACGATGCAAATCCAAAAAAATGGCTGTCGCTGGGATTAAATGTCCTGGTAAACAACACCAAAGCCAATGAAACCCAGGAAGATGGCGGGGGACAAGCACCACGAAGGTCTATGCTCGAAATGCCGCCAATATTCCCGGTCAAATTTCCGGATGGATCATGGGCAAACAGCAGCCAGATCACTGACCCCTTTGCCTTAGAAGCCATAGCCAACCCGGTACATGTACTAACTACCCAGGACAGGCTGAGAAAGCTAAACCAGATCTTTGGGAATACCTATGTAACCTTTCACATCCTTCCCGGACTCGATCTCAGAACCCAGTTCGGCTTCGATAAACGGGATAACCTGCTCCAAAACTATAATCCCAACGACCTGGTGAATATTTCATCCCCATTGGGGTCTGCATCCATAGAAAACCAGCATTCTTTTTACTGGCAGGAAGAAACCTACCTAAACTTCAATAAGGAATTCGGTGATCACCGGATCAACTCCGTGCTGGGATTAAGCTGGCAGGAACGTACCTACGAAGGCGGAAGTATTTCTGCACAGGGGTTTTCTGATAATTTCTTTAAATTTAACAGCATCCAATCCGCAAGCTTACCAGGAGCCCCAACATCCTCATTCGACGAATGGTCAATGAATTCCTATTTCATAAGAGGCAGCTACAGCTACAAAAACCGTTATTTAGCTACCTTTACCGGACGGATTGATGGCTCATCACGTTTCGGTGAAAACAGTAAATATGGGGTATTTCCATCGGTAGGATTGGGCTGGGTAGTTTCTGAAGAACCTTTCCTGAAAGATATAGAAAGCATCAATGAATTTAAGATCAGGTCCAGCTACGGAATAACCGGAAATACAGAGATCCCAACCTATCAATCACTGGGAACCATTTCCTCGTCCACCACGCTAATCAATGGTACGCGGGTATCCACCAGTTTCGTAAACCGGCTTGCCAACCCCGATCTGGAATGGGAGAAATCAAAACAGTTCGATATCGGCTTTGACCTCGCCCTATTCAACAGGAGGATTACCCTCGGCTTTGACTATTACCACAAGCTGACTACAGACCTGCTGCTGGATAAACCACTGCCAACCTCCTCTGGCTTTGGATCTGTAAGGGACAACATCGGATCGGTATCCAATAAAGGAGTGGAAGTGCTGTTGAGCGGAAGCCCGGTTCGTAATATCGACTTTACCTGGCAATCTACCCTAAACTTTAGCTACAACAAGAACAAGATCGAAGCCCTTGGCGCAAATGGAGAAGATATCTTTCCTGGTCCGTCGTTTGTTTCCGGCAGTCAGACCATTCTGCGTGTAGGCGAAAGTTTAAGTTCTTTCTGGGGTTACAGGAGACTTGGGACCTGGGGAACAAACGAAGCCGCAGAAGCGGCACTCGTAGGAGCAATTCCCGGTGTAGCAAAGCGAAGCACAGAGCGCACCGTGATCGGTAAGGGCATTCCGGATTGGAATGGCAGCTTTATCAATAATTTCAGGTATAAAAACATCGACCTGAGTGTAGACCTTCAGTTCGTATATGGCGTAGAGATCCTTCAGCAATTCCTGCACTCTACAGAAGACCGCACCGGTTATGCCAACGGGTTTAAATCTACCCTGTATGATAGCTGGACAGAACAAAATCAAAACACCATGATCCAGCAGATCCGTAACGGTCCTTATTCCGGGCAGAATAGTGAAGTAGATGACCATTGGGCAGCCAACGGATCGTATTTGCGCGGAAGCGCAATTACCCTGGGCTATAACCTCGGACAGCAGCAACTGACCAAATGGAACATTAAGAACCTAAGGATCTATGCCAGTGTACAAAATGCATTCCTCATCAAATCGGATGAGTTTAAAGGATACGATCCGGAAGCCACTTCATACGGGGATAACCAATGGGGACAGAATATCTATTTCCATCAGTATCCAAAACCAAGGACATTCACCCTCGGGGCAAGCTTTCAGTTTTAACCCAAACAGATCGAAATCATGAACTACAAGAGCCTAAAAAATACGACCATGAAAACTTCAACTATCGTTTTAATGCTGGTCATCCTGTTAAGCACTTCCTGCAAGAAATTTCTGGAAGAGGTACCGAAAGATGAAATCTCCAGCAACCAATATTTTAAAACACCGGATCACGCCGTAAATGCAGTCAATGGATTATACCGGACAGGAGCACCCCAACTCTATGATGGTACCGGAAGCTTATATTCCGGATCATGGATGATGTTTACCCCATACATTACCGGCTACATTGACAATGAGTATAAAGGACAGGAGATCCATGCCCAATATGCACAGAACATCACCTTTAATGGCGACAACCTTTCCAGCTACCTGCAAAGTATCTGGAGTTCGTTGTACGCAGGTATAGCGCGTTCAAATACCGCAATTAAATATACGCCAATAACTGTAGGCATTACGGATGCCCAGTCCAGGCGCTTGCAGGGAGAAGCCAAATTCTTCAGGGCACTGGGCTATTTTAACCTCGTCCGGATGTTTGGCGGTGTCCCGCTGATCACCGAACCCTATGAAAGTCAGGAAAACCTTTCGGTAGCCAAAAGTACAGCAGAACAGGTATACAACCAGATTGTAGCAGATTTGGAATATGCGGTTAATGAAGCCGGACTCGCCGATGTATCAATGGCCAATAACGGCTCCCGCATCACCAAAGGAGCAGCAGCAACATTACTGGCAGATGTATACCTGACAATGAGTGGGTTTCCGCTTCAAAAGAACAACTATGCGAAAGCAGCAAGTGCCGCGAGACTGGTAACTACAGGCGGCAAATACCAGCTGACCACTCACGGACTCAATCCGGACAATACGGTATCACTGACCAATACCGCCTATAACAAACTGCGCGTAGCAGACAGATCAGCTACAGAATACATTTACTATTACGAGTTTGCCGTTGGGATTGCCACATCATCCTATTCAAATTGGGCATTTCCGGCCAGTGCAACCTCAGAAACCAAATTCTCGGTAAGCGTAAATACCTACGGACCAACAACCAAGTTCCTTCAGGGATACGATGCCGCTAATGATTTAAGAATTCAGGAAAAACAATATTTCCATTCTTCATTAACCCGAAGCAACTCCACAGTGCTCAACTTTCCAGCGGCACCCTATATGTGGGTAGACAATGAAGCGGCATTCTCTACCGCCAGTTCAGGTAAGGATTTTCCGGTGTATACTTATTCCGATGCATTGCTGATCGCCGCAGAATCTATCGCACTTTCCGAAGGCGTAACCGCCGAAGCCGTAAATTACCTGGCGGAAGTTAGGGGAAGGGCATACTGGAAAACAGACCCCGCAGTGATCAAAGCACAATTAATGCTGCTATCAGCAGACAATTTTGTAAAAGAAGTATGGAAGGAGCGGTACAGGGAACTGATCTTTGAAGGAACATTGTGGTTCGACATCCTTCGCACACGTCAATTTCCGGTGCCATTAAATGGAAACATTACTTATGAACCGGTAGTCGGCCATGCAAATGGAACAGGCGCCATCATAAATTCCAGGAACCTGCTGCTACCCATATCCAGGGATGAATTACAGCGCAATAAAAGCCTGGTCCAAAACCCGGATTATTAACGTATTTTAAAAAAATTCAGCGTACTGAACCATCAAATACCTAAAGTGGAATCCTAAACTTGATCAGGGATCAACTATGCTTTGCCGCCCGGAATTTGGGCGGCATTTTTATTGTGTAACCGTTTTTATTTAATGTAAAACTACCCCTACGGGTAGTAGTAAATCGCTTTCAGATCCGGTAATTTTGAATAATCCATTTTTCCCCACCTCACCTGGCAGTGTTGCCGCTGCCGCCTATGACATTCGCCATGTGGATGGGGATTTAAAAGAAGATTAATTAAACCCGAACCGATACCTCTTGATCATGAAATTACATACCCAGATTCTTCTTATCCTATTGGCCATAAGCGGAGCCGCCATTCCGGTAAAAGCGCAGTTGGATCCGCTCGGTGCACAATACTATACCAATCAGTATATCGCCAATCCCGCACTCGCAGGAGATACCACTGGCATAAAGATCAATGGCGTATACCGTCAGCTCTGGAACAATGTACCCGGAGCACCATCAACCCAAAACCTGACCGCAGACTATGGTTTTAAGAAAGTAGGGGTCGGAATAAACATCAACAATGAAAGTGCAGGACTCCTGAAACAAACCCGTGTAGTAGGAACCTATGCGTACCACATCCCAATGAAAGACCCGAAACAACAATTACATTTTGGCGTCTCATTTGGTTTCTCCAATCAGCGTCTGGAAACTTCAGATGTTGACGGAGACGAAGGAGACCCTTCTGTAGGCATGTACAACAACCGTAAAACATACCTCGATGGTGATTTTGGGATCGCCTATACCAGCAACAGGTTCAGCATTCAGGCGGCTGTTCCAAACTTAAAGAACTTCTTTAAAAAGGAAACCTTAAACCAGGCCGAAGTAAATACTTTCTATACCGCAGTTAGCTATAGGTTTAGCTTGTATGAAGGTGATAACGGAATATTACTGGAACCAAAAATGGCCTATCGCGGGATTCAGAATTTTGACAACATTTGGGATGCAGGTGCTCAGTTAAGTATGGTAGACCGCCAGATCATGATCAGTACCATTTACCACAGTACACACAGTACGACATTTGGACTTGGTATGGATTTTAGAAGAAAGTACCTGTTTACAGCCATGTATACCTCACAGACAGCTGCATTGGCCGGTTATACCAATGGAAGCTTTGAAGTAAACCTGAGAATAACCGTTGGTAAATAATTTCATCGATTTATAATTCGTATTAACTAAATTTTATACATCTTAAATAATAAATTTGAAGTGTTAAGGAAAAATGATCTGCAAAAATAATTACCCGGCAAAAGTAACCACAGCCGCTGCAAAGAATACTGCAATCGCAGCAGTTGGTATGGTTTTACTATGCATCTTTTTCCTTTCCATCCAATCTGCGCAGGCACAATATCAAATCGTTAAACCAGCCATCTCAGGTAAACAATACCCACCTTCTGTAGTTCGCGTAGGGCAAGATAGCCGCGGGTTTATCTGGTACCTGACCCACGACGGACTTTACCGTTATGACGGACAATCTTCCAGCTATTTCAAAAAGGAACTGGTCAACCTCGGTTTCACGGGTACGCCTGATGATATGCTGCTGGACAGCAATGACCGGCTATGGATCGCCTCCAAAAGCTGCGTGGCCTGGCTCGATCTTAAAAACTGGAAATTACATAAGGCAGATAGCGCACTCATCAAGTCAAAATATGCAGACGATATCAGCAGCATACAACAGCTTCCAAATCAGAAAGTAATGATCGTTTACCGGAGCGGTTACTTAATTTTTGGGAACACTGCAGGATTTACCGCATTTGATGGTTTTTATAAAATTGTCATCAACGCCGGCCATCGGTTTACATTCGATAATATTATCCACTGGAAAAATGCCTATTGGATGGGCGCTACCAATGGAGAACTGTTCCAAATCGATACGACCTTAAAACAACCGGCAAAAAAGATCACCATCGAAAAAGGAACCGCCATAGTAGCCGTT
Organism: Pedobacter metabolipauper; assembly: GCF_004362715.1. Classification (GTDB taxonomy): domain Bacteria; phylum Bacteroidota; class Bacteroidia; order Sphingobacteriales; family Sphingobacteriaceae; genus Pedobacter; species Pedobacter metabolipauper. The sequence continues at coordinate 745,561 of NZ_SNYC01000003.1, forward strand.
ATGCCTTTTAAAGACAACCTGATCTGCAAGACAATAAACGGACTCATCTATACCTATGACGGACATAACCACAAACTGATCACGGATGGATACCTCGCCGTACGTTCAAAAAAATATCCATGGCACAATAAGATCTTTCCCTCAAATTATGAATACCTCTACTACAATAGAAAATCCAGTCCCAAAGAACTTTCCCTCTTTTCCGACGGCATTTTTAAACGGGAAGTGCTTCTTAATGATACCGCAGGGATTTTAACAGATCTCTACATCAACAGCTTTGTCCACACCAAAAAAAATGGAACGGTTATCCTTGCCACCAGCAGCGGCATATATATCTTGTTTAAGCAGCGGGCAGTGATCCCTAAACTTAATGGCAAGAGCGTTAGAGGAATCTATCGCTTCCCGGATGGGGATATCTATTATGCCAGCTATTCGGGAAGCAGGCTCATCACCAAAACTAAAACGTTTGTTTTCGATACCGTCAGAATTGCGTACTGCATGCTCCCGCTAGATGACCATCGCCTGCTTTTGGGTTACGAAGGTGGCTTCATGGAAGTTTTTGATAAGACAAAGAGAACGCATACCAGGTTCAGCTATACCCGCTCTAAACTTGCCGGAGAACAGTTTTCCAGGTTCATATTTACCGCAACAACAAGAAAGGGCAAGTATTATTTAGGTACCGGAAATGGAGTATTGGTACTCGATTCTGCCAGCAAAAAGTTATCTGCACTCATAGACCAGCAGGGAAATCAGATCACCTCCAAACTTCAGATCAAGAAATTGGTCTGGATAAAGAACAAACTTTATCTGGCCTCACAAAGAGGGTGCTTTACCTGGTCCGGTCATTCCTTAAAAAAACTATATCCAACAGGTACAAATAAAGGCTCCAGTGTGTACGACATGGTGCCTGGCGATAAAGGCATTTGGATTGCAACGCTGAATGAAGGATTGATCCACCTGTCTGCCACAGGAAAAGTAATCCGGAGACTCGACACAGACCATGGCCTTAAAACAAACGTGATCTTCTCGCTGCTTGATGCCGCAGGAACCTTAGTTGCAGGCACAGACCGCGGATTGGTACTGATCAAAAAAGACAGCGTCAGACTGATTGGAAATGATGATGGTCTTCATCAGTTTGAATTTAACCATGGTGCTGCATTCTACGACAGAGAAAACAATATTGCGTACATGGGGGGATTGGAAGGATACAGTCTGCTCGATCTGAACCGGAAATGGTTTGCAAATGCACCGCTAAAAAGATTATATGCCTCAACAATTACCTTAAGCTCCGGCGATCCGGGCAAAAGCATCGACATCTACAATTTGCCCTATCTGAATAATTTAAAGATCAATCTCAAACCCAAACAGGAATACCTGTCTATTTCTATTGCAACGCCAATGAGTTACCTGTATAAATACGACCTGGAATACCGGCTGGTTGGTGTGTTCGACCAGTGGCAGCGACTGGAAGAAGGGCAGCCCATTTCCTTGCTCGGATTGGCACCAGGTAAATATCCATTGCTCGTACGTTCCGGCGGATCCATCATGACCGGAAAGGTGCTGATGCTGTTCATCAATAAGGAACCTGCTTTTTATCAGACCTGGATCTTCTATGTGATCCTGGTGTGCATCGTATCCGGACTGTTTTATCTCAATTACCGCGGACGAATAGAAAAGGCCAGGAAAGAAAGCTTGTTGCGTGCACGTATCGCAAGTGATCTCCACGATGAGGTAGGCAGTGTGCTCACCGGTATATCCCTGCAGGCAGATTTTTTACTGTATAGCGGTGAAGACATCAACCGTAAATATCTGAAACAGATCGGTGAATCAAGCCGCGAAGCCATCAGCATGATGGGGGACATCGTTTGGTCCATAGACTCCAGAAATGACAATACCGATGAATTGCTGGATAAAATGCGTGATTACCTGTTGAGCATCCTGCAGACGCAAGGCATCCAGTCGGAGTTTGAAACCAATCCCACATATCCGCACATCCCACAATTGATCCGGCAAAATACATACCTCATTTTTAAAGAGGCCATCAATAACATCAGCAAACACGCTTCCGCAACCCTGGTCAACGTAAGCCTCAAATACGAAAACAAACTGCTGACACTAAAAGTAAGGGACAACGGTATTGGATTTCCCAGTTCCTATAAAGCCAGGGGGCAGGGGATCCGCAATATGAAAATGCGTGCCGGGCGCATGAAAGCGACATTAACGATCAGCGATCCCGGCCCTGGAATGCTGATCGAGCTGGAAGTACCATGCTGCTAAAATCCAATATAGTTAAAACTACACCAACGGGTAGTACATTCTCCATTTTTAGTTACTAAATTGAACCATGTATCAGATCGCAATAATTGAAGACAATGTAAAGATTCAGCAGGTGCTGAGTGACTTTGTTTCCGTACAGCCGGATATGGAACTGGTATTAAAATCCAGTTCCTATGAAGAGTTTATCCACGACTGGAGGGGAAGGCACCTGGACCTGGTGCTTTGCGATATCGGATTACCCGGAAAGTCAGGTATCGATGCCGCCTGGTATATCAAGGCACGTGATGAAAATACGCTGATCCTCATGCTGACGGTATTCGAAGAAAAAGAAAAGATCTTTGCCGCGCTATGTGCCGGAGCTTCCGGATACATCCTTAAAAGTGCCTCCCTGGAAGAAATTCAAAAGGCGATGAAAGAAATCCTGGGCGGAGGGGCAGCCATGTCGCCGAGAATAGCCAGACAGGTAGCTGATTTCTTTTACCGTAAACCTGCAGAGATCAATGCAGAAGCAGAATTAAGTTCGAGGGAAGTGGAGATCATTGCGCTGATCCGGCAGGGGATGAGCAATAAGGAGGTGGCAGATAAGCTGTTCATCTCGCTGGATACGATTAAATACCACATCAAAAATATCTACCGGAAGCTTCAGATCAGCAACCGTTCCGAATTGATCTTAAGATATCAGGACAATTAACATCGGTTCTGCAGAGACATGGGCAATTAACCCGGTTAACACTATTTTTTCAAATTTTTAATCATCTGAATGATCTTTTTGGTCTCTTCCGGATAGATCCGGATCAGATGGGTCCGTACCTGGTAAGGGTGGATCAGTTTATTTTTATCCTTAACCTTGATCGTATTGGAAGACTGCATAGGCATGTGACAGTCCACACACTTATTTTTGCTCAGCATAAACTCCTTCTCAGTCAGCGACGGATGTTTCTTACCGGCATCATAATGACAGGACTGGCACTTTTGATTATAGATGGTTAAAGAAAGTTTGTTTTGATGGGTATCATGGCAGGTACCGCATTCCAGCTGACTGGAGATAAAACATTTACTACCTGCCAGGAGTTCAACCTGATTTCCGTGAACATCCTGCTGAACTTTCGGATCTGGCCGCATGTAATCCACTTCCCTGTAATTTTCAAGCGTATCACCCGGCTTAAAGAAATAAATGTTTTTAACCATCATCGCTGTGCTTCCAGAATGACACATGGCACAGGCATCGATTTTCTGTGTCCTGGTCAGCGACAGGTATGATTTCATATACCTGGATTTAAGACTATCCGGATAAGCCGTATGAAAATTAACATGATTGGCTGAAGGCCCATGGCAGCGTTCACAATCTATCCCCGTGATCAGGGATGCCTTTTCCAACCGGACGTTCCTTGAAAAGGAATGATTTTCTTGTGCTTTGCCATCGATAAATGAAGTATGGCATTGCAGGCATCTTTTTACGATACCACGATTAAAATCCGGATGGGCTTCCAGGTAACCCGGACTTGCGGTAAAGCGGTTTAAATTTTTAAAATAGGTAGCAGGCAGTTCAAATAAAAAATCACCACGCCAGGTTAAATAGGTCTGGGCATTTTTAGTACCGATCACCAGATCCATTGCAGCCGATGTCTGCTCAGTTCCATTGGAATAACCCACCTGAAAAAAGTCCTTTCCGCGTTTTTCAAATCTAACCTGCTGAAAATTTCCATAATCGTAATCCAGTTGTTTCTGATCCGGGTTAAACATCAGGGAGGCCGGGTTTACAGGTGCCGAAGTTTTAAAATGGGCATTCTGCATATAATGCTCAGAGAGTACGGCATGACACTTTTTACAGGTCTCAGAACCAGCATACATTTCTCCGCGCGGATCAGGCTTGTCTTCAGAGAAAAACAGGCTGATTGCCACCATAAATAATGGAATTGATAAAACTGCAGCAATCAGAAGGGTTCTTTTTTTGTAGTACATTTGGTTAGTACCTGCAAATTAATATTAATTATATAGAAATGCAGAACAATTGTTTCTTTTTTGGGTAGTATACGTTATAAAGTAATTAGAAATTTTTTTATAATTGTTAAAAAGCGCTTAAGTTACACCAAATGGATACGTACGGCAATCTTACAGATCGGGAAATACTCGAAATTTTATCTCTGTCACCTAAAGCGATAGCAGTCTACACCACTCAGGATATTATTATCCAGTCGGCCAATGACGCCATGATTACTTTTTGGGGAAAGGACCGGACTATTATTGGTAAACCATTAGAAGAAGCTGTTCCCGAACTAAAGGGCCAGCCGTTTATAGGTCTGTTACAAAATGTATTGAAAACCGGGATCACCAATTCCGGAAGGGCAATTCCTGCAGAACTCATGAGCAATGGTAAACTTCAGATCTTTTATTACGATTACGAATACCGGGCCATAAAAGATGAACACGGAGTGCCTTACTGTGTCATGCATACTGCAGAAGATGTAACAGCATTGGTGTTAAGTCTCCAGAAATTGGAGATTGCGAGGCAACAGGAAGAGCAGCTTGAATTGGAGCAAGGGGTAAATGAACAGCTTGCCACAGCAAATGAAGAACTGAATGCGATCAATGAAGAGTTACAGCAGACACAGGAAAATCTCCAGCTATTAAATGCAGAACTTGAAGAGCGGGTTTTAGAGCGTACAAAAGCACTTTTTGAAAGTGAAAGCAATATGCGGTATATGATTGCTGAAGCGCCGATTGCGATTGCTGTATTTAAAGGAAGGGATCTGATCATTGATACGGCAAATGAGAAAGTGCTGGAAGCCTGGGGTAAGACCGTTGAAATTATTGGGAAACCGCTTCAGGTTGGTGTTCCTGAACTTCATGGTCAGGACTTTCTGAACATTCTGGATGAAGTATTTGTTAGTGGAATTCCATTCTATGGTAATGAGGTCAAAGCACTGATAGAGAAAAATCAAGTCATAGAAGAAATCTATTCCAATTTCGTTTACCAGCCACTCAAAAATGAGCAGGGGCAAACCACACACATCATGCTGATTGCGCATCTGGTTACAGAGCAGGTGATGGCAAGAAAAAAAGCGGAGGATGCCGAGGAAATGCTTCGGGTATCAATCGAAGCGGCGAATGCCGGTACCTGGTATTTGGATACGCATACCCATGAATTCAGAGCATCACCGCGCTTAAAGGAACTGTTTGGTTTTTCAGGCAATGAAACTGTTTCATACGAAGCCGTAACTGCACGCATTCCGGAAGATTACCGTTTAAAAGTTAAGGCCGGAGTAAAACGTACCATAGAAACTGGAGAGAATTATTATATAGAGCATCCAATACTTAGTCAGAATGATCAAAAACAAGTTTGGGTAAGTGCCATTGGAAAATTATATACCAACAATAGTGGAAACCCGCTTCATTTTTCAGGAATGATACTTGACATCACGCAGCAGAAAGAAGATGAGATCCGAAAGAATGATTTTATCGGCATGGTGAGCCATGAGCTTAAAACACCATTGACCTCATTAAGTGGCTACATCCAGCTGCTGCACAGGAATGCAAAAAAAGCAGCAGATAATTATAGTGCAGATGTACTTCAAAAAGCAACCGGACAGTTAAAGAAAATGACCGGAATGATCAATGGCTTTCTAAATATCTCCAGACTGGAATCTGGTAAGATCCATTTACAAAAGCAGCAATTTGACATGGATGCATTGGTACAGGAGCTGATCGGAGAAACCAAACTTTCTGCTTCGGGACACACCATTACCTTCTTACCTTGTCCGCCTTTAAATGTTTTTGCAGACAAAGAAAAAATTGGTTCAGTAATTTCAAACCTGTTGAGTAATGCAGTTAAGTATTCACCACACAAGGAAGAGATTACCGTGCATTGCGAGTTGGTTGGCGACCAGGTTCAGGTTAGCATTAAGGATGAAGGACTTGGTATCAACCAATCAGATACCAAAAGACTTTTTGAGCGTTTTTACCGGGTAGAGAACAAAGAAAATCCGCACATTTCAGGCTTTGGAATCGGGTTATATCTTTCTGCGGAGATCATTGAACACCACGGCGGAAAGATCTGGGTAGAAAGTGAAAAGGGGAAAGGCTCAACCTTTCATTTTAGTATCCCTGTTTCAGGTCAATAAGATCATTAAGCGGTTCATTTTCAATCAATTTCCTAAAGTTGATCAGAAATCTGCTCACCTTACCATTTTCTTCATCCTGACCACCACCGCCGGTATGCTGTGTTAAGATTACATTTTTTAAGCCCCATAATTTATGGTCTTCGGGCAGGGGTTCAACCACGGTAACATCGAGAATGGCGCCACCCAACTTACCGGATTCAAGCGCATGGATCAGCGCAGGTTCATCTGTGGTATTTCCACGGCCGATGTTACCATAGATACTTCCCGGTTTCATGGCATCGATGAATACTTTTGAAACGTATTTATTGGCATTACCGGGTAGTGTATTGATCACAACATCTGTTTCCGGTAGAACAGCAAGGATGTCATCAAAACGATGCAGGTCAGCCATACGATTTTCCCTGGCAGTCAGGGTAATCTGACAACCAAACCCGGTAAGCATTTTTTTAACGGCTAAGCCGATCGCCCCAGCACCCAGGATCATGACTTTCTTATCGTCAAGGCCCTGCAGGCCAGATCTCATTTGTACACCCATCCATTTCTTTTGGTCCTGTAATCGAACCAGTTCATGAATGCCTCTACACAAGCTTATTAATCCGCCAACTATGGTCTCCGCACACCTTACCGCAAACAGATCGCCCATGTTGGCAACCGGAATGCTGAGCGTAACGTCTTCATACTGGTTAAAACCAGCAGAATCAAGCTGCCAGAAAATCAGGTTTGGCAATTCACCATTAAGCAGATCTGCCGGAGGGTTTCCAAGCAGAACCTCAGCAGATTTGACAGCGTCAGTAAGTTCATTTTCAGAAAGATCTGATTTGAAGATCAGTTCTGTATACTCTGGTAATTCTTGTTTTAAGATTTGTTTCTGTTCGTTGTATAAGTTAGAATAGACTAGAATTCTCATGTAGTAAGCAGGTTTCCGGGGTTCCCCTGGAATCTTTTAAATTGTTGATGAAACGATTGCCGCCATTTCCTGGTAAATGCTAAGATTGGCGTGCCGCTTGTAAATATAGCACTTACGATGGCTGCGGGATGATTTCGTTCATTGTTTTGAAGAAAATTACCCGAAAATGTTTCAATTACACTTTGAATATTCATCACAGTTACACAAAGGCATCCGGGATGGGTATCAAATTCCCAGGATTGGGCTGGAATAATTTTAACGCCTTTAGGTTGTTTTGTAGAAACCAAAGTGCGTTTAGAAACACAGTTCTCCAGATCAAATAAGCAAACACCAATATTAATGCTGAAGTAAGAAGAATTTAGCGTCATTTTTAAATCTTTTGGGATTTTCAATTCCGGCAAAGAGATTCTAATTATATTATTGTATTGCTCAACATTGATAGAAGCCAGAAGCAGGTCTTTTAGCGGAGATGCATTGTTAAATTCAAAGCCGATCAGTCTTTTAAAGCTATCCTCTGTAAAATTATAAGTTTTGGTTTTTTCATCACGTGCTTGCTTAATGATCTTATAAACATCAGCGTTCAATGTATAAATCATTCCACCGTCATAGAATTCAGTGATGATCTGATTAAAATTATCCCGGATTGAACAGGCCAGTCCACTGGCCATACCAAAGATACCGTTATTAACGACCGTCCCTTTTCCAAGTTTTCTTTTCTTGGTCTTTTTTACATGTTTTCTGGAAACCTGCTGTCTTTTACCTACAACTCTAAAAATCAAATCCCCAACGAGGCCTTTAAGGAATTTACCGAAAAATATTGCCATAATCTTACGTTTTAAAATGAACCGATATCAGAGGTACAAGGGTTCGATATTGCACTACCCTGAATACAAGTTAAATATAGGTTAAATCCATGTTTCTTCCAAGTATTTACGGGAATACTTGGATAGAACTTGGATAACACTTGGATAACACTTGGATAACACTTGGATTCAATGTACACGCATGTGCAGGATGTCTGCCTTCAGACTATGTCCTGTCTTACAGAATCTTACTGGATTTAGCATTTTGTTAATCTTGAAATTGCTATACATTATACTGTTGTCCGCTGTTACGCACAAGCCAATAGAATCACAAATCAAACCTGGATTATTTTGCTATATGGTGGTATCCGATAACTATATTTTGATAATTTTCAGAGAAAATAAACACACAAAAATTTTCAGTAAATAATAATTGTTTAATGGTGAATAATAGTTACTTTTAAAAACATTAACATTCTATTCCGATGCGCTCTAAATTCAACAGTTACCCATGGGTAATCAAACGCTCAAACTTCATTAACAGCAATCAGGTGTCTACATTTTTTTTGAGATTTTCTGGAAGGATTATATCTGCCAGAGGTGATATTGATTTTAAAATTCTTCATCGTAACTCTGAATTCTTTCTAAAGTTATATAAACCCTTTTCTAGCGTAGTCTCATGAACAAATTTCAATTGAAATCCCTTTCTCTTTTTATTTCTATTATGCTATTTTCTATTGGCTTTAGCTGGGCTCAAGTATATAATTTAGGGAATTCCTCGGGTACCTCTGCCTGGTATAAGTTGGGCACCTTGTCTTTACCTCAGCATGGGGCAGATGCGATCATCAAAATTACCGCTGCAGAAGGATATAATGCAACATTGAATCAATTGGGTGATTGTGTCATTCGTTTCAGAACCAGTAATGATGTAGATAGTTACAATGGCTTTTACGGTACAGGTTCGTTTTATAATACAGGCAGAATGAAAGTTGTGTCTGCAGTTAGAATTATACAGGTCGATCGGAGTACATGGGATCTGTATACTATTTTGCCTGTTTTTACAGGCCAGTTCGCTAATCTTGTACTTACGGCTACCGGCGGTTCGTGGACAAAAAATTTCACGTTAGTCAACCCGCCGACCAATATTCCTTTCTTAGAGTTAACAGAAGAACTTATATTCTCTTCCAGTATTTATTTCAATGGAAATGTTGGAATAGGTACTATTACACCAAGGGAAAAATTATCTGTTAATGGAAAGATCAGAGCCCATGAGATCAAAGTGGAAACAGCAAATTGGCCGGATTACGTTTTTGAGAAGACCTACCAGCTGCCTACGCTTCTGGAGACACAAACTTATATTAAAAAATACGGGCACCTTCCGGGTATACCATCGGCGCAAGAAGTTAATACTGATGGAATTGATTTGGGTGAAATGAATGCCAGGCTCCTTCAGAAGATTGAAGAGTTAACCTTACACCTAATCGAAAAAGAGGAAGAAGATAAACGGATTAAGGAAGATCTCCATGAACAGAAGTTGATCATTCAAAAATTAATTATTCAGGTAAAAGAAATAACAGGTAATAAAAACAAATAATATGAACCACACGAAAAGGGTAATTGTAGCATTAACACTATTTATTGGCACAGGAGCATCTGCTCAAACTACTAATACATTTCCTGCGAATGGTAATGTTGGAGTTGGAACCACAACGCCAGCAGAAAAGCTCGATGTGGTTGGAGCGATCCGTACAGACAGAATAAGGACGGGATTATCGCTGTTCTCTACAAATAGCAGAAGTTCATTTAACTCTTTTAATACCGGGAATGATCCGAATCTTACTGGTGGGTGGATTGCAGCAGATTTTGGTGGTAATGATAATGCAACCGACCGTTTGGTTATTGGCGTTGGATATGGCGGAAAAGCTGTTATTGGAACACATAGTTATAACTTACAACAATGGGGAGGACCTTTATTGATTAATCCTCTAGAAGGCAATGTTGGTATTGGCAATACTAACCCGCTGTATAAACTAGATATAGGAGGTAACAGTAATACAAATGGGCAGGCTTGGTTTAGTTATGGAAGCCATGCAATGGCTGGCTATACCTGGGCCGATGCATCATTAGTCACAAATAGTATTGAAATAGTTAATACTAGTGGAGCCGCAATAAATACATCACCCACTCTTGCATTTCACAGGTATGGTAGTGGAGGGCCTCAATTCAGGCTTGCCGGAGATGGGTCTAATGTGCTGTATCTGGAAAGTGCGGGGCAATATTCTGCAAGAAATCCAAACCCGTATGGAGGTGGCCCAAATGATTATTTCACAAGGTTTCATGTTGATGGCGGGTTGACAACTGTAGGGAACATGGGTGTAGGTACAACAGATACTAAAGGATATAAGTTGGCTGTCGCTGGAAATATGATCGCTGAATCGATTAAGGTGAAACTACAGAATGCCTGGCCGGATTATGTGTTTGATGCAAATTATAAACTGGCAACACTTCAGGAAACAGAAAAGTACATTAATAAAAATGGGCATCTGCCTGGTATTCCTTCTGCTGAAGAAGTAAAGGCTAATGGAATAGATCTGGGAGAGATGAATGCCAAACTCTTAAAGAAAATAGAAGAGTTAACTATGTATATGATTGAAATGAAGAAGGAAATGGAATTACTAAAAGATAAATCAAAATAACCTCTAATGAAAAGAAAATTTTTATTACTGCTAGCCTCAATTACATGTAATATTGCTTATTCTCAAAATACAATTTCAGGAACTGGAAATATAGGCGCAAACACTACAACTCCTTTAGTTAAATTCCATATTCTAAAGAATAATGTATTTGGCGATCCTACGAGCACTTCTTCAACAATTGATAATTTGATGTTAATTCAAGTACCTTATCAAGGGAGTACTCCGGGAACATACAATGGCACAGGTTATAAATGGGGAATACAATTTTGGGGTAGGAACGATATCGGTACATTGGATCAATCCAAAACCGGAGGTATTTATGCGGTTAGTGAAGACGGTAGTGCTGGATTTAATAGAGCTGTCGGTTTAGCATTTCACACTACTTCATTTGATCTTACCAGTACAGAGCGTTTAAGAATTACTGCAAATGGCAATGTTGGAATCGGTCTCCCTACTTCAAACGCTAAATTAACCGTATACAGAGAAATAGGACTAGGCGCGACACTGAATAATACCAGTTTAATAACTTCAACGGGTGGTCTTGCAGGAACATCCAACCAATTTTTTGAAAATAAATGGCTCGTTAGAAACGCAGCTGGGAACGATTGGACCACAATTAGCCTACACAATGGTATATCGGTAGATGCTTCTTTTGCAAATCCAAGGCTCGATACAAAAACATGGTGGGAGCGTGATCCATTAAAAAATATACAATCCTGGGGAGACAATGGTGATACTTATTTAACTATAAAAGCAGGCAATGTAGGCATTGGAACTGTAACTCCTCTAGAAAAACTTTCTGTGAATGGAAAGATCAGGGCCCATGAGATTAAGGTAGAGACGGCGAATTGGCCAGATTATGTATTTGAGAAGGAATATAAAATTACTCCGCTTACTGAACTTGAAAATTACATTAACGATCACAAACACCTTCCAGAGATACCTTCTGCACATGAAGCAGAGCTAAATGGGGTAGACCTTGGTGATATGAACAAATTACTGCTAAAGAAAGTAGAAGAACTTACTCTGCATCTGATTGAGAAGGACAAAGATCTGAAGCGCCAGGAAAAATTAAATACCAGTCAGGAAGATCGCATTTCTAAACTGGAAGAAGCTTTAAAGTTCTTACTAAAAAAATAAAACAATTCTAATCCCATCATTATGAATGCTAAAAAATTAATAATTTTATTATTGCTGTCTGCTTCTTCGCCATTTGCTAATGCCCAGGTATGGGGTGAGAATGATTCCAGAACAGAAGAGCGAAGTGATGCAGGGGCCGTTGGGGCTGCTGGTGCAAAGTCGGGCTTTTTTCAAACTGCAAGCCCTATAAACTATCCCACAAATGCTACCAGCTGGTGGCACTTGCTGGATATCAGACATACCAATACCACTAATAATTTTGCCATGCAATTTTCGGGTAGTTTTTTTGACCAGGAACTATATTTCAGAAAAACGAATAACAACGCTACTACAGCCTGGAGCAAAATTTTACTAGAGAACAATGGTAAGTTAGGCTTAGGTACTTCATTGCCTTTGGCTAAATTAAGTGTGCTTGGGACTGGGACATTCTCAAATTCTAACATTGAGGCTGGTGCTGATTTTTTTGGATCAGACTATAGAAATCGAATTGCCTTAGGGAATACAAATTCTGTGTTAGGTGGATCCAGAAGTAGTGCAATCTTATTTTACGGTAAAAGCACAAATGGTACTTCTTATCAAAATCAGTGGGAGATAGGTACTGATTCGCATGGGAATGGAACATTAGATCTGTATTTTCACAATGTAGCATTGGGAAGCAGCTCTTTGTATATCAATGCTGCAGGAGATATATGCATAGGAACCGAAAATTCACGCGGTAATAAATTATCTGTGAACGGCAAGATTCGTGCACTGGAAATTAAAGTTGAGAGTGCAAACTGGCCGGACTATGTATTTGGCAAGGATTACCAATTGCCTACACTTCAGGAAACAGAAGAACATATTAAACTGAAAGGGCATTTACCAGGAATTCCAACGGCAGAAGAAGTAAAGGCTAATGGGATAGATCTGGGGGAAATGAGCGCAAAACTTTTAAAGAAAATAGAAGAACTGACGATGTATATGATTGAAATGAAAAAAGATATTGAAATAAAGGATAAGAATCATCAAAAAGAAATTGATTACTTAAAATCTAAGATCAAATAATATGAAAAAACTTTATGTACTTATAATGCTCACTTTATTATTTAAGGCTTCCATCGCTCAAAATACTTTTCCTACAAGTGGAAATGTTGGTGTTGGTACAACAAGCCCCACATCAGCACTACATATTATAGGAAAGACCAAAATGCAGAATAACTTAAAGTTATTTAGTAATGGAGATGACGCTTTTGGCGAAGGGGTCGTAATTTGTCGCGCCAACAGGCTGGTCTGGATTACGATTTGCAAAAACAGATCCTGTTCTTGGGCAATATAATGGTGCTTGGGCTTTGGGATATTCTACTTCTACAGAAAGTGACTTCACAATTTCAAATTTTTATGATAATACACAATATGATAAATTGTTTGTAATCAGTGCTGCAACAAGAAATGTTGGTATCGGAACGTCTAACACAACTGAAAAGCTTTCTATAAATGGGAAAATCTGGGCTAGGGAAATCAAAGTTGAAAATATCAACTGGCCGGATTATGTCTTTGTCAAAGACTATCAGCTCCCTACACTTCTGGAAACAGAAAAATTCATTAAGGAAAAAGGCCATCTGCCTGGTATTCCTACTGCAACAGAAGTTAAAGATAATGGGATTGACTTGGGGCAGATGAATGCGAAGCTTCTTGAAAAAATGGAAGAAATGACTTTGCATATGATTGAAATGAAGAAGGAAATCGAAATGCTAAAATCTAAAATCAAATAATATGAAGCATCTTTATATACTTGCAGCACTAATCTTTTTAACTCATGGGGTATTTGCACAAGCTACAAATACGTTTCCGGCAAATGGTCCTGTCGGAATAGGAACTGTAACTCCTCCAACTTTACTTTATGTTTCTGGTGATCATCAGACCACTAGCTTCGGTCTTCATTATGGGCATCCTGATCCGTTAAATAGTGCTGATTTAAGATTATGGGCCAGTGAGCCTGGTGCCACCTGGACAGGTACGGGAATTGGCAATAATGTCTCCAACAGTCCGGGTATCCTGAGAATTAATACTTCTAAAGGCGCTTCTTATATGAGATTGCTGGAACAGGAAATCAGATTAAATGTAGTTAGAATAGATGGAACCGATGTTAACGGCATGACAATAAATGGTTATGGAAATATTGGATTCGGAACGACAGCCCCAGATCAAAAGCTTGTTGTTGGTGGGAATATCAAAGCTATTTTGGATCAGTCTACATTTCCGGATAAAAATGTTTTTAACATCATGAGCTTAGGCGTTTCCGGAGCCTCTGGCGCCAGGAACTGGACGCTAAGAGGGGTATACCAATATGGGAACGGTGTCGGTGTAAATGCAGCAGGAGGTGATCTCGACATCATTAAATCTTTAGATGGGAACACGATCCTTGGGACAAAGTTTGACGGAACAGCACTTGGGAATATTGGTATAGGAACTACAACTCCTGGAAGTTATAGATTAGCTGTTAATGGAAATATTCGTGCAAAGGAAATTAAAGTAGAGAGTACTAACTGGCCTGATTATGTTTTTGTTAAGGACTATCAACTTCCAACGCTTCAACAAACAGCAGAATTTATTAAAGACAACGGTCATTTGCCTGGTATTCCAAACGCAGAGGAAGTTAAAGATAACGGAATTGACCTTGGTGAGATGAATGCGAAGCTTCTTAAAAAAATAGAAGAATTGACACTTCATGCTATTGATCAGGAAAAGAGAATCTCTACTCAGGAGAAGGAGAGCGCAGCGCTTAAAGCCCTTGTGTTAAAAATGTCAGAAAAATTTTATAATAAATAAATTATGAAACAAATCTTATTGCTAATGAACCTAGTTTTACTGTGTTCGACTGGGTATTCTCAAAATAGTATACCGCTTAATGCAGGAAATGTTGGAATTGGAACCACAAGTCCCCAAGGTGTTTTACATGTCTCAGGTCCAGGCATATTCTTAGATGCACCATATATTCTTTCAGGCACGGGTTTAATTATTGCCGCAAATACTGGATCACGTTCAAGCACCTCAGGTGCACAAATAGAGTTTGCCATTCCAGCCAACACTGACGGTACAAATAGTTGGGGACAAGCCAGGATAATTACAGTTGCAGGTTCTAATATAAATGCGAATGCTACAGGTAAAATGATCTTAGGAACAAGAAGACACTACGACAAACTTGGAACTGGCAAACAATGGTACTATGGTGAAGATATTGTTATTGACGGAAATGGATTTGTCGGTATTGGCACCTTGAATCCTCAGGAAGCACTATCTGTGAATGGAAAGATCAGAGCTCACGAGATCAAAGTAGAAACTGCGAATTGGCCTGATTATGTATTTGCAAATGATTACCAATTGCCTTCACTCTTAGAAATTGAGAAACACATTAAACAAAATGGTCATTTACCAGGCATTCCGTCTGCCGAGGAAATAAAGACTAACGGTGTTGACCTGGGAGACATGAACGCGAAGCTATTAAAGAAGATAGAAGAGCTTACACTTTATATCATTAGTTTAGAGAAACGTGTTAAGTCAATTGAAAGCAAAGAAGTTACTTCAGGTAATTGATTCGAATAAAAACAGAAATAGTATACCTCAATTTTGATACATACATAAATGATACAAAAAATTAAAAATATTCTCATCCTCTCAGTTGCATTGATTTGCATATCGAATGTTACAGAGCTCTCCGCGCAAGCACTAAAACGATCAGAACTATACAAAATAAATCAGGTTCCCCCTAATGCCGCGTCATTAGGTAAATTTGGTGAACATCCTGTTGGTTTTTATACCGGCACACCAAGTATTAACATTCCAATTTATGAACTTAACATTGGCCGTATAAAATTACCCATTGGACTTTCGTATCACGCAGGTGGAATTAAAGTAGAAGAAATGGCGTCTTCAGTAGGACTTGGATGGGCTTTAAATAGCGGTGGCGTAATTACCCGATCAATTAAAGGTATGCCAGATGAAATAACACCTCCAGGCGGAATGAGTTTTTTAACGACAAATGTTACTGTGGACAGTATGCTCAATAAAATTAATAATTCAAGTCAAGGCCCGGCAGTTAATACTATGCTTAAAAGCATAGTAGGTTCACATTTAGACGCTCAGGCCGATATATTTTATTTTAATTTCGGCTCTTTTTCGGGTAAGTTTATGTACGATCAAAAACAAGCTAAGTTTTTGAGTATTCCTTATACTAAACTAAAAATTGAATTCAATTATCAATCTGAAAGCTTATCTAGTTTCACGATCACAGATGAAAACGGATTGGTTTATAGTTTTGGTGATCAGGAATTTAGTACCCGGGGAGAAAATCAAAGTTTGACGACAGCTAACAGTTGGTATTTAACGAGCATCTTTGATCCTGCTTCAAATGTATACGTCACTTTTAACTATGAGACTTTTAACGTCACTTATGCTACACTTAGTACAGACGTACATTATAAAGGATTAGCTTTTCAGGCAAGCGCGGAATCTAAACAAGATACATATCATACACTTAAGCGGTTAAAAAATATCATTTCCAACCAGGGACAAATTTTATTTAACTATGCATTGTCGCGATGTGACGTACTGGGTGATCTTGGGTTAACATCAATAAAAGTTTTAAATACAGATAACAATGTTACCAAAGATATTAGATTAAATTACGATTACTTTTATGCTCCGGGATACAATGCTGGGAATCTCAATTGCAATAATTCATTAGATGCTTTAAATCGCCGTCTAAAGCTTCTATCGGTTGATGAATATCCAAGTATAGGCAGTTCGTCAACTCCTCTATCTCATAGAATTGATTATAGCGACATTACCTTACCTTCAAGATTATCAAGGTCCCAGGATCATTGGGGCTATTTTAATGGGCAACCTAATCTATACCTTTATCCTCCTTTAAATTTTAGTGGCCCCTATACTAACGAACAATTGCCTGGAGGAAACCGGGAGGCTTCGCCTTCCAGTTCACAAGCGGGTATCATACAAAAATTGACCTATCCAACTGGTGGATATACTACTTTTGAATTTGAGAATAATACCTCAAATTCTCTTAACGCTCCTATGCCTTCTAAAGCTGATGGTGTTTCGTTGGCAATCGAAAGTAATTACTCAGAGATAAACTTTACACTTTTATCTACATGTTCAACTTCTAATGGAAGTTACGTTACGCTCTCTAAGTCAGGTTTAGAAACCATTGAGGTTCCATCTGGGTTTCCTGGTATAGTTGCCCAGATAAAACTTGTAAATACAGATACAAATGTTGAAGATATTCTATTTCAGCTTGGAGGAGATAAAGATGTTGGAAGCATGGAGCCAAATACATTTCTTTTGCCAAATGGTAATTACAAATTGATATTGGATTGTACTACTAATCCTTATAGTTCTTCTTATGCTATTTTTCAGGCTACTATGATCTGGCCTGAATGTTATAACCTAGCTGAAGTTGAAAATACAAATAAGAATGTTGGGGGATTGAGAATTTATAAGATTAAGAATTTTGACTCAAATAATACAATTATTGGCACCAAAACTTATAAATACAATAAAGAGGACAATCCTCTACTAACAAGCGGAGAAAGTCATTTTTATCCAACTTATATAAGAGGCATAGGTTATACTGAGAATCTAAATGCTCAAACTATTTTACCATGTATTAAAAGATATGCTCAATCAACATATCCTCTGGTTAGCGAAAATGGTAAAGGAGTAGGTTACAGCAATGTGATTGAACTAAATGGAGAAGATGATTCCAATGGTTATACACAATACAAGTATACTAATTTTAGTCAGTATGACGATGAGCAACACAGTGATTATGAGGTAAGTGAACCTGTAAGTTTTCAATGGCTAAGGGGATTAGAACTTGAGAAAAAGATCTTTAAGAAAAATGGATCACAAAATGAACTTGTTTATTCCATGAATAGTGAATATAATACAGACCTTATAGTCCGAAAAACAGTTAAAGGTATCCGCGGAGTTTATATGTATGACGGCAGTCCTGTTGAAATGCCTGGAGAGGACATGAGCTTTCTCGGAGCTGTATATGCCGGATGGGAAGAATATCCGACCTATTCAGATTTTGTACACTTAAAAAAAACAACGGAAAAAACTTATACCGGAACAAGTTTTGTTGAAAATATAAAAACATATACTTACAATGATAGAAACCTAATGCCTTCCATCATTGAAACCAGGTCAAGCGATGGTAAGATCATGGCTTCTGTTATTAAATATCCCACTGATTATACAGTTACTGGCGCCACAAACTTAAAAAGTACGAGCATAAGAAATCTTCTGGAATTAAATTTTATCAGTCCTGTTATTGAAGAGTTTACTTATAAAACGCTGGCGAATGAAAGCAAGTTATTAACGGCTGCTAATTATTATTCGTACAGATCTGATCTACCACTCGTAGATACCGTTTTCAGCCTTAATTTACCTTCAAGTCCAATTCTCAATTATCAGGGAATTCAAGCAAATGCAACCACTTTTAGTAAAAATACCAATTATAGGCCTGAGATCATTTTTGAAAAATACAACACTGCATTTATTAACAATAACCTGGTCCAACAGAAAAGATTCGCGGGGCAATCTGAATCCATCATTTGGGACTATGCAGCAGCATACCCTATAGCGAAAGCTTTGAACGCTGTTTATGAAGATATAGCATATACCTCTTTTGAAGCTGAAGGAAAAGGCAATTGGAATTACACAGGAGTCCCTATTTTATCGACTGCAGCTAGTGGGAATAAGGTTTATCAGTTAACGAGTGGTTCAATGAACAAATCCGGATTAACGAGTGGAAGAAAGTATATTGTTAGTTATAAAACTCAAAATGCAACACCATTTGCCATTTCTGGAACGGTTGGAAGTGCTGTTAGCGGCACATTAACAAATGGTTGGTACCATTTTACACACCAGGTTACAGGAGTT
Organism: Pedobacter metabolipauper; assembly: GCF_004362715.1. Taxonomy (GTDB): domain Bacteria; phylum Bacteroidota; class Bacteroidia; order Sphingobacteriales; family Sphingobacteriaceae; genus Pedobacter; species Pedobacter metabolipauper. The sequence goes on from NZ_SNYC01000003.1 coordinate 764,447, forward strand.
ACATCTGTTCAATTATCAGGATCTGGTATTATTGATGATGTTCAATTGTTTCCAGCAGATGCTCAAATGACTACTTATACCTATACTCCGCTACTTGGTATGACAAGTATGACGGATGCAAAAGGTCTGACTACCTATTATGAATATGATGAATTTCAACGATTAAAAAGTATTAAAGATCAAAACCTGAATGTCATAAAAAGTTACACTTACCATTATAAACCATAAGCTCCCGGTGATGAAAAATGAATTATTAATACGTAAAATTGTATTGAAAACAATTATAACCGGGTCTTTACTGCTTGGTTCAATTCAAGGATATTCTCAAAATATCAGTTTGTCTGCCTATACTGGACAAACTGAAATTAAGGCACCCGGAAGCATAACACTACTACCAGGTTTTCACATTCCTGCAGGAAATAACGTACATATTTTTATTGGCCCAGGGTGCGAGCTAATTCCCGTTAGTTTTAGCAGCAATCAGAATTATGTATTGACCAATGTATATAAAGTTCCGGGGGTAAACAGTTTAAATCTAAGTACTCCCCGTGCAACTTGTGAAGTTAACCAGGTAGTTAGCTACTTTGATGGTTTGGGTCGCCCGACACAAACGGTAAATGTACAGGCAAGTCCGGGTTTTAAGGATCTGGTTCAGCCATTTGCATATGATGCATTTGGAAGAGAGGCTATCAAGTATCTGCCTTATGCAGATCAAAACAGTAACAATGGAAGTTACAAGACAAATGCAATTGGTAACCAGGCAACTTTCTTTGCTGCACCTACAGCCGGCGTAGTACAAACTTCGTATGCTTTTAGCCAAACAGTATTTGAGGCATCTCCTTTAAACCGGGTATTGGAACAAGGAGCACCGGGTACATCCTGGCAGCTTTCTGCAGGACATACTCTGAAAATCGTTTATGGTACCAACAATACCTTAACGGGTTATGCAACTACGGGTTTTGCCGTCCGCCTTTATTCTGCTGTTCCTGTTACTACAGTTGGCGAAGAATATAAAAGGACACTTTCTGGCACTGGTCATTATGCAGCCAATCAACTGACGCTTAATATCAGTAAAGATGAAAACTGGGTAACTGGGGATGTTAAGGCAGGCACTATCGAGCAATATACCGATAAAGAAGGGAGGGTAGTCCTTAAAAGACTTTTTAATAAGACACCTACAAATACGATAGAAGTGCTTTCTACCTATTATGTTTACGATGATCTGGGGAACCTGAGCTTTGTGCTCCCTCCGGGTGCCAATCCCGATGCTTTGACAGTTCCGGTTCAAACTGCATTGGATAATTTTTGTTATCAATACCGGTACGATGGCAGGGGCAGGGTGATTGAAAAACGAATTCCTGGCAAAGATTGGGAGTTAATGGTATATAATAAACTGGATCAAGTGGTTATGATCCAGGATCCTTTACAGCGCGCAAAAAGTCCTCAGGAATGGAATTTCTCCAAATACGATGCTTTGGGACGTGTGATTTTAAGCGGACGCTATATAGATGATTTACATAGTAACCAGGCAAATACCAATTACAGGACACAGTTTCAAAGTATTGCAGAAAGTGTGGGTCAATCAGAAGATAAAGATTATAGCAATGCGGTAACCGGTTCAAGCAACAATGCAATTCCGCAGGGAAGTATTGGCGACTATTATGCCATCAATTATTACGACGATTACAACATCCTTAACCTTCCTTATAACCAGTCTGCAAATTACAGTACCAAAACCAAGGGACTGCTCACAGCTACTAAAGTAAAAGTAATTGGAACTGCTGCAGATTACCTTTGGACGGTTAATTATTACGATGAAGAAGGCAGGATTGCTAAGGTTTACCAGCAGCACTATATTTCTGGAGCGGTTAATATCGCCAACTATGACGAGATTACCAATACCTACAATTTTGCCGGGGAGCTGACTGCCAGTACTAGGGAGCACAGAAATGGATCTGCCGTTACTTCAATAGCGAACAGGTACGAATATGATCATACGGGACGAAAGAAAATTACGTTTGAACGCATCAATAACCAGGCTGAAGTCATATTGAACAAACTGGATTATAATGAAATTGGACAGTTATTGAAAAAAGGTTTGCATAGTACCGATAATGGTACTAACTTCATACAAAACAGTACTTATGCATACAATGAACGTGGCTGGATGAGTAAGATCAATGACCCTCTAAATATTACTGCCAATAGTGTTTTTGCTATGGAACTCAGCTATGCCAATAAAGCAGACGCTTATAACGGAAATATAGGGTCAATCAGCTGGCAGACCAAAGTTCCGGCAGGATTGGGGCTTACTCAACAGCTTCAAAGTTTCGTTTATGATTACGATAAGCTTAACCGCTTAAAAAAAGCAGGATATACAACCTCTGGAACAGTTGATAAATTTAATGAGGAACTGGCTTATGACGTGATGGGCAACATCAGTTCGTTAAAACGTAAGAATGTAGTTTCCAGTACCGTTTATTTAAATAATTTCAGTTATAATTATGAATTCGTTACAGGTATAAAAGGAAACCAACTAAAGACGGTTACAGATGCGGGTACTGCTGCTCAAACCAGTTCCTACACCTATGATGTAAATGGAAACCAGAAAACAGACAGCAGAAAGGGGATCAGTATTGCTTACAATTACTTGAATCTCCCGCAAACTGTGAGTAAAGCCAGTACCAATGAATCGATAAATTATGTTTATGATGGGTCCGGGAGAAAACTTAAGAAAGTATCTGGTGGCAATACCCGTGACTACATCGGTGGCATAGAATATAATAATGGAGTAATAGAGTTTATTCAAACTGAGGATGGCAGGGCAGTTCCGGGTACTACTTACAGTTATGAATATATGCTGAAAGATCATTTGGGAAATATAAGGGCCACAGTAAAACAGAATGGGGATATTATCCAGGTTCAGGATTACTATGCTTTTGGGATGGAGATGAATGCGAATAATACAGTTACTCCAAGTCCCAATAATCAGTATAAGTATAATGGGAAAGAGAAACAGGCAGAACTTGGTTTGGACCAGTTAGATTACGGGGCTAGGTTCTATGACCCGGCGATTGGCAGGTGGAATGTGATTGATCCGTTGGCGGAGAAGATGAGAAGGCATAGTCCTTATAATTATGCGTTTAGTAATCCTATTAGATTTATAGATCCAGATGGAATGATGCCACTTGATAAACCTACTAAAAAAGAGCTTAAGCAACTAGCTGGAACAACTGCAGGTGGAATAATTGGCGGAGCTCTAGCTGCTGGAGGTACAGTAGCATTGGCCGGAACGAGCACAGTTGTTGGTGCACCAGCAGGATGGATTGTAGGTGGAGGAATTGTAGTTGGTGGTTTAATAGGTGGGAGTGCTGTATATTTGTGGGATACTCTTCATAGTGAATCAAGTGATGCTGGAGAGTCTCCAACTAAAAATGAAAAATTACGAGGAACAGCAGAAATTGGTCAAGAAGCACATCGTCAAATCCAGAAGGAGTTGAAAGAAGCAAATCCAGATACGGAAGTTGAAGTTACAATTCAATTAGAGGATAGAAAAGTTCGTAAAGATGTAGTTCTTCCAGATGGGACTGTTGGTATCATTAAACCAGATACTGAATCAGGAAAGAAATCAGCAGAAAAACGAGATCTGTTAATGAAGAAGAATAATTACAAAACTGAAGTTTTCTTATATGATCCTACAAGTGCAAAATGGCAACCTAATTCTCCAAGCTATATAGGTCCTAAAACAAAAAAATAGTTATGAAATTAAGTAAAGCAAAGTTAATAAAAGAGACAAAAGATGAATTGAATAAACTTGGTTATCAGGAAATGAAAGATAAGTTTATTGGCGCAGACGGCTTATTTGCTAAATTATTGGAAAATGATCTGTTTTTAACATTGGGATTTACAATATCTAATCTTTACGAAGCTAGGTTTACTGCATCTTTTTATCTTTCAAAAACAACAATCTGGGCAGCTTTATGGGGTGATATTCCTAGGGATTGTTACAAAAGAATTGGACATTTCTTGACGAGAGATGAACGGAAGATGCTTTTAAAGAATGAAGACGGGAATACAAGTGATGTTTGGTGGAATTATAACGATGACTCTATTGAAAGTTTCATTACTGCAATTAAAATTACAGAACAGAGATTCTTGAGTCAACCAGGTATATTAGATAAAATTGAAAGCAGTTCAATCGTATATAAACTTCAGTCCTTATCAAAGGAAGTAATTAGAAAATATTTAAATATACAATCAGAAAACCTAGTTTATGATTTCACTTCAAGAAAGAAAGTTGATATTGATGTTGAATGGTTTGAATTAGCTGAAGAAGTATTAATCGAAAGGAATGAGATAGTAAATCCATATACAATTAATAGATTAGCTGCTGATGCCTGGAGACAAAATTATCTCAGAAATTTACAGTCTACTAATACCATTCACTTAGAAAATGGACCAAAGTAAATGTATTTTAAATTGTCAAAACTGGAATAATTGAATATAGCTCGTAACATTACTGATTAACGGTTAAAATATAAAGGGAAGAATAATTCTTCCCTTTATATTTTAACCGTTAATTTGTTTAAATTAGCCCATATTTATTTGCTATATGCGCTCTATGATAAACCTCAAAAATACAATCCCAACAGCTGCAGCACTTTTCTTATTCTCCCTGCTTGGCTGTAGTGAATTTATTGAACCTAATATTGAAAAAAGAGAGGTCGTGTTACTTGCTCCGGCAAACGCGTCTGAAAGCAACCAATACAGCCAGACATTCTGGTGGGAAGAGGTTGAAGATGCCTTACAATACCGCCTGCAAGTAGTTGCACCAAATTTCGTGAACACATCACGCTTAATCCTGGATACCGTAATTAAGACCAACAAATTCAACTATACCCTAGATCCAGGAAATTATGAATGGCGTATCCGCGCAGAGAATGGAAGCAGTCAGTCGCCATACAAAACAGCTTCTTTTGTCATTCAGCCAAGTACCATTGAAGAACAGCAGATCCAATTGCAATCTCCAGCCAATAGATTGGTGACCAATCAATCCAGCACGGTATTTTCCTGGCTTAAGCTATTTGGTGCCGATAAATACCGCATCCAAATTGATACGGCAAACTTTGAAGATGGCAATGTGCTGTTTTTAGACAAAACCACGCCCAACCTGGAATATACCGTGGCATTTACCAAAGATAAAGTATATCGCTGGCGGGTTAAAGCGGAGAATGCAACAATGGAGTCCAAATGGTCGGTGATCCAAACCATTACTTTCGACAAAACGCCTCCGGGAGAGGTTTTTCCTGCTTCGCCAACCGATCAACAGTCTGTCGCCAGAAATCCCACCCTAAGCTGGGAAGCAACTGCTGATGCTAAAAAATACCAGCTTTATATTTTTAAAAGTGATGGCACGTCAATTTATAGTCCTACTTTTCCGGTAACAGTAACCGGGTTAAGCTATGTATTTACAGAAGGTAAAAGCGGCGAAAGTGTAACCTGGCAGGTAAGAGCCATTGACGAAGCTGGAAATGCAGGAACATTTAGCAAAATAAGAGGTTTTTCAATTCAATAGTCATGGAGCCGGTTAAGAATAAAAAGCTTACCTATCTATTGATTTGTGCCGTGGCAGCGGTTTGGGGAATTGTGCTGTATCGTATATTTTTCAATGAGCCGGAAGAGGATTATACCATAAAAAACAATACAGCCAAAATTGAGCGCGAGCCTTATGATCAATTCCTTGTTAATAATGACACGTTTAAACTGGCAGTGAACTATAGAGATCCATTTTTGGATAAAAATTATGCAGCACCTGAACCAGTGGTCAAGGCAGCTACTCCATCGGCCAGCAACTTTAACCCACCGCCAATGCCGGGAATGGTGGATTGGAGCAGCATCAAATATTCGGGTTACATCGTTAACCCAACCACAAAGAAACTGGTTTCTATTGTCATTGTAAACGGCAGAGAGCATATGATTGAAGAGGGTGGAACCTTTGACGGTCTTAAGCTGTTAAAAAATAAGAAAGATTCAATATTGGTAAGCTGGCAGGGTCAGCAGAAATACATTAAACAATGATCAAATTCAATTTACGCTTCTATATCGTTTTAATCGCGAACATACTGGTGTGCAGTACCGTTTTTGGGCAATTTGCAACCAAAGATCTATTGACCCATAAGGTAATGATTACCCATCCGGACCATACTGAAGTTACTTTTATTGAGCCGGTAAAAAAACAGAAAATATACGATGATAAATACTATTACTGGTATTCATCCAATCAGATCAACATGACCCAGGGTGGCTATAGTGGTTCTCTATTGAATGGAGATTACAAAGATTTTCACCAGAACAAAAACTTAAAAGTATCTGGTAAATTTAAAGCCGGATTAAAAAATGACATTTGGAACTTATGGAATGAACAGGGAATACTACTTGATAGCTATTCCTGGCGCAAAGGGAAAAAGAGCGGCAACTACTCCAAATACGATTCTACAGGAAGAACCATTGAAACCGGCAAATACTGCAACAACCTGCTTCAGGGTAAACAAACGATAGTGGAGGGCGACAGTATCAGGGTGATCTATTATAAAAAGGGAAAGGTAAAAGAACATAAATCATTCCTGCCTAAATTTATCAGGGACATCTTCTAACCCTATGGTTAAAGCAGCTGCGCTATACATTGTTATCGTCATTTCGTTACTCATTGCAGTGATCTCCGCATCTTTGCTCACCGTCGCTTTTTATTACCGGCTGGAGGTTCAGAAAAAAGCCCGAATGGACAAGCTGCTGGAAAATGTACAGTCAGGTACTGCTATCATGCTCTCGGAAGGCTTTACAAAGTATGATGAAGAACTTATCCTTGATCTGTATGGTGATGAGAAAGACAGTGTAATCCTCAGCAAAACCAAATGGGGCGTTTTTGACCAGTTTGCATTAAAAACGTTTGAATTGAAAGATACGATTAAACGGTCTTTCTTCAGCGGCACTATTTTTACAGATCAAAATGCAATTTATCTGGCCGATGAAGACCGCCCCATATCAGTAAGCGGTAAAACAACAATTACCGGAAACGGACAATTGCCCAAAGCCGGATTGAAACAGGCTTATGTAGACGGAACGCCTTACCTGGGCAAAGAAATGATCTATGGAACAATCTCCGACAGCGGGAGGGATCTGCCGCCATTGGATGAGACTGCCATTAAAAAAATACGTCTGTACCTGGATTCTTCCGGTGGACTGGATTTTAACATCAAAGATTCCGTTTCGAACTCCTTTCAAAACAAAGAACTGATCTATCACCTTGCTGATCTTCAGAAAATAGGAGCCGTTAAAGTGAGCGGAAAGATCATCCTGATCTCTGATACCACCATCAACATCAATGCGGATACCAGGCTGGAAGACGTTCAGGTGTATGCACCTGCCATAGTTGTAGAATCTGGTTTTAAAGGTTCCTGCCAGCTGTTTGCAACAGACTCCATCGCCATTGGCAAGGATTGTGTGTTTGAATACCCGTCCTTTGCCGGCGTTTTTAAACCGGAAGATGGTAAAATGCAGTCTAAAGTGAGTCTGGGTGAAGGAAGTAAATTCTCCGGGATCTTACTGAGCTATGAAAATAAACGGAGCGACCTGCAAACGATGGTTTCCTTAGGAAAAAACTGCCTGGTTAACGGGGAGATATATGCTACGGGTTACATCAAACTTGAACGCGACATCACCATTCAGGGTAAGGTATCTGCCAAGCGTTTTATGCTGCAAACCCCGCAAACGCTTTATGAAAATTATCTGATCGATCTGGTGCTCAACAGGAAAATATTGAGCAAATATTACCTTAGTTCTACGATCTTTAAGAGAGAAAAACAAGAACAAAAAATCTTAAAATGGCTTCATTAAAAACCAGTCAGGTACGGGCGTCTACCTTAATTGAGGTAATTGTGGCCATGGTGATCATTATGGTGGTCTTTGTAATTGGCATTGGCATTTATACCGATGTGATCCGGTATGCACCTTCTATACAACAACAACAAGGTAAAGCTTTAGCATCTGCGATCATTCTGGAAAGTATTGATCAGAACAACTGGTCTGATGCGACAACGAATGCCGAACAGATCGTATTGCAGAAGCGGGTTGTTCCTTATGAAAATTTCCCGGGGCTGCTGCTGATTACCGTTACTGCATCTGCAGAAGGCAAGGAAATAGTTAAAGAGAAGAGGATTGTTAAACGTACCGGGGATGCAGCTGAATAAAAAGATCCCCGCCTTTACCATTATGGAGGTAACCATCTCTATGCTCATTGCCGGGATCTGTATTGGTATTACATTTACTGCATACCAGATTATTAGCGGTACCTACCGTAACTTTGATAAAAAACAGGAGAAGATCGCGCTTTTCACTACCGTTGATAAACTCCTGAAGCAGGATTTCGTAAATGCCCGCAACATTCTAAAAGCCGATGATGGCCTGGCATTTCAAATGGAACAGGGAACGATCAGCTATAGCTTCAACAAGGATTATGTCGTCCGCGATCAGTTCGCCTTACATGCAGACACCTTTAAACTTCAAATCAATGCCCCTGTCTTTTTGTTTGAAGGGCAATCACCTGATAACGGAACATCCGTTGACCAGTTTAATTTTACTACCTTAGTCGACGGGATCTTAATACCACTGCAATACCATAAAAGTTATAGCGCACAGGATTTATTCAACTGATTATGCCTTCAATAGACGTTTCCCGCTACCAGAAAAAAAAGCAGCCCGTAAAAGGCAACCCGAAAGATCTGCTTGCTTTTTTAAATACCGACATTAGCTTTGGCAGCAAGCAGGTGCCAGACAAAAAGAAAGAGAGTTTATACGTGGAACTGAGTACGTTATTGCTTTCTGGTATTGATCTAAGGACCTCTCTGGAGCTGATCCTCGTAGATCAGGATAACGAAAAAGATAAAGTGCTGTTTGAAGGGATCCGCCAGCGGATCCTATCCGGACTCTCGTTGTCTGAATCTTTAAAGGTAACCGACCGCTTTAGTGATTATGAATTTTACAGCATCCGGATTGGTGAAGAAACCGGTAAGCTGGGAGAGGTATTGACTGATCTTGCCAAATATTATAAGAGTAAGATCCAGCAACGTAGAAAAATAGTGAGTGCCGTAACGTATCCGGCCATTGTTTTGATCTCTTCCTTAGGTGCGGTATTCTTTATGATCAAATTTGTTGTTCCGATGTTTGCCGATGTCTTTCTGCGTTTTGGCGGTAAGCTGCCCTGGATTACCGGAATGATCATTAGCTTCTCGGGTTGGTTTGACCGCTACTTTCTTTTTCTGATCTTATTTGTTGCTGCATTGATCGCGATCTATGCCTTTCAGCGAAAGTCTGAGTGGTTTAGAAAGGCATCCGCTCAGCTGATCTTAAAGATACCTGTTGTGGGCGACCTGGTTAAAAAGATCTACCTGGCCAGGTTTGCCAATACCATGCGGCTGCTGGTAAGTACAGATACACCCTTGCTGAGGTCTATTGCATTGGTTCGGCAAATGATCAATTATTATCCGGTAGAGACTTCCCTGTTAAAGGTAGAGCAGGATATTCTGCATGGTGAATCCTTACATAAAAGTCTTTCAGCCTTTCCATTCTATCCGGCTAAAATGATCCAGCTCATTAAAGTGGGTGAGGAGGTGAACCGCATGGACTATTTCTTTGAAAAGATTGCTTCTCAATATACAGAAGAGGTAGAGTACCGGACCAATACCATCAGCAGTTTAATGGAGCCTCTGATCATTATATTTTTGGGTTTGGTGGTTGGGGTGATACTCATTGCGATGTATTTACCCATGTTCCAAATGAGCAATAGCTTTTAACGTTAAAATAATTGATAATAGTTAAAAGGTTATGTATAGAATGTCTTATTTTAGAGGATTAAATTGATAGAGATGAACGCTCAGTTATTAAAGAGAAAAGTCAGCGCATATACCCTTACTGAAATATTGGTTGTACTGGTTATTATTGGGATCCTGGTTTTACTGGCTTTACCAAATTTATTACCATTGATTACCAAGGCAAAGAGCACAGAAGCTAAAGTACAGCTTGAGTATCTTTCCAAGCTTGAGAAGAGCTATTTTTATGAAAAATCCAAATACAGTTCAGATCTGGCCGAGGTTGGCTTTATCCAGGAGAAACTGACATCCGATGGTAAAGATGGGAAAGCCAATTATAAGATTGAAATTATAACAGCTACCAATACCGCATTTTTAGGGCGGGCGACTGCCATTGCCGACTTTGATGGCGACGGTACTTTTAATGTTTGGGAAATTGATCAGGACAGGAATCTGAAAGAAGTGGTGGCGGACTAATGATCATTTTACAAGTCACGGCTTTAGCAGGGCTGTTATTTATTTTTTATCAGGATATGATTTACCGGGCAGTATACTGGGTCTGTTTTCCTTTATTAGCTGTTGTATTTGTTATTCTAAAGTATAGGCTTACCGATACACAGCAAACTGTTTCAGATGCTGCGTATTGTATAAGTTTCTTACTGGTGCAGCTGTTCATATTGTGGATCTATTTTTTAATTAAACATAAAAAGCCTGTTAATATCGCCAATGGCTACCTGGGATGGGGAGATATACTCTTTTTACTTACTGCTGCCTTTTACTTATCTCCTGTTAACTATGTGATCTATTATATTTTAAGTTTAATCCTGGTTTTAACTTATGTGGTGCTCAAAACATCGCTAAGTAAAAAGACGGACAAACACATTCCGCTTGCCGGCCTGCAAGCCGCAATTTTAGCCTTGTTCCTGATCATCGATTACATTTCACCTAAACTGACCCTCTATGCCGACAACTGGATTTACTTTTGATCCTGCATTTATCCACGCCATCAGCAAGGAGCAGGCCTGGCATTACCGGGTTTTGCCAAAGCAGCTCAGTACATCGGCTCTTGTTTTGCTATGTGATGAAGGTATTGATGTGCTTCAGTTAGGTGATGAACTGGAAATTGTACTCGGTAAAAGCGTTACTTTAGAAACCCAGTCTGCTGCGTTGATCAGCATGCTGCTGAATAAGCATTATTTGAAAGACAATGGCCAGCATCAGTTTCAAAATATGGTTTCGGCAATTGAAGGTGAAGGATTTTTGAATGACCTGATCCGGGAAGCCCGCAGTTTAAAGAGCAGTGACATTCACATTGAGATCTATGAGGAACGCTGCCGCGTAAGGATCCGTATTGATGGCATGATGGTAGAACGTTATATACTTAAGCGTACTGAATACCCGGCACTGATCAATAAGATCAAGATCATGGCGAACCTGGATATCGCCGAAAAGCGGCTTCCGCAGGATGGCCGGATCAACTTTAAAAATGGGGAGGAACAGTTTGACATCCGGGTATCGGTTTTGCCTACCCTTCATGGGGAAAAGGTGGTATTGCGTTTGCTGAATAACAATGCAGCAAACATTGATTTAAACCATGTTGGTTTTTCAGATTTCGACCTGGCGAATTACCTGCAGGGTGTTAAACGGCCAAATGGAATTATCCTGATCAGTGGACCAACCGGATCCGGGAAAACAACCACCCTGTATGCTACACTGAAATACCTGAATAAGGAAACCCGGAATATACTGACCATTGAAGATCCCATTGAGTATACACTACAGGGAATTAACCAGGTTCAGTTAAAGGAAAGCATAGGTTTAACCTTTGCTTCTGCATTACGGACGTTCTTAAGGCAGGATCCGGATGTTATTATGGTTGGAGAGATCCGTGATCCGGAAACGGCGAACATGGCGATCCGGGCAGCCTTAACCGGTCACCTGGTATTGTCTACCGTCCACACCAATTCTGCTTGGGGAACGGTATCCCGATTAATGGATATGGGCATCCCATCTTTCTTAGTTGCCAATACCCTGAATACTTCAGTTGCACAGCGGCTAATCCGCCTTTTATGTGAAAACTGTAAGGAAGAATCAGAATTTCAGGACAATTTATACCCTAAACAGTTTAAACCATTTGCCCCAATTCAAAAACATTACCTGGCTAAGGGCTGTGAAAAGTGCTATTATACGGGCTATAGCGGTCGTAAAGCCGTTTATGAAGTTATTCCCTTAGATCAGGAATTAACTGTTGAAATAAAGCAGGGCAATATGTATATTAACCCCTTGTTAGAAGCCCGCGGAATTAAAAGCTTAGCAGAAAATGCTTTCGCTCTTTTTGCCTCCGGTAATACCACAATAGACGAAATCTATCCACTGTTATTTATTAATTAATGAACGCTCTACCTGTCCATAAATGCGCGCTCGCATGCTTACTCTTTTTAAGCTTTATCTTTATACAGATCACACCTGTTTGCGCGCAAACACAAAATTCAACAGAGCGGATCCGGCTTGTAGAAGAACGTTTGAGAAACCTGGCCATTACTGTTCCCGGGTTGAACCAAAAAGTTCAGATCAGCTTATCCAATGCATCAGCCCAGGAGTTTTTAAGGGCACTTGCCCAGTCCAATAACCTGAACATTAATATTGATCCAAATCTGAGTTTTAAGGTCTTTAATAATTTTACGAATGAAACGGCACTGAATGTCCTGGTTTTTCTGGCCAGGGAATATGGGCTTGACATCAACCTGATCGGCTCGATCATGTCAGTAACGCGTGTACTGGAAAGCAGACCTGTCATTATACCCAAAGATATTAATGCAAGTTATAATGCACCAAACAATACCTTAAGTGTATCATTGAATGGAGATACACTAGGGCTGGTAGCTAAAAAGATCACCACCATATCCGGTAAAAATGTGATCGTTCCTTTCGCGTTGCTTAATAAAAAGGTAACGGCTTTTTTATCAGATGCGCCCTTTGAAACAGCATTAGAGAAACTGGCCTATGCCAATGATTTGAAACTGGTTAAGACCAATGACAATGTATTTGTTTTTGAAGCATTGGCGGATGGGGAAGAGCTGTACATCAACAGTGATAAAAATACGGCAATCCGCAGAAATCCAAAGCCCTTAAATGTGGCAGGCAATTCTGCTCCTGGCAATTTCAGGATCTCTAACCGGATTTTACAGGGACAGAAACTAATCAGTGTTGATGCGGTAGGTGTTCCTATTGCCGACCTGGTAAAAAATGCAGCACAGGAGATCAATGCGAGTTACTTTTTATATTCCGATATTAAGGGAAATATTACATCAAGGGTGAATGATATCCCTTTTGATAATTTGTTAACCTCAATATTTCAAGGTACAGAATATACGTACCGGATAGAAAATGGGGTTTATATGATCGGCGACCGTAAGATTGAAGGGTTGCGGGCACATAAACTCGTTCATTTGCAGAACAGGTCTATCGATACGATTCAAAATATGATCCCTGCCGATTGGAGAAGGGGCGTAGAGATCAAAGAATTCAGGGAGCAGAATACCATCTTGTTATCCGGTTCATCTCCGCAGATCAATGAAATTGCAGATTACATTAAAGAGCTGGATAAATTAGTACCCATGGTCTTGATTGAGGTTACACTGATTGATATTCGTAAGGGGCATGCGGTTAAGACCGGTATATCTGCTGGTGTATCCGACAGTGTTAAGACTGGCGGAACCTTGCTGCCCGGATTGGATTATACGTTTGGCGCAGGTTCTATCAATGATTTTCTTGGTAGGCTGGGCAAAAACAATTCCATTAATATTGGACGGGTTACGCCCAATTTCTATGTACGGTTAAGTGCTTTGGAGAATAACAGCAATGTAGAGATCCGGTCGGTTCCTAAATTGTCTACCTTAAACGGACACGTTGCTAATTTAAGCATTGGAAGCACGAGGTATTACAGTACGAGAACTCAAAATGTAATTCCTTCACTGACTACACAAACAGTGGTGACGGAACAGTTTACCGCTGTGGACGCGAACCTGGAGATAAACATTAAGCCGGTTGTTTCCGGTGATGACCAGGTTACGATGAATATTAAGGTAAATATCTCTGACTTTATTGGAGATCCGCCATTAAATGCACCGCCACCCACATCGACCAGTAAATTTGAATCTATTATAAGAGCGAAGAACGAGGATATGATCGTGTTGGGTGGATTGGAACGTACAGAAAGCAGTGAAAGCGGCTCCGGTGTACCATTATTATCCAGGATATTTTTCTTAAAATGGTTGTTTAGCAGCAGGAGCAAGGCCAACAATAAGGTGATTACTGTTGTTTTTATTAAGCCAACGATCATTTATTAGGATGTCTTCTTTATTCAGCATCGACTATGGTTTAAGCAATTGCTCAGGAGCCTCGGTACATCTGGATCCTGATGGAACGTGTACCATAAACCTGCTTAAACTATCTGTTGAGAAAAAGCTCATTCAGGTGGGTACAAAAAAGACCTATACGGGTTCTTTAGAAAAGCTGAAAATAGATTCCCTATCAGAACCTTTGTCCGTTAACATTACCGGTAAAGGTGTATTGATCAAGAAAACACCGAGGCTGGATTTGGTTTCCGAACAAAGTCTGCAGCAGCTTTTTCCGGCCATGAAATTGTCTGAATTTTATGTTCAGCATTTCCCTTCAGGCACACATTCTTTTGTTTCTGTTGTCCGAAAAGAGATTGCCGATGCAGTGATCGCATATTTCAAGAAACAAGGAGCAGAAGTATTGATCTTAAGTTTGGGGGCTTTTGTGGCAGATCAGGTGATTCCACAAATCAATTTTTATGATGATGTGCTCCGCTTTAATGGGCACCAGCTAACACTGGATGCCGAAAAGAACTGGCTCGATTACAGTTATGCTGCAGGAAACAAGTCTGACTTTCCATTAAAAGTTGATATAGAACCAATGCCGGAAGAATTCTTACTGGCCTATGCATCTGCGTTTCAACTGTTGCTGCATGACAAGATCGACCTGATTGAAGTTGAAGATGAGCAATTAAAATACAGGCTTAATGATCTTTCTGCAAAGCTGAAATTTAAAAAGCTAAGCATGTTCCTGTTGATATTCTTTTTTGCGGTATTGCTCATCAATTTCCTTCTTTTCAGCAGCTATAATTCGAGCAACCAGGAGATGGTCAGTAAATCGGGCAAGAAAACCTACCTGATTGAAAATCGCCAGAAGATGGAAGATGATGTAAAGAAGAAAGAAGCACTGGTTACCGGACTGGGTTGGAATAAGGGGTTTTATTATGCTTTTTTATGCGACCAGATTGGCAGCTCTATGCCTAAAGAACTGATCTTAACGGAATTTTTAATCAATACCTTATCTGTCGGGACAGATGGACTGTCTAAAGTGATCAAACCTGAAGCTGGCAAGATCCAGATCAAAGGACAAACCAATAGTGTATATGCGATCAACGATTGGATCTTTGCACTGAAACAAAAGGATTGGGTTAAGGATGTTCAGCTGGAAAGGTATACGGCAGATGATCAGAAACAGGCACAGGTGTTTACGTTAATCTTAAGCTATTAGACATGCTGAATAACTTTACCTACATTCAGAAAAATAAAATGCTGCTTCCGGTATTCGTGATCGGTTTGCTGCTGTGCTGGTTTTTAGCAGTTAATAAAACGGTTGATGCAATATCTTTAAATCACAAACTCAACAATGAACAGCAGGAGGAAAATGACCTTTCCTTTAATCCGGCTTATATCCAGCGTAAATCTGCTGCACTTGACCAAATCTTAAAAAGTTACCAGGTAGGAGATCAGTGGAATGATCAGCTTTGGATGCAATCGTCTGCCATTGCTGCGAAGCAGAATGTAGCCGTTGATTTTACATTGAATAAACCGCCAGCAGAAGTGGATACAACTAGTGTAGGCAGTAACCAGAGTTTATTTTTTTATGGCAATTACGTCCAGCTGGCAAAATTGATCGATACGCTGGAGCGAACTCCTGGAATTGGAAAGATCGCGGCGCTGCAGGTTAAATTGAAAAAGTCAGATCTCTCAGCGGGCGAAGTAGGAAAATGTGTGCTAAGATTAGATTTTAAAGGGTTAAAGAAATAGAAAGTAATAGTAGGTGATTTTTAAATTAATAGAAAAATAAAATAGTTAAAAATACTTTATAAATAACTTCAAATAAATAAAGATTATTTATACATTACAAGTGGTAAATCAAATATCTAAATATACTACTAATGCGATCAAAAACTCTCCAAGCCGCAATACTTCTAAGGCATTTTAGTACTCTCTTCTTTATTTTAACTATCCCATAAGCTTTTAAGAAGCAATTGTTCATTTCCCTAATTTTTCTTTTCCCATAAAGATTAATAATGCATTCTATAATCAATGCGACAACATTTCACTGCCCATATCTCTTCAATAAACCTCTTATGATGAAAATTCACAATTACATTTTAACATTATTATTGTGGCTGGTATTTCACTTGCCAGCTCAGGTAAATGCACAAGTCACATATAATAAGCGGGGCGGAAGTCCGATCGGTGTCGCTCCGCAGCCTGGAAATCTTTCAAATGGTGCAAGCCTGGACAACGTAGACTATTCTTCGGGCACTTTGAAAGTTGGAATACCTCTTTATGAGATAAAGGTAAACGACATTGTTGTTCCTATCAGTCTAAACTATAGTGCACTTGGTTTAAAAGCTGATCAGAAAGCAGGTTGTGTAGGGATGGGATGGGAGCTTAATGCAGGTGGAAAAATTACGACTATAGTAAATGGTCTACCAGATTACGACAGCAAAGGCCTGGCAATAAATAGCAGTTCCAATCCTATGCTGCAGTTATCAAACACATCCGGTTTCGATATTGCAAATAATACGGATCACCGGACTTTCGCGTTACAGTCGATCAACAATCAAACAGATGCGGCATGGGATGTTTACAGCTACAGTTTGCCCGGATCAAGCGGCAAGTTTATGGAGTCAGGAGGGAATTTACTTACATTTCCATATGACCCATTATTCAAAGGGGGCTTAAGTGAAATCTCACACGGAGATGGCTTAAAGTATTCATTTTCACCTGGTGATAGAAAGAAAACAAGTAAAAGGACTTTCTATACCAAGGACTATCAGCCAGAATATACGGTGAACTGGGCAGAGCCGGATTATGCTCCCTATTACAGCAGCAGGAATCTGGCAATGATTACTTCTGTAAAATATCGTGATACCGTTTCTTTCAATTATGATAGTTTTACCGTAGGCTCAAAGCCTTATCCAAAGATTACAACAACAGTTTCTGTTCCATTGGCCAGAGATGTCAATTTTGTAGGAAGTTCCTGGATAGCTGATCCATATTATGATATTAAAGAACCCAGTTATTCTCAAACTGAGGTTTCTTCAGAAGAATCTACCAGATTAAGAGAAATTAATTTCCCTGGTGGAAGAGTACTTTTTAATTATGAAGCCGATTATATGGGAGAGGATGTGCTTCATGATATAACTATTCAGCAGAAAAATGGAAGCACCTACACCTTACTCAAAAAATACACCTTTATTTATCAGATGACCTATGCCCATTATTTAACATCAATTGTCGCCAGTGATAATAGCAATAACGAGGTTTATCATTGGCAGTTTAATTACAATAGCTATATGCCGGTTAACCAGGCTATGGGGGCGGCTGAAACCAATGCACAAGACAGGTGGGGCTTTTATAATGGAAAAACCACAAATATGACGCTGGTAGAAAAACCATACGAAAATCTTTCTCTGCAGACTCGGTCTCACTATCCCATTTACAACCTGGGATATCACGGAGGTGAAGAAGCCGTAAATATGCCTTCAAAAAGCCGTGAAGCTGCATTAATTTTAGGAAGCACAGCCAGTTCAATACCTTTTGCTGACAGGGAGTTTGTTTTTACAGAAGCTTTAAAAGGTACATTAAAAAGCATTCAAACACCTACTGGTGCATTGGTCGAGTACGAATATGAACCACATAAATTTCAACACGAACGAAAATACCCATCTACTTCAAACAATATCCTTACCGGTGGAGGAATCAGGATAAAGTCGATTAGCCATAGAGATAAAACCTCAGAAAAACTACTCTTAAGAAAAGAATATAAGTATGGCTCGTATTTTGGAAATACCGCTATATATTCGCCTGTATCGCTCCTTGAAAATGGTTATGGCATGGTGTCATACCCGGCCAATGTGGCAACTACGAAAGCCATATACAGTACTTCAACCAATGCCGCAAGCCTTACGGTAGAGAATTTATCACTACTGTCTCATGCGACAAATGACATGAGCTACTCGGGAGGAAGTTATGCATTATATCCGGTTGTATCAGAATATCTAATCAGAGACTCAACTACTATTTTTCTTGCAAATAAATATAGCGGCAAGACCGTCTACTTTTCAAATACACCCGGACTGGATATTTTACAGGCCGGATATGGAAGTTTAGACAATATAAATATAGACCTACCGATTAATATTGGTGTGAGTAGAGATAACAAAAATGGGAAGGTCTATAAAAAACTCATCATGAAAAGTGATGATGTTAACTGGATACCTGTTGAGAGTCACCATTATGAGTATGCCAGATTTGTTGCACCTGTTCCCGCTATCCCCCAAAAATCATATTCTAGTTTTCCTTCGATAAGTGGGATTAAAGCTGCACATTATACGACTGCAAATTATTTTTTCTGTATAAGTGTTTATAGTTCAAGTACAAACCAGTATACTCTTGAATGCAATACGGTACCAGCTGACAATTCGAGCCCAATAGATCCGCTTTATTTCGCTAACATCGAATTTGAAAGACCTGATTCTTATTACCCAAACAAATATGCCGCTAACGTATTTGCTGCCCATGAATACTCGGATGTATACAAGGTTCTTGATGAAGATTTATTGACTTATGGTGTAAATGTGGAGTTACCGTCCTCTATAAAGAATTCATTTAAATACAATAGCTATTTGCAAACAAAACTAATAGAATCAAATTACAACAATGAAATTACCAGGAAAAGAATAAAGTACCCATTGGACTATGCATATAGTCCTTTAGGATTGGGCGTAACAACCTTAAAAGATTCCTATTTGGTAACGCAGCCCGTAGAGCAATTGTCGACTGCTTTAGCAGGGAATTCAGAGCATGTATTGGGAGGTGTAATCAACTCATACTATGACAAGTACTACGCTGATGAGCTGGTCAATGAAAAGGGTATTCTTCAATTAAATACAGGAGGGAAGCCATTGCCTTACGATACACTTAGCGGTGTTGACCTTAACCTTTATGAATCAAGAAAAAACTTTGAGCAGTATGATAATATTGGGAATTTGCAGCAATTTTCAGAAACAAATGGCTCAAAGAACTCAGTGATATGGGGGTATAACAACAAGTATCCAATTGCCCATGTTTCTAATGCTCAATTCTCAGATATCGCTTATAGTAGTTTTGAGAGTATGGATAAAGGGAACTGGAATTATTCAGGAGCAGTACAGAACATATTAGCACCAATTGGTAAATCATCTTATCAACTTTCAGGAGGACAACTTAGTAAGTCTGGATTAAATTCTGCGAAGACGTATGTCTTAAGTTACTGGTTAAAAGATGATGCTGCTGCGACAGTTGGCGGAGGAAGCGTAACTGCCGCTGTAATTAAGAGAAGTTTTATGGGTTGGAAATATATTGAACATCGGTTTTCAGGAACAACTATTGTAGGAATTTCCGGTTCAGGTTCTATTGATGATGTCCGTTTATATCCTGTAGAGGCGAGTATGTCTACTTACACTTATGAGCCATCTGTAGGGCTTACCAGTTCGACAGACGCAGGAGGAAAAACCAGTTATTACGAGTACGATACTTTTCAGAGAGTCAGACAAATTAAGGATCAGAATGGGAATATTTTAAAAAGGTTGGCATACAATTATGGATACTAAAATCAAGAATATGAAAACTATTTGCTATACTTTTTTATCATTGATATTGTTGTTTGTTGAGGTAAATGCCCAGACCGACATCAGACTGGTGAGCCACAGTGCACCAGTTGTAACATCGACAGGCAGTATTACACTTCAGGACGGATTTTCTGTTCCTTCAGGATCCTCATTTCATGCATACATTACGAATACCACAACAGAGATAACTCCCAGTCAGCACAAGCCTTATATTCTTTCTTTTGTATCAAGAAAGGCAGGTGTCTGGGGATCGTCAATTCCTAATCCAGGAGTTTACGATATGAATGCCAATATCCAGTATATGGATGCATTAGGAAGAATAGACCAGGAAATTGCAATTAAAGGAAGTGCTTCACTAACCGATGTAATCACACCTCATGTTTATAGCTTATCGGGTCGTGAAGAAACCACGTATTTACCTTACCCTGAATATTTGGGTTATTCTTCTGTTGTATATGCCCCTGGATCTTATCGTGGAGCAGCTGATAATAGTCAGGAGTATACTTATAGTAATCCTCCCAGTGGTATGAGTTCTTCTTATGCCTTCAGTTACTATCCTTTTGCCCGTTCCAGGTACGAGAATTCTCCATTAAACAGGGAGCGGGAGCGCGCATTTGACGGTGCAAGCTGGCAGTCTGGAGGCCAAACTATTAAAATTGATGATGATATTAAGAATGTAACAGATACGGTAAAATCTTTAAAAGTAAGTATCAGTCCGGTTACGGGTGTACGTTCAATTGTATATGGAGATAACGTTTGGATTGGTTTTGGGTTACTGGTTAAAATTGTAAAAGATGAAAACTGGATTTCGGAGATGGGTTTAGCTGGTACATCAAGGGAATATTCAAACCTTTATGGCCAGGTATTACTCAAACGAATGTACTATAAAGATGGAACGGCGATTAAAGCTGCTTCAACTTACTATGTATATGATGACTTTGGGAATCTATGTTATGTGATGCCTCCAAAATTTGAACCTACTTTATCAAGTGTAACTAATAGCACGCTTTTAAACGAACTTTGTTTCCAGTATAAATATGACAGTCGTCAACGGGTGATAGAGAAAAAGATTCCTGGAAAAGATTGGGAGTACGTAATCTACAACAAACTTGATCAGGCAGTAGCTACTCAGGATGCTAACCAAAGGATAACAAACAAATGGTTGTGTACTAAATATGATGCTCTTGGCCGTGTAATTATCACAGGAATAAAAACGATCTCAAAAACAAGGCTTGAATTCCAAGCCGAGGTTAATTCACAAAGTATTGAATGGGAGAACAGGGATTATAATTCGACAACCATTGGTTATAGTTCGGTAACCTATCCTTCAACACTTGATTCTTATTTAAGCATTGACTATTACGATGATTATAATCTTCCAGGAGGAAATCCCTATCCGGATGCACTTTCCAATGGTATCAGCAAAGGACTGCTTACAGGAAGTAAAGTAAATGTACTAGGAACTACGAATATGTTGTGGGCTGTACAATACTATGATAATGAAGGTAGAATTTCTAAAAGCTATAAGCAGCATTATAAAGGTGGGCTTGTTAATACTGGCAACTATGATGAAGTAACAAATACCTATGATTTTACGGGATCATTGTTAAGTTCAGATCGTCGTCATAAGGTAGCCGCAACAGAGGCACTCCGAATATTAATGGAGCATGAATACAATGAAAAGGGGCAATTGACAAAAACCTGGGAGACTTTAAATACCACAAAAGTATTATTATCCAAACTAGAGTATGATCAGTTGGGTAAAATGCAATGGAAAAAATTGCACTCAACGGATGGTGGATCTTCAACTTTCTTAAGCAAGACTAAATACTGGTTCTTAGACAGGGGCTGGTTGCGAAGCTTGGAATCCGCGTCTTTTACAACTGAACTCTATTATGACCACGTAGGAAATATTAGTCAAAACGAATATCATTCTGCTAGAGCCAACGGAAAATTCAATTACACTTATGACAATTTAAACAGGTTAACTAATGCAAACTATTTTAAGTTCCAAAATGGCGGGGCGGTAGATGATAGCAGGCTGGACGAGACTATTACTTATGATAAAAATGGAAATATTATTACCCTTAATCGTGGTGGCTCGGGCAATGGATTAATGAGTTACAATTACCAAAATAGTAGTCTCAGCAACAAATTATCGACTGTTACTAAAAACGGCAGTGCATTCAGAACTTATACATACGATTCAAATGGGAATTCACTTACAAATGGTGTAAGTAAAACAATCGATTATAATATATTAAATCTTCCCTCGGCGGTTAAAACTAGTGGCACAGGTGCAGTAATTTCGACTTACATCTACAGTGCTGCAGGCGAAAAATTACGCAACACAGGAAGCGATGGCACAAGAGATTATATAAATGGTATAGTTTACCGCAATAATATTCTGGATTTGATCCAAACCCCAGAGGGTAAAGCAATTCCAAATGGAAGTTCATTTCAGTTCATTTATGATCTAAAGGATCATTTGGGTAACACCAGGGTTTCTATTGACAAAGGACCAAGCAATGATACAGCACGGGTTGTTCAGGCAGATGAATATTATGCATTTGGACTACATGCACCAGCATTTGATGGTGCAAACAATAACAAGTATCTTTATAATGGAAAAGAGAAACAGATTGATTTGGAGAATCAATATGATTATGGTGCGAGGTTTTATGATCCGGTGATTGGAAGGTGGAATGTGGTTGATAAATTAGCTGATAATCCAAATCAGTTTAGCAAATCTCCTTATGCCTATACTTGGAATAACCCTATAAATTTGACGGATCCTGACGGTAATTGTCCAGATTGTCCAGATTTTGATGATCCTTTGGGAAATGGAATGTCTATTGTAGAGAATCAGGCTTACAGCATAAGAGATGCAACTTCTTCCGCAACCGTAACTATTCTTAGTTATTTGGGTAATTTCGCAACCAAAGGCGGCATACCCGTTATGAAGATGGAGTTTACTTACGGTGAAGCGGGCAGGAAACAAAGAATAGTACCTTTAGAAGGAAATAAAGATGCGGGGGTGCTGTTGGCAGCACTTGATATGACCAGATTAATACCTGCGGGAGGTGTCGAAGGCGGTCTATTAAGCAAGTCTAACTTACCCAAATCAGCAGCTATCGAAACTGTAAATAAAGTAGTACATGGAAATTCGAAAGAAAGCCTTCTTGAAACTACGCTTTACAGACTTGAAACCTATTTAGGTGAGTATCTTAAAATGGGAGTAACGTCAAAAGCTGTTCCTGAAAAAAGATATTCAAAAAAATTCATGGAAGGTAAACGAATGGTTCCAGTAGATAGAGGTGTAAGAATTAACATGTTATTAAAAGAAAGAAAAATTGTTGAAGTTGATCCGGGGCCACTAAATTTTGAGCCGTGGGCAGGATCTAAAAAATTAAAATTTAATTGATAGGATATTACTTAAATACAGGTGATGAACAAGGTTCAGAAATGTTTAGTCCATATGTCTGGGGCGACTCAGGGTTGGGGCAATTAATAAAAAGAAGAACATCAGGTAAGTCGTATGGTTCTGATTTGGATTTATTGCTAATAAAATTTTATATAGAGGGTAAATTTAGCAGTTACCTTCCACTCGAACCAAAACTTGGTAATTATACGAGTCGCAGTAAAGATATTGGGATAGATATAGCTGTGACCAAGGAATTATTTCATAGCCGAAATGAATTCGAGCGAAGAGAATTTGTCGTAGACAGCACATTAAATGCAGTCGAACTGATAAGAG
This sequence comes from Pedobacter metabolipauper, assembly GCF_004362715.1. GTDB lineage: Bacteria > Bacteroidota > Bacteroidia > Sphingobacteriales > Sphingobacteriaceae > Pedobacter > Pedobacter metabolipauper. The sequence goes on from NZ_SNYC01000003.1 coordinate 788,031, forward strand.
ATAAACTAAAGAAAAAAAAGCTGAATATCGACTTTGATGCCTTAATTAGTGACCTTAACGAGATTTCAGCAGATTATCTAAAAAAGAAAGAACCTTATGGTATTTAGAAGAATACCAAATTACTAAGAGGCTTAGTCAGCCCAGCTGAAAGAAGAAGGTTGTTACTTAAAAAAGCACTTAAAAGTAAGGGCGAAGAAGTATTTAACCATTTTCTAATGCTGCAGTTATAAATAATAAACCCAGCAATTTAAAGAAAAATCCATGGCATATCAGATGTGTGGCTATTATTTGAAAGATCAAGAAAATATAGACATTAATATCATTTCCTTAAATATAATTTGGATGTACAGTTTCATTTGCTAATATTTGTAGTAATCCCAATATCAATGATGACCATTACTGTACTTGCAATCTTAGAACCCGATCCGATACCAGCACCTCCTTTAGCGAAAGTTATGAACGAGCGGCTAAAGCGTTTAGCAAATGAACTTGAACATGAGCTTTCCAGAAGCATGGACGAAATTGATTCTGAATGCGAAGACCTGGTAGTATACATCAGCTATAACAGCAAGTACACCATTAGATGGAAGATCGTTAATGATGTACCTCCAAAGATTGAAGCTGAAGTGGCCAGACAATGCGCTAACCTCGGTTATAACCTCTGGAAAGGAAGTACCATTTATAACTTCAATGCCCGTAATTAGACCACACAATTAAAACCCGTTAGCTTTTTCTTTTTTCAGGATGGATGCTGTTGATGTAATCACTGGGAGACATTCCGAACTGCTTTAAAAACTGCCTTCCGAATTGCGTCTGTGATGTGTAACCTACCTTCTCCGCAATTTCGTAAATTCTTAAGATCCCGTCATTCAATAGTTCCGCAGCTTTTTTTAGCCGGGTCAGATTGATCAGTTCATTCGGACTTAAGTTCGAGATCGATTTGATCTTCCGGTATAGGGTAGGGCGGCTCATATTCATATTGTCCGACAAGTGGCTCACGTCAAAATCAACATCTTCCATATGTACATTGATTACCTGCTGCAGTTTCTCCAGGAAGATCTCATCCGCTTTAGAATGGGCCATGCTTTTAATATGGATCAATGGAGAGCTTGAAAAGTAAGCTTTTAGCTTATCCCTGTTCTTGATTAATGAGGAAATTTGAACCTGTAAAAATTCAGGAGAAAATGGCTTTTCTACATAGACATCTGCGCCAAGCTCCAGACCTTCAATCTTAGACTCCAGGGTATTCTTTGCCGTAAGCAATACCACAGGGATATGGCTGGACTCAATCCCGGACTTAATTCTTTTGCAAAGTTCAAAACCATCCATTTTAGGCATCATCACATCGGTGACAACCACTTGCACTACATGTTCATCTAAAACTTCAAGCGCTTCTAAACCGTTCATAGCGGTCAGCACTGTAAATTTTTCACTTAAATCTTCGTACATAAAATCGAGGATATCTTCATTATCATCGACAATCAATATGACAGGTTTCAAAATTTCTTCAGTTTCAGACGGAGGGATCTGATTTAAATTTTTTTCCATTTGCCTTTGAGGTTAAATTCTATAAGCTGATGTATCGGCAGCATCAAAACAAATATGTTGAATCCGTCCTGATCGATTTCCAGTAAAAGTTGTCCTTTATGCAACTCTGCCAAAGCCCTGGATAAGGGTAAACCAATTCCTGTTCCCGGCCTGATCTCTGCTTCCTTTGCTCTGAAAAAAGGTTCAAAGATCTTATCGTGCAGTTCATAGGGAATAATTTTACCGTCATTCTTTACCTTAATCTTCAAAAAGTCGGCCTTATTTTCATCCCGCAATAATTCTACCACAGTATGGGATTCACCATATTTAAGTGCATTATCAATCAGGTTACTCATGATCTTATGGAAAGCTTCCAGGTCTACATAGGCATCCAGACGGTCTTCCTGAAGCTTTAGTTCAAGCAATATATCTTTCTGTTCTGCAAGGATCTGGAAGTCTTCGATCATATCCTTTATGGTTTCTGACAAATTAGCCTTCACAAAGTTTAATGAAAACCCACTGGTTTCTGTTTTCCTGAAATCGAGTAACTGGTTGGTGAGGTTTAAAAGACGATCCGTGTTCTTGTTCATGATCCTCAGATTCTTCTCCATATCCGGCAATTCAGAAACCCGTTTGATCACTTTTTCCATAGGCCCTTTAATCAGCGTTAAAGGCGTTCGGATCTCATGTGCCACATTCGTGAAGAATTCAATCTTGGCCTGGTAGATCTCCCGCTCTTTCTCATTTTCAAAGATCGCCATCCGCCGTGCGTTTTTTCGCTCAATCCATTTGTGGTATTCCCGTATCACAAAGAAGATCATGGCAGACAGGATCAGCGTATAAATGGTAAGGGCAGTCGTACTCGCCAGATAGGGCGGACGGATCTCCAGATCAAGTACGGTCTCTTTACTGTTCCAAATACCACTGCTATTGGATGCTTTTACCCGGAACCGGTATTTTCCGGCCGATAAATTCGTAAAGTAGACCTTTCTGTTTTGTTTTAGATAAATCCAGTCGTGGTCTATACCTTCCATCTTATAGGCGTATTCCGTCATGATGGGAGACGTATAACTCAATGCCGCAAAATCAATGCTGAATGAGGATTGGGTACTGCTTAGAACCACGCTTTGGGTAGTTAAGATCGATTGACTTAAGGGCGAGTCTTTTGCGTTGATCGCAGCTTCTTTTGTGTTCACCTGAAAACCTGTAATGTAGACCGGTGGTATGAAAGTATCTTTCACAAAGTTTGCCGGATTAAAACGGATCAATCCATTCACTGTACCAAAATACATCTGGCCATCCCCATCCTTATAGGAAGAATTATAATTGAACTGATCTCCTGTTAATCCGTCTGACTTTCTGAAGGTTTTGAATTCTTTGTTTACTGGGTTAAAACGAAATAGTCCTTTTGATGTACTGATCCAAAGATTCGATGCCTTATCCTCCTGGATTGAGTAGGTGACGTTACTGGGCAATCCATCGCTGATGGTATACCGGTCAAAATTATGTGTCGCTGGATTTAGCCTGCATAAACCAGATTCTGTGGTTATCCAAAGATTTTTACGGCTGTCCACCATAACCCGGTTTACCCGGTTATCGATCAGGCTCTTTTTATTTTTAGGATCATTGGTATAAAACCCTTTCCTTCCCGTAACCGGATGGTAATAATATAAGCCGTCGCGAATAGTGCCAAGCCAGATCATTCCAGTGCTATCCTGCATGATGCTGGTATAAAATATATAGTCTGGTACCTGGGCCACAGGATCAAAGTTGTCTTTACTTCTGTTGTAGGTATATAACCCTTTTGTAGTCGCGATCAGGATTTGACCGGACATTGTCTTATAAAACGAATAAATGAAATTACTTTTTAAGTCGTTCGCACCTGTACCTGCATTATAATGGCGGATTACTTTCTCTGTTTTAAGATCCATGACATCCAGACCATGTTCAAATGTACCAATCCACAATTCATTACCCACGGCCAGCAGTCCGTGGATATTGCTGTTGATGATGCTGGTCCTTAAACCATCCGGCTTAAAATTGCTGATATTTCCGGTTTTGACATTGAGCTTATTCAGGCCGGCATCTTCCGTTCCAATCCATAAGTTACCCCGGTTATCCGGGCAAATTTCCCGTACTGCATTTCCGCTGATCGAATTCTCAGCTTTTTTATAAAAGAACTTTTCGAATAGGGCATAGGGTTTTGCGTAATAACTGATGCCTCCAAAATAGGTTGTTGCCCAAATACCACCTTCTCTATCCTTTAAAAATGAATAGATCGCATTATCGGAAAGGGAGTAGGGATCATTGACCTGTTTCTTTAAGTTGATTATTTTTCCGGGAATATTATTTACGATAAAGATGCCGCTTTCTGTAGCGATCCAGACCTCTGATTCAGACACGCGTACAAAATCACGTGCATAAATTTCCGTTTGATCTATATTATAGATCAGCACATCTTCATAAGTATGTGTAAGGGTATTAAAGCGCTTTACACCCTGGTTGGAAGTTCCGATCAGGATCTGTCCCTTACCGGCATAAAAGATCTTCTCAATCCAGTTGGATGGAGCAGGCCGGGAATGGTTAAACAGATAGTAACTTTTAAAATCATCTTTAACCGCATCATAACTGCAGATAAACCCATCTGCAGTTGAAAACCATAAGGTACCCTGATCATCCTCGCAAATGGATGTGGCCTCGAAAAACCGGGCTTTTGGATAGGCTTTAATCGTTTTATGGACAACATCATACTTATAAATACCTAAACCAGCAATGTACCAGAGGTTATGGTGTTTATCCATATGCATGGTCTTAACATCCTCTTTCAGACTTCCTTTAACGTGGCTAAAGGTTTCTGTGGAAGGATGGTAAGTGTACAGTCCCCGTTCAGTGCCAATCCGGAGTACCCCATCCTTATCCTCATAGATACAAAGAATGAAACTGCCCCCAAGGCTGTTTGGATCATCGGGATCATGACGGTAAATCTTAAAGGTATATCCATCAAAGCGGTTTAAGCCATCTTTGGTACCAAACCACATAAATCCTTTTTTGTCCTGCAAACTCGAAAGCACAGCATTGTTAGACAGGCCATCTTCTACCTGGTATCTTCTGAAATAGAAGGGCTGGGCCTGGAGTAGTTCTACAGAAAATAGCAGGAGAATAAATAGAATTCTTTTCAAGTTTTTATTTGGCTTGTTCAAATATATAGGAAACAATAGTTCGTACTACCATATGAGATTAATTTATATTTAATAGAGACATATTGAAGAAATTATGATACAAATGCTCGTCCTGTCCAGTTCTTAATTTTTCATATTTGGGCATACCAAAATATAACCGTATGAAAAGAAGTTTATCCACTCACAGGGGTTCATTCCGCTGTCTTTCAATTCTATTTAATTTCCTGGTATTGCTTATTTCTTTTAACGCTATGGCACAGACACCACGCACCGTTACCGGAACGGTAACTGACGACATGGGTGTTCCCATGTCTGGTGTTAGTGTTAAGGTTAAAAATTCGCAAACCGCTACCAGCACTGATGTTGGCGGGAAATTCAGCATTGCCGTACCCGATGGAACGGCCATCCTGCAATTTATTTATGTGGGTTTCCAGTTACAGGAAATCACGGTTGGCGATAAAGCCACATTTAATGTAAAGCTCCTCCCTTCTAATCAGGACCTGGAAGAGGTGTTGGTTACAGGTTATGGTACTCAGAAAAAAGAGGCCGTTACCGGTTCCATTGCTTCTATCAGCGCCAAAGATATTGCCAAAGTTCATGGTGGTGCTACGGTTAGTACCGGATTGGCGGGTAAGATTGCCGGGGTTTCCTTCCGGCAGGCCGACGGCAGACCCGGAGCTGGGGCCAATATCCAGATCCGTAATATGGGCGGTGCATTATATGTAATTGACGGGATCCAGCAGGATGAAGGTCAGTTCAATAACCTGTCGCCAAATGATATCGAAACCATCACCGTTCTGAAAGACGGTTCTGCTGCAATCTATGGCAGCCGCTCTGCAAACGGGGTAATCATTGTAACCACCAAAAGAGGGGCACAGAACAGTAAGAATACCATCAGGGTAGATGCCTATACCGGTTGGCAGAACTGGACCCGCTTTCCTGAAACTACAAATGCCTATCAGTGGATGCTTGGAAAGGCAATTGCCGATGTCAACGAGTTTGGAAGTACAACAATTACCCAGTCTGAACTGGATAAATGGCAGCAGGGTACTGAATATGGCTATCAAAGCCAGAACTGGCGCGATCTGATCGTTGAGAAAAATGCTCCTCAATATTCCATCAATATGAGCGCTTCCGGAGGTACAGACAAGATCAACTATTATTTGTCCGGAACCCGGATAGATCAAAAAGGTGTATATGGAACTTCTAGAGAGTTTGAATTTAACCGGACCAACATCCAGAGTAACGTAGATGCAAAGATCACCGACCGTTTAAAGGTGGGTGTTCAGATCAACGGCCGTTTAGAAGTAAGGGACCAACCGGGCGTTCCCGGCGGTGACGATTACGGAGCAGCAAAATTTGCATTGTTCCGCAACAGGCCTACTGAACTGGCCTACGCAAACAACAACCCCCTGTACCCAAATAATATCGGTCACAACACCGAACAGTTTGCAGTTCAGTCAAAAGAAATCTCCGGCTATTGGCGGTCAGACTGGCGGGTATTGCAGACCAATTTTACCGGCCAGTACGATACACCCTTAAAGGGACTGTCATTAAAAGGACTGTATTCGTATTACCTCGCTGATAACGTAACCAACGGACACGAATATACCTATAGTGTATATACCTATTTACCTGCAACCGACACCTATCGTGAAGATGTAGGAAGTTCTAACCCGTATCGCGAACGCGGTTTGACCAAGCAATTTAATATTGCTTCACAGATCCAGGCCAATTACTCCAGGTTATTTGGTAAACACGCGGTAGACGGGATCTTCCTGGCAGAGCGGATTGAGCGCAGGCGGTTATATACCTTCCAGCATGCTGTTCCGCAAACCAACGTGATACCTGTGCTAAAATTCCCGACACTGGATGAACAGGATTATCAGGATGCCATTGATGAAGAAGCCAGACTTGGCTATGTATTGAAGCTGAACTACAATTTCGCCAATAAATATTATGTAGAATTTTCAGGCAGAAGAGATGCTTCATGGAAGTTTGCACCCAGCAAACGGATCGGTTATTTTCCATCCGGATCTGTCGGATGGCGCGTTACGGAAGAGGACTTCGTAAAGAACCTGCTTGGCGACAAGAGCATTCTGAATGAATTTAAGCTAAGGGCCTCTTATGGAATCTTAGGTGATGATAACGTAGGGATCGGGCCGTTTGATTACCTGACCGGTTACCGGTTTACCAATAATTCGGTTATCCTGGGTGGAAACAACGTAACTCCGCTCCGTGACCGCGGACAGCCGATTGACAACATCACCTGGTTTGAGAGTAAGATCTTTGATGTTGGAGCGGATTTTGGCTTCTTCGGTTCTAAATTAACAGGTACCGTAGATTATTTCTACAGAAAACGTACCGGGTTAAAAGGAACACGGGCAGATGTGGTAGTTCCGCGCGAGCTTGGATATGATCTTGCACAGGAAAATTTAAATAGCGATGCCCAGTATGGTGGGGAAATTGCATTGAACTACGCCAATAACATTGGTGAGTTAAACTACCGTGTTGGTGGTAACTTCATGCTTTCGAGGGGCAAGAACCTGAATTCTTACCTGCCGAGGTTTAACAACTCCTGGGACCAGTACCGGAATTCCGGTGAACAACGCTTTAAGGACATCTTCTGGGGTTACGAGGTAACCGGACAGTTTGAAAGTCAGGAGCAGATCAATAATTACCCAATTAATATTGACGGCAGGGGAAACTCAACTGTCCTTCCCGGTGATTTAATCTATAAAGATGTAAACGGTGATGGGGTAATTGATGGTTTTGACGAACGTCCGATTGGTTTCAATACTGGCGGACAGCCGAATATGGTGTTTGGTTTCACTCTGGGCTTCTCCTGGAAAGGACTCGACCTGAGTGCTGATTTTTCTGGTGGCGGCATGTACACCTGGAACCAAAACTGGGAACAGCGCTGGGCATTCCAAAATGGTGGCGCACTATTACAGGACTTCTTTGATGACAGCTGGTCACGCGCCAACCCATTTGATGTAAACAGCGCCTGGCAGCCGGGAAGATACCCTGCCATGCGGTATAATAACAACTCATTGAGCAGTTACAACAAAAATTCTACGTTTTGGGCACACAACCTAAGATACCTGCGTGCACGTACCATTGAACTTGGATACGCACTTCCTACCAAATGGATGCAGAAAGCCAATGTACAAAGTGTACGGATCTTTGCCAACGGTTACAACCTGTTCTCTATCGATAACGTTAGAAAATACGGTATCGATCCGGAGATCCAGGATGATAACGGGTTGCAGTATCCACAAAATAAGGTTATTAATTTCGGAATTCAGGTATCACTTTAAATCGTAAAGACATGAAAAAATATATAATAGCGACGGGAATCCTTGCGATGCTGACCTTGGGACAAGCCTGCAAAAAGGATTCAGACTTCCTGGAAAAGCAACCTACTGACAATTTAAGTGTAGCTTCTGTATGGAAAGACAAAAATCTGGTACTAACCCTGGTTGGTGATTTATACGATCGATATCCCGATTATCAGAATATAGAAGCCTGGTGGGATTTCACCAACTTTGATGAAGCATTCGCCTCTGCTGGTGGTGATTATTTCAGACATCAAAATACAGAATACAACTACGATTCCTGGAATTACTGGGATTATGGCTTTATGCGTGAAATTAACCTGTTCATTAAAAGAGGTGGTGAATCCACAAATCTGCTGGCTAAGGAAGATACCGATCGTTTCCTGGCAGAAGCACGCTTTGTAAGGGCAGGGGTATACTTTGAACTGGTGAAACGCATGGGTGGTGTTCCTTTACTTTTGGAACCGCTTACTTATGATTATAGTGGTGATCCAACTCCTTTACGTGTTGCACGCTCCAAAGAATCAGAGATGTATGATTTCATCATTAAAGAAATGGAAGAGATCAAAGTCCTTCTTCCTGATAACAACGCAGATCCTTCCAGGGCATCTAAAGGTGCTGCGCTGGCGTTAGAATCCAGGGCGGCGTTATATGCGGGCTCGATTGCCAAATATGGTGCAGCAACTCCAGAAGTATCGTTACCTGGTGGAGAAGTTGGAATTCCAGCTTCCATGGCAAACGGTTATTACCAGATTGCATTGCGGGCTGCTGAAGAGATCATCACCGGCGGTAAATATTCGCTCTACAAAAAGAACACGAACCTTCAGGAAAACTTTGCTGCACTATTTATCGACAAGGCTAATCCGGAAGTGATCTTTGTGAAGGACTATAAATTAAAGACCAAAAAGGCGCATGGTTTTACGATTGACAATCAACCAAGATCCATTGCAGAAGAGGCACAGGGCGGACGTTTAAATCCATCGTTAAACTTGGTTCAGTCGTTTGAAATGCTTGACAATTCATTTGCGCCGTTAGCCAGCGTTTCCGGAAGCAATCCAATTTACTATACCAACCTTACCGACATCTTTGCCGGCAGGGATGCCCGCCTTGGTGGTACCGTGATCTTGCCCGGAACTCAGTTTAAAGGTAAGAACATCGATATCTGGGCTGGTTATCAGCTGGCTTCAGGTGCTATTGTTACCGGTACCAACTTTGCTGAAATAAAGACCAATGTACTTCCTGGAAATACCGGTGCCGTACAGGTTGTTGGCGGAGATGGTCCGCTGGACGGGGTTGAATTCAGTGCCCAATCCGGATTTTATGTACGTAAATTCCTGGATCCGGCTGCGGGGTCTGGCCAGATCGGCACCCGCAGTGAGGTTCGCTGGATCCGTTACCGCTTTGCTGAAGTATATCTGAATGCTGCTGAAGCTGCTTTTGAGCTAAACAATACGGCTAAAGCTGCCGGTTACCTGAAAGAGGTGAGGGACCGCGCTGGTTTAACCACCGCCCTAACTGCCGGACAGATCACGTTTGACCGCATCGTTCACGAACGCCGTGTTGAGCTTGCCTTTGAAGGACACCAGCTTTGGGATATGAAAAGATGGAGACTGGCCCATAAAGTATGGAACGGTACCGCAAATACAGCGGCAGATTTTACCACGGCAACCAACATCGGTAGTTCTGAAAAGGTAAATACCATGGTATTCGGATTATGGCCGTATAAATATTATGCACCGGGCGACCCTAATGATGGAAAATATTTGTTTAAGGTAGTTAAACCTTCCCGTGTTACTGCAGCTCACCGCTTCCGGATGGGCAACTATTATTCGCAGTTTAACCAGGATATATTAAACGGAAATCCATTAATCATTAGAAATCCAAACCAATAGTTTTTATAAAATATTAGATATGAGAAAGATATTTCTAAATATAGCACTTGCCTCCATTGTATTTTTGGGTTCATGTAAGAAGGATAATTTCGATGCGCCGGAATCTGACTTTTCAGGGCGATTGCTTTATCAGGGGCAGCAAATCCACGTTCGCCATGCAGGTTTTGGCGCCGAACTGTGGCAAAAGGGATTCGGTAAGTTTGGCGTGATCAATGTAAACTTCAACCAGGAAGGGATGTTTTCATCCAAACTGTTTGACGGCAATTATAAATTTACGGTCAGCAATTCGCAGGTTCCTTTCTTGTGGCCAAAAAATGCAGCGGGCAGGCCAGATTCCCTCGATGTTAACCTGAGTGGCGACAAAGTAATGGATCTTGAGGTCAGACCTTACTTCATGCTGCGCAGTCCGGTCATTACCTATAGTGCCGGTGCTGTTAACGCAACCTGTTCAGTAGAAAAGATCATTACTGATGCTAATGGCAGAGACTTGGAGCGTGTAACACTTTACGTGAACAACACGCAATTTGTGGACGACCAAAGCACAAACAATAAAGCGAAACAGGATCTCAGTGGCGCGGCAATCAGTAATCCGGCCAATTTAACGATGAGTGTAGCAATGCCTACGTTTTCACCGGTTCAGAATTATGCGTTTGCAAGGATCGGCATAAAAATAAGCGGAATAGAGAATATGGTGTTTAGCCCGGTTGTTAAACTGACCTTCTAAAGCATCAGATGGTCTAAAAAATTAGCCGTCATTACTTTTGGTAATGACGGCTTTTTTATGTGATTAAAATTGTATTTTAAAGAGTTTTCCCGGCTTAAACCAGTACATAGCTGGTAAAGGATGCCAACCTACGACTTTGGAACAAACAATACCGCGTCTGCAATCACAACACCATTAGATCCGCGGTTAGAGATCTCCACGTAGTTTCTCTTTCCGGCATCCAGCTGATAAGTCCCAACGCGTACCCATTCTCCTGAAGTCTGTCCAACCACACTGATATCTGCATCTTTAATGATTAGTGCATGTACTTGTTTTCCATCATAGACGGTGACCTGTGTAATTGTTGATCTGTTCTTTACTTTTGGATAATACATATACACTTCATATTTCCCTTTCTTTGAGAGCTCCGGTGTATATTTCACCGATTTCTCTATAGCAGGGGATGGTTCTTCAGTGAGTAAATAATCTGCTCCATAACCTCCGTAATTGTGACTTGTCCAATCTCCCTTTTTCTCTGCATGTATTCCATTGTTATCCGCGAGGATCTCCGGAGCGCTTCCATCTGCCAGCGGGTTACTTTTTAAAAAAGCCTGAAGCTTTTTTACATCTATTTTCTGAACGCTGGTATGGTTATCAATGGCCTGTACTGCTGCTATGGCTGCCGACTGACCCAATACCATAAAAACAGGCTCCATGCGAATAGATCCATATGCAATGTGCGTTGCTGAAAGACAAACCGGTACGATTAAATTTGAAGCTTCATTTTCTTTGGGGATGATGGCCCGGTAAGAGATCGGGTAGGGACCAAAACCACCTTCCTCTACATTGCCTTCGTTTTTTACCATCCCATTTACCACGAGGCGGTCGCAGTTGTGGGAATCCATCGTATAGGCGGCCATGCCTACGCCATCTGTAACGGTTTCTTTGCCCTGACAGTGGTGCTGCGTCATGACAAGCTCTCCAATCATTCTCCTGGCTTCTCTGACATAAAGCTGGTGCGACCAGTTTCCGTTGTTCACATACTCATCCTTTGGATATCCCCATTGCTTAATTTCTTCACGAACAGATAGTGGCACCCGGGGGTCATTGCCAACAAAATAGAGTAATCCTTTAGTATAATCGATATGGGCTTTCCAGATCTCTGCACGTTTTCCGTAATCTGCATCGGGATAGTCCCAGTTCATTCCAACCATATCGGTAGAAAATCCATTCCTGTTGTTAATATCAGTCTTTCCGTTTGGCATTTGGCTCCAGATAAATCCATCCTGCAGCGATTTCCAGGGTCTTTTTTCCATCTGCCGGATCAGCAGTTCATATCTTTCCGGCTGATAATTATCTGGTTTGGTAATTGCAATCCGGTTTGACGGATTGTTGCTGAGGCAGATCCGGAAATTATAAGCCTGTACCTTTTTATCACCGGCTCCGCTTTCTGCAAGGGTTCCGGCATTTATGCCCCACAGCAGACCACTTGATGCATCTGCAGGAATACGGTAGGGGTCTATGCCATCCGGGAGCTGGTGGCCATTTTTCAGCTGACTTCCATTAAAGGTCTCCTGATATAAGCTGTTGGCTTCACGGCCAACTGTGTATGATACGCCAGACATGGCCATCAAATCTCCCTCGTAAGAACAATCAATATAAACCCGGGCACGTACCGTTTGAGGTTTAGCATTCAACACGTTTTCCAGCTGGATCTCCTTAATGGTATTTCCATCCTTTTTAACGCTGGTCAGCCTGTTTTCATACCATACGGTGACTGCAGACTTTTTGATATATTCCTGAAAAAGATTTTCCGCTACATGCGGCTCAAAGATCCACTGTTCAAATTTGCCATAGTGCTGACCAATCCGGCGGTAAAAATCCAGTGCCAGACCACTAATGGCATATTTATTACCAATATCCGTCAGGCCCAGACCACCGGAACTCATTCCGCCAAGGTTTTTACCGGGTTCGACCAACAGCACTTTTTTACCAAGTTTTGCTGCTGTGTATGCGGTAATTACCCCGGCAGAAGTACCTCCATATACGCAGATATCATATGAGGTATTTTTTTCCTGCCGGGCGTTTACGTGTTCATATCCAAATGTGGTTAGAAGCACGCAGCATAAAATGTATTTGGCTATTTTCATAGTTAGGGAATTAATAGAAAGGATTCTGGACCAGGTTGGTATTGGTTAGGGTTTCAATATTCGGGATAGGCCACAAATAATCACGGTTCTTATTAAAGGTTCGCACTTCAATAACCCGCATGTCTGCACGGTTGGGTACAGCAGAATAGTCTGCCAATCCATTTTCATCAATTTGCGGTGCAGCAGCAACCAATCCGCGCTGAACCCTTCCATAGAAATTACCGGTCATTGCTTTCTCTGCTATTTTCCATCTCCGAAGGTCGGCAAGCCTGAATCCTTCATTGGCCAGCTCATACATCCGTTCTTTACGAACCAGGCTCCTGAATTCGTCCTGCAGCTTTCCGGTTGTAATTTGCGGCATATTCACACTTGGCCGCGTTCTAACGAGGTTGATGGCCGCATAAGCCGATTCATCCAGCTGATTTAATTCTGCTTTGGCTTCTGCATAGATCAGCAGGATCTCTGCGTACCGGATCTGGATCACGTTAAGCTCAGAATTTGCCCGGTCTAACCGGTCCTGCAGATCAACATATTTTTTCCAGCAATAACCGGTAAACGTAGCAAATGCGTTGAGTGCATCCTGGTTATCAACACGTGTTGCCGGCGTGGTGTTATAATTCCAGCATTTGAGGCTGTCCCTGTGGGTCTCGAACTGGTAGTTGTAAAATACAGATCCCGGCACCGCAATGGTAAACCCTAATCTTGGATCCCTGTTCTTATATGGATCCTGCGGGTCAAAAAGAGGTGATTCGTCAATATTTAGTCCGTCGGTACATGGAAATACATCTACTAAGGATTGCGACGGAACCTTATTGGTAAAACCCAGCCCATTTCTGGACAGGAAGTTATTGGGCGTATTGTGAACCTTGGTGTTTGCGGCTTTTAAAAATTGAAATGCAAAGATGATCTCCGGAGAATTTTGTCCGGCGTAAGAAAACAATGCACCGAAATTGGTATGCAGGCTATAAACCTTCGAATCGATCACCAATTTTGCAGCTTCAGCAGCATCAGCCCACCTGCCATTGTTTAATGCGGCCCTTGCCTTAATAGAAAGCGCAGCTCCGCGTGTTGCCCGTCCAACATCAGCACCGGTATAATTTAACGGCAGATCTGGTGCAGCTTCGGTCATCTCTTTTAAAATAAAATCTACAATTTCTATTTTAGGTGTTTTTGGAAGCTTTGCATCTTCAAGCTTTAACACATTGGTAATCAGAGGAACATCTCCGAAATAGTCAATCATATATTGATATACGTAAGCCCTTACAAATCTAGCTTCTGCCTTAGAACGGTTAAAGATGGCCGCAGTACTGTTGCTTCTTACCTTTTCAATGTTGTCCAGAATAAAGTTACATTTTCCGATTACGCGGAAACCTTCCGTCCAGATCGTTAACGCATAGCCGTTATTGCTGTCGTGATTTCCTTTTCCAAGCGCCTGAAGTGAACTGTTGTTGCGGTCCCAGCCCATATCTGTAGCATCATCAATGCTCAGGTTTGTAGGCATATTGTCTAGCGGGAGATAATTGAGATACTTGTACAATCCGTTGACTGACAAGACCAGCTCGTCTTGATTGGCAAAGTAAGTTTCATCAGAAGGACCGTTTAACGGGCTTTTATCGAGGTATCCTTTCTGACATGCAGGCATAGATACCACAAAAAGGACGGCAATGATATAGGTGTATAAATGAGTTTTCATATGTTGATTATTTAAAAGGTAATGTCTAAACCGAAACTATACAGTTTAACCTGTGGGTAGATGTTTCCGGAACCAACAGGTGCTTCCACATCATATCCTTTCCAGAATTGATCAAACGATAATACATTTGAACCGTTTCCAAAGACCCGCAGCCGACCGATCCCTAATTTTTTGGATAGGCCTGATGGCAGTTCATAACCCACCTGGATATTTTTGATCCGTACATAGGAGGCATCTTTTAGCCAGAAGCTGGAAGCCTGCTCGTTATTCGATTCACCAAAGGCCAATCGTGGAAATGCAGCATTCGGATTGTCGGGTGTCCACCGGTCTTTGTTTTCTTCACGGATGGTTCCGCCAATGGCACCGCCAACATTAAAGGGAAGAATGCCCGGGCCTGAGAGGTATCCATTGGCCTTGCCAACACCCTGGATCAGTACTGAAAGGTCAAATCCCTTATATCCTGCCCCTAAATTTGCGGCGAACGTATATCTTGGAATGGTTGTTCCAATGATGATTTTATCACTTTCGTTAATCAGACCATCACTGTTCTGATCCTTGTATTTAATGTCGCCTGCCTTAACCGTACCAAACTGTGTGGCATGTGCCGCAACATCTGCATCTGACGTGAAGAAGCCCTGTGCCTCATAACCGAATAGTGACTGGATCGGATATCCTTCCCGGTTTACCAATAATCCGCTTTGATTGATCCCGCGTGTATCCACAACTTTATTTTTTACATCGGATATATTGAGGTTTACATTGTAATTAAAGTCACTGATCTTTCCGCGGTAGCCAACACCAAGTTCCCAGCCAATATTATCCACTGTACCTGCATTTTGAAATGGTTTATTTAAACCGATGATCAAAGGCACGTCAAGCTGAAGCAGGATGTCTGTGGTATGTCTTTTATAATAATCGGCTGTTACCGTGAAGTTGTTGAACAGGGTAAGATCCAAACCAATGTTCCGTTCTTCCGTAGTTTCCCAGGAAATATCTTTATTGGCCAATGTATTCAATGCCGCAGTATTTACGATCTGCTTGCCAAGGGTATAGGACTCCAGAACGATAGCCGTTATAGAAGGGTAGGTACCTATGTTTTGATTGCCCAGTCTACCCCAGGATACCCGGATCTTGGCTTCATTGATAAAGCTTTTTAATCCACTCATAAATCCTTCTTCACTGATGCGCCATCCTGCAGATGCAGACGGAAAGACCCCGTATTTGTTGCCTTCAGAAAAACGGGAAGATCCATCATAACGCACATTGGCCTCAAACAGGTACCTGCCGTTGAAATCGTAATTTAAACGACCGAACAGGGATTGCAATGCCCATTCTTCACCGCTTCCGGTGGCTTGCTGGTTTAATGCTGACCCGGCATTAAGCACCGGATAATCCGGCAGGATATAGGTATCACGGAATGCATTGATCCATTCCTGGTAATAATCTTCACGGGATGCGCCTGCCAGCAGCTTAAAGTTGTGGTTTTTAACCGCTTTGCTGGCGGTTAGCGTGGCCCGCATGTTGTTAAAAAAAGACTGGCTCTGGTATTGACTTAACGAAGTTAGCGCAGGGGTCAGATAACTTGCATTTCCATTTGGTAAGTACGATTGAATGGCCTTTCTAAAGTTCTTTCCCGATGACAATGCATATTTAGGAGAATAGGCAGCTTCGGCAACCAGCCAGTTGAATGGTTTATAGTTTACGGTAGCGTTGATGCTCCCAAAAGGGGCACGGGTACGGTTTGTACCCCCATCAATACTTGCTGAGATCGGATTGGAACCATTCCATCCAACACCCCATTTTCCATTCTCATTGATCCCGATCTGGTTGGCCGGTATTCCATTCATCCATTGAAAGATCTCTGTGGAGCCGGCTGCAGGATCTGTAGTAATGGCATTGACATATTGCAGATCAACGCGAGCACTCAGCTTATCTGAAAACGTGATATCTGCGTTGTTTCGGATGGTATATCTTTTAAATCCTGAATTTTGAATGATCCCTTTCTGATCGAACAGTCCAAAGGAACCGAGCATCTTTACTTTCTGGGTACCACCCTGAATGGTTACAAAATGACTTTGCTGTAACCCGGAACCTGTTAGGGTTTCTTTTTGCCAGTCTGTATTTGGATAAAGATCTGAACTGACTCCATTCTGATCGCGGTAATTTTGGATTAATGTTTCTGAATAAAGCGCGGATCTGCCAGTATTGGTATACGCTTCATTAATGAGCAACATATAATCCAACCCATTTACCAGGTCTGGCATATTTGTAGCTTCCTGCCAGCCGATATAATTGTTATAACTGATGCTTACCAGATCCATTTTAGCTCTCTTGGTTGTAATTAAGATCACGCCATTGGCTGCCCTGGATCCATAGATAGAAGACGACGCCGCATCTTTAAGTATAGAGATCGATTCGATCAGGTTGGGATCGATGTTGTTCATGGAACCCTCGATGCCGTCTATCATCACCAACGGCTCTGCACTGCTTGTCGTGAGGCTGCCAATACCGCGGATGCGGATGTTACCGGCATCACCACCAGGCCGGCCGGATGCCTGCTTTACGGTAACACCAGGTGCCATACCCTGCAAAGCCGCAGACGTTTGCCCCATTGGTCGGGTAGCGAGATCCTTACCGGATACTGTTGAAACCGCTCCGGTTAACGTTACTTTCTTTTGGGTTCCATAACCCACCACCACCACTTCGGTTAAACTTTGGTCCAGTTCCGTTAGCCGCACATTGATGGTAGTTTGATTGCCTACTGCAACAACTTTTGTGGTAAAGCCAACATAGGTAAACTGCAGGTTATCACCGGAGCCTGCTTCAATGGAATAATTTCCATTTGGATCAGTTACTGTTCCTGAACCGCTGCCCATAATCTTTACGCCAACTCCCGGAATCGGATTTCCCAATGAATCTGTTACCTTTCCTTTGATGATTTGCAGTTTTTGTGAGCTGCTTTCTGATTTTAAGGGCGTACGGTCATCCTTTCCCTGCTGTTTCTGCAGCACAATGTATTTTTCACGGATCAGCCATTCTATACTTTTACCCTGCAGGGCAAGCCTCATCACTTCATCAAGCTCGGCCTGGTTAAAGTTTACGGCAATTTTTTCTGAATCATTCAACAGGCTGTTGCTGTAAAAGACGGTTAAGCCAGTCTGCTTTTTAATAGATTTGAACAGGTTAGCCAGTGTGATGCTGGTGTTCTTAATGCTGATCTTGTTGATTCCCTGGTTCGAGGCCCTGGCCGGAACAATGAAATAAAGGATAAGGATAGCTGGCAATAACTGCCGGCTAAGTCGGGTAAGTTTTCTAAGCATACATTTATTATATAAGGTTTGCTCTAAGACGCCTTATGGTTTAAAATGGGTGAAGGCCTGCAAAAAATATTACCTGAACGTCAGCACTCCGTCTTTAAGTTCTCCTTTTATACCAGAAGAAAGCTGAAGATTTGACAGCAGGAGATCCAGGGTCTGTTTCTTATCAATTTCCCCGGTAAAGGTCTGACTGGCAAGAGATGAAGACTGGTAAGATACTTTTACATCGTACCACCTGGTCAGTACTTCGGCGATATCAGACAGCGGCTGATTGTGAAACTGATAGGTTCCGTTTATCCAGGAAAGTACTTCTGAAGGATCAAACGGCCTGATCTGAACGGCTTCCTGCAAGATATAAACTTCTTCTCCGGGATTTAGCGGAATAAACCGGTTCCCTTTTTTAGCAGAAACTGATCCGCTGATCAATGAAGTGGTAAATTTACCGGTACTGTAAGCATTCATATTGAACTTTGTTCCATATACATGAACGTCTGCATGGGTTGTATGGACAATAAATTCCTGCTTTTTATTTTTTGTGACTTCAAAATAAGCTTCACCGTCCAGGTATACCTCACGTGTTCCTTTTCCAAAAGTAAAGGGGAAACGTAAAGTGGTTGCAGCATTGATCCAAACGACCGTGCCGTCTGATAATTTGATCTTATAATCTTTCGTGGGCGGAACTACTAAGGTTGCCCACTGGTCATTTTCAGCATCGTTTGCCGTGTAACTCAGTTCATTCTTACCTGCATTGATCTGGGTTTGGCCGACCTGTATAGTTTGTGCTGTAGCCAGATCAATGGTCTTTCCACCTGTAGTTTTAAGGTAAACCTGCTTTAATCCAAACCTGGGGTTTATTTTCGTGAGTTGCTGTGGATCGGGGTTACTTCGTATAAAAAGCCAGGCAAGGGGCAGGGCAAGGATCAGTATTGCTGCTGCTGCAACCTTCATCCCGTTTTTATTTTTGACATGGGTATCCCTGGAGTGTACAATTTTTGGCTGTGCATGATCCCAGGCCTGATCTGCGTCCAGATTCGCCATAAAAGCCTTTCCCTGTTCGCTATTCATTTTTGAGGTTAGTGATTCCCAAAATTCACGCACTTCCGCATGCTGCATAATGGCTTGTTCAGCAACAACATTGTCCTGTTCACTAATTGTTCCGGCAATCTTTTCAAATAAAAGTCCGTGTATGTATTCCTTGTGATCTACCATGCGTGTACCTTAGACTCCTTTATAACCAAAACAGGTGAACTCATGGCTTATATTTATTTAATTTCTGCTGCAGGGTCTTTACTGCGAGCTTTAAATGTGTTTTAATGGAATTTACAGAAATGCCCATTTCTTCTGCAGCTTCCTTATATCTTTTTTCTTCGAGATAGACCAGCTTAAAGGCTTTTTGACGCTGAACAGGCAGTTCATTAAAGATCAAACTTAAGCCTGCTTCATAATCCTCACGCGCGTTATGATCCTGAATATCATCTGTTTCTATATTTAATTTATAATTCTCTAATTTTTTTTCGGTTCTTTTCTTTTGTTCCAGGTAGATCAAACAGCGGTTATGCAGGGCCCGAAGCAGGTAGGCTTTTATGGAAGTATTGATAAAGAGGTAGTTTTGTTTTTGCCAGATGGAAACGAAGAGATTCTGAACAAGGTCTTCCGCATCCATTTCATCTTCAATCATGAAGTATGCTTTAACAGAAAGAAGTTTGTAATATTTTTTAAACAGCAGCGCATAAGCGGAGATATTTCCACCTTTCAGTTCATCCAGTAATATTTGGTCATCCTTCTCCATTAATCTTTTAATGAGACGGTTAAATATATAGTTAAAAGTTAATAAAGCAAAATGACATACTAATTTTGTTGGTGCTTTCGTCACTAAAGATCATTAGTTCAGATATGTTGGTTTAGAATATTGTAGTATTCGATTCCATTTTATATAATTTCTGGCATTGCTTACATACGAAACTGATCCGTTTGTTCTTTCCGGTCTCTATTTTTTCTATGGGATGTTTAAGCGGGCATTGTTCTTTATTATAGGCTTCCCAGTGTTTGCTTAACGTATTTTCTCTTTTCCATTTAAAGAAATCAAAACCGTAGTTTCTGGCTTCGGCAATAATTGCTTTTTTAATGGGAGCGGGGATCGAACCTACTGTACTTAAAGGATGGACCCGGGTACGGTACAGTACTTCATTTTTTATGATGTTTCCTGATCCTGAAAAGATCTTTTGATCAAGCAGTACATCACAGATTAAAGCAGAATCCTGCTGTTTCAATTTTTTCAAAATCTCCTTTGGATCCCATTGATCAGACAGGATATCAACCGACCAATCATATACCTGGTCAAGATCGCCTTCAATTAAGCTAACCAAACAGGTATAGAAATTCAATTCGGCATTTTTAAAGCCCAGTCTGATCTTTACATCCCCATCTTTACGTTCATTGATCCGGTAGGTGCCGAACATCATCAGGTGAATTTTGATCGTCAGCTGGTCGAAACAGATCAGCAAATGTTTGCCCCAGGTCCGGATTGCATTGACTTTTTTACCGATTATCCTGTCCATATCAATGTCTGCAGTTCCTTCTGCTACAATAACTTCTAAACCTTCCAGCTGAAGCGTTTCAATAAGCTTTCTTAAAATTAATAACGATGGTCCTTCAGGCATATACTTGGTAGATTTAATTTTATTTAACCAATTAAAAATAAAAAGGTTTTATCTGCTTAGCAATCCGGAAATATTCTTTGAATTGCTATTATCTGCAATATTTACTATGTTTGTCTAGATAAATCTAATTTTATTTAGACAACAATGCGGTATTCCATTTCTGATTTAGAGCAACTTTCTGGCGTTCAGACGCATACGATCCGAATTTGGGAACGCCGGTATAATGCACTTGTACCGATGCGTTCTGCCGGGAATACCCGTTTTTATGACGATCAGCAATTGAGAAAATTGCTGAACATTGTTAGTCTAAGCCAGTCGGGTTTAAAAATATCCCAGGTTTGTGCCCTTTCTGACCAGCAGATTAATGATTTGCTAAACAAGGAAATGGATTATACGATCTCAGGTGATCCGCATTTTGAATTTTATATTTCGCAGCTGCTCAGCTATGGTCTGGCCTATAACGAGTTTAAGTTTGACGCGCTCATTAACAAATGTGTGCTGGACCATGGAATGACTGAAACCTATAAGAATGTTATTTATCCGTTATTGGTTAGACTTGGATTGATGTGGCGAAAGGATAACATCTGCCCCGCACAAGAGCATTTTTTATCGAATATTATCCGGCAGAAGCTCTATTCGGCAATTAATGAATTACCAGTTGGAGGCAGTTCCGCTTCTTCCTGGCTATTGTTCCTTCCGGAGGACGAAGACCATGATATTGGCTTGCTCTTTGCCAATTATATACTGCGGCTTTCTGGTCAGCGGGTGATCTACCTGGGCGGAAAAACGCCGTTTGATTCTGTTAAAGATGCGATGCAGCACAATCAAATAGATCACTTAATGTTGTTTATGACCCGGTTAAGACCTGTAAATGATGCGAGTGCCTATCTTGACGATCTGAGTGATTTTTTTGCCGATAAGAAGATCCATCTCGCCGGAAACACCAAACTGATCCATGAACTTCATCTAAACCAGAACATGGATTGGTTTAAGTCTTTATATGAATTTGAAGAAACCATTAAAAACATCCTCGAATGCCAGATCAACTAAACGACCTTACCCCTAAAATTGCCATCATTGGCTCTGGCTTTGCCGGCATCAGTGCAGCGGCGTACCTGGCTAAAAAGGGGTACCAGGTTGATGTTTATGAAAAGAACGCAGAAGTTGGGGGCCGGGCAAGACAGGTAACTACAGAGAACGGGTATGTATTTGATATGGGCCCGAGCTGGTACTGGATGCCGGGTGTATT
Organism: Pedobacter metabolipauper; assembly: GCF_004362715.1. Lineage (GTDB taxonomy): Bacteria > Bacteroidota > Bacteroidia > Sphingobacteriales > Sphingobacteriaceae > Pedobacter > Pedobacter metabolipauper. Next base: position 809,739 of record NZ_SNYC01000003.1, read on the forward strand.
TGAAAAGTTCTTTGCCGACTTTGGCTATACGGCTGCTGATTTTTATGAGTTGGAATTATTGGATCCGGGTTTTTCTGTTGTATTTGCTGAAGATGATGCGCTGGACATTCCGGCTGATTTTGAAGCCCTGTGCTCAGTGTTCGAATCACTCGAACCCGGAAGTGCCATTAAACTAAAACAATTTCTGGAAGAGGCTGAATTTAAGTATAAGGTAGGAATGGAAAAGCTGGTGTATAAGCCAGGCCTTTCCATTTTAGAATTTGCAGATCTGGACTTGATCAAAGGGATCTTTAAACTGCAGGTCTTTACTTCTTTTAGCGATCATGTTAAAAAGTTCTTTAGCCATCCAAAGCTCATTGCCTTAATGGAATTCCCGGTATTGTTTCTTGGGGCAATGCCTGAAGATACACCGGCATTATACAGTCTGATGAATTATGCAGGCTTAAAACTCGGTACCTGGTATCCTAAAGGTGGTTTCGGGACGGTGATCCAGGCTATGCGGACGGTAGCCGAGCGGGAAGGTGCAGTATTTCATTTCAATGAAACAGTTACTAATTTAAAAGTAGAGCACAAAAAGGCTACTATTTTAAGTACCAATACGATAAGTAAAAAGTATGAAGGTATTATTGCAGCTGCAGATTACCACCATGTGGAGGAAAAGATCCTTGGATCTGAATACCGGAACTATGATGAAAAATATTGGGACCAGCGCATCCTTGCACCATCATCACTGATCTTTTACCTGGGTGTTACGCATCGCGTGCCGCGCATTGAACACCACAACCTATTCTTTGATGAAGACCTTAAGCAGCATGCTTACGAAATTTATAAGGATCCCAAATGGCCATCCAAGCCGTTGTTCTATGTGTGTTGTCCATCAAAGACAGATCCATCTGTTGCACCTGAAGGCCATGAGAACCTGTTTATCCTCATGCCGCTGGCTACCAATGTGGAAGATACCGATGCCTTACGGGAGGATTATTTTAATCTCATCATGGACAGGCTTGAAAAGTATACTGGCGATCCCATCCGGCAACACCTGGATTACAAGAGAAGTTACTGTATTACCGACTTTATTTCTGATTACAACTCGTATAAGGGCAACGCGTACGGTTTAGCAAATACATTGATGCAAACGGCTAATTTAAAGCCATCTTTAAAAAACAATAAGATTGAAAACCTTTTTTATGCCGGGCAGCTAACCGTTCCCGGTCCTGGTGTTCCGCCTTCTATCATTTCGGGTAATGTTGCTGCCCAACAGTTGATCAAATACCTTAATACCTAACTATGAAATCGTTATTCGATAAATTATCTGCAGATTGCAGCAGGATTACCACCAAGCGTTACAGCACCAGCTTTTCACTTGGCATTTATTTCCTGAGTAAGAAATTTCATAATCCAATTTATGCCATTTATGGCTTTGTACGCCTGGCAGATGAAATTGTAGATAGCTTCCATGACTATGACAAAAGCTTTTTACTGAAAAAGTTTCGTCAGGACTGCTTTGAGGCCATTGCCCAAGGGATCAGTTTAAACCCGGTACTGAATTCTTTTCAGCAGGTGGTTAATGAATACGGCATTGAAAAAGACTTAATTGACCTGTTTTTAAAAAGCATGGAAATGGATTTGGAGCCACATGATTATGATCATGATAAATATGAACAGTACATTTTAGGTTCTGCCCAGGTGGTTGGCCTGATGTGCCTGCATGTGTTTACTGAAGGCGACAGGGAAGAATACGAACGGTTAAAATTTGCAGCAATGAAGCTAGGCTCTGCGTTTCAAAAGGTAAACTTTTTGAGGGATGTAAATGCCGATTACCACAACCTGAACCGGAACTACTTTCCTAATGTGAACCTTTCCAGGTTTGACAATGCAGAAAAGAAACTGATTGAAAACGATATTGAAGAAGAATTTAAAGCCGCATTAATTGGAATAAAGATGCTTCCTGCGTCATCCGGACATGGTGTATACTTAGCCTATATCTATTATAAGAAATTATTTAATAAGATAAAAAGTGCCTCAGCTGAACGTGTAATGTCTGAAAGGATCAGAATCTCCAATCCCCATAAGTTCGGACTGATGTGTGATTCAATCATCCGCTATAAAATTAATGTGTTATGAGGATTTATGCGGTATTGCTGTTTCTTTTTATTTTTGCCCCTTCAGCTGAGCTTGAGCTCTCTGAACTAAGAGACTTGTTCTACCGTTCGGCTACAGACAAGGATTCTGCAGAGCAGTTTAGTAGGTTACTTTCACCGGTACATACTAAATCATCCCCGCTGTTAGTTTGTTATAAAGGGGTTGCTGAAATGATGGAGGCAAAATATGGATATAACCCGTTCAGTAAGTTTAGCCGGTTTAAGAAAGGCAGATCATATATTGAACATGCCATTAAACAAGATCCTGAAAATCCGGAAATGCGTTTTCTGCGCTTTTCCATTCAGACAAATCTACCATCCATTCTTGGCTATAACGACGATATTGATAAAGATAAACTGTTTTTACTGAGTAAGGTAAATGAGTTAACTGATGTAAACCTAAAACAAAACGTGATCGGTTATTTAACCGGATCTAAATACTGTACTGCTGAAGAATTGAAAAAGATTAATAAATGATGGAAAGCGTAATCCTTGTTGACCAGGAAGATAATGCAATTGGAACGATGCAGAAGATGGAAGCCCACTTACAGGGTGAACTTCACCGTGCATTCTCTGTTTTTATATTTAATACGAGTGGTGAACTGTTGCTGCAGCAGCGGGCATGGAACAAATATCATTCCGCAGGAATGTGGACAAACACCTGCTGCAGTCACCCGAGAGCAGGTGAAGAGAACATGGATGCGGCAAACCGGCGCTTAGCCGAGGAGATGGGAATGACCTGTACCTTAAATTATGTCTTTAACTTTACCTATAAGGCGGAATTGAAGGACGGCATTTCGGAACATGAATTTGACCATGTATTTTTTGGCATTACCGATGTGCTTCCGGTTCCAAATCCGGATGAAGTTGCCGGTTTTAAGTATTGTGATATGAAATCATTAGCTATTGAAATAGAAACTCATCCTGAAAAGTACTCTGAATGGCTAAAAATTTGTTTTGATAAGGTTATGGAAAGTTATACTAAACTATTTTAATGGTATGGGGATTCTTATAAATATTTTGATTGTATTGGCTACGTTCATTGGTATGGAAGCTGTGGCCTGGTTAACACATAAATATCTGATGCATGGTTTGTTGTGGGTGCTGCATAAAGACCATCACAACAAGGAATCTGAGGGTTTCCTGGAAAAGAATGATTCTTTTTTCCTGATCTTCGCCATTCCCGGCATCTTATGCCTTGCCGCAGGAACCTATTACCACAACGAGGTTGCGCTGATGATCGGGATTGGGGTTACCATTTATGGTGCTGCCTATTTCTTTGTTCACGATATCTTTATCCATCAGCGTTTTAAGATCTTTAGAAATGCAGACCATTGGTATTTTAAAGCCATCCGCCGTGCGCATAAAATGCATCATAAACACCTTAATAAAGAAGAAGGGGAATGCTTTGGAATGTTGTGGGTACCTTTTAAATACTTTTTGGAAACCAGGGGCAAGTAAAACCTTTATGCCGGTTGGCTGTTTATCATTTGAGTTTAACCTATCACTTAATTATGAAAGAGTCACCAAATACTAAATTTACGATCCGTGTTCAGGCTGAAGGCTTAACGAAGGAAGATATTGCGGTTCATTATGCAGATACTTCTGACGGTACCCCTTACTATGTGTGCAAAATTGATGGTCATGAGGTACAACTTCGTAAGGACGACGAAAAGTGGGAGCAGATCTGGGGTGAATTAAACCAGGAACAGGTAGATGCGTTGGGTGCGGAGATCAATAAGCATTTGGTTTAAGACCTGCTTTTCTCAAGATGTTTTCCGTCAAATAACCGGGATGGATCTGCGATACAGTCGTTTACTTCTTTTACCAATTCTTTGAGTTCAAATGGCTTTGCCACAAATGCATTGCAGCCATAACTGCCCAGAGACAGCAGCACTTGTGAATAGGCTGACAGAATGATTACCGGAATGTGGCTGGTTTGACTGTTACGCTTAACCTGTGCACAAAGCTCGCCTCCGTTAATACCAGGCAGTAAATAATCAACCAGGATCAGGTCTGCATTAAAATCTTCCAAAACACGCAAAATATCATCTGTTTCCTGCAGGCATCGTACCTGAAAGCCTTCATGTACAAATATTTCTTCAAGTAGTTCTAAAAGGTCTGTATCGTTTTCAATGATGAGGATATTCCTGGATCTTGCTTCTGTTATTTGGGACGCGGCTGTCATTATATCGTGTAATAGGATGTATTATAACAAACGTATGATCCTATGGTTTTATTTTTATATACATTTTTTATCTAAGTTTGGACAAATTATTAAGCATGAAATATAGCCCTCCTCAATTCAGGACTGTGAATGTGACCCGTTATGTAACCCCGTTGCGTGAAGGCGGATCGATGCCGGCTATTGCGGAAGCCGACGATGAATTTCTGTATGTCCTCAAATTTCGCGGTGCCGGCCAGGGTTTAAAAGCGCTGATTGCCGAAATTATAGGAGGGGAGATTGCCAGGGCACTGGGTTTTAAGGTTCCGGAGATTGTTTTTGCAAACCTGGATGAAGCTTTTGGACGTACCGAGCCTGATGAAGAGATCCAGGATCTGCTGAAAGCCAGCATTGGCCTCAACCTGGCCCTGCATTATCTTTCTGGCGCAATAACATTCGATCCGAATGTAACGGTAGTAGATGCAAAGCTGGCTTCTCAAATTGTTTGGCTGGACGCTTTACTGACCAATATGGACCGTACTGCACGAAATACCAACATGCTGATCTGGCACAAAGAATTATGGCTGATCGATCATGGTGCATCTTTATACTTTCATCATGCCATGCAGAACTGGGAAGAACAAGCCCTTCGTCCGTTTACGCTGATCAAAGATCATGTACTGCTGCCTTTGGCATCAGAGCTGGAAGCTGCAGACCAGGAGTTCAAATCTATACTGACCGATGAACTGATCTTATCTATTGTGGACCTGATTCCTGAAAGCTGGCTTACAGACGAGTCCGGTGAACGCACAGTTGACCAAAGACGGGAGGTTTATGCCGGGTTTTTAACCTCAAGAATTGCCAATTCAGAAATTTTTGTAAAAGAAGCACAAAATGCAAGAGCAGCAATTATTTGAGTATGCCGTGATCCGCATCGTTCCCCAGGTGGAACGGGAAGAATTCATCAATGTGGGTGTGGTACTGTATTGTAAAAAAAGCGGGTTTTTAAAAGCTGTTTTTGAACTGGATGAAAACAGGCTGTCTGCATTTAGTGCTGCACTTGATTTAGCCGTGATCCGGCAGAACCTGGCGGCGTTCGAGCAAATTTGTTTGGGAGGCAAAAAAAGTGGTCCGATTGGGATACTCGATACCGCATCCCGCTTTCGCTGGTTAACCGCAACCCGCAGTACGGTACTTCAAACGTCGAAAGTACACCCTGGATTTTGTTTTGACCCTGAAAAAACTTTGTTCAGACTACATAAAGAATTGGTTCTTTAATCTTAACTTTATCTAAAGGATTATAACGGGCAATGATGAAAGAAGAATTTTATCTTCATATCTATGAAAAACAGGACCTAACGGATGCTGTGCCTGCGAATGCGGTAATTTCTGACTGGGCATTAAATGTATTGAACTTAATGTTCCCGGCAAGGACTAATGTTAAAAAACAATCCCTTGAAAAAATACGTTCCAGTTTTACCAGACTTGAAAATGAGCTAACCGCCCTGTTGAATGCCACAAAAGCCTGTAGTGATACCGACAATTGTGGAATTGCAAAAACCTTCTTTAGCAATCTTCCCGAACTATACCGGGTCATGAATACAGACATTACCGCTATATATAACGGGGATCCTGCTGCAAAAAGCGAGTTTGAAATTGTACGGGCTTACCCCGGTTTTTTAGCCATCTCTTTATTTAGAATTGCCCATGCGCTGTTAAAGCTCCATATTCCGCTGATCCCCAGGATCCTGACTGAATATGTCCATTCTATAACCGGAATAGATATCCATCCAGGTGCCATACTTGGTGAGTACCTTTATATAGACCATGGAACGGGAATTGTAATTGGCGAAACAACCATTATTGGTGCACATGTGAAGTTATACCAGGGTGTAACGCTGGGCGCATTGAGTGTAGAGAAATTTATGACGGATACCAAAAGGCACCCAACGATCGAAGATCATGTGATCATTTACTCAGGAGCGACAATTTTAGGCGGGGATACGGTTGTTGGTACCGGCTGCATTATTGGTGGTAATGTTTGGCTCACTAAAAGCGTCCCTGCGGGATCTACCGTTTACCACCAGCCTGAACTCAGGTTTACAGAAAGCAGAAAAACGAATTAAGCATGGCAAACCTCATCGACCTTATTGGCAACACCCCATTGGTCAAAATCCAAAAGCTCACAAAAAATCCCAACGTCCAGATCTATGGAAAGCTGGAAGGGAATAATCCCGGCGGAAGTGTAAAAGACCGGGCTGCGCTAAATATGATCCGTACTGCAATGGAGCGCGGGGACATTCATCAGGGAACAAAGCTGATTGAAGCTACCAGCGGCAATACCGGTATTGCCCTTGCGATGATTGCCAGCATCTATGGGCTGGATATTGAACTGGTGATGCCATCAAGTTCTACACGGGAACGCACGTTAACCATGGAAGCCTTTGGTGCCCGGGTTACTTTGCTCGAGTCTATTGAGGTTTGCAGGGACTATGCAGACGAAAAGGGTAAAACACCTGGCTACTTTATTTTAGACCAGTTTGCGAACCCGGATAATTACCTGGCTCATTATAAAACTACCGGTCCGGAGATCTGGAAGGATACCAGCCAGCAGATTACCCACTTTGTTAGTTCTATGGGTACAACCGGAAGCATTATGGGAAATTCCATGTTTTTAAAAGAGAAGAACCCCAATATTCAGATCATCGGTTGTCAGCCAACGGAAGAATCATCCATTCCGGGAATCAGACGCTGGCCGGAAGCGTATTTGCCAAAGATCTTTGATCCGAAGCGGGTAGACCGGGTGATCGACGTTTCTCAGGATGAAGCAACTGTCATGGCGCGTAAAATGGCAAAAGAGGAAGGCATCTTTGTAGGTATGAGCAGCGGTGGTGCATTGTCTGCAGCATTAAAAGTTGCGGATGAACTTGAATCCGGACTGATTGTGTTTATTGCCTGTGACCGTGGTGACAGGTATCTGAGCTCTGATCTTTTCGGATAAAACAATCCTTGTCCAACGATAACGATTGCGTAAATATTTTCGCTGGAAAGCCTTTATTCTTTGCAATTATTATGTAGACTTGTTTAAGCCGAATAAACCACGCATGAACATTTCCAAGTCTACTTTAAATTTTATTGACCCTGCTATTGTCATAATTCCGGATGCCGGTGTATTTGATCTTCCTGAGAAAGTACTTCAATTTGGTACCGGTGTTCTTTTACGCGGTCTACCTGATTTCTTTATCGACAAGGCAAACCGGAACGGCACGTTTAACGGCCGGATCGTGGTGGTTAAATCTACCGGCAAGGGTGATGTTACTGAATTTGAGCAGCAGGACAACTTGTATACGATCTGCATTCGTGGTGTTGTTAATGGCGGGAGTGTAGAAGAAAATATCCTCTCTTCATCCATTAGCCGGGTAATTGCGGCTGATCAGGATTGGAATGCCATTTTAGAAGTGGCCCGGCAGCGGGATTTAAAGGTCATTGTTTCAAATACGACAGAAATAGGCATTCAGCTGGTTGAAGAAAGCATCAACCAGGATCCGCCTGTTTCTTTTCCTGCTAAGCTACTGGCCGTTTTATATGCACGTTATCAGGCACTTGGTGATCATCCGGATGCTGATATGGTTGTTATTGCTACCGAACTTATCCCGGACAACGGTACGAAGTTATGCGCCATTGTTGCACAGCTGATTGAATTTAATCAGCTTGAAGTTGATTTTACAGACTGGATGAATGCCAGGATCATTTTTTGCAATTCTTTGGTAGACCGTATTGTGCCCGGCAAGCCGGATGCTGAAGCCCGTTTAAAACTTGAACAGCAATTGGGTTATTCTGATGAGCTGCTCATTATGGCCGAACCTTATGCGTTATGGGCCATTGAAGGAGCTGAAAAAGTTTCAGCCTTGCTAAACCTCGAACAGGCTGATGCCGGGATATTGGTTAAGCCGGATATTGAAATTTACAGAGAGCTCAAGTTAAGGCTCCTTAACGGATCGCATACGTTAGCCTCTGGTATTGCCTTCCTTTCCGGAATTGATACCGTGAGCAAGGCTATGGACGTGCCAGCGGTTAAGGATTACATCCGCCAGGTTATGTTTGATGAAATCATTCCGGCCATTCCTTATCGTGTTGATGACGCGGAAGCTGCAACCTTTGCCAAAGTAGTGCTGGACCGTTTTGCAAATCCATACATCGCACATCCCTGGATCAATATCACCTTTCAATATACCATGAAGGTAAAGATCAGGATCCTGCCGGTTTTAAGCCGGTATTATGAGGTGTATGAACGGGCACCCCGGATGATTGCATTTGGATTTGCAGCCTATTTACAATTCATGAAATGCAGTAAAAAAGAAGGAGCAAACTACTTTGGGAATTTCGGGGGCACCGAATATCAGATCACTGATGATCAGGCTGGCTATTTTTACAGTATGCGTGCATTAGATGCGGATGCTTATGTGAAAACGGTTCTGTCTGACCAGGAGTTCTGGGAAACTAACTTATTGATCTTAAACGGATTTATTACATTGGTTGAAGAATATTATGATTATATTTCATCCCGGGGAATCCAGGAAGCCTTAGCAAGCGTGAATTAAACCTAACCAAATACCAAATACAATGAACGGAAAAAAAGTAACCAATTACAGGTGGACGATCTGTGCTTTACTGTTTTTTGCCACTACAGTAAACTACCTGGACAGACAGGTGCTTAGCTTATTGAAACCCAGGCTTGAGGATATCTTTGGCTGGAGCAACAGTGATTATGCCAATATTGCGTCTGTATTTCAGCTTACTTATGCCATTTCCATGTTATTTGCTGGTCGTGTTATTGACAAGCTCGGCACTAAAAAAGGTTACGCCTGGGCCATAATCATTTGGTCGGTTGGTGCAATTGTCCATGCTTTAGCCATTCCGATTGGCGAAGGGATTGCAACGGTGCTTGGTTTTATTGGCATTACAACCATCTCTGTTTCTATTGCTGGTTTTATGTTTTCAAGGGCTTTGCTTGGTTTTGGTGAATCTGGAAACTTTCCTGCGGCCATTAAGGCTACGGCCGAATATTTCCCTAAAAAGGAACGTTCGTTCTCTACAGGCATCTTTAACTCAGGCACCAATGTTGGGGCTGTTCTGGCTCCGTTAACTGTTCCATATATTGCATCTCACTGGGGCTGGGAATCTGCATTCCTGATCATTGGCGGCATTGGGTTTCTATGGCTGATCTTCTGGTATAAGTATTACGACAAACCCGAAGCGCAGAAAAGAATGTCTGCTGAAGAGTTGAAATATATCAATGAAGAAACTGCTGAAAGCATCATACCCATCAGTGAAGCTGAGGTTCCTGAAACTAAAGTTTCGTGGTTCAAGCTGCTGGAATACAAACAGACCTGGGCATTTGTGCTTGGCAAATTTATGACAGACGGGATCTGGTGGTTCTTTTTATTCTGGCTGCCGGCCTACCTGAAAGACCAGTATGGGATGGTAGATTCACAGATCATGCTTCCGCTTGCTGTTTTGTACAGCATGACCATGATTGGCAGCATCGGGGGTGGCTGGCTTCCTGTTTATTTCATCAATAAGGGACAGGATCCTTTTGATGGCCGGATGAAAGCCATGCTGCTGATTGCTTTTTTTCCGGTGGTAGTGCTTGCCGCACAGCCGCTGGGTCATTTGACCTTTTGGATCCCGGTTATCCTGATCGGAATAGGTGCTTCTGCACACCAGGCCTGGTCTGCCAACTTATTTACTACCGTTTCTGATATGTTCCCTAAAAAGGCAATCGGTTCTGTAGTGGGTATAGGAGGGATGGTTGGCGGTTTGGGAGGTGTACTCGTTACTAAACTTGGTGGTGCCTTATTTGATAAATACAAGGCCTTAGGGCATATTGAAACCGGATATACGATCATGTTTACCATTTGCGCACTGGCCTATCTTGTGGCATGGCTGATGATGAAAGCCCTGGTTCCAAAGTATAAGCCAATTACTGATCTTTAAGGTCAAGGTTAATATTATACAACGATTTGACAGGAAAACACAACTAATTTAATGTATTAATTTTTACATTGCCGTCCCAAATAAACTTGAACACAGTGTATGAACAGATTGAATTTTCTCCTAATCTTAAGAAATGGTTTCCTTTGTTTTTTTCTGCTCATTGCAGGGCAATTTTCTGCGTTTGCACAAGTTCAGAAGCACATTGTCATTGAAACTAAAAATGTAAACCTCATTTTTACCGTAAATAAAGGGAAACTGTATCAAACCTATCTTGGTGAAAAATTACTAAATCCGAAAGATACTTCTTCACTAAAGGCGAGCGGGCATGAGGCTTACATTGGCTCTGGTACCAGTAATCTTTTTGAACCGGCCATTAAAGTAGGGCATGCAGACGGAAATCCATCATTAGATCTTAAATTTTCAGGCGTTACTACTGCGGTTCCGGCACCAAATGTCAATGCTGCTGCAATTACTTTATCAGACCCTAAATATCCCATTACAGTAATCCTTCATATCCAATCTTATTATAATGAGGATATTATTAAAACATGGACAGAGATCAGGCACCAGGAAAAGAAACCGGTTATACTTTACAACTACGCCTCATCCATGCTTCATTTTGATGCGGAAAGCTACTGGCTAACTCAGTTTCATGGGGACTGGGCGGAAGAAGTAAAGATGGAAGAAGCAAAGCTGACCAGCGGCATTAAGGTTTTAGAAAGCAAGCTGGGCACCCGGGCAAACATGTACCAATCGCCCTTTTTCTTTTTATCGCTGAATCAGAAGTCTGAGGAAAATACAGGTGAACTGATTGCCGGCACGCTGGCCTGGACTGGAAACTTTAAGTTCCTGTTTGAAATGGACGAAAAGAATTCGCTGCGCGTAGTTTCCGGGATGAACCCTTTTGCTTCAGAATACAAACTGGATGCCGGAAAACCCTTTGTTACTCCTGAATTTATCTTTACCTACAGCAATACGGGTAAGGGAACTGCAAGCCGTAATTTTCATAAATGGGCCCGGAACTTCGGAATCATGGATGGCGACAAGCCAAGGCTAACCTTATTAAACAATTGGGAAGCCACCTACTTTGATTTTAACCAGCAGAAACTGGGTACTTTATTTGAAGATGCCAGTAAGCTTGGTGTTGATGTTTTTTTACTCGATGACGGTTGGTTTGGCAATAAATACCCTAGAAATGACGATGGTGCCGGTTTAGGGGATTGGCAGGAGAACAAGACAAAACTTCCGGATGGGATCAGTTCGCTGGTAAAGGATGCAGAAAGCAAAGGCGTAAAGTTTGGGATCTGGCTGGAACCTGAAATGGTAAACCCAAAAAGTGAACTGTATGAAAAGCACCCGGACTGGATCTTGAAATTACAAAACAGGGAGGAACATTATTATAGAAACCAACTGGTACTGGACCTGATCAATCCGAAGGTGCAGGACTTTGTGTATGACCTTGTTGATGGGATCCTGACTAAAAGTCCGGGGATTGCCTATATCAAATGGGACTGTAACCGGATGATGACCAATGCATATTCCCCATATCTAAAAGATAACCAGTCGGCCGTTTACATTGAATATACCCGAAGCCTGTATAAAGTTTTGGAACGCCTCAGAAAAAAATATCCGTCATTACCGATGATGCTGTGTTCCGGCGGCGGCGGACGGACAGACTATGGCGCACTTAAGTACTTTACAGAGTTTTGGCCAAGTGACAATACAGACGGTTTTGAACGCGTATTTATCCAATGGGGGTATTCTAACTTCTTTCCTTCTTTTGCACTTTCCAGTCACGTCACTTCCTGGGGTAAACAATCCATCAAGTTCAGAACAGATGTAGCAATGATGGGTAAGCTTGGCTTTGACCTGGATATGAAGCATCTCAATGCTGAAGAACGCTTGTTCTGCAGCCAGGCCGTACAAAATTATAAACGTCTGTATGAGCTGATTGCTAAGGGCGACCAGTATCGGATCATTTCTCCATATGACCAGGACCGGGCAGTGGTAACGTACATTGATTCCCTGAAAAGTAAAGCGGTACTGTTTGCGTACAATCTCAATACCCGGTATGGTGAAGAATTTAACCGGGTTAAATTGCAAGGGCTTGATCCTCAAAAACAGTATAAAATCACGGAGACCAATTTGTATAACCAGTCGAAATCTACATTTAAGGATAATAACAAAACCTATTCGGGTGATTACCTGATGAAGATTGGACTGGAAGTTTCTGGCAAAGCCGCTTTAAGCAGTGCAGTATTTGAAATTACGAGCGTAAATTAATCTAATTGCTTCATTATAAAGTAACTACATTTTTATTACTATGATAGCCAGCGGAGCAGCCTATACCATTCCTTTAAGCAGGCTGGGTTTAAAGGAATCTTCATTAAAAGGACAGGAACTCTTTAACGCACTACCGCTTAAGATCAATGGGGATATTAATTATACGGTGCCCGGATCCGATGCTGCCCTGATTAAGATAAAAATTGACTAATATTTTTCGATATTTTTACGTTTCTTTATCGTAATGGAAAGACGTCTGGCTATAAAACAAATATTGATCGCTGCAGGGGGATTGGTTCTGCTGCCTTCCTGTTTAAAGCATGAGGGTAAATCTTCTATTCTTTTATCTCGTATTGATGTAAGCGCAACGCAGGAAAAGATCCTTGCTGAAATAGCAGAAGTGATTATTCCTAAAACAGACACGCCGGGTGCTAAAGACCTGAACCTGCATTTATATGTTTTAAAGATGCTGGACGACTGTTATGAAAAAGAAGAGCAGGACAAGTTTTTTATTGGCCTTGGTTATTTTAAAGATCTTGACCAGCAGGAAATCAAGGCTCTTGTAATTGCTGCAAATTCTGAAAAGGACGATGTACCCAAAGATCTGTATCCCTTTTATAACCTCATGAAGCAACGCACCATTAGCGGCTACATGAATTCTAAGTATGTAATGAGTAACCTGGTCATCTGGGAATTGGTTCCCGGAAGGTACAATGGCTACTTCCCTGTTAAAACGGCTTAATGATCTACCATGTCAAATCTGAATATAGATAGTATAAAAAAACAAACCTTCGATGCCATTGTGATCGGTTCCGGCATTAGCGGGGGATGGGCAGCTAAAGAATTTACTGAAAAGGGATTAAAAACATTGGTTTTGGAACGTGGCCGGGATGTGAGACACCTGATTGATTATCCGACCACCAATAAGTATCCTTATGAGTTTGAGCACCGCGGAGAACTTACCCTGGCCATTAAAAAGGAAAACCCTGTAGCCAGTAAATGTTATGCTTTCAGGGAAGATGCAATGCATTTTTTTGTGAAGGATAAAGAGCACCCATATGTACAGGAGAAACCATTCGACTGGATCCGTGGCTATCAGGTTGGCGGCAAATCCTTGCTTTGGGCCAGGCAAACACAGCGCTGGAGTGATTTCGATTTTGAAGGCCCTGCAAGGGATGATTTTGCTGTAGACTGGCCCATCCGATATGCTGATATTGCTCCATGGTATAGCTACGCAGAGAAATTTGCGGGTATTTCCGGGAATAAAGACGGACTTGCGGAGCTTCCTGACGGGGATTTCTTACCGGCATACCCCTTAAATGCAGTCGAGGATCATTTTAGAAACTCATTAAATAAGAACTATGGCAACAGGCATGTGATCAGTGCGCGCTGTGCACATTTATCGGAGCCAAAACAAATTCATTTTGACCAGGGAAGGGGTAAATGCCAGAACCGGAAATTGTGCCAGCGGGGTTGCCCGTTTGGTGGCTACTTTAGCAGCAATTCTTCTACATTACCCTGGGCACAGAAAACAGGTAATCTGACGCTTCGTCCATTTTCTATTGTTGAATCGATCATTTACGATGAGAAGTTAGGAAGGGCAAGCGGGGTGCGGGTTATTGATACCAATACGAAAGAAGTTACTGAATATTTTGCGGAAGTTATCTTTGTAAATGCGGCAGCCATCAATACCAACCTGGTCCTGCTGAATTCTATTTCTTCACGCTTTCCGAGTGGCCTGGGTAATGATAGCGGATTACTTGGAAAGTATTTTGCTTTTCACAACTACAGTGCAAGGATCAACGCTGAATTTGACGGTTTACTGCAATACACTACAGATGGTAAGAACCCTTCAGATGGCGGATATATTCCAAGGTTCAGGAATGTACAGAAACAGGAAACTGATTTTAAAAGGGGATATGCTGCAGGTTTTAGCGCCTACAGAAGCACGGATAATGATACTACCGGAATTGGGGCAGACTTAAAGTCGGCCTTGATCAGGAAAGACCTGGGCCCCTGGAGGGTGGGTTCGCACATGATGGGCGAGACCATACCTAAGGAAAGTAATTACCTGAAGCTGGATACAACTCAGAAAGATGCATGGGGAATGCCTTTATTACGCATCAACGTAGATTATGACGATAACGATGCGAAGATGAAGAAGGACTATATTAACCAGATGACAGAAATGTTCACGGTAGCCGGTTTTAAAAACATCCAGGTAAATGATGCTTCACAATCGCCGGGACTGGATATTCATGAGATGGGAGGCGTGCGAATGGGTCATGATCCAAAAACTTCCTTATTGAATAAATGGAACCAGCTTCATGCATGTAAAAATGTTTTTGTCACAGATGGGGCCTGCATGACCTCTACTTCAACACAAAACCCGTCACTAACCTATATGGCCCTTACAGCAAGGGCGGTGGATTACGCGGTTAAACAATTAAAAAGGGGAGATTTGCTCGTTTAAGAATTGTTAACACTAATTTAACATTGAATATGCATCTTTGTATATGTTTTTAACCCTACTTGCCTGTACGTTTTTCCTTTTTGCAGTGATCGCAGCTTTTAAAATGGAAAGTCCCTTAAAAGGAGTATTGTTCATTCTTGCATTGATTGGCGTTTGCGGCGTTCTCTATCTGTTTATCCTATTCCCGGGATTCTCCGGTTTGGCAGTGTCTATTGTTCTTGCTGCATTTATTTTGAGACAAAGTAAAAAGTAATTTCTTTCTTTTCCTTCTGGCTTTCCTCATTTAGGGGTTAATTTTGATGTATTAAATAATTATTCATGGCAGTAACTAAAATATTGTAATAATGATGCTAGGATTTATTTAATAATTATTAAATTTATTTCATAATAACCGACTAACCTCTAAATTAATGTTTTTATGAAATCACTTGGAGAAAAATTTAAAATTTTACGCCAAAAAAAGGGTGTCAATCAACGGTCGATGGCACAATTACTCAAAATCTCGATTCCTGCGTATTCTAAGCTGGAAACCGGAATAACAGATCCCAATTACAGCAGGATTCTTCAAATAGCAGGCTTATACGATATGAGCGTTAAACAGCTTCTGGCTGTTGGGGAAGAAGAAAGCGATGAACACTCGTTGTTGGTTGTTCAGTTAAAGCAAAAAATTACTGAACTGGAAAGTAATGTGATCAGGCTTCAGGGTAAGCTAATCGACTTGTATGACCGTGAAGATAAGCGGAGTAAGCATTAAAGGGTTCTAACCACAACCAAGTTAATCAGCTCTTCACATCTTTTAGTAAGCCACTTGTAATCATCCGCTGTTCCCAGGCTTTGAAATAACCTCGATCCGAATCCTAAGGCTGTAACGCCTGCATCAAGCCAACTGTCAATATTTCCCTTTTCCAAATCTACGCCGCCTGTAGGCATGAATTTAAGGTTGGGAAATAAAGGTTTCACTGCTTTTAAAAAACCTGGCTTTAACGTATCGCCTGGGAATAACTTTACCAATGCTGCTCCCAATTCTTCTGCAAGGTTGATTTCTGTTGGTGTCATACACCCCGGGATCCAGAATACACCGTGATCTGCCGAAACTTTTGCAAGACTGGCTTTAACGATCGGACTTACTATAAAGTCAGCACCCATAGTGATATAGGTTTCTGCTTGTTCTACTGTTTTTATCGTACCTATTCCAAGTTTTAGATCTGGCAAGTGATTGTTCCTGTATTCCAGCAAACGGCTAAAGTTTTGAACGGCATTGGCTCCCCGGTTTGTGAATTCAAAAACGCGGATGCCTCCATCGTAGCAAGCCTTTACAACAGACAAACAAGTTTCTGCATCGTCGTGGTAATAAACAGGTATAACGGGGTATTTTTCGATAACTTCCAGTGCAGTTAATTTCATCTTAATATGATCTTGGTTTAAAAAGAGCCGTCACCAAAGTCGCCCTTCACAAATAATTTTTGATATCCTGATCCGGTTGCCCGGTCAATAATTTCCTGTCCGCTTTGATGCTGTACCAATCCATAGATCAAACCGGCCATAAACGCATCTCCGCTTCCAATACGGTCGATGACTTCCTGGGTTTCATAGATTTTTGAAACATAATGATCATCCCTGGTATGGTAGGTACCATAAAACAGGTTATGGCTTGGATTGTCCATGAACCTGAAAGTATTGGCTACATGATTACATTGGGGAAATTTTGCAAATATTTCATTCGCACTTCCTGCTGCATGTTCTATATACGCTTCAACGGATGTGTTTCTGTTTAGTGAAGGATCGACCCCGGTTCCCAACATTTTGTTTGCCGCCCAAATATTACCCATGATCACATCGCATTGTGCAGCCAATTGCGGCATGACATGGATGGGCTCAACGCCATAATCCCAAAGCCTGTTTCTATAATTTAGATCTACGGATACGGTTAGTCCCTTTCTTTTGGCTGCTGTTACTGCTTCCAGGCAAAGTGCCGCAGTATGTTCATTTAGGGCAGGGGTAAGGGCTGTAAAATGAAACCAGGTATGTCCCTCAAGCACCTGGTCCCAATCAATTGTGCCTGGTTTTAATGTGCTGAATGAAGAGAACTTACGATCATACACGACCTCTCCGCTGCTCAATCCATTGGCTGATAATAAAAAATACAATCCAATTCTTGATCCGTTATACCAGATTTTCGAGACGTCAACCCCGAGTCCGGACAATTCGTCAACTGCTGTTTTCACCAGCACATTTTCAGGTACTGCAGTTAAATAGGTTACAGGCAATTCCCATTGGGCCAGGGAAGCAGAAACATTGGCCTCTGATCCTCCTGTAAATACCGATAATACATTGGAGTTATCTGCTAACCGGGCTGATGCTGCGCTTAGCCGGATCAATAATTCTCCAAATACAAGGATACTGTTCTTTTGCTGCATGAAATTTATATCAATTGCAATTATAATAGATATATTATGAATTTGCTTTACAACTTAAATATATAAAAACGCAAACGATTGCGTGAATCTCAGCGGCACAAAACTTTTATTTCTGTGTAGAGGCCCTTACATTCACCTTGGTTTCGAGCATGATCGTTTCAAATTCCGTTACCGGAATTTTGGCTTCTATCAGTGAGATCAACTTACTTGCGGCAATCTGTCCCATTTCAAATGCCGGCTGGTTCACGGTACTTAACGCTGGATTTAACGCATCTGCAAGATCGGTATTGGTAAATCCTATTAATGCAACGTCGCCAGGAACGTGATAGCCCATCTTATTCAATAGGGCCAAACACCGGGTACTGATCTGATCGGTAGCCGTAAATATGGCATCCGGCCGAACCTCTAAACTCATATAATAATGAATGGCTGCCTCGAGATCCTGGTGCAGCTTTTTAGGGTTTGAATAATCACAAGAACGCAACAACTCTGGACGGTAGGTTATGTTACGGTCGTACAGTGCCTGTTTATATCCGTTTAACCGCTCTGTAGCAATGCTTAGGATGGTGTTTGTATTTAAATGGGCAATGTTTTTATATCCATTATCTATCAAGTGTACGGTGGCATCATATGCTCCGCGAAAATTATCAGCACCAACTTTATGGGTATCAATGTGATCACTGAGCCTGTCGAACAGCACCACAGGTAATCCAGCTTTTTGTAATGTAACGAGATAACTAAAATCTACCGTTTGAGAAGCGGGAGAAATGAGGATCCCATCAACACCGCCCGCATACAGCAGATCCAGACACGCAATTTCCTGCTGTGCGGATTCTTTACTTTGCATGATAATGATCTGGTAGGACTTATTACTGCTGTAACTATCGATTCCATCCAGCATTTGTGCTACAAAATTATTTTCCAGCGAGCATACGACTACCCCAATAGACCTGCTTTTACCTTCTTTAAGCCCTTTAGCCATTCTATTTGGAGAATAATGATGGTACTTGGCATAGCTTAACACCTTTTTCTTGGTGTCTTCACTAATTTCATAACTATCATTTAAAGCCTTAGATATAGTTGAAATCGACAAATTTAATGCCTTGGCTATATCTTTTAAGGTTACAATTTTATTCATATGATTAATATCCGGTAGGTCAAAGGTATCATTAAATAGCTTATCAGCCATCCTGAACTGTTATGTTAACTGTTAATTATTGAATTATAGCGGGTATGCTGTATCACTTTTTGTTTCTGAAAGCACAAAGAAGCTCTGTACCGTACTTATATTTGGCAGCGTAGCTAATTTATTGCGTAGAAAGATGTGATACGTATCCATGTCACTTGTGGCAATCCGCAGGATAAAATCGAATGCCCCCGTCATTTGAAAGCATTCCATCACTTCACTAAACTTAGCTACCTCGTTCTCAAATTCTACCAGCGTGGTTGCGGTATGTTCTTTAAGTAATACCTGCGAAAATGCAATCAGGTTCCTGTTGATCTTTTTCCGGTCCAGTATGGCCACTACACGTTTAATGTATCCTTGTTCCTTTAACCTCCGGATTCGCTCATGAATGGTAGCAATGGATTTTTTCAGTTTAAAGGATAGTTCTTTATTGGTGAGGGTTGCATCAATCTGCAGCAGTTTTAAAATTTCTACATCAGTAGGATCCAGGTTGGCGGGCATATTCATAAGCGTATCATGTGATGAAGATTGAAAAAAGAACAACTAACAAGTTCTATTGAGTGATCAAACTGTAAAATAAGTAAAAAATATCCGATTATTCCATAAAATTTACGGTTATAATGACCACCATTGTTATTATAATTTATAATATTGAGTTTTATCAATTATTTATCAACGGTAATAATTGAAACTTATGCTTACAGATACCAAACAGGAGAGCGGTTTAACTACTGAACTTGCGAGTAAATTTGAACATTTATGGCATGTTGTTGGAAATACGCCCATGCTTGAGCTGTATTACGAATACCATGGAAAACCAGGAACGATATATGTTAAATGCGAACACTATAATTTAACGGGAAGCGTTAAAGACAGGATGGCTTTAAATATTATGCAGGAGGCTTACCGTACCGGTTCTGTTAAGCCTGGTGATACCATTATTGAAGCGACAAGCGGGAATACGGGTATTGCATTTGCTGCAATAGGAAAAGCATTGGGACATACGGTAAAGATCATTATGCCCAACTGGCTTAGCCAGGAACGTATAGATATTATCAGGAGCATGGGTGCTGAAGTGATTTTAATCAGTAAAGAAGAAGGCGGCTTTATCGGCAGCATCAGGTTATCTGAAGATTTGGCGGCCAATGGCGGTGTGTTTTTACCCAGACAGTTTGAAAACAGGTACAATGAAGAAGCCCATGAAAAAACCACGGGAATGGAAATCTGGAAACAGCTGGAGATGGAAGGCTTAAAACCAGATGCTTTTGTGGCAGGTGTAGGTACCGGAGGAACAGTAATGGGCGTTGGTAAATACCTTAAGGATCAAGACAAAACAATTAAGATACACCCTTTGGAGCCTGCAGAAAGTCCGACTTTAACAACCGGATACAAAGTTGGCAGTCACCGAATCCAAGGTATATCAGATGAATTTATTCCTCAAATCGTTAAACTTTCCGAGCTGGACGAAGTCATACAAGCAAATGACGGGGATGCGATCATCATGGCACAAAAACTGGCGAAGGAGCTTGGCCTGGCTGTAGGGATCTCTTCCGGTGCGAATGTGATTGGTGCAATTAAAATTAAGGAAGAAATGGGTGATCAGGCGGTAGTAGTCACGCTTCTATGTGACAGCAATAAGAAATACTTAAGTACGGATCTGGTAAAAGACGAGCCGGTTAAATCTTCGTATATCTCAAGTAATGTCACATTTACGGGTTATCAACCAATTTGTCGTTTAAAATAACAAGAATATATACAATAATACATAAGTTTGTCAACGCATAAATAACTAAACACATGAAATATCTATTTTTATTTACGGTTGGTTTGCTATTCAGCATCTCGGCCAGCAGCCAGATTTTAAACCCAGTGAAATGGAGTTATATGGCAAAAAAGACTTCTAAAACGGAAGCAACAGTAGTAATCAGAGCTACAGTAGATGAGGGATGGCATTTATACTCCCAATACATGGCTGATGGCGGTCCGATTAAAACAACCTTTACTTTTGCACCATCAAAAGCGTATAAATTAAACGGCAAAACCATCGAGCCTAAACCAATCGTGAAGTTTGAAAAAACGTTTGATATGAATGTAAGCTATTTTGAGAAAGTAGTTACTTTTCAACAAAAAGTAAAAATAACAGGTGCTAATCCAGTAGTTAAGGGAACAGTTGAATTTATGGTTTGTGACGATACACAATGTCTTCCGCCATCATCAATTGATTTCACTATCCCTGTTAAATAATGACAATGATCTTCATGAATTATAAGGCCAGTCTTAAAATGCTGGCCTTAGCACTATTTATATTTTTCAGTACTACTGTTGCGGCGTTTGCCCAGGAACCGGATACGACATTTGATGATCTGGAATTTACAGAGATCGTGCCCGATACCACTACTCCGGATTCTTTAGTACAGGCTAAGGATACCACGGTAACAGATACTGTAGTTAAAGCTGCGATAACTGCTCCGGTTAAATCAGATCAGGCTGAAAAAGAAAAAACCCTATGGGAAACTTTTATTGCCGGGTTGGTAGGTGGATTTCTGGCTTTTATTATGCCATGTATCTTTCCAATGGTTCCATTGACCATTAGCTATTTTACGAAGCGGGCGGGCAGCAGGAAAAAAGGCATTACCCAGGCCTTAATTTATGGCTTATCCATTATTGTAATTTATGTTGCTTTTGGGCTATTGATCACTGTTATTTTTGGATCTGCCGGCCTAAATGCACTTAGCAGCAGTGCCTGGTTTAATCTGTTTTTCTTTCTGTTATTGGTTGTATTTGCGATCTCCTTTTTTGGTGCGTTTGAAATTACACTACCAAGTTCTTTTGTGAACAAAATTGATGCTAAAGCCGATAATAGTAAGGGGCTAGGTGGAATTTTCTTTATGGCTGCTTCACTGGCGCTGGTATCTTTTTCTTGTACCGGGCCAATTATAGGAACTTTATTGGTTCAGGCAAGTTCTAAAGGGGAATTACTGGCCCCTGCAGTGGGCATGTTTGGATTTGCACTGGCACTTTCACTTCCTTTCACTTTATCTGCAATATTTCCTGGATTTTTAAGCAGCATGCCCAAATCTGGCGGATGGTTAAACAGTGTAAAGGTATGTCTTGGCTTTATCGAGCTTGCCCTGGCCTTAAAATTCCTTTCGGCAGCAGACCTGGTTTGGCATTGGCAATGGTTTGACAGAGAGGTTTTCCTTTCTTTATGGATCATCATCTTTGTTTTAATGGGCCTGTATATTTTAGGAAAAATCAAGTTCTCTCACGACAGTGATGTTCCTTATGTTTCTGTACCCAGATTATTTTTTGCCATCACTTCATTATCGTTTGCCATATATCTTGTGCCCGGATTATGGGGTGCTCCAGTGAATATTCTTAGTGGTATTGCACCACCGATGAATACGCAGGATTTTATATTAAGCGGAAATGGTTCATCTGCAAATGCAGCACCTACAGGTTTTCCAGCTAAAGTCAAGTACAGCGAATATTTGGAGCCACCAGTTGGTTTTCATGCATTCTTTGAACTGGAAGAAGGTTTGGCATATGCCAAAGAAGTAAATAAGCCTGTATTGATCGATTTTACCGGCCATGCGTGTGTTAATTGCCGTGGAATGGAAGATAAGGTATGGATCGACAAAGAAGTTGGCAGATTGATTAAAGAAGAATATGTATTGATTCAACTTTATGTAGATGAAAGAAATGCAAAAATGCCTAAATCAAAAATTCATTACTCTAAGATCTTAAGACATCAAACAGATGATCTGGGCTGGTGGAATGGTGATTTTCAAGCCACTAAATACAATATCAATTCTCAGCCGTTTTATGTCCTTGCCAATTCTGATTTGGTAACACTGGTTAAACCTCAGGGCGCGGAATTTGATGCTGCAAAGTATGCTGCATATCTTCAAAGCGGATTAGACGCTTTCAAAAAGCAATAATTTAACAATTAAATAAAAAAATAAGGCCGGCTAACCGGCCTTATTTTTTTATTGATGTAATAATACGACTAAACATTGATCTAACAATCTTATACAAATAACCACCACTGTAAACAAACAAATGAAGAAAGTAAGTTTAATTACGCTCTGCCTTTTAGGTATGACTACGTATGGGTTTGCACAAAAGAAAAACCCTAAGACCACAACGCCCGCTCCGGTAACTGCCCCAACACCGAACCCAAATGCAATGAACCGCCCTCAGGGTCCAACTACAGGACCTAAACCTTACAAAGAGGTAATCACCGCAAAAGCAAAAACTGACATCGGACTTTTTAAGGTCCACAGTCTGGAAGACCGCTATTTCTTTGAAATTCCTGATTCTTTATTAAGCAGGGACATCTTAACTGTAAACCGCATCAGCAAAGCTGCTGCCGGAAAAAGAGCCTCTATGCTTGGATATGGTGGTGACCAAATTGGTGACAACGTAATCAGCTTTGAAAAAGGCCCAAACAACAAGATCTTTTTGAAAAGCATTTCTTTTAGTGAGCGTTCAACAGATACAACAGAACAAGGTTTATATAAGTCATTAATGGCTTCGAATGTTCAGCCTCTTGTTGCTTCTTTTGAAATTAAAGCGATCTATACCGATTCAATTTCTAAAGCAAAAGCTTCAGTTATTGACGTTACGGATTATATGAATGGCGACAATGAAATCTTCTTCTTCAACCCACAGGTAAAGAAAATGTTATCTCTTGGCGGTATCATGCCGGATCGCAGTTACATTAAAGAGATCAAGGCGTATCCGATGAATATCGAAGTTCGTACTTTAAAAACGTATTCGGTATCTCCTTCGCCGGCAATGATGGCTATGGGTGCTGCTGCAAGCTCCATTCCGTTAACGTACGAGCTAAACAGTTCCATTGTTCTTTTGCCATCTAAACAGATGTCTGCCCGTTATTTTGATCCAAGGGTTGGTTATTTTGCAACCGGTTTTGTTGATTTTGATGCGAACCCGCAAGGCGTTAAAGAACTGGCTTTAATTACCAGATGGAGATTAGAGCCTAAAGCCGAGGATGTAGAAAAATACAAAAGAGGCGAACTGGTTGAGCCTAAAAAACAAATTATCTATTACATTGATCCTGCAACCCCCAAAAAATGGGTTCCATATTTGATCCAGGGTGTTAACGACTGGCAGATTGCGTTTGAAAAAGCAGGTTTTAAAAATGCGATCGTAGCTAAAGAAGCACCAAATGATCCAACCTGGAGCATTGATGATGCCCGTCATAATGTGATCGTTTACAAACCTTCGGATATTCCAAATGCAAGCGGACCGCATGTTCATGATCCACGTACTGGTGAGATCTTAGAAACGCATGTAAACTGGTACCACAACATCATGGAGCTGTTAAGAAACTGGTATTTTATCCAGGCATCTGCAGTTGATCCGGCAGCCCGTAAAATGAAGTTTGATGATAAATTAATGGGAGAACTGATTCGTTTTGTTTCTTCTCATGAAGTAGGCCATACTTTAGGTTTACGTCATAACTTTGGTTCGTCTGCTACGGTTCCGGTAGAGAAATTAAGAGACAAACAATGGGTAGAGAAAAATGGTCACACGCCATCGATCATGGATTATGCACGTTTTAATTATGTAGCACAACCAGAAGACAACATCAGTTCTAAAGGTATGTTCCCAAGAATAGGTGATTACGATCTATGGGCTATTGAATGGGGTTACAAATGGACACCTCAGTTCAGCACACCAGAAGCAGAATTGCCTTCTTCTAACCAAACGATCATTTCAAGAATTGGTGCAAACAAACGCTTAACTTTTGGTACTGAAATGGATCCGAATGATCCGCGCAACCAGAGTGAAGATTTAGGCGATAACTCCATGACAGCTTCTGCCTATGGAATTAAAAACTTAAAACGGATCCTTCCAAATATCTTAACCTGGAGTAAAGAAGCCAATGAGGACTACTCAAACGCAAGAACACTTTACAGTGAGGTTATTGGACAATACAGCCGTTATATGGGCCATGTGGTAAAAAATGTTGCCGGTATTTATTCAACGCCAAGAACGGTTGAAGAAACTGGTGCATCGTACCAGGCTGTTTCTTTTGCTAAACAAAAAGAAGCCATGACCTTCCTGAACAATCAATTGTTTGCTACACCGTTATGGTTGATCAACAAACCATTAATGGAGCGTACCGGGATGAACCCGGTTGATGTTTTCGGAAACGTACAGAAATCTATCCTGTCAAGACTTCAGAATACCTCTACCATTGGTAAACTGATCAATGCAGAAGCGATGTCTGGAAACAAAGCCTATACTTCTATGAATTTATTTGGTGATCTTAAAACCGGTATCTGGTCTGAACTTTACAGCCATAAAGCAATTGATGTATACAGAAGAAATCTTCAGAAAGCCTATGTAGACAATTTAAGCAGATTGCTTATTGCGCCAGCAGCCATTCCAGGATCTACCTTCAGACCATCTGATCCTACAAGTACAGATGTTTCCAGTATCACAAGAGCTCATTTGGCTGGTTTAGCTAAAGATATCCGTGCGGCAATTCCTGCTGCCACTGGCCTCAGCAAATACCATTTACAAGATCTATTGGTACGTGTAAATAACATACTTAATCCTAAATCGTAATTAGCTGATTTTAAGATTCGGTTTATCTAAAAAAAGCCTCCAAAAAGTTAAATACTTTTTGGAGGCTTTTTTATAGTACGTTTTTTATTATGCACATACAGATTCCTTATGATGCAAACATTTAAGTCAGCCTTATTAGACCTGTACCCATCTTTTAATAAGTTATGACAGATCAGCGTGGTCATTGAAAATCAGATATGCCAAATGTATTTGGTAACTTTAAACCACAATCAATAACTTAATACATTCAATCCATATGCAAAGTGACCTTTTTCAAATTGAACGTGAAACACCCTGGGAAGACCTTGGTAACGGAATTCAGCGCCAGATCTTTGGTTACGACGAACGCATTATGCTGGTAAAAGCAAAATTTGAAACCGGTGCTGTCGGTGTGCTTCACGAGCACCACAATACGCAGGTAACCTATGTTGACAGTGGTATTTTTGAAATGACCATTGGTGTTGAAACTAAGATCCTGAAAAAAGGAGACGGCTACTACGTTCCGCCTCACGTAATTCATGGTTGTGTTTGCCTGGAGGCCGGAACATTGATTGATTCGTTTACGCCACACCGCGAAGACTTTATCAAATAGCTTCAATATTCGCTGTCAGAATATTCGCTTATAAAGGCAGCAATTACTTATCCCAAGAAATCAACTGAGTTACGACAAACATTACTTAACACCTCCAAAGGCTGCAAAGCATAAATTTTTATGCAGCACTTCAACGTCTTTGAACCCAATTCGCTGCATCAGACTAAGCTGAAAGTTTATTGATCTTGGGGTATCTTCATATTCAATGTAATCGAATACCTTCTGACGATATTCCGGACCGCCTAAAGTTTCCAGGTAATCGCCATACTGCTTTTTAAACAACTTATTTAATGGTTCTGAATCATGCGTGATCAGATCAGAGATCCAAAAGCATCCCCCTGGTTTTAAGGCCCTGTAAAGCTTAGTAAAAACATGTTCCCAATCAGAATCTTCTCTAAGGTGATGCAGGGTGGCAGCAGCAAGAATGATATCATATTTTCCTGCTTCCAGGTCGAGCTCACGCATATCCAGCTGAATGGTTGTGACCGTTCCATTGGTTTTTCCGCCCACACGTTCCCGCGCTTTACTCAGCATTGGTCCGCTCAAATCATTAAGCGTACAGTTGAGGTTTGGAATCTTACTCAGCATTTTTAACGTATAATTTCCTGCTCCACAACCGATATCCAGTAACTCTGTGGCCTGCGGCACAATGAATTGTGCGGCATCGGTGCACAGTTCCATGGTTAATGGTGCATCAAGGGTAGTTAATTGTCCGGTATCCAGGTTAGAGAAACGCTCAACATCATTGTCAAACCGGGTTTCAATTTCATCATTTGTCGCTTTATTGGAATAATCTATGCTCATACCTCATTATGTTCTGTATTCTTCAAAATTAACTTTGTTTGGAACAATTAAAGAATTTACTGACCTAAATAAATCGTTTAAATAATAACAATTTTACTTGTTTTAATAAAAGATTTAGACTTAATTGTCGGACAAAATATACGGTTCTAATTTTATAACTATGCGCTTAAGATCATTTTTAATCCTGCTATTTATATGCGGTTTCAGTGCTGCTTTTTCACAGCAGAAACCGGGTGGGAATTTACATTTCAAGAAGCTTCCAAACGGGCTCGAAGTTATTGTGGTAGTGGACAATACGGTTCCATTGGTAACCATTGAAACCGCTTGCCGGAATGGTTCATTTACCGAAACAGATGAATATAATGGGTTGAGTCACCTGTATGAACATTTATTTTTTAAGGCCAACAAGGATTATCCAACTTATGAGAGTTTTACGAATAAAAGCAATGAACTGGACATTACTTCGAATGCAACTACCCGTGAAGAGGTAGTCAATTACTTTTTTACACTTCCTGCCGCCAACCTTAAACCGGGATTAAAATTCATGAATTCTGCCATCCGCTATCCTAAGTTCATCAAGGAAGATATGGTTATGGAAAATGAAATTGTAAATGCAGAGTTTACACGCCATGAATCCAGCCCCGTGTTTGCCCTGATTGAAGCAAATTCCAGGCACATGTGGGGATCAAATTATTCCAGAAAGAATGTGATTGGAAATCACGATGTGATCCTGTCTGCAACACCCGAAAAGATGGATTCCATTAAGAACAAATACTACTGGCCAAATAATTCAGTTTTGGTTATTGCAGGTGATGTGAAAGTTGAGGAAGCATTTAGTGCGGCAGAAAGTATCTTTGGAAATTGGAAAGCATCTCCGTTTGATCCTTTTAAGAAATGGCCAATACCTGAATTTAAACCACTGACTAAAAACGATTATTATATTGTGGAGTCAACCAATTCTCCGGTTCCGTACATGTTGTTAAGCTGGCACGGTCCGGATACCCGGAATGATGTTAAAGGAACCTATGTTGCCGACGTTTTTTCATTTATTGTAAATCAGAATGGTTCGAAGATGAAAAAGGCACTGATCAACTCCGGACTCGCACAAGCTGCAGATGTAAATTACTATACTCAGAAATATACCGGACCTATCAGCTTTATGGTTAATCCGAATCCATCAAAGGTCAGGGAATGTTATGAAGAGGTGTTGAAACAGATTGCGTTATGGGATGATGAGAATTATTTGTCTGACGTTCAGATTGAGCGTGCCAAACGTTTGCTTTCCATTGAACAGGTAGATCGCAGGGAAGTAACTTCTGATTATTCACACCTGTTGTCATTTTGGTGGGCTTCTGCATCCGTTGATTATTATACCAACTATGAGGAAAACGTCAATAAGGTAACGCGTAAGGATTTGATCGACTATGTGAAAAAGTACATCAAAGACAAGCCATTTTGCGCAGGATTGATGATGAATAAAGATGCCATCAGTACCATTAAGCCACAGGAATTTTTTAAATCAAGTAACTAGAACCAATGAAGCGATATCTATTAATAATTCCTTTTCTATCTCTATATTTTACAGTTAGTGCGCAAATAAAGGCAGTTTCTTTCGAAGTGAACGGTTTAAAGGTAATTCTAAGACCCACACAAAAAGAAACGTTCAGCATGAGTATGTTCTTTAGGGGAGGGGTAATGAACTATGGTCCAAAACAGGCTGGCATAGAAAACCTGGCCCTATCTGCTGCTGCATCTTGCGGAACAAAGAATTACAGTGTTGATGATTACCAGGAACTGGCTGATGAGTATGGTATCAGTATAGCCGGTGCATCGACTACCGATTATGGAATCATTGGCATGAACTGTATCTCCAAATATTTTGAACAGGGTTGGAAACTATTTTCTGATGCGGTTGTAAACCCTGCCTTTGATAAAGCAGAATTTCAAAATACGAAAGATCGAATGATCTCCGGTATTTCCCAGCGGCGTTCAGATCCTGAAGAAAGGATTGAACAGATGTCTATGGAAACGATGTTTAAAGGAAGTCAGTACAGCGTTGATCCAATTGGATATGAGGCAACCGTAGGCGGATTTACAGCAGACAGTGTTCGTAACTATTATCACAATCAATTGCTGAATGTAAATAGAATGTTTTTGGTTGTTGCCGGCAACATTACCAAAGCGGAACTGGAAAAGAAGATCCTTGCTGCATTTAAATCCATTCCCTCTAAACCATATACCGCACCTGATTATACGGTAAAGCCGATTGAAGGAGAAAGCGTTTATTTTGAAAACCGTGATATTGCAACCAATTACATGAGTTCCATCATGAATGCTCCTGTTTTCAGCAGTCCGGATTATCATCCGTTCATGCTGGTGATCAATGCCCTGAGTGGAAATTTAAACTACCAGGTACGTGTAAAACAAGGTTTATCCTATGCGCCAGGTGCGACCATTAAAACACAGCAAATGCCGTATATGTCAATGTATGTAAGTACTACACAACCTAAAAAAGCTTTTCAGGCAATGGTAGGGGTATTTAACAGCATTTCTGAAGGGCGTTACAGCAAAGAATTTCTGGAGGGTATTAAAAAAGATCACCGGAGCAGGTTTTACAGACACCAGGAAAGTTCAAGCTCTATTGTAAAGGATCTTGGTGAAGCTGAAATTCTAGGTGGTTATAAACTGGAAGAAGACATGATTACCAACATTGATAAAGTAACCTTAGAGAGTATGAAAGCGGCTTTTGACAAGTACATTAAAGGAGCCATCTGGCTTTACCTTGGCGATGAGATGCTGGGCAAGGAGGCCTTTAAATAAAACTGTCAATCAGTAAATAATTTAGGATAGAACTGAGATGATTTCCATTGTGCCAAAATTGCTTAATGATTTAACAAAATCGTTAAGCAATTTTTTGCGTTTGATCCTATCTTTGATTTACACCAGATGTGAATCAAATGATCAAGTCTATTTTTTCAAAAACCATCATACTTAGTCTTTCTGCAATAGTATGCACAAATTCTTTGTTTTCCAAAGACCAGCCGGCCAAAGCAAAATTACTGCCTGTACATGCTAAAGTTGATACTTCAAGGACTGCCTGGTGGCAAAAGGCCAGGTTTGGAATGTTCATTCACTGGGGCGTATATACTGTTCCTGCAGGATTGTATCAGGGCAAAAATATTCCGGGTCTTGGAGAGTGGATCATGCACGATGCAAACATCCCGGTTGCGGTATATAAAGAATATGCCAAACAGTTTAACCCTACAGAATACGATCCTGAAAAATGGGTACTGATGGCTAAATCTGCTGGAATGAAATACATTGTGATCACGACCAAGCACCATGACGGCTTTGCATTATTTGATTCAAAGGCTAGTGATTGGAATGTAGTTAAGGCAACTCCTTATGGAAAAGATCTGATTCGTCCGCTGGCAGATGCCTGCAGAAAATATGGGATGAAACTTGGGTTTTATTATTCACAGGCCAATGATTGGGGCAATAAAGGTGGTGCAGCGGCCCGGGGTCATTGGGATGATGCACAGAAGGGCAGTATGGATGAGTACATTGACCGGGTTGCCATTCCGCAGGTACGGGAAATATTAACCAACTATGGGGATGTAGCTGAGCTGTGGTGGGATGTACCGACGGATATGACTAAGGAGCGTGCAGCCAAATTTTTACCGCTTCTGGCGCTTCAGCCTAATATTATAACGAACGACAGATTAGGCGGTGATGTTAAAGGCGATTTATTTACACCTGAGCAGTATATTCCGGCAACCGGAATTTCAGGGTTATGGGAAACCTGCATGACGATTAACAATACCTGGGGTTTTAAAGTAAATGATCACAGCTGGAAACCTGCCAAACAGCTGATCCGGAATTTGATTGAAACCGCTTCAAAAGGAGGGAATTACCTCTTGAACGTAGGACCAGAAACCTCTGGTAAATTTCCTCAACCCATTGTAGAGCGTCTTGAAGCTATTGGCAAATGGATGAAGGTAAACAGCGAGTCTATTTATGAGACTACCCCGGGCCCGTTTAAGGTTTTACCCTGGGGAAGAGCAACAAGCAAGACTGGAACTAATGGTACTACAATTTTATACCTGCACGTTTACAATTGGCCTGAAGATGGCAAGCTCTTAATTCCGGGTTTAAATAATACCATAGTTAGTGCAAAGCTGCTGGCCAATGGAAATACTTTAAAAACAAGTAAGGCTGATGATGGAGTTCTCGTATCTGTTCCTGCTGTGGGACTGGATGATAATGCCACGGTGATTAAGATCACTATTAAAGGTAAAGCAGATGTAAGTCCATTTATCCAGTCACCGGCTGCAGATGGTTCAATAGCATTGGTTCCCGGCCTTGCAGATCTGCATACTGAAAAAGGAGGGGAGTCTATCCGTCCGGAAGGTGGTAATGAGCAGAACCTTGGATTTTGGACAGATGCTAAATCATATGTATCCTGGCAGTTCCAGGTTAAAAAACCAGGAAATTACGTCATTGAAACGTGGGTAGCCACGCCTGCAAGCTCAACTACTTTAAAATTAAGCGTTGATAAAGAAACGATTCAGAAGGAAATTACCAATACAGGTGGTTATAATGAATATAGAAAGATCAGTTTGGGGACAATTAAAATTGATAAAGCAGGATTGAATACCCTTACCTTATCCGCTGACCGCGCTAACTGGAAACCTGTTAATGTGCGAAAATTAGTACTTATCCCAAAAGGATAGGTACTTAGATCAGTTTTTAAGTATCGGTTTTTGCCACTATCCTTCCAAGGTACCAGCAGATGACGCTAAAGAATGGTGCCATTAATACATCGACTGTATAATGAACATGCTGTACCAGGAGCAGACAACCTATAATGAGGGCCGCTGCAAAGACAATTACTCTATCTGTTTTTTTCTTCATGCACAATCCGCCAACGATGAGCGTAGCAGTATGACCAGAAAAGAACAGGTCTTTTGTAATTATGTTTGAGCGGTAGAAAAGAATTGAACATGGATCTGCAAGCTCAACCATATTTAAAGGTGGGTTTAGCGGCACCAGGGTAATGGTAATGATTCTCGCGATGCATAAGAACACGAATGACCAAACCGCAGTTAAACAGATGAATGTATTTCCAGACATCCTTACTAAAAACAACGCAACCATGGAATAGAGCACCAAAAAGATGTATAATGAAACATCTGTTGGCGGTATTGATGCCAAAAGCTTATCATTTAACACATGACCTTCCCGATCTTGTATGTGATTAAAAAATTGAGGTATAAATAATAAAATGGCGACCAGGATGATTAATCCGAGTACTAATTTAATCCTGAATGCCGGGTAATCCCAGGCAAGTGACCAGGAAAATTGTTTTGAGTGCATTTGGTTGTTGCTAAATTACGTTTGGTTGATGGGTAAAATTAAGCAAAATAATGGGTTTTTAAAGCCCTGTATGAATTTTACTGCGGAAGTTCTGGTGCCCGGTCTTTCCAGGGCTGTGTACTTATCGCACCTAAAAAGGCTACAACCGCATCTCTTTCCATTTTACTCATCATTAATCCCCTTAGCAGCTTATCATTTGTAGGATATAAAGGGTCATTTTCTTGTTCAGGTTTGCGTTTTTGATTGGGCATGCCTACGTTGTACATGTTCATGATCCCATCCATATCACCAAAGATCCCGTTGTGGAACCATGGGGCGGTACGCATTACGTTCCTTAAGCCTGGTGTTCTGAACTTGCCTACATCTTCTGGTTTTTTAGTGATGTTGTACAGACCCAGATCTTCGTATTTTCTTCCATAATAGGTAAGTCCCACGTTATGAAATTCATTATCGGTAAATAAAGGGCCGTTGTGGCAATTTACGCACCTTGCCTTGGTCCTGAATAAGTGGAGTCCAAGGATCTGCTGATCAGTGAGTATTTTCTTGTTTCCTTCCAAATACCTGTCGAAGTCTGATTTCCTGCTTACGATGGTACGCTGAAATATGGCCAGGCTTTTTAATATTCTTTCATTGTTTATTTTATCATCACCAAATGCAGCGCTGAAAAGTGGCTGATATCCTTTTATTTTTTTTAATTTCTTAGGCAGCGCCTTCATATCCTGATGCATTTCTATGGTTGAAACCAACGGGTTCTGTGCCTGGTCTTCCAGTGTTTTAGATCTGCCGTCCCAAAACAGGTTTTTCATGAACCATATATTTTCCAATGATGGTGCATTCCTGGTATTTTCTGCATGGTCATGACCAACGGAAAACTGCTTACCATCTGCCCAGTGTAAATCAGGAGCATGGCAGCTGGAGCAGGAGATCTGATTTGATTCAGATAACCTGGGATCGAAGAAAAGTATTTTACCCAATTGAACCATCTCCTTTGCCTGAGTTGTTTTCAGATCAACAGGAGAAGGAGGGAGAATACCAAGTTCAGTATAGTTTACCCCTTTATCTACATTTGGCTTTGGCCATTTTTCCGGAGACTGCGCATAGACCTTTCGAAGTGAATCGATAGTCAGTTCATCACCTTCTTCATATTGAAAAGAACGGAAAGAGATAAATGACAGGATACCTATTGTAAAAATGGTTAAGGCAATGGCTTTCTTCATAAGGGATCAAAAATAAAGATTTAAGGAGAGATTTGAGTTAAAACGATACTTTCCGGGTAAACTATAAGCAGGTAACTGGATTTCAGGTCGTTTAAGTGCGCTTACTACACTGGTATTCAGCGTAATTCCGGTTCTGAAAGATTTATTCAGCGTAGTACTAATATAATTCAACTTTAGATTTAACATTCCTGAAGTGCTGAGATGATACGCATAATCCGGATACATTACACCTTTTGTAAAATCTGTTTCCTGCGTTAAGGGAGCAGATGCACTAACATTAAATGGCAAAATTAAAGAAGGGGAGAGTAATACCGAGAACCGGTCTTTATTTTCCGATGTATGATAATAGGCACCATGTATACCTGGATTAACATTACTATATTCAAATAGGTGAGATGATAAAGCGTCTTTCTTATAGGCGTGATTGTAATTTACCTCAGTTCCCCACTGAATAGCATGATGACCAGAAAAAGTAGAATTCATGAAATTGATTCCTGCATTCTGATTCTTCGCCGTGTAATTTTTACCCGAATATTCATAGATATAATCCTCTCCGTTTAAATCAGAAAAGGTAAGTTCTATTTGATTTATATTGTTTCTGCTTCTTTTGGTTAATAATAGACTACCTGTTATTTTCTTACTTGTATAATCAGTAAACACTTCAGTATTCACCGATTTATCCAGTAAACTTTGGTTCTTATCAAACGAGTTTAAATAGTCTATACTTAACAATAGATCCCAAGGCCCACTATTTCCAGTAACATGCATACCTAAACCTTTGTATTGCTTTCTTCTGGAAAATCTATTATACTTACTTCTTTTGTAAAACCCATAACCATTATTGACGTACAAAATACGATCCGGATACAATACGCCCGCCGCATAATCATTATTCTTAAAACCAGTGCCAATGGTTTCTGTTCCGTAACCTAAAGTACCACTTATGCCAACATTGATATTTTTAGTGAGCAAGGTAAGCTCGGGACTTGCCTTAAAATCAAACCAATCCAGGTTCATTCTTGGATCTGTAGACCTGTAAGCCAGGTAATACTTATAATTGAATCCTGACGAAAGGTATAGCTTATTTTTTAGCAATTGATAACTAACGATTCCCTTGCCGTTGTAATTTTGTCTGCTAAATTTACTTGCGTATCCTGCAGAATAATAAAAAGGCTGATCGTCTATTTCTTCTCCTCTCAATGCATACGCCAATTCTTCTTCTTTAATACGCTGATACGTAAAATTACCATACAGGTTAAATTTGCCAATTTTCTTAATGCCATCAGCACTAAACGTAATGACATTTGCACTGCCAGCAGTTTGGGATTTCTTAAAAGAACCATCCTGATAGTCATAATCAAGACTTACGAGACTGATTTGGTCTGATTTATTTTTTAACAGAAATGTTCCATTTGACTGGTGTAATTTTAAATTTCTGAGCGCATTATCGTAAAAATAGATACTGTCAGCAGGTTTACTCTCTTGCGAAAGTAAACGTACCGGCAGCATCATTAAAAGAAATAATGTCTTTAATTTCATTATTTAAATACAGTTTTTGTTGGATCTGCAATTGTTAAGAAATCGAAGTCTAACGAAGAGTTGTTCGAATCTTTAAGTACTCTTCTATTATTAACTGTTTTACTTGTTTTTCTGATCACAGACTGAGAAGAGTAAGAACCTCCTGGAACAAATGTAAAACCAGCATCAATCTCTGCAGGTAAGCGATGTGCTACACGTTTGGTTTCTACTGTTTGCGCCAACTCAACACCGTCGATAATTAGTTCTTTGGAGATTTGCGGATATTGAACAGTTGTACCAATAATTGTTGTTATATCTGGAGTTGCAAATTTAAGGAAAGTAGAAGCATCCGTAATTGATTTAAAGATAACAATTGCTTCTTGTCCCCGGCTATCTAAAATAAGATCTCTATCTGATGCTCTAAACACAACTTGTACATTTGGAACCAATGGATTGTCGATATCTGTTGGATAAACA
The DNA here is from genome assembly GCF_004362715.1 of Pedobacter metabolipauper. Lineage (GTDB taxonomy): Bacteria > Bacteroidota > Bacteroidia > Sphingobacteriales > Sphingobacteriaceae > Pedobacter > Pedobacter metabolipauper. Next base: position 844,984 of record NZ_SNYC01000003.1, read on the forward strand.
TTAATTCCAGGCAGATCACCATAATACCCTTCAAAATCAGCCTTGCTTAGATCGATCGTTAAAGCTGGGTTTTTAACGGTTACTTCTTTTCCCGTGTTATTTGTAAAAGGTGTTTTATGATTTAATGCATTTTGAGCAATAATAAGACTTGCGCCTGGCTGTACCGGGTATTGTTTTCCTGTACCCGGGATACGTAAAATAGTAGTTGCATACACGTAATCTGTATTTGCTTTACTGTTATTCATATTCACTGCTTTTGTCCAGTCGTACTGACCTGTAGGCAGAAACCAGTTTTTTAAAAGATCCGGGCTTGACGTATTTACGCCATTTACCAAGGCAATGTAAAGACTATCGGCATATAAAACTTCTGTTGAATTGTTATAGATTTCCAGAAACTGATCTCTGAATACCGCGCCATCTGTAGTGCTTGATCCACCGTAGTAAATTTGCTTGATTACCCAGTCACCCAGTCTTCCAGATTTCATTTCCAGTTTCAGCGTACCAGAAGCATTACTGATCACACTGTTTAAATTGGCATTAAAAACAACATCCTCATCTGTATATGCACCAGTAATTGTAGTATAATCAGCCGCCGCAATCGTTAACGACGAAACTACCGTATAATTTCCAGGAATAACGCTTGCAAAGTTAACCAAACCACTTGCGTCTGCTTTTGCCTTATTGATTTGACCATTTACCTGGTTGGTGATTGTTACTTCTGTATTTAATGGCGTAAGGCCTAATCCGATTGCTTGTTCATCAAACACGACCTGGAAAGTAACCGATACTGCGGATAACTCTGCATTGTCGTCTTTTTTACATGCTGTAAATACGCTGGCCAGCGCCAGTATTACAATTAATAGTTGATTTTTTTTCATTATATTTTATTTAGAATTTAACTGAAAGTTCAGCGCCTACGCTAACCGGATAAGTATAGGTAGTCACTGAATCTGAATTGGGGTTATAGTATCTGTTTCTGATGTTGAATACATTGTATGCGTTTACGGACATCCGTATGTTTTTGCCGATTTCCTTTGCTACACGGACGGAGAGATTTGCATATACGAAGGGCTGTTTGGTTGTACTATTTGCTCTGGAGCTAGTGGCCAAATAATTATAGTCTTTGTCATTCGCGTCAAATACCGGGATCTCATAACGTACAAGATTCTTGTCCAGGTAAGCTATCGGCAAATAAGATGCATTTAATGTTCCGCTCTGTTTTTGCCAAAAAACATCTGTTAACAAATTAACTACAAACCCTAATTTTGGAATATGGGTAGTGGTTGTCAACTTACTCATAATGGCATAACTCTCTGCTTTATCGGCATTATAGATCCCAAACCAGGCTTTATTGTCATCATTGATATATAGATCGTTGGCTTTTATTACACTTGTAAATTGATTTTTTGATAAGGAATAGGAAAAGGAAGTATTCAGGCTAAAGCTTGTTTCTATAGCTTTTATCTTTTTTGTACTGATAGACCACTCGGCACCATAATTATCACTATTTAAATCATTAGCTGAAGTAAAATAGGAAGTAACCCAATTTTTATATAATCCGTTTTGATAATAATCCGGGCGTTGTCCCTGGTTATAGACATAAGTATATAATGGAGTTGTATAGGTTCTAAAATTGTTCTGGTTACTAAAACCATCTTTGCTTTCCTTGTAATAGGCAAATAAGGAGCTCGTGATCATCTTGCTGGTATAGTTTAAGCCAAATTCCAATTGATTGGTCTTAGATGGATGCAAACTGCTGTTGTCTGGAGTAATCTTATCTGTATAGACCAGGTAAAGGCTTTCGATGGTATATCCCGTATAGGAATTGTGAACAGGAAGATCAAAATATATTGGTGCAGGATAGCGCATGGATAACGACGGGGCTTTCGTTGAAATACCAAATGCTGCATTGAAGTCAAGACTCTTAGATAGATTGTATCTTAGATTTAACCTGGGTTGTATCGTTCCCCAATTATTTTGAACATCATAACGGAGTCCCGCATTTACGTTCACGGATCTTCTTAAGAAATTGAACTTAAATTGATCATCAACGTACAAACTGTAATTGAATGTTGAAGGTACAGACTCATAATCGTAAGGTCTTTCATTTTGATATCCCTGATTTTCCCAGCGTTCTTTTTCAGGATCCACAATTACACCTTTTCCATTATTTTCTGAATAGTAAATATTACTGCCAAGACTAAGCTTATGAATCAACCTGCCTGTTTTTAGCTCACTGTTTAAACTCAGGTTTCCATTCATATTTAATGGCCTTCCTATCAAATGCTCTACTGCTAAGTAAGAACCAGGAGCATAATACCCTTCGTATAATCCAATGGTATCCTTATCTGCTACCGGATAAGGTGCACCATTAATATATGACTGGTTATAGGTTTCCTGGTAACCGGAGCTATACCCAAAGCTTAAGTTTACGGATTTTAGAAAATCTGAATTGAATGACAATGAAGAGCGGTTTGAGATGGAAAGGTTCCTGGATTTGGCATAAGTCATATAGTCCCTGCCAACATCCGGATCTAACTTAACGTCATCAAGTCGGGTACTGTAATCTGCAGACAATGTATTTTTAAAATTAGAAGACAGATAAGATGTCCACATTACATTTGTACCCACTCTTTCATAGGATTTTAAAGGATCACTTGGATCTTCTTCACTATTCAGATAATTCATAGAGAAATTGACCGCACCAGCTTTCTTACCAATTACATACCCTTTAGACAAGGAGAAATTTGAAGAACCTGCATTGATCCTGGAACTGAATTGGTATTTCGTATTACCAGCTTGTCTATTGATGATGATTGCGCCATCCGTTAGGTCACCGTATTTAGAGGGGGCTATTCCTGATATGACTTCAATACTTTCAATATTGTCTGCAGGAATTTCACGAATATCAATACCACCAAAGGGAACATCAAAGCCCCCAAAACTGCGGCTTTGGATTCCGGAAGATGCTATTCCAAATTTACCAACGCTTCTGTTCTGCATGTTGGCATTGTTAGAAAGCTGAATATCATCCAAAACGATAGCCGTTCCAAATGCATTATTTAATTCGTGTATACCACCAGCAAGACTTCTCAATGTGATATTCTTCGGATTTTGAAGACCGGGAGGGGTGACCGTCTTACCGGGAAGGTTATTTAATACATCAGCCAGACTGAATGCCTGAACCTGCTCAATGGCCTGTCTGTCAAACACGATAGAAGAATTGGAAGATTGTGCTTTTCTAACTTCAGTAACCTGAATTTCATCCAGACTTAAGTTAAGATCTTTAAGTTCATATTTTAAAGCTGAAAAAGTAGAGAACGAAGAAATGATGGTGGAGACAGTTTGTTTTCCGACCATTTTTATTTTTAGGTCAAAAGACTTATACCTGGAAGTATCTACGCGAACCTGAAAAAATCCCTGTTCATTGGTATAGGTACTTAATCCGAGTGTTTCCGATTGTACAGTAACAAATGATAGTGGCTTCTGCTGCGTATCAACAACTTGCCCTTTCACATTGATAACTTGCGCGGAAGCCTGCTGCATCAATATGACAAAACAAAAAATATAAAGGTATCTCAAATTAATCCCATCCTGATTGAGCCGCAAAGGTGCGACTATTGCTTTTAGGATGCAAGTTATTTAGAACAATTATAATTAAAGATAGTGATTTAACCTTTTAGTAGAAAAATTGTTATACGACAAAAGCCGAATTTCTTCGGCTTTTGAATGGTTTTCACAGAGCGTAGCATATGCGATTTGATCAGTTTGAAACTTAGAAACAAAGTACTAAAAAGTATCTGGCTTCAAATCTGATGTTTTAATTTCTGCGTCAAAGATAATCTGGGGGAATTTAGAAATCAACTGTGTAATTACGCAGTTTTGAATCAGAAAATCACCATTCCGATTCAAAACTGGCTTGAATCAAAAGATTCCCAGCAGTACTGAATAATAATTTCTCATCATTGGCTCGTATTTTGGTTCCAGCTGAATGCGATTAGCGGATCAATCGAATAGTTCCAGCTGATATGGATTACCTGGCTTGGGCTGGGAGAGAAGCACCCCGAAATTTGATAATGATATGCCGAGAAGGCGTACCGGTTTATCTTCCAGATCTACATTATCCAGTAGTTCCTTTGCTGTGTCAATAATAGTTTGGTAATCAGAAATGGGTTGCGTAAATGAATGGTTCCTGGTAATTTGTTTAAAATCACTGAACTTAATTTTAAGGGTGATTGTCCGGCCTTTTAACTGATTACGGCTAAGCCTTAAAACTACTTTTTCAGTAAGCTTACTCAATTCAGTATACATCTCTTCTAAAGTGATGAGGTCGTGCTGAAAGGTATCCTCAGCAGCAAGCGATTTTGTTTCCCGCTCTGCATGAACGGGACGTTCATCTATGCCACGTACAATGGAATAGTAGAATTTACCTGCTTTACCAAAATAACGGACCAGCTGCTGCTCAGATAATTTTTTAAGGTCTTCGCCCGTATGCAGGTGCATACTTTTCATTTTCTTAGCGGTTACCTTTCCGACGCCAAAAAACCGCTCTACAGGCAGCTTTTCCATAAACGCTTCGATCTTAGACGGACCTATAAAGGTTAGCCCATCTGGTTTATTCATATCGGATGCGATCTTGGCGACAAACTTATTCGATGATACACCCGCAGAGGCGGTGAGGTTCAACTCATCTTTAATAGCCTGTTTAATTTGTTTGGCGATCTCCATTGCTGATCCAATGTTCAGCTTATCAACAGTAACATCCAGGTAAGCCTCATCCAGCGAGAGCGGTTCTATCAGATCGGTATACCGGCCAAAGATTTCTCTGATCCCTGCCGATACCGCTTTATAAGCATCAAACCTCGGCCTTACAAAGATTGCCTCCGGACATAACTGAATGGCCTGACGGGATGACATGGCTGATTTAACCCCAAACTTACGGGCTTCATAGCTTGCTGTAGCCACCACACCGCGTCCGTCCGGAGAGCCGCCCACCACAATGGGCTTACCCCTGTATTCGGGAAAGTCGCGCTGTTCAACCGATGCATAAAATGCATCCATATCAATATGGATAATTTTTCTTGCCACCGGTTAAATTTAAGAAATACTTTGTATAGGGATCAGGGAATGAAACAATAACTATAAAACATTGTTTTCAAACTACAAACAATACCACACAATTATGGAAAATACGCAGGAGAAGGATTTAAATCCTTATGAATTTACTTTAGAAATAGATGGCGAGCCCAATGCAATACGTGTTGAGTTACCCAAACCAGGCGACTACATCATTTACATAAATGGTGAGCGTACTGGACATATCTTCCCTGAAACAGGAAATACTACATTACAGTGGAGATCCAAAGATGATATTGACCAGAAACTGGTTGATGAACTGGGTGCACGTATTGAAGCTATAGAATTAGGAAGCCTTTAACAGGCTTTCTAATGACCGCTATGATCCGCTTTGCTTTTTCTGATAAAAGAAAGATAAAAAGCTGTACAGATCACAATTGCTACTAAAATTAATAAAGCAATCATAATTTGGGTTCCGTGTGCAGATTGATGATGTTCCATTATATAAATTTTGGTTGAAGGTAAAAAAAAAGTTTTACTTAAAATAATTGGTTTAACGCCGGATCATTATAAGTACTGATAAATGCAATGACATTGGTATAGCTTGAAAAATCTTCCTGACCATGCATTGTGGTGAGTACCACGCATTTCATGCCTGCATTTTGAGCGGCTTCTACACCCTTAGGTGCATCTTCAAATACGACACAATTTTCTGGTGCTGATCCCAATAGTTCAGCCGCTTTTAAGAAAGTTTCCGGATGTGGTTTACTAACCTGTACATCATCTGCACTTACCACAGCTTTAAAATAATGCCCGATAGCTAAACCGTCCAGCACGAAATTAATATTAAAGGGGATGGCAGCAGAGCCAATAGCCATAGAAATACCTGCTGCTTTCGCTTTTTCTAAAAAACCATCCAGTCCATCGATAAGGGATAAACTTGAACGGTATGCTGCCTGGTAGCGGTGTTCTTTCTCTAAAGACAGCTTATCTTCCTCTTCCGGCGTAAAGCGCTTATCACCAAAGATGCGGTGCAGCAGTTCGCTGTTCTTGCCATACATTTGTTTTTTTACTTCCTCATACGTTAATCCAGCTTTAAGGTCGTCGTTTATAATAGAACTCCAGGCTTTGCCATGAAATTCCATATCATCTACCATGGTTCCGTTAAGGTCGAATATGAAAGCGGTTGGTTTTGTAGTCATCAGGGAGTGTCTATCTTTAAAATGCGTATTTGTTGTTTAAGAGGCTAATATAACTCAAATACTATTCTTATAAAAAGAGTGCACTTATTCAAGAAGCATTAATTCCGATAAAGAATCGGAAAGAACGCTGAGGTCTTTCGTTAAGCGCGCTCTTTTTATTGAAAATAATACCAACAAGATTTTGGCGTCTATGTTTGTTCTATATTGTAATTAAAAAAGGAACTCTTGTTCAAGACTGCATTAATTCCGATGAAGGATCGGAAAGAACGCTGAGGTCTTTCATTAAGAGTTTCTTTTTTATTGAAAATACTTACACATTTGCATAGCGTATATTTCTTATTTAACGATTACCATTACAGGAATATAGGACGATCCAGTTTAATAGCAATGCGATGTGCTGCGTTCATTAAGCCGACATGACTATAAGCCTGCGGAAAATTACCCCATTGACTTCCATCATTTTCATCTACATCTTCGCTGAACAGTAACAGGTGATTGGCATATTTAATGATCGATTCGAATTCTCTGATGGCATCGTCTAATCTACCTACGCAGGCAAGTGCTTCAACATACCAGAAGGCACAGATCAGAAAGGTTGTTTTAGGTTTACCAAAATCATCAGTATGCAGGTATCTGTAGAACAGGCCATTTTCTGCTTTAAGTTCTTTTTCTAGCGCAATCAGATGGTCTTTAGCTCTTTGAGAATTAGGATCTAAATAATTCATCAGGATTAACTGCAGGGTACTGGCATCTAAGTGCGGACTTCCAACGGCATGATTATATACTTTCCTTTCTGGGTCATAACAATCTTCGATGTGCTGGGCAGCCTTATCAATTAAGATTTGGGCTCTTTGCTTAAATTCTTCATTACCTATTTTGGTGGCTATTTTTAAAGCGGCATTGGCACCGGCCCATTGAAATAGATTGGTGTAGCAATGAATATTGGCAATGTTCCTGAATTCCCAAATCCCGGCATCCTTTTCATCAATGGTCCGCTCTATCTTTTTCAAAAGATAGTCGAGCCATTTTTCTGAATCCTGGCGTTCTTTGGAAATAAAGCGCTGATCATTGTATAAGGGAAGCATAGAGACAAGAACTTGTCCATAGATGTCGTTCTGGATATGTTCGTAAGCTTGATTTCCGATCCGTACAGGCTGATTGCCCTGGTAACCTGCTATATCTTCCAGAATCCGTTCTGTAAGTACGCGCTCGCCGCCAATACCAAACAAGGGCTGATAACGCTCGTCGTCTCTAAAGGAGATATCAGTTACGTAGCCAAAATACTTTTCCATTTCTTCAAAGTGACCAATGTGGCTTAGCGAAGTAATTACGTAATAGGTGTCACGCATCCAGCAATACCGATAGTCCCAATTCCGGGTACTTCCTGGTGATTCCGGTAAACTGGTTGTGCTGGCTGCTATGATCGCCCCGGTATCTTCGTATTGGTGGATCTTTAAAACGAGGGCAGAACGGATTACCAGGTGCTGATAGAATCCGGCAATATTAGAATGCTTGATCCATCGTCTCCAATATTTAATCGTTTCTGTCAGGAACCGTTCGGCAGTACTCGCTATTGGGGCATCCAATTCATGTCCATAAGTTAAGATCAGGTATTTGGTCTCATTTAATGCAAAATGTCTTTCGTCTTCAATGTAGCTCAATGAAATATCCGTACTTAAACGCATAAATTCATCGCCTCCAGTATATTGAATGTGATTGCTTCCGCGATGGGCTTTTTGCTTCATTGCGCCGTAATCGCATACGGGATTGCATTTTACACGGATCCTGGGATTACCTTCTAAGGGCTCAATCTTCCGGATTACCATTAAAGGCTTATAATACCGCTCATACTGATGAAAGCGCGGTGCAAAATCAGTGATCCTGTATTTACCTTCGGGGCTGCTGATCTCTGTGCAGAGCACATTGGTATTTTCAAGATAGAATTGTCTGGAAGTATATTCGCCATGTGGGAGAATTGAAAATTCGCCACCCTTTTCTGTGTCCAGTAAACCTCCAAAAACGAAAGTACTGTCGAATCTTGGCCAGCAAAGCCAATCAATATTTGTATTCTTATTTATGTGTGCCAGATAAGCACAGTTTCCAATAATACCTGTTTGATAGGTATGTCTTTCTGCCATATATAAATTTAGATTGTGGTACTTAAATACAACAGGATAATGCATATTTTGTTGTTATTATTCTCATATAATCATTCAGTAGCCTACCGTTATGAAAAAATACCCTACCATAATGAAAGGGTTTTTTATTTCGATTATTGACGCCTTTTGACAAAAACCTTCAATTTAAGATATTTAGGCCCTATTTGAGGCTTAAAATCAAATCCGGCATTTCAGTTGCCGCCATACTTACTATAAATTAATCAAATCAAAATTTAAACTTAAACATCATGTTTTTAATTAGTATTGGTATCATCGCTTTAATAGCCGGTTTCGTTTTATCTGCACAACAAAATCAAAGTTCCCGCTACGGAATCATTGCCCGGGTTGCTGGAATTGTCTTGATTGGGCTCGGGATCTTTACAACCATGTTTAAAACGATTGATACGGGACAGGTAGGTGTCAAAACATTATTCGGTAAGGTTGAAGATGACGTCTTATATAGCGGTTTACATGTCGTTAATCCTTTGGTAGAAATTACATCCTTTGATGTAAAAACACAAAACTATACGATGTCTGCCGTGCACGATGAAGGTATGAAATCTGGTGATGATGCTATCCGCGTATTGTCTGCTGACGGACTGGAGGTAACCATTGATCTTTCTGTTTTATTTAAAGTGAGTGCGTCGAAAGCACCAACCATATTGCGCCAGATTGGTGATGATTACCTGGATAAGATTGTCCGCCCCGTTTCAAGAACTGCCATTCGTGATAATGCCGTTTCTTATGAAGCTATTGCACTGTATTCTACCAAACGCGAAGAATTTCAGAACCGCATATTTAACGCGATCAACAGCAGCTTTGCAAAAAGAGGTTTGGTGCTTGAGCAATTGCTGGTGCGAAATATAACCTTACCAGAGTCTGTAAAAAAGACCATCGAATCCAAGATCAATGCAGAGCAGGATGCGCAGAAAATGATCTTCGTGCTTCAGAAAGAAAAACAGGAAGCAGAACGTAAGCGTGTTGAAGCCCAGGGTATAGCCGATTATCAAAAGATCCTTTCTACCGGGCTTAGCGACAAACAACTACAATATGAAGCCATTAAAGCTCAAAAAGAAATTGCATTATCGCCAAACTCAAAGGTAATTATTATGGGAAGCACTAAAGGAACACCTATTTTAATCAATGGAAATTAAACGGGATAATAGCATGTGCTAAAACTTCCAGATTATTTTCAATAAAAAGAGTGCGCTTATTCAAGACTGCATTAATTCCGATGAAGGATCGGAAAGAACGCTGAGGTCTTTCATTAAGCGTACTCTTTTTATAAGAATAACTCGAAGAATCAGGTATCACAACACAAAACTTATACGCTTATACTCAATAAGACGTTATTTTTTGCGTAGAAATAAAGCTTTTCAGCAATTCACGCACTTCTTTAAAGTCTCTCAGATAATACTGCGCTGCAGAGATGTTGCTACCGACTTTAATCGTATAGGCTTCCGGGGGCAAGGTCTTAAATATATCTTCATCCGTATGATCATCGCCTAGCGCAATAATAAAATCAGGATTGTTGTTGTACAGCCAATTCTGTGCAGCTTTCCCTTTATTTACTTCGATGTTCTTAAATTCTATGACTTTATTGCCTGGCATCATTTGTAAGCCTTTATCAGCAATCATCATTCTAAGGTGGTTACTGATCTCATTGGCACGAAGTTCCCCAAGACCTTTTTCTACTTTGCGATAGTGCCACACCAGCGAATAGCTTTTCTCTTCGACAAAAGAGCCGGGTGTACGGTCTGTGTAAGTATCGAGAACTGTTTTAACATCCTGTTTCCACTTGTCAGTAAGCAGGGGCAGTGCTTTCCAATCTTCATTCAGGTGTTTTTGCCAGGCACCATGCTCGGCAATCATTTCCAGATTTAAGTGGCCAAACCACTGCTGAAGGGTTTGGTACCGGCGACCGCTGATAATAACTACTCGGTTAGCAGGGTCTGCAGACAGCTGCCCCAATATATCATAAAGCTCCTGATCTGGAGATGCCTTATCAATATCACCATGAAAGCCGACCAGTGTACCATCGTAGTCTAAAAATATGTACCTGTCTTTTGATTTTAAATAGTCATCTGCCATGCGCTCCCGTACAGAAAGCACGGCATGTTTTGTTAATAAAGATTGCTGTATCTCTTTAACTTCAAGTAATTTATCCATAAAGTTTTTAACCCAAAGGTTGATGTCAAATTTTTTAACGATGTGCCTCATGCTGGTCATCCGGGTATTCTGCTCGTCTGGCGGCATATTAATTGCGCGATTGATGGCACGCATCACATCACCAATGTTATTTGGATTTACGATCAATGCATCATTAAGCTCTTTAGATGCTCCGGCCATTTCACTGAGAATCAACACTCCATCATTTTTAGTTCTTGATGCTACATATTCTTTACTTACCAGGTTCATGCCATCACGCATGGGGGTAACGATACAAATATCCGCTATGCTATATAGTGCTGATAAGAACTCAACGGAGAAGGAGCGGTAGAAATAGTGGATAGGAACCCAGTTTAACGTTCTAAACCTGGAATTGATGTTCCCTACCAGCTGATCAATCTGATCACGCAGTTCTTTATATTTAGGAACGGTATCCCTGGAAGGAACAACGATCATAAAGAGCGAGATCTTATCGATGTATTCCGGATGCATTTGCAGTAATAATTCCAGTGCTTGTAATCGCTGAAGAATCCCTTTACTGTAGTCCAGCCTGTCAATGGAGAGCATTATTTTAGTATTCTGGTGGCTCTCTTTAAAGTTTGCTGTATGCTTTGCTACTTTCTCATGCCTGGTAAGGGATTCAAACTTTTGGTAATCTATGCCCATTGGAAACGACTCCACAACGATTTGCCTGTTTTTGTGCATGATGATGTTTTCCGATTGCTTGCTGGAAGACAACATGGATACAGCACTTAAGAAGTGCTTTACGTCATCAAAGGTATGAAAACCCAAAAGGTCTGCACCGAGCATACCGGAGATGATCTCCTCCCGCCAGGGGATGACCCTCAATATTTCGTAAGAAGGAAAAGGAATGTGCTGAAAAAATCCTATGGTCACGGCAGGTCTTTCCGTGCGAACTAAGCAGGGAAGGAGCAGCAGCTGGTAATCATGGACCCAAATGGTATCTCCATCATTGATATTTTGGATCACGGTATCCCTGAATTTTTCGTTTACAGACTTATAGGAATCCCAATACGTTTGCTCAAAGTTAGCATATGTAGTAAGGTAATGAAATATTGGCCACAAAACTTCATTGGAAAAGCCTTCATAATAAAGGCTGATTTCTTCATTGGTAAGGAAGACGGGGATGAGGTTAAATTCAGCTAATTTCTGCCGTACTTCATCCTGACGATCTTCGGGAACTTCTATTCCGGGCCAGCCGATCCAAACGTTATTTCCTCTTTTATAAACCGAGCCTAAACCGGTTGCGAGACCTCCTTCACTGGGCCTTAATCTATATTCACCGTTGTGTTCTGTGATCTTTACAGGTAAGCGGTTGGATATGATTATGGTTTTGTTATGAACTGTCATATATTATAAAACAACGTGTTAAAACAACAATTGTTTGATTTAAATCAGATTAGGGGCGTTATTGACTGATTACCAGAGTCCTTTGCAATGTTAAGAATCGCATTTATATTTAATTGAGAAGGCAATCTGTTTATCTGCTATGCTTGGCTTTAAATTTGTTGATGGATGGGATATACTTAAAATATCCAATCTCATTTATGATCAAAAAATCCGGATCCATCTTAATTACAAGCCTTCTATTTCTGTGTTCCTGTTCCTCTGTTTATATGCCTAACGTACCCAATACACCCATGTTAAGTGCTGCAGGAGAATTTAGTGGTGGCGCACATATTTCATTAAGGGGTAATGCAAGTTTAAACGGTGCCTATGCAGTATCGGATCATTTCGGTGTACTTTTTAGTGGATCGACCATGAACCAGGAACGTTATGCAAAGGACTATAAGCACAAGCTGATCGAATTTGGAGGCGGGTATTTCAATACCTTTGGTCCGGATGATAACCGGATCCTGGAAGTATATGCCGGATATGGCGGCGGTAAGACAGACCGTGTGTATCGTGAGTTTGATGACAATGATGTGCTCTTCAATACGAATGTTGAAGAAGTTACCTACAGCAAGACCTTTTTACAGGTTAATTATAGCTCCAGGAAGTCGAACGACCTGAAGCTATTTGGTAAGAATTTTCCGATCAATTATGGTACGGCACTCCGCATCAGTCATGTGGACATGAAGACCTTTATGCGCAATAACATCGGACAAACCCGTGAGGGAAATGTATTTTTTGAACCCATCTTTTTCACAAGGATGCGTTTGAGTGATGTTGTACAGCTTCAATATACCTCCAGCGCGAACTTCGGCCTGAATAGCCGAAAGTTCATGAGTGCTGGAAATTCTATATTTACAATTGGTGCCGTTGTAAATGTGGGTGGTAAGATCAAATAATCTATTTTGTTTTAAACTGTATTGATTTTAGTGAAGGTCTGTCTTTTACAGTGGCGTCCTTTGCTTTTACCTTGATATAAACATCATGAAACTTAGCATCCGTAACCGGGCTGATTGTTATTGGCGTGCCTATGCCAGCTGCTTCACCAATAAGCTGACCATTCTCAGTATCTAAACGAACTTCAAAAGCGTAGCCTGGATTACCTGCTGCATCAACTACGGCTGTACCAATTGAAGCAATATTTGTCAGATCAATTTGTCTCAGTCTGATCCATCCGCCATTTTCAGGAAAGATCAGCGATTCATTACCATTTGACTCTTTACGTGCAAATCCGGATATTCCCTTAAGGTTACTGGCGTCGATCTCATTGCTTCTCAAATTAAGCATGTTTGAAGCCGTTAAAGATTTTAAACCTGCAGAACCAAGATCAGAATAGCTGGCTTTTATTTCAAGTACCGGCTTATTTTTGTTGACCTCAGCAGGCGGGGTAATCTTACCCATTGCAGGAAGCGAAGGCTTTGTACTTGCCGTTGCACTTAAGCTCATGATCCATTCTGCAATTTGCCTGGCTTCAGATTCTTTCATTGCCGGGTGTGCAGGCATTGGAACCTCGCCCCAAACTCCTTTACTGCCTTTGATTATTTTTGAAGACACATAAGCAACCGCTTTAGTATTCGATTGGTATTTTGTTGATACCTGTTTAAATGCAGGTCCGATTGATTTCGTATCTGTTTTATGGCAGGCGCTGCAATCCGATTTCATCATTAACGATCTTCCAACAAGGGTTTGTGCAGCAGCCTGATGTCCAAGTTGTGCGCCGGCCATATCCAATCCTTCTGTATAGGTACTGGAGATGTAGATCCTGCTTTTATCAACAACAGCGCCTTTATCAGTAACTGTTACCTGGTAATTTACTGGCGTACCCGGAAAGTAAAAGCTTTTATTGCCGGTTGTTGCAATTTTTACTGAAGGATGCTCATTACCTGCAAAAACAGGAATTACAGCACTTGCAGAAGATGCTTTGCCCGGATCAATTACCTGCACGCTTATTGGATATTCACCAGCTTTGGTAAAGGTATACTGAAACTCAGGTATAGTTGTGGTCTTTTTAACCCCTTTACCCAGGTTCCATACGTAAGTTAAGTTGTCACCGTCCGGATCTTTGGCTTCAACTTTAGCTATCAATTTAAAAGGAAGAAGACCGCTTGTTTTCTGAATGTCGAGTTTTGTGATCTGAGGAGGCCTGTTGCCGGCCAGGTAATCAATCCTGACGATACCAGCATCGGGGTTCTTGGTGAACCATCCCTTACCATATTCCAGAATATATAATTTACCATCGGGTCCCAGTTCCATATCTATTGGCGCTGCCAGGGAAATATTACTTAGAAAAGGTTCCATGCTGATATAATCACCATTTGGAGCCATGGTCACGGCTTTAACCCAACCGCGGACCCATTCATAGATCAATAGTTTTCCTTCGTAATAAGCAGGGTAGGGTGACGCTCCCGGTTTACCGTAGTACACCGGTCCTGCCATCGCCGTGCGACCGCCTGAACCTACCTGTGGAAATTCTTTAGACTCGCCATAAGGATACCATATATAAGCCGGCTGTGCCTTTGGAAGCTCATTCAGACCAGTGTTATTTGGCGAATTATTTACCGGCGCAGAAGGATTAAAAGCTGCTCCATTTGTACCGTTAGTAAAATCATAGGCACGATAAGGATAATTATTACCTATAAATAATGGCCAGCCAAAGTTACCTGCTTTACGTGCCTGGTTTACCTCATCGTAACCCCTCGGGCCTCTTAATTCATCGTCATTTGATGCATCAGGCCCAACTTCCCCCCAATATAAAAACCCGGTTTTCTGATCTACCGAGATCCGGTATGGGTTTCTGTTCCCCATTACATAGATTTCCGGCTTGGCCTTAGGATCATTTTTTGCAAATAGGTTATCATCAGGTGTGGTGTAGGTACCGTCTTCATTTATTTTTATCCTTAGTATTTTACCACGAAGGTCATTGGTATTTCCTGCAGATCTTCTGGCATCGTACTGGTGCAATCCTTTGCGGTTATCCAGCGGCGCATATCCTTTATTTACATATTGCTGGTTGGGAACATCAAACGGGGTAGAGTTGTCACCTGTGGAAATATACAGTAAGCCTCCAGGGCCAAAGGCAATCGATCCACCAGTATGGCAGCAAATTTCACGCTGCGAATAAAATTCCAATATGACTTTTTCTGAGGCTACCGTGATCTTATCATCAATGAGCTTAAACCTCGACAAACGGTTAACAGATGTCTTAAGGGGACTATAGAATGCATAAACATATTGATTTTTTGCAAAGTCAGGGTCGATGGTTACACCCAATAATCCTTCTTCTGCATTTACATCGGGCGTATTGGTCTTCGCATATACATCGAGTTTACCTGCCGGCTTCAGGGTCTTGGTTTGATTTTTATAGAGTAGAAACTCTCCGCGCCGCTGCGAGATCAGGATATCGAGATTTGGCAGAACGGCTATTTCTGTTGGCTCAGTAAACTGACCCTGAACAAGCTTCACCTTGATGAAACGATCCTGGTCTGGTGTATCAATTTGAAGTATCTTTTTTGTTGTGGGGTTAAGATTGCTTAGAACAATGGCTGCAGGTCGTGTTAACGGGGTTAAGATCGTAAATGCAATACCGGAAACCAATAAGGCAAAAGGTGTTTTCATTAAAATTATAGTTTGTGTGTATATCATATAAAGATATAGCATATCCGTTTAACATTAAAACAATAAAAACGAATTCGGGTAATATTCTGAATACCTTTTTATTTTCATTAAAGTTTCAATGCAAATTCTTTCTTATTATTTAATTAAAAGCCTTAGCTTTATAGTAACCATTAACTCCTGCAAAATGAAACTAAGAACATTTACACTCCTGTTGATTACTACATTTTTTATCCATCATGCTTCAGCGCAAAATGCAGTCCCTACTGCAGAAACTGTTTTAAATGCGGCATTGAAAAAGGCATCCGTTGAAAAAAAGAAAGTATTGGTTGTATTCCATGCGTCCTGGTGCGGCTGGTGCCGTAAAATGGAAGCCAGCTTAAACGATCCGTCGGTTAAACCTTTCTTCGATAAGAACTATGTAATTGCAGACCTGGTGGTGTACGAGTCAAAAGGAAAAGAGAACCTGGAAAATCCGGGAGCTGTAGATCTGCTAAAGAAATACAACAATGCAGATCAGGGTTTACCGACCTGGCTGATCTTTGATGCACAGCAAAATCTGCTGGCCGATTCTCAAATGAGGCCAGAAGGAGCGAAGCTGGGTACTAAGGGAGAAAACACAGGCTGCCCATCTGCAGAAAAAGAAGTACAGCACTTTCTGCAATCGCTTAAAAAATCTTCAAACCCTACGCAAGCAGATCTGGATAAGATCGAAGCACGGTTCAGAAAAAACGCTGCGTAAAAAATAGGGGCTAAAATTTATAATTCCAAGAAGAAAAAGGGTACTTAATTTTAGGATTTTTAAATGTTGAAAAATAGTTTTAGCAAATAAAACAAGGCTTATTTGTTGCTTAGAACGGGTTATTCTCCAATGTAACAAAATCATTATTTTTCAATGCTTTTAATAATCCATGAAATTGCTACTTTTAATTTTTATTAAACCAAAAAACACAATATGAAGCTTAATTATTTAAAGTTCGGAACAACGGCTTTTGTCTGGATGTTAGGAACTGCACTTGTGTCTGGTCAGCAGCTTGCTGATCAATCAGGAATTGATCTCAAAGATCTTTCTTCGTTTAAAGATCCAGGTCAAACATGGTCTCTGGCAGGAGGGGTAACTGCCAATCTAAATGAGGCAAACGTATTTAACCTGACTAAGGGCACAGGAGTTCTGGTTAACGTTCCCACTAAAAAAAATGCAGGTTCTGACCTGTTCACTTTAGCTCAGCATGGAGATCTTATTCTTGAACTGGATTTCTTAACTGCTAAAGGTTCCAATTCAGGAATCTATCTTCAGGGTAACTATGAGATCCAGCTGGGAGATTCATGGGGAGTAACCGTTCCTACTTCTTCCATCAACGGTGGTATTTATGAGCGTTGGGATGATGTAAGACCAAATGGCCGTCAGGGTTTTGAAGGCTATGCACCACGTCAGAATGTTTCTAAAGCACCTGGATTATGGCAGCACATCAAAATTATCTTTAAGGCACCTGTATTTGATGCTTCGGGCACAAAAACAGCCAACGCAAGAATCGTTTCTGTTGATCTTAACGGTGTACAGATCCATGATAACGTAGAACTATCAGGTCCAACACGCGGCGCAGCAAGTGCTGAAAAAGCAATTGGTCCTTTGCGTTTACAAGGTGATCACGGTGCTGTTGCATTCAAAAACATTAAAATAGCTAAACTTCCGGTACAGGATGCAGCTATGGCAGGCAGACAACAAAGAGGTAACGATACAGATCCGATCTATATCGATGCTCCTGTAAATACAATGATCCGTAGTTTTATTGACATTACTGGCGGACCAAGAGTAGTACATGCCATTTCTATCGGCAGCCCGCTTAAGGTTCATTATAGCTATGACCTGGATAACGGTTTATTATTTCAGCTTTGGAGAGGTGATTTCATTGATGCTACACCAATGTGGCATGAAAGAGGTAACGGTTCATCAAGACCACGCGGAAGTGTAACTACATTTACAACTACTCCGGCACCGGCATTGGCTAAATTAGCTACTGCTGATGCAGCATGGCCAACCGACACCACCGGAACAGGCTTTAAAACTAAAGGTTATACCATGGACACCGAAGACCGTCCTACATTCACTTACAACGTATTTGGTACAACAGTAACAGATGCAGTTCGTGTTTTGGAAAACGGACAGGGTATAAGCAGAGAAATTACGCTTGTTAATCCTGTTGAAAACGTTTATGCGCAATTGGCTAACGGCAGCACAATCGAAGAGATTTCAAAAGGATTTTACCTGATCGATGGTCAGTCTTTTTATTTAAAATTCGAAGATGCTAAAGACAAACCTGTAATCAGGGATGTAGCAGGAAAAAAACAACTTGTTGTTTTGGTTCGTGGCAAATTGAATTATTCTATTTTATTATAAGGGTTAGATGATGAAGTATACTTTTAAAACGCTGGCAATGCTGGCTTTAAGTTTTAGTGTTTCAATGGCTGTTGGTCAGGAAAAAGAAACATCAAAAGAAGAAGATTATTATAGGGTAGTGAAGGTTAAGGTACCTGAAGGACCAATATTAGAGGTTGGCGGATTAATCACGTTGCCTAATGGTGACTTAGGTGTATCAACCAGAAGAGGTGAGGTTTATATTGTAGAAAATCCTACAACAAGCAGACCATACTGGCGCAAATTTGCGACAGGATTACATGAAATCCTGGGTCTTGCTTACAAAGACGGTGCGCTATATGTAGCTCAGCGTGGTGAGTTAACCAAACTGATCGATAAAAACATGGATGGTAAGGCAGACGTTTATGAAACGATCTATGCATGGCCTTTAAGTGGTCACTACCATGAATATAGCTTTGGTCCTAAAATAGCACCAGACGGAACATTCTTTGTAACTGCCAACGTAGCCTTCGGTAACGAAGAGTGGTGGCGTGCAGAAAGCCGTGTTCCAATGAGAGGTTGGGTTATGAACATCTCTGAAGACGGTAAAATGAAACCATGGGCTGCCGGTGTACGTTCTCCAGCTGGATTAAACGTAATTGACGGTCAGTTATTTTATACAGAAAACCAGGGTGACTGGGTAGGTTCTGGTGGTATCTGGAAAGTAAATGAAGGTGATTTCTTAGGAAATCCTGCAAGTTTAGTATGGACTACAAGATCTGACTCTCCTTTAAAATTAACTTCTGAATATTTTTATTCAAAAATTGATGAAAGAAGGATTAGAAATGAGCAGGGAAGATCCATTAAACCTGAAAACAGGGTGAATGAAGAATTCAAGACCTTGTTTGACATGAAAAAAGAATTCCGCGATCTAAGATTGCCTGCAGTATGGCTTCCTTACGGAATTTTAGGTATCTCCAGTTCAGAGCCTGTTAAAATCCCGGAAAATGCTTTTGGTCCTTTTGCCGGTCAGCTTTTAGTAGGTGATCAGGGTATGAGTATCATCTCCAGGGTATTTATGGAAAAAGTAAATGGTGAAGAGCAAGGTGCATCCTTTTTATTCAGAAGCGGTTTCCGTTCTGGTGTATTGAGAATGGCCTGGGGTACTGACGGTTCTCTTTTTGTTGGTGAAACCAATCGTGGATGGGGATCTGCCGGTGATGCCAATGAAGGCCTTGAGCGTTTGGTATACAACAGTGCAAAAACCCCGTTTGAGATGAAAGCGGTTAGAGCAATGCCTGATGGTTTTGAAATTGAATTTACTCAGCCGGTTGATTTAAAATCTGCTAATGATCTGGCTTCTTATTCTATGGAAAGCTATATCTATAAATACCAGCCAGTTTATGGATCACCTCCGGTAAATAAAGAAACACTAAAAATTAAAGGTGTTAAAGTATCTGCTGATGGAACCAGAGCCAGACTTATTGTAGATAACCTGCGTCAGTATTACATCCATACCATTAATGTGGATGGTGTACGTGAAAAAAGCAATGGTACCTTATTGATTCACCCAACGGCTTATTATACCTTAAATAATATCCCTGCAGGTGAAAAACTTTCAATGACTGAAGTAAGTACAAAAAATTCTGCTGATGCTGTACCAGCAGTTAAAGGCGGACCTAAAACTACTGCAGACATTAAAGCTAAGGTAACTGCACCTTCTAAAAATGCACCTGAAGCGAAAGCAGTTGCTACTGCTCCTAAAGTAGCTATTGCACCAACCTATGCACAGGTAAAAGGTATGTTGACCAGCTACACTTGCTTAGCTTGTCACAACACGACTAAAAAACAAATCGGACCTGCGTTTACAGAAATTGCAAAGCGCAAATATACAGGCGAAAAGATCGTTTCACTGATCCACAATCCTAAACCAGAAAACTGGCCTGGATATTCGACTGAAATGCCTCCAATGCCTCAGGTAACCAAAGCAGACGGTTTAAAAATCGCTGCCTGGATTAACTCCCTAAATAAATAAAAAACGATTCTTTCTTGTTTTTATTTAAAATTATTCGGCATAACTATTAATTTATGATAGTTATGCCGAATTAATTTATATTTTAGCCTCTCAAACAAATAACCAATAACCAGTATAAATGATGAACAAACTCGAAACCTACGACTACATTGTATTTTTCATATACTTTATAATCGTATCCTCTTATGGCTTTTGGATCTATTACAAGAAGAAGTCTGCAACATCCGATTCTAAAGATTATTTTCTTGCTGAGGGCTCCCTGACGTGGTGGGCAATTGGGGCGTCATTAATTGCATCTAATATTTCTGCCGAGCAGATGATTGGAATGAGTGGTTCAGGTTTTAAGCTTGGCCTTGCCATTTCTGCCTACGAATGGATGGCGGCTGCTACATTGATCATTGTGGCCATCTTCTTTATGCCGGTTTATCTGAAAAACAAAATATTTACCATGCCTCAGTTCCTGAGTCAGCGTTACAATGAAAAGGTAGCGATGATCATGGCTGTATTCTGGCTGATGTTGTATATTGTTGTAAACTTAATGTCTATCCTGTATCTGGGTGCATTGGCCATCAGCGGTATATCTGATCTTCCGATTACCACCTGTATATTGGGACTGGCCATATTTGCAATCTTAATTACCCTTGGCGGTATGAAAGTAATCGGTTATACCGATGTGATCCAGGTCTTCTTTTTAGTTTTGGGCGGATTGGTTGCTACCTATATCGCATTAAACCTGATCTCTAACGGTGGCGGTATTGTAAAAGGCTTCTCTATCTTAACGGGCGGTGCTTCTGAACATTTCCACCTGATCTTTAAGAAAGACAATGCAAATTATAGCGATCTTCCGGGATTAAGTGTATTAATTGGTGGTATGTGGATTGCAAATCTAAGCTATTGGGGCTGTAATCAATACATCACCCAACGTGCGCTTGGCGCATCGCTGCCTGTTGCAAGGTCAGGTCTTTTATTTGCAGCTTTCTTAAAAATGCTGATGCCGGTAATCGTGGTGATACCAGGTATTGCCGTTTATTACATCATCAAAGAAAAGATCCCTGGAATCAGTGGTAGCGACTTGTTAACCAGTTCTGGTGTTCAGGATCCAAATAAAGCCTATCCTGCATTGCTGGGTCTATTGCCAATTGGTCTGAAAGGTCTTTCATTTGCGGCACTTACCGCTGCAATTGTAGCTTCACTGGCTGGTAAAGCAAATAGTATTGCAACCATCTTTACCCTTGATATTTATAAGAAAGCATTTAATCCTGCTGCCGAAGAAAAAACATTGGTTAACGTAGGTAAGATCACCGTAGTCGTATCTATGCTTCTTGCAGTAGTATTGTCCCTAATTGTTGGTGATGCATTGATGGGAGAGGGTAAACAAGGGTTCCAGTACATCCAGGAATATACAGGATTTGTATCACCTGGTATCTTTGCCATGTTCATCTTAGGATTTTTCTGGAAAAAAACCACTTCAAATGCAGCGTTGTTCGCTACCATAGGAGGGTTCCTTGTTTCAGTTGTGCTTAAATTCTTACCGGGCTGGATCGATTTGTCTCCATTATATGAATACGGATGGGCTGTTGCTGATGCTTCTGGTGTATTCGCTATTCCGTTTATGGATAGAATGGTTATTGTATTTGCCTTTTGTATTATCGGGATGTACTTTATCAGTATCTATGAAAACAAAAAAGGTGTGGTACCTAATGGATTGGAGATTGACGCGAAAATGTTTAAGGTATCTACCTCATTTGCCGTTGGATCATTGATCATTGTTACCATGCTTGTTGCTTTATATTCAGCATTCTGGTAGGCGAAAAGTAAAGCTGGAAATAAAACCAGTACATAAAAAAGGAGCTTTGATTTAAATCAAAGCTCCTTTTTTATGCTTCTTACTTTAAGAACTGGCAATTGTTTCATTATATAAATTGACAGGCAATCCAAGTATAATTACTTTAACTGTTGAAGTATAGCGATGATCAGTTAACAGGAACCGGGCAAGCAATGAAAATACAATTACTTCAGAATAGTCTTAATATTTGAATACTTTTCCGCCAACCATCACTTCTTGTTTGGCCTCATCAAAGGTGGCTTTCATACCCGTCCTTGCTGCTGCATTAGTCATGATCGTAGCAATAGAATGATAATATCCAGCTTCAACAGGGGCATTGGTTGGCTGTCTGCTCCGAATACATTCCATCCAGTTGCGCATATGGTTTGAAGTTAACTTATCGCCACCCGTATTGGCAGATGCGGCAACCTTTTCTACCTGTTCAGTTAATTTCAATTCAGGCAGCAGATTTGGCTGCATATTCATGGCTTTAGCCGCATTGGCAGTCATACCGCCTTTTGGCGAAACCTTGCTGGTATTGAGGTTTAGTTCACCACCATTTGAGTAATAGATCTCTGTAGGGTTTTCATCACCATTGTGCATTCTTGATGAAAATACAACCTGAAACCCATTGTTTGGATCATTTTCTTTTCCATAATCAAAAACAGCGGTTGTAGTATCCCAGTTTCTGCGTCCGTCTTTCCATTGATAGATGCCGCCATTGGCTACCACACTTCTTGGATGTTTTAACCCGGTAAACCAGTGAACCGTATCAATCTGATGTGACATCCATTGTCCGGGCATGCCAGATGAATAAGGCCAGAACAAACGATATTCCAGGTATTTTCGGGGATCCCACTCTTCAAACGGGCGGTTAATGAGAAAGCGTTTCCAATCGGTATCTTCCTGTTTTAATTTAGCTACCAGCTCTGGTCTGCGCCAGCGTCCGGGCTGGTTAACATTCCAGCTCAGTTCTACCATGGTAATATCGCCGAACTTTCCATCTTTAATAAATTGTGATGCCGCTTTATAATTGCCGCCGCTTCTGCGCTGCGAACCGATCTGAATGATCTGGTTGGATGCCTTAATTGCTTTTAATGCAGCACGGGCATCTGACATGGTTTCAGCAAAAGGCTTTTCGCAGTATACGTCACATTTGGCATTTACCGCTTCAATGGCATGTGTAGCATGCTGAAAATCAGCCGTACTGACAATTACTGCATCAATATCTTTCAGGTTATACAATTCATCATTGTTGCGGCATGCGGTAATATCGTGGCCAAACTTGGATTTCAGCATCTCTACCCCAAGGCCCCTGCGATAATTCCAAAGGTCGGATACAGCAACCATATCAAAATTCAATTCTTTATGGTGATTTAAGAAGCTGGGCAGCAATGAGTCTTTGAAACGGTCAGAGAACCCAACAACGCCCACTCTAACGCGGTCATTGGCACCGATAATGTTTCCATAGCTCTTGGCACTTAAACCCATTGTGCCGAGGTAGGTACCTGCAGCTGCTATGGCAGACTGCTTTAAAAATTTCCTTCTGGATTCTTCCATGATTCCGTTATGTTAAAGTTGTTTAAGTTTTATGCTTCTAAAAGATACTTTGTCGCCATGGTCCTGGATCAGGATATGACCTGTAGGGGCCATTCCAAAATCTTTCCAGTCCTTATATTTGCTGCCGGCAACCAGGGCTTTAAATTCATCTGTTCCGCGGGTAAATTCTGTGACCTTGAATCCATTTAACCAATATTCTATTTTGTTATCGGGATAAACGCGGATCAAACCACGGTTCCATTCACCAATTTTACGCTGTGCGTTGGCAATCTTTTTACTTGCTATGAGGTCATACAAAGAACCCAGGGTACGGTTTCCATTTTTACCCAGTTTCGCATCCGGATGCCGCTCATCATCAAGAATCTGGTATTCCATTCCAATAGCCGATCCTTTGGTGTTTTCAGACAGCGTTACAAAGTATTTAATGCCGCTGTTTGCGCCTTCAGTCAGTTTAAAATCAAACTTCATTTCAAATGCCCCATATTCCTTAACTGTTACAATGTCTCCGCCATTGGTAGATTCTGCCCCGTTAGATTTCTGAACACTCAGTTCACCATCCTGAATAAGCCATCCATTTGCAGGAAAAGTAGTTTTATGTGCACCAACCCATCCGTTTGTTGTTTTACCATCCCAAAGCAGTGAATATCCTTGTTTTTTTTCTTGTGCAGAAAGGTCATTTGGAACCATATTTACTACAAAGATATCATCCACTTTAGAAGGCTTGAGGTTATTGGTCTGAATGCGGACATTTCTCCAGCGGATCTGTTTACCAGGTTGTTCATTTTTACCTATAGCATGAACTTGTAGCGCAATAAAGCCGGCAGGGGTCATGGCATCAACCACGTTGGCCGTAGGAATACCATTTAACCAGACTCTGATAGAATTACCAATACATTCGATGTGGTATTTGTTCCAGGCACCTTTTTTAAAGGCAGCCTGACCTGTCGGGTTAATATCCATTGGATATAACCAGCCGCGTCTGGCTTCATCATATAATCCACCGCTCCATTTCCGATCCGAAGGGTCAACTTCTACCTGGTAACCATGTACACGGCCATTCTGATAATCGGCCTTACTTTCACTTCTGATCTGAATCCCTGAATTCATAGAATTGTCGACCAGCAAATCCACTTCTAAAATAAAATCACCATAGTTTTTTTCGGTAGTCAAAAAGGAATTGGGTTCATCAGATACCGTGGTTCCTACAATTTCTCCGTTAACCACTTCATATTTAGCTTTGCCGTTTAGCTGTTTCCATCCGCTCAGATCCTTTCCATTAAAAAGATTCTGCCATTTACCAGACTGGGCCTTAACTATTGCTGGGGTGGTTCCGAGCATTAAAGCAACCAGGATCAGTGCATGTGTTTTTTTCATTTGTATGTTCTTATTATTTAGTGTTCTTTATTTTATTAAATTCTTTATTTTACTGTATTCCTTATTTTACTGTATTCTTTATCTAAACGTACCGTTAGCTGGTTCTGCTGGTAGTTGGTGCAATTAACCATCTTAATCCTGCTCATTATGTGCTTTTGTTAATTACATGGACAAGCTAATTATTTTACGAGGATAATTATTTGGTCGTGCTAAAATCAAGTGCCTGCTGGTTCAGCACATCCGTATTCATTTTCACATCAGATGTAATGATCAGCCGATACCTAAAAGTAACCGATTCTCCGGGCTTTAAACTCAGGTTGAGTTTTTCCTTTCCATTGCTGAACACCTGCTGTCCAAGTGGATTGGCTGCAAACAGCCCGTAATCACGTGCATGCCAGTAGGTAGGGTAGCCTGGATTTTTTGGGTGATCGATCATGGCCACAGAAATTGGCTTTCCATCTTTCGTTCCCCATAACAGGCACCAGTTACCACGGGTACCCCATACGTCATTACCAGTCTTACCTGCACTGCTGGTATAGCTTCCGTTTGCACCATTGCTCGCTGCCGATACTCTAGTCACGTTTCCTTTACTATCTGTAAACTCTTCAGTCTTATCTGATGGAAATTCAAGTTCTTTGGTCACTCTAAGTCCCACCATACCATCTTTAACATCTTTAAAAAGAACAGGTTCATTTTGTGCCGTTAAGGTAGTAATTCTATCGATGGTCCTGGTGCTATCCGTTCCGGAAAACAGGAATGTAGTTTGTTCCTTTAACAGGATATTTTTGGACTGACTTTCCCAATTTGCGCTGTAGCTGAGTTTCCCGGCTTTCTTTCCGGCACTGATCTGATCAACCTTTACATTTCTGATCCATCCATAGTTTACTTTTTTCTCTGCAGGAATGTTGTATGAATTGTTCCAGAAGTCCAGTCCGTTTACGCTTTCATAATTTAGCCAGTAGCCAACATGATGTGGGTGATCTATGCGTTCACCATCACGGCTGCTGAGCGGAAAGCCGCGGGTAACGGTTAAGCCATTTGCTGCAATTAAAGGATATAGAACAGGTTTCTCCAGCGCTACCGGAAACAGCAGGCTGGTAAAAAAGGTATCTCCAATGAGGACGTCTACCTTATTCTCGGTTTTACTTTTTACAAAATCAACCTTTTTAGTCTGCGCATAAATGGACAGGCTAAATAAGCAAAATATCAATATCAGGAATTTGTTCATCATATTTGGTTAAACAGCCGGATCCATAAGGATCAAACGTTAGTTAAATATACTGCTCTTAAAACACAATTCGGGCAGGAAATTACAATTTACACTATAAAAAATACGAAAACGATTGCGTTAATATCCTGCAGATTTCAGCAATAACCCTTATTATTGCATAGCCATATCAGCTGCCTTAAAATGAACCGTAAATACTTCTTATCTTTCTTTTTAACTGCCGGAGCAACCATGTCTGCCTTTAAGGGATTGACGATGACCTCGGATCCTGCTTTTTCAAGATCCGTCAAAATACCACCTTACCTTAAACCGGGAGATACGATTGGAATAAGCAGTCCGGCAAGCTACATTTCTCTGGAAGAAATCCAGCCATCTGTTCAATTGATGCAGTCCTGGGGTTTTAACATCCAGGTTGGAGATTCGGTTGGAAAAAAGGATTTTACACTTGGCGGAACCGACGCAGAGCGACTGGCTGATTTTCAGAAAATGCTTGATGATCCTGCTGTTAAAGCAATTATGTGTGCCCGGGGGGGCTATGGTGTGGTACGGATCATTGACCAGCTTAATTTCAAAAAATTTAAGTCTAAACCAAAATGGATCATTGGTTTTAGTGACATCACCGTATTTCATTCGCACATCAACAGCAAATTGGGGATTGCAACCATTCATTCTAAAATGTGTAATAGCTTTCCGTCCGACTGGACATTGGCCAAACCCATACAAATAGAAACCATATTATCTATACGTCAGGTTTTAAGCGGTTTGCCTGTAAAATATACGGCAGCCTGGAACAAAGACAACCGAACAGGCCGAACGGAAGGGCTGCTGGTTGGTGGAAACCTGAGCATTATAGAAACCCTGGCAGGAAGTGATTCCGACCTGGATACAGCTGGAAAAATACTATTTATTGAAGATACGCATGAAGCACTCTACAGCATAGACCGTATGCTGTGGAACTTAAAGCGAAGCGGTAAGCTGGATAAGCTG
This sequence comes from Pedobacter metabolipauper, assembly GCF_004362715.1. Classification (GTDB taxonomy): domain Bacteria; phylum Bacteroidota; class Bacteroidia; order Sphingobacteriales; family Sphingobacteriaceae; genus Pedobacter; species Pedobacter metabolipauper. Next base: position 871,980 of record NZ_SNYC01000003.1, read on the forward strand.
AAAGGACTCATTATCGGTGGTTTTAAGCTGAAAGAGGATAGCCCTGGTGATGAATTTGGGAAATCAATCTATGAGATCGTTCTGGAGAAAGTGAAGGAATTTAAATACCCGGTGTGTTTTGACTTTCCTGTAGGTCACCAGGTTAATAATTTTGCACTTAAATGCGGTACAGACCATATACTTAATGTTGATGAAAATGGAAGCTACCTCGTATCCATCTAAGCCAGATTCCATTCGCCTGTCGGAACTCAGCCAGCAAATTCAGCAAACGCTGGACGGGGCTTTCGGAACGCGGACATTTTGGGTCATTGCAGACATTACCAATTATACATTTAAACCGCAAACCAATTACCATTATTTTGAACTCGTAGAGAAAGACCGCTCTTCTGCACGGATCCTGGCCAAAATTTCCGGAAGGGCATGGGGCAATGCCTCCGTAAATATTTCCAACTTTGAACAGGCAACCGGACAGAAGTTTAAAAACGACATCAACGTACTGATCCAGGTTACTGTTCAGTATAACCCGGCCTTTGGCCTCCAACTGAACCTGATTGACATTGACACAAACTTTACCCTCGGCTTGTTTGAGCAGCAGCGCAAGGAAACGCTGGAGAAGCTGGTACGGGAGAACGGAGATTTTATACAAAAGTCTGGCGAAAGGTACTTTACCAGGAACAGCGGTCTTGAATTTAACCGGGTTATTCAAAATATTGCATTAATATCATCAGATACCTCTGCCGGATACCTGGATTTTAAACATACCCTGGAAAATAATGCGTTTGGTTACCGGTTTAATATAGATAACTATTTTACCCTGGTGCAGGGAGAGGTAAATGCCAGGCAGTTTCTGAACCGGATCATTGATGTATTTAAATCTGAAAAGCAGTACGATGCTTTGGTGATCATTCGTGGCGGCGGCGCACAGACCGACTTTCTGATCTTCGACAATTATGAGTTGTGCCGGGCTATAGCTAAGTTTCCAGTTCCGGTAATTACAGGAATCGGGCATCAGAAAAACGAGACCATTGCCGATCTGATGGCACATACGTCGACTAAAACACCCACTAAGGCCTCAGAACTTATCATTGCGCACAACAGGGCTTTTGAAGATTCCATGACTGGCATTCAAAAAATGATGCTGATCAAAACCTATCAATTGATTAATCATCATAAAGACAGGCTGGCTCACATGAATCAATCCACCATCAATACGGCACGCAACCTGCTTCATGGACACCAGAGAAACATTCAGAATCTTTCCGGATTAATCATCAGCAATCCTAAGCTATTGATTTCAAATAAGCGTAAGGATCTCAGTAACCTAAGCAATAACCTGGAATCTTACAGCCGAATCTACTTTGCAAACAAAAGAGGCTATATTGGTCACTTTCAGTCCATCGTTAAGTTAATGAGTCCGCAGAATATTCTGAATAAGGGATTCGCAATTATAAAGGTGAACGGCGCGATTATCAGTACCGCCGATGCCATAGAAGCAGGAACAGAGCTAACCATCAGTATGGCATCTGCAGAAATAAAAACAACAGTAAAATCTAAAAAAGTAACCAATGGAAACGAATTTAACCTATGAGGCGGCCTATAAAGAATTGTCAGAAATTGCGTACGAAATAGAAACGGAATCTGTTTCTGTAGATGTGCTTGCAGAAAAAGTAAAGCGTGCGTCTCAATTGATTGAGTTTTGCCAGACTAAGCTTCGTGCTACCGAAACAGAGGTTAGCAAGATCATCAAACAGATGGAAAACCAATAACTACAACCAGTGGTTTTTTTTACTCCACCGTACCGTTTCTATAATGCCCTGTTCCAGATTATATTTGGGTTCAAATCCAAGATCTTTACGGGCATGATCAATGGTACAATCCCAGTTTATGGCTGTTAATTCGGCCATTTTTTCCTTGTTTAAGGTAGGGGTAGACTTGCTCTTTGTATAAAGAAGATCCATCACTGAGGCAAGCGCACCTACCAGGGAGATGGGCAGGTTAAACTTTAGGGTCTTTTTATTTAAGGCCTGCTTAATCCGGTAGGCCAGTATATACCGGTCGTAGATCTGTCCATCAGAAATATTGTAGGACTGTTTTATTATGGAACTAAACAGTGATTTAACAATAATCTCTGCAAGATCAGTTACGTAGATAAAACTAAGCTGCTGTTTAAAGCTGCCAATGTGCGGCTCTATACCACGACTGATGCTTTTAAATAGAATGAAAATATCCTTTTCCCGCGGACCATACACAGCCGTTGGACGGATCACGATTAAAGGCAGGTTTTCAATTTCAGATAAATAGCGTTCGGCAAGCAGCTTGCTTGCACCATAATTGGTTACCGGATGACCAACGGTATCATCATTGATCTTTTTATTCAGATCTGACAATGGACCCAATGCGGCCAGACTGCTTACAAACACAAATTTCTGCAGCTTTATAGCTGCTGTACTTGCAGCAATAGCCAGATTCCTGGTATAACCTGCATTTACCTTGTCGTAATCCGCTTTGGTTTTTGCTTTCGTAATGCCGGCAGCATGAATAATATAATCGTATTGTTTTTCTTCCAGCTCTATTTTAAGCGCTTCTACAGAACTATAATCCAGATCAGTATACTGAATATCAAAAACTTTTAAATGTGCTACATCACTGCTCAGACGAACTGCTGCGTATACATCAAGTCCGGATTCAACGGCTTTTTTAATCAGATGGTATCCTACAAAGCCTGTTGCACCGGTAATTAATACCTTTTTGCTCATATTGTTTTCTCGTAGATCCTGTATTTTTTATAAGGATCTCCTTTAATCGCAATAATGGCATTGTTAACCAGGTCGTTATGCTCCAGTGTCCATCCCGCTTCTGCATATTTTAAGCCTTTTGCACGGTATGCTTTGATAATACCCCCATAGATACAGGCTTCAATGCCTAATTTACGGTAACCATCTACCACACCCAACAGCAATATACGGATACCGGTAACTTTTTTCTTGCCAAACAGCAGTTTAAAGATACCTGTTGGAAATAATCTGCCTTTTTTAATTTTGATCTGGATCTGGTTCATATCAGGAATGGCAGCGCCAAAGCCAACCAGTTTACCCTCATGCTCAGCAACCAGGCAGAAATCAGGATCTAATACCAGTTTAAGATCCTTAGCCTGGTAATCAAACTCTTCGTCATTTAGCGGCACAAAACCAGTATTTTTATCCCATGCCTTATTGTATACTTCACGCAGGCTGTTTGCTTCCTGCTTAAAGTTTTTCATATTGATCTTACGGATGGTGATGTTGCTTCTTTTTAAGCGGTCTTCCAGCCTGTCCATCAGCTTTACAGAACGATCATCATAATTATCACCAGTAAAGCGCCATGCAATCAGGTCTACCTGTTTTTTCAAACCAGTACCTTCCAGCAGGGCAGGGTAGTAGGATGCATTGTATGGCATCATAACAACAGGTGGAGAATCAAAGCCTTCGATCAGTAAACCACAGGATTCATTGGTAGAGAAATTTACCGGTCCCATGATCTTGTTCTGAACTCCTTTTTCTTTAAGCCAGTTTATGGCAGTATCCATTAAAAGATCTGCAGATGCCTGATCATTGATACAATCAAAGAAACCAAAAAAGCCATCACTGGCATTGTTCATGGTATTGTGACTGTTGTTCAGGATCGCTGCTATCCGGCCAATAATCTGATCGCCATCAAATAACAAAAAGCATTGCAGTGAAGAATGCTTATGGAACGGATGTGTGGTTAACAGATCTTTCTGAGCGATAAATAGTTCGGGAACGTAATTTGGATCTTCTTTATAAAGCTCGTGCGGGAAATCGATAAAGCTTGCCAATTGCTTTTTGCTGGTTACAGCAACTATATTTTTCATCAATATATATTATTAAGAGATCATAAAGCTATCCTGGTTTAATTCAGGATAGCTTTAGGTATACTGTATTTGCAATTATAAAGAAAGTATAGTGTAGTTGTTTATCATATAGTAACCTGTGAAGTTTTAACATCAACTTGTTTAGCCGCAGCAGATAGTTTTTCTATGGCTTCATCAATTTGTGCAAAGGTGTGGGTTGCCATTAAAGAGAAACGGATCAATGAAGCATCTGAAGGAACAGCCGGAGAAACTACCGGGTTCACGAAGATGCCGTTTTTACTCAATACATTGGTAATCAGAAATGTTTTATCGTTATCCCTGATGTAAACCGGAATGATCGGGCTGTCGGTATGGCCGATATCAAAGCCTGCTTCCAGCAATAATTTCTTCGCATAATTGGTATTTGCCCAAAGCTGATCGATACGTTCAGGTTCAGATTCAATAATATCAAGGGCTGCAATTACACTGGCAACAGCTGCCGGAGGCATACTTGCACTGAACATCAATGAACGTGCGCGGTGTTTAACAAATTCAATGGTTTCTTCAGTACCTGCAATAAAGCCGCCTAAAGAGGCCAGTGATTTGCTGAATGTTCCCATGATCAGATCAACCTTATCCGTTAATCCAAAGTGAGAAGCCGTTCCGGAACCATTTAATCCAATAACACCAAGGCTATGTGCATCATCCATCATGATGTTTGCACCAAATTCATCGGCTATTTTAACAATTTCAGGTAAGTTAACCAGGTCACCCTCCATGCTAAAGATACCATCAGCTACAATAAGCTTTGCAGCATCTTCCGGTAATCTGCTCAGCTTTTTGCGCAGATCATCCATATCATTATGTGCATATTTTATAGAGCGTGAGAATGATAATCTGCTGCCATCAATAATAGAAGCATGATCGTATTCATCAAGGATCAGATAATCATTTCTATCCAGTAAGCAGGAAATAACGCCAAGATTAACCTGGAAACCGGTACTAAATAAAACCGCAGCTTCCTTACCTACATAAGCAGCAAGTCTTTTTTCCAGTTCTATGTGAATATCGAGCGTTCCATTTAAAAATCTGGATCCGGCACATCCGGTACCATATTTATCAATAGCTTTTTTAGCTGCTTCTTTAATCTTAGGATGATTGGTAAGTCCGAGATAAGAATTGGAACCAAACATTAGCACTTTCTTCCCATCTATGATTACTTCTGTATCCTGTCCAGATTCAATTGCCCGGAAATATGGATACAATCCTCTTTCCTTAATTGCTGTAGCATCTTTGAAAGCTGCTATTCTATCGTGTAATTTTTTGCGCATGCTAGTACTAGTATATTTTGGTTTCAGAGCTGGTTAAAGTTGCTGTTCAGTTTGTTTTAAGATATTACGCGCTCTGCATTTAATAACACCTTGTTTATTTAAAGTTAAAAAATCAACATCTATGCCAATAAATAAAACTCCCCCAAAAGTAAGCGCATAAAAACATAAAACAAAACTAAAAGTCAACCAAGTTTCAATATATTACTTTTTAAAATAAAAATTACAATTTACTTATAAATTTTCACGCTTTTTTAAGCATCTGAGCAAGAAAATAATAAAAAGTGTTCGAGAATCAGGAAGTGCAAAAAAAAACGGAGATAAATCTTTCGATCTACCCCCGCTAAATTAACGCTCTCAATCATACTTACGAAAAGAAGTTTTCAACGGTTTTAAAAAAAATGGAAAGATCTTAAAAGAAACAGGGGCTGATCTGAAAAGAGCGCCCCTGTTATAATAGACGGTTGATCCACCACAGATCAACCTAAACCAAACAAACTACAGCTATAACGGATCATATTGTGATATAGTTTCAACTAAAAAAAAATAAACATTATCATGACAAAACAGGTCAATAAGTAAGTGTAAATCCGGCCCCATAGCCCATATCGCTATCATAGTGCGTAGAGATTCCAAACCTTTTGGTCACATTGTACCTAAGCCCGCCCATATATTCTCTGTCTGTATTTGCCATGATGGCTAACCTTAATCTGCTGGTAAGCGGAATATCTTCCCTTCCAAGCCTAAGCCTTACCTTCCCCTTCATATCTAAACGTGCATCTGCAACAAAGCGCATCGGTAATGTATATTGAAACCCAACGAAGAACACATTTCGCTTATCTTTGGTATCAGGTGCTCCATCCTTTCTATACCTGTAATCCCAGCCAATAAAAGGGTAGAGGTACTGCATATTCCCTATATATCTGCCCAGGTAAGTTTCGCTCTCATATCCCATCATGTCATCAGTACCTAACCTAAATTCGGTCTGCAGTTTATAACGGGTATTGGCCAGCATAATTTCTCCATCAATACCTGTGCTTTCAAAACTCGCATTTCCCATCAAATGAAAAGCCTGATCATCTTTATAGATCATCTTTAGCGCCATTTCAGGATCTTTGATTTCCGGGTTAGGCGGAGAGTTTTCATAACTGAAGATCCTGCCCATACCGCTCATCATGTGATATAAGATATGGCAGTGAAAAAACCAATCGCCGCTTTCAGTTCCCGCAAACTCAATGGTATCGGTTTCCATTGGCATGATATCAAGCACATTCTTAAGTGGAGAATATGCTCCCTGGGCATTGATCAGCCTAAAAAAATGGCCGTGCAAATGCATGGGATGCCGCATCATCGTCCCATTATAAAGAACAATCCGTACATTTTCTCCTTTTTTAATATAGATCTTATCTGTTTCAGAAACTGTTTTATTGTTGATCGTCCACACATACCGGTTCATGTTACCGGTAAGTTCAAAGTGCAGTTCTTTAAAGGGGGCTGGCGGAAGCGTAGTTTTTGCCGGAGCACGGAGCATATCATAGTTCAGGGTGGTAATCTCCGCAGCAGAGCTCGTTAGTTCAGGGTACATCACTGCATTCATGTCCATCTTCTGGTTGGCCATGTTCATTCCCATATCGTTCATGCTGCCATCCATATTCATCATCCCATTCATCATCTTCATGCCTTCAAAATAGTCAAGCTTCGGAAGCACAGGGGCCGGAACTGTGTTAGCGGCAATGCGATCTGGCCGAACACTTCCAGATCCCGGTTCTGAATTTTGAGCCTGAAGCCATAGGGAAGTATGTTTGGTACGATCCTCAGACGTAGCTCTAAACTCATAATCTTTATTTTCCGGAACAGAAACAATGACATCGTAAGTTTCTGATACCCCAACAATAAGCCGGTCTACCACAACAGGCTCCACATCCATTCCATCATTGGCCACAACGGTAATCTTACTGCCTCCATAGGTTAACCAAAAATAGGTAGAGGCACTACCATTGATCACCCTGATCCGGATCTTTTCACCCGCTTTTAAACCAGATCTGTAGGTTTCAGGCATCCCGTTGGACAGAAATCGATCGTAGTATACGTCACTTACATCCATGGCCAGCATCCTTTTCCATTCATTATGCAGCTTGGTTTTAAAGTGACCTTCTTTTATGGCTTCGAGATAATTTTGTGTGCTTCCTTTCTTAATGGCGTACCAGTCTGTTGCGCTTTTCAGGCTTCTGTGCACTTCTGCAGGTTTTTCATCCGTCCAGTCGCTCAGCAAAAGCGTATGTTCTTTTATTGAAGCAGGTACTTTTTTGTGGATGATGAACGCGCCATATAAGCCACTTTGTTCCTGGAGCATGGTGTGGGAATGGTACCAGTATGTTCCATTTTGAACCAATGGAAATTTAAACAGTTTAGTTTCTCCGGGTTTGACCGGAGCGGTAGTCAGATAGGGAACACCGTCATATTTGTTTGGTAAAATAAGTCCGTGCCAGTGTACGGAGGTCTCTACTTTTAATGAATTGTGCACATAGATCACCGCGGTATCACCTTCTGTAAAGTGCAGCTCAGGACCCGGGATACTGCCGTTAATAGAAATAGCCTTCCGTTGTTTACCGGTATAATTAACCAGGGTATCTGCAATGTTGAGCCGGTAAACAGTTGTTTTCTGCGCAAATGCTTGGGCTGTAACCAGCAGAAACACAAAGAAGATACCCGAAATTCTCATTGATATTACCGTCTAAAGTGTTTCTTTAACCGAGCCGCAGGTAAGCATTTGTTTACCATAATATGGATTTTTAATGTCTTTTTCTGAGCTTAACCAGGATGCCTTTTTCATGGGGCAATACTGCAGATAGATTTCCTGATCACTAAGTTTAGCGGCTTTTGCCAGAAGGATCATATTGGCCGAAAGTGTTTCAAAGCGACTTCTCTGGTCAGATATATTATCGCTTTTTGCAATAAGACCTGCATCGGCAACCAGTTTTTCTTTTAATGCATCAAATACTTTCTTCCCATCCGCAGTTAGAGAAACCGTTTTAAAGGTTTGTATTGACTTTCCAAGTTCAGCTGATCTTTCCGCAGCCAGTTTAGCGTCAGAATTAACCAGCGCATCTTTTACCAGCAAATATGATTGCAAAGACGGTGTGGTCACTTTTTGTGCGTTAACAACAGACAAGGTCGTAACCGATAAGAGCAGTATTAAGCCTAAAGAGATTAATGATTTCATAATGATGTATTTATACCGTTTATATTTTAGGTAAAGTTCCATATAACCCGATATAAATAATTATATAATTCTGATTAAAATTTATAAGATCTTGTTTTGTAATGTAATTGATAGAATATGATCTCCATAACCGGAAAGCGTTATCTTAGGGATACTAATTTAATAACCTATGGATCAGAAAATAATCACCTTATACGATCAGTATACACACAGTGCGCTGAGCAGAAAAGAGTTTATGAAAAAACTCGCCATCTTAACCGGAAGTACCGCGCTCGCGTTAACGGTATTGCCACTATTGGAAAACAACTATGTGGCCGCCGCGGCCTTTACAGATGAAAATATCATTACAGAAAATATTACCTTTCCGGGGGTGGATGGTGATGTAAAATCGGTTTTGGCTAAGCCTAAAGATAAAAAGAACCTGGGTTGCGTGGTGGTGATCCATGAGAACAGGGGATTGAACCCACACATTATTGATGTAACCAAAAGGGTTGCTGCAGAAGGTTTCCTTGCTATTGGTATTGATGCATTATCGCCATTGGGCGGTACACCTGCCGATGAAGATAAGGGGAGGGAGCTGATTGGAAAATTAGATCCCGAAAAAACATTACAGAATTACTTAAAAGGGTTAGAATATCTAAGAGGCCGAAAAGACGGTAACGGTAAAACCGGATGCGTTGGTTTTTGCTGGGGTGGGGCAATGGCAAATAAACTGGCTGTAAATGATCCTAAACTCGGAGCAGCAGTGGCTTACTACGGATCGCAGGCAAAAGCAGAAGATGTTCCAAAGATCAAAGCTTCGTTACTCCTTCATTACGGTGGACTGGATGAGCGGATCAATGCTGGCATTCCTGCTTATGAAGAAGCACTTGCTAAAAATAAGATTGATTACAAGGTTTATATATACGATGGGGTTAACCACGCCTTTAACAACGATACCTCACCAACTCGGTACAACGAAGCGGCAGCTAAACTCGCCTGGTCAAGAACGATAGATCTGTTTAAACGCAAGCTGCAATAAATCAATAAGCGGCAATTATTTAAATTGCTGATGTTTAAAAATGCTAAACAAAATAGCCAACTGGTCTGTTACTATAATAAATTGATAATTATACATATAACTGACACTTACATTGGAATTTAAGCAAAAAATGCTTACATTTGTACAAATTTTTAAACATTAATGAAGATATTTATTACAGGACTTCCTTTAGAAGTAGGGGAAGATGAATTAACAGCCGTATTTGGTGATTTCGGTCAAGTAAAATCACTTAGGATTATCAAAGATCGTGAGACTGGTCAAAGTCGTGGTTTTGGTTTTGTGGAAATGCCGGTTGATGAAGAGGCAAAAGAAGCAATCAAGCGCATGAACGGTGGTGATTACAATGGTAACCGCATTAAGGTTGCAGAAGCACAAGAAAAACCTAATACTGGCGGTGCTGGTGGCGGTGGTGGCTTTAAACGTAACAACCGTACAGAGAAAAGCTATTAATTAGCTTTTTTCAATTTCTTATTTACACGTATATTTGATATATATAAAGGCAGTGTCATGAGTAAAATTATGGTACTGCCTTTTTGTTTTAACCGTTATTTCTAACCAATCCATCTACCAGACTTTGCCATTGCGGAAATGAAAGACCTACTTTTGCACTTAGCCCAATTATCGTATTCCTGATTCGATCAATGATCCCGCTAGAATCTGTATTGGCTATTTCATTTCTTCCGTGAACTTCTGCATATACTTCATTGCCAATCCGCGTTACCGTAAAAGTAGAAGTAGCCTTATCTTTAAAGAAGTGTGCTGTTTCTTCAGATTTATGAAGCGGATTTGATGATGGCCGTACCCGGATCAATGTCAACTGATTTGCCGCCGAACTTTCTTCGTAAACCTGCTCTACAGTTACCCAATCGTAACCATCTCCAACTTCAGTGCCCGGACCTGGAATATCTATTTTAAAATGATCACCTTCGGCAACCGCCCTTTTAACCGGATTACCAAGTTCATCTGTAAGGATAAATGTTGCCGAGGGGAGGTTACAAAGCTCATCCCAATTGTAAACTTCCAGTAAACGCATTCTCGCGATATTGTAAAACACCTTTGCTGCTTCTACATGATCAAACGCTGTTTTGGCAGAAACATCCATCTTAGATCCTTCTTCTTGCTTAGGAATATCCATACTCATCAGGTTATTAGTTAAGGGTTACAAAATGGGTTTACCCATTAAAAATCAAGCTGTCAATTACTCAATAAACTACAACTTTAACATAAACCCCTATATTTTGTTTCTTATACTTAAAAAATAATTAAAACTTTTTGATACGGTACTATTGAGGATTTTAATAGTTTTGTTGTTTGACTTTCCAATCGGTTACCAGGTTATATTTTCAGGCTTGCAGGATCGTCTCCATGGCCTGGTCTGTAACTTAAAAATAAACCCAAATGCTGAAGAAACACCTGAAGTTTAACCTCCTGTTTTTACTAATATTCCTGTTATACATCCTGGCAGATCTAACCCATCAAACCACTTTATTATATATTTTAAAGCCTTGCATTGCCTTATCCTTACTAATCTGGCTTTATATAAGCACCCGGTTAAAAGGCCGTTTTCACCGCAGGATATTTACCGGACTCATCTTCGCTATGGCAGGTGATGTATTACTCATGCTTGTTTGGAAAAATGAATCCTTCTTTATGTACGGGCTTATTGCATTTTTAATCTGCCATATATTTTATACCCGTGCTTTTTACCTCGATTTTCTTTCTGCACCAGAACTGGATAAAAAAGGAGCAAGGATCGCCATTTTGCTCTGCGCTGCATTGAGCATTACTTACTACCTTTTTATCAGAGCACATCTTGGTGCTATGAAATTGCCGGTACTTGCTTATACCATAATTATCAGCATCATGATGATGATGGCCGCATTTAGAAACCAGCGTGTAAACTCACTAAGCTTTAAACTGATCCTGGCCGGGGCAGTGCTGTTCGTTATATCAGACGGTGTATTGGCCTGGTACAAATTTGTTGATCCAAACCTTACGCTCGCCAGAACCGTGGTCATGGCCACCTATATGGCTGCGCAATATTTAATCACCCTGGGTGCAGTAGAACGTCAGCTGTTACTTAAAGACGAACGTGATCTGAAAGGCGAGGGTATTCTAAAAGATTAACGTCGTTCTTTTTCCCGGTTAAGTACCGTAAATACCTGTACCAGACGGGCACCATCTTCATCTACTAAGGTTAAGGTATGTTTTCCGGGTGTGGGACTAACAGCAAGCTGGTGATAATTTTGCGTAGTGGCTATATATTCCTGATCTATATGCCAGTAAATCTTTGCACTGCCATTTCTATGGGTGGCATTCAGTACGATCTTACCCCGTGTACCATCAAGTTCTATTGGGATGTAAACGGTAGCGTTATTTTTAGGATAGATCATATCCATTACATTGTTATTTACCGCATCACCGCATCCGGGTTTAAAGGTAGGTAGTTCTCTATATTCACTATGCTTAATTTTATAATAGTATTCCATAGATGGCGGCAAAACAAACCAGGACTGATGGATCATATTTGATGGCGATTCACATTGATCAGTTACCCGATAAACCGCGTTTCTATCCAGATGGATCTGTTTATGATATGGGCAAAGTACAGTTTTGTCACCCGAAGGGGACACCAGCTGCTCTATTTTATCGGTACAATATTCTCCGGCCTTATATCCGCTTTGCCGGCAAACCAGTAGTTTTTTTAATTTATTAGCAGGCGTTTTAAACCATTTTCCTGCCGGCAGTTGTTTAAAAATATCAAACAATACCGGGGCTGCTGCGTCAATACCGGTTAGTCCGGGCCGTCCTTCACCATCTGCATTACCAACCCACACACAAACCACATATTTTGGTGTAATGCCGATCGCCCAGGCATCCCTAAACCCAAAGCTTGTTCCCGTTTTCCAGGCCAGCCGCTGCGAAGAAGAAAATTGCTCCCACAAGCCTTCTTCACCCGGACGCATCAACTCTTCCATCGCATTAAATGTATTCCAGATCGATCCGTGGTCAATCACAGAACTGATCTGTGTTTCGTAACTATCAAACCGGGTATCCCTTTTACTATTGATATAAACCGGAGCATCATAATCGTGCGGATTGTATTTTCCTTTATAATCATTAAAATGGTTTAAGGTTCTCGCCATACCCAGGTAAGCCTTAGCAAGATCCCAAAGCGTAACTTCGCTGCCGCCAAGTATAAGCGACAACCCATAGTGATCTGCAGGCTGGTTTAACGTAGTAAAGCCCAGGCGTTTCAGCTGATCATAAAAGCGCGGATACTTATAGCTTTGCAGCATTTTAACAGCCGGGATATTCAGCGACCTGCTCAATGCCTGATTGGCGGGAATTGCCCCATCATATCCAAGATCATAGTTTTGAGGAGAGTAGCCGCCTATTTGTGTTGGAACATCGGGGATGAGGGTTGCTGGCAGTATAAATCCATCATTAAGCATGCTCGCATACAGTAATGGCTTTAGCGTACTCCCCGGACTCCTTGGCGCACGGATCATATCCACATGGCTTTCCAGTTCTATATTTTCAGGCTGATAAATATTACCGGTATAGCTAACTACAGAACCATGCTGTACATCAAGCACCAGGGCGGCGATATTATTGATCTCGTTAGACCGGTACCGGTTTTGGTAGCGCTTTACAAGCTCGTTAACCTTTAATTGCAAATCATAATTCAGGGTAGTTGTAATCCTGTTTACAGATAAACCCAGTGCCTTTTGTTCAGATTTAAATCTATTTAACAGATGTGGTGTGTTTTGAGGCAGCTGCCGCGGTTTGCCAGGAAGAGGTTCAAGCTTGGATAAATTGGCTGTTGCCTGGTCTATGCTATTTAAAGCAACCAGCTTATCCAGCAGGTCGTTTCTTTTCTTAATTAACCTTGGCGTGTTTTTTCCGGGATGTACCAGAGAAGGGCTATTTGGTAATACAGCAAGGGTTGCCATTTCTCCCCAGGACAAACTTGCGGCACTGCGACCAAAATACCGCCATGCCGCAGCATCCAGCCCAACTACGTTACTTCCAAATGGGGCGTTGGCGGCGTAGATCTTTAAAATATCTTCTTTAGAATAACTAAGTTCCAGGCGAATGGCGAGTGCCATTTCCAGAAACTTTTGCCAAAATGTTCTATTTGAGGTTCCCGAAGTTTTTAGCGTTTCAGATGCTCCCAATGTCCTCATTTCATTCAAAGCATGCTCCGTTGGAGATGCATTAGACTTTTTTGACGCTCCTGATGCTCCCGGTGTTCTCAACGCTCCAAAGGCTCTTGACGCTCTCAACGCTCTCGATGCTCTTGACGTTCTCGATAGGCGCTCTGTCCGGGAAAGCCGGATCACCTGCATGCTGATGGTACTCGCACCACTTTGAACACGTCCAGCTTTAAAGTTCTGGCGTACCGCACGGGCAAAAGCCATTGGATCCACGCCTGGATGCTGGTAAAAGCGTTTATCCTCAAAAGCGAGGATACACTTTTCAAACTTTTCAGGAACGGTGTCAGCAGGAAAGCGCCATTGACCATCACTGGCAATAGAGGCACTGAGCAGCTGCCCGTCTGATGCTTCAATAACAAAAGAAGTGGGACTTAAAAATAGCCTGGAAGGTAAGGCAAACCAAAACCACAGAAACAGGAGCAAGCAAACGGCATCACTGATCAGGAGTTTTGGCCCGCCATAAAACGTATTCTTCATTCTACTTAACTACCTGTACCCATTTACCGTTTTGTGTTGCACTGATATTGTTATTATACATCGCTTCGCATTGTACGGCAGATAAATAGTAACGGCCAACATAAGACGCATTCAAAAGCACTTTGTAAACAACCGTTTCATTCTCCCGGAGGTTAAAATAAGTAAATACGCGGTCGTCACGGATGTCTCTATACGTGTAAGGTGATGAGGCAACCATACTTTCGTTATCATTTAACCGGGTATTGATGATCTCCCATCCGGAAGGGAAGATCTGGGTTAAGGCCATTTGCTCATAATAACCCATTTTACCAGGATTCTTGATCGTTACTTCAGCATAAAAATCAGTTCCCTGTTTTAACAATGCCGGATCCAGTGCTTTACCGTTCAATAATTTATAACTCACATTGATATCAAGGATATCCGGATTATTAGGCTGGAAATTATTTTGTCCGGCTGCAGGTTGTCCCTGTAAGATCAGCCTCGTAAATAAAACGCGATTACCGGTATTGGTCAATGCCACAGTTCCGGCAGCCGCCAATACATTGCTATTGATATAATCTTTAGCATCCACCTTACCTTTTTTACCATTGAAGGTGTAATTGTATTTCAGGTTCGCAGCGGATGAATTTTGTCCGCAGAATTTAGCAACTGCGAGTAAGCTGTATGCGGTAGTTTGCGTGCTGTACCAGGTATCATTACCTAATTTAACAGCAAGGGGCTGGAGCAGCTGTGCGGCTTCGGCCTTACGTCCCAGTAAAGTAAGCGTTTCCAGGATCATGGCCTCATCTCTAACGTCAGAGCCATAGGTCCCGCCAAGCTGGTTGTAAGGTTTAACCTGGGTTTCTAAACCCCTGATCAGTCCATTTGCAGCATCAGCCTGCCCGGCGAGCTTATAAGCTGCTGCAAGTCTCCATTTAGCGGCTACAGACAAATATTCAAAACCCCTTAACCGGTTCATTGCAGCAATGTCAGGCCGCTTAGCCAATGCCAGTACATACAAGCGGTACGATTGAGATAAATCGCCGCCATAAAAATTGGTACTGTTCGGGCTCCAGTTACCGGCTTTAGCTTTTAAGTAACGAACCAGCTCATCAAACATACCAACAGGCAGGGTATATCCTTTACTTTGTGCTTCGACTAAGAAATGTCCGGCATAATTGGTTCCCCATTCATCAGCGGCAGCATCACCCGGCCAATAGGCTAGTCCGCCATCTGTGGTTTGAAATCCGCGTAACTTCGCAATGCCAGCCTTGATATTCCGTTCTGCAGTAGCTTTCTGGGTCTCAGTAAGTGCGGTTAACCGATCCAGGAACAATTGCGGAAACACCGAAGAAGTGGTTTGCTCCACACAGCCATGCGGATATTGCATCAGGTATCCCAATCGTTTTTTAAGATTGATTGGTGGAATGGATGACACCTCAACCGAAGCCGAGTTGGTACCCGCCATGCCCAGGGGCTGATAGCTGAGGTTCCAGCTGGTTCCCGGCTGGATCGTTGCCGAAACCACATTGGTAACATACGGATTTGGATTGCGAATATCGATTTCCACATCATAAACAGCTTTTTCACTGCCGCTTTGTGCAATGATCTTCACCTTGGCTATACCTGTAATTTCAGGCGCTTTAATTTCAAAATAAGCCAGTTGTTCACCGGGCTGCTTAAATGCGAGCTGCTGGGTTTTACTACCAACTACCTGCAGATTCTGCGCCTGAAGCTGAACGGTTACCTTTTTAAGATTGTTCTCGGTAGCAAATACAGTGGCTGGCAGCGTAAACGTTTCTCCGGGACCAATAACACGTGGCAGGGTAGCGAGCAGCATCAGTGGTTTTTTAACGGCTACAGATTTTTCAGCGAAACCGTAAGCACCATCCTGACCGGCAACAACCATGGCCCGTACAGAACCGATATACTGAGGCAGTTTAAACTTGTGGGTTTTGCTGCCTCCGCTTCCCAGTGCAAAAGGACCAAGATACTTTACTACAGGAATAAACCGGTTGGCTTTGGCAGGATTCAGGTTCCTGTTGATGCTGCCATCACCGCCAATGCTTAAGATGCGCTCCAGGTTACCACCCCAGGCACCAAGAACATAGTCAAACAGATCCCATGTTTTTACACCCAAGGCTTCCCTGGCATAAAAAACAGCGTGGGGATCAGGAGTTTTAAACCTGGTCAGATCAAGTAAACCTTCATCAACAATGGCAATAGAATAGGTCATTGCCTTACCATTCTGTTCAGAGATCGTGATACTGCTTTCCGTTTCGGGCTTCAGCTTATCAGCCATTTTAATAACCGGTTTTAAAATGGTTTGCGGATCCTGGATCAGTAAAGGAATGGCGCCATACATCCGGATAGGCAGATCATTGACCGTTTGTGCATGCGGCTGTAACAAGGTTACATTTGCAAAAACATTCGGGGCCATATTTTTCTCCGCCTTAAATGTAAACTGTGTTTGTCCGGCTTTCGTGTCAGCCCAGAAGGTTTTTAAAACCTTACTGCCATTTTCAATGGAGATCAAAGCTCTGCCTCCTTTGGCAGAAGGAATGGTAAGTACCACATCCTCGCCAACATTAAACTTCGTTTTATTCGCAGTAAAGGAGAGCATAGAAGCTTCGGTAGGGTTGCTACCCTGTTCACGCTGTGCCCATCCCGGCCAGTCTATATAAACAGATTTACCGGTTACGTGGCCACCATTGTAATCACGGATCAGGATAAGGTAACGGCCCCATTCCGGCTCATTGATGCGCAGGTTCCAGCTGGCCTTTCCATTAAATATGGTGATGTTTTCCTTTTTAATCAGCTTATTGTACGAGTTCTGGGTAAAGTTGGCAAAGGAGTTCTCGTCATCCTGTTCCCACCACCAGCGCCATTGCACCTTATACAACTCTACATCAACGGTTTTGCCGCCGGTCATATATTTACCATTGCGGTCAACATTAACGATGTCAATCTTATGGTCTTTACCGGTAACCAGCATTCCGCTCAGGCGATCACCTTCAGGGGTTTTAATGCCGTAATAGTTATCATAAACATGGTAGGGGATACTAAAGTTATCAATGCTGAAATTACCACCGGCTTCAAATACTTTGGTGCTAAAGTTAGCCTTAAGCATGCCGGGAGCCGTTTTATTCTCATTTAATCGGGTACTAACCTGTGCGCTGCCGTTTTCATTCAGCGTACCTTCAAAAATGGTTTTAACCTGCGATTCAAAAACGACCGTAGGATTATCAAATTCATAGGCTTCAAATCCTTTAAAGGTAGTTTTCATGGTATTGAGGTTCACATCAACCTTGGCCTTCAGGTTCTTGCCGGGAGCACCAAACAGCCAGTTTGCAGAAAGCGTAGCGTAAGAAGAGCCGCCAAGCCCCAGGTATTTTGCATTGCCGATGTTAAAATTGATTTTCAGCCTGTTGGGCATGATGGTTTCAATCTTAATGGCTTTGTTAAATGTGGCCCCGCCGGCTTTAGCTTTAACCTGCCAGTTTCCGGTAGGGGCAGTGCTTTCAGTGGCCGTTTTAAACGTATAAAAACCATTTAGGGGCTTGCCATCAATAATTCTTTTAACCAATTGCCCCTTAGGATTATATAATTCAAAGGTAACCGGATAGCCGCCAGGTAATTTTTTAAGTTTGTCTTCCAGAATGAGGGAGACAAATATGGAATCACCAGGGCGCCAAACACCACGTTCACCATAAATAAAACCTTTCAATCCGTTTTGAACCACATCACCACCAACATCAAAACGACTCAGTGGGAGTGAGCTGCCATCGTCCATTTTCAGATAGCCGCGTTCATCCCCATTTTTAGCAATGAGCAGAAATGGCTTTCTTTTAAGATCGAATGAGGCCATGCCATCACCATCCGTTTTCACGGTAAGAATTGTCTGACGCTGATAATCCAGCAATTCAAGACTAACGCCACTCATCGGTTTTGCAGTTAAGAGATCAGTAGCAATGATCAGCATGCTGTTGTCATTGCCGCGTTTGGCAATCAGACCGATGTTGGAAGCTATGATGTTGCGGCTTGCCCAGCGCTCATTGGTATAATAAGAATCTGTACAAGGATTTTCGCGTTCCTCCCAGCTGTAATTATCCGGATAATAACCGTTATAATTCTGCCAAAAGTCATCGTCTTCATCAATTCTCTCACCGTAACCACCATAACTGCCATATTCATCACCGTTCTCAACGTTCTCATCGTTCTCATCGCTTGCTGCATTCTCTCCGTTATCACCATTCTCCGCATTATTGGCTGCGTTATCATCAGCCTCTGTACATTTAAAAACATTATACTGCTTTCTAAAACCAATGGTAATGCGGTACATGGCACCGGGTTCAGTTTTAATCAGCTGGTCCAGATCCAGGGTAAAGCGGTTCTTTTTGTGGAGGTCGAGTGCCTTATCTTCATCGAGGCGAATTGTCTTTTGAATAACCGGCTTTGCAACCCGCCGAAGGTCACCACCATCCTTATAACCGTTGGTTTGAAAGAACTGGGGGATATTATTTTCATAGATCTTAATTACCGTAACATCAACTGCTTTTAAGTTTACGGCTTCAAATGGCAATACCAGCTTACCGGAGTTTGGTAAAATGGTGCCGCTACCAGCAATGGTTACCGCAGGGAGCTTATTCTCAAAGACAATATTTGCCGTCTTTCCGGCACCAAGCCCTTTACCATTAATATTCTCAATACCTGGATTTACGGAAAGGGTATAATTACCTTCGAGGTTAACGGGGGCATAGATCTTCACCTGGCTGCCATCAATGGTATAGCGCATATCGGATATCGTTCCAATGGTGATCAACCCGGACAGATCCTGGGCAACGCCAACGGGTTCAGAGAACTGCACCAAAGCAAAATCTTCCAGGTCCTGAACGGCCTTAATGTCAAGCACTTTAAACACACCGTTTGCGGGAACATTAACTGCTGCCTCGCCTTCAGTATCGGCATCAATCGGATCACCAGACCATTTAAGTTTAAGGGCAGCTTCAGCATTGCTCTTTTTAATGCTGTCAATGGTAAATGCGTAGGTATTCTTTTCAGGGTTATGCTGCCACTTGATTTTAAGATCCTGGGCAAAGTCGAGTTTCAGCGTTTTTTCAATAGCTTTAGGATCTTCCTGATCTGAAGTACTCAGTTCTCCGGTAAGCTTCATATAATCCATCGAGGTATTATTCTGAGAGATTAATCCATTATGAACCAGGGTTATGCCGGGTTTAATTACACGAAAGCTAAACTCAAATTCTTCCAGTCCTTCCTCAGTCTCTGTAACCTTATTGAGGTTAAAGGTAGCTTCGTATTCTTTAGAAGGCTGTAACGGTTCGTCGGGTCTAAACTCTACCGTCTGTGCATCGACCCAATAGGTTTTACCCTTGATGGAAGGAGAGAAGCTGAACAGATCACGATCATCGGCAACACCAACATCATTCATTGTTTTTACCTGGCTAGCCAGGTGGAGCCTGATAAAGCTTTTTTTAGAGATCGTACCAGAGGTATATGCTTCAACATACTTCGCATATTTCTGATTATAATCAGCAGGCTTCTCTTTTTTAAAGAAAATAAATATAGCAACAGCGATGAAAATCAGGGCTGCAAAGCTAATCAGGAAGGTTTTTTTGTTTTTTTGAAAATAGGGGGATTGTAAAAAGCTCATGCGTTTCAATTTGGTAAATGATGCGCATTAAGGTAGGCAAAAATATGTGGGTTTAAAAAATCTATTTGATCATAACACCCGGCATATTTACAATGGGAATGCGGATCAGGTTTTCATCAACAATGCTTTCCGGAAGGAAAATGAACTTTTTATCGTAGATATTTCCAGCCATATAATAGCTTAACCAATATTCATTGGTCAGGCCAAATACTTCCGTATCAATGGCCTCAACACCTGCAAAGGACTGAGGTTTAACGTCTCCCAGAAAATGTCTCAGAACAGATGTTTTTACCATTTTACCGTCTTTCTCCCCATAGCCTTTAGAGCTGATCAATACATTATCAATCTGAACATCCTTAAGGTTTACCAGATAAACCGTCCAGTTTTTAACTTCCGGACTTTCATTAACCAGCACAATGGCCATTGCCACATCTTCGACAATATTTTCGGGAAGGTCTTTTTTCATACGATATCTCTTTAAGATATGACTATTTTTTCACTGCAGCTTTCTTTTTAGCAGCAGGTTTTGCGGCAGTTTTTTTAGCGGCTGCCTTTTTAGTTTTCGGTTCAAAAGCATTTGGAAGTTGCTCAACAATCAGTTTCTTTACTTCATCAAGTGAAATTACGGCCAGTTCTTCCGGAGTATACTTATCATTGGTAGCCGGGTTTTTACGCAGCTTCAGCATTTCTTTGCCAAAACGGATAAACGGTCCCCATCTGCCATTTTCAATCGCAATCTTCTCCGTATCCCATGTCTGGATAAAACGGTTGGCTTCTTTCTCTATTTTCTTGCCAATCAGTTCTTCAATATCAGACTGGCTCAGGTTATCATAATTATAGGCTTTAGAAACATTGATAAAAAGGTCGTTCCATTTAATAAATGGCCCAAAACGCCCTTTTCCTTTTGTTACCGGCAAGTTCTGGAAATGTGCAACGGGTGCATCTGCAGTAATCTTTTCGCCAATAATTTCTATCGCACGGTCCCTGTCAATAGACAACGGATCTTCATTTTTAGGAACAGAGATGTAAGCATCGCCCCATTTTACATATGGACCAAAGCGTCCTACACCAACAGATACTTCTTTACCCTCATAATCTTCCAGCTGGAAAGGAAGTTTAAACTGCTCTAACGCATCCTCAAGGGTAACAGTCCCTACAGATTGTGATTTAGCTAAACTCGCATAACGGGGCTTTTCTTCATCGTCATTCTGTCCAATTTGGACAAGGGGACCAAATTTACCTACTTTGGCATATACATTCTTACCAGAAGCAGGATCAACGCCCAGTAAGCGCTCACCATTAGCCCTGTCGGCCGTTTCCAGCGTAGTTTCTACTTCAATATGGAAAGGTGTATAGAAGGAGTGGAGCATTTTTGTCCATTCCTGCAAGCCCTGAGCAATCTCATCAAATTCCTTCTCAACGTTTGCAGTAAAATTAAAATCTACAATATCTTTAAAATGCTCCACAAGAAAATCGTTCACCACTTCACCAATATCCGTTGGGAACAGTTTCGATTTCTCTGCACCGGTAATTTCAGTCTTGATCTGTTTTTTAACGGCACCATCAGCCAAAACAATGGAACTGAATGAACGCTGGCGACCGTCACGATCTTCTTTAACTACATATCCGCGATTCTGTATCGTAGAAATAGTAGGGGCGTAGGTAGACGGGCGACCGATACCAAGCTCTTCCAATTTCTTAACTAAACTTGCTTCGGTATATCTTGCCGGCGGTCTGGAGAACCGTTCAGTAGCATTCATTTCACGCAGGAACAACTCTTGTCCCCGTGCCAATGGAGGCAGCATATTGGTATCTTCAGATTCTTCCAGGTCTTCTTCATCGCTGGATTCCAGGTATACTTTAAGAAATCCGTCAAACTTTAAAACTTCACCCTCAGCAACCAAATTCTCTTTACGGGTACTGATCCCAATTTGTGCGGTGGTTTTTTCAAACAAGGCTTCACTCATTTGTGAAGCAATGGCACGTTTCCAGATCAGCTCATATAAGCGTTGCTCAGAACTATCTCCGGGAACGGTATGGTGGTTAAAATAAGTAGGGCGGATGGCTTCGTGAGCTTCCTGTGCACCTGCAGACTTTGTTTTATAGGTTCTTAGCTGGTGGTATTTTTCTCCCCAGGCTGATTTAATTTCTGTGGCAGCAGCGAGCAATGCCGTTTCTGATAGATTTACCGAATCGGTACGCATATAGGTAATGCGTCCGCTTTCATACAAGCGCTGTGCAATCTGCATCGTTCTTGAAACAGAATAACCCAATTTACGGGAAGCTTCCTGCTGCAGGGTTGATGTGGTAAATGGAGCGGCAGGATTTCTTTTCGCAGGCTTGGTTTCTAAGGATGCCACCGAGAAACCTGCACCAATACAATCCGTAAGGAATTTTTCTGCATCGGCTTCCTTTTCAAATCGTTGTGACAATTCTGCTTTAACCAGTTCTTTTCCCTTACCGGTTAAAAACTGTGCAGTTATTTTAAATGCAGCAGACGCATTAAATTGATTAACTTCTCTCTCCCGGTCTACAATTAAACGAACGGCAACCGACTGCACACGACCTGCAGAAAGGGAGGGCTTGATCTTTTTCCATAGAACCGGAGAAAGTTCAAAACCCACCAGGCGATCCAGCACGCGTCTGGCCTGTTGTGCATGTACCAGGTTATAATCTATAGTTCGTGGTGTTTCTATGGCCTTTAATATCGCAGGCTTTGTAATTTCATGAAAAACGATCCGCTTTGTTTTATTCTCTTTCAAACCAAGTGTCTCATACAGATGCCAGGAAATGGCTTCTCCCTCGCGGTCCTCATCGGAAGCTAACCAAACCATTTCTGCTTCTTTTGCTAACTTCTTCAGTTCTGCAACAACCTGCTTTTTGTCTGATGGCACCTCATAGGTTTGAGCAAAATCATTGGCAATATCTATCCCCATATCCCCCTTAACCAAATCACGAATGTGTCCGTAACTCGATTTAACAAGGAAATCTTTCCCTAAATACCCTTCAATGGTTTTTGCTTTCGCAGGTGACTCAACTATCAGTAAATTCTTCGCCATTCAGAACGTTTTTCTGCAAATAAAGCTATAAATAAGCCGAACTACAAAATATGAATCCATTTTTATGACAAATAAATTTTAAAAAGTCTAAATATATTCCAGATTCCTGACACAATAAGCAAGAATCTAAATAGGGTTTCTTACTGTACCAGAGCAGGATTAGAAACCAAAAGTAAATTAAAGATTGTGTATAACGTCGAAATCCAATATCTGCTGGCTTCGTGGTTCATTGGGCAATACATCAACTATTTTACGCTATTATTATAATTTACTAAACTTTTATCGCTTAACTTCGTAGGTATAAAAAAACCGAAATTATGAATACATTATTAATCTTGCTGAGCATGTTCTTTACACCTCCTGCAAAAAGCGTTTACGACTTCTCTTTAAAGACAATAGATGGAAAAGATGTTAAGCTATCCTCATTTAAAGGCAAAAAGATCATGATCGTTAATACAGCTTCAAAATGCGGTTATACACCACAATATGAAGATCTGGAAAAACTGCACAAGCAATACGGTAAAAAATTAGTTCTGATCGGTTTCCCTGCCGGAAATTTTGGCGGACAAGAGCTGGCTACAAATTCTGAGATCCAGGATTTCTGTAAAAAGAACTTTGGTGTTACCTTTCTGCTTAGTGAAAAAACAAGTGTTAAAGGAGAAGACATCAATCCATTATTCCAATACCTGACTACACAGCAGAATCCTGATTTTACAGGTGATATTAAATGGAACTTTGAGAAGTTCTTAATTAATGAAAAAGGACAGCTTGTTCATCGTTTCCGTTCCGCAACAAAACCGATGGATGAATCCATTACAAAAAACCTGTAGTCTATACCAGCTGCATAAGAAAAGAGAAATCCTTAACCAGGATTTCTCTTTTTTTTAACACCCATTTGTATTGTTTACCTTAGCTTAGCCGTTAAAATCATATGCAACTTTTAAGGCCATTCCGAAATCAGCTTTTACTTCTGCTCTCCTTAACACTTGCATCCTGCTCCCTGATCAAGTCAGGATCCGGCAGCAGCTACCAGGTTATAAAGTCCACAAGAAACGAATATTCGATTAGCAATGATATTGCACCCGATAGCAGCATTATCAACACCTATCTTCCGTATAAAGGACGCCTGGAAGCAGAGATGAGTAAGGTAATCGGGCATTCTGCACTATTGTTGTCTAAAAAAAGTAGTGATACCTTACCAGAAAGCCTGCTCAGTAATTTCTTTGCCGATGCCGTAACCGAACAAGCACTTAAATTGGATCCGAACATTGATTTTGCCATACCAACAACTAAAGGCGGCTTAAGGGTTGATTTTCCAAAAGGCGACATCACCACGTCCCATGTATTCGAATTGATGCCTTTTGAAAATGAATTGTATGTTTTCACCCTGAAAGGTGAAGATGTACAGCGGCTCTTAAATTTTATTGCAGGTACCAACGGACAGCCGGTATCACGATTAAGGATGAAGATTGCAAATAAACTACCTGTAGATGTATGGATCAATGGAAAGCCCTTCGATCCCAATAAAAGCTATAGCGTGTTAACTACCGACTATATATCCGGTGGCGGCGATCATACGGTTGGTTTCGAAAAGCCAATCAGCAAAACAGCTTTAGGCTTAAAGGTCAGAAATGCGCTGATGAACTATGTTAAAGAAACTGAAGCCGCAGGTAAAATCATAAATTCAAAGACAGATGGAAGAATTACAAAAATTTAACCGCAGAAATTTTATTAAGGCAGGAGGGGTTGCTGCTGCATCTGCAGCCTTAAGCCTGAATGCATTCGATGCCATTGCTGCCGGCGATGTAATAAAACTTACCATCTTGCATACCAATGATGTACACAGCAGGGTAGAGCCATTTCCAATGGATGGTTCCAAATACCAGGGACTGGGCGGAACTGCGAGACGTTCTTCATTAATCAAAAAAATCAGGGCGGCAGAAAGGAACGTTCTTTTATTTGATGCAGGAGATATTTTTCAGGGTACACCGTATTTTAACCTCTATGGTGGTGAAGTAGAAATGAAACTGATGACGGCTATGGGCTATGATGCCTCAACAATGGGCAATCATGATTTTGACAATGGCCTGGAAGGATTTTTAAAGCAATTGCCGCATACCAACTTTCCAATCCTGTCTGCCAATTATGATTTCTCAAATACCGTGCTCCATCAATCAACCCAGCCTTATAAGATCTTTAATAAAGGTGGATTAAAAATAGGGGTGCTGGGCATCGGCCTGGAGCTGGACGGTGTGGTTGAAGGTAAAAATTATACAGGTACCATTTACCTGGATCCGATTGCCAAAGCAAATGAATATGCAGATCTGCTAAAAAACGATTTAAAGTGCGACCTCGTGATCTGCTTATCCCACCTGGGTTATAAATATCCGACCGACAAGGTATCGGATCAGATCCTGGCGAAAAACAACCGGAGCATTGATCTTATTATAGGCGGACATACCCATACGTTCATGAATGAGCCAGAGGATGTACAAAATCTTAGTGGAAACCTGACCACCATTAACCAGGTCGGTTTTGCAGGAATAAATCTTGGAAGGGTAGATTATTATTTCGAAAGATATAAAGGTAAACGGATAAAAACCGCGGCACCCTACACCATATCTAATGAACTGGATTAACTATATTCAAACGTTAGCAAAGAAAACCGCCGCCTAAAAGGTCATTCCCTTCATAAAATACTGCAGACTGGCCCGGTGCTACTGCAGATACAGAATGATCAAATACCACACGCATTCTATCCTTTTCCTGAACAATAGTACTTAAAGTACCAGCATCCTTATACCTGATCTTAGTAACTACATTGTCTAAAGGCTCATTAATGTTGGCATATTTAACGAGGTTAATGTTTCTAACCATAGCTTCACCACGTTCCAGTTCATCGGCCCTGCCTAAAACAACGGTATTACTTTCCGGAAGGATGCGGATCACAAACATAGGCTCACCAAATGCAATACCAAGGCCTTTACGCTGTCCAATGGTATAGAAAGGATAGCCCTTATGCTGACCAACAACCATCCCGTTACTCAGAATGAAGTTACCTCCGGCCACACGGTCTTCCAGATCTTCAACTTTATGTTTTAAGAATGAGCGGTAATCGTTATCCGGAACAAAGCAGATCTCGTAGCTTTCGCTTTTCTTAGCCAGTTCTTCCTGTCCCATATCCATGGCCATCTGGCGGATATCCGCTTTAGCAAAAGAACCTAAAGGAAATTTAGTACGGGCAAGGTTTTCCTGAGAAACCCCCCACAGTACATAAGACTGATCTTTGTTTTCATCGAGCCCTTTAGAAATCACATAACGGTCATTCTCCTGTTTCCTGATGTTGGCATAATGACCGGTCGCAATAAATTCGCAATCCAGTTTATTGGCACGTTTTAATAAAGCTTCCCATTTAATGTGGGTATTACAAAGTACGCAGGGATTTGGAGTACGTCCGGATAGATATTCATCTACAAAGTTATCGATCACAAAATCACCAAACTCATCGCGGATGTCTAATATATAATGAGGAAAACCATAATTTACAGCCAGGGTACGTGCATCATTGATGCTGTCCAGACTGCAGCAACCCGTTTCTTTACTGGAGCTTCCGGAGGTAGCATAGTCCCAGGTCTTCATGGTTAAGCCAATTACTTCATACCCCTGTTCATGCAGCATTACTGCCGCTACCGAACTGTCTACCCCGCCACTCATGGCTACCAATATTCTACCGAGTTTACTCATTGTGATTTATTCAGCCGCAAAAATAAAGGTTTTTAACCATACATTTTCATTACAGGCGTCAAGGACTTGTAAAAAGTTGAAGAGTATACGGTATAGTTAAACGATATAGCACAACTGTAATCACTGTTTTTTATGATATTTTTTTATATCTTAGGCTTTTTAAGAAATGATTAGAATTTAAGTTAAAACATGAAAAAAATCTTATTCTACTGTTTGTTACTGCCGTCCCTATCGGTTAGTGCCCAACAAAACCTGGTTAAATATGTAAAACCAATCATTGGTACCCAAAAAATGGGCCATACCTATCCGGGAGCAACCGTCCCGTTTGGATCAGTACAATTAAGTCCGGATACAGATACACTCTCTTACGAGCTTAACGGCAAGTACAATGGTGATGTATATAAGTATTGTGCCGGTTATAAATATGAAGACAAAACGATTGTTGGTTTTAGCCACACGCACTTTAGCGGAACAGGGCACTCTGATCTTGGAGATTTTCTGATCATGCCAACACAAGGCAAGCTTCAGTTAAACCCGGGTGTTGCCAGCAACCCTAAATCAGGTTTCCGTTCTGCATTCTCTCATGATAATGAAGTTGCTGAAGCCGGATATTATAAAGTTAAACTGGATGATAACAACATCACCGCAGAAATGACCGCAACAACAAGGGTAGGGATGCACCAGTATACTTTCCCCAAATCAGAGCAGTCGCACGTAATCCTTGACCTCATGTCAGGAATTTACAACTATGATGATAAAACAGTTTGGACATACGTACGTGTAGTAAATGATACATTAATTACCGGTTACAGACAAACCAATGGATGGGCCCGTACGCGTACCGTATATTTTGCCATGTCTTTCTCTAAACCATTTAAAAGCTACGGACAGAAGAACTTTGAGCCTAGCCAGGTTTATAAAGGTTTCTGGAGAAAGTTTGACCAAACAAAGAACTTCCCGGAAATAGCCGGTAAAAGAATCAGAATGTATTTTGATTTCAGTACAGAAGAGAATGAAAAGGTAAAGATCAAATTTGCGCTATCGCCGGTTAGCCAGGATAATGCATTGGAGAATATGCGTGCAGAAGCACCAGGATGGGACTTTGAAAAAGTTAAGCAGCAAGCCCAGGCTACCTGGAATACCGAACTAAATAAAATCAAGGTAGAAACATCTGAAGACGACAAGATCAACTTCTATACCGCGATGTACCATGCATTCATTAACCCAACAAATTACAGCGATGTTAACGGCCAGTACAAAGGTTTAGATCAAAATGTACACCAGGCAAACGGGTTTACGAATTATACTACTTTCTCTCTTTGGGATACCTACAGGGCATTACATCCGTTCTTTAACATCATGCAGCCATCCAGAAATAACGACATGGTTAAATCTATGATGGCACATTATGATCAGAGTACCCTGAAAATGCTTCCGGTATGGTCACATTACGCAAATGACAATTGGTGTATGAGTGGTTACCACAGTGTTTCTGTTGTTGCTGATGCGATCATCAAAGGAGTTTACAATGGTGATGCCAACCAGGCACTGGATGCCTGTATCACTACAGCCAATCACCGCAGTTATGAAGGCATTGGCGAATACATCGATAAAGGTTATATCGCAGCAGAACGCAGCGGAACGTCTGTATCGAACACGCTTGAATATGCTTATGATGATTGGTGTATAGCGCAAATGGCTAAGAAATTAAACCGTACAGCTGTTTACCAGGAATTCTCTAAACGCTCTGCCAACTGGAAAAATGTATTTGATAAATCAATCGGCTTCATGAGACCAAAAATGGCGGATGGTTCCTTTAAAAAAGATTTTGATGCCTTAAGTACACATGGCCAGGGCTTCATTGAAGGAAATACCTGGAACTATAGTTTCTTTGTACCACACGATCCGGTATCTATGATCGCTGAAATGGGCGGAAAACAAAAAGTAGCATCCAGATTGGATTCCTTATTTACCATGCACCTTCCAGACATTTTCTTTGCGGATACAGAGGACATCACAAGAGAAGGAATCATTGGCGGTTATGTTCATGGCAACGAACCGGCTCACCACGTGGCGTATTTATATAACTGGATCGATCAGTCATGGAAAACGCAGGAAAGGGTTCGTATGATCTTAAAGATGCAGTATAAACCAACACCAGATGGTCTGGGCGGAAATGACGACTGCGGACAAATGAGTGCCTGGTATATGTTCTCTTCTTTAGGTTTTTACCCGGTTTCTCCAGGTTCTGATGAGTATTCTTTAGGAAGTCCGGCCGTTAAATCTGCAGCATTGACACTGGAAAATGGCAAAACATTTAATATAGAAGCGATCAACCAGAGTGATAAAAATGTATATGTTCAAAAAGTATTGTTAAATGGAAAACCATTAACTACGCATACCATCAAACATGCAGACATTACCAGTGGTGGTAAGCTTACTTTTTACATGAGCTCTAAGCCAACTAAGAAATAAGTGTAATGACAGGCCATTCAAAATAATAATAATTCTTTTGAAATAGACAATAAAAGCCCTGCATTACAATCAGGAAAAATGACAATAATCAAATGCCCCTATTAAAAGCAGTGCGCATCTTTTAATGGGGGCATTTTTATAGGCAAAAAATCAACTCTGCAATCCAATTAGATGTTAAGGGCATTTTTATACCGTAAATAAAGCCATATATTTATCTTTAAGGCCAGATAAGAATTCATATAGCGCATGTATACCTGAACATAGAAACAATGAAGAGAACAAGGATCTTATATGCTGCAATGGTTATTTTAATCGTATTCCTCGGGCTTTTATCAAGGAAGATCTCTGGGATCCCATTAGCCACCGGCGATGCACTATGGGCATTGATGATCTTTTTTATAGTAAGGTTCCTGCTGATTAATTCCAGCATCAGGTTAATCGCATTGATCAGTTTGTCCATTTGTTACCTTGTAGAAACCAGCCAGCTCTACCAGGCAGAATGGATCAATAACATGAGGCAGACCATACCAGGCCGGTTAATTTTAGGGCAGGGGTTTCTTTGGAGTGACTTCCTGGCCTATACCATAGGTGTACTGGCTGGCTTTTTAATTGAGCTGATCCTGATAAAAAGATTAAATACTGCAAAGTCCAGTACTTAATTGCACTGGACTTTAGTTATAACATTTTAAATCTTAAGCTAAACAGGTCTCTGGCTAAATAGATGACTAAAATAGTTTGAGGTCAACCTGGTGATTAGAAATACCATTTGTAAAAGAACATCTACTTTTGAGCGCGCTATACAAATTCCGGAACGCTTCTCGGATCGTTTCCCTGGATTTGATTTTTCCTGATATCAGAAAGCTCTTTAGGTTTTTTGGTGATCTTTTTATTCAGATCACTTGCAGAGGTATATAATAAAATGCCGCCAAGCACTAATTTTTGGATTCCATTAACTGGATTCTTACCCATATCACGAATTCCTTTTTGTACAAAATATACGCCTGCAATCGTAGAAATAAGTCTTCTACCGGATTCTAATTCTTCAGTTTCATAAGCACTCAATAAAGAGCTTACAAAGGTTAGTGCTAAATTATCTTTAAATTTCCTTAACATTTCACATTCATTTATCTAAATATTCAACATAAACAGATTAATATTTGTTTGTTTATTTATGTGAATAGTAGTATTCCATTATTAATCAGGGGTTAAGCTTTATGTTTTTTTAGTACAATAAAGCTAGTCATTAAATTTTTCAAATGATCAGGCAGTGAACAGATATTTTATCAGCAGATCGTCAATCTTTTCAAACTTGCCAATAACTGTATTTAGATTTGCTTTCCTAACTTCAAACTTAAGGGTACAGTCGTTATCAAAGTGTTGTGACAATACCGAAAGCTGTTCCTCTTTTACAAGGCGCATCACATCGTTCATCACCAGGTAACTGAAATGGACTTCATAAATATCGTTTACTGTTTTTTCAATAATGCTGGCAGCACCAAGCGCATCTGCAGCCGCAGATTTATAGGCGTTGATCAGCCCGGGAACACCAAGAAGCGTCCCACCGAAATACCTGACTACAACGATCAATAAATTGGTAACATCAGCAGAAAGCATCGTATTTAATATCGGTCTGCCGGCAGTCCCCGAAGGCTCACCATCATCCTGGATCCTGAAAACAGAACGATCCGGACTTAAACGCAGCGCCCAGCAAAAGTGCCTGGCCTTGGCGTGCTCCAAACGGAGTTTTTGAAGAATTCCTTTTACCTCATCCTCAGTTGAAATGGGGTAGGCATACGCTATAAACTTGCTGCCCTTATCTCTAAACAGCCCCTCAGATTCTGCCAATATGGTTCTGTACGTATCATCGAACAGCATAGATCTGTGTTAAAGTGATTAAAATGATGGCTATAACCGCTAAAAAGAGGCCGGCATAATTTAACTTATTCAATTTCTCTTTAAAGATCACAATGCCAATGATGCTGCCTGTAACAATAACACCAATATTCATAGCTGCAAAAACTGTTGATGGTTCATCGGCCATCGCACTGTGCGCCTTAAGGTAAAAAAGGATGTTAAAGAAATTGAAAAAGCCAAGGATACATCCGCACAGAAAGTTGACCAGTTGTAACTTCTGCTTTTTAACCATAGAAAGGTATAGCAATGATAACAAGGACAGAATGAATGACAATACAAATATAATGACCAGCGAGCTGGTGTATGGTATTGATTTGATCAGTGCTACTTTTTTAAAAAGGATATCAATTACGCCAAAACCTATAAATACAATCAGGGGATAGATCCAATCCAGTTTCTTACCTTTCTGATCTGTCTTTTTACTGAGCATCAAAAAGATAGCAATAAGGCCAATTAATAAACCAGAAACCTTCAGTGCTGTAAAATGCTCTTTAAATAAAAAGTAAGATGCAAGTATTGGAATGAAGAGTGATAAACGCTGTGCGGTTTCAGTTTTAACAATTCCAATGTTACGTACTGAAGCGGCGAGAAACCAAAATATAACCGGCAATAAAATCCCGAGCAGGATATAGGTATCTGATACCTGGTTTTCAAGCAGGGAATTCAGGTCAGGCTTAAAAAAGATAATGCTCAATAAAATAGCAAAGAAGTAATTCCATGCAACAGCCTGAAATATATTTATCCGGTATCTTCGGGCTAATTTTAACAGCACCGCTACGGTTACACTACAGCAGACGCTTACAATTAAATAGATCATTTTTTACTGTAATTTTGATAAATGGTTAGCTTGTCCTTCTCTACTTCGTATTGTTCTGTAATGATCCCGTGGACCTGGGGTGATGCCATTCCGTCTTCCCATGAAGTTCCTGAGGTAAATACCCTGGCTTCATCCCAAAGACCTCCTGAAATAAATTGATTCAATATGTTGGCTCCTCCTTCAATGATAACCGATTGAATATCCATCAGGTACAATTGAAAGGCTATTTTTTGAGGTAAATAATATTGCATATCTTCCATTTGAAGGTATTGAATATTCCCCTCAACGGCAGACTTAATCTCATTGATGATTACGGTCTTTGCGGCATCATTATAGATCTTAGCGGTCAATGGAACCTGCAGGTTCCGGTCTATCACAATCCGGATCGGGTTTTTACCCGGCCATTCCCGGGCGCTCAACTGCGGATCATCTGCAATTGCAGTTTGTTTACCAATCAATATGGCATCTTCTTCAGTTCTCCATTTATGAACCAGTTTTTTTGATAAAGGCCCGCTAATCCATTGCTGAATGGTATTCTTAGGCGCAAAGAACCCATTAGCCGTAGTTGCCCATTTTAATATAATATAAGGGCGCTGGGCGTTGATCCGGGTAAAAAACCGGCGATTTAAAGCACGGCACTGTTCATCAAGAATACCGGTTACTACGTTGATCCCTGCATTTTTTAACTTTTCAATTCCCTTGCCATCGACATCAGAAAAAGGATCCCGGTTACCGATCACCACCTTTTTCAATTGGTGTCTGATCAAAAGATCAGCACAAGGGGGGGTCTTCCCAAAATGGGCACATGGTTCCAGTGTTACATAAGCAGTAGAATCTGCAAGCAATGCGGAAGCAGCTTCACCAAATCTATCGGTAACCTCCTTCACAGCGTTTACTTCAGCATGGGCCTCACCAAATTTAGCATGGTATCCTTCGCCAATGATCTTCCCATTATTAACGATTATACAACCAACCATTGGGTTTGGGCTTACATTTCCCATCCCCATTTCGGCAAGTTCAAGGCATCGCTGCATATATAATTCATCCGTCATCGAAGCAAAAGTAAGCTATATTGTTCAATTTAATTACTTTTGTAAGGCATGAATTTAAAGCAGTTATTGCCTCAGTTTAAAGAAGAGTTAGCCGGACTTTATGATGATCAGGAGGTGGTTTCCATCTACCATATGCTAGTACATCATCTTTCTGGTTTTAATAAGATGCAGCTGATCCTCAAAGGAGCGGAGTTCCTTGAGCAGCATCTGGAATCCAGATACAGGCAAGTTCTGCAGGAATTAAAGCATGGAAAACCAGTTCAGTATATATTGGGCGAAACGCTGTTTTATGGCTTACCATTTAAAGTAAATCCAGCAGTGCTCATTCCCAGACCTGAAACAGAAGAACTCGTAGACTGGATCATAGCAGATGCATCAGGAAGACTGCATAAAATACTTGACATCGGAACCGGAAGCGGCTGTATTGCCATTTCCTTAAAAAAGAACCTTATTGATTCAGCAGTTTCGGCGTTAGATGTTTCTGAGGATGCTTTGAACACAGCTAAAGAAAATGCATTATTAAATGGTCTGGATATTAGTTTTATTCATGCGGATATAATTACCTATCACAGCGATGAGAAATTTGATGTGATTGTGAGTAACCCGCCTTACATTAAAGCGGATGAAATGGGAGAGATGCATCAGAATGTTCTTTCGAACGAACCGCATTTGGC
Source organism: Pedobacter metabolipauper (assembly GCF_004362715.1). GTDB lineage: Bacteria > Bacteroidota > Bacteroidia > Sphingobacteriales > Sphingobacteriaceae > Pedobacter > Pedobacter metabolipauper. Next base: position 905,505 of record NZ_SNYC01000003.1, read on the forward strand.
GCTCTTCGTATCTAACGAGCGTCCTTTGATCTTTTATGAAGCAATAGCTGATTTTGCTAAATTAAACCTTCAGAATGGAGGATTGCTCTATTTTGAGATCAATGAATATTTAGGAAAAGAAACGATAAATATGTTGGAAGATAAAGGATTCATTGGCATCGAATTGCGTAAAGATATGCAGGGAAAAGACCGGATGGTCCGTTGTGCGTTACCCAAATCTTAATCTGCTTTGAAAAATTATGTCCCTGTTCGGCTATGATTAACCTGTTAACTCAAGATCAATCAGTTCAAAAAACATCTTTAATCTGGTAGCTTCATTTCAATTATATGATCAAATACACATTAATGAGCTCGATTGACCTGTTAGCTCATGATCATACCGGCTCAAAAAACATCTTTGATCTAACTGCATTTTCAATTACATGATCAAATACACATTAACTATGCACTTTAGCACAAGGCATAAATCTCTAAATAATAGCCTTTTAATTAAAATTAGCGTCTTGGATGAAAATCCGTAATGATCCCGCGTAAATAATCCCGGTCAAGATGGGTATAGATCTCCGTTGTTGTAATACTGGAATGGCCAAGCATTTCCTGCACGGCACGCAGATCGGCACCGCCTTCAATCAGATGCGTTGCAAAGGAATGCCTGAAAGTATGGGGACTGATGCTTTTGGTAATACCACATTTTGACGCCAGTGTTTTAACAAGATTAAATACAGAAATCCTTGAAAGCTGACTTCCGGATTGGTTTAAAAAAATATAGTCTTCAAATCCTTTTTTTATGTCAAGGTGAACCCGGCTTTCTTCCAGGTAGATCTTTAGAAATTTAAGTGCAGACATTCCGATAGGTACGATCCGCTGTTTATTACCTTTTCCAATGACTTTGATATATCCATTATCGTAAAAAACATTCGAAATACGCAGGTTGAGCAATTCAGACACCCTTAATCCGCAACCATATAAAACTTCCAATATAGCCTTATTGCGCATGCCATCAGGTTTTGACGCATCAATGGCAGCCATTAAATCTTCAATTTCATGAATATTAAGTACGTCCGGCAGCTTTTTAGCCAATCTCGGTGATTCCAGCATTTTAGAAGGATCTTCAGAGATGATCTCTTCCATCAGTAAAAAACCAAAGAAAGATTTTAATCCTGAAATCACCCTGGCCTGGGTGCTTGGCAGCATTCCAAGCTCATTGATCCATGAAATAAATAACTTTAAGTCTGCCTCAGTAATATCCTTTAAATGAGGGCTTTTGTTTACAGATTCAAAATATTGGAACAATTTATTGATGTCATTTAAATATGCATCTATGGAATTACCAGAAAAGGCACGTTCCAGTTTGAGGTAGTTTTTAAAGGATTTTAGGTAGCTCTTATTTATCACACAAAAATTTTCTACTGTAAGTTTTTAACTTTAAGTTTGAACTGATGAAGATACAAATTATTAATGGCCCAAATTTAAACCTTTTGGGATTACGTGAGCCAGGCATCTACGGAAATTTAAGCTTTGAAGAATATCTGCAGCAGCTGCGTGATATCTACAGCATTCTTGAAATCGATTATTACCAAAGTAATGTTGAAGGTGAGCTGATCAACAAGCTCCATGAAGTTGGTTTCAGCTATGATGGAATTGTGATCAATGCCGGTGGTTACACCCATACCTCAGTTGCCCTTGCAGATGCAATCGCTGCCATTAAAACCCCCGTAATAGAAGTCCACATTTCTAACATCTACGCCCGCGAAGAATATCGTCATGTATCTCTAACCGGTAAAAACTGTAAAGGCGTTTTAACCGGTTTCGGAATGGATGGCTACCGCTTGGCAATTGAAAGCCTGTTAAAGGGTTAAGGTAATTCAGCTAAATGCGGTTTGAACTGGCAAATCAGCTTTCTTGTAATTTAAATTTGAGCTGACAAATCAGCTTTCTTATAATTTAAATAATAGCATGTACCTGATCATAACCTGTCAATTGATACAAGATCCCTTACTATTTCAGCTGACTAAAGTACCTGATCTTAGCAACAAAATACGCATAAACTATGCTGGAAGGATACTGGCCGGTGTGTTTTTGAAAGCTAACCTGCTTTGCAGTTCTTTTCTTCGCATTTGCAGAAAGGTTTCTTAAAAAATACATATGTGCTTTGCTAACAGCCAGTGCAAACTGCATCTTGCCCTGCAGCAGGAAATGAAGCAAGGCTACAAAATCTATACAAAAGCGGATAAAGATCCTGAAATAAGCATCACCCAACGGCAGGTTCTTTTGAAGGATGATCAGGTTATTTCTAAAGTTCAGATAGGTTTTATACGGATTGTTAGCGCTTAATGTTCCGCCACCAACATGGTAAACCTCTGCATCAGGACAATAAACAATCTTATAACCCAGGTTCTTTAACCTCCAGCAAAGATCAATCTCTTCCATATGCGCAAAAAAGTCAGGGTCTAATCCGCCCACTTCTTTCCATTGCCTGCTTTTAATAAACAATGCCGCACCACTGGCCCAAAACACTTCAATTGAATCATTATATTGCCCATGATCTGCTTCAACCGTATCAAAAAGACGGCCTCTGCAAAACGGAAAGCCATGAAGGTCCAAGAAGCCACCGGCAGCACCCGCATATTCAAAAGAGCTCCGGTTCTTCTGCCACTTAATCTTCGGTTGTGCCACGGCAATCTGTGCATCAGCCTCCATCAGATCAACCACCGGCTGGATCCAGTTTTCAGGAACCTCCACATCAGAATTCAGTAACACATAATAATCTGCATCTACCAGTTCCAGGATCTTGCGGTAGCCTTCTGCAAAGCCGTAATTGTGATCATTTCGGATGATCTGTATTTGGGGATAGTTTTCTTCAATAAATGCTACAGAGTGATCTGTAGACGCATTATCTCCAACTATTAATTGTAAATTGTTGTATTTTGACAGGATAATGGACGGCAGGAACTTCTCAAGCATCGCTTGTCCGTTCCAATTTAAAATCACTACTGCTACACTAGGCTCCATTATTCTGCAATTCGGGTTTATGTTTCCATCGCCTGTGGCTCCAAAGCCAGTAAGCGGGGTCTTTATTAATTATATCTTCCAGAAAATTGAAACACATTTTAGTGATCTGATTTTCTGCTGTATCTTTTGGATGGGTACAAATCGTATCGCAATCTACCTCATAATAGCCTTTTTTAACCAACTTCATATTAAAATAGATTACAGGACGATTGGTTTGCACGGCTATTTTTTCAACGCCGGTTAAAACTGCAGTAGGCTGATTTAGAAAATCTATCCAATGGCGCGCATCACCCTTAACCGGTGTCTGGTCTCCGGCAAAACAAAACATGGTTGGCTGATTTCTTGAGGTTGCCAGGGCCCTTAAGGTTTGCCGCATCGGTATAAATATATTGCCTGTGCGTGTACGCCATTTGTAAAACCACGATTCAAAGTAAGGGTTGCTGAGTGGTTTGTAGATTACATAACATTTACCAGGAGTTCTCAATCCCAAAGCCATCATTCCCAATTCCCAGTTTGAATAATGGCCGGTATAGGCAATCAGGCTTTCACCACGCTCAAAATAGGCTTCTACAATCTCCAGGTTGTTAAACTTAACCCTTTTGCTAAGCTCCTTGTCAGAGATCGCCGGTAATTTAATGACTTCAAAAATCAGCGCAGAGAAAAACTTAAAAAAGGTATGCTCAATCTTTATGATCTCTTCCAAACTTTTATCAGGAAATGAATTGATGAGGTTTTCCCGTACTATCTTTTTGCGGTAACCAATAATATAATATAGCAGGTAATAGCTCAGTGATGCAAATACGTACAACACCGGGAGGGGGAGTAAAGACAAAAAGTTTAAAAAAAATATTCCTATATAAGAAAAGGTTTTTTTTATCATTAATTTGGCGAATTGAGAATGCAAACATAAATCATCATATGCAAAGTTCGGCTATTTTCCCGCTTTTTTATCTGCCACCAGTTAGTTATTTTTCTGGTTTGAAAGAGTTTGAGGGGGCTATTTTATTAGAGACAGAGGAACATTTCCCTAAACAAACCTACAGAAACCGGGCGCGCATCTATTCACCAAATGGAACATTAGACCTCATCGTACCGGTAATACGGGGCAATAACGGACATACAAAGATCAAAGACGTTCGGATCAGCAATGATTTCAACTGGCAACGCTTACATTGGAAAAGTCTGGAAAGCTGCTATCGGAATTCAGCTTATTTTGAGTTCTATGAAGATGAATTTTCAAAGTTTTATCATACGAAATACACCAACCTGTTTGATTTTAACTTCGAAATACTCCAATGGCTGATGAAACAGCTTAAAAAGCCAACAGATTTTAGCTTTACAGCGGAGTACATTAAAGAAATTGATCCGGAACTTGATTTTAGAACAAAGATCCATTTTAAAAACACAGAGCATGATACAGAACTCAGGTCATATTTCCAGGTTTTTGATGATCGGGAAGGTTTTAAACCAAACCTAAGCATGGTTGACTTGTTATTTAACCAGGGACCACAATCTAAAAACTATTTCTAAATATCATGACCAAAAAGCAAAGGCACAAAAGACGCAAGCAATATTCTTTGCCAAAGGCCGGATCGAGCCCTGGTTTGGTTTACATCGATCCAAATGCATTAGATCCGATCATCAACATCTATAAGTACAATGCGGATCATTTTAGTGTTGAAGAATTAGGCGATCTAAAGCGTGTAGCAGAAATCATTGCGGATAAAAACTATACGTACTGGATCCAGATTAAAGGTTTTGGATCAATTGAAATGTTTGAAACGTTAAATATCGATTTCAATATTAACAAGTTAATCTTAGAAGACATCACCAGAACCTACCAGCGTCCAAAGCTGGAAGAATATGACGACTATGTGTTTGCCATCAGCCGGATGCTCCGAATAGATGACAATAACGATCTGGATAATGTTCAGGTTTCTTATATTCTTACAGACAATGCCTTATTCTCCTTTCAGGAAAGTCACCAGGATTGCCTTGATCCGGTCATCACGCGTTTGAAAGCCGGAAAAGGTAATATCCGGACTGCCGGCAGCAGCTATATCATGTATGCCCTGATGGATATTATTGTAGATACTTATTTTGAAATTCTTCAGGACTGGGGAGAGGAGCTGGACACGATTGAAGACCGTCTGTTTGAGAAACCGGATAAGAGTGTAATGTACGACACGCAAATGATCAAGAGAAACCTAATCGGCATCAGGCGGGTAGTATGGCCTGAGCGTGATAAACTAAATGACATTCTCCGTAGTGACAGCCCATTAATTTCCGACCAAACAAAACTCTTTGTCAAGGATGCGTACGATCACTGCATCCAGATCATTGATATTGTAGAATCCCTGAAAGAGATCTCCGTGAGTAATATAGATATGTACTTATCAGTTATCAGTAACCGGATGAATGAGATCATGAAGGTTTTAACCGTAATATCTTCCATATTTATCCCTTTAACATTCATTGCTGGTATTTATGGGATGAATTTTGCCTATGAAGATCCGGTAACCGGTAAGATAATGCCTAAAAATATGCCGGAACTGTACCAGGAAAATGGCTATTTATACATCATGCTGTTTATGGGAGCCATAGCATTCGCACAAATCCTTTACTTCTGGCGCAAAGGATGGTTTAAATAGTACCGATTATGCTTACCTTAGCATCGTATGCAATCTTTCGATCTAGACAGAACAGACGTATCTAAGATAAAAGGGGCCCTTGCCGGTAGTGATGAACAGCTAAAAGCCATTCTGGAGGAATACCATGCCTCAGAAATTGCAATACTCTTTGAAAGCCTGACCAGTGATGACAGGCAGCGGATCATCAATCTTCTATCTGTAGAGATCGCCTCAGAAGTTATATCCGAGATGCACGAAGAATCGCATCCGGAAGAACTGCTGCTGCAGATGCATCCTGATAAGCGTACAGAGATTGTTGAAGAGCTCGATTATGACGATGCAACAGATATTATCTCTCAGCTTGAAGAGCACGAGCAGAAAGAGATCCTGGAAGACCTAAGCGAAGACGATGCTTCCAGCATCCGTAACCTCTTAAGTTACGACGAGGAAACTGCCGGTGGTTTGATGAACACCGAGTTTATCCGGATCAACCTGAATCTGACAAAGAAGGATGCCATTGATGAGATCATCCGTCAGAGTGAAGAGATTGAAGAGTTCTACACCATATTTGTCATCAATGACGACAATGTTTTTCAGGGTATCGTATCCTTAAAAGATATCATTAAAGCGAAGGGTAATGCTAAAATAACAGAACTTGTAAAAGCTGAGGTAGCCTGGGTATATCCGGATACAGACCAGGAAGAAGTAGCCCGGCTAATTTCCCAATATAACATTACGAGTATTCCCGTTTTAGATACCGATATGAGGCTGCTTGGCCGCGTCACGTTTGATGACGTTATCGACGTTTTACAGGAAGAGAATACGGAAGATATGTTAAAGATCTCCGGGGTTTCTGAAGACGAGGAACTAAGTGGTAACTGGGTAGAAGCTGTTAAATCGCGTTTGCCCTGGCTGGTACTAAACCTTGGCACTGCATTCCTGGCTTCGGGCGTAGTGCGCCACTTCGGACCAACCATTGAAAAGATTGCTGTTTTATCGGCCTATATGACCATTATTGCAGGCATGGGCGGTAATGCAGCTACGCAAGCCCTTGCCGTTACCGTAAGAAGGATCTCCCTGTACGATCTTACCGATAACCAGGCATATCGTACGGTTTTAAAAGAATTTACCGTAGGGGCCATAAACGGAGCGGTAACGGGACTGATCGTTTTCCTTTTCGCCTTATTCTTTGACTCCAATCCATTACTTGGATTGGTGATCTTCCTGGCCATGACGGGTAACTTACTGATTGCGGGTATTACCGGAGCCGGAATTCCATTGATATTGAAAAGGGTAGGGATAGACCCTGCTATTGCTTCATCTATTATCATCACTACTTTTACAGACGTATTTGGATTTTTATTACTGCTCGGATTAGCGAGTAAATTACTACTTTGATATAGAATTTGTTTATTCTAAAGATGAATGGACTTCAGGATTTATTACTGAATAATATAACCTATTACAACAGAGCCTGTGTCATAATCATGATCACAGGCTCTGTTGTATAAAAAACGCTTTAATTAGATCGCTGTAATCCTGGTCTCGATATTACCACGTACCGCTTTAGAATACGGACACGCACGGTGTGCTTTCTCTGCAAGTTGCTGTGCTTCTTCAATAGAAATTCCCGGAATATGAACATCAAGATCTGCGGACAGCACAAATGAATTGCCATCTTTATTGAATGAAACATGTACCTGAACATTAGCTTCAGAAACATCAACACCCCCATGTTCTGCAACAGAACCCAATGCACCTAAATAACAAGCACCCCATGCACCAGCAAATAACTGCTCCGGATTAGAAGAACCACCCTGGCCACCCATTTCTCTGGGTTTTCTCAATTCCATGTCAATAATTCCGTCGCTTGATTTAATGTGACCATCGCGTCCGCCTTTAGCGGTTACAGAGGCCGTATATAACTTTTCCATAATATTTTAATGATTTGTATAAAGTATTAAAACAACAAAATCACCGGGAAGTTTTATATTTTAATTTTTTCGGACAGCTTATAAATGTCGTATGCTACTTTTTGAATGAGGTCAAATTGCTCAGAGATCACAAACCCGCCTGTTTGGGCGGCATCATCAGTACCGTTTCTCCTGATCAATGGAACATTATTAATTGCTTCCTTAGGAGTTACCAGGTTTTCTACCGACATGTTTAACAAGTAGGTGGTATTCTGTACAACTGGTTTTAATTCTTCGAAATTTGGAAACTCAAAGGCGTGTTCCTTTTTATACAATGATAATGTAGCCACATAAGAAGACAACAAATGATTTAAAGCCGTAAATTGGTGCAGTTCTTTAATTAATATCTGCTTACTCTTTGGTTCAGAAAACATCCGTTGGAAAAGAGAAGCCAAATTTGCTGAAGCCACATAAACCTCTTTCCTGGCAACTTTATAATTGGTGAGGTCAGTAACAGGTTCAGCATACAGGAAGGTTACCTGTTCAAAATAATTCAGGTTTGCATTGACCATCGAAACCATGGCTTCTTTAAGCTTCTCATATTCCCAGTTTGGAAACAGTGAATAGCTGGCCAGTAACGCAATGCCTGATCCAATCATGGTATCATAAATCCGTTCTTTGGCCACAGACAATCCGCCCATACCTAAAAAGTCGAACAGCACTAAAATGTAAGGGGTCATAAATAACACGCTAACTACATAGTTCTTACGCTGAAAGCTGTAGCATCCAATCATACAGATCAGCAATAGCACGAACAAGGTGTTCTTATCGTGTACATACATCAATATGCCCATTCCAATAAAAGCACCTGCCACGGTACCAATAAGTCGCTGGTAATTTCTTTGCTTGGTTAAGCTAAAACCCGGTTTAGAGATCACCAGAATAGTTAGCAAGATCCAATAGCTGTGCGAAAAGTTTAAGGTCTTTGCAACTAAAAAACCAACCAGCATCACGATGGCAACCCGTAAAGAATGTCTGAATATCGAAGAGCTAAAGGTAAAGTTATCATACAAAAGCTCCAGATCAATACTCTGACTGCTTACAAAACGATCCACATCGATCTTACGGGGCTTTAGGTTCTTTTTCTCCTTTTTATTAAAGTACCCGTTTATGGTTTTAACCCGCGATAAAATGTTCTCAATATTAACTTCTATATTCTTTAAAGCTAATATTCCCAGCGTGTTATATTTATTATCTGTATTGTTTAATTCAAGTTGTGTAATTTCATTTTTCAACTTTTCTACGTCTTCAATAAGAGAAGTGGGCAGGCTAGGGGTGCCTCCGCTTTTAAGGGCAAATGCAATATCATCCAGCTCATCAGCAATCTTACGGATCACAGACTCGTAATGCAGTAAAATTCCTGATGAATCAAACTGCTCATGCAGTTGTTTGTAATTGTAATAGGTGGACATGATCTGCTCAAAAAGATCAACCATATCAACAAAGACTAGTAAAAGAAAACGGCCTTCAGGTGTTGAATCCCGAATAATCTCGCGGGTTTTAAACAGAATCTCACGCACAGCATCCTGTTTTTCATGTACATGTACCTGAAGCTGCAGCAAATCGGCGTAGTTATCATCGTAACTGGTATTCTGGTGGTAAAACTTAGCTTTTGCCCTTAAAAAGTCACTGATTACATGAATGGATTCGCTCAGCGATTGCTGTACAATCCTAAAGGGCCTGATCCGGTAAAAAGTATAACTTAATGCCGTATACCAAATACTGCCGGTAAAAATGAGTAAAGCATAAAGTAAAACTTCATTCCAGGGCCTGATGTCGTCAATGCTCAAAACCATAACCAGCAAGGATGCGGTTCCAATAGAAGCTGCACGAAGGCCGTACACAAAGAACATAGAAAATATAAAGCTGCAGATAACCAGCAATACACCAATAAAATAATTATTGTTATTGGTCAGGCCGACAATAATGGAAATCAGCGTAATGGATGCTGTGGTAATCAGCATTGCATTTCTGCGGTGCACAATTGGTCCGGGCGTATCGACAACGCTCACACACAATGCGCCAAGTGATAACGTCATTCCGTATTGGAGCATTCCAAACTGTGCAAGGATTAATGATGGACAAAGTACACCAACTGTAATCCGTAAACCATCCGCAAAGTAAGTGCTCAATAGGAAATCCTGAATGCTTCTGACCGGACGATTAATCATGACACAAATTTAAGACTAAAATATGTATTTCGGACGATGATTAATGACGTTTTACCTGCATAAATTACCTAATCAATAATTGTCATATAATTAATATTATGTTAAGTGATCTGTGAGTTAACTTATACACTTTGTATAATACACTGGTTAAAAACAGAAAAAAAGTTTAAAATTCTTCCAGCTTGGCTTTAAGCTCCTGGACTTTGTCCAGCCTGTTTTTACGGGAATAGATATCAATCAGCAGCTGCACGGTAGATTTATCGTTCTGATTGATCTCATGGGCTTGCAATAAGGCTACTTCCGCTCTGTTGATCATTGCAACGAATGTTTGGGCCCGATCCGGCTTATTTGCTTTTAAAGCATCATTTGCAGAATTCACATAGGCCAATCCCATTTGATACAGGGCATCAAAATAATTCTCATCAATGGTCAGGGCTTTATTGTAGGCCAGCTCAGCAGTACTGTAGTTGGCATTGGTCTGATGCAGGTATCCATAAAGAAAATAAAGTAGTTTGTTACCGGCCTCTACCTTTAAGGTTGTTTCAATTACTTTAATGGCTTCATTGTATTTTCCATTGTCCAGCAACAGGTTGATATAATCGTTAGTCAGGTTGGAGTTATACGGATTAACCTTGATACCATCTTCCAGGGTTCTTAATGCTTGTTCATGTTCAAACTTTGAGCTGTAGATACTGGCCAGATTTTGAAAAACAACCGGATCTTTGATCCCGTTATCTTTGGCTCTTTTGAAATAGGTTAAGGCATTGTCAAATGCCCGTACATTTTGAGCTGCCAGCGCCGTATTGATGGCCAGTGAAGTGTCTTTTGGAAAAAAGTCGCTCACATCTTTTAACAAGCTGTATGCTGTAGCGAAATCGTTGTTTTTAAAGGCAACATTCGCTTTATCCTGTTTCTTAATATAAACGTTATACACAGAGGCTTCAATCAGGCGTGAATTGGCTTGAAACTTATCCAGTCTCCTTGCAGAATCTATGGCCTCGATTGCAAAATTATAATATCTGTCAGAATTGCCTTCATCGCTGTCAATAATGGCTACATATGAACTTAAGTATGCCTTAATGGCCCAGGTTTCCGGCCATTTCTTTGTTTTCTTATCCCCTTTGGCCGCGTCGCTTGCCCGTATCCCCTCTCCTATAATATCCAGTTGCTTTTTAACATCCTGTTTACTATTGATGGCTGCCTGTAATTTACCAATGCTGTTACGGGCAATCTGAACCTGGCTTTTCTGGGCGAAAGCCGCCGTACTGCATATAAAAACAAAAAATATAGGGCTTAAAAAAGATATCTTGTTCATAGTTGTACAAACTTAAAAAAAAAGAGGGATAATAAATACCCCTCTTTTCATATTCAATATTTTAAGAAAAACTATTTCTTTATTTCTTCAAGTTGCTTTTTAACCGCTTCGAAGTTCACTTTATCGTCTTTAAACGCATAAATTGTCTTTAAGCTTTCCAAAGAGTTTTCGTGTTTAGGATCCAATGCTACAGCTGCTTTATAGAAAGGAATAGACTGGTCAATCAACGTAGTGATCTTAGTAGCCAATGCAGCACTTTCCTTAACTTTCTTAGTATCCAGGTTGTTGCGCTCGGTTTGTACGTTTAAAGCTTGTTTAAAGTAGGTTTCGCCCATTAAAAAGTGGAAAGTAGGATTTTTAGGATCTTTATCCATTAACTTTTTAAGCATTTCCTGCGACTTAGCGATATCTCCTTTTTTAATGTAAAGATCTGTTTCCAAACCAATAAAGTAAGAATCTTCAGGCAATTTTGCAGAAGCTTCCTTAAGAAGCGCAAGACCGGCAACGGTATCTTTCAACTCATCAAACGTTACATTCACCATTTCAGAATACAATACCTTAGGATCTGCATAGTTCAGCTCAATTCCTTTTTTGAAATTGCTGATCATTTCCGGATATTTCTTTAATGATTTTGCTGCGATACCTGCATTGATATACATGGCAGTATCATTGGGAGTTCTGCGGGTTACTTCCGTAAAGTTTTCAAAAGCCGTAGCAAAATCCTGTTTGTTAAAAGCAATGATACCACGGTTACGTACGGCATTGTCTACATTGTAAACTGCATTATCAATGTTTGCTTTTTCTTCACCTTTAGGGTCCAGTTCTTTCGCTTTAGCAATGGCCTCATCAGCGATTTTCTGCTTAGCCAAAGAATTTTGCATATCCACAGAATCGATCAATGCAATTCTCGATGCAATAAGCGCACGGTAAGACCATGCTTCAGCAATTCCTTTAGATTTTTCGTGCACAATCGCTTTGTCCGTATGTGCCAAACCCTCGTTCAGGATCTTTAAATTATCAGCAAGCGGTTTATTTTGAGCCAGCGCTAAAATTGTCCATTGCTTTTTTGCTTCCGATATCTCACTCTTTTGAGCATTTGCAAGCGAAGCAACACCTACAAACAACATACTTAAAAGTATCTTTTTCATTTTATTTATTATTGGTTCAACATTATACTTCCTTATCAGGATCTTCTTCGTCAGCCTCGTCTTCATCCGTTTCCTCTTCATCCAACTCTTCCTCATCAGCTTCAGGAGCTTCGTCAGCTGGTCCTTCCAGTTCTTCACCGTCAGTAACCACTGCACTCACTACAGCTTCACCATCAACTTCTTCCACGTCATCTTCATGCTCAATTTTAGCAACAGAAGCAATCTCGTCATTACCTTTTAAATTGATCAGACGAACACCCTGAGTTGCTCTTCCCATCACTCTTAATTCGCTAACAACGATCCGGATCACGATACCAGATTTATTGATGATCATCAGATCATCTGCATCAGTAACATTTTTAATGGCAACAAGGTTTCCTGTTTTTTCAGTTACGTTAATGGTTTTTACACCTTTACCTCCCCTGTTAGTAACGCGGTAATCGTCAATATCAGTACGTTTACCATAACCTTTTTCTGAAACCACCAACACCGTTGCTGAAGAATCTTCCACAGCAATCATGCCAACAACCTCATCCTTTTCATGGGCAAGGGTAACACCTCTAACTCCGGTAGCTGTCCTTCCCATTGGTCTAACGGTCGCCTCATTAAAGCGGATCGCCCTTCCGGAACGTAAAGCCATAACAATCTCGCTTGAACCGGTAGTTAAACTCGCTTCAATCAGCTGATCGCCTTCATTGATGTTAATTGCATTGATACCATTTACTCTCGGTCTTGAATACGCTTCTAAGGAAGTTTTCTTGATCGTTCCCTTTTTGGTACACATGATGATGTAATTGTTCTCCAGGTAATCCTGATCTTTCAGGTTCTTAACCTTAATAAAGGCTTTGATCTTCTCTTCTTTCGGGATATTGATGATGTTCTGGATTGCTCTTCCTTTACTCAGTCTCGATCCTTCAGGAATCTCGTATACCCTTAACCAGAAACAACGGCCGGTCTCCGTAAAGAACAGCATGTAGTTGTGGTTAGAAGCAATCAGTAAGTGCTCAATAAAGTCTTCATTTCTGGAATCACTTCCTTTAGAACCTTTACCGCCTCTTCCCTGCGTACGGTATTCAGTAGCCGGGGTACGTTTGATGTAACCTTCATGAGAGATGGTGATTACCACATCTTCATCCTCAATGAAGTCTTCCATACTCATATCTTCTGCAGAGTGGATAACCTGGGTACGGCGTTCATCACCATACTTCTCCATCATTTCTGTCAGCTCGTCTTTGATGATCTGCATCCGTTTACCTTCATCATCTAAAATAGATTGTAAGTATTCGATGGTTTTCATCAATTCATTAAATTCATCTTTGATCTTATCACGCTCCAGACCAGTCAATCTGCGCAAGGTCATATCCAATATGGCACGAGCCTGGATATCGCTTAAGCCAAACTGCTCCATCAATCCGGTTCTGGCCTCTTCAGGAGTGTCTGAACCACGGATCAACTTGATCACTTCATCCAAATGGTCTAATGCAATCAGTAAACCTTCTAAAATGTGGGCACGTTTTTGAGCTTCAGCAAGCTCGAACTTGGTGCGGCGTACCACTACTTCATGCCTGTGTTCCACAAAGTAACGGATCAGGTCTTTCAGGTTTAACATCTGCGGCCTGCCATTAACAAGCGCAATGTTGTTTACACTGAACGAAGTCTGTAAAGCCGTTTGTTTAAACAGGTTGTTTAATACGATGGATGCATTTGCATCACGCTTTATTTCATAAACAATCCGGATTCCGTCCTTGTTGGACTCATCCTTAATGTTTGAGATTCCTTCCAGTTTTTTCTCACCAACCAATTCAGCAGTACGCTCAATCATCATGGCCTTATTTACCTGGTAAGGTATTTCGGTTACAATAATGGTTTCGCGGTCTTTATGGGTTTCAATCTCAGCTTTGGCACGCATCACTACGCGGCCCCTGCCAGTTTCAAAAGCTTCCTGAACACCAGAATAACCATAGATGATGGCACCGGTAGGAAAATCAGGAGCCTTGATGAACTTCATCAGTTCAGGGATCGTAATCTCATGATTTTCAATGTAGGCAATCGTCGCGTTGATTACTTCGGTAATGTTGTGTGGCGGCATATTCGTCGCCATACCTACTGCAATACCCGATGAACCATTGATCAGCAAGTTTGGAACTTTAGATGGAAGAACGGTAGGTTCCTGCAGGGAATCATCAAAGTTAAACTGGAAATCAACCGTATCCTTATTGATATCGGCCAGCATATCCTCAGCGATCTTCTGGAAACGAGCCTCCGTATAACGCATTGCTGCCGGAGAGTCACCATCAATAGATCCAAAGTTACCCTGTCCTTCAACCATCAGGTAACGTAAGCTCCAGTCCTGGGCCATCCTTACCATGGTATTATATACAGATGAGTCACCATGCGGGTGATACTTTCCAAGTACCTCACCCACAATACGGGCTGATTTTTTATATGGTTTATTGTTTGCTAATCCCAGATCGAGCATCCCGTATAAAACACGGCGGTGTACAGGTTTCAATCCATCACGTACATCAGGAAGAGCCCTGGATACGATTACCGACATCGAATAATCGATGTAGGCGGATTTCATTTGTTCATCAATATCGATTCTTATTATTTTGTCGTTTTGTTGATTTTCTAAATCTTCAGCCATAAATATTAATGTTCCTTAAGAACGATTTAAATGTGGTATTCTTATAACCTTGCGAATCTAATAAAAAATGCGCCATTAAGACGCATTGTTGAAAAGTTTTACAGTATGAATTAAGCGGAGAAAGTTCAGAATTAAACCCAGTTAATCCCCTTTTTTAGCTTACTAAGCGTATCAGATTCGGCGCTGTCGGCTGCAGCCTGAAAATTGTAACCCCACTTCGCCAGTGGTGGCAAACTCATCAGGATCGACTCGATCCGGCCATTTGTTTCCAATCCGAATTTTGTTCCTGCATCATAGACCAGGTTAAATTCAGCATACCTGCTTCTCCGCAAATATTGCCACTCCTGTTGTTCCGCTGTAAAATCAGCATCCCGGTTACGGTCTATCAATTCCGTATAGGCAGGTATAAAGGTATTGCCCACGGCAACGGAGAAATCAAGGATCTGGTCAAAGGAAAGGCCAGTATTGTCGGGCTTCAGGCGATCATAAAAAATACCGCCAACACCCCTGGTCTCTTCCCGGTGTTTGATGTAAAAATAATCATCGGCACGGGCTTTAAATTTCTGGTAAAAGGAAGCATCAAATTCATCGCAGGTCTGCTTTAACAGGTGGTGAAAATACCGTGCATCGGTATCAATCACATAATGCGGCGTCAGATCAATGCCGCCGCCAAACCATCTCGTCTGTTCATCCATTTCAAAATACCGGATATTCATATGGATAATGGGCACAAACGGATTAGAGGGATGCATAACGATCGATACACCGGTTGCAAAAAAGTCATCACTGTCAACTTTAAAAGCCTCCTTCACAGCAGCGGGCAATTTACCATGAACAGCAGAAAAGTTAACACCGCCTTTTTCAATTACGTTGCCATTCTGCATGATCCTGGTACGGCCGCCACCTCCACCTTCCCTGCTCCATATTTCCTCTTCAAACTTAGATTTACCATCTGCCAGCTCTAAACTGCTGCAAATCTCATCCTGAATTTTCTGATACGCCGCTACTACCTGATCTCTAAACTCCATCTTGATTTAAACTAGACTCAAAGTTAACCTTTAAAAGAGTGAACCGGCCTTTAAATTGCAGATAGTACATTTTTTTGACATTATTCTTCCATAAAATTCAGGTCGCGCCCATAGGTTTCATCCAGGTTATACAATGCAATATAAGCCAGTCCCACCGTAAGAAAGGCCAGGCATAATGCCGCATTGATAATACCGATCCTGGCCAATAAGAACTGAAACAAAAGCGTGAGCAAAATCAGTGAGCCGCGTACCATATTGGGCACACTGGTGGTTACAGTTGCCCGCAGGTTGGTACCAAAATGCTCGGCAGACATGGTTACAAAAATCACCCAATACCCGGTAAACAATCCAAAGAACACACAAAGGATGTAAAACTGGTTGGCAGTCCATCCGGTATTCAGCAAGTAAACCAGCATGGTGATGAAGGTAAGCGTAATGAAAATAAATACAATCTTTTTACGGGTTTTAAATACCTGGCTTAATGCCCCGCTTAAAAAGTCGCCCAATGAGATCCCGATGTACGTGAACATCACCCCTTTTCCATTATCGAGAATTTCTGTAGCACCCATGGCCTTCCCAAATTCTGGCGCAATACCTACCAGGATCCCGACCACGAACCATAACGGAACCGCAATCAAAATACAGTTCAGATACCTGAAGAAACGTTTACGGTCAGAAAAAAGCATTAGGAAATTACCCTGCGACACCTCGTTTTTGGCCATTTTTTCAAACATGCCCGATTCAAAAACACCGAATCGGAGCAGCAACAGGATAATTCCAAGGCCACCGCCCACAAAAAAAGCAGTTCGCCATTCAAAAAGATCACCTACAATATAAGCAGCTACAGCACCCATCAAACCGATCCCGGCGACGAGCATGGTTCCATATCCCCGCTTTTCCTTACTCATGCTTTCACTAACCAGGGTAATTCCGGCACCGAGCTCTCCGGCAAGGCCGATACCAGCAATAAAACGGAATGCAGCATATGCAGGAATACTGGTTACAAAACCATTGGCAATATTAGCCAGTGAGTACATGATGATGGAACCAAAAAGCACCGATAACCGGCCTTTTTTATCACCAAGGATACCCCAGAAGATCCCGCCAATCAATAAACCGGCCATCTGCCAGTTCATTAAACGCAATCCGGTTTCGGTAATTTGATCTGCAGGAACACCTAAAGCCGATAGGCTTTTATTCTTGATGATCAGGAACAATAAGAGGTCATAAATATCAACAAAGTAGCCCAGAGCGGCTACCAGGATTAAAAAAAATACATTTCTGCTTTTATCAGCATTCATAGTGGTTAGTTAAATTTGGTTTTTTGAAAGTACAAACAAATTTACAACCGGCGAAATATATTTCACATGCCCATGAACGGGCATAAAAAAACTGCCTCAAAACTAAGCAAGAACCTGAATTAAATTCAGACTGAAGGAATAAACATTCCTGTCGTTCTGGAATTGAGCCGGAACCTTACCTGTTTGAGACAGTTTTAAAGATCTTATCCTACTTAAAGAGGCATCGTCCTGGTGGTATCAGGCGGCATCTGAGTAGTATCAGGAGGAGTCACAGTGGTATCCCTGTTTGCAGTATCTAACATAGAGCTGTCAGTAGTACTGCTATCTGTCGTATCTGATACATTTTTCGTTGAGTTGCATGCAGAAGTGGCCATCATCAATGAACCAGCAAATGCAAGACTTAAAATTAACTTTTTCATAGGATCGGGTTTAAGGTTAACTTAATGGTTTAATATTCTAACTGATTAATTAACACCCACAAAACATAAAAGTTTTTACTAACTTAAAAAACAGCGATTTAGTCTATTAAAAAGGCCTTTCTGAAAATCAGAAAGGCCTCTTCAAAAAAAATAATTAATTATATTCAGATTATTTATGCATTAAAAATGCTTATTTCGGCATTAACACGCTGTCAATAACAAAAGTTACGCCATTGCTGGAGATCACATCAGGAATGGTAATTTTAGCATCATTAACCCACCAGGCACCGTCTTTTTGAGTTAATTTAAGTTTACCGCCTTGTACAGTAGTCAATTCCATACCATCTTTAAGATCGGCAGCTTTGTAGCTTCCGGAAACCACATGATACGTTAAGATTTTCGTCAGGTCGGCTTTCATTTCTGGTTTTAACAATTTGTCAACCGTTCCGGCAGGCAATTTATCAAAAGCAGCATTTACTGGCGCAAATACAGTGAAAGGTCCGGTTCCGCTTAATGTTTCTACTAAGCCTGCTGCTTTAACTGCTGCAACTAAAGTAGTGTGGTCGCTGGATCCCATTGCATTTTCAACAATGTTTTTAGAAGGTACCATCAATGCACCCCCAACTTCAACACCGCTTTCCATAGCCATTGTGGTATCGGCCATTGAAGTATCGGTCATTGACGAATCTGTAGAAGTTGATGCTGAATCAGATGAACCACCACATGAAGAAACCAATGCCATTAAGGCTACCCCGGCTGCTACGCTTAAAAATTGCTTTTTCATACTTGTTTTGTTTTTATAGATTTTTGTTTTGTTAGCAATACTAACGAAGCAATAAGGCAATCAGATTTATAGCGTATTAAAACAAAGAACATCAGTCGGTTACAGCCCTGTAAATTTACCATCGAAGTATAAAATTACGATTACATTATATTATAAATTTTATAGTTCAATAAACTTTCAGATATTTAAGCATCATGGTTGTATCAGAAAAAACCCTTAAATGGGTCTTAAATTTATACCCACCTTTATTGTTTCAACGCATCTGGGTTAAGAAATTCCATAAAGGATTCAGGGGCGCCGACGTGAAGATCAATAAAAGCATATTAAATAAAAACTACAACGGTTCCATTTTTGGAGGCACCATTTATGCAGCTACCGATCCATTTTATGCCTTGTTGTTCGATCAGCTGCTTCGGCGCGAAGGCTTTAAAACACGGGTATGGTTAAAAAGTGCGTCCATTCAATACCTTAAACCTGGTCGCGGAACCTTGTATTTTACCATACTTATTACTGACGACATGCTAAACGAGGCCATTACCGCCTTAAACACAAGCGGAAAATTTGTTAAAGCCTACCCGATGGAAATTACAAATGCAGATGGAGAGATCTGCGCCACGGTAATGAACGAAGTGTATGTGCGCAATCTTCACCAGGGAGAACAACCAAGAATAGCGTATTAGAGAGCGTATTGAGAGCCCATAAGAGCGTTTTAAGAGCTTTTAAAGAACGTATAGAGCATAACAAGAGCATATTAAACTGCTGAAGCGATGAACATCAAGAGATTAATTTTACAGGGCGAAGGAACCACGCTTGATTTCAAGAAAACGATCACAAGTACGGAAAAGATTGCAAAGAGCCTGGTTGCATTTGCCAATAATAAAGGCGGGCAGCTGCTAATCGGCGTAGCCGATGATGGCAGTATAAAAGGGGTAAAATCTGAAGATGAAGAGCGGTATATGATCACCAAGTCTGCACACCAGTTCTGCAAGCCTGCTATTGAGCCTGAATTTGAAGAGATTTATGTAGACGATAAACTGGTATTGGTTGTAAAAATTGCAGCCAGTGACACCAAGCCGCATTATGCGCTCGATGAAAATAAAAAGTGGTGGGTCTATTTCCGGGTAAAGGACAAAAGTATCCTGGCCAGTAAGATCATTGTAGATGTAATTAAAAAAAGCAATGGCAGCAGCGGACAGCTCATTACCTATACTGAACAGGAAAAGAAGCTTTTTGAATACCTCGAAACACAGGGAAGGATCACATTAAAGGAATTTAGTAAACTGACACGCAGCTCTTACCGGCAAGCACAAAAGATCCTGGTAAGCCTCATTATCAGCGGCGTGATCCGTCCGCATACCTCAGAAAAGGAAGAATACTTTACACAAGTTTAGCATAAAATTAAAGCAGGTATCCAAATATTAGCGTAAAATAACCGACTTTTGCAGCAATGCTGAGCACATTTTACACCAAATATAAACCCTACTATAAAGATAATTTAAAGCTGGCGATGCCGATAGTGGTATCTCAACTTGGACATACACTGGTACATCTGGCAGACAGTGTGATCGTTGGGCACTTCGCCGGTACCATCCAGCTGGCTGCTGTATCGCTCGTAAACAGCCTGTTCACCCTGATCATGGTCATTGGTATGGGGATCGCCTATGGCTTAACCCCGCTTATTGCGCGTGAAAACGGCAGCAAGAACTATGATGAATGCGGTAAACTGCTTTCCAATAGCCTGATCATTAACTTCTGCACCTCCATCTTATTGTATGGGCTCATTTACCTGGGTACTTTATTGGTTATTGATCACATTGGCCAGTCGCCGCAAGTGGTTGCCTACGCCAAGCCGTATCTCGGTTATTTAGGCATCTCCATCATTCCCTTAATGATCTTTCAAACCTTTAAGCAGTTTACAGAAGGGCTTGGCTTTACCAAACAAGCCATGTACGTATCCATCTGGGGCAACGTGATCAACGTAATCCTGGGGGTCATTTTTGTAAAAGGCCTGTTCGGTATTGCACCTATGGGTGTTAAAGGAGTAGGTTTAAGTACGCTGATCGACCGGATTTTAATGGCCACAGTGATGGCAGTTTTCGTAATGCGCTCCAAACACTTCAAATTATATATCCAAAAATTCAGGATCACGTTTATCGACAAAGTACGTGCATTTAAGATTGTCAGGATCGGTGCACCCGTAGCCATGCAGTATTCTTTTGAGATCAGTGCATTTAGTGGCGCAGCCATCATCATAGGTACCATCGGTGCCGTTGAGCAAGCCGCACACCAGGTAGCCATAAACCTTGCTGCAGTAACTTATATGATGGCCAGTGGAATTGCCTCAGCCGCAACCATTAAAACAGGAAACAACCTCGGTAAAAATAACTTTACAGACCTGAGACGATCCGCAATTGCCAGCTATCATGTCATACTTCTTTTCATGATCATAACTGCTCTATTTTTTACCGTGGCTAGCAGCGTACTTCCCTATCTCTATACCGAAGACAGGGCCGTTATCAATATTGCCTCACAGCTGCTGATCATTGCCGGCTTTTTCCAGCTGTTTGATGGAACACAGGTTGTGGGACTTGGCGTATTAAGGGGTATTGGCGATGTAAATATTCCAACGCTCATCACTTTTGTAGCCTATTGGATTATCGGTATCCCCCTTGGATATGTGCTGGGCATTACACTGGGCATGGGTGTAAATGGAATATGGTATGGCCTTACCTTTGGCTTGCTTACCGCCTCGGTCCTGCTGTTTCTGCGTTTTCAAAAAAGAACACGACTGCTGGCTAAAAGTTAGCGTACCCTACCCTTATTACAGAATAAAACCAGCTTAACAACAATCCCGAATTTACAATATTGAGTGATCCAAAGGCTCTTCTTATTGGTCGTATTAACGATTAATTTCAATAATATTTTGTTTTGCGAAATACTTGTATTAATATTGTCTACTAATTCGATAGACTTTATATGAAACAAATTCTACACGCTCCCAATTATGATGGTTTTATGAAACCTGCTGACGGAAACAAATCCTGTTGTTGTCAGATGTGCTGTACCCCAGATCTGCATCTCAACTAACCCCATCAGTTAAATCTTATTCAAACCATCTAATGAAATTCCAAATCTATAAATTGGCCATTCCAGGCTTATTATTATTCGCACTCCTGCTTCAAAAGCAACCCGCTTTAGCACAAGAAAATCAACTCATAGAAGTGTCCGGAACCATCAAGGACCAGGAAACCAAAGAACCGCTTGCCGGTGTAACCGTACTGATCAAAGGAACCATCGCTGGTACCAATTCAGACCAGAGCGGTAAATTCAGGCTCCGCACCCGCCTTAAATTTCCATTCACCCTCGTATTTTCGAGTGTTGGTTTCAAGTCACAGGAGTTTGTGGTAAAAGAATCCGGAATGCAGCTGGATATTTCATTGGTTACACAGACCTTACTGGGCAATGAAGTGGTAATTACCGCATCCCGCGTAGAAGAAAGTATCTTAAAATCACCCGTAGCGATTGAGAAACTGGACATCCGGGCCATCCGGGAATCTCCGGCACCAAGTTTTTACGATGCCCTTGAAAACGTAAAAGGTGTTCAGATGACCACTTCCAGCATTACCTTTAAAGTACCCAATACCAGGGGCTTTAACATCCCAAATAACTTTCGCTTTGTACAATTGGTTGATGGAGTAGACATGCAGGCAGCCACCCTTGGTGTACCGCTGGGTAATGCCATCGGTCCAACAGAACTGGATATTGCCAGCGTAGAGATTACTCCCGGAGCTGCTTCAGCCCTATACGGGATGAACGCCATTAACGGGATGGCCAACCTGATCACTAAAAGTCCTTTTCAATACGAGGGACTAAGTGTATACAGTAAAACGGGCTTAAACCATGTTGGCGGTACAGGCCGCAACCTGAGCAACCTCACCGAAACCGCCCTTCGCTATGCTAAAGCCTATAACAATAAATTCGCATTCAAGGTGAACTTAAGTTACTTCAGAGGTACAGACTGGCTTTCTGATACACGGACAGATCAAAACCCGAACAACCTGAATACGGCCAACCCAACGTTCCCGGAACTTGACGGAAATGAAAATAACCCCGCCTATGACGCCTGGAACAAATATGGCGATGATAATGGTAGTAATGCTGTTACCATTAGCGGAATTACAAATATCCCAGGTAAAACAGGCAATCAAAGTATCATTGTCAGACGTACCGGTTATTATGAAAAAGATGTTGTTAACCCTATTGTAGATAATCTTAAGTTCGATGCGGCCCTGCATTACCGCCTTACAGACAATGCAGAACTTTCATACCAGTATCGGGTAGGAAAAATGGATGGTGTATTTCAACGCGGCAACAAGATCCAGCTGGATAATGTGGTTGTACAAAACCATAAGCTGGAACTAAAAGGTCACGATTATTTCATCAAATCCTACATTTCCATAGAGAACACCGGAGATTCTTACAACATTAAACCGTTGGTAGACAACCTGGACATTACCAGCGGCGGCACCAATTCAGTTTGGGGCGCCAAATATAAAACTGCGCTTCAAAATGCCATCAATGCAGGCACGCCATTGGCGGAAGCTTTGAGAGTGGCGAGAAAGGCAGCCGATGCTGGTCGCGCAGAACCGGGAACACCTCAATTTAATGAACTAAAGAACACCATCGTAAAGATCAACAACTGGGATCATAAAAGCGTAGTGGGCGGTGATGCCCCGGCAACCGGCGGTGCCTGGTTACGCCAGCTCAGCAGAACTTACCATGCCGATGGACAGTGGGACTTAAGCAGCAAGGTTAAATTTGTCGACCTGCTGATCGGTGCCGATGCCCGGATCTATGAAGTGATCCCGGATGGAAATAACTTTGTGGATTTTAGCAGACCAAATGCCGACAGGAACAAACCCCTTGCAGATGGCAGTTTCGGTGAAAACGTATATTACAAGAAATTTGGTGCGTTTACACAGGTTACCAAGACGTTCTTTAACGAGAAACTTAAAGTATTCGGATCGCTTCGCTTAGATTACAATCCGGAGTTTGATGCCAAGTTCAATCCGCGTGTTGCCGCCGTATACACCGTTGCAGAAAAACACAACTTCAGGGCATCCTTCCAAAACGGATACCGCTTCCCTGCCCTGTTTGAAGCCATATCTTTTGTAAATAATGGAAATATCCGTCGGGTTGGCGGACTTCCTTACATCAATGAAGGGTTAAATTACCTGGACAACTCCTACACCTTAGCGTCTATCAATACCTTTAATGCAGCGGTTAATAAAGATGTAGCCACCGGGTTAACAGCTAATGATGCCGCCTTAAAGAACAGGGCCTTACTGGAAGCTACCATACTGAAGTCTACCCAGCCAGAACAGATCAACTCTTTTGAGATCGGTTATAAAAGTGTGCTGTTCGATAATAAACTGGTTATCGATATCGATGCCTACAGCAACGAATACAGCGGGTTTTTAGGTCAGGTAGAAGTTGCTGTTCCCTACCAGGGAACCAGTACCGCTCCTTTAAGTGCACAGGTTCCGGTTGGAAGTGATGAGTCGGTTATTGCAATGCTTGCTGCCAACCGCAACAACCAGCAAACCAGGTACCGTGTTTATACCAATGCCAAAAACAAATACAATAACTATGGCTCCTCGCTGGGCTTAACTTACAATTTCTTAAAGCTGTATACCATTGCCGGAAATGTGAGCTACAATAACATCACAGAGAACAAGGAGAAAGACGTATTTGTAACCGGTTTCAATACGCCAAACTGGGCTACAAACATCTCCTTCGGTAATCGTGAAATAGCTAAAAACCTTGGTTTTAACGTAGTATGGAGATGGCAGCAGGAATTCCTGTGGGAAAGTCCGCTGGTAAACGGAACGGTTCCGGCTTTCAACACCTTTGATGCCCAGTTTACCTATAAAATTCCAACGGCCAAAGCCAGTATAAAAGTAGGTGCAACCAATATATTTAATAAACATTATGTACAATATGCCGGCGGACCAACGCTTGGCGGTCTTTACTATACCGCCATTACGTTTGATGGCCTGTTGAATAAGTAAACTAATAACTAACCTAAATTCAAACCACGAGGGTGTTAGGGGTTATGCTCAGCAATGATGGGCATAACTTCAGCACACCCTCATTTTTTTATTAAGAAACAAGATGTTACCAGGAACATCATTTATGCGCCAGATCATCCCGGATTTACCGGGAAGCTGTAAAGCAAGAATGAAAATAACTGGATCACACCAATCAAAAACAAAAGCATGAGTTTACAAGAAAATCAAAGCAGGATTACCATAGACAATAAAATTCAGGAACGTAAGTGGAAAAAGATCGCTTACGTATGCCTTATTGTCCTTGCCGTTCTGTTTATCGGCTACGCACTCTATTCTTACCTGACCTACGATGTAATCGTTCAGTTCGGAAAAAGCGTTTACGATCAAACCGATGAAAAGTTCTTGTGGATGCTCCTGGTTGGTTTCCTGGCCCAGATGGTTGATGGTGCGTTAGGAATGGGATATGGTGTGGTATCCACTACACTCCTGCTTTCCGGCGGATTAAACCCTGCAGTGATCTCCGGAAGTATCCATACTGCAGAAATGTTTTCAAGCGGGGCATCTGGTTTTAGTCATTACCGCTTTGGTAATGTCAACAAAAAGCTGTTTAAGGTATTGCTTATTCCTGGTGTGCTTGGTGCCATTGCAGGTGCCTTATTATTGGGCTATGCCGGCGAAGCTTTCTCAACCTACATCAGACCGGTAATCTCCGTTTATACCCTATTGTTAGGAATCCGCATTCTGCTCAATGCATTTAAAGAAAAGACCAAACCACAAAAGATCAAACGCGCGGGCTGGCTGGCTGGTGCAGGCGGCTTCCTGGATTCTTTTGGCGGTGGCGGATGGGGACCACTGGTTACTTCTACCCTGATCTCTAAGGGACGTACCCCAAAATATGTGATCGGCTCGGTAAGTTTAACCGAATTTTTTGTAACCATGGCCAGCGCAGTTACCTTCTTCTTTATGCTCGGTGTAAGTCACTGGCAATCCATCCTGGGCTTAATTGTTGGTGGTGTAATTGCTGCGCCTTTGGCAGCCCGCCTGGTTGGTAAACTACCTATGAAAAAAATGTTTATCGGCGTTGCTACCATCGTAATTATTTCCAGTGTACGTATCATTTGGATGTCTATCACCAAGCTACTGTAAGGCTATTGTAAGAAATTTATTTCCAGTGTACGTATCATATGGGTGTCGATCAGCGGCTGATGTTAGAAAACAACCAGGCTACTTTTAGAAAGCAACCAAACTACTTTTAAAAAGCAACAAAACTACTTTTAGAAAATCACAAACTACTGTAAAGAAATAAATACGGTTAACTGGTCGGATTATTCTTTAATTCCTGAACTAATGAATAAATTTGCTCTACGAGCGAATGGCAATTACGACCTTAAAAAAACATATTTCCGATACTTTCAAGAACTACAGGTGGCTATTACATGTGCTGTTTTGGGTGTTGATGCTATCTTATGTTACGTATAGTTATGCGATAAGCGGTTATTTTCAAAGCAAAAAATTCCCTGCCCCGCTTCCGGTCATCATCTTTACCATCCGGCATGTCATCTTATTTTTAGTTTCCTATTCATTCCTTTTTCTGGTTGTTCCACTATTTAAACAGCCCAAAAGATACCGGGCATGGCTTCTGTTTTTAGCGATCTTCTTATTCTTTTTTTTACTTCAAATATGGATCTTTAAGCTGCTGATGTATATGGCACCTGCAATCAACGGCAATCCTGACTATACCTTTATGCGGATCTTAAATCGCAATTTTGGCAATTTCTTCGTTCCCCTCACCGTTTTTATTGCATTCTATTACTTTATAGACATCTACGACCAGCAGAAAGGCATCCGGAACCTGGAACAGTTCAAGAGACAAAAGATCGCCTTGGAAAGCAGCTTTTTAAAATCACAGGTAAACCCGCATTTCCTGTTCAATACCTTAAATAACATTTACGCACTCAGCTTAAAAAAATCTGAACAGACCCAGGTCATCATCGAAAAGCTGGAATCCCTGCTGCACTACATGCTTTATGAGTGTAAATCAGATTTTGTGCCGCTTGAAAACGAATTTACGTTTGCAAACAGTTATATCGCCCTGGAAAAACTTCGTCATAAGGAAGACCAGATCACGGTTACGGTAAATATTAAAGGGGGCTCGAAAGATAAGCAGATTGCACCGCTGCTGCTGATCAACTTTCTGGAAAATGCATTTAAACATGGCACCAAAACGAGTTTCGGACAGTCATGGATCAATATGGATATTGAAACCAAAGATGATACAGTACACTTCAAACTGCAAAACAGTAAGCCATTTAACCAGCATGGACAGGCCATTACCGAATACAAGGGCGGCATCGGACTTAAAAATGTTCAGCGGAGACTGGAGATCCTCTATCCGAAACGTCACCAATTGACCATTAATAATGCAAAGGACAAGTTTGAGATCGATTTAATTATTAATTTGTAAAGCGATGGCCAATATTGTAGAATTAGAAATTAACAACAAGAACCGCTGGGTATATTTTACCAAGTACCGTTGGGTGGCACATGTGGGCTATTGGATCTGGGTTTTATTGGTAGGAACACTGATGGTTGTCACTGTTCCGATCACACCAAAAGTTATATTACATCATTTTATACTCGACAATCTAATCATTGCGTCCTTCTTTTATATCTATTGTTTATTTCTGATCCCTTATTTCTTTAAGCGGAACAAAAATGCAACGTTCTGGTTACTGGTTGTTTCCTGTATCCTGGTTTTTTGCGCAATTGATCTGGCTTTCAGCGAGAACTTTGTGCGGATGAGCAATCATAGTTTCCCAAAAGGTTATACACTTAAAGACAAATATTTTGATAACCTGTACGGCTATGTATTGAACTTTCTGATCTTCTCGGTGATCTTATTTTTCATGGAGAAGAATGAAGAAACACATACCCAGCTTGAGCTGGACAAAGAGAAAATGGAAATTGAGCAGGTAAAGCTGGATCTGCTAAAGACGAACATCAGTCCTGATTTTTTAATGCGGTCATTAGGTCAGCTTAAAAAATCAGCAAGCAACCACGAAGAAAGTACTTCAGAATCCATCCTTACCTTTTCTGATCTGCTCAGATACCGTTTATACAGCAATAAAAAAGAAGAAACGAGACTTACAGATGAGTTGAATGCCCTGCAAAGCTTTGTTCACTTTATCTCGTTAAATCAAACCGAAAACAACCTGCAGGTCGTATTGAATGTACAGGGTGAAAGCACCAATAAATGCCTTGCCCCGCTTGCACTGGTCAATATCCTGGAACCCTTTTGTAAGGCAGTCTCCAATCAGCCCGTATCGCTCCAGATGATCCTTTTAATTGATGATGCAGAACTGACGCTCGAAATGGATTACAGCCTGAGGGCCAATGAGATCCTGCTGGCCGATCTGGAAAGCTATGGAAACAATTACAAACAGCTTAACGACGAAAGTATTAAATTCAGGTTTGAGAACTGCGAAGACGAACGCTGCCTCATCAGCCTTACCCTGCCACTTTTTACGTGTTAAGGCTACGTGGTACTTATCTAAATGCCTTCAGTACAATTCTAATACTTAGTACAATTTAATGCCTGTTGGTCGCTTAACAAGCTAAGTTACTTATCATTATATTTAGTGTACTGGATTGCTGAACTCTCGTTGCTGGTTAACAAGCCAAGTTAGTTATCATTATATATTTAGCGTACTGGATTACTGAACTCTCGTTGCTGGTTAACAAGCTAAGTTAATTATCTTCTAATACTTAGGTGCACTTTAACCCCTACTCGCTTAACAAGCTAAACTACTTATTATTAATATTAAGCATATTGGATTGCTAACCCTCCTTAGGTCGTTTAACAAGCTAAGATAATTATCATTAACTATGCCTGTATTATTCAATTTTACCTGTCAACTTCTCAATCTTAAAGATGGTCGTCTGCACGTAGTGTTCGCCGGGTCTTAATATGGTATTTGGAAAATCACTTACATTAACTGCATTTGGATGATGCTGTGTCTCTACGCAGAAGGCTTCAAAAGCTTTGTAATCCCGTCCGCCTTTACCATTCTTCACAGCCATGTGCTTAGCGGTATAAAAATGAGCTACAGGTTCTGTGGTATAAACAGAAAGTTTAAGTCCGCTGCCTTCTTCATAAGTTTCTGAAGCCAGGGTAAATTGCCCGGCCTGCTTATCCAGCACAAAAGACTGATCATAGCCATCTGCAGCATTCCAATCGGAACCAATTGCCTTAGGCGCTAAGAAATCATGTGAAGTACCTTCAACAGGAATTAACCGTCCGGTTGCTGAAAAATCAGCATCCTGCTCTAAATAATGACTGGCGGGCATTCTATGGATATGATTCGCCACAGAACCGCCATCGGCAGCCAGGTTAAAGTAACCGTGATGGGTAAGGTTAATCGCTGTAGCCTCATCTGTGCTTGCCTTATAATCCAGGATCAGTTCATCATCATCCGTCAGTTTAAAAGTAACCTGAACGGTTAGATTACCGGGAAAATTTTCTTCACCTGCCGGACTGATATATTGCAGGGTTAAGCTTGGATCAATGGTAGACAATACATCCCATACTTTACGGTCGAAGCCTTCCAATCCGCCATGCAGACAATTCGGGCCATTGTTCAGTGCCAGTTGATGGGCTTTACCATCAATAGAGAAATTACCAGACTTAATGCGGTTGGCATAACGGCCAATCACGGCACCAAAATACGGATAGTTGCTGAGATAATCTTCAGAAGTATAGGCATCAAAATCATCAAAGCCTAAAACAATGTCCTGTTTTTCACCATGTTTATTGGTCACTATAAATGAGTTTACGATGGCACCGTAATTATAAATCTTCACATAAGTGCCGTGGGTATTGGTCAATTCAATCGCCAGCACTTCTTTTCCATTGATAATTTTTCCGGTTTTTATTAAGTTGGTCTTCATTGTTCTATCTTGATAATTATTTGGTTGATGCACTTATAGGATTCGGATCAGAATTGTATCTTAGAGCCCTTTGATAATTGAAACAATACTATCAATTATTTAAACAATACTATCAATACTTTATTTAAATCTGAAACATTAATTTAAAATATTACAATGAAAGCGGAATTGGACCACAAATTCTCAGAGCGATACAAACACGAAGCTACAGCACACTATTTTACACCAGGACGCGTAAATTTAATCGGAGAACATATTGACTATAACGGCGGGCTGGTAATGCCATGTGCCATCACCATGGGTACCTGGCTGGTTATTGCGCCAAACGATCAAAAGGTAATCCGTTTTAAGAGTTTAAACTTTGAAGAAGAAGCTGAATTTGAATTAAAATCAGCATACACCAAAACCGGCCCTGAATGGTACAATTATCCGTTGGGCGTATTTCATGAGATCTTAAAAGACCACCAGATCCATACCGGTCTGGATTTGCTCTTCTTTGGTAACATCCCTATCGGTACAGGCCTCTCCTCTTCGGCGTCTATCGAAGTGGTGATGGCTTACGCGCTAAATGATTATTTTGATCTTGGAATGGAACGCATCCAGCTTCCTATACTTGCTAAAAAGGTAGAGAATGATTTCATCGGATTAAACTCCGGCATCATGGACCAGTTTGCTGTTGCGTTTGGTGAAACCCATAAAGCGATTGTCTTAAACTGTGATACCTTAAAATATAAGATTGTAGATTGCAATTTAGGTGAGTATTCACTGGCAATCATCAATACGAATAAGCCGCGTAAGCTGGCAGAATCGAAATATAACGAACGCGTTTCGGAATGCCAGACTGCTTTGGCACAGTTAAACCAGGAAATTAAACTGAATAACCTGTGCGAACTGACTGCCGATAAATTTGCATTGCACAGTCACCTGATCACCGATCCAACAGTTTTAAAGCGTGCTACCCACGTGATCAATGAAAATGACCGCGTTAACCATGCTGCTAAAGCCCTTAATGATGGCGATTTGGAAGAATTTGGACGTTTAATGTACGCTTCACACCAGTCGCTGAAAGATCTTTACGAAGTTACCGGCGTTGAACTGGATACTGTGGTTAACTTCTGTACAGATTACGAACACATTATTGGTGCAAGGATGACGGGTGCCGGATTTGGCGGATGTGCAATTGCCCTGCTTAAAAAAGGCCAGGAAGAAGATTTTACAAAGCAGCTAACAGATTATTATACGGAGCAGATTGGCTATGCACCAGTGGTATATATCAGTGAAATAGGAAACGGCGCATCAGCGATATAAATAGCACACCATTGAAGAAATTAAAATTAGATGAACTGAACCGCGTTGGCATTCAGGAATTCAAAGACCAGGATAAATTACCGGTAGTTGTGGTGCTGGACAATGTGCGCAGCATGCACAACATTGGTTCTGTTTTCAGAACCTCAGACGGATTCTCTATAGAGAAACTGTATCTGTGCGGCATTTCTGCGCAGCCACCACACCGGGAAATTGAAAAAACAGCATTGGGAGCTACACAGTCTGTAGCCTGGGCCCATTTTGAAAGTACACTGGATGCAGTTGCAGATCTTCGTGAAAAAGGATACGAGATCATTGCCATTGAACAAGCTTCCGGCAGTACAATGCTGAATACGTTTAAACCGGCAACGGATAAGAAATACGCATTAATTTTTGGTAATGAAGTGAATGGAGTTAGCGATGAAGTGATGGCGCAAATTGATGAATGCATTGAGATCCCACAGTTTGGCACCAAACATTCCTTCAATATTGTCATCTCCGCAGGAATTGTACTTTGGGATTTCTTTGCTAAATTGAGGTTGTAAAATCATCTGATATTATATCGATGTGTGGATAAGTTTATGCTGATTTTCTCACTTAAAGCCCCTTAATTGGGGCTTTTTTATTTATCTGTGCTCTTTATCACCCCATTTTCAAGCCCTTTCCGAATAATCTATTAACCTATTTTTTGTTGTTTGACTTTTATTTATGTAGTTAACTACGTATATTTGAACATAAATAAAGATTGAAATATATGAATACGATCAATTTAACCATCGCCCCTATATTCAATGACGATTGCAAACCCGCTATCGATTTGATATTACCTATCCAGCAAATTGAATTTAATGTTCCGGTTACCATTGAAGATCAACCCGACCTGCTGGATATTGAAGCCAATTATCACCAGGCCGGCGGCAATTTTTGGGGCGCGAAGATAAATAACGAACTGGTTGGTACAATTGCTTTGCTGAATACCGGGCACAATGCGGGAGCTCTCCGCAAAATGTTTGTAAAAAAAGAGTTCAGGGGCAAGGAATATGGCATAGCACAACAATTACTCGAAACCCTGATCACTTACTGTCGTGAAAAAAATATAAACGATATATACCTTGGGACTGTGGACATGTTAAAGGCAGCACACCGGTTTTATGAGAAAAACAGTTTTAATCATATAGAAGCAACCGATCTCCCATCCTATTTTCCAAGGATGATGGCCGACAATAAATTTTATCACTTACATTTAAATGTTTAAATAAAACCTAATGAATGTAATTGATGAATCGGGTATATTGGCAATTTCTACCAGGCTGCAACGCCTGAGCGAACAGATCAGGAAAGAGGGTTTCCTGGTTTATGCCGCAAATGGAATCACCTTTGAGCCAAAGTGGTTCCCGGTGATCTATACGCTGCATCTTAAACCTGTATTAAGCGTGGTTGAACTGGCTGCCGAAATTGGCTATACCCACCCATCTACCATTACCTTGTTAAAAGAGCTGGAAAAGGAAAAGCTGATCCGATCGAAGAAGGATAAACATGATGAACGCAAACGATTACTGCAATTATCGGATAAAGGGAAAAAACTGGTTGAGCAAATGCAGCCTGTTTGGGGAATAATTATCGCAGCAATTACCGAACTGACCGATACGCAAAACAACCTGATGAAAGCCATTGTTGAAGTTGAACAGCAATTACAGGATCAGAGTTTTTTTGAAAGGGCAAAGGCAATAATGAGGAAAGGTCATTAATTCACGCGTACGGTCAGCAATCTTTCAGATCGATTTTAGTATTTCTCCTAACAAGTAGCAGTTGCTATTTTTTTGTTTAAATTGGGGCTTTAAAGATGTGCAATGGAAAATACCTTATTAAAAAAACTGTATTTCAAACCTGGATTTAAGGTTTTACTTTTAAATGCTCCTGAGCAGCCTGATACATTATTGGGTGATACTTCATCAATCAGCTTTGTTAACGATCATAATTCGGACTTTAACGGCCTGCTGACCTTCATAAAGAATAGTACTCAACTTGCAGAGGAACTAAATGTATGGGCAACCAAATTAACAGCCGGACAGGTAGTTTGGGTTGCCTATCCTAAGAAAAGCTCCGGGATCGTTACCGACTTAAAAATGGAGAAATGGAAAGAGCTTGATGCACACCAGCTATCACCATGCGGATCTGCAGCCATTGACGATACCTGGTCGGCATTACGAATTAAGCCGGTTGACGATGTAAAACGTTCGGGCGTAGGCAACAGCCAGATCAAGGAAAATGAATTTGCAGAATTTATTGATGTAGAAAATAAAAAGGTAAACGTACCACCAGACTTGTCGAGGCTTTTCTTACAACATCCGCAAGCCCAGGAGTTCTTTCAAAAGCTCGCTTACTCGCATCAAAAAGAATATGTGCTTTGGATCCTCACTGCAAAACAGGAAGCTACCCGAACCACAAGGCTGCAGAAAACAATTGAGATGCTGCTAACTGAGAAAAAGAATCCTACAGCAAAATAATAAATTTATAAATACTTGCTGATCTCTGCGTACAGATTATCTTTATCACCAGGCCGTTTGGCATTATCCTGAACGATGAGACCATTCTTGACGATCAGGTATCTTGGTATCGCATAACTTTTTCCGTCCCAGAACTTATTCATCAAATCCTGTCGAAGGCTGGTTGTGGTACGAACATGGTTCCCACTAAGATCGTAAAATTTGATCATGTCTTTCCATTGCTTGTCTGCCTGATCACCGTCCATAGAAATGTAAAGCATCTCCACATTCTTGGCTGCCAGAAATTTCTTTAGCTCCGGATTAAATGCAAATTCTGCTTTACACGGACTGCACCAGGTTGCCCACATGTCTATATACACTGTTTTACCTTTAAATGGAGCTATGAGCTGTTCAAATGAATTAATTGAAGCACTTGCCAGTAAAGTCTGGTTAGACTTAAATGTTTCCGTAGCTTTAGCATGATAGGCAATAATTTCATCTGCTAAAGGAGAAATGTAAGGATTGTATGGGCTTTCCGGATATGTCGTTTTAAATTTCTCATACAATTTGACAAGCTGAGGTTCATATTGCTTCTGCATCGCTTCTTCAAAGATGTATCTGGCCTGAAGATATTCTAACGCTTTCCCCTTAAAATTCGCTGCGAAACCATTATAATACTTATCAAACCGGTTTTCAGGAGTAAACGGATCCTGATCATAGGTGCCATTCTTTTTTGGAAGATACATTAACCTGTACCATGAAACATAGTCTTTGGCATAATCGAAAAAATCAGGCGCAGCAATATCCAAATCACCTGTAAGCGGATATTTTTTAAACACTACTTCCCAGCCATTTTCAAAGTCTTTATCCAGGGTGGCTTTGTAATCCGGATGCGCAGGCTTATACGTTGTACGTGCATACTGAGCGGTAATCAATGATACCGACACGGCTGCATAATAATAAGTTAAATCGCGTTTAGCCTGACGATAATATGCTGGACTTATCTTTTTTAACGCAAGCAAAGAATCAAACTTCGAGATATCCTTTTGCAGATCTTTGTCGACCAATTTGATTGCCCCTGCAAAAGAGCTGTCTTTCTTAAGGTACATGCGCGACTTATTCTGATAATAAGGACGATCAAGCGTTCTGGAAAATAAGATTCCTTCCGCATTTGTTCCTTGAATTTTTACGATCTGATCTTTACCTGTTGCATCAACATCAATCTGCAGGCTCTGACCAGGCTCAACAAAAACACTTTGGCTCTTGCCATTATTAACCAGGTATATCTTACCTGCCGTATTCATCGTATTAGGGATCTTTACACTATGATTTGCATCCAGTGTAAAACGTTTAGAATTATCGAACCAGGAAAAATCGACGCCATTTACCGGGTAAATCACTTTCACTACAGAATCCGGACTTCCTGTAATGGTCACATTTATAGATTGAGCGTTTACGAACTGGCAGCTTATTAAAGCAAAGAGGAACAGGATCTTTCTCATATCAAACGTTTTTATAAAGATAATAATTTGTGATTTATTATCAAGAAATTGATAATCATCATTTTAAGCATATTGCATTACATCAATTAGAAATCTTATCCAATTGATATCATTTAAAATGCCATCTCTATTTACTAATTTAATTTGTCCTTAGCAATATATGGGTAGTCGATCTCGTATCGTGTAACTACTGAGATTTTATGAATCTTCGTCTTAATGTCATTGAAACCTGTTTCAAGAATCTCAATGGTAGAGCTGGAATTGCCCTGCAGAAAATCAACCTTCTCGCTAATGGTATTTAACTTGCCATTGATCACATCAAATCTCTTGTTAAAAGATTCAAAGTTCTTATCAATCTTCTCAAAAGCTGATTGAACTACATTAATGAAAATATCTAATTTTTCTTCCAAATTATTGAATCTTTCTTCCATTTTAATTAATTTTTACTTTGTAAATATAAACATTATAATAAAACGAAGTTTATTGAAAGTTGAAATATTTCCATATTCTATCTATAACCGCCTCAATTACTCCTATATCAGCATAAAGCAAATTTTCTGGGTACTCTATTGGGGCTGCACCCTGCCAGATCCGCAATGGTAAAAGAAAAGGCTGCATTTTTCAATGCAGCCTTCGTAAATTTTAAGCGTATGGTATCCCATCCTTGGATGGTAAACTACTGTATCCCATCAGGTACTGATCTACCTTTCTGGCGGCTTCCCTCCCTTCGGAGATCGCCCAGACTACCAGCGATTGTCCGCGGCGCATATCACCGGCAGCAAAGATCTTCGCGATATTGGTTTGAAACTTACCTTCTTCAGCTTTCACATTTCCCCTGTTATCCAGCTCAACACCTAATTTCTCAATTAAGCCTTCCTTTTGGGGATGTAAAAAGCCCATGGCCAGCAACACGAGCTGACAAGGAAGATCGCGTTCTGTTCCTGCTTTCTCTTTAAAGTTCAGCGGGCGACCAGATGGATCAATATCCCACTCTACATCAACCACCTTAACGGCTTTCAGATTTCCGTTCTCATCTTTAATAAACTCCTTGGTATTAACACCCCATCCGCGCTCACAGCCTTCCTCATGAGATGAAGTTACCTTTAACAGCATTGGATAAGAGGGCCATGGCATATTCGATGTACGCGCCTGCGATGGCATCGGCATAATCTCAAACTGGGTTACCGATCTGGCACCCTGACGGTTTGATGTACCAATACAATCCGAACCCGTATCACCGCCACCAATAACGATCACATCTTTACCGGTAGCTAAGATCGGCTCTGCACCTACTTCAAAATTACGTATCCGCTTGTTCTGCTGCTTTAAGAAATCCATTGCAAAATGAACCCCATTTGCATCACGTCCCGTTGCCGGAAGGTCTCTCGGAATCGTAGAACCGCCTGCAAGCACAATGGAATGGAAATCGCGCAACAGCGTGTTTAGTTCTACATTGACACCCACATTGGAATTGCACTTGAACACAATGCCTTCTTTTTCCATCAGGCTGATGCGTCTTGTGACCACATCTTTCTGCAGTTTAAAATCAGGAATACCATAATTCAGCAAACCACCCGGTGTA
This sequence comes from Pedobacter metabolipauper, assembly GCF_004362715.1. Classification (GTDB taxonomy): domain Bacteria; phylum Bacteroidota; class Bacteroidia; order Sphingobacteriales; family Sphingobacteriaceae; genus Pedobacter; species Pedobacter metabolipauper. The sequence goes on from NZ_SNYC01000003.1 coordinate 941,826, forward strand.
TCGTCACGTTCGTAAACGACCACTTCATGACCCGCTTTATTCAATTGCGCAGCCGCGGCTAAGCCTGCCGGACCAGAGCCAATAACGGCTACTTTCTTACCGGTACGGATCAGCGGCTCTTCCGCTTTGATGTATCCTTTATTAAACGCAATTTCAATGATGTGCTTCTCTATTTCTTCAATTGACACCGGCGACCTATTGATTCCCAGCACACAAGCAGATTCGCATGGTGCCGGACAGATTCTTCCTGTAAACTCAGGAAAGTTATTGGTGCTTAATAAAATGGTGCTGGCCAGATGCCAGTCGCCCTGGTAAACGGCATCATTAAATTCAGGGATCACATTACCAAGCGGACAGCCCGACTGGCAAAACGGAACCCCGCAATCCATACAACGTGCTGCCTCTTTATTTACTTCTTCTATTTGATATGCGTTTACAAATTCATTGTAGTGCTTTAAACGCTCCTTCGCATCTTCTTTTGAAGGCGGCGTTCTTTCGTACTCTAAAAATCCGGTTACTTTACCCATGATTATTGGTTTTCAAAGTTTAAAATCCTTAATTTCCTGCAAGCGGTGTTCCGCTGCTGGTCCTGTTCCCTGCGGTTGCCCATCTTTATACGTTAAGGGTATTGATCCTGCTTAACAATACGGCTTTGTATTCTTTAGGGAACACCTTGATGAAGTGGGCAGATTGTGTTGTCCAATCACTTAACAAGAACCTCGCTAAATTACTGTCCGTCAGCTGCACATGTTTTTTCAACAAGTGGTTGATGCGCAGTTCATCCTGCTCATCCAGCGGATCAAGATCCACCATCTCCTTGTTGCATTTGCCGGCAAAATCACCTTTAGCGTCATAGATCCAGGCTACCCCACCGCTCATACCGGCTGCAAAGTTGCTTCCGGTATTACCAATTACGAGTACTTCACCACCAGTCATGTATTCACAACCGTGATCTCCCAAACCTTCAACTACCGCGGTAGCTCCCGAGTTGCGGACCGCAAAACGCTCACCAGCCTGACCGCGAACAAACAGCTCACCAGATGTTGCACCATAGAGTGCCACGTTGCCGATAATGATGTTTTGTTCCGGAACATATTTGGTATTGCTGAATGGAAATATTGACAATCGGGCGCCGGACAAACCTTTACCCACATAATCATTGGCTTCACCTTCCAGGTGCAATGAAATCCCTTTCGCCGCAAAAGCACCAAAACTCTGACCGGCAGATCCTTTAAACTTAAAGTTGATCGTATCGGCAGGCAAACCTTGTCCTTTATAGATTTTAGAAACCTCGTTAGACAACATCGTACCGATGGCACGGTTGGTATTTTTCACTTCAAACTCTGCATAGATCGGCTCTTTGTTAAATAAGGCCGGCTGCGCTGCTTTGATGAGCTCATGATCCAGGATGTCTTCCAGTCCATGGTCCTGATCTTCCGTTTTGTATAAGCTTAAGCCATTATCAGGCGCTTTAAACAAGATGGCAGACAAATCCAGGTCTTTCTGTTTCCAGTCGGCCGGATCAATGGCACGAACGCTTAACGCATCCGACTGACCCACCATTTCCTGAATGGTCCTGAAGCCAAGTTCGGCCATGGTTTCGCGAAGCTCTTCTGCCAGGAAGTGAAACAGGTTCACTACGTGATCTGCTTCTCCTGTAAACAGCTTTCTCAGGTTCGGATCCTGGGTAGCAACCCCTACCGGACAGGTATTCAGATGGCATTTACGCATCATGATACATCCCGAAGTTACCAATGCAGCCGTAGCCACACCCCATTCTTCAGCACCCAATAAGGTCGCAATGGCGATGTCTTTACCGGTTTTCAGCTGGCCGTCCGTTTGCAGGACTACCCTGCTGCGCAGACGGTTTTTAACCAGGGTCTGGTGTGCTTCGGCTAAACCAAGCTCCCATGGCAATCCGGCATGCTGAATGGAAGTTAATGGAGATGCACCAGTACCCCCGTCGAACCCAGAAACCAGGATCACATCGGCATGTGCTTTCGCCACACCAGCGGCAATGGTACCCACACCAGCCTTAGAAACCAGCTTCACATTGATGCGGGCTGCCCTATTGGCATTCTTTAAATCAAAGATCAGCTGAGCCAAATCTTCAATGGAATAAATATCGTGGTGCGGTGGCGGAGAGATTAACCCAACACCAGGTGTTGCATGGCGAACCTTTGCAATCCAGTCGTCCACTTTGTGTCCCGGAAGCTGACCGCCTTCACCAGGCTTGGCTCCCTGGGCCATTTTAATCTGTAATTCGTCTGCATTGGTCAGGTAATAACTGGTTACCCCGAAACGTGCAGATGCAATCTGTTTAATCGCCGAGCGCATCGAATCGCCATTCGGCATGGTCTCATACCTCAATTCATCCTCACCACCTTCGCCGGTATTGCTTTTCCCGCCAATGCGGTTCATGGCAATGGCCAGGGTGGAGTGTGCCTCATGAGAGATGGAGCCGAACGACATAGCACCGGTTGCGAAGCGTTTTAAGATCGCTTCAATCGGTTCAACCTCTTCAATCGGCACTGCCGGGCGGTTGTAATTGAACTCAAACAGGCCACGAATGGTGTATGCCTGGTGCGTTTGCTCGTTTACCAGCTTAGAATATTGTTTGTACGTGTTGTAATCGTTTTTACGGGTCGCATTTTGCAGCAGGTGGATGGTTTGCGGGTTAAACAAATGCTGTTCCCCCTTGCGTTTCCATTTGTAGTTACCTCCTGTTGGCAGGATGGTATCCGGACGCGTTGCAGAGCCGAAGATCCGGTTGTGCTTGATCAGCGTCTCTTTCGCAATCTCATCCAATCCCAATCCGCCGATTCTGGATACGGCACCGGTAAAGTAGTCCTGTACCACCGATTTGTTTAAACCCAGGATCTCAAAGATCTGGGCACCATGGTACGACTGCAAGGTAGAGATTCCCATTTTAGAGAAGATCTTTAACAGGCCGCTATTTACCGCGTAAATGTAGTTCTGGATCAGTTTTTCTGATTTGGTTTCCAGTTCTTTTTCAAAACCGGTAATGGTTTCCAACGCCAGGTAAGGATTTACGGCAGTTGCACCGAAACCGATCAGACAGGCAAAGTGGTGTACTTCCCATACATCGCCTGCCTCAACCACGATCCCTACTGCTCCCCTGTACCCTTTACGGATCAGGTGATGGTGAACCGCAGAAACAGCCAGTAAGGACGGAATTGCAGCATGTTCAGAATCAAGGGCCCTATCCGACAGGATAATTACCTGGAAACCGTCTTCCACCGCATCAACTGCGTAACGGCAAAGGCGTTCTAATCCTTTAGCCAACGCACCCGGTTTGCCTGTAGCCCTGAAATAGGTTTGCAGGGTTTTAGACTGGAATACGCCGGTATCGATACTTCTGAGTTTCTCCAGTTCCAGGTTGGTCAATATCGGGTGTTTGATGCCTACACAATGGCATTGCATTGCATTTTCTTCCAGGATATTGCCATTGTTACCCATGAAGCCTGCAAGACTCATCACCACTTTTTCGCGGATCGGGTCAATTGGCGGGTTGGTAACCTGTGCAAAGAGTTGTTTAAAATAGGAAGAAAGGTGTTGTGGCTTTTGCGACAATACCGCTAAGGGGATGTCGGTTCCCATAGAACCAATCGGCTCTTTACCTTCTTTGGCCATCGGTTTAAGGATGAGGTCAATATCTTCCCTGCTGTATCCAAAAACCTGCTGGTATTTAAAAATAGATTCTTCAGAAAGACCACTGAATACCACTCTTGGATTAGAAAGTTCTTCCAGTCGGATCTGGTATTTATTGATCCAGTCGGCATAGGGTCTTTTACCGCAAACCTGCTGTTTAATTTCTACGTCAGAGATGATCCTGCCCTGCTCCATGTCCACCACGAACATTTTGCCAGGCGTTAACCTTCCTTTTTCTATGATCTTGCTCTGGTCCAATGCGAGTGCACCAGCTTCAGAAGCCATGATCACGAAATCGTCTTCGGTAATGGCGTACCTTTGCGGACGCAGGCCATTGCGGTCTAACGTGGCACCGATCAGGTTTCCATCGGTAAATGAAACTGCAGCTGGTCCGTCCCAAGGCTCCATTAAGGTCGCGTGGAATTTATAGAATGCTTTTTTCAGCTCATCCATATCGTCGTTGCCGTCCCATGCTTCCGGAATTAACATCATCAGCACGTGCGGTAAAGAACGGCCGGAATGCAGCAGTAATTCTACAATATTATCCAGACATCCGGAATCCGAGTTGGATTCATCAATTACCGGAAGCAGGATATTTAATTCTTCTGGTGTAAAGTAAGAGGAAGCGAATGACTTTACGCTTGCCCTAAACCAGTTTAAGTTACCCTGCAGGGTATTGATCTCGCCGTTGTGGGCGATGTAGCGGAATGGCTGGGCCAGTTTCCAGGATGGGAATGTATTGGTGGCGAAACGTGAGTGGATCAGGCCAAATGCCGATACCACGCGTTTATCACTCAGTTCGGTAAAATAGGTACGCACCTGCAAAGAGGTAAGCTGACCTTTATAGACGATGGTCCTGGAAGAGAACGACGCGATGTAAAACTCGCCGTTAATTCCCTTAACCGTATTGTTAATGGTTTTAGAAAGATAGTTTTTGAATACGTACAGCTTCCGTTCAAAGTCGGCACCGGCTTTAATGGCATACGGACGGGCAATGAACACCTGTTCCATTTCCGGTTCCACAGAAAGTGCCATATCTCCAATACCGGTGGTATCGGTAATCACTTTTCTGAAGCCGAGGACTTCCAGGTCTAATTTTTCTGCTGCGCGGTAAATGATCTCGCGGCACTCTTCTCTCGCTTTAACGTCTTTGGGTAAGAAAAGCATCCCTACACCATAGTCGCCGGACTCATTCAGGCTGAATCCAATTTTAAGACATTCATCGTATAAGAATTCATGAGGGATCTGGATCATGATACCTGCACCATCGCCGGTATTGATCTCTGCTCCACATGCTCCGCGATGGTCTAAGTTTTCAAGAATGGTTATGGCGTCTGAAATGATTTGCTGCGACTTTCTGCCCTTGATGTGCGCTACAAATCCGATACCACAAGCGTCGTGCTCAAAACGCTGGTCGTATAACCCCCAGTTTTCTTGTGATTGCTCCATAAGTTTGGTTTAATTATATTAGGTTTGGTATTAGTGTATTGTAAACACTAAGATATAAAAAAAACAGGTGGGATTATAATATTGGCATATTTTTTAAGAAACACGCAGGAATTTGCAAATTTAAAACACCAATATTAACAAATCATCAAATTAACAATACTTAATTTATCAACTTCGTAATGCTATTATTTAGAATTGTTTTGGATAGCGCAGATTTAAGGTTTTGCGGGTAGCTGTTTCACAGCGGTTTGAGTAATTCTGTAATAAAACAAGGTGTACCTTGGGGCTGAGTTGCTCAGGAGCTCGGACAGCGTAGTAACCTTATTCACGTCTCCTTCACACCTTGCTCACATTTAGTCCACAAAAAGGTACCTTTTTGTGAAGAAGAAGTGAATGAGGTGTGTATTGTGTGAGGAGATGACCTTAACGCTACCCGAACGCTTACCCTATTCATAGTCTGCCGATCTGGATCAAAAGAAATTTATTTTCCAAAAGCAAACACTTTCGGAACAATCAAACAGTAGTTTAAAACAGTAGTTTAAAAGCAAAATTAAGCAAACCTGATCGCAAAGTTTTTTACGGTGGATTTAAAACTAACGAAGCACTATTTTCCAGCTAAATTCTGTAAGACAGGACATAGTGTGAAAGCAGACGTCCTGCACATAAGTGTACATTGAATCCAAGTGTTATCCAAGTGTTATCCAAGTTCTATCCAAGTATTCCCGTAAATACCTGGAAGGAACGTGGATTTACCCTATATTTAAGTTGTATTCAATGTAGCCTCCTATCGAACACATGTGCCCCCCATCTGCCGGCAATTATGATGAGAATTACCTGGTATTCTAATACGTTTTAGGGTAGCCGCCAGCCGGATGCTCAGCAGGTTTGGAGATTATGATCCATTGAAAGGATCTTGTTGGGATATATGAAATATGAATTGGACCTAAAGCACAGTTTTAAAGTAGCTATTTTGTCTGTTGAACCTTAAAATCAGAATAATTGATCTGCAACATTAAATATTGTGATTTCGCATAAAATTATTTTGCAACACAATATCTTTAACATCAACACCTTACCGCTTCTATGGCTTAAAGAACGCAGAAATTGCGAAATTAACTTTTGTAGATTGGTATGAATTGCTACATTTGTGCCGGGCAAGTCTTTTACGATCAGCTCCTTTTGAACTCCCCCAGGTCGGGAACGAAGCAAGGGTAGAAGGTTGTAGCGGTGCGATAAAAGTTGCTTGCCCATTTTTTACTTTCCCTATAAAGTAAAATTGGTCACATTATAATCCGGATTTCATTTCTTAGATATAATCTATAATTTCTTCGGAGACCTCGATCTAATTGCCTAATTTAGGCCTTTAATAATTTAGAGTTTAAAAATAACATTCCAAAAATTAAATAGCATGAAGTTTTTTATTGATACCGCAAACCTTGAACAGATCAAAGAAGCACAAGACCTTGGTGTTCTAGATGGTGTAACCACTAACCCAAGCCTTATGGCTAAAGAAGGTATTACCGGTGATGCAAATGTTACCGCACATTACAAAGCGATCTGCGAAATCGTTGACGATAATGTAAGTGCTGAAGTGATTGCCACTACGTATGATGAGATCATCAAAGAAGGTGAAGCGCTTGCGCAGTTAAACCCAAAGATCGTAGTTAAAGTACCTATGATCAAAGATGGTGTTAAAGCGATCAAATATTTCTCTTCAAAAGGGATCCGTACCAACTGTACGTTGATCTTCTCTGCTGGTCAGGCTTTATTGGCGGCTAAAGCAGGTGCAAGTTATGTATCTCCATTCCTAGGTCGTCTTGATGACATCTCTACAGATGGTTTACAGTTGATTGAAGACATCCGTTTGATCTTTGATAACTACCAGTATCCTACTGAGATCTTAGCTGCTTCGATCCGCGGACCATTGCATATCGTTGCTTGTGCTAAATTAGGTGCTGATGTAATCACTGCTCCTTTATCGGCAATCACTGCATTGTTGAAACACCCATTAACAGATAGTGGTTTAGCTCAATTTTTGGCTGACCATAAAAAAGCTTCAGAAGCTAAATAATCAAATCTTATTTCGAGCATAAGTTGAAAAAGCCGGCTTCATCATTGATGAGCCGGCTTTTTTATATCCTAATTCAATCTATTTTGTGAGGTTCTGCATCCCGGCAGATCTGGTCTTAAACTCTGCTCCTGCCAGTACTTCTTTAACCAGGTCGTAATCGATCTGCTCATCAGGTACAATTTCAATACCCCTTACTCCTGCCCCATTTGCGGCATCTACATCCCGGGGCTTGTCGCCGATCATGACCGATAATGCCGGATCTATGTTGTAGGTTGCAATGGCTTCCAGCAACATGCCCGAGGCTGGCTTGCGGCAGTTACAAGGTTCCGGATCTACGGATGGGTGGTGCGGACAATGGTACGCATGTGTAATTACAGCACCCTGCTTTTCGAATTTATCAAACAAGATCCGGTGCATTTCTGCCAGTGTCTCTTCTGTATAGCGTTTTAATGCGATACCACCCTGGTTGGTTATGACGATGAGCATATAGCCTTCATCATACAATCGCTTTAACGGCGGGATCTGGTATTCCAGTACTTCAAAATCTTCAACCCTGGTGATATAGTCGTAGATCTCATGATTCAGGACGCCATCACGGTCCAAAAAAATAGCTTTGTTCATTATTGTTGTGTTAACTCCGGGCACTTGATCTGCCCTGGTGATTCTTAATACCCCAAATATGGCGATATATTGTTAGTTATAGCTACATGTTGTTCATTTTATATAAACAATGCGGTTATGCTGCTGTTATCATTTGTGAAAAACATAATTATTGAAATTAAAGATCCTACTATGCCTTACATTAAGAAAAACACCGACAACAGCGCTTCAGTTAACCTATATTTTGAAGACCTTGGAAGCGGAAAACCTGTTATATTGATTCACGGATGGCCAGTATCCCATGAGATGTGGGAATACCAGGTTACTGCGCTGGTAAATGCCGGATACCGTTGTATCTCGTATGACCGCCGTGGTTTTGGTCAGTCTGACAAACCGTGGACAGGTTACGATTACGATACCTTAACAGATGACCTTCATGAAGTGATCACTGCGCTTGATCTGACGGATGTTACGCTTGTCGGATTTTCTATGGGTGGTGGTGAAGTTGTCCGTTACCTGGGCAGATATGGATCATCAAGGGTTTCTAAAGCGGTACTGGTAAGTTCCGTTGTACCCCTGCTTGTTAAAACTGAAGATCATGAAGAAGGTGTTCCGCGTGAAATGTTCGATGAGATCATTGCCAATATCCATAAGGACAGACCGGCATTTTTAACTGATTTTGGTAAACAATTCTTTAGTGAAGGTGTGCTGAATAAACCGGTTAGTCCCGAAATCCAGAACTGGATGCACCACATGGCGGTGATCAGCAGTCCGAAAGCTACTGCAGACTGTGTACGCTCCTTCTCTGAAACCGATTTAAGAACCGATTTAAGGAACATTACCGTTCCGATGATGATTATACATGGTGACGACGATAAAACCGTTCCTATCAAGGCTACGAGCGAAATTACGTCAAGCATGCTCCCTACAGCAGAGTATTATATTTTTGAAGGTGCCCCGCATGGTTTGTTTATTACGAATAAAGATGAGTTGAATAACCTGCTGATCAACTTTCTTAATAAGTATTAAACTGCGAAATTAGCGTTCAGAGGCCAATATTTAGCTTGATTATTTAATTATTAGGTGTTAAATACGGGTTAAGATTGGGTTAATTGTAAATAATTTATCTAGCAATCAGCATCATAAGTGATTTATGCAGATATTATTTGCAGATTATACAATGTACTTCTATATTTGCACCACTTAAAACGGTAACGCTTTAGGTAAAAGTTCAGAAGAACTTTTGATGATTCCGTAGCTCAGCTGGTAGAGCATTACACTTTTAATGTAGTGGTCCTGGGTTCGAATCCCAGCGGGATCACAGAGAATAGTATCAAAACTACGTAAAGCTTGCAAATCAAATGATTGCAAGCTTTTTTTGTTTTACCGGAAACACCAAAATATGCAATAAATCGCATAAAAAAGTGAGTGATTCGGTGAGTAGTTTTATAGAGTGGCATACTCACTGAAAAAGATTTAAGTTATTGATTTACAGAAATTTCAATTTTAGATTGGTATCATTTAGGGAAAGCAAATCAATTAACGCCATGTCTTTTAATACCCTAATTTCACTGTTAAAAGTGAATGAATCATAGTAGTGGGTTTCGTGGGTAAGACTGTAAGCCTATTTCTCCCCCTCTTCTTTTATCGGGCTTTTTAATTCGGCTTTCGTAATGGTAAGAAGATTAAATATCTGTATTTTGGTTAAAAACTGAATTAAGCCGTTCATATTTTATAGATTGTTGTTCAAATACTAAATTAGGTAAATTTTATTTTATCGATTTGTAGGCTAGTCGGTTACATCTGAAGTATGGAACAAGTAATTGTAATAACTGGCGATATAAAAATAAATTATCTGATTAGGGAGGATGAAAAATAGAAATACTTATATCTTAATTGGACAAGAAGTCATATTTTTCTAAATATTCCATGTACTGACTTGTATCATCAGAGGCTTTTTAATTTGGGTTAATTATGATTTATATTTTGTTTTTTCTTTGTTGTTCATAGCTGTAGCATTTTAATGTTGATTAAGACAACCTCAATTAAACAAAAACACTCATAATAGCCTTATTAATCAGTCAATTAAAAATGTTAGTGAGATAGTTATCAACAATCATTACATTGATATTCAGTATTATAAATACTCGCCATTAGCATTTGAAAGGGCTTTAAGCTGTATTGAACTAAATATCACACGAAAGACTTATATGGATGTTGATAAAAAGCGAATACTAATATTTTTTGGAATAACTATTTTTATTCCTAATTACGCATTTATCTACTGATAATCAACAAGTTAATCAAAGCAATTAGATCATGATAGTTTCTACAGAAGTTGAAGTAAAAACGAGAAAGGTTGTAGAAGACCCAAAATTATCCCTTAAACAATTTGCACGGTATTATGATTCAACCCTAAATGGAAAAGAAACAATATTGAGAGGAAGTAAATACCCAGGGAATTATATTCCAAAATATTACGAAATCGCAAGAACAATCATTGTTGACACATTTGCTTCAAATTTTGGGGATTACGATTTATACTTCGATGAGTTCAAAAGACATTCCGACCGATTGAAAAAAGAGTCATTGCCTTTCGATACCAAAACCGACAACTATAAAAATCGCCATTTTTCTGCAATGGCTCTTGAAAAATTTGCTACTTTGAAAAGAGTAATTATCCCTGTCCTCGAGCGTTATGTGCTCAACAGCAACTTGAAAAACAGGCGTCAGTCAATCTTCATCAGAGAGGTGAAAATTGGCGCAATGTCAGACATCCTCCTTTATGATGAAATTGGAAATCAAATAGGTTTATTAAAGTTTAATTTTACTCAAAGTAAATTAAAGGAACATGAAGCTCAGCTTTCTTTATATGTATTACATACCTTTTTCAGTCAGATAAAGCAACTTAATCTTAAGCCCAGACATTGCATTTTCGTTGATGTCTACAATGCCAAAATATTTAACGCTGAAAGAGCTTCTGGAATAGAAGACATTGCAAATTCATCTTGTATGGAGATAAAAAGCAAATGGCCATCGGTTATAAAACCGTAAAAGCATCGAATCGTCGAAAGAAGATTTACGTCATAAAAGAACTTCATGACACTGAGTTCAATTTTATTTAGGGTTGCTCTAGAAGAATGAGAATCCCTGATCAATACAGTTAATTATATAATTATCTAAAGTTTTTACTATGAAAATTGCCTGCTTTAGGATTCAATTTTCGAAAACTTAAAGGTATTATTGTAGATTTTGGGTCTGATATATCTATTCGTTTTGGAGCAAACAACAATTGTAGTTGCAATCCACCCTGCGGGATGTTTGCCTTTGTCCAGAACCCATTTCTAACCCAGTAATTTTACGACTGCACTTACAAACGTTTCGATGTTCAACAATACAAACCATTGCTGTTTCCCACGGCGTCCAGCAAGCCTTATATAGTCCCTGTAATGTTGCCAATGGATTTCCCTGTCCCCCATATCCTGCTGAAATACAATATCATTTTCATGGGCTTCCGATCCATTAACTAAATGAAGTTCAAAAACTTCGGTGTGAATAATTTTATTGCATGTTTGCCGTAAATCCAGATTCAGATCATCAAAGAGTCCAAAGGAAAATTGATCTGCATGCTTTACCTTCTCCATATATTCTTTTCGTTCGGGACTCTCCGATGGAAGATTGCGCATGTGGTCATCCATTACCCTTAGAGTGGCTGCAATCTCTATCATCAACCTGCTCACCTTACGGTCAAAAAAACGCCGATGTAAAAGATTAAGCGGATCTTGTTCATCGTTTAAATCGCACCTGCGGAAAAGTTCTTTGCTGCCAAAGAATATATTTAACAGGTCATAGACCTTCTCCAGCAGAACTTCCTGTTCAAAAACATAAGTGCCTTTTGCCTGTACTTTATTTATCATCAATGTAAAGTCTAATGAAATACCTGATAGTGATTGCGGTTTTCCGGGAAAATACGGATGATTCCCAAATGCTGTAACTTCTCCAAAATAGAACGGTTCACAGGGTTTTGCGGAATGAACGGTGTTTTGGAATGATCAATTATTTCCCCAAACTTATCACCAATATGAGCCAGTAGGACAGCGTTTTCCGAAGTATCGAAATCCTGCACATGCTTTTCGAACAAAATTACCTTTTGCTCTTGCAAGACGTCCTGCGCGAATAGTGCTTCGATAACCTCATAAGAACGTGAAACGTAAGGAGATGAAGCAAAATGGTTTATCACATGTGCGGCAAGCGGGGTGCTTTGTTGTATTGAGGCATAAGGGACTTCTTCGGCCAGCTTTCCTTTGTCCTGAGAAGAAATCCCGCTTTCCATCAATGCAAGATAGTCCGTAATCCGCAGTTGATAAAGTGAAGTATCCTCGAAATATTTATCGATATTTTTCTCTACCAAAGCTGGTATCAGATCACGATGATTGTTTTTTATCTCATTAAAGTTGTATTGGGAAAATGCAATGACATCTTGCCAGATCAATTTGTTAATCCTATCCTCTGCCACGGATGCAAAAAACGGTTCCTCATCGACAGGCTCCTCAATGCTGAGAATAAGTTCGTCAAAGGCAGCCTCTGAGCCCCTACTTTTTATCAGAGCGATTACGAAAGCCTTGTTTTCGAGTTTGTCTTCCGAAAGTGGTTTATAATTATCTTCATGATCTAAAAAGGCCAGTAAATCTTCATCGATCTGGCTGACCGTTTCAAAATAAGTCAGAACATTTTTCCAAGTCGGATGGATTTTATTGGCGTTCAGGATAGGCTTCCACAAATCTTGCTCAACTTTTTCAAATTCAGAAAGCTGGACTTCCTGAAGTTCGATGATTTTCAGCTTCTGATCCATAAGAATATTCTCACCCAGCCAATAAACAACAGTATCTTCCGATTCTTTAGTGTTATCAGGCAATTCCAAGCCAACAAGTAACAAATATCTGTTGATATCCGATTTGAGATAAGAAATTAGATCCTCAGCTTTTGATGCAACTACAGTGGTAAAGTTGGCGGTGTTTAAGTTATTAGGATCAATATGTAGGCTTCCTTTTTTCCTTGCCATCAGACTGATCATATGTTCATTCATTTTATAATGGTTTCCTTTGTAAACCACCTCGAACAATGAAGAACCTTCCTGATCATCATCTAATTCACCAAAAGTAATTCCAAAATATTCGATAACTTCACGCGCTTTCTGGGTAAGGGAGTTTTCATCTATATAAGTTAAAAAGTCCGGTTTCCACATTATATGCCTGATGAAGAGCAATTCTTCATTGATGGCTTCCATTTCTTCAAATGTCGCAGTCTTTATAATGGAGGCCATAATTTTGTCTGTCATTTCTTCAGGGATATCGCTTTCCCTAGAAATGTAAGCCCACATCCCTTGCCAATTTAAATAAAGTACCCGGATGAGGTAATCAAAATGCGTGGTAACTGGAAAATACGCTTTAAGAAAATTGACACTTGTTTCTGACACGTTAGATAGCTGAGCATTCAAAATTTTGATAAATTTAGGATAGCTGGATTTATGCTTAAACAAATATTCAACAAGGGTAAAGTTCAGTAGTTCCTCCAGAATAAAGTCTTCTGGCTCCAGTCGGTGCAAGAGTTCCTCAATATTCGTAAGCTGATAATTATGCGGCAACCCTTCCTGATTACGAACTGCACGCAAGAAGACCATATCCGAGTCGGTTAGGCTCTTTGGATAAAAGTAGGACATATAATGCTCGTAGAGTTCATTCAGATAACCTCCACGTAGTAAATAAACCAGTAACTTTTCTTTGCTGAATTTTTCATTCAAATGTTCTATGGCCGACTTGTTTTCCGCCAAGAGCATTTTAAATGGGCGGGTAGATATAAACTGAATTTTTCGCGAAAGTTCACTGATTTCATTTTGCAGGTTCTTCTCGGAATTGGCTTTGGAATCAGTTATCAGTTGGGCGCGTTTTTCATAATTGACGTTCGGATCGACTATTTTTTCTAGTTCTGCAAAGGAAATACCACTCCCCGTGGTTTCACCACCATAGGTCGCAAGATAATTGTAACCGATTCTGGATGATTTTTGAAAGGCTTTAAAATTTTCATCATCGCTCATTGCTGAGAGCGGTACGTTACCATTGACATTGATCATCGTGACTTTAGCACCCGTTTTGATGACAAAATGCTGGACATACAACATACGAAGTTCGTTGATACCATTGGCTATAGTGCTCTGAAGAAGCGCTAATTCCTCTTTTGCCTTAACTAAACGTTCTGAGAAGTCTTTGGAAATTTTCCCGGTAAGTTCGGCCTTTTCCGACATTACCGAATAAACGATACCCTCCTGAACATGGAGAGCAGCAAAATCCTGAGGATAAATATTCTTATAGACGATCATGCCCATTAATTCATTGGGATCAAAACTGCTGCCGGTGAGCTGTTTGCGATAAAGCATGAATTCATTAAAAATATTCTTCAATATCCGCATATCACTGATGTATAGCGAGATATCGTAAAGAAACTTCTTCTGTAAAAGATCCTTTAGTCCTGCATTTTCCAAGCTGTCCGTCAGAACGTTGATGGAATTCGAATGGTTTATAGCGGGCAATACTGGCAAGATGAAATCAAAAAATTTAGTCCTGTTGTTTTCACGGAAAATATCATCTCTTACCGCATAAATAAACACAATACGTCTGCCAACCTGGGCGGAGTTATTGAGCAGCAGATTAAGTTCACGCAGTTTGGTAAAGATCTCGGGATCATTGAATCGGTCAAGGTCTTCCAGGATAACTACATTGTAGGGTTGCACCTGAAAAAAATACAATATCTCATCAAGGTGCTTATTGAGGATACTATTGGAAATGTCGTTGCTCATTTCGATCTGCCCACCAGTGAGGTTGATTTTGCTGAATTTGGCAGATGCCAAAACCTTCATTCCCTCCATCAATAATCTGAAAGTACCATAAAGAAAAAAGGCAGCACTGATGATAAACAACAACGCCTCTACCCACAGTTCCATAGATTTCCAGCTATAAAATTGCTCACGGAAAGCACGATTGGAAACATAGTAAAGACAAATCCCCCACAGCATCAGAAAAAGTGGCTTTTTCCAATGTTTATACATTTCAAATTTCTTGATCCGTTTGAACCTAGACTCCGGCAACAGTTCATCCGTTTCACGATAAAATATCTGCTGAAGTATGCTGAGTTCTACGAGCCTATGCTGCTCGACGCGTTCAGTTTCATTAGGTTTCTTAATCCTATAATGCGTTACACCATCCTTTTCATACTGTTCTTCAATCCCATCACGAAAGGAAGCTAAGGAAATGGGGAGATAATTGTAATCCTCATATTTCTCTTTAAATGCGCGAAGAATACTGCTTTTTCCCGAACCGTATGCTCCGGTGAGTGCAATATTCAGTACATCTTCATTCTCCATTGCCCATCTAAGGGCACTCAAATAATCCTTAGACTTTTCCGCATTAGACTTGGCGCACAGGTCGGACAGATGAAAAGGATTTTCAACAGGCGTTCTAGGAAAGTTTCTGGCCTTCCAAGCTGGAAGCTTTTTTTCCAGATATAAGATAAATCTTTGTTTAAGAGTCGGCTTTGGCGTATTCATCGGATCGTTAATTTATGCTTAATCTAAATGGTTCTCTTCAAATTATCAAGTTCTCATCTACAATACGTTTTTAGACAGGAAGTACCTATAAAGTAGAGGTGGAATATTGAGGCTGTTGTCATTAATCAATTCTGAATTTTCACTCATCACGAAATCTAAAGGAATTTCAATACCGAGATAATGAGAAAGTACTCCGGATTTCTCGAATGCTTCAGGGTTTGAATTTAGAGTAACATCAACTACGTGACCGTTCAGCAGGTTAAAACCATGAAACAAATAAGACTGTCCATCGCTGGAAGCAAATCCTTCGACATAGTGTAGTCCAAACCTAACGCTCCCAATCTGTGAATTGCCAATACAGCGATTTCTTAAAAATGCTGCATCGGCATAGCCCTTTTCTGCTGACAGTATTTCATAATGCTTAGCATTGGCATAAAACCAGTTCCAGAACAATTCGCCGTGTTCACCGGCTATCTTTAAGTAATCTGCATCTCCATTTGTATTGAAACTGTAATGAACAGCCTCCTTAACCTGCTCATTTATCATTGGTTTTCGAATTCTATAGCCTTAACAAAACCGCCTAAAGAAGAATTTTGATCGTAAATAATCAATCCCATATCTACTTTTGGCATCCACACTCGACCGAACTCTACGGCTGTGTCATTCAAAACAGCACATTCAGCAGAAACCACATTGAAAGGTTTATTAAACATATCTAAAAATGTTTAGCCTTGAATATAGTGTTTTTTTTACACTCTTTATAGGTCAAAACCATCAATGTATTCAAATCACATAGTAGCTTTTTGGTAACGAACTAAAACCAATCTCGCCTATCTCCGGCAAAATCCATCTAAGTTGTGATTTTAAAACAACGTAAGATAGTAAAACAGGAATTATCTAAGCTTTTATTTTCATAAAAACAGCTATAGGAACATTCTTAGCATATTCTTCCAGTCCAGAAGTTAACAACAATCGTAAAACTCGTTTATCGCCAATTCCTCCATTTGGAACTAGAAGTTGAAAGTTTGCGGTGAAACCATATTTAGCAGAATTTATTTCTGGATTCGAGTTCATTAAGCTATCCATTTCTTTCCTAGCCGCTTCAGTAGCTTGAAGAAGTTCTTTATTCAAAAGCGCTGTCGCCTTAACAATTTCAACTTCGCCAGATTTAAAGATAAAATCATAAACAGTTTGCCAAGCCTTCCTCATTTTTCCGAATTTCCCTTCTCTCCACAATTCAAGAACTGCTGCTGGCTCATAATTAAAAGGAAATTCGATTTTCCGAATGTTTTGTGTTAGTACCTTCCATACAGATCCAGTTAGAATACCATCGGGGTTCTGTGCATTTGCAAATTCTTCCAGCCGGGTTGGGCTATCTGTCAAAAGAATTGCACCGGTAATTTGAGCGAGAAATAATGCCATTTCAAAATTCGGGGCCATGGAGTTTAAATCGACTTGTCCACCGTTTAGGTATAAATCATCTTGTAATAAGGCAAGCGGATCATCATTCCGTTTCTTTTCCATTAGTAAGATGGCCCCCTTAATAAGTTCCTCACTTGCTTCTGGGTTTGCTTTTTTAATCTGCGCGCGCTTTTGTTCGGGTGGCAAACAATAGATCATACGTTCATGATCTTCATGCCAGAGATCACTAAAACTTTCCATCTCCTCTTTATTAACTTCGCTACCACTTCGTCTTAACTTAGCAGAATCGATTGCTTGAAAACGCAGATGTTCGTTAAAAAGACCAGGATCTGGAACCAAGTTTATTTTCCCTGCAACTACTAAAGGCTGAATCGTTAACAATAATGCAAGAGCTTTTAAAGTATGTTGTCTAAATTTAGATGGGTGTTCTAAAGGACTAAATTCTGCTTTAAATCCTCGGGGATTAATAAAGGGGTGATGAACAATGAGTTCATCAAAATACAAGGTTGAACTTAATGCGTATTGTGGAATGGTTCTAACATCGATTCTGCCGGAATAAACTGCGCGTATTTTTCCATCGGATTTTGGGAGGAGACTTATAATATTTGTGTCTTCCGGCCACAAGCTAGCAAATATTGAATGAAGCGCACGAACCTGATCATTATTGAGTTCACGGCGAATATCGTCCCATTCTTTTCCCTTGTCAAAACCAAGGATTTTATCGATCTCTTTAAAAAAAATTATGTTTCTTTCTCTTATACTATAAACATCCCAGGCAGGCCTTTTTGAAACATCAATATCTCTGCAGCAGTTTTTGTACTTTTTACCCTGACCACAAGGACAGTAAGCATTAGCTGGAACTTTTCCTTTGGGAATTTGTTTTAACAGAAAATCGCTGTTTTTAGACGTTCGGCCAAAAGCATCTTGGTAATGTACCTTCCCACTTCTTGTACCCGCAAACATTTCTCCACCAAATTTATATACTTTATTTGATGGAGGAAGCAATGTGTTTTTAATATTTTCCCATCGGATCGTTGTGTCTGATTCGGGGTAGAGCCATTCCTTTTCTCCACCTGCAATATAGCGACGTGCACGTTGCTTTATTACGAAATTGATTTCCCTAACTTGGGTTTCTGTTAGACAACGGTCACGAAGAAAGACAGTGGTATTTACCATTGTGTTTCCAAAATTTCGCGCATTAGTTCGTCTATTTTTTGGATCTTTAATTTCCGGTTCGCTGGCTAATTCGTAATTAGTCAGGATTAGACAATGATTACGATCGAGCGCAAAAATGGTTTGAGATCCTTTTAAAGCAATTGATGGATCTTCTGGGTAGGTACATTCCTTGGAGCCTGGCGGACAAGCATAATTGTAAATGGTTACTGGGTGATCCGAAATAATGAATTTGGTTGCAGATTCTTTCGCTGAAACAATCTCGCGAGTTCCTTCAAGCCACATAGTACAATGCATTTGCTGAATGGACTGCATTTCAGTCATTAGATTTTGTTGATCCAATCCTTGATATCTTGCCTTTAGCCAGGTCAGCCCTTTCGGCGTGCGAGTCTTTTGAGCATCGATATATTTGAAAAAATCAAGAAAGTAGTCATGCCGATCAAGGTCATTTCCATCAATAAAGGCTTTTAAGGCTTTCGCTCCAGTACCGTCTATTTCACCGAAGAGATTTCTTTCTATAAGGTCGCTAATGAAAGGCCCGAAAAAAGTAGTGTAGAGGTCATACTCGAAAAAACATTGACCCGGTGCCAGCAATCGTCTTTCATTATGCTTAATAACCCGGCCATTTTCAAGAACTATCTCATCGGGAGCAAGGTTTAAATAGTGAAGTTTGTTGCCATTTTCGATAAATCCCTTCTGGTACCATTGAGGCACATAATGATTATTCCGAGTAAGTTCCTTAGATTCTTGACTTCCATTGATTACAAAGTCTTTCTTTCCAGCCATACCAAATAAAAATTTTTGAACTAAGGCTTAGTAAAAAAGCCAATCAGCTAACGAATAAAAAATATTATTTAAGAAATGAATTTTTAAAGTCTTGTAAATATTTCTGATTTTGGCAGGCAACCTCATCAAAAGCATTATCAAAAAGTATTTTGTTATATGCAAGCATTGTTTCACCATCGAGGTGATAAATACCATGTCCCTGATCAGGACAAAATTCCGCTTTTACAGCAAGTACCAATATCTTACTATTAATCGGTATAAATATCATACCAATTACCATAGCAGGATTTTTAAAAGTTTTACCATCGATAACATCGTCCTCTACTTTAAACCGCTTGGTTGCTGCTGTACAGTCTGGAAGAAGAAAATAGTGATTATCGGGGGCAATCATAATGGAATACGTAGTTTCGCCCATCAAATCAACAAACGCCTTTGCAAGTATGTCATAGTCTAATTTGAGTTTATTCGTAATTCCAGATAGGCTTTGAATGTGGGACACTATTCCATTTTTAAGTTCCTCCGTGGCATTATTTGCTATTTCTAATAATGCACCAAAAATAACATCTTGACTTTCCGACATATCCATCGGATGTCTTGAGCGGCCAACAAAACCCATCTCAACGATTTTGCTTGCTGCTTCAGTAATCTGCTCAGACTGTGGGTATACCATTCCCGTGATTAAATTTGAGCCTACAGCTTCAACAATTACCTTGTAAAATTTTGGGAAATCCTTTTCGAATGCAACGTTTAGTTTATCCTCCACAGATTTGTGATCTAAATTTCCTTCAGCATCGTAAATTGTATTTAAATCGACCTGAGAAAACAAGTTTTTAGTCGAATTTAATGAAGCTATCTGCTTTTTTGATTTACTATATTTATAAATTCGCCCAACATCTGATAGAAATTTCTTGCTCAATACCTGGGATACATAATGATGGTTTCTAGGAGTGCTCATTTAGAAGACTAATTTAAATTTCAAGATGAATAATTTGAAAAGTAGAGAGCGGGGGAGTCGAACCCCCTACGGCACGCCGTTGGGAAGATAGCCTACCTTTTTCCCGTTCACAATGTGTTACCCGGGGTGGCGTTCCAACAACGTGCTCTCCAGCAATGCCCCACCTAAGATTTTTTTGATACAGTGTTTTAATCCGTGTTCCATAATTCTTCGTTTTAAATTTTCGATTAATGATTCCAGTGTTATGTGGAAGAGCACGCCAACGAAACCCACCCCGAAGACACAATGTGATGCAAGAGCTAAACTAATCTTGAACCCCAATATTTTTTCTAAAAATAGCAAATAATTTCGCAGGGTAAAAATTTTTTGTTTAATTGGCTAAGGGCAAAAGGCAAAATGGCCATTTCCTTCAGAAAAGCTGTGATATGTGGAAAATATGCAAAATAACATCGAACCAGAGCTGCTTTTGGCGTCAGGATAAATTTTTCTCAACTCACTATAAAAATGCGGTTACTCTAGTGTCCAAACTTCGAACAATTCACAACCTTCAACCATTGCTGCACCATATGCGTTAAGGCCCAAGCCGGGAGAAGGGCTTCCATGCCATTGAATTGGGATGAAGTGAAAAAGGGACAGAAGATGAAGGATTTTACGAGCAGGAACGGTACCGCCGGGATGGAAGTTGTTGGAGACATCTTCACGCCGGTACTAGAAAAATGAATTGACCAAAAAAAGTCTTAAGGCCAATAGTAATCGAGCATAGGGGATTGATTACATTTGTGTTTGACAAAAATAGTAACTGAGTAAACTTAAACACAAATGAAAGTTAATAGCACAGCACTTTTAGTAATGGACATCCAGCATGGAATTGTGGAGAGGTATTCCGATTCGGCAGATACAATATCGAAGATAAATACTTCGATCCAGTTTGCCAATAGGCAGGAAATACCCGTAATATATGTGATGGTGGGATTTAGGAAAGGAATGCCTGAAGTAGGGGCCACAAATAAAACATTCAGTGCGAGTAAAGAGCGTATGGCTGGAATTGATCCAAAAGAAGTGATGAAACTACACTCGGATTTGGACATTGATACTGATGATATTATTGTCACCAAGCACAGGTTCAGCGCATTTTCCGGAAGTGATCTTGATATGATACTAAGAAGCCTATCGATTCGGCACCTGGTTTTATGTGGGATCGCAACAAGTGGTGTTGTTTTATCTACCTTAAGGGAAGCTTCCGATAAAGATTACCTGCTGACCGTCCTAAGTGATTGTTGCACTGATACTGACCCACAAGCTGAGGAAGTACTCATGCGGAAAGTTTTCCCTGCCCAGGCAGAAGTAAAGACCACAGAAGAGTGGATGGAAAACGAGTAAAATGAAAATAGCTGATCATAATTTCTGATCAGCTACAACTGACTCAATTTAAAACTATTGACAAGCTGTAAATTCAAGCCCCATGTATGGACAGCTGAAGTTATTTTTCTTTGAAAGCTACATATCCTGGTCGCCTGCATCGACGGGCTAAAAGGTTTCCCTGAAGCTATAGCGACTGTATATCCAAAGATGCAGGCTCAGTTGTGTGTTGCCCATCAGATCCGCACAGCTTGTGACCAATAAAGCGTTAATTACCCATTGACAAGCAATACGGTCAATCTTTGGACGCTCACAGGTGCTCCATTTCATCTTTCGGTTTTTGGGGTAATAGCAAAGTTAACTAACGGAAATGATTTTAATAATAATCAGGTGAAGCATGTTTCATACCGTCGGTCACCTATCACAATTGTCTACTCGAAAGCCTCAATTGCCGTTTCCAACTTTGATATGCACACCAAAGTGACGTTTTATTACGAGATATTGTAGGTATAGGCGATATTGATGAAGTACATTGGTGTTTACAGGCATTAAATCACATAAAAAAGGATCAATATTTTACTCGGGTTCGTAGTTGATTTTTGAGAAGTAATCATCTGAAAACTGGTGTCTCAGTGACAATGTGCGTAAATAAATTAACACCAATTGATTACTTAAATGTTATTGAATAAAACACAATTATTATGAACAAAAAATTCATCTTCATCTGTTTAGTTTTAGCTGGCATAGCCGATATTACCAGCGCGCAAGAAAATTTAAAAATAGCCTGGCCGGGAGAGTACAAATGGAAAATAGGCTCTGACCAAAAGAGCGGAAATACGCGTATGGTTGAACTGTTACCCGGAAATGAATCCATGAATAATTGGACAATTATCGGCACTATGGTATCTATGATTGGCTCAACATCTGTTTCGGTAGAACAAGCCATGAAAATGACCTATAATCAAACGCTCAAGAATGCGCCTCAGGCCAAGCTGAAAATGATTGAGAAGGGTATTAAATCGGGCTCTTCCTGGGTATTGTTTCGCATTGAGTCGCCAAAGTTCAACAACAGCGCCATTCCCGAATCGCAGCTCTACTATATCATTCAGGGCAAACAGGCGCTATACTCCAATTTCGTCGCTATAAAGCAACCTGCACTTGGCGTGCTGTTCGTGGAAAAATGGGCTAAGGTATTTAAAAACAGTATGCTTGCAGGTAAATAAAATGCCACTTACAAGGCTGATCTATCAATTTTATATCCTAATGCTGCAGGTTTCGTAATTACGTCACTATCTATCCACTTCGACTGGATATAAAACTTACCATGGTCATTAATCAAAGTAAATTCTGGATTCATACCCTTACCCCTATTATAACCTGATACATTTTTAAAATGAGTTAAGATTAGTTTCGAACCGCTTACTTTAGCCCTTAACTCATCCACAAATGCCATTTGAAAACCTTCTCCTGTAGCGGTAATCTTATCCTTTGTGATATTGATTTCTAATGCCCAGCCAGCATTTTGCCCGGCAATATCCCCATAACTAAAATATGCCGAATACTTACCCTGCCAGATTGCGGGAACTGCTGAAACCAGGGTATTGCCAGATTCAGCTAGTTGATTTGATCGCTGAACTGCTTTGTTGATAAAATGATCATTCTGGGTTCCGGTTTTTTCCGGGTAACTGCAAAAAATGATCAAACTGCCGGTGATAGATAAAATTAAGCTCCTCATATTGGTAGTTATAACAGATTAAATTAAAAAAGGATTTAATTAGTTTTATCATTTGGATGTAAGTCTTGGCAACGATTTCCACCAGTTATTTAATTGTGATTTTAGTTGATTCGTAACTTTCTCGTTTACTGATGTTATGTTGGTTGTCTCGTTCTTGTCCTTTATAATATTGTAAAGTTGTACATCGGTACCATCACTGTTCATTAGCAATTTCCATTCGCCGGAACGGACAGCCAAATTCGGACTTCTATCCTGGGTTTTCGGATATTTAAAGGCTACCTCATTTCGTCCGTATTCCCAAAACATAGCTTTCTTGCGGAACGAAGGTTTTCCCATTAACACGCCACTCCTATCTATTCCATCACCGGGATAGCCTGCCGGGAGTTTTACTTCGGCCAGTTTGACCAGCGAAGGCAATAAATCTACTGCATTAACTTCTGACTGATCATCTATTTTTCCAGCAGGAACTTTTCCAGGCCAACTGATAATAAATGGCATCCTGGTTCCACCTTCGTAAAGCGAGAGTTTTGAACCTCTCAAACCACCGGTGCGGCTTCCCCTGAAACTAGGCAGCGGGCCATTATCGCTTATAAAGACGATGATGGTGTTCTCCAGCTCACCCATTTCCTTTAAGCCAGAGATAAGTCGGCCAATCTGCACGTCAAGTTCCTTAAGCACTAGCTTAAATGCCGCTTCATCCTCCTGTCCTACTGGAAAATTGCCGATGTATCCATCGTCCTTTTTTGGCACCCAGGGTGTATGCACATCGTCTGGCCATAAATTAACGAAACATGGCTGACCTTTATGACCTTTCATGAAAGCGAGCGTCTGATCGACAAAATACTTGGTTCTGTCCCAACGTTTGATGCTGTCCTTTTCGGACCAGATCCAGTTGGTCGCTGTAATCAGCGGATCCGGATCCGGGCTTTCGTAGGTGCTTACATGTTTATCAAAACCATATTTCTCAAATCCAGGGGCATTTTTGACATCTCTGCCTCCACCCATATGCCATTTACCAAAATGACCCGTAGCATAGCCAGATGCTTTAAAAATCCGGGCAATTGAAGGTGCTTCCGGATTCAAAAAATCAGCTTGTTCCGCGTCCCTATTGTGCTTTTTATTATCCAGGTAAGTACTGAAATTCCATCTGCCAGGATACATGCCCGTCATCAAACTTGCACGGGACGGTGAACAAATTGGTGCGCCACTGTAATATTGCCCAAGCTTTAGGCCGTTTTTTGCAAGTTGGTCGATATGAGGGGTGGGAACAAAATTACCGCCAAACACACCGATATCACCAAATCCCATATCGTCGGTCAAAATAACAACAATATTGGGTTTTCTAGTTTGCGCGGATGTCAGCAAGTTAGTAACCATCAGGATCATTAACGCTACTGAAAAGGTCGATCGTTTCATATTAGTGTTCAGGTTTGAGTCTTGGTCTTACACAAATCTAACAGTTATGAAATAAAAAATAGGCGCTTATTTTACTCTCTTTAGATTCAAATCGCCAAAGTCAAAACTAAAATCAATAGCAGGCGAGATCCCCTTCATGATGAAGGATTCTGCTTTTCCTTTTTCATTTAAAGTAAAGGTGGCAAATGCATCACAATTCATATCCTGATACTCCCATTTTATGGCAAAGGTATTTGCATCATAAAAATACATCGGTCCATTTAATTTTGGTGAACGCAGGCTTTTAATCCAAAGTTGTTTACCCTTCATCAACACCTCCATTTGACCAAACCATTTATCTTCATATAAGCCGATATATTTGTCATTCTTAACTTTGGTAGTTTTTACACTATCTACCTTTTCCCAAATCTTTTCTTCAACATCGTTCACCTTATTCGTGTTTGCAGCCAGATTTCTTGCTCTGTTATCTATCCATTTGGCGTCATCCAATCCAAAATAACTGTCTAAAATTGCTCTTGAAAGTGCAAAAGTGAGACTTCCACCTCCACTTTCAGTATTAGTTAACACAACAACACCTAAATTCAGATCCGGAACCAGGGTTACCTGTGACAACATTCCTGGCAAACCACCCGTATGCATGGCTACTAGATTTCCCCTCATATCATTCAGTTGCCAACCCAAACCGTATCCATTAAAATGGGTGTTATACCGCTCTGAAACATAGTTCGGCAAAACGGTTTGTATCGTCCACATTTTACTGCTGTTCGCGGCAGAAAATAACGAGGTCTGAAGACCGTCCCCGTATTTGCCTTTATTAAGTTGCACCATCATCCACTTCGACATATCTGAAACATTTGAATAAATACCTCCTGCAGGGCTGATCATACCAATATTGAAACGATTAATTGCTTTAATGGTACCTGTTGCAGTAGAATGAGGCCTGGCCAAATCTGTTATCTGATGAATCATCGAATCGCCCACAAATGAGTTGTTCATTTTTAAGGGCTGGAAGATGCGCTTTTTAATAAATTCTTCGAAACTCATCTTACTCACTCTTGCAATGATTTCGCCCGCAATAATATAGAGCAGATTGTCGTAGTTATATTTTATCCTGAATGCAGAAACCGGTTTAAAATGCTGGAAAATAGTAGCGATATCTTTTACGGTAAAATCTGCTCCATCCGGTATAAATGTTAGATCACCAGCTCCGAGTCCTAAGCCACTCCTATGGGTTAAAAGGTCAACAATATTGAAATTTTCAGTGACATATTCATTATACATCTTAAATTCTGGCAAATACTTTTTTACTTCGTCATCCCATTTTAATTTACCTTCATCAACCAGTATGGCGAGTGCCGCTGTCGTAAATGCTTTACTGTTAGATGCGATCTGAAAATTTGTAAATTCAGTGGTCGGTCGTTTTGTCTCCATTGAACTCAGCCCATAACCTTTTTGATGGATCACCTTTCCATCTTTTACAATCGCTATTGCAGCTCCTGCTACTTTTAATTTAACCAGGGCTTCCTCCATCAGCGAGTCGATCCTGGAAGATGTTAGCTGGGAATAACCTTGAAGGCTTGTAAAAAGAAAAGCGATGGATAGAACGGTGATCTTTGTTGTTGTTTTCATGATGATTTCGGTTCAATTATAAAGTTTAATTCCATGGTGTGGCTCAAGAATAAATTTAATAGGTCATTGCCGTATTAGCTTAATATATAACGGACAATTGTTTTCTCCTTAAGTTGCATGGCAGATGAATTAAATTACACATTAATGTCCCGATATGACATTTTGTATATGTCATCCCGGCGAGCAACCCGACCTTTCATAACAGTATTGCATCAGCTTTCTGTAAACTGGAAAAGGAAGCCTAAGTTCGAATAAGCAGTGATTAACTGGAATGGTCGAAGATCATGCCTGGTTTGTATTTATTTAGTGGATGACCTTCCGGTCTATTCCTTAAAATTAAGTTGATTATGAAAATCATCTATAAAAAGCAACACAGCGCATTCATGCTCTAAGTTTTTATGAATGACTGAAGCTTTATGGATTATAAATTCGCTAAGGTTAAACTGAAGAAAAACTTGAAGTGCTTTCTTACTAACTATAAAAGCATGAGCTAAAAACAGCCGCTATACTGATAAATCTGTAATAGAAAAATATGTAAATCATCATCTGGCTTAGAACGTACTCTGATACTGGCAAGAGATTTCCACAACCTTATGGGAAACAAGTCGGGTAATCAACTTCGGGCTAGATAGAAAATGTGCAGAACTCAGGCATTAACGAGATCGCCAGTTTTGCAAACGGTCTGCTAACGTACTACCACTCTGTTGAAAACGCAATCGGCTTGCCTTGGAGCAATGGCCCCGGTGGAAGGCAACGTAAATAAGCTTAAAGACTATTAAACGGCAAATGTATGGCAGAGCCAGCTTTAACTTGCTCAAAAAAAGATTAGTGCCGACTTCAATATAACCATCAAAAGTGGGGAGAACTACATTCCTTGAAATATACAAACAATAGCTATATTTACTAATAAGTCTCAATTATTTAAACAATATGTTTGGAAAGCTATTTCGAAAAAAACCCAAAGAACCAGTATTTGTAAATTTAGATTTTTACGCCAACAAGGATAAGTATTTTGTAAGACTCCAACCATGGGACTGGTTTACCGATGTTTCAATCTATACAATAGGTTTGGTCGACAAGAAGCCTACTATGTTGACTATGGATCCGTGGACACAGGAAGTATATCTAAATGCTGACGGCCAATCTACTGTTTCCGAGTATGTGAACCGAAAAGCGCAAGAATATGTTAATAGCAGGTCTATTGTGCCGGTCAAATTGGGGCAAACCATTGTCGAAGAACTTGAGAATTTGGTCCATAAATATGGTGCGATTGAATTGAAAGATGATAAAACCATTTTGCCGCTAAAGCTTGCTTTTCCAATTTCAGAACAAAAAGACCTAAATTAAAGATTATCAAATGAGTCACATCAATAGATTGTCCCTATTCAGATTTGTTTTTTCTTTTTTATTTTAGTTTCGTTAGTCGATTCCAATTATGCAAATCAAGTTAACGAAGTAAAACTCGACGCAATTCTATGGACATCCTAAAAATCTTTGAAATATATCAGAAACAGCTCAATCATATTCGCGTGAATAATTATTATGAACCTCCACAAATACTGCAGGATTTTCGTAACGAATTTAAAGGCTTTAGTGACGATGACGTAGAAACACTTAAGATATTTCTTACTAACAATGATAAAAAGACATTCGTGGCACGTTTACTTGAGTATGTTGATACGTTCCCAATTAACTTGTTAGAACCGATGCTTATGGCAGCGGTTAATGAGCCAGATCCAAGTTTCAATAATGATTTCATAAGACCTTGTCGCCGAGTTTTTGGTTATGTAGACATTCAAAATATTTTGCTCGACATATTTCGCAATGGCGATAAAGACAAAAAAATTGGAGTTCTTAGAGCTTCGTATTGGGCAAGACCTACAGTCTATTTTGTAACAGTTCACGAAGGGAATAAGATTTATAAACAACAGGGATACGACATGTTTTTTTGGGATGATGAATTGAAATCATTTGACGAAGACTTTATAAAAGATGTAAAGATTTTTGAAATGGAATATCCAAGAACACAAATTGCCTATATAGAACGACTGAAAACTTTTCTTTCAGCGTTTTACACGACAACTGATATTGATTTAAAATATCAAATTGTATTGTGCCTTCCAGAAAAACTAAGTAGCTATCCAATAGAATTACAAAACCAAGCAAAAGCTTTTCTGCTCGATGTAGAAAAAGAGGGTACAGCCCGGAATATACCAGAGTTAGAAATGGTTCGAAGTATTAACTCTCCTTTTTTACGCAAATTTTTATTAAAGACAAAAAGACTATTTACAAACACAAAGGCAACATCCTGAAAGGAAGATAAAGTCTGTGGATAGAATCCTCATTTTGTAAGGGTATTGCGCCAATGACCTGCTTCGTAAGTATGCAATGCAAAATGCGTCAATACAGTATGAAGTGGATCAATAATTTCACTGCAATTTCCTGTGATGATTACCAACTGCGTTTTATTGATAAATTCATTGAGAAGATCATCTGTTTAAGCAATTATTAATGTGAAATTTTTTCCAGTTCGGAAAATGTCAAAAAAGTATGCTCCTGGCTCACACCACCAAGTAACTCTTTTTGTTTCATTATCATCTAACCCAATAATTGTATTAAAGAGTTCCTTAACAGGGTTGTTTAACGCATCAGAAGCATCAAACTCCAAATCAAAATCACGATGACGAAAATCAACAAGTAACCAACCATATTTAGGCCTCCCAAATGTGATAGATATTGTATTTTCCATTTTAAAATTCTTCGTTTAAATATTTTAGAATTTCAGATTCAATCTTTAGATCAACTGTAATTGTCAAATTCCAATCATTCAAAATTAAATCCAATTCATTTCCAAGCTTTAATAAAACATCTTTCAGTTTAACTTTAGTTTTATCGTCTTCATGAAATCTAAATCCATTAATCCAAAAATCTTTAATATAGCCTTCTTTTAGGGAAATAAATATCTCAGCTCCATCGAAAGTATAAGCAAAAGTATTTTTGCATTTCCACTTGGTTGAACCGTAACCTTCATAAACCTCTGAAATTTTCTTAAGCCCAAGGTCAATGAGCATTTTGTCCAGTTAGCCAAATGATATTTTTTTATCTTCAATACTTATTGGGTTTTCATTTCGACGGTAAATATCCGTGAATCCATAGCCATTGAAATTTTCTTTTGTAAAATTTTCAATTTGCTCATTCTCTTTTCTGAGATAAAATAAATTTTCACGTGGCAAAAATTCAACTTGATTAAAAAAATCTTCATGAAAATAAACACCGCTTTCAGGATCGTTAATTAAGATGCTTATCTTTTCCCTGAACATTGCTATCAACTTGCTTATGTATGCCATATAAAATAAGCGGTTTATTTCACCTTTTTTATTAACAGATAGCTGGTTGAATTGGTCCAGTTTCCATCCTCGGAATTACCGGGGTAATTATTCTCAATGGAGGTAATTACAACGGTATATTCATATTGTCCTTGCACTTTGCTGAAACGCATCATTTCTGCAGGATAATAATAGCCTTGCTTTGATTTGGCTGGTTTAAGGCCACCTTTTTTATAAATCATTGCTGCCTTATGGAAAACGCTATACAAATCTATATCCAGTACAGACTGACCGTCCACGATTATATTTAGATTACTTCCATTACGATTACTGTCTGTTTTAATTATAGAACCCCCTATTTTCAACTCTTTAGGCTGTGGATAGGTGTTTAGCTCTATCAAATAATCGTATCCACTAACCTTTAAAACCTCGTTTCCTTCGTTTATAAATGTCATGGTGATCGAACCAGATCCTTTTTCCTCTTTGACCTTTAGAATCGATAGAGCAGTATCAATCTTCATTTGCTTTTGGACATAACTATCGACACTTTTCTGATCAATTTTATTATCAATTTCCCTCAGATTTCTTGTGGTAAATGGCTGTAGTGTTTCCAGGCCATGCGCAGTGATCAAATATCTAATAATAAAAGGCCCTTCTTTTTGATCACTAGCATTTTTTGAGGATATAATTTTTTTAAGCCGGTATAGCTGAGAATATTTTGAAACAGAAAACGCACTTTGGGGACCGTATACGGCCAATAATGCGAGAATACATAAGCTGATGGGGATTACCTTGATGTTATCCTTTTTACTCATTAGAAAATATACCATTATCCCAGCCAGCCACAATGCTAAAATGATCAGGATGTAACGGCTTTCTGTAATTCCATAATGGCTTACGCGCTTCCATATGGCAAGTATCAAAAGGATAATCAGTGGGGTCATCATGAAATAAAAGAATCTTGAGAATAACTTGATCCAGTTATTTCCCTCAGTCTCTTTAATGGGATGGACTAATAGCAACGACAAAATGCCAAATACAGCATAACCTAAAATAAGACTCGATACCAAACCTTTTGGCAACTCCCAGAATACGATGATCTTCACTTCATAAACCAATAAAATGGCCAGGTATATCGTCATCAAAGGAATCAATACAAATTGGGTAAATATTTTCAGTCCTTTCGGATAACTATGGTCTTCACTTAACAGATGAAGATCTGCCGGTACTCCCGCTAAGAAGAAAATAGTATTGAAACCCGCCGTAATCACTGCAAATAACACCATATAGGTTCTCCATTCAATGTCCACATTAAAAAGACCTCTTATGGCCGTAAGCGCAATAGCCAGGCCAGCATATAATACGGCCGAGTATAATGCTGAAGTCAGAAATCGCAGAAAAAGTATTTTGTTGAACTGCCAGAACCCGCCGATATTATTTTTTCCTGCAAAGGGAGCAAACGCTATGAGCAAGTGGAATGCAAAAGCAAGTAAAGCAATGCGGTATACATCTGAAATATGATCTGCAGGAGATAAAATGAAGAACAGCAATATACCGATCGCCAATCCAGCCAGGCGGAGACCCCACTTCTTTCCCCGGGTGAATTTGTTTACTTCGGCATATAAATCTAATGCGAGCAAAAGGGCAAGGGAAAGGTTCGAAATCAATATGCCCTTTATCAGGTTATCCATCAAGTCTTCATTTATTCCACGGCCACCATCTGAAAGAAAAATATATAGACACCAGCAGAGCGTTGCGGTGATTGAGCAGATCAGTTGGAGCGGAAATCTATTGGTTACATTTATAAATCCGGAGTAGAGCTGTTGTATAGAGGGCAATTTCATGATTGGTTTTTTATAAAGATATAAAAGTTTTGCTGGTACGATTGATGAAAAACCTAATATCGCAGAGCAGAGTTCATGTTAACCAAACCATCTGTTGCCTCCGGCAATCTTTAACGCTTCGGCCTTGCTATTGACGGCCAGTTTCTGATAAATATTTTTGATGTGACTGCGCACGGTTTCCTTACTGATAAACAGATCATTGGCTATTTTTGAATAGCTTTTACCTTCTGCTATATTGCGCAGCACCTCGCGCTCACGCTCTGACAATGGTGAATCTTGTGGAACTTTGAACGACTGCACTACCATCTTCGCGATGTTCAGGCTCATGGGAGCTCCTCCTGCAAAGGCTTCGCTGATGCTTCTGACTATGTTTTCTGTATCTGAATTTTTGACGATATACCCTCCCGCACCGGCACACAACGACCGGAATACTTTATCGCTATCTTCTAGAACGGTAATGATCAGGACAATACATTCCGGGCAGCGCTTTTTGATCCTTTCCGTACCTTCGATGCCGCTTATTCCCGGAAGGCCAATGTCCATCAGTACGAGATCTGGCTTATCTGATGGCAGCTTTTTCAGGGCTTCTTCACAGTTGGAATATTGTCCGCATACCTGGTAATCTGCTGTGCCATCGATCACGGCAGCAAAACCTTCCCTGATAACCCGGTTATCTTCGATGATGGTAATTCTTTTTTTCATAGGTTGGCGGCGGTAAAGGTTGGCACGGAAATTTCGATATAAGTGTTGGCGGGTTGTTTGAACAGGTTAAACCCAAAACAGTTCTTCTCGCAGCGTTTGTTTATGTTGCCTAATCCATAGTGCTCCCGGGTAGGATCTTCATCACTCCAGCTGCCATTATCATGCAAAATGTAGCTGATCTGATCTGCGTAGCAATGCATTTTGAACACCACTTCCTTCGCGCCTGAATGCTTGACAACATTCGTCATCGCCTCTTTAAAGATGTAGATGACATTTAACGCGGCAGAGGGTGCAAATTGGACTTCCGGGCATTGATCTCCTATTGATGAAAAGGAGATATCGAATTGGTTGTAGTACAACTGGCCATAGGCGGTCAGATAATCGAAAAGTTCCTGGGGATTGTCGCCATCATGGTTCAGGTGCCACAGAAAATCCTTGCTGCTGGCGTATAGCGCATTGCTGTTTGAAATGATGTTCTCTACAATCTGCCCTGCTTGAGGGTGATCGCCGAGTTTTTGCTTTAACAAGGATGCCTGACGCGTAATGGCCGAGAGCATGTTTCCGGTTTCATCATGAAAGTCTGTGGCAATGCTCTCGCGCATGGTGCTGAGCTGCTCTGTCCGCTTCTTGACCGCCTTGTCCAGCATTGTTATTTTATGGTCCTGCAGTTCCCTGATCTTTATCCTATCGCGCTCCTGGTCTAACTGCAGATAGGCTAGAAACCCGCCGAAGAAAATGGTGATCAGGCAGTTCATCACCAACGGATACAATGGGCGGTCGACTATGCGGTACAGATCTGCATCCATCCCCACTTCTGTAGTCTGATAGTAAATGAATCCAAATAGCATTAAATTCGAAAAAATGAGCCACCAGCCATAGCGCTTGTCTGCCCAAATGGCGCATAACAGGTACATATGCAGCAGGCTGATGTTTGGCGAATAGATAAGCCCTGAATTTTCTATCCAACCGTAAATGATGAAATAGGTAACGAGGGCCGTAATGCTCATTGGTATCCGGTAATGGCCAAAGAACTTTATGCACAACAGCGTGATCATGACCAGCACGTCATTGATGATAAACCCGGAAATGGGTTTGTCCATGTAATATAAAACAGGTGGAAACAGCAGCATCAGCGGCATTCCGATGAGACATGTACTTACCACCACCCTGATCTCGTTGTAATCAGGATGGTTTGGGTTGTCCCGCATGGTGCCGGGCATAAAGAAATCGACGATCCGGTTAAAGCGCATGATACCCAAAGTTACATCTTTTTGTTTTCTCTTATCATGGCCGGACAAATCACCCAATCTGGATTAAAATTTCATTCGGAATGGGTAAATGAGCATCAGCAATCAAACTTAATAATTAAGATAAAAGACACCACTGGTAACCGATTTCTTCTGCGGCGTCGCACCAGATTTTTCATTCATCAGTGTGGCCGAGAATGTTCCGCGTATGGTGCGGGCTGCCGGATCTATAGCAACTATTTCTACCACCCCGGTGGCATCGCTTCCATTTATGCTCCAGGTACCTGTTGTAGTAGTTTGCGGGTTTGGAGTGGTCCTTCTACCTTCCACATAGGTCATGTTAGAATTAGCCGTTCCTTTGCAAGTATAGGTTCCCGGTGCGGTAATGTTTTCCATAGCTACAGAAAGTGTTGCTTGTCTGTAGGTCTGCCTTCCCAACATCTGACCAACGCTGATCAGCGTTGTCTGCATTAGCGAGAACTTCAATATACCGTCTGTAAAACTTCCGGATACGTTATATCTGGTTGTACTTGTCCCGTCAATTTTGTACGTTAGGACGCGTACGGTCGCATCCTGTACCAACGAAATGGTACCCATATCTGTTTCTTTTGTAGTGGCAACAATTACATCCAGATCTGCCGGGGTTAGGTAAGGGACATATGGGGTAATACCCACCTTGTAGGCGCCAGGCATCATTATAGGAAATCCAACCGCTCCTGTAGTGCGGTTGATTGTTCCAAGAACGACATCGCCAGATTGCACATTGGTGGCTTTTATGGATGCGAATCCACCTGCTGGAATCACTTTTCCGATAATACTGCCAGATGTTCCCTGCTTGCAGATCACACTGCCGAGGCTAACGGGACCGCCGCTTATGGTGACAGCAATGTCTGCAGGTGGTTCTGCTGGGGCATTAGCGGTAAAACTGATGTTATAGTCTCCATTTGGTAAAGTACTTGAAAAAAAACCAGTTTGAGCGTTTGGTGTAATCGAGTAAACTACGCCTGAAGCGAGATTTTTTACGGTAACACTTTTCCCAAATCCAATGGGCAAGATACTGCCAACTATTGCTCCTGATGGGCCTACTAATGGCTCGAAGCCGATAACTCCAGCATCAATATCCTGGCCACCTTGTACCTCAAGTTCTATACTTCCTGACGTATCAAACCGGGGATCGGCAGGTACGGTCAGCGTATAGGTTCCGGGTGTAAGGTCTTCAAACATAAAGGTGCCTGTAGCTGGCGATACTTCGGTAGAGATTCTCGTTCCCGAAGCGTCTGTAGCATAAATTAAGGAAAATACGCCAGGAGGATATATGCTTCCATAAATAGCGCCTGTTTGCGGCTCTGGGTTGCTTTTCTTTTTGCAGGATGCAACAGCGGCCACAATACATAACAGAAGTAAAAAATTTTTCATGCTTGACTGGTTTAATTTCTAGGTTTATTTGTATGGTATTTTAAAATCGACCGGCAACGTTTATTCTACGTGCTTTGCCGATGTTTTGCCTGAACAAAATTAGCGTGATGGTTTGCGGTACGCAATCCCCCAAATTGGGGGATTTTGTAATCTTAGCTATACTAGCTAGTCTACCATATTGGGGAAACCAAAAAAGCTTTCTGATAAAAGTTTGTAGGACTAAAACAAGATGATTCTCTAAAGCCCAGCAATCAAGTGGTCAGTATCTCTGCAAAATCATTGATCGAGATAGACCGGTCCATTAAGGAATATTGGGCAAGTGTTTCTTTTTCTGCCAGCATTAAAAATGACAATACCGGTGAACTGTATACCGTAAAGGGCAAATGGAAAGGAAATTAACTATTGAGAATGCTTTGTAAGATGATTTTTCAGGTTACTTCCGAGTATTTGTCTCCATCCGCCTTCAAACCTGATTCTCGCAAAATGCGGATCGCCAGGAAAACTTGCCAATCCGGTATGAGTAAGTTTAAGCCTGGTTCTATCTTCTTCTTTAAATAGCTCAAAAGTAACTTCCGAGCTGCCGGGATAGCCTTTATAGATCCAACTGTGTGCCAACACCCTTCCATCTTCAACTTTTGTAACACGCCATTCTTTTTGATATGGCGATCCATCATTAGAAAAGACAAACTCAAACCCAACAACTGGCTTGAATTTAACCAATTGCGGAAAATACCACGCGCTCATTTCGTTTTCGTTAGTTAGTGCCTGCCAAACTTTTTGTATCGGAGCATCGTAAACCTGTTCAAATTCAAATGGTGTTTCCATAAATTTATCGCTGTTGGTTATTACTATTCAATAATGAAGTGAATTAAAGGATAGTAAAGGTAACCATCCAATGAGAAAATAAAGGATTCTATTGTTCTAAATATTCCAAAGCAAATTGTACCCAGTCTTTGATGCTTTTATCCAGGTAAATGTCTGGTTGCATACCGATGTTGTCAATTGGGTAGTCTGGTAATCTTAGTGAGCGATAGGTTGGTAGTTGCAGCATATATTCAGGACAGCCAAAATCAAACATACGGGCTGCGGCATAATCCAATCCTCCCGAAGTTACAGTGCCTGCTATTTTTACCTTTTTACTTTGTTTGGCCTTCATCACGAAACTCTCGGCAGAGCTTCCTACCCTCTTATCTGTCAGGACAACTACATTGCCGGGACTTCTTTTGGGGAAAGTTACATTTTGTATGGAAAATGTGCTGTCTTTAACGTTTACAAATTTCCCCATATCTTTTTCAAAAAGACCAATCCATCGCCTCACCATTTCTATTTCCTCTTGCTTCTCTTTGTTGTCATACACTGTTTTTATATAACTCTCAAGCCCATTTACCAAAGTTTGGGTTGCCAAATATTCAACCCCCATATTCCGGATTGAATTACTCATAATATAAGGCAGTAGTATTTGATAGGCATCGTCTGTTCCTCCCGAGTTCCCTCTTATATCGATGATTAAATTCTCAGGCTCCTCTAGTAGGGAAAGATTGTTCGTTACAAGATCTTCGATGATGCTAACGAAAGGATAATCAAAAGATGGAAGTGTGAGCAGCGTTGTTTTATCGCTTAGCTTTTTTATACCAAATCCATAAAATTCGCCTACTTTTCTTTTTACCTGTTCTTCTGTCAAATTTGACGGCGGGGTCTCTTTTATAAAAACAGCTCTTACCTCTTTAAAATAGATGATGCTATTGTTATAAGTCCCATAACTTCCGGTCTTCAATGTCTTGTCGAAGGAATAGAATTCGAACTTCCCATTAGGATACAATCTGAATTTTGTCTCATTGGGCTTCCAGAAAGCAGATGTAGAACTAATTACGAAACCTACCTGTACGCCATCGTTATTTTTGGTAATTCCGATTTCATAACCTACCCCTCCTGTCCATTCAAACTTGTTTTTCCAAATTCCTTCGAGTGGATTTTGAGTAGCTTTTAGCCTTTTTCGGAATTTTTCAATATCCATGTTAATCCGATCTGTACTTACTATGCCTTTTGTATTTATAGACGTTGCAGGATTTATCCAAATGTGGCCATCTCTGAAAAAAGAGGTATACTTTTTCAGTATATCAAAGCATTTTGCCTTTTCTGCGTTACTCGCTTGCTCCTTCAGCTGTTGTTTAAAACTATCATATAATATTTTGTCCTTTGTCTTTTCTTCAAATCCGGGATATTCACTTTCAATCTTCTTAATTAACCGGTCTAAAGCATCATCGCATTCACAGATACTTTGTGCATAAACCATATTGGTAACGAAAAGTATAGCTATTGAAAGAATGGTTTTGATCTTCATCTTTTACAAGGTTATGTACCGCAAAGGAAACCATAAACGAAGATTAAGAATTGTAAAAATCATGCGGGATGTTTAATTATTTTATTTACCCACATGTCTTATTGACCACAATTGTTCAATATTTCCTTTTGTAGCCTCTGGGGTATAGTTCACAAAATCCTTAATTTAAATTGATTTTGCGTGTTAAAATAAATCTGTGTTTTTCAAACATGAAGAGTAAATTGCATAATAAAAATACCATTCTGTTAAATACTAAAGTAAGATAACGACACACAAAGAACAGACTAAAAATATTAGTATTTTCCATTTATTCTTTTTAACTTTGTCTAATGCAAGGATTTAACGTTGATAAGAATAAAACTTTGAATGCTGCCCTATACGTCCTCAATCGATTGGGTGAGATAGATTACCATAAAATTTTCAAGATTCTCTATTTTGCAGATCAGGAACATTTGAAAGATTTTGGCAGGCCGATTACCGGTGACTGTTATCAAGCTATGAATTTTGGACCAGTTCCATCGTTTCTTTACGATATTTTTAAGGCTGCAGAAAAGGGCATCCATCCGTTTTATGAGGCAGTAGAAATGTCTGCTGCATTTTCTATAAGACGAAGTGGAAACATTCCTTATGTTACCGCGAAAACAGAGGCTGATCAGGATGAGTTATCTGATAGTGACTTAGAAATACTCAACAAATCTATTGAGTCTAATAGAGAACTGAATTTCGAGGAACTTGTGAAAAAATCACATGACGCTGCGTGGACAAGTGCTGCCGAAAGAATGGATATCGAAATGCCTTACCTGGAAATCGCGGAAGCCGCAGGCACGAGCCAAGACATGATGCGCTATATTACTCTTAACGCGGAGAACGACCAAAATATGCATTAAATGTTATTAGCCGATCTGATACCAGAGGAATTCAAAAATGGATTTGCTGAGCGGAACGTAGAGATCGGATCGGTGATTAAGGTTTTTGTTACTGATACAACTCCTCCTAAGGAAAAAAGGCTGATTCTAGTCGGAGCATCATATGACCACCTGCATTTCGCATCGGTTTTTATCAACTCGGAGATTAATCCAAACATCTTCCATACGCAAGAACTGGTAGACCTAAACTATGAAATGCTTGCAGTGAAATGCGAATTTTTAGACGACGATTCCTTTGCTAACTGTTCTGCTATAAAAAGCCGCACTACCGCATGGTTGCACCAGATGGTCATGGAGAATCCCAGCCGAGTACTTGGTGTTGTTTCCAAGGAAGACATGACTGAGATCAAAAAACGTATAAAATCAGCACGCACGATTACACCTGCAACTAAAAAGACTTTTGGATTGTTCCTTTGAACCAAAAAGCACGTCGTACTCATCAGCTAAGATCAGATACAGGTGGTAAACCTAAATGTGCACATTGCACCAAGTTAAACTAGTTAATCAAGATTCTCAATTAATGAAAGCCCCTTGGGAATTGAAACTACTTCCCATCTGCATGAACAAATGCTATCGAAGAACGAATTTTCTCAACCCAACATACACATCAATCGACCTATCTGACAACTCTATCAATTATTCAGGTAACCTTTTTCTTTTAGCTTGGCAATCACTTTTTCGTCAATCTTTTTACCCCACCCTTGTCCTGCCATCATAGATTCCCAGACATCATGATATACAAGTTTTGTTAAGGATTAAAATGTTTGTGGATTGGTTTTTGTTAATATATCTGACAAACCCCTATATGACGACAAACCTAACTTTTGAAAAATTATTTTTTGCCTTATCCTTGACTGTAGCTGTTGCCGGTTGTGGATCTGCTTCCGATAAAAAAGACGAAACTCCACAAGATTCTTCAATTGTAGCCACCTCTATAACAGAAACTATACCAGTGCCCACTGGAACTACCGAAGTATTTAAAGAGTTTGACTGGACGACCATTCCGCAATCAAATTCAGAAATAGGAGCTTTCCCATACGTGTCTGCTCCTGCTGGCTTTTATATTCAGGAAAAGGATAGTTATTCGGAATCAAAAACCGGGTATTCTCACCTTAAAGATTTTAATAAGCTGATCATCTTCAATGGCCAATCATTTTTTAATGCAGAAGGTAAAGTGGCTGAACTCAAGTTTCGCAGGAAAGATGAGAATGCCGAATGGAACCAGTATGGTTTTGACAGCAGCGTTGATAAATACCTGGCCAGTATTGGTGCTAAATTACTGGCTAAACTTAATATAACCAAAGCCCAGGAAGATTTTTTAAATAAAGATGATGACAAGGCCATCTACAACCATATTATTGGCGACCCTTACAACGATCCGGTCCGGTTCTACGCCTTAAACCATCCGAAAGGTAAAATAATGTTCCAGGTATCTTCCAATACAGCCACTGGTGAAATTGGGGTAGTAGAATTAGCCGACTTTGAGCAGACCATCAAAGCACCAACCGCAGTGCAAATGAAAAAGGACATTGATGCAAATGGCAAAGCCATTTTGAACATCAATTTTGATACGGATAAATCGACCCTGCTGCCAGATGGTCAAAAAGCCGTTGACGAAATATTAACACTCCTGAAAGACAATTCATCACTTAAGATTGCGATTGAAGGACATACAGATAATGCTGGTACTGCTGCACGCAATAAAACCCTGTCGGCCGAACGTGCAAATACCATTTTGAAATCGCTAACCAGCCGGGGTGTTGCCAGCAACAGATTAACAGCTGCTGGTTTTGGAGCTGAGAGGCCACTGGTTGCTAATGACAGTGATGAAAACATGGCCAGGAACAGAAGAGTAGAATTGGTTAAAAAATAGCTAACCTTGCAACTCACCCTAAAAAATCCAGCTCCTCTTTTGAAAGTGAAATATCAGCTGCTTTTATATTTTCTTCCAGATGATGGATGGACGTTGTGCCTGGAATCGGTAAAATCCATTCAGATTGATGAAGCAGCCATGCAATATTTAGCTGCGCAACAGAAACACCTTTAACAGCTGCCAACTCTTCCATCTTGTTCTGCCCGGTTGGTAATGAGGTTTGGAGTGAAAAGAAAGGAATAAAAGGAACCTGATGTTCTTCACACAAGGGCAGTATCTCGCCACCCTGAAATCCGTATGGACTTCCCGGATCTGTAACCCGCTGCATATAACTATACATATTCTCTACACTGGCAATATTAACCATTCTGATTGCGGTATTAAATTGATCAACGCTCGCGTTACTGAGTCCCAGATGCAGGATTTTACCCTCCTTTTGCAGATCTACCATCGTTCCCAGACCATCTTCATAATCTCCCGGGCTATTTGCCGCCTTTCCGAAATGTACCAATGGAAGCTGTTCCATTTTGAGTTCTTTAAGATTATTTTCGACACTTTTCCTTAATTCATCCGGTTTACCATATGGCAGCCAGCTTTTGTCAGCCCCCCGTTTTGCGCCAACCTTAGTCGCAATAATAAGGTCGTCAGAATAAGGATATAATGCGTCTGCCAGCAGTTTATTCGTTATCCCTGGCCCGTAAAAATCTGCGGTATCAAAAAAATTGACACCAAGTGCTGCTGCTCTTCTTAAGAGTGCTATGGCTCCATCTCGGTCTTTGGGTTCGCCCCAGAAATTCTCGCCTGTTAAACGCATGGTTCCATAACCTGGTTTACGAGCTCTTAGTGGACTTGTTGTGCCTGCTCCAATAATGATTACTTTATTACTCATTTTCTTAATTTTTTAGTTGAAATATCTGCCAGATGTTTATTCAGAATGATTGGCTATAGACTTTCTGAACGATGATGGCGTAATCCCCGTGAACCTTTTAAAAAACTTGGTGAAATTTGAAACGTCATAATCCAGCCTGTGGGCAATCATCCCGATAGGTAAAGTAGTATCAGCCAGTAACTTTTTAGCCTCCAGTAAGATTCTTTGCTCGTAGAAATAACAGGCATGATGACCTGTTTCCAGTTTGATCACTTTACTCAAATGGACGGGATGCAGGCCCATGATATTGGCAATCTCCTTAATTTCATGCATTTTTTCTATTCGACCTGCCATAAAATCATCAAGATGATCCTCTAAAACCTGCTTGAACCGGGCCAGGATCTCAGCTTTGCGGGAAACATATTCTGTAGGTATTGGATTCCTCATTTTCGTTGTATTTCGGTAGCAAAGTTATAAAAGAGGATTAACACAAAATGGTGAAGAATCAAGCCTTGTATTACAAAATTCAATTGCTAACGGATACACGCCAGCAAACATCAGCTTTTCAACTACAACACTGCGACTTTTGGTTACATCTCTTGTCTGGCTGATGCTGACATTTGTTGTTACAAAACATCAGAAAAATGAACTT
Organism: Pedobacter metabolipauper; assembly: GCF_004362715.1. Taxonomy (GTDB): domain Bacteria; phylum Bacteroidota; class Bacteroidia; order Sphingobacteriales; family Sphingobacteriaceae; genus Pedobacter; species Pedobacter metabolipauper. The sequence goes on from NZ_SNYC01000003.1 coordinate 982,888, forward strand.
ACAAAATAATACCATTTTGATTACTGGCGGAACAGGCGGTTTCGGCTTTGTGTTTGCAAATAAACTGATTGCATTGGGAAACACCGTGATCATTACCGGTAGAAATGCCGAAAAATTAGCGGATGTAAAACGCAGGCTTCCGCAGGTACATACTGTATGCAGCGATGTAAGCAAAGTTGAAGACATCATCAATTTGTACGATCAGGTTACCCAGCAATTTCCTGACCTGAATATCCTGATTAACAATGCTGGGGAAATGCGGAAGATTAGCCTTAATGAAAATCAAGATATAACTGATCTTACACGTGAAATTGAAATTAACCTGATAGGCCCTATCCGGATGGTGCAGCAGTTTCTTCCCCACTTGAAAAAGCAATCCTCAGCCACCATACTGAATGTTACGTCGGGTATTGCCTTTATGGCACTTCCAATTTCACCAATTTACGGCGCAAGTAAATCCGGACTTCGATCTTATACCCAATCTTTGAGGGTTCAATTAAAGAAAACCAACATCAAAGTGATTGAGTTGGTTGCTCCTGGTGCTTCTACTCCATTGAATGATAAATTCGTGAACGAAGACGGCTTTAGTGCCTTAGCCTTAATGACACCAGAAAAAGTAGTAGATGCGGCCATCCGCGGAATGCAGAAAGATAAGGATGAGATCTTCCCCGGACTGGCTAAGATTATCCGCATGATGAGCAGGATTGCTCCAAAATTCCTATTGGCGCAAGCTGCAAAAATGGGTGCATCAACTATATACAGAAATAACTATATTCAAAAACCATAAAACTCATGATGAAAATACTTAGTATGCTATTACTATCCATTTCGGCATTTCTTAGCCTGAAGCATGGATGGGACGCTTTTCAACCTGCCAATGCTGAGCAGGCAAAAATGATGACAGATTTGGGCATCACCAAAACAGTGATGCCGTATTTTGGCGTGTTTTCCATCATTGTGGGATTGATGCTGTTTTTTCCACAAACATTTTTCTTCAGCAATGTATTGAACGCCATTACTATTGTTTTGATCATGGCATTATCTTTAAATGCCGGAAACTATAAAATGACTTTGATAGAAATCCCGTTTCTTGCTATGCCGCTGCTATTGATCTGGTTGAAGTATCCATTTAAGTTTTAAAACTAACTTTGTACAATGGCAAACACCAAACCATACAGAATAAAATCTATAGCGGAATTACACCGTTTGATGGCACTTCCAAAGCCACAGCATCCGCTGATCGGAATTATTGATTTGACGGGGATGAAAAATGATCGGGATATAAATGCAGTTATATTTGATTTTTATGTGGTTTCGCTAAAAAGAGGTTGCGACAAGCTTTTGTATGGACAGCAGAAATACGATTTCGATGAGGGCTTAATGGCTTTTATGGCTCCAGGCCAGATTTTACGGAAAGAGGAAAGCGGTGTGTCCCAGAAACTTGAAGGCTGGATGCTGTTTATACATCCCGATTTTTTATGGAACACACCGCTTGCCAGGAAAATTAAACAGTACGATTTTTTCAATTACTCCACCAGCGAAGCACTTTTCCTTTCTGATAAAGAAGAAGCGATCATCAATGGAATTGTTGAAAACATCAAACAGGAATATCATTCCAACATCGATAATTTTAGCCAGAACATCATCATCTCACACATTGAAACCTTATTGAATTATTCGGAACGATTTTACCAGCGCCAATTTATCACCAGAAAAATAACCAATAGCAAAATCCTGAACCGCCTGGAGGACGTGTTGACAAACTATTTTGATCAGGAGGATCTGCTTTCAAAAGGGTTGCCATCGGTTCAATATGTTGCTGATGCGATAAACATCTCGACCAAATACTTAAGCAGTTTGCTTAAACAGCTTACAGGGCAAACTACACAGCAACACATACATGACAAGTTGATTGAAAAAGCCAAAGAGAAATTATCTACAACCGAATTGTCCGTTAGCGAAATCGCCTATGAGCTTGGATTTGAACATTCACAATCGTTCAGTAAATTGTTCAAAAGCAAAACCCGGCAATCACCACTGGAGTTTCGGCAGTCGTTTAATTGAAATAAATTATGCCTTTCTATTTTATGCCCTTGATGTAATCCATTGCAGCCAGCAATTCCTTATCCCTGACATCGGTAGAAAAGACCGGTTTTGCCGGCACCTGGATATCTGGCTGTATGCCTAAACCTATATAATCAGTGCCATCGGGAAGCATATCTCGTTTAGCACAGATCCTGGCTGTCATGTCCAGAGGCAGTTCTACCCGCAAAGGCTGTCCGGAACTACCTGCGCTGGCTTGTCCTATGCGGATTATATTTTTACTTCCCAACAAATAAATCAGGAAATCTTCTGCAGCGGAATAGGTGTTTTTAGAAGTCAGGATCACTACAGGCAGATTTAATCTGGATACTGCCGGACTGGCCGCTACCGTATCTCCCGGATGATATTCCCAGGCATTCATTTCCATATAATCCTTATACTTATATTCCGGGGTTTTGCTTTTTATCTTGTCAAAAGATCCCCATGCTTTATTTGCAGCATTATGGATTCTGGTACGCCAGGAAGGACCAACGAGATAAGACTTATCCGTAATGACTTTTGCAATTTCCAACGCATAATCGCTGTTGCCACCCCCATTATTACGTAGATCCAGGATCAATGCCCTATTTTGTTTCAGTATGGGCATCACGTTTTTAAAGCTATCTATTACTGCAGCATCTGAGAAGGTATTGATCTGAACATAGGAAATATTCTCTTTAAGCTTACGGTAAGCGAATTTTGGTGTTGCTGAGGTTGGCGATGAAGGAAAATATTTAAAACCTCCCTGTTTAAACAACTCATTGAGATTTCTCCTGACCACAATTATCTTTTCCTTACCATCTGGGGTTTTGTAAAGTAATTTTACCTCAGTTCCCCTGAAGCCGAGCCATGAATCATTTTTTAGAAACTCATTTGCCTCGCGATCATTGATCTTTAAAACCTCACTCTTTACCGGCAGTTGGGCCTTAAGGTTTGAATCCAGTTTAGATACCAAAAGTTTTCCTTCAAAACGTGTTAAGGATACAGGTGGCTGATCTATTTCATCCCAAAAGCCCTGGTTTGTCCACACTGCGGTATGTCCGTCCTTAAGCTCTTCCAAAAATCTGGTAAATACCCTATTCACTTCGAAGACATTTGAAGCTTTTAGAACTTTCGGGATATATGCACGATAAACACTGTCCCAGTTTAATCCAGGAAACTTATCAAACCAGACAAAATTATAGGCAGACTCTTTCCAAAGCGTTGACAGACCGTATAATTTGTCTTCCGTGGAGACGCTATCGCTCATTTTAACTTTCTTAGTCTGCTGGGCCTGGGCGCTATAAAACACAAAGTTTAGCAAAAAGAAAAGTGCTGTAATGTTTCTTATCATCATAGTTTAGTTGGTGGTTCATGATAAAAGACACCTTCCCGGCCCATTCGTTGCATAAGAAGCACAAATACGTTAAAACTAAACGTTTATAAAAAATAACCTAACTTACTGGTAACTATTTTCATTTCTCAAAGTTTCCTTTCATATAAACAAAAACCAATACACTTGACCGATCTGAATGATAACCAGCTGATGCAATTGGTGAAGGAAGGAGACCTTGACAAAATGAGCTTATTGTTTAAGCGTCATTACCGCGCACTGTATGGATTCCTTTATCACATGACCCACGACAAAGGTGATAGTGAAGATATGGTCCAGAATATTTTTTACCGGATGCTTAAATATCGGCGTAGTTATACCGGAACCGGCGCTTTCCAAACCTGGATGTTTCACATTGCAAGAAATGTGCTTAAAGACCGTGCAAAAAAGCGGCCGCCTGCTCCGGTATCGGACAAGATGGACCGGCTGACAGAAAATTTGAGTGATGGAAAAACAGCAAGCGATCAGTTGGAAAAGACACAGGCACAGCAGGAATTATACAGGGCGATGGAACTATTAAATGATGAAGCGCGTGAAATACTGACGCTCAGCAAATTTCAGGAACTTAAATATCAGGACATTGCCCTGATCCTCAACATTGGCGAAGGAACGGTTAAAGTAAGAGTGCACAGGGCGATTAATGAATTAAAGAACATTTACAAGAAAAACAGACTGCTATGAGCGGAGAAAAAGAAAATAAAGATGAACTGGATGATCAGCAAATGTGGAACCTGCTTGACGGCCTGAAGACACCTGAGCCCGGTTCTGATATGGAGATACGTTTCCAGGGAATGTTGGATCATTATAAACAAACTCAACTAAATAAACGAAGCTACTGGATGGAACTTTGGACAGGAACAATATCCATTTTCAACTATCGTATGCAGGCACAGCTCGCTTACAGCTTGATACTGATTGCCTTTAGTATGGCTATAGGCTATTCGCTAAGCCAGAATGAAGCAATTAAAACTGATGAAACTGAAAAGCTGGCCGTACTGGCTAACCAGGTAGATGAGATGCGCAAAATGATGGTGGTTTCGTTACTGGAAAACCCTTCGCCTACTGAACGCCTGCGGGCGGTAAACTATACGGGAGAAATGGATGGTGCCGACCGGCAGGTTATCGCTGTCCTGCTCAGCACACTCAATGGAGATCCTAATGTCAACGTTAGGCTGGTTACACTGGATGCACTGGCTAAATTTAGCGATCAGCCTGAAGTGCGGGCAGGCTTGATTAAGTCGATTATTGGCCAGGAAAGCCCGCTTGTGCAGGTGGCTATGGCTAACCTCATGATGAGGCTCCAGGAAAAGAGATCAGTAACACCATTTAAAAAATTGCTGGAGCAGGAAGCGCTGAACAATGCGGTAAGGATAAAAATAGAACACACCATTGATAAACTTATAATCTGATGAAAACAAGACCAATCAAAACCTGGATCATATTCATCCTCGCAGTTTTTCCTGCGGTGCTGATGGCGCAGAGCAAGAACTTTGATCAGCTGAATGTATTGCTCAGCAGTCCCGGAAAACCATTCAAACTGAATATGAACCTGGCAGGCGGCTCAGTCAATATTAGTACACATGAAGGCAAAGACCTTCGCATTACCGCATTGCCTGCGCCCGCTACGAATGACAATACTGGTATGGGGAAAAATCAAAACGTAAACATCAATACCAACACCAATGTTAACGTGAACGTTAACAGCGGGCCAGTTGGCATCAACGTTAATAAAGGCAAGTTGCTCAGAATAACGGAAAACAGCAACGAAGTATTTATTAGTCAGCTGAAACAGAAGCAGATGCTTAATATCGAAGTTAGCCTGCCCAGAAACAACACCAGTCTAAACCTCTCATTAAGTGAAAAAGGCAATGTCAATGTAGATGGAATAACCGGCGAGATTGTAGTGAACAGTGCAAATGGGCCAGTGACACTGAAAAACATATCTGGTTCGGCTATGGCCACTACTGTTAACGGAAACATCACCGCAACATTTAAATATGTCAATGGAAAAGCACCAATGGCATTCTCTACACTAATCGGCAACATTGACCTCTCCTTTCCCACTTCTGCTAAAGCCAATTTCACAATCAAATCAGATCAGGGTATAGTTTCTTCAGATTTTAACCTGGCAGGGGATTCAAAAACCAAACTGATCAGAAACAAAAATGGCTGGTATCAGGCTAAAATTGCAGGCAGCCTTATCGCAAAAGTTAATGGCGGCGGCCAGGAAATAACCATTACCAACATGCAAGGCGACATCTATCTCCATAAGCGCCAATAACGGCTTCCTATCTAATCCCACACTTTTAATCTTTAAACAATGAATACAAAATTCATGGCTGTTTTGGCCATATGGATCTGCTTTGCCCTGATTTTTGGATCAGCGAATGCCCAGGACACCACAAAAAAAGACACCGTAAAACTTAAAGAGATAAAGATCATGGGCAAAAAGCCAATGATCCAGCATAAGATTGACCGCACGGTAGTTAACGTTGGCGCCATGGTTTCAAACACAGGTGTCAACGCACTGGAAGTTCTGGAAAAATCACCTGGTGTAATTGTTGATCAGAACGGCAATATTAGCTTTATGGGCAAATCTGGCGTTACGATCCTGATTGACAGCAAACCGACCTATCTTTCTGGCGATAACCTGGCCAGTTACCTTAAATCCATTTCTGCAGCGCAGCTGGAGGAGATTGAACTGATGAGTAACCCACCAGCCAAATACGAAGCCAATGGCACTGCCGGTGTGATTAACATTAAAACCAAAAAAGAAAAAACCCCGGGATTAAATGGCACGCTTACCAGCAGCCTGGGAAAGACCGGTTACTGGCGCAACACTGAAAGCCTGAGCCTGAACTATTTTACAGGCAAGGTCAATGTATTTGCGAACCTGGGCTACAGCTTTTCCAAAACGAATAAAACACTCAACCTTCGGCGTAATTACTTTGACAACGATGGTACAGTCTTAAATTCTTACCAGCAGCTGGCCTACTTCAGACCGGTAACCAATAATGGTAATGGCAAACTGGGCCTGGATTATTACCTTTCGCCCAAGACTACGTTCGGCATGGTATTAAGTGGTTCACTATCCCCTGGCCATTACAGCAGTCCGGTAAATACAGCACTATATAACCCATTTGGTGCATTGGATTCTAATATTATTGCCGACAATACTGCCACAAGCAGGTTTAATAATGCGGGGATCAACCTCAGTTTCTCTACAATACCAGACAGCACAGGCCGGTTGCTTACCATAGATGCCGACCACATCACCTATAATGCCAGGAACAATCAAGCCTTTATGAACAGTATTTTTCTACGGGACGGCAGTTTAAAAAACAAGGAGACTACCTTAACTAACCTGCCTGCCAAAATTCAGATCTATTCGCTTAAAAGCGACTACACCCATCTTTTAAGCGGCAAGACAAAACTGGAAACCGGTGCCAAAACCAGCTATGTAAATACGGATAACCTGGCGAATTATTTCAATGTAGTGGATGGCATTAATGCGGTTGATTATGACAAAACCAACCGCTTCAGGTACAAAGAGCAGATCAATGCCGGCTACCTGAATTTTAGCAAAGAAATGAACAGATTTGCCTTCCAGGCCGGGCTACGCCTGGAGCATACCCGTGTTAAAGGACTTCAAAGCGGTAATCTTATAAATCCAGACTCTGCATTTAACCAAACGTATCTGAACCTGTTTCCGACTGCTTACCTATCCTATAAGCTGGATTCAGCAGGAATCAATTCACTGAACTTCTCCTTTGGCAGACGAATTGACCGTCCGTATTATAAAGACCTGAATCCTTTTATTTACCTGATTGACAAGTACACCTATTCTTCCGGCAATCCTTTGCTGCGCCCGCAGACGACCACTAATTATGAACTATCCTGGCGCCATAAGGGATTTTTTTCTGCAACTGCATTCTACAACCATTATCAGGACTTTCAAACGGAGACGTTGAACCAGCTAAATGGTATCTTCATCAGCACACCTGCCAACCTTGGCAAAAAAATCACCAAAGGTGTCAATGCGAATGCTGTGATCAGACCTGCTCCATGGTGGGACGGAAACATTTACAGTGAGGTGGTGAACCTGAAGTTTAGCGGACAACTCATCGGTGGTTATCTCCATACATCTACAACCTATTTCTACCTGGAGTCTGGTCAGCAGTTTAAGTTGTCTGATACCTGGGGTGCTGACCTGAGCGCGTTCTATATTTCAGGCAGAACCGTTGGACAGTTTGAACTGGATAGCAAAAGCCAAATCAGCGTTGGGCTACAGAAAAAAATCCTGCAAAATAATGCTTCCTTAAAACTGGCAGTATCTGACCTTTTCCGCAGGAACATTTCCAGTGGAAGTATCACTAATGTTTCCGGGGCAGCTGCCGAATACCGCAATGATTTTGATACCAGAATGGTAACAGCGGGATTTTCATACAATTTTGGCAGCAAGAATAAACAGGAAAAGAAAAAGAACGGTGGAAGTGCGCAAAGCGAGCAGAATAGGATTAAGAATTAATTGCTAAAAGCCAAATCCTTCTGTGTTTCTTCTACGAACTTCTTCTTCAGTTCGTGGAAGAAGAAATTCTAACATATTTACGGCCCCTGCCTGAACTTCTTCTATAAAAGGACGCAGTTCTTTGTTATACTCCTCAAAGGCTAATTCATAGTTGCCCTGATGTTTTTCTAAGGCATCTGCCAGTGCTGTTGCACCGATTATGGCTAATGAACCACCCATACCTGCTGCCGGCGATGCACAATAGCCTGCATCGCCCACCAGGGCTACCCTGCCTTTTGTCCACGAGGGCATTTTTATCTGACAGAATTTATCGAAGTAAAAGGTTTTGGAATGCCTTACTTCTTCCAACAATTCTGCAGTTCTCCAGCCTTGCCCGGCAAACTGTTCTATAATAATTTTCTTTTGCTCCTCTTTATCACGATAATCGTAAGGAATTTCGTGCTCTGAACGGAAAGAAAGCACGATATCTGTTTTATTGTTGTAAGCATTGAGCATCACTCCTTTGTTTGGTACGCCATACATTTGAAATGTATTTTGCTTGATCAGCGACTTATTCACAATAGTTATAAAGAAATATTGTCCAAGAAAATGTGAGTATTCTGCTTCGCTCCCAAACCAGATTTTTCTAACTGCAGAATGTATGCCATCACAACCAAGCACCAGGTCATATATGTCTTTTGAACCATCTTTAAAAGTAACTTCAATGTGGTCTTTTGTTTCATTTAGGGCTGTGATGCTGTTGTTGAAGATAAATTCAACATCGTTCTTAACGGTATCAAATAACATATTCAACAGCGTGTCCCGTTCAATCTCAAACTCATTGTCTGGCAGCTCTTCGCCTGACTGTTTTAAGATCGTAATACTCTCAGTAACATCGTCAGTGTTTTTAAATTCCGTTGATTCCAGGTTTAATCTATTGGTTTTTATCTGCTCAAAAAGTCCCATTCGCTTTACAATATCGACTGTATTTCCTTTAATATCAACAGGTGAACCACCCATTTTAAGGTGGCTTCCAATTTCAACTACCGTAACTTTGCAGCCCATTTTATTGGTCCAATAGGCAGTTGAAAGTCCGGCAAAGCTTGCTCCTGATATAAGTACTTTTTTTTCTTTTATTGATTCCATTTTACACAGTTTTTTTACTTGTTAGACAAATTAAATTTGACGCTGCAAGTTGCACCTACTGAGAAAGATGACCAATGGCAAAAAAGGGTAAGTATTGGACTAATCGTGGTTTTTGCTTCGGAAAGCCAACGCAGTTATCCCTGCTACTTTGGTAAACACCCGAGAAAAATATGGATAATCATCAAAGCCCAATTCAGTTGCTATTTCCTTTACTGATTTATCGGAATGATAAAGCAAGCGTTTTGCTTCTAAAATAATGCGCTGCTGTACGTGATGTGAAACGGAGTAACCTGTGGTGTTTTTCACACATTCGTTCAGGTAAGCGGTAGATATATTCAGTTTTTCTGCATACGCTGCAGGACTTTTTACTTTGCTGTAGTTACGTTCCAGTGTTTCATTGAAAATTTTGGTAACCATTTCAAATCGTGATGGCTTAGCTGCTGATTCTGACCGTTCCATATATTGTGAAATAACTAACGCCACCAATGCATTGCAACTGTCTTTTAGTATGGAATGATATAGTTTGCGATGCTTACTTTCAAAGAAATTTATGCAAAGTGATACTGCTTCGGAAATAATGGAAAACGTTTCCTTTTCCAGGAATAGCGGCTTTGCAGGTGTAATGCCTTCCAGCAATTTCAGATATTCAGGATTCAGATTTTCATTATTGATTGCACAGCTGCTAACCGTTACATTTTTAGATGCCAATATAAGATGTACCTGGTTGGGATGCATATAGATGACAGACGGCGACTCAATGTGATGTCTTTTAAAATCAATTTCAATGGAGACTGATCCTTTTTCAAGGAAGAAGAAGGAATGAAAGTCATGCCGGTGTGCTTGTTTTGCTTCCTTGAATATAATTAAATCTTCGGGCAATAGTCTTTCTACGGCAATGCCTAAGTTATGTCCGTCATCAAAATAATTTACAGGAATGGAAGTCGTTTTTTTACGCATCGCTTTTAGTTCGACTGGTAAAGATAAGTTTATGGTTTTGCGTACAAAGATTGAGCAATGATTCGGTGTCTTGCATAAAGTAAAAATAGTGAAATTATCTGTTTCATAACATCCGATGTATATAACCTATCAGATAACATTTTCGGGGCTATTCTAATTTAAAAATACTTTTATATTTGTATCTATATTGAAAAAGAGCAATTTAAAGGATTAACAGGCATAATATAGTAGTACAGTTAACCGCTTATATAATTCTATACAACGATGAAGATAGTTTTCATTTTATATCTGTTTGCGCTTTCATCCGTGGCCTTTGGACAAGAAAAGTTAGTAAATGTAAATGGAAGTAATTACCATGTTCTTGTAAAGGGATTTGAAAACAGGAGAGAAAATGCACCTGTTATCATTTTTGAAAATGGTATGGGGGTTGATTTGGGGAACTGGAAAAAAATAACTGACCAGGTATCATCTTTTGCTCCTGTTCTTGCTTACGACCGTGCTGGCGTAGGCAAAACTGATAAAATTTTCAAAATGCCTACCACGAAATTTGTAGCTGAAAATCTCCATGATCTTCTAAAAGTTTTAAAAATAGCACCTCCATATATATTGGTCGGACATTCACTTGGAGGGGTTTATATCCGGAGTTTTGCAGGCCTTTATCCCAATGAAGTTTCGGGTTTGGTTTTTATTGATCCTGCTGATTTTACAGAAACCAAAAATGACTGGAATGCCATTTTTAGAACGATGGGTGTTCCTGAAAAGAAAATTGACGATATGTTATATACTCGTCTTTACCAGCAAAAGCAGAAAGTTGATTCACTAAATTTTGGACCCTGGAGCGAAAGGCTGGTTTTAAATGATTTGAGAATAACAGATTTTGCCGAAATCTCCAAATTGCCATTGCCTAATGTCCCGATTTACTTTTTTGTTGGCGGAAAATTTGAAGTTCCTCCTGAGCAAAGAAGCAAAGATTTTGACCAGGAAGCTTTTTTTCACATAAAAAACAACGCTAACATAGAACGTTGGAAAAAACTGATGTACGCATCAAATAAAGGCGGGACTCTTATTTATCTTACCAATTCAGGTCATTATGTTCATTGGGATGATCCTAAATCTGTGATTAATAACATCAAAATTTTGGTTGAAAGCCTGAAAGAGTAAAATGGTTATAGAACCAGCAGCCCAAAATCTCTTAATGTATAAATGGGTTTTGAATACCAGAACAATTCAAAATGTTCCATTGTAGTTTCAAAATCAGCTTTAATTTCTTGAAAGGTGTAAACCTGCGTATTGGAAACTGTTATTTTTTGTAAGATTGAACACAGCCATTCTCCTTCGTTCTTATTGGTCTGGATGGTAAAGGTTTCCTTTTTATCATAAAAAGTTAAAACCATCATTTCGAAAGATGAACCTTTTTTATGCTTAGCAAAACTTGTTGTATCCGGCTTCCCTCCTAACCAAACCACTTTAGCAGTTGATTTAGTGTCGAACTTACTTTCTTCCGTTATCGCTTTTTCAATAAAATCTGAAGGAACCGTTACTTTCGGGATCTTAAAATCAAACCACTCCTGCAATTTATAATCGAAGCAAATGCCATGCATAAAGTTAAAAAGCGATTTCTTTAAACCAAAGCTGAACTTATTATGGTCTATTCCGGTTTTATCGGTATAGTTGATGTCATTATTGGCAAAAGTCCCGATAACTTCAGTCTCTTTAACCACACCAAATCTTTCCGGATACATGCCGACAGGGCTATGCGCCGTCATTGCAAACTGGTGCCAGAAGCCGGATTGTAAAATACCTGCTTCAAACAATTGTCTCACCATTTCCAGACTGTCTACCGTCTCCTGAATGGTCTGTGATGGGTAACCATACATTAAATATGCATGAACCAGTATTCCTGCTTCTGTAAAATTGCGGGTAACCCGGGCTACTTGTTCAACCGATACCCCTTTGTCAATTAGCTTCAATAACCTATCTGATGCAACTTCTAAACCACCAGAAATGGCAATACAACCTGATGCTTTAAGCAGCATACACAGGTCTCTGGTAAAGCTTTTCTCAAACCGAATGTTTGTCCACCAGCTTACCGTAATTTTTCGTCTCAGGATCTCCAGTGCTACTTCACGCATCAGGGCTGGTGGTGCAGCCTCATCTACAAAGTGAAAGCCATTCTGCCCCGTTTTTTCACTTAGCTCTTCAATCCGGTCTACAATCAATCTAGCCGCAACAGGCTCATATACCTTGATGTAATCTAAAGAAATATCACAAAATGTACATTTTCCCCAATAACAGCCATGGGCCATTGTCAATTTGTTCCAACGGCCATCACTCCACATCCGATGCATTGGATTTACAATTTCTATCACCGAAATATATTGATCCAGTTGTAGATCACTATAATCCGGCGTTCCTACATCAGACTGTTTGTAGTCACTTCTTAATGCATCATTTTTATAGGTAACTACTCCATTTTCCAGTAAAAAAGTTCTTTTATACAGGTTAAATGCTCCTTTATTTACGATTGAATTATAGATCAGTTCAATAGGCAATTCTCCATCATCTAACGAGATGTAATCAAAGAATTCGAATACACGCTGATCAGAAACAGAACGTAGTTCTGTATTGGCAAAACCACCGCCCATTGATATTTTAATGTCAGGATAAGTTCGTTTTACACATTGTGCACATCGGAAAGCGGCATATAAATTCCCCGGAAAGGGAACAGAAATGATGAGCAGCTTAGGTTGAATAACAGCAATTTTGGCTTCCAGAATTTTAATCAGGATCTTATCCATATAGGTGTATCCCTGATTTAAAGCCTCATAAAGTTCATCAAATGAATTTGCACTCCTACCTAATCTTTCGGCATACCGGCTAAAACCAAAATTCGGGTCAACACATTCAATGATAAAATCCGAAATATCCTCCAGATAGAGTGTGGCTAAATGTTTACCCTTGTCTTGGGTCCCCATTGAACCAAATGCCCAATCTAACTCTTCCAATTGCGAAAACCTTGATGCTTCCGGTAAATAATCCTCCTGACAAATTTGTAAAGCTAAGGTTGGGTTCTTGCCTTGCAAAAAAGCGATAACCGCATCAATGGTTTTGATGTACTCATCTTTTAAAGCAAAGATCCGTTTTGCATTTGCACTTTTTGTTTGGTGAGCCAGCTCCTCCACATGAAAGAAAAGTTCTTCCAAACCTTTTCTGGAAAACAAGGCCAGGATCACTTCAATTCCTAAATCTGCCTGAGTTGAAGAAATATTCTTAGTATTCAAAAATCCTTTGATATATGCCGTTGCTGGATAAGGCGTATTCAGTTGGGTAAATGGAGGTGTAACAAGAAATAGATCTGTTTTCAATATGGAATTGTATTTCGTGGCAAAAATATCCATAATTATTTTAGTATTGTGTCATACCAGGCATACATTTTTAAATTGTGCTGATCTGTCGCTTTAACCTATGCATTTCTGTTATACTTGCCCTTGTATTCTAAGGGGCTTATTCCGGTAACTTTTCTAAACACTTCGCGAAATGCTTTCACATCTGAATACCCTACTTCGTACATTACTTCATTAATTGTTTTACGGTTGGTTTCAAACGCCCGCTTTGCCCACTCTACTTTTGCCCGCTGCAAATATTCGAGTGGTGTATTGCCTGTTGCTTTGATAAACCTCCTGTCGAAATTGCGTCTGCCTACGGCAAACCTGGCCGACAAATGTTCTATGGCTATTTTTTCATGCAGGTTGCCTTCAATATATTGCTGCGCTTCTTTAACCATGTCATCATTATGCTGCTTCTGACCTTTAAAAATTATAAACTCCTGTTGGCTTTGCCTGTCCATCTCAATCTGAAAAACTTTAGAACAGTAAATAGCAGTCTGCCGGTCATAATATTTTTCTACCAGGTAGATGAGCAGGTTCAGGAAAGAATACGCTCCGCCATTTGTATAGATCCCGTTTTCGTCGGTGATCAGTTTATCCGTTTGTAAATTTACATTAGGAAACATCGCCCTGAAATTATCGGCAGCTGCCCAGTGTGTTGAACAGCTTTTGCCATCTAACAATCCGGTTGATGCCAGAAGATATGCACCTGTACACACGCTTGCTATCTCGGCTCCATTTTTATACTGCTGCTCAATCCAGCTTATCAGTGCTTGATTTTCTTTAACCGCTTGCTCATAATTATGGTTTAGTGAAGGTATGATTATAAGGTCTGTTTTTTTCAAAGCCGTAATGTTGGTGTGTGGCTTTACACTAAACAGGCCGTCATAAAATTCTATATTTTCGCAACTTCCAGCCAGCTGTATATTAAATACCTGCGGCTTACCGCCTGCCTGCCAATATTGATTGGCCCGGGTTAGTATCTTATAGGCACCTACTATACTGCTGAGGTTGTTCTCTCCATTGGGCACTAATATGGTAAGATGTTTCATCTTTAAATAATTTATGTTGAGTGTTCAGGGTCAATAGTTTACTAATGATCTTTTTTGTAAAGTTAACGAATTGACTTGTCCATATCAACCCATCATAATGTCTATTTCACACCTCAATAGACAATATTTAGACATTAACTTTGTAATTCAATAATTTAAAAAAGCCAACTGCCATGACAAAATCCTTTGTGTATTTACTTTTAAATATTTCCATTCTGGTTCCCTGTAATAATAACAATTCTAAAAATATAGCTATGAAAACATCTGATTATACAACAACACTACTGGTTGATCAAACTCCAGCTGAAGTATTTAATGCGATTAATAATGTGCCATTGTGGTGGTCTGAAGATTTTAAGGGGCATGCTCAAGCGGTTAACGATGAATTTGAGGTCCGGTTTGGCGATGTACATTACTCTAAGCAGAAATTGGTAGAGTTGGTGCCCGGTAAAAAAATAGTTTGGCTGGTTACAGCAAGTCATCTAAGCTTTCTTAAGAACAAAACTGAATGGACGGGTACCAGGATAATTTTTGATATTTCTAAAGTGGGTAATAAGACACAAATACGCTTTACCCATCAGGGACTAACCCCGGAGGTTGAATGTTATAAAGACTGCATACAAGGCTGGGGGCAATATTTGCAAAATAGTTTAATGCCTTTAATTACAACGGGGAAAGGCAATCCGAATGTACTGGATAAAGAAATTGAAAAGAAAGCTGCCATGGATTCAAAAGATTATAACACCTCTTTTATAGTGAGTAATAGTGCTAAAGAAGTATTTGATGCGGTTACAAACATTCGTGGTTGGTGGTCTGAAGAAATTGAAGGCGATACAGAGCATCCCGATGCTGAGTTTAAGTATCATTATAAAGACGTTCATTCTTGTACCATGAAAATGGCAGAACTCATTCCCAACAAGAAGGTAGTGTGGCTGGTTACCGACAATCATTTTAATTTTACGGTTGATAAGACTGAATGGATCGGTACAAAAATTATATTTGAAATCACGGAGAAGGACAATAAAACACAACTGCACTTTACGCACTTAGGTTTGGTTCCGGAATATGAATGTTTTGAAATTTGCAGGAATGCCTGGACTGATTATATCAATACCAGCCTGCAAAACCTGATTACTACAGGGAAAGGAAAGCCTAATCCGAAAAGTTGATCGTTCATATCATGCATTCTATTCATTCAACTTTGTTACAATTATAAATGAAGGTGTAAATAATTGGCAGAGTTTTCGTGATAAATTTCATTATTCACTATTAAACATTAATAGAATGCATTTATCTCGAAAAACAATTGTACTGACCATGTTGATGTGCTGGGCGACAAGCGCACTATTAGCGCAACAAAGAGACAAAAATTCCGACTGCCGTTATACTAAAACATCCTCAGGTTATTTGATGGTGCTTCGGGAATCTGATGATGTAATTGCCGCCATTGAAAATCTGGCTAAGATGGAACAGCTTCCTTCCGGAAACTTTACTGGTATCGGCTTTGCCAAAGCGGTTACTTTTGGATTTTACGATTTTAAATCAAAAGAATTTGATCCTAAAACATTCAGCAAGGTTGAAATGGGTAATCTTACTGGTTCCATTGCATGGAGCGATGGAAAACCATCTATACACATACACGGGGTGGCGACGGATGATAAGTTTAAAGCTTATGGCGGTCACATTCTTTCATTGGTGGTAGGAACGGGATCTATGGAAGTTTATATTACACTTAATCAGGAAAAGCTGGAGCGAAAAATAGAGCAGCCATTAAATGCCAATGTGCTGCAGCTGCCATGTTTAAAATAAAACTGCAGGAGCTATTAAAAAAATATGCAGTAATTTAACGCCTAACACAATATTTAGCCTGAGTTAGCGTCTATATAGGTGAGAGCGTTAATTTAGATTTAGCGGGAATGGTCGGAGATCATTCCCGCTTCTTATTTTATCAGATCCCTGATGTCGCTTCAAGTTCCTGAATTAGAAAGTATTAGTAATTATTTGACTTGTTGTCCTGAACAACTAAACTAATTTACTCGCGACCCATTCAAAGCGCATTTAATACTTTTACGAATGTAACCCGAAATGATTACATTAGGGATATAAGTAACTATACTCTAAATGATCCTTAAAAAGCACTTTCTATTTCTTCTATTGATGATAACTGGTTTTGCAATCAGCTATGCACAAAAAAAAACAACCCATAAACCCAGGGCAAAGTCAATCCATGATGCTGCAGTTAACCACAAACAGATCTATAATTCATCTTGTATCCCGATGAGTGTAGAGCTGGTTTTAAAATACAACAAAAAGGTGCTTCCGGATTATTACAAACTCCAGAATAACTGGAAAGAAAAGACCGATGGAACTTTCAATAACTTTGATGGTAAAACTATTGAAGGTATTCAATTTAAACATCAATTCAATTTAAAAAGGGGCGATAGCTTTCCATTTAACCAGTTATTTAAAACTATTGATGCTGAGTTGACTGCTGGAAGAAAGGTAATTATTTCACTTCCCTCCGGCTATAATTTCTGGCACATGTATGTAATAGATGGGAAAGCTGACTCAGGTGATTACATTGCCTATTCCCGATATTTCAACGACAATAACTTAATAACGATGCAGAATATAAAAAAGTTGATTTTTGAAGTTAAAGGAACGGATATTTTGACTTACAGGATATTGAATTAATCGGTTTATGCTTTAGATTTGAGCATCCTAAAAATAGAAAAACACTTTAAAAATTGCCATTCTGGGGTTCAACCTATATTCATTATTTACAAAAGACGTATTATTAATAGAGTAAGTAGTCAGGCTTCTGCTATTCATAATATTGGTTACACTAAGTTCCAGGTCTGCTTTCCAATTCGGAATTTTTAACCTGAAATTAGCATCAATAAAATAGATATTGATATTAGACAGGCGCTCTTGAGTTATGTGTATGGATTGACCTTCCACATTGATAAAAAAGTTGTCTGCAGGGGCGTATTTAACACTTATAGACTGCCTGTAATTATAATTCTTTTGGCTCTGATATGAGCCACCTGCACCGGCCAGGCGGAAGTTATTGCTGATGTACCTGATATTCGATCTATGCTCTACACCAATCTTCTTAAACAATTGAAAATCGATATTTGCAGATAGTTCATAGTTATTGTAACGAACTGAATAAATGTCATTGTTAATCAATTCTTTCAATTGAATGTGGCTCCAACCCGGCTTTAAGGTGAGCGTTGTACCTATGGGGAAGATATACTTGCTTAAAGTGGTATTTATGCCGTAAGATTTGATCTGGTTATGATATGACAAATTTGATTGTTGTAGTATATTATTATCTGATACTATAGTTGAAGTAAGTACATTTCTGTTTACGATAGAATAACTGGCTGCTATGTTTGCAAAGAACATTTCTATAGGTCTCTTTATGTTGTAATCCATGTTCAAAGCGTGGCTGCGTTGTTCTGCCAGGCCATTGTTTTCATTGTTGCGAAATGTTCTGTAATTGGTGAACACATATCCCCTGTATAAAGTGGTGATATCATCAATAAAGTAGTCGGAATTGTATTTAAGTATCAGGCGATCCTGGGAATTAACCCGATAGCTAAACCTCACGTTCGGGTTGAGCAGTAAATAATTCTTTGATTTTTTCATTTGAAAGGAAGTATCCCGATAGCTGATGTTGAGCGATTTTACAGGTAGAGATAACGAGGCCTCTATCCTATTTTCGGTGTATTCAAAAAATCCTGTTCCGGTAATTGAATGATCCTGCCATTTGAGAGAATTGTCATTTGACCCCTGTTGGTAGTCTTTGTAACTACCCTCTAAAATATCAATATCTGATTTAAGATTTTGGTAATTGCTCTG
The DNA here is from genome assembly GCF_004362715.1 of Pedobacter metabolipauper. Classification (GTDB taxonomy): domain Bacteria; phylum Bacteroidota; class Bacteroidia; order Sphingobacteriales; family Sphingobacteriaceae; genus Pedobacter; species Pedobacter metabolipauper. Next base: position 1,001,257 of record NZ_SNYC01000003.1, read on the forward strand.
CAGTGTTAAGCCATAAGATTGGTTAATTTTACCCTTATTTATTCGGTAGTTTCCCGAAATATGGTTTGAAAAAACGGAGATACTTGATTGTTGATGCAGCTGCTGGTAGGGATTCCCCCCGTTTATAATATCCTCATGAATGCCCGGACTAAGTTCAAGTTGCTGAGGAGCATGATTGGCAGTAAATTTCCAATTTATATATAAGGTATTGTTATTTTTCAGGACTGGAATGTAACTTAGGTTATTCGAAAAGATTAGCGATCTATCCTTTAGGTGTTGCGCAAAGGCATTCTCATTGTCGAAGATACTCGAACTCGTTCTGTTCTCATTATATCGGAACCTAAACTCATCCTGAAAATAATAATCTGCCTTATTCTTTTCCGCAGATACAGTCAGGCTATTTAAATTTGAAGTTTTATAGCCAGATTGGTTTTCTAAAAAACGAACCGTTCCATTCTGGGTATAAATATCATTAAGACTGTTAAATGCAATCTGGTTTTTATCGCGCAAGATACTGAGGTTGGTCTTTAACTGTAAACTATCCTTAAACTTAAAGAAGTTGTTTGCATTGAGCATCCCGGAATTATTATCGTAATATCTTTTTTTAGAAACATATGGCGTTGAGACCGTGCTTGAGCTAACCAGCATTTTCGAATTTTCGACAGCGGGCCCCGATAGCAGATCGAGTACATCAATTGAAAGATCATCTCCAATGTTGTTACCCTTTGCTACATTAAGCATCTTGTAGTTTTTATTCAGTAAGATCGCATTTACCTCCGGATCGTATTTCTTTGGCAGTCCGAACCCAGCTTTTGCATTTCCTACCAGCTTTAGTCTGGCATCATCTTTTATTTCCAGGTTGAGCGCAACCTTATCCGTGCTGTTTTTGTTCTTTAATGCCTTTACATGTTCATGGTTATCATAGATTTGAACATTGTCTACCATGCCATGAGGAATGGTTTTTGTACCAATGCCGTACTTGCCGCCCAGGATATCGTCTCCATCAATATAAAAATTTGAAATGGGCTTATTGTTAAATTTAACCTCCCCATTTTCACCAATCTCAATTCCAGGGATCCGTTTCAGCACATCTCCTATGCTCCGGTCTTCCTTTTTTGCAAACCCTTCCACATGATAACTTATGGTATCTTTATTTTGAGTAACCTTTGGCCTGCTTTTAATTACGACTTCATCCAAAAGTGCAGCCGATTCTTCTAATACAACATCATAACGAAATACATTGTCCAGCACTGGTATTTGTTTACGCTTATAACTAAGATGGTTAACTTCTAATACAAGATTGCTTAAAGCTTGTTCTGTCTTTGTTGTAATAGAGAACTTTCCGGTGTTATCTGTAGTGGCATAGCCCAGTGCCAGGCTAGCATCTTTAAGCTTTAAGGTTATTGTTGCGTTACTTACGGCAATTCCACTGGTTGACTTTACGGATCCATTAAAATTGTAGACCTGAGCATTTAAAACACCCGGTACAGAGAGTATGGCTATAATTATTAAATGATAAACCCGTAAAAGTCTGCTCACTTCTTCAATATTTCTATAGGATTGTTTATGACTTTGGCTTTATAGTTTTCCTTTTTATGTTTTCCTGAACTGAAACCAGTTACGTACATATTGGTAAGCATAACTTGTCCCGTGGGGCTTGCCGCCTGGGCAGCTTTAAATGCTGCATCCGGATTCTTTTTCAGTGCATCATACAGTTTATTGAATTTGGCCTCATTGGTCTTAATGGCTTTTTTAGGATAATTAATCAGCCCGACTGTATCCTTTACGGTTTCAAACCCTGCATACGACCAGCTGACTTCTTTTTTTTCATCTTCAGCCTCCAGGATCAGACCAGGCAATCCATGTAGTTTCCATGGACCAAAAGACTGAGGAATCTCTAAGGTAAACCAGGCTATGTAGGTACGCCCTTTCCATAGTCCTTTCGCCTTTTGGCAATTATACCCGCCTATTATCTTTTGTTCATTTAACAGTTCCCAGTTGATTACCGGGTAATCCTGATCTATAATATAATAGGTATCATAGATATTATTGAGCAATACATATTCTTTATCCTTGATGTTATTTAAATATTCATAAGATGATGCATCCTTGTCAATCTTAGGAACTCCAAAAACGACCATACCTTGCTCATTTTTTTTTGGATGGTAGATCATATCATTAATCGAATTTCTAACATTTTGGACGGTGAGACTTTTCTGAATACTTACATCCTGTGACATCAGTACAAAAACATCTTCTACATAAGGATTATCGGGTTGGCTGGTGTCATCAACATGCTTAAACTCATACTGTATTTTAGATATGGCTTTGATATTGTCCTGAGCATTCAATAACTGGCTGAACAGGACCATTGTGATAAGGATGATATATCGTTTCATGTTCTATAGATTACGATTTAAAAACTTGACAAAGACTTCCTGCTTACCTAAATCACCATAGTTGGAATTTGTTGCAGATACCAAATCGCCTTGCTTGTTTACAAACAGAACGATTGGCGTATATACATTTGGTATTTTTTTCAGAACCGGGAACAGCTGATTTTCTGTATCTATAAAAACAGGAACATCTATGCCGTTGGCCGTGATAAAATCCTTCATATACTTTTCATTGCCTCCACTGATCACAACATAAACTTTCAGTGAATCATAAAGGTGCTGCGTACTGTTCCAAAAAGGTACATCTTTATAACAATCATAGCAATCGCCCTGACCGATTAGCACAAATAGATGGTTTTGGCCCAGGTTATTCTTTATTTGAAGTTTAACAGATTTACCGGCTTCTGTTTTCTTGAAAGAAAGTATTGCTCCTAACGGAATTGACTTTGGTAATAAATTTTTAATCTCACTTGCCGGCAACGAAGGCTTTGCTATCTCTGCTTTTGCGATTAAAGGTGTTGCTTTTGATTCCCTAATTGCATATATGGCATAACTTATAACAATAGAGAGAATTAAAATAGCCAGATATTTAAAATATTCTTGTCTTTTCATTTGATTAAAATTTAGAGGGCTATCTGGTATTCTTTTAGTGTGATTTTACCAGATTTATCTGAAGCACTTTTTTGAACTTCATTATTAAGCGTAGTCATTTTATTCTTTTCTACCCCCAATATCAGATCATCCATTTCAATCCCTGGAAAAATGACATCTCCATTTGTATTAAAAATATCTAATACATACTTTGACGTTTTAGGAACCGAATTTTCATATTGAATAAAGATATAATCCTTATAAATGTTTATGTTCCTAATAAAGGCATAAGATTTATCCTCTAAGTAGGCTATGATTTCTGTTGGTGTCAAATCATCCAGCTTTTTACTGTCCAACAGTGTTTCCAACGTTGGCGAGTTCAATTCAATCTTTCTCAGGTACTCGCCATTTATGTTGTAGACATCTATATTTTTATAAATTATGTTTATGTGATATACATTTTCTGCACTATCCAGGCAGCTTCTCCAGGTGGCAATATTTGCTCTTGGAGGACTTGCAAATGCTAGCAGTTGCTGATAGGTATCGTTAAACTTTTTGAACAATACAACTTCCTTGTCATCCCGCTGAGTACCATGGGCCAGAATATTTAATTTATCTGCTTTATCCCTGATTAAAAAAAACTTATCAGTCTGACCCAAGATCTTGATTATTGATTCTTTTTTATAGTTCAGGTCCAAGACTTGAATCTGATGGTTTCCTTGATCATTCACATAGATTTTTTCCCTATAAAAACCAATTTGGGAGGGAAGTCTGAGTGCGAGTTCATCATTTTTATTGATCACATCTGTTAGATTACCTTTTAAATCACATACATATATCCTATTGGTGGAGTACGAAGGAATATAAATTTTATCTTTTACCTTAAGAGGGTCTTGTACCCCACTTAGTTTTAGTTCTTCAGTTTCCTTAATTACAATTTCATCTTTTATTTGGAAAGCTTTTTCAAATGCTATTTTTTGGGGAGCTTTTTTTTGACATGAGATCATTAAAAGGATTATAACACATATAACTGTAGCTTTTTTTATCATAATTTATGCTTTAAAAAAACATACCTAATGCCGATCTACTATATAGCCGACATTAGGTATAGCTTTAATTGGTTAGAAATTCAATTAATTAAGCTCAGGTGTTTTTGGAGGTGTAGGTGGATCGAAAGCCCCGCAAGGAGAACAACTCATACCATCTGTTGCTACAAGACAACAGATGCCAATTCCTGATGTAGTTGTACAAACCGTTGGCGAACATCTTGCTGCTTCCGCTTCTACTTTAGCACTTGTTGGCGCGATAAACGCCACACTAAGAAATCCTACGGATAACATTAGTGCCATGGATTTAATTAAATTTTTCATGCTTGGGTTTTGTTTAGATTAATTAATAAACAAATATTCCCATATTGAATATAACTGCAAATTTTTTTATACAATCGCACCGAAAGTTTGTACGAAATACCGCTTACATGGGATAACTTGTATTTCCCGGTACTTATAAAGCGCATATTTATTTGCTAATGGCATAAAAGCGAACGAATTTCTTTATAAACCGCATCTAATTAGAATACAAGCCTTATTTTATCTAAAAATTCTTATATTTTTCTTCACTACGCTCTCCATTCACCTGCAATTCCTTCACCATATGAAAAATCATGAGGATTTAATCGTGTTGCTATTGTAATCTGATCAATTATTCACACAAATATGGTAACATTGCGAGATCAAACGCCGAAAAACAAGCTCTATTCGTCTTAGACAGCTTTGCCGTAATTATGCCGTAGACAAGCCGCAAACAAAAAATTGTACCTTCACATACCTTTACAGCAACAAATAAAAAGAAAATGAAGAATACAGAACTTGCACAAAGAATCAAAGAGTTTCGTAGCCGTAAAGGGTTAAGTCAGGAACAACTGGCAGATATTGCACAGATTAATTTAAGAACCGTCCAAAGAATTGAAGGCGGAGAAGTAGAACCAAGAGGCGATACTTTAAAAAGAATTGCCAATGCGTTTAACATCACTCCTGATGAACTGATCGACTGGGCAGAGCAGGAAGATACCGGTCTGCTGGCATTTCTCAATTTGTCGGCCTTGAGCTTTATTGCTTTTCCATTGCTTGGAATTATTATTCCCCTTGCAATTTGGATGTTAAAGAAAGACCGGGTTAGAAGTTTAAATGAAATTGGCAAACGCTTGTTAAACTTCCAGATCTCCTGGTGCCTCCTTCTGTTTACCGGTTATATCTTATTCTTTGTCATGGCATTTGGAAATTTTAGAATTCCACTTCCAGACATTTCTAGCTTCGGTATAGGCAAAATGGAAATATTGATCTTGTTGGTACCCTTGTTATATCTTATCAATATCATCATGATCATTATTAACACAATTAGAAGTTACCACGGTAAAAAGGTTGTCTACCTGCCAGCGTTCCGCTTTTTAAAATAATTTGGTAAAACTTTTTAAAAATTAACACAGTATGTAATGTTTTCGGAAGTTTGACCACTAATGGTTCAAATCCAATTATGATGATCAAATTATTTCCTTTTAACTCCATTAAAAAAGCAACCCTTACCATCTTCTTCTGCCTGTTATCTGGTTTTGCATTTCCCCAGGCAGAAAGTGCCATTAGCAAGCAATCATTTTCAAATTTTAAGAAGTATTACAACGCGTCAAAGTTTGACAGTATTTATGGTATGTTCTCTTCACAGGCCAAAACCAGTTTGCCATTTGAAAAAACCAATGCCTTCTTGCACTCTCTAAAAAGCAAATACGGGAATATAGAAAGCTATAACTTTACCGCATACGATAATGCTTTTTCAGTTTATAGAACGGAGTTTGAGAAAGGTCAATTACTTATAAATATCGCTGTAGATGAAAATAATCAGATTAATGGCCTATTTGTAAAGCCCTATCTTCCAGAAACATCAACTGTATCGAAAAGAAATACCACTGCGATGCACCTCCCTTTTAAGGGAGAATGGACTGTGTTTTGGGGCGGCGATACCAAAGAACTTAATCAGCATGCCGGCGTTGAGTTTCAGAAAAACGCTTTTGATATCATCATGACCAATAGCGCAAATAAATCTTTCAAATCTAATGGTAAAACCAATGAAGACTATTATGCTTTTGGACAACAAATCCTCTCCCCTTGTGACGGAGAAATAGTTGTAGCCGTTGATGGCATAAAAGACAACATTCCTGGTGTTGCAAACCCTTTGTATATTCCTGGAAATTCGATTCTTTTGAAAACTAAAAACAATGAATTTGTTTTCCTGGCGCACTTTAAGCAAAACTCAATACAGGTTAAGCAGGGCGACTTGGTTAAACAGGGACAGGTTTTAGGTTTGTGCGGTAATTCTGGAAATTCATCAGAACCACATTTGCACTTTCACCTGCAGAACGTTGATGATTTGCTTCAGGCTACTGGCATCAAATGCTATTTTGAAAAAATTGATGTGAATGGAACTACCAAAATGAATTATTCACCCATTAAAGGCGATCGGATAATTGAAGCTAAGCAGCGATGAAAAAAGAACATGAGCAAAAGCATGACCAGGTTCTTGAAGCTGAATTCTTGTCTTTAATTAGAACGCATAACGGAATGATCCATAAGGTTTGCCGCATGTATCGCGATGGCATCGAAGATCGTGAAGACTTGTTCCAGGAAATCACGTTTCAACTTTGGAAGTCCTTTTCCTCTTTTAAAGGTGACTCGAAAGTAAGTACCTGGCTTTACCGGGTGGCCCTGAATACAGCAATATCTTCCTTTCGCAAAAAAAAGCCCTTGATCAGCTTTACCGGGGTATTGCCTGATTTAGCAGAAGAACAGCCTAACGAAGAATATGAATTACGTCAGGAACTGCTATTCAAAGCACTAAAACAGCTGAACGACAGCGAAAAAGCACTAATCACACTCTACCTTGAAGATTTGAGCTATCTGCAGATTGCCGAAATCATTGGTATCACAGAAAACAATGTCGGTGTTAAAATCAATAGAATTAAAAGTAAAATCCAAACAGCATTAAATAAATAACGATGGAACTAGACGACCTTAAATCTACCTGGAATACTGCAGAACCACTTGCAAAAACAAACAGCGAGATCGTGATCATGATGAAAGAAAACAAGCACCCTGTTTTAAAAGGAATTAAAAGACAAATGATTATAGAGGTAACCTTTTGGATTGCTTTTCTCGCTTGCTATTATACTATGTTTGATGGCGCTTCCAGACCCGTTCATATCAATGTTGTATTGGCTGTTTCTGTTTTAATACCCATCCTTCATAATTTATATGGATATCATATGGCTAAACATCTGGTGGTTGGAGAAAGCCTAACGGCTTCTTTAAAAAAATATATTCATCGCATTAAAAAGTATGCCGCAAGCACTATCCTTTCCAGAATTGTATTTGTAACTGGTCTGATGGTATTTTTCAGTTATACTATACAATTCAATATGGCCAGGTATTATTCGCTGGCCGCCATTATTCTAATTTGCATTGTTCAGTTGTTCCTTTTATATAAGATCTGGGAAAAACGAATAAAAAATCTCAATAATATATTGGATATGTTATCAACTTAATAGCCCTTTATTATATCTAAAAGCAGGGCAAGGCTATGTTACCTTGTTAAGGCTTCAAAATGCTATCATTTAAAAATAGCTGAAATGCAGGTTTATACACATCACCAAGTTGAAGGTCTTTTCCATTTTTCAATTTAATATTATGCCCTTCCACTTTCTTTATTGCATTTTTAGCAATAATAAAAGATTTATTGATTCGTATAAAACTGCTGTTTAAAGCGGCTTCGACATGGTTTAATCCCATATGGGTCATATACCTCTCTTTTTCATTTGAGGTATAAATGATGACATAGTTTTTTGCTGCCTCGACATATACAATATCTTCAAAATCAATATAATTGTAGGTGTTCTTATGATCGGCCTTAATGAAGCATAAATGTTTTTCTTTTTTTTGCGGTAATATAATAGTTTCCTTATCCTTTATCAGATCAGCGATGGTTAACGCAAATTTTGAAAAGGAAATCGGCTTAAGCAGGTAATGGCTTGCATTCAGATCAAATGCAGTAATGGCGTGGCTTGAATGACTGGTTGTGAAGATTAGAAACCTGGTCTTACTTCTTAAATGCTGAGCCAGTTCTAAACCCGATATATCAGGCATTTCGATATCAATAAATATGAAGTCGATCTGATCTTCCGTCCTAATGGAACTTAAAGCTTCTGTTGGATTAGTGAAAGTTTTGAGCAGATCCAGATCAGGTATTTGGTTGATATAATTTACCAGTGCATCAATAGCATACTGCTCATCGTCAATTATTACGCATTTGAACCCCATAACAGCTAGTTAATCTTTTATGTAATGCAAGTTAATCTATTAATTCTATTTTGGAAATGAATTAATACACAGTAACCATGCCATCGTACAAATAAACTAACGGTTAGTATAATATTTTTTTTTTTGAAATGGGCAGACCTTAAACTTAGATATAATTTGGTCCCTATGCCTAATCTACTTATGAAAAAGAAAGACAATGCTACTGCGGTAGCTTGTCTGCTTATTAACGCATTACACGTAAAAATTAATCCAGGTACTGTTGAAGCTTGTTTAAAAGAGCATCCTGAATATCCAAGCTTATTAGCAGTAAGTGACTGCTTAACGGAATGGAACATTCCAAATCAGGCATATAAGATCAGCAGGAAGGATTATGATGCCAATGAACTCGAATTTCCATTTATAGCTCACCTGAATACCAATGGTGGTTATTACATGATGGTACATGAACTAACCGACGGCAGGATAGTTTACAGTGATGAAGAGCGTATCCGGAAAAACATGTCTGAGCAAGATTTCTTAAAGATCTGGAGTGGCATTGTATTGTCTGCCGATGTTAACGAAAATAGCGGTGAAGAAAATTACCCGGCCAATCGCTTAAAAGAAAGTTTTAACAGGCTTAAGGTTCCCCTGTTGCTTCTGGTGATTTTAGGTATTGTCTTATTAAACATAAATAATGTACATGGCTGGAGCTACTTCGTTTTATTAGGTATTAAATTAGCCGGCACAGCAACAAGCATTCTATTGTTAATGCATAGCATTGATGCAAATAATCCGCTGATACAAAATCTCTGCAGCCTGGGTAGTAAAAATAACTGCAATGTGATTTTAAGATCTGATGCAGCACAATTAACTCCCTGGCTTAGCTGGAGTGATGTGGGCTTTTTTTACTTTTCAGGTTCTTTTTTAAGCTTGCTGCTCATTCCTGCCAGCCTGCCATTGCTAAAGTTATTAAATGTTTTTAGCCTACCCTTTATCGTTTTCTCCATCAACTATCAATACCAGCATAAAAACTGGTGTATACTGTGCTGCTTCATTCAGGCTTTTCTATTGCTGGAATTTTTGACTTCACTAAGTAGCTACTGGTTTTCAGATCTACCTGACTTAAACTTTTTCATGATTCAGGTTGCTGACTACTCTCCATCTGCAATACCAGCTATTGTCTTCTGCTTTTTAACGCCAATTCTAACCTGGTCTGTTTTGAAACCCGGTCTGTTGAAGTCTGCACAATTTAACCCCATGAAAAAGCAGCTTCTAAAGTTTAAGTACAACAGCGAACTATTTAATCAGGCACTTACCAGTCAGCCCCGATACGCTGTACCAGACGACCTGATGCCAATTAGCCTCGGTAATCCAAATGCCGAAACTACGATTACAATGGTTACAAACCCATTCTGCGGACCTTGCGCTAAAGCGCATGAAACCCTGGATAAATGGTTAAGTGTGCGTGATGACATCAATATTAAAATAATTTTTACGACGGCTGACCACGACGACGATGATCGTACAAAAATTGCACGTCATGTAACTGCATTAAGCTTATTAAACGATACTAAATTAGTAAGTCGTGCACTAAACGACTGGTATAAGCAAAGCGGTAAAAAGTATGACAGCTGGGCATCGAAATACCCTGTTAATTTTAAACCCAAGAGCGTTGAGAAAAGTAACAGCGTTGAGAACGTTGAGAGCGTTAAAACTATTGATCGCTTTGATAACACCGCTAAGACCACTGAGAACGTTGAGAACGTTGAGAGCGTTGAGAGCGTCGAAATGGCTTTAGTTACGGCTAAACAAAAAGCATGGTGCAATTTAACTGAAATTGCGTTTACACCAACCATTTTAATCAATGGGTATAAACTACCCGATCCCTATAGATTGGAAGATATCAAGTACTTGATTAACTAACCCTACCAAGAATTTTGCAAAAAGGGGCAGCCGGTTGCAACGAAACTGCCCCAGAAACGAGTACCGACGTTTATCGGTACCGCTTAAGTAAACCAGGCGTGACTGGATTACAAAATCTTCAAAACAAATCTAAAATTCAAATTATGAAAAATGTAAACCAACTCAGCAAAGCTGAGATGAAAAATGTAACCGGTGGTGGTGATATCTGCTACATGTCTGTAACGTATGATAACGGATCAGTAGGAAGTGACAATTACTACATTGGTGGTGGAAGTTCAGGTGCAAACGACCTTTGTGTTGCATGGATTACCGGATCAAGCTATGGTGTGTCAAGCTGCAGATACGATTGCCTGTCAGATGGAATCGGACAATAAATTAACCTTAACCCACCCTTTTATAGGGTGGGTTTAAATTCAATAAAATGAGAATATATTCCCTCTGTTTCATTCTGTTATTAAATTTTTCAGCAAAAGCGCTGCACCGTTTTTATCCGAAGCCTGATGCTATTACCATTAGCGCGCACTTAAAATCAAACGAAGCGCTGATATTGACCTATTACGATGATTATTTAGTGAACCAAAGGCTGATCTTCAATAATCAATCTAAAAAAGACAGCACAATTACACAAACGATCACTTCAAACCATATCCTGGAATTTAGATATAGTATTATTAATGGATCAACAAATGAAAGCTTTTTTACCATTTTCTACGCAAAAAGAGGTGATCAGATCCATATAGGATTGCAGGGGTTCGTATTAAAGAACCTCGGTAATAACAACTTGCTTTTTATTAGTGATTTTTTAGCATTAAACGACTCCATGTTTGCTGCAAAAAACACTGGTACAACAACGCCCGGAAGGGTTCAATTCCATAAAGAGGAATTGACTAAAAACTTAAAAAAGATTGATGCCCTGCTATTAAATAGAAAACTAACCGATTCAATAGCCAGTTTATGGAAAGAGGCGGCCCGTAATTTCTATTATCTGAAACTTTCCAGGTTAAAATACAGTCCTCAGGATCCGTATCTGGACACCTTATTTAAAGCGCTCAAACAAGTTCTTTCACAAAAGACCAACCTCAATTCCACTTTTTTGAATGCTGCAATGTACAGCATCGGGAATTATCGAAAGATTAAAAATAGCCCGAATTTTAATCTGAAGTCTTTTGTGGAAGAAATAATAAAAATAAATACTGAAAAAAGATACAAAACAGGGATTGTTTACCAGGCACTCAATAGCTTTCCTGAAAAAACCTCTAAATTATATCTGGACAGCTATGCTCTGTTTGACAATAACCTCAATGATGCTGGTTTTCGGTCCCAGAACTATGCAGCCAGGATAATTCCGGTTCAAAAATCTTTCGACAAAACCACTATTAAACTAATTACTACTGATGGTAATGCTTTAACGCTTGCTGATGTATTTAAGAAGAACAAAGGCAAGTTTATCTTCGTTGACTTTTGGGCAAGCTGGTGTGTTCCCTGTATTTATGAATTTCCTTACCTGGAAAAAGCAAAGACCAGGCTTGCCAATAAGAACATTGTCTTTGTATCCCTTAGCCTGGATCTTGATGCCAAAGGCAAAGACTGGAAGAATGCGATGCTTAAATCTAAAATTACCGGGAAGAACCAGTTCCGGGTAATTGAAAAATCGAATAAACCATTGAGCAGACTATATCAGATTGAAGCGATTCCTAAGTTCATGGTCTTTAATGAAAACGGGATGTTACTAAATGACCAGTTTGTAAAGCCATCTGATAAAACTTTTGAGGAGAAGCTATTGATGCTTTTATCACCAGGAAAACCTGGAAGGCCAATTGGAATTACCAATCTACCAAAAATTTGAAACCCGATTTTTAAATATACCCTAGCAGCTATAACTTGAAAAAATTCCAATTTTACAAGCAACCAGACCGAATGGACTGTGGCCCTACCTGCCTGCGTATGGTAGCCAAATATTATGGTAAAAACTTTAGCGCACAGCGACTCCGAAATATTTCGGGCATTAACCGCGAAGGTGTTTCTCTATTGGGAATTAGTGAGGCTGCAGAAAAAATAGGCTTTAGAACTATAGGTACCCGCCTTACTTTAAATCAACTGGCCGAAACCGAGTTGCCAGCCATCCTCCATTGGGACCAAAAACACTTTGTGGTTGTTTATAAAGCTCCTTCTAAATCTGCAAAAGAAAGGCTTTGGTATATTGCTGATCCGGCAAAAGGCTTGATCACCTATACCGAGAAAGAATTTCTGATGCATTGGTTAAGTGTACATAACAATGGGCACAGTCAGGGTATTGTGCTCATGCTCTCCCCTACACCCGAGTTATATGCGCAGGAAGGCGATAAAAAAGAGGGGCTGAATTTTAGCTTCTTATTGAGATATCTATACCGTTATAAACAGCTGGTTATTCAATTGCTTATTGGTTTAGGTGTAGGTAGCTTATTGCAGCTGATTGTTCCTTTCCTTACTCAATCCATCGTTGATATCGGAATCAATACACGTAACCTCAATTTTATCTATATAATCCTAATTGCGCAAACCATGCTCTTTATAGGTAGAATGAGTGTAGACTTTATCAGATCATGGATCTTGTTGCACATAAGCACCCGCATAAACATTTCCATTCTGACAGATTTCCTGATCAAACTGATGAAGCTGCCAATGAGTTTTTTTGATACCAAAATGACGGGCGACATTATGCAAAGGATGAATGATCAAAAGCGCATAGAGACCTTTTTAACGGGCTCTACGTTAAATGTAATCTTCTCTATGTTTAACCTCGTTGTATTTACAGCTGTCCTTGCTTATTATAATCTTAATATATTTATTATTTTTCTTGTCAGCAGTGCATTGTATTCCCTCTGGGTAATTGCCTTTTTAAAGAAACGCAGGGATCTCGACTTTAAGCGTTTCGATATTTCTTCGAAGAATCAGAGCAGCATTGTACAGCTTATTAGCGGAATGCAGGAAATTAAGCTAAATAACTGCGAACAACAAAAACGCTGGGAATGGGAAAGCCTGCAGGCAGGTTTGTTTAAGTTCAGTATAAAAAGCTTGTCACTAGGCCAGGTTCAGCAGTCGGGAGCGTTTTTCATTAACGAGGGTAAGAACATTATCATTACTTTTTTAGTAGCTAAAGCTGTAATTGACGGACAATTAACATTGGGCGGCATGATGGCCATTCAATACATTATCGGACAAATGAACAGTCCGATTGAACAGCTGCTCGGTTTTATCCAATCGCTGCAGGATGCCAAGATCAGTTTGGAAAGACTAAATGAAATACATCAAATAAGTGACGAAGAATCGGTTCAGCAGGTATACTTAAATGAACTGCCGCAAAGCAAGACAATTAGCATCAGCAATTTAAACTTTACCTACCCGGGGGCGGGAAATGAACCTGTTCTGAAAGGCATAAACCTGACCATCCCCGAGGGAAAAACGACAGCAATTGTAGGCATGAGCGGTAGTGGAAAGACTACGATCTTAAAGCTTTTATTACGTTTTTACGTGCCTGAAAAAGGAGAGCTTAAGGTAGGCGCTACAAACCTGGACCAGGTCGGTTACCGGTACTGGCGTGGCCAATGCGGTACCGTGATGCAGGATGGCTTTATTTTTTCTGACAATATTGCTAAAAACATTGCCGTAGCTGATGAGTATCCTGATATGGAGAAATTACAGCACGCCATTAAAGTAGCGAATATTACAGACCTGATAGAAAACCTTCCGCTTGGTCTTTATACAAAGATCGGTGCAGAAGGCAATGGCATTAGTCAAGGCCAAAAACAACGGATCCTGATTGCAAGAGCAGTTTATAAAAATCCTGAATACATTTTTTTTGACGAAGCCACCAATGCGTTAGATGCAAATAATGAAAGCGTAATTATGCAAAACCTGGAAGAGTTCTTTAAGGGCAGAACCGTTGTAGTAGTCGCACATCGCCTAAGCACCGTTAAGAATGCAGACAACATTGTCGTTCTGGATAAAGGAATAATCATTGAGCAGGGCACTCACGCAGAACTGACAAAAAGTAAAGGAGAATATTATCAATTGGTAAAGAACCAGCTGGAGCTGGGAAATTAGCTATGTTTTAACCATTATACAAAGAATATGAACCTGCCACCGATAGCCCCACCCGCTGCACCAAGTGCAGCACCTCCTGCTGCAAAGCCACCCGAAGTTATATACCAGAATAGTGATGAAATGAACGAAATCATCACGGCAGTTCCTTCCTGGATCCTGCGCCGCGGAATTACCTTAATTTTGCTGGTTCTGATTTCTATAATCCTGATGTCGGCCTTTATCCGTTATCCGGATATCGTTAGAACAACGTTAAAAGTAAATTCGCTAAACGCACCAAAAGGTGTTATTGCGCATCAATCGGGTAAATTGATCAAACTGTTAGTAAAAGAAAACCAGCACGTAACTGCCAGGCAAGCGTTGGCATTTATAGAGAGCACAGCCAATGCCAATGATGTGATCAGGTTGGCAGAAAAGTTGAAAACACTGCGTAATCAGTTTGGAAACGCTAAATCAATCAACCTTAATGATTTGGAATTTACCGGATTAAACTTTGGTGAACTTCAGGGTAGTTATCAATCCTTTTATCAGGAATACCTTCAGTATATTAATACTCAAAATGGTGGACTCTATGTAACTCAAAAAGCCTATCTGCAAAAAGATCTGGAAGAGATTAAGAAGCTACAGGACCAGATTAATCAGCAAAAGAAAATCCAGCAGCAGGAATATGCCAATGCACAGGAAGAATATGATTCATACACGAAACTGAAGTCTAAAAATGTAATATCCAACAGTGAATTTAAGCTGCAGGAAAATAAGTACCTGTCAAGCAAATACCCGCTCCAGCAAACAGCAACCGCCCTGTTAAATAACAATAGCAGTTATATGGCAAAGCAAAAAGAGATTATTACACTGGAAAACACCATCAAAGAACAGCAAGCCAAATTCATGCAGGCACTAAACAGTATGATTAATGAAGCAGATATCTGGCTAATGAAGTATGTTGTTACCTCTCCACTTGATGGTACGGTAGGTTACGCAGGCATCTTACAGGAAAACCAAAATGTAACAACAAACCAGGAATTATTTATCGTAAACCCTGGCAATACTGATTTCTTTGGCGAGGTTCAGATCCCCCAGTATAATATGGGGAAAGTGAACCTCGGACAAAGCGTACTGATTAAACTAAGGAGCTACCCTTTTGAAGAATATGGAATGATCAATGGAAAAGTCAGTTTCATAACCGCTGCGGCATTGAAGGACAGTGTTTTCATTGCAAAGATCGATTTTAAGAATTTTGAACAGAAAGATCCATTTCATGCAATCGTTCTAAAACCCGGTATGATGGGCGATGCCGAGATCATAACCAGGGAGAGTTCGCTGTTGCAGCGCTTTATGAGAAATATGACCAAAATGATGAATAGTAATTAACAGTTCGGGTGTATTAGAAAATATGGTCTTAATTATGATAATGTAGAAAGTATTTTTTATTTACATTGCAGTATATAATTATGAACATGATATCCCCTACCTGCGCTAAAATATTAAACAAGATCAATATATTGATTGTTGCTACCCTTCTATCCTGCCAGGGAAACACCAGATCTACCACTGCTGATACTACTCTACCTATATCATCAGACTCAACGGAAAAAAGAAGTAGTTCTCCAGAGATTAAGAAAGAAAAAAGTTTCGTGATCCTGGAAGGAGAAATTACCAAGACAGTTTATGAGGCATCAAAATCTTCTTATCACGATTTTATTACTTATGATTCCTTAACGTATGCTGCGAAAGACGGAAAGATAGTCCTGCCGGTAAAAAATGGACAAGTTGTTTTAACAGACAATACTGGCGTTCCCCATGATGAAAATATAGAGACCCACAAATATATTGGACAAGTTAAGCCCATTCATAAATATGTAATTGAAGTACATCTGTATGAAGATAACTTTTTCGTGCTTATAGATATGGAAAGCGGAAAAAAGGATACTGTAAATGGATTTCCTTACTTATCGCCAGATCATCAAAAGATTTTTGCAAGTCAATTTAATCCTTATGAGACTTACGACCATATTAACCCGCCTACACAAGATGTTGAACTTTTTGCGGTTACAAAAAATGGAATTGGGGTAATTGCTTCAAAACCCTTCAGTTGGTATTTTAAAGAAGTGTATTGGAAAGATAACCATACCATTTATGTTAAGGCCACTACAGTAGCAGATGGATCAGATTTCATATTTAAGAAACTGACGATAACGGAACAGTAACCAGAAGTTCCCAGAAACATGCCCTATGCTAAAATTCATTTTTATGCGCAATGCTCCAGTCGCCATCTCTGATCTTTCTAATGCTGTTTAAATGTGTCTTATTAAATTTAAAATAGTCAATTGAGTATTCAGGAGTCTTTTCAATTTCCTGCTTTCCATCAGCAGATGTAGATAATACGCTTTGCATGGTATCAACCTTTATTCTCAAAATGATCAGTTCCTTCGCATTTTCCCAATTCAGGATCTGTTCTTTTTCCGGATTACTTTCAAATGAATGTTTCGCCTTTCCATATTTCTTATTGAAATAATTGGTTAAATTGATCTGGTTCTTATTTTCACTGGTGGTTTCATTGGTAGCTTGCATTGCTAAAAATTCGCCTTTTTTAGACTCCATCATATCTAATTTCTGAAAATAGATACCGTTCAAAACGGCCAGACTATCTTCTTTATTCCAGCTGACAGTTATATAATTATATCCGAAAGTACTCAATACCTGTCTTTTTTCATTGTATCTCTTTGCGCCAATCACTGTGTCAGGATCATCATAAATATTATACAATGTATCTTTTCCAAAGAAATTCTCGTCCAGCAATTTTAAAGTTTCTTCTTTACCCAAGTCTTTTGGATCTTTTGAAATGGTATTTTCTGTCCGTGCTACTTTGTCGCCATAAAAGTCAGAAACATCAAAATCCATGTTCACCGTTTCTAAATTCAGGATCTTATCATAAACCGTACGGGGCTTACAACTCATAATTATTAAGACGATAGAAAAGATAAGCAGCGTATTGAAAATTCTCATAAGTTAAAATAGCTTACATGGAATTGATTGTCCAGGCGTTGTTATAACAACTGTATAATCCTGAAAAAGTTTTAACTAACCAGTGTGATCATTAAAGCACAGGGTCTATTAAGAAGAAAATGTAATGAACTACCTATTTCTTGTACAAATAAAAAGCAGCAGAATCTCCCCTACCTTTTAAATTAAGCTGCTCTGCTTCTTTTTCAAAATCCTGTAATTCAGAAGAGCTAAACACCTTATTAACCGGATACATACCGTGATGCTCATCGTCAACGAATAAAGGAATATCGCGACGATAAAGTTCACTTCCCCAAAATTGAAAGCCGGTTGAATCGAAGATTGTCTTTTTAATTTCGAATCCTGAATCTTCCGCCAAAA
The DNA here is from genome assembly GCF_004362715.1 of Pedobacter metabolipauper. Classification (GTDB taxonomy): domain Bacteria; phylum Bacteroidota; class Bacteroidia; order Sphingobacteriales; family Sphingobacteriaceae; genus Pedobacter; species Pedobacter metabolipauper. Next base: position 1,018,973 of record NZ_SNYC01000003.1, read on the forward strand.
TATTCATACTCTTTACCGTATGCAGAAAGAAATGCCTGGGCGCATCTAACTGAACCCAGTTTCCCTGATAACGATCCCAGGCGTCCCCTATTACAGGAATCCGAACGATTAAACATCCGTCTTCCTTTAACAATGCACGGCATTGCACGAGTTCTTCCTTCTGTTGATCCATGTGTTCCAATACATGATTCATTAGAATTATATCGTAAGCATCTTGCTGCAATTCACTCAGGTCTTTCTTCATCACCTTTACTCCGTAACCATAATCGATTTCTGAAGGAAGAAATTTATCTACCCCCTCTACATTTTCAAATCCAAGGTTAAATAACTCACAGATAAGCTGCCCCTTTCCACAACCAACGTCCAGAATTCTGTCATTTATTCCTGTATGGATCGGCTTCAGGTTTTTTAAGGCGTATTTATCCTGTTTGTATTTTTTCTTTAACCGGAAGCCCTTAAATAACCGCTTAAAGAAAGGAAGTATTTTTAATGGAGGTATAATGTGGGTAAAAGAATAATAATAAGGAGGATAGTATTTGGTAATATTTTTGGGAATATCTGCTATTTGCAAACAGCCGCAAGATGAGCATTCCTGATAACGGAATTCATCTCTTAAACCAAACATCATCTCTCTAAAACTATGTTCTTTATCAATTGGGGATTTACATATTCTACAATTTCCGGTACGGCTCATTATATTTGGTGGTTCATTTTTATTGAAGAGGGCTATATTGCATATTTGGCCTTTTCCCAGTGTACAGGCATACTGGAGAACACTGGAAGAGGGATAAACAAGGTAGCATATCTGGAGGCTAAAAACCTAAAGTTAATTAAAAAACCAATAACACCAAATAAAAGTAATTAATAGTAAACAACATAAAGATTCTTATTCGGAAAACTCTATCTTGCTTATGATTAAGCAATAAGAATAAATGATTACGTTATATGTCGATCTTAAACTAATAATTACCCGATGAAAAAGCTAAAGTTCTCCAGGGATGAAGGTTCTGAATTCTATAAGGACCTTAATGAAAGTTTAGAGGTATATTTTTCAAAAGCAGGCCGATCGAGAACCGGGAATACGAAAATGAAATTTAAGATCTTCCTTTACTTCAGCTTAGATCTGTTGTTTTATTTGCTGATGATCAACAGTTCATCTCCTGCATTGTTCTTTACATTTTATCTTTTAATGGGGCTGTCAATCCTGTTAACTGCGTTTAATATTTCTCATGATGCAGCACATGGTGTTGCGGTAAAGAGTAAATTCTGGAATAAGCTGCTGTTCTCTCTGAGTTTCAATCTGCAGGGAAACAATGCGTATATATGGGGTAAGAATCACAATGAATCACATCATTTATATACCAATGTAGAAGGGAGTGACATTGATGTTCTCAATAACCCGGCATTCAGGATGACTTCAACACAAGAGTTAAAGTGGTTTCATCGCTACCAATATCTCTATGCACCGGTATTATACCTGCTGTATTCTTTAAACTGGTTTTTGTTCAGAGAAACCCTGATGCTCTTTAAAGTGTCCAGCAGAACCATTAAAGTGGAAATACCTATAAATGAAGCTATAAAACTGATCTGTTATAAGCTGATCTATATTGGTTACATGATTGTTTTACCATTATACCTGCTTCCATTCGGCTGGACAACGATATTACTCGCATTTCTGATCAACCATTTTTTGATCTCTATCTTATTTGTTGGTGTGCTTGGCGTTGCACACTTATCAGACTTTGTGGTTCATCCTGTTCCCGATGCAGACAATAAACTGAACATGAGCTGGCCAAAACTACAGATGTCTACTTCCATAGATTACAACGCATCCAGCAAATTCCTGAACTGGACATTAGGTGGCTTTAATGCGCATGCCCTGCATCACCTGCTTCCTAACGTTTGTCATATTCATTACCTGGATATATTACCCATATTTAGGAAACTGGCGAAGAAACATAACATGACCTATATGGAAATGAGTTATGCCGCATCGCTTGCTTCGCATTTTAGATTTTTAAAAGTAATGGGCAAAGAACATGAGTTAATCCCTGCTGCGTTTGAAGGATAAACATTTACATATTGCTGAAGATAGCGAATTGCTGAAAACCATACACAAACGTGTACAGGATGGAATTGTTATTGATCAAAAAAGTACCGCTTTAAAGCTTTCTTTAAAGTTTGCAGTTTACTTCTTAAGTACTGCTTTTATTTATACATTGCTTTATATAACCTCAAATCCTGCTTTATTTATTTTATTCTTTATTCTATTTGGTTTTACCTCTTTACTTTTTGCATTTAATTTTGCTCACGACCTTTCTCACAACACGATCTTTAAAAGTAAAAAACTAAACAATATATGCTATACCATCATATATTCAATGCTTGGAGCACATGCAGAAGCCTGGAAACTAAGACATGTAAATTCACACCATTATGCACCTAATGTAGCAGATTATGATTCAGACCTTAAGATCACAAAGCTCATCCGGGTAATTCCCAATAGTGAATATTTCTGGTTTCATAAATACCAGCATATTTATGCACCATTGGCCTATACCAGCTATTCCTTATTTTGGATCTTTATTAAAGACACCGTTATCTTATTCTCAAAAGATGATTACAGCAAGAAAAAAGGGCTTAAATACCATCTTTCGTTTTGGATTCAAAAATTAAGCTACCTCATTTTTATATTGATCCTACCCCTGCTCTACACATTACAGCCCTGGTATCTGGTAATTACGGGTTTTTTGCTTATGCATTTGAGCTTGTCATTGTTCCTGCTGTTCACTTTCTTTATGACACACCATGTAGAATCTACTGCTTATCCGACAACAGATCAAGACGGTATCATTAATACCTCATGGTTAATGAATCAAATTAAAAGTGCCAATGATATGCATCCCTTTAGTGAGGCTGCAAATTTTATACTTGGCGGATTTAATAATCACATTGCACACCACCTTTTTCCAAATTACAACCACATTCACTACCCCAGGCTAAATTTGATCTTGTACGCCACACTAAAAGAATATCACATTATACCCAACCAAACCACCTATTGGGGCGGTATCGTTTCTCATTTAAGGTTATTAAAAAAGATGGGGTTAGGTGATCAGATCTAATCGCGCTTAAGTTACTTCATAGCTTCCAGAAGCGGGGTACTGTCATGGAAGCTCATCTCAGAAGATATCTTTCCATCTTTATTAAATGAATGAAAAATAACCTCAAAAAATGTAGCTTGTTTTTTTGTTTTTTTATTAACGACTTTAACCACCCACCAGGATTGCACAGTAAATGGATCATTGGTATATTCCAAGGCGTCCGGATAACCATTTGGCGTTATAGATACAATTTCCCATTCATTAGCAATATATCGCCAACCAGCTTTTATACTGGCAATTCCCTTAGTCTCTGGTGCACCGGTGCCAAAAGCATACGCAGTATCGGCATAATACTTAACCATACCTATGGTATCCATTTTGGCCATCATTCTTTCTAATGATTCCACAATGGTGATGTAAGGATGTTTTTTGTAAATGGTTCCATTTTTCTCAATGGCTGTTTGTGCACTGGCAGCAAAAGAACAAACCATCAGGCTGATAAAGATTAGTTTTTTCATTGTTTTTAAGTTTAAGTTTGATTCTATTATTGTATTATTTGGTTCAATAGGTATGCAGGGCCAATTGGTAATTAGTTACACAAAAATATCTCTGACAAATTGAATTATGCCTATACTTATGGGTAGTTTTAAATATTTGAACCATTTTTCGAGTGATATTTAATCAATCATTATTCATCCTTATATCTTATCATGAGATATTTCCTTTTCAAGTATAAATTTTATATTTTCGATTAACTTAACTACGTCAATGTGACTTTATTACCTAAATCAACGCTACTCTCCATTTTATTTCTTTTAATAACCATTTCTTGCCATGCTAATAAATCATATTCCATAACTTACCACCATTCCAACAGAAATATCGATCTAAAAAAGGTTAATCTTCTGAATTTCCAGCCACTGTCCAATCCTCATCAATTGCCTGTTATGGACAACAATGGACCTTATCTTTTTAAGATCAGCATGCCTGATAAATCATCAACAGAAGACTGTATCCTACTGATAGAAAATGAACATTTAGATACGGTAGAATTATATAAAAAACAAGCTGATTCTCTTGTACTACTGGCGGTAAAAGGGAATAGTTTTAGTCATGACGATAGCCGGTCTGGCTTTCCTGAATTCAGGTTGTCTGGAAATTTAAAAGAGTACTATATAAAAACGACCTTTAAAAAAGATGTCTCTTTTACAGTTCAGATCAATACTTTGGCAGCTGTAGATAAAATGATCATTAAAGTTTTCTTCTTACTGGGCCTATATTACGGGATTAGCCTGATGTTCTTTTTCCTAAACTTATGCTTATTCATTTATCTGAGAGACAAGAGCTTTATCTATTACTGCGCATTTCAATTATTTATTGTATTGTCTATTGCATACGCCGATGGACTTCTAACTTTTATAACTCCGGGTCCATGGATGTTGAATCATGCAGACATCCCCTTACATCTAGGCATGGCCATCAGTGGTTCTCTATTTGCGCACACTTTTTTAACAACAACATATCTGCACAAGAAGATCTGGATTGTTGCCGGTATCTTAACCCTTATACTGATTTCGTTTACATTGAGCATCATCTTTAATAACTATTTTCTTTTTTTAACCGGAGAACTGGTAACTTTTATAGTATTATGTTTTTACTGGGTAGCAGGGTTACTTCAGTTTAAAGTGAATATTTATTCCCGGTTTTTTGTTATCGGATATGGCGCTTTTCTCATTTTTGCGATAGATTATTTTATTTTAAGGAAGTTTGGCATTTTTTACCTGGATGTATATTCCGGACAGATTAAAACAGGAAGTATAATAGAAATGCTGGTATTAACCATTGCCATTATTTTTCGGATAAAAACCTTAAGGGAAGAAAACCTGCACTATCGTTTGGAAATAGATCAATACATGCGCCGTGTATTTCAACTTCAAACTGAAGCCACTGAGACAATAAATGATCTTTTTAGAAAAGTACAGCTGAAATATAAGCTTAGCGACCGGGAAATTGAAGTGCTGCATGGAATTACAGATGGTTTAACCAATAACCAGATTGCAGATAAGATCTTCTTATCCACAAGCACCATTAAATTTCATACCCGGAATATATTTGAGAAAATGGAAATTACCAACCGGACCCAGGCTTTAGGGCGGCTGCATGAACATTAGTTGGACTTAGAAGCTTTAGATTGGTTTATTCTCAGTATAGGTATCGATCTGTTCGCCGATAAGATCCAATAGTTCTTTAACAATCAGTCCTTCTCCACACCAGAATCGACCTTGTTTACCTGTTTCTGTCCACACAGTACCGATAGAAGTATGTTGGTCAAACAGTTCATATTTCGGTTCTTCACGGTCTGGAATAACCAATAGCCTTTCTGGTTTACCCTCAATAGACAACTCAATATTAAATGGTTCCCAGGGTTCTTCAATTTTGCTCATCTGATTTAAAATTACTGGTAATGTATTTGATTATTTTATTGAAATTTAAACTTCTTTACAATAAGTTCCATTTCTCAAACCTATCTTATTATTGCTCTTTTTCGATACCAACATTTAGTCTTCATAAAAGTTTTATAATTTCTTTAGTCAGGTTCATTTAACACCAATTAATGCACCTATAATTAATTGATCTTAAAAAGTTTATAAGCGTATTCCAGCACATCTTGGCATTGGCTTTGCTTAATACAACTCGAGAAGCGGGGAAATATCACTTATGAAAAAGAGCATTTATATTGTAGAGGATAATAAGGATATTGGTTATATATTACAATATTTTTTAAGTGATGAGGGTTTTGATGTATATCTTTTTGAAACGGTTTCTGAATTTTATGATGCACTTTCTACAAAAGTCCCCGACCTATTTATGGTGGATGTGATGCTTCCTGATGGTGATGGACTTGTGGTGTGTGAAAATATCAAAAACATACCAGAATGTATGAAAAAGCCCGTAATCATGATGTCGGCAAATTTCCCTGCTGAACTAATAAGGCAGGCTTCCTGCGCCGATGACTTTATTCCAAAACCTTTTGATCTGTTTCAAATTCTAAAAAGGGTTAACGACTTCCTGGAAGTTGCCTAATAGCAAGTACACCGCACTGGAATTCATCAACCAAAAATAAGTTACTTACCGCTACTTCTTAGCAAAGCTTCCAGGTAATAATAATCTGCATAATTTATAGGTACATCTACTTCTGAATTTGCGGGTCTGTGGCCTGTACTGTGTTCCAGTATAAACCCATGATTTTCTCCTGGTTTACTGGTATAACTTGTGTTGAGGCTATTCAATATCTTATCAGCAGCACTTCGATATCCTGCTTTCACATCATATTTATTCAACTCGTAAAGTGCCGAAGCCGTTATTGCTGCCGCAGAAGCATCACGGGATACATTGGGTATTTTAGGATCATTATAATCCCAATATGGAATTCCATCTTTAGGAATGGATGGATGAGTGAGTATATACCGGGCAATACCTTTGGCCTGAGCCAGGTAGGCGGGATCTTTTGTTTCGCGATAACACATGGTAAAGCCATAAAGAGCCCAGGCCTGTCCCCTGGCCCACGAAGAAGCATCGCTATAACCCTGGGCCGTTACCTTTTGAAGTACCTTGCCGCGATCAGCTTTCTCAACGTTCTGCTGATTGCTGCCGGCTTTCTCAACGTTCTCAACCAGTTTTGTATCATAGTCAAGCACATGCCAGCTACTGAAATCAGGCCTAAAATGGTTCTTCATGGTGGTATTGGCATGGGTAACTGCAATTTTATAAAAAGAACTGTCGCCGCTTAATTTTGTGGCCTCGAATAAAAGTTCCAGATTCATCATATTATCAATAATTACCGGGTATTGCCACTTATCGTTATTATGGTCCCATGATTTTATTACCCCCGCAACAGGATTAAACCGCTTTGAAAGAGATTTTGCAGCCTGAATAATCACAGACCGATATGCCGTATCACCAGTTAAACGATACCCATTTCCAAATGGGCAATAGATCATAAAACCCAGGTCGTGGGTTCCTGTGTTGAATTGTTCTTTCTTAATTTTTTCGGTGTATGTTCTCGCGAGTTTCAGCCACTTTTCATCTTTGGTATAGGCGTACAGGTACCACAGCTCAGCAGGAAAGAAGCCACTGGTCCAGTCTCTGGAATTTACCATCTTAAACTTCCCATTTTCAACTGTTCTTGGAGAAACCAGGTTCTTCTGCATGGCCAATGTATCTGATCCTATTTCTTTAACCAGCACTTCCATTTGCTTTGCTGCATCGCTGAATGCTTTTTTCACATTTACTTTTTGTGCCTGTACAACACTGAAGTTTATCATCATCAGCATACCAGCTATCAATTTCTTTATCATAATTTTACATATTTGGCCTGCATAAGCCAGGAGACTTACGCAGGCTTTAATTTATGGAATTTTATCGAGTGCAGGAACATTTGTTTCATAGCCGCTATATCCTTTGTTCTGATTGATGTGGCCTTGTGTGTTGAATCGCTGGGCACTGATTGGCACCGGCCAAAGTACATGATATGGAGAGATCCGATATTTCACACCCTGAAGTGTGGGCACTTCATTTTTATAGAAATCATTCTTCTCCATAATGCGGTCATAGAAAAAGTTGGCGTCTGAGAAAGCAGCCATGGTATATGTTTTTCCATTGTAGGCCTGCTTGCCGGTAAGTGCAAAAATATAAGCCATCCGGGTAAGCTCAGTTTTCCGTGGTTCTTCCCAATACAGTTCCCTGGCACGTTCATCTAAGATGGTTCCGATGGTTATGGCATTTGCATCAGTTAGCAGCGCAGCATTGGCCCTTGCCCGTACCACGTTAATATCATCCATCGCCAGCCCCAGATTACCTTTCCAGTACTGCGCTTCTGCACGAAGCAGATACGTTTCTGCTGCCCTAAAAATATACCAGTCTGTATTGGTACCGCGCGGCGGGGTCCAGTATGGATCGGTGGCAAGGGCATTGGTAGAATTGATGAATACTTTGTAATGCGGCCAGCCAAACCAATGGCGGATCGTGTCTAAAGCACCATTCTGAAACCTCGCCGCCACATTGCTGCTGTTATAGTCTACCAGCGGTTTGCCATATAACGCTTTATCTGCTGCGTTGGATGAGGTCTTTAATGCCGGGTTGTTGTATACCAGATCGGTCATATCCATCCACATTCCTTTGGCATGGCGGTAATCGGTATTGTCTGTCCAAATGTATTTAGTGCTGTAGGGTGTACCGCGGTACCGTCCTATTCCGCGTCCGTACATCCTGGTAAGTGGAATTTCAGCCGTAGCTGCATCCGTTATGGCAGTTGCACCAGATGGTGTTTTTACATTTGCAAAATGCCATGCAGGAACGGTATTGCGCATTAGCTGCGAACCATTTGCTGTAAATCCCTGAAGTGCTTCCCTGTCAATAACCAGGAATATGGATTCTTTGTTATTAGGAATAGATTTATTATCCATTCTATGCAGGTCCCATACTACATTTTTAGTGGCATCGCTTGCTGTACTACCAAAACGGGTAGTCATTAATCCATATTTACCCGTATTGAGCACATTATTGGCAGAAGTGATGGCGTCGTCAAATTTACCAAGGGCAAGATTAACTTTAGTGAGCAGGTGACTCACTGCTCCTTTAGTAACCTGTCCGCGGTTCACATTGTCGTTAAGTACACTTTCTGCAAATTCAAGATCTGATTTCATTTTGGTTAAGATAACTTCACGTTTTGTAGAGTAAAAATCATCCCTCGGACCATCAAGATCTTTCAGTAAAAGAGGTACGTCACCAAACTGGTGTACCAGCCTGTAGTAATGATATGCCCGGTAAAAATACGCAGAGCCCAGTATCACATTCTTTTCTGCATCAGAAGTATATGTTGGCCGGTCTATGTTAGAGATAACGGTATTGGCGAACCTCACCCCTCTGAATTCTTGTTCCCAGTACCATCCGATCTTATTAAAATCATCACTGTTTAGATTGGCATCTGGTGTGATGCGTGTGATCAGATCCTGAGCTGGCGTGCTCTTATCGGTTGTTCCTTCTACTGCAACATCAGAAAAGATAGACTCTGTGAGCATGGGGGCAGCATCACCAAAAAACTCCTGCCTTACATTAGCACCAAGGGCATTAAGTCCTCCCCTTAATGCCTCCACATTATTCAGGGACTCTGGTGAGTATTGCGAGAGCTGATCAGAGTCCAGAAATTCTTTTTTACATCCGCCTGCAGCAATCAGCAAGGCTGATAAAATGCATATGGCAAGTTTTTTAGATATATTATTCATTGGAATATATTTAAGTTGATAAAGGCCTGTGTGTTTATAAGGAAACATTCAGACCGAGGGTATAATATTTTGGTGTTGGCCCATCATTCTGCGGATCCCAATAATTCCAGTCTGGCGCATATACTGCAGCATTGTTAACATTCATGTATAGCTTAGCCCCTTTGATATTAATCTTACTGATCCAGCTTGCCGGAAGCGTATAAGCAAGGGCAACGGTATTTAACCGGATGAAAGAATTTTTTCGATAGGTACCGAAACTTGTTCCGCTTAAGCCAGAATTGAGCCTTGCATAATCATTGATTGGGTTTTCTGCAGTCCAGTATGGGATAACGTAAGAAGTCTGACGGGCAAAACCAACACTGCCCGGCTGGTTTTTTGCCTGATCAAATCTTTTATATTGTCCCCAGTTTGAAAGCAGCTGAAATGAAAAGTCGAAGCTTTTATAGATATTGAATTCATTTCTTAGTGCCCAGGTAAACCTTGGGTTGGTATAGCCCAGAAATTGTTTATCACTATCATTATAAACGTAATTTCCATCTACATCTTCCAGTTTAAAATCTCCAGGTTTAATACCCTTATTAAACTTATTTGCTTCTTCCGTTTCATTTTCCTGCCATACACCAAGCACCTTATATTCCCAAATTACATCGATATCTCTTCCAATAAACCAGCCATTACCCGGATCATCTGCAGGTGTAGCGAGTTTTACGATCTTATTTCTATTGAGAAAGAAATTTAGGCTGGTATTCCAGGTGATGTTACCTTGCTGAATATTGCGGCTGTTCAGATTAAGTTCCAGTCCCCTGTTATCTACCCGTGCAAGATTGGAGTATACGTTTAAATATCCGCTTACATTGGGTATAGTTGGTCTAACCAGCAGATCTGTGGTCTTCTTATTATATACATCAACAGAGCCGCTGATTGTACTGTTTAAAATACTGAAATCCAATCCCATATTGAAGGATGCAGTTTGCTCCCACCGCAAATCCGGATTTCCCATCCTGGTGCCAATCACTACGGTGTTTACTTCAGATGCTGCACCACTTCCATTAACCGTCTGGTACTTGCCTACGGTTAGTTGTGTAAGTGCTGCATATGGATCTACTGTTCCATTATCCGGATTACGCAAGTCCCTGTTGCCGTTAATACCGTATGAAAAACGAAGTTTACCATAATTTAACCAGGTAACTGGTTTGAGAAATGATTCTTCTGTAAATGTCCAGGCTATTGCTGCTGCCGGAAAGTTGGCTCTTTTCGAATTAATTCCAAATACAGAATATCCATCCCTGCGCACAGAAAGCGTAAGGTTGTACCGCTGCATAAAGCTATATCCTAGTCTGGCCATCAGTGCATCGCCTGTATAAACCTTATCTTCGCTGTTCACCGTTGGTTTTATTCCGCTGGCTACATTGTGATATCCTAAAACATCACCGGGAATAAAACCTTCGTTTCCTGCTTGTGTCCACCAGGTTTGGTATTTTTCTGCGTTGGCCAATAGGGTCACATCCAGGTTGTGTATCCCGTTAAACGTCTTATTCCATTTCAATAAGTTATCCACCTGCCAGTTATAGCGTACCTCATTGGCCCTGGTTACTGAACCACCCGGTGTGGTTACATTTGGATTTTTTGAAGAACTGTGGTTAAACGTACGGTACATATCTATACCCGGACTAAAATTGAGCTGGTAGGTAATACCAAAAGGAAGTTGTGTACGGGCAAACAAACTTGCAAACAATGTATTTTGCCGGTCAAACCTATCGTTATAGGTCATGTTTAGAAATGGATTTCTAGCATTTAACCCATTGTCATCCGTCGGGATCCGTCTTAGCGTACCATCGGCGTTATACATATCCCCATAGGGGGATAAATTGATCAGCTGTGCCCAGTCGGCTTCAATTGCACCTTCATTCCGGTCTGCATATTGAAGATTTAAGCCTACGGTGAGGAATTTTGCCGCTTGTCCCTCCAGGTTAATCCTGGAACGGAACGTGCTGAACTTACCCCCTTTAATGAGGTTTTCATTATCCTGATAACCGATTGACATGTAATACGTCAATTCATCTTTTTTACCGCCCATGCTTAAGGTATGGTCCTGTCGAATTCCCTTTCTAAAGATCTCATCATACCAGTTCACGGTTTTACCTGCCAGGTAATTCGCCTTTTCATTTGCAGTAAGTCCGAGCCTGTTTAACCACAGATCCACAGGATCGCCATTTTGGTTGTTTAACCATTGGGTGATCGTTACTCCTTCCGGCAGATTTCTGGGATCATTGTACAAATAAGGTGCGGTTGAGCCTCCGCTGCGCATTACATCTGCACGCCAGTTTAAAAACCCCTGCGGATCATAAGGGCGCATATCCTGTGCCAGTGAAGCGAAACCAAAATTAGTATTGAAAGTTATGGCAGGCTTATCGCTTCTTCCTTTTTTTGTAGTTATGGCGACCACCCCTGTTGCTGCCTTAGCTCCAAAAACGGCTAGTGAACTCGCATCTTTTAATACATCTACAGATTCGATGTCATTGGGATTGATGTCAGAAAGCTGCCCGTTATAAATTACACCGTCCAGTACGATCAATGGTGATGTACCGGCGCTAAGAGTTGTCTTCCCGCGTACCAGCAAATCTCCGCCACCTTTAGCGCTCGTATTCAGGCTCACGCTCAAACCAGCTATGTTGCCTCTTAGGATGTCCGAGACACTTTGAGGATTTTCATTTTCCAGCTGTGTTGCTTTAACACTCGATATAGATCCCGTTACGTCCTTTTTTTGAGCGGTTCCATATCCGATAACCACTACTTCAGAGAGTCCTTTGATGTCATCAACCAAGGTAACATCGATCTGGATCCGGTTGTTTACCGGGACCTCCTGCGTAGTAAAACCTACTGCAGAAAAGATTAATACACCATTTCCGGGTACTGAGATCACATAATCCCCATTTTGTCCGGTCGATACACCGTTCTTTGAATTTTTAAGTGTGATGGATACCCCTGGTAACGGTATTCCATCTTTGTCTTTTACTACACCTTTTACAGGTCGATCCTGAGAACGTACTTGTGAAGACTCCTGAATACGTTGCTCTAAACGCTCTTGAGAACGTTCTTGAGAACGTTCTTGAAAGCGCTCTTGAGAATGTTTCAGATAACGCCCTTGAATACGCCCTTGAAAACGTTCTTGAGAACGTTCTTGAGCATGTTTCAGAGAACCTTGCCGGGCAACAGATGCCAGGGAAGATGTAAGTAAAAAAACAATTAGCAGAGTAATTCTTTTTTTCATTTCTATTTGGTTAGAATTTAAATAATGGGATAAAACTATTCGATTAATAGGATATAAACAAGTAAATAAAACCCATAAATAACTGATAAACAAACAGATATAATTATTTTAATACGTTATAACCACAATGACAAAATGCAGGTTGTTGCTGATTACTAAACCATTACGCAGCTTGCCATTTTCTAACTGATACGGTTAAAAAACATTAAAAAAATATTAAAAAAAATGATCACGGGATTGTGATCATTATGGAAATGAAGCTAGTTTTCAAGAACGAGCTTACTCCAGCCATCGGCGCCTGTATCTTTTAAACTCTTTTTCTTATCTGAAAGAATCTTTTGCATTTTACTATTGTACGCCCAACACGTACTCTGGCGAATTAGCAGCAGTTCGGAAAGTTTATGAGAAGAGATCTTGCCTTTAGTAGAATATACTAAAAAGAGCATATAAAACCCTTTATTAATTGGGATCCTGCTATTCTGAAATATAGTATAGGCAATCACAGACTCATCATAACCACATTTGGTACAGCGTCTGCTATAAGGCAGATACCCGGCAAGGTACTGATGATTGTTACATTTTCTGCAGCTGTACCCATTTGCCCATTTTAACTCAGACAGGTATTTGAAACACGTTTCCCTATCTGGATAAATCTTACTGAATTCTGTAAAGTCTACCTCGTTAGACATGACCCTGGCCCTTGTTACCTTCTCAATATTCAGATGCAGTTCCTGATTGTCTTTTTCAAGCATGGCATTCATCATAGAGATCTCTGCATTCTGCTCTTCAATAATGGCTGCTTTATCCATCACCTCTTTCGTACGTGCATCTACCAGTTGATTCAATTCTTTGTTAAGACTGTCTTTCAGCTTTTCATTGATCTGCAGCTGATTAATAATCTTCCGCTGTGCCCTGTCTTTCTTCTTTCTCAACGTACGGATGCTTTCTCCAATGGCAAACGAAACCAGCACCATCTCTATTACAAAACAAATGCTCAGGCTATAATAGGTAATTGGACTGTATGGCAGCCATCTAAGCAGCAACAGGATCTTTATGATAAAGCCAAGCACTAAAAAGCTATATCCAATCACAAAAAAACGGGCAGGCTTGTATTTGGCCTTAAGGATATAAATACCAGTTCCATAAGCCACAAGCAGCGGGATAATTTCGATAAGCTTATAGCTGAACAGCTGTTTATCAAAAAGACATGCGATAAAAAATAGCGTTCTTACTCCGATTACTGCCCAAATTAGTTGATACAATTTTGGTGCTTTGGCCTTTACGTACAGAAAGTTAAGGGTAAACAGCAGGCCGAAAACACTGCTTAGATACAGTGCAAAGCCAAATCCGTAATTGTTCCACCAGGGATGATCCGGCCAGAGGTATTGAAAGGCAATGCCATCATTTGCCATTTCATATAAGCCAATGCTTAAATTATATAGCACATAATATAGATACTGCTTTTGACGGATGGCAAAGAACATTAAAAGATTGTATAGCCCAAAAACGATGACCATACCATAGAACATTCCAAAAATGAGGTATTCCGTTAATCCGTATTTAATAAACCAGTGGATCTCTCTTAAGGCAATGATAACACCTACAGATTGGGATGATTTTAGTTTGACGTAATAGATGAGTTCATCATTGGATGGATTACCCAGCGCATAAGTAAAATTCTTATGGGCATATTCCCGTTGATTAAATGAATATTTTGTTCCAAAATAGTGGGCAGTATAACCACCGGAGATGTCTGGTACGTAAAGATGGATGTCGTAAATAGATTGATCGTAAAACTCCAGGATCCAGTTCTTTGCAGATGCCCTTTTGTGTTTTATTTTCAGCCGGTACCAGTAGGAAGAATTCGGGTTGTAATTTTTAGGGGTGTATTTTTTATTGATCTGGAATTTAGAAGAAAGATCTGGCAATAGGACATCGGCAATTGTGAGGGCATTGTTTTTGTCTTCCAGGTATTCAATCTCCCCATAAGAAAAGATGTGATGTTCAACCTGGTCATTAATGATAACGGGCTGTTGGGCACTGCTCTTCTGAATAAAGATATTCAATAATAAAAAGGGTATTAACAGTACTTTAAGCAGATTAATCATTGATAAGTCGTTCAAAATCAAGAATCCGAATCCGGATGCCTGCACATTACTTTAGTAATATGGGTTATAAATATTTGGCTGTATAAATTTAAATTAGTTTTCTGTTAAACAATAGATTTTTCTAAAAAAATGCCAGCGCAACTTGTAACCTATAATTTCTTTAGCTATCTTAAACTTAATTATTCACTATGCAAAACAAAGAAACCTGGGCTGTAGAACAACTGGCTATCCTTGAAAACAAAACTTCAGCACTAACTGAAAAAGAAAGAAAGGCACTTGGTGCAGATTTTATAGCGGGAGCACTCCAAAAGGTTCCGGTAAAGATCAATAATCAAACAGAATTAGAAATTTTTCAGTCGGAAACTGCCCAATTAATCAGTCAAATTCCGCTATTGAATACAACTGGCAGGATCAGTGACCCTGTATTTTCGAAATTATTATCTGCTTACAAAGCGTCAATACGTAAAAAGTACAAGCTTGTTGCCAAAGGGTATTACATGATCATGTGGATGCCACTCGGCGTAGCCATTAGCTTATCATGGGGAGTGGCATTAGGAAATATTGCGTTGGGCATTCCACTTGGCATTGGCATTGGTATGGCAATCGGTGCTGGCCTCGACCGGAAAGCCGAGAAAGAGGGAAGAGTTATTTAATGATACAATGCCCGCTCAAAAAAGTATACCGGTAAATAATCGGAATATTGGTATCAATTACGATTAAATAAAATCCGTCAATGATTATTGCTAATGTAAACGTTTACAGTTATAATCAACAGTAAGACGTTTAGTACTACACTAGTAAAATCATTGACGGATATATTAGCTATTAAGGCTGACCGTTACCACCAGCAGCTCCATAGATCTGTCCGGTAGAAAAACTCGCATCATTTGCTGCAAGCTGAACATAGATAGATCCCAATTCTGCAGGTTGTCCCGGTCTTCCTAGTGGGGTATCGCCTCCAAAACCTTTCAGTTTTTCCTGTGTTGCGCCACCGCTTACCTGCAAAGGCGTCCAGATTGGTCCGGGTGCTACACCATTTACACGAATTCCTTTTGGTCCAAGCTGCTTAGCCAGAGATTTAACATAACTGGTTGTAGCCGCTTTAGTTTGTGCATAATCATAAAGCTCTGCCGACGGATCTGTGGCCTGTACAGATGTGGTACCGATAATTACCGAGCCTGGTTTTAAATGGGGCAATGCGGCTTTAATGATCCAGAATGGTGCGTAGATATTGGTTTTTATGGTCCAGTCAAATTGTTCCGTAGATATATCCATGATCGATGGATGGGTTTGCTGACGGGCAGCATTATTCACCAGGATATCCAGTCCGCCAAGTCCTTTAACTGCATCCGCTACCAATTTTTTACAAAACGATTCATCACGAAGATCGCCTGGAATCGCTACCGCTTTTCTGCCGGCCGCCCTAATCAGTTCAACAACTTCTTTTGCATCTGGTTCTTCATCCGGAAGGTAATTAATAGCTACATCGGCACCTTCGCGTGCATACGCAATGGCTGCGGCTCTTCCCATTCCAGAATCACCTCCTGTAATTAAGGCTTTACGTCCTGCTAAACGTCCGGATCCTTTATAAGTTTTCTCTCCATGGTCAGGACGGGGATCCATCTTGCTTGCTAAACCCGGCCAGGGCTGTAGCTGGCCATTAAAAGGTGGTTTAGGATATTTCGTAGTTGGATCTTCTAATATTACTGCAGATACCGGTTCAGTATCTGACCATTTTGTTGCACCAAAAACCGGTGCTGCAGCTACAGCGGCAATACCTGCACCTATTCCACCAATGACTTTACGTCTGCTGATTTTACTTTCATCTTTTAAACTTTCCATAGTACTATTATTGTAGATTGACAATAAAAGAACAATCATAAAGCTGATGCAGTTTTGGTGGTAAATACCTATTTTAAGGAAACAGACTACCTATTATGCCACATTTTTATGGTTTTTTGCAAGTTTTTTTATTTTCCTAACCAAATCAGTTATATCAAATGGCTTTTCCAAAAAGATATCACATCCATAGTCGCCAAGTGATAATAATACTTTTGAAAAGGCTGAATAAATGATTACCGGTATATGATTAAATTTTTCGTGTTGTTTGATCTGACTGCATAATTCTCCACCATTTACTTTAGGAAGCATGTAATCCAGCAGCACCACATCAGGTTTAAACTCATTTACAAGTGATAAAATATCTGATGTATCTGAATAGCAATTTATAATATAACCTTCATCTGTGAAGATTTGAACAAGAATTTCGGTTAAAGATTCATCATCCTCGATAATCAGAAGATTTAAACGATCACTTTTGCTATTTTTCTTAGAAATCTTTTTCATACTAAGGGATTCTAGTATAAATTTAAGATCTCTTATTTTAATCAGCACCCGTTTTTATACTGGTTTTATGCAGTAAAATACTGGTTATTAATCATCAATATGCTTTCTACATTCAATTGGTGTAATATATTACCTGCCTTCAATCTCAATATCATATTTACTCAAAAGTCCAACTACACCAGGCAATGAAAACCTGGCCTTCTTGATCCTGTTCAGTTCCGGATCAATTGAATAGTTAAATGAGCTTCTAAAATCCGTCTTTTCCAAGATAGTGCGGTCAAAAGTTGCCATTAACAAATCACAATCATCAAATACAGCAGCAGACAGGTCACATTCTGTAAAGTCTGCTTCGTGCAGCTGTGAATTCTTAAAATGAGATTTTTTCAATTTCATCTGGAAAAAAGAAGAATGATTGAGCAGGCATTTGTCGAAGCTAAAAGAAAGTCCGAATACATTGCAGTTTTCAAACCGCAGCCCCAACATTTTACAATCTTTAAATACAACATCAGATAACCTGGTCTTAACCAGCCTCGCCATACTCAGATTGCAGCCGGCAAATACACAGTTAGAAAAAGTAATTCCAGAAAGATCAGCCTCGTAAAAATTGCAGCTGCTAAAGGTACAGCCATCATATTCTCTGTCAGCCAGTAATTCTTGTGTATAATCTATTTTTGTAAATGTTTGGTCTGCAATATAATCGGATCCCATTTGTATAATATGCGTATAATAGTAAGTGAGGTACAAGGTATACATCTTTAATAAAATTTAATAATTTACTATAAATTAGTTGCAAAGGGTATTCAGCACTGTTTTGATTGCTATAGGCCTGCTTTTCCTGCTGCCCAGTAGGCCTGTGTTTTAATCTGCTTTGAAATTACACCACGCATCTTTAAAGCCTTTCTAAACTGCTGTACAGATGCCGCATTACCAGTCAAATAAAAAACCCCGCTTTCAAATGCATCCGGATGGTTGTGCTGCAGATCATCTAAACAGGCAATCGAATTTTGTGCAGGATTTTCTGGCGATTTAAGCACCGCTTTTACCTTTAACCCCAGCTGATCAATAAGTATGAAATTTTCAGGATCAAGCTCCAGTATACCCATGTATTGCTGATGGGTACGGTTTATTTGATCTGCAAAATTGTAGTAAAGGCTTAAAGTAGTTTCATCGCCAAAAAAGAAGTGGTTCTTTTTGTCGCGATCGAGCATTTTATGTCCGCGCGGAGGTATCATTTTAAGATTTACTCCCGGCTTAAGATCATCTGCAAACCGACTGCCCGGACCAGCTCCGTGTAAATGGAAAATGATTTCAAGTACACCATTTTCCGGATCAAATGAACAGGGCGTATAATTACGGTGTTCGGTATCGCTTACCCTTAAAGACACCGCTTGGCTGGGGTAAAAATCTGTCTGGGTAAAATCACCGGTAAAGGATATCTTTTTCACCGACGGACTTAAATATTGTGTTGAACTTACGGTTACGGATAGGAATTTTGAAGCCAGCAAATTTTCTATTGCATCTCCAACCCATTTAGGCACTTTAGGCATCTTTTTCTGGTTATGTTATTTGATGAACAAAGTAACAGTAAACCAGAACCTCAAACAATGAAGAATTCTACGTGATGTGTGGACTATTTGCGGTATTCCTGTCGAAACTGCAATGGCGACATGCCAGTAGTCTTGCCGAACAGACGTATGAAATAAGTGGTATCCTGGTAACCCAGATCATGAGAGATCTCTTTAACGGTATTATCGGTATAAAACAGCCGCCGCTTAGCCTCAAGGATTATTTCATGATGAATCCAATAGCTAACGGGGTGGCCGGTTGTATCTTTTACCACCTCGTTTAGATAGGAAGAAGAGATATTTAAGAGAGATGCATATGCTGATGGACTTTTTATAACCCGGAACCTGGACAACAGCATACTTTTAAATTGCCTGGTAATTGAAGTACTGCGTAATTCGGCCTTAGGTTGCGGTGGTTCTCCCTGCTCGTAAGCGACGGCAAAAAGGCTTATGCAAACATCAAGCATAGAACGGCGTGTCTGGTCATTAAAATAATCCTGCTTGCTTTCATAAAGTGCAGACAGGAGCTGAAGGCTTTCTTCAAACAGCCGGGCCTTGCTGGTATCTAAAGGAATTGCTTGATTTCGTGTTGAGCCATCAAAAACGGAACGAAAGGAATCCAGAACCCAGGAAGTGTCTACCGCTAAAAACCATGCAGTAGTTCCTATTGCATAGATACCATGGTGTACCTGACCTGGAATAATACATAAAATGGCACTACCACTAGCTTCAATCTCTTGAAAATCAATTATTAATTTACTCCTGCCGGTTTTCTGCCAGAAAAAGATATAATTGTCATCTCTATGGGCATGGTTTATGACATTACCCTCCAAATCAATCTCCTTAATTTCATGGATCTCAAATGCGGCCACTCCCCTTTCCTGTAAAGTATGTGTTGGTATTTGGGATGATCTTTTCATAAAATTATATTGGCCTACCTTATGGTTGGATCTATTTTTTGGAAAATTATAAAATACCTTTCAATTTGCTTAAGAATCTCCTGCTTATTTTCAATTAACGCTCCGGTATCCCATTTATGTATGGTTTTTTCAAAAATAGATCCGTTCCTGATCTGAATTGCGCAGATAAAAGCAGTGTTGGTCTGCAGGTCATGATAAAACAATTCTTCTCCCTTGTTTATGAGTCTAATCTTGTAGTGGTCAACGGTATTGTGTTCGATCATGATGCCCTCACTCATATCCGTCTTTAATTCTTTAAGGTATTCTAATTCAGTTGAATTCATCAATTTATTCTGTTAAACCCACTTTAAATGTATGTAAATCACATTCAATTCGATAAAATACTAAGTTTTTAGCTTATATTAGCCATACCAACCAAACTAAATTCATGAAACACCCGTACAAATCCCAGCTTCTGCTAAACCTGAAGGCGCATTACCGTGATCCAAGCTGGCGTACTGTTACTTTTTTTGATTCTTCCAGGGACGAAATACTTTTTATAGTACCTGATGGTGAAAATATCAAGACTGTCTTCAAAAACCTCTTTAATATCCTGGATGGCTTACCTGAAATTGAACATCCGAGTGAACGGGTAGTGATCAGTTTTTGTTATAAGAATGGAGAGGGTTATTGTTCAGAATTAATCAATCCGAATAATCAGGATGAGATTAACCTCGCACTGATCGGGTATCGTCCGGAACGACGGATCAGGCTGGAGGAAATTCAGGATTATCCAATCGTTTAAAAGTAATCTTCGCGCGCTCAATACTTATTATTATACGCAACACGTTCAATGTCCATATTGCGCCATTATTTCAATGTTCTCAATGCTTTCGAGGTTCTCAACGTTCTCATGTTTTCAACGTTCTCAACGTTATTCAGATCTTTGAATTCTCAACTCCCTTGATATGAACATGCGCTCAAACCATGCATTGCCGGCTTCCTGAATCTGCAACTCAGGAAGCCAGAACAAACCAATATTATTTGGTAATGACATCAACCACGCCACCATTCTTAAACAGATCGTGTGATACAAAATAACCGGTATTCACTTTTCCATTAACTTTAATCGACGTTATCCCTCTCCCTTTTCCAGGTTTCTTCAAAGTGAGTACTTTTCCATTACCAGTATCCCATCTAACCTCATCGAATATAGGTGCAGTTACAATATATTCAGCATCTGTTGCAGAAAATGGGTACAGTCCCAACGCACTAAATACATACCAGGCAGACATTTCGCCGGCATCATCCATTCCGCAAAGTGTTAATCCTTTCTCATCTATGCCGTATAAGTTATCTAAAATGTGATCAATGATCTCCTGCGACTTCTCCGGTTTACCAATAAAGTGATAAGCGAACGGTGCTTCATGATCTGGCTGGTTACCGTGGCAATACTGGCCAACCATCGTTTCTACATTTCTGGCTATGTATTTTGGATTCCATGGAACTGTGAACAGAGAATCTAATTTTGCTTCAAACTTTGCCGCCCCGCCATATAATCCAATTAGTCCTTTCATATCATGAGGTGCATAAAACGATACCTGCCAGGCGTTTGCTTCGCGATACATGTATTCATAATATGGATATTGTGGATTAAAGTTTTTAACCCAATCGCCATTCTCCAGACGGCCCCTCATAAACCCGGTTGATGGATCAAATACATTTTTATAGTTCTTTGATCTTTCCATCAGTATCCTGTAATTTGTAGTATCGCCTAATTTTTTAGCCAGCTGGGCCAGTGAATAGTCGTCATAGGCATATTCCAATGTCTTGGATACCCCTGCTTTTCCTTTCGTTTCCACATGCGGTCTTTCTACATCCGGATCAGAAATATATCCTTTTTGAATGTACTCTTTAATATGGGGACGCGTACCACCTTCTATATTGGCATTTCTTAATAATAAGTCATAAGTTCCTTTAACATCAAAACCATCAATACCTCTTAGATATGCACCTGTTATAGAAGATGCAGCATGATCGCCATGAAAGAACGTAGGAATAAATCCTGTTTTATCACCGATGTCTTTCATAGACTTGATCACGTCTAAAGTAACCTGGGGCGATAAAATACCTAAAAGCACATCTTTATTCCGGTAGGTGTCCCACAGAGACGGAGTCGTGTAATAATTGAAATCAGCTTTGATCACTTTTCGCTTTACATCGGTGTATTCGCCATTCACATCGCTTCGCAATGCAGGCCACAGACAGGATCTGTACAGGCAGGAATAGAACATTTCTTTCTGCTTTTCTGTGCCGCCTTTTACCTGGATCTTTGAAAGCAAGGCTTCCCATTTCTGAGTTCCTTCTTTACGAATGTCATTGAACGATTTATTGCCGATCTCCTGTGCCAGGTTTTCCTTTGCATTTTCAATACTCACGTATGATAATGCAATCTGTAACTCAACCGGACCGTTGTTGCTATTGCTGATATGCACCAAAGCCAATCCCTGTGGGGTATTTTCGTTTCTCTTTTCTAATTTATCAATGGTATGATTTAAGGTGGCATAGAAATAGATCCTGCCTTCTCCGGCTTCCTGATGCCCCTGTAGTACAGAATTGCCTACCTGATCTATTTTCCAGCTGGATACCTTATTATTTGCCTTACCCAAATCAAACAGGATCTGACGATCCGTGTTATCGGTATACTCATATTTATGGTATCCGCATCTTAAGGTTGAAGTCAGGCTAACATTTACCTTATAATCTTCCAGGAAGACCTGGTAAAAGGCAGGTTCGGCACTTTCTCTTTCATGAGAAAATTTGGAACCAAATTTAGTACCTGGTTTAGATACCGGAAGTATAGGAATGTTGCACAAATTCCAATGTCCTTTATTGGTATGCGTAAATCCGTAAATAAACGTGTCTTCGTATTCATACCCCGCACCAGATCCATACTCCGTGATCGGACTCAACTGCACCATGGCATTGGGCAACGAACTGCCCGGATAGGTTAGTCCCGCCCAGGATCTCCATCCCCTTGGCAATTCATAGCCTAATACTTTTGGATCTGTGAGCGGAGCGGTCCCTATAAAAGGATTTACATACCGCGTGTAGCCTGTTTTACTCTGACCTGTATTTACTCCTGCAACTTTACATGATACCAACAGTACCAGAAGAAATAAACCCAGATTACTTTTAACCTTACTTTTCATTTTATATCATTTGTGTTCAGCAATATAAAAATAATTTTTAGGTAAGGTACCAAGCAGGTTAACTTTAGGGAATTATTTGATAGACTGCATTTTTACCAGACTCCAGAATAGCAGCCAACAGGTATAATTCTCCTGCCTGATCTTCGCCAAAGCTGGTGATCTGCCAATATCCTGCATCGTGTGATATTGATAACTTCTCCCTGTTCCATTGCGGTTTCTTTGTGTCAGTTAATGTCCACAAAGGCCCCATCCAATCTGCAAAAACATATTTACCATATAGTGCAGGAATCTTTTTACCGCGGTAAACAAATCCACCGGTTACACTGATTCCTTCAGCATGCGGATAATCAGTAATCGGATCAATTGAGTTCTTTGGATCCGGATCATTTGGGAACCGCGCATTTTCATGCAGGCCTTCCCGAATCCGCCATCCGTAGTTCCCTCCTTTGGTTACGATATCTATTTCTTCATATTTATTCTGACCAACATCACCAACAAATAATTTGCCGGATACCTTATCAAAGCTAATTCTCCATGGGTTTCTTAATCCGTAGGCATAGATCTCTGGTTTTGTGTTTGCCTTACCCACAAAAGGATTGTCTTTAGGAACCGCATAAGGTTTTTGGTTCACATCTATTCTTAAGATCTTACCTAAAAAAGTATTCAGGTTTTGTCCGTTTCCAAACTCGGCATGACGGTCGTCTCCCCCGCCACCGTCACCAACTGCAACGTATAAGAAGCCATCCGGACCAAACTTCAAGTCTCCGCCATTGTGGTTAGCCTCAGGTTCTTCAAATTCAAGAACAATCCTGCCGCTTGCTTTATCCGCAAGATCACTGTTTTGACTGGAAGCTGTAAATTCGCGGACAATACTATGGTGATTTACACCTGCTGTTTTAGGAATCCTTGAGCTGTAGTAAATATAAAACTTACCATTTTTGGAATACTCAGGGTGAAATGCCAAGCCCAGCAGCCCGCGTTCATCAGAGCCATTGCCTTTAAGTACCTCACTTTGAATATCTAAAAATGGCGTTGTTAATAAGATTCCTTTTTTAATGATCTTAATGCGTCCTTCCTGCTCTACCACGAACAATCTTCCGGTTTTATCATTTGGCTCTGCAAATGCGGTTAAGCTGGTAAACTTATCGGAGATCAGCTTTAGTTTTAACTTGATGGGTGATGCAGGTACTTGCGCCATTGCTGCAGAACTAAATATAAGCAAAGCAGTAGTAAGCGCTTTTAAAGAAGATTTAATGGACATATATGAAGTTTAAAAGATGTGCAGGTCTAAAAATAGTGTTTCATTCGGTGTAATCAAAAAAACTGCTGTCTTTATAGAGGCAGCAGTTTTTAATAGGGCATTTATATACCCTATTTTGGATTGGTAGTATTGGAGATTTTATTTACTATTTTCAATTCTCCGGTTTCCAGAACGGTCAGGTTGCCGCTTTCTTCATTAAGTAAAGACATCTGAATCCAGATCACCTTATCTTTTGTTCTGATTACATAGGTTTTGATGTCATCTAAAAGATTTGCATTAATGGAAGCTCCATAATGTTTTTCAATAAGTTCTTTATCGCCAACTCTTTTATATTCTTCGTTAGAAACCGGCACATGGTTAACCTTTACACCACCTAAGGCTAAAATAGCCTGTTCATAACTTCGCTCTACAATTAAGCTGTTAAAACGCTTACCATCGCTCCGGTCTTTTTCTATAGAAACTTTATAGCTTTTACCTTCCTGCGGAATAAGCTTACCATTGACGGCAAAATATTCTTTATCAAAATCTTTTATGTCACTTTGCCTGATCTGTTTATCAAAACCATAAGTGTAAGTTTCTGGCGGATTAAGATAAGGAAATGTACCAGGATCTTTATCGGTCACCGGGATGGATTGGATATCAAAAGTGGTATCTGCGGCACCTTTTGATTGATCTGCTTCAATGGTCGACGCTGTTGATACCGAATCCTTTCCTTCAACCGATCCGGATGTGTTTGATTTGTTTTTGCAGGCCATAAAGGCGCATACTAGTAAAACGTAAATTGCTGTTCTTTTCATTTCAATATTCTATAAAGGGATTTAATTGTAACTTTGTTCTGTTGCTCCAAGCATTACGCCAAATAATTTCCAGCCTAAGGTTTGAATATCCTTTCCATAATCGTAAACTTTTGCAGTTTTCTTTACAGTCATTTCAGCACTCGTAACCGGTCTGCGCTCTACACTGGTAAATTCATACAATACTTTAAGGTCAGATTCTTTTTTTGGATAGATCACCAGCTTCATAATTCCGCCAGCTTCTTCTACATATAGCGGATGTAAGAAATTTATGGATCGTGGCATGAGGTCTGAGCTCCAAACTTCAACCTTATACGCACCTACACCTGATGCAGAAGCAGCCTGGGCAGCAGACGCCGGTTTGCCAGCATTCTTTTCCGTATAAATACTTTTAGTACACACATACCCGGCAACAACCTCAGTTTCTTTCGTTTTAACGATATTGTATTCCTTATCCGTTAAGGTACCCGCAAATGCTTTATAAGAATTCTTATCGTCGTACGTAAAGCTAATATCGGTTTTATTGGTTCGCGACTTTACATAGAACATCCCTTTTTTAGTTCGGCTGTTGATGGTGTTTTCGCCGCTATAGGTTAGCGCTTCCATTTTTGCAGTTGCTTCATCACCTTTCATATATATCGTTGTCTTTGGAGGGAGGAGAACAAGCCCCATCATGGCGAATCCCAGTTTCTGGCTTTCTTCCTGAAATATTTTTTGGTCAGCAGCAGACATTTTATCGCGGATACTTTTCATCTGTACCTGCATGTTGCCTTTTTCAGGATCTATCTGGGCAAATACTTTTCCCATCGGACTGCCGGGCAACGATATACTTACCTTAATTACTCCTTCTGTAAAATCTTTCTCAGGAGCAATTGCAGCCTCTGGTTTACCAGAGACATCAGTTATTTGGTTGCCAGACGGAGTTTTATTGTTGGATGGTATTTTATTATTGGCTGGTGTTTGATTACAAGCAGACAAAGCAATAACCAATAGGATTGCGCTAAAATAATTCAGTTTGTTCTTCATTTCGTTTAATCAGGTTCACACCTAAAACATTGGTCTGATATTAATGTTTTAATACCCACGTTAAATAATAATTAAATATGATCATGACTATTGAAGTTTGCGTTTAATTGAGTTATGAACCAAACGGATTAGCTATTCTATTTAACGGCTTCATCATGAAATATGTACAAAATTATAGAACTGATCATCCTTTAGAAAAAATCAGCTTATAAAAACTGACCGAGTAAAAGAACACCTAAAAGACCCAATATAGAAATGATACTTTCCATGGCTGTCCAGGTTTTAAATGTTTCTTTAAGAGATAAGTTAAAATACTCTTTAAACATCCAGAATCCAGTATCGTTGACATGTGAAAACATCAGGCTTCCTGCTCCTACAGACAACACCATCAATTCTGCAGAAACACCGGGCCCAATTAATGGGATCACTATCCCTGAAGCTGTTAACGCGGCAACAGTTGCAGAACCTAGTGTAACACGCAACAATGCGGTAATGAGCCATGCTAAGAATAAAGGGGATAAAGCCAGCTGGGCGGCAAAGTCTTTGACCGTATTGCCAACACCACTGTCTACCAAAACCTGCTTAAAAGCACCACCTGCAGCAATGATCAGTATAATCATCGCAATGCTTTTTACCCCTTCTGCGCAGGATTCCATCGCCATAGCAACAGGCGCACTTTGTACCATCACAGTGATCACCACAGAAACCAGTAAGGCAACTGTTGGATCGGATATAAATTTAAAGAATTCCTGAATGGAAGGATTGCCTTCTATTCCACCGCCAATAGTTCCTATGGCGATAATGAATACAGGCAGTAAAGCCACCAGAAAGCTTTTAAATGCAGATGGCATTGGGGTATCTGATGCGTATGAAATTGCTTCTGTTGTAGTGAAAGCTATATTTCTCAGGATCATCTTTGGAAAAAAGATACCAGCAATAATGGCTATAGGTACGGATAAAGTTAAACCAAATAACAATGTTCGGCCCAGGTCTGCTTCAAAAAGTGCAGCAAGTGCAACAGGACCCGGATGCGGTGGTAAAAACCCATGTGTTACCGATAAGGCCGCAGCCATCGGAATACCTACATACAGCTTTGGCAACCCGGTAGCTGCAGAGATGGCAAATACCAGCGGGATGAGCACTACAAAACCGGCATTGTAAAATAAAGGAATGCCCACCAAAATACCGGTTAACAGAACAGCCCATTGTATGTTCTTATATCCGAATGATTTCATGAGGATGAAAACGATCTTTTTTGCTGCGCCGCTGTCTTCGATCAGCTTCCCCATCATCGCGCCCAGTGCAAGTACCATAACCATGCTTCCGAGCGTGCTCCCAATTCCCGTTCCAATCGTTGTCATCACTTTTTGTACCGGCATTCCCAAAAATAATCCGGTGAGTATAGCTACGATCAATAAGGCGATCATCGGACTTACCTTCTTTAAGATCAAAATAAAGAGCAGCAAAATACCTAGAAGAACAATGAGTAATGACATATATTAAGAGATCTCGTGCATGGTTTCTTTTAAACTTGAATAGAGCTTTTTAAAGATGCTAAAATTCCTTGAATATAATGCAGTGCGGACTGGGTTTGGCTCAATGGTTTTTGAGTTTAAATGCTTAGCATCCGGATATTTATCCAGTTCACCAACAGCTTTCATTGTCAGAAATGCTGCACCAATGGCAGATGCATCGGCAGTTTCTAACAATACAAGCCTTTTGCCTGTCAGATCTGCCAGTAACTGGGTCCAAACGGCAGACCGTGTAAATCCACCATTAATATATACCGTATCAATTGAAGGGGCACTTTCTGCCACTGCATCAAAAACATCTTTCATTGCATAACAAATCCCTTCCAGTACAGCCCTGGAAAAATGTGCCTTACGGTGAATCAATTTAACCCCAAAAAAGGCCCCGCAGCTTTCGCTATCCCAGATTGGTGCACGTTCTCCGGTTAGATAAGGTAAGAAAATCAATCCTTCACTTCCTGCCGGCACGGTTTCTATCTGATGAAATAGTTCATCATAATCCGAACTTTTAAGTTCCTGTTCAACAGCAGTCTTTAACCACCACTGCAATGCGATACCTCCATTATTGATTGGTCCGCCGCAAATAAACGTTTCCTCATCCAATATATAGCTAAACGTCATTGCCTGTTCATTCGGCAATGGATAAGTACTCGCAATTCTAACGGCACCACTTGTGCCTATGGTCATCACTGCTGCACCTGGCCTTACTGCCCTGCTCCCTAAATTGGCTAAGCAACCATCACTGGCACCAATGATAAAAGGAATACCAGCTTCTAAAAAACCAAGTCCATCATGAGGTTCTACCGTAATTCTCTGGTAACTCGTTGCCACCGGACTGGAAAGTTGTTGTTCTGTTATTCCGGCTGCAGAAAGGGCACCAGTATACCACATCCGTCCGGTAACATCAAACAGTCCGGTACATGAGGCAATGGAATGATCAATCTCAAACTCTTTAAATATTTTGTACCATATAAATTCCTTTATTCCTATAAACTTATGGGTTTTAAGAAAAAGTTCAGGTTCATGTTCAGAGATCCAGATCAGCTTACACAACGGCGACATGGCATGGAGTGGCGTTCCGGTAACTTTATAAATGGCCTGCCCCTGTGCTGAAGATCTTAATTTAACAGCTATTTCGGAACTTCTGGCATCAGCCCAGGTCATCATCGGTGCCAATGCATTCCCGGCTTCATCCACAGCAACCAAACTGTGCATTGCACTGCTTAAACCTATAGCTATGGGCTGTAAAGTCATCTTCTTCAGAAGTTCTTCTAAACAGGCTTTAAATGCAGTCCAGATCTGATCCGCATCTTGTTCATGGTATCCTGGCTTCAAGCTTTCATACCCGTACATAACCTGGGTAGTTTCCAATGAATTGCCTTCCAGATCAACTGCAACAGCCTTTACACTGCCTGTACCAATATCAACTCCTAAAACGTATTTCATAATTACAGTTGCAATACGTACTAAGCTATGAAATTAAATTTATTCTTGTTCCCCATCATTTTCGGGTACCAGTTCTTCCCAGTAATCCTTAGCCTTTTCAAACCGGACCTGAAACTCAGGAAGGTTATAATACTTATTCCGCTTAAATTCATTCTTATAGATATCATTGTAATCCCTAAGATAGACGCGGCCCATGAATTTAAGATCATCGGACTTAGCGCCATTCTGATACCTGAACCTTTCTCCAAAATTTACCAGGCAGGCAATGATCTTACTCTTTTGAGCATTGTTAATGTTGAATGGTTTCTTCTCATAATCGAGAAAATAGTTCAAATAAGCGTTCAGATCATTCAGGTACTTTGTTTTTTCAGCCTCATTCATGGAATTAATAACCTCAAATGTTTTACTATGGATAGAAATACTCTGGTCGCAATTTTTCATCCAGATCAACTTCCCAAAATCATCTTCGTCTCCGGCTTTCAAAGAACTGGCTTCCAGTACCCATTTCAGCAATTCCGGATCATCGGTGTACCCAAATGTTTTTACAAGGGCAGTCATAAATTCAGGCTCATTTTTCCTTAACCAGGCTCCATGTGTTTTACTTGCATTAAAAAGATAGCTGTTTTGAGCCACCAATCGCTGGATATTCATTTTACGTTGTTCCTTCAGATCTGTAATATCTTTCCAATGTGGTATTTCCATTGAATTTCCCAGATCAGGATTCTTTTTAAGAATTTTTAAATCTTCTATTTGATTTAGTTCCGGAAATTTGGATTGGTAATCCAGCAGTTCCGGGATGGCATACAATTCTGTAATAAAGTAATTGTTCTTGATTACATATAAGCCGTTAGCGATTACTTTTACTCTGGAATAAATGGGTTCTTTAGCACATGCATCATTAAAATCGACATATAGCTGCTTTGAAATAGAATTACTGACCGTACGTTTAAAGATACGCTGTATGGCCGCATTAAATTCTTCTTTAGCTGGAAATATATAGCCGCTTTTTTCCAGTTCATGACGTACAATTGGTACAATAGCCTGCAAATCCTTTTCTGTATACTGATGGGATTCGTATTCATCACCACCGGTTTCTTTCCCGTCTGCAAGCTGGGCGGTTAATACTTCTTTTAATAGGGTATCGTTCTGTTTGGTATTAGTAACTGCTGAATCACCTGTAATTTTGTGATCATTATTATTCCCCTTACCCCGACAGGATGCAAAGATCAGTACTGTAATAAAAAGTATGGCGTTAACTCTGTTCATAGATAGGATAAACATTGCTTTTTAACTTAATGTTTTACAATTTCAATAAACAAACAATTAAACAACACGTAATTTAAATAAAAGCCAGCCAAACTATAATTTAATGCCATTAAAAAAGCCCTCAAAAAGTTAGACACTTTTTGAGGGCAAGCATTCAAGTTACGGGGCTTCTTATTAATGTACAAATATTGATCTCAGACCTGATTTGAAATCATTTCCTAATCATCAATTGTTTTATTAATAGAATTAAACTTTTTTTGGAGGAAGATCAAAAGCAATTGCTTCGTGTTCAAAATGGCCATTGTGTGCACCATCGCAAAAAGGTTTATTTTTAGAAAGTCCGCAACGGCAAATGGACAGTACTGTTCTGCCCTGAAGTCCGTACTCATTTCCATTTCTATCAACGATTTCAAAATCGCCTTCTATCTTTACCGAGCCGTTATTATTGATTGTAAGTTTTGTTTTCGACATGTACTCTTTATTTTCAACAAAATTACATCATTGAAATGATGGTCTGGGAATTCATTATAATTTAGAAACATTCCTTAAAGCGGACCTAAATGATTAAAAATCCCCTGATCTTATTTATAACCATCCCATTGGCTATGCTAATCATATAATTGCCTGTTTCCATAAAGCTCAGCACCTGCCAGTTTAGATCTGCTCCAGGTATGCTCTGGTGGAGAATGTGCCGGCCAGCTAACGAGGGTATTAATTTCAAATGATCTCCCAGTCCCAGACCTGTTACTTTTACAAAGGCTTCTTTGCGTGTCCATAAGGTAAAAAACCGGTCTAAAGAGTTTTCTTCTTCAACATAATCAATTTCTTCCGCACTAAAAGTATCCGCTATAATCTCCTGATAACCAAATGCAGGATCTATATATTCTACAATAGCAGGCAGCAATCAAAATAACAGGCAGGAAAAAATGTGGTTATAAAAATTACGATTGTACAAACTGACATTGTGACCATACAAACAAATTAACCCTTAGTTATGTTGTCTTGTTATAATTATTATCCGAATCTTAACTTACGCATATGCAGGACAAAATTTTTCTCTCTAAAGAAGTTGCCGATGGTGAATACCAGGGCCTATTGGAATTTTTGCTGGAAGACCTTAAACTTTTTAAGCGCAATTTCTTTTTTTCCATTAAACATGTCGAAACTGGTGAATCTCACGAATATTATACCAGGTATTTTGAACATCAGTACCAGGATCAATTGCTAAGGCTGTTTGATGCCAACGACTTTGAAGGCATGTTAGCCATCCCTATGGGTGAATACGGCAAATGTGCTACACAGCTGGAAGCACGTTACTTAAAATCAGGAAAACTTGTTGGCTTGCAGGTTATTGAAGCACGTCCACATGAAGATGGCAGGTATGTTTCGTTAACTCCTGCTAAAGTGTTTGTTGATGAAGAGGGACAGAAAATATTAAATGTGACCAAACAATTGAGACAAGACTAGCCTTTACCTGATCATCCCAATTCAGATTGGGATGATCAGGTAACCTATAGATCCATTTCAGCGCTATTGTGTACTTTCTTTGAGCATTGCCATAAGATCTTCTGCCCCACCATCAAATTTTTGTCCGTTAACAAAAAAGGATGGGGTTCCGTTTACGCCGCTTCGTACACCGCTTTCAAAATCATCTTCTACCTTTTTAACTGTACTTTCCGCCTCCAGATCAATCTGAAACTGATCTACATCCAGTCCAATCTGCTCTGCTAAGCTGAATAAATATGCATCACTTAACTGCTGCTGGTTTTCAAAAATAGCATCGTGCATTTCCCAAAACTTATCCTGACGGGCAGCCGCTTCTGCAGCCTGTGCTGCCACCATAGCAAAGCGATGTGCCTCCTGTAAAGGAAAATTCCGGAATACAAATAGAATCTGATCGCCAAACGTATCTTCAATCTGTTTGAGGATGGGATAAGCTGCACCACAATACGGGCACTGATAGTCACCATACTCAACAATCTCAATGGATGCTTTATGACCTCCTTGTTTATGGTCTGCCTGACCTATAGCTGGTTTTAACGACATAAGTTATTTCTATTTAGTAAGTTCTTCCAGTGCATCTAATATACCATCAGCACCGGGATTAATAGCCGTTGGTGATAAGTAACTCCATGCAATTATACCATCTTTGTCAATAACAAATAAAGCCCTTTTACTTTCTCCTGCCTTTTCATCGTAAACACCGTATGCTTTGGAAACGGCACCCTTAGGCTCAAAGTCAGACAATAATGGAAAATGCAGCTTGCGGTCCTGCTCAAATGCGAGGTGACACCATTTACTGTCTACCGAAACACCCATGATATCTGCATTGTATTTATTAAAGAACTTTAACATCTCGTTGTACAGTGCCATTTGATCACTGCATACCGGGCTCCAATCTGCCGGATAAAACGCAAGGATTACATTTTTACCTTTAAATTCACTCAGTTTAATCTTTTGATCAGGTGTGGCATACAATTCAAATTCCGGCGCTTTATCTCCTGCTTTTAACATAAATAGACTTTTATAAATTTAGGGTAATATAGCCTTTTCATAATTCAACAGCAATTCAAATGACTATTTTTCTATTTCAGAATTAAATAGCCGCACTTTTAAAGCCAAGCCTGATTTCTTGTTCAATTTGATCAGTATCCAGTTTCAGGACATTAGAAGTAAACTTTTCAATACTAAACATCCCTTTAGCGGTGATCACAAATGTATCTTCCGGGTCATTAAAAAAGCCATCCGGAATTGGATATTTTGAATCTAAAATAGCAACAACTGCATCCTTCGATTCCCAATACCCATATTCCGTTGACCAAACTTCAGTTGAGGCGCTGTTAGTATCTTGTTTAGTTATAGTCAAATTGATAATTACTAGAGGCATATTTTATTCATTGATAATTGCACCTATGCTTTTCAGGTTTTCAGCGTATACTTTGTCATCATTTTATAGCTTCGATGACATGATCTAAATTCCATATTTATGGAGTTACCTGTATGAGTGGAATTACCCGTTTAATAAATCAGGTAGTTCTACCTGGTCTGACTAAGGATATTGGGGAAGATCAATCGATCAGAATTGGCATTGTATAAGAAAAGAAAGCTAAACAGAAGTTAGCTGAGCGGCTAAAGCAGCAGTTGAAACAAATCGTGCTTTAGTGCAAACATCACCAGGCCCGCTGTATTTTTGGAGTTGGTTTTTAGCAGCAAATTATTTCGGTGCCCTTCAACCGTACGGATGCTTAAATAAAGTTTATCGGCAATCTCTGCACTGTTATATTCTTTACAGATCAGTTCCAGAATCTCTTTTTCACGTTTGGTTAGTTCTTCCAGAACCGCATTAAACCCTTTTATCTTTTTTATGGTTTGAGAGGTAGTCTGCCGGATCGCATGGAGAACCTCGCCCGTCATGTAAAATCCATTTTTATGGACTGAATCTATGGCTGTAAATAACTCAGCAGCATCACAATTTTTGTTCAAATAAGCACAAGCACCAGAATTGATCATTTTCGCGATTAAGCGGTCTTGTTTATATACAGACAGAATAATCACCTTAATAGCAGGAAAGTCGCTTCGCAGGATTTCTGTAAGTTCCATTCCATTTAAACCGGGCATGTTAATATCAATAAGTGCAATATCTGGCAGCAGCTCCATGGCTTTAATCTTTTCTAAAAACGTTTTTCCATTGTCCTCTTCCAGCAGGATCCTGATATTAACCTGAATAGAGAGTAAAGCGTGCAGGCTTTCCCGAAAAAGGTGCTGGTCTTCAGCAATTGCAATATGAATCTTCTCCTTAGGCATGAACAGGAATTTTAATCTCCATACTAAACCCAAAAGCAGCTTTGCCAATATTGGATGAGGCATTCAAAAGACCAAGCCTGCTTTCAATATTCTGCATCCCTCTCCCCTTTTTCAGAGAATCACTTGTGTTTAATCCTTTTCCATTGTCCTGGTAATTAAGAGACACCGCACCATGCTCAATGGCAATTAAAAATATGACTTCTGTGGCATCTGCATGTTTTATCGTATTTGTGATCAGCTCTTCAACAATACGATAAATGGATAATGCCGGGTTCAGCTCAAAACCATTAAGGACAGTTTCTGCATCATTGTTAAAATCTACAGTAATGTGGTCTGCATGGTTAAACGAATCACAAAGTTCTTCCAGGGCCTCTGAAAGCGTATTCAGCGTAAAAACTTCCGGAGATAGGTTATGAGAGATGTTCCTTACTTTTTTGATGGTTTGATCGATACTTTTTCTGGTAGATTGCTTAAATTCCAATAAAGAATCTACACTGTATGGTATCCGGAGAAAACGCTCAATGATCAGGTTTAAATTGGAAAGTGCAGCACCAACATCATCATGCAAATCCCTTCCAATACGAATTCGTTCTGCATCCTGTGATTCAATAACTGACCGTAATAATAGTTTTTGATGCAGCAGTTCATTATGCTGGATCTGCTCACGTTGTGCCAGCAATTTTTTCTGACTGCGCAGCAACAGCATCACAAATGAAAGTACCAGGATAAATGTACCGGTAATGGCTATAATGAGCAGTACATAAAAGTTATCTGTCAGCTTTTGCATAAATGAAGGCGAGCGTAAATAATGAATACATGATTAAAACTAAAGTTGCATGGATGTTCCAAATGATCATTTTCAACTCATACTTAACCAGGTAGCTAATATAATTTGAGAATGTAAAATGAAAAAAACTCCCGGAGAAATAGATCAAAAAACCAACTACCGCCAGTGTCACAGAATAACTTCTAAATACATTTGGACTGGAATCCAGTACCTCTTTAAAGTAAATCATACAAAAAATGATAATGATGATCGCTTCGAATGCCCGGGTATACGAATTAAACATGAACACGCTTTCAAAGCATATAAAATTTATAATGCAGAAAACCGGGAATAACCATTTAATACCATAAATTGACCATACTGCTTTTTTGCCCGTAATCACGATGGAGAAGAATCTCAATACCAATACCAGTTCCAATATGGTATACAAATGAAGAACCGGCATATTATTAATTCCATTAAATGCCAGTACAGATGCAATTACATTAATAACTCCCGCAAACAAGATGTATACGAATAATGATTTTAAAGCACGGTTGCTATACCGGGCATTAATTTTCGCAGTTATTATAGGAACTAGTATAGATCCGGGGACAATAACTCCTTGATAAATATAAGACCAGGAAGCCATGACGTCAGAACGGTTGGTTAAACTAAATATTTGAGTTTAGGGGATTGTCTTTAGCGCAACTATCCGGACAAGGCATTGTAAAATCATAAATTGATGATTTATCTTCTTCAGATTCAGCGTTCTTGTTGTCATTGTAGAAGTCTTCAGTTAGCGTAGCAGGAACAATGAACAGCTTAAGATCAGACGATCCGATCTGCTGCTGCGTGTTAGACACACCAATATATGCCCTTGCGCCTGTAACACCGCAATCGCTATAAAGATTTACAAGGGCCTTCAAATCTTCCATAGGAATAAAAAAAGCCTTTACAAGATTTGCAGACTCATGTAGTTTTTCGAAGTGCAGTTCACGCCATGCGCGTGTTGCCTCGCTGGCCTCTTTAATTGGTACCCTGTTTCCTGCCAGCTTTTCGTATAAAGATTCATCTTTTTGAGTTTCCATAACGGTGTTAATTTAGGTGTGATAAGCATGAACAAGTTAAATAAAAAAATATTTATTCTATCATAAATTATCAATTATTGTATTTAAAAAAATAATTATACCCATAGAACAATACACCAGCAATCAACACTTATTTTTTAGCTGTTTTTTTCTCAATGGCATCCATTCTTTGCAGTAACTGTGTAATCACTTTATCCTTTTCAATAAGGTATAGACTCAATTCTTCCACCTGTTTAACTAATTTCTTATTCATTTCGCCAAGCGATATACCTTCAGTTTCTACTTCTTTAGCAGATGGCATATCCGGCAAATGTTTATATGCTTTAATGTAATACTCAAGCTCCGGTAGTGTTCTGATTTTATAATCATTTTCAAATACAAAATCGGGCCAATTGGCAACCTCCACTTTAATTTCTTTAGACCGGATTGTCCCATTTACTGCAAGTTTATCTGCAGGATTGCTGATGCCTATTCCAACATTTCCATTGTAAAGCCAGCTCATCGCTAATTGATCTGGGATATCAGATTGATTATTATAGCTGTTTATATATAACTCCAGTTTAGAGCCCCAAAAGGATGGTCCGCCATGTCCAACTCTAAATTCTGCAGATTCGCTGTAAGAATTACCAGGTGTCCCTGATCTTGATAACTTAAACACGGACTGTGTTGGGGCAACAACCCCTGCAGGTTTACTATCCGCCGATAAATTAACATGCAAAGGTACGAGAGGTGAAGTTACCCCTACTCCTGCATTTCCAGTGCTGTTAAGTGTGTTTTGTGCCATTATCGCTTGTGCAGATAATAGAAAGATCGCTAATAAAGATTTTAATTTCATTTTAAGGTTCTAAATTTTAATGAAATATACTGTATAATTATTTTAATAATTGCAAAATCGCAATTACACTATAAAAATGTCATACTACCCCCTTTTGGTTTATGTGATTATACGCTATATTTATCTTATTAATATTGAAAATGGAATCAACCAAAACTTTTATAACTGTAAAAACTACGGTAAATGCGCCTATAAACAAAGTATGGGAATTCTGGACTAAACCTGAACACCTGACACAATGGACTCATGCATCTGACGATTGGCATGCGCCTTATGCTGAAAACGACCTGCGTACTTCAGGTAAGTTTAAAACCACAATGGCCGCAAAAGATGGTAGTTTCAGCTTTGATTTTGAAGGCATCTATACCCATGTAGAAGAGAATAGGATCATAGCGTATACACTGGGTGACGGCAGAACGGTAAAGATCTCTTTCAGCAGTGAAGGGAATAACACCCAAATTATTGAAACATTCGAAGCTGAAAATACAAATCCTGTAGAAATGCAACAAACCGGTTGGCAGTCTATTCTTAATAATTTTAAGAAATATACAGAAAGTAAATAGTCGTTACTTGCCGGTTTCTAAGTGTGGGGCATCTACAGGTTTTGATTCCGGAGAACCCTTTTGCCTTAAATAAATGGTTAGAAATACAATAGAACAAACCGATAAGAATTCGCTTTGCCAGTTCTGAAACGTTTCGAACCAAAATGTAGGCTGAGCGAGAAACTGAAGAACGGTATCTTTAGGCTCGTGTTTTAAAACTTGTTCTACATTATGATCCTGCCAGCTTCCGTAGAGATGAAGTCCCCAGCTTATAAAAAACAGTAGAAAAAACACAATGGAAAGAGAGTTGCTGTAGATCTTCAATACCCAGCCTCCTTTTCTAACTGGCCATGGCGCGTCCTTACCTGTAACAGGCGCCCTGTCTACCTCCTCCTTCTCATCCAACGATTTAGACTCTGCAGATCCAATTTGTCTTAACCCAACAGTAAGCAGCACGTAAAGTGCCATCTGCAGAAATTCACTTTCAAAGTTCTCGAAGGTAGCTGAAATAAAGTGACCGCTTTGAAGATAGGTACCCAAGCCAATTTCTTGTGCCTGATGGTCCTGGAGTTCCTGGTTATGCTGTTTCCATCCGGAATAGGCCTGCGCAACAAGCGTAACCATGAACAAGGATAAAAAAACGATAGACAAACCGTTACGATAAAAGAAAGAATGCTTTTTAGGATTAACCGACATGTTGTTTGCTTTTAATTAATCGCATAACAACCTGCCAGATAAATTGTTTACAACATTAAAAAAGCATTACACAGTCAGAATCTGCATTTTTTTCACACACAATCTCATAAATGAGCGGATGTAAATACTGGTTACAAAATACAAGGTCAGAATTACAAGTACCTTAGCCGCTTTACTGATTTCAAATGCAGCACCGTCAATTAGCGTTAATGTGATCATAGAATTCATAAGCAGAAAACCAAGTATCCAGGCCTGGTGCATAAAATCATATTTGATAGAAAGCTTTAATCGGTTTCTATCTATAATAAACCGCTTAACCAGGTAAATAACACCAGGAATCGTTACCGCAATTAACAGTGCCTGATAAAATACCTTCACGTTAACCTCATTAGTTAAGCTGTAGTCATAAATCATATAGCAGATAAAGAGTAAGCCCAGATTTTTTAATGCCTCAGGAAAGTGAAACGTTCCTGCATACATTTCAGACCAAAGCATTTTCCTGTATTTTGAGGTAATCTGTTTTTGATACAATGCTTCCTGTTTTACAATCTGGCTGAAACCACCAAAATCCTCATCAATAATTTCCCGAACCAATTCCAGGTCAAAGTCTCCTTCTTTAGAAGCCATGGAATTTAAGATATGATCATAAATCTCATCGTACGTTTCGCGGTAACGGGGAACATCGAAAATATAAACCCGTATCTCTGCACATTGTTCTTCGGTTAAAAGCATATCAGATGGTTGGTTTTAGGTTTAACAAAAGCTGCAGGTTCTGGATAAAATCCCTGGCTTCCTGCAATTTATTAACAACTTCCTTTTCTCCATCCTGAGAAAGAGAATAATATTTACGCAGCCGGTTATCTACTATTTGTGTAGACGTTTCTAATAGTCCTTCAGCTTCAAGCTTATGTAGGGATGGATACAAAGCCCCATCTTTAAGTAACAATTCACCCTGTGTGATTGACTTTACCTTTTGTGTAATCTCATAGCCATACATCCTTTCATTCTCAGACAGAAGATTTAATATGATGGTTTGCAGCGTG
Organism: Pedobacter metabolipauper; assembly: GCF_004362715.1. Taxonomy (GTDB): domain Bacteria; phylum Bacteroidota; class Bacteroidia; order Sphingobacteriales; family Sphingobacteriaceae; genus Pedobacter; species Pedobacter metabolipauper. The sequence continues at coordinate 1,057,861 of NZ_SNYC01000003.1, forward strand.
CCCTTAAAAAGTTCATTATTAATTGCCATGTACAAATATACATAATTACATATATACATAGAAATCTTATGTATATAAAAATAAAAAAGGGGACATCTATAAAGATGCCCCCAGATTTATTCATAGGTAGGTAGTCTATTTTTTAACTGTTACTGTGGTATAGTATCTCTTGGAATTGTATCCGGGGTTGTTGCTGTTCCTGTATCAAGAGGTGTTGTACCACTCATTGTACTTGTTGTATCTACAATATTGGTGTCTGTTGTAAGTGAATCCGAATCGCCATCACCATTTTTATCAGATCCGCAACCAGCAAATGCCATTGCTGCAACTGCGAATAATGTTAAGATCTTAAATTTCATAATTTTTAGTTTAAGGTAAATGATTAGATTAAATTCTAATATTACCTGAACATCAAAACTTGCAGGAATGTTTTATATTGATGTTAAAGAGGTATTTTTTTCGTATGATCAGGTATAAACCGCAATATTATTTCTTATTTCAGGTTCTTTTTATTGAATAATACCATTACTTACTGCAAAACGAATCAGAGCAGCTGTATTTCTTGATCCCGTTTTATCAATTAAACTTTGTCTATGCCCTTCAATCGTTCTTTTACTGATAAAAAGCTTTTCAGACATTTCATGATTGGTATGGCCCTCCGCAATTAAAAGCAATACTTCTATTTCCCGTGGTGAAAACTCTGCAGCGAATTCCAAACCAGATGATGAATTTTGTATCTGCCTGCCCATTATCTTAATGGCGAGCTCAGAACACAAATATTTATTTCCTGTGTTCACGTGTTTTAGTGAAAATAACAATTCATCTGCACTAACATTTTTTAACAGGTAACCGGAAGCTCCCTCAATAAATGCCTGAAATACATATTTTTCATTGTCGTGCATTGATAAGATCACCACCCTTGTTTTGGGGCTTACGAGTTTAAGCTCTCTAATCAGCGAAATCCCATCCAATTCAGGCATATTAATATCTGCAAGAACTATATCTATCTTTTTACCATTAGCTATATGTTCCAAAACCTCTTTTCCATTCGTCGCCTCAGCTACAATGTTTATGGTCTTATCTGTTTCTAACAGCATTCTTATCCCGTTACGAACAATATTGTGATCTTCTGCTAATAATACTTCCAACATCTTATTTAAATTAATTGATTACCTCTGCATTATTTCCAAGATCCAGCATCATTTTTTTTAATCGCTCAATATGGATTTTTATTTGACTGGCCATTTCTACTTTTGTGGGTTCTTTATGCGTATTCATAGCAATCAATAAGTTCTTTCGTTCTTCCATCATACGTATGGCAACCCATAAAGATTCTTCTAATGATTTGATCTGTGATTCTTCCAGGGATTTCTGGGTATAGGAATGTCCGGTATAGCACCTGTACCTGGGTACCTCATCGGTTTCTACTTTTACCAGCGTTCCTCCGCAATCCGGACAGGTAAAAGGGGTAAAAGAGCCTAATTTTTCCAGATCTTCTACATTACTGCTCATCCTTAACGTAATTTCTGCTTCAAGCTTTACATCATCAGGAACATGTGCTACATTGCATTCTTCTCTTGAATACAAGTCTGAAAGAATATATCCCATCTCATCAATCGACACCTTATAGTCAACTTCCATGTTAGACAGAACACTTTTAGGCATATCCGGAAAATCGGCTTCGGCCGGGTCCTGAATGATACTTCTGCCACCGCTTCTTTTTATGGCAGACATCCCGGAAGTACCATCATCCAGCAATCCGGTAAGAATAATTCCAGTTACGCAATTACTGTATGCTGCTGCTGCTGAACGGAACAGCACATCAATAGACGGCCTCCAATGGTTTTCAAATGCTCCTTTTTTAATACTGATATTTCCACCAGCAAGCATCATGTGGTGATCTGCAGGAGCTAAATAAATCGTACTGTTTTCAATGATCTGTCCATCTTCCGGGATCAGACATATCAATTTGGTACGCCTTTGAATCTCATGTAAAATAACATCAGAAAGCGAATTTCTGGACACGTGGATTACGATAAATATTGCGGCATCAAATGTTGCATTAAAACCTGCAACCAGTCTGGAAACTGCTGCTATTCCACCCGCGGAAGCTCCTATAGTTATGACATTTTTTATTACAGTGTTAGACATGCGAATTATATATTAAATCAATGAAGGCTCAAAATCGCTCTTCAGCTTAAGGGTAACCATAGTCCCTTTCTTAGAGGTAGTCAGATCCATATGACCGTTTAACAAAAAGATCCTGTTTTTAATGGCCCTTAGCCCGGATCCTTTAAATAAAGAATCTTCAAGATTGACATCAAAACCTATACCATTATCAGAAACGATGAGCGTTACTATCCCATCCTTAGTACTTACCGTGATTTCTGCTAAAGTTGCCTGCGCATGCTTTATGCAATTGTTAATGAGTTCCTGAATCATCCTAAACACATACAACTGTACATCTTTTGAAATGGATTCTGCAGAGCTTTTTATATTGGCCTTGATTTTAAAAGTAGCTGTACTTAACCGCTGGGCCATCTCTTTAACTCCGGCAGCAAAACCAAAATCCCTGAGTACGGAAGGAGTCAGCTCATACGACAATTCGCGGGTTTCACGAATGGCCTGGTCCAGTAGTTCATTAATATTGGCAAAATTACCTTCTGTTTTTCCCGACAATTGAATATTCTGTAGATTCATCCGTATCCCGTACAAAATCTGACAAACACTATCATGCAAGGTACTGCTAATTTTATAACGCTCTTTCTCCTGGGCATCGAACGTTGCAGACAAGATCAGCCTTTGCTTTTCAGATTGAATATCCTGGGCTTCTTTAGCAAGGCGCTTACGCTCTGTAACATCCATTATTATACCTGCAAAATAGCTATGATCAACATCATTATGAATTTCATGCCCTTTTGCAGAAATGGTTTTTACATTTCCTAATCTATTGACAACCCTAAATTCAATATCCATCTCAATAGAATTATTACTCGCGTTTAATAAGCTTTGCCTAACGTATAACTGGTCACTGGGATGAACAATCTCAATTAATTTCTTAATACTTCCATCAAAATCCCATGGATTAATCCCAAGGATGGTATAACAGAAATCATCAAGATAAACTTTATTCTGACCCAGTCCCATTGTCCAGGTACCGGTTCCAGATGCATTAAGCGTCATTTCAAGCCGTTGATTGGTATCCATAAAACGTTGCTGGACCATGCGGTTTTCAGTAACATCGATCAAAGTAAGGTAATATTGAATTTTACCGGTATAGGCATTCTGTATGGCTATACCTTCCATTCTGATATAGAGTTCCTTCCCATTGATGTAGGTGCGGATTTCTGTATTTTGTTTCACAGAAGTAGTCTGCATCCTGTGAAGAAAGGTATAAAATATCTCCCAGGCAGCAGAATCTATCAATGCCTGAAACCTTTTATATAAAATATCATTTTTTGAAATACACAACAGATCGGCACCCGTTTGATTGGCCTCTTCAACAATACCTAAATGATCAAGGATAAAATACCCTACGGGAGCCAGATCAAAGAAACCGGCAAATCTGGCCCTTTCATTTTCCAGCATCAGGTGAGAAGCTGAAAGCTCATCGTTCTGCATCTCCAGCTCCAGCTGAAAGATCTGCAATTCCCCAAGAAGAACAGCCAGTTTCTGATCACTAACATTCCCTTCAATTAACATTCGGTTATCAAACGGACTGTCCATTCTTGCTTTAATTAGCGAAAGCAGGTCTTCTTTATTATTGTTCTTTTTCCTGTTCACGTTCTTGAAATTTGAAAGTGATGATCATAACAGTATCCTTATTTAATTTATTTTCAGAAATGCATTGAACATATACAATCATCTTTTTTATACCCATTCCAGGAAACTCATGCTGTAAATAAAGTTCGGTAAGTTCAGAATTAACATGTAGCAGCGCATCGAGTTTAGTGGTATTCCATTTGTTATGAACAACCTCCATAAAAAATTGTTCTTTAATTTCGAATTCTCTAAAATTAAACATTTTTAAGAACAGTTCATTCACTACAAGAACTTTACGGTCGTAGTCTAAAAGAACCGCTGCATCGGCCAATGAGTTTACATGATTCTGGGTATATACCATCATCGTAGATAATTTATTTTCCAGGGCCTTAACCGGGGTAATCTTGGTAAAGGTTAAAACGGCCCCATTGATAAAATTATCCAAAGTGCGGTAAGGCATAATCCTCAGGTTATACCAATCGTGCTTCCTGGTTTTAATTTCCAGTTCCTTCCCATTGAGGTTTTCGATCACTTCTAAAATTGCATTTTCAATGGAAGGATAATCAAAGTTGGAGACAATATGTGTAATTGAACGACCAATATCAGAAGGGATCACATTAAATAAACGGGTTACCTGTGGGGTAAACCTTAAAATATTTAGTTCATTATCCAAAAATATGGTGCCAATCTCTGTGTTGTCCAATAAGTTCTTCATATCGTTATTTAACCGGGTCAGTTCCTCGGCCTTATTCTGGTACTGAAGGTTAATGGTCATGAGTTCTTCGTTTAAGGACTGCATCTCTTCTTTGGTTGTTAATGCTTCCTCGTTGGTACTTTGAAGTTCCTCGTTGGTACTTTGCAGTTCTTCATTGGTAGATTTTAATTCCTCAAGAGAAGTTTCCATCTGTTCAATGGTTGTATTGAGCTGTTGCTTGGTATACGACAATTCCTTTTCAAGTTCATCCACAGCCCCAACCTGGGTTGATTTTATTTTACCAGCAGACCCCGCACGTTTCTTCATCAGCCCCTTATCTTTAAAAGATAAGATAAACAATCCCTGCAGCTGTATGTCATTCAAATATTCTACAGAAAAATCGATTAAACTGATTTTTCCATTTTCGTTAATTTTAAGATCGTTAAATTCAATGGTTCTTTTTTGAATGGCTGCCTGGTAAATGGCGTTGCCAATAGCATATTTAAGTTCTTCCCTGGCCATTTTATGAACATTCATCACCGCTTCACCCGAGTGTAGCTGTAAATAGCGGTCCATTTTTCCATTGATATAAAGGATCTCTCCTTTTTCATTGATCAATAGGGAAGCAGGCGTATAATTTTCAAGCAATATCTTATGAAAATATTCAGTCAGGTAACTTTTAGCCAATTGCTTAACCGGAATTTCTTTAACCGTTTTATTAAACGGATTGGTTATATTAAACGGAAAGTCGATCATCTTACCTACACCAGCAATTCCCTCTTTGCGTCTATAGATCTTCCATTTTGAATCAATCACGGTAAATGCTTCATTGTATACCCCTACAGACTCTGCAGGACCCAGGAACAAAAAGCCCTGGTTAACCAAGGAATAATGAAAAACGGGTAATAATTTTTTCTGCAGATCTGCCGTTAAATAGATCATTACGTTTCTGCAGCATAGCAAGTCCAGTCTAGTAAAAGGCGCATCCTTGATCAGGTTATGCTGGGCGAAAACGATCATTTCCCGGATTTCTTTTTTAACGATATAGCCATTGTTTCGTTTCAGAAAAAACTTATCCAGTCGTTCTAATGAAACCTCAGAAACTATATTTGCAAAATAAAAGCCAACACGGGCATGTTCAATCGCATTCGGATCAAGATCCGTAGCAAAGATCTGCACTTTAGGTACCTGTTTCATTGCTAAAGTAGCCAGATACTCAGATATGATGATCGCAATGGAATAGGCCTCTTCGCCGGTTGAACATCCCGCAATCCAAATTCTGATGGGTTCATCAATCCCTTTTTTAATCAATTTTGAATAAAGCTGATCCTTTAACAGGTCAAATGCCTCACGATCCCTGAAAAATTTAGTGACCCCAATTAAAAGTTCATTAAACAGGATATCAATTTCATGCGGGTTTTCTCTTAAATAATTAACATAATGCACATAGTCTGGCAACTGATGAAATGCAATTCTCCGTTCTACGCGTCTGTTGATCGTATTTTTTTTATATAACGTAAAGTCGTGACCGGTCTGTGAACGCAGCAGCATCAGGATTTTTTGCAGATGGGTAGAATTGTTTCTTTCCAGCACCATTTCTTCTGTTTCTGCTTCCCGGATTGCCGGATGATTCAGATACTGCATCAGTTTGGCAGGCATTTCTTCAGGAGCCAGTACATAATCTACCATGCCTGTTTTAATAGAGGTAAGAGGCATACTGCTGTATTCTGCGGTCTCCGGACTTTGAACAATCGCCAGCCCCAGTTTCTCCTTAACCATCCGGACGCCAGTTTCTCCGTCGGCCCCCATACCTGAGAAAATAATGCCTACGGCATAGTTCCATTGATCTTCGGCAAGGCTTTGCAGGAAATAATCAATTGACATATGGGCACCCTTAGCGCGCGAAGCATTAAACAAAAGTAATTTACCATTATGGATTCCCATATCCCGGTTCGGTGGAATCACATAAACATGATCAGGAGCGATAACCATTCCATCTTTAGCCTCTATGATTGGCATGGATGTAGAAGACTGCAAAAGTCCGGAAACGTCCATGTTGTGGGTTGGGTCAAGGTGCATAATGATTACAAATGCAAAGCCACTGTTGGCAGGCATGTGTAAAAAGAACTTTTCAAACGCACCAAAAGAACCAGCCGACCCACCCATTGCAATGATCGGAAAGAAATTGGCCTGATTGCTTTTTCCTTCCCGCTGCACCATCAATTGAGACAGGTCTTCTTCGTTTGTGTGAATTGTTTCTTGTTTACCTCTCGCTTTCTTAGCCATATTCTTAAAAATAATAGCTAAAGTAAGATTATAAAAATAACCATGAAAGTAACCAGCTAACTTTTATCGAACTTTCCGTTAAAATTTATAGACTCGTAACCCAAAGTTTATTTTTAGGCAGTTAAATAGATTAACTTCTTATTCAATACCGTATTTAGGATTTGAATAAGCCGATGGCGTTGTTCCAAACTGTTTGGAAAACGACCTGCTAAACTGCGCCTGAGAGGTAAATCCGGTCATTGCAGCAATTTGACGGATGCTATATTCTGATTCCAGCAGCAATGCTGCAGCCTTTTTTAGCCGGCTAATGTTGATCAGTTCATTTGGTGATAAGTTAGAAACCGATTTGATCTTTCTGTAAAAAGTGGCCCTGCTCATATTTAAGGTCTCTGCCAGCTGATCTACATCCATACTCGTGTTGGAAAGGTTCTTTTGAATAAACTCATTTAACTTTTCAAGCAGCAATTCGTCCGGCTTAGAGTGCGCCATACTTTTAAGATGTACCAATGGCGATCTTGCAAAATAATCTTTCAAATGATTGCGGTTGCTCAACAGGCTGTTGATCTGGGCCTGCAGATGGGCCGGAGAAAATGGCTTTTCGATGTAAGCATCTGCTCCGGTTTCTAATCCTTCTATTTTAGACTGGTGATTGCTTTTTGCAGTCAGCAGGATGATTGGTACATGGCTGTAATTTAAATCAGTCTTAATGGTACGGCACAGCTCAAAACCATCCATTACAGGCATCATCACATCACTCACAATCAAATGAACCGCATGCTGCCGGATCAACTCCAGTGCTTCTGCCCCATTTGCTGCCGTAATACACGTATATCGTCCCGATAACTCTTTTATTAAAAATCGCAGGATCTCTGAGTTATCATCCACAAGCAGGATCAATGGCTTTTCATCCAGCGTGGTGACAATTGAAGAAGGCAAATCTTCAGGCTCTTCTACTTTGAAGGCCTGAAGATCCTTATTAATGCCCGCTGCAATGTGTTCAAGGGGCTCCGCAGTATATTCAGTAGCCTCTGCAGTTGGATTTGAATGGTAAGCCGGCAACCTAAGCTCAAATACATTCAGATTGGCAGTATCCGGTTTAAGTGCCAAAGAACCGCCCATTAAATGGGTTAGCGACCGGGCAAGTGCCAATCCAATTCCAGTCCCCACTTCATTGGCCGTCTCCTGTAACCTGAAAAATGAATTAAAGATCTGTTCTCTCATCTCTTCAGGAATTAAATACCCGTCATTTTTAACAGCGATTACCACAACACCTTCCTCTTTGGACATACCCAGCAAGACAGATACGCTGCGATGCGCATATTTAACGGCATTGCTAAATAAATTACTGACGATCTTATTTAATGCCTCAGAATCTGCAAGCGCATAAAAAGGATGATCCGGTAAATCAATCCTGAATTCGATACCTTTTTCTTTAGCGGCAGACCTGAATCTTAAAAAATTGTCCCGGATCAGTTCAGAAACATTGGTCTGCGTTAAACTAAGCTGATAATCTTTAGATTCAATCTTCCTGAAATCCAGTAGCTGATTGGTTAAGTTCAATAACCGGTCCGCGTTCTTTTCCATCGTCAGCAGATAGCCCATCACTTCAGGTTCGGGATCGTACTTATTAATAACAGTCTCCAATGGCCCTTTAATCAGCGTGAGCGGTGTTCTGATCTCATGGGTAATCTGTGTAAAAAATTCGATCTTAGCTTCATAGATCTCATGTGCAGCCTGGTTTCTTAATTCATCCATACGCCTTTTATGACGGATTCTGGTCCGCCTGTTCAAATAGGCAACTACATAATAGATTGCAGCAGATAAAAAAAGAACATATACCATATAAGCCCAATAGCTTAACCAAAATGGCGGCCTGATCTCAATAACCAGTTTACGGGCATCTTCATTCCAGGTGCCGCTGCTATTTGCCCCTTTTACCAGGAAGGTATAAGTACCTGGTGAAAGCCTGGTGTAAAACACTTTCCTGTTCTTTTTAAGATGGGTATATTCCTGATCAACACCTTCCAGCTTATACGCATATTCTGCCATCTCGTAATCGGTATACCCCAATGCAGCAAAGTCAATGCTAAAGGTAGATTGGTCATGATCCAGAACAATGCGGTCTGTAAACGTGATGGACTTTTTAAGTGGTGAATCTTCTGCGCCAATAACAAGCTCCTGGTTAAAAACCTGGAAACCTGTAATATAAACAGGCGGAACGATGTTGTTCTTTATAAATGAATCCGGATTAAATCCAATCATCCCATTTACACTGCCAAAAAAGATCTTTCCGCTGGTATCCCTGAAAGAAGAATTATAGTTAAACTGATCGCTAAGCAATCCGTTTGCGGTAGTGTATAATTTGATGTGCTTATTTTTAGGATTAAAGCGGACAAGACCCTTTGTAGTACTCACCCATAAATTACGGGCAAGATCCTGTTCAACCCGGTACATCACATTACTTGGAAAACCATCTTCGGTACTGTACCGCTTAAAAGTATGTTCTTGTGTATTAAACCGGTTGAGGCCATTCTCAGTAGTTACCCACAATGTTTTATCATCATCAATAAATAACGAGTTTATAAAATCATCGCTGATGCTGTTGTCCTTACCCTGGATACTTTTATAAGTACCTTTCTCCTTAGTTTTGGGATTGTAATATACCAGACCGCTATTGATCGTACCTGCCCAGATCGTGCCGTCATCCGCTTCCAGGATAGACATATAATGAAAGTTTAACGGAAATTCCGGTACTTGAGAGAAGTCGTCGCTTTGTGTATTATAACGGTATAATCCGTAAGAACTACCCAAAAGGATCTCACCATTACGGGTTTGATAAATACAATCGATGAAATTACTTTTTAGCTGATGTACGCCCTTACCTTTATCGTAATGCCTGATTACTTTGCCCGTGCTAATCTCCATTACATCCAGTCCTTGCTCATATGTGCCAATCCACAGTTCATTGTTAACCGCAAGTAAACCATGAATATTGGTATGGGAGATGCTGCCAGCCGAACCATCAGGCAAGAAACGGGTGACCTTACCCGTACTTAAGTTCAGCTTATTTAAGCCGGCATCCTCGGTTGCCACCCATAAATTGCCATACCTATCCTTTTTAATCTCCCGAACTGCATTGCCGCTTAATGATCCGGCCCCTTTATTTGGGAAATACTTATCAAAAGAAGTAAAGGGTTTAGGATAATAGTTTACACCTCCAAAATAAGTACCAGCCCATACCCCACCTTCCCTGTCTTTGGCAAAAGTATAAACGGCATTGTCAGAAATGGCATATGGATCGTTGGGGTTCTTCTTTAAATTGACATATTCGCCAGATTTAAGGTGATATACAAAGATACCGGATTCCGTAGCGATCCAGTATTGATCACCGCCATAATGAATAAAATCCTTAGCATAAATACTGGTATTGTCTGGGTTAAAGGTTAAAATATCTTTGTAGCTCAGCGTTTTGAGATCAAATAATTTAACACCCTGATGTGAAGTACCAATTAAAATAGAATTGGACCGGGTATAATACAGCGCATCAATGTAATGTGCATTAACAGGTGCTGAATTTTTAAACACATCAAAAGAATCGAAGTTGTCCTTTACCGCATGATATCTTTTCAGTACCCCTGCCCTTGATGATACCCATAAGGTACCGTCATCCGTGAAGATAAAAGCGGAAACGTCAAAATCCTGAATTTTAGCATAAGGTCTAACCGTATTTTTTGCCTTGTTATAACTAAACAATTTCGCATCGGATATAAAACAGATGTTTTTGTCCGGGTCTTCTTTCAATTTGCTTACATAGGTTCCAAGTGTAGCCGTTACCGGGCTAAAGATCTCTGTAGTATCATTATACCGGTATAGTCCTTTGGAGGTGCCTACCCATAACACGCCATCCGTATCTTCAAAAACAGCGGTGGTTACATTGCTGCCCAGGGCCTTTGGATCTGAAGGGTTGCTTCTGAATATTTTAAAGGAATACCCATCAAAACGGTTCAGGCCATCCTTGGTGGCAAACCACATAAAACCCTTAGAATCCTGGAGAATATTAAATACAGAGTTGTAAGACAACCCCTGCTCAACCTGGTAGTGTCTAAAATTATAAGATTGCGCTTTCAGTTGACTTGAAATGACAATAAGCAGAAAAACGAAAACGCTGAACTTTCTCAAGTTTATTTTTGGTTGATTTAAATAGTTCCCAATCGAAAACGGATGAGTTGCCAAATTAAAGAAATTAAACAAAAAATTGAGACGATTTGAATAATAAATGAGCCAATATGTTAAATCTAATTCCCTTTATTTGAATATTCCTAATGCTGAATAAGTAGGAAAACACAAATTTAAACCAAATATCCAATTATGAAATTAGTCTCCTTTTTAGTAGGGCTATGCCTCTCCCAATCCATTATCTTATCTGTACAAGCGCAGGAATGGAAACCAGTTCCAGGAAAGATCGCTACCCCATGGGCAGAGAAACTAGACCCTGCGAAACCTTTACCAGAGTATCCACGTCCGCAATTGGTGCGCAGTAACAACTGGAAAAATCTGAATGGTCTATGGGATTATGCCATCACGGCCAAAGATGCTGCCCAGCCTAAATCTTTTGATGGAAAAATATTAGTTCCATTTGCAGTAGAATCTTCGCTGTCTGGTGTTGGTAAAACAGTAGATAAGGATAACCTGTTGTGGTACAAAACGATTTTTACCCTTCCATCAACAATGAAAAACACTATTTTATTGCATTTTGGTGCGGTAGACTGGAAAACGGAAGTTTACCTAAACGGAACTAAAGTTGGCAGTCACGAAGGTGGCTTTGACCCTTTCTCATTTGACATTACCCCTTTTCTAAAGAAAGGTGGTAAACAAGAACTATCAGTTAGCGTATGGGACCCTACAGATGAAGGCCCACAGCCAAGAGGCAAGCAGGTAAAGAAACCAGAAGGCATCTGGTATACACCGGTAACCGGCATCTGGCAAACCGTATGGTTAGAGAGCGTTGCCAAAACATACATCGCATCAACCAAACAAACGCCTGATATTGATGCGAAGACCTTAACCGTTTCTGCAGATGTACAAGCCCTGCAAGCAGGAGACAAATTAAAGATCAGCGCTTTTGATGGCAGTACCAAAGTTGCAGAACAAGAGATCAGCGCTGCAGAACAGGCAACATTAAATATTCGCAGTCCAAAGTTATGGTCGCCAGCCAGCCCTTTTCTGTACGACCTAAAAATAGCCGTTGTACGCAATGGAAAAGTAGTTGATGAAGTTAAAAGTTACTTCGCCATGCGTAAATCTTCTATGGGATTAGACAAAAATGGCGTTCAGCGCATGCTCATTAACAATGAATTTGTATTTCAATACGGTCCTTTGGACCAGGGATGGTGGCCAGATGGCTTATACACCGCTCCAACTACGGAAGCCTTATTATTTGACGTGATCAAAACCAAAGAAATGGGCTTTAACATGATCCGTAAACACATCAAGGTAGAACCGGCAATCTGGTATTACGAATGCGATAAATTAGGTATGCTGGTATGGCAGGATATGCCAAGCGGCGACCTTGGAAACCAATGGGAGCCTAATTTAGGCATCATGGGCGGTACAGATAAAAAACGCAGTGCTGAATCTGAAGCCATGTACCGTAAAGAATGGAATAAAATTATGGACGACCTGCATAACTTTCCAAGCATTGTAGTCTGGACTCCTTTTAATGAGGCCTGGGGACAATTTAAAACGAAAGAAATTGCCGAATGGACTAAGAAAAAAGATCCCTCACGTTTGGTAAACAGTGCAAGCGGAGGTAATCACATCATTACAGGCGACATTGTCGATCTGCATCACTATCCAGATCCAAGAATGCCCCGCCCGGATCTTTTCGGCTCAACACATGCTGTAGTGTTAGGAGAATATGGCGGATTAGGACTTCCTGTTTCCGGACATACCTGGAAAGATAAAGACAACTGGGGTTATCAGACCTTTAAAACCGCTGATGAACTGTTTGATAAATATGCTTCTTACATGGTAACCATGGAAAGACTGATCAAAAACGGATTGTCGGCAGCGGTATACACCCAGACTACAGACGTTGAACAAGAAACAAACGGATTAATGACGTACGACAGAAAGGTAATCAAAGTTCCTGTTGAGAAATTAAAACAAGTAACGGATAAATTGTACAATCCTGCGCTTGTAGAACTTAAACCTTAATTTTAACACACCTAAATTAATTCAAATGAGCGTTAAGCTTAGAAATAACTCCATATTAACAGCTGCATTCCTGATCTCAGGAATGCACGCATTTGAAGCTTATTCACAAACAGCTTTAAAAGCTGAATCTGTTACCACAACTAAGAATACAACCGCCAATAGCCATTACGTAAGTAATAAAGCTCCTTTACTGAACAATCATTTCATTAAACTTCCCATTGGAAGCATTAAACCGGGCGGCTGGTTAAAAAATGTATTGGTACTGCAAAAGGATGGCTTAACCGGTAACCTCGGTGAGATCAGCATCTGGCTTTCTAAAAATGACAATGCCTGGCTTAATAAAGAAGGCAAAGGTGCTCATGGATGGGAAGAACTCCCCTACTGGCTTAAAGGATATGCCAATATCGGCTATATGCTGGGCGACCAAAAAATGCTGAATGAGACCAGGTTTTGGATTGATGCCGTGTTGAAAAACCAGCGTGATAACGGCGATTTTGGACCTATGGTAGAAAAAGGAGCTGGCAAAAGAGATCTTTGGACAAACATGCCTATGTTGTGGTGCCTGCAATCTTACTATGAATTTACCAAAGATCCTCGCGTGATCCCGGTAATGACCAAATATTTTAAATGGCAGCTGAGTATTCCTGATGATAAACTCCTGGAAGATTATTGGGAAAAAAGCAGGGGCGGCGATAACATTACCAGCATCTACTGGTTATATAACCGTACCGGTGATTCGTTCTTACTGGATCTGGCTACTAAAATTGACAAGAACACGGCCAACTGGCGTCAGGAAGGAAACTTACCCAACTGGCACAATGTTAACATTGCACAATGTTTTCGTGAGCCTGCAACCTATTACCTGCAAAGTCACAATAAAGCAGACCTAACAGCTACCTACAACGACCATAACCTGATCAGAAACATTTACGGACAAGTACCGGGCGGAATGTTTGGAGGCGATGAAAATTCAAGAAAGGGTTACGACGATCCAAGACAAGCGGTAGAAACCTGTGGCCTGGTAGAACAAATGACCTCAGATCAGATGCTTTTAGGCATTACCGGAGATACCTTCTGGGCAGAAAACTGCGAAGATGTTGCCTTTAACACCTTTTCTGCAGCCTTTACCCCAGATTATAAAGCACTCCGCTACTTAACTGCTCCCAACATGGTGATTAGCGATGCTAAAAACCACCATCCCGGAATTGACAATACAGGTCCATTTTTAATGATGAACCCGTTTAGCAGCAGATGCTGCCAGCACAACCATGCGGCTGGCTGGGTCTATTATGCAGAAAATACCTGGATGGCAACACCTGATAACGGCATTGCAGCACAATTGTACGCCGAAGGCGAAGTAAAAGCCAAAGTTGGCAATGGTACAGAAGTAACCCTGAGCCAGGTTACCAAATATCCTTTTGACGATCAGATCAACATTACCGTAAATACACCAAAGGCCGTTAACTTCCCATTGTACCTCAGAATCCCGGCATGGAGCAAACAGGCTGTTGTCAAAGTAAACGGCAAGTTGGTTCATGTAACCGCTGCACCAGGTGCCTATGTTAAACTAACCAATACCTGGAAAAACGGCGATAAGGTTACTTTACAGCTACCAATGGAAATTAAAGTAAGGGACTGGGAAAAGAATAAGAACAGTGTCAGTGTAAACTATGGCCCACTTACCTACTCTTTAAAAATTGATGAAGATTACGTTCAAAAAGACAGTAAAGAAACTGCTATAGGCGATTCGCAATGGCAAAAAGGTGCCGATCCTAAAAAATGGCCTTCCTATGAGATCCATCCTAAAACTGCCTGGAACTATGGATTGGTTTTGGATGAAAAGAACCCGGAGAAGTCGTTCACAGTGGTTAAAAAAAGCTGGCCAAAGGACAACAATCCATTTACCAACGGGAACGCACCTATAGAATTAAAAGTGGTGGGAAAACAGATTCCGCAATGGAAAATTGACCAATATGGACTGGTAGATATTTTGCCGGTAAGCCCGGTGGTTACCAGTGAAAAACAAACGCCGTTAACACTGGTTCCAATGGGTGGGGCAAGGTTAAGAATATCTTCTTTTCCAGTAGTGAAGTAATGTGCTTTATTTTCATACATTTGGCGCATTATTTCAAATGATATGGGGCATCATAAACACATTCAAAAACTCAGTGCAGCGGGATTATTAATTAGTCTTGGAATTATATATGGAGACATTGGTACCTCTCCCCTGTATGTTTTCAAGGCCATCATTGGTGAACGCTTAATTACACAAGAATTAATCCTGGGCGGATTGTCCTGCATTTTCTGGACACTCACCCTACAAACGACTATAAAATATGTCATCATCACCCTGCAGGCAGACAACAAGGGTGAAGGTGGCATATTTTCTTTATTCTCCCTGGTTAAACGAAAAGCCAAATGGCTGATCATACCGGCCATGGTTGGCGGTGCTGCCCTGCTGGCAGATGGAATCATGACCCCTGCGGTAACGGTTTCGGCTGCCATTGAAGGTTTGGGGCTGATTTACCATGACCTGCCTACCGTGCCGATCGTGCTGGCCATTATTATCTTCTTATTCGTATTACAGCAGTTTGGAACCTCACTGGTTGGTAAAGCATTTGGTCCAATCATGTGGCTTTGGTTTACCATGATCGCTGTTCTTGGCTTTGTATACATCCTCGATCTTCCGGAGATCTTAAAAGCGATCAACCCCTACTATGCCTACCAGATCTTAAGTACCAACCCGGAAGCCTTTCTAATCATTGGAGCTGTATTCTTATGTACAACCGGAGCTGAAGCCTTATATTCAGACCTGGGTCACTGCGGACGGTCAAATATCCGGATCAGCTGGGTATATGTAAAGATCTGTCTGATCTTAAACTATATGGGTCAGGGTGTTTGGTTGTGGAACCTTCAGGGAACCAAGCTGGGTGATGTTAATCCTTTTTACCACCTCATGCCGGATTGGTTCTTAATTTATGGAATTGCAATCGCTACTGTAGCAGCAGCCATCGCCAGTCAGGCTTTAATATCAGGTTCATTTACCTTAATTGCCGAAGCGGTACGTTTGAACTTATGGCCTAAGGTAAAGATCAACTATCCAAGTGAGCAAAAAGGGCAATTGTATGTGCCTTCCATGAACTGGATCTTAATGTCTGGCTGTATCATAGTCGTGCTCATCTTCGAAAAATCAGTCAATATGGAGGCTGCTTACGGGCTATCCATTACCGTGGCCATGCTGATGACGACCATCCTTGTATCCGTGTTCCTGATGCGTAAAAAGGTACCAATATACCTGGTTGCATTTTTTCTGCTGATATATGGAGTTATTGAACTTACCTTTTTAGCAGGTAATGCCGCGAAGATTATACACGGCGGATGGTTTACACTGATCCTTGGATTTGCATTGTTTGCGGTCATGTGGTTCTGGTCTAACGGAAGAAGGATCAGAAACCGGTATATGAAGTTTATTGACATAGAAGATTTTTACCCGCTGATTAAGAACATCAGCGCAGATACCTCAATTGCTAAATATGCGTCGAACCTTGTTTACCTGACGAGTGCAAACTTTAATACGGAAATTGAGTCGTCTGTGATCTATTCTATCATTCAAAAACACCCTAAGCGGGCAGACGTTTACTGGCTGCTCCATGTGGATGTAACTGATGAACCGTACACCATGGAATATGAAGTAGATCAAATGATCCCGGATCAGCTCATTAGGATCGATTTCAGGCTCGGTTTCCGGGTAGAGCAACGTGTTAACGTATTGTTTAGAAAAGTGGTTGAGGAGCTCGTTAAAAGCGGTGAGATAGACATCACCAGTAAATATAAATCTTTAGAAGCAGAGAACATTCCCGGAGACTTCCGTTTTGTAGTTATTGAGAAGATCATTTCCAATTCCAACAGTTTGAAGTTCATAGAAAGAGTAACCATGTCTTGCCACAGGATACTTAAACTGATGAGTATTTCAGAAAGAAGAGGTTTCGGACTGGATTCCAGCTTTGTTACCATTGAGCAGGTTCCGTTAATTGTAGACATTCCAGAGCCAATTCGCTTAACACGGATAAAATAATTGGTAGATTATCAAATTTAATAATACTGATAATAAAGGAATTAGCGTTAAACTGCTTGTAAACATGAACTTTTTTACAATTTATTTAGCAGAATAAGATTAAAATCCTATCTTTGCACCCTCTTCAAAAAGAGAATGATTCCGTAGCTCAGCTGGTAGAGCATTACACTTTTAATGTAGTGGTCCTGGGTTCGAATCCCAGCGGGATCACGAAAAGCCTCAGAAAATCTGGGGCTTTTTTGTGTAAAAAAAATGTGTTTTTCAAACATGATGAGTAAATTACATAGGAAAATCGAGGATCATTTGTTGCAAAACTCTCTGATCTCATAATGAAAAGCATTATGCAGTTTACTCATGATTTTCTTTTGTGTCGTTTACCCTATTTATAATCAGGTAATACGATTTCTTTCCCGGGTACCTTTTTGCCGCTGCTAAGTTTTCCAACTAACCATTTTACAGGTTTACTTCCAACCGCTGCCACCAATCTGTTTAATATAAAAATGCCAAATTTTGTCCTGGGGTAAACTACCCAGGGAATTCCAGGCGGCAATTGCTGAGATTTTTCAACATAGGGTCGCATCTTGTCTTCATAGGCGCGGAATGCCTGTTCAATAGTATCTGCTCTAGACAGTTCTCCTGCTAATATGTAAGCACCGGCCATGGCCAGATCGGTACCTTTACCTGCAATGGGTGTTGCACACCACGCAGCATCGCCCGTAATGGCAACCCTGCCCCTGCTCCAACTGGAAGCTTTAACCTGGCTTACACGCTCAAAATAGAAATCCTTCGATCGCTTGATCCCTTCAGTGATCCTGTCTGATTCCCAGCCTGTCCCTTTTATCCGCTGAATCAGCGCATCTTTCTGTTCCTCCATGGAAAGTCCTTTATATTCATCCTCCGTTGCCAGGAAAGTAACAGAAGCTCTTGTTTCACCGTGATTGTCAGGCCGCATGAGATAAATAATCCCTGAAAGGGCATTGCACCAGCGTGCCCATTTGCTGTCGCTTGGTTCCTTTGGTATGGTTAAATAAGCAGTGTATAGGCCAAGATATTTAAAATCAGGTTGACTTCCGAAAACCAGTTCCATAGTTTTGGAACCGATTCCTTCTGCTGAAATCAAGATATCGAACGATTCTTCTTTCCCGCTGGCAAAGCTGACATTTACTGCTATGTCTGTCTGGCTGACACTGGTTATCTGGTCACCAAACCGGTATTCAACCTTTTCTTTTGAACACTCATAAAGAATTTTTACCAGGTCCCCGCGCAAAATCTCTAACTCCTGCGTAAGACCTATAGATTCTCCTTTCGGGAATTCTGCGACAATTTTGTTTGCGGTATCGACAAAGCGGGTACCAATTTCGGTAGTATTGGCCGCCCGGATCTTTTCTTCAATGCCCATCATTTGCGCAATTTCCCTGGCCGGACCTTTCACATCAATATTCTGCCCACCTAACCTCAGCTCTCGTGCTTTCTCAGTTACAATTACATCAAACCCGTAATGGCTAAGCCAGTAAGCAAGTGTCGGTCCGGCAATACTCGCACCGGATATCAGGATTTTTTTGTTTTTCATGTGCTATACCCACGAATGATCATGGATAGACATAACAAACCAGGAGACTTAAAGTTGGATAAATCACAATTGCGATGGTCATAAAAGCAATCCTTTGAAAATAATTTAGAAAAAATTTGAGAAACCGAAAAGTTGCATATATATTTGCAACCGATTAGTTTCTTAATTAAATATAGTAAACAATGAGACGGGATATATTTCAAGCTATTGCAGACCCAACAAGACGGGCAATTATAGCCTTAATAGCATTACAGCCAATGACACCCAATGCCATTGCCGAAAACTTTCACACAACCAGACAAGCCGTATCAAAACATTTGCGCATGCTCACAGAATGTGATCTTGTAAAACAAGAATATCAAGGCAGAGAGATTTACTACTCTCTTGAAATTGAAAAAATGAAAGAAATAGATCAATGGTTAGACCAATACCGAAAAATTTGGGAGAGCCGGTTTAACCAATTAGACCAAGTATTATCAACACTTAAAAAACAGAAAAAATGAACAATTTACTATTTGATTTTACCGTTGACAAGGCAAAAAAAACGGTATTTGTAAACAGAGAATTTGCAGCCGACCTTTCGCTGGTATGGGATGCTTTTACTAAACAAGAAATTCTTGACCAATGGTGGGCACCTAAACCCTGGAACTCAAAAACAAAAGTGATGGATTTTGAGGTTGGAGGACGAAGATTTTACGCCATGGTTAGTCCTGAAGGTGATGAGCATTGGGCACTTCAACAATACACTTCCATTAGCCCAAAAACGAATTTCAAATATTTGAATTCTTTTGCAGACAAAGATGAAAACCCTGATTTGCCAGGTTCTGACTGGGATCTTAGCTTCAGTGAAGAAAATGGAAATACAAAAGTGAGCATTACTATTAAAAATGATTCACTGGAGCGCATGGAAAAAATGATTGAAATGGGTTTCCAGGGAGGATTTACCATGACATTGAATTACCTGGACGAATTATTGGCTACATTATCTAAAAAATAAATTAACCGGCAATACCATGTACTCCCTGATTTAGTCATCGCGGGCACATGCTATTGCCGTTTTAACACAGTTGACAAATGGCGTAAGATCTATCCAGATTTGCTTCACCTGATCCAATGGATCAAGTTGACGGCTTTTTTAAATCATTTAAAGATACAGTCAATTAAAACTTGCCCTGAAATCCAAAGGCGATAAACTGGTCTTTGCCTTGAACAGTCTGCTGAAGGACTGGGGATGTTCAAAACCCAGGCCATAGGCAATTTCGCTTACCGATTGATCCGTAGTGGACAATTGCGCTTTGGCATGTTCAATTAATCTGTCCTGTATGTAATGCTGGGTACTCTTTCCCGTTAAGGTCTTCAATAAGCCACTTAGGTAGCCTGCAGACAAATTCAATGATGCTGCTACATATTGAACAGTCGGCATTCCATCTACTGTCAATTCACCATTTTTGAAATACCCATCCAGCAAAGCTTCCAGGCGGTCAAGGATGGAGTGGCCAGACTGTTTACGGGTAATGAACTGCCTCTGGTAAAACCGGTCTGCATAGATCAACAGCAGTTCCAGCTGCGCAATGATCACAGGAGCGCTGAACTTGTCAATGTTACTGCAATATTCCCTTGCCATATTTTCCATGATGGCAACAACGGATTTTTCTTCCTTATCCGATAAGAACAAGGCTTCATTGACGAAATAGTCAAAATAATCATAGTTTCTGATCGTCTTTGCCAGTGCGGTCTTCCACAGGAAATCGGGATGGATCAGCAGTAGCCAGCCTGATCGGGCAGCGTTTTCCTCCTCATAGGCCTTCACTTCAAACACCTGACCCGGAGACATGAAAAACATGACACCTTCTTCAAATACTCCAGACTGCTGACCGTACTTCATGTTGCCCTTAAAATCCCGGTCGATCAGGATGGAATAAAAGTCGAACATATAACCCCTGTTGGCCATGCAGTGCAGTTGAATGGAGCCGTAATCAATCACACTGATGAGCGGATGTTCCGGTTTGGGGAGTCCCATCACCTTATGGTATTCGCTGATCGTATTTATCTTGTGGATCACCCTGTTTTGCATATCCTAAGTTACTGATAAATGTTTCTTTTTCTATTGCCGGATTACCTCTTCCAGCTTTTTAACCAGATTTTCCGGTTGTTCCCTCATGGAATAATGCCCGCCTTCAAAAGTAAAGACTTTCCATTTCCTGGCCCTGGCTCTCAACAGGCCCATTTTGTCATGCTCAGGACTGCTCTTACCCTCCTTGGTCATCAATATAAAAACAGCCGGAATCTTTTTAACCAGGGGATTACCAATTTGAAGGGGCTCGGTAAAAGTTTTTAACGGCTGGGGTACATCGCCTGGCGGTACAGCCTTTGTTGCACCGAAAGGATAAACCACCATGCTGTCCTTGATCATGCCCGCCCAAAGGTCTCCACAGATATCTTTCGCGCTTTCACCATTATTGGGAATCATTGCATCCAGATAAACCAGTTGTCTGATTCGGTCAGGAACCTGTTCGGCCACACCGGAAATGACTATGCCCGCATAACTATGCCCAACCAGGATCACATCATGGAGATTCTCGTACCTGATCACGTTCAGGATGTCATTGATATAGGTGGTCAGGTTGATGCCTGGGTTAGATAGATGCACCCTTTCGCCAAGGCCGGTAAGCGTAGGACGGTAAACTTTGTCCCCATTGGCAGTTAAAATGGAATCTACTTTCGCGTAATCCCAGCCGCCGCTCCAGGCACCAGGAACGAAAACAAAGGTACGGGCATGATGCTGCTGTCCGTAAGCGAGCGAAGAAAAGGCAATGCTTAAAATGAAAATCAGTTTTTTCATAAAATGTTCGATTGATATAAATTGTTTGAGGCTACAAAATTGAGGATTGGCCAGCCAGCAAGGCTAACCGAATCTGCTTTTGTCGGAACAAAATATCATGTCGGAACATTCTATAACTTATTTTTATTTAGGTAAACCTTAAGCGCTTCCCTGTAACTACTACCAACAGGAACTTCTGAATTGTTAATGAGTACACATTTTCCATTATACTGACTTATTTTAGATAATGGAACAATATATGATTTATGAATTCTCATAAATTTATAAGCACCCAATACCTCTTCTATAGATTTTAATGATTTTAGCGCTAAGCAATAGTTTTTCCCGGTAATAATTTTAACATAATCTTTCAAACCCTCAATATAATCTATATCCCTTATTAAAATCTTAATAAACTCATCCCCTTCTTTTACAAAAAAAGAAGGTTCAGGCATATTTTGACCCTCCCTGTTTTCTAAACTTTCAAAACGGGTAATGGCTTTACAAAAACGCTCAAATGAAATTGGTTTTAACAGATAATCAACTACCTCTAAATCAAAACTTTCAACGGCATACTGACTAAAGGAAGTGGTCATTATAAACTTGGTATTTGTCTTAAAAAGTTTTACAAGTTCAATTCCGGAAATTTCAGGCATTGCAATATCTGTAAGAACAAGATCTATCTTATGATCCCCTTTTAAAAAATTAAAGGCTTCGACCGAATCGGTAAAGGTTTTAATCACTTCAAAATTTGAGAAACGCTTTAAATGATGTGTTATGACATCTATAGCCAAAGATTCATCATCAATTATTATGACTTTATATAACTTCATTATTCAGCATAATTTTAAGACGGGTAGTATAGGTATTTGGTGTATTACTGATCTTTATACTCGAACTTTTTGGATATAACAACTCCAATCGTTTTTTTAAGTTTTCAAGTCCTTTTCCTTCACGGTTACTTTCTTGAAAATGCTGCCTGGTAAAAAGACTATTTTCTACCGTACATAGTAGTTCCTTATTCCCAATATTCACATCGATCTTTACAAATGCATCTTTTATATTGGTATAAAATCCATGCTTAAAAGCATTTTCTACAAGCGTGATCAAAAGAAAAGGTTCGATCCATTTTTCATCGTTATCAGAATCTTCGACACTAAGTTTGATACGGGCATCTTCACCAAATCTTATTTTTTCAATAGCGATGTACTTTTCAATGAAATCTATTTCTCTATGCAGCGGTACCTTGTTAAGATGGGTTTCATCCGTTAAATAACGCATCATACCTGATAATTTTAAGATATAATCTGATGTCTCCGGATCATTTTTTAAAGATAAACTGTACAATGAGTTAAACGCATTAAATAAAAAATGAGGATGTAATTGATTTCGCAGCAACTGTTCTTTGGCCTGGTTTAATTCTCTTTCCAGCTTTTGATAACGTCCCAAAAATTCAAAGCGATTGACAGTATACACAAATAAATAACATAAGACCGATTGTCCCAAAAAGCTGGTAAAGTATTCAAACGTTTCTTCAAATGTAACCCCATCATGGATCCTGTAATCTTTAAGTGATGCCAGTAATAGCAGCATGGTGATAAAGAGGATAGAAAACCCAATCTTTTTCCAGTTGCCATTTAATTGGAACACAAAATAATATAAAACATAGGCAATTAGGGCGCATGCAAAATTCTCGACAGCACCACTTGTAAGAAAGAAAAGCCAGTAATCCGGAAGCGAGAAAAAAGCCCTGATCAACAGGTTGACTGTTATGACAGCGATAAAAATCACATGAAGGATAATCTTTATGATTTGAATAGTTTTATGTGATCGTAGAAACATAGTAGTTTGTATAAGCACAGGTAAAGATATAAAAAGTGGATGGTGTTAAGTCGGCTGAAACCCTGGGTTCATCTATCCACACCTCATGTTTATCTATAACATTTTTAAAGCGGATCAAACTATAATACGTTTGACCAGAATTCAATTAAAAATTTAAAAGATGAGGACGTATTTTATACTTACTGTTTTATGTTTTATTTCAGTATTGGCCTTTAGTCAAAAACTAGAACTAGAAAAAGCATCTCCATTTACAGCTGTAAAATGGGAAAAAGAACAACCTGTTGTACAATTTGACAATAAATGGTATCATCTTGAAAAGTTAGATGACTTCAGAGAAGAAGAATTATTGGATTTCTGTAAAAAACAGTTTGGATCAAAATGGCAAAAACGCTTTTCTGAAGACCTTGTGGAGGTACTACAGAGTTTAGGTTATCAACCCAATATAAAAGTCGATTTACAACTATCTAAAGATGGCGTTCTGAACACTTATACAGGCATTTTTACTATTGAAAACAGACATAAATTGCTGCTATATAACAGGTCCATCGAAGAATCCATTTCGATTACCCCACTTCCTAAAAAAATCCCAATAGCTGAAACTATAGCCGATTTAAAACAGTTTGAAGACATACTGAAATCCATTTCTTCTTACAGCCAGCTTTCAACATTTGATTACAAATTGGCTATAAGAAAGCTATTAGACTCCATTGTTAATAAAAATAATGACGTAGACATTAATGAATTTACCAACGAAATTGGCAAAATTATGGCAGAAATTGGGGATCGGCATTCGTCTGTAAAAAATGAATCATTCAACAAAAAAGCCCATAAAACGTACAACTTAAGACTCCCATTTGGTGTGGCCACGTTAAACGGTAAAATTATCGGGTTGAAAAAAGATGTAAAAGATGAAAATTATGAGTTCTATGATAAGTCACATCCCTATATTAAAAGCATAAATGGGATAGCTATAGAGACGCTGGTCAACGCTTATAATTACAGGGATAAAAAAGCACCAGGACAAGCAAAACTTTCGCGAGGGGCCAGTGCGATTCAAAAATATGGAGAACTCTTATTTGAGAATAATATTCCATGTCCCGATAGTATAAATGTAATTTTTAGTGACGGCAATGCTGAAAAAATGGAAACATTCCAATTAACTACAGAAAATAATGGATATGCTTCAAAACTGCTTCAAGAGCATGATCTCCTTAAAGATCAGATCAGCAAAAAAAGCTTTGAAGGTTTAAGTAAAATAATAGCACATCATATCGGATATATTCACATTCCTGAGATGTATGATTATGACGAGGTAGAAGGTTTGGAAAATTTCATAGAAAATGCCTTTAAAAGTTTCTCCAATACGAAAGCATTGATTATCGATATTAGAAATAATCCAGGAGGCGGAAGAGAGATCCTTCAAACCTTTGCGCCTTATATTGTTCAGGCGAAGCAATCACCCTGGGTTGCCAATGTCGCATATTTAAGAACAGACAAAAATATAATTGGCAACGAAGAATCCATGAGTGCCCGTTATCTATATAGTTATAACTCAGAGAGATTATCAGACAATGACAGAAAAGCAATTGATCAGTTCAGAAAGGATTTAAAGCTTCAAAAAACAATGGATAGTTCTAAGTTTAGCAGCCCTTTTTATATGGTTTTACATCATGGCGAGAAATCATATAGTCAACCGGTCTATATTTTAGTAAATGAAGAGAGCTTTAGCGCGGCATCCGTCTTTACAAGTGCATTTAAAGGTTTGCCAAACGTAAAAATAGCAGGAGAAACAACGGATGGTTCAAGCGGTAATTCAAAAATATTGTATTTGAAAAACTCAAATATTAAAATTAGTGTGTCTACGATGCTGTCATTTCAAAGAAATGGAAAGACCTTAGACGGAAATGGAACCATACCTGATCTTGTTATTCAAGCAGACGAAAAGCAAGTTTTGGACGGTTATGACAACCAGCTAAATAAATTGATCAAAATAATAAATGTCACTAAATAAACTTTTGAATGTTGTCAACTCCAAAAGATTTTATAAACAAAGACGCAGTACACATTAAAAAACATAGATGTAACAGAAGAAAAACTTCATTAAGTCTTGGTTTAACATAAGTTAACACAATTGGATTGATCAAACCCGTAAATTCGCTTTATGATAAAATCAAAGCTCCTACTCCTGTTCTTACTTACAACTTCCTTAAAATTAGCAGCACAAACTGTAGATACGGTTAATAAAAATAAAGACCTGGAATTCATTACCGGTTCAAAAATCGAGGTTGCCAGTCTTACGCCATTGCAAACAAACAATCTAACTGTATTAGGTAAGATATGGGGATTTTTAAAGTATTATCATCCCGCCGTTGGAAAAGGAAATTATAACTGGGATTTCGAACTTTTCAGGGTAACACCTAAAATATTAGCTGCTAAAACAGATCAGGAGAGAAATAAAGTACTTTTTAACTGGATATCGGCTTTAGGCACATTTAAAACTAGCGAAAAGGTTCCGGTTGCTAAAGGCAATATTAAATACAAACCAAATTTTTCCTGGTTTAAGTCCAATAAACTCAGTCCCGAAATTATCAGCCTGTTAAATACCATCCAGCAAGCAGAACGCCGGGAAGAAAATTACTATGTAAAACTATATGATGCAGAAACGCCAATAGCCATTTTTAAGAACGAAGCCGATTACAGCAGTTTAAAATACCCGGATGCAGGCTATCGTCTGCTGGCATTGTTCAAATTCTGGAACATCTACGAATACTTTTCACCCTACAAAAACCTGACGGATAAGCCCTGGTCCGGAATTTTAAATGAATACATCACGAAATTGATTTCAGCAAAAAATGAGTTGGAATACAAACTTATAATAGCCGCACTGGTGGCGGAAACGAAGGATTCACATTCTGACATATCTACTCTCGAATTTCCGTTAAGGAGTTATTTTGGTATTTATTCACCAAATGTTGTTATTGATTTTGTAGCTGAGCTCCCTGTGGTAAGCTATAGCAAAGATGAGGGAACAATTCCCAGATCTTTGAAAAAAGGAGATGTTATTCAGCAGATCAATGGTGTTCCGGTAGCGAAACTGATAAAAGAAAAATCGCAGTACATTACAGCGTCAAACAGAACCATGGAATTGAAAAAGCTGTCGGCCTTATTACTCAGAACTAAGGATACATTGCTACGGGTAACTTTTATGCGCGATAAAAAGATAGATACCATTGAGCTTAAATGCCATCACCTTAACCGAATGTATTACGGAAAACCATTACCTGCAGATACGGGCTTTAGGATGATCAATCCGGATATTGCATACATCCATGCCAGCAGGATCGGAACAAGATTGAAATCCGTGATGCCAATTGCGATAAATACCAAAGCCATGATACTGGATTTAAGAACTTATCCAAAGCCAACCAGCTTTGGCTGGGATATTGGTAAATTTTTATTTAATGAACCCGCAGAGGTTGCCCGATACACTGCAGTAAATATTGAAGCACCAGGTTTGTTTACTTATTTGCCTGACGACTACATGGCGCATGTGAGAATTGGCGCAGTTAATCCTAGTCCTTATAAAGGCAGGGTAATTGTGCTGGTGAATGAAGAAACCTGGAGTTTGGGTGAACTGACGGCAATGGCATTACGCGCAGGGCCAAACACCATTATAGTTGGAAGTCAGACAGCTGGTGCAGATGGCTCAGTAGGTTTGCCCGTCTCTTTTCCGGGTGGCCAAAGCGTTGGATTTACACAAATAGGCGTTTATTACCCTAATGGTAAGGAGACTCAAAGGATAGGGATTGTGCCGAATGTGAAAGTTAAGCCCACAATTCAGGGAATTAAAGAAGACCGCGACGAGATTCTGGAGAAGGCAATATCACTGGTAAATTAATAAGCAGTAATCGCCATTAATGATTTATTTCAGATTTCGTTCTTTTAACAGTTTTTCTAATTCTTTATTATCTTTTGAATTATTAAATAATTTGTAGGCAAAAAACAAAGGAATTAGCCCAAAAAAACCTAAACTGTTTTTTGCAATGCTGTAAATTACAATCCCAATCAACATTCCAATCAATACCGCATTAATTATTGAGGTCGATTTTATTTTTTTTGCCTCGTCCAACAGTTCCTGATCTGTTAATTCTGATAGTTCTTTTTGTTCCATTGGTCCTATTTAATGTTATACGATTATGTTGATTTGGTCTGTTATAGTAGCAGCCAACGCTCAAATATACGTAACCCAATATAATTTCAAAATTTTTAAAAAAGCGGTATCATAGCTTATTTATACCTGTTTAAGCTTTTTCGTTATATGTTTTTGGATGTCTTTTGCTAAAAGTTTATTCAAAAAATTCCCTGGATTAGAATTAACACAAATTCCGTAGCTTTGGTCAATGCAACTCCCTATCCCCGATCAGCAACTGCCCATTTATTCACTGGAACCAGATGAAAGCGGAAATAAAAATTTCAGGGTATATCATTTTGAGGGCACCATGCCCACCGAGTCAGATCTGCTGCTACCGCACCGAAAAGACCACTACCTTTTCGTATTTATGAGACGGGGCGGAACAAGGCACTGGATTGACATGATCCCCTATGAACTGAAAGATAATACCGCCTATCTTTTGCGACCAAATCAGATCATCGTGAAAGAAGGAACAGATGAACTATGGAGTACTGGGATTGCCTTTACCCGGGAATTTTTATCACTCCAGGAAAACGCTTCCTTAAATCAGCTCGCGCTCATCCAGGATTCTGAGCATCCCCTTGAACTGCCGCTTAGTGAATCGGATGTCGGGTTTGTTGAAGATATGTTGACCAGGATCAACGCAGAATACCAGGTTCGGAGTGAATGGCAGCAACGGATGCTAACAGCCTATCTTACTTTGCTTTTTACTTATATCAGTCGCATCTACCAGGCGCAGCATAAAAACAGTGTTCCTTCATTTGAAAAGCAGCTGATCAAAACCTTTCACACCAGGATAAACGAGTGCTTCCATGAGTTGCATGAAGTTGCCGATTATGCCTCATTACTTAACATTTCAGCTGGCCATTTGAGCGAAACAGTAAAAACACAAAGCGGAAAGCCAGCGATCAAGCACATTCACGAGCGTTTGATATTGGAGGCCAAACGCTTGCTTTTCCATACCGGCAATTCTTTAAAAGAAATTGCCTTTGAGCTTGGATTTTCCGATGCCTCATACTTTAACCGCTTCTTTAAAAGAGAAACCGGAGCCACTCCAAATGAGTACAGGATCAATACCCGTAAAATGTACCATTAATACCATTCGATGTGTTATAACCAACCGGTGCGCGGATAGTAGATTTGCAGAATAAAATTTATAATCATGAAAACAGCACTTATAACGGGAGCAAACAAAAGCATCGGCTTCGAAACTGCAATACAATTAATACAACAGGGATACTATGTTTACCTGGGTTCCAGAGACCTCAAAAAGGGTGAGCAGGCAGTGCAGCAGCTGCATGCATTGGGCCTAACAGCAGTAGAAGCCCTGGCAATCGATGTAGACGACAAGGAATCTATTAAAGAGGCAAGAACAACTGTAGGCAAGAAAACAAAAACATTAGATGTATTGATCAACAACGCAGGTATTTCCGGGGGTATGCCCCAAACACCGCTTGAGACAGATCCAGGCATTTTTAAACAGGTATTTGAAACCAATTATTTCGGTGTCATATCCGTAACCCAGGCATTTATTGATCTGCTCAAATTAGCACCAGCACCCAGAATCGTCAATGTTACTTCGGGATTGGGCTCACTTACCCTGCATAATGACCCCACATGGAAATATTATCCGTATAAAGCCTCGGCTTACATGGCCTCTAAGGCAGCACTTAACGCCTATACCATTTCCCTAGCCTACGACTTGCGTGACACCACTTTTAAAGTAAATTCAGTTGATCCCGGCTATACAGCCACCGACTTCAATCATCATACCGGCCCCGGAAGCATAGAAGATGCCGCAGCAAGAGTAGTAAAAGCAGCAGTATTAGGCCCGGAAGGTTTGACAGGCCAATTTTTCAGCGATGACAATTCTCCAGAAACCGGCATCAGTCCATGGTAAAATAAGAAACCATTGGCAGCTGAAACGCTCGCCAATGGTATGACTTTAAAATATTTTACTTTTAACAGGTACCTTACATATAGTTGACCGTCTTAATTGTACGATGATTAATTACAGATAGGCGGAAGAAGTTGGATGACCTATTCCCCTATCATTTAATCAACAGTAACCGATAGTAAATAGAGATCATAGATTTATATCAATAAGGTACGGGAGTAGTAAGACTAGTGCCGGATTAATTTCCGGCATAAAGAAAGAAATATAATGGGTATCTTGCGGCATTATTAAATACTGCTTATGCCTTTCAGTTCACTTGGTTTATCACCTGCTTTATTAAAAGCACTGACAGATCAGAATTTCACCTTGCCTACACCAATTCAGGAAGCTGCCATCCCTGCTATTTTAAATAAACAAGATGTATTGGGCATCGCTAAAACAGGCTCAGGAAAAACTGCCGCCTATGTTTTGCCTGTACTCATGAATTTGCAGCAGTCAATCGGCGTTAAAAACCGACATGTCAATGTATTGGTCCTAACCCCTACCCGTGAACTGGCAGAACAGGTAAAAGAGGTATTTAAAACCTTTAGCAAAGCGCTGACCCAGCCTGTTAAAACACTGGCCGTATATGGCGGAGTATCCATCAACCCGCAAATGATGGCCTTGCAAGGCGTACATGTTTTGGTTGCTACACCTGGAAGATTATTGGAATTGGTCGATTCAAATTCAGTATCCTTAGCAAGCATTCAAACATTGGTATTGGATGAGGCAGACAAGATGCTGAATTTAGGATTTAAAGAAGAAGTGAATAAAATTCTTGCACTTTTACCTAAACAGCGTCAAAACATATTGTTATCTGCCACATTGAGTAACGACCTTGAGCACATTCATCAAATCCTGCTGCATGAGCCCGTGGTAATCAAAATTGCAGAGGAAGAAGTTTCACTAGACCTGATCAACCAGGTGGCTTATATCGTTTCACCAGAAAAGAAAGGCCCCTTTCTGCGTTACCTGATCAACCATCATGATATGAAGCAGGTATTGGTATTTGCATCATCTGTTCAGCTGGTAGATGCCATTGTGAATAAACTCCGTAAAAATAACATTGAAGCAAGAGCTATTCACAGTAAAAAAAGCCAGGGATCCAGAACAGAATCTTTAACGCATTTTAAATCCGGGAAATTAAGGGTATTGGTGGCTACAGATCTTATGGCAAGGGGAATAGACATTAACTTTCTTCCTTTTGTAATTAATTATGAATTACCACGATCACCTAAAGATTATATTCACCGCATCGGCAGAACTGGCCGTGCAGAATCCGCTGGAGAAGCGATTTCGCTGGTTAGCAATGATGAATTACATCATTTTGAGGTGATCCAAAAAAAGATGGGAAAACAAGTGAAACTAATTGACGGAGCAGGTATTGTTTAATTAGAAATAAGATCTATACCAACGATCTCCGTATCCTGAGATTTGCCCTTGAGGTTAACCATCCCCAAATGCTCAATTTGAAAACTACTTGTTTGAGATAGTCCGTTTACGAAATACGCCGATGCCAGCAGCTTTTTTCCGTAATGGTTACACAGAGACTGGATTCTTGCAGCGGTATTCAGTATGTCGCCATGATAGGCAATTTCCCGCTTAATATTTCCTATCTCTACAGCGGTAACTAATCCGGAATGCAGTCCCGCTTTGAAGGATGGTACTGAACCATATTTACTGATGTAGTGATCGGTACGCGTTTGGAACTTGTTTTCACAGGCAAAAAAGAATTCGATAGCAGCATGGTCAGCAATACTATGCTCCATTGGCCAGCTGATCACAATCTCATCCCCTACATATTGATAAACTTCTGCATAATAAGGGCCAAGCATATGGTTGATATCCAGAAATGCATCTCTGATAAAATTGCTGTATTTTACATGGCCCATCGATTCTGCCAGCGACGTAGACGACTTCAGGTCCATAAATAAAAAGATCCGTTCTTCCTCAACAGGAGTTGAATATTTACCAAGTAACAATGGTAGCAGAACTCCAGGGCCGTATTTTTTATTAACCTGGTTAATGAATATCAGCAGAACATTCATGATAAAATAATAGATCAGATAGACAATGAAGAAATATTTTAATGTACCCTGATCTAAAACCAGCTTCTTATTCAGACCTGACAAAGGAATCCATGTGTTTGTTAATATAACGTAGTATACGCCAAAGAAAAGGAAACTGAATAGCGTAGAAAAGGTCAATTTAAAAACCAGGTAACGGCCAAGGTTACCCTTTTCTATCAATTTGTTCTCCACATAGTAATCTGCGGTACCCTGAAAAAAACCATAGATCGCGCCAAGTATAATGGATATGGTCAATATTTCCCAAATCTCAAACTTCAACAGGATCGTCAGATATTGGGCGATAGCCAACATACTGAAATATACGATCAGGACAAAGATAATATTTGCCCAAACCCAGAAATTTATCTGAATCGTCGTAAAACTCAGCATCGGATACTTTGCAGAGAACCGCCTCGCCTGTTTTGTATAATTGAAACCTTTAGCCATTTCAAAAGATAAAGATACATTATTCAAACAAGCATCAGCCCTTGGATTCTTTCATTATCTAAACTGAATGAATCGGTCTCCTTACTAAACCACCATAAAATGATTGATCTTGCATCGATATTTAATTAGTGTTTAATTAAAACATCAATTAAAAGTCCTAAAAGAAATGCCAAAGTAAAGAATGAGATCATTCCTAACATATAAGAAGCAAACGCTTTTAAATAGCTGGCCACTTTCATCTTTTCAAAAAAATGGCCAATTGCCCAGGTACAATAACCCACGCCGGCAACTCCGGCACCTTTCATTATGTTTAGTTTCGTTAACCCTTCCAAAAGGGCAAAGGCAGCAAAGATCAACATACCCATTCCCATTACAAAACATAACAGGATCAGCATCTCAAAAAAATTGTAGTTATATTTTCTAAAAAACAGTTTCAGCCAAAACGCGATAAATATACCCATCATAATATTTGCATACCCGTAATGGCTTTGAATCCAATTAAAAATTAGGGATACCGATGAACCCTTGGTATCATCGGAATTAACGTAACCATCTTCAATGTGAAAGTAATGAATGGTTAAAGTATAGATTAACGAAGATAAAATTACAAATATGATTGGCTTTACAAGTCTGTTTCTATTGTCCGTTATAAATTCTCTTATGTTTTGCCCAGGTCTGACCAATAACTCCCTTATGGTAAATAAGATTCCTTTTTCAAAATGTAAAACATGTTCAATCTCATGGATAATATAATGACTATCTATTCTTTTTATCTTGATGGGAAGTCCGCAATTGGAACAATAACTTCCGGTTAGTTCATGATTACAGTGCTTACAATTACTCATGTGTTCTCTATAGTTTTTCAGTTATTAATAGCAGATAATGGAAGGTTACCATATACTTTACTTGTCATTCCCGCCTTTTTAGTGTTTATCAGCAGTCTTTTTGAATGCATCCATGGTCAGAATTGCAAGCAATTGCTTTTGACAATCCCAGATATTAACAAAGTTTTCGGAAATAACAATATGCTTTCCCCAATTTGCAAATTTACTATAAAGCATTAATGTGCAGACATCAGTAGACGTGATAAAGTCGCCCGTTTCAGGCAAATGGCTATGGGTGGTTTCCGAAAGCTCTTTAGTATAGTTAATAGGAATAATGTTTTTATGCAATCGTTTGGTGTTGATCAGTTGGTTGGATTGATCAAAAGTAAGCAAGTAGTCATTACCAAAAATGATAGTTCCAGTTACGTTGGGACCAGTCAAAACAAACACTTTCTTAGATTCTTTGTCAATCAGCGGGATAAGATTAAGGCTGGTATTGTTATACTTCTTAAATAGCGTATCTGTATTGATAGCTTTCAATGCCGTTCGGCGAATTTTGAATAATTCAAGTTCTGTTTTTGTAAATTGTCGTGCTGTAGTATCAACAATTACGGTATTGATATCAAAATTTTGGTTAAATGTAAAAGTAATAACCGGATCTGGATTATTCGTTTTACCAAAAAAAACACATTTATTTTGTGCTCCTTCAGAATAAGAAAAATAGCCGCCTGATTCAGCTCCTTTTTGCTTAAACCTCGCTTGCAAAACATCTGTGCCATACCATGAAGCCATTTCAGATTGATACAATAACTTTCCCTCAGCTACTATGGTTGCTGTCACCTTATCTATATTCTGAGCTTTTGCCAGAGAAATCGTGCAGGAAGCAATAATAAAGAGCGCTTTAAATTTCATACGATTAAATGTATTTTTTCCTGAAATCTACTCATTTTCTGAGCTAATAGCTATGTTTTAAATAAGATTTTTTCATAAATGGCGTAAGCTTTTTGATTTCAATGGATAATTGTATCTTGGTATCTATGAAAAACCTTAATGACGATAAAAAGAAGCTGTTGCCAGAACAACATGAAGAGCTAATCAATGCATTAAAGACACGCTTTGAGAAAAATATGAACCGCCATAAAGGACTTGAATGGGCAAAAATACAGGCAAAGCTGGAAACTAATGCTGAAAAACTGTGGTCACTCCATGAAATGGAAAGAACCGGGGGCGAACCAGATGTTGTTGGTCTTGATCAAAAGACAGGCGGGTACATCTTTTATGATTGCTCAGCAGAAAGTCCCAATGGCCGTAGAAGTATTTGTTACGATTACGAAGGACTTGAATCCAGAAAAGAACATAAACCGAAAGACAATGCCATCGATATGGCTGCCAGCATGGGCATTGAATTGCTATCTGAAGAAGAATACCGGGAGTTGCAGAAACTTGGACAATTTGATACCAAAACGTCGAGTTGGTTAAAAACACCTGCTGAAATCAGGGAACTTGGTGGTGCCATCTTTGGTGATTTCAGATATGCTAGCGTATTCATATATCATAACGGCGCACAGTCGTACTATGGTGCCCGGGCATTCCGTGGATCGCTTAGGATATAGAAGTAGTAATTTATGAATGCAGACTAATATCCTTCAGAGCCTATTAAACCTATTTTATACGGAAACGTTAAAAACAATTTCCTCAGGCGGTAAGCACTGGTGATCATCACAAGTACCATATTCCAATTTCCCTTTAATCGTTATTTTCCCCTTAGACTTAATATTAATCTTCTGTTGAAAAACAACCTCTTTCTCAAAATATCCGATGTTCATATCGAACATCTTATCGAAATGCGTCACAGCTTTAGGCTCCAGCGTCTTACCAACTAATGTGAAATCCTTAGAAGGGTTAAAAGAGAAAACTGTTCTTGTCGGACCGTTAGCTGCAATATTCTGTGAATAGATATGCCATCCATTTTCAATTGTAGCTTTTATAAGAACGACTGCCTCTTTTGAATTTATCCGCTTTGCGGCGTAACTCCATTTAACCGGTTTCAAAATTTGCGCACCTGCCAATTCGCTAAGTAAGCAGAAGGCAATAAAAATCAAAAGCTTTTTCATCGTAATTAATTAGATTTAAGGCTTAAATCTATATATTTTCCTATTAAAATGTATACAAAAAACAGAATTTGACATATCTTATAAAGTAAACATCAAATAACAATAGGATATAAGAGGCAATTAACCTTTAGGAAGCACAAAACGGAAAGTACTGCCCAGCCCCTCTTTACTTTCACACCAGATCTTACCATCATGCCAGCCAACAATGGTTTTAACAATAGAAAGACCAAGACCCAATGTAGGCTCGCCATTTAGACCTGGCCTGCGGGCAGTCGTAAACTTCTCAAAGATCTCCCCAAGCTGATGCTTGGGAATACCAATACCATCGTCCGAAAAGCTAAAGCTAACCTGATTCTCGACTTCTGTGACCTCTATCCTGATTTTTCCTTGCGGACCAGTAAATTTCAATGCGTTAGAGATCAGGTTATTTACGATCTGCATAAATTTTGCCTCATCTACTTCGATGAATATTTCTGGCACTGAACTCGTAAGTGTAAAGCTTTTCTCAGCAAGATCTTCTGATCTTATGGATTCTTCCAGGTATTCGCGAAGTTTGTATACAATGTCTATTCGTTTTTTCACCAAAACTACTTCTGTGGTTTCTAAAAGCTCACGGGTTACCAGGTCACTGATCAGATCGATTGCCTGCTGAAGCACTTCTTCAATATATTGGGTTTTCTTACGCAAATCTGTTACACCGGTTTCCTTTTCCGCAATCTCCTTGTCAACAACATTGATTACAGACTTTGCCACATTTAACGGACCCCGAAGGTCGTGAGCCAGCATATGAAGAATAGAATTCTTCTTGTTGGTATATCTCGCAATGACCTCAGTATTTAGGGTCTCATCCGTAATATCGCATAAACTGCACAGCAGAAAAGGATTGGATTGTTCCCCAGCGAGAAATGGGCTGACCTGAAGCCAGCGCTCTGGTGAACCTGTATTCAGTTTCACTTTAATACTACCGGAAAATTCTCCATGTATTGCACGACTGTATGCATCACTCAGTATTAACAAGTCTTCAGGAGAGATCAGTGCAATCAATGCATTGCTTAAATTCTCCTGATCTGCCTCCGAAACGATCCAATCAAAATCAGGATGAAGAAATACAAGTTTTCCAGGATTAACCTGATAAACAACGTGAATATTTGGCCCAAATGGGAACGAGGGAGTCGCTAGTAATATCATTTAGAAACACCAACAAGCGGACGTTTATGATGGTCAGTCTGCTCAGCTGCCTTAACAGTACCATTATTGCACTTACCAAGCAGCGTATAGATCAGAATAAATATGAGGATGGTTGACAAGCAACCACCACCCAATTTCTTAGCACCCCAGGCCGCTATAATTCCTCTGAAAAAGTTGTTCATAATCGTTGCTTTTAAATAATCGTTGCTTTTAAATATAAATAATCGAAATATCATCCTATCGATGTCTCTAATTAACATCAACCCGTTTGATAATGTTTTAGTTAAAAAACTTATATCATCAATCGTATTTAAGCAAAATCAGAACATCAATTGTCACCTTCTGGCACAAACAATTAACTCAATTTCCAGTCTGGTCTTTCAAAATGGCAAGTATATCCGTATGGATTCTTTTGCAGATAGTCCTGGTGTTCCTGCTCAGCATTCCAAAAATCAGTCACCGGAACAACTTCCGTTACAATCTTTCCAGGCCAAACGCCAGAAGCTTCCATCTCTGCAATTAACGTATTTGCAGTTTCGCGTTGTATTTCATCCATAAAAAAGATGGCAGAACGGTAAGAAGTGCCAATATCATTTCCCTGTCTGTTACGGGTTGTCGGATCATGGATCTGGAAAAAATACTCGAGAAGTGTACGATATGATAATTTCTCCGGATCAAATATTATTTCAATGGCTTCAGCATGTGTGCCATGATTGCGGTAAGTTGCATTGGGAACGTCACCACCAGTATATCCTACTACTGTTGATATCACACCAGGATAATGGCGGAAAAGTTCTTCAACCCCCCAAAAACAACCGCCAGCGAGAATGGCTTTTTCAGTACTCATATCTTTCCTTTTTTTAATTAAACAAAGGTACGATGATGATGTGTAAAAGACAAGTAACTTTAATTGGTCAAAACCCTGTCTTGCTCATCCCTGGCCCCGTTCCTGTCCCTGAGTCTTTTATTCTCTTTCGCATTCCTGCTGATCCGGTAGCTAAACGAAAGCATTACCGACCTGCTGTCTTTACGGTTCTCATAA
Organism: Pedobacter metabolipauper; assembly: GCF_004362715.1. GTDB lineage: Bacteria > Bacteroidota > Bacteroidia > Sphingobacteriales > Sphingobacteriaceae > Pedobacter > Pedobacter metabolipauper. Next base: position 1,094,939 of record NZ_SNYC01000003.1, read on the forward strand.
CTGGCATCCGATCCTGCAACATTTACGATCTTTCCCCGGGTAATTGCAGTGTAGAACAAATCGCTTCCGCTTAAACCAATTGAACCGTTTCCATTAAACAATTGCTGTTTAATACCCGCACGGAATGCAGCAATGCCCCTGGTTGTATTCTGTCCTGAAAATGACCTGCCGCCCCAGTTCATCACCATTTCCGCAGTACAGCTTTTGCTAATATTGAACCGGTTAAACCAGTTAAAAGAATGTGCAAAATAAGCAGTATCTACGCGTTTCCCATCCAAAAGAACATTCATATGTATCCGTTCTGGATTTACAGAAAAATCAGCATTCCACCATTTAAAGAGGTCTCTATTATAAGTGATCATTGCACCCATAATCTGAAGATCACCCGTATTTTCAGGTCGCTTTACATAGATATCTGCCATTGGCCGGATCACCTGGCTGCTGATATTTGATAAGTCTGAATAGTAAAGCACCGTATTTAGCTGCTCTTTAAACACATGCGTAAACTCAAAAGTATGGGTAAAATCAGGTTTTAAAAATGGATTTCCAGCCACCTGGTTATATCGCTGAACCAGCGACAGGAATGGATTTAGCTTATCATATCCCGGTCTCCCTATTCTTCTGCCATAGTTAAAGAAGAACTGGTTTATATTTTTAGCGTCAGGCTTAAACGAAATAAATAAGGTAGGGAAAGCGTTCAGGTAACTCCTGCTAAAGGAAGAATCTGCCACCATTGCATTCCCATACTGATGGCCGTCAGCATGGGTCTGCTCGGCTCTTAAACCAGCTTTTACACCAAACCTCCCAAACGCTTTAAAGCCTTCCAAATAGGCTGCACCAATCGTTTCATCGTACAGGAAACTGTTGGTACGGTTATAATCGGGCCGTTCTGCATCCCCCTCACCTGTAAAATAATTGGCCATATTATCTGTGCTTACCTTACTCATTTTTATTCCGGTACTTATCGTGATGTCATTTTTTAATGGCAGCGTAAAATCTGTCTTAGCCGAGTAGATCTTGATATTTCGCGGAAGCGCACCCCGGATTCTTTCGTTACTTAAAAGAACATCCTGCGGAGAATAGGTATGGTTACTAAAGATCTGGTCAATTTGTGTATGGTACTTGCCATAATCCAAATCTATACTTATCTCGGTTCCCAGCGAATCAAACTGATGAACCATATTTAAATTCAGCAGGTTGTTCCTCAGTTTATTATTTGCATCATTGGCCGAGAAAATGGACGAGTCAGGCAGGTACAAACTGTTGAGCATCAGGTTACGGTTGTCGCCCCTTTCAACCACAGAATTTCTTGCAGCATTCAGTATGATCCCCACAGTTGTCTTTTTATTCAAATAATAATCTGCGCCCAGCTTGGCATTTCCGTTGTTACGGGTATAAGCTATTTCGCTTTCCTGGTTTAATATCGCTGCTGCCGATCCATCTGGATTCAGAAAGCGCCGGATAGCGGATGAGTTTTCGAAATCTTTGGGACTGCCAGCACCTGCATTCACAAACAGGTTTAACTTACCTACCCGGTAATTCATGTTCAAAGAGCCATTCACCTTACGGTATACCCCGCTTCCCGCATTGCCAGAAACAGATACATTGTATCCAGGCTGCTTATTCTTTTTGGTGATGATGTTGATGATTCCCCCGCTGCCCGCAGCATCATACTTAGCAGGTGGATTGGGCATTAACTCTATCTTATCCAGTAAATCTGTTGGCAGCGACTTCAAATAGGCAGCGAGGTCTGCTCCAGACAAATATGTCGGCTTACCATCCACAAATATTGTAGCCCCCTTCCCCATTAAATTGACATTTCCGTCATCGGTTACCCGCAGTCCCGGTAGCCGGCCAAGAAGATCCATAGCATCAGTACCAGCTGCTGTAGCAAAACCGGCAACATGAATCACTGTACGGTCTATCTTCCGCTCAATCATTTTCTTCCTAACATTAATGCTGACTTCCTTTAACAGTTTTCCATCACTTAATGTGTCTTTTTTTAAGGTATCAATCAATTTCTTATCTTGGGCATTAACAGCAGCGAGTCCCGCAAAGTTGAGCAGGAACAAGAAGGCGAAGGAGGTAAAGTCTAATTTTTTCATGGTTTTAATTCTGATTATCTCCTGCTAAAGTAGTTTTCGTGATATCCCGCTGAGTGTGTAATCGTTGAACGTGGAAATCACCTCGACAAACGCCAAAAAACCGAAGGTTTGTTTTTAATAAATAGCTTAGTTTTGAACGATGAAAAAGAAGACGGGGATATTGATCGTAGTTTTCGTATTGTTTTATGCCATGATCCATTTAGGACGATACCTGCCCGATCTCTATACCGGCAAATTCAGCCTGGTTGATGAACGGGGATATGACGAGCGGCTGCTAAGCCTGGCTGCAGACCTGCTGATGTCCTTTCTATTTACCTTTAGTGCGTATTTAATGTTACACCGCTACTACCCCACCAGAAAATATGTTATCCTGGCTATTGGGCTTGTTTCTGTATTTATCATCTGCTTTATCGTGAGTTATATAGCTGCGCAATGGTTCACACCGCAACACATCCGGCTATCCGGATTTTTCAGAGAGAATGTTCTCTATAATGGTTTCTATACCATTTTTGCCATGGTATTTTACTTTGTACGTTATACCCAGTTTAAAGAACTGCAGCAGCGTGAACTAGCTCTTCAAAACCGGGATTCAGAACTTTCCTTTCTCCGGTCACAAATTAACCCTCATTTTTTATTTAACAACCTCAACAACATATATTCGATGGTTTATCACAATTCCGACCAATCATTATCCGCCATATCCGGCTTGTCTGAATTGCTAAGGTATATGCTGTACGACACCAGTGAAACCATTACCCTGGAAAAGGAAGTCCATTACATCGAGAAATACATCGCATTGGAGCAGCTGCGTTTTGAAAAACCGGGTAAGCTTAATTTTACCTGGTCTGGCGATGCACATCAAATAAACTTGCCTCCATTATTACTCATTCCATTTATAGAAAATGCATTTAAGCATGGCGATATCGATTTCGAGCGCACCTGGCTGGATATTAGCATCAGCACCACTCCCAATCATGAAATATTGCTTTGCTGCATAAATGATGTGGGTACAAAACGAAAAGACCAAACGGGGGGAATCGGTATTGAAAACGTTCGAAAACGACTTAACCTGCTCTATCCGCAGAACCACAATTTAAATATTGAGCAGCAACCCGGTAAATTTAAAGTGGAATTAAAACTTGGTAAGTACTCATCCCCTATACAAAAAAAACATTTATGAAATCAGCTGGTTTAATGTCTTGTGTCATCGTTGATGATGAATTTCCTGCAGTAAAGCTTCTGGCAGATTATGTGCAGAAAACCAGCGGACTTGAATTGATGCTTAAAACTACGTCGGCACTTGAGGCACTTGGTTACATCAATGAAAACAAAGTCGACCTGGTTTTTATGGACGTACAGATGCCGGAACTAAGTGGAATGGAACTGATTAATATTATCAAGAATACAGGCACAAAAGTAATTCTTACTACCGCTTACACCACATACGCCGTAGAGGGATACGAGCATGATATAATTGATTACCTGTTAAAACCGATCACCCTGGAACGTTTCCTAATCTCGGTCAGTAAAGCACGGACACGCATAAACAGCGAAAAAGCTTTAGCAGAACCAGGTAAGACGCTGCCTGCACAGTATATTTTTGTAAAGACAGAATACCGCATACAAAAAGTTTCCCTTGCATCCATCCGGTATATTGAAGGACTGGGCGACTATATCACGTTACACACCACATCCGGCAAAATCCTGTCTCTTGAAAGGATGAAGAACATGGAAGAAATCCTTCCATCAGGCAGCTTCATCCGTATTCATAAATCATATATTATTAATATGGAACAGATAGACTTCATTGAAAAAGGCCGTATTATCATCAACAAAGAATATCTTCCCATAGGTGAATCATACAAAGAGAAAGTAAAACAGCAATTGGGCTTACGTTCATAAGGCAGTCATAATTATTAAATGACTCAAAGAATGTTTGAACCAGTAAAATAATCTACGAATAAAAATAACAGGTAATAATTTGTCCAAATAAACTGATTAAATTACTTCAATAAGCCCTGGTAAAATGGCTTAAGCTGATTGGCAAGCATCAAATGGTCTTCTACGCTGGGATGTCCAGAACAACCATTTGCTTCCATTGGCGGAAAGAAAAATGTTTTTACAGGTTTGGCTGATGGATATAAAGAATCGATCTGAGTTTTGACCGATTTAAGACAATTTTCAAGTGTGCTACCAGAAGCACCTTTAACCATCGGGCTGCTTAATAACGCGATTTGAGCTTTTGGATATTTAGATTTAACCAGCTTAACAAAATTGACATAATTATTTACAAATATCTTCTCATCAAAAGGCTTTCTAGGTGTTTTCCCATCACCATTGCTCAGGTCATTGGTTCCTAAGGCGATGCTTACTATTTCCGGACTGTAAGTTTTAAAATCCCATTTATGGGCATTGTTCAATTGAAAATCTATATTTTCATAAACCTGCGGCATAGAAGGTCCATCCATATTCCATGTCCTGTAAATGCCAATACCGCTTACGCTGCTCAATATATAATTCATTCCCAAATCTCTGGCTACCCTTGGTCCATACGCCATGTAGGCATTGTGCTGGTCATGGTAATCACCAGTACCGCAGGGAACATCTGATGGATCCGATGCTGCACCACAGGTAATGCTGTTACCAATAAATTCAATCAAGGGTGTTTTAGAAACCGATATTGATTTGACGTGATCAGCAGCCACTTTAGAGATTACCACTGCACCAGTATGTGCTTCTGTAGCTTTATAGATTCGTATGGTATGTTCAACTTTCTCAACGTTCTCAACGCTCTCAACGTTCTCAACGTTGCCAGCAATGTTTATAATGATTGGTTCGTTCGGATGGCCATTGATCCGGATCCGTTTCTGATACACACCATCCAACTCATACTGAATATAGTTGTGATCATTTTCATTTTTAACGGATACATATAATGCACATTGGCTGCCCTTAAATTTAAACCCAAAGTGTGAAGCAGAACTGATCAGTTCCAAATTATTTTGTGCATTGAACAAATACCTGCCATATGGCTTCAATTTAGATGCAGACAGTGTATCTGTATAATTCTCGTTTGCATGGACGCAGCTAATTTGAATCGAGCAAACCATGATGGTCAATAGGAAAAATATTCTGCGCTTCATAATTTACCGTTTATGTAACACAATAATATTGAAACAAAAGATATTAAAGGCTTTTCGACAAAAAAATACCATGAAATGGTTGAAAAGTACGCTTGCAAAAACATTTGACTTCAAAATCAGATCTAAAACAAAAGGCCCCTTACGGGGCCTATGATTAAATGATCTTGTCTTTTAAAAGGTTTAATAATCCCATAAACCTCAATCACATCTATTTTTATTCAGCATGAGCCGCAGCAACATGTGCATCATGGATCAATGACTTAATATCAGATTTCGGCTTTTTATAGCTAACAGTATCCTGATGCTCGGGTTCAGTTTCTTCTGGTTCTTCTACAGAATTTCCCAGTAAACCATTGGCTGCATCTTTAATTTTTTTTCTGGCAGACTCGCCACTTTCTGGCGCAAACAGAACGCCGACAACTGCACCCACAGCAAGACCGGCCAATAAAGCAATCACTGCAGGCGTTCTGCTGCTTGATGATGCAAAAAGAGATTCTATTAATTTATCGTTTCTCATAATAGTAGGTTTTAAACAGAACAGCACATAAGGCTTAATTGTTTGTGTTTTATTGATTGCTTTCCTGACGGGTAGCTTCCTGACGTCTTGTATCTGTGGTATCAGTACCCGTTCCATTACTTCCAGACAAACTGCCGGTATTGGTTATCGTATCTGTTCCAGACGTATCAGCCGAAGCTGTGGTATTGGTGTCAATTTGAGTCGTGGCACGTTCTTCCGGAGAAGAACATGCTGCCATTACGCCAAATACCATAAAGGCGGTCAGCATAAGCGGCACCAGTTTTGATTTTGGTTGATTGATTTTTTTCATGATGGTTGATTAATTAGCAATTAATTAACAACACTCCTTCTGTTAGGTTTTCAGAATTTATATAAATCAAGTATTGCCAGCACAAACACGGCCATTTGATTCCTTTATAACGCTGGCTATTTTGATTTAACAGGCTTTTGTTTGAACAACTTATAAGAGAAACCTTTATCATGATCTCCAAGTACAGACACAAAGAGTGTCGTATCATTCAACTTTGTATATTGAACCTTCTTCGGGAAATCATGTGCTTCATTTTCGAATGAAAATTTATCCTTTACAGCTTTATTCCATTTAAAATCAACAGGCTGGCCATTATTCTGATTCGGTACTTTTGCAGTATATAAAATGTGATCCTTATGCTCTTTTATGGTCAAAGATTCAGTGACCTGTTTCTCACCAGCTTTGATTTTGTAAGAAAAGCCCTCTAATGAGCCATCATCATTTATACGCCATGTTTCATAACTTTCTTTGTTCTCTACTTTCCAGGTTCCTGTAAAAAAAACCAATTCTTTAATCCCATTGCTTTGCAATGCGAAATGAAAGGTCATCCATGCAAATAGCATACCTATTGTTTTCATGATCCATAGATTAATTTGAATTAAAGATACAAATCACAAAACAATTTGGATACATGGCATTCACAGTATATCTTTATATATTTAGCATATCATCTTATAACTATGGAAGTTTTATTAGAAATATTATTTGCGGCGGTTACCGGTTACTGGAAGCAGATTGGAGAACTAATGTGGAACCGGGATAAATAAGAAATGAATATTGTACAACATGAATCTCCTGGTGGTAAAATAGCAGAAGTCGAATCAGACCGTATTCTAATTACCAATTCAGAAGATGGTCTGCAAATCCTTGTAGATCTGTATTACCAGGATTTTGGTAAGATCATTATTCATGAGAAAAATATAACACCAGCATTTTTTGATTTAAAATCAGGTATTGCAGGAGAGATCCTCCAGAAGTTTGTAAACTTTAAAGTTAGGTTGGTTATCCTTGGCGATTTCAGCAAACATCCTGGCCAAAGCATTAAAGACTTCATTTTTGAAAGTAATAAAGGCAGACAGGTTAACTTTTCAGGATCGCTGGAACAGGCACTTGAAAAATTTAAATAGCATATAATCCATTTAACCTGTAAGTAGTACCAGGTCATATTTAGGGATCTGGTATAAAAGCGGTATAAACGACTACAACTTTGACGGTTTAGGCTACCTTTTGATGGTCTTGATTGATGAACTTTGATCAATCAAAATCATTAAAATGAATACAGGAACAAACCCAATAAAAGGAAAGGTAGTGGCCATTACAGGTGCAAGCAGCGGAATTGGAGAAGCAGCCGCTCTAATGCTTGCGGCACAGGGCGCCAGGGTTGTGCTTGGTGCACGGCGTTTAGATCGCTTAGAAGTACTTAAAAGCCGTATAGAAGAAGCTGGTGGAGAGGCAGTATGCATTCAAACAGATGTTAAGAAACGGGAAGATCTGATTAGGCTTGTTCAATTAGCGTGTAATCAATACGGACGGCTTGATGTAATGATCAATAACGCAGGCATTAGCCTGTTGTCCCGCATTGATGAGGTGCAGGTTGAAGACTGGGAACAGATGATTGATATAAATCTGAAAGGAACCTTATATGGCATTGCAGCTGCGTTACCCGTTTTCAAAAAACAGGGATCAGGACATATCATTAATATGATCTCCACTTCAGGCATTAAGATCGTACCCCTGCAAGGCATTTATGCAGGCACAAAGAATGCCGTACGCACCATCTCTGAGGCCTTAAGACAGGAATCAGGAGGTCAGTATAGGGTAACCGGGATTTCTCCGGGTTTTGTACAAACAGAACTGATAGACACCATCAAAGATCCTGCGATCAGGGCATCTATGAAGGAAAGGGCAGCTCAGATTGCCATATCAGCCAATGATATTGCAGGAGCTGTGGTTTACGCAATCAGTCAGCCGGAAAATGTCGATATAGGCGATATTGTGATCCGTCCATCGGTACAGGATTAGATCCGGGTAAATTGTTATCTTAGAGCTAAACATGAAAACGGTTCCCCATCAAACCCTGGTATTTAAAAGCATTTCTGAACTGATGCAAAGTTTGGCCTTGTCTAAGCCGCAGCATCCGCTGGTTGCGCTGGTCAACTATGACCGCTCCCGGATCAGCCGGGAATATGCGGGTAAAAGCTTCCTGATCGACTTCTATAAGATCTCGTTTAAAAAAGATTTTAAAGGTCAGGTAAAATATGGGCAGGGCTATTATGACTTTGAAGAAGGTGGTCTGGCCTTTCTGGCGCCAAATCAATTGGTAACCATGTCTGGTGAAGAAAGCGGCTATGAAGGTTATACGCTTTATTTCCACGCAGACCTGATCCGGAATCATCAGCTGGGTAAGAACATCCATCAATATGGCTTCTTTTCCTATGCAGTTACAGAAGCGCTATTTCTTTCCGACAAGGAAAAACGGGTAATCTCGGGATTGTTTGAAAGTATAGCCAACGAGCTGGATAATAACATCGATGCCTTTAGCCAGGATGTGCTGGTATCACAGATTGAGCTATTGCTAAATCACAGCAACCGCTTTTATAACCGGCAGTTCATTACCCGTAAAGCAGTATATCATGATCTGATTGACAAAATGAATGTTTACCTTGCTGAACGATTTGATTCCGGGACATCCAGTTTAAACGGACTGCCGACAGTACAGGAAGTATCAGACCATCTGCAGGTTTCGGCGCGGTATTTAACCGACCTGCTCAAGTCGCTCACAGGCCAGGGTACCCAGCAGCACATTCACAACAAACTGATCGAAAAAGCTAAGGCCATCCTGAGTACCAGTCCGCTGAGCATAGCTCAAATTGCCTATCAACTCGGCTTTGAGCATCCGCAATCATTCAATAAATTATTCAAACGAAGTACCAGCCTGTCACCCAATGCCTTCCGAAAATCCTTTAATTAATTCCTTTAGCAATTTCAAAACCAATTATTGCGGATCAAAGGAGTACTTATGGCTAAAGAAGGTTTAATCAGGCACTACAATAACTTGCAAATAAACAGGACTGAAATACGGCCCGAAATCGTGTCTCATAGGACAATAGCCGAACCAGACACGAACGAGACACGAAGTAGATACGAAGGAAACAGCAACTAGAGACGAACCCAAGTCGAACCTGACCCGAACCCAGACTAATCCTTTTTATATGAAATTTGGTTTGAAATAGTTTTAAAGCCTAACGCGACAATTAGGTTCGGGAGATAAATCTAATATACAAAATTATTCTTGGAACCAGTTATTTAATTACACTTAAATTACAGGCACCAGGAAGGATTCCATAACCTCACAGTCAAACCCTTTAGTCTGCAAAAGCCGGCACACAATCTGAGCATGTGGATCTGTACTCACTATCCTTAAAATGCGGTCGCAATCATCCAGGTCAAAATTACATTGGCTTATAACCAGTACTTCATGGAGCAATACCTGAAGTTCACGTACCTGCTGTGTTGTGGCTACATTTGTTTTAAATATAATGATGTGCATTTTCTAGGGTTTAATTAAGTAGTTTCCTTCGGATCGTGCGATTTCCAATTACACATTTTATCACGCATCTGCGATCTGAACTGTTGCCTTTCTTCAGGGGTCATGCCTTTAAACCGATCTGCCATTTTATGGCCTGCCCAGGGTGCACCGCCGCCTTTGCTAAATCCAAAAAGAATTTTACATAAGATGAAGATACCCATTGCCTGCCAGAATGTAATGGTACTTACATGAAGCAGTTCGGGTAATAGATTATTCCATAACTCCATCACGATATAACTAACCAATGCCAGTAAGGCCGCAATTCCAAATGGAATTAAAAAGAACTTTTTTCGGTTTCTATTGAATGTGTGTTTCATCAACTGATTTTTAAATTTAATACTCAATAATTTCTTTATAGAGCTGTTTTAACCGCTTGCGAAGATGCAAGACGGCATAACGCTTTCTCGACACAAGTGTATTGAACTTAACACCTGTCCTTTCTGAGATCTCATCAAATGACAGGTCTTCCAGCTCCTGCCAGATGAATACCTGCTTTTGCTCTTCAGGAAGTTCATCCAATGCCAGAAAAAGCTGTTCCCAAAATAGATTACGCAGATACGCAGTTTCAGGAGTAGTCACTTCAATCATCAGGATACTGAGCAAATTTTCAGTGGTGTCTTCAGCATGATCCACCCGGTACAGATCATCCAACAAACTTTCTCCATGCTTTTTGTGCTTATCCAGGATCTTATTCTTAGCCACACGATACAACCAGGAACTGGTCTGTTCAATAGGCTGTACATTGATCACATTACTGAACTGGTACCAGACGTCCTGCAGGATATCTTCTGCATCCGCATCACTTTTCACCTGCTTACGAATAAAACCCATCAAGCTCTTACCATATGCTTTAATGGTTTCTATCATGTAACGGTTCTGATCTTTGGGCATGAATGCGGCTTTCAAAATAGGCAGTGTTTATTAGTAAGACGATTGTAAACGAAAAACATTTCAATTATTTTTTTTATTTCTTAAATGATTGAATTTAGATCTACTATCCGGATAAATACCAGCAAATCATTGGAACAATTAACGATAAGAATAGGAAGCATACTGGCGTGCAGAGATGTTAGGACAGAAATCATTAAACGTGCCGGGATGAGCGGATCGAGAACATAAGAAGCATAAAGAAATTGCCGGCGATACGTTTACGGCTTTTTCTTTTTCCTCAAATCATGGTAATCGATAAAATATAACATTTTAACAGATAAACTGTTGTTTTGAGGACTGTTAAGGATGTTACTTATATTTCTGGAATACCTGCTGGTATAAAAGTCTTCGTTGGTTTCTGAAATGTCCTTATAAGTAATACTCAGCTCGCTTCCCGGAGCAAATTGCCAAGTGTAAACCAGATCGATATTAAATACATTGTAGTTCCGGTCTGTTCCGGAAGGCGCTGTACCGGTATAGTCTGACAATGTGCCATCTGTATTTAACAGATAATAATCCTTGTTTCGCCGGTCCGACCAGTAATGCCTTATCCTTGCATTAATTCCCATTTTATTGCTAAAGCTGTATTTACAATCGAATGAATTTTCTATTGTATTGCGGTCATACCTGGAGAATAACGTTTGAGAATCGTTAGCGGCAACCCAGTTTATATAACTATTATTTTTTTCATATCTCAGGTCGAGCCCTACGTTAAACCGGTTGCTGAGTCTCAGGTTCTGGAAAAAATAGGTGTCATAATTATTTCCTCCAGCCATAGATACTTTGGTAAAACCAACATGTCCCCCAAAGTTGTAAGCTTTAGCCCGGTTAGGGTTTACATAGACATAAAAGCCATAATTCTCGGGTGTTTGATATTTCATCCCATTTCTGGCTTCGTAAAAATCGGTACCAACAGCATTATAATGTACATTTAACTCTACCGACCAAAAGTTCTTAAGTTGTACGTAAGGACCGGCACCTGCAGAAAAACTTTGGTATGCTCCCGGCTTGTACATCCTGGAATATTCAAATTCAGCATACGTCAGGATCTTATTATACCATTTACCAGGTTTATAAATATTGTAATGTAAAACAACAGATTGGTCAAAGAAGTTATTGTTCGTATAGAAGCCCATATCTGAAGGATCAAATTTCCGGTCGGCCAATTGCTGCGTATAACTCCAGGTAAAAGTTCCGCTTTGATTTCCGGTTTCAATCAGGTAACTATATCCGGTACTGCCAGGATTGCCATCAGTACCAGTCAAATAACTGAGCTTACCATTACCGTTAACATAGTATCGGGTATCTTTATCATTTATACTGAATAAAAAAGCACTAACATTGGCATCATAAGCAGCCCCTTCTCTTAAAATATTCGTATTAATGACACTGACCGAACTGTTATTTTTTAAAGACTGATCCAAAACCAATACATTGTAATTCGTTAAAGGCTGGTTCTCTATCTTTCTACGGTTCCCCTCAGTATCTTCAACTTCAGCATACATCGTATTTGTTATTGCATTAAAAACACCAACACCTAGCCCTTTTGCGGTACGTCCGGAAATTTTCGTTGCATTTAAGACCTTGCTTTCCTGTGGGGATTTAACAACGGTTTCGCCCGGTTTGAGCTGTGTAGAAAGCGTGTTAAAATACGAGGGTGAAGTACCAATCCTTCTGGAATAGAATAAGTCCCCTTTATTAAAAAGCTCTGTACCTTCCGTAAAAAAAGACCGGTTCTCATCAAATTTAACTTCAAAGGGCGTAAGATTCAGGATTCGGCTATCCGATTGCACCTGTCCAAAATCAGGGATCAGGGTCATATCAAGTGTAAAGCTTTTATTGATGCCGTATTTTACGTCCATGCCTCCGTTAAAAGAAGCGGATGCATTTTTAACACCCGGAGTATGGTACGGATAATGGTTGGCGTAAGCAGAAACGTACGGAGTAAAGGAAAGCCTTAGCGGGGCTTCAATTTTTTCAAGGCCTTCCAGGATACCGCTTTGATTTAGGAATCCATTTACTTTCGGATCGACAAAATTCCAGAAGGTCTGCGAATTCTCCAAAAACCGTTTGCGTACCAGGTTAAGTCCCCAGCTCTGAACCTCTTTATCCGAAAAGCGGAGCGCTGAATATGGAATTCTGAATTCGGCATTCCAACCGGTGTCGTCCACTTTCACGCTGCTTTCCCAAACAGCATTCCAATTTTCATCCTCACCTCCTACCTGTGAATATTTGGCGTCGAACTGCACACCAGCAGCCGTTACATAAAATCCATAGCCATTTGTTTTATCCAAAAAGGTATCGAACACCACACCAATAAAATCGGCACTGCCAATTTCATCACGTGATACCAGCTCACGTGAAATGCTGTCGCGGGGACTGAGCATCCTTGCAGCAACGTAAATCGCGTCGTCATCGTATAAAAACCTGACTTCGGTACGTCTTTCGTGGCTTTCTATACGCCCGGGAAGCGGATTATTCTCAATAAACCCAGTGGCGGGTATAACATCTTTCCATACTGCTTCATCGAAAATACCATCTATCTTAGGAGCAGTAGTAACTCTTTTTGCCTTTATATTTTTTGAGACAGGTACAGTTTTTTGTGCATAACTGTACAAACAACACGACGCGATTAAGAGGGTAAATACGGTGAGTTTCATTAAAGCGCTTTTTTATAAGACGCAATTTATAAGAATACGTTGCAAGAAAAATAATATTTATTTTTAATTATCACAATAAAAACAAATAAAGATCTTTTTATACAAGATAAAACGAATTAATATTCCGGAATTACGTATTCTATATCCGATCCGTTATCTCCATTATGAACCGATCTATAAAATCAGACTAATGGTAAAAAACGTTATGCAACGATGATAACCGAAAAGGAACCACGCTGAAAGAATTATTGTGTAAAATAATAATCGTACTTATTTTTTTCTCCAATCTGCCCAGGCTCCTGTAGACCATAATGCCCAGATCACCAGTACAGGCTGAAACAATAAGCGGATTCCACGGGCAAGATCAGAATTCAAGCCAAATGCATCAGTATGTGTCAAAAACTGGGAAATATTTCCCGGAAATACCAGAACAAAGAATGTAGCCACCACCCATCCTACCCGGGTCCGCTGACCCGGTAAAACCAGGAGCGCAAGCCCTAACGAAATCTCCGCGATACCAGACAGCACGACCACAAGGTCGCCATTTAAAGGCACCCATTTAGGAACCTGCGCCAAAAACTCTGTCCTTGCCCAGGTCAGGTGCCCAATACCGGCACCGGCAAGCATCACCCCAAGTCCGATACGCCCAATATTTTGAGCAGTGCTGGTATTTGCTTTATCATTCATAGTATAATTTTACTCTCATTAGAACAGCAACTGGCATGAATAGTTTCAGGCAATCAAGCGAATTGTTCTAATCAATGATCATTAGCACAAAAAAACAGACACGATCTGTAAAAATAATAACTACCTTTCTGCACCTATGTTATACATTTTAATCGCAATCCCATGCCTCCTCATCATGGGGATCATATATGGCTACAATAGCCTTGTCAGCAAGAAGAACAGGATGAAAGAAGCCTGGAGTGGTATCGATGTTTATCTTAAAAAAAGATATGATCTGATTCCAAACCTCATCGAAACGGTAAAGGGATACGCAAGGCACGAACAGCAACTGATGGAAGATCTGACCAAGCAGCGGATCGACGCTATCCAGGCGCAGGGAGCTGCAGAAAAGATAAATACAGAAAGTAGTCTTTCCCAAAATATCACCCGGCTGATGTTGTTGGTAGAGAATTATCCGGATCTTAAGGCGAATGCCAATTTCCAACAGCTGCAAACGCAGCTGGAAACCATAGAAACTGAAATTGAATTATCCAGAAGATATTACAATGGAACGGTTCGTGAAAACAACATCCTGGTTGAATCATTTCCTGCAAATCTTATTGCTGCAGCCTTTAAATTTAAAAGCGGCATCTATTTTGAACTTAGCGAACCTGCAGAACGTGAAACCGTTAAAGTATCCTTTTAAGCCACAAACATGATCCAAAAAATTATATCAACGTTCTCAACGTTCTCAACGCGCTCAATGCGCTCAACGCTTTCAACATTCTCAACACGCGTATCGCTTTCAAATTTTTCAATTCGATCAATGATATCAGCATTTTCAACGCACTCATTGCTAATTATTTGCGTAACGATTGGCACACTAACTTCAAAGCCGGTATCCGCACAGGTTATAGAAACCGAAAGGATCCTATCCTTCCATTCCGACATACGCATAGATGCTACGGGCATGATGCAGGTAAGCGAGAAGCTCCATGTGTCTGTTACCAATGACGAGATCCAAAGAGGCATAACACGTACCATTCCAACATTTCGTAAGGATATCTTTGGGAATCGCAAACCGGTAAATTTCAAAGTGACCAGTGTACTAAAGAACGGCCAAACAGAGAACTATACCCTTAAAGACGAGGGCGGAAGCCGAACCCTGTATATCGGTAATGAAAACATCATCATCCCGCCGGGTTATTACGACTATGAGATCAATTATGAGACCCGCGGGCATGTTGGTTTCTTTGATGATTACGATGAAATTTATTGGAACGTAACCGGAAGCGAATGGATTTTCCCTATAGAATCCGCATCTGCAACAGTCACCATGCCTAAAGGAGCCATACCTGGCAACACAGCCTGTTATACCGGCCCAGCAGGTTCAAAAGATCACCAGTGCAGCATTGTCAAAAACCCGGATCAAAGCGTAACGTTCAAAACGACAGCAAGTCTCGGACCAGGCGAAGGTTTTACCGTCGCAGTAGCATTTACGAAAGGGATCATTGAGCGGCCCTCATTGCTGGAAACCCTTTTCAACGATTATCTTAAAGTTTTTATCGCTGTAATTCTGGCGCTCATTTTAATGGGATACTATTACTTTAGTTGGTCTAAATATGGACGTGATCCAAAAAAACCGGTGATTATACCAAGCTTTAACATCCCTGATAATTGGTCGCCAGCCTTATTGAGGTATTTTTATAAGAAAAAGATAGACGAGCGGTCATTTGCCATAGTCATCATCAATATGGCGGTTAAAAAAGTGATCCGGATAACTAAAGGTATCGGTAAAAAAGAAGATTATGCGCTGGAACGGTCAACAGCTCCTTCATCGGCCCTTGCCAAAGAAGAAAATGCAGCATACAGCAAACTGCTCGATAAAAAGAACAGAATATATGTGAACAATGCCAATGGCTCAGCGATCAATTCAGCAAGAAAGGCTCATGAAAACTCTTTAAAATCACAAATTGACCTTAAAAACTTCTTTATCAGTTATAAAGCACCACTCGTTAAGTCCGTTATTGTTACCGCTGTGGTATTGGTCTTGTTCATGATCTTTGTTGAACGCGGAACACCGTTGATGATGCTATTCTTTAGTCCTTTCCTTACCATTGGCGGATATTGTTTTATAGGAGGAATAAAAACACTTAAAGAGTCTGTACTGCTTGGGTTGTTCCTGATTGTTTGGGGAGCTGGTTTTGCAGGCGGGCCCATAGCTATTTTGGCTATCCACCTGAGAGATGTGCCTACGATATCGCTGACATTCCTGATGGTAAGCACTGCCTCATTTATACTGTATATTTATTTGATCAAGGCACCTACCCAGGCAGGTTCAGCAATGATTTGCAAAATTGAAGGTTTTAAAATGTATCTTAAGACTGCGGAAGAACACCGCTTAGCACTCTTAAATCCACCAGAACTTACTCCTGCATTATTTGAGAAATTTCTTCCGTATGCCATTGCATTGGATGTAGAAAACGAATGGGCAGAGAAGTTTGAATCGGTTTTAAACAACATCGATTACATACCAGAATGGTACGAAGGAGACGACTTCAGGTATGACCGATTTAGCCGGAGTTTCATAACACCGTTTAACCAAGCAGTTAGCGACAGTAAACCGACTTCCAGTTCAAACTCAGACTCTGGCTCATCGTCAGGAAGTTCGAGCTGGAGTTCCGGCAGCAGCAGCGACAGCGGTTCATCTGGCGGTGGTGGAGGCGGCGGCGGCGGGGGTGGCTGGTAACCAATCTATTTCACCAGGTCGTCCATACTGATTTTGCGATAAGTGATATTTAATCTCTTCGCATTTTCTTCTACTGTAGTATCAAATCCGGCCTTTTTACGCCTTTCATTTACCCCTTCAGGATCCCGGATCGGGAAAATGATCATTTCAGATTTACCAGTTTTTAACTTTCTGTATGAACCCTGAGTTCCGTAGATCTGTTCTTTTCCATGGTACATCAACGCCCTGTCTTCCATCATAGCCGCGTAGATCATTGCCAATTCTCCTTTTTTTGCTGCCTGCCGGATTAATGGAAGATACAGATCAATCTTTTTAGAATGCTGCAGTACAGACCATACCGCAGAACTGCTTTCCCCGCCTACCAAAGACTTCCCCGGGTAACCATATTTTTTGATCACTGATTCAATGATGAACAGGTTTGAGGTATCTGCTTCATTTTGAAGATCAGAAAGATGGCCAGCCAGTTTCTCCTTACTGACCCCATATTGCCTGGCCAGAGAATCTTCTTTAGCCGGGTCGGACAACAAACCAAACAAAAGCCTATATTTCTGATCTATAACCAAAATACTATCCAGCTGCTTTTTAAGCGGCAGGTTTACCTGGTTTTGAGCATAGGTAAACGCCGGACTCAAAAACATCAGGAGGAACAAAAATCGACGTAACTTCATGATGATGAAGATAATAAAATTATTTTAATGGTGTAGCCGCCTTCGTCTCTTTAATAAACAGATAGGCATCGAAATGGTCCGAAAGGTTGGTTTGATCATAAGAAGAAGCGCCGCTTTTAGGGCTAAAGCCTATAAAACGCAATGGTTTAACCAACTTACCGGGATTGTACTTTGAGGTGTTGAGATAAAATGCAGACGGGCCGGCATTCTTCAGGATCGTTTCCCATGAATCTTTCGAAGGTTCTTCTAAAGGATAGGCTTTCATTGGATTTGTATTGGTCGGCCTTTTGTCTGTAGTTGCCGCAAAAGTGCCATTCGCTGTTCCTGTTCCCAATACAAAATAATTATCCGGGAACAATTTAAGCAGGTATCCACCGGTACCACCCACCGCACCGCCATAGATCTTTGATTTTGCTAAATGTGCATTGTGTGCCCAGATGATCATTTTATCAGACTCACTTTTTAAGCTTAAAGACGCATTAAAAGCCATTAAGCTATCCCGATCGCCTTCATCTACCAATCCGTAAAACGGCGCAAAGCCCTGCTTTAAATTGGCAATGGTACGTTGAACATCTGCTTGAAGTTTTAAGTTGAGATTTAAAACACCCAGGAGTTTGCCGATTGAATCTGCAACAACGTATCCTCTTTTGCTTCCTGTAAAAACAGTTTTCATATCGGCTTTGTACGTGGTATCGTTCATGCCGTTCCATGCTTCATCCTGAAGTGCAGCAGCTTTCTCTAAACTTTTCACCGCAGATAACGCAGAAAGTACTGACGCATCCTTTTCATTAGCCAACAAAGCCAAAAGCATGTCTACATCAGGTTTTAATAATGGATAATCAATCCCACTTATGGTTACCTGATCTTTGTGCGTTTTATTGTACTTTTTTACCCAGCTTAATAATTCTTTGGTTTCTTCATTTTGCCAGATGCTCATCAGGTGATCTTTCATCAGCACATTTAGATCTGTTCCGCTTTTTAGCTGCTCATTTAAGAACCAAACATCACTAAGATCATTTTCAAACGCAATGTTGCGGAAGCCTTTATCTTCAATCAGGATTCTGCTAATCCAGGAACGAACTTTATAAAACTCGGCAGTTCCATGTGTACCTTCCGCCAGACCGACAATCTTTTTCAGCCCCATCTGGTCTGTTAACGAACGGACAGAAGCTTTAAAGGATTTAAAATTATCCAGAGAGATGGTTTTAACCTCCTTTTGCTGGATTGATGCATCAACAATAGCTGGTGTCTGCTGAGCGGATGCAGTTGTGAACTGAATGAATGCGGCGACAGCCAAAACGGTACTTTTAATTGGGGTTGATCTCATAATATTTGTTTTTCTGCTACAAATAGAATCAGAATCCGATTTACCCCGACCCATTATTCGACCAGCAAAGTGATCTCTGGGATTAAAACGACGGCATGTTTTTTAGTCGCCCAAAACAAGGCATTCGTCGAAATACTCCTACCACTAGTCAATAATTTATGCGAATTTTGTTCCGTGTTAAAGAAATCGGCCCTAACGTTTCCTGTGGTATTTGAATTGCTGATCTGGCTGTTCTACGTTTCCATTTATAAATACTCTTATTATCTGGACATTGCCCATTTGCCGCACATTCCAGATAATGACCTCCCTTATCTTCAAATCTGCTTATACAGCATCTGTTCTACATTGTATGTGGTTCCATATTACAGGTGGGCGGTTCCCAATTTACTCCATCATAAAAAGTATGGCTGGCTTTTTCTGCTTACTCTAATATACTTTATATTCCTGACTGTAATCAACAATATGGCCATTGCCTGGATCTTTGAAAAGTTCACCGAGATTCCGGTCCAAAAGTTCTTTCATAACCGGTCTTTAGGCGTAGCGATGGACTTAAACATTATCCTTACCGATTCAATTGCGTTTTTGAGTATCGCTTTCTCCCGTTTTTCTTATCAGAATGAAATGAAGCGGCACCAGGTGGAAACCGATAATCTTCAACTTCAGTTAAACATGCTGAAGGCACAGCTGCAGCCACATTTCCTTTTTAACACGTTAAACAGTCTTTACGGATTAAGTATTACCGGATCAAAGGATACACCCAGGTTTATTTTATTGTTGTCTCAAATGATGCAGTATATTTTATATGATTGTGATCAGGAAGCCGTTGATCTGAAGGAAGAACTTGTTTTCTTGCAGGGTTATTTTGAACTGGAGCAGAAAAAGTTCCCGAATGCATCCATATTTTTGAAAATCCCCGAACAGGTCCCATCTATTAAAATTCCGCCATTACTATTTCTACCGCTTGTAGAGAATAGTTTTAAGCATGGCAGACATAAATTAGAGAATGATGCAGGAGTATATGCTGAATTCAGTATTGTAAACAACCAGCTGACCTTCAAAATCGAAAACGAAACACTGAGCATGAACAGTACGTTAATGAAGAAAAATACGAGGGGAGGCATCGGTCTGGTGAACATAAAAAAAAGGCTGGAGCTTTACTATCCCAATAGAAACCAGCTTTTACTTCATGAAACCAATGATAAGTATACCGCAGAACTAATCCTGAAACTCACATGAACTGTATAATTTTAGATGATGAGCCTCTTGCACACCAGGTACTTGAACATTATATTATGGAAACACCCGGTCTTACACTTGTTGCTAAATTCCGAAATGCGGTAGAAGCCTATGAATACCTGGGCAAGCATACCATAGATATTCTTTTCCTGGATATAGAGATGCCGCTGGTAAATGGGGTTAGTTTTTTACAGGCCCTTCCAAATCCGCCTAAAACCATCTTTACGACGGCATACAAACAATATGCTTTTGAAGGTTTTGAGTTAAATGCTTTGGATTATTTACTAAAGCCTTTTTCTTATGAAAGGTTCATTACCGCAATAAAGAAAACCGAAAAGGTAAATTCAGCACCAGGGCCACATTCTGGTACATTGGCCGTTAAGGATAAAGATGGTGCGTTGATCCTGAAACAGGCTGATGTTTTATACATTGAAGGATGCAAGGATTATATTAAAATTGTAACGACCGAAAAAACCCATATCATGTATCATACGCTCAAAGCCATATTACAAAAGCTGGATCCCTCCATATTTATACAAGCACACCGCTCCTACCTGATTAACAAAATACACGTAATCAGAATTTCACAAAACAACCTGATCTTTTCAAATCAAACCTTTGTACCTATTGGAGAATCCTATAAGAAAGAACTTCTGCTGCACATCAATATTTAGAATTTACGCATGATATTAAAGCCCTTTATTTAATGATGATATAGTTTAAAAGCTCTGTCAATAAAGAATACATGGAATTTTAATTTTACCCGCTTACTCTTCAATTTGCGTGAAAATAACTGATAAGTTCACTGCCCATTTTCATTTGTCGTTCTTAGTGCAATACCGATGATGTTAAATGCTTCTATTGTGATTTTATTCATATATCTGGTTTGGTCAGGCTTAAGCTGAATCTCTCAAATTTATAAATCTATACGCGCTAAACAAACCAACTTTATCAACAATGCGTATTCCCATTTAACCGCATTATTCATTATATTAGCCTCATATAAAGGATTGCCTAATTTTAATCTAACTATTGTGAAAATATCTCTGATCGTACCCTTTTTATTAATCTTCAGTGTTGGCTATGCACAGCAACAAACAAGTCCCGTTAAAGAAGATTACAGGGATGATTGGGCGGCACTTCATCATTACCAGGAACTCAACAAGAAGCTGCCAGCACCAGGAAAGAACGAAAAAAGGGTGGTATTTCTTGGCAGTTCGATATTTGAAAACTGGACACAGCACATGCCTGATTTTTTTAAAAACAAGAACTACATCAACCGTGGTATAGGTGGCCAGATCTCTCCGCAGTTATTGATCCGGTTCAGACAGGATGTAATCGATCTGCATCCTAAAGCGGTGATTATCCTTGCCGGTAGTAATGATATTTCTGGAAGTACAGGCCATATTACAAACGAGGTTATTTTAAATAATATTAAATCGATGGCCGAATTGGCTAAACTAAACGGCATTAAAGTGATCCTTTGTGCATACGTTCCCGTATTTAAATATCCATGGCGAGAAGAAATAATTGATGCTCCCGGAAAGATCATATCTCTTAACCAGGAGATTGAGAAGTATGCAAAATTGAATAAACTGGTTCTTCTTGATTTTTTTCATCCACTGGTGGATGAAAAAAACGGACAAAAAGCAGAACTGACCTTAGATGGTGTACATCCCAATGCTGCTGGCTATAAAATCATGGCCAAAGTTACAGAAGAAGCAATAGCTAAAGCGCTCAAATAAAAAAATTGCTTATTTAACGGTCGACTTCAGTTCCTTTTTGGTGAATTCTTTCTGAATGATCTCTGGTGTGCTTGCCCCGATATATTCCTGCTGCGGAACCAACGTTACACTCGCACCTTCAGCTGTATAGAAATGAGGGGTTACAAAACCATAAACACTATTCGATTTTTGAAGCGTACCAGCCGTTTCCCTGCCAAATTCTAATGATTTAAGATATACGATCCGAATAGAACTGTGAAACTTGCTTCTCACATTCGATCGGCTGTTGACACCCAAAATAGTACCGGGAAAAACAGTTTGACCGACTTTAACAGGGATACTACCTTTTTTAAAACCGATATAGGTTGCCATAGTACCGTCTGCATGTTCAACGATCAGTTCATTTTTTTTAGAGCTGAATTCAACATTTGCGTTTTCGTCACTTTCAAACTTATCCTTCACATCTACCACGATTCCTTTTCTTATGGCAGTAACGGTATCTGCAGTTTCGGTAAAAAAGGTATAAACTTTCCAGTCTGCCGGAGTGGTATCACCAAAAAAAGTAGCCCCTACAAATGTTGATTCTGCAGGTCTTACTTTTGAACCTTTTTTACAAGGAAGGATATATACAAATTCGGTATCGTATTTAGGGTTGAGTTTACCCCTGATGTAAGAATAGCTATAGGAATATCCGATTCCCTGCTCTTTATTTGTTGGTGTTAATGTCGTTACATTTCCTGAAGTGCTTTTAATGGTAAAATCCTTTTTCTGAGAAGCAATGGTGTTGGTAAAATCATTGAAGCTGAGGATTAAGGTAACAGTTCCGGGATCAGGTTTTTCATATACAAAATCGACACTATTGTTGGTATTTCTTCTTGCTGTTACCTTTACCAGTGCCTCCTGGGCCTGTATCGTTAGGTTGCTGAATAAAAGCATGCTGAGCGCAGCCAATTTTAAGATATTTTTCATCGAATTAAAAGACGTTTTATTTAATGCAAGCTACATAAATTCTATTTCTTCCTACGCAGCTTTCTTAAAATTTTAAGCTTTTCTTTTTGTCAGCACCCAGTTTCTCAACAGCTGTTAAGAATGCTGCCGGATGCATGATACCGGCGTATTTATTTAAAATTAACAAATTAATTTATAGCCGAGTCCCCTAATATTTAAGATCTCAATGGAAGGATCATCACCCAGATGTTTACGGAGCTTACTGATAAATACATCCATAGTTCTGGTATTGTAAAAAGTGTCATCACCCCATAAGGTAATCAGTGCATATTTACGGTTCAGTAATGAATTCTTATTCTTATATAAAAGCATCAGCAATTCTGTTTCGCGGTGCGACAGCTTGATCACCTTACTGTATTCCAGCGTTTGCTTGTGCGGAATAAAGGAATACTTACCAATAAGAATAAGATCTGGAGGTGTTGCCGGGACCACAGAACTTCGTTTGATCAATTCGTTTACCCTTAAAAAGAGTTCCTCCAAACTAAAAGGCTTTTTCAGATAATCATTGCCCCCGCTATGATACCCCTCAACAACATCATCCGTACCGGTCTTTGCAGTCAAAAAAAGAACCGGAACTTCTGTATTTAACAAACGGATCTGCTTTACCAAAGTAAAACCATCCATAAAAGGGAGCATAACATCAACAATGCACAATGAAAACGAATGGTTTAAAAACAGATTATAGGCTTTAGAACCATCGCCGGCAAGCGTTACCCTGTAATTACGCTGTTCCAGACTTTCTTTGATCACCTTTGCTAAGAAAGGTTCATCCTCCACTAAAAGTATGCTTAATCCTTCCATCAGCATATAGGTAAACGAATGATAAACACAGCACCATTAATTTGATTTGCCGCTACAGAAACCGAACCTTTATAATACTCAATCATCTGCTTAACAAAGCTTAAACCAAGGCCATAGCCCTTAATATCATGAATATTGCCTTTTGGTATTCTAAAAAACCGATCAAACACCATCGGCAGGTATTCTGGTGGAATACCAATTCCATTATCGGAAAATGTAATTTCTGCATTGCTGCCCACGGCAGTTAATGTAATGTCCAAATGAGCAGTCCCATGGTTGTATTTCAATGCATTATCAATAATATTGGTAAACACATGGATCAGGCTCTCTATTTCTGCCCGAACACATACTGGCTTTTGCGATGGCTGAAATTTAATAACGGCTTTATGATGTAATGATTGAGGCTCCATTTCTTTGATGGCCTTTCTAAGTACGTCGTTTAATTCTATTTCTGGCAGATCCTTTTTAACGTTTTTCTTAAATCTATTTAAGGTTAAGATCTGGGTGGTTAAGCCAGACAACTTTTCTGCCTGGTAACTAATAATATCTAAATAACCTTTTTGGGTATTTCTGTCGTGATCAAATGTTTTGAGAGACTCGGCCGTAATGCGGATGGATGATAAGGGCGTATTGATCTCGTGTGTTATGTTATTTATAAAATCATCTTTGAGTTCTGCCAGTTTATGCTGGGACAATAATGTTTTTACGGTATATGCAAAGCAAAAAATAGTAATACTGATCAACAATAAAGAACTGATGATCAACCATTTCATTTCTTTTAAAAAGAAATAATCCGGACTTTCAAAACCAGCCGAGATCATTTCTTTCCGGTATGGCCTTCTTAATGCCGCATTTACCTTTTGGGTTAGGTAAGATTGCTGATCCGGGTTTTTAGGGTTTAATATAAAACCGGAATGAATTCCTTTTGCGGAGAGTTCCTCCGTATAAAAGCGGGAAAGCACTTTGATGTTTAAATTACTGGCCTCATACGCCGTTTCTAAGCTATCGCCCAACCGCGCTGTATAATAATAAATATTACCATCATGCAGGTCTTTTTTTAAAATAACATCACCGAAATGATCAATGAGCAGCTTTTTGGCTTTCGGAGTAACTTTCGTCAATTTCTCTTTATAATCAGTCAAACCAAAAGTTGCACCCTTCTGTCCTTTAACATACGGATGGGTATCATTAATGTGAAAAATGGTGCTGAGCTTTCTGTTATCAAGATTGCAGGTAATCTGAACAAAAGAAGTATCTGAAAGCCAGCCTTTGAATTTTTTAATTAATTGTTGATGGCGCTCGTCCATTTCCCGGTTAAGGGCATGATTTAATGCTTCATTAATGCCACGGTCAAAACTCTTAACGGTGCTTTTGTAATTCTGAAAATTCCAGTAAAGCTGTAACCCGGCAATACCCGTAACACAGACAGACATTAAAATAAGGATCAGGGTAATGTGCCTTTTCATGGTGATAAATGTAATACAACAGTTTAGGATTATTGAGCTTATTAACACTAATTAACTTTACTTAACGTGCATTAACATTTTCATCATGGTATTTTAACGTCATTTGATCCATGGTAAAGCTAACCCTGCTATTCGTCCTTTTTACACATTTTACCTCTGCCAAACTGAAAAGTGAACCCATTAATGTGTCATCCGTTATTTCTGATGATGCCATCTTTGGAAACATTACCCCTTACACTCCGAAAAATCTTGTAACATGTACGCCGGAAAACAATGTGGTACGTTTCCCGGTAAAAATTGCAGTACGTACCACTGATAGCAGACCAGACAGCATTACGGGAAAGGTATTGGATGTCAACTTTAATACCCTGTTAAATGCACCAATAGGCTCTATAAAGCTCAGTCAGTTAAAGGGCAAAATTGTACTGATTGATTTTTGGGCTACCTGGTGTGGATCCTGCCTTGTCGCCATGCCCCATTTAAAAGAACTGCAGAAAAGATACCCGGAACAGCTGCAGATCATTACCGTTACGGATGAAACTGTTAAACGGACCCGCCAATATTTGTCTGCAAGGCCATCAAACCTGTGGTTTGCCGTAGATACGGCCAACCATATTGCTCAGCAGTTTCCACACCAGCTCATACCGCATGCCGTACTGATCTCTAAGGAAGGCAGGCTTATTGCAAACACTGATCCAGCTTCCATAACCACAGCTGTCATAGACAGCCTGTTAAAGGCCCGGAAAGTAAATTTACCAGAAAAGAAAGACATCCTGATCTCTCATGAAGAAATCATGAAAACTTATTTTGATGCTGCCGATACCACCACACACCGTTTTTTAATACAGCCAGAAATTAAAGGGGTATCCGGTATGCGCAGCACCCATTTAATGGATCCCATTTTTAAAGGAAGAAGAATCACATTCATCAATGTTAACCTTTCTACTATATACAATACCGCTTTTGGTGATTTTTCACCTGGCAGGACCATCAATAAAATTCCTGAAAACAGTAAAGATCCACTGTATTGCCTTGATCTGATCGTTATGCGGTCCAAAGATCTCCTGCCAGCCCTTCAGCAGGAACTCTTAAAAAGATTTGACCTTCAGGCTAAGATTGTGCAGCAGGATAAACAAGTATACCTGTTAAAGATCAGCGACCAGTCAAAATTTAAGCAGTTGTCCGTTAACCAGTCCGGTATAAGAACCTATTACTCCAGACATGGAGAAATTGATCAGCAATCGATAACCATGGATGATCTTGCCGATTACCTGGAGAGCTATGGTACCGGGAAACTTCCCGTAATCAATCAAATCCATGTTGCTAAAAAATACGACATCAAATTTTCATTCCAGCCTGAAAATCCGGAAAGTCTAACACAGGTGTTAAATGACATGGGATTAAAACTGGAAAAGAGCAGAAAGAAGATAGACCTGCTTTTACTATTTAAGAATTAAAAGTAAGGGTAAAGATTGCCCCCCTAAATTGTCGTGTTCACACCTTCGAAAAAACATTCAGGTTCATTAGATTTGAGTGTCATGCATGAACTATTATCCCTTTTACAAATACAATGTAATCACGCAATTATGGAAAATCAAAAATTGGAGATCACTGCAAAGATCCAAATCTCAAAAATGGCATCAGAAGTATTCGAAGCCATTGCAGATCCTCAAAAAATGTCTAATTACTTCATTTTAGAAGGAGATAAACGGCTGGAAGAAAATCAGGAGGTAACCTGGAAGTGGCCGGAGTTTGAAGGAGAGTTTAAGATCCGTACCGGCAAAATAGTGAAAGATGAACTGGTTTCTTTTTATTGGGAAGCAAGTGGAAAAGATAACCTGGTAGAGATTAAGCTCGATTCTGCAGATCATGGCAAGGCCACAATCGTTACCGTTACTGAAAAAGATGCAGACAATGATGAAAAAGGCATCAAGTGGCTAAAAGGAAATACTGAAGGCTGGGCTAACTTTTTAGCCTGCATGAAAGCGTACCTGGAATACGGCATCAATTTAAGGAAAGGCGCGTTTGACTTTATGAAAAAATAAATCCCGCGCAGGTAATTCGATTTAGCGGTTGTTGTCAATAACTTCAAGGATCCTGTCCAGATCCTGCGGTGTATTGTAAAAATGAAAGGCTACCCTGATTCCGTTACCCCTTGGCGAGCAAATGACCTGTTCTTCACGGAGCTTTTCATAAAGCTTATGTTCAATATTCAGGTTAAAAATGGAAGAATGTTTTTTTCTGATCACTACAGAAGGATCCAGTAAACCACGTTCAGCAAATGATTCTTTCGCTTTTACTGCTAAAGTACTGATCTGATCTTTAATGAGATCCACGCCCAGCTGCTCCATAAACAAAATAGATTCCTTCAGGGTGCCAAAAGCCAGGGTATCCTGATGACCGGCTTCAAAGTACATGGATAAAAACTGTTTATCCTTTAAAAAAGGTTCT
This sequence comes from Pedobacter metabolipauper, assembly GCF_004362715.1. Lineage (GTDB taxonomy): Bacteria > Bacteroidota > Bacteroidia > Sphingobacteriales > Sphingobacteriaceae > Pedobacter > Pedobacter metabolipauper. Next base: position 1,122,289 of record NZ_SNYC01000003.1, read on the forward strand.
TTAGGAAGTGCTATTTTTTGTGCTTCAGGATACAAAAGTTCCTTAACCCTGTCTTTAAGCAGCATAAATCCATTGCCATAACCTGCAAGCATCCATTTATAACCGCTGCACATGAGCACATCAAGACCGGATTGCTCAAAATCAAGCGGCTCGGTACCGCAGTACTGCGTTCCATCAGCAACCAACAACAGATCGGGATAAAGTGCTTTGATCTTACTGATAAATTCCTGACTGATCTTATTTCCATTGATATACTGAACCACACTAAAAACAAATACGGTAGGTTTAAACGTGTGGATGCGTTCTAAAATTTGTGCTTCTAAATGCTGATCAGATGGCAGAACCTCAAAGGCAAATCCCCTGCTCCGAACCGGATAGTTTACAGAAGGATAATCTTCATCCAGCAGCAGAAAACGATTTGATGGAGAGATCCCTTCTAAAAAAGTGTTAAAACCAAAAGAGAAATTGGGTACAAGAAAAGTATTATTAACCTTCGTATTAAAAAAACGGGCGACTGTATCTTTGACACCCTGAAGAAATTCAGCCTGGTACAGGCGAAATTCGCTTCCATGGTTATAAAAATCAAGATCGTGACTATTGCGCCATTCAAGAAGTGGTTTGGAGAGGATCCCGGAATTGGCAGTATTTAGGTAAGTAGCGTCTTTGAGAACGGGAAAGAGATGATTTAGATTCATTTTTTAAAGGTAATTATTTTTATAATAATGGCAATTCTGCCCTCATTTCAATTTTAAGATGTTAAGTAACTTTTATGATAGTATTAAGAAATAAACCGGGTACCTGATTATTAAAAAGTCAATATACAAAAAAGCGGGAAAGATCATGCCGACCCTTCCCGCTTATCTAAATTAACGCTCTCAATAATATAGACGTTTAAAAAACCACATTATTGTGCAGCACCTAAAAATTTAGACTTTATTCTGCATCTTTTTTTGGTACTTTATGAAAATCTTCAGATGAACTTCCTGTCCCATCCTCGCCATGGTCAGTATCTTTTGCCGACGAGCCCGTATAACCATCATCTTTTAAAGAATCATAACCCTGCGTACCGGTATTATCATACCCATCACGAGGACCTTTAGGCTGAAACGGATCACTGACAATTTGTCCATCCGCATTCTTTTTCTGATCATTCTTTTCCTGTTCTTTCATGGTTTAACGTTTATTATGTATAATCTCCTCTGATTAATATAACAATCTCAGCTGATCCTTGTTTTTGGTATAATTATTAGCTGTATTCTGATGAACTTAAGTAGAAAGGAAAAATAATGTTAAAATATACCGATGTCATTAAATTTGCCAATCATGGCAATCCAGCTCCGGAAACAACAGTTGTTAAAACGGATGCAGAATGGCGTGAACAATTGTCTGAAGAAGAATACCGGATCACACGGCTCAAAGGAACAGAACGTGCACACAGTTCTGAAATGTGCAGTCTTTTTGAACCGGGATCTTATGCCTGCGTATGTTGCGGTACTTTATTATTCGATGGGCAGGAGAAATTTGAATCCGGAACCGGATGGCCTTCATTTACACAACCTGTACAGGATAATGCCGTAGCTTACCATAGCGATTCAAGCTTTGGAATGATCAGAGTTGAAGCCTTATGCAATACCTGTCAGGCTCATTTGGGGCATGTTTTCCCGGATGGTCCCGCACCCAGCGGTCTGCGTTACTGCATGAATGCGGTATCGCTCAAAAAAGTCACTGAAGCATAAAATACCGCAAAGCTGACCGATGATTAACGAAGCTTAATACCGACACTGATGCCTGGAAATATTTTCTTAAAATCATGAGTAAGGTACAATTCAGGCTTAATCCTGATAAATGAATTATTTGGCACTATAGTGCCAAATAATTTAAATGTATTCCCTTCAAAATAATCACCGCTCTGTTTCACCAGGTATCCTAATCCTATTGACAGTTCATCAAAATATTGGTATTGGTAATTACTGATCTTATTGTTGTACCGGTTTCCAAAGCTGGCTTCAACAAAAATTTGGGAAAAGGTTTTATGGCGATCTGCCCCATCTGTATCAAATAAATAACACGCATTTATTGCCACATTGATAAATGTATAGAAACCTGGATAAAGTTTACTGTAATAATCCTGTCTCTGGGGGGCAAAATCCAGTGCTAATCCTAACGAGGGACTTACTTTATCCCGGATTAAACCAGCACCAATCAGCGGTTGGAATGCAAATATCTGATGCTTTTTAAGTACCTTATAATATCGTTCTTCCATTGAAAGCTTCTTTTTCTTAAGCGTATCCAGTTTACGCTGCATTAAGGAATCTTCAACAGCTTGCAAAGCTTTGCGGATAAGCGAATCTGTTTTCATGTTTTTAAAAACATTCAGATCATTACCTATTAAAATAACCTTCTCTCCTGTTTTGGTTTCCATTACCAGGGTATCCGGCACTTTTGTCTGCGAAAAAGAAAAGAAAGAAAACAGCAGGAACATTCCTGTTAACAATGGATATTTCATCTTAGAATTTAATTTTAAATTTAAAGGGTTTAGCCTCTACATAATACAATGAGTCACCTGGCAAAGCTTTATTATAGTTAAAAACAGGACTTTTCCCTTTAAACAGGGAGACTTTAACAGGCAGTACCGCTTCTGCTTCCTGCGGTTTACCGCGCTTAAAGGTAACTGTGCTTAATGCTGCATATGTAGCCTCAGAAATGGCCACTTCTTTCCTTACCACTTCTTCATGCGCTTTAATGGAAGCAGTACCATTAGGATGCTGTGCCTGAACACCAGTAACAGATTCAGAGCGTTGCTCTTTAACGGAAGCGGTATGTTCTGTTTTGGCAGGCATAATACCCGAAATAGCTGTATTAATTGTCACTGAACCCGGTTTAATAATTGCCGAAGCCGTTAAATCAACAGATTCCAATTTTTCTGCAATTGTAGTTTTTGTTCGATCAATACGTTGTCCTTCAATCAATTTTTCCTTAACTGTAGCTTCCGTTCGATCGCTCTGCCGAACAGCCTGATCCCGTTTAGGATTTTGAAATTTATCATTTGCTTGTTGAAACGGATGTTTTTCATTATCATAGAATGATAAAGCAAATGCCATAAGCAAGATAACGGCAGCTGAAAGTGCCGAATATAGCTTCGTTCTATTCCCGCTCCCTGCTTTACTTTTATTCCAAACCCGATTCCGGTTAAAAGAAGGAACATGCTTTTCATCATGTTTAAGTACCGCGTCTTGTAATGCCTGATCAAACTTTTCTTTTTCCATATTGATTTGATTCAATGTCTAATTTTTCTTTCATCATTTTCCTGGCTTTGTTTAGCTGAGAGCGTGATGTGCCTTCATTTATACCCAACATAGCCGCAATTTCCTTGTGGCTGTATCCTTCAATTGCAAATAAATTAAGAATGGTCTTATATCCTATCGGCAATTCATTTAAAGCCCTTACAATATATTCTGCTTCAATTTTTCCCAGGTTATGATCTGCATAGCTGATTTCTTCATGGTCGGAAAGGCTTACCAGCGAGAAGTTGACAGATTTGCGCAATCCCATCAGGCATTCATTCACCATAATTCGTTTAATCCATGCCCGTAAACTGTTTAAATCCCGGTACTCAAAATCGGGCATAAATTTAAAGACCTTTGTAAACCCCTGAGACAGCATGTCCTCTGCTTCTTCCCTATTGTTCATATACCTGTTGCACACATTGAACATTTGACCGGCAAAAAAGTCAAATAGTTTCTGCTGACCTTTTCGCCGTCCTTTCTTACAGTCCTGTATGGTATCTATTGTAATCAATGGTTTATTTACCGAGAATAAGTGCAAAAGATAAGTAATACGTTTGGTTATATCTGCCAATATCATAACCAACAGAAGGCATAAAGGAGCCCATTGTTAAACTAAATCCAAGTTTAGCACCATAATTGAAATTCCCAAATTCAGGGATAACTCCGGATGCAATTACAGCGTCCGGTTGTTTGGTACTCCATAAATTAAGTCCGGCGTATGGAATCACATTAAACCAGATTGGCTGTTTTCCACTTTGAAAGTATTGGTGGGTACCGATCTTAAAACCAGTAACCAATGGAAGGTCTAAATGATGAAGCCTATGCTTAATTCCTGAAAATGATCCGCTGCGAACGCCAAACTGCAACCCCGGCTGAAAGTAAAACTTCCGCGCTCTGTAATCCATAAAATAGGTGAACTGATAGCCTGGTAAATAATGGCGCTCTGAATGGTCCATATCATTTAAACGGATCCCGAGCGATACACCAGGCTTCCATTTGCTAAACATAGCCACATAATACATTTTCATAAACCTGCTGGGTTTACGGGACATGATGATCTGGTATTCGCGATCGGCAATGCTATCTGGTTTGGGCTTTCTGATCTGAGCGCCCGAAGTAAGATCTGAAGGCAATTTCAGCACACTATCATCTGCTGCATTCAGCTGGCTGTCCTTTGTCAATGCGGCAACATCTGAAACCGGTTTCATCATGGAGCTTGGCGAACCAACATTGCTGATGAATTCTTTAAACTGCTTTAATTTCACCCCACCTACCAGGTGTTTTAAAATGACCTCGTCCGGATTAATGATATAAAAATCAGGGATCCCCACATTCTTAAATTTCAGATATACCCGTTTGCCTTTTTCTGTATCGATGTCCAGCTTTAAGGCGACAAAGTTTTTAGTGACGTAATTTGTGATGCTGGCATCCGGAAAGATCATCTGCTGCATGTATTGACATGGTCCGCACCAGGTTGCCGTAAAATAAAGCAATACCTGTTTATCCTCAGTTTTGGCTTTTAGCAGTGCCTGCTGATACGTACCCGGAAAAAAGTCTATTGCATACATCGGCAGTGCAAAGAAAAGAAATAGAATTGTTGAATAAAATGGTTTCATATATTTTGTGTTATAACCACATAATGCCATTTGAACATCAAACGTTGCCTGGATCTTTGTAAATAGTCCGTTAATTATTGCGTTACTGTTTTAATCGGATAAAATGATGTTTATATTGTCCCGACATTTCAAATCCAATTACATGCGTATTCCGATCAAACTGGCTTTCTTATTTTTTTTCATTACCGCAACCGTCTCTGCCCAACAGCTAAATGTGGCTACATTTAACATCCGGTATAAGAATGGCGGAGATGAGAGAAAGGGAAATGGCTGGGATAAGCGCGGACCTGTTGTGGCAGATATCATCAAATTTCATGACTTTGACATCTTTGGTACACAGGAGGTATTACACAGCCAGCTGGAAGATCTTTCAGCAAACCTCAGTCCTTACAGCCACATTGGTGTAGGGCGCAATAATGGAAAAGAAGCCGGTGAATATGCCGCCATTTTTTACAAGAAAGAAAAATTTAAACTGATCAGCAGTGGTAATTTCTGGCTATCAGAACGCACAGATTCACCCAACACCGGCTGGGATGCTGCGCTGCCGAGAATCTGTTCATGGGGACAATTTGAATACATCGGTACAGGAATTACCTTCTATTTTTTCAATACCCACTTTGACCATGTTGGTATTAAAGCGAGGTCTGAAAGCGCAAAGCTAATTCTCAGAAAGATCAAAGAACTTGCCGGTGATCATCCGACCATCCTAACCGGTGATTTTAATGTAGATCAAACCAATGAGATCTATACCATTTTAACCGGTTCACAGCTGGCAGATGCCTACGAAACGGCCCAGTTCAGATATGCTACAAATGGAACATTTAACCATTTTGATATCAATACCAAAACCAACAGCCGGATAGACCATATCCTGCTTTCAAAATGTATCGTTGTAAAAAGATATGGTATCTTAACGGATACCTACAGAGCTGAATCTAAAGACAAAAAAGAAGTAAATACATCCGGCAACTTTCCAAAGGAGTTATCTCTGCAAAGTTATGAAGCTAAATTACCATCAGACCATTTTCCGGTGATGGTAGTTGTAGATTTGGAGAAATGTAAATAAATTCGGGTAGATGAATATGACTTACCAGAGACTGAATAGTGAGAAATTATTAGAGATCTTATCTTTATCAGATAATGCGACAGCCATTTATACAGGTGCAGACATCGTGATCCAGTCTGCAAATGAAGCCATGCTTAAATTTTTAGGTAAAGATAAAAGCATTATAGGAATGCGCTTCGCAGAAGCGGTCCCGGAATTGGTCGGTCAGCCATTTATTGGACAGTTGCAGGAGGTATGGAGCACCGGTAAAACCTATTCGGCATATGACACTGTAGCGGAGCTGATGATCAATGGAAAACTGGAAAAATCTTATTTTGACTTTAAATACCGCGCTATAAAGAACGATAACGGCGAAGTATACTGCATTTTACATACCGCAACTGATGTGACGGAACGCTTTCTAAACCGCATTAGTTTAAAAGAGATACAAATTCGTGAGCAATCCCTGATTGAGGAACTGGCCGCTTCCAATGAGGAGCTGACCACTACGAATGAAGAATTGCTGGCCATGAACGATAAGCTCAGCGATTCTGCCGAAGAGCAGGTACATGCCAGAAAAGATCTTGAAAAACTAACGGATACCTTGCAGCAAGCCATGAACTCTGCCCAATTGGGAATCTGGAGTGCTGAACTGGTTACGGGTAAACTGACCATATCGGAACTTGGAAAACAAATTCATGGTATTGCAGACGATAAAGAGATTAGCCTCGAAGATGCTAAAAAGATGATCGATCCGGACTTCCTGGATAAGATCATCAGCACAGTCAGAAAAGCAATAAATTCTGATCACAACTTTGAACTGGAATACATTATTTTCCCGGCAGACGGCAGTAAGTCTAAATGGCTTAAATGTACTGGAAAAACCTATTTCAATCCTCAAAATAAACCCGCAGCCATTTCAGGGATCATACGGGATATTACCGAACAAAAGCAGGATGAACTGCGCAAAAATGACTTTATTGGTATGGTAAGCCACGAGTTAAAAACACCGCTTACCTCATTAAAGGGATATGTTCAGCTGCTGCTGTCCAAATCCAAAAAGCAGGAAGACAGCTTTGCCGTAAATGCACTTTCAAAGGTTGAGATCCAGGTGAGTAAAATGACGGCAATGATCAATGGTTTTTTAAACCTTTCCAGGCTTGAATCTGGCAAGATCCATCTGCAAAAGCAGGATTTTGACATTGACGTACTGATTGAAGAAATTATTGACGATGCGCGCATCACCACCATCAACCACATCATTACCCTGCACCCCTGCGAGAAACTGATCGTAAACGCCGACCGGGATAAAATTGGCCAGGTAATTTCCAACCTGTTAAGCAATGCGGTTAAGTATTCACCAAAAGGCAGATCAATCGAAGTAAACTGTCACCTTAATAACGAGATGGCCGAGATCAGTATCAAGGATGAGGGAATGGGAATTAAGCCCCAGGATGTAGATAAGCTATTTGAGCGGTACTACCGGATAGAGAATAAACATACGGAACACATATCCGGATTTGGAATCGGCTTATACCTTTGCTCAGAAATCGTAGTACGTCATAAAGGTAAAATCTGGGTAGAGAGCCAAAGTGGTGTGGGGTCTACCTTCTACTTTAACTTACCATTGTCAACGGCTTAAATTTATCTTATGAAAATCTTGCGGGTTACGTTATTTCTGGCATTCCTTTCTTTATCTGTTAGCGCACAATCTGTATATGTACGCCTAATAACAAATAAAGGCAACATCATCTTACGCTTATATGATGAAACCCCTAAACACAGGGATATGTTCCTTAAGAGCATTAAGGAGGGAGTATATAGAGATGCCTTGTTTAACCGGGTGATCAAATCTTTTGTAAGCCAGGGTGGTGAGCTGGATGATTCGATCTTAAACCAGGAAAAACGACATCCGGAGATACCGGGAAAAAGACTTGCAGCCGAGATTAAACCTGGATTATATCATAAAAAAGGCGCTTTAGGAGCTGGAAGAGATGATAACAAAGAAAAAAGCTCTTACTACAACCAGATCTACCTGGTAGATGGTAAACCGCAAACCGATGCACAGCTCGATGCCATAGAACTAAAGAAAGGTATAAAATATACTGCCAAACAACGTGAGATTTACAAAACTGAAGGTGGCATTCCGCGCCTGGATCAGGATTACACCATATTTGGAGAAATTGTTGAAGGAATGGATATTGCCGATCAGATCAACTCAGTGGCCACCGATAAAAATGACGTGCCACTATCCCCTGTTGTATTCAAAGCAGTCGTACTTTCTAAAAAGGAAGCTGTCCGGTTAAAACTTAACCCGTAATCCAATCCCAACCTTAAATATATCCGTGATCTTTAAAGCCGTTGAATTCTGGAAGTAATTTACCAGGTAAAAATCGTTGGTATTAAACTCCGAGTATATGCTAACTGCCTTTAAGCCAGTTTTCTTCAACACCTCTTCTCCAACAAACTGAAACTCATTACTGATGGATAAATGCGGACGAATGGCCTCTGACCAGTAATAATATCCCTTTGGATAGGTCTCTGACGGAAAATTAAAGCTCAGGTCCTTATGAAAGGTATAGGTAACAAAAACACCAGGATTAAAGGGGTAGATCTTAGCCCAATCACTAATCTTGATTACAAACGGCCTGTAAGCGAATTTGGCGGTAACAATATGGAGTTCACCCCCCTTGGATTCAGGCACGTAACCATAATTTATGTCCAGATTACCTCTTTTATTTTTAAAAAGTTCATACCCTCCCCCAACACTGAAATACCCTATACTACCTGCATATTGCATGATGGCCTCATCAGGAATTAAAAAGCGCTGCGCCTGAACTGGTCTTGCAAAACTTAAGGTTAATATAAAAAGAAGGGTTAAGGTTCTAGTAAAATATGCGTTCATAAGTAAGTTGATCATTGATAATTTTCACCAAAATAAATTCACTGGTCTCAGCAGATCCGGTTACGAGGTATGGAAAGGCAGAATTCTTGTAAGGACCGGCAGAGTAAACATGGGTATGACCATGAAGAGATGCTAAAAAGTGATCGGTTTGTGAAAAGAGTTTGGTATATGGATCAATCAGTTTCTGGTCAAAGTCGAGAGAAAATGGGGGAACATGAGAAACGGCAATAAAACCGTTCACCCCCTGCTGTGGCTGCATTTCTTTACTAAGCCACTCCATATCCGGTACTTTGCCATTAAAGTTATATTCCCTGCTATTGGTGTCGTGGCATACAAACTTAATGCCCCTGTAAACAAAAGAGAAGTTCAATTCACCAAACATGCGTTGATACACTTCATTTCCCCTTGCTACCAGGTCGTGATTTCCAATTACGGTAATTACCGGCACGTTTACTTCGAGCAGGCGTTTGGCATACCAGTCCATCTCCTGTAACGTTCCGAATTCGGAAATATCACCGGCAACCAGTACCAGATCGAGATTGTCAATTGAATTTACTTTTTTAACAAGACCAGGAATCTCATTATAGGAACGCTGCGTATCGCCAGCCAAAACGACCTTAATGGTATCATTTTTTGGCGTTGCCGCAGTCAGTTTTTTAAGGGCAGCGGCATTTAGGTCTTTCAGCGAATTTTGATTAAACACTTGGTTTGGGCTGTATTCAAAAGAGTTACACCCCATTAAACACCCAATAATTAAAATTAGCGGTAAAAAAAATCTCATATTCAAATTTAAAAGACACATTATTCCAAAAACAGTGCCTTTTATTGTGCTTAAAAGCAGATTTTAGATTCAAATGACGATAGTCCTGGCAGCTATTATCAATTCATCATAAATCACTCCTTATAATCCGGGAAGCTTTAATCCTGATTTAACGAGCGTAGTCATTAATTTTTCCTGAAATTCCATTTTAGCATCTATAAAACCATGTGCATTGAGCCATAGATTTAACATCACCTTATAACCATCAGATTCTATAGATGAAATGCCGATCCGGTAAGTGGGATCTTTTAATATATCCTTTGAAGATTTAATAGCAGATTCAATCTGGTTTTTAACTTCAGCATAATCCATGCTGTTTGCAAATTTCAACTCAATATCCAATCTTCTGCTTCCTGTTCTGCTGATGTTAATGATTACCTCATTAGACAACTTGCTATTTGGAACGATAACCGTTTTATTGTCGAAGGTGGTAATTATGGTATAAAAGATCTTAATGGTGGTTACGGTTCCCTCCTGTCCCTGGGCAATGATGTTATCCCCAACAGAAAAAGGCTTCAGGAACAGGATGATGATCCCGCTTGAAAAATTCTGCAGCGTGCCGGATAAGGCCAAACCCAATGCAACGGTAACGCCACCTAATATCGCTCCAAAAACAGTAATATCTATTCCTAAAATTTGAATGACCGCAATAACGAGCAGCACACGTAAAACAACGACCAGGAGACTGACCAGAAAAGGCTTTAAAGAGGGGTCTATTTTCTTTTTATGTAGTCCTGAATTCAGCCATTTAGAAAATTGTTTAATTAACCACAGGCCGATAAACAATACCACAACTCCTAAAATAATTGGCGGTCCGTGAACGATGATCCAGTCTGCTGATTTATCTTTAAAGTCTTTAAGATTCATATAAATTGTTTTATGGTTAACAACTACATTAGAAATTTTGTTTAATAAAGGGCTATATTAATGTTAAAACACCAGTATTGTTAACTATTCTGATCGAAGATTAATGCGACTGATATCCGGCCAGGATCTATAGCTTTATATTACAGATTACCGGTCCGGTTTTAGTATGATGACCTGAATTTCTGAAAAGCAGGTAAATTAGTGTGCTATTTCTGTAAAAGTGTTGATTTAAAATTGATTAAACCCACAATTTTAATTAAGTTTGAGAGCTGAATAACATGAACAATCAACGCTTTCTTAATGGATAACCAACTCGAACTCTATAAAAAGGCAGCAGAGCTAGCCAATATAGGCACCTGGGAATTTGATTTAGAAAATGACCAGTTGTTTTGGGATCCCATTACGCGGAAGATCTATGAAGTTGATGAAGATTATTCGCCCTCACTCCTGGAGGCCTATTCATTTTATGTATCAAAAATTGAAAGCATTGAAGAGGATCTCAAGAGATTAATTTCCAATAAAAAGAATATTGTAGACCGCCGTCAGATCCAGACCACCTCTGGCAAATTAAAATGGATAGAAATAAATGCCCATACGGAGTTTGAAGATGTTAACTGCGTTAAGTTATTTGGAACAATTCAGGATATAACCAGTCACAGGAGACTTCTGGAGACGCTTGAGATCAATCATAACCGTTTTTACAATGCTTTTGACCATGCCCCAATTGGGATGGCCCTGGTTTCTCCCAGCGGCAAATGGATTAAGGTAAACACCAGTTTGTGTGCCACATTGGGCTATACGATGCATGAACTCATGATGATTGATTTCCAAAAGATCACACATCCTGATGATTTGGAACAAGACCTGAAAAATGTTCAAAGTCTGCTGCAAAGGGAACGCAAGACCTACACCATGGAAAAGCGGTATTTCCATAAAAGCGGACAAGTAGTATGGGCTATGCTGAGTGTAACACTGGCCTGGAATGCAGACAATACACCATCATATTTCATATCACAGGTTAAAGATATTACTGACCGCATTAAAAATACGGAGAAGCTTTTAAAAGAGCGCCAGCGACTGGATAATGTAATTGAGAGTACCCAGATCGGTACCTGGGAATGGGACCTGGTTAAAGACGTGATGTTATACGATACGCGCTGTTATCAGATGCTGGGCTATTCATCCGAAGAAAACTTTGACTCCTTATTAAAATGGTCAGGGGTTGTACACCCGGACGACATACCCGCTGCCAGAACTTGTTTGGAAGAATGTTTTAATAAAAATCTTGAATATTACAATTGCGAGTACCGAGTTAAGCATAAAAACGGTGAGTATCTATGGATTGAGAGTCAGGGGAAAATCATTGAATGGTCTGACGATAATAAGCCGCTTACGATGGTGGGTACCAGAAAGGACATTACTCTGCGAAAACTGAATGAGCAGGAACAAAAAAATACGATGCACATCATCAGTGAGCAAAATAAGAGATTGATCAATTTTGCACACATTGTTTCGCATAACCTGCGGTCTCATGCCGGAAACTTCCAAATGATGCTGGACTTGCTGACTCAGGAACATGATGAATCAGAAAAAGCATTGATCATAGACCTTTTAAAACAAAATGCAGAGAATCTTTCAGACACTATTGTAAACCTGAATTCTGTAGTAAATATTCAGCTCCATGCAGCGGAGCAGATGAAACCTTTAAATTTATATCAGGAAATTAAAAAAACCCTGACTAATATCCGGGCACTTATAGAAAAGGAACACGCTGAATTTTCAATTTATGTGGATAAGGATCTTATTCTGAGCTATAATCCGGCATACATGGAGAGCATCTTGCTTAATTTCTTTACAAACGCAATTAAGTATAGACATCCGGACAGACAACCCAAAGTAATTATTGCCGTAATTGCGGAAGGGGATAAACTTACATTAGAAATTAAAGACAACGGCCTTGGCATTGATCTGAGCTTACATGGAAATAAGCTTTTTGGCATGTACAAAACATTCCATGTACATGATGATGCGAGAGGAATCGGCCTTTTTATTACTAAAAATCAAATCGAAGCCCTGGGTGGGAAAATTGAGGTAGAAAGTGAAATCGGCATTGGTACAACTTTTAGAATATTATTTTAATAAAAAGATGAAAAGAATAGACACGGCATGTGTGATTGATGACGACCAGATCTACACCTTTGGAATTAAGAAATTGATGGCAATTACTGAATTCAGTAACCACATCATGATCTTTAAGAATGGCGATGAAGCGCTAAAATATTTAAAACCTGTTATTGAGGATGCTGAATCTTTACCAGATGTGATCTTGCTGGACCTGAATATGCCAATTATTGATGGATGGCAGTTTTTAGATGCTTTCATTAAGTTTAAACTCGCAAAAAAGGTCACCATTTATATTGTTAGTTCATCTATTGATACAAATGATTATGAGAAAGCCGCAAAATACAGTATTGTAAACAACTTTTTTGTAAAGCCGATCCGAAAAGACGATCTGCAGCGGATCATGGAAGATTATGCTGCAAGATAGAATTACTGGTAAAAAATAAAAACAACAATGACTGGATTTGGTTATAAGAAAAACTTAATCAAATACCTATCATTATGAAAAACAAAACTTTAGTGGCCTTACTCTTTGCGTCGGCAATCGGTATGCAGGCTTGTAATTCTTCAAAAAACGATTCGAATGCAACAGATTCATCCATTACTGATAGCGGATCTGTCATTTCTGCAACAGATACTTTGCCTGTTGCAGATTCTTTAGCAGTCACAGATTCATTAACCAGGGATCCGGGAAAATATCCTACAGAATTTATGACGCAGGCCGCCATTGGCGGAATGATGGAAATTGCAGCAGCAAAAGTTGCACAAAAAAATGCTGCAGATCCTAAAGTGAAGGAATTTGCTGCATTGATGATTAAGGACCATACAGCAGCATCGAATGAATTATCTGGTATTGCCAGGTCAAAAGAATTTTCCTTACCGTCTACCCTACCCGCTAAGGAGCAAATGCACCTTGACGAAATGAAAAAACTATCAGGAGCTGATTTTGATAAACATTATATGGACATGATGGTGAATGACCATAAAAAAACAGTGGATTTGTTTAAATCTGCAAAATCTCTTTCTGATGCAGATTTGATGCTATTTGCTACAAAAACCTTAAAAACGATCGAATTGCACAACAGAATGGCTGAAGATCTGAATGGATTGATTAAGGCAAAATAAAAAACAAGTAATAACCTATATTTTTTAACAACAATTTATACAATTTATCATTATTTGACGTTTATAGACTAGAATGGGATTTAATTGATGCTTTTTTGTTTAAGAAATATGGGTTATTTACTAAACCTGCGTTCAAAAAGTGTTAAAACTTGTTAAATTTTAAAAAAAATAATAGTGTATATTATACACTATGATATAATAGTTGTATATTTACATCGTTAAACAATCAGTAAGTCAGAAGACGCTGCTAAAATTTGAAATACAATGTTCCCGGTTTATGTTTAATAAGCCAATACAGTGCCTGAACCGGCTAAGGGAACTTTAAAGGAAAACCCGTTCATACAGGTTTATATTTGGTTAGAATAGGGATGCTTCGTGGATGCGACAACCCTTTCTTTTTTTTATAGCCTTTTGTAATTTCAAATCCATCCTCTCCATATTCAATAAAGTACTAATTTTTAGTCTATACAGGGTCTACCCCTTTATTTCAATTCAACAGAAGGCGTAGTTTCTTTAATAAATATAACTGCATCAAAGTCTTCTCCTGGTCGGATCGGGATAGGCTTGGGCTCTTGCCAATTGGAGTATATATTGGTGATCAAACTTACTGCTCCTTTGAATGGGTTGCTTTTTGAGTTAAATGACAGGAAAAATCTTGGGTATCTGGCTTTAGATAAAGTGCCGGAAAGCGTGCTGTCACTTGTTTGAAAAGCATGGGGCTCAAATTTGCCATTGTTCAATACGTTTGCTGTTCCGCTATAAGTATCTAATGCTATCGAAAAAAATTGATTACCAAAGTGTTTTTTTAAATGCCCGCCCATAGGCCAATATTCGGCCGTTGTGTCCTTTGATAAATGTACATTATGTGCCCATAATATGATTTTATTTTTTTTACCAGGAACAAATCGAATCACATTATCCGCCATAAATTTGTCCCTGGTAAAGGGATTGCTCCAATAATCCGGATTGTCGAAACCAACCAGTTTCACCCGGTCATTTTTCGTCTTACCCCTGTTATATTGGCTTAGCTTCTGAAAAAGCAGATAGATTTCTTCGGTATGATATAAACCCCATCCCTTCATCAAGTCCTTAAGATTTCCCTGACCTGTTTGTACATATAAATCAACCGGCTCCATCATAGATTTCGGCACTTCGAAGGCTACTGATCTGAATCCACAGTTTTGAATAAGATAACTGATCATGTGCGCCTTTTGCATATAAAACTCATGCGTACCATGCGAAGCCTCTCCAAGACCAACGATATGCTTTCCACTTACTTCTCTTTTTAGAAAAGATAAATCAGACTGGCCGACAGCTGAATCTGCCTGTATTATTTCATGGGAGTTTTTATTTACCCATTCGAGAGAAGCATCCTGAGCAGATACGGTAAACGTCATCAACAGCAATGCTGTTAAAGATGTACTGATGTTTTTCCAGGTAGTAGATTGGCATAAATGTTTCATAGGCTTTATTTGAATTTTTATTCAATAGATGCCAGAAACGAAAAAATTCCATAATAAGTAATAACATTATTGGTTAAGATTGATACGCAGGAACGGATGGTTTAAAAAAACAGAGACAGTTTTTTAATTAAAAGATTGTCTGAATTTTAACGGAGACAGGTTCGTCTTATTTTTGAATAGTTTATTAAACGATTGCGGATATTGAAATCCAAGCTGGTAAGCAATTTCACTTACAGATAAGGATGTTGTTATTAATATTTCCTTTGCTTTCTCAATCAATTTATCATGAATGTGCTGTTGTGTACTTTGTCCGGTCAGCACCCGAAGCATATCACCCAGGTAGCTTGAAGAAATATTTAGCTTTTCTGAAATATATTGAACCGTTGGCAGGCCAGCTTCCTGAAACTGATCCGTCTCGTAGTATTCAGAAAGCAGTTCATCTATTCTGGCCAGCAGATCGTGATTTGAATTTTTGCGGGTTATAAATTGGCGGTTATAAAAGCGGTTGCAATAGTTTAATAATAATTCAATATGCGATACAATGACATCCTGACTAAAGTTATCAATTATTGCCCCATACTCCTGCCTGATATTCTTCATCGTATTTTCTACAATAGCCTCTTCCTTTTCAGACAGATGTAATGCTTCATTTACGGCATATGAAAAATACCCATAATTTTTAATGTTTTTAGATAAAGGATATTGCCTGATAAAATCAGGATGAACAACCAGCCACCATCCTTCCAGTTTTAGATTATCTACTATATCGGTGGTAACTACCTGTCCTGGTGAAAAAAAGGTCATTACCCCTTCATCAAAATCATAGTAATGCTGTCCGTACTTCATTTTACCTTCAAAATTCTTTTTCAGGGCAATGCAGTAAAAATTATAAGCTACCGACCTGAGGTATGCTTCAGAATAACACTTAATCTCCGCAAAATTGATTACGCTAACCAATGGATGCTCCGGCTTGCTGAGTTCCAGCAGCCGGTGCAATTCATATATTGAATTTATCAGATAAGGTTTTACTCTCATTTTATCCATTTACATAAAGGTAATCAAAGTATTAATCAAAATTAGTAGACAAGGTAACATCCTTCCAGGCTTCAATTTCTTGTTTTTCCTTTTCTCTATGCTCGTTTACCAGCTGATAAGTATCCGGGCCTAATAATAAATGCAGCGGTGGATTTTCATGATCCACAAGACCGGCCAGAATTTGAACCAATTTCTCTGGATCCCCTTGTTGCCGGCCACTAAAATCTGTCCACATTTTCTCCGCAGCATCCAGATTATAAACATCAATCCGGTTCTTAGCAAACGTAAGTGACCCTTTATCCATAAAATTAGTCCTGAACTGCCCCGGGGCCACCACGGTAACTTTAATGCCAAATGCTTTTGTTTCTTCAGCTAAGGCCTCTGAAAGACCAATCACTGCAAATTTAGCTGCATTATAGCTTGCTGCATTTGCAAAACCAACATAGCCTGCATTTGAAGAGATGTTAATGATGTGGCCTGATTGCTGCGTTCTTAGATAAGGTATTGCCGCCCGGATCACATTTACCGTTCCAAACAGGTTTACATCAATAGTCTGGCGAAATTCCTGATCGGTCATTTCTTCCATGCTCCCTACAAGGGAATAGCCGGCATTATTAACGACCACATCCAGTCCGCCAAACCGCTCCACCGTTTTCCCGACCGCTGCGCCAACACTTTCATCAGAAGTAAGATCTACCTTTAACGGAAGGAAATTTTCGGTATGTTCTTGAATACTCTTCGAAAATTCTTCAGCATTTCTGGAGGTTGCAGCAACTTTGTCCCCTCTTGACAGCAACAGCTTTGTTAAGACCAACCCCAGGCCTTTGGATGCTCCGGTAATAAACCATATTTTTTGATTATTGATAATTTCATTCATAACGTTGATTTTTAAGTGTATCGGCATTACAAATGTCCGGGAAAACAAAGACATAAAAGTATCCGGATCGAGCGGTGTTGTGTCCAAAATGATCTTTATGCCCAGCTTAAATTAAAAACCATCCGATAAAGCATTGCCAGGGGCCTGCCTTTAACTATAAGGAGATTATCTCGTGTTGTATTTCCAATGGCTTGGCAGAGGCATTGTGGTCTGAGACCACGAATAGACCGCTGATAGACCGGGAATAGACCAAGAATAGACCAGGAATATATACTTAACTTGTCTTGCCCTGCTTTAGCTATACAGGTTATTGATTTAATTTTAAATTGACTATACACGCAAATCTATAATTCCTGATTCGGTTATACAAGTTGCACTTTGTTCTTGTTTATACTTTTTTGGTTTCCATCTTTTTTTAAGTTCACCTTGTTTATGGTGCGCTTGTTCAGGTGTCAGGTAGTCGCAGCTGGCATGTGGTCTGATTTGATTATATGTTTGAATATTTTCCCTGATCTTTCTTGTAGTTTCCTTTAACCCTGTTTGTGGTCCATATAGGTCAAACTCTGCTTTTAAGATACCGTTTACCCGCTCAGCGATTGCATTCTCGTATGGATCTCCATTCTCAGTCATGCTTATTGCAATACGGTTTCGGATAAGTAGGTCTACATAGGCTTTACTGCAGTATTGTGATCCCCGGTCAGAATGATGGATAAGCTTGGTTTCCGGGTATTTCCGATCTGCTACTGCCATCTCCAGGGCATCTGTGCAACCCTGCGCTGAAAGATCTTTCCGAAAAGCCCATCCCATAATCTTTTTAGAATAAGCATCGGTGATCAGGCTTAGGTAGCCCCACTGCTTTCTAAGCTGGATATAAGTAATATCACTTACCCAGACCTGTTCAGGGTGATTGATAACCAGTTCTTTGATCAGGTTATTATACTTGTGCATCCAATGCCTCGAATTAGTGGTGAACACTTTTCTTTTGCGGTTCCTGATATACAGGCTATGTTCCCTCATCAAGTCAAAAAGATAGTCCCGTCCAATTTTGATGCCGTGTTGACCCAATGGCTCCTGTAGCATATAATGCAGCTTTAGGGTGCCTATTCTATTTTGTTTCTTGCGAATATCAAGTACATGCTGCAAAACAATCTCATCTTTAAGTCCCAGGTCCTGAACCCGCCACTGATGGTCATAATAAGCGTGCCTTGTCTTGCCAAACTGTCTGCACAGCAACTTGATCCCCAGCTTGGGGAAGTTCTGTTTCATTTTGATGACTGCCTGGCACCAGACTTTTTTCTAATATCGATCTTAAGCTGTTCTTCAGCAATATCGATCATAGTATCCAGTGCCCGGATCTTAAGGTTAGCCTCATCCAGAGCCTTCTGCAGAGCTCTGAGTTCAGTATTATTGGATTCTGATGTCTCCTTTTTTGGCATAACTGGCGGATTGATACTGTTAAGTTCGGCATTTTCTTCCTTAAATCTCTTTATCCAATGATTTATCACTGTTCTACTACTGATATTGAATACAATCAGTGCCTCCTTGATACTCATACCAGACTCTACAGCACGTACTACAGAACGCCGCTCAGCCTGTGTATATGACTTTATTCCACTGCGATATCCGTGTTTGGAAAGCCATTCCTCAAGGGTTCTTGAGGACATACCATATTCACGAATTAGATCTTTACGGGGAACACCCTGCTCGACAAGGCTGACAATATGAGAGATCAAGCGTTTGTCAAAATGCTGATTCGGGTTTGATCTTGGACCAACAATAAATTCTGTTTCTTTTGTTTCCATACACTGTTTTTTAGTGTATAGCTTTTTTAGGAATCGACACTGACAGGAAACTTGTCTTGTCCTGCTTTAGCTATATAGTATCCAAGCTAAACTCATTTAAGAGACGGACAACCTGGTATCAGGCTGTCATCCGCTTTTGCGTGTTCTTCCAATAAATCAGGTACAACAATCCAGTAAATGTAACGCCTGCAGTTGCATATAGTAAATAAGGAATCATGAGGATCACGTCCTGGTAAAACCAGCCGGTAAATAATGCGCCCAGTCCAATGCCCGCTTCCAGTGCAATATACATTGTGGCCATGGCTTTGCCCCTGTATTTAGGATCACTCAGATCAATGGTCCACGCATTTAATGCCGGTGACAGGATTCCCGTAGCTACGCCATAAACCACTGCGCCGCTAAGCAGTCCTGCTTCCGTTTTAAATGTACCAATAACAATTAATGACAAACAAAGGGTTACAAGTCCGGCAATAGCTACATTAAGACGGCCATGCCGGTCCGATACTTTACCTGAAATAAAACGGATTAATAACGAAGAAAGTGTAAATGCCATAAAAAACAAACCCTTGTTTGCCATGCCCAGGTAGCTACTCCAATCCGGGATCAACGTTAAGATTGCCCCATAGCCTACATAGGAAAGAAAAGTTACGATTGCCGAAGGTATGACACGGATATCTATAATGTCATACCTGGAGATCTTTAATGCTGACAGGCTGAACTTCTGCCTGTTCTGAAGCGTCTCTTTCATATTCATGAGGATGATGATGGACAGCAATGCAAAAAATGAAGAACAATAGAAAAGTACGTCTATTGAATATACACCGCTAATAAAGCTTCCGATTGCCGGGCCGATCGCCATTCCTGTGCTAAAACACAATCCATGAATCCCCAGTGCCTCTCCCCAGCGCTCCCTCGGAATAATATCTGCCACATAAGCTGCTGTTGCCGTTGGTTTAAAACCTGTAGAAAAGCCATGGATCAACCGTAAAAACAGAAATCCGGATACCGTTCCCAGAATGGGATATAGAAAACCGCAAACGAAACAGACTATGGAGCCCACAGCCATAACAGGAACCCGTCCGATGGTATCGGTTAACTTTCCGCTAAAAGGCCTGGAGATCCCCGCTGTAAGTGTAAATAATGCAATGATCAGTCCTTTATATTCTGCACCGCCAAGACTGCTCAGATATTGGGGCAGATCAGGGATCAGCATATTAAAGCTGGCAGAGAACAGCAATGAACTCAGACAAAGCAATGCAAACGGAAGGTTATATATAGGATCTTGATACCAGGAACTCTTCATAAACGCTGCAAAAATAACATTTTACAACCAGTTAAGTCTTATCGTTTTCCAGCAGATAAAATATAATCAGCAATGCGGTCTGTATCTGATTTGCTGGTGTGAATAACTATAGACACAGCAATTTTATAAACTAATCTGACAGCGCTCACCCTTAAGCAGGGTTACGCATTGCGCATCCGTATAATCATCCTTTATGCTGGCTTCATCCTTTTTGTAGTTGGCTTTAAGTTTCTTCCGGTTTAAGGACTGTGCAAACCGGCGCACATCATCTGCACTTTTTAAGATTAACCCCGGCACCACCTTAGGTTTGTGGTCGTCACCTATTGCTACCATTGTAAAGTAACTCGTATTTGTATGCTTTTTAACCTGTGTTTTTAAATTCTCAGAGATTACACGAATCCCAATGATCATAGAGGTATTGCCTACATAATTAACAGATGCCATCAGCGAAACGAGATCACCTACTTCTACAGGTGCCAAAAAATCAACAACATCTATTGAGGCAGTGATGCAATAGCCATCTGAATGTTTTGCTGCACAAACATAGGCTACCTTATCCATAAGGCTTAAGATGATCCCTCCGTGGATCTTACCGCCAAAATTGGAATAAGATGGGATCATTAATTCGGTTAAGGTAGTCTGGGAATCTTGAACAGCTTTAAAATCTTGCATAATACGTTGAAATTGATGAATAATGTTCTGGTTATTCAAATATGTAATTTTTTAAGGATTTAAGCTAAATACAGGGTTTATATACTCTTTTAAACATGCTTGATTGGTAGAATATTGCGTATGATTTCTATTTGGGAATCTATTTTATTATTAACTGAAAATAAATGATTTTACATCAAACAAATAAAATCAGCGCGTGTTATAGCGATTGACGACTGTTTTCTACCAGCTGCAGTTGTCCGACTTTGCTAGAAAAGATAAACACAAATCCTATGAAAAACACCTCAGATTCTGAACCAAAGTTCAGCACTCAAACACCTGCAAAAGCAGAGCCTGCATTAATGGAACTTTTTCTGGACTCCATTAAAGATATCTACTGGGCAGAAAATCACCTGGTAAAAACACTACCCAAAATGCAGAAGGCTGCTACTACAGAAAAATTAGCCAATGCAATTGGACAGCACCTTACACAAACAAAAGGGCACGTAGAATTATTGAACCAGGTATTTGAGCTTCTCGGAGAAAAAGCCGTCGCCAAGAAATGTGATGCCATGGAAGGCCTGGCAAAAGAAGGCGAAGGAATTATTGAAAGTACGGAGCAGGGAACTGCAACACGGGACGTGGGCATTATACTGGCTTCACAGAAAGTAGAACATTATGAAATTGCTACCTATGGCGGCCTAACCCAGTTGGCAAAAACACTCAATCTAACCGATGTGGCTGATATTTTTGCCCAAATCCTTGCTGAAGAAAAAGACGCTGATGCCATCCTGACGGACATTGCTGAAAATGACATCAATTACACGGCTGCTGAAGAAGCATAAATAAATCAGATATGGCGACTAAAAAGAATTCCGCAAAACCTGCGGCAGAGGCTATCTCTGAAAAAATAGTAAACCTTGCACCACATACCGAAAGCGGAAGTGGTGAACTGATGACCACCAACCATGGCCTAAAGATCAATGACGACCAAAATTCACTAAAGGCCGGTGAACGTGGGGCTACCCTTCTGGAGGATTTTATCCTGCGGGAAAAGATCACCCATTTTGACCATGAAAGAATCCCTGAGCGCATTGTACATGCCCGTGGTTCTGCAGCGCACGGTGTATTTAAAGTTTATGAATCACAAGCTGCGCTGACCAGGGCCAGCTTCCTTTCTGATCCGGAACTGGAAACACCCGTATTTGTGCGTTTTTCTACCGTTGCCGGGTCCCGCGGATCAACAGACCTTGCCAGGGATGTGAGGGGATTTGCTGTTAAATTTTATACACAAGAAGGTAACTTTGATCTGGTTGGTAATAATATGCCTGTTTTCTTTATTCAGGATGCGATCAAGTTTCCAGACCTGATCCATGCCGTTAAGCCGGAACCAGACAATGAAATGCCACAGGCTGCTTCTGCTCACGATACGTTTTGGGATTTTATCTCCTTAATGCCTGAGTCTGCCCATATGATCATGTGGGCTATGAGCGACAGGGCCCTGCCACGCAGTTACCGCATGATGGAAGGCTTTGGGGTACATACTTTCCGCTTTGTTAATGAACAGGGACAATCAAACTTTGTTAAATTTCATTGGAAGCCCCTATTAGGTGTGCATTCTGTGGCCTGGGATGAGGCTCAAAATATTTCTGGTAAAGACCCTGACTTTCATCGCCGCGACCTTTGGGATGCTATTGAAAGTGGTGCATTTCCGGAATGGGAACTTGGTGTACAGGTGGTTCCGGAAGCTGATGAATTTAAGTTTGAATTTGATCTGCTTGATCCAACCAAACTAATTCCGGAAGAGCTGGTTCCTGTTCAAAGGATCGGTAAGCTGACATTGAACCGCAATCCCGATAATTTCTTTGCCGAAACGGAACAGGTTGCCTTCCACGTTGGCCATGTTGTTCCGGGAATAGATTTTACCAATGATCCATTATTACAGGGACGCCTGTTCTCTTATACCGATACCCAGTTAATCCGTTTAGGCGGAACAAACTTCCATGAGATTCCAATCAACCGTCCTGTTATACCGGTTCATAATAACCAGCGCGACGGACACATGCGGCAGACCATCAACAAAGGGAAATCAAGCTATAGCCCGAATTCACTGGGTGGAAATGATCCGGCACAGGCAAAAGCTGCTGAAGGCGGGTTTACTTCGTACAATGAACGTATTGATGCGCGAAAGGTGCGTCAAAGGAGTAAAAGTTTCTTCGATCATTTTAGCCAGGCACGCCTGTTCTTTAACAGCCAGTCGGAGCCTGAAAAAAACCACCTGACGGATGCATTGACCTTTGAACTTGGCAAAGTTAAAACCGTTGCCATCCGCGAGCGGATGTTAGGCATACTTGCCCAAATTGACAAGGGACTTGCCGCACAGGTTGCCTACGGATTGGGAATACATGTACCTCAGGTACCTGAACAACCGATCAATAAAAGTATTCCAGCTGACGGTAACCCTGCTGATTACCAGCCAATACAAGCAGAAAGTTCTTTAACTTCTTCTGAAGCACTAAGTATGGCAAATACAATAAAAGACAGTATTGTAAGTCGCAAGATCGCTATTTTAGCTGCCGATGGTGTAAATGAAAAAGCGTTGAATACGGTTAAAAAAGCATTGCTTGCTGCCGGCGCTGTTGTTGAAGTTATTGCACCAAGACTTGGTTTCATTGTTTCTGAGAATGACGAACAGATTCCTGTTGATCAAAGCTTTTTAACGGCTGCTTCTGTATTGTTTGATGCGGTTTATGTTCCGGGAGGAACAAACAGTGTTGCTTCTATTGAAGCTGAGGCTGATGCGGTCCACTTTTTAAATGAAGCGTTTAAACATTGTAAGGCGATTGCTGCAGACAGTGATGCGATTCAGGTATTGGAAGCTACCTACTTTAGTAAAAAACTACCAGAAGATTATACGGATGAAACCGTATTAACCGAAGGCGTTGTGATCCAAAGCAAACCGGCCAAACTCGCTGAACAGTTTATTGCTGCTGTTGCACAGCACCGGTTCTGGGAAAGGGAGAAACCAAGAAAGGTTCCTGCGTAATACAATAAAAATAACCCCGGCAGTATGATCATGTACTACCGGGGTTTTTATTTTTATAAAGTTCTTCTTTTAATAATGATCTGTTATGCGTTTTCCATTATTCTAATGGCTTCTTCATTACCTTGTTGTGCGGCAAGATCAAATGCGGAAAGGCCTCTTACATCAAGTACCGCTAGATCTGCTCCGGAATTAACCAGGAGCTGAACAAGCTCATTTCTGCCAAACATGGCAGCAAACATCAGGGCTGTGCCGCCATTGCCATGCTGAAGATCCAGATTTGCACCATTGTAGATTAGCAGTTCTGCAATTTGAGGATACCCTTTAAAGGACACACCCATAAGCGCGGTGTTACCTCCCAGATCCTGGGCATCTATATCAACTCCGGCTTCAAGCAATAATTTTACCGCTTCAAGCTGATTGTTATAACTGGCAATGATTAGCGGGGTATATCCTTTTGCGTCCTGAACATTCAGGTCAGCACCTTTCGCAATAAAATCTTTAAGTGTGGTCAAGTCTCCGATCCTTGACGCGTGAATGAGTAGATCTGTCATATTTAGTATAACAAATACCGCGTAGATTGTTTGAAAAATTACAAATTACATGACCTAAAATTAATCTTCCTCTTCGAGATAGATCTCATGCACGAGGAATTTCACTTTATCTGATTTTTCTAATAATTCCGAAACATCTTCAGAATCGATATTATAGATCGTTTCACCAGAATCGGGAATTTCTGAATTTGGCACCAGTTCAAAAAACTGGCATCCATTATAGCTATCCAGTTCCACTATTTTTACGTAATTGACCCCGTTACTTTTCCAGTCCTTTAGAATATCCGCATTAAACAGCACGTACGGGTTTGTCTGATTTTCCATGGTGTAAAATTAATAATTTCTTTCGGGCACAGCGCATTCACCGACAAATACCGCCCATTTATCGATGCTTATTGCCACATCATTAGAAAATCATCAATCTTTATTTATAATTAAAAATTATGAAACGATTTAGATCCCCACCTTTGTAAACACCAATACAACTACTACTTTTACGGCGAGCACTATGCTAAGCAACCGCAGGAACGACAGGGAGATAATAAAAATACCGGCTTGTAAATATTAAACCAAAAAATATATCTTTATAGCGGCAATTAATATATATAAGAACCAAATAGTATTGATATGAAACGCAAAAGAACAATTACCACAGCATTGATCCTGGCGCTAAGCCCATTCTGTTTTAAGTTAGGTGCAGATGTATTTAAGTCTGGCATCAAAGATGGGAAAGCACATGCCTCACAGAATAAAGTAAAATCAGAAACTAAGAAAGCAGTTATTTAATTTTTAAAAAACCGGAATATTAGTTAGAATATTTTTCAGCTAATGATTTATTTTTTTTCTATTTTTAATAAACTTTAACTAGTTTAGCCCTTAATAATAACCATCCCTTGTCCAATGAATTGTAGATAATTAACTACTCAATTGAATAAGAAATAATTTATGCCAAAATTAAGTATACAAGATTTAGTTAGAAATAAGCAAATAAGCATTCGTCGTATTTATGATAAATATGCAGATAGTATGTTAGGATATGTATATGAGGTGGTTAAGGACCGTAAATTGGCCGAAGAATACCTTGTAGAAATATTTTGTGACATCTCCACCCATTTCGATGATAATGATCTGGAGGAAAATATCAACTGGAGCAAGCTGCAGCGTTTTGCAAAGAACAAACTCCAGGCTTTTAATGATACAATAAAACTTAGTGACCCGGGTACTGTTGCAGTAACTGTACATAACTCAAGTAATATGTATCTGGACAAGTTAACGGACGAGCAAAGATTGGTGTTTTGTGCTGCTTATTATTATGGGAAATCTGTTATATCCATTTCAGAAGAGTTAAGCATACCTAAAGAACAAGTACAAAAAACTTTAAAAGACGCTTTCTCTATTATACGTAAAACGAGTGAAAATTAATGAATATATAGATAGTGGAATACTCGAAGCTTACCTGTTCGGTAATGTGACAGAGGAAGAATCTGCAGAATTTTTAAGATTCAAAGAAGAATATCCAGAAGTAAAAACAGCCTTCAAAGAGCTTGAACATACGATGGAGCTTTTTGCCCGCGGGATGGGGAAAATCCCACCCCCTGGACTACTGACACAAATTGAAGCCAATATTAAAGAAGTTGTTCTTTACGATTCTGCCCCGTTAATTATTAAGGTGCCACACAAAGAACCGGAAGTGATTAAAGCTAATCCTGGTGAATTTATCCAAAACAAGGAAACCGTACCATTTGATATTGAACCGCCGCTTATACCAATCGGCAAATCGATTTTCTATTACATTGCCTTTCTTGGGACTATTTTTTTAATCATTGCCTTAATCATCTTTTTCATTCACCTGAAAGATCAGCAGGATCTGGAGCAGATCAAGACTGAGATGAGGATGAAACGTTAAAAATGGTTAATTTCAGTTAAATCTTTGTTAAAGCACCTGCCCGAGCCTGTGAAAATGGATGGTAAAAAGTAATTTGCCAGCATTAAGGCTCTAACTACTTTAACCCAATTTAAATGAACTTAAAAATATCAGTCCTTCTTGTATTAATGATTATCAGCAATCTTTGTTTTGCGCAGGAAACCATTTCTATTAATAACCAGGCAACGTTGCAGTTACCTGCAGGTGCTGTTAAATATACCGATAAAAAGTTCATCGCTACCCTTTCTGAAACGTTTAGCGGCCCTGTTCTGGAAGCATTAACCAAACACATCTATCAGGCCGATGGTATCATCTTTAGGTTTGTAATTAATACTGTTGTATCTCATAAGAACTATGTGCCTGATAAGAAAGCTTCATTGGATGCGGTTTTTATGGAACAGGATGTTTCTGAAGACGGAAAGCCCCAGCATCAATACGAATCACGGATCCGTGTAATTAATGGAAATGAAATATTAGTTTATGGCTTTAAAGAATCCGGCAGGTATAATTTCTTTTGCCTGAGTAAAGACCGGAAAATAGTTTTAATGGGTGAACTGGAAACTAAACCGGAATATAGCACTAAGACAGCTATTGTATTTAACAATCTTTTGGAGAGTATAAAATTTAGTAAATAAAAAATACTATAAAACTAAAATAATTAGTAATATTGTATATTCTATAAAGTAATATTTAATCGTATGTCCTATCCAGCTATAGTAGTCGCCAACGAACTTATAAAGCTTTCTTTATCTGAAGAGATTCCAATTACCCCGATGAAACTTCAAAAGATGGTTTATCTGGCCAACGGAATAAGTCTTAAAAGGAAAGGTGAAAAACTGGTCAATGAACGCTTCGAAGCCTGGGACTATGGTCCGGTAGTGACGAGTATCTATCATGATTTTAAAGAATACAGCGGAAACGTCATTCCTGAACCAAAGAATGTAAATATCTTTCAGGATGGCTCTTCATTTGCCAATTCCTCCTCGATCATTGTCAATGATGAGGATCTAAAAATAATTAAAGAGGCCTGGGATAATGCGAAAAATATTGAAGCCATTGCGCTTTCCGCGTGGTCCCATAATAAAAACTCTCCCTGGGATAAAGCCTATCATTCCAAACCAAAATCCGTATACATTTCTGATGACCACATCAAAGCCTATTTTGAAGATTTCATTAAAAATTAATGAGCATACAGGATACTATAATAAATGACGCCAATAATTCTTCTTTGGAAGTCCGTGACCGGGCTAAAGAAGAGTATGAGCAGTATGTTCGGGCTAAAAAACTTCAGAATGATGTGGTTGAGCAGGACAAGAACGAAAGAAAAGACTATGCCAGTGTTTTGGTAACCATTACCACGATCTGGCTGGCTATGGTCTTAATTATTTTCATTGCGATCGGCAAAGGCGATCTCATCTATTCAGACAGCGTAATCATTACCTTACTGACCACTACTACCGCAAACGTGATCAGTTTACTGGTTATTGTAGCCAACTACCTTTTTAAAAAATAAAAAAGGGAATAAGCCTTGACCTATCCCCCCATTAAAATTTATCCCTCATTGTAAATTTACAAAAAAAAATGAAACGACTGCTCCTATTTTCAATAATTCTCTTTTTAGGTTTACAAAGCTGCACTGATCAGCGCAGCACAACCGATACAGGAACAGTTGTACTGCCCCAGCCAAAGGCCATACCGAACTTAGCGTATGAAGTTAAGGCTACCCTGCCCCACGACAAATCCTTATTCACAGAAGGGTTATTTTTTCATGATGGACAGTTATTTGAAAGTACCGGTTCTCCGGAAGATATTGCGGAAAGCAAATCTATGGTTGGAATCATGAATACCGAAACTGGTGTTTTCAGTGCTAAGGCAGAATTAGACAAATCTGTATATTTTGGAGAAGGCAGCGTTATCTTTAATGACAAACTGTACCAGCTTACGTACAAAAATCAAAAGGGCTTTATCTATGACGCCAAAACTTTTAAAAAGACCGGTGAATTCCGTTATGCCAATTTAGAAGGATGGGGACTAACGACAGACAGCACTAATTTAATTATGAGTGATGGTACCAATAAGCTTACCTTCATTAATCCTGCTACGATGCAGCCCGTAAAATCATTATCCGTACTGGAAAATGACACACCTGTTGACAGGCTCAATGAGCTGGAATACATCAAAGGGTATATTTATGCCAATGTATGGCTAACCAATACGATCGTTAAAATAGATCCTGCTACCGGTAAATTGGTTGGAAAGCTGGATATAGGGCCTGTGTTTTTTACAGAGAAGAGTAAGAACATTGCTGGCATGGAACTCAATGGTATTGCCTACCTACCAAAAACGGATCGGATTTACATTACCGGAAAGCTATGGTCTACCATTTATGAAATTGAACTTAAATCTGCACAGTAGGGTATTCCATCATAGTCAATTGAAAGCAGATCTGACAATTACCTTTCAATTTCTGGTTGCTTTTAACTCTTATTACGCTTCAATTCCTGGAAAACATCTTTTGTAATTTCAAACCAATGGTGTGGTACACCTTCATAATCAAATTGCTCCACACATTTAAGGCCTGATTTTTCCAGTACTTTTTTTGACGCTTCATTTCTGCAATCTGCTATTGCATAAATTTCTGTAATACCAAGTGTTGAAAATCCATAGCTTAAAGAAGCGTATGCGGCTTCGGTAGCAAAGCCCTTTCCCCAATACCGTTTAATCAGCCGATATCCAAGATCATAATGTCCGAAGCGGTTGTTGACAGGGGTTGTCATTAACTTTAGCCCTGCCCATCCTACAAATTCATTGGTACTTTTTTCAATTATGGCGAGTCTGCCAACCCCATTTTTCACATATTGATCGCGGATAAACTCAATTTGATGTACGGCTTCTTCTATGGTTTTAACCGGATGATTACCCAAGAAGGTATGTACTTCAGGATCTGAATCGAGTTCAAACATGGCGTGTTTATCTGTTGGTAAGATCTCTCTTAAATAAATGCGATCTGATTCAGTTAAAATTTTCATTAGGGATATAATAGTTATCTAAATGTATACTGGTTATCTGATTTGCTTCATTATCGCAATAATGTCTTCATTACCATATTCAGGTTCTGCCTGCTGAAAGGTTTGGAACAATACATTCGCTAATGGTGAATCTAACCCTTCATCTTTTGCCAGGCGCAGATCTTTCGCAATGTGTTTTAATGCAAATGCTGCGTTGTAATTTTCATTGATAATGGCATCTCCTTTTATTTTAATGAACACGCTGCTTAATGCGCTATTATTAATCAGCTCCATCATGGCTTCATTTGGAATGTGATGCTGTTGTGCAAATACAAGTGCTTCCGATAATCCCTGTGCATAAAATCCAAGTAAGGTATTGATGGCCAGCTTCGCGGTATTGCCGGATCCACTGTCTCCAATCCTTTTATTTAACTTACCCAATTTTTCAAATATTGGTTTCACTTGCTGAAAGGCAGATTCATCTCCCCCAACCATGATGACCAGTTGTCCCGTTTCCGCTTGCTTTACGCTTCCTGAAACTGGTGCATCCAGATAATAGTTACCTTGCTCTTTACATAGCTGTGAAAACGCTTTGCTTATACCAGGAGAAACTGTACTCATATTCACGATAACTTTACCACGAACGTTTGCAGCAAGCAATCCATCTGTACCATTGAAGAGATCATCAATGGCCTGATCATCCGAAACCATCATAAAGACGACCTCATTAAGTTCAATCAATTCTTTGGGAGAAGATGCAACTGCTGCTCCTAAAGACCTTAACGTTTCTGCTTTCTCTTTGCTCCGGTTATAAACGGTTACCGGATAAGCTGCATCTATCAATTGCTGAGACATTGGATTACCCATATTACCTAAGCCGATCCATCCTATTTTAGTCGTATTCATCTTATTTTTTGTATTAATGCTATTTTCCTGACCTGTAAAGGTATTGATTATATAAGTAGCCTGTATTTCTGCTCTATTGAGACAAGGGCAAAAATGTACTTTATTTATTAAATGAAGTACATTTTATTAAATTTAGTACCTTCATAAAAAATATTAAATGATTCCCAGAGGTAAGCTGGATATATCTTTTTCAGATATTGGTACCGGTATTTATTATTGTATCAGCAAGTTCTTAAAGTTCAACAGATCTTTAAGTCCGTTAAAAGACAATACGCTTTTATGTTTATCTGTAAGAACTGGTTTTGACCTTACCTTATCTGCATTAAAACTTCCTGCAGGTTCTGAGATAATTGTAACTAATATCAATATCCCGGATATGTTTGCCATTATCAAGGCACATGGTCTGGTTGCAGTTCCAATCCCGTTATGTAAACACACATTAGGTATTTCTGCCAGACAGGTTGAAGCTGTTATTGGCCCAAACACGAAAGCAATCCTGGTTACCCATTTATTTGGTGCTGTAATGGACACTGAGGAATTAGCAGATATTGCCAGGCGCAAAGGATTACTGGTCATTGAAGATTGCGCGCAGGCTTTTATAGGAAGCAAATATACCGGGAATAAGCAGTCTGATGTTGTGATGTATAGTTTTGGATTGATTAAAACCAATACAACCTTAACCGGTGCCATGCTTCAGATCAATAACCAGGTTCTTTGTACGGATGTCAGCGCCTTAAATGATGCTCTTCCCAGACAGAAAACCCGCTTATATCTTAAAAAACTATTCAAGGGTCTTCTTATCAAAATACTCACTTTAAAAATCATATACTCGCTATTGTACCGGTTTAGCCGGGCTAAGGGAATCGATTTTGACGACCTTTTATCTGGTTTCTCTAAAGGATTTCCAGGAACAGATGTTATGAAGAAGATCAGATTTAGACCTTGTGTTCCAAATGAACAATTAATGCATACCCGCTTAACTCATTTTTCTGACAAACAAATTAAAAAAAGAAAAGACCTGGCAACAGATCTTCTCCGGAATATTAGCCCTGATGCTGAAATTGGAAAAAGAAATATAAACCACGCTCATTGGGTACTTCCCGTTCAATGCAAAGACCCTGAGCTTTTTATCTCCCGCTTACGTGCCAATGGCTTCGATGCCACAGCTAAAGCATCCAGTTTAGTTCAGCTTCCTGCAAGTACGATTGACCACGAAGACAATTATGATCTATTACAACTGGAACATTTGGTATATCTGCCTATGTTTACAGGAATGAGTAAGCATAAAAGAGAAGAATTAAATCTTTTGATCAATCAAAGCACCGGTTAAGCGTTTTTATTAAACTAATCGCCTTAATTTTTGTTGCTACAGCAACGCTTAACGGAAATTCAAAAGCGCATCACATCAATGAAGTCAAAGTCTGCATCTCAAAAATCTATTTATAGTGCGTTAATCGCGAATCTTTTAATTGCCATTACCAAATTTGTTGCCGGAGGATTAAGCAGCAGTGCAGCCATGATTTCTGAAGGGATCCACTCGCTGGTAGATACCGTAAATCAGCTGCTGCTGTTATTTGGTTTAAAGCAAAGCCGCAAACCAGCCGATGCGCTCCGCCCGTTTGGCTATGGTAAAGAATTATATTTCTGGTCTTTCATTGTTTCTATCTTAATTTTTGGTCTCGGTGGAGGTCTTTCCATCTACCAGGGTGTTACACACATCATCCACCCCGATGAGCTTAGAGATCCGACCTGGAATTATGTGGTCTTGGGTATATCGGTCATTTTTGAAGGAACTTCCCTTTACATTGCCTTTAAAGAATTCAATGAATCGCGTGGAGATGATAAGTTTTGGGCTGCTATTATTAAAAGTAAGAATCCTGCTAGTTTTCTTGTTCTTTTTGAAGATGGCGGTGCGGTACTGGGGTTATTTATTGTAGCCATCTGCCTGTTCATTGGTCACCAATTTAACTTGCCATTTTTAGATGGCTTAGCATCGCTTTTGGTTGGATTGCTCCTGGTTGTTATTTCTATTATCCTTGCACGCGAAAGCAGGAGTTTATTGATGGGAGAAGGCATTGCATTGCCCACTCAACAGAAAATAATCCGATTGGCTGAAAAAGACCCGACGGTGATCCATGCCAGACATATTCTATCTACCTATCAATCTCCGGAAGAAGTGGTATTGATGCTGATTGTTTCGTTTAAAGCGGATTTAAACACAGATGACATCAACGATGCCATTATCCGCATCCGGGGAGACATCAAAAAAGCCTTTCCATTTGTAAGTTTCATCATCATCCAACCCGAAGCCTGATTTTAATATCATATCATTTCAATTAAATACAACGCTGTTAGTTTGTGTTAACTGGACTTTCAATTCAAACTTTAATTGACAACGAAAATTTAATCAGGATTAAGATCAATGACAAAGTCTGTTTGACCGGGCTTTACTGTTTTTAATGAAAATTCAAACCCATGGTTCAGCAGAATTTCCCTAACCAGTGTTAGCCCGATTCCCTGTCCGTCTTTTTTTGTAGTGAAGAACGGACTAAATAACTGCTCACTCAATAAATCGGAAATACCTGCACCGCTATCAGAAATGACCAGTTGGTTTAGTATGGCATCGATGCTTACCGTAACCGTACCCTGATGATCTATAGCTTCAATTGCATTTTTATAGATGTTGATCAATACCTGACCCATTTGCTGAATGTCAGCATTTATATAAAAGGGATCTACTGGCAGCTTAAACTTAAAACTAACCTGATGCTCATTCGCTTTGATCTGCATGAAATCTGAAACGGAGTGAATTAGCGCACACAGATCAACACTGCGCTTACTGACCGGGGAAAGCTTTACCAGATCTGCAAAATTGCGCATGAACAGGTTAAGGTTTTGA
Source organism: Pedobacter metabolipauper (assembly GCF_004362715.1). Classification (GTDB taxonomy): domain Bacteria; phylum Bacteroidota; class Bacteroidia; order Sphingobacteriales; family Sphingobacteriaceae; genus Pedobacter; species Pedobacter metabolipauper. The sequence goes on from NZ_SNYC01000003.1 coordinate 1,155,540, forward strand.
TTTCGCTCTACGGCAACATACATCGCATTTTTTAACGCATCTTTATCTTTAGAAACCCAAAGACTTCCATGATCAAGCGCCATATTGATAATTGAGTTTACTGGTCCTATGGTATTGTTTACCTCATGGGCCATCATCTTGATCACTTTTCCATAAGCATTCTTTTCAGCCTCAAAGATCTCTGCCGTTACTTCTTCGATCATCACAAATACCCTGGAAAAACCACGGTCTATAAAATATGATTTCTGTAGTTTATAGGTATTAAATCCCCCTATCCGGATCATTTTAGATTCGCCTGCCTTTAAATGTGTTATCTGCTCAAGAAACAGGGATGGATTGGGCGTTAGGATTAAGGATGCTTTAGGATTGATCTGTGTGATCTGCTGGTCATAATCAAGAATGATGATACCTGTTGGCGACGTATGAATGAGTTTTTCCAAAAAGAAATGCTGTTCTTCCTGCTTGGTACGCTCAATTCTTAGTTCATCAATCATTTGATTGTATACAGAGATGAGGTTATCCATTTCGGGTTTACCTGTAGGCAAAAATTTCACATTAAAGTCTTTGTCTTTGATCGCATTGATCCCTTCATTTAAATAAACCAGGGGCTGAACCAGCTGCTGGTATAACTTGATCGAGATGACCACTGAAATGATGATCACTACCTCTGATGCAATAAACAGGAGCTTATTATTTTCAAAGATCAGATAGGTTAACACCACAAATATGAGGTGAAGCATTACCATAAACAGGATGTACTTAGTCTTCAGTTTCATTAAATGGAATTTGATACTTTTCCAGCCTGCGGTACAGTGCATTCCTGGTAATCCCTAAGGATGCGGCGGCCTTGCTGATCTTATTCTGGTGGAAGTTCATGGCTCTTTTTACCATCTCTACTTCCATTTGCTCAAGAGTAATGGTACCGACAACCGGAAACTGGGTATTTATTTTTTTTGACGGAGCCTGTTCCAGCTGTACTTTAAAATCATCCAGACCCAGTTCATCATTTTTACTGACCAGGATACTTCTTTCGACCAGATTTTTCAGCTCCCTGATGTTGCCTGGCAGCGGCAGCTGCTGCAGCCATTTCATTGCCGCAGCGGATACGGATAATGCCGGACGGTTATAGATCTCTTTCAGGTTATTGATAAAAAAACTGACCAGCAACGGGATGTCACCCGGGCGTTCACGCAGGGCGGGCAAACGAATGGTGATCAGGTTGATGCGATACAACAGATCTTCCCTGAAAGTGCCCGCACCGACCATTTCCTGAAGGTTTTTATTTGTTGCACACACCACCCTGATATCGACCACTTTTGTTCTGCTGCTTCCCAATACCTCATAGGTCCGGTCTTGCAGCACCCGCAGCAATTTAACCTGACTGCCGGGTTCCAGATCTCCAATCTCATCTAAAAAGATGGTGCCTTTATTGGCCATTTCAAAACGGCCCGTCCGGTCAAATCGCGCATCGGTAAATGCGCCGCGTACATGGCCAAACATTTCACTTTCAAACAATGAGGATGAAATACCGCCGAGGTTCACTTTTATAAATGGCTTATTGCGCCTCAGACTGTTTTCATGGATCGCTTCTGCAATGAGTTCCTTGCCGGTACCGCTTTCGCCCATTACCAACACCGATGCATCGGTACCGGATACCCGTCCAATTGTTTCCAAAATGGCCAGCATCGCAGGATCTTCCGCTATAATATGATCAAACTGATATTTTTTATCGAGCTGTTTACGGGTAACGTGTTCTTTCTTTGCCGATTTTAACTCTACCAGTGTCTTTACGGACTGCAATACATGTTCGTTGTTCCAGGGCTTATGGATAAAATCATTTGCACCCAGTTTCATTCCCTGAACCGCCAGGTCTATACTTGCCCAGCCTGTGATGAGAATGATTGGAAGATCGGAACCTGTATTTCTGACCCGGGTTAACAGATCCATCCCCTCTTTACCGGAGGTATCAATTGAAAAATTAAGATCCATGATGATCAGTTCCAGGTTATTGTGCTCCAATGACCTTAGTGCCTCTGCTGCATTATTTGCCGTGGTTACCTGCTTTCCAGCATTTTCCAGCAAAAGCGTGAGGGAGGTTCTTACCGCAATATCGTCATCAACAATTAATATCATATACAAATATAATATAAGTTATTCTTCATGTAAGGCTACTGCCGGATGAATAGCCGCTGCTTGTTTGCCTGGATAAAGTGAGCAAAGAAAAACCAACAGGTACACGAACAGCAAAGACAACAACAAGGCTACCAGGTACACACTTGACGCGATATTAAACACATTAAGCAACGGAAACTGAATGGCAAAGAATGTTCCCACGATAAGTGCGAGGGTAGCCAAAATTAATGACTCGCTCACCAGCTGATAACTGACTGATCTGCCGCTGGCGCCAATGGCCCTGCGTAAACCTATTTCTCCCCTCCTTTTACTGATGTTGTACCAGAGTACGCCAAACAGGCCAAGGGCGACATTGATGATCAGGAAGCCGGCAATGATGATGAAGATGGTCATTGGAAATATGACATCTCCATTTTTAGCATCGTGAATTTCTGATAAATGAACGATCTCAATGTTCGAATTCTTAATGTTGTTCGCTAAAACCTTGTACAGTTTACTTTCAAATGCAGCGTCGGCATCGGGGCTTACTTTAATTAATATATCTCCTATCCACTTCCGGGATCCGGTATCTATCCGGTTATACATCGCATATCCGGCAGTCAGGTAATCGCCATCTGCTTTTACATCCTGAACCACCCCGATCACTTTCATCTTGGCATTTTCCTCGTCGCCGATTAATTTTCCAACAGCACTTTCTGTACCGAACATGGCTTTTTTTAGGGCGTCATTGATTACGATGGGATTATATTTATTTACCCCATCGGTATTGTTAAACCAGCGCCCTTCACTGAGGTTCATTGACAGTACGGTATGATAGGTATCTTCCGTAAAATAGGTATTTATGCGATCATATTTTCTCCCATTACTGGTAAAACCGGTAGTAGAATGGCTGTTTGCGTAAGGAAAATTGCTGCTGGAATAGGTAATTTCCTGAACTTTAGACAGGGATTTAATATTGGTCCTTACATTTTCAAAGAACATTTTCAGGGAATCCGCATCCTTAATCTTTAACGAATTATTAAAGCTTACCGCCCAGACCCGTTCATATGCTATACCTCTGGGCTTACTATAATTCTGGTAATAAAAAACAAGAGAAGAGAACACGGCAAAAACAACCATAAAGGATACCAGAATCTCTGAGAGGAATAGAAAGTTTTGTTTTCTTTTATTCCAGATCAATTTAAATAAATGCTTAAACATAATAGTTTCTTTAGATCGTTTATTATTGTGATTTTAACGCGGTAACTACATTTAACCTGGACATGCGCCACGCTGGATATACTCCGGATAGCAATCCAAAGAGCAGACAGATCACCAGTCCGAAAGACAGCACTGTTAGGTTTAAAGACAGACTTAGATTTGGAACAAGATTGGATTGGTTAAATGCATAGATCACAATGATGGATAATACGACACCAATCAACCCGCCCAAAAGGGTCAGAATAATGTTCTCCACTACAAACTGGTAGACCAGTGTTCTTGAAGAAGCCCCAAAGGCTTTACGAACGCCAATCTCAGACGATCTTTCCATGATCCGGGTAATGTTTATGTTGATGAGGTTAATGGTTGGCAGCAGTAAAAACAGGAGAATTACTAAACTCATGATGGTAATCATTAACCATATTCCTGAATTTGCCCCATTGCCAAATATGTTTCTGGAAAATGCTTCCAGGCTGGTATCGGCATTCACATACATCAAATCAAATTCCTTATCCCCATGCGGTACTTTGGCGATCATCTGTTCGTATTCGGCCTTCATTTTGGGCATTTCTGCCTCCGAACGTGCGAGTAGCACTGCGCCATAACCACCCAGTAAGCCTACTTCTTTGTAATCGCTTTTAGATACGGTATATGGAAGGTACAGGTCTGCATAGAAATTACGCAGGGTTCTGGGCAAGTCTTTAACAACACCAACAACCCGGTAACTCACATTATCTGCCTCAATGTATTTTCCGACAGCTGTAGCTACATCGCCAAAGTAATTCTTCCTGGTGGCCGCTGTAATGACAGCAACATGGGCTGCTTGTTCAATTTGCTGTTTGCTATAAGGCTTACCTTCCAGAAACTGGTATTCAGCAACATCCCAGTAGTCGGCATTGGTATACTTATATTCAATAACCAGCTTCTTGTTGTTAATATAGGTATTTGCAGGGCTAGAAAACGTAAATATCGCCACCTTCTCCGGTGTTTTAAGTTTAGAAATGTACTTACTCAGCAAATGATATGATGCGGAGCTTACATTGATCCAGCCGTCTTTTGAATTTTCTAATTGTACGCGGGTGATATACAATGACCGGGCTCTTTTATAATCCGGATAATCGGGACTAAACATTTTATCTGTAAAGGCAGTAGCTACCATGAGGATGGTGAGCGTAAAGCTGATTCCGAATAAACTGATAAAAGTGAAGAACTTTCTTCTCTTTAATACCGCTATAGCTATTTTAAAGTAATTTTTAAGCATAACTATACGACTTGAGATCCATCAAATAATCGAACCAGGCGATGTGTTTTATGCGCCATATTTTCATCATGGGTAACCATGATGATGGTAGTTCCGTCATTCTTGTTCAGGTTGATCAGGATCTCCATGATCTCGTTCCCCATTGCACTGTCCAGGTTTCCTGTAGGTTCATCGGCGAGTATGATCTGCGGTTTACCAACAATGGCACGTGCAATGGCTACCCGCTGGCGCTGTCCGCCAGAAAGCTGATTTGGAAAATGCCTGAGCCTGTTGCTTAGTCCAACCTTTTCCAAAGCTTCTGTGGCAAGATCTTTCCGTTCTTTGGCCGATGATGCTCTGTACAAAAGCGGAAGCTCTACGTTGTCTATTACCTGAAGGTCATTGATCAGATGGTAGCTCTGAAAGATAAACCCGAGTTTTTTGTTCCGGAACTTTGCCAGTTGCTGGTCTGAAAATTTGCTGACATCCTGGTCGTCAATCCGGATAATCCCTTTCGATGGTTCATCCAGCAGCCCCATAATATTCAACAGTGTACTTTTACCACATCCTGAGGGCCCCATGATGGATAAAAATTCACCTTTTGCAACATCCAGACTGATGCCGTTGACAGCCAGTGTTTCAACCGTATCTGTACGGTATACCTTTTCAATATTTTGTAAACGTATCATAGTGTATAATTTTACTAATTATTTATTAATAAGTTATTTTTTCATTCTTTTCAAAATCAAACAGCGACAGGTACCGCAGCTGGTAATAAGCTCCCCAGAAGTCCCTCAACGATGCAATGTAATCCCGTTTGGCCCGGTCACTTTCCTGAAAGGCAATACTGAGGTCTGTGATGCTTAGATTTCCAAGCACGTAGCGCTCACTGGCAATCTGGTATTTTTCAGACGCAATGCGGTCTGCCTGCACCGTTAGATCCATCTGTTCGCGGATCATGTTAAAGAGTGTTACCTGGGTTACGATCTGCTGTTTAAAGGTTTGCTTGTCCTGCTCTACTTCATAGGTTGTAAATTGTTCATTAGCCTGTGCTGTTTTAGCCTTTGACTTAGACCTTCCCCAATCCATTACCGGGATAGATAGCTGAAGATGCACTGACTGCTGACTTTTGGGTGAGCGGTACACATCAAAAATGCTGCTGGCTGCATTTGAAAATCCGAGGTTGGCATTGAGGGTTGCGTTGAGGCCATTTTCGCCTTTTGCCTTGGCTACTGCTTTTTTTGCTTCCGCGATGCGCCTGACAAATGCAATGGCATCTGACCGGTTCTCAAATGCTTCAGACAGTACACGGTCTGCCGAGACACTCATCTGGTTTACCTCTGCTGGTGTAACCAGTACGATTCTTTCTGCTCCGTCAAGACCAGCATAGCTCCGCAGGTTCAGCGTGGCTATTTCTACATCACGCCTGGCCGTTCCAACTGATTTTTGCGCATTTAACTGTTCCAGCTGCAGCTGAAGGATCTCATTTTTTGAGATTTTCCCCAATTCAAACTTGGTGTTCGCAATGCTGAGGATCTTTCCGGTATTGATGTAATTTGTTTCTGCAATGTGCAGGTTTACCTGTGCCAGCAGCAAGTCAAAGAAGTAACCGGTTACTTGTACTGAGATCTGTTCCTGAGACTCTATATAGGCCTGTTTACTTTCATTGAACTTGAGCGGTTCTATCTTCTTATCCCATTTTAAACTGTTAAACTGCAGCAATGGCTGTGTGTATCCCAGTCCGTATGGAATTCCATTATACAGCACATTATCCCTGTCAAAATCAGTAAACCGCTGCAATTGCGTGGTTCCATAGATGGTACCTCCTGTTGCCGCCAGACTCTGACTGAAATTTAAGGTTAGTGATGAATTATCGTTATGGATGGGTTGAAAAAGAATGGTTCCATCTGGCTGAAGCACCTGCGCATATGTTTTATTATATCCGGGCAGCGTTCCGCTTAGCGAAAGCTGGGGCTGATAGTTTGACTTAAACGTACGCCACTCCCAGTATTTGGTTTCTTTTACGGTAACCGCCTGCTTCGCTGAAATGGAATTGGCCTTTGCTTTGGCCACCACTTCCGTTAATGTTAACCGCAGTGTATCTGCCTGGCTATTGCCCAGTGCTGTTAAGCTGCACAGTATAGCAGATGCTAAAAGCATGGAGATTTTCATATTCTTTAGCATCATTTGTTGATTACGATTTCTTTGGTATGCAGATAATTGCTCATATCGGAAGTGATTACGGTTTCTCCTGCCTTAATTCCGCTCAGGATCTCAATGTAATCGAAATTGCTGAGCCCTGTTTTTACTGTTCTACGCTCTGCTTTATCTCCTTTAATTACAAATACTTCCTGCAGGTTAGATCCTTTAAATGCCGGGCCATTCTCAATCCGCACAACCTGGTTACGGGTTTCGGTAATCAGGAATACATCCACTTTCATATTTGGCCGGAGCAGCTTATTGTTCTTTTCGTCCAGTTTGATGTCAAATGAAACAATGGCATTGTTAACTGAAGGAGATACATTGACTATAGACCCTCTCAGCTGGCTGTCATTGATCTTGATGATGGCGACCATATTGTTATGGATTTGATCCAGAAAGTTATCTGAGATGCTTCCTGCGAGCTTATAACTACTCAGATCTGCTATTCTGGCCAGTGATTCTCCTTCCTTGATGCTGGCCCCAATGTTTTTATTTACCCAGGTTACTACACCATCGCGGGTAGCTACGATATTGGCAAGATCCAGCTTCCGCGTTAAAGCAGCCTGCTCATTTCTCTGGATGGCCAAAGCGATCTCTGCTTCGCGGATCTCAATCTTCATTGTCTGCTGTTTATTTTTGATCTCATTCTCCAGCTGCTGTTTTTCAAGTTCGGCAACCTTCAGGTTCAGTTCTGCCTGGTCAATTTCTTCTTTGGTACCACCACCGGCCTTAAATAATCTTTTTGCACTCGAAACGGCATCTTTCAGATTACTGATGCGAAGTTGTTTGATGTTGTTGTTGGAATTGATGTCATAGAATGTTTTCGTAAGATCCAGTTTCAGTTTGCGGATCTCATTTTCTTTAGATTCGATCTGGAACTTCAGTTTATCGACATCGGTTTGGGCAGCTGATTTATCTAAAGTGAGTATAGATTGTCCGGCCTTTACTTTTGTACCGGCATCCATAATTACATTTCTCAATGCTGCGTTAATGGGACTCGTTAATATTTCTTCAAATTCAGGAAGTACCTCTCCGGTTGCATTGATCGTATTTTCAATATTTCCAACCGCTGCTTTTGCCGTTACAAATTCTGCTGGATCTATAGCAGGTTTAAAAAAACTGCGCAGGATCAGAACACTGCTGATGATCAGTACCAGAACAATAAATACCAGTATGATCGTTTTCTTTCTTTTTTTGGCTGAAACCTCTTCTTCAATTATGATGTCCATTATATCCTTTATTTGGACAAGGCTTTACAAGACGAATGCCAACATCAAATATCTGAATATCAAATATTTATAAAATATTAAATTTATAAAAATGCCCGATATCGAACATTTGGTTTGGTATCGGGCAATTGGATTACAAATAGGGATTTGAAGGAATGAGGAGCAGGCGGTAGTTATTGTCTTTAAGGGCGCGTTGTGTATTTTCATCAGGCATCTGTTTAAAGATAATGGCAGAAAGCACCTGTCCGGGTATAATCTTTAAACTGACCAGAAGATCCAGGAGCTTCTTTTTTAGCCGGAGGATTCGAAACTTCCCTACTGCCGGGTCTGCCACTATATTTTCAAAATCTTTATTGTAAAAATTCGGGTTTATGCGCTTGAAAGCTACCATAGGCAGGTTAAGGCCTGCAGCAAATTTCTCAAACTCCCGTTCTGATACTTTATATACAAAGTTACCTACAGGTTCATAAGAAAACCTGTTCTTCCAGACTTTCTCTAAAAGCTTTGATTTTTTAGATAATAGATTAGTCAAAAACAACAAGGCCGGCATTTTAGAAACCGGATCCTGGGGTTCAATGATCACGATGCCTTGTTTGGCAACGCGGATCATTTCATACAATGCAGCGTATGGCCTTGGGAAATGGTGGTAAGATTCTTTACACAGTACATAATCAAAACTCTGATCATCAAAAGAAAGCTGCTCTGCATTTTCTGCAGCATATTTTGTGATGATCTGCTGTGCCAGAGCGACCTTTAGGAAGTCGCCGTTCAAATCTGTTGCCAGTACCTCCGCCCCTGCAGATGCCAGGTATTGTGCATCGAATCCATACGCATCACCTATGGTTAGCCAGGATGGTTTAGAACGATCCATTAACGGATCTATGCAGGTATAGAATAGTTGCTGAAGCCAACTGGCGATTGTGTTCTTGCCGGCTGATCTTTTCAGATCATAATAGTTTTCTTTATCTGTATCTGTTGGAAAATGATGGTTATACCATTCGCCATGACGGCCATAACTTTTTTGGTGGAACATATGATCTGTTTGGTATGTACATTACGGATGCTGCTTAAAAAACGCTTGGTAGAAAAAAACTTACTTTTGTTTTCGTTTTTACCCAACGTTTAACATCTGGCCTGCGTAATGGTAGTAGTTATATTTATGAGCACTTTACTGAATTATTTGAATGAACCTCTTTGTTAAGCAAAGTTCCAGGCTGATTAAGGGCTGCAAAGCCAATGACAGAAGTGCCCAGGAAGGCTTATATAAGCAGTTCTATGCCGAAATGTTAAGGATATGCTATCGCTATTTAAAAACTGACGATCTTGCATCTGAAGCACTAAATACAGGGTTTTTAAAGGTTTTTAGCCACATTAATGAATTTGATGAAGTTAAGGGTGAGCTGGGTGCCTGGATCCGTACCATTATGATCCGGACGTGTATTGACCTTTCCCGGAAGGAATTAAAATTCAGCAGCATCAGCAATTATACCGATGATTTGGAATCTGTCTTTGTAGAACCGACCATACTCAGTAAGCTTTATGCAGAAGACTTGTTGAAAAGTATCCGCAAACTACCTGAAGCCTCAAAATTGGTCTTTAACCTTTCTGTGCTGGATGGTTATTCCCACAGGGAAATTGCCGGACAGCTAAACATTAGCGAAAGTACTTCCAGGTGGCATTTGTCTGAAGCTAAAAAACTGTTAAGGGCAATGCTTACCCGCTCCACAAATAAAATGTATCCTCCAACTGATAATAATAAGGCCACATGAGAAATTCAGCTTGGTATTCTAAATTATGGCATAAAAAGCTTGGTGAAATTCCTTTAAAGGAGGATGCTGCTGCTGCATGGCAAAATATGAACAGTTTACTCGATCAGCAGCTGCCGGTTAACAGCACGCCTTCTTCTGCCACCTCAGCCGGGCATACCGCTGCCGGGCATGCTGCGAAATCAATTGCTGCAAAGATAGCCGGGTATTTGGGTTATATACTTCCTGCTGCAGCAATCATCAGCACTACCGTTTATTTCTTCTCTCTGGGTTCGGATCAGTCCAAATCTATTGATCCTGTAAAGGATCAGAAAGTAAGAGCAGCCACTAAGTTTACAGATACTGCAGTTTCCAATGATCCTGGGCTTGATTCTCTTGAGTCTGCTACAGATACTTCGTTTAACAACGCTGGTATTCCTGAATTTGCTGGTGCAGATGCAAATTTAGATCTTACTGGTGCTGTCCGCAAGACTGCCGGGTCTAAGCCGCTTGGTGTAAATCAAACCCAGGTGTCTGCATCGCCCCTGGCTTCTTCAAATTCTTCAGGTGTTCCTGCCATTCAAAACGGAAATGCATCATCTGGCAAACCCCGTACAAGTTCTCCTTTAACGCCATTTCAGAACACAAGGGCATCATCTGGTAAAACCGATACAAAATCTGCTTCCGTATATCAAAGGAAAACGGTATATGCTGCCCGATCCCATAAAAACACCCCTTTAATTGAAGATCAGAACAAAACCGCTGGATCCGGTCAAACCCGGGGAAACCCACATGTATCCACTAATCAGGGTTGGAATTTTAGCAGTAATGGGATCCTGCAGCCTGTAGTGCACAACGGTTCAGGTATTGTCCAATCAGCAGGATACACCCGGCCGGAGCACAAACTGACGTTAAATGGCAGTGGGTCCGCTGTAAGACCAAACATTCCTGGAATGAAGAAACCCGGGGATTCCAGGTTTGAAAAATTGAAGGTCAGGAACGAGGTTAAAGCAGCAAAAAGATTGAGACAAGAACAACTCCGTGCAGATAAGTATGCCGCTAAAATTAAAGCGGCTAAGGTAAAGATCATTAAAGAAAAACCTGTTAAGGAAACTAAGCTTACTGCATATAGTTACAGTTTGGAAGCTGGTATAAACGCCTCAAAACAAAACACCTTTTATTTTGGTGCATTTGGCAGTTATGTGCTCACACCCAAGTGGTCTGTTGGGGCTGGCCTGCGCTTAAATACCCCAAGATCCTTTTCCAATGATTACCTAGACTCTATCGCCACCCAGCTGGATTCGTTTTATTCAGTAACCGTAAAAGATCAGAGAAGTGTGCTGGTCATGGATATTCCGGTATTCCTGTCTTACAAACTTACCGACAAGCTCAGCATTAAAGGCGGGCCTGTAATAAGTTTTCCTTTAAAGCAATCAAACATTAAAGCAACTTACATCAGGAATCAAACTGACTCTTTAGTGAATATAATTAACCCTATACTTAAAAACACAAAGATGAATGGCTTGAATATTGGATTTAGCGGTGGTTTTAATATGCAATTGAAACGGTTTGGGATCGACGCTAAATATTTATTGATGAGTCCTTATAAATTTAACAATGATCTTGGATCATTTAGAAACACCTACCAGACCTTTCAGCTGGGGATTACTTATCGTTTAAAATAACCCATAACTTTCTCAACATGAACAACAAACTCAAACCGGTAATTTTTTATACCATCGGCAGCATGATTGGTTTACTCGCTCTATTTTCCTATATTTCTTTTTTTCAGTCTGTGGACTTAAAAAAAGCCGGGGATATTTTTTTCAAGGTTGGCTATGTTATTGGCTACCTTTCCATTCCTCTTCTTTTAACTGCCTTAACCATTTTCTTGTTCATAAAAGCAAAAAATGCAGGCAGGATTAAAAAGAATACCCGGTATTTTTAACCGATCAACTGCTTTAGTACCGGCCAAACTTTAGTAGCCACAATGCGATATCCGGCTGCTGTTGGATGCAGACCATCGTTTAAATTGAGGTGTTTAACTCCGAGTACGCCATCCAGAAGAAACGGCACCAGTGCCATATCGTTATCGCTGGCCAGTGTACGGAATATGTTCCGGAAGGAAGCAGCCAGTGTACCCGGAATCCATGCGGGGATCTCCATTCCCAGAAGCAGCATTTTAGCTGCCGGATACCTGTTTTTCACTTTACTGATAATAGCCTGTAAGTTTTTATGGGTTGTAGCCGGTGAAATGCCCCGCAGGATGTCATTTGCTCCCAGTTCCAGCACAAACACATCTACAGGTTCATAAAGCAGCACATCTACCCTTTGCAGTCCGCCTGCTGAGGTGTCTCCGCTAATGCCTGCATTGGTGATCTTATATTCCAGTTTTAAAGCGTTGATATTTTCCTGTAATAACGCTGGCAGGGACTCTAAAGAAACATTTGCCAATCCGTAACCAGCCGTTAAGCTATCTCCTAAAAAAAGTATGCGTTTCATTTTGTAATAAACTGAGTTTTGGCCATTATGTTTTAAAAGTTAACAGATACGATTCATTTTAATTCTTATATTGTACCTGTATGACATGGAACCGTTTTAACTTTCTGATCCTTTTGCTGCTGTATACCTCCTTTCAGCTGAATGCACAGGAACAAACACTCTTTAATGCAGCTGATCTAAAGCTGATCTCTGCTGATTTCAGTTTTACCGAAGGCCCTTCTGCGGATAAATATGGAAACGTATTTTTTACCGATCAGCCGAACGATAAGATCTGGAAATTTGACACCGATGGAAAGCTCAGTATATTCCTGGAAAAGTCTGGCAGGTCTAACGGCACTTATTTTGACAGGAAAGGCAATCTGATTGCCTGTGCAGATGAAAAAGGAGAATTCTGGTCCATTACACCTAAGGGTACAGTAACTGTTTTTAAAGCTTCTTACCTTGGAAAACAGCTGAACGGCCCGAACGACCTGTGGATAGATGCTAAGGGCGGGATCTATTTTACTGATCCCTATTATCAGCGTCCCTACTGGACAAGGACTGCACCTGATCAGCCTGCTGAAAACTTATATTATATGGCTAAAGGAAGCCAGGTTATCACTTTGGCTGCAGATAGTTTAAAAGGCCCAAATGGTATTGTCGGTACCCCGGATGGTAAATATTTATATGTTGCGGATGCTAAAGACAACAAAACGTACAGATATAATATCGGAAAAGACGGCAAACTAAGCGGAAGGCAGCTTTTCATTAAACGTGCCTCAGATGGGATGACACTCGATGAACGTGGAAATATCTATTTAACCGGCAATGGTGTAGATATTTATGATCCACAGGGAAAAAAGGTTGCACACATCAATGCAGCTGGCGGCACTACCAATGTATGCTTTTCAGGAAAGAACAGCGATGTCTTATTTATAACTGCGGGAAAATCAATTTACACCCTTCCGATGCTCGTTAAAGGTATGCCGTAATTTAGCGTTCAATATGCTGCAGAATCGCTTTACAAGGAATGGCTGAGGTAACGATAACGGTATGTTTTTTATGCAATGGCACATTAAAATATTGACCTGGCACAAGATCATAGGTTTCTTCACCATCATTAATGTCCACGGTACAAGTCCCTTCGAGGATAAAAAACTTTTCCCTTTCATTATCATGAACTTCTGGAAATGTGTTGTTCTTTACCCAAATCAGATAGGAGGTCATCCGGGCATTCTTATCGATCTCCCGTATAAATATGTTCTTATACGGTTTGTCCGGCGCAAGATCAGCGTTGTTTGCCCAAATTGCAAAATCTTCAGAACGGGAATTTTCATTGATCTCAGGGACAGGATTAAGCATTTTTAATATAGTTGCCAAGCCTCCCTTACGGCTGGGTTCTTTTTCCCATTCTTCATTATATTTTTCTTCAACGGCATCAAGAAAATCGGTTATTGTGCGTATTGAATGCTGAACCCTTGGGTAAAGTGACTTACCTTTTGATTTTGAATACTCAAAAAGGGCATGGATAATTGAACGGATCTCTTCCCGAAGACCTTCATGAACTGCCGCTATTTGTTCGATCGTGATGGCCTCATCACGGCTTAACTCACCTGATATGTATAGATTCAACATTTCTGAAGAAACAAAATCATCCCAATTTTCCATTATATTAATGAATTTCAAACGTTAATTTTAGCATCACGAGCTATTTTTTGTAAAGTATTACACTTTTATTTAAGAAATACCAGCTTATTGATCGCATTCAGACCACATTATGTGTTCTGTTTAAGTTTTTATAAAAATAGTTAATTTTATTCAGCTAACAAAATTGATTTTTTTAAAATTAATCTATGGCAAATAAAACTTTATTTATCCTAATTTTTTTCCTCAGCACCAGCGCACTGATTGCGGAAATTATACATCCAAGCGGAAATACCTTTATATAGGTGAACAGTACAACGAATGCTGGTTTTTTATACATTTCATTATTGATGGAGATCGCTTCGGCCCTGGCAGCTATTTCAGATGCTGTTGCTCCAGATGATTTCAATTGAGATAAAACTTTTGCCGCATATATTTCCATAAAATCAGGCATGAATATATAATACTCAACTAACCATACCGCAACATACATGGAAGAGGATAAGAGCGTAATATAAAAGCCTATTTTAAATGCTTTCTTAAACGTGATCTTTCCATTTTGATATTTGTCCCGGTAATTTTTAATCCCGATTGATACCATTGAAAAAGCCAGGAACAGCATTCCATAATTAAGAATTATGCTGTCCCGGGAATCCGGACGGGTATAACACTGGATTGTTGAATAGAGTAACATGGCAATTGCCATTAACCCGGCAATGAGCCCATAAGTTAGGATGATCTTTTTCACACGTTTAAATTTGGCTTGAATTGTTTTCAAAATTATAAATTTTACAGGTCTCAATCAACTCATTTTGACAATAAGTAAAACTCTTTTATCATTCAGATGTTATAGAAGAAACTAATAAAAATATTATGGGACTTTTAAAAACAGCATTAATAGGTGCCGCATTGTACGGAACTATTAAATATATCAATAAAAAGGACATTAACGGCAGATCAATTGCAGACGACATTAAGGAAAAAGCACCGGAATGGCTGGAAAAGGCGAAAGAATATACACAGGAGATGAAACTTAAAAATTCCCTGTAATATGCCTGATGCTTAATTTATAAATACCTCATTCCAAAACGGTTAGAATAAGGTATTTATGTACTAAAATGAATTCCTGAATTGCGCTCTCTATCTCTCAATCAACCAATATTCCATAGCACTGACTGGCTATTTCATATTCTTCATTGGTAGGTATAACGAGGATCTTTACCGCTGATCCTTCTGAACTTATGTCCAAAAGTGATCCTTTATATTGCGTATTCTTTTGCTCATCGATATGAATATTCAGATATTCCATCTCTTTGCAGATCGCTGCCCGCATGGCCTGATCATTCTCTCCTACTCCTGCAGTAAATATGATCGCATCAATTCCATTTAACACTGCAGCATACGCACCAATGAATTTCTTAACCCGATATGCATAGATCTTTAAAGCCAGTATGGCATTGGCATTTCCTTCTGCTACAAGTTTGCCGATATCACGCATGTCACTGGATCCGCCCACTCCCAGTAATCCGGATTGTTTATTGAGCAATGCGCTAAGCTGCTCCAGGCTGTAACCGGAGTGTTCCATCAGGTGGAAGATCACAGACGGATCTATATCTCCTGAACGCGTTCCCATCATTAAGCCGCTTAAAGGACCAAAGCCCATGCTGGTATCAATAGACTTACCTCCTTTAATGGCAGACATGCTGCAGCCGTTACCCAAATGGATACTGATCAGCTTTGCTTCTGGTCTATTCAACGCGCTTATGGCCTGCTCACTCACATATTTGTGGCTTGTTCCATGAAAACCATACACACGGATGCTGTGTTCTTTATAGTACCATTCAGGAATGGCAAAGCGATAGGCTTCTTCCGGAATGGTTTGATGAAACGCTGTATCAAAAACCGCCACCTGCTTTGCATTTGGAAAGGTTTCTTCTGCAACTTCTATACACTTATAATTTACAGGGTTGTGCAATGGTGCAAGTGAAAACAGTTTTTTAATCTGCTGTTTAACTTCTGGCGTGATCAGTGTGGCCCCGGAAAAATGCTCCCCGCCATGTACCACCCGGTGTCCGACAGCTGAAATATCATCGGGACTGCTGATTACAGCTTCTTCACCTTCTGACAATAACCGGAGCACCTGTTTCAATGCATCGCCATGGTTTGCAATAAAGCTATCCTTTTCTGTACTTTTTTTCTGGCCGTTTAAAAATTGTGTGTGTTTTATAAAAGATCCTTCTATTCCAATCCGCTCTACTAAACCACTGCATATCGGGTCTTTGGCCGGCATTTTAAAGAGTTGGTATTTTAAGGAACTGCTTCCTGAATTGATCACTAAAATATTCATATATCTATATATCCTGGCATTGAATGGCTGTAATTACGACTGTATTGAAAATATCATCTACCGTACAACCACGGCTCAGGTCATTAATGGGTTTATTTAAGCCTTGCAGCATTGGGCCTATCGCTAAGGCGCCGGTTTCCCGCTGCACGGCCTTATAGGTATTGTTTCCTGTATTCAGATCCGGGAAGATCAGCACACTTGCTCTTCCTGCAACTTCTGATCCAGGTAATTTTTGCTGACCTACGAGCGGATCTACCGCGGCATCATATTGAATCGGTCCTTCTATCTTTAAATCCGGGCGCCTGGCCTTAACAATTGCCGTTGCGGTTCTTACACGTTCTACGTCTTCCCCCTCGCCCGAACTGCCTGATGAATAGGACAGCATCGCAATTCTCGGTTCTATGCCAAAGCGTGCACTGCTTTCTGCGGATGAGATTGCTATTTCTGCAAGTTGTTCTGCGGTTGGATTTGGATTTACTGCGCAATCTCCAAATATAGCTACGCGCTCGGGCAGGCACATGAAAAAGATGGAAGATACTACCGATACACCTGGTTTTGTTTTCACAAACTGCAATGCCGGCCGTATGGTATGCTGGGTAGTATGCACTGCTCCTGAAACCATTCCATCGGCATGGCCTTTGTACACCATCATGGTTCCGAAATACGATACATCGGTCATCATATCCCTGGCCATCTCCATATTCACATTCTTGGTTTTACGCAGTTCATATAAGGTTTCTACATAATCATCATAATGTTCTGATTGTGCCGGGTTATGGATATGAATGGAATTAATATCCAGGCTTAGCCCTAATCTTTTAATGGTTGTTCCGATCTCCAATGGATCGCCAAGCAGGGTAATGTCTACAATATCCTGGGACACCAGTCTTTCAACAGCCTTTAAGATCCGCTCATCTGTTCCTTCCGGAAGCACAATGTGTTTTTTCTGGCTTTTAGCCCATTTTACCAGCTGGTACTGAAACATATGCGGCGTGATGCCTTCATAATGGAAGGTGATGATCTTATCATCGAGCATCTGCATGTCTACATATTTTTCAAATATGTCAATTGCGAGTTCTATTTTTTTACGGTTATCAATGGTGATCTTGGAATGAATAGATCCAATGGCTGTAGTTGTTTCAAAGGTTCCCTTTTGCACGGATATAATAGGGATTACGGTTTGAAGTCCCTGAATTAACCGCAGCATGGGTTCATCAGGTAAACTTCCTGCAGTAAGCACAATACCTGCCACTTTCGGATAATTTGCCGATAGATTAGCTTGCAGGGATCCAATTATAATGTCGCCACGATCGCCAGGCGTAATGATCAGTACATTTTCCTTAATATGGCTTAAAAAATTAGGCAGCATCATGGCACCGGTTACAAAATTATCAACCTGGTTGGCCATCAAATCTTCACCAAACAGCACTTTTGCATTTAGGGCCTGGGTAATCTCTTTCATGGTTGGGCTTTGCAGTCCGCTTTCCATTGGGATGATGGTAACCATAAGATCTGCCGGCAGCTGTGCAGTTAATGCAAGTCTTACTTTATCTGCATCTTCGGGGTTAACCATATTGGCAATCACCCCAAGCACCTGGACATCACGAAGCAGGAAATTTCTGTAAATGTTAACGGCAGTATTTACGAGCTGTGTAGCTGTTTTAAGTTTTCCGGTAACAACAATAACTACAGGTGCTCCGAGATTCTTGGCAATCAGTGCATTAGATTCGAACTCAAATGCAATACCTTCGCCCAGAAAATCACTTCCTTCTATTACGGTAAAATCATAATTATCTTCTAATTTCTTATACTTACTGATGATGGTATTGATCATCTCCCCGGTATGCTCTGACTCACTTTGCTGCAATACCTGCTGGCGGGTAAAGGCAAAGGTATCTGCATAATTAATGGGAAGGGAAAAATAGTCAAGAATGGCCTCAATGTGCTGCTCCTTTTGTGAATGGTCGTCTTCTGCGATAATGGGTTTAAAATAACCCACCTTTTGTGTTTTGGCAAGAAGCATATTGACCATTCCAAATGCAATTACGGATTTACCGGTATAGGGTTCTGCTGATGCTATAAAAATGTTCTTAGTCATAAGGAGCGGGATTTAATTCTATTCCAATTCGGATTTATCGATTCTGGTACTGTAATCTCCATCGGCAATCTTTTTAGCAATATTGCCGATGATTTCAATCTGTTTTTCTTTTTTCTCTTCTTTACGGATCAGCTCGTTTTGCAGGTCTACCGTGATCTGCGCATCTTTTCTTACCCGGTAATAAAATACAATGGTAATGATCATGGAGATTAATGCTGCAATACCAATTGCAATTGGGGTAAATACAGCGAATTTATTCATTTCTGCATTTCGTATGATCATCAGTTTATCTTCCCGGCTTGTCATGGCATTGATTACCAAACGTACAGAGTCCATAATTTGTTTACCTCTTAATAAGGTAGATGTAGAAGGCGGAATGCCTCTTTTCTTATCGGCCACGGTACCATCAATAATTTCGAACTTTTCTTTGATGAGATTTTCGAGTACCGGAAGGTCTTTTTGCTGTGAACTGTTGTCGATCGTCAGCATTTGAACCGAATTAAAGAAGTCCATTACGTCATCTTTAGCTCCGGTATAGGGTTCTAGAAAAGTTTCTTCATTTGACAAAAGATATCCACGCTGCCCGGTTTCGGCATCTTTCATTCGTGAAACCAGTTTATCGAGACCAAGTTTAACTTCTGCAGTATGATCCACCCATTGCTGGCTATCAATCAGTTGTGTAATACTAATGTAGGATAAAACTGAACTTAGGATCAAGATCAGTAAAGAAAAGCCAAACCCAATTAACAAGTTTCGTTTTGAGCGTTTTTGGATACGTTCCATAAAAAATTACGATAGTTTTTATGGCTTTAAAGATATAGGTAAAAGTTAGGAAAGCAAAGACAATATCGCTGGTGTTTACATTAAAACACCAGCGATTTGAAAACCCGTTAAGAAAGGATCTTATCTGGTGTAATTGGCAATGTTCTGATCCGCTTGCCGGTCGCATTAAATACGGCATTGGCTACGGCTGCTGAGAAGCCGATCAATGCGATCTCGCCCATCCCCTTTGCTCCCATCGGGTTGGTATAAGGGTCTGGTTTATTGATAAATATAACATCGATATCCGGAACATCGGCATTTACCGGCACGTGGTAATCGGCAAAGTTGTTATTGATAAATTTTCCATAGCGGTGATCAATCACTGATTCTTCTGTTAGTGCCATTCCAATGCCGCCTACCGCACCGCCAACCATCTGGCTTCTTGCTGTTTTCGGACTTACGATCTTACCGGAATCACCTACAGATACAATTTTAGATACTTTAACTACGCCGGTAAGCTCATGTACTTTAACTTCTACAAAATGAATGGAGAAGGAATACATAGAATACTTACTTTGATCGTTACCCGGACTGGATTCTTTTGTGACTTCTATAGATGGAAGGTTATTCTTTTTAAGGATCTCGGCAATGGGATCCGTCACGCTCATTCCGCTGTTGGCTGCAAGTTCTGCGAGGTTATTCTTTAACGCTGTGCAGGCATCGTGTACCGCGGAGCCTACGGTTGACATGGTTGCCGAACCACCCTGGCTTGGTGCAGGCGGTAAGGAAGAATCGCCCAGTTCAAAGGTGATCTTATTTACCGGAACGCCCAGTACACCATGTGCTACCTGAACCATTCCTGTTCCCGTACCCGGACCGATGTCACTTGAGGCACTTTGCAGCAGCAGCCTTCCATCGGCATACCATACCCCACGTACGGTTGCCTTTCCTCTTCCGGCACTAAATACCCCAGTACTCATCCCATAGCCTACCAGCCATTGACCTTCTTTATTTTGCCGCGGCTCATTCTTTCTTTTACTCCATCCCAGTTTGTCTGCGCCCAGCTTATAGGCTTCATCAACGTATTTACTGGAGAAGGGCCTGTTCTTTTCCGGATCGGTTTCTGCATAATTCTTTAGCCGGAATGCGATTGGATCCATCTTCAGTGCATGTGCCATTTCATCCATTGCACTTTCCAATGCAAATGCTCCGGTAGCTTCTCCGGGTCCGCGCATCCAGATTGGGGTTCCCACATCCAGCGGAAGTATTTTATAGGAAGTGTTTACATTGGGCGACTTATACATGAATTTAGTCATATTGACGATGTTCTCTGTAAAATCTTCATAGGAAGAGGTCTGGCCTATAGCATGATGCGTTATACCTTTCAGCACTCCATCCTGATCTGCACCCAATCCTATCTTTTGCCAGGCATGCGGCCTGTGGCCCACCAGTGTAAACATCTGATCCCTGGTAATGACCAGTTTTACAGGACGTTTAACTTTCTTTGCGGCCATGACCACTGCTATTTCAACCGGCCAGGTACGAAGTGCCATTCCGAATCCACCGCCTACAAACTCTGAGTTGACCTGTACATTTTCCATAGGGATCATGAAGGTTGATGAGATCGTATTTTGAGTTGCCTTTACACCCTGTGTTTTTGCATATACAGTAACCCTGTTTTCGGTATCCCAGTGCGCAAGCATCCCATGAAGCTCCATTGGATTATGGGTTTCTGTAGGTAATATATATTCTTGTTCAATGGTGACTGCCGAATTTTTATAGGCCTCTGCCTCTCCTCTTACATAGAATGCAGAAGATGGGTTTCTTGGTGGTTTGGCTTTACTGATATTTTCATCAAAATCAGTAGCATGTATTTCCTTATTGTAACTAACCTTTACAAGCGCAGCTGCATATACCGCACGCTCATAGGTATCGGCCACGACCATAGCTACAGGCTGTCCGTTAAATGCGATCTTGTCGGTATAAAATATTTTTAGCGTTCCGTTTGGAACAGGTTTGGTATTTGATGCTTCATAGCCTTTTACTTCAGGCCGGTTTAAATGGGAGACTACCGCCAGTACCCCCGGTGCCCGTTCAGCAGCTTTGCTGTCAATTCCGGTTATGGTGCCTTTGGTTATTGTTGAGGGCACCAACACACCATACGTTATACCGGGCAGCTGGTATTCTGCAAAGTATTTTGCTTTACCGGTAACCTTATCTATCCCATCAACGCGATCGGTATCGTCTTTTAATAGTGAGTTCTTCATCATGTTACGCTTTTGATTTGGCCTGGTTTAACGCTTCAATAATTGAATTGGGTGCCAACTTTAATTTAAAATTATTTTGGCCAAAAGATTTCGAACCTTTTAAAGCAATCTCAGATGCCAGTTTAAAATTGACTTCTGTGGCGTCTTTTCCGGTTAAAAAAGCTTCTGCTTCTGTTAAACGCCAGGGCTTGTGTGCTACCCCGCCCATAGCCAGGCGCACCTTAATGATCCGATTAGACTTCAATTCTAAGCCTGCTGCAACGGAGACCAATGCAAACGCATACGATGCACGGTCGCGGACCTTTAAATAATAGGAGTTCTCTGCAAGTGTATTTAATGGTATTTCTACGCGTATGATCATTTCATTTGCCTGAAGATTATTATCCTTTTCCGGAGTAGCGCCGGGCAAACGGTGAAAATCTACAAAGCTGATTTTTCTTTCTCCCTTTGGGTTCATGATCACCACTTGGGCATCCAATGCTGCGAGGGCGATGCACATGTCGCTCGGATGAACGGCAATACAGGCTTCTGAAGTTCCAAAAATAGCATGCATCCGGTTATATCCTTCTTTAGCACCACACCCTGTTCCGGGTTCCCGTTTATTGCATGGCATGGTAATGTCATAAAAATAACCACACCGGGTGCGCTGCATCATATTACCCCCTACAGTAGCCATATTTCTTAACTGGGCGGATGCACCCGCATTTAATGCTTGTGACAATAAAGGAAATCTTTGTTTTACAACCGCGTGTTCTGCGACTGCGGCATTGGTAGCCAGGGCACCTATATGTAATATATTCCCTTTAAGTTCTATTTGTTTTAAAGGAACATTATTGATATCGATTAGCTTTTCCGGAGCGGTTACCCCGCGTTTCATAAGATCTACAAGGTTGGTTCCGCCTGCAATAAATTTAGCCGTTTTATCTTTACCCAGCGAATCTACGGCCGCTTTCGATGTTGTGGTTCTGATGTATTGAAAATTGATCATACCGTACCTCCTGATTTTTGAACTTCTTCAATTGCATCTACTATATTTGGATAGGCACCACAACGGCATATATTACCGCTCATATACTCCCTGATATCTGCTTTTGATTTGGCATGACCTTCCCGGACACATGCTACAGCAGACATGATCTGGCCTGGTGTACAATAGCCGCATTGAAAACCATCGTGTTTAATGAATGCCGCCTGCATGGGGTGCAGCGTATCGCCTGTGGCGAGTCCTTCTATTGTAGTAATGCTTTTACCTTCGTTCATGACTGCTAGACTTAGACAGGAATTTACACGTACTCCGTCTACATGAACGGTACAGGCACCGCATTGCCCATGATCACATCCTTTTTTTGTTCCTGTTAACTGCAGTTCTTCCCTCAACAGATCAAGCAGGGTAACCCTGGGTTCAATGGACAATGCATGTTTGCTGCCATTTACATTTAAGGTTAGCGGTATCTTTTCAAACAAAGCGGCAAAGCGCTCATCTACCTTTTTATCTGCGGCCTTAAGTACGGTGACCGGGGTAAGTGCCAGCGCAGTATATAAGGTGGATTGCTTTAGAAAATCCCTCCTGCTATCTTTTTCAGGACAGTTATTGGTTTTTTTATCCGCCATAGTTTAATCTGTTTTAATCCATTTCATGATTTATTAAGTTCGTTATTTCATCTCTTAAAAAATCAATTATTTGATATTTAGAAGCAATCCATTTAATCGCTTAGGGTTTAACCAAAGATTTGATCCAACCTGATTCGTTATTGTTTGCTATAATTAGCTGATAATCTTCAAACTGTCCAAGTAAGCTGACCTCATCGCCTGCCTTAACCGTTAATTTAACAGCGGCAAGGCTATCCGGGTGATCATATACCGGCTGTGACGGAGCTTTTATTTTAATACTGCGCAAAGGTTTTGTAACGGACGAAACCCGGTTATCCCTGATAAAACCAATTACCCCATTGGGGAGTTCGGCACGGTACCATGCACCATTGGCTGCTCCAATATGAAGTATATTTTCGGATTTAAGCGCAGCAATGACTGCAGATCCTGCATCTGGCAGCAGATGCAGCGCTGTATTGTTGGTTGTGCGGACCGTGGCATTGAGGTTATTGAGGGAGGCTGAAATATTTGGTGCTGGGTTAACTACCGGATTGATATATGGAAACGGATCTATTGTGCCGGATGAAGTATAGATTCCAAAATGGAGGTGCGGTGCTGTGGTACGCGCATTACCGGTATTTCCCATTAAACCCAGTGTATCTCCTGGCAATACCTGCTGTCCTTCTACAGCAATCTGCCGATCTAAATGCGCATAATACAGCGTATAATCCTTGTTCAGAGGTCTCAGCCATACCACTTTGCCACCCAGGTTATTTTCATTAACCCGCGTAACGGTACCAGCAGCTGCAGCAACCACCGGGGTCCTGAATGCCGAGAAAATATCTACACCTTCATGTTTTCTTGAATTTGCATCGCGGCCATCACCAAAGAAACTCTGGATCTGGTTTTTACCGGTTGTGCTGAGCGGATATCCCAATGATGGACCAGAAGTAATCTCTAATGTATATTGGCCGCTGCGCAGCAATTCTGGCTGCATCCGGATCAGATATGTTGCATTTTCATCGGCATCAAATGAAATTGGGCTGTTTAGTGTGTCAGACGAAGCAATCAATTTTGACTTTCCATTGTCTTTAATCTCCATAATATCCAGGTAGATCATAAATTGTTCCGCTGGTTTTTTAACGATGCTCACCTGGATCTTCTTTCCCTTTACTGCGGTAAAGCGGTAAGCAGCTGCGGGAACTCTTTCTGCAGAAAAATATCCGGTCTCGCGAAAAGGGATTTTTATAGACAGTGCTTTTTCTAAACTTTGATCTGCCGCCTTGATCCATGCAGTACCCATTGCTGTCCGGTCCAGACCGGCACTAATCAGTTTTCTTTTATACTGTTCATGCAAAGATGCAGGCTTAAATAAATTAACTGCTCCAGAATTGCAAGAAAACAAACTGGCAGTAAATACAACAGTAAAAAATTTGATTATTTTAATTTTATCAAGTATGCTCATTAAGTATAAATTATATCTACATTTAAACAGCGTAATTCCCCATTTCGTTTTGTAACAACTTAAAGATACTGCAAGAAATAAAAGCTGATTTGTTTAATATTACTATAAATGTTATAACACGAAATCCAAGCCTTTTTTATTTCCGTATGTATAATTTTATTGCATTTAACCGAAATTAAAAGCAAGTTTATCACACACCTAATTAAACGAACGTCATGAACACAATTGGTAAAAATATCAGACAGATCCGTCAAAAAAATGGATGGAACCAGGCACATGTTGCAAAAAGACTCAGTATTTCTACGCCTGCGCTTTGTAAGATTGAAACTGGAATAACAGATATCAATTACTCAAGACTTGATCAAATTGCAAACCTTTTTGAAATCTCCATAGTTAATCTTTTGTTTGAAGAAGGTGAAAACCCGCAGTCCGAACGTCAGGAAGAAGTTAATTTGCTTAAAGAAAAATTGATGCAGAGGGAACAAGAGATTAATAAGCTTGAAAAGAAATTGATTGAGCTTTACGAAGAAGCCCGAAGAAAATAAGCTCCTGTGCGTTTTTAATTATTGGTTTGGAAATTGCTATTGTAGCTAAAAACCATTATGCAAAAACTTCAACACAGTGTATATTCCCTTCTATTTTTAGTTCTGGCTTTTAGCAGCCTATTTTTTGCCCGGGATTTTTTAATCCCGGTTGCAATGGCGGCTATATTCTCCATGCTGTTTATAAAGCTTTGCGGCTGGTTTGAAAAAAAGGGCAGCAGCAGGGGTATGGCCGCTTTATACTGCGTATTAATTTTTATAGCTGCAATTTCATTGATTGTATTTCTGTTGAGCTGGCAATTGAGCAGCCTGGCAGAAAACATCGATGAGATGAAACAAAGACTGATCAGTTTTTTTAACCGTGCCCGTGTCTGGATCAATGAAAGTGCAGGCATATCTCTTAAAGCGCAGGAGAAAATGGTTAAAGAACAAAGTGAAAGTGGTTCTGCAAGTGCAGGAAGCATGGCAGCAAGCTTTGCCGCCAGTATTTTCAGCATGCTGGTTAACACGGTACTTGTGCTGGTTTACATGTATTTATTTTTAGTTTACCGGTCACACTTAAAAAAGTTCATTCTGAAACTTGTTCCAAGGGACGAGAAGAACACGACTGTGAATGTGGTTGATGAGGCTGGTAAAGTAGCCCAGCATTACCTAAGTGGCTTGGGTGCTATGATTGCTGTGCTTTGGGTAATGTACGGCATCGGTTTTAGCCTGGTTGGTGTAGAAAATGCGATCTTTTTTGCTGTGCTTTGCGGACTTCTGGAGATCATCCCTTTTATTGGAAATCTGACCGGCACATCAATTACTGTGCTGGCCGTACTGGCCCAGGGAGGCAGCGGTAAAATGGTTATTTTAGTAATTGCTACATACCTTGTCGTTCAATTCATACAGACCTATATTCTGGAACCCCTGATCGTGGGAGAACAAGTAAATATCAATCCCCTTTTTACAATTATGGTACTGGTTTTAGGTGAGATGCTTTGGGGGGTTCCCGGCATGATCCTGGCCATCCCATTACTGGGAATAATTAAAATAATCTGTGACCACGTTCCTGATTTACAGCCTTATGGCTTTTTAATAGGTATAGAAAATCAGAAAAGTAAAAGAACAGGTGTCCTTGATAAAATCAGGAATTTATTTAAACGGTAGCATTTATGATACATTAAAATAAAACATAGAGCTATCAGGAATATCAACATATAAGGGCTTGAATTTTGTAAAATAACAGATAATCCTAATTGTTGATTATGGTAGCTTTAATACTTCCAATGTTTAATAATAATCCCGATTCCAATACAGAAGTAAATATTCCAAGGCCTGATGAGTCTGATCTTATCAATGGTTTAAAAAATGGAGAAGAACTCGCGTACTCGAAACTTTATAAAATGTATGCTGCTACCCTTTTGGGGATTATTTGCAGAATTGTAAAAACAGAGGAAATTGCAGAGGATGTGCTTCAGGAAACGTTTATTAAAATCGGAAGGTCAATTGGCCAATATGAGCCGGCTAAAGGGAGGTTGTTTACGTGGATGGCACGTTTAGCGAGAAATTCAGCAATTGACCACTTAAGAAGCCGTGGCAATTTAAACAGCAACAAAAATAATGACCTTGACATGGTATCTAATGAAGTTGACAGTTCTTATAACACAACTTATAACCCGGATACCATTGGTATAAAAAAGCTCACCTATACACTCAATGATTCTCAGAAACAAGTACTGGATCTGATCTATTTTGAGGGCTATACCCATACTGAAGTAGCTGAACGGCTACAAATACCTATTGGAACCGTTAAAACACGGATTCGGATGGCCATTCAAAATCTTCGTAAATTCTTTTAACCTAAGCTTCACTTAGATCAGCCAATGATCTTAGTTACCATTTGCTGTGCACTTACAATGGCTGCTTCTACCGTGCCGGGATGTGCACCCGTATACATTCCCTCACCCGCAAAATATAGGGTATCCTGAACCGGCTCATTCAGAATCTTTAAGGCTTCCAGGGTCTGTGGTGTTTTATAGGTGTATGCTCCGAGTATTGATTTTTGCCTCTGCCAGTTAAATACCTGCCAGGACAGCAACATTTCTTTTATGCGGGTTACCGGAAGGTTAAAAATAGATGCAACAGATGAAAGTGCCTGCTCCAGAAGTACTCCTTCTCCATACTTACTCAGTTCGATTGCCTTGTTACCTCCTACCCATCCGGTTAGAATAAAGGACTTTTCCGGAAGTTGGGTCCACCAGGTGGGAAAAACTTCCTGACTCAGAAAAAAACCGGCGTCTTTTTTCCAAAACCGTTCTTTAAATGACAAAAGTACTTTGATCACTCCCCCATAGCCTATATGCTGCGATGCTTCAAAGTAGTCGGTTAGTGCCGGCTTAAAGCTTAGGTCGAGTCCGCCCTTCTTCTGAAGGATACTTACCGGAACAGTAATTACACATTTTTGGGCATGATGTGTTAAATGATCTACCGTACTGACGGTTACACTTCCTTCTTTCCAACTGATTTCTTTTACAATTGAATGGTTAATCAATTTACAACCTTTCTTTCTGCATGCTGAAACGAGATACCTAATGAGTTTTCCATATCCGCCTTCTACCCGGTAGTCATCAGTTTCATTTACCCATTCCAGATGAAGTGATTTTACACTTACCCGATCGGGATCTGCGATATCGAATCCTTCTGCATATGCCCTTGCCTCTGCACGAAGCTCAGTATACCCGGTTCCGGGAAAATAATCATGCAAAAAATTATTCAGGGTTATGTCGGTTTCTATTTCTCCCATTTTTCGGATTAACACCTCCCAGCCATCAATCATCTCTGGCTGCTGCTGAAGGCTCCTGTTTTTTTTGCGGTACATTTCTCCGGAAACCGGCACATACCCTATTCCCGCTTCTTTGAGCAGTGCGATGGTTTGTGCGGCATCTCCATGAATAAATTCTGCACCGCCTTCAATTGTTGAATTAAAGCTCTGCTTATTTATAGAACAGATCCTGCCCCCAAATTTGCGGAGGGCTTCCAGCAGGATCACGTCATATTTACCGGACAATTCTCTTGCTGCGACCAGTCCGGAAATACCGCCTCCGATTACAATTACCGTTTCTCGATTCATTGGGTTTAATGATTACTTTTTATAAAGTACCTCAGTATTCAAATTGTTTTACAGACCTTATTGAATACCTCCGGCCAGGTCAATTTATGAAACACTTTTGAATTACAGGTGTTAACTTTAGAAACCTATGATTATGAAATATAAAAAGTTATTATCCACTCTTCAAGGAAGCAAGGATCACACACTGCCTGCAGTTGCTTTAGTAGCTGGTTTGGCTATTGGTGCTGCATTGGGAATATTGTTTGCACCTAAAAAAGGAAAAGATACCCGCGATACGATTACTGACGCTACTGCTGAGTTTACAGATCTGGTCATGAAAAAATTCAAAGAGGCTAAAGACAAGATCTTGAATTCAGAAAAGATAACAGAAATTAAGGAACAGGCAGTGGAAAGTGCCTGGGAGAAAGCCAGGGACGTCGCAGATCATTTGAAAGGACCGGAAGATCAAGCCATTGATCCCACAATAATCAATGTGTCATCTGCTGGAACTTCTGCCTGGAAAGAAAACGGTTAAGCTTAATAAAACCGGTTGACTTCTATAGATTAATCTAAAACTCAGTTTCAGGAAAATAATCAATGGATGCTGTGGGGAATATTGACCTTGCTATTTAAATTCAAAAATAGAACATCTGTTTAAAAATAGAACATCCGTTTAAATAAAACCAGCAGTTCCACGTTTGAAACTGCTGGTTTTAATACTTGTATTATTTAGTAAGGAGGCAGATCATTCGTCTCCGGGATCTGCTGCCTTTTTATTCCTTTTAGCCATATGCAGATCCTGAGCAGCATCTATAGAGTGTGACTTATGAATATCATCATCTGCCTCAGATATATCAGATAATTTCTGATAGTACTTATGAAGTACATCCAGCTCAGATTCCGTCAGGTCTTCAATATCTACCATGCGGTTACTGGCATGCCTGCTGGCTGCTATCAGTTCATTCAATTTCAGCTGTATTGCTTTAGAGTCTTTGTTCTGTGATTTCTGAATTAAGAATACCATTAAAAATGTAATGATCGTTGTGCCGGTATTGATCACCAGCTGCCAGGTATCAGAATAATTAAATACAGGTCCGGTAATGATCCAGATCACCACGATCAGTACCGCTACGCCAAAAGCTACCGGGCTACCAGTCCAATTGGTAATCTTAGTAGAAACCCTTTCAAAAACATTGTGCTCATTCTTTTTCATTTTACAGGTATTAAACTTATGAATCTCTAATATAGGATTATAACAGCATGTTCTTATATTCCATCTGTTCATTCCTTTTTTCTACAGAACAATGCCTGTTATTTTTTGTTTTTAACGTACAACACATATATATCTATGGAAACGAACCCTTACTGGATCTTTATTCTTGCCTTACCCGTAGCCTGTATTGCCTGGACAGTTACCAAAGAAGAAGTATTCAGGGAACCCAGGGAATATTGCGTAGAAAAATCAAAGAGCTGTAAAAACATTTTTAAAAGAAAGCTTTTTTATATGCTTACCTGTGAGTATTGCTTTAGTCACTATGTGACCTTGTTTCTATTGGTCATCACCAAATACACCTTATTGTACCCGGATTGGAGGGGATATCTGATCGCTGGTTTCTCTATCGTGTGGATTGCAAACGTATATATGAGCATTTATAACCTGATTCGCATTGATCTTAAGAAAGAGAAACTGATTGTACAAAAAGAAGAAGAAAAGATCAGGAATAACTCCGGCTTATCTGATCACCTATCTTCTGAACAACAGGTTCTTTTAAAATAAACCTGATATCGTCCAATGGATCCTGGTACTCATACATTGGATGTGTACCAGGATCCAGATCTTCTATAGAAACTGCCTCCCAGTTTTCTCCTGCTGCGCCCATGAAAATTTCGCCTACCAAACCACCATGGTATACGATTTTATAACTCCCGGCTTCCTGCGGATGTATATTCAGGTCAATTTTCCTACCCTGTTCTTCTATAATGATGTTGAATGGATCCATATATAAAACCAACAATCTGATAAAAAAATAGTTTGGGCCGAATTCGATTTGTTTAAGGATCATGCAAACCATTTTAGGGGTCATCATGTTCTAGTGCTGAAGCCAATATCTTTAACCTTGAAAGTATCAGACCATGAATAACGACAAAAAAAACACCTCTGAAAGGGACAGTTCTACCATTAGCGTATGGCAGGAAGGCCTTGAAAGACCAGCTGCTAACCCGGGGCAACCTGCCGATCAAACCATTTATGATGTTTTGATCGTTGGTGCTGGCCTTACAGGAATTACTACTGCATTAATGCTTCAGCATGCTGGTAAGCAATGTATTTTGATTGAAGGAAATACAATAGGCTATGGCACAACCGGGGGGACTTCTGCCCATTTAAATACCTTCTTTGATGCTACCTATCCGGAAATAGATCAGGATTTTGGAACCGATGCATCCAGGCTTGTAGCCGAAGGCGGAAAAGAAGCGTTCTCACTCATTTCTGCATTTGTCAATAAATATAACATCGATTGCGATCTTGAATATAAAGATGCGTACCTGTTCTCAGAAAATGAGAAGGAAAGCAAACAACTGGCAGACATTCTGAAAGCTTCAAAAAATGCTGGAATAGCTGTTGATGAAGCAAATGAAAATGGTGTCCCCATTTCTTTTGACCAGGCTATCCTGTTTAAAGATCAGGGTCAGTTTCATCCATTAAAATACGGCTATGCACTTGTTGAAGCCTTTAAAAGTGCAGGTGGCAAAGTCCTTGAAAATACGTTCATTGATAAGGCAACATATGAAGATGATGTCCATACGGTTTGGTCCGGGGATACTCTTTTAAAAGGTAAAAATCTGATCTATGCAACGCATATCCCTCCGGGGATCAATATTTTAAGTCTGAGGTGCGCTCCTTACCGCAGTTACGTACTCGGTATTAAACTAAAAGATGAGGCTTATCCAGACGCACTTTCCTACGACATGCAGGAACCTTATCATTACTTTCGAAGCCATGTAATTGAAGGACAAAGATACCTGATCCTTGGCGGAGAAGATCACAAGACAGGCCATGATGATCCTGAGATGGCATTTAACAACCTGGAAGCTTATGCTAGGAAACATTTTAAGGTTGATGCAGTTACCTATAAATGGTCTGCCCAATACTATGTTCCTGCCGATGGCTTGCCCTACATTGGCATTCATCCGCAAGGTAATGAGCATACTTTCATAGCTACTGGATTTAACGGAAATGGAATGATGTTTGGAACATTATCAGCAAAGATCATCTGCGACCTGATCCTTGGAAACGAATCTAAATATGCAAAATTATTTAGTCCGTCCAGAATTAAACCAATTGCTGGCTTCATGGACTTTGTAAAAGAAAATGCAGATGTTGCTTACCACTTTGTAGCTGACCGTTTTTCTGCGAAGGAAATAGAATCGCTTACTGAAATAAAAGCTGGCGAAGGCCAGATTATTGAATATAAAGATCAAAAACTCGCAGTTTACAAGGATAGTAGTGGAAAGATATCGGCTTTAGATCCGGTGTGTACGCATGCGGGATGCATCGTAAAATTCAATACCTCAGAAAAAAGCTGGGATTGTCCCTGTCACGGCGGCAGGTTTAGCATTGACGGAAAAGTATTAAATGGCCCGCCAACACAAGACCTGAAAGCCTATGACCTTACTACTTTGAAATGATCCTTTCCTGCTCATCCTCATCCTCATCGCGCTTATTTCCGAGATGTGTGTTTGGCAAATCTCCATTTTCCCGCTCCTTTTCAAAATCAGTAGGCTGATCATTTAAATTCTCTATTTCGGGTAACTCTGCATCAGTTCTTTTATCTGTACTGCTATTAAACCTTGGGACATTCAGGTCCTGAGGTTTTTCAACATTATAATCTTCAGATTCGGGTTTTGGGGTTTGCTTATTATTTTCCATGGCTAATGTGTTTAATTGGTGACTGGTAATTAAACAGAGGGCTGGATTAAAAGTTTGCCATTAGCCATAGATATGTCAAATACCATTAAAAGTTTAAACATATAAAATTTATTTATACTTTTGACTAAAATAACCATTTGGTCAAGAATTATGAAAATCATTACACCGTTATTCGCATTGATCCTGTTGCTTACTGCATGTGGCGGTAATACAGAAAAAATTCAGCTTAGGGCTCCTGAGCAAAGTACCGCAGACAGCACATCAGCAAAATTATCTACAGACTCCGTTGCTGTGGATACCACTATTATCCCATGAGTTCTTTCATTAATTTATCAAAGGCGTCCTTCATTTCAGCCAGTTCTGACTCTACTTTGGTAAGGCGTTCTTCTAAATTTCCTGAAGTTTTACTGAAGTATTCTTCTGGTGATTCTTCCAGTGTAAGATCCGGGGTTCCGCTCAGCAAATGAATATACCGGGTTTCTTTCTGACCGGCACGTTTAGGCAGCTGCATAACGTAAGGGATCTCTGGTCCGGAAAGTCCTTCCAACACTTCCTGTACCTCTTCTAAAGATTCAAATTCATACAACCTTCCTGAATTGGTATTCAGTTCACCGGGGGTTTGGGCTCCCCTGAGCAAGAGTAAACAAATGATGGCTACTTCTTTGGGTGTTACCGGAAAAACGATTGCAAAATTATGTTTATACTTAATGCTTCTGCTTGATCCGCCTGTTGCTGTGGAGATCAGTCCTTTTCTTTTTAAAGCATCCAGCGTTAATACCACGATCTGCTCATCATACTGCACCACCGGTTTACGTGATGTTTTCTGATTACAAGCTGCTGTAATTGAATTGATGGTCATCGGATAATACTCAGGAGTTGTTTTAGATTTCTCCATCAATACACCGAGAATCCTGATTTCTTCTGCGTTTAAAACGGGTAAAGATTGTGCCTGATCCATTCCATAAAAAGGTTAACGTAAGATATCTTCAATTTTAATCAGCTCTTCCGGACTAAAACTGGTATTATTTAAACAAAGTAAGGAGTCTGCCAATTGTTCTGGTTTACTTGCCCCTACTAAAACAGAGGTAATCCTTTCATCCCTAAGGATCCAGGACAAGGCCATTTGAGCAAGCTTTTGTCCACGGTCTGCAGCAATTGCATTCAGCTGGTTTAGCTGGTCAATCCTTGCAGCTGTCAGCTGGTCTTCCTGCAATGCACCATGCGTTTTCGCAGCACGGGAATCGGACGGGATCCCTTTTAAATATTTATTGGTAAGCATTCCCTGTGCCAGTGGTGAAAATGGAATACACCCAATTCCTTCTGCTGATAAAAGGTCTAACAGTCCATCCTCTATCCATCGTTCATACATAGAGTACTTTGGCTGATGGATCAGGCATGGTGTTCCCAACGCTTTGAGGATCTTTATCGCCGCTGCTGCTTCTGCAGGTTTATAATTGGAGATACCTACATACAATGCCTTTCCCTGGCGAACAATAAGATCTAATGCAGCCATGGTCTCTTCCAACGGCGTTTCCGGATCGGGACGGTGGTGATAGAATATATCTACGTAATCCAGTTCCATTCTTTTCAGGCTCTGGTCAAGACTGGAAACCAGGTACTTTTTAGAACCCCAATCTCCATAAGGGCCATCCCACATCGTATAACCTGCTTTTGAAGATATGATCATTTCATCGCGATAGCCTGAAAAATCACGCTTCAGCAATTTTCCGAAATTCTCTTCTGCCGATCCTGGAGGGGGGCCATAATTATTGGCAAGGTCAAAATGGGTAATGCCACTATCAAAAGCGAGTTTGAGGATGGCACTTGAATTTTCTAACTGATCTACATGGCCGAAATTATGCCATAAGCCAAGGGAAATGGCAGGAAGTTTAACACCGCTATTGCCGCAACGGCGATACTGCATCTGGCTATATCGGTTAGAATTTGGTAGGTAGGGCATATTTTGAGTATATTCAGCAACAGGAGGCCTGCTGCTGAATATGAATTAAATTTATTTATCAGTATTCTTTTTTTCTGTGATTTCAGTACGGATATCCTGAGCAAGAACTTTTAAGTCCTGCATTGCTTTACGTACTCTTGTTCCTGCAGCACTGTTACCAGCATTATAAAATTTCTCTGCATCTGCTTCTACTGAAGCTAATAGTTCTTTAACTTTTGAAAATTTTTCCATATTTTGATTTTTTAATTTGTAGGCCAAATATATATTATTTTAGAAATAAACGCGCATAACTTATCCTCCATTGCGTTTTTTGTTCTTAAATACTTCTTTTAAAAAACATTTTTTATTTCCATTGGTTACTTTTTTTGAAACAAAGCACCTGAAAAAATATGGATAAAGTTATATATGTAGTTGAGGATGATGATGATATCCGGTTTATCATTGAGTATATTCTGATAGAAAACGGTTATTTGGTTCAAACGTTCGCAACGGCTAAAGAATTTCACGATGAAATGGAAAAAGCCCACCCAGACCTCATTCTACTCGATGTAATGCTGCCTGATGCGAATGGAATGGACATATGCAGAGCGTTAAAAACAAATGAAAATACCAGGCACATCACGCTTGTGATCATGTCTGCCCATGCTGCAGAAAAGGCTGTTCTGGAAGAAGCCTGTGCTGATGATTTTATCAGTAAGCCTTTTGATCTGGACGAAATGGTGATGCGGATCCAGAAATTAATAGGGCGCTGATTATCCCCTTCCTGCCATTTTTATTAAACGCTGTGACAGGTCTTTTCCTAAATAGCCATCTATGATGCTATGAACTACATATAGTATAGGTGTCATTAGAATGGCCACCACAAATTTGTAGGTATAATTAACGAGCCCGATTGCCGCTACCATCTGCCAGCTCCAGTTGTATTGGGGATTCAGATAAAAGGCGATAAAAATAACCACAAAGCTATCTA
Organism: Pedobacter metabolipauper; assembly: GCF_004362715.1. Taxonomy (GTDB): domain Bacteria; phylum Bacteroidota; class Bacteroidia; order Sphingobacteriales; family Sphingobacteriaceae; genus Pedobacter; species Pedobacter metabolipauper. The sequence goes on from NZ_SNYC01000003.1 coordinate 1,190,434, forward strand.
TAAACTGTGAAACGAGCGTTGATCCGGTTGCACGAAGCCACAATGCCCGGTCGCCGGTAATCTTTTTAATCTTGTGAAAAATAAGCACATCGGCAATCTGTCCGATAATAAAGGCGACAATAGACCCTACAATGATCCACATGCCCTGGCCAAATATTCCGGCAAATGCATTATTCATGTTTGTAGATTGTCCGTTTATCTTTTGGTTTATCCAAAAATCAGCTGGTGTAAGATTCATTGCTGCACCTACGATTACAAATGCATAAGAAATCAGCAATGCAGTAATGATAGATAAAAACCGGACCTGTTTAACCCCAAAATACTCATTGATAATGTCGGTCATGATAAATATAAGCGGCCAGGTGAGTACGCCGGCAGACATGTTAAAGGAAAGTCCCTTTACCCCCATTAAATTAATGTCAAAATGCTTAATACCTAATGTACCTTCAACAGTAAATATTTTTACACCGATAAATTCTGAAAGAATCGCATTGGCGACAAAAAAAGTACCTAAAACGAGCAACAATCTGCTCTCTTTTGTTTTAAAACTCATAGCAGGTTGAAATTATTAAATAATTTTGATATAAGAGGATAAATATTATTTCTATTTTAGCTTTACATGATCCCTATACAATCTAAACTACCAGGCGTTGGTACCACCATATTCTCAGTGATGTCTAAATTGGCTGAAGAATATAATGCAATCAATCTTTCTCAGGGTTTTCCTGATTATGAATGTGATCCTAAACTGATCAGTTTGATTACCGACTCAATGAAAATGGGTTATAACCAATACGCTCCCATGCCCGGATTGCCTGCATTACGAACCATCCTGGCTGAAAAAGTAAGTACCCTGTACCAGGCTTCTTATGATCCGGATACAGAAATAACCATTACTGCCGGCGGTACACAAGCTATTTTTACGGCGCTTGCCTGCTGCATTAACCCTGGCGATGAAGTCATCATCTTTGAGCCTGCTTACGACTCCTACGCTCCTGCCATTAAATTATTGGGTGGTTTGGTAAAACCTGTTGAACTGAGTCCCCCTGATTATGAGATTGATTGGGAAATGATTAAAAAACTGCTTACTGTAAATACAAAAATGATCATCCTGAACAATCCGCAAAATCCAACGGGTTGTATCTGGTCTGAAAAAGATATGCAGGCCCTGATCAGGTTAATTAAGGATACGGATATCCTGATCTTAAGTGATGAAGTTTACGAGCACATCACGTTTGACGAACAAGACCACAAAAGTGTGGCTTTATATCCGGAGCTTAAGGAACGCAGTTTTATTGTGGCTTCATTTGGCAAACTACTTCATGCTACCGGATGGAAATTAGGTTACTGTATGGCTCCTGATTATTTAATGAAAGAATTTAGAAAAGTACACCAGTTTAATGTGTTCAGCGTAAATACGCCCATGCAGGTTGGTATTGCCAACTATCTTAAAGATCCGGATACCTATACCGGGCTGTCTGCTTTCTTTCAACAAAAGAGGGACCTGTTCCGCGATATGATGGGTAAAACCAAATTTAAATTATTACCTTGTAAGGGCTCTTATTTTCAATGCGTTACTTACAGTCACCTGGATGATTTGAAAGATACTGACATGGCTGTAAAGCTTATTAAAACCTGTGGCGTGGCTAGTATACCGGTTTCTGCATTTTATACTAAAAATACAGACCACCATGTTTTACGCTTTTGTTTTGCTAAAAAGCAAGAAACTTTAGAAAAAGCCGTTGAAAGACTAATGAAACTATAATTTACATCCCCTAAATTAAAATTATGGAGCATTCAGACCAGCTGAATATCAATAACCTTAAGATTACCATATTCCAGGCCTACCTGTTTTGGGAGAACATCGATAAAAATCTGCAGAACCTTGCATTAAGGCTTTCTATGGGTATTAAAGAAAAGACTGATCTGATCATTTTGCCTGAAATGTTCAACACTGGTTTTAGCATGAATGCTGAAGTCCTTGCTGAAGAAATGAATGGAAAAACGATGACCTGGATGTCTGCAACTGCAAAAAAATATGAATGTGTAGTTACCGGAAGCCTAATCATCAAAGAAAACGGACAGTATTACAACCGTCTGATCTGGATGCTGGCAGATGGAAGCTGCAGCTTTTATGATAAACGGCATTTATTCGGACTTGGCGAAGAGGATCAAAACTATACTCCAGGTACAGATAAGGTTATTGTTTCCCTTAAAGGCTGGAAGATCCGTTTGGCCATTTGCTATGACCTTCGCTTCCCGGTTTGGCTCCGCAACCAAAATGAAGAATACGATATCCTGCTATTAATCGCCAGCTGGCCGGATAAAAGATCTTCACACTGGAACGCCCTGATCCCTGCACGTGCTATAGAAAACCAAAGCTATGTAATTGGAACAAACCGCGTTGGCCATGACGGCAAGGAGGTTTACCATAGCGGACATTCGCAATGCATTGATCCGATGGGTAAAACCATTTATTACAAACCCGAGGACGAAGACCTGTATACCTTTAGCATCAGTTATGATGAGCTGGTAAAAACACGGAGCAATTTTCCTTTTCTCAAAGATGCCGATCACTTTACCTTACTTTAAATTAAACACGCCATCATGTTTAACCGTAGAAAATTTATAAAAGCAACTGCCCTGTCTGCAACACTACTTGCCGTTGACCGGAAAAATGCTGCAGGTATGATCCCTCAAAATTCTGGCCATGCAGAGGTAAAGCCCATTGTAATCTCTACCTGGGATTTTGGGATTGCGGCTAACCAGGCTGCCTGGAAGGTGCTGTCTGCCGGAGGCCGGTCTTTGGACGCTGTTGAACAAGGTGTTCATGTGCCCGAAGCCGATCCTAAAAACCAGTCTGTTGGTTATGGGGGGCTGCCGGACCGTGATGGTCACGTTACACTGGATGCCTGCATTATGGATGAATCCGGGAATTGCGGCTCCGTAGCCGGACTGGAGCACATCATGCATCCAATATCTGTTGCCCGGATGGTGATGGAAAAAACACCGCATGTGATGCTTGTTGGCGATGGTGCCCTGCAATTTGCCCTTGAAAATGGCTTCAAAAAGGAAAACCTGCTCACAAAAGAAAGTGAGGCTGCCTGGAAAGAATGGCTAAAAACGGCAAAATATGCGCCGGTCATGAACATTGAAAACAAACTTTACGATAAAGCATCCCCTACTAAATTACCCGGAAACCAGTACAACCACGATACCATTGGCATGCTTGCCATTGATGCCAAAGGAAATATATCTGGCGCCTGCACAACCAGCGGTATGGCATATAAACTGCATGGCCGGGTTGGCGATAGTCCGATAATAGGCGCTGGCTTATATGTTGACAATGAAGTGGGCGGTGCTACCTCAACCGGTGTTGGTGAAGAAGTAATCCGGAATGTAGGCAGTTTCCTGGTTGTTGAACTGATGCGCCAGGGGTACTCTCCTGAAAATGCCTGTAAGGAAGCGGTGATGAGAATCATTAAGAAAAAACCAGAAACGGCTAAAAATATCCAGGTAGGCTTTCTTGCTATGAATAAAAAGGGGGAATATGGAGCCTATGCAATCCAGAAAGGCTTTAGCTTTGCGGTTTGTAATGCTAAAAAGAATGACCTTCTGATTCCCGGCAATAGTTATTACTAACCTTTAAAATATAATTGGTCTTAAGATATCAATGAATTTTAAGTATTTTAATATTTTAAGTATGATTAGCCCTTTAAATATTACTACCCTTTTAAATATAAAAACCTTTTAAATTAACACGATGGTGAATATGGAAGTCTGCGCCAATTCCGTTCGTTCTGCCCTTGCGGCGCAGGAAGGCGGAGCGATACGCGTAGAACTTTGTGATAATTTACAAGAAGGCGGTACTACGCCAAGCCATGCCCAGATTGCACTGGCTAAAAAATTATTGTCTATAAAGGTATACCCGATCATCCGTCCGCGTGGTGGTGATTTTTTATACTCTGACCTGGAATTCAGCATCATGAAAGATGACATTAAGGTCTGCAAATCGCTGAATTGTGATGGTGTTGTGATCGGGATCTTAACTGCCGACGGCAGTGTTGATCAGGAAAGGTGTGCTGAGCTTATTAAGATCGCTAAGCCAATGGGCGTTACCTTTCACCGCGCGTTCGACATGACCAATGATCTGGAAAAGGCACTGGAGGTGATCATTGACCTCGGCTGTGAGCGGGTATTAACATCTGGCGGCGAGGCTACGGCCCTCCAGGGTGCCGGTAGGTTAGCCAGCCTGATTACACAGGCTAACTGCAGAATTGTCATCATGCCTGGTTCTGGAATATCAATAGCTAACATTTCTGATATTATCGGTACTACCGGTGCCAAAGAATTTCATGCTTCTGCCAAACAGCCTGTAAACAGTGAAATGCAGTTTAAAAATGCGAGGCTGAGCATGGGTACCGGAACCGATGAATTTACCTTTGAGGTAACCGACAGCAAAACGGTAAAAAACTTAATTGAACTGGCCAATAGTGCCGAATAATCAGCTGTTAAAATACCGTAAAATAATTCAGCCAAAATCTTATCTTTGCGCCACTGATGAAGCATATACGTAATTTTTGCATAATTGCACATATTGACCACGGAAAAAGCACCTTGGCTGACCGTTTACTTGAGTATACCAATACGATTACCCAAAGGGAATCACAAGCGCAATTGCTTGATGACATGGATCTGGAACGTGAACGTGGGATAACTATTAAAAGCCATGCCATCCAAATGGACTATGTTCAGGATGGGCAGCCTTATATATTAAACCTTATCGACACACCCGGACACGTAGATTTCTCTTATGAGGTATCCCGTTCCATCGCTGCTTGCGAAGGTGCATTATTGATTGTTGATGCGTCACAGGGAATTCAGGCACAGACCATTTCAAACCTTTACCTTGCCTTAGAGCATGATCTGGAGATCATTCCTATCTTAAATAAGATGGATCTTCCCGGTGCAATGCCTGAAGAGGTTAAAGACCAGATCATCGAGCTGATTGGCTGTAAACGGGAAGAGATCATTCCTGCATCGGGTAAGACCGGCCAGGGGGTTTTTGATATATTACGTGCCATTGTAGAGCGTGTTCCTGCTCCTGTCGGCAATCCCGAAAGTGAGCTTCAGGCATTGATCTTTGATTCTGTATTTAATTCTTTCAGAGGTATCATTGCTTATTTTAAAGTGCTTAACGGCGAGATCCGTAAGGGTGATAAGGTAAAATTCGTTGCTACAGGCAAAGAGTACATTGCTGAAGAAGTAGGTACCTTAAAACTTAAACAAGCACCCAAAGACGTCATCAAAACGGGTGATGTTGGTTATATCATTTCTGGTATTAAAGAAGCCAGGGAAGTAAAGGTTGGAGACACCATTACCCATAAGGACAAACCTAGTTTAGAGCCTATTAAAGGTTTTGAAGAGGTTAAACCGATGGTATTTGCCGGGATCTATCCGGTTGATACCGATGAGTTTGAAGAATTAAGGGAAGCCATGCATAAGCTTCAGCTGAATGATGCCTCTATTGTATTTGAGCCTGAATCTTCTGCTGCACTTGGATTTGGATTCCGTTGCGGATTTCTTGGCATGCTCCACATGGAGATTATCCAGGAACGTTTGGAGCGCGAATTTGACATGACGGTAATTACTACCGTTCCCAACGTGTCTTACCAGGCTATGACGACCAAATCTGATTTGATCATTGTAAACAACCCTTCAGACTTACCTGATCCAAGTAAGCTGGAATATGTTGAAGAGCCTTACATCAAAGCAAACATCATCACTAAGTCTGAGTTTGTTGGCCCGGTTATGTCACTTTGTATTCAGAAAAGAGGAATCATTGTCAATCAATCTTATCTGACTTCAGACCGCGTCGAACTGATTTTTGAGATCCCCATGGGTGAAATTGTATTCGATTTCTACGATCGTCTGAAAACAATTTCTAAAGGATATGCTTCATTTGATTATCACCAGATCGGCTATCGCAGATCTGACCTGGTAAGATTGGACATCTTACTGAATGCAGAGCCTGTTGATGCGCTTTCTTCATTGATCCACCGGAGCAACTCTTATGATTTTGGTAAAAGGATCTGTGAGAAATTACGGGAATTAATTCCGCGCCAGCAGTTTGAGATCATCATACAAGCTTCTATTGGTGCAAAGATCATTGCCCGTGAAACGGTAAAAGCGTTGCGTAAAGATGTTACTGCAAAATGTTATGGTGGTGATATTTCCAGAAAGCGCAAGCTCCTGGAAAAACAGAAAAAAGGTAAAAAACGCATGCGTCAGGTAGGTAATGTGGAAATTCCGCAAACCGCATTTATGGCCGTATTGAAATTAGATTAATTTATAGCACACAACACAATATCATGCAGTTATTGGACGGGAAATATGTATCAGAAAAAGTTAAGCTTGAGATTGCCGATGAAGCCGCAGCTTTTTTAGCAGAAAGCGGTAGAAAACCTCACCTGGTTGCCATCTTAGTTGGTAATGATGGAGGAAGTGAGACTTATGTGGCCAGTAAAATGAAAAACTGTGAGAAGGTTGGTTTTCAATCTTCCCTGGTTAGATACGATACAAGTGTGACCGAAGCTGAACTGCTTCAGAAAATCGAAGAGATTAACCAGGATGCAGGTGTTGACGGACTAATTGTTCAGCTGCCTCTTCCAAAACATATTGATCCTGAAAAAGTAACGGAAACCATCGATTACCGTAAAGATGTGGACGGCTTTCATCCTGTAAACTTAGGCCGGATGATGCGTAACCTGCCCTGCTTTATTCCTGCTACTCCGTACGGCATCATGATGATGCTGCAAGCCTATCATATTGATACGGTTGGCAAACACTGTGTGGTGGTTGGCCGCAGCAATATTGTGGGTAGCCCGATGAGTATCTTAATGGCACGCAATGCTAATCCTGGAAACTGTACCGTAACCCTTACCCATAGCAAAACAGCCAATCTGAAAGAGATGATCTTACAGGCTGATATTGTTATTGCGGCTATTGGAAAGAAAAACTTCATTACTGCTGATATGATCAAGCCTGGTGCGGTGATCATCGACGTGGGCATGAACCGGGAAACATCTACCCAAACCAAGTCTGGTTATAAGTTGTATGGAGATGTAGATTTTGAAAACGTATCCCCAATAGCATCATGGATTACCCCGGTTCCCGGTGGCGTAGGATTGATGACCATTGTCGGTTTGCTGAAAAATACACTGGCATCTGCAAAGAAAGAAATCTATTCTTAAGGCTTAGCGCCATAGCTTTTTCAACCAACTTTCTTTAAAGCCGGCATAGATGCCATCTGGCCGGATTTCAACCGGGTACCTATCGATATAATCGCCCTGTCCCTCAGCGCCGCGTCCGGTTTTAAGGCTGTATTCCCAACGGTGAACCGGGCAGATCAGGTGTCCGTTCTTACACCAGCCACCGCTTAGGGTGCCGCCTGCATGCGGACAGCTATTCTGTACGAGGTAAAACTCACCTTCATTTTTAACTAAACATAGTTTTTTACCGCGAACAGTAACCTGAAGCACAAAATCGTGATCAGGAATCTTTTCTTCTATTTTAACCCAGTTCAAAATAAACAGCTTTAGTTTACCTTACAAACAGCTTTTGAATATTAATACGCACAAGCACCCTGTAGTGCATTGGAAAATGCAAGCGTTGAGAACGGAGAGCGCGTAATTTTCTAAGCACATATAAACCCGCCTTTGATTAGTAACTAACTTTAAAATTAAGCATTTCAGGATTTTTGATCGCATCCATCATGTCTACTTCCAACTTAAATTGTTTTTTATCTGCTGAAAGCACAGCCTTTGGATTGTCAACACTTTTTGCTGCTCTCGGAAGATTAATGATAATGGCATAAGGAATTGGCGGCATTTTCATATTCATACCTTCCAGCATCGCAAATGAATCTTTATCCTTTGCTATTTTTTGAGCCATTAACTCTGGTTTTATTTTACGTTCAAAAGAATTGGGGGTAATAATAAGATCATACTCCTTATTTGAAATGGGCAATACATCTTTATCTTTATTCGACTCCGCATCCTCCTGGGGAGCATTTCCAACCGGGATAATATCCGATTTTATTTGCGCCCTTTTAACTATGTTATTAAAATCACGAACAAAATAATTCATGTCATCCAGGTTATCACCGCTGCTGGTATACCTGATTAGGATGAGCCCTTCTTTCAAATTTATTTTCTGAGAAAGGTTCGTATTGGCAAGTATACGCAACTGCTGCTTGTTTAATGTTTTCAAAACACTGTCCGGGGTAGCTTTAGCAATATTGATCACCGTATCCTTATTCTTAATGGATGGATTATTTAACAACGAATCCGGGACCATTCCTTTAAACGCTTTAAATAACGAACCTACGTTTACCTCATAACTTAATTTATAGGAACCATTGGCATTCAGCGTGTATGTTTCTGTAGTATCAAAACAAGAGCTCAACAAAACACAAAAGATGGCAAGGAGCAGTAAACGAGAGATTTTCATAGATTGGTCATTAAAAGCCCTCAATATAGGGATATTAACTATTGCTTCCATTATTTTATTTAACTTTGTTGAATTATATATGGCACATCAAATACCAGCAGACGGCACGTTGCTTCCTTTAATGGAAGAGTTTTATACGATACAGGGAGAAGGATTTAATACCGGGAAAGCAGCTTATTTTATTCGTCTGGGTGGATGTGATGTAGGTTGCCACTGGTGCGATGTTAAAGAAAGCTGGGATGCAGAGCTTCATCCGCTTACCCATGCTGATGATATTGTTGCTAAAGCAGATGGTTTTCCAGGTAAGGCAGTAGTCATTACAGGTGGTGAGCCACTCATCTATAACCTGGATTATCTGACTAAAAAACTTCATGAAAGAAAGATCTTAACCTTTATTGAAACCTCAGGTGCCTATCCCCTTTCCGGTGATTGGGACTGGATCTGTTTATCACCTAAGAAATTTAAGGCACCAAGACCTGACATCACCCCGTTTGCAAATGAACTTAAGGTAATTGTTTTCAATAAAAGTGATTTTGACTGGGCAGAAAAATATGCAGAAACAGTTTCTGATACCTGCAAACTTTACCTGCAGCCTGAATGGTCAAAATCTAAGGAAATTACCCCTTTGATCATAGACTATGTGATGGCCAATCCGAAATGGGAGATCTCTTTACAAACGCACAAGTATTTAAACATTCCTTAGCTTTTATAAGCTATTTGTGTTAGATTTAATTTAACAGTTAAACCAGCACACATGAAGAACCTCTTGTTCGTTTTCTTCTTTTATTTGATGATCCTGAACGTTACGGCGCAAAATGCGGTGAATAAAAAGGCACAGGCTAATTTTGAGAAGGCACAGGCTCATTTGTCAGATAACAGCTACGATGCGGCCATTGAAGATCTGAATGAGGCCGTTAAGGCCGATCCCAATTTCCAGCTTGCTTACCTGCAACTCGGTGATCTGAACCGGAGGGTTAAAAACTTTGAAGCTTCTAAAACAGCCTATAAAAAAGCCATAAGCCTGGCACCTGATGCCGATGTACGTATGTATTACGGTTTGGCCGAAGCTGAATTAAACACTGGTGAATACAGTAATGCGCTGATCAATATTGGCTTATTCATAAAAAACTATAAAGGTACTGACAAAGTATTCATTCATAAAGTCCTTAAATATCAAAAGGATTGTGAGTTTGCGATTGAAGCCATTAAACATCCGGTAAAATATGAACCTAAAAATCTGGGGAATGAGATCAACTCCGTAAACAGGGATTATTTTCCGGCAATAACTGCCGATGGTGAACAAATGATCTTTAGCCGCAACATCAATGGAAATGAGGATTTTTACACGGCTTTAAAGATCAATAACTCCTGGGCCAAACCAACTCCGCTAAGTACTGCGATCAATACCTCTCAATTTAATGAAGGTGCACAATCAATTACACCTGATGGCCTCTACCTGTTTTTTACAGGATGTAACCGCCCGGATGGCCTCGGCCGCTGTGATATCTATGTAAGTCATAAAGGTGGTAAAAATTGGGGCGAACCTTTTAACCTGGGAGCGCCAATCAATACAACCTATTGGGAATCTCAGCCTGCAATAAGTCCGGATGGCAATACCCTTTATTTTGTAAGCAACCGGCCTGATGGTTTCGGCGGACATGACATTTGGAAAAGTACCCTTAAAAGTGATGGTTACTGGTCTGAACCGGAGAACCTCGGCCCGGAGATTAATACCCCATATGATGAACATACCCCTTTTATTCATCCGGATGGAAAAACGCTATACTTTTCTTCCGATGGATGGCCTGGAATGGGAAATAAGGACATCTTTCTAAGCCGATTAACAGATTCGGGTCGCTGGGGAAAACCAGAAAACATGGGGTATCCCATCAATACCTTTAATGAAGAAACGGGTTTAATCGTTACACCTGATGGTTCTGAAGGTTTATTTTCATCTGTGCTAAAAGATGGTTATGGAGATATGGACATCTATAGTTTTCAAATGCCTGAAGATAAAAAACCGCTTCCCATTACCTATGTTAAAGGTATTGTGATTGATATGGAAACCAAGTCCTTTTTAGAGGCGCAGGTACATGTGGTAAACCTGAATACCGGTAAAACGGAATACAATGACAATACTTCTAAAGAAACCGGCAGCTTTCTTACCGTAATGCCTGTCGGTTCTGATCATGCATTTAATGTGAGCGCAGATGGTTATCTTTTCTATTCTGAGAATTATCAGCTAAACGTTTCATCCATAAATAAACCTACGATCATTGAGATCGGGCTCCGCAAACTGAAGGTTGGAGATGATGTGGTCTTAAAGAATATCTTTTTCAATACCAATGAATACCGTATTCTGCCGGCTTCAGTAACCGAACTGGCCACTTTAACTGAATTGTTAAAAAACAATCCGAATTTACAAATTGAGATTCAGGGACATACTGACAATGTGGGTAATGTACTACAGAATGAGAAGCTGTCATTAAATAGGGCTAAAGCTGTTTATGACTACCTGATCCAACAAAAAATTTCAGCAGAACGCCTGATCTATAAAGGCTATGGTGAAAAAAAACCGATCGTGCCTAATGATTCTGAAGCGCAAAGAAAACAAAATAGAAGAACCTCATTTATAATTACCAGGATCTAGAATTACTTGCCGTTCTTCTGGCGATGGTATTAAAAGAAAGTACCAGCTGTAGAAACAAAGAAAGATGTTAACATCTGAAAAGCAGGTAATGTAAGTATTTAAATAAGAAAGAAGTATTTAGAATCAGAAAAGCGTTAAATAACTGCTTTTCTGATTCTAATTAATTTAACAAGCAGCTCTTCCAATAGATCGAGGTGCAGCATGTTTGCGCCGTCAGACTTTGCATTGGCAGGATCTGGATGGGTTTCTATAAATAAGCCATCTGCTCCTACAGCAATGGCGGCTTTAGCTATTGTTCCAATCAGTTCAGGTTTACCGCCTGTTACCCCGCTGCTTTGATTGGGTTGCTGCAGGGAATGCGTACAATCCATCACAACAGGCACACCAAAACCTTGCATTTCGGGTAATCCGCGGTAATCAACGATCAGATCCTGGTAGCCAAAGGTATTGCCCCGGTCGGTAAGGATTACGCGGTCATTACCTGCTTCTATAATCTTTTCAACTGCAAACTTCATAGAGCCGGCAGATAAAAATTGTCCTTTTTTAACGTTTACAACCTTATTGGTTTTCGCCGCAGCAACCAGCAGATCTGTCTGTCTGCATAAAAAAGCAGGGATCTGCAGCACATCTACGTAAGCGGCTGCCATGGCAGCTTCTTCGTGGGCATGAATATCGGTTACCGTTGGAACACCAAAGGTCTTCCCGATCTTCTCCAGGATCTTCAGTGCTTTTTCATCGCCAATACCGGCAAAAGAACTGCCTTTAGAACGATTGGCTTTACGGTATGATCCTTTAAAGATATAAGGGATCTCTAGTTTATCAGTTATGGTAACTATCTTTTCTGCAATGCGCATGGCAATTTCTTCGCCTTCGATGGCACAAGGGCCAGCCATTAAAAAGAAGTTATCCGATTGTATGTGCTTTAAATTTTCTAAAGGGAAATTGATCATGTTTATGTTATCTGCTTTAATTGCCCAGTTCAGACATGAATTTAATACGCATCAGCTGTATCTCTTCACGTGAATAATCGGACTCTCCTAGTTCTTTTAGTGCTTCATCAATGGAATCGTTTTCTGCAGACTGGAAATAATCGAATACCTCATCCTGACGATCTTCATCAATAACCTCATCTACAAAATATCCAAGATTTAGCTTGGTGCCGGAATTTACAATGGCTTCTACTTCTTTTAAAATATCATCGTAAGTTATTCCCTTCGATTTAGCAATATCTTCAAGGCCTATTTTACGATCAATGTTTTGGATGATCGATACTTTAAGCTGGGATTTATTGGCCTGTGTTTTAATGATCAGGTCGATTGGACGCTCTACATCATTGTCTTCCACATATTTCTTGATCAGTTCCAGAAAGGGACCACCAAACTTAAGTGCTTTACCATTCCCTACTCCGGAGATCTGCTTCAGCTCATCCATTGCAATTGGATAATGGGTGCACATCTCTTCCAGTGATGGATCCTGAAATACCACAAAAGGAGGTACATTTTTTTGCTTCGCTATTTTCTTTCTCAGATCTTTCAGCAACTGCAGCAGTTGTGTATCTAAAGTTCCGGTACCGTGCTTAACGTCATCTTCATCGTCATCAGCAGCACTTTCAATAGGCTCGTTCAGAACAAACTTAAGGGCATATGGATTTTCGATAAAATTATGCCCTAAGGTAGTTAAGCCCAGCAGTCCATAATTATCAATATCCTTGGAAAGGAAATTATTTAAAACGGCCTGACGGATCAGTGATTTCCAGTGATTCTCACCTTCTACTATTCCTATTGCAAATTCAGGGATCTTTGAATGTTCGTAAGCAATGGTCTGGGCAGTTTCTGAGCCCATGATCACGTTTAAAATATGGGTATCGTCAAATTTCTCACCAATTCTGGCAATCAATTTTAAGACTACGCTTAGGGATTCTTCGGCCTCAAACAATTTCTTAGGCTTTTTGCAGTTATCGCACATGCAGTTACAGCCTGTCTCATTGAAATTTTCTCCAAAATAATGAAGGATCTGCTTTCTCCTGCAAACGCCTGATTCTGCATAATCAATCACTTCTTTCAAGATCTGCGTACCTATTTCACGCTCAGCAACCGGTTTATCTTTCATAAACTTGGCCAGCTTGTCTACATCTTTTTGTGCATAAAAGGCAATACAGATCCCTTCTCCGCCATCTCTTCCGGCTCTTCCGGTTTCCTGGTAATAGCCCTCCATGCTTTTTGGAATGTCGTGATGGATTACAAAGCGAACGTCTGGTTTATCAATGCCCATTCCAAATGCAATAGTGGCAACAATAACTTCTACATCTTCCATCAGGAACTTATCCTGGGTATCAGCCCTTACCTTAGGCTCCAAACCGGCATGATAAGGTAAGGCCTTTATGCCATTTAGGTTCAGCGTTTCTGCTACCTCTTCTACCTTTTTACGGCTTAGGCAATAGATAATTCCTGATTTGCCGGTATTGTACTTGATGTAACGGATAATTTCTTTGATTACATCCCGTTTCGGACGGATCTCATAAAACAGGTTGGGCCGGTTAAAGGACGATTTAAATAAGGTGGCATCAGACATTTGTAAGTTCTTGATGATGTCTTGCTGCACCTTAGGTGTTGCCGTAGCGGTAAGTGCAATAATTGGAATGTCTTCACCCAATCCCTGGATCACCTGTCTGATCTTTCTGTATTCCGGTCTGAAATCATGTCCCCACTCAGAAATACAGTGTGCTTCATCAACTGCAACAAAAGAAATGGTGATCAGTTTAAGAAATTCAATATTCTCCTGTTTGGAGAGAGATTCTGGTGCAACGTATAATAATTTGGTTTGACCGCTTAGTAAATCACTTTTTACCTGGGCAATTTCGGTTTTATTCAGAGAGGAGTTTAAAAAGTGGGCAATGCTGTCACTTCCCCCAAAGGCCCTTAACTGATCTACCTGGTTCTTCATCAGCGCAATTAGCGGTGATATGACTATAGCTGTACCTTCCTGCATTAACGCAGGCAACTGGTAACAAATAGATTTCCCCCCTCCCGTTGGCATAATAACAAACGTATTCCTTTTTTCAAGGATATTGGTGATGATAGACTCCTGATCACCTTTAAAATTATCAAAACCAAAAAAGGTTTGTAAGTTGTCAAACAACGACTTTTTCACATCCATTTCGTGTATAAAATATTCAGTGCTATTTTTACCTCAAAATAACATAATTTTGCACTAATTAAAGCATCAATATACTAATAATTTCTGTTTGAAAAGTAAAAAATCCATAATAGGTACGGCTGTTAACACTTTACATTTAGAAGCGCAAGCAATTTTGGGCTTAATTGACAATATAAACGATGATTTTACAGAAATAATTGACTTGATTATAGAAAGTAAAGGTCGTGTTATTGTGACTGGAATTGGCAAAAGTGCCATCATTGCACAAAAGATTGTCGCCACTTTTAATTCTACAGGCACCCCTTCTATCTTCATGCATGCTGCAGATGCCGTTCATGGCGACCTTGGAATGATCCAAAAGGATGATATTGTGATGTGTTTATCCAAAAGCGGGAACACTCCTGAAATTAAGGTTCTGGCGCCTTTACTAAAACAGTCTGGAAATATTTTGATTGGAATGGTTGGACAGCTTAATTCTGATCTGGCGATGCAGGCGGATTTTGTGCTGAACACTTTTGTAGAAAAGGAAGCCTGTCCGAATAACCTTGCCCCTACAACCAGCACAACTGCCCAGTTGGCTATGGGCGATGCCTTAGCAGTTTGCCTGCTTCATGCGCGTGATTTTAATGAAGAAGATTTTGCCAGGTTTCATCCCGGAGGTGCGCTGGGCAGAAGATTGTATCTAAAAGCCGGAGATATTGCGTTAAAGAACGCGAAACCGCGCATCCACCCCGCTGCATCTGTTAAAGATGTGATCATAGAAATTAGCCAAAACCGTTTAGGTACTGTTGTTGTTATTGAAAACGATACCATTTTGGGTATCATAACGGATGGCGATATCCGCAGAATGCTTGAGCAATATTCTGATCTTAGTGACATTACGGCCAGGGACCTGATGAATACGAATCCTAAAACCATCGATAGAGATCAGCTTGCTGTTCAGGCACTTGAACTTATAAAGCAAAATAATATTACACAATTATTGGTAACTGATAAGAAAAGTTATTTTGGAATGATACATTTACACGATCTTCTTCAGGAAGGTATAATTTAAGAATTGCGCAGATGAATAAAAACAATTACGCCTTGATCATGGCTGGTGGTGTTGGAAGCCGCTTTTGGCCGGTAAGCAGAACTGAATATCCCAAACAATTTATCGATTTTTTTGGAGTTGGTAAAACACTGATCCAAAGCACCTACGACCGTTTCCTGAAAATTTGCCCTCCTGAAAATATTTTTATAGTTACCAATGAGATCTATACCGATATCATTAAAGAACAACTGCCTGGTATAGGCGATAACCAGATCCTCGCTGAGCCGATCATGCGCAATACAGCACCTTGTGTGTCGTATGGTTCCATGAAAATTGCTCAGCTGAATCCAAACGCGACCATCGTTGTGGCTCCTTCTGATCATACGATTACCAACCCGGAAGCATTTGTAACTGCCATTGAACGGTCTCTTAAAGCCGCCTCTGAAAACGATTGCTTAATTACACTCGGCATAAAACCAAGTCGCCCGGACACCGGATATGGGTACATTCAATACACAGAAAGTGTACTGGAAACAGATCCTGAAATCTTTAAAGTAAAGATCTTCACTGAAAAACCCAACCTGGACCTGGCTAAGTCTTTCGTCCAAAGCGGAGATTTTCTATGGAATGCAGGTATCTTCATCTGGTCTGCCAAATCTATAAACAAGGCCTTTTTAACGCATTTACCAGACATGCATGAGATCTTCCAGCAAGGAAACTCATCGTACAATACAGACACTGAAAAAGAGTTTATAGGCAATGCCTATCAGCAATGTATCAATATATCGATCGACTTTGCCATTATGGAAAAAGCGGATAATGTATACGTACTGCCTGCTGACTTTGGCTGGTCTGACCTGGGTACATGGGCTTCTATTTATGACATTGCCGAACACGATTATGTAGGAAATGCCGTCATCCCTTCTGAAAAGGTGATGATGTTCAATTCATCAAATTGCATGGTCAATGTTCCTAAAAATAAATTGGTGATCTTACAGGACCTTCACGATTATATCGTAGTTGAATCCAATGACACCCTATTGATCTGTCCAAGATCTGCAGAGCAAAGCATTAAACAGATTGTGGCTGATGTAAAGTCTAAATTTGGTACAAAATACATCTAGTAGTCTTTTCCTGCATTCTTTAACACATCCGGACATAGCTGAACAAGCTGGCCCGGATGTATTTTTTTATTAAATTTTTAACTGTAATGAGTAAGTTTCTTTATGGGATTGATTTTGGTACTACCAACTCTGCCCTTTCAATTTATGATGAAGAAAAGAAAGAGATCATAAAAACGATTACCGTACCTTCCATACTCTACTTCCTGAATGAACAAAAAGCTACTGAGCCTTTAAAGTATGTAGTTGGTGAAGAAGCCATTGCAGCTTACATCAATGAGGGTATGAAAGGCCGGTTCATGAAATCGGTAAAACGTATTTTACCGAGAAGCAGTTTTATAGAAACCAGGATACACAACCGTAAATATACGGCCTCAGACCTGGTTACACTGATCTTAAAGGAACTAAAGACCAAAGCCGATGAAATTATTGGTTATGATTGTGGTAAGGCCATTATTGGCCGGCCTGTATTTTTTGACGATGACAATACGGATAAGGATGCACTGGCACAACGACGCCTGATGAAAGCTGCTGAAAACGCTGGGTTTACTGACTTTAGATTTCAATTTGAGCCTATTGGAGCAGCCTTTGCCTATGAAAAGACAATTACAAAGAAAGAAAAGGTACTTGTAGCCGATCTTGGCGGCGGAACTACGGACTTTACCTTCCTGGAACTGGATCCTGATAAAGTTGGAAGCAAGAACAGAAGAAAAGACATTATTGCTACGGGCGGTATCTACATTGGTGGTGATAGCTTTGACTCCGCATTTATGTGGGAAAAAGGAACGCCTTATTTTGGAAAACACACTGTTTATGAAGCTGCACCGGGAAAGATGCTTACGGTACCTGTTTCGTTGTTCGCAAATATCTGTTCATGGGAACAAATGAACTTTTTTAACGGACTGAAAGTAAAGAACGATATGCAGAATTATTATCACTTTTCTAAAAAAGACAGGAAGTTCAAAAACCTGCTGACCCTTACAGATAATAACCTTGGATATTCCGTTTTTCAGGCCATTGAGAAAACAAAGATCGATCTTTCAAAGGGAACGCGTTCACAGTTCTTCTATTCCAATATGGAAATTGATATTGATGAAATGATCACCATTGATCAATATGATACGATCATCAATAAAGACATCCAAAAGATCAGCCAATACCTGGATGTTTTTTTAAGCAAATATCAAATACAGCCTGAACATATTGACAGTTTATTCCTTACCGGTGGAACCTCTTTGGTATCTGCTGTAAAGAACCTGTTTCAAACCAGGTTTCCGAATACGCCCATACATTCCGGTGATAATTTTATAAGTGTTGCCAAAGGCCTCGCTTACAGCGGATATTTATTTGAAGAGGAATAAAATATAAGATTAAGCTAAGGTACGCTGGCGGATGGCTTCATAAAGAATAACACCGGCTGATACAGATACATTTAATGAACTGATCTCTCCAATCATTGGTATTTTAGCCAGGTAATTGGACATCCGCATAATTTCATTGGAGATTCCTTCATCTTCAGCTCCCATTACAATGGCTGTCGGTGCGGTGTAATCGGGTGCATAGATCAGATCAGTTGTTTTTTCTGTACAAGCTACAATCTGCAGACCACATTCCTGTAAAAATAAAGCCGTTTTATGAAGGTTTGCATGTCTGCATACCGGAATCGTAAATAACGCACCTGCCGATGTTTTAATCGCATCTGCATTGATCTGCGCAGAATTTTTTGTTGGAACGATGATCGCATGAACTCCTGCACAGGCAGCTGTTCTTGCTATTGCACCCATATTTCTAACGTCCGTTATTCCATCAAGGATCAGTACCAAAGGTGTTTCTCCTTTTTCATAGATCGCTGGAATGATGTCTTCAATTTTCTGAAAGGTAATGGCAGAGATTACGGCAATGACACCCTGGTGGTTCTTTTGCGTCATCCGGTTCAATTTCTCTACTGGAACGTTATGTACAGGTGCATCTACATCCTTTAATAAGGCTTTTAACTCTACAATGATCTCACCGGTCAAACCACGTTGAATATAAATGCTTTCGATATCTTTTCCTGCCTTAATAGCCTCTATTACAGCACGTATACCAAATACAAATTCATTATTTTCTTTGGGTCTTGCTGGTCTTCTCGGGTTTTCCATTCTTTATAATTGAAGCGCAAAAGTAGCTGAATTTATGGGAATATGTACAGGTATTTTTTGGCAGCCTGAATTCTTCTTATCCACATCCTGTTGTTAGCAAATTGATGAAAATGATTTATGCGTTGTTAAAACATCTTTATCAGCTCTGTTAAAATGTGTATAAACAATTTCCGGCAGGACCTAATTTTTGTCTATTTTTGTACTTATGAGTATCGATAACGGATCACAGGGACAAGACAAAACAAATTTTACAGCAAGGAAAAGTAGATTGAATAATTCTATGAATACCCTTGGCAAAATACCGCCGCAAGCTATAGATCTTGAGGAGGCTGTTCTTGGTGCACTCATGCTTGAAAAAGATGCTTTATCCACCGTAATTGACATTTTAAAACCCGAAGTGTTTTATCATGAAGCTCATAAAAAGATCTTTGAAGCCATCCAGGGCCTGTTCCAAAAATCTAAACCGGTAGATATTTTAACGGTTACTTCTGAACTGCGTACACTTGGTCTGCTGGAAATGGTTGGTGGTGCCTATTACATTACCAATTTAACCAACCGGGTAGCTTCTGCGGCAAATATTGAATACCATGCCCGGATCATCTCCCAAAAATATATCCAGCGCGAATTGATCCGCATCTCCTCAGAGATCATTCAAAACGCATATGAAGATACCACAGATATCTTTGACCTGCTGGATCACGCTGAAAAGAATCTGTTTGACATTGCCCAGAATAATTTACGCAGGGATACCCAGAAAATGGACGAGATCATCAAACAATCTCTGGCCACACTGGAAGAACTTCGTGGTAAAAGCGATGGCCTAACCGGTGTTCCATCTGGTTTTACGGATCTGGACCGCATTACCGGCGGATGGCAGCCATCCGATCTGGTAATCATTGCTGCACGTCCCGCAATGGGAAAAACGGCATTCGTTCTTACCTGTGCCCGTAATGCTGCCGTTGATTTCAAAAGACCGGTTGTTGTATTCTCCCTGGAGATGTCGTCCGTTCAGCTCGTTAATCGTTTAATTTCCGGAGAAACCGAGATTGAACAGGAAAAGATCCGTAAAGGAAACCTTGCAGAATGGGAATGGCAGCAACTGCACAGCAAGATTGGAACATTAACTGAAGCCCCTTTATTAATAGATGATACCCCTGCCCTGAACATCTTTGAATTTCGTGCAAAATGCAGACGTCTTAAATCTCAGTACGACCTGCAGCTGATCATTATCGATTACCTGCAGCTGATGCATGGTAAAGGTGAAGGTCAAAGCGGTGGTGGTAACAGGGAGCAGGAGATCGGTAGTATCTCAAGGGCATTAAAATCAGTTGCCAAAGAATTAAACGTACCTGTTTTAGCACTGTCACAATTGAGTCGTGCCGTAGAAAGCAGACCCGGAGCAAATGGTAAAAGACCTATGCTTTCAGATTTGAGGGAATCTGGCTCTATTGAGCAGGATGCGGATATGGTATTGTTTCTCTATCGTCCTGAGTATTACGGGATCACTGAAGATGAGCAAGGCCGTTCACAGGCTGGTATTGGTGAGGTGATCATTGCCAAGCACAGGAATGGTGAAACCGGAATTGTACCACTGCGCTTTATCGGTAAGTATGTGAAGTTTACGGATCTTGAAGAAAGCTTTTCTGCGCCTACTTCTTTTTCTATGGATAACACCAATGCCGGTATGCATCCATCTCAGGATTTTGATAAACCTGCTGGTAATGTGATCATCAAACCGTCACGCATGGATGACATGCACGACGAAGATGCTCCTTTCTAAACTTGAGAATGTGAGAACGTGAGAACGTTGGGAGCAAGTTAAGAGAACGTGAGAACCATTTACTAAAAGAAATATCCGATCAGGATTCCAGCCAGAACAATAAATGGCGGACTTATTTTCGTAAAATTCAGGATCAGAAATGTAGCAATCAGGATGCCTATGGCCAAAAAATCCAGGCCGATCGGTTTAACCAGCAGCATAAATGCGGCGATGATAAAACCCACACTTACCGCATTAATCCCGCCCAGCGAGTATTTAATCCGGGTAATCTTTTTTAGATCTTCCCAAAACGGCACAATAAACAAGACCAGGATCAGTCCCGGCAAGTTGATTCCAAGCACAGCTACCGTTCCCCCAAGAATCTGCCCCGTTAACCCATATCCGAAATTACGCATGCTTAATGCCCCAATATAGCTGGTAAACGAAAAAGTAGGCCCTGGTAATGCTTGCTGAATTGCAAAGCCGGACAAGAAGCCCGAAGCGTCCAGGTAATGCTTCATCTCCACAAACTCGGTAAACATCAGGGGTACAAGCACCTGACCTCCACCAAATATGAAGATCCCGTTCCGGTAAAAATTCTCGAATAAACGAATTGGTAAGCTAAACGGAGATGTTCTGTTGACGATTGCACCCAGCAGGGCCAGGAAAAGCAGAACACCAACAAAATAGATCAGCTTTTTACGGTTGATATCGGAGAATAACCTTACCCGGATGTCACTTTCTTCTTTGGGCGTTTCCAGGGCAGAAGAAATCATTCCACCAATTAAGATGGCAAATGGAAACACATAGGCGTTTCTTAGAACAAAGGTAGAGATAGCTGCTGTAACGGCTAAAAATATGGATACCTGTGACACAAGCACCCGCTTAGACAGGTTATAGGCACCAAAGGCAACAATTCCCAGGGCAATTGGCTGAATGTATTCCAGGATATCCGCGAATTTTTTCTGCTGATCGAATTTCGCAAAACTGATTGCCGCAAAGGTCATTAATGCTGCAGAGGGTAAGATCCAAATGATGAATGTAAGGATTGACAATTTTATTCCGCCAACCTTATAGCCAATCCCAACCAGTGTTTGCGTAGAAGCCGGCCCCGGAAGGATCTGCGCTAAGGCATTCAGCTCAAGCAATTCCTCCTCAGAAATATACCTGGTGGTTTTTACGAAATATTTGAGAAGAAGTGCAAGGTGTGCCTGCGCCCCTCCGAAAGCAGTAAATGTGAAAAAAAACACATCCCTGATAAACAAAAGTTCCCGCTTGGTTAACATGTTAATTAATCGTCTTCGTAATCTAGTCCGGCAGCAGAATTATAAGCACCCTGAAGCTCAGAAAAAGCATGCATATCCCTTTTATTTCTCGTAACAACCATTCCCTTTTGATACACTTCAATGGCTTCTACGGTCTTTCCTGTCTTTTCAAGCAATTTACCCAAATGATAATACGTACCCACATAATCCGGATGTTCTGAAGTCAGTTTATAATAATATTCAAATGCCTTTTCCTGGTCATTTGAAGAATTATATTCAGTTGCTAATGCGTATAAAACAAAAGGATCATTTGGATCGTTTGTTAAAAACTCTAATAACTTAGCCAATCGGGTATTTTGCATTTTTTATCCCTGCTTTTTTAATTAGATTTGCAAAAAGACAATTTAAGCTTATCAAGCCTTATTACCTTTAAAAACAAATTTATAAGTATGAAAATATTAGTTTGTATCAGTAACGTGCCCGACACAACCACAAAAATAACCTTTACGAATGATAATACACAATTCAATACCGCAGGAGTACAATATATTGTAAATCCATACGATGAGATTGCATTATCGAGGGCTATTGAGCTTTGCGAGGGTGGAAAAGGCACCGTAACTGTATTGAATGTTGGCGAGAGTCAAACCGACCCAACCATAAGAAAAGCACTGGCAATCGGCGCAGATGATGCGGTAAGAGTTAATGCTGCACCAAGAGATGCTTACTTTGTTGCCTATCAAATTGCAGAGTACGTGAAATCAACTGATTTCGATATCATTTTATGCGGACGGGAATCTATTGATTACAATGGATCTCAGGTTGCAGCAATGGTTGGCGAATTTTTAGATATCCCATCTATCTCCATCATCAAAAAATTAGATTACGATGGTACCACTGCAACGATAGAACGTGAAATTGAAGGTGGTAAAGAAGTAATTTCTGTAACCGGAAAATTCATAGCGAGCTGTTCTGAAGGTACAGCAGAACCCAAGATCCCGAATATGCGTGGAATCATGTCTGCCAGAACCAAGCCGCTACAGGTTATCGAAGCTAAAGAAATTGCACAGGTTACCAAAGTTCAGCAGTTTGAAACCCCTCCTGCACGTGGGGCAGTTAAGCTGATCCCTGCTGAAGAGACAGAAAAATTAATCGATCTATTACACCAGGAAGCTAAAGTTATCTAATTAAAGTATTCCAAATTCAAAATATTTAATAAAGATCCTATGTCAGTTTTAGTATATGTAGAACAAGTAGATGGTAAGTTTAAGAAATCTGTTTTCGAAGCAGTATCTTATGCTAAAGCCATTGCAGATAAACAAGACGGTAATCTAATCGCTATATCTATTGGTAATGTGGAAGAAAGTGAACTCAAAGAACTTGGTAAATACGGAGTTTCTAAGATCCTTAATGTTTCAAATGACCAATTAAAGAATTTTGTGAATCAGGCTTATGCTTCCATCATCGCAGAGGCTGCAAAAAAAGAAAGTGCAGAAGTAGTGGTATTGTCCAGTTCCTTTTCAGGAAAAGGCCTGGCCCCGCGCGTTGCCGTTAAACTGGAAGCCGGCCTGGCAGATGGTGCAGTAGAACTGCCTGTTTTGGATGGCGGAAAATTCCTGATTAAAAAAACAGCATTCTCTGGTAAAGCATTTGCCATATCTGAACTTACCTCTGCAGTAAAGGTCATTGCATTAAATCCCAATGCCTTTGGCGTTAAAGAATCTGCTGTTGATGCCGCTATCGAAGCCTTTAGCCCGGAGATCAAATCAACAGACCTGAATGCAATCGTTAAAGAAATTGTACGGGCAACCAATAAGGTCTCTTTACCAGATGCTGAATTGGTAGTTTCTGCTGGAAGAGGACTGAAAGGCCCTGAGAACTGGGGAATGATCGAAGAACTTGCCGGCTTACTTGGCGCAGCAACGGCATGTTCCAAGCCTGTTTCTGATGCAGACTGGAGACCACATTCAGAACATGTTGGTCAGACTGGTATAGCGATCAGCCCGAATTTATACATTGCTATTGGAATTTCTGGGGCTATCCAGCATTTAGCAGGTGTAAGTTCATCTAAGGTTATTGTTGTAATCAATAAAGACCCTGAAGCTCCTTTCTTTAAGGTAGCTGATTATGGAATAGTTGGTGATGCCTTTGAGGTTGTCCCTAAATTAATTGAAGCGTTAAAAGCACATAAAGGTTAATATATGGGGCGTGCTTAAATATTAAGCACGCTCCTATTATTTAATATGAAAAAAGTAAAACTTGATATCGTTGGTTTATCCTATAGCCAAACTCAGTCGGGGGCGTATGCCCTTGTTCTTGGAGAAGTAAATGGCAGGAGACGTTTGCCCATTATTATCGGTGCATTCGAAGCACAGGCTATTGCCATAGAAATTGAGAAAATGACTCCAAGCAGGCCATTAACTCATGATCTGTTTAAAACATTTGCACAAACGTATAACATTGAGATCAAGGAGGTATTGATATACAACCTGGTTGAAGGTGTATTTTTTGCTAAACTGATCTGCACTGACGGTCAGGGCACACAGGAAATTGATGCAAGAACCTCCGATGCAATCGCATTGGCTGTCCGCTTTAATGCGGTGATCTATACTTATGAATTCATTTTATCTTCTGCAGGAATTGTGATCGAAGGCAACGACTTTCTATTTTTGGAGAATATAGATGCCATCCCTAAAGAACAGGGAACAGAAGATATCAACACTTCTATACCGGGATCGAGTTATAAGTCATATTCTGCTGAAGAGTTACTGGAAAAATTACAGGATGCCATTTCTAAAGAACTCTATGAAAAGGCCGCAAAGATCCGTGATGAGATAAACAAAAGAAATCTTAAATAATTTACCAATAATCGACGGTATTTTTGTTTAAAAAACTAATTTAATACCTAATTTTCGGGTAAAAGCAAACTTTTTTATCTCATTTTAGAATTTGATTTAAAATTAGTTTTATATTCAGCTTTTACTTTTAAATCAAACAAACTATTGTTATGAATGTTAAGTTCCGCTTAACTCTGATGAATTTTTTACAATTCTTTATCTGGGGATCATGGTTAATTACGATTGGAGTTTATTGGTTTCAAAACAGGCAATGGTCGGGTGCAGAGTTTGGGGCAATCTTCTCAACCATGGGAATCTCTTCCATATTTATGCCGGCAATAACCGGAATTATTTCGGACCGTTTTATTAACGCGGAAAAACTTTACGGCATACTTCATATATTGGGGTCTATTGTGCTCTTCAGCTTACCCATGGTTGATAATCCGACTACTTTTTTTTGGGTGATCCTCCTGAATATGATGTGCTACATGCCAACCCTGTCCCTATCCATTACAGTTGCCTTTTCGGCATTAAAAAGTGCTGATAAAGACGTGGTAAAAGACTATCCGCCAATCCGGATCTGGGGAACCATTGGATTCATTGCTGCACTATGGGTAGTGAGTCTAACCGGAAATGAATCTTCATCAAACCAGTTCTATATTGCTTCTGCAGTTTCTTTGGCTTTAGGCATCTATTCATTCACTTTGCCCAAATGCCCGCCATTATCCAATAAGGTAGATACGAAATCATTTGTCGATGCATTCGGCTTAAGGGCCTTTACCTTGTTTAAAGAAAGTAAATTCGTGGTATTCTTTCTTTTCTCTATGTTCTTAGGAGCTGCTTTACAGCTAACCAATGCCTATGGGGATACGTTTCTTCATGACTTCAAAAATGTTCCGGAATTTAAAGACCTGCTGGCTGTCAAATATCCAGCGATCATTATGTCGATCTCTCAGATCTCTGAAACCTTGTTTATCCTGGCCATCCCGTTCTTTTTAAGAAAGTTCGGAATTAAATATGTGATGCTGTTCAGCATGATTGCCTGGGTACTTCGTTTTGGCCTTTTTGCATTTGCAGATCCTGCAGGTGGCCTGTGGATGATCATCTTATCGTGTATCATTTATGGTATGGCTTTCGATTTCTTTAACATTTCAGGATCTTTATTTGTAGAGACACAGGTTGATGAAAAAATAAGAGGCAGTGCCCAGGGATTGTTTATGATGATGGTCAATGGATTCGGTGCACTTTTCGGTAGTTTTGCCAGTGGATTGATCATTGAAAAGTTCTTCACTTTTGCAGACCAAAGTAAGGACTGGCATAGCATCTGGATTACTTTTGCATCCTATACCCTCGTATTGGCTATTGTCTTTCCTTTTATATTTAAATATAAACATAACCGTGCAGAAGCACTGGCCATAAAAGCCATGAACCACTAATTCGATACGCCATGTCGGGTAAATATAGAAAAGAACACAACTGTCTGAATTGCGGAAGCCACGTAGAGGCACATTACTGCAGTCAATGCGGACAGCCTAACGTGGAATTAAAAGAGTCTTTCTGGACTTTTATCATCCATAGTATTGGACACTACCTTCATTTCGATTCTAAGTTTTTTCAAACTTTAAAGCCCCTGCTTACTAAACCAGGACTGGTTACGCTTGATTATATTGCCGGTAAAAGAGCCCGCTATATCAACCCGGTAAGCATGTATATCTTTGTCTCGATTGTTTATTTTTTGGTAGTGCCGCATTCCAAAACAAATAGCCACAACACCGAAAAGGATGGCCTGGCAGTTCCCGGAAAAGAGAAACAATTTACGGCTAAATCTTTAGAAGCAACCAGAAAAGAACTCGACAGCAATGCAGCTGATTTTGGGGGCGTGGTTAAATATTCAGCAGAAAAAGGATACGATGCACTGGTCAAACAAAGTTTTAAAAACTTGAGCTTCACAGAGCAGCAGATTTATATTGATGACTTAAAAAAACAGAACAAAGCCTCTCAATCAGATCATTTTGAAGAATTGATCACTTCTTTTCAAAGGATGCATACGCTGAAACAAGACAGTACTTTTGAATCATACAGCAACAGGCAGGCTAAACTTCCGGAATCGGAAAGAGATAACTGGTTTGAAAGGCAGATTAAAAAGAGGGATATCCGGATTGCTGCTAAATCTGCAAAAGGTGAATGGAGCATTGAGGCAGAACTGATCAAGTATAAGCCAAAGCAATATTTCTTACTGATGCCCCTTCTGGCATTCTTTATCATGCTCAACTTTAGAAAGAACCACATTTATTACCTGGATCACCTGATTTTCACCATCCATGGTATGACGGCCTATTTTATTGTTTCGATCGTATGTGTTCCGTCAATCAAATATATATTTGGTATTGGATCCTTTATGGGGGAGCTGATCGAATTTGGCATCGTAATCTGGATTTGCTGGTATCTGTATAAAGGGTTAAAAGTATTTTATAATAGAAGCAGAAAGGCTACGATCATCAAAATGATCTGGTTGTTCATCCTTTATGGAGCCTCACTTTACATTACCGAATCCATCATCCGGAATACGATCTATTTAATGACCTAAGCTTTAACAGAACAAGCTATATGAAGCTCATTTTATCACATAAAAAAAACGCAGGATAGCTTCCTGCGTTTTTTTTATGTGATCTGTAAGATCTATCTTCCTTCCAGTTCAACAAACTCACGATTGGTATGACCAACATAAATTTGACGCGGGCGGCCAATAGGTTCTTTGTTCTCATGCATTTCTTTCCATTGTGCAATCCATCCCGGCAGGCGGCCTAACGCAAACAATACGGTAAACATATCAGTTGGGAAACCTAAAGCCCTGTAAATAATGCCGGAGTAAAAGTCAACGTTTGGATATAACTTGCGTTCCACAAAATAAGGATCACTCAATGCGGCTTCTTCTAATTTCTTGGCAATTTCTAAAACAGGATCATCAATACCTAATTTCTCCAGAATATCATCACACGCTTTCTTAATGATCTTGGCTCTTGGATCAAAGTTCTTATAAACCCGGTGACCAAATCCCATCATACGGAAAGGATCATTTTTATCTTTCGCTTTATTGATCCATTTTTCTGTATCTCCTCCATCCTCTTTAATGCGCTCCAGCATCTCTATAACTGCCTGGTTTGCTCCGCCATGCAACGGACCCCATAATGCAGAGATACCAGCTGAAACAGATGCATACAGGTTACAATCAGATGAACCTACCATTCTTACAGTTGATGCCGAACAATTTTGTTCATGGTCAGCATGTAAGATCAATAAAGTATTCATGGCGGTAACTACTACCGGATCTATATCTACTTCTTCCGTACGCTGACCGAATATCATATTCAGAAAGTTACTTACATAATCGTATTTGTTTTTAGGATAGATTAGCGGGTGTCCTAAAGATTTTTTATAGATGAAAGATACAATCGTTGGAAATTTAGCCAATAACTTAATCATGGTCAGATCCATGGTTTCAGGTGATGAATTGGCGTTTAAAGATTCCGGGTAAAAAGTAGACAGAGAACATACCAATGAAGCAAGCTGTGCCATTGGGTGTGACTTAGAAGGGTATCCGTCCAGAAACTTCTTCATATCCTCATGGATTAAGGTATGCATTCTGATTTCACTTTGAAATCCATCCAGCTCGCTCTGTTTAGGCAGATCGCCATATATCAATAAATAGGCAACTTCAAGGAATGTAGATTTTTCAGCCAGTTCTTCAATTGGATAACCCCTGTATTTTAAAATACCTTTTTCACCATCCAGAAAAGTTATCGCACTTTTTGTAGAACCTGTATTTTTATATCCAAAGTCTAAAGTGATGTGACCGGTTAGGTCCCTTAACTTGGAAATATCTATTGCCCGTTCCCCTTCGGTACCAGTTATTACGGGGAATTCGTATACTTTCCCATCAATCTTAATTTCTACGATATCTGACATATATATTTTTATTAAAATTTATAATAAACAAAACTACCTAATCCATTTTGGATTAGTGTGGACTCCATTATAACAAAACTGTTAAATAATTATTAAAAGCTGGTCACAATGAGGTAAGAATCACAATTATTTTGCAGTTTTGATCTCTTCAATTACTGCTCCGCACTCCATCATTTCATCTCCATAGTATGGATTCTGAATATTTTTTTCTGATGCCAGCCAATCGCCGCCATTACCTTCGTTTGCCATTGGACAATGCTGAACATAGATCGCTCCCTTTTTCAGGTCCGCGTGCTTAAATAAGGCAATCACATCTGAACTTAGCGCAGTAAATGCGGTACGTTGTGCAATAATGTCTTTTGCAGAAGCAATCTTCCCGGCAGTAACCGAGGTACTTTCACATCCTTTATAATCGGCAAGACTTGTTTCTAATTTTGCGGCTTCGGCTTTAGCGGCTTCGAACTGTGTTTTAACCAAAGCATCCTTCAGGGAAATATAATCCTCATAGATGCGCTGAACTTTAGCATCACTTAACTCAACATGAGCTGCACTCTTGGTTTCTTTGGAAGTACTATCGGAAGAACGCTCCGTCTTTTTTTCTGCATTTGTACAGGAAACAGCGATCATGATGATGCAGGCTGCAAAATATTTTTTCATGAATAATAAAGTTTATTTGGTTAAAAAGCTATCCCAGCTCCGTTCAATATTTCATTTCGGCTTAAAATAGCATTTTAATTTTAAATAATAAAAAAGCCCCTGAAAAAATCAGGGGCTTTAACGATAAGGTATTAAAATTCAATGTTATAATTTGAAGCCATAAGCTAAGCGCAAAGCAAACTGACCATTTTGAGGTCTGTATGTGCTTGAAGCACTATCCTGAGTGTAACCTTCATATCTTGCACTCAGGTCTAAACCACCTGACCATGCATATCCTAAACCACCTGAATAGATAAATGACGTTTTAGATCCGTCTTTAATTCCGAAACCAGCACCTGCTTCACCCAATAGATATAAAGCTCCAATTTGCGGGAATACTTTAACACCACCTTTTACAGGGATAAAATCGTAATCATCGCCAGCATTATCTTTAGCCATCATTCTGGTATAACCACCTGATGCAACAATAGATAATTCTCTGGAAAGGTCAAATTGTAAACGTGCATCGGCACCAAGACCGTATTCAAATGGAGAACCTTTAGTTGGAAGACCACCGCTAATTCCGATGCCTAAACGAACACCTTTAGAGCTGTCCATAGTTTCCATTGTTTGAGCTTTTAGTCCTGTTGAAGCAACAGTTAAGAGAACCGCTGCAGTTGCGAAAAATTTAGTAATTGTTTTCATGATTGTTTTTCTAATTGATGTGTATAAATGTTGATATTAAATACGTTGCAAAATCCAGATCAGTTTTATATTAATTTAACCTAACTGATCCGCTGAGAGCGGTGAGAGCGGTGAGAATACATTAACTGAGATTTTGTTAAAAAGTAAGGCCCTTGTCTAATCAGACTGGAGACAAGGGCCTTATTAAATTATACTTTAATTGTAATTCGATTATAGTCTGAAACCGTAAGCGATACGTAAGGCAACCTGTCCAACAGATCCGCCATTATATTCAGCACCTTCATAACGCAATCCAAGGTCTAAACCGTTATCAAAACCATAACCTACACCCGGAGCCCATAAGAAAGCTGTTTTCTGACCATCTTTAGTACCAAATCCAGCACCTAGCTCTCCTGAGAAATAAGCACTTTCAGCAAAAAATATTTTTGCTCCTGCTTTAACAGGAATCATTGACAGGTCATCACCTATATAATCATCTTTCAATGAGAAATTAGTATAACCAGCAGAAAGGATACCTGAAATGTTAGAGCTGAAATCTTTTTGCAATCTCAAATCCCCACCTACTGCGAAGCTATATGCCTTGGTTGTAGGTACACCTAAGTTTAATCCGATTCCTAAGCGAAGCGCTTTTGAATCTCCAGATTGTGCATTAACATTTGTTGTAAAGAATATAGCTAAAGCAGCTGCTGCCGTTGCTAGAAATTTTGTAGATTTTTTCATTTTCTGATCGTTTATTTAAAGTTTAATGAAACCAATTGTTTCTGTACTGTCCACTTTACAAAACGTGTGCCATACTTAAAAAATAAATAAATATTGACTTAAAAACACTACAGGAAAAATAAACGAATATTTATTTCACAAAACTTAAACAAATGCGTTGAAATGGCCTTGATATACCGCCAGCGCCTGTTGAACCAATTCTTGTGGATTGTCTGATTTTAGCCAGTGAATATATACCCCGTCTTTTTCCATTTTCCTAAAAAATGTCATTTGACGTTTAGCATACTGACATATCGCAATGGTCAATTTTTCTTTGAGTTCTGTGAGATCCATTTCTCCAAAAAGATACGCTGCAATAAACTTATATTCAAGACCATAGAAAGTGAGCATATCTTTGCTTATACCCCGGTCTAAAAGTGTTTTCACTTCTTCAATCATCCCCGCTTTAAACCTTGCTTCCAATCTAACTGCTATTCTGTTTCTCCTAAGTATCACCTCAGATTCAAGACCAATAATCAAAGGATTTATTACCGGCCGTTCTGGCTTAATCAGGGTATTATATTTTAAATAATTAGAAATTTCTATAGCACGGATCAATCGCTTATGAGAAGATAGATCTGCATGACCTGTAAATTCATGAGGATACGCTGACAAATGGCTTCTTAAATCTTCAATTGTTAATGCTTTTAAGGACAATCGAAGTGTCTCATTTACCGGAATTGCCGTATATTCATGCTGCTGTAAGAGACTATGAATGTACATTCCGGTACCTCCGCAAAGTATTGGAAGAATATTTTTAGCTGTCAATTCATTAAATACCGCATAAAAATCTTCCTTAAATTCATTTACGTTGTAGTGATCACCGGCCTGCTTTATATCGATCAGGTGATACGGGATTAGTTTTCCATTGATCTTATATTCATTAAGATCTTTTCCCGTACCTATATCCATGCCTTTAAACACCTGACGGCTATCTGCACTAATGATCTCAGCGCGCGCTATGTTACCGGACCTGACTTTATGATTTCTAGTCTGCCTAGCGTTTTCAGTTTGTTGTGTACCGATTGCATCTGCAAGCTGAACAGCCAGACGGGTTTTACCAGAAGCTGTTGGCCCCAATATTATAAGTAAGGGATTACCGTTCATTATAGATATAATATGTATTTTAAGTTACCGGTATTGAATATTTTAATAAAGTCAGGCTCAGAACGATCATCTGGTAAACGGTGCGGAAAATACCGGATTAGTTCCTTTTTATCCAAATATATAACAGATGGCTGGGTAATTTCGGAGCACTCAAATCCAGATTCTTTATAGGCCTGCCCCAGCGACCAATCCCTGTCAGCATAGCTCATGATGTCATTGGGCTGATATAGCCCAATAAAATGCTTCAGAAGTTTAGTAAAACCACCGGTCACAGTGTATCCCGTTAAGCTTGCAAAACGAATCAGCTCAGCAGACCGATAACCAGGATCTGTATTTTTCATTCTCCTTAGGTTGCTAAAACCAGCAACAGCAACAATTTGATCATTATATTTAAGTGCAAATTTATAACGGCACTTAGCAGATGCCTGCAAGTGGTTATGGTTAAAGAAATCATCTGCAGTCTGCTGATCTACAGATATCACCTGCGTTTTTCTGCCATGAATTCGCTGATTAAATCCCAGGATTGAAGTAATTCTGCCCAGCACCTGTTCCTTACGCGTATGCCAGATATCTTGCCAGAGATGTACCAGATAAATCCCATTCTGCTGGTACCTTTCCTGAAGCGCAATCAATTCAGCAGGATTATCCAGGTCTGCTGATACCAGATGAATACTGAAATTTTTAGGCCCAAAGTGTATCAGCTGAAAGACGCCGTCTGCTGATAAACTCAATGTTACCTTAAAAAGAATAGAAAGGCTGTTCCGTACATCTTCCAGCCAGGGTAATTTTATATCCAACCGCTTTCTTTATAAATTTTATAGCCAACGGCTAATGCTTCATCAATTTGGGCCATGAGCAGATCATCCAGTTCTTTTATTTCAAAACATGATCTATCCTTTAACAATTTCAAAAGATCAGCACCAACGCTTCCATTAAGATCTGTTGTCCCATTTACTCCCATCAGATTGAAGGCCACATAACCGTCTTCAATAACTACACTGGCAAAAAACACTTCATGTACCTGCCGATCTTCAATAACTACATTTTTATCGCTCCACAGATCATAATTGGTTTCGCTGTTTGTACGGTTACTAAAACCCAATGTGGCATAAGGCTGTAAAGAAGCCCTTATGGTTTGAAAAATCTCAACAAGGTCTGTTTTCATTGTCTAAAATTAATGATTCGATATATGTAAACAACAGCTAAATAGGCATATTGTTTATACTTTGGGCTGTGCCGGCTGTTTATCTGAACTAAATTTTTCAGCCAGCCCTGCTCCGGCTAAAAGCAGTTCATTGGTAATTGTGCGCGTGTAATCGGTAATCTCAGCTTTAAAATCAATGACAGAAGCTCCTGACCGGATCTCTTCAAGCCGCTTCTCCCATTGTCCGGTTAGTTCTGCCTGCGCTATTTTTTTATCTTTAACCACATCATAAACAGCAAGCCCCTTATTTGTTGGTACCAGGTTACGCTTTTCACGGATAATGTACTCCCTGTTAATTAATGTTTCAATGATTGCGGCCCGTGTTGCAGGAGTTCCCAAGCCGCTATCCTTCATGGCATACCTCAGTTCTTCATCCTCAATGTCCTTACCCGAAGTTTCAAGCGCCTTTAAAAGCGATGCTTCATTGTATAAAGGCTTAGGCTTGGTTTGCTTTTCCAGTAAAGCTTTATTTACGATAGGCAACTCTTCTCCTTTCTTTACTTTAGGTAAGGAAGGATTTTCTTCATCTTTTTTATCCTCATCTGTATCATTAAATACGGATCTCCAGCCTGCAGACCGGATCACGGTACCATTAGCCATAAATACAGATCCGGATTCAATTGTAATTTTGGTGATCTCTTTAACACATTCCTGATGAAAAGCTTCCAGCATCCTCCCAACAACCATATCATAAATTGCCTGCTTATCGCCAGTCAGCTGATAAGGAGATTCGCCGGTTGGCAATATGGCATGGTGATCTGTTACTTTCTTCGCATTCACACTTCTTTTGTTCAGTGCGACTGTTTTTAAAAATTCCGCCTGTTTGCCAAAATCTTTATGTGTGGTTAATTTATCAATAAGATTAGGAACACCTGCAAATACATCATCACCAATATACCTGCTGCCAGTACGCGGATAAGTAACCAGCTTGCTCTCATACAAGCCCTGTAAAAGATTTAAAGTCTGATCGGCAGTAAAACCCTTCTTTTTATTTGCTTCTTGCTGCAGGCTGCTCAGATCATGCAATAAGGGCGGTGGTTCTTTTCTTGGCTTTGCTTCAACCGTTAAGATCTTTCCGCCATTTGGAAAACCTGAGGCAGCATCTTCGATCCTGGCAAACAGTTCTTCGGCTTCTTCTTTTTTATCGAAGTTATTTACAGAAACCGCTCTAAATAACTGTCCATCCTTATCAAGTTGTATGGCCAGCTGGTAATACAATTGAGGTACAAAGTTTTTGATCTCGAGAAACCTCGAACAGATCATGGCCAATGTTGGCGTTTGAACCCTTCCCAGCGAAAGCACGGAACGTGCCCCTGCAGAAATACTTAAGGCTTGTGTGGCATTCATACCAACCAACCAATCAGATTCCGACCTGCAGTGTGCAGAGTTGAATAAGGTATCGTAATCTGTACCCGGCTTAAGATTTCTAAAACCTTCTTTGATGGCTTCATCGGTCTGCGAAGAGATCCAAAGCCGTTTAAAGGGTTTCTTGCATTTTAAAAAATAATAGATATACCGAAAGATCAATTCACCTTCTCTCCCGGCATCCGTTGCAACAATGATCTCTGTAGCTTCATCAAATAACTTCTTAATGATGTCCAGCTGTTTTCTAACTCCCGGATCTTCAACCAGGCCATCTTTTGTTTTAATCTTACGGATGCCCAACTTAAACTTAGCGGGCAGCATCGGCAAATGCTGTCTGCGCCAACCGATAAACCCATATTCCTGTGGTGGTGCCAATTGCAGAAGATGCCCGAAGGCCCAGGTAAATGAATATCCCTTTCCTTCTATATAACCATCCTTCTTTCCGGTTGCACCGAAGACCTTAGCCAACTCACGCGCCACTGAAGGCTTCTCTGCAATTACAATCTTCATAATTATTCAAAAATATCTAGTCCTACCTTAAAGGTATTACAATGTGCATCTACAATATCTTTTATATCGGTAGAATAACCACCACCCATACTTACCTGAACCGGCAGTCCCTGGTCCTTACAAAACTGAAATACGATCCTGTCCCGTTCCCTGCAGGCGGCTTTGGTTAATGATAGCTTCCCTAATTTATCACTTTCTAAAACATCAACACCCGATAGGTAAAAAACAAAGTCAGGCTTAAAAGCTAATAAATTTGGAAGAGCATCATTAAGCTCAGCCAAGAACAGATCGTCACCTGTTCCATCCGCTAAGGCAATGTCCAGATCGGACTGCTCTTTCCGAAATGGAAAATTCTTGTCCCCATGCATAGAAAAGGTGAATACATTTGGTTCCTGAGCAAAGATCTCAGCTGTACCGTTACCCTGATGTACATCTAAATCAATTATCAATATACGTTTAGCTAAATTATTATTCAATAAGTAGTTAGCTGCAATAGCCTGATCATTTAACAGGCAAAAACCTTCACCCCAATTGCTCCCTGCGTGGTGCGTGCCGCCAGCAACATTAAATGCAATACTATGCCGCAAGGCATATAATGCGCCGTCTACTGTACCTTGTGCGATCCGAACTTCCCGCTCAACAAGTTGGGCAGACAACGGAAAACCAATGCGGCGCTGTTCCTTTTCTGAAAGCGTAAGATCACGAAGCTGTTCCCAATACGTCTGTTCATGAGAAAGCAGAATGACTGATTCCTTTAAAGGTTCAGGAGCGAACAAGTTATCTGTAGTGATTACACCTTCATGCAGCAGCTGCTCAGGAATAAGTTCATATTTGAGCATTGGGAAACGATGCCCTTCAGGCAGCGGATGTGCATAAAGTGAATGCCAGGCAATTTTAATCATCCTAGTTCAGGATCTCTCCTACGTGTTTTTCAATGTTATTGCAAATCTCATCAACAGGCAGATCATTGGCATCCATTCCAAAAGGATTTTCAATTTCTTCAGCAATTAATTCTAAACTGGCCAGTACATAGAGGATAAACGGAACAATAGGTATCACAAAATAACCGAGGCTGAATACCCATCCAAATGGCAGGGTAATCACATAGATAAAGATAAATTTCTTGATGAAAGCACTGTATGAATATGGAATAGGTGTTTTCATAATACGCTCACAGCCACCGCATATATCTGTAAACAGATTAACATCTGAATTAAGTATAATTAACTGTTCCTGACTGATCTTTCCAGCAGACTGCAGATCAAATACACGCGATGATATGCTGCCTGCTACCTGGTTGGGAATGTGTTTTCCGCCGTCAACTTCGATCAGCAGGCTATTCTTACCAAAATAAAGCTTTTCCCTCAAATGCTCCTTCAACGCAAAAGCATATTTAGGGATTGCATATTCAAAGAACTCCAGTTCTGTTGAATCTAATTTTAGTGATCTGAGCTTTATGGCAAAATTACGGCTAACGTTAGTGAGTGATCCGAGCAGTTTGCGGCCTTCCCACCACCTGTCATATGAAGTATTGGTTCTAAAAACGAGCAGCATGGAAATTACAAAACCCAGCAAACTGTGCATCATGCCAATATTTTTGACGTATGTAGTTTCAGAAAGCCTCAGATAATTCAGTTCCAGGTAAGCAATGATGCCAGAGAAAATACTCACGCTAATCATTAAAGGCCACAATTTTCTAAAGGTATCTGCCTTATGAATGTGAAAAATGAATGTAAACCAATCTTTCGGATTATAATTGATCATGCTAAAACCTCCTTACAAATCTTTAATAATAATACCCCGGTAGTATAAACATCCTCAAAGGAATTGTATAGCGGAACCGGACTCAACCGGATTACGTTAGGTTCTCTCCAGTCGCCCAATACATTTTGGGCAACCAATTCTTTAAAGATAGCCTTTCCTTCCTGTCTGGCAATGATAGAAACCTGGGCACCGCGATCCTGCTCTGCAGCAGGAGTGATTATTTTAAACTGCTCCGATCCAAGAGCTTTATTCACCTCATTTATAATGTAAAACAAGTAACTGGTTAAATTTTTACTTTTAGATCGAAGTACATCCATATACCCTGCTTTTTCGAAAATCTGCAGGGATGCATGATATAAAGCCATTGGCATAACCTGCGTACAGCTTACTTGCCATCCATCTGCACCTGCTTCAGGTACAAATCCTTTCTCCATCTTAAAACGCTGTTCTTCCTGGTAACCCCACCATCCTGTAAACCGGTTTAAACTGGTATCTGAAAAGTGCTTATCATGAACAAAGATACCGCTAATCCCACCAGGACCTGAATTCTGATATTTATAAGAACACCAGCAGGCAAAGTCAATATCCCAATCGTGAAGTTTTAAAGGAACATTCCCCGCAGCATGAGCAAGATCAAATCCCACTATAGCTCCTGCGGCATGCCCTGCCCGAGTGATTGCTTCCATATCGAACCATTGCCCTGTAAAGTAGTTGATCCCGCCAAAGAGCACCAACGCAATTTCATCTGCAGAATTATCGATTGCAGCAACAATATCTTCCGTTCTTAATGTATATGCTCCTGCTCCGGGAGCAACTTCGATAATGGCATCTTTGGGATCATATCCGTGAAAACGAACCTGGCTCTCTATGGCATATTGATCTGATGGAAATGCACCGGCTTCCATAATGATCTTAAACCGTTTTGCTGTCGGCCTGTAGAAACTAACGAGCAGTAAATGAAGATTTACAGTCAGTGTATTCATCGGACAAACCTCTAAAACACTTGCCCCAACTATTGGTGCCATCAACTTTTTCAGTTCTTTATGGTAAAACATCCATGGACTATCCCCTTCAAACCAACCCTCAACGGCAAGGTTCTGCCAATTGTTTAACTGAACATCCAGCACCTCTCTCGCCACTTTAGGTTGTAACCCTAATGAATTGCCGCACAAATAAATAAAGGGTTTATTATTTTGTTGAGGAAACAGAAATTCCTGCCTCAATCCGCGGAGTGGATCAGCAAGATCCATACGGCGTGCAAAAGTTAGATTGTTGTCAAAATTCATTAATTCAAAAGTACATAATAATGTAACGAATCTGCACAGTGTGCAAAAGTCATGCGATTGGTGCAGACTAATTGTTTTACAACTACTTATTCGGCTTACTCACAAATTTACTTCCCATGATGTAATATCGCCAGGGTAAAAGTGCATGGTCATCAGCGTATGCAACGCCAACGCGCGGCGACGAAATAACCTGTTCATCCAAAATCACAGAACCGGCATCGGCAATCCAAATCTCGTCTCCTAACAGATCTTTGGCATTTAAACCTTTATCTATTCCCAACGCCTTGGCAAGTGCCCCCGGACCAGCAGTTAAATTCGGTTTTAAGCGGTCTGTGTTTCTTCTTTGAAGCATAATATCCAAACCGGCAGTAGGCTCCAGTCCCCGGATTAAAACGGCATGAGGAACACCCTTAGGAGCAGTTACCACATTAAACAGGTGATGTATGCCATAACACAGATAAACGTAAGACAAGCCGCCTTCCTCATACATGATCTGGGTGCGGCTGGTAAACCTTCCGCCATAAGCATGCGATGCCTTATCTTCAATACCCTTATACGCCTCGGTTTCTACAATCATCCCTCCGGTTAGCTGACCATCAATATCTGTAAACAAATACTTGCCCAATAACTGCCTGGCAAGCACATTTACATCTTCACTCTGATAAAAAGAATAAGGCAATTTAGTCATTTAATAAACTAATTATTTTATTTAAGTACAATGCATCAACATCATCGAAATGAGAAAGATATTCACTATCAACATCCAATACCCCAATCACTTCTCCATCCTTAAAAATTGGCAGGACAATTTCTGACCGGGAAGCAGATGCACAAGCAATATGACCTGGAAAGTCATCCACATCAGGCACAATGATCGTATCAGCCTGCTGCCAGGATGCACCGCAAACCCCTCGTCCTTTTTTGATTCGGGTACATGCTACAGGCCCCTGAAAAGGACCCAAAACAAGTTCATCTTCTTTAACCAGGTAAAAGCCGACCCAAAACCAATTGAACTGCTCTTTTAAAGCCGCAGCAATGTTTGCCAGGTTGGCGATTTGATCATGCTCTCCTGTAATCAAGGCTTCTATTTGCGGAACAATAGAACGGTATTGTTCTTCTTTACCGGCATTAGTTATAATCTGAAGGTCTTCAGCCATTGTTGATCTTTTTAGTTACAGCAAAAATACTAAACCATCTTCTTAATCCTGCCATGAGCATGTAAAACCCTAATTAAATCATTAAGTTTGGAGTTTTAGAATCCTATTAATTACACCAATGAATAAGAAAACCTTATTTTTTACTTCACTATTGGCGCTCGGAATAGTTCAGTCAGGTTATATAGCACGCGAAGAAGGGATGTTTCCTTTAAGCGAGATCAGTAAACTTGATTTAAAGAAAGCTGGCCTGAAGATCGATCAAAATGAGATCTATAACCCAAATGGTACGAGCCTGGTAGATGCCCTGGTCAATGTGGGCGGCTGTACCGGTTCATTCATTTCTGATGCAG
Source organism: Pedobacter metabolipauper (assembly GCF_004362715.1). GTDB lineage: Bacteria > Bacteroidota > Bacteroidia > Sphingobacteriales > Sphingobacteriaceae > Pedobacter > Pedobacter metabolipauper. The sequence goes on from NZ_SNYC01000003.1 coordinate 1,229,716, forward strand.
GATTAATCATCACCAACCACCATTGTGCATTCAGTGCAGTTCAGCTTGCCAGCACACCTGAACACGACTACCTTAATGATGGTTTTGTAGCAAATTCTTATGAACAGGAAATTGAAGCAAAGAATTTAACCTGCCGGATTACCGACAGTTATGAAGATGTTTCAGACCGGGTACTTGGTGCTGTAGCCCAGATTGAAGATCCGGCATCGAGGTTAAAATTAATCAATGATGTGATGAAAAACATAGTTGCTGAAGCGGAGAAAAAGGATCCTGGTATTAAAGCCGAAGTTTCAGAAATGTTCATTGGAAAGACCTATGTACTGTTTCGGTATAAAACCATCCAGGACGTAAGACTGGTCTATGTTCCAAACCGGCAGATTGGTGAGTATGGCGGAGAGACCGACAATTGGGTATGGCCGCGTCACACTGGCGACTTCTCTTTTATGCGTGCTTATGTAGCGCCTGATGGATCTCCGGCTAAATTTTCAAAGAATAACGTACCCTATAAACCTAAGAAATTCTTAAAGGTAAATCCAAAAGGGACCACTGAAGAAGATTTTGTGTTTATACTCGGCTATCCTGGTAAGACATTCCGCCACCGTCCAGCTGAATTTATTGCCTACCAGCAAAAATATCTATTGCCTTACGTATCCGATCTTTATGAATTCCAGAATACAACTTTTGAGAATATAGGTAAAAGAAATAAGGCTACGGAACTCAAACTAGCCACCAGAATTAAACGCAATGCAAACACCTTAAAGAACTACAGAGGAAAATTACAAGGTCTTAAAGGAATAGATCTTATTGCGCAGAAGAAACAGGAAGATGCGGGCTTAGCAGAATTTATCAATAGCAATGTGCCCATAAAAGAAAAATACGGCACATTGATGACCGATATTGACAATTTGTATCAAATGATAAATGGAGATGCCCAAAGGGATCTTTGGTTTGCACAGATCTACAATTCAACCAGTTTGCTCACCGTCTCTAAAAATTTAAACAGCTTTAAAACTGAATTGGACGCACAGCCGATTGCACAGAAGCAGGATTACTTTGATAAGAATATCACCAAATTAAAGCAAACTTTAAATACTACTTACGAAGCATACGATATTGAGGCAGACCGGCGCATCTTTAAAAGGATGCTTACGGATGCAGCGGCACTCAGTATGAACCAGAAAGTAACTGCTGTTAATAAAGTTACCAGTAAAGGATCTAATAGTACTGCTGCAATTGATGAATACATAGAAAATACATTTGGATTAACCCGGCTTAAAGACCCGGATTATGTAATGAACACCCTGCTTCAATCACCAAGGTCAATAGCAGCCTATAATGATGGGCTATTGTTATTTGAGAAAGACCTGGCGAAACAGGTATTAGAGCTTAAACCAGAAAAAGACCGCAGAGAAGGGATATTAAATAAACTGATGGGCGACTATGTAAATGTAAAGGAGAAATTCCTGAAAAAGGATTTCGTTCCGGATGCAAACAGCACGCTCAGATTAACCTATGGGTACGTTAGGGGATATTCTCCTGCAGACGCGTCCTACATGCAGCCTTACACCAGCATCAAAGGAATATTGGAGAAAGGAACTACAGGAAATCCTGATTTCGCCTATCCTGCCCAAATAAAAACATTATGGAATGCAAAGGACTTTGGGACTTTTGCCAAAAAAGAGCTGAATGATGTTCCAGTATCATTTCTATACAATATGGATACTACCGGAGGCAACTCAGGCTCTCCGATCATGAATGCAAATGGTGAACTGATAGGTGTAAATTTTGACCGTGCTTACGGTGCTACCATCAATGACTATGCATGGAATGAAAGCTACAGCAGATCTATCGGAGTAGATATCCGTTATATATTATGGGTAGCTTCTAAAATTGATAAAGCAGATTTCCTGCTTAAAGAAATTGGCATCAAACTTTAATCTAAAAACATGAGAGTACTCGCAGAATTACCACATCCCGAATGCAAGATCACCCTGTTTAATATGAACCAAAAATACATCGTTAAATTTGAACAGGGAACATTGGAACAAAGCTATAAATTGTCTGAACTTGACCTCAGTGGAGGAGGGGCAAATGAGATCTTTCAAATCCTGGATGAAGAATTTATAGCTACTGTTGTCGCTCGCTTTAAGGAGATGAGAACAGATTTTTCTGCAGCTTATAACAGGCAGCAGTATTAATTGATAAAGATCATGATAAAATGCTGTTATACAGCTTCTTTTATTGTAATTCAGAATAATATTCTGCAATTACGAAGAATTTCAATAAACAGATCCAGCCACAAAAGAAGTTAAGGTTTATTACAGAGTAAATAAAGATTCTGATAAACAAATGATTATGATATAACACAAAACATTATTTTGAGGCTTAAAACTGCCAAATAAATGGGAGATTTAAGGGATTAAGGTTCAAAATTGGGTATTTTAAATACCTGCTAAACTAAGGATCTAATAACCGATATTTTATTGATATTTGCATATGATCCGATCATTAAAATTTTAACATGAGACAAAAAATATTTGTACTGCTCCAGCTGACCGCCTTAATCTTACTGACCTTTTCCTCCTGCAATAAAGTAGAAGATTCATTAACCAGGGATGTGATCGTCAATCCGCAAAGTATAGAATATACCATTCCAATTATCAGTAATACAAATTCAAATGCAGCAATGGGAGAAGTAAATATTCCTATTGATCTGGACGCATTGATTAAAGATCAGGCACCCGGCTTTGGAACAAATTCGGTAACAAGTGCAAAATTGACCGGCATTAAAATTGACCTGGTAGATACCTTGTTAACAGCAAACAACTTTGCCAACCTGGAGAACATTTCGGTAAAAATTGAAACCGCTTCGCAAACGCTCAATAACGCAGCCACCTTAAGTAACCCGGATGTAAAAAACGGCACACTAAGAATACCTGTAATGGTAACAGATACTGATGTAAAAAATGTACTGAAGGAAGCACCGGTAAAATTCATTTTAACTGGTAAGGCAAGAAGAGTAACCACAGTAACGCTAAAGGCAAAGATCAGTACTACGTTTACTGTTACTGTTGAACGGTAGTGCTTACATTTGATTTTTGGCTAAATTTTAGTATATTTGCATAAAACGGGGTATCATTATACTATTTCTCTTATAATTACTTGCCAGCCAATATATATGGCTGGGTTCATTTTCTCCTGGTTGCTGATCCGTTGCCACCCGAGAATTATTATATTCAGACACATCAATGCAGCACATTGAACTTATAAAGACTGAACAGGTAAAAGCAGAGAAAAGTTATTTATTTAACTAAATACATTGAACTTATGGCTAAATCTCAGGCTACCTTCATGAAGAAGCAACTAGAAAAAAACCGACAAAAGAAAAAAGAAGATAAAGAACAACGCAAGCAGGAACGTCAGCAAAACTCATCAGGAGGAGACCTGGAAAGCATGATGGCTTACGTAAACGAATTTGGGGAGATTGTCTCTACCCCGCCAGAAAAAAAATAATAAAAGCCGCCCCCGAGCGGCTTTTATTATTTAAATCTGTTTTGTAGCTATTGGAATATCTATATCATCCGGATAGCTATAAATCTATATGCATTATACACCTTACTTTCTAACTGCTTTTTCCCAGATTACAGACTGTTCTCCAAAAAAGTACCTGTGTAATCCGGCAAGGACGGCATAGTTCATCATACAAAAATAGTAGGGGACAAAAAGCAGCTTTACACGAACCTTTTTATCCTCCAGTACTTTACCTAACCAGGCGGATAGATAAAACAGGATCTGTCCGCCAAAAATACATCCGTACACAATAGAAGGATTGTTCAATACAATGATCAGGTTAAGTATAAAAGCGGCAATCATTAAGAACGGTGTAATGGTCCATCTTAATACGCGGTGACTAACGTATTGAAAGGATAATACCGGAAACTGAAATGGGTTAAGCAATGATTTTAGCCAGATTACAGACTGGATCCCTCCTGCTGCAATTCTTACTTTGCGCTTTAATTCTTCTTTAATATTTGCAGATGAGGTTTCCTGTGCATAAGCCTCAGGTTCATAAACGATCACATACCCCTTTTCTGCAATCCGCATAGAGATCATAAAATCATCCAGGACACTATTAACAGGCACTGGCACATACAAGCTTTTGCGGATACTGAATAATTCTCCCGCGGCACCAACAACGGAATAAAGCTCCGAATCCCAGGCTTTAAGCTTCGATTCATATTTCCAGTAAAACCCCTCTCCGGCAGTAGCATCTGCTGATGCATCAACCATTACCCGCTTTTCTCCGGCAATAGCACCAACATTTTCATCCGCATAATGACGGCAGATCAAGACCAATGCATCTGCATTTAAAAATGTATTGGCATCTGTAAACACAATAACTTCTGAAGTTACCTGTTCAATAGCCCGGTGAACGGCCGAGATCTTACCCTTCCGCTCAGGGGCATGAAGCAATTTGATCTCCGGATATTTCGCAACCAGCTCATTGGTCCCATCAGATGAGCCATCTGTTACAAAGACCAATTCCAGCTTTCCTGCAGGATAATTCAGCTCCAAAGTGTTTTTAATTTTCTCATCAATGAAATCAGCTTCATTGTATGCAGCAACAATGAGTGTACATGATGGCAGGCTATTAAAATCATATTGCTTTCTTTTTGAGGTTTTAATGATCCTTTTGATCCGAACCATAAGATACAACAAGATACCGTAACCGAAAAAAGTATAAAAAACGAGGAATATTGCTATCCAGAATGAAATGATCATAATTATTTTAAAGTAAAGCCTAAATGTTTGCTGTTTATCGGATTTTTAATGTTCCAGCCAATTGCACGGAAAAGTACCGGGATAAAAGAAGATGTCCGGTCTGCAAGGTATTTCAGAATATTGCGGGGAGTTACAAAGCATAAAAAGTAACTGTAAAAAAATAGTTTATGGTGCAGATCTGCATTGCGCCGTATAAATAAGATCCGGTTACGGTTCATAAAATACTCCTTTAATGCGCTGTTCTTTCCTACTGCCAGCGATTCTTTGTGATAAATCAGCGCATTGGTATTGATCCAGATCTCAAAACCGGCACGTTTTATTTTTTCACACCAGTCCATCTCTTCATAATATAGAAAATAATTCTCTTCCATCAGCCCTGCCTGCTCCAAAGCCTTTCTCGTAATCATCATGGCTGCACCATGTATATATCCTGTGGGCTCCGCTTTACCGGCATACTGTCCTTTGTCGGTCTCAAATTGACCAATGCAGGCATTGCGGCAGGTATAATAGTTCATCGGTGTAAAACCAGCATATTGAATGGTGGCTTTGCTGTCGTAATAATTTATTTGAGGAGAAACAATCCCAATCGTGGGATTATGATCCAGCGTAGCAGATAACTCTTCTAAAATACCAGCTGTAAACTCAGTATCATTATTCACCAGAAACAGGTATTCTCCGTTCGCCTGTGTAATCCCTAAATTGTTCCCTCCTGCAAAACCCAGATTCTTTTCTGAACGTATGTAGTTTACCCGGTGTATATTACTTGTAAAATAAGTTTTGTTATCTGCAGCACTTCCATTATCAACTAAAATAATCTCTATATTAGCTTTTGGATAATACAGATCAATGGATTTAAGCAATGCCAGTGTAGCCTCAGGCTGGTTAAAATTTACAGTTACAATTGATATTAAACCCATTTATTAGTTAAACTTTTACAAACACCATCAAAATAGCATATTTTGACCGACAAAAAGAAACTTACTGACGATTTAAAAAGTTTTGAATCCCTTGACGTTAAGGATGAGGTCTTGATGGAAAAGCTTCAGGAATTTATCATTTTGCTTGAAAAGAGCGAGTTAGACTCCCAAAATGTAAAAGGAATTAAGACCAGGATTGATAAAGTATTAGACGAAAAATTAGAAGGAAAAGAACTCATCAGGAACATTCGCGAAGTCAGTTCCGCATCCATGAATAAGCTCGACCAGCTGGACCAGCTGGAGATCTTATTGGCCAACAACCATTTTGATTCAGCAAATGCCAAAAGCAACCGTTTCAAATTAGGAATGTATAAAGGGATAAAAATTGTAATTGGCTTTTTATTTATTACCTTGGGTTTTGCAATGATTATAATGCCTGCCCCTCCTTATTTTGAAATGTTTGTTATTTTCAACTTTAACTGGGACGATGGCTTTACATTAATGGATCTGATTTCTTTAATTATAATTGCGGTAGGGATATATATTATTATTAAATCTGTATTTAACATAAAAACTGATGAATAGAACCATCTTGTTGGTAGATGATGACATTATTCAACTGAGACTGTTTGAAAAATTACTCACATCTAATGGCTATTCGTGCAGAATCGCATTATCAGTTGATGAAGCTGAGCTGATCCTGAAAGAAGAAACCCCGGATCTGATCATCTCTGATTATGAAATGCCCGTAAGGAATGGCTTTGAATTCAGAAGGCACCTGCTTACTGAAGAAACGTATAAGAACATTCCATTCTTATTTCTAACATCAGTCAACGACCATGACTTTGTACAGCAAGGGCTGGATTTAAAAGCGATTGATTACATCACAAAGAATACCCCTCCTACACATGTATTGTCAAAAATAGATAACCTGCTCCAGGCAGTACGCGAACACTATGAACGCTCACTCGGTGAAATTAAGGGAATAGCGGAGAAATTAAACTTAAGGAATATTCCTAAAAAGGCGCCAGTACTAAAGAATTTTTCTATTAGCTATTTCAACCAGTCCTTTCAAAACCAGCCGGGCGGAGATTTCATAGACTTTATTAAGGTCAATGACCGGTATACATTTATTGTACTTGGTGATGTAATGGGTAAAAAATGGGGTGCCTGGTTTTTTTCTTTTAGTTTCTTAAGCTATATTAGGTCTGCCATTAGATTGTGTGTATTTGATGAAAATTATTCACTATCACAGATTATGAATAAGCTGAACCGGGTAATCTATGCAGACGAGCTTTTAGGCGAAATATTTTCAACACTCAGCATCGTCCTTGTAGATGATGAACTTGGAACTATAAAATATGCAGGTGCCGGAGATCTTCCGCTCCTGAAGTTTGAGAAGGACAGTGAAGGATTAAAACCTTTTAAATCTGATGGTATATTACTGGGATTTGCGGAACATGGAAATTACAACGAAATAGACATAGCGATGGGTGAGGAAGAAGAGATCTATTTAATTTCTGACGGCATGATCGATTTTGAGGTAGATGGAAAAAAACGATCTGATCTTAAATTATTCGAAGAAAAGCTGTTTAACCTTAAAAAAAATAAGGTAACAGCAGATGAGATAAAGAACAATTTATTCAACAAGCACGTTTCTCAGGTAGACGACTGCAGCATTATTATATTAAAAAAAATCTAATGGACATTACAAAACAAAACATCAATGATGTTTTATTAATTACTATTGAAGATAAAGATGCCAACCTATCCAAATCAGAACATTTTAAGGAGCAGGTACTCAATGAAATTACCCTTGGTGCAAGAAAATTGATCGTATCCTTTGAACGGGTAGAATATATTGACAGTTCATTTCTGGGCGCCATGGTTGCCATATTGAAGAACTTACTGCCACAGGATGGTAAACTAGTACTTATAGAACTTAATAGTGATATCAATAACTTATTTGAACTTACCCGGCTTGACAAGATCTTTGATCTAAAAGATTCTCTTGAAACAGCCCTAAAAGAATTTTAGATGAAATTCCTGCCTGTAACTATAGATCTGGAGATCCCGAACGACATTGATAAGCTATATGATTATGCAAAAAGGGTATTGGCAAATATCCTTGAGCATGTTGAATTGGATGTATCACAGCAGCAAAGAATTAAACTTATACTTGTTGAACTGGTAACCAATTCAATCAAACATACTTCAGATCCAAATACCCAGCTTCAACTGATCATTGATCATCCGCATTTAAGTATCCAAAAAATGGAGAAAGGCCTTCAAATACAGTTTAGTGCCTCTTCACCGCAAATTCCATTTGAAAATATAGACCATATCCTGAAAATTAGTTTCTCACAGGAAAATAAACACCAGATCCAGCCCTTAGATCAATATCGGTTCAGATTTCTAAATCCATTCAAAGATGAAGGTCTCAGTATAGATCACATGCCAGAACATTTTGGATTGTACATTATTACCCTTGCATCGGATAGTTTCATTTATCAATACGACCCTCAATTAAAGGAAAACAGGTATATTGTAAATATTGACCTGTAATTACAATTTTTGGCACAGCACTCACTACGTAGAAAATATTCCCCAATAGGGGAATATGACCCTACTAAAAAAGAACATTAAAACCAGAAATCCCCATTCTTTTACAGCATATGCCCCCTTTTATTCTGGCATTATTTTCAAGTACATAAGCTGATACTTAATCATTATTTAATTTCCCGCTCAGCTTTATGAACAAGAACTTACTCTTAATTACACTCAGCACTGCCTTCCTTTTTCTTATCGGATGTAAAAAAGAAATATCCGGAACTGAAGATCCATCTAAAGTAGCAGGAGAAAAAGTAGCTCCTGATGGCTTTGCATATCAAACCACTAAAAAGGTTGATATTGATGTTAGGCTATTGAGCCGTAATGATAAACCGGTTACCGGAGTATTGGTTTCTTTATACGATCCTGCCAATCCGATTATTGGAAAAGAGATCACTAAGGTTATGAGTGATAAAAATGGATATATCAGAACAAGTATCGTGGTCCCTTCATCATTAGATACCATAATTATAGATCCTGCTTATGTAGGGTTAATCCGTAATGCAAAAGCTTACATACAAAACAATAGCCTATCTGCTATTATTGGTGGTCAGCAGGGATTTAGCGGAAATATCGTCATACAGAAATCAGTTGCAGAATCAAAGAAATTAAGTTATGTAATGAGTTCGGGCATAAGTTCAATTGGTAAAAACGCAGATAATGCAGCAGCATATATGTACAGCACTGGTGATTATGATGCACTAGGCAGGCCAAAAAACTTAGAACCGGTAGATAATATTGATTTTTCTGAATTGATGAAACAAATCAATCATGCACTTCCTGAAAGACAAGCCGTAAAAGAAAAATACATCGCTACACAAGTTCCTTCAGACCTTAGAATTGAAAAATTAGCAGACGTATGGATCACCTTCGTACATGAAGGTGCAGATTACAGAAACTCTTTTGCCTATTATACCTACCCTACCGCTCAAAAACCTACCAAACCAGAAGACATTAACGATATCCATTTAATATTCCCCAATGCATCCCTTAAAGGTGCTGTTGGTGAAGGCAACATGCTGCAAGGAGATAAAGTTAAGATTGGAAGATTTCCAGCAGGAACCTCTATAGGATTCGTGTTACTGCAGGATGCTTACAGGGGATCTGGCGTTATAAATTATGGCGCAACCAAATTCTTCTCAACAGAAGGCCTTAACCCTGAAACCGACAACCGCTTAAAAAGACATAACGTTGTTTTAAACAATGTTGCTCAAAAAACATTCCTGATTGGTTTTGAAGACATCAACAGAATGCCAAACCAGGGAAGTGATCAGGATTTTAACGATCTTGTGGTATATGCACAGTCTAATCCGGTTGAAGCAATTTCACCAGTTGATGTTCCTTTCCTGGATGAAGACATTGTTGATACAGATTCAGATGGTGTACCAGACTACTTAGACAAATATCCGAAAGATCCTGAAAGAGCTTATGATCGTTATTACCCAAGTGAAGATGTATGGGGAACTACAGGTTTTGAAGACATGTGGCCATTAGAAGGTGATTACGATCTGAATGACCTGGTAATAAGCTACCGCTATAAGTTTGCAATGAATTCAACAAACTTTGTAGTAGACATGACCGCTGAATACAAACCACTTGCTGCCGGTGCTGAATTTCAGAATGGATTTGGTGTTCAATTACCGATCCTTCCCGGACAAATAAAAAATGTTACCGGGATGAATATATCCGGCAATTACATCAAACTTGACAGTAAAGGTTTGGAAAGCAATCAGCGTAATGCGGTTATAATACCTTTTGACAACTACAGGAATCTATTTGGAGCAGGTACAGGATATATAAATACACGCCCAAATACCGCTAAAATCGAAAGTGACGCAGTAACACTTCTACTTACATTTAACAGTCCTATTGATGATGAATTTACCGCATCGGCACCATTTAACCCGTTTATGATCAGTAACCTGGAACGTGGCAAAGAAGTCCATTTGGTAAATCATCAACCAACAGATCTTGCAAATATTAAATTGCTGAAATCTGCAGCAGACGATTCTGATGCAGGTTCCGGACGGTATTACATCACCAGGGAGAACAGGCCATTTGCACTCGACTTCTTCGGACCTTTTAACTACCCGCAAGAAAGTGTATCAATTACAGACGTTTATCTTCATTTTTCAGAATGGGCAAGATCAGGCGGATTAAAATATCCGGACTGGTATGAAAACTATAACGGCTATATCAACACCAAACTTATTTATAAATAACGCGTACCGTGTTATTTAACTCTCTCAGTTTTGCCTTTTTTTTACCAACAGTATTAATTCTTTACTGGCATTTTACGAAAAGTAACTTGAAGCTACAGAACATCCTTCTGTTGATTTCAAGTTACTTTTTTTATGCCTGCTGGGATTACAGGTTTTTATTCCTTCTTATCTTTTCTACCCTTCTTGATTATTTTACGGGTATTAAAATGAGTGAAGCAAAGAGCCAAACATCAAAAAAAATATGGTTCTGGATCAGTATTGTAATTAACCTTGGCTTTTTAGGCGCGTTCAAATATTTCAATTTCTTTGTAAGCTCATTTTCTGAAGCGATCTCCATGCTGGGTTTCCAGATCAACCTGGAAACACTTAAATTCATTCTGCCGGTTGGCATTTCCTTTTACACGTTTCATGGATTATCCTATGTTATCGACATTTATAAGAACAGGATAGAGCCGGAAAGAAACTTTGTCACCTATTCTCTCTTTGTTAGCTTTTTCCCGCTCCTGGTTGCCGGGCCTATAGAACGGGCCACCCACCTGTTGCCTCAAATTAAAAGGCAAAGAACATTTAACTATGCTAAAACGATTGACGGACTCCGGCAGATCCTCTGGGGACTATTTAAAAAAATAGTGATCGCTGATAATTGCAGTGAGTATGCCAATTATATCTTCAATGACAGCGGCCACCATTCAGGAAGCACCTTAGTTTTGGGTGCACTCCTTTTCACTTTTCAGATTTACTGTGATTTTTCAGGGTATTCAGATATTGCATTGGGTACGGCCAGGCTTTTTGGGATCGAATTGTTAAAGAACTTTTCCTTTCCCTACTTCTCAAGAGATATCGCAGAATTTTGGCGTCGCTGGCACATTTCCTTATCTACCTGGTTTAGAGACTATCTATACATCCCATTGGGTGGAAGCAGAGGTGGGATACCAATGAAGGTTAGAAATACATTCATCATATTTATCGTAAGCGGTTTTTGGCACGGAGCCAACTGGACCTTTTTGTGCTGGGGGTTTTTAAACGCCCTTTACATCATGCCATCCATCCTGTTCAGCACGAACAGAAGCAATCTTGATACGGTTGCCCAGGGTAAATACTTACCCTCTTTCAGAGAGCTGACAGCGATGCTCCTTACATTTGGATTAACGGTGTTTGCATGGATTATTTTCAGGGCAGAGAACATCAGCCATGCCTATCAGTATATCAAAGGAATTTTTTCCAGGTCGCTATTTACAGTACCAGACATCCTGCCTAAAACAGTATTGATCTTAACAGGAGTATTCATGCTGATGGAATGGTTTGGCAGGGAGCAGCAGTTTGCCATTGCACGTGCTGGCGCAGGATGGCCAAGACCATTAAGGTGGGTATTCTACCTGGTTCTGGTTCAATTCATCATTTTCTATGCCGGTAAAGAACAACAGTTTATTTATTTTGAATTCTAGCCTGTGAAAGATCTATATATTAAATTGTCCTTTTTCATCTTATTATCCGCGATCATTTATCACATTAAGCCTTTATACTTGTTTTATAATGACAGGTATATGGAAACCGTGGCAGGAAAAGAAATTTATCACGCCATCCATAAAAGTAAGTCTAAGAATAAGTGTAAAAAACTATTGTTAGGTGATAGTGTTGCAGAGCAATTATTTAGTAACGAAACCGATCATGGAAACACAACCTCATTAGCTACCAATGCGGCAGTTACCATGGCAGGGCAATTCTTTCTTTTAAATAATTATCTGAATGCAGGCAATAAAATTGACACGGTATACCTGCTTTTCAGACCTTTAAGCTTCGGAAAGAATTTGGATGAGCAATTCACTTATCATTATTTCTTAAAACCATTTTACAATCAGGAATACATTCCTTTATTTACTAAAACAGCAATACAGCAAGCTGAAAAAATACCTTATGCCCAGTTCTGCAGTTACCCAACTTTTTTAACCACAAACTGGGCACCCGATTTTGTGTCGAAAGACAAAAACAAGTTCACATTCCTGTCACCGATATCTGTTGAATATTTACAAAAGATCCAGCAGCTGGCCAGCCTTAAACATTTTAAGTTTATCATACTTTCTACACCAATGAGCCATATTTTCAAACGGAAAATAGCAGCAATGAATCAGCAAGAGATCACAGAATATGGCCTTCAAAATGAATTTGGAGACTATTTCAAATCAATCACCTATCTTAACGACAGTAACTTTGTGGATAATATTCATTTGAAAGACCCGGTAGCCTATCGGACACATTACAAACAAGAAATCAATTAAATAATATACAGAAGCGGGAAATACTGATCATTATTTGCTATGAAATACATTAAACAATTAAACAGCCTAAGGGCAATTGCTGTGATCCTCGTGATCGCATCTCATTGGCTTGCGGCAACCCATATTTTAAATACATTGCCCTTAGGGCAAATGGGTGTTGATATATTTTTTGTTCTAAGCGGATTTCTGATCACCTCCATATTACTTCAAAATAAGGAACTGGCAGAACAGGAACAGTTATCAAAAGTCAAAGTGCTAAAAGTTTTTTACTGGCGCAGAACACTACGGATCTTTCCAATTTATTATCTTACCATTACGATCCTCTACCTGATCGGAGAAAATACAGGTACAGATATCCGTTCTTCTATCGGCTATTTTTTAACTTACACATCTAATTTCTATTTCTTTAATATTTCAGCCTGGGACGGTCTTTTGTCTCATCTATGGTCACTTGCCGTAGAAGAACAATTCTACCTGTTCTGGCCGTTTCTCATGCTGTATATCAACAGTAAATACCTTAGACCAATGATCTTTATCTTTATTGCCGTTGGGATTGGAAGCCAGTACCTCTTGCAGGATGTACCCATGAACAGGATCTTAACCATAACCTGCTTTGATGGATTTGGACTTGGCGCATTGCTTGCCTGGCAAATCAGATATAGATCAATCAGCAAGCTTTATATGGTACTCAGTGTGGCCTGCATGGTTGCCGTCGCCGTTTTCTGTTTCGGCGTATATCAAAAGCAATGGACATTTATTCCATTGAGAACATTGATATCGATTATCTCCCTGTGGATAATTCTATACATATACCGGTATGAATCCTCAGATCAGTTGCGATTTAAATTTATCCTGAACAATAAGGTCTTAATCTTTCTTGGAAAGATCAGCTATGGATTGTATCTGTATCACAACATGATCCCGGTATTCCACAACCGGTTTTTAATCGGATACCTGGGGATTAATATCCCCGGTTATTTTGGAAGCTATGAAGGCAAGATCTTCCAATTGGAAAACATTTGTCTGTTGATCGGAATATCCTGGCTGTCATTCGTGCTGATTGAAAACCCATTTCTAAAAATGAAGTCTAAATTTGACCACTTACTTGCAAAACCAGCAAAAGCATCAGACAATCAGATCATTCCAGCTACAATCCATTAATCTCTATTAAAGGTTATAATTGAACTGGAAATCGCCCCATTATAGAGCGGGTGCTAACAGTCGTTAGCATTACCTCATCACGTATTTCTTAGAGATCTTATCTTTTAAACTTTGTATCGATATGAAGGTCATAATTATACTTAAAGAAGCGGTATACAGCCCTTACTCCTGCTACTAAAGGATTGCCGCTTTGTTTCCAGTTACTTCGTTGCACGGTACTAGGTTCTGCTGCAGAATTTTCCTGGATAAACAAACTGTTAAAATCATCATAAAACAGGGCTTTACCATGATTCTGTATAAAGGAAACGCACATTTCATATTCCGTTTTATCCGATTTAATACCTTCTGTATATTTCCCAAAGCGGTCAAAAAAGGTACTTCTTCTTAAATGGGGATGATCACTGTAATTGTATATTTTATTCTTATCCATAAACCAGGGCTTATACAGCATCTTAGAAAAACCTTTCTTATAGGACTGCAGGTAAGGATGTCTGAAATAGGCATAAAAGCGGGCAATATCGATCTCCGGTTCTTCATTCATGAGTTGTAAAGCATCCATAAAATGAGGCAGAAAGATGGATGTAGGAATAAAATCCTCCTGAACATACAAGGTGTATGGTGTTTTTACAGCCATTTGGCCTTTATTGAGATTATTTCCAAGGCCACCATTTACAGGGGTGGTAACCAGCATAAAATCAAATTGTTCTTCAAGTTCCTTAAGCCGGTTTAAGTGCAGTTCGCTACTTGCATCATCTGATACGATAATTTGATTGAAATATATTTCCTGGTCCTTAAAAGTACGCAGCAGCCGTTCTAAAGAACTGCTCCTATTGAAATGCGTAATCAATAAAGAGACGTTTTCAAACCGGTTTTCTTTGGTATTCATGAATAGTAATTTTATGCGTATTTACAATACAGGCTTTAAACCAAAGATATTAAATAAAATGACTCTGCAAGGCCCTATTGTATATTTTATAGCATCAAATTGGGGCTTTAAATTGTATCAAAACTAATTTTAATTCTTACCTTAACGAGCTATTAGAAATCACGATACCCGGTTACAATGACAGACTATACCACTGCACTAAAAGATAAGCTTCATGGAAAAAAGGTACTTTTTATAGGTGCTAAATTCTACTACTTTAATGAGGAGATCATTTCTAAGATGAAAAAGTATGGGGCTGAAGTAACCTTTTATTACGAACGCAACGTTTCTTTAAAATATGGCATCGCTAAAAACATATTTCCTAAATATGCAGCGGTACTTGAAGATACCCATTATAAGAACATCATAAAGGATGTGCATGGTAAGCCTTTTGATTACCTGTTTGTGATCCGCGGATATAAGATGGAATCCTGGTTTATTGAAGAACTGAAAAGACAATCACCTGGTCTTAAAACAATCATGTACCAGTGGGATTCGATATACAACTGGGAATGCGACTACAGATACTTAATCCCTGATTTTGATGTGACCAAAACCTTTGATTATAAAGATGCTGCTGACCTCGGACTGGAATATGTACCAACTTTTCATACCGATGAGTTTAAAACAGCAGCTACTCAGAAACCGATATATGACCTGTTCTTTTTTGGTGGCTATTCGTATACCAGATATGAGTTTGTAAAGAGATTTAATGCCTATGCAAAAGAGCGGAATATCAAGCTGAAGATCCATCTCGCAATCAGTCTTAAATATTACCTCAGGGAACGTTTATCAGGTAACAAGCTGGATTTAAAACTATTGGCATTACGCCAGCTGAATAAGCAGGAGTATTTTTCATTGTTTAATAAATCAAACATCATTGTAGACTATACAAATCCCGCACAAACAGGAATTACAATGAGAACGCTGGATGCGCTGGGAGCTGGTAAAAAGGTATTAACATCTAATGAATATATTAAGAAAGAACCAGGTTACAATCCGGAACAAGTGGCAACTTTTGATCCTGCCAACATCCATATCGATTCTGAATTCTTATCCCATCAAACATTCCCAGCCCAGGATTACTCCATTGAAAGATGGTTGAATTCGATATTTGATTAATCCTTTTTTAAGGATGGATACGCATTAAAGTCCTTATGGAACTTAACCATTTTATATTGCAGATAGATCTTGCGAAGTAAACGGGTAAACAAGTTTGTACTGTTTTTCCAGTCTTTTCTGTAACTGGCAGTACTTGGCTCGTCAGCATTATTCATTTGATCAAATAACCCATCAATTTTATTAAAAATAAAACCCTTTCCACCATTCTTTAGAAAAGAAAGACTCATATTATATTCTGCAATATCTACATTTACCCCTTCTTTATACCTTCCGAACTTGTCCAGAAAATCACTTCTTCTAAGATGAGGATGGTCACTATAGCAATAAAACTTCATGTAACCAGGGTACCACAGTTTAAAATCCATAAGCTCAAAACCCTTCTCAAAAGGCTTTCTGTATGCATACGGATAATAAGCATAGAAGCGGGCAATATCCATTTCAGTATGTGTATCTAAAAGTTGCAGTGCATCAGAAAAATGTTCCGGGAATACATCTTTTGGAACAAAGTCTTCCTGAACATATAAGGTAAACGGTTTGGTAACCGCATCCTGACCTTTATTGATGTTATTGCCCAATCCTTTATTAACCGGAGTAGTAACAAGTTTAAAGTTAAACTCATCCTTAAAGGCTTCCAGTTTATCGAGATGCTCCGGCCGGCTAGCATCATCAGAAACTATGATTTCTCCAAATTTACATTCAAGAGACTGCATTTTGGTCAGCAATCTTCTTAATGATCCCGATCTGTTGTAGTGTGTAATTAATAAAGAAACATTGCTAAAATCCCTGCTGCCCATAAATAAATATCAATCTTAAACTTGAATGAACGAATATAATAATTAACGGAAGATCTCCATGATCTGTTTTGTAAAATCGGTTGCCCCACTTTTAGAAAGGTGAATCTCGTTGAAGAACATTTTTGGATCATTTCCGTATAAGTCCCCATAATTATAATAAGCAACACCTTTAGATTTCATCAAATTGCCAAACGCCACTGCATTATTTTTGTAATCGTTATCAATGATAATATCTGCTACTGGTGCTGTAAATAAGATCAGTTTGATGTTGTACTGTTTACACAGATCAATGATGAGATTTAAAAATTTGTATTTACCCTTCAGATCAAAAGTCATATGACGTAGTTTTTCTGGGGCCTTATAATTCACATTGGGGTAAAAGAAATCACCAAATTGATCAAAATCTTGCGGAAGCACACTAAACTTATCATTGATCACCTCATGAATTCCCCAAAGCGTATTGTATTTTGCATACCGATAAAAAGGAATATAGCGGTATGCATACCATTCCTTACCAAATTGTTTAAAGTGATCAAAAACCACGTCATCTTTAATATAAGGGAAAAACTTAGGTACTGCAAATTCAAACACCTCTTCCATATCAGAAGAAAATGGATCTACTTGCAGATAGAGCTTTTTCACTGTATTATTTTTGAGCAGGAAAAGTTTAAGCATCAGATACTGATCGGGAATTGAACTGCCGTCTACCGAAATATTTATCCCCTTTTTTCCCGTACTATCGCCAATCTGGGGAATATCAATCGTTGTAAAGGCTCTGGAACTACCATGTATGGCATAATCAAACTTCTGATCTTTCACCTTATCCAGCCATTGGATCTTCGTATAATTTCCTTTTTGAAATACATAGGTAAACCCAAGATCAAGCAGCCAAAACAGAAATAAAGAAACCAGAAAAAGAATAAATAGGTGCTGAAATAGTCTTTTCATAGTTAAAACTGAAAGTAAATAAAGCTGCTTTGAGAAACGAGTACCCCAAACAATGCGATCAACAAGATAAGAGAAATATAGCAAGCAAAGCGAACAGGACGGTACGTATAAAAGTTCTTTTGTACGAATTCAAACTCCCAACCCTTTTCAAAGATCACCAGTAAAAGGATCAATGGGATGCCAATTGCAAAATTATAAATGTCTGCACCAGTCATTTGCTTAATTTCAGCGGTAAAGGAATGGCTAAAATCAAATAAGTTTCTGATAATCGTAAAAGAATCGCTTACTGTATTGGCCCTGAAAAAGATCCATGCAAAACTAACAATTGAGAAGGTCCATATTAAACTTAAAAATCCGGGAAGTTTAAAAGGCATAAACTTCAACTTAGCATTTAAGGATTCAATAGAAATTAAGACCCCATGAATGGCACCCCAAATGATAAAGTTCAAGCTGGCACCATGCCAAATCCCGGAAACCAGAAACGTGATGAATAAATTGAAGATCCAGCGTGCCATTGGAACCCGGTTACCACCTAAAGGAATGTATAAGTAATCCCGGAACCAGGTTGATAATGAGATGTGCCATTTGTCCCAAAACTCCTTGATCGAATGAGAAAAATAAGGTTTATTAAAATTCTTTACCAAGTCTACCCCCATTGTTTTGGCAACCCCGATTGCAATATCAGAATATCCGGAGAAATCACAATAAATTTGAAATGCAAAAAATATGGTAGCCAGCAATACTGCGGTACCGTGGTAAGACTCCGGACTATTATACACAATGTTTACAAAGAAAGCCAACCGGTCTGCCACAACGATCTTCTTAAATAATCCCCATAAAATCAATCTCCCGCCCTTTACCATATTAGCAGGATCTAAAGGCTGCAGATTATTTAATTGCGGCAGCAGGATTTGCGGCCTGTTGATCGGACCGGCCACCAACTGCGGGAAAAAGGAAACGAACAGTGCAAACCGTCCAAAGTTCCGCTCTGCTTTGATGTTCTTCCGGTATACTTCTACCGTATAGCTGATACTTTGAAACGTATAAAAAGAGATTCCAACAGGAAGCAAGATCTTTGCCGCATTTAAAAAGAACGGAATATTCATCAGTGATGATGCCGTATTTACGCTTCCTATAAAGAAATTGAAGTATTTAAAATAAAAAAGCAAACCCAGATTGGTTACAATGCTGAGCATCAGCAAGGCTTTTCGTTTTTTCTGATCGGATGAATCTTCAATATTTCTGGCAACAAAAAAATCAATGGTAGCAGGAAAGAAAAGCAAGAAGATATATTGCCAGCGCCAGCACATATAAAAGAATAAGCTGGCAATGAGCAGCATGATCCAGGTGTACTTTCTTGGCAAAAAGTAATATAAAACTAAAACTGTTGAAAAAAACAGGATGAAGTTGATGGAGTTGAACAGCATTTTTTAATCCGTGTTTATTTTTTCGATAAGGTTCTTAACACTCTTTTAACGGTTCCTTTAACCAGGCCACCGTCCAATTGGATCCTGCGGTCGGTAGTCCACACGAGGGCCTTGATGTCATTGACAAGATGAAGCTTTCCAAAGCCTTTATTTCTAAGCTTAAGCGCGAGCCATCCATCCTCATTCGTACCCGGCGGATGGTTAAAGCCATCTACCTGTAGTCCCTGTTCCCTTCTAAAGCCAGAGTTAAAGCCATAAACATTTACAGCTTCATCTTTTATCTTTTTATTGATCCAGCGGGAGAACTCAGCAATATATTCGTAAAAGAAGTAGGTTAGCCTGCCTGTTCCGGCAGTAGGCACCAATGCGAACTGACCATAGGTAAGTGCCACCTGATCATTATCCAAAGGTTTTACCATCAGTTCAATCCAATCTTCCGGATAGATGCTATCTGCATCGGCATTCAGAATATATTTCCCCCTGGCTTCAGACAACCCCATGTTCCTGGAAACCGTAATTCCCTGTACCGGTTGAAACACACATTTTACACCACAAGCAACCGCAAGTTGCTGGGTTTTGTCCTTTGAATTGTTATCCACCACAATAATTTCTACACTTCTGTTGGTTTTATTGGTACATAGTGAGGTAAGTGTAGCTACAATATTCTCTTCTTCATTGTATGCAGGAATTACAATACTCACTTCTGGCGAATCTTTATAGAGTGCCGAATAGCCTTGAGAAGCCAAATTGCACATTTCCTGCGACGTATTTTTTTGTGTGGTGTATTTTAATATTTGAGCAGGAATTTTTATAGGTCTCATCAATAATTAGGTATTGTTTAAGGCTTTGATATCGAATAATGAATTTGAGGATTTAGTAAAGTTATGAATAGTTAGATTAGTTCATAACCTTCCGCAAACTTTTTTCAATTAAAAGTCTATATTTAACTCTTTAATTGCTCTCTTTAATAGATAATACCTTTATGTTTAAAAAAATACTACTAAAAGTCCTTGGTTTGTTCGTAATCATCAGGTATCCAAATGTTCCTAAGGGATACCGCTACTTTTATAGAGATACTTACATTTGCCAGCTCACCCAATTGAAATATATTTTCAAAGATTATATCGTTAAAAAACCATACAAAAAGATCTGTTTCAGCGGAGAATTTACGCCAGACATCGCCTTTGCGCTTCCATTTGCCTACTGGCATTTTAACAACGGCACTCTTCTAACAACAGAAGGTGCAAAATACACCAATGAATTATATTTCTTTTCTCCCTCACATACCGAAAGCTTTGACACGAGAACCACGGAAGGAAATTATAATTTTGAAACACCCAGAATTCTGTATAGTCAGGATTACAACATGAGCAAGTGGACTCCGGTTCCCTTAAAAGCGATGTACAAAAACGACATTTATGTATACAGCAAACCGATCTTAATTGTGGCCAACCGCTATAATATGGAATGGGACGGCCCACCGGTAAGTTTCCTCAGTGTGGCCTATCTGGAGATTCTGTTTAATAAATACAAGGATAAGTACCAGATCATTTACAACAGGCCAAGACCGGAAAACATTACAAATGACAACAGTGACATCTACGATCTAAACGAATACGAATGGATTGAAGAAAATTATCCGGATATCATATTGATGGAGAACCTGTTCAAAGAGAATAAGGGAAAAGCCAATAATTTTAATCATCTGCAAATGATGGTATATGCCAATGCCGATCATTTTGTATCTACACACGGAGGCACCGGGGCTTTGGCCAGTTATTTTGGAGGAGTAAACATCATCCTGTCTAAAAAAGGCGGAGAACATCATTTCGACTGCTTCCATAAACTATATACTAAACTCTCGGGAGCTAAAATGTTCCATGCAAAAACTGAAGAAGAAGTCACTGAATTTTTAGAAGAAAACTATTAATGAAATCACAAAATGATCACTACTGGATCAAATCTGGTATTATAAATATCGCTCAAAACTTCTCCGGGACATTGATCAACCTGGTTACCTTTGTGGTGCTGGTCAGGCTGTTGAGCAAAAATGATTATGGTGTTTGGGGCATTTACCTGCAAACGATCATGATCCTGGAAGTGATAAGAAGCGGTCTGATCCAAAGTGCACTTATTAAATTCATGGCTGGTTCAGATAAGAAAGAGCATTCAGATATCTTTTCCGCTACCCTTACCATTAGTGGCGCCATTACAATAGTCTGTATTTTATTAAACTTTATTTTTGCTGGCTCCCTATCCAGGTTGTTAAAGGCACCGGAAATGGAGCCCATGTTCTATGTATACAACATTGTATTTTTCTTCTCGGGGATCTTGTCTCAGTTTAATTGCATAGAACAGGCAAATTTTAAATATACAGGCATATTTGTAAGCGGGTTGGTGCGTCAGGCCATCCTGTGTATCTTCATTTGTATTGTATACTTTTTCAAGTTAAATACAACTTTAATGAGCCTGGTATATGTTCAGATTGTTGCCGTAATCGTCAGCATGATGATCTCCTGGTTCTACGTAAAAAAATTCATCCAGCTTTCCTATAGTTTCAGCAAGCATTGGATTAAAAAAATACTTCATTATGGTAAATATGCATTTGCCACTTCGGTGAGTTCGATCCTATCCGGAACCATTGACCAGTGGATGCTTGCCGGATTAATTTCACCAGCCGCTTCAGGTACATTTAATATCGCCATACGTGTAGTGAATCTAATAGATATACCAACCAATGCAGTAGCCACCATTGTGTTTCCACAAAGTGCAAAGCGAATAGAAACAGGAGGAAAAGAAGCCATTAAATACCTGTATGAAAAGTCTGTCGGGACCATCCTGGCTATGGTTATTCCTGTGATCATTTTCATTTATATATTTGACGGGTACATCATTGATATTCTGGCTGGAAATAAATACGCAGATTCAGTCCCTATCCTTAACATCACCTTGTTATATTGCGTGTTAAACCCATTTGGAAGACAGTTCGGCGTGATTATCGATTCCATTGGAAAAACGCGGATCACATTTATCATCGTTATTGTAAATACAATCGTGATCCTAACCTTAAACTACATTTTAATCCGTAAATACGGAGTTATAGGATCTGCTTATGCCACACTTGTTGCTAACATCTTCGGTTTTACAATCGCACAAATCGTACTGTGGAGAGAGCTCCGTGTAAATGCACTAAACTCGTTTGTATACGCTTATAAATTTTACCCGGAATTCATCAATAAATACATCTTAAAAAAAGGCTAAAGCATGGTTGGAATAAAATTTATAGGCAGGTTAGGAAATCAAATATTTCAGTACGCCTTCTTTCAATATTTAAAGACGAATAATCCCAGGCAGTCATTTTTCTTCGTTAACCCGCACCATGGGTATCTAACCAAATACTTTGAGCTGGAACCCTTTCAAAACCTCACACTTGGATCTAAAGCCTATTCAGTTTATGCACGGATCATCCCTAAGATAATCGGTTTTAAAGAGATCTATATTGAAAGCATCCAGGTTCCAAAAAAAGTAGATGTAAGGAACTGGACCATTTATAAAGGATTCTTTCAAACAGATTTCTATGTTAAAAATATTATTGGCAACTTTAAGATCAATATTAAAAAAGAGTTCACTGATCAATTTGAACTGGAGTTTGGCGAACTTTTCAGGACCAGAAAAACAGTAGTTGTACACATCAGAAGAACAGATTATTTAAATTATGGAAAGCGCGATATTTCATTGCCAATGGAATATTTTAAAAAAAGACTTAATGATCTCGGCAATATAGATGACCATTCGGTATTCTTTGTAAGTGATGACATCGAATATGTAAAAGATTATTTTAAAGAGCAGTCAAACTACATATTCTCATCAAACAACGAGATTACCGATTTTCAGATCATTAAGAATGCAGATATAGCCATCATCTCTAACAGTAGTTTTGCCTGGTGGGCAGCTTACCTTTCTGAAAAAGACAATAAAGTCTACGCGCCAAAAAATTGGCTGGGCTTTAGAATTGGCAAAGAGCATCCAAAAAAGGTGATGACGGATAAATTTACATGGTGCACCGTCATTGATTAGTTATTTAATTTAATTATCCAATGAAGATCTTACACATCACAGCATACATTACCGGCGGAGCTGGAATAGCTGTAAAGCGTTTACATGAAGCGCTGTTAGCGCAGAACATAGACTCAAAGATTCTGTGTATGTATGCCATTGATGAAAATATATCCAGGGAAGTATATGTATTGAATAAGTCGATGAGCCTTGCCGATAAATTACTGGGCAGGTTTCATATGGATAAAAAAAGCAAATTAATGGCTAATCTGGAAGGCAAGTATGAAGCCTTCACCTTTCCATTTTCTACCTATAAACTACACGAACATCCATTGGTATTGGAAGCGGATATTATCCATCTGCATTGGATCTCTGACTTTGTAGACCTGGATTCTTTTTTATCAGCAGTAAAAAAACCAATCGTCTGGACCGCACATGACCTAAACCCAATTCTAGGTGGATTTCATTATGAGCAGGATGTAACGCGTAACCCATCTTTTTTCAAACTGGAAGAAAAACTAAAACAGGAAAAACACCAATATATCCTAAAATCAAATATTCAGTTTATTGGCAGCAGCACCTTAACCGTTAATAAGATCAGGGAGTACCTGCCATCCGTTAAATGTATCAAGATTCCATGCATATTGGATACCGTTAACTTTAAACCTGTTGATAAAAAAATAGCGAGAAAGGCGCTGAACTTAGACGACACATCCATCCTGCTGGGCACCGGTGCAGACAGCCTGGAAAACTATAGAAAAGGCTACTGGCTTCTGATGCAGGCCATCTTGGATTTAACAGATACAGAGAAACAACAAATTAAGGTGATTTCTTTTGGTGATGTTAAGAAAAAGCAGCATCACGATCCCGAAATTCCAGAAGTTATACAATTTGAACCATTATACAACAAAAGGCTCCATTCCCTGGTTTATTCAAGCATGGATTTCTTTATTGTCCCTTCACTGGAAGAGACATTTGGCCTTACCGGTACAGAAGCATTATTGTGCAATACACCTCTAATTGCTGCAGATACAGGAGGAATGTCAGATTATACAACTGAAGGTGTCAATGGAACATTGTTTAAACCAGGCAGTGCGGCAGAACTTACTATAAAGATTAAAGAAGTCATCCACCGTCAAAAAGATGAAGTATCTGCTAGGGACTGCCGAACAGCAATATTAAAATGGTATACCGAACAAGATCCGGTAAACCGGCACATCGAGCTGTATAAAGAACTGATCCAACAGGCTTAGCCCAGCTTATTTTTATAGAATTCATAAAGCAGGGTGCTCAACTGGGATATCCGTTTCTCCCAGGTATTTTCTGAAGCAATGGAAAGCCGCTCCTGCTTAGCTGCTTCATTATCATTCTCCAGATAAAAGTTAACCGCTGCAGTAAAATCTTCTGCATTGCCGCAATAAAGAACCGCATCTTTTGTGAATTCTTTAAGATCTAAATTAAAGTTTGTAGCCACAATGGGCTTGCCTGCACCCAAATATTCAAAAAGCTTTAGCGGAAAGATCGTATAACTTACATCATCCTTTTTAAACGGGATCATCGCAACATCAAAACCTTTAATGATCGAAGGCATTTCTTCATAAGGTAATCTTCCGGTGAAATAAACATTGGAACTACTGGTAAAACCGGGAGGAATAAATTCTTCGGAGACAGGGCCGACAAAAACAAAGCTCTTATCGGGATTATCAAGGATGACCTGTGCGAGCAATGGAAAATCCATTCTTCGCTCGATATGGCCAAAATAACCGATAACAGGTGAAGGAATATCTGCAAGGATGGCATTTACAGGGAGATCAGGATTCAATGCCTTAGAACTGTGTTCCAGGTCTGCCGCATTTGCAACAAAGAATGTATTTTCATTCATTGTCAACTTTTCACGGTACAGCTGCTTACTGGTACAAACCACAAGGTCAGACACATTCGCCATAATACGTTCAGATACTACACCATGCTTTTTATCGTAGTCAATGATCAGCGGATCCACACATTGATATACCGTGAGTGTGGCTTTTATCTTTCTCCCAATTTCGGGATAATGAAAATTAAAGGAGTTGATAAAAATAAAATCGTTAACCTGATGCTTCTTTAGCACCTTTCTAATTTTAGCCGCAATCCGCGCTTCATTAAACTGGAGCAGGAACCTGTACAGCTTACCTTCCGGAAGAAAGTTAATGGAAAGTACAGGTGGCGTTATAACCACCTTCAATCGTTCAATAGCGGTATCGATGACAGAAACATCAGAAGAACTGAAGTGTTTTTTACGAACTTCATAACCGGCTGTTCCTTTTTCTTTAAAATAGTCCTTTAGCGTATACGGATAATCAACATAAAAGACATCATTGTCTGCAGCAAGATACTTTGCTGTCGTAAAACTGGTAGACTCATAAATGCCATCAAATTTTGCTGCACCTAAAATTACAATAGTTTCATTTTTTAATTTCATGGGTCAATTTATTAAGCAATTTTAAGCAGCCCTATTAAAGATTGCTTTGATTTTCCCGGACAATGTTGAGGGCCAGTTTTTATCCATGAATGGTTTTTCAAATAACAGGAAAAAAATACTGCTCAACAGGAGAACAACAGGTATAAACAGCATTAACTGCAGCAATAGATTTACGGTATAGTTATTAGTAAAAGAAATATTTTTAGTCAGCCGGATAAAAAACTCAGAGAAAGGTAAGTGGATCAGGTAGATTGTGTAGCACATCCCTCCTATAGACATGATCCATTTATTGGTGATGAAGCGGTTTACAAAATTTCCTTTAAATGCAGCAATAAAGAAGATAAATAGAGAGATCAGAACAGCAAACCTGCTGATGAGTTCATAACTCCAGCTCCAGGAATAAATCAGGCTTGATAAGGCTAAAACAGCAACAAGATCATACCAGGTATTCTTTTTAAGGTCATTCCATTCACACAAATAAAGATCAGCCAGTATAAAACCGGCAAGGAAATAATGCAGATGTCCGAGAATACTGAAGCTATATGGGTTCAGGTAAAATTTAAAATATTGCTGTACCAGTACCAGTATCACAATGAAAGCTACATTGATCATCCTTCTAACTATTTTATCCTTAATGTAAAAGAAGAAATAAGCCAATAGTGGTGCAAGTATATAGAATTGAACCTCAATCTCAAGGGTCCAGGTTGGCGGGTTAAAGGGAGACCATTCATTGTAAATGATGGCATGGGTATAGGTAATATTCGCTAAATAATGCGGCAGATAATCTAAAAAAGCCACATGCTTCTGAAAGATGAAGATGAGAAAGAATACCGTCATCCAAATGATATAAGGCGGTTCCAAACGGGTAAGCCTCCTCCAGAAATAGGAACCTATATTTACTTTTTTAGTTTCTTTAAGTCTGTGAGCAGCAAATGGAAGTGCAAGTACAAAACCACTGATCGCGAAAAAAATATAGACACCTAAAAATCCACGGTTAGCCAGAAAATAAGCAGTTGTAGTTTCTGGAGCAGCAGTAAAGGCAACACTTGTATTGCGCTCAAAACGCTCAGAAAGATGCTGGATCAGCACAGGTAATATAGCAACAAACCTTAAACCATCAATTTCCCGGATGAGTTTTCCACCGGAGGTTACCCTGGTTAGCCTGGATGGTAATGACAGTAAAAGCTTATACATAAATTATTTCTTATTGGAAAAATAGCCACTGATAAAACCAATCAAAAAAAGAAGCGCTGCTGGAAATGCTATAATTTCAAAAGGCATATTCTGTTATTTAATGAGTTCTTTATTTTTCTTATCCGCGCGCGCTGCGCTCTCCGCGCTCTCCGCTCTCTTTGCAATCTGATCGTCTAAATAAGGGGCCATGATCACAAAGGACCAGGACATATATAAAATTACAGATGAAGGAAATCCATTCATTACCTCATTTCCATAACTGCAAAAGAAGATCCCAGTACCGCCTGATGTAAGTGCAATACATTTAACCCGTAACGCATCATCCCTGATGTTCCAAACAATGCCGCTGCATTTACCAATCAGGTACATGATCAATGAGAACCAGATTACCAAACCAACCACACCATACATTACCCAGATCTTAACCCAGTAACTGTCTGGCGGCACTTTAGAAAGGTAGTTATCTTTATTGTACTTACTCCCGTTCATGCCGATCACACCAACACCACCACCAAAAGGAAGCCCGGACATCACCTTAGCCAGTTTCTTCTGGTTAATAAACCTCGCATTTAAAGAGGGGTCTGAAGGATCCAATGCTGTTCTAAGCCGTACGATCTGGTATACGCCGCTACCTATTGTTGTATATTTCAAAACCCCGATAAAGAGTGCCCCAAATATAGAACCGATGATAAGTACCTTAAAATTCTTACTTAGAAAAATGGAGAATACAGCAGCAACCAATAATGCAAACAATGCGCCCCTGGTACCAGAGATCAACATTCCATAAAATAAAAATGCACCGGATATTCCCAAAAGCAATCTTTTCCATTTCTTAAAAGGCCCCATTGCAAGAATAAACGCAACAACAGACATTGCAGCCTGAGAAGCACCAAATTGCCCGGCATCGGTATAAAAAGAAAAGATCCTTAACCGGCCATCAACAATGTGGGTAAAGTCACCCCCGTCATCTAACCAGGCCTGCTCTGCCGGCGATACACCGATCACCATTTGTTTAAGACCATAAACTAAAGCAAGCACCGATAAGCCAATGATCAGTATAATAAAAAGATCGAGGTCCTTCTTTCTGTCAAACAACAGGAAAGCCAGCGGAGCGATCAGTATCCAGTTCATGGTGGTAAAACGAAGCTCCATGAACCAACCCATAACGCTGGCACCGGTAGGATTTAATACTTCAATAAGGTTGATGATAAACCAGATCAGTGCCACAATGCAATGGTCATTTTTTAAGCTTTTCCAGTTATATTCAGAACGGTGAAACAACAAGGATAGCCATGTAAAACCAAGCAGTACCTCCATCAGCGGACCAAAAGGCAGGCCGGTATTTTTAAGTAAGCCGGCAATGATAAAACAATAGATCAGATAAGCAATAAAGCCAACCCGTGGACTTGCAAAAACCGCGTAAGTAAAAACCAGTGCGCCAGTAATCAGGAAAGGGACAAATACAGCAACCATCCCCATCTCAACGGTAAGTAATGACGCAATAACTGAAAATGCCAATGCGACGCCAATGATGACCAGCTTTCTTTTAATATCTATTGGCGAGTGTCTTGACCACATAATTATTTCTTTTGGTGATCGTGTTTTGTAGCTACATTTCTTTCATTCGGGATCATAGACTTAACCAAAGAAACGAACTGGTAAAAAATAAACACCGGAATAAAACGCAATGCCTGATAAATCCTTTTATCGGTTTTAGAATTTGATAACGCGATCAAAAAACTTAAGATAAAGATCAGAAACGCAATTGATAAAATGACGCTTACTACAGGATTAATAAATAAATTTAAGAAGATCAGCAAAAAAGCCATCGACAGGAACATAAATAAGGGTGGTCGTAGCAGGATAATCCCAAACAGGAATTGGTTTAAGCTAAAATTTTTAATTCCATTAGTTACCAGTCCAAAGCCAAACTTGAAAAACCTAAACCAGGTATTGATCCAGCGTGACCGCTGATTAACCAATTGTTTGGAAGTAGCTGTTTTCTGATCGTAAACGAGTGCTTCATCACTAAATGCGATGCGTTTATTCAATTTTAAGATCTGTGCCTGAAGTACCTTATCAAATCCTGCTCCTTTAACTGCCGTATTTTCTAAAACCTGCCGGTAAAGATCCGTTTTAAAGGCCATACCAGAACCAGATAACGTGGCAGAAGAACCCAGTTCAAAAAGTATCTTCCCATCGTAAAAATGGTAATAAATATCCCGGGCGGCATCCAGATTGGCAATGGTTGAATTTAAGTTCTTAGCTGCCCTAACACCCTGAACGGCATCAAAGCCCAGATCAAAATATATGTTTAGCCCAACCATAAGTCCCGGATCAGCCAGGTTATCGCTATCCATGATCAACAATACCTCATGCTCCCGGATAAAATTCGTTATGGCATAAAAGTGTGACTTGATATTGCTGGCCAGCACCACTTCTGGAAAAAGCACTTTTACCCGCTCGTCTGTAAACACCAAGTTGTCAGAAGGACTGCAGTGATCAGCCACCACATAGATCGTATAATTACTGTAGTTTGTTGCTAAAATAGAATTCACCACATCAGGAACAAGATCTGTCTGTTCATAAGCGGTAATGATTATCGCATAATCCCGATCTGAAGACGGTATAGAATGACTGCTTTTTTTAGACTTTATTTTCCAGCAAATGAATAAGAACAGTGGAAATATAAGATTAAAACCAACAATTAATTCGATAAGATGAAGAAAGCCATAAACGAGATCAAATGCAGCCATGAACCATTACAGTTTAAAAAACTCCTGCTGATTATTAGCTTTAGTGACCATGTTCAAGATCCAGCCTCTGAAAGAACCACTGTTCTTTAACAAAGAAATATAGTTATTATCCTTTTCACTGATCGTTTTACCCGATTTAAATACCGTAACTGTATCGGAAGAAAAAGATAACCATTCTTTAGACTGCATCACTTCGCTAAGCGCACCGGTTTCAATGATCACAAAATCATATCTGCTCTTTGCCCAATCCAGTTTTGACTTGATCTTATCATAGCCAACAAGCTCCATTAGTGAAATGTCTTCGCCCCTGTTTTTTAATACATCAATTGTACCGGGTTCTACGTAATCGTTAATATGGATCTTATCCTGCAAGAAATCTTCCAGGTAAGCGGTAGATGTAGAAGAATTGCTAATGTGCGGATTCTTAAAATTACCGTCAATTAAAAGCACTTTAAGATTTGTCATTTTCCAGGCATAAGCAAGGCTAAACGATACAAACGTTTTTCCAACCTGGGAGTTTACACTGGTAACAAGCAGCACCTTGTCTTTCATAACCGATTCAATCTCATATCGCAGCGACCTGAGCTGGTTACGGAACTCAATAAGCTCAGCATCTTCCAACTCACTTTTCCACAATCCCCTTAAATCAACCGATTGATTTTCCAGCTTACTAACCACACCTAAGATGGGACCATCTGTGGCCTTATACAATTCACGCGTAGTAGCGATGCTGGTATCAGAAAGAAATATAATGAATAACGCAAGTACACAGAAACTAAAACTGATCACCGCACTTAAAATTACCAGTAAAACTTTTTTAGATGGCTGGGCCAATCCGCCAACGCCCAGTTGAACGAGGTTCATTTTACTCTCAAAACCTGTTTCCAAGCTGGAAAGATTGTATTTATTCAAGATGTCTAAATATTCTTTACTCGCAATATCCACGTTCATTTCTAACGTTTGAACTTCGGCCTCTTTGGGTACCAGTAAAGTAAACTGACTGGTTAAAGAACGTATTTTATTTTCCAGTGAATTGATGCTGTACCTTGAAATATCCATCTGGATTTCCAGATTTAGCTTTTGCGAGATCAATTCCTGTTTCGTATTGAATGGATTGGTAACATATTCGTCCGATGATCTGTTGATCTGTTCGGTTAAACGGCTACTCAATGAATCATAACTTTTCTTATAACCCTCATCCAGGTCATTATTTAAATACAACGTATATAAAGAGCTAAGCTCTTCTTTGGTATTGATGATAGACTGGTTCAGCTTAGAAAGCTTAGCTTCAATATAACTGCGCTCCTGCGGGTTAAATTTCCGGTCAATTTCATTCAAAGCCCCCGCATAAGAAGAAGTTTTTTCAATTGCCTCCTGTTTCTTGGTATCGTATTCAAGGATCAGGGTATACAGCTGCTTAGACTGTTCAGAGAGGTTAAGTACCCCATTTCTAATCTTATAACTTCTCAAATCCGCCATTTTCAAGGCCAGAGTATCGGTTTTTTCACGAAGCAGGTCCCTTAAGAAATTATTGGCCTTAACCTGATTTGCTTTTAACAGCACACCATAACTTTTAATGAATTCGGTTGAAATGGTATTTACCAAAAAGGCAGAAAGATCAGGACTCTCAGCTTCGATCTGTACGGTAATAAAATCACTGTCTCCGGAACGAAAGGTAAGTAGTTTACCCCTGATCTCATCCGCGTGGTAACCCATAGACTCTATAACCTTATACAATCCATTTTCATCCGGATTAGAAACAGAGAGCTCTTCATTTAACGCATATTTCTTACGATATACATCTAAAGCATGTTTCCTAGCCTCAGGAACTAAAGATTCCAATAGTTTACTTTTCGCTTTAAATGGCTTGTCGGATGTAAGATCGTGTATGATCAACAGATAAGAAACCTGGTTCAATACCCGTTTCATCTTGATCATTTCAAGGAGGTTGCTAAATTGCTGACGAACCTGGTCACCCTGGATGGTTTGTATAATTACAGATTGCTGACTTGTTTCATCCACAATCCCTGTTGAGATCTGTGCCTGCGACATGTATACACTTTTCAGGTTCCGCACCAAAAAATAAGTGATGATCACAGATATGATCGGAACAATGATCAGTAAAAGCCTGAATTGCTTGAGAAATTTTAAAAATTTGAATACTTCTGTCATTATTTTATTTCTTCTAATCTTTTTACCGTTAATTCTTCTAATGACACTTTAGCATTTAAATAATTGGCTTCTGCCTGAAGTTTGGTTTGCAACGCAGAACTCAATGATGTTGAAGCACTATTGTATTCTAAAAAAGTAGCTTCCGCTTTTTGATATTTGATCTTGATCGCGTTGAAATTACTTTGAGCATCTTTATAAGTATCGTTTACCGGAGCAAGTGATTTTTGATATTGAAGAAATACAATATATCTGGATTTAACCATCGCTTCAAGCTGCAGGAAGTATTCTGCCTGAGATGCCTCAGCAATTTTAATTTGTTCTTTTGCCTTTTTAATCTGACTTGGCTTAGCAAGTAATGAACCCGGACTAATAGAGATCCCAAATTGATAACCGGTTAAGAGGTCTGCTGTTTGGAGATCTACCAACGCATTTGCGTTGGGCTCATTGGAACGTGCAACATATTGAAAAGTAAAAGGATCCAGCCAGGAAATTTTTGCTCCTGCCAGTTCACTTTTAGCTATATTTATCTGGCCGCTAAAGTTTTTAACCCGTGGATAGTTCGCCCTTGCCTCTGCAACTAACTTCTCCATATAGAGGTAAGATACTTCACTTAAAATGCTTTCCTGAGCAATTAACTGCTCTGCACGCGTAAGCATCGTAACGAGGATCATCAGGAAAAAAAGGACTTTTTTATAATTCATAAAATATGCGCAGTAAAATTCAAATATATGGTTCTGAATTAAAATATACTAATATTGTACCACATAATGAATAAATTGAATCCATCATGAAATTGTTATTAGAAAGGTTAAAAAATAATGCTCAATTCAAAAAAATCGCACACTGGATGATGATCCCTTCAGGAGAGGCCAGACCACGTTTATGGATCAAGTGGTTTGTAAATCCTTTTTTTCACAAGCATAAAAAAGGGAGTAAGATCAGATATAGAACCAGGATGGACGTTTTACCTTTTAATTTATTTGAAATTGGCAAAAAAGCTGTAATAGAAGATTTTAGCGTTGTAAACAATGGAGTTGGCGCAGTAATTATTGGTGATGAAACACTGGTTGGAATGAGCAATGTGATCATTGGCCCGGTTACCATTGGCAATCACGTAATAACTGCCCAAAACGTCGTTATGAGTGGATTAAACCATGAATATCAGGACATAAGTATCCCCATTTCGCAACAAAAAGTAACCACTAAGCCTATAAAAATTGATGATGAATGCTGGATCGGTGCAAATGTTGTAATTACTGCCGGAGTTAATATTGGCAAGCATTCTGTAATTGGGGCAGGGTCTGTAGTTACTAAAGACATTCCACCCTATTCTGTGGCACTCGGAAATCCTGCTAAAATAATTAAGACCTATGATCCTGTCAGCAATTCCTGGGTAAATACGAGAACGAAAAGTGTGGATTAATATTCGTAAAACGAGTAAATTATTCTCCATCAATTTCCTCGCTATTTATGGATTTAAAGTATGAACTATATTTAAGATTAACTGTAAAGACAAATAGCATCTAATTAGTAATATATAGTACAACTTTTAATGAACATAATGAATAAGCTAGATATATGGCCTTATTTTTGGTTTCTTTGTATATTAGAATAAACCATTACAACCTGACTTTATGATAAAATTTTTACGGTTTTCAGTAATTCTTATACTTGGACTGTTGATAAAGACATCGGCTTATGCGCAGTTCCCATATGTAGAAAGTTTTCGAAGTTCTACAGCAACCGGAATCGTATTTGGCGGGGCACCATCTGCCTTTTTAACTGCCGCTGGCAGTTCATCCAATGGAGGAACACCTATTGATCCTATCGGTTCAGGATGGTTAAGGCTAACCAACAATGCCCAAAATCAAAAAGGCTATGCCTATAGTACATCGAACTTCCCTTCCAGCAACGGTTTGCGCGTTGACTTTGAATACGCCATTTACGGCGGAAGCCGCGCAGACGGGATTAGCTTTTTCTTATTTGATGCCACAGCAAGTCCATTTACGATTGGTGGTTTCGGCGGATCTTTGGGATATGCACAAATTACCACAACAAATCCAATCTCTGAAGGGGTAAGTAAAGGATACCTGGCCATTGGGCTTGATGAATATGGAAACTTTTCTAACAACAATGAAGGCCGCCAGGGTGGAATTGGCTTCCGCCCAGGTTCTGTAACCTTAAGAGGTAAAGGAAACGGTGCGGCTACTACACCTGACAACTATAGATTCCTGACTTCAGAACACCCGGATGAACTGGGTGCATCCTTGATTGGAGACGGAAGTCAGCGCATCAGTGATCCAACCAATATGGCTTATCGTAAAGTGGCCATTGAACTGATCCCAAATCCGGCAGGAGGTTATAATATCAATGTATATATCACAAAAGGCGGTTCCCCGCAGCAACGGGTTAAGATCATAGATAATTATTACTACCCGGATGCAGCACCTACCTCCCTAAGATATGGTTTTGCATCATCTACCGGTGATGAAACAAATTTTCATGAGATCAGAAATGTTGCGATCGACTTATACACTACCAACCCGATCACATTAAATGATGCAGCCAATGCGTGCCGCGGAATTACTTCAAGCCTTGATGTTACCTTAAATGATAAAGCAAATGAGTCCAATACCACACTCGATAAAACCAGTGTAGATTTAAATCCATCAATAGCTGGTGTTCAAAGTACATTTACAGTTGCCGGACAAGGTACATTTTCTGTTGATGTATTGGGGATCGTACAATTTGTACCTGAGCCAACTTTTCTGGGCAGCTCAACAGCATCCTATACCATTAAAGATTCACAGGGCATCCTTTCCAACGTATCTACCATTACATTTAATTATTCTGCTCCTCCTACAACACCTAATGCTGGTCCAAATGAAAGCATCAATGTTTTTACACCGACAGGCAGTTATACCTTACAAGGCAGTGCTTCAAGCATTGGCACCTGGTCACAGGTTTCGGGACCAAATACCGCAGTATTTACAAATCCAGCATTAAACACCACAACAGTTACCAACTTAATCTCTGGCACCTATGTGTTTAGATGGAGGGTAACTACCGCCGGTGGCTGTTCAGAATTTGACGATGTACAGCTCATCGTTAACCATCCCCCGGTTGCAGTCAATGATGTGGCCACCACCCCATTAAATACGCCGGTAGATATTCCTATCGTTAACAATGACAATGACGACACTGGTAACCCTTCCATACCAAGGGCAAGCATCCTCATCAAAACACCACCGGCTCACGGAAGTTTAACCATTAACTATACAACCGGAGTGGTAACCTATGATCCGGTTACTGGTTATACAGGCAGCGATAGCTTTACATATACTGTAAAAGATGTAAATAACGCAGAATCAAATATTGCCACGGTAACTATTGTAGTTAATAAGTCGCTTGTCGGCCTGGATGATATCGCTGCAACAACAACCAATACACCTGTTATTGTTCGCGTCCTGGACAATGATCCAAAGAAAATAGGCGCATCTGTACTGAAGGTCTTAGATCCTTCACATGGGATCATTGCCGTAAATCTGGATGGAACCGTAACGTATACACCAAGTCCGGGATACAGTGGTAAAGATATATTCACCTACAAGCTGGTAGACGGAAACGGAGAAGAATCCGATCCGATTACAGTTAATTTAACCGTTAAACCGGCAGGGGTAACTGACAATGCAAATTCAGTTGCCGGAGTTACCGTAATTATACCGGTTAAAGATAATGATCCGGGTAAAACAGGCACAACGGTAGTCATACCCGTTACACCTCCGGCAAGTGGAACAATAAGTCTTAACCCTGCCGGAAATGTAGTATATGTTCCTGCACCCGGCTTCTCTGGTAAGGATGTTTTCACTTATAAATTAAAAACTATAGATGATGTAGAGTCTGATCCGGTAACCGTTAATGTAACCATCAAACCAATTGGTTCTCCGGATATGGTAACCACTACGCCCAACCAGGCGGTAATGCTCCCAATTAAAGACAATGACTTGAGTAAAACGGGTACAACGATCGTTTTAACCTCAAATCCACCAAACGGAACAGTGACCATCATAGACGGTTCAGTAATCTACAGTCCAAGAACAGGCTTTTCAGGTAAGGACAGCTTCAATTATATTTTAAGAACAGCTGATGGGGTTGACTCTGACCCAATTCCGGTAGATATTATTGTTAAACCGATTGGATCTGCTGACAATGTGACCACACCTCCAAATACACCCATCAATATTTCGGTAATAGACAATGACCTAAGTAAAACCGGGACTACGCCAGCCATCTCCTCTGGCCCGGTAAATGGAACAGCGGTTGTAAACGGAAAAACAGTTATCTATACACCCAGACCAGATTACACAGGTAAGGATGTATTTACTTACACACTTACCACCATTGATGGAATAGAGTCAGATCCGATCACAGTCAATGTGACCATCAGACCAGTTGGCTCTCCAGATAATGTTACTACTCCATTAAATACAGCGATTACCATTTCGATCAAAGACAATGACGCAAGTAAAACCGGTACTACACCATCTTTAGTAGCTAACCCTGCGCATGGTACCGTAACGATCAATGCAAACGGACAGGCAGTTTACGTACCCGTTACCGGATATTCAGGTACTGATGTATTTACTTATAAGCTGACCACTGCTGACGGAGTTGATTCAGACCCAATTACAGTTACGGTAACCATATCAGCAATTATTCCTGCTCCGGACTTTAATGTAGTAATCCCGGCAAACACTCCATATACAGTTGATGTTCCTTTAGCACCAGGAAACTCAGTAACTGTTACGATCCCGCCTAAAAATGGAACAGTTACATTTGATCCGGCAACAGGTAAACCAATTTATACGCCTAATGCTGGTTATTCCGGACCTGATGATTTTACCTATATCATAAAAGATCCTGGCGGCAATCAATCTACGCCAGGCAAGGTGACCATTACAGTGATCAAACCGGCCAAAGTTGGTCTGGCAAAATCATTGGTTGCCAATGTTAGAAATGCAAATGGAAGTACCACCTTAAGTTATGTATTTACAATTGTTAATTTAGGTGATATTGCCATTGAAAGATTAACCCTTACCGATGATCTTGCACTGGCTTTCCCTGGCAGAACATTTACCGTTAACCGCTTAGCAGCCAATGGTACGTTGCGGGCAAACAGCAACTTTAACGGCATCTCCATTAAAGAAATGCTCTTATTGACAAGTACGCTTGCCTCAAATGGAAGAGCACAGGTAGAGCTCGATATTACTGTGGCGGCCAGCACACAAAGCGGAACATATTCGAATAGCGCAACTGCACAGGGATTCTCAGTGAGCAATGGCGCAGTAACTACAGATGTTTCTACAAATGGTTTAGTTCCAGACCCAATTACGGCAGGAGATGTTAGCCCATCTGTTCCTACCCTTGCGCCAATATTGGTTGCACCAAATATTACGGTTCCGGTAAATACCGGACAACCGGTTATTATAGACATTACACCACCAACCGGCGGTACAATTGTCATTACCAAACAACCAACCAATGGCAGGATTACCTTTGACCCGGCAACAGGAAAACCAATCTATACACCTAATCCGGGTTACAGCGGACCAGATGATTTCATCTATGTGATCAGAGATGCAAATGGAAATGAATCTCAGCCTGGAACGGTAACCATTACGGTAACTAAACCTGCAAAAATTGGATTGGCAAAATCATTAAGATCCAACGTTAAAAACTTTGATGGTACCTATAACCTGATCTACAGACTTACCTTAAAGAACTATGGCGATGTGGCCATTGAAAGGGTTAGCCTTACAGACAATCTTGCACTGGCATTTACAGGGGCAAATTATGAGATTATTAATGTATCGGCAGGATCATCAAACCTAAGATTAAATACCAGCTATAACGGAAACACAGTAACCAACCTCCTGCTGGCTACGAGTACACTTCCTGCAAACTCAGCTGCAAATTCAACAGACTATGTTGATGTAGAGATCAGGGTTACGCTTTTGGAAGAAGAAGGCAGATACAACAACTTCGCCATTGCTGAGGGTAACTCGGTAAGTGATGGAAGCCAGACTTCAGATCAATCTACAAACGGATTGCTTCCCGACCCTAATAATGATGGAGATGTAACTCCTTCAATATTAACCGGGGTTGTATTAACCCAGGGATCAGTAAAGATCCCGGGAGGTTTTTCTCCAAACAATGATGGCATCAATGACTTCTTCGTTGTTGAAAATACACTGGGTAAAAAGATCAGCCTGGAGGTATTTAACAGATGGGGCAACCGGATTTACCGCGCTACCGATTACCAGAATAACTGGTCTGGTAAAACTACCGAAGGTGTATACGTAGGCGACGATGTACCATCAGGCACTTATTATTATATCATTATGATTGATGGCACAAATAAACGCGTAGGGTTTATAACGATTAACAGATAACATGAAACTAAATAAGAAATTCATACTTACGTTCAGCATGGCTTGCATGATGTTGGTTGCAAATGCACAACAGGATGCGATGTATACGCAATACATGTTCAATACTCTGGCTATTAATCCTGCTTATGCAGGAAGCCGGAATGTAACTTCGGCCACTGCCCTGTTCAGAAATCAGTGGACAGGAATTGACGGCGCACCTAAAACAGGTACCATTACGCTGGATGCACCGGTTTTTGATAAAAGAATCGGCCTGGGTGTTCAGTTCATTTCTGATAAATTAGGGATCACACAAACCAATACCGGTGTGATCAGTGCTGCCTACAGGATCAGAATGGACGAGGGAACGCTGGCTTTTGGTATTCAGGGAAGTGTAAGCCAATTCCGTGCAGATTATACCAGTGTACTGTTAAATAGTCCGGGTTCTGGTTATGACCCGGCATTTGCAGATAATGTAAGTAAAACGCTATTCAACTTTGGAACCGGTGTATACTACAACTCTGATAAATTCTATATCGGGCTGTCGGCACAAGACCTGATCAGTAATAAACTTACCCCTTACGAATCTCCAAATACAGATCTGAGAAATACACAGTCCATGCACTTGTTTTTAGCGAGTGGTTATGTATTCTCTTTATCTGAAGATTTCAAATTTAAACCATCATTCCTGATCAAAGGGGTAAAAGGTGCTCCCATTGAGGGGGATATCAATGCTACACTTTGGATCAAGGATGTAATTGGTCTGGGTGCACAATACCGTACCAGTGCAGATGTTGCCGGTTTAATAGAAATACAAGCCACTCCGCAGATCCGGATTGGATATAGCTACGATTACAGTACAACAGCATTAAAAGCCTTTAATTCAGGAAGCCATGAAATCATGCTTAGGTATGAGTTTGGGTTTGGAAAAGGTAAAATTCTATCTCCAAGATATTTTTAATATATGATGAAATTAACTACACATAAGGTTATCCTTTCTCTTTCATTTGTTTTAATGATTGGAAGTAATGCTGCTTTCTCCCAAACACCGGCAGAGAAAGTTAACCTGACAAAGGCAACCACTGAATTTAATTCATTACGGTACATCTCAGCAATCAAAGAACTGAACAGTATTTTAAAAATAGATACCGGAAATGTAAAGGCGCTGGAAATGATCGCCTACAGCTATAAAATGGTTAAAAGCTATGATGAAGCACTATATTGGTATGAAAAGCTTTCTAAACAGAAAGTAATAAAGCCAGAATGGTCGCTCAATTATGCAGAGGTTTTGGCCAACAACCAACAATATGAAAGATCTGAAGGATGGTATAGAAAGTATCTGGGTTCTGTTCCAACGGATATCCGTGCAGCTTCATTTTCTAAAACCGACCCGGGTCAGTTCAATAAGAATTTAGGAAAATGGAAAGTATCATTCACCAACTTAAACTCGCTGGGCTCTGACTACTCCCCTGCCTATTATAAAGAAGGATTAATTTTTACCAGCAACAGGCAAACACAGAAAATATCACGTCGGATCTTTGAATGGGACAATACCCCATTTTCTAATCTGTATGTAGTTCCGTCGTTAAAAAGCATTAAAACCGTAGATCCGGATAGCGTGATGGGTGCTGCACAAGGCAAAAACAGTAAACTATACCGTTTTAATGACGATGATACCGCTCCCACCAGTAACGATACAAAGACCATCGGCCAATTCAATACCTCACTGGAACGGGATACCCTTGGCATCCTTTTGGAAAAAGGACTTAATCTATCCCGTTTAAAGGGCGCACTTAACTCGAAATTCCATGATGGTTCTGCCGCAGTGTTTCCTGACGGGTCAATTATATTTACCCGCAATAATTACTATAAAGGCAGAACACAGCAAAGTATGGATGGAGTAAACAAATTGAAATTGTATACCGTATCCGGTGAGAATTTAAACCACATTACTGAATTTCCATACAACAGCAATGAATATTCTACCGGACACCCTACGTTAAATAAAACAGGAGACATCCTGATCTTTGCATCAGACAGACCAGGTGGTTACGGAGGTTCTGATCTTTACTATTGCGTTCGTGCCGGATACGGACAGTGGACCAGACCTGTAAATATGGGTAAGAAGATCAATACAGAAGGTAATGAGCTTTTCCCTTACCTGAATAATGATGTACTGATGTTTGCATCAACCGGACACCCGGGTTTAGGCGGACTCGATCTGTTTGAAATTGTATTAAAAGAAATGAAACCCGTTGGCGAGCCTAAAAATATGGGGGCTCCGATAAATACCTCTAAAGATGACTTCGGGATCATCCGCGCAGAAGATGGAAAAAGTGGTTTCTTCAGCTCTAACAGAAAAGGAAACGATGACATTTATAAATTTAGCAAATCTACATATTCAATTACCTTAAAAGGTACAGTAACAGACGCTAAAACAAGAATACCCTTACCGGGAAGCAGAATCCTGTTACACCATCTGGATGGAACAGACACCATTCGTACCAATGCAAAAGGTGAGTACATGAAAGAGATCCCCGCAGAAACCGATTATGAGGCAACTGCACAGAAGTTGGGTTATGTAAATAACATTGGCTTTGTAAGTTCAGTAGGAATTACCCAGGATTCTGTGGTAAGAATGGATATTAAGCTGAATAAAACGGAAACCGCACAACAATTTGTAATCAGCAACTGTGATTCACTGAAAAAGATCTTCGCGGTCCAGAACATCTATTATGACCTGGACAGGTCAGAGATCAGATACGATGCAAGACCGGCACTAGATGAGCTTGCAGCCTTAATGATGAAGTATCCGGAGATTACAGTGATCACTTCAAGTCACTGCGACAGCAGGGCTTCTGAGGCTTATAACAGGAGCTTATCATTACGCAGGGCAGAATCTTCCAAAACATACCTGATATCAAAAGGAATCTCACCTTCCAGGGTTAGTGTAGAGTATTATGGTAAAACCAGGTTATTGAACAGATGTTTCGACGGTGTGCCATGTTCAGAGGCAGATCAGCAATTAAACAGGAGAACAGAATTTGATGTGATCTTAAACGGTGTTAACATTACCCGTCAGAATTGCAGCGACAAATAATAGCATAAACAACAAACAAAAAAAGGATGATCTTTTAATGAAGATCATCCTTTTTTTATGCGGTGTAGTGCATCAACTATTCAATTGTCAGATCAATCGAACACCTGTTCAATCAGGTTTCAACAGCATCTTTCAACACGAGAGAGTTGATTAATACCCGGAATAAACGTTACGCTTTGTAGAAGTTTTGAAATGGGGAATATTAAACCTTTTCCTTCTGAACAGCAGCAGGAAGGGTTTTCATGAGG
Source organism: Pedobacter metabolipauper (assembly GCF_004362715.1). Lineage (GTDB taxonomy): Bacteria > Bacteroidota > Bacteroidia > Sphingobacteriales > Sphingobacteriaceae > Pedobacter > Pedobacter metabolipauper. The sequence continues at coordinate 1,271,315 of NZ_SNYC01000003.1, forward strand.
ATCTTAAGATCAAGCCAGAAAGAGTGGTTCTGCGCGTAAAAGTTGTCCAGGCGTTTACGTTCACGTTCAGACATATCGGCTTTCCCCCTTCTGCTCACCTGCCATAAACCGGTTAAGCCAGCAGGACCAAGAAAGCGCATGCTCCATTCATTAGAGGTCAACATTTCTGCCTCATATAAAGGCAAAGGGCGGTTACCCACTAAAGACATATCTCCAATGAACACATTAAACAGCTGTGGCAGTTCGTCAATACTATAGGTCCTGATAAACTGGCCAAATTTGGTAATCCTCGGATCGTTCTTCAGCTTAACAAAGATACTTTTTTGGTCGTCTTCACTTTTATATTGGTTAAGATCACTCAGATCCTGAAGTTCAGCACTTGCACCAGATCTCATGGACCTGAATTTATAAAAGTCAAAAACCCGGTATCCGGTTCCAACCCGCTTACTTTTAAATATAACCGCACCTTTAGATTCGAGCCTGATGATTAACGCAACGATCAATAACAATGGAGACAGGAACAATAAAGCGGAACCAGAAACGAAGATATCAAACAATCGTTTAGGGAAAGGGATTTCATAGGTATAGTCAACTTGTGAAAGATCAGCCAGCTGAGGTTTGATCAATTTAAACTTTACTAAAAATATGATGCGTTCACAAAGGTCATTCAATGGAATCGGAGAAACGTAAAGATCATTTACTTTATGTTTCATGGCCAGCTGCCGGATCTCTTCACTGCGTTTCGGAGATAACAGCACAATAACCAATCCTTTAAGCAACGCACTGCTTTTGATAGATTTTATAAAATTGAAACATTCATGATCGTCATCAACCTCCAAAAGGATCACATCGGGAAGATTAAATAAAGATTGCTCTTTCAAATAAGCCTCTAATGCATTAATGTCAGGCTCCGCATGGACATTAAAAGTTGAGTTCAGCTTTGGGAGCAATTCATTCCCAAAAGATGAAGAAGAAAAAAGTATAGCTATAGAATTTTGGCTATCAATCATAGTTAATATTTTCCGATAGATTCATGTTTTTTAAAAACATCTAAAATTGCTTCTTTTAGTTGTACCGGATTAAAAGGTTTTGGAATAAAAGCGTCGAGTTTAAAGGACATTTGAGAAACTCTTTCTGTCAAATTGTTAGCTCCGGATAATATGATTACCGGGGTATCGCGGTAAAATCCGCTTATTTTTAAGTTATGGATGAAAGAACTTCCATCAAAATAAGGCATTTCCAGATCTGACAAAATTAAGGCAGGTGAGTTACCTTCCTCTAACCAGGTTAATGCTTCAACCCCGCTGTTTTTGATAATCAACTCATAATCATTAGATAAAACAAAGTTTAATAACTTAAGTATACTAACTTCATCATCCACAATCAATATCTGTTTCTTAGCCATTATCGTTTATTATGCGCAAATTTCATCTTTTTTAACCCTTAACGAACATACGAAATATTAGACAAACTGAGCAATATTTTTCAAAAAACTCATAAATTACCTAAAAAAAATACAGCTATCGATAAATTTCGATAGCTGTATTAGAATTATGTTAAATTAATACTAGTTTTTTGGTTGTACTCTACCAGATTTTTTGTCTTTATCGCGGCCAATCAGGTAACCAGCGCCAGCTCCGGCCAATCCACCGATAATTGCACCCCTGCCATCTTTCTTATCGATCAAAATACCACCTAAAGCACCTGCACCAGCACCAATTACAGTACCTTTAGCAGCAGCACTCCATCCTTTTTTCTTGGTAGTGGTAGTGGTCGTCGTGGTACCTTCATTATAAGCTCTCGGAGCTGGGGCAGCTTCACTTTGCTCAGAAAGAAGCAAAGCTCTTTTTTCTTCTCTAACCCTGGCTGCAACAAGCTCATCCTGTTGTTTTTTAACCTCAACCTTTCTAAAACTGTCAAGTTTTAAACTATCCTTTACTGCAACGATGGCCTGTTGTTTAATAGCCGCTTCGTCTTTTGCATTATATGAACAAGCACTAAGCACAGTAGCGATTGTTAGTATTGAAAATAAGTATTTCATAATTTTAATCATTTAGTTTCTAACCATACTTAAGAAAAAATGATGCCAAACTATTATTTGTCATCTAACGGCGAACGTATAATCCGGTCATTGCGATTTGAATCATCATCCTCTCCGTCCGGATTTCCAGAGATCCGTTCATTGTCGTCATTTAATCCAACCTTTAGCGGATCTCCTTCAGAAGACTGATCGGCATCCAGTCCAAGGTTTATGTTTTCTTCATTCCCATCAGGTATGATGTACTTTTTCTTTGGATCTTCAGAGCCGCCTATATTTTTTTGATCATGTCCCATATCTATATTGTATAATGTAAACTTAAATGTGTGATTAACCGTAGAACAAACAAAGCAGGATTAAGTTTCTGGTTAAACGATTCAAAATAATTAAACCAGGTAACCTTATTCGCAATTGTTTACTTTTGATGTCAGCATTTACCGGTTAATCTCACCATGAAATATAATATATGATATATACAGTTCAATATACCATAACATATACCCAACAGCACATAAGCCATTTTTATTATGAACAAAACCATTAGTATATTGGGATGCGGATGGTATGGTTTTGCTTTATCCAAAGTACTAATCGCTAAAAATTACCAGGTAAAAGGGTCTACTACACAGAAGGATAAAACGGCGATGCTTCAAAAAGAAGGAATTGAACCTTATATCGTCAGTTTCGAAGCGGATGCCCAACAATACGATCCCGCATTCTTTGATAGTAACGTACTGATCATTTGCATCCCGCCTAAAAGAAGCACAGCTGAACAGGGATCTTATCCTGATAAGGTCAAGGCCATTGCCCAGGCGGTCAAAGAATCCCGGATCCAACAGGTTATTTTTATCAGTTCAACATCAGTTTACGGGGATTCCAACTCCACATTAACAGAATCTGAGCGGCCTGACCCGGATACCGCATCCGGAAAGGCGATGCTGGAGTCGGAACAGTACCTGCAAAGCCAATCAGCATTCAGTACAACAGTAATCCGTTTTGCCGGATTAATAGGCCCGGGCAGAAATCCGGGAAGATTTTTTGCAGGTAAAGAAAAGGTACCCAATGGCCTTGCCCCCATTAACCTCATCCACCTTGACGACTGTATAGGGATTACCATGGCAATTTTGGAAAAAGAAGCATTTGGATACCTTATCAATGCTTCTTCACCAGATCATACACAAAGGGCGGAATTTTATACCACCGCAGCCTTAAATGCAGGATTGCCAGTACCAACATTTATTAAAGAACTCAAAAACTGGAAAATTATAAGCAGCAATATTGTACCATCTACATTAAAATACAAGTATCTGGTTACCAATTTAACGGATTGGATTACTAAAGATAATTGACGAATTTGGTCTTTACAACCGCATAAAATGATAACTTGCTATTTTTAGGATAAATAAACTATGAAATTAACCATTTGGGGAGCTGCAAGACAAGTAACAGGCAGCATGCACCTGCTGCAGTCAGAAGGCTACAATATATTGATTGACTGCGGACTTGATTATGAAAAAGATACCTATCAGGAAGAAAACCAATACTTCCCGTTCGATCCGTCTTCCATTGATGTAGTTATTCTAACCCATGCCCACATTGACCATACCGGGAACCTGCCAACTCTGGTACGTATGGGATTTGAAGGGCAGGTATTGTGTACCCCTCCTACTGCAGACTTAACAGAATTGCTCTTACTGGATTCTGTCAACATATTTATTAGTAAACAGCAAAAGCGTTCCAGGGGAAGAAGAGGAAGATCAAGTGGACCACAGCCTTTATACCTGCAAAAACACGTGATGGAAACCATGGAACGTGTAGTTACCATTGGTTTTCATAAAGAATTCAACTTAAATGGAAACATCAGTTTAAAATTCATTCCAATAGGACATTTACTAGGTGCAGCAGCAATCATATTAACAGTTAAAGAAAAGGGTACTGAAAAAAAGATTGCGTTTACGGGAGATATTGGACGGAACAATTACCCGGTGTTAGTCAATCCAGAACCTTTACCGCAGGTAGACTACCTGGTATCTGAATCTACCTATGGCGGACGGGTACACAGTACCGATACCACGCTTCAGGAAAAGTTAATAGAAACCATCAATGAATCCTGCATTAAATTTCCGGGACGGTTAATTATCCCGGCATTCAGTATAGGCCGTACACAATCACTGGTCTACTCCTTAAACAAGATCTTTAGCCAGGGTTTACTTCCACCAGTAAAGATCTTTGTTGATAGTCCCCTTGCAAGCTTTGCCACGGACATTTATAGAAAACATCAGCACTTGTTAAATGAAGAATCCCGGGAATTTTACAAGAGTAAAGGTGATGAATTTGAATTTGATGAGCTATCCTATGTCCATGACAAGCGCGAAAGCTTATCGGTTTCAAATTACCATGAACCCTGCATCATCATTTCTTCGGCAGGAATGCTGGAGGGCGGACGGATCCAGGACCACCTGTATTATAATATCCAAAATTACTACTGTACCATCCTGTTCATTGGATACTGTGCAAAGGGTACACTTGGCAACCGCCTGTTAAGAGGCGATCCAATTGTACGGTTAAGGAACCGTGATCTGATGGTATATGCCACCATCAAACAAACGGATCTGTTAAGCGGCCACGGAGATCACAATGACATTATGAACATCATCAAAACACAAGATCCGGCCGCACTTAAAAAAGTATTCCTGGTACATGGTGAAATTAAAAGCATGACCAGCCTGCAAGAGGCGATCGCAGAAGCCGGTTATGAAGTTAATTTACCTGAAAAAGGAGAAACATTTGAGTTATAAAAATATCCAAAAAAGCATAGACTGTATCAAAAAACATACACAATACCCGCTATTCCTTATTTTTCTTTAATCCAGACATTTGACGATTAATGATCTGACTGATAACAATTTCAGAATTAAAACTGACTAAATCCGGCTTTGGCAGGATTATTACAAGTAGGTTATCGTTCAGCAAAACGAGGCTGACTAAAATATCTAACTTGTAAAAAAATGAAATCTAAAATTACAAAAGCAGCGATGGTACTATCCTTAGTAGGATTATCATCGCAATTATTTGCACAGGAGACTACTGCTACTGATGCGCAAACTACAGAAAAATTTTCTAAAAAATATTTCCGTACCTGGTCTATCGGTTTAAATGGTGGTATGCTTACGCACTACACACCATTTAACAACAGACAAAATGGTGATTTCTATACACCACAAGAATCATGGGGTTACGGTGGTTACATTAAAAAACAAATCATTCCAGGATTTGGTATCCAGGCAGATTTCCTTGCTGGTAAAGTAAAGGGCTTCAGACCAAACAACCTTCCCGGTGGTGCAACAGCAGCTCAGCAAAATGCAGGTTTTGAAACCAGTATTGATTGGTCAGCAGCAGTAAGTGGTAATTTCACTATTGCAAACATGAGTTTGAATCAAAAACGTAATGTACTTTCACCTTATGTAACTGCAGGTGCTGGATATATGTCATCTTCAGCAAACACTGATTCACCAACAGGTGCAAGCACAGGTTATGAAGAAAATTGGTTTGTTCCAATAGGTGCAGGTTTCAAACTAGGCTTATCTAAAGGTGTTAACATCGATTTGGGTTATACGGTTAACTTCATGAAGGATAAAAACTTTGATGGTGTAGTTGGAGCAGCTAACGATAGATTCTCTTATGCACATGCAGGTATCGAAATTGCATTGGGCAGAAAAGGAACTTCACAATTACAAAACTACAGTGCAATCGCGGCTATCCGTGAAGAAAGTGCTGAAGAAAACGAAAAATTGAGAAGAGCATTATCATCCGCTGAAGAAAATGCAAGAAGAGACAAAGAAGCAATGGCTGCTAAATATGCACAGGAATTGGGCGATGATGATAACGATGGTGTAGCAAACAAATTTGATAAATGTCCGGGTACACCTGCAAATACGGTAGTTGATGGTGCCGGATGTCCGTTAAAAACTCCTGCTCAGATTATTCGTGAAAAAGTAATCGTTACTGAAGCAGATCGTAAAGTGGTTGATGAAGCCATCAGAAACCTTGAATTTGATTTAGGTAAAGCTACGCTTCGTCCAACTTCATATGCAACATTAAACAAAGTTGCCGAGTTATTGGTAGAGAAAAACTTTAGCTTAAAATTAGCAGGTCACACAGATAACACAGGATCAATGGAATTGAACTTACGTTTATCTAAAGACAGAGCTGAGTCAGTAAAAGCTTACTTAGTATCGCAAGGAGCTAATGCTTCAAGAGTAGAAGCAACAGGATACGGTCCAAACCAACCAATCGCGTCTAACAAGACTGCTGATGGTCGTCAGAAAAACCGTAGAGTAGAATTCTCATTATTCTAGTCTAACCTTAATAAGATTAAAAACCGGCTTACATGAATTTGTAAGCCGGTTTTTTGTTGTTATATATTCCATCCCCTGCTGTCGCGCCTGGCTTTGGCCAACACCATCATTAGGACGCCAAAACAGGCAAAGCATATTAATAAAATCAATTTAATAAATTTGCCTACAGCCTTTCAATTTTTCTCTTGTTTCAATCGATTTTTGCATCACCTCCTGTGAGGTAGAAAAAGCATTAGCATCTAATTCGTGATCGCTTTCATATTGCGAAAATCGGCTGGCCACCTGACTTAACTCGTAGAATACTATCTTTTCTACTTCATTAAAGGACTCATTAACTATTTCTAAATCATACGAATCATAAAATTCATCACAAAAAGTTACATCATTAATTTTACCAGTTAGATATTCGTCAATAAGCCAATATAATCTTCGCTTATCATTTTTATTATACATAATACTGTTTAGTTTGGTGTGAAATATTTAAAGGGTCTTATACGTCTATAGCTTTACAGTTGGTCTAATACGGGGAATGCTTTACAGTTGGTCAAGACCTTTATTGATGCTTTCATCACCAAAAGACATATTCAGCAACTTGCTAAATAGCAAAAGCCCGGTACAATACCGGACTCTTGCAGCCTAATTTTTTAAAGTTAGCTTTGTCCAATCTTTTGGGGTCACTTCAGATCCGGGCTTTTGCTATTTAGAACCTTTTTTATATCGGATCTCCAAACAATCTTTTATAGGTAATAAATTGCTCAGACTTTTCAATGTGATGAACAAAAAATATTGAATTGAGATCTAAGATTTCGAGATTATCTATAATAACAAATCCGTTCAAATGGCAAAATTCAATTACAGAATTTAAGATTTCAGAATAATTATATCTGAAATCAATACGTACGTCGATTCCAGATATTTTACTCCCCTCCAGGAAAAATCTAATGCAGGTGGATTCGCTGTCACCATACAAAATAATGTCACCACTCCAACTTCTACTACGCTCCAACCCACCAGTTAAAGAGTCAAAAAATTCAATTTCAAGATCAAAATTCTCCCAAAAATCAAAGTTATTATAATCATCTAAGGTAATAAAACCCAAAGTTCCTAAATCAGATAAAGCTCCTCTCGGTATTATTTCAATTGTATATTGCCAAATTGCCATTAGTGTTTTGTAAATTGAAAATCTGCTGTTGTCCTATAGCTTCCGTAAGGCAATTGCTCTGCTTGCACCGGCACTTGTGAAAACCCTAACTTTTTAGCTGCCTGCACACGACGGTGACCATCAACCATATATTTGTTGCCTTTATGTTCTATGTATTTTACTGGGTCAGTTATCCCGCCATCTTTTTTAATTAATGCTTCCACTTTTTTTAAGTTTGACCCTGTTGTACCATGTGTAGCCGTTAAATCAAAAGGATTAAGCATATTACTTGCAGCATCTCCATCCTTAATAATTTTCACACCTTCACTTGCCGCTCGACCTTCCTGACCTGTTTTAGCCAATAATGTACCCGTTGTACATTTAGCCAGAGAACCATTGAAAGCTAAAGCACTTGCACCATCACCCAGATGACCCAGGGCATCTTTTATACCACCTTCACTAGGAACCTGAGCCATACTGTATCCTAATCTGCCACCTTCACTGTCTACAGATTGCCATTTCATTCCTGGGGCAGCCTTGTTTATACCTAAAGCGTCACCAGCAGCTGCTACAAGTGTTCTGAGTCCATGTATACCATCTCTAATCGCACCCGCTATGGCCATTCCAGTTTGAACACCAGTTAGATCATCACTTTCATCCGGCCACATTCCATCCGGATCAACAAATCTAATCGGATTATTAAAGGCGTAACTGTATGGCGACCATCTTCTGCCTTGCTCCGTAAGTGGATCTACCACGTTCCACCTTCCAATCACCGGATCATAGAACCTTGCGCCGTAATCTAACGCCCTTATGCAACTTTTTTACAGTTCACCGGATTCGCTGGTAGCGACTTTTCAGCTTTATAAAGAACGTTCCTTTACGGTAAAGTTAGTTTTTTGTTTGGGTTTTACAAGAGGGGTAATTTCGTTCTTCGGTTAATTTCTGCTGTAGGTAAGGTTGATCATATGTTGCAGCAAAGATAGCCTCAGAAGGAAAAGCAGTAAAGGGACTTTCGCGGCATAAACGCTCCTGGCCTTTGCTCTAAGGCCATTTATTCCAAGTTCCCTCGACAGCTCTCCCTTCTTCCGCTTTTGGGGGCTTAACAAATGATCACCCCAAACCTCTATTCTCATGTAGTTGGCTTTGGGTGCAGGGATTAGAGCGGCTCTTTCTGATCAGTAAAAGGTTCCAAAGGGGTTTGGGGAATGGAAGATTCCCCAACTATCTGCGGAGCACCTTGCTGCCGCAGGCCTCGCCATTGGCGGAGCGGGGAAGGTCAGGGAGAGCGGCTATTTACATAATAGCCCATTATAATGACAGCTTTGGTCGTGCCGCCGGGATGGAGCGGCGGCTCTTATAATGTGTATTATGTTATTTAGCTTTGGGCCGGTTTCCGGCAGAAGGAAGGGCCAGGAGAAGGACAGCTAAAGATAGGAGGAAGTAAGCGAAGCGAACTGGCTGGCTTTGAGCTGACCGGGGAGCGTGCGGAGCGGCATTCTTATTTTAAGAAATGGTGTTTATTTAAGAGGATGGTGCTTGTTTAAAGCCTCTTTTAAGTCTTCCAGGTTACTGGTCTGGTAACGTTCGGTACTGCTTACATATTTGTGGCCTGCCATATATTGCACTGTTCTTAAGTCCTTTTCTTTAAGCCAAAGCATAATCACGCTTTGACGGATCTGCACCGCATTCCTGTATTTAGGGTTTAGTTTCTTTAAAGCATAACAAAGAGATGGTCAAGCGCCTCGATGAACTGGAGACATTACCAGAGGACGAAAAAAAGCACATCTTCCATTACATGGATTTGGTAATCAGGGACTATAAAACAAAGAAAACATACAACCCCAAATAACAAAAGCCCGGACTAGCCAGGCTTTTGGTGAAATCTTAAGAACAGCTATACAACTAGAACAATATACTGATGCGTTCCGCCTATTCTTGCTAAATTAGCTATGCATTCCCATTAGGTATATATCACTCTTGTTCCAATTCAATTTTTCGTTTGAAATAAATTCGCTCTGCTTCTTCTTCTTTTTCTACAATTAGCTTATCGTAAGCCAATTTATCCGAACAGAACTCGGGGTAGCCAATCACCATTTGTATATAAGGATAAATGCCTTCATCCTTCCCAATTATTCTAGAATGCCAATTAACGTTTACCTTTTCATCAGTGACTTCAAATAACAGGCAAGGACATACAGAAATCAATCCTTCATCAAGTAAGTAGCCCTGATAGGTTTCAAAAACAACAATTCCCATTACTAAATATTCCTGTCCTACAGTTATTTCTCCATATATGGAATTACCACTTGCACCAAAACGTCCAAATTGTTCATTTGATAACAGTTTACTATCGTATGGCCGTAAATCCAACCCGGTTTTATACAAACATTTTACTTTCATTTCTATTTAAATTTAAAGTCATCAACAGCCTTTAATACATCGCCAGCAAACTTGCCAACATAATGAATAGTTGTTTTAGATCCATCTAATGCTTTATGACTATATTGCAATTTGCTAGCCATCATCGATGCCTTTCTAAGGGATACCAATACCAGAAAAGAATATAATTCTTAATGATAGGCTTCCAAGGGCAGAAAAGTAAAGGTCTGCCTAACTTTCAACTGCTTCATTTTACACTTTTATTTTAAAGAATGATGCTTATTTAGGCCCATTCAAGTCTTCCAGACTACTGGACATTGTATTTGCAAAACGTAATGCAACCATCATGTCTTATTGATAAAATCCAATCCAAGGATGCATCAAATAAATCGATGTCATCAGAAACAGGGAACCATATATCATCAAAGTATTTATCTAAATCCTTTAAATCAAACCTATCTATTCTCTTAAACCGATACCAGTTTATAAAAACCTCCGACAGAGGGTTTATTCCAATGGAATTTAGAACTCTAATCAACCGAAAATCTTCAGTTGCATTAGAGTCTGCATAGAGTGATTGTTTCAACATTAGCTCCTCATCAATATTAAGAACATTAAGATTGTACTTACTTGATAATTGATTCACTAGTTGACGACAACTAGCATCATCCAGTATTCTATAAACTGGAAAAGGCTTTTTGTATTCGCTCTCAAATAAAGAAATTTTAAAATCATCCATAGAATTTATTTAATGGATTGGAATAGCCCCACTATCGCCACCCTTTCCTCGTTTACCATTAGTATAATCCCAATAATTTATATGCGGAAATTCTTCCGGTGATCCAGGTTTAGCGTTAGGATGCGCAGGATCCAAACGATAACCCTTTTTTGAATCTCCTCGTTGGGGGCTACCAAACTTACCGTCTTCCCCCTTTGGCAAAGACTCGCCAGGTTTAAGGTCTAGCTTTTCCTTTGCCTCCCCTAAAGCCTTTTTTGTGCCACTTAAGGAGCCTTTCGAGGCACCTTTCGTACCGGTCTCTGCGCCCTTATTATCTTGTTTTTCAGCTTGCTCTACCTTTAACTGTGGCTGAATTTTAGGCAAAGGTGCACCGCTTGTATTATCTTGAACAGAATCAGAATAATTCCTATTGTTGGAATATTTATCTACACCTGTTTTTATGGTATAACCTACAGCAGCAGTTATCACAACACCAGCAACTACTTCTGCTGTCACATAAGTACCTATTACATCTAGAATTCCAACTACTACTGGTATCAAAGGGAAGAATGCTGGTACTGTCTCCCGCCCATCTGGATCAATAAAACGAATAGGATTATTATTCCCATAAACGTAGGGGGAGAATCGCCTACTCTTTTCCGCCAACGGGTCCACCACATTCCACCTTCCAATCAACGGATCATAAAACCTCGCTCCATAATCGTATGCCCTTACGCAACTTTTTTAAGTTTTGCCGGATTTGCTGGCAGCAACTTTCAGCTTTATAAAGAACGTTCCTTTACGGTAAAGTTAGTTTTTTGTTTGGGTATCTTCGGAGATAGTAGAGTCATGAAATTTTCACCAAAAGTATTTCATTGTTAGGATTTACTATTTAAATATATGAGGTATTCTTCCTGAATCATTCCTCCTGAAACAAATTTATCGACTGAAGCACCGTATTCATTTAATGAAAAATCTATGGCTTCATCTATATTTGAAAAGGTACTTATAATGCCTAATGGCTCATCTGGATCTAATGTTGAGAATTCATAAATATCAATAAAATCTTCATTACCCTCATCAAATGACTCAATATAAGCAACACTATATTCACCATGATGTTCCTTTTCAATACTTATCCATTTTAAAATGGTATAACTATTTTCATCTTTGTATCCCAACCACTGTTCTACTGTCTTGCCTAAGCTTAAATTTGCTTTAAGCTGTTCAATTGTTAAATGTATCATATGATTATTATTATTAATTGGTCATCTCTCTTCCTCTATAGTACCAATGCATTTTTGAATCCTGAACTCTCATTGCTCTAGTTACCCCCTGATTCGCTTTATTTAGATGAGGCACATAACTAGTATGAGCAGGTTTGACTTCATGTATTGCTGAACCAGGCATTTGATCTGCATGATGAAGTTCCAAGGGCATTCTTTTCCCAGCTGCATTTGTTCTAGGAGCAAAATCTAATGGTCCTTGACCATTAGCCGCTCTAGCCAAGTCACCTGTTGTCCAAGGCCCTTGAAATATCATAGGAGTTTCATTTGGACCAAATCCGGTACCGATAGATACATTCGGATCCGTTAATCCCGAGGACTTCCCACTACCACCCCCTTCTAACATCTCCATACCCTGAATTACAGTAACACCTGTCAAAATAACATTAGCAGCAGTTATTTCTCCGTCGGAAAAAATTAAGTTATCCAGAGCATTGATACCTAATGACTCAGCTATCATAAATGTACCCTCAAGAATTGCCGCATTGAATGGTTTGTTCTTCTTGGTTTCAGCAGATGCATTCTTTATTAGCCCAGTTTGATCTCCATTCGGATCCGCTGGCGGTTTAGAAATAGATACTGTAGTAGATCGTTTAGGCTTATCTCCTTCTACCGCCATCATTCCATCAGGATCAATGAACCTGATCGGACTATTAAAGGCATAAGTATATGGCGACCATCTTCTGCCTTGCTCCGCAAGCGGATCAATCACATTCCACCTTCCAATAACCGGATCATAGAACCTCGCTCCATAATCCAGCTGTCCCAACTCTGTTTGCAACTCCTTGCCGTTATAAAGATACTTATTTGTACCAGCCATAGCAACATTTTGCATTCCGAACGGATAATAATTAACTTCCTTCGTTTTCTGGACCAAACCGTTAACCGGGTTCCTGATAAAGCTATATCGTATATTTCCCAGGTGATCTTTTAGATCATACTCATAAATGTAACTGGTTCCACTTTTCCTTGCAGTTCCTTCTCCGGTTTGTATAAAATCTATGGCTCCTGCTGTATACTGGATACCATTTATATAGTCTGACGTAGGTTCTGCACTACTCACCTTTCTCAGCTTTGTTCCATTCGCATCGTAGGTATAAGCAATGGTAGTACTCCCTTTTGTTACCGTAGCCGGCAGGTTCAGCATATTGAAGGTTAAAACCGCTCCATTCCTGCCGTCAGTTTTGGCATTTCCATTAAGATCATAAGCATAAGCGCCTGCACTGACAGAATTTCCGGTTATCGTATTAAGCCGGTTGCTGTTATTCCCCTGATAACTATAGGTAGATATACCCAAACCATCCCGGTTCATCGTTTTTATGTTACCCATAAGATCGTAGGTTAGCACTTCGCTCATGGTTATACCAGTACTTACGCCACTGGTCAGTCTGTTCAGCTTATCATAGTTATAGACAAATTTATTCGCAAACCCGGTTCCCCATTCCTGGGTAGAGATGTTGCCGTTATATTGTGCATTCGATAACGTATCATACCCAAGCTTGATGCTAAACTCATTGGATGACTGTCTTTTTAACCACCCTCTTTCATTATACGCATAAACAGTAGCCTGCAGCCCGTTATGAAGTTTCTTATCTTTTAACTGTCCGGTTTCATTGTAAGAGTTCTCGCTCAATAAAACCTCTGCTAAACCATTTATTTTCAAATAGGTCTGCAGCAATCTGCCCCGGTGGTCATATACAAACCGATTGGCAGTTGTGGTATTGCCGGCAGTAGTACGATGGGTCTTGGTACTTGCCGTTAATTCACCTGCAAAATTATATACATTGGTTATCTGATCGTAGTTACCAACATTAACACTTCCTCCCAGGTAATGCTGCTGATAAACTCTGCCAATCCTGCCTTCGTCATCATAGAGATTGATGGTCCACAGGTAATCTTCTGTTCCCAGTACCTTAACCTTACTCGCCGTTAGCAGCCCCCTGGTCATTGTGCTATAACCGGCACGCGTGTAAGTAGGCAAACCAGGAATAATGTAGCTATCATAATAATTAACCACCTCGATTTGCCTGTTCACCGTACCGTTAGGAACCGCGTTATTGGAATAACCATGCAAACCGTCTGCATCTCGTTGTTCCCAAAACACACCCGTCCAGTTGTTATTAAATGAGCTCTGTATTGATTCCCTGCTCCCCGAATAATTGCCCTCTACCCCGGTCATAATGACACGGCCTAAAGCATCATATTTTTTAAATGAAAAATAAGGATAAGGGGCTCCTGTAGTTTGTGCCTGCACAGCATCCTGAGTAAGCACAACCTGATCCAGTTTATCATAGATGATAACCTCCCATCCTTTGCCGGGTAATTTTTTCTCCACCAATCTGTTTCTTCCATCATACCTGTACTGATAGCAGAAGTTATCCAGAATAGTTTGAGTAGGGACAGATACAGCATCAGGAGTTGCCCCTGGTGGCAGTACAAAGCTCAGGTTTCCAAAATGATCATAAATATAATAGGTTGAAAGTGTCTCAATGGTGTTTGTGGGTGTCCTGTTAAATAGTCTTCTAAGAATAACCTTGCCTTCTTTATCTTTATACTCTTCAATCGTACCAACCTTACCGTCTGCAGGAACCCAATTTTCGTCTTTACTGATGGTCAAAGTAAGGGTACCCACCGGATAGTAACCTGTTCCGGCTAATGTCCTGGTTACTGCACCTGCGGTAACCTGGTTTGCAAAATAAAGTCTTGCCGCAAATCCAGTTGTGGTATAGCTTGCCGAAGTGTTATTGATTCCGTATTCGATCTTTTGGGTATGGCCCGCGGCAAGCTGCCAGGACGGACCTTCTGCGCCCTGTTCTAAAACTCGCCTCAATGGGGAAGCCTCAAACCTGCTTTCAGAGAAAGCACTGTTCGTAATCTGTGTAACGCCAGGCGCCAAGTAGCCTCCGGGATTATTATAAAATGCAGTCTGATCTGCCAAAGCACTGCCTTTAAAACTACCGTTACTCACTGTACTGGAAGCAGTATAAGGCAAATACTTTTTAACCTCCATAAAAAATGCGTCATAAGCTACAGGCTGTACCAGATCCCTGAATGTCGGACTGCCCTGGATCGATATATTTTGCATCGGCATACTAAAACCATTCAGGTATTGTACATCCTGGCTCACTTCACAAACCGTCCATTGCCCATTTATATTTCCGCTGGTTACACCAGCTATCTTAAATATACGGGTTCGTACATAATTTAAATCGTTATTTGGCACCCAGGCCGCAGGAACGCATTCCGGAACCAGGGCTACAGAAAAAATACTTAAGGTATCTGCTTCCGGGATCTCCTGCGCTTTTGCAGCACCTGTTAAAAAGGTAATAAATAAAGTGATTCCCAGCAGGCCATTACAGACAATGGTTAATTTCTTTTTCATAGGTCGCTTATGGTTTATAATGGTAATCATAGCTTTTTATAATATTGCCTTTTTGGTCTTTGATATATTTTAGCCGCTGCAAACTGTCATACACATAGTAAGTCGTCATACCCTTGCTGTCTGTCTGGCTGGTCATTCCAACCAATGGCTCGTACGTATACGAACTTAATAAGGCATCGGCAGGATATATGCTTAAGTCATCATACCAAACATCTCCACCCCCGTTATTATCAACCCGAAAAGCTACGTTGACAACATCGGCAGGTACATCAAACTCCTTTTGAAGGAATAACCATTTACCCGTTACACTTGTCGCCACATAAGTGGTATAATCTGCATAGGCCACGCTCCCGGCACGTTTCATCAATAGATACAATTCCACTGATGGACCGCCACTGTATACCCATCCGGAGAAAACAAACTTCTTTTTTGCGGTAAGATTTACAGGGAGCCATTCTATGTTTTGGCTGTAGCTTTCACCGGCTCCAGGTTTGGAAAGCTTAGCGGCTAATTTCCCGGTATGGACAAGGAAGTTGTCTAAAACTAAATTTCCGTCAAATCCGACAGGACCGGTTTCAAAACTTTTATGGTAAACTTCATTTGGAGAGGCGTTCTTTACTTCGGTCAGCAAATTACGGCCTGTGGCCGACCAGGTTAAATTGGTTTTTGTACCGCGGTCATTCATATATGACAATAAATTACCAGCGTAATCATAGTCCACAAACTTAACCCTGAGTTCCTCCGGCTCGTTCATATATTTTGTTTTAATCAATGAAGGAAGGATCAGATTGGCATTACTGGGCCAGTACTTACCAAAAGTACTTGTAGTGGTTTGCTGCAAAACGTTATTTACATAGGTCTTTTCAACAATCGGCTCATCGATCATGTTCCGGCCAATCATATCGATGTACGGATCAGTTATACCGAGTGAATCGATCATTTCATGTGGAAAAAATTTCTGCACCTTTTTTATCAGTCCATTGCTATTTACAGAAATGGTCTGTGTTGGCTGGTTTATAGATGCATTGGTGTAATTATAATTGTTCACCTGCTCCATCACATTGCTACCAGCATAAACCCTGGTGGTATCGGCAATCAGCATGCTGTAGCCGGCCTGAAAATCCCTTCTGTAGATCATGTAGTGGGAAGCAGCACCAGTCCCTATAAACTCATCCCCGCCAACCTGCACCACATCG
This sequence comes from Pedobacter metabolipauper, assembly GCF_004362715.1. Taxonomy (GTDB): domain Bacteria; phylum Bacteroidota; class Bacteroidia; order Sphingobacteriales; family Sphingobacteriaceae; genus Pedobacter; species Pedobacter metabolipauper. Next base: position 1,287,816 of record NZ_SNYC01000003.1, read on the forward strand.
TTAAAGATCTGGCTGGACCTGACAGTATCAGTATCCACATTCGGGTAATAGGTATTGATGGTTTCCTGCAGCATCGAATATTGACCTGGTGAGGTGGTTTTATAAGTTGCATAAGAAGCAAGGTCACCAAATCTCCAGTCCGAGCGGTCATCATAAGAAATCGTTGTCCCGTTCATATAGTAAGGCGTAGAAAAAGGATTGTTGCCACCGCTATTGCCCAGATTGTATGTATAGACCGTCTTGCCTGCAACACCGAAATTGGTATATTCTGAAACCTCCGGATAAACCACCGCATTACCCTTAATGGTAATGTCAAAATTCGGATTTGACGAAATGACCCGCTTCCTGTAAGTAGCCGGGTTATAATAAGTGTTGTTTATAAAAAAGCAACCATGTTCATAGTCGTACGCAATGGCCGGAACATGTTCAATTACGGTTTGCTGAAGAAAATACGGATTGTTTGCACCGCCATAGATCCAGTTTTTCAGGTAACCGCTGCCATTCTCGTTTTTTCCGTAACGGAATTCACGCACCTTGTTTTCAGTACCGCTGGTTTCTTCCCTGATCTTATAGATCCTTAAGCCCCCCACATTTTTAAGCTGACCGGCATAGTCATCCATCGCCTGGTTTAGCTGGTACTCAAAATGCATCACGCCACCTGTTGGATAAGTAATACCGATCAGCGCCCGCGCCTGGGCATATTCCAGGTAACTGTTCCGGTTTGCATCACCAAAGGTATGGTTGGCATTTACATAGTTCTCATCCGTTGAATTATTTAACAAATGGATGGTCTGGGGCTGGATCAGGGTGGTATTGGTGGTTATACCGTTATAATAACCCCAAAGATCTATTCCGTAGTTTGCATGAAAAGGGAGATGGTTACCATTATAGGTAAAGGTATATTTTTCAGGGTTCAGGGTCTGTGGGTCTAAGACTGTAACCGAGTTCAGCATCGTCCGTCCCTGCTTCTCGGTACCATTAACCGGGTTCATCGCCACATCTTCGGTATAAGAGAGGTTGATCTCCTTAACCAGTTCATTAGCCAGGTTGTACACCAAAATACGTTTGATGCACAAATTAGAAAACTGGGTACCCGGTACATAATCCCGCTCAAACACGACTTTGCCCTGGTCAAAATTGATCTCATGCAGGGTCACTACATCGGTAAGGGTAGGTATAGCGCCGCTACTTGCTGGAAAAGCACTGGCCAGCGGCTCTGGATTATTTGGGTCAACATAAGCATACCGCTGGCTCATCCCGGCGATGGTTTTAATCACCATCGGACGCTTCATCCGGATGGTAGGCACATCATACAATGCACCGCCACAAAGTATCAGCTGTGGTGGATGAACTGTATTATAAGCATCCATACTGGTAGAATCCAGGATCTCGTAACTGTGCGACTGCGGGGTCCTGGCCAGGATCGGCTCTACCGTTTTGGGATAATAACTGAATGATACTGAATCCGTTGAATTGGCATTCACGATCTTCCTTGCTTTCCAGGCCGAAGTAGTGATGAAGTAATTGTCACGCTCCACAAAATCCCCGCCACCAAAGTAATATTTAAGGCCTTTGTCATCAGTGATCTGAAAGTCGTAACCAGGCACGCCATATCTGACCTGCACCGGTTGAAAAGGTATGGTTTTAATGGTATAATTTGAGTTACTGCCCCAGTTCTTACAGAAATAAAAAGTGCCCGAGCGGGTCGGTGTAGAGAAATAAAAATCATCAGGCTGTTCGTCTGCGGCACCAAGGGCCCAGGTATGGACATAACTGGTATTGTACCAGCTGCCAAGCTGTGCGTTGTTCAGTAATTTCTCTTCATCGGCAGGGCCGTTCCTGCTCCGGCTCAGCTGAGGCTCGGCCTTTAATGACCAGCCAAGTCCGAACATGCCTGAAGGGTCATGGACCTTGATCCCTGAGGAATGGTAATTCAAACTGATCGGGATCTCAATATCCCCCTGTTTAATCGTCCATAAAGGAATAGAAATTGGTACCAGCCCACGAGAATAATCTACCGGGTAGTTGATCGATTTGATCAGGCCGGCCGTTTGTGGTGATGCCGGTGCAGCGGATTTAAAGAAACTGGTTTGAGCCAGGGCTGGTAAAACAACTAAAGCGGGTAAAATGGTGAGACAAATGGCTCTGAGTTTCATTAGTGGTAAGTTTAATAACCTCACACACTAAAAACTGTTCTTTTCAGAAGAATTAAAAGAAATGAGACGTTAATTTTTAATACGCTAAAGGTAAATACATTAGAAACAAATACCAAATAAATTATAAAAAAATATGCTTATGTGAGCATCGCATAATACGATATCCACATAAGCATAAATTTGAATATAATCTGTTTATTTAATAATCTATCTTCTGCATTTTTAAATTATAAAACCAAGTTTTAGGAAAATATATTTTAATTATTTTTTTTACCCCCCTAAAAAACAACAGCATGCCCCGCATATACGCTATTCGAAATGCCCAGCTTATCGTCAGAAATAAAAGAAATATAAGCATGCAGTTTATGACCCTTGAAAGATGAGGGTAGCTCCATTACATCACTGCCTTCATTTCTGCGGGCACCACTAAGGGTGTAATAAGAACTTTTTAGTGCAGGTACATAGACAAGTAACATGGCCCGGGTCCATTGCTGATCAAACCTGTTGCGTTCATCAACATCCCAGCTAAACTTTAACCCATTTTCTACCGCTGCTACTCCAGGGTTTTCCGCAGCGGGAAGATCTCCTTCGGTTAGCCTTACTTTGGGATAATCGATAGTCTGATCCGGGTACGTTCCAGTGATACTGTTTCGAATCTGGTATGATTTTGCCGCATTGTTTGCGGTACGGGATAAACCCTTTACCGCCTGGTCAAAGCCCAGTGCAACAAATGGGGTCATGCTGTTGATCATCTCATTCGCAATAATAAGCTTTTGACATACGCCCAGTTGCTTTGGTGAAAGAGGGACTGTTCGTTTTTTCTTGCATGGTTTAACAAATGCTTCGCCATTCCTGATAAAACATTCAACTGGTCCCAGTTTACCCGATACCCCTCCAAGAATTCCATTTCTAATTCGTGCCATAATTTTAAGTTTAATGATTAATTAAAACACAACACACTGACAACTAATTTGTTTCGATCTGAATTCTACCATAAAGAAAACATATTTCTTTTTGTAGCCTGGGTATAAGTACACAATCATTGGGTTTTTACGCCCAATGTCCGAAGACTCTCCAAAGATTCTCCGGAAATAAGGCACTCATTTATAATTACCTTATAGGAAATTTTCAGATGGTATAAAATCCTTAATCAATTAAAAGATGAGATTCAGATGTTAATAAAAGGTCAAACAAACAAGAATATACTACGCTAAATTTAAATTCCATAAAAATTACCACAAAAAAAGGATGCCTTTTCAGACATCCTCATAACCTAAAATACGTAATACTTTAAAAGTTTACACCAACATTAAAGCCAGCAAAAATCCGATCGTTAAATTGGTAGCTATTGGTAAACTGAGCCTGGATCTGTGCCTTTATAAACAACATATTCTGACTATCGTTTTTAATTTTCTGAGAATAAACCAATGGCACACCGATCGACGCATAACTGGAGGTTAGGTACCGGAAATCATTTTGTTCCAAGCCGGTAACCGTTGGATAGTCCGCATGTGCCCCTCCGTAATTATAAACACCAGAGATATTGGCGTTATAACCCAAATCCAATCCAACAAGTAATTGCTTTGATTTCTTATCAGCCAATGCAAGGTTCTTTTTAATACCAGCATTAAACAATACGTTTTCCGCCTGCTTTACAGAATTTGGCAACAAGTACTCATCGTTTAATTTCTCATAAACTGCCCCTGCACTTAATTTCCAGGAATAAGCATTTCCTTTATTGCTTGTCAAATGATATTGTACCCCAGCCTGCTCCGTAGAATAGGTAGACCGTACACTTTTAAACAAAGTTTGCCATCCCATCTGACTGGAAGAATTATCACGCTGTGTAACATACTGGATCCCATCCATATTGCGGTTGCAATAATTAAAATCCAGGAAATGTGAGGTTTGGGTACCCTCCTTAATAAACGCCAATTTGGCTTTCCAAATGTGACGCAGCACAGATGCTCCATCTCTGGGCACTTCGAAAGATACCTGCAGGTCTTCTGCTTCTACACTGTAGTCTGCACTCAGTAAAACATTTACGTTGCCGGCATATTGGTATTGAAATCCTCCACCCAAGGCATCACCTATGTAGTTGTTAGAACGGCCGCCACCTAAATAATTCACAGCAGTACCCAAACCCAGTAATTCATAATATTGCTGGTCTACACTGTTATTTACATTACTGCCATAAGATTCTTCTTTGACATTACTGTAGACAAAATTAAGTCCTAAATGGTGCTTTTCTGATGGCGTATACACTACACCCGGTGAAAGGGACAAATTATAGAAATAATTTTCAGAGCGGATGTCCCGCTGTTTTGCACCACTTGAAACTTTATAAGACCCTGCAAATCCGAAAGAGAACTGGTCGTTATAGGCCGGACTTGCTATGTTAAACTGCATCTCATAATGCTGGTTGTTCCAATCGCTTGGGTTCAGATCCGCAATGATGTAAGGCATTCCCCTAAAAGGATCAATAATGGATGCATTGTAATTCGCATCTTTGATCTGGTCTCTGCGGTAATCAAAGCTACCACTCAAATAATAATCCTTGATCCGGTAATTTCCTTCTGTATGCACGGTCTGGCGATTCCCTGAGCCGCCTTGTTGCGGACGGCGAAAGTTGCCATCATAAAGCTCATAACCTACGCTCAGCGTCGAGTATTGAAAGGGTTGATCAAACTGCAGACCAGCAGGGTTTGAAGTTTTTTTCCAAAGGCTTCTTTGACTGAGCATTTCAAGAGCAGCCGGACCTGTTGTCTGTTCTTGTGCAATGGCCAGCTGACTGGAAAATACAACTAAAAGGCAGGCACATGTATTTTTTATATATTTCATTCGAATTCTTTTCATTACTATTTAATTGTATGGTTCCACGATGGCATTCTTGAGCCGTGACGCCTGAATTGAGGCACCACACCCCGTTCAAAATCATTAGTACTGTTGTTGGTATCCATCAGGATCGGCGTACCGTCAGCATTTACTACAGCCACCTTACGGGCTACTCCCAAAGAATTATAAGTAGCGCCAACATAGGTCATACCCGCATCCAGTACGGAAGGAACACGTTTAGCATTGATTAAATTTTCATTATTACCTGCTTCAACAGCGTCCAGGATATAGCGGATCGGCACCTTGGCATATTGCATGGTAGCCGTACCGGCCAGGTTCCTCGTACGCAGGTTTGCATTGTTTACAGGATCATAGGTTTCTCCGGCTGGTACTTTGAAAATGACATACGCCCCGCCAAAAACCGAAGTAAGGTATTGCGGCAAGGTACCTTTAGAAGCACTTGCATTGTAGAATACATGTTCCATATCTACAGCCGGCTGATCCGGGAAGTTTGCATTGTTCATGTTGAACTCAAATTCTGAAGATGATCCGTCAACAGGAGAATTGACATTGTACTGCGGCAGTTTATGGTTGGCCGCGAATTGCGAGATCACAAAGGATTCTCCAGCCTGCAGCGGGTATTGCGTACCCGTTCCCGGCACTTTCCAGATCCGTTCTGCATACGCATAGTCACTGCCATCTGCCGCTGGCCACAATGGCAAAGTAGTTGTAGCTGTGGTTGGTGTTAAGTTGGCAAAGCAAAGTCCATCCAGATAGATTACCTTATCAGAGTTGTTATAGATCTCATAAAATTGATTCCTGAAATAGGTTCCTGTTCCCGGAACCGGACTTGCGCCAGTACCTGCATAAAATATTTCACTAATGATGAGCGGACTAACCTTAAGTCCGTTTACAGGGATCTCTATAGCCTCACCATTCTTTACAATGGCATAGTTGATCTTGCTGCCGCTCAGGTAAAATGCATCACCTGCACCATCTTCTACCCTGCCGGATATATTGATGCTGTAAATGCCGGGAATCAGCCCGTCGATGGTTGTAATATTGGCACCAAGTTCCTTCTCCAGTTTAAAGCCTTCAGCAAAGTTTTCAAAAACGATCTTAAGTCCCTGCGTGCTGGTTACCCCAGCCAATTGAGAAGGGGCGGTAATGTTTACTTGATAACTACCTGCCTTTTCCGCATCACCTGCATTATTAATCTTCTTACAGGAAGCAGAAAACAGGGTAAGGATGGCGAGCGCAGTAATGATATGAATTGATTTCATGACCTCTTATTTTATTTTAAGTGATAAACCCAAACCGAAGAACAACCTGCTGTTACGCTTAATGAAAGTACCTGGATTTCGTTTAGATTCTGTAATTTGATAATACCTGAACATGTTGTTGGCAAAGAAGGATACCCGTAGATAGTCTTCGATCTCCTTGGTCAGGTTAAAATTGAAGTTCAATAGTGGAGGATAGGATTCCTTAATGGCCTGACTTGGATTGGTTGGACGGATCAATGTCTTGAATTGATCTTCTCCTGCCCTGCTTGCATCAAAGTCGTAGATCTGTCCATCAATTTTTGAAATGTATTTTACCGGGATAGAATCATTACCAAACTTAGTTTGATTGCTTTCATTCCAGGTAACCTGGGTAGTCAGCGTAACCACAAAACCCAGTTGAGGAATATTATGCGTACTTCTGAGTGCAGTTACAAAACTTTGATTGTATTCTTTGGCCATACCTTTTTCATACAAGCCGATATGGGTTCTTCCTGCACCGCCAGTTGTACTCTGGCCATCATAAAAGAAATAATCATTGCTATAGCTTTCGGTTCGTATATAAGCACCGTTTAGCGTAAAAGCACTCCTGATCGCATCAAAACGACCTAAGTTTAGATCGGCTTCAATCCCTTCGGTATTAGCCACCTGCGCATTATTAGGCATATAAAATTTAGCCAAAACCGGGTTGCTTTGACTCAGCTGGTAAACAGGTTGTGCAGCATTTGCACGTACATACTCATTGTAGGTTACCGGTTTATACCCATTAACCGTATTACTCAAGGCATATCCATTATTCAGTCTTTCTCTAAATCCGGTAACTTTTAAGGTAGCCTGGCTTACCTTTAAGGTGAAACCTATTTCAGACTTTTTATTCTTTGCAATTTTAAGATCCGGATTTTCTGTACTAAAAACACGTGTGGTCGTCATATAAACCTGCTGGTCTGCAGGGATAGCTGATGCCGTCTCATTGATGTTTACATATTCAAAGTAAGCATCTTCCGGAGATAAATGCAGAATGGCAGGAGCCTTTGCCAGCTGCCCATAAGCACCATTGATACTGAAAACACGGGGAACAATATCCAATGAGGCATTGATCCGTGGAGAAAGGGCATTTCTATTTCCAGAAAAACGATCATAACGTAATCCTGCCACCAATAGCAAATGGTTCTCGCCTATTTTGGCGTTCAGCTGATCTTCAGCAAATAAACCAAATTGATCCAGTCCTGCAATATCCTTATAGACCCTTTGTCTGAATGAGGCATTTACAGCACTTAGATTCCGGTATGGAGGAGCTGTATCTGAAAAGGTCTTTCCATCACCGTAATTTTTATCAGACTTGAAATCAGCACCCAGTAACCACCTGTGATTAGTAACACCAACTCTATTGAAAAAGGTAGCTACAGTTTTAAAGTAAGTATTGAATTCTTTACCATTGATATCATACCTGCCCAAATAAGCACTTGGCAATGCAATGGCATACAGCGACTGATCTGCAGGACTGATATTTGTCAATTGTTGTCCGTTTGTATCAAAAACAGGGGTATTTGGCTTATTGGTAAGGATGGCTCCATCCGTATAGGTCATGGAGTATGGCGAAGTTGCTGAAGTGTACAGGGTTTCGTAATAACTATCCTTAACCGTATAACCTACACGAGCTACATAATTAATTGCACGCAGCCATGCATTATCGAAACTGAGGTTTCCGCGGGTATTAAAAATGAACCCCAGATCCTGCCCTTTTGAACTGATCTGATTAACCAGATCATCCGGGTTTGGCTTCCTGGTATCTTTCCCGTACAGGAGGTCTAATGAAGTGGTAGACTTCAGGTTATCAAAAAAAGTATTGCTGTATAAAGCGGTTCCGGTAATTTTTTTATAGTTGAGATAGCTTTGCACCGGACTGGTTACATTGCTCGCATAGTCAATACCCAGGTTTAAAGCTCCTTTCTTAGCACCAAGATCTAAGCCTTTGGTAGCAGAGAACTGATATAAATTGGAATTGGTCCTTACGTTGATGTTCAATGGCTGTGCACCGGCTTTGGTATTAACCAGCATTACGCCAGCGGTTACGTCGCCATATTGAACACCAGGAACACCCCTGATAATTTCAACCGATTCTACATTGTCGAGCGAAACCGTCCTTACATCAAAACCTGCACCTGGAGATGCACCACCGCCTAATGAACCCGAAGCCCCACTAACTGCAGGCGACATGGTTTGGAGGTTGGCATTGTTAGAAACAGGTGCTCCGTTTATGATAATCGAGGTACCAAATGCATTCAGGTCCTGTGTAGGTGAACCCACATTACGCAGCGTAATCTGCTTCGCATTGGCCAGGTTTGGATTGATGGTTGGGCCGCCAGGCAATAAAGAAAGCAGATCGGTTAAACTCGCTGCCTGCAAGTGATCTATCGCACTCCTGGATATCTTTGAAGAAGTACCATTGCTATTGTCGGTATTGCTTGCCGTTACATTCACTTCCTTTAATCTGAAATCGGCCTCGGCCAAATAAAACTTCAGATCCAGATCAGATTGAACATCAATTAAAGTGTCTAATGTGATCTTTCCTAAATAACTCAAACTAAGTTTTACCTTACCAGAAGGAACCCTGGTAAAAGAAAAGCGGCCATTGGTACTGGTAGCAGCGTTGATCCCATATTCGCTGATAGAAACAGTAGCAGAAGAAATTGGTGTTACCGGTCCCTTATTTCCTTTTTGTTCATAAACAGTTCCGCCAATCGTAAAGTTTCTTTTTGTATCCTGGGCAAAGGAATTGATCCCTGCCAGCAGGCACAGAAAAACCAGGATTAAATGTTTAAAGCAGGATAAATATTTTATCATAAATTGTATATAATTTTAAAAATGGTTAACTGATTACATTCCATGTTCATGACCCATACTTTCCGGGTTTAACATGATGTGTGCTTTATAGGTACCTCCATTCATCAGCCAGGGCATACCCGGAACAGATGGTAAAGTAGGCAGACCAGTGCTTTCTCCTGTGGCATAAGGCACATAGACCACATATCTGCGCAATGCATTTTTGATCTCTCCGGTTGCCGGATCAAGGTTTTTTTCATCACCCCAGTATCCATACAAAACCGTCGGGTCTTGAGGAAATATCAGTTTGCCTGATTTGATTTCTGCCTCGCGCGCATCGTTCTTTTCTTTAGTTCCTTTACCTGCCAGCGTAAGCTCGCGGCCGCGTGCCATGAAGGGGTCTAATCTTTTAGGATAGGCGTATACAAATAATCCAGCCTGTTTTGGATTTGGAGCCAAACAGATCATATCATTTGTCCCTTCCCTAAGCAAAATAAATTTACCCTCCGGTGTGTAGCCATATACGGTTGCTTTAGCCCGGTCTTCTGTAGGTGCCGCCATTACAGCAAGGCGAACCTGAACATCTGATGGTAAAACCGTACGTTTGGATTGCTGCCCAAAAGCCATGCTGGACAACATCAATAGTGCAGCACTGATAGTTATTGTTTTCATTATATTTTATATTTATGTGTTGGTTCTTAGATATTAGGGACTATAAAAAGATCCCGATATTTTTCTTTGCCTGTTTTTTCAGTTCCTGATTATAGCTTTCGCCCTGCTCAATTTCTTTGCACAATGCGATGATCTCTTGTTTTTTGTAGGATCTGGGAAACCAGCTTAATACTTCCAGTGCAGCTATTCTAATGGCATCGCTGTTTGTCTGATCTTTTACGGTTTGAATTAAAGCAGGAATAGTCTGATGATAGCGGTAGGCGCGCATGGTCATAATATCATAAAGACGTACTTTATCAGCCTTGCTTTTATCAAGTATGGTATCAATTATTCCCTTTACCTTAACCTCACTGTAGTTCACCAACTTTAGGAGGTCTGCCTTGCTTTTTTCAAAATGAACCAGGCGATCTGCATTTACCTGATCTTCCAGTTGTTTTTTGGATGTTTCTGCGTCCATAAATGGCAATGTGGTGCGAATCTTATAACCTATCCTTTCTGAGTGATAGTCATCTACAACCATATTGATCAGGGCAGGTATAAATTCCTTACCTCCACGCTCGCTGATCTCATTAACCGCATTGCGCCTGATAAATTCATAAGGGTCTTTAGTGGCTGAGATCAGGATCTCCTGGTAATCTGCATTATCCAGTCTTTCTAGCAATTGAAAAGCCTGCATCCTGGTAGTTTCATAAGGAGAATTTAAATAGGTTTTCTTTAGCAGTGCAGAAAGCGCTTTACTATCCAGTAGCCTGGCCAGGTAAACCAATGAAAGTGCCTGCAGATCTGCATCAGGTTTTGAAAGCAGTGTCTTCCAGTAAGCCACAGAATTTTTTCCGGTAATGGCTTTATTAACGTCAAAGTCGGTATTGGCTGTAAAGCTGAAAGTGGGATCACCCATGATGTGGCTTTCCAGGTAGGCGGTATGCTTAAACCAGTTACCTACCCTGCTGCCATGCTGCAAAATACCCATCAGCTGATCCGGCCAAAGATCTTGCAAAACGCCGATACTGTTCGCAATGGCTACGATGTTATTGCCACCAGAGAATGGATAGTAACCGGCCAGGTACTCGTCTAAATGAAATGATCCTGTTAAGCAGTTGTCCAGCATAACGAACCTGGCATTTGGCTTGGCAGATAAGATGTCCTTAACATGAATATCCAGATCATCGTTGAATATAGAGTCGGCCTCAATCACTTTAGGATCAAATGCATTGTCCATCCATCCCATAGAAACACCCAGTGATTTGACAAATCCTTCTTTAACTTTCTCCACATCACGCTTGGCGTCTTTAGCATCCCTTACTTTTGCCCGAAGATACCTGGTCAGGTTTTCAATGGAACCCTGCGGATTGGACACATATGGATATCCATTGACCAGCTGGATGTCTGTATCGCCGTGACCATGCATAATGGCAATGTCAAGATCTTTGCTTTTTAAAGCAGACAGAAGATTAAACTTTAAAAAAGTTTCATTGAGAAAGGAGAAGAACTTAACCTGGTTACCCGGACGGAATAAATCTGGAAACTGACCTTTAAACGCCAATTGTTCCCCAGCCCAGGCGTTAGATGATTCTGAATTATAACCATGACTGGTGGAAATAAAGACATCATTAATTTTATTTTCACGGCTCTTTTCTATAACTACCTTATTCAGGTATTCCCTGATCAGCTGGTATTTATCTTTCCCTGCTATTACGGGCGGTTTAATCCGCGCAGAATAAATACTCATGTTGATCTTTTGAGATCCGGCAGGACTAATAGAATAATAGAAATAGTCTTTCCGCGCAGTATCCTGTTTTATAAAGTCAAATTCAAGTTGAAAATCATCATAAAAACGATCAGATGGTACAGAAGAACGCTGCCAGTTGACCTTTTGATTCATTTTGAAGGTAGATGTCAGGTATTGGGCATCCCGAATCATTGCAATGGGTATATCCCCAACCAGCACAGCGCCCTCTAACGACTGCTTCTGGTTATACAGCTTTTTTAAAACGGATCTGATCTCTTCAGGGTTTTTCCAATTGCTGCTGATGATATAGGTACCTAAACCATCTTTTTCGACTGCATTTTTATAGCTGTCAATTTCTTTTTTTGCTTGAGAATAGGTGTTTTGGTCGACTACAATCGCAAAACTCGTTGGAGAATTCACTCCTGGTTTCTGGATGTCTTGTGCCCCGGCAACGCCAGCTGAAAGCAACAAGGCGATCATCAGGCTTAGTCGGGAGGAAAGAATGTTCATTTGCATGTGTGTTGGTTAATAATTAATTTTTTTCCATGACCGTCATGGCGCGTTTTGGGAGCGCTAAAAAGCTTTTATTAAGATGTTTTTACAGGAGGGATGATTTATTTGCAAACATAGATATTATTAAGACTAATTATAAATAGATTTGTAAATATTTTAAATTTCACAAATAAGCACGATTTGAGCAATCATTTTCGCAACTTTGTTGCAAATGTAAATACTAAACCGAAAAAACCAAACATTCATGAAAAGAAATTTTACTTTACTATCAGTCATCCTGATCACGATCATATCAGGCTGTGCATCAACGAAACAATTGCCTGTTAGGCAACTTCAGTCTTACAGAACACTGAGCGTTGAGGACAGGATGCTCGCTGATACGCTAATTAAGGCTGTGCTTGAAAATGAGGGATTATACACCGTTTCAGGTAAGTTGAAAACGATCAGCAGTGTTAGCAATTTATATTTGAAAATTGCAGATGCCGATCCGGTAGCCTCAGGTAAAAGAGAAGTAACAGATACTGCATCAGCAGATTTCAAGAAGTTAAAACACTACCAATATCTCATTAACGCACTCAACTTTGGTGATTTGCGGTTCTCGATAAGTCCGTTTAAGCTGCACACCAAAGAAGAACGGACGATGCAGATCACCATTCACAGGATCAGTTTAATGGATTCACTGGTTCAGGCCAATCAGGAATTTTACGGACAGTTTGGTTTTAGTCCGGGTACAGATCCCGAACTGCTCATCAATACCACAGAATATGAGGACAAAAACAACCGTTTCAGATCGTATGGCTACTTATTCGGGTACCCTGAACACGCCGTTACTTTCTTTTTGGAAGCGGCTAAGCATGAAGAAAAAAACAAGGGCGAACTGTTGAAACGTGATTTTTTCCAAATTCCGGTCTACAGCGGAAAAACCGGTCATTTTGTGTATGCTGTACCAAAAGGTTATCAAGCTACATCGATAGATTCTGCTATTTATAAACGCGCAGAATACACGCTGGAAAGGTTTAAAAAAGAGCGGGCAAAACATCTGAGAAAAGATGGCACCGTGCAATATTATGAGCTGCTGTTGGCAATGATCCGCCTGGATGACTAGTCAGAAAATAGGTTTCGGTACGGCAACTGCCCTCGTAATTGCCAACATGATTGGAACAGGGGTATTCACGAGTTTAGGGTTTCAGGTAAAGGGGCTTCCCTCCGGGCCTTTGCTTATTTTTCTTTGGTTTTGCGGTGGCGTTCTTGCCTTATGCGGGGGTTTGAGTTACATTCAACTGGCAAAACGTTATCCCGGCTCTGGTGGTGAATATCATTATATTAAGGCCGCTTATCATCCGGTATTCTCCTATTTTACGGGCATCATTTCTGTTTTTGCAGGTTTCGCCGCGCCAGTAGCATTGGCTACCATGGCGCTTTCCTCCTACCTTTCGCAGGTATTTCCAAAAATACCGCTGAAAATATCAAGTCTTGGGATCATTACACTGATTACTTTAATCCACTGCTTTAGCATTCATCTAAGCAAACGTTTTCAGTTTATATCTACTGCAGTTAAATTGCTGCTGATCCTTCTGTTTATCGGATACGGGTTGTCCAGTTCTGCTGCAGGTACTTCCTTCCTGTTCCATGCAGATGACCTCAAGCTGATCACTAGTCAGGGATTTGCCACTTCCCTGATCTATGTCTCATTTGCCTATTCAGGCTGGAATGCCTGTGTTTATATCTTTAATGAGATCAAAGACCCGGAGCGTAATATTAAAAAAGCAATCCTGACAGGAACCATCATGGTAACCATCATATACATGCTGCTCAATTACGTATTTTTAAGAACCGTACCTATAAAAGAGCTGGAAAATGTAATTGAGGTAGGTGCCCGATCAGCAACAGCGATATTTGGCTATTCAGGTGGGAAAATAATGGCCGGTGTGATCAGTCTTCTATTGATATCCAGTATCAGTGCAATGGTGTGGACAGGATCCAGGGTGGTTTCAAAGATGGCTTCTGAACTCCTGCCAGCTAAATCGACATTAACCAATCAAGAGATCCCGCTAATCCCGATACTGGTTCAATTTCTGATCACTGTAGTACTGATCATGACAAATTCTTTTGGAAAGATCCTGATGTATACGAGCATATTACTGATGTTTACTTCCTGTTTAGCTGTGGGTACGCTGTTTAAAAGAAGCAACCAGGCAAAGATCATACACCTGGTACCGGCAGTAATATTTATCCTGCTCAACGCATATGCGATTGTTGTGGTAATGGGTTCATGACAGATCGCTTCTCAAAATATTTAAATAAAAAAAGACTGGCCATCTATAAAATGACCAGTCTTTTTTTATGTCCGAAAAACGGATAACTATTTCGCTTCCGGAGTTTCTTTCGGAACAAATATCAATGAGGCAATAACCGATAAGATCAGCACCCCTCCTACTATTGATAAAGATAAAGGCGAAGAAATGTGATAGATTGGTGCAACGACCATCTTAATCCCGATAAACGTTAAGATAATAGCCAAACCATATTTCAGTAAGCTAAACATGTGTATAAAGTTAGCCAGCAGGAAATAAAGCGCCCTTAAACCAAGGATTGCAAAAATATTGGAGGTATATAAGATCAATGGATCATCTGGTGCAATTGCGAAAATTGCAGGGATAGAATCTACCGCAAACAGCAGATCCGTAAACTCAACTACGGCAACCACTACCAATAATGGAGTAGCCATTTTTATACCATTTTCTATGGTAAAGAAATTGCCGCCATCAAACTCCTTGCTTACCTTAAAAAATCTATAGATCAGTCTTGCGCCAGCACTTTTACTGAAATCCTTATCATCATCGTCGTCTTCTCCACCTGCCCATGATTTAATTCCGGCATAGATCAGGAACAAACCAAATAATAACAGCACGATATTAATTCTAACATTGTGGCCAAACAATTCCATTTCAGGCAAATAAGTAAGATTGATCAAGCCTACACCTGCAAAAATGAAGATTGCACGGAAGAGTAAAGCTCCGATAATACCCCAGAAAAGCACTTTATGATGATACTCCTTCGGTACATTAAAAAACCCGAAAACTAAAATAAAGACAAAAAGATTATCTACAGATAATGCCTTTTCAATCCAATAGGCCGACTGGAACTGGGTAAATTTCTCAAATCCTGAGATGTAATAAACCACACCGCTAAATGCCATGGATAAGGTAATCCATACCACAGACCATATTGCAGCTTCTTTACTGCTCACCGCATGAACTTTCCGGTTAAAGACCCCAAGATCCAGCAGCAGCATAACCACTACTAAAACTGCAAACCCTACGATGACGCCAGGGTGATTAATCATATTACTATTATCCATTTCTAATTCGTGTTGTATTTACGTTTTAATAAATTTTCTTAAAAATGCTAAAAAAGATCGGTTTTAAGCATTGCTTTTAAAATATTTGCCTGAACATCAAAATTATTTAAATGATCCAGGAAGTTAATATCAGATATTTTAGTGTAATTCTCTTTAAGCAGGTCAATGATCTCGTTTGGAATGTAGGTCTTTAATGCCGCGGCACTACTTTCCAATGTATCATTTTTATAAGACAGCTCCTGGATGATCTTCGCTTTTTCAGAAAGATTGTTAGAAAAATCAACCCCGCTCAGCTTAACCAGATCACAGAACAGAAAAAGATTCCTGCTTGGAAAGAATAAGAAGTATTTGTCCATATCCATGAACTTGTACACCTCAACAATCAGCTGGCCGGATTTTAAACCATAGAAGAATTCTGTTTTAAAACCATATTTATTCAACTGGCCCATCAGCTTTTTTTCTATGGTTGCATGCGTATCAACATATACATTTTTAGGATCGTAATCAATGATGGAACCCAGCTGCCCTGAAGAAATATCATAATAGAAATCATTCGCATACCTGGAACTAAATGCATTGATATTTTTGGAAAAAGGGAATTCTTCCGAATGATCGGAAAGCACCTTGAATAACCTTCTTAAGGATTGGTTGACTTTGAGCGACTGCTGCTGCTTATCCAGGTTAAAATCCTTTTCTGAATGAACCTGGCTGCTCATTTTATCTATAAGTTCCTTATTGAGCTGGATCTCGTCATAGATGAGACTAACATTCTTCTCATTGCTTTTTTTGATCTTTTTTAAAAGCTCGATCAGTGTAGCTGTAAACTGGATGTGGAAGATTTCCAGCTTATCAATATCCAGCTCTTCGTTGTTCTCAAAAAGCTGGTGAATGACCTGGCTGCGCAAATATATCTTATAGAGGGCTTCCTCTTCAAAAAACACAGAGAGCAGCTGTAAACGGCCGATCTCTGTGCGTGATGTTCTTAATATAGTTGCATGTCGTTCATCCATTTGTTAAAATTAATTAACGCGGGTCACGTTTTTCTTTAATTCAGCTTCCAGCGTTTTCAATTCTCCATCAAGAACCCTTCTGCTCTGTGCGCCTTCCTCATGAATTTTCTTAACCTCGTTCAGGGTCTCGATCAGTGAGCTTGTTGTCATTTTCAGCGTCTCTAACGAAACCACTGTTTTCTCATTCTCTTTAGCCACATCAATGCTGTTTTGTTTCAGCATCTCTGCATTCTTCTGCAGAATGGTATTGGTGGTATCCGAGATCTTTTTCTGCATTTCCACATTGGCCTTTTGCCTTTGAAGCGCAACAGCAATGGTCAACTGGTTTTTCCACACCGGGATCGTTGTTGAAACGATCGATTGTGCTTTTTCAGCAATCGATGTATTGTTATTTTGAACCACCCTGATCTGTGCAAGCGACTGCAGCATGATAAAACGAACGATCTTCATGTCTGCCAGTCTTTTATCAAGCCTGCTCATAAAGTCTCTCAGATCGGCTATTTCATAGTCCTCATAATCTGCCGGACGGCCTTCCATCTCTGCAAGCTTTAAACTCAGCTCATTATATTTAAGCTGACCAGAAATGATCAGCTCTTCCATCTGGTTGATGTAGCCAATATTACTGTCAAACATCGTTTGCAGGGAGCTGTTATCCTTAATGGAATTTAACCGGCCTGCCTTGATCTTATTGGTAATTTTATCAATGTTATTAACTACTACATCATATTTTTGAAATAGCTTCTTCACATCAACCACCAGGTTTTTAATAAAAGGTATTTTGGAAAGAAATGACTTGAAGCCGCTTTGTTCAAGCTCACCAACATCAATATAATTTAATTCGGTAAGCAGTTCATTGATGAGTCCGCCTACTTCACCACTGTTATAAGTACGTACAGAAGACAAGAAATCATTACTGTATTTCTCCATCGAATTCTGTGCATCAACCCCATAATTAAGGATAGAATTTACATCAGAAGGCTCTAAAGATTTACCGATCTCTTTGAATTTTGCTTCTTCTTCCGGTGTAATTACGGTAAGGTCTACATTGCCTTCTTTATCAAGCTTTACCGGAGTTAAACTTTGAGTTGGATTTTGGTTCGTTTCCATAGTTTTTATCTAATGCAGTATTAAAGATAACTTTGTGTTACTGTTTTAACGGTTTCTTCGAGTTTCTTATCTTTTGTAGGCTCCCCGATCGCATTGAATTTCCATTCCCCGCTTTTTTTATAGAACACGCCTAAAACCATAGATACATGGCCGGCAAAGCCTGCTTCGTTTGCAATATCATACTTTGCAAATACTTCATTTACCCGTTTCGGACTTCCTTCATAAATACGGATCGATGCAAAAGGAATGGTTCCAAAATCATGACCTCTAAAGCTGTTCAGTACAAAAGCGACGTAGTTTACAGCTGGATTTAACCTCGAAAAGTCAAGTGTGATCACTTCATTATCCAGGCCGTCATCACCGCCCATATCTCCGGTCAGGTCATCGCCACTGTGCTTAACTGCACCATCCTTTGATCCCAGGTTACCAAAATAAACAACCTCTGTCAATTGTTTATTTTCGTTGTATAAAGCACAGCTTCCATCCAAATCAACCGCTTCTTTGCTTTTACCAAAGCCGAACATGCCTTTTTTCTCTATAGCACCCCAGTTTATACCTACACAGATATTCTGAAGTTTATTACCATTGCTTTTCTCGAGACTGATGCGCTGTCCCTTTTGAAGATTGATTGCCATAATTTTTTATTGATATTTATTTAAATAGTCCTGTAAGCCACCTTTCATACCCATTCCAACTGCTTCAAATTTCCATTGACCTTCACGCTTGTAAATTCTTCCGAATTCAACAGCAGTCTCGATAGAAAAATCTTCTTCCAGTTCATATTTTAAGATCACTTCATTGGTAGCGGCGTCAAAGATACGTACAAACGAATTTCTTACTTGTCCGAAATTCTGTCTTCTGGCTTCGGCCTCATGGATCGTTACCACGATACAAATTTCAGAAACCCGGGCATCAGCCCTGGTCAGGTCTACCTTAATTTGTTCATCATCACCATCACCATCTCCGGTTAAGTTATCGCCTGTATGTTCTACGGATTCATCCGGAGATTTTAAATTATTATAAAAGATCAGGTGTTCATCCGAAACCAGCTTTTTATTTTGGTCCAGCATAAAAACAGAAGCATCCAAATCAAATGCACTACCTGTTGTAGAGCTGTTGGTATCCCATCCCAAACCTATAGTAAATTTTGGGGCATTGATATTTTCACGCTGCCCTTTTTGCAAGTTAATGGCCATATTATGTTAGTTTAAGGTTATTATTTGTAATGTACTTTTTTAAATGTGTTAAGTTCTTTGAATAACATGCTATTGTGTGGTAGCTATTGCCTAATGCCAGGTTGTACAAGCTATGTATAAAATCATCAGACTGACGCTCCAGGAAAATAGAGAAGCTATTAAAATCGCAATTTAAGATATATTTAACAATCCTCGTATTAAAACAGAAATTACCTCCCTGAATAATTTCATCCAGATCAAATACAGACTTGATCTGGTGATAGTTCAGAAAGTTTTCAATGTTCGGATGAATATCATGATTGACAAGCTCAGCAAAATACAGCATAAAAATATCATTCTTCAACCCATATTCCTTCACCATCCTGAGAATCATCTTCTCGTGACTTCCGGTAATCTTAATGTCGTCTAAAAAGAACAGGATCTTATCCTTTAGAAAGTCCTTATCAATATGAAAGGAGTCGTTTCCAATCAGTTTCATTCTTTCTTCGGCATTCAGTTCACCATAATCATCTTTATAGGTAATGGTACGGTGGATCTTTGCTTCCTGAACAACCAGCCGGCCCTGATCTACCAGCCAGTTGTTTAACTGGTATACAAAGTAGTTCTTCATGGCAAAGGTAGCCGTCGGAATGAAACAATACGGACTGGATATGACCACAATTTGTTCAGATGCCAGGTTGTCTTCTAAAAAATCTTTGATAAAACCATTGGCCAGTTGTTTGCCAAATGCTTTGGCAACCAGTTCATCTCCAAACTTAAAGCGGCTGTAATCATCCGCATGAAATCCGAAATTGATGTTATTATCAATCTTGTGTAACGCATAGGTGTAAGGAATCATGAGATTAGGTGTGCTATGGTTAAATGATTCGAGTTAATTAAAAGGCTCTTGATCCCAATTGCTTCAGCACCTTTTACGTCTGCAAACGGGTTATCGCCAATGTGTATAATTTCACTTAAATTTAGGTCAGCATGTTTGGTTTTGTCGATCTGGTCCAGCATCATCTGAAAGAACTTCAGATTGGGCTTAGACATTCTAACTTCATCAGAATATAGCTGAAAGTCCAGCAACACGTCCAATTCCAGGTGATTTAATATTTTACGCAGGGTTTTACCTTTAATAAATCCCGTATTACTCAATAAACTGGTGGTGCTCAATCCGGATTCTTTTAATTTATATAAAACATGAATGCTATCTGAACAATAAACAACAGGCATATGTTTTAACAACAACACTTCCATCTCATCATATAAACCGTCAATATCAATATCCTGAAAAGCTGTTGAAAAATCGTTGATGATACTGATCACCATCAGGTACATCTCTTCTGCATCAATGTTCTTACCCGTGCGCTCATTAATATGATTCACCATCAGATCTACCTGTCTGAAAATAACAGAGATCTCTTCTATGGTCTTATTTGATGCATTAAAGTGAGCATGAAAGTATTTAGCCCTTTCGATCTTAAAAGCCGGGTTTGATTTGATCAGCGTTAACCAAAGGTCAAAAGAGTAATGTTTATAAAAAAGCATCTCTAAGCGTGTTTTTTTTACTATTAGTCCCAATTTGAGTCTTAATGTTACGAATTTTCGGATATACTCCCAAATTATATAGCGGAATTAACGTTAAGATAATATGAGCCAACCCATTAAGGCCGGTTATTTTTTATCTGTAGCAATACCATATTCCGGGTCTTCCAAAACATTGATCACGATCACATCTGATGCATTTTCGAGTAACCGCCGGCAGTCTGCACTTAAGTGCTGCAGGTGTAGTATCTTACCTGCTTTATGATAACGTTCCGTCAGTTTATTCAAGGCTTCAATGCCCGACATATCTGCTACCCTGCTTTCCTTAAAATCAACAATTACTTCCATAGGATCATTTAATACATCAAACTTCTCATTAAATGCAGCAACAGATCCAAAAAACAGCGGACCAAAGATCTCATAATGCTTCGCTCCTGCATCATCAATAAATTTCCTGGCCCGTATTCTTTTTGCACTTTCCCAGGCAAATACCAGTGCCGAGATCAGTACACCAATGAATACGGCAAGTGCCAGATTATGCAGCCATACGGTGATGCCTGCAACCAGGATCCCTACAAATACATCCTGTCTGGGCATTTTATTGATGATCCGGAAACTCATCCACTCAAATGTTCCAATAGCAACCATGATCATCACCCCCGTTAATGCAGCCATAGGCACCTTTTCAATAACCGGCGCACCAAACAATATAATTAACAATATCGTTATCGCAGCAATGATGCCCGATAAGCGGCTTCTGGCTCCGGCAGAAAGGTTAACCAAAGTCTGGGCAATCATCGGGCAGCCGCCCATGCCAGAGAAAAACCCATTTAAGATATTGGCACTTCCCTGGGCAATGCATTCTTTATTTCCATTTCCCCGTGTTCCTGTGATTTCATCGACCAGGTTTAAGGTAAGCAGACCTTCTGTTAACCCCACGCTGGCCATGATCAATCCGTATGGAAAAACAACCTGCAGCATCTCCAGGTTAAAAGGAACCTTCGGAATATGAAATGGCGGAAAGCCACCACCAACAGCGGCAATATCTTTTACCGTCCTGGTATCAATCCCAAAACCAAGTACCACCAGAAAGACCACAACAATAGCAACTAAAGAAGCGGGAACCGCTTTTGTAAATTTTGGAAGCAGCATAACAATCGCAATGGTCAATGCAACCAGGCCCAGCATGATCCATAATGCATTTCCGGTTAACCATACCGTTTCATTGTTGACTATCGTTTTAAACTGTCCCAGTTGCGACATAAATATCACTATGGCCAAACCATTTACAAAGCCGAACATAACCGGTTGCGGCACCAGCCTGATAAACTTGCCGAACTTAAAGATCCCTACTGCAATTTGAATACAGCCAGCCAGAAAAACCGCAGCGAATACGTATTCAATGCCATGAGACCGCATTAAAGCAATCAGTACAATGACTGTAGCACCAGCTCCGCCAGAGATTAAACCCGGTCTGCCGCCAAAAATGGCCGTAATCAGTCCCATAATAAACGCAGCATATAACCCGGTTAATGGGGGTAAACCTGCTAAAATTGCAAATGACAGTGACTCCGGCATCATCGTCATGGCCACCGTTAAACCGGCCAGTATTTCTATTTTATAATTGATCTTTTGTGAAAAATCGAAAAGTCGCGATTGAATATTCATAGGATAAGCAAACTTATGATTTTCTGACTGAAACTAAATCCTTAAAAAATTGTTATTTAAGCTGAAATTAGAAGGATATATTATGGATAAAGTATGGTTAATAACCGGTTGTTCAACCGGATTTGGGCGCGAGCTGGCAATACAGGTATTGGCACGGGGATATAAGGCAGCTGTTGCTGCACGCAATATTGAAGATATTGAAGATATCGTAAAAGCATATCCCGAAACGGCTATACCAGTTACGCTCGATGTAACCAAATCTGATCATATTTCTGATGCGGTTAAACAGGTAACCGAAATATTTGGACGGATAGATGTGCTGGTGAACAATGCGGGTATTGGTTATTTTGGCTCTGCTGAGGAAAGTGATGACCAGGAAACGCGCAGAATGTTCGACATCAACTTCTTCGGACTCGCGAATATGATCCGTGAAGTGCTTCCAATCATGAGGAAACAACGCAGCGGGCATATCATCAACATCGCATCGATTGGTGGATTAACTGCCTTCCCTGCGCTTTCCTACTACCATGCTACAAAATTTGCAGTAGATGGATTTTCAGAATCCTTAGCCAAAGAAACCGTACCATTGGGTATTAAAGTAACCGTTATTGCACCGAGTGGATTTCGTACAGACTGGGCCGGACGTTCGGCAAATGAAGCGAAGAGTGAGATCGAAGACTATAAGGCAACTGCAGGGGCAAACATGGCCAGCATCAGGGCCTATAGCGGCAATCAGCCCGGCGACCCTGTAAAAGCTGCTGCAGCAATCATTAAAGTAGCAGAAGCAGAAAACCCGCCTTTACGGTTATTGCTTGGTGCCGCCGCCCTTAAAAATGCACGCAGAAAGATTGAAGAATTAAATCATGATTTTGATACCTGGCAGGATACGACAGTTGGCGCCGACTCACCCAAATCCTAAAAAAATATAGCATCACAGCTTATCCAGGGATCTCCTGGATAAGTTAGCTGATGATTTGTATTTACTTGGAGCTATGCCCGTAACCAGTTTAAACTGGGCCGATAGATGTGCATTGCTGCTATAGCCCATTTTATACGAGATCTCGTTCAGATTAAGTTCTCCATATTCCAGCAGCTCTTTCACTTTTTCAATCTTCTGCTGAATGATATACCGCTCAATGGTTAGTCCTTCAGTATCAGAAAACAACCTGCTTAAATAGCTATAATCTTTATTTAACCGTTCTGCAATCAAGTGCATCAGGCTATGCTTTACTTCATTCAGATCCGAATAATGTACAAAATTGATCACCTCGTTCTTAATTTGTTCTACCAGCTGATCTTTCTCTTTATCGATCAGTTCGAACCCTAAAACATGGAATGCGGATGCAATATCCTGCAGTTGTGCGGCATTGGGATCCGGATGAATGGTGACCTTACCCAGCGAGATCTCCTCAACCCTAAACCCGAGGTTCTGCATTTGCTGGTTAACAATCAGAATGCAGCGGTCGCAAACCATATTTTTTACATGGAGTATCATATTTTTTCAGCCTGGTAACCGGCACGGTCCAGCGCATTAATTACTTCTTTAGGATTTAAAGCTTCTTCTGCATCGATAGAGAGTACCTTATCCGGCGTCTCTGTATCTACTTTCCAGCTTTCAATTTGTGTTAATTCATTCAGGAAAGGGGTTACGGCTGCAATGCAGCTGCCACATTTAATATTTGTCTTGAACTTCAGCGTAGGCATAGGGTATATATATAATTGTGAATTAAGTATTCAAATTTGCGAATTTTAAACGTAAACTATTGCCGACTACAGATACAGAGCTTAGCGCCATAGCTGCTCCGGCAATCATCGGATTCAGTAAAAAACCATTTATCGGGTATAGCAATCCTGCAGCAACCGGAATTCCGATCAAGTTATAAATAAAAGCCCAGAATAAGTTCTGACGGATGGTCTTAACAGTTAACTTCGACAATTTCAAGGCTTTGGGTACCTGCTGCAGATCTGATGAGATCAAAGTGATCTTTGCTACATCTATGGCAATGTCCGAGCCTTTGGCCATAGCAATAGACACATCTGCTTGTGCAAGTGCCTGACTGTCGTTAATTCCATCTCCAATCATGGCAACAACTTTCCCTTCTTGCTGTAGTTTTTCAATAAATACGGCCTTATCCGTTGGAAGAACTTCCGCTTTAAAGTCAACAATACCCATATCAGCAGCTACAGCTGCTGCAGTTTGCGCATTGTCTCCGGTTAACATATAAACGGATATATTTTGATGCTTTAAAGCGAGCACTGCAGCTTTTGATCCGGGTTTAATCTGATCTGAGATCGCTGTAACAGCTAAAACATGTTGTCCATTGGCAAAGTAGATCACAGTTTGAGCCTGCTCCTGCAGCAACTTTGCCTGTTCTGCCAAATGACTTGAAATTTCCTGGTTATTTTCTGCCAATATCTTATGGCTCCCCGCAAAGTAGGGTTTGTCTTCATAATAGGCAGATACGCCTTTTCCGGTCAGGCTTTTAAACGCGCTGATAGATACCGGGCGTACCTGGTCCCGTTCAAATTGTTTGACTATAGCGGCAGCAAGCGGATGTTCAGAATTCTGCTCCATGGCCATAAATATTTGTTCAAACAAATCCTGGTCTTCAGAAAACAAACCTTGTTCCCATTCCATTAACGTAACCTCGGGCTTACCTGCCGTAATGGTCCCGGTTTTGTCCAGCACTATTGCATCTACCTTATAGCTAAGCTCAAGTGCTTCCGCGTCCTTGATCAAAATTCCATGCGCTGCCCCTTTTCCAATACCTACAATGATTGCTGTAGGCGTTGCCAATCCCAATGCACAGGGACAAGCGATAACCAGTACGGTAACCATTGCCATCAGCCCATTGGCAAATGCATTTGTTCCGCCAATCAAAAGCCAGATTCCCAATGTGAGTACAGCAATAAGCATCACCACCGGAACAAAGATCCCTGCCACCTGGTCTACCAGCTTTTGAACCGGTGCCTTTGATCCCTGGGCATCTTGCACCAGGCGGATGATATTTGACAGCATCGTATCATGACCTACTTTTTCTGCAGTAAAACGAAAGCTTCCTTTTTGGTTGATCGTGCCTGCAAAAACACGATCACCTGTCAATTTAGCAACCGGAACCGGTTCTCCGCTGATCATACTTTCATCCACATACGATTCACCCGCATACACTACCCCATCAACCGGTATCTTCTCTCCGGACCTTACCAGCAAGCGGTTTCCCGGAACAACGTCATTGATATTTATTTCCTGCTCTGCAGTATCTGTGATTAAAATTACTGTTGAAGGCTGTAAACCCATTAGTTTTTTGATCGATGCTGATGTTCCCGACTTTGCACGTTCTTCAAGCAGTTTACCCAGCATGATAAAAACAATAACTACTGCGGCTGTTTCATAATATACATGCGGATGCAACCCCCTGCTGTGCCAGAATTCGGGATAAAAGGTATTAAACAGGCTAAATAAAAATGCAATTCCTGTACTTAAAGCCACCAGCGTATCCATATTTGCGCGGCCATGTGTTGCCTGTTTATAGGCATTGACAAAGAAGTTTTTTCCAAAATAGAAAACTACCGGTGCCGTAAGCAGGAGCATGATATAATTTGCATAGGCGATGTCCATAAAGAACATACCAATAATCACAACAGGCATACTGAGTAATGCAGAAGCGATCAGTCGTTTCTTTAATGCATTATATGCTGTATGCTGAGCCTCTTCCTGTTTACTATCCGCCTCTGCATCCAGGATCAGGTCGTAACCGACCGATTGTAATGCTTTTTGAAAACCTGCAGGCTGAATGGTATTTTCATGATAAATCACTTTAACCTTTTGAGTTGCATAATTAACCGATGCACTTTCCACTCCAGGCTGCCTGGCAAGCACAGACTCTACACTTGATGCACATCCTGCACACGTCATTCCTAAAACCGGAAGTGTAATGGTATCTGTTTTTTCCTGTAAGGCCATTTGATTTGATTTACCTGTCAAAGGTACACTCAAGGTACCGGTTTAGCTTACAGAATCTTGTATAAAAATTACATAATTTGGTCAAATAACAGCTCAAACACGAAGGTACAATGGTTATCTTTGCCGGCATCCAATGACATTCAATTCAGATCTCAGATCTGATCTCTACAGACCAATGACGAACAAAAAATACTTTTCTCTAATTTTAATACTGGGCTCACTCACTGCACTTGGTCCTTTTTCAATAGATATGTATCTGCCGGGATTTCCTGCAATTGCAAAAGATCTGGACACTACTGTTGGGAAAGTCGCCTTGTCCTTATCCAGTTTCTTTATCGGCATTTCTGCAGGCCAGCTGTTATATGGTCCGCTGCTTGACCGTTTTGGCAGAAAAAGACCATTGTATGCTGGTTTAAGCATTTACATACTTGCTTCTGCAGGATGCATTTTTTGCACCAGCATAGACATGCTGATTGCACTTCGGTTTATCCAGGCCATTGGAAGCTGTGCGGCTGGTGTTGCATCCATTGCCATGGTGCGCGACTTATTTCCGGTTAAGGACAATGCCAAAGTATTTGCATTGCTGATGCTTGTATTGGGAGTTTCGCCCATGATTGCTCCGACTGTAGGCGGATATATCACCGTTTCTTTTGGATGGCATATGGTTTTTCTGATCCTGATGGCTATTGGCATATTTAATTTAGTGGCAAGCTGGCTTTGGCTGCCGGACAGCTACAAGCCAGATACTACGATGTCTTTAAAGCCGAAACCGATCATTGCTGGTTTTATGACCGTATTAAAAGTTCCGCAGTTTTACACTTACGCCTTTACCGGTGCAATGGCCTTTGCAGGTTTATTTGCTTATATAGCAGGCTCACCCCTGCTATTTATGGATATCTTTGAAGTAAAAGAAGAAACCTATGGCTGGATCTTCGCTTTGCTTTCTATTGGTCTTATCGGCTCCAGCCAGATCAATACCATGCTGCTTAAACGCTTTAAAAGCGAACAGCTTATATTTGCTGCATTAATGGCGCAGGTACTAACTGTTATATTTTTCCTGATCGGCAGCATCTATGGTTGGTTTGGATTAGAGGCTACTATCTTTTTGCTATTTATATTTCTGTGTTGCCTGGGCATTGCCAGTCCCAACTCTTCAGCCCTGACACTTGCTCCTTTCACTAAAAATGCAGGAACTGCTTCTGCCTTAATGGGTGCTGTACAAATGGGACTCGGTGCATTGGCATCGGTGTGCGTAGGAATTTTTGATGTGCGGTCTGCCATTCCCATGGTTGCAATTATGACTGCAACATCCATCACTGCATTTACGATTCTTAACGTTGGCAGAAAACGGATCCCTAAAATTTAACATCTCGTTTTATTTCTGCCTTACTTCTTAGTAAGATCTGATGTAAAGCTGAAGACAAACGTTACCTGTCTCAGATAACTAAGGTCATGCCTAACTATTTTCTGAAATACACATACTTTGTTTAAGGTTTTAAACCCATTTATGGCCAGACCAGAAGCATGCTGTTTGTATATCTCAAACAGGAATAACAAATTCAAAATGTATTTGAATTCAAAATTAACGAAGTGCTAATTGCAGCAAAATTCTGTAAGACAGGACATAGTCTGAAGGCACACGTTCTGCACATAAGTGTACATTGAATCCAAGTGTTATCCAAGTTCTATCCAAGTATTCCCGTAAATACCTGGAAGGAACGTGGATTTACCCTGTATTCAAGTTGTATTCAATCTAGCCTCATATCGAGGAGTTGTGCCGCTGTATTCGACCGCTAATTACGGAGGATCTAAGGCTAAATTTAATGATGGGCACATTCAACAATACGAAATGCAGACACTAATCTGGTTTTTTATAACCCAATTTTATATCCATAAAAATTTTAATCCCGCATAGGGGTAAAAGTTAATCCCGTTGTCTTACACTAAAACAGACAACAAATGAGCTTTAAAAATAACATCAAAAAAACACGTGTTCAGCTAACCAAAGCTATAGCAATCTTTGCATTTCTAACTGAAGGATTGACGGCATCCGCACAAACGCACTCTTCAGAGAAACTACACTTCGGACTCGTTTATCCAATCAGCTCGAACGGCACACATGCCCCGCTGGATACCAACAATCTATCTGTAAATCTAATCGCCGGAATATCAGCTTCAGAAAAAGGTTTATCGTTTGCCGGTTTCTCCAATGTAGTGCGCAATGGTGCTAAGGGGATTCAATTTGCCGGTTTTTCAAATCACATTGGCAAAATGGCAGAGGGTGCACAATTTGCAGGATTTATGAATACCTATGGTGAAAGCAATGGCGTTTCTTTTGCAGGATTTACCAATATTGCGTCCGGTAATGTTAAAGGTGCACAATTTGCGGGATTTTCGAACATTGCGAAGCATGTCTCCGGAGCACAGTTTGCAGGTTTCCTCAATAAATCAGCGAACCTCACCGGATCCCAGTTCGCGGGTTTTATCAATATTGCCGGTAAAAAAGTAGGTGCTTCTCAGTTTGCCGGATTTATCAATATTGCCGAAAATGTCAAAGGCTCACAGTTTGCCGGGTTCATCAATATTGCAAAAAAAGTAAAGGGATCTCAAATTGCTGGATTTATTAATATTGCCGATAGCAGCGACTACCCCATTGGAATTATAAATATTGTGAAGAATGGTGAAATGAGCATTGGTGTAAGTACAGATGAGAACCTGACCACCATGGCAACATTCAGATCTGGCGGTAAAGTCCTGTATGGCATCATTGGGATCGGGTATAATTTCGAAAACACAGATGAGGTGTATGCGGCCGAAGCAGGCCTTGGTGCGCATTTCTTCAACGCTAAAACATTCAGCCTGAATACAGAGCTTACCTCAAGTATGCTGGAAAGTTTTAAGAAAGGCGAGTACTTTAAAGCAACGCTGCGTGTATTGCCGACGCTGAAAATCACTCCATTTTTAAGCCTGTCTGCCGGTCCGTCGCTGAACTATGTAAGTACAGATACAGCAGAAGGCCGGGCGCTAACCAAAAAATACATCACGTCAAAAGAAAACAAGCGGGGAACGAATTTCTATGGCTTATATGCCGGTTATAATGCTGGTATCCAGGTGATCTTTTAAAACCCTTTTTAACTGGTTTATCCCCCTCATCGTCTTTAAGATATTGATCTATTAAACTTTAACTTATACCCCCATGGCAGCAATTAAATCTACACTGAACGATCTCATTTCCATATTTGGTGCAGACCAGATCCCTATGGAAAGTATTCATCACTTAGAAAAAAGTGCACCGGATGTATTGGTCTATGCGTTGCCTGCTGTGTTCTTTTTCACGGCATTGGAATGTGGCATCTCCTGTTTTGGTGAACACAAAACTTATGAGGCCAAAGAAACTTTTGGCTCTCTACTGATCGGCATTGGAAATCTCGCCGTTAACCTGCTCATGAAAATGGTGTTGCTTTACGGTGCAATCTGGATCTATAACCTGCTGCCATGGCGTATCACCTTAAATTGGTGGACATTAATACCCTGCTTTATTGTGTACGACTGCTGCAGCTACTGGTCACACCGTACCTCTCATTTTAACCGATTCTTTTGGGCAACACATGTAGTGCATCATTCTGCGGAACATTACAACCTTACCGTGGCATTCAGACAAAGCTGGGTGCAACATGTTAAAACCATATTCTTTATTCCGGTAGCCTTAATGGGCTTCCATCCCCTTGTATTTTTTGTAATAAGCCAGTTGAGTACCCTGTATCAGTTTTGGGTACATACCGAGAAAATTGGAACCCTGCACCCTTTTATAGAGAAATACCTGGGTACACCATCCAATCACCGTGTTCATCATGGGAGTCAGGAAAAATACCTGGATAAGAATTTTGGGGCAACCCTGATGATCTGGGACCATTTATTTGGCACCTTTCAATACGAAGAAGAAAAACCCATCTATGGTCTGACTACGCCTGTTGAGAACAAAACCAACCCTTTTGTACTGAACTTTCATGAGTACCGCGATATGGTACACGACCTTAAACACAGCGACGGCTTAAAAGAGCTTTTCTTTTTTATGTTTGCCAGCCCCGGAAAGATCTATACCCATAAAGTAAACCAGCTCAAAAAGAAGCAGAGAGGACAAAGCGAAATGCAGGCCAATATTAACAATAGATTAAAGATTAACGGTAAGGATAAATGGAAGATCACTGCCTGCCTGCTATTGATCATAATGGGTTTTAATCAGCCTTTACACGCACAAAAGGAACCTGAGGCAACATTGCCTACCCCAAAAGGAAATAACCTGCTGTTCTTTCTGCAAAGAAATCCGGATGCCAATACGGTAATCTATGAACTCAACTACAACGAAGACGGCACGTTAAACCCATCAAATCCGGTTAAAGGTTCATGGATCAGGTATGAAGAAAATGAGCGTTTTAAAGAACTGACTGCCATTGAGAAAAAGTTCGCTTACGGTGTTAAATGCAAATCTTTGGGTAATGATGAATTTGAGATCCGTCTGGTAGCCTATAAAAAACTGCCCCTATACTTATTAAAGTCTGATTCAGATCATAAATACAGGATCTATATTAAGGATGAGGGCAAAAACCTGTTGCTAAAGCGGGTATTTGTACGTGTTAATGGTGGTTCGTTTTGGTTCCCAAAAGTACAGTATATCGATCTGATCACTACAAACAGCGCCTCAGGCATGGAATTTTTGAAACGGATTAACCTATAAGAATAGAAAACCAATACCTTTATAAAGATTTAAAACCTTGAAATTGAGTGCTCCAACTTTAGAAATATTTCAGCAGCCGTTTTCCGATGAAGCATTTGAACTTTTGTTTAAATCGCATTATAAGGCACTTCATGCGTATGCAAGTTTGATGCTGAGGGATGAAGATGCATCCGAAGAGATTGTCCAAAATATGTTCCTTAAATTCTGGGAAAAACGGGATCTGCTGAATATACAGACCTCTTTGAAAGCATATTTGTATAAATGTGTACATAACGACAGCCTGAACTACATAAAGCATCAAACCATCAAGGCCAAATACCAGGATCATGCGGCTTATTCCAGGAATGACCATCATGAAGCTGCATCCTCAAAAGTAGAATTATCTGAGCTGGAGGTTAAGCTTAAGGAAGCACTGGATGAGCTTCCGGAGGGCTGCAGAACGATATTTCAGATGAGCAGATTTGAAGAATTAAAATACAGGGAAATAGCCGAACAACTTGGACTGTCTATAAAAACTGTAGAAAATCAGATGGGAAAAGCGCTAAAAGTTTTGCGGCTAAAGCTGGCAGACTTTATCGCCCTGATCATGCCGGGAATAATCATGTATTACAAGGATTTTTTTAATTAAGAGACAAAGATGACTGACGAATTATTGATAAAGTTTCTTTTAAAAGAAGCAAATGAAGAAGAAAATACGGAGATCGTTGAATGGCTGTCTGCTGACCCTGCCAACAGGGATAAATATATTCAGCTGGAAAAGATCTGGGATGCCAGTAAAAAATTGGCCTTAGCAAGTGATATTGATGAGAACCAGGCCTGGCTAAAATTCAAAGCTAAGGCCACACCAGCACAAACTGCTGTGATACGTCCGTTAAGACAGCCTTATCCCTGGTTAAAAATAGCAGCAGTATTCATTGCCATATTTGGTGCATGGATGGCTTACTCGCTATTTAACCCAAAATATACTGCGTTAATTGCAGGAAACCAGGTGGTTACCGAGCAGCTTCCAGATGGTTCTGAGATCATTTTAAACAAGAACTCAGAGATCAGCTATGCACGTAACTTTAAAGAACACCGCAGCATCCGCTTAACTAAGGGTAATGTATTTTTTAATGTTGCCCCCGATAAAGCAAGACCCTTTGTGATCGATGCAGATAAAGTGTCGGTAACAGTGGTAGGTACCTCATTTAATGTGAAACACCTTCAAGATGAAACTGAAGTCATTGTAGAAACAGGAATTGTAAAAGTCAGGCTGGGCGCAGAAGAAATTGTTTTGGTAAAAGGAGAAAAAGCTTTGATCAAAGGATCTTCAAAAAAGCTGATCAAAGAGAAAAACACCGAACTCCTCTACAATTATTACAGAAGTAAAGTTTTTATTGCCAACAATACCCCGCTGATCTTACTCATTGATGCACTGAATGAGGGCTATAATGCAGATATTGTACTTGATCCTACGCTTAAAACGGAAAAGATCTTTATTACCCTGAAACAGGATAAGCCGCTCGACTATAATTTAAAATTAATTGCTGATGCGGTAGCAGGACTTAAAATTACACGTAACGGTACTCAAATCTTTTTGTCTAACGTCAAATGATGAAATTTAGACTCTTATTGATCCTGCTGGTTCTAACCGGTTTCTGTTACGCACAAAACCCGGCAACTCCAAACAGGAGGAATTTAGACCGCTATGTTAACCTGGACATCAGGCAGCAGCCAATATCCGGCGTGTTGAGTAAAATGAGTAAAGACTGCAATTTTTACTTTGCGTACAGCACCTCCATCCTGAAACAGGACAGCATCGTAAACATTAAAGTAAAGGACATGCCGGTTAGGGATGTCCTTGATCAGCTTTTCGATGGAAAGGTAGATTATAAGGAAAACGGGGAATACATCATCCTGCGATATGCAGCAAATCACCTGACCATTGAACCGGAGAACATTACTACGGCCGACAACCTATACCTGATCAGCGGGTTTATTGTGGATACCCGAACCGGGAAAAAAGTTAAACAGGCCAGTGTATACGAAAAACGCTTAATTCAATCGACCCTTACGGACGATAATGGTTTTTTCAGTCTTAAGTTTAAAGGGGATTACAATGCAGTGGTATTAACTGCCAGCAAAGAATCTTACCGCGATACTTCTCTTGTTTTTTTATCGGATATTGCCATTAAGCCCGAAGGTGTTAAAGACGGTGGTATGGGCTGGGGCACTGCGGTTTTCAATTCCATAGAAAATTCGGGCATCAGCAGGTTCTTTATTTCATCCAGGCAACGGATCCAAAGTTTAAACATTCCATATTATCTCGCAAACAGCCCTTTTCAGGCATCAATCCTTCCTGGCTTTAGTTCTCATGGCATCATGAGCTCACAAGTTGTGAATAAGCTGTCTTTGAATATCCTTGGCGGTTATACTGCCGGTGTAGATGGTGTTGAACTGGCCGGACTGTTCAATATTAACAAAGGAAATGTGAGGTCTGTTCAATTTGCCGGATTGTTTAATACAGTGGGTGGTTCTGTAGAAGGTGTGCAGGGTGCCGGTTTAGTAAATGATGTACGGACAAATATGGAAGGCATACAAATGGCAGGCCTGTTTAACCATGTCATAAAAAATGCAAAAGGTATACAGCTTGCTGGTTTAGGAAATGTAGTGTCAGATTCTTTAACTGGCATTCAGGTTGCCGGATTGGGCAACATTACCAGTAAGGCTACAGACGGAATACAAATTGCAGGACTTGGGAACATTACCTCCAAAAGCCTGAATGGAATGCAGATTGCCGGCCTGGTTAACTACGCTACGGATATGAATGGGGTTCAAATCGGCCTGATCAATATTTCTGGCAGAAATACAGGTTATAGTATTGGCCTGATCAATTATGTGCATCATGGCTATCACAAGATCAGCCTGTCCTCCAATGAAACGATCCATGCGAACATCTCTTTAAAAACGGGCAATTCGAAATTGTACAATATTATACTGGCCGGTAAAAATTACGGCGACTCTGCCCGCATAGAAACTGCGGGTTTAGGATTTGGTCACGACATTATATTCAATAATACCCTTTCTGCAGCGGCAGAAATAACCGGGCAATTCCTGTACCTTGGTAACTGGGACTATACCAACACGTTAACCAGGATTCAAACCAACCTGCAATTGCAGGTCTTTAAGGGACTTACGTTATACGGCGGACCAGTATACTCCATTTACTCGAGTAATGCCCCTACAGGCTCCAGTGCGAAAGGATACAAACAACAGATTGCACCAGCAAAGCACCACAGTTTTGATCCGAATGTTAAAGGATGGCTTGGCTGGAACGTTGGCATTACCATTATGTAAGATCATTAAGCAGCAGGCCTGCTGCTTCTGCAACACCGGAGGTAGCCTTTTTTTCGATCTTAATGACATTCTGGTAGCGTTTAACATCAGGGCTCTTTGGATCTATAATGTATTTTGGTGTTAACCGCGGAACAAAATCTATGAGGCCTGCGGCAGGATAAACGGCTAAGGAAGTGCCGATCAGCATAAAGATATCTGCTTCAGAACAAATCTCTGCAGCCTTCTGGATCATTGGCACTGCTTCTCCAAACCAGACCACATGTGGCCTAAGCTGTGAACCCAATTCGCAGAATGTCCCCATTTCAATTTCCCAGCCTGTAATTGGATAGGTCAGCTGAGGATCGAGATCCGATTGCGAACGCGTAATTACCCCATGCAGATGGGTAACATTGGATGATCCCGCACGCTCATGCAGATCGTCTATGTTTTGGGTAATGATCAGTACCTCAAAATGTGCTTCGAGTGCGGCCAATTGCCGGTGTGCCGCATTAGGCAAGGCATCAATTACCTGCCTGCGTCTTTGATTGTAAAAGTCCTGTACCAGGGCCGGGTCTTTTTGCCAGGCTTCCGGAGTGGCTACATCGTAAACATTATATCCTTCCCACAGGCCATCGCTGTCCCTGAAGGTTTTCAATCCGCTTTCTGCGCTGATCCCTGCTCCGGTAAGCACCACCAATTTCTTTTTCATAACCATAAAAAATTAAGGACGAAAAAGGCGCCTGTTGGGCGCCTTTTCTATATGCCGTTTACTGCTAAACGCTTTTTAAAGTTCTTTAAATGATTTCTGATTTGATCTGATTGCGTTTCAAACGTTCTCAAACGTTTTCAGAATGTTCACTAACGTTCTCAAACGTTCTCAACGTTCTCTAAATGGCTCTTTCCTTAGCCAGGCTTAAGTATGGATATTTTACTTTTAACAGTTCAAAAGAACCGAACATTAATATACCATAAGCAATAGTTCCATAAACGAACCTCAGTTCAAAAGGTATTGCGCTGTATAAGCACAGCCAAAAACCGGATAAGGTTTGAGGATACATGGAAGAACCAAGCCAAACGCCAAAGTCGGTAACGATCCAGTGGATCAATACCACTGCAAAAGTACCCAGAACAAAGTTCAGCACATTTACTTTCTTAACGATCAACCTGCCTGCAAGAACCATTAGTGCAAAAGCAAGGTATGTCCAGTACCAGCCTTCATACAAAAAGCCGGTGCTGTATTCCTTATAGATGGTTAAGGAAAGGATCAGATCAGTTATTAACAAGGTAGCCAATGGTATGCCAAACGATTTAAATGCATTTTTAAAATATGCACCACTGAATAATGTAATTGCCCCTACCGCAGAAAAGTTTGCGATATCCTTAAAATTATCGGAAAAAGGAGCTACTGTACGGAGTACAGTGATCAGCAGTACGATCAGCAAAAGAATTGCTGTACGTTGATTGAATTTAGATTCAGACATATTTTTAATTTATGATGCAAAGTTATAGTATTTCCTTCGGAAAATAAAACGCGGCATTTTGTTTAAACCGCAATTGTTATTTAACCAGGCTTAAGTCGGCAATACCTACAACTTCAGTAGACAGCTCGCCAAGTATAGTAAGATCTGCCATAATTCCAGTCTGGATCTTAATAAAGTCGATCCCTTTCAGTGTTACTTTCTTTCCATCTTTATCTATTGCATTTGCAATATCTACTTTATCACTTCCTGCTTTATTGTTATCTGCATAACCATATTCAAAAGCTGCAGAAACACTGCCTTTAATTCCTGTAGAAGGCAATAAGGTACCAGTACGGGTAAATTCATTTTCAGGGATCCATAGCGGATAGTGTACCAGTTTATGGAAACTTTGTTTAACTACACCCGTATTTCCTTTATTGTCTTTCCACGATACGCTTAAAACCGGTGGCGTTGGCCTGGTATAGGTCACTGCATAATCTCTTACATATCCAGGTTTACCAAACTCACTTCCTGCAAGCTCATACCAGGTATCATCCGGCTTACCATTGCCATTTTCATCCTGCATTACCCAAACCACACCTGGTTCAGAAAAATTAGCGAATGCGTTGCCATAAACAATGATGTCTTCCTTATCTGCCTGGTTGATTACCGTATGGTCAAAACCATAAACGGCAAAACCACCAAAAGAACCTAAGCTTACGCCGGTAGTTGCTTTTTTACCGACAATGGTTTCTGCACTGGTTTGCGCACCCCAGCCTGCTTCATTCATAAACTGACCGGCTGCAGGTCCGAATTCGAAGAATTTAGTCACATACATATTGCTGTTTGCAGTTACAGGAACTTCAGGAACACCTACAGTCACCGTATATTCATGTGTAAATGATCCGGCAGAATTCGTTGCTTTATACTTGATGACATACGTTCCCGATTTTGGTGGTGTAAATTCAAAGATCGAAGTATTGCTTTTCACTTCTCCATTCAGTGTCCATTCCTGATCATAGCTATTGCCAAGCTGATTTTCAGCCTTAAGGACAACCATTGTCGCAACCTGCCCGGTAAATGCAGTTACTCCAACCGCCATTTTAACATTGGGTGCTAAAATTACTTCCTCTTCATCTTTCTTACAGGCTGTCAAAATACTTAAGCTTAATAAAGCCAGCAGCAGGTAGTTTTTTACGCTCATCATTATGTATTAGTTTGTTAATTTATTTCTATTTGTAGCTGTAGTTGAATACGGCAGTTTGTGGTGCAGATCCGGTTTTAAATTCAAATTTCTTCACTCCTGCAGCAGTAAAACCAATTACTTTTCCTTCGGCGCCATAGAA
The DNA here is from genome assembly GCF_004362715.1 of Pedobacter metabolipauper. Taxonomy (GTDB): domain Bacteria; phylum Bacteroidota; class Bacteroidia; order Sphingobacteriales; family Sphingobacteriaceae; genus Pedobacter; species Pedobacter metabolipauper. The sequence goes on from NZ_SNYC01000003.1 coordinate 1,324,513, forward strand.
ATTTGCATCAGATACCAAAACCTCATTGTTAAATGTGTTGATCGTTACGCCATAAGGGCTGTTAATTACGGTGGCATCGGTAATGAAATTCGACTCCAGTTCTCCAGTACCCAGGTTGAAAGATTTAAAGTAAGGATCCAAATAATCTCCAATCACAAAACCTTTGGTTCCGGTCACTCTTAAAAACTCCAGGCTAACTTTATCGTTTGTACCCGTTTTAGTATCAGATATACTGTTTATTTTGTCCAGAGATGGCTTAATGTCAGCGTAGTTACCTTTGGTAAGTACAAAAAGGTCTCCTGAGTTTGTTGCTGAAATGCGGGTTGGGTTAAATCCTACAGTGATGTCTTTGGTTTTCGTAAAGGTATTCAGGTCTACTACAGAAACCGATGAGTTGTCTGCTGTTCCAAATTGAAAGTGCGCCGAGTTTGTTACGTATAACTTGTTGTTTACTACCGCAACTTCTTCAAGGGCACCACCTACTTTAAGTCTGCCATCAATGGTCAGGCTTGCGGTATCAATTTTCGTGATGCTGCCGTCGTAACCGGAAACATAAGCCTTATTTTTATTAAATACGATGAACCTTGGCAAAAAGCCAGCTGCTGCATCAGATAATGAGATCCTTTTAATGGACTTACCAGTAGCAATGCTGATCACTTCCAGGTAAGAGTCTTTTGCTTCAAATGTTGTTCCTGTAATTACACAGTACATTTTGCTGCCATATAGTTTAAGGTCATTGGCATTGGTACCAAGATCTGTATTGTTCTGTTTTTTGAAGTAATCTTTGTCGGAAGTTCCCGTTGCAGCATCATAATAGGTGATGGAGCTGTTATTTGCAGTTCCGTAGGGTCCTTCACACAGCACATATATACCAAGCGTTGATGTCGGTACCGGCTCCAATACGACCAGGCCCCTGTCTTTCTTACAGGAAGTAAATGTTGAAATACCAATCAGCGACATAGCGATCAGTTTTCCGTAATTTAGAGTTGTTTTATTCATTGTATTTAATTGTTTTTATTATTCTATTTATAAATGAAGGCAAACTGAGCAGGGATATCCCCTGTTTGAACGGACCATTTTTTCTTACCACTGGTATCGAAGCAATACAACACACCAGGCGTTATGTAGTCTGTGGCATCGGTTACGAAAACATCTTTTGTGATTGGATGAATGGCAATTCCATAAGGCTTTTTAATCAGTTTATCGGTACCATCCGTAATAAATTTCCGGGTAAGCAATGTCTCGTCCTTTACATTCAGCATTGCATAAGAAACCGTAGACTGCCCGGTAATTACATTAAACTCATCACTGTAGATATAGGCCAGATCATCAGATATGACCAAATTACCGGCTGCAATATCAAATGTCTTTTTAACCCGATCGGTTTGTGTACTGATCACAAATAACTTCGATGGAATATCGCCGTAATCACCTCTTGAGGTTACATACAGATCTCCATATTTATCTGCCTTTAACCGGTGCAGGTTAATCCCCACATCAATTCGCTTAGTTTCAGTAAATGTGGCCAGATCAATTACCGATACCGTATGTTCATAGTTTGAAGGTGTATATCCGCCTGAATTTGCGACGTACAATTTGTTGTCCACTACAGCCATTTCTTCCGGCTGTCTGCCCACATCTATTCGTTTGATCTCTTTTAAAGTACCCGTATCTATTTGTGCTACAATACCATTGGGCGAGTTCGGATCACCGATTGTACCCAGGTAAGCACTTACATAGGCCTTGCCATTACTAAACGTAATGTAGCGGCAATTGGTGATGTCTATTTGCTGAATTCGCTTACCCGTATTCACGTTCAATACTTCTACCTTATTTGAGTTATTTACAATTACATACAGCTTGGAGCCATACACACCAATATCATTTCCAACATCACCGAGACCTTTAGTCACCTCTGGATTGGCCTGGTTGTACACATTTCTGCGGTATTGGCCTTTAGTAAAATCTACATAATCCAGAGAGGCCTTATTCATGTCCATATTACCTTCATTTACCAGGTAAAGTCCTTTTACAACTGCATTTGGTTCTGCAGGGAAAAGTGTGTCTACCACTTCCTCAGGAATCGGCTGGGCTTCTTTACGGCAGGATATGAATGTAACCGAAAACATGATCGAAATTACAACAAGAAACTTTTTTGATAGTCTTCCTCCATTTGAAAGTATGGCTTCTAAAAATAGAAGTGATGTTCGTCTGTATTTTAAAATATCCGATTGGCTTATTTTCATTTTTAATAGGTATAGGTTAATGTAAAACGATAGGACCGCCCCGGCATAGGAAAATTGGCTATAACATCATAATATTGATTCAACAGATTATTTACTTCTGCCGTTATTTTTATTTTATGCATAGCTGATCTTACCTGGTAATGTAAAGCGAGGTCATGTGTATACCAGGGCTCTACATAATTTGCTAAAATATTGGCCTTTTGATTGTACCGTTGTCCGGTGTAAATAAAACTATAGTTTAAAGCCAGGGCACGCCAGCCAGCTCCAGCCAGGAATGATCCGCTATGAACCGGGATATATGGGATCTGACGTTTGTAAGTCGAAGTTTCATTTGGCGTTACATCCACTGCATCCTGGTACGTATAATTAATTCCTGTAGTCAGCTCAACCTCCGGGTTAATCTGCCAGATATTCTGTATGTTGACATCCAGTCCACGGATTTCCACTTCTCCTATATTCTCTATGCTCCAGCGCTGTGGATTATTGGCTGGAACGGATACAATTTTATCTTTCACTTTATTATAATACACATCAGCCTGAACGGAGAATTGTTTAAGGACCAGTTTATCGAAGGCTTTGATATACGTTACTCCCAAGTCGTACTGCACTGTGTTTTCCGGGCGTATATAATTCCGTCTAAAATCGGTGTAATACAAATCGTTGAATGTTGGCATTCTAAAAATATGTTTATAGAATGACCGGATGCGGAATTCCTTACCGCTAAATGGCTGCCATGAAAGCATCACTGTAGGCGTTAGTTTCTGTTTGGTACCTGCAGGTGTGCCGTCTTTTACACGGTCGTACACATACGTTCCAAGCAGGTTGGCCTGTATGTCGAAACTATTAAAATTTAACCGGGTTGCCAGTGCGGCCAAAACATTCTGCCTGTCTGGATAAGCAAAGCTAAATAGATTGGCATCCAACGTATTGTACTGGTAATCTGTAGAAAGTACCACATCCCAAAAGGGATTGATCTGATACTGATTTGCGAGAGAAAGGTAAAGTTCCTTTTGATGGAACCTATTGTCTAAGATACCGTTTAAGGATACATTTTCAGGGTTAAGGTACCGGTTATAGTCGTAGGCAAATTTTGCTGCAGCCAGAATGCTGTACCTTTTGCTAACCATTTTCTGATAAGCAGATTGTACAAAGACATTCCGGTTCCAGGTTCTTTGCAGATAATCAAATTTATTGCTGATGATGGCTCCGGGCAGTCCCATTTCATCGTTATAGATATAAACCTTTGCACTAAAGGAACTGCTGTCTGCAAAATTACCATTCAGCCCAAGTTCCAGCCGCATTCTTTCCACATCTCCGTTGCTGCGTATGGCTGTGGTATCGTATACCCCATTGGTATACCTGAATTTATACTTTCCGGTTGCCTGGGTATACGCTGCGCTAACGGTACTGCTTAAACTATTGCTGAGCTTGCTTTGCCACAATACAGAAGGATTAACCAGTCCGAATGACCCCGTTTTAACTCCTGCGCGCAGATTATTGTTTCTGCCTTTTTCAAAAACAGGCTGTTTCGCTTTCAGGTAGAGTGAGCTGGCCGCGCTAAATCCTCTTGCAGATTGCAGGATCGTACTTTTCTGACCATTGTACAATTCAATTTCTTCAATATTATCCAGGCTGTATTTACCAAGATCTACCTGTCCGTTCTGTGCATTTCCGAGTTGAACGCCATCATAAAATACGGCGGTATGATTTGTTCCGAGACTTCTTACATTGATGGTTTTTAAACCGCCTATCCCTCCGTAATCCTTTAACTGTACGCCTGAAAAAAAGCGAACTGCATCGGCAACAGATAAACTGTTCAGCCGTTCCAGATCGGCCCCTGATAATATTTGAAGTGGTGTAGAAGAAGTTTGCCGCCTATTTAGCTTTTGTGATTTAATCTGTACTTCCTTAAGTCTGTTGATAGAATCGGCTAACCTGGTGGCAGTCGTATCGGTTTGTGCATACAAAAAAACAGGCATAAAAAGGCATGACCCCAATAGGGTTAAAAAAGCAGAAAGATGACACAGGCCGGTTAAGGCTTTTTTGTTTCTTCTCATTTTTGATGTGAGCAATTACCCACAGCAAACAGTTAGATCAAGGAAATGAAATACATGTATAAAGCACTCACTCCTAGCTTCAATCCCCGAAAGCTATGAAATTATACTTTATGGCAGGTCTTCTGACTTACTCCCGGTATCCTTCCTTCCCAACACGTCTTTTAAAAAGAATGGTCAGTGGTTTTGATTTGAATACCGTTCTAGAGCTTACAGCTGCGGGACAGTTACGGATTTACGCCGTATTCCCTTTTAATCCTGATTTATGAGATCAGGAACCAAAAAGCGATGCAAATGTACTCAATTATTAAGTAATTGTTCTTTTATCTCATCCAATTTTTGTTGTTCATCCTTTTCCAAAACCGGAAATTTGAGCTTCAATTGATCAAGGGTATCTGCTAAAATCTTGCTAATGACCAATCGGGCATACCATTTTTTATCTGCCGGAACAATGAACCATGGTGATTGTTCGGTTGATGTTTCTGTAATTGCGTCTTCATAGGCTTTCATATATTGCGGCCATAGCTCACGCTCGGTAATGTCTGATGAAGAGAACTTCCAGTTCTTTACCGGGTTATTGATCCGTTCCAGAAAACGCTCTTTTTGCTTGTCTTTAGATACATGGAGAAAGATCTTAATGATGATGGTTCCGTTTTCATGGAGATGCTGTTCAAAATTGCGGATACTTTCATAACGTTTCTTCCAGAACTTACCGTCAATCTTCTTTTCATCCCGGTATTCAGGAATTTTTTCGTTGAGTATATATTCCGGATGAACCTTGCACACCAGCACATTTTCATAGTGTGAGCGATTATGAATGCCAAGCCTGCCCCGTTCGGGCAATGCTTTATAATGACGCCATAGAAAATCATGTTCATATTCTTCAGAAGTTGGGGTCTTAAAACTATAGACCTGACAGCCCTGCGGATTTAATCCCGACATTACATGCTGTATGGCACTATCCTTACCGGCAGCATCCATCGCCTGAAAAATGATCAGTACAGAATTTGAATTTGCAGCGTATAAAGTTTCCTGGTAAGAACTCAGCTCACATTTGATCTCCCGCAACTCTTCTTTTCCTGCATCTTTTTCAATGGGACCTTTATAAGTAGTTGAATAGTTTTTAAGGGAGACCTTTTTTCCTGGCGTAGCCAAATACTGCGTTAATTCATCTCTCATAAGGTATTTTACTTTTATTTATATGTAGCGTAATAAAATTTTAGCATGAATTGTTTACAATATGATAAAAAATATAGAATATTTCTTTGATCTACGATATTTATCGTACTATTGTACGACAAATATCGTAGATCAAATTATGAAATTTAAACCAACCGAAAGTGAACTGGAAATATTACAGGTAATTTGGGAGAAAGACCATTGCACCGTTCGCGAAGTACATGAAGAACTTGCTAAAACCAAAGATTCCGTGTATACCACTACTCTAAAGCAAATGCAGGTCATGTTTGACAAGGGCATGGTAGAACGGGATGCAAGTTCGAAAACCCATATCTATAAAGCTTTGATCAGTCGCGATGAAACTCAAAAAACATTCCTGGATAAACTCATCTCTACAGTATTTACCGGTTCGGCATCCGACCTGGTCATCCAGGCACTCGGCAGGCATAAAACCTCAAAAGATGAAATAGAGACCATCAAAAAATATCTGGAACAATTTGATCAAAACAACAAGAATACGTAATGGAAAACTTCACACAAGCTATAAGCCACATTCTTGGAATGTCTATTGTTCATTCGTTATGGCAAGGACTATTGATATTTTTATTATTAAAAATCATATTGGTTTGCTTCCCGTCAATTTCAGCGGCTAAAAAGCATAATCTGTCTCTGGCGGCACTGTTTACTTTAACCGGGTGGTTCATATTCACTATAAATGATGAAGCAAACACGGTTAAACCACTTGTATACGCAGGCAATTCAGTGGTGTTTCCTACTGTCAGTGAGTCAGGGCCGATCCTATCGGTTAATGACGCTGCCTACCCTTATATTCATGTTATAGACGATTATCTGCCCTATATCACACTGGTTTACCTTATCGGTTTACTATTTCAGCTTGTTAAGCTTGGATTTACATGGAATGCCATCAGGCGCATCAGAGGTTCATTATCGCCGGTTCCCAATTCCATTGCTGAGCTTGTTAAACAGTTGACCACCAAGTTTGGCATTAAAAAACAGGTAGCCGTTATGCATAGCCGTCTGGTTAATGTGCCAGGCATTATTGGTTATGCCAGGCCATTGATTCTCCTGCCCTTTTCCTTTACCTGTAACCTATCTACTGATGAGGCCGAAACCATTCTGCTTCATGAGCTTGCGCATGTCAAAAGGAATGACTTTGTCGTTAATCTGATCCAGCGGTTTATTGGCATCATTCTTTTCTTTAATCCCTTTGTTCAGCTGATCAACACCATTATTGAGGGCGAGCGGGAAAACAGCTGCGATGATTTGGTGGTTAAAGTCACCAATAACCCTTTACTCTATGCCCATGCCCTTTTAAAACTCGAACAAACCGACAATGGGCATTTAAGCCTGGCACTGGCTGCTAAAAGTAAAAAGTACAGGCTGCTCACCCGGATCGACCGGATCATGAAAGCTGAAAAACTGACGATAAGTGCCCGAAATCTGCTCTTTGTAGTCCTTCTTTCTATTGGTTCTATTGGTAGTGTAGCATGGATTAGCCCGCTGTTTAACAATGGGGCCATTTCCAAAGGGGAAGAAAACGATTCATCTATTGATGAAAGTTTGGCTCTCCATAAAAAGTTACAGGTTAATCAAAGTTCAGCGACAGCAGAAGGCACTTCTTCGGCGGTTAAAAATCCAGATCCGGCCATAAGCAGCAATGGTTACTTTGATCCTGCGCTTGAAAAAATGTACAAACAAGCCCGTTTACATGTCAAAAACCTGGAAGGGGTTTTAAAGAGTCCAAGATATGGCAGCCCCGAAATAATAGCTGACATGGTTGCAGTCGAAGCGCAGCTTAAAAAAGCAGGATTCAGGTACACGCCTGAATTTCAAAAGAGAGCAGATAGTATTACAACTGAATTTGATGGATACCCGCTGGTGAAAAGAGAATACATATTTATGCATGACAGACTCAATCAATTGGCACTTTATCTGAGCAATCCGGAATACCAGCAGAAGATCCAAAAGATGTCTGTAGCAGAATATAAAAAGTACCTAAACTATATGAAAAAATTCGAGAACCTATAACCTGTTTTTTATGAAGTTAAGCTGTAAACTACTTACCCTTTTAATGTTCCTGACCGGGTTTAACCTGATTGCTCAATATCAGAATACCCCTGCTTCCTATCGTGATGGCTTTTTGAACTATTATCATAATAACCCGGATTCAGCTTTATTTTACGCTAAAAAACTGGCTGAAAATCCTGAATATGCCGGTTATTTGAAAGAAGCGCTGCATATGGATGTTTTCACTTATTTTTTGGAGTCGACTAAACAAAAAATGAAGGAGAAAGTTGATAAAAGCAACTATACAGTTTTTGAAGAAGACTATAGCAAAGTGGTAAAAAACTGTTATGAAACCATACGCTTACTGCATCATGACAACAATTCCACGCTTGTTAAAAGCGTGGAACCACTATATCTTTTTGCTGAAATAAAGCAATCGTCAGCTGATCTTACCAAACTGTCGAGCTTAACCAGCACTTTTATTGAATTGGTTCGATCTCAAAAAGATGGGTATCAGAATCGGTCGGCAACCTATGGTCTGCTAATCTACAGCGCCGTTGAGCCCGAAAAGAAACTGGAGAAGCAATCAGAAGCACTTCTTTCGGTACTGATTGGTAAATTATCTGATGAACAACCCATCATCAATATAAATAATTCTACCAATCTGCTGCTTGAGCGTCGTGCATGGTACCGGTACATGTATGCCGCTGCCAATCATTTCAAGGCCAGCAAACTGATCCGGTCCGGCGACCTGAATGGATCTTTATCCTATTTAAAAACCGCTGCAAAATACAGCCCGGACCTTACAGATATTCATAAATACAATGCGTATTTCAACGAAGCGTTCTATTTTGCCAATAGCCAAACCAACCGTTTTCAAATTGATTATTTAAATCGGCTAAACACACAAAACGGTGATAAAAATGAAAGATTGAATACGCTCCTCGATCTGGCCATTTCCAATCCCGTTCCATTTAAGGATAGTCTGAGAACATTTTACGCGGAGCACTTTTCTAAAAGAGAAAGTTTTGAGAAATTTTGGCGCGAGCAAATCAATGCTAGTTTAGATAAAGTACCTGCTTTTAACATGAAAGGCATGAATGGAACTATCTATTCATCTGCTGCGCTTACCGGAAAATGGATGCTTATTGATTTTTGGGGTACCTGGTGTGGTCCATGCAGGGAAGAACATCCCGTTTTACAGAAATTTTATCAAAGCAGTCAATCAGATCTTTCAGGCCGGATTGACCTGTTAACCATTGCCTGCAACGATTCCAAAGAAAATGTGAACTCCTACATGAATCAGTTTAACTATTCGTTTCCGGTGGCGATGGCAGATGACAGCATTGCAAAACGCTTTAACATCCTTGGATATCCTACAAAAGTGCTCATCACTCCTGAAGGCCATTACCTGAATATTCCTTTCGGTATAGACTGGGTGAATTTTGTGAAGCAATATGTTTCTCTTTAAATAAACTTCTATTTTATTATCTTTGTTTTACGCCTTTAAAACGTATCATCTAAATTTAGGTGCGTTTTAAAGGCGTATACCGTTTGATCCTTTTTTCTGTTATTATTGAGCTTTTATGAAATTAATAGTGCCTTTATTTTGTATCTGCAAGACCTGCAAATCTTGTTCAATTATAAATAGGGCGATCAACGAATTAATACGTTAATTTGCACTGTAAGTTTTAACACTTTTTAACATTAACTGTTTTACGTTTTTTTGATCTTTATCTCCATGTTTAAAGAAATTCCCAATAAATATATCCGTTACTTCAGCATATTTATTTTCTGTATCATTATCTTCTTCTGTGCGCTGCAGCTCAACTTCTTATGGTTATTTGGCTATTCTCCTACCCGTCATGATGTTCAATCGCCTACCCAGCGTGTAGGCTCTGAATTGTATACTTCAGACGGAAAACTGATCGGACGTTATTATAAAGAAAACCGTACACCTGTAAACTTCAGTGAAATTTCGCCAAGCGTGATCAATGCATTGGTGGCTACAGAAGACGTTCGTTTCTATAAACACATGGGCATAGATTTCCGCTCCCTGTTATCCAGTGGGATTTCCACGGCTACCGGCGATAAACGCGGTGCCAGTACCATTACCCAGCAGCTTGCAAAAAATCTATACCGAACCCGCTACAATAAATCTCAGGGTTTATTGAGCCATATTCCAGTGCTTCGAACACTGATCCCAAAACTTAAAGAATGGATGACCGCTGTAAAACTGGAATCCAATTACGAAAAGAACGATATCATTACCATGTACCTGAATACAGTTTCTTTTGGTAATAATGCCTATGGAATTAAAACAGCTTCCAGGATCTATTTCGACAAAGAAGCCAATACACTCGATGTTCCCGAAGCCGCAATGTTAGTGGGCATGCTCAAAGGAACATCCATGTACAATCCGATAAAAAACCCGGATAAGGCACTGGAAAGACGGAATGTAGCGCTGGCCCAGATGAATAAATATGATTACATCTCTGCTGCCCAGTTAAATACCTATAAAAATACACCCTTAAAGTTAAAGGAAGGGAGAATTGACAATGGCAGTGACGGAGATTCGTACTTACGCGCTGCTGTAGATAAGTACCTGGAAAAATGGTGCGAAGAAAATAATTACGACCTGTATGAGGATGGCCTGAAGATCTATACTACCATTGACTCCAAGCTGCAAAAATATGCAGAAGAGGCCGTTCAGGAACAAATGAAGATCTTACAGAAAAGGTTTTATAATGTTTGGGGCAATGAAAACCCATGGGAAGACTCTGAGGGAAATAAAGTGGACTATCCAAACCGTGCCATGAAGAACCTCCCTATTTATTCACTTCTTCAGAAAAAGTATAAGGATACACCAGATTCAGTTGATGCTTATTTTAATAAGAAAAAGAAGATGAAGATCTTTACCTGGAAAGGTGACCGCGATACCCTGTTTTCTACATTAGACTCCATCAGCTATTACGGAAAGATCATGAATACCGGAATGATGACACTGGACCCGTTTAACGGTAAGATAAAAGTTTGGGTGGGTGGTATTGATCATAAATTCTTTAAATATGATCACGTGAATCAATCTAAAAGACAAGCAGGATCTACCTTTAAGCCATTTGCTTATTTGGCTGCTCTTGAATCCGGCATGAGCCCATGTGATACATTTACAGACAAGCCGGTTAGTATAGCCTACCAGGAAAATGGCAAAACAGAATACTGGGAGCCAAAAAATGCAGACTGGAGTTATAGTTACCGTGAAATGTCATTACGTGCGGCAATGGGAAAATCTGTAAATACCGTAACGGCACAGGTTACTGAAAAAGTGGGTGCTGACAATGTTGTTAAATGGGCACATGAAACTGGCATTGAAAGCAACCTGGCTTCTGTCCCTTCCGTGAGCTTAGGTCCCAATGATGTATCCGTATTCGAAATGGTCCGCGCCTATGGTACCTTTCTGAATGATGGCATCAAAACAGACCCGATCCTGGTGGAAAAGATCACAGATCTGGACGACAATATCATCGAAGAATTTACTGCAAAAACTAAGCGGGTGTTAACCGAAGAAATTGCGTGGCTGATGCTTTATATGTTCAGAGGCGGAATGGATGAACCTGGTGGAACATCCCGTGCACTCTGGGAATGGGATCTTTGGAAAAAGAACAATCAGATTGGCGGAAAAACCGGCACTTCATCTGATTATGTAGATGCCTGGTACATGGGGATTACAAAAGACCTGGTTACCGGTGTTTGGGTTGGCTGTGATGAACGTACGGCGCATTTTAAGAATGGGGAAACTGGTGAAGGATCCAGAACAGCCTTACCGATCTTTGCTAAGTTTATGGAAAAGGTATATAAAGACCCTTCAACAGGCTATACCATGGGGCCTTTTCCAAAGTCGAAGGTGAAGATCACGCGGGACATCAACTGCCCTACGCCGGAATACAGCGTAGACACCAGTGCTACGGATAGTCTTGCGGTGGATTCTACAGAGTTTATCGTTCCGGATACCGAAGAGCAGCAGCCGGTCCAAAAAGAAGAAGTACTTCCTAAAAAGGAAGATCCTAAACCTGCAGAACCCGCGAAACAACCGGCAACTGTAGTTCCCCTGACAAAGAAAGAAGAGCGTGAACTGAAAAGAAAACAGCGTCAGGAAGAAAAAGAGAAGAAGAAAAAGGACCAGTAATTTTTTGTAAATTCAATACTATTTAATTCATTTATACTGCACATCTTTACTATATAAAATAATACATATGATATTAAGCTATACATTTTTGAAAAGATTGATCCCGCTGTTGATCTTCATAATGATATCTGCTGTGTCTGTCCAGGCTCAATATTTCGGACAGAATAAAGTGAGGTACAAAAGTGAAAAATTCAAAGTATTACAAACCCCTCATTTTGAGCTTTATTATTATTTGAAAAATGAGAAGATGATCCAAAAGATGGCTCAGGATGCTGAGACCTGGTATAAAATGCACCAGGAGATCTTTAGGGATACTTTTTTAACCAAAAACCCCATCATCCTTTACAATAACCATCCTGATTTTCAGCAAACCACTGCGCTTGACGGAGAGATTGGTATAGGAACAGGCGGGGTAACCGAATCGCTTAAAAACCGGGTAATTATGCCGGTGATGGAACTGAACAATCAAACCAGGCATGTTCTGGGCCATGAGCTTGTGCATGCATTCCAATACCATATTCTTTTGGAAAAAGATTCTCTTCCAATGGAAAATATTGGTCAGATCCCATTGTGGATGATCGAGGGGATGGCAGAGTATCTGTCGGTGGGCAAGGTAGACGCATTTACATCCATGTGGATGCGTGATGCGTTGCTAAACAGGGATATTCCATCTTTAAAAGACCTGACCAATTCTAACAAATATTTCCCTTACCGGTATGGACAGGCATTCTGGACCTTTGTAGGTTCTGTTTACGGAGATACTACCATTGTTCCCCTGTTTAAGGCAACGGCCAGATATGGCTATGAAAATGGCCTTAGATATACGTTTGGCTATGACGACAATACCTTATCTGGTTTATGGAAAAATGCCATTGAGTCACACTATCGGCCCATGCTGAAAGCCGACAGCTCACAGATTAAGATCAGCGGGACAAAGATCATAGACAATAAGAATGCAGGAAATATGAACGTGGCCCCTGCCATTAGTCCGGATGGTAAATATCTCGCTTTCTTATCTGAAAAAGACCTCTTTGGAATAGACCTTTTCCTCGCTGAAGCTAAAACCGGGAAGATCATTAAGAAGCTAAGCAGCCAGATCTCCAATTCACACATCGACGACTTTAACTTCCTGGAATCTGCAGGAACCTGGTCGCCAGACAGCAAGCAGTTTGCATTCAGTATTTTTAGTAAAGGTAAGAACCAGCTGATGATCCTGAATATAGAAAGCGGGAAGACAACCCTCCGTACGGATATGGGCGCAGTTGAACAGTTTGGAAACCTCACCTGGTCTTCAAACGGTCAGGATATTGCGTTTTCAGGTATGGTTGAGGGACAAAGCGATATTTTTTCTTACAACCTCAGCACAAAGAAACTTACACAGATTACCAACGATACCTATTCAGATTATGCACCAAACTTCTCTCCTGACGGAAAAAAGATCGCATTTTCTTCTGAACGGGCAGCTGTTAAGAAAAACAGCACGGATGCCGTTAACGCGATCAATCTAACCATGTTTGATATTGAAAGCGGTACACTAACAGATATCCCGGTATTTCCGGGAGCAAATAACCTGAATGCCCAGTTCTCCGGTGACAGCAAAAGATTATTCTTCCTATCCAACCGCGATGGCTTCAGGAACCTCTACGAATACGATCTGGTTAACAACAGTGTGAAACAGCTAACAGATTACTTTACCGGGATCAGCGGGATCACGGAGTTCTCTCCTGCAATCTCTGTTTCGAGAAATGACGACATTATTTATAGCTATTACCGCTCACAGCGTTATACGCTATACAATTCTCCATTAAGCAATTTCAAATCAAAACCGGTAGATGCCAATGATGTAAATTTTGATGCGGCAATCCTCCCTCCTAAAGAGAGCGCAGGCGTTGACATTGTCAATTCAAATCTTGGAAACTTTGAAAGGTTCGAGAAAACGTTAACGGACTCTATGAAACTGGTGCCCTATCGTCCTAAATTCAGATTGGATTACCTGGCTAACAGTGGCGTAGGTATTTCAACCAGTCGTTTTGGTACAGGAGCCCAGGGCGGTATTGTAGGGATGTTCAGTGATATCCTGGGCAGAAACCAGATCATTGCCAATCTTTCTATCAATGGAGAGATCTATGACTTTGGCGGATTGGTAGGTTACATTAACCAGGAGCACAGAATAAACTGGGGTGTGGCAGTTTCACATGTTCCTTATATTACGGGCTTTAGAGAGGTTGTTTACGATCAGCTTGAACTCAATGATGGTACTTACCTGGATGTAATCAACGACAGGACCAACCTGATCCGTACCTTTGAAGACCAGATCCAGCTATTTGGTGCTTATCCCTTCAATAAGATCCATAGGTTTGAGGCTGGAGGAGCATTCTCACATTTCGGCTACCGCATTGACCGGATCAATAACTATTATGACCTGAATTCAAATTATCTGACCTCAGATAAGGTAAAGGTGAATGCCAGTGATGCCAGTAATGAGTTTGGTGTTCCATTTAATCCATTCTCTATATTTCAGTTGAACGCTTCTTTTGTGGGCGACAATTCCCTTCAGGGATTAACTTCGCCTTTAGATGGATTTAGATACCGTTTTGGGATTGAGCAGTATTTTGGAGATTATAAATTCTCTGCGGTTACCGCTGATTTTAGAAAATACGTTCGGGTAAAGCCATTCACCATTGCAGCCAGAACATACAACTACCTTCGTATTGGTAAGGACGGTGAGAACTTATATCCGCTATATGCCGGTTATTCGTATTTCATCAGGGGATATGAGGCCAATTCATTTTACAACAGCAGCTCTGCTGAAAACGGATTTGACATCAATCAATTATCAGGAAGTAAAATGTCTGTCTTCAATTTTGAGATCCGGTTACCTTTTACCGGCCCTAAAAAATTAGCACAGATCCCTTCGGGATTGTTATTTACAGATCTGAATTTATTCTTTGATGCGGGATTGGCCTGGAATCAGGGTTCGGACGTAAAGTTTAAAAGCCAGCCTACGTACGAAACCTATGATGTACTTGATGAGAATAACCAGCCTATTGTAGATACTGAAGGAAATAAGATCACCAGTCAGCGCACGAATGAGCGCGTACCTGCACTCAGCATGGGTATCTCGCTTCGGGTAAATGTATTCGGATATTTTGTATTGGAGCCATATTATGCATTTCCATTCCAGCGCAAAGATATTAAAGCCGGTGTATTCGGTTTAACCTTCGCACCAGGCTGGTAATCCTATACTAGCCTGATTAAAGGTAATAACCTGGTGCTATGAAGCCATATTGAAAGGCATATTAACCTGGGTGATGATCTTCTTGTTGGTAATGATGTGTTCAAAATCAAGACCTATGGTCAGATCGATCCAATCCGGATTGCAGGATCTTACGATCCGTTCCTTTTGGGTTCTTGTAAACCGGCTTACCAGCTTGAAGCGGCTGAGTGCCTGGGCTTCGGTTTTAAACTCTTCAAAATAAACCAGACGGGTTAACTGGTGGCCGCTGTCCATGAATAAACAAGGCATTTGTTTATAAAAATCTAATGTTTTTAATAGATCAGAACTCATACCTACGTGTAAACTAGTACGGTTCCGGTCTGTCACAATGTATACGAATTTTTTCATGGCCTTAAGCTTTTAATTTATTAACTAATTAAATTAGTATACCTATTGTGTATTGTCATAAATATTACTAACTTTATTGGTACAATAATACTAACTATTTTAGTAAAAACAAATAAATTTTTAAATTATTTTTTATGTCAAATATTTCATCTAATCTAAAGTACCTAAGAAAGAAAAAAGGCCACACGCAGCAGCAATTCGCTGATGCTATGGAAATTAAGAGATCCCTCATCGGAGCTTATGAAGAAGACCGTGCGGAGCCGAAATATGACTTACTAAAAAAAATAGCAGAGTATTTTGACCTGACCATTGATGAATTTATCAATGAAAATATAAACGATAGCTGGAAACCGAAACCTAAAAGCCAGGGATCGAACCTACGGATCCTGAGTATATCAGTCGATAAGGATGACAATGAGAACATAGAAATGGTTCCGGTAAAAGCAAGCGCAGGTTACCTGAACGGTTTCTCTGATCCGCAATACATCCAGGCACTGCCTAAGTTCCAGCTGCCCCTGCCCTTCTTAAAGAACGGTACGTTCAGGGCATTTGAGATTGTTGGCGATTCCATGCTCCCTATTCAATCCGGAAGTATCATTCTGGCCGAATACCTGGACAACTGGAATGATGTGAAGACCGGCGACACCTATGTGATCATTAGCAAGAATGAAGGCGTAGTTTATAAAAGAGCAGGAAATCGTTTCAGGGAAAATAAAGAACTGAAACTGATCTCGGACAATAAGGTATATGATGCGTATACCATTGCTGCAGATGATATTCTTGAAATATGGAAAGCAAAAGCGTTCATTTCTTCTACCCTTCCTGATCCAACACCAGAACCGACGATTGAAACCTTAACTACCATGATGTCTCAAATGCAGAAGTCAATCTCCCAGCTGAACAAGAACTAACACCATTTTATTCTTCGGTCCCGGGGGCTAAGCCCCGGGGTTCAGATCGTCGCTAAGTATACAAAATGCAGCATAGCTGAAAAAACATAATGAAAATAAAAGACATAAAAAAAGGGAGCTAATTGCTCCCTTTTCCATTGATAACTAAATTAAGTTATATCTATTTTACTGCATCAATTACCGCTTTGAAAGCTTCTGGATGGTTCATTGCTAAATCAGCTAAAACCTTACGGTTTAGACCAATATTTTTAACAGCTAATTTACCAATCAATTGAGAGTAAGATATACCGTGTTGACGTGCTCCGGCGTTGATACGCTGAATCCACAATCCACGAAATTCTCTTTTCTTAACTTTACGGTCACGGTATGCATATTGCAAACCTTTTTCTACCGTGTTTTTAGCAACGGTGAAAACCTTACTTCTTGATCCCCAATAGCCTTTGGCTAAATTTAGGACTTTTTTCCTTCTTCTTCTCGAAGCTACTGCGTTTACCGAACGTGGCATGTTGTTGTTGTTTTTGATAAACGGTGTTGCGTATTACAGCAAACTTACTACCGGTTACCTGGTTAAAAATTTAATTATTTACCGATTGCAAGCATACGTTTAACGTTGCCCATGTCAGCATCTGACACCATTGAGGTGTGACCTAAATTACGCTTACGTTTAGTAGACATCTTTGTTAAGATGTGACTTTTGTATGCGTTCTTTCTAGCGATTTTACCTGTTCCAGTAAGCGAAAAACGCTTTTTAGCACTGGAATTGGTTTTCATTTTTGGCATAACCTGTTTTTATTTATATTAATTTATTATTATTTCTTAGCAACTTTTGGAGCCAGCGTTAAAAACATCCGCTTTCCTTCGAGTTTTGGCAGCAATTCAACTTTACCTACATCTTCCAGTGCCTGTGCAAATTTTAGAAGAAGGATCTCACCTTGTTCCTTATAAACTATGGCCCTGCCTTTAAAGTGAACGTATGCCCTTACTTTTTCACCACTTTCTAAAAAACTAACTGCGTGTTTTAGTTTGAACTGAAAATCGTGGTCATTGGTATTCGGTCCGAATCTGATCTCCTTAATAACCGTCTGCTTCGCATTCGCTTTAATCTCCTTCTGCTTTTTCTTTTGCTCGTAAACGAACTTGCTATAGTCGATGATTCTACATACAGGAGGGACAGCATTTGGAGAGATCTCTACAAGATCCAGTTCCAGTTCGTCTGCCATGGCCAAAGCTTTTGCCAGAGGATATATCCCTGGTTCAACATTATCCCCAGCTAACCGTACCTCTTGTGCCCTGATAAACTGATTAATATTATGTTCTGCTTCTTTTTTCTTAAAAGGAGGACGTGGTCCCCTATTAAATCCTGGTCTGCCTAATGCCAAATTTGTATGCTATTTAAACTGTTATTTCTTTAATTAATAATTCACTAAACTCCTGCAGGGTCATTTCTCCAAGATCTCCTTCTCCGTGCTTCCTTACTGACAGCTTACCTTCGGCCATTTCTTTTTCGCCAATGATCAGCATATAAGGCGTTTTCTTAACCTCTGCATCCCTGATTTTCCTTCCAATCTTTTCATCTCTAAAGTCAATCAGCCCGCGAATATCGGAATTATTTAGTTCATCTGAAACTTTTTTTGCATATTCTTCATACTTTTCAGAAATAGGCAGGATAATAAATTGCTCTGGTGAAAGCCATAACGGGAAATTACCCGCACAATGTTCGATCAGTACCGCAATAAAACGTTCCAGTGATCCGAACGGAGCCCTGTGGATCATTACCGGTCTGTGCTTCATATTGTCGCTTCCGGTATACTCCAGTTCAAAGCGCTCCGGCAGGTTATAATCTACCTGGATTGTTCCAAGCTGCCATTTTCTGCCCAGTGCATCCTTAACCATAAAGTCGAGTTTCGGACCATAAAAAGCGGCTTCCCCATATTCTACTACTGTAGGCAAACCCTTTTCTGCTGCAGCTTCTATGATCGCAGATTCTGCCAAATGCCAGTTCTCATCACTGCCAATATATTTCGACTTATTATCGGGGTCCCTTAATGATACCTGTGCAGTGTAATCATTGAAACCTAACGATTTGAACACATACAATACCAGATCAATTACTTTTTTAAACTCTTCTTTTACCTGGTCCGGGCGACAAAACAAGTGTGCATCATCCTGTGTAAATCCCCTTACCCGTGTTAATCCATGCAGCTCACCACTTTGTTCGTAACGGTAAACGGTACCAAACTCAGCAAAACGCAATGGAAGATCTTTATAAGAACGCGGTTTAACTTTATAGATCTCGCAATGGTGCGGGCAGTTCATCGGTTTAAGGAAAAACTCCTCTCCCTCCTGCGGAGTTTTTATGGGCTGAAATGAATCCTTACCATATTTCTCGTAATGACCAGAAGTGATGTACAGGTTCTTATGACCGATATGCGGGGTTACTACCTGCTCATATCCTGCTTTACCCTGCGCTTTGGTTAAGAATTGTACCAGGCGCTCCCGAAGGGCTGCACCCTTAGGCAGCCACAATGGCAATCCCATACCTACCTTTTCAGAAAAAGCAAACAGCTCAAGTTCCTTACCCAATTTGCGGTGATCTCTTTTCTTCGCTTCTTCAATCATGTGAAGATATTCAGTAAGCTCACTTGCCTTAGGGAAAGTAACGCCATAGATCCGTGTAAGCTGCTTCCTGTTCTCATCTCCGCGCCAGTATGCACCAGCAACATTCATGAGCTTAACCGCCTTGATAAAGCCTGTATTTGGAATGTGCGGACCACGGCACAGGTCAGTAAATTCTCCCTGACTGTAGAATGTAATCTTTCCGTCTTCCAGACCTTCTAAAAGATCCAGTTTATATTCGTCCCCTTTTTCAGTGAAATACCGGATTGCATCTGATTTTGAAACGTCTTTTCTGACAAAGGTTTCTTTTTGCTTGGCCAGTTCAATGATCTTCGCTTCAATTGCCTTAAAATCATCCGAAGAAAATTCCCTGTCGCCAAAGTCTACATCATAGTAGAACCCGGTTTCAATGGCAGGCCCGATGCCAAATTTGGTTCCCGGATACAACGCTTCCAGTGCCTCGGCCATGATGTGTGCCGATGAGTGCCAGAAAGTAGATTTACCAGCGGTATCGTTCCAGGTCAACAATTTCAACGATGAATCCGCTTCAATTGGCCTTGACGAGTCCCAAACTTCTCCGTTAACTTCAGCAGCTAAAACATTCCGGGCTAAGCCTTCAGATATGGATAGTGCAATTTGATGGGCAGTTGTGCCCTTTTCGTACTGACGGCTGGAGCCATCAGGCAGTGTAATGTTAATCATCTACAACTATGATTTAAAAATTAATAAAATGAGTATTATAAATCACCTACAATGTGATCCTGTTAGACAAAGTTAACTAATATTCTGTACTTTCCAGCCATCCGTTGGCCAATACGTCTGCTAAGTGCATCGTTTTTAAAGGAATATTATTTTTATCGATATAGCCCTGCAGCTGCATTAAACAAGACAGGTCTGTTGAGATGATATATTCTGCATCCTGTTCCAGCGCGTTGTTTACTTTTTGTTCGGCCATCGCAGATGAGATCGCATCAAACTTAACCGCAAAAGTACCTCCAAAGCCGCAGCACATATCGGTATCCTTCATTTCAACCATTTCCAGTCCGTGTACCTTTGACAGCAATTGACGGGGTTCTTCCCTAATCTTACACTCACGCAACCCACTGCATGAATCGTGATATACTGCTTTACCGTCCAGTTCTGCACCAAAATAATCCTTTTTCAGCACGTTTACCAGGAAATCTGAAAGCTCAAAGATATTAGCCTGTATACTTCTGCATTTATTATGAACAATGGTATTGGTAAACAGATCGCTGTATCCATTTTTAACCATGCCTACACAGGATGCCGATGGGGCAACGATGTAGTCTGTTTCTGAGAAATCATTTAAAAACTTATTACCGGTTTCCTTGGCCTGCTCCCAATAGCCGGCATTATAGGCTGGCTGACCACAGCAGGTTTGGTTTGAATTGTAGAAAACTTCACAACCTGCTTTCTCCAGTAACTTAATTGTATTAAATGCAGTTTCGGGATACAATTGATCGACAAAGCAAGGAACAAATAATTCTATTTTCATTGGGTATTCTAATTAACGTAAGGAAGGCTCCGATGTTGTCGTCGTTTTAACTTCAACCCTTCTAAGAAGCAGCAAAAATACTAAACCTATGATAAAGAACCCTGCTAAAACGATAATTGAATTCCGCATGCTTCCTGTTGCTTCTTCAATGAATGCAAAACTGAACAGCCCAATCACAATGGCCATTTTCTCTGTTACATCGTAAAAACTAAAAAAGGAGGTTGTATCCGGCGTATTTTCAGGCAGATACTTGGAGTAAGTAGATCTGGAGAGCGACTGGATACCACCCATAATTAAGCCCACTACAGCCGCTAATCCGTAAAACTGGTATTCCGTATCTACAAAATAAGCACAGAAACAGGCTGCAATCCAAATAACCACTACCCAGATCAACACATTTACATTGCCCATTTTTTTTGCAAAATAAGACATCATCATGGCGCCAAGAATAGCTACCAGCTGAATGATCAAAATGGTTATGATCAGTTTTTCTGTACCCAGCTTTAATGTTTTTTCACCAAACCCTGCTGCTGCAAGCATGATCGTCTGCACGCCCATGGAATAAAAGAAGAAAGCCAGTAAGAACATCTTTAAAAACTTCATGTTCTTAAGTTGGTTCCATACTTTAGAAAGTTCCTGAAAGCCGCTTCTTACCACGTTTTTATTGATGGATGAATAATTCGGACTTCCTGCCGGCAGCTTCTTAAATGGAATTTGGGCAAATGCGATCCACCAGATCCCTACCAGTAAAAAAGATAGTCTTGGTGGAAATGATTCATCAGTGATCCCGAAAAGTTCTGGCTTTAATACAAATACGAAACAGATGAGCTGCAAAATGACACTACCGATATAACCAAATGCATAACCTTTTGCACTTACCCGGTCCTGCTCATCAGGCGTGGCTATTTCTGGCAGATAAGAATTGTTGAATAAGATGCCCCCAATATATCCCATTGCTGCAATCATAAAGCATATGATACCCAGCTCAAGCGTTTCAATTTTGAAAAAATATAAGCCCATACATGCCAAGGCACCGGTATAGGTAAAGAATTTCATGAATACTTTCTTATTGCCCCTGTAATCCGCTATCGATGAAAGAACAGGTAATAAGATAACCATGATGAGGTAAGCGGCAGCCAGTGCATAGTTGGAAAGCGCGGTATTGGTAAAGGTCATTCCAAAAAAAGATACCTGATCGCCATGCTCGGTTGTAGTGGTGATGATGGTATAATATGCTGGAAAAATGGTTGAGGTAATGACTAAATTGTATGCAGAATTGGCCCAGTCAAAAAATGCCCATGAGCGAATGATCTTCTTGTCGTTCTTTTGTTCCATGTGTTGTTGAGGTCGCTAAATTAGATTAATTAATCGATCTAATTAACTTTTTCCAGTTTAGTTGCTCCTGATTTATTCTCTTTAACATTTTTTGGATTTCCCTTATAATAGATCTCGCTTGAACCTTCTGTTTTTACCTTAAGTTCATTCAGTACATTGATATTGGCCTTGGCACTTCCGGCAACCTCGATGTCATATACACCGGAAATAAAATCAAATGCATTCACTTCCGCAGTACCCTGGGTGATCAGTTGATGTGATCCCGCTTGTCCGGATAAACTCAGTTTACCTACCCCATCCAGCCTGGTGGTCATTTTGCCTGCGCTCAGATCCAGTACAGCATCAAATGTTCCGGCAAAATTAAGGTCAATATCACTGGCGTAGATGCGTCCTTTACTCAGCACCTTAACCGCACCGCCTGTTTTTAATTCCTTTAGCTCTCCAATTCCGGCCCTGATCACGATTGAATCTGTACCGCAATACTTACCTTCATCAAGCTTTAGCTTCAGCCTGCCGCTGCTTACATCGGCTTTCACATAACCGATCAGGTTTGAATCTGCAGAAATGGTGATGGAGTAGCTGCTGTCCTGAACTAAGATCAACTTCATTGCTCCTAAAACCTCTATTTTATCAAAGTTCTTAACTACCTGGCTTTTCTCTATATGATTTCCGGAGTCTTCAATACATTTTGGGGTACATGCAGCCAGCAGAATGATTGGAGCGGCAAATGCAATGATCTTTTTTATCAACATGTCGTTTATTTTATGGGTTATTTAAAGGTAATAATTTTTACCATCTGTTTTAATCTTTCCGGCATCAAGCAGCTCCCTGATGCGGTCAATCTTTTCATTTTCTGTTCCTGATTTAAGGGCATTGATCAGATCACCCAATATAAAGGTCTGGCTTTGCAATAAAGTGGCTATTTCAAAATCTATCTGATCTGACAACACATCCTGGTCATCCAGTTTCTTCTCTGCCAGGCAGATGTCGCACGACCCGCATTTCTCTGCATCCGGTTCATCAAAATAAGCCAGCAGCTGGATGCTCCTGCATTCTGGTTTACTGGCATAGGTCATTACTGCGTTAATTTGATCCATCTGGATCTTTTTTCTCAACTCAATATACTTCACATCGATGTCCATGTGGTTCAGGTCTACCCTTGACCGTATGTACTGCAGTTGCGGCTCATCCGTTTGCGGTAAATAAGAAATTAATCCCTGTTCCTGAAGGTACTTCAACTGCCTGACCACATCATTGAAAGAGGTCATTGTTTTCCCGGCGATTTCAGATTCCTTAATTTTCACATACTGATCAAAAGATCCGCCATAGGACCTCAATATCGTTTTAATCAATTTATCATAACCGGCATTTTCAATTTGAAAACGGTATACATCTTCATTGCCAACAATAAACAATACCCTGGATTGCAGGAAAATGTTTTCAGTTAATGTAATATATCCATCATGTTCGAGAAATTTCAATGCAGCAAGTGTTTTAATCACCCCCAGATCAAAGCGTTTACAAAAATCTGCCAGGTCAAAGCTAAAATTCAATCCTTCGCCGGCACCATAGGCCAGCTGGAAATAGCTGCCCAGATTATGGTATACTTTCCTGATCTCGTCCGGTTCCGGGAAGCTATTTTCATATTTTCCCTGAAGGGCCCGCCAGTCTGTCTTATTAGCCAGCAGTACCCCATATGCCCTTTGCCCGTCCCGGCCTGCCCGGCCTGCTTCCTGGTAATAAGCTTCCAGGCTTTCCGGCAGATCCAGATGCACCACAAACCGCACATCCGGCTTATCTATACCCATCCCAAACGCATTGGTAGCCACCATTACGCGGATCTTATTTTGTTTCCAGTCTTCCTGTTT
Source organism: Pedobacter metabolipauper (assembly GCF_004362715.1). Taxonomy (GTDB): domain Bacteria; phylum Bacteroidota; class Bacteroidia; order Sphingobacteriales; family Sphingobacteriaceae; genus Pedobacter; species Pedobacter metabolipauper. The sequence continues at coordinate 1,348,077 of NZ_SNYC01000003.1, forward strand.
CTTAAAACGTTCATCCCGTACTATACCTGCATGATAAAAGTCTGCTGCAAAGCCGTTCCGCTTTAAAAAGGCAGCCACCTGTTCAGTTTCCCTGCGGTTGCGAACGTATACCAGTCCGCTTCCTTTTACATTGGTTACGATCGCAATCAGCCGTTTATATTTATCTTCATCGTCCAGTACCACATAACCCAGGTTTTTACGGGCAAAGCTCTGCACATAAACAGCCGGCTTACGGAACTGGAGCTGGGCAACAATATCTTCTCTGACAAACTGAGTTGCCGTGGCTGTTAATGCCAGAACAGGTACATTGGGAAGGATCTCTCTCAGGTCACTGATCTTACGGTAAGGTGGTCTGAAATCGTATCCCCATTGGGAGATGCAATGCGCCTCATCTACAGCAATCAGGTTTACATTCATATAGGAGATCCTTTCCCTTACAATTTCAGAAAGCAACCGTTCCGGAGAAAGATATAAGAATTTAATATTTCCGTAGATGCAGTTGTCCAGCAGGATATCAATCTCCCTTTTACCCATTCCTGCATAAATGGCAATGGCATTGATGCCTTTTGATTTCAGGTTTTCTACCTGATCTTTCATCAAAGCAACGAGTGGGGAGATGACGATACAGATGCCTTCCATTACCATGGCCGGCACCTGAAAGCAGAGTGATTTACCTCCGCCTGTAGGCAATAAGGCTAATGTATCGTTTCCTGTTAAAACTGAGCGGATAATATCATCCTGCAAAGGCCTGAAACTATCAAATCCCCAATATCGTTTTAATATCTCTGCTTCATTCATAAAAAGGTAGTGACCAAAACTATAAAAATGAATTCATATTATTAAATTGCGCATTAATTAAAACCAATTCCATGAGAATACCGCTACTACTCTTTTTATTACTGATATCATATACCACGATTGCCCAGAATAAGCCCTGGGACATTGAAAAATATAAGGGTACTTCCAAAACGTTTAACATTGAAACGGATGAGGGTACCTGGATGAACCTGGATGTAAGTGCTGATGGTAAAGATATCGTTTTCGATCTGTTGGGTGATATTTATGTGATGCCGGTTTCTGGCGGTACAGCGACCCTTTTAAGCGGTGGTGCAGCATTTGACATACAACCTCGTTTTAGTCCGAACGGTAAATTCATTTCTTATACGAGTGATAAAAGTGGTGCAGATAACATCTGGATCATGAACCGTGACGGTTCAAATAAAAAACAGATCACCAAAGAAACATTCCGGTTGTTAAACAATGCCACCTGGATGCCTAAAAGTGATTATATCATTGCACGCAAGCATTTTACCGGCTCCCGTTCTTTAGGTGCCGGAGAGATGTGGATGTATAATATCTATGGCGGTGATGGTGTTCAGCTTACCAAAAGAAAGAACGACCAGCAGGATGCGGGAGAGCCCAATGTATCCCCGGATGGAAGATCGCTTTATTTTAGTGAAGATGTTTCTCCGGGCCCTAATTTTGAATACAGTAAAGACCCTAACGGCCTCATCTATGCCATTCGTCAGCTTGATCTGACAACGGGTAAGCTTAGCAACCTGATTGCGCAGGCAGGCGGTTCTGCACGGCCTCAAATCTCACCTGATGGTAAGTTGATGGCCTATGTTAAACGGGTAAGGTTGAAATCTGTTCTATATGTACAGGAATTAAGTACTGGCGAAGAATGGCCGTTAACAGACGATCTTTCTCATGACCAGCAGGAAACGTGGGCTATTTTTGGGGTATATCCAAATTTTGCCTGGACTCCTGATGCAAAGAACATCATCTTTTATGCAAAGGGAAAAATCAAGAAGATCGAGCTTGCTTCGCTGGTTATCTCAGAGATCCCTTTCCAGGTAACTACCAGCCAGACTGTACAGGAAGCACTTCACTTCCCGCAGCAGGTATTCAGTAATGAGTTTACCGCTAAAATGATCCGGCAGCTAACCACTTCCCCTGATGGTAAATTTGTCATTTTTAATGCAGCAGGATTCCTGTATAAAAAGGAACTGCCAAATGGCAATCCGGAAAGGGTTACCACAGGAATCGATTTTGAATTTGAACCTAAGATCAGTCCGGATGGCAAATACGTCATTTTTACAACCTGGAGCGATGAATTTAAGGGTGCTATTAAACGTGCAGACCTGAAGTCTGGAAAGACGGTTACGCTGACCGATGAAAAGGGCTTTTATTATTCACCAAGCTATTCCAACAAAGGAGATAAGATCATCTTTAGAAAAGGCATCGGCAACGATGTTCTTGGTTATGCGTATGGCCGCGGTACGGGCATCTTTGTGATGTCTGCAAACGGAGGCGCAAAAACGCTGGTTTCTGAAAATGGAATTAAGCCGCAGTTCAATACCGATGATTCACGCATCTATTTTCAGGGAAATGAAGGCGGTAAAAGAGCATTTAAAAGTGTTGACCTTAACGGTGGCAATGAGCGTACGCACTATACCTCCACTTATGTGACCCAATTTTGTCCAAGTCCGGATGGAAAATGGATGGCCTTTACCGAACTGTTCAATGCCTATATTACCCCAATGGTTACTGTTGGTTCTGCGCTGGAGTTATCTGCGTCAAATAAATCCATTCCATTAACGCGCGTTACTAAAGATGCAGGAACATTTCTTCATTGGAGCAATGACAGCAATAAACTGTTCTGGACCATGGGTGAACAATACTACAGCCGTGAAATAAAAAATACCTTTGATTTTATTGAAGGTGCCCCTAAGGACCTGCCTAAACCAGACAGTACAGGCATATCTCTGGGTTTAAAGTTAAAAAGCGATGCCCCAACAGGAATTACGGCGTTAAAAGGAGCCCGCATCATTACCATGAAGGGTGATGATGTAATTGAAGAAGGAACGATCCTCGTAGAAAACAATAAGATCATTGCCCTCGGTAAAACTACTGATGTAACTATCCCGGAAAATGCAAGGATCATCGATGTAACCGGTAAAACCATTATGCCGGGTATTGTAGATGTGCATGCGCATTTACGGACCAGTCCGGATGGGATTACCCCGCAGCAGGATTGGTCATACCTGGCCAACCTGGCCTTCGGTGTAACCACCTCTCATGATCCTTCCAGCAATACGGAAATGGTATTCAGTCAATCCGAGATGATCAAGGCCGGCCGCCTTGTTGGTCCGAGATTATATTCTACAGGTTCCATATTATATGGTGCAGACGGTGATTCCAAAGTTGTGATCAACAGCCTTGATGACGCGTTGTCCCACCTTAGAAGATTGCAGTCTGTTGGTGCGTTTTCTGTAAAATCTTACAACCAGCCACGCAGGGAGCAGCGTCAGCAGATCCTTGAAGCGGCCAGACAATTAAAAATGGAAGTCGTTCCCGAAGGTGGTTCTACATTTTACACCAACATGAATATGGTGGCAGACGGGCATACCGGAATTGAACACAGTATTCCTATTGCCCCGGTTTATAAGGACGTTACTTCATTCTGGAACCATACCAATGTTGCCTATACACCTACCCTGATCGTTAGTTACGGCAGCCAGTGGGGGGAGAACTATTGGTATGACCGCACCAATGTTTGGGAAAACGAACGGTTAATGGCATTTACGCCACGCGCCATTATAGATTCACGTTCCAGAAGAAGAACAACTTCAGAATACGGCGATTATGGCCATATTGAGGTTGCCAAAACCACAAAACAGATTGCAGATGGCGGCACGAAAGTAAACCTTGGTGCACACGGACAGATCCAGGGACTGGGTGCACACTGGGAATTGTGGATGCTGGTTCAGGGAGGGATGACGCCATTGCAGGCCATTCGTGCGGCAACCCTTAACGGGGCTTCTTATCTGGGCATGAATGCAGAGATTGGTTCATTGGAAACCGGTAAGCTGGCCGATCTTGTGGTTATGGATGCAAATCCGCTTCAGGACATCCGGAATTCGGAGAAAATTAAATATGTGATGATCAATGGCCGGATCTATGACAGCCTGTCGATGAATGAAATTGGCGGCCGCGAAAAGCTTCGCGGCAAGCTGTGGTTTGAAATGGGTAAGGGTATGATCTATAGTTTTCCAACCGGAAATGCAGAAACCTGGACCTTTACCATTCCAAACTGCGACTAATTAAAAACATCCTGTAATTACAATGCCCCTGAAAAGTTAAACACATTTCAGGGGCATTTTTAATTCTTTTCTGCCTATTGCTGTTCTGAAATTTCTTTCATGATCTTCAGCGCAGCATCCCACATGGGACTGTATTTCTCAACATACTCTGGCGTTAATGGGCCAGACTCTATGGTTAGCATTGTCTTTCCTTCGTGCTCCGATAAGAGGTAGTGTTCTTTATACTCGCTCAGTTCATCATCAGGTCCGGCATCTGCGGAATTATAAAAACCAATTTTAAGCATTTTCGGCGCATAGTTCACTTCAACCTTCCCCTTAACCCCTGGTCCGCCATTACCACCTTTCCAAATGACTAAAGATCCTTCGTTCCAATCGGACGCTACAGAACTGCCTGCTTCAAATGCCGAAGCCCATTGACTGGTATATTCAGGATTGGTCAGGGTATTCCATACGGCATCATCAGACGCATCTATTTCAATAGATTTCTTGATCCATCCGGAGCTTTCAGTTTTTTCAGGTTCGTTTTCCATGTCTTTAACTAATTAATAAACTATTTAAAGGCTAACCGAATTTGCAGTATAAAAGTTTTAAAATTATAAATTCTGTGCAATCACGAAACCACTTGCCCATGCCCACTGAAAGTTATAACCGCCAAGCCATCCGGTTACATCCACACATTCACCACCGAAATATACATTGGGCATTCGCTTACATTCCAGTGTTTTAGAAGAAAGCTCTGCCGTATCAATACCTCCCCGCATCACTTCTGCTTTGTCGTATCCCTTATCGCCTGCCGGCTTAACCTTAAACAGATGGATGGTTTTATAGATCAGCTCCGAATCTGCCTTAGTTAACGAAGCAACCTGTTTTTCTATAGGCAGGAATTTAGCCATGGCTTCGGTAAACTTTCTGGAATAAAGACGGTTAAACAAAGTGGACAATAATGATTTTCCGTTTTGCTTACGCTCTTCATCAATCAGGCCGGTTATATCCCGGCCTGGTAAAAGATCAATATTGAATACCTCAGACTTTCTCCAATAGGAAGAAATCTGAAGAATTGCCGGACCGCTTAGTCCCCAGTGTGTAAAAAGTATGTTTTCTTCAAAAGAGATCCTGTCGTTGCTTACTTCACAAAACACCGTATTACCGGATAACTGTGCGTACCAGTCTTCATCCTTTCCGGTAATGGTTAACGGTACCAGTGCTGGTGCCGTTTCTATAATATGAAGTCCGTGCTTTCTGGCAAACCGCAGTGCAAAATCTGTTGCCCCCATTTTAGGAATGGGTAAGCCACCGGTAGCAACCACTAATTTAGGAGCCTTAAGAACCCTGGTCTTCCCTCCTTTTTCGTAATTAATGGTAAAGCCATCAGGAGTTTCTTCAATGGCAGCAACCTCTGCATTGAAGATGATCTGCTGACCAAAGTCTGTACAAAGGCTTGTAAAAACTTCAACAATATCTTTCGCATTCTTACCATCCGGAAAAAGCTGTCCCAATGTCTTTTCTTTTCCTGTAATCCCGTATGTTTCAAAAAAACCAATGGTATCGGCAACGGTCCATTGCGTAAATGCAGATTTACTAAAATGTTTATTGTTCGAAATAAACTGCTCGTCAGATGCAAGCAGGTTTGTATAGTTACATCTTCCCCCTCCAGAGATCAGGATCTTGGCACCCGGTTTATCGGCTTTTTCAAGAATGATTACCCGCTTTCCCAGGTATCCTGCCTGCACTGCACACATCAATCCGCAAGCCCCGGCGCCAATAATTATAGCATCTGCATCCATCAATTCGTTAATAATGTTTATTTTTGTGCAAAATAAGCATAACTTTCTCATATAGATATGGCAAAACAAATAAGTGATTTAAAATTAGGGATCCTTGGCGGCGGACAATTAGGACGAATGCTGATCCAGGAAGCTATAAATTACAACCTAAGCACTTTAATTTTAGATCCTGATACCGATGCTCCCTGCAAACACCTGGCAAACTATTTTGAATGTGGTTCTATTACTGATTTTGATACCGTTTATAATTTTGGCAAAAAGGCAGATATCATTACTATAGAGATCGAAAAAGTAAATATTGAGGCGCTTGAACAACTGGAAAAAGAAGGTAAACAAGTATTTCCACAGTCCAGGGTAATCCGTTTGATCCAGGATAAGGGCGTTCAAAAACAATTTTTCAAAGAGAATAATATTCCTACGGCCCCTTTTCAACTGGTAAATACGAAATCAGACATTAAAAATAGCCATATGCCTTTTCCTTATATGCTCAAACAGCGTAAGGATGGTTATGATGGTAAAGGGGTCATGCGGATAAATAACATCGCTGACATTGAAAATGCATTTGATGTACCCTGTTTAATTGAGGAACTGGTAGATTTCGAAAAAGAGATCGCTGTCATTGTTGCCCGTAACTCAAACGGGGATGTAAAGACCTTTCCAATGGTAGAAATGGAATTTAATACCGAGGCCAACCTGGTTGAGTTCCTGATCTCGCCATCTACCTATCCGGAAGCCTTACAGGAAAAAGCGGAGACCATTGCAAAGAATATTGCATCATCCTTAAATATTACCGGGTTGCTGGCGGTAGAAATGTTCATTACCAAAAACGGCGAGATCTTAGTTAATGAATTGGCCCCCCGTCCGCACAATAGCGGTCATCATACCATTGAGGGTAATTACGTATCACAGTTTGAGCAGCATCTACGTGCCATATTTAATCTGCCCCTTGGCGATACGCGTGCGGTAAACAATGCGGTAATGATCAATCTTCTTGGGGAAAAAGGTCATGATGGTGTAGCCAAATACCATGGCCTGGAAAAGATCATGGCCATTGATGGGGTATATGTTCATTTATATGGAAAAAAATATACCAAGCCTTTCCGTAAGATGGGCCACATTACTGTGGTAGATCAAAACCGTGAAAGTGCAATTGAGAAAGCAAATTATATTAAAAATACCTTAAAAGTCGTTTCCTAATGAGTGTACAAGCTGGCATTATAATGGGCAGTAAATCAGATCTTCATATCATGAAGGATGCTGCTGATGTTTTTAAAGAATTCGGGATTGAGTTCGAGATGACCGTGGTATCTGCACACCGTACACCGGAGAGAATGTTCGAGTATGCCAAGCATGCTGCAGGGCGTGGCCTTAAAGTAATCATTGCCGGTGCAGGCGGCGCTGCCCACTTACCGGGTATGGTGGCTTCAATTACTGTTCTGCCTGTAATTGGTGTACCTGTAAAATCATCCAATTCTATTGACGGATGGGATTCTATCTTATCTATTCTGCAAATGCCAAACGGTATTCCTGTAGCCACCGTAGCATTAAATGCAGCTAAAAATGCTGGTTTACTTGCTGTGCAAATCCTGGCTACAGCAAATGCGGACCTTGCCTTAAAAATGCAGGCTTATAAAGATGATCTGAAGAAGAAGATCGAAGAAAGTGCAATAGACCTTGAAAATTATTAGTTAAGGCGGGGATCATGCGGGAAGCGGCTAACGTGTGCATATTTTGGACCCAGATTAACGATCACTTCCCGCCACAGTTCTTCTTCATTGGTTGAGAAAACTGCATCCGGATGGTATTGATCGGATACGATCCAGGTATTTTCTTTAAGTTCCTGCTCAAGCTGCTTTACACCCCATCCGGAATAGCCAATAAAGAACTTGATCTCATCTGCCTGGATGCTGTTATTTTTAATCAGGATCTTTAATGTTTCAAAGTTACCGCCCCAATAAATTCCTTTTGCAATCTCTTCACCGTCATTTATCTTATCGTAACAGCGGTGTATAAAATGAATGGTATCTGTAGCCACAGGTCCGCCAATATAAACCGTAAAATCTGCATTTTCCAATTCAGGGATCAGGTCTTTCAGCAAAAGTGCGCTGGGGTGGTTGAGTATAAATCCTATGGTTCCCTGTTCCTCATGCTCGGTTACCAAAACAACGGAACGGCTAAAATTAGGATCCATTAAAAATGGTTCTGAGATTAATAATCTACCTAATGTGGGGGCTAACTGACTTAACATTTTGGAATTTTAAAGTAAAATTAAATAAACTAAAGCTATTTTTGTACATGGAACTCACTAAAGAAGATTTACAAAATTTACGCCAAGATTATCGCAGCGCACAGCTTTCTGAGGAGGATGTGAATACCGATCCGATACAGCAGTTCAAAAAATGGTTTACAGAAGCTTTAGATGCAAAGCTTTATGAGCCTAACGTGATGACGCTGGCTACAGCAAATAGTGATGGAAAACCTTCTGCCCGTGTTGTTCTTTTAAAAGGGTTTGATGAGAATGGGTTTGTATTTTTTACCAATTATGAAAGCAGCAAAGGTCAGGATCTGATTGAGAACCCGCAAGCAGCACTCGTATTTTTCTGGGCTGAGCTGGAACGTCAGGTTCGCATTGAGGGCGTAGTCAGTAAAATTGATCCGGAATCATCTACCGAATATTTCCACTCCCGTCCAGCAGGAAGTCAGATCGGTGCAATGGCATCCTCACAAAGCAGGATCCTTACAGACCGAAAGATCCTGGAAGATAAAGTAACCGAATTAACGGCACAATATGAAGGACAGGAAATTCCCAGGCCCTTACATTGGGGCGGTTACCTGGTAGAGCCTACCTATATGGAATTTTGGCAGGGCCGTTCAAGCCGGCTTCACGACCGGATCGTGTACGACCTGAAAGATGGCTCCTGGACCATTGGCAGACTGGCACCATAAGGCAGGCACCAGGTTTAGTTTCAACGAATGAATTTTCAATTCTATAGATTATGATTAAAAACGTAGCAATTATAGGCTCAGGAACAATGGGTAATGGTATCGCACATACGTTCGCACAATTTGGATACCCTGTAAATTTAATAGACATCCATACGGATGCGTTAGAAAAGGCCATTCAAACGATCAGTAAGAACCTGGACCGCCAGGTGGCTAAAGGAACCATCACGGAATTAAATAAATCAAACACGCTGAATTCGATCACTACTTTTACTGACTTGCAGACGGGCATTGCAGAAGCAGACCTCATTGTTGAGGCTGCCACAGAAAATATAGACCTTAAATTAAATATATTTAAAAATCTGGATGCATTTGCTAAGCCGGGGGCTATCCTGGCAAGCAACACTTCTTCCATTTCAATCACTAAAATAGCGTCGGTTACGAACAGAGGAGATCAGGTGATCGGCATGCATTTTATGAACCCGGTTCCGGTGATGAAGCTGGTAGAGGTCATCCGCGGATATGCAACAAGCGATGACACCACTAAAAAAGTGATGGATCTATCTTTAAAGCTTGAAAAAGCTCCTGTTGAAGTGAACGATTATCCTGGTTTTGTTGCAAACAGGATTTTGATGCCCATGATCAATGAGGCTATTTATACCCTTTATGAAGGTGTTGCCGGTGTAACAGAAATAGACACCGTGATGAAGCTTGGAATGGCACACCCGATGGGGCCATTGCAGCTGGCAGATTTTATTGGTCTGGATGTATGCCTGGCTATATTGAACGTACTGCACACCGGCTTTGGCAATCCAAAATATGCGCCTTGTCCGCTGTTGGTAAATATGGTAACTGCAGGCAGTAAAGGAATTAAGAGCGGTGAAGGTTTTTACAATTATGCAGATGGCGCTAAAGCGGCGAAGGTAGCTGCAAAGTTTAGCAAATCATAACAACTTGCACTCGTTTTATAGTAACTTTACATCATGAATGAAAATCTTGATCCTTCTTCTGAAAGCTTATCTCCTGTAGAACGTGATATAGAGCGGGTTTTGCGTCCGCAAGCCTTTGAAGATTTTACGGGTCAGGAAAAGGTAATGGAAAATCTAAAGATCTTTGTGGAGGCTGCAAAGCTTCGTGGGGAACCCCTGGATCATGTATTGCTCCATGGCCCTCCGGGACTGGGTAAAACCACTCTTTCCTATATCATTGCGAATGAAATGAAGGTGGGCATTAAGGTAACCTCCGGACCTGTCCTTGATAAACCAGGAGATCTGGCCGGATTACTTACCAACCTGGATACCGGGGATATCTTATTTATTGATGAAATTCACCGGTTAAGTCCCCTTGTTGAAGAATATTTATATTCTGCAATGGAAGATTTTAAGATCGACATTATGCTGGAAAGCGGGCCCAATGCAAGATCTGTTCAAATTAACCTGAATCCATTTACGCTGGTTGGTGCAACTACACGCTCCGGCTTATTAACGGCTCCATTGCGTGCGCGATTTGGAATTAATTCCAGACTTGCCTATTATGATGCTAAATTACTGACCACTATTGTGCTGAGATCATCCGAGATCTTAAAAACGCCGATCACGGATGAAGGTGCCTACGAAATAGCCAGACGAAGCAGGGGAACACCCCGTATTGCCAATGCATTATTGAGACGCACGCGCGACTTTGCACAGATCAAAGGCAATGGACAGATTGATACGGAAATTGCACGTTATGCATTAAATGCACTTAACGTAGATGAACATGGACTGGACGAAATGGACAATAAGATCCTTGTTACCATTATTGATAAGTTTAAGGGAGGTCCTGTTGGCTTAAAGACTATTGCAACAGCTGTAGGAGAAGATGAAGGAACAATAGAAGAAGTCTATGAACCCTTTTTAATTCAGGAAGGCTTTTTAATGCGTACTTCCAGGGGAAGAGAGGCCACAGAGGCAGCCTATAAACACCTTAAAAAGAATTTTCCTGCACAAATGGGCAAACTATTTTAATAATTTGCCCATCATTATTATTTCCTCATTACAAACCACAAAATAAGCAGTACGATCAGAATGATAGGAATGATCCATTTCATTGCTGGTCCTGCACCATCCTTATTGTCTTCCTTTACGGCCTGCGGAGATGGCCCCGGATCATTTTCATGCTTTGCATAATCATGTTCTATTGGCTTATGCGGTTTATTTGGATCTTCTGTATGTGACGAATCTGTATTTTCCATGACGTTTTAATCTAGTTTAATAGGATAACAGTTCTTTAATTAAAATGTTTTTAACCGTAAACCTTATCTTTGTATTTGCATGTACAACAATCCGGAAAAATACAGCAAGCTCATTAAGGATGAGGCCCTAAGGTTAGGCTTTATGCAATGTGGTATTGCTAAGGCTGAATTTCTGGAGGATGAAGCACCACGGCTTGAAAAATGGCTGCACAGCGGGCATCACGGTGAGATGGCCTATATGGAGAACCATTTTGATAAGCGACTGGATCCAAGGCTGCTGGTTGATGATGCCAGATCAGTCATTTCCTTAACCCTAAACTATTTCCCTCAGGAAGTGCAAACCGATCCGGATGCACCTAAAATATCCAAATATGCCTATGGCTCTGATTACCACCTGGTCATTAAAGATAAATTATTTCAGCTGTTAAACTTTATCTCAGAAAATATTGGCGAAGTAAGCGGAAGGGCATTTGTAGATTCTGCACCGGTACTGGATCGTGCCTGGGCCAAGCGTGCCGGCATTGGCTGGATTGGCAAGAACAGTAACCTGATCAACAAGAAGAGCGGATCCTTTTTCTTTCTGGCAGAGTTGATCGTCGATCTGGAACTCAGTTACGACAATCCTTTTGAAACGGATCATTGCGGGACCTGTACCCGATGTATAGATGCTTGTCCCACCGACGCGATCTTATCCCCCTTTGTCATTGATGCAAAAAAGTGCATCTCTTATTTAACAATAGAATTAAGAGATGAAATACCAAAAACCTTCAATGATAAAATGGATAACTGGATGTTTGGATGTGATATTTGCCAGGACGTTTGTCCATGGAATAAGTTTTCAGTCCCCCATTCAGAGCCCGGGTTCAAAGCCAATGAAAACCTGCTTAATATGAAACGCGAAGACTGGCTTGACATTACTGAAGATGTGTTCAGGAGCATCTTTAAAAACTCAGCTGTAAAAAGAACCAAATTCAAGGGGCTTACCAGGAACATTGATTTTCTAAAAACGCTGCCTGATTAAGATTTACTTTCCGAACTTCATTTTCAACTGCTCCAGCATATCATTGGTAACGGCTACCGCTGGTTTTTCTTTCTTAACCGGATTTTGTTGTTTAAAATTGGGTACGGGAGTTTTTGCTGGTGATGCTGCAGGTTTTGGTTGTGTTCCAGGCTGCTGCTCCTGCTGTTGTTTTTGCTGCTGTTGTTTCTCTAGTTTAAGCTGTTCTTTTTTCTTGTTCCATCTTTCCCAGATCTCGGACAATTTCTTTTTGGTATATAACGGAAAATCACCTTGCTTCATCCAGGCATAATAGCTTGGTTCCAGATCAAAAACCTGTTCAACCGTTTTTCCTTTATGTTTACCGAAGTTAAAGATCTCTTCGTTATTGTCATTGAAAACCATTCTGCCTGCAAAATCTACGGGCTTGTTCATATTTGTAAACGTATGAAGGGCATCAACATCATTGATTACGGGCTTTGAAATATTGCCTTGCTTATCTTCAAAATCAACGTCCTTATATTTTTCTATCTGTGCCAGTAAAACATGGTAAGTGGCGGTGATATCTGCTTCTGCAGAGTGTGCATTGATGATGTCCTTGTCACAATAGAATTTATAAGCGGCCTTTAAGGTGCGCTGTTCCATTTGATGAAAAATGTTCTGCACATCAACAAACTTACGATCGCCCATGTCAAAATCCACCCCAGCCCTTAAAAACTCTTCCAGTAATACCGGAATATCAAAGCGGTTAGAGTTGTAACCTGCCAGATCTGCATCACCAATAAAATCAGCAACTTCCTGTGCTGCCATTTTAAAAGTTGGCTCATTCGCAACATGCTCATCATAAATTCCATGGATCAATGATGATTGCAATGGGATTGGCATTTCAGGGTTTATTCGAAGTGTTTTTATCAATTCAGAGCCGTCAGGCATCGCTTTTAAAATAGCAATCTCTACGATACGGTCTACACCAACATTAACTCCGGTGGTTTCTAAATCAAAAAAGGCAAGCGGGCGGTTTAAATTTAATTTCATCTTCAACTATTTGTAACGCTTCAAAAGTCGTAAAAATCATCGGTTAATCATTAATTTATTTGACAATCTATTTAACCATAAACAAATCGTTTTGTATCTTGCGCCAACAATGTATCGCTCTTATCTATGATAACACTTTATTTTCCGCTGCTCTTCTTACAGATCGTCTTTTTTTCAAGAGATTTAATTGCCCGGAATTCCGTATTAGCTATCTTGAAAACTAACTTATGTCCATAAAATTTCTTCCATTAAGCCTTTTAATCTTAGCCATCAGTATGAGCGCTGGTGCGCAAAACTTCAAATATGGAGAAATAAGCTATGATGACCTTTTATTCAAAAAATCATCATTAGATAGTACTGCAAATGCAGTAGTCCTTAAAGAATATGGCTTTGCAAATATGTTAAAAGATCAGATTACAGGAGAATTATCCGTGGTTTTTGAATACCATGTACGCATTAAGATCTTAAATAAAGACGGCTACAAACATGGCAGCATTGCCATTCCTTTAAGAAGTTTCAACAGCAACTCTTTTGAAGTAATCGACAAATTAAAAGGAGTAACTTCCAGTTACACGAATGGTGAGGTTATTAAAACCGATCTTAACCCCAAAGATGTGGTGGTAGAGAAATTAAGTAAATATAAAACGGTAACTAAGTTTAACCTGCCAAATTTGATTGATGGAAGTATCATTGAATATTCTTATATACTTTATTCTCCTGACATTTTTAATTTTAGACAGTGGGTATTTCAATCAGATATTCCAAAACTAGAAAGTAAATATATCGCCTCCTTACCCAGATTATATAAATATGCCGTTTCAATCCAGGGGTCACTTCAGATCAATGCTCCCGAAGCAAAGGTTATTGCAAATTGCGTGAGTGTAAATGGGAGGCCGGTAAGCTGTTTACAGCTCACTTACGAAATGAAAGACATTCCCCCTTTCGTTGAAGATGAATACCTCTCTGCAGCAAGTAATTTCAGATCATCGGTTAATTTTGAACTTTCAGAATATGTCGTACCAAACCGTACACAAAGAAGTATAGAAAATACCTGGAAAGATTTTGACCGGGACCTGGTTAAAGACAAATCTTTTGGCTTGCAAATGAAAGAGACAGACCTTTTTAAAAGCCACATTCCAGGGGTCATTCCCGGAGCATCCAATCATCTTGACAAAGCAAGGCTGATCTATGCATATATTAAAAAAAGCATTAAGAGCAACGGGTCAAGAGAGATCTATAGCAACAGTTCCATTAAAAAAGCCATGGAATTACATAGCGGAAATGTGGGGGACATTAACCTGGCATTAATTGCAGCCTTAACATCTGCCGGACTGGATGCAGAAGCAGTAATTTTGTCTACCCGCGAACATGGCCTGGTTCATGATGTTTATCCCGTATCATCTGATTTTAATTATGTACTCGCAAAGGTCAACGTTGACGGTAAAAGCTACCTGTTAGATGCCTCAGAACCCCTGCTTCCTTTTGGATTAATCCCCTTTCAGTGTTTAAATGGTAAAGGGCGGGTAATTGGCTTAACTAAACCCTCCTACTGGTATGACTTGCAGGCTAACCAAAAAGAATCCACAACCTATACGCTAAGTGGTGCAATCGGTCAGGATGGTAAAGTGAAGGGTTCTTTAACAGTTCATTCCTTAGGATATGCAGCCCTGGATGCCAGAAAAAAAATAACCAGTGCCGTTTCTGCAGCTGACTATTTAAAAGAGATAAATGAACATCATCCAAATATAAACCTGTCATCACATCGGGTTAAAAACCTGGATAGCTTAGATCTGCCACTGGTAGAAACATTTGATGTAGCAATAGATAATTTTGAACACCTGTATTTCAATGGCCTCCATAAGAATCCATTTATATCAGATAAAAGAACATACCCGATTGATGCCGGCGTGGCAAAGGATCAAAACTGGTTGCTTTCCATTAAATTACCAGACAATTATGTTCCGGAAAGTCTACCCGCAGATGTTTTAATCCACTTACCCAATGATGGTGGAAAGTATACTGCGAAACACTCCTTTCAAGACCATATCCTGTCTGCAAACGCGGGTTTGCAAATGGATAAAATCATCTATAATCCTGAAGATTATATGGCGGTTAAAGCGTTTTTCGAGAAGGTCATATTATCTCAAAAAACGAATTTTGCATTTAAAAAAACAAATTAACATCCCTTATGAAACCGATCATATTACTTGTATTTGCCCTCTTCTTTTCTATACCTATACTTAATGCACAGGATTTTGAATACGGGCAGATCTCTAATGACGATGTCATTTTAAAGAACACCAGACTAGACAGTAATGCCAATGCAATGGTGATCAGGGAATTTGGTACCGCAAGAATGAGATTGGATGATGCCTCTGGACGTTTATTTGTTGATTTCCAGTATCATGTTCGCCTTAAGATCTTTAATAAAAATGGTTTTGAACATGGAACCATTACTATTCCGCTTCGAATTCGTAAGGAAGAAGACGACCGGCTTGTCGACTTGAAAGCTACCACTATAAATTATGCCGATGGAAACCTTACAAGAACGGATCTGGACAGAAAGAAATTCTATGTAGAAAAGTTAAATAAGTACACCTCCCTAACCAAATTTACCATGCCTGATCTAAAGGATGGAAGTATCATCGAATATAGTTACACGATCCAATCTCCTTATATATTTAATTTCCGGCGCTGGGAATTTCAATCAGATATTCCGAAGATGCACAGCGAATACATCGCTTTTATACCAGCTTATTACAACTACCATACTAGCTTACGGGGGGCACTTAAGTTTACCACTGAAAATGCCGAAATAAATAATGGATGCTTAAATATAAATGGTGTGATGGTTAATTGTTCTAAAATGAGCTATATTATAAAAAATGTTCCTGCATTTATTGAAGAAGATAACATGACTGCGCCAAGTAACTTCAAATCTTCAATCAATTATGAACTATCTGACTACATGTTAACCAACGGAACAAAATTTAATGTTACAAAATCATGGAAAGATGTAGATCGTGAATTGCTGGCAGATCATGACTTTGGTCAGCAAATGAAGAAAAAAGAGGTATTTCTACCCTTATTGCCTCAAATCCTTAAAAATACAACGGACGAATTGAGTAAAGCAAAAGCCATCTACTCCTATATTGAGAAAAACATAAAGAGCAATGGTTTTATAGGCTATTCCAGTGAGAATACCATAAAAAAGGCAAATGAACTGCATTCGGGCAATACAGGGGATATCAATCTGGCACTCATGGCTGCATTAAGTGCGGCAGGCCTTGATGCAGAAGCGGTGATCCTGTCTACCAGGGCAAATGGTGCGGTAGGAGAACTTTACCCGGTATTAAGCGACTTTAATTATGTAGTTGTCAAGGTTAATATTGCCGGACAAAGTTATTTGCTGGATGCTTCAGAGCCCTATCTACCTTTTGGATTGCTGCCTTTGGAATGTATTAATGGGAAAGGCAGGGTTTTTAGTTTAACAAAGCCTTCCTATTGGCATGATCTTACTGCAAACCAAAAAAGATCTACGAGGACAATACTTACCGGAACCTTATCTCCAGACGGAAAAATGAAAGGGACTTTGTCCACTTATTCCCTGGGATACGCGGCAGTTGATAAACGTGAACGTATTTCAAGATCTACTTCTGTTGATGACTTTGTTGAAAAACTGGATGAGCAAATGCCCAATATTAAGATTACAAGCCATAAAATTGAAAATCTGGATAGTATAAATAATATGCTCATTGAAACCTATGAAATTGAAACACAAGGTTTCGATGTTTCTAATCCTGACCAAATTTTTTACAATCCATTTTTCATTAACCGTACCAGTACCAATCCGTTTAATTTAAATGAACGGACCTATCCGGTTGATCTTGGTTCTGCACGTGAGGACCGAATCATCATGAATATAAAAATGCCGGAGAATTTCATACTTGCGGATAAACCTAAAGACATTGGAATTGCATTACCAAATGCTGCAGGAAGATATATGGCAGCAATAGCGCTTGATAATAGCACCTTATCGGTCAGCCAGACTTTGCAGCTCAACAAGCCTATATATGAACCGGACGAATATTTATCGCTTAAAGAGTTTTATAGCCGGATCATACAATCACAAAAAACAGATATTCTATTTAAAACCAAATAACATGAAACAGTTTTTACTGTTATTTTCAATACTGCTTTCTACGGTTACTTTAAATGCACAGGATTTTGAATACGGCCAAATAACCAACGACGAGTTGGCTTTAAAGAATGCCAGACCAGACAGCAACGCCAATGCAATTGTTACCAGGGAATTTGGCACTACAAAAATGAAAGTGGATTATGACGCCGGACTACAATTCATGGAGTTCCAATATCATGTACGCATTAAGATCTTTAATAAAAACGGTTATAAGCATGGAACTATTACCATTCCGCTTAGTGTAAGCGGAGCGGGAAACGAAACGCTCATTAACTTAAAAGCTACAACAATTAATTATATTAACGGTGTACAAACAAAAACGATTTTAGACAATAAGGATACTTTCACAGAGAAATCATCAAAGAATCAATCTCTTATCAAGTTTACCATGCCCAATTTGAATGAAGGAAGTATCATCGAATACAGCTATACCTTACAATCTCCTTATGTATTTAATTTTAGGGGATGGCAATTTCAATCAGCCATTCCTAAACTTCATAGTGAATATATTGCATATATTCCTGCCACCTTTAATTATAATGCCATTTTACGTGGAAAACAAAAATTAACTTATGAAAATGCCGAGGTAAATAAAGCTTGCTATAATGTTAACCATACGGTAATCGATTGCTCCAAAATGACTTACATTATGAAAGATGTTCCTGCTTTTATTGAAGAAGCTTACATGACTGCGCCCCGCAATTTTATATCTGCCATACATTATGAGCTGGCTGACCATATAGGAACAGATGGATTAAAAACAAAAATTACCAGATCATGGAATGATTTAGATCGTGACCTAATCAAACACCAAGATTTTGGTCAGCAAATAAAGAAAAAAGAGGTATTTAAGGATCTTATACCAGGAATCATCAAAAATAGTGAGACTAGCCTGGATAAAGCAAAAGCCATTTATGCTTATATAGCAAAAAATATTAAACACAATTTCTACACTGGTATTTATTCATCTGGCATCAAAAAATCATTTGAACAACATTCAGGTAGCACAGGTGATATTAACATCTCTTTAATTGCCGCCTTATCTGCCGCCGGACTTGATGCAGAGGCTTTAATCTTATCTACGCGATCAAATGGTACCTTAAATAATCTCTATCCGATACTTACAGAATTCGATTATATTGTTGCAAAGGTCAATATAGCGGATCAATGTTATTTACTGGATGCCTCACAACCTTTTCTTCCATTTGGACTGCTTCCACTGGAATGTATCAACGGAAAAGGCAGGGTAATTAACCTAACCAAACCTTCTTATTGGTATGACCTCAAAGCGAGTCAAAAAGAATCTACAAATTATATGCTCAATGCGACTTTAGATGCTGATGGAAAGATAAAAGGTACCTTGACCACCTATTCATCAGGGTATGCTGCATTAGATAAACGAATACAAATTTCAAAATCCACTTCTACTGACGATTTTGTGGAAAAACTGGATGAGCGCATGACAGGTATGACCATTACAGATCATAAAATTGAAAATCTGGATAGCCTGGATCAACCAGTCATAGAGACCTATGAAATTGAAATGAACGCATTTGACCATATGGATCAGGAACAGCTTTTTTATAATCCTTTTATTATCAGCCGGATCACAACCAATCCGTTTAACCTAAATGAGCGTACCTACCCGGTTGACCTTGGTTCAGCCAGTGAAAGCCGGATCATGATCAACATAAAAATGCCTGAAAATTTCACACTTGCTGATAAGCCTCAAGATGTTGTCATTTCTTTACCCAATTCTGGCGGAAAATATGCGACTGCAATTGCGCTGAACAACAACTTTCTATCGGTAAGTCAGATTTTACAAATGAACCGGTCGATGTATGCACCGGAAGAATACCTCTCGCTCAAAGAATTTTATAGCCGCATCGTGCAATTACAAAAAACAGACATCTTACTTAAAACCAAATAACCATGATCCGGAACCTTATCTTTTTGCTAGTTATTTTTTTGGGTACACCTGGTTTTTCACAAGTTCAGATCAATTACCGTACGGATAATATTCCCGCTGAATTGAAGAACCGTGCAAATGCCGTGATCCGCAACATGGAGACTACTGTGGATATGCGAAGTCCGGAAAATGTGATCATCACCGTTAAAAAAGTCATGACTATCTTTAATGACAATGGAAATAAAAAGGGTGCTTTAGTATTATTTTATGATAAAAATACCGCTATAAAAAGTGTTAGGGGGCAAACCTTTAACTCGTTTGGAATGGCCACCGGGAAGTTTTCACTGAGTGACTTTATAGACCAGAGTGCCGTAGATGATGGTACTTTATATGGAGATTACCGTGTAAAGGCATACCTCTTTAATCCAATTTCGTATCCATATACCATTAGTTATGAATATGAGATAAGGAACAAGCAAAATCTTGTTATACCTGACTGGTATACCAATCCCGATGCGGATGTATCCGTAGAAAAAAGCAGCTATACTTTTATCTCCAAACCGGAAGATAAAGTCCGCATTAAAGAATACAACTTTAAAGGGAATCCGGAAATACTGAAGTCAGAAAAATTTTCCAGCTACACCTGGAAGGTGCAAAATATCAGTGCGTATAAACCAGAACCCTATGCCCCTGTAGAAGATAAGTATCTTGCTCATGTAAAAATTGCTCCTGAGCAATTTACATACTATGGCCATAAAGGAAGTTATACCAACTGGGAAGAACTTGGCAAATGGTTCTACAATGACCTGATCAAAACCAGGCAAAAGCTTAGTCCACAGACCATACAGGAAGTAACCGAACTGGTCAAAGGAATCTCAGACGATAAAGAAAAAGCCCGTAAAATTTATGATTACGTTCAAAAGAAAACAAGATATATCAGTGTTCAGATTGGGATAGGGGGCTTCCAGCCTTTTGAGGCCGAAGAAGTTCACCGCTCTGGTTATGGAGATTGCAAGGGTCTTGTTAATTATACCCAAAGCCTGCTCAAAGCAGCCGGCATAAACAGCTATTATTGCCTGGTGTATGGAAGTCGCACGAAGCAGAGTTTTGAACCTGATTTCGCCAACATAGAAGGCAATCACATCATCCTTTGCATTCCATCGAAAACAGACACCACCTGGCTGGAATGTACCAGTCAGGAAAGTCCATTTGGGTATCTTGGTGGTTTTACAGACGACAGAACGGTACTGGCATGTACTGAAAATGGCGGCATCCTGCTCAAGACACCTACATTGACCACACAGCAAAACTTATTAAAACGCAACGCAGAACTTACCATTGATCAGGAAGGTAATGTAACCGGTAAAATAAAAACAGATTTTAGCGGTTCACAATATGACAACTATGCGTATTTAACACACAAATCGTATACTGATCAGTTAAAAGCATTAAAAGACGAATATGATATTGACAACATCAACTTTAGCGATTTTAAACTGGTTCAAAAAAAGGATGACAATCCGAAAGCTACAGAAACTGTGAATTTAAGTATCCAGAAATTTGCGTCTAAAACAAGTAGCCGGGTGTATCTCGTACCCAATGCATTTAACAAATCAGGAACCATCTCAGAATTAAAAAACAGAACCTTACCACTATACATTAACCGTGGGTATACCGATGAAGATGAGATTATCTATACCATCCCTGAAGGATATACGATAGAAATTAAACCCAAAGATCAGGAAATAAGATCCCCGTTTGGAATATACGCAGTCAGCATAAAACAGAATGGGAGCAAACTGTACTATACCCGTAAGATCAGCATCAACCAGGGCACTTATGCTCCCGAAAAGTATGCAGAATATGCAACCTTTATCAACCGGATAAACCAGGCAGATCACGATAAGATAGTTTTTAAGCTGAACTAGAGATTAGCTAACTTAAAATAATTATTCCAAGTGCAATACCAATGATCATAATGAGGTACATCAGGATCTCTGTGGTGGCAAAGCGCTTGTATTTTTTCCAGAATGAGATCTCTTTTTTTGGTTCAGTCATCAGTTTTCTTTAAAAGATCCCGCCTTAACCATGGCCTTTTGATAAACAGCAAGGTTTAGATCGTCTACCACTACCCCGCGACTGGTAGAGGCGTGGACAAAGAAATTATTATTCAGGTAAATCCCGACATGATCCACTTCACGGCCGCCAAAGGAGAAAAAGATCAAATCACCTTCCCTCAACTTCGAGAGGTCTTTTTCTTTAATCGTTTCTGCCTGGTCCCTTGATCTTCTTGGCAGTTGAATGCCATAAATATCTTTTTCCAGCAGCAACGCAAATCCGGAACAGTCAATGCCCTTCTTATCCAATCCGCCAAGCTGATACCTTACCCCTGTCCAGTCTGTAATGAAACGGTACAGTTGCCTGCTTTTCAGATTGGCCATCGCATCTGCCATTTTTGCGGCCGATGTATTAGATTTTACTGTTGTTTTTCTGGAACTGCATGCAGCAAAAACAAGCAGTACTATCAGAAACCACAGGGCTTTGCCCCCTTTTTTTGCATAAGTTGTGCTGATCTCCATAGGTAATTATTCTTTTATGATCCGCTGGATCTCATCCAGTTTCAATAAAGCTTCAACGGGTGTTAATATATTTACATCGAGGTTATTCAGTGTATCACGTATTTT
Source organism: Pedobacter metabolipauper (assembly GCF_004362715.1). Lineage (GTDB taxonomy): Bacteria > Bacteroidota > Bacteroidia > Sphingobacteriales > Sphingobacteriaceae > Pedobacter > Pedobacter metabolipauper. The sequence goes on from NZ_SNYC01000003.1 coordinate 1,369,969, forward strand.
GATCAGCACCGGATCTTCCACCGCAAACATCTGCAGCTGATAAGCCTGGTTCTGTACCTTTTTAATGCTGTCTTTGATACTTTGGCCTTCCGTTCTGTCTATCTCCAGCTTTTTCAGGATCTCATTGGCACGGTTGATCAGTTTTGGCGGCATACCGGCCATTTTAGCCACGTGGATACCAAAACTGTGTTCGCTGCCACCCGGGATCAGCTTCCGTAAAAAGATCACTTTATTTCCGGCTTCTTTTATAGATACATTAAAATTCTTGATGCGGCTCATGGAGTTTGCCAGCTCATTCAATTCATGGTAATGCGTGGCAAATAAGGTTTTAGGCCTGGCAGATGGATGCTGGTGCAGAAATTCTGCGATGGCCCAGGCAATAGAAATCCCATCGTATGTACTGGTTCCTCTTCCAATCTCATCCAAAAGGATCAGGCTGTTGTCAGAAATGTTGTTCAGGATACTTGCGGTTTCGTTCATTTCCACCATAAACGTACTCTCACCGGAAGAAAGATTATCTGAAGCACCAACACGGGTAAATATCTTGTCTACCAGGCCGATGCTCGCGGCCTTTGCAGGAACAAATGAACCCATCTGGGCCATCAGCACAATGAGGCCGGTTTGGCGCAGTATGGCGGACTTACCAGACATATTGGGACCGGTAATGATGATGATCTGCTGGGTATCATTGTCCAGAAAAACATCGTTGGTAATATATTCTTCGCCAACAGGCAGCCTTTTTTCAATAACCGGATGTCTGCCGCCTTTAATATCAAGTATCTTTTGATTGTTTATTTCAGGTTTAACGTAGTGGTTTTTAATGGCCAGCTGTGCAAAACAGAGCAGCACGTCAAGCTGTGCAATTAAAAAGGCATTCAGCTGGATCTCTTTGATGTATGCAGAAACCTGCAGCATCAGTTCATTATACATGCGCACCTCAATCTGCATGATCTTTTCTTCAGCACCTAAGATCTGCTCTTCGTACTCTTTCAGTTCTGGTGTAATGTAACGTTCAGCATTGACCAGGGTTTGCTTCCTGATCCAATCTGCAGGCACTTTATCTTTATGTGTATGTGTTACCTCCAGGTAATAGCCAAATACATTGTTGAACGCAACTTTTAAAGAAGGAATTCCGGTGATCGCCGCTTCTCTTTTCTGAATCTCTATCAGGTAATCTTTACCGCCAAAAGAGATCTTGCGTAAACGGTCCAGGTCTTCATCAATACCATCCGCAATCACATTTCCTTTAATCAGAAGCGCAGGCGGATCCTGCTGCAATTCTCTTTCGAGTTTCTCCCTGATCGGTAAACAAGGATTTAACCGGTTGGCAAGGCCAAGCAAAAAAGGATTCTTAGTATCTTCAGCTATCTTTTTAACAGACTCAATGTGATACAGTGCTTTTTTTAACTGGCAAAGTTCTCTTGGACCAACCTTTAACAGGCCAACTTTAGAGATGAGCCGTTCCAGATCACCAATCTGTTTAATGTGGGAAAGAAACTCTTCGAGCAAACTTTCTTCCTTCACTAAAAAACCCACCATTCCCAACCGCTCTTCAATGGGTTTCAATTCTTTAAGCGGCATAATGATCCACTTATACAGTAACCGTGCACCCATCGGGGTCGAAGTTTCGTCGAGCACCTGAAACAAGGTAACCGCATTGTCGTGCGGAGAACTCACCAATTCCAGGTTGCGGATGGTAAAGCGGTCCAGCCAAACATACTTATCTTCCTCTAAGCGGGAAATAGAACTGATGTGTTTCAAATTCCGGTGTTCGGTTTCATTCAGATAATGAAGAACTACACCGGCTGCCACAATACCAGCCTGTAATTTATCTACACCAAAACCCTTTAGTGAATTAACCTCAAAGTGTTTGGTTAAAATTTCATTTGCATAATCAGACGTAAAGGCCCAGTCGTCCAGGTGAAACGTATAAAATTTATCCCCAAAAAGTTCCAGGAATTCTGTACGCTTACTTTTCTGAAAAACGACTTCATTGGGTCTGAAACCCTGTAAAAGTTTATCAATATATTCTGCATCACCTTGTGCCACATGAAACTCACCGGTAGAAATATCAACAAAGGATACGCCAACAGCATTTTTATCAAAGTATACCGCAGCAAGGTAATTATTTGATTTCTGGCTAAGAATGTTATCACCATAGGCCACTCCGGGAGTAACGAGCTCGGTAACACCTCTTTTAACAATGGTCTTAGTCGTTTTTGGATCTTCCAGCTGGTCGCAGATCGCAACCCGCTGCCCTGCCCTTACCAGCTTGGAAAGGTAGTTATCTAAAGAGTGGTGCGGAAAACCTGCAAGTTCTAAAGCGCCTCCATTCGGTCCGGTTCCCCTGCGTGTAAGTACAATGCCCAGAATCTGGGCAGTCTTTACAGCGTCTTCGCCAAATGTTTCATAAAAGTCGCCTACCCTGAATAATAACAATGCACCGGGATACTTTGCTTTAATTGCATTGTATTGCTGCATTAATGGGGTTTCCTTAGTATTATCTTTAGCCAAAATGATTCTGATTACAAAATCGTAAAGATACTATCTTGATCTGTAGGCTTTATGATTTGTTGATAATTTAAAAATTGTGAATAGGTTTACAATTTCGCAATGTAAGAAAGAAATAAAGCTAAAGCTTCCCTTTTTTTATCTGTAAGTTCAAAATCCAGCTTATTGAGCAGGTAATCCCGAAGGTCTATACCTTGTTCTGCAGGCAGTTCATCTACCAGCTGGTTCCGGTAAGAAAGGCCAAGCGCCAGGGCCGCATTAAATTCATTTATAAATTCCTGAGGGATCGTTTTATTGGCTACCCAGGCTGCGTATAAAAAAGGTAACCCGGTAAAGTTCATCCATTCTTCGCCCATATCATATGCATAGGCAAAGGCCTCCTTTTTACCGAATGTACGGTCTCCAATTAAAACGATCGCATCTGTGTCCGCATCTGCATCTGTTGTAAATTCGACATCCTGTTTCCAGTAAAATTTAAACAGCACCTTAGCCAGGTTATTGGAGGTCCTGGATTCGCGGTCCAGCCTGACCGTTTTAATGGCCGAAACCTCCACATTGCTAAATATAAATACGGAGTTTACTGCACCTACAGACCCAATGCAGTAATCTGCAATGATGTTTGCATTCGGAACATTTGGAATAGCAGCAACCGGGATCAGCCCGATATCAACCTGACCGTCAATTAATTTAGCAGCACAGTCTGATGGGATGTCCAGGCTTAGATCGATCTTATGGATCAGATCAGAATGCTCGATACCATAAATAAAAGGTTTTGTATTGGTATAGGAAACGGCAGAAATTTTAACTTTATTCAAAAGGAATTATTTTAAATGATCGGTATTGTTAAACTCGGCAAGGGTAAATACATCTCCGGTAAGTTCAACTTTATAAAGGGTGGTATTTAAATGCGGGAAATCTCCCATTTCAGAAAGCGGTTTATTCATCAGGTAACATAGAAGCATGCGCATGGCACGGCCGTGCATACAGACGAGGATCAGTTTCTCCGGTCTGGATTTGATCAGATCAACCGTCTCCTTAAGCCTGGCTACTACCTCATTCGGGCTTTCGCCACCTTCAAAACGGGCATCGTAATCTCCAGACTGCCATTTCTCCATAATATCTTTAAACGCAGCAATGGCATATTCATCATTTGGTTTACCTTCCCAGATCCCCCAGGCCAGCTCATCTAAACCACTTTGTTTTTCCCATGGAATACCGGCTTCAATAAAACCCTTAACGGTTTGGTGGGTACGTACCAGATCTGAGGTGTATACTTTTTCAAAAGGAACATCTTTATAAATCGCATAAAAGGATGCTGCCTGGCTGCGCCCGGTATCGTTCAAATCACTATTAATACCTCTTCCCTGTACAATGCCCTGTTTATTTAAATCCGTTTCACCATGCCTGATGATATATAGTTCTTTATCCATTAATTGATTACAGGCAATTTATAAAATTGCGGTTTAACATCACCTTCAAAAACAACATCGGTAAAATCAGTTACTACGTTATAAAGGGTATCTCTTTCAATAGGTTTACGTTTAACCTGTCTGATCAGTTCTACAAGTTCTTTGGTACTCATTGCCGGATTCTGTTCTTCAGCACCAGCCATTGAATAGATCTTCGTCGTATCGTCAAGCGTACCATCAATATCATCTACCCCAAAGTTTAAGGACAGTTGGGCAGTTTGCCGGCTGATCATCGCCCAGTAAGCTTTAATGTGGTCAAAATTATCAAGATAGATCCGTGCAATGGCATAATTTCTTAGATCTTCAATGACAGAAACCTCAGGCACATTTTCCATTTGGTTGTGCTGGTTTCTGAATTTAAGCGGGATGAAGGTTTGAAAACCACCGGTACGGTCCTGCAGCTCACGCAGCTGCTCCATATGGTCAACACGGTGTTCAAATTTCTCTATATGACCATACAGCATGGTTGCGTTAGAGCGCATGCCTAATTTATGCCATTCTTCATGAATATCCAGCCATTGCTGCCCGGTACATTTGTCCTTCGCAATTACGTTCCTGATATCGGGATGAAAAATCTCAGCACCACCACCCGGAATAGATTCCAGGCCTGCGTCTTTCATTAATTTCATGCCTGTGGCATAATCTATTTTAGCTTTTTTAAAGATATAATGATATTCTACCGGCGTTAATGCCTTTACATGAAGCTCTGGACGGTGCTTTTTAATTGCAGTAAACAATGCAGAATAAAACGCAACATCATATTGCGGAAGAACACCGCCAACAATATGAACTTCTGTTACCGGCTCAGCATCGTATTTCTTAACCACATCAAGCATTTCATCCAGCGTAAGTGCCCAGCCTTCTTCTTTTTGTTTGATTAACCGGGAGTACGAGCAGAATTTACAGTCATAAACACAAAGGTTTGTAGGCTCTAAATGAAAATTCCGGTTAAAGTACGTTTTATCACCATGCTTCTGCTCCCTTATGTGGTTTGCTAAAACACCAAGATAGCCAAGTTCAGCGTGTTCATAAAGATAAACACCTTCATCAAAAGTAATCCTTTGCTGGTTTTGTACCTTTTGCGCAATTACCCGTAATGCGGCTGGCAAATCAGGATCATTAATAATTAACGCGAGTTTTATAGTCGTATCCATCTATAATGTATAATAGACAAATTTAAGATAAAATCAACAGATCGCGGTTCTTTAAGCCCTTTAACCTGTCAACATTGTGTAAAAGAGACAAAATAAAACGCTATACCACACTGGATCAGGTAACTAGCGACGGCATACAAAAATGTGGTTATACTAAAAAGGGACCTGATTTACACCAGGCCCCTTTTTCCCTAACCAATTAACCAAATTATTTTGCGGCCTTAGTAAAATTTAAGACGATGTAAGCTGGTGAACTTCCGTAATCTACCGGCGACTTTACAATCATATTGCTGCCATCTGTAGAAGTAAGCACCAAACGATAACCTGAGGTTACATTTTTGGCTTTATCACCTTCAAAGATCTTTTTAAACTGAAAAGTTTGATCTGCAGGACTTGCTGACCAGAATATAGTTTGTGTTTTTGCTGCACATGTGCCTCCGCCCGGCAAGGTATAGCTACCATTACCGCTATTTGTTAAGCTCCATGTACTACCCACAAAGCAAGTATATGAACCTTCATCAAATAATGATTTTACGGCAGACTGAGGTAATCCTTCAAAAGTAATGTCGTTTAAAACCCATGTTCCGGTAACATTACCTCTTTTTAAACTTGTAGTACCAGCAGCACCCTTAGGTGAACAGCTTTGCAAAACCATTAATGAACTGCACAAAATGGCTGCTATAAGGAATATTCTTTTCATATTAATATTTATTTGGTAATCCAATTACATAAATCTTGCCAAAACTTCAACAGAATATTTTATACCTTTAACTTTGTTATACAAGAAAACCTAAATTCCATATTCAATCCCATCATAATGAAGTCAGAAACCATCGCTATCCACGCTGGAAATTTATATAGATCAAGCACAAATGATGTTACCCAACCCTTAAACCTGTCTACTACTTTTTTGAGAGATGCAGATGGTGGCTATTCTGGCGGACACATGTACAGCCGCGTCAGTAACCCCAACCGGTCGGCGCTTGAAAATATCCTGGCAGAACTGGAAAAAGGTGCAGAAGCCTGCGCATTTTCTTCCGGCAATACCGCCGGCATGAGCCTGTTCCAGGCGTTAAAACCCGGCAGTCACATCATTGCCCCTGATGATATGTACTGGGGTTTTAAAAAACAGCTGCAATCTATCTTTGCAGACACCCTGGAAATTGATTTCATTGACCTTACAGATGTAGCCGGGATTAGCAGCTACATTAAAGAAAATACCGTGCTCATTTGGATTGAGACCCCATCAAATCCATTATTAAAAATAACTGATGTTGCTGCAATTGCTAAAATTGCAAAGGCAAACCGCCTTGTTCTTGCGTGCGACAGCACTTTTGCGTCTCCATGCCTGCAAAATCCGATTGCATTGGGCGCCGATATTGTGATGCATTCTTCTACAAAATATATCGGCGGGCACAGCGATGTGCTTGGCGGAGTTCTAATTACCGCAGCTAAAAATGAATTGTGGGACAAGATCCGGAACATTCAGCAGGTTGGTGGTGCAGTACCTTCCCCATTTGACTGCTTCCTGTTGATAAGAAGCATTAAAACTTTGGCTTACCGCATGCGCGGACATTGTGATAACGGGATGGCACTCGCCCTATACCTCGAGAAACATCCTAAAATAGATGCTGTTTACTATCCCGGTCTCCCTGCCCATCCACAGTATGAGATTGCAAAAGCACAAATGAGCGGCTTTGGGGGTATGCTTTCAGTACTTGTAAAAGGCGGTGCTGATGAAGCGCGGGCCGTAGTCAATAAAGTAAAATTATTTGCACAGGCCACCAGCCTTGGCGGTGTAGAAAGTTTAATAGAACACCGCGCATCCGTAGAAGGACCGGATACGAAGACGCCACAAAATTTAATTCGGATATCTGTCGGATTAGAACATATAGATGATTTAATTGCAGATATTGATCAGGCCCTGAACTAAGAATCATTTATTGTAAATGATTTAATTAGATTTCTCCCATTTACAAAACGCCAAAAAAGTGTTTTATAAATCTGAAAATCAATACATTGAAAAATATTCAGAATTATATTTTGGATATTTTAACACATAAGCCTACATTTGTTTAATTATTTAGCGAAAGCTACCAAGTCAATACCTCTTTACCAGGGTTTGATTTATAAAGAAGTGGCGAGAGACAGGCTCTTTGACCCACTGGCAACCCTCCCAAATGGAGAAGGTGCCAATTCCTGACCAATAAGCAGGGTGCTTTTTGGAACGATAAATTGAAACAAAATGAAAACAGTAAAAACCATTTCGAGCAACCTGAATTATTGTAGTCTGCAGCATACCCTTAGTATGTGCTGTTGCATGCTATAATTTAAAATCTTCCTCCTGATCACGTATTCATCCGGAAGGCCCTTTATCGGGTACGCTACACGATTTACGCCTGTCGTTTTTAACAGCTGTAAACATTAAGAAATCAGTATTTATCATTTAGTAAAGAAAAAACATGTCAGCTTCTTATAAATTCGAAACCCTACAACTACACGCCGGTCAGGAAATTGATCCGGCAACAGGCTCCAGAGCCGTTCCAATATATCAAACTACCTCTTACGGGTTTAAAAATTCCGAACACGGTGCAAACCTTTTTGCATTGAAAGAATTCGGCAATATTTATACCCGCATCATGAACCCCACTACAGATGTTTTCGAGAAGCGCATAGCCGCACTTGAAGGCGGCGTGGCAGCCCTGGCGGTAGGCTCCGGACAAGCGGCACAATTCATTGCCCTTAACAATATACTACAGGCGGGTGATAACTTTGTATCCTCTTCTCATTTATACGGCGGATCCTATAACCAGTTTAAAGTCGCATTTAAAAGGCTTGGCATAGAAGTTAAATTTGCCAATGGCGATGATGCCAATGATTTCGAGGCAATGATAGATGCCAATACCAAAGCCATTTACCTGGAAAGTATAGGTAACCCGGCATTCAGCATTGCTGATTTTGAAAAATTATCTGCCATTGCCAACAGGCATGACCTGCCTTTAATTGTAGATAACACATTTGGTGCTGCAGGCTATCTGTTTAAGCCGCTGGAACATGGCGCCCATATTGTAGTGCAATCGGCTACCAAATGGATCGGCGGACATGGAACCAGCATTGGCGGTGTTATTGTTGACGGTGGCACCTACAACTGGGGAAACGGTAAATTTCCTCAGTTTACAGAACCTTCAGAAGGATATCATGGATTGGTATTTAATGATGTTTTTGGACCAGGCGGCCCTTTTGGCAATATTCAGTTCATCATCCGCGCCCGTGTAGAAGGCTTGCGTGACTTTGGACCTGCCCTTTCTCCTTTTAATTCCTTCCTGTTAATCCAGGGCTTAGAAACTTTATCCCTTCGTGTACAGCGTCATGTAGACAATGCACTGTCTCTTGCTACCTGGCTGCAAAACCATGAAGCCGTAAAAAGTGTAAACTATCCCGGCCTGGAAAGCAGCCCATATCATGCCAACGCAAAAAAATACCTGCAGAATGGTTTTGGGGCGGTACTGTCCTTTGAATTGCATGGCGATAAAGAACAAGCATCTGCCCTGGTTGATAACCTGATACTGATCAGTCACCTGGCTAATGTTGGCGATGCAAAGACCCTGATCATCCAGCCTGCAGCAACTACACACCAGCAGCTTAGCGAAAACGAACAAATTGCCGCAGGCGTATCCCCAAATCAATTGAGGGTATCTGTAGGCATAGAACATATTGACGACATTAAGGCAGATTTTGAGCAGGCCTTTACTAAAATAAACACTAAATAATGAGTACCACTGCCACCTATACCTACAATAAGCCTTTTAAACTCGAAAACGGTAAAAAGCTTAGAAAAGTAGAGATTGCATACCAGACCTATGGTAAACTAAATGCCAAAAAAGACAATGTGATCTGGGCTTGCCATGCACTTACGGCCAATGCCGATGTGCTGGACTGGTGGAAAGGTCTTTTTGGAAACAATGATCTTTTTAATCCGGAAGAACATTTCATCATCTGTGCAAATGTACTTGGGTCACATTACGGCAGTACAAATCCTTTAAGCATAAATCCGGCTACCGGCCTTCCTTATTACCTTGCTTTTCCTGATCTAACCATCAGGGATATGGTTGCTGCACACCAGTTATTGGCAGCACATCTGGGCATCAGCTCCATCAAGGTTCTGATCGGTGGTTCATTAGGCGGCCAGCAGGCCTTAGAATGGTCAATATCTGACGCTAAAAGCATCGAAAACCTGATCCTTGTGGCATCCAATGCCGTTCATTCTCCATGGGGAATCGCATTTAATGAGAGCCAGCGCCTTGCCATATCTACTGACCGTACTTTTTATGCGCAACTACCCGAAGGCGGATTAAAAGGATTAAAAACAGCAAGAAGCATTGCCCTCCTTTCTTACCGTACCTATGAAGCTTATTCCTCTACCCAACTGGAAAGTGTAAACGATAAAACCGGTTCATTCCGCGCAGCATCCTATCAGAACTACCAGGGAGAGAAATTGTGTAAACGGTTTAATGCATATAGCTACTGGTACCTGACCAAAGCGATGGACAGCCACAATGTTGGCCGCGGAAGAAACAGCGTTCTTGATGCACTGGCTTTAGTAAAAGCAAATACCCTGGTTATTGGAATTGAAAATGATGTCCTGTTCCCATTGTCTGAACAGGAATTTCTTGGAAAAAATATTCCGGGTGCCGAATTTAAAAGCATCAGTTCTGCTTATGGACATGACGGATTCTTAATAGAAACCGATACACTTACCCGGATCATTGGCAACTTCTTAAAAGAAACTATAAATAAGAAAATAATTAAATTACATAAAACAGCATAAATACCCAGATGAGTAAGAAACTTAAGATTGGTTTATTTGGTTTTGGAGTAGTTGGACAAGGGCTGCAGGATATTATTCGCGGACAGGACCTCAACCTTGAAATCATTAAAATAGCAATCAAAAACCCGGATAAGAAACGCAGTCTTGATGCGCACCTGTTTACAACAGATCACGATGAGTTGTTGAACAATCCGGAAATCAATACCATAGTTGAACTGATAGACGATGCAGATGCTGCATTCAGCATAGTTAAAAAAGCATTGATCAGCGGCAAAAATGTAGTTTCTGCCAATAAGAAGATGATTGCCACGCACCTTGCTGAACTGGTTGAACTGCAGGAAAAACACGGGTCTTCTCTATTATACGAAGGAGCCGTTTGCGGAAGTATCCCCATTATCCGTAACCTGGAAGAATATTATGACAATGAACTTCTTCATGGAATAAGCGGTATATTTAATGGTTCATCCAATTATATCCTGTCTAAGATCTTTAATGAGAACCTGGAATATGGTGTAGCCTTAAAACAAGCACAAGATCTTGGGTTTGCAGAAACCGACCCGATATTGGACGTTGGAGGATACGACCCTAAATTTAAACTGGCCATTGCCACTGCACACGCTTACGGCTTGTTCATCAATCCCGATAAGATCCTGAATGTAGGCATCCAGAACCTTTCTGAAAATGACATCCGGTATGCAAGAGAGAAGAACTTCAAGATTAAACTCGTTCCTACAGCACGCAAAATAAGCACCAAACAAGTGGTTACCTATGTGCTTCCAAAATTTGTAAAATCAGATGATTTTCTATATAATGTAGAAAATGAGTATAATGGCGTAACGGTTCAGGCTGCATTTGCTGACAAGCAGTTTTTCTTTGGCAAGGGTGCCGGGGGCCATCCTACAGGGGCAGCGGTATTATCAGACATTGCAGCATTGCGTTATGATTACCGCTATGAATACAAAAAATATCACCAGCACAATGGTCTGGTTCATACAGACAACGTAAATATTGAGATCTACCTGCGCTATGTTCATGAATATACTGTAGAAAAGCTTAAGATCGATAACATCATAGAGCGTTTCTCCAGAAACGATTATAAATATGTGATCGGAAATGTGAGCCTTAAAACCTTATTGGCAAACCGTGACCTGCTGGAACAAAAAGATGTTTTTATTGCACACACCGGAAGATATACCTATACGGAACAACAGATCCAGGTTGTATCTGAAGAAGAAATATTGTTTAGCTAATTATTTTTGTTTTGATAAAGTAAAGGCTCCCGATTGTAAAAAATCGGGAGCCTTTCTTATGTTATCTCGTCTTTAATCAGATCTCTCTGTTGATATCCCAGTTCTCCAGGTAATCGGCAACCCTGCGCACAAATGATCCTCCAAGAGCCCCGTCTACTACCCTATGGTCGTATGACAAGGAAAGGAACATCATGTGGCGGATGGCGATGACATCTCCAAATTCAGTTTCTAAAACAGCCGGTTTCTTTTTAATGGCCCCAACTGCCAGTATGGCTACCTGTGGCTGGTTAATGATGGGTGTTCCCATTACATTTCCAAAAGAACCTACATTGGTTAATGTGAAGGTGCCACCTTGTGTTTCATCAGGCTTTAACTTAGAAGTCCGCGCGCGACCAGCAAGATCATTTACAGATTTGGTTAGTCCCACTAAATTAAACTGGTCTGCATTCTTTATAACCGGAACAATCAGGTTCCCGCTTGGTAAGGCGGCAGCCATGCCAATGTTAATGTCTCTTTTCTTAATGATCTGCGTTCCATTTACAGAAACATTGATCATTGGAAAATCTTTGATGGCTTTGGTTACTGCCTCTATAAATAAGGGCGTAAAAGTGATCTTCTCATTCTCACGCTTTTCAAATACTTTTTTAACCTTCTCTCTCCACAATACCAAATTGGTAACATCTGCTTCTACAAATGAAGTAACGTGCGGCGAAGTTTGTACGCTCATGATCATGTGATCGGCAATGAGCTTACGCATTCTGTCCATCTCAATGATCTCATCACCGCCACCTAAACTTACCGATACGGCAGGTTTTGAAGGCTGAGCAGCAGAAGGTATACCTGCAGGCTGGCTTAATGGTGTATTGGCAGATTGAGCTGCAGGAGCAAGAACCGGAGCGGCTTGTTGTTCCGTTGCCGGAGCATTGGGCTGAGCCGCATTTCCGCCTTTAGCCTGAATATAATTTAACAGATCATCTTTCGTTAAACGGCCATCAGCACCGGTGCCAGGGATGGTATCCAGCTCATTTGCATTTATATTTTCCTGTGCGGCGATATTCTTTACCAATGGAGAATAAAACCGTTCTGAACTGCTTTCCGGTGTTACTGCATCATTTGAAGGATAAGATACCCCGGTATTTTCAGCTGGCAATTGTTCTGTACCCGGAATTTGTGCAATACCAGGAACAGGCTCTGTTACAGCTGCCTGAACAGGAGCTTCATTTTCAGAAACTGCAGTTGTATCTGTTTCAATGATTGCAATTACAGCACCAACCTGAACCACCTCATCTTCCTTAAATAAATGTTTGATTAATTTACCTGCAATAGGCGATGGGACTTCAGAATCTACCTTATCGGTAGCGATCTCTAAAATTGTATCGTCCAGATCGATCATATCCCCGGGATGTTTTGCCCACTTAATGATGGTTGCTTCTGCAACGCTTTCCCCCATTTTAGGTAACAATAATTCGTATTGAGCCATTTTTAATTTTATAATTGGTATTGGACGCAAAAGTAAAGTATTTTGAAGACTTAATCCTCATCTTGCTTAAGTTCATTCAAGATCATTGTCAAAGCAGCTGTGGCAGAACGCTCTATATTTTGAAGCCTTTTGTTTCCGAAAGTGTGTAATTTCGCGATTACCCGCTTACGGCTTGCTACTGCTATCCATACTGTGCCAACCGGCTTACCGGGTATTGCACCATCCGGCCCTGCAATTCCGCTTACAGATACGGCATAGTCTGTTTTAAAATGTTCTAAAGCACCTAATGCCATCTCCTTAACCGTTTCTTCACTTACCGCGCCATACGTATTCAGTGTAGCGTGCTTAACCCCCAGCATAGATTCTTTTAGTTCATAAGCATAAGCTACTGCCCCGCCTTTAAATACAGATGAGCAGCCAGGATGTTTGGTAATCAGGTGGGCAATATAGCCACCTGTACAGCTTTCTGCGGTAGACAGGGTGAGCTTCTTTTGATCCATCAGGTTTAACATTGCTTTTTCAATCGCAATGTCTTCTTCGGCCATCACATACTTATTCAGCCTTTGAACCAGCTGTGCAGCAAAAGCAGAAATCTCTTCATGAAGCAATGCCTCATCTGTTCCGGTACCGCTAAGCCTTAAACGCACCTGCCCCAGTTTAGGCAGATAGGCAAGCTTGATGTGGGCAGGCAGGCTATCTTCAATATCCTCAATCTCTGCCGCAAGAAACGACTCACCGAGGTTGGCGGTAAGAATGGTTTTATGAACAATGAACGGAAGATTGAAGGATCTTTTTAAACGGGGAAGGATCTCTTCATCCATCAGGTACATCATTTCAAAAGGAACACCGGGCATGGATACAAAGATCCGGTCATGCTGCTCAAACCACATACATGGTGCAGTACCATTTTTATTCTGGATCACTTCACAGCCATCAGGCACATCGGCCTGTTTCCTGTTCGACTCGATCATTGGTCTCTTCAAACGTTCAAAAAGTGCCGTAACATGGTTTAGTGTTGCTTCGTCTCTTCTAAGCTCCATGTTAAAATACCTGGCCAGCGTAAGCTTGGTAATGTCATCTTTTGTTGGGCCGAGACCACCGGTAATTAAAATAACCTGTGCCCGTTTTTCGGCGAGCTGAAGGGCTTCAATGATGTGACCGGCATCATCAGACACGGAAGTGATCTGCTTTACCTTAATACCAATCAGGTTTAACTGCTGTGCCATCCAGGCAGAATTGGTGTCCACAATCTGGCCAATGAGCATCTCATCGCCAATAGTTATAATTTCAGCTAGCATAATTGATAGATTAGAACCGCGTAAAATATTGTTTCCTCTTGCTCAGCTTCAGATCCTGCAGCACAGAAGCCTTAACTTTAATGTCTATGGAATAAGACTGGTAGGTACCAAAGGGAACCCAGTTAATGCTCATGTCCCAGCAATGCAGATCACGGTAAATGGCAAATGAAGTATAAGAGAAATTATTTACCTTAAAATCCCATCCGGAGGTAAACTGAACCTTCCAGTTTGGGGTAATGTTTGCATCTCCGTTAAAGCTCAGGGTATTGGTAACCGTGCTGTTTAAGCCGGTACGGTCTGTATTATAATTGAAGGTATAGCTAAATGCAAAGTTCCATGGAATTTTAAAATCCACAAATGCATTTGGATCCCTGCTTACCAGCGCAAGTGCCTCTGCCTGTTCCGGGGTCATCGCCTTTTTGGCAATTTCCTCTTTTAAGGTTTCTTCATTCTGGCTCCGTCGCTTTAAGGCGTCCGGGTTTAAGCTGTAAGAAGTGGTAAAACCAAAACTGGTTAACCTTGGCAATTTTCCCGCCTGCCAGGTATAGCGGTCAACCAGCTCCCTGGTTAGCAGACCGGTGATCGAATCTGTTTTAGTTCTATACTGGTAAGGGTCTAATGTTCCATAAAAGTTAATCCCCAACTTATCGGTAAACTGTGATCTTCCGCTAAAGCTTAAGGTAGATAACTTATATGATTTTGCCAGGAAGTCGTAATTACCATTGATCCCAAGACCCTGAATAATCGGGATCTTCTTTTCTCCCTTTCCGGTAGTATCATTAGGCGTCAGGATCTTTGCTTCAATGGTGTTGTCTAAACTGAAGTTCATTGCTGCAGAACGGCCTAAACCTGGTCCGCCGTACCTGGTATTTTCAAATATCGAATACTTCAGATCTTCTCCCCTTGTATCTTTAACATTGGTACCATCTGTATATTTGGCATACTGATAATATCCTCTTTCTACATTGGAAAAATCCGGACGGTAAGCAAAGCTCACGGACGGGGTCATGACATGTCTAAGTGCGCTAAAATTACCAAACTTAGTAAATTGAGCGGTACTATATACCTTCGTGGATAATCCCATAGAAGCGCTGTATTCTGCATTTCTTCTAAATCCGTTTACGGTATCTGTTTTAATGACATCAGAACCATTGAGCACCCTCAAATAAGTTTTACGAATGGTTTGTACATGCCACTTTTCAATATAGGTTCCACCGAGGTTAAAATTAAAATATCTTAATACGTTAAAGCCCATATTAATAGGAATATTATGCTGTGCCCCGTTCCTGAATTTACTCAGGGTTCCGCTTTGAAACAGCTGGCTCTCCGTAGTAGATAATGTGTTTTCTGCATTCAGCGTATAACCAACAGAAATTTTCTGATACCACTTCTGATCGCCAACCCGGTCCTTTGAATCAAAAGGGCTAAAAGTAGGTACACTTAAACTGATGGTTGGCATGTTCAGCGTAACCGTCTTACCGGCGGTTTCCTGTGAGCCACCTATGGTAGAGGCAAAATTGATACCGTTATCGAATACCCTTCCGTAAGCAATGGAAGACTGCATGGTATTCTGGGCAATTTGTGAAGGGTCATAACTTCCGCCACCAGCAGTTCTGGCATTAAAGCTTGATGTACCCGCATTTACAGACGCAGAGAAAGTGGTTCCTGGCTTGGAATTGGCATTCTGGTTGTGGCTCCATAGAATATTAAAATCCTGCTGTGCCCTAAAATCAGCCGTTCCTTCCGTGCCATATCTTGAATTTGAATACCGAAGGTTTACATTGCCACTGTGTTTGTAACGCTTCATGTAATTAGACATTAAGGAACCGTCGTAAGAACCCCTGGTATAAATCGTTGCCAGAAATTTAGCATCCCAATAATCATTTAATCCAAGATAATAGCCCGCGTCTCTCAGAAAAAATCCCCGGGTAAAATCTTCCCCCGGACTGGGCAGTATAAATCCGGACGTTTTCTTGTTCGGCTTTGGGAAAAATGCAAATGGCAATCCCAATGGTAAGGGAACATCTTCAATCTTTAAATAGACCGGCCCCGTTATGATATAATTTTCAGTAACAATTCCTTTGGTAATGTAGATCCCGAAATGCGGATGCGGTAAATTACAGGTACTGTAGGTCTGCCCTTTACTGTGAATCTCATCATCGGGCTGTTTCTTTGCCTTTCCACCGGAGAAAAATCCACCCTCCTGTTCGGTAAAAACACCGTAAATATTTCCGGCGCCGGTTTTGGTATTGTATGATAATGAGTCTGCATATGAAGTTCCCTGCCCCTCCATCTTTAAGATCGGGCGGCCAATATATTTACCTTTAGCATCTGTTTTACCCCTTGCATATACCTGGTTGGTATTGGTATTGAACCGGATGTACTCTGCATCAAGCTCAAAGCCCTGGTACATTACCCTTGCTTTACCATACAGGTACGCAATACCGGTTTCTTTGTCAAATTTAACTGAATCTTGTGCTGTATATTCTAGTTTCTCACTTGCCAATGTATCCGTTGGCTTATTTTGTGCGTTAATAGCATTAGGGATGGTGTCGTTCTGTTTAACAGGTACTGGTTGCTTAACGGGTATAGGATCTTTCTTTTTAGGTATGGTATCCCTTTGTTGAAAAACATGTTGTGATGAAAAACTGGAAAAAGCAAACGCCTGATTACCAACAGATGTCGACAATACAAATAGATTTAAAAAAATGATATACCGTAAAAGTTTCAATTTCGTGTGTGAATGTTATTTTTGCATTAATGTTTAATCCAAAACGTTCAAAATTAATGAAAAATATACCATTGCTCAGACCAAATGCAATTTTGATCGTATTTATTTCTGCGTTTAGCATTATGCTATCTAGTTACCAGGCATTTACGCAGGAATATAAAATAAAAACTATTGTAATTGACGCCGGTCACGGGGGCAAAGACGGGAGTACGAGAGGCCTGTATTCTACGGAGAAAGATGTTGCTTTAAAAACAGCATTAAACCTCGGCGCAGCCATTGAAGCAAACATGAAAGATGTGAAGGTAATCTATACCCGTACAGAAGATGTATTTATACCACTTTACGAGCGTATTGGGATTGCCAATAATGCAAAAGCAGATCTTTTTATCTCCATCCACTGCAATGACATGCCGGTATACCGGTCTACAGTGATTACCGGTTACAAAAAGAACAGTAAGGGCAAAAAAGTACCCATAAGAAGCACCGTTTCCCGAAAAAGTACCAACACCAGGGGGGTAGAAACCTTTGTATCCGGAATGGGAAGGGTAAATGAGCAGGATGAAGCAATAAAAAGAGAGAATGCATCTATCTTCCTGGAAGAAAACTACAAGGAGAATTATGAAGGGTTTGACCAGAGCAACCCGGAAGATGCCATTATATTGGGGCTCATGAAAAACACATTCCGGACGCAAAGCTTAAAACTGGCAAGGTTAGTGCAGGACCAGTATGTAAATGCAGGGCGCATTAACCGTGGTGTTCAGGAAAAAAGCCTGGCCGTTTTAGCCCGGGCAGGAATGCCCGCCATATTAACCGAAATTGGTTTTATCAGTAATCCTGATGAAGAAGATTACATGAACTCCGAGGCAGGTCAGAAAGAAATTGTAGATTGCCTGTTGAAAGCGATAGAGAATTATAAAAAGAACGTAGAAGGATAAAAAACAACCTGCAGATGATTAGAAGAAGAGCCATTTCCCTGTTACCCTTATTTGTGCTGTTACTGAGTTCTCAAGTTACGTTCTCACAAAATTATAAAGTTAAAACCATTGTAATCGACGCTGGGCATGGTGGCAATAAGCCCGGAGCAAAGGGAAGTTTCTCACTGGAGAAGGATGTAGCCTTGCAGGTAGCACTTAAACTGGGCAAGAAATTTGAGACAGAGATGCCTGAAGTAAAGATCCTGTACACCCGTAAAACCGATGTTGATGTTGATTTCTACAAAAGAGCAGCACTCGCCAATGATAACAATGCAGATATCTTCATTTCCATCCATTGCAATTCCATGCCAGACAATCGTGTGGTTGCAGGGTACACCACCAATAAAAGCGGTAAAAAGGTTCCGAGATACGCTTACGTTAAAAATAAAACGACACGTGGAACAGAAACTTTTGTTGCCGGTTCTCACCGTTTAAATGAACAGGATGCCGCAATTCGGGAGAACGAAGATGTGAAGCTGGAAAAAAACTATCAAAAAAACTATGATGGTTATGATCCAAAGAATCCTGAAACATTTATTATACTATCTTTGTTTAAGAATCTGTTCAGGGATAAGAGCTTAAAATTAGCCAGCTTGATCCAGGACAATTATACTAAGGATGACAACCGGGTAAACAGGGGCGTAAAAGAGCAGGGGCTTTTAATCTTGCAGAGATGCGGACTGCCGGCTATTTTAACCGAAATTGGTTTTATATCTAACCCAACTGAAGAAGAGTACATTAACTCAGATACCGGACAGGCAGAAATTGTAAACTCCATTTTCAAAGCAGTGAAAACCTATAAAAAAGAAACCGAAACAATTTAAGTAAATACATACTAAGTGAAGATAGCAAACGAAACCAAAGTGGGCATATTAGCAGCCTTTTCCATTGCCTTATTAATTATAGGATATAATTTTCTAAAAGGCAATGCCATATTTTCAAGTGAAACTGTTCTATATGCAAAATATACACATGTTGACGGGCTTGGTGTTTCTAAACCCGTTTTAATCAATGGTTTCCAAATTGGCCGTGTAGATAAACTGCAGCTGCAGCCAGACGGGTCGATCCTTGCTACCTTGAAAATAAAAGGAAAGTATGAGATCCCGAAAAACAGTATTGCTAAACTGGAAAGCACAGACCTTTTAGGAAGTAAGGCCATTGTAATGGCTTTAGGAACAGGCAACGACTTTGCACAGGATGGAGATACCTTAAATGCGAATGTAGCTATAGGCTTGATGGAAGCGGTTCAGCCGGTTCAGAAAAAAGCAGAGATGATCGTTGCAAAGATGGATTCGATCCTGACCAGTGTAAACACCATTTTAAATCCCAACTTCCAAAAGAATGTCGACAAAAGCTTTAACAGCATCGCTTCTACCCTTTCTTCGTTAGAGGCAACTTCTAAAAAGGTAGACAATCTTGTTGGTTCAGAAGGATCACGCATTTCGGCCATCCTGGCAAATGTGGAAGCCATCTCTAACAACCTGAAGCAAAACAATCAAAAGATCAATGGTATCCTGAGCAATATCAATACCATTACCGACCAGGTTGCAGCAGCTAATTTTAAACAAACAATAGATAACGCAAACAAAGCAGTAGCTGATCTGCAGTCCATTGTAACTAAAGTAAATAACGGACAGGGAACCTTAGGTCTTTTGGTTAACGATACGAAAATGTACGACAACCTGAACAATGCGTCTAAAAACCTGGATAACCTGATCATAGATCTGAAAGAGAATCCAAAAAGATATGTACACTTCTCTGTATTTGGAGGCGGTAATAAGAAAGATAAATAGCAAATGTCAATTGCAGCTTAAAAGAGCCCTATACCAATGGTACAGGGCTTTTTTATGGATTAGCCCCAAAATTTACACTAACCGATACCCCTTGGTTGCTTTCTATATAAACTTCTCCTTTAACCTGCTTTGCCAACCCCTT
The DNA here is from genome assembly GCF_004362715.1 of Pedobacter metabolipauper. Taxonomy (GTDB): domain Bacteria; phylum Bacteroidota; class Bacteroidia; order Sphingobacteriales; family Sphingobacteriaceae; genus Pedobacter; species Pedobacter metabolipauper. Next base: position 1,389,599 of record NZ_SNYC01000003.1, read on the forward strand.
GATCAGGTTCATACCCAAAGATTTGCACTTGTTGATGTCAAACCCTTCTCGCAATCCATTGCCATCATCAGCAATCTTTAGCAGATACCCCTGCGCTGCTGTGTTTTGAAATGAAATTCTGATGGCTCCTTCTCTATTGTCAGGAAAGGCATATTTAATCGCATTGATAATTGCTTCATTGATGATCAGCCCGATGGGTACTGCCCTGGACACATCAAGCTGGATCTTTTCAATGTCCTTTTCAATCAGGATCCGTTTTCCAAGATCAAAGCTGCTGACCAGATTTTCGATCAGCTCGGTCATGTAATCTTTCATATCTACCATGTCCATGTTGTTAGACTGGTATAATTTCTGGTGGATGAGTGAAATGGACTGCATTCGCTGCTGACTTTCCCTAATGGCAGCAGAGGCCTTGTTGTCATCAAGATAGGCTGATTGGGTATTCAGCAGACTGATCACAATCTGAAGATTGTTTTTAACACGATGGTGGATCTCTTTCATCAACCATTCCTTCTCTTCCAGCAAGATATCTTTCTGATTGACCATATGCTGCAGGGAGTTGTTTTTTTCGACGATCTCCTCCTGTTTCTTCTGCAGGTCATGCTTCGCGGTTTTTTTGATCTTATACAGCCGTATTCCACCAAAAATGATCAATAGCAGTAAAAAGCCAATACTGGCATATCGTAAAATACTGGCCAGGTTTAATCCCTCTTCTTCAGGAAGTATTGCCGGAACTGAAGGAAAAACATCAATGATATAAGGTGCGGCAGGAACAGAGGAAATATCGAACGTTGATCCCAGCGCCGCCATTTCCCGCCCCTGTGTAATTCTGAGCAGCGAATCCCGGATGTTTAAATATTTTAGGTGATGACTGGCTTGTCCACTTTGATCCTTTGTCGCCGAATCCAGCGCAGACCAAAGACGATGGTTTTGTGCCACATCAAAACCATAACCGGATACGCGATAAAAATAATCATTGTAAATCAGGTATTTCTCTGCCAGTTCATAGCGTTTCTTCAGCAGCAGAAAGGGAATTAAGCTTTTATAGGCCTCAGCGCGTTCACTCTCATCTACGTAAGCCGAGAGTTCTGCTAAATTGCTTGCATGCTTTTCAGCACTGGGCATATCCTTTAGCAGCAAATCGGCCTCAAGCGTTCTGGCAGATACCAGGATCAAGTCACTTTTTCTCTTCAATGGATGATTGAGTTCCGTCGCATTAATCCATTCTCGGGCTTTTTTTCCATTCCGCTGCAAAATGTAAAGTGCCATCATATTGGTACTTAACAGCATGATGGCGCTTTGGTCTTTTTCGCTTTCGGCAATAGTCAGCCCCTGCTTAAAAAAGATTTCGGCCATGTAAAAGTTTTCGAGGCCAATACAGGCCAGGGCGGCACGGTTATACAAAGGCCAGGACTTCCATAAGTCGCTCACCTTTCTTTCCTCTTCCGACAAGGGGGTCTGGAAACATCCTAAAGCCTGTTCAAAAGCACCCTGTCTAAACAAGATCTGGCCTTTAATCAATAAACACGCATACACACCTTCAGTATTGATGGCCCGATTGATATTGATCGATTTATTGATATAGGTCATTGCCCTGGAAAGACGCCCCTGCCGGTTAAGTAGTTCAGCGAGCAGTGCATAGGCATCTGCTAATTTTTGTTTATTTCCAACCCGTTCAAAGCAGCTCACCGCTTTTTTGGCTGCTGCTACACCGAGTATAATTTCAGCAGGAACAGCCGTGTTGCAGGATTCAGCCTCCAGCAGACAGGCAGCTCCGCGCTGCTCAACCAATTGCGTTATATCTTCCTGCTGATGGCTGCCCACCAGCTTTCTGTTCATCCCTTCCTCAAAAACAGAAGCACTAACTTCAGCTTGAATGCAACAAGAGAGGACAAGCAAACCAATAAGCAGCGAAATTTTTCTAATGATCATGATGGGTGTGCAAGCATAAGGTACAACAACTACATATCTTATGTTAATAGCCTGTACAAAAACTATTTAGCTGATGGATACCGTGCTAATATAGCTAAAAAAAGCGATTGACCTAAAACCTGAAAGTTGCGGTAATCCCGAACATGCTGATGTTGCTTCCGGTACTGGTTTCCATCAAATACTTTCCACTGTTAAACCAGGTATATTCAGCTCTAAAATACAAAGCACTTATGGGCAGATATTCTATAGATGAACCGAGTTGTGCACCAATATATTTAGACTGCGTATTTTTTCCGGAGTAAAGCATCCGGCCGTTTACCGCATAGATTCCGTCATTTCGCTGCATTCTCCAAAAAACATCATAATCCTGTCCCAGGGTCAGTGTTTTAGATAGTTTAATCTCCAGGTAAGGATGGACATCAAAAAGATTGGCAGGCCCGATCAGCGCAGCAAGACCGAAGTAGCCCCCTCTCGGAAACAGCGGATTAAATGTATTCATTTTACCATCCCCATAGTTCCTGTCGCCGCTGATCACTTCTGTTTTAAATCCCATTTTCGGCTGGTATAAAAGACCGGCAAATGTATACGAAAGGTGAGTTGAAACTGTCCATGCCGAAATGTCGTTTCCGGCAAATTTTCCAAACTGATAAAGACCTTCTGCATCATATTGAAAACCGTTGTGTGTACCAGTGGTACGGATTCCCAGGGAGTGCCTCATTTCCTGACCTTTTCCATCATCAAAAGCCGAACTTTCCTTTTTATAACCAAAATAATAAAGATCGAGGTTATCGAATGGGAGCAGTTTTGAAAACGCACCATATGCACCCCAAAACCTGGTTCCATTGGAGAAGCCATCATCAAAAATCCCTTTTTTTGCCTGAACATAATTCGTAAAGAACGCATCTAACCTTAGTTTTTTTATATTCATTATCACTTTGGCACCATCAAACGATTGCCGGTTATTTGGCGCTTCCCTTACGGAAACTATTCTTTGCGATCCATACGACATTTCTTGCCTGCCCAATCTCAATACCAGGCCAACTTTATTTAATGGAAGGTTAACATCAACAAATGCCTGGTGCAGATCCAGTGGATTTTCATTTACCGGTGATGAAGCTTCAATTTCGCCATTGCTCAGCCCGCTTTGCAGCTGCACAAATGCCCGCAAGCCTTTACCCAGATGCAGATCTGCATGAAACAGGTATCTTGCCAGTGTAAATCCATCCTTATCCTGTAGTGCATCGCCCCATTCTGGATTGGTATATTTAAAGTATTGGGTCCGGAATTCACCGCCTAAACTTAGATAATCTTTTTTATCAGGAGAAAGCGGAACGAACTTAAACCTATTGTACCAGGTACTTGTATCTGTTGCCAGGTATCGATAATCTTCATCATACCGCATGGGTTTAAAATTGATTTTCTGGGCCTGAAGCACTCCTGATAAAAACATCAGAAATACAAAGATTAATTTCTTGGTCTGCATGGTTATGGATAGTTATGGTTTCCAATAACTATCCAATCTGCATACCGTTGGCAAAAGCCCGCTTTCGTGATCATACGGGCCTTTTCAAAATATGAGGTTACTATATTTGGTAAACTACGACATCAAATAACGATATCCGGTGAGTTGCTTCGCTAACTTAGCCTACGTGTTTCCTTACAATACCAAGTCTTTTCATCTTTGAGTTGAGGGTAGTAGCAGGCACATCCAGCAGATCTGCAGCACCGCCAGGCCCCGAGATTCTGCCCCCGCATTTTTTAAGCACCGATAGTATGTAATCTCTTTCATTTTCATCAATGGATTTCACATAACCATCTTCGGTTTTAACTTCGGGAACATGGGTTACCCCATTAGGCAGAATGAGCTTATCAATGCTATTGCCCCTGCTTAAAAGCACATTTCTTTCAATGATGTGCTCCAACTCCCTCACATTACCTGGCCAGCTGTAGTGTTCCAGTTCCTGAAGCGCATGGCTGGAGACAACCATTTCTGATTTTCCGGCCATTGCCGCGTACTTTTCAAGGAAATGGGCAGCCAGTATCGGAATATCCCCTTTTCTATCCCTTAATGGCGGCAGAATGATTGGAAAAACATTTAACCGGTAATAGAGATCCAGTCTGAAACGACCTGCAGCAACTTCCTTTTCCAGGTTGCAGTTCGTGGCCGCTATAATCCTTACATCTACCTGAATGGTTTCTCTTCCGCCAAGTCTTTCGATTTCCTTTTCCTGAAGGACCCGCAATAATTTAGCCTGCGATTCCAGGGGAAGCTCTCCCATTTCATCGAGAAATATGGAACCGCCTGATGCCTGTTCGAATTTCCCTATTCTACGATCAACAGCCCCGGTAAAGGCTCCTTTTTCGTGTCCAAACAGTTCAGATTCTATCAGGTGCGTTGGCAACGCAGCACAATTTACGACAACAATTGGCTTTTTGTTTCTCGAAGAGAGCTCATGTATGGATTTGGCAAACCTTTCCTTTCCTGTACCACTTTCTCCAAGGATCAGAACAGATGTTTCCATTGGCGCTACCAGTGTTAAATGGTCCAGGGCTGTTAGCAAGAGGTGACTTTTACCAATAATACCGGCAAAGCCGGCTTGTTTAACTTTGATCTGCCGCCCTTTCGATACTTCATCTGGTATGTTGTTTTTCATAGGCTTACCGGATCCGGCCAGAACGCCTTCAAACGTTTGCGACATTGGTTTTTGTAAACGGTTAACCAGTGCCAGATGGCGATTGTGATAGGCTGCTCCCTTTCGGTTATAGAAAGACAGCGTAAATCCTGCCCGTCCATCAATTGGGATAAACATGACCAGGTTGGCAGACATACCAAATGTTTTTGCGACCAATTTTTTCGATGGGTTAATTTTACAGACTTCTTCAAAATCAACCAGGTTGTAGATGGAAGATTTGGTATCTTCATTTCCGGGAACCTGATATTTAGGCAGGTCTGACGCCTTTATTCCAGTCATATTCATCAGTTCCTGGGTCCCGATCGCCTGATATTCATTATAGCTTAACCGTAAAAAACAAACCCCATGATAAGGAATATTATCTAAGTTTTTCATGCCGATGGCAACAAAATCGAAGGGAATGTGGGGCTGGATGGCCTTTGCAATTTTCAAAAACCGATCCTCCCAGTTAACATCCTGTGCAATAATATCGGTAATTACCGATTCCAGGGCCAGTTCGGTATCGCGCTTAAGCGCAAGATTTTGATTGTGGAGATACTGTGCAATCTCCAGGCTGACCAATACGTCTTTTTCTCTGAAAGGCTTTACTAAAAAACCGTAGGGTTGTGTATTTTTTGCCAGTTCCAATATTTTTTGATTTGAATTGGCAGACAGGTAAACGAAGGCAATGTTGTCTTCCAAAAGCTCCTTTGCCAGATCAATACCAGTTAAGGTGCCTTCAAGATGGATATCCAGTAAAACCAGCTGGGGCTTTTGTTTAGCGATGATTGTTCTGGCTTCGGCAACTGAGCTTGCTATATCACAAACACTATAACCGGCCTTTTCCAGGATCATTGAAAGATCATTGGCAACAATAAATTCGTCTTCGACAATTAGTATTCTGATACCCATAATGAGATGTTTTAATTTAGAAATTGTAATATATTGTTGTTTGTGAGTTCATCACTAAAGCGGATACTGATCACAAGTCCGCCTTCATTCTTTATTTTAAGTGTACCCTTGATCTGCTTGCTTAGCCCTCTTATTAAACTCATGCCGAGAGAGGTATCTCCGGATCGTTCATTTACCGAGGCATCTCCCACTCCGTTATCTCCAATGATCAGCTCATAATCAATCTTATTGTAATTTAGCAATTTAATGGTAATCAACCCCTTTTCTTTCTTTGAAGGAAAAGCATATTTGAGTGAGTTGGTAATGGCTTCATTCAGGATCAATCCAATGGGAACAGCCATCCTCACGTTAAATTCTGCATCATGGATATCAAGTTCAAAAGAGATCCGTTCGTCTGCATCGAAACTATCACTAAGATAAGCCACAAGATCGGTAATATATGGTTTCATATCTACAGTTGCGAGGCTCCCGGACTGATATAGTTTTTGATGGACCAGTGAGATCGACTGCATCCTGTGCTGGCTTTCCTTAACCGCATTAAAGGCTATATCATTTTTTAAATACGCAGATTGGGTATTCAAAAGACTGATCACGATCTGAAGGTTATTTTTAACCCGGTGGTGAATCTCTTTCATCAGCCATTCTTTTTCAGCAAGCAGCCCATCATTCTGCTCAGTCAGCTTCTTTAAACTAAGGTCCTTCAGCCCCAATGCTGCTGCATGATGCATCAATTGCTTATTTAACCGTTGTTTAAGATACAGCCTGCTCAAGCCTATGATTACTATAAGCAGCAACACAAAAGCAATGTTTATCATGGTTTGTCCCGGTACTTGCTGAATACTAAAAAAAATCATACTTCTAATGGATCGAAGGTCAAGTTTCAGGATTTAATAGTTAATGGGCTGCAAAATGTATGCCCCCGCAAATTAGGCCGAATCCGGGTCAATAAAACCAATTACCTGATTTTCAACTGACTGTTTTTCGTTTAATGGCGAGATATCGTCAGTTGACGATACCTTTTGATCTTTACCCGCTCCGGCACTACCAAAAGAATCAAGTGTGCCAGACAATACCCAAAAAAATAACCGTACTGTATTTCGCCGTATCACATCGCCAGTCAACGAAATAAAGTTAACAGATTCTTCTAAATAATAATCAATAATCTGTAAATCAAGCATTTAAAAACAAGGCATAACGGTTGTAATTAACTAATCACATAAATATTGTGAGATGAAAAATTTAACACCAAAAACCATTGTATTCATCACCGGCGCTTTTGTAAGCAGTAACAGCTGGGACGAGTGGCAGCTTTTCTTCCAGGAAAAGGGATTTGAAACTGCTGCACCGGCATGGCCATTCAAAGGATCTTCTGCCAATCAGCTTCGTTTAAAGCATCCAGATCAGGACATTGCGTCCATCAGGTTACAAAGCCTGGTCGATCATTATACAGACTATATTGCCAAACTCCCTGAAAAGCCAATTCTGATCGGACATTCCATGGGCGGACTTTTGGTGCAGCTCCTTATTCAAAAAGAACTTGCCTTCGCGGGCATTGCCATCCATTCCCTGCAGCCACAAGGCGTTTTTACTTTTAAGTTTTCCTTTTATAAAGCAGGATGGGGCCCCTTGGGGTTTTTCACATCTGCAAAAAAAACGTACCTCATGTCTTTTAGAGAATGGCAGTATGCATTTACGAATTGTATGCCCTACGAAGCGCAAAAAGAGGCCTATTACAAGTTATTGGTACCGGAGTCTAAGCTGGTGGTCCGTGATGCGATCACCGATGTGGCCAGAGTCGACTTCAAAAAGCCGCATGCCCCGCTCCTCTTTATTTCCGGAAGCATCGACAGGTTCATCCCCGCATCCCTAAACTATTCAAATTATAAGAAATACAGCCATAGCGGTTCAACTACAGACTATAAAGAATTTGAGGGGAGAAACCATTTTGTTCTTGGACAGCCAACCTGGAAGGAAAATGCAGGTTACATCGCCAACTGGATAGCAAATCTTTAACAAAACATCACCGCAACTAATTTTAAGATCATGAACAGCAAAATCAAGTTATTTGGCTTACTGATATGGAGCCCCTTTCTATTGTTTGCCCAGAAGGCCGACCTCATCATTATCCATGGAAATATCGCTACGATGAACAAGCCCAATGAATTCAAAGCGGCCGTAGCCATTAAAGATGGAATCATTCAGGAAGTGGGCAGCTCAAAAAGTATCCTGTTCACCTACCGGTCAAAAATGACCAGGGTGATCGACGCGCAGGGAAAAACAATCATACCCGGACTCAACGACAGCCACATGCACATCATTAGAGAAGGACTGCATTTTAACAGCGAACTTCGATGGGACGGTGTTAAAACACTCAAGCGGGCAATGGAGATGCTCAAAGAGCAGGCACAGCGCACGCCTCCGGGAGTTTGGATCAAGGTGATTGGCGGATGGAACGAGTTTCAGTTCGCCGAAAAGAGGCAACCTACCATAGCAGAGATCAATGAAGCAGTGCCCGATAAACCTGTTTTTATCACTTATCTATATGGCAAGGCATTTCTTAACAAAAAGGGGATCGAGGTATTGAAGTACAATGCGAATACCCATTATGAAGGCAGCCTTCTGGAAAAGGACAATGCCGGTAATTTAACCGGGGTCATGTTCGCAAAGGAAACGCCAAAAGCCATTTATACCACACTGGCATTGACCACCATGCTCAATCCTGAAGAAAAGATGAATAGTACACTTCAGTTTTACCGTGAACTGAATGGCTTTGGTCTTACCAGTGCGGTTGATGCCGCTGGTGGTGGACAAAATTATGATGGTGATTATGCCATTGCGGCCGAATTGGCCAGGCAGGGTAAGCTAAACCTAAGAACTTCCTACTATCTTTTCGCCCAGAAAAAAGGAGCCGAACTCCAGGATTACGAAAAGTGGGCAGCCGCAACCTATCCCAATAAGAACGACCACATGCTGATGGCCAACGGCTATTCAATGGAAGGTGCCGGTGAAAATATTGTTGCCTCTGCCGCAGATTTTGAAAATTTCCTGGAGCCGCGGATTGTGCTGTCAGACAGTATGGAAACCGACCTGGAGCCAGTGATCCGTTTACTGGTCAGGAACAGATGGCCTTTTCGGCTCCACGCTACTTATGGCGAATCGATAGAAAGGATGCTGAACGTATTTGAAAAGATAAACCGTGACACGCCGTTTAATGGATTGAGGTGGATTTTTGACCATGCCGAGACCATAACCAATCCACAGCTGCTCCGGGTTAAGCAACTGGGCGGAGGCATAGCCGTACAGTTCAGAATGTATTTTCAGGGCGAGCTTTACACCAAAATGTATGGAGCGCCTGAACGGCAGCTCCCTCCCATTAAGCAGATGCTCAAATTGGGTATTCCTGTTGGCGTAGGCACAGATGCACCCAGAATTTCAACCTACAACCCCTGGATGTCGCTGCACTGGTTATTGACCGGAAAAACAATTGGCGGAATGCAATTTTGGCCAAAGGACCAGGTATTGGACAAATATACCGCACTTCAATTGTATACCTCCGGCAGTGCCTGGTTTTCTGGAGAGGAAAAACTAAAAGGCAGGATTGAAAAGGGAATGTATGCAGACCTCGTGATCCTTTCGGACGATTATTTTAAAGTTCCCGCAGATGAGGTCAGAAAAATTACCGCAAAACTGACCATAGTAAATGGCAGGATCGTGTATGCCAGGGATGAATACAAATCGCTGGATCCTGGTATTGCTGCAGTAATTCCTTCCTGGTCGCCGGTAAAATACTACGGAGGATACCAAAAGTAAAAACTACAAACCCATATTATCAAAACAAAATGAAAGCAATTAGATTATTTACGCTGATGCTCTTACTGAGCTATCTCGGCCCAACCGGCAAACTCATGGCGCAGATGCCATTGCCACCACATGTACCCATCTGGGACGCAAATACCGTGGAACTGAAGCTCCATAAAATCACGGCAGATACCTATGCCATCATCCCGTCAACCGCAGCCGCTGAAACCTCAAAAGGCATTCCACAAGCAACGACAGGCGGATTCATTGTTGGCGAAAAGGGCGTACTGCTCATTGAGGTAATGATGACCAGGCGTTTGTATGAGCAGCAGATTAAACTGGTACGTTCGGTAACGGACAAACCCATCCTGTTTGCGGTAAATACGAGTGACCACGGAGATCATTGTTTCAGCAACTATCTGTTGCCAGCTACTACAGTCATTATCCAAAATGAATTTGCAAAAGACAACCTTGCTGCAAATTATGATGGCATCAAACAGTTCATGGTGATGCTTTTTGGCGCTAACCGCGGGATCGAAAACACCATATATCGTCCGGCAGATATCGTAATCCCTAAAAACAGCAACTTAAAGATAGATTTAGGAAAGGGCAAGATCATCGAATTCCTGAATGTGGGCACCGCCCAATCTCCTGCTGATCTATTTGTATGGATGCCGTCAACCAAAGTATTTTGGGCAGGAAATCCGTTCATTGCTGAAAGCCCCGCTATTCCATGGTTATTTGATGGTTTTTTTCTGGAACCGGCTATGAACCTCAAAAAAATCTATAATTTCCTGCCAGATGACGCCATCGTAGTGCCTGGCCACGGGCGGATCACCAATAAGGCAGGCATCAAATATACCATCGATTATGTGGAAGCATTAGAAGCCAATGTGAAAAAGGCAGTTGAAAACGGACTGAGTCTTGAACAGGCAAAATCAACCATCAAAATGTCGGAATTTAACCAGGGGTATGTCCTTTTCGATTGGCTGCATTTCAATTTCAATCTTCCAAATGCCTATAAGGACATCACTGAGAACAAAAAATCAATTATCAAATAACCTAATTATAAGATCATGAAAAAAACAACAAAATGCCTGATGCTGCTTGCAGCTATCTATTTCCTAATGTTTATAAGTACAGACAAAATTCTTGCAGCTACAACCGTGAAGGCCGCAAATCCCCCTGCTGGCTTTAAACACCAGTATGCTACTGTAAATGGGATAAAAATCCATTATGTAATTGGTGGAAAAGGAGCTCCTTTATTACTTGTTCATGGCTTTGGCCAGAATTGGTACATGTGGAACCGCTTGCTGCCCGAGCTATCCAAACACTTTACAGTAATTGCCCCGGATTTGAGAGGTGTAGGAGAATCTGGCAAACCTGCTGGTGGCTACGATAAAAAAACGATGGCCCGGGATATGCACGAACTGATGAAAAAACTTGGCTATAACCACATCAACCTGGCCGGACATGACATCGGCCTGATGGTTGCCTATGCTTATGCTGCCCAATATCCAGGTGAAATTAAAAAACTAGCCTTAATGGATGCCCTGCTCCCCGGCGTTGAACCGGTGTGGAGCCAGGTCAAAGCTGGCGCCTGGTGGTTTGGTTTTTTCGGAATGCCAAATTCCGGCGAAATCGTAGCCGGAAAAGCACGACTTTTCCTAACCAGTTTCTGGCCATTGGTAGGTTATGTCAAAAATCCATTTACTGTTGCTGAAAAGAACGAATTTATCAGGGCCTATAGTGTTACAGGGGCAACTACCGGAGCATTCCATTGGTTTGGGGCCTTTCCGCAGGATGCGAAGGACAATGTAGAACTGATGAAAACCAAGTTAACCATACCGGTACTGGCTATGGGTTCACAACACTTCGCGGCTCCATTTTTGGCAGACCATTCCAAACTCGTTGCCACGAATGTAAAGGAATCCATCATCAGTGATTCCGGACATTGGATTGTACAGGAACAGACTGCGCAAACCCTGAAAGGGCTGCTGGATTTCTTTCTATAAATTAAGTCAAACAAAAAAAGCTGTATCAAATTACGATACAGCTTTTTTATAGGAAACCTGATTCAATGAGAACCTGTCCTTATATCGAATACGTAATTCCTTCAATGGCAAGCTCGGTATTTTCAAACACGGATTTGGCTTCTTCTAAAAGAGGCTGTAAGATCTTGTACCTCGATGAGAAGTGACCGATGAGTAATTTAGTGGCGCCGGTCAGTTGAGCGATCTGAGCCGCCTGTAATGCAGTAGTATGATGCGTCTGATTTGCCCGTTCTATCATTTCATGTAAAAAGGTAGCTTCATGATACAGGGTATCACAATCTTTGATACTCTCAAAATAACGTTCATCAAATAACGTATCTGAGCAATACCCATATTTTCTTGGTTTATCAGAATCTATGGTGTAATCCTTATTCAGGATTACCTGTCCATTTGGAAGATCCAGGTCTACCCCTCTTTTTAGCAATGGATAATACTCAATTGGAATATTTTCAGCTTCGAGTTTCTCTACCATAAGCTTGCGCAGGCGTTTCTTCTGTGTAAACTTAAAACCTGTACAAGGAATCCTGTGGTTCAGAACAATGGTTTCTACAATGACGTCTGCATTTTCAAAGATCTTTACCGGTTCACTGGCTTCGGTTACCACAAATTCTATGGGATACCTGATCACTGTTTCCGAGTGTTTAAACTGAAGGGCAAGGATTTCCTGCAATGCAACAGGAGCAAATATTTTAATGGGTTTAATGCGTCCGTTTAAATGCAGACTGGAGAGCAGCCCGATCAGGCCAAAGTAATGGTCGCCATGAAGATGGCTGATAAATATAAAATCTATTTTATTGGCTTTAAAACCAAAGCGGATCAATTGCTGCTGTGTACCTTCGCCGCAATCTATTAAGTAAAACTTTTCATTACAGTTTAACAGTTGAGCCGTTGGATTTCTATTGTACACAGGCGTTGCAGAACTACTGCCTAAAATAGTAACCTCAAATTTCATTAATCTCTTTCCACCCCGCCTAATAGTTCTTTCTCAATTTCTTCCATAAAGATCAGATCTGTTGCCTCATCCAGTTTATTAACGATGGTTAATGCCTTGTCAAGGTTTGACATCTTTAATATTCTTGCAACTACATCATTGATGCCGGTTACAATAAATAAACCATTCGCTTTTTTACACAACCGGTCTCCAACAAGCAAACTGCTCAGATCCTGTGAATCGTCACATTGTTTAATAGATGAGATATCTACAACGATATTACAATATCCTTCTGCGTTCAATAAGATGAATTCAGATTTTAATTTAGGGGCATTATCATTTGTAAACTTAGATTCTTTAAGTTTTAAAACAACATACTTGTCATGTTTATCAACTGAGAATTTCATATTATTTGTTTAAGTTGTCTTGCTAAAAGTACTAATTTAATCTCTTATACACTTCATCGGGCTACAAAATTAACCCGGATACAGATGCCGTGCATTTACCCGGCAAGCTTTGTTAACGCCTTCGCTACATTAGCCTGGATCCTGTTCACTACATCACCTGAATCGTTCTTAACAAACTGATCGCCGGTAATTTGTTCATAAAGTTCAATGTAACGGTCAGAGATCGAATTGATGATCGGTTCGGTCATTACCGGAACGGTTTGACCTTCTTTACCCTGAAAACCGTTTTCAATTAACCACTTACGTACAAACTCTTTAGAAAGCTGTTTTTGTGGTTCGTTACGCGCTTGTCTTTCTGCATAGCCTTCCGCATAAAAATAACGGGAAGAATCAGGGGTATGGATCTCATCGATCAAAAAGATCTCATCACCTGCTTTGCCAAATTCATATTTGGTATCAACCAGGATCAGGCCGCGTTCAGCAGCCATTTCAGTTCCGCGTGCGTACAAGGCCTGTGTGTATTTTTCCAGGTAGGTATAGTCGGCCAGAGAAACGATCCCTTTAGCCAGAATATCTTCCTTAGAAATATCTTCATCATGTCCTACAGATGCTTTCGTAGTTGGTGTAATGATGGGCTCAGGTAGTTTATCATTTTCCTTTAACCCATCTGGCAAGCTCACACCGCAAACACTGCGCTTACCAGCGCTGTACTCTCTCCAGGCATGTCCGGCCAGGTAACCTCTAATCACCATCTCTACCTTAAATGGCTCGCAAATACGGCCAATGGTTACCATTTCATCCGGAACGTCAATTACCCAGTTGGGAACGATGTCACTGGTAGCTGCTAAAAATTTAGCGGCAATCTGGTTAAGCACCTGCCCTTTAAACGGGATGGCTTCAGGTAAAACAACATCAAATGCAGAGATCCTGTCAGTTACCACCATCGCCATATATTGATTGTTGATGGTATAAACGTCACGCACTTTTCCTTTATAAAAATTTGTCTGCTGTGAAAAATTGAAATTTGTTTCTTTAATTGCTGTCATGGTATTTGCCAAAAAGCTGTATTGTGTTTTAAAATTATTGGATATCGCCGTAGGCTTTTAATATTCGTTTAACCAGTTTATGCCGCACCACATCTTCACCCGTTAAATAGATGATCTCAATTCCGGGAATGTCTTCCAGGATGCGCAGAGCATTGAACAGGCCTGACATTTGTTTTTTCGGTAAGTCAATTTGCGTAACATCACCGGTTACGATGAACTTTGCCGATGGGCCCATACGGGTTAAGAACATCTTCAGCTGAAGATCCGTTGAGTTCTGCGCCTCATCCAGGATCACAAAGCAATTGTCCAGTGTTCTTCCGCGCATAAATGCAAGGGGGGCAATTTCTATGGTCCTGTTTTCAAGGTACAGTTTCAGCTTCTCGGCAGGGATCATATCATCAAGGGCATCGTAAAGCGGACGAAGGTAAGGATCTACCTTTTCTTTCAGGTCGCCCGGCAAAAAGCCAAGGCTCTCCCCTGCTTCAACAGCAGGTCTGGTTAAGATGATGCGTTTAATTTCTTTATTCTTCAAGGCACGTACAGCAAGTGCTACGGCAGTATATGTTTTCCCGGTTCCGGCAGGGCCGATTGCAAAAAGCACATCATTCTTAAGAATGCTGTCTACCATTCTGCGCTGATTGGCTGTTCTGGCCTTGATCATTAAACCATTGGTACCAAATACAATTACCTCACCGCCACCACCATTTACTGGTTTTTCAGGAGCAGATTCATCGGCAGTATCAATCTTCTTTAACGCAAGGATGGACTCCACATCGTTAGCTGTTAAAGCACTATACTTCTCCAGCTGACCAACGAGCTTATTGTACTTCTTTTCAAAAGTTTTTAGTTCCTCTTCTTCGCCAAGAACCTTCACTTCATTGCCCCGTGCTACAATTTTCAGCTTCGGAAAGGCTCTCTTTATCAGCTCATAGTGCTCATTGTTAGTGCCCCAAAACTGTACCGGATTTACGGATTCTAGTGTTAATTTAAGTTCGTTCAAAATATTGTTTTTTTGATAGGAGTGTATATTTTGATATAAAAGTTGAATATTTGTACGCGGCTTGCCGCTTACGCAAGATTAAGAATAAATATTCACTTTTTAATGGCAATAATAACATTAACAACAGATTTAGGTTCTAAAGATTTTTATCAGGCTGCCCTTAAAGGAAGTATCCTGAGTATCTTGCCTACAGCTAACATTGTTGATGTTACCCATGAAGTGCCATCCTTTAATATTTCGTATGCGGCATTCGTTTTAAAGAACGTTTATCCTTATTTCCCTAAAGGTACCGTTCACCTGATCGGGATCGATTCTGTGTTCAGTGAAAATACAAAATACATCGCATTAAAACACCATGACCATTATTTTGTTGGCGCAGATAACGGGATCTTCTCTTTACTATTTGAAGAGAAGCCTGAAGAGATCGTGGAGTTAAATATTATGCAGGATCTTAAATATCTCCATTTTCCACTGGTAGATATTTTTGTTAAGGCAGCTGTGCATCTTTCCAAAGGAGCCAAACTAAAGGACATTGGTGTTCCCACTGACAATATTGAGCAGCGCATGCTGCTTAACCCGGTTATTGAGCGCGACATTATTCGCGGAAGTGTGATCTACATCGATACCTTCTGCAATGTAATTACCAACATTACCAAAGACCTGTTCACTAAAATTCAAAGAAACCGGGACTTCACCCTGTACTTTAGAAAAAGTGAAACCATTACCCAGCTCAGCTGGCATTACAATGAAGTGCCTGAAGGAGAAAAACTCTGTCTTTTTGGGATCAGCAACCATTTGGAAATTGCGATCAATAAAGGAAAAGCCAGCGGACTTCTTGGGCTGCACCTCAGTGATATTGTGCGCGTTGAATTCCATCCTTAGACTGCCATTTACTGCCGGGGCATGGAGTTTGCTGGTACCTTAGAAACCCGATGCCATGATCAAAAATTTATTGCTCTTTCTATTCGTCAGCTGTTCATTATCTGCAGCAGCAATCCAAACAGACACAAGTGCCTATCAGACCCAGCGTTTAAAGGTAAATGCGTTACTGTCTGAGCGCAGTCAGAAATTTGGACAATATGATCAAAGTCTCAGTACAAGGACCGGGATATTCGGACTTCAGACCAAAAAGGACGTAGAGAACTCTAATGAGATCTTAAGACAGATCGTGCTGAATGATAACAACATATTTAAGGAACTTAAAATATTAATGGAATATAAGGACCAGCAGGTAAAGGCTGTTCAGGAGGAAGCCAATTCAGTAAACAGCCGTGCACAGAATTATATGAATGCCATTAAAAAACTGCAGGATGAGAACCAGACATTAAGAAATGAAACGGGAAAGAAGGAAAACTTCAGCTACTATGTAATTGCATTCCTGGTACTGGTTCTTGCCGGATCCACGTATTTCTTTCTTAAAAAGTTAAAAGAGCAAGGGTTAACACGATAATCACCTTAGAAATCAGAATTAAGAAGAGATCTGAATCGACGCATTTATCCCTGATCGCGTACCGTCTCAATTCTGGATCTTATCAATCTGGGAAAGATGCAATACCAGATAAAGAACTAAAAATTGATTAAATAACAAAGAGATAAACCATAGAAAGGATTAAAAATGAAGAAGTTGTTTTTTAAATCTTTGGTAAAGATCAACAATGTCCTATTACCAAGCCTGTATAAGAAAGACCCGATGAAACTCAGTACGTTTCAAAAAGCAATATTGGGTTACAGATACTGGGCACTTACAAACTCCCTTAAATAGAGAATGTATCCACTAAATGAAAAATTAATATCAAATGTATCAGTTAAAGTAATTGGTTAGTAAACCAACGAGGAACTTAGGTTCCACCCAGGTAGATTTTGGCGGCATTACCCCATTTACATCTGCAACGGCAATAACCTGATCTATAGATGGCGGATACAATACAAAAGCCACTGCAAAAAGTCCGTTGTCAACCTTTTTCTGAAGCTTGGAAACCGGGGTCCTTCCGCCCTCAAAACTAATTCTTGCATCCGTTCTCGGATCTTTAATGTGAAGGATGGGATCCAGAATAAAATCCTGCAGGATGCTCACATCTAACACACCCACCGGGTCGTTGTCATTGTAAACATCGGGCTTCGGAATAAGCCGGTACCACTTACCGCTTACATACATGCCAATCTGGTGCAGGCCATCCGGCTGTACTACAGAAGCAGATTCATGGATTAAAAAAGATTCGCTCACAGCGGCAATAAAAGACTCAGGATTTAAAGACCCCAGATCCCTTACCAGGCGGTTAAACTCCAATACCTTTACTTCATTCGTATTCATGTAAACAGTAGTGAAATAATTATAGGCTTCCTGGCCGGTATGCCGGTGTGCATTTAATGCTTTCTTTTGAACACCCATCTTAGCCATTGAGGCGATCCGGTGATGTCCGTCTGCAATATAAACCGCAGGCATCTTTTCAAATACCGCTACGATCCCGGCCAGGTGCTGCTGATCTGAAATTGCCCAAACCTGGTGTTCGGTACCATCGGCAAAAACAAAGTCAAGATCGGCTTCGAGCTGAACGTACTGATCAATGATCTGATCAACCACCTGCTCAGGATGATAGGTAATCAACACCGGATTTGCATCCAGACCGGTTTGCTGTAAATAATCAGCCAGCAGCTTTTCCCTGCGTTCTACGGTAGATTCATGCTTTTTAATCCTGCCCTGCAGGTAATCGTCAATGTGTGTCAGTGCCCAAATGCCGGTTTGAACTACGCCATCGTGCTGAACCCGGTAAATATAAATGGCTGGTTTAGCCTGTTTAACCAGAATGCTGTGCTCAATAAATCCCTCCACATTCTCACTGATCTTTTTAAATACCAGTTCCTGCCTGGTACCCCTTAAATATTGGTTATCAAGTTCAGGATTAATCAAATGAAGAAAGCTACACTCATTCTCAGACGCAATAAGTCTGGCTTCACCGGTACTATAATTTTCAAGTGGCATGGTAACCACATTTGCTTGTAGGTCTGCAGCAGGTTTGAGCGCGCAAAAAGGCTTTATAACAGGCATAATTGGGCTATGAAATAAAAGGGCCGTTCTATTTACACAGACGGCCCCTGTTATATTTTATTTATTAAAATGCGCAATGATCAAAGATGCCAGTTCAGCACCGATGCGCTCCTGAGCTTCATTCGTTGAAGCCCCGATATGAGGTGTTAAGGAAATCTTTGCATGCTGTAAAATAGCAGCAGAAGGCGTCGGTTCGTTGTCGAATACATCCAATCCGGCAAAAGCAACCTGACCATTATCCAAAGCAGTAATTAAGGCCGCTTCATCAAGGGTACCGCCACGGGAGCAGTTGACCACACCAACACCCGGTTTCATTTTAGCGAATTCTTCAGCGCCTAAAATTGGCTTATCCGCAAATGGTGTATGCAGACTGATAAAATCGCTGTTTTGGATCACCTCATCCAGTGAAACGGTCTTAACCGGAATATCTACGGTAATGCCCGCCTGGAAAGTTAATTTAAGGCTGCCATCAAACGGAAAAAGATCATAAGCCAAAACATTCATTCCTAAGCCCAGGGCTACAGTGGCTGTTTCTCTTCCTATTCTTCCGAAGCCAATGATCCCAATCGTTTTTCCCCTAAGCTCGGTACCTTTGGCATATGCCTTTTTCAGCGCATTGAACTTAGTACCGCCTTCAACAGGCATTTTACGGTTGGCATCCTGTAAAAATCGAACACCGGTAAACAGGTGTGCAAAAACAAGTTCAGCAACAGATAAGGAAGAAGCTGCAGGGGTATTCACTACGTTTATACCTTTACTGCGGGCGTATTCTACATCGATATTATCCATACCAACACCACCACGACCAATTAATTTAATGGTTGGACACTGGTCAATCAGTTCCTGACGAAGCAAGGTAGCACTCCGCACTGTAATGGCATCGTAATTCTTTAACGCATCAACCAGTTTATCCTGGGCAACGGTTTCGGTATCCACCACAAAACCGGCTTCTTCCAATAACGCTTTACCGATGGGATCAATACCATCGTTTGCAAGTATCTTAATCATTAATCTAAATTTTATTGGTGTTTTTCTGCAAAGATCTGCATTAATTCAACTAAGGTATGAACGCTTGTAATTGGAAGGGCATTGTACATAGATGCTCTAAAACCACCTACGCTACGGTGTCCTTTAAGACCTTCAATTCCATTTTCTTCGGCAAACTTCAGAAAAGGTTTTTCCAGCTCAGGATTCTCCATTACAAAACAAATGTTCATTCTTGAGCGGTCTTCAACAGCACAAGTACCTTTAAATAACGGGTTTCTGTCAATCTCGGTATACAAGGCATAAGCTTTCGCTTTATTCTCTTTTTCGATCTCGGCAACACCGCCTTTAGATTTGAGCCATCTCAGGTTTAACATTGCGGTATAAATAGAAAATACCGGAGGGGTATTGTACATAGAACCACCTTCAATGTGTACGCTATAATCAAGCATGGCAGGAATTTTACGACCTGATTTGCCTAAAATTTCATCTTTAACAATGACAATGGTTAAACCGGCAGGGCCAATATTTTTCTGGGCACCAGCATAGATCAGGTCAAATTTAGACACATCGATCTCTCTGCTCATAATGTCTGATGACATATCGCAAACTACAGGAACCTTAGTATCCGGAAAGCTGAACATCTCTGTACCGTAAATGGTATTGTTAGAGGTACAGTGAAAATAAGCACTGTCTTCAGGAATACTGTAATCTTTAGGAACAAATGTAAAGTTTGAATCTTTTGAAGAAGCAATGATATTTACCTTACCAAAGTTAGGCACTTCTTTGATGGCCTTATTTGCCCATACACCTGTTTCCAGGTAACTTGCCGTTTTTCCTTCAGGTAACAGGTTCATCGGAACCATTGCAAATTGTAAACTTGCCCCACCCTGTAAAAGAAGGACAGAATACCCGGAAGGAACGTTTAATAATTCCTTAACCAACCTTGTGGTTTCTTCAACCACGGCTTCAAATTCAGGAGTACGGTGAGAGATCTCCAGAATGGACAACCCGTCTTTAAAGTCTAAAACTGCCTGTGATGCTTGCTTAAATACTTCCTGCGGTAAGATGCAGGGGCCTGCGCCGAAATTGTGTCTCATTTTTTATATTTTTATTGGTTGTAAATGTAATAGTTTTATAGTATTTATTGTCTTGAATTTTTGAATTTCATAATTAGTTTTAAATTAAGTTGCCTTCCAGTTAAATAGTTAGGGATTGCGTACTGCACATCAGAAACATCTTTCAGCCATAAATAAGAAACCGTATTATTGATATTCAGCAAGTTAAAAACCTCGGCATGCACAGAAAAGGAATTGAAATATTTTTCAAGGAACCTGGGTTTGCGCTTCGCCACATCGTCTAAAAAATCTTTAGAGAAGCCAATATCCACCCGCTTATAGGCAGGAATGTTAAAATCATCATTATAGCGCTGAACCAGAGGCGCTCCAACGGGCAGCCTGGAACCATACAGCATATTTAAATGCACCTTGTAAGTCGGACTGTTTAGCAAGCGGTCCTGAAAATAAACGGAGAAGTTTACGCGCTGGTCTGTCGGCCTTCTTAAAAAGCCAAGTCCATCTTTCAAAATGTTTTGATTGGCCTTCATCAAAGAAACCCGGAAATAGGAAAGCAGGTCTTTCACAAATTCGCCACCAATGCTAAAATCAGCACCATAAGTGTATCCCTGCGCTTCGTTATCTGCAAGGTATTTAACCCGTACATTGTCCATCATATATGGAATAAGCCGATCCTGGTATTTAAAATACAGTTCCGATGCAAACTTTAACCGTGTACCTAAGCCATCAAAAGCGTAATCCATGCCGACTGAAGTATTATAAGAACGCTGTGCTTTCTGATCCAGGTTTAGCAAGCCGTTAAAATTCCGGATGCTCCTGTAATCAGGAGCCTGCTGGTAAACGCCGGCAGTAAAGCGAACGATCTTCGTATTGTTAATGGAACGGTAGGCGATCAGTAACCTCGGACTAAGCAACAGCTGACTGCTCAGCGTATTGAAATTGGCCCTAACGCCCAGCTGCAGATCAGATTGCGGAGACAACTGGTAACTGTCCTGGATGTATGCCGTATAATACTGGATCGAAAGTTTGTTCTTAACACTGATCAGGTTATCCTGGTAAAAGTTCTTTAAGCCCTGCAAAATATATCCGGCAGAGTCAATCAGGCTATACTCATTCAGATCATCGGTATAATCTTTCTGTTCAAAGCGCATCCCAAACGCAAAGGTATGGTTGCTATAGGTCTGGTCTATTTTTATACCAGTACTGAAACTCTGTGATTCCAGGTTATTCCTTGCATAATTAAAGTAGCTCCCCCGCCCCTTGTTGGTTCGGATGGTTCCAAAATTACCATTTCCAAAGCTGTTGTTGAGCTCAGCAAAGATGTATTGTCCCTCAATATCAATATGCTCCCTTTCAACGGTATTAAAATAGCTGCTGATCATCCTGATCACCAGGTTCGGTTTAGGGATGTACGTAACGGTTACTGCGCCACCTGCGGTTTGATAATCATCAACTTCCTTACCCGCATACACAGTTTGTAAACGGAGCAGGGTATTTAATGTACCAAACTGGGTTTCGCGGTCTTCCGGAATCAGCTTAAAGATCCCGCTGTTAAAGCTGCCTAAAAAACTCAGGTTAAATTTGTCCGACAGATTTTGATGGTAGATGGCCTGTACATCGGTAAAATTGGGCGCATAACTCCCCCTGTTATCCTGTGTATTGAGTACGCTCGAATTATTTTTATAACGCAGTCCGGCTAACAGGTAGCTGTTCTTATTTAAGATCTTTGAACTAAAAGAAGCACCAAGCAAACCCATGTTAAAAATGGCCTGGCTACTGTCTGGTTTATCGTACCTCACATCCAGCACTGAAGACAGCTTATCCCCATATTTGGATTCAAAACCACCGGCAGAGAACTTCGCAGAACTGAGCAGGTCGCTGTTGATAAAACTAAGCCCTTCCTGCTGACCGTTTCTGATCAGTACCGGCCTGTTAATTTCCACATCATTCACATACACCAGATTTTCATCAAAACTACCCCCGCGAACACTATACTGGGAACTCAGCTCATTATTGGTAGACACGCCGGGAAGGGTTTTAAGGATGACTTCAAAATTTCCGGATACAGAGGGCATAGATGCCACTTCATTTACATTGAGAATGGTACTGTTACTAAGCTGGTTGGTTTTGCTGGTTATGGTAACTTGTTCCAGCTCATTGCTGTTGATGTTTAACTTTACATTGCGCAAGATCCTGCCGGCCTTATCACTTTTAATTTCCAGCAATACGGGTTTATAGCCCAGCAGGCTAAATTTAAGGGTAAAAGCAAAGGTAGATGAGTAAATGTTGTAAAGGCCGTTGTCGTCTGAAATGGTAGACTGGCTTTGGCCAAGTACCGTTACAGTTACCTTAGACAGCGGGTTTTTAAAGTCGTCTGTAATGAGGCCTGTAATCTTTACCAGGGGTTGGGCACTTACGCCCGGAAAGCCCAGAAAAAACATACATAATAACAGGCGTAGCTTAAGCATTACAGTTAGATGATCACCATTCCCGGATCAATGTTTTTAAGTGCGGCGATCATATCTGATGGAGATTCAGCAGCAAAAACGGCACTACCGGCAACCAAAACGTTAACACCAGCAGCAACAAGACTTGCGGTATTGTCTACAGATACCCCGCCATCCACTTCAATAACCAGGTTTGGATTTACAGCCTGTGCCATTGCACGCAATTCTTTAACCTTATGGAGTGTATTTGCAATAAATTTCTGTCCGCCAAAACCCGGATTAACTGACATGATCAGCACGAGGTCCAGATCAGTCAGGATATCTATTAACAAAGAAACTGGCGTATGCGGGTTTAGGGCCACACCAGCTTTACAACCAGCTGCATGGATTTGCTGTACTGTACGGTGTAAATGTGTGCAGGCTTCATAATGAACTGTAATTCCATTGGCACCGGCAGCGGCAAATCTTTCAATATAATGCTCTGGATTAACCATCATGAGGTGCACATCCAATGGCTTTTTCGCGTACTTTTTAACCGCTTCAATAACCGGAAAACCGAATGAGATATTCGGAACAAAAACGCCGTCCATCACATCCACATGAAACCAATCGGCTTCACTGGCATTGATCATTTCAACATCACGCTGCAAGTTTGCAAAATCAGCAGAAAGTATAGAAGGGGCAATCAGGTGGTTCATGTTTGTAAATATAATTAAATAACCCATTTTAACTAAACCGGCCTAAAATAAGTTGACGCTTTCATTACACAATACACCTAAACTGCATTTATTAAAATATAGCGCAACCTTGTACAGCGCAGCACTAAAATCTAACAATCAGGAGGATCATTGAATGACCAGACATGAACTGGGTTACAAGACATGAACTGGATTACAAATCCGGATTGAGACCCCGGCCAATTTAAAGGGATTACTTTTGCCCTGCCCTAATCTGGTCAATATTTTTGCTGAGCAAGATCTGTTCAGCGGATGAATTGGTCAGTTTTAATGCCGTCTCATAATGCTGCACAGCCCTATCTGCGTCAATATCAGTATATAAATTGCCCAGCAGGGAATAATAAAATGGGTTACTGGTTAGATTCAGCTTTTCAGCTTCTAGGATTGCCTCCGGCTTACCATTCGTTTTTGCGAGTGCAAAAGTTCGGTTTAAAGCGGCAATGGGCGAATATTCTAAGATCAGCAATTGGTTATATAGCTGCAAAATACTTTCCCATTTTTCATTGGTATCAGCTTTTTGGGTATGCCAATAAGCGATGCCCGCCTCCAGGTGATATTTAGAAATAATATTCCCCGTCGCTGCTTTATTTAAAAAGTAAGTACCCTGGTCAATCAGTTCTTTGTTCCAAAGTGATTCATCCTGGTCCTGGTACAAAATGATCTCTTCGCTTTCGTTAGATCTTGCTTCAAAGCGCGAAGCGTGAAAACACATTAAAGCGAATAAAGCGTTAACAGCAGGTTGGTTTGTGCTTTTGTTCTCAAGCAGCAAATAATTTAGCCGCATGGCTTCAGCACAGAGGTCTTTCCGCAGGATGATGTTTTGGGAGGTTGAGTAATAACCCTCAGAAAATAGCAGATATAACGTGGTCAGCACGGTTTCCAGGCGACTGTTGATCTCAGCAGCGTTAGGCTGCTCAATTTTAATACCCTCCATTTTCAGTCTTTCTTTGGCGCGGTTAATCCGTTTATAGATTACCTCTTTATTGGTCAAAAAGGCATCAGCAATTTCCTGGATCCCGAAACCACACAGCAGATTTAACGCAAGGGCAACCTGGGCCTCACTGGAAATACAGGGATTACAAATGGTAAAGATCATGGCCAGCTGGCTGTCGGCTATGTTTTTAACAGACAGGTCAATTTCAATCTCTTCCGTTTTATCTGCGGTATACCTGATCTCGGCAGAAAGCTTTTGTTCAAACAGGGTGTTGCGCTTTAAGTAGTTCTTTGTTTTATTCTTGGCCACCGTATACAGCCATGCGGTAGGGTTTTCGGGCATCCCTTTTAAGCTCCATTGCTCTGTAGCAGAAAGAAAAGTATCGCTTACAATATCTTCTGCAATTTCGATGTGATCGATCCCAAATAAATAACAGAGTACCGAAACTATTTTCCGGTACTCTCTTCTAAATAAATGCGGCAAGAGTTCTCTCTCTTCCATTTAATCAATAGTAGATGCCATACGGATCTCTACGTTTCCGCCAAGTTCAAGGATTGGACATCCATTTGCAATTTCTACGGCTTCGTCATAATCTACTGCTTTAATAAAGATCAGACCACCGATAGACTCCTTAATTTCTGCATAAGGACCATTGGTAATGTTTTTATCCTTTCTAACCACTTTACCTTCGCCATCCCAGCGCTGCAGCGGGCGAGCTAATCTGTCCTGAGCAGCAATACCACCCAGCCAATCCTGCCATGGCTTAATAGACGCCTGTAGCTGCTCTGGAGAAGGCTGGTCTTCTTTATTGATAAAGTCTCTGCGGAATATTAATAAGAAATCGTTCATATCGTTCTAATTTAAAAATTAATCGTGTTAATTATCCGAATTGGCCAACAAAATAAGTTCCCGGAGTATTTGGAAAAGCCAGGTTAAGCCGGTTCCAGGTATTGATGGTAGTTATGGCAAAGGTAAGATCAATTAGCTCCTCGTCAGAAAATTGTTTAGTAGCATCGCCGTAAACCGCATCCGGCACCTGGCAGCTGGTAACCGCTTCGGCCCAGGCCAGTGCGGCACGTTCACGTTCGGTATAATACGGGGTTTCGCGCCAGGCACTTAAACCATATAAGCGCTGTTCAGTTTCCCCATTGGCGCGTGCATCCTTTGCATGCATATCCAGGCAGTATGCACAGCCGTTCATTTGTGATACCCTAAAGTTGACCAGTTCAAAGAGACTCTTTTCTATGGTTGATTTTTTTAGATAGCCACCAATACCATACAAAGTTTTTAATGCATTTTGTCCTTTCTCGTGGACGTTGATCCGTTGTTCCATTTTTTGAAGTTTTAATTGTTTTAAAAACTAATGACAACCGCATGTTCCGGATTGGACAAAATATAGAAACTATTTTTTCATTTCCCCTTAAAACGCAAAAAGCTCCCGGTAAACCGGGAGCTCTCTTATAAATTTGCTGCTTAAAATTAAGCAGGCTTGTTTTCAGTTGCAGCAGCTTCTGGTCTTGGCGGACGAGGCAACAATGCTTTTCTTGAAAGCTTCATTTTTCCTTGTTTGTCAATATCCAAAAGTTTAACCTGGATCTTATCACCTTCTTTAAGCACGCCATCCATAGTTTCTAAACGCTCCCATGCAATCTCAGAGATGTGCAACAGACCGTCTTTACCTGGCATGATCTCAACGAATGCACCAAATGGCATGATTGATTTCACTTTACCATCATAAGTAGCACCTATGTCTGGTTTAGCAGCGATGGCATTGATCCGGCTAACCGCAGCATCAATTGCCGCTTTATTATCAGCGAAGATCTCAACGATACCTTTGTTACCAACTTCTTCGATAGAGATTGATGCGCCGGTTTCACGTTGCATTTCCTGGATAATTTTACCGCCGGGCCCGATTACAGCACCGATAAATTCTTTATCAATACTTAGGGAAACGATACGCGGAGCGTGGTCTTTATAATCTTCACGAGGTGCAGAGATCGTTTTCTTCATCTCATTTAAGATGTGTAAACGAGCTTCTTTAGCCTGGATCAACGCGTTGGTTAATACTTCCCATTTCAAGCCATTGATCTTTAAGTCCATCTGACAGGCAACAATACCTTTTTCAGTACCGGTTACTTTAAAGTCCATGTCACCTAAATGATCTTCATCACCTAAGATATCTGAAAGGATTGCATATTTACCAGTTTTCTCATCCGTGATCAATCCCATTGCAATACCTGAAACAGGCGCTTTGATCTTAATACCAGCATCCATCAGTGCAAGCGTACCTGCACAAACAGTAGCCATAGATGATGAACCATTTGATTCTAAGATATCAGAAACGATCCGGATCGTGTATGGATTTTCTTCCAAACCAGGCAATACTTTTTTCAAAGAACGCATGGCCAGGTTACCGTGACCAATTTCGCGGCGACCAGCACCTCTGTTCGGACGAACCTCACCAGTTGAGAAACCAGGGAAATTGTAGTGTAACAAGAATTTGTTATAACCATTAACAAAAGCACCATCAATCATTTGCTCATCATCTTTAGAACCTAAAGTAACGGTAGTTAATGATTGGGTTTCACCACGTGTAAATACAGCGGAACCGTGGGCAGCAGGTAAATAACCAACTTCACTCCAGATTGGGCGTACCGTACGTACATCACGACCGTCTAAACGAATTCCTTCGTCTAATACCAGGTTACGGATGGCATCATACTGTACATCGTGGAAATATTTTTTAGATAAGAATCCGGTTACGTCATCAATATCTTCACCAAGGGTAGCAATGAAATCCATTAAGATTGCTCCAAATGCATCACCACGTTCTTGTTTACCTGTATTGCTTTTAGCTATTGCATATACTTTATCATAAGTAGCGGCATAAACTTTTTCTTTTAATTCAGGATTGCTGTCTTCATGAGAGTACGTACGTTTAACGGTTTTACCAACCAGTTCAGCAAGTTCTTTCTGAGCCTGAACCTGAATAACGATTGCTTTGTGTGCAAACTCAATCGCTTCAACCATTTCTGATTCAGAGATCTCATCCGCTTCACCTTCAACCATCACGATGTCGTTTTCAGTACCTGCAACAAGGAATTCCATGGTAGCACGCTCTAAATCACTCACATAAGGGTTGATTACAAATTTACCATCAATCTTAGCAACACGAACTTCAGAGATTGGCCCGTTGAAAGGGATATCTGAAACCGCGATAGCCGCAGAAGCAGCTAAACCAGCCAAACAGTCTGGCATTATATTTTTATCAGAAGAGATCAGGGAGATCATTACCTGTGTATCTGAGTGATAATCTTCAGGGAACATCGGGCGTAAAGCACGGTCAACCAAACGTGAAATTAAAACTTCATAATCTGATAACCTCGCCTCGCGACGTAAAAAACCACCTGGAATACGGCCTGCGGCAGCATATTTCTCCTGGTAATCTACAGATAAGGGTAAAAAGTCAACACCAGATTTAGCACCTACTGTAGAAACTACAGTTGCTAAAAGCATGGTATCACCCATTCTAACCACTACGGAACCATCAGCTTGTTTCGCTAATTTACCAGTCTCGATTTCAATTGTTCTTCCATCGCCCAGATCGAACGATTTTTTTATTACATTCATTTAATAATAGTTGTGGTGTGTTTTCCTCTTTCTACACACCGGATTTATATATATTTATTTACTTTTTTCAAACATAGATAAAATTACATTTAATTTTACCTGGGTATTAAAAAAGCCATTCCTAAAGAATGGCTTTCGTTGATATAAATAGTACTATTTAATGATATCCCTTAAGCCTAAAGCTTTAATGATAGCACGATAGCGCTGTATATCTTTTTTAAACAGGTAAGCCAGGATACCACGGCGTTTACCTACTAATTTCTGAAGAGACAACTGGGTAGAGAAATCTTTACGATTTTTCTTTAAGTGTTCTGTTAAGTGCGCAATACGGTATGTAAATAACGCTACCTGACCTTCTGCAGAACCCGTGTTTGTTTCTACTTCGCCGTGTTGTTTAAAGATTTCGGCT
The DNA here is from genome assembly GCF_004362715.1 of Pedobacter metabolipauper. Lineage (GTDB taxonomy): Bacteria > Bacteroidota > Bacteroidia > Sphingobacteriales > Sphingobacteriaceae > Pedobacter > Pedobacter metabolipauper. Next base: position 1,417,614 of record NZ_SNYC01000003.1, read on the forward strand.
TTCTTTTCTTTACTTAAATACATTTCTTGAATGATACTAAAGTGTGTATAATTAATTAATTGAGTGCAAAGATAGTTTAAGTTTTAAAGATTAGCAAGAGTCCCCGCTATAATTCAATTTTGTTTAAGTTTGTAAATCAACCTACAGCAATGGAAAACAATCAGTACAGCATCTTCGAGTCTGAATTAAAGGTAAGACCAGACGATATAGACATGTTTAACCACGTCCATAATAGTAAATATTTTGACTATGTGCTTGCTGCCCGTTACGACCAGATGGCTGAATTTTATAAAATGCCGATGGAATCTTTTTTAAGCAGCGGCTATGGCTGGGTGGTACGCACCGCTCTGGTCGATTTTAAACGCCCCCTTATTCTGGGTGATGTGATCGGCGTCCGTACCGGGATCCTGACCATCAATGAAAAGGGCTGCAGGGTCCAGTTCGAGATCATCAACAAGCGGACCGGCAAAGTTGCATCAGACGGATGGTTTGATTACGTCATGATCGACACCAACACTGGAAAGGGCTGTAGGGTAAATGAAGACATGATCAAAGCCTATAGTATATAAGTATGTCAGTACAGCAAACGGCTTCATCAGGTAAGCTATCTAAAATATTCTTAGTGATCAAACAATCCCTTAACGGCGAAGAACTCGATTTTACGCAGGGGAGCATTCGTAAAGCAGTCATTTTACTGGCCATCCCAATGATGCTGGAAATGGCTATGGAATCTGTATTTGCATTGGTAGACCTCTATTTTGTTGGCCATCTCCACAACAGCAGTCACGCCATACAAACCGTGGGCTTAACCGAATCCGTATTGACCATCATTTACTCACTGGCCGTTGGGATGAGCATGGCTGCAACCGCAGTAGTGGCCAGACGCATTGGTGAAAAAGATCCGGCAGCAGCAGCAAAGGCCGGAATGCAGGCCATTATAATAGCCGTTAGTTTTAGCCTGTTACTTAGCGCTATTGGTTTTATATATAGCCCTGAAATCCTGTTGCTGATGGGTGCAACATCAGAAACTGCCGCACAGGGAACCACATTTATGCGGCTCATGATGGGCAGCAGCACCGTCATCGTCCTGCTTTTTCTCATTAACGGGATCTTTAGAGGAGCGGGTAACGCTGCCATAGCGATGAAAAGCCTTTTTATTGCCAACATCGCCAACATCATCCTCTGCCCTATCCTGATTAACGGACTGGGCCCGATACCTGCATTCGGACTAACCGGTGCCGCGCTGGCTACCTGCATCGGCAGAACATTGGGTGTGGGCTACCAGGTATATCATTTAGCGAATGGGAAAAGCACCTTAAAGATCCACCTGTCTTATTTCAAACCGCATTGGGAACAGATCAGAGCGTTACTGAAGATCGCAACCCCGGGTATCTTTCAATTTATTATTGCCTCCTGCAGCTGGATCTTCCTGGCGCAGCTGGTTGCAACCACGGGCGGTGATCATGGATCTGCAGGTTACCAGACCGCCTTGCGATTGATGATGTTCTTTATGCTCCCGGCCTGGGGAATGAGTAATGCAGCAGCAACGCTGGTTGGACAGAACCTGGGGGCCAAACACCTGGAAAGAGCAGAGCAGTCGGTGCTAAAGACTGCAAAATATGTAATCATATATATGATGGTGGTTATGGTGTTAACCTTTGGCCTTTCGCAGTACTTCATTGCATTTTTCACCAATGATGCACAGATCCAGGAGGTTGCAAGAACAGCACTCCACACCATGAGCATAGGTTATATTTTTTATGGCATCGGTATGGTGCTGATCAGTACGTTTAACGGAGCTGGTGACACCTGGACACCTACATGGGTTAACTTATTTGGGTTCTGGTTATTCCAGATCCCTTTGGCTTATGTGCTGGCCAGGTATTTTGAACTCGGACCAATGGGCGTATTCATTGCCATTCCTGTCGCAGAATTTGGCATTGCCACTGCGGGCTTTATTTTATTTAAGAAGGGCAAGTGGAAAACCATTAAGGTTTAATTTTAGGATCCTGCGTTATGCCGGGAACATATCCAAGGCCGGGTGTTAGCCAGTGCAGCAGAAAAACCCTGGAATACCGGTAATTAAGCGGTGCAAATAAAAACACCCCCACCACAATGATGGCAATGTATGCCCACAGGTTCTCATAAGTAAGGGCAACACCAAGCACATAGGCCGCAACGCTGATACTGATCATCTCGGCAACGTTCATCGCATAGCTGATAAACATAGAGACGTAGAAAAATCCGGGTTCCCGTTCAAAGCGAAGGTTGCAATACGAACAATATTCATTGGTAACCTGGCCTTTAAAAGAATAGATCCTGCCAGAAAATATGGGGCCTTTACGGCATCGCGGACATTTACATTCCGCTATTGCTCTTAGTTTAGATATGGGTGTCATTTGATGTCGTCTTTATATGAAACAATCTGCAGACAAAGATACACAGCCGTTCAGCGGCAATTTATGATGCAGATCATACTTTATAACTTAACAACTTTCCCTTTCATTAGTTTAATTTCTTGTTGACTGGCTAGTTTCTTAACGATCCTGATTACCGTTTCAACCCTCAATCCGCTCATATCTGCCAGTTGCTGCCGGGTAATCTTCAGCTCTTCGCCCTGCGCTGCATCCTTAAACAAATAACTGATCAGCGTCCTAATCCGGTGTTCGGCCTGTTCATTGGCCAGTTCTTCAAGCATCATTGACTTATAGAACAGGCGGTTGCTCAGTGTCTGGATCAGCTTCATGCTAAAGCCTTTAAGATCTTCAATCAATTTAAGGAACTCTTCTTTTCTAACGGGAATTATTTCAGTATCCTGCGTAGCGATGGTATAGGCCAGGTAAGGTTTATTGAGCAGCAGGGCCGGCTCACCAAAATACTCGCTGGCTTTAAAGATGCCCTGAATAAATTCTTTACCATCGTCATTAACCGTCACCATTTTAACCCGTCCGCTTTTTATAAAATAAACGGCCTTAGGGTGCATATCCGGCTCATAGATCACTTCACCCTTTTTATAGGAGGTCACTTTAAAATTATTTTCCAGCAGGTACTTAACGGTCATCTTCACAATTTGGCAAAATATAAGTTAAATAAAGGATAAAAAAAATACCGGATTTCCGGTATTGTAGGGAGAGTAGCTTTATGTAACTTTGAGTGAAACAAACAACTGCTAAAAGAACAACTATGAAACAAAACTTTACTAATAATTTCCTTTTACTGGCTATCCTGATGGTAGTTTTTTCTGTAAATGCATTAAAGGCGCAGGAAAAATCTACTTCATCATTTGACACGGATAAAAAGAACCTGATTAAAATGAATGTTGCTGCGCTGGTATTGAATAACTTTTCCTTTCAGATAGAACGGGCAGTTGGCAAAAAAATATCCGTAGCACTTGGCGTTCGGTTTGCACCGGAGAAAGGGTTGCCATTAAAGTCACAGCTGGAAGATGCGATTGACAATGATGATACCTGGCAAAGCATCAAAGATTTCAACATCGCAAATTTTGCCATCACTCCAGAGGTCAGGTTCTATTTGGGTGAGCGCGTATTCAAGGGCTTTTACATTGCACCATTCGCCAGGTATTCAACCTATGACATTGCAGGACCGTTTAAATTCGACACCCCGGTATCTTCAGAAATTATTCCGTTGGACGGAGATATAAAAGCATTAACCGGAGGTCTGCTTTTTGGCGCACAATATAACCTTGGTAAAAGTTTTTCATTAGACCTGTTCTTAGGTGGCAGTTATGGTACACCATCCGGGTCAATGTCTGGAAGACGGACTTTAAATACCCAGGAACAGCAATATTTAAGAGAATCACTAGAAGATCTGGAGGAACTTCCGCTAATCACCACCACCTATACGGTTGATGGCGATGGCGCAAAAGTAGACTTTGGCGGAAAATTCGTTACCGTAAGGGGCGGAATCTGTCTGGGTTTTAGATTTTAACCTATATTAACCAGGCGGTTGTTTACGGAACAGCTCCGTAACAACCGCCTCTCATTTACCCGATGGTCTCTCTAACCAGCTTCGTATAAAAATCATTTAGCTTCATACCCATTGCAGCAACCTGCTGAGGGATAAAACTGGTAGCCGTTTGGCCGGGAATGGTATTGATCTCTATGAAATAGAAATCTGCCTCATCACCAGAAAGAATAAAATCAATCCGTACCACCCCTTTACAGTTTAATTTCATATAAACAGCTTCCGCAATTTTCGCTACGCGGTCGCGGGTTTCAGGCCGTAGTTTAGCCGGTGTAGTTTCAGTAGCTACCCCAGGAGTATATTTAGCTTCAAAATCAAAGAACTCCTTGGCGGTTTCCACTTCTGTAGCCGGAAGCACAGTGATCTTTCCATCCAGCTTCACCACACCAACGGTAAATTCCCTTCCGGATATAAATTCTTCAATTAAAATCTGGCTATCCTCATTAAATGCCTTATCAATGGCGGCCTGCAAATCATCGGCATGGTTAACCTTGCTCATTCCGATGCTGCTGCCACCGTTATTGGGCTTCACAAAATAAGGAAGCTTCAGGTCTCTTTTCAATTGCGCAATATCGTATGGGGAACTTTTAAAGATCTGTGCAGACCTGGCCACATTCAGCTGGTCAATATCCTGAACAATAGCCTTGGTATAACCCTTATTCATGGTAATGGCCGAGGTCATTGCATCGCAGGTGGTATATGGCAGACCAAGCATATCAAAATAACCCTGTAGCTTCCCATCTTCACCCGGAGAACCATGGATTGCAATGAAAACACCGTCAAACTTGATCTTCCTGCCCTGAATGGTCAATGAGAAATCATTGCGGTCTACCTCAATCTTTACCGAATCTGCAGGCTCATAGAACCAGCCCTGCTGGGTAAGCATGATCTTGTAAACCTCAAATTTATCTGCATCTAAATTCTGACCTATAGTTGCTGCACTTTTAACCGACACTACCCACTCACCGGTAGTACCTCCCGTTAACAAGGCTATTATTTTTTTCATCTGTTTATAATTTGTTTCTATCTGTGATGAAGCTATCAAGATCTTAATCTCCCCATAGTGACTTTAAAAGATCATGATGGTTCACACAATATTTGACTCATTAATCCGAATTTATTCCGGCATTCAAACTTATATAAAACTGTGAAGCATTTCAGAACAATTTAAAAAAAATCATTTGATCCGCAACCATTCAATTTGGAAGATGTTATTTTAATTCCAATAAAATATTTTTTTAATCTAAATTTGGGCGATATACCCTCAGAAAAGAAAAAGCAATGAGCAAATTCATATCCTACTTAAAGACCAAATCATTCCGCAACAATTTAATTGCAGCTGTAGTAACTGTAGCTGTACTTTTATTTGTTGCCTTCTTTAGTCTGAGGTATTATACCAAACACGGGCAGGGCTTAAACGTACCAGCGTTAAAAGGTTTATCGTTTACACAGGCAGTAAGCAAGCTGGAAGAGCTTGGACTGCGTTATGAGGTAGATTCGGTTTATATTATGGACAGTCCTGCCGGAACTGTAATTGATCAGGATCCCAATGCCAATACGTTTGTAAAAGACAACCGCACCATATACCTAACGGTAAGCATGAATACGGCACCCAATGTAAAATTCCCTGATGTGGAGTTTAAATCATTGAGACAGGCACAGGCATTAATAGAAAGCTTTGGTCTGAAACTTGGAGACACTACCTATAAATCTGACGTAAGCAGGGATGTTGTGCTGGAAGCTACCTTTGGCGGCAACCCGATAAAATCCGGAGATGTGATCCCGAAAGGATCACGGATCGACTTTTTACTTGGAGATGGAAAAGGAAATGAAGAAGTAGATATCCCTGATCTGATTGGTTTAACCAAAGATGAGGCTGTATTCGCATTAAAGAACGGTGCCATGCTGACCTTAGGAAGCATCATTTGGGAAGGACTGATCACAGATTCTGCCAATGCAGTGATCATTAAACAAGATCCATTTTTAACAGATTCTGTGACGAAGGTTAAAATAGGTACACCAGTAAATATTACGTTATCAAATAAAAAATAATACGATCATTCTCTATGTCAAACGCGGAAAACAAAAGCACTAAAAAAGGAACTAAAGTAGTGTTGGCCTTATTGCTGGCTATTTTAGTGGTAGGTGGTTATTACGGATTGAAATTTTACAAGGTATACTTTGCAGCCAATACAACAGGCAAATCGAAATACATCTATGTGCGTACAGGTGCAGACCTGGATGATCTGTTCCAGGAGATCCGCCTTAAAGACGTACTTACCGATATCGGAACATTTAGCCAGGCAGCAGCAAAAATGGAGCTGGCACGTTCTTTAAAACCGGGCCGTTATAAGCTGGCGAATGGGATGAACAACCGCAGCATCATCAACATGCTGAAATCTGGCAACCAGGATCCGGTAAAATTGAAGTTCCAGAACATCCGTAAAAAAGAAAACTTTGCTGCATACCTTTCCAATAACCTGGAACCGGATTCATTAACCTTTATCAACCTGCTTGATTCCGCAGCACTGATCGAGAAATATGGTTTCAATAAAGAAAACAGCTATGTGATGTTTATTCCGAACACGTACGAAATGTACTGGAATACATCTGCCTCTGAGTTCTTTGACCGGATGCATACCGAGTATGATAAATTCTGGACGGCAGCACGCAAGCAAAAAGCAGCAGCATTGAACCTTACTCCGATCCAGGTTTCTATATTAGCCTCTATTGTAGATGCGGAGGCGTTGTACGACAAAGAAATGCCCATTATAGCTGGCCTGTACCTAAACCGTTTAAACAAGGGGATTTTACTGCAGGCGGATCCAACGGTGATCTATGCCAATGATGATTTTACGGTAAAACGTGTAACCAATTCTTTATTGCGTGTAGATTCCAGGTACAATACCTATAAATATGCTGGTCTGCCTCCCGGACCAATCATGATGCCGAGTATCAATGCTGTTGATGCCGTATTGAATAAACAAGACAACAATTACATCTATATGTGTGCTAAGGAAGACTTTTCAGGCTACCATAATTTTGCAGTAACCGTTCAGGAGCATGAAAAGAATGCTAAGAAATACAGGGACGCACTAAATAAACGCAACATTTATAAATAGGGATGTACACGCATACAACGAAGGTTAGGGTCAGGTATGGTGAAACAGACCAGATGGGTTATGTTTATTACGGCAATTATGCAGAGTACTATGAAGTTGGCCGTGTAGAGATGCTGAGAAGTTTAGGCATGGATTATGCCGCAATGGAGAAAGATGGCGTCATGCTTCCGGTATTAGAGCTGCACTGCAAGTTTATTAAACCTGCTTTTTACGATCAGGAGATCACCATTAAGACCACCGTTGCAGAATTACCGGGAATCAGGATCCATTTTAAATATGAACTCTTTAACCAGGCTGAGGAACTGATCAACATTGGATCGACCACATTGGTATTTATTGATATGGTCAAAAATAAGCTCTGTTCCCCACCTGCTGAATTCATGAAGCGGTTAGAACAATATTTTCAGTAGATTTGATCAATGGAATGGGTACATAAGCAACTGTTAAAACTTAAGCTTTACGCAATGCTGATAGACTGGACAAAAGTCTATGTATTGCCTGGTTTTAGCCCCCTGCCTATCTATACCGTTGCCACGTTCTTTTTTACCGAGATCGGAAAAGATTCACTGGTTAATAAGGCCTCTTCCCTGGCTTATAATTTTATGCTGGCTATATTTCCCGGCATCATCTTTTTATTCACGCTGATCCCTTTTATTCCGAAGCGTATCGGCTTCCAGGACCAACTGATGAAACTGATCGTACTGGTATTACCGGGCGATGCCTATAATGCGTTCAGTGCTACGCTGGATGAGATTGTGAACAAGCAAAACAGCAGCTTGCTCTCCTTTGGTTTCATCTTGTCGTTATTCTTCGCTACAAACGGTATTCACAACCTGATGATGGCCTTTAACAAATCATCATTGATCATAGAAACCCGTAGCTGGGTAAAGCAGCGCTTCATTGCCATCGTGCTCACGCTTGTTATTGTCCTCTCTGTGATCATTTGTATTACAGCGATGACTATTGGTGAGCTTGCACTGAATTACATCGACACAGAGCTTAATATTAAGGATGGACTCACCAAGTTTGTGATCCAGCTTACCCGATGGGCATTGCTTGGCGTCTTATACTTTGTCACGATATCCATTTTGTACCGTTATGGTCCGGCGCACTCCAAGAAATGGAAGTTCTTTAGTGCGGGTTCCTGGCTGGCAACCATCCTTGCATTTTTAACCATTTGGGGATTCTCCTTTTACATCAATAATTTCAGTTCTTACAATAAAGTGTACGGATCTATCGGCACTTTGATCGTGATTATGATCTGGCTTTATTTAAATTCCCTGATACTTTTGGTGGGATTTGAGCTAAATGCGAGTGTAGATCTGTCTAAACGGAGTGTAAAGATCATCAAGCCGAACTTCAATTTGTTCAAAAAATCGGCTCCAGCAGAAGATAAGTTAGAGAGGAAGTAAATTTTTCTTATTCATTTCTAAGCATTTATCACTTTCTATCAAAAAAAACTTAATCATAGTTTGCAGAATCAAGTCCTATTTGTACTTTTGCGCCGGAGAGTTGGCAGAGTGGTCGATTGCGGCAGTCTTGAAAACTGTTGACTTGTCAAAGGGTCCGCGGGTTCGAATCCCCCACTCTCCGCGAAACCTGTTCCTTGCATAAAGGAGCAGGTTTTTTCATTTAAAGTACAAAAACGGGACAAAAAGGGTACATTCAAATTCATGCTTAAAAACTACAAATGGGCTAAGGGTTACAAAGGACCAACAGGCGATCCAAATGAAGAATGGTTTGCTTATTATTCATTTATCAACCCAGGTACCGGCCGATTTGAAAGGATTAAAGTAAAAGAGGGATTAAACTATTATCACGACCTCAAAGAGAAAGAGACTTTCTTAAAAGAACTCGTTGACGAGATCAATAAAAATCTTAAAGCTGGATATAACCCGTTTGACGTACCAAAAATTGAAAAGGATATTGTTCAAGAGATAGTGGATGAAAAGCATCGGGAAGATAATCCAAAGTCACCATTACTTACTCACGCCTTCATTGACTTCTTAAATAACAAACGCGGTAAAGATTTAGCGAAACCTACAATTGATGCCTATGAGGGATACGTAGGTAAGTTTGAGAATTATTTGTTTGAGGCTAAAAAGGCTGACATCAGACTTGATCAGATTGACGCTAAGTTTATTTCCGATATGCTGGAATGGCTCAAGGTACATCATGACTGGAATGGAACCACCTATAACAATCACCTGAACTACTGGGTTACGCTTCTGAACTGGTTTGCAAAGAAACCTCGGTTCTGGATTAAACGTGAGGAATTTGATATAGGTACAGATGGTGAGATTGAGCACAAGAATACCAAGCCTATGAAAAACCAATACTTTGGTGATACCGTTGCTGAAAATGTTAAAAAGGCGATGTTGAAATATCCCAAAGTATTATACTTCTCCCAGTTTATATACTTCAGCTGTATGCGTCCGGATGAGATCAGGAATCTTAAGGTTGAAAATGTAGATATCAAAGGGAGGTATATTAAGATCATTGGTAAGACGAAAAGTAGAACCGTTCCTATTTGCGATGAGCTGGCAGAAATGCTGACTAGTTTACGTCTTGAACAGTTCCCGGCTAATTATTACGTGATCGGATACCAGGCAGAAGTTAGCGACCAGATGCACAGTGAGAATTATTTCACGCGCGTATTTCGTGAGGACATTAGAAAACCGTTAGGCTTGTCTGATAACTTTACAATGTACGGATGGAAGCATACCCGTGTCGTTGATCTGCTAAATGCCGGTTATACTGATGCTGAAATAATGAACCTTACAGGCCATAGAGATACAGCGAGCTACGATAAATATAAACGTGAACTAATTGGCCACATGAATACCAGGCTACGGGGTAAAACGATTGGATGGGATGCTAAATCTTTGGTTTTGACATCTTTACCATAAATAATACGGCTAATACCACAACAAAGAAAGCGACCAGCCAAACGCCCATTTTTGCCGGTTCTTTTTGAACGGTGCTATTCTTTTCCAGTGAAGTTTTTTCTTCTTTCTGGTTGCTGTTGGATGAACTTTGCTGCGTGATATCGTTTAGAACTGTTGTCGTTCTATCAAACTTAAATGGTATCTTATTTGGATGAACCGTTGCCTTTGTGGTAAGGATTCCTGTTACAGGATCCAGCATTAACTTCACATCAACCAGATCGCTTTTGATAGCCATTATGCCATTAACGATACTATCCATATTTAAATATGTATCCTGGGTAACCGTTTTTTCAGGAACAACAACTGCAGTATCAATTTTCTCGACTGTTGTTATCTTTGTTTTATCAATGGTAAGTCCTGTGCTGTCCTTTTTCAAAGTAGTTGAAGATTCAACTTTCTTTAATTCCTTGGTTTTAAAAACCTTCCTAAAGGTTCCGCATCCGGAAAGGATGATCATGATCCACAAAATAAATACTATTCTCATAATTGTTTCATTAAATCTCGTAACTGGATCACCTTGACGTTTACGCTGTCGAGCCTGGTGTTAATAGGCGAACTATATTCTTTGATAAGAATCGGTTGAGGTTCTACTTTACTGGATGTTACACCAGCTGAGAACAAAAGAATTAACGCGGGTATTATGAATAGCTTTTTCATTTCTTTTTATTTTTGTTAAAATATTGTTTAAGAGATTGAAGCGTCTGATCAAGATTTACCAGGGATGTATCTAACTTGCTTGTATTGCTATCTTGCTGCTCTTTATATGGAGCGAGCTGTTTAGGTAGTTCACTCTGAACACCTTTACGAACCTCTATAACGATCCGTTCGTTGAAGCTGGTAATATCTGCAATACGCAACCTGTTAACTTCGTTATTGATGTTGTATTGCCATAAATTAAGGGCAACGGAAAGAACCAGAAGCGCGGCAAAAGGATTCTTTTGTATCGCTGTAAATAAGCGATCAAACATCCTTTCTATCCAAGCAGCTTTTCTATCAAACATATCTTGTTTTTGATTCTCTTCCATTTATGCAGCGATCTCAAAGTGCATCCAGTCGTAATTCTTTTCCCGTCCAAGGGAAACAAAACCATGCTTATAAAATATATCAATCATCGCTTTGTATTCAGGACGCGCAAACCGTGCGGTCTTTGAAGTTTCTTTTAGTAAATTACGATCAGGATCAAGATCAATAGCAGTACCCCATGAGTGACGTGATAGTGTTGTCGTGCTTCCCCTCATAAGACGGTAATTAAAACAGCCACCGTATAGATCAATACCGAGCTCAACAATTTTAGCATATCCATAATGGGAAAGGATATCAGTGAAAACCGCTTTCAACCGATCAGCAATCAGCTTGTGACATTGAATTTTGGTAACGTAAGAATTTCTCTGCCATGCAACACGCATTTTAAACGGAAGGGTGATGGTAGTTAAGTACCCGGATCCTGTGGCATTTGGTATCCCATATTTTTTGTTTAACTGATCTGTAGTAATCATCGTGTTACCATTTTAAAGTGTAACACAAATTTACCTCCGTACTTAAGGAGACTGGTTTTTAATACTTTACTATTCGTATTTAGTAAGATATTTAAGCTCTGTATAAATTACCACTTGCATCTATCCTTACAGCAGCATCCCCAGCTGCGCCAGCAAGATTTGCTATGATACCACCTTCAGAAACAATACCTCCGGATCCTACTTCTAATTTCGATGATGCTTTCAAAGTATTGAAGTAACCCCCGTAGCTTTTACTGGGTCCATCACCTGAATCTGTTTGATCAATGCCAACAACAGCTGCCGATAAACCAGACGGATCAGTATTTCTTTTTTGTAAAAGACCTACCACACTTCCATTAGAAGAAATTCCGGTTATTAGAGGTATGAATATGAGACCACTTCCATTAGCGAAGAAGCCATTACCTGTACCATAAGACACTTGTCCATCCGGGGTTTTCATTCTTATACCTCCTAATGGTGTGCCAGCTGAATCTGAATCAATATCATCATCTAACCTAAATACCTCAACATCATCAGCATTATAAAAGATCATATTATTATTAGCCCCTGATATTTCGATCCTTAATCCGGAAGTACTGGTTTTAACATTTTGAGCAATCAATAAAGCTGTCTCAATCAAACTGTTTTTGAGATAACCACCTTCGATTATTGTAGTCCCTAACTTTGCAAATTCTACAGCATCCTCGTACGCCATATCTCCAAGAGTTGTAATCAAAGCGTTTACTATTGTATCATCAGTGTATTTTGATGCTTTACCCCAATCAGTCGCGCTGTACGATCCAGTAGCGCGGGCGATAATACATTTCATGAGTTCACCGGATGGCCCTTGTGACCATAGATCACCAACATCATAAGGTGTTGTAGGTGTGACAACAAATACGCGCCTTTTTCCATCTGCGGTGTCTTGCGCATTCTGTGCCGTCTGTAGCGCAAGAACAACATCAGTATCCATGATCCTAAACCATGAAAACACTGAACCATCTTTCATATAACGGTATGCGTATCCTGTTGTATTGTCATAAAATAAATCTCCTAAATGGGTATCACGAACAGCATCAGTGGTCCAAGTCGATGCTGGTAAATTAGTGTTATCCGGCACGTAATTGTAAAACCAGGCGGTGATCTGTCCATCAATTTGATTTTGCAGATCATCTTTAACGGCATTTACAAAGTCCTGACTGGCTAATCCTGATAGATCAGGCTTATCATCGATGTTTTCATATCCAGTAGACCCTGCACCAAAAATAACTTTACCGTTGATCATGAGCTCACCATCACCATCTTTATTATACCGGAATCCTCGACCTTCAGGAGCACTCCCAAAATTTATAGATCCTATAGTAAGGTTGATATAATTTTGGCCGCTAATATCCTGAATGATGCCAGATGTAATTTGACCACCAACAATTGTGGTAACTCCCTTAGTAGGATCAAACGTCCGGTACCCTTTAACATTTACCTGGTTAAGCTGACCAAGGTTAAACGCCCAGTGACCAGCAATATCATTTACAAATACCGGTGTTTCAGAAATCTCCCATGTACCGGTTAATGCTGTTTTGCTACATTTTGCGTATACATAATAAAATTTAAGCGGATCAAGTCCGGCCCATGATCCAGGAGCCATCACCCAGTCATATCCTAAGCCTTCAATCTCGTAAATGTTATGGACCAAGTGACCGCCGGTTATAGTTAAAGCATTTGCGTTTGCTGCCACATTTGGTGATATGGTAACATCAATCAGTCCATAGTTTTGTGAATCGAAACCAAACTTTGCCATTGCAGCAAAAAGCGTCTCATCACCCTTTGCAAGATTGCCGTCCGGATCAAATACCCGACTTGACAACTGGTTTAAACTACGGCTATTCATACGGGCCCGCTCGGTATTTGTACGATCCACGTATTTAATTTCATTCTTATTGTCAATGGTATCACTGATCACTCGCTCTGTACGAGTATACGGAATGAAGTTGGCGATCTCACAAATGATCTTTGTATCCGGTGTAATTACATCTGGAAATTGGTAAGGATAGACTGTCTTTGTAACACGGATCATCTCATCGATTCCAAGATCAGTATCAATGATTCTTATTTGATCACCGGGATATAGCATGATGTTATTATCACGAGCATAAAGCGGATCCATTTCTAAAGAGTATAAGACACGAGGCACACAGTTTTCGTTTAACCAGGCTTGCGTTGCTACCTTCAATCTTAACTCTGCAGCAGCAACCACCTCTGCCGGCAGGTGCATATCGAACAAAGTGAAAGTGTCACCTATGGCCGGTTGAAATACTGTATTCGGAAGTTTATTATCATTACTATCCTGAAATACTTTTAAGGTGATCGTTTTTGTAGTATGATTGTATTTCTTAATTTCAAAATCCTGTCCCTGCAATTCTCCTGACTTGAAAGATAACTTAGGAATTTCTACAGAAAAATAATCGTTCAGGTTGAAATCTAAAGTTGAGGCAGATATCTCGAATATATCAGATTCATCATCATAAGCACTGAATGCAGAAACTAATCCATTGATCTCCGGATATATCTCCGGATTCTCATAATCGCCTTCGCGGACATCATACAACTTCGTTACACCATCTGGCATAAATACGTTCTTGTCGAGGTACTCGCCATCGAACATTAGTTGCTTCGCGCTACCTCGATATCCTTCCGGAAGATTTTTGATGCTCCCATATCCTGTGGCCCTGGTAACAATGTTCTTATCGCTTTGGTATTGGTATGATAATGAATATAGTCCTTTACCCATTCCATACTGAAATACCAAAGATGTAACTGAGCCGACCTGCTTAACGAAGCTGATCGTTTTTCCTTCAACACCACTTAAGAACCATTCACAAGTAAACTTTTCTGCCACAACATCCAGTGCATTCCTGCAACTTTGGCCGGAAAAGTCAATCTTAATCTCTGGAAGAGTATCACAAATACCTACGTTCCAGCCTGAATCAATCTCATTGATGTTGTCAACAATCAGTTGAGCATAATTAAGAGGAGCACCGTAATATTGGAAGGTTTTATTTTTTAGGTGCTTAAGTTGCTTATCGTACAACCGGTACAAAACACTTTCAAACATCACCGAGTATTTAAATAACCGGTTGCTTAACTTTTCCACTTTTAATGGAGGCGTATTAACAGTAAATTTCTGCCCCCGGTATTCGATGGATGATCCAATAGGGGATAATAAAACACCAGGCAAATCAATATCTGCCTGTGTTTCCCTTGCGCCCATCAGCTCCGAGGTGACAACCATTGTGCTGTATATCGGAAGCTGAGATATCTCTACACCGTTTTTTTTGATTGGAACTAAGTGCATTAATTAAGGATTCTATAGATGAGCGGTTTTGATTCTATTTCAGCATATATATCATTTACAACTGTCGTAGCTGTTGAGAGGTCCCAATGAATGGTATCTAACGTGGTAGTTCCTGTTGCCGGGACGTAAGCAACATTCTTAACATCTGTCGATAACTGTGCTTTTGCACCTTCGATTACTGAGCTATATTGAGCTGACGTTGAATTAACACCGACTATTATAACCGGCAGCAGCGGGTTATTGACTACACCTCTCATGTAGTAGATAAAATTCTTACAGTTTTGATAGAAGCTATCAGCATCATTTCTATCGCTTTCTCCAATTACGATAATAAGCAGTCTATTCTCGAAGTTTATCCCTTCAGCTGTAGTCATCGCATTTATCCTACTTTCCAATACAGAAGCAAGTTTTGTTTGTCCGGATGAAAATGCCGTAATGGCATCAAAATCTATGTTCCATTTACCAGCACCTTCACCTTTTAGAATACTGAATGAAGTGCCTCCTAAACTGGTTTTTGTTACATATATATTATCCGTGGAATGCCCTGACACGCCTCGGTTATGAGTAATTATCTTTTGATATAGAAGTATTTCTGGCGACCATCTGCTTGGTGATACTTGTAAGTCTGTGGAATTGTAAGTATGTATGTTAGAAAAATTCGTCAGCGTGAGGCTATTATTTATAATACAGCCAGGAATCGTATTACCAGCACTAACAAATTCTGCAGGTAATGGTATAGTAGAGACAGGCAGCCTCCCATCAAATTGAGATTGGCTGGCTATAATTATTCCTGGCTTTTTCGCAGATGTATCCACTTTCGTTTTTCTTCCCTGTAGATATGAAAAGTTAGCCTCTGAGTTTGATTTACCCGTTATATCCTGCGTTATCAGATCTGATTTGACTTTCTTCTTTATGACAAAAGATCCATATTGCACTCCAATGTTTGGAAGATCTGCAGATTTCACGTTCAACGCTGCAAACGCAACTGTAGGATAGGTAGAGACTGGAATAGCCAGCCTATATCCTTTTGAAATGCTATTGAAATGAGTGGGAAGTATGTTCCCAAGGACCGAGCCTGTACCATCTAAATATCTTCCTATTTGAGTGGCCGTGATGTCTGTTAATCCTTCCACAGCGAGAAAGTCACCTGCTACGACTGCAATTTTGTTAACCGCACTGTTTCCGGAAATTGGAGCCAAAACTGAAACACCTGAACCTGTCCAAAATTGACCAGAATATTTATTCGTGACCAACTGTGCGGGGTAAGAATCATACAAATCACTTCCTGGAATAAAGCCAGAATCGTTAGATAATTCAGAAACCTTTGTTTTCATGATTCCTGTAGGCAAAGCTTCTAACTTCACTTTGGTAGGGTCAATACTTCCAGGAGAAACGTAAACCGAACCCTTAATTACACTCAAACCCGCTAAATCAGCATTAACTACGTTTAAAACAAACATTGAAGAACCAGAGGGGATAACTATTGAATACCCGCCTGTGATCGGTGTAAATGATGCAGATGTCAAACTGGATAGATACCCACCTGCGGAATTTAAGAACCTACCTGTATTCGCGCTAGCTATATTTGACAACCCAGATATAGCAAAAATATCACCAGGAACCCCTGATATTTTATTGGTTGAGCCCTGGGTTGTGCTTGTTATTAAAGATGATGGACTAGTGGCCGTCCACAACTGACCTACATTTCTTGTGGTTACCAACTCAACAATTGGCGCATTGAATACATCTGTTTTTGATACATAATTACCAGTGAAATCAGGAGCATCAAATAATTCATATTCAATATTCCAGTTTCCGTAACTCCAAACAAACCTAGAATTACCGGCATATTTATCACCCACCTTAATAGGAGGTGTTATATTTCCAAAGTTTGGAAAAGCTACACCATAATTGGTTGTCGATATTGGCCATGTCTCACCTGGGAACCGATCACCAGTTGGAACAGTGACAGGATAAGCTATAGGCTTTTCTGACCTAACAATATTAGCCAATGGAAACTGTGCATCTATACCTTCTGCTGTTAATCCAACAATCTTCGCCCCCGTTAAATCAGTAACTATCGGTAGCTGATTTGTCTTTACCGTTTTTGCCATTATATTATAAATAATTTATCATCCTGTGTACTATAAAAACTATTTTCATGATCAACCAGGTAGGTTAAATCCAGTGTGCCATCATCTTTAAAAGGAGCTGATTGCCTAACCTCATCAAACTGAATTTCTATTGAAACCGCTATCTTATTCGCTATAAAATTGGTAAGCCTGTTCCATTGAATTGTACCAGGTTTGTATCTGGCATTTACTTTTATATCGAAATCTACCTTTTCAAGGGTTACATAATTTTGCTGAATAAAGTCTCCAATTGCCGATGCCGTAACCTTATAATCTGAAATAGAATCAACCAGAAGTATTCCTTTGATAATGAATACCCTTGCTTTTGTGTTTACAGTGGATAATAGGTCATATTCAATAATCCCATCTCCCCAATCCTTCGTAAAAACCTGGATGGTGTCAGATGGAACCTCGAAGCTGTCAGCTGTAGTCTTATCGCTATGCGGTAAAATTCCAACACCTAAGAAAAGATCGTATCCATTTATCCTGTAATTAGATAATTCCATTAAATAAGCCCCCCGCCTCTAAGTGATCCGCTATTTGTGTTCTTTGCAATGGCCTTTAATTCGACTACAGCACTTTTCAATTCAACTACTGTTTGAGCAGTGTTAGCTTCGATTTTAAGAACTGAATCAAAGTTAGCTTTGGCGATATTGAGAAGCTCGATGGATGTCTTACCAATTGGATTTAATAAGGTATTTGTCTCTGTACCGTTGACCACAACCCTTTTCGTTAGATCGTAAGTACCTCGCGTGATTCCTTCGAGTGCATTAGCCTGATCGCTGGTGATCTGCTTGATATTTTTGTTAAGTGCCGATGAGCTATCACCGGAATCAGTCAAATCAATACCGGTAGCCTTACCTAAGTTTTCGATATCCTTTTTTGCTTTTTCAGCAGCAGTTAGATATGAATCACGAAGCTTAGCAATCTCATCTTCTGTTAATCCTCCTTGTGATAGGTTTGCAAACTCATCATAAAACTTCTGCAGCTGGGTTTTAATCAGCTCACCTTTGAATCCGTTAAGAATTGATTTACGGATAGTATCTTCAAAGCTTTTACCGAAATCCTGGGTTCCATCAGTCAAAGTTGCAATAAACTGATCAGCGATAGTATCTAATGAAGATCCTACATTTTCAGCATTGAGATTATTTACTAACTCCCTAGCAGTTTCGGCCGCTTTGATCAAGTTTTCAACTATAAGAGCTGTTTGCGCATCCAGTTTGTTCTCTGCCAGCAACGTCCTTAATGCTTCAATGTCAGTTGGTAACGAGGTTAGTTCAGATTTTTTGATTTGCGTACCATTATTCGCGAATTTTTCACCGTTATTGATTTTAGCAATAATATCATCTAAAGCCTTGTTTCCGGTTAAGGCATATCTTCCTGTAAGTTGAGATTGATACTTCTCTTCGTTTGCCCTGGCTTGTGTAATTGCTTCATTATACTTTACGATCCGATCGGTGCCATAAGCGTCGTTGAGTAAAGCAATCTGCCTTTCCAAGGCTTTATTTAATGCCTCGGTTTGCTTATTCTGTAAATCACGAGAATAAGATGCTTGAGCCTCCCTTTGAGCAGAACGATCAAACAAACTGAACACTGATTGAAAGATAGAAATACCGGCACCTAAGATTCCAAGACCGGCTGTAAGTTTTCCAAGGCCTGTATCGGAATCTTTAAAATCGTCCATGCCCTTTTTTATGTTACCTACCTGACCTGCGACATTAGCAACAGTTGATAACACTTTACCAAATACAGAATCCATTGCGCCTATAGAAGAAACAATACCATCTATGGTATTAGCCATCTGAATGAGTTCTTTTCCAGCCCCCTCTTTTATTCCTTTCTCAACATCACCCAGGTACTTCCTTATTTTTTCGATTTCAGCAGGGTCGATAATCCCGCCCTCCTTAACATTTTTTTCAAATTGCTGTTTCGTATCAGCCAATAACTTTAAAGCACTTGTTTTCGATAAATCTTCTATACCTGAAAACAGGGCCTGATAAGATTCCAATTTCTTCAAATTAGCATCATCAAGTTCTTTCAATTCCTTATCCAACTGTTTTTTTCTTTCAGCAATAGCAGTTGGATCGTTTTCTATCAGTGCAATATCTTCGTTATATTTCTCAATTTTAGCTTGTCGTTCTTGCTGATAACTAACTAATGATTTCATTAGATCATCATACTTTTTAGCTTCAACTGCGGCTTGTTCATCTATCAATTTATCATAAGCCCTTAACCGCTCGATTTCAGGACCAGTCATATCCATAGGATCCTTATCTAAAATCTTACCTCTTTCAGCTTCAAGCTTCTGTAAATAATTTACTGAAGTATCAATCTCGTTTTTATAGCGTTTTTCAGCAGCGTCTTTACCCAAAGAACTTTTGTATGCTTCGAAATCATCATAAAGCGCCTTTTGCTTTACAAGTTCCGTTTCCAGCAGTTCTGTATCTTGCCTGTATTTGATTGCACCGGTTTCGGCAATTTCTACATTATTGATCCTGGTAATTGTTTCAGGTTTCAGACCGAGCTTGATGGCGTTCTTTCTTAACTCTTCAGCTTTATCTTGCGCTGCCTTAATTTCTTCTTCGTTTTTGGTTAAGCCTTTTCTTGACGCTTCTGCCTCAATTTCACTAAGCTTATTTAAGAATTTTTCCCGTTCACTTATCTCCCTTTTATCTGCAGCAGTTTGCTTACCGGTTATCCTTGCTTTTTCCTCTTCAAGTTTCTTGATTTGCTTTTGGTACTCGTTGTACTGCTTTGAAGTTTCTGAAACAGCTTTTTGTTCCTCGGTCAACTTTTTAATTTCAGCATCTATTGTATCGACTGACCTTCTTTTGGTAGCGGTAGTGGCTGCTTCATCACTTACTCCTTTAGTTAGCTCATTCGTAATCTCTGAACCGTATTTTTTAGTGAGATCATCTAATTGCTTTTGTAAGTTTGCTTTTTGTTGTTTTACTAATGCATCATTACCATCACCACCGTAAAGAGCGATACTTCTGGCAGCATTATACTGTTCCCGCTCGCTTTCAGGAAATCCACTAACTGAATAATTAATATAGGCACCCAAACCTTTCGCTCTTAAAGCTGCCTTATCCATCATAGATATGGCTTTTATCCCTTTAACCTCTAATTCAGCAAGTTGATCATTGATTTTCTGAAACTCGGAAAAGGCAGTTCTTGCAACAGCAGCATCTTGAATACTTTTGATATATAACTTAATAGCATTTGTAGCCTTACCAGCTGCAATCTCTTCCTGGCTAAAACCAATTAAAACGCCTTTGGTCGTTTCTTGAAGTTTTTTATAGGCGGCTGCTCTTTGATCGTTAGTCGCTGTCTGGCTTTTGATTACGTCAACTAGGGCCTTAATGCTTCGGGCTTCCTTAACTGCAGAAGTGCTGCTTTCCTCCTGGATTCTATTGAACCTTTCCTGTGTCGCTTCCGCTGCACTCACATATTGCGAAAGTGAATATATAACTGCTCCCAATGCAGCCAGTAGAGCGATGGTTGCTCCAATTGGAGATGCTGCAAGAACCGCATTATATGTAGCCTGTAATGATATAAGCATTCTCTTACTTGCTGCAAGTAAAGTCTCCATCACAGTCAATTGACGAACTGATAATCCATGAACTACAACTGATGCCGTAGCTAAGGAGTTGGCAACCGCGTAAGCGATAACAGCTGCCCTGTATGCTCCGTATGCATAAATAAGTAAGCCGATAATATCAAGGAGCTCTTTGTAATTCTCCACCATGGCAGTAGCCGATTCGATACCTAACGAGAACAAACCCTCCTGGCTCATCGCAATATCATTAAGCATGATATCCCACGCATCCTTGAAACGTTCGATCATACCACCCCATGATTTTGATTGAGCTTCCATTAAACCGCCAAACATACCGCCTGCAGCTGTCATGTTTTTAAATGCTTGTTCTACTTGAGGGAATCCGACCTTACCAGCCTCAACCAATCCAGCTACCTCATCTTTACCGACCTTAAGGACTTTAGCCAGTTCAGCATAGATCGGGATACCACGGCCGGCAAATTGCCGGATATCCATAGCATAAGCTCGCCCCTGTGTTTTCAAGGTACCATACAGATAAACCAGGTCGCCAATAGGGACGGACACACCAGCCGCGACATCACCAAGCATTCTTAATTCACCGACTACCGTTTTAGCCGTAGATCCGTAAGCAAGAAGTTGTTTAGCAGCACCCGCAGCCTCTTTCAATCCAAATGGGGTTGTACCAGCAAATACGATGAGTTCCTTCATTAAGGTATCGGCAGCCGCTTTGCTTTTCAGCATTGTTGAGAATGCAATATCCAGTTGCTGGAACTGATTCCTCACATCTACCAGCGAAGAAACAAAGCTTGTAGCCGCCTGAACAGAGAAGTATGCAGCTACAGCTTCACTCGCTTTTTTTGCATAATTTTCTATCTGGTTACTTTGCGCTGTTATACTGGAAGTGGTGCGGTTAACCTCCCGCTCCATTCTTTGAATAGATCTATGGAATTCGGAATCGTTAATTGTACTTATCCAGTTTAAATCACCGCCTGCTACATTCATACTTTATTTTGATAAGAGTTCTCTTAATTCTTTTTCTTCATCTTCAGGTGATACCACTTGATCTTCATCTTCTTTTTTGGAATCAGATTCACTGGAAGGGATTGTAGCGAGATCCATTAAGAAATTGATCCAACTCATTCCCCATAAAACTTCTTCCCTGCTGCATTTAAAATATTTTCGGTATGATCCGATTAGTGACCATGGGCTATCAACTCCCACATTCTTTTTAGGCTCGTCTGGCTTTAATCCTGTTCCTTTGCAGGTTTCACAGTGTTCTCCGGCTCCGGCACATTCAATACACTTTGGCCGCTTATCCAGACGATAGATTTCATAAAATTTGGTAGTCCGGCCATAGTCAACGAAGCATCCATTAGCTTCATAAATTCAGGATCCGGCATCCAGCGTAATTCTTCAATTAAAGCCTTTGACGGCTCAGCTTTTCTGTTTTCAATACAGACAGCCACTACGTAAATAAAATGGTCGGTATGATCATCAACAGCCTTCCATGCTTTCATTGTATTGAGAATGCCGTTGTCCCAGCTATCTTTGGGAAGCCTAACTGCGATTGATGATACCCTTTTACGATTACCAACTAAAATTGGTGTAATCTCAAAAATCTTTGTTGATTTCATAAATCCTTTTTTAATCAGGTACTTATGAAGCCAATTCTTTGGTCTTATTGTGATCTCAACTTGTTTGGTTTTTTCGGTGAGGGTATCGGCCGCTAATGACAAAGTATCTTGAATATTCATTATAAAATAGTAAAGGGGCACCTGATACAAGTGCCCCTGTTAAATTATTTAACCTTATACGAACACGATCTCCATCGCTGGTGTAGCAGCCTTGTCAGGAGCTAACATCTTAAGCGTGAAGTCCAATTGACCAAGCTTAGCTTTATCAAATGCGATGGTCGGTACACCTGATAATTTCATTTTCACGAAATTAAATTTGATACCGGATCTTGATTCAGCCGTTACTGATTGATAAACATTCAGAACCGCGCCACCAATTGGAGCTTTCCAGGTAAGGGCTGGAGCTGTACCGATGATGGTACCACCAAATAGCTTCTGCATTGTGGTTGCTGAAATATTGTACGTACTGGCTTTCAAGGTCCAGACAGGAGCTTTAGTTGTCAATTCGTCATAGATCGTATCTAATTCTTCGATCTCAATTTCTTCAGTTGTTGCTTCGGTAGCTGTTAGGGTTGCAGAACCCTTAACAGTCGCGCCAAATACCTCCGTTAAGGTTAGGCCCATCCCGCCATCTAAGGCAGGATCACCCATTAGAAAGGACTTAAGCCCTAATACTTTTCCCATGATTATTTAATTTGTTATGTAAAATTCAATTCTAAAATTTATGTAATGCTGATTGTTGCTATCCTCGAATACGTTATCCTGTTGTACATTAAAGCAACATGTTCCAGCTTCATTCCATATCTCTTCACCAGTACCTAAAGCGGTATTTGTGAGATTATTCAAGTAAAGGATCCTTCCGGTATCCGGTTGCGATTTGTCGCCAAATGAAGGATGGCCAAAAGGGTATTTAAGATTTGGGACATAGACATTCACATTAAAAACACCTTCCTGAACCTCTTCCCTATCCAGTCCCAATCCATTAATTACAACATCTTCACGATCAGAATTAGCAGGACGTTGGATCTTACATAGCTTACCATTTGGCTTTTTCACATCTGAAAAAAGTTCAGAATGCGTGATATGCTGATATAACATATTCATAACCGAAATCATTGTAAATCCCATCCGCTTTATAGCCCTTTCTTAAAATCTTTAATCGCCGCCTGAACCATTGCTTTTGCTTTGATGGAACTGCCTGTCAATACATCTTTACCTTTGCTCTCAACAGCTGCAGCGTAATTCATCCCTGCCACAACTATTAGCACATATCCAGACAGATGCTTTGATTTCAGTTCCTCAACGAGCTTTCTGCTTAAATCCGGAATGTTACCTGGTGAACGCTTTATGCCATCTTTAAAAACTACGTAGCAAATAGAGGATCTTAAATTACCTGTCTGATCATTAAACCCGCCTTCTGCTGCTGTTTTGCTTCTGGCATTGATAACGAACGTTTCGCCAATAAAAATAAACCGGCTAACAATAGCAGAATCAATCCTTTTGAGCTTAAGGGAGAACATCCGTTTAACATCTTCCCTGCTGTATGCTGGTTTTAAACCCACGCCCTTGCGTTAAGCTGGTCCCTACTGAAATTCAAAACCGTGCCTTTTGCAAATTCAACCCCTTTATTCAAGCCAACAACATCTATTCTTTTTGGAATATCAATCTGGTTAAGAGGCATGTAAATCATCCAACTGTAGATCACATTTTCACCATCGTTTGATGGGATTGTGCTACCTTTCGAATTCGTTTCGAATCTGCATTTAATTTCAAATACTCCAGCAGTGCCAACTGGTATTACCGTATCGCCATTCGAATCTTCATAAGGTACAGCATCCGTTACAATGGTGAATCTTAAAATATGAGGATATTGAACAATCATTACCATTTACCCTTTACAGCAGAAATCTTTGGTTTTCCTGGATCTATATCCGTCTCATTCCACTTGTTCAAGAACATTGACCGCACTTTTAGAAGTGCATTCTTATCAGACAACGACAGAGAATAACCACCTTCAGATACATTACCACTGGTACAAACAACTAATATCAGACCCGCAGCGCAAAGCTCAACGTCCTTGGTATGCGACTTGGAATAAACCTGATCGCCATCAAGAGAAGCCTCAATTAAAGCCGCTTCAAGACTTTCATCTGGAAGCGGATAATTGATTTTGCCCTGTAAGGCTGACTTTATTGTTAGTGCCATAATGATTAAGCGGCTCCTACTCTTAGGTGATAAATACTCTCAACTGCCTCTAAACCTGGTAAAGCGATAACCTCACCAGAAGTGAACTCACCCCATGGTGAACGTTCATGCCATTTAGCGATCAGGATCCTTTCAACAGTCGTGTATTCCACGTTGTCATTTGGCTCCATTTCCTCAATAGCAAATGCATTGTGGATGATCCCTAATTTACCTGCTGGGATGAAAACAAGTGTTGTGTCACTGAATGGTTTCAGTAACTTCTGTTTGCCATCTTCTTCAGTACGTGAAATAGCATCAACAATTTCAAAAGGAGGAAGATCGTTATCCACCATGTACATGTTCATGTTAGCCATGGTGAAAACTGCACGTGCATTGGAGCCCGGATTGAAATAACCTTTCATCTCATCCAAGAACTCTTTATTTACTTTGATCCTGTTCCAAAGAACACGAGATACCATGATAGAAGAGATCTCATCGCCATTTGCTTTAGCCAGCTCAACAACCTCCTTGATATAGGTTATTATTTTCGAGTTAACATCCGACAGTGGTAATGCTGAAGTGATGATGTTGTCAGCTAAGAATCCAACCGGAACCAATCCGGTAACGATACCGTCAGGGTTATTGTCAGCTGTGATCTCTAAACCACCAGTAGATAACATTTGCAAGAACATGTAATTGATCCTGAACTTTACAGCATCAGAAACGTATTTCATATCATCCAAAATGTATTTGGTGATCGCTTTAGCTTTTTCAGCATCGCTCATCGTCTTAATGCTTTGAAGCATTTTGTAATTACGATACTGCTTTTGCGTTAAACCGCGTTTTACTTTAATTGAAGGAACTTCACCTTCAACTTTGTAAGCAGCTGAACGGGACCTTAACGGGTGATTAGCGTCGATATCGACAACCGATGCCATAGAAGCCAGTCTCTCTTTACCGATTACTGTTGAGAAGTCTAGTCCAACTGTTGGAGTAGCCCAGTCTAAGAATCTGGTGTATAGCGGCTGAACTTTGGCCTTTTCTAGTGCCACAGCAACCACACTCATGTTTTCAGTGTAATTGCCAAAGATGGACTTTAATTGATCTGCCATTTGTTAATTATTTGCTTTGTGAAAAAATGATGAGCGGCAATAATGCTTGCACATCAGCCGGAACACCTGGAATTCTGCGAGCGTAAACAGTCGCACGTAATGCTAATGTGAGGGTGCTATTTGCTTCAACCAAAGTAGACTCCAATGAAGTTCCTTTAGGTACCCCAGCTAAGGATGAGTTAGTTGTACCTGTGGTAGCTGACTGATAAACAACAGAACCGATAGGTAATTCAGCGGTGTTCAATGTCGTACCCACTGTAATCGTGTCGTAAAGTGCACTGGTAGTTTTGTCGATAGCAGTTACAGCATAAGCCTTTCCTTTAAGTACTAAACCGATGTTGTCGCCAATAGCAATTTGATGCCCTTTTGCAACCTGATAAGCTACAGCGTTTGCTGCTGCTATTGCAACCAGAGTAGCACTCTTAACCGGTTTGGCTAACCTTGTGATATCATCTGGAATGTACACAGTTCCGGCTGGAAGTACGGATCCGGCAATTAAGCCGGTTGTATCCAATGTATATCCAGACTGAGATACCTCATGAACTTGTTGATAAACAGGAATGTCACCTTCGACCTCTGTCTTTTTAAATTTTAAACCCATTTTAAGTTTGTTAAACTGTTTCTACTAAACCTTTAACAGCATCTTCCATACTGGCTTTGATAGCTGCTTTTGCAGCTGGTGTACCAGAAGGGGTTTCGTCACCAAGAATGACTTTACCATCTTTCACTTCACCATTCACTGCTATTTGCTTTAATTCAGTCCATTCAGTCTCCAAGGCAGTAAGAGCAGCTTGCTGATCATAACCCTCACCAATCACGTATTTAGCAGCTAAACCTTCCGGAATACCTTTAAGCTTTGCAGCTGCTTTTAAATCGTTAATTGTTGATTTACCTTGTTCACCAGCCAACTGGGTTTTTAGAGATTCAACTGTTGTCAGTAAACCTTTGGCCCAGGCCGGTACCTCATCCTGATTGTTCTGTTGACTTCCCTTTGCCAGTTCTTCGAGACGCAACTTTTCAGCAGCTTCCGCATCGTCCTTAACTTTTTTTGCATCTGCCAAACGTTGGCGATCATCATTTTTAGCTATGTCCGAGAATGACATGAAATCATTGTACTCTTTAAGTTTTCCAGAAATTTGATCTTCTGTTGTAACCTGGGTGGCTACAAATGCAGCGATCTTGTCTTTAGTAGTCTTAGATAGGTTCACACCTGGGAAATCAATCGCCAGTTGCGCCAATACTTTGTCCTTCATACGTTTTTGTTAAGCTTTTTGAGATTAAGCCTAAAATTACAGAGGATATGAACGCCCCGATTTTTTAATACTTTATGAAGATGAACTGATAAGATTTTAGTATGTTTATAGAAAAAAACGCTATGACATTACAGGAAAAATTCGAAGAAATAATAAAAATCGACCAACAAATTTCAACTCTGGAATATGAAATCGATCAACTTTCTCAAAAGAAATACAACTTAAAAGGTCAGATAGTGGATGTTAAACACGCTCAAATTATCCTAGATGAGAAAAATTCAATAATCAGCACTAAAAATGAAATAGAGGAACTTGCTGCAAAGAGGGACGAATTGAGCAATTATATTATAGATGAGCTTAATTTAATAGAAATTGAAAAAGTAAGTATACGAGTTGAAGATAGCTATTGGACTGTTTGTAAAACTACCGAAGCTGTTAATAACGGATTGTATGATGTTAATGAAGCTACGTTAACGTATTTTATAAGTTAATTCCGTTTTCAGTTACCCAGTCTGGCTTTCTCTTCCAATTATCCATAAATCCTTTGTTTTCTTCAACATAAGTATTTAGGTTTTTTGGCATGTCATTAACCTGTCCAGTAAATACAAATTCGCTGTCAGTACCGTTTAAGATGGCCCTTTCGTATTCTCTGTATTCCTTCATAGAAGGCAGCTTAGGTGTGCAATTGCAAATACACTGATTGTGCCATTTACGCCATACAAATGTTTTCGGGTATATTCCTTTCAAGGCATCGCAGATATCGGTCACCGGGTGCATGGCTGATAAATTAACAACATATCCCAGTACAAATGCAAGGCTCTGATATTTTACCATGTCCGCTTGCCTGTAGCTATCGTTTATTGTATCCCTGGTCAATCGCATTGCATTTTTATAGCTGGATCTGTAAACACCCTTGCCAGGCTTATATTCTTGAGCTGCTTTAGATAACCTTAGAACCGTATCACCTTTTGAATTTATATATTTTACTCTTCTAAAAAGCTTATCCGGATTCTCTAAGTACTGAACATGATCACGGGCCATTGCCGCAGCAGACTTACCTTCACTTAATCCAGCGTACAGGTTATTTTCAATTTCATTTTTAAATTGGTTGGTGTATTTCCATACCCGATCAGATATACCTAATCCGTTTATTTTCCTATTGATGAACTCTTCAAGTGCGGCAGATTGTGGATCTAAAAGGATCTTGTTAACGGAATCCGATATATTTTCCTTACCGTAATTCTTATGGACTATTTCAAAGTTTTTTTCAATTGAAAGTTCCCATTCCGCTTTAATCCCATTAAAAAGGGTTATATCAAAATCCTTTGAAAACTTCAATAATGCTCGATCTATTTCAGAAGATAGAGCTGGATAATTCTCAAGTTTGAACTCTTTACCATTAAACTGCAAGCCCTGAGCCTTTTTGTAAATCTTCTCTATAACAGACAGATAATGTTTCTTAATCTGCTTTTGGTTCGCTTTTATATTCGCTAAGTGTTTAGCCTCGAATTTTTTGTTTACTTCATCTGGCATAGCTATATCCCCAAAATTAAATTATCATCTTTAGTGTCGCTCATTTCAATCTCAAAGTGATATGAACTATCAGCACCTGCAGCTAATTCATAATACGCAACTCCACCTGGACGAATGCTAAATGAAATTACCATTCTGGGTTTCTGATCAGGATCAGTTTTGAGATAAACAATATCACCATGGGTATACTTCGTATAATTGATATGCATAACAATTAAATTAAAAAGCCGGGGAGAACCACCACCCCGGCTAAACCTAAACCAAACAAACTCTCTAGCAAGAATTAGTAGCGGGAACCAGGCTCGAACTGATGACCTTCGGATTATGAGCCCGACGAGCTACCACTGCTCCACCCCGCATTATGTTTCAAATATACAATAAATGCTTAATATGTCAAATTAACATTTTAATCTTCAATAGTTGAAATTGATTCCTTATTAATCTGCAAGTTTTCCGCGTCACCATCTTTGATCAATGGATTTAATTCTACCGCTGTTTTCTGGCTCATTATCGGCTTACCACCGACTGATGTAGACAACATATCAAGGAAGTCTTTAACGTTATCAGGAAGAGGATTTCCGAACTGGTATCCGATTTTCAGTTCTTTCATCTGTTTCTTCATTTCAGGGCTTACATCAAGAATATTTGTAACCATGGCCTTAAGAATATTGATTTCTCTATCGGTCATTTCCTCAAAAAGCTCCAGCTTATCCATAGCCTTTAAAATAGCAGGAAAGAATTTCATTTCAAGTGCTTTACCGCTATCCTGACCCATGCTTTTCAGCTGTTCGCTGGTAAGATCCGGTGTGTCTGTAAAATAAAGAATATAATTATCCCAGGTCGTACGCTCATCTTTAACCATATCCATGGCCATAGATGGTGACAGATATTTTGCGTCTGCGCCTTCACCGGATAATTTAACAACCTTTCCAGTTTCTTCTTTACCAGGTAAACTTTCTACATCACCGGTAAGGACCAGAATGGAATCAGCGGTGTAGTCGTTATTATCTGAACGCTTTGAAACAAGCATTTCTTGACGCTCAATGATAGCCTGTACAATATCCCATTCTGTTTCATCCTGCTCATAATAACTGTATCTTATTTTCTTAGCAAGATTTACCTCCGACTTGATATACCAAGATCCTTCAATTTTGCTGCAGGTAATAATAACGTCTTTAAACTCCGCATGAAAATGTTCAGTGATCTTGTCACCGTTTTTAGTCGTAAATCCACGGGCAATACACTGCATGACACCATACTGATCTTTTTTATAATATAGATCGTTACCGTTATCTTTATTTAATAAAATACATTTTATGCTATTAAAGGCTTTGCTGCCATCTTCCTCAATATCTTTGTATTCAACGAAAAGCTTTGCTGAGGCTGTCTGCGAAAACAAAGCCCTGGCATTCTTACGGTTTAATGTTGCCATTCTCATTTCCGTCCAAAGATCATCAATCCTCTTAAAGGCCTTATCGGTACCTTCACTTAACTGAATGAGCTTAACGGGTTTACCAAAAAGAAAGGCTACCGCTGATTGAACGATCTTTCTTTGATAAGGCAATGGAATTTTAGCTTGCGGCACCTCTTCCATTTCTACGTATTTTTTTGGACGTTCGTGTATTTTGTGAGTAGCCACATTCCATTGCTCGGTAGCGGTAGCAACCTTATCCTTTCGGGTTGAAAAAAGGGGCTTTGCTTCATCTACCATTCCAGCTAATAAAAGCTGCTTAACATCCGTTTTGTCAATTTCCACCACTAAGGTAGTTTCAGTTATTGCCATTATTTTAAGCTATTTATATAGTGATCAATGCATTTTCTTGCTTTTTCGGTAACAGGACCAGTAACGATATCTAACTTTTTGATAACAGGATCCAGTAACAGGCCTGATATCACATCATATTCCATATTGGTTTTTACGATGAAGTAATACTTTACTTTTTCTTCCATGAAATCAGCAAGCTCCTGATTAAATTCCAGTCCGATCTTTTGGGCCCGTATTTTATCAATGGTCTGCGTTGCACAGAAATACTCAACTTGATTTTGCTTAATAGCAATTAAATCAATCTTTTTTAAATTCGGCTTAATCCTAAATCCTCTCATATATTTTAATAAAATCCCATTTTACTTTTACTTACAGTTTCACTCATTAGGTTTGTCCCGAAGAATTCAACCATACCTGTCATTGTATCTTCAGCATCATCATGCTCATTATCTCCTTGAGCCATATATTCAGTTACATCCTTGTAGAACTTAGGCCAGAATTCCTTCCAACCTACTGGAAAGAAAATCATGTTGTTTACATCAGCAGAGTTGGTAAAAATTCTCACCTCCTTATTATCAGCCTGGTGGAATGCTTTAAACTTAGTTTTAGTATTACCAAGCGTTCTAGTACCCTTTTCTACATTTCTTTTAAAGCCTTCCCCTCCGTTATTAGCTTCAATTATAGTATGCTGCACCGTATGTTTCATCATTTGTACTGACACCAGTGATTCAGTGGTCAACATACCTTCCTGAGTGTAAATCACATCAACAACGTACATTGCTGATTCAGTCTCATCATATACTATCGAACAAAGAAAGTCACGTCCTGAATCTGCCGTATCAATATAAGCTTTTCGAGTTGTCTTAACAGATACAGGCTTGATAGTGTAAGTCTTAAATGGTTCATAAAGTAATCCTACTTTAGATGTTGGGTTTTGCTGATAAAGACATTCAAAGACGTGCTTGTTACGGTGTTTTGTTTTTTCAAGCTTTTCTTTACTGTGTTTTTCCGGATATAACGCTTCACCTTCTTTACGCGGATCGTAATCGTTAGGTTCACCAACTTTTATAGCTGGATAAATAATTACTTCCCAATCATCACCCTCTATCGATAGCAATCTGCCAGCAAGATCATCAGGGTGCCACCTGGTGAAAACTAATAGTTGCTGACTATCATTGTGTAGCCTTGAATCTGCAACGGTATCGTACCAATCTTGTACATTTTCCCTTACTTTTGGTGACCATGCTGACTTTGCGTCCTTATACAAATCATCCATGATCAGCATATCAACAGGCTCGCCTGTCAATGATCCACCTACCCCAACCGATTTTAAACCACCTCTATGGTCCAGCATCTCGAACTCATCGCTAGTTCTGGCATAACCGTCAGATCCATTAGATAAGCGAGCTTCAGGGAACAAATCCTGATAGTCTGGTTCATCCATGATCCGTTGTATCTCCCTATTAAACTTTCTTGCTTTTGAAGAGTTATAACAGGCAATAGCTACCTTTTTATCAGGAACTTTACCGAGAACATAAGCAGGCAATCTCCTGGTTGATCCTTCAGATTTACCATGCTGTGGCGGCATGAAAACCATCAGCTTTTTTATCTTGCCATCTGCAAAATCATCAAGCTTCTGGTAATATGAATTGTGAAACCAGGTGGCATGAAATTGGTGAGTGAAGGTATATTTAGTAAAGTTAAGAACACTGGTAGGTGCACGCCTTCTATTTAACTCATGCTGTACCCTGATCTGCTCAATCAGTAAATTTCTTGATGGAGCAGCTACTATCATTTCATTTTAGCATTTAATTCTTTAAGTTTTTGCTCCAATTCTTCATCAGTCATGTTCTTTAAGGCCTTATTCAAGCTATCGCCTTTTGTAGTGTGGTCAATATTTACATTATTACCATAACCAAGGTGCTTACCTTGACAATTCAGGTAATATATGATGGATGTCTCTTTACCAGCTTCACAATTCAACAGAAGTTTATCGACAACGCCATCGGTGATCGTAAATCTTATATCAGATACCATTTCTTTAAAATCAGCATCATCTGTCATGTAATTATGAAACATTTTTCTGCTTAAATTTATCATTAAACAAGCATTGGTAATGTTCCCTTTACATATTTTAAGCGCGTGTAGTGCTATGCGTTTCTTTTCTTCAAAGTCCTTTAAATCCGGATCAGCATTACATTTTAACATGAAGGCCACCTTTTTTTCACTCGCTGACTTTTCCATACGTTTCACTAATACGACCGCGTTATGATTCTTCCCTGACTTTGCCATTGATATAAATGATTATGAACCCATATAGATTTCATTTGTAAAAATATGCAATTATGCGCAATATGTCAAATTAGCATTTTTTATTTAAAAATATCTCGATTAAAGTTTGTAATTAACATACTTTTTATTATATTTGTTAAGCGAAAGCGAGATAGTTATTTGAATTCTTAAAACCCGGTAGGCTCCGGAATATAAATGCCAGATCACCATGAATATAATCGAAAGATTAAAACAAATCGCCGAAGAGAATCCAAATGGATTTACGGTCTACACTACGGATCTTCAACCAGTAAAAAGCGGTTGGGTTGTAGCAAACAAAGAAACTCAAAATTGCTTCGGTGATGATGGTTTAAAAAAGGCCTTAGAGGTGGCGATAAATACCTCACAAACATTAGGAGGTTGGAAAGATAAAGAGTTGTTTTACTGGGATGCGGTTATCATCCACCACAACGAAGAAGATGCTACCAGATCAGGAATTGAAAACGGACAAATAGCAATCTACCAAATTGAAACCAACACCTTAAAATTTCTTTAACAACACAGGGAGGGTAACACCTCCCTTTAAAAAACATAATTATGAGCGTTATAAAGAACTTGCATAAGTTGCTACATTTACAATATTTTTCAACTGATCATCTTAATAAGCTTGAAGCCGGTGCTGCATTACATTTGAAATATTCGAATATTAGCTTTAAAATTATCGAAATGAATATTAAAAATAGCTCAGTAGTTGTAAAAACTGAACAAGGTAAGCACCTTTCTGAAAACTATGCTGATGAAGTTAGGCTGATTGAACTGACCAGGGAATTATTCTCTGTTTTGGATGGTGCTAAGATTTTAGTTCACCCAATCCCGTACAAACCTCCAATTATTGACGTGGTAAATCCTGCATGGATTAATGATAAGATGCTTAATAATGGGGTTAGAATTAAAGATATTCAAGCTGACACTGGTATAGATAAAACCAATCTATCAGCCTGGATAAATGGAACCCGACCTATGAGCCAGCCTGTAAAGGCAATGTTTTATTTTTATTTTAAATTAAATTCTCAGATACAATGAGCGAAAATATAAACGTAACTACCGCTGAAAGGGATATACTGGGTGCCGTAGGTGAAGCAATGTCGCTTGATCAGAAGTCTTTTGATCTGTTATTTTATGCCTATCGATCTATTAAAATTCAAGGCAATGCTTTTAAAATAGACCTTATGCAGATAATCAGTTTAGGTATTCCAATTTATAATACGCTGGCAGAATTGAAATCGGTACCTGTTCAAGAAATAGCAAAGGCAGCTAACGAAAGATCCGTCACCTACAATGAAGTTAAACAAGCATTTGCCAAAATGACATCTAAGGATGGTGTATTTTACAAACCAGTTAAATTATGAAAGCAACCGAACTAAGGATAGGTAATTTTGTTCAATCTATTATAAGTAATTTTGAACTCACGGTAGTAGGTTTTATTGGCGATCGTATATTTTACGGTAATCCGAAAACACCAGATGTAAGGCCTGATTACGAAATAGAACCAATCCCATTAACCGAAGATTGGTTGATCAAGTTGGGATTCACCAAACCTGAAGTGCCAACGGGATATCAGGAAGAGAACGATCTTTACCAAACGTTCATTGGTCGCGTTACTTTTGGCGCAAGGCTGTTTCCTGATAATACATACATATTTGAAATTGAACTGAACGTTGGATGTGGATATACTGATGTGATCCATTCGCCTGATTACGTTCACGAGTTACAAAATTTAGTGTATGCCTTGACCGGTGAGGAATTAACCATTAAAGAACCTGCAGTATGAGCCAAACGTATGATATTTTAATGCTGCAGATACGTAGACTGGAACTGATTGAGAAAATCAAACATTATAACGACAACGCTATTCAGATCGCTGATGAGGGATGTTCGTATGTTTGCATTACAGATGATTGGGAAAATCAGCTATCGCAGATCAATAAATTAATAATCGATCATAAACTGCAATATGATATACGGAGAAACACCCAGGTTAGGCGCGCCAATGTCTTTATCAGATAGAGATAGACAATTACTACGAGATATGATCAACGAGCCATTACTAGCCAACAAAGAAATGGCAGATAAAATAATGCTTAGTATTCATGCGCAAGCGAAAGAAAGGCTGGATGCCTTTTACAAGGCTATTGACGTGCAATGTAAATCTGTTTTGAAACGAGCGCAAGCAGATGGTATTATTGTAGGAAGATTATCAAAAGCCAAAGTGACTAATGCAGGATACGATACTTGTTTTCATGATGGTGTTGGTGCTTACATTAGAAGAAATGGTGTAAGAGTATCCGTGATTATAAAAATGCCACTATAAAATTGCTGAAGTTTAATAATACTATTAACGCTGCTGAAAGGTAGCGTTTTTTGTTTACTAATATTTTTAGTATAATTGCAGTCCTAAATTATTTGAGTTATGGATGTTGAGTTTATTGCAGTTTGTGGTGAACTGAAATATTTAGTTTCAGCAACGAAGATGAATCACGGATCAATTCAATTAGATATCATCAAACCTAAATTTGAGAAAGATGGCTCGTATTCATTGAATATGAGAATGGGCCGATGGTGTCTTGGAGATGTTATTGATTACACAGGTATTGGCTGGACCGTTTGTTTTCAGCATGACTATTTCGTTTTCGATCTGTATAAGGTAAGAAGTAAGGTGTTTTTTGGTGATTGCCTTACCTTGGATGATAAGCAGGCGATATTGGATCAACTTGAGGATTTTGGCATGATAAAGATCTGAACTACAATGATAAATAAAACAAAAAAGTCTTAATAATGTTTGTTAACACATGTGCGCACGATATACTTTAACGAGATCAGAGAAGCAACTCTTGGAGGCGTATAACGTCAAATTTCCAGAGTTTGAACCAAATTACAATCTGGCTCCCACGCAGAACGGATTGGTTATTACGGCTGATGAGCCTGATATCGCTCAGAAAATGCATTTTGGTTTAGTTCCTTACTGGTCAGCAGATACCAAACTTAACTTTAGTACACTTAACGCCAGATCCGAAGGAGCTGGAATGAAGAAAACATATGCTCCGCTACTTGTTCATCACAAAACCTGCTTGGTTCTTGCCGATGGTTTTTATGAGTGGGATAAAAAAAGTGGTGAATCAATACCATATCGCTTCACTTTAAAAGACCGGGAGGTGTTTGCATTTGCCGGGCTATGGTCAGAATGGAAGAGCAAATTTAATGATGATGTGTATAGATCCTTTACTATAATGACTACTGTAGCAAATGAAACTGTCGGTAAAGTACATGATCCAAAGTTCAGAATGCCGGTGATACTGGATAGATCATCAGAAAAGCTGTGGTTAAATAGACATTTCAGCGTACCTGCATTATTAAGTCTCTGCCAACCATATCCGGATGACCTGATGAATGTCTACCAGGTATCAAAGGATGTAAACACCGCAGCAGTTAAAAGCATACCTAATAATAAACAAGAATTTATACTTCCATTGAATAGCCAATAGCATGGATCCTTACGAATTAATTTTTGAGAATAAACAGTTAACAGTTCAACCATTGGAAGATGGTATGTATTCCGTGTATGAAAACGATATTAAGATAGCTGATCTATATCCTGAAATTTACGACTGCAAAATAACCTGGTACACTGCGGATCTGATCACAGCTGAGTATGCACAGGGATTGGGAGAAGCAATTTATAACCACGAGCTTTAATAATGGCAACTGATCATACGATATTCCTATTTAAAAAGTTTGGAGAGATCCTTACACCTGGAGGCTTTGAGGTTGGCGTTGGTGATCCAAATATTATCGGGTTCACATTGCCTTTGGAATCACCCACTACATCCATTGAGCGGATGGAAGCGTTTGTATATTTGATTTTAAAAGATCACAATCTTGAAATTAAAGAACCGACTGAATTTCTTTTCTACCAGAAAAATGGTGAACAGATAGGCGGTATTGAAATATCGCCTAAGAAGTAGCTTCTTTATTTTCGATTATCTCAATAAATTGCATCAAACGATCATGAGCTGGTATTGAGGTTCTTGCATCAGGTTGTCTTTTTAGAATGGTTATCTGCCGCTCAAGGAACTTTTCTACATCGCGTATAACAATCGATTCGTGTAAATATATTGGTGGTTCTGGTAAAGTAATGCCTTGGAAATACGCTTCAAACTCTTCTGCTGTCATGCCGGCAAATATAAAAAAAGCCTCTCATTTCTGAAAGGCTTTCCTCTTTTTGCTGTACTGGTTGACGTACTTAGGCTTTTCTTCCGCTGGAGGGTACACCGTTAAATATTCAGCAAAGAACATGTTAAGGCCGATACCTAAGCCAATGCAGTAGCTTTTCATAATATTTTATTTAAAAGGTGTAATACTAATATCTAAGTAATACTGCTGATCCAGGTAATCATTATACGGGCCACCTCTATTGATGTTTACAACGTACGAGCTTCGCCCACCTGGAAGTACACTGAACATGTAACCAGATTCAAAACTATCTTCGGTGTACTTGATACCTCTAACATATTCATCGATACTGCTTATCAGATCGTAATGAGTTGATGGAGTATCTGACCACGGAACTGCAACCAAATCCATGTCTCTATCCATGCTACCGTGCAACAGCAGATTATATCCGCGTTCTTTTGCAATTTTTTGCAATTCTGGAAAGCAACAAGCATAGAATATAGGCTTTGGCTTCATAGGCTTTTGAGGCTTCTGATTCATACTACTTACCGTGATGATTTAAAACATCGTCAATAGCATTTTGAATGTCGTTGATGATGTGATTACTTAGACTGCCACCGATTGTGATGATCACCCGCGGATGAGTAGTCATAACGTCTGTAGAAACTTCTGCGTTTGAAAACGCTTGACTGGTTTTCTCCCTTTCACTGGGATACTTTGGTTTAATTTGCTTTGCCATAATTAGGTTGTAAAAAAATTATTTTCTGTTTTTATGATTTCGTAAATGCGATACACTTCCTTACGGAATTTGTCGTATGCCTTAAATGCAACAATTGCATTGGCTAAATCTCCACTTAGGATCGGCTGGGAACTACCTATTAGCTTTGAAAGCTGCTTAAGCATACCAAACTTTGATCTCGATGTAGTTAGTTGCAGAAGCTTTTCCGGATGATAGAACATAAGCATAACTGCAATTAGTAGTTCCCTGTTATAATTGGACTTTCGGTTCGTCCAGCTTACCAGGCAAATGCCTTTGTCCCTTTTGAAAGTTTCGACAATCTCGCTTATATGGCAAAGGTCGTCTAGCTTCTCTTCTGGCAGCGTTTTCTTAATCCTTTCAGCTATAATATCAGCAATTTCCGGATATTCCTTACGCAGCACAGTTACCATCAAAGTTGAATTATATTCAAGCATGGTATAAAGATAGAATAAAATGCGTGAAATGTCAAAACCGCATTAATATTTAAAAAGGAAGATCATCTTCTTCGCCAGGTGGATTGGTTTTTAAGTGATCAGGGTTATGTTGCTGGTCATAATTGCTTAAGAAACTAAAAAACCATCCCATCACGGCTTCCGGATTTGTTAGATCGTGCGTATAGTAATCTTGAAAGTATTGATGATGAAATTCGGATTCATTATTATCATCGACAAACCTGACAATCACACCTAACTGCATTTCAAAAGTAAGTGATATAAAATTGTCGGTCCAACCAGTAGCTAAAGAGTATTCATTTAGCTAGTTATCAAATAACCGTATTGCTACGGGTAGCTTTTTAGTTGCTTCATCGAAAAAGTTCTGTTTGTTTAAGTTTGTTTTGATTTCCATGGTTATATGCCGTCTAAAATTAACACTGTTTCCTTTGCACTAGCACCTGATCCGTCTGGTTCTTCGCTAAAGTTGATATCCTGAACTGTAGCAGACTCAACTGGTGAATACTTGAATCCTGTCTCTACTTCCGCCATCATCATTTCGATGTGATCTGGCAAATGCTCTGTTTTCTTTTTAAATTCTCCTAATGTCATAATGTTATTTTTAATGAACTATTTTTCCGTTAATCCTGAAGCATCCTCCACGGCCTTTTTTTATAGCTTCCTTTCGCCCTTTCTCCCAATCAGAAAGAATTTTGTATTGAATTTTTACAAATTTCTTCTCATCTGCAGACTCTGATAACATAACGTCTCTTTCTTCTATCCGGATCAGTCCTGCTGTACCTCCAGATGGGTGATAAGCACAGGGTAAAGTTGCTAATCTAAATTTATCACCAATGTTTATCCATTTTTCGCTAAGGTGACATGCTGGTACACAACCTCCTTGCGCAAATTCTTGATAAAGTTCTGGTGTCATTTCGACCAGTGTGTCTGATGGTATTTCTTCTACACTCATATGTTTCTTTGGTTTATTATTGATTTGATTAAATTGATTGTTTCCATTGTGCAAAGGTCAGTTGGTGTTCTCCTGATGATCACCCAGCCCTGAGCAATTGCCAGATTGTTTTTGTCCATATCTCTTTGGATTCCGGTGCCGGATGAATGGCCGCTGTTTCCTTTCGCCCATATACCTCCCTCCTGTTCAATTGCGATCTTTAATACTTTACCATGAACATCTACCGGCACAACATAATCGAAACGGTACAGACGATCTGTGCTAAAAAAGAATTCCGGCCAAACATCTAAACCAAGTTCGATCTTAACCAGTTTCATGAACATGTCAGCTGCAGTATCTTTATTTTTGATATTACGATCATCATCAACCCATCCCGTTTTGTGGGTAATTACCCTCTTTCTCCTTTTGGATTTATTATTCAGAATCCGGATAGCTTCTGGATGGTTAGGCGGCAGTAGCTGATCGCCATTAAGCACGTATCCGCGTTCAAGGCAATCTTTGTAAACAGCTTTTAGAATAGTGGATGATTTCATTTGACAATATCCAAAGGGTGTATTCTATGCCGGTTATTGGAAATGTATCTCCATAGGCTCTTATAAGAGCTACCTTGACCAGAAAAGCTAGGGAGACTCATCTTACAAAGGTGAGGTGGTTCTTTTCTATAATATTCACCAATTGATATAAAGTGTTCTACCGCTTTATATCCAAAGTCAATGCAGTACATACCACCTGGCTCATCAAATCTTTCAGCTGGTATACCTTGCTTTATAAGATCCTCCCTTGCAGTCCAATGTCCAGCTAATGCCCTAAATTTTACCCTAATATAAACCTTTGGGATCGGTATAGCCTTAAACCGCCTTTTTCGGTTCATCAGCTTGTATCTGAATTTTACATTCATTGATTTTTTATTTTTCTTAAAGTCCGTGCCATAATTACCGCCTGCACACCCCAGGCAAACTCTACAAGCATATTACTATTCTTACCTCGAATACACTTGCCGTTTACCCTGACAGCCTTACAGGGCTGCTTTTTAAATTGGGGATCAGTGATCTTGTCACCGTGGTAGATATATTCCATTATTTCAGTTAATTTCCCTGCCCCTGTGCGTCCTTTTACCTCTCTTACTAAGCCAGGTACCGATCTCTGTGCACGAATAAATCCAGCAATGAATTGCATAGTTCGATAATTCCATGATGCGTCTATGGCCTTTACGGACATTTTTTGATTGTTGGGATGTCATATGCTAAAGTATAATAATTAACATTTTATAAATTACGGTTTCCTGTACTCCCAAAAACTAAGTGCGCCTTTAACATTTTCAATTGGCTTATCGTAAAGGACAGGATTTTCCAGCACCCAGTTCCATACGTAAGGTTGCCCTTTACGCAAGATATGTAGGCCGGTTAC
Source organism: Pedobacter metabolipauper (assembly GCF_004362715.1). GTDB lineage: Bacteria > Bacteroidota > Bacteroidia > Sphingobacteriales > Sphingobacteriaceae > Pedobacter > Pedobacter metabolipauper. The sequence goes on from NZ_SNYC01000003.1 coordinate 1,457,760, forward strand.
TGGGCACACATGATAAGCCATCTGCTCAGCCCAAACACTGGAATGATTGATAACACAGTCAACCAGATCAACCTGCCCTATTATGCAGCCGTTCGGCCATATTCCGGATAGAAACTCTGCTTGCTTAGCTTCCGGTATTTCGTTCCATTGTGGGTATGTTAGACAGGATTGAAGCTCTGTAAACGCTGGCTTTTGTGATGTGTGTATAAGGAATGTGCCGCGGTATTTGGTCCGTCTGCTCCTATTTTCGATTGATTTTATACCATGAGCGATAAGCATTGCCCACGGATTTTTTACTGATAATGCTTTCATGATTTTACGGGATGATTTCTTGTGACTTGTCTCTCTTTCATTTCCCAACTATAATCCAGTAGATGATTATGTGAATTACCAACAAGGTTATATTTGTCAGGGCTAAAGGATAATTTAAAAAAGGTTCTCATCGTTGGTTTAGCGATGTAAGCCACCTTATGAATATTGTACTGATCAAGTCTTAATAACTCACTATCTTGAAACTGATAATCATTAAGTGGTCGTGCTTGCTGGCACATTTCTTCGATGCTGATCTTATGATCTTGTGTAAGATTGAATTTACTTGTATTGAATATTGTTCCATTATTGTTAGACCAAATGTAATTAATGTCATCAGTCATAAATCCATCGGAGTGCCAGCCTTCTCGATTGAAGGAACAGCCTTCTGTTTGATACAGATGCTTTACTGTCAAATAAACATTGGACTCATCAAGCGTATCATTGCCGTAAATAAATCCAAAGTCAAACATGCACTTTTCAATTAACTGTGAAAACGGATTCAATCTATCTTCCCATACAGCAATCATCTGTCCGGCCAGCTTGATTGGTAAGTACTGATAAAACATCATTTCCTTGCAACAGACCTCAACCGTTCCTAACGATTTCGGCATTTCCCCGTATCTTCTCATGGTCATCCCTGCTGACTTAGCCAATCAAAATAAACACCTTTGACAAGATCCTGATCTTTCTGGCTCAAACCAGTACCTGCTATAAAATCAGGGAACGAAGTTTTTAACTTTAAAACTGGTGGATCAATATTTTTGAATATATCCATACCTGCAGCTTTAATTGTTTCAATTCGTTGCGCCACTTCTTCTAAACTAATATTATTCATGATCTTTCCGGTATAAAAGGATGAACAACGCTGTAGATCAAGAACGTTAATAAATAAGCAATCGCTCCGGATAGGATAATTAATGATATCGGCACCAGGCACACAATCATTTTAATGATGAATAATAGCTTCATGGTCAATATTGGTTTAAGATGTAAATTAAAAAAGCCTAGCAGCATTTCCCCGGTTGCGATCAGGTACTCTGCCAGTAGGCTCTAAATGTCTTTTAAGGCACTAACCAGGTCGCAACAGTTAGCAGACTTCAAACATAACAATTAAAATGCGTAAAGTGTTATTTTAACATATTATTTTATCTAATTCTATCAAATATTGTTTTTAGCTGCCGGTTTTGTTCATCCGTAAGATCAGCATTTATTTGAAAATAATGGAGCATGTTATACAGCTCATTGTTTCGGTGGTAATACTTACCCAGCAATATCTTATCAAAGCATTTTTTGTTTTTATGAAGGAAGGGAGCTGGTTTGACAATTTTAGCCTGGTACTGAATTGGACCAGTATAGATCAATCCAGCGTATGCCGGCACCTCTTCCAGCTTAATAAGGCCTTCCGGACAAGCATAGTAAAACTTATTTGGTAATACCTCACATGGTTTGATCCAGTGAAGCATAGATGATTTAGGAGTATGCCAGATACCTTCGATCTTTAATGGATAATGAGATTCATCATAAACTTTTTTACAGTAAGCAAGTTCTTTATGCCTGGTAAATACCGTATGCTTTGCTGGCTTATGGCTAAAGTCACGCTTAAAATCTGATCTGGACACCTTTACCTCAACCTCAACGCTGTATCCGGATTTGCTGATAGCAAAGAAATCGCTTTCCCACTCAAAGACAAAGCTATTGAACAGCGGGTAATCGTAATTACCAAACAAGACCTTAACGGCCTCATGTACTTCTCTTGTTGTCATGTTATGTAAATTTACATAGGTTTTGATCTGCGATAGAACAGTCGTACAGCATATTTTCTAATTTCTGGTTTTAAGAATTGGTTGATTATCCACTTGTTCAATTCCTTTTCCCTCACTTTCATCATATCGCAACAATGTTTGAAGTCCTTAAACATCAGTTGCACCGCTTCATCATTGCTCATTAGCAACCAAATTTTCTAAAGTAATTCCTGAATGGCAGATAAATTCCTTTATGATAGAATCCCCAGTTAAATTTGTCTTTAAACCTGATCACTAAAGTATATGCTGGTTTGTTTTCAATCAGGATAACTCTGTGAGCATGCGTAGATTTCCGGTAGATGATTGTACCCGGAAGAATCCTTTTGAAGTTAAAGGCATGCCCGTTAGGTGTAAAAGTCTGCTCGAAATATCCACGCCAAAGGATAATTGAAATGAAGTTCCAGGGATGATCATGTAAATCATCTGCATCGCTTCTGTGGAACTTATGAAAGTAGATAGCAAGCCATTTCTTTCTGAACAGTACCCATCTGGTTAGATAAGGATGATCACCATCACCTCTACCCTCACAACCTCGTATGATTATCTTTTCCATAATTAATCTTTAAATAACCAATGAAGCAATGCGAAAAATGCCATTAAACAGGCAGACCCGCCAATAACAATAAATATCATGTACCAAGGCATCTGTGTAAAGTACATCCAAGCATGGAAGACAATAAAGGATCCTAACAGCATATAGCCGATTATCTTTTTGATTTTCATGATCTTAATTTTTTTGGTGTAAGATCACCCTTAAGATAAAGCGGGTGACCAGGGTTACCGGCCTTTGTTAATTTGAGATAATGCCATCGATCATCAAACAATTCCAGCAAACATATATTGATTGCCGGATTGCCGTAAGCGAGAACATGCAAGCTGCAGATGTCTGCCATTTTATTTATGTGAACGGTATTTGAGAATGGATGACCTATAGCCACATCAAAAGGTATAGATAAAAGTTCTTTAGGATCAGTGCATCGATAGGGAATCAAATTACCAACATAAATACCACCATAGCCCCATTTCCTTGCAAATCCGATGCAACGTCTGATTGTTGGATCATCATCATTTGCATCCGCTGTTGATGGGTTGTGCATAATGAAGAGCACTTTAGGTTTCGTGTCGTCCCATACTCTTGACAGCTCATATCTGTACTTTTTACAATCAGAAATGACAGCTGTTTTCGTAATGCTATTGAATAGTTCCATTGTTCCCATCTTTACTATAACTCCCGGATTTCAAATGCCCTATACGCAGCCATTTCTGCAGAGTGAACTACCTGCAGCTTTAACGACATTGTAGCTATCAGGCATTTTGCCTTAGATATAGCATCTGGTATATCGTAAACACTCCTGATCTCAATACCGTCCTTAAGCTTCTTAAACTTTGACGGTTGAAATTTATCAATGAACTTGTTTAAATCCACCTGGCATTTAGCAGCAGATCTTTTCTTTTTGGCTGGTGACAGCTGGTTTTGTGTTGGCGTAAAAACCTTTAATGTACTCATATTTAGTGCTTTCTTTTTAATGATGTGTAATACGTGAATGTTTTTCATCCTATTTTCTTCTATCTTTTGCTTCTGGTGAAAACATCATTTGGTTGTACATTTCCCTCATTCTGCTGCGGATCCTGTTACCGTAGATAGAATCAATCTCTTTACCTCCAAGGTTTGTTGTGAGATGAAACCAGCCTGTAAGTTCTTGATCATAAACTTTGTAAATGATGTCTTGCAGTACATTAACTTGGTTTCCGAAGTTCTTTTTATCATCTTCAGTGCCCAAATCATCGAAACAATGACCTATTGCATCAAACCCAAAGTTCCTTTGCGGATATACCGGTATCAGGCTGGAATACTTATTAAGAGCATCTATACCATCCTCCTGATAGGCATCAGCTACAGACCTTACTGATGTTGTGATGAAAGGCCTGAACGTATTACTACTGAATATCTTCATGAGCTTAGTCTTACCACAACCTGTTGGCCCGTTGATCATGATCCCCTTTTTGAAACTGTATTCTCCTGACAATTCAAATGCTGGATCTTCTGAAAAATACATACAGAGTAATTCAAATATTTCTCTGTTGTCACTATCGATCAGGAAGTATTCAATATTATCCTCTTCGTATTTTTCGATCAATTCCGTTTCAGATTCATCAACGATATTGTATTTCTCAGTGAGGAAATCTTTCAGGCCATCGTAATTGAATTTGATGTAATGGCTTGGTTCAATGAGCTTTTTTGAGTACGCCAATTCTGTTAATGCGGCATCTTTCTTTTTTCTGGCAATTCTTAATGCCCATGCGGTCCATGCTTCAATTTCTTCATCGGTTAATTCGATGTGATCATAGTTTGGTGTAACTATTTGTAGGCGGGTTGAGGTGTGACCTTCTTCCAGAATTTGATTGATTTCCTTTTCCATGTTGTTTGTTTTTTTCGGTTTGTAATTTTGCTACCCAGTTATCTTCATTCCATGCTCCATCTTCAAAAAGCATTGAGTGTGTGCCTAAGAAATTTTTAAACTTATGGACATAGCTGTCGTTGATTGTTTTGTACTCGACGTATGCATCGAATTGTTGTTGAAAATAATGATGCCTGTTGTTGATGGTTAAGCAGTTGATAAAAGCTAATATGTCCCTCATTTTATCATAATTTGTGATTTCAGTAAAACCGAAAAACTTCATTATTTTATCAATGAGAATATTATCTACTTGAGGAGTGGATGAATCCGCTTCCTTTCCATTCCCTTCTATTTCCCTTTCCTTATTCCCTTCCTTTCCTTTCCTTTCCGCCACTGAATCATCAGTGAGTATTCCATGAGTATTCAGTGAGTATGCATTTAAAATACTTGTAAGTACGTTTTTAGGTATTTTAGAGGGTGTTGGTCTATTTATTTTCTGATGATCTTTGAAAGTCCTGATTAAGAAGAACTTCTCACCATTATGATCAAATGGCAATAGCATTTTTACCAATGTTAATCCCTCTAACCACACCTTTACATCAGCTATGGTTAAGTCCTCATCATAGGCAAATATCTGACCTTTTATAAAAGCCGGTGTTGCTTTCAATGCTCCCTCATCATCAGCAAGATTTAGCAATCCAAGGAACAATAACCGCTCATCACGTTTTAGTTCCCCGACCTTTTCATCGGTCCAGAATTCAGGTTTAATAGTGCGTATTCTACCCATTAGAATTGATTGATTTAATATTACCCCCACACGCCAAAGGTTGGTAGCTTGTTCACTGCAGGATGCAAATGACGGCCTGTGAGGGTAATATTTGAATGTCTTACGGCTACCAACCTGGAACCGCTAAATTAATAATTATTTTGATAATATGCGCAATATGTTAAATTAACATTTCACCAGTCATGGTAAACCCTCATTTTGCTTGAATAATGCTGCTGCTTCTTTCAGAATCTTTTGCCTTTCTTCATCTTTGGTCCTTATAAACTGGCTGGTTACTTTACTCACCAGGTAATCACTTACCCCGTATTTATCGGCTATATTTTTCATAGTTTGATTTGGGTTAAACCAGAAATCATAGATGATCTTTCTATCGGTATCCGAATATAGCACTGTACGATTTGGTTTAACTGTCATATTTTTAATATTTACATTTTGTTATACGGTGATTTATGTACGCAAGGTTTTAATCATCTGAATTTATATTCCGAATCATTATCACTAAGGATCCCCATCGCCCCACATTTCAAATGATATCTTTAATATTTGGACTTAACGCAATGTCCATGGCTCATTTTATAATCTGTAAGCATTTGATCCGTCAAATGACCAAACTTTTCAATCGCTTCTTTTAATATTTCAGGTAACAACTTTTTACCTTTTACGCCCAAATTGTTTTCGACATGTGTATTTGCATCGATTTTATTTTGTTCGATTTCAACCCACTCATACCACTTATCAGGATGAAACCTAAATAACCAAAGTATTTCCTGAAGGGATAGAAATGGGCATCGCATACAATTTGATGGATATGGTAACGGCCATGGTGTAACCAAGATGTAGTCCTGTGCCATTTTACGGTCTATTCCTTCTGTGATCATTGGATAGACCTTCTCAATGGATTTTGTCATCCATACGTTGACCGATTTTACCGGCTTAAATAAATTGAATTGACTTTTCTTTTTACTGATCTTAATTCGTTTTTCTTCACCAGACGCAATGCCAATGATAACTTTTATTTTCGAGTGATCTTTAGCAAATCTCTTAATCCATGTTCTATTTCTGGTGCTATTTGGAATGTATTCACCATAATATTCTCTCGCAATCCAAACATTAAGAAAATTATATAATGGCTTAATCTTTAGATTATCGGTACAGCTACGGCCAAACATCATCGACATTATTGTATTGTTCAACCTAAATTGAGAAATGAGACTTTGCCATGTATTCGGGTGAAATCCGTCACTTGCCTTCAAAAAATAGAATTCGATACCATTTTCTTTGCATAACTGCTCGATCCAATAAACGTGCTGATAAGTATGTTCATGTTCATCACCTGGATCTGACATAGCTACCACCAACCTGCCTTTCACAAAATTCTTTTTATATTCTTGATCACGAATCATTTTGTAAAGCATGTAGGTTCCATCCTGACCACCACCAAAGGAGAAAAATGTAAGTTCTTCTGTCATGCTGCTATTCTTAAGGTCCGGCATTTATTTGCCATGGCTAAACACCAGGAAGTAACCACATGTGGTACAACCGAGTTCCCAATGAACTTCTTCTGATCAGTTTGATTACCCTCGAGCTTGTAATCTATAGGGAAACCTTGGATAGGCAATAGCTCCGAAACTTTAAGCATTCTCATTTTGATATCTGACAAACCGTACAGGGCCATGAATTTTTTAATCCGGATCATAACCGGGCTATCTTCATCATAGATTGGAATGCTTACATCAGGATGCTTATGGAACTGTACTAAGTAAAGAGGTGCCTTATCTTGCCTGGCTACGATAACCACGCACGGAACATCCGTACCGGTGCAATGGCCACCATGAGAAGGATTTAAAATGAAAGGTTGAGCTTTCACAATACTTGCCTTTGGTACAGTCAGCAGGGCACCAAGTGGCTCGTGTATCGAAGAGCTTGTAGGTGTTTTATAATCCCGATTGATAAATACAGGCTGAATCTTGGAGAACCGATCTTTGGTTACCAATGTGCCGGCAGGCTCTTCAATGGAACTGGTATTGTCACCGTTACCATAATACTTAGCCAGAAATGCAGGATTAACAATGTACGGATGATGGCGGCTGGCCGTTAAAGTTTGAGCAGGATCCTCAATCGAACTACCAACGTTTTTAAAATTGGTGTTCATAATAAAAGGTTGTGGCGTTACAATACCCATTCTAACCTGACAAGATATGGTCGGTAAAGGATCTTCTACCGATGGAGGTATATGTACGCCTTTTTGACTTCTGGAATTGTACTTCATAATAAAGGGAGTACATTTGATTAACTGATGGCTACCGAAAGTTGTAATTGTTCCAGCCGGACCAGTCACCGGTATTACCTTGCCTTCCGGTTTTCCACTAAATGTTTTAGCTAAAAAGTATTCTGTTTGAGCAAGTGCAAACCTGTTGTTTGTAGGGATGGTATTGCATGGTGAATCCACAGACAACGCCCGATTATCCGTAGATCCACTATTGTATTGAAGCAGAAATGCCTCTTTACCACCTGCAACAAATTTAATTAGACCAGCTTCAATTCGTTCAAGAGAAGCATCAACCAAAGGCTTCTTCCTGTTGAAAATACTTAATCCTTCATCCTTAAAATCAAGAACATCCTTAACTGCTTTCCATTTCAGTTGAACACCAAACATCCCATCTAATCCGGGCTTTTTAGCATGTGTGCTTTCTGGCCATACAATTGGCAAACCAGGTTTAGCGAAACATCCGAATAAACGGTTACGAGACGTGTATGCACCGAAGTCCGCGCTGTTCATTTCTTTCCACTCATTACGATATCCGAGTGAATCAATGTACTTGCACCATTTAACCCAGTCTTTACCAGACTTCCGACTGATCGGCTTTCCGTTTTCATCGAGCGGGCCCCAGCTCATGAATTCTACTACGTTTTCAATCTGTATATAATCCGGATCAAGAGCCTTGATGTATCTGTCTAAATGTTCAGCCAGTGTACGGCTATCTGCATCACGAGCTTGACCGCCCTTTGCTTTGCTGAAATTGGTACACTCTAAGCTCGCCCAAAGGATTATCTTTGCATTTGGATAGATCATACGGTACTTAGCGATAAGATCAACTACAGGCTGTAATTCTACGGTTCTGATGTCCTCTTCAAAGTGGACTACATCCGGATAATTTAACCAGTGTGACTTTATCGCTTTCGGATCATGATTGATGCAGGCCATTACAAGGGCGACTTGATCACCACCGATAAATGCACGGTGAAATCCTGTTGAGGTACCGCCCGCTCCACAAAACAAATCGATGATCAGAAACTCAACAGCAAGAGGATCTTTAACTATAACCGGATTAAACCCGCCACCTTCTGTATATAAAAAATGTTGCTTCGCCATTATACAGCCTCCCCAATTAAGTCAAACAATGTTGGCACGTTGATCTTGTATTCAATAGATTTTAGATAAAATAACCCATCATCATAGTAATCTGGATTAAGCTCACAGGATATCGAACCTCGACCTAATTCCAAAGCTTTGTATGCGGTTGAAAATAGACCTCCGAAAGGATCATCAACTATTTCTCCTGGCATAGTGAAGCGGGTAATTAGCCTTTCTATGATATCCAATTGAAGTGGGCAAATGTGCTTTTCCTTTTTCTGATTAGCCTGGTTTGCATTTAAAGTTTTCAATCTGTTGATGTCGGTCCAAACGCATTCCTGATTCGAATGAGTTGGAAGGGTCATGAATAACTTTGATAATTTGTCTTGACCTTCGAGGTCGCGGCAGATCTGCAGGTGTTCTGCAAAATTGTAGATGTTTTCTTTATTGTATTTCTTCCAATAATTAAATATGCGCTTCATATCGGACTTCTGGATCTCTTCTGCAGATAAAAACCTATTACCATCAGTTTTCCAATAAGCATGAGCATCTAACTGCCATCTTGCGATATCGTAATCAATCTTAGAATGAGTTACAGGCTCATCAGCATAAGAATTTTCTAAGCCTGTTGGAGCTTTACGGAAAAGCAAAATATATTCAGGTAGACCTACTCCCATTTTTGAAGCGTCCTTACACTGCTCGCTCCATCCTAAACGGTAAGTCTGGTTATTTTCCTGAACTACATCAGTAGTAACCGTGATTTTGCCAATCAGATAAAATCCGTGTTTCACAAAGTGGGATACCGTTTTACCACTGAAATCATCAATGGTAGTGAACTTTGTACCGTTCTGGTAAGAATACCGGATCCTGTCTTTAACGTGAACTGCAGCTACCCGACCAGGCTTTAAAGTCCGCAACAAATTTGGGGTAAGGAAATCCATCTGTTTGAAGAATTCATCATTCCCTTTATTGTGGCCCATGTCGTTATAGTTATCGGAATATTCGTAATGATCACCAAAAGGAATTGAGGTAAGAATCATGTGTGAGCTATTGTCGGCCATGTTTTTAGGATCATGCTGAATAACCGTATCATTATTGAAAACGGTAGCGTTACCGACCACGGAGCTGCGAGGCTTAGAGAAAATCTGTCTTTTCATATCTGCTTTAATTTTATCGCTGTTCAAACCGTACTCCCTTACCAGGTTGATCATTTCGGTTTGTAACTCGATGTGTTTGGCCCACTTTGTTTTTAGGGCCTTTAATACTTCCCGCTCATTTTGAGTGAACAGGATATAAATATTTACTTCTTTGGATTGACGGAACCTGTAGACGCGATGTATTGCCTGAATGAAATCATTGAACTTATAGTCAATGCCGGCAAATATCATATTGTGACAGGCATGCTGCATGTTGCATCCGGATCCTGCAATTTTAGGTTTGGTAGAAAGTATTTTGTATCTGCTTTCCGAAAAGTCAATAAGAGCAGCTTCTTTCTCTACGTTTGTCTGTCCACCGTGAACAGATTTAAGATCAAAACCTTTGAAGGTTCTCTCTATTGCATCTTTTTCCTTGTTAAGATGGTGCCATATTATCCAATTTGAATCTGCATAAGCATTAACGATCTCCAATGCCTTATCAATCCTGATCTGAACACTGTCAGACTTTTCCCGGCTTACGTCTACCAGGCTTTTTGTTGTATCCTTAAACAGAACGATATCGCCTCTTTTATTCTGGATAACCTCATCAGTCTGATTGCTTACTTCAATTTCATGAAGGTGCATTTTTGGAAGCAGGTACCCGGTATCATCATAACCGAGATCAGACGGCTTGTTAATGAAAACGGCCCATGTAGATACCCATTTCCAAAACTCTTCTTTCTTGTTTTCGTAAAGGGTTAAGTGTCCGGCTTTCTTCGGATCGCGCTTGAAGAACCTGGTAAGTGCATGGCCCCGATCAATAACACCTAAGAAATCAGCGTAGTTCAATATCTCTATAAAATCGTTTGGTGTGGGTGTAGCTGTAGCCACAAACCGGTAATTGATTTTCTTAAAGTAAGCAAGGACATAGTTGGTGGTTTCAGTTTCTAAATTACGAAGCATTGAAGCCTCATCAAACGAAACGCCACCGAACTTTGTAGGGTCAATATCACCTTTACGGATCCGCTCGTAATTGGTCACGTATATTTTAGTTTGGTAATCATCAATCCTATCTGAATCGGTGATGTAAACCACCTCATGGCCGGTCTTAAGAAATTCATTATCCCGTTTAAATTCACCTACAACCGCAAGTGGCATGCAGATAAGAAAAGGCTTTGTGGTAAGGACCATAACCAAGCGGGCAATCTCCAATTGCATAATTGTCTTACCAAGGCCAAAACTTGCAAATATTGCCCGCCTACCACCTTCTATTGCCCAGTGCACAATATCTGTCTGGTGTGGCAGTAATAACGGGGACAATGCTGATCTGGAAATATTCAAGCCGAAACTATCTGCAACGACTATCTTTTTTTCAAGGAACTTTTTATAATTCATGATTTTAATTTATGCGTAAAATGATATTTTGACATTTTACTTAGCAAAAAGAGACATAACACTGTCTACAAAAGTCTCTTCTGTTTGATCTTCACTGCCAGTTACCGTATTGGCAATTTCACGTTTGCTGTTAATCAGCTTATAGTTCCATTCATCGATAGTGCTTTTACCAAGGAAGTAGGTGCACATGACGTTTGAGTGTTGACCGGTCCTGTACAATCGATCTTCTGCCTGATCCATTATCGCGGCATGCCAGCCAAATTCTATGAAGCAAATCTGTGTGGCTACATTCTGCAATCCATCCACACCAGTTCCGCCAGCTTTTAGATTTAAAACTATTACGTCAATTTTAGGATCTGATTTAAACCGGTCAACAGCCGCTTGTTTTTGTTTGCCATCTTCTGCACCTGTTATACGAACAGAACGCGGGAACCGCTCCTGAACTTTGGCAATTACCTCTTTAAGGCTGGCAAAAACAACGATCTTTTGTCCGTTGTCAATGATATCCTGAATGAAAGAAAAAGCATCAGCCAGCTTACCGCGGGCACTTATGTTTTTAAGTATTCCGATCCTTACCATCACTTCACCCTTCATAGATTTCTGAACTGATTCTTCAGACTGCTTTTTGATGTTGATCATGTAAGATTCAAGATCCGCTTGAGCATGCATGTATTCTTTTCTGTGAACAGGATCAAGTTCGCAGCTGATCACCTGCCTTGCTTTATCCGGAAGGAACTTCTTAATATCCGGATCAGTTTTATTCCTCCTATAAAAGCAGATCGAATTGAGCTTGTAATTAAGCTCTTTTAAATTGCTGGCTTCCTTTGGTCCTGAACAATAACGCTTAACAAAGGCCGTGTAACCTCCAAAGTCTGCCATCCTGTTCATGATACCTAATTGAGAAACTAAGTCCATAGGCTTATTTACAATAGGTGTACCGGTTAACAAAAGGATAGTTTCTTTTCCAATACAAATTCCTTTAGTAAATTTTGTACTTTGAGACTTGATTGATTTCACTTTATGGCTTTCATCAACAATGACTGCTTTGAAAAAGTCCAAGTACTTTTTGTTGAAGTGAATATGCTCCAGGCGTAACTGCTTTCCTTTGGGTACTTCATCAATGTGATCAACGAAGTACTTTTTAAGCGATTCAAAATTGACAATAAAGAACTGAGACATGCCAACCCTAAAGTATTCCATGAAAGTATTCTTGATGCTGTTTTGCAGAACGATACCCTTTTTGCTAATATTCTGGTTGATCTCTTTTACCCAGTTCTCTTTAACTGCTGATGGGCAAATTATCAAACAAGGGTAAGAGGCTTCACCAAGCTGATGCAACCCTTCAATAGCAATAATAGCCTGGGAAGTTTTACCAAGGCCCATATCGTCGCCAACAATCACACGTCTATTTTTCAAGATGTACGCCACGCCACCCGGCTGCCATGGTAACATAGGCCGTTTAGTTGGAATGTTAATTGTCAGTTCCGGAAGAGGTGGAATAACAAAGTTCGTTACCGGCTCTACCCCTGTTTCAATATGAAAATCGAGATCATACTTTTTTGCAAAAGCTTTCACCGCAATATGATGCTGAACAGGCACCTCCCAGATTTTATCTGCATATCTGAATTGTCTATCTGGAAGTTCTTTGACTGCTGCAGTTATTGCCGGCCGGTATGCGAATTCTATTTTATAGACTTTACCTACTTGCATTATGGTTCCTACGCTCATATTTTGTAAACTCCTTTCTTGTGTAATGCTGCTTGTAGCCTGGTTATGTGAGATTTCAATCCCCGGACCTTATTGTTAAGATGAATGATATCCTTATCTTTCCTTTTCGATGATTCTTTCCAGTACTGTACATCACGCTTAAGGTTAAGCTTTTCTTTACTGGTTAGGTCTGTTTCAGTATCATGAACGGTTAGAATTGCACCAGACGGCCATATTTTCTTTTCACCCATTGCGCACCTCATCTTCCGTATTTGAGAAATACTCAATTATTCCAGGATAGCTGTATGCCTTTTGTGTTTCTGGAAGGTTTTTTAAGAACCGGATGGCGGTGGCGGCTGTGTGAATGGCTTCTGTTTTAATATCTTCAAAAGATCCTTGACCTTCATCCAGCAAGTTACCGGCACGAACAAGCTCACCGGATTCTTCAGCTACAAAAGCAATCTGTTTAACATGGCATTCTGGCCATTTCGGATGCTTGCTCTCAGCTCCGTCTACTTCCATTAAAATAGAAATTATGATTGCTGCTAATTCAGGTGAATTGGTTTTAAATTTTACTTCTGTCATGATTATAGGTTTAAAAAACAGATAATGCGAAAAATGTTAAATTCGCATTATCTGAATCAAATTTTTAATTATTCCATGTCACTGGCAGCATCATCAAAGTCTAATGAATACTGGGAATCAGGCGCGATCTTTCCGTTGTAATACAATAGCACTTCGTTTCTGGCATGCTTGATTACGTGGTAAGCCTCATCGCCAAATTCATAGGCGTTTTCACCACCATGGAAATCCAGGTATTGTGACAATGGCAAAGTTGCTGAACCACGTGTAAATCGCAATCCTGTCAGTGTCACGCCAGTTTCACTATCATTGATGGCGAAACCAGTAACCTTAAATCGGCTTAGTGGGTTATCTTGATCTTCACCGACAAAACTTTCAAATGTAACAGGTGAAATAAGGTCACCATACGCATCATAAGCTTCCTTTTGCTGACAGGCCAATAACAAGTGCGGGCGTAATAGATCAAATGCTAGAAGCAAATCAGGGTGCGGAAGGAACGGCATTTTTTCAGCTCCAGGATTCTCGAACTCTCTGAGTTCCATTTCTCCTTTTATGTTTTCAAAGTCCCTTGTAACCACTTTCCAGTACTTCAGGTTGATACCTGATTTACCAAGGCTGGCCTCAACAATCTTGACCTTGGTCCCAGCCTTTAGCTCATGTGCCTCTTCGGCCACAGCCTTCTTTGCTTCCAGTTCTTCGCTGGTAATTGATTTTGTGATTTTCATATATTGGATTAAATTAAAACTCAGGATCATTGTTACCGGATTTCGGTTCGATATATTCCATCGTTGCACCTTCAGACATTTGGAAGATTATACCTGCTTCTGATTTTGCAGGAAAATCTTTAATGTCACCAGTAATGATTAGAACGGGATCACCCATAATCTCTTCACCTTTGACAATCAAAGCGTTTTCTTGCTTCACGCTTGGAAAATGTTTTACGACTTTTGAACTGATGAACTTACCTATGCTTTCCGCAATAGGGACGAACGATAATGTGTCTGCATCAACCTCTGAATAAATATAACCGGATCCGTTTTTAAACTGGACATACATTTTGCCAGCGAGCATGTCGGTGCCGACAAACGCAACGTTACTGGATGGTTTTTCAATAATATCGAATCCATCAAGGATAGGATCAACAGCGTACGTGCCGCTGGTAAGTGTGATTGTTCTCATAGATTTAGTTTTTAGCACACACTGAAAATCCACCATAATAACCGTTATGCTCGTTATGGTTTACCATTTGAAAAGGGCCTTTGTCGGTTATAACTTCAAACCATTCGATATCGTGACAATCACCATATTCATCTTCTATGCTTGGAGCATCCTTGATCTGATAATTAAGTACAACAGCTCCAGCGAAATCAACTAGATTATCATCAGTAGTCATATACCGATGTTCACAGCACGATTGCCCCTCATCTGAAATAAACAACTTTGTTTCATCTGTGAATTCAAGCACTAATCTATCGTTAGCCTCATCTAAAGTGGCTAACTTTATAATTTTACCGATAGAGGCTTTTAAACAGTTAACTGTTTTTTCGTTGCCACCTAATAAATTGAGCATTACGCCCATTCCTAAATTTACGCTCATGTTAAAATAGTTTTTGTTGATTTATAATTCTGTCTGGTCCGAGGATTGATTCAGTAGCCTCGTCTACAAGTTTTTCCAGTTTGATGGAAACACTCATGGCAACTTGTGCCCGGGTACGGAAATACTCATTCTGAGCTATCCGCATTCGCTCTACAAGAGCTGCATATTCCTTAAGGTCTTCCATTATGCTGATATTTTAAGGCCATCAAACATGAGCCAATATTTAAATGCTAAATCTTCGTATTGAGATTTTCCATGCTCATATAACTTCCTACTCATATCGGTTAATGGCGCGTTCCGATCAACACAGATCTTGAATATCTTCTGGTTCTTTTTGCTGATTCCTATAAGCATATCTTTATTAGTGCCTTCAATATCCATGTACCAAGCTCGAGAACGGAAATAACCGAAATGCTCACAAGCCGCCTCAAATTGACTTTGTGTTTCTGCTGCAGTAGACTTTATGTCGCCTCCCATCTTCCAGGCTCTAACCAGAAGATCCCATTTGCAACGGGTACCAGCTGACAATGTGAAGTCAAAGCCGTTATAATTCATTAACCAATTGTACCTGGTGGATATCGCTTGGAAATCGGCAGCATCACTGATCATCTTTGCAAATGGATCTTTATAGTATGCGCGCTTCATAGCTTTGGCTAGTTCAAAATCATCTGCCGTATAGCGGTAGGTTTGATATTTCACGGTCAGATTGAACAGGTCTACTTTATCAGGTTCAGTGATCATATTATCCAGCAGTGTACCGAAGGCGTATGCATATTCTTTATCTCCAAATTGAGGCTTTGGATGAAGCATTTCCTGTAAGGCACTAAGATCAGAGTTACTGATCTCAGGCCTGCCAAAGTATGGATCTTGTGCCATTACTGAGGTTTATTTTCAGATAAAAAATCTATCAACTGCTGAACTGAAAAACAGTAGTCCTTTCCTAAAGTATCCACAACCTTCTTAAGGTAAGTAAGACTGATATTATCAGGTAGAATAACTTGGACGGTTTTATATCTAATTTTCTTTGCCATGATTTAAAAAGCTACCAATGAAGTGAACCTATCTAAACCGTATGCATTTTTCTTTTTTAGAATAGGCAGAAGCTTTGAAGCTTTGATTCCATTTTCAGCAACATCAACCCTTTCCTTTTCTGTAAAGGTATTTTCCATCCAAGAATTTACGCCCATTTCACAGGCACCAGTTATTAACCGGTAATGATTAATAGTGATCACCGTGTCTGGAAGAATCGGCTCGTTCTTTAATTTCTCAGCGACGATTTTAAACTGAACATCCGATATTGCTTTTTTAACAGTTTCACCATGGGCGTAAAAACCATCTTTCTCAGCTACGAAAGCATCTTGACGTTTGATTTTTTTGTTATCAATATTTACAAGGTTATATCCTGAATAAATCTTAATCCCTTTTGTGGACTTCGTTTGTTGAACTACAAAGCAGTAACCATCAACATCCTTCACTTGTAAGGTAACCGCTCCAAGGCTGATCTCCGTTAAAGCTTGGTTGTAGCTAAAGCAAT
>NZ_SNYC01000004.1 GCF_004362715.1 Pedobacter metabolipauper
TTGTCATTCACTACCGTGTATAAACTTCCGGCTGTAGTTTTAATCTTTGCCGTTGCACTTTGGCTTAAGAATACCTGAAGGTATTTTACATCAAAGTTATTGCTGGTTACCACTACTGAACTTCCGGCAGCTTCAATCCGTTGCAAGTCTTTTACCGAAACATTGATCGTAACCTGGGCAGATTCCATCGAGTTGATGTATAGCGTTTGTCCCTGGCTTTGGATCGTTGTATTTTCTGAATTGAAGTTATCTCCTACCTGCACTTCTTCTTTGTCACCCTGGGTCAATACGATCTTCACATTTCCACTTACCCAGATCTTGTTAAAACCAGCGTAAGCTGTAGTTTTTTGGATGGGCGTTGCAGCAAAGGTTGCCATGGCAGAAGTACTTAAAAGGACAGCTGTAAATAGAGAAGCGATTACGGATTTAGTTAGAGTTTTCATAATATCTTGTTTTTAAATTTTCTTGTTGTTTTGTTATTAAGACGCCATCAACAGGAAAACGTTGCACAAGAATCTGCTGTATTATACCAGCAACAGCACAATCACGACCAACGCCCGTAATATTTCGACGAACAGGAATTAAAAATCCCGCTCAGTGGCACTGAAATAAATATTACCAACCTTATGGAACAACCTGTTCGACCAGGCAACGTTCCCATCCTCTTCACCACGATCCCGAATACGCTGACGAATTTCGCCAGACCAATAGTCCTTTTCAAATGACAAAACGGGCTCTAAATCATATAGTTTATTTACAGCAACCTTATCTATTATTAATTAGAGTAACCAAGGTTTAAAAAAATAAAAATAAATTTAAAAACAGGCTTAAAAGGGCTTTAAATGCATGAATAAAAATGAAATAAATTTAGCTTATCTATACAATGCTCACTCTATTGGGATCTAAATAGTTAAAATGATTCTCATCAAATTTCAATTCTAAAGCTTCCAATCCGTGTGACATTTTATAATCAACCTCCTCTTTTGTTATAGGTATAAGCCAATAAAAATGCACCTCCCTACCAGTCTTATTCATAATCTCCAGATCAGGGCCATCCAGATATGGTAATGAAATTAATCCATAGAATGATTTTGATTCTCCTTGCCATGAGCGGCCAAAATTTACAGTATGGCCAAGATTAAGATTTGCTTCTATATTATGATAGTAGCACAACGCACTAAGTATCTCAAAAATGGAATGGTCTTGAATTGCCGAAAACAAATGTATCTCTACGGGTGATAAGTGTGTATAGGTAGATATACCAGATGTTGCATAGATCCACATATCTCTGGAAGAATTGGGTGCATATTCTAAAACGGAAAACTTCGGCACCAATTGACCAATAGGTCCATAAAATTCCATTTTCTCCATAAAATCAGTTCCCCAGTTATCTGAATAATGACTTATAACATCATTTTTATAATTTTCAATGCTAGAATTCATGTGCTTTCATTTTACAAGTAACTTCAACCGTGATTCGTCGTCCACTTAAATTATTACTCAAATCGCTAATTCAACCAAATAGGTTTTCAATCATAGCACCATAGCTAAAGGGCCATTTTTTAAAACGCATGTTGACCAACCTGGAGTAGATCCTGGCGTTAATTTGGCAATTAATTTATTGTTTATATAAATTAAAACTTCGTCAATATCGTTATTCTCTAAAATTGACCAACTCAAATTTATTTCATTAACACTTATTATCGGCTCAATATTATACTTAATATATTCCTTTGGATTTAAGAAAGGCATATCATGTTTATTCCAACTTGTAATTTCAGGTGTTGGGTCTTGATTGTAAAGCCATATATCCCCAATTATACCAGAATCTTTAAATAAATAGGCATAAGCAACCTTACCGTCGTCTTCAATGGTGACTGAATATTGCGGATTATCCTCACAAAAAAATTGATTATAAAACTCTGTCATATTATGTTAGTTACTTATACGTCCTACTATCTTCTTTAAATCTTTTCCCGCTTGGCAAATTAATGATTACATAAAATACATCTATAACAGCAACATGCCCAATTGATCATCCATAGTAGTCTCCACCTACAGATTAAAGAACTCAATTACTACGCTTTCTTAATCGAATTTTGATGCTGTTGTAGATGAGGAATCGACTATTTAAAAACAAAAACATATAAGTTCAGAAACAAGATTATTAAAATTCTAACGTAATGATTACTACGATAAATCCTCCAGCCATCCCTTAATATTAGATACCAATATAAAAAAATTAAAAGCGCAATTGGCAATGCATAAAAAAAGCCATTGGAAGAATCTCCTCCCGCAATAATTACTGTCATACTCAGAAGACATACAAAATAAACTGCGCCTGAAATTATCGAAAAACCGATGTGGTTTTCGTTCGAAGTTGAAAACATAAACCACCCAAAAAATAGATAGTAAAATGCGAGCAAACAAATTACAACTACAGGCGGGGCCACAGAACCATAATCAATGATTACAGAAGAGATGGCAGACAAGCCGAAAAAAAGTTCTTCCGGTCTGAACCGAACTACAGCAGAGCTATAAAAATTTTTAATTGGATCAATCATTAATATCAGATGCGAGCTAACTAAGATAAATAATCCTGAGCAACCATTTTAAATAAATAATCAATATTTTATATATTTAGGCTTTAATTAAATGACCATGAAACTCCCTATCCTGTTGGCATTTTGCAGCCTAATTTTATTATCTGAGCATACCATCGCTCAAAAACAATACAAAAATGAACCACTCATTACCGCTCAAAAACAGAACGCTGATATTAGCCTAGGTAAAGAATGGGGGATCAGCCAATGGCGTATTTCGCCTCAAATTGCACACGACACCTTAAATGTCAGCTTGTATTCTGATCAGGAACAAGTAGGATTCAGAACGGATCAAGACAGCATCATATTTAAAATTAAGCCCGGTGAAACCAAATCATTTTATGTAAAACTTGGCGATGCCGAACCTGCACATACCATCATTGTAGCCAAAGCTTATAAATGGGACCAGGTATCATACAATAAAAAAGACAAGCGTAAAGACATCCAATTGTTCTTTGATAAGCCTGCCACATCCTATTCCGATTCCTTACGCCAGCTATACCCATTAAATGAGGTGATTAAAAACGCCCGTACCGATCAGGAAAAAGTGATGTCTATCTTAAACTGGACCCACCACCAGTGGAAACATAACGGTGGCAATTCGCCAAAAGGCAGCACAGGTATTGCCATATTAAACGAGGCACATGCCGGCGGCCAGTTTCCATGCTTTGCTTATGCCATCGTATTGAGAGATCAGCTGGTAGCTTACGGCTATAAGGCAAGGGTACTTTACCTAAAAACAAAAGACGCAGAAAACAGGAAGGGATCTCCCGGCCATGTAGCAACCGAAGTTTATATGAACGACCTCAAAAAATGGGCTTTTATTGATGGCCAGTTTAACATCATGCCCACCTTACATGGCAAGCCCTTAAATGCAGTAGAGTTTCAGCAGGCGTTAAGTAAAAACTATGAGGATGTGGTATTTGCAAGCAAAGATGAAGTATCTAAAAGAGGCTATACCGATTTTGTATATGATTATCTGTACTACTTTGATACTACGTTAGACAACCGCCTTTTACCGGCCGATAAGCGCTTTACAGTTAACGGAAAGCGATCAATCATGCTGGTACCAGAAGGCGCACCAAACCTCACTAAAATTAGCTTCTGGAATTCAACGGTAGATTACTGCGTATATACCCACTCGTTAAAAGACTTTTACGCGCAGCCTAAGTAAAAAGGAATTTAATAAACCTATTGTTTAGCTAATTTATTCAGATTTTCTTTTACCCTAAACGCAACTATCTTACTGATCAGCGCTAAAGGCATCGGCTTGTTTAAAGGAAACTGTACAGAACCTTTTGCTCCCTTATAAACAGATAACTCTTCTTTAAATTTTTCGATCCCGCTCGGAGCAGGATAAAACCCAATGTGATTTTTGTATCCTGCAAAATGCACCAGGTTACCATTCAGCGTAAATGTGGGCATTGCATAGCTGATCTTCTCTTCAGCATAAGGTGCTGCCTTTTTAATGGATTCACGAACCTGCTGCAGCATTTCCTGAATATCTTCTGGAAAGTCTGCAATGTATTCATCAATTGTAGTGAGTTTAGAAATCATGCCATAAATATTTGGTATAGGTGATTCATAAATTTAAAGAAAAAAAAATTACTACGCATAATCACGTATTACATTTACAAAAAGTGATGCAACCATCATGTCTTATTGATAAAATCCATTCCAGTGTTTTATCAAATAAATCAATGTCATCAGCAACAGGAAACCATATATCACCAAAGTATTTATCTAAATCCTTTAATTCAAATTCATCTAATCTCTTAAATTGATACCAGTTAATGAAAACCTCTGATAAAGGGCTTATTCCAATGGCCAAGAGAACGCTGATCAACTGAAAACCCTCACCTGCATTGGAGTCTTTATAAAACGATTGTTTTAGCGTTAAATCATGCTCAATATTAAGAACATTAAGATTATACTTACCTGATATTTGATCCTTTAGCTTATGACAACTAAGTTCATCCAGCACGCTATATACCGGAAAGGGTATCTTGTATTCATTCTCAAACAATGAAATTTTAAAATCATCCATAAAAATTACCTATCATAATTTTGGAGTTTACCCCCCCCTTTCTATTATTTCAAATTTAAAGACGCTGGCACTTTTAACTCCCTTCTTTTCATTACAAAAGACAAAGAATCCAATGGGCCATAAGTTGATCTTCTTTGTTTGTTTATAATCCAATAAGCAATAGATAATGTAGAGATACCATCTCTTAAACATTCTGGATTACTTCTTTGCTTAACAACAATATATGCATGATCAAAATCGTAGGCTTCTACAGTGCAAGGTACAATTCCTGTCCATGAACCATTCGGGCCACTTATAATCTGATGTACGTTACTTTCACTTACAAACGTATATCCATTTCCTAAATCTTCGGTAAAGTCACTCGTTGAACAAGAAAAGAAAAATGCAGTTAAAAACACACCAGATTTAAATATTCCGCTTTTCATTATTTTTCTGACTAATGTAGTTCTATTAAAATGACCTATATCCAATGAATTGTATGGTTTGTAGTAAGATTTACCCTTACCACCATTCTGCATTTGTAGTTTATTTGTTTTTCCTCCAGATCTATTAACTCTATCAGGACTACTCGAATTCTTTAGTCACCCAGCTTCCAAATGTGGCATTCCTGGATGACTTGGATCTTTTTCATTAAATAATTTTACTATCTCCTATGTGGCTTAACAAAGTATCAATATTTACGCCTTTAAACAAGCGGCTTTTTAGAGGTTTGGAAAATCTATTTTAAAACCTCGTCGAAAAAAATGGACTTAACAAGGGAATCGTTAGCAAAATATAATCTCCAAACTAGGGGTTCATAATACTGAATATCGGCAATTTCTTTGTTTTGCCAATTTAGGAACGCTTTGTCTATTTCGTGAGTTTTTCCAGGTTCAACCTATAGTAAGTTTCTAGTTTTGTCCCAATCAAATAAATATGAAATCCTTTAAGAATGGAAGCCCCATTGATTTTAGAGATGTCCATATTAGGTAAGGAATTTATTATTGTAATAGCCGTAGTATCTCCGTCAGTATCGATAGCAATTGTGACATTACTATTCTTCGATTTTCTTGATATAGTTTTTTCCATAAACCTATCAATATGTAATTTCAATTCCGGGTTAGGAATAACAGCATATGACACGGAATAATCCTTCTGATTAGAAGTACATCCAAAGACAAAAAGTGCGATAAGTAAAAGATTAATGATTCTCATTAAAACCTTTTTGAATTATAATTAATATATTTCAACTGAGTAAAAGACTTAAAACACTTTACATCTGAATGAATCATTTTTTAATTTAATTAAAGGATCGCTATCTCTGGGTTAACTGTTCTTACTTTCTCAATAAGCGACAAGGGGGTATATCCTTAATATTTTTAAGTTATTGACCGTATAACATTCACCTTCCAATTGCAGGATCATAGAATCTTACACATGACCATACTTACTTAATTTTGATAAGATTACATTTTAAAAACTTCTTGCCACTATCAACTATAATTATTGAATCCCCTAAGTCTTTAACCTTGGCAGCGAAATTACTTTTATAAAAGAAAAGTTCATAGTTTATTGGTATTTTAATAGACAAAAAATTAGAAGTTTGATTTTCTATGGGGAGTTTTTTAGTTATAAAACTTTTATATGAAGGCGACATTACAGTATTGTTCAAATATCTGTTAGGAAAAAATATCTCTACCCATAATTTGTTGTCTGCTACTCGATTTAATAAGGTGTCTATATTTACACCTTTAAATGAGTACTTCATATCTCCAATATGCAGAATCGTAGTATATTCAGATATAAAATCTCCATATATATTAGTCGCAACTTTGATTCTCGTTCCTTCAAAGTTACCTTTTTCCTCTTCCAAAATAGCATCAAAATTTTTGTTACTTATAGTATCTGAAGAAAGAAGAAAATCGTCGCCTTGTTTAGTATAAGAGCCTTGGAGATAGTTATACTGTAAACTGTCAAGATTAGAATTATAATACATTAGCCTAAACTGATTATTATCAGAAACCTGAAAGTCTATACATTCTACAGATTTTGAAAAATTATCCAACTTTGCTGTATGACAGGATAAATTAACTATAAAAATTAAACAAAGGTAAAAAAGATATCTTTTCATGATAGTTATCTGTTAAGGTAAATTCTTAATTTATTTACATAATCTGTATCAGTTGGCTTTCCATTAAAAGGTAGTCTTCCGGAAACTCCATAGTTTGCTCTATATCCATCCGCCTCTAAATTAAGTTTGGACCGATTTTGGAATTCAATACGCTTTGTGCCAGGAGATAATGAAACCTCTCCTCTAGCTATCTGACCACCATGAGTAAGTTCATGGGCTTGATTACCCAAGCTTCCAGAATTGTTTATCACGTATGTTCCATCCTCTCTTCTTTCAACAGTAGTGGTTTGTATTTGATTATCTCCACTTTCAGTGATTTTAACTCCATCACCGAGTGCAAACTTTATTCCTTCTACAGCCCCTATTTGGTCTATAGCATTAACAGTTTCGACATTTGTATTTATTCTCTCAACATTATCTGCAATTTTATTAACAAGCCTTCCGACTTTTGATTCCTTGCCTTTTGAAGATGCTTCTCGAACCTTTGCTGCCAAATGTTGATTTTTTTTAACCAACTTTTCATTGGTTTTAACTATCCCATTTTGTATAGTTTCACCTTTCTTTCTTTCTACATCATTTTCCCATTCCATACCATCTAGATCAACTCTTCCTATTGGATTATTTCCTACATAATTATAGGTTGATTCTGAATAATATTTCTCCGCCATCGGATCTATCACATTCCACCTCGCTATAACCGGGTCATAGAACCTAGCCCCATAGTCATACTGCTCCAGCTCATTTTGCAACTCCTTGCCATTGTAAAGATAATTATTTGTACCTCCCATTACACTATTTTTTTGTCCAAATGGATGATAGTTATCTTCCTGGAGCTTCTGGATCTGCCCAGGGTTGTTTGGATCGCTGCGGAAACTATACCTCACATTGCCCAGATGATCTTTCAAGTCATATTCATAACTATAGCTGGTACCGCTCTTTCTTGCAAGCCCTTCGCTGGTCTGGATAAATTTAAGAACCCCGGCGTTGTAGTGGATCCCATCGATATAATCAGATGAACCTTCCAAACTGCTTGCCTTTTTTATCTTTCTGCCAGTGCCATCATACGTATATGTGATATTAAATGAGCCTGCTCTTGTAGCCGTTACTGGTAAATTCAGGTTGTTGTAAGTAAGCACAGCTCCAGTCCTGCCGTCCGTGGTGGCATTGCCGTTCAGATCGTAAGCATAAGTACCCGCCATTGGAATTGAACCGGCAGAAATACTGCTCAGTCTATTACCTGTATTTCCATTCGCGTTCTGATAGTAATATTGGGAAATACCCTGGTCATTCCGGTTCATGCTGGCAATGTTCCCCATGTTATCGTAGGTTATTTCTTCTTTCATCACGATGCCCGTACTTATACCTTTAGTCAGCCGGTTTAGCTTATCATAGGTATAAGTGAATTTATTTGTTAGCCCTGTTCCCCAGTTCTGACTGGCAATATTGCCATTGTACTGTGGGTTAGCATTAGAAAGCGTATCGTAGCCCAGCTTCATACTAAATTGTCCTGAGACCCCTTGTTTTAACCAGCCACGCTCGTTGTAGGCATATTTGGTACTTTGTAAACCGTTATGCAGCTGCTTCTCTTTCAATTGTCCAATCTCATTGTAAACCTGGTTAGACAACGTTACCAGAGGATTTGTGGTACTTGGGTTATCACCCGTTTTTTGTCTAACGAGTTTAACCCTACCTTGGTGATCATAGGTATATTCGTTATACACATACAGCTTTTCTTGATTTAACACATAATGCCTGCGGGTACTTTTAATCAGCTCACCTGCAAAGTTGTAGGTATTGACGATCTCATCGTAGTTCTTCTCATTAATCGATCCGGGAAGATAATGCTGTTTGTATATACGCACCACTCGGCCTTTATCGTCATAGTAGTTGATTGTCCATAGATAATCACCGGCAGATCCAAGTACTTTGACCCTTGTCGCCGTCAATAGGCCTTTGGTTTTGTTACTATAGTTCGCACTCAGGTTTTCAGGCATCCATTCGATGTTGTAATCATCGTAATAATTCACCACCTGTACATCCATCGTAGCCGCGCCGGTAGGAAGTGCATTCAAGGTATAGCCAAACCAGCTGCCATAAGACCGGTCTTCCCATGTTGTTAAGTTAGGGTTATTATCAAAATGTGCCTGGATCGCAGAACTGGGTTGATCATATTGCCGTTCCACACCAGTCATGATTACCCGGCCAAGGCCATCATATTTGGTAAAGCCAAAGTATGGGTATGGTGCACCGAGGACTTGTGCCTGCACCGGATCACGGGTCAGCACTACCTGGCCAAGATTGTTGTATACAAATTGATCCCAGCCACCTTTACCGGGAATCTTCTTTTCAATTACTCTTCTTCTGCTATCGTACCGGTAACCATAAATGAAATTGGTAAAAACCGGATCTGCTTCTGTAAAGCTTGATACCCCTACACCAGGAGGCAATACGTAACGCAAATTACCCAACACATCATAGACGTAATAGGTAGACAGCACAGTACCTTCGTCTTTCCAAATCCGCTTTACGAGAACTTGTCCCTCCAGATCTTTAAATTCTTCAGTCGTACCTGCTCTTCCAGATACCCAGTTCTCATCCTTTATGATTGTCTTATAAAGTGTATTTGCAGGGTAAGTATTAGTTGCAGACGCACCATTTGCATTGACCTCCCAAATCATCACCTCATCAGTAATGTTCGATGTTTGATCTATAACCACAGTTCTACCTGTAGTTGCTGTACGACTGGCAGCCGGCTGCCAGGACAGTCCCGGCGCGCCTTGTTCCAACACCCGGTTTAACGGTGAACTTTCAAACACACTAACGCTATATGGATGCTGGGTTCTTACCACATTTGCATCCCAGCTGGAAGTACCGTAGAAGTTTCCCTGAGTAGCCGTCGCCCCGACCCTATAGGTCCCATCATTACCAGAAGCATCTGCATACGGGAGATATTTTTTCACTTCCCTGCCAAGTACATCATATTCAACAGGCAATACAATATCTTTTTTGTTTGGACTGGCCTGCCACTGCACAGTTTGCAACAAACGTCCAAGGCCGTCGATGTACTGGATCGTCTTGTTCACCGAATCTACAGGAAGTCCGGCAAGTGAAGCAGCGGTATTCCGGTTTGCAGCTTTCACTTTGCTTACAATTATGTAGTTTTGGTTTGTATTGGGAGTTTGCGCCTGTACACCAGTTATACCGGTAACGTAGAGTATTGTTAAATAGAGAATCTTTTTCATGAGCTGTACGTTAATAATTTAGTGGATTAAATTGCCTGAGGCTGATGTTACAGGCTTTACAACCGGCTTATAGGTATCTTTCTGAACACCCGTAAGGACAGCGCGAAATTTCTTATTCTTCTCTTCTACCAATACCTGAATTTTTTCCAGCTTTTCTTTGCTACTTAGTAACTTGTTTGCCAGAACTAGTTCGACCTCCAATTTATAGGCTTCCTGAATCGTATTGATTTGAGAAGCTTTTTCGGGATCGCTGTTTAACTTCTTTTGTAAATTGAGCTGTTTTAACTTTACGCTATCTACTTTCTGGGCATAAGCAGCTGAGGTAATTAGCAATATCATTATAAAACTGACAGATAATAATTTCATGATCTTCTATTTCTAATTATTGAACAATTTGAACTGCAGTACCATTTGGATTTAAAGAATAAGTCCGGGTAATATTCTGATACTGCAAACCAAAATAGTAATCGTAATCTATCCAGTTGTACTCCATCACTTTTTTAACACCGCAGAAATAGGATGAGACACCGGCATTTATGGTAATGGTCGTATTTGGATTTACCGGGTCCTGAATATCGTAATTTCCAGTATTGGTTACCGTTTCATGTAAGATCAGCTGTATTGGACTCTGAAGAACATAAGGAATGGTACAGGAAGCATCCATATAAAAGCGGATATATAGATCCTGATTAAAATAGTTATTATAGCTATCTCCAAAATATGCACCTCCATCGAGCTCTAACCTTGCATAAATAACTCCCGCAAATGGATTGGTCGAAACCACATGATAAGCGAACTGATTCATTATGCTTTGATTATTGTCTTTTATGTTGTCTAGCCGGTTAAATAAATCATATTCATAAAATTTACTCTGTCCCCTTGCATCAATCCCTCTGGTTATACCCACAAGAGGCTTATATACATAAGTAGTAATTAATGATCTCAACGCAGAACTGGAACGTAAAGGATCAATAAAAGACACTATCGAACTTTCTGCCGGATTTGAAACATTCTCGAAATTCTGAATGGTTGCGCTGCCACCTAATATAGATGAGACCGTATTGAAATCTGCATTTTCTATTTTACCAATCAGTGAATTACCATTATAACTCCATAGAAAAACATCATTTTTAACATCATTTACTCTTGTCCAAAGCACGTTGGAATGATCAGAGTAATTTAAAAGTTCAACCTTTTCATATCCCCCTATCTGATTCAAAATAACTGATGGCAAGATCCTGCCACCAGACCAGTTTTTAAACAGGGTTTCGTTGCTTTCTGTACTGCCCAGATAGCTACGTTGATATTTTAAAGGAACACCCCAAATATAATTAGCAACCAATGATTGCCGTGCCGATTCTGCTTCTGTATTGGAATAGCTAAGTTCGTCCGGATAATAATAGGTATACGTAATTGGCAGTGATTTGCTGTTGTATGTTATTTTCTGTTTTAATAGTTCATCATTGGTACGGTATTGATAGGCATTTCGTGCAACTACTACATTTGAGTTGAAATAAGATTTAGTAGAATCCGCGGTCAATTCAAATCTCCTGCTGGCATATTTTTGATCAACCATATAGAACGTCTCATTAGCCGGCATGCAACTTCCCCCTGAGCCTGAATCTGAATAATAACCCATTTTAACCGGTATACTATTTAAAACAGATTCAACCAAAGTATATTGGCTAATTTCCTGTGTTTTAAGTTGGTTATTGTTATCCCTGGTTTCCTTTTTTAACAGTCTGCCGCGCAACTCCGCCTTCTCATCGCTGATCATAAAAGGATAGTTGGAGTACGTTGTTAGGGCAGCATTAAAAATGGTGGTACTTAAATATTGATACTGCTGGCTCCTGTTTAATATCAAGTCGGGATATTCATCAGATGAAGTAAACTGATAAGTTGTTTTACCACCCGTACTTAAAGTATTAACTACCTCGTGTACTTTTTTATAACCTACAAAGTTATCTGTTGGAAACAGATTGTGCTCTGAAACGATGGTATTGTTGTAGATCGAATTATACGAAAAATCACTATAGTTATAAATGGGGTAAGCATGTACAGGAACATACCCTACATTTCCAGTGGATATGTTACTTCCAATTTCTGTTTCGTAATAATAACTGATCTTCGTAGGAACACCCACATTATCTCTTTGAATCTGGTATTTGACCCTCGATCCGCCACCTTTAACATTTTCATTGTTAAAACGAAAAACATTCGCCTCATATTCTATATCTATCCCACCACCTGTATCGAAATGAACTGTTTTTAACAATCCCTGCTTGGTATAAGCGTCATTTGGCGCTGCATTTTCTCCCGTGAGTGTGACAGTCGGTGTTAAGTTCTGGAGGGTAAATGGCAATAATGCATTCGTACCTAACGAAGGATAAAAATTTATTGCTGGCTTTCCTGTTGTGGCGCCATTGCCATTAAAATAGCCAAAATAATCCTTTTCTTTAGATGATTTTACCGGCATCCGCAGATCTTCAAAATACTCATATCTGGCTTCTACAATTTCCTTATTTCCAGATAATGCAACGTTGTTAATAGCATTCAGTTTAAGCTTTTTACATTCAGGGGCACTACTACAATTAGGGGCAGTAAAATAGCCATAGTCTAACCGATAGTTTTTAATTACATTCTGATTGATGTCCTTCAGGACTATGCCGGTAAGCGCTTTGTCATCTACAATGTCTTCCCGGTTATGATTGTATAAAAATGAGATCTCACTTTCCGAAGCATGAATGTTTTTAATGCGTAAATATTTCTTATACCGGTTCCTTACATCATTACTCTGAAGAGGAAAAGGGGAAACAGCGCCATTGTTATAATACCCGGGAGGTAAAAAATACTCCTGGTGTGTAGTACTATATTCACCAATCGTACTTTGGTCATATTCATAGGTAATGATCTTCCTGGAATTAAGATCTTCCATACCCGTTAGGAATAAAGTGATCATTGCCTCGGGAAATGAGTAAAACTGCTCACTTGCTAAATTATGACTCAATACGACATCGTAGGCATCAAAAGTATACTTAACACCTTGTGGTGTCGTTACTACAAGCTTATAAAGATTCTTAGCATCCGGATAATAGATCGCAGTGCTCTGACTACCGCTTACTATGGTAAAACTGATATTCAGGTTCCGTTTTTCAACAAGTAATTCAATTTTGTTCTTCTGTCCATTTAATTCGACAGCCTCTAAATTTTTAGTGATATAGAATTTGGTCGATAGTCCCGGAGCATTCACAGAGAAAACATCAGGTGCTGCATCTACCTCACAAGTTTGAACACCCGTAATATCTGCCAGTTGAAGCCAGCCTAGTTTTGAATAATAATCTACAGCGCCAGGTTCAAACAAATCAGGCTCACCATAAGAGCTAATCTTTTTATCAAAATCACTTACGTCGCATATTTGCCGGGTTACCGTCCCGGATGCCCCTGTTAAATTCCAGCCAAGACCGGTATTTGAGGAAATATCCGAAACCTTATTTCCCAATGAATTATATTCTAACCTTATTGGAACACTTAGTTTATCATTCAGACCATATTTAAAAAAGTCGAAACCATAATTAAGTTTTCCCGAATAATGGCCAACAGGAGCAAAATTGTGGCTTAAAAGCGAGGCGACAGTTGGATCTGTTGCGGTTGTTTGTTTTTTAATGTGATCCCAATGCTTTAACTGGCCATAGGAATCATTGCAATAGAAAATCGTCAGCAGTAGCAGAATCACTCTAAATTGGGTAGCCATTTTCGGAAATATTATTTTATATCCCATTATATCTGATAGAATTAGTCAATGATTGAATAGTAGAGAAAAAAAGAAAAATGTTTAATAAGATTTTTGAAGCCGCGTTTGCAGAAGCATGGCCTGGAAAAATTACAGAATGATCTTCTATGAATTTTGAGAGCATTTGAGACGTTTAAAACTAGTTTTTTCTTCGACTAAGGTAAAGCAATTTTTGTAAAACAAAACGCCTAATTGAAAAGATATTAAACTTTTAAAAACAATGTTAACAAGATTAATTAATTAGCTTCTTAACATAGTTTATCGTCTAATTAACTCTTGTGTACAGAAAACGATATAGTAATCCTATTAAAAAAGACAATCACGTACCAGGTTAATTTTACAAATTGATAGTTGCAAATTGATCCATTGCTGATTTCCACCAATTCCAATTGCCGGCCAGGTTCATCGTAACATGCAGCACAATGAAAAGCAATATAGCCACTATATAGGGGACACGAATGTGGCTTAAACGACGGTCATCGGCAATGAGTAGTAAAAAGACAAGCTCTACAATGATAAAACTTGCATTCAATGTCTTGCTAAAACTATCAAACCATGGAATAAAGAAAAGTAAGCGAGTGATGGCCGGAGGCAATACGGTAAGTACGGTACAGGCCATGTACCTGGCATGCAGTTGAATTTTTTTGCCATACCAGATTCCTAAACCAAAAAATAAGATAAAGAGGACAAGAGAATACATATCAATATATGAAAGCGTATAGACCGAACCCGGTGGGTAATTGGCCTTGGCACTCATCATCGTGTGCATCATCTTAATACCTCCTAAAACAAGAAGCGGCACAAGTACAATAGCGCTTATTTTGCCTAATTTACGATGGAGGGATATTTTACCTTTCTTGTATAAAAGTGGCTGAACAATAAGCAGCAGCATCCATAAACCGGCAGTGGCTCCATGTATATGATGATAAATGCCGGTTTGCAACAGCCTGCCAAAATAAGAAGTTGAAAAACCTATCCATGTAGTTAAAACTGCCAGTGCAAAATACCAGTGTGCATTTGGATAAAGTACATTATTCTTAACGGAATTTACTGACATACAATCTATTAATGATTAAATATAATCAGACCACAGCAATTATCAAATAATTTATGAACAAATCTTAACAAGATGCAAATATGAACTTAATTCACAAAAAATAATATTGACCCAAAGCTATTAATTAAAAAACACCTTAGCAATAATGACCTAAACAATATACCTCAGCCTGCTGTTAATTTATGTGAAATCTAATACCTGATCTCAAAACACGACTGAACATGCCCGAACTACCCGACCTGGAAATATTTGCTGTAAACCTGGAGAAACGTTTTAAGAACAAGACCCTCGAAAAGCTGGAAGTTATTGTTCCTAAAAGACTAAACGTATCTGAAACCGAGTTGAAAGAAGCCCTTGAAGGTCACCAGCTGCAGGCTGTGCTTCGGGAAGGTAAAACCATGCAATTGCATTTTGGCGGGGGCAACGTACTCGGGCTACATTTAATGTTACACGGAGAGATCAGGCTGGTTGAGAAAGATGACCAGGTTAAGTTCAGGATCATCGAATTTCATTTTAAAGGCGACAATAGCTTCGCCTTAACAGATTTTCAGAAAATGGCCACGCCAACCCTTAATCCGGAACCATCTGAAGTACCAGATGCATTATCAAAAGATTTTACCATCACCTATTTAAAAGAACTGCTGTCAAAAAAGAAGATCCAGATCAAAACATTACTCATGGATCAGCATTTGATCCGCGGTATCGGAAACACCTATGCAGACGAAATCCTGTGGCACACCAGGATCTCTCCTTTTTCTATTGCCAAAGCCATTCCGGAAAAAAAGGTTAAAGATCTTTACCAGGGGATAGAAGAAGTGCTCCGAAAAGAAATCATGCAGCTTACCAGGGCCATTCCAGACAGCTTTAATGCAGAGGTTAAAGATTTCTTAAAAATTCACAATCCGGATCTGAAGCATAGCCCTACTGGTCATGAGATCAAAATCGATAAAATTGGCGGCAGAAAAACATATTATACCGATGAACAGGTACAGTATAATTTGTAACAACTTTTAAACTATAACCTGACCTATTTCATAACAGCAAACTAACAAACCGTTAACAGCACGACCTTAGTTTTGTGGCATAAATATTTGGTTAGTATTTATAAAGTTTAGGTTAGTTGATAAGAAAAGCCATGATGGATGTCAGGGCTTTTTACTTTTTAAAAGATATTGCTCAAACTCCTTTAGCCGCTCGCGCTGCCCTTTACGGGGATTAATAAACGTTCTTACCTTTTTTACCAGCGCAAAGGCATCCTCAAAAGTTAATCCGGTTTTAATCAGATAAGCAATGGCCATAGTCGGCCCGCGGCCAAGCCCCTGCCTGCAATGGATATATACCTTTCCGCCTTTTTTAACTTGCTTATCTGCAAAATCAGCTCCACGCATCAGCACTTCCAGATCCGGTGGCGTATTGTCTTCAGTTGGCAAATGCAGATAGCTAAACCCCTCATACTGTGCCTCACTGTAAACTGAATGGATCCGCATATTAATAATAGCAGTTACACCCAATGCCTTAAGTTTTCTTAAACCCACTAAATTATACTGGCTTCCAAGAAAAAGATCTGCAGTGATCTGGCTTCGTTTAAGTGTAGGCAGACCAGCAATAACACGGTATAAATTATCGTATACCTTATGAAAGAAAATAACGACCAGCGTTAGGATACTTCTAATTTTTGTAAACATATATTTAACTGGTCTTTACAGGTACTAAAATTTGAATAGAAGAGGGAACCACTTCGATACTTATCTTTTTGGCGGACACCTCGCGGTCATCGCAGATAAAATTTTGCGTTTCAGGCATGGTGATCACAATCCGTTTACACTGCCAGTGCATCACCGCTTCGGTTTCGGTATGAAGCAGCGTGCTGCCTGCAACTTTAAGTAAGGAGACCAAACCGGCATCTTTAAGAAGCACCACATCCAGCAGCCCATCGGTAATACTAATGCCCGGCTGTAAGGAGAAATCACCAATTCCTATATGGCCAGAATTGGTTACAGTGAGCGAGACAGCCGTCTCCTCAAAAAGCTGTCCATCAATTTCCATTTTATAAAGGAGAGGTTCTGCATTGCCGATGGTTTTAACTGCAGTAATGCCATAAGCCAACTGCCCCATATTTTCTTTCAGACTGCGGTCTGCCTGCAATACCATGTCGGCCATAATTCCCATGTTTATACGGAGCACAAAGGGCTGATCGTCCAGCAGCCCCATATCGATTGATCTCAATGTTCCGCCTTCACCAATTAATACCTCTATGGCCGATTCGGTATCTAACGGAATTCCAAGCTCCTTAGCCATCACATTTGCGGTTCCGCCAGAAATAATGGCCATGGGCATCTTTGTGCCATGTAGTGCCGCTGCCACTTCCGTTACGCAACCATCGCCGCCATACACTGCAATCAGATCCGTTTTTCCAATCAGCTCACGCGCAATATCGCCAGCACTTTTGTTCTTTTTAGTAATGGCAACATCCCATTCTATGCCGCTGCCATCCAAAACACGGTTAATGTAAGACAAGATAGGCTCCTCCTTACCGGAAGCTGGATTAATAATAAAATAAACGTGTTTAAATTTCATAGCTACTATAGCTGGCATACGCCTTAGTTACCAATAACAAGCTGGTAAGGCAATGGTTTACAAAGACATATTAAGCTTTTGTAAACAATGGTGCAGCCCATAGAATTACCTATCAGTCTAGCGGATTGTTTAACTGAAAGGAAGTTAGCAAAGAAATGATCTCAGATCTTTTGATGCTTCCAGGATCATGAAACTGCATAGAAAGTATAGCCTCAGGGATCTCTATGCTGCCTGTAGTAGTGCGTAGATAAATTCCAGTTTGTAAATTTTTAAAGGAAAGATAGTCTCCTACCAATGGATTGAGTTCTTGTAAACGGATAAGCAGTTCGTAAACAATGTATGTAGGAAATTGCATTCCGTAAAGTTATGGTAACTTTTAAATAACATAAAATTATCATTATGTTAACAAACCGCCTAATTTGGAGCTAATCCTTAATATGGTTTTTAAATGCCTCCTTTATCTTGCATGCTGCAAAACAGTAAAAACCATTGTCCTGTTAATCATAAACCAGGGGCGCCTCATTATACATATGCTTGATAGAACTTAACTTGCCATTTTTAAAAAACAACCTTACAGAAGACAATCCGCCCATCCCGTTATCTACAACTTCTGAAAAGGAAAAAGCCCATTCTGTATAATTAGCCATGTCAGGATCATAAGCCTTAGACAGGGTTTTATCGGGCAAAACGAGTTCATAACCGCTGTAAGCCGGCATCTGGTAAATGGCCAGTAATTTATCGTAGATCTCATTTACAGGATCATCTTTATGAATCGCAATCTCATCAGGGAGATCTTGTGGCCATTTTGCAACTTCGGCAGGCAAAGCGCCACCCGCACTAATGTAGGTCACTTTATCTGATCTAAATACAATAACTGCCCTGTCTACACGTCCGGTATTGGTAATTACAGTAATGGCATGATAATACGCTAACAAATTCGCTACGTCTTCAGGTTTTGAAAAAGGCTTTCTGTACACAATTCCCACCTCATTAAAACTTTTTTCCGGCCCTATACGCTGAAGCTGGGCAAAAACCTCAGCAGGCGAACTTCCGATCCGAATACCCCATTTTTCTCCCCTGGTAATGGTTTTGGTAAATGAAGATTCATCTTTTTTGCAGGAAAATAAAAGCACGGTTGAAAAAGCCAGTAAAAGTATTCTTTTCATATAGATGGTTAATTAAACGTTTATAATTTATATAACGCATCTGCCTGCAAAATCGCTACAGCATTAGGTATTTATTTCTTAATTCTTTTCATAACGGCTTTAGCTCTTTTATCAAACCTATCATTTGGCTTTGTATGAACTACTTTCTCTGGTTTTATATCATCAATGGTTATAATAGCTGGTATCAAAAGATCTTTGTGTTCAATTGACTTGGTAGTTAAAACATCTTTATGATCATCATTTTGGGCTTTAAATGAATCTTCCGCTTCATTTCTCCCTTCAATAAACGCAGGACCAATACTTCCAACATACGCACTGTTAGAAATCTCATTTTTATCATCCGTGATAAAAGAAATGTAAGCATGCAGCTCATGGCCTTTAAAAGAGTCTGGTAACTCCATAAAGTCAGTTCCGGCATTCTTGCGGGCACCACTAAGGGTATAATAAGATTTCTTTAATGCCGGGGCGTACACCAACAACATAACCCTGGGTGTAGCCCGGTCATAAGATTGATCAGCATCTATCTCCCAGCTAAACTGCACGCCATTATCCATAAGATTCACTATTGGATTCACAGCAACAGGAAGTTGCCCTTCAGACAGTCTAACCTGTGCATAATCTATATTCAGATTGGGGTATTGACCCTGTAAGCTATGCTTTAGCTGGTATGATTTTGCCGCATTATTAGCAGAAAAGGACTGATTTTTTGAGATAAGTTCAAACCCTAAGGCCACAAATGAGGTCATGCTGTGGATCATCTCACCAATTACGCTCATCTTCTGCATATTCGCCAATTGCTTTACTGAACGCGGTACGGTAGATTTTTTCTTTCTCTTCCTGATAAAGGCTTCACCGTTTCTAATAAAACCTTCTACATCACCTATGCATCCTTGTACTCCACCGAGTATTCCATTTTTAATCCGTGCCATAATTTTAAATTTTAATTATTATTTAAAACAACAACATACTGATTATCAATTTGTTTTACACGTCACCGCCACACATGTCTACTTTAAAGAAAATGCCTGGGATTATTTAACCAGATCACCAGCAATTGTTTACCAGTCCCGACTGAACAACCTCTGAACATATACTGGTTATAGACTGGAAACAAGCTGGTCAAATACAATTAACCAATAGGAAATTTTAGCCTGAATTTTAATTTGAAAAAAAGTATATTAGCTTATAATAATCATAACATCCTCACAGTTTATCGAGTTTAAAATACCCAAGGTGGATCTCATCTTCAGGCAAACCAGCAGATGGGGTAATCTGAATGTGGTACTTTTCTTTGTGCGCCGGATTTAATATCTCTTCTATTTTATAGATATCGTCTACATCGACCCCATACTTTTCATCAATGTGCGAGTTGGCACCTTTAATGGTATTGGATTTAAAAAACAGGGTTTTCTTTGCATCCTGAATGGCCAATGCGCGATTTTCCTGCACGGTTAAAATGGTATAATGCTGTTCCTCCAGCTTATTGGTTTGGTAACCGCCGAGGTTAATAAAGAACAGCTTCTTATCAGATAAAACCGGAGCTTGTTCCTTTAATATAACTTTGATCTCATAACCATCTACAGTATTTATTTCGCGCCAGCCGTCTAAATGGATGCTGTTGCCAGCCTCAGGCCAAAATGCCTTAATTTCCGGAATAAGCTCTTTTAATGAGCTGCCGATCCCAAAAAAGTAGTCATGTTGTTCAACATTTCTCTTAGGCGCTTTTGAGCCCAGCAATAAAAGGTACAGCTTAAGGTTAGTTGGGGATTGTGGTAATGTGCTCATAGTTTAGTATACTTTTAACAATTGCGGCCGAGGCTGCTTCGCAAAAATCCAGTCCGGAATAATCCGGGTTGTATCCGCCTATATAGGGCACAGCCATAATATAAACGCGTTCATTTAATGCATTGTATTCATCAACGGCCTGAAAGTTATCATTAATTGTGATTCCCGGAACCCTAAGATAATAATTTCCTTTATCATCGCTTTCTACATTTTTATTTCCGTTCTCCTTAGCTTCTATACCAGCTTTGGCGATTTTGAACTTTAACCGCGCCGGACTAACGGTTTTGCGCGACAATAAACTTTTATAGGGCAACTCTTCAAAGGACAGATGCGGCTGGCCTACACAATCCACAAAGGTTTTAAAATATGGAGATTGCTTTTTTCCGCTTTCATCAATATAGTGATAAACTACCCCGCCTTCTGTTTTAGGCTCGGCATCACTATCATCACCTACAGGAACAATATCCAGTATACCCGCATCGTACAATGCCAGCATCTCCTGTACCGAACTTTGAGGAATAAAGGCAATAACGATAGAGATTAGTGGCATCAACACTTTTTGAAGCCTTTGCATATCTTCTGCACACAAGTATTTTGCCGGGTAGTTCATGGCAAAACTGAGTACGGCAAGCATCTCTTTCCAGTAAACAGATTCTTTACGTTTGATGGATTTTTCTGCTTCTGCATATTCCGCCTTAAACAATTGAAAAGGTTCTACCCGCTCACGTAATTCCATCATGGCATCTACAAACGTCTCCAGGTCCATGTCTTTGATCTGCTCATAAAATCCCGGTTCTTTATCGCGGAATAAATCCTTGAAGTTCCGTTCAAATACAAAATCAAGCGACAGGAAACCTTCATGCTCTGCCCGGTTGGCTTCGATCTCTTCACGGCCCAGCAATGAATCCTTTAACAAATGCGGATCTTCCAGGTGAAAGCGGATTGCGGGCAACATCCCGTTCCTGGAATGCATAACCAGCCTGAAATCTGCACTGTCATCTGTCAGTTTGTAAGTTACTTTGCCAGCATTATCCGTGTTAAAGTTTCCATTACTGCGGGCAAGTGTGCGAATTGCATCTATTGCGGTAAGCGATGAACCTTTAATGGCTATCGGGTGATTCAGTTTTTGAGCCAATTTAGCTGGTGGATAAGGAGAGTCGTAATAACCAGGAATAATGCCCTCATGTTTAAACGGCCAGTTGTGACCCGTACAAATGACTACATGATCATATGCGCGTTCTTCATGATCTCCGCTTTCATCTGGCTTCTGACCATTTACCTCCACCGATACACGGTTTTGTTCCGCGTAATCGATAATATCAGTCACAGGGCTGTTCAAATATATATTGGTTTGAATCCCTACTTTTTCAGCCTGTTGCTGTAGTAAGTTAAACTGTGCAGACAGGTACATTCCAAAAAGCAGGCGCGGCATCACCTTATAATCATTAAAATGGTCGGGGTCTATCCGAAAGCGGTTAAGGATATCTACCGGAACCGTGTGGACCCATTCGGCAACGGAGGTAACCAGTTCTGGTATTTCATTGCCGGATACATTGGTAATGTGCTCATCATTGGCACCTTCTCCGCTATACGGCATACCAGAACCAAGTTGTGTCTTTCTTTCAAAAATATCCAGGATAAGATCCGTTCTGCCAGAATCTACAAACCTTTTATACATAAATAAGCCGCTAGGCCCGCCACCAAGAATAGCAATGCGTGTTTTGTGTTTCAATTTATTAAGGTCTTAATTAAAGCGTAGATTTTATAATCGAATAAGACAACAATAACGGATCACTTTAGTTTGGAGACATCAAACATTCAATGCCACATACCAAATCTAATGTTATATTGAAGCCAATTGCAAAATACTAAACCGAATCTATAAGGATTACAGTTTAGTATTCTGCAACATAGAATCCAGTATCTTCAAGGCACTATCTCTTTCTCATTTGTAATAGGATATTGCCACACTTACAACTTTATTGTTTGTTTTGTTCACCGCCAATGTCAATATACTCCCTATATCCGTCCGATCATATTCAGCTTGCATAATCCAAATTTTATAATCATTTATATATTTAATTTCAGATTTATAAAAAGCCGGTCTTGATCGTATACTTGTGCCATCACTTGAATTTTTAGTATCCTCCAAATGGGTTTCGCCCACTTTACCTGACACTGCATTTATTTTTACTAACGTATTTCCAATTTTATAAAGCTCCCCAACCTTAGAATCCGATCTAATTACTGAATAGCGAGGATCAGTAAGTCCCATGTTTTTCATATTTGATTCTGATGCTTTTTCAGAACCTTTAGGCAAACTACTGATTACACTTTTTATAGGTATCTGCTCTTGGGCAACTCCATTTAGATTCATGATAAATATTATAATTATCGTAGCTACTGTTTGTATATGTTTCATAATTATAAAATGGTTACCTAATTAACAAACCAGTCAGCTTCTTCTATAGAATACACAATAGTATCCTACTTTCTAAATTTTAATATTTTCCAAAATGGACTCTAATGTTTTCAATACATCTGCTTTCTCAGCCTTCCTATAATAAATTGCCCCGGAAACAGTTTTATCGTTCAACTTATTAACACCGTAGAAATCGATCCTTCCATTTTTAGAGTGCTTTGAATCATAATGAATAATTAAAAATTTACGTGCATTCAGAACTCTGTATTCAGACCTATAAGATCCTGAATATTCGGAAAATAGAAGATCAAAATATTCCATTCGTTGTTCTAAATAATTAGACGGGACTTTACCTTTAAACCCATTTAATTGCAACACAGTTTTGTCGACGGAATAATATATACTGGTTTTATCGTTACTACGTATTTTTGATTCCTTATAATTAATTAAATCCGATGAATCAACAACAGAGCGAGACAGCTTTTTAGCACCTTTTGGCAGGTTAAAACTGGATACATTCTTTAAGGGCACTTCTACTTCTTGTCCTAAAGCATTAAAATTTAGCATTAAAACAATAATCAATAAGTTTAATATTTTAATAAGTTTCATGTTCACAATCAGTTAAGGTAAGCAAGGATTTGAATTGACATTTTTGAAATTTTTCCTTGTTAGAATAATATAATTACATCTTAATGTTCTGAAGTATAGAATCTAATGTTTTCAAGGCAATCTCCCTCTCTCTTTTTTCATAGGACATTACAACAACTACTATCTTATTGCTTGTTTTATTCACAACCGACGTCATTATCTCTCCTATATCAGCAGAACTAAATTCTGACTGCCTAATCCAAACTTTATAATTACTTATAAAGTTAATATCAGATTTGTAAAAAGCCGGATTTAATCCTCGATATTGATAATCCATTGATTTTTTAGTTTCTTCCAAATGATCTTCGCTCATTTTGCCTGACGCTGCATTTATTTTCACAAGAACATTTCCAATTTTGTAAATTTCGCCGACCTTAGAATTGGAGTGAATTATTGGATTACGGGCGACGGCAATATTGATTGTTTTCAATTCGAATATCCTTTCAGAACCTTTAGGCAAACTACTGATTACACTTTTTATAGGTATCTGCTCTTGGGCAAGTCCGTTGAAATTCATGATAAACACTATGATTATCACTACTACTGTTTGTATAATTTTCATAATTATAAAATGTTTAGCAAATTAACAAACCAAGCCAGCGCCTTCTATAAGAAGACATAATAAAATACTTACTTCCTAAAGTTTATATTTTCTAATATAGATGCTAACGTCTTTAAAATGCTTGCCCTTTCTGTTTTTTTATAACAGAGTACACCAGAGACAAGTTTATCATTAGCTCTATTAACTCCATAAAAAGTCAATTTCCCATTGACAGATCTTTTAGATTCAGATTGTAGTACTAAAAATTTAGTATTTACTATAACTTTTAATTCGGACTTGTAATAACCTGAATATTCTATAAACAACTGATCAAGTGATTCTTTACGTTCCTCCAAAAGATTGGACTTCACTTTTTCTCCTGATGCATTTAATCTTAATAATGCTTTATCAATAGTATAATACTCGATTTTTTTATCGTTCAGCTTTACATCTAAATCTTTAAATTCTTTTAATTCAGACGAATCATTACCCAAAATTGATATTTTCTTAGCGCCCTTTGGTAAACTAAAGCTAATTATATCTTTTAAATTGCTAATCTCTTGACTTATCGCCTTATAATTTAGCATCAATGCTACGAGGAGAAGGTTTATTATTTTTATAAGTTTCATATTTAAAAAAGTAAAAAATTAACTTAAAAACAGTACAATCAGAATTTACTTTTCGCGATGTTTAATGAAGCCCGTAATTTTCCGACACAACAATAATT
This sequence comes from Pedobacter metabolipauper, assembly GCF_004362715.1. Lineage (GTDB taxonomy): Bacteria > Bacteroidota > Bacteroidia > Sphingobacteriales > Sphingobacteriaceae > Pedobacter > Pedobacter metabolipauper. The sequence continues at coordinate 24,716 of NZ_SNYC01000004.1, forward strand.
CAATTAATCAAATTACAGTTTTAATATTCTGCAGTATAGAATCTAGTATTTTTAACGCACCATCTCTTTCTCCCTTATGATATGATATTACAACGCTTACTACTTTACTGTTTGCTTATTAACAGCTAATACCGTTATATTTCCTATGTCAGATTCATCATACTCAGATTGTCCAATCCAAGCTTTACAAGTATTTAAATATTTAATCTCAGCTTTGTAAAAAGCTGGCTCAGACCCCGCTGTTGTTATATCACTTGCTTTTTTATGACCTTCCAAATGAGTTTCGCCAACTTCAGCTAACAATGCATTTATTTCACTAGTGCATTTCCAATCTTATAAATCTCCCCAAATTTAGAATCTGATTTTATTATAAGGTTTATCTGCAAGGCCAGTGGCCTTTATATATGATTCTGAGACTTTTTCCGAACCTTTGGTTAAGATACTGATTACCCTCTCAATAGGCAGTGCTTCTTGAGCCGCTATATTTGACTTTAGAATAAATACTAAAAGTGTAGCGCCTACAATTTTTATAAATTTCATCTCGATAACGTTAATTAAACCTGAGCAGAAATAGAGGTATCAGAATTACCTCTTGTATTAATAATTATGGTGAATATACTAATCATTCGGTTACTTTTTACATATATTACGGCATTTAAACAATCTCATTGAGATCTATGAATTGGATAATTGTCCTGGAAATTTTTTATGGCTTAATTGTAGCGGCCGTTTGTCTGCGGATCGTTTATGAAACCCGTTCCACGACAAAGACACTCGCCTACCTGATGCTCACTGTCTTTTTACCCATTCTGGGAATGATCATCTATTTTTCTGTAGGCATCAATTACCGTAAGAATAAGCTCTACTCCAAAAAGATTATACAGGATGCAGATCTGTTAACCCGGGTTCAGCAACAGATTACCCTTGTTTCTGAAAAGGCATTGGAACATGGCCCCAATGAAATGATCCGCTTTAAGAAACTTGCCCGCTTTCTGCTAAAAGATAGCTGGAGCCCATTATCTGGCGGAAACAAGGTGAAATTGCTGATCAATGGTGAACATAAATTTGAAGAAGTATTAAGTGCGTTAAGATCTGCACAACATCACATTCACATAGAGTACTATATTTTTGAAGATGATAAGATTGGTAATGAGATCAAAGATATCCTGATTGAAAAAGCAACGGCAGGCGTTACTGTCCGTTTTATATATGATGACTTTGGCAGTCGCTCCATTCGCAGCAAACTCGTTCCCGAATTAAAAAAAGCAGGCGTACAGGCATCTCCTTTTTACAGGATCTTATTTCTCCCTTTTGCCAACCGCCTGAATTACCGCAACCATCGTAAAATAATCATCATTGATGGCTGTACCGCTTTTACAGGTGGTATTAATGTAAGTGATAATTATATCAATTATGGAGATGATGCAGAAAACCAGCTGTATTGGCGGGACACGCACATCCGCATTGACGGCCCGGGAACGTATTACCTGCAATACCTGTTTATTGGCGACTGGAATTTCTGCTCTGAACAGCAGATTGATCCGGATGAAGATCTTTTTTGCCTCAATTCAAACCAGGAAAGTGATGCCGTTCTGCAAATAGCGGCAAGCGGGCCGGATTCTGAAACACCTACCATCCTCCTATCTATCATAGAAGCCATCAATTTGGCCGAGAAAGAAATATGCATCACATCGCCCTATTTTATCCCTGGCGAAAGCATGCTCGATGCACTAACCATTGCCGCATTAAGCGGGGTTAAGGTTAAGCTACTGGTTCCCGGAAAGTCTGATTCTGTGTTTGTAAACTGGGCTGCCCGTTCTTATTACATAGACCTGCTGGATGCCGGTATTGAAATTTACCTGTACCAGAAAGGATTTATCCATGCCAAGACAATGGTAGTAGACCAGCAGCTTGCCGTTGTTGGAACCGCTAATATGGACTTTCGCAGCTTTGAGCTGAACTTTGAAGTGAATACTATTTTATACGATAGCGAGATAGCTGTGCAGCTGCAGCAGGTGTTTGATGCCGACTTGAAAGACGCGACTCAAATCCTTCCTGAACACTGGCTAAAGCGACCTTTATACAAACAACTTCCAGAAAAATTGGCCAGGCTTCTTTCTCCGTTACTGTAACAGCAAAATTACTGTAATCCAAGGCAAACATCAAATAAAGGCCTATTTATTTGATGTTTAGTTGAAAAACGACACATCCTCCTTTAAACAGATCATAAATAAATTTTATATTTAATTTATTATGATTATCAATTATTCAATTTATATCTCTAAAAATTAATTAATTGCTTAATTAATTGTATTACCTGTATCATTTGCACTATTCCTCCTGCATTTCAATAATACTACACGGCCTTTCAATAACTTTCTGAAATAGAAAACTTTAGAGCTTTATGATGGCATCTGCTTTGCAAACTGCCTTGCAATTGAAAAACTCCAAATCTATAATGAGAAAAAAAATTACTTTATCTACGGGTATTAATTCGTTGCGTCTGCCCCCGCATTTTTCTAAAACATTTACCATCCTGTTTTCTGCTTTTGTTCTGTTTGCTGCCTTGGTAACAAGCTGTAAAAAAGACGATTTCGAAGGGGAGATCATAGGCGTTTGTCCGGTTGTGGTTTCTACCGACCCAATGGATAAAGCAGTTGATGTTGCACTAAACAAACTGATCTCTATTACATTTAATACAGACATGGATCCGGCTACCATTAACAGCAATACCGTTACCATTAAACAAGGTACAACAGTAATTGCCGGTACATTAGCTGCAACCACAGATGCAAAAACATTTACGTTTCTACCCACTACAGCATTGCTTCCATTTGTTGTTTACTCTGGTACGGTAACTACAGGCGCTGAAGATATTCTTCATACGGCCATGGTTGATAATTACGTATGGAGCTTTACCACGATTCCTGCGGTTAGCCTATCAGTAGATCCTGCAATAGGCGGTACTGTAACTGGTGCAGGCTCTTTTGCACAAGGATCATCGGCTACGGTTGTAGCTACGCCAAGTGCGGGTTACACCTTTACCAGCTGGACAGAAAATGGAACGGTGGCATCTACCAGTCCGAGTTTCCAGTTTACTATGGCCGGTAACAAAGCGCTTGTAGCCAACTTTACCGTTATTCCTCCCGGAAGTTTTGCAGTAAACCTTTCATCAAGCCCTGCTGCTGGCGGAATAACAACCGGATCTGGTTCTTATGTAGTTGGAACACCGGTAACCATTACGGCTACCGCAAATGCTGGTTATACATTTGTTAACTGGACAGAGAATGGAGCTATAGCTTCTACAAGCTCAAGCTTCCAGTTTGTAATTGCATCTAACCGGACCCTGGTAGCCAATTACCGGTTGATCCCTGCTTCTCAGTTTGCGGTGATCTTATCATCAAGCCCTGCTGCCGGAGGAACAACAGACGGTGAAGGTTCTTACCCTTCCGGAACTTCGGTAACCATTACCGCAGCCGTAAATACCGGATATACCTTTACCAGCTGGACGGACAAAGGAACAGGATTAGTAGTTTCTACCAGTCCGAACTATACCTTCGCCTTAGCCTCAAACAGAACGTTTGTTGCCAACTTTACCATCAGCACCTTTACGTTAACTGTAATTGCGCAAAACGGTACGGTAACGAGGAGTTCAACACAGGCTACCTACAATTACGGTACTGCCGTGATTCTTACAGCCACACCTGCCGCAGGTTATGTATTTAGTTCATGGAGCGGCAATGCTTCTGGAATTATAAATCCATTAACGGTACTGATGACTTCAAACAAGACCATCACTGCTAACTTTACCCTCTTACCCGTAGGCCCATTGCCAATTAACCTTGGTACAGCAGGTGATTTTGGGATCCTGACTAAAACAGGAATTTCTACCACTGGCATCACTTCATTAGCAGGTGATATTGGGGTGAGCCCGGCAGCAGCTACAGCCATTACAGGCTTTGGACTGATCATGGATACCAACGGAGAATCTTCACAAACACCAATTGTAACCGGTAAAGTGTATGCATCAGATTACGCAGCACCAACTCCGGCTAAGATGACGAGGGCCGTAAGTGATATGGAAACTGCATTTACTACTGCAAATGGTCTGGTTACACCGGCTCCGATTGTTGGCATCTATGCAGGCGATATTAGCGGAAGGATCTTGCCTCCGGGGCTGTACAAATGGGCTACGAGTGTATTGGTCTCCAATGCTGGCGTTACCTTAACCGGCGGACCAAATGACACCTGGGTATTCCAGATTTCACAAGACCTTATCATTAACAACAGCGCTAAAATTACCTTATTGGGTGGTGCACAGGCCAAGAACATCTTCTGGATAGTTACCGGACAGGCTACACTCGGAACGAATGCTGATGTAAGCGGGATCATTATGAGTAAAACCCTGATCTCTTTAAACACGGGTGCTAAAGTTACGGGTAAATTATTGGCCCAGACTGCAGTTACTTTAAATGCGGCTACAGTTGTTCAACCTTAATCACCAAATTAATTTAAAAATCTATGTTACCCATAAATAAAACCATGCAAAAAACGATTATCTGCTGCCTGATGCTGCTGCTTGTACAAATCAATGTAAAGGCGCAAACTGGTCAGCCTACCTGGTGGTTCGGTATATCCGGAGCTGCCAACGGGAATTTCTTCGATGGTACTACCCAAAAGCTAAATAACTCGCTGCTTGTACCTACTGCATTTCATAAAGGCGACGGCGTACGTCCCTTCGGTTCCATCCTGGTTGAATACCGTCCAGGAAGCATCTGGGGAGGAGCGCTTAACCTGGGCTACGATGGTCGCGGTGGAAAGTTTAAAGATGTAGTTGCGCCATGTAATTGCCCGGCTACCTTAAAAACAAATACCAGTTACCTAACCATAGAACCTAGTCTTCGGTTTAGTCCGGGTGGTGGCAACTTTTACCTTTTTGCCGGCCCAAGAGTGGGTTTAAACCTGCAGAAAGATTTTAACTATACCCAGCTTAAACAAGCGAATACAGATGCTGAGTTTAGTGAAATGCGCAAAACACTGATCTCCGGACAAGTGGGTATGGGTTACGACATTCAGATGTCGTCGAAAACGAGTACCACTAAATTTGTAATCTCGCCATTTGTGTCATACCATCCTTATTTTGGACAGGATGTTAGAAACATAGAAAGCTGGTCTATGACCACCGTTAGAGCAGGTATTGCCCTTAAGCTTGGTAAAGGCAAGAAAGCTATTGAAAAAGAAGAAACCGTGCCGGCAGTAATTCCGGTAGCTGATGTTAATTTTGCTGTTCGTGCGCCTAAGGCCATCCTGGTAAAACGTATGGTTACAGAAACATTGCCCCTGCTTAATTATGTATTTTTTGATGAAGGTTCTGCTCAGGTTCCTTCACGATATATCACGTTGTCAAAAGACCAGGCCACTGGCTTTAAAGAAGAACAGTTACAGCAGGAAAGTGCAGAGAACAGCGCTGGCCGTTCTGCAAGACAGTTAGCTGTTTATTATAATGTAATTAATATTATTGGTGATAGGATGCGGGCTAACCCATCTTCTTCTATCACATTGAGTGGTGCATCTTTAAAAGGCCCTGCTGAAGGCAGATCGTTTGCAGTTTCCATCAAGAAATACCTGGTAGAGACCTTTGGCATCCAGGATACGAGAATTGCTACTAACGGCCGTACTAAACCGCTGATCCCTTCTGAACAACCCGGAGGAACCAAAGAGCTTACCTTGCTTAGATCTGGTGACCGCAGGGTTGACATTCAAAGCAGCTCTCCGGAACTGATGATGGAAGTGGGTGGCGACATGATGAAACCTATACAGATTAGTGCTACCCAATCTGACCCTACAGACAGCCATGTGATCTTTACGGTAGAGAAGGCCAATGAAGTGCTTAAATCTTATACCATAGACCTGACTGATCAGAACGGAACAGTTCAGCATTTTGGTCCTTTTACCAAAGGTCAGGAAAGTATCCCAGGCAAAACGATTCTTGGAAGCAATGCAACAGGAGATTATAAAGTGGTTATGCTGGGTACCACTAAAGGCGGCGCAACGATCAGAAAAGAAAGTAACGTTCATTTAGATGCACAGCAGGAATTGTTAGAAACCGGTATGCGTTACAGCATCTTGTTTAACTTTAATAAGGCCAATACCATTGCTACTTATGAGCAGTTCTTAATCAATGTGGTAACACCGCTGATTACTGATGGATCTACAGTGATCATCCACGGCCATACTGATATAGTTGGCCCGGAAGATTACAATTATGAATTATCATTGAAAAGAGCTAAAGAAGCGCAGCAGATCATTGAAACTGCATTGACTAAAGCAGGAAAAACCAATGTGAAGTTTGAGACCAATGGTTTCGGCGAAGCAACGGATCGTTCTCCTTTTGAGAACAACCGTCCGGAAGAGCGGTTCTATAACAGGACTGTAATTATAGATATTGCACCTGCGAAGCAGTAATCATATATCAACCCATTAATTTACAAGCCATATCCGGAAACGGGTATGGCTTTTTATTAGAGGTGAACATCTTACCAATAGAATTGAGCCGTATTTAATGATTTATACCCGGCATGGCAGCTGGCTTAGGATAGATTTTATTTTAGGTTTGATTTTAAGAATGCGAGGGGATCATAGAAACGAAGATCCAATTGCTGCTTGTTCATGGTTAGCCAGCTTGCGCAGCCATAATCGTCAAAGCTTTTGCGGATCTCCAGGTGTAAGTGATGGTAGTCGCCACCGTATTTCTTTGACTCTTCAGGTGTAAACAAGCGCGCCAGTTTGGTACTTGCATTTACCTGTTGCCCATTAACCACATACACTTCCTTTAAATGTTTGTACGAAGAGAATAGCATAGTGCCGTTGGACTGCTTATGCTTTACCACTACTGTTTTCTGATTTTCGCCTAAATGGATAGAGCAAACCACACCCTTTGCCATGGCGTAAACCGATACCAGCTTTGTTTTTGGCTTTGACGGATTGATGTCTATCGCGGTATGTATATGACCTTTATAGTAGCTGTCCCGGTGATCCCCGAAGATGCTTACTACGCGAATCTGTTTGATGTCTTTTCTATTGGCCACATCAAACGGAAGCGACCAGCCGTCAACTACAGCTGCAGGATCAATAGCGGTGTAATAAGGTTTCCACCTGGCTTTATCACTTTCTATGGTAACCGGGGCGTATAGGCTTAGCCATAAGGCTAATACAATGGATAAGGTAGTTTTGAGCATCATTATTTAAAGAGTTAAATTTTCACCGGTTTATTTTAGCTATTACTTACCAGATTGTCCCTCACAATATATGAATTTGTCCCCGCAGGAATAATCTATTTATGCTGTTTTTTGTAAGACCTTTAATATCGCATTCGCGGATGAAAGGGAAGCTAACATAAACCAAATATAAATTATGAAAAAATTAACCCTAATCATCATTGGACTGCTATGCCATACCATGATCTCTTCCTGTAAAAAAGAAACGGAAAAACAAATTAACCCTGAGCAGATTGTAAAGAAAACAAGTGCTATTGCCCTTGTTTCATGGGAAACTGTCATTCCTACAAGCTCCTTTAGTTCATTCAGCACCTATTGGAACAACTTATATCCATGGGGATCGGACCACAATGGAACAGCCAGAATGAGAACTCAGAATATCGCGGTCTCTGCCGGGGTATTGACATTTACCAGCGCCCCAACATCCGGCGTAGGGAACAGTGTAAAAGACCCTTATCTGCCCATACACTACTATTCAGGTGCCGTTCATGCAAAAGCAATTCCGATAGTTAATGATGCGTATCCTAAATGGAGATTTTCAGCAGAAGTACAAAGTGCATCACAAGTGGGAACCTGGCCGGCCTGGTGGATTACAGGGGCCGACTCCTGGCCTCCGGAAAGCGATATCATGGAGTTTAAAGGAAGTACCACTACCTGGACAAATACCTATAAAAACCCAAGCGGAGGATGGTCAAGCCAGGGACATGTCATTTCAAGTCCGGGTAACTGGCATACATATACCGCCTACCTTACTAAATTAAATGCAACCGATGTAACCATTGAATATTGGATTGACGGAACCTTAAAGGCTACGCATACCGGAGCGAATTTTGTTGGAAAACGTTTTAACATTATTCTTAACTACCAGATGGAAGGATCTTCCGGATCTCCAGGACCAACCGGAACTACTTATATGAAAGTCCGGAATGTTCATGTTCAAAAAAGTGCCACGTTGTAAAATAAATTAATCATCCTTCAGCTTCCCTGTATCCACTTGCGAATTATTGTTCAATAAAAAAGGCAGTCTCATCCAAGCACTGCCTTTTTCTAACCAAATATAAACCCAGTATGAACGGGATTTTTGTCTTTAAGGTAAATCGAATTACCTGTTTGTATCTTTATTAAGGAAACAACTCCGCTGTTTCACACTACAAATATAGTAATTATTTCTAATAGTGTATAAAATACACTAAGTATTTTTAAAATATTTTATAGCTATACGTTTTAAAAGGATGAATCAACCTAAAAAACTGCATTTAAATAACGTTAAGGCACTATTTTGATTCATTATTTTTTTTCATAAAAATTGATCTCAACTGAAAAAACAAGCTAAATCCATTAATTATTTTTAAAAAGCAATCATAAAACTATTTTACTGAACGGTATAATACCCGACATCAAAAGCCAACTTCATAAGATTATCCAATAAAAAGCGTACAAGTTTTGGATTTAAAAAACGTTATAATTAGTATTGTTGCGAAATGCATGGAAGCATGCAGGACACACACAAACAATTAAACATTAAACACTTTAACAAATGAAACAAACAAAGAACCTTTTACTTATTGCGCTGATTGCCATCTTATGCACGTCACTGTATTCTTGTAAAACAAAAAAACTGGCAGCCAAGCCTGCAACTCCAGCAGTAACCACAGCTCCCGAGCCGGCCCCAACACAACCAGCTCCGCCTGCTCAGGTAGAAAAAGTAGTGGAGAAACCTGCAGAGGTTGAAAAACCAGATTTTAATTTCAGGAACATCCAGTTTGAATTTAACTCTGATGTATTGAAAACTTCTTCATTCTCCATCCTGGATAAAGCCGTTACAGAAATGAAAAAAGATGTTTCTACTAGCTTTATACTTAACGGGCACTCTTCTGCTGAAGGAACTCCTGAACGCAACCTGTCTTTATCAGTAGACCGCGCCAACTCCGTTAAATCTTACCTTGTAAATGCCGGTCTTAATGCGAGCCGTTTTACCGTAAAAGGTTTCGGTGAGAAAGAACCTGTAACTTCTAACACGACCGAAGAAGGAAGGGTTTTAAACAGACGTGTAGAGATCAAAACGAACTAGATCCATTTATATACAAGTTATTAAACAAAAAAAGGCTGGTGATCAAATGATCACCAGCCTTTTTTTTAAGATTATTCTGTGCTTATTTAGATTGTCCTGCTCCTAATATTTCAGCAAGTTTCTTTTGCAGCTCTTCTCCTCTGATGTCTTTAGCAACGATCTTTCCGGTTGGATCGATCAGGAAGTTTGCAGGGATTGCCTGAATACCATACATTTTAGAAACTTCGTTGTTCCAGTATTTTAAGTCAGAAACATGTGTCCATGTCAATCCGTCTTTCTCAATAGCCTGTAACCATAGGTCTTTTTTACCTGGCTGATCTAAGGATACACCCAATACCGTAAAGTTTTTGTCTTTGTATTTGTTAAAGGCAGCAACCACATTCGGGTTCTCTGCACGGCATGGGCCACACCATGATGCCCAGAAATCAAGCAATACATATTTACCCTTAAAATCTGACAACTTAACTGGCTTATCATTTACGTCGTTCTGAGTGAAATCCATCGCCATTACGCCTACTGCTGTTTTCTTAGCCGATTCAATAGATTTGGCAATACTTTTACCCAACTCACTTGCTTTAACTTCAGCAGAGAATTTATTAAACTCAGGCTCTACAACAGACGGATTAATAGAATAACCCATGGTGCTTCTATAGGCTACTAAACCGATATAAGAATTTAGGTTTTCAGCATAGAACTTTTTGTTGATCTCTGAAATTTCTTTTGAAATGGCGGCATCGCGTGCGTATACCGTTTTCATATAGGTGGTATCTTTACGCTGCTCCGGGGTTTTTGAACGGTATTCTGCATTTAATGCGATATTTTTATCTGTTGCAGATTTAGTCAGCGCTTTATACGCTACATTGTCTTCATTTACCTTTGATCCTTTAATAACTGCATACTTAACTGAATCTGTAGCCGAAACCAGGTTTAATGTTTTAGGCTCCAGGTAAAAGGAAAGGACATCTGTTGCAGGAACAGGAGTTCCTGGCTTTGCATTCACGTTAGCAACTACATCTGCATGCTTAACGCGGATATATGCTGACGTAATTCCAGTGATTGAACCTGTAAACGTAAATTTACCACCGCTAATTACTGCCGAGTCTGTTACTTGTGCAGAATTTGCCGAATACGATAAATAGGCTTTTGCCGGAGCATTAAGCTTGCCTACTTTACCTTGTAAAGTAAACGTGCCCTGGGCCATAGTTGCAGCGGGCAATAAGCAAACTGCAGCGATCAATAATTTTTTCATGATTATAACTTTTTTTGGGAATTAAGGTTTTCTGTTGATTGTAATGATCAAATTTAATTAAAAATGTTTTTACTATCAATTAAACACCGGAATTTTACAAACTAACGATCCACAACACAAAATAAGGCCAATTTAAATGTTTCAATACCTTACATGCCCACACGGACTTGAGCATTATAAGGCTTAATCCGTTATATTATAGCAGTTTTTGATAGGTACGCCACCAAAGATCCGGCATTTCACCGTTTACAGCGGTAGTATAGTCTTCATAACGACAGGGGACGAGATGAAACCGTTCGTTTTTTGACATTCCGGTTGGATAAGGGACCTGCATCCACCAGCGGTCTGATTTTTTACTCTTTACAAACAGCATCTCGCCTGTTCCATCACTCAGGCTTGCCCGGTAAATGAGATAGTGTGATTTTGGGGTAAGCGGAAAATCTTTCTTACGGTTGTAAAAACCATCTACAAAGTACCAAACCATTTGTGCAAGCAACATGGCCGTTTGTCCGTTTTGATCAAAGGCCGGATTAAACTCATAAAAACCAATAGACGTTAATTTATCGCTCATACCGGCATAGCGGGAAATAGCGCAAGCCTGCTCTCCGTAAAAACCATTCGGGCTTGCATTGGCATTTGCCCCTGCATCTGATGAACGGATGGCACCGATATCAAAACTGATCATATTTGCATTGCGGATGATCGGTTCCGTTAACGCAATTTGATCTGAAAACTCACCCAGACGGTGTACATCAAAATAAAGCTTACTCATCACCTTTAAACTATCCTGGTTTACAAAATAAGTTTGATAACCGATGTTGCTGTAATTAAACAGGTAGTTGGGCTGATGTAAAAGGATCTTGTTTAAATAGGTATCTGATTTGGCGCTAAGCCCTTCCTGATCATCTTCGTCCAGGTCAAACTTACTGTCTACCACAACAAGATCCACCTTCTGCTCCAGGGGTTCATAAGCCAGGTACTGCGCATAGGTAAGGTCTTGTCCGCCGCCAATGATCACCGGCACAATACTCAATTTAACCAGCTCGGTAACAACCATCTTTACCGCAATATAGGTATCTGATATGGAAGCCCCGGCTATGATGTTACCCAGATCAACGATCCTGCTGGTGTAAGCACCCTCATTTAATGTATAGAACTGCTCGCGAAAGTAATCTGGCCCAAGAGAACAACCTGCATTATTAACGGATGCACGGTCATCCTGAACCCCGATAATGGCAATATCATATTCATTTTCTTCCAGGTCCGGAAATTTCTCCGTAAAGAAATTGACCTTTAAACCCAACTGACTGGTATAAAATCCGGTCTTGGGTGTAAATTTCTCAGGACTTAAGGGTGAAAAAAAATCGGATAATGACATAGGGTGCTATAAATGTATGGCATCAAATATCTATTTTTGAGCGCATATATTAATGGATCATCCTAAAAAAAATGAAATGATATTAGTTACCGGTGCCACTGGATTTTTAGGAACGGAGTTATTACATCAGCTAACAGAACAGGGATTAACGGTAAGGGCCTTAAAAAGGAACAACTCTGCCATATCCCCCCTGGTTAAAGATAAAACCGGAATTGAATGGGTTGTTGCCGATATTAACGACATCTCTTCTTTAGAAGATGCCTTTGAAGGGATTACCCGGGTTTACCATTGTGCCGCCGTTATTTCTTTTGATTCTAAAGACAAACAGAAACTGCTTAAAATAAACATTGAAGGTACCAGCAACATCGTTAACCTTTGTGCTGAGCACAACATCCGCTTACTCCATGTAAGCTCTGTTGCAGCATTGGGCAATGCAAAAAAAGGAGCACTCATCACGGAAAAGGATTTTTGGGAATACGATTCTAAAGCACATGCTTACGCCATTTCTAAATACGAGGGTGAAATGGAAGTTTGGCGCGGTATTGCCGAAGGGCTGGATGCGGTAATTGTGAACCCTTCTGTAATTATTGGTGCAGGTGCCGGGTTTACAGGCAGCGGCGCTATCTTTAAGCTGGTTAAAGAAGGATTGTCCTTTTATACCAGGGGGGCTACCGGTATTGTTGATGTTACTGACGTGGCAAAAAGCATGATCGCTTTAATGAATAGTAAAGAAAGCGCAGAGCGTTTTACCATTTCTGCTGAAAATTATAATTATAAGCAATTTTTTACTGAAATTGCAAATGGGTTTGGGGTTAAAGCACCCGCAAAAGAAGCCAAACCCTGGATGCTGGGTATGGCATGGAGAGCCGCAAAAATTGCATCGCTCTTTACCGGCAAACCCGCTGCCCTAACCAGTGACGCGGCAAGAAGCAGCCTGAATGAAAGCTTATATAGCAACGAAAAGATAAAAAATACGCTTGGGTTTGAGTTTAAACCTCTTAAACAAAGTATAGCAGATACCTGCAATGGCCTTAAAAAATTGAACTAAAGATGAAGAATTTCTACATTATTGACTTTGACAGTACCTTTACCCAAGTAGAAGCTTTAGATGAACTGGCCCGGATCTCATTAAAAAAACATCCGGATAAAGAAGCCATCTTTAAGAAAATTGAAGACTATACCAACCTGGCCATGGAAGGGAAGCTTTCATTTAGCGAAAGCCTCGCCCAACGCGTAAAGTTACTGGAGGCCAATGAAGATCATTTAAAACAGCTCATTACCCGGTTAAAGAAAAAAGTTTCTGCCTCTTTCTCGCGCAATGCCGAATTCTTTAAAAATCATGCCGATGAGGTGCTGATCGTATCGGGTGGATTTAAAGAGTTTATAACCCCCGTGGTAAGCCAGTACCACATTAAAAAAGAAAACATTTATGCCAATACCTTTGTAACCACTGGTGATGGTAAAATTATAGATTATGACCATGCCAACCCCTTAAGCGAGGAAGGCGGCAAGGTTAAACTGATGCAGCAAATGAACCTGGAGGGCGACCTTTATGGTATTGGCGACGGCTATTCTGATTTTCAGCTTCGTGAAAGCGGCCTGATCAAAAAGTTCTATGCCTTTACCGAAAATATATCCAGGGAGAGCATTGTAGAGAAGGCCGACCATGTAACACCCAGTTTTGACGAATTTCTCTATGTGAACAATTTGCCAAGGGCAATATCTTATCCAAAGAACAGGATCTTATGCCTCATTATTGGTGATGTACCGGAGCAAAGCATTGAATTGCTTAAAAAAGACGGGTTCTCCATTCGCCATAAAGCAGATTTTGAAGAGAAATACATTGCCGATGTGCACATGCTCCTTTTGGCCGATGGCGAAAAGGTTGATCCGGTGAAATTAAAACAGGCTGTAAAGTTAAAAACATTGGGCTACCTCGGTACGGCAAAGAATAAGATAGACATTGCCGCCTGTACAGAACAGGGGATTGTGGTATTTGACGACATTAAACACAACCCCAGAAATTTAGACTTTATCCCCAAAAGGATGCGGGACTTTATGAATACCGGAACCACCTATATGAGTTCGAATTTCCCGAACCTGCAGCTGCCAAGGATTGAAAAATCGCACCGCCTGATCCACATCCACAAGAATGTACCCGGGATCATGGCACAGGTAAATACCGTTTTTGCAGAACACAACATCAACATTAACGGTCAGTTCCTGATGACTAACCCCAACATCGGCTATGTAATTACCGATATCAACGCGCAATACGACGAGCAATTGTTTAAATCATTAAAAAAGATTGAGCATACCATAAAGTTCAGGGTTCTGTATTAGATTTGTACCATGGAACTGACACCACAGATCAAGGAAAAGCTGGATAAACTGCAGGAAAAGTATGCAGCAATGGGCCAGGATATGGCTGCATACCTGGACGGCCTGCTGTACGCAGATTTTCTAACGTATTGGGATTACATCCACCTGGACACTTTACTAAGCCTGCAAAGTCCTAAAACCCCATTCCCTGATGAAGAGATCTTTATCATGTACCATCAGATTACGGAGCTTTATTTCAAGCTCTCGCTGCATGAGTGTAAACAGATTGCCGAACACCAGTCTCTTACTGCTGTCTTTTTTACAGATCGTGTAAAACGCATCAATGCGTATTTTAATGCCCTGGTTTCTTCTTTTGAAGTCATGGTAAATGGAATGGAAAAAGATCAGTTCCTGAAATTCCGCATGTCCCTTTTGCCGGCCAGCGGCTTTCAATCCGGTCAGTACCGCATGATTGAGATCTGTGCCACTAATTTTATCCGCCTGGTTGATAAAAGCAAAAGAGAAGAATTGACAAGCGCGCCTATAGAGGAACAGTTTGAGCACATTTACTGGAAGTTTGGTGCTACTGAACTGGCCAGTGGAAAGCAAACGCTAACCTTAAAACAATTCATTAATAAATATGCTGATCAGTTTCTGCAGCTGGTTAAAGACAGGCAGCACACCAACTTCGCGGCGCTGTACCACAAACTGGAGCAGGAAGGACAGGATGTGACCGCTTTGGGCGAAGAGCTCTGTAAACTGGACATCTTTGTCAATGTAGAATGGCCTTTATCGCACTATAAATCTGCGGTAAGATACCTGGAACGCGACCCGGTTGACATTGCCGCTACCGGAGGTACAAACTGGCAAAAGTATTTGCCCCCGCGTTTTCAGAAACGCATTTTCTACCCTTTTCTATGGACTGCAGAACAAATGGAAGAATGGGGTAAGGGATGGGTGCTTAGTGTATTGAAAACACTTAAAACTGAGCAATAAACCTTGTTTATTGCAAAATAAAACACCGTAAAAAGAGGCATTTTTCTTAACTTTGTCCTTCCAAAACCACTACTAAAATGAACGATACATTAGACATCACCATAAATAAAGCAGCACAAAGCAAATTAACGGTAACCGATTTCTCTCAGTTACCATTTGGAAAGGTATTTTCTGACCACATGTTCATTGCTGAATATGACAATGAAACCTGGTCTAATTTACAGATACTGCCTTTTGGCCCAATCCCGATGAGTCCGGCTATTTCGGCCTTACATTATGGACAGGCTATTTTTGAAGGCATGAAAGCTTACCGCCAGGCAGATGGCAAGATCAGTGTGTTCAGACCTGAAAAAAACCTGGAACGCTTTAATAAATCGGCTGCCCGCATGTCTATGCCTGCAATTACCACAGAGATTTTTATGCAGGGTATTGCTGCATTGATCGAGATCGATGAAAAATGGGTACCTGCCCAGGAAGGTTATTCATTATACATCCGCCCGGTTATGTTCGCTACAGACCCTTACCTGGGTGTTCGTGCTTCTGACACCTATACCTTTGCATTATTAACTACGCCAACCGGCCCATACTATAGCAAAGCGCTGAAAGTTAAAATTGAAACTGAATTTACCCGTGCTGATGAAGGTGGCGTTGGCTTTGCCAAAACTGCCGGTAACTATGCACGCTCCTTACACCCTTTTGCCGAAGCACAAAAAGAAGGCTTTGACCAGCTGATCTGGACGGATGCGGTTTCTCATGAATATATTGAAGAAGCCGGAACTGCCAACCTGATCTTTGTCATTGACGGAAAACTGGTTACCCCTTCTGTTAGAAGCACGGTACTGGACGGTATAACCCGTGACACCATCATCCAGCTGGCTACCAAAGCTGGTATTGAGGTGGAAGAAAGACGGGTAAGCGTGAAAGAAGTGATTGAAGGTATTGAAAACGGCCGCTTAACCGATGCTTTTGCTGCTGGTACTGCCGCTACGGTTACGCCTATTGGCGAAATCAGCTATTTGGGCAAATTGTACACGTTAACGAATCCTGAAACCCGCACCATCTCCAGAGATATTGCTAAAACATTGAATGATATCCGTTACGGACTTGCACCGGATGAATTTGGCTGGAACTGGATCTTATAAAAAAACAACCCCTAAATTATAATGAGAAAAACCGTATTGATCTGCTTCGCTATGTCATTAACCAGTGCTGTTTCTGTACAGGCACAACTTAAAAGATTAAACCAGCAGCAAATATTTGACGGACAGCCTTCATTGACTAAACCCATGAATGCGGTTACCGGATGGGCTGATGACAGCCATTACATTGAAGCAGATCCAAAAACACGCCAGCTTTATGCTGTTGATGTAAAATCAGGCTCAAGAACTGAATATACACCTCCTCCAAAAAGCAACGTAACTGTTTTTGTAAGGGATAAGGATGTATACATTAAATACGGGAAAGATGAAGCCAAACGCTTAACCACCAATACCGACGAAGAAAAGAACCCTACCCTCTCTCCAGACGGAAAGTATGTTGCCTTTACCCGCAACAACGATCTTTATGCGGTTGAAGTAGAAACCGGAAAAGAGATCCGCTATACTACAGACGCTACTGATGTGATCTATAATGGATGGTCTTCATGGGTATATTACGAAGAGATTTTAGGCAGGGCAACCAATTACAAGGCTTTCTGGTGGGCTCCGGATAGTAAGAACCTCGCTTTTATGCGTTTTGACGACACTAAAGTCCCGATGTTCCCAATCAACGGTTCTACAGGACAACACGGCTATACAGAGAAAACACGTTACCCTAAAGCTGGCGATCCTAACCCGGAAGTAAAGGTAGGTTTTGTTCCTGCCGCTGGCGGAACCGTAGTATGGGCCGACTTTAACCAAAAGGACGACCAATATTTTGGAACTCCATACTGGAGTTTTGACGGCAGTAACTTAATGGTGCAATGGCAGAACCGTGGTCAGGATAACCTGAAATTCTATTCTGTGAATCCGCTAACCGGCGTTAAGAAAGAGATCTATGACGAGAAACAAGCTTCGTGGGTGGACCTGGATTATGACGGGCGCATTGAGTACCTCGAAGACAAAAAACATTATATCCTTAAAAGTGATAAAACCGGCTGGGCACATTTTTACCTGTATACCCTTGATGGAAAACTGATCAATCCAATTACCAGCGGCAAATGGCAGGTTACAAACCTGGTACATGTGGATGAGAAAAATAAAGTGGTTTATTTTACCGCCCGCAAAGAGGTTTCTACCCGTACAGATTTTTACCGCATTGGCTACAATGGGAAAAACTTAAAACGTCTTTCTTTTGGTGATTACAACCACCAGATCCAGATGTCGACCAATGGAACTCATTTTATTACCACGTATTCAAATGTGTCTACGCCTGCCCGCAGAACCTTGTTAACCAACACAGGAAAAATAATTAAAGAACTTGGCGACAGTAAAGCGGAAGATTTTGCCTCTTATAATTTTGGAAGAACGGAAATGATCACCATTCCTACTGATGATGGTTATAACCTTCCTGCTTTTATCACGTATCCAACAGATTTTGATCAAAACAAAAGATATCCGGTTGTAATGAGCATCTATGGCGGCCCTAATGCCGGCAATGTAACGGATACCTGGAAAGGTGTTGGAAACCAATGGTGGGCAAACGAAGGCGTGATCCAGATCTCTGTAGATCACCGTGCATCCGGACAGTTTGGTAAAGAAGGCGTTGCCTTAATGCACCGCAATCTGGGTAAATGGGAAATGAAAGATTACACAACCGCAGCACGCTGGCTAAAAGCACAAACCTGGGTAGACAATAAGAAACTACTGATTACCGGCCATAGCTATGGCGGCTACATGTCTTGCCTGGCTTTGACCATGGGTGCTGATGATTTTGACTTTGGCTATGCAGGTGCGCCGGTTACCAGCTGGGAATTATACGACACCAATTATGCGGAGCGCTTTATGGATACCCCGCAGGAAAACCCTGAAGGCTATAAGAATGCGTCTGTGCTTACCTATGTAGACCGATACAAAGGTTTATTGCGTATTATGCATGGTGATATGGATGATAATGTGCATATGCAAAATACCATTCAGCTGGTAGATAAACTACAAAATGCAAACAAACATTTTGAGCTGATGATTTATCCGGGCGGCAGACATGGATGGGGTGGCGCTAAAACGGCACACGACAGGTCTGAACGGTTCCGTTTTTACTATCAGAACTTATTAAACAAACCTGTTCCGGCAGAATTGTTAAAATAGAACACGTTGTTAAGATAATATATAATGCAAAGAGGGGATTTAATTAATCCCCTCTTTCTTTTTCACGCCTCACTTTGCGTCTTTGCCGTTCTGCCCTTCGCTTATCGCGGTCTATTTTTATCTGTTCAAACTTTGCAATCTGACCACGGATCTTTTCTTCCTTTTCTGTTGTTACCCCTACACTGGCTTTAATACCTGTAAACAAGGTTTTCCAAATGAAACTAAACAATGAACCTTTAGGCTCCCGTTCATAATGGATTGGGGCATGGATAAAAATGCCTGCATTATTGGGGTTATCAGAATTGATGATCATTGCATTTGCTATAAATGACATCCATCCTTGCTTAACCAGTCTGTTTTCTTCTTCATGCTTTTTTAGCAGGCCCAATGAAAGATCATTGAAAGCAAAACGAAGATCGCCATTGGCTATATGGTTATTGGCTTCAATTTTAAACTCCAGTTTCTTAACCGCTCCGCTTCGTACTTCTACCATACCTAATGGCTTGGTAATCCGGTTAAGCACGCGCCCTTCCATTGGCCCAAGAACCCCTGAATAGGTGAAAGCTCCATCCTTTGCCTGAAGATCAAACCTAAAATTAACATCCAGCTTGCCCCTGCCCATCATATAGCTGGTTAAATCAGCCAGCATATATGGATGCTTTGTCTTGTCTTTTTCTCTGTTGGTTACGTTAGATATGGTACCCGAAGTACGGTTAAAGGTGATCACTCCCCGTTGCCTGCTATCGCGGTCAAACTCTGCATAGCTGATATCAACATCCTTTACATTAAGCCGCTTAACGGAGAACTTGGAAGTCATGGTCTGCATGAGCTGGTGTGGAAACAGTTCGAACCGGTCTTCCTTTTTTAAGGGCAGCGCATTGTTATTAAAAATAGAAACAAAGCCATTGGCAATGTTCATCTCCTTTGCTTCCAGTTCCTGCTTTAAAATATAAAGCGGCAGGTTAATGCCGCTCATGCTGATATCACTCATCTGGATGTTAAGCCTCTTTTTTGAAAAGCCGCTTACTTGTCCAAAAGCCATTTCATCGTATCTTGGAACCACGCTAAAGCTATTGATATTCAGCTTGCCCGATGATGCTTTAAAGTTAAGCTGGTTTAAATTAATATGGTACAGACTATCCGGGCTGGCAAACGTATAATTATTTAAGTTGATGGAGATGTCCTTTAACAGGTAGATCCGGCTTTGATCTTGCGCGGAATGGGGATCAATCAACCAGTCTTTTAAGGTTATGTTTAAATTGTTTACAGAATCTATTTTCGGAACCGGCAGATTTTGATTGACATACTTAAAACGCATATTTTTAAAATCGACCGTTCTGATCCGCAGTTCTTTCAGATAATCTGAAATATAATCATAAGGTGTTTTTTCCGGGAAAGAATTTTTAACCTCATTAAATTCAAATTGACGGTTAATCATGGTTACATCGGGATGATCAAACAATAAGACATCGATGTTTAACTTTTTATGCTTTAAAAGCCTTTGTGGATGGAAGTCTTTAATAGTTAGCCTTTTTAACGTAATGTAATAGATATTGTTTGGCGCTTTTTTTAACGCAATCAGCTTTTTAAAAATAATGGTATCCGGAATGATCCTCACATCGCTTAACGCGGCACCACGGGTAATGAAATTGGTACTGACATCACTAAACTCAATGCGGTAAAGGCTATCCGTTGCATTTAATACCAATTCTTTTAACTGGACTTTGATCAAAGGTTTAAACTTTGCGCTCAGATAGCGTGAAGTAAAGAACAGGATTATAGAAAGCAAGAATAGGATTGCCGCTGTCAATTTTAGTATGTAGTAACGCTTTCGGGCTTTTTTATACATAGGCCTGTTTATATTACAAGATACAATTATTGATTGAGATGCACTATTCCTTCGCTTCTTTTTTACGTTTTCTTTCAGCCTTTTTTTCCTGGCGTTCTTTTTTCTTATCTTTTATTTTTTCCAGGCCTTGTTCGGGTGTTTTTACCGGAACAATTCCAAGTCCGATATTTTCACGCATACCTATAAAAACACTTTTCCAAAGCAGGTTAAAAAATGACGCTGCTGGTGTACGCTGAAAAGTAATATTGGCAATTCTTGGTGCTTTTCCCTTATCGGGATTGTTGTCTTTGATGAGCAGGTTGTTGGCAAGGAATGAAAGGAAGCCTTTCTTTTTAGCGGGTTCTCCATCTTCTCCTTCTTTGAGCAGTTTTATTTTAAGGTCGTTATAAAGAAACATTACTGTACCCGAAGAACCTGAACGGTTGGCTTTAATATCAAATGTCGTTTTGCGCATTTTTCCGCTTTCAATTTCAACAAGGCCCATATTCTTTCCAACCGGGTTTAAAACCAGCATGTCCATGGGTGCAACCTCTCCTTTATAGGTAAATGCAGCATTTTCTGCGGTAAGGTTAAAGTCGATATGGATGTCAATGCGACTGGTTTTCATAACCATGGCATGAAAATCAGCAATGGCATGATTGTTCTTTGCCAGCTGACTGGAATCATTGGTTACGTTAAGAATGTTACCTCCAAAATTCTGAAAATATACGGTGCCCCTTTTCTGGCTGATCGGATTATACTCGGTATAGGCTACATCAATATTGGTCAGTTTTATGGTATCAATATGTGTTGGCATAGGCAGCCTTTTAAGCGCTACATGCGGAAAATTCTGTACTTTATTCAAATTTGGCGGAGGTGGCAGTTCACGGTTTACAAAGATCCCTGCTTTTGCGGGCCCGATCTTTAAGGCCGTAGCATGCAGGCTGCCTTCTGTATTTAACCGGATAAAATCTACACCGGCAAAACTAATGTGATCAAAATTAAGATCATAGCGGTCCTTCCCATATTTATACATCCGTGTAAAAGCCAGGTCGGGATGAAGGGGGATCATCTGAAATCCAACTACCCGGATATATTTTCCTGCAGTTGAGCCACTGATGGTATCTACCTTCATGGTATACATTTTATCTTTGCCGGTAGACCGGTATCCTGTTAACTGGAAATTGATATCCTTTGTATAATAAAAACGTGTAGTGTCTGACTGTGAAACAGAATCGATCAGCAGATCCTGCACATTTACAGTTAGGTGTTTAATCGAATTAAGCGGCTTCATTGTTGCCCCATTGATGTAATCCAAATCGGCATCAACAATTTTGATCGCTTTTATATGTATTAACTTAAGGGTTTTTGAGATTTGCTGATATAAGGTTCGTTCATCTTTAACGGTATCTGGTCTTTTAGCCACCTGGTGATGAATGATCCGGATAGACGGATGGTCAAGAATGATGGAATTCATCTCTACCCGCTTTTTAAAATAGGCGGTAAGGATGCCGATGCGGTTTAATTTTAGGGCGGCCAGTTTGATTTCAAATAAATGCGCCGGGGCTAGCTTAACCGCCTTAAGCCGGTTAAAGGCGGCCGTATCAGGTATCAACGATACCTCATTAAGGGAAGCACTGCCCGTAACCAGGTTCAGGTGTATATCTTTAAAGTCAATCCGGTATAATCCGTTTGAACCTTCATAGACCCCGGTCTTTATCTTTTCGGTTAGCAAGGGTTTCCATTTTGCACTGAAATAAATGGATACTCCTGCCACAATTAAGATCAGGAACCCTAAAATTCCACCTACCCACTTTAATATTTTGTATTTTTTTTGTTTAGTTACCGCCATCCCTCAATTGTTATAGGAAAACCTATGCAATATCAAGGCCAACATTTAGCTAAAGCTCTTTTGCGCTGTAGGTTCGGTTATCGACATCTACAGCAGAGAAGTATCCCTGAACATTTCCTCCGGAGAAATTCCCCTGAACATTAACCGGAACTCCGGAAAAAAGCCCACTCCAGTCGGTCTCCATGAATACAGAATACAGGTACCTGGAATATCCTTCTGACAACGAGATCTTATAGATAGAAATGAAGTCATTCGGTGCGAGTGTAAATGTCCGCTTCAGGTTGCTGAGCGGATAGAGGGAGTTGGGTGAGCCGAGCAAATGCGTATAGCTGTAATTCTCGGTAATGTCAAACCTGCCCGGAGTCCAGGCTGGGATATTTGAATAGGAAAAATACCACTTGTTGGCATTGAGGTACCCAAAGGTATGCTTTGGAATGGTTCCGATCACCTGATTGTTTACGGTCCGTGTGGATAAAGGCAAAAAATCGTCAATAATATTTACAACCTGCCTTAAGGTATCTACTGCCGTGTAGGTTTTATCATTGTACTTAATGGTCAGTGTATAAGGACTGTTATAACTTGGATCTGTTCTTCCATTTATTCCAATATAGATACCAGGCTGGCCTTCTCTTAAAACGATCGCTGTTTTTCCATCGCTGATGGTTACTGTAGCCTTTCTGATTGGTGTTGGTGCAGAATCCGGAAATAAGGCAGGTTTGGTAAGGCGAATGTATTGAAACAGGGAATAGGTATTAAATCCACCCTCAACAGCCATATCGTAAGTGCGCACCGGTTTTACAAAAAGATCTTCTTCAAGCGGGTTTTTGCTACAGCCGGCAAGCAGTAACACCAGAGTGAAACAATATATTGAAAACCTTTTCATGTTAAAGTTTAAAGCTATAGGCAATCCACGGATAAAAACCGAAGCCATACTCCACTGTTGGTGTCTGCCGTTCAATAGCAGACGAATTTAGACGGTAATATAATGGATTTTTCTGGTTATATAAATTATATGCCCCAATAGATACGGTACTAAAGAAGGTGCGGTTTCTGGATAATCTCGATTTAAACTGGTATTCTGCGGAAAGATCCAGCCTGCTAAAATCAGGAAACCTGGATTTATTCCGCCCTTCAAAGATCGGTATATTGAGACCATCGTGCTGGTAATAACCAACGGGAAGCGTGAGCGGCCTGCCTGTTGAATAGGTAAAGAACGTTTGTACGGAAAGCTGTTCTGTGATGCCAAACCTGGCATTCAGCTTTAATTCATGAGGAATATCATAATTGGCGATAAATTCTTCACCATCGTTGATGTCCGGAATTTTCCGGAATACCCGGGAATAACTATACGATAAAGTTCCGGACAAGCGGCCTTCTGATCTGGTGACTTCCATTTCTACCCCATACGCATTAGACCTTCCGGAACGGATCTGATTTCTGACATCCGGATTCCTGATAATTTGCGCATGGCCAATCAGTTCTGGCTGATGATCCAGTTTCTTGTAATAGGTACCTGCAGAAAACACAAAGTGCCGGGGGGCATACCGGTAACCTAAAGAGAGTTGGTTGGCCCGCTGAGGCTTAATTGTGGCTGAGGCCGGAAGCCATGGTTCCAGGGATGAGAACGCCAGGATACTGTTTTGTACAAGCTGCAGATATTGATAGTTGAGGTTATAGGTAATGAAGATCCGTTTATTGGGCGACGGCAAATAGCTGAGGTTGATGCGGGGTTCCGGGTTTAAGAAGGTAGAGATCTCATTTTCCTTAACCAGGTTTCCCTGTTCATCAAAAATATTTGGCTTCTCTTGTGAATTGTAGAAGAAGCCGACCCGCAGACCGTAATTGAGTTCGAAAGATTTATTCAGGTTGATCTGCTGCGCGTAATAAACTGCCGACTCAACAGATCTGTCCCTTGCGATATTAAATTCAAACGCCTGCCGGTACATTTCTCCGGGCATAAATACGTGGTAAGTACTTGCTATGCCAAACTTAATCTGGTTGGTGGGGCTGCGGTAATACGTATAATCGGCTTTTAAGGTGAGATCCCTTACTCCGGTGCTCCATTGGCTTTTTTCGGAAAGGGTATCTGAATTCAGGTCGAGCAAATTGCTGTAATTGCTATAAATTGCTGACGCATTTAAGAATAATCTGGAATTAAAAATATGGTTCCAGCGGAGTGTAGCGGTTAAGTTGCCCCAATCGTTGGCATAACCATCTTCAGATACCAAATGGTCTTTACCCAGGTAGGCGGAAAGAAATACACTGTTATCCTTATCTACCTTATAATTCACCTTCGCATTCACATCATAATAGACCGATCTCGGATTAAACAGCTTAAACTCATTGTGGAACACATCCAGCAAGCTTCTTCTATAGGCAACAATGAAAGACCCTTTGTCTTTAACCAATGGTCCTTCGGCAGCAATCCGCGCGGATAATAAATTCAGACCGCCATTGATATGAAATTCTTTACTGTTTCCCTCTGCCATCCGGTTTACGATAACAGAAGAAAGCCTGCCGCCAAAATTGGCAGGCATATAATCCCGGTAAACCTGGATATTGTTAACTGCATCCGGATTAAATACGGAAACCAATCCATATAAATGGGAAGGGTTATATACTACAGCCTCATCCAGCAGGATCAGATTCTGATCGGCATTACCTCCCCTTACAAACAAACCTGAACTGCCTTCTGTGATCGACTTTATCCCGTTTAGCATTTGCAGCCGTTTCATTACATCCGTTTCTCCGGCATAATATGACGCATTGTTTAATTGCTTTACAGCAAGGTTCTGCTCATTCAGTAATATTGGATTGGGGGTAACATTGGATTGTTTAATCGTCACTTCTTCCAGTTGATGAACCAAAAGGGACAGTTCGATTTCTTCCTGCACATTTTGATACAGATGGATATTCTTTTTATACGGCTGATAACCCGGGTATGAAACCAAGAGCTGGTAATTGCCCTCAGGAACGGAAATGGAATAAAAACCATACTGGTTGGTAGTTACACCGACCTGTAAAGACGGGATCTGCACGGTTGCACCGATCATTTCTTCTCCATTGGAGTTATCACGGATGTGGCCGTGTATGGTATAGGTATTTAGTTTTCGGGGGGCAATTACAATGGAGTTCCCAACCCGGTTAAATTCAAGATTTGTACCCTCCAGTAATTTTTCAAGGATGTTTTCAAGCGGAGTTTGAACAAAGCGGTGTTCAATGGTGCGGTAAGGCCGAAGCTGGTCAGGATCAAAGGCAAAATTTTCTCCGATCTTCAATTCCAGTCTGAGGATGTTTTTGATGAGGGAATCTGCAGGCAGATTGATGGTAACCGGTAACTTAAAAGAATTGCGGGTTTGGGCAATAAGATTACCAGTTGTTATTAAAAATAAAAATGGAACAATTAAAAACGAGAGCCGCCTAATTATCCTTAAAAACATAAGTACCCTTTTCTTTTGTGATCTTGCATTGCAAAGATGCAGAAATTACAGCAAGTGCACTATCTAATGTTTGATATTGCATCGTTCTGTCTGTAAATTTCCTGCTTTTTAACGCCTCACTCTGGATTACGATCGGCATTTTATAAACATCCGCTAACTGCACCACAACTTCTTTTAAAGGCATTTCCTGGAAAATAAACTTTTTATCCATCCAGGCTTTGTAATTCAGGTCTAGATTATCTGTTGCACTCAGCTTTTTACTCTTACGGTCAAAGATTCCTAATTTACCTGGAACCAACAGTACATTGCTATTTGAAGAAGCATGATTTAATGCCACTTTACCCTCTTCCACTATAACAGTGATCAGATCATTGTTGTTCATTACATTGAAACTGGTGCCAATATCTTTAGCCTCCACTTCTGCAGCAACTACACTGAACTGATGGGCATCGTGTTTTACTACCTGAACAAATATCTCTCCCCTGATCAGTTCCAGCTTTCTATTGGTGAGGAAGTTGGTTTTATCATATTTAATGGTGGTAGCTGCATTTAAATTAACCTGGGTACCATCCGGAAGAACAACCTGTGTCATGGCGGCATTACTGCTGGTGCTGATTACTTCGTATCCATAAACCGATGTAAGATAATAGCCAACCCCAACAAAAACCAATAAAACTGCGGCAATTCTGGAGATCATATTTAAGTTCCATGCTGGCTTAAAGGTTTTATCACCAGACTTACCCCTGGCGTCAGTATCGTTAACAACGCCAGAAAAATGCGGAGTCATAACTACTGCTTTTTCAGTACCATCAAACTGTTCCAGTTTACGGTCAAGGGATTCCCAGGATAGCTGCGGGTCATATCCTTGTTTTGCATACAGCTTATCTACGTTTAGCTGAACGGTCAAAAAGTCCTGATATATCTTTTCATTTCCCGGATCTTCATCTCTCCATTTTTGCAGGAGCAGCTTATCTTCCGGAGATATGGTAAGGTCCAGATCTTCAAGGATCAGATCGTACATTGGTTCTTGGTTAGTTTCAAATTCTTTCATGAGGGAGATGTTTAAGGCGTTAGTATTGTTAATAGTATCAATAAGGAAACGACAACTTGTTTATGCTTTTCCAGATGTTCCCTAAGCTTTTGAAAACCATAGGTTAGGTGATTTTTCACTGTTTTGATAGATATATCCAGCTGTGCTGCTATCTCATGCTGTTTCAATTTTCCAAAACGGCTCAGATACATGACCTGTTTGCACTTTGCCGGCAATAGCTCAAGAGCCTGTTCAAGGCTGCTCAGTAATGCTTCTTCAGTTTCATGTATAACCTCATCTGAGGCTTCATTATCCTGAATAGTCATATATGCCAGTTGTTTTTGTGCATCCATTTTTTCTTTTTTAATGACGTTTAATGCCGAATTAATGACCGACCTAAACAAATAACTTTTCACAGATTGTTTAATGACCAGGCTGTCTATCTTACTCCAGATGATAATAAACACATCGTGAACAATTTCTTCTGCAACTTCCTGCTGTCCGACATACCTGTAGGCTACAGCAAATAACTGCTTATAATATTTTTTATAGAGTACCTCAAACTGCTTTTTATCGTGCTGTTTAATGGCCTCTAATAATTGTTTATCTTCTTCAAAAAGCACCTGAATATCTTTCATATCACCTTATTGTTGCTTTAACGTGAGGTAACCTGAAATTTCAGGAGCCATTAATGTATTGTATAGTACCACAAACCATTGTCCTTTTAGCAAGGTACGTTCCTGCAAAGGACTCAGGGTAAGTTTGCCATCTAAAGGGACATCTCCGGATTTGCTGGTACTAAATAGTTCTTTCACTACCGTTCCTGTAGTACCCTTTGCACCGCTCCTGAGCGTAATTAACACCGGAGATATATCCTTATATTCAAGCGCATAGCTGAATATTTTGGTCTCCTCATCGTATACGCCTTTAAGCACCGCTGTTCCAGTAGAACTGCTGTTTGTTCCTTTTTTGTCAATCCTTGCTGTTACCTGGTATGTTCTTACCGGAGCCTTGATCCGTACCTGTTCTGCAGACTCTTCCTTTTTACAAGACGCCAGTGTAACAAACATTAAAACAGCAATCGTTTTTGATATAAATCCCTTAGTTGTATAATCCCACATCACTCGTATTTTAACTAAGGACCAAAATACTAAAATCTTATATAATATTGCAACCTTTTAAAATGCATTCATCACAGCAACAACCTGTTTAACCTGCTCTGCAGTGTGGAAATAGGAGACTGGCAGACTTAATGTTGTCTGATGAATGGCTTCTGAAATTGGATAGGCCCCTTTTAGCCTGTTCTTTAATGCTTCCTGACGATGGGGAGGAACCGGGTAATGTATTTCTGTTTTAATGTTATTTTTTAATAAGTGTGTTCTTAATTTATCTCTTTCAGGATGTCTGATTGAATAGATGTGATACACATCATCGTAATCCGGATGCTGCACCGGAAGTATAAAATCAGACTTTAAACCTTCCTGATAAATTTGGGCAAGTTTTTTCTTATGGCTGTTGATGGCATCAAGAGATGTAAGTTTAACAGACAGGAAGCCTGCTTGTATTTCATCCAGCCTGGAGTTTATTCCAATATACTTATTGTAATATTTTTCATGACAGCCATAATTACGAAGCGCTTTTATTTGAACTATGGCTTCGGCATCTGCTGACAACAGCGCCCCTCCATCGCCCAATGCGCCAAGGTTCTTTGTTGGATAAAAGCTAAATGCACCAAAATTGCCAAAGGTTCCTGTCTTTTTTCCTTTATAGGTTGCCCCATGAGATTGTGCACAATCTTCTATCACCTTAAGGTTATTTTTCTCTGCAATACCCAGGATCGGATCCATATCACAAGATTTACCATAAAGGTGAACGACCATGATTGCCCGGGTTAAAGAGCTGATCTTTTCTTCAATCTTTAACGGATCGATGTTATAGGTATTCAGGTCTGGCTCTACCAGCACAGGCACCAGTCCATTGTGGTAAATTGCAAGGATGGTTGCAATATATGTATTTGACGGAACGATCACTTCAGATCCTTCTGGAAATTCAAAGTATCTTAATGCCAGCACTAACGCATCTAAACCTGAGGCCAGTCCTGCACAATAACTGTTTCCGCAATAGGCTGCAAACTCCTGTTCAAAAGTAGTTACCTTGTTTCCAAGAACGAACCATCCTTTATTTAAACTATCGGTAAAACTTTCCTGATAGCGTTCCATAAAAGGCTCATTCAATAAGAACAGGTTCTCATACTCGATGGTATTCATATTGTGGATATGGGGTATAGATATAATCGTTAGATTCAAAATACTCGGATGCCAGCACCATTAGTATGGCATCATCACTAAAGCTGTGCATTGAATGCCAGTCTTCAGGCTGGATCAGCAGGCATTTATCCGGAGAATCTAATATAAATGAAGATTCATCTTTCCCATTGTTATTATAAATGATGCAATGACCGCGAATACAGATTGCAGCCTGAATGGTTTCATGATGCCTGTGGCCGCCGCGCTCAGAATTGTCGACTCCATAGATATAAAAAATCCGTTTGATATCAAATGGGACTACTTTTTCTATAACCGTAAGATTACCCCGGCTATCGGTAAACGTTTTTAAATTAATTAAGGAAGCCATAGTTCAGTGCATTTTTTTTGTAGAAATTCTTGTAATAGCCCCTTAGAAAGAACAGAATAGACCTGCCGGTAACCTTACGTACATATTGAATATCATTGGTAACTTCATGAGATACAATATCCTGGCTGTAATCGCTAATTAACGATTCTGCTTTTGAAAGGGCCAGACTATATGGCCTGTAAATGTGTTTTATTGGGTTTCTTGATAAATTATAGACTTCATTTGAAAGGCTGTAACTATCATTAAGTGTATACTGGAAATCATGATAGTGGTAAAATACGAGATCAAAGGATTTATGGGTTATACCCTCATGGCCTGTAATTTTTCCATGTTTTTCTTTGAAGGTATATTGTTGAACATTCCAGGGGGCAACGCCACCCCCCAGATGTTGCAACACGTGAACTGTACTAAATCTGCTGATCCAATCATCGAGGTACTTTTGATCTCCAAATTTACCATCTTCAAATCGGTTAAAACACCATTCTAAACAGGCTTCAACCCACCAGTTAAGTACCTCCATGCCTTCTCCCGTATTTTTAAATGTCATAAACTGCACGCAATAGATGCCACTTGTTATGGATTGATCATAGCGTTTAGTGTACCTGTGTTCGGTAATCATAACAGACTTTGTTCCCATCTCTGCCAGCAGAACGGCCGGATCATTGAAAAACAACAGGTCTGCATCAACATAGGTACAGTGGTCTAAATTGAATGTATCAATACAATATTTTATGGTAGACGAAGCGCAAGTCCAGCAATATTCGCCGGCACTTCTTTCTTTTTTTACGGCCAGCAACCTGTCATTCTCAAATTGCCTTAAGCTTACAATAGTGGCATGCGGAAGATTAAGGCCGCTAAGCAGATCATAACAATGATGATCAAAAGCGAAGATATACAGGTGAAAATCCGCACACTGCTCTTCTAATGAATTGTACATTGCCAAACCTCTTGACAGGTAGGCCGTATTAAACAGGGTACAGAATTTAAGCATGTTGCGAAATATTAATTAAATAAAATCCTTTGTTAGCTCCCGCAGGTTTTGCGTCTATGTACATCACAGCTTCTCCGTTTACATAGGACGGAAACTCTGCTACAACTTTATACTGATCAGAAAAGTGACTTAAAAAAAACTCCTCATGGAAAAACCATGCAGGATAGGATGCCGGATAAATTTCTGGCGGAACAATTTGCAAGGTTAAACGATCATCTGATGTATAGCTAAATGCAGTTCTGTCAAACAGCAGGAAATCAAAGTTATAGGTAGCCAGTTTTTTAAGAAACACATGCGGCTCCGGTAAATACTGAACCGAGCTTGACAGCAGTACAAAATCAATGTCTTTGTCTGCATAGCATTCATCAATTGAGTTGTAGAACTTTAATGTATCATCTTCAAAATTTGCTTTACCGCAGGCTACGTAATGTTCCTGCTCAACTACATTCCAACTGGCACATTTATCTGAAGTAAGGAAATCTTTGATCTGGTAATAGGTGCTGCCCAGAGAACCCCCAAAATCAAGAATGTGTAATGGGCGTTTTTTTATAGTGACGCTAAGCATTAAATAAGCCAGTAGCGAATACGGATATTCTTTCTCATTAAAGATTACAGAATCCCGCTCGTATACTGCCTCTCCTGCTTTTACCTTCAATAATGAATCTTTGGTTTTTTGCAGAATGATATCCGAGTCATAACCCCCGGCAGCAGAAGTTACCTTAGACCAGGACGGATAATCGCCAAACCAGCCATACTGCTCTCTTTTACGCTTTGAAAATATTGTTTTTAACATGGATTACTTCCCGATTTCTGCTTACATGACAACAGAAAATCTAAAAGGTCCTATATGATTTCATACTATTTTTAAATTTTTATCAAATAATTGCGTTAGTTGATCCGGCTGCATTCTCTAATTTGAAACATCATCGTTCTTTATCCCGCGCCTGGTCTTTTTCGGTGTATCTTTTAACCTGCCAAAATTATAGTTGAGGCTGAACTTATAATTCCTGAAATACTGCTGACCGGTACTGTTTTCCAGAAAACCCAGTCCTGTGGTCTGCACCTTATTATCCCTGAATTTTTTAAATGGGTTGTTTAATGTTGCTGTTAGGCTCAGCTTGTCTTTAATAAGTCCGTGGCTGCTGCTGAACGAGGTATTGACCTGTGCCTTATTGATCGACTGGACGGATTTTGAGACCGGGCTTTTGCCAATTACATTCAGGTTTGCATTTAATCTCCATAGGGATGCAGGCCGGATGCTGCTGCTGACGGTAAAGTTGTGATATAACCCTTTTGTTTCCGGAAGTTCTGTTCCGTGCCGGACCAGATCCAAATGTGTTAAATTGCCGTTAAAGTTAAATGAAACCGTCTTTGTGGCGTTAAATGCGAGGTAAAGGTCAGTGCTTAATGCAGTTCCCTTTCCAACATTTGCGTAGGTACTGGATGTGATGCGAGTGTTGGCATCGTATATAAATATTCTAAAATCGAGGTTATTGAACATCGAATAACCGAGGCCCAGGTTCACTGATAATTTTCCATTTTTATTATAGACCAACATCAAATTATTGATTAAGGATGGGCGCAGACCCGGATTCCCACTGGATTCGAAACTCGGATTACTGCGGTCGGTAAATGGGTTTAAGCGGTTAATACCGGGTCTTTTTAACCGCTGTGAAAACCCGGCATTCAGGCTGTTGCTTCCTGTAAGCTGTAACCCAACGGATAGTGATGGCACCACATGCAGATAATCTTGTTTAATGTCTCCGCTTACCAGGGTCTCTTCCAAACGGACTCCGCCTTTAACACTTACCTGCTTACCGGTATAGCCAATAGAGGTATAGCCAGCCAGAACATCCTGTGCAAGACTAAAGTTGTTCCCGTTGAGGGGGTCTGTTTCAAGCTGTCCGCTTGATGCGTTCATGATGCGGTAGGCATAATCACTCTTGTTGCCCCTTAAGATGACCTTTGCACCTGACTCAAAAACCCATTTTTTAAATGCCGTTACATAATCGCCCTGCATTGTATGTTCATCCGAACCGGCTTCATTTTCCTGAGCGTAACCGCTTAACGGATAATTTACCTGTTCGCCTATCTCTAGCTGGTTATTGTTTTCGTTTGCATAACTGCTATACCGGTAAGAGAACGTAAGCAGCTTACTCTTGCTTGATTTAAAGCCGATCTGATAATTTAGTGAAGCATCCAGTCCGGCGCCATTCCCTTTAAATTTATTCTTCAAACGGTAGGATTCCAAAACCGAAGCATTGAGCGCGTGAAGATCAGACTGTAGGTTAAAGATTTCTCTGTTGCTATTTCTGCTGAGATTAAATTGTACGGAAATGAGCCTCAGATCACTCCATTCATAGCTGATGTCTGAACCAAAATAACCGGTATTTGAATTCGACCTGCGGTCTCCGTTTTGAATTAAACTGGTCATGGTTGTACCCGTTGTATTTCTTTGTAACGCATTGAGCGTTACCGGTACTTTAGCCAGCGATCCGCCGGCAAATACAGAAACCCCAAGCTTACCCGCTTTAGCGTTGAATGATGTGCCAATGCCGGGGCCGCCCGCCGGAAAGGCCTCATTAAAGTTTAAGGTGCCGCTATACCCATCGCCCGGCTTCTTATTGGTTACGATATTAATAATACCCGCAAATCCTTCTGCATCATATTTTGCCGGCGGATTGGTGATCACCTCTATCTTTTGAATGGCAGACGCCGGCATGCTCCGCAATACTTCCTTTGGATTATGTGTCACCAGTGCCGACGGCTTACCGTTGATAAAGATCTGAAAGCTGGAATTGTTCTTTAACAGGATATTCTGATCTGCATCTACCGAAACAAACGGGACTTTACGCATCATATCCAGCAGATTGCTTCCTTTACTATCGGGATCTGACTGCAGGTCGTATACCAGCCGGTCTGACTCTTGCCGGACCAAAGGCCTGGCTGAGGTAACCTCAACCCCTTTCAACTGTTTCACATCCGGCCGAAGCTCCAGGGTACCAACATCTATGGTCTGCGGGACTGCCCCTGAGCTCGTGCCTGAGGCCGTGTCTAAGCGCATACCAGAATGTGCATTTGTAATCGTTAATGCTACTACTTTTTTCAAGTAGCCTATCCGCGCTACATGGAGTGTATAACTGCCAGCGGGGAGCTTCTGCAAGATAAAATTTCCGCTGCTGTCGGTAGTCCCGGCCGCCATATTTTTAAGCGCTGGATCTTTAATACTGATGGTTACCCAGGCCGCGGGTCTTTTACTCAACGAGTCGACCAGTTTCCCGGAAACGGAAAAGAAAGCAGGGTTTGTTTGGGCCGTTGCACATTTGCTTAAGGCGAATATGTTGGCCAGTATTAAAAGCAGGACGATACCAGGACCGGGTTTAAATGTTTTCATGTAGTATTTGGTTGATTGATGAGACAAAAAGTATGGGCATACCATTCCCATCAGCAGGAAAATGCTGGTGTGATTGGATGCGTTAAGTTTTAATGGTTAATGATCTGATCAGGGGTTGCTTTTTTTGCGCACCAGCAGGTAGTAGGCCAGAAAGCCCATGGCGACAAAGATCATCTCAATTCCATATGGCAAAGGCGACTCGAGTATTTGAGCATCCGGAACACAATAAATGACAACCAAACCTATACCACCGAACAATAAAATAACCCCCCATTTCAAGGCGGCCACCTTATGGTCAAATGAGCTGCCCAATAGCTTTAACAGCTCGGGATCTGACTGGCCGGAATTGATGAGGCGCATTTTTAAGATGAAGTTAAGAATAGCTACAGCCAGTATAACGGTTGCCGCGAAGAAGGATATGGAGACTAATATGCTTTCTAAATATTGCATGATGATACGTTTTTGATGATGAACAATTGCCCAGTAGACACGGCTGCATTTTAAAATGTTGCAGCAATTGGAAACTATTTCTGGAAAATACGTTAATTTTTGGCAACTGCAACATTTAAGAGGTTACCCGTGTCTAATGGTCATGTTGCAGGAAAAGGAGCTCGTTGCTAAAATTTTACAGGGGGACCCTAAAGCTTTTGAGGCCCTGGTAATGCGATATGAAAAGCTGGTTCTTTATGTAACCAGCAAACTGATCAGGAGCGAGGATGATGTGATGGACGTTTGCCAGGAAGTATTCATTAAGGTGCATAGGGGCATCCATAAGTTTAGCTTTAATGCCAAACTGAGCACCTGGATTGCACGGATTGCTTACCTGACGGCGATCAACCACCTCAGAAAATACCAAACCGAAAATCAGAGGCGGATCAATGATGATGAGCTGCTGCTTGAGCAGTATCATTTTAGTGAAGAGACCCCTGAGCATATCCTGATCCAAAAAGATGTTGCTGCTTATGTGCATCATCTAATAGACCAGCTGCCGCTGCCTTACCGTACGGCATTAACTTTGTATCACCTGCAGGAATTTTCATATGCAGAGATCCAGGAAATTACGGGAATGCCCGAAGGGACCATTAAAAATTACCTGTTCAGGGCACGCAAATTATTAAAGGAAAAATTGGAAGTGTATTTGCAAGATGAGAAATAATATGGAAGCGCTTAACGATCAGAAAATCCAGGAAATGCTGGAAAATAAGCAAGTGGATGCGGCTATGATTGCCGCTGATAAAGATATCCATACCTATACTAGGCTTTTTGAAGTATTGAAGAAAGAACCGGAAATCAGCTTGCCGTTTGGCTTCGCGGGGAGGGTTACCCGGATAGCCTATGCCAGCCCCGGAGGCTTTAAATCTCAGATTCTGGCGGTTGCAGTAGCTATAGCCATCAGTATGATTTCTTGTCTGGCCCTGTATAGGTTTCAAACTGAATTGACGTTGCGCCTGTTTTCTTTCCTGTTCTCCGTTAAATATATTATCGCTGCGGTTATTGCCGGCTTTCTGATCATCCAGTACCTTGATCAGAAATTTGTAAAGAAGCGAACGATTGTGTAAAATCTAATAACAAATTTTATTTAGCACCCTGCCAATTTGTCATTTATAAATTAAATTGTGTATTTTTGAGACCATTAAAAATGTTAACCCATTTATGATTGATCTACAGGTTACCGATAAGACACACGATGAAGAGCGCCAGGGAGAGGCTTTGATTATTGATGCCCCACGGGTACGCAACGGCCGAAAACTGTATATTGAAAGTTATGGATGCCAGATGAATTTTGCGGATAGCGAAATTGTGGCTTCCATTTTACTGGACCAGGGTTTTGAAACGACTGGTGATTATAAAGAGGCTGACGTTGTATTTATCAATACCTGCTCGATCCGCGAAAATGCGGAGCAGCGGGTCCGTAACCGTCTTTCTCAGTTCGGTGCAGAAAAACGCAGGAACCCCAAGCTTATTGTTGGTGTTCTTGGTTGTATGGCAGAACGCTTAAAGTCAAAATTTCTGGAAGAAGAGAAACTTGTTGATGTTGTGGTTGGCCCTGATGCTTACCGTGAACTTCCACAGTTATTGAATGAAGTAGAAAGCGGCCACAAGGCAATCAACGTATTGCTGTCCCGCGAAGAAACCTATGCCGATATTAGTCCGGTCCGTTTAAATGGAAACGGCATTACTGCTTTCATTTCTATTATGCGGGGTTGTGACAACATGTGCTCTTTCTGCGTGGTTCCGTTTACCAGGGGCCGCGAAAGAAGCAGAGACCCGCATTCCATTCTCGCTGAAGCACAGGACTTGTTTGACAGGGGCTATAAGGAGGTTACTTTACTTGGCCAGAATGTTGACTCTTACAAATGGAAAGGCAAGGATGCAGATGAGGATGCAGGGATCGAAGTGAACTTTGCCCAGCTTTTAGAAAAAGTTGCACTGGTTAGTCCCGATCTTAGAGTTCGTTTTTCAACATCGCACCCTAAAGACATTACCGACGAGGTTTTATATGCCATTGCCCGGCACGACAATATTTGCAATTACATTCACCTGCCCGTTCAATCCGGAAGCAGCAGGGTACTGGAGCTGATGAACCGTACTTATACCCGCGAGTGGTATATTAACAGAATAGACGCCATCCGCAGCATCATTCCGGATTGTGCGATCTCTTCAGATATTATTGCTGGCTTTTGCACAGAGACGGAAGAAGAGCACCGGGAAACACTGAGTATCATGGATTATGTACAATACGATTTTGCATTTACGTTCAGCTACTCAGAAAGGCCCGGTACACTGGCCGCCCGTAAATTTGCTGACGATATCCCTGAAGAAGTTAAGAAACGCAGGCTTAGTGAAATACTTTTAAAACAGCAGGAAACTTCTCTTTACCGCTTACAGCAATTTGTTGGAAAAACGGTTAGGATCCTGGTAGAAGGAAGTTCCAAAAAATCAGATCAGGATCTTTGTGGACGAAACGACCAGAATGCCATGGTTGTTTTCCCTGCAGCTGAAGGTATTGAGGCCGGACAGTATGCTTATGTTCATATTGACCGTTGTACCTCTGCTACTTTGCTGGGCACTGCAGTAGTTGAAGAACCTCAGATTGTTTAATTAAATACGCTTCATTTTGGACATACAAGACATTAAAAACCGTTTCGGAATAATTGGAGGTTCTCCGCTGTTAAACCGGGCAATAGATATAGCAAGACAGGTATCTCCAACGGATATGTCTGTTTTAATTACTGGTGAAAGTGGTAGTGGTAAAGAGGTTTTCTCTCATATTATCCACCAGATGAGTACCCGGAAACACGGTGCTTTTATAGCCGTTAACTGCGGAGCCATACCGGAAGGAACCATAGACTCAGAATTGTTTGGCCACGAAAAAGGATCTTTTACCGGTGCTCATGAAGCCCGAAAAGGTTACTTTGAAGTTGCCAATGGCGGTACCATATTTCTTGATGAGGTGGCTGAACTTCCGCTAGGCACCCAAGCCAGGTTGTTGAGAATCCTTGAAAGTGGTGAATATCTTCGCGTAGGCTCTTCCAAGGTTCAAAAAACAGATGTCAGGATCGTTGCCGCCACCAATGTGGATGTATACAACCGCGTTAAATCCGGCAAGTTCCGTGAGGATCTTTATTACCGGCTCAATACCGTTCCGCTACGCATCCCTGCACTGCATGAACGTAAAGAAGATATCTATTTATTGTTCCGCAAGTTCTCTGCAGACTTTAGTGATAAATACCGCAGTCCTGGTATTCAGCTTGAGCCTGATGCCATACAAATGTTAAGCAATTACAGCTGGCCGGGAAATGTAAGGCAGCTGAAAAATATTGCCGAACAGATCTGTGTACTTGAAAAAGACCGGAATGTGAATGCTGCTGCTTTATTGAATTACATTCCCAATGAAAGCGCCACGAACCTGCCTATGGCTATTAATGGAAGCAGCAAAGAAGACTATACGGAACGGGATATTCTTTACAAGGTTCTTTTTGACATGAAAAAGGACATGATGGAGTTGAAAAAACTGGTTGCAGAGATTATTCAAAGCGGGGGGAACACGTCGCATATTATGGCAGACAACCCGCACTATATCAACCAGCTCTACCAGGAAGTAGACCAGACGATCAGTCACGAGCCTACATTTACCATAAAAAAGCCCATACAGAATACGCCTGTAGATTATAATTATACCCATGAGGCGGAAGAAGTTGAAGAATCTTTATCTTTAATCGATAAAGAGTCAGACCTGATCAAGAAAGCCTTGAAAAAACACAAGGGCAAGCGTAAATTTGCCGCCCAGGAACTTGGGATCTCTGAACGCACCTTATACCGTAAAATTAAAGAACTCAACTTAACCTAAGCATGAAGAATCTATATATACTGATGGTCTTATTCGTTTTTAGCGGCTGTAAGATCGGCTTGAATGGCGCATCCATCCCTGCAGATATGAAGACGGTAAATGTAACTGCTTTTGAGAACAACGCTCCCCTTGTTGTGGCTTCTTTGAGTTCTGAATTTACGGAGTCATTGAAGACCAGGATCAGGAACCAGACCCGGCTAAGTTTAACCACAAATGAAGCCCATGGTGTTTTTTCCGGAAACATAACCGGTTACGAGATTACCCCTGAAGCCATACAAGATAACAATCAGCCTACAGCTGGTGCCAACAGGCTTACCATCAGAATAAATGTAAAATATATCAATAACCTAAACCCTAAGCAAAGTTTTGAGGAGTCTTTTGAACGCTATAAGGTCTTTAAACTCACCGGTAGTCTGCAGGCACAGGAACCCGGCTTAATTAAAGATGTAACAGCCCAGCTTACTGAAGATATTTTTAACAGGGCTTTTGCACAATGGTAAGCTAAAATAGAGATCAATTACTAACTTAGCACCGTGGAGCAGGATACAAATATAAACCAACAGCTTAAAGCATTGATTGCAGAGCCCGGAAAAGTTACCCCGGATGATGCAGCTATGCTTATAGGTTTCGCTGAACGCTACCCATACTTTCAACCCATACATCTGTTGCTGGCGAAGGCCACTTTAACTACTGATCCTGAAGCAAAAGCTATTGCATCAGCCGCTTTATATACGAATGGCCAGCTATTGCACAACGTGCTTCACCATACTGATCAGCTGATTAGAACAAATTTTACGGTAATTAATCCGGCTGGCATTGAGTCTCCGGCAGACCAGCCTGAAGCCATTGATGAGGTGATCATTGATGAGGTGCCCTCTGAGGAAGTCTCTTCAGATGAAACTTCTCCTGAAGCGGGTAATTTTGAAGAAATTCATTTTGAGACGAATCCTTTTGAAGAGCCTGTTGTTGAAGCGGTTACTTCGGGATATAAACCGGAACAGGAAACTGATGAGCAGGAAACTTTTGATGAAAATTCTGTCGAAGAAATTCCTGTTGAAGCCGCTGTTGAGATGGTTACTTCTGAATACAAACCAGAACCTGCAACTGACGAACAGGAGACTTTTGATGAAATTGGTGAAATTGATACCACCAGCTTCATGGCACAGGAAAAAATCAGGAACACAGATGTCAGGCTGGAAAACAACCTGGTTTTAGAGAATATAGTATCAACCGATTTCTTTGCTTTTCAGGATAATTTCAAAGTTGAAATGGTTTCCGAAGAGCGTGGAGAACGTAGAGAACATGAGCCTGAAGAGTTTGAACAGGATGACCGCAACTTAAACGGGCAAGCCACAACTCACGATGACCATGTTGAAAGCACCACAGAAAATACAGCATACGTTGAGAACCTTAATAATTTTGAGCACATTGAGGAAGTTGAAAACTCAGAAGATGCTGAACCCGTTGCACATGTCGAAACTGCTGAATATTTAACTGAAGATACTTCAGAAAAAGAAAACATGGAGCGCGTTGACAACGTGGAGCGCGTTAACAATATTGAACACGACAAACCGACTGAACCTTTCGCTGAAACAGATGAACATGTAGTCAGCAAATATGATGACGATAAACTGCCTTATACTTTTTTATGGTGGTTAGCTAAAACGCGTAAAGAATACCAGCAAATATTTCAGCCTTATGCATCTCCAAAGCGCGGCAGACCAAATGAACTGCAACAGCAATATGTAGAACATATCTTTCATTTGCAGAGTCCTTTTAGTGATGAAGATGCTGAATACAGACCTTCAGTAAACGGACCGAAAAACAAGGGAATTGAGATCATTGAAAGCTTCATCAAGAATGAACCGCAGATCAGCCCGCCAAATCCGGAGCAGATCAATAACGAGAATAAAGCGAAAAAAAGTGCTGAAGACCACAACGACCTCGTTTCTGAAACCCTTGCCAAAATTTATATCGAGCAAATGCTTTATGACAAGGCGATAGATACTTATGAAAAATTAAGTTTGAAGTTTCCAGAAAAAAGCCGTTACTTTGCCGACCTTATTCAATCGATAGAAAAGAAAATTTAACAACCCAACATACTATGCTTACTTTTTTAATCATTTTATTAATCATTATTTGTATTGCCTTAGCATTATTTGTTTTGGTACAAAATCCTAAAGGCGGCGGTCTGGCAACAGGCGGTGCCGGCAGCAATATGTTCGGCGTTCAACGCACAGGTGATGTTTTAGAAAAAGGAACCTGGGTTCTATTGGCTCTTATTGTAGTGATCACATTAACCATTACTACTGTAGCTAAATCTGGTGGCTCATCTGCAGCCGGAGATTCACAAATGCAGGAATTATTAGACAAAACAGCAACTCCTTCTCCGATTGGAAATGGTACTGCTCCGGCTAATGCACCTGCTCCTGCTAATTCTCCTGCACCAACAACAGATACGACGAAGAAATAATCGTACATATTTAAAGAATTACGAAGCCCGGTACGCAATACGTACCGGGCTTTTTATGTTTCTGCCACTCTGACACAAAATTACTTTGACATAATCCTTTAGCTGACAATGCCGTGTAAATTTGTCAACTATAGCGCATTGGCATAAAAACTGATAAGTCCTTACCGACGTAATTAAACTTACATTAATTAAAAAACAAAAACAATAAATAATAAGTTATGGCTTTAAACATTAAACCCATTGGTGATAGAGTAGTTGTTGAAGCTGCTCCAGCTGAAGAAAAAACAGCTTCGGGTATCTACATTCCGGATACGGCTAAAGAAAAACCTCAACAAGGAACAATAGTCGCAGTAGGCCCTGGCAGGTTCTCTGATTTATCAGGAACGTTAATCCCTTTATCTGTTAAAACTGGTGATCAGGTTTTATATGGTAAATATGGTGGTACAGAAATTACTTACGAAGGTAAAGAGTATCTTATTATGCGTGAGAGTGATCTTTATGCAGTTCTTTAATCTGAGTAACCTCAGAAAAAAACCTATACAATTCATTAATAACAATATTTAACAATGGCAAAACAAGTAAAATATAATGTAGAAGCCCGTGACGCCCTGAAAAGAGGTGTTGATATTTTGGCTAATGCGGTAAAAGTAACTTTAGGTCCTAAAGGACGTAATGTGATCATAGATAAAAAATTCGGTTCACCATCAATCACTAAAGATGGTGTTACTGTAGCTAAAGAAATTGAGTTGAAAGACCCAATTGAAAATATGGGTGCACAAATGGTGAAAGAAGTGGCTTCTAAAACTGCTGATATTGCAGGTGACGGAACTACTACTGCTACTGTTCTTGCGCAGGCAATTGTTACTGCCGGTATTAAAAACGTTGCTGCGGGTGCAAATCCAATGGATTTAAAACGTGGTATCGATAAAGCAGTTACTGCAATCGTTGCTAACTTAAAAGCACAGTCTCAAACTGTTGGTGAAGACAATAATAAAATTAAACAAGTTGCCTCTATCTCTGCAAACAATGACGAAGTTATTGGTGCTTTGATCGCTGAAGCAATGGGTAAAGTTGGTAAAGACGGTGTAATTACTGTTGAAGAAGCAAAAGGTACTGAAACTGAAGTAAAAACAGTAGAAGGTATGCAATTTGACCGTGGTTACTTATCTCCTTACTTTGTTACCAATGCGGATAAAATGGAAGCGGAATTAGAAAACCCTTACATTTTGATCTATGACAAAAAAATCAGCAACATGAAAGAATTGTTGCCTGTTCTTGAAAAACAAGTACAAACAGGTAAACCATTATTGATCATCGCTGAAGATCTTGATGGCGAAGCTTTAGCTACTTTAGTAGTGAACAAGATCCGTGGATCTCTGAAAGTTGTTGCTGTTAAAGCTCCGGGTTTTGGCGACAGAAGAAAAGCAATGTTAGAAGACATCGCTATCTTAACGGGTGGTACTGTAATTTCTGAAGAAAGAGGTTATAAATTAGAAAATGCCGACCTTACTTATTTAGGTACTGCTGAAAAAGTTGTGGTTGATAAAGACAACACAACGGTAATCAATGGTGCTGGTCAGTCTGAAGATATTAAAGCACGTATTAACCAGATCAAAGCTCAGATTGAGACGACTACATCTGATTACGACAAAGAGAAATTACAAGAGCGTTTGGCTAAATTAGCTGGCGGTGTTGCGGTTCTTTATGTTGGTGCAGCTTCTGAAGTTGAAATGAAAGAGAAAAAAGACCGTGTTGATGATGCTTTACATGCAACCCGTGCGGCTGTTGAAGAAGGTATTGTTGCTGGTGGTGGTGTAGCTTTTATCCGTGCTATTGAAGCTTTAGACGGAATGA
The DNA here is from genome assembly GCF_004362715.1 of Pedobacter metabolipauper. Classification (GTDB taxonomy): domain Bacteria; phylum Bacteroidota; class Bacteroidia; order Sphingobacteriales; family Sphingobacteriaceae; genus Pedobacter; species Pedobacter metabolipauper. The sequence continues at coordinate 67,140 of NZ_SNYC01000004.1, forward strand.
AAGGTGCTAATGAAGATGAGACTACTGGTATTGCAATTGTAAAACGTGCGATCGAAGAGCCATTGCGTCAAATTTGCCAGAATGCTGGCATTGAAGGTTCTATCGTTGTACAAAAAGTTAAAGAAGGTACTGGTGACTTTGGTTACAATGCACGTACTGATGTATACGAGAACCTAATTGCGGCCGGTGTTATTGACCCAACTAAAGTTGGTCGTGTAGCCCTGGAAAATGCAGCTTCTATTGCAGCGATGTTGTTAACAACAGAATGCGTTTTAGCTGACGATCCTGATGATGCTCCTGCAGGTGGTATGCCTCCAATGGGCGGCGGCGGTATGGGCGGTATGATGTAATTCATCTGTTCAATAATATGCAACAAAAAAACCCGCTGTATCAGCGGGTTTTTTTAGCTTTGTAGCCATGCATAGGGAACAGATCTCGGTATTTGACATTTTTAAAATAGGCATTGGCCCCTCAAGCTCACACACGCTTGGGCCATGGAGAGCTGCTCAGCAATTTGTTGCCTCATTAAAACAGCTGGACTTACTGGACAGTACTGTACAGATCAAAATCCTGCTTTACGGCTCATTGGCCAAAACCGGAAAAGGGCACGGTACAGATATCGCTATTCTTCTTGGTTTAAATGGTGCCGACCCCGTAACCTTTGATGTCAACGCCATTGACTCTACTATAGATACGATAAAAACAGACCAGTTATTGTTGCTGGGCGGGGAAAAACTCATTTCTTTTAGCTATGAGGGTGACCTTGCTTTTCTATTCTTCGAAAGTCTTCCTTTCCATCCCAACGCGGTAACCTTTCAGGCTTTTTTAGATTCGGGTAAAGCCCGTTCTGAAACCTATTACTCCATAGGCGGGGGTTTTGTAGTTAAGGAGGGTGATAGCGGAAATGAAAAAGAACAGGTAGACTTGCCGTTTCCCGTTGAAAAAGCCAGCGATCTTCTGCACTGGTGCCTAACCACCGGGCTCAAGGTTTCTGAAGTAGTTATGGAAAATGAACTGGCCTGGCGTACCGAAGCCCAAACCAGAAAAGGGATTCTTCAGCACTTTCAGGTGATGAAAGAATGTACGTTTAGGGGATGTCATACTTCCGGGTTCTTACCGGGAGGACTAAATGTGGGCAGAAGAGCTGCTGCATTAAATAAGAGGCTGATTGGACAGCATACCTATGATGATTATGAAAGCTGGATTGCAGCCATCCGCAAAGGCGGCATGGGATTTAACTATATTTTAGATTGGGTGAGTTGCTTTGCCCTTGCTGTAAATGAAGAAAATGCGTCATTTGGCAGGGTGGTAACTGCACCAACTAACGGTGCTGCTGGTGTGATCCCTGCAGTGCTGCATTATTACATCGTTTTTTGTGACGGTTTTACCGAAGAAAAGATCACCCAGTTCATTACTTGTGCATCTGAAATAGGAAGTATCTTTAAAAAAGGGGCAACCATTTCTGCTGCAATGGGCGGTTGCCAGGCAGAGATCGGCGTATCGTCAGCAATGGCAGCAGCCGCCCTTACAGAGTGTTTGGGAGGCTCGCAGCGACAAGTTTTAATGGCTGCCGAAATTGCGATGGAACATCATTTAGGGTTAACATGCGACCCAATAGGCGGACTTGTTCAGATTCCTTGTATTGAACGGAATACGATGGGTGCAATTAAAGCAATTACGGCAAGTCAGCTTGCCCTGCAAAGTAATCCGGACAATGCCAAAGTAAGCCTTGATGCCGTAGTAAATACCATGTGGGAAACGGCATTGGATATGAACTCAAAATACAAAGAGACATCAGACGGTGGTCTTGCCACCAATATACCGATCAGCTTACCAGAGTGTTAATTCTATTTTAGAATTTTAAGTACGGCCGGACTTACCTGTAGTGCCCAGTCCAGATACATCTTGCCGGACGGATGCAAACCATCATCAGCAACCAGGCTAAGATCTGATGCCGCAGCGCGTGATGCCGGTGTAATGTCGGTATAACTTACCCCTGCCATTAAAGTCTCTTCCCGGTTAATTGCATTAAAGGCATTGATCTCGTTAGAAACCGTTTCGGGGTTACGCCCGCTTTTCTTTCCAAATGGGGTTACTCCCCAATCGGGTATTGAAACAACAAAGACATGTGTTTTATCTCCGGCAAAACCAATTGCAGTTTGAAGAAGCTCCTTAAACTCTTTCCGGTAGGTTACAGCTGACTCTCCCCTATATTGATTATTTACACCAATGAGCAAGGTAACGAGGTCATACTTTTTTTGTACAGCAGCAGATTTTATTGCGCCTTGCAGCTCGGATGTGGTCCAGCCTGTCCGTGCAATGATTTGCGGGGCTTCTACAGCAATGCCTTTTGCACTAAGCTGCTGAACCAGCTGGTTTGGAAAATTACTTTTCAGCGGTACAGATTCACCGATTGTATAAGAATCGCCCAGGGCGAGATAAGTTAATTGTTTAGTCTCCATATTTACTTTGGTATCTATAACGGGGTCTGTATCCCCGTGTTTGGTACAAGCCGTTGCCAAAAACAAACCTAAAAATACCACGAATATCTTCATGCTATAGTTTACGAAATCAACACGCGCTCAGATGTATTGCAGCGTTATCGCTAGTACAGTTCCATCATCAATATAATTCCATTGCAAATAAAGCGGCGATGTGTGTTTTCAGTTTATCTTTAACTTCATCCAGATTTACAGTGTATCCCAATTCACGCTGCATAGAGGTTACATCTTTATCATCTATTCCACATGGAACAATATATTTAAAGTATTCCAGGTCTGTATTTACATTAAAGGCAAATCCATGCATAATTACCCATCGGCTGCAACGCACACCCATGGCACAGATTTTACGGGCTTTTTCATTATCTGCATCCAGCCATACTCCGGTATATCCCGGATACCTGCCGGCCTCAATACCATAATCTGCCAGGGTTAAGATCACGGCCTCTTCCAGGGTTCTCAAATAGAGATGAATGTCTGTAAAGAAATTATCAAGATCCAGAATGGGATATCCTACCAGTTGTCCTGGCCCATGATAGGTGATATCTCCGCCGCGGTTGATTTTATAATAGACCGCATCTTTTTCAATCAGTCCGCTGTCATCCAGCAATAAATTTTCTGGCTTTCCGCTTTTGCCCAGGGTAAACACATGGGGATGTTCACAAAACACCAGGTAATTGGGTGTTTCGTTACTCGTGTTATTGGTTCTGTTTTGTGTTTTTACAGATACGGTCTGATCAAAGATCACTTCTTGTTTTGACCAGGCTTCCTGGTAATCTGTAAGACCCCAGTCTGTAAATTTAACTTTCTTATTCATCTGCAAAGAAATTAAGCCACTACATACCCCAGCATGTAGCCATCATCGGTTTTAAAGTAATGCACGGTAAGTTCCTGGTTTCCTTCCGGAAGCTCTACAACTGCCTGAAGACTGCCTTCATCCTTCAGTTTAAAAGGTTTGATGTGAATGTGCTTTTTAAATTCTAATCCTTTTCGGCCATGCCATTTAAAGATCGCTTCTTTTGCGCACCAGCACACGTAAAGACCATTGGTATTATCGCCTATATGTTTTTGTGCCAGTTCAAGATCTGACAGGAATTTATGCTTGATGCTTTTAATTTTATGCTTGATCAGTTCTATGTCTACACCAACCTTTCTTGACTTGCCGATAATTACTGACGCATAATCATAAGAGTGGCTTAACGAAATGTGATATCCTGAATTTGGCAGATATGGTTTTCCATGCTCATCCATTCTGCAATCTATATACTCAGATGTGTTGAGCATTACCCTTAGCAAAAGCCGTGTACTTAACCAATGCAGTAACCGCTTGCCGTTATTTAATGAATTAATAAAATCCAGTTCATGTTGTTTCAACTGAAGGCCTGAGATTAGCGCTTCTTCAGTTTCTTCAATTTTCCATACGGCAAGTATGGTATCATCGTCAATATTTTTATTAAAAACTATGGGCATCCCTATTTTAGAAAACTATGCAAAAGTATCTTAAATTAATCATAATTTCGTCCAAATACTTGACAAAATGATACTGTCCGATAAGCGAATACTGGAAGAAATAGAAAAAGGAACAATTATAATTGAACCATTTGATGGGGAGTGTCTGGGTACAAACTCGTACGATGTCCATTTGGGCAAATACCTGGCTACTTATAAAGACAGGATCCTGGACGCAAAAGAACACAATGCGATAACACATTTTGAAATCCCAAAAGAAGGGTATGTACTGCATCCCGGAACATTATACCTTGGGGTAACCTTAGAGTACACGGAAACCCATGCACACATTCCTTTTTTAGAGGGAAAATCCAGCACTGGAAGACTTGGAATAGACATTCATGCCACTGCTGGTAAGGGCGATGTTGGGTTTTGCAACACCTGGACCCTGGAGATCTCTTGCGCACAGCCTGTACGCATTTATGCAGGTATGCCCATTGGACAGCTCATCTACTTTATGGTTGAAGGTGATATCCAGACCATGTACAATGCAAAGACGAATGCCAAATACAACAATAAAACCACCAAACCTGTAGAAAGCATGATGTGGAAGAATAAATTCTAAGTCGAAGAACTAAGTTTTTAATAATGCCTCAATATACGTATATTGAGGCATTATTATTTAATGCTCAAATGCTTATGAGACGTAACTTATCCCTTTTCTTCTTATTCATTGTGGCTTGCGCAGCCCTTGCTTACAAGATCGATGACGATCCATTTTCTGTATTAATAAAGAAAATGCAGGATTATACCGAGAAATACCCCCAGGAAAAGGTACATCTTCATTTAGACAAGCCTTACTACGCGGTTGGTGATGACATTTGGTTTAAGGCTTATGTGATCAACTCCCAAACCTCAAAACCTTCTTCAATCAGCGGAATCCTTTATGTTGAGCTGATCAATGAAAAGGACTCTGTAAAGCAGCAGCTAAAATTGCCGCTGATGGATGGTATTAGCTGGGGTGACTTTAAGCTTCCGGATACTTTTACGGAAGGCAATTACCGCATAAGGGCCTACACCCAGCTGATGAGGAATGCTGGTCCGGAATTCTTCTTCGACAAAACCATTCAAATTGGAAACTCATGGGCCAACCAGGTTTTTACCAGTACAAAATACGAGTTTAGCAAAGAGAACAATGCCGATAAAGTAAATGTAAGCATCGACTTTAAAGATAAAGATGGTAAGCCTTATGTGGAAAACGACGTTTCTTATGATGTACAGCTCAACTACAAGAGTATGGCCAAAGGTAAAGCGGTTACCGATGCGCAGGGAAAAATAAACCTCAGCTTTCTAAATAGCCAGCCGGCATTGTATAAATCCGGAAAGATCATTGCCACTTTAACCCTTCCTGATAAAAAGAAAATAACCAAGGAGTTTCCTGTTAATGCAGCTTCATCTGCCGTTGATGTTCAGTTCTTTCCTGAAAGTGGCAATATGTTGTTAGAAATGCCTAATAAAATCGGAATAAAGGCGGTAAACGCGGCCGGTTTGGGCGAAGATATTAAGGTGTCTATCCTGAATAAGGATGGTTTAGCGGTAACAGAATCTGCTACAGAACACCTGGGTATGGGCAATTTTATGCTGGTTCCGGAAACGGGACAAACGTATTCTGCTAAAGTAACGTTTAAAGATGGTTCACAACGTACCATGAGCCTGCCAACCGTTGTACCGGAAGGTTACATCATCTCCACCAGCAGCAATGAAGAGAATATAGTCGTTAAGATCCTGATCAGTAAAAAATTTGTAGGGCAGGGTGAGCTTAGGCTTGTTGCCCAGCATAGCAGCAACGTCTATTTTACTGTTAAAACAAGCAGCCAGAAACAAGTGGCCGTAGCCTCTATTCCAAAAAAAGATCTGCCATCTGGCATTATTCAGCTTACCCTGTTCTCTCCGGCCAATCTGCCTATTTGCGAGCGCCTTGTATTTGTGAACAATGGAGCTGACCAGATCAATACTACGATCTCTACCTCAAAAACAAGCTACTCACCAAAAGAAAAAGTTGACATCACCCTTCAGGCCTCTAACAGCAGTAAGCCTGTTCAGGGTAGCTTCTCTGTATCGGTAACCAATACCGCTTCTGTAAAGCCAAATGAAGAAAGTGAAAGCAATATATTAAGCTCCTTATTGCTGACTTCGGATCTTGCAGGCTATATAGAAAAACCCAACTATTACTTTTTAAATAAAGATGAAAAGGCGCAGAGGAACCTGGACAACCTGATGCTTACCCAGGGATGGAGCAGGATACTGTGGAAAAACGTATTGAGCAACACTCCGCCTGTTACCCGGTTTCAGGCAGAGAAAACCATGCAGATTAGCGGTACTGTTACCACCTATGGCAACAAACCTGTTCCAAAAGGTAAGGTATCCTTATTTTCATCCTCCGGTGGCTTTTTTGCTACAGACACTTTAACTGATGATAAGGGACGTTTTGTATTCGAACTGAGTTTTACTGACAGCACCAAGTTTATTGTTCAGGCAAGAAATGAAAAGGGCAGAAAAAGTGTAGACATCAAAATAGATGCAGTACCAAACCAGGTTGTTACCAGGAACAAAAACACCGGCGACATTGAGATCAATGTAAATGAAGCCCTTTCCGGGTATTTAAAACAAAGCCAGAATTATTTTGATGAACTGACCAGGCGCGGTGTTCTGGAACGAAGCATTGTATTGAAAGAAGTAAACATTACTGAGAAAAAGAACCCGGCCAAAAATTCTTCCAACTGGAATGGTGCCGGAAATGCCGATCAGGTAATTACCGCAGACCAGATTAAAAACTGTATGACCCTTTCTCAGTGTCTGCAGGGAAGAGTTGCAGGAATGATCATGAGGGCAGGTGTACCTTATCTGATGAGAAATGGCGGACAAATACCAATGACGATCATGGTTGATGGGATGAATGTTGGTTCTGATTTTCTGGATAATATTGTTGTGGATGATATAGAAACCATTGAGGTTTTGAAATCTGTTGGAACTACGGCCATTTATGGCTCAAATGGAGCTGGCGGTATCTTACTCATTACAACAAAACGAGGGGAAGCCCGCTCAGCGGCCTCTTTTTTTGCCCCCGGCATTATCACTTATAACCCAAAGGGATTTAGCCTTTTAAGGACTTTCTACTCTCCAAAATATGATGTGGAGACCCCCGATAACAGGTCCGATTTCAGGTCTACCGTATATTGGAACCCTCATATTGTAACCAATGAAAGCGGAAAAGCCGAATTCAATTTTTACAATACCAGCGAGACCGGAACATACCGGATTGTAGTGGAGGGTATGGATCTTTTTGGTAATATTGTACATGCCGTACATACCTATGAAGTAAAATAAAAATAGATTGATGAATACAATACGAGTAACCATAAAAGATCATTTGAGCATCATTACGCTAGACAGGGGAAAGTCTAACGCCATGAACCGCGAAATGATTACCGAGCTAAATGATATTTTAAAGAACATTTCATCAGACCAGAATATTGCCGGCGCAATGATTACCGGTAAAGATCATTTCTTTTCTGCCGGCTTAGATCTGATTGAGCTATACAATTATAACGAACAGGAGGTTGCTTCTTTCTGGAAGCTTTTTCTGGAGTTTACAGCAACCATTACCGCGTTTAAGAAACCGCTTATTGCGGCTATAAATGGCCATAGCCCTGCTGGCGGATGCGTCATTGCATTGGCTTGTGATTACCGGGTGATGGCTGAGGGAAATTATATTATTGGGCTAAATGAGGTTCCTGTTGGAATTATTGTACCCAACAGTATTTTTAGCCTGTATGCTTTTTGGCTTGGCAAAGGAAATGCATCCAGAAGCCTGCTGGAAGGAAAGCTGTTTACCCCTGACGAAGCCTTGAAGATTGGGCTGGTTGATGAGCTGGCTAACCCGGCGAGCATTTTAACAGCGGCTGAGCGGAAGATTAGAAAATATATGAGCATGGAACGCAATACCTGGGAGCAAAGCAAGCTGAACATCCGGGAGGACCTGATCCGTGCAACCACGGCTGATCAAAGTGAATCTTTGGAGCTTATGCTTAAACAATGGTGGTCTCCCGCAACGCGAAGCATTCTAAAAACAATTATCGATAACCTGCAAAAGAAATAAGTCATGTTTAATGAGCCAATGTTAAGAGATGATGCCTTAAAAGGAAAAACTATAGTCATTACCGGTGGCGGTACAGGACTTGGGAAGGCAATGGGTACTTATTTTCTGCAGTTGGGTGCAAACCTGGTGATCACCAGCCGTAAGCTGGATGTACTGCAGAAGACAGCTTCAGAAATGGAGCAGGCAACTGGCGGTAAAGTATTGGCGCTTGCCTGCGATGTTCGTGAATATGAACAGGTAGAGCAGGTACTTGCAGAAAGCATAAAAACCTTTGGAAAGGTAGATGGATTACTGAATAATGCAGCAGGAAACTTTATCTCACCCACAGAGCGCCTGTCTGCCAATGCATTTTCTTCCATTATTGACATTGTGTTAAAAGGCTCGGTGAACTGTACACTGGCCTTTGGAAAACACTGGATCAAAGAAAAACAACCTGCCAGTATTTTAAATATTGTAACAACTTATGCCTTTACCGGATCTGCTTATGTAGTACCTTCTGCCTGCGCAAAGGGTGGTGTATTGGCCATGACCCGCTCTCTGGCTGTAGAATGGGGCAAATATGGGATCCGCACCAATGCGATAGCTCCCGGACCATTCCCAACCAAAGGAGCGTGGGAACGGTTGCTGCCTGGTGATCTTGCTGAAAAGTTTGACTTCAAAAACCGTGTTCCATTAAAACGTGTTGGTGAGCACCAGGAACTTGCAAACCTTGCTGCATTTTTGATCAGCGACTTTGCCGGCTACATCAACGGGGAGGTAATTACCATTGATGGTGGAGAATGGTTGCAGGGTGCTGGTCAGTTTAATGGCCTGGAAGCAATCCCTAATGAAATGTGGGATGCTTTTGAGCAATTAACAAGATCAGCTAAAGGCAGTTAGCCTACCACCTGATCAGTGCGCTTGCCCAGGTAAACCCAGATCCAAAAGCGGCCAGGCAAACCAGGTCGCCTTCCTTGATCTTGCCGGCTTCCCATGCCTCGCACAACGCAATAGGAACAGATGCTGCCGTAGTATTGCCATATTTTTGGATATTGTTAAATACTTTGTCGTCTTCCAGACCAAGCAATTGCTGCACATACTGACTGATGCGGAGATTGGCCTGGTGAGGAACCAGCAAATCGATATCTTTTTCAGTCAGGTTATTTGCCGTTAATGCTTCCTTAATGACTTCCGGAAACTTAACAACCGCTTTCTTAAAGACCGCTGGTCCATCCATGTAAGGCAATGCAGCGCCTCCTTCTAATTGTTCGGTTGTCATAAATAAACCGCCTAATTCCTGATCCGGATAGGCAGGTTTATCCTTTAACCACTTGTTGGCATGAGAGCCCGGATAGAACATAGCGAGAATCTCTGCTTCTGAGCCATCGCTATGCAAATGGGTGCTTAAAATTCCCTGGTCTTCATTTTGTGCCGCCTGCAATACAACTGCACCAGCCCCGTCTCCAAATATGACAGATACATTCCGGCTTCTTGTTTCAAAATCCATTGCAAATGAATGTTTCTCACTGCCCACAACCAGAATATTCTTATACATACCTGTTTTAATGAACTGGTCTGCTACAGACAAGGCATAAATAAATCCGGAACACTGGTTACGGATATCAAGGGCCCCTACCTCCTTCATTTTCATTTCACGCTGCAGCAATACCCCGCAGCCAGGAAAATAATAATCAGGGCTTAACGTTGCAAAAACAATAAAATCAATGTCCTGTGCGGTGATCCCTGCACGTTCAATAGCTATTTTAGCAGCTTCTACACCCATGGTGGTGGTGGTTTCTTCTAACCTGTCTGCAAAACGGCGTTCTTTAATTCCCGTTCTTTCCTGGATCCATTCATCATTGGTGTCCATGAAACGCGAGAGATCGTTATTGGTGTAAACATTTTTTGGAACGTAGTAACCGATACCGGCGATTTTTGAACGCTGCATATATTTGGTGTTTTAATATTAATTTTAGGCAAAAATAACTTTAACTACAACATTATTTTGAAATTAGCTTATTTTTGTAAAATGTCTACAGAAACAAAAGAAGAAACATTTACATTAGAAGAGATCCTGACTTCATTAAAAACCGTTCACCGTTTAATACTTTGGAACGATGATGTAAATACTTTTGACCATGTGATCCACTGCATGATGAAATATCTGGATTATTCAGAAAACCAGGCTGAGAAAATTGCATGGGAAGTACATAACAAAGGCAAGTGTGCTGTTCTGGAAGGATCATTCACTGAAATGGAAGTTTACCGTAAAATATTACAACAGGAAGGGTTAACCGTTTCTGTAGATTAGGCGCTTCTGTAATTATTGTTTTATAGCTTAACCGAGCTGACCTAATAATTGAGTAAGTTCTTCCTGCGTGCTTTGCGTTCTGTCTTTAGCGTACCAGCCATGAACCTTTTCAGCAATCTCCATCATATCTGTACTTTCTTTTTTCCATTCTGCAAGAAGATGCTGTAATACCTGCGGTCTTGGCCCCCACTGGTACATTAGGTTACCTTCAGCATCTAATACCAGCAGTACCGGAATTGCCCTCCCACCGTTTGTTAGATGTGCGTCAATAAGCGGCAAGTTCTGATCTCTTAATACCAGCTTAAGTTCAAACTGTTCCGGAAAATCTGCAGCGATCTTATTAAACACAGGCACGATCTGGGCAGCATCTCCACACCACCCTTCTGAGATGACCAGAAAACGATAGCTCCTTTTAATCCCGGACAATACACCCAGAAGCAACTCATTAAGCTGTACGGTTTTATCTACCCTGTTCATCCGCTGTACATTCATTTTAGAATAATGTACCATCGCATCAGAATGGTCTGTACCTGTGGTTTTGTGCTCAGATAAAAGCTCATTTACCAAAAGACGATAAGCTTCATAGCTTATTCCGTCGTTAACAAAAATATTACTGTAATTGATCATATTTAGCTGTAATAAAATAGTTACGGCCTCCATTATTAAACTTCCTGGCCGTTCCTTTGTCAATCCATTATAAATTAATAAAAAAAGAAGAATTCGAGATGAAGAATAACGTGTACAAAGTACTGTTTTTAACGCTTGCCATTTGTATTACAACTGTAAAACTTAATGCACAAACAACTGCCGAAGGCAAAATTACGGCCAAGGTTGTTGATGCCCAAAATAATGAAACTATACCCTTTGCCAATGCCATACTAATTGACCGTAAAACAAAAGCGGTTGTTAAAGGTGCCCAGACTGATGCCAATGGAAACCTGGTTATGACAGGTTTACCTATCGGTGTGTTTAGCTTTAAAATAAGTTATGTAGGCTTTCAAACCATGGTTAGAGACTCTGTTTCTATCACCGCTACTCAAAAAGAAGTAAATTTTGGAACCATTAAAATGAAAGGTGCAAAAGGAACTGCACTGAATGAGGTAACCATCAGTGCACCAAAAAGCACGATCCAAATGGGGATCGATAAAAAGATCTTCTCTGTGGACCAAAGTTTGGTAAGTGAAGGCGGATCTGCTTCTGACCTGCTTCAAAATGTTCCTTCTGTTCAAACAGATATAGAAGGGAATGTAAGCTTAAGGGGATCAAGTGGTGTTCGGGTGCTGATTGATGGAAAACCATCACTGATTGCTGGCGGTAATGTAGCCCAGATCCTTCAATCTATCCCGGCAAGTTCTATAGAAAGTGTGGAACTAATTACCAATCCATCTGCTAAATATGATGCTGAAGGCCAATCGGGTATCATCAATATTGTTTTGAAGAAAAACAAGAAGCTTGGCTTTAATGGTTCTGTTGCGCTTACTGCAGGCAACAGGGATAGTTACAACGCCAATACAAACCTAAGTTTCCAGAATAGTAAGGTTAATATCTTTGGTAATTACAGCTACCGTTATGGTAACCGTCCCGGTGGAGGTTACAGTAACATTACGTACCTGAACAGTACATTTCCAACTGTTTTTGCCAATCAAAATACAGATTCAAAATCTTTGGATAAAGGTCACAATGTAAAAGCTGGGATTGATTATTACCTGGCAGAAAAGAGCGTTTTGAGTTTCTCAGGGGGTTTTAACATCAGAGATAACGACAGGAACGAATTGCTGAGCATTGATAAACTTGGGCAGCAAAGTAATCCATTGGAATTAAGCCGCAGGAACAATTCAAATATTGGTACCGGTGGCAGCTACGACCTGAACCTTGACTTTAGCCAGAAATTCAAAAAACCAAAGGAAGAACTTACCTTTAATTTTAGTTTCTCTGAAGGTGACAATGACAACTATCAGATCTACAATACCTACATCTACAATATTGATGGTAATGATGTAAATAACCTGCCTGACATACAACGTAACGATGGTACTGGTTTTAACAGAAACTATAACATACAAGCCGACTACACACTTCCGGTTGGAAAGGTTGGAAAAATTGAAGCCGGTTACCGCAGCCAGATCCGCTTCTCAGAAAACAGCACGTTATCTGACAACTTCAATAACATTACCGGCAATTACGACGTAAATTATGCATTAACCAATGAGTTTAACAGTAAGGATGAGGTTCATGCCTTGTATCTGAACTACCAGAACCAAATTAACAACTTTGGTTACCAGTTGGGCTTAAGGGCTGAAGATGCTGCTTTAAATACCCGTCTGGGTGTTTATGAGGCCAATCAATTGGTTTATTCTCCTGGTAAAGTTGACTATACCCGTTTATACCCAAGTGTGTTTTTAACCCAGAAATTTGCCGGAGAGCAACAAATACAGGCCAGTTACAGCAGAAGGGTTAACCGTCCGAGAGGATGGGATACCAATCCATTCCTGGATGTATCTGATCCGTTAAACTACCGTCGTGGTAACCCGAACCTGAAACCAGAGGATGTTCACGCTTTTGAGTTGGGCTATAGCAAATACTGGACTAAAGTAACGCTGACTTCAAGTGTTTATGTTAGACAAACCAATGATGTGATTCAACGGGTAAGAACTGAGCCTGATGAAAACGGAATTACCATAACTACCCCGCAAAACTTAACCAAGAACCTGTCCAGCGGATTGGAACTGATTGCCCGTGTAGATGTTGCCAAACCATGGAACTTTACCGGAAACGTAAATTTATATCAAAGTAAAATTGAGGGTGTTCCTGCATTTGGGATCGTTGAAAATTCTGGCTTTAGCTGGAATGCCAACTTAACAAATAATTTTGTGTTACCTTATGCGGTAACTTTACAGGTGAAAGCAGATTACCGTGCAGCAGAAGTAATGGCACAGGGTAAGAGAAATGCCATGTTCGGTTTGGATGCAGGTGCAAAATATGATTTTAAGAACAAAAAATCTTCTTTAAGCCTGAACATCAGGGACGTGTTTAATTCACGCAGATGGAGTATGACTACCGAAGCCAATAATACCATTGTTGATTTTAGAAGGATGATGCAGGGTACTATGGCTAACTTAACCTATTCTTATCGTTTTGGTAAAAGCGACTTCGGTCCTAAAAAAGGTAAAAAACCAGATCAGCAGGAAATGCGGTCTGATGAAGAATCATTTTAATATACCCGGCATGAAACCATGAAAACCCTTATCATCAGCCTTTTCTTTGTTCTGATCTCTTTAGGTGCCATGGCACTGGAAAAAGGAATCATCACAGGAAAGGTTGTTGAGCAGGTTGGAGCGCTCTCCATCCCCTCTGCAGTTGTTGCCATCTATTTACCGGGTTCTGAACAGCCCCTGCTCACCACGCCTACGGATGAGAACGGCATCTTTAAATTCAGCAATTTAAAGCCTGGGTCATACACGCTCAAGGTCAGTTACATTGGTTTTACTACACTTACCGTAAACCAAGTTGTGATTACCACGGAGATCCCTGAAAAAAATCTGGGCACCCTAAAGCTAAGCAGCGATCAGAATAACCTGGGTGAGGTTACCATCTCGGCAGACAAGCCCGTGATCCAATTCTCATCGGATATGATTACCTACAACGTTGAGAAATCTATCCTTGCCGAAGGGAGTACCGCAAGTGATGTACTGAAAAATGTGCCGATGGTTGAGATTGATATGGATGGAAAAGCATCTATATCCGGCAAAAGGAGCACACGGATCTTTATAGATGGAAAGCCATCAGATTATATGACCTCCAATATTGGCGACCTGCTTAATGTTTTACCTTCAGACGCGATAGAGAAGATTGAAGTAATGACCAATCCGCCTGCTAAATATTCAGGCGATGGTGAGGGCATTATTAACATTGTGATGAAGAAAGGTTTCAAGATCGGCTTTGGCGGCAATGCAGGTATTACTGCCGGATTGCAGGGAAACACCAACACGAATACCAATGCTTCTTATAAGAGCAAGAACTATTCAGTCAACGGCGGGGCGGCATATAACTATACGATCGGGAAAAATGAAAATCACAATTACCGGGAGAACTTCTTTACAGACACCACTTATTATCACGATAATTATGGCAATAGTGAGAACCTCGGAAACGGCGGTAATGTTAGACTGGCTTTTGACTGGGACATTAGCAAGGCACAAAACCTGCGTTTATCTACAAACTTTAATACCAACAGCAGCACTAGTAATTCCGGAACGGATTATCACTATTTAGATGAGGATCTCATTGAGAATATTGACGGGGACCTGGACAAAAGAAGATTAAGAAATCAATCCAATACCTCTGACGGTAATAACCACAATTTTGTTTTTGATGTAGACTACAGCATAAAAACAGATACCACAGGTGGTAAACTTAGCTTGGGTATTACCTATAATGATAACCAGGACGAGCGGCAGCGCTTACTGAACAGGGATTACTTTTTGCCGGAAACCTTTAGGTCGTCACTTCAGGAAAACAACAATGAGATCAGCAATAACGGGCTTAATCTTAATGCTGATTATGACAAGCCTGTTTTTAAAAAAAGAGACCAGATCGAATTGGGTATTAAGTTCAATTACCGTAAAAACAACAACGATCAGCTAAGTCAGAATTTTGATTATATCACACAGCAATATGTCATTAATGACAACCTGAGCAATGAGTTTCTTTATTATGAAAATATCTTTGCGGGATATGCTGCTTACAATTTAAGAGGAAAAGAATGGAGTGCAAAGGCCGGATTAAGAGCTGAACTAACCGCTGTTAACTTTGACCTTTCTGCTGAAGACATGTATCATATTGATCCGTATCTCAGTTTATTTCCAAATTTCTCTGTGAACCGGCAGTTCAATAAAAAATATACGGTTGGTGCTGCTTATAGCGTGCGGGTTAACCGGCCAAGGGAAAATGCGCTAAACCCCCAGATTAACAATAACGACCCATTAAACATATCTTTTGGAAATCCAGACTTGTCACCCGCTTATGTACAACAGGTAGAGCTAAGTTTTGCTACCTACGGACAACGGTGGTCATTTACCCCGCGTTTATCCTACTCTACCAGTAAAGGCGTAATTGAGCGTTACCGCACCGTTTTTGAAACGGGAATATCAGAAACTACTTATGACAATATCGGAGCCTACAAAACCTATGTATTGATTCTTAACGGCAATTACCGGCCTACTAAGACCATCTCATCAAATGCGAATGTTAGCTTTAGCCAGGATGACTATACATCCTCCTTAAACAGCTCGTTAAGCAGGACTGGCTCAAGTTTAAGGGCCCGCTTTGGAATGTCTATGGAACTTCCCTTTAAAACAGCTTTTGAAGGTAATGTTAATTATGCCAACATTACGAATGCACAAGGCAGAAGTAAAGGTTCTATGACTACATGGATGGGTGCCAGAAAGGTTTTTATGAAGAACAAGTTAAGTGCGAGGGTAAGTATCAATGACCCTTTCGGAAAACGCACTAACTTTTCTACCAATCAGGGCACTAACTTTATAGCTCAAAATTACTGGGCCAGTAATTCCAGTAACGTTACACTGAGTTTAAACTACCGGTTTACCAGGGTTAACAAAATACCGCCGCCACCTAAGCCATAATTAATCTGAAATTAGAATTTTGTTATATTGCACCATGGAAAACATCAATCCCTGGGAAACGGTTGACAGCAAACAAGTTTATGATAACAATTGGATTGGGCTTACAGAGCATAATGTGATCAACCCATCTGGCGGCAAAGGAATTTATGGTGTGGTACACTTTAAAAATTATGCCATTGGCATACTCCCATTAGACCATGATCTTAATACCTGGCTTGTTGGTCAGTACAGATTTCCACTAAATGCATACAGCTGGGAAATACCTGAGGGTGGGGGGCCTCTTGATGCTGAGCCTTTAGAAAGTGCAAAACGTGAGTTGTTAGAAGAAACCGGTTTAACAGCCAGCACATGGATTGAGATTCAGCGGATGCACCTCTCTAACTCCGTAAGCGATGAGCTTGCGATTGTTTACATTGCGAAAGATCTGAGCATGGGTATTGCAGAACCTGAAGAAACAGAACAGTTAATGCTTAGAAAACTTCCGTTTGAAGAAGTTTATCAAATGGTTATTCATGGCCAAATTACCGATAGCATGAGTGTTGCTGCTATTTTAAGAACTAAGATTCTTTTACAAGAAGGAAATTTATAAGCAAATTAAGTAATATTGTACGCTTTTATCAATCACTATGAACAAGTTTTTAGGCTATATATTTAGCCCTGTCTTTTACTTTTTGTTTTTTCTTACGCTGGTTATTTTTCAGCCAGTTCAATGGATTTGCTATCGTTTTTTTGGATATAAGGCACATAAGGTGTCTGTTGATATTCTTAATTTCTTTCTTACGTACTGTGACCTCGCCCTGGGCTCATCCGTTACCTTTGTAAATGACCAGGAACTTCCGGTAAACCGGCCAATCATCTTTATTGCTAACCACCAGAGCATGTACGATATTCCGGCCCTGATCTGGTTTTTAAGAAAGTACCATGCAAAGTTCATTTCTAAAATAGAGCTTACGAAAGGGATCCCTTCAATTTCCTTTAACCTGAAATATGGCGGTGGTGCAAATATTGACAGAAAAGACAGCAAACAGGCTATTTCTGAAATTATAAAGCTGGGCAGAAGGATGAAAGAGAACAACTGGTCTACCGTGATCTTTCCGGAAGGAACACGTTCTAAGGACGGGAAGCTGAAAACCTTTCAGATTGGTGGCATTGCAACGCTTTTAAAGGCGGTTCCTAATGCATTGATCGTTCCCGTTGCCATTGAAAATTCCTGGAAGATTGTACAGTATGGAAACTATCCGTTAAGCTTTGGCGAGCGTTTACGCTGGACGGTCTTATGCCCTGTAGAGCCTGATGCAAAAAAACCGGAAGATATTGTTTTGGAGGCAGAAAATGCAATCCGTGTTCAGCTAAACCAGGTGATTGTACCTTAGATATTTTTATTATCAATGTGCTTAAAGAACTCATCCCGGTAGGTATCCCCTATTGGGATCACTTTGCCATGGATAGAGATCCTGCTGCGCTCGATGCTTTCAATTTTATCCAGCGAAATGATGTATGATTTATGAACCCGGATAAATTGTCCCTGAGGCAATGTCTCTTCCATCTTCTTCATATTTTGTAAGGTTATGATCCGCTCTGCTTTTGTAAAAATAGAGATATAATCTTTTAAACCTTCTATATAAAGGATATCATCCAGTTGGATCTTCTGAATCTTATGTTCCGTTTTTACAAAGATAAAATCCTGAATGGGGTGGGCTGCAGCAGAAAATGGAGCTGATGTAACTACGGGCTGAGGGGTTGGAACAGCTTCTGCAGCTTTAGTCTGCTGGTTATGAACTTTTTCTACTGCTTTATAAAAACGGTCAAAAGCAATAGGTTTTAATAAGTAATCTGATACATTGAGGTCATAACTTTCCAATGCATATTGGGAATATGCTGTAGTAAGAATGTAACTGGCCTTTCCATTCGCGATCTTCAGGAACTGGATTCCGGTAAGCTCTGGCATCTGGATGTCTAAAAACACAAGATCTATACCACCCGCCTGTACCAGCTGAAGTGCCTCGATGGCATTTTCTGTTCGTTTAACGAGTTCCAGAAAAGGCACCTTAGAAACATAATCTTCAATAATATCTAGTGCCAGCGGCTCATCATCAACCGCAATACATTTTAACTTTATCATATATCAAGCATTAATTCACTGGTATAATGGGTTTCCGAATTTACGATATTTAATTTATACCTTTCGGGATAAAGTAACTGTAGTCTTCGTTCTACATTATATAAGCCTACGCCCCCCATCTGGTCTTTATTCGATTTATTCTTTTTATTGGTTACACTAAAATGCAGGATCTTTTGATTGGCGATGATATTGATCCGGATTGGATTTTCAGGATCATTGGCAACACCATGCTTAAATGCATTTTCTACAAAAGAGATGAGGATCAACGGGACGATCTGCTGATCATCAATTTCGCCATTCAGACTAAACTCAACAGCGGCACCATCTTTAAACCGCAGTTTCTGAAGCTCAATAAAGCTTTGAACGTATTCGATCTCCTTACTTAAGGACACCCAGCTGTCATTACTTTCATAGATCATATACCGCATGATCTCTGATAACTTTAAGATCGCATCTGGTGTTTTATCTGATTTCTGATACGCCAGTGAATAGATATTGTTAAGGGAGTTGAACAGAAAATGAGGGTTAAGCTGCGACTTCAGAAACTGGAGTTCCATCTCCTTTTTTTCGCTAACCAGGTTGCGCTGTACGCTTTCATTTCCAAACCAGTCTACCGCAAATTTAATCAGCGAACTGACCACAATAAAGAAACCTGAGGTAAAAATAGTGACCAATGCGAACTTGCCTATTTTTGTATAATATACTTTCTCGGTACTTTCACTGATATGTGTTAAAACAATTTCAGGGTTTAAAGCCGCCAGAAATGTTTTGATTACGCCCATGATTACAATTAGCAGGAAAATGGACAACATGTACAGACCGTACTTTTTTTGTTCCTTAACCAGTAAAGGGATGAGCAGGGTATAGTTAATGTAAAAGATGGAAATGTTTATAATTGCAAAATAGCCAAATCTCACCATTTGCTCGTACATCGTCATCTTTAGATCAACTCCAAGCAGGTTAACGATGGCCATTAATAACCAAAATATAAAATGTACTATAAAGGCACCTTTATTCTTCATCTAGCAGTTCTCAACAAATATTGCATACGTACAAAGTAAAAAAATCTAATGGTTACCGTGGTTGACTTTCGACGAACTGGCATTTTTTTTCTACGAAATTGACAAATAAACCGCTAAATTATAAAGCAGTTCTATTCTGGCGTTGATCTATAATAAAATGGCCTTGGTCTAAAAGATTTTAGCAGCATTTTTAAATTTATTCTATTTGTTTCATCAAAACAAAACGATTATGAAAAGGTTAACAAACGTATCGCCATTTTTACTTTTATTGGTTCCTGTTTTTATCATGATGTTATTAACAATAACTACAAGTAATACCACAACTCAGAATGAAGAAGTTGCTTTAAAATCTTCTGTTGCAGCAAAAGCGGCCACGATCAAAATCAGCAACCCATTCTCTAACTAATATATGAGCGATCTAATCATTGAGACCCGCGGGTTAAACTACTATTTTGGCACACAAAAGGTAGTAGACGATTTGTCTTTAAAAGTTAAGAAAGGAAGTATTTATGGTTTTCTTGGGCCAAATGGTGCAGGTAAAACAACGTCTATAAAAATTCTCCTTAATCTTCTGAAATCTCCTAAAGACACCGTATTTCTCTTTGGTAAAGAAATCAACTCAAATAGAATAGCAAGCTTAAAGCGCCTTGGTGCACTTGTAGAACAACCAGCTATCTATGCACACATGACTGGTAGGGAAAACCTGGTTAACAGGTGCATGCTGCTCAACATAGACAAAGCAAAATCAACAGACCTGCTAGAACTGGTTGGTCTTAGTGATGCGGCTAATAAAAAGGCAGGAAAGTATTCATTGGGAATGAAACAACGTTTGGGTATAGCCCTGGCCTTGCTGTCTGATCCGGAACTGCTGTTACTGGATGAGCCAACGAACGGTTTAGATCCTAACGGCATCATTGAGATCCGTAACCTGATGATAGATCTGGCCAGCAAACATGGCAAGACCATTTTGGTATCGAGCCACCTATTGAGTGAAATTGAACGTATCGCCTCGCATGTTGGCATCATTAATAAAGGAAAACTATTATTTCAGGGAACCATCAATGAGCTTCATGATCTGAGTAAGCCTACTCTGGAAATTGAAGTTCAGAATGCAGCACAGGCCGCATCGCTATTAACTGAAAATGGCTATGAACTGATTGCAACAACAGAAAATAAAATCAGTCTGCTGTTCAAATCTGCAGAAGAGAATGGTAAAATAAATACACTGCTGGTACAAAATGGCTTTATAGTAACCAGCATTTACCAAATCAGAAAAGATCTGGAACACTTATTCTTAGACATTACAAAAAACAACTAATATGCGCTCTTTATTGATATCCCTGCAATCCGAATTTTATAAATCGAGAAAAACACTTGCCTTTTGGGCGGCCATCTTATTACCCGTTGTAATCTGCGGCCTGATTACCTTTGGCTTTTATACCAACTCGGAAAAGATCCTGAAGATGAACTACCCGGGCATGGTATTGTGGATGAACTATAGCGGTGGCGCTCTTGGTGTGATGGGCATGCTGATCCTTCCATTTTACGTCATCTTTATGGCTTTTTCTGTAAATAATATTGAACACAAGAACGATACCTGGAAAACACTCTTCGCACAACCGCTAAATAAACTCTCTATCTATGCAGCAAAGTATCTTTATGCAGTGCTTCTGATATTTTGCTGCTTGTTTTTATTTGCGTCATTAACCTATCTGTTCGGAAACTTACTGCAGGTATTGGTGAAGGGGCTAAAATTCAATGAATATTCACCGATAGAGATCCTATCCAAATTATATTTGAAGCTGTTCTTATCTTCTTTGGGTATATTATCCGTTCAATTTATTATCAGCCTGATCTGGTCAGACTTTCTGAAGCCTATGGGCATTGGCTTTATAGGTATAATTATGGGCATCATCTTGTATACTAAGGGATGGGAATATGCCTATACCGTTCCATATAGTCATCCTTCGATGGCGCTCACTATGGCAAAGGGAAAAGGCACCCCGGAGATTTTTACCCAGGAAATCTATACCAGCTTAATTTACGCAGTTGTATTATTTACAGTTGGTTACTTTATTGTAGCGCGTAAAAGCGTCAAATAACCCATTTAGTTTTAGTTAATAGTTAGATATGGCGGTTTGATACCGCCATTTTCTTTGATTAAAAATTTTGCCGGTCTATCCTTGTAAAAATATTGGGAGGATACCTCTTTTATTTATCATAAAATGTAAATTGAGTTATAATAGCTTAACCTAAATTATATGATGAAAAAATTTACAATCACTATGCTAGCGATCGCGATCTGTTTTTCTGTGCTTGCACAAGAAAAAGTAGATCCGGCAGCAATGCAAAAAATACGCACCGAGGGGCTGGAAAAATCAAAAGTAATGGATATTGCCTTTCAGATCACTGATGTTGCTGGCCCGCGTTTGTCCAATTCACCGGGTTTAAAAAGAGCACAAAACTGGGCAGTTAAACAACTTACCGACTGGGGTTTAAAAAATGTGCAGCTGGAAGCCTGGGGTAAATTTGGGAAAGGATGGCAGGTTGATAAATATTATGCCGCTACAACACTTCCATTTTATCATGCCATTATCGCATCCCCAAAAGCATGGACCCCAGGTACAAACGGGCCAATTAAATCTGAAGTAATTTTAATTAAAGCGGATACCATAACTGACCTGGATAAGTATAAAGGCAAGCTTGCCGGAAAAATCGTATTATTTGACCAGGTTACACTTCAGCCATTGGTAACTACTTACAAACCTGACGCCGTTAAACATCCGGATTCTACATTAGCAAAGATGGAGCAGGCAACACCGGCAGCACAGCGGCCAGGAAGACCGGCAGGCAATAACAATGTGATGGCACAAATGATGAAAATGAGAGAAGTGCGTGCAGCAATGAACACCATGCTCCTGGAAGAAAAAGTAGGCCTAATCCTAACCTATGCAAGGGGTAATCATGGTACTTTCTTTACCAGCAACGGTGCTTCATATGCACTGGATGCAAAACCAGTATCTCCTGAGCTTGAAGTTTCTCCGGAAGATTTTTTGCACATTCTTCGCTTATTGCGTGCCGGAGAAAAAGTAGAGGTTGAGGCCGATATAAAAACATCATTCTATGATCAGGATCCGGACGGATATAATGTGATCGCTGAAATACCTGGAACGGATAAAAAATTGAAAGATGAAATTGTAATGATCGGTGGCCATTATGATTCGTGGCACTCTGCAACGGGGGCAACGGACAACGCTGCCGGATCTGCAGTGATGATGGAAGTGATGCGTATCTTAAAAGCTATAGATTTTAAACCAAAAAGAACCATTAGAATTGCGCTGTGGAGTTCTGAGGAACAAGGTTTATATGGATCAAAAAACTATGTAGCCAAACATTTTGCTGATCCAAAAACAATGATCCTTACTAAAGACCATAAAAAGGTAAGTGCCTATTACAACCTGGACAATGGTACAGGCGCTATCCGGGGAATTTACCTGCAGGGCAATGCCGAGGCAGGGCCGATTTTTAAAGAATGGTTAACCCCGTTTAACGACATAGGTGCTAAAACTGTTACCATTAACAATACCGGGGGAACAGATCACCAGGCATTTGATGCAGTAGGTATACCGGGTTTTCAGTTTATCCAGGACCCAATGGATTACAATACCCGTACACACCATACCAACCAGGATACTTTTGACCGCCTTGTAGAAGAGGATCTTAAAAGAGCAGCTACCATTGTAGCAGCTTTTGTGTACAATACCTCAGAGCGTACGGCACAGATTCCAAGAAAGGAACTTCCAAAAGCTCCGGAAACACCTAAACCGTAAGTTTTAGTTTTAAACAACGAATCCTCTGCGAAATGCCGGGGATTCGTTGTTTAAAAGCCCTTTTTTCTTCTTCAAGAAAAATATATGAAATAAAACTTTGAAAACTAAAATATTAGTTTTAAGTTTATACTACTATCTTAGTTATGAGTGCGCAAACAATATAACCGGATTAGTAAATAATAAACATGGATATGGAAATAAAAGATTTAACAAAAGCGGAAGAACAGATCATGCAGATTGTATGGCAAATAGAAAAGGGGTTCGTTAAAGATGTAATGGATTTCTTACCAGAACCTAAACCTGCATACAATACGGTATCTACCATCATAAGAATACTGGAGGTTAAAGGATTTATTGGCCATGAAGCATTTGGCAAAGCACACCAGTACCACCCTTTGATTAGCAGGGAAGATTATAAGCGTCATGCTACCGAGAAACTGTTGGGCAGCTATTTTGAAAATTCAGTAGAAAGTATGTTCTCTTTCTTTGTTAAAGAGGAGAAACTGGATCTGAGCGATGTAGATGAGATTCTTAAAATGATCAATAAAATCAAAAACAGACCGAAATGAGTTGGGCACACTACATTCTGCAAGTCAATATATACTTAGTTGTATTTTATGGCTTTTATAAGTTATTGCTGGACAAGGAAACGTACTTTATCCTGAACCGTATTTACCTGGTATCTGCCGGGATGCTTTCTCTGGCCATTCCCTTTTTAAGATTTGAATGGTTTACCAAGCAGCCGGTGGCGCAAACTGTGTATATTGGAGTTGATCAGCTGAATCAATTCGTAACACAGGTAGCGATAGCCAGGGAATCCGAAAGTTCTTTTAATCTCGGGAACGTCATTGTTATGCTTTATCTTTTGGGTGTAGTGTTTTTCACAGCCCGGCTGATTTATCAGCTGGTCTCCATTCAGATCATTTTTAAACGCTCTCTTTTTGAACGTTCTCTCTTTGAACCTTCTCTTTTTAAGGGTTCCCTTTTAAAGGGTTCTTTAAAAAATGAGGTAAAGGGTTCTGCTTTCTCTTTCTTCAATAAGAAGATTGTTGACCAGGAACTTCCACAACTTCAAACCATACAACGGCATGAGGAGATCCACTCCAGACAACTCCACACGCTGGATGTTCTATTCTTTGAGGTATTGGGTATCATCACCTGGTTTAACCCTATTACCTACCTATACAAGCTTACGGTAAAGAACATCCACGAGTACCTTGCCGATGAAGAGGCGGCCAAATTTCAGGGCGATAAGGAACAGTATGCATTATTGCTATTGAGCAGTGCATTTGGTATAGCACCAAGCACTTTGACAAACAGCTTCTTTACCAAATCATTGGTAAAGAAAAGGATTAAGATGTTATACAAGGAAAGATCAACTAAAACAGCCATTCTTAAATATGGCTTATTCGTACCCCTTTTTGCCACAACCCTGGTCATGTCATCTGCTACGATCCGCAATAATGAAAATATCCAGGCTATGGCCGGTGAAATTCCGCTAGACCGCCCCCTAACACTGGTAAAGGATGCTGTTATTGAAGTGGTACAGCAGACCATTCCAGTGGCAGTAAAAGAAATAAAGAATCCAGACATCAAAACCGATGTCCGGCAAACAGAGGTTAAAGGTAATCCCGATGCAGATTTAACCGGATTTTACAGCTTTTTACAAAGCAACATAAAATATCCAGATGAAGCCTTTACAGCTAGTGTTCAGGGCAATAGCCAAATTAAATTCAGCATCAAAGATGGCGATATAGAAGGTCTTGGCATTGTGGCAAAATCATTGGGATCAGACTGCGATACAGAAGTAATCAGGACCATACTTTCTTATAAAAATTTTGAAAGTCTGAATGATGGGGATTATTCCATGCTGGTTTCTTTCAGATTAGATGGGGTAAATACACCGATTCAGAACGAAGCAGCTATAGAACTTAAAGGATACAAAACATTAAATCCGATAAACATTATAGCCTTTAAAAAGTCCGCTAATCAGGAGGATGAAAGGGTATATGAGTTTGTAAGCCTGGAAACACAACCCTCCTTTCCGGGTGGGGTTACGAAATTCTATGAATATTTAAAGAATACAGTTAAGTACCCGATAATGGCTCAAGAGGCCAACATTCAGGGCAAAGTATACTTATCTTTTGTAGTAGAAAGAGATGGTGCGCTTACCGATATTAAAGTTGACCGCAGATTGGGTGGCGGAACAGATGAAGAAGCAGTAAGGGTACTTAAAAAATCCCCAAAATGGATTCCTGGGATCCAGAATGGAAGAACAGTACGGGTTAAATACAATATCCCAATAAGTTTTTCCCTGAGCAGCGGAGAGAAAAAGCTGCCAGGTACATCACAAGCTTCAGCTAAACAAAATGCAGTTAAAACAGCATATATGGGTACTAATTTGACGCTTTTAAAGCGGGCTCAGTATGTAAAGAACCCACCGGTATATGTGATCAATGGTGAAAAAAAGAATGAAGCGGCCTTATCTATGCTTAGTGACAAGGAAATAGAGTCCATAAATGTGCTTCAAGAAAAATCAGCTGTTGCCCTTTATGGTGATGAAGGGAAAAATGGCGCAATCCTTATTGTAACCAGGTTAGGAACTATAAAAAGATCTTCGGAAAACAACTAAAAACTAAATTTGATATGAAAAAGCTAATGATTTTTGGCTGCTTAACTGCAGCCACGCTATTCGCATGTACCAACACGGACAAGCCAAAGGAACCGGTATCTTCTGATACAATGACAGTTACGGAAAAGATACCGGAACCGATAACAAAAGACACTTCGAAAGTTTATGATTTTGTAGCACTGGATTCGCAGCCCTCTTTTCCCGGGGGAACACATGGGTTTTATGAGTATCTGCGGACAAATCTAAAATATCCTCCAATGGCCATTAAAAACAACACCGAAGGAAAAGTCTATGTTAGCTTTGTTGTTGAAACAGATGGTAGCCTAAGCGATATTAAGATTGATAGAAAACTAGGTGCCGGAACGGACGAAGAAGCCGTACGCGTATTAAAGAAATCACCAAAGTGGATCCCTGGAAAGTATAAAGGTGAAGTTGTACGGACAAAATTTAATATTCCAATAAGTTTCACACTAACCGATAAAAAGGCATAAGACACCAAAAAACCCGGCTAAATAGCCGGGTTTCTTAGTTAATACCCTTGTCTCGTTCGATAAATCTATTAAATATCTTCTTCAGATACAAATTTTGCAGAATAAAAATCTCTGTTCATTCTTGCAATGTTCTCTAATGAAATGCCTTTAGGACATTCAGCCTCACAGGCTCCTGTATTTGTACAATTTCCAAATCCTTCGGCATCCATCTGTGCAACCATGCTTTGAACCCTACGGTAACGTTCCGGCTGTCCCTGAGGCAATTGTGCCAATTGAGAGATCTTTGCCGATACGAATAACATAGCTGAAGCATTTTTACAGGTAGCTACACAAGCCCCGCAACCAATACACGCTGCTGCTTCAAAAGCAGAATCTGCCTGGACTTTCGGAATTGGAAGTGCATTGGCATCTTGCGCATTACCCGTATTTACCGAAATAAATCCTCCAGAGGCAATGATCCGGTCAAATGCAGTACGATCTACTGTTAAGTCTTTAATTACCGGAAAAGCCTTTGCTCTCCATGGTTCAACTACAATGGTATCGCCATCTTTAAATGAGCGCATGTGCAGCTGACAGGTCGTAATTCCTTCTTTAGGTCCGTGAGGTCTGCCGTTAATAAACATAGAGCATGAACCGCAGATCCCTTCCCTGCAATCGTGATCAAAAACAATAGGCTCATCGCCTTTAGAAATTAAATCTTCGTTCAGCACGTCAAACATTTCTAAGAAAGACATATCAGGAGAGATCTCTGATACTTTATAATCTACCAAATTACCTTTGGCCTTGTTATTTTTCTGACGCCAGATCTTAAGCGTTAAATTCATATTTCCTGTACTCATGATATTGAGATTTTAGTACTTAGCAATTATTTATAACTTCTTTGTGCAACCTTGATGTTTTCAAACTTAAGCTCTTCTTTGTGCAGTTCAAATTTAACACCTTCTTTAAATTCCCATGCTGCAACATAAGCGTAGTTTTCATCGTCACGCAATGCTTCACCTTCTTCAGTCTGGAATTCTTCCCTGAAGTGTCCGCCGCAAGATTCATTTCTGTTTAATGCATCAATACACATCAGTTCACCAAGTTCGATGAAATCAGCTACACGGCCTGCTTTTTCCAGTTCAGGATTAAATTCATTGGCTACTCCCGGTACACGCACATCAGTCCAGAAATCCTGACGCAACTGCTGGATCTCAGCAATCGCTTCCGTAAGTCCCTTTACATTCCGCGCCATTCCGCATTTCTCCCACATGATCTTTCCTAATTTCTTATGGAAATAATCAACGGATTTGGTTCCTTTAATGGCAAAGAATTTGTCAATAATACCTTTTGCATTGGCTTCTGCCTCAATAAAAGCAGGGTGATCCTGAGGAATAGGTTTTGTAGAAAGTTCTTTTGATAAATAGGCACCAATGGTATAAGGAATAACAAAATAGCCATCTGCAAGTCCCTGCATCAATGCAGATGCGCCTAAGCGGTTAGCACCATGATCTGAGAAGTTGGCCTCACCCAATGCATATAAGCCCGGCACAGTGGTCATCAAGTTATAATCTACCCATAATCCGCCCATTGTATAGTGAACAGCAGGATAGATCCGCATTGGAAGTTCATATGGATCTTCGCCTGTGATCTGCTTGTACATATCGAACAGGTTACCATATTTCTCTTTGATCACATCACGGCCCAAACGCATACACGTTTCCTTATCCGGGTTATGAATGTTATGCTTGTTGGCTTCAATCCGTCCGTAACGCTCGGTATTGGCCTTAAAATCCAGATAAACTGCAAGTTTCGATTTACCTACACCGTATCCGGCGTCACAACGCTCTTTAGCTGCACGCGATGCCACATCACGAGGTACCAGGTTACCAAAAGCAGGATACCTGCGCTCTAAATAATAATCTCTCTCTTCTTCAGGAATATCGGTTGCCTTACGGTTGTCGTCTTTTTTCTTAGGAACCCAGATCCTTCCGTCATTACGCAATGACTCAGACATCAGCGTCAATTTACTCTGGTGATCTCCTGAAACAGGGATACATGTAGGGTGAATCTGCGTGTAGCATGGATTGCCAAAGAAAGCTCCTTTTTTGTGCGCTTTCCAGGCTGCGGTCACATTACTTCCCATCGCATTGGTAGACAGATAAAATACGTTTCCGTATCCGCCGCTGCATAACAATACAGCATGTCCGGAATGACGTTCCAACTCACCAGTAATCAGGTTACGTGCAATGATACCACGTGCTTTACCATCAACCTTTACAACTTCGAGCATTTCATGACGGGTAAACATCTCTACTTTACCCATCCCGATCTGACGCTCTAATGCACTGTAAGCACCAAGAAGCAACTGCTGACCGGTTTGACCAGCTGCATAAAAAGTACGTTGTACCTGTGTACCACCAAAAGAACGGTTGTCTAACAAACCTCCGTATTCTCTGGCTAAAGGCACCCCTTGTGCTACACATTGATCTATAATATTTGCACTCACTTCTGCTAAACGGTGAACGTTAGCTTCACGGGCACGGTAATCACCACCTTTAATGGTATCATAAAATAAGCGATAGGTACTATCACCATCATTCTGATAATTTTTTGCTGCATTTATTCCACCCTGAGCCGCGATAGAGTGGGCTCTTCTTGGTGAATCCTGAAAGCAAAAGCATTTAACCTTATACCCCATTTCTGCAAGGGTAGCTGCTGCAGATGCACCAGCCAAACCAGAACCAACTACGATGATTTCTATGCTTCTTTTATTGGCCGGATTAACCAATGGCATTGAAGAACGAAGCTTAGTCCATTTCTCGGTTAATTCTCCTTCAGGTATATTAGCATTTATTTCTGCCATGTTATTTAAACTTAAAGATCAAAAATTAGTTAATAAGGCCCAGGTACATGACAACAGGCATCGCTGCGAAAAGCACAGAGATCACAATTGAATACCAAAAACCAAGCGCTTTAATGATAGGCGTATATTTCTTGTGGTTCCATCCGAGGGTTTGGAATGCTGAAGAGAAGCCATGCAACAGGTGGTAAGCCAATGAGATCATTGACAATACATACAAGATTACCAATAATGGATTTTTGAACGTTTCTACCATCAAAGCAAACAGGTCATGATTGCCGTTTACATCAACAGATGGAATACCTGTAAAACGCGAAGCCACCCAAAATTTAGAAATGTGCACAATCAAAAAGATCAGCAGCAATGTTCCCAGCAAGCCCATGGAGCGTGAGTACCATTTACTATTTGCAGATCCTGTATTTACTGCATACCGCTCCGGTCTGGCCGCACGGTTTTGTAAAACAAGCCTGAAGCCCTGGATAATGTGCAGCAATAATCCTGCAAACAAAACGATCTCCATGGAACGAATGATCCAGTTGGTACCCATAAAGTGTGCACCTTCATTGAAAGTTAACCCACCGTCGTTAAGAAAAATAAGTGAATTGAGAAAGCAATGCACGAGAAGAAATGTAATAAGAAACAGGCCGGTAATACCCATTATTAATTTTTTTCCTATAGAAGAGGAAAAAGCGTTTCCGAAACTAGCCATTTATTTATATTTTAGTCCTATACCTGCAAAAGTATTTAATAAAAGAATTAATTTGTTAATCCTTTGCATAAAATAACGAGAATAGAGCTATTTAGAAACGTTCTAGATTTTACAGCCCCATGACAACTTTTAAATGAAAAAACTAAATATGCCTGCTCTGATTTTTATCGGAACGCTCTTATCCTGCAGTTCAGGAGAGGCCACTTTAAATCTAAATACAAAAGGATACGGCCCAAATGCAACAATAAGTATCTATAACGCGAGAAAAACTACAGCCATAACCACTAAGAACCTGGTCAATGGCAAACAAACCATAAGTCTCTATCAGCCTAAGAAAGGATATGCCAGGCTCTCGATCAATGATGGGACGGAAAGAGAATTCTGGATCTACCTGGATCAGGATACCTATGAAATAGAAACCAGTGCGGATGATAAGTTTGAATATCCCGTTAAAAGTTCTACATCAGCAGCCGAACAGGAATTCATTGAATTTTACAAGCTGAAATCCAGTATGAGCAAAACGGTAAAAGAAAATTTAGCACGGGCAACATTAAACATGGATCAGGCCACCCCATCAACTATTGATGCTGCTGTAAAAGAATATGATACCTGGGTAGAGAAAAGGGAAAATA
The DNA here is from genome assembly GCF_004362715.1 of Pedobacter metabolipauper. Classification (GTDB taxonomy): domain Bacteria; phylum Bacteroidota; class Bacteroidia; order Sphingobacteriales; family Sphingobacteriaceae; genus Pedobacter; species Pedobacter metabolipauper. The sequence goes on from NZ_SNYC01000004.1 coordinate 97,461, forward strand.
ACAACCTGATCATTGTTGCAGCATTTGCTAAGAAATACCCAAAATCAAACCATACGATATTACTGTTGGAACAATTGGGGGGGCTAGACGCAAAAGCCCGGATCTACAGCACTATTTTTAACGGCCTGGATAAAGAGGTAAAGGACAGTAAAGATGGGAAAGCATTTGCTGAAGATATTGAAAAAGCACTGAGTTCATCAGCAGGTGCTACACTGCCTAATCTTTCAGGAAAAAACTTGCAGGGACAGCTCTTTTCTAAAAGTATCTTAAAAAAGATCAATGTTTTCATTTGCTGGACTTCCTACGATAGGTTATCCAGAGAAAACAATAAGGATCTGGTTCCCTTGTATGAAAAGTTCAAAGCAAAAGGAGTTGAATTTATCGGCATTGCTTACGATAAGAATGAGAAATGGTGGACAACAGTTGTTAAAGATGACAAGCTTACCTGGCCTCAGTACTCAGACCTGTTGGGCGCAAAATCTCCAAATGCAACAATCAGTGATCATAAAGCACCTTATGTGCTGATTACCGATCAAGCTGGCAAAATATTGAAAAAGGACGTCTCTATTGGAGAGTTGGAACTCGAACTTGAAGATGAATTAAAAAAGCTTTAAATAAAAAACGGGAGGTATTTATCATACCTCCCGTTCTATTGATCACTATTCCCTTTTAATTGTCTATATTTTTAGGGAAAGTAAAGGTAAACTTACCTTCTGGTCCGATCCCGGAAATACTTGCAGTACCATTTTTAGAACTTGGTAATGCCAGCTCTACATCTTTTGCCGTGCTGATCGGCTTACCGTTTACGCTGGTGATCAATGTTCCCTTTGGGATCTCATAATAATCAAACAGCTTTCCTGGCTGAACGCCGGTAACGACAACACCAGTTTTAACGCCATACTTTGTTTTAAGCTGTGCTGGAGCCGGGGCAAAAGAAGCACCCAGCTTATCTATGCTTGCACCTGTTGCTTTAGCCAGAACCGGTTTAGATACATTAAGCATATCATCACCCTTAAGGGTCACGTTAAAATTCCTCGTATCACCAGATGCTCTCAACACGGTAAGCTGAACTTTATCACCAGGACTTAAACGTCCGATCTTTTCCTGCAGATCTGGTGAATCATAGATTATGGCACCATCAACTTTTTTAATGATATCGCCTTGCTGTATGCCGGCAGCCTCTGCTCCGCTTTTAGGAACCACACCTGTAACATATAAACCTGAAATATCTTTCACTTTTAACCGCTCAGAGTTATCAGCATCAAGTGCAGTAAAGGTTACACCTACATAGCCTCGTTTTACAGCACCATATTTTCTAAAATCATCCAGGATTTTTTTAGCCAGGTTTACCGGGATCGCAAAGCCATAGCCTACGTTCATACCAGTTTGAGATGCAATAGCTGCATTAATACCAATCAACTCACCGTTCGCGTTGATCAATGCCCCGCCGCTGTTTCCAGGGTTAATGGCCGCATCGGTCTGGATATATGATTCAATACTATTGCTTGCAGCACCAGCAGGAACTTTACCCGTTCTTTGGTATTCTTCATACTCTTCAGGAGTAACCTCCTGCTGCTGATCACGGGCTAAAATGCCAATACTTCTCGCTTTAGCACTTACAATTCCGGCAGTAACCGTAGTTTGAAGATCTAAAGGAAAACCAACAGCCAATACCCATTCACCGATCTGAACGTTATCAGAATTTCCCATACGTACTACCGGAAGATTCGTAGCATCTACCTTGATCAGTGCCAAATCCGTATTTGGATCCTTACCAATCACGGTAGCACTTACCTTACGTCTGTCTGACAGCACCACTTCTATCTTATCTGCATTATCAACCACATGGTTATTGGTTACAATATAGCCGTCTGGCGTTAAGATTACACCAGAACCAGAAGCAGCTCTTGGCGCACGCTGCGACCTGCGACCGCCGCCACCAAAGAAGTCTTCAAACAAATCTGTTGGAGAAGCACTTTTCTGAGATCCGCCGGAATATGAAGTTCTGATGTGAACCACAGCCGGAGAAACAGACGCCGCCGCTTCAACAAAATCTACTGCTCCTGCAGAAGAAATTTTTGGATTACTTGCAAACCGCACATTTTGCTCATCTGCAAACGATAAATCACTATTTTTCGGTTCTAACAATTTGTAGCCACCGATAGCAGCCGCACCACCTATAAATGCAGCCAACACAATTAATCCGATTCTTTTCATTTATATATTTGTTTAGTGTTATTACTTATACTCCATTGACATTGCAGGTGTTAGACACACATTAATATCATATTGTAACAATTATTTATTTTCTTTTGATTGACTTATTCAAATTTAATACCATATGAACGATATTTGCATCTGTAATACGTCATGAATTCTGTTAAAAAATGTTAAATGAGCAACATACGCTAAAAATGAATATTCACTTCTTTAAATACCAGGGCGCCGGAAATGATTTTATTTTGATAGATAATCGCGATCTATCTTTTAAAGATACAGATAATAATACCGTGCTGCAATTATGTAACAGGCGTTTTGGCATTGGCGGAGACGGTTTAATGCTCTTGCAGAACCATAGTAGTTACGATTTTGAGATGCTCTATTTCAATGCAGATGGAAACCTGGGTAGTATGTGTGGCAATGGTGGAAGATGCATCGTTGCTTTTGCTAAGCATCTGGGAATAATTGACATAGAAACTAATTTTTTGGCAGTAGATGGTCCGCATTATGCCAAAATTTCAGGAAAAGGTAATGAAGTTGAACTTCAAATGATTGACATTGATACCATTGACCGTGATGGCGATGCTTACGTACTGAATACTGGCTCCCCGCATTACGTAACCCAAACCGAAGCATTAAATGATCTTGATGTATACCAGAAAGGCAAAGAGATCAGAAACAATGAAACCTATAAAGCAGCAGGCATTAATGTAAACTTTGTTGAAGACAGGGGTGATCATTTGTTTGTACGCACCTTTGAACGCGGTGTGGAAGATGAAACTTATGCCTGTGGAACTGGAGTAACTGCTGTAGCCTTATCTATGGCCAAACACAAACAGCAAAGCGGGCACATACAAACCCCCGTAAAAGTTTTGGGTGGTAATTTGCGGATAACGTTTGATTACAATGGTGAACAATTTACCAATGTTTTTTTATGCGGCCCTGCAGAACAGGTTTTTGAAGGTGACGTCAGCATTTAGCTAATCTCTTTCTGCCTGGAAAGCAGCAATACCAATCTTAATCTCGCCAAAAGAATAATCACGTCCTAAATGCTCGCGTATGGCATTCATTTGTCTTGTGTTCAACTCATCAATAGCACCGAGGATCTTATCCAGCTTTTTAGCGCCAATGATCTCTTTGGCAGATACTTCCTGTAGTGCAACATAATGCGCCAGGTGTCCTTCGATAGTCCCCATAACCATTTTACGGGCCAATGCAATCTCAGCAATGGTTTTACCTGCCTTTAAAAGTTCCAGCGATAATTCTTTAGTATCTGGTTTTGGTTCTTTCGGTACTGAATTTGCACCTGCAGACTTTCCTTTAGCTTTAGTTTTTTTCTCCGTAAAATCGAGCTTGCCGGGCATGGCAAATACCTTTTCCATCTGAGATGCCCGGTCTGCCTGGCTTAATAACCCGTTAACCTCTTTTCTTGTAAATTCTTCCCCTTTTATGGTTGCTTTTAAAAGCGCAGTTGCTTTTCTGATCTTTTTAACCTGTTCATAGAATAGGGCTTCCATCTCTAACAGTTCTGTTAAAAAGGCGACAACCTGTTTGTCTTGCTTAACGAGTTCCATACGCTCAAAAATATTTTTGGAGAACTTAGAAAGCAAAGGATTAAAATAGTGCTCAGCAGCAATGGTACGGTCCAGGAGGATATTCATTCCTTCTTCAGTTCTAACCTGGTATAAGCGTTGGATCTGTAAAAGGAATTTATTGGAATGGGCTTTCACTTCACTCAACTCTTTTAGTAACTGGGCAGCCCATTTATAATGCTTCTGCTTAGCAGATTTATTAATGTCTTTAGTATATGAGTGAACATGCTCATAGACAAAATTGTCCAGCGGGTTTAGATCAAAACACTGTAATAGATATGCCCTTAGAAAAGCTTCACTCTCTTGCTTGATCCTTTCTTCAAGTATCATATGGTCTTGTTTGTTTTTAGAGAACATAGACACATTCTGATCCTGACGGATACCGGATCCAGAGATCAGGGAGGTCAGAATCAACCCATCTAAAGACCGTAGCCTGGAAAGTGCTACATAGATCTGTCCGGGGGCAAAGGCATTACCTATATCTATAATTGCTTTATCAAATGTCAAACCCTGACTTTTATGAACTGTAATTGCCCAGGCCAGTTTAAGCGGATATTGTGTAAAGGTACCTGCGAGGTCTTCCGTAATTTCGCCAGTTACCTTGTCTGTAGTGTACTTTATATTTTTCCAGGTATATTTTTCGAGTATGATCTTTTCGTTGCTTCCTTCTGCCTGAACTTCGATTAGATCTGGCTTTAGGGCGGTAACGATTGCAATCTTGCCATTAAAGAAACGCTGTTCTCCGGTAGGATCATTTTTAATGAACATAACCTGTGCGCCCACTTTAAGTTCTAAAATGTGTTCAGCAGGATAAGCATACTCACTAAATTCATCTTCAATCTTTGCTACATACAAATAAGCAGGAACAACCAATTCTTCCAGACTCTGTTTGTTTAATGCATCGGCTTTATTATTATGAGTGGTTAAAGTGATATACTTATCGTTGATGGAGGGCTTAAAATCAGATTTATAGTATTTTTCAAGCAGGGCTACATCTTGCGCAGTTACCTGATTGTTGCGCAGGTTATTTAACAAATTAATAAATACCTCATCTGCTTGCCGGTAAATCTTCTCCAGTTCAATATATACCGGAGGGTCCTGCTGAAGTGCCTGTGCATCAAAAAAATAAGCACTTTTGTAAAACTGTCCCAATAAATTCCATTCATTAGATTTTACAACAGGGGGCAGCTGGTGCAAATCTCCAATAAAGAGGACTTGTACTCCGCCAAAGCTTGCCGTATTATTCCGTCTGATATAGCGCAGAACCATATCTATGGCATCCAATAGGTCGGCACGAAGCATACTTACCTCATCAATGATGAGCAGCTCCATATCGATCAATACCTTGCGCTTTGAAGCCGTCATATTCAAATGCCTGACAATAGACTTCGGTGTATTGTATTGCTGGTTATAATGATCGCCATCTGCTGCAGGCGACTTCGGTAAATAGGTGCCGAATGGGAGTTGAAATAAGGAATGAATGGTAACTCCTGCCGCATTAATTGCCGCAATACCTGTTGGCGCGGCAATTACAGCCTTCTTATGCGTAAGCTCAATTAAATTTCTAAGAAAAGTTGTTTTACCTGTTCCTGCTTTACCCGTTAGGAAAATATGCTTGGAAGTGTAATTTACAAACCTTGCAGCAAGTTCTGCAGGATTCGCATTTTCTAAATTAGACATAAGCAAAGTTAACAAGAACTAATTACTTTAACCAAGTTTCCCTATAAACCACTCTTATTAATCCTTGACTATAAAAAAATAGCCTTATTTTTCTGTAATTATTTAAATTTAATATCTTTTAACAAAATTTAACATTCAAACAATATTACTACTAAGTTTTTAGTTTATATTAGCCGCACCAAACCCACCCTTATGAAAGTTACCTCTCTGGTATTACTATTTGTTTGCAGTGCTTTACTTGCATTTGCGCAAAACCCATATACCGTTAAAGGATCTATTACCGATACTGCTGCAACTTATAAAATGGTAAACACATCAATTACCATTTTAAATCAGACAGATTCGACCCTGGTAAAATATACACGTGCAGATGCTGAAGGTACTTTTTTATTGAACAACTTACGATCAGGTAAATTTATCTTATTGGCTACGTACCCGGGTTATGCAGATTATGTGGAAGAATTTACGCTGGACTCGTTAAATCCATCTAAAAACTTTGGCCCTTTAAACCTGATCCTTAAATCGACGTTACTTGAAGGTGTGATCATAACGGGCAAAGTTGCTGCCATTAAAATTAAAGGAGATACCACTGAGTTTAATGCGGGCAGCTACAACATAAAACCCAATGATAAGGTTGAAGATTTACTGAAGCAGCTTCAGGGCATACAGGTTGATAAGGATGGAAAGATTACCGCACAAGGTGCGAGTGTGGGTAAGGTTTTGGTAGATGGAGAAGAATTTTTTGGTGATGACCCCACCCTGGTTACCAAAAATATCCGTGCCGATATGGTAGACAAGGTACAGTTGTATGATAAAAAAAGTGATCAGGCCGCATTTACAGGTATTGACGATGGAGAAAAGACAAAGACCATCAACATCAAATTAAAAGAAGATAAAAAGAACGGTTATTTCGGAAAAGTAGATGCCAGTGTAGGCACAGACCAATTTTATCAGGGTCAGGCCATGTTCAATAAATTTAAAAACAAACAGCGGTTTTCGGTTTATGGCATGGCAGGTAATACCGGTCAGACAGGGCTGGGTTGGGAAGACAGCAGCAAGTATGGTTCTTCGGCTAATATAGAAATGACAGACGATGGTATGATGTATATCTCATCTGGCGGAGACGACTTTGATTCTTTTGACGGCCAGTATAATGGCCAGGGAATTCCATCAGCAAAAACTGGAGGCCTTCATTATGAGAACAAATGGAATAAAGATAAGGAAGGCATAAATACCAATTATAAAATTGGGTTAATTGATGTAAAAGGAACAAGGAACAATATTACCCAAAACAACCTGCCTAATGGACTAATTAACAGTTTTTCCGATCAAAAGTTCGACAATTCTATGTTCAGACAGAAGCTTGATGGTATTTATACGGTACAACTTGATACAACATCTACTTTAAAGGTAAATGTAGACGGCTCACTAAAGAGCAGCAAAACCAGGGATAATTTCCTTTCATCATCCATTCGGGAAAATAATACATTAATCAACTCAGGAATACGCTCACTAAGCAATGATGGCGATCAAAAAGCATTTAATGCAAGTGCTTTCTGGACTAAAAAATTGAAAAAGAAAGGAAGAACATTATCGGTAAGGACCACGCAGAAAATCAGTCAGAATGAAACGGATGGCTATTTAAACTCTACCAATGAATTTTTCAACGTCAATGAACAGCGGGACAGCATCCAGAACATTGATCAATATAAAACAAACCATACTCTAAGTTCTATATTTAACACCAACATTACCTATACAGAACCGATCTCTAAAGTCCTTTCCCTTGTATTAAATTATGGGCTCGATATCAACAATAGCAGCTCAGACAAAAAGTCTTTCAATCAATCCGGAGCAGGTGTTTATGATCAGCTTGACCGTAAATTTAGCAATAACTTTGAACTGGATCAACTGTCTAACCTCGGTGGTGCATCTTTCAGTTATAACAAAGAGAAATCTAACATAACGCTGGGTACAAAGGTAACCGGCGTACAATTTAAACAATATGATGTGTATACAGATAATGCCTATAAAAGAAGCTTTGCCAACTGGAATCCACAGGCCTCTTACCGTTATCGTTTTTCTCAGCAAAAAGCAATAAGCATTAGCTATTATGGATATACTACGCAGCCAAATATTGATCAAATTCAACCAGTCCGTGTAAACACAGATCCACTTAATGTTACGCTTGGTAATCCCGACCTTGATCCATCGTTCCAAAACAGTATTTCATTCAACTACAATTCGTATAAGATATTAAGTGAGCAATCCCTCTACTTTTACGGATCGTATTCCTTTACCTCTAATCCAATTACAAATAATGCAGTTACCGATGAAGCAGGTAAAAATACGTACCAGGCAATCAATCTGGATGAATCACCATCTAATTTTTATTTCAACTTGTCAACCTCACGGAAAATAAAAAAAATAAGTCTTAATGTAGGTATTGACCTGGATATACGGGGAGGTAAAAGCTACAGTATGATCAACAACGTATTGAACGTGACTAAATCTTATACATATGGGCCAACATTATCGCTTTCTCAAAATAAAGATAAATATGATTTCAGAGTTTCGTTTGGTCCTTCATACAATGATATTTCTTCTTCATTACAAACCTCAAGCAACAATAAAGGATGGGGATCTACCGGTTCGGCCTATTTCAATGTAAGACTGCCAGGCAAGATCAGTGTATCATCAGATGGTAACTATGAATATACCGCCAAAACACAGACGTTTGACCAAAAATTTGAGCGCTTCATTTGGAACGCATCCATCAGTAAAAAATTCTTTAAAGCAGAAAACCTGCAATTGAGGATATCGGGAAATGATTTATTAAATCAAAATGCAGGTTTCAGAAGATCAGCATATAATAATATGATCACCCAAGATCGTTATACAACCATTCAGCGCTATTTTATGGGTGGCATAATCTGGGACTTTAACAAAATGGGTGGATCTGTCACAAAAAAATAAACGCCATGAAAAATAAAACATTACTACTGATTTGTTTAATATTTGCAGGAACCTGCCTTAAAGCACAAAATGCAAGGTTTCCTACAGACGGGATCATAGAATTTGAGAAAAGCACTAATATGCATGCGCTTATCAAAAAAATGACAGATGGAAATCCTGACGGTTACTTTCGGGACGCTTTTGATGCGTTCAAAAAGAACAATCCTCAGTTCAGGATCCAGAAAAGTACACTGGCTTTTTCGAAAAGCAAAACTTTGTTTACACCTCTTGCTGATAAAGAAACATCACGAAGTATTTTTAGTGATTTCGTTGTTGATCAATGTAATATAACCTACACCGATCTTGCGGCAGGAACCTTTATCACACAGAAGAAAGTATATGAAGAAACCTTCCTCGTTAAAGATACAACACGAAAAATCAACTGGAAAATTACCAGTGAAGTCCGCACCATAGCCGGATATGAATGCAGAAGGGCTAATGCGGTGATCCTGGATTCTATTTATGTGGTTGCATTTTATACCGATAAGATACCTGTATCCGGAGGGCCGGAATCATTTACCGGATTACCGGGTATGATATTGGGCGTAGCCTTACCGCATGAAAACGTGACTTGGTTTGCAAAAATGGTAACAGACCGTTCATTAACAGCAAATGAATTAAAAGTTCCTGCAAAAGGAAAAGCAACAGACAATAAAGGCTTACGGGCAACGATAAATTCTGCACTAAAAGATTGGGGTGAGTATGCCCAATCGGCTTTAAAAACTTTCTTGCTTTAGTTTACTAATAATTTATAACCTTTACCGTGTACGTTTAAAATCTCAACCTTAGGATCTTCTTTAAGGTATTTTCTAAGCTTACTGAGAAACACATCCATGCTGCGTCCGTTAAAATAATTGTCATCATGCCAGATGCTTAATAGAGCTTCTTCCCTGGTTAGAACAGCATTCTTTTTAAGGCATAACAGCTGAAGCAGTTCTGCTTCTTTTGTGGATAATTTTTGTTGCTGACCCTTATAATGAATGAGTTGGGTGGTATAATCAAAGGTATAGTCGCCAATTTGAAAAGTACTTTGAGAAGGGCCTGCATCTACAGGCTCCTTTTGTGCTACTCTTTTTAACAACGCATTTATACGCAATAGTAATTCTTCTATTCTAAAAGGCTTGGTAATGTAATCATCGCCTCCAAGATCATAGGCAGAAGCTTTATCTTCCATCATGGCCTTTGCTGTTGCAAAAATGACCGGCACATTAACATTGATCTTACGGATCTCTTTACCGAGGGTAAAACCATCCTTTTTAGGCATCATGACGTCCAGAATACATAAATCAAACTCTTGCTTTGTAAAGGCCCGTAAGCCTTCATCACCATCAACGCATAGCACTACTTCAAATTTACCTTTTAGCTGCAGGTAATCCTGCAAAAGCAAGCCCAGGTTAGGATCATCTTCTACCAATAAAATTCTTTTCATGTGCGGTTAATTTTTGTTAATGGCAAGCTTATTTCAAATGTTGTTCCTTTGTCCTTTTCACTGCGTACTTTAATCGTTCCATGCATTTGTGTTACAATATCCTGTACATAGTTTAATCCTAGTCCGAAGCCTTTTACATCATGCAGGTTACCTGTTGGAACCCTGTAGAACTGATCAAAGATACGTTTTGTATGCTCTTTAGTCATTCCAATACCTTCATCGGTAATTTCAATGATCAGGTGTTTTGCTGTATTCCTGGTATTGATGGTAATTTTAGGTATTTCTTTACTGTATTTATTCGCATTATCTATTAGATTATAGATTACGTTAGAAAGATGAAGTTCATCTCCGGAAACCACAGGTTCTGCCGCATTTAAGTTTAAATCAAGAACTGCATTTCTTTTTTGCAGCTGCAGCCCCATGCTGTCTACAACTGCAGCAATAAGATCATTCATATCTACTTCGCTTTGCTCCAGCTTTAGTTCTTTCTTTTCCAAACGTGCAATACTCAGCACACGTTCAATGTGGTTACCAAGCCTTACATTTTCATCATAAATAATCCCGGCAAGTCTGCGGATCCTATTCTTATCTTCAACAATTTCCGGATCCCTGAGTGCTTCACTGGCAATCATGATCGTTGCCACAGGAGTTTTAAATTCATGGGTCATGTTGTTAATGAAGTCTGTCTTCATTTCAGAAATTTTCTTTTGCTTTAATATGGCATAAATGGTGTAAGAGAAAATAAACATCAATACCAATAACAGGCCGGCAGAAGAGGCTACTGTAGCCCACATATTACTTAGTATAAGCGATTTTTTTTCAGGAAAATCAACAAAAAGCATCCCGGGGTCTCTAAAAATATCATTGCTAAATAATAAGGTTTTATAGGTATTTTCAGGCAAAACGTCCATTGCATGGTTAGAAACCTTTTGATATAATAATGAATCTTTATTGGCAAGTTTCAGCCAAAAGTTATAGCTCAGGTTGATATTACGATTTAAAAGCTCCTTTTTAATCAGTGTATCCAGATCATCTTTCGAGATCCGTCGGCTAATAGGTACATTTACCTGACGCATTTCTTTGTCTACATCCTGCAGATAATTTAAGTTATCTTCATCAATGACAACGGTATCATTCATTAATTCTGCCAATCCTTCTTTATATTTCTGAAAGGCCAGTTTATCCTGCATATGAAATTTAACTGCAACTTCCGGCAGTACCCGTTCCATAGTGATGGTCATGGGTCTAAAATTTATTGGATTGGTGGCCAGATAACGGATGCTATCCGGTAAATTACCCGGAGCAAGAATAAATGTAGATGCTTTCTTGCGGATTATGGTTTGATTGATATTTCCTGAAACGTTGCCATAGGAATCAACATTTACATTTAGATCAACCTGAAGCGGAGATTTTGTTTTACTTGCGGGGTTGGAAATCGCCTGATAAACTTCTTCGCTGATCATGCTTGGGTTTCCATAAATAGCCCTGACCAAACTATCCCGCGTATTCAGATCGGCAATGATCTTTTTCTGCTGCTCAAGTTTACGCTTTGCTTCCTGTTCTTTATATTTCTCTTTGAAATCTACGATTTGCTGTGCCTTATCTCTAAAATCACGCTCTTTTTCTACTTCGAGCTCCGAGCGTTTTTTTGTAAGGTGCATTGCGGCATTTCTCTTCTGAACCTTACTAACAACTGCATTTATTGCTTCATTTATATCGTGATCAACAAGCTGGGATTTTAAATTATAGGCCTCCCTGATGTAATATAATTGCATCACAAATACACCTAGCAATGCTATGGTCATTAAGCCGGTAATTAGCCAGAGACTTCTTTTCTTCATAGTGGAGAGTCAAAATTAACGAAGCTGGGACATAAAGCTGTTATTTTAACACTTTTTAACAGAACAGTCTTTCAAACTACCTGATTATTAACGAATTTAGAGTAGGTATAATGCTAAATTTCACCAGTTCTTAAAGGCTTTAATGCTTTAGTCCATCTCAGCAATTCTTTAAGCATTGCGTCTGCAGCTTTTAAAGAGATCTCATTGGCTTCAAAATCTTCATCTTCATTAATGGACTTAGAAAAGAATGGAATATTTACGGCAGCAGAAAGTGGCACTATACTCAAAGTAGACAGGTCTCCCTTTAAACTATTGGCCGCCCTGGTACCTGCAGAAACTCCGCCATAACTTACTATACCTGCGGCTTTATATCCCCATTCTTTAACCAGGTATTCCAATGCATTTCTGAGTGGAGAAGGATATCCAAAATTATATTCGCCGGTAACAAAGATAAACGCATCCGCCTCACTTATTTTTGCGCTCCAGTCTTTGGTATGCTGATGTTCATATTTCTGCATGGATGGATGATTTGGCTCATCCATTAAAGGAAGTTTTACTTCGCCAAGATCCAACAGCTCTACTGTGAACTCTGTATTTTTACGGGCAATTTCTGTGATCCATTTGGCGATAACCGGCCCTTTTCTTCCAGGCCTGACTGTAGATGATATGATTTTCAAATTGTACATAGCTGATATTTCCATAATATCATAACAGCAGTTAAAGATTGTTGTTTGCATGTACCCATTCTTAAATGGGCTATGCTTATCATAATAAGGTATGCCTTTGTCTAATTTGAGATATTGATGTGCGCAGGGTATGCTAACGAATGCCAGGATGAGCAAGATTTTATTACTACAAAAAATGCCGCCCTGAATCAGGACGGCACGGTGGTCAATTTGTTTATTTAAAAAAGGTCTTAAAAAGGAAGATCATCATCCTCGCCCGGTGCGCTGTTTAAATCAGCTGGCGGTGCATATGCTGGTGTAGATGCTGCGGCAGCGCCATTTGTTAACGCATTGATCCGCCATACTACTAAACTGTTAAAATAAGAGGTCTTTCCGGCTTTATCTGTCCATGGACGACCACGTAAATTGAAGGAAACTTCTACATCATCACCTTGCTTTAAAGCATCAAACAAAGCCGTTTTATCTTGCAAAGCTTCAAACCTGATAAACTCAGGATAAGTAGGGTTTTCTGCATATTCTATAATAAGATCGCGTTTTTTAAAAGTCTCGCTCACCTGTTGTAATGCACCGATTTCATGCACTTTTCCTTTTATCTCCATAACAAATACTATTTTATTCTACTACGAAGTTCAAATCTCTATATTTTTATTGATAACTTCGTACAATTAATTATGCAAGTTTTCCACACAAAAAGTAAGGTTATTATAACCTGCAACAAGCGTCTTTCTACCTATTTACAGGATGAAGTTACTGCCCTGGGCTATACCATTGTAAGAGATTTTCCTACTGGGGTAGAATTGGATATTACGCTTTCCGAATGCATTAAGCTGAACCTTAACTTAAGGTGCGCCAGCCAGATATTATATTGTTTAAAGAGCTTTAAAGCTAATGATCCGGAAGAGTTGTACCGGGAATTGGTAGAAATGGCCTGGGAAGAACTGATCGATTTTTCAGGTTATTTTTCTGTAACTTCAAATGTGGATAACCCAACGATTACCACTCCGTTGTTTGCCAACCTGAAAGTTAAAGATGCCATTGTAGACCGCATCAAAGACAAGAAAGGTATTCGCCCAAATTCAGGCTCAGATGCCAATAAAGCAGTAGTTCATTTGTACTGGAAAGACAGTGAAGCTGACATTTTCATAGACACTTCGGGTGAAACCCTTGCTAAACATGGATATCGCAAGATACCTGGAAAAGCACCCATGCTGGAAGCATTGGCAGCAGGCGCTGTATTAAGCACAAAATGGGATCAAAAATCACCTTTTGTAAACCCAATGTGCGGATCTGGAACGTTAGCCATTGAAGCGGCATTGATTGCAACCAACCGCAGACCAGGCCTGTTTCGTATGAACTATGGTTTTATGCACATTCTGGGTTATGACGAAGAAGCATTCTTTGCTGAACGCCGGATCTTAAAAGAACAAGTCATAAAGAATATTGATCTGCAGATTATCGCGACTGACCTTTCTGAAGACGCTGTTGATGTAAGCCGTAAGAATGCCAAAACTGCCGGTGTTGATACCCTGATATCTTTTGAAGTGTGTGACTTTGCCGATACTAAAGTACCGGAAGGCGGTAAGGGCATCGTTATATTTAATCCGGAATATGGTGAACGCCTGGGTGTACACTCTAAACTGGAGTTGACTTACAAACGCATGGGCGATTTCATGAAACAGGACTGCAAAGGTTACTTTGGTTATATTTTTACCGGAAACCCTGATCTGGCAAAGAAAATCGGCCTCAAGGCTACGCGTAAAATAGAATTCTATAATGGCAAACTGGATTGCCGGATGCTTGAGTATGAATTGTACGATGGGACGAGAAGACCCGAAGGTGAAAGATTGGTAAAAGACGAGTTATAATACTTGTTTTTCCCACATTGCAGCATATGCTCCCTTTTTAAGGATCAAATCATTATGTGTACCTTCTTCAATTAATTCCCCCTGGTTTAATACTACAATTTTATCTGCATTAACCACCGTGCTTAAACGGTGGGCAATCAAAATGATGGTCTTTCCTTTGCTGCGTAACAGTTCAATGGCTTTATGTACATGTTCTTCTGCAGTAGAGTCAAGAGATGAAGTTGCCTCATCAAGGATCAGGATCTCTGGGTCCCGGTATAATGCACGTGCAATAGCCAGGCGCTGACGCTGTCCGCCGGATAGATTTGCAGCATTCTCTCCGAGATATGTATCAAATCCATTTGGTAGCTTTTCGATAAATTCGAGAATGCTGATCTCTCCGCATATGCGGATGATCTTTTTCATATCAGGCTCCATATCACCAATGGCAATATTTTCAATAACATTGCCGGCAAATAAGTGAACATCCTGAGGAACAACGCCAACAATTCTGCGTAAACTATGATTGGTAATGTACTTAATGTCATATTCTCCAATAAGAACACCCCCGGATTGTAGCGGATAAATATTTTGGAGCAGCGACAGCAGTGTCGTTTTACCCGAACCGCTTTCACCTACAATTGCTGTAATTTTACCCTTTGCTATATCTAATGTCAGATCTGCAAAAACAGTAACCCGTGTACCATACCTGAAATTTACTTGCTTAAAATGAATATCACCAATCATGTCTGCAGTCAGGTCTGTTTTGTTTTCTGTAGATTCTCTTTCCAGATCCATGATCTCAAACAACCGGTCAGCCGCAATCCTTGCATCCTGCATCACCTTGTTCATACCAATCAAACTGATCACCGGACCTGTAAAATAACCAATGATCGCATAAAAAGACAAAAGTTCTCCTGGGGTAATTAAATTATTGATCACAAATGTAGCTCCCGTCCACAATAATATCACCGAAAATAATCCCGATACAAAACCACTCATATTACCTACCCACAATGAATTGGTACCGGATGTGTAAATGGTACGAAGCAGATTAATGAAACGCATCTCTGTTTTAAGGTTCGAAAAATCTTCCAGGCCAAAACGCTTGATGGTACTTACTGAGTTTACAGATTCTACCAATTGGTTTTCAAGTTCTGCCGTTTTTTCCATAAGCTTACGCTGCGTTATTTTATTCAGCTTATTAGAAAAGTAATAGATCAATGCATAGAGGGGCACTACGGTAAGCATGATCAATGCGAGTTTCCAGTAATAGGTGAACATCAATACAAAGGAAAAGATTAGAATGAAAACGTTCACTAAAAACCCAACCAATACATCATTAATAAAAGCCCTGATCTTTACCGCATCATTCATCCTGGAGATGATCTCTCCCACACGCATGGTATCAAAAAACTGCTGCGGTAATTTCAGCAAATGTTTATAATAGCCAAGAATAAGCCGGGCATCAATCTGCTGACCGGTTTTGATGGTGAGCAATGTCTTTGCATGATTAATAAAGAGCTGCAGAAATATAATGGCGATCATCGCTGTACCCATCAGGTTCAGTAAATTCAGATTACCCTCTGGAAGTACATTGTCTACAATTTTCTGTAAAAAGATAGAAGTAGACAATCCCAAAATGGTATAAAATACAGAACCTATCAGCACTTGCAACAATATGCTGCGGTGTGGTTTTAGCAAATACAAGAATCGCTGTTCAATGCCCGCACGCTCATCACCACCTGAAAAATCATCACCAGGCAGCAACATGATCAAAACACCAGTCCACCTTTGCCTGAACTCCTCATGCTGGATCTTCTGGGTTTCGCCAAATGCTGGATCCATAATCTCAATATGCATGGTAGTTATCTTATATATAACCACGTAATGTGCCATATTATTCTGCACCACATGTGCAATTACAGGTAAAGGAATATTAAACAGGTTTTCGTAATCTCCTTTTACACCTTTTGCTGTAAAACCAATTTTCACAGAGGCCTCAATAAGGCCAAGTACATTGGTTCCTTTGGTATCTGTTGATGCAAATTGACGGATTCGTGCAATGGGAAGATCAAGGTTATAGAACACTGCGACTGATGCAATACAAGCTGCTCCGCAATCTGTAGCATCGTGCTGCTTAACATGGATTAATTTGTTCCTTTTACGCTCACTAAGTCTCTTTTTAATGGCAGCGATAATTGTCTTAAAGCGCTTAAAGCGCTCGAAGTTTTCAGCGTTCTCTACGTTCTCTACGCTCATAGACTGGTAGTTTGTTGTTTAGGATCGGTAATCACATTTGGATTTAACCAGTCATCGGCTTTATCATAAAGCAATTGAAAAAGGGTTCTGCTGGTTACAAAGAACCGGGCTTGCAAGGTCATCCCTTTCTTGATCTTACCCACATATCCATTCTTTAGCTTTAACTCATGCACATCTAATAAACACCGCACTTTAAAATAAGGTTGTTTTCCATTGTCCATAAAAATATCATTCGAGATAGACATTACCTTTCCGGTAACCATTCCCCACTGGTTATAGTTATAAGCGTCTATCTGGAATTTCGCCTTTGTACCTACCTTTAACAAACCAATGTCTTTAGGCAGAACGTAGGTCTCCGCAATTAACCCGGAATCGGGAGAGATTTCTCCAAGCAGTTCATTTGCACTAACCAGGCTGCCAGGCTGAATACCTTTTAGCTGCTGAACTGAGCCCGTTACTGCAGCACGAAGGGTATAGAATTCTTTTTCCTCACTGTACTGTTCATTTTGTGAAAGCAGCTCGCGGTTCTGAATCTTTAAAAGGTTTAATTCGGACTGCCATTTACTGCCTTGATCTTCAGCAATTAATGAAAGCTCATTATTAATGTTATCTAACTTTAGTTTCATCTCATCATATTCCGACGCTGAAACTGCCTGTCGCCGGTATAAATATAAGAATCGGTCATGGTTCTTCTTGGCAAGTCTTAACCGCGATCTTGCTTCCACAATTTTCTGCATGAACAGGCTATATTGCTGACTGAAAATACCAGACTCTAAATCAAGTCTCTTAGACCAATTATTCTTTTTATACGCATAGATCAATTTATTTAGGTCGGCCAGCTGAGCCTCAACATCAGATTGCTGCAATTCGACCAGGTCATTTCTTCCTTCAAGTGATTCTCTTTTGATCGTTAGAAGAACTTGTCCGGCTTTTACATGAGAATTCTCCTTGATAAAAACAGAATCAACCCGACCATTTACCAGTGGCTTAATATCATTTCTTTCTTCAAGCGGCCTAAACAAACCATTGCTTTTCACATTCACATCTACCTTAATAAAAAAAATAGCAAATATGACTATGGTCATCGCAACCAGAATGGTCTTATAGATAATCTGAGTAAAGGAGTTGTGGCTGTGAAAATGGAATTCCGCAGTATTTTCAATGATCTCCTGTGGAAAAATGTATTTATCCTGATCCATAAAATGATTTCGATTTATATACGAAATGAATTTAAGCCGGGTTTGGATTAAAAAGTAAAAGGGGGACATTCACATTAAATGTTCCCCTTTTTACAGATTTTAATTAATAACTGATCTTAGCTCTGCAGATTATTAAAAAGTCCACCGAGATCTAATCCAATTCCGTTACCTACAGAGAATGATGATTTAGAACGCTCATCGCCATCTTGCGTTTCGGTTGAGAATGACAATAAACTGCCTATTCCTATGGAACCTGTTAAACTGTTTGAACTTTGTGAATCATTACTTCCAAACAGTCCGCCACCATTGATCTGCGTCATTTCGTTTTGATTTAATTCTTGAAGTTTCATAATACAAATTATTAATTCTTGCCTGCTCTGTTATAGGTTTTCGGCTGTTTCCTCAATAAAGCATAAGTAGATGTTGCTTTTTGTTACTTAATTAACGACCATAAATAGCTAAAGGTTTTATTATCAATTCTTTTTGAAACAACAATAAAGAATAAGTTATCACTTGGAGTTGTATCAACTGAAATAATAATAAGTAACCAGATTGAATTTCGCGCATGTTCGAATGATTCATTTAAAGCCCTATAAATGCGGAAATGGAAATCTATGGCCTGTTTTTTTTCGTTAGTACAGCAATATGAATTAAATATCAATTTTATGGGTGACCAACTTGCCTCAAATGCTAAAGTTGTAGCGGGGAATATCAGGAAGATTAGGGAGTTTAGAAATTATACACAAGACTATTTGGCGGCAAAATTAGGTATCTCTCAAAATGCTTACAGTAAAATTGAACTGGGATATAGTAAAATAACTGTAGACAGACTGTTCCAGATCTCAAATATCCTGGAGATCGAGACCACCCAACTGATGTCACTTGACCATGCTGAATTTATACAAATCATTGCTCAAAATGGATCTTCCAGATCTTAAACGCTACAATTGAATTATCTTTGCTCCAAAAGCAATGCTATGGAGTTCCTTAAAGATCAAACAATAAAATTTGTTAAAGAAAAACTTGCCGGTGCAGAAGCCGGCCACGATTGGTTTCATATTGAGCGCGTCTATCACACGGCACTAAAGATCAATGAAAAAGAAAAAGGCAATGAATTGATTGTTGCCCTGGCTGCATTACTTCATGATATTGCTGACAGCAAGTTTAATGGCGGTGATGAAGAGATTGGACCAAGAATAGCCGGAGATTTTCTAAAAACGCTGAACCTTGATGATGAACTGATTAACCATGTGCAGCAAATAATTAAAAATCTGAGTTATAAAGCCAGTCTCGGTATGGTGAATTTTCATTCTAAAGAACTCGACATTGTACAGGATGCAGACCGGCTTGATGCCATAGGTGCAATTGGAATTGCACGCGCTTTTACTTACGGCGGCTATAAAAACAGGCTGATGTATGACCCTGAAATAAAACCAGTATTAAATCAGAGTAAGGAAGCTTATAAGAATTCTACTGCGCCAACTATTAACCATTTTTACGAAAAACTTCTGCTGCTTAAAGATTTGATGAAAACAAAGGAAGGAAAAAATATTGCAACCCAGCGTCATGATTTTATGCTGGCCTACCTTGATCAGTTCTTTTTAGAAGCTGGCAGTTACTCCCAGTAATAGTCCGGTTAATGCCAATATCTATACCTACCAGCATCAACCCGATCAACAAAATAGCTATAAGGAATATCTTTAATATGCTCATCGGCTAATATACTTAGTATTAATACTATATTTGTTAGCAAATATTTTATATATGTCTGAACGGATTAGGGAAAAACTAAATATATTGGCGGATGCAGCAAAGTATGATGTATCCTGTTCGTCCAGCGGCGGAACACGGAAAAATGACAATAAAGGATTAGGCAATAGCCACGCATCCGGTATTTGCCATACCTATACTGAAGATGGGCGCTGCGTTTCTCTTTTAAAGATCCTGTTAACCAATCACTGTATTTTCGATTGTGCATATTGTGTTTCCCGAAAGAGCAATGATATTGAACGTGCTGCCTTTACCGTGGAAGAGGTCGTATCACTGACCATGAATTTTTACCGTAGAAACTATATTGAAGGTTTATTTCTTAGTTCAGGGATCTTTAAAAATGCTGACTTTACTATGGAGCGGCTTGTTAGGGTAGTAAAAAAGCTTCGGCTGGAAGAACGGTTTAATGGCTACATCCATTTAAAGACCATTCCTGGAGCTAGCGATGAACTGATTAGAGAAGCCGGCATGTATGCGGACAGGATGAGCATTAACCTGGAGATGCCTACAGAAGCCGGATTAAAGCTGCTCGCTCCTGAAAAGAGTCACCAGGATGTGATCAAACCTTTAAGTTTTGTACAGAATCAAATTATCCAGTTCAAAGAAGAAAAGAAGCTGATCAAAAGTGTTCCTAAATTTGTTCCCGCTGGCCAAAGTACTCAAATGGTGATCGGTGCAACTCCGGAAACAGATAAGGATATTATGCAAACCGCAGATGCCTTTTACAGAAACTTTTCATTAAAGCGTGTTTACTATTCTGGTTATATTCCTATTAGTAATGACAACAGGCTCCCCGTTCTCGGTTCACAACCTCCATTGATCCGGGAAAACCGGTTGTATCAAACCGACTGGCTAATGCGCTTTTATGGTTTTCATGTCAATGAACTGCTCAATGATGCCAATCCGCATCTGGATATTGACATTGATCCCAAATTGAGCTGGGCCCTTAGAAACCTGCATCATTTTCCGGTCGACATTAATATCGTTTCTTATCAAATGATTTTGCGGATACCTGGAATTGGGGTGGGCTCCGCTAAAAAGATTGTACAGGCACGCAAGTTCGGTAAGCTTAGGATAGACCAGCTTAAAAAGATTGGTGTAGCGTATAACCGGGCCCGTCATTTCATTAAATGTGCAGATACTCCATACCAGCTAAAGGACTATCAAAGTACACAGATCAAGTCGTTTATATTGGCAGAAAGCCAAAGTAAGTATATTAAAAATGACGTAAATCAGCTCATTCTATTTTAGATGATAATTTACCTGATCGACGGAAGCCTGGAGGGTTTGCTTTGTGCCGTGTTCGAATGGTTTGAGCGCAAGCCAGGTCCTGTGATCTTAAAAACGGTTCAGCATTATCAGCCTGATGCTTTTATACAAACATTCCAGGTTGATAATGATCTAAATAAAGCTGACCGGGTTTGGAAAGGCCTGCAGCGTAAATTGGATAAGCGCTGGATCAGACATTTTTATTGTACCTTTTTGTCTGAACTGCCCGAGGCCTACTCCAGCTTATTTGAGTTTGCATGTTATATCTTTTCCAATCCGCCTGGCGCTGAAGCAAATTATGGCAATGCGCATGTCCTGGCCCTATCACAAACTGCGCATAAGGTTGAACGTGAAAAGCACCGCATGGAAGCTTTTATTCGATTTGAGCATACTGCCGATGGCATGTTTTATTGCGGCATTGATCCGGACTTTAACGTACTTCCCTTAATCATGAACCATTTTAAGAACAGGTATGCCGATCAGCGTTGGATTATTTATGATCTTAAAAGACATTATGGCCTGTATTACGATCTCCATATTGTTGAAGAAATACAAATGAAGAACGTTGAAAGCCCTGAGAACGTAGAGAATATCGAAAGTGCTGAGCATAAAGAAAATCCCCAAAGCATACAGATTCCAGGAAACCTTGAAGGTGCCTGTAGCACCGAAAATGAGACTACCAGCAAAGTATGGAGCAAACCAGCGAAAAATATTCGGTCTGACAAAGAATCTTTATATGCCATGCTTTGGAAGGATTACTTTAAAAGCACCAATATTGTGGCTCGAAAAAACACAAAGCTCCATATTCAGCATGTACCAAAAAGGTACTGGAAATATCTTACAGAAAAACGACAAGATTCATAAATATCTTGTAAATTGCCTTATGAAGTTAAGTGTTTTAGTGCTCATCACTGCGTTGGCCGTTGCCATCTCCATCAGTTTAGTAAATTTTTATTTTCAAAAAAGCCTGTATTATATGCTCATTGCATTTGGAGCGTCTTTTTTAACCAGTTTTGTAGTATTCTATTACCTGCTTGAAAAATACATCTACTCTAAAATTGTACTGATCTACAAGATGATACATAACCTCAAATTGGGTAAAGACCTTAAGGATGCATTGGGTGAATATGTAAGTTCAGACCCGATCAATGATGTAGAAAATGAGGTAAAAGAGTGGGCTGGTGCAAAAAAGCGGGAAATTGATGTCTTAAAAAAACAGGAACAGTTTAGAAGAGAGTTCTTGTCTAATGTTTCTCATGAGTTTAAAACTCCATTATTTGCTATACAAGGCTATATTGATACCCTGCAGGATTGCCTTATTGATGACCCTGAAACTGCAGCTAAATTTCTGGTTAAAGCAGCCAACAATGTAGAGCGGTTAAGCTATCTGATCAATGACCTGGACTCAATCTCTAAACTCGAATCTGGAGAAGTACCCATCAATTACCAAAAATTTGACTTCGTAGTACTCGCCAAAGAAGTAATGGAATCGCTTGAAGATAAAGCTTCAAAACGTGGAATCAAACTCAGCTTTAAAGAGAAGTATACACACCCTGCATTTGTAAATGCAGACCGTGAAAAAGTAAGACAGGTAATGATTAACCTGGTCTCAAATTCTATAAAATACGGTAAAGAGAATGGCTCTACCGCAATCAAGATTTTTGAACTTCACGATCAATACCTGATCGAAGTAACTGACGATGGTATTGGAATTGATGAAAAGCACCTTCCACGCCTGTTTGAGAGATTTTATAGAATCGATACCCACCGTTCCAGACAAGTTGGCGGAACAGGGCTTGGACTGGCAATCGTTAAACATATATTGGAAGCGCATCAGCAGATTATTTCCGTTAGAAGCACGCTTCAAATCGGAACTACATTTGCTTTTACACTTGAAAAAATAGGATAAATTACATTAAACTGTTTAAACTAGCGCAATCCTTAACACTAACTTAACATTGCAGTTCCTACTTTTGTATCATATTTTATAGATAAGATGAATAGTATTTTTAACTTCTTCACCCCAAAAGACAAAAAATTTCAGCCTCTGTTTGAACAGGCGGGAAGTAATGCTCTAAGAATTTCTGAAGCCTTATTACTTGCATTAACTGCAAGCGATGTAGAAAAAAGAAAAGAATATATTAAGGAGGTTGAACGCCTGGAGCATGTTGGTGATGACATTACCCATTCCATCTTCCTAGAACTAAGTAAAAACTTTATTACGCCCTTTGACAGAGAGGATATACATGCACTGGCTAGTGCCGTGGATGATATTGCAGATTATATTCATGCATCTGCCAGCAACATCGAATTGTATAACATCACCAATATTGGCGATGCCATGATTAAACTTGCTGAATTGCTTGTTGAAATGTGTACCGATTTGGAAAAAGCAATTAAAGAATTAAGAAGCTTTAAGAACATCCGCGTAATTGCTGATGCTTGTGTACGGATTAACAGCGGAGAAAACCAGGCTGATTATGTTTGTAACCTTGCCATTGCCCGTTTATTTGAGTTTGAAACGAATGCAATTGAACTGATCAAACAAAAAGAAGTGCTCCAAACTTTAGAAATGGCAACAGATAAATGTGAAGATGCGGCCAATGTGTTGGAATCTATCCTGGTTAAGAACGCTTAAACCTTTAAAAAAATGGTAACTACCTTATTGGTTGTTGTAATTGTCCTGGCAATTGCGTTTGATTATATTAACGGCTTCCACGATGCTGCAAATTCTATTGCTACCATCGTATCTACAAAAGTATTATCTCCTTTCCAGGCTGTGCTCTGGGCTGCATTGTTTAATTTTGCAGCATACTTCTATTTTACAGATCATAAAGTTGCCAATACCATTGCTAAAACAGTATTGGAAAACTTCATTACCCTTGAGGTAATCCTTGCCGGTCTGATTGCTGCAATTATGTGGAACTTATTTACCTGGTGGTTCGGAATTCCGTCCAGCTCTTCGCATACCCTGATTGGCGGCTTTGCTGGCGCAGGTATGGCTAAGGCTGCTTCCTTAGGTGTAAATATAATGTCGGCCATCAATTTAGCGCCAATTTTGAAAGTGGTTGCATTTATTGTTCTGGCACCAGTTATTGGTATGGTGATCTCTGTGGTTATTTCCATTATTATTCTTCATATTTCGAAGAACGCTCGTCCTTCCGTTGCAGAAAAATGGTTTAAAAGGTTACAACTCGTATCTTCTGCTGCTTTAAGCTTTACGCATGGTGGTAATGATGCCCAAAAGGTTATGGGTATCATCTATGTAGCTATGGTCGCATCTAATGTATTACAAACCGGAGATAAAATGCCCGAATGGATTCCGATCTCATGTTACGCTGCTATTGCGTTGGGCACCATGAGCGGTGGCTGGAAAATTGTTAAAACAATGGGTTCCAAGATCACAAAAGTAAATGCTTTTGAAGGTGTAGCTGCTGAAGCTGCCGGTGCGGTAACACTGGGCATTACAGAACATTTTGGTATCCCTGTATCTACTACCCATACCATTACCGGATCTATTGTCGGCGTTGGTTTATTAAAAAGGGTTTCTGCAGTTCGCTGGGGTGTTACTGTTAGCTTATTATGGGCATGGGTTTTAACGATCCCTGTTTCTGCTACTTTGGCCGCAATCGTTTACGGCATTATTCATCTGTTCTTTTAAAAATCTATCTTAACAGAAATACTGGAAGAAGCTGCTGATTTAGGCAGCTTTTTCCATTTCGGACCTTCCTGCACCAATCTGATTGCTTCTGCATTGTATTTATCGTCAATTCCGCTGATCACTTTAATATTTTCAGGATGGCCTCTTTTATCCAGTGTAAAATTTAAGAATACAGATCTTCCAATCTTTGGTGCTTTAGCATAACGGTTGTTCTTATTCAGATAATCATCAAACTTATCATGTTCCTTAGCGGGAACCCTGCCTTGTACAGATATACCTGAAACGTTGCCTGCAAGTGCTTTTGCAACATCAGAGGACTGGCTAGTTACCACAACCTCATTTAGCGAATTTCCATCTTCCTGCATCATGATCGTTAAAAGCTGACTCCCCGATTTCTTTGCCAATGCCTCTGCTTTTGTAAATCCAATATAACTTGCCACCAAGACAGGAGCTTTAAGAGCAGTATCAATAGTAATTAGAAATTCACCCTGGCTATTTGTTTGTACGCTAGTATTTGTACCTTTCAAGGTAACTGTAACGCCAGGTATTGGCTCACCATTATATTGCTCAACAACTTTGCCGGCAATTCCATTTTTTACCGGCTGCTCAGCTGCACGCATCACCGATACGGAACCAACAGATTCTTTCCTGGCAGATGTTCCAAAAGCAACAACGACAACCTCATTCAGACTGTTCGATTTAATTTCAGTAGCTGCCGCAACCTTAGTCTCTTTATCTGCTAAGCTATTTTCAACGTATGCAGATCTAGTCTCATTGGCACGAACTGCATTCTTTTTTGAATTTACCGCATAACTATTTTCTTTAGCCGCACGAATTGCCTGATCAACTGCAACCGCTGTATGATCTGCTGACGAAGACGCATTATTTTCTGGCAATTTAGCCGCAGCAATAACCGCTGCTTCTTTTACGCCACTGTCTAACGGCAAAGGAGCAATTACCACATCCACTTTTTTAGGGCGGTTTGCCACTGCTTGCTGATAGTTAACCTGTTTCATCCAGAACATAATACCAACCGATATAAACAATACTGCAGCTGTTGCAGCGATACTTAAACGCTGCCAGGTAATTACAGCAGTTTTTTTAGACGTTTGCTGAGTTGCAATGCGATCGTGCAGCTGTTTCTGAAGCAGGGAAATAGATTCCAGCGACCGCTTGGGCGACGCACTCAAGCCTGCCAACGCTTCTGCCACA
Organism: Pedobacter metabolipauper; assembly: GCF_004362715.1. Taxonomy (GTDB): domain Bacteria; phylum Bacteroidota; class Bacteroidia; order Sphingobacteriales; family Sphingobacteriaceae; genus Pedobacter; species Pedobacter metabolipauper. The sequence goes on from NZ_SNYC01000004.1 coordinate 123,141, forward strand.
AAAGGATCTTCAAGCGCTTCACGCTCTACCCTGTTCATGGCTTTAGAATCAAGCTTACCATCGAGATAATCTTCTAAAACTGCTATATCTAACCAATCATTATTCACCACTGTTCTTTTCTATACAAATTTTTAAGTTCCTTTTACCGTTCTGAATACTACTTTTTACTTTAAGCATATCATAACCGGTAAGATCTGACACTTCCTTATAACATTTCTCCTGCAAATAAAACAAATCTACACTGATGCGCTGCTCTTCAGAAAGGGTTTCCATGCACTTTTCCATGACCGTAAGCTTAGTCTCCTTTGTATCATCCATATCAAGATGCACAAAATCTGTGTTTTCCACAAAACTATCTTCCAATGAAATGGTTTTGTACTTCGAATTTTTACGAAGGATCGTTAAACAGTAATTGCGGGACAATACATGAAGCCAGCTTTTGAAGTTCTTAACCTCATGAACTTTAAGCTTTAGCACCAGCTCTTCAAAGATCTGCATAACCGCATCCTTGCTTTGCTCTTCATCTTTCAGATAGTTTAAGCAAACTCCAAATACGAGGTGCATATATTTGTTATAAAGCACGCCCAATACTTCCAGGTCGCCTGTGGCTTTATACCCGGTTATTAAAGCAGCATCATCCTGCTCCTGTATTTTGGCATTATTCTTTATAAACTTCAAGGGATCTAAAACATAATTTGCTCAAGTATAAAAATATTTTTTGATACTGTACCGAATTTCTTAAATATGCCCGATCAAAGCCAAACATGGCCGAAGTTTTGTTATCTTCATCGGAAAAACAATAATGAAAAATATAAGACTTCTTTGCCTGCCGCTAATTGCATGCTTTTTACTGAATAGCTGTGATGTTCAAAGCCAGGCCCGCATAGGTGATATACTGAAACAAATTCCTGCAGGTGGTAATCCTACCACGGCTGAGATCGGACTTGGAATTAAGCAGGCACTAGAGATCGGTACTTCGAACGGGGCAGATCAGCTTTCTGCTAAAGACGGCTTTTTAGGAAACCTGGCTGTAAAGATCCTTTTTCCACCCGAAGCTCAGAAAGTAGAAAAAACCTTGCGTACTATCGGATTTGGCTCACTGGCAGATAATGTAATTACCAGTCTAAACCGGGCTGCCGAAGATGCCGCCAAAGAAGCAAAACCTATATTTATCTCAGCCATTAAGCAAATGACCATTGCCGATGCCACCAATATTCTTCTTGGAAATAAGGATGCCGCAACCACTTATTTTAAAAGAGTAACTACGTCTCAGCTCATGGAAAAATTTAAACCGGTTATTTCAAGCAGCCTTACTAAAGTTGGGGCTACCAAGTATTGGGGCGATGCTGCCAGCCAATACAATAAGATCCCATTGGTAAAACCAGTTTCAACGGATCTGTCTGACTATGTAGCTCAAAAAGCGATAGAAGGAATGTTTATCCAGGTTGCACAGGAAGAGCTTAAGATCAGGGATAATATCGGGGCCCGCTCTACCACACTTCTGCAAAAAGTATTTGGTTACGCAGATAAGAATAAAACAAAATAAAAAGGGTACTTTTATACGGTAAAACTAACAACATAGAAGTAATTGGATTTTAAAGATTTTAATTTTAACCCGGAACTATTTGAAGGATTATTGGCAATGGGGTTTCGCAATGCAACGCCCATTCAGCAGGAAGCCATCCCACTAATTCTAGATAAAAAAGATTTAATAGCCTGCGCTCAGACAGGAACAGGAAAAACAGGAGCCTATCTTTTGCCAATCATGAACATGATTGCCGGAACTGAGGAACGACACAACAATACCCTGATCCTGGCTCCCACCCGAGAACTGGCCCAACAAATAGATTTGCAGGTAGAGGCTTTGTCCTATTTTACAAATATCAGCTCATTAACCGTATATGGTGGTGGCGATGGTATTGCGTATGAACAGCAAAAACGCTCCATGCGCGAAGGTGTGGATATTATCATTGCAACACCTGGCCGTTTGATCTCTCACCTGTCTTCCGGACTTTTAAAGCTGGATCAGCTTCAGCACCTTGTTCTTGATGAGGCAGACAGAATGCTGGACATGGGTTTCTATGACGATATTATGCGCATTGTTAGCTTTTTGCCTGAAAAGAGGCAAACTGTTCTTTTCTCTGCAACTATGCCACCTAAGATTAGAACATTGGCAGGTAAACTACTGCACAATCCGGAACAGATCAGTATTGCGATTTCAAAACCCGCTGCCGGTATTAACCAGCAAGCCTATATCGTTCATGATGAACAAAAAGTAAAATTGCTTACTGAACTCATGAAAAATGTGGAATATCCGAGTATCCTGATCTTTGCCTCCACAAAAGATAAAGTAAAAACATTAGGTAAAGTATTCCGCGGACTTGGTTTTAAAGCTGAAGCATTTCATTCTGATCTCGACCAAAAAGAACGGGAGAGCATTTTACTTGAATTTAAGAATAGAAGAGTTCCTGTGTTGATAGGTACAGATGTTCTTTCAAGAGGCATAGATGTTGAAGGAATCAGTTTGGTCATTAACTTTGATGTTCCGCATGATCCTGAAGATTATATTCACCGGATTGGAAGAACGGCAAGGGCTGCCACTACAGGCACCGCGATTACCCTTGTAAATGACAAGGACAAGCGTAAGTTTGCAAACATTGAAAAACTGATAGATAAGAAGATTGACCGCATGCCTTTACCTGAGCATCTGGGCGAAGCACCTTCAGAAACTGCTTCTGCAGCATCATCTGTAGGTCGTCCAAAAACCGATCAAAAACGAAAATTCTGGAAAAAGAAACCTAAGTAAAATTCATATCTTTACTTTATGCAGAACCTCCCTCCTTTAGCTGAACGTATGCGCCCCCAAAATCTCGATGAGTATGTTGGGCAAAAACATTTGGTGGGGCCAGAGGCTGTATTAAGAAAAGCGATACAAAGCAGTCAGCTTCCATCAATGATCTTTTGGGGTCCGCCGGGAGTTGGAAAAACTACGCTCGCATATATCATATCGCAAACACTGGACCGTCCGTTCTTTAATTTAAGCGCCATCAATTCTGGTGTAAAGGATATTAGAGAGGTTATTGACAGGGCAGCACAGCTTAAAAATAGCCTGATGGGGCTTCCCATCCTATTTATAGATGAGATTCATCGGTTTAGCAAATCTCAGCAAGATAGCTTACTTGGTGCGGTTGAACGTGGATTAGTCACTTTAATAGGGGCAACCACAGAGAATCCTTCTTTTGAGGTCATCTCTGCTTTGCTTTCCAGATGCCAGGTTTACATTCTTAAATCATTGGACGAAACCGAACTTTCCGGCTTGCTGCAAACGGCCATCAAACAGGATGTTGTGCTTAAAGAAAAGAAGATTACCATTAAGGAGCATGAAGCGCTGATCCGTTTATCTGGTGGTGACGCCAGGAAGTTATTAAATGTTTTAGAGATTGCTGTAAATGGAATTGGCGGCAATAAAATTGTGTTGACCAATGAAAATGTATTGGCACATGCCCAGCAAAACCTAGCCTTATATGATAAGGCCGGAGAGCAGCATTACGACATTATTTCTGCATTTATTAAATCTATACGCGGAAGTGACCCCAATGCTGCGGTATACTGGCTGGCAAGAATGATTGAAGGGGGTGAAGACCCGCTCTTTATTGCCCGCAGATTATTGATCTTATCCTCTGAGGACATTGGAAACGCAAACCCGAATGCTTTGCTATTGGCAAACAACTGCTTTACCGCAGTCAATGTCATTGGCTATCCGGAAGCCCGGATCATTTTATCCCAGTGCGTAACTTATCTGGCCAGTTCAGCAAAAAGCAACGCTTCTTACGAAGCCATCAACCAGGCGCAGGCGTTAGTAAGACAAACTGGAAACCTGCCCGTCCCGCTACACATCAGAAATGCGCCCACCAAACTGATGAAGAACATTGGCTATGGGAAAGATTATCAATACGCTCACGGTTATGCCGGAAATTTCTCTGCGCAGGAATATTTTCCGGATGAACTTAGCGGAACCAAACTTTATGACCCTGGTAAAAATGCCGCAGAAGAAAAAATGAGGGAAAAACTCAGGCACAACTGGAAGGACAAATATGGATATTGATGTAACAAAAGCAAAAATATCCAATCCTAATAAACAAATAAAGAATAACTACTAATACCTGATATGCTAAAAACCTTTTTAAGCCATCAACAAAAGTCATTTTGGCGCTCCCGAAATAAAGGAGGCAGCATAGCTGCACAAGTCGTACTCGGCTTTTTTATGCTTTATTTTCTAGCAATTGCCCTGGCTATTGGATTCGGGATGGCCAGTTTTCTACCAAAGATATTTAAAGACCAGGATGCCATTACCAGCTTTAATGGTTTAATCTTATACTACTTTGCCTTTGATTTTTTAATGCGGATGCAGCTGCAGGAGCTGCCAACATTAAGCATCATTCCTTACCTGCACCTTAAAGTTCCAAAACGGAAGATCATCCAGTTTCTGAATGCAAAGGCCATGTTTTCTGCATTTAACCTTTGGCCGTTCTTTATTTTTCTGCCATTCTGCTTTATCCATATACTATCGGCATACGGCGGCCTGACTACGCTGATGTACATTGTAGCCATCCTGTCTATCATGGTGTTTAACAACTACCTTGTATTATACATTAAAAGAAAATCCATTTCTAACATCATATATACTGTTATTGGTCTGGGTGTTCTTGCTGCGTTTGCTGCGCTGGAATATTACAAAGTGATTTCTATTATGAAAGCATCTGATGCCATTTTCGGCTCAATTGCTGCTCAGCCCTACTTAGGTCTGATCTTTACTGCAGCTGCATTCGGGATTTTTACAATCAACTCAACCTACCTGCGCAAGAACTTATATGTAGAAGAACTAAGTACGGCACAAGAGAAAAAGGTTAGTACAGATTATGCGTTTTTAAACCGCTTTGGAAAGGTCGGTGTCCTTGCAGCCTTAGAATTAAAATTAATTCTGCGGCATAAACGGTCGCGCTCAACAGCAATGCTTGGATTTTTGTTCCTGTTATACGGCTTCATCTTTTACAAAGAAAAGGCCATTGCCGGGAATGAGTTCGGGAAGATGATGTTCGGCGCAATCTTTATGACAGGTATCTTTATCATCACCTACGGACAATTCTTATTTGCATGGCAGAGCACGCACTTTGATGGTTTACTGAGCAATAAGATCAATTTTAAAGATTTTATAAAGGCCAAATTCCTGTTGTTCACCATCGCATGTACGCTGGTAACTATACTGGCCAGCTTTTATGGGTTTTTAAGTCCTAAATTACTATTGCTTCATGTAGCTACCTATCTGTATAATGTAGGGTTCGGAATCGTAGTTGTCCTGTATTTGGGCACCATGAACTATAAAAGATTAGACATTACAAAAAGTGCAAGCTTTAATTACCAGGGTATGGGAGCAACGCAATGGATTCTTGTTCTGCCATATGCATTAACGCCTATTCTAATTTATTTACCTTTTGGGGCATTAAATATGCCTTATGTAGGTCTAATGGTTCTTTCTGCATTTGGATTGATCATGCTGCTGATGCGTGGGTTTTGGGTAAATTATATTACCAAAAGATTTGAACAACAACGATATAAAATGTCTGAGGGTTATAGAGAATAATTATGATTTTAGAAGTTAACAATTTACAGAAAATTTATGGCGGTAAAACTGTTGTAAATATTGAGAACATACAAATTCAACAAGGAGAAACTATTGGTTTGGTCGGTAATAATGGTGCCGGTAAAACTACCTTTTTCCGTATGCTTCTGGATCTGATTCGCCCTTCACAAGGTACGATCTTATCAAAGGGAGAAAATGTAATGCAGAGCGACGCCTGGAAAAACTATACCGCATCATTTTTAGATGAGGGTTTCCTGATCGATTATTTAACTCCGGAAGAGTATTTCACATTTATAGGAAGCCTGCACGATTTAAGCATAGCTGATGTAAAAGCATACCTGGCAAAGTATGCTGATTTTTTTAATGGTGAGATCTTAAATAGCGGCAAGTATATCCGCGATTTTAGCAAGGGCAATCAGAATAAGATTGGAATTGCTGCTGCATTGATGCAGGATCCGGAGTTCTTAGTGCTGGATGAGCCCTTTGCAAATCTTGACCCTACTACACAGATCAGATTAAAAACCCTGATAAAAACATTAAAAACAGAACGTACAATGACCACATTAATTTCCAGTCATGATTTAAACCACGTTACTGACGTGTGCGACCGGATCATTCTGTTAGAGAAAGGTATTGTGATTAAAGATTTTCATACGGATGAGAATACATTAAAAGAACTGGAAGCCTATTTCTCAGAATAAAATCAAATTTTAAAATAAAACAATTGTACTGAATTTTAGTCGCCCTCAAAGGATCTTTAATGTCCTTTGATCTTATGTGCGCTGGCTAAATTCATTATTTGCAACAATAAAAATACAAAAGGCTAAAACTGGCACTACGTTTGATTAACACCGGATGTAAATAAATAAAAATATTATGATTACTTCAAAATTTAAAATAGCAACATTTAGTATAGCATTATCAATTGGTGCAATGGCATTTCAAGGATGCGATAGTTTAACAAAAACACAAAAAGGCGCAGGTATCGGTGCTGCTGCCGGTGGTGTAATTGGTGCTATTATTGGTAAAAAAGCAGGTAATACTGCAGTAGGTGCTGTAATTGGTGCTGCTGTAGGTGGTACAGCTGGTGGATTTATTGGAAAAAGAATGGATAAACAAGCCGCAGAAATCCAGAATGCAATTCCGAATGCAGAAGTGATCCGTGAAGGTGAAGGTATCATTGTAAAATTTGATAGTGGTATTCTATTTGGCTTTGACAAAGCAGACTTAACAGCACAGGCTAAAACTAATGTTCAGTCACTAGCAAGCTCATTAAATCAATATCCTGGAACGGATATTAAGATCATAGGTCATACAGATAATAAAGGTACAGAATCTTATAACATGGGGCTTTCTGAAAGAAGAGCCGCTGCAGTTAAAGCTTATGCCGTTTCACAAGGTGTTCCTTCATCACGTTTGATCACTTTAGGTAAAGGATTCTCTGAGCCAATTGCTGATAATGCAACTGAAGACGGAAGATCTGCCAACCGTAGGGTTGAGGTAGTAATTGTTGCCAATGACCAATTGAAAAAAGAAGCCCAGGCTCAAGGAAAATAATCTATATCATCTACCTATAAAAAACAAAACCCGGTACACCATGTGTATCGGGTTTTTTATTAGACGTAGTTTTTACGATATTCTCAACTTATAACGTTCTCAACGTTTTTCTAACGCTCCGGGGACACTTTCTGAATGTTCTATAAACGTTCTCTAAATACTTTCTGAATTACTACCGCTTTCTTCGCCATAGATATCTTCAAAATAGTGTATAGCAAGTGATTTTAGGAGAAGTTCCTGTTCCATCATTGCAAAAGAAGGCACAGGTTTTACCAGGTTCCAATGCGGCCATCCATCCTGGTCAAGACCTTCTAATTCATAGAAACCCATTTCACTTAATAATCTGCAGGTAGCAATATGCATCAGTTCTTCTTTCTGTCGCTTGCTGTACTTCCCTGGTCCTTTTCCAAGTTCCTGTACACCAATTAAAAAAAGAACAACCTTAAGATCGGGGATATCTGAATCAAATTCATGAGCAATCTTTTGCTGTAAGACTTTCCATTTTGCATGTGTTTCTGCAGGTTTCATGATACAAAGATACAATTACGAAAGAAGCTTTATTGCAATAAAATGTAGCGTTTAGTAAAGTGATTTACTATTTTTAGCCTATGAACAAAGAAATCGTAACAGGCTTAATGGCCTATGGTATGTCTGGGAAAGTTTTTCATGCGCCTTTTATACATGCGCATCCCGGCTTTAAATTACATGCAATAACGGAACGAAATCAAAAAAATGCAAAGAACGATTATCCCGGGATAATCAGCTACAACACGCTGGATGAGCTTTTTGATGATGAAGCCATTGAACTCATGATCATCAATACCCCAAATTACACGCATTTTGATTACGCTGTAAAGGCATTAAATGCGGGCAAACATATATTGGTTGAAAAGCCTTTTACAGCAACATCTGCTGAAGCAAAGGAATTATTTAGCCTGGCCGAACAGGTAGGTAAAAAGATCTTCTTTTACCAGAACAGAAGATGGGACAGCGACTTTACTGCGGTACGACAGATTATTGAAAGCGGCAAATTGGGCAAGCTCAATGAAGTTCATTTTCGATATGACCGATACCGTGCAACCATTGGTATTAAACTATTTAAGGAAGAACCAATAGCAGCAAGCGGTTTGATGTACGACCTTGGACCGCATCTTCTGGATCAGGCAATAAGTATTTTTGGTAAACCAGAATCATTCCATAAAATTTTAGGAAAGAACCGCAAGGATACTAAAGTGGATGATTACTTCTCTATTCACCTGAGTTATCCGGACAGTGTCAATGTATTTGTGCATTCGAATATGCTGGTTGTTGATGCCCTTCCTGCTTTTGTGTTAAATGGTACCGACGGATCTTTACAAAAGGTTAGGGCCGACGGTCAGGAAGAGCAACTGCTAAAAGGAATGAAGCTTAATGATGAAGCATATGGATTCGAAGCTGAAGGTACAGCCGGAAAACTTACCTTGATTGATGAGCAAGGAAACAAAACTGTTCATCCGGTTCCTTCTTTAAGAGGCAGCTATCTGCCGTTATTTGAAGCCATTTACCAAAGCATTGTTAATGATATTGACTATCCGGTTACACAGGAACAGGTAATTACACAATTGGAGATCCTGGAGGCTTAAGCATGTCATACATCCTGATCACCCTGTTTGTCATTGTGGCTTTTTACATATACAGGGGTTATCAATCCCGTTCAAAGAACAATGTGATATTAACCAGCTCTGATAAAAAGATCTTATCAGACTATGTTCACTTTTACCGTGAACTTGATGAGCAAAAGAAAGTAACTTTTGAAAATAAGATCGCAACTTTTCTCAGTTATATCCGCATAGAAGGGGTTGGTATCGTTATTGGTCCATTGGATAGACTCTTAGTTGCTTCAAGTGCTATTATTCCAATATTTGGATTTGACAAGTGGAAATACAATAACTTAACAAACGTTTTGCTTTATCCAGACACCTTCAATAAAGACTTCCAGTTTGAAGGTGCTGAACGGCAAATTATGGGCATGGTTGGAGAAGGCTATATGAATGGGCAAATGATCTTATCCAGATCTGCCTTGTTACTTGGATTCTCAAATGCAGCAGATAAAGAAAATACAGGTATCCACGAGTTTGTTCACCTGCTGGATAAATCTGATGGGGCAACGGATGGCATTCCTGAAAACCTCATGAAACATGAATATACATTACCATGGATAAAAATGGTCCATCAGGAAATGCAGCGCATTGAAAAGGGAAAATCAGACATTAACCCTTATGCCATTACCAATGAAGCAGAATTCTTTGCTGTGGTTTCTGAGTATTTCTTTGAAAAACCCGATCAGTTCAAAAAGAAACATCCGGAGTTATATGAAATATTAGCACAAACATTTCTACAGGACCCGGTACAACAAAAAGCATGATCTAAGTACTGCAAAATGCTTTAAGCTCCTGGAACATTCCGTGAACTTAAAGCATTTATAAACTTCCCAATAGGGCCACAGTAAATTCTGTCGGGATCTCAATGTGCGGAATGTGACCACAGCCTTCAAACTCTATGATTTTCGCTCCTGGAATCTTAGCAGCAGTCTGTTTACCTAAAATATTATACAAGCCATGGATAGCCTGCTGATCAGGTGTTAAAAGCCCCTTGCCAACAATGGTACGGTCTTGCTTGCCAATGAACAGAACGGTTGGAACCTTTATATTATAAAACTCATAAACAACGGGCTGCTCATAGATCATGGTAAATGTCATGGCAGCAATCTTTGCATACCGTGGAAAATCAGCACTAAAAGTTACCCCCCCAGCAACATTAACCAAAGTTTCGTATTCAGGCTTCCATACGGTAAAGTAGGAGCTTTGATAATATTTTCTAACGCTTTCTATAGTAGACTTCAATTCTGTTTTATACTGTTGTTCTGTACTTACGTATGGAACAAAATTGCGGTAATCTTCTAAACCGATAGGATTCTCTAACAATAGCTTTTCTGTAACTTCCGGATACATCAATGCAAAACGCGTGGCAAGCATTCCACCCATGGAGTGCCCCAGGATATTTGCTTTTTTAATACCCAGTGTATCAAGCAACGCTTTATTCCAGCGCGCCATTTGATGAAAGCTGTAGTGGATAAATGCTTTTGATGATTTACCAAACCCGATCTGATCCGGAACCACTACCCTAAAACCTCTGCTCGTTAACGCTTTGATCACATCTTTCCAGTAGTAACCACCAAAATTCTTTCCATGAAAAAGAACTACCGTTCTACCATTGGCAAGCTGTGTTGGGGCAATGTCCATATAGGCCATACGCAAATCCTGACCTTCTGTCGTTACCGGGAAAAATTTTACAGGGTAATCGTATTTTACATTCTCAAGGGTAATCGATAATGTGTCTGCTTTTTGAGCGAAGGCAGTAGATAAAGTGCAAAGCGAAACAAGAGCAACGCGTAATAGTTTCTTAAACATAGTTAATTTTTAAAGAGAACAATAAATGGGTATTGAAAGTTCTAAACTTAAGCATTATTTATATTTTTGTTAAAATATAAACTGAGAATGGGTACTTATCTGATTGGAATTGAAAGGTTAGACCTTAACCTGATCTCTAAAATTATTACGGAACAGACGGCGATAAGATTATCAGATATCGCTATTGAAAGAATAGAAAAGTGCAGAAGATACCTCGATGACAAGCTGGCGAATCACGATGAACCCATTTATGGGATAAATACAGGTTTCGGTTATTTACAGCACGTAAAAATTGAAGACCAAATGTTATCTCAGCTCCAGCATAACCTGCTTTTATCTCATGCCTGTGGCACCGGCGAAGAAGTTCCTGAGAAAATTGTCAGACTGATGCTGCTGCTTAAGATACAATCCCTGAGTTATGGACATTCCGGAATAGCGCTTGAAACCATACAGCGGCTGGTAGACTTTTACAACCACGATATTCTTCCGGTAATTTATACACAAGGTTCATTAGGCGCCTCCGGTGATCTGGCACCTCTTGCACATCTCGCATTACCTTTAATTGGCGAAGCAGAAGTTAGGTATAAAGGGCAAAGAACGAGCACAAAAGAGTTATATAAAGAACTGGGTTGGCAGCCGCTTACGTTAAAGTCTAAGGAAGGCCTTGCATTAATAAACGGCACCCAATTTATGAGTGCATATGGCGTTTATTGCTTAATTAAATCCAATGAGCTTGCTTTATGGGCAGATGCCATTGCAGCAGTTGCTATAGATAGCTTTGATTGCCGGATAGACCCTTTTCACCCGCTTAGTCATTTGATCCGTCCGCATGCCGGACAAATTCAAACCGCAGAAAGCATCAGCAGCTGGCTTAAAGGAAGCGAGCTGATTGATCAACCCGGGAAACAAACACAGGACCCTTATTCCTTTCGCTGTGTTCCACAGGTGCACGGCGCAAGCAAAGACAGCATCCGTTACATTCAATCTGTATTCGAAACAGAGATCAATTCGGTAACCGACAACCCGAACATTTTCCCTGATGAAGACCGGATCATTTCTGCCGGCAATTTTCACGGACAGCCTTTGGCACTTACTTTAGATTTTCTATGCCTGGCACTGTCAGAATTTGGCTCCATATCAGAACGCCGTACTTTCCAGCTGATCTCAGGACAGCGTGGTCTGCCTCCATTCCTGGTTAAAAATGCGGGATTAAATTCAGGGTTGATGATCGCACAATATACTGCGGCTTCCATTGCCAGTGAAAACAAGCAATTGTGCAGTCCTGCATCCATAGATAGTATTGTTTCCAGCAATGGGCAGGAAGATCATGTAAGCATGGGGGCTAACGCAGCTACAAAATGCTTAAGGGTATTAAACAACCTAGAACGTATTCTGGCTATCGAGTTATTAACCGCAGCACAAGCACTGGATCTTAGAAAGCCGCTTAGATCATCCATACGAATTGATGAACTGATAAACGCATATAGAGAGGTGGTTTCGTTTAATGATGCGGACCGGCTCATGTCTGCAGACGTTGCTTCAACAATTACCTTCATGCAAAAAAAGAGGCTCTTTTAAATTTATGACATTCAAAAAATCAGGATCTCAAAGAATCAGGACCGGGTTCTTATGACATAAAATTAAAAAAACCTCTTAATCAGCTGTTAATATACCTTACATAAAAGGCACATTGATTCCAAAAGTAACGTTCCTTCCCGGATTATAAATACCTGCTGGCTTATACCGGCTCAGGTGGTTGTAATATTCCTTATTCAATAGGTTCTGTCCGGTAACCCAAACATTGAACTTACCATTTTTAGTCTGTATACTCGTCCCGAATCCTGCATCCAGCAACGTATAACCGTTGGTTTGGGTTTCAAATGAATCAAAACGCGCTTGTTTTAAAACATTGCTTACGCCAACTTTAATATAGGTATCTGAAAGGCCTTTTACAACAGGTTCAAAACGTAGCTCATTGCTAATGGTTGCAGCAGGAATAAATGGTAAAGGCTGATCATCAGCACGGTTAATCCCTTTAACATAAGCAAATGAATTCTCGAAATGTAAAGATTTGATCAAATGAAAATCTACAGAAGCCTCTCCGCCATATAGTTGTGCGTCTGTCTGTACAAAACGATATACCGGTAAGGTTTCTACACTACCGTTTTCATTTTCTGTATCAATGGTCTCGTTATTGAAATTTCCCGGATAAATGTAATTATAAATATGGTTGGCATAGGCATTTAGTCCAAAAGTAACCTGCTGAGCAGTGTATTCCAGCCCAAGATCAAACTGTAAACTGGTCTCCTGTTTCAGATTGCTGTTACCTATTTCATATCGGAACGTTCCTTCATGACGGCCATTAGCGCCGAGTTCTGCAATATTTGGTGCCCTGAAACCAGAACCAGCATTACCTTTTAACACGAGGTTCTTAGCAATCTCAAAGGCAAATCCCAATGATCCGGAAACATTAGAGAACTTATTATTAAAGCCATTAAAAACCTCTTCCCCATCAAAGTTCAGATCCTTACCTTCTATCTTCTTATAATCATAGCGTGCACCTATGTTGATGGCACCTTTTTCAAAATTACGTTTTAGGTAAGCAAAGGCACCGATATTATTACTGCTATAATCGGGGATCAGAAATTCATCTCCTTCATTGACATTCTTCTGGTACATTCCCTGAACACCAATGGCAGGTTCCCATTTCCCTGCATTAGGGAAATAATATTTCAGATCATAGGTGTACGAACTTAGATCCAGATTTAACCCTGCTTCGTCCATACTTTCTTCGAACTCTTTGCGCAGGTTTTTCTGATAGGCAAAAGTAGTTTTCAGCTGTCCTTCACCAAGAATAAAGTTACTGTTTAGTGCTGCCCTGTAATGGTTGATATTTTGAAAAGGAAGTCCTAATTTCCGGTCCTTTGCCTGTGATCTGGAAATTACATCGCCATCCTCATTCAGGTAATTCCCTGCGTCATCCGGCCCTTCTTCAACAAGTCCAATATTGGTATTGAAACGTGAAAAGCTCAGGTGCGAATAACCCCAGCTTTTGTTTAGGCCAACCATCCCATTCAGGTTAAATTCATTAAACCCTGAATTTGGAACAATTGCATCTTTATAGCCAAAGCCAAACGCATTCTTATAAGATGCGCGTCCGCGGTAAACAAAACCGTTATCATTACCCTGCAGCATCAATGAAGAAGCTGTTAATCCGCTATTTGTGCTATAGGTTGAAGTAAAGCTACCGTTAAAATCTCCCGGGGCAGGAACAATATCATCAATAATATTAATAACACCACCAAGTGCATCTGAACCATAAAGTAAACTTGCCGGACCCTTTAGTATCTCTATGCGGGCGGCAGAAAACTGATCAACCTGGATACCGTGCTCATCTCCCCATTGCTGTGCTTCTTCTCTTGCACCATCAACCATGGTAAGGACCCGGTTATAACCTAAGCCACGTATTACAGGTTTAGAGATCGCCCCGCCTGTACTAACTTGTGAAATACCCGGTACCTTTGAAACCGCATCGATTAAGTTTGTTCCTCCGGATTGGGCTATCTTATCCTTTCCAATAGAAACTACAGAAAGACTGTTTGTCTTATTATTAGAACTAAACGGAGAACCAGTGATCACCACTTCAGCACTTTCAATGATGGAGGTTTCCAATGCAACGCTGATCGAAACCGGGTTAGCAAGATCAATATATTGGGAATGTGTTTTATAGCCTATATAACGTACTTCCAGTAAAAACCGCCCCTTAGAAGGAACATTTTTAAGTATAAACTCTCCTTGTGCATTGGTATTCGTTATTGCTTTTAGATCTGTAATATAAATGGTTGCTCCTGCCAATGGGGCCTGGGTTTCAGCGTCAATAACCTTTCCCTTAAATTCCGCAAGTCCGGCAGCAAAACTACGTACAGAAAAAAATGTATATAATAATATGATTAGTAAAAGATGGATCTTTTTCATTAGATTTTATTTGTGTGAATAATCATGAACCACGAATGAACGGGTTCATAATAGAATTATAAATTTGGGTTAAGGAGCCATGCTCCCTTAGAAAGAAAATAGATTAAACTACAGGAGGACCCCTGAGCGCTAAACTGATTAATTCAGAATAGGTGCCGCTAACTGCAGCTGTGCCAATTGTATTATGGCTTAATTGTTCGAATAACTGGTAATGATAGGAAGAATACGTATAGTTTTTCTCAAAATGCATGGCACAGACCAGGCATTTTTCTGCATGATTACCAATATGAGATTTATGTGTACACGTATAACCCTCTTTAGCACACTTAGGTTCATCATTATGATGATGAAATGCGCTAAAAGGCGTGAGCGCAATGGCAAATACCAACAGCAATGAGATTGCCAGAAATTTATGGATATGTGCTTGTTTACGTCTCAACTTGATGCAAAACTAGTCAATTATATATTATTCTATACATTTGTTTAATAACATTACCAATATATAACAGTCATGATGGATTTAAACTTAGATCTCAGCAAAAAACAAACGCCAACAGGCAATGTTTTGAGCTGCAAAGGCTGGGTGCAGGAAGCAGCCTTACGCATGCTCTTAAATAACCTCGATCCCGATGTGGCGGAGCGGCCAGAAGAACTCATTGTTTATGGTGGCCGTGGAAAAGCGGCACGAAACAAGGAAGCACTGGTATTGATCATTAAGGCACTTCAAAGTTTGGAGGAAAATGAAACACTGCTCATCCAATCCGGAAAACCTGTAGGCATATTGCCTACCCATAAAGATGCACCACGGGTATTGATCTCTAATTCACAACTGGTTCCAAAATGGGCCACACAGCAGCATTTTGATGAATTGGAAGATAAAGGCCTCATCATGTACGGACAGATGACTGCTGGCTCATGGATCTATATCGGATCTCAGGGTATTGTTCAGGGCACGTACGAAACTTATGCCGCATTGGCTAAAAAACATTTTAATGGAAATCTGCAGTATACTTTAAATGTTACCGCCGGACTCGGTGGCATGGGCGGGGCACAGCCTTTGGCCATAACCATGAATAAAGGAGTTTGCCTTGCAGCCGAAGTTGAAGAGTGGCGCATCTGCAAAAGACTGGAAACACGCTACATTGATGAAATTGAATTTAATATTGATATTGCGATAGACCGTGCCCTGCAATATAAGCAAGAAGGAAAAGCAAGATCTATTGGGGTGGTTTGTAATGCGGTAGACCTCCTGCAGCGCCTAACAGACCGGAATATCATTCCGGATACCTTAACAGACCAAACCTCGGCGCATGATCCCCTGATCGGATATTTTCCAGAAGGATTAAGCGTTGCGGATGCCAATGATCTTAGAAATAAAGATCCCGAAAAATATATCGCATTGGCTTATGCTACTATGGCAAAGCATGTGCAGTACATGCTTGAACTGCAAAGACGCGGTGCCATTACGTTTGACTATGGGAATAACCTGCGCGGCCGTGCACTCGAGGCCGGTGTTAAAAATGCGTTTGACTTTCCAGGTTTTGTACCCGCTTACATACGCCCCCTTTTTTGCGAAGGAAAAGGACCCTTTAGGTGGGCTGCACTAAGTGGCGATCCACAGGATATTTATGAAACAGACCGGTTGATCATCGAACTGTTTCCTGAGAACGAAAGCCTGAAACAGTGGATCATGATGGCGCAGGAACGCATTGCTTTCCAGGGCCTCCCTGCAAGGATCTGCTGGCTTGGTCAGGGTGAAAGGGAAAAGGCCGGAGTAGCATTTAATAAACTTGTTGCAGAAGGGAAAGTAAAAGCACCCCTTGTTATCGGCCGCGATCATTTAGATACCGGCTCTGTTGCATCGCCAAACCGTGAAACAGAAGCGATGCTTGATGGCTCTGATGCAATTGCAGACTGGCCTGTTTTAAATGCCCTTATCAACACTGCAGGCGGGGCAAGCTGGGTATCCCTGCACCATGGCGGCGGTGTAGGCATCGGTTATTCCATACATGCCGGCATGGTGATCGTTGCAGATGGAACAGCTGACGCCGAGGCGCGGATAAAACGTGTATTGCACAATGATCCGGCAATGGGCGTGATCAGACATGCAGATGCCGGTTATGATATTGCAAAAGACACGCTTAGAAAACATCGCCTTGGATTATTACAAAAAGATGATTAAATAATGTCTTAACTTTAAGTACTCTGTAAAACAAGCAGATTACTTACACGTTATATAAATAAAAAGAAATGGCAACTGCTCAGCAAATTAAAAATGGCTACATCGATTATGTATTAACACACGATGAAAAACCTAAATCCGTTTATAGCTTTGTTAAAAAATTAAAGATCTCGGAATCCGAATTCTATGAGTTCTATGCATCATTTGAGAGCATAGAAAAAACCATTTGGGTAGAGATGACGGTTGAAACCATTGATACGCTTCAACAGCAGGAAGTGTGGGCAGAGTATTCATCACGGGATAAGATCCTTGCTTTTTTCTACAGCTACGTTGAAGTACTCAAAAAACAGAGAAGTTTCATCATATACAGCTTAAAGTCTGCAAAGAATAGCTTGAATACACCTGATGTCCTTTCAGGCGTTAAACCCATATTCGAACATTTTGCAGATGATGTGATCAATGACGGACTGGAAAGCGGAGAGCTGGCACAAAGAAAGTTCTTGAGCAAACGGTATAAGGATGCAGTATGGCTGCAATTTGCATTTATAGTCAAATTTTGGGTTCATGATGATAGTACCGGATTTGAGAAAACAGATGAAGCCATAGAGAAAGGGATCAATGTAACGTTCGATCTCTTTCAGCATTCGCCAATCGATAATTTGCTTGACTACGGTAAGTTTCTATCCAGAAATGGGAAATTTAGAGAAAAGATGGGGCTTTAGAACTGCATGAAAGAGCAAAATAGTATCCCGGTTACCAAATCACAGCGATCTGCTAAATTTGTTAAAACAGGTTTCCAGATTGGTGGAAATTACATCAAGCACTACTCCAAGAAACTGTTTAATCCACAAATGAACAGGGATGAGCTGAATGAAGACAATGCTACCGATATTTATAAATCGTTAAGTGAGTTAAAGGGCAGTGCGCTAAAAATTGCGCAAATGCTGAGCATGGATAAAAATATCCTCCCTAAATCTTATGTAGACAAATTTACCCAGTCACAGTATAACGCTCCGCCATTATCAGGTCCGCTAATTGTACGGACATTTACCAAAAACTTTGGAAAGACACCGGACCAGATCTATGATAAATTTAATCTGCATTCCAGCAATGCTGCATCTATAGGCCAGGTCCATACCGCTGAATTAAACGGAAAAAAGTTAGCTGTTAAAATTCAATATCCAGGTGTTGGAGATAGTATTTCCTCAGATCTTAAGCTCGTTAAGCCTTTTGCATTCCGGCTATTGGGAATGAGCGAAAAGGAATTGAACATATACATTAAAGAAGTTGAAGAACGTTTACTGGAAGAAACCGATTATGAGCTTGAAGTTAGGCGTTCTATTGAATTTTCTGAAGCCTGTAAAGATCTTGATCATGTGGTATTTCCTACTTATTATCCCGAACTGTCCGGAAAAAGAATTATTTCTATGGACTGGATCGATGGAAAGCATCTGAAAGAATTCTTAAAAACAAACCCTTCACAGGAACTGCGCAATAAGATCGGACAAGCACTGTGGGACTTTTATAATTTTCAACAGCATGAATTAAGGGCAGTCCATGCCGATCCGCACCCTGGAAATTTTCTGATTACACCAGATGAAAAATTAGGTGTAATTGATTTTGGGTGTATTAAAGAAATGCCTGATGATTTTTACTACCCTTTTTTCTCCCTGATCTCCACAGATGTGATCCATGATCAGGAAAAAACCATTGAAGCGTTTCGTAAACTGGAGATGATCCTTCCAAATGACACCAATGACCAGATTGAGTTTTACCATAAAGCATACCGGGAAATGATCTCCTTATTTGCAATGCCGTATACCCATAAAACATTTAACTTCGACAATCCTTACTTCTTTAACCAACTTTACCTGTATGGTGAAAAGATCTCTAAAATGCCCGAATTTAAACAAGCAAGGGGTGTTAAGCACTTTATTTATGTAAACCGCACCAACTTTGGTCTATACAGCATCTTACAGGAATTAAAGGCTGTGGTAAATACAGACACGTATAAGCCCCATGTAAAATAAGAGAGGTACAGCCGCCACAACTGTACCTCTACCTAACCTAAAACTAAAAACTATATATAAGACTGCAAAAAGTGCAAAAGGTTTCAAATTGAATAACATTAATTTAACATAGGCCGGCAGGTATCCAAAATTTGTAAAATAAATGACACACAATTTGATTTATTGTTTATAAATTTTAAATAAACTATGAACAAACCAAACAACTTAATATATTTGCATTCTAATTATAACTCGATTTTGGCAAAAAGCGATACAGTTTATAAGAACATTCTTGTTATTGAAGACAATCACGCTATTTTAGATGTGATCACTTTGATCCTGCAAAGTGAGGCATATAAAGTTACCGGTCTCAATAAAAGTGTAGATATGATGCCGCATATAGACCAGTTTAAACCAGATCTTATCATTTTAGACATTATGCTTCCTGACGGTGACGGCCGGGAATTATTATCAGAACTGAGGTCTAATGAAACTACAGAGCTTATTCCGGTATTGATGATCTCTGCACGTTATACTGCACAAAACGTAGAACACGGTGATTTCAAACCAAATGGATTTTTAGCCAAGCCGTTCGATATTGATGATCTTTTAGATCGCATAGAAGGTATTCTGGCAGGAAAAACCTACTAATCGTTAAGCCCCTTTCTTACCCAGGCTTTTCATCAGCTGACCATAGAGATCATCACTTAATTCTTCTCTTGGCTTTAGTTTCTTTACAGTTGCACGCTTACCCTTAGCTTTAGCCTTAATGATGCGAAGCAGTTCTTTACTGTATTCATCATGGAAGCCTGTAATATCGAAATCAGAAGTATATTGTTTAATAAGTGCTAAACCTACATCCAGTTCTTTCTTACTGATGGCCGCTAAAGAAGGAACTTCAATCTCTTCATGAGAACGGATCTCTTCCGGAAACCGGATCTTTGTAACCACGATAATCTCATCCATAGGATGGATTACACATAAATTCTCCGTACTTCTAAGCACAAAGCGTGCTACGCCTGCTTTATTTGATTTGATCAGTGCCTTGAGCAATAAGGCATATGCTTTTTGACCTTGTTTCTCTGGTTCTGCATAATAAGAGGACTCGTAATAAATAGGATTGATCTCATCGATATCCACAAAATTTTCCAGTTCGATCATTTTGCTCTTTTCAGGACTGGCATCTTCATAATCATCATCGTCTAGTATCACATATTTATCGCGGAGCAGAAATCCTTTGACAATCCGCTCATAAGGAACAACTTTCCCGGTATTCTCATTGATCCGCTGAAACTTGATCTTTGAATGGTCCTTTCCATCCAGCATATCCAGATCCAGGTTACTGTTCTGCACTGCAGAGAAAAGACGTATTGGTATATTTACCAGTCCAAATCCGATAGACCCCTTCCAAACTGCCTTCATAATTATTGATTTATATTGTTTTAACACCGGAAATGTTGCTTTGTTTGCTATATTGGTATATGAATACGAACGAAAAACTTATCCAGCATTTCTATACCTGCTTTAAACATAAAGACATTTCAGGCATGCAGGAATGCTATGCTGAGGAGGCTGATTTTAGCGACGCTGTATTTAAAGATCTGGACACAAAACAGGTTCGGTCCATGTGGGCCATGCTCATTAAAAGCGGAAAGGATCTGGAAATTAAATTCAGTAATATCTATGCAGACGAGCATACTGCAACTGCAGATTGGCAAGCGGCATACACCTTCTCTGTTACCGGACGAAAAGTGCTGAATAAAATTAAAGCATCCTTTATTCTTAAGGATGGAAAAATAATCAGTCATAAAGATAACTTTAATTTTTATATCTGGGCAAAACAAGCATTGGGATTACCCGGACTACTATTGGGCTGGACACCATTTATAAAGAATAAGATCAGGAAGAAAGCCGCAAAAAACCTGCTGTCGTATATGAAGGCACAATAATTGACAGTCATTCGCATTAACTTATACATTCATGAAAAAACTTCTTATTTGCATACTTACGGTTTTAACTGTTAACGGCTATGCCCAGCTTAAGCCTGTTTCTTATAAAGATGGCAACCAAAAATTAAATGGATTTTCTATGAGTCCCTCAAAATCGGGGATGAAAAAAGCGGGAATACTTATATTACCGGCGTGGAAAGGAATTGACAATCATTCTAAAAAGGTAGCAGAAGAGCTATCAAAGCTGGGTTATTATGCTTTTGTTGCAGATATATATGGCGAAGGCAATTACCCTGTAGATGCTAAAAGTGCTGGCGAAAAGTCTGGCTATTATAAAAAGAACTTCCAGGAATACCAGCAGCGGATCAAAGTGGCCATGGAAGAATTAATAAAAGCAGGTGCCGATGCATCCAGAATCGTCGTAATTGGCTATTGCTTTGGAGGTACCGGTGCACTAGAAGCAGCAAGGGCAAACTTCCCGGTTAGAGGGGTGGTTTCTTTTCATGGCGGACTCGGAAAAGAAGCATCGCGTACAGCAAATGCAATTACTCAAAAAGTATTGGTACTTCATGGTGCAGATGATCCTTCGGTACCACCCGCACAAGTTCAGGCTTTTCAACAAGAGATGAGAGATGCAAAAGCAGATTGGCAAATGATCTATTATGCAAATGCTGTACATGCTTTTACGGAACCGGAGGCAGGTAATGACAATGCTAAAGGAGCCGCATATAATGAACTTGCTGCCAAAAGATCATGGGAACATATGAAATTATTTTTAACTGAGATCTTAGCCAATTAGCTGGCCAAGGTCTCAGCCTTTAACAATCCGATGATCTCATCAGCAGTAAGCTTCTGCTGATCTCCGGACTGCATATTTTTTAAGGTCAGGTTATTGCTCTGCATTTCGTCACTACCAATCAGGATCACGTATGGAATAGCTTTGGCATCTGCATAACTCATTTGTTTTTTAAGCTTTGATGATGAAGGATAAAGTTCTGCCGGTATATCAGCCTCTCTAAGCCTCTGTAACAGAGGTAAAGCATAAAGCTCGGCTTCTGCATCAAAATTACTGATCAGCACCTTTGTACCTGCTGCTACAGTCTCAGGAAACAGACCTAATTCCTGCAATACATCATATATGCGATCTGCTCCAAAGGAAATACCTGCACCTGTTAGTCCTTTTAATCCAAACATTCCGGTAAGATCATCATAACGACCGCCACCGCCTATACTGCCCATGGCAGCTTCATTCGTTTTTACCTCAAAAATACACCCGGTATAATAATTTAAACCACGTGCCAGCGTAATATCCAGTTCCAGATCAGGCTGTTTAATTGTACTGCTGCTTAATAAGGTTTGAACATAGACAAATACCTTTTCAATTTCCTCAATTCCCTTTAAACCCGTAGCGGAAGCCGAAAGCACCTGCTTTAAACTTTCGAGCTTTTGCTGATTCGATCCTTCCAGCAAAATAACAGGTTTCAACTGATCAATATCTGCCGCAGTAAAGCCACGTTCCAGCAATTCTTTAGCTACACCGTCCAGCCCAATCTTATCCAGCTTGTCAATCGCAACGGTCATATCTACAATAAGTTCAGGCTTTCCGATGATCTCTGCAATTCCGGATAAGATCTTGCGGTTATTGATCTTAATGGTAAAATCTGTCATTCCCAAATTACTCAGTGCTTCCTGATAGATCAGTATAAACTCTGCTTCATTCAGTAAACTTTCAGAGCCAACCACATCCACATCACACTGATAAAATTCACGGTAACGGCCTTTCTGCGGACGGTCTGCCCGCCATACCGGCTGTACCTGAAAACGTTTAAACGGAAGGGCAATGTCATTTTGGTGCATTACCACGTAACGTGCAAATGGAACAGTAAGGTCGTAACGCAATGCTTTTTCACTAATGGATGAGATCAGTCCATTGGAGTTCATGGCCGAGAGGTGACCCGGGTTTGCCTTAGAAAGATAATCTCCTGAGTTCAGGATCTTAAAGATCAGTTTATCGCCTTCATCCCCATATTTACCGGTTAAAGTAGACAGATTTTCCATGGAAGGGGTTTGTATTTCTGCATAACCATATTTCTTAAATACCTTTTTAATGGTATCAAAAATATAATTACGTTTAACCATTTCCTGTGGAGAAAAATCCCGGGTTCCTTTTGCTAAAGAAGGCTTAATATTCGACATGGGTGCAAAAGTACAAAAACTAACAGGCATAAAAAAGGTTGTCTGCATTACACAGACAACCTTTACTAAATTTTATTCGGACAACCGTTAGATCAATAACCTTACAGGTTCTTCTAATAGTGCTTTTAAGGTTTGCAAAAATGCAGAACCAGTAGCACCATCTACCACACGGTGATCACAGCTCAACGTAACTTTCATCACATTTCCCGGAACAACAGCACCATTTTTAACAACAGGCACTTGTGATATACCACCAACAGCAAGGATACATGCATCCGGCGGGTTAATGATCGCTGTAAATTCATCGATTCCAAACATGCCTAAATTAGAGATGGTAAATGTAGAACCTTCCCAATCTGCAGGTTGCAATTTCTTGGCCTTGGCACGTTGTGCAAAGTCTTTAACCTCTGCAGAAATGCGGGATAGTGATTTACCATCTGCAAAACGAACAACAGGCACCAATAAGCCATCCTCTACAGCTACAGCAACACCAATATTAACATGTTCATTGTAACGGATCTTATCTCCCAACCATGATGAGTTCACATTTGGATGTTGTTTTAATGCAATTGCAACCGCTTTCAATACCAAATCATTGAATGATATTTTAACCGGGGCAAATTCATTCATTTTAGTACGGGCAGCTATAGCGCCATCCATATCAATGCTCATGGTTAAGTAGAAATGCGGAGCAGTGAATAAGCTTTCAGATAATCGTTTTGCAATTACCTTACGCATTTGAGTAACAGGCTTCTCTGTGAATTTCTCTTCGCCAACATAAACCGGAAGCGGAGCAGCAGCTTTCTCTGCAGGTGCAGCAGATGCTGATGCAGGAGCCGCTTTTTCAGCTGGTTTAAAATTCTCTATATCTTTCTTAATGATCCTTCCGCCATCAGCACTACCTGAAACCTGTTTAAGGTCAATTCCTTTTTCTTTAGCAATTCTTTTGGCTAATGGAGACGCTTTAACACGGCTTCCATCAGCAGATACTTCTTCTTTTTCAGAAGAGCTTTCAGTGCTTGGTGCAGCAGTTTTTTCGGCAACAGGAGCATCAGATTTCTGATCAGCTGCCGGTTTAGCAGGTGCATCGCCCTGGCTAAGAATTCCGCTAATGTCTGTTCCTTCTGGTCCAACAATGGCAATGATCCCGTTTACTTTCGCAGCCTGACCTTTTTCAACACCAATGTGTAATAAAGTTCCTTCAGCATATCCCATTACTTCCATAGTTGCCTTATCGGTTTCTACATCAGCAAGAATATCATCATCCTTTACTTTATCGCCAACTTTCTTATGCCATTCAGCAATTACGCCTTCAGTCATGGTATCGCTTAATAAAGGCATACGAACTACGGTAACACCCATTTTCTCAATGTCAGCATCCGTTAATCCTGCAGCAGCCGGTGCCGGAGCAGCCTCATCTGCAGGTTTATCTGCTGTTTTGTCTTCTTTAGCAGGAGTACTGCCAGTTTCAGCATCAAGAGCCGCTTTATAATCTTCGCCTTCTTTACCAATAACAGCAATAACAGCATCAACAGGAACAGCTTTACCCTCTTCTACACCAATGTATAAAACAGTACCATCCCAATATGATTCTAAATCCATGGTTGCCTTGTCGGTTTCCACTTCGGCCATAACATCACCGCTTTTAACTTTATCGCCAACTTTTTTATGCCACTTAGCCATTACCCCTTCGGTCATGGTATCGCTCATTTTGGGCATTCTAACTATTTCAGCCATTCTATAATATATCTATTGAAACGGGTTCTAAATTAATCTTGTATGTATGGATAGTCTTGTTGCACATAAACATCAGTATATAGTTCTGATGCTTCAGGCCATGGAGACTCTTCAGCAAATTTTACAGACTCATCAACAATCTGTTTTACTTTATTCTCGATCTCCTCGATCCATGCCTCATCTGCATATTTTTCTTTAAGAATTACTTCTCTAACCGCTTCAATAGGATCTTTAGCTTTATATTCTTCTAATTCGTCTTTTGTACGGTATTTAGCTGGGTCAGACATGGAATGTCCGCGGTAACGGTACGTTCTCATTTCAAGGAATGTTGGTCCTTCACCATTTCTTGCACGTTGAGCAGCTTCATCCATTGCATTGTGAACAGCAACAGGATCCATACCGTCAACCGGTGCGCAAGGCATGTCAAAACCTAAACCTATTTTATAAATATCAGTCATGTTTGTAGTACGCTCCACAGAAGTTCCCATCGCATATCCATTGTTTTCACAAACAAATATGACAGGTAATTTCCACAACATAGCCATGTTAAATGCCTCGTTCAAAGCACCCTGACGAACTGCTCCGTCACCCATGTAACAAACATTCAGATTTTTTGTGCCTTTAAATTTTTCAGCAAATGCAATTCCTGCACCTAATGGAATCTGACCTCCAACAATACCATGTCCGCCGTAAAAATTATGCTCTTTACTAAACATGTGCATTGATCCGCCTTTACCTTTAGAACAACCAGTAGCCTTACCGTACATTTCAGCCATAATGCTATTCGCACTAACGCCTTTTGCAAGGGCATGAGCATGGTCACGATACGCAGTGATCATGGAATCCTCAGGTTGTAATGCAGAGATTGCTCCCGCTACAACAGCCTCCTGGCCGATATATAAATGACAAAATCCACGGATCTTTTGCTGTCCGTAAAGTTGACCAGTTTTTTCTTCGAACTTGCGCATCAGCAACATCGACTCAAACCACTTCAGATAGGTATCTTTATTAATTTCTACTGCACTCATTGTTGGGTGTTGATTTTTATTTACGAGAGCAAATCTACTTTTTTATTGCAACAATTCGAAGAGAAATGATGTAAAATGCACACTAAGGTTACAACACAAATTAAATGCATAAGGTTATCAACAAATCTTTAAGCGCAAAATGTTAATAACTTCCAACAATATGCAGATGACATTTGGATAACACTTCTAAATTTTATATGTTTGCCATTCAAACAATAAGCCCCTGGTGGTGTACGTTTAAGTGTAAGTGCCTATAACCCAAACTTAACAGTATAACATGATAAAAAAGTTTTTGTTGTCTACTATAATTGTATTGTGCAGCATCTCTGCGTTAAACGCACAAACAAAAACAAAAGAAACTAATAAATTAGAAGACCCGGACAACTTAGCCTCACAATATTTTTCGCAGGTAATGGGCGTTGCTGTTGATGCAACATCTAATATTAAGCTTTATAAATTCATTTATGAATGGATTGGAACACCTTACCGTTTTGGTGGAAATACAAAAAAAGGCATCGATTGTTCGGCTTTTACCAAGGCCATTTACGATAAAGTTTTCAACACTACCATACTCAGAAATTCACGCGATATCTTCAGCATGGTAAATCCATTGCCTAAAGATGAACTTAAAGAAGGCGACCTGGTATTCTTTAAAATAAAGAGCAGAAGCATTACCCACATTGGAATTTATTTAGGTGATAATCGTTTTGCACATGCTTCTTCAACCCGCGGCGTCGTAATCAGTAATTTAAACGAACCTTATTATTCCAGATACTTCTATAAAGGCGGTAGAATAATTGATGCGGTTAAAAACGATCTTATTGAAGAATAACCCCGATTGAAATTTTTAAATACAGGTCTCTTTACTATTGCCGGCTTCTTAGTTCTGCTAAGCTGCAGGATGGGCAATACCAATACCATACCTCAAAGCAACATCCTGATTGATACACCTGCGCTCCTAAACGACACCATATCGATCATAGGCGTTGGCGATATCATGCTGGGTTCATCTTACCCATCCGCTTCAAATCTTCCCGCAGATGATGCCATTCACAGCTTTAAAGAAGTAGACACTTTTTTAAAAGGAGATATTGTATTTGCCAATCTCGAAGGCTGCTTTTTAAATAATGGCAGATCCACCAAATGCAAAGATCCAAATAGCACCAGCTGCTATGCATTTAAAGTCCCTGAGCGTTATGCCGGCATCATTAAAAATGCAGGGTTCAACGTATTAAGCCTGGCAAATAACCACGTTGGTGATTTCGGATTAAACGGTCGCCAGCGAACTACCACGATTCTGGATTCTCTGGCGATAAACTACGCCGGTTTACAGACCCATCCTTTTTCAATATTTACAAAGGATAGCATTACCTATGCATTCTGTGCATTTGCACCCAATGAAAACACAATGTCGATTAATAAGATTGACAGCGCAAAACTATTGGTTGCTGAATTAAAGAAGCAGGCAGATATTGTTATTGTCTCTTTTCATGGTGGTGGAGAAGGTGCTAAATTTGAGCATGTACCAAGAAAAAATGAAATCTTTTATCAGGAGAACAGGGGTAACGTATATGCTTTTGCACATGGGGTTATCGATGCCGGCGCAGATGTGGTATTGGGGCACGGTCCGCATGTTACCCGTGCAGTTGAAGTATATAAAAACAAATTTATTGCTTATAGTCTGGGTAACTTCTGTACGTACGGCATGTTTAGCCTGAAAGGATCCAATGGCTTTGCGCCGCTGCTGCAGCTTAAAATAAACAGGCAGGGAAATTTTCTTTTTGCAGACATAGTTTCTGTTAAACAGGATAAAATAAACCGCCTAACGCTAGATACCACCTTCAGTGCATTTAAAAAGATAAAGTCTTTAACCAATGCAGATTTTCCGGAAAATCAACTTCAATTTTCCGGAAATGGCCGCATCGCATTAGAAAGCAATTAAGCTTCGTCTTTAGTATTCTTTACCAGCCCAATTCCCGACACAAAGAATATAATTCCTATAATACCAATTACAAGGAGTTCACGAGTTTGTATCGAATGCTGAACAAAACCATATCCAGCATAAATAAGTCCTATAATCCCTAAAATGGTAAGGATAGTTCCGAAAGTACGTTTTACATTCATAAATCAAATTATTAGTTAGATGACCATGGCTATTACAATATCTATGCCCGATATTTAAATTCTACGCCACAAAAAAAGGGATTACATAAACTGCAATCCCTTTCTCTGATTTATAACCTTTTTATTTTTGGATCTGCATAAAATCAGCCATTATTTTCAGGCTTTCATCTTCTACAAAATCAAAGCTTTCTTCTTTTGTAATCTTATCTCCTTTTTTAAGCGCAGCTAAACCTCTTGAAGCCCTAAGCTGGTTGGTCTTTGCCAATGCTTTTGCTTCCAGGCTATCCCGCTCTGCTTTCAGTTTCGCTTCATTTAAGGTTACCGAAACTTCTCCTTCACGCTTTTTAGCATCAGCAAGATCCTGTTCCAGAATTTTATAATCTAAAGATTTGGCCATTCTATCCCGGTGTAGTTTAATCAATTCAGGCTTAATTGTACTTAGGTTGGCAACAGGAATGAACTTAGACTTCCCTACCTCATCCCATGGCAATGCAGATTTCTCCGTATCCTCTCCAATCTTATCCATAGGATATAAAGACGGAAATGCAATGTCTGGCATTACACCTTTGTGCTGTGTACTACTGCCTGTTACGCGATAGAACTTTGCCATCGTTAAGTTAATGATCCCTAACTGTGGCTGTGCTTGCGCAGAAGAGCCAGCACCTCCGGTTTTACCAACAAGCATCGCTAATTTTTGTAAGATAGATGGGTTAACAACATCATCCATTCTGATAGATGATTGTACTGTTCCTTTACCATAGGTTTGAGTTCCCATAATGATGCCGCGGCCATAATCTTGTATCGCACCTGCAAAGATTTCTGAAGCCGATGCACTTAAACGGTCGATCATAACCCCAAATGGTCCATCCCACGCAACGCCCGGATTTGTATCTTCACTAACATCAACTTCATTTTTAAGATCCTTAACCTGAACCACCGGACCTTTATCAATAAACAAACCAGTAAGGTCAATCGCTTCCGTTAAAGAACCTCCGCCATTAGCCCTTAGATCCATCACAATAGCATCCACATGATCTTTGTTCTTTAGTGTATCAATCAATAGCCTTACATCCCTCGTAGTACTCTTATAATTCTTATCACCATTTCTTGCAGCATTAACATCTGCATAAAATGCAGGTACAGTAATGATCCCTATTTTATACGGCTTGCCGTTTGACTGAATGGATTTAACTGTCTTTTTAGCAGACTGCTCTTCCATAACGATCTTTTCACGGGTCAATTCAATGATGACGGGTTTAGACGATACATCCTGACCAACAGGAATAATTTTCAGGCGTACTTTAGTACCCTTAGGTCCTTTAATTTTAGCAACAGAGTTTTCAATTCTCCAACCGGTAATATCTTCAAATTCAGCACTTCCCTGAGCAACACCAATAATACGGTCGCCAGTGGTTAACAATTTACTTTTAAAAGCAGGTCCGCCCGGAATGATCTCGCCAATTTTAAGGATCTCATTCTCCAGTTGCAGTCTTGCGCCAATCCCCTCAAAAGAACGTGCCATATCTTCCGTAAAAGCCTGGGCATTTGTTGGATTAAAATAATTGGTATGCGGATCTATGGTTTCAGTAAATGCATCCATAATCAGTTGAAAAACATCCTGATTATTGATTTTTGAAGCCTGAACCCTTAAGTTCTCATATCTTTTAGTAAGCCCCTCAACATTCTTCTCTGGAGCTGTACCTGAAATTTTAAGGTTAACCAACTCATATTTTACCCTTTTCTTCCAAATGGAATTTAAGTCTGAAACAGAAGTACTCCATGGCATATTTTCGCGATCGAACACATATGTATCATTCTGATTAAAATCATAAGATGATTTTATCTGGCTTAATCCATAGCTGATCCATTCATTATACCGTTTTAGGTACATATTAAAAATATAAAAAGGCGCACTAAGATCACCGTTTCTAAAATCGTCATCAAGCTCATATCTAAACTTTTCAAAATCTTTAATATCAGATTCTAAGAAGTAATATCTTGATGGATCCAGGTCCTTTATATATTTATCAAGAATAATGGAAGAAATCGAATCCGTGATCTTTATCTTCTTATAATTATAGTTTTCAATCAGCGCAACAATCTCCTTGCAAACTAAAGATTGTTTTTCATCCGGCACAATATTACTTACGCCATCAACTATGGGCTGGGTCTTTGGTGATGCATGACATGCAAGTACAGCGGCGGTAAAGGTTACCAGTAATATTCTTCTTAACATCTCTTTTACTAATTTAAAATCCATTTTATAATTATGCACTAATATGATACCAATTTCATAAATAAACAGAAAAGAGACAGTATTATTACTGTCTCTTTTCTGTAAACTTACCAAAAGTAATTAAATAACTACTAAATAACGAGTTAAAAAAACAGCTCCGTTTAATCGTCAATTAAGCCTTTTAAAATTATTTCTTACTTCCTGTTTTTGAAATGATCATGGACCTGGCTTCTTTGATCTGGCCCCTAAAGGCTGTGGTGCCGGCTGCTTTAGCCAGTAACTCTGCCCGGTTAATATCCCTGGATGCCATTACATATTCTTTTTTCTTAATTTTCACGTTGGCAATACCAAGTACCGATTCAATATAGGCGGAGTTATTTCCAATTTGCTTGGCCAGAATCCCTTGCTGGGTATAAAACCACAGGGATTGTGTAAACTTATTCGCTGCCAGGTAAATTTTACCCAGTTGTTTATAAGAATCCATCTGGCCGGCTTTACTGCCAATCTTCGAATAGGTTTTTAGGGCTACGTTCAGCACTACCTGTTCTGCTTCTGTATAATGCGAAAGGGCGTAGTGCGCATTACTGAGTTTTAAAAGCGCAGCAGCATATCTTGAAAATTGTTTGGCACTGTTGTATTCGAAAGCAGCCTTTCCGAATAAAGTGATGGCTTCATTATATTCACCTCTTCTTTCGTTCTTTTCCGCTTCAGCAAAATAAGTATTTCCTTCATTCTCTTCCAGGTTGGAAACCACAATATTGATTGCACCCGGACTTACCGATGGTTGTTGCGGTTGTGAACTAGGGGTCTGCGAAATTGCCTGATTAAAAAAACCAAGAAAAATAATAATTAACAAGCGCTTATCCATTGTATAAAGATACAATAAAATTATGCAAACAACTGTAAACTACCATCAAAAGAGGCCCAAACCATGTAGGGGTGAGAATCCTGGTGATAAACTTCTCCAGTTGCGGATATCCCGATTACGCCTGCAAAGCCGTCAATTGTTTTCAATTCATTAAAAGATCTTTCAGTTGCTTCCTTTAAAGTAAATCCATCCGTTACCCGGGTAACAATTTTTGCAGCAAGTGCTGTATTTACAATATCCTCGCCCACACCTGTGCAGGAGATCGCTGCAAAATTATTCGCAAAATTTCCCGCTACGGTCGCAGAATCACTAACCCGGCATGGAATTTCGAAGCCCTTGCCCCCTGTAGATGTTGCTGCAGCCAAATTCCCGTCCTGGTCTAACGCAACGCAACCAACGGTCCCCTTACGCTCCTGCTGATTTAGTTTAGCCTCATATTCTGCCTGTCTTTGTGTAGTGATCGGATCAAAGTATTCAAACCCATGATCAAGGGCAAAAGCAGCAGCTCCTGAACCGCTAAGTACACGGTCTGCACAAGCCAGAAGTTTCTCGGATACCTGCACTGGGTTTTTTACATTTTCAATATTGATAACACCACTGAAACGTTGTGTTTTACCATCCATAAGCGATGCACTCAACCGAACCTTTCCATCGCTTTGTATCTGAGAACCCAGCCCCGCATTAAACAATTCATTATCTTCCAGTAAGCTTACAGTATATACTACAGTTTCTAAAGCTGTATGCCCTTTAAGATAAGTATAGGCCTCGCTAACAATTGCAGCTAATGCATCTTGTTTGGCCTTCTTGGTCTCCTGGTTGGTACCCGATTCACTAAAAAATCCACCGTGGATGATTACTTTCATATTAATTTACAGGGAGCGACTTAGGATGATGAATGGTTAATTTATGGTCAGTAAGATCGTAGATATCCCCATCGCACATCACATGCACAACCATATTTTTGATAGATACCGGCTGGCCCATTTCGACATCTGTTAAATTGGTATCCGCCATGTGCCTGCCATCAACCAGTATAACCATACCGCTGCCAATTGCTTCCATCCTGTTGCCATTAGATATATATAAACCTGTGTCTTCGCCAAGGCCAATACCCAAAATACCAGGATTACTTGCCGCAGCATACAAAAGCCGGCCTATTCTTCCGCGCTGTACAAAGTGTGTATCAACGATAACGCCATCGATGAAGCCCAGCCCGCCGGTAATCTTTACTTCGCCTTTTAACAGCGCGTCTTTACTACTTCCCTGATAGATCATGTTCTTTGAGCTTGCCGCAGCACCCGCAGAAGTTCCTGCAATTACAATCTCTTCGTTCTGGTATTTATCCAGCAGGATCTGATGAATAGAGGTACCTCCAAAAATGGACGATAAACGAAGCTGATCACCACCGGTAAAAATAATAACGTCGGCAGCCTTGATGCGTGCACAATTCTCTGCTGAATTTGCTTGTTCCCGGTTATTGATTCCTAAAACCCCAACATTGTGTACATCCAGCTGTGAAAAAGCTTTGATATACTCTTCCCCTACTTTTTCAGGAATTAAAGATGCAGTAGTGATGATCTCAAAACGGGAGTCTTTATTGTGGACAGACTCTATTGTAATTTTCTTTAAAATACCCCTTTCAAAAAAGTTCATATTTTGGGGCAACCCGAACTGTGTCTCTGTGAAACTACCGGTATTTATTGCACCCCCTATAATAATTAATTTACCCTTCGGAGTCATTTTAAGTGATTATATTTCGAATAATTCCAAATATATATGCAATAGTGAAATATTTTAGATTTTTTTATCAATATTAGTACCTTATCAACAATTACCCAATTAAACTTACTGTTTTACCTGCCCAAATGATGTTAAAAAACATTTATAGGGAAGATGCGTTTATTTAAAGAAATATATCTAATTTGATCTTTCCATTTAAAGTAGATATAGATAAGCAGAAAACAGGTGCAATTACCTCTCTTTGATTGTGCTGGCTTATGAAGCCTAACCTTAAAACAAGAATAAAAAACAAACATCAATGAAAATATTAGGCATACAAGTGCTTCGCGGACCAAACATCTGGTCTATAAATAGAAAAAAATTGATCCAAATGCGTTTAGACCTGGAGGAACTTGAACAAAGCCCGACAAACGTGATCGATGGATTTAGAGAACGTATAGAAAAGCTGATCCCCAGCTTATACACACACCGCTGCTCTAAAGGAGCACCAGGAGGTTTTCTAAGCCGGGTAGATGAAGGTACCTGGATGGGACATGTGATTGAACACATCGCGCTGGAAATTCAAACCCTGGCGGGCATGGATACCGGTTTTGGAAGAACAAGGCAAACAAAAACAGAAGGTATTTATAATGTAGTATTCAGCTATACTGAAGAAAAGGCAGGTCTTTATGCTGCCGAAGCAGCGGTAAGGATTGCAGATGCATTGATCAATAATCTGGAATACGATCTGGAGGCTGATATCCAGAGGATGCGTGAGTTAAGGGAACTGGAAAGATTAGGCCCAAGTACAGGTTCCATTGTAGACGAAGCAATCTCAAGGGATATCCCATGGATCAGATTAAACAAAAGTTCACTGGTTCAATTGGGCTATGGAAAAAACCAGGTTCGCTTTAGGGCCACCATGACCGAAAGAACAAATAGCATCGCCGTAGATATTGCCTGTAATAAAGATGAAACAAAACGTTTGTTACAAGATGCTGCAATACCCGTTGCAAAAGGTGTAACCATCTCTGAAATTGAAGACCTGCCGGATGCAATTAGAAAAGTTGGCTATCCGCTCGTATTTAAACCATTGGACGGAAACCATGGTAAAGGGGCATCAATCAATGTAAAAACAGATGAAGCTGCTTACGCGGCCTTTGAATATGCTAAGAACTACTCCAGAAAGATTATCATTGAAAAATTTATAACCGGATACGATTTCAGGATCCTGGTTATTGATCATAAAATGGTGGCTGCAGCATTACGCGTTCCTGCCCATGTTACCGGCAATGGAAGCAGTACCATCCAGCAGCTTATCGATAAAGAAAATGAAGACCCAAGAAGAGGCTATGGGCATGAAAATGTATTAACGGAGATCATTGTTGACCGGGATACCCTGGATCTGCTGGAAAAGAAACAGTATACATTGGATACCATTGCTCCTAATGGAGAAACCGTTTATCTGAAATCTACCGCCAATTTAAGTACTGGCGGCACATCAATCGATGTAACAGACCTGGTTCATCCGCAAAATGTGTTTATCAGCGAACGGATTTCCAGGATAATCGGACTGGACATCTGCGGTATCGACATCATGGCAGAAAACCTGACCCAACCATTGCCAGAAAACGGCGGTGTGGTACTTGAGGTAAATGCAGCCCCTGGTTTTAGAATGCACCTGGCACCAAGCGAAGGTTTGCCGAGAAATGTTGCTGCTCCTGTGATAGACATGCTTTATCCACTGGGGAAATCCGCCAGGATCCCCATCATCGCAGTTACCGGTACGAATGGAAAAACAACAACTACGAGACTAATTGCGCATATTGTAAAGAGCAATGGAACACGGGTAGGTTTTACAACCTCAGATGGCATCTATGTGCAAAACACACTACTGATGAAGGGCGACACAACCGGCCCGGTTAGTACAGAGTTTATTTTAAGAGATCCTACCGTTGAATTTGCTGTATTGGAAACTGCCCGTGGAGGTATCTTGAGAGCCGGACTCGGCTTTAACAGATGTGATATAGGCGTAGTAACGAATATCCAGGAAGATCATTTAGGCATTTCTGACATTGATACGCTTGACGATCTTTCCAGGGTAAAGGCAGTAGTAATAGGCGCAGTTAAACGTTCAGGATGGGCCGTGTTGAATGCAGACAATAAGTATTGCATTAAGATTGCAGCCAATGCAGATTGTAATGTTGCTTTCTTTAGCATGGATGAGAAAAATCCGGTTATTGTAGAGCACAGCAAAAAAGGAGGAATCTCTGCTGTTTATGAAAACGGTTACATCACCATTAAAAAAGGCGATTGGAAGATCCGGGTTGAAAAAGTTACACACATCCCGCTAACCTTTGGCGGAAGTGTTGATTTTATGATCCAGAATGTACTGGCAGCAACCCTTTCTACTTTCTTATGGGGATATAAGATCGAAGACATCAAAATGTCACTGGAAACATTTATTCCATCAGCAGCCCAAACACCGGGCAGAATGAACACCTTTAAATTTAAAGAATTTAAAATCCTTGTTGATTTTGCACACAACCCCGATGGCTTTAACGGGATAAAAACATACCTCAAAACCATAGAAGCTACAGAGCATATTGGTGTAATATCAGGTACAGGCGACAGAAGAGATGGTGACATTATAGAAACAGCACGCATTGCCGCACAAATGTTTGATAAAATAATCATTTGTCAGGAAAAATATTTACGTGGCCGCGAACAGCAGGAGCTGATTGATCTGCTTATACAGGGTATTAATGAAGTTAAACCGGGCATGGAGGTCATTATCAATAATAATGGAGACGATTGCCTGAAATATTTAATAGCTACCGCAAAATCAGGATCATTTATCACAATATTAAGTGATACGATCGACAATGCAATTGGTAAGGTATCAGAATATCTGGATAAGGAATTCGGCGTTTAACACTTAAATAGTAATAACGCAAGGAGCGGCTCTGGATGAGCCGCTCTTTGCGTTATTACTAAAATTCATTCTCAATTATTTATAAATATCGTTAAGGACATTTGCTAAGCAAATCCCTCCTTTTAACAGCTGCTCGTTCAACAGATCTACAAAATCATAGTTGTACTTATAACTTAGCTTATCATCTGCCTTAGTTTCTGCATAGATGCGGTTACAAGCTACATAAGATCCGTATACAAAATCTCTTAATGAATTATTCTTCCATTGTTCCAATTGAGCTTTCGCCGGGAAATTGATCACATCAGCATATTCAGTATAACTCAGCTGCTGGTATCCAATCAGCGATTCATCCCAAACGCGGTGCAGATTAGACTTTTCGCCAAACCATGTTAATACAACCCTGTTTCCTCCAAGATCTTCCTTACGCGCCGTATGCATCGGTTGATTTAAGTCGCCCACCAAATGGATCAATAGCCGCATAGCTAATTTTTTCTGATCTGCAGTACTTTGCTTATCCTTCAAAACTTTAACCATTGCAGGCACTTTATTATAAACATTTGCGGCGGTATCTTTTTCAAGAAAATCAAAGACTCCTTTCTGATCCAAATCGGCAGGCAGGTTCACAAAATGCCAGTTGTACAAATAATTATAGGCCGGGTTCGACTTTATAAAATCTCCCCAGTTGCTGGCCATAGCCAGGCTTTCATTGCCCAATACGCTTTTGATACCTTTACGGGCCTTGATGCTCAGGTGCTCCTCTGCAATTTGTCCTACAATCCGGTGTCCGAGCATCCCCCAGGCACTTGAAGTTAGAGGCAGGTAAGCCATGATACAAATGGCAATGATTTTAATGGTATTAACCTGGATTCTTTTCATTTTATACTTCTAATTTGTCTTTTACAATTGCATGGGTTTACACACCACCTTCTCTTTCAATACAAGATCAATGGATCGCTGGTTATCTGTGCTTTCCAGAAACAAGGACGCAGAATCTCCCCGCTTAACTTTAAAGCTCTTGATGTATTGTCCAATCTGGTAACATCCGGAGATCTTTTGTTTGTAATTTTCTTTGGTATAAGTACCTTCCAAAAAAAGGCTGTCTGAACGTACTTCATAAACACCCTTCGCATGTTCTTTCCATACCCCTTTATTAAAGCAGGAGTCTGCATAATAGTTTACCTTGGAATGAGTGGTTAAGTCCACATAAAAAGAATCGCAGGTAAACTTAAATTTATGCTGGGTATAGCTCAACAAATTACCTGCATTCAAAACACGATCCTGGTTCCAGACACCCTGCAAAAATGCCGATCCCTCCCCTTGTACATTCGGCAATCTTCTGCATGCCGGTAACAAGGTAAATGAACTGAACAACAAGATTACCAGCAGAAACTGGTTAAGATATTTATCCATGCTTATTTTAAGCTTCCTACCATATCTTCAGGTTTTACCCACTCATCAAACTGTACTCCGGTCAATAAACCAAGCTCTATAGACGTTTCACGTAAGGTCTTATTTTCTTTATGTGCTTTCTTAGCAATCTTAGCCGCATTCTCATAACCAACATGTGGATTTAATGCCGTAACCAGCATCAATGAATTTTCAAGGTGCTTTTTGATCTCCGGTAAATTTGGAAGAATACCCGCTGCACAATTGTCATTGAATGAAACACAGGCATCGCCTAGTAATCTGCCCGACTGAAGTACGTTTGCCGCGATAACAGGCTTAAAAACATTCAATTCAAAATGTCCGTTACTAGCACCAATACCTACAGTAACATCATTACCCATCACCTGCGCACAAACCATGGTAAGCGCCTCGGGCTGGGTAGGATTAACCTTACCAGGCATAATTGACGATCCCGGCTCATTATCAGGAATGATAATTTCACCAATTCCGCAGCGCGGACCAGAGCTTAGCATCCGGATATCATTTGCTATTTTCATTAACGAAATGGCATTGCGTTTATAAGCAGCAGAAAGCTCAACCATTGCATCATGAGCAGCCAAAGCCTCAAATTTATTTGGTGCAGTAACAAAAGGCAGACCGGTTAACTCAGCAATTTTTTGAGCAACCAAAACATCATATCCTTTTGGTGTGTTTAAACCAGTTCCAACAGCTGTACCACCTAGAGCCAGTTCAGTGATCATTACCAATGCATTTTTCACGGCCCTGATCCCATTATCTATTTGCTGAACATAGCCAGAAAATTCCTGGCCAAGCGTCAACGGAGTAGCATCCATAAAATGCGTACGGCCGGTCTTAACAATCCCGCTAAACGCAGCAACTTTTGCACTTAAGGTATCGCGTAATTTCTCCAATCCCGGAATAGTGATCTCAACCGCTTGTTTGTATGCGGCAATATGCATTGCAGTTGGATAGGTATCATTAGAAGATTGAGATTTATTCACATCATCATTTGGATGCAGAACTTTCTTGTCATCACCCAGTTCACCACCATTTAATACATGTGCACGATAAGCAATGACCTCATTGGCATTCATATTACTTTGCGTACCAGATCCCGTTTGCCAGATCACAAGCGGAAACTGATCATCCAGTTTTCCGGCAATCACCTCATCGCAAGCATTTGCAATTAATGCGGCCTTCTCAGCAGTTAAAACACCAAGCTCAGTATTGGCTAAAGCTGCAGCCTTTTTAAGATATCCAAATGCATGTATGATCTCCTTTGGCATAGAAGCCTCCGGACCAATTTTAAAGTTATTTCTTGAACGTTCAGTTTGAGCACCCCAATATTTATCAGCAGGCACTTTCACTTCACCCATCGTATCGTGTTCTATTCTAAAATCCATCGTTTTTTTGTTTATAGCGCAAATTTAGGTTTTTTATACTTTTAATGTGCCCTTAATTGTCAGATGTTTAATACACCGTGAAAAAAATTCTATCTCAATAGGTATGGATACCCGGTAAATAGCAGACTTTACTAAGTAATGGTTTTAGAGTTCACTTTTTACATGCAGGTTTACAGAATAACAAATGCTATAATTATGAAAAAACTTATTTGGCTGGCAGCATTGCTGGTTTATTCAACAGTTACCCAGGCACAGCAAAAAGTAAAGATTACCGGCAAACTGTTAAACTGTACCAGCCGCGTACTGGAAATTTTGCCGTCTTCGGAAGCAGGGATTTTTGCCGACAGCATCCTTGTAAATAGTGACGGTACATTTAGCTATGAAACTTTAGCAATCAACCAGCCTTTCAAAGCAGGCATCACCAACCGCAAACAAATACAGATTCAAATTTTCCTCGCTCCCGGTTACGACATTCAGATCAGTGCCGATGTGAAAGACCATACATCTGCAAGAGAGTCCATCAAATACTCAGGAAAAGGTGCTGCAGTAAATAAGTATTGGGAGCATTTACCGGTAAAAGGATTTATATCCGACACTGTAAAGTGGCAGCTTAAAGACGAGGACACTTATGCCAGGAAACAACGTGAAAGATTCGATAATAGAAAGAGGGCAGATGAAGTATTTAATGGAATAAAAAACGATCATTACGCTGCTTTTTTTAAACAGAGCGTATTAATCGATCAGCAATACAGTACAATACTCAACATACTCTATGAATATGCCTATCCCAACAACTATACTCCTGAACAAACGGACAAGTTAGTTAATAAGGTATTTCCAAAGTTCAAATGGACAGATTTGAATGAGGATAAAAATCTAACAAGTGGATTAGCCTGCTTTGTTATAAAAGACACCTACTTATACAGCGAACTGGAGAAAGACCGGAAAGCAAATAGAGAGACATCACCCACAGAAAAGATCATCCAGCTATATAAAGGTAAAGTACTCGATCATGCGCTTACAGATAATCTCAAAAACAAGATTCCTTTCATTGTAAAGTCTGATGAACTGGATCGTTTAACTGGTAACATAAATCTAATCAGCGCAGAAGATAAGAAGGCTATGCTGCTAAACATGGTCGCGAAAAGGAAGAAAACATTGTTTTCATTTCAGATTGGCAAACCAGCTCCTGATTTTAACTTACCAGATACCAGCGGAATATTGCACAGTCTAACCTCCCTAAAAGGCAAAGTAATTTATATCGATCTTTGGGCAAGCTGGTGTGGACCATGCGGGGAAGAAAACCCATATATGAATAAGGTATATCAGGAGTATAAGAATAACGATAAGATTGCGTTCATCAGTATTGCAGTAAATGACAATACGACGAGGGCAAACCGGTATAAAATCTTAAAAGAGACCAAGCCGGAGTGGTTACAACTAGAAGATCAGGAGAACCAGGTCCAAGACCGGTATTTCGCCAATTCAATACCACGCTTTATAATAATAGATAAAGAAGGGAAAATGGTTGACCCCGATGCACCAAGGCCAAGTAACCCCGAGAAATTAAGAGCAATATTAAACACACAGATCAGCAAATAAAATGAAAAAGATACTTGTTTTGTTGGCCCTTGTCTGTTTTATTATAGAAACCAATGCACAGAAAAAAGACCTTCCGGCAGATACAACAGCAGAAGACACTAATGATAAATATTTCAAATTTATTGGAAGCATACGTTTAGACATTCGTAAAGCAACAAAGGAGCAACTGGATTTCATCAAAAAAAAAGAAATACTTGATGCTATAAAAAAGGACCGGTTCTTATTTTTAGGAGACCCCTTGTTTAATGCAAATGCAGCCTTGGCTGTTCGCTTTGAAAAAAACACAGGCTCTGCAATTTATGAAGGCGTAAAAACAAGTATGGGAAATCGTGATATTCCGTCAATAATTATTGACGGAAAGGCCGGTGTTGATTTTGCTTATGTATCAATTACCAAAGAAGATGCAAAAGATTACAGATATCACATTGTTCAAAACTTTAATAACGAACTTGTACAATGGAAAACGCCAGATATATTTAGAACCACTAAAAATGGTAAAGCAGCATACGCTTATCTTGGAAAATTTGATTACCATCCTAACCAGGTGTTATTAGTTGAGATCTACAATATCAAGAATTATAGAAAGAGACATGCTATCGTTATAGATTGGAGAGAGATTAAACCTGCAAAACTATCCGTTGGGGTAGAAAGTATAAGAGATAATCTGTCAAGCCGGCCGGTTTACAGTTCCCTGGATGAATTAAATATCCATAAATATGAAAATTTCATAGAAACCACCGATCTTAACCATAAAAAATTCAGGATAAGTGACTCGCTGGTAAGGTTAAACATTTCATTGGGTAGAAGCGGGTCGTTTAATTATAATGTCAAATTAAAAAGAACGATTAAAGGAACGACAGAGATTATAGATCTCTATGACTACCGCAGTCAATTATATGTATATAGAGAGTACTGGAAACTGCCAGGAGAATATGAACTGATCTTCACACCCAAGGTTTTCCCTCCCGGAGGCAAGTACATTAGTTTATTAAACGGTAAAGCGGCACATTATAAATTTACCGTATTGCCGCCGCTCAATCAATCCATATTAATTACTTATAAAGAGTTTGCCTTAAGTATACTCAGCATAATCACCCTTGCAGGGCTTGTCATCTGGTACTTCATCCTGAGAAACCGGATCAGGCTAATTACTGAAAAACAGAAAAAAGAACTTGCCGTCATGCAGCTCAGTACCGTTCGGGCACAATTAAATCCACATTTTATGTTCAACGCCCTGGCAGGGATACAAAACCTGATGAACAAGAATGATATCGATACAGCGAACCGTTACTTAGGTAAGTTTGCACGCCTAACAAGGAATGTATTGGATGAAAAAAGCAACGAACTGATTAGCATTGCAGATGAGAAGATGCTTTTAGATGATTACCTGCAAATGGAACAGTTGCGGTTTGGCTTTACTTACTCCATAAAGATTGATGATGAAATTAACGCCACTATTGCTGAAATTCCTGCAATGCTCTTACAGCCATTCGTAGAGAACGCCGTTAAACATGGAATTGCCGGGTTAAGTACTGATGGCAAAATAGAGATCGCCATCACCAAAAAACAAAACAACCTGGTACTTCAGGTAAGTGATAATGGTAAAGGGTTCGACAGCACGTTAAATTATCCTACATTTGGTCTGAATTTATCAAAGAGCAGAATAGAATTGTTAAACACCATTTATAAAGATACACCTGCTGAACTCTCCATAAATTCATCAAATGAAGGTACTATAATTACAATTTTACTAAAAGACTGGTTATAATGAATGTGATCCTTGTTGATGATGAACCTTCCAATATAGAAAACCTGCAGGCACTGCTCAACAGGCATTGCCGGCAGGTTCATATCCTCGCGACAGCTTTAGATATCGCTAGTGCAGCCAAACTGGCAAACATGCATCAGCCTGATCTGATTTTTCTCGA
This sequence comes from Pedobacter metabolipauper, assembly GCF_004362715.1. Taxonomy (GTDB): domain Bacteria; phylum Bacteroidota; class Bacteroidia; order Sphingobacteriales; family Sphingobacteriaceae; genus Pedobacter; species Pedobacter metabolipauper. The sequence goes on from NZ_SNYC01000004.1 coordinate 165,086, forward strand.
CATCCAGATGGGACCGGAATCCGGCTTTGACCTTTTGAAGCTCCTGCCCAATAAATCCTTTGAGGTGATCTTTGTTACCGCTTATGACCAATATGGAATTCAGGCCGTAAAGTTTGCAGCATTAGATTATCTGCTAAAACCAGTAGATATCGACGAACTCATCTCTTCAGTAAACAAAGCCGCAATAAAACTCAAAGAAAAAACACAAAATAAACAGCTCGACTTTTTACTAAGCCTGGTTCGGAAAGATGAAAAAAACCCGGTAAAAATTGCCTTACCGCAACTGCAGGAAATCAGGTATGTACAGATAAATGATATTATCCGCTGTGAAGCATCAAATACCTATACCAGCTTCTTTTTGATCAACAGAGAAACAATCGTGGTTTCAAGATCCCTAAAAGAATATGCAGACATGCTGCAGCCACAGGGTTTTATTAGAAGCCACCAGTCACATCTTGTTAATCCGGCATTTGTAAAAAGCTGGCTCAAAGAGGATGGCGGTATCCTCTTATTAACAGATGGTTATAAGATTCCGGTGTCCAAACCAAACCGGGAGCGTGTAAAAAACCTGTTGAATAAATAAGCTGTATTCCGGTATGGTTTACAATGTTTAAAACTCTTTTGCGTTTAAAGACTTAATAATCCTTAATTTTCGGGCTTTTAAACTGTATCTACCCATTCATGAATTATCGTAATATATTAGCCGTGGCTGCAATGGCCACTTTTTTATTTACTGCCTGTTCCTCCAACTCGAAAAAAAGTGCAACGCTAAAAGAACCCAGTACCGAACGTACCATAGATGATGATAAAGCAGATAGCCTGCTTTTAGTATATAATCCTGCCAAAGGCGATAAGTGGATCGCAGATTTTGTACAGAACCTCCATAAAAAATATGGCTTCAACGGCAATATGCTTGTCGCTAAAGATGGTAAGATCCTCTATGAAAAAGCAATTGGATGGGCCGATTATCTGCACCGCGACAGTCTTAAAATAAATTCAGAATTTGAACTTGCCTCGGTAACCAAAACATTTACAGGAACAGCCATCATGCAGCTGATCGAAAGAGGAAAGCTTTCTTTAACCGATGATGTTAAAAAGTTCTATCCCAACTTTCCTTATGAAGGGATTAATGTCAAATTACTGCTTACCCACCGCAGCGGAATGATGAACTACGTTTATTTTACAGATGGCATTTGGAAAGATAAGAAAAAACCAATGAGTAATGTCGACGTGATGAACCTGATTGCCGAGCATAAACCCAACCGGTATGCTAAGCCAGACACCCGTTTTCATTATAACAATTCCAACTACATGGTACTTGCTGCCATTATAGAAAAAGTAACCGGCAAGCCCTATGCAGATTACATGATGGAAAATATCTTCAAACCATCAGGCATGAAAAATACACATGTATATTCTACAACAGTTTATCCAAAGATCCCTGTTGATGTAGTAGGGCATGACCGCACCTGGAGATACTCAGTAGTGCAGAATTTTTTGGACGGGCCAGTTGGTGATAAAGGAATCTACAGCACCCTGCATGATCTTTTATTATTTGATAAATCTCTGAAAAACGGAAGACTGCTAAAAAAAGCAAGCCTGGATTCTGCTTATAAAGGTCACAACAAACCCATCAACGGACACTTTAATTACGGCTATGGCTGGAGAATCTTCGATGGCGATCAGGGAAGAAAAGTGGTATACCATACCGGATGGTGGCATGGTTTCAGACATATTTATGTACGTGATGTACAGAAGAATATTGTCATCATATTTTTAGGAAACCTGACCAATGGAAGTTTAATGCATCTGGATGAACTTTATAAGCACTTAAACACACCAGTTATCCGTAAAGGTGCTTATTCTGGTACAGGATCTTTGCCAGGAAGTGACGAGGATTAATTAAGAGATCTTATCAAAAGCAATCCCTCTGCTTCTCTTGCTGAGATAAGTTCGCAATAAACTATTTTGAGGCTGCTCCAGGTTAGAATCCTTGGCAAGTATTTCGATAACCGTACTTCTGGCTTCCTGTAAGATCAGCTGGTCTTTTGCCAGATCTGCAATCTTAAGATCAAGAACTCCGCTTTGCTGTGTACCAGAAATGTCTCCCGGACCACGAAGCTGGAGATCAATCTCTGAGATCTCAAAGCCATTATTGGTTTTTACCATGGTCTCTAAACGAAGTTTCCCGTCTTTACTCAGCTTATTGCCCGACATTAAAATACAGAAAGATTGCTCAGCACCTCTGCCCACCCGACCGCGAAGCTGGTGAAGCTGTGATAGACCAAACCGTTCTGCATTTTCAATGACCATCACAGAAGCATTCGGAACGTTTACCCCGACCTCAATTACTGTAGTAGCCACCATGATCTGGCTTTTACCAGTAATAAACCGCTGCATTTCATACTGCTTGTCGGCATTGCTCATCTTTCCATGAACAATACTGATCTGATAATCCGGCAATGGGAACTGGTAACCCATCTGCTCAATACCAGCTTCAAGGTGCAGAAGGTCTAATTTTTCACTTTCTTTAATGAGGGGATAAACTACATATACCTGTCGCCCCTTTGCAATTTCCTGCTTCATAAAACCAAACATCCGCAGTCGCTGGCCTTCATAAAGATGTTTAGTCTCTATTGGTTTTCTGCCTGCCGGAAGCTCATCAATGATAGAGACATCCAGATCACCATACATGGTCATGGCCAAGGTGCGTGGTATGGGGGTAGCGGTCATTACAAGTATGTGTGGCGGAACCACATTTTTCCTCCAAAGTTTAGCGCGTTGTTCCACACCAAAACGATGCTGCTCATCAATTACAACAAGCCCCAGATCTTTAAAAACCACCTTATCCTCTATCAGTGCATGCGTGCCAACAAGGACATGGATTTCTCCATCTTCCAGCTCCTTATGCAGTATGGTTCGTTGTTTTTTAGTAGTGCTTCCGGTCAGTATGGCAACCTTAACCAGACCATCACCAAGCAGATCAACGATAGATTGATAATGCTGGCGTGCCAGGATTTCCGTAGGGGCCATCATACAAGCTTGGTACCCATTGTCATTTGCCAGCAGCATGCTCATCAACGCGACAACAGTCTTGCCACTTCCAACATCACCTTGCACTAAACGATTCATCTGAATGCCTCGCTGGGTATCCAGACGGATTTCTTTGATCACCCTTTTTTGTGCATTGGTCAGCTCAAAAGGAAGGATCTCTTTATAAAAAGTATTTACCTTTTCACCGACAATACTAAAGAAGTGACCTTTAAATTTACGTTCCCTAAGCTGTTTATTATGAAGCAGCTGAAGCTGGATGAAAAACAACTCTTCAAATTTTAAACGACGCTCCGCTTCCTTAAGTGACTTTACATCTTTTGGAAAATGAATATTTAAAATGGATTCCTTACGGGTGATCATTTTATATTTTTCCAGGATATATGGAGGGATAGTTTCCCGGATCTCGGCCAGATGCTGTTCAATCAATATAGCCTGCAGCTTCTGTATGCCCCTGCTGTCCAAAAAAAACTTCTTAAGCTTTTCTGTTGAATGGTAAACAGGCTGTAGCCTTAAATTACCAGTCACCGTTGCCGGCCTTGGATAATGCTCCAGCTCTGGATGCGAAATGCTAAAAGTCCCGTTAAATAAGGAAGGCTTTCCAAACACAATATAAACCTTTCCCTTACTTACATGATCATCCACCCATTTCAGGCTTTGAAACCACACCAGTTCAATAGATCCGGTTTCATCAGTAAGCCGGGCAACAATCCGTTTCTTATGCTTTTCACCAATTTGTTCTTTACTGGTTATCCTGCCCAGTATTTGTACATAGGGCAATTCAGGATCTAACTCATTGATCTTATAGAAGCGGGTTCTGTCTATATAACGGAAAGGAAAATAGCTAATCAGCTGCTCGTAAGTAAAGATACCCAACTCTTTCTGAAAAAGTTCAGCACGTTTAGGTCCTACGCCCTTAAGAAATTCAATAGTCGTATCTAGAGTTGCAGCAAACAAACCGTTAAATATTTTTTCTCTTAAATGTAAGGATATCTTTTAGTATGCCCCAATTAAATATAAGAACAGATGCAACCAGCAATGAATAAGCAAATAGTTTATTCGGGTCCAGTGTTTCATTAAAATATAAAATGGCCACAATAAAAGCGATAGTCGGATTGATGTAAATGATGATCCCTAGCGTAGAAGAAGGAATGCCAATGAGTGCATATAAACTTAAAAATAAAGGAATGATGGTAAACAACAATGCAATAATAACAATGTTGCCCCAAAACAAAGTTTCTACGGGAAAAGACTCATGATGGTACAAATAAAAAGGAAGCATCATCAGAACAGCCATTGCAATTTGAACAGCCAATACATGCAATTTATCAAGGTGCTGCATCTTACGCTGAATAATGAGATATAAGGCGTACAATAGTGCAATTACCACAGACCATAGCACTTCTATAAAAGATCCGGTAGCGAGCAGGATAATGCTAACCAGTGCAATTAATAAAGAGAATAGTTGTAATCTGGACAATTTCTCCTTTAAAAGAATAAAACCACCAAAAGCCGTGATCAGCGGACAAACCATATAAGCAAATGCAGCAGACTGTAAGCTGACGTTATTAACCGCATAAATGAAGGTATACCAATTTAAAACCAGCAAGGCTGTTGCGCCGGTAACCTGGAGCAAAACGAGCTTTCTTTCTCGCAATGAAACAGAAGACAGGTAAGCCAAGTCGGCTTTAAGCTGCTTCCTCCTGAACATAAAGATGGCAATCCAAATGAGTACGAGTGAAGTAAATACCCGGTAATAAAGAATTTCATCAGAAGCGTATGCTTTCAGGTTTCTTAGAGGAATAGAGAAAAAACCCCAAATACTAACAGAGAGAATGGCTGCAAAGAAATACTTCAGGTTTGATTTAGGCAAATTAAGATTTATAAGCGGTAACAGAGATCTCGATGTTTACGCCTTTAGGCAATCCTTTTACAGCAAGTGTTTCACGTGCAGGGAAATTACCTTCAAAATACGATCCGTATATTTCGTTGATCTCCGCAAAAAGATCCATATCAGAAAGAAAGATAGTCACTTTAACAACGTCTTCAAAACCATAACCAGCTTCTAACAGAACAGCCTTAATATTTCTCATTACCTGGTGCGTCTCATCGGCAACAGAAGATTTGATAACATCACCTGTTTCAGGATTTATAGCAACTTGTCCGGATAAAAACAAAAAACCGTTTGCAATTACGGCTTGGCTATATGGACCAATAGGAGCTGGAGCATTTGTAGTGTTTACTATTTTGTTCATTTTAATAAGATCAAGTCAATCAGTTTCCACAATACCCCTGCAGCAAATACAATAATAGCTGTTGCATTAATAATGTGCATTATTTTAATGTTAATATTAGTCGGCCTGTTCGGGTCCTTTTTTCTAAAAAGATACATCTGGTTACAAATGTAGGAATAAAAAAAAGAGGGCTTCAAAATTTGAAGCCCTCTTTTTTATTTATTTAGAAAATCTTAGTTTCTAGCAGTCTCAACACGACGGTTTTGGATACGACCTTCTTCAGTATCGTTAGAAGCAATTGGGTTAGCTTCACCAAGTCCTTTAGTTGCAACTTGACTAGCGTTAACACCAGAGTTAACTAAGTAAGTTTTAACAGAATTAGCTCTGTCTTTAGATAATTTCAAATTGTATGCAGCAGTACCTTCGCTTGAAGCGTAACCATTTACAGTTACTTTACCACCGTTTTCACGCAATACTGAAGATAATTTATCTAATACAGGATATGCTTCAGTTTTTAAAACTGATGAGTTGAATTCAAATTGGATAGTTTCAAAACCAGTAGCAGTAGTACCAGTTGCAACTTCAGTTGTCATTTTTGGAAGAGGACATCCTGAACCGTCAACAGCAGTACCAGCAGGAGTTCCTGGGCATTTGTCAAATTGATCAGCAACACCGTCACCGTCAGTATCTTTTTTAAGATCTTCAACAGATTTCTCAATGTTAGAAACACGGTTTTTCAATGCTTCAACTTCTTGACGCAATGTAGGATCTTTTAATTCATCATACATTAAAGCAAGTGGGTTAACCCAATCCAGGTTAGGCTTAGCTGAAGAACCTAGAGAAAACTCTAAACCAGCATAGCTGTAAGAGAATTTATCTTTAGTAGTTCCTTTAGCATAAACTCCATCAACATTATCACCATCAACAAAGTTCATCGTGTAACCTAAGTTAAACGCAACGCGGTCAGAAACTTTAAATTTAACACCAGCACCTACTGGGATATAAGCTTCTTTAACATATTTTTTATCACGATCAGCGCCAGCAACATCTTTCCAGTCAGTTGCAGGATTTGCAGTGTTTGGATGTGGAGCATAAGCAATTAAACCGTAACCAGCAGTTACGAAGAAGTTTACTGAGTTCTCACGACGTAAGAAATCAACAGTTGCAACGTTAACAACACCTCTGATGTCTGCTGAATAACCGATTTCAGTTTCGAAATCTGAGATACCATTTACAGAACCACCAGCAACATCTTTATTGCTTCCAGATAATTTTCCGCGGAAAATGTTACCTTCTAAGCCAAAAGCATGTCCCAATTGTTTCTTAAGTGAGATTCCGTAACCTAAGTTAGCATCCCAGTTGGTAAAATCGTTAGATCCGCCAATAGCAACAACTGGAGCTAAAACACCGCCATTGATACCGAAAGACCACGTTCTGTACTGACCTCTACCACCAAATACCTTGGCAGAAGAAGAAGTCGAAGTAGAATCCTGAGCACTAGCGAGAGATGTAACTCCCATTAATGCTACAAAAGAAACTGCTAGACTCTTTTTTAAAGTAGAATAATTCATAATTTTCTTTTTTAAGGTTAAACAAATTTTAATTGTATAATTTTTTTGTGTAGCAAAATTAAACAAATTTTTAATTTCTCAAAGTCTTATACAAACTCCGTTCCAAACTTGCTCCATGACAATATTAAACAATATTTACCACAAACGCCAATCCTGTCTAAGTTATTGTATATCTGAACACTATAAACATAAATTTCCTATTGAACTGTCCTAATCCTTTTAAAAAAAAGTCCAGTTTTTAAGACATCACGTACCATTTCCGTCATACAATTTTGAGATATACACATAAAACAGATACTTTTACCCTTTCCAGAACCGTAAAACATGTCAATTCCGAAAATAATACATCAAACCTTTAAATCTTCAAAATTGCCGTTATTAACTAAATGGCACATTTCAGGATTTAGAAAAAGAAACCCGGAATATCAATATGAGTTCTATGACGATACCCGTATCGAAGAATTTCTTCAAACAGAATTTGATGATGAAGTTTACCAGCTCTATAAACAAATAAATATAGGAGCCGCTAAAGCAGATTTTTTCAGGTATGCCATACTTTATAAAAAGGGAGGGGTATACCTGGATATTGACAGCAGCATCAATGGCAGACTTGACAACCTCATCAGATCCGATGATGTGGCAGTCATCTCCCCAGAAAAAAATCCGGTATGTTATGTACAATGGGCAATGATCTATGAGGCTGGACATCCGTTTTTAAAAAAGACTTTGGAAATGATGTATGACAACATCAGAAACAATAGGTTTCCTCACGATGTTCATCACATGACGGGGCCTACCGTATATTCTTTAGCCATAAAAGCATGCCTTAAAGAAAATCCAGAAATCCCTCACCGCGTTTTTGGAATAGAATATGGCAAACATCTTAAATTTAAGTATAAGCTCGGAAAATTCTTCCTGTATGAGAAAAAATCGGATCATTGGAAGAAACTACAAATAACCAGTTCCGTTCTTAAACCTTAAACAGGGTAAACGCCTTTAAGTTCCTCAAACCTTATCAAAGGTGGTGAACGCGCTCAAAAAATATTAAAACTACTATCCTTCGGCTATCTTAAATAAGATTCTATAAATTTATAAAGATTAAAATCTTCAGTCATATATACTTTATTAAGCGCCAGCTGAAGATCATTCTTATTCAGGTTCTTCATCCTGTGATTCTGGATCAGCTTATACGCCTTTTCTGTATACAGATACAGTTGCCGCTGACTTTGTGTAATGCCGAGATGATCAACGGAAGCCAGCAATTCATCAATACCCATATTTTTATCCGCAATGGTTTTTATAACAGGGATTACTTCTGCCCTTTGATGAACCATCTTCTTAAGGTTGTTTGCAAACGCATCAGCACCATCCCGGTCTGATTTATTGACAACAAAGATATTCCCGATCTCCATCAAACCGGATTTAATATGCTGGATCTCATCACCAGCCTCCGGAACAAGAACAACGATAGTGATCCCGGCCAAACCAGCTATTTCAATCTCCGACTGGCCAACACCTACCGTTTCAATAAGGATGTAATCAAAATTTGCAGACCTCAGCACATCTACCATCTCAATGATCTTAGCAGACAATCCACCAACAGAGCCACGGGTAGCTATAGAACGGATAAATACATTTGGTTTATTAAAATGAGCAGACATCCGTACACGGTCGCCAAGCAGCGAACCCAGGTTAAATGGAGAAGTAGGATCTACAGCGATAACAGCAATCCGTTTCCCATCTGCACTTAACTGCGTAATCATTCCATTAACTAAAGTGCTTTTACCAGCTCCGGGAGGCCCTGTAATCCCAATGACCGGGATTTTCTGATCAATTGTAATCGATCTGAGAATGGATTCACTGCCTTCCATATCATTCTCAACCAGGGTAAGCACCCGGGCCAGAGAATTGAAATTTTCGTCCTTAATCTTAGCTAGTAGTGGTAAATAGTTCATTAATCAGGGTAATGATTACAAATAAACATATTTTATTTTATCTATTTAGCCAGAATCCCATAGTAACTATCATTACAAACAAGCCCGGTAAAATCTGTATCTTTGAAAAATTTCTAGATTTTAATGAAGACCTACTTTAGATTACTAACCTTCGCCAGACCAATAGAAAAATTTGCAATTCCATATGTGCTGTTCACGATCCTTGCCATTGTGTTCAATACATTCTTATTTGTACTAATAGGACCATTGCTTGAAACGCTGTTTAGTGGAGCAAAAGATTGTGCCCCTACACTTGCAGAAAAAGCATCATCTTTTGATCTGGTTGGTAAATTCAATAATATTATTCAGCAAACCATAAATACATACGGCAAGATCTACACTTTAAAAATAGTTTGCTGTGTTATCATCGTCACTGTATTTTCAGCCAACCTGTTCCGCTACCTCTCGCAGCGGATCATGGAGGATTTAAGGCTGCATACTTTGCTAAATTTGCGGAAAGCAGTATTTAATAACGTGATGGACTTGCACATTGGCTACTTTAATAATGAACGTAAGGGTGATATCATATCCAAGGTCGCTTCAGATGTACAGGTTGTACAAGGCACAGTAACCAATACGCTTCAGGTAGTATTTAAAGAACCTATGCAGCTATTATCTTATGTAGTTGTATTATTATCGATCTCCATACCACTTACACTTTTTTCACTGCTTGTAATTCCAATTTCCGGATTTATCATCAGCAAGATTGTAAAGCGCCTAAAACATCAGGCAAGAGAGTCTCATGAAAGCTTTGCCAAAATGATTGGTTTTCTGGATGAAGCACTGGGTGGAATACGGATCATTAAGGCATTTAACTCCACAGAAACGACAAAAAAGAAGTTTCATGATGAAAATGTTTTTTATTCTACTTTAAATCGGAAAATGGCCCGGAGACAACAGTTGGCATCTCCTGTTTCACAAACATTAGGAGTACTGGTCGTGGTATTTATCATACTCTATGGCGGAACAATGATCCTGAATGGACAGGGTGACCTGACTACCGCAAAATTCCTGGTTTATATCGCTACATTCTCACAGGTGATGCAGCCTGTAAAGGCCTTAACCGACTCTTTTAGTGGTATCCATTCCGGTATTACCGCAGGGGTAAGAGTGCTCGACCTGATAGATACCAAGCCTGAATTTGTTAATAAACCCGATGCCATTGAACTCTCGAACTTTAACAGTGCACTTATATTTGAAAATGTGAGCTTCAGCTACGGTGACAAAATGGTTCTGGACAACATTAACTTAACCATTCAAAAAGGACAGACCGTTGCATTGGTTGGCCCATCAGGCGGCGGAAAGAGTACACTCATGGATCTAGTTCCACGCTTTCACGATCCAGAATCGGGGGCGATAAAGATGGATGGTCATGATTACAAGGACTTGAAAGTAGAAAGTATCCGTTCACAAATGGGAACAGTTAATCAGGAATCAATCCTGTTTAATGACACCATATTCAATAACATTGCATTCGCCAATCCGAATGCCTCAGAGCAAGAAGTTATAACAGCAGCAAAAATTGCAAACGCCCATGAGTTTATCCTAAATACAGAAAATGGATACCAAACTTATGTCGGCGATAGAGGAAACCGGTTATCAGGAGGTCAAAAACAACGAATCTGCATTGCCAGGGCTGTTTTGGCCAATCCGCCAATTATGCTCCTTGACGAAGCCACATCAGCATTGGACACTGAATCTGAAAAACTGGTTCAGGAAGCATTAAACAACCTGATGATGAACCGGACCTCCATAGTAATTGCACACCGCCTAAGTACCATACAACACGCAGACAGGATCATTGTAATAGACGACGGTAAAATTGCAGAGTCAGGAAGTCATACAGAACTGATCAATAAAAATGGTCTTTATAAAAGACTCATAGATATGCAGACATTCACTGAATAATTAAGGTCAAACCAATTCAATACCAAATGAAAATTGTCCTTGACTGTGAAAGAATGAAATATGAGCATACCGGTTTATTCGAGTATTGCCATCAGCTTGGCCATGCGCTAAAAAAAGCTAAAGGGCAGAAGGATCAACTCAGCTATTATTTAAACCCCGGGCTGCAAAAGCATTTTGATCCATCAGATTGTTTTATAGATCAAAATGGCCTTCAGAAATTCATCTTTCCGAGAATCCAAAACATAGACCTCTGGCATACCACCTACCAACTGTCCGCGTACATCCCGCACAGAAAGAAAACAAAACGGGTACTCACCATTCACGATCTAAACTTTCTGCACGAAGGAAAGGCTGATTCTAAAGTCAAAGGCTATCTGCATAAACTTCAAAAGAACATAGATCTGGCTGATCATATTGTAGCGATCTCTACATTTACAAAAAATGATATCTTAAGCCATTTAAGTATTCCCGACAAGCCAATTACTGTAATTTATAACGGCTGTGCACCGCTGGAGTCTTCCAAAGAATCGATGCCAGCTTATCTTCCTTCCAAACCATTTCTTTTCGCACTCGGCACTGTAAATCCTAAAAAGAATTTTCATGTGCTCGTACCACTTCTTGTAAACAACGATCTTGAACTCATCATTGCAGGTAAAATAGAACCCGCATATAAAGACAAAATTCTGGCAGAAGCCGCACTTCACAATGTAGAGGCCCGTGTAAAGGTTACCGGACCAATTCATGACCACGAAAAAACATGGTATTATAAAAATTGTAAAGCGTTCCTGTTTCCTTCATTGGCAGAAGGATTTGGTATTCCACCCATAGAAGCCATGAGATTCGGAAAACCGGTCTTCTTATCCGATAAAACTTCGTTACCCGAAATCGGGGGTAATTTAGCCTATTACTTTAAAAGCTTTGATCCTTCAGAGATGCAGCAGGTTTTCCGCAATGGAATGCAGGATTACCAGCTAAAACAACCCGCTAACGAGATCATTAAACATGCCGAACAATTCAACTGGAAAAATAGCGCACAAGCATATATTCAAGTATACAGAAATACATTAAATGCCTAAAGAAAGTAAGTTTATAACCGTTGTAATTGTAACCTATAATGTGGAGGAAATTCTTCAGCCATGCCTGGATAGTATTTACAATCAAACCTTCAAAAATATAAGCATTGTTATAATTGATGGAAAAAGCAATGACGGCACCTTAAGAATACTGGAACAAAATAATAAAAAGATCGATTACTGGAAAAGTGAAAAGGATACCGGCATTTACGATGCAATGAATAAAGCCCTCCCGCACATTAACACCCCATGGGTATATTTTCTTGGAGCCGATGACATCTTGTTAAGCGGCTTTTCAACGTTCATCACAGAACTAAAAGATCTTTCAACCATCTATTATGCCAATGTGCTGTATAAGGGCAGAAAATGTTCAGGAAATATTTCGCCATACAGACAAGCCAAGCTCGGCATTTTTCACCAGTCCATAATCTATCCATCTTCAGTATTTAAGAAGTATACATACAATACAAAGTATACCATCGCTGCAGATTATGCATTAAATATGCAGCTCCATAAAGATCCGAACTACACATTTAAGTATTTGGATTATACCATTGCAGACTACAATGATACCGGGGCATCAGCAATTGTTAAGGACTTGCCGTTTGAAGCGGACAAGACTAAAATGATTCTTCGTAACTTTGGCCTAAGTATATGGCTGCGTTATATTTTTAGGCAAGCTAAAGCAATACGCTCAAAAAAAGAACTTTAATATGTCACAGCAAGCTGTTGTCGTTATCCCATTTTACAAAGATAATTTAACTTATAATGAGACCTTCTCCTTAGAGCAGTGTTTTAATGTACTCTCAGATTACCAGATCATTGCCATTAAACCAAAATCCCTTGATTTGGCATTTGTTACCGGTCTGTACCCCTTTTTCGAAGTTATATCTTTTGATGATCACTATTTCAAAAACATTTACGGATACAATCAATTGATGCTTTCGTCCTTATTTTATAAGGCCTTTCTGAATTTCGAATATATGCTGATCTATCAATTAGATGCATTTGTATTCTCTGATCAGCTGCACAATTGGTGTAACCAAAATTACGACTATATAGGTGCCCCATGGTTACAGCCATCAGAGAACAAGAACAGTCTTGATAAATTCATCTTACATGTAAAAAGTATCCTGTACAGAAGATATAACATATCCAAAGGCGGAGTGCCAAACTCAAAACAATTTGTAAAAAGTGTAGGAAATGGCGGCTTGTCCTTAAGGCGTGTGCAACGGTTTTATGACCTTTGCATAAAATTCCGGGCACTGGCAGAGGAATATATCAGCCAGGCAAAATCAGAATTTAATGAAGATATATTCTGGTCTGTAGCCGTTAACCGCAGGCAAAAGAGCCTCAGTATTCCTCCCTATAAAACAGCATTAAAATTCTCCATAGAAACACTTCCTGAGTTGGCCTACCGTTTAAACCAGGAACAACTTCCATTTGGCTGCCATGCCTGGGATAAGCATATCGGTTTCTGGAGACCATTTTTACAAAAGTTTAACTATAAATTATAGCGATCATGACCTCCTACAACGTAAAATCACCCATACTTTTTTTAATATTTAATCGCCCGGATACCACACTTGAGGTTTTTAATCAAATTAAATCAGTTAAACCAGGTGCATTGTACATCGCTGCTGATGGGCCAAGACAGGACAGGCCTGCTGAAGCAGATCTTTGTCGGGAAGCAAGGGCAATTACAGAATTAATTGACTGGGAATGCGAAGTTAAAACGCTTTTTAGAACAGAGAATTTAGGCTGTAAAGTTGCCGTATCATCAGCAATAGATTGGTTTTTCGAACAGGTAGAAGAAGGAATCGTATTGGAAGACGATTGCCTGCCATCAACAAGCTTTTTCTACTTCTGTGATGAGATGCTGGAAAAATATCGTTTGGATACCCGCATCAGGCATGTTGCAGGGTGTAATCTCCACTTCGGAAAAACATGGGGTGATGCCAGTTATTATTTGTCTGAAAGCAGCAACGTTTGGGGTTGGGCAACATGGAAACGCGTATGGAAAGATTACGATAGGAATTTAACAAAATACGACGCGACAGAAGTAGAATACCAGCTTAAAAAGCTTTTTTACGATCCCTTTGTTGCAGAATTATGGTTTCAAATCTTTAAAGATCTCAAAGCAAATAAAATTGATACCTGGGATTATCAGCTTGCATTCTGCAATTATTTCAACTTCGGATTATCAGTTAACCCGAATGTTAACCTGGTTACAAATATTGGATTCAGGGCAGATGCGACCCATACCCCAAATCCAGAATCCAAATTTGCAAAAATGCCTAGCCATGAACTCACGGTAATTACACATCCCAAATATTTTCTTCCCGAAAAAGATGCCGACAACGATATCTTTAAAAGGGAGTTTGATCTTGAAAACAGAAAAAGAAAACATTATTCACTCCGCAGAAGATTTAAAAGATGGCTAAGGAGGCAGTTCTAAATTGCCTTGAGCCTTTTTAAAACCCACAACACACCAGAAGGTACAGGTTTGTTTAACGCGATATAATCGCCAGCAACAGCACCTATATAAGCCGCCAGTTTAAGTGCTTTTTTAGGTCTCGGATCAAAAAACAACATCAGGTATTTTTTTAACACTTTAAAAGCAAATTTTCTCTCACTGATCATCTGGCTTTTGATCGTCGCTAAATGATCCGGAAAAATTTCAAGTAAACACGTCGAATAACAAACACTTGTACCATAGGTTAATTTTTTAAGGTAGTCTATTTTTGTTCGCTTACCAGGAATAATGTGGGTCAATTTTAGTTCAGGAGCTACGCCAGCTGCTGCTCCAGTGCTTATGCAGTATAAAACCATTTGAACATCCCCTCCGCTGCTTAGCTGGTTTCCCTTTCGGTCAGACAAACTAAATTTCCCTTTCGCAGCCAGCAAAGCGTAACTTTCAAAATACTCCCTTTTAATACATAAGCCCGTACCGAATGGGTAACAGCCCTGCCAGGTGCGCTGATTTGAATAGCCGATCTGTACTTCGTGCCGATCCTGAAAAGCCTCTGTTGCATAAGCCGCAAGTTTATCATCAACACCCTCTATAAAATCAACATTAACATTTCCTGGACCCCAGGCAGCAACGTGCGGATAATGCGCATGCAAACGCTTTTGAACCTGTACATATTCAGGATCAGGTTCATTATCGTCATCAAAAAACAAAATGTACTTACCTACTGAAGCTTCAATCCCTGCAATACGTGCATAACTGAGTCCTTGCTCTCTAGCTACAATTAATTTTGAATGTGGAACAGCATTTAAAAAAAATTGAACGTAATCCAGCGTATACAGCGCAGAGCTGCTGTTATTATCCACTAAGATCACTTCCATCACAAGCCCTGCTGTATCTAACAAAGATACCGCATTAAGACACCGCTCCAACAACCGTCTGTCTGGGTTATAAGTACAGATAATAATAGAATAATCCACGGCATTAGGTAAAGACATAGTATATTTGAGTTAAACACCGAAGATACAAATTATATGAATTGCCAATACTGTATGCCGAAAGTATCAGTCATCATTCCAAATTACAACCATTCTAAATACCTGGTACAACGCATTGAAAGTATATTAGACCAGACTTATCAGGATTTTGAGATTATAATATTAGATGACTGCTCGACGGATCAAAGCAGATCAATTATTGAGGGTTATCGATTAAATCCTAAAGTAACTGAGATCATTTATAACGAACAAAACAGCGGAAGCACTTTTAAACAATGGGAAAAAGGAATATCAATCGCTCATGGAGAGTTGATCTGGATCGCTGAAAGTGACGATTGGTGTGATCCAATAATTTTAGAAGAGTTGATATCAGGATTTGATAAAGATGAAAATTGCATATTTAGCTACTGTCAGTCTTATTGTATTCAGAATGTAAATACCATCAGTTGGCAATCTCAGCATCCTTACCTGTCGGAGATCGTTGAAGGGCATGTATTTATTAAAAATTATATGCTTAAAAACAATTCCGTATTCAATGCCAGCATGGTCTTATGGAAAAAAGAAGTCTATAAATCCATTCCAAAAGACTTTACCGATTATAAATTTTGTGGTGATTGGCTCTTTTGGATAGAACTGGCCAGACATGGTACCATTCACATCAGCGGAAAACTATTAAATTACTTTAGAAAACACGATCAGGATGTAAGTGGCAAGGCAACAAAAAGCGGATTAAATTATAAAGAGATCTTAACCGTACTCAATAGGATCTATCGGGATCAGCTGATTACAGATGCAGACTATAACAACGCATTTAAATATCATCTTAAAGCTTATTGGAAAGATCGGAATGCACTTGAACCTCTCATTTCAAAACAGATTGAGCAGCTGTTTAAAAACCCTGCCTCCCAAAAAACCAATTATTATAAAGCTGTCTTAAGCGCAATCTGGTACAATAGAAAGGATCATGATCATTAGTTTACTAAAATTACAGTACCTCTTTATGGTTAGGGTTTGGGTTTTGACGTAATTTGTTTAAATAAAAATAAGTTGGCCTTCAAATACTGCTGCCAGCCAGAAACACCGGTAAATAACTGCTTCGTAAGGAAATTAAAAATATATCCCCAGGAATAGCCCATCTCAGAAAGGTGTACAACAATAAACCTATACGCCCGTTTTTCAATTAGAAATCGATCATTCAAAGAAATAGCGTCAAGACTCATTGGCAGTTTCCGCTGCCATTTGTCATGAACTTTAAGAATATCAACCCACCATGACTTGTCGTATTTACCTTCAGAATAGTGATCTATAAGGATATCAAAAGTCACGTTAACAGAAAATAATTCGCCTACTTGATAACAAAAATCCTGATCGTAACCATGAAAGCTATGAAGTAATTTCTCATCAAAAGGACACTTTAAAACAATCTCCTTAGTCGTACAAAACCACATCCCATCTACAGAAACAACGTTAGACAATCTTTCATTATTGGGGTTTTCCAGGTGGTGATAAGTTGGCAGATCCTCATATTTAAAAGATTGAATATAATTGCACCTGTCTAATTGGTATTCATAGCTTTGTATTCCCCATCCCGTTGGTGCAGCACCTTTATATCTGCATCCCGCCAGCCCCAGTACACCTAAACCTTTGTTGTTCTCAAAAATATCAGATACAATAGCGCCCCAATCCTGGGTTTTCAGATCAATATCTTCATGCATAAAACACAACAGATCATATTTCGCTTGTCTTGCACCCCTATTATACAATGAACAGATACCATTCTTCCCTCCTGAATTTTCAAAACTTAAAATTTCAAAAGGAATACCTACGGTTTCAGTTATACTTCTGGTTACATCCGAAAGCATTTGTTTGTCTGCAGAGCATATGATTATTGAGATCATTTATTTAAATTTATGCAAATTTAACCATTTGTAAATAATTACATTAATTTTTAAAATTTATACCCGCATTCTTTAATGAGTAATCAAGCCCTCGTCTCTATTGCATTGTGTGTTTATAATGGAGAACAATTCTTAAAGGAGCAATTGGATTCCATTTTAAATCAAAACTATCAAAATATTGAGATTATAATTGTAGATGATTGCTCTGCAGACCAATCACGAACGATCCTCAATACCTATAAAGAAAAATACAGCATCATAAAATTGTATTTCAATACTGCAAATTTAGGTTACGTCAGGAATTTTGAAAAGGCAATAACTTTGGCTACCGGCAAATACATTGCACTCTCAGATCAGGACGACATCTGGCATCCCGAAAAGATATCCAAACAGGTAGCAGAAATAGGTGATCATATGTTGATCTACCACGATTCTCAATATATGGATCACGAAGGAAAAGATTTGGATTTAAAAATGTCAGACGTTTTCAACTTATACGAAGGAAATTCACCATTACCCTTTTTGCTAAAAAATTGCGTCTCAGGTCATACTATAATGTTCAACCGCATACTCCTTGAGCATGCACTACCATTTAATGCAGACTTCTTTCACGATTGGTGGCTCGCCTTTGTCGCTTCAAATGCCGGATCAATTAAGCTTGTCCCACAAACACTCGTAAGATACAGGCAGCATACAGAAAATACGATTGATATGCTTGACCTTAGAAAAATAAATGAGCCTCAGGAAGACTTATATAACCCACTGGTTACAGACAAAGCATGGATCGGACACTGTAGTACATATAGCGGCCCTTATGCTGATTATGCTTACGGCATCTATAAATTGATCACGTCAAAACTAAACTTCTTTAATAAGATAAAACTGTATATCCTTCTTTACAAAAACAGAAAACTACTTTTTGCGATCAATAAAAACTCAGGAAAGGAAAAGGCGGCAATGTTAAAGAAATTTGTCTTTGCACTCCCGAATAACCCTGTATAAGATTAAAGTGCTTTAGCGACTACAAGATTGCTAAAGCGTCAATAGCCTTAAACAAAAGAGATCAAACAAAAAAAGCGGCAAGAGCCGCTTTTTTGTTTTTAATATAGTTAACCTTTTACAGTTTTCTTTTTACTTCAACTTGTTCGTACGCTTCAACAATATCACCCACCTCAATGTTATTAAAGTTATGGATATTCAATCCGCATTCATAACCTCTTGCAACTTCTTTCACATCATCTTTATAACGTTTTAACGATGCAAGTTCACCCGTGTAGATTACAACACCATCCCTAACAATACGGATCTTGCTGTTACGCGTAATCGTACCATCCAATACCATACAACCGGCAATTGTTCCGACTTTAGTAATCTTAAAGGTATCTCTGATCTCCACATTGGCAGTGATCTTCTCTTCAAACTCAGGAGCAAGCATACCTTCCATCGCAGCTTTGATCTCATTGATCGCATCATAAATGATAGAGTATAAACGGATATCAATCTGTTCCGCTTCAGCAAGCTTCCGTGCACCAGAAGATGGACGAACCTGGAAACCTATAATGATCGCATCAGAAGCAGAAGCCAGCAATACATCAGACTCCGAGATCTGACCTACAGCCTTACTAATAATGTTGATCTGGATCTCCTCAGTAGAAAGTTTCAGCAATGAATCTGATAAAGCTTCAATTGAACCATCCACGTCACCTTTAACGATCAGGTTAAGCTCTTTAAAGTTACCAATAGCCAAACGGCGACCGATCTCATCAAGCGTAATGTGTTTCTGTGTACGAAGACCTTGTTCACGCATTAGCTGTAAACGTTTGTTTGCAATCTCTCTTGCTTCAACTTCACTTTCCAGTGCATTGAATTTATCACCTGCGGTAGGAGCACCCTGCATACCCAGAACCTGAACCGGAACCGAAGGGCCCGCTTTATCAACTTTCTGTCCACGCTCATTAAATAATGCTTTAACACGTCCGCTATAGCTACCCGCTAAAATAGGATCACCTATTTTCAACGTACCAGCCTGTACCAGAACCGTAGTTACAATACCACGTCCTTTATCCAGCGTCGCCTCAATAACACTACCTGTTGCACGTTTATCAGGATTTGCTTTAAGATCTAACAATTCAGCTTCCAGCAGTACTTTTTCCAATAGAAGGTCTACGTTTAAACCACTCTTACCAGAGATTTCCTGCGATTGGAAGTTACCCCCCCAATCCTCAACAAGAATATTCATGATCGATAACTGCTCACGGATCTTATCAGAATTTGCACCTGGCTTATCAATCTTTGTAAACGCAAATACCAATGGTACACCAGCAGCCTGAGCATGGTTAATGGCCTCTTTAGTTTGAGGCATCACCGCATCATCCGCAGCAACTACAATAATCGCAATATCCGCTACCTTGGCACCACGTGCACGCATTGCCGTAAAGGCCTCGTGACCCGGTGTATCCAGGAATGTAACTTGTTTACCCGTAGGCGTAGTTACCATATAGGCACCAATGTGCTGGGTAATACCCCCTGCTTCACCAGCTACCACATTTGCCTTACGGATATAATCCAGCAAGGATGTTTTACCATGATCGACGTGACCCATAATGGTCACTACCGGAGCCCTTGGTAACAAATCATCTTCGGTATCTTCTTCCTCAATGATCACATCACTTTCATCATCCGGTTTAACGAATTGAATCTCGTAACCAAACTCATCTGCAACGATCGTTAAGGTCTCTGCATCCAAACGCTGGTTGATCGAAACAAACATACCAAGACTCATACAAGTCGCGATAATCTTTGTAACCGGCTCATCCATCATTGAAGCCAGTTCATTTGCCGTAACAAATTCTGTAACCTTCAATACTTTAGATTGCAATTCCTGTTCCATTGCAGCCTCATCAGCTGAAAGGGCAACATCATCACGCTTTTGACGACGCAGCTTAGCACGTTGTGCAAATTTACCAGATTTACCAGCTCCGCTTAAACGTGCAAGCGTTGCTTTGATCTGATCTTGTATCTCTTTTTCCGTAGGTTCTTCTTTCGGACCATTACCAGGAGTTCCCGGTTTACTGTTCCTGAAGTTAGGCCTGTTGGCAGTATTATTCGTATTATTTCTAAAATCTGGTCTGTTGCCTACCGGAGCAGCTGGTCTTGGAGGGCCTGCCGGAGTGCCCTGTCCGGGTTGTCCGCCTTGCGGGTTACCTCCAGGTGTCTGACCATGGGTTTGTTGACCCGGATGTCCTCCCGGAGCTTTTTTCCGTTTACGCTTCCTTTTCGCATCAGCACTGTCTGCAGAAGATGCAACAGGCTGAGATTTACGGTCCGGAGTAGTTGGTAAAACAATCTTACCGATAATGTTTGGTCCGGAAAGTTTTACAGAACGTGCTTTGATCACTTCAACTTCGTCCGTTTTCTCCACTTTAGGCGGTTCTGCAGCTGCAGGAGCTGGAGCCACTACAGGGGCCGCTTTCACAACTGGTTTTTCTTCAGCTTTTGGCTGTTCAACGGGCTTAGCTTCTTCAATTGGTTTAGGAGCTTCAACCGGTTTTTCTACTTCCTGTTTAATTTCTTCTACTGGCTTTATAACTTCTATTGGCTTAGGTTCTTCCTTAACTTCTTTGGGCACTTCCTGAACAGCAGGAGCCTGTACAGGCTCTGGAGCAGGAGCTGCGGGAGTTTCCTCCTTCTTAACCGGACGAACTTTAGAATTCAATTCATCCAGATTTATTTTACCAACTATTTTAACACCAGGCAGAGATCCATCTTCTGCTTTTTCTTCAGCCTTTTCTACAGGGGCAGAAGTTACAGGAGCAGCCGGCTTAACCGGAGCTTCCTCTTTTACCTTTTCAACAGGAGGAGTATAAGAATGAAGGTTTTTGATTAAAATACCTTCGTTTTCGAATTCAACATTTTTTCTAGGTGCTTCAGCAACTCTCTCAGTTACTTCAGGCTCATCACGACGAATTTTACCAATAACAATCTGATTGGCTTCTTCTTTTACGATCTTGTCGCCCTGAAACTCTTTCAATAGCGCATTGTACATGTCGCGAGAGAGCTTAGTAGTGGGTTTATTCTCAACAGAAAAGCCTTTCTTTTCCAGGAACTCAACGGCCGTAGCGATCCCTACGTTAAGTTCCTTAACTGCTTTAAATAAAATTATTGGTTTGTCGTCTGACATTGATATCCTATTTTTTCTTTAATTTCTTATACAAAAGTAATGTTTATTCTTGGTTAACAAGAACACACCTATTCAAATTCTGATTTTAAAATGCTCATTACTTCCTTAATTGTTTCTTCTTCTAAATCGGTACGTTTCACCAATTCATCCACAGAAAGGGCCAATACACTCTTAGCAGTATCGCAACCGATAGCCTTTAATTCATCAATGATCCAGCTATCAATTTCATCCGAGAACTCTTCAATATCCACATCCTCATCTTCTTCACCAGCCTCACGATACACATCAATTTCATAACCGGTTAATTTACCAGCCAGTTTAATATTATGCCCGCCACGTCCGATTGCAAGAGAAACCTGGTCAGGTTTTAAATAAACCGCAGCATGTTTGGTCTCATCATCTAATTTAATAGAGGTGATCTTTGCCGGACTAAGTGCCCGGGTAATATATAGTGAAACATTGTTTGTAAAGTTAATTACATCAATATTCTCATTCTTCAATTCTCTAACAATACCATGGATCCTGGAACCTTTCATTCCCACACATGCACCTACCGGATCAATCCGGTCGTCATAAGATTCCACAGCAACCTTTGCTCTTTCACCGGGTTCACGAACAATTTTCTTGATCGTGATCAGTCCGTCAAAGATCTCAGGAACTTCAATTTCAAACAACCGTTGTAAAAACTCCGGTGCAATTCTCGAAATGATGATCTTGGGCGTTGCATTAACCATATCAACTTTCAGGATCACCGCACGAACCGTATCACCCTTTTTGAAATAATCAGCAGGGATCTGTTCTGTTTTAGGCATCATCAGTTCGTTACCTTCATCATCAAGTACCAAAGTTTCTTTTTTCCAAACCTGGTAAACCTCTCCGGTTACGATCTCACCAACCCTATCTTTATATTTTTTAAAGATCTCGTCTTTTTCAAGTTCAAGAACTTTTGAAACCAATGTCTGACGGGCAGCTAAGATTGCCCTTCTGCCAAAACTCTCCAGCGTGATCTGCTCAATGTAGTCGTCGCCAACTTCCATGTCAGGATCCAACAGCTTAACCTCTGCAAGTTCAATTTCAAGATCGTCATCCTCAGAAAATCCGTCTTCCATCACTTTCCGGGTACGCCAGATCTCCAAATCCCCGTTATCCGGGTTAACAATTACGTCACAATTCTCATCTGTTCCGTATTTTTTTCGCAGCATACTACGAAATACCTCTTCCAGCACACTAATCACTGTAGGACGGTCGATGTTCTTGAAGTCCTTAAACTCCTGAAATGAATCGATTAAATTAATATTGCTCATTTTTATTTAAATGAAATTAAAACCTTTGTTTCTGTTATGTTATTAAAGTCGACAGCCGTTTCAACCAACTGCGCCTTTTTACCTTTTTCTTTAACCTTTGCTTCGATCACTATCCCATGATCATTTACTGAAAGCAGCTTGCCCTCTTTTTGTGTCCCATCCGTCAGTTTCAAACCAACCTCACGGCCAACATTTTTATCGTATTGTCTTTTTAATTTTAAAGGCTCACCAACACCAGGAGAAGATACTTCAAGATTGTAGGCTTTATCTATCGTGTTTTCTTCTTCCAGATGAAAACCAACATGCCTGCTGATTGCTGCACAATCCTGGATAGTTATTCCCTCATCCCCATCAACATGGATAATAAGTTTATGGTTTGGCAACATCTTTACCTCAACCAAAAACAACTCCGGCCTATCCGCAATCTTCTCTTCAATTAACGCTATTACTCTTTTTTCTACCTGCATAACCAATTTGCCAATAATAGAAAAGAGGGGACATCTGCCCCCTCTTACCCTCTATTACTGTGCAAAGATAAGAAATATATTTACAAAATAAAAATGCTAGCCCACAATCAGTTCCGTAAAGATTTAATCAATTGTCTGTTGATAGTATTTATTGCATGCCAATTCTTTGTATCTGCAATACCACAGCCTGGTAATTTACCTGGTCAGCAGCTTCTGCTGTGGCTTCAGCTTATAGTCAAGGCTCCCCTTCATAACCTGATCTGCATGTCCAAAATTCGCATTTAAAAAGGTGATCACCATATAATCGTTTCCAGGTATAAACCTTGATGCAGGCTTAAAGATCACATCACGATCTGTAACCTCGATCTTTCCGTCAAGCGGCAGCTCCTTAATCGAAGTATCCTGCTCAAAGGGCGTCTGTAAAACCGAGACCAGTTCATGCAAAGCAGAGTCGGAAACTGAACCGCTCCTAAGCTGAAGAATCCCGGCATGGTCAATATTACGGATAACAATAGAAGTGCTGTCCGCAGAGAAATCAATCAAAAGTGGCTTATTATTTGTTGATGAACATGAAAATAACAAGCCAAGGGCGACAACAGACCCCAACAGCCGGACAAAATAATTTATCATATCACTAAATTAAAAAATTATGAGACTAATAGTAGAAATTTTATTGATGGGACTAGCCGTATTCCTTGGTGCAAAACTCGTCCCCGGAGTAACGATAGACGGCTATGGAACCGCAATCATTGCAGCCATATTAATTGCGCTGGCAAATGCAACCATCGGATTTATTCTCCGTGTATTAACATTTCCAATAAACTTTCTTACACTCGGCCTGGTATCCTTTATCATCAGCGTACTTATGATCCTGCTGGTAGACAATGTAATGGCCGGCTTTAGTACAACAGGATTTTGGGCTGCTGCTTTCTTGGCAATTATAGTTGCGCTGATCAAGGCTGTATTTGGTGCCCTTGCCGGATCAGAAAAAGATTAATCCAGCAAATTAACAGCCCGCCCAATGGAAGACCTGAGAATTAGAAACCGGTATTATTTAAGGATCTCCCTGGATATAACCATCTTCTGGATCTCAGAAGTTCCCTCATAGATTTGTGTGATCTTAGCATCACGCATCAGTCTTTCCACATGATATTCCTTTACAAAACCGTAACCGCCATGGATCTGTACCGCTTCCACAGTTACATCCATGGCCACTTTAGAGGCGTATAATTTTGCCATAGATCCGGCAAGCGTGTAGGATTGTCCCTGATCTTTTAACCATGCAGCTTTATAAACCAGCATCCGTGCAGCCTCAATGTTTGTGGCCATATCGGCAAGTTTAAAAGCAATAGCCTGGTGATCAGATATCGGTTTACCAAAAGATTTACGCTCCTTAGAATAGGCCAGGGCCAGCTCATAGGCTCCTGCGGCAATGCCCAATGCCTGTGCAGCAATACCAATACGGCCACCCTCCAGGGTTTTCATTGCAAACTTAAATCCAAATCCGTCTTCACCAATCCGGTTCTCCTTTGGCACCTTAACATCATTGAACATTAAAGAATGTGTATCTGACCCCCGGATGCCCAGTTTATTCTCTTTCGGGCCTACGGTAAAACCAGGCGTGTCTTTCTCAACGATAAATGCATTGATCCCCCGGTGTTTTAAAGAGCGGTCAGTCTGGGCAATAACCAGATAGGTTGATGCCGTACCACCATTGGTAATCCAGTTTTTAGTCCCGTTTAATAAATAATGATCCCCCATATCAACAGCAGTGGTCTGTTGTGACGTAGCATCGGAACCTGCCTCAGGCTCTGATAAACAAAACGCACCGATCTTCTCACCAGAAGCAAGGGGCTTTAAATATTTCTCTTTCTGGGCTTCTGTACCATAAGCCTCAAGCCCATAGCAAACCAATGAATTGTTTACAGAAACTACCACAGATGCCGAAGCATCAATTTTAGATAACTCTTCCATAACCAACACATAGGATAATGCATCCAGTCCGCTGCCATTATATTTTTCTGAAACCATCATTCCCAGAAAGCCAAGCTCACCAAGCTTTTTTACCTGCGCTGCAGGGAATTTCTGATGCTCATCTCGTTCGATAACCCCAGGTTTAAGTTCATTCACAGCGAAATCCCTTGCAGCCTGCTGGATCATCAATTGTTCTTCACTCAGTTGAAATAACATAACTTTATAGATCTAAAAATACGTAGTGCCAAATTTAATACTTTCCACGTAAGATACTATGGTTGCATAGTATTTTATTTCAGCAAGTGGTTATTGTCATCCGGAAATACGAGTATGGGATGGTATGCTTTGGCCTCAGCGATTGGTAATGAGCCGTAAGACATAATAATAAGAATATCACCTACCTGAACCTTACGTGCGGTTGCGCCATTTAAACAAATAGTTCCGGTACCACGCTCCCCTTTAATTACATAGGTCTCAAAACGCTCGCCATTGTTGTTGTTAACGATCTGCACTTTTTCATTGGCAATAATCTGGGCAGCATCCATCAGATCTTCATCAATGGTAATACTTCCAACATAATTCAATTCTGCCTGTGTTACTTTAACACGGTGTATCTTCGACTTTAATATCTCGATAATCATAACGCAAAGTTAGATAAAGTTTGTGAATGAATGGTTTTCCGGTTTTTCAGCTGAGTATCATATTATCAATAAGCCGGGTTTGGCCCACTTTAGCTGCAACCAGGGCAATAACATTTGACTTCTTCTGATCGGTTTCCGGCAGCAATGTTTCACCGTTTGCAATCGTGAAATAATCCAGTGTTACACCCGGCGTCTCTTCGATCATAAGTTTTGCATGACCTAAAAGCGTATCAACACCTTGAGATGCAAAATGATCTTTAACATAGATCAACGCCTGGTTTAACACCAATGCATTCTCCCGGTCTTTCATTGTCAAATGAATATTCCTGGAACTCATTGCCAGGCCATCCTCTTCCCTGATAATAGGACATGAAATAATCTGTACAGGAATATTAAAATAAGAAACCATATTCCGGATCATTAAAACCTGCTGAAAATCCTTCTGGCCAAACAACGCCACATCAGGTTCAACAGCATCAAATAATTTCTTAACAATCTGGGTAACCCCCTGGTAATGACCTTTTCTAAATTCACCTTCCAACAGGAACTCTGCAGCACCCAAATCAATATGCCAGCTTTCTTCCCTGGGATACATCTCTTTTACAGCCGGCATAAAGACAATGTCACAGCCAGAAGCCCTGAGCATCTCAATATCATGTTCCAGCGGACGCGGGTACTTTTCCAGATCTTTAGGGTCTGTAAATTGTGTGGGATTTACAAAAATGCTGCACACTACTATCTCAGCATGTTGTTGTGCTGCTTCTATAAGAGACACATGTCCTTTGTGCAGCGCACCCATTGTTGGCACTAAAGCAATTTTCTGCTGAGCCAATTTAATTGGGTCGAGCAGCGACCTTAACGCCGCGATCGTATGTACAACTTTCAAACCTGCTTATAAAATTTCAAAGGACAAAGTTGGTTATTTATACATTCCCAACAAAACATCTTGTGTATTATATTGATAAATGTTATTATTTTGCTTACCTTTGCACCTTGATAATCTTTTCTTTAACATAAATTTTTATTTACGAATATGGAGATGGCAAAAACGAAGCTACTGATTGTTACACACGAGATGTCGCCTTTCCTTGAACTCACAAAGATTTCAGAAATTACCCGTCAATTACCACAGGCAATGCAGGATAAAGGATTTGAGATCCGTATCTTAATGCCAAGGTTTGGAAACATCAATGAAAGACGCAACAGGCTGCATGAGGTGATCAGACTTTCTGGTATGAACATTATCATTGATGATAATGACAACCCTTTAATCATTAAGGTTGCTTCAATCCCTGCCGCCCGGATGCAAGTGTATTTCCTGGATAATGAAGATTATTTTCAGCGTAAATATGTTTTCAGAGATAAAGAAGACAAATTTTACGCAGATAATGATGAACGGACCATCTTTTTCTGTAAAGGTGCCCTTGAAACCGTTAAAAAATTAGGATGGTCTCCTGATATCGTTCATTGCCATGGCTGGATGACAGCTTTAGTACCTGTATACATCAAAACCACCTACAAGAATGATCCTACTTTTAAAAATTCTAAAGTAGTTTATTCTGTTTATGATCAATGTTTCTCCGAAACATTAAATCCAGACCTGTATAAAAAAGCAGTGATGAATTCAATGACCATCGAAGACACCAAAGTATTTGAAAAAGCAGATTACAATTCATTAAACATTGGAGCCATAACGTACTCAGACGCAGTTGTATTAGCTGACGAAAACATTAGTGCCGATGTGTTAAAATTTGTTAAAGATTCTAATAAGCCAACTTTAGCTTATAATTTAACCGAAAATTTCGAAAACTTCTATTCTTTATATGAAGAAATTTCGGATGAAGAATTGGTTTCAATAGCATAACTCAGGTATTTAAATATGAAATTTATTAAACAAGACTTATTGACCCTGTTAATAGGTCTTTTTCTTTTTTCTTCTTGTAAAGACAGCAATACAATTGGTTTAGATCTCGGTAACACAGACCTTAGCACTAAGGGCACCCTGGTAGATACCGTCTCAATCAATTTAGTTACCCAAAAAGAAGATCCAATATCCACAGTAGCACAAGACAGATATCCATTGGGCTATCTCAATTCTGATGTACAATTTGGCACAACTGAAGCCAGCTTGGCAATGACTGTAACCCTTCCAAGTAATGGTTACAGCTTCGGGACAGCTCCGGTTATCGATTCAGCAATACTGATCTTACCGTATTCTACCCAGTTCTACGGAGATACTACTTCTTCCGTTTATAACATCAATGTACAGCAGCTTGCCTCAGATCTTTCTGTAGAAAAATCTTTCTTAAGCAATAAAGAATGGGCAGTTCAGGGCGGCGTTATTGGTAACTACAATGCCAGGATCAAGCCTAAAACGCCAATAGTAGTAAATACAATAGTAGATGGTGGTCCTGATACCGCGGCTACCGTTGTTCCGCAGCTGAGAATAAAGTTAAGTAATTCATTTATTCAGAATAACATTTTAAATCTGGATTCGATCACAAGATCTAAGAACACACGGTTTGCAACCGCCTTTAAAGGATTACACGTTAGCATCAATAAGACCGGATCTACAGGAAAAGGGGGCATTATATTCCTTAACTTTGGTTCTACAAGTGCCAACCTGGAACTTCACTATAAAAAACAGGATGCAACAGTAACGACCGAAAGAGATACTGTTTCCGTGTTATTCCCTGTATCCTCTACACTAGGGCCAATTGCATCCACAATCAAGCACAATTATACCGGAACAAAAGTTCAGGAACAGCTGGATGCTCCAAATCCAGCAGTGCCATATAGCGTAACCTACCTGCAGGCAATGGCCGGTTTGAGAAATAAGATCTCGTTCCCTTACCTTAAGAAATTCGTTGAAACCGTTAAAGCGGGAAAAACAAGTTCAAAGATCATTGTGAACCGGGCAGAACTTATCATAAACTTGAACAATGGAACCGATGTTTCTCCGCTTAATGCCGCACAGAGACTCTCTCTTTATCGCCTAGACATTGGTGGGTTGAGAGGCAATGTACCAGACAACGATACCCAGGATCTTTACAGATATGCAGGATCTGAAACTGCCTTTGGCGGATTTTTTGACGCAACAAATAATAGATATATCTTTACCATCACCAGTTATCTGCAAGATTTAATTGATGGTAAAACAGAAGATTACGGCACATTTATAGCCCCAAGTTCATTAACTGAATTTAATATTGCCCCTTCTATTACTTCTGCAGCACGCTCAATTATCAATACCAGATTTCCAGGTACGGATAATAAAGCAATTAAGCTGAACATCTACTATACCAAAGTAGATTAAAATAAATAGTATACCTTTATCATTATATCCTCCGAGATTCATAATTTCGGAGGATTTTATTTTTAATATCCAAATTGTATGTGTGGAATAGTTGGTTACATTGGCTATAGAGAAGCCTGGCCTATAGTAATAAAAGGCTTAAAAAGATTAGAATACAGAGGTTACGACAGTGCAGGTATTGCACTTATAAATGAAGAAGGTCTGAATATTTATAAAAAGGCTGGAAAAGTTCAGGAACTGGAAAATTTTGCCGAAGGAAAAAACCTGTCCGGTACAGCCGGTATAGGACACACCAGATGGGCAACCCATGGTGCACCGTCCGATCGCAATTCACACCCGCACACTTCAAACAACGGAAAATTGAGCATCATTCACAATGGTATCATTGAGAACTATGCCACCTTAAAAGCAGAACTTGAGACCAGGGGACACACGTTCAAAAGTGATACCGATACCGAAGTATTGGTACATCTGATCGAAGAGATCTATAAAAATGAAAACACAGACCTTTTAGAAGCTGTTCGTCTGGCATTACAGGAAGTAAACGGTGCTTATGCCATTGTTTTGATGGACGAAGATCAGCCCGATCAGCTAATTGCAGCCAGAAAAGGCAGCCCTATGGTAATCGGTGTTGGAAAAGGCGAATACTTTATCGCTTCAGATGCTACTCCAATTGTGGAGTATACAAAGAATGTAGTCTATCTCAACGACAATGAGATTGCCTTTATAAAGCGGGATGAACTACTGATCAAGCGTCTGGATAATGTAGTGCAAACCCCTTACATACAAGAATTAGAACTGAAACTCGAAATGCTTGAAAAAGGCGG
Organism: Pedobacter metabolipauper; assembly: GCF_004362715.1. Classification (GTDB taxonomy): domain Bacteria; phylum Bacteroidota; class Bacteroidia; order Sphingobacteriales; family Sphingobacteriaceae; genus Pedobacter; species Pedobacter metabolipauper. The sequence goes on from NZ_SNYC01000004.1 coordinate 194,992, forward strand.
TTATGAGCATTTCATGCTTAAAGAAATTTTTGAGCAAACCCGCTCTATCAGGGACTGTATGCGCGGACGGATCAATACCCAGGAAGGATTGGTACAGCTTGGAGGCATCAAGGAATACGCAGACAAGCTTAAGAACATCGACCGGATCATTATAGTCGCCTGCGGCACATCGTGGCATGCAGGGCTTGTAGGAGAATACCTGATCGAAGAATATGCGAGGATCCCTGTCGAAGTGGAGTATGCCTCAGAATTCAGATACAGAAATCCGATCATTACAGAAAAAGATGTGGTCATCGCCATCTCTCAGTCCGGAGAAACAGCAGATACCATGGCCGCAATTGAGATGGCCAAAGAAAAAGGAGCAACCATATTTGGTGTATGTAATGTTGTTGGGGCATCTATACCCCGGTTAACACATGCAGGCGTTTACACGCATGCAGGGCCGGAAATCGGCGTTGCATCTACTAAGGCATTTACCGGGCAGGTTACAGTTTTGACCCTGATGGCATTTTACATGGCCCAGCAAAAAGGTACACTTACCAATTCTAAACTTAGAGAACTGCTTACAGAACTGGACTGCATTCCGGATAAGATCCAGAAAGCCCTTGAATCCAATGATCTGATCAAAGAGATCGCAAAAGTATTCAAGGATTCCAGGAACTGCCTGTTCCTGGGTAGAGGAAGTGGTTTCCCTGTGGCTTTAGAAGGCGCTTTAAAACTGAAAGAAATTTCCTACATCCATGCAGAAGGATATCCTGCTGCCGAAATGAAACATGGTCCAATTGCCTTAATCGATGAAGAAATGCCGGTAGTAGTTATTGCCACCAAAAATTCATCGTACGAAAAAGTGATCAGCAACATTCAGGAAGTCAAGGCGAGAAAAGGAATTGTCCTTGCTATTGTCACCGAGGGAGATGTAGAAGTACGGAAAATGGTCGATTACTGTATAGAGATTCCGGATGCAAGCGAAGCATTCCTGCCTTTATTGGCAACCATTCCTTTACAACTATTGGCCTACCACATCGCCGTATTAAGAGATTGTAATGTAGATCAGCCCAGAAATCTGGCAAAATCTGTTACCGTAGAATAATATATAGTATGCCGGGCTTAAATTAAGCCCGGCATACTTATTAAACCAATATTAAAATGGCAGGTCGCCGTTGGTGTCTGCAGAATCCAGGTAATCTGTTTCCGCCTTAGGCGTCGCATTCTCTGAAGTTACAGGTGTATTTTCGAAATCACTTTTCCTGCCTAGTATAGTGAAATTCTCAGCAACTACTTCCGTAACATATTTTTTAACCTTCTCACGGTCTTCAAAAGAGCGGGTACGTAATTTTCCCTCAATATAAACTAATTTTCCTTTCTGTAAATACTTAGAGGCTACTTCGGCTAAGCCACGCCACAAAACAATGTTGTGCCACTCGGTCTGCTCAATTCTTTTACCATCCTTATTATACGTTTCTGATGTTGCCAATGGGAAACTGGCCACTGTTACACCACCATCTAAATGTCTGACCTCAGGATCTTTCCCTAAATGCCCAACTAAAATAACTTTGTTAATACCTGACATGAATTCTCGTTTTTACTAATTTATTGAATAAGTACTCATAAAATCGGTGATCACCTTTGGTTGCGGCAACTCGTCAAAATCAATCAACGAAACCCATTTTATATCTGTATTCAGTCTAAAGTTAATGATATAATTGTCTAAAGCAAAAAATTGAACATATATTGTTTGGTGAGTAAGCAAATGCTTCCTGCTAAACAGGGGTTTAAGCAAGCATTGAGAACCAAAGTTATTTTTTACATCAGTTAAAAAAGATTCTCCAAGAGCAATATAATCAGCCGCTGTCTCGATTAAAGGAAAATCATAGAGCTCCTGCCACACATCTCCGGCACTCCGCTTCTTAACCATAATTTTATCGCCATCCCTGACTATAAAATAATTAAAGTACCGGGTACGTTTTTTTAAGGTCTTTACCTTAACCGGCAGTAAATTTACGTGGTTTGTATTTCTTGCACAACATCCCTCCTGAACCGGACAAGAAGGACAGTCAGGTGATTTAGGTTTACATTGCAAAGCACCAAACTCCATTATCGCCTGGTTATAAACAGAAGCTTGCTGCCCAACGATCAGTGCTGTAGCAAGCGCCGCAAATTCTTTCTTGCCTCCGGTACTATTAATAGGCGTGGCAATACCAAAATACCTGGATAAGACCCGGAATACATTTCCGTCAAGAACCGGCTTTGATTCATTGGAGGAAAATGATGCGATTGCCGCAGCAGTATAATCACCAACACCCTTTAAACGGATCAGATCTGCATAGGCCGTAGGAAAAATCCCATCATGCACATCCAAAACTTCCTTTGCCGTAATCAGCATATTTCTGCCCCGCGAATAATAACCAAGCCCCTGCCATAATTTTAATATCTGTGACTCGGTTGCTGCAGCAAAATCTGAAACCGTTGGATAACTGGATAAAAATCGGTTGAAATAAGGTAGCCCCTGTTCAACCCGGGTCTGCTGCAAGATAATTTCCGATAACCAGATCACATAAGCGTCCGTAGTATTTCGCCACGGAAGATCTCTTTTATGGACCAAATACCATTTAATTATTTCATCTTGAAATGTCATAAACACAAAAATACGACGTTAATACTTTGTTTTTTGGTAAAACTTGCAATTCGCTGATATAAGGTTAAACAAATAAATCATCTTTTATTTTCCTATCTCATTAAAAAGCAATACTTTTGCAACCCCAAATCACTGATAAAAGTATTATACATATAAATAAATAATAGAGAATATGACTAAGGCAGATATTATTTCAGAAATATCAACGAAAACAGGAATTGAAAAGGTAGATGTGCAAGAAACCGTTGAGGCATTTTTCAAAGTGATCAAGAACAGCATGATCGGCGGAGAAAATGTATATGTACGAGGTTTTGGTAGTTTTGTTGTAAAAAAGAGAGCGCAAAAAACCGCAAGAAATATTTCTAAAAACACTGCAATCATCATCCCGGAGCACTTTGTTCCAAGTTTTAAACCGGCAAAGGTTTTTGTTGACAAAGTAAAGAACAATTCAAAAAAAGTAAGCGTAGAAGCTTAATTAGTTATGCTGAACAGTATCCGGTCAAAACAGATAATCACCATTGGAGCAATTGTATTGCTTATAGGGTTTCTGTTTACACGGGATATAAAAGGTTTAGTAAAACCTAAGGAAGATAAAGCAAGTGCCCCCGCAGCCGGACAAATGACAACCGATCAACCTGCCCTGATTAATCTGGCAGAAGTTTCAGCAACAGCGAAAAACACGATCAATGCGAGTCTGGCTGCTGAGATCAACCTACTGGAGAACGACTTCAATGCAGCAGCAGAAAATGATAAAACTGCCTTTGCTAAACAGCTCGCTCAAAAATGGGATGATTTGGAACAAACGGTTCCAAGTGCACTATATCTGGAAATCATTGCCAGCAAAGAACAAAACCTCAATAACTGGTTAGTTACCGGAGATAAGTTCATGAAAGCATTTGATAATACGCGTGATTCTATATTGCAGCCGGCATTGTTACAAAAAGCAAATGTTGCTTATACCAATGCAATGCGTATAGACTCCACAAGCTCAGATGCCAAAACCGGCCTTGGAATAACAATTGTTGATGGTATGGGAATGCCAATGCAAGGAATTGCGATGCTGATGGATGTGGTAAAAAAAGACCCGAAGAATTTAAAAGCAAATATGAGCTTAGGCACTTTTGCAATTAAATCTGGACAGTTTGATAAAGCAATCGTCCGTTTCACGGATATCATTGCAATTAAACCTTCACCAGACGCTTATTTTTACCTGGCTACGGCTTACGAAAACATGGGCAAGACGACTGAAGCTATTGATGCTTATAAGAACAGTAAAAAACTTGCTGCAAATGCAACACTGTCTAAATTTATTGACGACAAAGTAATTGAGTTGCAGCGAAAAAAATAATAAACAGATTATAAAAATATTTAAAAATTTAAGATTATGCCAAGTGGTAAAAAAAGAAAAAGACATAAAATGGCTACACATAAACGTAAAAAACGTTTAAGAAAAAACAGACATAAGAAAAAATAGTTTTTCCTAATGTATTGCAAACAATTAAGGCTTGGATTATTCCTGGCCTTAATTGTTGTTTGCAGTGTTTTTTTATTGTCCATGTGTTAATAAGGCATTTGCCTTAAAATCTGTAGCTTTTGGTAAAAGAACTAATTATAGATTCCTCTCCGTTGGGAGTAACCATAGCTTTAATTGAAGATAAACAGCTTGTAGAACTTCATAAAGAACAGATCAATAACAACTACGCCGTTGGCGATATTTATTTAGGCCGCATAAAGAAAATTATGCCAGGACTAAATGCTGCATTTGTTGATGTTGGTTACGAAAAAGATGCATTCCTGCATTATTTTGATCTTGGTCCGCAAGTACAATCTTTAATAAAGCTTACTAAAATTAAGCGTAATGGCTCCGTTAATGGCACTCTATTGGATAATTTCAAGCTGGAAAGTGACATTAATAAGGCCGGTAAAATATCCGAAGTAGTCAGTAAAAATCTTATCCTTCCTGTTCAGATAGCCAAAGAACCTATCTCAACAAAAGGCCCTAGATTAAGTTCAGACCTTTCCATCGCAGGGCGCTATATTGTCCTCGTCCCCTTTTCTAATGTAATCTCGATTTCCAAAAAAATTAAGAGCAATACAGAACGCAATCGTCTTAAAAAGATTATTGAAAGTATTAAGCCCAAAAATTTTGGTGTCATCATTAGAACGGTTTCAGAAGGTAAAGGTGTAGCCGAACTTCAAAAAGACCTTTTAGACTCGGTCACTAAATGGGAAAACTTTATTAAAAAGTTACCCGATGCAGAACCTTCTAAACGTGTTTGGGGAGAAATGGATAGAACGTCCACACTGATCCGTGATATTTTAAGTACCGACTTCACAAATGTGTATGTCAATGATCCGAATCTTTTCGAAGATATCAAATCATATGTACACGAGATCTCTCCGGAAATGGAAAAGATCGTTAAACTTTATAAACATAAAGAGCCAATCTTTGAGCATTTCAGCATTGAAAAGCAAATCAAGAACTCTTTCGGTAAAACCGTAAACTTAGCCGGTGGCGCATACCTTGTTGTCGAACACACAGAAGCACTCCATGTGATCGATGTAAATAGCGGAAACCGCACAGCAAGTAAAGAAAACCAGGAAGAGAATGCACTGCAGGTCAATAAAGAGGCGGCTAAAGAAATTGCCCGTCAGCTTCGTCTGCGTGATATGGGAGGTATAGTGGTAATCGATTTCATCGATATGCATAAACCTGTAAACCGTAAGATGCTATTTGATTATCTGAAAGATCTCATGCTGCTTGATCGTGCTAAACATACCATATTACCTCCAAGTAAATTTGGTCTTGTTCAGATCACCCGTCAGCGTGTAAGGCCTGAAATGAATATCGTTACCAGTGAAAAATGCCCTACCTGTGATGGCACAGGAGAAATTAAGGCCAGTATTGTATTGATGGACGACATTGAGAATAATCTGACCTATATTTTGCAAGAGCAAAATGAAAAAAATATTACGCTTTGTGTTCATCCGTATATCGAAGCATTTATCAATAAAGGGCTCGTTTCTTTGAAATGGAAATGGTTCTTTAAATTCGGTCAGCGAATTAAAATTAAGCCGGTATCGTCTTATAACCTGACAGAGTTCCACTTCCTTTCTTCAAAAGACGAAGAAATTAAATTGTAAACGTATACGTTCTAAGGAATTTAACAGCCCTGATTCTAAACAAATCAGGGCTGTTTCTTTTAATATCAATTAGTAAGTATTTTAAAATAAGCCTTAAACTTTGCCGGAATTAAATCTAAATTCGTACGGCATTCGTGCATAACATCCCGGTAAAACCATTAAAATTAAATCAATTGGCAAAAAGTAAATCAGCATATTTCTGTCAGAGCTGTGGCTACGAATCCGCAAAGTGGCTCGGCAGGTGCCCCTCATGCAATCAATGGAATACTTTTGTAGAAGAGGTTGTAGAGAAATCTGCTGCTAAAGTACCATCCTGGAAAAGTGATAGCGGCACATCGAGAGCAAGTAAACCCACCAGGGTTGACAACATCCAGTCCATCAGCGAAGAGCGCGTATTAAGCGGAGATCAGGAACTGGACAGGGTGCTTGGCGGAGGTATAGTCGCAGGATCCGTTATATTGATCGGCGGCGAACCAGGGATTGGTAAATCCACACTAATGCTCCAGCTGGCCCTGAACATCCCCGGAAAAAAAATACTATACATTTCCGGAGAAGAAAGTGAGCAGCAGATTAAAATGCGGGCAGAGCGGATCACCAATTCACCAAAGGCAGAGTGCTACATCTTAACGGAAACATCAACCCAAAATATATTCAAACAGATTGAGTCCCTGGAACCTGACATGATCATTGTCGATTCTATACAGACCCTTCACTCTGCTCATATAGAATCAACACCAGGCAGCGTTTCACAGATCAGGGAATGCACTGCAGAATTGTTAAAATTTGCCAAAGAAACAGATACCCCTGTATTTTTAATCGGCCACATCACGAAAGATGGAACTATAGCAGGACCTAAGATACTGGAACATATGGTAGACACCGTATTGCAGTTTGAGGGAGACAGGCATCATGTGTACAGGATATTACGCTCTATTAAAAATCGCTTTGGTGCAGCCGCAGAACTTGGAATCTATGCCATGCATGGAAACGGGCTCAGACAAGTATCTAATCCATCAGAGATCTTATTATCACAGCGCGATGAAGAACTAAGCGGAATAGCCATATCAGCAACTTTAGAAGGCGCCAGACCCATGCTCATAGAAACCCAGGCATTGGTTAGTGCCGCAGCATACGGAACGCCTCAGCGGTCTTCAAATGGCTTTGACACCAAACGAATGAATATGCTTCTTGCCGTACTTGAAAAAAGATGCGGTTTCAGATTAAGCACAAGAGACGTTTTTCTGAATATTGCCGGCGGCATCAAAGTAGAAGATCCTGCCATAGATCTCGCCATCCTGGTTGCAATCATCTCCTCCCATGAGGATATATTCATTTCATCAAAAATTTGCTTCGCAGCAGAAGTAGGTCTTTCAGGAGAGATCAGGGCCGTAAACCGGATCGAACAACGGATCTCTGAAGCAGAGAAACTTGGCTTCGAAAGAATCTTTATTTCAAACTATAACCTGAAAGGGCTTGTAAGAGATAAGTTTAAAATTGAGATTACAGCAGTAAGTAAAATTGAAGATGTTTTCTCCCTCCTTTTTGGATAATCCAATTTTAATTTGAAGACCCGTGCAATTTTAAGAGTTATTCTCCACACAGTGTGGAAGTAATTTCCACCTATAAAAAATAGCTTATTTCCACATCAAAACGCAATTCACTGTTTATAAGCACTTTAATAAAAAATAAATATAAAATAAATTCTGGCAAGCTAATTGCATTAATGAAATCGCTATATGCATTTATGTAAATAGCTAACAATAGGGATGATTATCCTCGTTATCGTCAGGTAACGAGGATTTTTTTTACAGAAAGATTTTCCACTTTAAAAATATTATAGATATTTTTACATCTTCAATATTTAGATTCATTTTAAACAACGAACATATGCAAATTAAAAAATTCATTCTGGGACTAACATTATGTATGTTAACCACATTTGTTTTTGCACAAGAAACTAAACCAGTTGATGGCAAATCCTTTGGTGAGGGCGTAACTCAGGGTAACATTCAGCCAGTTGCAAAAATGGAAACTGCCATGGGCGACAAGAAAGCCGCAGACATGAAGATTACCGGTGAAGTGGTAGAAGTTTGTAAGAAAAAAGGATGCTGGATGACACTAAAAATGCCTGAAGGAGAATCCATCCGCGTAACTTTTAAAGACTATGCCTTTTTCATGCCAATGGATATTGTTGGCAAAAAAGTAGCTTTAGACGGAATTGCAAAAAAACAGACCATCTCTGTAGAGACCTTGCGCCATTATGCAGAAGATGCGCACAAACCAGCAGCAGAAGTAGCAAAAATTACAGAACCTAAAAAAGAACTTGCTTTTGAAGCTAAAGGAGTCGTAATTTTAAACTAATTAAAGAGCTCTCCTCTTTAATATTGATTGATAAGGCCCTGTTCTCTCCGGAACAGGGTTATTTTTTTATACCCGATTTTTATAATATATTAGCTGCTCACAACCTCTTAAAATTATAAAAATGATCCTAGCTGCCCTGATAATTGTTGTATTGCTAATCGCCGGTATTGTCATATACAATTCACTGATTGGTAAAAAAAACCAGGTTACCAATGCATTCTCTGCCATAGATGTCATGCTTAAAAAGCGGTTTGACCTGCTGCCAAATCTGATTGAAACCGTTAAGCAGTATACCAAATACGAAGGCGACCTGCTATCAAAGGTCGTAGAACTCCGTGCACAGGCAAATGCCGGCAACTTAACGAACGATCAAAAGTTAAATCTCGATAAACAATTAACCTCAAGCGTAAAGGGCCTGATGGTTACTGTAGAGAATTATCCGGATCTCAAAGCCAATCAAAATTTCTTACAGCTGCAAAGCACATGGGCAGAAAGTGAAGAACAAATTGCAGCAGCAAGAAGAACATACAATGCTGCAGTTACCGACTATAACGATGCGATCATGATGTTCCCGGGAAGTATTTTTGCCGGAATGATGAATTACCAGCCAATGAATGTCCTGGCAAACACAGAAGAAGAACGCAAAAATATCAGTGCTAAGGAACTTTTTAACAGCTAATGTCAGATCCTATAAATGCAAGTCTGCAAAGTGCATTAACTGAACTCGAGATCCAGCGTAAAGAAGTATCCGGTGTCCGGATCAAAAGCTACTCGTTCATAGCTGCAGGAATAGGATTAGCAATCATAGGCTTCCTCTTTCCAGGATTGTTAATAGCTGCCGCAATCGGTGGATTAGCTCTTTTGATCACAGGGATCGTATTCCTGAGTAAGGCCACAGACAAATTCAACAGCTACCGGCATGAATTTAAACAGCGGATCATCGCCGCAGCCTTAAAAACCATTGACCAAAGCCTGGAACTCGAGTACCATTCCGGATTATCAGAACAGGCTTTCATCAATTCCAGGCTCTTTGCACAACAGCCAGACCGGTACAGCAGTCAGGACCAGATCTATGGATCTGCCGGCAAAACCAGGTTCTCGTTCTCAGAGGTCCATGCAGAATATAAAACCGTAACACAAACAAAAAATGGCAGGCAGGAGCATTGGCATACTATCCTCAAAGGAATTGTTTTCTGTGCAGATTTTAACAAGAACTTTCATGGGCTTACCCTCATAAAACCAAAAGATATAGGATCAGCACTTGGCGCCTGGATCACCGATAAGATCCCCCTGTTTTCAACCTCAGGAAAAGAACTCGTAAAGCTGGAGAATCCCGATTTCGATAAAACCTTTGTTACCTGGTCCAGCGATCAGGTAGAAGCACGATATATATTAACCCCGGCAATGATGGAAAAACTTTGTGAACTGGACAGCAGGTGCAGATATACCATCTCTGCATCCTTTACCGATTCGTGCATGTACATCGCCTTTCCGCTGGACAAAGACTATTTTGAACCCCCGGTATTTAAAAGCTTGTTAGACCAAACCACCTTGAATGAGGACATCTCATTGATCCGGTTCATGTACAACATCATCCACCAGCTCGACCTCAATACCCGGATCTGGGGTAAGGAGTAAATAAAAAAAGTCCCTTTCGGGACTTTATATTATTTTGATAAGTACATTGATTTATCCTTGTAAAGCTTTCTGAAGTATGGATCTTCCAGGTCTTTAATGAACCGGATGGATTCTCCTGTTGATTTCATCTCTGGCCCAAGTTCCTTCGTAACTTCCGGAAACTTATCGAAAGAGAAAACAGGTTCTTTGATCGCATAACCTTCCAGCTTTCTAACAATGTTAAAGTCTTTCAGTTTATTTACACCCAGCATTACTTTAGCAGCGATATTGATGTAAGGAACGTCATAAGCCTTAGCAATGAAAGGAACCGTTCTGGACGCCCTTGGATTGGCCTCAATCACATATACCTTTTCATCCTTAACAGCAAACTGGATATTTAACAACCCGATTACGTTCAGTGCACGTGCAATTTTTTTCGAGTAGGTCTCCATGTCACTGATTACTTTATCCGACAGGCTAAACGGAGGCAACACCGCAAAGGAATCACCAGAGTGAATTCCCGCAGGCTCAATGTGTTCCATCAAGCCAACAATATGCACATCATCACCATCACAGATAGAATCAGACTCCGTTTCTTCAGCACGGTCTAAGAAATGATCAATCAGCACGCGATTTCCGGGAAGATCACCCAGCAACTTAACAACCGCCTTTTCAAGGTCTTCATCATTAATCACAATGCTCATACCTTGTCCGCCCAATACATAACTTGGTCTTACCAAAACCGGATAGCCAACTTCATTGGCAACCACAATGGCTTCCTCCGCATTTTCAGCAACACCATACTTAGGATATGGAATCTCCAGTTCTTTTAAAAGATCAGAGAAACGTCCCCTGTCTTCAGCAACATCCATATCATTATAAGAAGTACCGATGATCTTGATTCCATTCTCATGAAGTTTTTCTGCCATCTTCAACGCAGTCTGACCGCCCAGCTGAACAATAACACCAATCGGGTTTTCCAATTCAATGATCTCACGAACATGCTCCCAGAATACAGGCTCAAAGTAAAGCTTATCAGCCATATTGAAATCTGTAGAAACCGTTTCAGGATTACAGTTGATCATGATCGCTTCAAAACCTGTTTCTTTAGCTGCAAGCAAACCATGTACACAAGAATAATCAAATTCAATACCCTGACCGATCCGGTTAGGGCCTGAACCCAATACAATTATTTTCTTTTTATCAGAAGGAAGAGATTCGTTTTCCTCCTCAAAGGTCGAGTAGTAATAAGGTGTTTGTGCAGCAAACTCAGCAGCACAGGTATCAACCATTTTATAAACCCTTTTTATACCTAGGGATTTTCTGCGTTCGTAAACCTCATCTTCAGTAACATTACCCAGTAAGTAAGCGATCTGAATATCAGAGAAGCCTTTTTGTTTAAGTGTAAAGAAGAAATCCTTAGGAATGTTTGTCAGGGTGTAACGCTTAACCTCTGTTTCCAGCTGAACAAGCTCATGGATCTGTGAAAGGAACCATTTATCGATTCTGGTAACCTTACGGATAGACTCTAAAGGAACGCCCATGCTCATCGCATCTTTAATCAGGAATAAACGGTTCCAGCTTGCATGCTCCAGACCATACATGATCTCGTCAATACTTCTGTTGTGTTTTCCGTCAGCACCCAATCCAGCCCTGCCAATCTCTAAACTCTGACAGGCTTTTTGTAAAGCTTCAATAAAGGTACGTCCAATGGCCATTACCTCTCCAACAGATTTCATCTGCAGACCAAGCTCCATATTGGCGCCTTTAAATTTATCAAAGTTCCAGCGTGGCACTTTAACAATTACATAGTCCAAAGTAGGTTCGAAATAGGCCGATGTTGTTTTAGTGATCTGATTTTCGATCTCATCCAGGTTATAACCAATAGCCAGCTTAGAGGCAATTTTAGCAATAGGATAACCCGTAGCCTTACTGGCCAGCGCAGATGAACGTGAAACCCTTGGGTTGATCTCGATCGCGATGATCTCATCATTGTCCGGGTTCACAGAGAACTGCACATTACAGCCTCCGGCAAAATTACCGATGGCACGCATCATCTTTATGGCCTGGTTCCGCATGTCCTGGTAACAACGGTCAGATAAGGTCATTGCCGGAGCTACTGTGATCGAGTCACCGGTATGGATCCCCATTGGATCAAAGTTCTCAATAGAGCAAATGATGATCACATTGTCATTGCTGTCCCTTAAAAGTTCCAGCTCGTATTCTTTCCAGCCAAGAACCGCTTGTTCAACAAGCACTTCATGTGTTGGAGAAGCCTCAAGACCACGCTTTAAGGCCTGGTCAAATTCTTCTTTCTTATGTACAAATCCACCACCAGAACCACCTAAGGTATAGGATGGGCGGATTACTAATGGATAACCGATTTGCTGGGCAGCCTCTTTTCCTTCAAGAAAAGAGTTGGCAATTCTGGAGTTGGCAACACCAACACCAATATCAACCATTAACTGGCGGAAAGCCTCCCTGTTTTCTGTTTTTTCAATTGCAGCAACATCAACACCAATTACCCGAACACCGTGCTTTTCCCAAACACCGCGTTCTTCAGCTTCTTTACAAAGGTTTAAAGCCGTTTGTCCACCCATGGTAGGCAAAACAGCATCTATCTTTCTTTCTATTAAGATCTGCTCAATAGAATCTACAGTTAACGGCCGCAAATAAACATGATCAGCGATGACCTTATCGGTCATGATCGTTGCAGGGTTAGAATTGATAATGGATACTTCAATACCTTCTTCTTTCAAAGATAAAGCAGCTTGAGATCCTGAATAATCAAATTCACAAGCCTGACCAATGATAATAGGTCCTGATCCGATAATAAGTACTGAGCGTATGGAGGTGTCTTTAGGCATAAGGCTTTAAAAAGTCTAATGTTATAGTGTGAAAAATGCGGTATTGCAGACCGGAATTGTCTCGAGATCCCCTTTGATAATCATTAAGAAACCCGACTCTTCTGTCGGGATGCAAAGTTACAGTTTTGAACATTAAAATTAAGGTATTTTTTCAAAAAGCCTTATAAATAAAAAAAGGGGCTAAAACGCCCCTTTACATATCCCAACATCAATTATTGCTCCAGCTTAATTTCACCAATATCCGTGATTGCACTGTCAATAACAGCAACATTTTCAATAGACGTATCTTTAAACGGAGCTTTTGCTTTGATCCATACACTATATGTCGACTTCTTAACATTCGTTAATATAAAGCTGCCATTGCTGATCTCCGCTTTTAAAGTATCTGTTCCAGAAACGGCATAAACCTGTGAAGCTCCGTCCAAAGGGAAAACCTTACCTTTTATACCACCTTCTCTTACAGCCGTAAACGCCAATAATCCGAGGGATAGTCCTGCAACTGCTAAAAAATTTAAACTTAACCTTTTCATGATAATTTGTTTTAATAATTAGAATTGAACTATTTGTATATCTGTTAATTAAGACAATCCGCACTGGAAATTGTTTGGATTAAAAAAAGCGGTCTGACATTTGCATACCATGAACCATGAAAAGAATACTTCCATTTTTATTCGTAACAGCGATCGTATTGGCAGGATGTGCAACCGTGCAATCCATCATCAAATCCACATTTCCCTATACCGCAACAGTGGTCATACCAGCCTCTTCAAAAAGCGGTACGGTCATTTCTGCAACCTCATCAGCTACCAGTATCGATCAGGTATTCGGCAATCAAAACGGAACGAATTATATTAAAGATGTCAGGATCACATCCGCAAAGTTAGCGTCATCTAATCCGGCAAATACCAGCCTGGGCATGTTCAAATCCGTAAAACTATTTGTCTCAAGCGGCAATAGCGGAGAAATCATGGTAGCCTCAAGAAATGATGTTCAGGAAAACATCGGGCCGGATCTTGTGCTCGATATAGACAATTCCCGTTTCCTCGATAGCTATGTTCAGGGAAACAGCATCCGCGTAAGGATAGAATATGTACTTAGAAATGCAACCACTGCTGATGTTAGTATAAGAACCTCGTTAAGCTTTACCTCATCACCTAAAACACAATAGCATAAAAATAACCGCGTTTTCATTCCGTATCATTACTTTTGAAAATGATTGAGGTTTTAAAAGACAGCTTTACGCAATTATTCCTGCAGACAGGAGTACTGGAATGGTTCGGGGTATTTACCGGCATCCTGTGCGTTTGGCTGGCTGCAAAAAACAACATTTATAGCTGGCCAGTCGCAATCATTAGTGTAATCATCTATATCTTTATCTTTTTTGAAGCGAAGCTCTATGCAGATATGGGACTGCAGTTCTATTTCTTTTTCATGAATGTCTATGGCTGGTATTTCTGGAGCAGGGAACGCAATAATCCCGGATTATCAAGACCAGTAGCCACCATTACCAAAAATGAGATCGTATTCTCTATTGTCGGCATAGTTGCATTCACCCTGCTTTTGGGCTTCTTCCTCAACAGTAAAACCGATGCCTCATTCCCATATATAGATAGCTTTTGCACCGCATGCAGTTTGATGGCACAAATATTCCTGGCTCGCAAGGTCATGCAAAACTGGCTGATCTGGATCTTTGTTGATATCATTTATGTTGGTGTCTACGTCTCAAAAGATCTGTATGCTACGGCAATCATGTATGCACTATACATTTACATAGCAACCGTTGGTTATTTAGAATGGAGAAAGATATATCGTGAGCAGCAGCATTAAAAAGATCGCAATCGTTGGACCAGAGAGTACCGGGAAATCAACCCTCACGCAACAGCTGGCCAAACACTACCAAACCTTATGGGTGCCCGAATATGCACGGTATTATTGTGCCGCCTTAACAGAACCCTGCAACCTTCAGGATGAAGTAAATATGTTTCACGGGCAGCTGGCCCTGGAAGATTCTATTTTGGCCATCGCAGATAAAGACCTCATCTTTTGTGATACCACCTTCATAACCGTAAAGATCTGGAGTGATGAGGTATTCGGAAAAACGCCTCAGATTGTGCTGGATGCACTTCCAAATTACCACTATGACCTGTACCTGCTCATGGATATAGACCTGCCCTGGCAGGAAGATCCATTGCGTGATTTCCCACACAAAAGGGAACATTTTATGAACATCTGGCACCAGGAGCTTCAGGCATTAAATGCTGAATATATGCTAGTCGGCGGACAGCAGGACCGGCTGCAGAATGCCATCCGCGCCGTCGATCAATTTCTTTTAAAATCGTGATCATGTTAAATTGATAATTTATCAATACCTTTGAACCATCAAAAAGGGGTGCCTTGTTTTGTAAAAAACACAAAGACGGGCTGAGAGCATACCCAATATATCAACAGATATATACACCTGATCCGGATAATGCCGGCGGAGGGATTGGAGCTATGAAAGTTTAATTAGGCTGTAAGTGCCCCTTACTTGCAGTGGTTTAATTAAAAAATACAAATTGAAAACAAGATTGATCACAGTACTCGCCGTACTGCTTCTGCCTTTGCTAACACAGGCACAATTCACCATTTCAGGTACTGTATCTGAAAAATCAATAACCCTTACCGGAGCTACCATAAAGATTAAGAACAGCACCGCAGTAACCACAACCAATACACAGGGTAAATATCAATTTTCTAACCTGAAGTCAGGAAGTTATACCATCACAGTTAGCTTTGTAGGCTACCGTACCATAGAAAAGACCGTTCAGCTGAACAGCGATCAAACACTGGATTTTCAGCTAAATCAAGCTGCATTCCTGGCAGAAGAAGTGATTGTAAGGGCTACCCGCGCCAATGAAAAATCGGCCACTACCTACAAGAACATCAGCAAGGCAGAAATAGAAGAAAACAATTTCGGACAAGACCTTCCTTTCATCCTCAACAATACGCCGGGAGTGGTCGTAACGTCTGATGCCGGCGCCGGCGTTGGCTACACCGGGATCCGGATCCGGGGCAGCGATGCGGCCAGGGTCAATGTAACCTTAAACGGAATTCCGTACAACGATAGCGAAAGCCAGGGAACCTTCTGGGTAAACATGCCCGATTTCGCATCCTCTGTAGATAATATCCAGATCCAGCGTGGTGTAGGAACATCAACAAACGGCGCAGGTGCGTTTGGAGGAAGTGTGAATATTCAAACTGCATCCCCATCAGAAAATGCCTACGCAGAATTAAACAATACCTTCGGATCGTTTAACACGTTAAAGAACACCGTTAAAGTAGGAACAGGACTTATCAATAACATATGGAGCTTTGACGGGCGGCTTTCAAGGATAAAATCAGATGGCTTTATAGACCGCGCAGCATCAGATCTAAAGTCATACTTCCTTTCCGGGGCATATCACGGGAAGAACGACCTGTTAAGGGTCAACATCTTCTCCGGAACAGAAAAGACTTACCAGGCATGGAACGGCATTCCCGAATCCAGACTAAACGGAGATGTCCAGGGAATGAACGACTTCATCGCCCGCAATTACCTGAGTGATGCAGAAGCCGCGCACCTGTTAAGCTCAGACAGCAGAACCTATAACTCGTTTACCTACAAAGATCAGAACGATAATTATCAGCAAAGCCATTATCAGGCCTTGTATGCCAAACAATTCAATGATAAATTTTCATTTAACGGGGCATTACATTATACCGATGGTAAAGGGTACTTCGAAGAGTTTAAAATGTCACAAAAATTCAGCAATTATGGATTACCGCCGATCAATGAAAATGGCGTACTCAGAGAACGGACAGACCTGGTTCGCCGCCGCTGGCTGGACAATGATTTTTATGGCGTTACCTATGCCTTTAATTACCAGGCCAAATCCAATTTAAATTTTACCGTTGGCGGCGCCTATAACGAATACAAGGGCAAGCATTACGGACAAGTAACCTGGGCACAATATGCATCAACAGGAGACAATTTCCGCCATTATTATGATGGCAAAGGAGATAAAAATGACTTTAATGTCTATGGTAAGGCCAATTATAGCCCTGTAGAACAGTTAAGCTTGTTTGCAGACCTCCAATACAGAAAGGTAACTTATGACATCACCGGAACGGATAAGAACCTTAAATCACTTAATTTCGGCAATGAATACGACTTCTTTAATCCAAAGATTGGCGCTACCGTATTCTTAAATGAAGAAAGTAATGTATACACCTCATTTAGTGTGGCCAATAAAGAACCCAACCGGGACGATTTCACAAACATTAAAACCGGGCTGCTCCCAAAATCAGAACGGCTAAACAATATAGAAGCCGGTTACCGCTTTAAGAACAACACGTTAAGTGCGGGGATAAACGCCTATGGCATGTTCTATAAAGACCAGCTGATCTTTACAGGTGAGATCAATGAGTTTGCCGATGCATACCGTCAAAACGTAGATAAAAGTTACCGTATAGGAGTTGAGATTGATGCTTCATATATCTTCAGTTCAAAATTTGCGATCAATGCCAATGCAGCGTTCAGCAAAAATAAGATCAAAGATTATATCGATTACGTTTCAGAATATGATGACAATGGAGACGTGGTTAATGTGTTTACCACATCCTATGCAAATCCGGATATTTCATTCTCACCAAAATCAGTACTTTTTGGAGAATTGGTATACAAGCCGGTCAAAGGCTTTGCAGCAGCCATCCAGAGTAAATATGTAAGTGCCCAATTTATGGACAATACACAGAATGATACCCGTAAACTGGATGCATACTGGGTAAACAATGCCAGGCTGGGTTATGACTTCAACATGGCCGGGATCAGGAACATCAACATTGGATTACTGGTAAACAACATCCTCAACAGGAAATACGAAAGTAATGGATATACCTACAGCTCTGCCTACCAGGGAACTACCACCACAGAGAATTTTTACTTCACCCAGGCAGGAACTAATTTCTTACTTTCGCTAAACCTCAAATTTTAAAACCAATGAAGAAGTTCATCGAAAAACTACATTTTATCACACATGATATTGAACAACTCAGCCACATTCAGCAAGTACAGATTGCCTGCGAAGCAGGAGCTAAATGGGTTCAATACCGCTGCCTGACTAAAAGTGACGATGAACTGCTGGAAGATATCAATGTCATTGCAGAGACCTGTGACGATTGGGGTACAACCCTGATCGTCACAGATCATATCCATTTAAAAGGAAAGGCAGACATCCAGGGCTTTCACATCGAAGATATGGATGCAGACTTTGTGCAGCTCCGGGCACAGCTTGGTGAAGATGTAACTATTGGAGGTTCTGCAAATACCGTTGAAGGGCTGATCCGCTTATTCCGGGAAGGAGCCGATTATGCGGGTTTTGGTCCTTTCACCACAACCACCACAAAACCAAATAATGCCCCGCTAATTGGAGTTGAAGGATATCGTAAAGCCATTAAGATCTTAAAAGAACAGTCGATCACACTTCCTGTCCTGGCAGTTGGCGGCGTAACGGTCAAAGATATAGATGCTTTACTGGAAACAGGGGTCTTTGGCATCGCAGCATCTGCGGCCATAAACCAGTCCGGCGACATGACAGCAGCGTATCTCGATTTTTACGATAAGATCAGGTAATTGATCGTAAAAAACTCCTTATTTAATTCGTCAACACCTACATTTGTCTAAACTACTTTTTTGGACAATTCAGAGCTTATAGAAAAACCAGATCCTTATGCCGCCCTGCGGTACCGGGAATTCAGATCCTATCTGGGTATGCGGTTCTTTTTCACCTTCGCCTACCAGATGCAGGCCGTAATTATTGGCTTTCACATCTACCACCTCACCAAAGATCCCCTGGCCCTTGGTCTTGTTGGACTTTGCGAAGCCATTCCTGCAATCAGCATTGCATTGTATGGAGGCTATGTAGCCGATAAATCTGAAAAAAGAGGCCTGCTTTTAAAGATCTTCATAGGCGTATTCCTTTGTTCATTAGTGATGCTCATCGCGACTACAAAACAGATGCATGCTTACGTGCCAACCAGCTATATCATTCCGATCATGTATACCATGATCTTTGGAATAGGAATAGCAAGAGGCTTTTTCAGTCCGGCCACATTTTCCCTGATGGCACAGATCGTACCCAAAAAACTATATCCCAATTCCAGTACCTGGAACAGCTCCAGCTGGCAGGCCGCATCGATCCTTGGTCCGGCAACAGGCGGATTGATCTATGGATTCTTTGGCATCACCACCACCTACAGTGTAATTATTGTCTTTATAGCCATAGCCATTGTATGCATCCTGTTCTTAAAACCGCACCCGCCAGCATTTATACCCAAAGAAAGCATCATCAAAAGCCTGACAGAAGGCGTGCAATTCGTTTTTAAAAGTAAAATGATGCTTTGGGCAATGAGCCTCGACCTGTTTTCTGTATTCTTTGGCGGAGCGATAGCCCTGCTTCCGGTCTTCGCAAATGACATCCTTAAAGTGGGTTCAGAAGGACTGGGCTTCATGCGGGCAGCAGCATCAAGCGGCGCAGTAATTACCATGCTGGCCATGACCAGGTATTCTCCGATGAATAAGCCCTGGAGAAACCTGCTGATCGCTGTTACCGGATTTGGAACAAGCATCATCTGCTATGGCCTATCCAAAAACTTCTATTTAACCCTATTATTCTTATTTGCAGAAGGCTCGTTTGACAGCATCAGTGTCATCATCCGATCTACCATTATGCAGTTGCTTACACCCGATGAAATGCGCGGACGCGTATCGGCAGTAAACAGCATGTTCGTTGGATCTTCCAATGAAATAGGAGCCTTTGAATCCGGTTTAACAGCAAAGCTGATGCGCACCGTTCCAGCAGTGGTTTTTGGCGGCAGCATGACCATACTGGTGGCCGGCATAACCTACCTGAAAACAAAAGGCTTAATTAAATTAAGCCTTCAGGAGATCAATGAACAAAAAGTAGAACAATAAATTTATACTTCAAGACGCTCACCAATCTGTTGTCTCCACATGGCGTAGTACAACCCATTTAACAACAACAAGTCTTCATGCCTTCCCTGTTCAATGATATGGCCTTTTTCAAGTACATAAATGCGGTCAGCGTGGCGAATGGTAGATAGTCTGTGGGCAATTAATATCGTAATGTGACTGGTATGCTCCGAGATCTCACGGATCGTCGCCGTGATCTCTTCCTCAGTCAATGAATCCAGTGAAGATGTAGCCTCATCAAAAACAAGGATATCAGGTCTGCGCAGTAAAGCCCTTGCAATAGACAAACGTTGTTTCTCACCACCAGAAACTTTCACACCGCCTTCACCAATAACAGTATCCAATCCGTTATCTGCCCTGGACAGTAAACTGGTACAAGCCGCTTGTCTCAACACCCGCATACATTCTTCATCAGTTGCACCCGGACGAACAAACTGCAGGTTCTCCCGGATCGTTCCGGAAAACAGCTGCGTGTCCTGTGTTACAAAGCCAATCTTTTCTCTAAGCTGATCCAGATCAATCGCCTTACTGGAGGTCTCATTATAAAAAACTTCCCCTTCAATAGGCTGATAAAGACCAACCAATAATTTTACAAGGGTTGTTTTTCCAGATCCCGACGGACCAACAAAAGCAATCGTCTCGCCGTTATTCGTGGCAAAAGTAATGTTGTTCAATGCATTGTTCTTACCGCTCAGGTGCTTAAAGTTAACCTGGTCAAAAGCAAGGTTCGTAATTTTTTCAAGCCTTATCGGATTTAAAGGCTTTTGATCAACAGGAGTACTCAGGATCTTCCTGAAATTACCGAGGGAAACCTCAGCCTCACGCCAGGCCAGAATCACATTACCAAGCTCCTGCAATGGACCAAAAAGAAAAAAGGAATAAAACAGGAAAGAAAAATACTGACCAGCAGAAATGGTATTTTCAAAGATCAGGATCAGCAGGACCACCACCATAATGCTCCGCACAAGATTAACTGTAGTCCCCTGAACAAAGCTCATGCTTCGTACATACTTCACCTTTTTAAGTTCCAGTCCCAGTATTTTATACGTCGTCTTATTCAGGCGGTCTATCTCCTGGTTTGCAAGACCTAAACTTTTAACAAGTTCAATATTCCGGAGAGACTCCGTAGTGGAACCGGCAAGCGCTGTAGTCTCTGCAACAATGTTTTTCTGGATGGTCTTGATCTTCCTGCTTAAAAACCAGCTCACAAAGCTGATAATTGGAATCGCAGAGAAATAGATCAGTGTCACCTTATAGCTTACAGATATCGAGTAAACAATCACAAAGATCATCCCGATCAGACTAACAAATAAGATGCTGATAAAAGAAGTAATGAACTTTTCTGAATCTGTCCGTACTTTCTGAAGGATGCCTAAAGTTTCACCGCTCCGCTGGTCTTCAAAAACCTGGTACGGCAACTCAAGGGAGTGCTTTAAACCATCAGCATACATCTGCGCACCAACCTTTTGCACAATAATGCTGGTAAAATAATCCTGAAAGTTCTTCGCAATTCTGGATACCATGGCCGCACCAACCCCAAGACCAACCAGTCCGAGTACACCCCAAACAAATTGATCCCGGTTTAAAATGTCTTTCTTCTCGATGAACTGATCTACAATCCTACCGGTTATATACGGATCAAGTAAAGAGAAGCCAATGTTAATAGAGGCCAAAAAAAGGGCCAGAACCACCACCCATTTGTGATTTTTCAAATATTCAAGCAGTAGTTTCATTAATCTAAGTTTGTTTTGAGGGGTCAAAAATAAAGAAAGGGAATGAGCTTAATACCTCATTCCCTTTAATTTACTTAAAGATTATAAATTCGGGTTAAATAGTCATAACATCCTTCTCTTTTGCTTCTGCATGCTTATCAACTTTAACGATATAAGCATCGGTGATCTTTTGAACTTCAGCCTCACCGGTTTTGATCTCATCATCAGAAACACTCTCACCTTTTAGTTTTTTGATCTTTTCATTGGCATCCTTACGGATATTACGAATGGTAATACGGCCGCGTTCAGCTTCTTCCTTAACCTTTTTAACCAGGTCCCTTCTGCGCTCTTCTGTAAGCGGCGGAACAACAAGACGGATAATGATCCCATCATTTTGAGGATTAATACCAATATTAGCCTCCATGATCGCACGTTCAATTGGAATCAGCATTGATTTTTCCCAGGGCTGAACAATCAAAGTTCTGGCATCAGGGGTATTTACGTTAGCAACCTGACTCAATTGGGTCGGATTTCCATAATAGTCTACCATGATCCCATCAAGCATTCCTACGGAAGCTTTACCAGCACGGATCTTTGTCAGTTCAGATTCACAATGCAGGATGGCCTTATCCATCGTTGATTGAGCATCTTGTAATTGTTTCTTTATGAGGTCATTCATAATGTGTAAATTTAACCAAAAATATAAAAAATTATTAGAAACGGATTATCTTACCAATGTACCAATCTCTTCACCATTGGCAATCTTCATGAAGTTACCAGTCTTGTTCATATCAAAAACAATGATTGGAAGTTCATTCTCCTCACACAATGTAAAAGCAGTCATGTCCATAACATTTAATCCTTTGGCATAAACTTCTTTAAATGAGATCTCAGAATACTTGGTAGCCGTTTTATCCTTTTCAGGATCAGCAGTATAAATTCCGTCAACACGGGTACCTTTAAGAACAACATCAGCTTTGATCTCGATCGCACGCAATGCAGCAGCAGAATCGGTTGTAAAATACGGATTTCCGGTACCTGCACCAAAGATCACAACCCGGCCTTTTTCCAAATGCCGTACCGCTCTCCTGCGAATAAATGGTTCACAGATCTGCTCCATTTTTATTGCCGTAAGTAACCTGGTTTTTAATCCTACTTTTTCTAACGCATCCTGTAAGGCCATACTGTTGATCACAGTCGCCAGCATACCCATATAATCCGCTTGGGCACGGTCCATACCAGACTTTTCGGCGCTAAGTCCCCTAAAAATATTACCTCCACCAATAACTATTGCTATTTCAAGTCCTTCAGCGTGTACGGCCTTAATGTCTTCAGCATATTGCTTTACAACCTCATTATCAATACCATACTGCTTATCACCCATTAGCGATTCGCCACTTAATTTCAGTAAAATCCGTTTGTACTTCATGACCCCAAACTTAGATAAAATTGGCTTTATTTGCAATGCTCGGCAACTAACAGTTCAGCATTAATTGAGATTTTAAAAAATGGTTAACCTAAATGCTGATGTTCAACACCATTTATAAAGACTTTTTCAAGCTGAAGGTCTTTAGAAAGCAGGATCAGGTTTGCCCGGCTGCCAGGCAATAAAGAACCGATTTCAGCACGTTCATCAATGAGACGCGCAGGATATTCAGAAGCCATTTTCAATGCCTCTATTAACGG
The DNA here is from genome assembly GCF_004362715.1 of Pedobacter metabolipauper. Taxonomy (GTDB): domain Bacteria; phylum Bacteroidota; class Bacteroidia; order Sphingobacteriales; family Sphingobacteriaceae; genus Pedobacter; species Pedobacter metabolipauper. The sequence continues at coordinate 218,023 of NZ_SNYC01000004.1, forward strand.
GATACCACTATATTTCACCACATTGCGAATGGCATCCAGCATCGTAATCGCAGATCCGGAAAGGATCCCGTCCGGGGTTACAAATTTATCACCCGATAACTGGTGCTGGTACGGGCCAATATTACAGGGCGTAACTGCATCCGTAATTAAGAATAAACGCTCCTTCATTAACTTATAACACATTCTGATCATTTCAAAATCCACATGAACGCCATCGGCAATGATGCTCGCCATCACACGGTTGTGGTTTAATACCGCAGCAGGCAAATTGGGAGCCCTGTGATGAATGGACGGCATGGCATTAAACAAATGGGTAACGGTTTTAAAACCCTTGTCAAATGCGGCATTGGCTTGTTTAAAATCAGCATCGCTATGTCCCAGTGATAAAACCACTTGCTGGTCAGACAAGAAATTAAGTACGGCATCATCCTGAAGTTCTGCAGCAACGGTCATCATTTTTACCACACCATCAGCCAAGTCGAATAATCGTTTAACGTCGTCCAAAGAAGGCTTATAAATGTATTGTTCAATGTGTGCTCCCTTCCGCTTCGCATTAATATAGGGGCCTTCAAGATGCAGCCCTAAAAAACCTTTGGCCTCATTTCTATATTCTTTTGCAGCTTTTATAGCTTGTTCAACAACTTCGGGAGCATTGGTTGCAACACAGGCAAGAAATCCGGTAGTGCCTTTTCGTAAAAGGTCGTCGTCCATCTGCCGTAGTGTTCCTGCGCTGGGGTAAGCAGAAAAAAGATCACCACCACTTCCATAGATTTGAAGATCAATAAGGCCTGCAGACAGATAGCTACCTCCGGCATCAATTCTTGAAGCACCGGCAGGAATAGCATTTCCAAAGGAAGCCTCAGTTCCAATTTTAAAGATTTTACCCTCCTTTATTAAAACCGACAGGCCGGTTTCGATACCCGTTTTCGTAAAAACAGTACAATTAACAATAACGGTCATGCTCCAAATATAAAGCAAAAAAAATAGGGTGCCGAAAGGCACCCTATTTAATATATCGGTTGGGCTGAATTATGCGCCTAACTGTACGCGTTTGAATGAAGTAACGGTTAAACCGCTCGCAGTATCATTTAAGAATTTACGAACATCTTTAGATGAATCTTTAACAAATTCCTGGTTCAATAAAGTACTGTCTTTGTAGAATTTATTCAATTTACCAGCAGCAATTTTTTCAATCATTGCTTCAGGTTTACCTTCCGCGCGGATTTGTTCTTTAGCAATTTCAGTCTCACGCTCAATGGTAGTCGAGTCAACATCTTCTTTATCTAATGCAACCGGGTTCATTGCAGCAATTTGCATCGCAACATCTTTACCAGCTTCGTCAGCACCAGCAACAGCCTGGTTTAAAGCAACCAATACACCTAAACGGTAGTTACCGTGGATGTAAGGAACAACTTTCTCACCAGAAACGGTTTCAAATTTAGAGATACCGATCTTTTCACCAATTTTACCAGTGCTTTCAATGATTAGATCAGAAACTTTCTGACCATCAATTTCTAAAGATAAAAGCTCTTCTAAAGAAGCAGGGTTTTGATCGATTGCTAAATCAGTAAATTTATTAGCTAAAGCAACGAAATCAGCATTTTTAGCAACAAAGTCAGTTTCGCAGTTTAATTCAACAACAACACCACGTTTGCCATCAGCTGTAGCTTTAGCAATAACAACACCTTCGTTAGAATCGCGATCCTGACGGGAAGCTGCTACCTTAGCACCTTTTTTACGTAAGTAATCAACCGCAGCTTCGAAATCACCGTTAGCTTCGATTAACGCTTTTTTGCAGTCCATCATACCAGCACCGGTTTGTTGGCGTAATTTATTTACATCTGCTGCAGAAATTTGTACTGTAGACATTTTATTTCGTTTTTAAGTTTTTATTAAAAATTATGGGTTGTATATCATAGTTGTCAGCAAAGCCCTTCAACACAAACACACAACCCATACAATATTATTTAAGCTTCTTCGCTTGTACCTTCTTCGGTTTCAGCATCAGCACTTACTTTTTTTCTTCTTGCACCAGGAGCCGCAGCTTCAGGAGCATCAGCAGCAGCTTTAGCAGCTACAGCTTCTTTTTCAGTTTCTTCGTCTTTTTCACGTTTGCGCTCATCTAAACCTTCTTCAATTGCTTTGATGATCACATCAGTAATTAAAGAGATCGATTTAGTAGCATCATCATTCGCTGGAATTGGGAAATCGATGTTAGAAGGATCAGAGTTTGTATCAACCATTGCGAAAGTTGGAATGTTTAATTTCAACGCTTCGCTAACAGCGATGTGTTCTTTTTTAACGTCAATTAAAAAGATCGCAGCAGGTAAACGGTTTAAGTCCGCAATACCGCCCAATAAGCTTTCTAATTTGATACGCTCACGCTGGATCATTAAACGCTCCTTTTTAGAAAGGATCGAATAAGTTCCGTCTTTAGTCATCTTATCGATGGTAACCATCTTTTTGATTGACTTACGTACAGTAGCAAAGTTAGTTAACATACCACCTAACCAACGTTCAGTTACGAAAGGCATGTTTACTTTTTTAGCTTGCTCAGCAACGATTTCTTTAGCTTGTTTCTTAGTTGCTACGAAAAGGATCTTACGACCCGATTTAACGATCTGTTTGATCGCTGAAGCAGCTTCTTCAGTTTTAGTTAAAGTTTTATTTAAATCTATAATGTGGATACCATTGCGCTCCATGAAAATGTAAGGCGCCATTTTTGGGTTCCATTTACGGGTAAGGTGACCAAAGTGTACACCTGCATCCAATAAGTCTTGATATGTAGTTCTTGCCATTGTTTTGTCTCCTTAAGATTAACGTTTACTGAATTGGAATTTCTTACGTGCTTTCTTGCGTCCTGGTTTCTTACGCTCAACCATACGCATATCACGGGTCATTAACCCTTTAGCGCGTAATGCTGGTTTTTTCTCAGCATCTAATTCAACAATAGCTTTAGCAATAGCTAAACGAACTGCTTCTGCCTGACCTTTAACACCACCACCAGCAACATTTACTTTAACATCATACTGACCGGTAAGTTCTGAAACTTCGAACGACTGGTTAACGATGTATTGTAAAGGTAACGTTGGAAAATATTCTTTATGGTCTTTACCGTTTACGGTAATGATGCCGCTGCCTTCTTTTAAATAGATACGAGCAACAGCAGTCTTTCTTCTTCCTGAAGTATTTGTAACTGACATTTCTTCTTTAATTAAAGTGTAATGGTTTTTGGTGATTGTGCTGCATGAGGATGTTCTGTACCTGCATAAACATAAAGGTTGGTGTATAATTTAGCACCAAGTTTAGTTTTAGGTAACATACCACGTACCGCTTTCTCGATAACACGCTTAGGATGTTTCGCCATTAACTCTTTAGGAGAAATGAAACGCTGACCACCTGGATACCCAGTGTAAGAAGTATAGATCTTCTCACTGAATTTGTTTCCGGTCAACTTAATCTTGTCTGCATTAATAACGATAACGTTATCACCGCAGTCTACGTGTGGGGTGTACTCAGGCTTGTTTTTACCACGGATGATCATTGCGATCTTCGATGACAAGCGCCCCAAAATCTCGCCTTGTGCATCAACAACAACCCACTGTTTGTTAACAGTTTTTGCATTGGCAGAGACAGTTTTGTAACTTAACGTATTCACTTGCTTGTATTTAATTTGTTAAACAATTATTTATTCACCCTAAACTTTAGGGACGGCAAAGATAGTGTAAATTATTTAATCATCAAACAGTTGAAGGAAAATAATAAAGAAATAACAGATTTATTGAAATGGTCAAAAGACCACCAGACACCTTCCGCAGGTCATTAATGCAGCGAAAAGGTGATTGGAATATTATACTTTACCCGGATCGGAACCCCATGCTGTGTTCCAGGGTTCCATTTGGGAGATAGCCGCACCACCCGCAGCGCCTCTTCATCTATAGAAGGGTAAACACCCTGCAAGATTTGGATATCAGAGAGAGCGCCATCTTTTTCAACAACGAAACTTAAAACAACCTTGCCCCCAATCCGTTGTTTCTCTGCCTCACGGGGATACTTGATTGTTCGTCCAAGGAATTTATAGAACGCTTCTGCACCGCCTTTAAACATCGGAAATGATTCCATGGTACGATAACTGTAAGTCTGCCCGTCTTTAAAGCTTTCACCGGAAATAAACTTGCCGTTGTCAAACTTTTCCGTGTACCAGTAGGTACCCGTCGCGTTCTTCATGGTCCACTGCCCATTCTTTAGCCCGTTAAGATAGTCCCCTTCCTCTACAAATCGATCTCCAGACTTGCTGGTCGTCTTTTCAGTGAAGTGCCCGTTACCGTCTTTTACAATGACGTTGCCTAAAGAATCGGCAAAATAATCCAGCCTAAACTCCATTGGCGTTCCAGTTCCAGAAACCCCTGGCTTATCATTCAGCTTATTCACATCGTAGTCAACAACCCTTTTTAAAGCACCCGTTGGGTAAAAAAGATACCCCAAACCAACCAGTTTTCCCGCTCTATAGTTTACCGTTGCCTCCTTCTTACCCTGCTCGTTATAGCACACCAAAGTACCCTCATAAACCAGGGCCGGTTCAAATTTAGAAACCGTTCCAATTGTCTTAACCTTATCGTTGATATAATATTCCTTTAAATTGAAATGAATAGCTCCGGAATCGGGCTCTTGAACGATCCGGATAAAATCAGCGCTGTCTTTAACTTCAACGATTTTACCACTGTTCTTTAAAAAATATACATTCTGTCGTTTTTGAGCCTGCGATACCCCGAAAGCACAAACGAAACAAATAATGAATAACAGACTTCTCATAACAATTAGACAAGGAATTGGATCCTTTATAAGAAGCCAATATATTAATATCTTCTAAATTTTTAGAGCTAAAAAGAATATTAATCTGCACTTATATTTCTATAATCTAGAATTAATGGTAGTTATATCGCAGCTCCGGAATCTCTTCTGGAAAAAAGCATCAGGAAGAACTGGGCAGTAATACCAGCAATAAGCAATACCGTAATTAGTATATAAAGCCAGCTATTGCTAAAGTAATTATAGGCAATAGAAGAGCGGATCACGTTGAATACCCATAAACTCAAAAAACCCGCAAATACAAGCGACAAGCCTGCAAAGACATAATTGATCAACTTAAATTTCAAACCCTTATCTATTTTAACAATAATAATCGCGTTGCAGATTATTACCAGCAAGATACCTGCAATGCTATATGAATAACTGCTCATCAGATAAAGCATGAAATAAATAATCGCCAGTATAATATTTAAAATAGCATAAAGTCTAAGCATCCGATAAAGATAATATTTTATAAAAAACTGTGAACAACAGAACTATTCCACACCTTCTTTGTTTAACTTTTATAAAATCAAAGATCATGAAAAAAGAAACGAAAATTATAGCAGGCGTTTTAGCCGGAGCAGCTCTGGGCGCAGCAGTAGCATTAATATTATCATCAGATAAAAATGGAGAAATGAAAGACAGGGTATCAGACTGGTTCTGCGACCTGTTAGATTCTTCAAAAGATAAATTAGCTGATGTTACAGATAAAGTTAAAGAAACCATTTCAAAAGTAAGGGCCTAATCTGTATTAATGAAGATTGCCTTTCATGGTGCAGCACGAGCCGTAACCGGTAGTAAGCACCTCATTACTTTAAATAATAACACCAAAATCTTACTGGACTGTGGAATGTTCCAGGGCATGGGAGAGGTAACAGATAAACTTAACGGTTACTTCGGCTTTAAGCCATCAGAAGTAACTCATCTCGTACTGTCCCATGCCCATATAGACCACTGCGGGTTACTGCCAAAATTGGTTGCTGATGGCTTCAGTGGATCCATCTATTGTACCCCTCCAACCATGGACCTATGCCGGATCCTGCTCATGGATTCTGCAAAGATCCAAACTCAGGATGCAGAATATGCAAACCGGAATAATGAAAAAGGGGAAGAGGTAGAAGAGCCATTATACACAGAAGACGATGTGGTTAAAACCCTCAGCCAATTCAAGATCATTGAATACAACGAAGACTTTGAGATTGATCCACATGTCTCATTACGGTTTACGGATGCAGGTCACATTATTGGCAGTGCAGCAGTACATTTAACCATTACAGAAGAAGGCAAAGAAACGAAAGTAACTTTTAGCGGAGATGTAGGCCGCTATGGCGACCTGCTCTTAAAAGATCCCCAGAATTTCCCGCAGGCTGATTACATCATTATGGAATCTACCTACGGCAATTCCCTGCATAAAGACCTCCAGCCCATTGAAGAAATGCTGATGGAGATCATCAACCACACTTGCCTCGTTAAAAAAGGAAAAGTAATTATTCCTGCTTTTAGTGTAGGGCGAACACAAGAACTTCTGTATGCATTAAACGGCCTCGAACTAAAAAACAAGCTGCCAGATGTTCCGTATTATGTAGATAGCCCGCTTTCACTTGAAGCAACGCAGGTCCTAAAGAATCACCCTGAAGTATACAACAATGGCGTAAAGCAAGTGCTCAAGGTAGACGATGATATCTTTCAGTTTAAAGGGCTAAAGTTTATTGAAAGTGTTGTTGAATCCAAGTCTTTAAATGACAACTCCCAGCCTTGCGTAATCATCTCATCATCCGGAATGGCCGAAGGCGGAAGAGTAAGACATCACATTAGGAATAACATCAGCAATCAAAAAAACACCATCCTGATGGTAGGCTATGCCAGCCCGGATTCCCTGGCGGGAAAACTGATTGCAGGTCAGAAAAGAGTTTGGATGTTCAGACAGGAATATGATGTCATAGCAGACGTACGCTCCATTCAATCCATGAGTGCTCACGGTGACTATGAAGATCTGATCCATTTCCTCTCCGGTCAGGATCCTGAAAAAGTACAGCAGTTATTTCTGGTACACGGAGAATACGAAGTTCAGCAGCAATTCGCATTAAGGTTAAAAGAGAAAGGCTTTAAACATATTGCCATTCCCGAATATCACCAGGAATACGAAATATAAAAACTAAGGTTTTATCTTTGCGCCATGGATGTTTTCGGCGAAGCTTTAAAAGATCAGTTTACAAAACCACCGGCAGAAACCTTATGGGTGCATAATTCTTATGACGACCCGGAAGAAATGCCGGTTGATATCTACTTCAGGGACGAGGATGAAATGCCAGAACTAGAACTGAAAGCGATGGAGCTTTGCAAAGGCCGGGTGCTTGATGTAGGCGCAGGTGTTGGAAGCCATGCTTTGGTATTGCAGGGCCGTGGCTTTGACATAACAGGCATGGACATTTCTGCCTCCGCAGTAAACATCATGAAACAACGCGGTCTAAAACAAGCCGTTGAAGGCGATATCCTAACCTACAAAGGCCAGACTTATGACACCTTACTTTTTATGATGAACGGGATCGGGTTAACCGGAACCATAGCGGGCTTAAAATCTTTTTTAAAGCATGTTAAAAAGCTGATAAATCCTGGTGGCCAATTGATATTCGACAGCTCTGATCTTTCTTATTTATACGAGGAAATCGCGCTACCAGCCAAAGGCTACTTTGGCGAAGTCAGCTTTAGGTATGAATACAAAAGTGTTAAAGGCAATTGGTTTAAATGGATTTATGTAGATCAGCGAACACTCCTAAAAATCGCAGCAGAAGCAGGCTGGGATGCCGAGATTGTGTTTGAGGATGGCCATGATCAATATTTAGCAAAGTTGGTCTTTCCAAACTCAGCTTACAATAATCAATTGAACTATTAAAATAATCGGCTTCTTAAGTAGTTAGAGTAACAATTAAAGTGTATTAAACCTGGTATTCGTTGATTTCCTACCCTCAAATACATTTCCAATAGAGTAGTTGCCATTAATCAATAATAATATCTTTATATCGTCTTCATTATTTATCTTTCTCTGTGTAATTTTTTTTATATTTGAAGTATATAGAAGGAGATTACTTAAATAATAATTAATTAATACCTTACTTATAATCTAAATAACATGAACAGAATGATTAAATATTATTTTATAATTCTAATCTTTTTTTTATCTAGTTGTAAAATTAAATCTACACAATCAGCCAATGAAGATTTAGAGATACAAAAAATAATCGCAATATTTTTTGAGAAGTATAAAGCCAATAATACTTCTGAAGCTATTGACTTTCTATTCGATAGTAATAGCAATATCAATAAATCCCAAATTCAAAATCTAAAGGATAAACTTTCATCAGCAGGACTCCTTGCTGGTAAGTTCAATGGCTATGAACAAATTACAACACAAAAAGCATCGCCAAGTTTAATATATTATAGTTTTTTAGTAAAACACGATATTCAGCCGATTAGATTTAATTTCATGTTCTATAAACCAAAAGATAAGTGGGAGATATATAAGTTTAAATTTGACGATCAGGTAGATAAAGAACTCGAGGAATCTGGGAAAGTTTATTTTTTAAAATAGATAGTGTCTTGAATTTTGTATAAGCGATAGATAGGTTCGGAGAAACGTATCGTATTTAAGAATTGAGATTCAAATATTTAAATACAATTCTATGAAATAGAAGAAGTTAAATTTTACCAAATGAATTTCTCAAGCAGTTTAAGTCCAAAGAACAGTTTTAGGAATTCTTATAGGAATCTTCAAAAAAGTCGATGAGATTGAAGATGAGGTCATAAATAGGGAAATATATTTGTAAGTGCGTTAATAAACGACATCCTGATTGCCAGTACAGATAACTGATCAGTTTCATTCACTAAGACTATTGCTGAAGTGTTTCCGCAAACAATAACCCGACTTCTGATATAAATTGTCACGCTCTAAAAAGTCAACAGCACCACCCAAATAATATTTCATACCGCTCTCATCCGTAATTTTAAAGTCATAACCAAGAGTCGTATTGCTAACAACTACCGGTTGAAATGGAATGGTCCTAATCGTATAAAGAGTAAACATTAAATTAAGATTATTTATTTATTCAGCCTTCTCCTCCCAAACCACCGCAATATTGATAATCGTCTGAACGGCTTTCTCCATATCCTGAACCGAAGCCCATTCCTGCTTACCATGAAACGCATGCTCACCGGCAAAAATATTTGGACAAGGTAAACCCATAAAAGATAACCGGGAACCATCGGTACCACCTCTTATACTTTGCTGCTTAGGAACAATACCCGCTCTCTTAATCGCCTCAACACCATACTCAATTACCTGCGGATACTGATCAAGTACCTTTTTCATATTCCGGTACTGCTCGGTAATCTTCAACTCATAAGTAGAGTTGGGATAATCCTCAATGATGTTCTGAACGGTAGCATCCAATAGTTCGCCATAAGCTTGCAGCTGCTCGTCATCAAAAGCCCGGATAATAAAACGTGCTTCAGCCTGTTCAACACTTCCGGACAAGTTAACCGGATGTATAAAACCCTCTTTCAACTCAGTAGATTCCGGAGACAGGCAGTCGGCCGGTAAAGAACTTACCACATCAGCCACAATCTTAATCGCACTCTCCATTTTCCCTTTAGCAAAGCCCGGGTGGGTACTTACCCCGTTAACGGTCAGCACGGCACCATCAGCAGAAAATGTTTCATCTTCAATAGAACCCAGCGTCTCACCGTCAATCGTATAACCAAAGTCAGCGCCCAGCTTTTTCAGGTCTGCCTTGTCAACACCGCGCCCAATCTCTTCATCCGGAGTAAATAAGATTTTGATCGTTCCATGCTTAATCTCCGGATGCTGGACCAGGAAAGCCGCAGCTTCCATGATTTCTGTAAGTCCGGCTTTATTGTCTGCCCCCAGTAAGGTCGTACCGCTTGCAGTAATGATGTCATTTCCAATCTGGTCTTTCAGGTCAGGATGCTCTTCCATCTTCAAAATAATGGTCTCATCGTCAGGAAGAACAAGGTCTTGTCCCTGGTAATTCACATGGATAATGGGTTTCACATTTTTGCCGCTGCAATCAGGCGAAGTGTCCATGTGCGAGCAGAAACAGATCACAGGAACCGTCTTCTCTGAATTTGAAGGTATTGTTGCATACACATAACCAAAGTCATCCAGGTGTGCATCAGCAATACCCATTTCTAAAAGTTCATCCACAAGCACACGGCCAAGGTCTTTTTGCTTCGCAGTTGAAGGCACTGTTTCCGACAAAGGATCAGATTGTGTATCAATCTGCACATACTTTGTGAACCTGTTTTCGAGTGAATTGGTTTTATTTTGATAATTTAGCATAATCGTAAAAAAACAAAGTTATAGATAAGAATATAATTTCGATCCCAAACTTAAAGAAGATACTTTGAAAACTACCTATATTTCACTTTTAGCCATTCTACTTTGTTTTAATGTATCCGCGCAATCTAATTTTTATAAGTTTAGTATTGGTGGTGGATTTGGAGCTACCCGCTCTTATACCGATGTAGAGAAAAGCGACTACGGAATAGCTGGCCATGGTAACCTCGATTATTACCTTACTCCTTTTATTAGCTTGGGAGGCGAATTACAAGCCGGGCAAATCAATGGGGGCGATACTGATACCGATCCTTACGGACGCCAGTTTATAAATTCGTTCCGCGCAGGCTCTCTAAATCTAAAGATCTACATGGGTGCCTTGTTTAATGATAACCGCAGCAGTAATTTCGCGAATGCCATGAAATGGCTGTACGTTGGCGGGGGCGCAGGACTGGTCCAGAATAAACTGATCGGCATCATCAGGTATCAAAGTAACGGTGACATGATTCCCGGGAAAACACATTCCAGAGATTTGCTCGTTCCGCTAAATATCGGATACAGCTATTATTTTTCAGACTATGCCGGAAGGCCAAAGTTCGCCATCAATCTAAATTATCAAGCCAATATTACGATCGGCGAAGGTCTGGATGGGTATGATTATTCCGCAGTCAACTTCAAAAGCGGAAGACCCGATGTATATACCTTTCTCACCCTCGGCATCAAATACCACTTCGGCACACTCGGCCTTTCCAGAAAATCATTTTAAATATCGCTCATCCATGAAGCATCTCTTTATCACCTTATTAATTTTAGCAGCAATGGACACTTCTGCCCAATTAACACCATACGAGTTAAGCGGTAAAAAAGAAACCACAACGTATAACCAGGCCATTCAGTACTATACCGACCTTATTAAAAACTTCCCGGAAGCCAGGCTGCTCAGCTATGGCAGTACCGACTTTGGCAAGCCGCTTCACCTGCTGGTCCTCTCTGCAGACAAAAACTTTGATCCTGTTAAGATTCGTAAAGACAACAAACGCATCTTGCTGATCAACAATGGCATCCATCCCGGAGAACCAGAAGGTATTGATGCCAGTATGATGCTGGCACGGGATCTCCTCACGCAAAAAGCATTGCCCAAAAATGTAGTGATCTGCATCATTCCCGTTTACAACATAGATGGCAGCTTTAACCGGAGCAGCACTTCAAGGGCCAACCAAAATGGCCCATTAGCCTATGGATTCCGGGGAAACAGCAAAAACTACGACCTGAACAGGGACTTCATCAAAACCGACTCGGAAAATTCACAGGCTTTCCAGCAGATCTTCAATACCTGGCAGCCTGAAATTTTTGTAGATACACACACCAGCAACGGTGCAGACTACCAATACACCATGACACTCATTCCAACACATAAGGATAAACTAAATCCCATACTTTCAAGCTACCTGACAGGAAGCATGCTGCCTTCGCTATATGCCGGCATGAAGAAGTTAGGCTATGAGATGATCCCCTATGTAAATTCGGTTGAAGAAACCCCCGATGCCGGAATTACCGGGTTCCTGGAATCTGCACGCTACTCAACCGGCTATACCACCCTGCACAATACCATCGGCTTTATGCCCGAAACCCACATGCTAAAAGCATTCGACAAAAGAGTGGATGCAACCTATAAACTATTGCAAACCTATATTCAGGTCGTATCACGTGATGCGGAGGTCATTGGCGAAAATAAACGCAAGGCAGACCTGGCAACCGCAGCACAAAAAGAGTTTGCTGTAGACTGGAAGTTAAATTCAACCCTTTACGACAATATAGAATTTAAAGGCTATGCAGCTAAACAGAAACCCAGTGAAGTTAGCGGCATCAACAGGCTCTATTACGATCGGAACGAACCCTATACAAAAACCATAAAATACTGGAACACGTTTGAGCCAGCAGTAACTATAAGCAAGCCTATAGCCTATATCATACCACAAGCCTGGGAAAAGGTAGTCGAGCTTTTAAAGCTGAACCGGGTAACGGTACAAAGGCTGCAAAAGGATACGGAAATCGAAGTAGAAACCTATTATATTGCCGATTATAAAACTGCAGCAAAACCGTATGAAGGGCACTACATTCATTCCGCAGTAAAACTGAACCCGGTAAATCAAAAGATAAAATTTTATGAAGGAGACTATGTAGTTTATGCCAATCAGCCCGTAAACCGGTACCTGGTCGAAACCCTGGAGCCACAGGCAATGGACTCCTTTTTTAACTGGAACTTTTTTGATTCAATCCTGGGAATGAAAGAACACTTCTCTGCCTATGTATTTGAAGACACCGCCGCAGAGCTGTTAAAACGCAATCCTGAACTCAAAGAAAAACTGGAAAAAGAAAAGATCAGCAAACCGGAACTGGCCAAAAGTGCAGCGGCCCAGCTGGATTTTATTTATAAAAATTCAGACTACTACGAAAAAACATATTCCAGGTATCCCGTTGCCCGGTTAATCAATGACACCCAACTCATGCTAAAATAAAATGGACTATATAACCAATACCCCGGTAGCCTCCCTAATCTTTATTTTCACGATCATCACCAGCATTTACGCATTTAACGACAAAGAGCTGATGATCAGGTTTATGCTAAATCCATATACCGTATCCAGAAAACAAAGAATCTATACATTCATCACAAGCGGACTCATCCATGCAGACTGGATGCACCTCATCTTTAATATGATGAGCTTTTACTTTTTCGCATTCCGCCTGGAAGCCATGATGGGCTCCTGGCAGTTTGGCTTACTCTATTTTGTGAGTTTGATCTTAAGTGATATTCCTACAGTGATCAGGCATAAAAATGACGTTTGGTACAATAGCCTCGGTGCTTCGGGTGCCATAAGTGCCGTATTGTTCAGCTTCATTTTATTTCAGCCGCTATCATCCATGTACATTTTTCCGCTGCCATTCCCCATTTGGGCGATCATATTTGGTCCGTTATACCTGGTATATTGTGTTTATGCGTCTAAACAAGGCAGAGATAACATCAACCATGACGCACACTTTTTCGGGGCATTGACCGGATTGATCATCACCGTTTTAGTTGTTCCAGGGATCATTCCCCACTTTATAACAGCATTAACCGGTAACAGGTAACGCAGAAGGATTAAAATAGCTGATCGGATTTGTTGGATCTTTAATGATCTCAAACAAGGTATGTCCCCAGGGCTTCCAAAAGTCCTGTAATACCTGGGCATAGGTTTTATGCTGCCAGTGGTCAAAGAGCGGCTTATTGGATGTTCCCCTCAATGGCATCGCATCAACATAAATAGATCCCTCAACAGGCAAAATGGCATATTCAGGTAAGCGGCTAAACAGGTATGCAGAATAATAAAAACGGGCACAAAGCTCCTCAAACTGTTGGGCAGAAACCGGCTTACCGCCAATTTGGTCAAGCAGCTCCTGGTGGTATTTCTTATTCGCCCCATTGTCCTGTAAACATGCAATGATCCCGAAATCTTTTAGTTTTAGAGAGAAAGTCAGCGTATTGATCTCATCCCGAAAGCTAAATGCAGTATCCTGTTCTTCCAGTGGGACCACCACAATAGACCAGGGGTTAAAATCCTCAAATTCTACATTCAGATAGATTCCCTGGATCATGGTATGCAGGTTACCAAACTTGTGCATCAGTCCCTGAGACATGTTGATGCCGTCTTCACTGATCTGCTGTAAACGTACAGCTGCATTCATCTCAATATAAAGAAGTCCATACATGAACTTGCCGATCCAGTTAAACAGATCCACCTCGTTAAGTGCAGAAACCCCGGCATAACCATTTAAAAATGCATTGGAGATCTTATCTTCCAATGGCTGTATGAAATGGGTAAGCACTTCCGTATTACAGGGAACCTTTAATGAATTGTAGGCACGTACACTTTCATCCAGCAGTTTAATCTGCTCCTCACCGCTAAAGTTTGCAACCTGTAAAAGCCATGCCGGCAATATTGTCGTTTCTACAATTGGGGTACTAAAAGTATCTCCGCTTAAAAAGCAATTCTTATACTTAAAATCAAAGTTTTTAAAGGGCTGGTATACGGTGCTGTTCATGACTAGGCACAATATTAGGTATATTATTTTTACATTCGCTCCCACACTTGTTTTTTAACGTTCATATTACCAAAGCAGCAACAACTATGCAGGCCATCTACACACCCTATAACCTGGAATTAAAACACCCCTTTGCCATTGCAAAATTCACAAGGACCAGCACCCCAATCGTATTGCTTAAACTCAGCTATGAAAATAAAGAAGGATATGGCGAAGCTTCCATGGTGCCTTATATGGGTGAAAGTATAGAAAGTGCCGCCGCATTTTTAAATAAAGTAGACTGGAACAGGTTCACATTTCCATTTAACTTTGAAGAGATCATCGCATATCTCGACAGCATCGAACCCGGACAACCCGCAATAAAGGCTGCCATTGACATTGCATTAAATGACCTGAATGGCAAAATCTTAAATAAACCATCCTATGTGCTTTTTAGTGCCGATCCGTTAAAGATGCCGGTCACCTCCTACACCATAGGCATTGACACCCCCGAAGTGATCCGCGAAAAAGTGGCAGATGCAAAAGATTTCAAGGTCCTAAAAATAAAACTCGGCAGGGATAACGACAAAGAACTGATCAATACCATCCGGAGCATAAGCGATCTTCCGCTGTACATCGATGCCAACCAGGGCTGGACAGACAAGGCAAAAGCGATAGATCTGATCTACTGGCTGCACGATCAGGGCGTTTTACTGATAGAACAACCCATGGATAAAAATGACCTGGAAGGCAATGCATGGTTAACCGCAAGAAGTCCAATTCCAATACTGGCCGATGAGGCCGTGCAGCGCCTGGCAGATCTGGACTCCATTAAGGGAGCTTATCACGGCATCAATATCAAATTGATGAAAAGCACAGGAATGTATGAAGCCCATCAAATGATTCTGAAGGCCCGTTCCTTTGGAATGAAAATTTTAATCGGATGTATGAGCGAAACCTCCTGCGCAACCCAGGCGGGTATCGCATTGGCACCATTATGTGACTGGGCAGATCTGGATGGACCCTGGTTAACAAAAAATAACCCCTTCAAATCGCCCGAAATGAAATCAGGAAAATATATTTTAAAAGACTTGCCCGGATTGGGATTAGAAGGTATTCCTGCAGACCTGTTTATTTCTTAAGCAGGTTCCGCATTTCCTTAACCAATTGGATCTTCAGATAAACAAAATATCCGCCGGTAGCCACAAATAATGCTGCAGGCGGATATTTTCCGTTTCTAAAAGCCCAAAAGATCCCGCAAATGGACACAATGATCCCCAGGTTATAAAAGACGTTTAAAGCGATCTTTTTCTTCATGCTAATAAACAGGCATATTCGGATCAAAAGCTTCCTGCCATGCCAAAATACCACCTTTAAGATTGTATAGGTTTGTTAATCCAAATTGATGCTCCAATTGCATCACAGCGGCAGCACTTCGTTTACCACTTCTGCATTGCATAATTACAGGCTTATCCGTTGCAATTTTGTCCGACTCAATTAAGATCCCTCCCAATGGAATATTTACCCCATTAAGGTTTGAAGTCTCATACTCAAACGTTTCCCTAACATCGATCAATTGAAAATCTTCGTTGTTATCAATCTTTTCTTTGAGCTCCTGAACAGTTATTTCCTTAATCATATCAATTACTTTTTTTCAAACTTAGATAAAATTGCATATAAAAGCAATTTGAGTGCTTTAAATCAATTTCAACAACCTTTTTACTGTAACAACTCGGGAGGTCAGGCGTTTAATAGATACTCTTTATTAACTTTGGGTTTTATAATCATGAATTCTATATCAAAATTCTTTTGGTTTTGCTCTGGTGCGCAGCTTTCTATCCTGGAAAAGCACACCACAGAACACAATAAATATATAGGCATCGGCGCCACAATATTCTTTACCGGATTCTTTGCAGCCTTATCTGGTGGCTATGCCATGTACTTCGTTTTTAAAGGAGATGCCGGAGCTGTATGGTTTGCCCTGTTCTTCGGACTGATCTGGGGACTGGCCATATTCAACATGGACCGGTATATCGTTTCCAGCATCAACAAAAGTGCATCAACCAATAAACAGATCCTGCAGGCAACACCAAGGATCCTGCTGGCCATCATGATTGGAATGGTCATCTCACGCCCCCTGGAATTAAAGATCTTCGACAAAGAAATTAAAGAACGCCTAAAAGTCAGCTACCTCAACAACCAGCGGTCAAAAATTGACACGCTCAATGCCGCGTTCGACAATAAATATAAAATCGAAATGGGAAAGCTCGGTGATGTTAAAGCGCAGCGCGATTCCATGGAGGCAGCCATAAAAACAGACCGTCAGAAACTGAACTTTGAGATCTTTGGAAATAAAACCACAGAAACATCAGGCGTGATGGGATATGGTCCTTACGCCAAAAGAAAAGAAGCAGAACTGCAGCAGCGTCAAAAAGATCTGGACACCCTCTCTTCCGAGTTGAGAAAACAGGAAGGCTTTATCTCCGGCAGAAAGCAATTTGATGGCTTGTTGAGTGAAAAACTATATACCGGAAAACAACTGGACAGCTTAGCCGGCGTAGCTGGTTTTGCCGACAGAAACTGGGCACTGGGTCAGCTGAGCTATAACCCAAACGGAACAACAGATACAAATACCGCATTGGCAGTAACCTTTATCGGCCTCCTGTTTATTTTCTTTGAATGTTTACCGGTATTTGTTAAATTGATGAGCGGAAAAGGACCTTATGACCGCACCGTAGAAAATATAGAAACGGCACAGAACCATGAATCCGATAAAGACCGGGATTATGAAATAACCGTAATCGATGACGTGCACGACACCCGTGTGCAAACTGAGGTCCGCCGAAGAAAAAATGAACTAAACACCATTAACTAAATACTTTTTGATGAAAAAAATAGGCTACTTTTTATTCCTGCTGCTTGTTGTGCAGCAAACCAATGCACAGGATATTAATAAAATCATTAAAAAGAACTACGTAGACCGGATCATTAAAACCTTAAGCAGTGATAAAATGCAGGGCAGGGCTACCTTTACGCCTGGAATTGATAAAGCCGCTGATTATATATCCGCTAAGTTTAAACGCATTGGTTTAAAACCACTGACAGGAGAAACCGGGTTCAGACAAACATTTTTCAAGTATAAGATCAGTCCGGAATCTATAACCGTTACGCTTAACGGCAAGGCCATAGATGCCAGCAATGTTATGGTATACGGAAATGCATCAGAAAGCCTCAGCTTTGACAACAGCAACAGCGATGGATGGATCAAACTGGACGATACCAAACCATTCATGGAACAATTCAGACCGCTGAGCAGAAGCGGTAAAAAGCAATTGATCCTGGTAGACCCTAAGTTTGCTGCCGACTTTAACCGCATAAAAGCTTACTTATCCCAGGGTTCTGTTCTGGATGAAAAAGAGGTCAATGGAAAAACAGCCGGAATCGTTTTTGTACTCGATCCGGGCACCACCGCCAAAGATTTTAAAGTAGACATCAAAAATAAACTAACCAAAATGCCCCTGTTTAATGTAGCCGGCATGATCCCTGGTAAATCAAAAACAGCAGAAGTGGTTGTATTTTCCGGCCATTACGACCACCTTGGAATTATGAAAGCCGATGGACAGGACAGCATTGCCAACGGGGCAGATGATGATGCCTCTGGTGTAACCGCCATGATCGCTTTGGCTAAATACTATAAAAAACTAAAGAACAACGAACGTACCCTCATCTTTGTCGCCTTTACCGCAGAAGAGATCGGGGGCTTTGGAGCACAATACTTCTCGTCGAAGCTAAATCCGGATCACGTCGTTGCGATGTTCAACATCGAGATGATCGGTAAAGAAAGTAAATTTGGAAAGAATGCTGCATTTATTACCGGATATGATAAGTCAGACTTCGGAAAGATCCTGCAGAAGAACCTTACAGGAACAGAATTTACCTTTCATCCAGATCCCTATCCAAAGCAAAACCTGTTTTATAGAAGCGACAATGCAACCCTTGCCGCATTAGGTGTACCTGCACATACCATCAGCACCGACCAGATCGATACCGACAAACTTTACCATACCGTAAAAGATGAATACAGTTCCCTGGACACAGAGAACATATTGTCTACCATAAAAGCCATTGCCAAAAGTGCCATCAGCATCATAAAAGGCACCGATACCCCAGTAAGAATCCCTAAACTAAACAACTAAAATTAGCTCCATGAACGTATTAAAGTTAATTAGCTGCTCATTGCTAACCACCACAGCGCTCAGCATCTTTGCAGCGCAGCCCGCTTCGGCCCAAACCACCGAAACCCTTTTATTAAGAAGTCCCGCTGTAAGTGCCAGCAACCTGGCATTCGTCTATGGCGGAGATATCTGGATCGCCAACAGGGACGGAAGTAACCCCAGACGGTTAACCGTAAATCCCGCAGTTGAGCAAAGCCCGGTATTTTCTCCGGATGGAAAACAGATCGCATTTACCGGAAATTATGATGGAAATACGGATATCTATGTCATCCCTGTAGAAGGCGGTGCCCCAAAAAGAGTAACCTATCACCCAAGTGCAGACCTCGTAAAGGGATGGCTGGGAAATGATGAACTGTACTTTACAGCTACACGCGATTATAACTATGCGCTAAGTCCGAGAATGCACAGCATCAACTTAGACGGAACCAATGAAAAAGCATTACCAATGCCAGAAGCCGTACAAGGTTCCCCATCTGCCGACAAGCGCTATTGGGCATACATCAAGAATGGTGATCCTACAGACCGTTCAAACGTGGCCTTTAAAAGATACCGCGGAGGCGGTATGCCGCAGATCTGGATCTTTGATACCCAAACAAAAAATATAGAGATCATTCCAGGACCCGGATCCAATAACGTGAAACCACAATGGCTGGGAAATAAAGTATATTTCCTGTCAGACCGCGACCTAACCCTCAACCTGTTTAGCTACGATGTAAAAAGCAAGAAAACAGATAAGCTGACCGACTTTAAAGATTACGACATCAAATCTTTAAATGCTGCTGCCGGCTCCGTTGTATTCGAACAGGCTGGTAAGATCCATCTGTTAGATGCCGCTACCAATAAAATAACCCCGGTTGCGATAACCATACAAGCAGATGCACCATACAAACGTCAGCATTATATTGACTTGATGGCCGACGTCCGTAACTTCGAGATCTCTCCAAAAGGTGTACGCGGATTGTTTGAAAGCCGCGGTGAGATCTTCTCGGTTCCTAAAGAAAAAGGCGATGCGAGGAACATCTCCAATGAACCAGGCAGCTATGAAAAGTATCCGGCATGGTCACCAGATGGAAAGTACATCTCCTACCTGTCAGACAAGAATGGCAAATATCAACTGGTATTGCAAAACCAGGTTACAAAGGCAGGCCCGGAATATATAGACCTTGGAGACACCCATTTCTATTTTCAGCCTACCTGGTCGCCAGACAGTAAGAAATTATTCTATAGCGACAGCCACCTGAACTTATATTACATAGACATCACCACCCGTAAACCAGTCCTGGTTAAATCTGATAAATTAGGTTCACATACCAGCAGAACCTACAACCAACTACAACCGGCATGGTCGCCGGATTCGAAATGGATCTCCTACGTAGCTACTTTACCAAATACGGTAAGTGCAGTATATTTATTCAATATTGAAAAAGCAACACATACCCAGGTAACAGATGGAATGAGTAGTGCCGCTTCACCAACGTTTAGCAGAGATGGTAAATACCTGTTCTTTATGGCCAGTACCGATGTAGGATTAACCAATAGCGGACTCCACATGTCAGCCTATCAGCGTTCGGTTAATTACAACGTGTACGCATTGATCCTTTCTAAAAAAACACCGTCGTTGTTTAAAACAGAAAGTGATGAAGAAACGGTAAAACCAGATGAGCCGGCACCGAAAAAGGAAGAGCCTAAGAAAGCAGATCCTAAAAAAGATGCAAAAGCAACAGACAAAGCGCCTGCAGCACCAGCTGAACCAGTTAAAAAACCAATAGAAATTGACCTGGATGAGCTAAGCAACCGCATCATTTCATTACCTGTTCCCGCAAGCGGACTATCAGGCATTGAAGGTTCTGTAGAAGGCCAGTTATTATACATCCGTAACGGTGAACTTGCTTCACTGGACCTTAAAAAGATGGAAAGTACCACATTGATCCCCGGAGTTTACGGAATCGCCGTTAGTGGTGACGGAAAATCAATGATGTATGCTTCAAGAGGATCCTACTTTATTGGTGCTGCCGGACAAAAACCCGCCTCTCCTGAAGCCGGAAAATTGAAGCTTGATGGCATTAAAGTATTGGTTGACCCTACTGCAGAATGGAAACAAATGTTCAATGAAGTATGGCAAATGGAAAAAGAATACTTCTACGCAGAAAATATGCACGGTGCAGACTGGCCGGCAATCAAAGTGAAATATGAGAAATTCCTTCCCTATGTAAACCACCGTTCAGACCTGGCTTATGTCTTTAATGAGATGATGGGAGAAATGGTAGTAGGCCACAATTATATTTATCCTGGAGATGAGCCTGCCGCAACAGCAATTGGTGTAGGGATGCTTGGAGCAGACTATGAAATCGAAAACGGTTACTATAAGATCAGTAAGATCTTTAGTCGCCTGGACTGGAACCCTACCTTCAAAGCACCCCTGGCAGAACCTGGGTTAAACTTAAAAGAAGGTGATTACATCGTTGCCGTAAATGGCATTCCATTGACTTCAAAAACTTCAATCTATAGCCTGTTCGACTTCAAAGCCGGTAAACAGGTAGCCATTAAGGTAAACAGTAAACCAAGCCTGGACGGAGCAAGGGAAGTTGTCGTAGTACCAATCTCCTTAACTGCAGAGATGGAACTTAGAAAAATGGATTGGGTAGAACGCAACCGTAAAAGGGTAGATAAGATGAGTGATGGTCAAATCGCTTATGTGTACATGCCAAATACCGGAGCTGATGGTTATACCTATTTTAACCGGTATTACTTCTCTCAAATGGATAAGAAAGCATTGCTGATGGATGAGCGTAACAATGGCGGAGGCTGGGTTGCAGATTATGTAATCGATCTGCTAAGCCGTGACCTGGTGAGCTATTGGGCCATCCGCGATGGAAAAAGCTTTACCACACCTGGTAACGGCATTTTCGGTCCAAAAGCCATGCTGATCAATGAAAATGCAGGATCAGGAGGAGACATGATGCCATATATGTTCAAGCACAAAGGATTGGGTAAACTGGTTGGACGTACTACGATGGGTATCCTGGTTGGAATCAGCGGATATCCTTCCCTGCTGGATGGCGGAAGCATCACCTCTCCAAATTTCGGGATCTATGATACCAATGGAAAATGGATCATTGAGAACGAAGGTGTTGCACCAGACATTTTTGTAGAGCAAACACCGAAAGACCTGCTGGAAGGAAGAGATCCTCAGCTGGACCGTACCATTAAACTATTACAGGACGAGATTAAAACCTATACGTATCCTAATGTAGCCAAACCGAAGGATCCAATCCGCGGACATTAACGATCAGATGGATTTCTCCATCACATAATCATTCATATAGAAACCGTTGCCAATTTCAAGGTCAACGGTTTCTTTGATTTCAAAACCTGCCCTTTTATAAAAATCAACCGCCGCATTATTGCGGTTTACATTCAGTTGTAAACTTTTTGCCCCGTGCTTTTTTACCAGGTTAAATACTTCATTGATCAGCAGCTTGCCAACACCTTTACCATGAGCAGCAGGCAATACATATAACTTGTGGAGCTTATAAACCTGCTGATCAGCATCCGTACAAGAAAAGCCGGCAAAGCCCAGGTCTCCCTGCTCATTTCCGGCAACTAAAAAATGATGACCCTGCTGTAATTGCGAAAGCAGCTCTCCGGCATTATACATCTTATCCAGCATGTAGGCTATTTGCTCAGCAGAGAGGTATTCGGCATACGTAATATGCCAGGTACGATCTGCCAGGTTGCGGATAATTTCAATATCTTTTTCTGTAGCTTTCCGTATAATGATCATAACACTTCACTAATAAACAGGTAAGGGGTAATAAAGGTAAAATCAACAAAGCCGTCGTCAATCACAATGAAATCACCATTTTCAGCAGGCTTTAAATTACTGGTTTCAAAGTAAGAGATCACCTCAATATGAAAAACACTGTCTTTCGGTTTCCAAACCTTAAAACCTGATTTTATGGCGTACGACTTCTCTGTTTCTTTAAATACCACAATATTAATATCGGTAATGTAATTGCCCAGCTCCCGAAGGTTACTAACAGAATCAATCACATTAACTGCCGGATATTTTTCGGCAATCAGGTAATCTAAAACAGCATCCAGCGCTTCTCCCGCTGTAGGAATAACCTTCGTGTTTTCCTGGAAAAAAACAGGTTCACCAGCACTCACCACCAGATCTACCTTAAGACCCAGGCTAAGCACTTTCTCATATTCAGAGGTACTGACAATTAATGTAGGGCTCCATTCCAGCAGCTGACCAAGATACTCTTCATCAAAAGTACCCAGATGATGGATATAAAGCGCGGGTTCTTGTTTTTCCTTTACGATATGATGTGACGACATGCACAAATATATATAAAACTAGAGCTTTTCTACAGCAACATTGGCCACCCAGCCACTTTGACCATCCCGGTTTTTAATCTTGTTCCACTTACCGTATGATTTCAGGATCTCAACCCGCTCACCCTCCTTTAGCTCAAAAGCAACATTTGCCTGCGCAGCAGGTCCGGTCCTTATTACAGACCTATGCATCAGGATCGCATAATCAGCAGGTTGGGCAATCCATAAAAAAATGGAGAGTACCAAACAAATCAGGATGCTGAATCTAAAGGAATACCTGAAAATTTTAAGGATGCGCTGTGAAAAACTCCTCAATACCCCTATCGACCATAGCAAGTATATCCCACTGCAAATCAGTAATATGACCAAAGAAACAAAGAGCATCCGATCTGCCATTTTCCGGAGATCTAACCGGTCAAATATAGCAACTGAAGATCTGGTCTTTAGCGAAGCCTGCTTAAGCACAAAATCTCTGTTGTTTAACAGCATCGCATTAAAGGGCGATATGATCAAGCCCCGTTCATAATATAAAATGGCCTTTCCAATTTTCCTGGTTTCAAAACAAGCATTCCCCAAATTGTAATAAAGTCCGGGCGTGTGGAGTCCATGTTGTAACGCGGCTTCAAGCGTCACAACTGCTTGCTGGTACTGCTTCTTCTGAATGAATATTTTACCTTCTTCAAGCTCGTCACGCGATTCCGCAGCAGCAGCCGATAGGCCGCAGCTACATAGGATTGCCACAAAAAGATACCCTGCAATTAACCGGATCATGATCGAATTTCTATTTTGTTTATCACCTCAATTAACTGTAGCGCATCCCGCTGTTGATTTCTGTCCGCATTTTCAGCATTGGAGAACTGAAACTTGTTCTGTTCCTGCAGTATATTCCAGACTTCCTCATAAATTTCTGCAGGCATCCCATTTAATTTCTCTTTCATCATTTCCGGATAAAGACCATCAGGATCCAACCCGTAACGGGCACATAAATAATGAACCAAAATATCATTCAGGCCTTTAATAAAAATAGAATCGGGAGGCACAGTCTTCGTGCCAGAAAGTCTTTTAATACCCTTCATGGCTACATCGCGCGCCTTCCGGTAACGGTATAATTCAGGGTTCGCTTTTTTAGCTTTTTCTTTAAGATCAAACACCCGTCCGAAGATCAGCAGAACTACGATCAGAAAAATAAATACATAGCAGGCGGTTGAATTAAAAAATTGACGCTGACTTAAGCGGTTATCCAGCGTTGTGTTCAGGAACAGGGCCTCCTTAATTCGGCTTGCCCTTGTGCCATTCTGATCTTTTGGTTTAACTGCCCCTGTAGCCACATTCCATGTAAAACCCGGAATGGTCAATTCCATGTATTTTCCTTCATCGGCATTAAAAATAAGAAAGCTGCTGGCTTTAATGGTATACTGTCCCTGGTAGCTGGTCATCACCTGGCATGAAAAATTGTAGACCGCATGCAGTCCGTCAGCCATTAGCGTATCTTTTTCTAAATGCTCCACATTGAAACTTTCCATCCCTGGCACCAGTTCCGGATAGTTCAGGCTAAATGACTTTAAATTACCTGTACCATCTACCTTCAATTTTACGCTGAGTATTCCTGCCGATTGCTGATAAACTGCGGATACTTTAAAATCACCCACCGCATTAGAAAACGGTAATGGACTTTGTTTCTGAGGAAGCGGCTTAACCCCAATACTGATTTTTCCAGAGGTCAGTTTTTTATTCAACACCACTTCCTGTTCAAAAAAATCATCCGCAGCAGGGGGCAGCGTTAACTTCAGATCTACACTTAATACAGGAAATGCCAAAGGACCTGTTTTAAATGGAATGAGGAAGTACTTTTTCAATACCAGAACGCGGTACCGTTTTCCATTTAAAGTTTCCGTCCAGCTGTTTTGATCTGCCGGGTAGGGCTTAGAAAAGCAATTGGCAAATTCCAGGTCCATATAGCGGTCGGGCTCCATGGCTTTTACACTACAGTATAAAAGGTAAGAAACCTGGAAACCCTCCCCTAAAAATACGCCTGGCTTTGATGGAACTACCCGTATAAACGCAGGCTCTTCAGCATGCGACGCGAAAGGCAGAAACAAGCAGATGCCAGCCGCAATAAGCAGATATCGTTTAATAATCTTTCTCATCCGGATTAAGTTGATTCAGCTTTTTTTTAATTTTACTCAACTGTCCTTTTTTCATCTCCTCATTCCGCCGCACCATATCCAGCAAAGACTCCATGTCTTTTCCGGAGATCTTTTCATCAGCCGCATTGCCCGTATTTTCAGATCGCTCCTCCTGTTCCTTATTTCCCTTCTTTTCTGCAGCCCTTTTATCTTTACTGTCGTGCCCGGGCTTTTTACGCTTCCGCAGCAGAATCATCACAAACCGAAAATTTTTACGGACATCAATATCATCAGGCCAGATCAAAAGGGAACCTTTAAATGCCGCAGCACTTTTTTCCAGGTCCCCAACCTTAAAATACGCAGTACCCAGGTTATTCCAGCACGCAGCATCCATTCCCCCGTCACCATCCTGCAATTTCTGTTTATAAAACCTAATCGCCTCCAGGTATCTTCCTTGTTGATACAGGGCATTTCCGAGATTATAGATTGCAGCAATTGAAATATCCGTATTGCGGTTCACCTTACGATAATAAATTTCAGCATCACCATAATCACCTTTCTCGTAAGCGAGGCCACCTTTATGCATCCAAAACGCAGCCATTATTGTTCCCGCATAAAGCACATAGAATACCCATACAGAAGCAAATAATATACTGAACATGAAGATCGCTTTTAACTTACTCATCTTGTCCGGTTAAGTGTTCGCTGTGCATAGCCTTTATAGGCCGTAATTAAAGTTTCCAGGAGCATCATACCCAGGGCAACCCATAAAAAGAATGTATAATAATCCCTGTCCTGTTCAGAAATAACGTGATGTCGTCCTTTGTCGCTGTAAACTACATCCAGGAATTGATCCAATTTAAAAGGATTACTTCCCGGAGCAAAAAAGTGTTCCGGATCATTCCCTGCTATTTGTTTCAGGCTTTTCGGATTCAGGCCCGAAATAATCACCCTCCCTTTTTTATCTTTTTTAAATAGGGATCTGTCCGCAGAAGAAACCGGAATGGGAGCCCCTTTTACAGACCCAAGGGCGATGCTAAGCAGTTTTACCCCACTGCGCCTTAAGGAATCTGCCGTTCTTTTAAAATCACGCGAATGACTTTCACCATCAGAGATCACGCAGATCGTTTTGGAAGATGCACTTTCTCCGTCAAACAACAATCCGGATAATTCGAGTGCCTGCTTAAATGAGGTACCCTGCCGCATCCCATGGTCAATAGAGATGCCGCGGATCGCATCAACCGCATAGTGATGATCAGCTGTTAAGGGCAAATACGGGAATGCCTGTCCCGCAAATAAAACGATCCCCACAGACTCGCCATTAAACTTGTCCAGAATCTCCATAGTTATGCTTTTAGCTTTTTGCAGCCGGCTTGGAAAAACATCCTCAGCCCGCATACTATTGGAAACATCAATCGCAAAAACCAGGTTCTTAGGTCGGTCTCCGTTGCTTGCCCGGGTTTTTGAGCGCATCCGCGGATTCGCCATCGCAAGAATTAAACAAACCAGTACAAGCATACGAATGCTGGTCTTAAATATCCGGAACGGGCCTGAAGAACGGGAGATCAGTGAATGGGTTACTTCTGGATTCCCGAAACTCAATTGTTTTTTCCGTTGCCACCTAAAATAGAGCAGAAAGGCTGTTACCACGATGGGAATACACCAAAGCAGATTTAAATACGCCATTTCTTCAAAGAACACCATCAGTTAACCGTTCTTAAGAAAGTTAAGTTCAACAGCTGCCCCAGTAGCACCAGGAATAACGCAATGCCAATACAATACCGGTATTGCGGATCAGCGACTTTACGGTATTGTACATCAGCCTTTGTTTTTTCGAGCGCATTAATCTGGGTATAAATACTTTTCAATGCCTTACTGTCCGTCGCCCGGAAGTAGCTTCCGCCAGTTTCACTGGCAATCTTCTTCAGTAATGGTTCATCCAGCGTGGCATCAATATATTGGTAGCTTTTGTTTCCATCCAGATCGGTAACCGGCAGCGGCGCCTTTCCGGTTGTCCCAACACCGATCGTATATACCTTTACCCCATATTTTTTAGCAATCGCAGATGCGGTTAAAGGATCGATAAACCCGGCATTATTCTCGCCATCTGTAAGCAGGATGATCACCTTATTTTTTGCAGTACTGCTTTTAATCGTATTTACAGCAGAGGCCAAACCGAGACCTATTGCCGTCCCATCCGCCATTTCTTTATTATTCATCTCAGCGATCTTCTTTAGCAGGAACCTGGAATCGCTGGTAAGGGGCGACCATACCATACTTTCACCAGCATAAATAACCAGCCCAAACCGATCTGTAGAACGCGCCGCAATGAAATTAGCAACTACCGCTTTTAAAGCTTCCAGCCGGTTAGGCTTTAGATCCTCAATCAGCATACTTCCGGAAACATCCAGCGCCAAAACAATCGCAATGTCGGTTTTAGATAAACCATATTTTTCAGATCTGACACTGACCGGATCTGCCAAAGCAACGATCACAAAGATCAAGGCCAGCATCTTTAAAAAAAAGAGGATATCTGGCGGACTAAAAACTGCTTTTCTAATATTTCCTGCAGAAACGCTCGATATAATAATTACCGGTTGCTGTTTTCTCCAGTAAAGCCAATAAAATATACACCACACGGGAACAATCAAAAGCAGTGCAAAAGCAGCCGGTGCCTGAAAAATCCAATCAATCATGGTGCAGCTGATTAATAGGATTAGAAAAATTACCTATCAGTTGTTTCAATGCGGCCAGGTATTGTTCCGCATTGGTTTCATTTGGTGCAAACCGCTTGATCAAACTCATCTCTAAAAACTGCTGCAGCAATGCAGCATTCCTCTCGCTCAACTTCAAATCCGGAAGTACAGAAAGAATATGCTGCTCAGAAAATTGATCCAGGGCCATATCACGGATTGAAAACGTGGAGAGCGTTGAGAACGTTGAACGTGCGGAGAACCTGGAACGCATGGAAAACGCAGTGACAGTCGATACCTCTGAGCGCGTGGAAAGCACGGGCAATATAGAAAGGTGAAACTGCAGAAACCGCTTTAAGATCATAAAAGATCTCGAAATGAGATCCTTTTCTATATCCTGTCCAGATTTTAATCCTGCTTTTAACTCCTCTTCCAGAAGTGACAATTGCATCAATGCCCAAAATTTATCTTCCAAAACATCGGTCTCAATCCTTGATTGTTTGACAATACCGACAGCTAAAATAGCCAGCAAAACAATAAAGGCCGAAACCTTAAAAAGCATGGAATAAAAATGATCCGGGCCCTGATCAACCGGTTTAATCGCAGACAATGCAGTGATGGCCTTTTCCGGCTTGAAGTAAACAGAACCGGCAGGTTCAATAAATGCATCCTGAATATCCTTTCTAATTATAAATACAGGCAGGGAACTAAACAATAGGGTATCAGGTTCAAGAAGGGTCAATATAACCTGTTGCTTAAATTTGGGAATTCCCTGAATGATGGTATCTGACTTTAATGTTTTAAGGATCAACGCTGATTCCGGCAAAGAGAACAAATCCCAGCGGATGGAATCAATGCCTTTACCTGTTATGGTAAGTGTCAGCGTAACCGGCTGTCCAACTGCGGCAATCTTTTTATCTGCTTTCAGCAAAACCTGATCTGCTTTTGCAAATACCAGGAAAGGCAATCCAATCACAAACAGGAGCATGAAATAGCGGAGCGATCTCATCATTACCCCTGCATAAAAGTGATCAGTTTCTCCATAAACGGGTCGTCCGTATTGATGAACAGCGACCTGGTATTATTCCGGTCAAAAAAGGACCTAAATCCGCTTCTGAAGTCCTGGTGATGCTTGCTGTATGTATTTTGAAACCTTGCAGAGGATGTATTTACCCAATGTCCGCCCGACCGCTCAGCGTCTTTAAATTTTACCCAGGCCATTTTTGGCAGGTTAAGATCCCGTTCATCGGACACACAAATCGCAGTCAGCTCATGTTTATGAGCCAGGATCTTACAAACGGGTTCGTAGTTTTCGCAGATAAAGTCTGAGATGATGAAAACAGAACTTTGCTTCTGCGTAATCTTCAGCAAATACTGAAGTGCCCTGCACAGGTCGGTGCCCTTTCCACAAGGTTTTATGCGCACCATTTCACGGGCAATGTGCCAGAATTGTGCTTTCCCGCGCGCAGGAGGAATAACCTTGACAATCTCATCATTGAAAAAAATAACACCAACAGAATTTTTACTTTCCAGGGCACTATAGGCAAGGGCAGCCCCAATTTCAATACTAAGATCTAACTTGCTTTTTTGGATCGTCCCAAAAACACCCGATTTGCTAACATCGATCAGGAACCAGATCAACCGTTCTTTATCCTCAATAAAGGTATTGATGAAGGTATCCCGAAATTTAGCCGTTACGTTCCAGTTGATATCACGGGTATCATCGCCGGCTTCATATTTACGAATAGAGTCCAGTACGATCCCGCGGCCTTTTTTAGAACTTTTGAAGATTCCGCTAAGTTGCTGCCCCGATTTGCTTTTACACAAAATCTCCAGTTGCTCTATGCTGCCGATCAGATCTCTGAGTTCCATAATTCACAAAAGGGTTTAAGGCATCTCAATAGCAGAAATAATTTGATTCAGTACCAGGTCTGCCGTCATATCCTCCGCAATGGCCGCATAGGTCAGGCCAATCCGGTGTCTCAGCACATCATACGCAATTGCCTTTACATCTTCAGGAATGACAAAGCTTCTTTTATTTAAAAATGCCTGAACACGTGCTGCCAGTGCCAGGTTGATGCTTCCCCTGGGCGAAGAACCGAACCGGATAAACGATTTCAGGTGCTCCAGTCCATACCGCTCAGGGAAACGCGTACAGAAAATAATATTCAGGATGTAATCCTCTATTTTTTTATCAATGTAGATCCGCTTAACCAGCGATTGAATGTGCAGGATCCTGGAAATACTAAATGCTGCATTCCCGGAAGAATCTGCAGGTTCCATATTCCGCTGCATCACCAGGCGCTCCTGCTCCAGCGTTGGATAAGTAATGACCACCTTCAGCATGAACCGGTCCATCTGTGCCTCAGGCAGCTCATAGGTGCCATTTTGATCAATCGGATTTTGAGTAGCCAGTACCAAAAAAGGTGCTTCCAGCGGATAGGTGGTATTACTGATGGTAACCTGGTGTTCCTGCATTACTTCCAACAGGGCACTCTGTACCTTTTCCGGGGCCCTGTTAATTTCATCGGCAAGAATAAAGTTTGCAAATACAGGGCCTTTCTTAATGTTAAACTCATTGGTCTGGATGTTATAGATCATGGTACCCAGAACATCAGCAGGCAGGAGATCAGGTGTAAACTGGATCCGGTTAAATTTGGCCTGAATACTTTGAGCAAGAGATTTAACCGCAAGGGTCTTTGCCAAGCCCGGAACACCCTCCAAAAGGATATGCCCATTGCCAAATAAGGCAACCAGCAAACTCCGGATTAAGGCTTCCTGACCAACAATGGTCTTTTGAAGGGATGCAATTAAACCCGCTACAAAAATACCCTCTTCAAGAATTTCCTGTTCCATTTGCTCAAACGCTTTTGATTGAATTACCGGATCCATAGGTTATTCGATTACAATGAAAATTTATTATTTAGCAATCGCATAAGAACTTTTCAACTGGTTAAATTTAGTCTTGTTTGCTTTCACCTTCATGAAATCAGCCAGGAAGGCTTTCTCTTCGGGTGCATACTGATCTTTAATGATCTGTCGTGTCATGTACGCTTTTTCCAGGTATTCATAAGCTTTATCAAAGCTGGACGCACGTGCAGAAACCAATCCCAAACCATACAAAGCCTGCGCATGGTCATTCTTTAATTCCACCGCTTTATTAAAGTTCTTTCCTGCATCAGCATCCTGGTTCAGGTAGAGCTGCGCCAAACCCATATCCGCAAAGTAAGCTGCATCCGTAGCAGAAACATCCACTTTACCATATTCAGAAAAATCCTTTACTGCATTGTCCCATTGCTTTAACTTAAGATAGCTTAAGCCTCTTAAATAATGTTTGTCCTTAACTTTATTGCCGTCATCCAACCGGATCCCTTCATCAAAATTAGTGATGGCATCCGCATAGTTCTTCGTTTTAAAATAGACCTTACCATTCGCAAAAAAGTACTTGTACTTCTTTTCGTACTTCAGACCTTCATTGAAATTCTTTGTAGCCTTAGAAAGTTCATTTTGGGCATCGTACACCAGGCCCATATAATAAAGGGCTTCCGCATTCTTCTCATTGTAATCCATCGCCTGCTCTAAGGCCAGGATCGCCGGGGCATACTGCTGAATGTTATAAAGTGCCTCCCCATTTAACTGCGATACCAAAGAGATATCACTGTTGATCAGCGGCAGTTGCTCTTTCTTCCCGTTTTTCTTGGTGGCTTCCAGATTTGTCTTTAACAAGGCAATAGCAGCAATATAGGCTTCCGAAGCTTTCTGAAAACTGGTGGTGATCTGAAGGGCATTTCCTTTTTCAATATAAGCCACTACATTCGACGAATCTGCAGCAATTGCATCAGAGAAACTTTCAATGGCCAGCTCATATTCCGCTTTGCGGGTGTGAGACAATCCCTTTTTGAAATAGGCTTCTGAATATTTAGGATTGCATAAGATCGCCCTTTTATACAAATCAATCCCTTCCTGGTATTTACCATTAAATACACTGGCTGCTTCTTTTTCCTCCAGCTTTTTTGCAGTTAAAAACCGTATTTCAGCCTTTCCGAACAGGGATATGGAGTTACAGTTCCTAATTTCCAGCGACTTGTTAAACGCACTGTCAGCATCTGCAAAGTTTCCGCTTACCAAAAGATCTTGCCCTTTCTTCAGGAACTCATCGCTTTTCTGCTCTATATTTTTAACCTTAGGCGCATCAATACCTGCTTTCTCAGCTTCCATAAAATCAAGACCGGCCAAACGGGTATCTTTCAATTCGATATAGTTCATCCCTCTGTGATAATAAGCATTGCTGAATTTAGGATCCAGGGTAATTGCCGTAGTCAGGTTCTTTAGCGCCAGGTCATGGCTTTTAAGCCTAAACTGCAGTTCACCCAAGTCGCAGTAATAGGTCGCTGTTTTAGGGCTTAATGCAATGGCTTTACCATAGTCAGCTACTGCGCCTTCCATATTTTTTACGTCATCCTTCAGCTTTGCCTTGGCAGCATAGTACTTCGGTTTATTCGGTGCAAGGTCCAGCAAATTGGTGGTCAGCACATCATAATCCGCGATGGCACTAACCGGGTCATTTTTATGCTTCACATAAAAATTAGCCCTGGCCACACGGGCATCAATATAATTCGGAAAAATGGTGATGGCCTGGTTGTAGTTTTCCAGTGCTTTATCCTTTAACTTGTTCTCCGGTGTTTTTTCGTACATGGCCTGGTAGGCGGCACCCTCGATATAATACAGTTCAGGAAACTCATTTTTAATCTTCTTATTCTCTTTCAATAAGGCTTCGCAAGACGCAATTGCCCCCTGATAATCCTGAGATTCCAGCTTACTCTTAGGCAAGCCCAGCTCTTCCACCTTTTTGGCAATGGGTTTTATTGCAGCATCGATCTCCGCAAAAGCAGCAGGATTAAGTACCTGGGCTTCTTTGTACAGGGCAATGGCATCCACAAAACGACGCTCGCTTTTGGCAAGGTCAGCCTTGTTCTTAAAGTTCTCATAGGTATTTTCAGCAACAAGACGTTTAGCCTCCTGGATCCTTCTTTCTAAAGTAGGAACCATCGGCTTAATTTCCTTGGCCTTTTCTAAATATTCCAGGGACTCTTTATAGCGCTTATTACTCAATGCGCTGGTGGCAAGTTCTAAAAACTCATCATAAATGGCTTCCTGCTTTTTCCGCTCCTCTTCCCTGGCGGCAATAAAACTTTCCTGCTCCCTTTTCAGATCTTCAGCAGAAACAGCCGTAGCATTTTCAGACTCATCCGTGGTTACTTCGGCATTATTCTTAGCAGAGCCAATAGAGTCTGCCGGATTATAAAACTTAATACCCAGAATAAATGCTTTCCATTGTCCGTTTCCTTGTCCCTCCATCCGTACCAGGGCTTCCCGTTGTGTTGGCTCGTAACCTGTTTTACTGATCTTATTCTTATTTGAGAATTTTGAATCGTATTTAACATTGACATAAATATAATCCAGCTGCTTAACACTGGATACGACAATGTTCGAGAAGACAACAGAGTTGTCAACACCTTTTTCATACTGAAGATCGAAATCATTCAGATACTTTTCTGCAGGCAGCTCTTTGGTACTTCCGGGTTTAGATTTTGTGCTGATGTCATCTTCAACAATAACACCCTTATTGTAAAAGATCCTGTTCTTGTTAGGCTTATAGCTATTTTCCAGCGTTTCCTGCAGCTCACTGGCGGTATTGTCAGAAAAGGCAATGTAGTTGAGCAAAGACTCATAACTCTGAACGGTTGCTTTAGCCTGGTAGCTAATTTCTTTTGCATCTCTCAGGGTAACTTTACCCTGCGCAGAAACCTGCGTGCTGATCAGAAATGAAAAAATAAAAAAAATGTAGATCTTGTTCATCGTAGTTGTAATTATTGCATAAGTTGTTTAGTTCTATAGGCATTCTTTTCGGAATCGGTCGCTTTGGTAAGCTTACTGATTAGCCAGCCTGAATTTTTAGTTTGGCGGTTAAACTGCCTTACCTCAACGATCCAGTTGTCCAGCTGTAAAAAGTGATAGCTGATGGAGTTCGCCCCTTTGATCGTCAATCGCTTATCGGCACATTCCTGAAGGAATAACTTCCCCTCCTCATTCAGCTCATTTACCGGAACAAAGTAGTTTTTCAGGTTCGCTATATTGTCTGTCACCGCACTGATGTTCATAAAATCAGTAGCGTGGCTCACCGGGTTTAAAGAAGCCTTTTTATCAGCCGCCGCGGGTAATGAAATGCTGCCCAGGGTGGCCGACCTTAATACAGGTGAAGAAACTCCGGCAATTACCCATTTTGAGGAGCTGTCCGGCAATACCATCAGCTTTAAGATCAGGGCCGCACGGGCGGGCTTACCATTCCATTGAATCGAACAATCCACCTTGGCATACCAGTCTTTATTGTAGAAATTGAGATAGATGTTCTTCTCCATCACTGTTTTTATAAAGGAATTAAGGTCGCCAAAGTTCCAGGATTCTGTGGATGACATGTCAAAAAGGCTCTTGAT
Source organism: Pedobacter metabolipauper (assembly GCF_004362715.1). Classification (GTDB taxonomy): domain Bacteria; phylum Bacteroidota; class Bacteroidia; order Sphingobacteriales; family Sphingobacteriaceae; genus Pedobacter; species Pedobacter metabolipauper. The sequence goes on from NZ_SNYC01000004.1 coordinate 252,181, forward strand.
CAGTTTCTCCCTGGTAATGGTTTTCTTATCGTTGTTCTTTAGCTCGTATTGTTTGATCAGTGTTTCATCTTTATTATTAAACCGTTCAATAAATTCATCAATTTGTTTCACTTCCCAGGCAAAAACGGATTCAAACTCCTTTTCATAGTTCTGAGCAAACAGGGGGGTACTGCTCATAGAGAAGCAAATAAATAGAAATCCAAATAAAATTTTTCTAGACATACAGATAGTTATAATTTCAAATAATAGTTTAATGTGGTTATTTCAGCTTCTTGGTTTCTACAACACCCATATCCGCCAGGAACACGTCCCAGCCTTGCTGGGCCTGTCCGTCAACAACCTTTTCATAGGCCTTAACCACAATGGTCAGGTTCCGTTTGGTGATGTCGCCGTAAACCACCGTACCATCCACAAATCCCATGAATTTTTGAACAAAGGTTACAATGGCGTAATAATTACCATCGGTACCCTTCTTAAAATCAGAAGCATAGTTGATGTCTGCATATTCAATGACGATCTTATCATACTGACCGGTCTTAAACTGCAGCCTGGTTAAGTAATCCCTGATCTTATATTTATTTTTAACCGTGGTTTTCGTGTTAGACACTTCAACCCTGGATTCTTCTGTGGAAAACAGGCCGCAGGCCATGTCAATACTTTTAGCAGCCCGCTCACGCGTTGTATTTACGGCAGTAATGATCTGAAGGTAGTTTGAAAATTCACCCGTTTTCTGGAGTGCTTTTTTACTAAACTCTTCCATATTTATATTCAGCCCATTTCCTTTCAAATTGAGTTCAGGGCCTTCTTTTTTAGTGCTATCTCCCGCATTCTGAGCAAAAGAACCCATTGAAACAGAAAGCAATAGCAACAGGAAGTAAAATTTTTTCATAGGTTATTAAGTATAGTAGCTTATATATTATTATTCAGGTAAACCCCGTCCACAAGGGCTTTTTGCTGTTTAAAATCATACGTATGGTTGGATTCTTTGCGGATAAACTCAAACTTAATGTCCCTGCCATTATCTGCATTTTTAAGCTTGATCCCGATGGTTCCATTGAGCCTGTTTTCAATTGCAATCTCCATATAGAAATCGGCCATTAGGGAGAATGGTCCGGCTTTGATCGTCCCCAGCTGGTGAACATCCTCTTTTGGGTCCCAAAACTGACAAAGCTCAAAGCTTACAAATTCCCTTTGATGCGGACTGATCTTATATACTTTTTTGGAGGTGATCGGAAGCGGGGTATTCCGGTGTACCAGCAGATCAATCTGTGGTTTGGCCGGGCTGTTCTCATTGGAAAGGATCAGTCCGATGTTATAGGTACTTACCCCCCTCAGGTCAATCGGTGTGATCTCGGCATTGCTGCCTTCCCCAAAAGAACCGGCATACAATGCGGCTCCCTTAGCAACACTGCTTAAAGGCTGATGATAGATCAGGTCCTGACCCGGAACCATTTTCTGCTTCCAGTAATTGTAAACCAGTTTACTGCTTGATGTGCCCCCAATCAGCACAATTTTATTGATATCCTTTAACTGCATCCCCAAAGACCGAAGACAACGGTTTACGGCCGTTTCTGTTTTGGCAATCAGCTGATTGGCTTCGGCAGCGTAGGTATCGTAATGAAAAGTTGCCTCGAAAGCATCTCTGCCCACCATGATCCATTTCCGGAGATCCCTTGGAATTTCGGTATCGTTTAATTCGATCTTTATATTCTCCGCAATTTTCTGAATTCTGTTCGTAACCAGCTTATCGGTAGGAAACGGACATTTGAATGCCTTTTCATAGCTTTCCCGAATTGTTGTATGTACGATCTGATCAAATTCCTTACCGCCTAATTTGTTCACACCATCCTTGGCAATCACATTTAACTGGTTCCCGGCCTTTGTGATCAGCGTAAGGTCAAAAGTACCGCCCCCAAAATCGTAGATCAGGATAATTTCCTCGTCAATCTTCTTGTTGAAGCTGCCATAGAATAATGCAGCAGCAACAGGCTCTTCAATAATGGCAGACAGTTCCAGGTCGGCCAGTTTAGCGGCTTCGATCACAGACTTACGCTGAACATCATTGTAATGGGCAGGAACCGTAATTACGGCACGCTTAAATCCATCCGGCAGATACAGCTCGGCATCACTTTTAACCTTTTTAAGAATCAATGAAGCAACGGTTTCACTGAACCATGCATTTTTATGGTCGTCAAAATATACCGGGTCCTGGGTGCCAAAACTTCTTTTAAAGAAAGAGATGATCTGCTTATCCGGCAGGGTTTGAAACAAGTTTTCGGCAAATCCGCCGGCATAGGCCCGCTTACCTTCAATCAACGCAATGGAAGGCGTTGTTAACTGATCTTTATGGTGGGCATCGGGTATGAGTACAGGGCTACCGTCCCTGCTTAAAGAGGCTGACACCGTATTTGATGTTCCTAAGTCTATTCCTAATACCATGATTATAACTTTAAATCTTTTTCTGTTTCTGTAAGCATATCGCGGTAACGCGTTGTCATTTGATCTTTTAAGCGCTCTGCAGACTGAATACCTTTTAGCAGCATTTCAATACTCTGCAGTTGTTTCTGCTGCAGTAATTTTTCATCATTCATTTGAGAAACCCGTTTAAACTGAAGCTCTTTAATGTTTCTGTCAATCTGGTTGTTCATATTCTGGGCTGTATCTTTGATCCAGTTGGAGATGTTTCCGGTCCAGTCCCTGCTGGCATCATTAAACATCCGCTTCGATTCCTGTAACAGGGTTTCCTTTGCTTTTAACAGCTCACGCTGAAACTCTTCCTCTCTTTTTAGCGGGATCCGTCTTCTCAGGTCATAGATACCGTATACGATCATGAGGATGGAAATCCCTGCAACAGTCCTTTTAACCCAGTCGGCCATCGATTTAAATAAGCTGCCGTCCCATCCCGATGCGAACATCGATAAAGGAGCCAGCAAACCACCTACTACCATGATCAAACCGGTATAGTCCCTTAAGGCGACAAAATATTCCATTGCACCGCGCTTGATCACTTCTCCCACGTAAGCCTTATTGATATAACAGAACGACTGTACCGTACGTTCTTTATCCGGAAATGGGGGATAAATGCTGTCGGCCTTTAGCAAATCAATACCCTTGGTTTTCAGCTGGATGTTGATCAGCCGGATCATGTCTTCAAATGAACTTTTTATAAAGGCCTCGTCTTTACCCAATTCATTCTTTATGGTTTTAGATACGGTACCAATCAGGTCATCCAAAAAAGCCTGATCAATCGTAGTTTCTACCTTTTCACTTTTCTCAGCGAGAGCCTTTTTATTGAAATCGGTTAACTGGTTCGACTTTTCAAAGGCAACAATGGAAAAATTCCCGGTATTGGGTTTATTTAAATCATCGTATTTGAACTTATAGCTTTTCTCCAGTTCCTGGGTAGACTTCTGAATCACCTGGCGCAGGTTAGATGCAAGCTCACTATTGTTGATCGTTGATTCTTCTTTTTTAGTGATGCTGGTATTTTGGGTGTTCAGGATCTTCCGGGTGTTGGCGGCTTTATTTTCTGAAAGCAGGATCTCTGTTAAAAAATTGAAGACAGGCTTCACACTGTTTAGGTAAGAGATCTTCTTTAAGTTATCCAGAGATTTCAAATCAAAGTGTCCCTGAAGCAGGTCCGTCAGCGATTTATCTTTAAAATCAAGAAAAGACAATGGAACCGTTTTACAGCGGTAGCTGAACAGCTTACTGAAGTTTGTGAACACCTCATGATCAGAAAGCAGGTCTACCAGGAAGATCACTTTATATTGTTCATCACAAATTTTAAAATGCTGTTTAAGGTTTTCAGAAGTAACCATTTCCTCATCAACGAGGACAAATAATACCGAAGGAAACAGGTCTTCGAAGATGCGGACCTTATAATTGTTCTCATCTTTTTGTACGAGTAAAAACTCCGATCCGGCAGTAGATTCCTGGATCATCTGCATCAGCTTATTGCTTTCAGCAGAGGCGTGCATACTTTTAAAGATGTCGATATGAAAACCAGTGGTTGATGCGATCTTTTTAACCTTGCGGTTTAATTCATCGAGAAAACCCGAATAACTGGATACCGGGATTTCCCTGGAAAGCTCACCAACACGGTCGGCAATAGCATGTAACTCTCTCATATCAGAACAGATTGATGACTACGGTTTTCATATATTCACTTTCTTCCACTTCCTGCAGAATGTCATTGATGTTGTTTGTACTCGGTTTAATGTTAAACTTGGTCATCCCAACCTGGATGGTATCATTTTCTCCGATGATCATTTTTTTTGTTAAGCGGTTCTCATTGCCATTGATATAGGTACCATTTTTACTTGCCCTTCCGGCATTGCCATGGCTGTCGTCACTGACGATGATCTCTAATGGATTGGTATTGGTTACATCCAATAAAGTGTGGATCCTGCTCACATACGGGTCTTCATTGATGACGATGGTATGAACGGCAGGGTGTGCATTCCGTCCGATATAATTCTTTCCATAGTATAACGGAAATGTTTTTGCCGATTGGTTCTCTGTATGTCTGACCAGCCAGGCAACGGCATCTTTATTTCTTTGTGCAGATAAAATATTGGCGCCAGTGGTTACCGTATCTGCATGAGCAGAATATGGCGTATCGACGTTAACCATCAAGTGATTGGTCGTTGGCGTGGGGCCTTTAGCACCGGCGGCAGACAATTCCTTTTGAATATTCTTAATCTTCTCCGTATTGGCAGAATGAAGTTTCTTTAAAAAATCATTTGGTGCATTTTCTGTAAGGTGTTGAAAATAGGTTAGTTTATCATCCAAACGAATCCTGATCTCATCTTCAGATGATGAGTCGGGCAGTTCTAAAAAATCAAGTAATTCTACTCTGGTCATGTTATTAATATGCTACTTATTATAATTCTGTATGTAAAAGGGATGAGCTGTGCGCATTTGCAGTGCTCAACGTTCTCCTGAAGTCTTCCAGTTCCTGCTTCAACGCCGTCATTTCCACGTTTTGTTCCTGAATGGCTTTCAGGAGCAGTACATTTAGCCCCATATAATTGACTGCTTTGTGCGGTATCCCGCCTACATTTTGTTCATAGACCAGGTGCGGGAATACCTGTTCCAGTTCCTGGGCGATCAAACCAAACTGCTTGTCATCAGGAAGGTTCATGGTTGGAAATTCTTCCGTTTTAAAGAAGTAATTGCTCGGCTTTAAGTGCATGATCTGTGTAAGAACAGGCTGTACCGGATGAATGGCAGATTTCAGTTTAACATCAGAATATCCGCTTGCAGAGTTTGCTGAGGATCTGGCCATGTCTTCATAGCGTTGTGCGGCATCGGCACTATTCCTGGCAGACACGCAATATTGATCGGCCTGCTGTCCGCAGTCGTTGGCATATTTTTTAGCATCATCAGCTTCCGCTGCCGCATCTTTAGCTTTCCGGGCCGCCTCATCAGCATCCCGGGCATCATTTTGCGCTTCCTGCCTAGCGGTATCAGCTTCTTTAGCATCGGAGATCGTTGCATTTTTAAAATTCTCCGATTCCCTGGCATCAGATGCAGCCATTTGTTTCATTCGCTCGGCTTCATTGGCTTCAGACTTGGCTTTTTCTGAAGCCGTAGTGGCTTCTGATGCCTCTTCCTGAGCCTTTCCAGAGGCGGTTTCAGCTTCCTTAGCCTCCTCTTGTGCTTTAGAAGAAGCCGTTTCAGCTTCTTTAGCTTCATTTTGAGCTTTATTGGAGGCAGATTCTGCTTCTTTAGCTTCGTTCTGTGCATAGCTGGACGCAGATTCAGCCTCCTTGGCTTCGTTTTGAGCTTTATTAGAGGCAGATTCCGCTTCTTTGGCTTCATTCTGAGCCCTTGTTGAGGCCGTCTCCGCTTCTTTCGCTTCCTCTTGTGCTTTTGAAGATGCAGTTTCAGCCTCTTTAGCCTCTTCCTGTGCCTTTGCAGACGCGGTTTCAGCTTCTTTGGCTTCAGCCTGAGCTTTTGCCGATGCTTGCTCGGCCTCAGTTGCTTCAGCTTTAGCCTTCTCGGAAGATTGTTCTGCTTCTGCGGCTTCCGCCTTGGCTTTATCAGAGGCCTGCTCGGCTTCCCGGGCTTCGTTCTGTGCTTTATTAGATGCATTTTCAGCCTCAGTGGCTTCCTGTTGCGCTTTATTCGATGCACGCTCCGCTTCTGTAGCTTCCTGCTGTGCCCGGTTTGATGCTTGTTCTGCTTCGCCAGCTTCAGCTTTTGCCTTCTCTGATGCCTGGGTGGCTTCATTCGCCTCAGCCTGTGCCTTAGCGGATGCCGTTTCAGCTTCTGTAGCTTCTGCTTTCGCTTTCTCCGAAGAAGTTGCTGCTTCAGCAGCTTCCTGCCTTGCTTTTTCTGAAGATTGAGCCGCCTCAGTTGCTTCCTGTCTCGCCTTTTCAGACGATTGGGCGGCTTCGTTGGCTTCCTGCTGTGCTTTTCCTGAAGCGGTCTCTGCCTCTGTTGCTTCCTGGCGTGCTTTTTCAGAGGCCGTTATGGCTTCAGCAGCTTCTTGTCTCGCTCTTTCAGAAGATTGTGCAGCTTCATTGGCTTCATTCTGGGCCTTAACTGAAGCGGTTTCTGCTTCAGCAGCTTCCTGACGTGCCTTTTCAGAAGACTGAGCGGCCTCACTGGCTTCTTGTCTGGCCTTTTCAGAAGATTGGGCAGCTTCACCTGCTTCCTGTCTTGCTTTTTCGGATGACAAAGCTGCTTCACCTGCTTCCTGTCTCGCTTTTTCAGAAGATTGAGCGGCTTCACCAGCTTCCTGCCTTGCTTTTTCAGAAGATTGAGCAGCTTCACCAGCTTCTTGCCTCGCTTTTTCTGAAGATTGAGCGGCCTCACCGGCTTCCTGCCTGGCCTTTTCAGAAGACTGAGCAGCTTCACCAGCGTCCTGTCTTGCTTTTTCTGAAGATTGTGCAGCTTCTACTGCTTCTTGTTTGGCTTTTTCTGATGACGATGCTGCTTCAGCAGCTTCCTGCCTTGCTTTTTCGGAAGATTGAGCAGCTTCACCCGCTTCCTGTCTTGCTTTTTCAGAAGACTGACCGGCTTCTGTAGCTTCCTGCTGTGCTTTTGATGAGTATTGAGCGGCTTCGCCTGCTTCACGCTGTGCATTACTGGAGAACTGGGTAGCTTCATTGGCTTCCCGTTGTGCAGCACTTGAAAAATTAGCAGCTTCCGTTGCTTCCTGCTGAGATTTTGCAGAAAACTGTGCAGATTCATTGGCCTCTTGCTGTGCTTTCTGAGATGAAGTTACAGCCTGAACCTCATAATTTTTTATTTTAGTAATTGTCGTTTCCATCTCCAGTAATGCAGTCCTGCTCCGCATTACCAGTTGCTCTAACTCTAGTTCATAAGCTGCAGCATCTATTGCCATACCAATTATCTTTAGTTTTTAATTTTGAATTAACATAAAAACTTAACCAAAAAATTTTAAGTATAGTTAAAAGAAATAACCTCCCTAAGGTCAATCAAGCAATATCAAAAATTGCTCATAATCAACCAATTACAATAATAAAAATTTAAATGATTTTTAATTATATTAACGCTTAAACATAGATGATAATTTTGGTAAAAAAAATAACTGCTTCTAGGTATTTTTTTTACCAAAAAAAATACCTATAGAAATCCCACCTAAAAACAAGATTTAAAGGCAGTTCTAAGCTTAGAATAAAAAAAGCAGAATTACTTATTGAAAAACCCGAGAAAATAGGCCGCTAAAACCCCGATCAATACTATACTAAGTATGATTAGCCCGATCCATAGAGATTTTAGTTTAAGTTTAGATTTGGAGATTGTTATTTTATTTGTTTCCCCAATAATTATTGGCTCATTGTTTAAATTAATAAGCTTAATTAAATACATGGAATAATTATCCCTTGTTTTTTGATAACAATATTCCTGGAACTGCTCAGTCAGGTCGCCGGTGTCGGACTGTGTTAGCAGTACTTTTAAAACGGTCGGTGTAACCTTTTCCAGCAGTCCATCTGAACACAGTAATAAATAATCGTTATCCCGGATGTCAAAAATCTCATCCGTTTGAATTTCAGAGTAGGGTCTTTTGGCTTGTAATGAGCGGGTAATTACATTTCTATGCGGATGTGTTAGTGCCTCTTCCGGCGTAATGTTGCCCCGCTTAACGAGTTCATTGACCAGTGAGTGGTCTTGCGACTGAAAAACAATCTCCCCATCCCTGATCAGGTAAATCCTGCTGTCACCACACCAGGCCACAAAGATCGATTTTTTCTTAAGATAGGCTAAGGTAAGGGTAGTACTCATATCTTCCGCCCCTTCATGCTGCGCGATGTACTCATCAAAATGTTTGATGACCCACTCCCGCCCGGCATTTATAAAATCATCATTCAGCAGATCTTCGGAACTTAGATTCTGGTTAAAATAAGTATTAAAATGGCGACAGGCCAATTCAGACGCAACCTCTCCTTTAGAATTCCCGCCTACACCATCGCAAACCAGGAACAGGCTGTTACCCAATAACGCTTCACCAGCTGGCGGATGAATGGAATCTTCATTATTTTTTCTATTCCCTAATTCATTGAGACTATAAATTTTTAAAGGTACAGGCATATTGGAGTTATAAACGTTATGATTTAAAAGAATGTATTATCGAAGTTATTGTGGGATTACTGCAGCACGCCATCTTTGAAAGTTCCGCTTTGTTTAACTTCCCCTTCCGCACTAAACATTTTTCCCGACCCGCTAAACTGATCGTTTGCAAAACCACCTTCATAATAACTGCCATCCTTGTAGACCAATTTACCTGAACCGTGTTTCAGGTCCCTTTTAAAAGATCCTTTATAAAAACTACCGTCTTTATAATACAGTGTTCCTGATGTCTTTATTCCTGCAGACCAGTTACCTACATATTTATCACCATCTGCGGTTGTTAATGATCCTTTACCTGAATACAGGCCTTTAGAAAAGTTTCCGTTATAGACACTGCCATTTGCAAATGTCTGCAGGCCCTTTCCATCCGGCACGCCATCCCTTACCTTACCAGAGTAAACAGACTCGTTACCTGATCCTGCGTTCAAGACCAGGTCTGAAACGGTTTTAGCAGGACTTGAAACCGCTTTCTTCGTGTTGGTTACTTTAGTATCTGTATTTACCTTTGGTACACTATCTATAGTCGTTTTGGCTACCGGAGCTGCCACTTCAACTTCTTTATCTTTTGTTAGGAACAATACTGCTCCAACTAAAATTACCGCAGCAACCGCAACTGCGATAAAAATACCAGATTTACTTCTACCCGGGGATGCCGCCGCAGGATTAGCTCCCGGAGCAACCGCAGCCGAACTACGACCCGGCCTTTCTGCATGCTGTGCTTCTGCCCCCCTTGCCAATGATTCATTTAAAGTTGGCCTGGCTATCGCATTTTGTTCATTCAATGTACGTCCCGCAGGAGTTGCTGCCGCTGGCTGTTTATCTTCTTGCTTTGCAATCGGCTGCTCATGTGCGACAATCTTTTTTGGAGGCTCAACAGGTTTAGGTGCCGGATCTTCAACTGGTTTTTCGACAGCAGCCGGTTGCTCAGCTGGTTTCGACATTTCTGCTTTGGGTGCCTCGGCAACAGGCTGAAGTTGTACCGGGATTACTTTTTCCTTAACAGGCTCAGGAACCGCAGGTTGTTTTGCAACAGGCTCTTCTACAACAGGTGCTGGTTTTGGCAGTTCCGGAATTGCAGGCTGTGCTGCGGGCGCTTGCTTAACCGGTTCTGAAACAACAGGCTCACTTGCAGCAGGCTGTGGTATAACCGGCGCTGGTTTAACTGGTTCTGAAGGGTTATACGAAATAACCTGTGTTTCTGCGTCATCTTCAAAGTCAACTACACCGCTAGAGATATTTCCCTTAAACAAGGTGGTTTCATCATCAAAATTTCCCGGAGCAGGCTGATTTCTAAGTCCTGCAAACAGCGTGCTATCGGTCACATTTCCTTTAAGCACGTCCAGCACAACATCTGCAGAAGCGGCACGTTCACTGGCCATCTTTTTCAGACACAGCGCAACAACCTCATCATATGGCTTTGGAAGTTCTGTTAATTTCTGCAGGTAATCTTCATTGAGGATATTGGTCATTACAATCTCGGCACTGGTACCTTTAGACCGGCTTCCGAATAAGTTTTCACCTTTGATCAGTTCATAGACCATGATCCCAAAACTCCAAAGATCGATGTGTGTAGAGATCTGTCCATTGATTCCATATCTTGCCGGATTAAATTGTTCCGGGGCCATATATTCTACGGTACCAACCAATGCTGACGCATTTTCCTGGCTTTCGCCGATGGCTTTACTAATTCCAAAATCCGTGATCTTAGCTATAGGCTCATCCTCTTCAATTTTGATCAGGATGTTCTGCGGTTTAAGGTCACGATGAATAATATTGCGCTTGTGCAGGTATGAGAGTCCTTTAAGCACATCGCATAATAGTTTATTTAAATACTGGGGATTATTTTTCAGATAGCCTTTTAATTCACCACCATCGAGGTATTCCATTACGCCTACCTGAACTTGTTCTTCTTCACCAAAAGCATTTACGGATTCCAGGAAAGCAACATCATAATAGCGGCAAAGATTTTCATGCTGAAACTTGATTACTTTCTTAATCTCAGTGATCAGATCGTATTGTGCACTCTGCTCCGGATTAAAGACCTTTAATGCAACTTCTCTTTCCAGAAGCACATCTGTGGCACGGAACACTCTTGAAAAACCACCTTTACCCAGCAGATCTTCCCGGGTATTGTAAACATATCTTTTTCTAAAGTCCATTGGTAAACATTAATTTTTTTTCTTGAAAAACCCTAATTGAGTATAATTATATACCAATTAATTTATAATTCAAAAATTAATGAAAAAAATTTGTTGCAACACGTAAAAAACTGAACAATAAATTCAATTTTAAGTCGAAATTGCAGAATTTACCCGGTTACTTTATCCCGCTTTCAACGCGCTCAAAGTTAATCCAGTCCACACTAATGAGGTCCCGGTTAGGCCTTGTATTTTTCACAAATACAAAATACAGATCATGCTTGCCTCCCGGATTACTAACCGGCGCAGGGAGCGTGGTATACTTTTCCCAGCTGCCTGTCGGACTGAAATCTATGGTACTGACCAGCGTTCCCTTTGGTGAGTCTGCACGGACCTCTATCGTCCCGCTTTGATTTGCAGAGGCATAAAAGTACGTCAGCTGGCTTACATTTTTAAGGTCTATATTTTTGAGCATGAAATAAGATTTGTTATGGATGCTCCCTATATATTTTTCATTTTTACTAACGTTGTTAAATGCATCTGCTTCTTCCGCCTGTACTTTTGACGGGCGCAGCAAGATCGTTTCTTTCGTTGTCAGTGGTGTGATTGCTCCTCCTTTATCCGTATACGATGCCGTGAAGATATACCGTCCCTGATCTTTAACTTTTAAATGCTGGTCAAGGGCCACTGTACCTTTCTGAGGCAATAACGGATTGGTTTTCTTCATGCTCAGTGAAAGCACATATTTTACAATTTCTGTTGCATCATCTTTAGAAAGCTGGGGATGCGCATTCATGGCATGGTCACCCCAAACACCACCACCACCGGTAATGATCTTTTTAGCCAGGCGTGCTACCGCTGCATTATTTCCTGCATATCGTTTTGATACCAGCATAAAGGCAGGACCAACAGATTTGGCGTTCAACTGGTGACATGCTTTACAGTCGCTTTTGGCAACCAATGCCTTTCCAAAATTATAGGTTGGCGTTATTTCCTGGTGACCAACAACGGCCTGGTTGTTTTCTACCTTAGCAATGAAGTTAAGGTTCACCTTTACCTTTTTAGGGTCTATCACTTTATCTTCATTATCTTTCACAACCACGTTATAATTAAATTTCGCGGCCTTTTGACTGAAGAACGTCGTATTTTCAGGCGTATTGATCGTTACCTGCGGCAACGTATTTCCAACCTTGATGATCCGGGTTTCGGTATCACTTTTGCCTCCTGCATCGGTTACCTTTAACAGCACTTTGTAAACTCCATTTTTTTGGAAGGTATAGGTTGGGTTGGGTTCTGCCGATCCAACTTTATTTCCTTCAAAACGCCATTCGTAAGAAAGGACATCATCGTCATCATTGTCAAAACTTTTTGAAGTAAAAGCCACCTTATATGGTGCAAGACCGATGGTGTCACGGGTTTCGATCTTTGCAACCGGCGCACGGTTACCACCGTTATAATCGATTCTTACCAAGCGTGCATCTACGTTATCGATCCCATAAACAGAGCCGTATTCCAGCATATAGAATGATCCGTCCGGACCAACTTCCAGGTCTATCGGTCTCCTAAAATCACCGTTAGTTTCCATAAACGGCTCCATGCGTTTATAGTTCTGATTTTCATCCAAACGCAGGGCAAATACCCAGTTGCGCATCCAGTCGTAAACAAACAGTGCTTTGTCGTAATATTCAGGAAGTTTGGTTGTTGATTTCAGTTCCGGATCGTAATGATAAACCGGACCTCCCATGGCACACCTGCCACCGTCTCCTAAAATGGGAAACTCTGCTGAGCGGTTGTACGGATACCACACCATCGGCTTTTGTGCCGGCGGAAGTATTTTTAATCCGGTACTGTATGGCGATCCATTGGCGGGACCGTTTACATCAAACAAATTAGCAGCTTGTTTGGTAGAGAAATCATATTCTTTATAGGCTTTATTGTCACCAACAAAATAAGGCCATCCGTAGTTTCCTGCTTTCTTTGCCTGGTTAAACTCATCATATCCACGAGGTCCCTGCAAGCCATCCGTACCAGAATCCGGCCCAACTTCGCCCCAATACAGAATGGAAGTTTCCTGATCTACAGAGATGCGGTATGGATTCCGGCAACCCATCACGTAAATCTCCGGGCGGGTACCGGCTGTTCCTTTGGGAAATAGATTGCCTTCAGGAATGGTATAGGTACCGTCAGTTTCAGGATGGATCCTTAGAATTTTACCACGAAGGTCATTGGTATTGGAGGCCGATCGCTCTGCATTAAATGTCAGCCGGTTATCGCGCCTGTCAATTGGCGAAAAGCCATTCGACTCAAAAGGAACGGTATTGTCGCCCGTTGAGATGAAAAGATTTTTATGTTTATCCCAGGCCAGTGAGCCGCCGGTATGTGCACTCACCTCAAGGTCTATCGGGATCTCAATGATCACTTTTTCAGATTTAAGGTCCAGCACACTATTCTTACTGATACTGAACCTGGATATGTGCTGCTTAACCGCATTTCCGGAGGACGCGGTGTTAAAGAAATACAATTGATTATTCACTGCAAAATCAGGGTCGATTGTCATCCCCAACAAGCCATTCAAGTACTTATCTACCGCCTTTACCGGGAATTTATAGACTAAAGTCGTCTTACCTGAAGCAGGATTATACACATAGAAATTACCTGCGCGCTCGATGAAGAATACACGGCCATCCGGAGCTACAGCGAGTTCCATGGGTTCATTCAGATCGTTGGACAAAATGCTTTTTGTAAACCGGTTATCCTCGGGTTTTTTAACCGCATATGATTTCAATGGATCCAGGGTTATGTTTGTGCCAATGGCGTATTTAATTCCACCCAGCAGGTGCTTTAAAAATAAAGGCTCAGAGAAGCTTTCATCGGTATGACCTCCGCCTGTATAAAACGAACGGCCCCCATCAAACTCATGATACCAGGCAATGGGATGATTTTCATCGTTTTCACCACCTTCATATGTGCTTTCATCAAGCCTGGCAATAACCTTAAGGTCGCTCTGTATATTTTTATAGTTGTACCATTCGTCAGTACGCTCCCAACGCTTCGGCAGACCCTTGGTGGAGCCGTGAGCCGTATCGATCACATCAACGGTTGCTTTGCGAACATTCGGGTTGTTTGGATGGCTTTTAAAATACGCACCAACCAGTTTATTGTACCATAACCAATCATATTCAGTATCCGCTGCAGCGTGGATTCCAACAAAACCACCACCGGACTGGATGTATCTTTCAAATGCAACCTGCTGATCTGCATTAAGCACATTCATCGTCGTACTTAAAAACACAACGGCATTGTAATTCTTTAAACTGTCTGCCACAAAATAGCCAGCATCCCTGGTGGTATCTACAGCAAAGTTATTTTCCTTTCCAAGCTTTTTGATGGCAGCCACACCTGCAGGTATCGAGGTGTGATAATATCCCTTGGTTTTTGTAAAGACCAGGATCCGTCCCGGCTTAATTGGAACCGAATCTATAATGGCCACGTGTTCAGTAACCGGAGGAACAACGGATTTTGGGATTACTGTTTTACAGGCATATAGAATTATGGATACCAGGAAAATAAGAATTAGGGACTGCGTTATTTGACTACGATTGATCATGAAGGCTGGTTCACTTAGTAACTTAAAAGTAATATTTAAAGTAAACTTAACAATAAAAATCATAAGCATCGAATAGCCATATTTTTTTTACATCGCCATATCTATTGAAATCCCATTTAAAAACACAGTACAATAAGTGCGATTGTAACTGGTTCGCGAAATGAGCGGGCATATACGACACCTAATCTGGCACTACAATAGCTTGCAAATCAATAGCGATCATATATTACTCTAAACCGTGTTTGATATGGCAAAAGCAGAACAAGACCCGAAGGAAACACGAAGGAGACACGAAGGAGAGAGCAACAAGAGTGCAAGCAGACCCGAAGCGGAGTCGAACCCGAGTCGAACAATAATTAGCCTTTACAACCTTAAATTGACTTTCAAAACTACATCAGGAGAACCGGATACAGGACACCAATTTGATAAAATTGGAAACCGGACAAATGCAGTGCGGAACCGTATGCCGCCTGTAGATTACTTTAGCCAATATACGGATTTCCAGGAACTTTATGCACATCAATTGTATATTTTAATATGAAACAATGCTGTTGCCGGAGCAATGTCCAGATTATATTGAAGAATTTCAAACCTTTTGATCAGCAGATTCTCTTTCACCAGTCAATACTATGAGAAATTGAGATCATGTAGTTGTATTAATTATTTGGAATTGTTCTAAATAATAAGATATTTGTGTGATATCTCTAATGGAATTAATATGTGTAAGCCTACCGTGATCAGTAGAAAAGGTGACATCTGTGTTACCCAATGTGTGAATTGTAAGATTGTAAACATCTGGAACAGGGGAGTATTGATCAGTTTTTCGTTTGAGCAGTTCCATGCATTTATAGGTGCGACCAATGGGCTGGAATTTGACGATTATCTGGAATACTCTCCTGATGGTGTTGAAGTGGTTATACTGGCCACACCATACCCTGATCTCAGCCTTGCCTTTACGCGGGTAGAGTGGTATGAGTTCTTTGCTGCACTTAATGAAGCTGCCTATATGCAGCAAATCTACCAGCTGGTTCATTTTTAAGTTTAAAAATATTTTTATCAAAGGTTGTTTTTCTGTTTAAAGTTATATAAGGTCGTATTCACAAAATACAACACTTAAAAAACTTAAATATGAAAACTTTAAACACCAGTAATTTACCAGTCATCGTTGCATTAATTAACAAATTAATGTCCGCTGAAAGCATTTTATGTTTCGACAGCAACACCTATGGTGCAATATGGAGGGGTGCTTTCCGGGCAGGCGAGATTGAAGTGGAAACACATACCCATTTACAATTGCTCGTTATCAGCTCTGCAACGGTAAAGGAGACATTAAATGCACAGAATGAAATTAATAGCCTGAAATATTTAGACATCACGGTTACGATACTTGCACATAGTAAAACTGAAGTAATGGCCGCTTTGAAGAAAAGTAACCGGTTCTTTCATTCAGTGATCCATCATGCAGACCTTTTACATTCAAAGATATCATTCCAACACCTCAAGAACATCATTCCTGCAGATCCGCAGGAAAGCGGGCTGCATTTAATAAGAACCTGGAACCGACGCTACGCCAGCGGGTATTGTTTTTATCTCGGCGCACAAAATATCCTATCGGAAAAGAATGCCGGAGAAGTTGTCCTCTATCTTGTTGTCCAAAGCCTGAAACAAACGTGCCTTGGTCTGATCGCTGTTTTTTTAGGCTATCAGCCAAAGTCTTTTGACCTCCATACTTTATTAACGCTTTGCGATTGTATTGATGAGCGGCTTGAGGGGATCATCCCCAGAAGAACCGATGAAGATAAATTCTTTTATGCGATCCTCTTACAAAACAACAAAAGCTTTTATCGCGACGAGGTTAAAAAGATAGATCCTCCTGTCATTTACCTTTTTCAAAACCGCTGCCTGCATTACCTTAAAACTGCAGAGCTGCTCTGTGAAGAAAGGCTAAAGACTATTGTACGCACGATGTCAAATTGAAATGGCTTAACAAGCTATTTTATAGAACTTATGTTATATTAGTTTTAATTCTAATAAACACATTCTATTGAAGATCTCCAGAGAAATACCTTTACACCGATTGGATCATAAAGACGTTTATGCTTCCTATGCGGAAGAGATCGATCTGGGCGATTTTTCTACCAGTCACCGGATTGACTTTTTCGCAGTCATCTGGTACTGCTCGGATAGGGATACCCAATATATCGATTTTGAACCCTACCCGGTTAAAACAAACCTGGTTTACCTGCTGGCCAGAAACCAGGTCCATGCCTTACCCGGCGTTCCACCGAAAGCGAAGGTCTTACTGCTTTCAAAGGAATTCTTTGACCGCATTGAAGAAGAAGACCTTCGCTTTCTGTTTTTTCCTTTTAACAATGAGGCCATTGTCATTCCCGATGAACAGACGGAGACATTAAGCAGATTATTTGATCTCATTTTACATGAAAACAAGAACGACAATGAGTCGCGTCTTCTCCATTTTTATACCAATGCGTATTTACTACAGCTTCAGCGGTTAAGCCAAAATTCTACCACAAGATCTGCTTTGATTGATCCCCGGATGCGGAAACTCTTTCAGCTGATCAGCATACATTATAAATCGCAAAAACTGGTTGGTTTTTATGCCGACAAGATTGGACTGAGTGCGAAACGCGTCAACCAAATAGTGACAGAAAAAACCGGCATTACCGTCAGTCAGCTTATTTACAATTATATCCTCATAGAAGCAAAGCGGGAAATTAGCCATCACGACAAATCCTTTAAAGAGATCGCTATAGACCTCGGTTTTAAGGGTCAGTCTTATTTCAGCCGCTTTTTTAAAAGACATACCGGAACGACTCCAGAAAGCTTCAGGCAACGCCACCTTTAATCTTTTTATTCCCTGGATTTCCAAATTGTGCCAATAGACAAGCCAATTGTGCCACTAGTTTTTCAATCCAATATCAACCCGTAAGCGTTATATAGTATATATAAATTATTACGATGAAAGGACTAAAAGATAAAGCAGCACTGATTACCGGTGGTGCATCGGGCTTGGGTAAAGCCATTGCTGAAAGACTGCATGAAGAAGGTGCAATTGTAGTGATCGCAGATCTAAATGAAGATGCGGGGAATAAACTGGCACAGGAGCTAAATGGCTTCTTTGTAAAAACGAATGTCACAGATGCTTCCGCAGTTGAGCAAGCTGTTGCTTTTACGGTTGAAAAAGCTGGAAAGCTGGATATATTTGTCAACAATGCCGGTATTGACGGGTTGCAGGCCTCAACACATGAAAGCACTTTAGAAAATTGGCACAAAGTGATCGATATTAACCTGAATGGTGCTTTTTACGGACTAAAATATGCCCTAGCCCAATTTGTTAAACAAAATACTGGTGGTGCGATCATCAATACGGTTTCTACTGCCGGACTGGTCGGGTTTGCAAATATCCCTCCTTATACCGCAGCCAAGGCAGCCCTGGTTAATTTAACACGGTCTACCGCCGTTGAATATGGTAAATATTTTATCCGGATAAATGCAGTTGCCCCAACTACAGTATTGACCCCGCTTGTACAGCATTTCATTGATTCGGCGGAAGATCCTGCAGCGATGAAGCAGCACATGGAAACGATGAACCCGATACCAGGCATGCCTGAGACCCAGGATATCGCGGCTACTGTTGCATTTTTAGCCAGTGATGACGCCCGTTTTATTTCAGGAATAACCGTAGCGGTTGACGGTGGATATACCGCACAATAAACGATTCATACAAGAACAGTTTATCCCTATACTACTGTAAAGATAATCTTTATAACAAAAAAGCCCCGGTCATTAAACAACAATGGCCGGGGCTCCTTTTTTAGATCTTTATGGTAACGTGCTGATCTCTGCAGCGATATTCTCTCTTGCTGATTTTTCGTAGATCTTATAAAAGAAATCTGTTTTAAAGATCCGTTCCATCCCTAAAAAGTATTGCAGTACCTTTTTTCTTCCTGCAGAAAACTGCGGCGTATCTCCATACTCCAACCTGACATTTTTAACATAGGTCTCATACGTATTTCTATCCAATCCAAGGATGGTCATGTCTGCATCATTGAAATAATTGGTATCCGTATCGGTACTTAAAGCATGCGTTTTAGTTGCCAGGATCAAAGCTTTACATTTTGCTATCTGCTCTTCCGGATAACCAATGCTCTTCAATCGCTCTACAGCCATGTCGGCGCTTCTTTCTTCATCCTTATGATCAACGGAATTATAAATTACATCATGGTAAACCATTGCGATGATTAATAAGTCGTCATCAGTTGTAAGGTCTTTACATTTTTTAAGTTGATTGTAGAAATTCTGCAGGTGTTCCATGTTGTGGTAATGCCTGTCTTTTCCGCTGTAATTGCTGACAATTTCGTTCCACAATGCTTTAGCGGCAGCAGGGTTTGACTTGTATTTCAGCACGATACGTTTAAAGGTACTTTCCAGGTTTTGATCAGCAGGCTTACCATTCATAAATGCAAGGTTTGAAAGTGCAAATAAGCAAATTATGATGCCATTTATCCAATTCATTTTATGTGTTTTCATATCGCTTTGTTTTATTATTTCATCAAAGGAAAAATACCAGCTTCAGCTTTGTGCTGAACCAGGACTTTATTCATATCCACTTTTATCGTCACTATACCCGTGGTTTTATCGTACGTAAAATCATCCATTTCGCGATTCAATGGGATATAGGCGGGAATGGTTGCTTTGGTATCGTCTTCCTTTACATTTGAATTGTTTTGTTGTTCAATTGTAGATACAGGGAAACGAATCCCCAAGTCTGTCATCCTCCGGCCTTCAGAGATAAAGACCTCCTGCCTGATTTGGGACAGCTGGTAAAGTAATGCATCAACGGTTGTGGCTGCATCAAGATCTGCCGGTGTAACAGAGGTACCTGATACGCTATACACAGAAATATTTCCTGCTTGCCTTCCCAATACCAGTCCTGCTTTTTCCGGAGCGGCAGCATCGGCCTTAACTTTTACCGTTGCCAATACCGGATAATCACTTCTTGTTCCTTTTCTAACGGCCAGTTTACCATCTACGCTGGCACGTGGCCTGTTGCTGATGACATTGCTGACCAAATTCTTAAGGATGGTTCTTGCCGTTGTCAGATCTCCGTTACCTAAAGCTGCTTCTGCTGCAATAAGAAACGCCTCTTCACCTTTTAAAAGGGCGATTGGTTTTTGGTCTGCTGCCGCATTACTTGAAGTGTGGAAGAACTTAGGATCTAAGAAGTCCAGTCTTGGCAATGGCGCCAGTACGTTTGTAGAATTACTGAAGGTATAGGACTGCATGGTATTGGAAACTCCATTTAAGCCGTCATATGTTATGTTCTGCAATAACATGGGTGCTGCGGTCATTACTGCGCTGGCATTAGCCAATGCATTGGTTTTGTTTCCAAGGTTATAATAAGCACGTGCCAAAGCCAGTGTATATACATTCTTTTTTGCGGCATCTGTTTCCAGGGTCAATGCATTGTTAAAATATTCAACGGCTTTTTGATATCTGTCTGCCGACGAGCTTACCACACCTCCTGCGTTTATAGGAAGACCTTTGCAAAGTTCGCCGCCAACTAAATAGCCATAACCACCCATAAAATACATTTGGGCTTTCATGGTATTTGTGGTTTCAGCATCTGCCGGTGCAACACTGTTAATTCCATATTCTGCCATTTGGGTTAACCTGGCAATTGAGCGCTGCATATTGTCTATGTCGAGGTCTGAAGGCAATAAGTTAGGTAAGTCAAAAACCTGGTTAGATAATGAGCTGTTGTTGTAATAGTTATCAGACACAATCTCCGTATATACTACGGTCATGTTGAGCATCAATGCCAGCTGCTTATTCATCCCGGCGATCCAAACTTGTGAGGATTGCGGGGTACCTATAAAAGCATCATTTGTCAGGTTTGGATTATCAACCTCTACCAGTGAACAGGCGGAAAGTAAAGAGCCAAGCAGTAAAGCGATGGTATATGTTTTAAAATTCATGATCGTTCTTTTTCTGTTTAAAAGTTAATTTTGATGGATGCGAGAAACTGGCGTGCTGCAGAGTGTGCGGCATAGTTTAAACCTCCGGTTGTGGCTGATCCCTGACCTTGTGCACCACCTGGCATTACGGCTTCAGGATCTGACGATGATGCGGTGTAATTTAACGGGTTAACTGCGGTAATTCCAATGGTCAGATTTTGAAGTCTGCCTAAGCTTGTTTTGTCGAAAGCATACAACAAGCCGATTGTCCTTACCTTTACGAAATCGCTTTTCTCTACAAATAATTGTGAATAATTTAACCAGTTGCTGGTTTTGTTCTTTGCGATCTCTTCTGCAGGAACTCCTTCTGTAGAAGCACCATAGTTGATGCGGAACTGTTTGTCCCAATTGTGGATATAGCCACCTTGCTGATAGTCGCCATTCGCAAACAGCGATAGGTTCTTATACCTCAGGTTCAATCCAAAGCTGCCGTTAAGCGTTGGGATCGTTGATCCAAGGAAAGATAACGGAATGGAACTTTGCAAGGTATTGTCTGCGCCAAAGACCCCATATTTTCCACTGATGTAACCAATTGGATAACCCTCTTTCACCATGATCTGAACGGTTGGTGCAGTTAAACCATTGAGGTTAAATGCAGGGGCACCGCCTGTGCTCACTACAATATTGTCTATGGTATTTGCAGAAGCCCTCAACCTTAATCCCCACTCTTTGTTTTCAATGACAGAAACGGATGTGGAGAATTCGAAGCCTTTATTCTTGATCGTTCCAATGTTTTGCAGGGATCTTTCTAATCCTGTAGAAGATGCAGGGGGAACAATGAAAAGTGCATCCTTTGTGGTGTTGTTAAAATAACCTGCTGTAAAGGAAACTTTGTCTTTAAATAAGCTCAGGTCAATTCCAATCTCTTTGGAATAGGTCTTTTCCGGACGCAAATTATCATTACCTGCGTTTCCAAAAGTAGCCGATTGGCCGCCATTAAAGCCGGTAATGTCTATGGTGCGCTCGTTTGCAAATGGTGTTGGGAAATTACCTGAAACCCCATAATTGGCCCTGACCTTTACCGTGCTGATCACCTGCTGGTCCATATTCATGAAGAAGGGCTCAGAGCTCAGGATGTAAGAGAAACCTGCTTTAGGATAATATTGTGCGCCAACGGATTTACCGAAGGCCGAATTACCATCACCCCTTAAGCCAAGGTCAAGAAAATACCGGTCTTTAAAGCCAATGTTTTCCTGTACAAAAATGCCGTAGTTGGCAACTTCTGTATAATATTCTGAGCTGGTCCTGGTAGCTGCTTGTCCGATGGTAAGGGCACCGTCGCGAATGTCCTGACCGATGTAAGAAATTTGTCTGTCTTCGGTACGGAACAACTGACCTCCTAAAGTACTTAAAAACGAGAAGTCGCCTACTTTATAATCATACTGTGCAGTCAGGTCGAACGTTAAGCCCAGGTAATTGCGCTCGAAGTTAGACAGTGAACCGGCTGTATTGGAACGGATGTGGTTATTGAACGCTTTGGTCACTACCGATTGTTCTCTCTGCACCCTGTAATCCACACCTGCTGTACCTTTGATCATCAGATCTTTTAATGGCTGATATTTAAATGCCTGTGCCGTTTGAAAGCGGTTTACTTTGGAGCTGTTGTTCTGCAGTCTTTCCGCTTCATCTACATACGATTTCATTTTTGCAAATTCTTCATCGGTTAAGTCGTTGAGATTGGGATTAAACCCGGGGCCAATTACTTTAGATGCACCATCTTCTGCAAACCACAATCCTGAATAACCGCCTGAATTTCCATTCCTGGTTCTTTTTAGATTTTGGTTGTTGTAAGAGAATGTACTCTCGAAGGTTAGATCTTTGGCAATTTTAGCATTTAACCCGATTCTGAAATCTATTTTTTCCTGTTGATTTTGATCGTGGATTAAAACGCCGGACGATTTGTTATAGGCACCGCCTGCGCTATAGCCCATGTCTGAATTACCGCCATTAACACCAAGACTATATTTTGTGTATACCCCATTCTGGTACAACAATTCTTTTGTACGATCAAAATAATGATAATCTGTTGTCGGCGTTTCTGCACCCACATCTATTCCTGCGCTAAATGAAGCCTCACCAGATCCCTTTTTCTTGGTAAAGATCTGCAGTACGCCATTGGCAGCATCAGATCCATATAAAGTGGTTGCTGCTCCGCCGCTGATAAACTCTATTTTCTCAATATTTTCAACTGGAATATCCGCTAAAGAGCTGGTTGAAGCACCTTGTGAAATTCCTCCGGATAGGTTCATTCCAATTGACGGGGCTGTATTCAAATTATCTACCCGTACGCCATCAATGTAAACGATAGGTGTAGAATTGGCATAAGCAGAATTAAATCCCCTGGTTTGAATGATTGATGTGGCACCGGCTTGTCCGCCGGAAAGCTTAATTTGTGCATTTGGAATTTGCGACTGGATCAGCTGGTCGATCCGGTTTACCGGCAAATCGCGGATCTGCTTTTCAGAGATCGTAGTTACATTGGTAGACAAACGTCTTTTGCTTACGCTTAATCCTTGTCCGGTTACTACAACTTCATTTAATCCAAGCAGATCTTCTTCCAGTTCAACATTTAATACGGCACCCTGGTTTCTCCGGGTTATGGTAATTTCCTGGGTTTTATAACCTACATAGCTCACCGAAAGCACCAGTTCTTCCTTATCTTCCGGAATGGAGATTGTAAACCTTCCCTGAACGTCGGTCTGCGTTGCAGCAGTTAAGCCTTTTACGCGAACACTTACACCCGGAATGGTTTCCTTATTTCCTTTATCCCTGATGATCCCTGAAATGGAAACCGGTGGAAGTACTTTTTTTACGAGCGGCTTTGCCGATGGCGTTTTATTGGCTTCAATGAGAATATACTTCTCGTTCATTTGTCTGAAACTGGCGTGGTCATTTTTCAGCAGCCCTTGTAACACTTCAAAAACAGATTTGTTACTGGCCGACATGGTGATGGTCCGCTCTGCGTTAATGTCATTGTTTTTATAACCGATCAAAAACGGTGTTTGCTGCTCAATGAGTGTAAACACCTGTTTTAAGCTCAGGTCTTTGGCCTTAAAAGAAATTTTCACTTCTTTCATTGACTGTCCGGAGGTTCCGGCAGCATGTAAAAGCAGGTTTGAAAATAAAAGGAGGACTATTGTTAATTTCATTTTTAAATTAATAAGCGACCACAAGGGGTATTTGTAACCCCGATGAAAAAAATGCATATTTGAGTTGTTTTTAATGTATTTGAAGATTCGTTAGAAATGCTGGTGTGCTGCTTCAGCGCACCGTTTGAACCGGTTATGTTAGCGCATTTCCGGTTTTTTTATTTAGGCGGGTTATTTTTTCTTCATAATGTATAGTTGGTTTTGTTTGATGTAAAATGTGTGGTGTGTAAATTCTGATAGTATTTGTGCGCTGGTCTGCAGGTTTTCATTCCCCAGCGTGATGGTATATTTATCCGTGTCATTCATTTTAGGATCCAGGCTGACCTTAGTATTATAATGCCTGCTGAGCTGTTTGGCGATGTCATCCATTGAAGAGTTGTCGATGTATAGCTTATTGCTGATCCATGAACTTAGCAGTTCTGTATTGCCGGTCTTAATTTCTGCCAATTGCGTTTTGCTGTTGAATATCAGCACCTGGTCCTTTACCATTTCGTTAGCCAGCATCAACTCTTGTTTATTCTCTGTTGTATGGGCTACTTTAACTTTACCGGTTGCTACTGCAATTTTGATTTCTGATAGGTCCGGGTAGGCATTGATGTTAAATGAGGTACCCAGTACGGTGGTTTTTAAATTGCCCGACTGGATGATGAAGGGGCGGCTTTTATCTTTAGCAATCTTAAAAAAAGCTTCTCCCGACAGCTGAACCTCTCTTGTACTTTGTTTGAAATCTGATTTTACTTTAAGTGATGATCCTGAATTCAGTGTGACTACAGATCCATCGGCAAGGGTAATTACCTTATGCTCACCTTTAAGTGTAACGTATTCGATTGCAGTCTGACCTGCATGATCGCTAAAACGATAGATCATTAACGAGATCGTTGTCATTAAAGCAAGTACTGCTGCGAAGCGAAGGTATACCGGTAAACGAAAGATCCTGGCCTTTTTGGGATTCGCTGATTGTATCTGGTTAAAGAGTTTCCTTTTTACGTTGTTCAGCGAATTTTTTTCCTGCGTCCGTCCCGGAAGCGGAGATTGATCAAAGGACTTGTACCATAGTTCGACCTGTTCTTTTTCGGCTGCGCTACAGTTACCGGCCAAATACTTTTTTAGCAGGGTCCTTTCTTTTTCTGTTTGAGGTGAGGTTTCCATTCACCTATATAATTAGAGAAATGGCCTCCTGGTACCGTTAAATAATTGTTATGAATACATTAATAGAAAAACAGCATAAACGGAATGAGCTGGATCATGTATTTTGCATTCAGTTTTCCGCGCAGGCGCTGCAGAGCCATGGTGATGTTGTTCTTTACCGTTTGCTCTGAAATACTTAGCCTTTCTGCAATTTCGCGTACAGAAATGTGTTCTTTACGGCTCAATTGAAACGCAAGCCTCATCGTTTGGGGCATATTCTGAACTTCATTATCCATGATAGTTTCCAGTTCACGGGCCATGATAAATTCTTCAGCCGGGTATTCAAACGCGGGTTCCATTTCTTTGAGCAAATGGGTATGTTCTATTTTTTTAGAGGTTCTGGCATATAACGCAAATACGCATTTTTTGGCTGCACCCAGCAGATATGGAAGCAGGCTGTCTGAGATGACGATGGTTTGGCGGTTCTTCCAAATTGAAATAAAGATATCCTGTAAAATCTCTTCGGCTTCTGTCTCAGATTTTATACGCTGATATATATGTCTATACAGTAATGTTTTGTATCTGTCAAACAGCGTCGAAAATGCGCGTTCGTCGTCCTGTCTGATCAGCATGAACAGTTCCTCGTCTGATAGCTTCTTCATAAAACCTCCACTGGCACAAAAGTATTGGCCGCATGTAAAGTCTATGTTATCCCAGGTTTGTATTATTTACTCAGGGCTTTTATTGGCAAGATTTCGTTTTTCAATTGTTTCAGTCCAATTATAGATGCCGTGGATTAGTCCTTCATTCAAGAACACGTCAAGAAATTCAGAAAGTGAATCGGTTAATGTCATTTCCGTTTGAGCGGTATTGTAAATGGTGTAGGTATATTCATCTTTGACCGAGATCGTCCACATGTCACAATAGATGGAGTACTCCGCGAAATCAAAGTCGTTTGGCGGCAAGACATCAGATTTGCCATTTTCTATCATCTCATACAATGGAATGATATTAAATATGTTATCATCTGAATAAAAACCATTAGTAAACTCATAAAAAGTACGCATATCTTTTGGTAGCTTAATCTCCATCGCCTGTTCAAAGTCAGCAATCTCAGCTACCGAAGCTCCGGAATTTAGTATAATTCCAAGTTTTTCATGGTCGGCCTGAATTATTTTTATAATGTTTTCAATTGTTAAGTTCATATATGCACTTTAATAAATACCGAAAGTCTTTAATTAGGGAATAGATAGTTGCGCATTTATGTCAATGGAGGGGGTTCATTGTTGTGATAATATGCTACAAGTTATATTACCTAACTTTGCTTTTGACATACGCTTTCTAATCAGAATTTCAACTTTAGACATATGTTCTAAAGTACGATAATTTTAGACTTACCTGATACTACACTTAGCTATTTTTAGTGTGGATGATTAGAGTGAGTTTAAGGATTAAAATTTGTGAATCTCTAAATAATTGATTTTTGCAAAAAAAACACGATACTTGATGTCTTGAAGCAGATTTTAGATATACATATATGGTAGTAATCAATAATTTTGAAGAGTATAAATCGTATTCAGGTATTGAAATAGGCGTTTCCAAATGGCATACGATTGATCAGAATCAGATTAACAGGTTTGCTGACGCAACGTTAGATCATCAGTGGATCCATACGGACGAGGAAAGAGCTAAAGTGGAAGGCCCTTTTAAAAGTACCATTGCGCATGGTTATTTAACCTTATCGTTAATCCCTTATTTATGGAAGCAGATTGCTGATGTCCGCAACATTAAAATGGAAATCAACTACGGGATTGAGAGTTTTAAGTTTGGACAAGCCGTACTGGTAAATAACGAGGTTCAACTTAAAGCCAAACTTAATTCGATTGTGAACTTAAGGGGCGTTACCAAAGTTGTAATCGAAGCAACCCTAATTATTAAAGACCAGCCGAAACCCGCTTATACCGGTAATGTGGTTTTCCTGTATCACTTTATTTAAGTTTAAGTTCATGATATAAAGACTTCAACCTGTTTGCAGTGCAGGTATTGAAAGGTCGTAGTTTCGATCCTGGCTTTTCTGAATTACGCTAATGTATAAACACTAATATCTATTAAGTCTGTTTGATTATATAACATGAACTGACCAATGAGTTAAAATGATATGTTTTATTTTGCCCGCATTATAAGATAAATTTTACCATGGAAAAAACAGTGATTAAGATTAGTGCAGATTTGCAGCAATTCATAGACAAATTTGAGCCAAACAAATTTAAACTGATGGCTAAAGGGATTGAGATCAGGGGGATCAACGACATGCATAGAAATATTACCCAGGCCAAAGATCTGATCGAAAGATTAGAACTTAATCTCTTTGTATCTCACAATGCAGAGATGCTTAGTTATGGAGGATTTGAAGTTAACAATCTGTAATTGTTTATTCCTGACTCTTTCATAAGGCAGACTAAAATAACAAAGTAGCTATAAAAAAATCCTGCTCGCAGTAACGAACAGGATTTTTTTATAGCTATATTTTATGAATTGACTTATATATCTAAATATAGATTTTATCTATACATTCTAAAACAATAAATTCAAAATAGCTATTATTAGCCTCTATCATGAATTTAATCCCGTTATTATCACCTTTACTTCCCTCCGTCTGAAAAGGCGATTAAAGCTGCGCCTGCAATCATGACTGTTGCGCCGACGATCAATTGCCAGCTGATTTTTTCTTTCAGGAATACAACAGATAAAATTATGGCTATGACCAGTGAAGATCTTTCCAGCGTAACGACATAGGAAGCGGGTCCGAGTGACAGGGCTTTATAAGAAAATAATGTAGAGAGAGAGGTACAGACACCTGCTATGATGAGCAATACCCAGGCTTTGGTCTCAATTTGTTTCCAGTCTGCAAAGTTGCCCTGGTAAAGCACAACTGACCAGGCGATTGCGAGGATGAGGACTGCCTGAATTGCAAATGCCAGGCTTGAATCTACATTTTTTAATCCCGCTTTAGTTAACACAATAACCAGGGCCGCAGATATTGCAGCCAGAATACCCCATAAAACCCACATAATTTCTTTTTAATAGTTAACACCGGAAATCCGGAATAGATTACAAAAAATGCATTTTCTAACGGCTGTTATCTCAGCGGCAGATAGGTTCCTGATAATTCTTCTCCTTTTTGATGGATGATAATTGCTGTACACGCTTTCCCATTATCTATTTCGAACGCAATCCCTTCATGACTGTCCCAAACATCGAGTTCATTGTTTTCAGTTTTAAAAGATTGGATCTTATGGACATTGTAAACTTTTTTGATCTCATCCAGCGTTGAAGCAACCCCGATTCCATTTGATGCTTTAAATTTTGGGGATGTGATCCTAATTTGTTTTACTCTTGCTTTTGGCATATCACCGGTATCTCTAACGGCATAGATGGATGTGGAATGTTTAATTCCCTCACTGTCGTCATACCAAAAAGCAACCATCTTCTGCATGGCTGCATCACTTGAATCCGGCCGGCCAAGTACTTTCAGCACTTCTTCGCTATCCTCGTTTATTTTAATTTTTCCTGCTGCATCGCCGGGTTCCAATACGAAGTCTTTATCAACAGCATCTGATGAAGTGGCCGCACTATCTAAAGATGTATTTGCTGCGGCATTATTATCCTGCTTGTTGCCATCGCTGCTGCAGGAAATGAATCCAAGAGTGATGGAGCACAATATGGCTATGATAGTTTTTGATTTGAACATGATATTTATTTATAGTAAAGACAGATAAGTCCAATAAAATGTTTTTTTCAATTCTATTTAGCGATGATCATTTACTGTTATGGACGATATATTTTTCATAGATATACTTTGTAACCGGCATTAATCTTTTGCGGCTCTCAGTAGGGTGATCACCTCCCATGGTATAAAACTCAATTTTGCCACCCACTTTTGCGTAGTAAGCTTTACCTATTTCACTTTCGGTGATCAAAGCCTTATTCGTGATTTTTTCTAAATGGGACAATCTAAAAGTATCCAAAGGAATAACAGAAGCACGATAAACCTTTTGATCACAGGCAATGGGCTGGTAATGTTTTCCGTCCCAATACATACATTGCCGGTCGCCTTTTCTGTAAAAAATATACGAGCCAATTAAAACAATCACTACTGCGGTAAATGCGAGAATGGCTTTATTGAATTTTTTTGGAACATTTACCTGTTCATTGATACTAAGGCTTTGAACCGGGGATGGTACTTCTACAAAAGTTACATTTTCTATTTCTTTTGGGGCTTCATCATTTATCGATTGATTTAAAATTTGAATCTCACTTACTCCTTCCACACTTGGTTCAATCTCTGGAAAATCT
Organism: Pedobacter metabolipauper; assembly: GCF_004362715.1. Lineage (GTDB taxonomy): Bacteria > Bacteroidota > Bacteroidia > Sphingobacteriales > Sphingobacteriaceae > Pedobacter > Pedobacter metabolipauper. The sequence continues at coordinate 281,201 of NZ_SNYC01000004.1, forward strand.
GGATTTTTGTCGCTTTCTTTTGAACCAATAGTTAACGACTTCAGACCAACGGGATCATAAAAATTTACTGGTATATGGGGCCTGGGCTCAAAGTTGGTCATCCAGGCCAGGAGTTCAATGGTCTTTTCCTTTATATTCTCTACTTTTCCTTTCAAAAAGTTGTCCAGGGCTTTGAATTTATCGGCATCAGACGCCTTAACCCCCTGCCTGTATTCTGCCCCACTATTTCTTTCCCCAAAGATCGCTTTGAATGTATTGCGATCCTTATCCGAATACCTTTCATTAAAAACGTCTAAACATTCCTCCTTTAATCTGGCTTGTGTAGGACGCTGCAATTTAGGAGGCAGCGTACCCTCATTTTTCATCTTTTCATAAGCAAGAATTACTTCTCTTTTATAATCTTCAAACTTTTTCAAATCCATTGAACGGTTATAATGAACGGAATTTTCGGAATTTCAAAGGAATTTTCGGAATTCAAACAGAATTACCAGAATCTTCGGAATCCGTTGACAGATAACCACTTACAACCCCATATGTTTGCATAAGAAATCGGTTAAGGCTTTGGTTAGCTATCAAAGTTAAATGTACAAAACAGATTTCATAAAGAGATGAAAGCGCGGTAGTTAGCAGCCGGGTTGGGAAGCAGCTACTTGCTCCCGCGATGGATTCTCACACTTCCCAAAAATTTCAGAAGGCCTTCTGATTTGCATTGCGGCAATCCACCCGATAGGATTCGGGTGGACCTGCACAGTATTTCATTCTTAAATTTTTGATCATGTTTTTACCATTAATCATTGCCATTTTATTGGGGCTTACAAGTCCGGCAAACACAAACTGCAATCATAATAACAACAGCACCGTAACTACCAATGATGATCCCGGTAGTGGTGACGACCCAAAAGGAAATCCTGGCGGTGATACGGGCGGAGAAAACGGACACCTTCCACCTCCAAAACCATAATGAAAATAAGGCGGCCCAGGTCGCCTTATTTCTTTCCTATTTCCATTTCTTTGGAAAAAAGATCAAATAAAAAGAAATCATTATTATTTCTTACTTTAGTAAGAAAACCAAATAACCTTGAAATATTTCTATCTCTTAGTTTTTGTCTGGGTGTTTCTCTTTTCCTGTTCCAGGAATAAAGCAGTAAAAGAAAAAGAAGCTGAGAATCCATTTTATGACAAGGCATTTGAGTATCGTGAAAAGAAGATCCCTGATAGTGCCTTCTTCTACTTCAACAAAGCAAAGGAACTGTTTTTGCAGAACAAAGACGGTTTTAGTGCTGGGAAATGTTTGGTAAACATGGGCATTATTTCAACAGATAAAGGTGATTATTTTGGTAGTCAGGAGATCTTACTGGAAGCCCTTCGCTATTTCGACAAAAATAAAAAAGAACACTTTATCTACCTGGGATCTAATTTCCATGAGTTAGGGGTAGCATCTTCCGAATTAAAAAACTATTCGCAAGCTATTGTCTTTTATAACCAGTCCTTAAAATATGCTCAGGATAGTGCATCCCTATTGGTTACTAAAAACAGTATTGCCAATGCTTACCGAAGAATTGGGGACTATAAGAATTCGTTATCTATTTTTCAAAGCATTTTAGCGCAAAAAACCGATAGTACCGAATTTGCAAGGGCACTGTCTAATTTTGCATTTACAAAATGGCAGCAAAACCCTAATTATCGTGCAAAGGCTGAGCTTTTAAAGGCCTTGAGCATTCGTGAAGAGGAGCATGATTTATGGGGACAAAATGCCAGCTATTCCCATCTTGCAGATTATTATACCCAAACACAGCCAGACACTGCTTTATTTTATGCCCATAAAATGTATTGGGTTGCAAAAAAAATAAAGAGCCCGGATGATCAGCTTGAATCCCTCCAAAAACTTGTAAAACTTAGTCCGGCCAGGGAAACAAAACAATATTTTGAGATTTATCAGAACCTGGACGATAGTTTACAAACCTCTCGAAATGCGGCAAAGAATCAATTTGCGCTCATACGCTATGAGACCGAAAAGAACAAAGCAGAGAACCTGGTGCTTCAGAAAGACAACGCTGGCAAAAGATACCAAATTATTATCCTGATCTTCGGTATCGTGTTGGTTATAGTTGTTGGTTTTCTTTGGTATAAGAAAAGAAAACAGCGGCTTGAACTCGAGGCAAAAAATGCCATTCGTGAAAGTCAGCTGAAGACTTCAAAGCGGGTACATGACGTAGTGGCGAACGGGCTGTACCGGGTAATGACAGAATTCGAAAACCAACAGGAAATTAACAAAGACCATATGCTGGACAGGATCGAAGACCTCTACGAAAAATCCCGCGACATCTCTTATGAAAAGCCGGAACTTCCCGATCAGGACTTTCAGAAAAAAATATCAGATCTACTTGCCTCTTTTGCTACAGAGACGACCAAAATACGCATTGCAGGAAATACCCCTAAGTTATGGAAAAAAGTAAATTCTAAGGCTAAGTCTGAGGTTGAGCACATTATTCAGGAACTCATGGTAAATATGAAAAAGCACAGTGGGGCCAATAATGTTGTGATACGGTTTGAGGATCAGCAAGATCAGGTGATCATTTATTATACCGATAACGGCATTGGCATATCCGAAGGCACTGGATTTAAGAATGGACTGACGAATACGGGAAACCGTATAGAAGCCATTCACGGAGCAATTACCTTTGACAACACAGCGGAAAAAGGATTAAAAATTAAAATATCCTTCCCCATTTCTTAAATGATAAATGATGTTCAAAAAAGTATTAATTGCCGAAGACCAGGAGATGATGAGTATTTCAGTCCGGAAAACAATAGAAGAACTTGGAATAACCTGCACAAAATATACTTACTATTGTGATGATGCATTGATGCTAATTACGAAAAGCCTTAATGATGATGACCCGTTTGACTTACTCATTACTGATCTTTCTTTTGAAGAAGATCACCGTAAGCAAAAAATTAACGGAGGAATTGAGTTGATCCAGGCAGTTAAAGCAGTACATGCCCATATAAAGATCCTGGTCTTTTCAGTAGAGAATAAGGCAGCTGCTATTGATATGCTTTTTAAGGAACTGGGGATTAATGGCTATGTACGTAAAGCCCGCCACGACGCGATAGCCCTCAAAGCGGCAATTGAAGCCATTTCAAATAACAGAACTTACCTTTCGGCTGATTTAAAACAAATCGTTAAACAGAAAAATACCTACGAATTCGATGCCCTTGATATTACCATCATTTCCTTATTATCACAAGGGGTACTTCAAAAGAATATACCATACCATTTGCAGGAGAAGAGCATTAGGCCTTCAGGGTTAAGCAGCGTTGAGAAGCGGCTAAACCAGATGAAAGAAGCACTGGATTTTTCTAAGAATGAACAACTGGTTGCTTACTGTAAAGACTACGGAATCATTTGATTTCCATAGTCTTTACAATAAACCGATTCTCCCTGCTCTCCAAACTTATTGTTAATTACAACTAGTTCTCCTTCACCCCACTAGATTTTCTTCAATGCTTTATTGCTTTACGGTTTCCCGTAAGGAAAATACTTTATGCCTTTATACATTTGAAATGTTAAATAACCTTAAATTTTAAACATGGAAAAGTATGCAAATAATAATAGAGACTCTGGAGTTTCCGGTTATCAGATAGGCTCTGATTACATTCTTATAGAATTTACATCAGGCAGTATATATGAATATACCAACGCTAGCGCAGGTGTAGGCAATATTGGAACTATGAAATCTCTGGCAAGATCGGGAAGCGGATTAAATAGTTTTATAAATAGAAATGTTCAACACAAATATTCTAAGAAAATAAGATAATGGAATATAAAGTAGTACCATTCACTGCCACACTAGATCAGAAAAAAGAAACAACCAGCGTTGTTGCTGATCAGTTGGAAAAATTAATAGCAAGATATACCAATCAAGGATGGATATACGTCAGATTGGAAAGTGTATCCACTTATGTCCAACCAGATCCAGGATGTTTTGGAATAGGTGGAAAGCCGGGTTACATGGCATCATATCAAATGGTTGTTTTTAGCAAAATACAACTATGAAAACACTATTTCTCTTAGGAATTAGACTTTACTGGATTGTTGTCCCCAAAAACAAAAGACGAAAATGCATATTCAGAACAACTTGTTCTCAATATGTATATCAGGCAACAATCGAGGAGGGTTTTTTTAAGGGATTAATAGCCCTCAGATATAGATTTCTAAACTGTAGAAGTGGATATCAGATTTTCGAGAATTCAGATGGTTCGGGTAAAATGATGGTATTGCAGAATGGCCAAATACTTCCAGAAAAAGAAATATCAGAACGATTTATCAAATCACATTAAACTTAATAAAATGGGAAAATTTGTAATTACAAAAAGAAAGAATGGTGAATACCAATTCAATTTAGAAGCAGGAAATGGTAGGATAATCCTGACAAGTGAAGGCTATGTATATAAGACAAGCTGCAACAATGGGATAAATTCCGTGAAAGAAAATTCTCAACTAGATGCTCGTTTTGACAAAAAAGTATCTTCTAACGGTAAGTATTATTTTAATCTAAAAGCTACCAATGGACAAATTATGGAACGAGTGAAATTTATGAGTCCAGCTCTGGGCGTGACAGTGGAATAGAATCTGTTAAAGAAAATGCTCCAAATGCATCAGTTATAGATGAAACGAATGAACAATAGTTCATTATAAGCTTCAATATCAGAATTTACAACATATATAGATACACTAAGAAAGGCTTCTGTAGAGGCAACCTAATTCCTATAAACCATAAGCAACATGGAAACCCCAATTAGCACTGAATTACAAAGTCATTTTTTGAGACTTTATCAAATGGCATGCTCTGATGAAAATTTTGATGTATTAGAAATGAAGCAACTTTACAAATTTGCAGAACTGAGAGGAGTAGATACAGAGCATTTAAATAATATCTTAACAAACCCAATACAAAAAATGGAAGTACCACAGTCCGTTGAGAAACGAATAGAGTACTTGTATGATCTTGCTATAATGATCTGGGTCGACAAAGAAGTCACAGAAGACGAATATAATCTTCTCAAAAAATACTGTAGAACATTTGAATTTTTAAATGAAAATGTCTTTGAAATATGTGACTATCTAATAGACTGTGCAAAAAAAGAAAAACAGCTTGAAGAAGTTCTAAACTCAATAAATTAAACGCTATGGAAATTAAAAAACTATTCGCCATCAAAAAGAGTATTGAGCCTGAGAATATTGTCCGGGGAAATGATGAAGAAGATGAACAGAAAATAAGAATCACTTATTATCAAAGTGGTTATGGCGCAGCGCTAAAGGCTATGGGTAGTCCTTTAAACTTTAAGGCTTGTCTGGAAAATGTATATACAAGTTTTGAGCAACAATGCAGGGAACAAGAAATTCAACAAATAAAATTGAAGCAGCCGTATATCGATGAGAAAAACAGGAAACAGAGTGAGCTGAAAAATACCGAAGCTGCAATTTCTATTTTCGAAGAAAAAAAAGCACAGATCACAGAAAAGATTAATTCTATTAGACATGAAGTAGAAGATGTAAACCATAATCCTAGCAAATATGGCGTTGAATCTACAAAACGACCTAAAGCGCAATTCTATATAGGTCTTTTACTTTTGATTCCAATCACATTATATCTGTTTGTTTTTTATATCTCATCTACCTATTCCGCTTTTTTTAAAGACTTTTCCAACGATAGTCTTACGGCAGCCATTTTTGATGCTCAAGCTTTTAATAATGCGCTAGAGGCTGGCTGGCTAGAAGGTGTTTTAGTTTTTACTATTCCATCGGTCTTTTTAGGGTTGGGATATATCATCCATATGGTGCAAAAGGGCAAAGGCATTAAAAATGTCATTAGAATGATTGCGTTATTTATTGTTACTTTCTTATTTGATGGTCTTTTAGCTTACCAAATCGAGAAGAAAATCTATGACTTTAACAAGACTCCGGATTCATTGCCATATAATCTTAAAATAGCTTTAGGGGAAGCGGAATTTTGGATGATCATTTTTGCCGGCTTTGTAGTATACATTATCTGGGGGTTGGTTTTTGATATTACAATGAAAGAATACGAGAATTTCGATAAAATCAAAGGGTATATTAAAACTAAGCTTGAGGAAATAAAACAGCTCGAGGCGTCAAAAGATGAAATAATAGAAGAGATCAATAATCTTAGAAAAAAAACAGTTGAAGTAATAGGAAAAAGCACAGAATTGCAAGCGATAATTGATGGATTTATAATGAATCTTAAACAGTATCTGCTATACCATAACCAATATAAAGAAGGTTGGTTTCAGGCTGTAGGATCTGAAATCGCGCTTCCACCAACAACTAAAAATAAGATGTTGCAAGATTGTGAAGGAGTTGCAAATGACCATCTTGAAAGACTTAATTTAATTGATCCTAATTTTCAAAATGTTGTTTACTCCAAAATATCCTAACCTATGAAAACAAAATTAAGCGTTTTAATTTCGTCTGTAGCCCTTCTTCTTGTTACTGGATGCATGGATGAAAAAGAGAACATAAAAGAAGCTATAAAAATCAGAAATAATAGTAAAAATGCAGATTTAAATATCAGCATTTTGATAGATCTTTCGGATAGAATCGATCCCATAAAAAATGCAAATCCTGCTATGGAAATATATAGAAGAGATTTAGGATATATAGAATCAATCAGTAAAGGATTTGAAAAGCATTTAAGATCAAAGCCCATTATACAAGACGACGATCATATTCAAATATATTTCGAGCCTGCTCCTTTAAATCCAAAGATCAATGATTTAGCAAAAAATTTAAAACTATCCTTCACCAAAGACAACACGACTAAAAAAGCCATTCAAAAAATATCTCCTCAATACATTGCAGCTTCTAATAAGATCTACAATCTTGCCATTAAAGATAAAAAATACATTGGATCCGATATATGGGGGTTTTTCAAGAATAAAGTAAAGGATTATTGTATTAAGCCCAATCATAGAAATATTCTTTTCATCTTGACTGATGGATATATGTTTCACAAAAATTCTAAGTTTATGATAGGAAATAAGAGTTCTTATCTTACACCTGAATTAGTAAAATCTTTAAAGCTTAATACACCTAAATATAGAGATTTGATACGAAAAAAAGGATATGGATTCATTAACGCAAATGACAACTTAGATAACCTTGAGGTTGTTATTTTAAGCCTGAATCCCGCTGAAGGAAACCCATTTGAAGCTGATGTGATCGGTGAATACTGGAACAATTGGCTTAAAGAAATGAAAGTAAAAAGTCCTATAATGAAACCATTCTCGGCCGACCTCCCCGCTAATCTAGATCCAATTATTCAAAAATATATTAGTCCAGGATAATAGAAAATACTTGACATTGATATACTTTATCGTAAAAAATACTTTTTAAAATATGTTTTTAAGAACCTTTTTATTGTTGGGACTTCTTTTTTTTCTCGGCGACAAATATGCTAATTCAACCAAAGTCTATATTTGTAATAGCTCCAATGCTAAGAGATATCACTATAACTCAAAGTGTCGCGGATTGAGTAACTGCCAACACAAGATTATACAGACAACATTAGACAAAGCCAAACGCAGTAAAAAAACTTTATGTGGTTGGGAAGATTAATTTATATATCGTATAGAATTCAGATTCGCTATTTGAATTGGAGAGTGGCAAGTAATTTTATTCACATTTATTAATTGTTTCGATGTCTGACGAATATATTAATCAGGTAATTCTTGATTATAAAAATAAACTTGAAAAGGGAATACTTCCTCAATTAGCCAACTTAACTCCAGCCAAATTACGGACTGAATGCGAAAATGTTTTTAAGGAAAGATACTCGCCGTTGGAAGACGATCCTAAATTGAGGTCTTTTTTCGGGCCAGCAGATAACGACCGTAACTATAGTCAAATCATTAGAAATTTTGACGTTGATAAATTTAGACCCCCTCGTTAGTTTTCTAAGAGGAGACACAACCGTTACAAATGATAAAAACATTAATCTTTTAGCTTGGGTAATTGATTTTAAACTTGTCGAAAAAAATAAAAGATCATGGAAGTGGATTCTATTAAATCCAAAAATTAGAAAAGCTACCTTATTAATTATAACCATTGTCATTATATTCTATGGTGGTTACTTACTATCAATCAAACACACCAACCAATGCATGTACTGGACTGGGAATCAATATCAGCCAATACCTTGTAATACCCGAATTAACAATACTGAGATCGTTGCACTGGATACTTTCAAGGTAGCACATCTAAAAAGAATTACACGCCCAGATACGCTTACTATAAATTCCGTAAACAAAGTTTGGCGTGCTAAGATAAATGGTAAGCCGGAGTTTTATACTAGTGGCGGAAGGCATCCACTTGATAATAATAAAATGTTATGGCCAATGACAGAATACTTTCTAGACAAACATGTGTTAAAAAAATGATATGGTTAAAATTCAGGTTTGCTAAATCTGCTTAATTAACCATCATTTCATCTAAGAACAGCCAGGCTTTCTTATTTGTACAATAACGCCAGGGAGGGTTGACGCAGGTTTTTTGCTTTAACCTTTACATACCTCGTTGTTATTGGTTCTGCTAAATTCAGAGTATAATCCTGTACTGATTTTTCATAATCCTCATACAAAGCACCGAGTACCGTGATTTCCTTTTGATTACTATAATTCACGCCATCGGAACCTTTTATTCTTGACAGCTATACGATATAGAAGAGCACTATAAGGAGGGGAATGCGCTTTTTAATGCGCAAAATATTGGGTTAAAATAAGTAGACCCTGAGAACATTTTTTAAAATGGCTCCGGCGGTTGCCGGAGCCATTCAATCATTATAGTATATAAAACAGGAGGGTTATTTCAGGGAATGGAAACCGATCTGGTTGCCTTCTGTATCCAGACAGATTCCACAGAACCCATACTGGCCAATTGACATTTTTTCGGCAACGACCTTTCCTCCGGCTGCTTCAACTTTGGAGATCTCAACTGCGCAATCTTCGCAGGTAAAGTAATTGAGTGTGCCTCCTGGCCCTGGTTTGAACATTGTTGATTTAACCAATGATCCATTAATACCCGGGGCATCCATATCACCCGGGAAAAATACCATTTCGAAATATTCATCACTGCCCACTTCAGCTTCCATGCCTTCAGGCATTGGTGCGGCTTCCATTTGTATACTCAATACACTTTCGTAGAATTTTTGAGCCCTTGCCATATCTTCTACATAAATTTCTGTCCATCCAATGGGATTTCTCATTGTTGCCATGTCTTTAAATTAATTGTTTGTTATTGATGATCTTCATTTTGTTTAGTTACTCGTTGATGATTCAACCTGTAATACATGTTAATAAAGATCACAACTAATTCACTTACTTAAAGGCGTTGGTTACGACAAATCAGGGGTGTATTTGTGACAATTATACCATGAAGATACTCGCTGCAAAAATTAGGGCTTCCTTAATAATGGATTTGCAGGAACTGTTCCGGAAGGGTTAGTTGTGCTCAACACCGATGTAACACTGGAGATTACTCCTGCAATGTTTGATAGATCGGCCGGCACAATCATCGTATTGTTTACCTTTGCCAGCTTCCCAAATTCTGTAAGATATTGTTCAGCGATCCGCAGGTTTACTGCATTCATACCACCTTCCTGATTGATTGATTTTGCAATCTCTAAAATACCCTTGGCTGTTGCTATGGCAACCATTTCGATTTCTGATGCAGTACCGCTCGCTTCATTGATCTTACGCATCTTTTCTCCTTCTGATCTTGCGATCATTTCCTGTTTATCTCCTTCAGCGCGATTGATCTTCGCTTGTTTATCTCCTTCTGATTCTGCAATCAGTGCTCTTTTTTCACGTTCAGCACGCATTTGCTTTTCCATTGCATCCCTGATGCTTTGAGGTGGCGATATATTTTTCACTTCATATCGTGACACCTTAATGCCCCATGGCTCACTTGCCTTATCAACCGCATCTACAATGGTTGCGTTTACCGTTTCTCTTTCCTCAAATGTTTTATCGAGCTCCATTTTACCGATTACGCTTCTCATGGTTGTCTGAGAAATCTGAATTACAGCAAAGCGGTAGTTGTCTATGCCATAGGAAGCTTTTTGCGGATCCATTACTTGCAGGTATAAGATACCATCTACCTCGACGGCAATGTTATCCTTGGTGATACAAATCTGCGATGCGACATCAATGGCCTGTTCTTTCAGGTTTTGTTTATAGGCGATCTTATCTATAAATGGAATCAGGATGTGGAACCCCGCTTCAAGCGACCGGCTATATTTGCCCAGGCGTTCTACAATAAATACGGATCGTTGTGGTACAATTTTAAACGTTGAAAAGAAAGCGATTAAAATGAATACGGCTAAAATGATTAAGATGTAAGTGGAAGGGGTCATAAGGTTTTAAGAGATCTAACAATTAATAAAATACTTTTAGTTTCTGTGATCATCACATTTTCTCCGGCCGAGATGATGTCATTTGAACTGGCATCCCAGCTTGTTCCTTTAAATTCAACTTTACCGCCAGAGCCAGGGATTATGGATGTTTCGGCTTTAGCAATCTTCCCGATGAATTCATCTTCAAGTTGTTTTGAATTTACATCTGCTTTGCCCAGCTTACGTTTAATCCAGCTTCTTAAAAGAACTACTGTGAATAGTGAGCTTGAGATAAATATGATGATTTGTGTATTGATGGTGATATCGGTAAAAAAGGAAACAATAGCTACAACCCATGCCCCTATTCCGAAAAAGAAAAGAATGAATCCAGGCATCATGAACTCCAGTACAAAGAATATAAATCCTATGCAGAACCAAATTACTGAGTTGTCTAGCGTTTCGATCATTGTTTAAATAGATATTGGTTAGAATGGGTGGTATTTCTGATGCTTACCGACTAAATATAGTGATTTTACTCCTTATTGTGGTATATTTTCTACTAAAACTATGTCTCCGGTTTTGCTGTAATAGGTACAGTTCATGTCTTTTGTATCGACTACCCATTTTTCGATTCCCAATTTTGCGCTGCTGCTGCAAAAGGCAAAATAATCTGTCTTTCCTTGCTGATGAGCTTTTAGATCTTCTTTAAACTGTTCACCATGGTATTTATCTGTAATGATCAATCTGTCATATTTTGAGGGGGCAGTTATTTTATCACCGTCTTTTGTAAGAAATTCGGTACGTCCGTCTTCAACAAAAACTTCATAATATTTTACTCCTAATTCTTTGATTTGTTTGATGTAGGCTGGAAATCCTGCTCCTGATTTCACTTCACTGTGCGCCTCTTCAATCTGCTTTAATGTTACCATTTTTTGATTTGTTTTATTAATGATCTATTGAATACATAAAGGATAAAATAACATGCTACATGGCTGCATTCATTGATCAGGCAGATAAAAATAGGAAAAGTATCCAAACCACGAAAACTTACAAAATATTTAATCCGTAGATTTTTAATAACTTATTCTAACTAAATTATTATCCTATGAACACAAAAGAAGTTGCCGAAAGATTGGTTCAGCTTTGCCGCGAGGGCAAGAACAAAGAAGCTGTTGATGAATTATATGCAGATGATGTAACCAGCAAAGAACCAAAAGGTTCAGATATGGAGCTGACCAAAGGTAAAGAAGCCGTTAAAGAGAAAACCATTCGCTGGGAAGAGAGTCTGGAAGAAATACATAGTTCCTCTATTTCAGATCCCATCATTGCCGACAATCACTTTAGTATTGCCATGGATTTCGATGCTACTTATAAAGAACATGGCAGAATGGCGATGAGCGAGATTTGTGTGTATGAGGTCAAAGATGGTAAGATCATCGCTGATGAATTTTTCTATCGGATGGGATAAAATAAAGGCTCCGGTAACTATCGGAGCTTTATTTTTCCAATTTATATTTTACTGAAATGGCAGGAGATATTGCTGTATTTTTCAGGATTAATGAACTGTCTGGAGAGAACGTTAAATTGCCTTCCAGGTCTGTTCTGCGGTTATGATCAGCATTAAGAAAATAAACGGTATCTGACACCAATATTAGCGCAAATACTGAATCTTTTTGAATGGTATATAGAAAATCAGCATTGATATTAGCTCTGTTAGAATAGACAGCAAAGTTACTTCTTTGTAAACTGCTGCCTTGGGCTAACCATGAAAACACATGACCATTTGTTATTTTCTTCCAGTCTCCATTACCGGTCTTTATCGCATCTTCCCGCCAATTGAATTTGGCACCATAAGTGAAATGGTCTATGATCTCTTCATTATTTGCAACTTCTTTTTCACAGGATTGCAGCAATATCAAAGCAACAACCGGGCACATCATTTTGAGAAACCATTTCATAGTCTATTGTTTTAATTATCTGAAATAGCAGGCTGAATTTTTTTATTGAAAACAACTTACTGGAATATAAACGAAACGAGTTTCCAAAACGCTACAAGAGAAATGGAATCATCTTACTGATGAGAGAATTTAGCGAATGATGGCTGGAATCTTTAAATCGCAAACGTATTGGGCCCTGGTTTAAGCACATATGTTTTGGTTTTCCATATAAATACCCCCGGTGTTTTTAGTGGCAGCATAATATTGATTTTCCACTTACTACCTTCCAAAAGATATTTTACAAAAACTTTTCCATTGGGATGAGGAATTTCTCCGCTTACATCTGTAATAGTACCCAAATGTGGTTCTATCTTTATTTTGCTAAAGCCCTGTGCATAACTGTCAATTCCTAGCACCGTTCTAAAAAACTCAATATTGGGACTGGCTCCCCAGGCATGGCATTCTGAACGTACGGTTTGCAGGCTCGAATCTTCAGCCCAGGTTGTTAGACCCAATGCTATATTTTCACGCCAGATCCCTAACCAGCTCATATAATCATTGCCCAAGCCTGCTTTGACCAGTGCCTGGTTTAGATAATATTTAAAGTAAACCGTACACTGGGTTAAGCTTTTATCATTAAGCAGTCCTTTAACTACGGCCGGCATTTCTGCGGCACTCACCATTCCTGTTAGGATGGCCAGTGAATTGACATGCTGTGAATACCCGTTTTTTTCTTTGGTATCGGCATACATTTTTTTAACCGGATCCCAATATTTACGCTGTATCGTTGCTTTTAACTGTGTGGCTTTTTGATTATATATCCTGGCCAGATCTTTTAACCCGATGTGAGCTTCCATTTCTGCGGCCCACTGATAAGCCCAAAGCAATTGCAGGTCGTAGATAGCAGCGCAGCCGTCCGAACCTTTTGGTCCGCCACCCATATTACCTGCCCAGTCTACAAATGCCCAGTACGGTGTGTCTTTTACCGAGCCATCGTCCTGCTGGTATTTACTGAAAAAATCCAGCACAGCCCTTGCTCCGACCAATTTATCTTTAATAAAGCCACTATCATTACGATACATCCAGTAATCATGCAGCATACCGATATACCACAAGGAGAATGGGGAGATGATCTGCGTACCCCTGGTAGGGTAACAACTTTTGGTGATGCCTTCGGCCAGCCGCGAGTGGTCTATCAGGTTGATCGCGTTACGCGCCAGCCGATCGTCGCTGGTATTGTAATAGGATATCATTGCCTGGACACGGGTATCTCCAATGTATTGCAGCTGCTCATAATATGGACAGTCTGTGTACGTTTCCCAGGCGTTAAGCCGCGCTGTGCGCCAGCCAATATCCAGGATCTGCTTTATTTCATTATTGTCTGTATTAAATACTGCAGCCTTCTTAAACGGATATCCGGTGAAGGTGCCGTAAAGATCATCGATTACGAGGGGTTCATTTTTAGTTTGTACAAATAGCCTGATGTACCGATACGTGCGAAAGTTTAATGTGGTGAATGATTGCCCATTACTGCCATCAGCGATCAGGCTATCTTTTCGCCCTATAAATTCTTTACCTTCTACTTCATTGCGGTTGCCCTTGCGGGTACCGTTACTTCCTCTTTCGTAAAGTGTTTCGGCATAACCTAACGAGATTCCGGCATCTTTGCCCCGGCTGAAATTTAACGTTATATAGGCGTTTGTTTCAAAAGTTTGATCGAGCAGCAAGGTAACGGCAGTGTTGGCGGGTATGGTTATTGGCGTTTTCCTTTCCGGAAATGTTGAGCCCGTTGAGAGCGTCGCCGGAATATTTATGCCAATGGCACTGCGTAATTTAGTGATACGCTGGCGGGTCATTTCCATTTGCGGCAAAGTCGATGGAACCAACCCCCAGTCAATACCCCAGGCCATGCCTTTAAGTCTACCGTCGGACACTTTAGTTGCTTCCGGCCAGGTACTATCATCATAATCTGCAGCTGTCCAATCGCCTTTAACTGTTTGCTTCATATCTACCATTTCGCCTTTGCTGGCCGCAAAAAAATAGCCTGGAACGGGCTGATGTCCGGCATCGCGGATGCACTTCCAGGTATTGCTGGTATTTAGTATTTCTTCATAGGCAGAGTTTCCCTGTATTATGAAGGCCGTACGTACGGAGATCTGTGCTTCTGGCCGGTATTCTGCCTCGTTAAAAACAAGTGCAGAGATTGTATTTTTTCCCGTAGTAAGATAGGGTGCCAAATTAACCGTTTCATAGTTCCAATAAAAGGTATCACCCCGGGCTGGCCCAAGCGAAATCAACGTGCCATTGACAAACAGCTTATAGCGGTTATCTGCCGATACGTGGATTATAAATGCAGATGGCTTACTTGCCAGGGTTATGCTTTTACGAAAATAATAAATACCATAATCTTTACCATTGTCATTTGCCGCAGCGATCCAACTGGAATTCCAGGGTCGGTTAAAGTCTGGGCCGGGAGATTGGGCACTATTATTTTTTGGCAATAATATGCCGATAACGGCTACTATTATAGTGAAGAGGTATTTCATTAAAGCATTAACTGGTTAGAAGTATCGGTTATTAAGATACACTATTTTTGCCAGTTTTAATTTATTTCATGGCTCGAGGTACTTCATTACGTCTTCGAGCTTAAATTCCGGGCTTGCTGCAAATAGTGTTTTAAGGAAATACATATGTGTTGCGCCATAAATGACCAGGATCCGCTCATCTTTACGGTTTACTACCCGTTGGATATTTGAGTAGATGCGCACATTCCGGTTAAAATAACGGGTTATAAATCCATCGGAACCTATTGGTTCAGTATTGCTGCCGCGTTTAGTTGTAATTAACCATCTGCCATTTGTTCTTGCCTGTACTTCCGGAGCATTTAGAAATCTAAGATATTGCCGGGTGGTTGAACGATAGGCCAATGTATCGTCGTAAGCGGTCTCTTCATCGTAACGCTTTTCCCAGTAAGCAAATGAAGTATCGGTTTGGGCCTTATATTTTTCAAAGGTAAGTACCGAATCTGCAGGGCTTAACTGGAAGCGAAAGGCTTGCGCATCTACAGGATATAAAGTTTTAAGTCCGAGTTGCTTTGCTAAACGAAAACCTATCTGAACAGTTTCACTTGCTATAAATGCAGGGCTTGCCACAAGTTTACCGTTAACATAAGCCTGATATAATGAATCGTACTTTGCCTGATATTTAGGCTGGGCCTCAAACACAATTTTTGTAGGAGCGAATCCGGCCAAATCATCCACAAGGTGCTTTAACTGCTGTTGCCTTTCTGGTGAAAGCATATTGATGCGCAGATCTGCTGGTGTAGTATTCAC
The DNA here is from genome assembly GCF_004362715.1 of Pedobacter metabolipauper. Taxonomy (GTDB): domain Bacteria; phylum Bacteroidota; class Bacteroidia; order Sphingobacteriales; family Sphingobacteriaceae; genus Pedobacter; species Pedobacter metabolipauper. The sequence goes on from NZ_SNYC01000004.1 coordinate 296,885, forward strand.
ATCTACCTGTTCTCCCGCAAAATGGAATACACCCAGTAATAAAACGGTAGGTTTTACCTGGTCATCTTTAAAGATCTTTGTGATCTTTTTAATTGGATCCTGGCCACAGACACTAAATGGCAGCAACAATAGCAGATAAATGAATTTTCTCATGATGCTTATGATTGTTTACAAAAAGACACCGCAGAGCACAATATGTTGCACGTATTCGTTAAAAAAATGCCAAGGAGGAAAAACCCTGCTTATAAAGTACATCAAAGCAATTCAGATGTAAATATCGTTCCTTCTTTTTATTAATTCTGAGCTTGCTGCCCATATAGACAGGAGCATTTGAGGCTATTACAAATTTTAGAAAAACTTTTCCCCTTTTAACTGTTTAATATTAGAATAATTACCTCACCCATTTACCCCATATCATGCGATTATATTCTATTGTTGTATTAATTGCCGGATTTAGTATGCAAAGTATGGCACAGCCAGCAAAATTGGCAGCGCCTGTTCCGCTTAATCTAAAGGGCTTTATTCCAAAAGACTATGAAGTGCTTGATCTGACTAAAGGTGACTTGAACCGGGATCTCTATCCCGACGCTATAATGATACTTTATAAAAAGGGTGAAGAGAAAACATCCGATGTGATTAGTCATCCCGAAAAACGGCCTTTGCTTGTACTTACCGGAAAACCTGACCATACTTATAAGCTTGCTTCCCGAAGCGACAATGCCGTTTATTGTGTTGATTGTGGCGGACAGATGGGCGATCCTTTTACCGGGGTAACCATCAAGAACGGGTATTTTTCGGTAGAGCACTACGGCGGCAGCGGTTGGCGCTGGACCCGTATCATAACTTTTAAATATTCGCCTGCAGAAAAGACCTGGTTTTTATATAAAGACGGAGGGGAACGTTTTCATGCTATCACGCACGAAGAGGTAAAGACCAAAGTTATGACAGTCAAGGATTTCGGCAAGATATCATTTGAAAAGTTCAACATTTACAAAGATAAATAGTAAACAAATGAAGAAGGCTAATATAAACCCGATTTGTACCCTGATATTCATATGTAGTATCACGTTACTATTGAATAAGACTGCACAGGCACAGCCTGCCGGCACCACTAATTTTTTAAATAATATTAAGGCTTATAACCTGGCCGCATTGTGGCGCGCTGATCAACTTAGGCTAATTAGCCTTAAGCAAAATGAACCATTCCCTGAACCTTATGGTATACTGGGAAAAAACCATCAGCGGTTTTACATTCACTATACAAAGGTCACAAAAGATCCGGCTAATCCTTACCTTTATACCGTACAAGGTAAAACCAGGGTAGGTAATCAGGTGCGTTCATTTACCGGAACCATCACTGTAATGCATGCCGGCATTTACAAGGACGGGAGTGAATATGCACCTGAAACCTACAAGGGCTATAAGAGAGGGCTGTTGGTTTGCCATGTGGTGATCAGTGAAGCTGGACAGGCCCCAGGGGGTGGTATTATAAATGGAGAACTGACAACAGGTTTTTGCATCAATGTCCAAAATCAGCTTTTATATGATACGCTCGACTTTGGAATAGATGGTTATGAGAACAACCAATTTACCGGCAATTGGACTGCGCGTGGGAGCAAGGCTGCACAAAGGCTTCAATATGGGGATTTTGGGCTTACAGGTTCTGAATTTAGTGATGTTTCGGGTATCACTGTTCCATCCCAATATGAAAAATACGGCTGGCAAAGCTTTGTAAATGCTATTCCAAATGATTTTCGCCCTGCCAGCAAGGCCGCCATAGCTGAAGAGAAACGCCAATGGTGGAAATGAGCGCGCTATTTGAAATGATAGTCATAATGTATTACAATGAATTGGTTCACTATTGATGGATAGACTACGAAAACACATTGAAGAAATTACCCCTGTTAGTGATGAAGAATTTGAACACGTTAAAACATTCTTCACGCTAAAAAGGATCAAAAAACATCAATATTTAATCCAGGAGGGAGAGCAGGTTAATTTTGAATATCTGATTCTGTCTGGCATTTTCAGAATGTTTTACCTTGACCATGAGGGGAAAGAATATATTGTACAATTTGCAGGAGAAAACTGGTGGATGGCTGACTATCAGGCTTATTTTAATGAGAAAAAGGCAAGTCTGCACATTACCTGTATGGAGGATGCAGAGATCTTGTGCCTGACCCTTTACGGCAGGGAAAAGCTATCTTCTGATCTTCATAAAATGGAGCATTTTTTCAGGGTAAAGCTTACCAAAGGTTATACTGCCCAGCAACGAAGGATTATTTCCTTGCTCTCCAGCTCTCCTCAACAGCGATATGAAGAATTTGGTCAGCTTTACCCGCATATGATGCAGAAGATCCCTAAAAAATATATTGCTGAGTATCTTGGTGTAAGCCGGGAAACCCTGAGCAGGCTCTATTCCAATAATAAAGGTAAATAGGATTTTATCTATAAAAAAGGGAACTCTTATTCAAGACTGCATTAATTCCGATGAAGAATCGGAAAGAATAGCCTATTATCTACATCATACAAATCTCTTTTAAATGTGAATGTCTCTCCGGGGTGTATTCATGATATTATTTACTAGGATCATTTACGCTGTGCAAATCTTTTGCTGGTGTGATTTGGATCACACTTTTTCTGTGACCTGCTTCCTTGTCTACAGGCTGCTTAATTATGGAAATTTGTAATGTAAATCGAACTACAAAACGAGATACCTTATTAATGAACCATTTTAAATTTAAAGTCATGAAAAAGAGAATTTTAATTATCGCATCAAGTGCAAATGTTATTGGCCCGAACAAGCGTGCTACAGGCAGCTTTCTTACTGAAATAGCTCATCCTTACGAAACATTCAAAAAGCAAGGCTATGATATCGATATTGCCAGTGTTAATGGCGGTGAGGCACCGCTTGATGGCATGTTTGAGAAAGACGAAGAATTGAATACCGCTTTCCTTTCTGGTGACGGTCTGGAGAAAATGAGAAATACTTTTCCTGTTACCGAAGCAGCCATTTCTGATTATGATGCCATTTTTGTTCCGGGTGGATTGGCTCCGATGGTTGATATGGCAACCAATGAATCCGTTCAGATGGCTATAGCTTCATCTTATGAAAGGGGTGCAGTAGTGGGTGCGGTTTGTCATGGTCCTGTGTCTTTATTGAATGTAAAGCTGAGTAATGGCTCTTATCTGATCAGCGGTAAGAACATAACAGCCTTTAGCAACGAGGAAGAAGAAAACTACGCTAAAGATGATGTTCCTTTTATGCTTGAAAGTGCTTTAAGAGAAAGAGGTGCTAATTACCAGTCAGTAGCGGCATGGCAAGCCCATAGTATTTCTGATGGCAGATTGGTTACTGGTCAAAATCCTGCTTCTGCCAAAAGTGTTGCCGAAAAAATGATCGCTATTTTAGAATCTTCTAAAGGATAATGTTCGCATCACATTGTTCTCTGCATTATGTATGGAACAATGTGATAATTATTCAGCGACCTGTATATGTTAATCATCAACCTTGTAAATTCACAATAAAAATTAAAAAAGATGAGTCAAAAACCTATTTATGCATTTGCCAAATGGCGGGTTAAAGAAGGACAGTTGGATACCGTGCTTAACCTGCTTACCGAAGTTGTTAAGAAAAGTACCGGAGAAGAAGGAAATCTATTTTACAAAGTCCATCAGAGCAATTCAGATGCGAACACCCTGATCCTATTTGAAGGATATAATGATGAAGAGGCTTTAGAAGAGCACCGGAATTCGGAGCATTTTCAAAAGATCGTTGTTGGAGAAATTGTTCCGCTTTTGCAAGACCGGGAAGTTATTTTAACCACCCGGCTGGATTTCGGTGAACAAGACGCTATAAATTAATGCCGTTGGGTATTTCTATTTGTGCCAGCCTTTATTCTTCTATTATCATAGCTCCCTGCTGTTTCAGCTTTTCCAATCCATCTTTCATTGCTTTGATTTGTTCTGGTGAATGTCCTTCCCATACCGTAACTTCACCTATAACCTTGAATGAATGCTGAGAGCGATAGGACATGGTGGGGTTACCCGGGAATTTTTTGTCAGTTACATTAGGATCGTCTTCAAGCACACCAGTCGCTTCTACCAGGTATATTCTTTCCTGACCGTTTCCAGAAGCAAGTTCAGCTCCCCAAATGGCAGCATTGAGGGTTGCAGTGAGATAAATGTGTTTTAATTTTCTATCGACAAAATTTGAGTCAAACCCAGTTTCTATAAGATCCCCGATTTTTAATTCAGCCTTGGTTCCATGAAAGAAGGTTTGGGTAAAAGCATTCTGAACAGATGCTTTGGTTTCTTTTACTTTGTCCATCGCGTTACTTTTTTGGTTTAAACAAATATAGAAATTCTATGTGTTCATTTATTTTAAGAAAATGCAATATCATGCTTTCATGTTCAGTAAATATGCATGTATCTAGTATTTATTAAAAATGAACATATGCATACGACAGAACGTCTAAAGAACATCATCAAGAAACGATTTTCCCTCAAGATACAGATCGAAGTCAATTCCCAATCCAAGATCACTCATTCGTTTTATCGTTTCTCTATTTATGGAAGGGCCACCAATCATACCATTTGCATTATGAATATTCATTGCGACTTGAATATATCCATTTGCTTCTTCTACAAACCATTTAATGCCTTCTTTATCTTGCTCAAGATAGTCAAGTAGTTTTTTTAGTTTGCAGCTGAAATCATCGGGCTCTGGGTTGGGCAAATAAGTCACATAACTATATTTATATTCTGCCTTTTTGGTGATCCCTTTAAGATCTCCCTTATTTCGGCCATCAGTAGCGATTAGATTACACATGCTTTTCAGTTCTGCCAGGGATAGCGTTTCGGAAGAAGCACGAAAGTATACTCTGTTATATGGCTCGGTATTAATATTGAAAATTTCTTTGTTATGAGTATCGATATAAACTTTAAAAAAGAATACCTCTCCATCAACAGGCAGATAAGCAATTACAATCCCATTCTCTTTTTCCCGATCTATTCTTTCAATCTTAAGCTTTCCATCCAAATAAACAGGACTGTGAATTTTAAGGTACTGCTCAGTTACCCCAAGTGTTTTTTCTTTTAGTTCCTTATCTATTAAATCCGTTATTTCTTTATCTGACATTAGGTATTGAAGGTAATCATTAATTTAACATCCATAAATGATTTTGCATTCGGCTAATTATCGGAACAGGTATTGACCAAAATAGCCTTTAATATAACTTCCCATTCTCCGGAGAAACTCTTTTGTAAGCCAAAAAAAATTGCAATATGCACTCAATGGGCTAGAACAAGGATTTCATTTGTAAAACTAAAAAAGAAATAGGCTGCATCAATTTCTGATACAGCCTATTTGATTTGCTCAAATCTTAATTATTATTTGAAGAAAGTTACTATGGATTTTGAACCATAGTATAGCTTACGATCTCTCCATTTACATTAACCTGAAAAACACGTATAAAATTACCGTCCGTAGGACCTGTATAAAGTTCAGTATACCAACCTGCAGCAACTTTGGTAGTTCCATATTGGCTAGCATAAGCATAAATACCAGATGCTGAATAGGAATCTAAACTTATTCCAGTAAGATCAACAGGTTCTTTTAACCATACTCTACTTAAAGTTTGATTTGTTGCATCGTATGGATCAGTCCTGAACATCGTTCTAATACCTATACGATTTTCATTACATGTCCCTAAGTTATTTGCATTACTCTGACCTTGTGTATTTAGGGCATTCAAAGCTTTAGAATCAGCGTCTGCCTGGCTAACAGTAGAAGAATAGGCACTAGCTGAAATACTATAACTGTAAGACCCAGCAGCTGGAGTATAGTTAGCAGGACAATCATTTTTACTAAAGGAAGCAGAAATTGCTGAATTATAATAAACAGTTAAACAATTCCCATTTGCGTTTGCATATGCCTGGCCACCGCTATTTAAAGCATTCGTGGCCAATGCGTCAGCGGCTGCCTGAGTACTAGCGGTATATGTATTTGCAGGTATAGTATAAGTTACAGCAGTACCCACCGTGCCAGCGCCACAATTATTTTTAGTAAACACCGCAGATTTTGCAACATTGTAAAAAGTGGTTACGGCAGGGTTAATTGTAATTGTTATCGTTTGATCCTGGTTGGTGACAGAACCGCCGCCGCCATGAAAAACATCCATTCTAACATTAAATGTAACAGTTACAGGAGAGGAAGAAGTGGTGGTAATATTGGTGGAAAATTTCGTTGCCGCCTGTGGATAGGCGTATCCAGCGATACTAAATGTAGCAATCGTTACATTTTGATTTGCAGGATTTGTAACCGTAGGGGGATTAGGATAATAAAACATACCGGCAACCCACGCACTGGAGGATTCTCCTGCGGCAGTTATTGTGAAAGCGGCACCTGATACCGCACTGCTTGGAGCAGAAAGTGTAATTTGACTAAAACATGGCAGGGCGCTAATTAAGCAAACCAATAGAGGGAGAAATTTTTTCATATAGTTATTTTAAGTTTACTAAAGATAAAAATTAAATGAATTATTTAACTAAATAAAACGAACTATTTCAGGTTGTTAAATTTAATACTTGCTCCAATTAGAAAGTAGCGATTCAGATTCGAAAACCGTACACTTTGCGTATAAAACGATGTATTCAAGTTATTTATGGGAGCATAAGTGTTAAAAATATCATAAACTTTTATCCATGCGTGCCCATAATCTTTCAGAAAGCTCCTTTTTAGTTCCATATTCGAAGCGAATGAAAAGTTATTAGTGAGGTTGTAATTATAATTAATTAATGGAGCCACAGTTAGCTGTAAGTTAAACAACTTTAATAGAATTCTATCTAAATAGGTGATATTATATTGATTATTCGAATTTTTCTGGTAATAGTATTTTGAGGCAGAAACGGCAATAGCAGGCGATATTGACAAAACGTCTCGAATTATAACTCTATTGGTAGATAACATTTGGTTCGTATTAATGCTTCTATTCATTTCTTTATTATCATTAAAAAAACCCGGCATTTCTACATAAGACAAGCCAATTCTATAATTGAAATTTTTACTACCTTTTGAAGTACTGGACATAGAAAAAGCTACCTCAGCATTATTACTATTCCCCATATTATCAAAAAATACGCTTTGCGTTATGCCGGGTGATGAACTGATGTTTAATCCAAACTTTGATGAAAATCTCTCTAAATTGCCTGTCAATTCCAAGGTTAAAGAGTCTGTTCTCTTTAAATCGTAGGTAAATTCCAATTTATTTTTAACCTCTGGCTTTAGCTCGGCGTTTCCCAGTTGCTGAGAAATAATATCAAATGAGTTATTAATGCTAGTTAGTTGATTAACATTGGGGTAATTGGTTGTTCTGCTATATTGTCCAAATAACTTTCTTTGCTTGATTAATTTATAATCTACACTTATTACAGCATCAATGTTAAAGAAAGTCTCCTTTTCAATCTGGGATTGTCTAATATTAGTAATCCCTATGAATGTTGCATCCAGAGCTAAGTTATTCAGATTTTTGTAGATCTTAACACCCTGTTTTAAATAGTTATATGAATAGTGCTCAAAAATATCTGAATTGCTCAACCCGTCTTTTATTAACCTTTCTTCAAGATTCAGTTTCTCTTTTCTATAGGTCAATAGAAATTTGATAAAACCATCATTTCCAATAGGTTCAGTAAATTCACTATTTAAATCTGTTGTTCTTTCAACCAGGTTCCTAATACCCTCAAATATGTATTTACTTGCTGCGAGATCAAATTGTTCTACCACCAAATTATTCTCATTTACGTTATGAGTTCTATTGCTTAGTGAAGCAACAATATTTGCAATACGCCCCTTCTTTGAGAATTTCTTTTGGTATTCGATTTTTTTTACTGACAATAACACATCTGAGTTCCTGAGTTTGTTTACCCCAGAATTATTAGTCGAATTATTAACTGTTAAAAGATAACTTAAGGAGTCTAGTTGTCGGTTGTCATTATATTCAGTGACTTGGCTTAATTTTAGTCTATTCAGCGAGTCAATGGCATAATTAAAATATAAATTTGCAGCTTCCAAACTGGCTTTTTTTAAATTAGACGAGGTAAAAGTATTAGATAATTGCCCCAATATCTCATCTCTTCTTTCCGAAATCGATTCGAATTTTGTACTATTAATTTTTCCTTTTAAGAAAGCATTAAATTCTATCTTATTCTTATAGAATAGATTTCGATACATCATTGATGAGCTACTATTCTGCGTATTATTTCCATTTGAAGAGAAGCTAATGTTTGGTTCCTGACCTGAACCATCCTGAAGATTGACGTTGTTAGAATTTGCAAATAATGATAATTGCTGACTTTTATTATACATATATAGATCGGCTCCAGCCGTATACCTGCTTAAACTCCCCGCTCCAAGATTTGCTGTACCGAATTTGCCACCTTTGTATTTATCTTTTAACTTCAAATTAACCTTGATAGTTGGACGTAATAAGGTTACGTTAGTTAAGCTATCAATGTCTGTCTCTATAATATCAACATCATTAAGAACTAGAGCAGGTAGATTTTTGTAAATCTCCATATTGTTTTTCCCAAAAAAGTCAGCACCATTTACCAATACATCAGAAACCAATTTCCCATTATAGTATAACTTTCCATTATTATCTTTATAGAAGCCCAATTTACCGGAAAACAGATCATCAATCATTATTGATCTTTCAAATACCTGGTCATGGAGCTTAATATTAATTGTATCCCTATACCTTTTAGGCTGGCTAATAACAACTTCTTTCAAATTAACTATATCAGGCTTCATTTTAAAGAGGCCAATAAAAATAGTTTGGTCAGATAAGGTTCCTTTATTCTTATTCGTATATAAAAGATTTTTGTAATCCGTTGCCTGAAAATCTACATGGGTACTTCCGTTAAGTAATAAAACAGGGATTTTAAAGTGGCCAAGGCTATCCCCGGAGAAATAACCGATTATTTTTTTCTCATCATAAACTTTTATAGAAACATTTTTAATTGGCCTATTAGTGGTACTATCTATTATTTTTCCTGCGGCAAAATTATGCTGAGAATATCCTTGCATGCTATAGCAGATTAATAGAAAGCAGATTAATATTATTCGCATGGGTTATTTTAAAATAAATACATGCATTATAAAAATTTTATAAACATTTGATGACATATGGAAAAGACATATTTTTAAGACAACTTTCATTATGATGGAAATTATGTGCTTTATCAACCATAACCACGAAGATAAGTATCAAAACTTATGGACACATAAATTTAACTGAAAATTTATGTGCATTTTGACCCTAATAATACTATTGATAACCCTGCAATAAAACATGCTTGATTATCATTAATTTAAGTTTAAAGGTCTTCTAATTCGATATTAGCATGCAAATAATTATGGCTTATTAGTTATATGAGTTAGTCGTCAATGATATCATAACTATCATATACGTCCTGAACTTTTTTCACAAGATCTGGCGGCATCCCCTCTTCAAATCCGGCCGGCATCTCTATTTCCTCTCCAACTAGCGTTCTGAATAAAAATGGTGGTATTTCTCTTACCGTTAACTTATCCAGATATTCGTTTGCCCATATGGTACCATGGTCGTCTTTGGTTGGATCAAAGGCGAATTCCTGATCTTTAAAAAAGCCTGATAAAATTTTAGATTCCAATGTTTCGGTAAAGTCAAAGCCCATGGCGGAATCCCCTTTTTCGATCAACTCCTGTTTATTATGGTATTGCTTCCACCACCGAGGACCCTGCATCCAATATACCATAACTGCTGTTGCCAAGTCTGTTTTCGGCCGTTCTACCAGCCACTCTAAAAACTGGTGACTGCCATTCCATTGCATGGCCATCTGATGTAATATTTAATTAGATGCGGTTTCTGCATAGGTTAACACCATCTTTTCCTGGATGCGTTCAAACGCCTCATCTGTAATCTGTGGTTTCATAGGTAGTTGTTTTTGGGCAGCTTATCAAAATCAAATGTAATAATTATCTGATCCTTCTTCATCTGTCATGATCAGACATCAATCAAACAATAGGCCTGTATTTATGTTGAACAAGTAAGATCTTACTGCCGATGAACAATGATTTTAATCCTATTAAAGATGCGTATCAGCGCAATATATTTGCCTCAGGTGCCGATGTCATTGACGTTGCTGGCTTATACAAGTCCCTGCCAGAGATAAATATCACCAACGAAAGTGATGAAAACCTTTATCATTTAGCCACCCAATTTACAGATACCTGGGCTATTGAGTTTTTAAAGAACGCAGGACTTAAGCCTGCTGCAGATAAATATGGCAATACGCCGTTGCACACACTCACTACGACTAAATTTGACCTGGGAAGCCCTGACCTGGAAACTAATGCTGTTAAAATTTACGACACGGCCATGTTACTGCTGGATCTGGGCATTAATCCAAAAAAGAAAAATGATTCTGGCAAACTGGCTTATTTTGAAGCCGGGCTATTATATATGTATCCTTTTATTAAAGCTATGGGCGATGCCGGTGTAAAGATGGACGCTACGCAGGATGAAGGCAAAAACTTGCTGCATACCATTTGTGATAAATTGGTTCACCATAAATCAATTACAGGAGCTGTAGAAGCGGCTACTCTTACGGTGCGGATCCTTATAGAAAAAAGTAGCATAGATCTGGAAGATAAAGATATTTTTAACACTACTCCCTTAACCTATGCCCAGCGCAGTGGGGTAAAAGAGATCGCAGCATTGCTGTCTGGCGATGAAACAGATACTGCCACCGGCGGCATGACTATACATGAAGCCGTACTTAACCGCGATACTATAGCAGTTGAGGCCCTGATTAAAAACGGAACCGATTTAGATGATTTTTCCGATCAGTACCACCGCACGCCTTTGATGCTTTCCTGTGAATATCCTTCAGCACCTATGGTCACGTTACTTTTAGATGGTGGCGCCAATGTAAATTTTCGCTCTGGTAATGACGATACTGCTGTTCACTACTTAATTGGTAAAGCCATTAGCAATTTTGGTCGTGGTATGAGCCAGGATATTAAAGATGTAGTATTGATGCTGCGTACTTTAATTAAGCATGGCCTGGAGCTTGATTCCGCGGTGAATAATGAAAGCGACACTGCTTTAAATGCGGTTTGCAGGGCCGGTTACCTGGCTGATTTAAATGCTTTACTGGCTGAAGAACTGATTGAGGCTGGCTGTGACATTAATAAGCCCAATGCATCGGGAAAGACACCCCTGATGTCGTTTGCTGAACGCGGAAATGAAGTAAAATACAGCATTATTGAATTGTTATTAGATAACGATGCCGATACGACTTATACAGATAAAAATGGGAATACGGCATTGATGTATACGGCTGGAAACCCTGATAAAATGTCGGGCAAAAAAATGATATCGTTAATTTTATCCCAGAATACTTCTACCATTGACAAGGTGAATAATACAGGTCAAACGGCTTTGGATATTGCTGTAAAAAATGACAATGAAGCCGCCGTAAAGCAGTTGATTGAGGCTATGTCTTAAACTTAACCCGCTTTATAAACCCATTCCGCGTTTCTTTAGTCGTTACGAAAAGCGATTTACTAACATCGTTTGTATATTCTGTCGCCGGAGAATATTATTTAATGGCTAAGTCATTTACAAATTTCCATCGTAGGAATACGACCAGATCTTAAAGTCACAAATTGCCCATTTAAATGTCTCATATACACCGCAGGTGTTTTGCTATAACACCATACCTTAGTAAAAGAGTTGTTAACTATAAAAATAAGATATGAACCCAAAGATGATGTGGTCAAATTTAACAGTAAGTGATCTTGACAGAACAACGAAATTTTATACTGAACTGGGATTTAAGTCTAATGGACGATCTGAGGACCTGACCAGCTTTTTTTTCGGTGAGCATAGTTTTGTGATGCACTTTTTTCTGGAAGAGAAGCTGAAGGCTAATGTGGAGATTGACATATCGGATGCACACCTTGCAAATGAAGTAATATTTACCCTTTCGGCAGAAAGCAAAGATGAAGTGGATGCCTGGGAGGAAGCGATCCTAAATGTGGGCGGAAAGATGATATCAAAGCCTAAAGCATTTGGAAAAGGGTATTATGGCTGTGTATTTGCTGACCCGGACGGCCATAAGTTTAACGTATTCTATATGTAAACGCGAATTACAGCAGTTATTAGGATATGAAAAAACAAGTGCTTTATTAAAAACCTATATGATTTATGAGAAAGCTTATTTATGGTATTAACATTAGTTTGGACGGTTGCTGCGATCATACTAAATTCAGTGGTGGAGATGACATCCAGGACTACTTCCGGAAACTGCTGGAAGAGGCTGATCTGATCATTTATGGGCGTAAAACCTATGAATTGATGGTGCCCTTCTGGCCCGAGGCTGCGAAGACACAACATATGAATGAGGCCGCAAATTCCTTTGCCAAAGTCTTTACTAATTTGAAACGGATTGTTGTTTCGCGCAGCATAGATCATTTAGACGACGATCAAACCACTCTTATCCACGACAACCTGAGAGAAGAAATCCTCAAGTTAAAGCAAAAACCCGGCAAATCGATCTCCACGGGCGGTGTAGAACTACCTGCCCAATTGATCGAATGGGGATTGATAGATGAGTTTCATATGGTCGTTCATCCGACAATTGTTGGACAGGGACGCCGGTTGTTTAGCGAAATGTCTTTGCAAGAAAACCTGGGTTTAAAACTGGTGGCTTCAGAAACGCTGAGTTCGGGGTGTATGGCGCTACGGTATGAGAGGATATAACTATTATTTTTGCGTTCAAAGGCTTTCATGATCGGAATTGATCGGCATCAAGTGTTAAATAGTCTGAAAACAGCGAATGTCTTTGCCTTTGCTAAAACAACGATCGCAATGTCACGGATAATAAACAAGCAGTCTGCCGCTACAGCCTCTAACATTAACCCAATCTCGTATATTACACCAACAAATTTAACCAGGCAAGGCGTTTCAAAATCTATGTTATACGAAATTGTGAGCTCTTCATATTTACGCAAAATGGCTGGCTCAAAATTGGGATTATCAGCTACCACTAATCTTAATACATCTTTGAAATCCTCTAGGTCGGTTCTTTTTTTATGAAGGTTTGTTAAGGCGAAACCTCCTTTTTCTTGATTGACGGCCAAAGGGCATCAAACCGCTCTAGCCGTATAATGAGATTAACACTTCCTTGCTTAATTTAAGCTAGCAAACTTCTACTAATTCATTTTTAACATGCATAATCAAATTAAAGATATCTCAACTTTATACGCTGGCATGATGGGAAGGAATGAGGAAATTAAAAAAATGGCTCCCGGTGTGATATAAGATTTACATCACGCCAGAAGCATATTAATAAACACTGTGAGTGCTGTCAATAGAGCTGAAGCCTTACCCGGTCACTTTTAAAGAATCAATGAGATCGTTCTTTAATCCCAAATGAAACTGAAGTATTATTGGACTTCCCGGAAACGTACCGGACACCCTTGCAGTCAGTACCCCATTTGATTCAGACTCCTCGTACTTGAGTGGTTCCATTGAAGACTGATAAGCCTCATTTGCATGTTCGATCCACTGGCGAATTTCGTCCTTGCCAGTATGTACTTTGCCTTCGTCATGTACGATGGCGGATTCAGTAAAGCATTCTGTGTAAGCTTTGCTGTCATAATTGTTCTGCGTCTCTACGAAGCGCTCTACTACTTTAGGTAATTCCATGATGATATAATTAAGTTTTTAAATAGTCGGTACCGTTCCGCCGTCAATGACGAAATTTGTTCCTGTTAAGTAATTGGCTCTTGGAGATACTAAAAAGCCAACCAATTCGGCTACTTCTTCCGGTTCGGCGGGCCTTCCGTAAGGTATTCCACCCAATGCATCCATGACACTTTGCTGAGCCTCTTCTACAGTACTATTTGCATTTCTTGCAATCTCGCCCAACCAGGCTATCGATGCTGTTGTATTTATCCATCCTGGCGAAACAGTTAGCACGCGAACACCTTTTGGCGTAACTTCATTTGATAAACTTTTACTGTAATTGATTAATCCTGCTTTTGAAGCTGCGTACGGCAAAGTAGAATCGTGTAGTGGCAATTTACCCTGGATGGAAGCGATGTGGATAATAACTCCACTTTTCCGAGCGATCATTTGCGGTAAAAATCCCCTGTCAAGCCTAACAGGAGCAAGTAAATTAGCTTGGAAGGTTGATACCCAATCCTCATCATTCAACGCTGAAAAACCACCAGCAGGTGTTGATGAAGCACCCAGGTTGTTCACCAGGATATCCAGCCTGCCATATGCCGACAGCACTTCGCTGATTACTTTTTGTGCATCTTCTGCCTTGCTCAGATCAGCCGGAATAAAATTCACCTCCGGATCGGCCTGATCGGGCTTGTTCCTTGCTGTGATGATGACGGTTGCACCAGCCATCTTCAAACGTTCGGCTATTGCTTTTCCGGCACCTTTTGTACCACCTGTTACCAAAGCTATTTTACCAGATAATTCGTTACTATAATTGATTTCCTGTGTCATAATTATTTTTGTTTCCGAACAAATTTCGATAGTACACCGGTATCAAACAATTACGGAGTTACGAATCAAATACGGATAAATTTATCCGTATTGCTCAGCTGCCGATTGTCTTGTATATTTGTACTTATGTATGAAAAGAAGACTATCCCCTCCCTTAACTGTGGTCTTGACCTGGTAGGAGAAGTGCTCTATGGCAAATGGAAGATTCGCATCCTATGGTTCATCCATGAAGGCCACCTACGGCCTAGTGAACTTCAACGAAAAATCCCGGACGTAACGAGGCGTGTGCTAAATGTGCAGATGAAGGAACTTGAAGATCATGAACTGGTCACTAAGAAAATTTTTCCCGTATTGCCCCCGAAAGTTGAATACAGTCTTACCGACTTCGGTAAAACACTTATCCCATTGATCAGTGCTATCGGCCTGTGGGGTGACGAAAATCAGGATCGGCTGAGAAGGGTGATTTTAAAGCATACCCAGGCATCATCAAACGAGACGGAGAACCCATATGACGAAGCTCTGCCAGTTCCACAGGAGCTTTCACATTAACCCGGTTTCTGCAGCGATAAAACTTCTCTGTTCCATATTTTACAAATATAAAAGGCTATATAAGCCCTTCATCCCCAAAGGAGAAGTAACCACCTTTGGTTAAGATGATATGATCCAGAATCAATAAGTCCAGAGTTCACTTTTTCCTGAAAAAATCGACTTTGACAGAGCCAAACATCGAACACCTCAGACAAATTCAACATCGCATGTGATATCGCTGATTAACAAGGAGTTAATAGCCTTAAAAACAGATACAGCGCATGATTTTCAAGCGCTGTATCGTCAAGTGGTCCCGACGAGAATCGAACTCATATCTAAAGTTTAGGAAACTTCTATTCTATCCGTTGAACTACGGGACCAAAATCTTACCTGACTACACTTCCATTTTTATGGTTTTGTACAGGAGCCACAAAAGTAAGTTTTCCATCTGAATTTTCAGACATTAAAATCATTCCTTGTGATAAAATTCCTTTTATCTCTCTTGGTGCCAGATTTACAACCAGGCTTACCTGCTGTCCGATGATCTCTTCTGGCTGATAATATTCTGCGATTCCTGACACTACGGTACGCTGGTCGATTCCTGTATCCAGCGTTAATTTTAACAATTTCTTCGTTTTCTCTACCTTTTCTGCGGCGACGATTGTTGCCACGCGGATATCTATTGCACTAAATTGCTCAAACTGGATATTATCTTTCGCTGGCTCAGTTACTGCCGCTGCCGACTGGTTGTCTACCTTGCTTTGGTTTAACTTGTCAATTTGTGCCTGTACCATTTCATCTTCAATCTTTTCGAATAACAATACTGGCTCATTAAGCTGATGTCCGCGGTGTAACAGATCCATCTTACCTGCATCTTCCCACATGTGACCTCCATAGTTCAGCATTTTCATCAGCTTATCTGCCGTGAACGGCAAAAACGGTTCGATCAATATTTCTATATTCGCGGCTATTTGCAAGCTGATATTTAGAATGGTGCGCACGCGGTCTTCATCTGTTTTAATCACTTTCCAGGGCTCTGTATCTGCCAGGTATTTATTACCAAGGCGGGCTACATTCATTACCTCTGATAACGCTTCTCTAAAACGATAGTTCTCTATTGATGCACTGATCTTTGCCGGGAAAGCTGCAAGATCATCGATCACCTGCTGATCTTCCGGTGTTACGGTCATCAGCATCGGTACTTTACCGCCAAAATATTTATGTGTTAAAACCACCACCCGATTGATGAAGTTACCCAATATGGCAACCAGCTCGTTGTTATTTCTAGCCTGAAAATCTTTCCAGGTAAAGTCATTGTCTTTTGTTTCCGGAGCGGTTGCGGTTAGTACATAGCGTAATACATCCTGTTTGTCTTTAAACTCGAGAAGGTACTCATTTAACCAAACTGCCCAGTTCTTAGACGTAGAGATCTTTTGGCCTTCCAGGTTTAAAAATTCGTTAGCCGGTACGTTATCTGCCAATATATAATCGCCGTGTGCCATTAACATGGCCGGGAAGATCACACAATGGAAAACGATGTTGTCCTTACCGATAAAATGAACCAGTTTAGTGCTATCATCTTTCCAGTATTGTTCCCAATTTCCTTTTTCTACCTCGTTCTGATTGATGTAATACTCTTCTGCTTTGGGATTCCAAACATCCAGACGGGCATAATCAAAAAGCTCTTTTGTTGCGGAGATGTATCCGATTGGTGCATCAAACCAAACGTACAATACTTTTCCTTTCGCATCTTTAACCGGAACTTTAACCCCCCAGTCCAGATCCCGGGTCATGGCACGCGGCTGTAAGCCTGCATTTAACCAGCTTTGGCACTGGCCATAAACATTTGGACGCCATTCCTTATGTCCTTCGATATATTCACGTAAACGGCCTTCGTATTTATCTAATGGCAGGAACCAGTTCTTTGTCTCTTTTCTTACTGGTTTTTCGCCAGAAAGGGTAGATTTTGGATTGATCAGGTCTGTTGCATTTAACGTACTTCCGCAGTTTTCACACTGATCGCCATAGGCATTTTCATTGCCGCATTTGGGACATGTTCCGGTGATGTACCGGTCTGCCAAAAATGTCTGTGCCTTTTCATCGTAATATTGCTCCGTTACTTCTTCTGTAAATACTCCTTTTTTATATAGGTTTTCAAAGAAATCTGAAGCCGTATGGTGGTGCATTGAAGATGATGTACGATGATAGATATCAAAGGATACACCGAATTCTTTAAAAGAATCTCCTATTATTTTATGGTATTTATCTACAATAACCTGTGGCGTTACGCCCTCTTTTTTTGCCTTCAGTGTAATTGGCACACCATTTTCATCTGATCCGCAAATGAATTTTACATCCCTTTTATTTGAGCGTAAGTATCGTACATACGTATCGGCAGGCAAATAAACACCAGCCAAATGGCCAATATGAACCGGACCATTGGTATATGGTAATGCTGCCGTTACGGTATATCTTTTTATTTTACTGTTATCCAAAACTATTTTTATTATTTTGGCAAAGATAAGTGTTTTAAAAATGATTAAACAGCCAGCATATTTAAAAAAAGGTGACAAGATTGCAATAGTTTGTCCGGCCAAGAAATTACCCCGATCTATTGATGCCGCCATCACCATTTTTGAACAATGGGGACTATCTGTTGTTGTTGGTAAAACCGTTCATGCTGCCCACTACCAGTTTGCCGGTGATGATGCGTTACGGGCCTCAGATCTTCAGGGTTTTCTTGATGATCCTGAAATTAAAGCGATTGTTGCCGGAAGAGGTGGTTATGGTACCATCCGGATCATTGACGACCTTGATTTTACTGCGTTTGAACTAAACCCTAAATGGGTAGTTGGCTTTAGCGACATCACCGTTTTACTTTCCCATATTTTTGCTGACCTAAATACACAGAGCATCCATGCTCAAATGCCCTATACCTTTGAAGATGCGACGCCAGAATCCCTGGAATCTTTACGGAAGTCTCTGTTTGGTGAAGCACTAAGTTACCAGTGTAGCGGACTCAATAAGCTTCCAAACCAACCCGGAACTGCTGAAGGCATTTTAATTGGCGGAAACCTTACGCTGCTGGTGATGCTGCAGGGCTCTGTTTCTGAAATGGACTACACGGATAAGATCTTATTTTTGGAGGATGTTGGCGAACACGAGTATTCCATTGACCGCATGATGCGGATGCTTAAGCGCAGTGGTAAATTAAGTAACCTTAAAGGCTTAATTATCGGTGCTTTTAATGAAGTAAAGATTGAAGATATTCCATTTGGATCCAGTCCGGAACAAGTGATTTGGGACCTGGTCAAAGAATACGATTACCCCGTTTGTTTTAATTTCCCGGTAGGCCACATTGACGATAACCGCGCAATGGTTCTTGGTCAAAAAATACGGCTCACCGTCGATGTACAAAGTGCAGGAATAGCTAATTAAATTGTTACCTGATTTGTGATCTTATTGATCATTTTCGAGGTATTTTTAACGTTTGAAATGGACTTTTCCATCCTCAAATGATTAACTTGATTAACTATTTTCATTCAAAACAAAAAACATGAAGAAAACTTTTACTTTGATGTTCTGTTTTATTTTGGCGTCACAAGTCTATGCTCAAATAAAACCGCAATGGATCCGGTATCCTTCAATCTCGCCAGACGGAACAAGCATCGCCTTTACCTATAAAGGTGATCTTTATCGGGTACCAAGCACCGGTGGTACTGCCCAGCAGCTTACCTTTCATGAAGCACATGATTTTATGCCTGCCTGGAGCAAGGACAGCAAACAGATCGCTTTCGCTTCTGATCGCTATGGCAACTTCGATATCTTTACGATGAATGCCGCTGGTGGTTCTGCGAAACGTTTAACTTTTCACTCTGTAGACGAATTTCCTTTTAGCTTTACAGCAGACAACAAATCTGTGCTTTTTGGCGGTGTTCGTCAGGATGCAGCCATCCACCGTCAATTCCCTACGGCTTCACAGCCTGAGCTATATAGCGTTCCGACGCAGGGCGGAAGAATTGAACAGGTATTTACTATTCCTGCAGAATATGTTCAATCCAGTAAGGATGGCTCTAAAATGATCTATCACGATAAAAAGGGTGGAGAAAATGAATGGCGTAAACACCATAAATCTTCTGTAACCAGAGCAGTCTGGCTGTACGATAAAAAAACGAACAAGCATCAGCAAATCAGTTCCTTTTATGGTGAGAACCGAAATCCTGTTTTTGCCGATGGCGAACAGAGCATCTTCTATTTAAGTGAGGAAGGCGGCAATTTTAACATTTTTAAAATGCCGCTTAAGCCGAATGCTAAAGGTGAGCAGGTTACTAATTTTAAAACATTCCCGGTTCGTTTCTTAAGCACTGCCGATAATGGCCTGCTGAGCTTTGGTTATGACGGTGAATTATATACGTTAAAACCAGGACAAGCCCCTAAAAAGCTTGATGTGATAATCAATACCCAGGATAAGAGTAACAACGATGGCGTTGTTGCCATTAATGGTGGCGTACGTGAGATGTCTGTTTCTCCTGATGGAAAAGAAGTTGCCTTTATTGCCCGCGGTGAAGTTTTTATAACTTCTGTGGATGGTAAAATGACCAAACGGGTTACTAATACTCCGGAACAGGAACGTTTTGTAGAATTTGCACCTGATGGTAAATCAATCATTTACTCCAGCGAAAGGAATGGTAAATGGCGCATTTACCAGGTTAAAAAAACACGTAAGGAGGAACCCTATTTCTTTGCTTCTACACTATTAGAAGAAAAAGCATTGGTTAGCAATGATAACGACAACTATATGCCTTCTATGTCTCCGGATGGTAAACGGATTGCTTTCATTGAAAACAGAAGATCGCTTCGCGTTATGGAACTGGATTCGAAAAAATCGGTAACGCTTCTTAGTCCGGACCAACTGTTTTATATGCAGGATGGTGACCAGTATTTTACCTGGAGCCCGGATAGTAAATGGTTACTGGCTACTTACCGTCCAACGATGTCTAACGGAGAAGTTGTATTGCTGGATGCCCAGGGTAAATTACCAATGAGAAACCTGACCAAAAGCGGTTATGGTGACGGCAATGCCAAATGGGTAAACCAGGGTAAGCAAATGATTTGGTTTAGCAACAGGGATGGTATGAAAGCCCATGCAAACAGCGGCTCGTCTCAGCGTGATGTATACAGTATGTTTTTTACAAAAGATGGCTGGGATCGTTTTAACCTGAGTAAAGATGATTTTAGCTTACTTAAGGATGTGGAAACCATTGAAAAGAAAGCTGCTGATGATGCTGCTAAAAAAGCTGCGGCTGATAGTAAAGATAAAAAAACAGTTAAACCTGACTCTACTGTAATCTTTGAATTTGATGGCATTGAAACCAGAAAAGCCCGTTTAACCATTCATTCTTCTAATTTGGGTGATGCTGTACTTTCTAAAGATGGTGAGAAACTATATTATCTGGCCAGCTTTGAAAAAGGCGCCAACCTTTGGAGTACCAACCTGCGTACCAAAGAGACTAAGATGGAGATTGCCTTAGATGGTCAGGGTGGTAGTTTAGAATGGGATAAAGCTCAGAAAAACCTTTATCTGCTTAGTGGCGGCCGCATTTCTAAAATAAACATGGACAACAACAAGCGGGATCAAATCACTATTGAAGGCGAAGTAATGGTCAATACCGAAGCCGAGCGTGAGTATATGTTTGACCATGTATGGCTGCGCAACAAAGGAATGTTTTATATTGCTAATATGCATGGCGCGGATTGGGATGCCTTAAAACCTGCATACCGCAAATACCTCCCTCATATTGGCAATAGCTATGAATTTGCTGAAATGCTTTCTGAATTACTTGGCGAGCTGAATGTTTCACACTCAGGAGCGCGATTTAGCAGAAGTTCACCAGAGGGCGATGCTACCGCTTCCTTAGGTATTTTGGCCAGCTACAATCACAAAGGTGACGGGATTCTTATTGATGAAGTTATTGCCGGCGGTCCTTTTGACAAAGCCAAGTTCAAAGTTGCCAAAGGAATGATCATTGAGAAAATTGACGGTCTTGTTATTGAGGCAAATCAGGATGTTGCCAAATATCTGAATAGAAAAGCCGATCAGTTTACGCTTGTGGAGATCTTAAATCCTAAGACAAATGAAAGACAACAACTGACCATTAAACCGATTACTATAGGTATGGAGAACCAATTGCTTTACAGACGCTGGGTTAAAATTAACCAGGCTGAGGTGGACAGTATAAGTCATGGTCAACTTGGTTATGTTCACATTCCGGGTATGAGCGACGGTCCTTACCGCAGCATTTATGAAGAAATGATGGGTAAATATGCCGACACAAAAGCTGTTATTGTGGATACCCGATTTAATGGTGGTGGTGACCTGGTTTCGGATCTTGCCATGTTCTTTACCGGACAAAAGTTTTTGGATTATGCAAATGACCAGCGGTCTGTTGGATACGAACCTACGTTTAGATGGACAAAGCCTACACTGGCTATGTTTAACGAAGCAAACTACAGCGATGGGCACTGTTTCTCTTGCGGTTATAAAGACCTTGGGATTGGTAAGACTGTAGGGATGCCTGTTCCTGGTACTTGTAGTTTTGCCGGTTGGGAAAGTCTGCCTGATGGAACAAGATGGGGTTCTATTCCGATCAGTGCTAAAAATAAAGCCGGTGAATGGTTAGAGAACAATGAAACTAAGCCTGATATCCAGGTTAAGAATATGCCTGGAGTAATTGATAAAGGTAAAGACCAGCAACTGGAAGCTGCGATTCAGGAGTTGCTGAAAGAAGTAAAATAAGCATAAAGGTATTAGCTGAAAGGCCGTCAGATATTTGTTATCTGGTGGCCTTTCTATTTAATGGTCAATCTATTCAGGACTAGTCAACAGTCAACGCCAACTTCATCATTAAGCCATTAAATCCACGTATAGTAACTTAACAATCTCTATTGGTTTTATTAATTAAATAGGTTGACATACAAGCACTGGTATGAGTAAACTATTTTAAACAAATTAGATTTAAGGAATATTATTAACTCAGTAATTACGAACTGCTATTTACATTAAAAACGATAAGAGAAGTTACTTTATGCAGGATATTTTAATGAATAAAAAGACAATACTTTCAAGAGATCTTATATGCAGAAAGGGCTGAACATTTTAAATGTCCAGCCCTTTCTAATGAATTAACCTTAACAATTAACTAGTTAGCGTAACCAGGATTTTGTTGTGGTTTTAAAACTGGGTTAGCATTTAACTCTACTATTGGTAAAGGTAAAACCAATTTATTGTCTCCAGGCTGGAAGTTCACAATTGCCCAGTGACCAACTCCTGTTGCTCTTGTAATCGGAGTTTTAGTTCTTAGCAAATCAAAGAATTTATGGCCTTCACCGTATAATTCTTTACCTCTTTCAACCAAAATTTCATTAATCAAGGCCTGACCTGTATTTAGTGAAGGAACTGTAGTTATTCCTGCTCTCGCCTGAATAGCAAGCAAAGCTGCTTTAGCTGCAGGTTCATTGGCAACACCTTGTCTGGCTTCTGCTTCTGCTTCGATCAGATACATTTCAGATGAACGGATTAGCACCTGGTTATTTGCCGGAGTACTATTGAAATCAAATTTATTGATCAAGTAACCCTCAGTACCTCTTCTGCTATATTCGCCATCTACCAAAAACTGCTGTTTACGGATATCATCTTCACTAAAGGAAGCCAAAAATGCATCATTAACCCTGAAACTTGAATAACCGATATCATATGGATCATAGAAAGAGTGAACACCAAGGAAGCCTTGATTGTCGTCCGATCTTACACTGAGGCCGAAGATCCATTCAGATGTTGGATTATTAAATCCTGTTAATAAATCTTCACCACTACTTAAAGGAAATCCTACTCTTGCTAATTTTGCATATTTACTTGCTTCAGGATAGTTGCCCATAGTTAAGTAAACCCTGGCTAAAAGACCCCGGATAGAATTTTTAGTCATACGGTATATATTGGTATTACTAGCCGGGAGATTTATCTCCGCAAACAATAAATCTTCTAGTATTAAGTCATAAACTGACTGAACTGTTCCCCGATCCGGAGTTGCATCGGTATATGCAAGAGGCATTCTAACAACCGGAACACCCATTGCTTGCGGATCAAGAGTATACGGTTTACAATACCACCTTACTAACCAAAAATAAGCATCTGCTCTGATTGCTCTTGTTTCGGCTATATATCGTGTTTTTAGCGCATCTGTAAGCGGAGCTGCCGGAATGTTTAGCTGAAACTCATTTGCATTACGAATTATAGCATAAGCCTGTGTCCAATAAGCAATGGATTCATTGGAACCTGTACCGCTAGGAGCCTCAATAAATTGATATCCTGTTATAAAACGGCCATAATTTCCTGCGCCACTTACTACCAGAACATCACCACCCTTAACATCATTGTTTAGGATCATATCATTGGTGTAGCTAGATAGTGTAGTTGCATCATACAAACCAGTTAATGCCGCAGCAATTTTTTCAGGTGAAGAAAATGCATCATTTTTATTTATTGAATCGTTTGGAGACACTTCCAAAAATTCTTTTTTACATCCACCAAGACCGGCCAGGAGGATTATCGCACTATATATTGCGACTTTATATGTCTTTTTCATATCTAATTACTATATAAAATTAAAATCCAATACTTAAACCAGCAGAGAATGTCTTAATGTTTGGAATATCGTTGTTACTAGTTCCTGCTATATCAGCCTCGGGATCCATCCCTTTGTGTGCAGCAATTGTGAACGGATTCTCAGCCATTAAAAATACCCTTACATTAGATAACTTGGCTTTGCTAGCAATCGCTTTATCCAGTGTATATCCTAATGTTATATTTTTAACCCTCATGTAAGACCCGCTATACAAGAATCTGCTGGATACACTATTAGAAAGATCGGTATTTGAATTTGTTAAAAATCTTGGAATAGATGAGGTGGTATTCGTAGCTGACCATGCGTTTAAAACATCTTTAGACATTTGCTGACCTGGACTGATACCATTGTGCATTAAAGCTGCATACAAATTATCATAAATTTTTCCACCCAATGTAAATGAGGCGTATGCACTTAAATCAAATCCTTTGTAGGCTAAACTTGTGCTCGCACCACCAAACCAATCTGGCGACGCAGAACCTAAACCTGTATATAGTTTTGCCGCAGAATACGTTTTTGTAGTTACTTTATTCCCACTTGCATCATCCATATACCACATTGGTCTACCGTCAGCCTGATCAATTCCCGCATATTCTCTAAGGTACCACTGATATCTGTCTGAACCAACTTTTAACAGTTTAGTTCCATCCAGAACTTCATTCTGAGTTAATTTTCTAACCCTGTTTGAATTTGAAGACACGTTTACAGATAAGTTCCAGGTGAAATCTTCTGTTTGTATAGGTGTACCATTTAACATGATCTCAATACCAGAATTGTCCATCGACGCAAGATTGGTAGCAACACTGGTAAATCCAATAATCCTTGAAATTGGCTGGTTGAATAACAGTCCCTCTGAACCTCTTTTGTAATAAGCAATCTCACCACTTAACCGGCGCTTTAAAGCAGCGAATTCAATACCAAACTCTGTAGTAGAGTTTTTCTCCCATTGTAAATCGGGATTTGCCAATTGGTTATAGAACGTACCTCCATTTCCATCATAGTTTCTTGCTAACGCGTATAATGCCTGAGAAGCATAACGTCCAATGGTATTATTTCCAGATATACCATAACTACCACGAAGTTTTAACTCATCAAGAAAAGTAACTCCACTAAAGAATTCTTCCTGGCTGATTCTCCATGCTCCACCTAAGGAATAGAAGTTACCATATTTGTTATTGGGACCGAAAACAGATGAACCATCTCTTCTAAAACTTCCGGAGAAATAATATTTACTATCATAATCATATGTTAGTCTTGAGAAGTATGAAGAAAAAGTTAACTCATTAAAATTAGAGGTTGCTGTATTTGGTGTTGAAGCGGTAACTAATTCTCCTGCACCAGCAAATGCATAATTTGTTGCCTGAGCATAGATGTTATCCTGTTTATTTCTGAAAGCTTCCTGCCCAATTAACACGTTAATGTTGTGTTTACCAATTGACTTATCATACACTAAAGTGTTTAAATAGGTAGTTGTAATATCTTCTCTTGAGTAACGGTATCCTCTACCATTTACACTCACACCATTACCATGTAAAGGGTTGTAAAATTGACGTTCTCTAAGATTTGCATAATCAATACCCACTGTTGATTTGGCAGTGAAGCCGTTTAAAAACTTAACCTGAATATAAGGTAAAAGATTTACACGTGAAGTTAATGTATTATACTCATCCAATTCATTTAAACCAACCGGGTTAAAATCAGGAGAAACAGGATTCACATAATTGTAAACAAGTTTTCCCTGAGCATCACGAACTGGGGCACCCGAGGCATCTCTAACATATAGAGAATAGATGTTTGAGTTGATATCTGCAAATCGAACTGGATTAGCACCACCACCTGCGCCTGCCGGTGTGTTTTGATCTGAACGGGCCAACGTTGTGTTAACACCAAATGATAAGAACTCATTTACATCATTTGATAAGTTAATTTTGCCTGAATACCTTTTGAAATCAGAACCGATAATGATACCTTTTTGATCGAAATAACCGCCTGAAACATAGAACTTAAGTTTCTCACTGCCACCGCTTGCAGAAACGTTAACATCTTTAGTTACTCCTCTTCTCAATACTTCATCTCTCCAGTCCGTATCGTAAAACAATGCCGCACCTGGAGCAAGTGTTCCGCCAGCAACAAACGGTTGGGCCGTATTAAAAGGATTAACTGACAATCTGTTTCTTGTTAAAGTATTGGCAGCAGTTGCCGCTGCATCAGGCGCTAAACCTGCAGCAATGCGTTGTATATAATAGTTATCGAAATATAATTTATAATATTCCAACGCACTTAACGTCTCATGCTTTTCTGTTGCCTGAGATGAATAACCACCGGTTGCACTTGCAGTAAATCTTGTATTACCTGCTTTACCTTGTTTGGTTGTAATTAAAACTACACCGTTTGCTGCTCTTGATCCATAAAGACCAGCGGCTGTTGCATCCTTCAAAATGCTTATCGACTCGATATCATTTGGATTTAAGGATGATAAAATGTCTGATGTAGCTGCTACCTGGGTTAAATCTCCACTTGTAGTTGCAATACCGTCAATTACATATAATGGACTACTTCCTGCAGACAAAGATCCGATACCACGAACACGAATGGTTGTTGCACCACCTGGTTGCCCAGACACACTGGTAACTTGTACCCCTGTTGCAGCACCCTGTAGTGATTTCTGAAAGGAGGAGGTTGGTCTGTCTGCTAAGTTTTTAGAACTAACAACTGAAGCCGAACCGGTAAAGTTTTCTTTTCTTACGGTTCCGTAAGCAACCACGATCACTTCGTTTAGATCTTTAGAATCTTCAATTAAGGAAGCATTGATTACCGTAGCTGTTCCAAGTGTTACTGATTTTGTAACAAATCCAAGGTATGAAAACTCTAATGAAGTAGCCGATGAAGGAACACTAATTGAAAACGTACCATTCGAGCTTGTTAATGTGCCGCCTTGGGCACCTTTAATTTTTACAGATACACCGGGAAGAGGCTTGTTCGTCTCGTCGGTAACTGTACCAGTAACTGTCCGGTTTTGAGCCATTGCGGAGACCGCAACGAGCATCAAAATGAACAAACTTTGTAAAAGTTTTTTCATAAAATATAAAATTTAGGTTAGTTAATAATGTCCTAATATATATCCATTTGGGCCTTTAGCCCAATTTTTTGGATAAGTTATCAGATAAATGACATTTAAATGACACCCAAAACTCTATACAATATACTTAAACCTTTAAGAATTGCAATACATAGTGTTGTTTTATAAACAGAAACGATATTATATTCCGCATCGCGCTAAACAAAAACGTATATCCCAAATATTTAACTTTTTTTAACAGTTTAGTACTAAAATTTTAGTTATATATAGATTAACGTACATCCTATAGGATTAGTAGTCTATTTTCTTTCCATTTATTTAATAACCCCCGTGCCAGAATTGGCACGGGGGTTAACTTATTATCTCCAGCCTTTGTTGGAAGTTCCAATTCCGTCTGCTTTAGCAGTTGTTCCGAATGTATAGTAAGGAGCAGCTTCTTCCATTTTTTCCAGCAATTTGGCTGGCAATGGTAAATGTAAAGGAGTTCCTTTTTGCAGCAGATCTAATTTTCTCATTTCATAAAAAGAGATATTGGCACCTGTATGAATCAATTCTACTGAACGTTCATGATGAATTGCATTAATCACATCTGCCTGAACCGATGCTACAGGGGTCATTTGTCCGCGGGTAATATAGGTTCCTGCATTAATAATTGTTGCCGCACCAGCCGGGTCGGATGTATAAGCCCTGGCTTCTGCACGGATCATATCATTTTCTGCCTTCATGATCTCTGGTTTACTTCCGGTCCAGTCTCCTGCATATATAAAGTCATAACGGGTATTTCTATAGGATGAAAAATGGTAATAACCCCGTGCTACCTGGAACCCATTAGAGGTTACGTAAGCAAAATCCGTATTTAAACGCTTATCAAGCGGATTGGTAGATTTAGGAGGATATGGAAAGGCTGCAGTATCATCCCAATGGGCAGGCTGCGTTACCGGATCCAACATGTGAACAACATACATATCTGTTAATCCCCAGGTTGAATTTCCTGCGCCAAGATAGTAAGCACTGTTATCATACCATACTACATCATCTACAACCACATTAAAATCAGTAGTGATCCCAGCATCGGCATAGGTTTTAACCTTAGCCCAATCTACGGCAGCAAGCTCTGTTTTTGTTCTTGGCAGATAAGCCAATATTCTGGCTGCTGAAGTATTACATAATTTAACAAAATCTGCACTGCTCAAATCTGCAGAGGTACCAAGCCATGCCTTAGGAACGGTAAATGAAGTTGCAGTAGAAATCGCAATTGCATCATCAAGGTATTTAATAGCAGCTGCAGCTACCTCTTTATAAGGAGATGCCGCACTAAGCTTTCCTTCTGTCGTTTTTGTTTCGTCTACAATGAAAGTACGGTCAAATACCAGGGCTAAATTTCCATAAGCAACTCCCATCGCAAAACGGCAGAACGCTTTCGCTCTGGCTGCTTCCGCGGCCGTGAACACAATCTTACCTCCATTTATAGAGGTAATAATATTGGTTGCCGGTACGATAGCCTTGTAGATGTTATCGTAATAGGTATTGGTTTGTGTGTTATAACTATAGGCTGCAGTATTGGTCCATGCGAAATCCCGCGGCTCCCAGGACATATCCCTCATTCCAAAGTTACCCCAGGAACAGGTATAGTTATCTGATGCGGTAGACAACATAGGCTGTACCCCATTTTCTGAATGAGAAGCCTGATAAAGTGTATTGTACAAGCCTGATGCGGTTGCTTCAATATTTTCTTTAGTTGCATATACTTGTGCCAGATCTGGATTGTTCACGTTTTCGACATCCAAATTTCCTTTCTTACAACTGTGCAATACACCGAGCACCATTGCAAACATGACTATTGTATTTAATTTTTTCATGATCTATATTTTTATATTCAGCGTCTAGAATTCTGCTGTCAGTGAAAATCCAAAACTTCTATAATTTGGATATTTATTAATACCATCATAAGGCTGGCTAACCGAGCCTACTTCAGGATCATAACCTTTATAGTCTGATATGGTCAATAAATTCCTTCCAATTGCTTTAGCGGTTATGTTTTTAACAACTCCTTTAAACAGTCCGAGTTGTTTCGTTGAAAACGTATATCCTAAAGCTACTTCTCTGAACTTAATGTAGCTCGCGTCTTCTACCCAATAGGTATTGATTACGTTTACATCATAGAAATTCACAAAATAATCATACGTTTTTTTCTGTCCATCAGGAACTCCGCTCATATCCATGGCTACGTTTCTGTAATCCCGGGTCATCCATTGGTTTTTAGAGTTGTAAATATCTCCGCCTTTTTTAATGTCTACCAGGAAATACAAGTTGAAACCTTTGTATTTGAATGTATTTGCTATACCCAGGTTGAAATCTGCATTTCCATCACCGATCTTACCGTACCAGTTGTTACCAGTTGCATCTTTTAACTTGATGGCCTTTTCTGTTGCCAGTCCCTGAGTTCCTTTATCGATCACATAACCCTCAGAGTTAACCTCATAGTCACCTATAGTTTTGCCAGCTGGTAATTGTGCTGCCATTTGGTCTAAGCTTCTTACCCAGTCGTTACCATACATTGCCCCGTATGTTTCTCCTTCTTTAATATAAAACATTTGTGCACCCCCACCATCTGTTGAGCCATACAAGTATGGAGGAATTGGTAAAGAAGTGATCTTTTGTCGAATACGGGAGAACGTAACATTTGATGTCCAGGAGAAATCCTGGTTATTTACCCAATTTGCACCCAATGTAAGTTCTAATGTTTTAGATTCTATGCTACCTGCATTTCTATATTCATTTGGAAAACCTCCATTTAGAAATCCTAAAATACCAACATTCAGGAATTGGTCATCGGTAGTTGATTTAGCATATACTCCTTCAAAAGTAAATTTCTTTAGGAAGTTAACATTTAAACCGAATTCGGTCTCCTTAGTTTTGGAAGGCTTAAGGCCTGTATTACCTTTTTGTGATGGTGTTGGCACACCATTGGTTAGGGTAAAATATTCATATTGATAGCTATACCCCGGACGAATACCTGCTGTACCGTAAGCTGCCCTGATCTTAAATTCATCAATTCCCGGGATGGTTAGATCCTGACTGATCCTGTAGGCACCGGACACCCTAAAGTATGGATTCCACCTGGAATCTGGTCCGAATAATGAAGATCCATCATAACGGAACATACCATCAAATAAATATCTGTCCTTAAAATCTAAAGAGAGGATTGCAAAATAATTTTCTGCTTTTTCTACTTCAGTGCTAGAGGTTGAATTTATAGTCGTAAAGTTGGATAACTGAGGAACACCTGCATATTTTAGACCTCCAGAACCCGTTGCCCTGGTAAAGTCATACTTTCTATCTTCATATAAATAGGAAAGCTTTCCTTTAATTAAGAGATCGGCAACTTTTCCGGATAGATTTAGTGTTGCCTGTGTATTATTAGTTGATGTTTTAGATGATTCTTTAGATAAACCTCCCAGTGTATAAGCGGTAGCTGTAGAGTTCCAGGTATCATAAGGATTGTAACTATAGTAATCGTAGTTTTGGATCTCAATAGAGTGCGAAACGTCTAAATTAGCCCATTGGGTAAATTTAGCGTTTGCTGAGTAGTTACCTAACCAACGGTTGACCATATTGCTGTTCTGATTTTTATGATTACCGTACAATGGATTGGTTTGTTCTCCGTTAAATTGATTTACACGGATATAATAAGGTTGTCCATCTGTATTTGGCTGTAAGAAGTCTGCATCAGGCTCTGAAATGATAACCGTCCAGAAACCGCCGTTTGCTGTAGAGCTTTTCGTATTGATGTACAGATTAGAGGTACTTAATTTTAACCAGGGTGCAATCTGGTGATCCAGGTTTAAACGGAAGTTTTGTCTTTTGTATCCAGACGCATCCTTGATTACCCCTTTTTGAGCATTGTTCTCAAATGAAGTAAATATATTTGACTTCTCACTTCTACTGGATACTGCTGCATAATTGGTATAATTTGTTCCTGTTCCAAAAAGAAGATCTTGTTGATCATTTACTACCCCGTATTCATTATCGGCATAGTGATCGGTGTCAATGGCCCGGTTTCCGGAAATTCCGGGATCATATCCTGCACCTCTATACCCTGCTGGATAAGTAACTCCGGCATACCTGGTATACTGGCCTACGTAAGTCAGGTAATCTGTTGCCAGCCTGTAGGGATGGTGCGTGGCCAAATCGATCTTGTCTGCCAGGTTTGACAAGGCCAGTTCATTACGTAAAGTAACCTGGGTTGTGTTCATCGATAGCCCCTTGCCTCGCTTAGTGATGATCGAAATAACCCCGTTACCTGCACGGGAACCATAAAGTGCTGAACCTGCTGCACCTTTAATGATCTCCATAGACTCGACATCATCTGAGTTGATGGCACTGATGCCGCCATTTAAAATGATGCCGTCCAATAAGATTAAAGGGTCTGAGCCTACTCCCGGAAGGTTGTTGTTTCCGCGCAGCTGAATGTCTACAGATCCGCCCGGACCACCACCGGAAGAACTCGTTCTTACCCCGGCAACTTTACCGGCAAGTGCGTTCCCGATTGAAGTTGCCGTTACGGCAGTTAGCTGGGCTTCGCTCAATTTAGTGATCGATACGGTTAATTTCTCTTTACTTGTTGCAGCGGCAACACCAGAGACAATAACTTCACTAAGCACATTTTCATCTGCTTCTAATGCAACACTGATCTCTGAGCCAGTAATTACACGTTCGATAACTTTGTAGCCGATTGAGGTGAAGACCAGGGTAGCTCCGCTTGATGCGCGAATAGAATATTTTCCATCCGCTCCTGTTAATGTGCCGCCTTTGACACCTTTGATTCTTACAGAGACTCCAGGCAAAGGTAGTTTATCCTCTGAACCTGTAACTGTACCAGTAATTGTTCGCTCTTGTGCCATCACGGAAAATGTGAATAACAGGGATACGAACAAACTTTGTAGAAGTTTTTTCATACAACAATAAAATTTAGAATTAGTTAATAGTTAAACACAATATACTAACTTTTCTATATCTCCATATTGTATGTTACAACACAACCATATATTATGACATTTTAATGACAGTTAATTTAAGGCTAAAGTATGCCATTAAAAGATTTTAATGAAACAAAATTCTTTAATATTGTTATTAAAAAGAATTAAATTTGTTTATGCTTATTTTTATCACTCTGTAACAAAATATTTAATTAAAAATGTTAAAATAAAACTATCTTCTTAGTTAAGGATAATAGATTAAAAAGAATCTGATTTCGAGTATCAAAAAACCACTAAAATGATTTAAAAATGATTATTAGCAATAAAATTTAAGAAATTACCTAAATAATTTTAAACCATAAACCTATTGTACTATAAAAAAAGGTCTAAAAGCTATAACAAAATATATCTTTTAGACCAAAATACCGGGTTAACTAGTAGTAATAATCTGAAGTAGGTTAATTTACCAGGAATACGGCGTTAGTAAACATCTTTTTACCATTCTCCCAGAAAGATCTAAAAAGTACATCGCTTGCCATATATACCACACTTCCTCTTCCAATATTCTGAACACCGAAAAGCATTCCGGAATCTAATTTTTTCATCACGGCCTTTCCTGCAACACCAGCCATGTAACTACTGGAGTTTAGCAGGCCAACATTCCCTTGTGAGCTCAGTGGCTCATATACCTTACTGTCTGTTTTTAAGGCGTAATAATAGCTGCCTAATCCAGCGGCAAGCGGATGGCTCTGGTCTATTTCTATTTTGAAAATGGCTCCAGGAATGGAGTTAGAAAGATCATCCAGGTTACGTTCGCCATATTTACGCGAAGCAGCATTTATCTTAATCTCCTCTTTTGGAGCTTCTTTAAGTTTTATATCAAAAGGTTTTTTACCAACAACAGCAGAAATGGCATCTTCTATCAGAACCACTTTCCCTCCGCGCCTGATCCATTCTTCTAATTTCTCATTTATGTTATCCGGATAGGACCCATCCGGCATAATCAAAACATTTATCTTATTCAGATCTAAACTGCCTATTCCCTGTATACTAATCAGTGTAACCGGATATTTCAATTCCTGCTCAAAAAAATGCCAGGCTGTTCCAACACCCTGAGATGAAACTCCTGTACCAGATACAATGGCCACTTTTGGTATATTTAAGATTGGATAAACTGAAGAACCTAAGTCTTTACCTTGTTCAACAAACCCGCTTGCTATAGGATAAAATACCTTATTCATACTTTTTTGTATTTCTGCAATTTTTGCAGACAATCCTTTAACGATCCGTTCATTTTCAGTTCTGTATACCAATAAGGTTCCGGATGGTAATTCACGACCGCCAATAGTGAGGCCTACCTCAGCTATCCTTACTTTTATTTTTGCTTTTTGCAATGCGATCAGCGCCTGAAAGTCTTGCATAGCACCCATCGGAATAGCCCAGGCATAAGGTCTGTCTATGGTTTTGATTGCCTCATTTTTCTCTTCAATTGATGCATAGTTCCCTTTAACGGATTCTTTGATGGCATATGTTTTTAGTCCGTATACATAAGGGAGTGCCCAGGCTGTAATGTCATACGTATTTGAGTCACTAACTGAAGTTTGCGGCTCAAACAGTACATTTGCAAGCACTGCCCTTGGCTGCTGAAGATTTACAATTAGATCATTACGTTCTGTTTTAAATGTTTCTATCTTCTTTGTTTCGTAATTGTATCCCTTTAGCACTTTATCTGTTCCAAAAGAGAATTCAATATTGTTTTTTGCGAGTAATTCGGACATCATTTTAATTTTACCCAAATTTTCTGCCTTTACGATATAGGTCTTATAAATTCCGGGAGGAGAAACTATATTTTTCTCAAAGTATCCTTTAAATTTTTCCACCAGTTCACCTGCGTGTGCAGATACCGTTTCTACTGTTGCCATTCCGGTTGTATAATGGTGATCAATCCGGTCTTTCAGTGTTAAGGTATCTCCGTCAACAGTAACAACAGATAGTCCTGCACCAATACCGCCTTGTTCATAAGTCATTCCAATTGCACCATTATATAGCGGGTAGGTATCTCCATAGGATGGGTAGAGCAGATCAAACCGTTCCTTTGTAAAATATTGCCAGCCATTTTCATCGAAATATTTTGCATTGTTTTTACCTACCGTGATTTGAAAAGCACGCTGCCATGGCGTAATATCTACATGGATCGGCTCTGCTGCCGGGGCAAAATAATAGGGTTCGTTATAGCTTTGCTCATGAAAATCCACATGCACTTCTGGCATCCACTGCTGATATAATTTTAACCGTTGCTGTGTTTCTATCTGGGTTTGCCATGCCCAATCCCGGTTTAAATCGAAATAATAATGGTTTGGCCTTCCTCCAGGCCATGGCTCTGAGTGTTCGCGCGCCATTGGATCAGAATTTGGTTCTTTCCCTACTACGCTGTTAAAGTAATTTACATACCTTTCCCGCCCATCCGGATTGAGACATGGATCGATGATTACAATTGTATTCTTTAACCAGCTTTCAATTTTTTCTGATTTTCCTTCAACCAATGCAAACAGCGTCCTCATTGCGGTTTCTGTGGAACTGGCTTCATTTCCATGTACATTATAACTTAACCACAATATTGCTGGTTGATTTTTAGTTTCGCGTACTCCTTTCTGAGCCTTGCTTAATGCAAGATTATCCTTTCTGATCTCTTCCAGATTTTGGATGTTCTCTTTAGAGGAGATTACGGCTACCATAAGTTCGCGACCTTCATATGTTTTTCCATATGGGATTAAGCGAATATTTTGGTCACCTTCCGACAGATATTTAAAATAGCTGATTACCTTTTCATGTGGTGTAAAATGACTCCCCAGTTCATAGCCCAGGTAACTATCGGGTGATTTTTTTTGTGCTTTAGCCTGATATGCAAACACAATAAATAAAAAGAGAGCCAACGATGGATATTTCATAAAAAACAATTTTATATTAAAGGTAAAAATGATAAATTCCTCCTGCCTGGGTTTTAATGTTATATTTAAAACCACCATTGGAGTCGTAATTAATTAATTCAGCATATTTAAACTTAAGCATGTTGGGCACTTGAAATACACAATTCCCTCCTGAAGATGACTTTATTGTTAGTTCTATAACTTTTCCTTCTTCCCATTTCATATGTATAATTTCAAAACCACCTCTTGCCTTTAAGCCATTTACGTAGCCTGTTGACCATTCTGCCGGAATTGCAGGTAAAAGTTCTATTTCTCCTGTTTGGCTTTGTACCAGCATTTCTGAAACTGCAGCCGTATATCCAAAATTACCGTCTATTTGAAAAGGTGGGTGTGCACAGAACAAATTTGAATAGATTCCTCCGCCTTCATTATAATCAACGCCTGAGCCCCCAACTGGTTTAATAAAATTTTTAAGAATGGTATAGGCATGGCTTCCATCGTGCAGGCGCGCCCAAAAGTTCATTTTCCAGGCCATAGACCATCCGGTTGAAGCATCACCTCTTGCCAGTAAACTTACCTTCGCCGCTTTCGCCAGTTCTGGAGTTTTCATTAAACTAATTTCCCGGCCGGGGTGTAATCCAAACAAATGAGAAACATGCCGATGCTGATCTTTTGGATCATCGCGGTCCGTTTCCCATTCCTGAAGCTGTCCCCATTTACCAATTTTAGGTTTTAACAGGTGTAACCTCAGGTCTGCAATGTGTTCGCGGTACTCCTTATCTACATTTAAGGCGTTGGCTGCTTCTATATAATTCGTAAACAGGTCGTAAACGATCTGTTGATCGTAGGTAACCCCATCTTCTGTTGGCCCGTGTTCAGGAGACCATCCTGCCGGGGATACCAATGTTCCATCTGGTCTTCGTTTTAGGTGGTCGTCCCAAAATTCAGAGATCTCTTTTAGTATTGGATATCCCAATTTCTTTAGATAGCTTTTATCTTTTGTAAATGCATAGTGTTCCCATATGGCCTGAGCATACCAGGCACTGCCTGGTGTATTCCATAAAAAGCTTTCTCCGCCAAAGATGTTATTTTCGGTTTTCACCGTCCATCCCCGAACTCCTGGATATTGTTTCTTTGTGCTGATCTTTTTTACTTCACGCATACTATTGATATAGTCAAGATATGGGAAATGGCACTCCGAAAGGTTGGTTTGCTCTGCCAGCCAATAGTTCATTTGTATATTGATATTCGAATGGTAATCTGAGCGCCATGGCGGATCGTTACGATCATTCCACAATCCTTGCAGGTTTGCCGGCAAACCTCCTTTTCTGGATGAGCTGATGAGCAGGTATCTTCCGTATTGAAAAAGTAAGATCTCTAACTGCGGATCTGCTGCTGTCTTATAATTTATTAACCGTTTATAGGTTGGCCAGTTTGTGATCTCATTGGATGTATTTCCGAAATTTAACTGTACACGGCCAAATAAAGATTGATAATCCTGAACATGAGCTGCCAGCAGCTGTTGGAATGTTCTATTGGCAGCCGCGGCAAATACTTTTTTAACCGCAGCATGAGGCTCTCTGCCTTTCCAGTTCGTTTCCCGGTTTCCACTGTAATCTGTAGCTGCAGCCAATAAGAGTGTAAATGCATCTGCATTTTTTAGATTGAGCTGGAACCCGCCTTCACCATCAGGCTCTGTGATTGCCTTTCCACCTTCTGTTCTGATTTGTACTGAAGCAGAATAAACCATTCCGTTTTCCAGTTTGCCTTTAAGCTGCAGTGTTGTTCCTTCAGCAGTTGTTTTTGCCTGGTGTGCATCTTTAAGTTTAATAATTACGGAATACATCCCTTTTCTGCTTGATGTAAAACGCATCGCCATCAATTTATGGGGATTGCTGCAAAAATATTCACGGCCATACTCCACACCATTTACCATATATTTTATATGATGAACCGCTTTATTGATATCAAGCTCGCGACGATAGTTCAGTACTGGATTTTCTGCAGCATCTTTATTTTCAAAATTCAGATATAAATCTCCAAAGGCCTGATAAGCTCCGGTATTCTGTTCATCCCCTGTCCACAAACTGATCTCATTAAATTGTATCCGCTCCTCGGAAACACCGCCAAAAACCATTCCCCCGATGCGGCCATTTCCGATAGGATAAGCCTCTGTCATCCATGATTTAGCCGGTTTATCGTCCCATAACTTTAGGCGCTGCAACACTGAATCGGGTTCTTTTCTCTGAGCGGCAGCATAGATTGCTGAAAACATCAGGAGGAGTGATATCAGTAAATAAACCTTCTTATTTATCTTCATGAATGCTGGAGTAGTTGTCTTTAGTAATCGAAAGATAGGCTTTTTCTCATATAAATATCTATTTTTACCCTTCTATAAGATTTATGTTACATGACGGATATTAAGGTATTATATGAACATTATTTAGAAAACCGGATCATTTGTACAGACACCCGGACCATTACAGACGGGTGTTTATTTTTTGCACTTAAAGGGGAAAATTTTGATGCCAATACCTTTGCTGAAAATGCTTTGGTAAATGGTGCCGCTTATGTAATTATTGATAATCAGGATTATAAAATCAATAACCGCTGTCTGCTCGTTCCTGATGTGCTAACAGCTCTTCAGGATCTGGCCAAGTTTCACCGCATGCAGTTAACGATTCCGGTAATTGGCCTGACAGGAAGCAACGGTAAAACCACAACAAAAGAGCTTATTAAAGCGGTACTTTCTGAAAAATATCGAACTTTTGCTACAAAGGGTAATTTAAACAATCATATTGGCGTTCCGCTTTCTCTATTGTCCTTAACTGATGATATAGAAATTGCCGTGATCGAGATGGGCGCGAATCATCAAAAAGAGATCGAGCTTCTATGTTCTATTGCAAGACCTACCCACGGTTTAATTACGAATGTAGGGTTGGCCCATTTGGATGGATTTGGCGGATTTGAGGGGGTTAAGAAAGGCAAGGCTGAACTTTTTGATTATTTAAAGCAGCACGAGGGTTATACTTTTATAAATAGCGATAACCCACATCTTATAGAGATGAGTACCACTGCCGGCTTAGATAAAGTGATCTATTATGGGACATCAGGACATGCGGCCGTTTCAGGAAAATTACTAGATACAGACCCCTTAATCAGCTTTTCATGGACAGACCAGAAAGAAACATACCAGGCTTCTGCAAATTTAACGGGAAGTTATAATTTTGAAAATATCCTTGCCGCAATTTGTATCGGTGTATTTTTTGGAGTACCTGCTGAACAAGTCAATTCAGGCCTGTCGGGATACCATCCAAACAACAACCGTTCACAAATTACGAATACAGGAAGTAATACTGTAATCTGCGATTTTTACAATGCAAATCCAAGCAGTATGTCTGCCGCATTGTTAAATATTGATGGTTTGAATGCTGCCAGCAAGGTTGTTATTATTGGTGATATGTTTGAGCTTGGCCCAGAATCTGCAGTGCAGCACAGGAACATTGCCGATCAGGCTTCAAAGCTTGAAGACTGCAGCCTGATCTTTATTGGATCAAATTTCTATGCGCTTAAGGAACAGTACCGTGGTCATTTTTTTAGTACCCCTAGAGAAGCCGCTGATTTTTTAAGGTTAAACCCTGTAAAGAACAGTTTAATTTTGCTTAAAGGATCAAGGGGTATGGCATTGGAGCAACTGTTACCGTTGATTTAATATTTTTATCCCAGCATCACTAATTTCACTTAACGGATTATCGCGCATATTCTGTTCAATCTCTATCTGGTATTTGCCTGCTGCCGGGAATTTATAATTGGTTAGCAGCGGAAGTACGTAAGTATATAGATTTCCGGAACCTGAACCAAGCCACTGTCCATCTGACAGGGCCAATTTATATTCATATCGCTTAGTGATCTTTTTTTGTCCGGCTCCGCTAATGTGCAATAAGACAAATACATTTGAATACCGATAATCTGCAGTGTGCCGCAACTTAAAATATAGGCCTGTAATTTGATTTGGATCTTTAATGTCAACAACAGCCTTAACTCTATTGGCATAACTCCAGTTTCGAGCAGGCATGGAAATGTTATTGTCTACAATCGCATTGGTATCACATCCGCTCAACAGGGCAATAAAAAAAGCAAAGAACACTAAAAACACTTTACAATTATTCATCTTTAGGCTTATCCTTTGGTTTTTTTCTTCGGTTATTATTCCTGTTTCTATTATTTCTACTTGGTGCAGGCTGCTGACCTATTACAGGTTCCTGACCGGGTTCTCCAGCTGGTTTGACCTGCTGAGGCTTAGGATTTTCTTTTTTAGGTACATCAGGTCTGTTCCGTACATGCTGCGGTGGTTTAACGGCCTGTCCTGGCTTGGCCGGGGGCTGGAGATTTCTGTCCCCATTATTTCTGCTATCGCTATTCCTGTTGTCGTTATTTCGTTTTGGATTGTTCCTGTTTGCGTTATTTCTATTGCCTTTATTTCTAGGCTTATCATCCAACCGCGTTAAGCTATCCTGACCGACTACGTTTTCATAATCCGGTGTTTTTTCAATAAATGCAGCTGGTGCTAATTCTATTGCTTCTTCTTTTAGGTTAACTGGTTTCTGACCACGTTTGTTCATGGCCATAATCTCTTTTACACGATCAACCTTAAGCGGGATCCAATCTTCTGTATTGGGATAGGCAAACCACATGATCTTCTTAAAAATATCTGTCTTTTGATGCCTTGCAACTCCAATTTCTGTCTGCAGGCTTTCAATACGATCAGGAATATCTTTCAATGCATCGAGGTAGGTATCCAGTTCATAATTTAAGCAGCATTTTAACTTTCCGCATTGTCCGGCAAGCTTAAGCGTGTTTAAGGAAAGGTTTTGATATCTTGCCGCTGCAGTAGACACGGTTTTAAAATTTGTTAGCCAGGTGGAGCAGCAAAGTTCCCTTCCGCATGATCCAATTCCGCCTAATCTTCCTGCTTCCTGTCTCATTCCGATCTGACGCATTTCTATGCGAATCCTAAAGGTTTCCGCCATTTTTTTGATCAGTTCTCTAAAATCCACCCTGCCCTCTGCGGTATAAAAGAAGGTTGCCTTGGTCTTATCCCCCTGATAATCTACATCACTGATTTTCATCGACAAGCGAAGATCTAAAGCCAATGTACGGGCTTTGTGCATGGTTTCCCATTCCAGGCCTTTAGCAATTTTCCACTTCTCTACATCTCCCTCTGTTGCTTTTCTATATACCTTTCTGGTTACCTGATCTAAGTTGGTTTTACGGCGTTTCATTTGCATCCTTACCAATTCTCCGGTTAGGGAAACGTGCCCGATATCATAGCCTCCGGTTGGACCTTCTACAGCTACCAGTTCTCCAATTTCAAGATATATATTCTCTGTATTTAAGAAAAACTCTTTTCTTGCCCCTTTAAATTTAACTTCTATTACTTGAAAAGGTATATAATTTGATGGCATATCCAAATTAGACAGCCAGTCATAAACTTCCATTTTTCCGCAGCCACCAGTAAGGCATGAGCCATTACTTTTACAGCCCGAGGGGGCACAACCGCCACCTGTAGAACAACTTCCACATCCCATATTAATTGTATATATATTGAGTCCCTTTCGGGAACGTTTTAAACTTAATTATTTTCACTAATTGTAAAGATACATCTAAAAACAGAATTTTCGGGTTTGCATTTCTTTCAATGTGATAATGTGCCTTTTCCAATTCTGTGATTATAGCATCTGCCATATTCAGGTCCAGCACATGGGCTGACAACTTTTGGGCCGTTTGAAGTGCTGCTGCAGGTAATTTTACCAGGTCATCAGCTCCACTTAGCAGCAGGCTGCATTCCCGCAAAAAGCTGATACCATACTTTAAAAAATTCTTTTGATTCTCTCTTCCCCATCCTGCAGCCTGCTCAACAAAAGCAGTAAGATCCAGAACCCGGTTTCCATAACCCATGCGTAACCATTCTGCAAACTTATCTGCGTTTTCATTGTGGGTATGTGCAACCAGTTCTTTTGCTTCTATTAAATTTCCGTCGGCTAAAAAACTGTATTCTGTTGCCTGATTTTCTGACAGGCCATGTTTACTCATTAAATAATCTTCAATCGTAGTATGAGGAAGTTTAGGAATTTTAACAATTTGCGTACGGGATAACAGAGTAGACAGGATTTGCTCCTGGTTATTGGCCACCAATATAAAAAGCGTATTTAATGGCGGCTCTTCAATGATCTTCAAAAGAGAGTTGCCTTCTTTATCCAGGTACTCCGGAAGCCACATAATCAACACTTTTGTTTCTCCTTCAAAAGCTTTATAGCTTAATTTTTTGATGATGTCATGACACTCAGCAATATTAATATTTGCCTGTTTATTTTCTGCACTTAGCTTTGACCGCCAGATATTCATATCAAAATAGGGGTCATCGAGCAGCATGCTCCTCCATTCATCAAGCACATCAACTGCGATCTTTACATCTTTAGCTGCAAAAAAAGGATACGAGAAATGCAGATCGGGATGAATATACCGCTCATATTTTCTACAGGATGAACATATCCCACAGCTATCTTCATCGCTCTTATCCAGACAATTGATATACTGGGCATATGCAATAGCCAAAGGCAGTGCCCCGCTTCCTTCTGATGAAAGAAATAGCTGTGCATGACTAACCCGGTTCTCTGCTACTGTTTGCAGCAACTGCTGTTTAATACTTTCCTGCCCTATGATCTCTTTGAATTGCATTTGGTGCAAAATAATAATTTATTACTAATAATAGCCTATACTTAGTTGTTGCTCATTTATAAGCGCCCATATCTTAGGGTATTAAAGACTTCTTTTGTGAACCAATCGATTTCTTACCTTTGATACTTTCTAATTTAACCGGAGATTTACGGTCAACTTATTATGTCCAGAATTTTAGCTTTTGATTACGGAACCAAACGTATCGGAATAGCCGTTACAGATCCTATGCAAATTATTGCCACCGGACTGGATACCATACATCCTAAAGATATTATGGAATACCTTAAAAAGTACCTTGCTGTTGAAGCTGTTGAAGCTTTTGTGCTTGGAGACCCAAAACAAATGGACGGTTCCCCTTCAGAATCTGCACAGCATGTTAAGGGTTTTGCCAGGACTTTAAAGAAAGCCTTTCCAGATATTCCACAGCATTGGATTGATGAGCGCTTTACTTCAAGGCTTGCGCATGCTGCCATTATGCAGAGCGGCCTGAA
This sequence comes from Pedobacter metabolipauper, assembly GCF_004362715.1. Classification (GTDB taxonomy): domain Bacteria; phylum Bacteroidota; class Bacteroidia; order Sphingobacteriales; family Sphingobacteriaceae; genus Pedobacter; species Pedobacter metabolipauper. The sequence goes on from NZ_SNYC01000004.1 coordinate 338,875, forward strand.
AAAACAAGACCGGCAGAATAAAGAAAGGGTTGACACCATTTCTGCAACAATCATTCTGCAATATTTTATGGAACAACCCCGTTAAAGAAAAACATGAGCCTGATTAATGATGATATGCAGGATTTACTGCTGCACTATTGCGACCCTGAAAATGAACTGCTGCAGCGGATAGACCGCGAAACTAATCTTAAAGTATTGATGCCACGTATGCTTTCTGGCCATTACCAGGGCAGGGTGCTTAGTATGCTCAGTAAAATGATTGTGCCGGAGCGGATTTTGGAGATCGGCACTTTTACCGGTTATGCTACGCTTTGTCTTGCTGAAGGCCTTTCAGAAAACGGCACCATTTTTACTCTTGATATCAATGAGGAACTGGAAGAAATGGTTCGTGCTAACTTTGCCCAATCTTCATATAACGATAAGATCAGGTACATTCTTGGTCATGCTGCTGATACTATTAATAGCCTGGACGAAGTTTTTGACCTTGTTTTTATTGATGCCGATAAAAAGAACAACGGTGTTTATTACGATCTTATTTTTGACCGGGTAAGGTCTGGCGGACTTATTATTGTGGATAATGTTTTATGGAGCGGTAAAGTTCTAAATAAAGAGCAGGATAAGGATACCAGGAATATTACTAATTTTAATGATAAGGTAGCTACAGACCAACGGGTAGAAAAACTTATTCTTCCGGTTAGGGATGGATTATTCATCATCAGAAAAAAATAAATACCTTAAGCAAACCATTCAAATTATATTATGACCAAAAAACTGCTGATCAAAATGTTAGGGCTTTCTATAGCCGTTCTGTTCTTCTCTGCCTGTAAATCCAGACAATATAGCCGCAACAATAAGCAGATTGAAAAAGCAGCAACAAAATCTAACCCAGATTATAAATCCCGTACTACATTAACTTACATAGAAGAATTTAAAGCAGTTGCCATTCAGGAGATGAATACCTACGGAATTCCGGCCAGCATTACCCTTGCTCAGGGTATTCTTGAATCGGGAAGCGGCAACAGTAGCTTAGCGCGGTTTGCCAACAACCATTTCGGCATTAAGTGTACCTCTGACTGGAAGGGAAAAGGATATTATAAAGATGATGACAAGGCTGATGATTGTTTTAGGGTTTATAAAGATGCGCGCGAATCTTTTAAAGACCATTCTGAGTTTTTAAAGAGAAAACGGTATAGCTTTCTTTTTGAGCTGGATAAAAACGATTATAGAAACTGGGCACTGGGCTTAAAACAGGCTGGTTATGCTACCAACCCAAAATACCCGGATCTGCTAATCAACCTGATTGAAAAATACCAGCTTTTTAAATACGATCAGCCTGAATCTGAATCAGAAAAATTAAAACGTGAAGACCGCGTGTTTACAGAGATCAATGCAAACATCCCTAAGGAAAATAAAAAGTTCAGTCCGGTAGAAACCCCTCCTTCTAATCAGGTTATTAAAACCCCGGATACCACGCAAACGACAATACCTGTGGCAACGACCCCAGCAACGGCAATTCCTGCAGATAAGTTATATACGGTTAAACAAGGCGATACCTTATATAATATTTCTAAACGCTTTAATGTTTCTATCGATGATCTGAAGACACTCAACAATTTGACAGATACTGGTATAAAAATTGGACAGAAGCTGGTGTTAGTTAAATAATGTTAATGTTTATTCAGCACACCGGGTTATCTTGTAGCTTTGTTTTCCAATGAGAATTTTTATCCTTTTAATAGTCATCTATTGCTTCAGCTTATCTGTGCATGCTCAAACCGGCATTGTACAGGGCTTTGTTATAGACCATGGCTCCAAGGCCAGGCTTGCAAAAGTATACATCTACAACGGAACACTTGACGAGGGGATTTACAATACTCCAAAAGGTGAGTTTAAAATAAAGGCATCTGTAGGAGATACTTTGTTTGCCATTTTACAAGGGTATGCCGTTGATACATTAGTGGTACGGGGAAGCAGTGCTATTTATTTCCAGTTAAAGTCTCTTTCTATTCAGCTTAAAGAGGTTGCGATTCGCGGAAAAAAGCTTACGCCAAAAGAGGAGTATGAAAAAAAACTAAAGGAATATAAGTATACACTGGATAAAGGCAGCAGTAAAGACTTGCTGAACCTGGGGCCTGGTGGTGTTGGCTTAGGTATTGATGCGGTTTATAACTTGCTAAGCAGGGAAGGGAAAAATGCCCGGCACCTTCAAAAAATACTGGAACGGGATTACAGGGAGTCGATCATTGATTACCGGTTCAATGCTGATTTTGTAAAGATGGCTTTACAAACAGACGACAATGAAACGGAAGATTTTATGCAGCAATATCGTCCAACCTATCTTTTTGTGCTTTCTGCGTCTGATTATGAGTTCATTGTATTTTTAAGAAATAGTTATGCTACGTATAAACGTAATCCTGCAGCTTTTAGGCTCCCCAAGCTTCCTAAAATAAAAGTTGAAGATTTTTGATGCCTGTGTTTATTACATTTTCTAAATTACCTGCCAATGCCATGGCTATCTTTCCTTTCATCCTTTTAAAGGAAAAGACCGGAAGAGAAAATAAGATCCTGGTGAACCATGAACGTATTCATTTTAAGCAGCAGCTGGAATTATTGATCCTTCCCTTTTATTTGATCTATCTTTTTAATTACCTCATTAACCTGATCCGGTATAAAGATCACGACTCCGCATACTTCCACATTGTGTTTGAAAAAGAAGCTTATTTGAATGAGCGCAACCTAAAATATTTATCTGTGCGTAAACCTTTTGCCTGGCTAACCTTCCTGATAAAAAGAAATTATTTATAAGCGGTTTTATAATTAGTTTAGCATTAAACTTTTAATAAGTCACATTTTTGTTTTTCTTTGTAGTAATGAAGCGTTTTAATATCTGCCTCTTCTTATTATTGATTACCTCCGTTTCCTTGTTTGCACAAGAGGTTGACACGATACCTATTGATACCAAAAATTTGGAGATCAAGCTTAAAAGGAGTCCTTTACCTTCAAGAACAGGTAGTCTTATCTATAAACCAGTTACCATTTTACCAATAATTGTTTCTGAAAAGGTGAATTACTGGAAAACCCGTACTTCTGTTGGGATCAATGTAAACCAGGCTACGTTTTCTAACAACTGGAAAAGTGGTGGTGTAAACTCTCTTGCTATTGGTGGTCTTGTAAATTATAAGGCAGAATATAGTAAGGAAGGATATAGTTATACCAGTGAGGTAATTCTGGAATACGGAAAGATCAACAATAAGGATCAGCTGCAAAAGAAAACCAGGGATAGGATCTTTTGGGACAATAAGGCTGCTTTGCAAATATCCAAGAACTGGTATTTCTTTGGTTCCGTCAATTTTGAGTCTCAGTTTGACAAGGGTTTTGCCTATTACAAAGAAAACAATGAAGAGAAGCAATCCCTGATCTCGAAGTTTATGTCGCCAGGGTACTTAACAGAGTCTATTGGTTTTGAATATAAGCCTACCGGCTACTTCTCTACCAGGATTGGTACAGGTACGGCTAAACAAACCTTTTTACTGGATTCTGTATACAATGAACGGTTTAATGCCAATCATTATGGTATCCCTAAAAATAAAAAATTTAGAAATGAGCTCGCCTTTCAGATCGTTAGTAATTTTGACAAGCAGATCTTTACGAATGTAAATCTTAAGGCCAGGTATCAGATGTTTATTCCTTATGACAGGCCATTGGTACACGTAGACCATCGTTTAGACGTTGAATTAAGGTCTAAATTAAACCGGTTTATGAATGTTACAGTAACCGGAGTTGGTTTATTTGATAAGGATGCCGACAACGAAATACAGGGCAGCCAGACCCTTGCCCTTGGGGTAACTTTTGTTTTCCCGCGTTAGGAAGATAAAGATCATCAATGTTACCTGCTGTTTCCCACAAATTTAATAACTTTGGGCTCACAAAAATTGAACACTAAGCATTAAAGAAAATGTTTGAAAATTTACAGGATAAACTAGACCGTGCATTTAAAGTTTTAAAAGGACAAGGAAGCATTACTGAGATCAACGTGGCTGAAACCATGAAAGAGATCCGTAAGGCTTTATTAGATGCCGACGTAAATTATAAAACAGCTAAAAACTTTACGGATGAGGTTAAGGAAAAAGCTTTAGGCTTAAATGTACTTACCGCAGTTTCTCCGGGTCAGTTACTGACCAAGGTGATGAACGATGAGCTTACAGCCTTAATGGGTGGTGAGGTTACGGAGCTGGATCTGAAAAGTAACCCTACCATTATCCTGATTGCGGGATTAAATGGTGCAGGTAAGACTACCTTTACGGGAAAGCTTGCCAATTATCTTAAAAGCAAGGGCAAAAAACCTTTATTGGTGGCTGGTGATGTGTACAGACCTGCTGCAGTAGACCAGTTACAGGTTCTTGCAGAACAGATCGGAGTTCCTGTTTATGCAAATATTGCTTCTAAAGATCCTGTTGCCATCGCAATGGAAGGTATTGCAGAAGGTAAGAGACAGAACAACAATGTGATCATTATAGATACTGCTGGTCGTTTAGCGATAGACGAACAGATGATGGATGAGATTGCTGCGGTTAAGGCTAGTACAAAGCCCCATGAGATCTTGTTTGTGGTGGATGCAATGACCGGGCAAGATGCCGTTAATACAGCGAAAGCCTTTAATGACAGGCTTGATTTTACCGGTGTGGTTTTGACCAAACTGGATGGTGATACACGTGGTGGTGCTGCGTTATCTATAAAATCTGTAGTAAACAAACCTATTAAATTCATCGGTACCGGTGAAAAAATGGAAGCCCTTGACGTATTCTATCCGGAAAGGATGGCCTCAAGAATCCTGGGCATGGGTGATGTGGTTTCCCTTGTTGAACGTGCACAATCACAGTTTGATGAAAAAGAAGCTGCTGAACTTCAAAAGAAGATCCGTAAGAATAAATTTGATTTCAACGATTTTTATAACCAGATCCAGCAGATCAAAAAAATGGGGAACATGAAGGACCTTATGGGCATGATACCTGGTGTTGGTAAAATGATGAAGAATGTTGACATTGAAGACGATGCTTTCAAGAGCGTAGAGGCGGTAATTCAATCCATGACCAAATACGAGCGCGAAAACCCGGACAGCATTCAGCAAAGCAGACGGTTACGCATTGCAAAAGGTTCTGGAACTAAAGTTGAAGAGGTTACAAAACTGATCAAACAATTTGAAGACATGCGTAAGGTGATGAAACAATTTTCTAATCCGGCCGCAGCGGCAAAGATGATGAGAAACATGCCTAAGATGCCTCAGGGCAAAATGTAAAAAAACATCTGGATTTTTAACCACCCAATATCTATTTCAGCATAAGTTAGTCAGAACCATTATAGGATCTGATTATGCTTGTAAAAACTTTCGGAAGTGCCGTCTTTGGCGTAAATGCCTTAACTATAACTATTGAGGTAAGTATTGGCGGCGGTAACCGCTACCATATTGTAGGTTTACCGGATAATGCCATTAAAGAAAGTCTTAGAAGGGTAGAGAGTGCAATACAATCTGCCGGGCTAAAGATGCCCAGGCAAAAGATTGTGATCAACCTGGCTCCTGCTGATATCCGTAAGGAAGGGTCGGCCTATGACCTTCCAATCGCCATAGCTATTCTCGCTGCATCCGGACAAATAGAAAGCCGGGAGATTGATCAATTCTTCATTATGGGAGAACTTTCTTTAGATGGCGGCCTTCAACCCATTAAAGGAGCTTTACCGATATCCATACAGGCAAGGTCTGCCGGGTTTAAGGGTTTCATTTTACCTAAAGACAATTCCAGGGAGGCTGCCATAGTTAGCGAACTGCAGGTGTTTGGGATGTCTAACCTCAGCGAGGTTATTTCATTTTTTAATGGAAGCCAGGAATTTGATCCGGTTAAAGTAAATACCAGGGATGAATTTTTCAGTAATGTGAATAGTTATGCTCATGATTTTTCGGACGTAAAAGGGCAGGAAAATATCAAAAGGGCATTAGAGATTGCTGCTGCCGGCGGGCATAATTTAATTCTTATTGGCCCACCCGGAGCAGGGAAGACGATGCTGGCTAAGCGTTTACCGACCATATTACCTCCGCTTAATCTCCAGGAGGCACTCGAAACCACTAAAATACACTCTGTTGCGGGTAAACTCAGCGCTTCAGATGCATTGATGACAGAGCGGCCATATAGAAGTCCGCACCATACCATTTCAGACATGGCATTGGTTGGCGGAGGTGCAAATCCGCAGCCCGGGGAGATTTCCCTTGCGCACAATGGCGTTCTGTTTTTAGATGAACTGCCTGAATTTAAGCGAAGTGTTCTTGAGGTAATGCGGCAACCGCTGGAAGACCGTGAAGTAACCATTTCAAGATCGCGGCTGAGTGTAATCTATCCTGCGAGTTTTATGCTGATCGCATCGATGAACCCCTGCCCCTGTGGTTTCTATAACCATCCGGATAAAGAATGTACTTGCGGACCTGGTGTTGTTCAAAAATACCTAAGCAAAATTTCTGGCCCATTATTAGACCGTATCGATCTTCATGTTGAAGTTACCCCGGTAAATTTTAATGAATTAACCTCTTCTGTTGAATCTGAAAAGAGTGAAAAGATACGTAGTCGCGTAATTAAGGCCCGGGAAATTCAGGACATTCGTTTCTCCGGGCACCCAGACTTACATTACAATGCCCAGATGAGTCCGAATATGGTTCGTAATATTTGTATCATTAGTGATGCTGGTCAGGTGCTGATTAAAAGGGCTATGGAGAAATTGGGACTGTCTGCAAGGGCATATGACCGGATACTGAAGGTTTCCAGAACCATTGCTGATTTAGAAGGCAGTTCAGAAATTAGTTTGGAACATCTTGCCGAGGCCATTCATTACCGAAGCCTGGATAGAAATAGCTGGGCTGGTTAATGGTTAATGGTTAATCCTCTTCAGGATCTTCATCCCCTTCTTCCTCTTCAGGGACATACGCAAGGATCTCGCGACCAATGGCATTGATCTCTTCATCGGTTTCAAAAACAGGTGTTCCTGTTTCAGGATCTAGTTTAATCCATTGCAGGTCCGTATCTTTTTGAATAGAAAGGTATTCTTTCCCTTCTTTAAAAATTACATAAACATCGTTTCCTTCAGGGAATACGGCATAATCGATGTTTCCTATACTAATGTCAAATGGTTGCTGCATATTATCTCTATTAATTCCAACCTACCTTAAGAATGAATATTTATGGTCGCTAGTTTAAGCTGTACTGCCTAACCGCACCCAAATCTCTTAAAGTTCAGATCGTAGCAAAATTAAGAAATATTTGGCGGTCTGTATGCTGCTCTTTAATATCAATTAGGCATTAAATAGAAAAGTTATGGGACCATGAGATGCAATTCATCAATAAAACCTTAATTTTATTATTGAACCAAACCAGATAAGTATGAAGAAAATTTTACCGGGATTATTGCTGCTGAGTGCAGCCTTGTCCTGTACAAACAAAAACGAAAAAATGGAACCCTACAAATGGCCTGATGCCAAAGCCCCAATCGCTGATATTAAACCTTTTACAAGAATCTTACATGGTGATACTGTTGTTGACAATTACTATTGGATGATTGACTACTTTAAGAAAGGGCCAGACAGTACAAAGGTTGTGGACTACCTTTCTGCAGAAAATAAATACCTGGATACGATGATGAGCGGTTCTAAGGCATTTCGTGAAGATCTGTTCAAAGAACTAAAAGGCAGGATCAAGGAAAAAGACGAATCTGTTCCTGTTTTTAACAATGGATATTATTACTATAGTAAAACCGAAGATGGTAAACAATATTACAAATACTGTCGTAAGAAAGGCGATTTAAACGCCAAGGAAGAAGTTTTACTGGATGTTGATGAAATGGCCAAGGGCCATCCTTATTATTCAGCGACAGGATTTAGCATTAGCCCTGACAATAAGTTAATTGCTTACGGCGTAGATAAGGTATCTCGTCGTCAATATACCCTGTATATTAAAAACCTGGAAACAGGAGAGATCTTTAAAGACCAGATTGATAACACAGAGGGTGATGCCGTTTGGGCCGCAGATAATAAAACCCTTTTCTATACGTCAAAGAACCCGGTGACTTTACTAAGCGAAAAGATCAAGAAACACAAGTTGGGAACCGATGCTAAACAAGATGTAATTGTTTATGAAGAAAAGGATAAGTCCAATTATATTGGTGCTGGAAAGAGCAAATCAGGAAAATACATTTTCATTTACTCTTCAGCAACCTTATCTGATGAAATTAGAATGATTGATGCTTCAAAGCCCGATGATGCTTTTAAAGTATTCCAACCAAGGATGAAGGATGTGAAATATGATGTGGTAGCCCTGGATGACAAGTTTTTAATTGTTACCAACTGGAATGCGACCAACTTTCGTTTGATGGAAACCCCACTTAACCAAACAGGAAGAGAAAATTGGAAAGAAGTTATACCGAACCGTAAAGATGTTCTTCTATCTGGCGTGGACGAGTTTAAAGATTACATTGTACTTGCGGAACGCAAAAATGGTCTTGCCCAGCTTCGGGTAAGAAGCCTAAACGGACCGGAACATTACATTGATTTTGGAGAACCGACTTATACGGCCAGAATTGGATCTAATCCGGATTATAACAGTAAAACGGTACGGTACATTTATACATCCATGACTACCCCTATTTCTACTTATGATTATGATATGGTTACCAAGGAGAAGGTGTTAAAGAAACAGCAGGAGATCATTGGAGGTTATAATAAAGAGGACTACGTTACTGAACGTTTGTTTGCTACCGCTAAAGACGGAACAAAAATACCCATTTCATTAGTGTATAAAAAGGGACTTAAAAAAGATGGAACTGCACCTCTTTTGCTCTATGCTTATGGATCTTACGGTTCAAGTATGGATGCTGGTTTTTCCAGCAACAATTTAAGCTTATTAAACAGAGGCTTTGTTTATGCGATTGCACACATTCGCGGTGGACAGGAGATGGGCAGATACTGGTATGATGATGGTAAACTCATGAAAAAGATGAATACTTTTACCGATTTTATCGACTGTGGTAAATTTTTGATTGATCAGAAATTTACAGGTAAAGGTCATTTATATGCTCAGGGCGGTAGTGCTGGCGGTCTTTTAATGGGTGCAGTAATTAACCTTGCCCCTGATCTTTGGAATGGGATACTTGCGCACGTTCCGTTTGTGGATGTTGTAAATACGATGTTGGATGAGAGCATTCCACTTACCACAAATGAGTTTGATGAATGGGGAAATCCTAAAGATAAAGAGGCATACTTTTATATGAAAAGTTACTCTCCATATGAAAATATAGACAAGAAAGATTATCCGAATATGCTGGTAACTACCGGTCTTCACGATAGCCAGGTACAATATTTTGAGCCGGCTAAGTGGGTAGCCAAGCTTCGGGCAACAAAAACGGACAAGCACTTACTTCTGCTTAAGACAGATATGGATTTTGGCCACGGTGGTGCTTCCGGAAGATTTGATTATCTAAAAGATGTTTCCTTAAATTATGCCTTCTTGTTTAGTCTGGAAGGAATTACTAAATAAAAAGGGATTCCATCAATTTAAAATGCTCCAAAAAGTCAGACACTTTTTGGAGCATTTTAAATTGATCGGAACATCTTGCTATAGGTTCTGGTTATCGATTCTAGAAATCTAATTTTAGCCGTACTCCAGCACCAATCAGGCGTAAGTTTTCTGTTGTCGCTTCTTTCATGGGAACTTTCATAAATGGCTCTACAGAAAATGAATTGCTTTTTGAAAGCTTCTGCCGATATCCAAATGAAAAATTATAAAACCCTAAGTATTTAGGATCTTTAATTTCTGATTCCGGAACATTCTCTGAAACTCTTTCATTTACCAGAAAAGTCGAAAAACCATTATTTCCCGGTAATGCTGTCTGGTATTGAACTTTTGACTGAATATAATTATTACTTTGTTTTTGATCTAGTACTGCAAATGCAGAAACACCAACATTTGCGTAAATATTCTTACTTAAATTGTATTTAAACTCCAATGGAATATCTATTCCTGTAATGCGCGCATCTGTAGACTGCAGGCTTTTACTTACATCACTACTTACAATTGAACCGGTTGACGGGTCAGACATCGTACCGTCATTTACACCGGCATTCCTGGAAGAACTCATCTCACCATATGAAATACCTGAGTTTACGGAAAACTTATTACTTAGGGCATACTCCATACTAACGCCATAGCCCATATTCAATTTTTTTGCATTCCCAATTGAAGGGGCCACGACTAATCCCATAGCCCATTTATTGTTATTTTTAGCATCTTCTTTTTTAGTTTCGGATAAAGACAAAGATTTGTTAATCCTGCTTTCATTTTCCAGGAAGTCTAAAATAGAAGGCTTTTTAACTTCCTGATCCGTACCCACCCGAACAACTGCCTGTTCCATTATTGGATTTTTCCAGGCTAAAGATTCTTTTACCGAAGACGCCTTTAAAATCGAATCTTCTTTTACACTGACCATTGAGATTTGCTCTGCATGCCTATTTTTATCAATCGCTGTAACCGGTTGTACCCCATTTTGACCGGTACTTCTTGTATTGGCAGAATGAGCCAATACATCGTGCTGCTCTGGATCAATTAAAGATCCTGCCTTCTTAGACTCTGTGGTGACTTGACTTGACTTATCCTGACCACTTGTTTTATCTGGAATACTTAGGGATTTAGTATCCAAAGTAAAGTAAACAGCAACCCCTATCAAGAGTGCAGCGGCAACACCACTTAAGCTCCCGATCCAAAAGGCCAACCCTCTTCTCTTGTCCTCTTTTTTGTTAAAATCTTCCCACGAGCCGGGAACATACGCCTCTTTATGGTTGATCAGTTGTTCTTTGATCAACGCAATCAATTCATCTTCGTTTGGCTTTATTTTTTTAATTGGCGGCATACGACTGAATTAAAGTTTTTGAATACAGATCTCTTAATTTATTCTTGGCCCTGGCCAGGTATACCCTGCACGAACTTTCCGGAATACTTAGCATTTTGGAGATTTCATCGTGCGAGAACCCCTCAATTTCATAAAGATTAAATACCATACGGTGTGTATCTGGAAGGGCCTCGAGAAGCTTTAAAATATCCTGTACATTTAGTTGAGAGATCACGCTTATATCGGTTAAGGGGTGCTGTTCTTCGATCATATCATCTACATACAGATGTATTTTTTTTGACCTTAAAAAGTCTATTGCGGTACGGGATGAAATTTTTGCCGCCCAGCCCTTAAATGCTTTTTGCAATTCTACGCTTTCCTTTGGAAAACGAAACTGTCCTATACTTTTAAAAATTTTAATAAAGCTGTCGTTAACCAGTTCCTGAGCATCACTTCTTTCTTTTACATAACGCAAAATAACGCCCATTAAATACCCATAGAATGATTTATAGATCATTTCTTTACTCTTGTTGTCATTTTTCAAACATCCCGCTATAGCCTCTTCAAACCTGAGCATTTATGGTATGGCAATTAAGGATTATTTCGTTTACTCATAGGAGTTACTTTTTTACATTTTTAGCCGGACCATTAAGGGCCCGGCTAGATGGTGGTAGATGTTATTTGTGTGTGAAAACAGCTACTCCAAGTTTTTTATCGTCTGTGGCGGCTTTTAATCCTTTTACCCAAATGGTATAGATCTTACCCGACTCAATTTTTACGTTTTCAATTTTTGTCTCAACTGTTCCATCTGCACCTTTAACATTAAAGGTCACATTATCAGCCGCATCAATAGGTTCAAAGGTACTATACTCTTTGAATAATTTGTTGGTAAACAGGTCGGTATCTTTTCCGGCTATGTTTAAATTTAAGGCAGCGGCGTCAGGACTTAGGTTTACAAAACGCACCCTCGCTTTACCTGCTGCAGGTGCAGTAAGGTCATCTTTTAAAAGTAGAAATTTAGCAGCTTCAAATCTATCGATTACAAATAACGAATAGCCAAACTGAGGGTCAAGGTTAAACATTTCGGATATTACAGAGGTTGTTGTTCCTTTTTTTGAAATGCTCAATCTTCTGTTTCCTGAATATAAGTTTAAATAATCAATTTTATTGGTATACGCAAAATCAGCGGTGTTTGCTTTAGTATTATCCACATAGAAATCAAGCAGTTCAGTTGTTGGTGATGCATGGATTACACTTAAACCAGAGATTGGCTGTTGATAATATTCATCGTTCTTTGTACAGGAAATCATTACAGCTGATAGTGTTAAGGCAGCAATAAGCATTTTAGCTGTAGATTTAAAATTTGTTGATATGTTCATGATTAAATTTTTAATAATAGTAAAACAGTTCGGTTAATGGCCATTAACTCTTTTTCTTCTTATACGAGCTAACCATAGAAAACGCTACACGCCTATTAAATTTTCTTATTCCATTAAAAAGTCCCGTTATGGCAAAACCATAACGGGACTAATTTATTGGGTAACTAATCTGATTATATTAACTCTACACTTCTGCTTACAAATGCGGTAAGTTCAGCACCAGTAAGCATACCCTGAGCCAGCAATGCTAAGTCTACAGCTTGCTTAGCCAGTTTGCTCTGAGCTTCGGTATCGGTTTCTGAAAGAATTTTTCCAATCAGCTTATGGTTGCCGTTCACAGCAACTTTATAGCTATCCGGCATGTTGCCATAAAAGCCCATGCCACCTCCCATTTGAGCCATGTCCTTCATGCGACGCATAAATTCATCCATAGTTACCGTTACTGGCAGTTCCTCTGGATTAAGGCCTACAATTTCTACCTGGTACCCTGGTTTGTTAATCGCCTTATCAAAAATCTCAGACACTTGTTTTGACTGATCTTCTGTTAATACGGACTCTGTGATCTCATCCTTTTCAATTAGCTTACTTGCTACGCTGGAATCCACCCTTCTTAAGGCTGTTTTTTCCAATTTCTGCTCCAGCTGATTTACAAAATGATTGTCAATTGGAGAATTCATCAGTAATACATCGTATTCTTTTTTGTTTGCTGACTGGATAAAACTATCTTGTTTATCAGGATCGTTTGAATAGATATAGATCAGCTGTCCATTTTTATCCGTTTGAAAATCTTTAACTTTCTCGCGGTATTCTTCTAAAGTAAAGTGTTCATTTTTAGTATTGGTTAACAGGGCGAAGTCCTTTGCTTTGTCATAGAATTTCTCTTCGCTTACCATTCCGTATTTTACGAACAGACCGATGTCACTCCACTTTTCTTCATATGCTTTACGGTCTTTATTATACAGTTCGTGCAATTTATCAGCTACTTTTTTAGTAATGTAGCTATTGATCTTTTTCACATTGCTGTCTGCCTGTAGAAAGCTTCTCGAAACATTTAATGGAATATCCGGAGAGTCAATTACCCCATGCAGGAGCATTAAGAATTCAGGAACGATATCTTTTACCTCATCTGTTATAAATACCTGACGTGAAAACAACTTGATCTTATTCCGCTGCATGTCAAAATCATTCTTCACTTTCGGAAAATATAATACTCCGGTAAGGTTAAAGGGATAATCCACATTCAGATGGATCCAAAATAAAGGATCATCAGAAAAAGGATATAATTGTTTATAAAAAGCCAGGTAATCTTCATCTGACAAATCTGCAGGTGCCTTTGTCCAAATTGGATTGGTTGTGTTGATGATATTGTCAACCTCTACATCTTTGGTCTTTGGCTTTCCTTCTTCATCTTCTCCATCAGGCTCTTGTTCTGTCTTTGTTCCAAATTTGATTGGCACTGGCAAGAACTTACCGTATTTATCTAAAATCTCTTCCAGTTTGCCTTTTTCCAAAAATTCTTCAGACTCTGCATTTACATGCAAGATGATCTGTGTGCCTCGTGTTGTTCTGTTTCCTGCAGTAATTTCGAATTCTGTGCTTCCATCGCATACCCAACGTGCTGGTTCTGCGCCTTCCTGATAAGATAAGGTTTGGATCTCTACCAGGTCTGAAACCATGAATGCAGAATAAAAGCCCAATCCAAATTTACCTATGATCTCATTTGCATCCTTCGCGTCTTTGAATTTTTCGACAAACTCACTTGCTCCGGAAAAAGCAACCTGGTTAATGTATTTTTTAATTTCTTCTGCTGTCATTCCCAAACCATTATCTGTAATGGTTATGGTCTTTTGATCCTTGTCAACAGCAACCTCTACCAAGGGGTTGCCCAATTCTCCATTATACTGACCGAGAGCAGCTAGTCTTTTTATTTTTTGTACCGCGTCTACGGCGTTAGATACCAGCTCTCTTAAAAAGATCTCGTTGTCTGAATACAGGAATTTCTTGATGATTGGGAAGATGTTCTCCGTGTGAATGGATATCGTTCCTTTTTCTTCGATGCTCATATGTTAACTGTTTTTTAAGTACATAAGCAGACTATCAATGCCTATTCCAAAATGGATTTGTTGTCAAATTGACAGTATGATCTTTATAAATTCCTGTCCGTTCATTAGAATTATTCTAAATAGTTTTGTTTATTTGTATAATTAGATCAAATCACGATGAATAAACTAGTTTATATCCTGTTAACAGGACTATTTTTAAATACTGCTGCATCAGCACAAGCCATAAGAACAGAGAAAAACCTGGACGCTAAAACTAAAACTTCTTTTTTTAACCTTGAAACAGGTAAAGCGGTAAAAGAAACAGAAGTTTGGGATTTGGCTTTTAAAGGAACAACGATAAAATTAAACAGCAGCTCAAAGGTTAAGGTAACTGCTCAGGTTTTAAAAGATAGCAGCTTTGACAAAGTGTTAAAAGCTCCCGCTACCGGCTTTAAAGAGGATACTCAAAGTACAAGTGCCATTCCTACCGGATCTGGAAATGGATGGTATACTTATGACATGTCTACGCATGAGATCCAGCCAATTAAAGACCGGGTAATTATTGTAAAGACATCTGGCGGAAAAGTGATAAAACTTGATATTCAAAGCTACTACCTGGATCAGGATGAATTTGGGGAAACCGGTTTTTATACCTTTAGGTATGCCGCATTAAAATAATAGCTTTCTACCTGTTAGCCGTTATCTATCTGTTCAATACTGAAATAGTATAACCACATGATATTTTTCTGCTTACCTTTGCCTGGTAATGGAATATAATGTTCATACCCTGCCTAATGGCATCCGCTTACTTCATGTGCCTTCTGCATCTGCAATATCACATGCCTGCATCATTGTAAATAGCGGATCGAGGGACGAGAAAGAAGATCAGTCGGGATTAGCTCATTTTATTGAGCACCTTGTTTTTAAACGTACAGAAAAGAGAAATACCAACCAGATTTTAAATCGGCTGGAGAGTGTTGGAGCTGATCTGAATGCATATACAACAAAAGAATATACTTGTATTCATGCTTCTTTTTTAAACCCTTACCTGGACCGTACCTTAGAATTATTTAACGATATCATTTTTCATTCTACCTTTCCTGAAGATGAGATAGAAAAAGAAAAAAGTGTGATCTTAGATGAAATTGCATCATATCAGGATCAGCCTGAAGAAGCCATATATGATGATTTTGAAGATCTTCTTTTTGCAGATCATCCATTGGGCAGAAATATTCTTGGTACTGTTGAGTCTGTAGATGCGCTAACGCAAAAGAATGTAAAGCAATTTATAAAAGACAATTACCATACGGATAAAATAGTTGTTGCTGTAATTGGGAATTATAGTTTTCAAAAGCTTACTCATATAGGCACGAAGTATTATAGTGATATTGAGGAGAACTTATTTTCGGAAACCAGGAAAGCTCCTAAACCGGCTAAGATTTTTACCCAGGGACTTCAAAAACCAATTGCCCAATCACATACTGTATTAGGTATACAGGCCTATTCCTTACATCACCCTTATAAAACCGGCTTACTTCTTTTAAATAATCACTTTGGGGGAACCGGGATGAGTTCTGTACTAAACCTTCAAATCCGGGAAAAATACGGTATTGCCTATACAATTGAAAGTAGCTTTAGTCCGTTAACTGATACCGGGATTTTCACACTTTATTTCGGAACAGATAAAGAAAAATCAGACCGCGCGTTGAACCTCATCTTTAAAGAATTTAAAAAACTAAGAGAAAAACCTCTAACAGAACTTCAGCTGCAAAAAGCGAAGAACAAGTTTATTGGACAGATTGCCCTTGGTGAGGAAAATCGTATCGGACTAATCATTTCAATGGCAAAAAGCCTGATTGACTATGATAGAATTGACGATCTCCAAACTGTTTTTAACAAAATACAGGATGTGAGTACCACAGATCTCGCTGCTATTGCGGATGAAATCCTTAATGAGAATAATCTTAGTGCCCTAACTTTTTACCCTTTAGGGTAATATTTGTACCTTTGCGTTATGAAGTTACCGATTGTAGCATACGGAGATCCAGTTTTGAAAAAAGTATGCGCCCCTATTGATGAGAATTATCCGGAGTTGGATCAACTGATCACCAACATGTTTGATACCATGTATAATGCCAGCGGTGTTGGTTTGGCAGCGCCTCAAATTGGACAGGCTATCCGGTTATTTATTGTTGATACTGGAAGCGAAGACAAAAACCGCTACAAAAAAGTATTTATTAATGCAGAGATACTGGAAGAAACCGGTGAACCCTGGGCCTTTAATGAAGGATGTTTAAGCATTCCCGATATCAGGGAAGATGTAATGCGCAAACCCAATATCCGAGTTAAATATTACGATGAAAACTGGCAATTGCACGAAGAGGAAGTTACCGGAATGCCTGCCCGTGTAATACAACATGAATACGATCACATACAAGGAACGCTATTTACAGATAAGCTAAGCCTGCTGCGTAAAAGGATGCTCAAAAGTAAATTAGATTCGATTTCTAAAGGTAATGTTAAGGCTGATTACAGAATGCGTTTCCCAAACCAGAGTAAAAGGCGTTAGTTTTCTGCACTTCTGCTCTCATCACCCCTAAAAATAGACTGCATGAGCTTACCCCATGCAAACGGGTTTAATAACGGGTTGGTCTGCCGCATATTCTTGTTTAAGGAATTGAAGTGGTTTAGCCTGAAGTTAGAGCTTTGGATTTCTCCACCGTCCCTTGGCATGGTTACAATTAAACCTCCAATGCTCTGTTTTGAAAGATTTTTAGCGGCAATCAGATAATCATCATCTGCAATTTTCATGGACATAAAGTCTCTGGTAAAATCTTCTATGGTTGCCCATGGAAAAACGACAAAGGTTGGAAGGTTGATGATCTCTGCTTTCATTTTAACCATTTCGGTATACTTGGAATCATCAATTACTGCAGGTATAGGAATGATCAGGTTTTTATATCCTACTGCGGTATACAAGATTGTATCTCCGGGATGCGCAATAAAAGAGAAGAACCCTTTGTAATTGGCAGCATATACCTGACCCTTATTGGTCATATTGGTTACGGTAACATAAGGCACAACAGAATTACTATCCACATCAGTTATGATCCCTGAAAATTGGATTAATTTTTTGCCCGGAGTAATTTGCTGTGCAAAAACGCTGGAGACAAAAAAAAGCAATAAGACTGTGAATGAATACTTCATATTACAAACCTAATTGTATTAAACAATACAAGTAGTTAAATTGTGTTAAATGATTTATACTGGTTCTGCTAAGTTAACTGCAACAACTGCCGTGATTTGTGGAACGGCTTTCATAATAGCTTGTTCAATACCAGCTTTCATAGTCATAAAGCTCATTTTGCAAGATCCGCAATTTCCCAATAGCTTTAATTTAACTACATTATCCGGAGTGATCTCTTCTATTGCAACATCTCCTCCGTCTGCAATTAAATAGGGACGAATGCTTTCTAATGCCTGCTCTACTTGTTCTGTTAAATTCATCGGTTAAATTTTAAAATATAAAAATAGTAATTTTTATTATAAGTTACTAATTAGCAGACAGTGCATTATTGATCGCAATTTGCTGCGCAACCTTTCCTGCAAGTTCTGCAAACGATACGGAAAGTTTACTGGAAGCATTTAATGCAATAGGCGTGCCTTTATCTCCTGCCTCTGTAATACTCTGAACTATCGGTATTTCACCAAGAAAAGGAACTTCAAATGATTTAGCCAGCAGCTTACCCCCATCTTTACCAAAGATGTAGTATTTGTTATCTGGTAGCTCTTCTGGTGTAAAATAGGCCATATTCTCTATTACACCTAAAACAGGTATATTAATTCCCGGCATTCTGAACATGGCCAATCCTTTTCTCGTATCAGCCAGCGCCACCTGCTGTGGTGTGGTTACGATTACGGCTCCTGCTATTGGAAAGCTTTGTGTAATGGTAATGTGAATATCACCTGTTCCCGGCGGAAGGTCTACGATCAAATAATCCAGTTCACCCCAATCGGCATCATTAAACAATTGCTTCACTGCGTTTGAGGCCATTGGACCACGCCATGGCACAGGCTGATCCGGATCTGCAAAGAAACCAAGGGAAAGTAATTTTATCCCATACTTTTCAATAGGCATAATCAGGGTCTTGCCTTCAGGGGTTTCTCTTGCTCCTGGCTTGGCATTTACAAGATCGAACATCGTCGGTACAGAAGGCCCATAAATATCCGCATCAATCAATCCAACTTTAGCTCCATCTGCTGCAAGGGCAATAGCCAGATTACTTGCTACAGTAGATTTACCTACACCTCCTTTACCTGAAGAGACAAGTACAATGTTCCTGATATCTTTTAGCTGTGTGGTATCCATTGGCTTAGTTACCCTGGATGTAACATTTATCGTTACTTCTGCTTCTTTATTTACAAAATGCTTAACTGCATTTAAACATGCATTCTTTAGCATATCCTTCATTGGGCATGCGGGTGTTGTTAATTCTAAAGTAAAGCTCACCTGCATGTCTTCTATCTTTAGATCTTTAATCATGTTAAGGGTAACCAGATCTTTTTTAAGATCAGGATCTTCAACATTTCTTAAGGCATTCAGTACTTGTTCCGGACTAATAATCATTGGTACAAAGTTAACTAAAATTGAAGGGATATTCAATTTAACACGTCCCGTCACCTTGATTTTGACAATCTAACTTCTCCATTTGCAAAAAATGACATATAGAGGAAATTATAAAAAGTGATACATAAATTCATTATGCCCCTTTTTATTGTATTTTTAGCCCTAAATAAACTTTTAACTTGTATTAAGCGTTTAGCATTAAACATCTAATTTACAGCATGCATCTTCCCAAAATTAATATCCCTAAAAAATACCTAAAGATTGGCGCCTGGGTTTTAGGGGGTTTTCTGTTGCTTTTTATAATTTTAGGTTCCATCGCTTACAGTAAAAGAGAAGCCTTGCTTCAGAAAATGATTGCCAAAGCCATTGCGAAAGCCGATGCAGATTATGGCCTAAAAGTAAACATCGGGGAGGCTGGGTTTAGCGGGCTGAGTACCGTACACATGAAGAATATTTTTGTGGTGCCAAAAGACCGGGATACTTTAATTAAGATCAATGACATCACTGTAGGCGTAAAGCTTTTTCCGCTGATTGCCGGAAATGTTAAACTCTCACAAATCATTTTGAACACAGGTAAAGTTAATGTAGTGTTTAAAGACTCGCTGAGTAATCTTGATTTTTTTCTGAAACGCAAAAAAAAGGACAGTACAGAACCCAAATCTAAGGTTGATCTTGGTGACCTGGCACATAACCTGTTAAATCAGCTTTTATATAAAATCCCTGACGACCTTCAGATCAAAGATCTGTTGATTTCCGTTAATGACAACGATACTGCGCACCTTACGTTTTTAACAACCAGGGCAACCATAGACGATGGCGACCTAAGTTCAACGATACTGGTAAATACAAATGCGGCTACCTGGCATGTAAACGGAAAAGTGATGCCTGGTAAAAAACGCTTTGACATTGTGTTCTTTGCGGACAAGATGAAGGTAGAACTACCTTATCTTAACCGGAAGCTGAATGCCAAATTTAGCTTTGATACGATACGCACTGAAATGAAGAATGCAGATTATAGCGGTGATGACTTTAAGATTGAAGGTTCCTGGTCTGTAAAGAACCTCCTGATCAATCATAGTAAAATTGCAGCAAACGATATCGTTATTCCTGATGCTAAAATTAATGCCGATGTATTGATCGGGCCAAATTTTATTGCCTTGGACAGCTCTTCGACAGTTTTCTTAAAAAAAGCAGAAATACATCCTTATTTAAAATATACCCTTTCACCGGATAAGATCTACGAAGTAAAATTATCGGCGCCAGAACAAGATGCCCAAGAAGTTTTGAACTCATTTCCACAAGGGCTTTTCGAATCTTTGGATGGTTTAAAAGTAAGCGGGAAGGTTAAGTATGATCTGGCTTTCTATCTGGACAGTTCACAACCTGATAGTGTTAAGTTTTATTCTGGCTTAACCCCTACTAATTTCAAAATTCTTAAATGGGGAAAAACAAACCTTCAAAAGATCAATAAAGACTTCGTTTATACTCCCTACGAGTATGGGAAACCGATGAGAAATATCGTAATTGGCCCATCGAATCCAAATTATACTCCTCTTTCTGAAATTTCAAGCAACTTTAAAAATGCAATCCTCACCTCAGAAGATCCTTCTTTCTTTTCGCATAAAGGGTTTGTACAGGAATCTATCCGAAAGTCATTTGCTGTAAATTTTAAGGAAAAGAAATTTGTTAGAGGAGGCAGTACGATTTCTATGCAGCTGGTAAAAAATGTGTTTTTGAGCAGGCAGAAAACTTTAGCCCGTAAGGCTGAAGAAATACTGATTGTATGGCTAATTGAAAATAATGATCTGATCAGTAAGAACAGGATGCTTGAAGTTTATTTCAACATCATTGAGATGGGACAGAATGTTTATGGAATTGGTGAGGCTACCCGTCATTATTTTGGAAAAACACCTGCAGAACTCAACATTGGAGAGGGTATATTTCTGGCCAATATTGTTCCGCGTCCAAAAATTGCGCTGTATAAGTTTAGAGGAGATGGAGGATTGAAGGACTATCTGTTTAACTACTTTAAGTACCTGGGAAACATTATGGCCAGAAGAGGGTTAACCTCTCCTGATACCAGCGGCTATGGATTCTATAACGTAAGGCTTCGTGAAGGACTAAGGCAATATTTACTTCCGGACTCTGCTACAATTGATACCACAGCTTTTGACGGAGATGATCCGCTTCCGGCGATCAATACGCAGCCTGAATCTAAAAATTTATTTGATCGTTTATTTGGTACTCCCGGTAAGGATACGGTGTCAAGATCTAGGGCGGATACCATTAAAACCAAGAAACAATTGAGACAGGATAAAAGAGAAGAGCGAAGAAGAGAAAAAGAACTCCAGAAAATCCTGGAGAGCCAAAAGAAAAAAAATGAATAATCTTATAGATAACAAGCGTTTAATAATCTAATCATGAATAAGATCCAGATAGAAGATAAAGAATTTGAGATCCTTTTAGAGAACGATAATATCTGTAAGCGGACACGTCTGATCGCAATACAGATGAATGTTGATTATGAAAGCAGGTGCCCTATTTTTATTGGGGTATTGAACGGCAGCTTTCTTTTTATGGCAGACCTTTTAAAGGAAATTAACATTTCTTGTGAAGTTGGATTTATAAAGGTTTCATCCTATACAGGAACGGAAAGCAGCGGCTCCATTAAAGAAGTATTTGGTTTACCTGAAGATCTTCATAACCGCGACGTAGTTATCATTGAAGATATTGTTGATACCGGTTTTACACTTGGCTACATCTTAAATGAAGTTCATAAACAAAAGCCAGCTTCGGTAAAAGTATGTTCTTTATTATTGAAACCTACCGCATTGAAAGCCCCTATTGACGAATTGGAATATGTTGGTTTTGAGATCGCTAATGAGTTTGTTGTTGGCTATGGCCTGGATTACAATGGGCTTGGAAGAAATCTTAAAGATATATACCGGGCCAAAACTGTTGCTCCACCTTTACCTTAATTCAATATTTTTTTACAATTTTGCACAAAATTATTATTTAATAACAATGACCATACACAAAGAAGGTTACACTACCATTGCGTTATCGCTGCTTTTCATTTTTATATTGAATGCAATTATTGATTATAGATTTGCAGATATAGCCTGGCTAAGATGGATCATTTATATTTTTTCACTTGCACTATTTATTATTGTTCTGCAATTTTTCAGGAATCCATCCAGGTCATTTACATCTGGTGAAAACCTTGTCATCTGCCCTGCAGATGGAAAAGTTGTTGTTATTGAAGAAACTGAAGAAGGGGAATATTTTAAAGATAAAAGAATTCAGGTCTCCATATTTATGTCTCCCGTTAATGTTCACATCAACAGAAATCCAATCTCTGGAGTTGTCAAATTCTTCAAATACCATCCCGGAAAATACCTGGCGGCATGGAACCCGAAATCATCAACAGAGAATGAGCGCACTACAGTCGTTGTAGAGCATGCAAATGGAATTCCTGT
Organism: Pedobacter metabolipauper; assembly: GCF_004362715.1. Classification (GTDB taxonomy): domain Bacteria; phylum Bacteroidota; class Bacteroidia; order Sphingobacteriales; family Sphingobacteriaceae; genus Pedobacter; species Pedobacter metabolipauper. The sequence goes on from NZ_SNYC01000004.1 coordinate 361,319, forward strand.
GTTGTTCAGGCAAATTGCAGGAGCCCTTGCCAGAAGGATTGTATGGTATGTTAAAGAAGGTGATGTTGTTGACCAGGGAAAAGAATTCGGTTTCATTAAATTTGGCTCCAGGGTAGATATCTTTCTGCCTCTTGGAACCAAGGTTAACCTGGAACTAAACCAAGTGGTTAAAGGTGGGATTACGGTTCTTGCGGAACTCTCATAATCAAGTTCAATATATAACAAGACTTATTGAAATGCCCCATAAGATTATACAGTTTATGGGGCATTTTTATGCGTAGAAAATCGGGTAGTGCCTTAAATATTTAATTACTGCGGTTTTTGAACCGATGTATTTTCTTTGATTAAACGTTGAGTTGGATAGGCAAAATCAGAACCGTATTCTTTTACAATTTCAATTAACCTGAAATTGATTGCCTCTTTTACCCGGACATATTCAGCATGCTCCATATTAATGACCAGGTATAATACCTGGATATTTAATGAAGAGTCTCCGAAACCATCAAATGTTGCATAACCATCTTTAGTATTGGGGTTATCAGACAGATATTCATTTATCGATTCAAGTATTTTCTTTACATCGGCTGCCGCGGTCTCGTAGGTTAATCCAATAAAAAAGTTTACTCTTCTATAATTCCTTAAGGTAACGTTTTCAAGTACACCATCAATCATCGCCCGGTTTGGGATCACTATTGTTGTTTTATCCGGACTAATTAGCCAGGTGCTTCTAAAGCCTACTTTTTCAATAGTTCCTTCAATTCCATCTACTTTAACTGTATCACCAACTGTAAACGGCTTATCCAGGAAGATGGTAAATGACCCAATCAGATTTTCCAGACTTTCTTTAGCCGCCAGTGCAATGGCGATACCTCCAATTCCAAGTCCTGTGATTAGTGTGAGCACATTAATTTCAAAAACAAACCCGAGCAAAACAAAGAATCCCATGAAACAAATTAGGGTTTTCATTAATTCCTTTAAAAAAGGAATCAGCTGGTCGTCGGCCTTATTATTGGTTAATGATGCTTTATATTTTAAAACATGTGCAATAAAATCTACAATTCTTAATATGATCCAGAAAATGGAAAGTATGATCAGAAACAGAAAGATCTTGTCCAGGCCATCTCCAATTGTTATTGTAATTTCTTGTTTTAACTTAACTCTGTGCCAGATTACAACATCCAATGGGTGTCTTAACTGGTTTATAGCCACATAAAGTGTAAAAAATGTAATGAAAGATTCTATCGGTTTCAACAATAAAGAGACGAAGGTATCGTCTTTGATATTTTCAGCAAATTTTTTAAATCCTGAAAAAATCAATAAGCTTACCAGTCTGGAAACTATCCTTTTAAAGATCAGCCCCAGTAAAATAAATCCTGCAAAAAAGCAATATTGTTTTAAAGTATTGCCCCAAAAAATCTGATCAAAAAAACTACTATCCATACTAAAACACTTATTTGATAATCTGTTCTATTACGTTATAAATTAAATGAGATGCATCGATTGAAATAAAGTCGTCTGGCGCAAACTTAAATAAAACTGTCAAAGCAAACGGTTCCAGTAGAAAATGAGCATATACAAAAAAACCTCCCCAATTTGATCGGGAAGGTTATTATGCTTTGATCTAAAGAATTAACCTCTTTTAGATTTGATACGAGCTGCTTTACCAGTTAATTCACGAAGATAGAATAGTTTCGCTCTACGCACTTTACCGATGCTGTTAACTTCAATTTTAGCGATGTTTGGAGAATTTATCGGGAAGATCCGTTCAACACCAACACCATTAGACATTTTACGAACAGTGAAAGTTTCGTTAGCACCAACACTATTGCGTTGCAATACTACGCCCTGGTAAATTTGAATACGTTCTTTATTACCTTCGCGAATTTTATAGTGAACACTCACTGTATCTCCTGATTTGAATACAGGAAACTCATTTTTTGCGATTACCTGCTCTTCAACAAATTTTACTAAATCCATGATTTTAAGCTATTAAGCCGACTTTTTGTTGTTTAAAATCGGACTGCAATATTAGGAATTTTATTTTATAAAAAAAAGTGATTTTTATTTTTTTCCACATTCTTTATGATTTCCACATAATTTTAATGTGAACTAGTTCTCCGAACCGTTCTGCTGCCGCTCCAAATATATCAACTCTTTGAGGTTCTTGCACGGTTTAAGGCCGTTTATCAGTCCGCCACTCTCCATTCCAAATAAGCATTCCAACTTTCTTACTTTTTCATAAGGAATATCTGCAGTATCTTCTATTAATAGTTTTCGGTAATTATGAAAGGTATTAAATGCAATGCCCAGTTCTCTCGGAATAATTTTAATTGCCGATTTATAATCCGGAAGATTCAATTTATTCATTTCTTCATCTATCTTATATTTTCTTCTTTTTTCCATAAAATCCATTTATAGCTTTCCTGTTACTGAGTGACTGCCTTTAACCGCTGATTCAGTGATTTGGATCTGATTCGTTTATTCAGCAACCCTCCTCTTTTTAATCCAAACAGGATCTCAAACAATACCACTTTTTCATGGGGAATATCCTGTTCATCATTTATACTGATCTTTCTCCAGTTATGAAATGTGTTCAGAGATATATTCAGAAATCCGGGGATATGTAAAACTGCCTTTTTATAATCCCCTCTGGAAAGCCTGAGCATGCATTCATTAATCTTGTATTTTTTTATGCCACTTTCAATAATAATTAATTTTTGCATAATAAATTAGTTAATAATATTAAAAATTTGTGTATTATTACCAAATAAATACAGAATATACACTTATTTATTTAGTCAAATATACTATATTTTTTATGTTCACCTAACAATTATTAACAAAATACCATGCTTTTAAAGAAAACTATAGACCAAATACTTAAAGAAAAAAGCAGATCACTAACCTGGCTTGCTTTTGAAATGGATAAAACTTTTGATGGCTTTAAATTAAGTTTAACCAGAGGATCAATTAAATACAATGACATTTTAAGAATGGCCAGGATTTTGGAAGTTAATCCTTCTGTTTTTTTTGAAACAGGAGGACCTATACCTCACGGTGAAAACGAGCAGATCCAACCTGTAGAAAAATCAGACTATATCGTATTAAAGGCAAATCTAACTGCTTGCGGAGAAATGCTTGTCGTATTAAAAAATCAAATGAAGGATAAGGACAAAATAATCAGCTTATTAAGCCGTGGATAATAGTAGAAATTAATCTTCCAGCAGATCGGGACGGCGGGCCTGCGTACGGGCCAGCGCCTGCTCGTGTCTCCATTCATTAATTTTAGCCTCGTGGCCGCTTAGCAAAATATCGGGAACCCGGTGTCCATTCCAGTCTGCTGGTCTGGTATATACCGGTGCGTCTAAAAGCTCTCCCTGAAAGCTATCAGAAAGTGCTGACGTTTCGTCATTCAACACTCCTGGGATCAACCGGACTATGGCATCTACAAGAACTGCAGCAGGAAGTTCTCCACCTGACAAGACATAGTCGCCAATAGAGATCTCCCGGGTTACAAATAAGTCCCGTATCCGCTGATCTATCCCTTTATAGTGACCACATAAAATGATCACATTCCCTTTGCCGGAAAGCTCATTGGCAATGGTTTGATTCAGCGTTTCACCATCGGGGCTCATGAAGATAACTTCATCATATTCCCGCATGGCTTTTAACCCTTCAATACATTTAGCAAAAGGCTCAATCGACATCACCATTCCGCTTCCTCCACCATATGGATAATCGTCTACGCTTTTCTGTTTATTTGTGGAATAATCCCTTAGGCTGTGTACCACAATCTCAGCGATTCCTTTTTTTTGTGCACGCTGTAAAATGGAATGTGCAAAGGGGCTTTCTAAAAGAGCAGGCAGAACAGTAATAATATCAAAACGCATGGTACAAAGTTAAGCATTAATTTTCCAGGTATATATCCAGCAGTCCTTCGGGAAGATCTACAAGAATAGTACCTTCATCTTCATCAATTTCAACAATCATGTCGTCATTCAAAGGAAACATAATCTCTTTGTTCTTATAAGATACCGTAGCAACGAATTGCTGAGGATATTCATTTATTTCAATTATTTCTCCGAGTTCTCCATGCGTTTCGTCAGAAGCGATAAAGCCTTTTAGATCGTTATAATGAAAATCATCATCAGAACGATCAGGCATTTTAGTTAAAGGCAAATACACTTTTTTCTTAACCAATGGCTGAGCCTTATCAATATGATCTAAATCATCAAAGTAAAAATTTCCGGTATTATTGGTGTGCAGTTTATAGGATGAAACAAAAAAAGGAACCATTTTACTGTTAATTTCCGCAAAGATCACATCCAACTCTAATAATTCTGGTTCATCATATTCAAAAAACAATTGAAGTTCTCCTTTTAAACCTTTTGTTTTTGTGAAATAACCGATGTAAAATGCTTCTTCTATTTTCATTTGGATTTTAATTACACGATTCAGCCTGAGGTTAGGGTGAATATTTTAAATAAAAAAATAGCGAAGGATACATTCCAATGAAAGATCCTTCGCTATTATTCAGAATAACAAAAATTGTTATGCTTTTTCTTCTTCGTTGCTTTCAGCAGCTTCTTCAGCAGCAGGAGCTTCCTCAGTTGCCGCTTCAGCTACAGGAGCCTCTTCTTCAACTTCAGGAGTTTCTTCAACAACCTCTTCTTCTACCGGTGCATTTTTAATGGCAAGGGCAGCAGCGCGATCTGCATTTTTCTTTGCTTCAGCAGCTAAAGCTGTTTTCTTAACTTCGTCTTTAGATTTAGTCAAGTTGTCTTTTTTACCTTCAATTTTGCCGTCTTTAGCAGTCAACCATTCTGCAAATTTAACATCTGCCTGTTCAACTGTTAATGCACCTTTTTTAATACCACCTTCTAAGTGTTTCTTGTATAAAACACCTTTATAAGAAAGGATAGCACGACAAGTGTCCGTAGGCTCAGCACCTTTGTTCATCCAGTCTAAAGTTTTGTCAAAATTAAGTTCAATAGTAGCAGGATTGGTATTTGGGTTATAAGAACCTAAACGCTCAATAAATTTACCATCTCTTGGTGAACGGGAATCCGCTACCACTACGTGGAAAAAAGGTTTACCTTTTTTACCGAATCTTTGCAATCTGATTTTAGTTGCCATTTCTTATTTTATTTATGTATTCAACATAGTTCCCGGAGCTTCATGCTTGCGGGGTTGCAAAAGTAAGTAAAATACTAATGATTAACAAGATGCAGTAATTTTAAATTCAATTAACATTATTACGCTTGTTATTAAGGATATTTGGATCAAACACGAATGATATGAGAATAGCAATAGATATGGACGAAGTATTGGCCGATCCTATACATAAATTTATAAAGCTTTATAACCGTGACTATGGAGTACCCCTTGACCTGATCCTTGATCCGGGCAATGAAATATACCACCACGTTCCAGAGCACGTTAACAACAAATGGTTCGATTACATCAATGAAAAAGGGTTTTTCAGGGATTTAGAAGTGATAGAAGGCAGCATTGAGGCCGTGAAAAAATTACAGGAAAACAATGAGGTATATATTGTTTCTGCAGCAATGGAATTTAGAAATTCTTTAGAAGACAAACTGGACTGGCTGGCTGAGCACTTTCCATTTATAAGCTGGAGGAACATCATATTCTGTGGGGATAAAATAGTAAACGTTGATGTTATGATTGATGACCGGGCAAAAAATTTCATTGGTTTTAATGGCCGGAAGCTATTGTTTACTTCTCCACATAACCTGTTGTTAACAGATTATGAACGCGTGGATAACTGGACCCAAGTACTAGACAAGTTGCTGTAACATTTCTAAAAGCACAGCGTCAAAGTTCTAAACTTTTTGATATGCTAGTAACAACAACAAATACTGTAGAAGGCAAAAAAATAGTTAAGTACATTGGCCTTGTAAGCGGCGAAACCATCATTGGTGCCAATATTTTTAAAGATCTATTCGCCGGAATCCGGGATATCGTTGGCGGCAGATCAGGATCTTATGAACAAGTATTAAGAGAAGGTAAGAATACAGCCATTAATGAGATGCAGCAATATGCTGCTGCCATGGGTGCAAATGCAATTATAGGCGTTGATCTTGACTACGAAACTGTAGGCAGCGGAGGCAGTATGTTAATGGTTGCGGCAACCGGAACTGCTGTCATTATAGAATAAATAAGATAAAAAAGGCAGCTGATCAGCTGCCTTTTTTTATAATGAAAGTATTTCGACCAGCTTTAACCAGGCTGGAGTTATTTCTTTAGCATCAATATGCTTAATGGCATGATCAAATGGTGTAAACACAATCTCATTGTTCTTTAAGCCTGCCATTTCAGACGTACGTTGTGCAATTATCCCTTCTACGGCTGCAACGCCAAGCCGGCTGGCCAGTACACGATCCATACAACTTGGCTTTCCTCCGCGCTGGATATGTCCAAGAACAGAAACACGTATATCATAATTAGGGAATTTTTCTTTTAAGACTTCCCCAACATTAAATGCACCGCCCATTTCATCACCTTCAGCAACTATAATTATCTTAGAAGCTTTATCTTTTCTGCCAGTTTCAAGACGGGTCACTAAACCGTCGACACCCATATTGGCCTCAGGGATCATAATAGCCTCCGCTCCAACACCAATCCCACTTCTTAAAGCAATCAGTCCAGAGTCACGACCCATAACTTCAACAATAAATAAACGGTCATGAGATTCTGCCGTATCCCTGATCTTGTCTACCGCATTGATTACGGTATTAATTGCAGTATCGTAACCTATTGTAAAATCAGTACCCTCAAGGTCATTGTCAATTGTTCCGGGTAATCCAATGACAGGAAAATCAAATTCAGCGGAGAATAAATTCGCTCCTGTAAAAGTACCATCGCCACCTATTACGATCAACGCATCAATTTCGCTTTTCTTTAGTTGCTTATAGGCCTCAATCCGTCCTTCTTTGCTCCTAAAGGCATCACTTCGTGCTGTTTTTAAAATAGTTCCGCCGCGCTGAATAATATTAGCAACAGACTTACGGTCCATTTCGATAAAATCCCCGTTAATTAAGCCTTCATATCCTCTTAAAATACCTGTAACTTTTAAATCATAGTAAATTCCAGCTCTAACCACTGCCCTTATGGCAGCATTCATCCCCGGGGCATCACCTCCCGATGTTAATACACCTATATTTTTAATTTTACTCATTTATATCTTGTTAGCTAGCCTTGGCAATCATTTACCTGGTCGGCCAATATGTTCCAAATTGTAGTCCTAATGCGTACTCATTACACGCTGTCACTTTACAGTATATACAATGTGGCCGTGAAAATACTTATAATTTTTTATTTAAAGGCCCTCAACATTGGAAGTGTTATTAATTTTACGATCCCCTAATCTTTTGTTTAAGTTGTTAGCTAAAGAAGCATCACAAGTGGGAGATCTGGTTATTGGCTATAACCACTAACCATTAAGGTCCAAAAATTCAACCTCTTTAAAATTATAATTGGTCTCCGCATTTCCGGCACGTATGATCAACTGTCCGGTTTCAGTGATTCCACGGATCCTTCCTTCAAATATATAATCCTTATGCTTATACCAGGCCAATTGATTAAATTTGTATAAGCCATTGACATAATCTTCAGTCATACGGATATAGTTTGCTGTCCTAAGTTTGAGGTATTCACTTTCAATATGACTGCAAAGAACTGCCAATAATTTAATAAGATCAACTTCCTGATTTAATATTTCAGCTATCGATGTTGCAGGTTTTACTTTTTCAATGTCAAAATACCGTTGATTTACATTAATTCCAATACCAACAACAGCTGATTTATACCTTGTACCAGCGATATTGTTTTCAATCAGTATCCCGCCAACTTTTTTACCTTCAAAATAAATGTCGTTTGGCCACTTTACTTTAACATTCTCATTCACAAATGCTGTGAGTGCTTTGTTAATGCCAATGCTAACTGCTATATTTAGCATAAATTGTTTTTGAACGGGCAAGAATGACGGTTTTAGAAGAATGCTAAAGGTAAGGTTAAGTCCGGCTTCGGCATGCCAGGCACTTTCCTGCTGACCTCTTCCTGCAAATTGATCATCTGCCATAATAACAGTTCCTTCGGGTAATGGCTCGGATTTTGACACCAACATCTTTAAAAAGTTATTGGTAGAATCAACGGCCGGTAATCGTATAAGATTTTGACCAACAAATAATGTTGAAAAAGTGTTATTTTGCAAGTGTGTTGATTGTATATTTGTTTATCAAAATTAAAACATTTTAATGGTAAAAAAGAAAATAGGAAACCTTTCTACATATCTCTCAGAAATAGCCGTACATGGCATACAGGAAAAAAAAGGTAATGACATCGTACGTTTAGACTTAAGAGAACTGAACAGTTCAGTTTCCGATTATTTCATCATTTGCAGCGCAAACTCTTCTACCCAGGTTAAAGCAATCGCAGACAGTGTTGAAGAAGAAATTTATAAAAATACTCAAACAAACCCTTGGCGTAAGGAAGGGCAAGATTCAGCAGAGTGGATAATCCTTGATTATTTTGACATTGTTGTGCACATATTTAAAACTGAAAAACGCGACTTTTATGGAATTGAAGATTTATGGGGAGATGCTCTGGCTACATCCTATAAAAGCGCTTAATCATTCACATCCACATTTTTTGATTTAACGATGAAAGAGAACCAAAATAAAAAACCTAACCTAATAAAAAGAATACCTAACATACCAAAGAAGCCTCAAAAAGGTTCAAAATTTAATATTTTTTGGATTTATGCCGCTATTATTTTAGGTCTGATCTTACTGCAATTCCTGTTTAGCTCGGAAAGCAGCAAATCCATTACTTACCGTGAGTTTGAAACACAGATGCTGTTACCTGGTGATGTTCAAAAACTCGTTGCCTACAAACATGAGGATCTGGTTAAGGTAGATATCTTTCTGAAAAAAGATAAGATCAACTCCCCTAAATACAAAGAGTATCAAACCAAGAATAACTTTGGTACTTCTTCTACAGGTCCGGTAGCTTTCTTTACCGCTGGCTCTATGGATGGCCTGGACGCACAATTAAAAGAATCTCAAAAAGACCTTCCGAAGGAACAGCAGATTCTTGCAGAAAAAGACACGAGACAAAGTTCATTTAACTCATGGTTCTTTACCGTGATCATTCCAGTTTTACTATTTATTGGTTTCTGGATCTTCATTATGCGCCGTATGGGCGGTGGTGCTGGAGGTGGTGGCGGACAGATTTTCAACATTGGGAAATCTAAAGCAACGCTATTTGATAAAGAAAGCCAGGTAAATGTAACATTTAACGATGTGGCTGGTCTGGAAGAAGCTAAACAAGAGATCATGGAAATCGTCGATTTCCTTAAAAATCCTAAAAAGTATACGAACCTGGGAGGTAAAATACCGAAAGGAGCATTGCTTGTTGGATCTCCTGGTACAGGTAAAACATTATTGGCAAAAGCTGTTGCCGGTGAAGCACAAGTTCCTTTTTTCTCTCTTTCGGGGTCAGACTTTGTAGAGATGTTCGTTGGCGTTGGTGCCTCACGCGTTCGTGATCTATTTAAACAAGCAAAGGATAAAGCTCCATGTATCATCTTTATAGATGAGGTTGACGCCATTGGCCGTGCACGTGGAAAAAATAGCATGATGGGTGGAAATGATGAGCGGGAAAATACATTAAACCAGCTTTTGGTTGAAATGGATGGCTTTGGTACCGATTCAGGGATCATAATCCTTGCCGCAACCAACCGTCCGGATGTATTGGATAGTGCCTTATTGAGACCAGGCAGGTTTGACAGACAAATCTCTATTGATAAACCTGATCTTGCTGGGCGTGAACAAATATTCAAAGTTCACTTAAAGCCAATTAAGACCGCTGAAGTGGTTGATGCTAAAAAACTTTCTGCCCAGACTCCCGGATTTGCTGGTGCTGAGATTGCCAATGTTTGTAATGAGGCTGCCCTTATTGCTGCAAGACGCAATAAAGAACATGTTGATATGCAAGATTTTCAAGATGCAATTGACCGGGTTATTGGTGGTTTAGAAAAGAAAAATAAGATCATATCTCCTGAAGAGAAACGAATTGTTGCTTACCATGAAGCTGGCCATGCCATTGCCGGATGGTTTCTGGAACACGCAGACCCACTTGTTAAGGTATCCATTGTTCCCCGCGGTGTTGCAGCATTGGGTTACGCTCAATACTTGCCTAAAGAACAGTTCCTATATACAACAGAGCAACTGACTGATGGTATGTGTATGACCATGGGCGGAAGAGTTGCAGAAGACATTGTTTTTGGCAAGATCTCTACAGGCGCACAGAACGATTTGGAACGCATTACTAAGCTATCATATGCCATGGTAACCATTTATGGCATGAACAGTACAATCGGTAATGTTTCTTTCCATGATCCTCAAAATGAGTACAACTTTAACAAACCATATTCTGAAAAAACATCAGAAATGATTGATCATGAAGTTCGTAAACTAATAGAAGGTGTTTATTCAAGAACTAAGCAGCTGCTAACTGATAAAAGAGAAGGCTTAGAAAAACTTGCGCTGAAACTATTGGAAAAAGAGATACTTTTTCAGGCTGACCTGGAAGAGATCTTAGGAAAACGTCCTTTTGACAGCCGTACTGCTTATGACGAATTTGTAAATGGCACAGGTGATCAAAAACCTGCCGCAGAAGGTCTGTTACACGATGGTGTAGGAGAAACTATTGATCCTGCCATTTCTGCTGATCCTACAGACAAAGAGTTATAGTACAATCTATTTCATGGGGCTGCCGCCTTGGTATATAAGGCGGCAGCAAATCCATTTTTTATGCAAGAAAATATTTCCTCCAAAGAATTGATGTTGAAAAAGATAAGGAAAGCACTTCTTGAAAAAAGAGACAATCCATATCCCAACTTAGAAGATACCCCACTCTATACTGAAAACACAGAATATCCTGAAGTTTTATTTGCAGAACAGCTAACTGCTGTTTCAGGCAATTTTATCTATTGCGAGAATGGAATAGAATTTATTGAGAATATTTTGCACCTGGCGGATAAATATAGCTGGAGAAAAATATACTGCTGGGAGCCAGAGCTTCAGGACCTGCTATCAGAATATGAATTTCCTTTTTATAAAACAGATAAAGATTTTGAGCTTGCAGAAGTAGGTATCACACTCTGTGAAGCCCTGATTGCACGAAATGGATCTGTAATGGTATCTAACCAAAATGCTGCAGGAAGGAGATTAAGTATATTTCCACATCATCATATTGTGATTGCCAGGACGGGCCAGCTGGTTATGGACCTAAAAGATGCATTTAAGATCATTAAAGATAAATATGGAAGTCAGATTCCATCGATGATCAGCACCATTACCGGGCCAAGCAGAACGGCTGATATTGAAAAAACACTGGTGCTTGGTGCTCACGGACCTAAAGAACTATTTGTGTTTTTAATCGAAGATTTCTCTTAAAATTTTTGTTTCTAATAAAATTATCTTAATTTTATACTGTATACCAAAACAGTCTGCGGTTCATAATGAGCAATAAAACAACAATACACTCGGTTATAAAAGGAACTGGTAGCTATATTCCAGAAAATGTAATTTCTGGAGATTCTTTTTTAAATTCCACATTCTATGATAATGGCCTTCCTTTAGACAAAGACATTGCGGAAGTTATTAAAAAATTTACAGAGATTACAGAGATTCAGGAACGTCGTTATGTTAGTGATGGCTCCTTAAACAGCGACATTGCAACAATTGCTGCCCAGCGTGCAATTGAGGATGCTGGAATTGATAAAGAAACATTAGATCATATCATCTTTTGCCACAACTTTGGAGATATCTCTGCAGGATCCAACAGAATGGATATTTTACCTGCTTTAGCCGCAAAAGTTAAGCAAGCCCTTGCTATTGAAAATCCGGACTGTGTTGCCTATGATATAATTTTTGGCTGTCCTGGTTGGGTACAGGGAACAATACAGGCAAACTATCTGATTCAAAGCGGAGATGCCAAACGTGTAATGGTTATTGGTTCTGAGACACTTTCAAGGATAATTGATCCGCATGACCGTGACAGCATGATCTTTTCTGACGGCGCCGGCGCTGTTATATTTGAGGTAAAAGAATCTGAAGAACCAACGGGGATCATTGCACATAAAACTCAAACCTATGCTGCAAGCTATGGCTCGCTTCTGGTTATGGGCAAAAGCAATAATCCAGCAGAATCTAATGGAAATACCTATCTGAAGATGAATGGCAGAAAGCTTTATGAATTCGCAGTACTGAATGTTCCGCAAGTCGTTAAGAAGGCGATTGACAATGCGGGAATAAGTATTGAAGATATAAAGACGGTATTCATTCATCAGGCCAACGGCAAGATGGACCATGCCATTATGAAGCGTTTATTTAAGCTGTATAACTTGGATAGTGTCCCGGAAAACCTGGTGCCAATGACCATCTCATGGCTTGGAAATAGCTCTGTAGCTACTATTCCTACCTTGCTAGACCTTGTGCTTAAGAACAAAGTTGAAGGCTATGAAATAAAGAAAGATGAATATGCTGTATTTGCTTCTGTTGGTGCAGGTATGCATATCAATGCTTTTATATATAAGTTTTAATCCTTATTTAACCCTGTTGATCCCAGCTTTAGCCTGACTTTCAATGCTATTCTCATAATCGTGGTCTTTCATCCCAATTGCTAAATTAAAAGAATCCTTTGCCTTTGGGTAGTTTTTCTTTTTTTCGTAAATTTTACCCATCTGCAGAGCAGAGTTAGCGGCGAAATAATACTTTAGATCCTTACCTGAATTAACTGCATTTTGATAGTTTAATAATGCCTGATCGTCTTTTCCCAATTCATCGTTCAATCTTCCGCTCCTGTAATAAAACTCAGTTCTATCCCTTCCCACAGCATATGCAGAAGCTTTATCCAGAGAGATGACATCTAATGCTTTTTCATAATAACCGCCATCAAATAACAAGCGGGCTTTCAGCAGATTTATATTTGGAACTACAGCTGATGCTTCGTTCATCGCCTGTTTGTCTTTTTCCTGGTAGGTATAACCATTTGACTTAACCTTTGACATATAACCTATATAGGCCGCTTTGTCGCCTTTTAAAAGTGATATCCAGCCCAGATGGAGGTTGGCGTCTTTAATATAGCTATTACCCTTGTTTAACTGCAAAAATCGATTGAAATCCTGAGAAGCAGAATAATCCAGTTTGTTAAGTTTCGCTGTCCCGAGTAAAAAATCAAGATATGGAAAAGATTGAAAAAAAGCAGCAGCAGGTTTATTATTTAAAATAGAAATGGCTTCTTCCGTGTGACCCGATCTTAAACATACCTGGGCCTGTAAATAGACTTTCAGCAAATTGAGTTCAGAAAATTTATCCGTATACTTCATAACCTTAGCATACGCAGACGGGCTATGTGCAATATCTGTTAGTACGACTGAATAATAAAATACCACTTCTTCATAAAAGGGCTCATATTTAGATTTGGGTAAATTTTCTGCAAGCTTGTCAAGCATAGAGATCCCATTTTGTAAATTTCCTTTTATCCCAAAAGTTGCAAGGGTACTCTTTAACATACCGTCAGGCAGATTACCTAAAAAAGCATTTATAATTCCAAGACCTTTTAAATTAAGATGAAAACCTGGAAATCTTTTATTATTTTCCTGCAGTAAACTATTGGCTCTTTTTATTTCCCGGGCAGCAGTAAAATACTCTCCATATCTTCCCCTAATCAAAGCCCATTGTAAATTAATCTCAGCTTGGGCATATAAAAAATAGGGAGATTTCTCGTCGCCATCTTCAATGAGATCCAACCGATCAGACTTATTTTCTTTTAACCGGTCAAATTCCTGTTTGCTTTCATTGGTTAATAAATAAAAATAGTCCAGATAATTTTCCAGTAAAGGAACGATGGTGTTTTTAGGATTTAACTTCTTTTCAGCTACAATTAATTGTCTGGCAGAACTTAACTTTAATTCAAAAATTTGCTGATATGCTTTAAGGCAGTTGCTATTGAAATCAAAATTTGCAAATACTGAAGTTGGGATGGCGAGCAGGAAAATTAAGAGGAATTTTAAAGTAATGGTCCTAATCATAAAAGAATTAAAAGCTTGTCTGGATTATGAGCACAAAATATGCCAAGGTTAACAGCAAAAAAAACCGTCTCATAATCAAGTTATGAAACGGCCTTCAGTATTTGTCTTTATAATTTAAGCAGGAACCACTTCTTGTGTAAGGGCTTCATCTACTAAAATTCTTCCGCAGTGTTCGCAAACGATGATCTTTTTACGCTGACGGATATCTAGCTGTCTTTGAGGAGGGATCTGGTTAAAACATCCAGAGCATGAGTCACGGTCAATGGTAACAACAGCAAGTCCGTTATTCGCATTTTTTCTCAACCTGTTATAAGCAGTTAAAAGCCTTTCTTCAATAAGTGTTTCTGCTTTTTCTGCCTTTTTATTTAATCCTTGTTCTTCTTTCTCAGTTTCAGAAGTAATGGTTTGTAATTCTCCTTGTTTAATATCAAGATCTTTACGTCTTGACTCTAAATCAGCCGCTGCTTTTTCATAAACTTCAGTTTTTGAAGCAATGTCAAACCCAAACTCTCTGATTTTTTTCTCGCAAACCTGGATTTCCAAAGTCTGGATCTCAACTTCCTTTGTTAAAGCATCATATTCACGATTATTTTTAACATCTTTCAATTGAGTTTCGTATTTTTTGATCAGGTTCTGAGCTTCCTTGATCATATTTTTACGGGTCACTATGGCATCTTCGGTATCATCCAATTCTGCTTTAAATTTTTCTATACGGGTCTCAAGACCTGCAACATCATCTTCTAAATCCGCAACTTCCATTGGTAATTCACCACGGATCTGACGTATTTTATCGATTTTAGTATGTAGGTTTTGTAATTCGTATAAAGCTTTTAGCTTTTGCTCTACAGTTTGTTCCATTAAACGAAATAATTTATGGTATGTATGTATTTAACTGGTTATCAGTATTTTAATGTTTTAAATTCTTATGCAAAATTCATATGGGCCAATTGATTTCAAACTATAAAAAGAAATCTGCCAATACAATATCCTGTTAAAGCTTGCAAAGATAAGTATTATTTTTGCGATTGTGCATATAAATTCCTATAAACCTGCCGTTTGGCTTTATCAAAAAGTGGACTCCCATTTACAGAAAATAATTAACCGGATTTGTACTTTGTCCCGTTAAAAAAACACCAAACCCCGGAAAATTCTTTTCCATATGTCCAACAAGCAATGCGGAAGTAAACTGTTCACTTTCGAAGTGTCCAATATCTGCAATGATCAGGTTTTTATCCGCATCAAAAAATTCATGATATTTAAAATCAGCGGTTACAAATGCATCTGCGCCTGCAGCAATGGCCTGTTTTAATAAGAAGCTTCCCGAACCGCCGCAAACAGCGACTTTCCGGATCTTTTTAGGAAGAATTTTTGTATGGCGGATTACTCGCGCATTCATTTTTTCTTTAACCAGGCTTAAAAAAGCCGTTCCATCCAGTTCTTCGTTTAACCATCCAATCATACCCGCACCTACCGTTTCCATTCCATTTTCCAGCGCATAAATATCATATGCAACTTCTTCATAAGGATGATATTCCAGGAGTGCCAGGATAACCTTTCTTTCATCCTGTGTTCTAAAAATAGTCTCAATCCGTATTTCATCTTCCTGGTGCTGAACACCTATTTCGCCAACAAACGGATCAGTGCCTGCACCCGCTTTAAAGGTACCTATACCAGCCCCGTTAAAACTACAGTCACTATATTTTGAAATGTGCCCTGCTCCAGCGATAAATAATGCTTCTCTTAAAACAGAGGCAGATGCCGATGGACAAAAAGTAACCAATTTCTTTAAGATACCTGTTTTAGGGCTTAATATCTTAGTATTCTTTAATCCTAATCTTTCACTGATCACTCCATTTACACCATGCTGAACATGATCCAGATTAGTGTGGATGGCATATAATGCGATATTATGACGGATTGCCTTCAAAACTACCCGCTCAATATAAGTTTTCCCAGTTATCTTTTTTAATCCTTTAAATACAATCGGATGATGTGTGATGATCAGATTACAGCCTTTAGCAATGGCCTCATCCACAATTTCTTCTGTACAATCCAATGCAACCAAAGCTGCATTTATTTCCTGGGCTACCTCTCCAATCAATAATCCGGAATTGTCATAATCTTCCTGGTAATTTAAGGGGGCAAACTCTTCAAGGCTTTTTATTATAAGGGATAGCTTCATATCCTGTAAAATTACACATTGATTGATAAAATTTTTAATCAAATAAAAAAGCCGGAACAATTGCATTTGTCCCGGCTTCAATATTTTACCTGCTATTATTGGATATTTCCCATTTTAACCATTTGTAAGCTTTCAAATACCATGCGCTGGTTATATTCAAATGCCAGGTTTTTATGATTTACAAGGTCGATGATCGTACCAACAAAACACAATCCTACAGTAAAGAAATACAATACTCCCATCCCGATTTGATTAACAAGAAATCTCGGAAGACCGGGAACAAAAAAACCCAGGATACAATACAACACCATATCATCAGGATTTCTTCTTTTGCTTCCATAAATCATTAAGAAGCCCCTCAATTGCTGCTCACTAAATCCAGTAGTTGCAGATTGAAGGTATGCGTATTCTTGTGGGGATATCCCCGGCAATGACATAAATGGTGACTCAAACATATTTTTTCTCCTTATCCTTTATTTTAAATCCTTTATAATTTATTAAACTCCATTTCAACAACACCAAAACCCGGTATAAAAGAATCAGTAATGCAGGTAAACCAAACCAATGCTGTTCAAAGCTCTTTTCCAAATTACCATGAAACAAGTGGGTTATCGCTCTTCCAATTCCACATCCCGGGCACCAGGTTAGCCCCAGGTTTGCTAATGGGCAAAGTGTAAAATGAGCCCCCTCACCATGTTCATGAGGCTGAGCTGTAGCCAGCAGCGTGATAGCCAAAACCCAAAAAAAGAGTTCTAATGGTATCTGGCCTAGCACTTTCATGTTTCTTTTATTTTAGATATATTAATCGATGTATTGTTACATCCAAAGCTAATCATAAATATTACATTTGTATTGTGAACATTCGCGACCTGATTAACAGATACAAGACAGATGACCGCATTGTAGCATTGGCTAAAGCCCTTAATCTGGGTAAAGGCAACAAACTTCAGCTTAAGGGCTTGGTTGGTTCGGCCGATGCAACAATTGCAATAGCAACCTATTTCTTATTGCATAAGCCTATTTTATTTATTTTACCTGATAGAGAAGAGGCTTCTTATTTCCTTTCAGACCTGGAAAGTATTCTGGATAAAGAGGTTCTTTTATTCCCCTCTTCATTTAGAAAGGGCTTCGATTTTACACAGGTTGATACCGCTAATGTATTGGCAAGGGCCGAAGTTTTAAATGAGCTAAATCACAATTCCGAATATGGAAAGATCGTTGTTTCTTATCCGGAGGCTCTTGCAGAAAAGGTAATAGACCGAAGTGTCCTGGAAAAAAATACCCTGGAGATTAGTACCGGGATTAAGCTTGGCATTGATTTTATCAATGAGTTTTTAATCGATTATGATTTTAACCGTACCGATTTCGTGTATGAACCAGGACAATTCTCCATCCGGGGCGGTATTGTTGATATATTCTCTTTTTCACACGATCTGCCTTACCGGATTGAATTTTTTGGGGACATCATTGAAAGTATCCGAACGTTTGAAATTGAAAGCCAGCTTTCTGTTGAAGATGTAAAAACACTCACGATCATTCCGAATGTGCAGTCAAAGTACCTGACTGAAAATAACATAAGCTTACTGGATTACATAGAAAAAGATACACAGGTTTGGTTTAAGGATGTTGAATTTACCCTCGACATCATTAAAGCAGGTTACAAAAAAGCAGTAGAACTCTGGAAAGCACTTCCTGCAAAAGAGAAGCAGGAAAATCAGGACTGGATTGATCCGAAGTTTGGTTTTGCCGATGAGAAAATGACGGCTGATATCCTGCATGATTTTATGCTTGTTGAATTCGGAAAGCAGTATTTCTATAAAACAGACCATATTTTTCAATTCGAAACGAAACCGCAGCCTTCCTTTAATAAGGATTTTAATTTGCTGATCCATAATTTGAAGGAAAACGAGAAACAAGGAATACATAATCTGATCTTTAGTTCATCTCCCAAGCAAACAGAACGCCTATATGCCATCCTGGATGATATAGATAAAACGGCTAAGTTTACCCCCATAAATATCCCCCTCAGAGAAGGCTTTATTGATTCGCAGCAAAAAGTTGCCTTTTATACAGACCACCAGATCTTTGATCGCTTTTACAAATACAAATTAAAAAGGGGATACCAGAGAAGTCAGTCAATAACGTTAAAAGAATTACGCGATCTAAAGCCAGGCGATTTTGTGACTCATATTGACCACGGTATTGGTAAATATGCCGGACTTGAAAAAGTTGAAGTAAATGGTAAAACCCAGGAAATGATCCGTCTTGTTTATGCAGATAATGATCTGCTCTATGTAAACATCAATTCATTAAGCAGGATTGCCAAATACAGCGGAAAAGATGGAACAGCGCCAAAAATGAATAAGCTGGGAACTGAGGCCTGGGATAAATTAAAAAAAACAACTAAAAAAAAAGTCAAAGACATAGCCCGGGACCTGATTAAGCTTTATGCATTAAGAAAAGCCCAGGTAGGTACGGCCTTTGATCCGGATGGCTATCTGGAAACCGAGTTAGAGGCATCCTTTATTTACGAAGATACGCCTGATCAGGAAAAAGCCACCAATGATGTTAAAAAAGACATGGAAGCCCCGCATCCAATGGATAGACTGGTTTGTGGTGATGTGGGCTTTGGTAAAACAGAAATCGCAATCCGGGCTGCTTTTAAAGCCGTAGCGAATGGCAAACAGGCCGCAGTACTTGTGCCTACCACCATTCTGGCCCTGCAGCATTTTAAAACATTTTCAGGGCGCTTAAAAGGTTTTCCATGTAATGTAGA
Organism: Pedobacter metabolipauper; assembly: GCF_004362715.1. Lineage (GTDB taxonomy): Bacteria > Bacteroidota > Bacteroidia > Sphingobacteriales > Sphingobacteriaceae > Pedobacter > Pedobacter metabolipauper. The sequence goes on from NZ_SNYC01000004.1 coordinate 380,396, forward strand.
TTATATTAACCGCTTTAAAACCAATAAACAGATCAAAGAAACACTTGCTAAAGTTGAAGCCGGCCAGGTCGATATCATTATCGGTACACACCGCTTGCTGAGCAAGGATGTAAAATTTAAGGATCTGGGCATTATGATCATTGATGAGGAGCAAAAGTTTGGTGTAACCTCAAAAGAAAAGCTACGGGCACTCCGGGTAAATGTCGATACACTTACCTTAACCGCTACGCCAATACCACGAACACTGCACTTCTCTCTGATGGGAGCAAGAGATCTTTCCATAATGAGCACGCCGCCGCCCAACAGGCAAGCGGTAAACACAGAGCTGCACGTTTTCAATGACAAATTAATTCAGGAATCGGTTCAGTATGAGCTGGACCGTGGCGGCCAGGTTTTCTTTATTCACAACCGGGTAAATGATCTACCTCAATTGGGCGGACTCATTCAAACCCTGGTACCAAAAGCACGCATAGGCATTGCACACGGACAGCTGGACGGGGATGCCCTGGAAGATGTGATGCTTGACTTTATAAATGGGGAGAAAGATGTGTTAGTAGCCACAACGATCATTGAAGCCGGGTTAGACATTCCCAATGCCAACACGATCATTATCAACCATGCCCATATGTTTGGGTTAAGTGACCTGCATCAAATGCGAGGCAGGGTTGGCCGGTCCAATAAAAAAGCATTCTGCTACCTGTTAAGTCCCCCGCTTTCTACCTTAACTTCCGAAGCCCGTAAACGACTTAGTGCAATAGAAGAGTTTTCAGACCTTGGGAGCGGTTTTAATATTGCAATGAGGGATTTGGATATCCGGGGCAGCGGAAACCTCTTAGGTGCAGAGCAAAGTGGCTTTATCGCTGAAATAGGTTTTGAAATGTATCATAAAATTCTTGATGAAGCCATTCAGGAATTAAAAGCTGATGAATTTAAGGATCTGTTTAAAAATGAGCCGGCACGCCCCTTTGTCATGTCTACACAAATAGATACCGATCTGGAGCTTTATATTCCGGATGATTACGTAACGAATATAACCGAGCGGTATAACCTGTATACCTCCCTCTCAAAAATCGAAAATGAAACAGAACTAAAAGCATTTGAACTTTCACTAAAAGATCGTTTTGGGCCTGTACCTGCACCGGTTAAAACCATGCTTAATGTTTTAAGACTGCAATGGGTTGCTAAAAAACTCGCATTTGAAAAATTAAGCTTCAAAAAGGGAATCTTACGGGGTTACTTTATAGCAGATAAGCAGTCGTCATTTTTTGACTCTACCACATTTAATAAGATCTTACACTTTGCGCAGATACACCCAAGGCTTTGCAACCTTAAAGAAGTTAAAGACAGCCTGCGCATCGCTTTTGATAATCTTAAAACCGTTGACGAAGCCGTTGAAATGCTTGAAATGGTACTTAATTAATTCTACATATGAATCCACAATTACTAATGGACCTGGTAACTATGAAAATGCCATTTGGCAAATATAAGGGCAGGATCCTTTGTGATCTGCCTGAAAGTTACCTGATCTGGTTTCATAGAGAAGGCTTCCCACCCGGAAAACTCGGCGAACTGATTGCAACCCTTTATGAGATCAAGTTAAATGGTCTTGAATATTTATTACAACCCCTTAAAAAATAATATTTACATGTCCGTTAACGCACTGAAACTATTACAGCGCCATACCTGGTAACGTTAAGGGCTTTTTTAATTATTTAAATTATAAAGCTGGTTAAACAACAGCTTAAATGTACCATGTGTTTGCGCCCTAAAAGTGATTTCAGGACCAAATGCAACTAACTTTCCTTTGCCGGATCTGGCTTCAAAAGCAGCTACCCCATCCTGAAGATATGCTTGTCCCCAGGCCCAGCCGCTTCTAAGCGGCGTAGCGGTACTGAACCAGGCCAAAGGCTTGATCTGTCCGGAAGAAACGGCATTAGGTGCTATTTTAAATACCGGGCTGTTATCAAAATATACATCAGCATGCTGTTCCATTCCCCAGTTTGCAGTTTGACTGGTATCAAAGCTTACATTCAATACACTTCCCGGAATATAATACTTTTCTGCCGGAAGTCTTTTTTCTTCTCCATTTCCAGTCATTTCAACCATTGCATTACGAACAGGCAACTTTAAGTGGTATGCCAGGTTTGTACTGCTTCCAATGGTTACAATATCACCTCCGGCATCTAAAAATTCTTTCAGTTTGGGTATTGATTTATCCTGGCTAATCCTACCCAATCTATTTCTGTATTCTTCAGGAACTTCCTCCGGTTTTGGTCCAAAAGATCTCCCGGAATTGGTTACAGAGATACCTTCCTGCAAGGCTGGAATTGCTCCGCCTACAAAAATAATCACATCATATTTCGACTTAAGATTTCCCTTATCAATTTCTTCCGGATAAATGACAGATGCATTGAAGTGGTATTGTTCCATGATCCAGCGAACCCATCCGGAAGACATCGAGCCGCCATAAGTATCCCAAAGAGCAATTCGCGAAGGCGTGATTTTTTGTAATGACGATGGTTTTGTCTTTGCTGCATGAACCGTTAATCCCACCTTTCCGGCCGATTGATCGATACTTATTTTTGCTTTTGCAGAAGATGGAACATAGAAAGATCCATCAGATAGATTCCTATAAACGGTAACACCGGCCTTTAAAAGGTCATTAACCACATAATAAGAATCATTTAAAGAACCATTTAAAGTATACCCGGAAGCCGATGGTACTTTTCCAGAATTCAATTTAATGACCTCACCGTAATTCAGCCGCTCAAAAGGACCATTAAAATTATCCATGATCCGGTCAAATTTTACATTCATCATGTAGGCAAGTGTCCATCCGGCAGCATCATAGGGAGGAATCGGGGCACCCCCTTCGTATTTAAAATCGTTTGGGTGATCCTGAGGTTCAAACATGTCTAAAACATGCGGACGGAACGCCTGGTCTGTTTTTACAATATATGATCCTTTTGGATAATTTTTAGTGCCAACAGAAAAATCTGCTGTAGCTTTCTGCACCAATATACCCGTTTTGATCAATGCATTTAAAAACCGCACTGAAGTGGTCAGGTCGGGCTGATCAGCAGATATAATGTAACCTCTGGCATCTTTTAATGCAGGTGCTTTCATTACCGTATCATAGTATTTAACAGGCATTCCTGCCCTGTTATTTCCAGAAGCCGCTTTTTGATCTTTGGCATAGGCCAAATTAATGGCTTCCAGCTTTTTTGGAGAAAATGTCCAGCTGTCCTTACTTCCTCTTTCAATCGAATTTTTACCCATAAGATAGATATTGAAAAGCAATTCATCTTTATAACGCTGGGCATAATTAAGCACTGCATAATTCAAAGAAACCGAATAATCTATTGATTGTCTAAAATACCACTTTTGAGGAGTAACGGGATTTGGAGAATCGCTGTTAGGCAATAATCTGGCAGGAACAAGTGGAATTTCGGAAGGAGTGGGGCTGCCGACTATTTCTGTTAAAAGGCCAATAATATTGTGAAAATAAGTGGTGGTCCGCAAGCCGCCATTATACCACGTAGAAAATACAGAGCCGTTTCTTTGCGTATACCCAGGTTTATCTTCTGCATTTAAGCGATTGTGCATGGCTGCACCAACGGCATCCAGACTGGTCATTAAAACCGGATCAAAAACATAGTTAAATGGATCTCTATAAGGTGCGCCAGCAACAATAGTTCCTGCCGGCCCGGCCTGATGATGGTTATACATGATCTGAGGCAGCCATTCAACAAATAATTGCCTGCCAATATTTTGGGTCTCTTTCATATTTAGCATGAAGAAATCACGGTTATTATCATGGCCAATATACTTTTGATATAATCTGGGAACTCCTGAAAGTGTTCTTTTTGCAGGATCTTTTTCTCTCATATACCAGTTGCTGATCAGCTCTTGTCCATCAGGATTGGCATGTGTCATTAATATGATCACATCCTTTAATATTTTTTGAGTTTCAGGGTCTTTCTTTGTAGCAAGCTGCCATGCGGTTTCAATCAGTTGATGGATACCAACCGTTTCATTGGCATGAAGGCCTCCATCAATCCAAATCACCGCCTTTCCCTCATCAGCAAGAGCTTTAGCCTGCGCAGTGGTTAAACCTTCTGCATGAGCAAGCTTTTGAGAGATCTCTTTGTACCGATCTAAGTTCTTTAGGTTCTCCGGCGAAGAGACGATCAGCATATATTGGGTTCTGTCCTCTTCTGTCTTACCAATATCCACCAGTTTTACCCGGTCTGAAGTAGCCGCTAATTTTTTAAAATAGGCTTCAGTTTGAGTAAAGTTTGCCAATTGATAATCATCCCCAATAGAAAAACCAAAATGGTCTTTAGGACTTGGAATATTTTGTGCAAAGGAAATCTGGCTTCCTGTTAATAAACAAGCGATTAAAAAGCCCTTAAGTTTAAGCTTTGACATGGTAATGGTATAAAGTGTTGGTTTATACCAAATATAAATTACCTCCCTGATTTATAATAAGCTGCTATTGATTTGTTACAAAAATTTTGTTTAATGACCTTAATACAAAATTAAATATAAGTAGACATAAACTACAGGAGCTGCAAGCAGAAGTCCGTCAAAACGATCCAATAAACCACCATGACCAGGTAAAAAAGTCCCGGAATCTTTAGCATTCAGGCTTCTCTTCAGCATAGATTCTATCAAATCGCCAAGCGTACCAAAACAAACGATCAAAATGGACATACCCGCCCATATTCCTGCATGCATTTCTGTAAACCAAATGGATAGAAGATAAGAAATAATTACGCTGGTAAACATACCTCCAAAAAAACCCTCCCACGACTTTTTTGGGGAATGGCGTTCAAATAACCTGGTTTTACCAAATTTAACCCCAAACAGATATGCTCCAGTATCGTTGCCCCACAACAAAAGTAAAAATGCCAGCGGCAAATGGAAATTATAGTTCAGGTTATTGTTTAAAAAGCCTAATGAATAAAAAAAACAAAAAGGTGCGGTAACATAAATAAAGCCCACAAAAGTATAGGATATGTTTGCGAATGGAATTTTCTCCTTTTTATACAACTCACTGATAAATACAGAAAAGAGCAGGGGTACCAGTAACAATAAGTATTTTACTTCAAATTGCAGATAATGAAAGCCAGCAGTCATCAAAAAAATTAGTGCAGCAGCGAATACAGCAATATTACGATGCGGTCTGATCCCTGCCGTTTTAATCAATTTAAAAAACTCAAGCAGGCTTGCCAGACTTAAGATCAAATAAAAAAAACTGAAAACATAACTTCCTAAAAAGATGGATCCCAGCATTGCAATGGTAAAAAAGAATGCGGTTATAGCTCTTGTTTTCATTCAATATTAATTTCTGAAATGTAAGCCGTTGCTTTATCAAAATTATCCGGATGTACCAATACTGTCAATACGCCAAAGCTTTTATAGGATGAATCCTGCTTATTCAATACCACAGCAGGGATTCCATTTTCTTCTAAAGCTTGTTTAATGATCTCTGCTTCATAAGGATTTTCTGTGATGTAAACTTTAATCCAATCGTTCATTAGTAATTTGTGTTTTATTTTTAAAATATAAGAATACAAGTATGGTCAGTACAAAACTGATCACATAGCCATACCAGGTAAAAGATGCCGTATTATCTAATTCAGACAAAGGTATATTGTTTTTTTGCATATACCATGCTGCACATACTGCATACCCGTTATTTAAAAAATGTGCAAACATCGCATACCATAAGCTTCCACTCCAAAAATACAGATATCCAAAGCCGGCCCCAAGCAACAATCTAGGAAAAAAACCATAGAACTGAAAATGGATCGCGCTAAATATAACTGCAGAGATCCAGATCGCTACATGTGGATTTTTAACTATTTTGGTAAAAGAGCGCTGAATACCTCCTCTAAACATCAATTCTTCAGCTATTCCCGGAAGTAAGGCAATCATAAAAAGATTGATCAACAAATCTTTAATTGAATTCATTTTAAGCAATAGAAATGTGGTTCTCATGGCTTCATCTTCCTTCTCCCTCATCCAATGCTCCAGCTCTTTTAAACTTTCGGGCAAAACCATCTTTTGGTTCAACAGCGCAACCCATTCCATTAGCGGCATGGAAACGGTCATAATTACAAATACCAAGGCAATCAGTTTGATCTCTGGTTTTTTAAATCCATAAAATACACTTGGTCTTTTACCTTCCGTTAATGCCAGAAAAAGCGGGGGAGCTAAAAATAAACCAGCGGAAGTTGCAATCATCAGAATTTGTAATCCGGCAATTGAATTTGGATCACTACCCGTTAATATAGCAGGATTGATCAGTACCTGCTTCCCATAAATTATAAAAATGAGTATAAATGCTAAAATTGAACCAATCAAAATACCAGCAATGGCATAAACGATCAGCATCAATAACTGTATAAAACCAGAGTTTTCCGGTCTTTCTTTTTGTATAAAATCCATTGTTTGTAATATTTGTACCTTTGTACTTTGAAATTTGGTTTGAAGATAGAAAAATGTCTGTAAAGATAGGAAATATTGATCTGGGAGAATTCCCTTTATTGCTTGCACCGATGGAAGATGTAAGTGATCCTCCGTTTCGGTTTGTTTGTAAACAGAATGGGGTAGATATGATGTATACTGAATTCATCTCCTCAGAAGGATTGATCAGAGATGCAGCTAAAAGCAGGGCAAAGCTTGATATTTTTGAATATGAACGCCCAATAGGTATCCAGATCTTTGGTAGTGAAATTGATCACATGCGTGAAGCCACAGAGATAGCTTCGCTTGCAGGTCCGGATCTGATGGATATCAATTACGGTTGTCCCGTTAAAAATGTGGCTTGCAGGGGAGCTGGTTCCGCCTTATTACAGGATATTGATAAGATGGTAAAAATGACAGATGCTGTTGTTAAAGCCACTCATTTACCGGTAACTGTTAAAACGCGGTTAGGCTGGGATGATACAACCAAAAATGTAGAAGAAGTAGCAGAACGTTTACAAGATATCGGAATCCAGGCGCTAACAATTCACGGCAGAACACGTGCTCAATTGTATAAAGGTGAAGCAGACTGGACACTCATCCGTGAGATCAAAAGAAATCCGCGCATAAAAATTCCAATATTTGGAAATGGTGATGTAGATAGCATCCGGAAAGCCGCAGATTGGAGGCTTGAGTATGAGATTGATGGAATTATGATTGGCAGAGCTGCAATAGGATATCCATGGATATTCAGAGAGATTAAACACTTCTTTGCTACGGGTAAGGTCCTTGCCGGTCCAACTGTAGAAGAACGTGTATCAGTCTGCAGAACACACTTTGAAAAATCAATAGCCTGGAAGGGGCCAAGGGTTGGTGTTTTTGAAATGCGCAGACATTATGCAAACTATTTCAAAGGTTTACCAGATTTTAAAAATTATAGAATGCAATTGGTAAAGGAAGAAAATATTGAAACTATTCATAATATACTAGACGAAGTGGCAGATAAATTCGATAATATTCATCCTATTGGTGAAATGGCTTGATTTTTGAAAAAAGTTTTTTAAATTAGTTTTAAAATGGTTACAGCTATAACACAGGGAGTTAAAATATCAGTAGAGACTGTCTACCAGGATGAGTATTCTAATCCTGCGAACGAGCATTTTATGTTTGCCTACAGAATTAATATAGAGAATTTATCTGAATATTCAATCCAACTCAAAAGACGCCAATGGTTCATTTTTGATTCTAATGGCACCCAAAGAGAAGTAGAAGGAGAGGGTGTTGTAGGTCTGCAGCCTGTTATAGAACCAGGAGAAAATTATTCATACGATTCCGGATGTCATTTAACAACAGATATTGGCAACATGAGTGGCAATTATTTGATGCAAAGACTGGCAGATGAAACTGAATTTACAGTAGAAATTCCTGAATTCCAACTGATCGTTCCTTACCGGTTAAATTAACCCGCATTCATTTAATCACGGTTTCTTCCCATTAAAATAGACAAGTAATAGATCAGGTTTGTCATTGCACCCAATGCAGCAATTACATAGGTCATGGCTGCCCACCATAAAGCGTCTTTAGCCTGGCTATGCTCTTCAGTAGTATACAACACCCCTTTATTATTTTTTAACCAGGTCAGTGCCCTTCTGCTGGCATCAAATTCTACGGGGAGCGTTATAAAACTAAATATGGTAATTAAAATTAATCCCGCAACGCCTATTGCCAATACAATTGGATTAAATGTAAATGCAATTAAAAACACACCAATGATCAATACCCATTGTAATAAATTTGATGTGATACTAACTACAGGAACCATATTGGTTCTTAAATTTAACCAGGAATAAGATACTGCATGCTGCATAGCATGGCCACATTCATGAGCGGCTACTGCTGCCGCTGCAACACTTCTTCCATAATATACATCAGTACTTAAATTGATGGTTTTTTCTTCAGGATTGTAATGATCTGAAAGCTGTCCATCCGTACTCATTATTTTTACATCAAATATCCCATTATCATGCAGCATTTTTTCAGCCACCTCTTTGCCAGAAAATCCCGAGTTCAATTGCATTTCTGCATATTTTGAAAATTTACTTCTAAATCGCCATTGCACAAACATGCTTAATATAAGAACCGGGATTATTAAAAAAAAATAAAGACCCATTTTCGTTAGTGTATGTTTTTCAGATAGTTTAAATCAAAAAGCGTTCCCTTTTTAATTATAATGAAAAATAACATAAATTTATACCATGACAGATCTTCTTCTCCTCATTCTAATCCTACTAATTTTAATAGTAGCTGTTGTCATTATCATAAAAAAACCGGTTAAAAATGAACACCATTTGTTGCTCCTGGAACTTAAAGAAACAGAACATCAGAAAACATTAAGCTGGTTAAAAGAAGAAAAATTAAAGCTTGAAGATGAATTGAATGACTTGCGCATCAATTATATGAATGAGCGGAGCAAAACCATCAAAGCCGAAGAAAACCTGATCGCTCAGCGAAATAAAGAAATAGAGCAAAATAAATACCTGGCTGATCTGCAGCAAAAATTTAAGCTTGAATTTGAAAACATAGCCAATAGAGTTCTTGATGATAAAACAGCACGGTTTACAGAGCAGAACCGTACTAATTTAGACCTCATTTTAAATCCGCTTAAAGAAAATATAAAAGCTTTTGAAGAGAAGGTAGATAAAGTTTATAAGTCAGAATCTGATGAAAGAAACATATTAAAGGGCGTAATTTCTCAATTAATGGATCAAAGTAAACAGATCCAGGAAGATGCCAACAACTTAACCAGGGCACTTAAAGGCGATAGTAAAAAACAAGGCAATTGGGGCGAGGTAATTTTAGAACGCATATTAGAACGTTCCGGATTAATTAAAGACAGGGAATACCGGATACAAACTAATTTAAACCATTCTGATGGAAATAGATTTCAACCCGATGTAATTATAGATCTTCCGGATGATAAACAGGTGATTGTTGATGCAAAAGTGTCTCTAACAGCATATGAAAGACTGGTATCTGCAGATACGGACGAAGAAAGAGAACTATATTTAAAACAACACCTGGTATCTATTAAAAGTCATATACAAGGCTTATCCGGAAAAAATTACCATGAATTATATCAAATCAATTCACCGGATTTTGTTCTGCTTTTTATTCCTATAGAATCTTCCTTTGGTATTGCAGTACAACAAGATGCAGAACTATTTAATTATGCCTGGGACCGTAAAGTAGTTATCGTAAGTCCATCTACATTATTGGCTACCTTAAGAACCATAGCCAGCATTTGGAAACAGGAGAGACAAAATAGAAATGTATTGGAAATAGCACGTCTCAGTGGAAATATGTACGATAAATTTGTAGGCTTTTTAACAGATATGGAAAGTATTGGTAAAAATATAAAACAAAGTCAGGATGCATATGACAGGGCTTTAAATAAACTATCTACAGGAGCGGGTAATTTATCCAATACTTCAGAAAAAATTAAAAAATTAGGTGCCAAAGCAACCAAACAAATTGACACCAAATTTTTAGACAATACCCTACCTGATGAGGAATCTTCTATAGACTAAAAGCATTCCAGCCCTGGGCTTTTATTTCATGTACAACATTAGATTTTGAGATCATGTTACATCCGGAATTTTTATCCGTGATATGACCAATGATACTAATATCCACATCATTTTTCAATTTATCGTAGTCAGATTGTTTAATTGTAAATAACAATTCATAATCTTCACCACCACTTAACGCACAAACCGTAGGGTCTAAGCCCAGCTCCCTGGCTGTTTCATAAGTAACCGGATCAATGGGTATTTTTTCCTCATAAAGATTGCATCCCTTTTCAGATTGGTTACAAATGTGTAAAATTTCTGAAGCTAAACCATCAGAAACATCAATCATTGATGTAGGCTTAATTCCCATCTGAGCAAGCAGATCAACAATATCCCTTCTCCCTTCCGGCTTTAACTGGCGTTCAATGATATAATCTTTACCTTCAAGATCAGGCTGAATATTTGGGTTTTCAATGAAGACAAGCTTTTCACGCTCTAAAATTTGAAGGCCAACATAAGCACCACCCAGGTCACCAGATACACACAATAAATCACCCTCCTGAGCACCATTTCTATAACAAATATCTTTTTTATCGGCATAACCAATACTGGTTACACTAATTACCAACCCTTGTTTACTTGTGGAAGTGTCCCCACCAATCAGATCAATATTAAATTTATTGCAGGCAAGTTCAATACCCTTATAAATTTCTTCAACAGCCTCCAATGGAAACTTGCTCGATAAGCCAATAGAAACTGTGATCTGAGTAGCAATACCATTCATCGCATAAATATCGCTTAGATTGACTTGTACAGCTTTATAGCCCAAATGCATAAGCGGTACATAGGCCAGATCAAAATGTATTCCTTCTAACAAAAGATCAGTTGATATTAATACCTCTTTGTCTTTAAAATTAAGCACTGCAGCATCGTCGCCAATTCCTTTTATACTGCTTTCATGCCTTACCTTAAAATTATCAGTTAAATGTTTGATCAGGCCAAATTCCCCCAATTCTGCTATATCTGTACGTTCTTTATTTTCAAACATGTTTTTATTTTTAGTATCAATAACTATAAACCCAGCTGGGCTGATATTTCAAGCATTCTTGCTATCGGTTTACGGGCCAGTTCAATAATATCAGCAGGAACGGTTACTTCCGGTAATCCATTTTTTAAACACAAATACAATTTTTCAAGTGTATTTCTTTTCATATAAGGACAATCATTACAAGCACAACTGTTATTTGGAGGGGCCGGAATAAATGTTTTATCCGGATTGGCTTTTTCCATCTGGTGAATAATCCCGCTTTCAGTGGCTACAATAAATTCTTTAGCATCACTCTTTACCGTGTAATTTAATAATCCTGTTGTAGATCCTATATAATCAGCCATTTTCAGCACCGCTTCTTCACATTCAGGATGAGCTATGAATCTAGCATTGGGATGGCGTTCTTTCAACTTGGTTATTTTCTCCCTGGAAAATATCTCGTGAACCATACATGCACCATTCCAAAGTACCAGGTCTCTTCCTGTTTTTTTAGCTACCCAGGCTCCCAGGTTCTTATCCGGACCGAATATTATTTTTTGATCCTTAGGCAAGCTTTCCACAATCTGAACGGCATTTGTAGAAGTACAAACAATATCACTCAAAGCCTTTAATTCTGCCGTACAATTCACATAGGTGATCACCACATGATCAGGATACTTTTCTTTAAATTTCTTGAATAAATGTGGCGGGCAACTATCTGCTAATGAGCATCCTGCTTTTAAATCAGGTAATAGGACCGTTTTATCCGGTGAAAGTATTTTCGCAGTTTCAGCCATAAAGTGAACACCGGCAAATACAATCACGTCAGCTTCAGTTTTGGCTGCTTCTTGAGAAAGACCTAAACTATCGCCTATATAATCTGCTATATCCTGAATATCAGGTTCTTGGTAATAATGTGCCAGTATAATTGCATTTTTCTCCTTTTTTAATTTTTCTATTTCAACAAAAAGATCAAGTGTTGGATCAATCTTTTCGTCGATAAAACCTTTTCTATTTAATTCCTCTAAGGTATCCATTTTCAACAGTTCAATAAATTATAATTATTTAATATAAATAGATTTCTATTGTTTATTAGTGTGTTGGTATTGTGTATAAATACTTTTTTAAAATGCCATTTTATGACTTGTTGTTTACTTATCAACATTTAAAATGCATTTTAATTTAAAATATATGCTCATTTCCAACTTGATATAATTTGCTCCAGAAACTTATCAATACCAAAATGTGTATTGTTAGGTAGTGTGTAAAAAGTTAATAAACTATGCAAAGTTGCTCAAAAATAACTTAAAAGATTGTGTCAAATTACCATTTTAGCTTAGCTTTAAACATTCAAACTTATTTGTTCTATTTATTTAGACATGAAATTAACAATTATATCAACGTTGTTAACAAAGTAGTGTAATTAACACATTTCAATGAGAAAAGTAGATTTTTTAGTTATTGGGTCGGGCATAGCTGGTTTAAGCTTTGCTTTAAAGGCTGCAAAGCATGGTAAGGTTCTAATTGTTACTAAATCAAATGAAGATGAGTCAAATACTAAATATGCCCAGGGTGGGGTAGCCGTAGTAGTTGATAAAGACGATTCATTTGAAAAACATATTGAAGATACACTGATCGCAGGTGATGGATTGTGTGATAAAAGTATTGTTGAGATTGTAGTAAAAGAAGGCCCTCAGCGAATACAAGAGATTATAGATTACGGGATTAACTTTGATAAGGATCAAAAAGGGGTATATGATCTTGCAAAAGAAGGTGGGCATTCAGAACACCGGGTATTGCATTATAAAGATGTAACCGGATATGAAATAGAGAGTGTGCTGCTAAAGCAAATCCATGAAAATGATAACATAGAGATATTAACACATTACTTTTGTTTAGAGCTAATCACTCAGCATCACCTGGGGGTACATGTTGATAAGAGCACCGAAGATATCAACTGTTATGGTATATATGCCTTTAACACAGAGCTTAACGATGTGGAAAAGATTTTAGCAAAGGTAACCATAATGGCTTCCGGCGGCGCAGGACATATCTATTCCAGTACTACAAATCCCGTCATTGCTACAGGTGATGGAATGGCGATGGTTTATCGTGCAAAAGGAAAAGTGAGGAATATGGAATTTATTCAGTTTCATCCAACAGCATTATACCATCCGGGAGAGTATCCGGCGTTCTTAATTTCTGAAGCAGTAAGAGGTTTTGGAGGTGTTTTAAGAAGAAAGAATGGTGATGAATTTATGTATGAGTACGATAAAAGAGGGTCTTTAGCACCCCGTGATATTGTAGCCAGGGCTATAGATGCAGAAATGAAAAAGTCGGGTGAAGATTTTGTCTACCTCGATATACGAAACAGAAAGAAATCGGATATACTCGCACATTTTCCAAATATCTATGCAAAATGTTTATCTATTGGAATAGATATGACCAAAGATCTGATTCCGGTTACGCCAGCTGCCCATTATATGTGCGGAGGTATTTTGGTTGATGAGTATGGAAGATCCTCTATAAAGAATCTATACGCCTGTGGTGAGTGTTCATCTACCGGATTGCATGGAGCGAACAGGTTAGCATCTAATTCATTACTGGAAGCACCAGTTTTTGCCCATCGTATTTATGAAGATGCGGTAGAACATTTCAAGAATATCGTTATTCCGGATACCATTCCGGAATGGAATGAACATGGGGTAACACAATCTAATGAAGATATTCTGGTTACACATAATTTAAGGGAAATGCAGAAATTGATGAGTGATTATGTGGGTATAGTCCGTTCAGATTTTAGGTTGGAGCGTGCCATGAGGCGGTTATATTTATTATATCAGGAAACGGAAGATTTCTATAAGGAAAATAAAGTTTCTGTAAAGCTTTGCGAACTAAGAAATGTAATACAGGTTGCCTATATTGTAATTAAATCTGCAATGGCCAGGAAAGAGAGCAGGGGATTACATTATACCACAGATTATCCAAATCATCAGTCAGAATTAACAGATACCATTTTTTAAGTTATGCCAGTTATATTACCAGTAAAAGATAAACATCCGGTTTGGGGAGAAGATTGTTTCATAGCACCAAATGCAACAATTGTTGGAAATGTAACAATGGGTAAAAACTGTTCAGTATGGTTTAATGCGGTAATCAGAGGAGATGTAAACCACATTACCATTGGTGACGAAAGTAATATACAAGATGGTGCTGTAATCCATGCAACGTATTTAAAAGCAGCAACGGTAATTGGTAACCGGGTATCAATAGGTCACAATGCAATCGTACATGGCTGCACACTTAATGATCACATATTGATCGGCATGGGTGCTATAGTAATGGATCATGTTATCGTCGAAGATTATACCATTATTGCTGCAGGATCTGTAGTCTTGGAAAATACTTATTGTGAAGGCGGATATATTTATGCAGGAACTCCGGCAAAAAAAATAAAACCCATTAATGAGGAGCAAAGGGCTTTATTGAATAAGCTTCCGGATAACTATATTATGTATTCAGAGTGGTTTAAATAACTACTCTTTTGGGATCGTAATGACGTCATTACGATCCCAATTGGCACGTATAGAGAGTTCTTTAGGTTCATACCATATTCGTTCAGGCTGTAGTTTTTCAGCAATATTACCCGTATCCCAGCTGCCATTTTTATTGGTATCATAAACAATTCGAATAAAGTATATACCGGCCTTATATTTGGTAAAACTAACAGAAGTATCTTGCCGTACAACAATTTTATTGATTACATTTTTGAGTTCATTAACTACTTCAAGAATATAACTTTTGTCCTTTTCAGGGGTAATAACTTTTACATTTAATGTTCCATAATCGTCTTTGTTGGCTAGTTCAAAAGAAGTATTCACCTCTTTATTCTTAGTATTAAATATAGCAGAAACAGCCTCTGCACCTAATTTTATATCATAGATTCGCTTCGCTTTCCAGGGATAAACAAAGACATAGGAAAGAAAGTCGAGGCTATCTTTTTTAACTGTAAAGTTTTTCCGTTCAACAGAATCTTCCAATAGCGTGATCTTGCTGATATCTATATTTTCTATTGGGAGGTTGAAGTATATTTTTAAAGGTTTATAGGGATTTAATAAACGATTCTCCAGGCTAAAGGTTGGATTAACAGATCGGCTATAGGTTTCTTTTTTTCCCCTAGTAATTGTGGTAGTTTGTAATAGTTTGCCTTCGTCTTTAAGAACTATTTTTGTAGAATCAAAACTAAGATCTGTTAACCAAATTTTTAATGAATCATTATTTTTAGAGAACCTTATTTTTTTACCGGCATCTAATGCGGCAGGATCTGAGATATTGACTTCAGGACGTTTTAGTTTTTGATTAAAAGCAAAAGATATACTTCCGTCAGTGTTGAGTCTGCGGTCTAAAATTCTAAAATTGGATGCATTTTCTTTAAAAATATTTAATACTAAACTATCTACATTTCTTTTTAGTACTATTGAATCCTTAATAAATCCAACTTCGTCAGTAGCCTGCTGATAAATTCGGTCACCATTCTTTTCCTTTATGGCGTAAATTTTATAGGTATCTTCTCTTAAATTATTCAGACTAAAATTTCCGCTGCTATCTGTTGTTGTATAAATTGAAGGTTTGTATTTACCAAAGATCGTATCCCGGTTAAGTGGTATGATTAAAGCGACAGCATCCAGTTCAGGTAATCCAGTAATTGAATTGATCACTCTTCCTTTTATACTCAGTGAATCTAATTTTGGGCCGGTTGAAAATACGTACGTAAAATTTTTAACAGGATTGCTTTCATTAATATCTGCAATAGAATTTCCAAAATTTAGGGTGTATGTTGTATTTTTCTCTAAAGTGTCCTGAAACGTAATTTCTAAGCTTTTCTGTTTTACCTTTAAAGTAGGAGCAATGGCAAGGTCCGGAGAAATTGAAAACTCTTTAACTTGATTCTGAATTTTGAAGTACTCATCAAATTGAATAACGATCTTTTCTGCTTTGAAGTTTGTAGACAAATTTTCGGGACTCATTTTTAGAACCTTAGGCGGAGTAGTGTCTCTTGGGCCACCCTGTATCTGTTGAGGGCTTGCACATCCATACAATAAGGTTAAAGCTGAAATAAGATAAGCAGAACTTCTTATAATTTGTGTTAAGCTAATTTTGGCCATTTATATGCTTTTTGTTAGTTTTTTTGCTTGTTTTAATATATAAGTCAGAAAATTCTTAAAAGTGTCTTAAATCGCATTAAAAGGCGTCATTAATATTTCTTTATTTATAACATACAATTATCTGATTTACAGATAATTGTATGTTATCTACTTATATGAACCATTAAAACCGATATATCAGACGGCGAAACTCCCGATATTCTTGATGCCTGACCTAATGTTCTCGGTTTTATCTTCAATAATTTCTCTCTTGCTTCTTTTGATAAAGATACAAGCTGTGAATAATCAAAATTGGGATTAATATCTTTATCTTCCATCTTTTGCATTTTATTTACAATCTCCTGTTCCTTTTCAAAATAGCTTTCATATTTAATTTTTATTTCTGCCTGTTCGATAGTAACCTGATCAAAATTATTTAAATATTCATTGAAGACAGAACTAACCGTTCTGATCTCATTTATTCCAACTTGAGGCCTACTTAGTAAACTAAACAATTTTACATTTTGATTTAGTGGGCTTGTTCCCAATTCTTCGAGTAAAGAATTAGCAGCAGTCATTTCAATTCCTTGTTTTTTAGAGAACTCAACAATCGCATCAGAATTGGCAATCTTGTCATTCACCAGATTTAATCTTTCATCATTGATCAATCCCAAAGCATGGCCAATAGGGGAGAGCCTGATATCAGCATTGTCTTGTCTCAATAATAACCGGTGTTCAGCTCTCGATGTAAACATCCGATAAGGTTCTTCAGTACCTTTTGTTACCAGGTCATCTATTAAAACGCCTATATATGATTCAGAACGCTTCATGATCAGTTCATGTAGGTCATTAACCTTCTGATGCGCATTAATTCCGGCTATAAATCCCTGACTAGCAGCCTCTTCATATCCTGTAGTTCCATTTATTTGCCCAGCAAAGAATAAATTACTGATTAATTTGGTTTCAAGTGTTAAGCCCAGTTGAGTAGGTGGAAAATAATCATATTCAATGGCATAACCAGGTCTAAACATCTTTGCATTTTCGAAACCTGGTATTTGAATTAATGCTTTATATTGAATATCTTCAGGTAAGGAAGTAGAAAATCCATTTACATATATTTCGCAGGTATTCCATCCTTCAGGTTCAACAAATATTTGGTGGCGCTCACGCTCAGCAAATCGATTTATTTTATCTTCAATAGAAGGGCAGTACCTTGGACCAAGACCTTTAATTCGGCCGGTAAACATAGGCGATTTTTCAAAACCTTCTTTTAAAGTTTCGTGCACATTTAGATTGGTATAGGTAATCCAGCAGCAACGTTGTTCAGTTGGACGCTCAACATCAGTATAAGAAAATCTTCCTGGATTTTGATCTCCCCATTGTTCTTCCATCAAGCTATAATTTAAAGAACGGCCATCAATTCTGGGAGGTGTACCAGTCTTCATTCTGCCGGCTTCAAAACCCAAAGTTGTCAATTGTTCGGTAATTCCCGTGGCAGCCTTTTCACCAGTTCTTCCGCCTCCAAATTTTTTCTCTCCAATATGAATCAATCCGTTTAAGAAAGTTCCATTTGTTAAAATTACAGACTTACCTCTAATTTCTACTCCGAGAGAAGTTTTAACACCAACAACCGTATTATTTTTAATTAGAAGGCTTGATACCATATCTTGCCAGAAGTCTACATTTGGCGTCCGCTCTAAAGCAAGCCTCCATTCTTCAGCAAATCTTTTGCGGTCATTTTGAGCGCGTGGACTCCACATTGCAGGACCCTTAGATAGGTTAAGCATTCTAAATTGCAGTGTGGTTTTATCTGCGATAATTCCAGAATAACCACCCATAGCATCAATTTCCCGCACAATTTGCCCCTTTGCAACACCGCCCATAGCAGGGTTACAACTCATCTGAGCTATAGTTTCCATGTTCATAGTAATCAGCAGAACAGAAGAACCAAGATTTGCAGCAGCGGCAGCGGCCTCACATCCAGCATGGCCAGCACCGACAACAATTACGTCATATTCTTTAAACATCAGTAGAAGTTTATATGTTTCACGTGGAACTTCAATAAATATACATAAAGTATATATGTGTTGTTTCACGTGGAACGTTGTAATTTTATCACCTGAATTGTTCCAGATGATGGGTTTTACCCAGTAATTCTGTTTTAGAATTGCCGGTTATTTTTATTTTAATTCAGACAATTCCAGCCAGCGTTCTAATACCACATCTAATTCTTTTTGCTCAGATTGAATTTTCTCTGTAACCGATTGTATCTCTAAATAGTTTTTGTTATCTATTTTTAATAGTGATTTTGTTAATTTATCTATTGATATTTCCAAATCATGCATTCTTTTTTCTGAATCATCCAACTCTTTTTGTTCTTTATAACTTAGTTTTTTTGAAGCTATAGGCGCATCAATAGAATCGGATTTTGTTAGTTTAACTGGTGGTTTTTCTTTAGGGATATCTAAGCTGGTTCTATACTCTGAATAATTTCCGTTATAAATAGTTACCTCTCCATTTCCTTCCAGAATGAATAATTGCTCACTCATTTTATCTAGTAAATACCTGTCGTGAGAAACTAAAATTAAAACTCCTGGGAAATTTTCTAAGAATTCTTCCAGAACATTTAAGGTGTCAATATCTAAATCGTTGGTCGGCTCATCTAAAATCAGGAAGTTTGGATTCTGCATCAACACCTTCATCAAGTGTAAACGTTTCTTTTCTCCACCACTTAATTTCTCCACCATCCCATGTTGCTTCTTCGGTGGAAATAAGAACAAGGTGAGTAATTGAGAAGCAGAAATCATAGAACCATCTGCCATTTTAATATATTCGGCGTCAGATTTTACAATATCGATTACCCGCTCTTTTTCATTAAAAGCAAGTCCGCCTTGTTTATAATAACCATACACCGTGGTGTCCCCAGTACTTACTTTACCTTTTTCAGGATTTAAATAACCAGTTATTATATTTAATAAAGTAGACTTTCCTGTTCCATTTTTTCCGGCCAATCCTATTCTGTCGGCGCGTTTAAAGGTGTAGGTAAAGTCATTTATTATTTTTTTATCGTCAAAGGACTGTCCAATATGATCAAGTTCAAGGATTTTATTTCCTTGTCTTGCCATTTTAACGTTTAGTGTAACAGATTGATTGTCAGACCTTTGTTTAGTTTTTCCTTCTAAGTCATAAAATGCATCAATTCTAGCCTGAGATTTGGTACCACGCGCTTGCGGCATCCTTCTCATCCATTCTAGCTCCTTCTTTAACAGGTTTTTGTTTTTATGAAATGTACTTTCATCAGAGGCCTCACGTTCAGATTTTTTCTCCAGGAAATACGCATAATTACCACTGTAATTGTAAATCTTTCCGCGATCCAATTCTACGATCGTATTACAAACGTTGTCTAAAAAATAACGATCATGTGTAACCAGCAAAATGGTTTTGTTTCCAGAAGTCAATAGCTTCTCCAGCCATTCAATGGTATCAATGTCCAAATGGTTGGTAGGCTCATCCAGTACATAAATTTCCGGATCCTCGATCAGCAACTTTGCAAGAGCTAATCGCTTTTTCTGACCACCCGATAGGGTAGAGATCTGCTGCTGCAAGTGATTTATTCCCATTCTGCTCAGAATAGTTTTAATCTCATGCTCGTATTCCCAGGCATTGTGTTCACTTAACTCTTCGTACAGACGATTTAAGGTCTTTTCATCAGGATTTGGGTCTTCAATCAACTCTTCATACGCTTTAATCAGCTGTTGCTGTTTATTTTCTAAAGAGAAGATGAAGTCACTTATAGAATAGCCGTCCGGAAAAGAAGGTTCCTGATCCAGGAAGCCAATCTTTACAAATTTATTCTTTACAATTTTCCCTTCAAGAGGAGAGAAACGTTCGGCAAGCAGCTTCAAAAGCGTACTTTTTCCGGCGCCATTTATTCCAACCAACGCTACGCGCTGACCGGTCTGTATGCCCAGGGTTAAATTTTTAAAAAGCCATTCGTCGTGGTAAGCATGGCCTAAGTTTTCGGCTGCAATTAGTGTGCTCAAAGTTTGTGTTTAACGATATTATAGATAAGAAATTGCTACAAAAGTAAGCAATAATTTTTTGGAATCTATTTGCAATAAAAAAGGCGGAATGATCCGCCCTTACCTAACCTAACCAAAATGTATTATTTATTTGCTCAATGAAGCAGAAGTTATACTAAATGCTTCAAATGAAGGGTTTACTTTATATGCAGGTTTAGTGTCAATCTTAGCGTCCATATTAGTGTTCTGCGCTGCAAATTGATCCATAACCAATTTAGAAGCATTTCCAATCTGTACCATATGATTCTCCGTTGTGCCTGTTAAATTTAAACGAGCAGTTTGATCAAGTGATGAAAACAGGTTAACCGTATTAGACGTAATATTAGCCGATGCATTATTTTTAAGGACTACATTTAAATTGATCAGGTTAAATTTTCCAATGGTTCTTACCTGAGCATTTTCATTAGCATCAATAGACGAAATGTTATTTACATAGGCAACAACCGTTAGTCTTTCAGAGTTGAAAGAACTAATTCTAAGTGTGCCATTTTGTTGTTGAACAAGCGCATTATTTGAATAGTAATTGTCATACACTTTAACGTTTTCTACTGCAGACTGAATAAGGATAAGGTCTACATTACCGGTAACCACAATCTTTTGGATGTTCTTTACTGAAGATAATACGGTCATGCTTTCTGACGCTGGTGTTGCTGCCGTAGATCTAAAAGGTACGGTACCAAGAATGACGATTGCTGCGATAGCTGAAATTGATTTTTTTATAGAATTTTTCATTTTTAATATTCTTTATATTTCCTAATTGTTTGGATATAAGACATTAACAAATGAAAAAGGTTGCAATGGAAATGAATCTATTAGACCAGCGTGATGTTATTTCCGATGAACAGCAGGAATTAACCGACCAAAAGAGAATAAAATAAAGAAACGTTTCTAAGAAACAGGCAATAAGGACAAGTAAAGATCTTCTTTTTCAGTCATTTGAGCCTTATCAGACTTCGTCTTGTCCTTATAACCCAGCAGGTGCAGTGTACCATGGATCATTACCCTGCATAATTCATTAGGAACAGTAAGCCGATAAAGCTTTGCATTTTCCTGGATTCTTTCAACGCTGATAAAGATATCACCAAGAATCGTTTTAAGCCCCTCTGAGTTGTCAAAAGTGATCACGTCGGTATAAGTGTCGTGATCCAGGTATTCCTGGTTTATACGCAGTAAATATTCGTCTGAGCATAAGATAAAGTTCAGTTCGTTAAGAACAAAACCTTCAGCGGCTATAGCAGCTTTGATCCAGTCCTTAATACGCATTTTATTTTTAAGCGTATAATTAAGATCCTCAGTAAAAAAATGAATGGCAGGTTTAGACATTGTTGCTTAAATTATTGCCCCGAATTTAGCAATTTAAAATATTCTGTAATCTTATTTTTATAGTAATAGTTCAGGTTTGGAGGCAATTTCTGCAGCCATTCTGTTTCGGATTGCTGTAGTTTTTTAAATTTATCCAGCATTTGCTTGTAAGAAGGAGGAAAGTCCTTAGCGGCTTTACTTTCTCTTTTTGAATCCTGATCCTTTTCCCGTTCCGCTTTTTCTGCATCCAGCAATTTCGTAAGCAGGTTCTTTTGACGGTTCATGGTTTCCTGCTCTAGTTTTTTATTCACCAGTTCCGTCTCTGTAGCTTTCATATCCTCAATCATTTGGTTGAGGTTTCCTAAGCCATTCTTTCCGTCTTTATTCTCTTCCCTGTTGATCTTTTGTAAGGCTTCCAGGATCATTTGCTGCTGTTGAGCCATCTTGGCAAATTCCTGGCTCATCTGGCCTTTAGGAACACTTCCTTTGTTTCCTCCAATCTTCTGCATTTGTTCCCGGGCTTTCTGCATACTGTTATTCAGTTGCTGCTGCATCTCCTGAAGCTGCTTCATTCCTCCCTTTTTACCGCTGCCGTTTTTAGGGTTCTTCTTGGAGTTTTGAAGTTGATCAAGAGCTTCATTTAACATCAAAGACAAGTTATTGATGGATGTCATGGTGTATTGCTGGTTTCTGTTTGCACTTGATGTATTTCTATCCCCTAAATTCTCCAGACTTTTATCAATATTGAAATTAATTTTTTGCATCTCTTCATTAACAGCCGTTTCAATTTGAGGAACCCTTTTACTTAAAGAAAATAAACTGTCTGCAATGGTTTTCATGTTATCCTTAATGCTCCGCTGCTTTTGAACATTAGGGGTATACAATGGATCGTTACTATTGATGTTTTTTAAGGCAAGCATGACTTTTTCCTGATCAAACGAAGTTTTTAATAAATTCTCCAACAATTGACGCAGTTCCCGGGCATTCAGGTTATTTTCCATCTCAGCAGATTCCTGCTGCATTTGTTCCATATCCTTTGCCATTTCCTCCATTTGTTCGGCGGCCTTTTGCTGGTTTTGTGAAGCATCTTTTTTGTTGTTCTGATCTAATTTCTCTTCACTTTCCTGTTGTTGTTTTTCAATGTTCTTACTCTCCTTTTCAGGATTCTTAAAAGGATTTGGACGTTCAAGCTGTTCGTTTTTTTCAGAGAGCTTTTCAAGTTCCTTTTTTAGATCATTAAAATCTGAAGAGAGTTTTTGCTGTTCTTCCTTCAGGTTTTTGCTGGAACTCTCTTTTTCTGTGCTTTTTTTGGCAAGTTCCTTTTGCTGTTTAGCCAGCTCATTTAACCGGTCTATGTTATTTTGGAGGTTTTGTTCAAATTCCAATTGCTTATAAAGTTCTAAGATCCGGTCTAGTTCGTTTTTCATAGATTTATTGTCCATCTGCATTTTGGACAATTCATTCTGTGCCTGATCTTTATTGTTTTGATCCATTAGATCCTGCAGCTTTTCAAGCAATGCTTTTGTTTTTTCGTCCAGAACATTCTTAAACAGATCGTCAATCTGTTTTTGTTTGTTCATCAACTCTTCATTCAGTGCGTTATTTTCTTCCTTTTCGATGGTATTTTTTTGATTCAGTTTCTTAATTTCTTTAACGGCCTCTTCCAGTTGTTTTTGCTTGTCGAGCAGCTGTTCGATCTGCTTCTTGTCATCAAAAGAAATCTGTTTTTTATCCAGCAGGTTTTCACCAAGTTTTTTACTCTCATTTTCTACTGCAGCAGCAAGCTTAATGGCCTTCTCCATTTTCTGCTTAAGGGCCGCGCTGCCCTGATTTATTTTCTCTGAAACCTGTTGAGAGGTAGGCACCTCAAGCGTTTTAATTTCAGACTTAGTGGTCTTAGCACCATTTACGCCATCATTATCAGCAACCTCAAAATAATATTCCAGGATCTGCCCTGGCTTAATTAACGCATCACTTAAATTCCATAAATAGAAGAAAGCATGTTCCTGCTGCTGTTTTTGTACAGAAATAGATTTAGAAACCTTAGTTTTCAAAACCCCGTCTTCCTTAATCAGGTAATTAAATTTTAAGGCACTAAAACCATGATCATCAGAAACGTTGCCTGAAAAATAGAGGACCTTACTGCTAACAGAATCGGGGGTTTCTACAACAGATATGCCCGGAAACTCATCTTTAATAACTGTTATTTCATGTAAAAGGGAATCCTTACTAATTATAAAGTTATTTTTTGGACTGATCTGATAGCGGGCACTCTCCTTAATAACCGCGCTAAAACTGAAACGGTTCGTTTCTGATACCAGATCACGAATGGTATTTCCCAGTCTAAAAGTAACTTCAGAACTGTTTTCAGTGTTCAGTAACCAGGTAATTCTAGCGCCTTCAGGCAATAGCAGGTCGCCGGCATTCTGAATGGTTTCTTCTGCTTTATTCAGATATTGCGGATATTTAATCTTCGCGGAAACATTTAAAATAGAAGGCCTTGGCTTAACCTCAATTAGATAGGGTTCAGAATTAAATCCAGCAGCAGAGAAAGAGATTTTCTTGTTTTTTTGAAGATTTTTAAAGAAGTAATTAAAGTGGGTATTGTTTTCTTTTTCCAGCTTATAGGTATTCATTCCATCAGAAACATAGACATCCTGAGGGATCTCATTTCCCGTTAATTTTAAATGGATTTTAATATCATCTCCTTGTGAAAGGATCAGTTTATTGTTCAGCAAAACAAAATTAAAAGGAGCTTTAGGTAAGATCTCCTTATTGTACTGAACAAAACTGCTTGTTCCTTCCCTTAAAATTGAAGGAGCAATAATTCCAATCAGAATGATAATCGAAAGCGGTATTAAAAAGTACTTGATATATTTACGGTTATCATTAAGGCGTATCGCACTGGTAAAAGGAACAGGTTTTAAATCCAGGATCTTTTGGTCGATACCTGCAAGAATTAAAAGATTATTATTTGGGCTTTGGTCTGCAAGGGCTTTAAGTTGTAGTGTATTTAATAATTTGTCTTTAACATTGAAAAAATGATCACCAATTAACGTTGCAGCCTGTTCAATGCTTAGATTTTTCTGAAGTTTAAAGTATAAAAGAGCGGGCTTAATGATAAAAAAAATAATCAAGCCTATAGAAATGGCAATAGAAGAAAAGAAAATACCAGTTTTCGTATGTACTCCCGGATTGGTAAAGTAAACAAAGAGAAAAATAAAAAGGTACAAAACCAATAAAAGGGCAGAAGCATAGATGCTCCCCCGTAAAAGTTTATTGAGATAAAACTTTTGCGTAAACTCGTTAATCTTAGAAATTAAAAGGTCGTAATTTGAATTCATCAACGTGTTGGAAATGACTAAAGTTAAAAAATAACTTTAAATAAATATGGATATCTTTTTAAACGAGTAATTTTGTAAAAAGAATACCATGAAATCTGCATTAATAGCAAGTATCCTAACTTTAATTGTTTCAGTGCCAAACGCCGTTAAAACAACACAGGAAGAAACCTGGAATAAGAATAAAGTAATTGCACACCGCGGAGCCTGGAAAAAAGCCGGTTTACCAGAAAACTCAATAGCGTCGCTAAAAGAAGCCATACGCTTGG
Source organism: Pedobacter metabolipauper (assembly GCF_004362715.1). Taxonomy (GTDB): domain Bacteria; phylum Bacteroidota; class Bacteroidia; order Sphingobacteriales; family Sphingobacteriaceae; genus Pedobacter; species Pedobacter metabolipauper. Next base: position 405,604 of record NZ_SNYC01000004.1, read on the forward strand.
GGTGCTACGGAACAGAATTTGATGTTCATATGACTGCCGACGGGATCTTGGTAATCAACCATGACGCCGATTTTTTAGGTTTAACGATCTCAAAAAGTACTTATAAAGAGCTTTTGACGAAGAAACATACGAATGGAGAAAGCATACCCACATTAGAAGATTACCTAAAAGAAGGGATTAAGCAACAAGGCACAAAACTTATTTTAGAAATAAAACCTTCCAGCCTCGGATTGGACTGGGATTTAAAAATGACCCAAAAGTCAGTGGAGATGGTAAAGAAATTGAAGGCTAAGTCCTGGGTCGATTACATTAGCTTTAGCTATGACATTCTTAAAAAAGTAAGGGTGCTGGATGCAAAAGCTAAAGTTTCCTATTTAAAAGGAGACATTGCGCCAGAAAAGCTTAAGGAAGACGGGTTTTATGGCCCGGATTACCATTATAACGTATATCTTAATGATAAAGGGATGGCTATCAATAGATTTAAAGATCTTGGACTCAAAATAAATGTCTGGACGGTAAATGATCGGTCCGAAATGCTAATGATGCTTGAAAATCAAGTGGACTTCATTACTACAAATGAACCAGAGTTACTCTTAAGCTTAAATCCAACGCATTAAGCGCCCACTCAATGGGATTACAAAAGTTCTAAAATAAAAAAGCATCGCAGGTTATCTGCGATGCTGTACAATTTATGTTTTTAATAATCTAGATTACTTTAACATTAATCGCATTCAACCCTTTTTTACCGCTTTCAACATCGTATTCAACTTTGTCGTTTTCACGAATTTCATCGATAAGGCCTGTTGAATGTACAAAAATTTCGCTATCTCCATTTGCTGGTACGATAAATCCGAAACCCTTAGTTACATTAAAAAATTTTACTGTTCCTTCTTGCATTGTATTATTTATTATAAATTAAGTGTGCAATGTACATATTATTTCTTTATTAAATGCAAATGCTTCATTTTTTGATGAATATAAAAATTTTAGCCGTTTTTTCTACCTACAACAATAAGCTTAATTTCACTGGAATGCGGGATATCCAGTGTTGTTCCAGGTGTAATTTTCAGCAGATTTTGAAGATAAACACTGATGATTGCTTCCAGCGTTTTTTTCCTGCCTGCCGCATCTTCTGCATTCCCGAACGTGGTCAGGTGTATTTTTTTTTCAGCGTCCACAACTACAGAAAATTCATAAGCAAAATCGCGATAAGCGCGGTTGATATAGATCTTATAATTTGGAAACAGGTAATCGTAGGATACAGTTCTGCCAACTAAAACATCTACAGTTGATATTTTCTCAACACGGATCATATCACTCAATGACGTAAACCGGACCGGTTGTCTTCCCGCAAATGCAATTTTAGGATTTCCAGGATCGGCATTAGATGCTGCTGTTAATTTTTTTATATAAAGCGTATCTGCCTTTGTTGGTTTTTGAAGTGCTTCAGGAGTCGTTTTTAATGTTTTCTCTATATATTCTTTCGAATAATAAGTGCTGTTCACATCTGAGCGAATGTCTTTGGATATTTCTTTTTTTACAAGATTTAGGCGCTGTATGGTCAGGCTATCCTTGGTTACCTTTTTTATTCTGAACCATTCTTTTGCAAAATTGTAAACATTGCCGTGGTCAAATTGAAGATAGAAAGGCTGCATCACTTTCTTTTGTGGGCTATATGCAAGTACCGTGTCATTAGACTTGAATTCAATGATCCAGGAAGGTTCCTGCTGAAAACCGATCTCATTAAATGAAAGACCCGTACTAAACCTGCGTTTTACTTCATAATACCTGATACCTTTTACCGCATCAAAGGATATGCGGTCAGGAGTAGGTTTTTTCGTATCTTTTTCAGAATGATTTGAACAGCCGTAGAGGATTACTAAACTTAAAAATAGGATCAGGGAAGGTAATTTAACCATATTAAGGTTTCTTTGTTAGGATGATTACGTTAGCAACTTTTCTTTCTCCGGAATGATCCCAGAGTTTATTGTCAGTAGGGTAATTGATTATACCATTGTCAGGAAATCCCTGTACCCAAAGCGTTGTAGAGCCTCCACCGTCCAGGTTAATAGAGCTGGAGCAGCCCAGCCACTTCATAGTTTTAGTTAACTCGGCTAAGCTCATTCCTGCAGAATTCGCATTTCTGCCGTCTACCGTAAGGAGGATTATTTTGCCATCAGGCTTTATGCCAATTGCAGTTCTCGGATGTCTGTCGGTATTAAATGCAGAAGAGTCCAGCCGCTCTTCAACGCGCTCAAGGCTCAGGAGAGGGCCAGTAACCAGTATACTTTCATCTGTTAAATTCGATTCCCAGTTATCTGTTCCATCCCACTTTTTTAACGCAAGCTTTCCCCTATTGATTACAATTGCAGCTTTCTGGTGCCTTGCCCTAATCTTATTTTTCTCCGTTCTATTTAACGCCTCAATGGTACCATTAACTTTAACAAAGTCTACAGAACCACCATTTTTTACATCAAAAAAGGTTCCGTTTAAAGCTAAAATAGCATTATGTTGCTTACCAAAAGCGCTTGTTGTTTTTAGTTCTTTAACTTCATTTGCAATATCGAATGCCGGATAATTACCTGTGTTTTTTATTTCAACATAACTGATGTTCTGGTTGTCATTGAATAAGTTTTTCGTACTGAAATGATGGGTCATTAACCGGACCTTCTTTGCAATGCGAGCTTTGTTCCATTTGGTATTTACAAAAGTAACAGAATCTGCATTTTGAGAAAAAGCAGCACAATTACACAAGCTGATTACAAGTAGAATATGAATTTTTCTAAGCATACCGGAAAGGTAAAATTAAAAAATCATATCCGCTTCTTCAACAGCATTCTTTTAAAAAGAAACTTGCCCTTTCTGGATAGGATTAAAAAGACATATCCACCAGTCCTGGCTTTCAATGTCTTAATAATGCTTCCCAAATCGAGTTCCGAAGCCATTTGTGAATTGATGGAAATGATCTCGTCATCGATCTGAACACCAGAGATTTCTGCTGGAGAGCCCGGCTCAATTCTGCTGATAAAGAACCGCTTAATGCCGGTTTCTTCTGTATAGACCTCCATTCCAGACATGTCATGTTCAAATGGCCGGTTAAAATGCCTGTTTGGATTTAAGTACATTGCTGTGCCGGCATAATCAAACGTAACATTAAACCTGCTTAATATTTCAGCACCTAAATTTCCATTGCGATTTAGGTACACTGTTTTTACGGCAACCTCATCATAAGCCGGATAAGAAGTAATGACGTTTTTAAATGAAGCAGTGCCTATCTTTAAGGTAGAAATGCGGCCAACAGAACCGCTGATCGGTCCGCTTAATCCAATTCCAAGGTTTGCAGGAATGGTTAGTTCAGGCAAAGGGAACGGATCATTATGCAGTGTTTCCAATGAAAGACTGTGGCTGGCACCATTATCAACCACCACTTTGGCCTTAACTTCACCAAACTCTTTATTGGAAATATTAATTTTTATGTACGGCTTATTGTTGATCAGTTCAATCGGTACCTTTTCTCCCAGAATCCTTTTTCGTACCTGATGTGTATAAAACCCAAGCCTTTTGTTCGAGTAATTGATCTTTACAACAAAACTTTTAAAAAAGTAATAGCCAAGTAAACCGTGGATACGGATGCCCAGGTAATTGGAAAGTTTAAAGATGTCATCTTTAAGCATCACGGTAGGGATCTCCTTTATATGCGCATTGCCAACTTTAGCAGAGATGCCCGGAGCAACGTAGGCAGATATTTCAGCACCCTTGCCCATTCCGCTAATCTTTATCGTCCGCAATTCTTTGAGCATTAACAGGCTGATCAGTGAAGTGTCCGTAAGTACCATCGGGCCAACACCGGTATCCAGTATGAAATTGAAAGGTCCTTTCTCATTTAAATAGACAGGTATAATTACCAGGTTCCGGATCAAACTGAAGTTAATTCCCTGGCTGTTCCTGTTCCCGGAAAATTGGAATTCCTGAGCCTTGGAAAGGCTGATCTTACAAATATAAAAGCACGTCAAAAGTAAAAAGAACTTTATAAAGCTACATTTAACGATGTCAATTATAGATTTCATTGAACTAATTTAATAAATTAGTAAGCAGAATGGATAGATCTACAATTAAAAGTATTGGACTAGTGCTTATTTGGGTCTTAGGGGCACTTTTGTCAGGTTGTTCAATGGATCGAAAGATCGCCCGTAAGGTAAACCGGCAATTTAAAGACACTAAAGTATTTAAGCAGCACCATATTGGTTTTGCGCTTTACAACCGGGAAACAAAAAATATGATATTCGAAAAGGATGCTGAAAAATATTTCACTCCGGCATCAAATACGAAACTGTTTACCTTCTATGCCGGGTTAAAGATACTGCCAGATTCTATTCCATCCCTTCGGTTTATCGAACGCGGGGATTCCCTGATTTTCTGGGGAACCGGAGACCCTTCATTCCTGCAAAGTAATTTAAAAGGAACAAAGGCCTTTGATTTTTTAAAGATATCTGCAAAAAAATTATACTATGCTGCGGGAAGATATACCGGAGATTTTTATGGTAAAGGATGGCAGTGGGACGATTACAACGATTATTACCAGGCAGAGATTAATGAACTGCCAATTTTAGATAACTTAATTCAGGTTAAAAGTAAAGGGAATGGAATTCAGGTTATCCCTAAGCTATTTGAGGATTGTTTCTCGGTAGATTCAGCGGATCAGGGAAAAACATTTTCTGTAACCAGACATTTCAATGAAAATGTGTTTAAATATCCGCTTACCGCAATTCCAGCGTCATTTACACAGCAATTGCCTTATAAAGTAAGCACAACAGCAACAATTGCCCTGCTGGCAGATACCTTAGGAAAAGAAGTAGGATTTCTGTCCATGAAAATGCCATCAAATGCAGAAACGGTTTATAATTTAAAAAGGGATTCCGTACTTAAGGAAATGATGCTTCCAAGCGATAATTTTATAGCCGAGCAACTGCTCCTGGTTTATGCCAACCAGGCGGATTTAGAGATGAATGCAGAAAAAGTGATCGACTATATCGAAAAGAATTACCTGGCATCTTTGCCGGATAAACCTAAATGGGTGGATGGATCCGGGCTGTCAAGATATAACCTCGTTACACCAAGGGACCTGATCAGACTTTTAGAGTTGATTTATGATGAAGTTAATGATCCTAAAAAGTTATTCAGCATGCTTCCTGCAGGAGGAATGACCGGAACGCTGAAAAATGCATACCCGAGAACGAATGACCCATTTGTGTTTGGAAAGACCGGTACGGTATCTAATAATCATAACCAAAGCGGCTATGTGAGAACAAAAAAGGGAAAAATATACCTGTTTTCTTTTATGAACAACAACTATGTACTACCTACTGCAGCCGTAAGGACCGAAATGGTGAGGATCATAACCTATATTCATGAAAATTTTTAATGTAGTTTTTCGAAAGGAATATCCATTAGCGGATAATTAACCCAGCCGGTAAAATCAAAATGCCACCATTCATTTGCAATGACCGTGAATCCGTAAGACTCCATCGTAGCAATCAAAAAATCCCGGTTTCGGATAATATCAGCCGGCAGATTGGAATAAGAGGGAGATGCTTTTTCTGAAAAACTATCATAAGGGGTAGGCATAGGAATGTCCTTGCCGGTTTTTAAATCAATTAATGTAAGATCTACGGCACAGCCCCGGTTGTGCTTAGACCCTTTGTTTGGGTTGGCAACAAAATTTTTATCACTCGCCTGTTCATAAAAAGCAATCGTAATGGCATAGGGACGATAGGCATCAAAGATCTTTAACCCATAGCCTTTTTTATTGAGGATGGATTGGATCTTCTTTAACTGAAGTACAACAGGCTTTCTGGCAAATGCTCTGGCCTGCTTGTACATTACCCGCTTCATAAAGTTATTCCGGGTTGCATAACGAATGTCCAATACCAGGTTTGGGATCTCCTTTTTCAATTCAACAAGGCAATTATTCGGGTCTTTTTTACAGATAGACAGGTATTCCGGATAAGAACTGATCACAGTTAACCCATAGGGGTTATTGTTTATACTTTGGGCTTGGGCAACAATATGAAAAGACAGAAATAAGAAGAATAATGCCTTTTTCATAAATTACTGGTTGGCAACCACAAGAAGTTCAATGTCCTTAAACGGAAGATTAAATCTGTCGGCCAGATCTTTACTCGTCAGGTGACCCTGATAAATATATAGAGCTTCCCGGATACCGGCCCTGTTCCACACCATGTTCATCAGTCCGCCCATGTCACCAATATCCAGTAAGATTGGCGTAAATATGTTGGTCAATGCATAAGAGGCTGTTCTTGGAACCCTTGATGCTATATTAGGCACACAATAATGGATCACATCGTGTTTTCTGAAAACAGGATCTTTATGATTGGTTACATCAGATGTTTCAAAACACCCCCCCTGGTCAATACTCACATCAATAACAACAGAATTGGGTTTCATCTTGCTAACCGTTTCTTCCATAACAATACAAGGACTCCTTCCATGAGAGGCCCGGATGGCACCAATAACAACATCACATGTAGTAATTGCTTTCTCTAAAACAATGGGTTGCATCACAGACGTAAATACCCGGCTCCCCAGGTTGTTTTGGAGGCGTCTAAGGCGATAAATAGAGCTGTCGAATACCTTTACCTCTGCGCCCAAGGATAACGCAGTACGGGCCGCATACTCGCCAACAGTCCCCGCGCCAAGGATCACGATCTCGGTAGGAGGTACACCGGTAAAGCCACCCAGCATAAGTCCCTTACCGCCGGTTACATTGCTCAGGTATTCTGCAGCAATGAAAATCGAAGTGGCCCCAACAATTTCGCTCATTGCACGTACCACACTTAAAATATTGCCTTCATCCCTCAGGTTCTCAAAACAGATGGCATTGATCTTCTTTTCTAAAAGGGCTTTTAGATATTCTTCTTTTAATGCACCCATCTGAAGGGCAGAGATCAGCGTCTGTCCTTTATGCATCAGTGCAATTTCGTCAAAAGTAGGAGGGGCAATTTTTACAATCACATCTGCATCAAAAACTTCCTTTTTATCAAAAGAGATCTGCGCACCCTGTTCACTGTAATCTTTATCAGAAAAGTTTGCCCCTGTGCCCGCTCCGGTTTCTATAACTACCTTATGGCCATTGTTAACCAGCAAGGCAACCGACAGCGGTGTCAATGCAATTCTGTTTTCCTGGAATGAGATTTCTTTGGGGATACCTATAAACAAGCTATTGTTTTTCTGATTTACTTCTGACATTGTCTCTTTTGGTTGTAATAAACCTTTTTGAGCAATATGGGCCATGCCTTCACGTAATCCTGTAGCCATTTTCGTTAAAAATATTTTGCCTGAATTTAAGAATAAATAAAACTAAAACTATATAAATAGATGTTTATATTTTTGAGAGTGTAATCATCCGTTCATTCTCGCTTAATGTAGAAAGTTCAATCTTTATATACTGATCAGGAAGAAGTTCCAATACCCTTTCAGGCCATTCGATAAAGCAAATATGACCCGAATAAAAATACTCTTCATATCCAATGTCATAGGCTTCCTGCAATGATTTTATACGATAAAAGTCAAAATGATAGATTGTACTGCCGTTTGCATCGTATTCATTTACGATAGAAAAAGTAGGGCTCGATACCAATTCTTTTACGCCAAGTGCCTTGGAAAGGGCCTTTATGAGCGTCGTTTTTCCAGCGCCCATATCCCCTTCAAATACGAAAAAAGTGCCCTGACCTGCAAAATTTAAAATAGTGGATGTGGCTTCATCCAGGTCATGAAGCCCGTTTAACTTAATTTTCATTCCTATTTTGGACTATATATGGCAATTGGGATGATCATTTCTTCCAATGAGATTCCACCATGCTGAAACGTTTCATTGTAATAATTCACAAACTGGTTATAGTTATTCTGGTATACAAAATAGCGGTCTTCCTTAGCAAAGATATAATTTGAGCTGATATTTATCTTTGGCAATTGGGCTTCATGAGGATTTTTTATCAGGAAAACCTCCTTTGCATTATAGTTTAAGTTTCTTCCTTGCTTATAGCGAAGGTTGGTATTTGTATTCCTGTCGCCAATTACCTTACTAGGATGTTTCACCCGGATCGTACCATGATCAGTAGTGATCACAACTTTTACGTTTTTCTGGGATAATTTCTTCAAAAGTTCCATTAATGGAGAATGCTCAAACCAGGATAAGGTCAAAGATCGGTATGCCGCATCGTCATTCGCCAGTTCACGGATCATTTGCATGTCTGTGCGCGCATGCGAAAGCATATCCACAAAATTATACACAATTGCATTGAACTCATTTTGCATCAGGTTATTGAATTGTTCATTCAAAGCCTTACCATCATCGTAGGTTAATATCTTGTTGTAACTGTACTTACAGTCCTTACGAAGACTACGTTTAATCTGTTCCCCTAAAAAAGTACCTTCATGCATGTTTTTACCGCCTTCATCATCGTCATTTTGCCACAGTCCCGGAAAGCGTTTCTCCATTTCTAAAGGCATCAGCCCGGAAAAGATTGCATTCCTCGCATACTGTGTTGCCGTAGGCAGGATACTCGAATAAGTATCTTCTTCATCAAGCCTGAAGTGTTCTGTAATTAACGGGTTAATGATCCTCCACTGATCATACCTTAAGTTATCGATCAGAATAAAGAATACGGTGGTATTGCTGTTAATTAAAGGAAATACCTTTTTCTTTAACAGCTCATTAGATAACAAAGGTGCTTTTTCCTTGCCATTAACCCAACCCAGGTAGTTGTCCTCAATAAACTTACAAAACTGCATGTTCGCTTCAGATTTCTGCATGGTCAGGATCTCATGCATTTGCGGATCATCCAGTTTCTCCAGTTCAAGTTCCCAAAAAACGAGTTTTTTATAAACATCAACCCATTCCTCATAGCTAAGCTTATCATTTAGCGTCATTCCCAAACGCCTAAAGTCCTGCTGATAGGCCATAGAAGTTTTTTCACTAACCAGGCGCTTATTGTCAATGATCTTTTTTATCGTTAACAACACTTGTTTCGGATTAACAGGTTTAATCAGGTAATCATCTATTTTAGAACCAATCGCATCCTCCATTAAATTCTCTTCCTCACTCTTTGTGATCAGCACAACAGGAACATCTCCACGGATATTTTTAATGGCAGTAAGTGTTTCCAAACCGCTCATTCCCGGCATGTTCTCATCTAAAAACACAAGATCAAAATGTTCTTTCCCAAAGGCTTCCAGCGCATCATTCCCATTGGTATAGGTGGTTACATGGTATCCTTTTTCATTTAATAGTAATATATGTGGTTTTAATAAGTTGATCTCATCATCGGCCCATAGAATCTTGGTTTCCTGCATTCTTATATTTATATTATGTAAATTAATTTTTCAAAAAGATGATTCACCTTTCTTACTATCGATAAAAATAGCAATTTTTGTACCGTATAATTTATTTTTAAGTATTGAACAAAAAGAAAATAATAAATGATCCGGTTTATGGCTTCATAAATATCCCTTCGGAAATAGTATTTGATCTCATCTCACATCCATATTTTCAAAGATTAAGATATATAAAACAATTGGGGATGACCCACCTGGTATATCCCGGTGCACTGCACACCCGTTTTCATCATGCCCTGGGTGCTATGCACCTGATGGGGCTTGCCATTGAAGTGCTCAAAAGTAAAGGGCACGCAATCAGCAAAGAAGAAGAAGAAGCAGCAACTATTGCGATACTACTGCACGATATAGGTCACGGGCCATTTTCACACGCCCTGGAGCATTCGCTGGTAAACGGGGTTAAGCATGAGGATATCTCCATGCTTATTATGGAGAAGCTTAATGAGGAGTTTGATGGGCGGTTAACAGCAGCCATCCGCATATTTAAAGGAAATTACCATAAAAAATTCCTTGCCCAGTTAGTCTCCGGACAGTTGGATCTGGACCGGATGGACTATTTAAACAGAGATAGTTTTTTTACAGGCGTAAGTGAAGGGGTAATCAGCTTCGACAGGATTATTAAAATGTTCAATGTACTGGACGATAACCTGGTTATAGAAGAAAAAGGGATCTATTCTATTGAGAACTTTTTAATTGCCAGGCGATTGATGTACTGGCAGGTTTATTTGCACAAGACCGTAGTAAGCGGTGAGCAGGTATTGGTAAAGATCCTAAAGAGGGCTAAAGAGTTGTCCGCTAATGGAGAAACACTTTTTGCTACCCCGGCCTTGCAGCACTTTCTTAAAAATGATGTCTCAGAAAGTGATTTCTTTAGCTCTGAGATCCATCTGCAGCATTTTTCAATGCTGGATGATCAGGATATCTTCGCTTCAATAAAAGTATGGCGCGAATCTCCCGACCGGATATTATCAGAGCTTTGTAAAATGTTAACCAACCGGAACTTGTACAAAGTGGAGATCAGCAATGACCCGCCGGATGAGAACAGGCTTGCTATGCTTAAACAAAATGCGGCAGAACTGCTCAAATTAAACGAAGAAGAGGTGTCCTACTTTGTATTTACAGATATCATTAGAAACAGGGCCTATAATGCCGGAAACAGCAATATTAACATTCTATTAAAAAACAATAGTACGATAGATATTGCAAAAGCGTCAGATTTATCTAACTTAGAATCCTTAGATAAAACGGTTCAGAAACACATACTATGCTATCCCAGGATTATTTAGCATTTTTTAACAAAATAATTGATTTTTAATACCGTTTTTTACTTTGCTAGTAATATAACATAAATAATACCTGAATATGAGTATTTGTTCATATCAATTTAACATATAACTTTGTAAGATGCAATTTACTGCCAAGCAGATAAGCGAATTTATAACGGGTACCATAGATGGCGATGAAAATGCACAAGTCGGGGAACTTTCTAAAATAGAAGACGGCAAGCCCGGTTCTTTATGTTTTTTATCCAATCCTAAGTATGAAAATTACTTATATTCCACTAATGCTTCTATCGTCATTGTTAGTGAGGATTTTGTGCCTTCACAGCCCGTAAAGAGTACTTTGGTAAAAGTAGCCGATCCATATAGTGCATTTTCTATCCTTTTGGAAAAGTATAATGAGGTCATTAACCAGACCAATAATAAAGCAGGGATAGAACAGCCTTGTTTCATTCACCCATCCGCTAAAATCGGAAATAATGTATTTATTGCAGCATTCAGCTATATCGCCGAAAACGTTGAGATCGGTGATCACAGCAGGATCATGGCCCAGGTTTATGTAGGCCCGGATTCAAAGATCGGAACAGAATGTACAATTAATCCAGGCGTAAAAATTTATAACAGGACCGTTATTGGAGACCGTGTTTTAATCCATTCCAATTCTGTAATTGGAAGCGATGGATTCGGATTTGCCCCACAACCAGATGGTACCTATTCAAAAATTGCGCAGATTGGAAATGTAGTAATAGAAGATGACGTTGAAATTGGCTCTAATACAACAATAGACCGGGCAACAATGGGCTCAACGTTTATCAGGAAAGGAGTAAAGCTGGATAATCTGATACAGATCGCACACAATGTGGATGTAGGAGAACACAGCGTAGTTGCTGCGCAAACTGGTATTTCCGGAAGTACAAAGCTCGGAGAAAAGTCAACAATAGCCGGTCAGGTAGGCATTGCCGGGCACCTTTCTTTAGCAAAGGGAACTCAAATTGGAGCCCAGGCCGGAATTAATTTTAGTACCACAGAAGAAAATAAACAATGGCACGGCAGCCCGGCTCAGCCGTTAAGAGACTGGATGAGGGCGTCGGTGATCTTTAAACAGTTACCGGCAGTGGAAAAGAGAATAGCAGTACTGGAAAAGACAATTTCAGATCTAAAAGCATTGCTAGAACAAACCAGTAAGTAGATTACAAAAAAATGAACGTTAAGCAAAAAACGATAAAGACCGAAGTTTCAGTTCAAGGTGTTGGCCTGCATACAGGCGCGAATGTTACGCTGACCTTTTGTCCGGCACCAGAAAATCACGGTTTTAAATTTCAAAGAATAGATTTGCCAGGAAGCCCGATTGTTGATGCAGACTGTGATAACGTGACTGATACAGCCAGGGGAACCACCATTTCTCAGAATGGGGCTAGTATAAGCACTGTTGAGCATGTAATGGCATCGCTGGTTGGAATGGACCTGGATAATGTGCTTATGAAGCTTGACGGGCCAGAAACCCCGATCATGGATGGAAGCGCAGTTCAATTTTTAGAGGCACTGGAAAGTGTAGGCGTTCTTCAGCAAGATATCGATAGGGAATATTTTCAGATTCCGCACAACATCACCTATACAGAACCAGACCGTAAAGTGGAAATCGTAGCCATGCCGCTTGATGATTACCGTTTTACCTGTATGATTGATTATAACTCGCCTGTACTTGGAAGTCAGCACGCCGGAATCTCAAGTATTGCCGAATTCAAAAAAGAGATCGCTTCCTGCAGAACATTCTGCTTCTTGCATGAGCTGGAATATCAGCTTCAAAATAACCTGATCAAAGGCGGAGACTTAAACAATGCGATTGTAATTGTTGATAAAGAAGTAACCAGGGATGAATTAGACCATCTGGCCAAGATCTTTAACCGAAGCGCGATTGATGTTGCTCCGCAGGGAATCCTGAACAATATGGAGTTAAGGTATCAGAACGAACCGGCCAGGCATAAATTGTTAGATATGATTGGCGATCTGGCATTGGTTGGCGTACACTTAAAAGGCCACATCATGGCCGCAAGACCTGGCCATGCCGCGAATGTTGCATTTGCCAAAAAGATCAAAGCGGTGATAAAAAAAGAAAAGAACAAAAAGAACCAGCATGTATATGACCCATCCGTAAAGCCGCTTTACGATGTGGTTCAGATCATGGATATTTTGCCGCACAGGCAGCCATTTTTATTCATCGACAAAATCCTGGAACTTTCTAAAACGCACGTAGTTGGCGTTAAGAACGTAACCATGAACGAAGAGTTTTTTAAAGGACACTTTCCCGGAGCCCCGGTATTTCCAGGGGTTATCCAAATAGAGGCAATGGCGCAGACCGGAGGTATTTTGGTACTGAGTACAGTTCCTGATCCAAGAAATTATCTTACCTTGTTTCTAAAGATTGATAACGTCCGTTTTAGAGCTCAGGTTTCTCCGGGTGATACCATTGTTTTCAGATGTGATCTAATGGAGCCAATCAGACGCGGAATCGCACAAATGAAAGGTGTAGGAATGGTAGGAGGAAAAGTCGTTGTTGAAGCAGAAATGATGGCACAAATAGTAAAAGTAAAAGATAGCGAACCCGTAGCATGATACAACCCTTAGCGTATATACACCCCCAGGCACAAATTGCAGATAATGTAGTTATAGAACCATTTGCGGTTATTCATAAAGATGTCGTAATCGGAGAGGGTACCTGGATCGGATCCAATGTAGTGATCATGGATGGAGCAAGGATCGGAAAGAACTGCAGGGTTTTTCCGGGATCAGTGATCTCAGGCGTTCCGCAGGATCTGAAGTTTGCAGGCGAAGTAACCACCGCAGAAATTGGGGACAATACAACCATAAGGGAATGTGTAACCATTAACAGGGGAACCAAAGACAAATGGAAAACGGTTATTGGAAGCAACTGTTTAATCCAGGCCTATTCTCATATTGCACACGATTGTGAAGTTGGTGATTATTGTATATTTTCAAACAGCACCACGTTGGCAGGTCACATTACCATTGGTAACTATGTGGTTTTGGCAGGATTGGTAGCCATACATCAATTTGTAAAAGTTGGGGCACATGCGTTCGTAACAGGAGGCTCACTGGTTCGTAAAGACGTACCACCATATGTAAAGGCAGCAAGAGAGCCGCTTTCATATGCAGGGATCAATTCCGTTGGATTAAGAAGAAGAGGCTTTTCATCAGAAAAGATCAATGAAATTCAGGAGATCTACCGGGTGTTATTTGTTAAGCACAACAATGTAACCAAAGCCCTGGATATGATAGAAGCAGAATTTAAGCCTACAGAGATCCGTGATGAGATTGTAGACTTTATCCGAAACTCAAACAGAGGGGTTATGAAAGGCTTTGGTTCGGGGAGCTAAAATGCGATAAATGACCATTACCCTAGATAATGTTGGCAGAAGGTTTAACCAGGAATGGATCTTTAGAAAAGTAGATCAAAAGTTCAGTCCTGGAGAAAAGTACGCCATTCTGGGTCCTAATGGCTCTGGTAAATCAACCCTTTTAAGCGTTATACTGGGTAATTTATCTGCTTCAGAGGGTAAAATTGAGTACAGATCCGCAGAAATCATTCCAGTGGAAAATATATACCAGCAATTGAGCTTTGCAGCACCATACCTGGATCTGATCGAAGAATTTACACTTCAGGAAACCATCGACTTTCATTTTAAATTTAAAAGCCTGCAGCCAGGATTAGATAAATCCGCTGTATTGGCTTTGCTTGGACTAACCAGGTCGCAGGACAAAGCATTAAAATATTTTTCTTCCGGGATGAAACAGCGTACAAAATTAGCGCTGGCCTGTTGTACAGACACCCCACTCTTATTATTGGATGAGCCAACATCCAATCTGGACAAGCAGGGAGTAGGCTGGTATCATGAACTCATTGAGAAATTTACGGCCAACCGGCTCGTAATAGTCTGCTCAAATCAGGAAATTGAGTATTCCTTTTGTAATCATTTGATCCACGTTACCGATTATAAGTAAGTAGAATTATATTTGCTTCAGTCTAAAACGGGTATTAAAGAGAGATAGACAGGAATAAAAATAAATTTTAAAATCACTATTGTGTAATTAAAAAATAGTTTATACCTTTGCGGCACGAAATGGAGATGCTTAAGTAGGCGCAAAATTTCAATAAAAAATGGCAAAAGCATCAGAAGTAAAAAGTGGCAATATTCTTCGTTTCAATGGAGAATTGGTACAGGTAGAAGAGTTTCTTCACCGTACACCAGGTAACTTACGTGCTTTTTATCAAGCCAAAATGCGCAATATCAAAACCGGGAAACTGGTAGAGTATCGGTTCCGCACAGATGAAGAGGTAACGATTTGTCGTGTAGAAACCAGTGATTATCAATATCTGTATGAAGATGGAGATTTTATGGTTGTGATGGATATTGTGTCATTTGAGCAGTTTAACATTCCAAGAACATTGTTCGGAGAGTCTGTTAAATTTCTTACAGAAGGAATGAATGTGATCATTGCATTTGAAAGTGAAGAGCCGATCATGGCGCAAACACCTTCACATGTAGAGTTGGAAATTACCTACACAGAACCAGCCGTTAAAGGAGATACCTCTACAAACGCGTTGAAATACGCAACTGTTGAAACTGGTGTAGAAATAAAAGTTCCCATGTTTATCAATCAGGGAGATAAGATCAAGGTCGATACACGTACAGGTGATTATATAGAAAGAGTAAAATAAGAATTTTCATAGTTTAGTTTTAGGTTTAGGTTGATTGTGGCTTCGGAGTGGTTCCCGAAGCCATTTTTTTTATATTTGGTCCATCCAATTCCATCATGAAGAAAAACGAGATCAGAAAATCAGCCCTTCAAATGCGCAGCTCCCTATCGGAAGCCGAAATACAGAAACTCAGCAATAAGATATTAGATCAGGTTAAACAGATTGATTTTTCTAACGTCAGCATCCTCCATCTGTTCTTACCAATTGAAGAAAAAAATGAGCCCAATACTTTTTTGATCATAGACTGGCTTACACAAATGCATCCGGCAATTAAAATAATTGTACCCAAATCAGATTTCGATACTGCACTGATGACCAATCATGAGTATATCGGCAGAGCAGATCTCCGGAAAAATATTTACAATATTCTGGAACCTCAAAAATCATTGATCCACAATGGAGAAGTAGACCTTGTCTTTATCCCATTACTGTCATTTGATAAAAGAGGCTATAGAGTAGGCTATGGGAAAGGATTCTATGACCGTTTTCTGGAACACCTCAAAACCCGTAAAATTGGAATATCCTTCTTTAAACCTGTAGATGAAATTGAAGATGTTCATGAACGCGATATCCGGCTCGATGCATGCATTACGCCAGATAAGATCTATCATTTTACAATGGAAACACAGGATTAATACCCTGGTTATTTTGACTTTTCAGGAAATCTGTAATTAAGTATGCAATCACCTTAGCCGTGTTTACATCCTCCCTGCCGTCAACAAGTTTAACAGCACCTTCACAAAGATGCAGGTATGAAAATGACTTGGTTGAATTTAGAATGATCTTTCTGATCTCGTTAAGCGTAAAGCCTGAAGGGCCGCCGCCGCTTGAAAGTACACCGGCAACACTATCCAGATCAATTTCTAAACCAGGAAATTCAAAAGGAGCAATAAAAGAAGTCCAGGTATCCAGGATCGAAGCACTTCCGGTAAGCAGGTCATCAAAAAAAACCGCGCTGATCTCAGGCATCTGATCCATTAATTCGAGCATCCGCTCATTGTTATAGTTCTGCTGCAGACCAAAAACGCCGTATTTGCTCAAAAGCCCATCTCTAAGGGCGTAACTAAAGGCATTGCCGCTATTCCTTCCCAAAGGCACTCTTAGATCGGCATGAGCATCTATATTCAATGTATGGATCGCGTTCTTCCGGGCTTCAGCAATTCCACGGATAATAGGATAGGCATTATTGTGTCCGCCGCCTATAACGATCGGGATTTTTCCCGCTTCAGCAATTTTTGCAATTACGCCATTAACAAGATGATCGAGATCTTCTATTTCTTGCTGTAGTGAACCAATCGTAGGTTCAGGAAGATTAGAACAACCAATATGACCCAAAACCAGCAACTCTTTTCCGGATAAAAAGCGGTTACTCTGAACATTTAATAATGTTTTTAAAGCGGGTTCCCAGGCGGTAGATGTACCTGGTGTGCCGTAATTTGCCCGAACGCCGATATCTTCCGAAATTCCAACCAGTACAAAAGCTGCGGTAGCGTCCGTTAAATGATCCAGGCTGGATATGGTTTGTACGCATTCACCCAGCTTAGTTTCTCCTTCCCGTTGTTTAACCAGGCTAAGCAGGTACTCAGAAGTATAAAGATCCAGGCTGACCATCAATACACCTCCCCATTTAAGATCACCAGGTTTACAAGTGCCTCACCAAAGCTATAGGGCAGATACGCCAATGACGGCATAGGCTTGGTAATGAAAAAATTAGCCCTTTTTCCAATCGAAATACTGCCGGTCTGGTCAGACAGCTGCATCGCTGCGGCACCATTGATCGTAGCTGCGTTGATGGCTTCTTCCGGAAGCATTTTAAGTTTAATGCAGCCAAGAGAGACCACAAAATTCATATTGCCAGACGGGGCAGAACCAGGATTAAGATCAGAGGCAAGTGCAACCGCAACATTTGCATCGATCAAGGCCCTGGCATTTGCAAACGGAATGCCCAGGTAAAAAGAACAGCCGGGTAATAAGGTGGCAATCGTAGTACTTGCGGCCAGGTGTTTAACTACATCTTCGTCCGTAACCTCCAGGTGGTCAACAGAAATCGCATGGTGTTTAACACCAGCCTGTACCCCTCCAGAAAGCGTGAATTGGTTGGCATGGATCTTTGGCGGCAAGCCGTACTTAGCGCCAGCTTCCAGCAGCAATTCCGTTTCATCAGCAGAAAAAAATCCCTGTTCACAAAAAACATCCATATAATCTGCCAGTCCTTCATCAGCTATTTCAGGCAGCATTTTGTGGATGATCAGGTCAATGTATCCGGCATGATTCGTTCTATAAGCTTGCGGATACGTATGAGCAGCTAAAAAGGATGCTTTAACAGGAATAGGAAGTACCTCTTTTAGTTTGCGGATCACACGGAGCATCTTCAGCTCGTTTTCAACGGTTAAACCATAACCACTCTTTATTTCCAAAGCACCGGTACCCTGTTTAATTAGCTCGTGTATCCTCAGTTCCGCATTTTCAAACAACTCCGGTTCCGGGCAGTTCTCCAGTTTAGCCGCAGAATTCAGGATGCCCCCTCCGGCCGCAGTAATCTCTTCATAGCTTTTGCCCTTAATCTTCATCACAAACTCTTCTTCACGGGGGGCAGCGAAAACAGCATGGGTATGCGAATCACACCATGAAGGGAATACGTACCCGCCCTTAGCCGAGCATACATCAAATGATCCGGACGGCAGGCAATCTGCCGTTCCGAAATCAGCAATTAGTCCATTCCGGCATAATATCCATGCATTGGTAAGCACAGGCAGGTCAGCCATGTTTTTGCCGCTGATAACTGAAGTTGTTTTAGGGTGTAAACCAACCAGTGTACCAATATCAGTGATCAAAAGCGCAGGCATACCTAAGGCGTTAATTCCAGCAATACCGGGCAATGATCCGAGTGGATTGCATCAGGTAAAATGGTTACTTTTTTAAGCCGCTCCAGTAAAGGCTGTGTAGCCAGGTGGTAATCAATACGCCAGCCCAGGTTCTTTGCCCTTGAATTTGCCCTGAAACTCCACCAGGTATAATGATGCGGGTCTTTATTGAAATGCCTGAACGTGTCGATAAATCCATTGGTTAAGAACAATTCCATCCATTCCCGTTCTTCAGGAAGGAAGCCCGATGAATTTGCATTGGATTTAGGATTGTGAATGTCTATCGCGGTGTGACAAATGTTATAATCACCAGAAATGATCAGATTGGGATAATCGATTTTTAGATCAGCAATATACGTGTCAAAGAAACGCATAAAATCATACTTTTTAAGCTGTCTCTCGTCCCCGCTTGATCCGGATGGCATATAGAGGCTCATCAAAGAAAACGTGTCAAAATCTGCTCTTAAAATACGGCCTTCCTTATCTATCCATTCCTCACCACAGCCATACTCAACATGGTTTGGTTTTATCCGTGTTAAAATAGCCACCCCGCTATATCCTTTTTTCTCTGCCGGAAACCAGTAATGATGGTATCCAAGCTGCTCAATAAGTACAATAATTTCTGGGATTTGAGAAGGCAATGCTTTAACCTCCTGCAGACAGATCATATCGGCATCAGTTGCTTGCAGCCATCCAAAAAAATTCTTCGTCGAAGCGGAACGGATTCCGTTAACGTTATAAGAAATGATTTTCATTTATAATTTAGTTTGTGTATTCAGTTCTTTTTCCAGTTTTTTTGACTCGCGCTTTTTAAGGATCGTAACGGTCATCACCACATCGGTAACTGGTTTATCCTGGGCTGTAACAACCGAAGCAATTTTATCAACCATTTCTAATCCTTTAACAACTTCCCCATAAACCGTATAATTCCGGTCCAGGTGCGGCGTACCACCAATGGATTTATATACTTCCCGCTGTGATTTTGGAATCTTAAACTTAAGTCTTTTAATTTCCACATCATCCAGCTGCTCATCAGTGAAGGTCTTTCCCTGGACCAGATAAAACTGACTTCCACTGGAGGCCTTTTCCGGGTTGTTGTCCCTTGCCGCTGCCAGAACCCCCTTTTTATGGAAAAGGCTGTCGCGGAATTCTGCAGGTACCGTATAGTTGACCGAATCTTTACCCGCTTTCAGTTTAGGGTCAGGTTTTCTGGAGTCAGGATCTCCGCCCTGGATCATAAAATCTTTGATCACCCGGTGAAAAAGCGTTCCGTCATAAACATGGGCTTTCGCAAGTTTTAAAAAGTTATCACGATGCAGGGGTGTTTCATTATATAGCTTAACGATACACTCACCCATATCTGTTTTTATCCTAACGTACTGATGCTTTGGTTTTGCAGCAAATACCGAAGTAAAGAAAATGCAGAGGATCAAGGTAAACAGGGTCTTCATAAATTCGTACTATTTAGGACTAAGTTAAGTTAAATCTACCTGAATAGAACGTAAAAAAGATCAATTATTTGCCACTCAAAGGTGCCTATGGTATTTTCTGTTGATTGTTTCATATCTTTGTATCTGGGTAACGTACTTTTTACCAGGTACTTTAGCATAAAGAATAGTTAAACCAGATGAAACTACAGCAAAAGATAGCATTAAGCCTGTGTGCTTTTTACCTGATCAGCGTGATCGGGATTGCTATGAATATGCACTATTGCAGCGGGAAACTTTCTTCGGTCCGCTTTACAGAAACCGCTAAGTGTGCCGCCTGTAAATCAGAGAAAACAGTCAAAGGAACCCACGATTGCTGTAAAACTACTGAAATTGATGCAAAGGTTAAAGACAGTCATGAACCTGGATCTAAGATCAGGCTTCCGTTTAACTTTAGTATTGAATTATTTATAGCCCCCTTTGTCTTTGAATTATTTAAAGATCTGCTGCCAAATCTATTCAGTAAAGCAGAAAATAAAGCGCCCCCCCTTTCATCAATTATTTCCCTTCACGTTTACAATTGCGTTTTCAGAAATTAAGATCAGTAATAATTTTAGCGAACAATTACGGGATATAGTCTTGTAATGGCATTATTTTATTCACGATTTAAAATTTTACAGATGAAAACCATCTTCAAATATCTAAGTATATTTATCATACTTTTAATTACAAAAGCAGCCTCCGCTCAGCAAATATCTTCAGCAGAATTACAGGTAACCGGCTTAACATGTTCCATGTGCTCACAGGCAACCGAAAAATCATTGAGAACATTAGACTTTATTGAATCTATTAAACCAGACCTCAATAAGAACCTTTTTGCAATCAGCTTCAAAAAGGGTAAAACGGTAAATATGGATTTGATCCGGAAAAAGGTTCAGGATGCAGGCTTTTCTATTGGAAACCTCAGCGCTGTATTTAATTTTGACAACCTTAAAGTAGATAACAACGGACAGGCAATGGTTGGAAATGCCGTTTACAAAGTGCTGAATGCGAAGAGCAAGACCCTAAACGGAGAGGTAAAAGTAAATGTGGTCGATAAGAACTTCATTTCAGGATCAGCCTTTAAGCAAAAATCAAATCAGTTTAAGGAAGATAGCTATGCAACAGGATTTGGAACAGTAAATGGTAAAAAGACCAGGATCTACCATTTAACCATTTAGCGGCTAATGAAGTTTTTATATTTTTTAGCTGCATTGGTTATAGGAACCAGTGCAGCTAAATCGCAGGAGCTGTATATCTTTACAGAGCCTGCAAGCAATATGCCCGCTAAATCCATCGGGGTCAGACTAACGAACGAAGGCATGTTCAGTTCGGGATATAACAGCAGGACCATACCAGAGGTGATGTTTGGTTTTAATAAAAACCTGATGGGGCATGCACAGGGCTTTTTCTCAGACATGGATGGCCGTTACAAACTGGAGGGAGGAAGCCTGTATGCCAAATACCGCGTGCTTTCAATAGATAATTTAAAAAGCCATTTTCGGGCAGCCCTTTTTGCAAGGGTCAGCAGCAGCAGCCGGCCAACATACACGGAAGATATCAACCTGGAGGGAGACAACAGTGGCTTTCAAACCGGCTTAATCGTTACCCAATTGCTGCATAAGCTTGCCTTGTCAGGAACCCTGAGTTATGCAAAAGCATTTGAAGATCGCGAAAAGCAAATCGCAGAAATGCCTCAGCCCGATCAAATGCTTGGCTACAGTGTATCATCCGGGTATTTGCTTTTACCGTTTGTATATAAGGACTATGGACAGCCAAACCTTAATCTTTATTTTGAGGTGCTTGGAAAAACAAACCCGGTCAATGGAAGATCGTATGTAGATCTTGCCCCGGCAGTACAAGTGGTGTTGAATAGCAGGACCCGGATTGATCTTGGATACCGGTTTGAGGTTGCAGGAAATATGGCACACCGGTATACCAGAAATATGTACCTGGCGCGTGTAGAGTTTAATTTTTTTAATGTTTTGAAATAATACAGCCATTCATTTCTTATCATACATCAATGAACACGCTTTTTATTCGTTCTATATTTGTAAATCAAAACTCAAAAAATATGAAAAGATTATTTTTATTCCTGGTTGCCGTTTCAATCAGTGCAGCGTCATTCGCTCAAACTAAATGGACTGTAGATCCAATGCACTCTTTTGTGAACTTCTCCGTAAAACATATGGGAATTTCTTTTGTAGATGGTTCATTCAAAAAATTTGATGGAACGGTTACAGCAGCAAAACCTGATTTAACAGATGCAGCAATTAGCTTCACGGTGGATGTAAACAGCATCAGTACCAGTGTTGAGCCACGCGACAAGCATTTAAAAACAGATGATTTTTTCAATGCTGAAGCTTACCCAACCATGAAATTTGAAAGTACTTCTTTCAAAAAATTAAAAGGCGATACTTATGAACTAAATGGAAAATTAACCATTCGTGACGTAACTAAAGACGTTAAGTTCAGCGTAGTATTTGGTGGAACAGCTAAAGATCAGCAAGGAAATTCAAAAGCCGGATTTGCAGCAACAACAACCATCAACAGGTTAGATTACAACATTAAATACGATCCAACAGGAATGGGCGTAGCTAAAGATGTAAAGATCACCTTGAACCTGGAATTTGCACAAGCAAAATAAATAAAATTTCGAAGGTCCGGGATTCAGTTTCCGGATCTTTATCATTTTAATTAATTGCCGCCTTTATTACCAAATCCATAATTCCAACCCATATGTCAAACCTGTCTCAATTTAAAACATTTACGGGAAATCTTCCGGTTCAGGAAAACCTCATGCCTGTATTGTTTATTGGCCATGGCTCTCCTATGAATGGAATTGAAGACAATGAGTTTAGTGCAACCTGGGCTAAAATGGCTCAGGATATTCCAACACCAACAGCGGTGCTTGTCGTCTCTGCCCACTGGTTTACCAGGGGCACGCACATCACGTCTATGGATTTCCCCCAGACCATTCATGATTTTGGAGGTTTTCCTAAAGAACTTTTCGATGTCGTATATCCGGCACCCGGAAGTCCGGATCTTGCCGCAGAAACAGCCAGCCTGATCCATACAACCACCCTGGGTTTAGATCACGATTGGGGCCTGGATCATGGAGCCTGGACCGTAGTACGTCATATGTATCCGCAGGCAAATATTCCAGTACTGCAATTGAGCATTGATTATACCAAAGATGCCGAATATCATTATGAGTTAGCCAAAGAGATCTATCAGCTGCGCAGAAAAGGAGTGCTGATCCTTGGCAGCGGAAATATGGTACACAATCTTCGCATCATGAATTGGGAAATGATCCACGGCGGTGGCTATGACTGGGCGTTACAAATAAACGATACCTTCAAGAGCCTGATCTTAAATAACGATCATAAACCGCTAATGTCCTATCAAACACTTGGAAAAGAAGCCTTACTGGCCATTCCAACACCAGAACACTATCTGCCATTGATGTATACACTGGGCTTAAAAGGAGCGCATGAACACGTGTCTTTGTTTAACGATAAGGCAATTGGAGGTTCATTAACCATGACATCGGTACGCGTCGGTTAAGTTTCACTTTAAAACCGCATCTTTTTATACATTATAAACTGATTATTACTTGCTTTTATATGTTAAAATAAGTTAAACAAATTTATTCTTAACAGATTTCGTATTTAATTGAAATCCAATTGTGGATATTGCATCTATAAATAAATGTACAAAATGAAAAGGGGATTTTTACTCGTTGCAGCAGGAATACTATTGGCACAAGTGGGGAGTGCCCAAACTATAAAAACCGGGGTTTTGGTCATTGGAAATGGTAACAGCGCCGTTGGGGCAGCAATCCAGTCTTCAGTTTCAGGCGTTAAAACGGTCATACTAATGAAAGAAGCAGGTTTTGAGAGCCCTCCTTTCTCAAACGGACAGGTGTCAGGTTTGGCTGCCGACCTTTTAAAAAGAAAGCAAGCATCCCCTTCATCCAACATCAATGACGTATTGAAAATCTGGACAGACAGCCTTAAAAACTTAACCGTAATTAAGAATACGCCCTTTACAAAACTAAAAAGATCAGGAAGTGGCTGGAGTGTTCAGTTAAGCAATGGAAAGAGCATTAAAGCACAAGTATTGATCCATGCCGACAGATCCGGATCAGTAGATGCGGCGTTACAGCTTCAAAAGGTACAGCAACAATGGGAAACACTAAATTATGAAACCAATACCTACAGAACCAGCATCGCTGCGGGAACAGGGTCAAATGGAACAGGTACAACTATTCTTTCCTTATATCAGCTGTTTCTGCCCGATCAGGAAAACCTGATTGTATTAAATACCGAAAGCCAAAGCATTACAGCCGGTCAGGCAGCAGGCGCAACGGCAGCCTATGCTGTATTCTTTAAGGCTAAAACATCGAAATCCAATTTAAAGACCATTCAGGGAGAACTCATCAATTATAAGCTTTCGGTAATGCCATTTACAGATGTTAGTAGCCTGGATAGTAACTGGAAATCCATCCAGTTCATTGGACTATCCGGGTTTTTAAAGGCAGACCTTTCAAGTGCTGATCGCGGTGAGAGCGTTAAGAGCATTAAGA
Source organism: Pedobacter metabolipauper (assembly GCF_004362715.1). Lineage (GTDB taxonomy): Bacteria > Bacteroidota > Bacteroidia > Sphingobacteriales > Sphingobacteriaceae > Pedobacter > Pedobacter metabolipauper. The sequence continues at coordinate 429,993 of NZ_SNYC01000004.1, forward strand.
GCACAGAAAATAACGGACAGGCTACAGCGATATTTGGACCCGATAAACTCGTTTCGGCAGCGGAGATTGCACCAACAGTAAAAGAATATTACTATAAAGCCCAGATTTGGTTTGATGACTATAAGCAGTCAGATATGACAATTGGTGCTACACTGGGCCTCATTTGTTTTGTTGGAAATAAATCACTGGAAAACACCAGGAACGAAGTGATTAAAAAGTGGGGTACTGTGTATCACTTCAAAACTGCTTTCGACGAGAAAAGAAGCATCAGCAGAAGGGAGTTTTCTGTATTGGTTAATGAATATTTGAAACCGTTTAATGTGAACATAGACAACCGGGGAAGAGTGCTCAGATAGGCTCTGTAACATTTATAACACCTACAGTTCCTGTGGTTTAGGTACGTGCTTTTTTCTATAAATTGCACCATAACCTAAACATAATGAAGAAATTCTACTTTTTTAACCTCTTTTTTCTGCTCTTTGTATGCAGGTCTTTTGCACAGGGCCAGCAGGATTATAGCACAAATGCAATTCTGGCCCAAAGAGTTAAGGCCCTCTCAGAAAAATACCCGCAATGGGTTAAATCCAAATCTTTAACACAAACGGCAGGCGGAAAAGAAATTTGGATGCTTACCATCGGCTCCGGTAAAACAGAGACAAAGCCTGCCATTGCTGTGGTTGGTGGTGTGGAAGGCAAGCACCTCTTAGGCGTGGAAATGGCAATTGGCTTTGCTGAGAAATTGATGTCGGGTATAGCAACAGACAGTATAAAAACATTGCTTACCCAACAAACGTATTATGTTTTTCCAAACATGAGTCCCGATGCCACAGAACAATACTTTGCTAAGGTTAAAAATGAACGCAGCGGTAACGCCATAAAAACAGATGATGACCGCGATGGCAGCCTTGATGAAGACGATGCAGATGATCTGGATGGCAATGGAAAGATCACCTGGATGCGGATTTTGGACCCAACAGGTAAATACAAACTTAATCCGGATGACCCAAGGTCGTTATTAACAGCTGATGCAGCAAAAGCAGAAAGTGGTACGTACCGTCTGTTGCCAGAAGGTATAGATAACGATAAAGACGGCACATTCAATGAAGATGGCGCAGGAGGGGTACATTTCAACAAAAACTCAAGTTATAATTTTAAGGCCTTTATTCCCGGAGCAGGAGAATATGCTGTTTCTGAGAAAGAGAACAGGGCGCTGTTTGATTTTCTTTTTGACGCGTTTAACGTCTATGCCGTGGTTACTTTTGGTCCGGTAAATAATCTTTCTGCCCCGGTACAGTTCAATCCGTCAGGAATAGCCAAGCGGATCATAACAAGCTGGTATGATGCTGATGCAAAAACAAACGCATTGGTGTCTGAACGCTATAATAAAATAACAAAAACCAAAGATGCTCCAAAGACACAAGCAGAAAATGGTGATTTTTCTCAATGGGCCTATTTTCATTACGGCCGTTTGAGTTTCAGTACGCCAGGATGGTGGGTGCCTAAAACAATGCCGGATTCTGCACGTAAACAAAAAAAGTTTACCAATGAAGATCCAATCCCTAATTATTTGAGATGGGCAGAAGGACAGGGCATCACCAATACGTTTACGCCATGGAAAGCAGTTGCTCATCCCGACTTTCCCGGTCAAACGGTAGAAGTTGGGGGTATAGATCCATTTGTTTTAATAAACCCTCCTTATAAAATGGTGGATGCTATTGTTGCAAAACATACCGATTTCCTGGTTGCACTTGCAGATATGGCCCCTAAGCTTGACTTTATTAATCTTCAAACAGAAAAAGTCTCAGATGGGCTGACCAGGGTTACCGTAAAAATATTAAATGGAGGAGACTTGTCAACCTATACCAATGTTGGCGACCGCAGTTATTTCTTAAAGAAAATAACTTTAAAAGTAAATACCAATGCCAGTCAGACGGTAGTAAGCGGACGTAAAACGCAGACCATAGAGAGTATTCAGGGTAAGGATTTTAAAGAGTTTACCTGGCTAATCAAAGGAAGCGGCAAGGTCACCCTTGAAGCAGGAAGTCCAACAACAGGCAGTAAATCTATTTCGGTAACACTTTAATCAGAACATGACAATGAGAATCAAAAATACCATTCTTCTGGCTGCGGCGATTTTATGTGCCGGAGTCTTAAAAGCACAAAAGCCGGAAAATATTCTGGCAGCAGTAGGTACGCCGCCAAACCCTAAAGTCCAGGTAAGCTGGAACCGTTATAATGACTATGCTGCCATTACAGACATCTGTAAAAAAATTGCAGCAGCACATCCAGACCTGGTTAAAATAGAGTCAATGGGTAAATCCTTTCAGGGAAAAGACCTTTGGGTAATGACCATCACCGATACTAAAGTTGGTCTTGCTGATAAAAAACCAGCCATGTACATAGATGGTAACATTCACTCCAATGAGATCCAGGGAAGTGAATTTGCATTGTATACCGCATGGTACCTGGCAGAAATGTATGCTTCCGGTAACAAAGCCATACAATCATTACTGGGCGAAAAAACATTTTATATCGCACCAACAATAAACCCGGATGCACGGGATAATTTTATCCATGCTGCAAATACGGCACACTCTCCACGAACCGGCCTCATCCCAATAGACAATGACAGGGACGGGTCAACAAATGAAGATGGTTTCGATGATCTTGATGGAGACGGTCATATTGTGATGATGCGCCGTAAAAATGTAAACGGCCGTTATAAGGCAGATCCGGCAGATCCACGGAGAATGATCATGATCAGCAATGAAGAAAAAGGGGAATATGAATTGCTTGGCTCTGAAGGTATAGATAATGATGGTGATGGTTTTGTGAATGAAGATGGAGAAGGCGCTTATGATCCCAACCGGGATTGGGGCTGGAACTGGCAGCCAAACTATATTCAAAACGGAGCCTATAAATATCCTTTTTCTCTGCCGGAGAACCGGGCTATTGTCGATTTTGTGATGAAACATCCTAACATTGCTGCAGCACAGTCTTACCATAATAATGGAGGGATGATCTTAAGGGGGCCGGGAGCACTGGAAGATGTAGATACTTATAATGCACTGGACGTAAGGGTATACGATGCCCTGGGAAAAAAAGGAGAAGAGATGCTGCCCGGATACAAATACCTGGTGGTTTATAAAGACCTGTATTCTGTTTTTGGCGGTGAACTGGATTGGTTTTATGGAGGACGTGGAATTTATACATTTTCAAACGAGCTGTGGACCGGCTATTCCATGTATAATAAAACAGATGGCGAAGACAGCCAAAATCAGTTGTATACGTTCGATAAAGACCTGCTGATGAAGGATGCCTTTATAGACTGGCACCCTTACAAACATCCCATGTATGGGGATATTGAGATCGGTGGATTTAAAAAGACCTATACCCGCCTGCATCCCGGCTTTTTGCTGGAAAGCGATGCACACCGAAATATGGCATTTAGTATTTATCATGCATATAATACACCTAAGCTAAACGTTACCGAGATTGAAGTAAAAGATATTGGTGGCGGGCTATCACAAGTCACAGCAATAGTAACCAATGACCGGATGATCCCTACGCATTCCAGCCAGGACGTAAAGAATAACATCGAAACACCAGATCTTATTTCGTTAACCGGTGGGACCGTTGTTGCAGGTATGATCGTAACCAACCGGGATATGAACTTTACCACAGAGCAAAAACTGGATCCTGCACGCATCCGGATCAATAATATCCCTGGAAATGGATATGTAACGGTTCGCTGGCTGGTAAAAGGAGGAACTAAATTTACGGTCAATGTGAGCAGTAAAAAAGGGGGAACAGCAACTAAAACCAATTAGACATACCATTCAACTTAATAGATCCATCATCTTTACCAAACAAACTATATCAAAATGAAAAAATATATATTAATCTCTTTATTATTTGCTGGTGCCGCAAATGCACAGCAAATAATGCCCCTTACGGTTGAAAAGATCATGCGTGATCAGAAATGGATCGGTGTAGCCCCTTCCAATTACAGATGGGGAATTGATAATAAAACACTGTTTTTTAACTGGAATCCTGAAAATAGTGAAAAGGACCAGCTTTATAAGATTACAGTCGATGCCGTTAAGCCAGAAAAGACCGATGATAAATCGCTTGAAAAGGCAATGGGAACTACCTATACCTATACAAATGATGGTACGGTAGGTCTGTCAGAAAGATCCGGTGATATTTATCTGTATTACATAAAGACGAAGAAAGAACAGCGCCTAACCAATACCGTTGAACGGGAAAGTAATGCACAATTTTTAAGCAATGGAAATGTTTCATACCAGCGTGGAGATAACCTTTTTCTAATTGATCTGAAAACAAATGAAACAAAGCAGCTTACCAATTTTGTTAAAGGAAAAAGAGCAGGTGCTGCACCAGAAAGACCGAAAGTATCAGAACAAAATACCTGGTTAAAGAATGATCAGATGCAGATGTTCGATGTCCTTAAGAAAAGGGCCAGGCAGGGTGGTGGTCAAGGCGGCGGACAGGGCGGTGGCTCAATGCGTTTTAACCGCTTCAATGCCGGCCCGCCAGAAAAGACCATAAAAGCAATCTACCTGGATGATAAATTTCTAAGTGCTTTAGTCGTTAGCCCGGATGCACGGTTTATCACTTATAAACTGACCACATCGGCTGCTGGCGGACAAAACACCATCGTTCCCAGTTATGTAACGGCTTCAGGCTATACAGAAGATATCCCGGGACGCGCAAAAGTAGGAGAACCCATGTCGGTGTCAGAAAGCTATGTGTATGACAATTTAAAAGATTCAGTATATAAAATCCATACAGAACAAATTCCTGGAATTAAAGATCTGCCAGACTATGTAAAAGACTACCCAAAACAACTGGAAGAACGTAAGAAAAAGAATGAAGACAGATCCGTAAATGTATCCGGCCCCTATTGGAACCAGACAGGTACATCTGCTGTTGTCTTTGTTGATGCAGCAGACAATAAAGATCTGTGGATACTAAAGCTGGATGCTGCAACTGGAAATTTGACCCTGGCAGACCGCCAACGGGATGAAGCCTGGATCGGTGGTCCGGGTATAGGCGGAAGGAGCTTTGGCTGGTTAGATAATAACCAGATCTATTTTCAAAGCGAGGCCACCGGATATTCCCACCTGTATACCCTGAACTTAGCCACTGGTATTAAAAAGCAATTAACATCCGGAAACTGGGAAGTACAGCGGCTGCAGCTGTCAAAAGATAAAAAGACGTTTTATATTACCGCCAATAAGGAACATCCGGGTATAACCCATTTTTATTCCCTTCCTGTAAACGGAGGAACACTTCAGCAAATTACATCCATGAAAGGCGGAAACGAGATCACGCTTTCTCCGGATGAAAAATGGCTGGCCATTAATCATTCCTATATGGATAAACCCTGGGAACTGTATATCCAGGCCAATAAACCGGGCGCTAAGGCCGTACAGGTTACCAATTCGACAAGTGCAGAATTTAATTCCTACAAATGGCGTCAGCCGGATCTGGTTTCTTTTAAGAACCGGTATGGAGCAGATGTCTATGCGCGGGTTTATCCGGCAGCTAAGCCACATCCCAACCGTCCGGCAGTTGTATTTGTACATGGAGCAGGTTACCTGCAGAATGTTCACTATTGGTGGAGCCAGTATTCAAGAGAATACATGTTCAATAACCTCCTTGCAGACAATGGTTATACGGTGATAGATATTGATTACACGGCCAGCTCAGGTTACGGCAGGAACCACCGTACAGGTATTTACAGGCATATGGGAGGGAAAGATCTGACCGATCAGGTTGATGGCGTGAAAATGCTGGTAGAGAAGTACAATGTAGATCCAAAACATGTAGGCCTGTATGGCGGGTCATACGGTGGCTTTATAACCCTGATGGCCTTGTTTAATGAGCCGGATGTATTTGCCAGTGGTGCAGCACTCCGGTCGGTAACAGATTGGGCACACTACAATCATGGATATACAGCCAACATTTTAAATGAACCCTATAATGATGAGATCGCCTATAAGCGCAGCTCCCCAATTTATTTTGCGGACGGCTTGAAAGGCAATTTACTCATGTGCCATGGAATGATAGATGTGAATGTCCATTTTCAGGATATTGTCCGCTTGTCACAACGCTTTATTGAACTCGGAAAGAACAATTGGGAGCTTGCTGTTTATCCGGTTGAAGACCATGGTTTTGTTGAGCCATCCAGCTGGACCGATGAGTATAAGCGGATCTATAAACTGTTTGAAACCACACTGAAAAAATAATAGATAAAAACTAATTATATCAAAAGATGTATAGTTTTTATCTATAGGTCTATCAATATTAAGTATGCTGTATATCCTGAATTTGGTTGCTTTTAAAGCACTATAGCTTTATCTTTGCGCAACGAAAAAATAATTATATGATAAACATAGGTCAACAATTTCCATCATTTACGAAAACAGCTGTTGTAAGCATTGAAAAAGGTAAAGAATTCGAAACTTTAACTTCAGATTCTTTAATTAACGATAACAACCAATGGACCTGCATGTTCTGGTGGCCAAAAGATTTTACTTTTGTATGCCCAACTGAGATTGCAGAATTCAACAGCAATTATAGCGAGTTCCGTGACCGTGATACTACTTTAATCGGTGCTTCTACAGATTCAGAAAACGTTCACCTGGCGTGGAGACACAATCACGATGATTTACGTGGTTTAAAATTTCCAATGCTTGCAGATACGTCTAAATCCTTAGCAGAAGAACTTGACATTTTAGAGCCAAACGAAAAAATCGCTTACCGTGCTACTTTCATCATCGATCCTCAGGGAATCGTTCGCTGGGCAAGTGTTAACGATCTAAGTGTAGGCCGTAACGTTAAAGAAGTTTTAAGAGTACTTGATGCTTTACAAACAGATGAACTTTGTCCTTGTAACTGGGAAAAAGGTGAAGCAACTTTAACGGTATAATTTTACTGTTTTAATTATATAATCCCTGTAAATGCATTTTTGCAGGGATTTTTTATACCCCAAAAAAAGATATCATGAGCGAAATTACAGAAACAATTCAAGAATTACTGGCAACAGTTGGCCTTGATGCAGATTATAGAAATGAGAGTTTATATTTGCTGGAAAAAGGAAACTCCAGATACGTACGTGACCTTAAACTAAACTTTACCAGTACATTTACCTCGTCTCATTTAACGGAAAAAGAATGTGCGCTGGTTGCTTTGAGCATTGCCGTAAACAACAGCAATAAAGTGCTGATCGAATTCTTCGAAAAGCTGGCCTTATCTAAGGAAGCAACCGCTTCAGAAATTGCAGAAGCAGTTGGCTGCGCATCACTGCTTGCACTTAACAATGTATTTTACAGGTTCCGTCATTTTACAGGAAAAGAGAAATACACTCAAATCCCTGCCCGTGTACGCATGCAGATCATGAGCAGCCCTGTAACATCAAAAGAGTTCTTTGAGTTGATGAGCATCGCTGTATCGGCCGTAAACGGATGCGAAATGTGCGTAAATGCACATGAGAATTCTATCCTGGGTCTTGGAGCTACAGAAGAGCGTATTTTTGATGCAGTACGCATTGCATCAATCGTGACCTCCGCAGGAAAAGTGATTTACTAATATTCCGTCACTGCAGAACCCTATAAACTTTGGAATTCGTTATTCCTTAAGGATATAAATCAACAGAAAGAGCCTGCATCATAATGATCAGGCTCTTTCTGTTGATAGTCAATCGCAACCGTTTAACTAAGCTAAGTTCCGGCCGGCGTTCACAATGCCATAGACCGTTCTTATCGCGAGTTTTTCGTACGATTGTTTCTCTTCATCCGTAATTTCGTTCTGAAGCTGTTCTAATGCATAATGCTGGATCAGTACCAAAGGCAATACGATCTTCTCTCTAACGGCAATTGAGCGCTTTTCTACAGGATAATTCTCCATTAAGGTCTCATGGCCTGCCAGCTTTAACAGCATTTTCTTAGAAAGTTCAAATTCATCATATAAGATCTTCCAGAACTGCCCGTATTCCTGATCGTTGATGAAATGCGCGGTAACTGCGAAATCAGCTTTGCTCATAGACATCATGCAGTTATCTATGATCGTTTTGAAATACCCGGATTCCTGGTAGGTTTTAACCACCTTATCCCAGTTGCCGTTCTTGTCCTGGGTGTTCAGGGCCGTTCCAACGCCGTAAAAGCCGGGGATATTTTGTTTCAGCTGACTCCAGGCCGTTACAAAGCTAATTGCTCTCAGATCTTCTAATTTTAAAGCTTCTCCGGAATTTCTTTTAACCGGCCTGCTGCTGATGGTAATTTTAGAAAGCAGGGTAAGCGGAGAAAACTTCTCTAAATAACTTAAAAACAGCGGATGTTTTCTAAGGGCAACAAAAGAATTGTAGCTTTCTTCGGCCATCAAATCCAGAATATTTTTGTGGACCGGATCAAGCAAAATGTTGTGTTTTTCTTTAATACCGGCAGAGATCCCTGCATTGATCAATTGCTCAATATTAAATTCAGCACTGTCAATCGATCCATACTGAGAACTTATCGTTTGTCCCTGAATGGTTAGCTGGATATTCTTATTGGCAATTTCCTTACCCATAGAAGCGTAAAAACGATGTGTCTTACCACCGCCCCTTGAAGGCGGGCCACCACGTCCATCAAAAAAGGCGAGCTGAATGTTGTGCGCATCAGAGGTTTCAGTTAACGCAACCTTCGCATTAAAGATAGACCAGTTCGCCATTAAATAGCCGCCATCTTTAGTGCTGTCTGAGAAACCAAGCATGATGTCTTGTTTATTGCCACGGCTTTCCAGGTGCTTTTTATAAAAAGGATGATTGTAAAGCGTATCCATGATCTTAGAAGCGCCGGCAAGATCATGTACCGTTTCAAACAACGGAACAAAATCGATAGAAAGGTTATCTTCCTCCCAGCCGTTCCATAAGAAAAGTTCAATCAGCTGAAGAATATCACTAGCCTGCTGGCAATTGCTGATAATGAAACGGTGACAGGCCAGTTCACCATTGCTTTGCTGCATCTGTTTAATCTCGGCAATGGTTTGCAGCGTATCTTCCGTTAGCGGGTCAGCAGGATCACTGTAAATTACTTTGGCACTTTTGAAAGATAGGGTATTGATCTTTTCTTCCTCAGACAAGTCTTCATAATTCTCAGGAAATAAAGAAATGATCGGTTTACTCTGTCTGCAGTACGCATGAACATCTCTTAATACACGGCTGTCTTGTCTGATGTCCAGCGAAGCAAAATGACAGCCATAAAGGTTTATCTTCCGGATCAGGTCAGACGCAAGGTCAGAAAACAAACCGTCGTGATTGTCAATCAGCGTCTTTTTTATGGTGTTGAGCTGCTCAACCAGTGCCTCGCAGATATTTTCCATTTCAATGTTCGGGTCAAAAGCATTTTTGTAAAGCACATCCTGTACAATCGCAATTGGATCTTCAACCCCTCTAAATGTAATCCGGCGTTTAAGGTTCCTAAAATCTCTGTAATAACACCTGAACAGGATCTGACGCAGCATCTTGGAAACCTGGATGGTAGATTCCGCATGTACATTTGGATTCCCGTCACGGTCACCACCCGGCCAAAAGCCAAGTTCAATGATCTTTCTGGATTCCAGGTTGTAGTCATTTAAGCTTCTGTCAACCTCAGACTGGATGTTTGCAGCAGCAAAGTAAAATACATTTTCAAGATACCAGGCTAAACTTAGCGCTTCATCAACAGGCGTTGGCGATTTCTTGTTAAAAAATGGCGTTTTCCCCAATTGCTGAAGCAGCAAATGGATGGTAGAAATATCATTGATCCGGATCGCTGCGGTCAGGTCTGTAATGATCGACAAAACACTGCCGGGATAAAACTGGGTAGGGTGGGCGGTAAGTACCAAACGCAGTGAAAAGTCTTCGATCAGTTTTTCGATCTTTGTATTCAACTCCGGATTATCGACCCCTTTTTTAAGATAAGACAACAACGCATTGTGTTCATCAGCAGCGTTTAATTTATTGAAAGAAGCATCCTCAACAGCATCAAACAAAACCACCTGGCGCTCAATATATTGAATAAATCTAAAAAGAAGATCGATGATGTCCTTATTCGAATTGTTTTGGGTGTATTTCTTAAAAAAGGCATTAATGATGTGGTTGGGTGTATCCTGATTGTGTACACCATCCTCACAGTACTTAATAAATAATGGCAATAGTGTACCAGTGTCCTTTATTTTATAAAAAGGGAGGGTAAGAAAAAGACTGTTATACAGCTCAAATCTTGAGACCACCTCGTTATTAAATATGGATTCTCTCTGTCCTTTTGCGCGTAGTTTCTGCATCATATTTAAAGGGTATTTTTTCGCGCTTAAGCTACCAAAAAGGATTTAAAAAAAAGACACCCGTCTTTTATTAATTTTTTTGATTTTTTTACAAAAAAATTCTATCTTAGTTCCATAGAGGTTAAACAAATCCTTTTAAACTTATGTGCGGATTTGAGTGCGGAAACGCAATAAATCAGGCAATTAATTGTTAATTTTTTGGGACGAAAAAGCCGGTTAGAATTCTAACCGGCTTTTTTGTTTAATGCAGGTCCGCCGGGACCTGAACATTCTTCTTAAATTTTTGAAGATATAGTAATGGGATGGAGCACAACAGGATCAGTCCTGCTACCCAGTAAGCATCACTGTAGGTTAACAATAACGATTGTTTGGTCACCGTTCCTTCAATGGCTTTGGTCGCCAATATCTTTGCATCCAGGTAGGAGTAGCCTTTAGACATGAAATTCTTGATAAATGCATTAAAGCGTTCCGTAAATGCCGGATTGTACTCGTTGATGTTTACCAGCAGGCTGCTGCGGTGAAAACCCTGACGAACATGGATCAGCGTGGTTAAGGCCGCAATACCAAATGATCCGCCCAGCTGACGCATCATATTGTTTAAGCCAGAACCCTGGCCAATCTCAGCACCTTTTAAGTCTTGAATGGCCAGTGTGGTTAGCGGAACAAACAATAAAGCCATACCAACTCCTCTAATCATCAATGGCATGAAGAAATCATCTCTTCCGGATTGTAGTGTTGAGTTGCTCAACATGGTACAAAACACAAAGAATAAGAACATGCCTATGGTTGCCATAAACTGGGCAGGAATATTTTTCTTCAGCATAATCCCTATAAATGGCATCATCACAATGGTACATAATCCTCCCGGAAACAAGAGTTCCCCCGTTTGAAGCGCTGAAAATCCAAGCAGGTTCTGACAAAATATAGGGAATACGAATACAGAACCATACAAACCAAATCCTAAAATAAACGAAGTGAACATACCGACAGAAAAACTCCGGTGTCTCATGATCTTAAAGTTTACGATGGGATGGTCTGTACTCATTTCTCTCCAGATAAATAACAGCAAACCCAGAACAGATGCTACTGCCAAAGCAGTGATGTAAGGTGTAGCAAACCAGTCTTCGCTTTCTCCTTTTTCCAGTAAGGTCTGCAAACTTCCAACAGCGATCGCCAGTAAAGCAATACCCCACCAGTCTACCGGCATCCCTTTTCCATCTTTTGGCGTCTCCTTAACAAACATATACGTACAGTAGGCCGCGAGGATCCCGACGGGAATATTCACATAGAATATCAAAGGCCATGAACTGATCTCCAGCAGATAACCGCCAATTGTTGGTCCAACCGTGGGGCCAACTACAGCACCCAGGCCAAACAAAGCGGTGGCAATACCTACATCTTCACGTGGCCAGGTTTCTATTAAGATGGCCTGTGCCGTTGAGATCAATCCGCCACCGGCCAATCCCTGCAGAATCCTGAATGCGATCAGTTCTTCCAAATTGGTTGCATTACCACATAAAAAAGAGGCAATGGTAAACAGAACGATAGAGAAGAGAAAATAGTTTTTTCGTCCAAAACGACTCCCCAGCCAGCCAGACATGGGCAGGATGATCACATTGGCAACCGCATAACCGGTAGATAGCCAGGCCACATCCTCCAGGGTTGCACCTAAGTTACCTTGTATCTGGGGTATGGCAACGTTTACAATCGTGGTATCAATCAACTCCAGTAAAGAAGCTGTGATCACTGTAAACGTGATTACCCACTTTTTTAAACCTTTCTCGGCCATTTTTTTAGTCTTTTATAGAAACAGAAACTTTAACACTCATTCCGGGGCGTAATTTTGCCAGGATATCTATAGGTGCTTTAGTAATTTTTATTTTAACGGGAACCCGCTGAATAACCTTAACAAAGTTACCGGTTGCGTTATCAGGTGGCAGCAATGATCCTTTTGCGCCGGTTATAGGTGCAAAATTGTAAACGGCTCCCTCAATGTCCGCATCAGGATACGCATCTACTTCAATCTTCACCTTTAAACCGGGATTGATCTCTTCCAGCTGGGTTTCTTTAAAGTTCGCAGTTACATAAATGCTGTTTTCATTTACAACAGAGAAAAGAGACTGACCAGCCTGTACCAGCTGACCCTTTTGGACATTCTTTTTGGAAACGATGCCTGCTGCAGGGGCTTTGATATTTGTATAAGAAAGCTGAAGTTTAGCGAAATCTACGTCAGACTGGCGCTGTGATACGCCATTGTTGCTTACAGCCAGCTGAGACTGTGAGGTGCCTACCTGTTTAACTGCAGCTACATATTGATCGTTGGCAGCAGTAAAAGCGGCCTGGGCAGATTCTTTTTGTGCTTTAGCCTGATCAAATTGCTGCTGGGTAATGGAGCCGTCCTTTACCAGGTTTGCATAGCGTTCGTAATCTTTCTGGGCAAGGTTTAATTGCACCCTTGCCGCTTCAATATTTGCTTTGGCTGTACTGGTATTGGCTGATGTAGCTGCAATCTGCGATTCAGAAACACCAACGCCGGCACTGGCACCTTTTTGTCCGGCCATTGCTTGTTCCAGTTTCACCTTGTAATCGCTGTCATCCAGTTTCACCAGGATATCCCCTTCGTTAACTTTTGTGTTCTCCTCAAATCCAATCTCTTGAACATAACCGCCAACACGGGCAACAACCGGGCTAATGTCGCCATCAATCTGTGCATCATCTGTATCAACATGTTTAGTATAATAGATGTATTCTTTAGTACCAAATATGGCTCCTAGTACGATCAATACCCCTAGTATGATCGGTATAACTTTATTTTTGTTTTTCTTTTCGGTTGTCATTACTGTAGTTGTTATGGTGTTTTATTGGGATATTTTTCCAGTTGATTTTAATAAGGTATAATAAGCCAGTCCGGCATCGGCTTTTGCAAGCTCTAAGTTAATTTTGGCCTGGTACAATAACGTTTCTGCATCAATCCTATCAATTGCAGAAGCCACATTGTTTTTATATTTTGAAGCTAAAAGGTTGTCGTTTTCAGTGGCCTGGGCAATAGATGTTTCCAGTATCCTGATCTTGCTGGTTGCCAGCTGGTAATCCTGGTAGTTTTTGTTGATCTCTGTTTTAACCTGATCAGAGAAGATATCTTTCTGGATCACCACATTTTTTTGCTGAATGCGGGCATCGGTTACCTTATTTTTATTGGTCCATAAAGTACCAATGTTCCAGGATATGTTGGCGCCCAGGGTCATCGGAACAATGTATTGTTCGGCCGGGGGTATAAATTTACCGCTGGGATTAATATAATACAGGTTGGCACCTACACCAACGGTTGGCCGGGTGTTAGCCTGTATAGATTTAATATTTACATCGGCCACCTTATTTTGAAGATCAAGCTGTCTCAGTTCCTGGCGGTTGCCAAAGGCCATTTCAATATAGCTGTTTAGCGGGGCAGCTGGTTTTAAATCATTCGAAGGGTCCGTAATTTCAATCTCGGTATTTTCATCAAGCCCCAGTAAAATGTCCAGGTTATAATTGATGATCTTCCGGTTGCTTTCAATTTCCATTTCTGTTAAGGATATATTGGCCTGCTGTAACTGAAATCTCAATACATCATTTTTGGTAACCACTCCCTGGTCAAAGAAACGTTGAGATTGTTTTAATTGTCCGGCAATTGATTCCAGATTTTGCGCAACAACCTTCTTGCTTTGCAGAACTTTAAAAAGATTATAGTAAGTGCTGATTACAGCGTAACTTATTTCCTCTTTGCTTTTGTCTGCGTCAAGGCGGGCAACCTCCGTTAATAAACGGGTTGATTCTTCTGCATACTTGAGTTTGCCGCCACCATATACCAGCTCTTCAACAGCAGCAGTACCTACAAAGGCATTTGCACGCTTAGGCAGGTTAATTGGATCAGCGCCGCCAATGGTTAATTTATTGGTTGGGATCTGGGCATGGTTATATAAAAAAGAGGCGCTGGCAGTTGGCAGCGCATTGTCTTTAACAATGGCCAGCTGCTGAACAGCTTCGTCGATCTTATTTTGTGAAAGTTTGAGGTTCTTGCTATTTGCGATGCCCAAATCTAAAGCCTCCTGTAAACTTATTTTTCTAACATTTTGGGCATACAGCATTCCCGGAAGCAGTAAGGCCAAAAAACTTAATTTAATTGGTTTTTGTATCATTTTTGGGTGTTAAATAAATTGTAATCAGATCTTTTAAGTGTTTGATCAGTCGATCTGTAATGATTTTCCTGTCCTCCGTATTGTTAATGTCCAGATTAGTGCCTGATGTAATTTTTGAAGGCGATATAGCCACATAGCTAATGGTTCCCATTAAGGTTGCAATAAGCATTCTTACATCAACTTGTCTAAAGCTGCCATCTTTAATACCATCATTAATGATTTGTTCAATAACCAATCTGTTTTCGGCCATAGAATTCTTTATCCTGACAAACATTTCTGGCCGTTGTGTCAACGACAGCTCTCTGTGCATCATTTTATGAAACGCATGATTTTCAAGAATCCTCCCGGTGTAGTCTTCAACAACCTTAAGCAGCTTTTCCATTCCCGATAAATTATCGTTGCTAATGCTGGTTAATTGTTCTTTAAAGCCCTCAATCCTTCCGTCCATAACTTCCATGAATACACCTTCCTTAGAGCCAAAGTAGTAATTGATCATTGCCATATTTGCACCCGCTTCTTTTGCAATTTGACGGGTAGAGGTACCCTCATAGCCCAATTCACAGAAAAGTTTTTCTGCGGCTTCCAGGATACTCGATCTTTTATCTGTCTTTTCCATTTCTTTAGAGTGCCCAAAATTAATCAATCGATTGATTAATTCAGACATTTTAATAAAGTTCTCTAATAATTGACTAAATTCTGACTTTTGGATAAACCTTTTTTATTCATTCCTGTTCAGTTTTTATCTACTTATAAAAACAACAATTATGAAAGCAGCAGTATTTCACAAACCAGGGGATATTAGTTATGATACCGTAGCTGACCCCCGTATTGAACAACCTGGAGATGTTATCTTACGGGTTACCTCAACCGCAATCTGCGGATCAGACCTTCACATTCTCAGCGGAGCTGTTCCGCAAACCACTGACATGATCATGGGACATGAATTTATGGGGATTGTTGAGGAGGTTGGCGCTGAGGTAAAGAATCTTAAAAGAGGAGACCGTGTTATTGTTCCGTTTCCAATAGCATGCGGGCAGTGTTTTTTCTGTAATCACGGTGCATCTCCAAGCTGTGAAAACTCTAATTACAAGCACTACGGTCCCAATGGGGATATGATGGATCAAAAAGGGGCCGCATTATTTGGATATACAGATTTATATGGAGGTTATTCCGGTGGACAAGCTGAGTACGTTAGAGTACCCTATGCTGACATTAGCCCGAGGATTATTCCGGATAACCTAACCGATGAACAGGCCCTTTTTTTAACCGATATATTTCCAACAGGATGGTCGGGCATAGATTGGGCACAGCTTAAAGGAGGTGAAGTGGTTGCCATTTTTGGATCAGGTCCAGTTGGCCTGATGGCTCAAAAGGCGGCATGGATCAATGGAGCAAGCCGGGTGATCGCGATTGATCCGCTCGATTACCGCTTAGAAAAAGCACGTGCCGTAAATAATGTGGATACGTTGAATCCTCATAAGGTAGATGTCGTGGAGGCAATCCGGGAAATGACTGGAGGAAGAGGTGCAGATGTATGCGTGGATGCTGTCGGATTTGAGCCCGAGCGTAATTTTATGGATAAGGTTAAGCAACCATAAATTTTGAAAAGGGAAGTATAAAGGTTCTTGAAATGTGCTTTGAAGCAGTTAGAAGAAGCGGAACGGTATCTATATTGGGTGTATATGGCAGCCCATACGATAATTTCCCGCTGTTCCGGATCTTTGATAAGGGAATAACGATAAAACAGGGACAAGCCCCTGTATTGAATTATATCGATCACCTGATTGAACTGGTTAAAACGGAAAAGGTTGTTCTTGATGATATCATTACGCACAGCTTGCCGCTTAGCGAAGTAAGTCACGCCTACAAGATCTTTGACGAAAAAGAAGATGATTGTGTTAAAGTTGTTTTAAAACCATAATAATTATTGATATGGAAAATTCTAAGAAATATGCGCTCATAACCGGCGCAACCAGCGGAATTGGTTATGAACTGGCAAAACTCTTTGCACGGGATGGATATAACCTGGTTATTGTTGCACGCAACCAGCGGGAACTGGATAGCAAAGCGGAAGAGTTCAAAGAAAACGGAATAGAAGTAATATCAATTGCAAAGGACCTGTTTGAAAGAGATGAAGCTTTTTCATTATACGACGAAGTTAAAGATTTGGGAATTACAATCGATGTACTTGTAAATGATGCAGGTCAGGGAGTATATGGTGAATTTAAGGATACAGATATTGATCGGGAACTGGCAATAATTGATCTCAACATTTCTTCATTGGTGATCTTAACCAAGAGCTTTTTAAATGATATGATAGCCAGAAACTCAGGTAAAATATTAAACCTGGCCTCTATAGCCAGCAAAGCTCCGGGTCCATGGCAATCTGTTTATCATGGCACTAAGGCATTCGTGCTTTCCTTTACAGAAGCGATCCGCGAGGAACTAAAAGATTATGACATCACCATCACAGCCCTTATGCCTGGAGTTACAGATACCGACTTTTTCAATAAAGCAGATATGCTGGATAGTAAGGCTGTACAGGATAAGGATGCGATGGCTGATCCGGCTCATGTAGCAAAGGATGGATATGATGCGCTAATGGCAGGAAAGGATAAAGTGATCTCCGGATTTAAAAACAAAGTTCAGGTAGGCATGAGTAATTTAATGCCAGACAGCACAGTGGCCCATACGATGTATGAGCAGCAAAAGCCGAAAGAAGAATAGGTCTATGTACAGATTTTCTACCGGTAGAATAAGGTAAGCGTCCGGATAGCGTTAAGGTCATCTCCTCACACAATACACGTCTCATTCACTCCTTCTTCACAAAAAGGTACCTTTTTGTGAACTAAATGTGAACAAGGTGTGAAGGAGACGTGAATGAGACCGCTTCTCAGCCTTAACACTATCACTACGCAACCCTTGCCGCGCCTTTTTCCTGAATTCGCTTTACAGGGTGTCTTATTACAGAATTACTTCTGGTTTTCTAACCATTTTCGCTCAATGACATAAGAGAGGATCAGACCGATTCCACCAAAGATCCCAATGAATCCAAAATAGATCGCAGTGCTTTCACCGTGTCTAAAGGAATGATGTCTGTTTGACAGATCCAGGCTATTTTCTACGATCATATCTGTGAATAATGCAATGATCAAACCCAGGCCTATTCCAACCAGCAAAAGACCAAACTTTAAACTTAAAAAAGGTTTGGGTGCACTTGGCAATACTTTTCTGATCCCGGGGTCTATTCCGCGTTCAATCATTGCCATTTTTTCTTTGTTTGACATATACCTGATGCCAAAAACCAATGCAGCTGTACAGATAAAGAATGAGATTAATATTAGTGGGGCTTCCATTTTATTTAATTTTAAATTTCTAATTAACAATTATAGAACTGGTGTTCTGTAGGCTATGACGACATCCCGTTTAATCAGGTTACAGGCAATCGTAAATAATCAACATTCTTTTCTATATCCAGTCTTGAGTAACGGACAAACTTGTAAAGTAAAATCTGAATAAGACACGATAAGGATTACTTTTGCATAAAACCAAAGATTATGAGCTGGATCATTTTAATTATCGCCGGGATGTTTGAGGTAGGTTTTACAACCTGTTTAAAGCTTTCCAATAATTTCTCTAACCTAAAGTGGACTTTAGGTTTTGCGGTTTGTATTGGATTAAGCTTTTACTTTTTAAATAAGGCTACGCAAACCTTACCAATGGGCACAGCCTATGCAGTCTGGACAGGAATTGGAGCCGTAGGTACCGTAATTGTTGGAATCCTGTATTTTGATGAACCGGCAAACTTCTGGAGGATCTTTTTTATTGTAACCCTGATCGGATCCATCCTCGGACTAAAATTCTTTGCAGGTGAGCATTAATTTGTAGCATGCTGTAACCTGCAGGATAGAACGTACGTCATAACATCATATGCAGCAAAGGCAAACGGATCAAGACCTGATCATACAAATTCTGGAGGGTAATACCACGGCTTATGCCGAGCTGGTAAAACGCCACCAGCGCTTTGTATTTACTTTGGCCCTTCGTTTTGCAAAAAATAGGGAAGATGCAGAAGAAATTGCACAGGATTGTTTTGTGAAAGCATACCGCGCATTGGGTACATTTAAGCAAACCTCAAAATTCTCTACCTGGTTGTATACCATTGTTTATACTACATCAATGTCCTTCTTGCGTAAAAACCGATTGGATACCTTATCTTTAAATGATGAAGAGAATGGTATTCATCTGGAAAGTCAAATCTCTCCTTTAAATGCAGATCTGGCTGAAAAGAGATCCACAAATGCTTACCTTAATCAGGCAATCGCGATGCTTTTACCGGATGATGCAACAATTATAGCATTGTTCTATATGGGAGAGCAAAGCCTGGAAGAAATTGCGCAGGTATTAAATATGGAGGCCAATACGGTTAAAGTTAAGCTGCACCGGTCCAGGTTACGCCTCAAAGAGAAATTGGTATTTTTGTTAAAAGATGAAGTAAAGGAGCTATTATGAAAATTACAGACGATGAATTAACGCAGCTGTTAAAGGGAATGGAACTTGAAGAGCCTTCTATGTCCTTCACCCGCAATATCATGGAGCAGGTAAAATTAGAAATACCTCCGGTTTCATTAAAGACAAAGGTTGATTACAAAGTTATCTACGGTATTGCTGCAGTATTTCTGACTGCAATTATTGGCATTTTTATTTATGCCCTGGCAAATGCCGACTTCAACTATGCCTTACCAAAAATGGATCTGCAGGTAAATATCCAAACCGAAAAGATACTAACATCAACAGCTTTGAAGGCGTTCTTGTTTGTCGACCTTGTAATTGCATTAATCTATCTGGATAGTTTTTTAAGAAGAAAAAAAACTGAAAAAGCTTAATATTACTTAATCGTAACCGGAAGTTCAACCGCCGTAAGATCCCAGGCAATGACCAGGTTAGCTGTTTTTTCCTGAGGGGCAGTAAATGTGATGGATAAAAACTCAACAGGCTTAGCCATCGTTTTTACCGGAACATCAACCCGCACAACATCTTTAGCTTCATTATAGGTATAAGCACCCCATCTGTCGGTCTGTTTGTTGATGATCAGGCTCCAGGTGTCTTTATTTGGGATCGCAAACAGGCTGTAAGTGCCTGCTTTAATACTTTTCCCACCAATAACTACCGGCTTAAAGAACTTTATTTCAGTAGATTCGTTTGCACCAACACGCCAGACTTTTCCAAATTGCTCCAGTACACCAAATACCTCACGGCCCTTTTTAGCCGGACGGGAGTATACCACTTTAATTAATGGAGAAGAATCGTCCTTCGCTTTTGCTGCATTTAAAGGGTAATAAACAATGTCTGCGGGACTGGAGTCCGGGGCAGCAAATTTTGCATCCTGGGCATTTGCAACAATAGAAAATGTTGCAAACAAAGCACATACTACCAATCTTTTCATAGCGTATTGTAAGAGGTGAAAAAAGAAAGCCCCAGTTTAGTACTGACGGCCTTTTACGATTGAATTTAAGAAGATCGCTCCAAAAATAAATCCAAGGATTCCGCCTAAAATCGACCAGCCAAAACTTCCGGAGATAACTGCTGCCGTTAAAGCGCCAAAGAACAGGCCTAAAACATAATATACCCAGTCAAAGCTGTTTTTGTTTTCTTGTGTAGTCATTGTAATTATACTTTGCGCCAAAGATATTGATTTATTTTATTTATCCCCAATTGTTGATCGTACAAATTATAGCCCTAAGGCTTATTTATAACCGCTACAGTTAACCTGCTGATGCAATTTAGCTTACCAGCATCGGTATAGATCTTAATTTCCCAAACATGGGTTTTTGCACCAATATGCAGCGGCTTGCAAATACCTGTAACCCGGCCGCCTTTTACTGGTCGTAAATGATTTGCATTTACTTCAAGCCCAACAGCAACATACTTTTCAGGGTCAATACACATATAAGACGCAACGCTTCCAAGGGTTTCCGCTAAAACGACAGAAGCTCCGCCATGCAAAATCCCGGCAGGCTGGTGTGTCCGTTCATCAACCGGCATGGTTGCCGTTAAAGAATCTGTTCCAACCTCAGTAAATTGGATGTCAAGCAATGCACCAAGATGGTTTTTGGGGCGGTCATTGAGCATCTCCGCTGTAAAAACAGAAAACCAGGTCATAAATATCTTTCTTTAATGATTTGAGTGTGGTGGATCAGATGTCCGGCAATAACAAATACCAGGGCCCTAACGGATATTTTCCTTCCGGATGCAATGCCGCTTCTATCGAGTTCTTCCTCTTTTAGGGATCTGAACAGGTACAAGTTGGCTTTTCTTAATAGCGCAAACTCTTCAGAGAAACTATACATACTGCGTTCAGAGAAATGTGCCGCAGCAACATAATCGTCTTCTTCAAAACCGGGAAGCTCTTGTTCTTCAGCACGGGCAAAACAGGTAAGCCGGTATACCAGAATTCGTTCCGTATCGATGATATGGCCAATTAACTCTTTGAGGGTCCATTTACCGGGAGCATACGCATAATCCCCCTTTTCTGTTAAACTGTTTATAAACTCAGCAAATTCAGTGGCCTGCCGTTCCAGCAGATCAAGAATGTCCCCGTCAATAAGGTCAATGAGCTTAATGTACGTTTCTCCCCATGCAGGATATTCATTAGTTTGAGGTCGGTTCATAAGTAATGCTGCTTTTTAAGATGATACGAAATGTAGTTCCTTTACCAAGTTCTGAATCTTTAACAAAGATCTGTCCGCTATGGTAATTTTCGATGATCCGTTTGGTTAAGGACAATCCAAGTCCCCATCCCCGCTTACGGGTCGTATAGCCAGGTTGGAAAACAGCATCGAACTTAGAGCGTGCAATTCCTTTACCGGTATCAGAAACATCAATAAAAACTTCTTCTTTGGTTAGGTTCTCAATAATATTTACGGTAATACTACCTTCATTTTCAATCGCATTTGCTGCATTTTTAAGCAGATTCTCTGTAACCCAGTCAAATAAAGGCACATTGAGCAATGCACGTACCTGGTCGTCACCGGTAATGGTAAAAATTACCTTGTCAGAAGTGCGCAGTTTAAAGTAATCAATAAAGTCTGAGATCACGGTATATACCACATGATCTTCTAAGATCGGTTTAGACCCTATTTTAGAAAAACGGTCAGTAATGACTTCCAGGCGTTTAATGTCATTTTCCATCTCTGCAATCAGCGGATCATCTTCGGCATCAAAGCGCGATTTCATCAGTTCTACCCAGGCCATGAGTGAAGATATTGGAGTACCCAGCTGGTGGGCGGTTTCTTTGGCCATACCAACCCATACCTGGTCTTGCTCAGCCTTACGTGCAGAACTGAAAGCAACATAGGCCGTTAACAGGAATAATGCAATTACGCCAAGCTGAATGTATGGAAAGTACCGGAGCTGCGTTAATGTCGGCGAATCTTTATAGTAAATGTTCCAGCGTGTTCCATTCAGGCCAATGATCGGCGTAGGCGGATGCTGCTTTTTCATTTTTCGTAATTCTTTAGCAAAGTATTCCGGATCGTAATTTACATTGACCTTTTTTTCAACATCATAATTGGTCTTTGTGGTATCCAGGCCTTGATAGCTGAGTATAACCCCGCCAGAGTCTGTCATGATTACGGGAAGCTTGTTATTGGTTCGGATCAGGTCTATTAATCCGGTATAATTATCGTCGTCATACATGATAAAGGACTGCTCTGTAACCCGAACATAAAGCTGGAACTGGACCTGTTCTTCACGCTCCATCTTTTTAACGAATGAATCGCTGTAAAACACAGAGGCTGTACCTATAATGATGGCAAATACCAGTAAAAAGAATTTCCAGCGGCGTTTTTTTTCGTATGGATTCATAAATCTGAAGGCAAATTACAAAATAGCATTCAAAAATGTATCAATAGAACGGTAACGCGGTAAAAAATATATCTTTGCAAATCGTATTATGGAAAAGAAAGTAAGAGTAAGATTTGCTCCAAGTCCCACCGGCGGACTGCATTTAGGTGGTGTACGTACCGCCTTGTTCAACTATTTGTTTGCTAAGAAACACAATGGAACTTTTATACTCCGTGTGGAAGACACAGATCAAACCCGCTTTGTAGAAGGAGCGGAAGAATATATCACTTCATGCCTGCAATGGTGCGGTATTTCTCCCGATGAAAGTCCAGCCATTGGAGGCCCCTTTGCACCTTACCGTCAGAGTGAGCGTAAAGCTACCTATAAGCAATATGCAGATCAGCTAATCACAGATGGTTATGCCTATTATGCTTTTGACACCCCGGAAGAGCTGGATGCCAAACGTAAAGAGATTCCTAACTTTACCTACGGACTTTCCACGCGTGATGGTATGCGTAATTCATTAACCTTATCAGAAACAGCCGTATCTGAGCTATTGGCTGCTAATACGCCCTATGTGGTAAGGATCAAAATGCCAAAGGATGAACTGGTTTCTTTTAACGACCTGATCCGTGGCTTTGTAAGTTTTGATACCAATCTGGTTGATGATAAGGTCTTGCTTAAGGCAGACGGCATGCCTACCTATCATTTAGCGGTAGTTGCTGATGATAAGGCCATGGAGATCAGTCATATATTTAGAGGAGAAGAATGGCTTCCCTCAGCCCCAATTCATATTTTATTATGGAGATACCTGGGTTGGGAAGATCAAATGCCGCAGTGGGTTCATTTACCACTAATCTTAAAGCCGGATGGAAACGGGAAGCTGAGCAAAAGGGATGGCGACCGTTTAGGGTTTCCGGTATATGCGCAAAACTGGACTGATCCTAAAACCGGCGATCTGACCAAAGGATTTAAAGAACTGGGTTTTATGCCTGAAGCATTTGTTAACTTATTGGCTATGCTGGGATGGAATGACGGAACAGATCAGGAAATATTTTCATTAGAAGAACTGGTAGAAAAGTTCAGTATAGAAAGAGTCAGTAAGGCAGGGGCCAAGTTTGATTTTGAAAAAGCAAAATGGTACAACCATGAATGGATTAAAACAGCAGCAGCAGAAAAGTTGCTGCCCGCAGTAAAAGCTGTTTTTGCAGATCAGGGAGTCGCAATTAATGATGATGTACACCTTTCTAAAATAATTGACCTGATTAAAGACCGGTGTAACCTGATCACTGATTTTTTTACACAAGGTATTTATTTTTTTGTTGCTCCATCGGAGTACGATAGTGCTGCCGTAAAACCAAAATGGAGCGAAGAAAAAGCCCTGTTTTTTAAAGCGTATACCCAACTGATCAGTGATGGGTTTTCTGCAGCAGAATTGGAAGAAAAGTTTAAAGAACTCGCTGTAACGCACAATTTCAAACCCGGAGAGTTAATGCTTCCATTACGGATCATGCTGGTAGGCGGTAAATTTGGCCCGGGGGTATTTGATATTGCTGTTGCCCTGGGCGCTGAAGAAACTAAAGAAAGAATTGCAAACGCAATTGCCGCATTTAATTAATCGCTAACGTTTTCATGAATTTGGTATAACAATTGTCGCAAAGCTTTTGTTATATCAAATTAGGGAAAAATTATATGCAATGGTTCGGTAAGGGAAGCGGTAATATTGACGATAGGCGCGGCATGAGTGGCGGTGCTATAGGTGGCGGCCTTGGAATTATTGTTGTCATTCTTGGATTAATTTTCGGTACTGATCTTACGGGACTGGTAAGCCAGCTTCCTATTGAAGGAGCGGCGACAGAAGGTAAAAGAGGTGTGCCCACAGACCCCGCAGGAAAATTTGTTGCAGGTGTGCTGGAATCTACAGATTCGGTTTGGATTGCCCAGTTTAAAGAAATGGGATCGGAATACGAACAACCCGTGCTATCCATTTTTGATGACCATGCGGAATCTGCTTGCGGAAGTGCGAGTGCTGCAGTAGGACCTTTTTATTGCCCCGGCGATCGCCACGTTTACATTGACCTGTCCTTTTATAAAGAATTAAGTGATCGCTTTGGCGCTGCCGGTGATTTTGCACAGGCCTATGTCATCGCACATGAAGTTGGCCACCATGTTCAAAACCTGTTGGGTATCTCCGATAAAATGCAGCAGGCAAGAGGCCAGCTGTCTGAAACAGAATACAACCGGCTGTCTGTGAAACTCGAGCTGCAGGCTGATTTTTTTGCGGGCCTTTGGGCGCACCACGCACAAAACTTAGATAATTTCAGGTTAGAAGCCGGAGATATTGAAGAAGCGCTGACCGCAGCAAATGCAATTGGCGATGATAAGCTCCAAAAGCAGGCGCAGGGAGAAATTGTTCCCGATGCCTTTACGCATGGTACATCGGCACAACGGATGTACTGGTTTAAAAAAGGCTTTGACACCGGCGACTTTAAGCAAGGAGATACATTTAATTCCAATGAATTGTGATCAAATGTATGTTGCAACTGATATTATTAAAATTTAACTGTTAATATTCTTTATAGTTGTATAACTTTAACCCTCAACTACAATATAGACCCAAACAAATGACAACCACAAGCTTACTTATTCTTGCTAATGATACTAATAGTAGATGATACTCCAGAGAACCTGATTTCTCTTAAAAAGGTTCTGGAAAGACACAATTTTGAAGTAGATACGGCAGCATCTGGCGAAGAAGCATTAAAGAAAGTTCTTAAAAATGAATACGTTCTTATTATTCTGGATGTACAGATGCCAGGGATGGATGGATTTGAAGTTGCTGAGGCCATATCAGGATACAGCAAAGCAAAAGAGACAGCGATCATCTTCTTATCTGCTGTAAATACAGAACTTAAATTTATTACAAAGGGATATTCTTCAGGTGGTTTGGATTACATTACAAAGCCTGTGGATATGGATATCCTGCTTTTAAAGGTCAAAACCTTTTACCGGATCTACGAACAAAGCAGGAAGCTCATAGAGATTCAAAATGCACTGCTCGATGAGATCGAATTCCGGAAACAGGCCGAGCGCAAAAAGGACGAATTTATCAGTATTGCAAGCCATGAATTAAAAACCCCGTTAACCAGTGTTAAGGGATATATTCAACTGCTGGAAAGGAACATCGATAAAGGGGATATTGAAACAGTTAAAAAACACCTGGGCAAGGCACAGGTACAGTTAGAAAAACTAAATGAACTCATCGCAGATCTTTTGGATATATCCAAGATCGAAAGCGGAAAACTCAAATTCAATAAAAAACATTTTGTGATGGACGCCATGCTCGATAGCGTCATAGAGATCATCAACCAGTCTAATCCTGAATTTAAGATCATCCGGGAAGGTAAGGCAGAGCTTGAAATTTATGCCGATGAAATGCGTATTGAACAGGTAGTCATCAATTTCTTAACCAATGCCATTAAATATTCTCCCGGAACCAGCGAAGTTCATATTAAATTGAGTGCAGATAATGACCAGATTTACCTGGGCGTTCGTGATTTTGGGATCGGTATCAACGAGGCGCAGCAGAAACATGTGTTCGATAAATTTTACCGGGTAGAAGAAACCGCCATACACTTTCAGGGACTCGGGATCGGACTATACATTTCTGCCGAAATCATCCAGAGACATGGCGGAGAAGTCGGTGTTAAGAGCATTTTAGGTGAAGGTTCAGAATTCTATTTCACCTTACCGTTAAACCAGGAAAAAGAAACAGATTAATATTATTACATCGTATATGAATACATCTTTAAAAAATAACCTTCGCATTGGCTTAGGGCTATCCTTACTGATACTTTTTATTACCTCATTTGCCTCTTATACCAGCATCAATAACCTCATCAAAAGTTCAGACCTTGTATCGCATAGTAACCAGGTCATGTCTAACCTTGATGGTATAATTTCTACCTTAAAGGATGCGGAGACGGGTCAGCGGGGCTACCTGTTAACCGGCGATAAGGTCTTTCTTGAGCCGTATAACGGAGCAAAGGACCGGGTAGTAGATCTTGCCGGTCAGGTTGCATTAGAAACCGTCGATAACCCGTTTCAGCAGCAAAACATAAAAAAACTACAGGAAATCGTTGAAGGGAGATTAAATATCATAGAAGAAACCGTGGTGGTTAAAAACCGGGGCGGAAACATCAGTATTTCAGAATTGTTAAGGGGTAAGGTCTATATGGATGATGCCCGTGCGTTAATTAAAAAGATGCAGGCAGAAGAGAAAAGGCTCCTGTTTAAAAGAACAGATGAACTGAACAAAGTTGCTGGTTATACACCTGTATTAATTCTAATTGCCGCCGCTCTCGCTATTCTGATCACCGTATTTTTCTATTTAAAAGTGTCCTCTGATTTTTCTACACGAATGAAACTTCAGAAAGAACTTCAGGATAAAAATGAAGAGATTGATAAGCGGATAGAAGTAATTCAGGGCATAGCCGGACAAATATCCAACGGGGATTATAACATCAGGCTTGATGAAGCACAAAAAGATGGACTGGGAAGCCTGGCCGGCTCTTTAAACGCAATGGCCGAATCCCTGCAGTATTCCTTTTCTCTTTTAGCCGATAAAGAATGGCTCCAGTCTGGTATTGCCAGCTTAAACGACAAAATGGTTGGCGAAAAGAGTGTAGAAGCACTGGCAAATGATGTTCTGGAAAACATCGTTGAACGTACAAATAGTGTTGTTGCTGCATTCTATGCCTTAACGGACCATCATGTATTATATTTGTCAGGAAGTTATTCATTGGTGTCCGGACAAAAGAAAGAAACCCTTAAAGTTGGAGAAGGAATAGCCGGACAGGTTGTTAAATCTGGAAAGCCAATCTTACTGAACGATATTCCGGATGATGAATTGACCATCAGCTATGCTTCTGGAAATACAAAACCAAGAAACGTAGTTGCTGTGCCGATCTATAGAAACGAGATCCTGATGGGGGTAATGGAGTTTGGCAGTTTAACGGCATACGCGCCTTTACAACTGGAATTCCTCAATACCGTTTCTAATAATATCGGTATTTCTGTTTACACCGCTCAAAACCGTAAAAAACTACAGGAGCTTCTGGAAGAAACGCAAGCGCAAACCGAAGAATTGCAAGCACAGCATAGTGAGCTGGAAGGGCTAAATGCAGAGCTGGAAGCCCAAACCCAGAAAATTCAAACTTCAGAAGAAGAATTAAGGGTACAGCAGGAAGAACTGCTGCAAAGTAACCAGGAACTTGAAGAAAGAACCAGCTTGCTGGAAGAAAAGAACCAGTTGATCCAGGAACGAAACCTGGATATCCAGCAAAAAGCGGAACAGTTGGAATTGAGCACTAAATATAAATCGGAATTTTTAGCGAATATGTCCCATGAACTGCGGACACCTCTAAACTCTATTTTATTGCTGTCAAAACTGATGTCTGAAAATAAAGACCTGGATGAAGAATACATTGAATATGCAGAAGTTATTCAAAGTTCAGGACAAGGATTACTCGGTTTAATTGATGAGATTCTCGATCTTTCAAAAATTGAAGCAGGGAAGATGAAGCTTGAATTTGCCGACATTAACATCACGGAAATCTCAACCGATATGCGCTCTTTATTCAATCCACTGGCTAAGAATAAAAATCTGGAATTGGTCATAGACGTTGAAGAAACCGTAAAAACCATTAATACCGATAAAATGCGGTTGGAGCAGATCATTAAGAACCTGCTATCCAACGCAATTAAGTTTACATCAGCAGGAAAAGTTTCCTTAACCATTAAAAAAGACGAGGTAAATAAAGCCGTATTATTTAAAGTGACAGATACCGGAATCGGTATTCCAGCGGATAAGCAAGGACTCATCTTTGAAGCATTTCAGCAGGCAGATGGATCTACCCGCCGTAAGTTTGGCGGTACAGGATTAGGGCTTTCTATCAGCAGGGAACTGGCAAAGCTGCTTGGTGGTGAAATTGAGCTGACCAGTAAAGAAAACGTAGGAAGTGAGTTCACATTCTCTCTACCTTTAGAAAGGACTCCTGAAGATAAGCTGGTACTTGAAGAAGGCTCTGGAAACCATTATTACGAAGCACCTGCAGAGGTCATCATTCCCCAGCGCTTTACAGTAAGTCATATTCCGCAAGAAGTAGAAGACGACCGTGATCATATTCAGCCTGGCGATAAGATCATTCTGATCATAGAAGACGATACCTCATTTGCAAAAACCCTGTTGAAATTTACAAGGAACAGAAATTATAAAGGAATCGTTGCAGTTAGGGGAGATGTTGGTATAGAGCTCGCCAATCACTTTAAACCATTGGCTATTTTACTGGATATCCAGCTGCCGGTTAAAGATGGATGGCAGGTTATGGAAGAGCTAAAATCTAATCCGGATACCCGGCCAATCCCGGTACATATCATGTCGTCAATGGAAGTTAAGAAGGAAAGCTTATTAAAAGGGGCTGTAGATTTCATTAACAAACCATTTGCCCTTGAACACATGCAGCAGATTTTCCAAAAGCTGGAGCATGCATTGAGCAGACACCCTAAAAAAGTACTGATCGTTGAAGAAAATAAACAACATGCCGAAGCGCTAAGCTACTTTTTAAGTAATTACAACATCACGACTGAAGTAGCCGGTAATGTGAACGAGAGCATTGATGCCCTTCAAAAAAGAGAAGTAGACTGCGTGATCCTGGATATGGGCATCCCGGATAAGAATGCCTATGAGACACTGGAGACCATTAAGAAAAGTGAAGGATTAGAGAATCTTCCGATCATCATCTTTACAGGTAAGAACCTATCTAAAGGTGAAGAAAGCCGGATCAAGCAATATGCAGATTCGATTGTGGTTAAAACAGCCCATTCTTATCAGCGGATATTGGATGAGGCCGGATTATTCCTGCACCTGGTAGAAGAAAAAACAGTTGCTAAAACTAAAAAAACATCGGAACGAATTGGTGGCTTATATGAAGTGCTCAATGGTAAAACCGTATTGATCGCTGATGATGATGTGCGTAATATCTTCTCGCTAACCAAAGCCCTGGAGCAGCATAAAATGAAAGTGCTGGCTGCAACAGATGGTAAAGAAGCCCTTCAGATTTTAAAAGAAAACCCATTAATTGATATTGTTTTAATGGATATGATGATGCCGGAAATGGACGGTTATGAAAGTACCAAAGAAATTAGAAAGATGCCTGCATACAAACATTTGCCTGTTTTAGCTGTTACAGCCAAGGCAATGATGGGAGACCGCGAAAAATGTATTGCTGCGGGAGCATCAGATTACATTTCTAAACCAGTTGATATTGATCAGCTGATCTCATTGCTTCGTGTTTGGCTTTATGATAAGGTTTAATATATGGTAAATAAAATATTAATAGTTGATGACGACAACAGGAACATCTTTGCTTTAACAGCGGTTTTAAGAGCAAAAGGATACCAATGCCTGTCTGCAATCGGTGGTGAGGAAGCCATAACCTTGCTGAAGCAGAATAAAGAAATTGCCGTTGTACTGATGGATATGATGATGCCTGGAATGGATGGATACCAGGCCATGGCAAAAATGAGTGAGACCCCTGATCTTAAAGAGATCCCTGTGATCGCTGTGACTGCCCAGGCTATGGTTGGGGACAAAGAGCGGTGTATAAACGCTGGAGCTGTGGGCTATGTTTCCAAGCCGATAAACGTAGAAGAGTTGACCCGGTTACTTGCAATTTACATGTAATGAATTTAGACGCACCAGTAATCAGTGATGAACAGGTTGAGATTTTGCTTTCCGACTTATTGGAACAATATGGATATGACTTTACAGGATATTCCAGAGCATCCTTGAAACGCAGGATAACGCGGCTGTATTCTTTGGATAAAGCACTCAGCTTTGCCGAATTCAGATATAAGGTAAACAACGATAGTGCCTATTTTAAACGGTTTGTAGAACAAATAACCGTCAATGTGACGGAGATGTTCAGGGACCCTCAGTTCTTTAAAACCCTTCGGGATGAGATTTTACCTAAACTGGGTACTTACCCGCTCATCCGGATTTGGATTGCTGGCTGCTCCACCGGTGAAGAGGCCTATTCCATCTCCATCATCTTAAAAGAATTAAACCTGCTGCATAAATCGCTGATCTACGCCACAGATTTAAATCCAGCTGTTTTGGAAAAAGCAGGGTTAAGCATGTTTGCCATGAGCCAGATGAAGCAGTATTCTGAGAACTATATTTTATCCGGAGGCATTAAAGACTTCTCCAGTTACTATACGGCAAACTATTCGTTGGCAAAATTTGACTCCGAACTTAAAAGTAAGATCATTTTTTCTACACATAATTTAGTCTCAGACCACTCTTTTAATGAATTTCAGTTAATTTTATGCAGAAACGTACTGATCTATTTTGATCGGGAGCTTCAGCATCAGGTCCTTGATCTTTTTGACGAAAGCCTGGAAGATTTGGGATACCTGGCATTAGGAACTAAGGAGACGGTCGACTTTTCCGGGATTTCTAAGAAATATAAAAGATTACAAGGGAATAAAATTTGGCGTAAAACAACATAATGAAAAAGTGTGAGGCATTTATAATCGGAGGTTCTGCCGGCAGCTTAGAGGTACTTTTAAAAGTATTGCCGCTAATAGACCCTGCTATAACCTTTCCTATTGTCATTGTGATCCACCGTAAGCATGGAACAGACTCCCTGCTTCCTGATCTGTTATCCAGCCGTACTACGCTCCGTGTAAAGGAAGTAGATGAAAAAGAGGTTTTAGCAGCTGGTACGATTTACATAGCCCCATCCGACTATCATTTGTTAATAGAGCAGGACCATACCTTTTCCCTGGATTATTCAGAAAAGATCAACTATTCCAGACCGTCAATAGATGCTACATTTCAAACCGCAGCAGAAGTATATAAGGATAAACTGGTCTGCTTACTGCTTTCCGGTTCTAATTCTGATGGTGTAAACGGATTAAAGATGGTTAAATTTTGGAATGGTCTGGCTACAATACAAGACCCGGAAACCGCTCAGGTGGCCTACATGCCCGCTCAGGCAAAACTGCTGGTTAAAATAGACCGGGTTTTGCGTATTGAAGATGTTGCAGAATTTATAAATTCCCTTAATTTTATCTAAGTTTGTCAACCTGAATTATAAATGCAATTATAAATGAGTAAGAATAAAAAAGTATTTGTATTCGACGATAACACAGATATCTTAGAATTGTGTACCATCATCCTGGAAGATGCCGGTTACGAGATTAAAACATCGGCCACATCAAATAATATCATAGACCAGGTCTTGTCGTATACTCCTGATATTATCTTTATGGATAACTGGCTTCCTGATGTAGGGGGTATAGATGCCACCAGAGCGCTTAAAGGACATGAAACGCTGAAATGTATTCCAGTCATTTATTTCTCTGCTAATAACGACGTAAAGGCCCTGGCAGAACAAGCTGGTGCAGATGGTTACTTATCAAAGCCGTTTGATATACAGGAACTGGAAGATATTATCAGTCTCCATCTTTCAGCATAGGTCTATTTTACACCCAGCACATCAAAACCCTGTTCAAATAAGATATCAACAGGAATCCCCTTTTTAGTTAAACGGTCAAGATCGGATTGAAGCTCTGGAGAGATTATTGCCATCTCTTTTTGTGTTTGCGCTACGGCGGCCTTATCTCCATTTCCCTGCAGGGTAATGATTACCTGACTTAGCTTGTTCATGGCAGCTTCAAACTTTACATAATCCACTTTATAAGTTCCGTTCGCACTTCTGATAAATGCACCGTTTTCCTTAAAAAAGTTAAAGCATTGCATGTTTGCTTTGCCGTGAGCACTTGCAGCCCCAAATCTTACAGAGCGCAAAATTCCAGCCATGTAGGTGGTATAGAACTGTTTAATGTCGCCAGATAACGCTCCTTTTTTAAGTAGTCCGGTAACCATGTAAAGGCCTAAAACATCAGCTTTGCCCTCTTCCAGCCAGGAATATTGTTCCTGTAAAGCTTCTTTAACAAATCCTTTTCCGGTAATCGTTTTCTTGATACCTAATCCGTGCGCCACTTCATGAAACATGACGTTTGCAAAAAAAGCATCAAAATTGATGTATTGCAGCTGCTCTTTATCGATCAGCTCATTGGCAATCGGAATTAAGATCTTATCGAACTTAGACTTCATGGCATTTTTTAACTGGGAGCGTCTGGTTCCTTTCTTTTGCTGAATAACTTCATCATTAGGCAGGTTAACAGCAATGGTTTTTGATCCGGCATTACAGTCACCAGCGTAATACACTACATCATACGCATTGAGTTCTGAATCTGTACCAGGCTTTTCCTTTTTATATTTTTCTGCAACCGGTAAGCCTCTTTGTAATTCCGGAAGCATAGAAACGTATTTAGCCAAACGCTTGCTCCATACTTTATCTTTGATCAAAACATAAGATTCATAGGACGCACGTGCATTAAAAAGCTTATCCTCGTAATTTTCAATTGGCCCAATGATGATGTCGAGACTATTGGTTTTCATATCCAGCCAGGCATAATCACTGGCCGTATAATTATCCGTTACCAGGGCATCTGCGCGTAAATTAAGGTATTTCTTAAAGCCGGCATCTTCTGCAAGGATTGCAGCCTGCTTGAGCAGGTTAGAAGCCTGCTGTAATTCAGCAGCAAATAAGACATGGTATGGAATTGAGCTTAATTTTCCGGTGCTATCCTTCCTGATCACCGAATAGAGTCCGTGTTTATCTTTCACGTCAGATTTTTCAAGATCCGCTTTAGTCATTCCGGCAGGGTAAAAGCTGGAAGCATCCGGTTTTGGACCTACGCCGGTAACAAAAGGCTTGTCGCCGTTAAGCCTGTCCCAGGGACCGTAGTTGATCAGTACAAAGGATTTTGTTTTTTCGTCCTTTATGGTGTTCAAAAGACTGTCGCGCTGCGGATAGGCTTGCTTCCAGAACAGGTCATCCATTATTTTAGCCGCCTGGATCAATAAAGGAAGGATCTTTCGTTCATTAACCGTAAGGTTATTGAGGTTTGAGGTGAGTTTAACTTTGGTATAAATATCTAAGCGGGCATCTACATATTTTTTTAAACTATCTTCTGCAGATGTCTTTTTTTGAGTGGTTTTTGTATTTCCAGCGGGACTGGTGCAGGATGCAATCGCGGTAATTATGGAGCAGCCGGCAATAAAAAGGCTTGCCTTGGTAATGGTTTTCATATTCCTTGGTTTTATAAGTATGAGTGCCGCAGCTTAATGATCAGCAGTTTTAGTCTCATATAATTGCGACTAAAATAGTAAAAAATAGTAATTTCACATCTTTATACTTCCTTTATGAAAATTTACCCTTACCTGGCCTGTCTGGTTCTTTTAGCTTCTTGTTCTGTTAACAAATATACAGCCACAAATAAGATCTATAAAAAGCAGGCTGCGGGCTACGCAGAAACCATTAGATCCTTTCCGCCTGTTAACCAGGCCATAGATTCTTTATCACCAGACCAGCAATCCTGGGTTGGATCAATCAACTTCGGAATCAGGAAACCAAATTATGTGGTAATACACCATACCGCACAGGATTCCCTGCAGCAAACCATCAATACTTTTATCGTAAAGGGCAGGTCTGAAGTCAGTTCTCATTATGTAGTCGGCAGAAAAGGTGAAGTGGTTCAAATGGTTAATGACTACCTGAGGGCACACCATGCGGGGATCGGGAAATGGGGTAATGATAAGGACCTGAATTCTTCATCCATAGGGATTGAAATTGACAATAACGGTAAAGAACCCTACTCAGCCGTTCAGCTAAAAAGTTTAATGACGCTTTTGGCTACATTAAAGAAACGGTATAACATTCCGGCAGCAAACTTTATCGGCCATGCCGATGTTGCTCCCGGAAGGAAAAACGATCCCAGGAATTTCCCCTGGAAAGTATTTGCTAAAAAGGGTTTCGGCTTGTGGTATGATGATGTGCTGCTGTTACCGCCGCCGGATTTTGATGCTGTAGCCGCACTTAGAATTATTGGCTATGACGTTAAGAATCTTCCTGCCGCTATTGAAGCATTTAAGATCCACTTTGTACAGACGGATATTACACAGGTATTGACACCTGCAGATAAACTGATCCTGTTTAATTTATACAAGAAATACATGTAAAAAAAGGAAGCCGGATCTCATTGATCCGGCTTCCTTTTTATCTACTTATTACTTTTTGCCCAGGCATCCTTTAAAGAAACCGTTCGGTTAAATACCAGGTGGTCCGGAGTAGCATCCTTATCCACACAGTAATACCCTTTTCTAATGAACTGGTACCTGGAGTCCTTATCTGCATTTACAAGATATGGCTCTATATATGCTTTCTCAATCACATTCATGCTTTCTGCATTGATGTAATCTTTAAAATCGCCTTCTTCAGAATCCGGGGATTCTACGGTAAATAACCGGTCGTACGTACGGATTTCTGCACTTTTTGCATGCTTGCTGCTTACCCAGTGAATGGTTCCCTTCACGTTTATACCACTGGTATCTTCTCCGCTTTTGGATTCAGGGATATAAGTGCAATAGATCTCGGTAACCTGGCCATCCGCATCCTTTTTAAAGTCTTCACATTTTACAATGTAGGCATGTTTCAGCCGTACCGTTGCTCCCGGCGCCAATCTAAACCATTTCTTTGCGGGCTCTTCCATAAAGTCTTCGCGTTCAATCCACAGCTCATTGCTGAACGGGATCTCACGGGTTCCGCCTTTATCTTCTGCTTCCGGATTATTCTCACCAATAAGGATCTCGTCCTTACCTTCAGGATAATTGGTAATGACCAATTTGATCGGGTCTAATACTGCCATTACACGGGTAGCCGTTTTGTTCAGGTGCTCACGAACACAAAACTCCAGCAAGCTAAGCTCAATCAGGTTTTCTCTTTTGGCAATTCCGATGCGCTCGCAAAATTCACGAATACTTTCAGGAGTATAACCACGTCTTCTTAATCCGCTGATGGTAGGCATCCTCGGATCGTCCCAGCCACTTACAATACCTTCATTTACCAGTTGAAGCAGCTTGCGTTTACTCATCACGGTATAGGATAGATTAAGACGGGCAAATTCATATTGTTTGGAAGGAAAAATCTCCAGTTTCTCAATAAACCAGTCGTAAAGTTCACGGTGGGCAACGTATTCTAAGGTACAGATGGAATGGGTAATGGTTTCGATGCTATCGCTTTGTCCATGTGCAAAATCATACATTGGATAGATACACCATTTATTACCGGTACGGTGGTGTTCTGCATGCTTGATCCGGTAAATTATAGGATCACGCATCAGCATATTTACACTGGCCATATCAATTTTAGCACGCAGGATGCAGGCACCATCCTCAAAATCCCCGTTTTTCATCTGGCTAAAAAGATCCAGGTTCTCCTGGATGCTGCGCAGCCTGTAAGGACTGTCTTTTCCGGGTTCAGTTGGTGTTCCCTTTAATTCCGCAATTTCTTCGGCACTGCCATGATCTACATAGGCAAGGCCCTTTTCAATCAGCGTTACGGCAAAATCATATAAGGTATCGAAATAATCAGAAGTGTAAAGCTCGTTTTTCCATTGAAAACCAAGCCATTTAATATCCGCTTGCTGACTGTCTACATATTCTGTTTTTTCAGTAACCGGGTTGGTGTCATCAAACCTTAGGTTGGTGTAACCACCATATTTTTTTGTCAGACCAAAGTTCAGACAAATTGCTTTGGCGTGGCCAATGTGCAAATATCCATTCGGTTCTGGTGGAAAACGTGTAATTAAGGTCTCGTATTTTCCGCTATTTAAATCGTTTTCAATGATCTCTTCAATAAAGTTCAATGATCTTTCCTCACTCATAAAAACTGTAATTTACTGTCAAAGTTAATATAAAACCGCTAATTTACTTACATTTACCACCTACTAAGTATAAATTATGAACAAGACATTAAACAGGCCCATCCGCGTTTTAGTGGCTAAAGTTGGATTAGATGGTCACGACCGGGGGGCTAAAATTATTGCAACTTCT
Source organism: Pedobacter metabolipauper (assembly GCF_004362715.1). Classification (GTDB taxonomy): domain Bacteria; phylum Bacteroidota; class Bacteroidia; order Sphingobacteriales; family Sphingobacteriaceae; genus Pedobacter; species Pedobacter metabolipauper. Next base: position 466,368 of record NZ_SNYC01000004.1, read on the forward strand.
TTAAGGGATGCAGGAATGGAAGTAATTTATACCGGTCTGCGCCAAACCCCTGAGATGGTTGTTAATGCCGCATTGCAGGAAGATGTTGATGCCATTGGCATTTCTATCTTATCTGGTGCCCATATGACTGTATTTCCGAAAATAATCGAGATCATGAAACAAAAGCAGGTAAATGACGTATTACTTACTGGCGGAGGGATCATTCCTGATGGCGATATAAAAAAACTAAAAGAAATGGGGGTCGGTGAATTATTTGCACCCGGCACCACCATGGTTACCATTGTAGATTATATTAGGGACTGGGTGAGTACAAACAGAAATTTTTAGATCATGATTTACCATACTATAGTATCAGAATTAAAAGAACAGATCCTTTACATTACCATTAACCGCGAGAGCAAGATGAATGCCCTCAATAAGCAGACACTGGAAGAACTTGCAGATGCCATTGCATTTGCAGGGAACAGCAATGAGGTTAGGGGAGTGCTTTTAACAGGTTCCGGTGAAAAGGCTTTCGTTGCCGGTGCAGATATTTCGGAGTTCTCAGCATATACAACCGAACAAGGTGAGGCCCTGGCAAGAAATGGACATACCCATGTTTTTAATGCGATTGAGAATTGCCCAAAACCTATTGTGGCTGCCATTAACGGATTTGCATTGGGCGGAGGTCTGGAATTGGCCATGGCCTGTCATATTCGGGTGGCCTCAGATCATGCAAAGCTGGGCTTACCAGAAGTAACCCTGGGCCTTATTCCAGGTTATGGGGGTACCCAGCGTTTAACCCAGCTGGTAGGGAAAGGTAAAGCCATTGAAATGATTACCACTGCGGATATGATCACTGCAGAAATGGCAGAGAAAATGGGTCTTGTAAATTATGTTGTTCCGCAAACGGAGCTGATTGCAAAGGCTGAAGAGATCTTAAATAAAATTAAACAAAGAGCACCATTGGCAGTCGCAAGTGCCATTCGGGCAGTAAATGCGAATTTGCACAAAGATGAGGATGGCTTTGAGATAGAAATTGAAGAATTCGGAAAGTGCTTTAATACTTCAGATTTCAAAGAAGGTACTACTGCTTTTTTAGAAAAAAGAAAAGCCGTGTTTTCGGGCAAATAAACCTATGATTAATTTTAATCATTTGATAATGAGTAAAATAATCATTTTTTACTGTATTTTGAGCCCATTTCTTATGGGGCAGATCTTTAGGAAAGTGTAGAAAATATTTCCCAGTATAAAAAAACTAGCTATATTTATCTTTATTAAGCACTAACCCTCTTTTGCTATATGAGAAAAGTATTAATTGTTGATGATGAAGTAAACATTGGATTGTTGTTGTCTAAATTCTTAACCAGGAATTCATTCAGCGTGTCCACCGCCTCTAGCGGAGTTGCTGCAATGGAGTTACTATCCAGAGAAGTATATGACCTTGTACTGTGTGATTACAGGCTGGAAGATACCGACGGTAAAGAAATGCTCATTAAAATAAAAGAAACTTGTCCGGGTACCGGGGTCATTATAATCACAGGATATTCTGATATCAAACTGGCTGTAGAACTGATCAAATTAGGGGCATACGATTATATTACCAAACCACTATATCCGGATGAGATCTTAAATACAATCAATAAGGCCATTGAGACTCAAATTGCATTGAATTCAAGTGAATCCGATGATTCATCAAACAATACACCCAAGCAAAAGAACACCAAGCAGCCGTATAGTCAGGATGAGAATTTTGTAGCCGGACAAAGCCCGGCTTCCAAAGAACTGCTGAAACAGATCCAGCTGGTTGCCCCAACTTCTTACAGTGTGATTTTAACTGGAGAAAGCGGAACAGGCAAGGAATCTGTAGCCCATGCGATCCACATGAACAGTCCGAGAAAAAATAATCCGTTTATCGCGATGGATTGTGGATCCCTGACAAAGGAATTGGCTGGAAGCGAGTTTTTTGGTCATGAAAAAGGATCATTTACCGGGGCTTTATATACCAAAATAGGACATTTCGAAATGGCAAATGGCGGCACCTTATTTTTGGATGAGGTAGGGAACTTATCCTATGAAATTCAGGCCGCTCTTTTAAGGACCGTTCAGGAACGAAAAATTAAACGCATTGGAAGTACCAAGGAAATAGACCTCGATGTGCGGATTATTGTGGCTACCAATGAGAACCTGGCCAATGCGATTCAAAAAGGAAGATTCAGAGAAGATCTATACCATCGGTTTAATGAGTTTTCAATTAGCCTTCCTCCATTAAGCCAAAGGGGAAAAGACATTATGGTATTTGCAAATACATTCTTAGGCTTTGCAAACCGGGAACTGGATAAAAATGTACAGGGCTTTTCCGAAGAAGTGGAAGAGTGCTTTTTAACCTATAACTGGCCTGGAAATGTCAGGGAGCTGAAAAATGTGGTAAAGCGTGCAGCATTGCTTACAGAAATGCAGGAAATCCAGTTAAAGGCACTTCCCCTGGAAATCTCTACCTATGCAAAGGCTACGGCGATTGAAACCTCAATTGCACGGGCAGAAAAACCAAGGGACTTAAAAAATGCAGCCCTGGAAGCAGAATATGATGCGATTTTAAAGGTGCTTAGAGAAGTGAACTTTAATAAGACCAAAGCCGCCAGGATCCTAAATATAGACCGGAAAACATTATACAATAAAATGAGGGCCATTAACCTGGATACATAGGTGTTAGCAGCAGCAGTTATCGGCATCGGATTTTTAGTACTGCTGTATTTTGGAATTAAATGCAGGGCTGTTGTCAAACATTTAAAGGATAGTCTGACTGTATTGCAAAATGAAAATAACCAGCTGTCTGAAAAAACAGAACTGCTGTCCCTTGCCGAGCAGATCTCCCGCCTCGGAACCTGGCAGATCTCAATTGGCGATGGCATAATAGGCTGGTCTGATGAGCTGTATGCTATCTATGGATTTCAGAAAAAGGATTTTCGTCCCGATCTTGCCATAAATGAACAAATGGTGGCACCCGAGTACCGGGTAAAAGTCAAAAAGGAAATCGACAATGCCATTAAAAATAAAAGCCCTTTTGCCATAGAATACCAGATCATACAGCCGTCCGGAATCCGGAAATATGTATTGTCGCAAGGATTTTATGTAGAAAAGGAGCATAAAATTGTCGGAACCCTTCAGGACATTACCGAGTTAAAAGAAGCCGTTCTTAAACTTAAGATCAACGAATCTTTATTTAGGGAAGCCGAGATCGTCTCGCATAGCGGCAGCTGGGAGTGGATTGAAGGAAAGGAGTTTGTCCTTTGCTCCGATGAAATGTACAATCTGCATGGGTACCTGCCGCATTCTGTTTTTATTAATTTATCCTTCTATAAAAAACTGATCCATAAAGACGATGTTCAGAAAGTGATGGATGAAATTTCTGTAGCGTACCAGAACAAAGCTAAATTTAAGATCAACTACCGGATCGTATGGCCCTCTGGAGAGATCAGACATGTACTTTCTACAGCAGAATACAAAAAGATCAGTTTGAATGAGAATTACGCCTATATTGGAAATACACAGGATGTAACCCAGCTTCGTGAAGCACAAGTCCTGCTGGAAGAAAAAATGGTTGAACTTAAGCGTTCAAACCAGGATCTGGAGCAGTTTGCATATATCGCATCCCATGACTTACAGGAGCCATTACGGAAGATCCAGTCGTTTGGAAATCGTTTAAATGATAAGTTTTCCGAAGTGCTGACTGAGGAAGGCCTGGATTATCTGGGACGCATGAGAAATGCAGCCTCCCGGATGCGGATCTTGATTGATGACCTGTTGAATTTCTCAAAGGCAGCCCGTGATCAAAAAAACTACCTCAGACTGAATATGGCTTCGGTTATAGAAAAAAGCATCAGGATCCTGGACCATAGTATAGAGACCAGCAAAGCGGAGATTGAATTGGATGCCAACCTGGAAATAGAAGGTATTGAGACCCAATTGGTTCAGTTGTTTCAGAATCTGATCAGCAATTCGATGAAATTTACAAAGCCGGGACAACGGCCGCACATTGAAATTACAGCACAAACCAGATCTGGCGCAGAGATTAAGATGGAAGGGATTGATCAGGAACAACACTATGCCGTGATTGAAGTTAGGGATAAGGGGATTGGCTTTGATGAAGAAAATGCGGAAAAGATATTCGATATATTCTATCGCCTGCATGCCCGTACGGCGTATGATGGCACAGGAATTGGATTAGCCATTTGCAGAAGGATAGCTGAGAATCATTTTGGTTTTATCTATGCGAATAGTGATCCTGGTAAAGGAGCTTCTTTTACACTGGTTTTACCTCAAAAACAAATTAAATAGAATTAACGGGAAAGATGGAACAGATCAGGGTTTTATTAATTGACGATGATGAAGACGATTATGTCCTAACTAAAGAAATATTTGACCAAATTTCAGATCGCTATGTTTTGGCCTGGGTTAACAATTACGAAAATGGAATTGCAGCCGTACTAAAAAAGGAGTTTGATGTTTATCTGGTGGATTACCGGCTCGGAAACGGAACGGGAATCGATCTGCTCAATGAAGCAATCAACTCTGGCTGCGAACAGCCAATTATTATGCTTACTGGTAATAACGATCTACTCATTGATGAGCAGGCCAAGAATATCGGAGCCGCAGATTACCTGGTCAAAGATGAAATAGATGCTTCTTTACTGGATCGCAGTATCCGCTATTCCATCAAGCAGACCAGCATCTTGAAAGCATTAAAGGATAGCGAGATTAAATATAGGACCATCTTTGAAAAGGCTAAAGATCCAATCCTGGTTTCTGATTATTCAGGCAGGATCCATGATATGAATGCCGGCGGGTTAAGTTTCTTTGGCTATGCGCATTCAGAAATTATTAACCTGACTGATGATGTGCTGTTTAAGAATACCATTGACGGAGAGAAATTCAGAAATCTTTTAGAGAAAAAAGGAGCATTGATCGATTTTGAATGTGAACTGCTTGCTAAAGACGGCACTGCTTTTTATTGCAGCCTGTCATCCGTAATCCAAATTGATATGATCCGGGTCTCTGAAGTATACCACACCATTATCCGGGATTTAAGTTACAGAAAGGATATTGAGGAGAAATCTGTAAAAATTGGGAAGATGTCAATCTCAGAACATATAGCCAGGGGACTGGCAGAAGAGGTGCGGGATCCGCTGACCACCATAAACTTTGCCTTAGATGAACTGGCCGCTGATGAAAATCTGCTGGCAAATGAAACGGTGCAGTCTTATATTGAGATCATTAAAAATAACTGCGACAAGCTGAACATGCTGATGCATGACTTTATTTCCAGCACAGAAACAAAAACGCTGAACCTGCAAAGACACAGCATTGTAGAAATCATTGAAGAGGCCGTGTCGGAAATGGACGATCTTATTTCCGGAGAAAATATCAGGCTAACGATGAAGCTCGAGGAAACGGAGCAAAAGGTATTGCTTGATAAGCCAAAAATAAAACACGCGATTACCAGCGTGATTAAAAATGCTGTCGAGGCAATGACTAGTTTTCCAAAGACCATCCTGATCAGGGGAACAGCAGACCGCGACAGGTATGAGATTGGGATTAAAGACAATGGCTGCGGGGTGAGTATAGAGAACCGCGATTATATTTTTGAACCTTTTTTTACAACAAAGAAACGGGCAAACGGGTTGGGTCTGACCCATGCACAGCGGGTATTAACCACGCATAAGGGGAACATTGAATATGAATCACTTCCTGAAGGCAGTTTATTTTTGCTGCACATCCCTTTGTATTATGAAGAAGAGCTTTGGCTTTAAATAAACGCATATGTCAATATTTACTTACAAACAGAGGAATTATATCAATCTGGGCATTATTATCGCCTTAGGATGTCTAATTGTATACTCTTTACAAGGAATTTTTGGTTCCATTTTAAGTACACTGGTCTTATATACCATTTTAAGGCCGGCATACAATTACATGGTTGATGTAAAGCTGATGAACAGAAGCTTCTCTGCGGTGCTGCTGCTCTTTGTTTCTTTCATCGTACTCATTCTTCCTTTTTACACGCTGAGCAGTATGGTCATTGATAAAATTGCGGAACTGCAGAACGATCCGGGCTATTTCAAAAATATGCTTTATAAACTAAAGCACCTGGTGCCTGCTGGAGGCAACAATCAGAAATTTATAGAAGACGGGCTTAACAAAGCAGGAACATGGGCAACCGGGTTATTTCCTTCTATTATATCCGGTGCATTTAACATCGTGCTGGGATTGCTCTTAATGTATTTCCTGCTTTATTTTATGCTGGTAGAAAAGGAAAAGTTCGAGTCTGCACTGGTAAAATATGCGCCTTTCAGGGAACAGAATGCGCAGCGCTTTGCAGAAGAAATGCGCAATATGACCTATGCCAATGTTTTGGGACAGGGATTTATAGCACTGGTTCAGGGATCTCTGGTCGGCCTGGCCTTTTATTTCCTGGGCTATTCAGATCCCGTATTCTGGGGGGTAATCACCACGTTCATCTCCTTTGTACCAATATTGGGGCCTCCAGTTGTTTTTGTTCCGGCTGCACTCATGCAAATTGCCAATGGCAATAACTTTGCGGGATGGGCCATGCTGATCTTTGGATTCGTTGTGGTGATCAATATCGATAATGTTCTTCGGTTTATGATTGCAAAAAGAGTTGGGAATATACATCCGGTCATTACTGTAATTGGCGTAGTTATTGGTATACCACTATTTGGAATATTAGGACTCGTATTCGGACCCTTATTAATATCTTATTTTGTATTATTGATCAAGATCTATGAAACGAGCGCCATGGCGACTGACAGATTAGAAAGAATTAAAACAATTTCCGAACAGGACGCGTTATAATATTACCAGTTAAGGCAGCGTAAAACTTAAGCACGTAAAATTAAACATTAACATAAATTAAAGTATCATGAATGATAATTCAAAAGTATTAGTTGGGCTTTTAGCCGGTTTAGCTGCAGGTGCAGCACTAGGTTTGTTATTTGCTCCTGAAAAAGGAAGTGAAACCAGAGATAAATTAAGCCAGTCATTAAAAGATCTTGGAGATTCTATTAAAGACAAAGCGGCAGATGAAATTAATAACCTTGCTGGTTTAAAAGATAAAGTAGTAAGTTCCGTAAAAAATAAACTCCGCCAAACTGAAGAAGAGTTTGCTGATGATGTTGAACACGCCTAAACGATAATAAAGCTTAAAATCAAAAATAATGCAGGAGAATAAAGAAAAGGGACTTGATGACCTATACGAAGATGCCAAGAGCTATTTAGATACGAAGGTTGAATACACGCGTCTTTACCTGGTTGAAAAAATATCTAAGATATTTGCCGATATGGTAACGAATGCAGCTGTGATCTTCTGCTTTGTACTGGCTTTCCTATTTGGTACGTTCACGCTTGCCCTATTTTTATCAGATGTTCTTGGAACATATACCAAGGGCTTTGGCTGTGTTGCTTTGATTTATATACTGTTAGCATTAATTGTATATTATACTAAGGATAAGTACATTGAGAAAGCTATAATTAACTTTACGATCAGAAATTACTTTAATAAATTGGCCGACAAGGATGAAGACGAAGAGCAGAAGATATAATATCAACAACCTGGATGAACTCCATAAAATGGTATGTAGTTTAAAAGATGAGGGCAATCTTAAAAAAGAAGCACTGATCAGCGATACCAAGGTTTACGTTAAACAGTTTAGCCTGGGTAATATCATTAAACGGTATGCTACGCCTTCTGCATTTCTTAAGGTTGATGAGAAGTTAAATATTAGCAGCAGTGTAATGTCTTTGGTACTGCCATTGGTTATGAACAGTACAATTTTCAGAGGTTCCGGGTTAATCACCAAAGCACTTGTAGGCCTTGCCTCAGGTAAGGTTGGAAAGTCTTTGGATGCAGAACACCTTTCTGGCATATTTAACTCAGTAAAATCATTGTTTACGGGTTCTAAGAAGAAAAAGCCGAAGGAAGGATATGCTGTAGATTATGGGATTCCGCCGGATAGCGAAACTTATTAAATAAAAAAGGGAGCTTAGCTCCCTTTTTTATTGCCGTTATACGGTTGTTTGTATTTTCAATTCTTTCAGTTGTTTTTCATCAATGGTTGATGGGCTATCAATCATCACATCTCTGCCTGAATTATTTTTAGGGAACGCAATAACGTCTCTAATACTGTCCAAACCAGCGAAAATTGAGCATAAACGATCAAAACCAAATGCAATTCCACCATGTGGGGGAGCGCCGAACTCAAAGGCATCCATCAAAAAGCCAAATTGCTTTTGGGCCTCTTCATTAGAAAACCCTAAATGCTTAAACATCAAGGCCTGTAATGTCCTGTCGTGAATCCGGATAGAACCACCGCCAATTTCAGTACCATTTACAACCATGTCATAGGCGTTTGCACGCACGGCTCCCGGATTGGTATCCAGCATAGCGATATCCTCTGGCTTTGGAGAAGTGAACGGATGGTGCATGGCATGATAACGGCCAGACTCTTCGTCCCATTCTAAGAGCGGGAAATCCAATACCCACAGTGCGCTAAACTTATTTTTATCACGTAAGCCCAAACGGTTTCCCATTTCCAGGCGGAGTTCACTTAATTGCTTGCGTACCCTGTCAGTTCCTCCTGCCATGATCAATACCAGGTCTCCAGGTACCGTATTCAATGCAGCAGACCATTTTTTTAACTCATCTTCATCATAAAACTTGTCTACCGACGATTTTAATGAACCGTCCTCATTATGTCTCAGGTAAATTAACCCTGTGGCACCAATCTGAGGGCGTTTAATGAAGTCTGTAAGCTCGTCAACTTGTTTACGGGTATAACCAGCGCATCCTTTGGCATTGATTCCAATAACCAGTTCTGCGTTGTCAAATACCGGAAAATCTTTTCCTTTAACCAGTGCTGTCAATTCAACAAAGGCCATGTCAAAACGGGTATCCGGTTTGTCAGATCCATAGAGGCGCATGGCATCGGCATACTGCATTCTTGGAACTTCCGGCAGGTCAAAGCCCCTGATGTCTTTGAACAAGGTGCGGATCAGTCCTTCAAAGGTATTTAAAATGTCTTCCTGTTCAATAAAAGACATTTCACAGTCTATTTGTGTAAATTCGGGCTGCCTGTCTGCACGCAGATCTTCATCTCTAAAGCATTTTACAATCTGGAAATACCGGTCAAATCCGGAAACCATCAGCAATTGCTTAAACGTTTGTGGAGATTGCGGCAATGCATAAAATTCACCAGCGTTCATGCGGCTTGGAACGACAAAGTCCCGCGCTCCTTCAGGAGTTGATTTGATCAAAACCGGGGTCTCTACTTCAATAAAGTCGAGCCCATCCAGATACCGGCGAACAGCCTGCGCCATTTTATGGCGAAGGATCATGTTATTGCGTACCGGGTTTCTGCGCAAGTCAAGATACCTGTATTTCATGCGCAGGTCATCACCGCCATCTGTTTCATCCTCAATTAAAAAAGGAGGAAGCTTTGCGGCGTTCATAACTTCAAGCGCTGTTATTTTAATTTCAACTGCTCCGGTTGGCATTTTAAGATTTTTGTTCGAGCGCTCTACAACAAGACCGCTTGCTTTAATTACAAATTCCCTTCCCAGGCTGCGGGCAGCCTCACACAGTTCGCGGTTATCGTCCATATTGAAAACCAATTGGGTAATTCCATATCGGTCACGAATGTCAATAAAAGTCATTCCTCCCAGATCCCTGGATTTCTGTACCCAACCGCACAAGATCACATTTTCCCCTAAGTTCTCAATAGTTAAAGCTCCGCAAGTAGTTGTTCTTAACATTATTAATCCTAATTAAGCCGCAAAAATATTCATTTTGAACCATATATTTCAACCGCAGGCGATTTTACTTGGTATATTGAAAAAATTTTCAGTAAAGATGCAACGTTTAAAAAAAAACGGCGTCACTTAACCTGAATAAGAGAAACATTGGAAACAGTATATATCGATAAACACGTTACCCTGGTTAATGCGTGTAAGCAAGGCGACCGAAAGGCGCAGTTTGAGATTTACAAACTGTATGCAAAAGCTATGTATGCGATAGCACTGCGGGTTGTAAACCATGAAGCAGAAGCAGAAGATGTTTTACAGGAAGCTTTTCTGGATGCCTTTAGCAGGATAGATACATTTAGGGAAGAAACTACATTTGGGTTATGGTTAAAGCAGATCGTGATCAATAAATCCATCAACCTGCTCAGAAAGCGTAAAGCAGAACTGGTAAGCATAGACGGCATTGATCTTGCTGATGAACTGGACAATGATGAAGAGGATCTGGAGTTTAAAGTAAATGAAATAAAAGAAGCGATGGAAAAGCTTCCGGATGGATACAGGGTAGTGCTCTCGCTGTATTTATTTGAGGGATATGATCATGAGGAAATTGCACACATCCTTAAAATATCAGAAAACACATCCCGTTCACAATATATGAGGGCCAAGGTTAAGCTAAACAGCTTATTAAAAGAGAGGAGTTTAAAATGAGTAAGAAATTAGAAGAGTACATAAGAGCGCATAAAAAAGATTTTGATACCGGAGGATTTTCATCGGATAAGCTGTGGACGAGGATTGAACAGCAATTAGACCAGGAAAAAATAAAAAAGCCCTCAAGGGTGCCGTATTGGTTAGGTATAGCTGCATCCCTTATCGTTATGATGGCGATTACTTTTATATATACCTATCGTAGTCCGGAAGCGGAGAATACCATTGCCGATGTAAATCCAGGCTTTGCAAGAAAAGAAATGAGATTTGCCAGTCTCATTGAAGAGAAAAAAGATAGCCTGGAAGTTTATGCCAAAGATAATCCAGACCTGTATAAACAGTTTAGCTCAGACCTTGGAAAACTGGGTGAAGATTATGAACGCCTAAAAAAGGAATTGCAGAATAGTCCAAATCAAAGACTTGTTGTTAAAGCGATGAGTAAGAACCTGGAACTGCAGCTACAGGTAATTAATCAACAATTGTCAATCATTTACGAAGTGAGTCAATCGAATAAGGAGAACAAAATATGAAAAAGTTAACAGTTGGAATGGCGGGGTTGGTTTTCATAGTAAACCTTGCTTATGCACAAACACCAGGCCCGGTCCAGGAACCGCGTGAAACCAGGGTTCGTGTAGAAAATAGAGTATCAGTAGTGGTTAACGATACCGATGTTCGTGTAAAAAGCACAATACAGGATGATGGCCCAATGCGGAACAAGTCTGTTAGCAAATCTTTTTCTGCAGGTAATTCGGATAAATTGGTGTTGAGCAATTCTTTTGGTTCTATACAGATCAAAGTATGGGATAAAAGAGAAATTAAAGTCGATATCGACATCAAAGCCTATGCAAACAGTGATTCAGAGGCACAGGAGCTTATAGATGCAGTAAGTATAGAATCAGGCAAAACCGGAGATGAAATTGCATTTAGAACCAAACTGGACCGCGAAAATAAAAACTGGGGCAATGGAACCAGGAATGGTAAGAAATGGAGAAGAGAGGTGAAGATCAATTATGTGGTCTACATGCCGGCATCCAACTCATTAACCTTATCTCAGATCTATGGAAGCGGAGTAACTATCGGAGATTTCTCGGGCCCGCTTTATGCAAAAGTGCAGTTTGCGGATTTTACCGCACAAAACTTAAAAAATTCAAACAACTACATCTCTGTTCAATACGGAAAAACAAATATCCAAAGCGTAAATGTAGCCAAAATTAGACAGCAATATGGCTCCGGATTAGTTATTGGAACAGTAAATACCCTCGATCTTGATGCCCAGTACAGTTCTGTAAATGTAACTACCGTTAATGGAAACGCATTGATTAAGCAGCAATATGGCGGCGGCTTAGCCCTTGGTTCGGTAGATAACCTGGATCTTAATATTCAATACGCCAGCGCTAAAATTAATACCATCAAAGGAAACGCAAAGGTTGATCAGCAATATAACAGTATAACCATTGGGTCAGTAGGTAAACTGGACCTGAGTACTCAATATACAACAGTGAATGTAGGCGTGCTTAGAGGAGATGGTAAATTTAATATGGAATACAATAAGCTGATCATTGGAGAAATTACAAAAGGCTGTAAGGTTTTAAATATAGATGGTGAATATGTAGGTATTTCAACTGGCTTTAGCGAAGGCTACGATGCAGATTTCGATGTTCAAACCAATTATGCGTCATTTAAATATGGAAGTGGTGTTGCAGCCAGACAGATCAATAATGACGATAAAGAATATTCCTCTAAAAAGTATTATATCGGGAAAATAGGTAGTGGAAGTTCGGCAACAGTTAAAATAAAATCTGAATATGGTTCAGTAACCTTTAAGTAAAAGGTTTTTTTTATCTTAGCCCCCACAAGCACTTATTCTATGGAATTTTTAAGCAGCCCGGAGGCCTGGATATCTCTTTTAACGCTAACCCTTTTAGAAATTGTTCTGGGGATTGACAACATTATCTTCATCTCTATATTATCGGGCAAACTGCCTAAAGAACAACAGAAAAAAGGCAGACAGGTAGGATTAGGCCTTGCTATGATCACCAGGATTCTGCTACTGCTTTCCCTTACCTGGGTAATGACCTTAACGGCACCATTATTTAGCATTGGCGGCATATTCAACATAACAGATGTTGAATGGCTGCATAAATTGGAAATATCCGGAAGAGACCTGATCCTGATCGTAGGGGGTCTGTTCTTAATCTATAAAAGTACCCACGAAATCCATGATAAACTGGAAAGTGAAGAAGAAAAAGAGGTTGCAGGAAAAGTATATTCATTTAGCGGCGTTATTGTTCAGATTCTGTTACTCGATATCGTTTTCTCACTGGATTCTGTAATTACCGCAGTAGGTATGGCAGAACATGTAGAGATCATGATTGCCGCAGTTGTAATTGCCGTGATCATCATGATGATCTCCGCCTCTGCCATCAGTAATTTCGTAAATAACCACCCAACCGTAAAAATGCTCGCCTTGTCTTTCTTGTTGTTAATTGGTGTTTCCCTATTGGCAGAAGGCTTTGAACAGCACATTCCTAAAGGCTACATCTATTTCGCTATGGCATTCTCTATTCTGGTAGAGATGTTGAATTTAAAAATGAAAAAGAATTCAAAGAAACCATTGGCACTTAGAAACACCCCTCAGGAAGAGCAAGAGCAAACTAAATAATTCCCTTAATGATTTCTTTTTTTGAAGCCTCCCTGGCAGAACTTTCCATCCACAGGATTGGAAATAAGTCTCAGGATGAATTTTATGTGTTGTCTGAACAGTCTGTAGTGATCAAAGACAACATGCTAAGCAACCTGTTGCAACAATACTTTTTAAGTTCATTTGAAAAAGTAAACGAAGTATACCGTTTCTTTCATCCAAATGCAGACCTGAACTTAAATGAAGTATACCACTTTGCTGCCGCAATATTTGAAAATGGTGAGACCTTTCACGAGAACAGTAAAGAACTGGCTAAATACTTATATGATGTTTCCGGACACCCAAAAATTAAGTCAGGAGAGCTTTATCTCGCTTATTTTGAGAATGTGCAGATTGAAGGAGAGCTTCATGATGCTATAGGGATCTTTAAGTCAGAAACTAAAGAGACGTATTTGAAGGTTTACCCTGAAAATGAAGGCTTTGGACTCAGCTATGAAGAAGAAGCCATCAACATTAATAAACTGGATAAAGGATGTTTGATCTTTAATACCGATAAAGATCAGGGCTTTCGGGTTGCAGTAATAGACCAGACAAATAGAAGTGCCGAAGCGGTATATTGGAAAGATGAATTTTTGAAGCTGAAGATCAGGAACGATAACTTTAATCAAACCAATAACGTACTTGGCGTTTATAAGAACTTTGTAACCGAGAAGCTGGATCAGGATTTCGACATCTCCAAAGCAGATAAGATAGACTTGTTAAACAAGTCTATGAAGTACTTTAAAGAGAAAGAAAGCTTCGATCTTGACGAGTTTTCAAACGAAGTTATCGGCAATGCCGAAGGGATCGAATCTTTTAAGAACTACAAGAAAAGCTATGAAGAAGAGTTTGATGCCCCCATTCCGGATAGCTTTGACATTTCTGGTGCAGCAGTAAAAAAGCAGGCCCGGGTTTACAAAAGCGTATTAAAGCTGGACAAGAATTTCCACATCTATATTCATGGTGATAAGGAGCTGATTGAAAAAGGCTTTGATGATGATAAATCGATGAACTACTATAAGGTTTACTTCAGAGAAGAGGAGTAACGCCTAAAGGATATATTCATCATTAATTGGTTTCACCGGCTCGGGAACATTGGTTTCTCCAAGCATTTCAAGCAGGTTGATCTCAATGGTCCGCGTAATCTGGTTCAATGGCAGGGCGGCTGAGTTGTTTTCAAACGGATTGATCAGGCTCATCCCATTGATCTGGGTAGATACAAAGACAAAGCCAACCAGCCAGCCGATAAATATAGACCAGTAACTTAAATAAGCACTGATCACCAGCGTAATGGATATCACAAACAGCCAGACAAATACTTTGGTGAAATAGGAGTAAGTAGTTGGAAATACCGTGTTTTTAATGCGCTCGCAGCCACCCATATGGTGGGAGAAGTTGGTAAGCAGTTCATTCATCTGCATAAACCTGAACCCGTCAATGTATCCGCTTTTTGAAAGCAATTGTAAGTCATCAGCTTGAAGCGAGAGGATGGCATTGTGTAGGTTTCTGTGTTTTTTGATGGTTTCTACTTCTTGGATACTTAAATATTTGATGTAAAAATTGTCATCGTAATTACGGAGTGCGCCTTTCAAAGTATAGAGGAAGGCGATGTGCCTGCATACCATTCTTTTTACGGTTTCCTGTGCATCGCCGGTATGATCCACATAAGAGATCAGGTTTCTGGCCCATGAACGGGAATCATTGACCAGTGCGCCCCAGATCTTCCTGGCCTCCCACCACCTGTCATAAGCCTGGTTGTTGTTAAATCCAATAAAGAATGCAATAGCCGTTCCCAGAACACTAGGGATGATGGTTGGGATATTGATATGATGAGCAATCAGAAATTCACGGGCAAAAAAGGTAACGGTGCAGGAGAAGATCATGATCAGATCTACCTTCCAGGTGTTGATCAGTATTCTGCTGAGCCTGATGTTTTGTGTAATTAGCATTTTAGGTCTTTTAAAAGATTAATCTACAAACAAAAGCCGGTAATGTTTGAGGATTTGCGGTATTTATAATATTTATGGCTAAGGATACTGATAATTGGGAATAAATTGTAGCTTTATTAAAGCCAAATATGAATCCGGTATGCGTATTGAATCCCAAAAGAATAGTATTTTTAAAGTAATTGGAGCGTCCTCTTTAGGAACACTCATTGAATGGTATGATTTTTATATTTTCGGAAGCTTAGCCACCATTATTGGTGCACAGTTGTTCCCGGCAGATGCGGGTGCTTCTGCGCTGATCAATACACTCGCTATATTTGCAGCCGGCTTTATCGTCAGGCCTTTTGGCGCACTGGTATTCGGCCGTTTGGGAGATCTTATCGGAAGGAAATATACCTTCCTGCTTACGCTGGTATTGATGGGTGGCTCTACCTTTCTGATCGGACTAATTCCTTCTTATTCCAGCATTGGCTATGCCGCACCCATCCTGGTCTTAATTTTACGCTTAATACAAGGACTGGCATTGGGTGGCGAATATGGAGGGGCAGCAACCTATGTTGCAGAACATGCACCTGCCAACCGGAGAGGTTTTTTTACCAGCTGGATCCAAACTACGGCAACCGGAGGCCTTTTTCTTTCTTTAGGGATCATTGTGCTGACGAAGAACCTGATCGGAGCGGAAGATTTTGCCGCATGGGGATGGCGAATTCCCTTCCTGTTGTCTATACTGCTGGTTGGCGTCTCTATTTATATCCGCATGAAAATGCATGAGTCGCCAATGTTTACCAAATTAAAATCAGAAGGAAAGGTATCTAAAAACCCATTGAAAGAAAGTTTTAGTAATAAAACGAATTTTAAGATGGTGTTACTGGCTTTATTTGGGGCCACGATGGGTCAGGGGGTAATCTGGTATACCGGGCAGTTCTACGCCCAGTCATTTTTGGAGAATACCTGTAAAGTTGATTTTAATGATTCCAGGTACATCCTCTTGTGGGGAATCGCATTTGCAACACCCTTCTTTGTTATCTTTGGGGCCTGGAGCGATAAGGTAGGCCGTAAATGGATCATGCTTACCGGAATGCTTTTGGGTATTGTCTTTTATCGTCCAATTTATCAGGTTTTTTTAGATGATACAGACGTTTCCAGGGTCAGCCAGCAGGATATTAAAGAAAGCACGGTGCCGGTAGTGACCAGAACAGCTGTGCCTAAATCTTTGGATAGTCTAATCACCAGAACATCCGCCGTAACACTGCTAAATGGCGCATCCTATACCAGGGTAGAAACCTATACCCGCTTTGCTGAACGGGAAAAAACAGATCAAAGACATCCCGATACATTTAAGGATAAAAAACTATCTGCGCCAGTGTTCTGGAAGTTTGTAGGGCTGATCTTTTTTCAGATCCTGCTGGTTACAATGGTGTATGGGCCAATTGCAGCATTCCTGGTTGAGCTCTTTCCAACAAAGATCAGATACACATCCATGTCCCTGCCTTATCATGTGGGTAACGGAGTGTTTGGAGGCCTGGTCCCTTTCATTGCAACATTAATTGCAAGCTTCTCAGGCGCTACACCATTGTCTGGCTTATGGTACCCGATAGGGATTGCTGCATTAAGCCTGGTTATCGGAACAATCTATTTATCCAATAAAAAACCTGATCATGGAGAAAGTGATCATTAACATAAAAAAGAAATGATGAATGCATTAAAAAAAGCAATGGGGTTATTTTGGATCGTACTTGGTCCGGCATGTATACTGTTCCTGTTTATGCAGGCATTTGAAAAAGTAGGCCTTGCCGAAGCGGGCGTAGCAAAAACGAATACGGCCCTGCAATGGGGTATTATCCTGTTTATTTTTATACCGATCGCTGCGGGACTGGTTATATTCGGATATTATGCGTTTAAAGGGGAGTACGATAAGCTCCCCGAAGACTAGCTACAACACCCGGATCAGCAACCCTTTAAGATACTCACCTTCCGGAAAAGAGATCCGTACCGGGTGGTCTTCCGGCTGGTTAAATTGCTTGATGATCTGCACTTCTTTACCCGCATCTAACGCCGCCCAGGCGATGATCTGTTTAAAGGTTTCCATATCTACCGCCCCGGAGCAGGAGAATGTAGCCATTATACCGCCGCTTTCCAGTAAAAGCATGCCAAGCCTGTTCAAATCCTTATAAGCTCTTGCAGCCCTGTCTAAGGCTGAACGGGAGGGTGCATACTTAGGGGGGTCTAATACAATCACATCAAACTTGCGGTTTTCATCTTTGAAGATGCGCAATTGCTTGTTTACGTCAGACTGGATGCTGGTTTGAAGATCAGCACTAAACCCATTCAACCCAAGGTTGTGCTGTAAAGTTTCAATGGCCAGGGCAGAGCTGTCTACACTGGTCACCTGTGATGCACCTTGCTTTAAGCTGTTCAGGGTAAAGCCTCCGCTATAGCAAAAGCAATCCAGCACCGATTTGCCTTTGGTGTATTCGGCTAAGATCATTCTGTTGTCCCTTTGATCGCAATAGAATCCGGATTTCTGTCCATCGGCGATGTTAATGTGATAAACAATGCCATTCTCCTTAACCTCAATAAATTCAGGAGGGGTTTCTCCCCATAACAATCCCTGCTCTGCTTCAAGGTTCTCATGCTTACGCGCAGAAGCATCACTCTTGTCAAATATTCCTTTCGGATCCAGTTCTTGTTTTAAAATGTCAATAAGATCGTTTTTTACAAGTTCCATTCCTGCACTTAAAATTTGCAGGGAAAGAAAATCTGCATATTTATCTACAATCAGTCCGGGTAAAAAATCAGACTCACTAAAAACCAAACGACAGGTATTGGTCTGCTCGTTTAACACATGCGAACGCGATGCAATGGCGCTTTTAAGTTTTTGGTGATACCAGGCGGCATTGATTAACTGGTCTTTTTCCCATTCTAACAGGCGTACTGCAACGCGCGACTGATCGTTATAATAGCCATAAGCCAGAAAAGATTTATCGGCCGCAAGCACTTGTACCACCTCACCATTTTCCGGTTTCCCCTTAACGTTTTCAATGGCCCCTGAAAAAATCCATGGATGCCTTTGCAGTGCAGCTTTCTCTTTACCTTTTTTAAGTATTACATCGATCATGGGGCAAAGATAAAGAAAATGTAACTTTAGCGTTTACGAATATAAAATGGAAGAAATTAATTGGGATGATTTCGAAAAGGTAGCGCTGCATGCCGGAACAATTCTGGAGGTGCTGGACTTCCCTGAAGCGAGACGACCGGCTTATAAAGTTAAGGCAGACTTTGGTGAATTCGGTATTAAAATGAGTTCTGCCCAAATTACGGCACAGTATACGAAGGAAGAATTAATCGGGCAGCAGATTGTAGGGGTAATCAATTTTCCAAAGAAGCAGATCGGTAAGTTTATGTCTGAATTTCTGGTAACGGGCTTTGCAGATGAAAATGGAGACATTATACTCACCACGCTGAAAGGTAAAGTTCCAAATGGAAGCAAAATGGTATAAATTTATAATCTTACCTTTGGTGCATGACCTTTTATAATTTTTCAGAACAAGAAAACCCAAATGCCGAAGACGAGCATTACATGCGTTTGGCATTGCAGGAGGCACAAAAAGCATACGATTTAGAAGAGATCCCGATCGGGGCCATAATTGTCAGCAACGGACGGATTGTTGGGCGCGGGCACAATTTAACCGAACAGCTGAATGATGTAACTGCTCATGCAGAGATGCAGGCCTTTACTGCAGCCTCGCAAACACTTGGCGGCAAATACTTAAAAGAATGTACCTTATACGTAACCATAGAGCCCTGTGTAATGTGTGCCGGCGCGAGTTACTGGACACAGATTGGCAGATTGGTTTATGGTGCTCCGGAACCTAAAAGAGGGTTTACCACAAAAGATGCAGCCCTGCTTCACCCCAAAACGATTTTAAAGGGGAATGTATTATCCGCAGACTGCGGAAACCTGATGCGCAGGTTCTTTGAAAATAAAAGAGGTTAAACTTGACAAACAATTGAACAAAACTTAACCCGCGTTTGTTATATTTGCTCAGCTTACGCTCCTCAAATTAAATTTTATAAACATAAATTATAAACAATATGGCTTTTGAATTACCTGCGTTACCTTACGCAACAGACGCACTAGAACCGCATATCGATAAACTGACCATGGAAATTCACCATGGCAAACATCACCAGGCTTACGTAACCAATTTAAATAAAGCTTTAGAAGGCAAACCAGAAGCTGGTCAGAGTATTGAAGAGATCGTTAAGAACATCTCAAAATTCCCGCCTGCAGTTCGTAACAACGGTGGTGGTCATTTTAACCACTCCTTGTTCTGGGAAGTTATAGCCCCAAATAAAGGCGGAGAGCCTAAAGGTGATCTTTTAGCTGCAATTAATGCTGCTTTTGGATCATTTGCTGATTTCAAAACTAAATTTGCTGAAGCTGGTGCAACCCGTTTCGGTTCTGGATGGGCTTGGTTAAGCGTTGGTGCTGATAAAAAATTAGTCGTTTCTTCCACTCCAAATCAAGATAATCCATTGATGGATATCGCTGAAGTAAAAGGAACACCAATCTTAGGAATGGACGTTTGGGAACATGCTTACTATTTGAAATATCAAAACAAACGCCCGGATTATATTGCTGCATTCTGGAATGTAGTAAACTGGGATGCTGTAGCTGAACGTTTCAAAAAAGCATAACTATTTTAATATACATACAAAAGAAGCCTGTGAATGCATTATTCACAGGCTTCTTTTGTATAAAATAATTCTGACATATAAAACCTTCAGACCAGTGGCAGCTTCTTCAGTCCCACAGGTTCAGCGAAACTGGAATCAGATCCCAATCACATCCTTTTTCTTTTTTTGCTTCATCGTCTTTGGAATTACTTCCAGGATCTCTTCTTTCAACGCATTTAGCGTTCTTTTCTTAATGAAGTTCTTATGGGTAACCAGGCTAATCTCGCGAACCGGCTCTGGCGATTTAAAATAGCGCACCTTGCTCAGCTGTTTGTTGCTGAGTTCTTCTAAGGCGAGTTCTGGTAATAAGGTAGCGCCGTTATTGATGTCAACCATCCTTATCAGCGTTTCTACACTGCCCGTATTGTAGGTGAGACCCTGAAGCCTGTTCTGTTTGGTAGACCGGCAGATGTTCAGTACCTGTGAGCGCATACAATGCCCCTCATTGAGCAACCAGATATTCTCATCCTCCAGGTCGTCCGCATCTATCGTTTTTTTCTTATACAGCTTACTGTTCTTCGAAATATACGTTACAAAATTCTCGTAATAAAGGGGAGTTTCAGTGATGGCATTATCTGCAAGCGGCGTCGCCAGAATTCCGCAATCCAATACACCGGTCTTCAGGTGATGAATGATGTCTTCTGTGGTATATTCCCAAATCAGTAAATTCAGATCAGGATACTTCTCCATCATTGCTGCAATTACCTTGGGCAAAAGATAAGGCGCTATTGTAGGGATAATACCTACTTTAAGCTCTCCAACCACGTCCATTTGCTGGCTGCTGATGATCTCTTTGATCTTCTGGCTTTCCTGCAATACGATGCGGGCCTGTTCAATCAGCTGCGCACCGATTTCGGTAGGGATCACCGGCTGTTTGCTGCGGTCAAAGATCTTAACGTTCAGCGTTTCTTCGAGTTTTTGCACCTGCATGCTTAGGGTCGGCTGTGTTACAAAACATTTTTCAGCCGCCCCAACAAAACTTCTGTATGTATCCACTGCTACGATATATTCCAGTTGTACTAAAGTCATATAGCTAAAGTTTATTTTCTTTAGCAAATATATCAATTTTAGCTATTTGATCCGGCTATTGTTAAACAAATGATACAGGGATCACCGATAATTGGAATGAGAATAAATAGAATCCGTTAAACGTGTTTCTCTAAAAAATCCTGATAAGCCAGTTTAATGCCTTCTTCCAGTTCAATCTGATGTTTCCAGCCCAGCTCATGCAATTTAGATACGTCCATTAATTTGCGCGGGGTACCGTCTGGTTTGCTGCTGTCAAATGTTAACGTACCTTCAAACCCAATAATACGTTTGATCAGCAAAGCAAGGTCCTTAATGGTTAGGTCTGTTCCGGTACCAACATTAACAAAACCTGCATCGTTGTAGTTCTGCATCAGGAAATAACAGGCTTCGGCAAGATCATCAGCAAAAAGAAATTCACGCATAGGTGATCCCGAACCCCAAATGGTTACTTCAGGAGTGCCATTAACTTTTGCCTCATGGAATTTGCGGATCAGTGCCGGTAAAACATGAGAGTTTTGAGGATGGTAATTGTCATTATATCCGTATAAGTTAGTTGGCATAACGGAAATAAAGTTACATGCATATTGGTCACGGTATGCATCGGCCATTTTGATGCCTGCAATCTTTGCAATGGCATAAGGCTCGTTCGTTTCTTCCAGCAAACCGGTAAGCAGATATTCTTCTTTTAACGGTTGCGGAGCAAGTTTAGGGTAAATACAGCTGGAACCCAGGAACATTAATTTTGTTACCGAATTTTGATAAGCCTGGTGGATCACATTGTTTTGGATACAAAGATTTTCATATAAAAAATCTGCCCTGTAGGTATTGTTCGCAACTATACCACCAACTTTAGCTGCAGCTAAAAAAACATACTCAGGTTTCTCCGCTTCAAAGAAGTCTTTAACAGACTGCTGGTCGCGTAAATCAAGCTCTGCCGATGTGCGGGTAATGATGTTACTAAAACCTTCTTTAATAAGTTTACGATAAATTGCAGAACCAACCATTCCGCGGTGTCCAGCTACGTATATTTTTGCGTTTTTTTCCAATGTCTGTTAATAGTTTATACAAAAATAGTAAATAGAATCAACTACAGTGTTTGTGAATGAATTTTAAGTTGCTGATTTTATCTAAATTTGCATAAAAATAGTAGTTGTGGGTAAAGATAAGTTAAGAAAGTTTTCAGAAATAGACACATTTCCCAATGTTTACCAGTTAGAAGCTGGTAAAGAATTGAAAGGGAACTGGGCTTCAGGACATTTTAAGAATGACAATCCAATTGTTTTAGAGCTGGCTTGCGGTAAAGGGGAGTATTCTGTTGGGCTAGCCAAAATGTTCCCGGAAAAAAACTTTATTGGAATTGATCTAAAAGGGAACCGCATTTGGAGAGGGGCACGTACCGGTGTAGATGAAGGGATTGCCAACCTTGCTTTTTTAAGGATCCAGATCGAGGATATTGTTGAATACTTCGGGGAAAATGAGGTAGAAGAGATTTGGATCACTTTTCCAGATCCGCAGCCTCAGGACAGCCGGGAGAAAAAGCGGTTAACATTCCCTGGGTTTTTAAATAAGTACAAAACATTTCTGAAGCCCGGAGGTAAAATAAATTTAAAAACGGACAACGACGGTCTGTATCTTTATACCGTTGAAAAAGTGGAAGAACTCGGGTTAAACTGTTATAAAAAAACAGATCAGCTTTATACTTCTGAATTTTATGATGCTGTGCTTTCTATTAAAACGCATTATGAAAGGATCTATTTAAAACACGATAAGAACATTAACTATATTCAGTTCTCTTTATAATGGAACAAACATTCTACGACCAGGTATTTGAGGTAGCCAGGCTGATTCCAAAGGGCAGGGTAACCTCTTATGGGGCTATTGCCAGGAGTTTGGGCTCTGCAGGTTCTGCGCGTATGGTTGGCTATGCAATGAATGCAGCCGGAACGGCACACCCTCCGGTTCCCGCGCACCGGGTAGTAAACAGCAGCGGTCTGTTAACCGGTAAGTTTCACTTTACGCCACCAGAACTGATGCAGGAGTTGTTGGAGCAGGAAGGAATAACAGTTAAAGAAGATAAGATCCAGAATTTTAAAGCACTTTTCTGGGATCCCCTTACCGAACTTTAATTCTATTTCTTCATGGCATTATAGGCAGATACAAAGGCCCTGACCAACTTTGCATCAAAGGTCTCTGTCGCATTGATCCGCTCAGCAAGATCCTCATCGTTATTTAACTTTTGAAGCAGGATAGATTTGATCTGCTGGTTCTTTCCGGCAGAGTTTCCGCCGTCAGCAGGGATCTCCAGCATCGGCCCTGTGCCAAATTTCTCAATAAAATAAGTTTCAGGTACAACCCGTTTAACAGGTTCTGCACTGCCGTTCCTGTTGCCGCCAAAGGTAATCCCTCCGCCAACACCAACACCGCCAAAACCTCCAGATCCGCCTCCAATGCCTATAGATGGTCTGATCCTGGCACGTTTAGGCTGAACTTCTTCCACTCCGGTGGCTCCGCCAAATGCATATAAATTTACCGTTCCCTGTTCGATCAGCTTAAAGAAACGAAGCTCCATCTTTTTCTTAACCAAAACGGGTTTGCTTACATAAGTCTGGCCATTCCATACAAATTCTTTGATGTCTTTGGCTTTATACAATGAAATGGTTTCGTCTTCATTCTTGAGTGCAACATTAGAGAAATCTGTGCCCTGAATGGTTCCGCGGATAAAGTTACCCTCCGAAATGACTATAATATCCTGTGCATTTGCGGCCAGTGCTGCAATAAAAAATAGACCGAAGAATAAGTATGCTTTTATTGATCTCATAAGAATCAAATAACGTAAAATATTAGCTATTTGTTATGGATAGTGTATACAATTATTTAAGCATTATTTGATGTGATCAGCGGAGTATTGCTACCTTTATCGGAGTAACATTGAACAGATATGAAAAAACTCTTCCTTCTTGATGGTATGGCGCTGATTTACAGAGCGCACTTTGCATTAAGTAAAAACCCAAGATTTACCTCCACGGGTATCAATACATCAGCAGTAATGGGGTTTGCAAATACCCTAATGGAAGTATTGAAAAAGGAAAATCCTACACATATAGCGGTGGTTTTTGATACCGATGCCCCTACAGAGCGGCACATCGATTTTGAAGCCTATAAGGCACACCGTCAGGCAATGCCGGAAGACTTATCTGCGGCACTTCCATATATTTTTAAGCTGATCGAAGGATTTAAGATCCCGGTCATCACAAAAGATGGCTTTGAGGCGGATGACATCATTGGGACACTGGCAAAAGAAGCTGAAAAACAAGGCTTTACCGTGTTTTGTATGACCCCGGATAAGGATTTTGCACAACTCGTTTCTGAAAATATCTTCATTTATAAACCCGCTCGTATGGGGAATGAAATGGAAATAATGGGCGTGCCTGAAGTCCTTGCCAAATGGGAGATTGAAAATGTACTGCAGGTAATTGATATTTTAGGACTTTGGGGCGATGCGGTAGATAACATCCCTGGAATTCCTGGAATTGGAGAAAAGACAGCCAAGCTTTTAATCAAACAATACGGCTCTATTGAGCGCATCATAGAAAATGCCCATGAACTAAAAGGCAAACAACGGGAGAATGTGGAGACCTATGCGCAGCAAGCCATGGTTTCTAAAAAACTCGCCACAATTATCCTGAATGTACCTGTAGAATTTGATGAAAGCACCCTCATACTTGAAGAACCAAGCAGGGAATTGTTAGAACCCCTGTTTGCTGAACTCGAATTCAGAACCATAGGAAAACGGGTTTTTGGTGATGGTTTCAGTGTGAACGATTCCAAATCAAATGGCTCTCAGCAAATTGATCTTTTTGGAAATGCCGTAAACGAGCCGGAAAACAGGTCTAAAACGTTTGTTGCACCGCCTTCATTATTCGAACAGCCACAGGCAAAAACGATAGAGAATACCCCCCATGATTATAAACTGGCAGATACACCTGAACTGCGCAAGAACTTAGCTGATCTTTTAATGCAGCAGGAAAGCATCTCCTTTGATACGGAAACCACCGGAACGGATGCAAACCTTGCAGAGCTGGTCGGCCTGTCTTTCAGCATCAAGCCGGGAGAAGGATATTATATTCCGGTTCCGGCAGACCGCGATGGGGCCTTACTTATTTTAGAAGAGTTTAGGGGCGTACTGGAGCATGAAAAGATAGCCAAGATCGGACAGAACATCAAGTACGATATGCTTATATTAAAGTGGTATGGAATCTCTGTTAAAGGGATCTTATTTGATACCATGCTTGCCCATTATTTAATTGATCCGGATACACGCCACAATATGGACGTGCTGTCAGAGAACTATTTAAATTATTCGCCCATCTCGATTACTGCGCTGATTGGAGCTAAAGGAAAAGGCCAGGGAAACATGCGCGATGTTCCTGTAGAAAAGGTCATTGATTACGCAGCAGAAGATGCAGATGTAACCTTGCAGCTTGCCAATGTGTTCAGGCCGATGCTCAAAGATTTAAATGCCGAAAAGCTCGCTATGGACGTAGAAAACCCATTGATCTACGTGCTTGCAGATATAGAAAAGGAAGGTGTCCGGATTGATATGGATACCCTCGTGGCCTATTCTAAAGAGCTGGAACTGGATATCCGGAAATTTGAGCAGAATGTGTACGATAAATGCGGAATTAAATTCAACCTGGCTTCACCAAAACAGCTTGGAGAAGTCTTATTCGATAAGCTGCAGCTGGATCCTAAAGCAAAAAAAACCAAGACTGGTCAATACCAAACCGGGGAAGATGTTTTGCTGGCCCTGGCCCATAAAAGTGATATTGTTCAGGATATTTTAGACTTCCGCCAGCTTCAGAAGTTAAAATCTACCTATGTGGATGCATTGCCATTACTGGTAAATCCTAAAACGGGCCGGGTACATACCAGCTATAACCAGGCCGTTGCTGCAACAGGCCGGTTGAGCTCTAACAATCCAAACCTGCAGAATATTCCGATCCGTACCGCACGCGGAAGAGAGGTAAGAAAAGCATTTATCGCGAGAGATGAGAACCACATACTGTTATCTGCGGATTATTCCCAAATTGAACTCCGCATCATTGCCGATATCAGTAAGGAAGAAAATATGCTGGATGCGTTTAATAAAGGAATTGATATCCATACCGCTACAGCAGCCAAAGTATACGGAATAACGATTGAAGAGGTAGACAGTACCCAAAGACGCAATGCAAAAGCAGTAAACTTTGGGATCATTTACGGACAGTCGGCATTTGGATTATCCCAAAACTTAGGCATCCCAAGAAAAGAAGCCGCAGAAATCATAGAACAGTACTTTGCCCAGTATCCGGGCATCAAAAGATACATGACCGATACCATGAACTTTGCACGTGAAAATGGCTTTGTTGAAACCATCCTTGGTCGCAGAAGGTATCTCCGTGACATCAATTCTGCCAATCAGACCGTTCGTGGATTTGCAGAGCGAAATGCAATCAATGCACCAATACAAGGTTCAGCAGCAGACATGATCAAAGTAGCCATGATCAACATTCATAAAGACATTCAGGATCAGAATTTACAATCCAAAATGACCATGCAGGTGCATGATGAGCTGGTCTTTGATGTGTTGAGATCGGAAGTGGATGCCATGAAGAAGATCATTGCTCACCGCATGAAAACAGCCATTCCAACAACAGTACCCATTGAAGTAGAGATTGGTGAAGGTGATAACTGGCTGGCAGCACATTAATTGGCAAAAAGTGATCCTGTTAAAAAAATCATTTCTGCAAAAAGAGATATATTGTTCGCCTCCTCAAATCTTTGGTCCTGAAAAAGGGCAAAAATTTGCATGTCGTCTCACAGCATATCTCTTTTTGTAAAGTAGGTATCTGGTAATTATAGTCCAGGGATCGCTGCCAATGCAAGTAACCGCAATTCACCATTTTTCTTTTGTTGACAGTAGATTATTTATGTTGCCGGAGATCATTTATTTTGAATGCGTTCTCCTATTGCTTTGTGTTAAAATTTATATATTTGTTTAACGGAGCCTTAACCAAATATACCAAATGAACTTTTTTTATGCAGGCTAAACAGGTTTCATTGTGGACGGACGAGCAATTGATCGACCTGCTTAAGCAGGATGATGAAGCGGCTTTTCAGCGCATTTACCGTAAGTACGTTTCCAAACTGTACGCCTCCGCCTATAATCTGCTGCGTGACCCGGTCGCCTGCGAGGAAATTGTACAGGAACTATTTATCCAGCTTTGGATTAAACGACATGAACTGGAGATCAAGAACCTGAATTCCTATCTGTATATGGCAACCAGAAACAGGGTGCTTATGGGATTACGAACGAAGAAAATAGCGCTCGACAACGATGCCCTGGAATTCCTGGAATCTAATTATTCATCAGATAGCCTGATCAGAGAGAAACAGCTCAACAGAGAAATTGACAATGCGATCCTGAGCCTGCCTGAAAAGTGCAGGGAAATTTTTATCCTCAGCAGGAAGCAGCAGCTCTCCAACCGTGAAATCGCTGAATTGATGAATATCTCCGTTAAAACAGTCGAAAATCAAATCACCAGGGCCCTTCAAAAGCTTCGGCACTCCTTAAAATATTACCTGCTCGTGATTGCCATCTGCCCATGGATGATCAAATATTTCTTTTAATCTAAGTTTTATTAAAAAAAATTAGATTCTGGTTGGGGGTAGCGCCTCTTTTCTGCATCATACAGTTAATAGCCAAATATGAATCTAACCAAAAAGATTGCAGATCAAATCTGTAAATACTACGAGGACCTGGAAATGAACGCCGGAAAAATCAGCCCTGAAATGTCGTCAGACCTTCAGGAGGAACTGGTATATGAGCGTATTATGCAGGGCATTGCGCATCGGGAAAAAGCCAAATACCGGTTCAGGAAAATCTTTGCAGCTGCATGTGCCGCAGTGGTCATGTTTGCGCTGCTCATTACTGGCTATCATCAGTTAAGTCCGTCAAAACCTATAGAAAATCAAGTTACGATGCGTACTGCAGTTGCCCTTAAAGGCCGTGTAATACAACTCACCCTGATGGATGGTACCGTGATCTGGCTCAACTCAGGTACTAAATTGACCTATCCAACGTCCTTCAGTAACCATACCCGTGAGGTTACGCTCGATGGAGAAGCCTACTTCCAGGTAACCCACAATCCAAAAAAGCCTTTTCTGATTCATACCAGCCGGTTAACGACCAGGGTGCTTGGTACAAGTTTTAACATTAAGGCTTACCAGGAAGACCGCGAGATCCAGGTTGCCGTGTTAACAGGCAAGGTAGGGGTAACGCATCTTGCATCTGAAGGACAACGTTCAGAAACTAAACTCCTGATGCCGAATGAACGGATTACCTATAATAAGGAAAATCAGCACATGAGCGTGGAAAAAATGACAAGGACAGAAAACCTGATTTCCTGGAGAACAGGAGATCTTCAATATGATGAAGAACCGCTTGGTACGATCGTAGCAGATCTGCAGCGGAAATATTCCATAAAGATTGGCATCAGTCCGGCACTCGAAAAGCGCAGGGTTACCGTTGATCTCAATAATGAAAGTATTAAAAAGGTAATGGTCATCTTGTCTGAGGTAACAGGGGCCAAAATAATAGAAACCAAAGAAGGCTTTATTTTACGTAAAAACACACAACCAGAGTAATCTAAATATTCACCAAACGAGCCACCATATGACCTAAAAACCTACCTGAAAGAAAAACCCCGTCCTAAGAAAGGACAGGGTATATTAAGTAAGCCCAAAACCAAATTTGCCTGCGACGTCGAAATCTTACAGCAAATAGGGCAATTTTCTTACAATTAATCCAACTAAATTATGGAAAAATCTCTATACAAGCATAGAGTAATTCAA
The DNA here is from genome assembly GCF_004362715.1 of Pedobacter metabolipauper. Taxonomy (GTDB): domain Bacteria; phylum Bacteroidota; class Bacteroidia; order Sphingobacteriales; family Sphingobacteriaceae; genus Pedobacter; species Pedobacter metabolipauper. The sequence goes on from NZ_SNYC01000004.1 coordinate 495,156, forward strand.
CGTGTTTTATCATTTATGAAATATACCATTGCTGTCATCATGATACTTTGCGGTTTTTTCACTGTTGCTACCGCAACTCACACTTACGGACAGAAAATATTAGATAACCAGGTAAGCCTTAGCCTGAAGAAAGTAAACTTAAAGAAGGCACTGGATCAGATCGCCGCAGAAGCCGGGGCTAAAATTGCCTATGGTGACGGGATCATAGATCAATCTATAATCATTAACCAGGATTTTGACAAGGTTAAGCTTGGCAAGGTGCTGGAAAGATTGCTTTTTCCCAATGACATTAACTTTTCCGTAGTTGACAATGTGGTGATCTTGAAAAGATCAGTTCAAAGTAAATTTGTGAACAAGATCATTCAGGGAATGGTGGTAGATTCTGCAGGTATACCTTTGCCTGGAGTATCTATCCTTGTTAAAAACAGGCGTAATATCGGAACCACTACCGATGTGGATGGTAAATATCTGATCAATATCCCGGATGATTCCCCTACTTTGGTTTTCAGCTTTGTTGGATTCGTAACCCAGGAAGTTTCTGTAGGATCGAGATCTACGCTCAATGTCATCCTGAAAGAAGTTAAGGCAGACTTATCTGAGGTTGTTGTTGTGGCTTATGGTACCCAGAAAAAGGCCAACGTGACAGGGTCTGTAGTCTCAGTGGGCACCGCAGATCTGCTCCGTACGCCAACAGCCAGTTTAACCAATAGTCTGGCAGGCCGGCTTCCGGGGCTGACCACCGTGCAGAACAGCGGAAATCCTGGTGACGATGGATCGGTGCTTAACATTCGCGGCTTTGGTACGTATCAGGGTAAAGATCCATTGGTACTGGTTGATGGTATTGAGAATTCTATAGACCGTATAGATGCCAATGAAGTTGAATCTATTAGTCTTTTAAAGGATGCAGCGGCCACGGCGGTATTTGGAATGAAAGGGGCAAACGGCGTATTGCTGGTGACCACCAAAAGAGGTCAGGCCGGAAAACCTGTAGTATCCTTAACATCCCAGGTATCTGTACAGTCTCCGGTGCGGCTTCCTGAATACCTGGATTCCTATGATGCGCTTACCTTATTCCGTGAGGCACTGAACAATGATAATCTGAATGCCAATCTGTATACTGATGAATATATCTCGAAGTTTCGTGACCGCAGCAACCCAACCTACCAGTACCTGTATCCGAATGTAGACTGGCATGAAGAATTGCTGAAACCCAATTCCCTGATGAACCAGACCAACTTAAACGTAAGCGGAGGTTCTGCCACGGCCAGGTATTTTGTGTCCATGTCTTACCTTGGGCAGGATGGTTTGTATAAGTATGACGATCTGAACGACTACAATATCAATGCTTATATGAATAAATATAATTTCAGAAGCAACGTTGATATTAACATTACAAAACATTTGAGCCTGGAGATCAACCTGGCCAATGTGGTTCGCGAGCGGAATTATCCAAATGAGGACACCAATACATTTTGGTCAGAATTGAGAAATACACCATCTTATCTGTATCCGGTATCCAATCCTAACGGCTCTATACCTGCAAAAAAGGATTTACCTCCAAGTCCATACGGACGACTCACGCAATTTGGTTACCGCCGGTTGTTTGAAAATACACTTGCCGCTATTGGCGGTTTCAACTTGCAGCTTCCTTTTGTAACGGAAGGTTTGAGCTTTAGGACCCGTTTTGCTTTTGATGCACAAAGTTACCGCGACATTACACGTCAGCGTAATTACTCTACCTATAGGTTTACCATTGATGAGAATCAAACGGATTTGAGTAAGGGTGTATATGAAGAGATGAGTACAGGTGATGGATTGCTCAACTTTGCAGTTTCATCCAATGCCAGCCGCAAGTCTACCTATGAGGCCTATCTGAATTACGATCGTACCTTCGCCTCAAAACATGCCGTGACGAGTATGATCCGGTACAACCAAACCCAAAGATTTACAAATGCAGGTGATCCAATCGGGGCATTGCCTTACAAACAGCTCGGCCTGGTAGGAAGGGTCAACTACGCCTATGACCGTCGCTACGTGCTGGGTTTTGATGCGGGTTACAATGGTTCTGAAAATTTTAAAGGAGGACGGAGAATGGGCTTTTTTCCCGCAGTTTCGGCTTCATGGATAGTATCTAATGAATCCTTTTTAGAAAATTCAAATGTCTTCAACCTGCTTAAATTAAGGGCATCTTTCGGTACTGTCGGCGTAGACAACAGCGTGGGCAGGTTTGCCTACCTGAGTACCTGGGCAACTGGCGGCGGCAGCGGCTACCGCTTTGGAAAGGATGCTGATGGCAATAGCTACAGCAGTGCACAGGAAAGTGCCTCTGGTAATGAATTCCTGACCTGGGAAAGGGCAAGGAAAACAAATATTGGTTTAGATGTGGAACTATTCAAACAAACCATTGTATTTACTACTGATGTGTTCCAGGAAAGACGTACACAGATCCTGACCGAAGCGAAGATCATTCCTGACGTTTCAGGGATCCAGAGCCTCCCTGCCATCAATGCCGGTATTGTAAGTAATAAAGGTTTTGAAACAGAACTGACCTGGCGTAAGGTCTTTGGAAGGAGTTCGGCCATGCTGCGCGGATCTTATTCTTATGCAACCAATAGAATAGATTATGCTGCCGAGCCCAATTATAAACTTGCTTACCGGGGAATGAAAGGTACGCAGATCTTTGAAGTACAGGGTTTAACTGCCCTGGGGCTCTTTAAGGATCAGGCAGATATTGCCAGCAGCCCGGTGCAGCAATTTGGTGCCGTACGGCCCGGAGATATCAAATATTTAGACCGCAATGGCGATGGAGTGGTCAATACCCAGGATGAAGGATATTTGGGAGAAATTGCAAGGCCTAAATCAATAGTCGGACTTACCGCTGCCTTTACCTTCAGACAGTTTGATTTAAACGTACTGTTCCAGGGCGCTTATGGTGGTACCAGGTGGCTTGAGGGTACTTCTGCCTGGGCTTTCGCATCAAACAGTTCAATTCTGTCAGACTATTTGGTAAACCGTTATACAGATGCGAATCCCAATCCAAATGCCAGTTATCCAAAATTGACTTCTTCCAATAATGTAAACAACAACAGAAGATCTACCTACTGGCTGCGCTCATCTAATTATTTAAGGCTGAAGAATGTAGAAATAGGCTATACCCTGCCAACACAATTGATAAAAAGGGTCAGGCTAAGTAATGTCAGGGCATTTGCCAATGGCCTGAACCTGTATACCTGGGACAAACTCAAGATCTTTGATCCGGAGACTTCCGACAGCTTTGGAAATTATCCGCAGCAACGGGTAATCAATTTTGGTTTAAGAGTAGCTATGTAAAGAAATAAATATGAAAGCGATAAAAATATTACTGCTGTCGGGACTGTTAATCATTACGGTCTCCTGTAAAAAATACCTCGACGTTGTGCCCTCTGAATATATCACAGAAGAAGATGTCTTTAACAATATAAATTTAGCTGAACAGGCATTAGCGCGTTTATACAATGCGCTGCCGAATGACCTGGGCGCTAACATCACCGCCTATACGGATGAAAGTTACCACCATTGGTTTGACTCTGGTGAAGCTACAGATGCCTATAAATATAACCTGGGGAGCTGGAGTAATACGGATAATCCGCTGGGTAACTGGTCTGGAAAATACCAGGACATCAGACGTGCCAATATCTTTATTGCACACATTGATGCTGTGCCAATACCGTTGGACCGGGCCGACTATTATGCCATTTGGAAACCGCGTTATAAAGCAGAAGCCCGTTTTTTAAGAGCACAATATTATTTTGAACTGTTCAAAAGGTACGGTGCGGTGCCGCTGATCACTACCAGTGCTGATATTGATCCGGCAGATATTGAAAATACGTTGGTTTACCGCAATTCGGTGGATGAAGTAGTTGATTTTATCGTCTCTGAATGTAATGCCATCGCAGCCGAACTTCCGTTGAACCATGAAGATGCTCAGATTGGCAGGATCACCAAAGGTGCTGCACTGGCACTGAAGTCCAGAACCTTACTTTATGCAGCAAGTCCGCTCTTTAATGGAAACCCATTGTATGCAGGGATCAAAAACTCGGATGGCAAAGCACTGTTTAGTGCGGTATACGATAAAGAGAAATGGAAAAAAGCTGCAGACGCAGCCAAAGAGGTGATTGATTTGGGAATTTACACACTTTACAATCCCTTTCCGGCTAACCCGGTGCAAAACTATGCCGCCCAGTTTTATACCAGGGACTACACGGAAACCATCCTGCCAAAGATTATTGTTAACGGTACAGGCTATGACGGTTCCATCCTTCCGAATGGGCCACCCTTTAAAGGAAGCGGCAAGTTTACCCCGCTGTTAGAATTTGTGAATGCTTATGAAATGAACAATGGCTATCCAATTGGCGAAAGCGGGTCTGGATACATACCAGAAGGAACCTGGGCTGGTCAGCTTTGGGACGGTCTGAAGTTTCAAAACGTATCGAACATTTCGAACATGTATAAAAACCGCGATCCGAGATTTTATGCCTCGGTATTCTTCCAGTATTCGGTATGGCGTTTTGATGCGATGAAGCGACCAGTTAAACTGGCCTGGTGGGGTGCAGGTAACGGACAAACGGACGGTTGGGCAACCAGCAAGGGAGGAACAAACCCATGGGGGCATAATATCCGCAAATTCCTGAGCCCTGATTATGACAGGAATGCAAATACAGGAACAGGAAGACGGAACTTTCCAATATTCAGGTTGGCCGAGATCTACCTGGACTATGCGGAAGCCATGAATGAATACCGCGCACAACCTGATGCAAGTGTTTATCAATACATCAACCTGGTGAGAAACCGCGTATCTATGCCTGCGCTGCCTGTTCTTGCGTCAGACAATACGCAGGATGGTATGCGTAAACGGATACAGAATGAAAAACGTGTAGAGCTGGCATTTGAGGGCAGCCGTTTTTGGGATGTGAGAAGATGGCTGATTGCTAAGTCAGTTGACAATGCAGCGGTAAATGTGCTGAATGCGCGGCCTTCAGTTGCTGAGCTTACTGCTACAGGCCTGAATGTGACGAGTGAGGCTGCGGGAGTTGCCGTGTTGTATAAAGCCACTGTCATTCAGACAAGGGTCTTTACCGATAAGCATTACCTAATGCCAATTCCGCAAACGGAAATTGACAAGGATCCGAATTTGGTTCAGAATTATGGCTGGTAAACCAGCTTTGTTTGGTTAATATAAATGTGAGATTCCCCTGGCCTGATATTGGTCAGGGGATTTTTTGTGACATAAATAAATGCTGGAAATTAGATTTTAGCTTTAAGCAGCAGTTTCCCGCTTTGGTTTGTAGCGGGCAGTGTAATACAAACAAGTCCCGGGTAGGGCTGTGTAATGGCTACAGGTTTACCGGCAAAAGATGCTTCATAGCTATGTTCAGGTTTGAGGCAGATCATCAGACTCCTGGGATGCGCTGCTGTGGCCTGATCAAAGCTCAGGTCTCCTTCATAACCCGATAGGTCTGCGCTAAATTTGCCCCGTTGTTGAAAGATCTCAAAACCAGTTGTCAGGGTTCCTGATTTATAGCCTGCATTAAACCAGCTTAAAACTGGTGTAGATAGGCCAGAGAATTGATGCCATCCTGCACCGCGGCCACTTTCAGATAGAAAATGCTCAAATGTATAATAGGAGTTACTGGTTTCCTTTTCAAACACTTCCAATCCCTTTTGCGCAATTTGCATGGCCAGTTCCGGTTTACCCAGGTCCAGCATGGTTTTCCACATGAACCATTGGTGCGGCATCCATACTGAACCATTCCAATATCCATCCTTGCGGTAGTAAGGTGCCGCCTGGTCTACTACGCCTATTCCGCTTGGTGTCCACATGTGTTCAGCCGAAAAGATCTTCTTTAAAAGCGAGGCTTGCTGTTCTGGAGTACAAATGCCGGAGAGGAGGGGATAAGCACCATCGAGCCCCATATTGTAGTCACTGCCATCAGCATAGGTAAAAGGACCGGCAGGCATTCCGGCAGCATCATGGCGTACATAGCTGAAATATCCGCTTTTGGAGTTCCACGAATATTTTTGCAGGGCCTCTGTAAATAAAGCGATGTCTTTATCATAGGCGGCCACATCGCTGCGTTTATCTGTCTGTTGGGCTACCATACGCAGGATTTTGGCAAAACGGATACATTGTGCAGTGGTGATTACAGGCGTAACGGATGATTCCAGCCTTTGCTGATGCACCCCCGATTGAGCCGGGTAATCGTCCCAGCCTCCGGAATTATAAAAGTAGTCCCAGGTTTTAAGCAGGTTAGAGGACATAGTTCGTGTCGACGAGCTACCCAATCTGCCAGAAAGGAAACTGTAATACTGTTTAAGACGCGGATAGAAATAGTCGAGCACCGCTTTTGATTGGGTTTTGTTCCAAAGATCCAGGAAGGCATATATCTGTACTGGTACTGGTGAACCATGGTGGATAAAAGCCGATTGACTACCTGGAGCCGTAGTATAGGCATTGATGCATTCAATGGCGCGATTGATGTCGGTTTCATTGAGCCCTAAAGCAATAAATCCCGAATCCCAGGTATACAGGCTATTCCACCATTTGCCTGGAGTAAAATGCCGGATGTAATTCCGCTGTGTGTATATCGGGTAAACGACATTTTCCAGTAATGCTGCTTTCAGCCTTTGCTGGCTAAACTGGTAGGCTGCACCTGAAGGTAATATCAGATCTGATGGCGTAGCCTTGATAACACCTTGTTTTAACTGCTCAAAGCTTTGTAATGTCGCATTTACCCGGGCAGCATCATCCCCATGGGTAATCAAGCATTGTAATACTTTTTCACTTCCCGCAGGCAACTCGACTGGCCTGATGAAGACGTTTTCAAAATGACCTTTGCCATTTCCGTTCAGGATACTGTCGACATGGTTGTGTACCATTTTTCTGAAATAAACATCCAGCTCATCATTTCTGACTTCGCGGATCTTAAATAAGGCATCATCCCAGGTCATTCCATAATAGCCGGGTGCATCGCGGTATTTAAGCAGCAACTGTCGTTTTTTCGGGTTGCCAATAATTTCTGGTTGTGGTTTTCTACTATTTTCCTGCAGGGTTATTTTTTCAACCTTGTTCGTACTTAACAACAAGCCATTCAGCTCAACTGCATCTCCGCCAATTGAACGCAAATTAAGGATAGAACTGCTTTTTGCATCAAATGGTACTTCCAGTGTAGCCAGCTTGCCCATGCCTTTAAGCGTAATTTCCTGGTTTATGGCGCCGGAAAGTTTAAACCTGGTCGCTGCATTTTCGGATGAGCGGTAAAACAGGGTCACATAACCTTTTTTCATCGCAGGCGCAAGTGCATAACTGACCTCCTCACCCGCTGACCGGCCAAATTTGCCCAATGCAGAACCGTCAAGATATTCAGCACCACGAACTTCTCCTTTCATAAGGCCATCTGTAACCAGGTTGTCCTTTGGCTGGGCTGCGGCAGATTTTAACGATATATAGTCTACCGCATTGATCCAGGTACTGCCGGAAGGTTTTAGTAATCTTTGTTGCGGCCAAATTTCTGGATAGGCGATCCAGCTCATCAGGTTGAGCACTAGGTTTTGCGGCAGTTCGGTATTGTTCACACATTTGACCGTGGCAATAACACTATGCTTGTCAACCACCTTGTAGGTGACATCAACATACACCCGATCCTTCCATTCCAGCTCATAACGGTAACCATAAATTTTGGCTTGCGGATCAGCATCCCATGGAAAATAACCCGACTCAAACAATACATTTGGAATCAATACCTTATTGCGATAATAACCAGGCATTACAGAAAAGTCAAACCGCATACCCGAAGGCATATCCGGAATGTGCGAAATACCTGCATACTGTTTGGAATATGGCCCCCAGTCACCAATCTGCACATCGTGCGAATTTTCAAGTGCTTTTAGCGCAGATGCACTGATGCCAGGAACTTGTGCATAACCGGATTCTCCAAACAGGGCTAAGGCTATCGCTGCCAGAATGATGCGTCTCTTCATCTTGCTAAAATAATTAAACTTATTAACTCCTGTAGAATCAATTACCGTTTAATTAACGGACGAAAAACAATGGATGTTTTTAATTTAGCTTAGTAATCAAATTTCTAAAAGGTGCTGTATACCCTAAGTATGCCCTAAGAATTGCCGTTTTAATTCAACTTAATAGTCACCATGTTTTAAAATTCGCATTAACGTCTTCCGGATAAAAATTATCTTAAAAACAAAAAGAGATATGTGGTAAGACGACATGCAAATGTTTACCCTTTTTCAGGGTCAAAGATTTGAGGAGTCGAACCATATATCTCTTTTTGTAAAGAGAAGATTTCTAATGATAATTAAAGCTCAATGGTTTCACCAATACCTGGCAGCAACAACACTTTATGCTCTCTTTTAAATTTAGCCACTGCGTCTTCCGTATCAATCTGAATTGGCGGAAACGTATTGTAATGGACTCCAATCACCTTATCGCAGTTCAAATATTTGGTCGCAACGATCGCATCGTCAACATCCATGGTATAGTGACCGCCGATAGGTAAGATGGAATAGTCTAATTTGTACAGATCCGATAGGATCTTCATTTCCAGCGTTAACGCAGTATCCCCGGCATAATAAATGGTTTTACCAGCCAATTCCAGTACAAACCCTGCCGGGTTTCCACCATAACTGCCATCAGGATTTCCGCTGGTGTGCGTGGCCCAAACCATTCTTAAAGATCCAAAATCAAACCTGGCTTTACCAAAGTTCATGGCAGTGATATTTTTTACGCCTTGCTTTTCTGCCCATGCTGCCACTTCAACCATAGCAATTACTTGCGCTCCGGTTTGTTCAGCAAGCTGTACCAGGTCGGCAACATGATCTCCATGTCCATGGCTAACTAAAATATAATCGGCTTCTATGGTTTTAATGTCAATGTGCTTTGCGAGCGGATTGTGGGTAATGAAAGGATCAAAAAGAAACTTTTTGCCATCGGCCTCTAATAAGAAGCAGGATTGGCCATAGTATGTATATTTCATTTTATGGGGTTGGGTTATTGACCAAATAGTCCGCCTAAGCCGCCAAGCATATCTTTTGTGGCCGACTGCATTTCTGTAGCACTTACCTGATCTGCTTGTGCCAGTGCTTTATTTACAGCAGTTAACAGTAGTTCTTCAATCTCTTCCCTGTCTGCCTGTTTAAAAAAATCTTCATTGATTTCAATTGCAGTGATCGCTTTATTTGCGGTTGCAGTAATGCGGATTGCACCACCTTCAACCTCGCCATAAACGGAGATCGTATCCAGGCGTTTTTTTATTTCGTCAGCTTTTTGCTGAGCTGCCATTAATTTATCAAACATAGTCTTTGCTTTTATATAGAAACGAAATTAAGGGAATTTGGTTTAAACTATGGGAATAAAATAAAAAAGCGATCTGTTTTTGCAGACCGCTTTTAAATATTATATTTTTCCTGGGTTAGATGTTCATACTTACGCAGCAATCCAACCACCGGATTTTAGTTGTTGCTATTTACTTTTTCTAGGCTTGGCACGGTCATATTGATCCGGCCATTTAATGTCTTCATTTAAAATTTGAGCAGCATGCAAAGGAAAATAAGGGTCTCTTAACAGTTCGCGGGCTAAAAATATCAGGTCTGCTTTTCCTTCGGTCAGGATGCTTTCTGCCTGTTCCGCATCAGTGATCAGGCCAACGGCACCGGTTAAAATGCCCGCTTGTTTTTTAATGTCCTCCGAAAACTGAACCTGGTATCCCGGAAAGATTGGGATTTGCTGGTGTGCCGCCAGTCCGCCGGAAGAACAATCGATCAAATCTACCCCTTTATCTTTCAGGATGCTGGAAAGTGCAATTGACTCATCAGCTGTCCATCCGCCATCCGCCCAGTCTGAAGCAGAGATCCGAACGAATAATGGATTTTCTTCAGGCCAAACTTCTTTTATATCATCGACCACTTCAAGCACCAGCCTGATGCGGTTTTCAAAACTTCCGCCATAAGCGTCGCTGCGCTGGTTGCTCAGGGGTGATAAGAACTGGTGCAGCAAATAACCATGTGCAGCATGGATCTCTATCACTTTAAAGCCTGCGTCCAGCGCCCTTCTTGCTGCCGCCTTAAAATCTGTGCGGACTTTCTCAATACCCTCAGCAGTAAGTGCGGCAGGAGCTTCATCGCTTTCCTGAAACGGAACGGCACTTGGAGCAACCGTTTTCCATCCGCCATTCGCCTCGCTGACCTTCTTTCCGCCTTTCCATGGAGATCCGGAGCTTCCTTTTCTGCCGGCATGGCCGAGCTGGATTCCGGCAACGGAACCATTGGCATGAAGAAAGGCTGTGATTCTTTTTAGCACCGGGATGTGATCGTCAGACCAGATGCCAAGGTCTTCAGCGGAGATGCGGCCTTCTGGCGATACCGCTGTTGCCTCAAGCAGAATGAGTCCGGCGCCACCAACAGCCCTGCTCCCTAAGTGCACCAAATGCCAGTCATTGGCATAGCCTTCATCGGCAGAATACTGGCACATTGGAGAAACAACGATCCTGTTTTTGAGATCAATATTTTTTATACGGAGCGGGGAGAATAATAGAGACATATGGGTTTCTTGTTTTACACAAATTAACAAGACTGAACTGAATTTGTTCCTATCGGCAGATAATCAAAACAAAAGTATGACAAGAAGGTTGTAACATTAAGAGCAGGGTTTTGTCTGATTTTCAAGTTTGAACGTTAAATTAAGCCCCTATTTTCATTATAATAATGTAAAAAAACACGAAACGTATTGCACAACTCAATATTTATTTAAACCTTTGCGCCTCAACTCATTTAAAGAATTATTAGCGACAGAAAATGATTAAGCATCCGATACATAAACTTTCAGGTACAGAAGCAAAGCATATTGCTTCCGTAAGTTTGTTTATTGAAAGGTTGCGACCCATATTTTCTGTATCCACGAACCGGCAAAATTATACGCCACGCATTTGAGTAAATCGCTGAGTACGCTCCAGCCGTCTCCACAGAGGATTGCCTCTCAAAAAACAATTAATCAGAATATTTATTTTTTTTCGTTAACCTATTAATGAATATAAACGATTTTATAGTGCAGGTTGCACTTCCTGAACATCGTGTCTTTGCAGAAGAAATTTGTGAAGAAATGGCAGAATCAGCAAAAGCCCGTGGTACGGGTATCGCTAAACGCTCGCCAGAGTATGTTGCAGGGAAAATCTCCGATGGAAAATCAGTCATTGCTTTTCATAAGGATGGAACATGGGCAGGATTTTGCTATATCGAAACCTGGTCGCACGGCCAATTTGTGGCCAATTCAGGCCTCATTGTTAGTCCGAAGTTTAGAAAAGCAGGATTGGCAAACGCCATCAAGCACAAAATATTTGAACTCTCCAGACAAAAATATCCTAAAGCCAAAATATTCGGGTTAACAACCGGACTTGCGGTCATGAAAATAAATTCAGACCTGGGCTACGAACCTGTAACCTATTCTGAGCTTACCCAGGATGAAGACTTTTGGAAAGGATGCCAAAGCTGCGTAAACTTCGAGATCTTAAAGATGAAGGAACGTAAGAACTGCATGTGCACCGCGATGCTGTACGATCCTGTAGAGCAAAAGCACGATGTAGCCAAGAAGTTTGCAGAAGAACTGCATAAAAAGCCAAAATTGTATGAACGTTTTATGCGGATCAAACAAAGTTTAGTGCTTAAACCAAAACCAGAAAATAAAGGGGGATTAAAATCCCTGTTTTTAATGTTTACCGTTTTATTTAAATAGCTGTTATATTAAGATGAAGAAAAAAGTTGTTTTAGCTTTTAGCGGAGGTTTAGATACCTCATTTTGTTGTATTTACCTCGCCCAGGACCGAGGATTGGAAGTGCATTCGGTAATTGTAAATACTGGTGGCTTTTCTGATGAAGAATTACAGGAAATAGAAAAGCGTGCTTACGCCTTGGGTGTAGTTTCTCATGCTGTAGTTGATGAAACTACAAATTATTACGATAGCTGTATTAAATACCTTATTTACGGGAATGTGTTAAAAAATTCAACATACCCGCTTTCTGTTAGTGCCGAGCGCGTTAGTCAGGCAACAGCAATTGCAAACTATGTAAAAAATATAGGCGCTGATTACGTAGCTCATGGAAGTACCGGTGCTGGTAATGACCAGGTTCGTTTTGACATGATCTTTAACATCATCATTCCAAATGTGGAGATCATTACCCCGATTAGAGACCTTAAACTTTCGCGTGAAGCAGAAATTGAATATTTAAGTGCCCATGGCGTTCATTACAGTGCAGAAAAAGCAAGGTACTCGATCAATAAGGGCTTATGGGGAACATCTGTAGGTGGTAAAGAAACCCTTACCTCCAATGAGACCTTACCGGAAGAGGCATGGCCAACACAAATTTCTGAAACCGAAGCGCGTAAGCTGGAGCTAACCTTTGAAAAAGGAGAGCTGGTAGCGATAGACGGAGAAACTTTTGAGCCGGTTAGGGCCATTCAAAAATTACAGGCCATTGCACAGCCTTATGGTATTGGCAGGGACATTCATGTGGGTGATACCATCATTGGCATCAAAGGCCGTGTAGGTTTTGAAGCTGCAGCACCAATGGTGATCATTAAGGCACACCATACCCTTGAAAAACATACCTTGACCAAATGGCAGCTTTCATGGAAAGAGCAATTGTCTTCTTTCTATGGCAACTGGCTTCATGAAGGTCAGTTTCACGATCCGGTCATGCGTAATATTGAAGCATTTTTAACCGATACCCAAAAAACGGTAAGCGGTAAAGTCTTCGTAGAATTATTGCCGCATCGTTTTAACATCATTGGAATTGAATCTGCGCATGATCTCATGAGCAATAAGTTTGGCAGCTACGGCGAAATGAACAACGCCTGGAGCGGTGAGGATGTTAAAGGATTCTCTAAGATTTTTGGTAACCAGGTGATGATCTGGCATAAAGTGAACAGCAATGAAGATTAAGGCAGGTATTGTTGGTGGTGCGGGATATACCGGAGGCGAGATGCTGCGTTTGCTCATCAATCATCCTTCGGTGGATATTGTATTTGTTAACAGCAACAGCAACGCCGGAAACCTGATCTCTGATGTGCATACCGATTTGTTGGGTGATACGACTCTGCGTTTTACCGGCCAGCTGTCTGATGATATCGATGTATTGTTCCTTTGCGTTGGACATGGTGATGCCAGGAAATTTCTGGATGCCAATAAAATTGCAAAAGAAATTAAGATCATCGATCTGAGCCAGGACTTCAGACTAAAGGGCAACGCCGGTGCCGACTGGGTTTACGGACTGCCTGAATTGAACAGGGAAAAAATAAAGCAAGCAAGCTATATTGCCAATCCGGGATGCTTTGCCACTTGTATCCAACTGGGGCTGCTTCCGTTAGCCGCTAAAGGATTATTGAACAGTGAGGTGCATATCAATGCAACTACCGGATCAACCGGGGCAGGACAAAGCCTTTCTACCACGTCGCACTTTAGCTGGCGTAACAATAACCTTTCGGTATATAAAGTATTTGAACACCAGCACTTGAATGAGATTGGTGAAAGCTTAAAACAGTTGTCGCCAGACTTTAGCGAAGACTTAAACTTTATTCCGCAGCGTGGTGATTTTACCAGGGGGATCCTTGCTTCCATGTACCTGGAAAGTGATCTTTCTGCAGAAGAAGCTCAGCATATCTATGAAGATTACTATGCCGGTCATCCTTTTACCCATGTGAGTAAAAAGAACATTGACCTAAAGCAGGTGGTAAATACCAATAAAGGAATAGTGCATGTAGAGAAGCATGGAACAAAGCTGTTTATTGTCAGTATAATCGATAATTTGTTAAAAGGAGCAAGCGGACAGGCGGTTCAGAATATGAATTTGATCTTTGGATTGGATGAAAATGCCGGACTCCGGCTAAAGGCATCAAACTTTTAAGTTTAACGCCCCAATTCTGCACCAATTATCCAATGTATTCAACGCCAACGTAAAAAACCGAGGCACAAACTTTTTAAAATGAACTTATTCGACGTATACCCATTAAATGATATAGAAATTGTTAAAGCTGCCGGAAGCACCGTTTGGGATGCTGAAGGCCAGGAATACCTGGATCTGTATGGAGGCCATGCCGTAATTTCTATCGGCCATACCCATCCGCATTATGTATCCCGCTTAACGGATCAGCTAAATAAGGTTGGTTTTTACTCAAACTCAGTAAAGATCCCGCTTCAGCAGCAGCTTGCAGAGAAATTAGGCCAGGTTTCCGGAAAAACGGATTACCAGCTTTTCTTGTGCAACTCAGGAGCAGAAGCCAATGAAAATGCACTTAAGCTTGCTTCTTTCTACAATGGCAGAAAGAAAGTGATCGCTTTTAAAGGCGCTTTTCATGGCAGAACTTCACTGGCAGTTGCAGCAACAGATAACCCAAAGATCATTGCCCCGGTAAATGAAACGGACAATATTATCTTCCTTCTACATAATGATATAGCGGCGTTAAACGCTGCATTTACTGAATATGGTAATGAGATTGCAGCAGTGATCATTGAAGGAATTCAGGGAGTAGGCGGTATCAAAGAAGCATCAGTTGCGTTTCTTCAGCAGATCCGTTCTCTGTGTAACCAGTACAACGCTGTTTATATTGCTGATAGCGTTCAATGCGGATACGGCAGAACAGGGATCTTCTATTCCCACGATTATGCAGGCGTAGATGCCGATGTATATACAATGGCAAAAGGAATGGGCAACGGATTTCCGGTTGCAGGGATCTCTATTGCACCAAAGTTTAAACCCTGGTATGGCATGCTTGGGACTACTTTTGGCGGTAATCACCTGGCTTGTGCAGCAGCCCTGGCCGTTCTTGAGGTCATGGAGCAAGACCAATTGATGAAGAATGCCGAAGAAGTAGGTAGTTACCTCATTGCGGAGCTAAAAAAGATAGAAGGTGTACTTGAAGTGCGCGGCAGAGGACTCATGATCGGGATCGACTTGCCCGAAAGCCTTGCTCATGTAAAAAAAGAACTGCTGTTTAAGCACCACATCTTTACAGGAGAAGCCAAACCCAATGTGATCAGGTTATTACCTGCCCTTAATTTAACTAAAGATCATGCAGATCAGTTTTTGGAAAAGTTTAAAATTGCGTTAAAAGGATGAACCAGTTTACCTCAGTAAATGATGTGCAAGACATCAAACAGTTGCTTAATGATGCCCTGGCATTAAAGGATGATCCCTATTCTTTACAGCATCTTGGAAAAAACAAGACCATCGGACTTGTTTTCCTGAATCCAAGTTTGCGTACCCGTTTAAGTACCCAAAAAGCAGCGCTTAACCTGGGTATGAATGTTATGGTCATGAATATGGATAAAGAAGGCTGGGCATTGGAAACACAAGACGGTGTGGTTATGAATGGTACTACCGTAGAGCATATCCGTGAAGCAGCCGCAGTGATGGGCCAGTATTGTGATATTCTTGGGCTGCGCTCATTCCCTAAACTGGTAAACCGCGAAGAAGATTATAACGAAGATTTTTTCAATAAATTTATCAAGTACTGTGGTGTACCTGTTGTGAGCCTGGAAAGTGCTACCCGCCACCCGTTACAAAGTTTGGCCGACCTGGTTACCATTACAGAAACCTGGAAAGGAACCGGAAAACCAAAAGTGGTATTGGCCTGGGCACCGCACATTAAGGCATTGCCGCAGGCAGTACCGAACTCATTCTCTGAATGGATGTGCAAGGCACAGCAGGAAGGAATGCTCGATTTTACGATCGCACAGCCGAAAGGATACGAACTGAATGAAGATTTTACACCTGGAGCCAACATTACACATAATTTAGACGAAGCATTAAGCGGAGCCGATTATATTTATGTTAAAAACTGGTCGAGCTATAAAGAATACGGTAAAGTATTGACGTATCCTGAAGGCTGGATGCTGAATAACGATAAGTTAAAAGGAACCAATGATGCTAAGGTCATGCATTGCCTGCCGGTAAGAAGAGACCTGGAATTGTCGTCAGAGATTCTTGACGGACCCAATTCACTGGTTATTCATGAGGCCGGAAACCGGTTATGGGCTGCCCAGGCAGTATTGAAGCAAATCTTAACCGGATTATCGTAAATTTGTAAGCACGTGACCGGAATATAACTGGTGATCTTAGCTAAGATCGCTACCAAAATGAAACATAATGAACAAACTCAGCGTAATTAAGATTGGAGGCAATGTAATTGACAACTCAGCGAAACTGCATCAGTTCCTGCTGGACTTTACTGCGCTTCCCGGAGATAAGATCTTAATTCATGGGGGAGGAAAGATTGCTACCGAACTCGGCGATTCATTGGGCGTAACCGCTAAAATGGTTGATGGCCGGCGGATCACCGATATTGAAACCCTTAGGATCGTAACCATGGTATATG
Organism: Pedobacter metabolipauper; assembly: GCF_004362715.1. Classification (GTDB taxonomy): domain Bacteria; phylum Bacteroidota; class Bacteroidia; order Sphingobacteriales; family Sphingobacteriaceae; genus Pedobacter; species Pedobacter metabolipauper. The sequence goes on from NZ_SNYC01000004.1 coordinate 511,573, forward strand.
CCGGGTTGATCAATAAGAACATGGTGGCGCAGCTCCAGGCCAAAGGCTGTAATGCAATCGGGTTAACCGGAGCAGACGGAAACATCATCAAAGCCGTTAAACGCCCGGTAAAAGATATAGATTACGGTTTTGTAGGAGATCTTGATGCCAGTTCAGTTTCTTCGGCCACGCTGGACAGCCTGTTAAAAGCAGGAATGGTTCCGGTATTGTGTGCCATCACCCACGATGGGGATTCACAGTTATTAAATACGAATGCAGATACCATTGCATCGGCAGTGGCCGTAGCCATGTCATCCTCGTATGAGACCTCATTGGTCTATTGTTTTGAGAAACGCGGGGTTATGCTGGATGTGGATGATGATACCTCACTGGTATCTGAGATCAGAATGCATGAGTTTGATCAGTTAAAGGAGGAAGGTGTTGTTTCTGGTGGAATGATCCCTAAACTTCACAATGCCTTTGAAGCAATAAAAAGCGGCGTTGCAGCAGTATACATCGGTAAGGCTGATGAACTGGCGCAAATTGACCAGCAGAATTTTGGAACCCGATTAATCAAATAATTATGAATCCGTTTAAAGGCAGCATCGCCATCCTTGGAAGTGGAAATATTGGTATATCATTGGCCAAAGGGCTGATCAAAGCGAATTATGCACTACCCGGTCAGATCAGTCTGACCAGGCGCAATATTACGAACCTGAATGCGCTCGCTGAACAAGGATTTGTAGTGAGTGCAGACAATGCTGCGGTTGTTTCAATAGCAGACATCGTCGTGCTGGCCGTGTTGCCGCAGCAGCTTAACCAGCTTTTAGAACAGATCTTGCCGGTAATTAAGCCGAACCAGCTATTCATTTCTGTGGTTTCCGGCGTTAGCTGTGCGGATATCAGGACCAAGCTTGGAGAAACCGTTCAGGTTATCCGGGCCATGCCCAATACCGCGATTGCGATTGGCCAGTCCATGACCTGCGTAGCTACCGATCAGGCCGATCCGGAGAATATCCAGGAAGTGATCCGGATGTTCGAAACGGTTGGTGCTGTAGTAAAGATCAATGAAGATCTGATGACCTCGGCAACGGCCTTATGTGCCTGTGGCATTGCATTCTTTCTGCGTGCCATCCGTGCGGCTTCACAAGGTGGGGTAGAAATTGGCTTTCACGCCGATGAGGCACTAAAGATGGCCGTGCAAACGGCTAAAGGTGCTGCAGACCTGCTGTTGCAGATGCAGTCACACCCGGAACAGGAAATAGATAAAGTAACTTCACCTAAAGGCTGTACGATAGCCGGATTAAATGAAATGGAACACAATGGTTTCAGCTCTTCATTAATTAAGGGAATTAAGCTGTCGGCCGCAAAAGCCGGGGCTTTATATACAAAAGAATAATTTTATATGATAGAACAACTGCACAAAGACAGTTTAGCATTGTTAAAACAATTGATCAGTATCCAGTCGTTTAGTAAAGAAGAAGATAAGACCGGAGATGCCATTGAACAGTTTTTGCAGCAGCGCGATATTAAAACTTACCGTAAGCTCAATAACATCTGGGCGTATAATAAACATTTTGATGCCGCAAAGCCAACCCTACTTTTAAATTCCCACCACGATACCGTTAAGCCAAATTCAGGCTATACGCGCAATCCTTACGATGCAGAAGTGGAAGACGGTAAATTGTATGGCCTGGGCAGTAATGATGCCGGAGGATGTCTGGTATCGCTTATAGCAACCTTTCTGTACTTTTATGATCAGGAAGCATTGAGCTATAACATTTGCCTCGCCACTACGGCAGAGGAAGAGATCTCTGGTAACGATGGCCTGGAATGTGTTCTGCCCGATCTGGGTGAACTGGAATTTGCGATTGTTGGTGAGCCTACTCAAATGAACCTGGCCATTGCGGAGCGCGGATTGCTGGTGCTGGATTGTACATCAACAGGAAAAGCGGGTCATGCAGCACGAGAAGAAGGAGACAATGCGATATATAAGGCACTTAAAGACATTGAATGGTTCCGGAATTACCGGTTCTCTAAAGTTTCTGAGGTATTCGGCCCGTTAAAAATGACCGTTACCATCATTAACGCCGGTTCGCAGCACAATGTGGTACCGGCTACCTGTACGTTTACGGTGGATGTCCGCGTAACCGATGCCTATACCAACGAAGAGGTACTGAAAATTATCCGTACCAATGTTGATTGTGATGTTAAACCACGTTCCATCCGTTTAAAGCCATCATCTATTGATAAAGAACACCCACTGGTACAATCGGGTATTGCGTTGGGCAGAACAACCTATGGATCGCCAACAACATCAGACCAGGCTTTACTGAGCATCCCTTCTGTAAAGGTTGGCCCCGGCGATTCAGCACGCTCACACATGGCAGATGAATATGTGTTTGTGGATGAAATTGCAGAAGGCATAGATCTTTATATAGAAATGCTGAAACCTGTGATCAACGGCAAATAAGTAACCATAGCTTTTAAAGCAAAATGGCCCCGGGATATTTCCCGGGGCCATTTTGCTGAAGTACCAAATTTAATTGGCTTCTTCTTCCTCAAAAGCCCGTGTTTCAAGGTGTTTCTCCATATCTAAACGGTTTACACCTTTGCTCCACCATTCCGGAGCTGGTTTATCCTTCAGCATATAATCAAAGTACTCCATCATGCGCACCGCATAATCTTTACGGTTTGGCAACTTGGCGATACCATGATTTTCGCCGCGGTAGGTAATCATAACCACGGGTTTGTTTAATCTTCTTAAGCCATTGTAGTATTCAATACCCTGGGTATAATCTACCGCACCATCTTTATCGTTGTGCAATAACAGCAATGGCGTTTGAACTTTCTTGATGTGGTAAACCGGGGAGTTGCGTGCAAAGGCATCCCAGTTGTCCCAGTATCCGGGAGTTAACCTGCCCTGACTGGCTTCGAAAATAGCCTGGTTCGTGCCGCCGCTGTTCCAGTAGATCAAACTGTACATACTGATCATATTCGTTAACGGGGCACCAGCTGCTGCTGCTTTAAAGATGTTGGTCTGCGTGATCAGGAACGAAGTTTGGTAACCACCCCAGGAGTGACCATGGATCGCTACGCGTTTTTCATCTACAATTCCTGTTGCAACCGCTGCTTTTACTGCAGGCACCACACAGGCAACCGCAGACATTCCCGGATCGTTCAGTTTGTATTTAATATCCGGCATCAATACTGCATAGCCATTACTGGTATACATAGAAAGATTAAAGCCGCCGCCAGGGAAAGCAGGCATCGTGTATGCATTTAAATTGTCAGTTAAACGCTCATAGATATAGGTAATGGTCGGATAGCTTTTTCCGGCTTCGTAATTTGCAGGCAGGTAAATTGCAGCCTGCAGGCTATCGCCATTCGCGCTTAAATATTTAATCAGCTTAGCACCGGACGTCCAGGCATATTTTTCCTGATCTGGTGTGTTTTTGGTGATCTGTTTGGCCGCTGCGAGTGTGGGCACTGTACTTACATATACTTCGGGAGATTGCAGGTTGTTCTGTTTGGAATAGGCAAATACATTGCCATCAGTTGCCTTGGCCAGACCATTGTATACATTGTTGTCCATAAACAATAAGTTGATCTTGCTTTTACCGGCAGGCAATAGGCCTAAGCCAGTTTGTTTGGTTTCGTTATCAAATAAACCAAAATACTGGTCTTTGCTCAGGTCTGTACCTTTTTCATCCTGGTAAATTCTGGATCTGCCCAGTACGGCTTGTTTCTTGCTTTTAAGATCTCCAGATAATGAAACGGCACTTTTACCGTCAGCACTGATGCGCCAAAGGTCATTGTTGTCCATGATCAGCGCGTATTTTGAATCTGCAGACCAGCCTAAATTAGAAGTAGAAGGCTTAGAGACATTGTGATCATCCAGCGCATCCACAAAAGATGATTTAATGGATCCGGTAAGGTTGTATTTTTGCCCGTTAGCCAGGTTGATACTGTAAAACGCACCATCCACATAATAGCTGGCCCAGGTTCCATTTGGCGCTACAGACATCGTACCGCTGCCAGAAGCATAGAATTTTTCGAATAAACGGGTCTTGGCACCGGTTTTAAGGTCGATTGTATAAATGTCAATATAACTTTGGCCATCCAGGTTACCCATCAGCTCATAGTTTGAGTTGTCATACGCAATGGCATAAAGCTGTTTTGGAGCAATAATTACATTTCTTAACGTGCTGTCTGCAATCTGGGAAAATTTCTGATCCGCTACGCGGTAAGAACTGATAAAGCTATAATTCTTATCACGCATTTCCTGGGTCTGCTGTGCAGATTGAAGGCGCTTATCCTGCCAGTTCCAGATAATCATATCCGGTTTTTCAATGTCTGCAGGATTGGGTTTCTTAACTTCAGCAATGGCAGGTTTAACCGCCGTTTTTGCCGTGTCAGTTTTCGCTTTGGCTACCGCATCTGTCTTACTTTTAGCAGAATCTGCTTTCTTATCGTCTTTAAGCTCAACAGGGCTGATGCCAAAGAACAAGGTGGTTTGATCTTCAGACCAATATGGCGTACCGTTGCCGCTGATTCCCATTTTTTTAGGGAAAGAAGCTTTGTCAATTCCAGAATAAGAAACCTTACTGGTCTTATCGCCGGCAATCTTGCTGATCCCGATCACCGTAAATACATCTTCTTTATATTTTTCGTTCTTATTGGATTTTAAAAGGGCAAAAGCATCGCCTTTCTCATTCCAGTTTATGCTTTTGTAAACCGCTTTATCATTTTCCAGGGCGGTACTGATGCCAGTAGCCATATCTCTTAAAAATACCCCGTTCCCGTTCTGCCCGTTGGCATCAATGGTATAGGCCAGCTGTGTTCCTGCTTTATTAAACGCAAACTCAGATACACTACCCAGGTTATAGCTTTTTTTAGAAGCCAGGTGATAGATGACCAGGTCGGTTCCTTTGGCCGCATCCTTATCTTTAGGAGCCGTTTCTAAGGCTGCAAAATGAATGGCGATCCATTCCGGAGAATCACCGGAAAAGCTGGAAGCTTTTACCCGGTCAAAAGTTACCTTCTCGTTCCCAGGCAAAGAAACGATGGTCAATTTATCATACGTAGGTTTCATGGTTTTTTTTGCCGCTTTAACTTCTGCATCGGTCGCAGAAACTTTAAAGGCCGCATACTTAGAATCTTTGCTGAAAGTTGCACCGCCGGCAGTTGCACCAATTGGATAACTGAACGAAGTGGTATCCGAAGTTTTACGGATAAATAATTTCAGATCGCCCTCCGTGGGTCCGCTTGTCCAGGACAACCATTGTCCGTTTGGAGACATGGAATTGGTAAAACTTCTGATGGAGTTCCATTTGGAAACGTCCTTCCAGCTCAATGCCGGCTTTTGCTGTGCATATACGCCGAAGGAGAATGGCAAGAGCAGCAGCAAGATAGATATCTTGTTTCTTTTCATGAAGATTAGAGTAAATTTATGCTAAAATATTACTTTACTTCCAGATATTCTGATATATAGCAATAAAATTATGCCATAACGTTGCATTTATTAATTACTGTAATTTTATCTAAGTTTGCAGAAAGATTTATAATCCGTTAAAAACGGGCAATTTGATAAAAGCGTACACATGAAGATCTGGCAAAAGAACGTAAGCGTAAACAAAGATATTGAGACATTTACCGTAGGTAAGGACCGGGAACTGGACTTACAGATGGCTGCTTTTGATGTGCTGGGTTCACTGGCACATGTAGAAATGCTGGAAAGTATCGGCTTGCTTACCGCTGATGAACTTGCAGAGATCCAGGTTGCCCTAAAGCAGATCTATACTGAAATTGAAGCGGGTAATTTTACCATTGAAGATACCGTTGAAGATGTACACTCACAAGTGGAATGGCTGCTTACGCAACGCATCGGCGATGCCGGGAAAAAGATCCACAGCGGACGTTCCCGCAATGACCAGGTACTGGTAGACTTAAAATTGTTTTTCAGGGACCGTATCGAAGAGATGGTTGGCAACACCTCCGTATTGTTTGGTCAGCTGATTGAACTAAGTAATACCCACAAAGATAAATTACTTCCAGGTTATACCCATTTACAGATCGCCATGCCGTCCTCATTCGGCTTGTGGTTTGGTGCCTATGCAGAAAGCCTGGTAGACGATATGGAAATGATGCTTGCCGCCTGGAAAATATGCAATAAGAACCCATTGGGATCTGCAGCAGGTTACGGATCATCCTTTCCATTAAACCGCACCATGACTACCCGGCTGCTCGGATTTGAAAGCCTGAACTATAACGTAGTCTATGCGCAAATGGGGAGGGGAAAGACCGAACGCATCCTGGCGCAGGCGATGTCATCCGTTGCGGCAACCCTTGCAAAAATGGCGATGGACGTTTGCCTTTTCATCAACCAGAACTTTAGCTTTATCAGCTTTCCGGATGAGCTGACGACAGGATCAAGCATCATGCCGCATAAAAAGAACCCGGATGTTTTTGAACTGATCCGCTCCAGGTGCAATAAGATCCAGGCTCTGCCCAATGAAATTGCCATGATGACAACAAACCTGCCTTCCGGTTATCACCGCGATCTGCAATTGTTAAAAGAAAACCTGTTCCCGGCCATCACCTCATTGAATGAATGCCTGGAGATGACCACCTTTATGCTGCAGCACATCCGCATTAAAGACCATATCCTGGAGGATAAAAAATATGCCTATCTGTTCAGCGTTGAGGTCGTAAATGAACTGGCGCTTCAGGGCGTGCCTTTTAGAGAAGCCTATAAGATTGTTGGCGAAACGATAGAGAACGGTACCTTTGCACCAGGCATCGCCGTACATCATACCCATGAAGGAAGCATTGGCAATCTGTGCAATGCAGAAATTGAAGGCATGATGGCCGACGTACTCAACCAGTTTAAATTTGAAAAAACAAAAGAGGCCCTACAGCAATTATTGGCCTGAATTATCTAACCACATATAAAAAAAATGAATGTATCGGTATTAGCAAGCACGCTCATCGGCTCGGAGATCATTAAAATTGGAAACGAAGTAAATGACCTGAAGCGCAAAGGAGCAAAAATTGCCAACCTGACCATCGGAGATTTTGATCCTTCAATTTTTCCTATTCCGGAAGCGCTTAAGACAGGGATTGTTGAAGCCTATCAGGATAACCAAACCAATTATCCACCGGCAGAAGGTATCTTGCCGCTTCGCGAAACGGTTGTGGATATTCTAAAGAGCAGGTACGATCTGAATTATTCCACTTCAGAGGTTTTAATTGCAGGCGGATCAAGACCGCTGATCTATTCGGCCTACCTGGCATTGGTAGATCCGGGAGATAAGGTGATCTTTCCGGCACCATCATGGAATAACAACCATTATTGCCATTTATCTTCAGCACAGGGTATTGTTGTAGAAACAACCGTGGAGAATAATTTCATGCCCACAGCCGCACAGCTGAAACCACATTTAAAAGGCGCAACCTTACTTGCACTTTGCTCACCATTAAATCCGACAGGAACCATGTTTACACATGAGCAGCTGGAAGAGATCTGTGATGTAGTGATTGCAGAAAATGAAAGCAGGGGAGCAGATGAGAAGCCATTATACATCATGTATGATCAGATCTATTCACTGCTAACATTTGGTAAGACACATGTTAACCCGGTAAGCATCCGTCCGGAGCTAAGGGATTATGTGATCTATATTGACGGGATCTCAAAATGCCTTGCAGCAACCGGCGTACGGGTGGGCTGGGGTTTTGGTCCGGAGAAGATCATCAGTAAGATGAAATCACTTGTTGGCCATGTTGGTGCCTGGGCACCGAAGGCAGAGCAGGTTGCCGTAGCTAAATATTTTAAAGATGATACTTTGGTAGACAGCTTCCTAAGCTCATTTAAAGCACAGATCCAGTTGAGTCTTAATGAGCTTTACAATGGATTTCAGACCTTAAAGGAAGAAGGATTTAATGTAGAGGCAGTTAACCCAATGGGGGCGATCTATTTAACCCTTAAAATTGATTATATCGGTAAGACCACGCCGTCCGGAGATCTGTTAAAGAACAGTGCAGATGTAAACTTCTACCTGATCAAAGAAGCACAAACGGCATTGGTTCCATTCTCTGCATTTGGTAATGACACGGCTATGCCCTGGTTCAGGGCATCGGTAGGCGGATGTTCTTTGCAGGATATTAAAGACATGGTGCCACGAATAAAAACAGCACTCAGCAATTTGAAATAACAAAAAAGGCGATCCGAAGGGGTCGCTTTTTTTATGCACTTAATACGCTTATTTAAATTCAGATGTTTTGTGGAACTCAATGTCCGGATAGTCTCTCATGGTCATGTTGATCATAAAGTCATTATCAGCAAGAAACACAGGGTTTCCGTCTTTATCTTCTCCAATGTGCTGCTGCTTGCGTTTTAAAAACTCTTCAAGCTTCTTTTTGTCTTTGGAAGTTACCCAGTTGGACCTGCTGTAACTCAACATCCTGAAATGTGCCTTAGCACCATATTCATGCTCTAAGCGGAATGCAATTACCTCAAACTGTAATTCACCTACAGCACCAATGATCTTCCGGTTACCAGGCTGTTGGGTAAACAGCTGTGCCACGCCTTCTTCAGTAAGCTGCTGGATGCCTTTCTCCAGCTGTTTGGTTCTAAGCGGGTCTCTGTTCTCTACTTCCTTAAATATCTCAGGAGAGAAGCTAGGAATGCCTTTAAATTGAAGTTGCTCTCCTTCTGTAAGGGTGTCTCCGATTTTAAAGTTACCACTATCATATAAACCAACAACATCACCGGGCCAGGCCTCTTCAACAATGCTCTTTTCGTTGGCCATAAAGTCCATTGGGTTAGAGAACTTCAGTTTCTTTCCCTGCCGGGTATGGAAGTAGAATTTATTCCGTTCAAACTTACCAGAGCATATCCTTAAAAACGCAATCCGGTCACGGTGTTTAGGATCCAGGTTTGCATGGATCTTAAAAACAAACCCGCTGAAGTTCTTTTCATCCACCAGAACCTCGCGCTGCTCGGCTTCCCTGCTCTTCGGACTTGGGGCAATCTGGATGAAAGTATCGAGCAATTCTTTAATCCCGAAGTTGTTAATGGCACTGCCAAAAAAAACAGGGGCAAGCAGTCCTTCAATGTACATGCTTTTATCCAGTTGTCCATATACACCTTCAACCAGTTCCAGGTCGCTCTTTAGACCTTCCAGCTCTTTAGGTTTTAAAAAGTTGGTGAGGTTCTCGTCATTTAAGTTGTTCACCTCAATAACAGGATCGGCAATCTTTGATTTATCCGGTTCAAAAAGGTTGAGGTGCTTATTGTAGATGCTGTATACGCCTTTAAAGGTATGACCCTGTCCAATTGGCCAGGATAGCGGACAAAGGCTGATGTTCAGCTTATTTTCGATTTCATCAAGCAGGTCAAACGCATCTTTACCTTCACGGTCCATTTTATTGATAAAAATGATTACCGGGGTATTCCGCATGCGGCAAACGGCCATTAACTTTTCAGTTTGTTCCTCAACACCCTTAACACAATCCACAACCAGGATCACACTATCTACTGCAGATAAGGTACGGTAGGTATCCTCTGCGAAATCCTTGTGACCGGGAGTATCTAATATATTGATTCGTTTGTTGCTGTATTCAAAGCCCATCACAGAGGTAGCCACGGATATTCCACGCTGTTTCTCAATCTCCATAAAGTCAGAGGTGCTGCTTTGATTGGCTTTATTCCGCTTAACGGCACCGGCTGTATTAATTGCACCGCCAAAAAGTAGAAACTTCTCCGTTAGGGTCGTTTTTCCGGCATCGGGGTGACTGATAATAGCAAATGTTTTGCGTTTTTCTATTTCTGGGTTAATCATAAAATGGTTCAGCGTGTTTTGCTGATGAGGCTGCAAAGATAGGATATAATATATAATGAAAAAAACCGGCTCAAATGGCCGGTTCTTTTCATTATGATGTGCTTCAGATTATCCTCTTCCCCTTGCAGGTCTTGATGAGGACGAACCCTGGCTGCTTCTGCCTTCAGAAGAACGTTCCTGCCTTTGCGGTTGAGCCTGTTGCTGTCTCTGAGGCTGTTCCTGCCTTTGTGGTTGAGCTTGCTGTTGCCTTTGAGGCTGTGGTTGTTCCTGTCTTTGCGGCTGAGCTTGTTGTCTCTGAGGCTGCTCCGCTTGTTGCTGCGGTTCAGGTCTTCTTTCCATACGCTGAGGTTGTTCCTGTCTTGGCTGAGCCTGTTGTTGGGATCTGCCTTGATCTGGTCTGCTCTGTTCTTGTCTTTGCTGACCTTCTGGTCTCTGCATCGTTTCAGAACGCTGAACATCGGAACGGCTTTGCGTACCACGCTGAGGCTGGCCTTGCTGCATATCTCCAGTTCTTTCCGGACGGGTACCATTTTCATTTCTTCCGCCAACGGTTCCGCGGTCCATACGCTCTATACGTTCTCCGCTTCTAACCGCATCAGAAGAACCCCGTACTCCTTCTCTTGAAGCTGTACCATTCGGGTTTCTGCTGTCGGTACCTGCGCGTTCTGGTCTTGCAGAAGCATACCCTTCACCACGAACTACAGTTCTTGGTGCGGCAGCAACATTGCTGTTAGACCTTGTGCTGCGGGGTGGGGTATAGATGTCTAAACGGTTTCCATTTACTGAAGTTCTGCCTGGTCTTCCGGTTCTGTTTACAGAATAAACAGGAACATTCTGCCTGGTGTCTCTTCTGATGTCATCAATACGCGGACCGGTATAATAAGAACGGCTATTCCGGACATAAGTATTGTTGATGATGGTCGTGTTGTTAATATACACTACGTTTCTGCGTGAATAATAACGCGGGAAGTTATTATAATAGATGTTTCTGTGCGGAACAAATACCCACCATAGGTTTGGAATATTAATGTTGACGTTGATATTCATACCCGGGCCCATAGGTGCCCATCCATAATATCCGCCACCACTTCTCCAGCTAACCCATGCAGGTCCCCAAACGGTGTCCGGAATCCATACCCACTGGTTGTAACGGTTATAAACCCATCTTCCATAGTGGAAAGGAGCCCATCCCCAGTCGTAATTTGATACCCAGGTATTTCCGTATTCGGTCATTGCCCAGCGGCCATTAGAGTAATATGGCCTAAAATCTGATTGTTCAACATCTGGTCGCCAAACGTATCCGTACTGCGGATCCTGAATCCAGGTTCCGTAAGGGGAAAGTTCATCGTAAAATGACTGCAAGGAAATATCCTCGTCTTGTGCCATAACCCGTTGAGTGGTTCCGGTTAGAAGGAGCATGAGCCCCAGCACAATAGCCGGTAATTTGATCATGTTTTTCATTTTGTGTGTGTTTTAAATTTACCTAACGCTCTTTATGTATCAATATGAGTTCCAAATTGGCTCAAAAGTTTAACTGTCTAAGAAATATTACATTATGATTACGGCATATAACGTAATTATATTGGTTTAAGTGTCCGCTGTGCCAATATATAATCGGAATTAACTATCATACAATTTACAAAAAAATAATCAGGATCATCAATTTTATCAGCTAAAATTACACGCCGTACATAATAATTATGGCTGAGATGCGCTTTCCACTAATTAATTTTCTTCTTTTGTAAACTAAATTGAACTTATGCAAAAAGGCACCTTATATCTAATTCCAGTTCCATTGGCGGAAAATGCAGCTTACAAATCTTTTACTGCTTATCTTGGAGATACCATCAACTCCATCGGCACCTATATCGTTGAAAACGAAAAGACAGGGCGTAAATTTTTAAAGGAAGCAGGCATTAAGATCCCGCAGAATGAACTGGTGATCCATGATTATGGCAAGCATAAACGAAATGACTCTATGGTTCCCTATTTTAAGGAGCTGATGACGGGTAAGGATGTCGGACTGATGAGCGAAGCAGGATGTCCGGGGATTGCAGATCCGGGAGCAGAGATCGTTTCAGAAGCGCACAAACGCGGAATTAAGGTCGTTCCTTTGGTTGGGCCAAGTTCTATACTGCTGGCCTTAATGGCTTCCGGTTTCAACGGACAAAGCTTTACCTTTGTGGGATACCTGCCAATCGACAAGACTGAACGCGTAAAAACCATTAAAGAGCTGGAGCAGATTGCCGAGAAGAAAAAGCAGACCCAGTTATTTATTGAAACGCCTTTTCGCAACAACCATTTATTTGAAGACATTCTGAAAAATACCGCAGCACAAACTATGCTTTGCGTGGCCTGTAACATCACAGCCGAAGACGAATTTATAAAAACGATGTCAGTTGGTCAGTGGAGACAAGAAAGAATAGACCTGCATAAAAAGCCGACCATCTTCTTACTGCACCGCAATTAACGGTACATATTTTTGCTGTCGATAAAATCAAGCACTTTATCCGGTACAAAGAACTGCACGTTCCTGCGTTCTTTAATTCCTTTACGGATAAAGGTTGATGAAATGTCCATTTGAGGGGTCTCCGTAATCACAATAGCCGGATGATCCTTCCATTCACTTAAGTCGATCCCAGGTCTGGGATATACATAGATTTGGTAATTCTTCAGGATCACCTCAAAGTTTTTCCATTTCTTAAAAGAAGAGAGGTTGTCTGCACCCATAATGAGCACAAATTGTTTACCGGGATACTTTTCCTGTAAATAGGTTAAGGTATCAATGGTATAAGACGGCTGGGGCAGCCCAAATTCAATATCGCTCACCTTAATGTGCGGCGTATTTTCTGTGGCCAGTTTGGCCATTTCCAGCCTGTCGTACATATTACCGAGGCTGCTTTTATTTTTTAGGGGGTTGTGTGGGGAAACCACGAGCCAAACTTCATCCAGGCCGGTAAAGCTGGCCATATAGTTCGCAATGACCAGGTGCCCGGTATGTATCGGATTAAAAGAACCAAAAAATAATCCAGTCTTCATCTTAGACATTTAAAGGCCAATAAAGTTCCCTACCAGTTCTTCTGCTTCGGCGCAAGCAGTTTGCAGGTCATAGTTTTTAAGGATCACATCAAACTTATCCGCATAATTAAGCTCTTTCTCTGCTTTTATAAAGCGTTCCTGGAGCTTCTCCTGGCTATCTGTACCCCTGCCGCTTAAGCGTTCCTTTAAAATCTCAAGAGAAGGCGGCTGAACAAATATGGCCAGGGCATCGTTTTCATACTTGCGCTTCAAGCGTAAGCCGCCTTCTACATCAATATCAAAAATTACATGTTTGCCTTCATTCCAGATGCGCTGGATCTCAGACCTCAATGTGCCATAGAATGTGCCGTTATATACCTCTTCAAACTCTACAAATTCCTGATGGGCAACCTTATGTAAAAAGTCTTCATTAGAAATAAAGTAATAGTCCTTTTCGTGGACTTCATCACCACGTGAAGGTCTTGTAGTAGCAGAAATGGAAAAATTCAGAGACGGAAATTTCTTCAGTAAGTGTTTTACTATCGTTGTTTTTCCAGCACCGGAAGGCGCGGAGAATATGATAAGTTTGCCTTGTTTCATGTATGGTATTGTTTTCCGGCAAAGGCCTATAAAACATTTAATAATTGTTCTTTAATTTTTTCAAGTTCCTCCTTCATGCCTACAACAAGCTGCTGGATCTGGGCATCATTCGCTTTGGCACCCATGGTATTGATCTCCCGTCCAATCTCCTGAGAGATGAATCCAAGTTTCTTACCATTGGCATCCTTGCTTTTCAAGGTTTCGGTAAAATAATCACAGTGACTTCTCAGGCGGATCTTCTCTTCAGTGATATCAAGTTTATCAATGTAGTAGATCAGTTCCTGCTCTAAACGGTTTTGGTCGATATTGATCTTTCCTACATTATCTTCCAGAAACTGGTTTAAACGCGCTTTTATTTGCGGGATGCGAAGTGGCTCCAAAACTTCAATTTCAGAAAAGAACTGCAGGATATTTTTAATTCTCAGTTCAAGGTCAGTCTTTAATACATTACCCTCATCCAGACGGAACTGGTTAAAGTTCTTTAAGGCGGTGTTGAAGGTGGTGTTTAAAATATCCCAGTCATTTTCATTTACCTCGTCATCCACGTAGCTGATTACTTCCGGAAAATTCAGGACAGCCTGGAGCAGGTTGTTGGAATTTGCGCCCAAACTCTGGTTAATCGCTTCAAGTTCCCTGTAATATTTGCTCAACAGGGCTGCATTGATGGTTGCACCCTTCAGGTTTTCTTCACCGCGCTCAATATTTATGGAAACATTGACCTTTCCTCTCTCAATTTCCTTGCTGCAAATTGTACGGAGCGGCAATTCTTTGTCTGAAAAGGCGCGTGGCAGCTTTAAGTTAAGCTCCAAAAATTTACTATTGAGCGATTTTATCTCTACAACAAACTTTACATTTTCGTGATCAGCAGAGGCCAGGCCATACCCTGTCATTGATTTTATCATGTGCAAAGATATAATTTATTGCGTTTTCAAACCTATTTAACTTTTTTTAACTTATATCATTCATAAACATTGGTTATTTTTACCACATACTCTATACCCATGAAACAGATCCCTCTAAAAATATTTACCCTTGCATTGTTCATCCTTGCGGTTCTGCCGGATGCTTTTGCCCAGGACTTTATACTCAAAGGGGTAGTGATGGAAAAAGGGACTAAAAAGAGGATAGAAACTGCGCATATCCAGGTTAAAAGAACAGGTATATATGCTTTCAGTAATAATTTCGGGCTATTCGAGATTAAAGCACGTGTAGGAGATACATTGTTGATCATTAGAACTGAATTCAACGACCAGGAGGTGCCCGTATCATCAAACAAGGATCTGGTGGTCTATTTAGACCGCGGAACGATGCTTAGGGAGGTTAATATCAACGGGCAGACTAAAAAGCAGGAGCTAACCAGCATGAAGAAAGAATATCAGGCAAAGGGCTCTTTTTACCAGGGAAAACCGCCAGTTTTATCGTTCTTTTTTAAACCTCTTACCGCTTTATACGAGCTGTTTGGGCGTACACCTAAAAATGCGAGGCGGTTTGCACGATATTATGAAACTGAGCTGCAGCAAACACTGATCGATGGTTTTTTTAACGAAACCATTATCCAGGAAAATACAGATCTGAAAGGGGATGAACTGGAGAAATTCATGCAGGATTACCGCCCGGAATATGAGAAAGCAGTGAACTGGGGTCAATACGATGCCATCAAGCACATTAAAGATTCTTATAAGAAATATAAAGAAACCTTAAAAAAGTAAAGGTTTAGTTCCTGTTTAGGGAAGCTCTGGGGCTGGATTATGCAAGATTTAAAGCAGCAGGTATAAAGAGAATGTTAGAAACAGTTTAATAGGGGAGATGCTTTAAATATAGAGCAGATTAAATGGAGCGCGTTTAAAATGAGCACGTTTAAATAGAGAATGTCTAAATTGGGAACATTTTAACAAATGCCTTATTAAATAGAAAGTGCTTCGCAGGCTTTTTCAGCAGCAAGCTTCTCTGCATTCTTCTTGTTGTAATCTCTGCCGGTACCATGACTTTCGCCTTCAATAACGGCTTGGATTGTAAATAGTTTTGTGCTTTCACCATCACCATTCTGGATCATATCGAAAGAAATATCCTTTCCGTGGCGCTGGCACCATTCGATGAGTTTACTTTTGAAGTTGGTTTCGGTCAATTCCAGGGTGTGGATATCGATATAAGGTTTTACAATTCTCCGAATCAGGAAGTCTTTGGTAAAATTATATCCTTTATCCAGGTATATGGCACCGATGAGTGCTTCAAAAGCATCACCAAGCATAGAATGGTGTTTGGTTTGAACGTTAACCGTTTTGTGGTCAAAAATGATCAGCTGATCAAAACCCATCTTTCTGGCCAGTTGGTTTAAGTTTGCACGGTTAACAATCTTAGAACGCATCTCTGTTAAGAAACCTTCCTCTTTATAAGGATAGCTTTTAAAGAGCAGTTCGGCAATTACGGAACCCAGGATGGCATCGCCGAGAAATTCCAGGCGTTCATTACTGCTTCTGCTGCCGTTCTTTAAAACTTTTGCTACAGACCTGTGTCTGAACGCCATTTTATACAAAACGGTATTTCCAGGTACGAAACCTAAAATATTGTTCAGCTTTTTTATAAAGTCCTTATCTGATGACAGATAAAGCTTATACAGGTCAAATAATGCCATTTAGGGAGCAAGAATTAGGGCGAGGGTACTACCTCAGTAATAATTTTATTCTTCGTACTTTTTGAAAATCACCGAAGCATTGTGACCACCAAAACCAAAGGTGTTGCTAAGTGCGGCACGGATTGGTCTTTTTTGAGCCGAGTTAAATGTGAAATTTAATTTCGAATCAAACTCAGGGTCATCAGTAAAGTGATTAATTGTAGGAGGTACGATATCATTCTGCACAGAAAGAATACAAGTTATCGCCTCTACAGCACCGGCAGCACCCAATAAATGGCCTGTCATAGATTTTGTAGAGCTGATATTTAGCTTATATGCATCTTCACCAAATAGATCAACTATGGCTTTGCTTTCAGAAATATCACCTAGAGGGGTTGATGTGCCGTGAACATTGATATAATCAATATCGGCAGTGGTTAATTTGGCATCTCTTAAGGCATTGGTCATCACCATCCTGGCACCAAGTCCTTGCGGATGCGGGGCTGTAATGTGATTGGCATCTGCACTCATTCCGCCGCCAATAATTTCGGCATAGATCTTAGCACCGCGTTTTTTTGCATGTTCCAGTTCTTCCAGGATAATAGTTCCGGCACCTTCACCGGCAACAAAACCATCACGGTCTTTATCAAAGGGGCGTGAAGCGGTTAGTGGATCATCATTTCTGGTAGACAAGGCATGCATGGCGTTAAATCCGCCAATACCAGCTTCATTGATGATGGCTTCAGAACCACCGCTGATGATGATGTCACACATATCCAGGCGGATATAGTTGAATGCATCGATCATGGCATTGGTAGAAGAAGCGCATGCAGAAACTGTAGCAAAATTTGGTCCGCGGAGGCCATATTTAATCGAAAGATGGCCGGGAACAATGTCAATGATTACTTTAGGAATAAAGAACGGATTTATGCGCGGCGTGCCATCACCTAAAAAGAAGTTCTTCATTTCATCCTGAAACGTTTTAAATCCGCCAATACCAGAGCCCCAGATTACGCCTATACGGTTGGTATCGAGTGTTGAAAAATCGAAATTACCATCCTTTACAGCTTCTTCGGTAGATACTAATGCGTATTGAACAAATGGATCTAATTTGCGTACTTCCTTTCTGTCCAGAAATTCTTCTGGTTTAAAGTCTTTCAGTTCGCATGCAAATTTTGTCTTAAACTTTGAAGTGTCAAAGCCCGTAATAGGGCCAGCGCCGCTCACACCTTTTAACAAGCTATCCCAGAATTCCGGGACAGTATTGCCAATAGGAGTGAGCGCACCTAACCCAGTAACTACTACTCTTTTTAATTCCATTTATACGGATTATACGGAGACCGTATTTTACTTAACGTTTTTCTCTAAGTAAGCAATTGCTTGACCAACTGTACCAATGGTCTCAGCCTGATCATCAGGGATCGCTACATTGAATTCTTTTTCAAACTCCATAATAAGTTCTACTGTATCTAAAGAATCCGCACCTAAATCGTTAGTGAAAGAAGCCTCTGGGGTAACTTCGCTTTCATCCACACCTAATTTTTCAACGATAATAGCCTTAACTCTTGAAGCAATATCAGACATAATAATTATAATTTAATGGTTAAATAATTCAGTGCAAAGAAAAATAAATTCTGACACATTTCAAATGTTTTTATTTCTCTATCAATTTTAATGTTTTTATTTCGAACATTAATGTAAAATTAGTTTTATAATTTCGTATTCCCGTAAAATATTGTGTTTTGAACAAAACTTATTTAAAACTTTCATTAGATCTGGATTTTGTATTAATAGCCATTACTGCGTCTTTAAAGGATTATGTGCTTTGCCATAAGGTCAATACAAGTCTCAGTTTTAATTTTGAAAAGGTTGATGATCATGAAGTTTACTTTAATATCGACGAAGAACCACTGGCATTTTCAAAGTACTATTTTTTTGTAGAACAAGGTGAAATTGAATATTATATCCTTAACAACCGAAATGCAGAAGGGTTTTTAATTCCTGAAATGAATAAAGTAGATTTTTTTATGATCATCCATCAATACATTGATAAAGAAGATCTAAATTATATCCTTACCGGATTGAATAAACTGACTGATATTCAGGTTGCTGCGCAGATAAATCCGCTTAAATTAAAGTCCAAAGAAAATTTGGTAATGTAAATTTTATATTGAAGGTGTATTAAATACACTATATTTGATTTCAGATTATCAGACAAATAACATTAATAACCAGGCCAACAGCGGATTTTACTAGCTAAAACCACATCGTGTAGGTCATCAATAAAAATTAAGTAACTAATGAAACCATTTCATTCCAGAACAAAAATCGTAGCCACTCTCGGTCCTGCATCGGCCAAACCTGAAGTTTTATACAGCATGTTTAATGCGGGATTAGATGTTTGCCGTTTAAATTTCTCTCACGGATCACAAGCAGATCACCAGGAAGTATTGAATACGATTCGTGATATCAATAAAAAATATAACTACAATGTAGGCATCCTTGCCGATTTACAAGGGCCTAAGATCAGAATTGGAATGGTTAAAGATGGCGGTATACATCTGGTTAACGGAGCCCGTACCATCATCACAACAAAAGAATGCATCGGAAATGAAGAGCGGATCTATATCACTTATGATACATTTCCAAAAGATGTTAAAGCAGGCGAGATCATCCTTTTAGATGATGGAAAACTTCAAATGCGGGTTATTGAAACCAACCTGGAAGATGAAGTAGTTTGCGAAATAGTTCACGGTGGAATCCTGACTTCCAGGAAAGGTGTGAACTTACCAAATACTAAAGTATCTATTCCTTCACTTACTATTGAAGACCGTAAAAACCTGGAATTCGTTTTAGAAAACGATGTAGAATGGATCGGTTTATCTTTTGTAAGAAATGCGGAAGACATCATTGAATTAAAAGAGATCATCAAACAAAGAGGTAAAACTGCACGTGTAATTGCGAAGATTGAAAAACCAGAAGCGATTGCAAATATCGATGAGATCATCGCTGTTTCTGACGGGATCATGGTTGCCCGTGGAGATCTTGGAGTGGAAATGCCAATGGAAGAAGTTCCATTGCTGCAAAAAATGATCGTTCAAAAATGCAGAGCGGCCTCTAAACCGGTTATTGTTGCTACACAAATGTTAGAAAGTATGATCACTACGCCAAGGCCAACACGTGCTGAGGTAAATGATGTTGCCAACTCTGTACTTGATGGTGCTGATGCCGTAATGCTTAGTGGTGAGACCTCAGTAGGTGAATTTCCACTGATCGTTATTGAAACCATGCAGAAGATCATTCAGAACATTGAGCAGAACAATTATCCATTCCACCCAGAGAAGTTCCTCAAGCCAAAAGCAGAAAGCTTCTTAAGTGATGCCGTGTGTGATTCAGCTTGCTTCTTAGCTAAGCAAACCAATGCTGTAGGGATTGTTTCTATGACATTGAGCGGTTATACTGCATTTGAGATTTCAAGCCACAGACCGAAAGCTTTAACTTATATCTTTACCAGTAATATAAGCCTGTTAAACAGCTTAAGTTTGCTATGGGGAGTTCAGGGCTTTTACTACGATAAATTTGAAAGTACTGATGAGACTATTCAGGACGTAAATGATTTATTGAAGAAACATAAATTGGTTAAAAAAGGTGATATCATCATCAATACTGCTGCAATTCCAATGGAACAAAAAGGCAAGACCAATATGTTAAAAGTTACGGTTATTGATTAATATTCCTTAGAAGTCAAAAAAATTCCTACTTTTGCAATCCTTCAAAACAGGAGAGTTGTCCGAGTGGTTTAAGGAGCACGCCTGGAAAGTGTGTATACCTCAAAAGGGTATCGAGAGTTCGAATCTCTCACTCTCCGCTTAATTAGGATTCAAGAACTACTAAAAAGCCTGCAAATCACATGATTGCAGGCTTTTTTATTGCTGTCATACAGATAAATGCAAATAACCCAACAGTCTTAATCAGTTTTTCTTTTGCTGTAGAAATCTGCGTAGTAAAGCGGTATACTAAATCCTAAAAAATTCCCTTCTTTAAGTACTATTTTTGTTTTAGGATTAACAAATATATAGAAATCATACTTTATACCATTAGCGATAAATTTGACAACATATACCTCGTCACCAGGATTAATATTTTTAGTCATTTTTTCCATGTTATCATGGGTCTCTTTCAAAAAAAACTTGTCAATCTTTTTGTTAGTTTGATTTTCATATGGAAATTCTAATTTAATCCTGTTATTTTCAATATCATTACTAGCAAGTACAGACATTATACCTCCATCGCAGTCATAAACTTCAGTGTTCTTCTTTACATACAACTTTATTTGTTTTTCATTTTTAATCGCTGTAATGTATTTATAAGATATTAGTTTTAGATCCTCACCAGAATTTGATACAAATAGCGGGAAATTCTCAAACAAATTCTTAAAATTAGATTCAGTTGTGTTCAGTGGTTGTCCGTAGTCAAATAATGTAGTTGTTTTCTCTTTATTTTCTATGACCGCAGTAAATTGTTGAGCCTTAATATTACTGCTAAGAAATAGGATGATTATGCAACTAAAGATTTTGTTCATAACAATATTATAGTTAGTGATTAATAGGTTTGTTTATTATACTTAATACAAGTTAAATCAGTTCAGGTTAGTTGGGACAATCGATATTGTGCCAACTTGTTCGTGACACGGCCGCGCTGAAAGGTGTAGAGCATCAATTCAATGAATCAAGGATAATCCTGTCTCATGGAGCGTAAATTGTAGTCGTATAGTATCTTAATAACATTACTAAATTACTTTTATTAAGCTAACAGAGCAACCTGTACTGTCCTGTAAGGAATAATTCGTTTCTAAGCCGAACAACAAGTTTAAAAATATGGGTTATCAAATAACTTGATATAAAAATACAATAGTTTTGTTTGCGAAACAAAACTATTGTATTTTTGCATTAAACACTTTCCTATGATTCCTCAAGATATCCTTAATCAGATCATTCAGGCACAACGCCAAAATATAGCCAATAAGGATATAGGGTTAAAGAGAGATGCGTTACCACTATTGCCGAATTTAGCTTCACATGCCCTCATTGTATCAGGAATAAGAAGATGTGGAAAAAGTACATTACTATTCCAATTGTTAAGTAGCAGGTATCCTGGGGCATTATACCTCAATTTTGAAGACCCAAGGTTGTATGAATTTGAAAATAAGGATTTCTTAAGGTTAGATGTGTTAATCCAGGAACAGAGTTTCTCTGTATTGATGTTTGATGAAATCCAGATTATTCCCGAATGGGAAAGATATGTACGGCAAAAATTAGACGAAGGTTATAAGATCGTTGTCACAGGCTCAAATGCCTCACTATTGAGTAGGGAATTAGGAACTAAACTTACTGGAAGGCATATTACGAAAGAGCTATTTCCATTCTCCTTTCATGAATTCATCTCTCACCAGAAATTAAAGCCTTCAGCAGAATCTTTACTTAAATATTTAGCGATAGGAGGCTTTCCGGAATATATTAAAGAAAGAACAGATGATATTCTAAACCATCTTTTTGAAGATATACTGATCCGTGACATTGCTGTTCGTTATAGCATCAAAGATGTAAGGACATTACAGCGGTTAGCCCAGTATTTAATCTCAAATGTTGGAAAACCTGTGTCAGGCAACAAGCTCAAAAGCATCTTTGAAGTTGGGGCTACCAGCACTGTGCTGGAATATTTATCACACATGGAATATTCCTATTTATTGCATTTTGTACCGAAGTTCAGTTATTCTTTAAAAAAGCAGATTGCAAATCCAAGGAAAGTATATGCAATTGATACAGGCCTGGTAAATGTTAATTCAGGATCTTTTAGTGAAGACAATGGTCGAAAATTCGAAAACCTTATCTTTTTGCATCTTCGGAGAACTTACAAAGAGATTTACTATTTTTCAGAAAAAGGAGAATGTGACTTTATTGCATTCAAAAATGGGGCTTTTCATCAAGCCATTCAGGTATGTTATGAATTAAATCCTGATAACTTAGATAGAGAAATAAATGGGATGATTGAAGCTCTGGAATTATTTAACATGGAGGAGGGAACTTTAGTCACTATTTCGCAAAAAGACCGATTCGAAAAAAACGGCAAAATTATTCATGTCATTCCTGCTCATGAATATTTATTAAAGTAGTAGATGTTTCAACTTCAATATCGTAATGGCCCCTATCCCGGCATCACCTTATAAATAAACTTAAGCTCAGTTTCTACAGGGGCATCTGCAGGGTACGAAATGTATTTTAACGTAAGCACATTACCTTCAATACTGAAGGTAGCCTTTTCGAAAATTTCTCTGTTTACGTCTGTCACAATAGCTGGTGCTGTACCTTCCTTTGTTATCTCCTGAACAACAGTCACCTTAAGGCTGTTACCAGTTACCATATAATTACCCTCCATAGCCAATGAATAGCTAACGTCATTTGTGGCGGTCTTCATAAACAAAGTAGTCATTATAAATTTGCCGTCTCTGGAGAAAATTATTCTCCGTCTGTAAGTCTGGATAGGGGTTTCTTCCCATTGTCCTTCCAGTGTGTGGATTACTAAAGTCGGTTCATCATCTGGTGTCACAGTCTTCTTTTTGCATGCAAATATCGAAATAGAAATCCCCAGGACTAAGCAGAAATAAAAAGCGGTTCTCTTCATAAAGTTTGATCTAATTATATAGTAATACGTTTACCATTATTAAATCGCTGGGTTAAATGAATTTAATCATATAACTTCAAAATAACGGAAACAAAAAAGGTCCGGTGGTTAGCCGGACCTCATCAGGTATGTTATATAATGAATTACTCAGTAATCTCGTGCTTAGCAATTGAAGCAACTTCTTCCCAATCACCAAATGCTTTCTTTACAAGGATCTTTGCCTGGGCAGTGCTGATGTTACCAGCAATGGTAAGAGAAGCTCTTGAAGGGGTGATGTGTTTGCTGCAGAAGCTTTTTACATCTTCTAATGTCAAGTCTTCCAGCGCAGCAAGTGTTACAGACTCCGGATAATAACGGTCATGCGCATTAAAGCTCGCAATTAAATCAGATTTAAGTTTCGCAAAAGCAGGATCGGTTAATGCCGGCTGACGAACTGACCTTGAAAGCGTAGACAACGCCAGGTCGAAATTAACAGTATTTGAAGCCAGGTTTCCGCCTTTCTCATTAAAGCTGATTCCGGTTCCCGACTGGGCAACATCTTCGTTTAGCATCGCATTCAGCAAATTTTCAATACCAGGCTTATTACCTTCACTTACCGCATCGCCATCAATGGTGAAACTGGAGTATACTTTTGACGTTCCCAGGTTCTCTGCAACAATGATGTTCATTCCGTTCTTTAGCTTAAAGCTTACCGGCTCCTTAAAAATTGCCGTCTGTGCACTCGCATATTGTACCGTAATTATACTAAGTACCAATATGATTAATCTTCTTGTTTTCATATAGTATGTTTTAAATTATTGATCTGCGAATCTACATTTTACGTAAGTTCCCTGAAATGGGGAATAGGTAGAAAGGCAAATGAACAAGATGAACGGCGAAATTGGCCCTTTGAATTTATTTGCGAATTTAACTTTCTATATATTAGTAGGATAATAAACCAAACCAAACAATAATGAACTGCTTAATTGTTGATGACAATAAAATTGCATTAACAACTTTGAGGCAAATGATCAGCATGGATCCTTCTTTAACGCTTGTTGGAGAATGCGGGGATGCGGCAGAGGCCCATAGGTTGTTATTGGTTCATCACGTAGATCTTATTTTTTTAGACATCGAAATGCCGGAAATGAGCGGGATTGAGTTGGTCAAAAGCCTGGAAGGAAAACGGCCAATGATCATCTTCACCACATCCGATATTGTTTATGCAGCAGAAGCGTTCGACTTAAATGTGGTTGACTTTATTACCAAGCCCATCGTACCCGGCCGGTTTTTCCAGGCCGTAGAAAAAGCAAAAGAACTTAAAAAGATGAAAAGCTTATACGTGGCAGCGAACAGAGAAGAAGAATTTATATTTATACGCGACTCAAATATCATCCGGAGAATCAGGCTGAAAGATATTCTGTACCTGGAGGCAATGGGTGATTATGTGAAGATCTACAGCCTTACCGCAAATTATACGATCCACTCCAGCCTGAAGGCCGTAGAACAAAAAATATCGGCAACCATCTTTTTAAGGGTTCACCGTTCCTTTATAATTAATTTAAGTAAAATCGATACCATAGAAGGCGGAACACTGATCATTAATCATAACCTGGTTCCTGTATCTGATGCCTATCGCGCAGCACTGAATAAGCGGATGCTGATCCTTTAATTAGACTTTAAAATACTAGTGATGGCTCTTGTGTATCAAATTCGATACATTTTTAAGGCATGCTTATTTCATTCTGTTTAGTGCTTTTAATCACATAAAAAGAGCTCTTGGTTGTGTTTTGACGCACATTTATATCCTTTTTCTAAAGAGTGAAGAATTTAAGATCCATAAACTGGCACATTTCTTTCTTATCCACTATCAATTAGAAAAGAAACACAAACTATTTACTCTTATGAAAAAGATAATTATTCTAGCCTTAGGGCTTTTCGCAGCAACAGCTGCTAACGCACAGGAACCAATCAGATTTGGTATTAAAGCAGGGGTAAACTTGCCAAACATTATTAAAGACGATGGTAATAATAATTTTGACACCAAATTAAATCCAGGATTTAACGCAGGTATTACTTTAGATATCGGTTTGATCAAAGGATTGGCATTTACTCCAGAGCTATTGTATGCTACTAAAGGATATAAAGCAGAAACCTCATTTGGAGAATTTACACAAACAACTCATTTTATTGATATTCCAATTTTAGCAACCATTAATCTTGGTGGTTCTGGATTAAATTTAGTTGTTGGTCCGCAGGTTTCCTTTTTAACCTCAACAAAAAATAAATTTGACAATGGATTCGGTACTGTAGAACAACAATTTGATGAAGATTCTGATAAATTCAAGAAAAGCCTTTTAGGTGGTTTGATCGGTTTCAGATACGACATCAATGATAAAGTTGACCTTCACGGACGTTATGCGCTGGATTTCCAAAAAAATAATGAAGATGGTACAACACAAACGCCTGAATTTAAAAACCAGGTATTTTCAGTTGGTTTTGGCTATAAATTCTAATACCCTATCATACTCAAAAAGAGCCGCCTAATCAGCGGCTTTTTTTATGCCCTTTCCTTTTTGGAAGACGTTCTTTTAAAAACAAATCCTGAAACAAGATGTTCTTCATTCAGGTCTTCAATGTTCACCAAAATAAATGGCGGTAACAAGTTTAGACCTCACCATTTAAATAGCGCGATCTAAAGATTAAATAAGTTAAACTAAATTTTGTCAGTTATGAAAAACAATCAAGATCTGAAACACACCGGTAACGAGCAGGGAAAACCTACATCAGACCGGAGCTATCACAGCGTAAAAGACGATAAGAAACAACAGGGAATTACCAATGGGGGTGGTCAGCGTTCTGATCAGACCTCCAATAAAGATAACGAGCGAAAGCGCGAAAAAAATTAATAAGGGGAGTTGCCCCAATTTTAAACCGCCTTGTAATCAATTATAGGGCGGTTTTATTTTGCCCCTTTTACTTGACAATACCAAATACTAACTTCACTCTTTTTACTTAACTTTGAAATTTAACCAACGAACACCTAATGAACTTTAAATCTTCTCTTTGCTCATTATCTACGCGCTTTAAGTCAATACTATCCCAATCTCTTTTCTTGTCAGCTGTCTTATCTTTAATCCTGTCCGTTTCTGCCCAGGCACAAAAAAAGACTTATCTGCAAACGCTATCAGAACAGAACGAATGGGTAGACTCTGTATTTAATAAGTTGAGCAAAAAGCAAAAGATCGCTCAAATGTTCTTTGTAAGGGCACATACCAATTTGGGTAAAGCCTATGAAGATTCAGTAGGCACGGTAATTAAAAAGGAACAAGTAGGCGGATTGGTATTCTTCCAGGGTGGCCCCGGTCGCCAGACCATTCTAACCAATAAATACCAGTCACTGGCAAAAGTACCTTTGCTCATCACTTCTGATGGCGAATGGGGTTTAGGCATGCGCTTAGACAGTACCATTTCTTACCCTTATCAAATGACCCTGGGTGCTGTGCAGAATAAAGAACTGATCCATAAAATGGGACTGGAAGTTGCAAAGGATTATAAACGCATCGGGATGCACATGAACCTTGCACCTGTTGCCGACATCAATAACAATCCAAAAAATCCGGTAATCAACTACCGCTCTTTTGGAGACAATAAATACAACGTAACCGATAAGGTTAGTGCTTATATGAATGGAATGCAGGACGGTGGACTGTTAGTGAGCATCAAACATTTTCCAGGCCATGGAGATACTGATGTAGATTCTCATTACGATCTTCCCCAGCTAACATTTACAAAAGCGCGTTTGGATAGTTTAGAGATCTATCCGTTTAGGGAATTGGTTAAAGCCGGTGTTGCCGGCGTAATGATTGCCCATATGAACATACCGGCATTAGACCCTACTCCGAATATGCCATCTACCTTGTCAAAACCTATCGTTACGGGCATCCTAAAAGAAGAGCTTGGCTTTAAGGGCCTGATCGTTTCAGATGCCATGGAAATGAAAGGTGTGATAAAATTCTTTAAAGATGGCGAGGCCGATGTAATGGGCATCATTGCAGGAAATGATATTCTTGAGCTTTCAGAGAACAGCGCAAGGGCCATTAAGCTGGTTCGCAAGGCAGTTCGTCAGGAACGGATCAGCATGGATCGCATCGATGAAAGTGTGAAGAAGATTCTTACCGCAAAATATTGGGCAGGATTAAATGTCAAAGATACGCTGAACGAACAAAACGTACTTGCTGGTGTAACCAGGCCAGAAAGTTATGTACTGCTACAGCAGCTGGCAGATGCATCGGTAACGCTGTTAAGAGGAAAAGAAAACATTCAGCAGTTAACGGCCGATAAAAGAACGGCTGTAATCTCTATCGGTACTCCAGGCGCAACAACCTTTCAGCAGGAACTTGGAACACATTATAAAAATTCAGTATTCTATTCGCTGGATAAAAATGCAAATGCAAACGCTATAGCAAAAGTATTGAAAGACCTTGCTGCATTTGAGCAGGTAATCATCGGCATCCACGATTCAAGAACCCGTCCGGGAAATGGAATGGTATTAAGTCCGGATCTTAGAATGTTCATCAGCGACCGTGCAAAAACAAATGCCGTGTTCGCGTTCTTCGCAAACCCGTACAACCTGTCCGCTTTACCAGGCTTAGAGAGTTGCAACGGCTTAATAGTTGCCTATCAAAAAGAAGACTTCATGCAAAAGGCAGCTGCCTCAGTCATTAAAAATCAATTGATCCCGACTGGGAAGCTGCCCGTTACTGTAAACAAGTTCTTTAAATATGGTGATGGGATCTCTACAGATTACTTAGTGCCCTTGCCATAAGTATCCGGATTAACAGCAGCAACTGTCCAGCCTTTTAAAAAGTTGGTCACCACTTTAATGTCGTGCCCGGTTTTCTTCTTGCCGCTGGCATTTACATCATCTGTTTCCAGATACGCTGAATTTTGCGTGTGCAGTACTTTTCCGTTTCCATCAAGGATCACGAATACCGGGAAACCAAACCGCTGCGGGTAATTGAGCGTGGCCAGAACAGCTTCGTTCTTATTCTCCGGACTATAGTTTACCAATACTGTTTCGTAATTATCATTTAACGCTTTCTTTAAAGCAGCAGTAGTGTCTACCAGGTTATGAAATGCAATACACCAGCCGCACCAGTTGCCGCCCACCTGCACAAAAACATGCTTACCTGCTTTTTTTGCGCGGGCAACAGCAGCATCAATATCAGCCCTGGCATTTGCCGCCGGATTATATAGCTTAACAGCTTCCTTTTTTTCCTGTGCAACAGCCGCACCGGTAATGATGGAGAAAGCAACCCATAGCAGAACTATTCTTTTCATGATTAACAATTTATAAAAACAAAAATAATGGTTTAGCTGATAAAAAATGTAATCTGGATATAAAATCTAGCAAATCAGTAGAATTTATTTATCATAAACTTTTATAAATAAGTCATAGCTTTACCTATATGCCTCAACAGCCTCTAAAAATACTACAAGCATCAGCAGGATCAGGTAAAACATTCAGCTTGACAGCGCATTACCTCACGCTGCTTTTATCCGGAGAAACGAAGTACAGGGAGATCCTGGCAGTAACCTTTACTAATAAGGCTACTGAAGAGATGAAAACCCGGATCATGGATGTCCTTAAGGGTTTTGCTGAAGGTGACCCGTCAAAAAAAATAGACGATTACCGGACCATCGTTTTAAAGGCACATTCCGATCTTGATCCGGAAAGCTTAAAACAGAAGTCAAAAATAATATACCGCAAAATATTACACGATTATAGCAGATTCTCCGTAAGCACCATTGATGGATTTGTACAGAAAGTAATTCGTGGCTTTGCATTTGAACTCGGACTGGATGCAGGATACGGGCTCGAAATGAACTACGATAAGGTTAAGAATGAACTTGCCGGTCGACTCGATAAAGCATTAGACCAAAACCCGGCATTGTTGCAGTGGATCATTGACCTCGCATTAGACCGCATCAACAACAACCTGGGCTGGAATTATCGGAGAGAGCTGATCGATCTCACCAATGAGATCTTTAAAGAACGCTATCAGCCTTTTGAAAATGCAGTAAAAGAACTTGGGGAAACGGCCGACCTTGATGCCCTGTTTAAAGATTACAATAAAGTAACCCGGTTAAGTATTGAAGCCTTTGAAAGTTCCATTTCAGACCTTGCAGCACAGGGATTCGAGATCCTTCAGGTAGAAGATGTAGATGTTGCAACCCTAAAAGGAAAATCGAGATCGCCGCTAAATAACCTGCTAAAGATCAAAGAAGGAGATCTCAGTAAGATCAATAGCCTCGCTAAGCTGGTTGATCAGCCGGAAGAGTGGTTTCAAAAAGGAAAGGAAACCAATTTATACGAAGAAGTTAATCCCATTCTTAAAAAATTATTAAACAGCTATCAGGAAGGGTTGCCAGGCTATTTACTTGCAAACGCATTTAATAAAAATCTGTATTATCTGCGCCTGATGCAGGAAATGGCATCCCTGTTAAAGGATTATAGAAATGAGAACCCAAACCTGCTCATCAGTGATGCGCAAACGCTGTTAAGAGGAATCACAGACGATGCCAATGATAATCCATCATTCATTTGGGAAAAGATCGGAAACCGCTACCGGAACTTTCTTTTTGATGAGTTTCAGGATACCTCATCAAGCCAATGGGGGAGTTTCAAATCACTGCTGAGCAATGCCATCGCCTCGCCAAGCGGCAAACTCACGGATCATTTAATAGTAGGGGATACCAAGCAGTCGATTTACCGGTGGCGTAATGGCGACTGGAATATCCTGCACCAGCAGGCAAAGCTGGATGTACTCGTTCACAACGTACTCGAAGAAAGCCTGGAAGAAAATTACCGGAGTACAAAGAATATCATCGAATTCAATAATAATCTATATAAAAAGCTGCCCGGGTTAATGCAGGACAACCTGAATGCAGCTCTAGCAGAACAAGAGGGCCAGTCAGACATTGTAGCATGGTGGCAGAAAAGAGGATTTGACCACATTGTAACCGATGTGTATGCCGAAGCCACCCAAAAGCTTACCCCTTTTACGCTGGACGGTGGTACCATTGATCTCCATGTTTTAAAAGAGGATCTGGAAGGTGCCGCCCTGACCAAAACAACATTCAGAAGCCTGGCTCTCGCTAAAATGGTCGAAGCCCTGAACACACTGCTTACCGTTAAAAACTATAAACCGGGAGAGATCTGTGTGCTCGTTCGCTCAAATGCCGAAGCCGTAGCTGCTGTAGAAACCTTAATGGATAATGGAATTGATGTAATTTCAGGAGAAGCACTGCTGCTGATCAATAACAGTGCTATAAAGCTCATTTTAAATACATTTCAGGTAATTGGCGGATGGTCAGAAAATACAGCCTTATATAAGGCAAACTGCATTAGCCTCTATTCAAGGATGCTAAACAAGGAGATTGAACCAGCGCATTTGTTTGGTTTAAAATTCAAGACACTGGAAGAACTGAAAGGTCTCCTGCCTGCAGATCTGTGCCTCAACTGGCAAACCTGGATCCAGCAGCCCCTTCCGGCATTGCTGGAGAAGATCATTGAGGCCTATGGTTTAAATGAAAAAGAAAAAGTGCCGCACTTGCCATATCTTTTTGCATTACGCGATTTGATGGGAAGCTTTGCCCAGCACGGAGAAAAGGGAATAGCCGCTTTCCTGTCTTACTGGGAAGAAGAAGGGTTAAGGAGAACACTGCCGTCATCAGAAAATACAGATGCCGTGCAGGTGATTACTGTACATAAATCAAAAGGATTGGCCTTTAGGGCAGTAATGCTTCCTTTTTGCAATTGGGATGTTAATGGTAAGACCAATGGTATTTTCTGGGTTCCTGCAGCAGGAACACCATACCATCATTTACACAGCATTCCCTTAAAATACAATAAAGACCTTAGCCAGTCTACCGTTGCCAAGCCCTATTTTGAAGAACTGCTATACAACAATATGGACGCACTAAACATGCTGTATGTAGCCACAACGCGTTCCAAAGAATACCTGTACATCAGTACGATGGGTAAAAAAGCAGATACGATTACCAATATTGGTAATCTGCTGAGTAAGGTTTTTGAGTATGACCTTGATGAAACCGGTAATTATATAGTGGATGATGAAGTACTGGCGAAGCCTGAGAAAATAGCAGACAGCAATGAAATAGAACTCGAATTTTACCCAGTATCCAACCGGTTAAGTCAGGTGTTTGATGCGGGGTTAAAGCGCAGGGACATTGACCTGCTCACTGGCGAAAGTGCCGGCAGGACCGGATCTATCCTGCATGAAGTACTGGCAGCAGCAAATGCCGTTGACGAGGTGGATGAAGTACTTCAAAACCTGCTGCTGGAAGGTATCTTTAAACAGGAAGAATTACCTGATCTGAAGGTACAGGCCATAGCCGTTTTACAACATACCGGCCTGCAGGAAATCCTGGGCAAAAGCGAGCGAAGTTTAAATGAGCGGAGCATCATTGATGCCGAAGGAAAAAGCTATCGTCCGGACAAGGTATTGGTAAACGGCACCGAAGTTACCGTAATCGATTATAAGTTTACCCAGCAGGAAAGCAATAAACACATTGAGCAGGTAGAACATTATAGAAGCCTGTTGCTGGCAATGGGTTATACTGGTGTAAAAACCTACTTGTTCTATGCCAGTACCGGACAGTTAAAATTAGTGTAATGATTAGGGAATTAAAGAACAACAATTCATGAAGCCATTTTTAAAAGAAGTAGCAGAAAAGCTGGTTGCAACACTTGGCAACAACCTGCAGCACTCGGCCATCATTTTTAATAACAAGCGCCCTGTTCCTTACCTGCAAAATCATTTGGCAGCTGTAATCAACAAGCCATTCTGGAGCCCATCTTTTTTTACCATACAGGAATTCTTTGCCCTGTCTTCAAAATTGAAGATTGCAGATACCTTTAGCCAGTTTTTTATCCTGTACAAAAAATACAACGAACTGATTGTTCTGGAAGGGGGAACCCCAATTGAACCAGCTAAATTTTATCCCATTGCCAGGATCATTTTAAGTGATTTTGCGCAAATAGATAACGACCTGGTCAACGCGAAGAACCTGTTCCAGCAAATGGAAGACTTTGCCGAGATTGATTATCAGTTTGATTACCTGACCGAAGAGCAGCAGGAGTTTTTAAGAGGCTTCTGGACTTCCTATTCTGAGGGTAAACAGAAAAACCAACAAGCTCAGTTCATTAAAATGTGGCATCGGATGCCACAACTGTATGATGGATATCGCGCTGCACTCAAAGAAATGGGATTAACTACCATGGGTCACGTGTATCGCCAGCTGGCAGAAGACCGGGCAGAACTGCCCGGGTTTATAGATGAATTTAGTAGAGGCAAACTGATCTTTGTCGGTTTTAATGCATTGAGCAGGGCTGAAGAGGTTGTGTTTAAACGCTGGCAAAATGAGGGTAAAGCTGTGTTCTATTTTGATACAGACAGCTATTATTTGAATGATCCCATGCAGGAAGCAGGACTCTTCCTGAGAAAGAACCTGCAAAAAACAGGATTAATAAATGCATTGGAAGGGGAAAGATCACTGATCCGTGCCAACCCTAAGCATGTGGACGTCTATAAGACACAGGGACAGGTTGCACAGGCAAAGATCCTGCATACTGCATTAAAAGAAGATTATCCGTTGTTGAGGAGCCAGGATAATGCCGGAAAGATAGCCCTCATCCTTGCTGATGAGAGTCTGCTGCTACCCATTTTGCAAACCATTCCTACCCACTACACCGAAGCAGAGCAGCATTATCCGGTCAACATTAACGTAACCATGGGTTATCCACTGGCTTCATCATCCATTTTTGGACTGGCAGATCTTTGGCTATGCGTACAGTCGGCATTGGTTAACGAGACCAGGGAAACGGTAAGCCATAAAGATGTGGCCGCTTTCCTGTCGCATCCCCTAACGGGGGTATCAGAAAAGATGCGCAGTAAGATCCAGCAGGTAATGCTAAAAGAACAACTTGCGGAAGTTCCAATATCAAGGCTGCAAAGTCAAAAGGGACTGATCCAGCTGTTCTTCACAAAAATAAAGAGCAGCAAAGATGCAGCAGGGGCATTACAGGATATTTTTAAATGGATCCTGGAACAGCAGCTTGCAGATCAAACGCTAAGACAGACAGAAGCAGACCTTTTCGTAGCTACGATAAAAGAACTGAACCGCCTGCACGATGCCCTTAGTGAATACCTTCCTGGCCTAACCAAGTCCAAAGAACTGTCTTTTGTACTTTCTTTAATTCAGAAGGCGGTAAAGGGAATTTCTGTGCCGCTAACGGGAGAGCCACTTCAGGGAATCCAGGTTATGGGGCTGCTGGAAAGCAGGAGCCTCGATTTTGAAAAGGTATATATCTTAGGTGTTAATGAAGGGCTTCTGCCTCAAACGAGCGTTTCGCCAAGCTTTATTCCTGACAGCATCCGCAGGGCATACGGGTTGCCGGTTATCGAAAATCAGGATGCCATTTCAGCCTATATGTTTTACCGGTTGCTGCAGCGATCAGAAAAGGTAAGCCTGGTGTATAATGCACAGGCAGACGATACGAATACCGGAGAGCCTACCCGTTTCTTAAGGCAGCTGGAATATGAAAGTGGCTATACCTTCAATTACCTGGAACATAAACAGCACATCAGTACTGAAAAAAGACCTTTGGTAACCGTAAAAAAAGATAAAAAGGTGATGGAGGTATTAAACGGTTATTTGAATGGCACTACGGCACTATCCGCATCCGGATTAACTACCTATATCAATTGTCCGCTACAGTTCTTTTACCGCTATGTGGCGAAGATTGAAGAGCCCAAAGAGATTGTAGAGAACCTGGAAGCCAATAACATTGGATCTATGCTGCATTATGTGCTCGAAACATTCTATAACCAGCTGATGACCGAAGATGCGCTTATTACTAAAGAACGGATCACTGCCCACCGCAAAGAAATCCCACAGCTCGCCGTTAAGGCATTCGCTATGGTGATGTACAACAATGCCGATTACCAGGTTCAGCTCAATGGGATGCAAAAAGTGGTGATGGCAATCGTAGAGGAATATGCAGGTGTAATTTTAGATTACGATGAGCAAGAAGCACCATTTGAGATCCTGGCCCTGGAAAAAAAGGACCGGACTAACTTTAAGTTTAGCGTAAACGGCATAGAGAAAAGCATTACGCTGCATGGCATAATCGATCGGATAGACCGTAAAAATGGCATCACACGGATTGTTGATTATAAAACGGGTAATGATATTTTAAGATACAGTAACCTGGTTGATGTTTTTGATACCAACGGCAGCAAGCAAAATAAAGCGCTGGTACAAACACTTTTTTATACCTATGTATTTGAACAGGCCAATGCGGTGCAGTTTGTGGAACCCAATCTGTACAGTACGCGAAATATGCGCAAAGAAGGTACTTATTTTATGGAGGGACGTGACAAGCTGAAGTTAAGCGGAGAAAAACTGCAGGGAATTAAGGAAGAATTTATCACGTTTGTTCAGGCTAAGCTGGAAGAGCTATTTGATGAGAACATCCCATTTATACCTACTCAAAACGAAGCCGGATTTATGTATTCGCCATATCAAACCCTATGCGGAGTATAGACAATCATAAATGCTGTGTAACACTATTGTTTACTACCGTCGCCCTGACAAGGATAAAATTGCATTTAAAGACAATTTTATCTAAGTTTGCCGAAGTTAATATTTCTATATACAATGAGAGAGATTCAATTTAGAGAAGCTTTACGTGAAGCCTTAAGCGAAGAAATGCGTAAAAACGAGAACATTTTTTTGATGGGCGAGGAAGTTGCACAATACAATGGTGCTTATAAGGTTAGCCAGGGAATGTTAGATGAATTTGGCGACAAAAGGATCATAGATACTCCAATTGCTGAATTAGGCTTTACCGGTATTGGTATTGGTGCAGCAATGAATGGATTGGTTCCAATCATAGAGTTCATGACATTCAACTTCTCTTTGGTTGCTATAGATCAGATCATTAACGCAGCAGCAAAAATGTTGTCTATGAGCGGTGGTCAGTTTTCTGTACCGATCGTATTCCGTGGCCCAACAGGTAATGCAGGTCAGCTGGGCGCACAACACTCTCAGAATTTCGAGAACTGGTATGCCAACTGTCCGGGATTAAAAGTAGTTGTTCCATCTACGCCATACGAAGCAAAAGGATTGCTTAAACAAGCGATCATAGATCCGGATCCGGTTATCTTTATGGAATCTGAGGTGATGTATGGTGATAAAGGAGAAGTTCCTGAAGAAGAATATTACCTTCCAATAGGTAAAGCTAACGTGGTAAAAGAAGGTACAGATGTAACCATCGTAACTTTCGGTAAAATGCTTACCCGCGTCGTAAACCCTGCTGTTGAAGAATTAACTAAAGACGGTGTTAGTGTTGAAGTAATCGATTTACGTACGGTACGTCCTATTGATTATGCAACCATCATCGAATCTGTGAAGAAAACAAATCGTTTGGTCATTGTAGAAGAAGCATGGCCACTGGCTTCAATCTCTTCAGAGATTGCATTCAACATCCAGAAAAATGCGTTTGATTATTTAGATGCACCAGTATTAAGGA
Source organism: Pedobacter metabolipauper (assembly GCF_004362715.1). Lineage (GTDB taxonomy): Bacteria > Bacteroidota > Bacteroidia > Sphingobacteriales > Sphingobacteriaceae > Pedobacter > Pedobacter metabolipauper. The sequence goes on from NZ_SNYC01000004.1 coordinate 546,905, forward strand.
TCACTTGTGCAGATGTACCACTCCCGTATGCACCTACACTGATTGCGGCGAGTTTGCCAAATGCAGAAAAGGTAATTAAAGCAGTAAAAGAAGTATTGTACGTAGCAAAATAGTACCAATTAATTAAAAAAAATATAATCCCGCAGGCTAAACCGCTGCGGGATTTTTTTTTAATTTTGCCGCCATTGTACTTAAAAAGACCAAACAGAGATTAAAATGAGCAATCACGCTACACTAATTGCTGCGGAGTTAGCAATAAACCAACAGCAAGTAAAAGCAACTATTGAACTATTGGACGAAGGGGCAACAGTTCCCTTCATCTCCCGTTACCGGAAAGAAATGACCGGAAGTTTGGACGAGGTACAGGTTGCCGCAGTCCGAGATAGGTTTCAGCAGCTGCGGGAACTTGATAAGCGCAGGGAAGCGATACTAAAAGCCCTTTCGGCACTGGACAAGTTAACACCAGAATTGGAGCGCCAGATCAATGCAGCTACCAACATTGCAACTATAGAAGACATTTATCTTCCCTATAAACCAAAACGTAAAACCCGCGCATCAGAAGCACGTAAAAAAGGACTGGAGCCTCTGGCGCTGCTAATTCTGGAACAGCGGAAATCCGATCCTGAAACAGAAGCCGTTCCATTTTTAAATGAAGAGCTGGGCGTTAACTCCATTGACGAAGCGCTGGCAGGGGCACGGGATATTATTGCCGAAATCATCAATGAGCACATCGAGGTAAGAACATCGATGCGGAAATATTTCCTGCAAAATGCGGTATTTAAAGCGACTGTCATTAAAGGTAAGGAAGAAGAAGGAATTAAGTATAAGGATTATTTTGAATGGGATGAGCCATTAAAAGCAGCACCATCACACCGTATCCTGGCCATGCGCAGGGGAGAGAATGAAAATATTCTTAAGCTGGAAAGCATGCCTGCCGAAGAAGGTGCCATTGATATTCTTGAAAAACAATTTATCAAAGCCAACAACTCCAGCGCATCTCAGGTAAAACTGGCTATTCAGGATAGTTATAAACGCCTTTTAGGACCAGCAATGGAAACGGAAGTCCGCAGCCTGTCCAAAGAAAAGGCAGACGAAGAAGCCATCCGTGTATTTGCTGAAAACGCAAGGCAGCTACTATTGGCAGCGCCTATGGGCGAAAAAAATGTATTGGCCATAGATCCCGGCTTCCGTACCGGATGCAAAGTGGTTTGCCTGGATCAGCAGGGCAAACTCCTTGAAAATACAGCCATCTATCCGCACAACGGCCAGCGGGGTGCAGCAGATGGTGCAGAAACGATTAAAAAGCTGTGTGCTAAATATTCAGTTGAAGCCATTGCCATAGGTAATGGTACAGCAGGACGGGAAACAGAGGTGTTTATTCGCGGACTGCAGCTTTCAGACGTTCTGATCGTTATGGTCAATGAGAATGGAGCATCCATCTATTCTGCATCAGAAGTAGCGAGAGAAGAATTCCCTAAGCATGACATTACAGTTCGCGGAGCAGTTTCGATTGGCCGCAGGTTGATGGACCCGTTAGCAGAGCTCGTTAAGATCGATCCCAAATCAATTGGGGTAGGACAGTACCAGCATGATGTAGATCAGAATAAATTACAAGCATCGCTGGATGATACGGTAATGAGCTGCGTAAATGCGGTTGGTGTTGAATTGAATACCGCCTCTAAGCAAGTGCTTGCCTATGTATCCGGGTTAGGTCCGCAACTGGCACAAAATATTGTCACTTACCGGAATGAGAACGGTGCATTTAAGAACCGCGAGAGTTTAAAGAAGGTGCCGCGGCTAGGGGATAAAGCTTTTGAGCAGGCCGCAGGTTTTTTACGGATCAGAAATGCCGAGCATATACTGGATTCCAGTGCGGTTCACCCGGAGCGTTATGCGCTGGTTAATAAAATGGCAAGGGATCTGAATTGTACGGTTTCACAGCTTATGCGGGACAATGACCTGCGCAAGCAAATTAAATTGCAGCAGTATGTAAGCGATGAGATTGGATTACCGACACTTAATGACATCATGAATGAACTTGCTAAACCAGGCAGGGATCCGCGCGAGCAGTTCGAAGTATTTAGTTTTACGGATGGTGTAAATGCAATAGCAGACCTTAAGGTTGGTATGAAGCTGCCTGGTATTGTTACCAACATCACCAATTTCGGTGCTTTTGTTGATATTGGCGTGCATCAGGATGGCTTGGTCCACACCAGCCAGTTGTCTGATAAATTTGTAACCAATGCCAATGATGTAGTTAAGGTACATCAAAAGGTAGAAGTTACGGTTGTTGAGGTTGACGCAGTAAGAAAACGGATTTCACTATCGATGAAACTGGGATCTGCCAAGCCCAATGGAGGAAAGCCTTCTGCAGGAAAACCTGCTAATAGATCAAGGCCTACAGAGAAGCCAGTTAAGCCTGCAGCTAATGCGCCGCATAAGCCCGGTAAGCCTGCCCAGGTTAAACAAAAACCACTTCCTGACGGAGACTTGCAGTTAAAGCTTGAAGCGCTTAAAAACAGGTTTAAATAAGTATATCACCATAGACTTTCTTAAGGTCATTGTGTAATCCTATATGGCTGAATAATTAATTTGCAGATGCAATGGTTATTCAGCCATATATTTTTATAGATTATATCTTCAATCTAACTCCTATTGTTACCTAATTTTTATAAATTGGTGCTTTCGGTCTGAAGGCTACCTGCTAAAAAGGTAGTTCTGAGATCAATTGCTTATTCTTTCCAAATATATCAATTCAGGAGCCTCCGCTATGTTAATATCTTTTAATGGTCCCGTTATGAAAATTTATACTAAGATATTTCTTGTGTTTGTCGTTCCGGTGTTGTTGTTGAGTTGTAAACCTAGCCGCATGAATAGCTCAGATCATACACAATGGGCAGAGTACTTAGGTGGCCCGGAAAGGAATCACTACTCATCATTAGCTCAGATTAATGTTTCCAATGTGGCTAAACTTCAAATAGCCTGGGAATATAGATCTGGCGACTCTGGCCAGGTCCAATGTAACCCGATTATTGTAAACGGCGTACTCTTCGGTGTAACGGCATCAAACCAGGTATTTGCGTTAGATGCAGCAACAGGTAATGAAAAATGGAAGTACACCCAGCCAGGCGAGGGAACATCTAACGTAAACCGCGGGGTTACCTATTGGGAAGCGGATGGAGATAAAAGAATTCTATACGCCTATAGCTCCTTTTTATGTGCGTTAAATGCAGAAACAGGACAACCGGTAAAATCTTTTGGAGACAACGGAAAGGTAAGTTTGTCTGCCGGATTGGAACCCAATGCCAAAGAACGCTTTGTCGGCTCAACCACGCCAGGAACGTTATTCAATGATCTCATCATCATGCCCCTGCGTGTGGGAGAAGGCGAAGGTGCAGCCATTGGATACATTCAGGCCTTTAATGTAAAAACGGGAAAGTTGGCATGGATATTTAAAACCATACCGGATGCAGGAGAAAAAGGGGCATCAACATGGCCTTCATATATTAAAAGTAACGGGGATGTTGGAGGTGTAAATAACTGGGCAGGTATGGCCGTAGACCGGGAGCGGGAAATCATTTATATACCTACAGGTTCGCCTGCGTTTGACTTTTATGGCGGCAACAGATTGGGAGACAATCTTTACGCCAATTGTTTGCTGGCATTAAATGTACGTACGGGAAAATATATCTGGCACTATCAAATGGTTCACCATGATGTTTGGGACAGGGATCTTCCTGCACCGCCAAATTTATTAACGGTTACACACCACGGAGAAAAAATCGATGCGGTTGCTCAGGTTACCAAAAATGGATTTGTGTTTCTCTTTGACCGCGAAAATGGCAAACCACTTTTTCCAATTGAGGAGAAGAATTTCCCTAAATCGGACATGCCGGGGGAGGTGGTATCAAATACGCAGCCTGTTCCAGCGATACCAAAGCCTTTTGCAAGGCAGCAGCTTAATGAGGGCGACATCAGTACCTTTGCTGAAAATCGCAGCGAACTCCTTGCATCTTTTAAGAAAGCTAAAAAAGGAATGTATCAGCCACTTGGCTTTATGCCAACGGTGGTTCTTCCCGGTGCAGATGGTGGTGCAGAATGGGGAGGTGCAGCAGCAGATCCTGACGGAATCCTATATGTAAATTCGAATGAGATGCCCTGGCTCTTTAGTCTGAGCAAAACGGTTTCGGTAGCACAGCAATCGAATTTAACAGCAGGAAACCTGCTTTACAATAATACATGTATCACTTGCCATGGGGCATCACTTAAAGGAAATCCTGCAAGTGGTTATCCATCACTGGTTAACATTAAGGAGCGGGTGGGCCGTAAAGTGATCTCCAATTTAATTACCAGCGGAAGGGGAATGATGCCTGGATTCAGTAATATGAGTACTGCCCAAAAACAATCCATCATCGATTTCCTGTTTCATGAAGAAAAAATTGAGGCGCCTTCAGGTAAGACAAAGAACGCTGTTCCTGAATTTGCTGGACCTTATAAGTTTGATGGATACAATAAATTTTTGGATAATAATGGTTATCCCGCTATAACGCCGCCCTGGGGCACATTGACCGCGATTGATTTAAACACAGGTAAGCATTTGTGGCAAAAGACACTTGGTGAGTTTAAGGAATTGAGCGCAAAAGGAATTTCTCCAACTGGAACAGAGAACTATGGAGGGCCGATTGTAACCGCAGGCGGGCTGCTGTTCATTGCTGCTACAAAGGATGGGATGTTCCGGGCTTTTGATAAAAAGACAGGAAAACTGCTCTGGGAAACGGAATTGCCCGCTGCAGGCTTTGCTACGCCGAGTACTTATCAGATCAATGGAAAACAGTACATCGTTATCGCCTGTGGCGGAACGAAGCTGGGAACAAAAAAAGGAGACAGCTACATGGCATTTTCTCTTTAGTAATTTCTACTTAATGCTCATGGCGTTTAAAATTTTTCTTGTCTTTGATGTTCGCGTGCATCCTCAATTTGCTGCAATGCGATTTTTTAAGACTTGGAGATCAATCAACCAACCTGATCAGGTTTCCAGTAAAACCCAGGGTAAATTCAATCTCTGATGAAAAAGTCTCTTTTTTTCCCTGATGATTTGAATGACCTGCTTCTCTAAATCTTTTTTTTGTAATCTCTTTTTTTGTCTTGCAGATCTTAATTTAACCTGCATTAGATCAAATGACATTTGATCAATGTCCATTTTAATGGTTTCTTGAAGTTCTTGATGATGTTGAAATCTCAAAATTCGTCCTTAAGTAAAGGATATACCCTTTCAGGATGCAGTTAACCAAAATGGTGTAGTGGCAGAAGTAATTCTGGATCAGGGTGTGTTTACACCAGTAATGATTTCAATAAAAATAAAGGAAAACAGAATTGCGGCTGCCTTAGATCAGGAAGCTTGCGAAAGGGGCGATATGTGAATACGTTCTGTCATGATTCCTATTTGTTAAAACAATGAATAGTAAGGAATTGAAGCAAAGGTACAATTATATTTATATTTTGAAGTATCAGAAGACAGATTGAATTATAATTCAATCTGTCTTCTGATACTTTCTTCGAGAGAGATCAGCGTTTCGGTGCGTTGAATTCCTTCAACAGCCTGGATCTCTTCATTAAGTACATGCCTCAAATGGTTGGTGTCTCTGCAGATGATCTTAGCAAACATGCTATAGGAACCAGTTGTATAATGTAATTCAACAACTTCTTTAATTTTACTCAGCTGTGCAACCGCATCCTTGTACTGAATTCCTTTTTCGAGGTATATGCCTAAAAAAGCACAAATGTCATATCCTGCTTTTTGTGGGTCTATGATCAAATGGGAACCCTTAATGATTCCCATTTCATGCAGTTTCTTCATTCTTACGTGGATTGTTCCACCGGAAACAATGAGATCTTTGGCAATTTCAGTGTAAGGCTTGGTGGCATCCTGCATCAACTGCTTGAGGATGTCAATATCCAGGTTATCAATTTCTAAATTTTGGTTTTCTTTTTTAAGCATCGGTTTAATATTTGGTAATGAATATCTAAGATAATTATAAATATTATAAAAATAAAATTAAATGTTTAAAATATTTGCAACGTATTTAGGTTGTTGTTACATTTGTATCAAGCAAGTAGCAAAAAATAGTTCTTTAAAACTTGTTTATACTCTGTAGGGTGGTGAAATTGGCAGACGCACCTCCTTGTCTCGGTGGTGGAGAAATTGGAAAACCTGTAAAGGCTAACCACTCCTTGAAGGTTCGACTCCTTCCCCTACAGCCATTAAATAAACGGGCTAATACCTGGATATTTAGAAAGACCGTACTTTAAATAATGTTGGGTGGTGAAATTGGCAGACACGCCTTCTTGTCTCGGTGGCGGGGATTCATGGATAAACGCAGTTTATGGGTTGACCACAAATTAATTTTTGAACTGTAGCTAACTACCCCTTGAAGGTTCGACTCCTTCCCCAACAGCCAGTTTTTTTATGAATAATAAGTTAGTTAAAATCGAGTGACCCCGGATAGGGTCACTCTTTTTTTTGCGATCTGCTCTTACAGTGACCGGAGAGGGGGGCACATGGCATATATATAAAAATCGATGTTATTTGTATGAAATATGGCTATAATACGTGTTTTCTATTGCTAAAGCAATAGCAGAGCAATACAATACCCAAACAAAAGCAATACAAAATACGGAGAATAAGTAAGCCCTCACTAGGCAGTTTCAGAACCTGCAGTTGTTACTGCTACATCCTGCTGGGTTTTGCAGCCTCATAAAATTGGGTTGAAAATAACTTAAAAAAGGCAGCCGCATGATTTTGTCATAAGGCTGCCTTTCAAAAATATTGAAACACTATTTCTTTTCTGCGTTGTATTTTTCGCTGAACTTTCTATCCAGTTGTTTATGAAGATTATCCAGATTGATATCTCTTCCCTGGATGAATGCTTTTTCAACCGTGTTTGATTTCATGTCCAGTGCATCACCGGCAGAAATTAAGAAAGTAGCATCTTTACCGGTTTCTAAACTTCCAACGGTTTTATCAAGACCTAAGATCTTTGCTGTATTTAAGGTAATGGTCTGTAATGCCTTTTCTTTATCCAGTCCCCATGCTGCAACAGTTCCAGCCATAAAAGGCAGGTTTCTTTGCTGCCAGTAACCATCAATGCTCAATACCACATTAACTCCGGCATTAGCCAGGATACCTGCGTTCTTGTACGGCATATTTACATCATCATCCAGATTATTTGGTAATGCATGCGGTTGCTTAACCACAACGGAGATGTTGTTGTCCTTTAAGAAAGCGGTAATCAGATAAGCTTCGTCACCACCTACAATAACTGGGGTAACGCCATGTTTTTTAGCAAAATTTACCGCTGCAATAATGTCTTTCTGACCATCAACAGTAATGAATAATTTCTCCTGTCCGTCAAACATGTGTTTCATTGCAGCAAGACGCGCATTGGTCACTGTAGGTTTATCGGTCTCTGTATAGGCTTTTGCTTCTGTAAATAGCTGGTCTAATTCATTGATCTGGGCTTGTGTACGTTCCTTTAATGCGTCAGGTGAGGTCATTCCCATCCGGCCGCCGCCGCCAAAACCACCTCTAAACCTTGGTACTACCGGCCAGGTCATGTGCTGCGCATCGTCTTTTCTCAATGCCGCATCTTCCCAGTTCCAGGCATCCAGTTGTACTACAGATGAACTTCCTGAAATTACACCTCCCTGAGGTGTAATCTGAGCCATGAGCACACCATTGCTCCTCAATGTAGCTGGAACCTTTGAATCGGTATTGTAAGCCACTAAAGCTCTGATGTGCGGATTGTATGTGCCTATTTCAGAAAAGTCTAACGTTGCTTTTACAGATTCATATTCCGTTAAACCTAGATTGGTAATGGGTGCAATAAAACCCGGGTATACGTGTTTACCATTCGCAGTGATCACTGTAGATCCGGTTAGGTCAAACTTGGCAACGGTAGCATCGCCAACGCCCAGGATCTTTCCTTTATCAAAGATCAGGTAGCCATTTTCAATCACAGTGCCATTACCTACATGGATCTTGGCACCCATGATAATGGTTTTCTTGTCCTGGGGTTTTGCAGGAGAGATGTTGGCTTGTGCAAAGGTGCTTAGTCCAAACCCGGCCATTAATCCGGTTAAAATATATTTATTCATGAGAATGATTCCTTTCTAGTTCAGTAAGTTCAAGAGAATAGTCTTCCAGGGATTCGCAGTTATATAAACGCGGAGCCATAGCTTGCGGACGCTGGGTTCTGCCACCGGTTTTTTTGCTGTCCAGCATTTTTTGGATCAGGCGTTTACGCTCTGCCTGCTGATCTTTTCTAACCTGTACATCTCGTTCCATATCCCAATAGGCTATTCCGTCAACAAAAGTCTTTTCAGCTTTTGCATAGATCGATAGCGGGTTATCAGACCAAACGACTACATCTGCATCTTTGCCTGCTTTCAAACTGCCTACTTTGCTATCTACATGGAGCATTTTTGCCGGATTTAACGTGACAAATTTCAATGCATCTTCTTCCGGAACACCGCCGTAAAGAACGGCTTTACCAGCTTCCTGGTTTAAGCGGCGTGCCATCTCAGCATCATCTGAGTTAAAGGCGGTAGTAATACCCACATTGTGCATGATCTTACCATTATAAGGAATCGCCTCAGCAACCTCCATTTTATAGGCCCACCAATCTGAGAACGTAGAGGCACTGATGCCGCGTGCTTTCATTTTATCGGCCATTTTATAACCTTCCAAAATGTGTGTAAACGTATTGATCTTAAAGCCAAGGCTATCGGCTACATTCATCAGCATGTTAATCTCCGATTGAACGTACGAGTGACAGGTAATGAAACGTTTATTATCCAGAATTTCTACAATGGCGTCCAGTTCAAGGTCGCGGCGTACCGTATTTCCTTTAACAGCCATTGCTGATTTATATTCTTTAGCGCGTGTAAACTCATCCACAAACGATTGTTCAACACCCATCCGCGTTACCGGGAAACGGGCACCTGTACCGAAGTTACTTTGTTTTACGTTTTCTCCCAATGCAAACTTAATGAAGCCATCGCTGCCTGCAAATTTCAGTTCTTCCGGTAATTTACCCCATCTTAACTTAATCAGCTGTGCTTGTCCGCCAACCGGGTTTGCGGAACCGTGTAAGATGTGTGAAGTGGTTACCCCACCAGCAAGCTGACGGTAAATGTTTACATCTTCAGAGTTAATGATGTCTGCAATCCGTACTTCTGCAGATGACGACTGTGCGCCCTCGTTAATACCACCTGTGCCTGCAATATGAGAATGTTCATCAATAAGGCCTGCAGTAATGTGCTTGCCTGTTGCATCGATCACTTTCGCGCTTCCTGCACTTAGGTTTTTACCAACGGCTTTAATTTTTCCATTCTCCAAAAGGACATCTGCATTTTGCAGGATCCCTTCTTTTTCATTGGTCCAAACTGTTGCATTTTTTAACAGAACAGCTTCCTGCTTTAATGGCTCGGCAGTACCGAAAGCACTAAATGGATAGATCAGGCTGCCGTTAGGTTGTGTTTTTTTAACTTCAGGCTTTTTAGCAAGGGCATTGTTTACACTGTCTTTTGCCACAGGGCCATCTTTTTTTGCAGTAACGATAAAGCGTTTTCCCTGAACCCAGTTTTCTTCAATGATATTCGTTTTCTTGAAAAGACTGTCTGAGGTGATGATAAAGTTAGCCAGCTTTCCTTTTTCAAGTGTACCTACTTTATCAGCAATCCCGATCATTCCTGCTGGAATTTCGGTTACAGCCATTAGTGCTTGTTTTTGTGAAAGGCCGTTTTCTATGGCCGACTGGATATTGGTCCAGAAGTCTTTTACGTTATCCAGTCCAAAGGCAGTAAGAGAGAACTTAACACCTGCTTTTTCCAGTACTCCCGGATTTGTAGGTGCAAATTCCCAGGCTTTCATTTGTGCCAGGGTAATGCTTCTTGCTTCCACGGAATCTTCAACTTCATACGCTTTAACGAAGTTGATCGGAATGATCAGGCTTGCTCCCGTTGCTTTAACCGCATCAATTCTTTGGTATTCATCACCATTTGATTTGATGATGAATTGCTTTCCAAACTCTTTACCGATCTTGTCTGCGCGAAGAATGTTTTGCCATCCATCGGCTTCAAAGATCTGTGGGATCGTTTGTTGTTTGTTAAACTCTTCTAAAGAGATATTATATTCTTCTTTCTGTTTTGCATACCATAACGCATCGTAATAGGTTTGACGGATTAACGCAATGGAACCCATCAATGAAGTTGGATAATCATTTTGTGAGGTTCCTTTATTGAAAGAGTAGTTTGCTGCAGTTTGAGTATTCAGCATGGTACTGTTTTCGCGTTCATCACTTAGGGTTACTGCTGCAGAGGTTCCGCGTGCAATGCCGTCCCGGTTGATTACGTTAACGCTGCCAAAACCTGCCTTACGCAAGTCATCAGCCTTTTTGCTGTCTGCAGTAAAAAGGGCATTGACATGGGTTTCAGGTCTGATCGCCTCATTCCATCCATAAGCTCCTTTTTTTGTTGAGGTGAAGATCGATTGACGACCGCCACCACCTCCACCACCCATTCCGCCGCCAGCGGTTCTTGCAGCTTCCACAATTCCGTATGAGGTAAAGGGATCTATTAGCGAAGGGTAGATGAATTTACCTTTAAGGTCTACAACAATATAGCCTTTAGGAACTGTAATACCGGTACCAACGGCTTGTATGGTTTGACCTTTAATTAATAGGGTTCCATTATTAATGGTTTGGTTGGCATTTACTACAATGCTGGCATTTGTAAACGCATACAGACCCGGTTTAATGTCATAAGAACCATTAACAGGATAGGTTTGCTGTGCAAACAGGAGTGTAGCAGAAAATACCAGAACGAGACTGAGTAAAATTTTCTTCATAAAATTTAGTTAAGAGCTTAAAGCTATCATAAAATAATGATAGCATTCGTTTATAACGTATTTTTTACGACAAGGCTAATAATTAATGGTTTTTTTATTAAAAAAGCTATTTTTTTGCCATCAGATCATCAACTTTAGTTTCTAATGATCCCTTTTTGTCTTTTTCTTTTCCAAATCCAGACCATTTGGATACGATAATACCTTGCGGATTTATCAGGATAAAGGTTGGATAGCCGGATACGCCATATTTTTGGATGGTTTCTCCATAATTCCCTTTGCCATCCCATAAGCTTAGCCAGCCTGGCTTATCGCGGTTAACGCCTTTTAACCAGGTTTCTTTACCACCATCTCCCGAAAAAGTGACAACTTCCAGCTGATCCGCGTATTTGGTTGATACCTTTTCCAGGTCACCTATAGATTCTATACATGGTCCGCAGTAGGTGGCAGAGAAGTCAAGCAGAATATATTTACCCTTGATATCTGACAAACGGTGCAGTTTGCCATCTTTATCCTGAGCCTCAAAATCGGCCATTTGATCCTTTTCCTTTAAAATTTCGCCGATTTTTAAATAATTACCAATCCGCTGTGCAAATGTACTGGCCTTAAATTCAGGTTTTAACGAATCATACATCCGCTGCAGCGTATCCTTCTTGAATTTTCCCTTTAAATAAAAGAGCTGACTTAATGATTCATAGGAGTTGAGGTTTTTAGTAATGTAGCTTTTCTTAATCTGATCATCAGCGCTATCCAGTTTTCCAATAACTTTCCAGATTGCTTTGCCTTTTATTTCAGCACTGTCACCTGTTAATGCAAAATACTCGTTAACAAGCTGATTCCGTTTTTTATAGCCTTCTTTGATTAAAAGATTCAATGCATTTCGATCGTTTTGGGGTTTTGAACCGGTAATGGTTAAGTCGAAAGGCATATCTTTACTATTGCCCGTTATGGTTACTTTATCATTTCCGATCAGCAGGGTTACATAATAGAATTTTTTATTGAAAGTAGTATGAAGCCATAAGCTTTGTGGTGCTGGGTTCAGTTTGCCTTTCATTACAAACTTATTGTCCTGAATGATGGCGCTGTCAATGTTCGTGCTCACATCAGTATCTTCCAGGTAAAACTTAGTTCCGTTGCTAAACCCGGTTATAGTCGCCTTAATCTCATACTGCTGTGCAAGGACAGCCTGGCTAAAGGCCAATAAAAATATAAAAAGTCCTGTTTTTTTCATAGCATTTGATTTACAAGGAGATAAAGTTTGAATGGTTGGTTGGTTTAAGTCGTGAATTTACATAATTTGTTTTATAGTTAAAACAGCATTCTTATTAATTTTATAACTGAGCTGATCTTAATAATTAAACTAAAATTTAGCCAATTGGGTTTAATTTTCGCTATAGACTTCTAAAGATGGCTGAATTTATTTAAGAGTACAGACCGGCCGGCTAAGATGATCATCCCGTTAAAAACGTGTTAATAGTAGCCTGTGCTGTTCCTTGTAAATTATATTTTCCCTAGCTTTACGTACTATGAGTAAGACCAACAGAAGAAAGTTTATTGGAACAGCAGCAGTACTTGCTGCTGGTACAGCAGTTGCTGCAGCAACGCCATTAACAGCTATACCTACAACTATGGAAAATAAATACCCTATTGTACATCACGTATTTTTTTGGTTAAAGAATCCGGATTCTAAAGCCGACCGTGATCAGCTGGTAGCAGGATTGAAGACATTAAAGAAAATTGAAACCGTTCGTGAACTGCATGTAGGTGTGGTAGCTGCAACAGAAAAGCGGGATGTTGTGGATACCAGCTGGGCTGTATCTGAACTGATCTTTTTTAGCGATCTGGCCGGTCAGGCTGTTTATCAAACGCATCCCATTCACCTGGCATTTATCAAAAACTGCAGTCCTTTATGGAGTAAAGTTGTTGTTTATGATGCCGTTGATGCCTAATCAATAATCATTTTAAATTTCAATTAGTAGTTGCGTTTCGTATTTAAGCGCGAGTAATTACTTATTTTTGAAATAAAAACCATTATGTATAGTATCTTAAAGAGCGCACACTCAGGCTGGCGTTATGTTGTTTTAATTTTATTGGTATTGGCAGTTGTACAGGCAATCTCCGGATGGCTTGGCAAAAAACCCTATACAGAAGGTAACCGTAAATTCAACGTTTTTACCCTGATCTCCGCACATATCCAATTGCTGATGGGCTTAATTCTATATTTTATGAGTGGTTGGTATAAAGCAGACAGTTCTGTTGCTTTAGGTCGTTACTGGAAAATGGAGCACGTAGGTATGATGGTTTTTGCCATTATTCTGATCACTGTAGGGAATGCACGTTCTAAACGTGGTGATGATGCGCTGGTGAAGCACCGTAGTATCGCGCTTTATTTCGGACTGGCCCTGATCCTTATTATAGCGGCAATTATTGCCATGGTAAAGGCCGATCCATCACGAACTGCATTCGGAATTTCATAATTTTCATAATTTAATTTTGCTTTGTAAGATTTATTTATATTTTTGTTGCACATGATTAACAATATACATACCTGGCAATGGCGTAGTGATTCTGAAAAGAGTTTCGTCGCAGCCTTGTGTACCTTATAGTTTATCAACCTAAACCAACCACATTGAAACCCGACGTAGACCACACGTCGGGTTTTTTTATTTTAAATGATTTTATGAATAGTTACCACATTAAAACAACGTACAAGAAGAGGCTGGCAGATACCACGACTCCTGTAAGTATCTATTTGCGGTTGAGAGACGTTTTTCCAAATACGATCCTGTTAGAGAGTTCGGATTACCATAGCCGTGAAAACTCGGTAAGCTACGTATGTGCGGAGCCTGTTGCCGGCATTATACTGAAAGATGGCGTGCTGTCTTCCTATTTCCCGGATGGCAGAAAAGAAGAGAAAACGGATTTTGTACTTACCGAAGAGATCGATGCGTTTAAAGCTATGTTTAATCCGGATGTGGTGGAAGATAAAAGATACATTTCCAGCGGACTGTTTGGTTATTTTACCTGGAATGCGGTTCAGTATTTTGAGGACATTACCTTTTCTTCAAAATCTCCCGAAGGTCAGGAAATTCCATTGATGCAATACCATATTTACAGGTACATCATCGCTATTGATCACTTTAGAAATGAGATCACCCTGTTTAAAAATACATTTAACGAAGATGATGACAATGATCTTGGAAAGATCGAATACATCATTCAGAATAAGAACTATCCGGAATACAGCTTCAAAACTAACGGGGAAGAGCAGTCTAACCTGAGCAATGAAGACTTTCTGGAGATGGTTGATAAGCTTAAAAAACACATTCTTCGGGGTGATGTATTCCAGATTGTGCCTTCCAGGGCATACAATCAAGCGTTCTTAGGCGATGAATTTAATGTTTACCGCTGTTTAAGGTCTATTAACCCGTCGCCATACCTGTTTTATTTTGATTATGGCAGCTTTAAGCTTTTCGGCTCTTCGCCGGAAGCACAGATTACCATTAAAGATAATGTGGCTAATATTTTTCCCATTGCCGGTACTTTTAAGCGGACGGGTAATGACGAGGAGGATGCGGAACAAGCCAGAAAGCTGGAGCAGGACCCGAAAGAAAGCGCAGAGCATGTGATGCTGGTTGATTTGGCCAGAAATGACCTGAGCAGACATTGTAATGGGGTACAGGTTAAATCATTTAAGGAAGTGCAGTATTATTCGCACCTGATCCACCTGGTTTCTAAAGTAAGCGGAAACCTGCAGGACAATGTGCCTGCTTTTAAAGTTGTTGCTGATACGTATCCGGCAGGTACGCTGAGTGGTGCACCGAAATATAAAGCAATGCAGCTTATTGATGAGTATGAAGGTTTGGGCCGTAATTTTTATGCGGGGGCGCTTGGTTACATGGGCTTTAATGATGAGTTTAACCACTGCATCATGATCCGCACCTTTATGAGTAAGAATAATCAGCTGCATTATAGGGCTGGAGCAGGTATTGTTGCCGATTCTGTGCCTGAAAATGAACTGAATGAAGTAAATAATAAAATTGCAGCGTTACGCCGGGCAATTGAAATGGCAGCACACATTTAACGATGGAAAATAATAAAGGAATGCAAAAGAAAGTTTTGGTAATCGATAATTACGACTCATTTACCTATAACCTGGTACACCTGGTTAATGAGCTGGGCCGTGAAGTTGAGGTATGGCGGAATGATAAGTTTGAACTGGCTGATGTAGATCAGTTTGATCAGATCCTGCTTTCTCCAGGCCCGGGAATTCCGGAAGAAGCCGGCTTATTGCTGGATGTAATTAAGACCTATGCGCCAACGAAAAGTATTTTTGGCGTATGTTTAGGTCAGCAGGCCATTGCTGAGGCTTTTGGCGGAACTTTGCTGAACCTCGGGAGGCCGATGCATGGTATTGCAACGCCTATAACCGTATTGGATGCTGAAGAGTTGCTGTTTAAAGATTGTCCGCAAACGATCAATGTTGGGCGCTACCACTCCTGGGTAGTTAATAACGAAGGATTGCCGGATTGCCTTCAAATAACGGCTACTGATGTAAGTCATGAAATTATGGCTTTAAGACATAAAGAGCTTGATGTACGCGGCGTTCAGTTTCACCCGGAAAGTGTGCTTACTGAACATGGTAAACAAATGATGCAAAACTGGCTGGAAAAATAAGATGACTATTTTAGATAAAATTGTACTGCGCAAAAAGGAAGAAGTGGCCCAGGCTAAACAACTTGTTTCTGTAAGGCAGCTGGAATCGGGGCTGCACTTTAACCGCAACCCTCATTCGTTTAAATCGTTCTTAACAGATCCTGGACGTACAGGTATCATTGCCGAATTTAAGCGGAGATCGCCATCAAAGGGGATTATAAATGATAAAGTAACGGTTGCTGATGTGACAACTGGTTATGCAGCAGCGGGTGCTTCTGCATTGTCTGTTTTGACGGATACGGACTTCTTTGGCGGACATACAAAGGATTTGCTGGAAGCCAGGGCAGCGAACCAAATCCCGATCCTGCGAAAGGACTTTATGATTGATGAATACCAGGTAATTGAGGCAAAGGCTTTGGGTGCTGACATTATTTTGTTGATTGCAGCCATCCTGACACCTCAGGAAATTGCTGCCCTTGCCGGCACGGCAAAAGGTTTGGGCTTAAATGTGCTGCTGGAAGTACATAACCAGGAAGAACTGGAGCGCAGTATTTGTCCGGATCTGGATGCGATTGGGGTAAATAACCGAAACCTGGCAGATTTTACGGTAAATATCCAGACTTCTTTTGACCTGGTTGATCAGATCCCTTCAGACTTTATGAAAATCTCTGAAAGTGCAATCTCTGATACGGAAACGATTAAGAAATTAAAGCTTGCCGGATTTAACGGCTTCCTGATAGGAGAGAATTTTATGAAGACCGAAAACCCGGGTGCAGCCATGTCTGCATTTGTCAGTGAACTGATCTCGGTATAACTTTTGTATCTTTGTACTTTACAATGGGAAAACAGAAAACTTACGATACGGCGCTTAAGCAGGAACGTGCGATACTTGTTGGGGTGATCAGGCCTGGTGAAAAGCCTGAAGAGACCCGGGAATATTTGGATGAGCTTGCTTTTTTAGTAGACACAGCCGGTGGTGTGGTGGAGCATGAATTTACTCAAAAAATGCTTAAGCCAGACCGCGGGACTTTTGTGGGTACGGGAAAATTAGAAGAAATAGGGGCTTATGTAAAGTCTGAAGAAATAGATATGGTTGTTTTTGATGACGAATTGTCACCATCACAACTTAAAAATATTGAACGTGAGCTGCAGGTTAAAGTATTGGACCGGAGTAATCTGATCCTTGACATTTTTGCCGGAAGGGCCCAAACGGCCCAGGCGAAGACACAGGTTGAACTCGCCCAGCTGCAATACCTTTTACCGCGGTTAACCCGTTTATGGACCCACCTTGAACGTCAAAAGGGCGGTATCGGGATGAGAGGTCCCGGTGAAACCCAGATTGAAAGTGATAGAAGGATGATCCTTGAAAAGATCTCTCTTTTAAAAGGCCGCCTGAAACTTATTGATAAACAGAATGAGACACAGCGTAAAAACCGTACTCAGCTGATCAGGGTTGCCCTTGTTGGTTATACCAACGTTGGTAAATCGACCATCATGAACATGATCTCTAAATCTGAAGTGTTTGCAGAGAACAAGTTATTTGCTACGCTGGATACGACGGTAAGAAAAGTGGTAATTGAAAATCTTCCGTTCCTGCTTTCTGATACTGTTGGTTTTATCCGGAAACTTCCGCATCATTTGGTAGAGTGTTTTAAATCTACACTGGACGAAGTTCGTGAAGCCGACATCCTGGTCCACGTAGTGGATGTTTCTCATACACACTTTGAAGACCAGATCCATGTGGTTAATGAGACCTTAAAAGAATTGGGTGCGCGGGATAAGGAAACCATTGTTGTTTTCAATAAAATGGATGCTTATGTAAGTCCGGAAACTGATAATGAGAACGGAGAGCGGACAACCCTTACCCTGGAAGATTTTAAACGCAGCTGGATGGCTACGAACAATGCTCCTGCAATCTTTATATCTGCCACCCAAAAAGAAAATGTAGAAGAATTTAAGCAGCTATTATACGATAAAGTTGTCGCTTTACATACCGAGCGTTATCCTTATGATAAGCTTTTATATTAATCAATTCCGTTTTAAAGATAGAAAATCATGGAAAGTAAACGTCAACAGAAATTTGCCGGTGTATTGCAGGAAGAACTAGCGAACATCTTTCAAAGAGAAGGATCATCCTACATCCCAAATACATTGGTTACCATTACAAAGGTTCGTGTTTCTCCGGATCTTGCTGTGGCAAAGGTTTATTTGAGCTTTTTAAATACGAACAATACGACTTTATCTGTGGCTGAAGTAAACGCTCACGCCAGCGAGATCCGGTATAAATTAGGTGTCCGCATTCGTAACCAGGCCAGGGTAGTACCTTCGCTTACCTTCTTTTTGGATGATACCAATGAATACGTGGAGCATATGGATAAATTATTCGATAAGATCTCCAGAGAACGTAAAGAAACAGACGAACAAGCCGATTAAAAAAACTAATAAGCAGTGTAAATGATGGATAGCTATTTAGGCAAGCCAGATCTGATCATTGGAAAAGTGGTTGATTTTAATGCTGCAGCAGATCAGCTGTATCCGTTTGATTTTACGGCAGCGAATACTGAGCTAAGCGATGAAATTTTATCCGATACGCGGCTTTTTAGTGATTGGATATCTCACAAGCTCAGCAGCGCAAATTGCCGGTATGGAATTGGGGGATACAATGAACACCGCACCATTTACGCCCGGAGTGCTCATTTTGATACACATGAAGAACCCCGCAGACTACATTTGGGTGTTGACATCTGGGGCCCAGCATTAACTCCTGTTTACAACTTTTACGAGGCTACAGTACATAGTTTTAAGTTCAATGATCATTTTGGTGATTATGGAGCTACTATCATCTTAAAGTATGAGATCGGTGATCTTGTTTTTCATGCCCTCTACGGGCATTTAAGTCTGGCTTCATTAGATGGGCTGGAAGAAGGGCAGCTGATCCCCTCAGGGTCTCAATTTGCAGCTTTTGGTATTGCTGAAGAGAACGGTCACTGGCCTCCGCATCTTCATTTTCAACTGATCTTGGATCTGCAGGGTTTAGCAGGGGATTATCCGGGAGTATGCCGGTTTTCTAAAAGAGCTGGTTACCTTAAAAACTGTCCGGATCCGGAACTGATCTTAAAGCATACATTTAAATAACTCCCTTAATTACAGGTCATAATTTTAAAGAATTGATTTATTGGCATTAAAAATGCGTAAATTAGGATATGTCAAAGATCCTTACCCTGATTTTTCTTTTATCCGGATTTGTCCTGAAAGCCGAGCCTGAGCTTAAGGGCGGACTTGAATCATTCATTAATGCCAATAAAATTTATCCGCAATATTCTTTAAGGAACTGCATTGATGGTACCGTTACGATCGGCTTTAAGCTGAATAAAAATGGGAAGGTCTATTTCTCCGTGATCAGAAGCGGCGTGGGTACCGATCTGGATGATGAAGCGTTAAGACTGGTTCGGATGAGCAGTGGTCAATGGATTGTTCCTGAAGACCACGATACGGCAACTGTGATTATTGCGCCTATAAAATTTACCATTTCCGGGCAGGACTGCCAGGGTAAAAGCAGGCAGGAGATCAACCTTGCTATTGAAAGCTATCGCGCCAATAAAGGTTCTACAGATGCGGTTTTAAATTTCTACAGGAATAAGGGAACGGCTACCTATACGCGCGCAGAAGAACTGAGGATCCTTGCCCTAAAGCAAAGCCTTGGTTATGATGAGGCATACTTTAAGGAACGGATTGAAGATGGCCTGAAAAAGATCCAGCAAAAGGACCAGCAGGGGGCTTGTGAAGATTTTAGGTTTGTTAAGAATATGGGTTCTAACCTGGCTGATGAAATGCTGGCCAAATACTGCAATTAAACAATTACATGGATGGCATTTAGAATAATGCTTGCTTTAATGCTGTTTACCTTGCCGATATATTCTCCGTCTACCTGGAAATGTGCTTTATGTTTGGTTTTTATGGTCAATGCGGTCGTTTGAAAAAGCTCTATGTTGGCTGGATTTAGTGCCATATTGGTGAACTTGAGCTTAAGGATTTCCATCACAGAATATTTCTTTACCAGAACTACTTCAAATACTTCATCGTCCAGGCGGCCTTCCGGGTTGATCTTTACACCGGTACCATACATTGTTGCATTTGCAATGACCACCATTGCTGCTTCTGAACGGATCATCTGATCGCCGATCTTAAACTCTACTTCCATTTTGTTGTGGCTCCACAGGGCTTGCCATGCGGCTTTGGTATATCCCCACATGCCCCGTTGTGCCAGGTGATCAAACTTTTTAACCAAATATGCATTGAACCCAATGTCTGCCAGGTGGATGCACAGTTCGTCGTTTACAGTTACGGCATGGATCTTTTTAGGTGTTCCATTTACAGCGGTATCAATTGCTTCAGGAATGGTTAACGGGATGTTAAGCTCTTTAGCCATTCCGTTTGCTGAACCTGCTGGAATTATTCCGATTGGCGTATCCGTTTCGAGCAAACATTCTGCAACCAGTTTAACGGTGCCATCTCCGCCAACGGCAACGATCCGGTCTGCCTTTGAATTGGTGATGGTTTCTTTAAGTGTTGCTAAAGCACAATCTTTTGGCAGTTCATAAATCTCCGCCTGGTGACTGGAAGTTTTAAAATAAGCAGTAATCTCTTCACTGTAATTGACTTCGTCACTTCCGGAACCCGGATTAATGATAAAGAGTAATTTTAGTGATAAAGCGTTGTCTTCCATCTGATGTATTGTCTAATCGTTAAAACAACTTGAGAGATACTCTGTTTTATTTAATAATGAATAAATCGGTAAGTGTAAAAGTATATCATGGTTATGGACATGAAAAGAACCTGGTGGTGTATGGGCACGTGTTCAGGTTTAAGGCGAAAACAAAGCAGTTGTTTAGCAATAACCTGTTTGTAAATATCGTTCATTTGCTTAAGCTCTTCATTTTAAAACCTTATCCTTTTGTTCAGGTCAGGCTTACCTTTAACGGGCAGGAAGTGTATCAGAAAACCGAGTATGATGGCTTTTTTAAATTTGAGTGGGCTGCTGCAAATTCTGTTAAGGCGGGGTGGCACGGCGTTAAGGTAGAGGCTCTGGACGATGCGGGTATTGTTTTGGCAGTTGGCCAGGGAAAAGTATATGTACCTCACATTACGCAATATGCCTTTATTTCTGATATTGATGATACCATTATGATCTCTCATTCAGCCACGATTGGGCGGAGACTGAGGGAATTGTTCATCAAAAATCCAAGAACAAGGAAAACGTTTAAAGATACCTATACCCACTATACTGCGCTGTCCCTTTCACATACAAATGCGGACCAGCCCAATCCATTTTTCTATGTATCCAGCAGTGAGTGGAATTTGTATGATTACTTGTTAGAGACCTTTAGGTTCAATAAACTGCCTGAAGGTGCTTTTCTGCTCAATCAGATCAAGCGGTGGAAAGACCTCATAAAAACCGGAAAGACCGGTCACGAAGGTAAATTAATACGTGTAATGCGGATCCTGGATGCATTTCCAAACCAGAAGTTTGTTTTCTTTGGTGATAACTCTCAAAAAGATCCGGCAATCTATACCACCATTGCAGAGAAATACCCAAAGAACATTGAAGCGATATATATCCGCAATGTGCGCAAGGAAATGGAAGTGGCAACATTGGAACTCTTAAAAAAGGCTGATGATAAAAATATCAGCACCTGTTTATTTGAGGATAGTGAAGATGCCATTGCACATTCTAAGCGGATTGGATTAATTGTTGTTTAGACGATTAATAAGCAGCTTTTAACTTATTGATTTTCCAAAGGGGGTAAAGGCCAGGTTCATCAGCTTAAAATGCTGCCTGCCAAAAGGGATCCCGATAATGGTGATACAGAACAGCAACCCGAAAAACAAGTGCGTTAACGCAATCCAGAACCCACCAAACAGCAGCCAGATGATATTCATAATGGTAGACAGGCATCCGGTATTGGAGGAGGTATCTGTTATTTTAACGCCGAATGGTGCGAGGCCGACGATTGCAAATTTAAAGCATTGGATTCCAAAAGGAATACCTACGATGGTAAGGCATAATATTAAACCGCCGATGATGTATTCGAAGAATATAAAGATGCCGCCAAAAATAATCCAGATCAAGTTGCCGATAAAATTCATTTTTCTGCTTTTTGATGAGATCAAAAATAACGGATTTAGTTACATTAATAAGTATTGTTTATCATTGTAAATGGTTTTTAGATTACCCGACGATGAACTTGTTTTTCCTGATCCCTCTCTTGCGGATCCCGATGGGATGCTTGCTGTTGGCGGCGATCTGAGTTTGCCGAGGTTATTACTGGCCTATCAGAACGGCATCTTTCCGTGGTTTAGTGAGGATGATCCCATTTGCTGGTATTCTCCTCATGAGCGCTGTGTCATTTATCCGGATCAGATCAAGGTGAGTAAGAGCATGGCTAAACTGATCCGCTCTGATGTTTTTAAGGTTACCTATAACCAGGCTTTCACTGATGTAATCCTGAACTGTGCTAAGATTGGAAGGAAAGATCAGCCCGGAACCTGGATTACCAAAGAGATGCAGGATGCTTATATCAACCTGCATGAACACGGGTATGCTTCGAGTGTAGAGGTATGGCATAATGGAGTATTGGCAGGCGGGTTGTATGGTGTATTGACTGATCACGTTTTTTGTGGTGAAAGTATGTTCAGCCTGGAGAGCAATGCATCAAAAACAGCATTGATCTGGCTGTGCCAGAATAAGGACTTTGAACTGATTGACTGCCAGCTTCCCAATGACCATTTGCTGAGCCTGGGCGCGGTAATGATTTCGCGTGAGCAATATGATGCCGTGCTTGGCAATTAAATGCGGTTGGCGCGACTGATCCAGCATTCCTCCACACTGGTTGAAAGATTTGCAGGGTGTGTGATTGAAAGATCTTTAACTCGTGTAATTCAATAATACCCGGTTTGTCTAATTGAGAATTTCCCGGATATCGTCTTTACTTAGTGATTTAAAGAAGCTTTCTTCGGTAGTAATTAATGAACTGGCCAGCCTTTTCTTGCGGTTTTGTAAAGCTAGGATTTTCTCTTCTACCGTGTCTTTGGCTATGAACTTGTAGATGAATACTTTCTTTTCCTGTCCGATCCGGTGCGTCCGGTCAATGGCCTGCTGTTCAACGGCAGGGTTCCACCAGGGGTCAAGTATGAATACATAATCAGCCTGGGTTAAGTTTAGGCCGACACCACCTGCTTTGATGGAGATCAGGAATACTTTCAGGTCTGTGTTTTGCTGGAAATCCGCAACGATCTCACCCCTGTTCTTTGTTGATCCATCCAGGTATGCAAATGCAATGGATTCCTTTTCAAAATAGCTTTTAAAGATATTTAAGTGTTTGACAAATTGTGAAAAGATCAGCACCTTATGGCCGCCTTTAAGTACATTGTCTAACGTATGCACCACATTCTCAAACTTTCCTGAATCGGATGCGTACGTATCGTCTATCATAACCGGGTGGTTGGCCAGCTGACGCAGTGCCGTTAAGCCTTGTAATAGCTGTACCTGTTTCTTAGCATATGTACCATCATCCATACTGCTCAGGAGATCATTCCGGTAAGCAGACTTTGTTTTTTCATAACGCTCTGCCTGGTCTTCGCTCATGGTGCAGTAAAAGATCTGCTCTGTTTTTGAAGGCAGCTCTGCGGCTACCTGTTCTTTTGTCCTCCGCAGTACAAAGGGTTTGATGATGGCCTGTAGTTTACGGGCCTTTTCTTCATCCTTTCGTTTCTCAATGGCCTGGACATACTCTTCATTAAAAAAGGATTGGGTACCCAGCATTCCGGGATTCAGAAAGGTAAGTTGTGTCCACAGATCACTAACCGAATTTTCTACTGGTGTACCACTCAGGATCAGTTTATTTTTAGATTTCAGGGAGCGTACTGACTTAAATGATTTTGAGGACGGATTTTTTATGTTTTGACTCTCATCAAGGATGATGTAATTAAAGTAAAAATCGCGGAGCAATTCTGCATCAACCCGTGTTATACCATAGGTGGTGATCACAATGTCGTATGCGGCAAAGATGCTGATGTCCTTATCTCTTGTGGTACCGGTATGGGAGTGGATCTTTAGCTTAGGTGTAAACTTTTTTGCTTCATTGAGCCAGTTATAGATCAATGAGGTCGGCATAATGATCAATGAGGTGCTGTGGGTTGCCTTTTCCTCATCTTCTTCTTTGAGTTTCTGGAGCATAGCCAGCGTCTGAATAGTTTTACCCAAACCCATATCATCGGCAAGGCATCCGCCAAAGTTATATTCCCTTAAAAAGCTGAACCAGTTATAGCCGGCCTTCTGGTAACTGCGCAGGTCGCCTTTGAAATGAACAGGCATTTGTACATCTTCTATATTCTCAAAATTGTTCAGGCGTTCCAGCTTCCTGCTTAAAGTTACATTGGTAATGCTGTCTTCTGCAAGTTCATTGATGAGGCCCAGATGGTGTTTTTTAAGCCGTAACGATTTACTGCCATCAGCCAGGCTGAACAGACTGCTGTACTGTGTAAACCATTTCTCCGGAATGATTGCGATTGCGCCATCGGGCAATGTAAATTCCCGTCTTTTATGGAGAATATGCTGCTTTAAAGACATGAACGGAATGGGATGCTCCCCGAAATAAACAATGGCGTTGATGTCAAACCAATCGTTATCTTCCTTGATCTCAAAATCAATTTTATTGGCGGCCAGTAAGAATTTCTTTACCCCATTTTGCTGCTCAATTTCGAACCCGCAGGATCTTAGGGTCTCAATATGCTCATTTACCCAATTGATGACCGCATAAGAGAGACCTTCTTCCTGGTTATTGGCAACTTCCAGATTGTGGAAAAGAGCACTTGTTTTTTTTAGCCCCATGCGCACCAGGGTATTGAACTTTTCCAGTTCATAGACAATGTCCCGTTTAATCCGGGTAAACACATAATTGTCTTCTTCTTTGGCCAGGCGGACGGTTACTTTTTTATCATTCCCCATCGCAAATGCATACTCACCGTAATTAAAATATAGCTGAAGTTGTGAAATTCCTCCGTCTACATAGATCACTTTGATTACAGGGGTGGGTTCATGCTTAACGGTTTTGATATCAAATCCTTCTGCGTATACGTGGTATTTCTCGATCAGGGGACTTACAAATTTCTCGAAATAAGTTTCTTCTGTTGCTTTTGGGATGGTAATATAGCGTTTGTTTAAAAAAGGAAGCAGTTTCTTTCCTTCTATGTCCTGTTCAAAAAAGTAAAGGATGTCATTAAGCAGCAGCCATGCGGGCTGGTTGCTTACCACCTGTGCATCTTTAAACATGAAGTCGATCCGTTGTCCCTGGTATTTAATGGTTGGGAAGTAGCGTGTTTCGAGTTCATTTCGTCTGAAGTGAAACAGGACGGTGGAGGCCTCTTCAGCGATTTCTATTTTACGTTCTGCCGGCCAGCCGTCATTATCCATTAGGTAGAGTGATCCGCCGGCCTTAATGATCTCGAGTACTTCGGACAGTTTCTTTTCTATTTTAGGGCGTACATTTTCATAAAACTTATCGTCAAAGAATTTGCTGAAGAACTCTACTGCACGGATGGCTTTTTTATGGTATTTTTTGATGATGGTATCCTGCTCGGTTTCATCCAGCATCCGGATCAGTTTAAGGTCCTGTTCTGAGAGGTGCTTAGTGAATTCCTGTGCTGTATGTGAAAAGATACGCTGGTAGGTCAATGAAAAATCGCCCTGTGGATTCAGCTGGACGATGTGAGGCTCTATCAGATAACCCAAATACGCATGCTTACATAGTGAATATACAATTTTGCAAGGTTTGGAACTATCTACGCGTAACATCGGCTAAAGATTAAAAAGAAAGAAAGTTAAAGCATTAAAAATCTCTAAACATACATCAAATTGATGTCCTTTCAAAGTACGCGTTTCATTATCTGATTTTTTGTTCGTGTTGGTCGAAAAAAATGGGCAGTTCGTCGGGAATTATCAAAGCCTTGTATAATGAAGTGAAGGTGGGTGCAACGTTTTTCTTCTATCAGCGTCTTATTACCAAAACAGCTTAAAAATCTCAAATGATTCAAGATATGAAAACTCTAACAAAAACATTTTTCTCATTGGTTCTGATTGCAGGGGTGATGGTTTCAGCAACAGTTCCTGCGCTTGCAGTTGACAACAACAAAGACGCAACCTCTGCTATTACTGCAGGGCTTCCATTCAACAAGATCCTTGTTTCTGGAAATGTAAAGGTTGTGCTGGTACAATCTACAACACCGGGTGTTGAGGTGGATACACATTTTAATCCGGAGAAGACTAGGATCCAGAAAAAAGGATTGATATTGATGATCAGTTCAACAGAAGTAGACCAGGTGATGGTTACGGTTTCTGTGAATGATCTGCAGCGGATTGATGCATCAGAAAATTCAGCAGTGGTAACCAGCGGAAGGTTCAATGTAAAATACCTTCAGATCTTTCTGAAAGATTATGCTACCGCTAATGTAAATGCAGTAACCGGCAGTTTGTATACGATCATTAAGGGCAATGCGAGCTTAAAATTAAGCGGTGCTGCTGATCAGCACACGCTTATTGCTAAAGAATCTGCAAATGCAGACCTGGGCCGGTTTAAATGTAAGAACATGGAGCGTTTTACTTCCGAGTCACTGGCTGCAATGCACCTTCCGAAATCCATTATGGATCAGAAGAAATAATTAAA
This sequence comes from Pedobacter metabolipauper, assembly GCF_004362715.1. GTDB lineage: Bacteria > Bacteroidota > Bacteroidia > Sphingobacteriales > Sphingobacteriaceae > Pedobacter > Pedobacter metabolipauper. Next base: position 573,185 of record NZ_SNYC01000004.1, read on the forward strand.
GATCGAATTTAATACCCTGCGCTAACGGCAGGGTATTTGAATAATTTATGGTATTGGTTTGCCTGCGCATATATCCTTTCCAGGCATCTGATCCGCTTTCCCTGCCACCACCGGTTTCTTTCTCTCCGCCAAATGCCCCGCCAATCTCAGCACCGGATGTTCCGATGTTTACATTGGCAATACCGCAATCTGATCCTGCCGCTGAAAGGAACAGTTCTGCTTCACGAAGGTTTAACGTCATGATTGCCGATGATAGTCCCTGCGGAACACCATTCTGTAGTTCAATAGCTTCTTCCAGCGTTTTATATTTGATCAGGTACAGGATTGGTGCAAAGGTTTCTTCCTGAACGATCTCATAACGATTTTCGACCTCTGCTACGCAAGGCTTTACATAGCATCCGGAGGGTTCATTGGTGATCACACCACCTTCTACAACAAATTTAGCACCTTCTGAGATTCCTTTTTGGATGGCCAGGTTGTACATGTCCACTGCTGCGGTATCAATAAGCGGACCTACATGGTTGTGCTGATCCAGTGGATTGCCAATACGAAGCTGTCCATATGCTTTGACTAATTTTTCTTTAAAATCATCATAAATATCTTCCTGGATGATCAGCCTCCTGGTAGAAGTACAGCGCTGTCCGGCAGTACCTACGGCACCAAATACGGCTCCTATAATGGACATGTCAAGGTCGGCATCTTTAGAGATGATAATGGCGTTGTTGCCGCCAAGTTCCAGGATGGTCTGTCCAAACCTTCCGGCAACGGCACTTGATACGATCCGGCCAATACGGGTTGATCCTGTAAATGAAATTAAGGGAATCCTTTTATCGTTGTTCATCAGATCGCCAACGGCATTTCCGATAATGAGGCTGCAGATCCCTTCGGGAAGGTCATTTGCCTGAAGTACTTTGGCTATGATATGCTGACATGCAACTGCGCATAATGGTGTTTTTGAGGAGGGTTTCCAGACGCATACATTTCCGCAAACCAGGGCCAGTGCGGTATTCCAGCTCCACACGGCAACGGGGAAGTTAAATGCGGAGATGATCCCTACAATGCCCATGGGGTGCCACTGTTCATACATGCGGTGGTTTGGTCTTTCCGAGTGCATGGTTAAACCATACAGTTGTCTGGAAAGGCCGACAGCAAAGTCGCAGATGTCGATCATCTCCTGAACTTCTCCAAGCCCTTCCTGCAGGCTTTTACCCATTTCATAAGAAACGAGGGTTCCGAGGTCTTCCTTATTTTCGCGGAGTGCATCGCCAAACTGGCGTACGATCTCCCCGCGTTTCGGAGCAGGTAAGCTGCGCCAGTAAAGAAATGCCTGTTCTGCTTTTTTCAATACCTCTTCGTAATCTGCTTCTGTAGCTGTCTGAATGCCTGCAATCTTGTTTCCATCTGCCGGAGAATAGCTGTCCAGTGTTTTTCTATCCGTTATTGAAGCCCATTGGCTTCCAGTGCAATACGCCGGGTTTAGATCCAGAATATTTAAGTTTTTTAAAACTTTGGTGATATTTTGCTCCATAACTAGTTTATAGTTGATATACAAAGCAACAAAAAAAGACCTGAATATTACGATCTCTAAAATAAAGTTACGTTATTTTGTAAAATAATCAGATCCTAATCCCTTACCACCTATACTGATTTGTTAAATCTTCTAAAAAAGGGGCGGGGTAACCCCTATTATTATCAGTAGTTTAGGTTAAAGGGTGTGTGTATGTTGAAAATTATTTGCCGTTTTGTGTGAATAATATTGTAAACTTATAAAGTATATTTAACGCAGGGATCTGTTCTTAATCAGTCGATATATGGAAGAGGAATTTTATTTTGATTTTAGTGATGATGCACAGCGTTCTGTAGAACGCTACGAAGAGATGATACGTAATCAGGATCAATATTTTTTTGACGCCCAGGCTTTTGAAAATATTATCGATTACTACATCGAAAAGAGCGATCCTGTAAAAGCACTTCAGGTTATTGAGTACGCTTTGAACCAGCATCCTTATGCTGCGGTTTTTCTGGTTAAACAAGCCCAGTTGTTTTTTGTTACCGATCAGATTGACCGTTCTTTTCTTGCGCTTCAGAAAGCAGAGATGCTGGAAGCTTCCGAGCCGGAGATCTACATTTTAAGAGGTAACATTTACAATAGCCTGGAGCGTTATTCGGAGTCACTGGATAATTTCCAGAAGGCATTGGAGTTTTCGGAAACCACAGACGAGATTTTGCTTCAGATTGCGTATGTATATCAGAATATGCTTGATTACGAGCACGCCATTGTATACATTAAGCAGAGTTTAGAGCAGAATATGGAAAACAAGGACGGCCTGTATGAGCTTGCTTTTTGTTACGATATTCTGGATAAGCAGGAAGAAAGCATACAATTTTATAAGGAGTATATTGATAAAGACCCTTATTCATACGCGGCCTGGTATAACCTGGCCAATTCGTACCATAAGCTTGATCTGTTTGAAAAGGCAATTGATGCGTACGATTATGCGATCTTAATTAAAGATAACTTTGCTTCTGCATACTACAATAAAGGCAATGCTTTGGTTCAGCTGGACCGTTTTTCTGAGGCGATTGAAGTTTATAAACAAACCTTTGAGTACGAAAAGCCCAATGCAGATACGTATTGTGCGATTGGCGAATGCTATGAAAAGCTGGAGCTTATGGATGAAGCGCGGTCATACTATAAAAAGTCTGTAAAGATGGATCCCAAGATGGCTGATGCCTGGTTTGGAATTGGTGTGACGCTTAATTTTGAAGAGCGCTTCTTTGAGTCCCTTCATTTCTATAAAAAAGCCATTGAACTGGATGATGAAAATGCAGATTTCTGGTTTGCCATGGCGGATGCGTATTATAAACTTGGGCAGATCGAACTGTCTGTAGAGGCGTATTCTAAGGTATTGGAATATAATCCTGTTGATGTAGAAGCATGGCTTGATTATTCAACCGTGTTATACGAGCAGGGTAAGTTGCTGGAAGCTTCTGAGACCATCTCTGAGGCCATCAAGAACAACCCGGATGCGGCTGAACTATATTATCGTATGGTTGCGTATCTTTTTGCCCTTGGTGAGAAGAACGAAGCGTTGATCTATCTGGAAACTGCATTGGCAACGGATCCGGAGAAGCACCACATTTTATTTGAATATTTGCCCCAATTACAACAGAACGGCTCTATACTTGAAGTGATCAGCCGTTTTATAAAATAAAAACCGGATGGTTTTTATTAGATATTACTGATAAAAACTGTCCGATTTTTTTTCACCTTTGTCATCAATATGAATTACCCACTTAATAATATACCAGAAAGGCCTGTAAAACCACGCAACAAAGGAATTACAATGGTCATGGATAAAGGACTAAGCTTAAGACAAACAGAAGATTTTATTGACGTTGCCGGCATACATAGTGATATTGTAAAGTTAGGCTGGGCTACTTCTTTTGTTACCCCTAATTTAAAGGAGAAGTTAGCGATCTATAAATCGGCAGGTATCCCCACTTATTTTGGGGGAACACTTTTCGAGGCTTTTATTATCCGGAATCAATTTGACGATTACAGACGTGTGCTGGATCAGTTTAACATGGAATATGTTGAAGTTTCTGACGGTTCGATCACCATTGATCACGATCTGAAATGTGAATATATCCAAAAGCTGTCTAAACAGGTTACTGTAATTTCTGAAGTTGGCTCTAAAGACGCTGCTAAAATATTTGCGCCTTACAAATGGATTAAGCTGATGCAGGCTGAGCTTGATGCGGGTTCATGGAAAGTTATTGCGGAAGCACGAGAAGGTGGTAATGTTGGCATTTACAGGGGTTCTGGTGAGGTTAGGGAAGGCCTGGTAGATGAGATCCTTACGCAAATTCCTGAAGAGGCGATCATTTGGGAAGCCCCCCAAAAGGAACAACAGGTTTGGTTCATCAAATTACTGGGTACAAATGTGAACTTAGGGAATATTGCACCTGCTGAAGTGATTCCATTGGAAACCATCAGACTTGGTTTAAGAGGCGACACTTTTGATCATTTCCTGGATCTTGCTAACCTGTAATCCGGGAGTTACCAGACCATGAGAAAATTTGGATTAATAGGTTTCCCGTTATCACATTCATTCTCAAAGAAGTTCTTTACCCACAAGTTTGAGACGGAGCAGATTGCTGACTGTGAGTATGATCTGTTTCCCATTGAAGATATTGAACTTCTGCCGGCACTGCTGGCAGATCATACCGAATTGCGGGGTCTAAATGTAACGATACCCCATAAATTAAATGTGATCCGTTTTCTGGATGAAGTTGATGATGCCGCATTGCAGATTGGTGCTGTAAATTGTATTTCAATTTTGAATAATGACGGTAAACGCTGGTTAAAAGGTTACAATACGGATGCCTTTGGCTTTCGCACATCCCTGGAGCCTCTGTTAAAGGATCACCATAAAAAAGCGCTGGTCTTTGGTGATGGCGGTGCTGCTAAAGCAGTAAAGTATGTACTAAAGACCCTTAATATTTCTTTTCTTGTCGTTAGCCGGAAGCCCGGTGCAGATTCGGTCAGCTATGCTGAAGTTACTCCTGAATTACTTCAGGAATATACGCTGCTGATCAATACAACCCCTCTGGGTATGTCTCCAAATATAGATAGCTGCCCGGAGATTCCATATGCTTCCTTATCTGAAATACACCTGGCTTATGACCTGGTTTACAATCCGGAAGATACCGTGTTTTTGCAAAAAGCGCGTGAACATGGTGCGGAGATCAAGAATGGTCTTGAAATGCTTTACCTGCAAGCTGAACATTCCTGGTATATTTGGAACAAATAGATGAAAAAGCTCCTGATCCTTTCCTTTTTAATTGCGATGGTACTTGCTGCATGTACCGGAAACAGCTATTCTCCAAAACCGAGAGGTTATTTTCATATCGAATTCCCAAAAAAGGAATATAGAAAATTTGATACCGGCTGTCCTTTTACGTTTGACTATCCTGTTTATACGGAAATGACCCATGATGGGGCCGGCAACACAAATTCATGCTGGTATAACCTTTCTTTTCCCCGTTTCAATGGAAATCTTCATTTAACATATTACGATGTCTTATCCCAAAAAGAATATGCAGAGCTGGTTGAAGATGCGCGGACATTTGCATTTAAACATACAGTGAAGGCAAATGCAATTGATCAGAGACTGATCAATTATCCGGAGAAAAAGGTTTATGGCATCTATTATGCGATAGAAGGCAATACGGCTTCTTCGGTACAATTTTTTTTAACAGACAGCGTGAAGCATTATTTCAGGGGCGCTTTATATTTTAATGAGCGTCCGCAGTACGATTCGATCCAGCCGGTTGTTAATTTTATTAAAAAAGATATCGACCGGATGATCAGTACCTTTAAATGGAAAAATTAGCATTTACTATAATAAAATGATCAGCATTCAGAGATTTACCTTTAACCCGGTTCGGGAAAACACCTATATATTATTTGATGAAACGGGTGAATGTGTCATCATCGATCCGGGCATGTACGATGGGGAAGAACAAAATATCCTGGTCCGCTTTATCAAAGAAAAGGAACTGAAGCCTGTTCTTTTACTAAATACACACTGTCATTACGATCATGTTTTCGGAAACAAGTTTGTTTACGATAACTGGGGTTTAAAGCCACAGTTTCACCGTGGTGAGCTGTTTGTACTGCAGGCCATTCCGGGTTACCTTCCACAAATGGGACTTCGTTATGAGCTGTCTCCGGAGCCTGAGGTTTTTCTGGAAGAAACGGGAACAGTTACCTTTGGAAACAGTACGCTTGAACTGATCTTTGCACCTGGACATTCTCCGGCACATTTATGTTTTTATGCTGCGGAAGACAACTTTTTGATTGGTGGCGATGTTTTGTTTTACAATAGCATTGGCCGTACTGACCTGCCGGGAGGTAATCATGCGCAGTTAATTAGCAGTATAAAGAATAACTTGTTTAAATTGCCCGATAATTGCGAAGTTTATCCTGGTCACGGACAACCGACAACTATTGGATATGAGAAACTTACCAATCCATTTTTACAATAATAACCGTTAAGCAGTACATATTGAATACACCATTTTTCATAGCCCGCAGGTATCTTTTTGCTAAAAAATCTACCAATGCTATAAATATCATTTCTACAATTTCTGTAGTGGGTGTATTTGTAGGAAGTGCTGCTTTGATCACTATTTTATCGGTATTCAATGGCTTTGGTGAAGTGGTTTTGAAGATGTTTAATACCATTACTCCTGAAATTGTGATCTCACCGGCAGCTGGAAAGACCTTCTCTCCCGGATCTGCGTATTTTAATGCGCTAAAAAGAAATAAGGATATTTACTCTTATACTGAGGTCTTGTCTGAAAATGCATTGCTCCGGTATAATGACAAGCAATCCGTTGCCCTGGTTAAAGGTGTAAGTGCAGATTACTTAAAAAATAAAAGCTTAGACAGCATTACCCTGGAAGGAAAGTTTCTGCTGAACAACAGTGCCGGAGATTGTGCCGTGATCGGTTCTGCCATTCAGACTTACCTGATGGTTAATGTGGCCAATCCCTTTGACCAGCTGCAGATCTTTTCTCCTAAAAAGGGAACCAAAGTTAGTTCGGTTAATCCCGCTGATGATTTTACCATTTTATCCATTCCCACAGCGGGTGTTTTTGAGGTTCAGCAGGACTTTGATAACCTGGCAATTGTTCCGTTGAGCTTTGCGCGGAAGCTGCTGGGCGAACCGGAAAAGATCTCTGCCATAGAGATTAATTTAAAACCAGGGATCAATGTCGATAAATTTAAGGAGGAGATTGAACAGCGCATCGGTGCCAATTTTGAAGTAAAGGACCGGATCCAGCAGAATAAGGTTCTTTATAATATCCTGGGGAGTGAGAAATGGGCGGTATATATTATCCTCACTTTTATTTTAATTATTGCTATTTTTAACATCATCGGATCATTGACCATGCTGGTGATTGATAAACTAAAAGATATTGCGATTTTGAGTAGTCTGGGAGCTGGAAAGAAGCTCATTAAACGGATATTTTTATTCGAAGGAATGATGATTACCATGACGGGCTGCCTATTCGGCCTTCTGATTGGATTTATCTTTTGTTTAGTGCAGCGTGAATTTGGTCTGGTTAAAATGTCGCAAGAGAATTTGCTGATTCCAAATGCGTACCCAGTCGCATTTAAATGGACAGATTTCTTACTGGTCTTCTTAACCGTAAGTATATTTTCTTTTGTGGCATCAGCTTTGTCAGCTAATTTGAGCGTTAAGAAAATAAACCATTTGAATCAAGATCTGTAATCCTATGAAGCTATTTAATAAATCTTTATTTTTAATCCTGGCACTTTCCGTAGTGATTATTGCCTGTAATCAAAAAGATGCAGCGGATGAAAAGGGTACTGTAAAAATTCTAAAAGGTTTGTATAGTTATGGTCCTGAGATCAAGTCTTTTACCGATTGTGAAGAGGGCCGGGAATACTGGGTTGCCGATAGTGCCAAGACGCTTGAGCTTTCTTACAGTAACTTTAATTTTGAAAAGCCATATGAGCCGGTATATATCGAGGTAGAATGTCACCTGATTAAATCAGATAGCCTAATCGTATCTGCTGATTTTGATTCTACTATGGTGGTAACCAAGGTACTTAAGATCACTAAAGAGATTCCTGACGGTCCCTGTAATTAATTAACCGATCAGGTAAATACTGTGTTTTAAAGGCTCAATCAGCCCTTTTTCCTGTGCCATATTGAAAAGCACATCGATTGCCTTTCTGCCTTCAGTACCAAGTTGAACACTGTATTGATTTACGTACAGTTCGATGTGCTTATACATCACCTCTTCACTCATCTCCTGTGCATGCTGCTTAATAAATTCAAGGCCTGATTTTGGATCATTGAATGCATATTCTACCGATTTTTGAATAAGCCGGTTTACTTTTTCCTGCACGCTTCTTTCCAGCTTCCTGTTGATCACGATTCCGCCCAGCGGGATGGCGCAGCCGGTTAGTTTTTCCCAGTAACTGCCCAGATCAACGATCTTGTGTAATCCTTTTTCCGAATAGGTGAACCTGTTCTCATGGATGATCAGTCCGAGGTCTGTCTTTTCTTCCAGCAATGACGATTCTATGTCAGAGAAGACAAGTTCTTGTTTGTTTGTCAGGTGTGGAAATGCAATTCCAAGCAGGAAATTGGCAGTTGTAAATTTACCTGGGATACCCACTTTTAAGGAGGCATCTAAATGTGTACTGTTCTGAACGTGTGTTTCGTCCTTACAGATCAGCAGCGGGCCTACACCAAAGCCGAGTGCACTTCCGGAATCCAGCAGCGCATATTTCTCATAACAATGTGCAAAGGCATGGAAGCTCAGCTTGGTAATGTCCAGTTCCGCATTAAATGCTTTATGGTTCAGTGTTTCTACATCATCAAAGCATACTTCGAATTCCAGGCCTTCCGTATCAATTTTATGATGGATCAGTGCATCGAATATAAAGGTATCATTTGGGCAGGGAGAAAAGCCTAGACTAAGTTTCATGCGGTAAATATAGGGACTATTGAAAACCGCTCGGTTATGTATTTGTCAAAAAGCCAATTGCCCAGGTGTTCAGGTTCTTTATGGCAAGTCCAATTTGCCAGTTTTCACGGTTTCGGGGTTCTACATAGTTCGAAATGCTGCGAACCTGGACGCAGGGAATGGAAATTTTTGTACAGGCATACAGCACAGCTGCGCCCTCCATACTTTCTGTTACGGGTGCCAGCCTTTGAATTATGGAGCGTATGCTGCCTTCATTTCCATGAACACAGTTAACTGTTATTCCATTTACCTTTTTAAGGCGTTTGATATAGTCGTTTAAGAGGTTGTGATGTGCGGTATATTTAGTTTGTCCGAAGCCAAGGGCATCCAGGGTAAGAAACGCATCTTTATCTTCTGCACCAAGTTCAGCAAATTCATCAGAAATGATGTTCAGTACACTACCCAATGGAATGGTACGGTCGAAGCTGCCGGCAATGCCCAGGTTTAGAACCAGGTTGTAGCTGGTATTTAAATGCTGCCCGAGTGCGAATGCGGTTGCCGTCATCCCAACGCCGGTGATCAGCACATCAAATTCATCCGTTCTTACAAAATCCACTTTGGGCAGGTTAAATTGTTCGTACAGGAATTCGATTTCTGGCCGTGTTGCTGCAACGATAAGAAGTTTCATAGGGATCTAAGTTAGTTATTTACCTTTCTACTTAAACCTTTCTACGTATATTTGTTCGTTATATCACAAACGATAACCTAATATAAATGATTTTTATAACTAGAAAAGCATCATTTAATGCGGCGCATAAACTCTCCAGACCTGATTGGACGGAAGACGAAAATACGGCAGTTTATGGAAAATGTGCTAATCCGAACTGGCATGGCCATAATTACCAGCTATATGTAACCGTTAAGGGTGAGGTTAACCCGGAAACTGGCTTCCTGGTAGATCTTAAATGGTTAAAAGACATTACCAATACCTATGTTGTAGATAAGATTGATCACCGCAACTTAAATCTGGATGTGGATTTTATGCAGGGTAAGCTGGCTTCAACAGAGAATCTTGCCATTGCGATCTGGGATGAGCTGCACAATCTGATCGCCGAATCCGGCGCAGCATTACACTGTATTAAAATTTACGAAACCGAGAATAACTTTGTAGAATATTTCGGTTAATACCTTAGATATGAATGATCATTTAGACGAAGAAGAAATTAGCTACACTAAAATAGACCGTTATAACGACAGTAAAATAGCTTCTGTAGCCAATCATTATAAAGATATTCTGGGTCAGCTGGGTGAAGACCCTGAGCGTGAGGGACTCTTAAAGACTCCGGAGCGCGTGGCTAAGGCCCTGCAGTACCTTACTCATGGGTATGACCTTAATCCCTCAGAGATATTGCGCAGTGCGATGTTTAAAGAGGATTACAGCCAAATGGTGGTTGTGAAGGACATTGAAGTTTATTCGATGTGTGAGCATCACATGCTTCCATTTTTTGGGAAAGCGCATATTGCATATATCCCAAACGGGCATATCGTCGGTTTAAGTAAAATACCAAGGGTTGTAGATGCATTTGCGCGTCGTTTGCAGGTACAGGAGCGGCTAACTAACGAGATCAGGGACTGTATTCAGGAAACCCTGAATCCTGTTGGCGTTGCCGTAGTTATAGAGTGCAGGCATTTATGTATGGCCATGCGCGGCATACAGAAGCAAAATTCTGTAACCACCACCTCTGCGTTTACCGGTGAATTTGCAAAAGATAAAACGAGGGCGGAGTTTTTAAGGCTGATCACTGCCAACTTACATTAATCAATTCCATTAAAATACGTTATGAAAGCATATATATTTCCCGGACAGGGGGCTCAATTCTCTGGCATGGGTAAAGACTTATACGAAAATGAGCAAGCTAAAGCTTTGTTTGAGCGGGCGAATGAAATTATTGGCTTCCGGATCAGTGATATCATGTTCTCTGGTTCTGATGATGAGCTAAAGCAGACTAAAGTTACCCAGCCGGCTATATTTTTACATTCCGTGATCCTGGCGAAAACCCTGGGTGCAGATTTTAAACCGGATATGGTTGCCGGACATTCCCTGGGCGAGTTTTCTGCCCTTGTTGCCGCATCGGCATTGTCTTTTGAAGACGGTTTAAGACTGGTTATTGCGCGGGCAAATGCAATGCAGAAAGCTTGTGAGCTGCAGCCTTCTGCTATGGCGGCTATTCTTGGCCTTGCAGATGAAGTGGTTGAAAAGGTTTGTTTAGAAATTGATGAGGTTGTGGTAGCCGCAAATTACAACTGTCCGGGACAGATCGTAATCTCCGGAAGTGTTGAAGGCGTTGACATCGCCTGTCAGAAACTGACAGATGCGGGTGCCAAGAGAGCTTTAAAACTAAATGTGGGTGGGGCTTTTCATTCTCCGCTAATGGAACCTGCACGTGTTGAATTACAGGAAGCCATTGAAAATGTAACGATACTGCCTCCTGTTTGTCCGATCTATCAGAATGTTGACCCTGCTCCGAATACTGATCCCCAGCTGATCAAAGAAAATCTGATCACACAGCTGACCGGAGCCGTTAGATGGACGCAAACTATTGAACGGATGATTGCTGATGGTGCCTCTGAATTTATTGAGGTTGGCCCTGGAAATGTTTTGCAAGGTTTGGTAAAGAAAGTAGACCGTACCCTCAAAACAATTTCGGCATCTTCGATGTAATTACAACAACTATTAATAACCTTTATTAAAAACTGTTTGGCGTGAGTATAGGGGGTAAAATCAGGTTCCTTTTATTGATATTGGGTATTTGTTGTATTGCTACGGCAATTTCACTAAAGCATTCGATCACAAAAAAGGAATTGCTGAGTTATGAAGCGGAGAAGCTTCAGAAAAACCTTGCCGCCAACGAACGCCTGGTTTATAACTTTTTAGCTAATAAGAATGAGATTGAAAAGGCCAGACAGTTTCATAAAAACGAAGAATATGGCCTTAACTTCATTGAGTTTTACAGGGATAAAGGCATAAATATTTTAACCTATCAGGATGGGGAATTAAAGTTTTGGAGTACCATCAAGGCAATTCCTTCTAATCCCGAACTGCTTAAGGAAGGTTCTTCTTTTCTGCAGCTGTCCAACGGGCGGTATGAGGTGATTAAAAAAACATCAGGAATATATACCCTGGTGTTTTTAATTGACGTTAAAACCCAGTACAGCATTGAGAACAAATTTCTCGGGAATGAGATCTCCAGATATATCTCTCAAACCAATGCGCTTGATCTGGCTTCTTTCTCTGATCCGGAGATCTATAACATTCATGACCTGAATGGGAAACCGCTGTTTGAGGTTAAGCTTAAGCAGGGGTATTCAAAGAGTATTTATTCTACTATAGAAATATGGCTTTGGGCAATTGGGATCTTTAGTATCTGCTTGTTCTTTAATTCTATTTGTGCCTGGCTGGTTAAAAAGGGACACTTAAATGCGGCCACCTTACTGATCACTGTTTTCTTTGTAACCATCCGGATCACAGATCTGATGTATGGCTGGTTTAACAGACAGTTTGACCTGTCGTTATTTAATCCTAGTGTTTATGCAGAAAGCTTTTTTCTGCCTTCTCTTGGCGACCTGCTGCTGAATGTGATTGCGATTACCTGGGTAATGTTGTTTGTTTACACGCACAATGATCAATATAAACTACCTGGCTGGCTAACCAGAAGTAAGACAGGCGGATTAATTTTCCAGATTATTCTTCTGATCACGTTTGGTGGAATTGCCATCTTATTTGACCAGATCTTTTTTGGCCTGATCATCAATTCCAAGATCGATTTTGACATTACCAACATCATCAATCTGGGTTGGATCAGCTGGATCAGTATTGTGGTCTTATGTCTTGCCTGGTTTAATGTTTACATCATTGCAAGTATTTTTATGCAGCAAACGCTGCAGCTGAATGTAACCAACAGAGAGCGGCTGATCTTATTCTCAGCGGCGGTTATTGGTTATTTTGTGTATCGGCTGGAAGTTGGGTTCAGCATCTTTTTTATTGCGTATGCTCTGTTTATTTTTATTCTTGGATGGGACTTCTACGTGCGGAGGAACAAATTTTCTATAGGTATTTTTGCATCGTTGTTATTTTGTCTCGCCTTTATCTCTTCGATCAAATACCTGCGCTTTATTGATGAAAAGGAGCGGGGTAACCGCCTGACTATTGCACAGCGGCTATCTGCAGATGACGTGAAACTAATTACGGCCATTGACAACCTGGAAGCCGATATCTTATCCAATAATTTTGTAATTAATTATTTCAAGCAGCCGGCTTTAAGCAGTGTAGTTGAACTTAAGAAGAACATTGAGAAGCAATACCTGGAAAATTACCTGCCTAAGTTTGAATACAACATTTATGAATACAATAATGTAGATTCTTCGATTGCCGGGCATGATGGTCTGCCCTTAGCATATTTTAAGAACCTGGTAAAATCCGGTTCTGTTAAGGCTTATGATTCCAATTTCTTTTATCGCCTGAACGATACGTTTGGCTATCAGAATTATTTTGCGATTATCCCTATATTCGACAACATCCGGATCATGGGAACCCTGGTCATTGTTCTTAAATCACAACCTTACAATTACAAAGGTCAGCTTCCTGAAATACTGGTTGATAAAACCATTAAGAACGATGCAGACTATTCCAGTTATTCAATTGCATTTTATAAAGACGGGCGCCTAGAAAGCCAAACGGGTAAATACACGTATAAACTAACCACCGCGGGCATGAAATTCCTTCCGGTTCGTGCGCATACTTTTATTAAGGAGCGGAACCTGGATTATACACACCTGATCTATTCTCCGGAACCGTCAAAAGTAATTATAATCAGTAAGGAGGATGTTTCTTATGTGATCCGCCTGGCTACACTTTCGTTCTTCTTCCTGGTATTTATCATTTTCTCCGTAACTATTTATACCCTGATCTGGGTCTTAAAAAATATTGATGAGAGCTGGGGCGGATGGTTTAATATCAACCGTTCATTAATGATCAACGCGAACAAGATCCTGTATAAAACCAGGATCCAGTTTTCTATTGTACTTTCTGTTGTGGCCACCCTGCTTATTGTTGGCTGGACTACCTATTTCTACATCCGTAAGGAGTACCGTGGGCAGCAGGAAGATTTGATCAAAGAAAAGCTGCGGAAAGTGCAGCAATCGTATGAAAAGCAAATTGCGAGAACAGGAATCCCGCTTCCGAATGATAAATCTATCAATGACTTTAACCAGTTTGCCGATATCAATTCTGCCTATCTCAATCTTTTTGATACCAGTGGGGTTTTGATCTTTACGTCTCTGCCTAAAATGTATGATGCAGGGATCTTAACGCGCAGGATGGGCTCTAAAGCATATATCAACTTAAACAAATTACAGCGGTCGGAATTTATAAATACGCAGGAGAAGATCAATAACCGCTTTGTTTACTCCTCTGCGTATGCTCCGATCCGGGATTCCCAAAATGAGACTGTTGCTTACATTGGTGTTCCTTATTATGCGAACGAAGCAGATTATCAAAGTAAAATAGGGGTATTTATCAATACTTTGATCAATATCTACGCCCTGGTATTTGTTGGAATAGGTATTTTGGCTGTATTTCTGGCCAACCAGATTACCAGTCCGCTTACTTTTATCCAGGACAGCATCCGTAAGACCAAATTAGGGCAAAAGAACCAACCCATACTTTGGTCCAGACATGATGAGATCGGCTCGCTCATTAAAGAATACAACAAGATGATTGCTGCCCTTGACGACAGTGCCGTTAAGCTGGCCAGATCTGAACGTGAAAGTGCATGGAGAGAGATGGCCAAACAGGTTGCTCATGAGATCAAGAACCCATTGACGCCTTTAAAGCTTGGTGTTCAGCTGCTGGAGAAATCCTGGAAGGAAAAAGATCCTAATTTTGAGCAGAAGTTTGAGCGCTTTAATAAGTCATTTATTGAACAGATCGATAGCTTGTCGACGATTGCATCCGAATTCTCCAATTTTGCTAAAATGCCGGATACGAAGCTGGAAAAACTGGATCTGGTTCCTATTATTGAGCAGGCCAGGAATGTGTTTACCAATTCAGAGGAGGTAGAGATCTATATTCTTAATAAGGCGACCGTTGAGGTTTTAATTATGGGTGATAAAGACCAGCTGTTAAGAACCTTTAATAATCTGCTAAAGAATGCGATAGAGGCTGCAAGTGAAACCGATAAATGCCTGATCAAGATCAAGATCTTCAACGATGATGAACGCGTATACATTGAAGTAGATGATAATGGAAAAGGAATTGACACGGCATTGCAGCAAAAGATCTTTGTTCCTAATTTTACTACAAAATCTTCTGGTACGGGATTGGGCCTGGCATTTGTGAAACAAGCGGTAGAGAATGCCGGTGGTACAGTAGCGTTCGAATCCCTTATTAATGTCGGGACCACATTTTACATTAGTTTCCCGCTATCTTAAATCCGGACTATTTTAAAATAATTTCGGCCCTACCCATGGTAAAGCCGTCCGCATAGAGTATGATCGAATACTGCCCCTTTATAAACTTGTTTGGATTTATCCAGTCCATCGAATAGGATGTATTATCGTCGTTGAATGAAATGGATGTAGATGAGCTGTATTGCATCTCCTGTCCGTCTGCCTGAAACATATTGTCGCTGTCAGCGATCAGGTTTCCGGCGGGATCAAATACACGCAGATAAATTTTATGGTAATCTTTTTTAGCCAGCTGATTTGGAACGATGTCAAAGCTTACTATCAGCTTTTTTGCTGTTCCAGCCTTGGTAACTACTATATTTTTTCCGCTGTTCTTTACTTTATAAGCGGTAATACCAACATTTGATGCTTTTAATGCGGAGCCTGTCTTTACTTTTTCATTCAGTTCAGCATTTTTTTTTGTAAGCTCCTCTGTATTGCGGCCAGCATTATTCACGTAAGCCTGAAGGCTATCTACCTCTGTTTTCAGATCGGAATTTTCTCCTTCCAGCTTCAGGATCTTTTCACTGTAGCTTTTAACAAATTCTTTAAGTACCCGGATCTCTTTTTTTGCATCTTCAAGCTGTTCCTTGGTTAATACACCTTGCTGTAAGGCTATTTTTAACTGGGATATCTTCTCCCGTGCCTGATTTTGTTCTGCGAGCAGCTTTTCGCTTAAAGAAACATTGAGGTTATTTACGTTATCCAGCTCAACTTCAATTTTTTCTACTTCGAGCTGTAACCGGTCTTTTTCTGTGCTTACACTAACAAATCGCTTTGTTTCGTGTTTATCCTTAAAAAAAAGATAGGCATTTGTACCTAATAATGCAGCAATTACAACAACCAGGAAATAAATCTTATTGCGGTCTCCTTTGTTTACTAAATTATTTTGTACGGACATTATTCTAAATCTTATCTTTAAGTTAAAGGGCGAACATAAATAAAAATATGACAATTGGTAAAAAAAACATTCAATTTGTATCACACTTTGAAAAAAATCGTTTATTTGCTAGTATCAGAGACCTGATTGTTCACTGAAACACACACAAGAAACCAAATTTTATTTTATCCCAAATTAAAAAGAATGCTTAAACAAACTCTTTATACCCTATTAATAGCCTTAATACTGCCTATTGCCTCATTTTCGCAAAATACATCAAAAATTGCTCCAAAAAGAGAATTTAGAGGTGTTTGGGTAGCTACTGTAGCCAATATCGACTGGCCATCGAAGCCTGGCCTTAGTGTTGACAGACAGAAGCAGGAACTTATTGGGCTGTTGGAACAGCATAAAGCAAATGGGATGAATGCGATCATGCTGCAGGTTAGGCCTGCTGCAGATGCTTTCTATGCGAAATCAAGAGAACCGTGGAGCCAGTGGCTGATGGGTAAGCAGGGACTGGCTCCAGCTCCGGGTTATGACCCTTTGGAGTTTGCAATTAAAGAGGCCCATTTTAGAGGTATGGAGCTTCATGCGTGGTTTAATCCCTATAGGGCTACCAATAGTGCTAATGCGGTTCTGGATGAAGGACATATGTTTAAAAAACGTCCTGATCTGTTTTTTACTTACGCTGGTAAGAAGCAGTTTGACCCCGGTTTGCCTGAAGTTAGGGAATATATTGTACAGGTTATCCTCGATGTTGTTAAAGGGTATGACGTAGATGGGATCCATTTTGATGATTATTTTTATCCATATCCTGTTTCCGGACAAAAGATCAACGATGCGAATACCTTCAGTAAATATCCGAACGGTTTTACCAATCTGAACGACTGGCGGAGAAATAATGTTGACTTACTGATTGAACAGCTGGATGACAGCATCCACCACTATAAGAAATATGTTAAGTTCGGAATCAGTCCTTTCGGGATTTGGAGAAATAGGTCTGAAGATGTCCTGGGCTCTGCAACCAATGGCTTATCGAATTATAGCGAGTTGTATGCTGATTCCAGGAAATGGGTTAAAGAGGGCTGGGTAGACTATATCAATCCACAGGTTTACTTTAGCTTTACGCGTAAAGCAGCGCAATTTGATACTTTGGTAAACTGGTGGAGCAACAATGCGTTTGGAAGGCACCTTTATATTGGTCAGGCTGCGTACCTGATGAACCAGAAGATGGAAGCAGCCTGGAGCCTGCCTAACCAGATTCCGGACCAGGTAAGGTACATCCGGAACAATACCCGGGTGCAGGGAAGTATATACTTTAGCTCCAAGTCATTTTCTACCATTGCACGTGCTGCCGGTGATTCCTTGAAAAATGACCTGTATAAATACCCTTCTCTGCCTCCTCAAATGCCCTGGCTGGACGACATTATACCAAATCCGCCTTTGCAGTTTGTTGCTGATGCGATGAATGATGGGGTTCACCTAAAGTGGTTAAAGCCATTGCGGGCCAAAGACGGGGAAACGGCTTCCGGTTATGTAATTTACCGGTTTGAAGAAGGAGAGAAGATAGAGGTCTTAAATCCTAAGCATATTTTAAGGATCAGCTTTGAAGAATTTACTTCTTTTATTGATACCGATGTAGAAAAGGGAAAACGATACAATTACCTGGTTACTGCACTAGACCGGTTAAAGAACGAGAGTGAGCCCAGCGGGCCGGTAGGGGTTCAGGTCAGGGAGATCTCCTCTCCTGAAAAATAAGGATCAGCTAAAATTAAGAATTACTAAAGAAGGCCGCTAAATTTAGCGGCCTTCTTTAGTAAACGGTATAACTTTGACTTATATTCTTATTTCTTTTGCGGCATAAGCACCAAACGGATATAGTTGTCTTCCGTTAAATATTTCTGTGCGCTTGCTTTGGTAGACTCAACAGATATGGCATCCAATCTCTGTTTATCTGTTAAGAGCTGATCCAGACTATCGCCGTTTTGCAAGCGGTTGGTTAGATAGCTTAACCAGTAATTGTTATTGCGCAGACTCAACTCATGCTGGCGCTGTTCTTCTGATTTAAACTTACTGATATCGTCTGCAGTAGCTCCGTTGGTTTTGATCTTGCTGATCTCATCTAATGCGGCTGCAACCAATTTATCTACGTTTGCTGTAGCACAACTAAATGAGATGTTAAAGTAGTAATGTGCATTTGGATATTTCTCAACGCTAAGACCTACCTGCGGGCTATAAACTCCGCTTTCTTTTTCACGCAGGCGCTCCAGGATCTTAATTTCCAGGGCCGCCTTCAATGCATCCAGCTGTATGTTGTTTTCTGCGTTGAAAATGTAATCGCCATGGATATACAATTCTACAGCTGCTTTATCCTCAAGCCCCTTATAAACCGTTTTGCTTATTTTTCCGTTAGGTGGTCTTACTCCATTGTCAGCATAGTTTTGTTTTTTAGCCGCCGCCGGCAAACTCGCCAGATAGGTTTCAATGAATGGTTTGATCGTGGTGACATCAAATGCACCTACGATTACAAATGTTTGCTCTGAGGCATCTGCAAAGCGGTCTTTGTAAAATGCGTAGGCCTTGTCTAACGAGACGTTATTCAGATCTGCTGCTTTTATTGGCATTCCGCGTTTGTGGTACGAAGACAGAACGGCCTGTACTGTATCGGCAAATACACTACTTGGGTTTGCATCCTTATTCTCCAGGATCACTTTATAATCACTAATGTTCTTATTGAAGATCTCTGTATCCTTTCTGGGGTTGGTTGCATAGGCATAGACCATTTGAAATGCAGTTTCCAGATCTTTTGGAGACGCACTTCCGCTAAATCCCTGGTAAAGATCGCTCACATACGCGCCGGCCCTTCCTGTATTTCCTGCCAGAAGTTTGTTTAACTGTGTTGGGTTAAATGCACCTACACCACTTTCTGGTATGATACTAACCATCTGGGCAGATTCGTAATCTGCATCTGCAGCCAGGGAAAGTCCGCCTTTAGAAAAGGAACTGAAAATGATCTGATCGTTTTTAAAGTCCGTTGGTTTCAGCAATACCTTTATGCCGTTACTGAGGGTAAGTTCAGTTACACCTATTGCCGCTATCTTTGTTTCTGAAACGATTTTTCCAGCTACTGGTTTTGTTTCCAGCAATGGTTTATTTACCGAATTGTCTACATATGCTGTTACTCCATTGCTTGCATTTTTCAATGCGATGACTAGCTGGGCTTCTGTTGGTAAGGTTGCCTTGTCTTTTTCCGGGGCCTGCACTACAATGATTTGATTTTCTCTGGTGATCAGTGTTTTTGCAAGTGCGTTGATCTCCTGAAGCGTAATGCTTGCAACTGCTTTCTGCGTCTCTGCATATTTAAAGTCAATAGAGGGGATGCTGCTTCCGGTTAAGAAGTTGTTTAAGTATTGCTGAACGAAGCTGGAAGATGGTGTTTTATCTTTCTCCTTAAACTGCTTCTCATTACCTGCCAAAATGTTCTTTTTGGTTACATCTACTTCGGATTGGACGAAGCCAAATTTGCTGATGCGCTCATTTTCTGCAAGTGCAGCGGTAAATGACTTTTCAAGTTCAGCTCCGGATTTTGCAGCTACTACAGTTTGAAATGCGTTTATCCCGCTTACTAAACCTCCCTGGTATGGTCCATAGGTGCTTTGTGCAAATAGGAAGGGTGCTGTTCCTTTTTGAAGGATTTCTTGAAAACGCGCACCGATCATGCTGTTGATCATTGAGTACATCAGTTGTTTTTTATAATCTGCTGTGGTTGAAGTTGCGGTGCTGCCACGTTGTTTGTACATCATCATGGCTACGTTATATGGCTGCTCCGGATCGGTGATGATCTTTACAAGCGGTTCTTTGTTATCCGGAAGGTCATATTTTAAACGTGGTCTTGGACTTGCAGGATTTGTAAGGTCAGAGAAATTAGCTTTTATCAGTTGTTCCACCTCATTTACATCAAAATCACCAACTGCAATTACGCTTTGCAAATTAGGTCTGTACCAGTCTTTGTAGAAACTTTTGATCTTATCGTGCGTAAAAGATTGTAAAATGTCTATTTTACCAATAGGCAGGCGGTTTTCATAACGGGATCCTTTTAACAGCAGGGGCAGCAATTGTTTACTGATGCGCTCCTGTGCATTTTTTCCACGCTGACGATCTTCTTCAATGATCACTCCACGCTCTTTGTCAATCTCGTCACCTTCCATGATCACCTTTCCAGCCCAGTTGGCCAGTATTTTAAAGCCTGTTTTAAACAGTTCAGCACTATCTGTAGGGATTGGCAGCTGGTAGACCGTTTGATCGAATCCGGTATATGCATTTAAATCGGCACCGAAACGAACACCTGCTTTTTGAAGGTAATTGATCATTTCATTTTTAGGAAAGTCTTTGGTACCGTTAAAGGCCATGTGCTCTGTAAAGTGCGCCAGCCCCTGCTGGTTGTCTTCTTCCATTAAAGAACCGATCCGTGTGGCCAGATACAGCTCTGCCCTGTTCTTTGGCTCACTATTCTTGCGGATATAATAGGTTAACCCATTGGCTAGTTTGCCAATTTTTACATTTGGATCGTTCGGGATCAACGTACCATTTGTTTTCTTTGCTGTTGTGGCAGCAGGTTTTTTGGTTGCAACTGGTTTTTTCTGTGCGTAAGCCGGGCCGTCTATAGCCAGATATGCTAAAAATCCAATTGCGAGGATGTTAATTTTTTTCATCTGTTTATAATTTGTTTTTATCTGTGATGAAGCGATCAGGATGTTGATCCGCATTTCATCTGTAAATAAGTTAGTGGGATAAAATTAAACTTTTATAATGATTTTTCGGTTGTACATGATCCAAAGAATGATCAGCCAAAATAGAACAAAGGAGATGGCCCAGGCCAGGGATGCATTTATTGGAGAGAAGTATTCTGTGTAAGGCGCATATAACCAGGTTTGCAGGCTTATTTCTGAGCCGTCGGCCCGATTTAATTTGATCATGTTCAAAATCCTTGGTATGAGGCCGGACAGAAAGAAAACCGTGATTGCATTTACACCATACACCACAAATGGCCTGGTAAATTTATTGTACTGCTGCACATCAATGATCCAGTAACACAATGCCAGGATCATCGTAGCCAGTCCACCGGTATATAAAACATAGGAGCTTGTCCACAAGGCCTTGTTGATCGGAAATTGAAGATCCCACAATAAGCCTAAAAATATAGCCGCAGTGCCTGCACAGAATAACCAGGTTACTTTGGTTGCCGCATCACGGTCTTTCCGCCTGAGGTATGCGCCCACCAATACTCCGAATAATCCGGTTGCTATTGCAGGTAATGTGCTGAGTATGCCCTCAGGATCCCAGGTTTTGGCTGATTTCCACAAATGGGCTTCTGTTAACAGGCTGCGGTCTAACCAGGCACCTAAATTTGTTTCTTTTTCGAGGTTTGCATAACCTGTTCCGGGAACCGGCACAAAGGTCATCAAAGCCCAGTATACGGCAAGGATCAGGATCAGGATCCTGAAAATGTTCTTTTCTGAGTTTTTAAGGAATAGGATTGAAGCGATGAAAAAGACAACTGCGATTCGCTGCAGTACTCCTGGAATGCGAACGTGCTGAAAGGCATCAACAGGGTCTGTGAATACTTTTGGGAACAGGGATAGGAATAGCCCGAGGCCAAATAAGATCAGGGCTCTTTTGAATGCTTTTAAGATAATTTTTGAATGGATTGCCGGATCTTCTTTTTTACTGCCCATGGCATAGGCGATGGAAACGCCCACAATGAATAGGAAGAATGGGAAGACAAGGTCTGTTGGGGTACATCCATTCCATTCGGCATGTTCCAGCGGGGCATAGATATGCCCCCAGCTTCCCGGGTTGTTTACCAGGATCATTGCAGCAACGGTAGCGCCTCTAAAAAAATCCAGTGACAGTAATCTTGCAGAGTTGGGGTTTACGGTTTGGCTTTTTGTCATTATTATACCTATTAATCGCTACTACCGGGTGGTAATAGCGATCATAAATATAGTTAAAATTTATATCGAACAAAGGCTTCCATAGCTTCGTACTCAGCCAGGCCTAAATCATCATAAGCCTGGGCAGTATCTCTGTTCCGGTCTTCTGCCCTTTGCCAGAATTCACGGGCATCATCGCCGGGAAAAACGGCCCTGTCCTTTTGCGACTGGTGTTTAAATATGGCGAATTTCTTTTTCTCTACTTCCTGCGGACTAAGTGGTACGGCCATTTCGATCTCGTAGGTTTCAAATTCTTTCCAGGCTCCGCGGTACATCCATACCCAGCAATCGGCTACCCAACTTTCTGTTTTTTTGAGTCGCTTTAATGCTTCTATAATGATGTTAAAGCATACAATATGTGTTCCATGCGGGTCTTCAAAATCACCGGCAGCGAATACCTGCTGTGGTTTTACTTTTTGAAGAAGGTCCATCGTTAACTGAACATCGAGTTCTGTAACGGGATTTTTCTGATTTTTTCCGCTTTCATAGAAAGGCAATGCCATAAAGTGAATGTGGTCGTCTTCCAAACCACAGAAGCGGGCACCTGCAATGGCCTCACCTTTTCTAATCAGCCCTTTTACAGTTTGTATTTCTGGGGTATCAACCTGGTTGGGTTGTTTCTTTTCCATGAAAGAACGCATATCCTGGTACAGCGTATTCAGTTCGGGTTTGCTTGCACCCATCTTTTCAGAAAAGTCGATGCTGAACTCTACGAAGCGAAGCACATCATCATCCCATACTGCGGTATTTCCAGAAGTTTGATAGGCGACATGTACCTCATGCTGCTGATCTACGAGACGGATAAATGTGCCGCCCATAGAAATTACATCGTCATCCGGATGCGGAGAAAAGATGATGGATCTCTTTTTAGATGGTTCTGCTCTTTCTGGTCTTTGAGAGTCATCTGCATTGGGTTTTCCACCCGGCCATCCGGTAATGGTATGCTGTAATTTATTAAATATATGGATGTTGATGTTATAAACTGGTCCTTTATCCAAAGCCAGCTGTGCCATACCGTTGTTGTTATAATCGTCTTCGGTAAGTTTTAGAACAGGTTTCTTCAAAAAGTTTGCAAGCCAGATCACTGCTTTTCGGCTAATGGTTTCTTCCCAAATGCAATCTTTAACCAGCCATGGGGTATCAAAGCGGGTTAGTAAAGAAGCGGCATCTTCATCTAAGATGAATTCTACATGTTCTGATAACTGCAGATAGGTTGCCGGTACTTCACTGGAGATCTCTCCTTCTACGGCTTTTTTAATGATGGATGCCTTTTTACGGTTCCATGCCATCAATATAATTTCACGGGCTTTAAATATGGTTCCGATACCCATGGTGATGGCTTTTGTAGGCACAAAAGATTTACCTCCAAAATCTCTTGCTGCATCACGTCTGGTTAAATCATCAAGGGTAACCAGCCGGGTTCCGGAATTGGGTGCAGAGCCCGGTTCGTTAAAACCGATGTGACCGGTACGTCCGATCCCCAAGATCTGAATATCCAGACCGCCAACATCACCAATCTTTTTCTCGTATTCCAGGCAAAAGGCAGGAATGTCTTCCAGGTTCAAGGTGCCGTCAGGAATATTGATGTTGTTTTTGTCGATGTCAATGTGATCGAACAAATGATCGTTCATAAAAGAAACATAACTCTGGGCGGCATCAGGCTGCATCGGGTAATACTCGTCCAGGTTAAACGTAACCACATTTTTAAAACTTAAACCTTCTTCTTTATGCATTCTTACGAGTTCTGCATAAACGGCTACAGGGGTAGCACCGGTTGCCAGACCTAAAACGGCAATGTCATTGTTTTTTTGTTTTTCTTTAATGAGGTTCCCAATACGCTGAGCGACACTAAGAGATGCTTTTTGAGGGTTTTCAAAGACAGAAACGGGCAATTTTTCAAAGCGCGTTTCTTCCAGAAGATTTAATCTTGCCATCTAATTGTTTGTTAAATTTTGTACGGAGCAGTAAATATAGGGACTCTAACGGCTTTATCAAACTTTATTTAATTGGTACATGGTCAACAGAAAAAGGGGACGATTTTGTTATCTTGGCCTAAATTTCATCACCTTATGAATGCAAATTGGGATAAAGTTTTTCAGATCATTAATAAACCGGAGCGGAGGATTATCGGCCTGATGTCTGGTACTTCACTGGATGGGCTGGATATTGCGCTATGTGCGGTTAAGGGAAAAGGTTCAGATACTTCTGTGCGTATTCTTGAATTTAAGACGGTGCCTTATACCGATGGTTTTAAGAAAGACATTAAATCTATTTTCTCCAAAAGGGATGCAGATCTGCAAATGATCAGCCTGATGAATGCGCAGATCGGACTTGTGCATGGCGGGATGATTTTAGAGGCGATTGCTTCCTGGGGCCTGAAGCCTGATGATGTAGATGTGATTGCGAGCCACGGGCAGACGATCTTTCATGCGCCTCAGTCCTTACATGGACTGGAAGGCTATCCGAATGCGACTTTGCAGATTGGGGATGGTGATCACATTGCCGTGAAAACCGGAATTGTGACCATCGCTGATTTTAGACAAAAGCATTTAGCTGCCGGTGGAGAGGGAGCACCCTTAGCTGTTTATGGTGATTATCTGTTGTTTTCTAAACCTGGAGAAGACCGCATCATGCTAAATATTGGTGGTATTGCAAATTTTACCTATTTGCCAGGTAACGGGGATGCCTCAAAGGTATTCTCTACGGACCTTGGGCCGGGCAATACGATCATGGATCAATATGTTCAAAAAAACTATCCGGGATTATATTTTGATAAAGACGGATCAATTTCTGCATCTGGAACTTCAAACGGACTGCTGTTGGATGCACTCATGAAGGAAGATTTTCTGGATGCCGGGTTTCCTAAAACTACGGGTCCGGAATTGTTTAACTTAAGTTATCTCGAAAAAGCTCAAAAGCAGTCGGCCACTACTGATCTGAGTACTGCTGATGTAATGGCTACGCTATGCAACTTTACGGCCAGGGTAATTGTTCGTGCTGTTGAGCGTTGTTTTGGGGTAGATAATACCTTTTCTATGTATATGAGCGGTGGCGGGATGCACAATCCTGAATTGGTAAGGAGGCTAAACGAGGCTTTACCCGGGGTTGCTTTTTACACCACTGCGTCACTTGGAATTGATCCCGATGCAAAGGAGGCTGTGCTTTTTGCCGTGCTGGCGAATGAGACGCTGGTTGGTGATGTCGTTAATTTTGGCGACCGCCAGGGCGTACCTGCGGTATGTATGGGCAAAATTTGTTTACCTTATTAAAGGATCTGAATGTCTTTAACCCGGTAAGGGTCTAGTACGGCATCATTAGCAGGAAGCTCTGTAACGAGGTACTGGATATTTTGCAGCGCAGCTACCTTTAACCGCAGTGAGATCCCTAATTTTTCTGAGATGCAGAGTACGGCTGTTCTTCTGGATGCGCTGAACATTGTCTTTTTCAATTGATTGATTTCCCAGTCGGTATCCGTTAATCCGTCTGTTGGATGCAAGGCACTGGTTCCGAGGAGGCAGAGGTCTGGGGTAATTTCAGAGATCTGGGTAATTACATGTCCGCCATACGTTACCTGTGAGTTTTTTGAAAACAGCCCTCCAATAAGGATCACTTCTATTTTCGAATACTTGGCAAGCTCTATGGCTACAAAGGGGCTTACCGTAAAAAATGTAGCATGCAATGTTTCGGGTAACTGCTTGGCCAATTCGATGATGGTCGTTCCCCCGCCGGTAAGGATAACCATTCCGTCTTTGATCAGCGGGATCGCTTTTTTGGCGATTTCTATTTTCGCATCTTTTGCATAAACGGTACTGTCATCAAAGGAAGACTGGTAAGATCTGGACAGGGCACCGCCATGAACTTTATACAGCTGCTTATCTTCTGCAAGTTCTTGTAGGTCGCGTCTGATGGTATCTTCAGAAACGTTCAGTAATTGAACAAGATCTGATGTAAGCACACGATTGTGAAGATTAATCTGGCGCATTACAAAGTCATGTCTTTCTTTTTTTAGCATCTGTTTTCGGTTTGGGCTAAAATAAATAAAAATAATCGAACTAAGTAATGCGGTTTTTTGCAGGTTTGTGCAATATTAGTTTGTGTAACAAGAATAAAATACTGCTTTATTTTATAAATAAGTCAAAAACATTTATGATATTTACTAAACCGTTGATTTTTTGCGTGTAATTGCGTGTTTATGCAGGGAGTCTGACTATCAACCATCAAACAAAACTTAAATTATTAACCAAACTGTCGTTTATGAAAAAAAAACTACACTTATTTATTGTAGTATGTTTTTTGCTTAGTGCGCATGCATTTGCCCAGCAGAAAACGATTACAGGAAAAGTAACCTCATCTGATGATGGATCTACGATTCCGGGTGCTTCGATTAAAATTAAGGGAACTACGAATGCAGTTCAGACCAATGTAATCGGAACCTATTCGATTAAGGCCAATTCGGGTGATGTATTGGTATTCAGCTATGTTGGAATGGTGACACAGGAACGTACAGTTGGAACAGATGCGGTAATCAATATTGTGCTAAAATCTGATGCCAGTTCGTTGGATGAAGTGATTGTTACGGCTTATGGTATTGACCGGAGCAAAGAAAGTTTGGGTTACTCAGCGCCTACTATTAAGGGTGATGAAGTAACAGCAACGGGAAGAGAAAATTTTCTGAATGGTTTAGCGGGCCGGGTTGCAGGTCTGTCTGTAAATCCTACTTCCGGAGATCCGGGTGCCTCTTCTCAGATCATATTAAGAGGCATTGTATCAATAAGCGGTGACAATACACCGTTAATGGTTGTTGATGGTATTCCGATTGATAACTCGGTAATGAGTCAGACAAATACAGCCAGTTTAACGGGTAACAACAGGAGCCAGGATTATACCAACAGGGCTGCTGACATTAATCCTGCAGATATTGAAAGTTATACGATCCTGAAAGGCCCTGAAGCGACTGCATTGTACGGTAACCTTGGTGCCAGTGGTGCGATTGTGATTACTACTAAAAAAGCGAAGGCCGGCAAAGCTTCTGTGAGTTATAATGGATCTCTTCGGGTTGAAAGCGTCAATAACGCCCCTGAAGTACAAACCGTTTATAGTCAGGGTGATGCTAACGGCGTTTTTAATGGTGGATCTACCAATTATTTTGGGCCTAAATATCCTGAAGGACAAAAGATCTATGATAATGTAGCCAGTTTCTTTGAAACCGGAACTGCACAAAAGAACAATTTGGTTTTAGAGGGCGGTAAAGAGTCCTTTACCTATCGCTGGTCGAATGAGTTTGTGAATAATAAGGGAACGATACCCACTACACAGTATAAAAGGTTTGTGACTTCACTGGTTGGAACGGCAGCTGTTTCTAATGCAGTTAAAGTAACCACACGCTTTAGCTATACCAACGCTTATAATAAAAAAGCAAATAAAGGGGGATCAGGTTACCTAATGGGACTTTTGCGTTTTCCAAGCAGGTATGATGTGAACAATTGGATAGATCCGCTTGGTAATCGTCTGCTAACGACCGGTACGATATACAGTGAGGTGGATAATCCATTTTGGGATGTGAATAAAAATGTGTCTGATGACCGCACCAACAGTCTCTTAGGAAACTCTACGATTAATATTAAACCTACAAAGTGGTTAAATATCAATGCCATTTTAGGTACGAATATTTCCCATACAGATGGGATGTATGTATATCATACCCAGTCATATTCAGGATCAGGTACTGCTGCAGTACCCCGTGGTGGAGTCGTAAATACCTATCAGAAGCTGAATAGAAGGTTTGATGGATCATTAACGGCATCTGCTACACATAAGTTTGGTCAGTTCAATAATACCTATATCATTGGTGGTAACTTCTCTGATGTGAATAACAACCAAAATTCTGCAAGGGGACAAAATATGTTTGATCCCGATTTCAACAGTATCAACAATACGCTTCCGTCTACACAATCTGCCCGCCTTTATATTGAGCGTTATAGAAATGCAGGTGTATTTGCGCAGGCTATTTTGGGTTATAAATCTTTGATGTACCTGACGCTTTCCGGAAGGGTTGATGCGGCATCGCGCTTGCTGCCAAATGATCCTTATTTTGCCTATCCTTCGGTGAGTTATGCTTTTAATTATACTAAACTGAATGCGCTGAAGGACTTGTCCTGGTTAAGTAATGGTAAGTTAAGGGCCTCTTATGGTATAACCGGCAAGGAGCCATTTAAAGTGTATTCTTTGGGTACACGTTTAGTAACTACAACAAGTACAGGTGGTGGGTTTACCTATGACCTGGCCAATGGCGGTAATCCGGATCTTGTTCCGGAACAAACCCGGAATTTTGAGACCGGTTTGGAGGCCAGCTTTTTTAAAGACCGGATTGGAATAGATTTTACTTTTTACAAACTAAATAGCCATAAGCAAATCATCACACCGAGGATCAGTTATGGAACAGGGTCTGTAGTCAGGATTATGAATGGCGGTGATGTAGAGAACAAGGGCGTAGAGTTTCAGCTAAGGGGATCGCCGCTGCGGTCTGAAAATTTAAACTGGGACATGATCTTTAATTTTACACATAACAAATCAAAGGTTAATGCAATTGCAGACGACCTTCCTGAATACTATGAATCTGATTCATGGATTGGTGATGGTATCCGCAGTGCAGTTTATCCGGGTTCAAGTACCGGGGCAATTGGTGGCTGGAAAAACTTGAGAAATAATAATGGAGACCTGTTGATTAATCCTGCTACCGGACTTCCGTCCCTGGCCAGCGATCAGGATTTTTATTTGATTGGAGACCGGATGCCTAAATTTACATTGGGCTTCTCCAATAGTTTAAATTATAAAACATTAACGCTTTCTTTCCTGTTCGATTTGAGAGTTGGGGGTGATGTGTATAACCAGACCCAATATGAACTTTATAGAAGAGGCTTAAGTATTAAAACATTAGATCGCGATGTACCGAGAGTAATCACTGGTGTACTTAGGGATGGTTTGGAAAATACAGCCAATCCAACGCGGAATACCATTGCCGTAACGCCTGCTGTAAACAGTAACTATTACAGCTCAACTACTGCAGGTATTGCACCGGAAATGTTTGTTGAACACAATATTAAATCCCTGCGCTTAAGAGATATTACAGTTGCTTATGATTTTCCTGCCAGGCTAACCAGCAAAACGAAATTCATTTCCGGGTTTGGTTTATATGTTACGCTAACGGATGTTTTCCTGATTACCAATTACTCTGGTATGGATCCTGATGTAAACGGTAATAACCCTAGTGTGGGCGGTTACGGTGGTTATGGTATTGATTTTGGGAATATGGGACGACCTCTGGGTGTGAACATGGGACTTCGTATTAAGTTGTAAATTATTAAAATATAAAGTTTTAATTATGAAATATATTAAAATCACTTTCCTCATTGCAATATTGTTTATTGCAGGTGGGTGTAAAAAATGGCTGGATGTAAATACGGATCCCGCAACCCCTCAGGTTGCCAAAGCGGAACTCTTTTTATCGCCGATAATTAGCCAGATGGGAATCAATACAGCGACGGATGGTTATGTTGTTGCTAAATACAATCAAAACATGATGGCACAAGCCGTTACCGATGGCGCCTTGTTGTGGGAGCGTCATGGCTATGCTTCTGCAAGTGATGTTGGCGGGAACTTATGGAGAATGGTTTACATCAGTTCAGGTACCAACCTGGAAAATATGATCAAAGATGCAGAAAGAGATAATAAGTGGACTTATGCGGGTATTGGTTATGCAATTAAAGCCTGGGGCTTTCAGTTGTTAACAGATCAGCACGGGCCTGTTATTCTTGACGAGGCTTTTACGCCGAATAAGCTGACTTTTAAATACCAGGACCAGCCTGAAGTATATGCCCGGGTAAGAGAATGGTGTCAAAAGGCTATTGTGTGTTTAAATACACCTGATGGCGCAGATTATTCTTCTATTCTTTCTGGCGCCTCCGGAGATTTGATCTATAGGGGAGACCGTGCTAAATGGAAAAAATTTGTGTATGGATTATTGGCACAGCAGTATAGCCATTTAATTAATAAACAAGAGTTTGCAGGCTCTTATGCGGATAGCGTAGTTAAGTATTCTGATCTTTCATTTTCAGCTTCGGCCGATGATGCAACGATTATGTATGGTGGAAATACGGCTTATGTAAGCGCAACCAATACTGGCGACTCAAATCCTTTAAGCCAAAATTTCGGTCAGATCACCAGCACGAGTTATGGCCGGATCGGTCAGCCTGTAGTTGATCTTCTGACTGGTGGTGTTAGGGGAACTCCTGCTGTTGATCCTAAAACTTCTGTTGACCCAAGGCTTAGCCGGATGATCAATCCAATAGCGACAACCGGAATCTATAAAGGTGTAACTGTTTTATTGGGAGACAACCCAACCATAAAAACGATACCTCATGTGCTTGGTTCCGTTGCAGGTACTGCTGCGGCTCCGTTTCCTGGTAAGTATATTTTTGCCAATGCAGCGAGGTATCCAATTATGAGCTACGCACAGATCCAATTTGCTAAAGCAGAAGCTTTATTTATAAAAGGAAACCTGGCTGACGCCTATACCGCTTATAAAAATGGAATTACCGGACATATGGAATTTGTAAATTTATATGGTAGAAATGGTACTCCGGCTTCAACAGCGATATCTGCTGCAGAAATTACAGCTTATATGGCTTCTGCCGAGGTTGCACAAAATGCAGGTAGTTTAACGATTGCTGATATTATGCAGCAAAAGTATATTGCACAATGGGGATGGGCACAATCAGAGCAGTGGTGTGATCTTCGTAAGTACCATTATGATGCTACTGTGTTTAAAACCTATAAGCAACTGGAGACTGGCGACTTTTACGTTAGAAATGGCGGTGCACATTACGCGTATAGAATAAGACCTAGATATAATTCTGAATATATATGGAACTATGAAGAGCTATTAAAGTGGGGTGGCATAGCAGATAATTACCATACGATTGAAACCTGGTTTACCTTACCTTAACAATTACGTTTAACTAAAAAGATTATGAAAATATTTTCAGCAATTTCTATCCTTTCTCTTCTTATTATTCTTAGTTTCTCGGGATGTGATAAGAATGAGATCAATTATGGCGTGTTTACTAAAGTTGCCGGTGATCAATCGCTGATCAAGGTAAATTATAATATTGCATTGACGGCAAATCCGGGTGTGCATATAAAAATCAATGGGGAACGGGTAAGCACATTGATTCAAACCCGTTATCCTTATCCGGGCGGCGGATATGGAACCCTGGGTGATTCAAGAGCAGATTACCTGACGGTGAATCCAGGTAACCTGACTGTTTCTATCGTAATCCCTAAAAAGGGAACGGGTATAGATTCTGTTGAGCTTTTTAAAACCAGTGTTGCTGCGGAGGCGGGTAAGAACTATACCCTGCATGTTACCGATACGGCTGCGAATACTAAAAGCCTGTT
Organism: Pedobacter metabolipauper; assembly: GCF_004362715.1. GTDB lineage: Bacteria > Bacteroidota > Bacteroidia > Sphingobacteriales > Sphingobacteriaceae > Pedobacter > Pedobacter metabolipauper. Next base: position 604,532 of record NZ_SNYC01000004.1, read on the forward strand.
GACTACTGATGACTTTACCCTGCCGGATACTGCAACCGCGAAATACAGATTTGTTCATTTGATGCCTAATGTAGGTGCATTGGATCTATATAACGGACCCACTTTAGTGCAGGCAAATATTAGCTATTTAAATGCAAGTGATTATTTTATCCTTGCAAATAAAGCACCTACGGTAAATGTGTGGAGTGTAAGGTTAGCTGGTTCAGCTCCAACATCCACTGCTGTGGCTACCTATACAAGTGCGAGCACGATATTGAACAAGCGTTCTTATACGGTCTTTGCTACCGGCTATTCTGGTAGGACTGATGCCGTTCGAAAACCTTATCTCGGATTCTTTTTGATCCGCTAAATACTAAATTCCCCAATGTTTGTTTCGTTGATCCCCGGCTGTTAGGCCGGGGATTTTTTATATCTGCAGTTTTTTATATCTGTTTTTATTGACGGCTTTTGGTTAATAAAGCGAAAAACTAATAGTTAAACTATTTCGGTTTTATGCTGTTTTGTGCAACATTAATTGGTGTTATAACAAATAAATAGTTTATAATTTTGAATAATTAGTAGATTTCATTTATTATATTTACTAGTACGATGATTTTTTGCATGGATTTGCGTGTTTAAATCGGGTATAAAAAGAATAAACTTTAGTTCTAATCAAATTTTTGTATTTATGAAAAAAAGACTACTTACTCTTTTTTTGGGCATTTTTCTCCTGGCAATCCAAGCCATAGCCCAACAAACCACGGTTACCGGAAGGGTAACGGCCTCCGATGACGGAGGGCCACTTCCAGGGGTTTCCATAAAAATAAAAGGCACAACAACGGTCGTCCAAACCAGGGCTGATGGGGGTTATTCCATCCAGGTAAATCCCGGAGCAGTGTTAATCTTTAGTTACATCGGTTATCTTCCACAAGAGAAAGCGGTTGCTGCATCAACTGCAATTAATGTTTCCCTGATTGCTGATAATAAGTCACTTAATGAGGTTGTGGTCACCGCGTTTAATATTGCTCAGGACCGGAAATCCATCAACTATGCTTTTCAAAATGTTAAATCAAAGGATATTGAAGAATCCAGGCAGCAGAATATTGTGAATGCCTTGCAGGGAAAGATTGCAGGGGCTGTGATTACCAGTTCTGGTGGCGGACCGGGAGAGGGTGCCAGTATTATACTAAGAGGGGGAACATCATTGGATGGCGACAATCAGCCGTTGTTTGTTGTGGATGGCGTTGCGCTGGATAACAGTTCTTTTGTGGAGTCGACCTCGCCTGGTGCAGGGAGTGCTTTTAACGGGGTCTTGGGAAGGAGTTTAGGTACCGCTAACCGGGCATCTGACATTAACCCCGAAGATATAGAAAGTGTCACTGTTTTAAAAGGTCCGGCTGCTGCAGCTTTATATGGCGTTAAGGCAGGTAATGGTGCAATCATCATTACCACTAAAAAAGGGAAGACCGGATCTACCAGCGTGGTATATAACAACTTGTTTTCCTGGGACAATGTAATGCGGCTGCCTGAAACCCAATCGACCTATAAACAAGGTACGGCTGGTATTTTTGCAGCAACAAGCAGGGACTCTTACGGTTCTCAGTTTCTGCCTGGTGAAACGATCTATGACAACTTAGGCGACTTCTTTATTACCGGTAAATCGCAAACGCATAACCTAAGTGTTTCTGGCGGATCGGAAAAGTATACCTTTCGTTTTTCTGCTTCTCATGCAGACCAAACGGGGGTTGTTCCTAAAACGGAATATGGCAAAACATCTGTGCGGCTGGCTGGTAGTGCCATAGCAAGTGATAAATTCTCGGTTACCGGATCTGCCAATTACTTAAGGAGCACCGGAAGACGGCCATTACAGGGCCCTGGTTTATTTGGCGGTACGGGAGGATTCCTGGTGAGTATCTTCAACTGGCCTAAAAATGACAACATGAAGGACTACTTAAGTCCGGATGGTAACCGGAGAAGACTGCTGGCCAGTGTAACCGGTGATATTGACAACCCTTATTTTACGATAGACCGGAATCCGCAAACAGATTCGAACGACCGTTTTTTGGGAACTGCAGGTGCAGAGTATAAGCCATTGGACTGGTTGAGGCTTAATTATACCCTGGGGACTGACTTTTATACGGAGCGGAACCAAAGTGTTCGTGCGGTTGGTACTTCTCTGCCCAATAACCAGAATGGTGGAATAGGCCATACGGTGAACTCTTTTCAGAGTATTACCTCCAATCTGATCCTTACCGCTGAAAAAACCTTTGGTGATTTCAGCACGTCTTTAATATTGGGTAATGCAATTGATCAAACTAAATTCTCTACGGTAGATTATCTGGGCCTGATCTTTCAGAATCCTGATTTTATCAGTATCAACAATACTGTTAACCGAAGTCTTGTTCAGCGTAATTCTACCAAAAGGATCATTGGTGCTTTTGGAAGTTTCAATGCCGACTGGAAAAAGACCATATTTTTGAACATTACTGGACGTAATGACTGGTCGTCTACGCTACCAACCAAGAACAGGTCCTTCTTTTATCCATCTGTTAGTATAGGTTATGAATTTACAAAGACGCTTAAACTGGAGAGTGATAGCTGGCTGACCTATGGAAAGATCCGGCTTTCTTATGCCGATGTGGGTAAGGATACTGCTCCATACCGAATTGAATCTCCTTTGCAGGCCAATACATTTATTGGGGGAGGTTTCCGTTATGGCTTTTTTGGCAATAATCCGGAACTGATGCCTGAAACCAGGAGATCTTATGAAGTTGGCTTAGATTTACAGTTCTTAAAAAACAGGATCCGGCTGGATGCTACCCTGTACAGTGATAAGACCATTGACCAGATCATTGCACCGCGGGTTAGCCAGGCTACCGGATTTATCCTTCAATATATCAATGGCGGATCTGTTCAGAACAAAGGTATTGAGCTGATGTTATCCGGAACCCCTGTTCAGACCAAAGATTTTACCTGGGATGTGAACTTTAACTTTGCCCGGAATTTAAATGAGGTACTGGCACTGCCATTCCCTTTAACCATTTTAAGAAATTCGGATGCTTCGATCATCAATGTTGCGGAGGGCGCTTCTTATCCGGGCAAGTCGTTAACCTCGATCAGTGCAACGGATTACATCCGGGATCCGCAGGGCAGGATCATTATTGATGCGAATGGTTACCCTACTTTTAATACCTTATTTTCTTATGGCGGCGACCGCGCACCAAAATTCACCCTGGGATTGAACAATTCCTTCCGGTATAAGAATGCCGAATTGAGTTTCCTGATTGATATCCGTAAGGGTGGTGATGTGATCAATGGCAATGAATGGGAATTGGTTCGGAGCGGTTTAAGCAAGCAAACTGAAGAACGCGGTAAACAAGTTGTGTTTGAAGGGGTTGTTCAAAATGCTGACGGAAGCTTTAGCACAAATACAAAAGCGGTGGAGCTTACCCAGGGATATTATGAAAATAACCTTGCTGCAGTAGGTACTGCTTTTATTGAAGATGGTTCCTGGATCCGTCTGCGCACGGTCACGCTTAATTATACGCTGAATAAAAAGTATTTGCCGAAGGTATTTTCCAATGTAAACCTGTTTATAACTGGCCGTAACCTGGTTCTGTTTACCAACTATTCCGGAATTGATCCTGAGGTTGGTGTTTCTGGTGCAGGTGTTCGCGGTGGCGGATCTGCCGGTTTGGATTATGGTGGTGTGCCTAGTCGCAGAGGTTTTGATTTGGGTTTAAAAGTTGGATTTTAGTTAATAGAAGATCATGAAGAAATTTATAATATATACAGCAGCTGTTATTTCACTTTTAGGGATCTCATCCTGTGAAAAGGGTTTTTTGGATGTAAATACCGATCCAAACAACCCGACAGAAACTACGCCTAATTTTTTACTGCCGAGCATCATCGCCAATGGTCTGGCCATGCAGGGTTATGAGTCTTACCAGCTTACCGGTCTGCTAACGCAGAATATAGGAAGGCGGGCTGCGCCTAACAGTGGGGTAGAACAATATTTTCTGGCTGCCAATGTGCGTCCTTTCCAGGATACCTATCAGATTGTTGGAGCCAACATCGGTCCGATGATCAGTATTGCACAGCAAGAAGGTTCTCCGTATTATGTAGGTGCCGGAAAAATCATGTATGCCATGATCCTGGCCCATGCCACTGATTTGCTGGGTGATATTCCATATTCTGAGGCCTTTCAGCCTGCACTGACCATTTCTCCGAAGTATGATAGTCAGGAGGATATTTATAAAGCGGTCAACCAGCTTTTAGACGAGGGTGTTGTTGAACTTCAAAAACCTGCAAGCAGTAACAGCCGGGCCTTTTATATCACAACGCCCAGTATAAGCGGTGACATTCTATACAAAGGGGTTACGGCCAGCTGGATCAAACTGGCCTATTCTATTAAGGCGAGGCAAGCCAATCACCTGACTAAAAAAGCATCGTACGATGGCAATGCGATCCTGACCTTAATTGATAAGGGAATAACATCTAACACGGAAGATGCACAGTTGCAATACCAGGCGGTTACCAGTACGGTGTTAAACTCTACCAATGTTTTAGGGCCTACTCGTAATAATATGTCTGCCTTAACCTACGGGCGTTATTTTATTGAGATGCTGAATGGAAAAAACCTGCTTGGTAATGAGGCGTTACCCGATGATCCGAGGTTTCCTATTATGGCCGCTGCCGGAAGTACCGGTACACAACCTGGAGCAAATAATGCACAGGCACTTGGAACTGGGATCGTTTCTGATTTTTATACCAGCTGGTATGGTCTGGATTTGGGTGTTTTGCCGGTGTTGACTAACGCCGAAGTGCGGTTTATTGAAGCGGAGGCTGCCTTTAGGGCCGGTGCGGCGACAAGGGATCGGGCCTATGCCGCTTATATTGCCGGGATCAGGGCACATATGGATAAGATTGGTGTAGCTGCCGCAGCCAGAGACCTGTATATTGCTTCGCCAGCTGTTGCACAAAGTGCGGCTGCCTTAACGCTTAAAAATATCATGGAGCAGAAATACATTGCCTTGTTTATGAATCCGGAGAGTTGGGCAGATATGCGGAAACTGGATTATGATCCAACTATCTATACTGGGTTTTACTATCCGGTAGGGGCGAATCCAAATGCAAAGAACCTGTATCCAAGGCGAACGTTATATCCGCTGACAGAGATCCAGCTGAACCCTGCAGAAGTTGAAAAACAAGGTGCCAATGCACCTGATTATTTACTTAAACCACTATGGTGGAACCAACCTTAACTAATTCGAATTGCTATGAAAAAGATAACCGTTTTATACCTGGTATTGTTGTTTGCAAGTGTGCTTTGTGCTTGCGACCGTACTGAAGATCCAATTTACGAGAAGCTTTCTGACAATCGTTTCCCAGTCATCTTTGCGAACACCAATTTTGTGACCCCCTCTGTTCCAACAGGGGGTTTCGTTAAGGGAACTGCATTAAAGATTGAGTTTAATTTTGTGAAGACTGATCCCATTAAAGAGATCCAGTTCTATGAGAAGCTTGGGACGGCAGATTCTGTGCTGATCTCAAAGTCGGATTATGCACCTGCTTTCTCTGCATCGAAGGGCTGCGATACGCTGATCTACAATTATATAGTGCCTTCTGCCCCTGCTTCCGGAACGTCTGTTGTTTTTAGGGGAAGGGTTGTGAATGTGAACGGGCTAACAAAAGACAGGACTTTTACTTATCTGATTAAGTGATGGTGCAGTGCTTAAAGGCGTCTTAAAAGATTAAGATGCCTTTAAGCTGTTTTATATTCGCATTTTTCCTACTTTTGCAAGCAAAGCATACATTCATGGCAAGTTTTACTCTTACTCCTGAAACCTGGCAAAAGGTTAAAATCAAATTTCTTAGGAAATACCGCGACCTTGCACAGGTGAATCTTTCTTTTGCGCCCGGTCAGGAAGACCAGTTGGTAGAACAACTTATGGGATTGGTAAAAAGAGACCGCGATTACGTTGAATTTACGATCAAAAAAGCACTTGCTGACGCTGATGGCAACAGGTTATAAGTAATAAAACTGAGACCTTGTTTAATTGCTTTTAAACGCAATTTTTTTTAAGTTTACTTTTCAACAGATTCGTGAACGATGAAAAGATATAAACTGGGTGCCGCTTTTTTACTAATCGCTTTTACTACTTTAACCTGGTCTTTCAAAGAAGATCTTTTCCAGGTATCTAAGAACATGGATATATTCGCTTCTCTATACAAAGAGGTTAGCATTAACTATGTGGAGGATACAAACCCGTCAGAAATGATGCGGAATGGTATTGATGCCATGCTGGGGAACCTGGATCCTTATACCGAATACATTCCCGAATCTGAAATTGAAGATTACAAACTCAAATATGTAAGTACCCAGTACGGTGGTATTGGTGCAACTACTCTTTTTTTGGAAGGTAAGCTGTATGTAAATGAGGTAAGCGAAGGTTATCCTGCCGATAAACAGGGTATAAAACCTGGTGATCAGCTGGTAAAGATAAATGAGAATGAAGTGAAAGGCAAAGACAGGGCACAGGTTAGCCAGCTGCTTCGCGGACCACGTGGTTCTTCTGTTGACCTGGTCATCATCCGGGATGGTGCTGTTCTGACTAAGAAACTGATCCGTGATGAAATTAAACAGCCTAATGTTTCTTATTCGGGAATGACAGATGATCATTTTGCCTACATCCGGCTGGATAAGTTTTTAGAGAACTCTGCCCAGGAGGTTAAAGATGCTGCTGTGGCGTTGAGCAAGCAGCAGCCAAAGGGGATGATCCTCGATCTAAGATATAATGGTGGTGGTATTTTACAGGAGGCCGTAAAGATTGTTAATCTTTTTGTGAATAAGGATGTGCTTGTAGTAACGCAAAAGGGCAGGAATCCTCAAAAAACAATTACCTATAAAACGTATAGCGAGCCGTTGTTGCCCCAGATGCCGCTTGTGGTTCTGGTTGGCGGTTCATCTGCATCGGCCTCTGAGATTGTTGCAGGCTCTTTGCAGGATCTGGACAGAGCTATTATTGTAGGGCAAAGAAGTTATGGTAAGGGTTTGGTTCAGCAAACGTTTAATCTGCCTTATAACAGCCTGGTTAAGGTTACTGTAGCCAAATACTACACCCCATCCGGAAGATGCATCCAGGCGCTTGATTATGCGCATAAAGACGCAGATGGCACTACGCATAAATTCGCAGATTCGGTGATGACTAAGTTTAATACTAAAATGGGCCGGAATGTTTTTGATGGCAACGGGGTTTATCCGGATGTATTTGTAACAAATGCCAAACCCAGCCCAATCACGGTTTCCATCGTCACTAAAAACCTGTTCTTTGATTTTGCCAATGCGTATAAAAAGAACAACAAGGCGATTGCGCCTGCGGCAAGCTTTCAGCTAACTGATGCAGATTACAACCAGTTTGTTTCTTCGATGGCAGGAAAAGATTATTCTTATACATCAAGTACGGAGCGCTTGTTGTCTGACCTGCGTGCAGAAGCCGAAAAAGAGAATAAACTGGCTGCGGTAAAAGCAGACCTGGAAGATTTGAAGGAGAAGATGCTTGGTGCCAGGAAAACGGACCTGGTTACTTATAAGGCAGAGATCAAGCGAATTCTGGAAACACAGATTGTAAGTCGTTATTATTACGAAAAAGGAAAGATCCAACAGGCGTTTCAGTATGATAAGGAACTGACTGCAGCAAAATCACTGTTAAATAATTCAACCAGGGTACTGGCTATATTAAAGGGAGAAGGTGAATATAAAACGATAGGAAGTCCTGTTAAAGCGATTGCTTCTGCTGAGAATTAAGCAATTGTTGCCTATGCTTCCTAATGGTCCTGTTCTCCACTCTTAGGTTCTCCGTTCTCCGGTCTCTTTGTTAGTCGGTATGGTGCAGCTTAACAACAAGGCCGTCCATTGCCGGGTTCAATTGCAGCTGGCAGGCCAGTCTGGAATTTGGCAATACATCTGGCAGGGTATCCAGCATGGCATACTCATCGTCTGTCATTTCGTTCAGCTTGTCTTCGCCTTCTAAAACATCTACACAGCAGGTGGCACACAGGGCCATTCCGCCGCAAGTGGCAAGGATATCGTATTCGCAGGCTTTTAAGTATTCCATTAGGCTTAACCCCATATCCACCGGGGCTTCAAGGGAGGTTAAGCTTCCGTCTGCATTCTGAATGTGCAGGGTAATGTTATTTTCTTCCATGTTTTAGAATTCTGATACACCATTTACCGTGGTGTACTTCATGGTATATTTAATGCCGGGGTTCATGTATTGGTAAGCACTGTGGCTCATTAAAGCTGCTTCATGGAAACCACAAAGGATCAGTTTTAATTTGTTGGTGTAAGTATTGATATCACCAATTGCGTAGATACCGGGAATATTGGTAGAATAATCGTCTGTATTTACTTCAATCGCGCTTTTGTTGATGTTCAGGTTCCATTGCTCAATAGGACCTAATTTAGGGCTTAATCCGAACAAAGGAATTAAGTGGTCTGCTTCAACATTTGAAACTTCCAGTGTTTTATTGTGGATGATCTCTACATTCTCCAGTTTGCCTGTTCCGGATACGGAATTCAGGTTGCTGTTTAGTATGAGGTTGATCTTTCCGCTTTCTGCAAGGGCCATTACTTTATTTACAGAATCTGGTGCTCCGCGGAAGCTTTCGCTGCGGTGAACCAATGTTAATTCTTCAACAATGTCTGCAAGGAAAATGGTCCAGTCCAGGGCAGAGTCACCACCACCGGCGATCACCATTTTTTGTCCGCGGTATTGTTCCGGGTCAAGGATCATATAGTTTACACCTCTTCCGTTCTCGAACTGCTCTAAACCGGTAACAGCAGGTTTACGAGGCTCAAAGCAGCCTAATCCGCCAGCAATAACAACAACTTTAGATTCGATCACGGTACCCATATTGGTTGTTAATACGAAATCACCTTCAGCACGTTTCTCCAAACCTTCGATCCGTTCACCGAGGGTAAAGCCAGGATGAAAAGGTTTGCCTTGCTCCATTAAATTATCGATCAGCTCCTGAGCCAGAACGGTAGGGTAGCCGGGGATATCATATATAGGTTTTTTAGGATATATTTCAGATAACTGTCCGCCCACTTGTGGTAAATAATCAACTAAATGACAGCGCATTTTTAATAACCCTGCTTCAAAAATTGCGAATAAACCTACGGGTCCGGCGCCAATAATGGCTATATCAGTAGAAATCATGTATTTAAAATTTGTGCGAATTTACGAACTTTTGTTTTAATTATTAGGTTATTTATAAATATTCTACATAGCCCCTAGAACTTATGACTGGTTTAAGGCGCTGATATTTTTCCTTATCTTTGTACTATTGATGAGTAAGAACATATATTTCGCTTCAGATTTCCATTTGGGTGTTCCAAATTTTGAGCAGAGCCGTAAACGTGAGGATCGTATTGTACGCTGGCTAAATTCCATAGCGCCAACGTGTAGCGAACTGTTTTTAATGGGCGATGTCTTTGATTTCTGGTATGAATATAAGCTGGTTGTTCCTAAAGGTTTTATCCGTTTGCAGGGTAAACTGGCAGAGATGAGTGATGCCGGAATTAAGATCTATTTCTTTAAGGGCAACCATGATATGTGGGTTAATGACTATTTCATCAAGGAGATAGGTATAGAGATTGTGAGCGATGAACTGGTGATTGAGCGCGGTGGAAAACGGTTCTTTTTACATCATGGTGACGGTTTGGGTCCGGGAGATTCAAAATATAAAATGTTGCGCAAGATCTTTAGAAGCCCGTTTTGCCAATGGTTATTTTCTATGGTTCCGCCAAGAATTGGATTGGGAATAGGTAGTGCCTGGTCTGGCCGAAGCCGTTTGGCCAGTAATACGGACGAGGTTTTTTATGGTATTGATCATGAATGGCTGGCTGTTTATGCGAAAGAGCAATTGATGAATGCACATTATGACTATTTTATTTTTGGTCACCGTCATTTGCCGCTGGATCTGGATCTTGGCAAAGGAAGCCGGTATGTTAACATTGGTGAATGGATAAATTTCAACTCCTATGCTGTATTTGATGGCAATGAGTTAAGCCTTAAATATTTTGAAAAGGGCGAGCAGGTAGTTTTGGTTTGATAAGGCAGTAAATTTTTACTGCCATTAACTGAAAAAGACGTATTTTTACTGCCCGAATAACTACCTGATTTGGGTTGATAATGAATTAAAAAGTTTCTGAAAAAATAATATGTTAGAGAAATTAGAAGCAATCAAGCTGCGTTGGGAAGATGTAGAAGAGCAGTTGAGTAATCCTGATACGATGCAGGATATGAAGCGTTTTGCGGCTTTAAATAAAGAATATAAAGATTTAGGCAAGATTGTAGAGGAATATAAGATCTACAAGAATGTGATGAGCAATATTGACGCGAATAAAGAGATCCTGAGTATTGAGAAAGACCAGGAGATGCGTGAGATGGCTAAAGAAGAGTTGGACATGCTGTTGGTTCAGCAGGAAGAGATTGAAGAAAAAGTCCGCCTGATGCTGATCCCTGTTGATCCTGAAGATGCTAAGAATGCCGTATTTGAGATCAGAGGTGGTACTGGTGGTGATGAGGCTGCTTTATTTGCAGGAGATCTTTACCGGATGTACAGCCGCTATTTTGAGCAGAAAGGCTGGAAAGTGGAGACGGTTGATTTTACTGAAGGAACTGCCGGTGGTTATAAGGAGGTAATTCTGAAAGTTAGCGGTGAAGATGTATACGGACAGCTTAAATACGAGTCTGGTGTACATCGGGTTCAGCGTGTTCCGGATACGGAGACACAGGGTCGTGTACATACCTCTGCTGCATCTGTAGCTGTTTTACCGGAAGCGGAAGAGATTGATCTTTTTATCAACCCTGCTGATATTGACCTTCAGACTTCACGTTCTGGTGGTGCTGGTGGACAGAATGTAAATAAGGTAGAGACTAAGGTACAATTGACGCACAGGCCTTCCGGGCTCGTTGTAGTTTGCCAGCAGGAACGTTCGCAACTTGGTAACCGGGTTATTGCGATGGAGATGCTGAGGAGTAAGTTATATGATATTGAATTACAGAAAAAGAACGGTGATATTGCGGCAAGACGTAAGACGATGGTTTCGACCGGAGACCGTTCTGCGAAGATCAGAACTTACAACTATCCGCAGGGAAGGGTTACCGATCACCGTATCGGTTTAACACTTTATAACCTGGGCGGTGTAATGGATGGCGGAGTGCAGGAATTGATCGATGCGCTGCAGTTTGCAGAGAATGCTGAGAAGATGAAAGAAGGCTCTGTAATATAGCTAGTTGCATTTATTTTAAAATAAATGTTGTAAATTTAAATAAAGAGCCTATATTTGCAATCCCGAAACGAACGGGAAAAACGGACCGGTAGTTCAGCTGGTTAGAATGCCGCCCTGTCACGGCGGAGGTCGCGGGTTCGAGTCCCGTCCGGTCCGCAAAAGCCACTCCATCGAGTGGCTTTTTTGTTTTGAGTTCGAACCTCATATTCCACCCCTAATCGAAGAGCAATACCAAATGTTGGGAAGCTGTGGTTATTTTAATTTTTCCTGTCTCATTTTTCTATTAAATGATAAGTTTGTATTAGATAAACAACAGCTATTGCCGTAGCCAATATATTTAATAAGAGAGGGCACTCCATGACAAAGACATATGCTCCCAAACAGAAAAGCACTCAGGGGCATTCTGTTCAAATCAGCAACATTGAGATATACTACGAAGAATATGGTGCCGGAAACCCATTGGTTTTACTGCATGGGTTTGGCGGTTGTGTACAGAATTGGTATCCTTTTATTACAGAGCTCTCTGAGCGCCATCGACTGATCGTTGTAGATCTGCGTGGCCATGGTTATTCAACAAATCCTGATCATAAGTTCACACATCTGGAAGCGGCCAGTGATGTATTCCTTTTGCTTGAAAAGTTGGGAATTGATCGCTTCTCGGCTATGGGAATGAGTTCTGGAGGGATGGTGCTACTGCACATGGCGACGATGCAACCCAACCGCATCCACTCAATGGTATTAATCAGCGCAACTTCCTATTTCCCCGATCAGGCTCGGACCATTATGCGCAGAGCCTCGTTCGGCACAATGCCTTACGAAGTGAAAGAAATGTATCGGGAATGTGCAAAACGTGGTGATGAACAGATTCAACAACTCATTAGACTTTTCAACGCGTTGCATGAAAACTATAACGATATGAATTTCAACGCACAAAGTCTATCAACCATTACAGCCCGAACACTTATAGTGCATGGTGATCGGGACAACTTTTTTCCTGTAGAAATTCCTGTAAGCATCTACCGCTCTATTCCGAATGCCGCCTTGTGGATTATTCCTGGAGGAGACCATGTTCCAATTTATGATTCCAAGGTTCCATTTACCTCAACAGCTCTACAGTTCCTTGATGAGGCAGGCAGTTGAATCTACGTGTAAATCATATAAATACGCAGATAATAAAAAAACCGCAGAGATGATAGCAGCAATTACTTTGCTGAAGTATTGGTCAGAAGGTTGCCAATTACTTTTTTCATAGTAGCGAATTCTTCAGGATCGTACAAGCGGGTCAGGAAGGCAATACGGCCGTTGCGGTCAATGACCACATTTCTCGTAACTCCACTCTTTTTATCTGCAAACTGCCCAAAAATATCTGCTCCGGGGTCAAGTGCCAATGGATAGGTGATCTTCATATCCTGATGAAATTTCTTTACGATTTCCAAAGGCTCGTCCCGGTCAACACCAATCAATACAAGATCTTTGTCTTTATTGGGAAGCCAAACATCACGTTCCAGATACGGCATCTCTTTCCGGCATACACTACACCAGCTTGCAGTAAACTGCAGGACTACAATTTTCCCTCGTAATGCTTTTAGTGTTGTCTTTTTACCATTTGTCAGCTCGAGTGAAAAATTATCTGGTGCCAAATCTCCCACTTTAACAATATAGCCACGGTCATCAGCATTGGTTTTTTCCGTAGTCTGTGCATATACGGCGAAAACAGATAAACTGATAAGTAGAAATAGGATTGTTCTTTTCATGATGCAGTTACTGTTGGTTTACGTTATTTCAAAAATAAATAAAATACTACTAAATTACTAGGAATTATTTTAGAAAGATTGAATAAAAAAGTAAATTAGGTTTTTAATTGCCAGTATCATGCGTAAACAAGACATTCCAATAGTAGAATCAGCGCTATCATACCAATCCTTTAATTTTTTAGAGATACATCAAGAATATTTTCGGTTTCCCGAGCCAGTTCCCACAGACCAGGTGCGGTCGATAAAATGATCTTGCCATCTTTTCCAACCAAAACATATCTGGGTATGGAATTGACATTATAGTCCTTTGAAACTGCTGAATCATTCGGCTTTTCGACAATCAGATTAACGCCTTTCAAATTTAAACTGCCGGTAGCTTTCTTCCACGGTTTTTCCGTCTCATCGGTACAGATATTTACAAATACCACTTCTTTATCCTTATACTTTTCATGTACAGCAAAGCCATTGTCCAGAATATCTTTTCTACACGGGCCACAGTGCACACCCCAGAAATCTATGTATACCAGTTTTCCCAGAAAATCATTTAATGAAACGGTATTGCCATCCATGTCTTTCAGCGAGAAGCCTGGTGCGGATTGTCCCGGGCTTAGATTTTTGAGGTTGGTATAATATTTTGTTAGCTGCACCTTAAATTCCGGTGTTTTGCCTTCTTGCAGGTATTGGTTATAGATCTCAACGGTATTGCTAAATTCACTGCTTTCAAAACCGTCTTTAATCAGCACTGCAGCATACCAGTCTTTGATGCGCTGTATGTCGATAACTGCCTGCCCCAGCAGATAATGGGTTTTCACATGGTTGGATTTAATGGAGTTTATTGCGACTGCCCCATCAAAAATGCGGTACAATCTTACCCAGTCATAGATAAACTTGCGATACAACGCCGATTTATTAAAGGCAAATTCATTTATTAATTTATAGTCTAAAAGAACGGTTGGGATTTTTTTATTGATCGCGTCTCTAACCAGGTTATCGGTAATCGTTAGTTTAAACTTGTCATGAAGCCGTGCAGACAACAGCATGTTCATGTATTTGTAATAAATATCGTAGGCTATTTTATCAAAGTTCTCCGTATGCGGAACGCCATGAATGTACATTATCTCTTGATTGAATGCGTTATTTATAGCCCTATATTTTGCAGTGTCACTTGTCTTTTGATCTGGACCATCGCTGATTTTTTGGGCCAGGTAGAAAAGTTCAATCTTCGTTTGCAGTTCCATTGTCCGCTCTTTAGATTTGCCCCGTACTGTCAGGGTTTTTGCAATGTTCTTATTGTCCCATTTCAGGGTTATCGTGTCGCCTGGTACCGCAAACAACGTAATGGTCTCATTATTTAGCCGTAGGATAAAATTCTGAATACCCTCTGTTCGGATTTTTTTGGAGAAGTTACCTTTATTATCTACCAGAATGTTGTAGTCTTTCCATTCAAAAAAGCCTTCGTTAACCAGGTTAAATGAGCTTTGATCGTAATTTCTTATGTTTCCCTGTAAAAAATAGGTACTGTCGTTTTGCCCGAATGATACTGCCGGGATGGTTCCTAATAATAAGAATAGGATAATTAATCTTTTCATTTTAATCTATAATTTGTTGGCAGCAAACTTATAGTAAACGCCTATATTTTCCCTGCGACTTCTTTAAGGCATTCTTACGGCAAAGGTGCCAATTGGGCCAGGACTTGTAAAAAATTCACTCGCAAGCAGCTTGATGTTGCCTTTACCACTGAGTACGTGCCTTTGTACGCGGGCCATCAGATATTGCCTGTCCAGAATAAACCAACGTGTCCGGTTTGGAACAATTTATACGAACTAATATTTTATTAATACATTGATTATTAAATGTTTAAGTGTGGCATCATCATTGAATTCTGGCCTATCCAAATTCATAATATATGGACAGGGAATTATCCTCATCATTTAAAAAAAGGCGTCTCATTAAAACAGTAAGCCTGGCAAGCCTGACTGTTATACTCGTAGTTGTCGCTTTCTACATCATTCGTGCTAATATGGAGCCAACTATAGAACGCTCAAAAATAAACGTCTCTGTTGTTGGCAAAGGTACGGTTGAAGCAACTCTGGAAGCCACTGGCCTGGTGGTTCCTGAATACGAGTTTCTGATTACAAGCCCCATTCAGGCAAAATTAGAACAGGTATTCCGTAATTCCGGGGAGGCTGTACAAGCGGGCGAATCTATTCTACAACTGAATAAAGACGCGACGCTGAACGATTATAATAAATTGCTGGACGAACAGGCGGTTAACCACAACAGAGAAGAGCAGCTTGGATTAAACCTCGAAAGAATTCTTAATGAGTTAAACACACAATATACCATCAAACAGATGAATATTGAAAGTCTTGAGACAGCACTTGATCATGAGCGTGCTTTACTAAAGATTGGCGGAAGCACGGATGAGAAATTAAAGCAGGCTGGGCTAAACCTTGAAATTTCGCGCCTTGAACTGCTGCAGCTAAAAAGACAAGTAAAAAATCAGGAAAAAACGATCCTGTCGGAAAGAAAAGGCCTGGGTTATCAAATTAGTATGCAACAAAAAAATATAGCTACATATGGGAAAAAATTAAGCGGAGCAATAGTACAATCGCCAGCAAAAGGAATCGTTACCTGGGTAAGTAATAAAATAGGGGCCGAGGTAAACGTGGGTTCCGATCTGGCGAGGGTAGCCGACCTGAGCAGCTATAAAGTGGAAGGGAAAATATCTGATGCTTATGCTTCACAGCTTAAGAAAGGTATGGAGGTAATTGTGAAAATTGAAGACCAGGATCTGCGTGGAACCATAACCAATATTCAGCCGGAAGTTGATGCGGGCATGGTTATTTTCTTTGTTAGCCTGAATAAAAATAACCATAACCTGCTCCGGGCTAATCTGAAAGTGGAATTGCAACTGGTTACATCGGTAAGGCGTAATGTATTGCGTGTTAAAAATGGATCTGTATTTACCGGAGCCGAGCAGCAGCAGATCTTTGTAGTACAGGGAGATGAAGCAGTATCAAGAACGATCAATACCGGACTTAGCAATTTCAATTATACGGAGATTCTTACTGGACTGCGTCCTGGTGAAAAAGTAATCATCACCGAACTGAAAGACCTGCAGAGTTTCAAAAAGGTGGCGATCAAAGATAAATAAGAACAGCATGGAAACTAAAACTTTACTTCGAATGTGCTTTTATCTATCGTTATTTTTTGGATCAGTGAAGATGTCTGCACAGCAATCACAACCCCTCCCTGCCCGCCTCAGTTTAAATGAGATTACCAGGCTGGCCAGGGAAAACTCTACGGCATCCTTGCAGGCTGCCACCTTAAAAGAAAACAGATACTGGCAGTATAAAAACTTCCGGTCTAATTATTTACCACAATTGAACCTGGATGGTACATTACCTGACTTTACACGGGACAATATAGCCGTTACACAGCCAGATGGTACCATTCAGTTCCAGCCAATTGCCAATGACAATTCGCGGTTAAACCTGGGGATTTCACAAAACATCAGTGCTACCGGCGGGCAGGTATTTCTCAATTCAAACCTGCTAAAATTCACTGATTTTGACCGTAAACAAACCCGTTTTTCCGGCAATCCGCTTGTGATCGGGTTCAGCCAGCCGTTGTTTGCATTTAATGCACTTTCCTGGGACAATAAGATCGAACCCTTGCGCTATGAAGAATCTAAGAAGAAATATGTGGAAGACCTGGAGGAGGTTAGCCGCAATGCGACTACGATGTTCTTCGATCTGCTGATTGCCCAAATCAATCATGAAATTGCCCTGAAGAATAAAGAGAACAACGATATGCTGTTCAAGATTGGCGAAGCAAAGTCTACGATGGGAAAGCTGTCCAGAGACGAATTACTACAGTTGAAGCTGGCAGCCTTAAATGCGGGTAAGGCTGTGGCACAGGCAAGCCTGTATGTTGAAAGTTCGATGTTGCGCCTCAATTACTTTATTGGTGACAAGGAAAACTCAGCGATAGAGCTTGTACTTCCAGAGGAGCTTGCTGTATTTGATATCGATCTCAAAACTGCTGTAAATGAAGCGAGAACCAATAAATATCAAACGGTAGAATTTCGAAGAACCTTACTGGAGGCAAAAAAAGAAGTTGCCCGGGCACATGGTGAGAATGGTTTGAATGCAAATTTATTTGCCACTTTTGGACTGACAAACCGCGCTGCAGATATTCCTGGCATTTACAGGCATCCTGTAGATCAGCAAACCCTGCAGATTGGCTTTCAAATCCCAATTGTAGATTGGGGAAGATCGTCTGCCAGGATCAAGACTGCACAAGCCAATAGAAAACTGGTGGAATATAGTGTAGCCTTACAAGAAACTAATTTTGACCAGGAGATCTTTACCCAGGTTAAACAGTTTAACATGATCCGGGAGCAGATGAAAACAAATATCCTGGCCGATAGTACAGCACAGGAACGTTACGGAATTGCCAGGCAACGGTATATGCTGGGTGACCTCAGCATTACGGACCTGAATATTGCATTGCAGGAAAAGGATCAGGCTAAAAGGGATTATATTTTGGCGCTGAAGAACTTTTGGGATGCCTATTATAACATCCGGATACTGACGCTTTATGATTTTGAAAAAGGAATTAAAATAGGATATGACAATTTAAACTAACAATAGATGATTAAATTAATAAACGTAGAAAAGATTTACCGCACCAGCAGTATTGAAACGGTAGCCCTCAATAAGGTAAATATCAATATTCAAAAAGGGGAATTTGTATCTGTAATGGGTCCTTCTGGCTGTGGCAAAAGCACACTCTTAAATATTATTGGATTACTGGATGAACCGACTTCGGGAACTATAGAGATTGCAGATACACCGATTACCGGATATGCAGATAAGAAGCTGGCGTATTTGCGGAATGAGAAACTCGGTTTCATCTTTCAAAGCTATCACCTGATTAGTGACCTCTCTGTGCTGGACAATGTGGAAATTCCTTTGCTTTACCGTAAAGGGGTTTCCGGCTCAGTGCGGAGAAAGCTGGCCCTGGAAGCTTTAGAGAAAGTAGGGTTAAATAGCCGGACAAAGCATTTTCCAAATCAGCTATCTGGTGGGCAAAGGCAAAGGGTAGCCATTGCGCGTGCGATAGTGGGCAATCCTGAAGTTTTACTGGCAGATGAACCAACCGGAAACCTGGACAGTGTAATGGGCGAAGAGATCATGAACATCATGCTCAATCTGAACAAGACTGAAGGCACCACCATAGTGATGGTTACCCATGATGAATATATGGCGGGTAAAACAGAAAGGCTGATCCGGTTTTTTGATGGTAGACAAGTAAACTAAACCCGATGTTAAGAAATTATATCAAAATTGCCTTTAAGGTGATGCTGCGACAAAAGTTCTTTACTGGTGTTAGCCTTTTCGGGATCAGTTTTACGATCATGATCTTTTCCATAACAACTGTCATATTTGACTTGGGCTATGGAGACAATGCTCCGGCAGTAAACAGAAGTCGCACGTTATATTTGGATGGAATAAGTATGGAAAGCCCAACGGTTCCATACGCTCGTGTGAATATAGGTGATGATTTTTATAAGAAGCTGAGAGATTCCAGGGATGTAGAAAATATTTGCATTTATAAGGCAGGAAATATCCGGTCATTCAAAAATGGTAAAGTAATTATATTTAATGTTTCCTATACTGATGAGGAGCTATGGCATATTTATAATTATACTTTTTTGGAAGGAAGACCTTATAATAAACGTGATATTATAACAGGTAAGCGCTATGCAGTCATCTCTGAATCCACCAAAAAGTACTACTTTGGGAACGGTAGTGCAATAGGCAAGTATATTGGCGACGAGAAGAAGTTTCAAATCATTGGTGTTGTAAAAAATAAGGTGATATTATATGCAAATGGGCCTGAAGTGGCTAATATATTAATTCCTTATAGCATTTCTACTACCAGCTATGCCAGCAGTAATCCGGCAATCATTCTCGCAAAGAGCAACAAAGTGATACCGGACATAAAAGACGAATTAGTTAGAATGACTAAGCGGATTGATCAATACAAGTCTTTGAAAGATATCAGAATTAGATTGAGTGGAGGAACTGTTTTTGAGATGAGGGACTTCGGATACGCTATACTGGGTTTAAGTATATTTCTGTTCTTTATAGTAGTGATTCCGGCGCTGAACCTGATAGGCTTAAATGTCAATAGAATTTCTGAAAGAAGTTCTGAAATTGGCATCCGTAAAGCATTCGGTGCGTCTTCATCCGTACTTGCTGGGCAGTTTATCATAGAAAATATCATCATTACCTTTATCGGTGGAATCCTTGGCGTCATACTTACCTTTGTGGTTTCATCCGCTTTGGTCAGAATGATTTTCTATAATTCTCCTGAATCAGCAGATGGTGTATATTCTGCGCTGATCAGCTGGAAATCTGTCTTATATTCTATTTTATCAGCCTTGTTTTTTGGTCTTGTTTCAGGAGTTATACCAGCCTGGCGAATGTCAAGATTACATGCCATCAAAGCACTGAAAGGAGGCTCCGCATCATGATCAAACATATTTTTATACTCACCTGGAATAAAAGAAAGCAGCATATATTTTTGATTATTGAATTGTTCTTCTTTTTTCTGGCAATCAGCTTCCTGGTTTTTATTTCAATATCTTCTAAATTAGCTTCAGGCCCTAAAAATTTTAATATTGATAATGTTGTTGACATACAGATTCCTTATCAGGCCGATTCGACAATAAAGCTATTAAGAGAAAGTGTGATGCAGATGACTGAGGTTAGTGGTGCCAGTTTTAGCAATACCGGCCCCTCTATAGGATATTTCGACGCTGTCGATGTGATATGGAATGGAAAAAATATAGAAATTTATCGAAGTTTTTCTGACGAGTACCTGAAAGATTTAGTCTCCTTAAAGCTGAGGGAAGGTAAGTGGTTTGATAACACAAGCATTAATGCCTCAAAAAAACTAATAGTGATCAATGGTATATTACAGGAAAAGTTTTTCCCCAATGGGAATGCCGTTGGCAAAACGTTAACCACATCACTAGACAAATACCTCATTATCGGGGTAATCGAAGACTTAAATGACGATGCCGGAAAAAGCACTACAGTTAACGGGTCCTTTTATGAATTTAGTCCTAAGGTAAGTTATGCTCATTTATTGGTGAAACTTAAAGTTCCTCTTAACGAAAAGATCTATAAGCAATTGCAAAGAAAGCAAAAGGAATATGGAGGTAGTTATGAATATTCAGAGATCATTTCTATAGCTCAATATCGGGAATCCCGCGAAAAACAGAATTCATCATTTTTTAGTTTCATTCTTCTCATTTCCAGTTTTTTAATTGTGAATATTGTGTTGGGGCTATATAGCATACTCTATCAAACTATAAATAGAAGAAAGTCTGAAATAGGTATCCGCAGAGCTGCAGGTGCTACTTCTGGTGCGATATATAAGCAAATTATATTTGAAGTATTGTGCCTTACTACGTTTGCACTGATATTTGGTGTTGCTGTCGGGTATCAGTTTCTTTTATTCAATACCCTGCAAGGGGAACCTGCAGATTATGTGATATCCATGGTAGTTGCTGCTTTATTTATATACCTGCTGGTTACACTTTGTGCACTTTATCCAGCATATCTGGCTGCTAAAATACATCCTGCAGATGCGTTACATGATGAGTAAATTATGTTAATTTAGCCTATTATTTAGAAGAAATGATCCTGATTATAGATGATGATATCGCCGTACGTACTTCATTAAGGATTTTCCTGAAACATGAGGGATGGTCTGCTTTAACCGCATCAGATCCTGAAGAAGGTTATGCCATTATTCGGGAAAATGAGCTGCAGGCGGTATTGCTGGATATGAACTTTTCCATGGAGACATCCGGAGTTGAAGGGTTGGCTGCTCTGCGGAATATAAAGCAGCTAAAACCAGAACTGCCCGTTATCTTAATGACGGGATGGGCCTCCATCCCTATCGCTGTTGAAGGTATGAAAATAGGTGCAGCTGATTTTATCAACAAGCCGTGGGAGAACCAGAACCTGCTGGAGTCTCTGAGGACCGCCGTTAAACTTTCTGCTCAGGACGTATCTGCCGGATCCGTCAGCAGAATGCAGCTCAACGAAAAATACGGGTTTGAAAATATAATTGGGGATGACCTGGAGTTACAGGCTGTTTTAAAGACCATCGGCAGGATTAGCGGTACCGAAGCTTCTGTGCTGATTATAGGGGAAAGCGGCACAGGGAAAGAACTGATCGCTGAAGCCATACATCAAAATAGTTCCAGGAAGAATAAGCCTTTTATCAAAGTAAACCTGGGTGGCATCTCTTCTTCATTGTTTGAAAGTGAGATGTTCGGACACAAGCGGGGTGCTTTTACCGATGCCAGGAACGACAGAACTGGCAGGTTTGAAATGGCGCATAAAGGCACCATTTTTCTGGACGAGATTGGCGACCTGGATTTGAACAGCCAGGTAAAACTGCTTCGCGTTTTACAGGATAGAACCTATGAAGTATTGGGCGACAGCCGGACGCGGACGGTGGACGTACGTGTGATCTGTGCGACAAACAGAAATTTAAAGGAAATGGTTGCTGAGAAGAAATTCAGGGAAGATCTGTATTACCGCATCAATCTGATTCTGATTAACCTGCCCCCGCTCAGGCAACGTGCGGCTGATATTCCTTTGCTGGCCAACTACTTTTTAAACAACCTCAAGGTATTGTATAACCGTTCGGGCCTGAAGATCAGTTCAGCCGCACTTTCCTGGCTTAAGGATCTTTACCTTTCAGGAAATATCAGGGAGTTAAAAAACATTGTAGAGCGAACAGTGCTGGTATCAGAGAAAGATACACTGGAGATTAAAGACTTTGAATACCAGATTGAGTCTGTTGGCAAGCAGGCTGATTACAAGGATTTACCAGCGGTAGGCAGTATGACGATTGATGAGGTAGAGCTTTCGATGATCATCAAGGCGATGGATCATCATCAGCAAAACATCAGTAAAGTTGCGCGGTCGCTCGGATTGAGCAGGGGTACATTATATCGCAAGCTGGAAAAATACAACATCCCGTATGAAGCTCAGAAATAAATTTCTCCTTTTTGCGGTGCTCATGCACCTGGTTTTTATATTTCTGCTCTTAAACCTGCCAGAAAAAAAGCTATTTCTCTTTGTTGCCGGGGAGGTTTTAATTCTACTGTCTGTGATCTGCTCTTTTTGGCTTTACAACGGAATCCGGCAGCCTTCAAAATTGATCTCTTCCGGTATAGAAGCCATTAAAGACAAAGACTTTAATACCAGGCTTGTAAAAACGAATCATTCTGAAATGGATGATCTTATTCATGTTTATAACCAGATGATTGATCAGCTTCGGGAAGAACGCATTAAACAGAGCGAAAAAAACCATGTTCTGGACAAGCTGATCGGAGCTTCTCCTTCTGGTATCATCTTGCTGGAAGAGAATGACCTTATCAGTGCCATCAATAATGCTGCTGTGCAAATGCTGCAGCTCGGTAGTACGAATGCTAAGGGAATGACATTATCAGATATTCCGGGTCAACTTCCCCTTGAAATTGCCAAAATTGGAAATGGTGAAGCTTCGATCATAACCATCAATGGGGCATCGATCTATAAATGTCAGAAAGCCCATTTCGTAGATTTAGGGTATTCTCACTACTTCATTCTGATTGAGCAGCTGAATGATGAGATCTATAAAAAGGAAAAAACTGCTTATGAGAAGGTGATTCGCATCATGTCGCACGAAACTAACAATTCCATCGGTGCCATCAACTCTATTTTGTCTACTGTGATTAACTTCAAAGATCAATTGCATCAGGCAAACCGTGAGGATTATGAGGATGCCTTAAATGTTGCGATCAACAGAAATAAAGCATTGAGCAATGTGATATCTAATTTTGCACAGGTGGTAAAGATCCCGGAACCGCTGTTGGAAAGCCATGATCTAAACCAGCTTCTCAAAACAGTGCACATACTCATGGAGGCGGAGGGAAGAAAGAAACAGGTGAACTGGGTTCTTGAGCTTTGCTCAGGTGAATTGCTGGCAACGATCGACTCTGCACAGATAGAGCAGGTATTGATCAATGTTGTGAAAAATGCACTGGAATCGGTAGAATTCAATGGAACAATTAAATTGGAGAGTAGCCGGAATCCTGCTATGTTATGCATATCGGATAATGGAAAAGGGATTCCGGCTGAGGTCAGTCAACAACTTTTTACACCTTTTTTTAGCAGTAAAAAGAATGGACAGGGTATAGGACTCACTTTGAGCAGGGAAATCCTGTTAAACCACCATTGCAGTTTTTCATTGAAGACTATAGACAACTGGACAGAATTTAAGATCGGTAGTTTTAATTTTCATGCCAGTTGAGGATGTAATTGCGAATATGATCGTACATTTAAAATCAAATACTATTGTTATGAGAAGAAAATCATTGAAAAGACTAATCTTGTATATTCCTGTTGTTTTTCTTATGCTCTCCTTCAGTAAGGCAAAAGAAATTACCTGGGTAGCAATAGGCGACTCTATAACTTATCTTAATGACCATCCTGATGAGACTGGCAATAGGACAAGCAAAGGCTACTTAACAATGGTACAGGAAGCGGTTGCTGATCTGCATTATATCAATCAAGGTCATAATGGATGGACAACTTCCGGAATTGCCAAAGAAATTGAAAAGCTTGGAATCGTCAAAGCGGATATTTATACCGTTTTTATTGGCACAAACGATTGGTGGTCTGGTATTCCTATTGGAACCCTGGATGATTATTTAAATGATACAGGTACTGGTACAACCTGCGGGTCTTACCGGAAAATCATTAATAAAATACGAAGCCTTAATCATGAAGCAAGAATTATACTGATTACACCAATGCAGCGTAATGATTTTGTTTATATCGCCAATGCGCAAAATAATGCTTTCGGCTCTTACAAGGAGAAGAACGGGCAAAGCCTGGAAGGCTTTGCAAATGCCATTGCTGCCATTAGTAAACAGGAGAAATTTGAATCGATTGATCTTTATCATAACAAGGAGTTGAGGCTTGATAAACTGGTAAAATATAAAAGGCTGAAAAACCCCGTAACTGGTGAATACAAAAATTATAAATTCCCAGAATCAGCATCAATTCCGTTTAATCCTACAAAAGATGAGTATCCCTACCCTCCGGATGCAATGGCCATGACTTATGATGGTTTACATCCTTCAAACAAAGGGAACGCTATTATCTCAAAGCAGTTGGTGAAGCTATTTAAAAAATAATTAATTAAATTAGCTGCATGGTGAAAAATCTCTTAGTTACCTTATTTATTCTTTCAGTTGGTCTGACTGCTCAATCACAATATACTGCCAAAATAAAAAAGGCAGCAGATGTTGTCGCAAAAGCCACGATTGAGGGAGATTATACTACGGCTATTAATTGTATGTATCCCCCGGCAGTTAAAATGGGCGGCGGAAAGCAAGCGATGATTGCGTTGCTTAAAAAAACAATGGAAGATCTTGAAAAGGATGGTCAGGGTTTCAAATCAGCGTCTAATGGAGAGCCAGGTGAAGTTTACCGTTCTGGAAAAGAATTACATAGCGTTGTGCCGCAATACATGGAGATGAAATACAAAGACGGATATTTATCATTTACAACCAGTATGCTTGCTGTGAGCCAGGATGAAGGTAAAACATGGACGTTTGTATCGGCAGGAAATATAGAGCCTGAAAGATTGAAAAAGATGTTTCCGGCATTAAATAAGAATTTAGTAATCATCAAAAGCACTCCGCCGGTTTATCACAGTGGCCAATAGAATATGAAACAAGCGCTATTTACATTTCTTATTCTGACAGGCTTAAACGGCTATTCACAAGTATTAAAAAAAAAGGCGGTAACGCTGATGGGCAGCCGATGGGATATCACCCTGGTAGATAAAGATACTGCTTCTGCATTGAGAAACATCGACACGGTTATTGCTGAAGTAACCCGGATAGAAAACCTGATCTCAGACTGGAAACCGGAATCGCAGGTGTCACAAGTAAACAGCAATGCCGGTATTAGGCCGGTTAAGGTAGATAGAGAGGTATTTGAACTTACTCAGCGGGCACTGAAGCTCTGTAAGATGACCAATGGCGCATTTGATATCAGTTTTGCTGCTATGGATCGGATTTGGAAATTTGATGGCTCTATGACCGTAATGCCGTCTCCTCAACTCATTAAAAAATCGGTAGAGAAGGTTGGTTATAAAAATATCATCCTTGACAGCATAAACTCTACTATATTTTTAAAGCTGAACGGAATGAAAATCGGGTTTGGCGCATTGGGAGAAGGTTATGCTGCTGATAAATGCCGGGAGATGATGCTGGCCAGAGGGATTAAATCCGGGATCGTTAATGGTTCAGGCGATATGAGTACCTGGGGAAAGCAACCTGACGGGAGCGACTGGGCAATTGGGATTACAAATCCAATGCGTGAAGATGTGCTGATTGCTGTAGTTCCGCTGAAAGAAGGTGCTGTGGTTACTTCCGGCAGTTATGAGAAATTTGTCATCTTTAACGGAAAGCGCTATTCGCACATTATCAATCCTGCAACCGGTTACCCTGCAACCGGACTGTGCAGTGTAACGGTTTTTGGGCCAAGTGCGGAAACTGCCAATGGTTTCAGCACCTCAATGATGGTTTTAGGAAAGGATGCTGCTGTTAATTTCATCAAAAATTTTCCTGCCTATAGCTACATACTGATTACAGATCAAGGGCAAATTACATCTTCTCCTCAACTAAATTTCAAAAAGCATAAATTATAGCGATTAATTCTTAATAGCAGTCTGTGCGTATTTGATTGTGTGATTGATAAAAGCTTATACTGTTGCCTGTTTTTGACTGACAGATGGTTTCCAGCAGTTCAATTACATCTTTCTGCATGGAAAGGGAACCACAGATCATCAGCACCCCACCTTTATTGAGGATATTGCCAATCAGATCTGCATCTTTTGCAATCAGATCGCTGACGTACTGCTTTTCCCCTGCTCTCGAAAAGGCCGTATTGATGTTTACAAGTTTTCCGGCCGCCTGGTTTGTTTCCAGCAAGCTTTGATACATTTCATAAGAAGATTGTTCCCGGAAACCGCAGTACAGGTGACATGGTACCTTGTCCTTGTTCTCGCCAACCATACCCAGGAATGGCGCAATACCTGTACCATTTGAGATCATTACAACCTCAGGTGCTTTTTCGGGAAAATGGAAATGTTCATTTTTAATAACCTTTGCACGGATCTTTTCTCCGGTAGTTAAACGGTGTAAATAGGATGATCCCAATCCTCCTGGATGCAGCCTGACGCTTAGCCGAATCTCTTTATCTACAATTCCAATAGAATAAAGCCGCTCACGATAATCGTTCTCAGGATATATAGCCAGCAAATCCCCTGATTTAACACGCAGTCTTTTTCTGGTCTGGAAACTTATGGCAAACGTGCCGTTTTTAAGTGATTCGGTTGCAGCTGTATTAACGGTAAGTGTTTCTAAACGCTTTGATGCGGCACTTTGAAGTTCTGGCAATATCGTAAGCGGGATTTGAATCTGTTGTGACCAGGCTTCGGCCCATAAGCTGAAATCGTCTGGTGACTTATCGTTTACCGTGTGGACATCGGTTAACGGTACAGCCCAGGTTTGCCTGGAAAGCAAATTGTTGACTTCGTAAGCAAACTTACAGAAATCTGGATAGGCGTGTGATCCGAAACCCAGGACCGAGTAATGAACAGGCTGGGGCTGCTGATGCTTTTCAAGCAGTGCAGCAAATTTGCCCGCATTTGTAGGGGCATCGCCTAGTCCGTAAGTGGCAGTTAGTACAATCAGGTTTTCCGCTTTCGGAAAAACAGTATAATTGTTCAGTTGGGATAGGAATGATTTTTCGCCTGCTTTGATCAGCTGCTGGTGAATGGCTTGCGCAAAGCCAAAGGTGCTTCCGTTCTCTGATCCAACCAGGATGATGTATTTACTTTCATCAGCGCTGTATTTATTTTTTGTGCGGTTAGACAAGCGCTTCCAGGTAATGGCAAAACCGGAATAGATGAAGAATAAAATGTTTGCCGAAGCGACCGCCAGTATGATGGCCCATAAGGCACTGGCCCGACCGGTGTGCAAATTCAAACTCAGGTTGGTGAGCAATACCTGGGTAGGATATTTTACTTCACTGAGAATGTCGCCGGTAATTTGATTGACAGCGATTTCCCTGGTCTTGAGTTTAAAGGTGTAATAATCTTCTGCATCCTCTGAAAAGGGAAATTCAATGGATTCTACGTCAGAAAATTTGGTGTTCTTAAAGATATCCATGTCGGCCGGATTCTTAGCCGGCTCAGAACGAATGGCATCAAAATCGACCTTAGCGGACTCTTTTGGGGTGCCAATCAACTCAAACCTAACCAGTGACAGGTAAGTTCCAGTCAATGCAATGATCACAATTGGGACCAGAGACCAGCGTCCAAGTACCACATGGTAATACTGGGCAAAGTTGTCTCTGGCTATCCGTGTAAAAAAACGCTTCAGTCCGCGCTGGCGCTGAATGATCAGCATCGTTCCGGAAACGGTGATCAGCAGGAGTAAGAACGCGGTTAGGCCGATGAAAAAACGGCCTGTCTCATGTAAAAACAAGGAGCGGTGCAGTGCGGTTATCCACTTGAAGAATTCGTTCTGTTCTTTTGGACTTCCTAAAATTTTTCCGGTAAGCGGATCAACATAGGCCAGCAGTTTTTCTCCATTGGCATCGCTGCCATTGATCTGTACAAACTGACTGGCATTTACCTTAAGTTCGCTAATGTCCGGATATGTTTTTCTAAGCACGGGAAGTGCCTGAGCAAGCGTAATCCCGTCGAAGTTATTTACGCGATACGGTTGAATTTTTTCAGATACAGGTTCGAAAGCCAGTATGATGCCGGTTATTGATGCCAGCGTGAGTAAAAGAAAAGAAGATATAGCCAAAGCTAAGTGGCTATATCTCCATATGGAAATGGTCATATGTATGGATGACTTTAGTTTGCGCTGAAACGAACGTAGCGGATATATCCGGTTCCATCGTTCTTTGCTGAAAGGGTTTCTGTCGTTAAAGGAATCTCCAGGTCTTTCATATGATACTCTTTATCCTCTACGGCACTTTCAAAGCGTAATTTGTAGCCTGCATTGATCTTTGATTTATCAATTTCAATCACATTAACACTACGGTCTCCACCCGCTGCAGATGCACCGGTAACGGCGCTGATCTTCTCCGATTTTTGGGTGTGGTATTTGTACCACTCCTTTACTGTATTATACCATTTTTTGTTAGCTCCCAGTACGTAAAGGGTTTTTTCATAGGCACCCCTGTTATTGACCAGTGAAATTACAATGTATGCGCCTTCGCCCATATAGTTTGTCATCTGGATCATGCATTTGTACTTGTTGGTGCTTTGAGCAATCGATGCAGCAGGTTTAGCAAATGTAAGTACCAGTAAAAGAAACGCTGTTTTATATAGATTCGACATCATTATTTAAGGAAGTTAACGGATACATTATTTTTAGTTAGCGATTCATTCTCACTGGCCAGGTCAAACGCGGTTTCTTTGAAGTTAGTTACTGCGTCTTTCTTAGCTCCGATAGATAAAAGATATTTCAGCAACACATCGTCTTTAGATACCAACGCTGCTTTATGTAACGCAGTAAGGCCATCTTTATTTTTAGCATTGATATCAATATTCAAAGGCTGCAGACGTTTTATAAGCGATACATCATTTTTTGCTACTGCAATATGATATAGCGTATTTCCGTCTGCCTGAGCAGCAGTAACATTCAGTCCTGCATTCTGAAGGATTTTAATTTTTGTATCAAGATCTTCTGGTTTTGGACCATTTGGTGCCGGGCGTGCAGCTTGTGGATTAGCACCTTGTGCGCTTTGCGGCCGATAGGAGTCTACCACATAATAGGCCAGGTTATTGCCTTTTTTATCTAAAGCCTTAGCAGAGGCACCTTTGCTGATCAGGTAGCTTACTACCTCTGGAGAGCTGCTGCGCACAGCCATAGTCAATGCAGTTTCACCTTTTTGATTGGCCTGATTGATATTTTTTACCCGGCTAATCAGCATGCCAATTACCGCAGTATCACGGTTGGCAGCTGCAGCGTTCATGATTACGGTGTTGCCTTCTTCATCAACCTGATTTACATCTGCTCCTTTTGAAAGGAAATATTGAATGATGTCTTCTTGCTTTGGCTTACGTACAATTGCATGTAAGGCATTTTCGCCATTTTTACCAATGGAGTTCGGTTTTATATTCAGGCTTTCCAGGTATTGATAGACTTCGATGGTATTGGCTCCGCGGCGTGAACCCTGAGCAGCCATCAGCATCGCATTTGGATTGGCTTTAACACCTTTTTGCAAAAGCGTTTTTAACAGTTCAATATTCCCGGATCTTGCTGCGTAACTAAATGAATTGTTACCTGAGGCATCGCTGCTGTTGATGTCTAGCCCTTTTGAAATGAAATAATTGGTTAGGACAAAGTCTTTGTCATTCGGAATGGCAAGTAGTAATACATTTGCTCCATCCTGACTAAGGTCTTTTTTCAGGTCCGCACCATGGGCGATGAAAAGATCATAGATCTTCGTATTCTGCTGACCGCCGCTTGCAGCGAAAAGAAGGGGAGTTGATCCATGACTGTCTACAGCATTGGTTTTTGAGCCTTTGCTCAATAAGTATTCTACAAGTTCTACATTGCCTTTTGAAGCAGCCCAATGCAAATAGATGCGGCTGTCGTGGGTAAGTTTGGCAATGTCATTTCCTGGTTGCGATAACAGGTACTTAACCGCTTCTGTTGATGCCCCTGCATTGATGGCCAGAACAACAGGATCGAAGCTCGAGCTATTGAACTGTGACGGATTGTTTCCTTTTTCAACTTCGGTTTTGATCTGGCTCATGTCAGGTTTCCCTTGCCAAAAGGACGCATCCAAAAGTGTATTTTGCTGCGCACTTGCAATCAGGGAAGATAAGGCGAAAATTGCGGTAAGTAGTTTTTTCATTTTAAACACAGTTAATAGCTTTGTTTTATTTCGAGTTCTCTATATCAGAGGTAGTTTGCGAATTTAATAAGAATAGTTCTAAATAAAAACCAAAGCTGGAAAATAATAAAATATAAGCAGCCCAAGTTGTTTTAGCCATGATTCTTATTTAGCTTATCTATCCCACATGGCCGCAATGGCATTGTTGTAGGGTTGCTCATCGGTAATAGATTAGGCCGTTCGGGGTTAAAACATTAATTTTAGCCACCGGCACAATAGATATGCAAAAAACAACTATAGAGAAGATAATGGCTCCTGTGAGCAGGTTTATCCATTTGGAATATACCAGCGG
Source organism: Pedobacter metabolipauper (assembly GCF_004362715.1). Taxonomy (GTDB): domain Bacteria; phylum Bacteroidota; class Bacteroidia; order Sphingobacteriales; family Sphingobacteriaceae; genus Pedobacter; species Pedobacter metabolipauper. Next base: position 634,934 of record NZ_SNYC01000004.1, read on the forward strand.
AATTGTCTTATTGGTTGCAGTTATCGCAGCAATCATCTGGGCGAATTTTTCTTATGGGAGCTATCATCATATCTGGGAGATCAATTTTTCTGTAGGATTTGATACCTACTTATTGAACCATCCACTGCACATTTGGATTAATGATGGGCTTATGGCAATTTTTTTCTTTGTCATCGGGCTGGAGCTCAAACGTGAATTTATGGAAGGCGAACTTTCAAGTTTGAAAAAAGCTTCTTTGCCAATGACTGCTGCCTTGGGGGGCATGCTTGTGCCAGCCTTAATTTATTTCTTCATAAATAAGGGAACCGAGGCCGATCACGGTTGGGGAATTCCAATGGCGACAGATATTGCTTTCGCACTCGCATTGTTGTCTATGGCAAGTAAGCACATACCAGTTTCGGTAAAGGTGTTCTTATCGGCCCTCGCGGTAGCTGATGATCTCGGAGCGGTTTTTGTAATTGCTTTTTTCTATACTGCTAAAATTGATTTTACAGCACTTGCTTTTGGTGGAGGGTTTCTGGCCATATTGATCATCGGGAATGTAATAGGCATCCGAAGCAGTCTCTTCTATCTTATTGTCGGTATTGGCGTATGGATAGGATTCCTGCTTTCAGGCGTCCATGCAACCATTGCGGGGGTGTTGGTAGCTTTCACCATACCCGCTGTTACTAAGATCAATGAGCAGATCTATTCGGACAATCTAAGGAAATTGTCCTACGATTTTGAAACTGATATACCAGAACGTGGAAGTCTGATCACTCCCGAACAGAACAAAACCATCCAGAAAGTTAAAAGTCTTAGCATGGCCGCAGAAACGCCATTGCAGACCATCGAACATGCCCTTCATCCTTGGGTCGCTTTTGGAATAATGCCACTTTTCGCTTTAGCAAACGCAGGTATCGTGATTGGTGCAGATTTTTTCTCCTCTGTTATCAATCCCGTATCAATCGGGGTTGCGGCAGGACTGATATTTGGGAAATTCTTTGGAATACTTTCTTTCTGTTGGATAATGGTAAAGCTTAACCTGGCGAGTCTTCCAGAACAGGCAAACTGGAAACATGTAGCAGGAGTGGCTTTACTGGCAGGTATTGGATTTACAATGTCGCTGTTCATCAGCGGCCTGGCTTTTAAAAATCCGGTGTTCATTGATCAGGCTAAATATGGGATTCTGGTAGCCTCTGTTACTGCCGGCGTGCTTGGCACATTGGTTTTAAAAAAGATTTCTAAACCACAAAATTAAGAATCAATTGGCTTGACCATAGAAATCGTTTCGGTTGAAAGCGACCGGTGCCATTAAATAATTAGCCAACATCACTGGGAGAGATTCCAAAATATTTCTTGAAAGCAATACTAAAATTAGCCTGGTGCCTAAACCCCGTAATTAAGGCTACTTCATAAATGGTCTTGCGTTCTTCAAGGAGTAAGGTCTTTGCCAGTTCCATCCTCAGGCGGGTAATATAATCGTAGATCGTAGTCGCAAAATATTCTTTAAAGCCCCTTCTAAGCTTAGATTCGTTGAGCATCACTTCCATGGCCAGTTCACGCTGGGTAGGTGGATCTGCAAAGCGCATTTCCAATATAGCGCGGGCATGTTCCAGCTTTTCAATATCGGCCTCTCTCAGCAGTTTGCCCCCTTCTGGCTGCTCATTATTTAACTGTTCGATCTGGTAAATTAAAAGTTCGAGTACTTTGGCCTCAGTATGCAGCCGTTTCAACTCACCGGTCTTTTTATCTTCGCGCAGTTCAAAGATAATCCGCTGCATTTCTGCTGTTACCAACATATCCTGAGCTGCATAAGATGCGGATAGTCCCTTCTCTATCTCCTGCACAAATTCTTCGTGCAATGAAGAATGACGGTCAATTAATTTATAATAGTATTCTTTGGATATCACCATCATAAAATAGGTATAATCCACACCGGCCTTTAGCTCATAAGTAGCACTTGAGGAAGGGATAAAACGGATATTGTGCCTGCTGCCACCATGTGGATTCATTTTTCTGGCTGATGCCGGATAATAAAAAATGAATTGACTGGTGATGGTTTCACCTTCTACCGCGGTATAAATGCGGATGGGCTCCGTAAACTTCATTTCAGAATACATCAGGAAGAGTCCGCCGCTGCTCAACTGGTAATTCACCATTTTAATGGGAGCGCGCTCAATGGTTACTTTCTTTTCACTGATTGTATTGCCTGGCGCAAAAGCATCGGGAATGTCCTCAATAAAGAGCCATTCATTTAATCCTTCTATCTTGCTTTTTACAATCATTTCTGTGGGTTAAGAATAATTCAGATTAAGTTTCTCAAATATATCTATATTATTTATAATCTTTCTAAATAACTTGTGATTTAACAGGTATTTCTTTTACGATCATCGAATTAAACTCGTCTGCGGCTAATCTTATTTCTTTAGCGATGATATAAGGTGTTAATGTTTTTGTACTCATCACTACTTCTGTTTCCAGCCCGAATACGCTATAGATGTCTAATGCGGTAAGTACTTCTGCCGGACTGCCATCTTTCCATCTGCGTCCGTCCTTTAACATGAGAATCCGGTCTGCATACTGTGCGGCGAGGTTTAACTCATGTAAAACAGCTATAACCATAAAGCCTTTACGGGTAAGTGCTTTGGCTATGGCTAATGTTTGCTGCTGGTACAGGAGGTCTAAACCAGCTATTGGCTCATCCAGTAAAAGCAAGCCGCCTGGCTGGTCCCATAGCTGAGCAAGGATGCGGGCCAGTTGAACGCGCTGTTGTTCACCACCAGAGAGTTTCAAATAAGACCGTTCTGCAAAAGTAGTTAATCCGCATACACTGATTGCCTCGCTTACGGCAATTTGATCCGCTTCGCGGGCTTTTCCTGTAAAATAAGGATAGCGCCCCATCATCACGATTTCTTCTACGCTAAAAGCCATATTTACTGCATTATGCTGACTTAAGGTCGCCCTTTTTCTGGCCAATTCTTCCGGCTCATAATCCTGAACTGACTTTCCATCCAGCATGATCTTTCCTGAAGCGGCCGTTTTTTCACCATTTAACAAACTGATCAATGTAGATTTTCCAGCACCATTGGCACCGGTAATGGCCAGCAGCTCTCCTCTTCTTAAAGAAATGGTTACCCCGTTTATAATTGTACGGTTCCCAATTTTATAGCTCAGGGATTCAACTTTTAGCATTTTTATCTTTTATGAGGATATAAAGAAATACAGGGCTGCCTATTAATGCTGTAATTACACCTATTGGCTGTTCCATAGGCGCAGTGAGCATCCGCGCCAGCAGGTCTGAAAGGCAAAGCACTAAAGCACCCATTAATGCGGATGCAGGCAATACATACCGGTTATCTACCCCTCCGAGTAATCTGACCATATGCGGTACAAGAAGGCCAACAAAGCCAATAATACCAGATACGGCTACTGAAGCGCCTACTGCCATTGTACACAGGATTACAACCCTAAGCTTTACCCTGGATGTGCGCATTCCAAGTTGATCGGCTTGCTTCTCGCCCAGCACAAACGCATTGAGTTTTCTACCCTGTCCCGGTAAAAGAGCCAAAGGAATTAAAATGAATGGCAGAACGGAGAAGAGCGTTTGCCAGGTAGCCCCGGCTAAACTGCCAAGCATCCAAAAGGTAATGGTACGGAGCTGCTGTTCATCCGCATTTGCGGTAATCAGACCGGTAAGTGCGCCGCATAGTGCATTGATGGCTATGCCGGCAAGGAGCATCGTGGCCACATTTGGCCGCCCCTCGCTTTTTGACAAATGGTAAACCAGGGCGGCTGAAACTGCAGCACCTAAAAAGGCACCCATGGCAACCAGATAGTACCCCACTATACTGGAAAGCGTAGATAAGACCGTAACCTCCAGTACAATTACCAACACGGCCATTAAAGAGGCACCGGCAGAAATACCGATCAATCCGGGTTCTGCAAGCGGATTACGGAAAATACCCTGTATGGCAGCGCCTGAAATGCCCAATGCGGCACCAACTAACAATCCCAGTGCAACGCGTGGTAAACGAACAAGGTTCAGTACAGTCTCATACTGCGGTTCAGAAACCTGGCTGCAAATTCCCAGTTTGGTTCCAAGGATCAATAAGACTTCTTTAATGGGAATCTCCATAGCTCCCATAGCCAGAGAAAAGCAAATGGATACCAATAATGAAAGGATTAGAAAGATATAGATGAATTTTCTTTTCATTCAGCAGCAGTTAGGGATATATTCTCTCGTTCAGCACTTTTATAGCTTCGGGGAGCCGTGTGCTGAAGTTGACCATTAATGGCCCGTCTACCTGCACAATGTTCTTGTTTCTACCTGCATTGGTACCAGATACCCCGGGCATTTCGAGGACAGCTTTTGTTCCGCCAAGGCTGTTGAGCCCAAAATCAAAAAGAAGGATTACATCCGGATTGGTTTTTACCATCATTTCTGTGCTGTACGGTTTAAACTCTGCAAATTCTTTAACTGCATTGATACCGCCGCTTAATGAGATGATTGCATCCATATTGCTGCCTTTACCGGCAACGGTCATGGTGCCAGCTCCCCTGGCATAGATGAACAGCACTTTTTTAGGTCGCTTAGCATTGGTTTTTACCTGGTTTATTGCTGCTAGTAATGCGCTTTCAGTTCGTTTAACCAACTCTTCACCTTTAGCAGGGTTTCCAACTGCCATGGATACTTGCCGGATAAACTCAAGGGCACCTTTGGTATTGAACTGCTGTTTAAATGTAATGAGCTTTATGCCTGCCATTTTAAGCTGATAGCGTATCTCTTTAGAGATGTCTGCATCGGGTGCCAATACCAGATCTGGCCTGAATGATAATAGTGCTTCTGCAGACAAGATGCGGTTGCGGCTAACTTTTGGCAATTGCTTTACAGGTTGTGGATATAAGCTGGTTACATCTGTTGCTACGATCCGGCTGCCATAGCCCAGGGCGTAGACTGTTTCACTGATTGCAGCACCCAGGGTAATGATCCGCAAGGGTGCTGCGTCAGCTTTAGGGAGAGGCATATTGAGGTTAGCCCCTGCATGATAATCCGTAAGCAGGAGCAGGAACAACAGGCAATAAATTTTGTTCATTTTATAAATTCTGCTGCAAAACAAGCATTAAAATTTACGCTCCGCAAATAGGACCATTATCAAATATGCAATCCGCATTATATAATTCTGTTCTATTCTAAATAAGAGTCTTTAGTTTAATCTATTGTTTATCAATTACTTATTTGTTGTTTTTTCGCTCCTGTCCGTTGTATCCAGCCTTGCGTTCTGATCATTTCTGACCACTTTGCATACAAAATAAAACGGATTGCATACGTGATAAAGCGGATTGCATACACCAAATTATCAAAAGTATTCAAACATTTGCACTGGGTTTATTTAGAATGATTAAAAATAATAAGCCGTCTACCCAATAGTCCGCAATGATACGATGTAAACTGCTTCTTTTATTTCTGTTTTTAATATGCACGCATGCCTTTGCACAGTCATTAGGAAGCTTACACGGCAGTATATCAGACCAAAATGGTAAGCCACTTTCGGGGGCAACCATTTTACTGGAGCCAGACCGGCATTTAACGCAAACTGATAAGCAGGGAAAGTTCTTATTTAAAGACCTTTACAAAGGCTCGTACCAGGTTAAGGTAACTATGGTAGGCTTTAAAACCTTTACCGGAAAGGCTGTTATTGACGAGGGTAAGGCGGCTGCTCTGGCCATCATTCTGGAAACCGGCGAAAGCGAACTCGAAGAGGTAGAGGTGTCCGGAAGTTTTGAAGCAGCTGATAACTTGCTGAAAAGCAAGAGAAGTGCGATGCCCGTAACCATCATTACACGCCGGACCATTGAACTTATGGGAAGCCGCAGACTGGATGAGGTACTAAAAGAGCAAACCGGTATTGCTATTGTAAATAATATAGGCGGTGGTGCCCGCGCTGTAGGGGTGCAGATCCAGGGATTTGGAAGTGAATATGTAATGGTTCTGATTGACGGGCAACCGATGACTGGCCGTAATAGCGGAAACTTTGACTTGTCAAGGATCAGTGTATCTAATATTGAACGTATTGAAATTATTAAGGGGGCTTCATCCTGTTTATTTGGTAGCGAAGCACTAGGTGGTGCCATTAACATCATTACCCGTCATGGTGCCATACAACAGCAGGCACTTGCTTCTATAAATTATGGGAGCCTGAATATAGCAGATGCTACGCTTGAGGCAGAAACCCCTTTCGCGGCACAACGCGGATCCGTAAACCTGTCTGCAAACTATTACCGCAGTGATGGTTTCAATACCAATCCAAAGTACATCCAATCTGGAACAACATCGCCTCCTTATGATAATTATGCGCTGCAAGGGCGCAGCCGGTACCGGTTGAGCAAAACGAGTACCGTTGGTTTAAGCGGCAGATATGCCCTCCGTCAATCCTTCATGCCTAAGGACTTTGGTCTCGGGAATATTTCAGGGGACAGGCAGGATGAAACCGATTTGAACCTATCCGCCACATTTGATCATAATTTTGAATCAGGCTTAAGAAGCATGAGCCGGTATTATTTAACCACCTACTCTTCAGATATGAGCGTTGCGTGGCAGGGAAGTGGTTCTCAGGTAAGTAATGAGGTATTTACGCAAACCCTGCATCGCTTTGAACAACAGTTTGCTTATGCATTCTCTAATGGGATTAAAGTCACCTCTGGTCTTGGCGGAAGTTTGGAAAACATGAATGACGACGCGCTTACAGATGCCGGGACATTAAGTAACGCATTTGGTTATTTGCAGGGCGATTGGGGAATTACCAAGAAACTGGAGGCTGTTGGGGGACTGCGTTATGACCATACCAATAACTATGGTGGCAAGCTCAATCCAAGTTTCGGTTTACAATATCACATACGTCCAAATCTGACACTAAAAGCAGGAGCAGGCACGGGATTTAAAACCCCTGATTTCAAAACCAGGTACCTGGTATTTTATAACCCCACAGCAAATTATCTTGTTGTTGGAAATGACGTGCTGCGTGAAACACTGGATCAGCTTCAGCAGCAAGGTCAAATCAGTGAGATCAGGCAATACCTGCTCAATCAACTGGATCAAAATTTACAGGCCGAACGCAGTACCTCTTTAAATGCTGGTTTTGTGTGGAAACCCAGACAAACAGTTAAGATAGAAGGCGGGGTCTTTTATCATGATCTGAGAAATCAGATCAATAGTATACAAATTGCTACAGGAACGAATAACCGGGTAATTTATACCTATCAGAATCTGCCAAAGGCAGTGAATAAAGGGATAGATGCATCTGTGGTCATTAATCCGCTCAAGGATTTAGAGATCAGCGGCGGATATCAATACCTGATTGCCAAAGACCGGAGTGTGGAAGATAGCATCCGTAAAGGAAACTGGCCATATGGTCAGAATATCCATGATCCTGCTACCGGCAACTCTTACGCACCAAAGCCTTCAGATTACTGGGGTATTGAAAACCGATCCAGGCACATGATCAATTTAAGGGCATTTTATGTATATCGCCCATGGGATATCAGCATCAATGCCCGCGTAAACTATCGGGGTAAATATCCTTTTGGTGATCGCAATGGGAACAATTTTATTGACCGCTACGATACGTTTGTGGATGGTTATTTCTTAATCAATGCGGCAGTTGAGAAGAAGCTGATGAACCAGCACCTCAGCATCAGGCTTACTGCTGATAATCTTGCAGATTATATTGATCCGCTCATGCCTGGTCAGCCGGGCAGGATTTTACTGGCTGGACTTACTTACCGTTTTTATAAAGACTAATACCTATGAAGATAAAATCATTACACCTGTTGTTAAAAAGGCAATCTGCGATTGTGCTTTTACTTCTGTTTCCAATACTTGTGATTTCCTGTAAAAAGGATGAAATAGACCCGTATTCAACGCTTGAAGATGGAAAAAGCACAGTGATTAAGGATTTAGCAGGAGATACCCAGGCATCTATGGGCGGTAACACTCCGGGTAAGGAAAACCGTCCGTTCTATATTTTTCTGTTCCGATTTAGAGACCAGAAGCAAATCTGGATTCGTAATGCTGCTGACTCTGCACAATGGCTTAAAACTAAGGATTGGGATCTTGCATTTACAGGCCCTTACAATAGTGAAGTATTTGTGAACAACAAAAATTATTCATTTAATCCGGGTTATCAGGGTGAAGCTGAAGGCATGGTGCTGATGCTTGAACAGGCTTACAACACCGTAAATCAGGCTCCTTCAGATGCAGATTTCAATGCCAGTGAAGCAAACAAAATTGGATGGGCATCTTCAGTAAGCTCTAATGGGTGGTTCTTTTACAGCCTGAATACCCATATCATGCAGGCCATTCCTGATCGTACCTATGCTATCCGGCTGCCAGACGGAAAGTATGCCAAGCTGCAACTGGTAAACGCCTATAAAGGCAATCCACCGGCCGTGACTGATCTGAACTGGCCTGCGCCGTACTTTACCTTCAGGTATTTTGTACAGCAAGACGGCAGTAAAAACTTAAATACAGCGAATTAATAAACAACTATATCACATGAACCTCAAACAACTCCCATCACAAATAGCAACTATTGCCCTGGCCTTATTGCTGTTCACGTCCTGTTCCAAATCTGATGATCCGACTCCTGAGACTGAGGAGCCTGAAGGCAGTGCGGTTCCTTTTTACAAACTGCAGCGGGTAGAGAATTTTGCAGTAGAAACCGACGATGCCAATCCAACTGTGCCTAAAGGTGCAGCGTACTTCAGCCTGGAGACCAAAAAAGAAACACCACTTTCTTATGCAAAGACGGCCAGGTGGGATATTGGCTTTAATGGCTTATATAATAGTTTTCTATCTGGAAATAGTGGGGTAGACCCGTCTAACCTGGGTTATGGTGGTCCGGGAACCGGGGGCATTGCAATCATAGAGAAGCCTTTTAATGAGGTGGTCGATATTCCATCTGATGCAAGCTTTAAATTAAAAGGAACCATTATTGGTACTGATGCTAATGGAGACTTTGGTGAGGGTACCGGCTGGTATCTTTATGATTTTGGCGGAGGGCTGATGTCTGATCAGCGTTATGATAAACAGCACGTGGCCTATGCATTAAGCGAACCCCTGACCATGACCGACGGTAAAAAGCTTACAGCAAGAACCATTGTAATACGTACGGCTAAGGGTAACTATGCTAAAGTAAAAATGATCAGTTGCTATAAAAATGCGCTTACACCTGATCAATGGTTTAGAACCACGCCGCATATGTTTTTCACCTTTGAATATGTAATTGTTCCAAAAGGAAGCACAAAATTTGAAATTAAATAATCTCCATCCAATACATGAAACCAAACTTTTTAATATGCGCATTGCTGGCCCTGATCAGCTTTGCTTCCTGTAAAAAAAATATGAGCCTGCCTGAGCAGCCAAATAGTAAGATCCTTGAATTTAAAGTGCCGGTTTCTGATGGAATGATCAGTGGTGCCATTGACGAAACAGATAAGACGATAACCGTATACATACCTTTTTTCTACCAGCTGGATGTAATTGATCCGGTGATCAGGCTTTCTGAAGGTGCCAAACTGAGCGAAGAAATATTGCCGGTAGATGTACTGAACGATAAGGCTACCTATACTGTAACAGGAGCTGATAAAAGTACAACAACGTACAAACTGATCATTAAAATGCAGCAAATGGGTCCACTGGTGGTTAGTGAGGTTTCTACGGAAACCACGACGGCATCGTGGGGAATCGGGTTCTATATGCTAAACATTAGAGGTAATTTTAATACCAATGATGCCAATAAGGTACGGGTATTCCTGGTTGATGCGAATGAGAAAGAAGCAGAAATGACTCATGTAACCGGCTATGGTAATGCAACGGTGGTGCCGCAAATGGGAACAGAGGGCAAGATCTATACTCTGGGATATATCGGGGTACCGCAAACACTAGATCCCGGTAGATACAAGGTTCGGGTTAAGGTGCAGTCGCTCACTACAGATCTAAAGTATCCGGTTACGCTAAATTACGTGCTGCCGCAGATTGATTATGAGTCTATAACCGCTAAACAAGGTGATACCTTTGTGATCCATACGACCGGACCTGTATTTCATAATTTTAAAACCTTCAGTGTTCCTGTTAATGGAGTTAAGGTAGAATTTCCTATTGTTAGCTACACGCGTACACATGCAACCATCCGGGTTCCGGATACTATGACCCCCGGTACCTATTATCCATATCTGTTATTTGACGGATTTCCACAGATCACCGCCAACTGGCCACTAACCATTATTGCTAAATAACCATGAGATCCAACATAAAATATACCTATACGCTTCTAATCCTTTTATTTGCTTTGAATGGGTGCAAGAAAGTTTACCCAGATTTGCCTTACCATGAAATTCTAAGCTTTTCTATCGAGGATGCAAATGGAGCGCCTTTAAAAGGAGTTGTTGAAAATAATCAGATCTTGATTTACTGGCCACAGGACCAAGCTATGCCTCAGCAAATTACGCCGGTATTTGTCATTTCTGATAAGGCTACTGTGCAGCCTGCATCGGGCACCGCTATTGCTTTTAATGAAACAAGTATCTATACGGTTACGGCAGAAGATGGCAGTACATCAACTTATACCCTGAAGCCGGTTATTAATCCAATAAACCCGTTAATTACCAGGGTATACGGTACGCGCGTATTAAATGGCCGTAATTACGCCACTACTACACAGGCTGTAGAGATTGCCGGTGATTTTTTCAATACTGCTGCGGGCCAGGTTAAAGTGTTCTATATCAATTCCAGTAATGAGGTGGCAGAAGCAAAAGTAAGCAATGTAACGCCAATCGTTGTTTCCAGTGTCGCCGAAGTACCAGCAGGTACATATAACAGGATAAAGGTGGTTAGCAGTGGAAAAGCAACTGAATTCTTTTATGATTTTGATGTTATCCAGGAAACAAAACCGGTTATACCGCTAACTTCATTTAAAGAAGCTGTTACCGTAAAAAGAGGCGGACAGCTAACCATTACTGGCGGTGTTAACCTTGATAAAATAACCTCAGTTCAGCTGTTCAATGCAACTACGCTTGCGTATATACCGGTAACGCTTAAAACTGCAGCACCGAATAGTATTACCTTAGAGATCCCTGCCGATCTGCCTTTGGCTAACTACAACAGGATCCGGTACTATCATCCTCCTGGTGAGTATTATACGGCAACTTTTACAAATTTAACCTTTACCAATTTTCCCATTACAGTAACCCAGTAAGTACCAGCCGGCATTCTAATGCTGATTTATGGACAGATTGTTGTTGTCCCATAAGCGTCTCAGCTGAATGATCAGGAAATGAACCAGTAACAGTAACACAAAATTATAAACACATGCTAAGTACAAACATCAAAGAAGCAACTAAAGCAGCACACCAGGGCCTGGAAAAAAAGGTAGTGCTAAAACTTAAGGCCATCCGGAGCAATGCTGATTATGCAGACCTCCTTAAACATTTCTATGCCTATTTCAATGCGGTTGAAAAGGCCATAGCACCCTACATTACGAATGAGTTATTGCCGGATCATGCAGAACGCCGTAATTCTGAATATCTGAAAGAAGATATTGAAGAGTTAGGTGCTTCTGTCAGTGAACTGCCTGCGGTTAACGTACCGGAAATTACCAATACTTTACAGGCACTAGGTGCAATGTATGTAATGGAAGGTTCTATTATGGGCGGTCCGATCATTGTTCAGATGTTGGCGAAATATGGTGTTACTACCGGTGTTTCTTTCTTTTCCGGATATGGAGAAGCAACCGGAATGATGTGGGGCAAATTTGTTGCCGTAATGAATAATGAAGCTAAAACAGAAGATGATGAAACGATAGCCGTTCTTTCTGCTAATGATACCTTTCAGCAGTTTTCTGACGTTTTTGGAGAAGTAGAGGTGGCTTAACCACATACCCTTTTTACAATCCCGCCTCAAAGGCCGCTCCCCTCAGAGTGGCTTTTTTTGTCGTTTACATAAAAAATCAGGGTGTTGGTCAATCATTTTTTCACTGCGTTTGGAGAATGATTACTTTAGTGCAATGAGTTGGACTGGCAGAAACAAACTTAGTGCCTATTTTGAAATCCTTATCCATATTATTTTATGGGGATTATTGCTTTCTGCAATTTATAATGGCGTAGAAAGCTATTGGGTAGATCTGTACAAATCTGAATTTAAAGGAGATTGGAATGCCATTCAATACATGGCCTGGAAAAAAGAACATGCAGATCCGGGATCCATTATTTTTCCCTTGACTGTGATTGCTTTTAAAGCGCTTTTTTTCTATATAAACGTATATTTAATTTTTCCTTCGTTTAACCGTAAAAAATGGATTTCCCTGATCCTAAAGGTGCTGCTAAACCTTATACTTTGCCTGATCGCTGAATATGCGGTGTTTATGGCTGTTGAAAGCAGTGGGGATCTAATCTCATTTGGGCTGGATAATTATTTTGATTCTGAGAATTTAGAGACACTCGGGATCTGGTTTGGTTATATATTTCTTTTAGCCATTCTTTACGCGCTAATTCGTCATTATGTTTTGAATAGAGGAAAGAGACTGGAAAAAATAACTGCCGAACTCGCATTGCTCAAGAACCAGGTAAATCCTCATTTTCTATTCAATACACTTAATAATTTCTATGCTATGGCTGTAGAGAAGGATGCAACCGAACTGGCAGACGGCATTGCGCAGCTCACCCACCTCATGAGGTATACCATCTATGAAAGTAATGTGGCTTATATCCCGCTGGAAACAGAAATTGCTTATGTTCACGATTATATTAAACTACAATCGCTGCGTTTTACGAAAGAGGATAAGATCAGTATCGGGTTTGATGATCAGCATGTCAATTTAAATTTACCCATTGCACCTATGCTTCTGATTGGTTTTGTAGAGAATGCATTTAAGCATGGCATTAGCCTTAAAGCAGATTCTTTCATTCATATCCGGATGCATTCAATAGATAATGAGATTCATTTTGAGATTGAAAACTCGATTCACCACGGGATGGGCAGTGCTGATGTTAAGTATGCAGGTTTCGGGTTAAATCATGTAAGGAAACTACTGAATTTGCAATATCCTGGAAAGCACAAGCTTGAGATTCGCGAAGAAAAGGATATATTTAAAGTGGTATTAACGGTAATAACCAGTACAAATGAAGTGTATCGCAATTGACGATGAGCCCAGGGCATTACAGATCATTAGACTTCATGCAGCGCGTATAGCTGCAATTAGCAAACTAACCACTTTTCGAAGTGGACTGGATGCCATAGATTTCCTGATGCACGAAAAAGCAGACCTGATCTTTTTGGATATTAGCATGCCTGACCTTACCGGGATTGAGTTTTTGCAGTCGTTGCCGCAACGTCCGCTGGTCATCTTTACCACCGCTTATGCAGAATATGCCGTTCAGAGCTATGAATTTGAGGCTATAGATTATTTGCTGAAACCCATTGAGTTTCCAAGGTTTCTAAAGGCAGTGAATAAGGCAAATGCAGTTTTCCAGCAAAGGGATCCGTCCTTACCAGACCGCTTGTACCAGGTAAAAAGCGGGCCGGAGACATATCAGGTTAATTTGAACGATATCCTTTATATAGAGGCATCGGGTAATTATATCACCTTTGTCACGCAGCAGCGTAAAATTATATCGATGACCACGCTAGCTGAAGTAGAACAATCTCTTCCTGCTTCGATGTTCTGCAGGGTACACAAGTCATTTATTGTCTCTCTCCTGCACATTGATGTGGCAGGTATGCACCAGTTAAAAATAAACCAGGAAACAATTCCTATTGGAAGAACATACAGAGAAGGATTTAAAAGATCTTTTGATCGCAATCGTTAATTCTTTTTTCAATAAATGGGTCATTTAAACGACGATCCCGGATCAATTCCGGGATCGCGTAAACAATCAGGTATAAGATCAATATGGTTTAGCCGCATTTAGAGGAACCACAATCGTTACAGGTCAAACAACCTTCCTGGTAATGCAGGTTTGTTGAATTGCAATTCTGACATTGCTGCTTTTTAGCTTCAGTGCCATCCGGAACATATCTTTTTAAGGCACGGGCAACCCCATTTTTCCAGGTATTTATCGCTTCATCAAGCTGAAGGCTATTGATCAGGTCAACTACCTTTTCAATTGGCATCCCATGTCTGAGTGTACTTGAAATTAATTTGGCATAATTCCAGTATTCCGGATTGAACTTATAGGACAGTCCCTCGATGGTTGTTTTATGACCACGTTTATTTTTATACTGAAAGTCATACCTTGAGCCGCCATCGGCTTCACGGTTCTTGATGATCAAACCATCATTAACCCATCTTGGGATCAGGATGCCATCTTCATCATCAGCAAAACCGGTAAATATCTCATAAGGTTTCCCTTCAACCAGCCCAATAAAGGCAATCCACTTGTCTTTGCTGTTTTGGAAGCGTACAATTTCAGCCTCCAGAACGGTTGGTCTTGTTGTTGGAAATGGAAGGGCAGGGTTTTCAGTCTGTTCAGGTTCTGCCTTGGTTTCAGTGTTTGAGATCAATACACCAGACCGGGACCCATCGCGGTATACAGTTACACCTTTACATCCGGATCTCCATGCCTCTAAGTATAGTTCACCAACTACCTCTTCGGTTACATCTGCAGGCATATTTATAGTAACGCTAATGGAGTGGTCTATCCATTTTTGGATGCTGCCCTGCATCTGTACTTTTTTAATATAATCTACATCGTTGGAGGTAGATTTATAATATGGAGACTGTTCAACCAGTTTATCCAGTTCTTCCTGAGCATAATTTTTGGTTAGATCATGGCCATTCACTTCCATCCATTGTTTAAATCGATGGTGAAAGACAACATATTCTTCCCAGGAGTCACCCACTTCGTCGATAAAATCTACACGTGCATCCTTATCATTAGGGTTTACTTTTCTTCTTCTTTTGTAAACTGGCATAAACACCGGTTCAATTCCCGAACTGGTTTGCGACATTAAGCTGGTCGTGCCGGTCGGCGCGATGGTCAGTAATGCAATGTTCCGTCTTCCATGCTCCAGCATTTCATAATATAGCTGGGCATCCGCTTCTTTTAATCGAAGGATGAAGGGGTTATTTTTTTCTCTATCGGCATCAAAGATGGTAAAAGCCCCTCTTTCTTTAGCTGCGGTTACAGAAGCCCTGTAGGCTTCAAGAGCAATGGTCTTATGAATTTCCACTGCAAATTCTGATCCTTCATCACTGCCGTATCTCAAGCCCATTGCTGCAAGCATATCACCTTCAGCTGTAATGCCAATTCCAGTCCTTCTACCTTCGTTTGCTTTGGTTTGGATGTTTATCCAAAGGTTCTTCTCTGTGCGTTTTAATTCTTCATTTTCAGTATCATCAGCAATTTTTTGAAGAATGGCATCTATCTTTTCCAGTTCCAGGTCAATGATGTCATCCATTATACGTTGAGCAGCGTGAATATGCTTTTTAAAAAGTTCCCAGTTAAAGTAAGCTTCCTTTGTAAAAGCTTTCTCTACGTAGGAAAATAGGTTAATGGCGAGTAAGCGGCACGAGTCATATGGACAAAGCGGGATTTCTCCGCAAGGATTCGTTGAAACCGTTTTGTAGCCAAGGTCTGCATAGCAATCCGGTACCGATTCACGAATGATCGTATCCCAGAATAGGATTCCTGGCTCAGCAGAGCGCCAGGCATTGTACACGATCTTTTTCCACAGCACTGTAGGGTCAATTTCTTTTTCGTAAACCGGAGACTTACTATCCACCGGATATTGCTGCTGGTAAGATTTGCCGGATTCTACTGCTTTCATGAACTCATCGTCTATCCGAACAGAAACATTTGCTCCGGTTACCTTTCCTTGTTCCATCTTTGCATCTATGAAATCTTCTGAATCAGGATGTTTGATGGCAACAGAAAGCATTAAGGCTCCTCGTCTTCCATCTTGCGCAACTTCGCGTGTAGAATTAGAATAGCGTTCCATAAAAGGAACAATACCTGTTGAAGTTAATGCAGAATTTTTAACGGGGGAACCTTTTGGACGGATATGTGATAGATCATGGCCAACGCCACCACGTCTTTTCATAAGCTGAACCTGTTCCTGGTCAATTTTCATGATGCCGCCGTAAGAATCAGAATCTCCATCGTTCCCAATTACAAAACAATTAGAAAGCGATGCAATTTGATAGGGATTGCCAATTCCGGTCATCGGACTTCCTTGTGGAATAATATATTTGAAATTTTTGATCAGGTCAAAAACCTCATTCTCAGATAAGGGATTTGGATAACGTTGCTCAATGCGCGCAATTTCAGCGGCAATTCTATGGTGCATATCGTCGGGTGTTCCCTCATAGATGGTTCCATAAGAATCTTTCAGTGCATATTTATTTACCCAAACACGTGCCGCCAGATCATCTCCATTGAAATAGTCAAGTGACTTTTGATAGGCTTCGTCAGAAGTGTAGGTATTTTGGGTTTTTGATGGGTCTGCAACTTTCATAGTAGGTGGGGATTGGATTCAATTATTTATAATGATTCAAAACTAATTATTTGAAAACTTAATAGAGAATTTAAAATGCAATGTTTTCAAAAATAATTAGTAATCAATTGATTTTTAAAATGTTGATGTTTTTGATATGACAAAAAGTTTACAAATTTTGAAATTATATATTTCATGAAATGGAAGTGAAATTCAGGAAGAGTTTTGCATTTTAAACAAATTTATTTATCGTATGCAACAAGCAGCCCTGGCCCACACATAATTTATATGGTATGGGTTAGGGATTTTTATGATTATGCATTAAATTCGCAGCCATGTATAAGCTGTTCCTGGTATTTTGTTTTCTATTTCTTAGGCCCGGATTTTCTTATTCATAAGATGTAGTTAAAGGAAAAGTGATCAGTACTTCTGGTGATGCTCTGGTTAGCTATTGTACCGTACAAGACCTTTCAACAGATGAAAAGGTTTCTTCCAGCACCAATGAAAAAGTTGAGTTTTCATTTTCCTTTAAGTCCAGGCCAGCAAATATAAAATTATATTTATCCTCCCTGAGGTTTGCTGATACGCTGATAATTCTTGATCTGACAAAAACCTCTCTATCATATCATCAAGCTTAGACCAGTATCTATTCAATTGTCTGATGTAGTGATATCTGCTAAGCGGGATATCTTAAAAACAATCGGTGATAAAAATGAGCCTTTTCGGGGTCGCGGGTCTGGTGGAACTTTAATCAATGGAAGCAGTGTCTTTGTTAAATACAAAGAGAAAAAGAATGGCGTTTTAAATTCCATACAGATCTATCCGAAGAAGAAGCGGGTTATAAAGGTGCTTTTACTTTGCGGATATTCAGGATGGAGAAGACTTATAAAAACTTTACTGCATTTGCCACTTCAGAACTTCAGGATGTATTGAATGAAAAACTTGTTTTTGAAGCCTCAAAACCAAGTTGGTATACCATTGATCTGGCTGATTATCGTGTGCCTATAACCAAAGATGGTCTTTACGTGGTTTTGCTCCCGGTATTAAAAAGCAATATAGTTTATGGTCAGAGTCCTGCAAAGCCCGAAGAACGTTCTTATGTACCGGTAATAGCCAGGCAGAAATTAATTAGGTCGAGTTTCAAGGCGTTTTTATATGGTACTAAAACTTCGGGAATGGGCGTTTATGAGCTTCAGCCTGCTATGATTGTAAAGTATAGTGTTGAAGAATAATGTATCCTGTGTGCCGTAATAAATTAGAATCTTGTATATTGAACGAAATATATAAGATCATGAAACTGTTTATAAGGCGAAATTCATTCCTGTTTTCTAAGCGTTCTGCGTGCTTTACACACTCCGCGTTTTCTGCGTGCACTATATTTTTAAAGTCTGTTCTCGCACTTTCTTTTTTAACTCTGGGCCCTTCTTTGGAGACTTTTGCTGTACAGCAAAAACCGAAAGCAGATAAAAGACCAAACATTGTTCTGATCATGGCTGATGATCTTGGCTATTCAGATCTTGGATGTTATGGGGGAGAAATTCAAACACCAAACCTGGACCGCATCGCAAAAAAAGGGATGCAGTTTAAGCAGTTTTATAATGTTTCAAGATGCTGCCCAACACGGGCATCGCTGCTAACCGGTTTATATAATCATGATGCTGGCATCGGAGATATGACCACGCACCAGAATGACTCCGGATACAGGGGATACCTGGGTAAAAATACAGTAACTATTGCAGAAGTATTAAAACAGGCCGGGTACCATACTGCGATGGCTGGAAAGTGGCACGTTTCGAACACCATAACCCAGAACAATCAGGAAAATCAATTGAAGTGGGTTAATCACCAGACTGAACATCCACTGTTCTCCCCGATAGATCAGTACCCTACAAACCGCGGATTTGAAAAATATTATGGTACCATTTGGGGTGTAGTTGATTTTTATGATCCATTTAGCCTGGTAGAAGGTACAAAGCCTGTATCCAATGTGCCTAAGGGATATTACCATACTGATGCGATCAATGAAAAGGCAGAAGGCTATGTTCGTGAATTTAGTAAATCGGATCAGCCATTTTTTCTTTATGTAGCACACAATGCACCGCATTGGCCAATTCAGGCCTTACCGGAAGACATTGAAAAATATAAGGATACGTATAAAGCAGGATGGGATGTAATTCGTAAGAGCCGTTATGAGAAAATGATCCGTCTGGGTCTGATCGATTCCGCAACAACAAAGCTATCTCCAAGGTATCCCGGACAAAAGAGCTGGGAAAACAACCCAACCAAAGAATGGGATGCACATGCGATGGCTGTTCATGCGGCCATGATTGATAGGATGGATCAGGGAATTGGTAAGATCTTAACGGCCCTTGAAGAAACAGGCGAGATAGATAATACCATCATAGTTTTTTTAAGTGATAATGGCGCCAGTGCAGAGCTAAGTGATAAATATGGGCCTGGCTTTGACAGACCCGGACAAACCAGGGATGGCAGGATCATTTCTTATGCAACCGATAAAAGTGTGATGCCGGGGCCACAAACTACTTTTTTCTCTATAGGCCCAGATTGGGCCAACGTGGTTAATACACCTTTTCGCTTGTGGAAATATCAATCCTTAGAAGGCGGTGTACACACCCCCATGATCGTTTCCTGGCCTAAAGGAATAAAAAAGCAAGGATCAAGGACAGATGAAGTTGGGCATGTTATGGACTTTATGGCAACATTTATAGAGGTTTCGGGAGCTATATATCCAAAAGAATACCATGGCAATACAATTACACCCTTGGAAGGACGTAGTTTTGTTCCTGTTTTTAATGGGAAGCATCTGGATGAAAACCGCCCTTTGTTTAATGAGCATGAAGGCAGTAAATATGTAAGACTTAATAACTGGAAACTTGTTGTTGCCGGAACGGATAAAAATTGGAAACTATATGATCTGAAAACAGACCGTTCTGAGTTAAAAGATCTTTCAGGAACTTATCCGGATAAGGTGGTGCAAATGCGTGCCTTATGGGACGATTGGGCAATAAAGCACAATGTACTTCCTAAACCTTGATCTATTATCCTGGTCATCCAATTGCTGTGGTATAAATTTTATAAATGCTTAAAATAAAAAACCATCATTCCGGTTAAAGAATGATGGTTTAGAACAGACAATTACTGCCGTTCTTCTGTTTAACTTAAAAGTTCCTGAAGGTCACGGTCTGCCGTTGGTATTTTTCTTAAAAACTCATCAAAGCCGGCATTCTCCTGTGAACTATACATGCCGTAAGCATCCAGAATATAGCCTATGGTATGATCCTTATCCTCTAAAAGATAAAGCACAGAATTATCTCCCGGATCAGAGTCACCCTCAAACCTATAGGTTTTAATGATGGTCAGGTCATCTGGATTATATATTTTATTAAAACCAACACCTTGCATTTTGCCATGGTCAGTCATCTTTATTTCATTATCTAAACCTTTAAGCCTTAATTTTTCCAAAATCTGGCTAAGTGTATTCATATCTGCTGGACGTTCCATAATAATAGGATTTATATAAGCAATTAACAATTACAGGTTAAAATGGTTTTTTATATTAATTGTCAGCGTAAAACAATTTGATGCAGTTTCTTTGCTGTTGACTGTAATTAAGGGTGTTTATGCTTCGGATCATTTATATTTTAATTATTTATGGAATTGTAGGGTTTCCAGACATCCTGATTAAAACTATAAACTTAAACTATGGCAACTCTAAACATTTCTCAAAGCGGCCAGGCCGCAAAAGGACAAGCCCGTACCAGGAAACCAGTACCTGCTGTTGATTTAACTGCAATGGTTGATCTCGCCTTTTTGCTGATCACCTTTTTTATGCTTACTACATCATTGTCCAAGTACCAGGCAATGGATGTAGCAAAGCCGGTAATCGATATTCCTGATCAGCCGTATCCAGCCTCACGTACTGTAACATTGATCTTAGGGAAAGACAATCACATCTTATGGTATAAAGGTGAACTGGAGAAAACAGTGCCACAACAAACCAGTTTTAAACAGATTGGCAGCGTCCTGAACCAAAATAAAAAACAGATTGCCGGGATATATAAAAATGATCCTGCAAAGTTTATGATCGTGATTATTAAGCCAACAGAACAGTCAAATTATAAGAACTTTGTTGATGTGCTGGATGAAATGAAAATAGCTGATGTTAAGTCCCACATGATCGATGATAAAGGACTATTGGATCTGGAGCATTCCTATTTAATAAAGAACCAAATGTAGTCAGGTTGCCGATAAGTTTCCTATAAGGCAATTATATATAAGGGGCTTTTTTTTGGAGAATCTTCGGAGATTGTCCGCAAAATGGCATACAACATGCGCAGATACTCCATTTATAGCACGAAATTTATTTGCTCTCTAGTAGGCGTCTATGTGGTACAAAAAAAATGGCCGTATCTATTTAAGATACGGCCATTTTTAAGGATTCTTCAGCCTATAAAGAAAAAGCAGCTTTAACCTGATCTACGAAATCTAGTTTCTCCCAGGTAAACAATTCAACCGTTACCGTTTTCTCCTCACCGTTAGGGCTTTTGAAAGTTTTAGTAACCGTTTCAGATTTACGACCCATATGGCCATAAGCTGCAGTTTCGCTGTATATTGGATTTCTTAATTTTAAGCGTTGTTCAATGAAGTAAGGACGCATATCAAAAAGACCTTCAACAATCTTAGCGATCTCTCCGTCTGTTTGGCTTACTTTACTGGTTCCGTACGTGTTGATATAAATTCCCATTGGTTTTGCAACACCTATTGCATAACTAACCTGTACCAGGATCTCTTCTGCAACACCAGCAGCAACCAGGTTTTTAGCGATGTGACGTGTAGCGTATGCAGCACTCCGATCTACTTTACTTGGATCCTTTCCAGAAAAAGCACCACCACCGTGAGCACCTTTACCACCATAGGTATCTACAATAATCTTACGGCCTGTTAAACCGGTATCGCCATGCGGGCCACCAATAACAAATTTACCGGTTGGGTTAATGTGATATTCGATCTTGTCATTAAACAAATGTGCGTATTGCGGATTGTTCCTGATGATTCTTGGAATAAGAATTTCAACAAGATCTTTTTTGATCTTAGCCAGCATTACAGCTTCTTCGTCAAAATCATCATGCTGGGTAGAGATCACAATCGCATCAATACGAACAGGCTTATTGTTGTCATTATATTCTAAAGTAACCTGCGATTTTGCATCCGGACGCAAATAGGTGATGACATCGTTTTCTCTTCTTAGTGCAGCAAGTTCCTGAAGCAGCTTGTGAGAAAGGTCAAGGGCTAGAGGCATGTAGTCTTCAGTCTCGTTAGTTGCGTAACCAAACATCATTCCCTGGTCTCCAGCACCTTGTTCTTCCTTACTGCTCCGGTCAACACCCTGATTAATATCCTGAGATTGCTCATGTATTGCCGAAAGTATTCCGCAAGAGTTGGCCTCAAACATATATTCGCTTTTGGTGTATCCTATTTTACGGATTACATCACGTGCAATTTGTTGTACGTCAAGATAAGTTTGTGATTTGACTTCACCAGCTAATATGACCTGCCCCGTAGTAACTAATGTTTCGCAGGCAACCTTTGATTCTGCATCAAAAGCTAAAAAATTATCAATAAGTGCATCTGAGATTTGATCTGCTATTTTATCAGGGTGACCTTCAGAAACTGATTCGGACGTAAATAAATATGACATTCTAAATAATTAATTTTTATAAGCAATATTATAAAAATGGAACCAGACCCTGATAGAACAGGCTGTAAAATGAAGTGTATTAGAGGTTAGCACTTTTTTTTACGTGGTTGCAATCCCGCTATTGTTAGATAGCATCGCAAATCAGTCCACTTTTGATGGCGCTAAATTACTATATATATTTAAATAGTCAAAAAATATCAATTATTTTGCAGCGTAATTAATCTGAAGCATTTGTCAAAATCAAATATTTTATTCATTATCAATCCCATTTCTGGGGGGAAGGATAAATTAAAGATACCCGCATTGATCGATGCGAACATTGACCGCTCAAAGTTTAACCCAAACTTTAGCTTCACTGAATACATTGGTCATGCGTCTGAAATTGCTGAAGAGGCGGCGAATAAGAACTTTGATGTCATTGTTGCCGTTGGCGGCGATGGAACCATTAACGAAGTGGCCGCTAAAGTTATGCAATACGATAAAATATTGGGTATTATTCCGTTTGGTTCTGGAAACGGCCTGGCCAGGTTTTTAAAGATCCCAATTAAAACTGCAGAAGCGATTAAAGTGATCAATAAGTTCGATGTGAAAGTAATAGATACGGCAACATTTAATGAAAAGCGCTTTTTTAATATGGCGGGTATGGGGTTTGATGCGTACATCAGCGCAGTGTTTGCCGGTAATAAATCAAGAGGTTTAGCCGGGTATCTAAAACTGGGGATGAAAGAAGTGCTTAGTTACAGGTCTCAGGATTATGATCTTATTATAGATGGAAAGGAATACACCCGGAATGCTTTTGTGATTAGTATTGCCAATTCTTCTCAATATGGAAATAATGCACACATTGCACCCGCCGCATCCATCACCGATGGTTTGCTGGATGTTTGTATCATTAAAAAATTTCCAATGTATAAATTACCTGTCCTTGCCTATCAAATGTTAAATGCAACTACAGACCAGTCTGACCTGGTAGAGATTATAAAAGGCAGTTCGATTAAAATAGTAAGATCGCAAAATGATGCCATCCACATTGATGGAGAACCCTTTTTTATGGGTAAAGAAATAGATATTGCTATTTTACCGTTATCCTTAAACATTATTACTCCTTAACGATGAAACCTAAAAATAAATCACTTAGCGATCTTGGCGGGATCATGTACTCTACAGATCCTTCATTTGTTTATGAAGAAAATGAAAATACCGGGACTGTAATACCGAATAACCAGCAGGATCTGAGAGTAATGCTTGATAGAAAGAACAGGGGCGGAAAGGCGGTTACGCTGATCACTGGATTCCGGGCTTCTGATCAGGAACTGGAAGTGCTGGCAAAAATGCTGAAAACAAAATGCGGGGTAGGGGGGAATTCTAAAGATGGAGAAATAATTATTCAGGGAGATTTTAGGGATAAAGTGATGCTTTTGCTCCAAAAAGAAGGATATAAAGTAAAAAAATCAGGAGGTTAAATTGGGGTAAACAAAACCGATTTAGTTGCCATTTTAACCCGCTTTATGCCCTAGTGTACATCAAACAATAAGTAAATTTTTTAGCCAAAACGCATACTTTTTACCTTTTTATCTGCCTAACTTTGCCTCACTAACTTATTATTTTTATGAGCAAAGCACTATTGCTGAAGCCTGATCTGGGGTATTTAAACCTGGATTCAGACCGGGCATTATATCAGCTTAATGTTACACAATTGGTTGATGAAGCCTTAAACAATGACGAAGGCACTCTTGCCGATAGCGGCGCACTCGCCATTGATACCGGAACATTTACCGGCCGCTCTCCTAAAGACCGGTTTATTGTTTGTGATGAAGTAACACGCGATACCGTTTGGTGGGGTGATGTAAACTTTAAGTTTGAACCTGAAAAGTTTGATGCTTTGCTCCACAGGCTTACCAAACACATCAACCAGAAGAATTTTTACGTAAGGGATGCTGCAGCATGCGCAGACGAAGCTTACAAAATTACAATCCGTGTAATTACAGAAACTGCTTATCAAAGCCTGTTCGCAAATCATCTCTTTTTAAGACTTTCTGAAAGTGAGATTCCGGATGTTCCGGAATGGACCATCATTGCTGCCCCTTCTTTTTTAGCAGATCCTGAAACGGATGGAACGCGGCAGCCTAATTTTACAATCATTAATTTTTCTAAAAAGATGATCCTGATTGGTGGGTCCGGATATACCGGCGAAATTAAGAAAGGGATCTTCTCTGTGCTGAACTTTATTTTGCCGCAACAGCGAAATACCTTATCTATGCATTGTTCTGCAAATGTGGGTAAGGATGGTGATTCTGCAATCTTCTTCGGTTTATCGGGAACTGGCAAGACAACACTTTCTGCAGATCCGGATCGTAATCTGATCGGTGATGATGAACACGGTTGGGGAAATGGGAGTGTTTTTAATTTTGAAGGTGGTTGCTATGCCAAATGTGTAGACCTTACTGCAGAGAAAGAGCCGCAGATCTTTAAGGCGATCCGGTCTGGTGCCTTGCTTGAAAACATCAATTTCTATGCAGGAACACGTAAAGTAGACTTTAGTAATATCGAAAAGACAGAGAATACCCGTGTTGCTTATCCGATAGAATACATTGATCATGCGATGATCCCCTCAATTGGAGCAGAGCCAAAGAATATATTTTTCTTAACAGCAGACGCATTCGGGGTTTTACCTCCAATCTCTAAATTAAATGCCGGACAAGCCATGTTCCACTTTATATCTGGCTATACGGCTAAAGTTGCCGGAACAGAAACAGGTGTAACTGAACCACAATTAACCTTCTCTGCGTGCTTTGGTAAGGCTTTTTTACCGTTACACCCCACCCGTTATGCGGAACTTTTGGGCGAAAAGATGCAAAAGCAGGAGGTAAATGTATGGTTGGTAAATACAGGATGGAGCGGAGGGGCTTATGGAACCGGTACACGGATGAAATTAGCCTATACCCGGGCCATGATCTCTGCTGCGTTAAATGGAGAACTGGAGAAAGTTGAGTTTAAAAAGGATCCGGTATTTGGATTGGCTATGCCTCAAAGTTGTCCGGGTGTTCCATCAGAAATTTTAGATCCGAGAAATACCTGGTCTGATAAAAGGAAATATGATGCAAAAGCGAATGCGCTTTCTTTGGCATTTATAAATAATTTTAAACAGTTTGAACAGTTCGCAAATGAAGAAATGATCTCATCATTCCCGAAAGTGGTTGAAAATACGGTTTAAAGTATTTTTTTTACCCAAAAATTTGCATTTGAGTTTTTTTTTAGTTTTAATTGCGGAAGATTGTCTTCGCAACGAGACAATCTTTTTTAATTATACAGTAATACGAACGGGGGAAATTACACAACGAAACGAATTCGCTACATAACGATTATTTAATTTGGAATTTAAATCAAAGTTATAAATTTGTTACTGCAACAATTCTTCGGGATAGACGTTGTGTGTATTACGGAATAATAAATCTAAAATTTTTAAAAACAAAGTACTAAAAACTAAAAAACTAAAAAAAAATGGCAAACGCACCAAAACCAGTAACAGTTCAAAAAGAAAGCTCTTCTTCGGCTTCAAACCTATTCGCAACACTTACCATTCCAATCTGTATCATTATTGGAATACTTATTTTCAAATTTATCTTTGGCGACAGAAGTAATTTCATCGATGGCGCTGATCCGGATTTGCACGAAACACTTCCAAAACCAGGCGCTTACATGGGTATGGCTTATAAAGGTGGTTTCATTGTACCAGTTCTATTGGGTATGTTCTTAATGGTAATCGTATTCTCTATTGAGCGTTTTATCGTAATCAGCAAAGCAACAGGTAAAAGTGGTCTTGATACATTCGTTAAAAAAATCCAGGGATTCTTAAATTCAAACAACATTGAAGCTGCTGTAGCTGAATGTGATAAACAACAAGGTTCTGTTGCTAACGTGATTAAATCGGGATTGAAAAAATACCGTGAAATGGAAGTTGAAGCAAACATGGATACAGATCAAAAATGTTTAGCTATCCAGAAGGATATCGAAGAAGCTACAACATTAGAAATGCCAATGCTTGAGCAAAACTTAACCGTAATTGCTACTTTGGTATCTGTAGGTACATTAACAGGTCTGTTAGGTACAGTAACAGGTATGATCAAGGCATTCGGTGGTTTGGCTAACTCTGGTGCTCCGGATCAGGCTGCACTTGCAACTGGTATCTCTGAGGCCCTAATCAATACTGCTACTGGTATCGGTACTTCTACCTTTGCTATTATCATGTACAACATCCTTACTTCTAAAATTGATAAACTGACTTATGCAATTGATGAAGCAGGTTTTAGCATCATCCAGACTTACGCTAGTACCCATAAATAAAAAATAATAAATTTTTTTTACCCGGCTTTATGGAAAACCGGAAGAATTAGCATCATTAGTAAAAAGATTATTAATTTTTAAAAATTATGGCAAGAGCAAAGGTTCAAAGAAAGAGTACTTCGATCGATATGACCGCCATGTGCGATGTATCCTTCCTACTGCTTACTTTCTTTATATTAACAGCAACTTCACGTCAGCCAGATCCTTTGGAAGTAAAAATTCCATCTTCGACCTATAAGATCAAAGTACCCGATACAGATATGGGTATTTTATCTATCGGAAAGGAAAAAGTTTTCTATGAGATCATAGGAAAGGATATCAAGATGGCGACGCTTGATAAAATGGGTGAAACCTACAAGATTAAATTCACACCTGAAGAAAGAGAACGTTTTGGAGTTTTAGGCGCATTTGGAGTTCCAATGGGTAACTTAAAACAATTCATCATGATGGGTAGTGAGGACAGAGAGAAATTTGCCAAACAAAGTGTTGGTATTCCTGCTGACTCTACAAACAATGAATTGGCAAACTGGCTTTTGAAATCACGTGAGTCTGTAGGTGAGCTTCATGCTGCGATCATGCGTTTCAGTATCAAAGGTGATGCTGATCAGGAATATCCAATGGTTAAAAAGGTCATTGATATTATGCAGAAGCAGACTATTAACAAATTTAGTTTAATCACATCTGCTGAAGGCAGTGCTAAATAAAAGACAATGGCAGAATTAGATACCTCCAGCGGGGGCGGTGGCAAGAAAGGCAAAGTAAGAAGTAAGAAAGCAAATACCAAGGTAGATTTAACTGCCATGGTGGATTTGGCCTTCTTGTTGATTACCTTCTTTATGCTAACCACTTCCCTGTCGAAACCAATTGCAATGGATATTGCAAAACCCGATGATAAAGATCCGGAAGTGAAAACTGAAGTTCGCGCTTCAGAAGCCATGACCATCTTATTGGGTAAGGATAATAAAATAGCCTGGTATATGGGTGAAGCGATAAAAGCCCAGCCTACTATTGAAAGTTTTTCAGAGATCAGAAAGTCAATCTTAAAAAATAAGAATGACCTGATGAAATCAAGAGGCAGACAGCTTATTATTATCATTAAGCCAACTGAAGCCTCAAAGTATAAGAACTTTGTTGACATTATGGATGAGTTGAATATTGCCGGGATCAAAACTGCTCCTGCAATTGACGACAAATACATCACTGATGGTGAGAAAGCATTTATGAGAACAGGTGGAATATTATAATTAATTAAATATAAAATATTAAGCTATGTTTGGTTCTAAAATAGATTTACTAAAGAGGGATTGGCTTGATGTTGTATTTGCAGGTAAGAACAAAAGTTACGGGGCTTACGAGCTTCGTCAGCAGAGTGCTTCAAATACAACCAGGGCATTATTGATCGCTTCAACAGTATTCGTACTGTTGTTCCTGTCCCCAAAAATTATTCAGCTTTTCAAAGGTGCTATACCTGAGGAAAAGGAAGAAAAACAAGTGGAAGTTGTGATGCAGTCACCACCTCCAGTAAACCCGGAGACACCGCCACCGCCTCCAATCGAGCCACCGCCGCCAAAACAGGATCAGGTTAAATTCCCGCCTCCAATTGTTAAGCCGGATGAGTTGGTTCAAGAACAGGAGCCTGTTCAGATCGAAGATTTGAAAAAAGCAGATCCTGGTCAGAAAACAATGGCAGGTGATCCTGAGGCAGACTTTGTGGTTACAGGTCCCGTAGGAGATGGCCCTAAGCAGGCAGCTGTTGTTGAGGATACTAAAGTGTATGACTTTGTTAGCCTTGAGTCTCAGCCTTCTTTTCCAGGTGGTATAGAGAAGTTTTATACTTTCCTTAAGAATACGGTAAAATATCCTGCTATGGCTCAGGAAGCTAATATCCAGGGTAAAGTATATTTATCTTTCGTTGTAGAGAAAGATGGTAGCTTAACCGATATTAAAGTAGATAGAAAATTGGGTGGTGGTACTGATGAAGAAGCAGTAAGGGTTCTGAAAAGAAGTCCGAAGTGGATTCCAGGTATCCAGAATGGAAAAAAGGTTCGTGTTAAATTTAACATTCCAATTAGTTTCAGCTTAACCGGTCAATAATATTGATGTTTAATCTAAATACTTTTAAACAGAAATCGCCCAAACAGCGATTTCTGTTTATTTACGGCCTGATCATATTTGTATTGTACCTGGCTATAGGTGCTGCACTGATCCTTTGGAAAGACATGCCAGCTGGTATGTTAGCGCGAAAGTATAGAATTATGCTAGGTGTGCTGCTGCTCGTTTATGCAACCTTCAGATTTTACCGCGTAATCAAACAAGAAGATAATTATACCGAATGAAAAATCTCAGTTTTATACTTATCCTTTTGGTTCTTGCCGCTTGTAATGGCGGAGGGAAAAAAGGAGATGCTCCGGTAGAAACGCGCACATCCGGCACGGTAAAGATCCTTGTAGATGAATCTTTTTCTGCTATCATTGATGACCAGATCGAAGTTTTTAAAAGCGATTATAAAGATGCCGGGTTTACGGTTACTTATGGTAATGAGAATAAGATCATGCCTACGTTTTTAAACGACAGCATCCGGGTAATCATTTTATCCAGAATGCTGACTGCTGATGAAGATACCATTTACAGAAAAAGAAGCATCGTTCCTAAAACATCCCGTTTTGCCATTGACGGGATCGCATTAATAACGGGTAAGAACAATCCGGATTCTGTAATTACAGCTCAGGAGATCTTCGACATCTTAAAGGGCGAGAGCACAAGCAGATCATTGGTATTTGACAATGCTTATTCCAGCACCGTAAGATATTTTAAAGACTCTGCAGGAGTTAAAGATTTCCCTAAACAAGGTGTTTATTCCATGAAAGATAATAATGAAGTGATTAAATACGTTTCTGAGAACGAGAATTCTATAGGTATAGTGGGCGTGAACTGGTTGCTGCAAAATAATAAGTCTGGATTAGAAAGCCTTTCTAAGGTTAAAATGATGGGCGTAAAGAATTTAAAAGGTAAAAAGGGAGATGACGCATTCTATAAGCCCGATCAAACCAATTTAATTAGTGGTATTTATCCATTTCTAAGGAACGTTTATATCATCAATTGTGAAGGCCGGGACGGTTTAGGCACGGGTTTTGCAAACTGGTTAATGAGTCCTCGCGGACAGTTAATCGTTCTTAGATCCGGATTAGGACCGCATCAAATTGCTCCAAGAGAATTTAATATAAAAAAGCCAAACTAAATTTTATATTTGAATATCGGGAGAAAACACTTACATTACTATGATATTAGTTTGAAAAATAGCTATTAACTTCATACAACTTAAAAACAACGAACCATGATAGCTGCTGCGCAAGCTTCATTACAATTAAAATTAAAATAGAAGAACCATGAAAATGACAAAGAAAGCAATAACCTTAAGTTTAGGTTTAGTAGTGATGGGTTCTGCCTCTTTTGCTCAAAGTCTAGCAGATGCAAAGAAGGCTATAGATGCCGAACAGTACCAGAAAGCGACTACCATGCTTAAAGCATTGGTAAAATCACAAGCCAGTAAAGGTGAAAATTACTTTAGTTTAGGCGATGTTTATTTAAGAAGAGATTATTTAGATTCTGCAAGGGCTGCCTTTACGCAAGGTATTACTGCTGATCCAAAAAATGCATTGAATTATGTAGGACTAGGTCAGGCAGATCTGATCAGTAACAACGCAGCTTCTGCTAAAACTAATTTTGATAAAGCTATTGAAGTTGCTTCTCGTAAAGATTTTACACCTTACCTATACATTGGTAAAGCTTATCTCTCTACAGATAAACCAGATTTTGCTGCTGCACTGCCAAACCTGCAAAAAGCAGAAGAGCTTGATGCCAATGACAAAGAGCCTGAAACATTTGTAGCTTTAGGTGATTATTATGCATTGCAGAAAAAGAATTCTGAAGCACTTCAAAATTACATGAGGGCTTTAAGTATCAACTCTGCTTTATATCGCTCTACCGTTCAAATTGGTAGAATGTATAAGGAATCAAGAGCTTTTACTGATGCAGAGGCTGAATTAAAACCAGTAGTTGCTGCTGATCCTAACTATGGACCTGCTTACCGTGAGTTAGCTGAGCTTTATATGCAATGGGCAAATCAGGAACCACAGAATTTTGATGCAAAAGCTGCAGATGCATTAACGAACTACAAAAAATATCTTGACCTGACTGATAAATCCTACGATTCAAGACTTCGTTATGCACAATTCTTGTTTTATGCACGTGATTTTAAAGGGCTGGAGCAAGAAACGTCTGAGTTGGCAACAATTAACCCTAATGATCCGAAAAACCTGGTAGTTTTGAGATTACGTGGTTATTCAGCCTATGAGAACAAGAACTATCCTCAAAGCTTACAATACATGAAAGATTTCTTTGCGAAAGTAAAAGACACTTCCCGTATTCAAGCGGCAGATTATTTATATTTAGGTAGAGCTCAGCTTCAGGCACAAGATAGTTCTGCGTTGAAAAACGTTATAAAATCTGTTGAAATGGATTCTACCAATGTTGAAGCTTTAGCTGATATTGCTAAATCTTACTTCGAGGCAAAAGACTACCCTAAAGCGATTTCAACTTATGAAATTGTTAACCGTATTAACCCGGCAGGTAAAGGATCCTTATATAACTATTACTACTATGGAACGGCCTCATATTTTTATTACGGTAAAGCATATAATGCGAAATTGAATCCGTCTAAAGATATTTTAGTAAAGGCAGATTCAGCTTTTGCAAAATTAGCTCAATTATCTCCTAGTACAATTGATGCCTATTTGTGGAGAGCAAGGATCAATTATTTTAAAGATAGTGATACCGATCCTCAAGGATTAGCTGTTCCATTTTATCAACAATATGCAGACTCAGCTTCGGTATACCCGGCAGAGAAACAAACCGCCGCTATAAAAAAGAATATGGTTGAGGCTTATAACTCAATAGCAGGTTTTGCATTCTCTAAAAACGATAAAGTAAAAGCAAAGTTGTTTTGGGATAAAGCTTTAGCGATTGATCCAAACAGTGCTAATGCATTAGAAGGAATTAAATCTTTAACCGCTGCTCCAGCGAGAGCTGCAGGTAAGAAGTAGTAAAATATCAAATAAAAGAAAAGGCAGGGTTGATATCCTGCCTTTTTCTGTTATTTTTGTCCCATAAATAAATTCAAATGGAAACGCAAAGTGTACCAGTAGATTTTTTACCAATTATTTTTCAAATAGTTGTTGCCTTAGGTTTTGTTGTAGTTACCTTAATTGCTACCCACTTTTTAGGGCCTAAGCGTAAAACGGCAGATAAATTGTCAACGTTTGAAGCTGGAGTTAAAGTAGTTGGAAATGCCCGCCAGCCTTTCTCTATTAAATATTTTCTTGTAGCTATTCTCTTTGTTTTATTCGATGTGGAAGTGATCTTTATGTACCCCTGGGCCGTAAATTTCAGAGAACTTGGAATGAATGGAATGATAGAGATGTTCATCTTTATGGGCACCTTATTACTGGGTTTTATCTATGTACTGAAAAAGAAAGCTTTAGACTGGGATTAAATTATTTAGATCGTTTCTAAATGCAGTTGGCTTAGTCAATTTGCTTCTAAAAATTGTAAATTTGTGGTTCATTCTTTATAGGAATGAGCCTTTTTTGTTTTTGTATCATGAGTGACATCAATATAGTAGACGCGCCTCCAGGCATTGAAGGGTCTGGGTTTTTTGCTACCTCCTTAGATAAGGTTATTGGTTTAGCCCGTTCACATTCATTATGGCCTTTGCCATTTGCAACTTCCTGCTGCGGAATTGAATTTATGGCAACCATGGGTTCTCATTATGACTTTGGTCGTTTTGGTTCTGAACGTTTGAGCTTTTCTCCCCGTCAGGCAGATCTTTTGATGGTTATGGGAACGATCGCAAAAAAAATGAGCCCCGTTTTAAAACAAGTTTATTTGCAAATGGCCGAGCCCCGCTGGGTGATCGCTGTTGGTGCCTGTGCATCAAGCGGTGGTATATTTGATACATATTCTGTTCTTCAGGGGATCGATGAGATCATTCCTGTTGATGTTTATGTTCCGGGATGCCCTCCAAGGCCTGAAGCTATTTTAGATGGCTTTGGGAAGATCCAGGAGCTGGTTAGAAACGAATCCGGAAGAAGACGGGATTCTGATCAGTATAAAGAAATGTTGGCTTCATACGGAATACTATAATGGCAGAAGTAACAAACCACGATCTGATCCAGGCACTCACTGAAAAGTTTGGTGAAAAAATTATGGGTGTTAATGAACCTTATGGTTTGCTAACCTTCGAAACGCATAAAGATGTAATCATTGCTGTTTTAGCCTTCTTAAAACAAAATGAACTTGCTTCCTTCAATTTTCTGACCGATATCACCGCGGTACATTATCCAGGAAAAAAACAGGGCATTGCCGTTGTTTATCACTTGCACAGCATGGTAAAAAAGATCAGGGTACGTGTTAAAGTATTTATAGATGAACACCATCCTGAAATTCCTACCGCAACGACACTTTGGAATGCGGCAAACTGGATGGAACGCGAAACCTATGATTTTTTCGGGGTAAAGTTTGAGGGCCACCCGGATCTGAGAAGGATATTAAATATGGATGATCTTGGTGTTCATCCCATGTTGAAGCAATATCCGCTGGAGGATCCAAATAGAGTAGATAAAAAAGACGAATACTTTGGTAGATAAGAACAAATGAATCACAATCAACCGGTATATACAGATAATGACCCGCAGAATGAATTGGTAACCCTTAATTTAGGACCAACTCACCCTGCCACACATGGAGTTTTTCAGAACGTAATCCAGCTGGACGGCGAACGCATTGTTAGCGGTGTTTCAACGATCGGATACATTCACCGTGCATTTGAAAAAATTGCAGAACATCGCCCATTTTATCAGATCACCCCTTTAACAGATCGTTTAAACTACTGCTCATCGCCAATCAATAATATGGGCTGGCACATGACCGTAGAAAAACTGCTGAATATTAAGATGCCTAAGCGCGTTGATTATTTAAGGGTGGTGATTATGGAGCTGGCCAGGATCTCTGATCACATCATTTGCAATACGATCATTGCCCAGGATACAGGCGCTACCACTACTTTCTTATATCTTTTCCAGTTTAGGGAACATATTTATGAGATCTATGAAGAAATTTGCGGTGCCAGGCTAACAACTAATATTGGCCGTATTGGCGGCTTTGAAAGAGATTTCAATGAGATCGCATTTGCAAAGATCAATAAGTTCTTAGAAGAATTCCCGGTAGCTTTAAGAGAATTTGAAAGCTTGCTTAACCGGAACCGGATCTTTATTGACCGTACGGCAAAGGTAGCGGAAGTAACTGCAGAACAAGCATTGGATTACGGCTGGACTGGCCCTTTGCTGCGTTCAACCGGAGTTGATTATGATGTTCGTGTAAGTGAGCCCTATTCTTCTTATGAGGACTTTGATTTTGAAGTGCCTGTTGGTACCAGTGGTGACATTTACGATCGCTACCTGGTTCGTAACGAAGAAATGTGGCAGAGTATAAGTATTATTGAACAAGCTTTAGAGAAAATAAAGCTGGAGCCTGCAGGAATTTTCCATGCCGATGTTCCTGATTTTTATTTGCCTGCTAAAGAAGAAGTTTATAACAATATGGAAGCATTGATCTATCACTTTAAAATTGTGATGGGTGAAATTGATGCCCCTAAAGCTGAAGTGTATCACGCGGTTGAGGGTGGTAACGGAGAGCTTGGTTTTTACCTGATCAATGATGGGGGAAGAACACCATATCGTTTGCATTTTAGAAGACCTAGTTTTATTAATTACCAGATGTTCGCGCCGATGAGTAAAGGTATGCTGCTGTCAGATGCCATTATTAACATGAGCAGCATGAACATTATTGCGGGAGAGTTAGATGCTTAAAGTAGAAGAACAACAACCTGTAGAATTTTCAGCAGCTTTAATTGAAAAGTTTGATGAAATAATTAGCAGATACCCTCAGGGTAAACATAAATCTGCCTTATTACCGATGCTTCATGAAACGCAGGCGGAACTGGGCTGGTTAAGCACTTCAGCAATGGATAAGGTTGCTGCACATTTAGACATATTGCCAATTGAGGTATATGAGGTGGCTTCCTTTTACAGCATGTACTTTTTAAGACCTCAGGGTAAATACGTTCTGGAAGTTTGCAGAACCGGACCTTGTTGTTTGGTAGGCGCAGAAAAAATTATGAACCACATTGAGCAAAGCCTTGGGGTTAAAGAAGGTGAAGTTACACCTGATGGCTTATTTAGCTGGAGAGGTGTAGAGTGCCTTGCTGCTTGTGGTTATGGTCCGGTGCTTCAAATTGGCCCGGAATATACATTTTACGAAAACCTTGATGCACAAAAGGTTGACGAATTGATTCAAGACTTACGCAAGAAATAATGGCCCGTAAACTCTTATTAGAACATATAAACGTACCCGGGATCCATACACTGGATGTCTATCGCCAAAAAGGCGGGTACCGCGCTGTGGAAAAGGCTTTAAAAACCCTAAGTCCTGATGAAGTGGTTGAGGAAGTTAAAAAGTCCGGATTACGCGGCCGTGGTGGTGCAGGATTCCCTACGGGGATGAAATGGAGCTTTCTTGCAAAACCAGAGGGCGTAGCACGTTACCTGGTATGCAATGCGGATGAATCTGAGCCGGGTACATTTAAAGACCGTTACCTGATGACGCATATTCCCCATGCGCTGATTGAAGGAATGATCGTTGCCAGCTTTGCCCTCGGTGCAAATACCTCTTACATTTATGTGAGAGGGGAGATGATGCCGCAGATCCGTATTCTGGAACGCGCCATTGCCGAAGCAAAAAATGCCGGTTTTCTTGGAAAAAATATTTTAGGTTCAGGTTATGACCTGGAACTATATGTACAACCAGGTGGTGGTGCTTATATCTGCGGTGAAGAAACTGCGCTATTGGAATCACTGGAAGGTAAACGTGGTAATCCGCGGATCAAACCTCCTTTTCCAGCTATTGCTGGTTTATATGGCTGTCCAACTGTAGTAAATAATGTAGAGTCTATTGCAGCTGTTGTTCCAATTATTAACGATGGCGGAGATGAATATGCAAAAGTTGGGATTGGGCGCAGTACCGGAACCAAGCTGATCTCAGCTTCTGGTAATTTAGTCAGACCAGGGGTTTATGAAATTGAACTGGGTCTGCCTGTTGAAGAATTTATCTATTCTGATGAATATTGTGGTGGTATTGCGAATGGTAAAAGGTTAAAGGCTACCGTAGCCGGCGGATCTTCTGTTCCCGTATTGCCAGCAAATCTAACCTTGAAGCTTGCCAATGGCGAGCCTCGCTTGATGAGTTATGAATCTTTATCTGAAGGTGGCTTTGCTACCGGAACGATGATGGGATCTGGTGGTTTCATTGCGTTTGATGAAGACCAGTGTATTGTTCGCAATACCTGGAACTTTGCCCGTTTTTATCACCATGAAAGCTGTGGTCAGTGTTCTCCATGTCGTGAAGGAACAGGATGGATGGAAAAAGTATTGCACAGACTGGAATATGGCCACGGTAAAATGAGTGATATCGACTTATTGGTTGATGTTTCTAAAAAAATTGAAGGAAATACCATTTGTCCGCTGGGCGATGCTGCGGCATGGCCGGTTGCAAGTGCTATACGCCATTTTAGAGATGAATTTGAGTGGCATGTTAAAGAGCCGGTTAAAAGTTTAGATACAAATTATGGTTTGGCTAATTATGCTGAACCGATTGCTAAAGCAGAAGTTACGACAGGAAATTAACAATCATGAGTGATAAAGTTAAGGTAACCATAGACGGGATAACAGTAGAAGTAGAACCCGGTACAAGCATTCTAAATGCCGCAAGGCAGATAGGCGGCGATATTGTGCCTCCTGCAATGTGCTATTATTCTAAATTAGAAGGCAGTGGCGGAAAATGCCGTACCTGCATCGTTAAGGTAAGTAAGGGCTCTGAAAAAGATCCGCGTCCAATGCCTAAGCTGGTGGCGTCTTGCCGTACCACGGTGATGGATGGGATGGAAGTTCAGAACATTACTTCCCCTGAAGTAATTGAAGCACGCAGCGGCGTTGTAGAAATGCTGCTGATCAACCATCCGCTGGATTGTCCGGTATGTGACCAGGCTGGTGAATGCGATCTTCAAAACCTTGGGTATGAACATGGCCTTCAAAAAACAAGATATGAGTTTGAACGCAGAACGTTTGAACGTATTGATATAGGCGATAAGATCCAGTTACATATGAACAGGTGCATTTTGTGCTACCGTTGTGTATTTACTGCCGATCAGATCACCAATAAACGTGTTCACGGAATACTAAACCGCGGAGATCATTCGGAAATTTCTACCTATATCCAAACCGCAGTTGACAATGACTTTTCTGGAAACGTAATTGACGTTTGTCCGGTTGGTGCGTTAACCGATAGAACATTCAGGTTTAGAAACCGGGTATGGTTTACCAAACCAATTGATGCCCACCGTGATTGCCCAACCTGCAGTGGTAAGGTAACGCTATGGTATAAAGGTGAAGATGTTTTACGTGTTACTGCCCGTAAAGATATTTATGGTGAAGTAGAAGAGTTTATCTGCAATACTTGTCGCTTTGATAAGAAAAAAACTGCCGACTGGACCATTGAGCATCCTACACACATCAGCGATGCTTCTGTAATTGCTTCTAACCATTACGAAACCCTAATGCCGCTGCCGGTTATTCAAAACAACCAGAAATTGCAGCAGGCCAATCAGGTTGAACTAGAAAAAACAGCTAAATTCTAATGGATATAACGTTTGTAATAGAAAAATTTATACTCGTAACCATCATCTTCGCCATTAGCTTAGTGATTGCGATGTATTCTACTTATGCAGAGCGTAAAGTTGCTGCTTTTTTACAAGACAGGCTTGGACCAGACCGTGCAGGCCCTTTTGGTATGCTTCAGCCATTGGCTGATGGTTTAAAGATGTTCATGAAAGAAGAGATCATTCCTACCAATTCCAGCAAATGGCTGTTTATGGTTGGACCTGGCCTGGCCATGCTTACCGCATGTATTGGTACTGCAGTGATTCCATGGGGTAGTGCCATTACCATTGGCGACCGTATCGTCCCCTTACAGGTTGCCGATATCAACGTTGGGATCCTTTATATTTTTGGGGTGGTTTCTCTTGGTGTTTATGGTGTAATGATCGGTGGATGGGCATCAAACAATAAGTATTCCTTATTAAGTGCTATTCGTGCGGCATCACAAAATATCAGCTATGAAATTGCAATGGGCTTATCTATCATTGCTTTATTGCTGGTAACCAATACCATGAGCCTGAAAGAGATTGTAGAGCAGCAGCATGGCTGGCACTGGAATGTGCTTTATCAGCCGCTTGGCTTCATTATCTTTATTGTTTGCTCTTTTGCTGAAACGAACCGTGCACCATTTGATCTTCCGGAGTGTGAAACTGAGCTTATTGGTGGTTATCATACAGAATACTCTTCCATGAAACTTGGTTTTTACCTGTTTGCAGAATACATCAACATGTTTGTTTCTTCTGCAGTAATGGCAACCTTATACTTTGGTGGTTATAACTATCCGGGAATGGATTGGGTACTTGTACATGCCGGTCCGGTTATAGGTCCATTAATTGGAACGGTGGTGTTCTTTATGAAGATATTTACATTTATATTCTTCTTCATGTGGGTACGCTGGACCATTCCACGTTTCCGTTATGATCAGTTGATGCATTTGGGCTGGAAAGGTTTAATCCCGCTGGCCATAGCGAATATTATCATCACAGGTATTGTGATTGCAATTATTGAGAAATTTTAATCATCCGCATTTGCGGTTTATATAAGGAGGTTTAATGGAACCATTAACCAGTAAAAAGAAAGTATTAGAACAAAAGCCACTTACATTTGCAGAGCGCATGTACCTGCCTGCTATTGCCAAGGGCCTGTCTATTACAATAAGCCACTTATTTAAAAAAGAGGCAACCATAAGATACCCGGAAGAGCAACGGGAGTTTTCTACTAATTTTAGAGGGATGCACTCTCTTAAAAGAGATGAAGAAGGCAGAGAGCGCTGTACCGCATGCGGTCTGTGTGCCCTGTCTTGTCCTGCCGAGGCAATCACCATGATCGCTGCCGAACGCAAAACTGAAGAGAAAGCGTTGTATCGTGAAGAAAAATATGCTGCTGTGTATGAAATTAACATGCTGCGCTGCATCTTTTGTGGTCTGTGCGAAGAAGCCTGTCCAAAAGAAGCCATCT
Source organism: Pedobacter metabolipauper (assembly GCF_004362715.1). GTDB lineage: Bacteria > Bacteroidota > Bacteroidia > Sphingobacteriales > Sphingobacteriaceae > Pedobacter > Pedobacter metabolipauper. The sequence continues at coordinate 673,749 of NZ_SNYC01000004.1, forward strand.
ATCTGGATGGCCCTATTGTACCTTCAGATTACCTTCGTAAAGACTTTATCTACGGTAAGGATAAATTGGTTGAACAGCCATTGGTAAATAAATAATTAGTACAATGGCTGCAAGGCCTTAATATAAACAGTTTAAACATAAATAAATGGGTACATCGGTATTCTATTTTGTAGCAGCATTAAGCGTATTCTTTTCACTGATGGTTATCTTTTCAAAGAACCCGGTGCACAGTGTGCTTTACCTTATTGTTACCTTCTTTACTTTTACAGTTCATTACATTCTTTTGAACGCCCAGTTTTTAGCCGTTGTAAACTTTATCGTTTACATGGGGGCAATCATGGTATTGTTTCTCTTCGTGCTGATGCTGCTCAACCTGAATAAAGAGAATGAGCCATTGAAGTCTAATCTGGTAAAGATAGTAGGGGTAATAGCCGGGTGCTGTCTGATTGTAACCATCATGGGTTCATTAAAGGCAACGTCTGTTTCAGACCCTGTGGTTTTAACCAACCCAAATCTTGGTCTGTTAAAAAACTTAGGTAAAGAGTTATTCGGACCGTTCATGCTGCCATTTGAGTTGTCGTCTATTTTGCTGCTTACTGCAATGGTAGGAGCCGTATTGTTAACTAAAAAAGAAAAAGTATAATGGGCAACCTTACTCATGAACTACAAGGGGTACCGCTTAATCACTACATCTGGTTAAGTGCTATTATTTTCACTATCGGTGTTGTTGGTGTTTTAACACGTAGAAATGCGATTGTGATCTTCATGTCGGTGGAGTTGATGCTAAATGCGGTAAACTTATTGTTAACGGCGTTTTCTGTACACAATAACGATCCATCCGGACAAGTGTTCGTATTTTTTATAATGGCATTGGCTGCTGCTGAGGTAGCCGTAGGCTTAAGTATTATTGTAATGGTTTACAGAAATACGCAGTCTACAGATATTAATGTGTTGAATCGCCTTAAGTGGTAATTAAGTATAATTTATAAGATGATAATAGATTTAGTTTGGCTGGTTCCGTTAATTCCCCTGATCGGTTTTATAATCAATGGATTGGGAAGAAACACATTCTCAAAAGGCCTGATCGGTTTTATAGGAAGCAGTGTCATATTCATTTCGTTTGCAATTAGCATTGGTATCTTTTTAGCACTTGGTGCCGATGTCAATAAATCTCATGAGGTATTTTTGTTTGACTGGATTAGTGCCGGGTCTTTACATATCCCGCTTTCCTTCCTGGTAGATCCATTAAGTGCAATCATGCTGCTGATCATTACCGGGGTCGGTTTCCTGATCCATATTTATTCAATTGGTTACATGCACAGCGATGAGGGCTTTGGTAAGTTCTTCAGCTACCTGAACCTGTTTATCTTTTTCATGCTGCTTCTTGTTCTTGGTTCCAATTATATTGTGATGTTCATTGGATGGGAAGGTGTAGGGTTATGCTCTTATTTACTGATCGGGTTTTGGTATACCAACAGCAGCTATGCTGCTGCAGCGAAAAAGGCTTTTGTCATGAACCGTATTGGTGATTTGGGCTTCCTGTTGGGTGTGTTCTTCATCTTTACAACTTTTGGTAGTGTTGAGTTCTCTAAAATATTTCCTCAGGCCGCAAACATGCTGCCTGGTGATGGTACTATTGCATTGATCGCATTGCTGTTGTTTATAGGCGCCTGCGGTAAATCTGCACAGCTTCCTTTATTTACCTGGCTGCCTGATGCGATGGCCGGACCAACACCGGTTTCTGCACTGATCCACGCAGCAACGATGGTAACGGCTGGGATATATATGATTGCACGATCAAACCTGTTGTTCGACCTGGCTCCCATGATCCAGCACATCATTGCAATCGTTGGCCTGGCTACTGCAATTGTTGCCGCAATTATTGCATTGACACAAACAGATATTAAAAAGGTATTGGCTTATTCAACGGTATCTCAGCTGGGCTATATGTTCTTAGGTCTTGGGGTTGGTGCTTACAATGGCGCTTTCTTCCACGTAATTACCCACGCATTCTTTAAGGCCTTATTGTTCCTGTGTGCAGGATCGGTGATCCATGCGTTACATCATGAACAGGATATGAGACACATGGGTGGTTTACGTAAAAAATTACCTGTAACTTTCATAACCATGTTAATTGGTACCATCGCTATTGCTGGTTTACCTCCATTTTCTGGTTTCTTTTCTAAGGATGAGATTTTGGCTCATGTATACCTGCACGATAAAGTAATGTGGGGTATTGCCGTATTTGGCGCTTTCTTAACTGCATTTTATATGTTCAGAATGCTATTTCTTACCTTTTCGGGTAAATATCGCGGAACACACCATGCAGAAGAGAAAATTCATGAATCTCCAAAATCAATGACTATTCCTTTAATTGTGCTTGCTGTATTATCTGCGGTGGGTGGTATTATAGGTATACCAGAGGTATTGGGCGGTAACCATTGGCTTTCTCATTGGCTTTCTCCAGTAATCAAACATACGGCCGAGAGTCCGGATCATGCCACAGAGTATATTTTGATGGCCGTTTCTGTAGTTGGTGTTTTGATCGCTATCGCCATTGCCTATGTTAAATATGTGAAGCAAAGTCATGTACCCGTACCTGATGAAGCAAAGCGGTCTGTCATCGCAAACTTGTCTTACAACAAGTTTTACTTTGATGAGATCTACGATACACTAATCAGAAAACCCCTTGATGCCATTTCTGTGTTCTTCTACAGGATTGTAGATAAAAAGATTGTAGATGGTATTGTTAATGGCATAGGCTGGGGTACTTCAGAATCCAGTAAGGGATTGCGTTTACTGCAATCCGGTAATGTTGGATTTTATATTTTTATGATGGTGGCAGGGATCATCTCATTGTTATTGTATACTTATTTATCTCTATAAAAGATCGTTCAAGAAAAGATAATGGAACAACTTTTACTACTTCTTATATTTCTACCATTGGTTGGCGCCCTGGTTACTGCATTTTCAGGAAATGCAGCCAAACACGTTGCTTTAATTTCGGCAATGGTTTCTCTGGCACTAGCACTAGTGATGGTCTGTAATTTCACGCCGGATGCCAGTACGCAGTTTGCGGTTAGTTATCCATGGATCCAGCAGCTTGGCGTCAATTTCCATGCAGGTGTTGATGGAATTAGCATGATCACCATATTGCTAACCAATGTATTGGTTCCGTTGATCATACTCGCCGCTTATCAGCATGGTTATAAAAGCCCGAATGCTTTTTTTGCATTGATCTTATTCATGCAGTGCGGACTATTAGTTGTATTTACTGCAATGGATGCGTTCTTATTCTATATTGGATGGGAAGCGGCATTGATCCCTATTTATTTTATTTGTGCCATATGGGGAGGGAAAGACCGCATTAAAGTAAACATGAAGTTCTTTGTGTATACCATTGCCGGATCTTTATTTATGCTTTTAGGCATTATTTACCTGTATCTTCAAAATCCTGCTAAGAATTTTGAGATCCAGGCCCTGTATAACCTAACACTGGATTCGTCACAACAAACCTGGATCTTCTGGTCTTTCTTCATCGCATTTGCGATAAAAATGCCAATATTTCCGTTCCATACCTGGCAACCAGATACGTATACTGAAGCGCCTGCTCCAGGTACAATGCTGCTTTCAGGCATTATGCTTAAAATGGGTATCTATGGGGTAATCCGCTGGTTATTACCCATTGTTCCTTTTGGTGTACAGGAATGGGGAAATACTGCAATTATACTTTCGGTGATCGGAATTGTATATGCCTCTTTAATTGCATTTACCCAAAAGGATGCCAAACGCCTGGTAGCCTATTCATCAATTGCCCACGTTGGATTGATCAGCGCAGGGATCTTTGCTTTGAATACACAAGGGATGCAGGGCGCTATGGTTCAAATGCTGAGCCACGGTATCAATGTGGTAGGCTTGTTCTTTGTGCTTGATATTATCTCAAGCCGGCTAAAAACCAACCGGATCTCTGAACTTGGCGGTATTGCCAAACAAGCCCCAAAGCTTGCCATCGTTTTTCTGATCATTGTGTTGGGAACGGTAGCCCTGCCAGGTACAAATGGGTTTATAGGAGAGTTCCTGTTATTAATGGGTGTATACCAATATAATGTATGGGTTGCTGTTTTTGCGGGCTTAACCATCATATTTGGTGCAGTATATATGTTTAGAATGTACCAAAACATCATGCTGGGTAAAACGAATGAACTCACCATTGGCTTCACAGATATTAAGGGCTCAGAAAAAGTTGTCCTTTATGCCATTTGTGCATTGATCATTGCACTGGGTGTTTATCCTAAGCCAATACTTCAATTGTCTGAAGCATCGGTACAACATTTAATAGAACAAGTAACACAAAAATTAACTTCGGTAAACTAAGCAAATGAATATCATTATAACTATTACTGTTACAGCTTTAGTGGTGCTTTATGCAGGTTTGTTTAAGGCAAAAAAAGCATTATTGCCCATTACTCTTATCGGTCTGCTTACCTCCTTAGCCTTTGTTGTTACCTCATGGGGTACTAACCAGAGTTATTACGGAATGATGCAGATGGATAACTTTGCCCTTGCATTTTCTGGAATTACCATCTTAGGAACTTTATTTATTTTTTTGCTTACCCAAAACTATTTTTCTAAAGAAAGTGACAATATTGCTGAATACTTTACGCTGATCTTATTTGCTCTTTCTGGTATTGTGATCATGGTCTCTTACCAAAATATGTCTATGTTGTTTGTAGGCCTGGAGATCATGTCCGTAAGTTTATATATCCTGGCAGGAATTCGTAAAAGTGACTTTGCGTCCAATGAAGCCTCATTAAAATATTTCCTGATGGGTGCTTTCTCTACCGGATTCCTTTTATTTGGTATTACGCTGATTTACGGCGCAACAGGATCCTTTGATCTGGGCGTGATTAATTCTTATTTGGTTAATAATTTTCAGACCGTTTCCCCATTACTTTATCCAGGGATTATCCTGGTTATGATTGGTTTGAGTTTTAAAATTGGTGCTGCACCATTTCATTTCTGGACACCGGATGTATATGAAGGATCACCTACGCTGATCACCACATTTATGTCTACCGTTGTTAAAACAGCCGGTTTTGCTGCATTTCTACGTTTATTTGCAGGTACATTTGCTGCCGCACACGATTTCTGGTTACCGCCGCTGATGGTTATTGTTTGTTTAACCCTGTTCATCGGTAACGTGACTGCTTTGTTCCAAAAACATTTTAAGAGAATGCTTGCCTATTCAAGTATCTCACATGCTGGTTACCTGTTATTTTCGCTGGTTACCCTAACCGATCATTCATCAAGTAATGTGCTGGTATATGCAGCAGCATACACCTTTGCGACAATCATTGCTTTTGCAGTGCTGATCCTGGTTAAGCAAAAAACAGGAAGCGACCATTTTGATAGTTTTAATGGATTGGCCAAACGTAATCCTTTAGCTGCCCTGGCATTAACCATCGCAATGCTATCCCTGGCAGGGATTCCTTTAACTGCAGGCTTTATTGGTAAATACCTGATGTTCATGAATGTGATGTGGGAATACCAGATCTACCTGGTAGGTTTTGCTATTTTAAATGCATTGGTTGGCTTTTACTATTACTTTAAAGTGATTGTTGCCATGTATTTTAAAGAAGGCAATGAGGTTGTTTTAGAGACGCCTTTACAGTACAAAGTAGTTTTGGTTTTATCTGTGATTATCACATTATTTCTGGGTATATACCCAGCGGTAATTTTAAATTTGATATAATCATTTCTATTGATAATTATTTGTAGTTTTACGAATAATTGAAATATGCAAGATTTCTGGACATCAATACAGCACTTCATTGACCCTGAAAAATTACTTAAAGAAGGTGGTTTTTATGTTGTAATGTTCGTTATTTTTGCGGAGACCGGGTTATTCTTTGGGTTTTTCTTGCCAGGAGATTATCTGCTGTTTCTTGCAGGAATGTTCGTTGCCACCGGTAAACTGGATGTAAACATATATGTACTGATCTTAGGCCTTTGCCTTTCAGCAATATGCGGTAATTTTACCGGCTATTGGTTTGGGCGTAAAACGGGGCCTGTATTATACCACCGAAAGGATTCCTTCTTTTTTAAAAAGCGTTATTTGAAGGCCGCTGAGGAGTATTATAACAAACAAGGTGCTTTTGCATTAATTATGGGGAGATTTGTGCCGATCGTTCGGACTTTTGCACCGATTTTTGCTGGTGTAGTAAAATTAAGTTTCAAAAGATTTGCATTTTATAATGTTGTTGGCGCATTATTATGGATTGCTTCTTTAACTTTGCTGGGCTATTTTCTCGGTAAAAGATTTGAAAAGGAAATTAACGACTATTTATTATATATAATTATTGGGTTTATTATAGTGACCTCGATCCCTTTAGCCATCACATTTGTAAAGAAAAGGGTAGTTAAGAATAGTGAAGAAGATATAACAAACATTGAAAGATAAAATGAGTAAATACGAACATCACCCATGGCACAGCGTTTCACCAGGCGACAATCTTCCTGAAATCGTTAATGCCATAATAGAGATCCCAAAAGGTTCAAAAGCGAAATACGAAATAGACAAAGATTCAAATCTTATTAAACTGGACAGGGTCCTTTTTTCTTCAGTTATGTACCCGGCAAATTATGGCTTTATCCCACAAACTTATTGTGATGATAATGACCCTCTTGATATCCTGGTACTGTGTTCTGTAGATGTTTACCCGCTCTCCATCATTGAAGCCAAAGTTATTGGTGTAATGCATATGGTAGATAATGGTGAACAGGACGACAAAATTATTGCAGTTGCCAAAAATGATATGTCTGTTAATTACATCAACGACCTCGCAGAACTGCCTCCGCATACCATGAAGGAAATTGTTAAGTTTTTCCAGGACTATAAAGCCCTTGAAGAAAAACAAGTGACGATTGAACATTTATTAGGTGTACGTTATGCGCATAAAGTAATTGAGGAGGCGATGCTTCTTTATGATCAAAAGTTTAGAAATAATAACTCTTAAATGGAAGGCTTTAAGATATTTTTAACATTCTTCTTAGTAGCGCTGAACGGATTTTTCGTAGCAGCAGAATTTGCAATTGTAAAGGTTAGAGCCTCGCAAATTGAAATTAAAGCGAAATCCGGAAGTAGGGTTGCTAATATTGCAAAATACATTACACAGCATCTTGATGGATACCTGGCTGCAACGCAGCTGGGTATTACACTTGCTTCACTGGGCTTGGGTTGGGTAGGTGAATCGGTCATGCATACCCTGGTCCATGATCTGCTGATTAACTTCAACCTTCCTGAAAGTTATATCACTTCCATCTCTACCATCATCGCATTTCTGTTCATTACCGTAATGCACATTGTTTTTGGTGAATTGGCCCCTAAATCTGTAGCCATACAAAGACCGGTAGCAACTACATTATTTATTGCAATCCCTTTACAAGGTTTCTATTTGGTATTCAGACCATTCATCTGGGTTCTTAACGGATTTGCCAATGTGATCCTAAAACTTTTTGGAATCTCTACAATTGGCGGCCATGAATCAGTTCACAGTACAGAAGAGTTGTATTACCTGTTAGATCAGGGTAAGGAAAGTGGCGCATTGGATACAAATGAACATGAGCTGATTAAAAACGTTTTCGACTTTAATGAGCGTGTAGTTAAAAATATCATGGTTCCCCGGACTAAGATCTCGGGAATTGAGTTGTCTACTCCAAAAAAAGAAGTGATCGATATCATCATTGGTGAAGGATATTCCAGATTGCCGGTATATGATGATATTATTGACAAGATCATCGGTATTGTTCACGCTAAAGACATTCTGCCATTATTGGCGGGTGAAAAGGAGTGGGCACTAACTGACATCATCAGAAAGCCTTATTTCGTTCCTGAAACAAAGAAGATCAACGATCTGCTTAGCGAACTTCAACAGAAACGCATTCAGATTGCAATCGTGATTGATGAATTTGGCGGTACTGCCGGAATGGTTACACTGGAAGATATCGTAGAAGAGATTGTTGGTGAGATCCAGGATGAGTACGATGAAGAGAAACCAACGGTCGAAAAGATCTCTGAAACAGAATTTATCATTAATGCCTATGCTACCGTTTACGATGTAAATGAGCATCTACCGCACGACTTGCCGGAAGATGAAGATTTTGATACAGTTGGCGGACTGGTTTCCCACGCTTTTGGTAAGATACCTGAGGTAGGTGACAGTGAAGAATGCTATGGCTATCTATTTACCATCTTAAAGAAAACAGAACAAAATATTGAAACCATTAAGCTTGAGCTGGTTATTGCGAAAAGTGATATGGTAGATAATCACTAATTCGCCGTGCAATGCATGTTTTTTATACTCCGGACATCAATTCAAATGATTATGTCTTAAATGAAGAAGAAAGTAAGCATTGCATCCGGGTTTTAAGACTTGGTACCGGTGCCCGCGTTCATCTGATTGATGGCAGAGGCGGACTCTATGAAGCCGAGATCGTTGCCGAGAACAAAAAAAATGTAGGCCTGAAAGTAATCAAAGCCACGCATGAATATCAAAAAAGAAACCACTCGCTTCATATTGCTGTGGCGCCTACCAAGAACATCGACCGTTTGGAATGGTTTCTTGAAAAGGCAACGGAAATTGGAATAGAAGAAATTACCCCGGTTATTTGTGACCGTTCTGAACGAAGGGTTGTTAAAGACGAGCGGTTAAATAAAGTGATCACGGCTGCAGTTAAACAATCTTTACAAGCCTATCATCCGGTTATTAACCCGCAGATCAATCTGGCTGATTTTCTTAAACTCAGCAATAGCTCCAATAAAATGATCGCCCATTGTATCGATGATCAGCCAAGACAATTCATTTCAGATCTAGCCAGTCCACATCAGACATATACCATATTAATTGGCCCTGAAGGTGACTTTACGCCGGAAGAGATTAAATTGGCTTTGCAATGTGGCTATAAACCCTTAACTTTAGGTAATACACGACTAAGGACCGAGACTGCTGCCCTTGCTGCTTGTTTTGAAGTGAATTACTTAAACAGATGAAATTAAGAATCTTTTTGTTCGCCGGGTTAATCCTGCTCCATTTTGGTTTTAAGGCACCTACCTATAAAATGGCGAAGCTTAAATATAATGGGGGTGGTGATTGGTATGCAAACAGAACCGCACTCCCAAACCTGATCGAGTTTTGTAATAAAAATATCCGTACAAATTTTGCCGCTCAGGAAGCTACCGTTGAAGTTGGCAGTGCCGAACTGTTTAATTATCCTGTTGCTTACTTAACCGGCCACGGAAATGTTGTATTCAGCAGCGCGGAAGCAATCAACCTCCGTAAATATTTAATGGGTGGTGGTTTTCTCCACATTGATGATAATTATGGATTGGATAAGTTTATCCGTACAGAAATGAAAAAGGTATTTCCAGAACTTAGCTTTGTAGAATTACCAGCAAATCATACCCTGTATAACCAAAAATTTAAGTTTCCTAACGGTTTGCCCAAGATCCATGAACACGATGGAAAACGCCCGCAAGGTTTGGCACTGATGTGGGAGGGAAGAATGGTGTGCTATTATACCTTTGAATGCGATTTAGGAAATGGCTGGGAGGATTTAGGCACTTACCCTGAAGATACTCCTGAAAAGAGGTTAAACGCGCTTAAAATGGGCGCAAATTTAATTCAGTATGCATTAACACAATAGTGATGAAGGTCAAAGTAAATGAAACCTATGTTTTTGAACTGGATGTCGATACCAATGGAATCAAGGTAAATGATTCGGTCATTGCCCTTGACTCCCGTGATCTGCCTAATGGCCATACCCATGTGATTTATAATCATAAGTCTTATAATATAGAATTGGTTTCAGAAAACAGGGATGAAAAGACCAGTGTGATTAAGGTAAATGGTAACGCCTATACCATCGTTATTGAAGATCAATACGATTTACTGCTAAAGCAGCTTGGATTGGACAACATAAAGAGTAATAAAATTAAAGAGATTAAAGCACCCATGCCCGGCCTGGTAATTGGTGTACTTGTTAGTGAAGGAGATGAAGTAAATCAGGGAGATAATCTATTGGTGCTGGAAGCTATGAAAATGGAGAACATTATTAAGTCGCCAACGAGTGGGACCATTAAAAAGATCGGGATCAGTAAAGGAGATAAAGTAGAGAAGAACGAGTTGTTAATTCAGTTCGTATAACAGAGAAAATTCGATAATTAAGAAAATAGAATCAACAAAAAAGGGAGCATCAACTGCTCCCTTTTTTATTTTAAAACAATGTATCTTGATTATCTGCGTGATGATCTTGCAGTTTGTTTAAACTGTGGTTTACCTGCTGATCTGATCTCTGGTGCACCAAGCATGGTCATGGCACATCTGAATCCTATATCTGCGGTAGCTTCATCCTGTGATAGGAACCTGCGTGTTGCCGGATTAAGCCAGATGGCCTGGTCATCCCATGATCCGCCTTTATATACTCTCGACTTATTCGTAACCAGGGTAATTTCGCCATAAAGATCATTTGCAGGGTCACGATATCCTCGTTGATCTGCATAGCTGTTCTGAGTAACAGAATCTGCAGGTTTAGCTGCAGCGGCCTGTTTTTCAGCCCAGGTTTGTTTCTTGGCTGCTACTGCAGCAATCAGCACTGGCCTGTTGTATTTATCTTTAGCAAGTTTTCCGGTAGCTGCATCTGCAATTTCCTTATCCTGGTAAAAGTTGCCGCGGTATGGATTAAATGCATCTGCTGCTTCGAATGTGTTGGCACGATAAACATCAGCAACCCATTCATTCACATTTCCTGCCATGTTGTACAAACCAAAGTCATTCGGTGTATATGATTTAACATCAACAGTTAAGCTTCCTTTATCATTTAAGGATCCGCCTACGCCCATATAATCTCCTTTAGTTCTTTTAAAGTTGGCAAGCATTAAGCCTCTTGTGCTCTTTTTAGCGGAGCTTAAACCCAGCCCGTTCCATGGATAGATCTTATTCTCAGAAATATTTTCATATTGAGTATTTCCAATTAAACCTAATGCAGCATATTCCCATTCTGCTTCTGTTGGCAAACGGTAAGGTTGTTTCAGGATACCATCTTCAAGCCTTACATTTCTTGTAGCTCCCTTTTTACTGGCAGCAGCTGCTGTGGCAGATGGATTTAGGTCTGGCATCGCTCTTTTACCTTTATCATCAATCTGGCCATTTATATAAAGGTCAGTATTAAAAGGTCCTTCTGCCGTAGTACCGGCCGTTGACGCAGTACCAGTAGTACCTGCAGCTGCACCAGTACCAGCAGCTGCGCTACCCCTCCCGGATTTTCTGCCTTTACCACCACCATTAACTTCCTGGAAGCTTTTCATATACCCCTGATTACGAAGTAATGACTCGTTAACCCGGTCAGTTCTCCATGTGCAGTATCTTGCGGCTTGTTCCCAGGTAACACCCACAACCGGATAGTCCTGATAGGCAGGGTGTCTGAGGTAATTGTCAACATAAGGTTCATTATAAGAAAGCGGTTTCCTCCAAACTAGTGTATCCGGAAGCTCATTATAATAATATTCATAATCAGTTGGGAAGTTTGTTCTGATCCAGTTCAGGTACTCTAACCAGTTGGTGTTTGAAACCTCGGTTTCATCCATGTAAAATGAAGAAACGGTAGTTTCTCTTTTATGATTGTAATTGCTCAATTCCTGGCCTGGCGTATTAATCGCGCTGCCGCTCATAACAAAAACACCACCTTCAATTTCAACCAGTCCTGGTCCAGGGCCGCGTTTAAATCTGTTATTTACCGTAAAGCCGCCAGTTTCCTTTTTATTATAAGCTAATCCTGTTTTATCTGATGTTCCGGATTTAGGGGCACACGAGCTAAAGAATGCTATAATCACCAGGGACGAGAGTGAGTATAAGTATTTTTTTTCCATCAGTATCATAATTTTTATGAGATTCTATTATTTGTATATGTTATATCTCAATGATTTTCATCAGATTATCTTAATCAAAGAACATATAACTTCATCGGTAAGTTTTATCTATTTCTATACGTGTTAAAAGTACATAAAAAAATAATTATCCTGCAAATAATCTTTTTAATAAATAGAATTAACCCCTGATAAACATAAATCACCTGGAGGAGTGTCAGTTTTTCAAGTTTAAATTAGCCTAAATGTAAACTTTTGCCTGGAATTACCTGAATACTTTGAATTTTATAAACACTATGTTAACTTGCAACGATAAGTAGTTAATTTTTTGAGGAAAATGAGTTTGAGGAATTTAGTAAGATTGGTATTGTGTATTTTATGTTTACTACCGGTTTCTGCTGAATTATTCGCTCAGGTTGTGCCAGCAGGTACTCAAACCAATGGCAGTGAATCCAATAACATCATTACTGCCGTCCCCTTTTTATTAATTGCCCCTGATGCGCGGGCAGGAAGTATGGGTGATGCAGGTGTTGCCGTGCAGCCGGATGCCAACGCCATGAGCATAAATCCGGCTAAGCTCGCTTTCTTAGATAAGCAATCTGGTTTTGCCCTGTCTTACAGCCCCTGGTTAAAAAGCCTGGTTCCGGATATTAACCTGGCTTACTTAAGCGGTTTTTACCGGCTGGATGAAGTGAGTACAATCGGAACTTCACTCCGCTTTTTTTCCCTGGGTGAGATACAATTTGTAGATGTCAATAAGAATGACATGGGTGTTTATAGTCCAAATGAGCTTGCACTTGATTTTACGTATGCCAGAAGATTCGGCGATTCTTTTTCATTGGGAACATCTATGCGTTATATTTATTCAAACCTTTCTTCCGGACAAGTCTCCATGGGGCAGCAGACGCGTCCCGGCTCTGCCGTGGCTGTAGATATTTCTGCGTATTATAAAAAGAATACCATCTTTTTAGGTAAAGATGCTATACTATCTGCAGGAACAAACATCTCTAATATCGGAACAAAGATTAGCTATACTGATGGGGGGATAAAGAACTTTCTTCCAACAAACCTCAAAATAGGTGGGGCATCAACCTTTCTCATCGATGATTATAATCAGTTTACTTTTGCGCTGGACTTTAATAAACTCCTGGTGCCAACACAGCCTGTTTATGACCAAAGCGGACAAATAATTGCAGGTAAGGATCCTGATCGCTCTGTACCAGCCGGGATATTCGGATCGTTTACAGATGCTCCTGGCGGATTTAAGGAAGAACTTAAGGAAGTTAATATAGCCGCTGCAATTGAATACTGGTACAACCAGCAATTTGCATTCCGCGCAGGTTATTTTTATGAAAATCCCATTAAAGGCGACCGAAGATATTTTACCGTAGGCGCAGGGTTAAAGTACAATGTATTCAATATAGATTTTTCATATTTGCTGGCAAATACGCAAAGCAGCCCGCTTGCAAATACCATCAGGTTTACCTTGCTGTTCAATATGGGCGATAATAAATAGGATGATAATATAATTTAGTAATATAAAAATAGATGAAGATCAAGGTAGGTTTTGGGTTTGATGTACACCAGTTAAAAGACAATCATCCCTTTTTTATAGGTGGTGTAAATTTAGAACATCATAAGGGTGCATTTGGCCATTCTGATGCAGACGTACTCTTGCATGCCATTTGTGATGCACTTTTAGGTGCTGCCAACTTAAGGGATATTGGCTTTCATTTTAAAAATACAGATCCGCAGTGGAAAGGGATCAGCAGCATCATTCTCCTTCAGGAAACAGTAAAGCTAATACGTAACAAAGGGTGGGAAATTGGCAACATCGATGCCATGCTTTGTTTAGAAGCACCAAAGATCAATCCACACATTCCTGCCATGCAGCAGAATATTTCTGAAGCAATTGGCATCCCGGTTGATGATATTTCAATAAAAGCGACCACCAATGAAATGATGGGCTTTATAGGTAGGGAAGAAGGTGTTGTGGCCTATGCCGTATGCCTGATCGAGAAAAACTAAAAAAGCCGGGAAAGCAATTGCTTTTATCCGGCTTACTTAAAAATCAACATGGTATTATTCTTCTAAATAACCGAATTTACCCTGGTTATAATCACTGAGTGCCTGTTGTATCTCTTCAGCAGTATTCATTAAAAAAGGCCCGTATTGTGCAATCGGCTCGTCGATCGGCTCACCGCTTAGCACCAATATTACACTGTTTTCTAAGGCTTCAATTTCAATTTCGGAACCGCTATTGGTAAAATGTACAAACTGATCTGTAGCGGCGGTCTCTTTTCCATTAATTTTTATTCCTCCTTCAATGATCAAAAATCCAGTATTGTAGCTGGAAGGGAAACTGAATGTTGCTTTTCCGCCTTTATTCAGCTTCGCATTAAATAAATGAAGTGCTGAAAATGTACTCGCAGAACCTGCTAATCCATGATACTCACCAGCAATGACCTCAATGATCCCGGCATTGTCCGGTAATTGGTATTTCGCCATCCTGGAATGCTGGATATCCTGGTACTTTGGAGTACTCATTTTATATTTCGCCGGTAAGTTGATCCACAACTGAACCATCTGAAAAGCACCGCCCTTTTTACTAAATTCTTCTTCGTGATATTCTTTATGCAGAATTCCGCTGGCTGCAGTCATCCATTGCACATCTCCGGGATAAATAATTCCACTGTTTCCTGCACTGTCATGGTGTGCTACCGCCCCATGGTAGGCTATGGTAACGGTTTCAAACCCGCGGTGCGGATGTACGCCAACGCCACGAGGTTCATTCCTTGCAGAAAACTCAATTTTAGAGTTATAGTCAAGCATAAAGAAAGGGCTCATTTTTATTCTATACCCGCTTGGGAAAAAATTATGTACCCTAAACCCGTCGCCAACCATATGAGGTGCCGGCGCGTTTAAAACGGCCGACACAGATTTATTATTCGCTTCCATTTTGTCTCCTATTTTGACTGGATGCTTGTGTATTTGCTTACGCTTGTTTTACGAATTGTAATTCACCAGCAATCTTTACATCCTCACTAACCATAACACCGCCTGTTTCTAATGCTGCATTCCAGGTTAAACCAAACTCAGCCCTGTTTATTTTACCGCTTAATGTAAAACCAGCTTTTGTATTTCCCCATGGATCTGTTGCAATACCGCCAAACTCTACATTTAATTTTACAGGTTTCGTGTTTCCTTTAACCGTTAGGCTTCCTTCTAATTTATAATCATCACCGTCTTTGGTTAATGAAGTAGATTCAAAGCTGATCTTTGGAAAAGTTTCTGCATCAAAGAAATCACCGCTCTTTAAGTGGTTATCGCGGTCTGTGTTTCCGGTTTCAATAGAGTTGGTTTCCGCTTCAAAAGAAACTGATGCGTTTTCGAAATCATCTGATTCAGTGGTTAACGATGCATTGAAAATACTTAAGCTACCAGTTACAGTAGTGATCATTAAGTGTTTTACTTTAAATTGTAACTCGCTGTGTGTTGGATCTAATGTCCATTTTGTAGTTGCCATAATATTGTTTTTTTAAGTTGTTCTTTTATTGTAACACAAAAGTACAGCAACATTATAGAACTGGCATTGACCTATGGTAAGAAAAATGCTAAGGTTTAAAGTGCTTATGGGCCAAATCTTTACGGACCCGGCTAAGTGATTCAGGTGTAATACCTAAGTAGGAAGCAATCATCCATTGAGGAACCCTTAATGTTAAATTAGGATATAATAAAATGAAATTGAGATAGCGTTCTTCAGCTGTGGCACTCAGCAGCATGTTAATGCGCTTCTGCATAAACCGGATAGAGTTGTTCAGCATCGTGTTGTTGAGGTCGTTGATGCAGGGAACATGCTTAGCAGATTCATTAAAGAAGTCTTTGGGGACTAAAATCGCCTGCGTAGGCTCAATTGCATCCAGGAAGAAATCAGAGGCTTCGTTAAAAAAAAGACCGTTTCGCTCACTGATCCACCATTGCTCAGGTGCAAACTGGATAATGTGTGTTTTACCTTTGCTGTCTATAGAATAGCTGCGCAGCAGCCCGCTTAAAACAAAAAAGGTCTGTGCCGCAGTTTCCCCCTTCATCACGATCATCTCATTTTTGTCGAAATTTTTCACTCTCAACCGGCCGGAGATCAGGTTAAACTGTTCATCAGTTATAGAAACCTTCTTTTGTAAATAGTTCTTAAAGACTTCGAGCATAGCGGTTATAGATAAAATCTATTTTTTATCAGGATTGATTGTTGAAAAGTCAACACCGCATTTACAATTAGAAGCACAGCCGCCGCTTTTAGGTGATGCAGCGCGATAGATCATGCGGCCGATATAGAACAGGGCTGCAATGAATAATAAAACAACTAAAAGGATTTGAATGTCCATCATACAAAAATAATTAAAGCCCGCAGCATGCAGGTCTTTCAAATGTCAATTTACTGTTCCATTAATCCAACAGTACCGCCCACCCAGTCAAAATCTTTATTGTACCTTACACCAATCATTTTTCCCCTGCTCAGGCGGGCTAAATTAATGCACAATATAGGTTCTCCTTCATCAGGCCATAAGTACATTAAGCGGATCTCTGCTTTTACACCATCACTTAAAGCTTTAACTGCAGGTTCATAATTCACTTTTCGCTGCAATATCCAGTTCTCCGGATCTTTCACCTGATCAATGTCTTCTTTTTTTACATCAATAATTACACCCAGTCCGGCAAATGAAAAGAGTGGTTTTAACACGTAGTTTTCCAAATCAGAAGGTATAACTTTTAAGTCTTTTAGGAAAAGTGATTCCGGAACAAACTCACTTTTTAAAAAGGGCATGGTATACTTGCTGATCCTGTAAAACCAATTTGGATGTGTAACCCATTCTATGTCCAGTTCTTCTCTTGGGTCAAAACAGGATTTAAATACATCCGTTCTGTCAGTTACCTCATCAAAGATCAACCGGTTGTAGATCCGCTTCAGCCTTACTTTTCTATCGCCATCCTGGTAAAACAGTGATTTTCCCTCCTTAAAAATATCAGTAAGGCTTAAGATTTTAATGCCAAGGTATTTTTGTGTAATGAAAAAGTCTATCGAAGTTTTTTGATCGGGCGCATCTACATCCATCAACGCAACTTCATAAGGCTCACAATTTCCCAATATAACTTTTTTGAGCAGCTCGATATAATAAGGCCCGTTAACTCCATCAAATAGAGGGGATAAATTGTCTGGAAGATTAAAGCATTTTTTGTATTCTTGTGCCAGGTGCAGCTGAAACCCATATAGCGATGGAAAGCCCTGCATTTCTATGAGTTTAGGCACCAGGTGCCCATTCGGATCTTTACACACCCCAAAATCGAAGGTTAAAAAGTGCGGATGGTCATTTTCATTTGGTACATTCCATTCAGCAGGTACAGAACCATCGGTCAGCTGTTTAAAATCAGGTCTCTTGATGAGCTTTATGATCTCGGAGCCTGCATCAACCAGTTTTTGTTTTAAATCTGCCGGTATAAATACCGGGGTTTCGGCAACACGAAAAGGAATTGGCGGGAACCCGGCGTTCAGGCTTTTTAAAAAGTCCGAATACTTCTCTTCAGAAAAGCTGTTGTTAAAGAAATCCCTGTATTTGCTGATCATAAGGATGCATCCTGCAAGGCATTAACAGCCTCGTTTAAAAAATTCGGTAAAATAATCTGTTGTGTAAGCTTAATGTGGTCAGGATTGTCGAGGCTTAACAGCATATCCATATATTTTTGTTCACCGTGGTTTTCAATAATAACCTTCTTTTTATCTTCCTGCAATAAGTACATTTTCATTCCTTCAGGATCAGCCTCCGGATGAAATTGAGTGCCAATGATCTCATCGGTAAAGCGTACAGACATAACACAGCGTTCCAAATCGACATGGGGGCGTTCTTTTTCAAGCGCCAGGACTTTTGATTCAGGATTGGAAAATGGAACATCGTCTGGATTTACTACCTGCCAGTCCCGGCTGTCAACCGTATAAAAAGGATTTGGTAAACCATTGAAAACAATTTCATCTTCACCTTCTTCTGTTAAAAAAACAGGAAAGATGCCAAAAGCAGTTGATTTTCTTCGGATCACCTGGCCAACCTGGTATTTTCTACAGCCCATCTGGAAGGAATGACAGATCAGAAATACAAATTTTTTCTGTTCGTTAACCACATTATGGGCTTCAATTTTATCCAGTAAATTAAAGAAGTCTGCTTCCCATTGCTGGCCTTCACCGTCATAGGGGCTTCCAGGGCCGCCACTCGAAATATAGACATCATAACCATCATCTGGTATTTCAGCCTTTTGCCTTAAATCAAAAATATCATAACGCAGATCAATACCCGTGTCATCCCGGTAACGGGAAAGGATTTCCAGAATTCCACGCATACCCTGGTTGGGTGTTCCGTTATTCATGTCAATTACGGCGGTCCGAATGGTTCTTTCTGTTATGCTCAAATCTTTGCTCCGATTAATGTCTGACTGGTAATGTAATCTACAACCGATTCAAAGTTACCACTTTGTGCGTAAACCGCCAATTGCCTGTCTGCACCAGTTCCATTTTCAAGGATCTTCAAAACATAGTTGATCTCATTTCTGCAGCCCAGGCCATCAACAACATCGTCAATAAAATCAAGAAGCTCCAGGATCAGGTTTCTGCAGTTCACTTCCATTTCTTTTCCAAAGTCAATTAAGTTGCCATCTATGCCATAACGGGCAGCACGCCATTTGTTTTCATTGATGAGTGCCCTGGAATAGCTGATAAATTTCATGTTTTGCAGGCGGAGTTTATACAGCTTGGCACAAAGACACTGAAAAAGGGCTACAAAAGCCATCGTTTCATCAATTAACATTGGACAATCACAAATTCTGAACTCTATGGTCTCAAAAAATGGATGTACCCGGATGTCCCACCATATTTTCTTTGCATTGTCAATGCTATTGGTTTTAATTAATAGCTTAACATAATTGTCGTAATCTTCAATGCTGTTAAAGATATCAGGAATCCCTGTTCTTGGAAACTTATCAAATACTTTGGTCCGGAAAGATTTATAGCCTGTATTTCTGCTTTCCCAAAAAGGAGAATTGGTAGAAAGTGCAAAAACATGCGGCAAAAAGTATCTCACCTGGTTGGCGATATGAATAGCAAGTTCACGCGATTGGAAGCCTACATGCACATGTAATCCAAAGATCAGGTTAGAACGGGCAGCCTCTTGTAGTTCATTTACAATCTCACTATACCGCGGATGCTCCGTGATCAGCTGTTTTTCCCAATGTGAAAAGGGATGGGTGCCGGCAGCACCAATGCGGAGTCCCTGTTCTCCGGCAAGCTGAGAAACGGTATACCGCAATTGGGAGATCTCTGCACGCGCCTGGTCAGTATTCTTGCAAATGCCTGTGCCCACTTCTACAACAGCCTGGTGCATCTCTGCTTTAACCTGGTCCTTATGTATTTTTTGCGCAGCCTCAACTATCTTTTGGTCATGAGAGGTTAGCTCCCGGGTAACAGGGTCAATGACCATGTATTCTTCCTCTATGCCAAGCGTAAATTTATTTATCATCTCGGTTGTTTTTTGGTATTTATACCATTATTTCTTTACAGGAGCAGCTTTCTTAACGGGTGCAGCCTTTTTTACAGGTGCGGCTTTCTTTGCGGTTGTAACTTTCTTTGCAGGTGCGGCAGTTTCAGCTAAAAAAGCTTTGGCAGGTTTAGTTGCTGTTTTAGCAATAGGTTTTGCCGTTAGCGGCAATCCGGAAGCAGCTGTTTTAACATATTCGCCCCAGGTTAAATTGTCCTGGCCATCAACATGTGCTTTCGCCCGTTCAATAGCATATTGAGCGGCCGTTTCAACAACCCATTCAAAGTTTTCCAGCCCAACGCTGGTAACTTCAGCATCAGGTGCAGGGTTGCAGAAATCAATCGCATACGGTATACCATCGCGAACGGCAAATTCAACAGTATTAAAGTCATAGCCCAAATACTTGTTCAGTTTTAGCACATGATCATGAATGGTCTTTAGTAGTTTCTCACTGGATGGAGGAGTATCTACGTGGTACCGCAAATGAAATGGATTACGTGGTTCATACTGCATAATTTTCACGTACTTGCCGCCAATACAGTAACACCGGTAATATTCATCAAAAACAATCTCTTCCTGAAGCATCATTACGGTTTGTTTGGTTTGGCTATGCTTATCAAAAAAATCTTCTTTATCATGTAATTTATAAACCTCTTTCCAGCCGCCGCCATCAAACGGTTTCATATAGGCAGGAAAACCGGTATATTCAAAAATGGTTTCCCAATCCATAGGGAATGCCAGGTTGCTGAATGAGGCGTCTGAAGTATCGTCAGGTTGATCATACGAAGGGATCAAAGCTGTTTTAGGCACCGGAACACCAAGCTTAACGGCAAGGGCATTGTTAAAGAATTTCTCATCAGCACTCCACCAAAAAGGATTATTGATCACAGCAGTTCCCGTTATAGCTGCATTTTTAAGGGCAGCACGGTAAAATGGAACATCCTGAGAGATCCGGTCTATGATCACTGCATAATCCAATGGCTCTGCCTGGAAAATTTTATCGATACTAACAAATTCAGCACGGATTTCATCGCCTGCAATTTCATTAACACGCTTTACAAATGCTTCCGGAAATGATCTTTCCTTACCAAATAAGATTCCAATTTTTTTCATAGTTATAGCTTTTGTATTTATTTATATTACACTTTTGATAAGTATTCCGGAAGCATTTTTCGCCAGATTGGCCAGTCATGGTCTGCGTTTTGCCGAATATCCAGCCAATGATCAATGCCTTTATTGCGGAGGATTTGTGAAAGGCGCTCATTTTCACCTTTACAGATATCACGGTCTGAAGTACCCAGAATGATTTTCATATTCCAAAGTTCCGGGTTGCTGTCATTTGGTAAATAATCAACCGGATTGTTAAAGTAAACATCGTCACTGTAAAATCCGTCCAGCTGTGAGCGCATATCAAAAGCACCACTTAAGCTAAACAGATGGCTAACCAGCCAGGGATGCCTGAATGCAAAATTTGCTGCATGGTAACCTCCAAAGCTGCAGCCTGCAGTAATGATCCTCGAATGGCCCGTTTCATGCCTAACCATCGGTACTACTTCTTCCAGTAAAAGCTTATCATACCAGATGTGGTTCTTTACACGGTCTGCCGGATGAATGCCTTTATTGTACCAGCTTTGTTTATCAATACTGTCTACACAATACACTTTGATCTTACCCTCATCTATAAACCATTGAATGGATTCGATCATTTTGAAATCTTTATTTTCAAAATACCTGCCCATACTGGTTGGAAAGAGAAGTACAGGATGTCCGCTATGTCCAAAAGCTAAAAGTTCAAAATCCCCGTTCAGGTTTGGACTGTACCACTTTTTATATTCTTCTTTCATGGTATAACGTTTAGGTGCTTTTAAGGTAATGAATTACCTGGTTAAACACAAAGAACAGGCTAATTGTTGTTGTAAATCTGAACTTTAAGTGTAGAATACTACCTTTGCAGCAAATTTGTGAGAGAGAAATTGCTGAATTATGTATACCGCTATGTTTGTGCCCGAAGTTGTTAAAGATCAATACACGATTAAATCTATTTACCTGAAGAGGGATGTTGAATTGGAAATTCTTACACCCGCGGGCTTGCTTGGCAATGAAGAAGTTGGATTGTTGGTATTAAACGATGGTCAGGATGTGATTGAGCTGCAGGTTGAAGAAACTTTAAATCTACTCTATGCAAAGGGCAAAACTGGGCCGGTTGTGGTAGTTGCCGTTAAGTCTGGAGCGAATCGGTTGCAGGAATACGGTGTTGCAGGAGAACCTGATTTTTTGGGCAGGGGTTCAAAAGCTGCAGAATACACCCGTTTTATGATGGAAGAACTTCTTCCTTTTGTAAATAAAACTATAAAAATCCCGTTTAATAGTAAGCGTGCTTTAGCAGGTTCATCATTGGGCGGACTGAGTGCATTTGATATTGCCTGGAATAATGAACATGCTTTTGATACGGTAGGTGTGTTTTCAGGGTCTTTCTGGTGGCGTAAAAAAGACCTCAAAGATGCATATACCGATAATGACCGCATCATGCACCAGGTGATTCGTGAAACTTCAGGTAAACCGGCACTTAAGTTTTGGTTAATGACGGGTACGGAGGATGAAACTGCCGATAGAAACCGTAATTTTATTATAGATTCCATAGACGATACCATAGATATTATAAAAGAACTGCTGCATAAAGGGTATACAAGACCAGATGATGTTTTCTATTATGAGATGGTAGGCGGTCAGCATAATGTAGCATCCTGGGCTAAAGCCTTTCCCGCTTTTCTGGCCTGGACCTTCAGTATTAAGTAAGTGCTTCTATCTGGTCAGAAAGATGAATAAATACGCCTTCCTTGTTGGTAAGTGATTCTTTGAGCATCGCAGCAGCAACCTTTTCAATCTTAATGCTCCTGTATTTCTTTAGCTTCCCGGTTAAGATCGGGTTAATAAAACGCATCACAGAGATCATGACCTTCTCGGCAAAGCGGCTTTCCTTTCGTTCTCCATCCAGCAATGAGGGCCGATAGATATAAATGCTTTTAAAAGGAATGGCTTTAAGGTCGCGTTCTGCTTCGCCTTTAGTTCTGGTATAAAATATACTGGAATCTGCATTAGCTCCCATAGAAGACACAAGATGATAGTGCTCTGCACCGTTAGCCTGTGCTATAGCTGCAACATCCAGTGGGTATTGATAATCGATTTTCCGGTATTGGGCGGCATCCGGAGTCTTACTTTTAGTAGTACCCAGGCAGCAAAAAACCACATCGCCTTTAATCTCTGACGCATGGGCGCTGAGGTTGTCAAAGTCTAATACTAACTGTTTCAGTTTTGGGTGCTCAACATCTAACTTTTTTCTTACCAAAACCAATACCCCGCTATAATCCGGACACTCCAGCAGCTGTTTTAATAAGCTGCCTCCAATTAATCCACTTGCGCCAAGTAAAATCGCTTTCTTATCCATTTTGCAATTTAATCACGATTAGCCAATATTTAATGAGTTTTATTTCTTATATCTAAATTTTAAGAATAGCATGGTAAGATCCATAAGAACCGAAAAGCTGTTGGTTATGGTAATAGGAAGATCCGATTTGAGTAAACCATAATATACCCAAAGTCCGTTTCCACACAACAGAATAATAAACATCAATGGAGATACGTGTTCAACATCCTTCTCTTTAATGGTTTTTATTACTTGCGGAATGGTTGAGGCTGATGTGAGTATGCCTGCAGAAAGTCCAAATATAAGCTCGGTTTGCATGGTCTACTCGTCAGACTGGTCGCCACTTCCATGCGCATCAGAATAGTCCTTTGCGTGTTCGTCCGCATTAGGATCGGCACGGTTTTCAGGTTCCAGGTTTTCATCCAGCCTTTCATTCCAATTGTCCAAACCTGTTTTAGGCTGGTGCTCAGGGATAGATCGAATATCTGTTCCTGCCTTCTTATTTTGTTCCGGGTCAATGTTTTGAGTATTCATGAGCGGTGGTTTATGTAGTAATAGAACATGCTTTAAGTAATATTGTTTATTAAATCTTTGGTACTGATTATTGAAATACTGTAAAAAAAGAGCGTTTTCTGTACAGACATATTTGACTAAAGCGCTGATATCTCGATAATAAACCTTATCTTCGCGCCAAAATTTACACGCATTTTATGCAAAAAATAAGAAACATAGCTATTATAGCACACGTTGACCACGGTAAAACAACGCTGGTTGACAAAATATTACACTCTTGTTCTATCTTCCGTGATAACGAGCAAACAGGTGATTTAATACTTGATAATAATGACCTGGAGCGTGAGCGTGGTATTACCATCGTATCAAAAAACGTTTCAGTACAGTATAAAGATGTTAAGATCAACATTATTGATACTCCTGGTCACGCGGATTTTGGTGGTGAGGTAGAACGCGTATTGAAAATGGCCGATGGTGTACTGTTATTGTGCGATGCTTTTGAAGGTGCTATGCCTCAAACCCGTTTCGTAACACAAAAAGCACTTGCATTGGGTCTTAAACCAATCGTGGTAGTAAATAAAGTGGATAAAGAAAACTGTCGCCCGGAAGAGGTTTATGAGCAGATCTTCGAATTGTTCTTCAATCTTGAAGCAACGGAAGACCAGTTAGACTTCCCGGTTATTTATGGTTCATCTAAACAAGGGTGGATGAGTACAGACTGGAAAGTTCCAACAACTGATATCTTCGCATTGTTAGATGCTGTTGTTGCCAACATTCCTCCAGCTCCTGTAAATGATGGTACACTGCAAATGCAGATCACTTCATTGGATTATTCGTCTTTTGTAGGCCGTATTGCAGTTGGACGTGTTCACCGTGGCAGCATCAAAGAAAACCAACCGGTTACTTTGATCAAACGTGACGGTAAAATGGTTAAATCAAGAGTAAAAGAATTATATACTTTCGAAGGTTTAGGAAAGATCCGTACCACAGAAGTAAAATCAGGTGATATCTGTGCCGTAGTTGGTATTGATGGATTTGATATTGGTGATACCATTGCTGATTTTGATGCTCCGGAACAACTGCCGGTAATCAAAATTGATGAGCCTACCATGAACATGCTTTTCACCATTAACAACTCACCTTTCTTTGGTAAAGAAGGTAAATTTGTTACTTCTCAGCGTATTAAAGAGCGTTTATATAAAGAGATGGAGAAAAACTTAGCCCTTAAAGTGGTTGAGACCGAATCTCCTGATGCGTATTTGGTATATGGAAGGGGTATTCTGCATTTATCCGTATTGATCGAGACCATGCGTCGTGAAGGATACGAGATCCAGGTAGGTCAGCCACAGGTTATCGTTAAAGAAATTGACGGTAAAAAATGTGAGCCAATTGAAACATTGATCGTAGATGTACCGGGTGAAGTGGCAGGTAAAGTAATTGAATTGGTAACTCAGCGTAAAGGTGAATTGTTAATTATGGAGCCTAAAGGTGATCTTCAGCATCTGGAGTTTGAAATTCCAGCCCGCGGTATCATCGGACTAAGAAATAACGTGTTAACTGCAACAGCAGGAGAGGCCATTATGGCACACCGTTTCAAAGCTTACGAGCCTTGGAAAGGTACCATCCCTGGAAGGTTAAACGGAGTTTTGGTTTCTATGGAAAAAGGAAGTACAACCGCATATTCAATCGATAAGCTGCAAGATCGTGGTCGCTTCTTTGTTGATCCTGGTGTCGATGTTTATGAAGGTCAGATCATGGGTGAGCACATTCGTGATAACGATTTAGTCGTAAACATTGTAAAAGGAAAAGCATTAACGAATATGCGTGCATCTGGTACAGATGATAGTAACCGTATCGCTCCTGCTATTAAATTTTCACTGGAAGAGGCTATGGAATACATCCAGGCTGATGAGTACATCGAAATTACACCGCTAAGCATGCGTTTACGTAAAATCTATTTAACAGAAGCAGAACGTAGAATTAAAGGTAAATCCGGAGGTCAATAATCTTCGCATTATTTATCTTTAAGAAAGCTTTTGAATGCATTCTTTAAAGAACGCCTATATGAAAAGGCCTGTAAACTTAGTTTGCAGGCCTTTTTCTATTTGTACGTCATAACTTATGGGGGATCTTAACCGGCATCCTTTTTTTCTTAGCTTTGGGTTTAATCGGAATACAAATGGAATCAATACAAGGAAAAACTGCAATCATAACAGGGGCTGGAAAAGGAATTGGACGTGCCATAGCCATTGCGCTTGCACAAGAAGGTGTAAACATTGGTTTGCTGGCCAGAACAGCTTCAGACCTTCAGAACGTTACTGAAGAGTTAAAACAATATGGCGTTAAAACAGTTATTGCTGCCGTTGATGTATCTGACATCAATGCCGTAAATGCTGCCGTTGAACAGGTAAAGTCCTCACTCGGAACAATAGATATTCTAATTAACAATGCTGGAATAGCTTCTTTTGGTTCATTTATGGAACTTGATCCATCAAGATGGGAAGAAATTGTTAAAGTTAACCTGTTTGGTGCCTATTACGTAACCCGTGCGGTACTTCCGGAAATGATCGAACGCAAAACCGGAGACATCATTAATATCTCTTCAACCGCAGGCAAAAATGGTGCAGCAGTAACCAGCGCTTATAGCGCATCTAAATTTGCACTGATTGGAATGTCTGAATCATTGATGCAGGAAGTGCGCAAACACAACATTCGGGTGAGTACCTTGTTGCCAAGTACAGTTGGAACAGATATGGCGAAAGATTTAAAGTTAACAGATGGCAACCCGGACCGGGTTATGCAGCCAGAAGATTTTGCCGAACTGATCGTTGCTCAATTAAAGTTAAACCGACGGGTGTTTCTTAAAGAAGCAGGCCTTTGGTCTACTAATCCATAAGAGATAAATTTACGTCATCCCAACTTCTTTAAAGAAATACTTCTGAATGGATTCAGGATGACGTAAATTAATGTTCTTCATGATCAGGCATGCTGCCCATCATGAACACCTTCGGCAAATTCTTCAACAATTTTGTCGTTAAATGCCGGAAGGTCATCCGGACTGCGGCTCGTTACCAGACCCTGGTCTACAACCACTTCTTCATCTACCCAGTTTACACCTGCATTAACCAGGTCAATCTTTATCGTTTTGGTAGAGGTCATCGTTCTTCCTTCAACCACTTCAGCGGTGATCAAAACCTGCGGCCCATGGCAAATTGCAGCCACAGGCTTTCCAGCTTCAAAGAAAGCTTTTACAAAGGCAATGGCATCCTCATTTTTTCTTAATGCATCCGGATTCAGAACGCCTCCGGGTATCAGCAGGCCATTATAATCATCTGCATTCGCTTCATTCAGTGTTTTGTCTACATCTACAGTTATAGTCCATTCATGATCTCCTTTCATAGCCTGGATCTTTCCTGCCTTTGAAGATATAATATGAACAATAGCGCCTTCTTCCAATAATCTTTGAACAGGGCTTGTTAACTCTGACTCTTCAAAACCACTCTCTGATAATACCGCAATGCTGCGGTTATTTAATTGTCCCATAAGATTAAAATTTAGGATTTAACCAATAATATATGCTGTGCATGGATGATGCACATGAATTACTACATCCCTGGGGAAATATTGTTTAGAAAAATTTGTAAAAATAGCCTGATAACCTAATCATTTGTTCTCCGGTGCCGGATGAAATATTGTGCCAGGTTTATGGCAATAAAGACGTGATTGATCAGGTTGGGGACCAGCCCATAATATTTTGTAAAAATGCGGAACCGCTCTTTTAAAGATGCCAGTTGTTTTTTCTTTGAAATGCCGCCAACCAGGTATTTAGCTACATATCGGTGTGTATTTACAATGCTTGATGCAGTTTTGGCAATTTTAATGATCCAGTCAATATCAGCACTGTATTTGTAGCTGATGTCGAAAGGTTTAGCAAGGCTGCGCTTTACATAGATGGCCTGGTGACTGATGTTCATCCCATATCTAAAACTTCTCCAGTTAAAGATTTCCGGAGCACAATGTCTCCGCTGCCCAAGGCTTTTCCATTCCGAATCAAACATCTCCGTCTCACCATAGTAAATATCTGCCGAATTTGCCGTGTCAAATACATCACTTACCGTTTCCGCGTCATACAATTCATCGCCAGAATTCATAAACAACACATATTCACCTGTCGCCAATGCAAGCCCCTTGTTCATGGCATCATAAATTCCTTTGTCAGGCTCAGAAACAAGCTTTGCAAATTTCCCCCTGTAAAGTTCAATCCGCTCTAAAGTTCCGTCTTTTGAGGCGCCATCAATAATGATATACTCCAAATTCGGATAGCTTTGGCCCAGAACAGAAAGCATAGTGCGCTCAATATCCTTAACGTTATTGTAAACAATAGTGATGACACTTAACTTTGGCTGCATAGGGTTTTGATCAGCGGGGTTGTAAATCAATCAGTGATTGATACAATAATAAGTGTTTTTCTGCAATAACGCGTTCAGAGAATTGAGTTAATATGGTCCTTCTCGCTTCTTTTTGAATCTCCGGGCCATTTTCTTCATGGTATAGCCATTCTATTCCAGTAGCAAGATCCTCAGACGATTCATATTCTGCCAGGTACCCATTCTCCAGATGCTTCACCATATCAGGAATCCCACCTGTTTTAAAGGCCACTACGGGCGTGGCACAGGACAAGCTCTCCATCACTGTGTTTGGAAGATTATCTTCCAGCGAGGGCGTTATAAATACGTCTGCTGCAGAGTAGCATTTGGCCAGATGCTCATCATTATTGACCGTACCTAGAAAGGTGGTCTTAAATGGAAACTCGGGCATCTCTGTATTGTCTTTGTTCCCAAAAATAACCAGTTCAATATTTTCCTTCACAATTCCAGGTCTTGCAGCCAGGTCATTTAAGGCCTCGATCAGGTAAGAGGTTCCTTTATGCTTGTCATTTTTAGAGGGCATAAAGCCACTCATTAATACAAATTTATCCGGATTGATCTTTAAGATCTTCTTGGCCTCTGACTTTACATACGGTTTAAAGATCTCTGTTTCTATCGTATTCGGGATTACAGTTACTTCTCTAAAGCCCATCAGGCTGCTCAGCTTTACAGAAGAAGCCATCCATCTGCTCGGTGCTACAATGTGACAGTTCAGTTCATTGTACGCCTTCTTTTTCCTCAGCCAGGTTTGATGAGAAATGTCATCCTTGCCGCTAAGCTTTAACAAAGGGCAAAACCCGCATTCCTTATGGTAGTTTTCACAAGAATACCTGACATGGCAACCTCCGGTAAAAGCATTGCTGTCATGAAAGGTCCAGACAATTGGTTTTTCCAGCTCATCCAGCTCGGCAAGAAATTTTGGAGAAAGAAACCCATGGTTAATCCAGTGCAGGTGGATTACATCTGCATCCTTCAATGCAGGATGGTTAACCACCGAACTGCCAAACCATTGCAATGAAAAAGGGGTTTTAACAGCCTTTGACGCAGCTTTGGATAAATAGCGTTCTGCTAAAATATGAATAATGGCCCTGGCTTTTTGAAAGGGATTTTTACTGAAAGTTCCGGTTTTACTGCTTTCCTTAAACTGAAAGTATACCATCACACTGGAATCTGCTCCGTTTGCATTTAATGCATCGTTTAGCCGTAAACAAGCCCTTCCGGCACCACCATTACCTTCGTATGTATTTAAGTGTACAATTTTCAACAGATCAAACTTAGATAAAATAATCGTTACAGGCTTCTTCCAATTTTTTAACGGATTAACAGGCGAAAATTACATAATATTTTAACCTTTATTAAAAGTCTTGTGTATTTTCGCTTTCATCAAACCAGCAACAGCTAAAACCGCTTACCATTAACCACCACATGATGAAAAAAGTATTTTATGCAATCACTGCAGCACTGTTACTTAGCTCAACAGTGACATTCGCTCAAAATGAAACTTATTTTGCCGCCTACCCAGCATTAACGCCAGATGGGCAGACTGTAGTATTTAGTTTTGAAGGAGACTTGTGGAAAGTTCCTGCAAAAGGGGGTGAAGCAAACCGGATCACAGCGATGCCGGGCGACGAGATCAATCCCAAAGTTTCACCAGACGGAAAGTGGCTTGCCTTTTCTTCCAACCAGTTTGGTAACTATGATGTCTACATTTTACCCTTAGCAGGTGGTACAGTTCGCCAGTTAACATTTAACGATGCAGCAGATGAAGTTGACAACTGGAGCTGGGATTCTAAAACGATCTACTTTACTTCAGGGCGCTATAATATGTACAGTGCTTATAAAGTGGGAGTAAATGGGGGCACAGCAGTCCGTCTGTTCGAAAACTACTTCAATACCGCTCATAATATTGCAGAAGCACCTAATGGGGAACTCTTCTTTAATGATACCTGGGAGAGCAAGAATTTCGCAGCACGTAAGCGATATAAAGGAGCCTTTAATCCGGACATTCAATCTTATAATCCGAAAACTAAAGCATATAAACAATACACCGATTATAAAGGAAAAGACTTTTGGGCAAGTATAGATAAAAGTGGAAATATCTTCTTTGCTTCTGATGAAGGTAATGATGAATTTAACCTGTATACCTTCACCGCAGGTAAAAAGACGCGTTTAACAAACTTTGAGACATCAGTAAAACGTCCTGTCGTTGCGGCATCAGGAAATAGAATAGTATTTGAAAAAGATTATCAACTTTATCTATATGATGTAGCTTCTAAGAAAAGCGAAAAGATAAACATCGGCATTCTACGCAATAGCATCCTGGAAAAAGAACAGGAATTTGATATCAGGGGAACAATAACGGCATTCGATCTGTCTCCCGATGGAAAAAAGCTGGCCTTTATTTCCAGAGGTGAACTTTTTGTTAGCGATGCAGAAGGAAAGTTTATCAGCAGGATTGAACGGGCTTCTGATCAAAATGCACCTTCAGAGCGCGCAATGGAAGTGAAATGGCTTTCAGATAACCGTACCTTATTGTTTAACCAAACCTATAAAGGCTACCAAAACTGGTTCAGTATTGCTGCAGATGGGAAAGGAAGCAGTAAACAGCTTACTAAAGATAACAGCAACAACAGGGACATCTCATTTAATAAAGCACGTACACAAGCCGTTTATTTAAGCGGCAGGGATGAAGTGAGGCTATTGGACCTAAAATCACTCGAAAGTAAGACCGTTGTAAAAGATGAGATCTGGGCATTCCAGAATTCATCTCCATCATTTTCACCTAATGGTGAATATGTATTGTTTACGGCCATCCGTAATTTTGAACAGGATATTTTTGTCCACCACATTAAAAATAATACAACGCTTAATTTAACCAATACAGGCGTAACAGAAGCTGCCCCTGCATGGTCTCCGGATGGAAAATATATTTTCTTTACCAGTCTGCGTACCAAACCTTCTTATCCTTTTGGAATGGAAAATGGCCATGTTTATAGAATGGCTTTGGATGAGTACGATCAGCCATACCGCAGTGATAAGTTCGATGAACTTTTTGAAGACAAGAAAAAAGACGCTCCTGAGATCAGTAAAACAGAAAAAAAGGCCAGCCCTGCGCCTAAAACTGAGGTTAAAACAGCGAAAGCCTCAGATGCCATTGAGATCAATACGCAAAACATTATGGACCGTGTTGAGCTGATCAGTCCGGCATTTGGTACCCAGCAAGGTTCAGAGATCTTTGTTAAAGGAGATAAAACCTATGTTTTCTTTGGCTCAAATCACGAAGGCGGTGCTCCGTCAATCTACCGGATCATTATCGAACCGTTTGAAAATAATAAAACAGAAAAAGTATCCGACGGTGGTGATGCGGCTATGGTAGAAGCCGGCGGTAAATTTTATGCACTGGTACGTGGTGTGATCAATAAATACAACATTGACATGAATAAACTGGACCGCCTGGAAATGAGCTATAAGTTTAACCGCAACCTGAGCAAAGAGTTTAATCAAATGTTCTATGAGACCTGGGCCGGACTGGAAGAAAACTTCTACGATGAAAACTTCCATGGTCTGGATTGGTTAAAAATGCAGCAGCGCTATGCCGCCTACCTGCCCTATGTAAATAACCGGACAGATCTGAGGATCCTTTTAAATGATATGCTCGGCGAATTAAATTCTTCACACCTTGGCTTTAACAGTGCCGGAGCAGAAGAACGTAAAACATTAAACTACGTAACCAATGAAACCGGAATTATCTTTTCCGATGACAATCCGTTCAAGGTGGCACGTGTTGTTGATAAAAGCAATGGCAGACATAAAGACGTAAACGTAAGGCCTGGCGACGTAATAACGGCCATTAACGGAATTCGTGTTGATGAAAATACAGATCGTGATTATTACTTTACAAAGCCATCTATTGATCAGGAAACTCTGCTTACCCTAACCCGTGATGGTAAATCGGTAACGGCAAAGATTCATCCTCAAAGTTCCGGTGCACTTCGTGGTAATCTGTACGACGAATGGATCGCCAAAAACAGGGAACGTGTAAAACAACTCGGTAACGATAGAATTGCCTATTCTTACATGAAAAACATGAGTGGCGGCCAGTTGGAAAGCTTCCTGCTGGATATGGTGGCCCAGGAAAATAATAAAGAAGCCGTAATCCTGGATCTGCGTTACAATACCGGTGGTAACGTGCACGATGAAGTGCTGAAGTTCCTTTCTCAAAGACCATATTTGCAGTGGAAGTATCGTGGCGGTAAACTTTCTCCTCAAAGTAATTTTGCCCCGGCAGCCAAACCAATTGTACTACTGATCAATGAGCAGTCACTTAGTGATGCAGAGATGACCGCCGCAGGTTTCAAAGAACTAAAACTAGGTAAGATCATTGGAACTGAAACATACCGCTGGATCATCTTTACTTCCGCAAAAGGACTGGTAGATGGATCTTCTTACCGCCTTCCTTCATGGGGATGTTACACGCTGTCTGGTAAAGACCTGGAAAAAGAAGGGGTAGCTCCGGATATTTATGTTAAAACCTCTTTCGCAGACAGACTGGAAGACAAAGATCCACAGATAGAGCGCGCCGTTTCAGAAATATTAAAAGACTTAAAAAAATAATATGGATAACCTGTTAACCGACAGACAATTTTGGGTGAATTATTGGGAAAGCAAGACCGGTTTGTCGGTTAATATTCCTGCAAACTACCTGTTTCATCAGCAGCTTGCAGAAATTATAAATGGTCAGCATGTAAAAACAGCAATTGAACTGGGTGGTTTTCCAGGCTATTATGCGGTTTTTCTAAAAAAGTATTTTAAGCTTGATGTTACCCTGCTGGATTATTTTGTCCATCAGCCAGTTACCAATTCATTACTCAGCGCAAATCATTTAAAGGAAAGCGATATCCATATCGTGGAGACAGATTTGTTTAATTATACGCCTGAAACACAATTTGACCTCGTGCTTTCTTGCGGGCTGATCGAACATTTTAACGACACTGCTGATATCATCAACAGGCACATTGCATTTGTTAAACCCGGAGGAACGCTATTCATTACCCTGCCAAACTTTAAGGCGCTCAATGGTTGGTTTCAAAGGTCTTTTGATCGGGAAAATTACGATAAGCACAACATCAGCTGCATGGATCCTGAACTGCTGGCATCCATCTGTAAAGAAGCCGGATTAGATGTGATCCAGTCCCGCTATTTTGGACACTTTAGCATTTGGCTTGAAAATGAAAAACAAAAGCCCGCAGGTGTACGTGCATTCAAAAAAACGGTTTGGCTTGCAGGAAAGCTGTTCACCAGGATTTTCCCGTTTAACTCCAGGCAATTGTCTCCTTATATTATTTTAGAAGCACGCAAAGCCTGACATGTCCATTCGCTGGGGCTATTCGCCAAAGGTAGAAAAGTATATCCCTCTGGGTAATTTTCCGGCAGACAGGTATTTGATCATTGCTCAGCAGGCCATTGAAAATCTCGGCTGGAAGCTGAGCCATCTGTCAGCCTCAGGAATTATTGCATATACCAAGATCTCACTGGAGTCATATAGTGAAGAGATCTCCATTCGCATTACCTCTAATTTCGCAGTCTTTAAAAGTGAATGCATCGGTGTACAGCTTTTATTTACCGATTATGGAAAGAACGATAAGAACCTGCAAAAGTTTTTTGATGAGTTTGAATACGTTGAATTTCATTTAAAGGATATCTGGCAGGAACGAATAGAAAGTTTTCAGGAACACATTGCCAGCCATGACGATAGTTATTTTGAACTGGCTCCATTAAGGGCCAAGGATAGGATTAAAAATGCCTTTTACCTGTTTTATCCGCAAAAAGGCTACCTCATTACACCAATACTTGTTAATCTGAATATCTTGTATGGGTTTGTGCTGATCGGATACCTTGCAGGAGCAGTACAGGCAAAAGGCGGGGATGCAGATGCAGGAGAGATATTAACAAAGGTATACCTGGCATTAGGAGCGAACTCAAGAATGCTTGCGCTTTCTGGAGAAATTTGGCGGTTGATCACGTACCAGTTTATCCACTTATCTTTTTCCCACTTATTTTTTAATATGTATGCCCTGATCTATATCGGCCTGATGGTTGAAAATAAACTGGGATCCTTAAAAACACTTGGCCTATACCTGCTGAGCGGAATATGCGGAGGCCTGCTTAGCATATGCTTTCACGAAGTGGGATTAATGGCAGGTGCTTCCGGATCAATTATGGGGATGTTTGGTGCTTTCCTGGCATTACTGATCAGCAATGCATTTGAAAAAAATGCAAATAAAGCACTATTGATCAGTACCGTGATTTTAACTGCCTATATGCTCATCAATGGTGCGATGAGCAAGCGGGTAGACAATGCGGCTCACCTGGGTGGTCTGCTCTCCGGATTTCTGATCGGTTACCTGCTGTTTAATACAACGATAGCAAATAAAGCGTTCTCTGATCTTAAAAGATCCTTCACGGCAGGGATAATTGTCCTGATCTTTGGTCTTGCTGTTTTTACCTTTTCAAACCGGTACCAGATTGAAGAATATGCGAAATTGAAATATGAGTTCAATAAAAATGATCTGGAGTTTGGTAACATCTATTACATTCAAAGGAATCTGCCATTGGATGAAAAGTTATCCAGGATCAAAAAATACGGACTGGACGTTTGGCAAAGAAATTTAACGGTTACAGCTAATATGAGTAAGATGGTACTTACAGAAAGAGATCAGATAGACTGTAAATACAGAACTAGAATCGCCCAGAAAGCCTACCATGTTTCGTTAATGCTGTATCAGGATTACAAAAGTGGAAATCCTCAAAACCAGGTCATGATCGCTAAGAAGATGAATGAAGTCAACAAAATGAAAATGGAATTGGCAGAGATTTTAAGAAAGATGGATTAGGCTATTTTAAGCGCTCAGTAACATATCGTTTAATGCGTTGCCATAAACTACCCTTCCGGTTTGCTAAAAAGCCCTTAATGGCACGATATGCAGCTTGATCTTCAATAATCTCAGTCGGATATTGGCTGATTGGTTTTGGATTGATGATCACATTATAAATGTCATTGATCCCGGAGTGGATCCCGGTGCCATCATGCCCAATGTTATTAACCAGTGATTGCGAAGGGTTAAGCGTTAAGCCTCCTTTTAAAAAGATGGAAGCATACCAGCGAATGGCCCATGAATTATTTCTTCCACTTTTAAAATCCTGCATCTGCTTCCAGAAGTTCATAGTATGCTCTATAGAGAATGCACTTTTTTTGGCAGGATCAAACTGACTCATTAAGGTGTCAATATTTGGTTCAAAATGTTGCCAGGCCCTTTCCCAGGTTGCCCATCCCCAGCTGGTGGCTGCCCTGTAAAAGAATGTTTCAGGCAATTCAGTACCCTTTAAATTATACATGTAAGCCCCAATATGCATCACCTGATCTTCGGCAGCATATTTCTTTAAAGCTTCGTTAAAGTACATTAAGGTATATGGAGAGCTGATCAGGTCGTCTTCAAAAACAATCACTTGCTTATACATTTCTACCAGCTTGCTAACCCCTGCAATAACAGATTCTGCAAGACCCATATTCACATCACGTTCTATAATCTCAACAGATTTAAAGCCCTCAACATTTTTAATGATTTCCCGTACTTCTAATACACCATCTTCATCAGATTTGCCTTTCGCACCATCAGAAAAGATGAATAAGCGGCTTTCAGCCGCCAGCTCATTCTGCTGTAAGAATTTAAGTGTTCTCGCGGTATGCTGCGGACGGTTATAAACAAATAATGCGATAGGGGCAAAGGTTTGCATGCTTAAAATATTTGCAGTGTTTGTGTCGACTTTTCAGTTAGAACGGTATAGGCATTGCCAAATTGTTCCGTTTTATTTTTACCCAACAGAAAACCCAGCCATTTTTTGATACCAAATTCAAGCTCAATCTTTATCGTTTTAACAAACGTTTTTGGTTTTTTCAGCACATTAAACTCACAAAACTTTACCGTATCAACAGGTGTAAGTGAAGTCTTCTCTGCCATGATAGCCAAACCTTCACTTTGCAGCAGGAAACGGATCAGGGTAGGCGTATACATATTGATATGTCCGTAATCCAGAAAATGCTTCATTCTGCGGTCTACACCAAACCGGTAATCCAGCGGAACTTCAACGGCAATATAACGTGCAACACGTTTCAATTCCCTAATCAATAACCGCTCATGCTCCACATGCTCCAGTACATGCGCCAAAATAACAACATCAAAGGTATTGTCAGCATAAGGAATGGTATACCCGTCAAAACTCTTTACTTCTTTAAGCCTGGATAGATTTCTGTTCTGGATTAATGAAATACCACTGTCTGCAATTTCAAGCGCATAGAGTTCCTCTCCAAAGTTCCATTCATTAAGATAATGTAAAATACTTCCATCTCCGGCACCAACTTCAAGCACCTTAGAAGGCTTAATGTCCCGGCAAACCTCAACCAGGTTTCGTGCTTTAGATCTTGCACCCATCATTCTCCATTCGGTATCGCTACCGGTATAGAAGTCATTATAGGCCTCAATGATGTTATTTGTTCCAACTGCCATTTTGTGTGGTTAACGATTAAGCGTAAGCGGTTAAATACCTAAACAATTATTGGATTTATAAAATACAGTAGTACATTTTGAAACAATAACACCAGGCGCCATTCCGGAAAAAGGAAGGTTTTTGAATCCATTGGCTTTCATAAAACGATGCGCTTCTAAATACTCGGATCTTTCAGAATCATCAAGAACCAGGATGCCGTCGTCAGTTAAAGACCCAACAGCCTGTTTACAGCAGTTAACCCGGTCACGACCGTCTACAATAACGAGGTGAAACTTTTTACCAGTGGCAACAGCACTCCTGCAATAATCGCCGTCAGGAACAAGGTCGCACTGGATCATTTTCACATTAGCCATATTAATCTTTGCGCTTCTTTCATACCAATCCTTGTCGTGTTCTACAGAATATACAGAACCCGCAAGCTGTGCATAAAATATAGTAGAGTTGCCAGAGCCAAATTCAAATATATCGTGCTGTTTATGAATGCGTCCTTTTACAAGATCAATAAAGGAATAAGTAACCCAGGGTATGGCATTGCCATTTTCATCAATAGCAGATTTGGTTTTATACGCGCCAAACCAGCCTTTTTCTGCCAGGTATCCTTTAAAGCCAAGAGATAAAAGTACTTTTAGTTTGCCTGGGTCAAGCAATGTGAGGGGTGATAATTTATTCTTCAATTTATTTAATCTTTTATGCCGTCAACAATGAGAGAAGAATAGCCCAGCGGTTCATTAAAACGCTTGTCGTATCGTTTAGACCGGATAACATGTCCGTCTTCGCTGTTCCATTCGTTAAAATGAAAAGAACCCTGTTCATCGTAATATTCTAAAAGGTTAACCTTAAAGCCAGCCTCTTCAAAAACTTTACCAAGTTTCTTATAATCGTATAATAATTTATGATCATGTGCGCCTTCTCCAAAACCACCTGGTTTTACCATCTCGATGTAATCCGGGTTTGGATGAAAGCCATCAGGAACAGCAATCCTTACGGTGCCACCTTTTTCCATAAACCTGCTGCAGTTTTTTAATGCAATTAAAGCATCAGCATACGTAATGTGTTCAAAAACATGTTCAGCTAGAAACCGGCTCACTTTTTTATCGCCCAACAGATTCTCAAAAGAACTGATCTCCAGTAAATTTAAACTTTCAATGTTAGTAGGCAGCCAGTTGGCATAAGCAGTTTTTTCTGAACCTATAATAATCTGTATCTTACCGGTACTGTTCTTGATCCTGGATTTTAACCGGATGGTATCCAGTATATTTTTAGGCTTAAATACAATTGATCTAACTACCTGTCTTAAGGATTTCATCTATGTTTAATGGTTTTAGCGGTATGATGAACGCTGCAAATCTATATGTATGCATCAATTCAGCATCAAAGTTAAAAGGTTAAACGAAAAAAGCTAATATATAGCTGTAAATATTGAAAGTTGTGGTTACTCCTGCAGACTGTTCCGGGCAGAGATTTTTTGGAAAAGCGTAATTAGAAATAAGGATCTCAACATCATGATACCCTGCTGCC
Organism: Pedobacter metabolipauper; assembly: GCF_004362715.1. Taxonomy (GTDB): domain Bacteria; phylum Bacteroidota; class Bacteroidia; order Sphingobacteriales; family Sphingobacteriaceae; genus Pedobacter; species Pedobacter metabolipauper. The sequence continues at coordinate 711,690 of NZ_SNYC01000004.1, forward strand.
TGGTTTGAGGAATAAGTAAGATCCAGAAGGTAGAAACAAAATAGGCAATCAGGGTGGCATAGGCTGCACCGGCTATTCCATATTTAGGAATCCAGAAAATGTTCAGCACAATGTTAACCACTGCACCCATGGCCGTACGCATCATAGAAAGCTTGATATAGCCTTCTGCAATAAGAAACTGGCCGCTGGCACTGCCTAAGAATACAAAAATACCAGCCCATATATGTATGGAAAGAACAGGAGCGCCGCTAAGAAATTTAGGCAGAAAAATACGATAGATCAGCGAAGCGGCAAAAGTCATAAATATAGCGAGACTCAGACTAATCCACACCATCAGGTCATACATATTCTGCATCCGGCGCTGGTAGCGGACCAGGTCATCCCTTCGGGCATTCATAATTGCCGGAAAAACAGAAGTCACAATCGCTACCGGAATAAAATACCAGGACTCAGCGAGACTTACCACCGTACCATATATTCCCAGTTCTGCCTTTCCCAGGTAATACTCAACCATCAGCTTGTCAATACTCATATATATGGAAACCAAAACCGCAGAGAATGCAAGCGGCCATGAATTTCTTAAAAGAAACTTCGCAATTGTGCCTTCAAATTTCCAGTTCAGAATAGAACCGCCGTTACGTTGATAAATGTATAAATAGCCAGCGGCAAGCAATAAAACATCAAATAGAAGCGCAAATACAAACCAGGTTAAACCTGCACCCAAAATGATCAGCAGCAATTTCGTAGCAGCAGAAATTAGGTTTCCCGCAATTTGCACTGTCATGATATACTTTCCCTGTGTTCTCGACTGAAAATAACTGTCAATGATATTAAAAGCTTGTAAAATTCCAGTAAAACTCAGAATCAGGATATAAGAAAATGGAGTTTCAAGCGGCTTAACGCTGCTGTAAACTAAATAGGCAAAGTAAATTAAAGGAATAATAGTCAATCCGCCAGTAACTTTCAAAACGAAAGCTGTACCCATTAGCTCGTTCTTCTTTTCAGGAAAACGAAGTAGCTCACGCGTTACAAAACCATCAACACCAAGAGCTGCTGCGGCAACAAAAAAAGTAACAAAGGACGTGGGGTAAGTCAGGATACCCAGTTGGGAAGCACCAAGGTAATTCGCAAGTGCAAAGCCAACTAATATTTTAATACCCAGACTACCCACCCTCGCAATCATTAGCCAGCCGGTATTTTTTACATATTTTTCAAGAGCATCCTGGTCAAAACCCTGGATCTTTGGGATCTTCATCTATAAAATACCGGTTAGGTTAATGGTGCGCCCACCGCAATTTTGCAGCTATGTCCGGGTTCTCCATGTGCAGGATTGAGCTTTACGCCAGGTGCTGCAGATGCAGGTTGTGCCTGTACCGGGCTAGCCGTTACAGCAGGAACAGGAGCTGATGTTTGTACTGGTGTGCCTTGAACAGAAGCCAGCGGAGCACCCACCGCAATGGTGCAGTCATGATATGGTTGTCCATGTGCAGGATTGTTTACAGGTTTCTCTCCATCCGCAGCTGCATTCTGAACCGGGGCAGCAGTATTTTGAACCGGCATAGAAGATGCAGAAGGTACACCGTTAGGTGTCGGTATAATAACCATTTCGTTTTTAGCAGTGCCGGACTGGCAAGCGGTAAAAACCGAAGCAAAAAGGCAGATGTAAAGGAACTTTCTCATATAGATTGTCTGATTAAACCGTATAAGGGATAAATAACGCAATAGTTGACGAAATTATAAACACAAAGATGTAAATTATTTGAGGCTTTCTTTAATCCGGTCCAATTGTTTAACATGATGTTCCAAATGGATCCTCATAAACCGGAGCCATTGTGCTGCATTTAAATACCCCATTGTTGGATGCCGGGTTTTCACTCCCTGGTCTGCATGCCTGATATTGGGATATTCTTCAGTTAGCAAAAAAAGAAAATGATCTGCCAGTTCCATCGCTTCAGTCTTATTGATCTTTTTTAACCGCTCGGCCAGGTTATTAGGAGCCTCATATTTTTTCCCCGGTGGTAAGCTTCCCAAAAAAAGGATCAGCTTTACAATAAATGCGGTATCTTTCCTCTTGCCATTGCCGTTTGTGCAAACTTTAATTTCATCTAAGGTCAGCACACTCGCATCTAAAATATGAAAATACACCTCACTAAAACTCCATCCTCCAGTTGGAGGGCTAAGTTCAAAAACGGCATCATTGATGGTGTTTAACCTTTCCTTATAGTCCGTTACTACCTCAACAATATGCTTAAAATCCCTGGCTATACCCATCTTGCCAGTTTAAAAATGGAGTAGTAGTTCTTCCAGACTGCTGATCTGCCATTCTACATCTTCAGGTTTCTCCTTTGCCAGCGGATTAAAATAAATGGCTTTAATTCCAAATTGCTGGGCACCCCTGATATCCGCTTCAATGCTATCGCCAATCATAATGCTCTCATGCTTCTGCGCAGCAGCTTTGTTTAAGGCATATTCAAAAATAGCTTTGTTCGGCTTGTTGACGCCAACATCTTCAGAAATAATGACGTTCGTAAAATAGGGGTTCAGGCCAGAGAGATCCATTTTGGTCAGTGTAGTTTCCTTAAAGCCGTTAGAAATGATATGCAGTGTATATTTCTTTTGCAGGTAGGCCAGTACCTTTTCAGAACCTAAGAAAAGGTTGGTCTTCGTCGGACTAATTCGTACATAATCTTCTTCAAACTGATGCGGCACCTTTTCCGGATGTACACCCATCTGAATAAATGTTTTACTAAAGCGTTCAGACCTTAGCGTTTCCTTCGTGATGTTTCCAAGATGGTACTCTGCCCATAGTGCATGGTTGTTCGCCGTGTAAATGTCGATAAACTCGGCAGCAGAGTTTAATCCAATCTTCTCAAGTTCGTAAAAATGGAACAGTTCATTCAGGGTCTCCTGCGCATTGCGGTCAAAATCCCAAATGGTATGGTCTAAATCAAAAAAAATATGTTTGATCATGTGTTTTATTTCAGGGTTGTACGCCTAGATTTTAAGGCCGTAGGCCAGATCTCCGGCATCCCCCAATCCCGGCACAATATACGCCTTACTGGTCATCTCTTCATCAATAGCACCCAGCCACAACTTCGCTTTAGGTAAATTTGCGCGAACATGCCGAACCCCTTCTGTACTGGCAATCACAGAAACAATATGTAATTCTTTGATTTTATACTTCCGTAAAAGTTCCTTGCAACAAAGCACCATGCTGGCACCTGTTGCCAGCATCGGGTCGGCCATAATTACAACCTGATCGGTAAGATCGGGGCTGGCCGTATATTCAAGCTTGATATCAAAACGACCACTCTTATGTGCCGTGCGGTAAGCTGCAATAAATGCACATTGTGCCTGGTCAAAAACAGTCAATAATCCCTGGTGCAAAGGTAATCCCGCACGTAAGATTGTTGCCAAAACCGGTTGCTGTGTCAGCTTTACCGTAGGGGCAATACCTAGTGGGGTTTGTGTTTCTGTAGTGGTATATTCAAGGGTTTTACTGATCTCATAAGCAAAAAATTCACCAATACGTTCCATGTTCCTGCGAAAACGCATCGCATCTTTTTGCAGCTGCTCATCGCGTAGCTCTGCAATAAAAACGTTGGCAAGTGAATTGGTTTTACTGAGGTCAAATATCATCTATCTAAGATAAGTTAAATATATAATGGTTTAAGATCAAAAACTATAGAATTGTTTTCGATAATTTAATTTTGCCGGAATGCAGCCCTCTTAGTCTGCCATTTTTATTCTGCATGGTTTTTGTGTAAATTTGAATATATGAAGTTTAAAATTGTTTCAGATTATAAACCTACAGGCGATCAGCCTAACGCCATTGCACAATTGGTTTCTGGTGTAAATGCCGAAGAACATTATCAGACACTTTTGGGGGTTACCGGTTCCGGTAAAACATTTACCGTAGCCAATGTAATCGAACAAACTCAAAAGCCAACCTTAATATTAAGCCACAATAAGACATTGGCCGCACAGCTCTATGGAGAATTTAAGCAGTTCTTCCCGGAAAATGCAGTCAACTATTTTGTCTCTTATTACGATTATTATCAGCCAGAGGCATTTATGCCCAGTACAAATACCTATATAGAAAAAGATCTGAGCATCAATGAAGAAATAGAGAAACTACGTTTAAGAACCACGTCTGCACTGATGTCTGGCCGGAGAGATGTAATTGTCGTTTCTTCCATCTCCTGCATTTATGGTATGGGTAATCCGGAAGATTTTTCAAGATCCGTATTCCGGTTCGCTGTAGGTACCCGCATATCCAGAAATTCATTTCTGCACAGTCTGGTAGAAATTCTGTACGCACGCACAACCAATGACTTTAAGAGAGGAACATTTAGGGTAAAGGGAGATACCGTTGATATTTTTCCTGCCTATCTGGATACTGCCTACCGCGTTTCTTTCTTTGGTGATGATGTGGAAGAACTCAGTGTAATAGATCCCGTAACCGGAAAAACACTGGAGAAACTCGAAGACATGGCCATTTATCCGGCCAATCTTTTTGTTACCCCTAAAGACAGGTTTAATTCCTCCATCTGGGGGATCCAGGAAGAACTGGAGATCCGTAAAAATCAGCTGATTGGTGACAGGCAGCTCCTGGAAGCCAAACGCCTGGAAGAACGGGTAAATTTCGATATTGAAATGATGAAAGAGCTGGGCTACTGTTCCGGTATTGAGAACTACTCCCGCTTTTTTGACGGACGTTCTCCTGGAATGCGCCCATTCTGCTTACTGGATTATTTTCCTGATGATTATTTAATGGTCATCGATGAAAGTCACGTAACCGTGCCCCAGATCAGGGCCATGTATGGTGGTGACAGGTCACGTAAAATGTCACTCGTAGAATATGGATTCCGCCTGCCATCTGCACTGGACAACAGGCCGCTTAATTTTGATGAGTTTGAACGCCTTGCACCGCAAACCATTTATGTAAGCGCAACCCCGGCAGATTATGAGCTCCAAAAATCAGAAGGAATTGTAATTGAACAGGTCATCAGACCCACAGGGTTATTGGATCCGCTCATTGAGGTAAGGCCTGCAATAAACCAGGTTGATGATTTGCTGGAACAGATCCATGAAACCATTAAACTGGGAGATAGGATCCTGGTTACCACCCTAACCAAAAGAATGGCCGAAGAACTTACCAAGTATATGGACCGCTTAAATATCAAATGCCGCTATATCCACTCGGAAGTAAAAACCCTGGAAAGGGTAGAGATCCTAAGAGGACTTAGGCTGGGCGAATTTGATGTGCTCATTGGAATTAACCTGCTAAGAGAAGGACTGGATCTTCCCGAAGTGTCCCTTGTAGCAATTCTTGATGCCGATAAAGAAGGATTTCTTCGTTCAGAGCGCTCGCTCATACAAACCATTGGCAGAGCAGCACGTAATGACAGGGGCCGCGTAATCATGTACGCCGATAAAATAACAGATTCTATGGAAAAAACCATGGATGAAACCAACCGCAGACGGGAGAGACAGATTGCCTACAACCTGGAACATGGCATTACCCCAAAAACAGTAAGCAAAAGCAGAGAGGCAATTATGGAACAAAGCGCAATGCTTGACTTCTCCGGAAACGCAACCCGTGCCAAAGCATATGTGGAGGTTGATGAAGTAAGTATGGCTGCAGACCCTATTGTTCAATATATGACCAAGCCAGAAATGCAGAAATCTATTGACAAGACACGTAAAGAAATGGCAAAGGCCGCCAAAGACATGGACTTCCTGATGGCAGCTAGATTACGCGATGAGATGTTTGCAATGGAAAAAGTATTTGAAGAAAGATTTAATAAATAATGGACGGAAAAAATAGAAAAGACATCTACCCCGGATTGGAAGTAGAAATTATCCTTAAAAAAGACCAGCGGAATGGCAATCTTACCCGTGGTATTGTAGCCAATCTGCTTACCTCGGCACCATACCATTCAAGAGGTATCAAAGTTCGTCTGGAAGATGGACAAGTAGGCAGGGTAGCGTCTGTTCCAGAAGAAGAATAGGTCGCGGCATTGTAATTGTTCTGCAATAAACAGGACGGCATTGTAATAAATAATTTGCAGTTCCGTCATATTTGTAACTATTAAAAGAATTAAAATGGCATTTATAAAATATTTCTTAATTATATTATTGATCCTTTATATCATTCGTGTAATCCTGCGTGTGGTATTTCCAATAGTGATCAAAAACATGTTCAGTAAAGTTCAGCAACAAGCAGCAAACAATGCCCAGCAGACCAAACGTCAGAATTCAGAGCCTGACGGATCAATCTCTATCGACTACATGCCGCCACAACCCAAATCGGGAAATGCAGATAAACTAGGCGATTTTGTAGATTATGAAGAGATAAAATAAAGGAATTTGACGGTAATCAATAAAATTCCTTTCTAATCTGTATCAATTTTATATTTTTGGGATTAGTTTAATCTTAAACAAACCTTAATGAATAATTGGTTAAAAGCAAATGGCATACATCTTGCCATTATTGGATTTTTTATAATCATCTGTTTTGTCTATTTCAGCCCTGTTTTACAAGGTAAAGCTCCTGCACAAAGTGATGTGCTGCAGGCAAAAGCTACTGCTACAGAAATCATGCAGTACAAAGAGAAAGATGGAAAAGGTCCACTGTGGACCAATCAAATGTTTGGCGGTATGCCAACCTACCAGATTTGGGTACAACATCCATTAAATGTAGCCACTTATGTGATTAATTTTATAAAAGCAGTGCTTCCGGATCCGGTTGATGCCGTATTATTATACCTTTTAGGTGCGTACTTACTGTTCTGTGTACTTAAAGTTAACCCCTGGCTTGCCGCCGCGGGTGCCATAGCCTTTGCATTTACATCCTATAACTTCATTATCTTAGCCCCCGGTCATAGCAATAAAGCACTGGCAATTGCTTTTTGCCCGCCTATAATTGCAGGTGTCATACTCACACTCCGGGGCAGATATTGGTTGGGCGCCAGCTTAACAGCACTGTTCCTCGCTGTTGAGATCCGGTCAAACCACATTCAGATGACGTACTACCTGATGATCGCCCTGCTGATTTTTATTGGCATAGAGGTTTATCACGCCTACAAAGACAAGAAACTGGCTGGTTTTGGGCGGGCAATAGCCTTCCTTGCTGTAGCCATGATGCTCTCTTTTATGGTAAATGCAAGTAAACTGTGGACTACCTACGAATATGGTCAGGAATCAAACCGGGGTAAGTCCAATCTGACTACAGATGCCGCCGAAGAAAAAAATGGACTATCTAAAGAATATGCCTATGGCTGGAGCCAGGGTGTTGGAGAAAGTTTCACTTTCTTAATTCCCAACCTGTATGGTGGAAGCTCCGGTACCCGTTTAGACGATAAATCAAATGTATTCAAAGCAGCTTCTGGAATAGGATTAGCACCAGATCAGGCATTAGGGCTAACACAACAGATGCCGGTATACTGGGGTGAGAAATCAATAACCTCAGGTCCGTATTATTTCGGTGCCATCATCTGTTTCTTATTTGTATTTGGATTGTTCATTGTAAAAAGTCGCTTTAAATGGTGGATACTTAGCGTAACCATCCTGTTTATGCTCCTTTCATTCGGGAAAAACTTCCCGTTAATCTCTGATCTGTTCTTCGAGTATTTCCCGTTATACAATAAATTCCGGGCCGTAGAGTCTATTCTGGCAATGGTTGGGCTCATGGTTCCAATCCTGGCAATAATTGCAGTTAAAGAAGCATACACTGCCGGGTTGGACCAAAAATACCTCATTAAGCGCTTAACCTGGTCGGCCGCAATTACTGGTGGCTTTACATTGCTGGTCGCTTTAATGCCAACCGCATTATTTAGTTTCACAAACTCTGGTAACCAGCAACTTTTGGAAGGCTTAACACAGGCTTTTCAAAACAACAACGGATTAGCACAAAGCATCATCGATGCATTAATTAAAGACCGTGCAGATCTTGCACGCACAGATGCATTGCGTACCCTTCTTTTTATTGCCATTGCTTATGCGTTGATCTGGGCATTCTTAACTAAGAAAATGACCGTTCATGTGGCTGTTATTTTATTGGGAGCAGCAATACTGATCGATATGTGGCAAATAGATCGCCGGTATTTGAACAATGACAACTTCGCAACCAAAAGCGACCTTAAAGATTATTTTAAACCAAGGGAGGTTGATAGTTTCATTTCGGCAGATACCGACCCTGATTTTAGAGTGCTTGATTTAAGTATCTCTACGTTTCAGGATGCAAGTGCATCCGCATTCCACAAAACAATTGGTGGTTACCATGCGGCTAAACTAAAACGCTTCCAGGAACTAATTGATAATCAATTTACAAAAAGTATCAACCAGGATGCTTTGGATATGCTGAATACCAAATATATCATTACCCAGGATCCGCAAACACAATCGGTTAAAATGACCCGTAATCCTACAGCAGCAGGCCATGCCTGGATTGTGCCAAGCGTACAGATCGTTAAAGATGCCGATCAGGAAATGCAGGCCATAAGCAGCTTTGATCCTAAAAAAGAAGCAATCGTTGATCAGCAATATGAAAAGTTGATCGATACCAAGAATGTTGGAGCCGATCCAACAGCATCCATTAAACTGGATAGCTATCACCCCGATCATCTGGTATATTCTTATAGCGCACCAAGGGATATCATTGTTGTGTTCTCCGAAATCTATTATGATAAAGGATGGAACATGTATGTAGATAACGTTAAGAAACCGTATTTCAGGGCTGATTATGTGCTTCGTGCCGCACAGCTCGAAGCAGGAAATCATAAAGTAGAATTTAAATTCGAACCCGTTTCTTACTATCTCGGAGAAAAGATCTCCCTGGTAGGATCAGTTTTGCTGATTGCAGCTTTAGCATTTGCCGTTTACAGCGAGAACAAAAAGAAAAAGCTGGCGGTTTAACGGGGTCTTCTGAACAGGTTCAGAAGGCAATCAAAGGCATGAAATAATTAAATAGGGCCGGTGTACAATACATCGGCCCTATTTAATTAATAATAGTTTGTTAACACCTTGTTAATCTACCTTTTGCATTTTTGTAGAATAAACTAATACCTATGCCGGAATTGTTTTTAATTGTCTGCCTCATTGCAATCGCGGTATTCTTCTTTGGCCCTTTTGAACTAACTATGGAAGATGACGATGTCTAAACGAGAAGTAGAAATTGTAGTAATCTCTGATGTGCACCTGGGTACCTACGGTTGTCACGCTAAAGAACTGTTAAAATATCTGAAAAGCATCAAGCCTAAAATGATCATCTTAAATGGCGATATCATAGATATCTGGCAGTTTAGTAAAAGGTACTGGCCAGAATCTCATATGAAAGTAGTACGCAAACTCATGAAGTTTGTTACCGAAGGCGTACCCGTTTATTACCTGACTGGAAATCACGATGAGCTGCTTCGCAAATTTGCAGATATGCATCTTGGAGCTTTCCATCTTCAAAATAAACTGATCCTGGAACTTGATGGAAAAAAAGCATGGTTCTTCCATGGAGATGTTTTTGACGTAACCATGCAGCACTCTAAATGGCTGGCAAAGATGGGTGCAGTAGGGTATGATACCCTGATCCTCATCAATAGCTTTGTAAACTGGGCACTCGGATTGGTAGGAAGGGAAAAAATGAGCTTCTCCAAAAAGATTAAGGCCAAATTTAAAGATGCCGTTAAGTTTATTAATAAATTTGAACAAACCGCAGCCGAACTGGCCGTTGAAAAAGGATACCAGTATGTGGTTTGCGGACACATTCACCAGCCCGATTTTCGGAATATTAAAACGGAAGAAGGGGAAGTTACCTATTTGAATAGTGGCGACTGGGTAGAAAATCTAACCGCTTTGGAATATCATCAAAAAGCATGGAGCGTGTTCCGATATGATCAGAAAGATTTCCAGAAGGACGAAGTAGAGGAAGGTATTTTATCTGACAGTGAAGATCTGCACAGTAAACTGGACATCAATACACTCCTTCAAAAGATTAAATTAGAAATTGCCTAACGATAAAAATTACTGATATTCGGGGCAGATGAAAATCTTATATGCGATTCAGGGAACAGGCAATGGTCACGTCAGCCGGGCAAGGGAGATCGTACCTTTGCTGCAGCAGCACGGGGAAGTAGACCTGCTCATTAGTGGTACACAGGCTGATGTCAAATTAACACAGGATGTTAAATATCAGTTGCATGGCTTTAGCTTTATTTTTGGTAAAAAAGGAGGCGTTAATCACTACGAAACCATGAAAACCATGAACCTTCCCCGGTTTGTTAAAGACATGCGCAGCCTCCCGCTAAAAACATACAATCTGATCCTTAATGATTTTGAACCGGTAACCGCATGGGCGTGTAAACAGCAGCGTGTACAAAGTGTTGGTCTAAGTCACCAGGCATCCTTTCAGTCAAAACTGGTACCCAAGCCCAAAAGTGTAGATTGGGCACAACTGGTTATGAAGTACTATGCCCCTGCAACACATTACGTAGGCTTTCATTTTGACCGGTATGATGATTTTATTTATACACCCGTTATCCGCGCAGAGATTCGAAATCAGATCGTAACCAACCTCGGTCATTATACCGTATACCTGCCCGCCATAGATGACAAAGACCTTGTTCCGGTGCTGAAACAGCTTCCGCTAATAAAATGGCAGGTGTTTTCAAAACATACAAAACTGAGTTATACAGACGGCAATGTTCAGGTATCACCTGTTAACAACGAACTGTTTAATGAAAGCCTTGCATCATGTGCCGGTTTATTTACCGGTGGTGGATTTGAAGGCCCTGCAGAAGCATTACACATGGGCAAAAAACTGCTGGTAATGCCCATGAAATTCCAATATGAACAGCAATGCAATGCCTTTGCACTAAAACAATTTGGACTGCCTGTAATTTGGGGCAGCAACAAAAATTGGTTGCCAATTATAAAAAGCTGGGTAAGCAATCCACAAGAACATCAGTTTCATTTCCCCGATGAAACCGCTTCGATAATTGATAAAGTTGTAAAGCAGTTTGCCAGATAATTTGCTTTACTTTGCCTTAGTATACAGGCATGATCAATCAATTCAGAAATTTAAATCCCATAAACCTGCTCCTGTTATTTGCATATACCTTTTTTATGCGAATGGCAATATTTGCTGAACTCCCGTCCGCATTGCAATTCGAATTTTTGGAACCTTATGCAAAATTCCTGATTCATATTCCTATCGGAGAAGTATTGTCCCCGGCAACAAATGTTTTTTTTGCCGCTATCATTATCTATGTTCAGGCCATACTTTTCAACCGGGTGATCAATAACCACGTGCTGTTAACCAAGCCCGGTTATTTACCCGCATTGCTATACATCACATCAGCCAGTCTTTTTATGCCGTTCCTGGTACTTAGTCCAACCCTGATCTGCAATTTTCTGCTCATCTGGATCATGGATAAATTCCTGAAAATAGGAAAATCAACCACCGCAATTATGCCCATGTTCGATATTGGGATGATCATAGCCATTGGGACCCTGATTTATTTTCCATTCATTGTGATGCTGGTCATGATCTGGTTAACACTGCTGCTTTACCGCTCTTTTGATCTCAGAGAATGGTTATCCGGCCTCGTTGGATTTTTAACGATATTCTTCTTTTTAGCCGTATATTATTACTGGAACGATAGCATCTCCATGTTCTACAAGATCTGGCTTCCGCTGGGTAATAAATTTCCTTCGGTCTTTAAAATTAATTATGACGATTACCTGGTGCTGGTGCCTGTATTAGTGATGCTGATATTGGCTTCCCTGCAGCTGCGTGAAAACTTTTTCAGAAGTTTTATCAGCACAAGAAAAGCATTTCAGATGCTGTTCTTTATGTTCCTGGTTGGGCTGGTCAGCTTTTATACCAAGCCGGATTTTAGACTGCACCACTTCCTGTTATGCGTTCCGCCAGGGGCAGTATTGCTGGCCTATTACTTCAGTAACGCCACAAAAAGATGGTTTTATGAGAGTCTCTTCTTAATCTTTGTGGTTACCATTCAGTACTTTTTGTTTGTTTAACTTTTTTTAACAATTTGACGCCTTGAAACTTGCTAAAGATTAATAGCTTTGTGACATGAAGTTTGGAGTAGCTGTAAGGAATGCATAATCTTGTTATAGATATAGGTAATACAAATAGCAAACTGGCAGTCTTTAATGGAAGAACGCTGGTCAACTACCAAAGTCATAAGCAAATTACACCAGCCGTACTTGATGATCTGATTAAGGAGTATCACATCGTTAATTCAACCAGTTCAAGTGTTGGTGAAGCACTGGATGAAACCGTGGAGATCTTAAGGACAACCACCAATTACGTTCCGTTTTCTACTTCAATCGGCAAAGGAATAAAGAATAATTACAAAACACCGGCAACATTAGGGTTAGATAGATGGGCAAAAGTTATTGCCTCCCATTTTTATTACCCAAAAAGGAATTGTTTTATAATTGATGCAGGAACATGTATCACTTATGATCTGCTCAGGGCAGAAAGTGAGTATGAAGGTGGTAGTATAAGCTTGGGAATACATATGCGTTTTGATGCATTAAACCACTTTACGCGCAGGTTACCCCACATTCAATGGGATAAAAGTGAGGATGGAGCAGAAGTAGGAACAGACACCATCTCTGCCATAAAAAGTGGAGTGCTGTTTGGAATTAGAAATGAAATTGAAGGCTTTATAGCCCATCAAAATAAAAAAAATAAAGAACTGGTCGTATTAATTACGGGAGGAGATGCAGCTTTTTTGTCAGAGCAATTAAAAAACAGCATCTTTGCGCCTCAAATTATACACGATCCCTATTTAGTATTAAAAGGATTAAATGAAGTCATTGCATTTGAATATGTACAAAAGAATTAATTATATAACGGCAGTATTAATAGTACTTACCAGTATCTCTGTTAACGCGCAGGTTACCACACAGTCACCATATTCAAGATATGGACTTGGAAACGTAAGAGGATCGCTGCTACCGCAGTTAAGGGCAATGGGCGGAATCTCTTCAGGAGTGTTCACGCCTAACGGATACAGCAATATCAATATGCAGAATCCGGCTTCTTATCCTGGTATCACACATACTACCCTTGACATGGGCCTTTCTGGTGGTTTTACAGAATTAAAAACCAATAGTGCCACTGAAAAAAGCTTTAACTCTACCCTGGGCCATCTTGCAATTGCCTTCCCGGTTGTAAGCGGTAAATCAGCAGTTAGTTTCGGGATCCTCCCATACACACAGCTGGGCTACTCATATACAGAATCAGAAACCCTTGCCGATGGAAATACCTATAAGTATCTGAACTCAGGAGAAGGTGGATTAACCAAAGCATATATCGGTTTTGGTCAGCAAATTGGTGATCATTTCAGAGTAGGGGGAAATGTGGAGTATATTTTTGGTAATCTGTTAGAGAGCCGTTCCTTTGAACCACAATTTGCACCCTCAATAAATTCGAGGGTACAAAACAAAAATAGCGTTGGGGGTATTTCTTACTCCTATGGTGCCCAGTATTCAATTCCATTGGGGAGAAGAAAAAGTATAACATTAGGTTATTCTGGCTCATCATCCTCTTCAATCAACTCTGAAAGGACGTATATAGCAACCCGATATCTTACAGATGCACTCGGGGAAGAAAGCACAGCCCTTGATACCGTATCCAACATACAGGGTGCTAAATCTAAACTTAGATTGCCAATTACACATAACTTTGGCTTTACCTACCAGAAAGATAACAAGTGGATGGTTGGTGCTGATTATAGAACCGGAAAATGGTCAAATCTGATCATTCCGGGAGACAACGATGTATTGCAGGATAGCTGGGGCTACTCATTGGGTGCACAGATCACACCAGATTTCACATCTATAAATAACTATTTTAAACGTATAGAATACCGCATAGGATTCCAATACGATAAGACCTACATCATGCTTCAGGATCAGGATATCAACCAAAGGGCATTTACATTTGGATTAGGTCTCCCATTGGCACCGAATGTTACTTCCAGAACCTCAGCATATAAAATGAACCTTACAGCAGAATTGGGCAGAAGGGGAACGTTGAGCAACTCACTGGTTCAGGAAAGTTATTTCAATATCCATTTGGGCTTTACACTTAACGATACCTGGTTTAGAAGATATAAGTTCAACTAATGAGACTCCGTGGTATAATATATAGTAGTATTATACTTTGCTTTCTGCAGGTTTGTTTAAGCTCATGCGGAGAAGATGACCTTAAAAATGCACCTAAACTGTCAGATACGGTCAGCTTAAATACAGACCGTACCTTAAAGGTTGATATCATTTATAGTGACTCTGCTAAAGTAAAAGCACAGGGCTTTGCTCCAATACTCGATAAGGTTACACCTTTAAATGGAAGCGCAGGATATCAGGAGATGCCAAAGGGGGTTAAGATTAACTTTTACAGTGATTCGCTAACCATCAAGGGCTCTATCACCTCAGATTACGCCATTATGCGTGATCTGGAAAAAACAGCAACATTCAGAAGAAATGTGGTTGTAGTGAATGAATCTATGACCTTTAATACCGAAGAACTGATTTGGGACCAGAATAAAAAAATGTTCTTTTCTCCAAAGGGAATCGTAACCAGGCCAGATGGAACTGTGCTTAATGCGGTCAAGTTTACCGCTACAGAAGACTTTAGTACCATCACCTATGAGAACGCTTCCGGAGAAATATATGTGCCTGAAAATTTCGGACAATAGGCAGGTAATCCAGCGCCCTTAATCCCTAATTTTTAAATACTTATTCAAATCACATTTAATGTTTTCTTTTTTTCGCAAAAGTTGTATCTTGCGCCCTCTTAAAAAAAATTATAAATAAGAATATTATGGGATTAATGACATTTTTGCGGAATCGTGCAGGCTATATCCTTATAGGAGCCATTGGTTTTGCAATTGTTGCATTTTTAGTTGGTGATGCAATTAACGTGGGTAAGCCATTTTGGGCCGAATCTCAAAAAGTTGTAGGATCAATTGACGGTGAAGAAATAAATATCGATCAGTTTGGACCTAAGGTTGATCAAAGCTTAGCTCAGTTTAAACAACAATATGGCGGTTCAGGCAATGCTCAGATGCAGGCTATGGCCGTAGATAACGTATGGCAGGGAGAAGTAGCCAATGTCCTTTTAGGAAAAGAATATACCCGTTTGGGTTTAACGGTTTCCGCACAGGAATCTTTTGACCTCGTTCAGGGCCCTAAACCAAGCCCGCTGATTGTTCAGTACTTCGGTAACCCACAAACAGGTGAGTTTGACCGTAATCAGGTAATCAAAGTTTTCAAAGAAGGTCTTAAAGATCCTAAAATGAAACCTCAGTTATTGGCAATCGAAGCAGAGATCATTAAACAAACACTTCAGATCAAGTATACCAACCTGATTCGTAACTCCGTTTATGTAACTTCATTAGAAGCGAATGACGAATATGTAGGCCGTAATAAAGTAGCAAACTTTAAATATGTAGGTCTTGATTTCGCATCGGTTCCAGATGCAAGCGTTAAACTTACAGATGCAGATTACTCAGATTTTTACGACAAAAACAAAAAACGTTTCGAGAATCCTACAGAGACACGCACATTTGAATACGTTTCATTCAGTGTAAACCCAACTAAAGAAGATTCTGCAGCAGTTAAAGCACAAATTGAAAAATTAGCAGTTGACTTCAGAACAGCAGCAAATGACTCTTTGTTCGCTGCAGTAAATTCTGACGTTAAAGTTCCTTTTGTATACATCAATAAAGGAAAACTGGATCCCGCAGTAGATTCAGCCGTATTTAATCTGCCTGCAGGCAGCTTCTATGGCCCTGCATTTTCTGGTACCTCATACAAGCTGGTAAAGGTAGTAAGCACACGCTTCTCACCAGATTCAGTAAAAGCAAGCCACATCCTGTTAGATGCAAGTAAAATGGGTGGCGTAGATGTGGCCCGTAAAATGGCAGATTCATTAAAAACACTGGTTCAAAAAGGAGCTAGCTTTGCCGCTTTAGCTTTACAATACAGTGTAGATGGTTCTAAAGATAAAGGAGGCGAAATGCCTGCATTTGCCCGCGGACAAATGGTGCCTGAATTTGAAAATGCAGCCTTTGATGGCAGTGTAGGTGATCTTAAAGTAGTGACTTCTCAGTTTGGAGTGCACTTAATGAAAATTGAAAAACAAATCGGGTCATCTAAAGTGGCTAAACTGGCTTACATAGAGAAAAATTTAGAATCCAGCAATAAAACGAAAGATGCTGCTTATAAAAAAGCAAGTACCTTCCTTTCTGAAGTTAAGGACGGAAATTTTGCTGAACTGGCACAGAAAAAAGGATATACAGTAGCGGTAGCAGATAAGATCACACCAACACAAGGTTTTGCTCCTGGATTAGATAATCCGCGTCAGCTAATTCGTGATGCCTATAATGCAGATCAGGGCGATGTTCTTGATCAGGTGTACCAAATGGATAATGCGTTTGTTATTGCCCGTGTAACAGCGATCAGACCAAAAGGTACCCTTCCATTAGAAGCTGTTAAAAAAGACATTGAACCAATGGTTCGCAATGCAGTAAAATCCAGAATGCTGAAAGAGAAAATGGATCAGGCATTACAAGGTGCGGCAAACATTAATCAGGTAGCTCAGAAATTGGGTAAACCAGTAATGCCGGTACAAAACATTGTATTCGCCAGTCCGATCGTTCCGGGAGCATCTCAGGAAAATAAATTAGTAGGTACTGTTTTTGGATCTCAGCCAGGAAAATTATCAAAATCAATTGAAGGCGATGCAGGTGTATACGCATTCGTTGTAGATGGATTTGGTAACCCGGCACCATTAGCAAATACCTATAAACAAAAAGAAACCATGATGCAGACAACTGCTCAGCGTGCTTTAGGTGCCGCATTCCAGGCGCTACAAGATAAAAGCAAGATAAAAGACAATAGGGTGAAATTCTATTAATCTTATTTTACGTAATTTTGCAACCGGAAGTGTCTCACTTCCGGTTTTTTATTATAAATGGATTTGCAATGGATATTCAGGAAAATTTTGTCAATAAGGTAGCAGCCAGTGGTCTAATAACTTTTAACCTTGAAGAATACTTTGACCAGGGCGAAAGATTGATTTATGATATAAAGGATAACCTTTTTCATGGACTGATGCTGCGCGAAAAGGATTTTCGCGAATTTATAAAAACACACGACTGGGCAATTTATACCGGTAAAAATGTAGCGGTCATTTGCAGTGCAGATGCCATTGTACCCACCTGGGCATATATGCTTCTGGCCAACAAGATGAAACCCTTTGCCAATGAAGTTGTATTTGGCAGTCTGGAGATCCTGGAAGCAGTATTATTTACCAAAGCATTGTCTAAAATCGACCTGGATAAGTTCGCAGGAGAGCGCGTAGTGATTAAAGGGTGTGCAGATATAGAAGTTCCTGTTGCAGCTTACGTAGAAATTACTAACTTGCTTACGCCTGTAGTAAAGAGTATAATGTATGGAGAACCCTGCTCAACTGTGCCCATCTATAAGCGTAAAGATTAATTTTGAAGAGTTTTTTGTTTAGCTTAGGTATGAGAAAATCATTTGTGTTTATTTTTATCGCATTTCTAAGCTTTAAAAGCTTGGCACAAGAACTTCCATTCGTAAAAGAACCGGTATTCCAGCCTGGCGAAGTTTTAAAGTATAAATTGAAATATGGCTTTATAACCGCTGCAGAAGGTACGCTGAAAGTGCTTAACTCCGACCTTAAGTTTGATGGTAAACCAACTTACAGGCTAAGTGTGGATGGTGAAACATCAGGTACATTTGATGTGTTCTATAAAATACGGGATCATTACGATTCTTATATCGATAAACAAGACCTGAAACCCTATTTCTATCAGGAGAATATTCGTGAAGGAAGTTACAGAAGAACGGATAAGGCGCGCTTTAGCCAGGACGATCAGAAAGTTGTGGCTACAAAGGGAACCTTTAAAACCCCAACAAGCCAAACATTCGATCTGGTATCCTCCTATTATTTTGCCCGAAGTCTTGATGTCTCAAAAATGAAGATCGGTGACATGGTTAAGTTGAACTATTTCTTAAGTGATGAAGTAAGCCAGCTCGAAATCCAATATGTAGGTAAAGAAGTCATCAAAACAAAAATAGGGAAGATCAGATGTTTGAAATTTAGCCCGTCTATAAAACCAGGGAGAATCTTTCGTAAAGACAGTAAATTATATCTCTGGATTACCGATGATGGCAACAGGGTGCCTGTAAAGGCACAGGTTGAGATTCTGGTAGGGTCAGTAGTAATGGAAATTAAATCGGCCGAAGGATTAAAATATCCATTGGCAATTGTTAAATAAAATGATAGAAGTACAGAATACATTAGTACATGAAGACCTCATCACAGAAAGTTTTGTATGCAACCTAAACAAGTGTAAAGGTATTTGCTGTGTAGAGGGAGATGCCGGAGCGCCGCTTAATGTAGCCGAAACAGCCATATTAAAAGATATTTATCCAAAAATACAGCACCTCTTAGAACCAAAAGGTATTGCCGCAATTGAAGAATACGGCACTTCTGTAGTAGATTCAGATGGAGATCTGACCACACCCTGCGTAGGCGGGAATAAGGAATGTGCATATGTTACTTTTGAAAATGGCATCACCAAGTGCGGAATAGAAAAAGGATACGAACAAGGATTGATCGATTGGCAAAAACCAATTTCTTGCCATCTATACCCCATCCGGGTTACGCAATACCCGGAATTTGAAGTACTCAATTATGACAGATGGCACATCTGCCACGATGCCTGCACCTTCGGCAGAGAATTGAAAGTGCCTGTTTATCAGTTTTTAAAAGGACCGCTCATCAGAAAATACGGTGAAGATTGGTTCAAAGACCTGGAAGAAACCGTAGCTGAGCTATAAAATTACTTAAAACCAAAAAGGTGCCGGAAAAACCTGGGGCCATAAAAAAATAAACTTTAAATCTTAAACCAATACAATTTTGAAAGGAATAATTTTAGCAGGAGGAAGTGGCACCAGGTTGCATCCTTTAACCCTGGTTATGAGTAAGCAAATGATGCCGGTATATGATAAACCGATGATCTATTATCCATTATCTACGCTTATGCTTGCAGGTATCAAAGAAATCCTCATCATATCAACACCCCATGATCTTCCGAATTTTGAAAAATTATTGGGTGACGGAAGCCGGTTAGGCTGTAAATTTTCTTATGCCGTACAGGAACAGCCAAACGGTTTAGCCCAGGCATTTGTAATTGGTGCTGATTTTATTGGTGATGATAAAGTAGCCCTCGTATTGGGAGATAATATATTTTATGGAGATGGTATGGCTAAGCTATTGCAGTCCAGCTCAGATCCTGAAGGTGGTGTTGTGTTTGCCTATCGTGTATCCGATCCGGAACGCTATGGCGTAGTTGAATTTGATGAACACAATACAGCAGTCTCTATAGAAGAGAAACCTGTAGCACCAAAGTCCGATTATGCAGTACCAGGATTGTATTTCTACGACAACTCTGTGGTAGAGATCGCTAAGAATATTCAACCTTCACCTCGTGGAGAATACGAGATCACAGACGTCAATAAAGTATACCTGGAACAAGGCAAGCTAAAAGTAGGTGTATTGAGCCGCGGAACAGCCTGGCTGGACACAGGAACCTTCGCATCTCTCATGCAGGCCGGACAATTCGTTCAGGTTATTGAAGAACGTCAGGGCCTAAAAATAGGATGTATTGAAGAAGTAGCTTACCGCATGGGCTTCATCAACACAGAACAACTAAAAGAAATTGCAACACCCCTGGTAAAAAGTGGGTATGGAGCCTATTTATTGAAAATTATTAAAAAATAAAAATAGCTTCTCCGAATAGGGCTAAGCGTTCTTTCTGATTCTTCATCAGAATTAATGCAGTCTCAGAACGGGAATGCTGATTTTATTTTGAAGAACCCGACCGAATTACCGGTTGGGTTTTCTTATTTAATGATCATCGTAATTAGCTATAAATAAGCCTATTAATTATTCAATTGATCTTGCTTGTAAAAAATAAATCAAAAATAATTTGCACAGTATATAAATATCTGATACATTAGTGTATTATTTAACTAATACAGTAGTGTATGATACAAATTGACAATCTAAATTTTGGTTACAAAAAGGATAAGCTGCTATTTAATAACATGAGCATGAAGCTTAGCCCCGGACATATCTATGGTTTGCTCGGAAAGAATGGTGCAGGAAAATCCAGCTTACTGAAAAATATGGCGGGCCTGGTCTACGCGCAAAGCGGATCCTTAAGTGTAATGGGGTTTGATCCTGCCAAAAGACAACCCGGATTGCTCGCACAGATCTGCTTTATTCCTGAAGAATTATATCTGCCATCAGTAAAGATCGATTCGTACGTAAAAGCAAACGCACCATTTTATAAGGACTTCGATCATGCTTACTTAAGCACACTGTTGGCTGAATTCGACATCCCCGCAAATAATAAGCTGGTTAATATGTCTTACGGACAAAAGAAAAAGTTTGTAATCGCATTTGGTTTGGCCACACAAGCCAAATTCATCATCATGGATGAGCCAACAAACGGACTTGATATTCCTTCAAAAGCACAGTTCCGTAAAATTATGGCATCGGCGTTAACAGAGGAACGCGTCATCATCATATCTACCCACCAGGTAAGAGATCTGGACAACCTGATTGATACGATAATCATACTCGATGATAGTAAGGTGGCTTTGCATGCATCAATAGACCAGATTACCGATAAACTATGTTTTAAGAACATCAGGAACTTAGACGAAACAGTGATTTACTCAGAACCCTCATTATCCGGATACAATGCACTGCTCCCAAACTACCACCAGGAAGACAGCAGACTGGACATAGAGTTACTATTCAATGCCGTAATCACAGATAAGGAAAAACTAAAACCCATTTTTAATTAAATAGCTATGAACAATATATTTAATATCGGCCGCTTTGGTCTGTTGCTAAAGAGGCAATGGGTTGAGTTTGGAAAGATCTACCTGATTAGCTTATTCGTCGTTGCCGGATTACTTGTTGCATTTTATGCATTTAATATTCCATCAAACGAGAACCTTCCAATGTTTGATAATGGCCGGCTAAGACTTCAGTTCAGGCTGCCATTGTTTATTATCCTTGGCTTTTTATTTATCAGCATCGTATCAAGCGGCTATTATGCGGTATTGGGCCAAAAGGCAAGGTCAATCATAGAATTGATGACACCTGCATCAACCTTTGAGAAATTTCTTGCCGGAGTGCTGTTCACAGGAGTGCTTACCATATTTTGCTTCATTCTGATATTCTCTGTAACAGATATCATGTTTATGAATTATATGGAGAAAACACTGACCTTTCCTCATTTTAACGATCCGGTTATGGGAACATTTAAATCAGCGTCTATTGTGTCTTTCTATACTGAAATTTCAAAAGACAATGTCTTCCCGTACTTTTATGCAGTGCCGTTTTTGGTTACCAGCGTTTTCCTCCTGGGTTCTATCTATTTTAACACTTTTCATTACATTAAAACAGCCATTTCTGTCATGGTATTCATATCTGTGCTTAGCTATTTTACCTATAAAGTTGGAAGCTGGATCCATGAGCTTTATCCTGTGACAGGAGGAGGGTATCATGCTTCAAAAAATAATGCACTAACGTACATCTTAATTGGCAGCATACTCATCACATTGATTTTTTGGATCACCACCTATTTTCGTTTAAAAGAAAAAGAGGCATAATTAAAACGGTATGGAATTTAGAGATAATAAGGCAATATACCTTCAAATAGCAGAATACGTGTGCGAGCACATTCTGCTCGGTAAATGGAAAGCCGATGAAAAGGTTCCCTCAGTACGGGAACTTGCAGTTGAACTGGAGGTTAATCCCAATACCGTAATGCGCACCTATGAGCTGCTGCAAAACAAAGATATACTCAGTAATAAAAGGGGCATTGGCTTTTTTATAGCTGAACAAGCAGTAAAAAATGTAAAAAACTACCGTAAGGTGCAATTTATGGATGAAGAATTACCCGTGTTCTTCAGAAGCCTTTACCTGCTGGAGATCGGCTTTGAAGAATTGCAAAACCGTTACCAGAGTTTTGTTAAAGAGACATTTACTAATCCCTAACTTAAAATAAATCGATTAAAGATGAAAACAAGTAATAAAATATTGATTGCCTTCGCGGTAGTAATGTTCATTGTACCCATCGTAACCATAGCCATTAGCATCAACACAGACAGCCCCAGAATCACTAGTGATGAGTGGACAAATACGTCGAAACTTAATGTTAAAACTACAGGTTATATAAGTAAGGCCATAGAGAAGCCTTTCAATGGGGTAATATTAAACAACGGACTAAGTAATAAATTTATAGAACTCCGCCTGGTTGAAGGAGAAGAATCCGGAATAAAAATGCCAGGGAATATTCAGGATAAAGTCTCATTTAATGTGGATCCGGCTGGTAAGCTGCAAATTACCTTCGATGATCAGGGAGACGATTTAAGGTATAGCATCATTGTTTATTCGAAAAGCTTAAAAACATTAAACGTTGCCAATACAGATGCCTTAGTCGTTAAAGCAGATCTCGATTCCCTGGAAATTCATGCAGAGAAGTCAGGAACCCTGTCTTTTAATGGAGATCATGCAAAAATCAAGAACCTAAATTTAACAGCAAATAATGTGATGGCAGTCCAGGTGGACAGAGATGACAGCTTTGATTTTTTAAATGTTAAACTAGAGAATTCCCAGTTCTTTTTTGATTCAAACTCCGTTAGTGGGTTGGTCATTAATGCTTCCGGTAAATCAAATATTGATATTAAAACAGACGGTCAGCCAAATGATTTTAATATTGGTAAGTTGGAGATCAATACCTTAGGCGATACCCAATTGCTGATCAAAAATATTAAAGTAGGTGCCTTTTCCGGTAAATTTTCAGACAATACGAGCGTAAATATGCCGGCATCTTATCTAAATCAGATGATATCCAAAAAATAATGGACCATGGAAAACAAGTATGACCTGCCTCAAAACAGAACTAAAAACCTGCTCGTGCTCACAATTGGAACAGCCCTTATTTTACTTGCAAGCTTCACCTTGCTAAAAGGCCAGAGTAGTCCTTATAAGGAAAGTAATCAGGTAGTGCTAAATGCAGATCAGTGTAAAACTAACATCAAATATTACATCGCCAAGGTTAAGAATCCCGACGGACAAGAAATACCAATAGATATGGAAGTGATCGTGTATCCATCAAAGAAGATCATTAATGTGGCCGCTAAAATGCCAGAACGTGATCCGGTAACTTTTAATACAGTCCTGGAAAGTACGGAATGCTCCCTAACCCAAAAAATGGATGGAGGTCAGGCCTTATATAAAGGTTATATCACGCAGGCGGATGGCACAAAAACCTTTGCGGCAATCCTGATTAAAGTTAATAGCGGGAAATGCACCATCTCTGCACTAGATGAAGAAGGAAATGAAAAAGGCTTTGCAATGGCAGTTGATAAATGGGAAGTTCTCAAAGACGAATAAAAATATACACGTAACCGGTAAATCTCAATTATTATGCTCAAAAAAATAACATTCCTTGCCGTAGCCCTCTTAAATATAGTTCCTGTTTTTTCCGGATCCGCACAACAGATCTTTACCATATCAGGTAAGATAACCGGAGCAGCAAAGGATTTTGTGATCCTTTCTCACAAAGACCGCTACAACATTTTTAATGAGCATGATACGATCACCTTAAAAAGAGACGGATCATTTACGCACAAGTATAACCTGGATAAATATTCATCCAGCGCAGAACTTAAAGTCAGCGATGCCAAAATCATAATGATCTATGGCTTTCCAAATAAAAAACTGATCCTGAATTATACGTCCGCTGATAACAAAACCGCATTTAAAGGAGACCTTGCCAGGATACAGGAGTATTTAGCGTTTGCCGATGAAAATGGGAAACAGCTGAACCAATATTATTCCAAAAGAAATCCCAACTACAATTCCTTTATCACAGGCTCGAAAGATTTTGCAGGAATGGACTCCGTAACAACAGATCAGATCACAGCCCTTGAAAAATATTTCGTCAACACGAAAAGCATCTCCGAAAAGGAATTCTTAAAGCAGCAGCGATGGAACTTCGTATTCAAAAACCTTCAAAAAAAGGTATACTTTGAATTTGATCATCGGAAATATAAATACTTTCAGGAAGCCGGAAAACCAACATCCCAAACCTTTAAATATTCAGAGGAGATAGATTTTAATAACCCACAGTTGCTGCTAAATGCTTCCTATTTAGATTTTGTAGCCGATTGCTTTTCAGCCCTAATTGGAAGTCAGACAGAAATAGAACCATCCATAGCAAATTTTATCCCCTTAATTAACCGCGTTGTCGATGCATATTCAAAGAATATACTTTGTAACCATATCTTAAAGATTGCGCTGATCAATGCCAGCTTTGATTCCGTCACAGATCTCAGTTCCGTTGAAAAGTCCAACTATGCCCAAAGTATCGTTGGGTTCATGAAAACGGCTGGTCAAAAGGAAGGCATGCGTCCAACCCTTGTACAACTGGAAAAGCACTTAAATAAGGCCATGCACTTTCTGGATGGTTTAAAAAAGGGTAAAATGGCCCCCTCATTTCAATACAAGGATTTAAATGGGAACAAAATAGAACTAAGTAGCCTGAAAGGAAAATACATTTATATAGATGCCTGGTTTACTGGCTGTACACCTTGTGCTGAAGTATATCCGTACTGGAATAAACTGGTAGATCAGTTTAAAGGCCGCCAGGATATTGCCTTTGTGTCTGTCTGTTTTGATACCGGAGAAAACATCTGGAAGCCATGGGTAGAAAAATACAAAATCCAGGGCTCAGTTGGAATCTCATTAATGTTCGACCCCGAAGGCTTTTCAACTAAGTATAAAACCAATTCTGCGCCAACATACATTCTTATTGATAAAGAAGGTAAAATCATGGACCCAAGAGCTGATGGCCCCAAAACCATCGACCTCGCTAAATTACTGGCAGAGTAATCAAAACAACTACCTTTTATCTGATTAAAACCTCCAATATAAAATAGCGTTCTCTTCAGGGCTGCATTATTTATGTCCGATGAAAAATCGGACTAAAGAACGCTATGCCCTTACAGAGAAGCTATTTTATATTGTAAAATTACTACCCGGAGGAGGCGCAGCCGAAATTGACAACAAAATTTATTTACCTAATAGATTATCCTTCCAAAATTATGAGAAGTAAAATTAGTTTCTCCGAAGAGGCCTTAGCGTTCTTCCGATCCTTCATCGGATTAATGCAGCCTCAGAGCGAGAACGCTTATTTTACATGCCAATATCCCTTAATCATTTGGCAATAATTTAGAATTATAATCATCCTAATTCACTTTCTTTGAATTCCCTGAAATCATTAAATTGATCGGGATTGAGGAATCAATAGCTTTAGTGTCAATAACCCAGATAATACATACATAATGAAACAAAAACACGGTATTCTACTGCTGCTCGTATTGCTAACAAATACCTTTGCTTTCGGTCAGCATGATCCAAAAGCATTAAAAGAATGGCAGGAACAAAAATATTCTATGTTCATCCATTTCGGGGTATATTCAGTGCTCGGTGGCGTATGGAATGGCAAACCAGCAACAAGAAATGTAAGCGAGCAGATACAGGCACACGCAGGTATCTACACCGATGAATATGAAAGAATAGCAAAGACTTTTAATCCGGAGAAATGGAATCCAGATTCTATCGTTTCCCTGGCAAAAAAGGCGGGAATGAGATCCATCGTGATTACCTCTAAACATCATGATGGCTTTTGTATGTTTAAAACAAATACAACAGATTTCAACGTAGTTGATTTCAGCCCATACAAAAGAGATTTGCTGAAGGAACTCTCAGAAGCCTGCAAGCGTGGTGGATTGCGCTTTGGGCTCTACTTCTCGCTAATCGACTGGCACTATCCGCAAGCATCACCAATATCAGGAAGCAATTCCGACTACATTACCCCCGAGCATGTAGCGTACAACAAAAAACAGATCACTGAACTGTTAACCAATTACGGCCCGGTATCAGAACTGTGGTTCGATATGGGATCCCAAAGTTCAAAGGAAAGTGAAGAACTGAGAGACCTGGTACATAAGCTGCAGCCAAATTGTATGATCGGAAGCCGCATCGGTAATGACATGGGTGATTTCAATGTCATGGGTGATAACCAGGAACCAGATTATGTAATAGGTGTGCCTTGGCAGTCGCCAGCCTCCTTCTTTGATGAAACATGGGGCTATCGTTCCTTTCAAAAAAGAGGAAAGGAAGAAGATAAAGTCCGCGAAAAACTAACCAGCCTCATTCAGGTAGTAAGCCGCGGTGGTAACTTCCTGCTAAATATAGGCCCTAAAGGTGATGGAACAGTAGTAGATTTTGAAACCAGCGTATTAACAACGATAGGTAAGTGGCTTGAGAGAAATAAGGAAGCCATTTACAGCACAGATCCGGATCCGTTTCACATCTCATTCAAATGGGGCAGCTTAACCAGCAGACCAAATAAAATCTATCTTCACCTGTTAAAAAGACCAGAAGGTGATGTGATCACCTTACCCGGACTTACAGGAAAAATAAAGTCAGTGTCTGTACTTGCAGAGAATAAAAAGGTAAAATATTCACAGAATGCAGCAGGAGTAACAATTACAGTTCCCGCAGGGTTAAACATCGAAAATGAGTTTAAGGTAGTCGCCATTGAATTTGTAAATGGGTTTCAGGTACCACCCGCAAATATTATCCAGGCAGGTACAAATGCGGTAGTGCTAAACGGTCACAATGCATTCAAACATTATAGTAACTCGGGGATCGATTATGGCAACCGGTATCAAAGTACAGTTAAAGAATCCTGGACAATCAACCCAACGCAAACCGGAACATTAACACCTGTAATTGCCTACACAAACGAAGAGAAAGGCAAAACGATAGATTTAGAAATAAATAGGAAAGTAACGGCCTTATCATTAACCGGAGGCGATGCAGAAAAGCTAAAGAACGATCCCGCTGCAATTACCTGGGGCCCGTTGTATCAATCCGGTTCATTTTACTCAGGAGTAGGAGGAGTACACGGTAATCTGTCGCAGATCTCAATAGACAAACCATGGCCTAACGCTAAATCACCATTATGGGAGAAAAAAACAGACTGGAAAAACAATGAAACCTATGAAGTAAATGCAGATAAAAATAGCGCTACCTACCTGCTTCAGGAAATTAGTTCAGAAAGTGATCAGTCCTGTTTAGTAGGTATAACCAGTGGTGATGGGGTAACGGTATCTCTAAACGGGATCATATTGGCAGAGCATAACAATCCATTTAAAGAAAGATCATTAAAAGATGTGGTTTTGCTCCCATTAAAAAAAGGAATCAATAAATTGGTGGTTAAGTATTACAATGGCTTCCAAAAAAGCAGTGTAATAGGAATTGCAAATGATGTAGAACAAGTTATGTATCATAAAGCACTTAAACCAATCTCAGTAGAGAAAGGAAAGTATTATCCGGTTAGCTGGCAGCTGCACAAGCCATTCTCTCCGCATACAACACTGGGGCTGCCAAACCTGAGTTTGGAATTAAGAAAGTAATAACCTGAAATAAAGGTAATAGCCTGAAATAAAGGTACTGATCTGAATATAAAATAGCATTCTCTTCAGGACTGCATGATTTTGGCCCGATGAAAAATCGGGCTAAATTCTCCAAAAAGGCCTGGCGTTCTTCCGATTCTTCAAAATGATCTCAAAAATTGACTAGATAATTCTCTTCCTTAACAGATTCATCCTTCCAAAATTATAAGAAGTAAAATTAGCTTCTCCGAAGAGGCATAGCGTTCTTCCGATTCTTCATCGGAATAATGCAGCCTCAGAGTGAGAACGCTTGTTTTACCATTTCATCGGAATAATGCAGCCTCAGAGTGAGAATGCTTATTTTGCCTCTTATTTTACCTTTTAAATTTGGTAAAATCGCTTAACACTTAGTCAAAATGATAAAATAATCGGCATCAAAAAACGCTTACTTTGATGAACCAAATATAGTGTATGACAAAGAACCGTTACCTGTTTCCATTTATAATGATCACCTCCTTATTTTTTATGTGGGGGTTTGTGCACAATCTGGACCCGGTG
This sequence comes from Pedobacter metabolipauper, assembly GCF_004362715.1. Classification (GTDB taxonomy): domain Bacteria; phylum Bacteroidota; class Bacteroidia; order Sphingobacteriales; family Sphingobacteriaceae; genus Pedobacter; species Pedobacter metabolipauper. The sequence continues at coordinate 739,863 of NZ_SNYC01000004.1, forward strand.
TTGATACCACATTTAAAACGATCATTTAGCCTGAGTACGTTAGAAGCGTCACTGGTAGACTCCGCATTGTTTATAGCTTATTTTCTGATGGCGCTCCCTGCGGGCTTCATTATGAAAAAATATGGATATAAAATGGGGATCATTATTGGACTGGGCTTGTTTGCAATAGGCTCTTTTTTATTCATTCCGGCAGCAAATACACAAATGTATGCCTTCTTTTTAGGAGCATTGTTTATCATTGCCTGTGGATTAACGATATTAGAGACAGCAGCAAATCCGTATGCATCATTACTGGGAGCACCGGAAAGTGCAACCTTTAGGCTAAACTTTGCCCAATCATTCAACGGACTAGCAGCTACATTGGCACCCATTATAGGAGCAAAGATCATCCTCGTAAAAGGAGTATCAGAAAAGCAGCTGCAAAGCATGACAGAGTCTGCCAGGAAGATCGCACTGGCATCGGAAGCATCAACAGTAAAAATGCCATATTTGATCTTGGGAATAGTGATCTTGGTAATCGCGGTCATTTTTAGCTTTTTAAAGCTTCCTGAAATTGTGGAAACAGAAGAAGAAGATCAAAAAGAAAGTTGGATAAGCTCGTTCCTTCGTGCGTTTACATACAGGCACTTAAACTGGGCAATAGTAAGCCAGTTCTTCTACGTAGGTGCGCAGGTTTGTGTATTTAGCCTGTTTATCTTGTATGCCACCAAAGCGGCGGGGATTGATCAGCAGACGGCGGCAAAATATTCAGGCTATGGCATTGGACTGGCATTTATGATCGGGCGCTTTGCAGGAACATTTCTAATGCGTTTTATCAAAGCAGAAAAGCTGCTCGCAATATATTCAGTGATCTGTATATTCCTTTCTGTAGTTGCCATAACATCAGCAGGAACAGTCGCATTATACGCAGTAATAGGAATAGCCTTCTTTATGTCGATCATGTTCCCAACCATCTTTTCGCTAGGCATAAAAGATCTGGGTAGGGACACCAAATTTGGAAGCAGCCTCATCATCATGTCAATTGCGGGAGGGGCAGTCCTGCCGCCAATAATGGCATATATTGCGGATAGAACAGACATACAAATAGGCTACGTAGTGCCATTGGTTTGTTTTGTAGTCGTGTTTATGTTTGCAGTAAAAGGACACAAGGTAATTCCGAACCGTGTTGCAGCATAGCAGGAATAGGTTGGTATTTATCAAATAGGGAATAGTAAATATTATAAATGTCTAAGTGATAAATAGACATATTGATTATAAGCATAAGTAATAATAAGTGTCTAATTAATAAAATAAGAATTAACAGCATACATAAAATGAGAACATACTGCCTAACCCTGGATCTGATTGATGATCCTGCACTGATCAAAGCCTACGAGGAAATACATCAGGAAGTATGGCCGGAAATCCAGGAAAGTATTCTTTCTGCCGGAATTAATGCGATGCAGATCTATAGATATAGCAACAGGCTGTTCATGATTATGGAGGTTGGTGAAACATTCAGCTTTGATAAAAAAACAGAAATGGATGTGGCAAACGATAAAGTACAGCAATGGGAAACACTCATGTGGAAATACCAGCAGGCAGTTCCCGGAGCAAAGCCAGGAGAGAAATGGGTTATGATGAATCGCATATTTGAATTGAAAGCCTAATGTCAGCAAGTACAACTAACAGTTTCTTACAGATCCATCCAAAGGATAATGTATTGGTAGCCTTAAAAGACCTTCCAATTGGGGAGGTTATAAATTGGGATAACCGGATTATCATATTGCAGGATGCCGTAAGGGCTAAACATAAGTTCTTTATTGATGAACTTAAGCCAGGTGAAGAAGTGATCATGTATGGGGTGCTGGTTGGTAAAGCAATGGTTGCAATTTCCGAAGGCGGATTGATGACCACAGAAAATGTATACCATGCATCTCAGGATTATGCATACCGGGAAATAGATTGCAGCTGGCAATCACCAGATGTATCCGGTTTTGAGAGCCGTACATTCAATGGCTATCATCGCCCGGATGGAAAAGTAGGCACCGCAAATTATTGGCTCTTTATACCAACTGTTTTTTGCGAAAACAGAAACCTGGATGTCATCAGGGAAGCATTATACAATACATTAGGCTACAATGTAACCGATAAATATAAAGACTTTACTACGCAGCTGCTGCAGGCGTACCAGGAAGGCAGATCAATAGAAACATTCAGTACAGAAACGATCGTTGCATCACATCCGGTTAAGAACCGGGTATTTAAGAACGTAGATGGAATAAAATTCCTGAATCACCAGGGAGGCTGCGGAGGCACCAGGCAAGATGCTTCTTTGCTTGGCAATTTATTGGCAGCATACGCAGATCACCCAAATGTAGCCGGTATCACCATATTAAGTTTGGGCTGTCAGCATTTGCAAACACAAGACTTGCTTGCAGATATCCAGAAACGGAATCCGGGCTTTAATAAAAAGGTGCTCATATTTGAACAGCAGCAAAGCCAGAGTGAAGATCAGCTGATCAGGGAGGCGATCCTGCGGACCTTTGAAGGATTAACAGAGATCAATAAAATAGAACGGGCACCGGCACCATTAAGCAAACTTTGTGTTGGGGTAAAGTGCGGAGGTAGTGATGGCTTTAGCGGCATCTCCGCAAATCCGGCAGTTGGATATACATCAGACCTTCTGGTGGCTCTTGGAGCAAAAGTGCTGCTGGCAGAATTTCCGGAACTGTGCGGTGCAGAACAGAACCTGATAGACCGGTGTACAGACCGTCAGACGGCAGAAAAATTCATTAAGCTCATGCGCGAATATGACGCACAGGCACATGCAGTGGGATCGGGATTTCACATGAACCCATCGCCAGGAAACATAAAAGACGGACTTATCACAGATGCCATAAAAAGCACAGGTGCAGCAAAAAAAGGAGGAACATCACCCGTGGTAGATGTATTGGACTATACCGAACCAGCAACCAGGCCAGGACTGAATCTGGTATGTACGCCAGGTAATGATGTAGAAGCAACAACAGGAAAAGCAGCAAGCGGAGCAACGCTGATCCTGTTCACAACAGGCTTAGGAACGCCAACAGGAAACCCGGTATGTCCGGTAATTAAAATAGCCACAAACACGGCACTGGCAACAAGAATGAGCGACATTATCGACATCGATACCGGGGCAATTATACGCGGAGAAAAAACAATAGAAGAGATGGGAACAGAGATTCTGGAATATTGTATCAAAGCAGCCAGTGGAGAGCTGATACCCAAAGCAGTACAGTTAAATCAGGACGATTTTATCCCCTGGAAAAGAGGAGTCTCCTTATAAATAATTTTTAAACTAAACCCAAATCAAACATAACTAAATATGTTCAGTTTAAACGGAAAATCAGCAGTGGTAACAGGTGGAGGAAGCGGAATTGGACGGGCAATCTCCATGCTGTTTGCAAAGCAAGGTGCGTATGTGCACATACTTGAACTCAATCAGGATGCAGCATCAGAAACCATCAGCAAAATAGAACAGTCCGGGGGGCAGGCAAAAGCCTACAGCTGCGACGTAAGTAAGCAAGTACAGGTCATTGAAGTTTTTAATGCCATCGGAGCAATAGATGTTTTGGTAAATAATGCGGGAATCGCCCATGTTGGAAAAGCGGGAACAACCACAGAAGAAGATTTTGATAAAGTCTATAACGTAAATGTAAAAGGAGCCTATAATTGTTTGTATGCAGCCATCCCTCTATTGATAAAAAGTGGAAAGGGAGTAATCCTGAATATGGCATCAATTGCAGCAATAGTTGGCATTACAGACCGCTTTGCCTATTCAATGAGCAAAGGAGCCATCTATGCAATGACACTTTCAGTCGCACGGGATTATATGGCCGATGGAATCCGTTGCAACAGCATTTCACCAGCGCGGGTACATACACCGTTTGTTGATGGGTTTATTGCCAAGAACTATGCAGGTAAAGAAAAAGAAATTTTTGAGAAATTATCTAAAAGTCAGCCGGTAGGAAGAATGGGAAAACCAGAAGAAGTAGCCGCATTAGCGCTATATCTGTGTTCCGATGAAGCAGGATTTATCACCGGTAATGACTATCCCCTCGATGGAGGGTTTATAAAACTGAATAATTAACTTAGATCGTTCCAATTGGATTGTCCTTAATATAAGTTGAGGATAGCAAACCACGAGCGACAACAGGTAATGCTTAAATTAAATAAATATCATTGAACATTTACTTTTAGCAGAGGTTAGATAAATAGCCTCAAGATCATGCAAAAGCTATTGATATATTAAACTATAATAAATACAAACAATATATATAAGAATGAAATTAATCAGATGGGGATCTGCGGATCAGGAAAAAACAGGAGTGATCATTGACGATATTTCTTACGATACATCGGCCTTCGGCGGTGATTATAATGAGCAATTCTTTAACAATAACGGATTGGTCCGTTTAGAAGAATTTGTTAAAGCAAATCAGGGTAGGTTAATAGAAATCCCTGCCGGATCCAGGCTGGGTTCACCCATAGCACGCCCATCAAAAATAGTATGTATAGGGCTTAACTATGCCGATCATGCGAAAGAAACCAATGCGCCTATGCCACCAGAACCGGTCATCTTTATGAAGTCAACAACTGCAATGGCAGGTCCCTTCGACGATATTGTAATTCCTAAAAATTCAGTCAAAACAGATTGGGAAGTAGAACTGGCCATAGTTATAGGTAAAAAGGCATCCTATATAGAAGAGACAGAAGCACTGGACTACGTAGCAGGATATGTATTACACAACGATGTATCAGAACGCGAGTTTCAGATGGAGCGGAACGGAACCTGGGATAAAGGAAAGGGCTGCGATACGTTTGCCCCGCTCGGGCCATTCCTGGCTACACCCGATGAGATCAGTGATGTAAATAATCTTCGTCTCTGGTTAACCGTAAATGGAAAAATGATGCAGGATGGAACTACGGCCAATTTTATCTTCAACATCCCGTTTGTAGTAGCCTATGTAAGCCAGTTCATGACCTTACTTCCTGGCGATGTCATCTCAACAGGAACACCTGCAGGTGTTGGGCTAGGATTTAAGCCACCCATCTATTTAAAAGAAGGAGATGTGGTAGAGTTGGGTGTTGATGGATTAGGCACTTCAAGGCAGCAGGTTAAAAACTATGTTAAGAATTGATTCACACCAGCACTTCTGGAAATATAATGCCCTAAGGGACAGTTGGATCACCGATGATATGTCAATGTTGCGCAATGATTTCCTTCCGCAGCAACTGGAGCCTATACTTAGGGAATTTAACTTTGATGGCTGCATAGCCGTACAATCAGACCAATCGCCGGAAGAGAATGCCTTTCAGCTGGAAAATGCCGGTAAACACGCATTCATAAAAGCCGTTGTCGGCTGGGTAGATCTGCAGGCGGTAAATATTACAGAACAACTGGAAGAATTGCATCAGTATGAAAAACTGAAAGGCTTCAGGCACATCCTGCAGTCAGAAGCAGACCGGTCGCTGATGTTGAAGCCTGCATTTATGAATGGGGTCAGCCAGTTAAACCAATACGGCTTTACTTATGACATCCTGATTCTCCGGGATCAGCTGACCTATGCCGCAGAGCTAACTGCTAAATTTCCAAACCAGCCCTTTGTATTAGATCATATGGCAAAGCCTGATGTTAAAAACAAAAGCATCAGTCAGTGGAAAACGGAGATCAGGGAACTTGCAAAACGAGAAAATACCTGTTGCAAAATATCAGGGATGCTCACAGAAGCAGATTGGAAAAGCTGGAAGCCGGAAGATCTTATACCCTATCTGGATGTGGTCTTTGAGGCCTTCGGATCCAAAAGAATAATGTATGGGTCAGACTGGCCAGTCAGTCTCCTGGCCGCAAAATACGCACAGCAGTTGAACATGCTGCAAGCGTATGTAACCAGGCTCAGCAAAAATGAACAACAGTTATTCTGGGGAGGTAATGCCGCAGAATTTTACAATTTAAAATAACCACTTTATGGATCTGCAGTTAAAAGATAAAGTCATCATCGTAACAGGAGGAGCAAAAGGCATAGGCGAAGGCATAGTCAGACTTTTGGCAAATGAAGGAGCAATCCCGGTAATCATTGGCCGTAATGAAGCCGATAACTTAAAACTGGTTAAGGAAATCCTGGCTACAGGTAATAACGCATTTCAGTTTCCCGCAGAATTAACCCGGCCGGAAGATCCTGAAAAGGTAATAAACAACGTGCTGCAAAAGTTTGGAACAATTCATGGCCTGGTAAATAATGCCGGGGTAAATGATGGAGTAGGATTGGCAAACGGAAATTATGAACAGTTTGTAGAAAGCCTTCATAAGAATGTGATCCACTATTATCTCATGGCGCACCATGCACTTCCGGCATTAATAAAAACAAAGGGGGCAATCGTAAATATAGGATCTAAAGTAGCAGATACCGGCCAGGGCGGCACCTCAGCTTATGCAGCCTCCAATGGAGCCAGAAATGCACTGACCCGTGAATGGGCGGTTGAGCTACTACCGCATGGTATCCGCGTAAATTCAGTGATCGTTGCAGAATGTTATACCCCGCTTTATCAAACCTGGATCAATTCCATTCCAGATTCCGTACAAAAACTGGAAGCAATAAAAGCAAAGATCCCACTTGGCAAGCGGATGACAACAGCAGAAGAAATAGCCAGCTCAGTAGCTTTCCTGCTTTCAGAAGTTTCCAGCCATACAACTGGCCAACTGATCTATGTAGATGGCGGATACGTGCATCTTGATCGTTCATTAAGTTAACGTTCTCAAGTTAACGTGCTCTAAATAACGTTCTCAAGTTAAAAAGAGAAAATTATTCGCTGGCTGGAATAATCCCGATGAAGAATCGGAATGAATCCTATGCCCGCTCACAACTTCTCTTTTTAATGAAAAATCCTTACTTCTAAATGGCCTTGGTCTCTTTCTGCAGCCACTCAGTCTCTTCGGTAGTCAAAAGCGGACTTAACCGTTCAAAAACCAAAGCGTTATACCTGTTTAACCAGTCAATTTGAGCAGGAGACAGTAATTCCTTAACTACAATACGCGTACTGATAGGAGCAATGGTTAAGCATTCAAACGCGTAAAATTCATTAAACTCATTAATCACATCAGGAATGGTATTAACCAGGTTTTCTATCCGGATCCCATGTTTTCCCGGACGATAGATGCCAGGTTCAACAGAAGTGATCATACCCAGCTCAATAGCTACAGGAGTAGCAGTAGGATTAAAAACCTGCGGCCCCTCATGAACATTTAAAAAATACCCAACACCATGGCCGGTACCGTGACCGTAGTTTAACGCATAATCCCATAAAGGCTTACGCGTAATCGCATCAATCTGGTATCCGCAGGTCCCTTTAGGGAAACGGACCTTGCAGCCTTCAATCATACCCTTTAAAACCAGCGTATAGTCCGTTTTTTCTTCATCCGTATTATTTCCCATAGGAATGGTACGCGTAATATCGGTAGTGCCATAAAAATACTGGCCGCCAGAATCAACCAGGAAAAGGCCCTCAGCCTTAACCTCAGCATTGCTTTCTTCAGAGGCACCATAATGCGGTAAAGCACCGTGGGCACGGTATGCACTGATGGTATTAAAGCTATCACCGATAAAACCATCCTGTTCCGCCCTGAATTTACGAAGCACTGCAGCGGCAGAAAGTTCAGTGATCATGGTAGTCCCAATCGCCTCAGAAAGCCATTTCAGAAAACGGGTAATTGCAACACCATCCTTCAGCATCGCCGTGCGGGTATTAGCCAGTTCAATATCGTTCTTAATGGTTTTAAAATAAGTAGAAGGATTGGTATCCTTTATAATCCGTGCAGAAACAGGAAGCAGCTTTAGATAAGCAAAGCAGTTCCGTTTAGGGTCAATCAAAACAATACTGTGCTTGGGAAGCAAGCTAAGCGCAGCTTCAATCTCTCCATAAGGGAAGATCTCAACACCGCTTTTCAAAAGCGTTTCTTTATCTTCAATGCTTAGCTTCTCCGGATTGATATAAAGCTTGGCATGATCTTGATTGATCAGGGCAAAACCCAAAACAACGGGATTATAGTTCACATCCTTACCGCGCACATTAAACAACCAGGCAAGATCATCCAAAGAAGAGATCAAGTGATGGTCAGCACCCAGCTTTTGCATCTCGGTTCTAACGCCGGCAAGCTTACTGCTTACAGACTGCCCGGCATGTTCATCAGCAATTAAAAAAGCAGGTTCGGCAGGAAGCTCCGGCCTGTTCTCCCAAATTGGGCTTAAGTAATCTTTGTCAGTTAGGTTAATACCCTTGTCAGCAAATTGCTGGCTCATCAGTTCACCTAAAAGGATAGAAAGCAAACGTTCATTGCTAGCTACAACAGCACCCTTGTCCAGCTTTTCAATTAACCATTGAATGTATTCAGGAGCATGCTGTACCTTTTGTTTCACCAGTTCAAAACCGCTGTTCTCCAATTGCTCGGCAGCTTGTTCAAAATATCTGAAATCAGTCCATAAGCCTGCAAAGTCATCGGTAATAACCAAAGTACCCGCAGAGCCTCTAAAGCCAGAAGCAAATGGAATGCATTTATAATGTTTAGGAAGATACTCACTAATGTGTGGATCAGCAGAGGGGATAATATAAGCCGATACATTGTCGGCCTTCATCTGTTTACGTATGGCACTCAGTTTTTCCGGATAAGTCATAATTGCATTTTAATCTGTACGGTAAACGCAAATCTAATTATTTATGAATTACATAGGAGTTATAACCCGTATTTTCTAAAGGCAGGCCATTAAATTTAGCTGTAAAATATTCATAGGTAGTGCCGCCGCACTTAACCGACTTCACTTTAAAATAAAGATCCAGTGTGTCTGCATCATTTTTAAGATCGATGAAAAACCGTTTGCAAATATCCTGACCTATGACAACCTCGGAATGAAAGTCTTTAAGATTTAATTGATAATGACCCTTGGAAGCTGCGATCTCTGAATAATCGAAATCTGCTGGCAGGCCGTTAATACCAGTAACAAAAACGTCAGCTGGTAAGTGTTTTGAAGGAGCTTTTCCAATCAGGTAATCACCGGTTGCTTTATCTTTAAGATCAAGCGCGATCCAGCCATTTCCAACCGAAGCAGGTTCAATATACTGGCATTCATTGCGGCATCCAAATAATGAAATAGTAAATAATACCAGAAGGAGATTAAGAAATGCTTTCATAAATCAAATATCACACTTCTTTTTATTTAGGGTATCAAAAATCTAAATTTTCCTTTCCTAAATAACTTCATTTGTGTTACTTAAAAGGTGCTCCTATCCTGGTGCTATTTTGCAAATTCCCTCATAAATCTGCTTTTTTTAAATAGGGATACAACATTACAGTCTTACTGTAATATCGGCAAGTGGAATTAACCGTTAATTGAACCGCCCAATGTAATTTTTATAGTTATGTAACATATCTAAGATAAGATTCCCAATTTAATTAGAAACCTAATTTTTAATTGGTATACTTTAGAATAAACAATAACTGGCTACGTTACTACCACACCTCAATAGCATACGTAGCCAGCCTGTTTAACCAAATCGCTAAAATCCGCAACTTAATCATCTGCTGCAATAACCGTTTCTAGGTATTTTTACGTGTAATTAATACGTGTTTTTAAGATTTTAGGCAGACAATAAAACTTTTTATGGTCTTAGGTTATTAATTCATTATACAATGAATTGATAACTAAAACATAACGATAATGGCAAAGTATTCAGAAAAAGCTGGAGATAAAGTAGCAGAAACCATGCACGAAATGAAAGAAGGCAAGCTAAAGACCGGAAGTGGTAAAAAAGTAACCTCAAAAAAACAAGCCGTAGCCATAGGCCTTTCAGAGGCCCGTAAAGAAGGGGCTAAAGTTCCAAAGAAAAAGTAACCTGTTTCGGAACAGTAATTGCATACCCATACCGGATATCATTCTTTTTAAGCGCATTAGCTTTCCGATAGAATGACCAGGGAGATATCATATGAGTGCTGAGCTGCGGGAAATAATTTCGAAAAGGAATAATGTCAATATAATAGGAAACGGACCGGTAACGGTAATGTTCGCACATGGTTTTGGCTGCGACCAAAATACATGGCGTTCAATTATACCCGCATTTGAACACGAATATAAACTGGTTTTATTTGACTATGTAGGATCAGGGAATTCAGATCTGACCGCCTATCATGACGATCGTTACAGCACACTTGATGGATATGCACTCGATGTAATTGAGATCTGCAGGGAGTTTGAACTCAGGGATGTAATCTTTATCGGGCATTCAGTAAGCAGTATGATTGGCGTATTGGCTTCACTGCAGGAACCTGCATTCTTTAAAAAGTTGATCCTTATCGGTCCATCGCCACGATACATCAACGACCAGGAATATATAGGCGGACTAGACCGGAAAGATTTAGAAGAACTGCTGGATGTCATGGACCAGAATTACCTGGGTTGGTCAAAAATGATGGCCCCATCCATAATGGGTAACTCAGATCGTCCTCATCTTGCGGAAAGTCTTACCCAAAATTTTTGTGCTGCAGATCCGGAAATCGCTAAAAAGTTTGCCCGTGTCACTTTTCTGTCAGATAACAGGAAAGATCTTTCCAGCGTAACCGTCCCAAGTTTAACCATCCAATGTGAAGATGATTTTCTTACATCAAAGTCCATAGCCGGATATATTCAGCAACACATGCCTAAAAATCAGGTTGTATTGTTGGATACAAGCGGACACTGCCCGCATCTAAGTGATCCGGAAGGTGTAATAGGGGCCATAAAATCTTTTATAACATGTTAAATATGCCACTTCCCGAAGTTCTCAACGGTCTCAATGGTCTCAACGTTCTCAGCGTTCTCACCAGCGATAACTTTCTATATGATCAGCTGCCAACCGGATTTATATCATTCCGGCCTGATGGCAGCATCATCCGCATCAATCAAACCTTTTTAAGTTGGTTAGAAATGCCAAACGATAATACCGTTAAAGAAAATTTTAAATCTATACTTACAAAGGCCTGTGCCGTTTATTATACTTTGGTAATAGAGCCGCTGTTGAACTTACAGCCCCATGTAAATGAGATAAGCCTGAGTTTTAAAACCGCTACAGGAAGTTTTGATGCGCTGTTCAATGCCGTAAGCTATACAAACGACCAGGGAAATTTAATGCTCGTCAATGCATCGGTACAGAAAATAACATACCGGAAAAAATACGAAGCAGAATTGCTATACCAAAAGCGCCTGGAAGAAGAGCAAAAGAGTAAGTTTGAATTCCTGTCCAATACGGTTCCAAACCAAATCTGGACTGCCAGTCCAGATGGCCAACTGGCATTCATCAACCAGCGGGTTAAAGATTACTTTAATATAAATGACCCAGCTCAATTAGGAGGTGCCTTATCGGTGTATGAGGAAGACAAGGAAAAGACCATTGAAGCCTGGAAAAGCTGTCTGCAGACCGGAAAGAAATTTGAAAAGGAAATCCGTCTGCAGGGAACACAGCAATATCCGGAATGGTTTCTTGTAACCGCTCAGCCCTTCTACAATGAACAAGGTGAAATTGAACTTTGGTTTGGATCGTCTACAAACATCCATAAACAAAAATCTTTACAGCTGGCCAACTACTCTGCATTAAGCGAGAGCTTAACAACGGCCCATAAAACCATTGATGAAAATACAGAAACACTGGAGAGTATCGCAGAAAATCAATCACATATGATCCGTAAGCCATTGGCAAATATGCTGGGCTTAATCAATTTATTAAAACTAGAATCCATGTCGCCGGAATGTAGCAGCCTGTTTAAACTTCTGGAACATAGTGCAACAGAATTAGATACCATGATCAAAGAGGTATCTAACCAGATTTAAATCTAACAGATCTCTGCGAAAATAAAGTTCATGAAAATCAACCTGCCTGGTAACTCATAAATGGGATCAGGATAGGCGTCGAAAATTAAGCAGACCAGCATACAAAATATGCCCTGTCATTAAAGTAGTTAAACACGGGCTTTGGTCTGATCCCGAATAAAAAACAAAAGTAATTATCTCCTGTAACCAGTATGTAACGTAATGGTGTAAAAGCAAAAAACATTCCCGTAGTGTTTGCAGAATGCTTAAATTGTACCCCATTAACCAAACATACTCCCGAATGAAGGACTTTGTCAAATTTTACTTCATAACAATCTCCTTGTTTTTATATTCCGGATTGGCCGCACAGCCGGTTAATCCAAAACAATTTTATTTTCAGCAATTGGATAACCGCAATGGCTTATCCAATAGTGCCGTAAATGTAGTATTTCAGGATCGCGATCAGCTCCTTTGGATCGGTACCTGGGATGGCCTCAATATGTACGACGGAACAGACTTTAGGGTATTCAATTACAACAGCGAAAACAGTACAGGCAGCATCGGTAATAATGTAGTGCAGGATATCAAAGAAGATGGAAAAGGTAACATTTGGATCAGTACCATAGGAGGGATCACACGCTTTGAAAAAAGCAGCGGGAAATTTTACCGGTATTTTTACAACCGCACCACAAAACGAAGCATCGCAGAAAAAGAATATCAACTGGTTATCTCAGATAAAGGAACAGTCTACTGCAGCAGTAAAACGTACGGACTAAACCAATACGATCCCACCCTTAATGAATTTAAACCAGCTAAATTTCAGCCGCAAAAAGATATTCTGAAAATAGAGGCCGGTAAAAATGGATACATCTGGATCCTGCAGACTGATGGTATCCTTATCGCTTGTAAAGAAACAACGCCAGGTCCGTTATCCGCTTCATCAGAACAACAAGCCCCAGCATCAAAAAAACAGATTCCGGCATTAAAACAAGTAAAACGATTGCTGCACAACAAAGGCATCAGCAACCTGTACCTGGCCGGATCCGGCGTATTCATTGCCGATAAGCAAAATGAAATATATCACGTTGAAGCCGATTTCAGCATGAAAGCCGCAGGACTGTTAAATACAGCAGGGAAAAATATACACCCGGATATCAAAACCATCACTGCTTACCAAAACGGTTACATCATCGCCTGGGACTCGCAGGGAATAGCAGTCTTCGATCAAAATTTCAAACCATCAGCAATACTGCGGCAGGAAGTAAAACAACTCGCAGCAACAAAAGTCATCTCGTTAACGGCTGGAAAAGATGGCGTGCTATGGATGGGTACCGATGGAAACGGACTCATCAAGATCTATCCGAAAGTAAACCACTTCGGACTCGTCAATAAAGATAACCTGGCAGAGTTGAATAAACCCGTACGCGCATTTGAAGAGGTAGAAGGTAATCTCTGGATAGGAACAAAGGGAAAAGGACTGCTGATCCTGAAAGATTTCAAAACACTGCCCGCACAGTACCAGCGGGAAGTACTTAATACCAGCAACGGATTAGAAAACAATGCGGTCTATGCAATAAAAAAAGGATTGGAACCATACATTTATATTGGGACTGATGCAAAAGGACTTGGCATCTATGACCTCAAAGGCAAACGCAGCATCCCATGGATTTCAGTAAATGGTACATCTGGTCTTCCGGCATTCGGATCCGTATATGCCATTCACCAGGATAGGGACAGCTCACTTTGGCTCGGCACCAGTGGCAGTGGATTGATCCACCTCAAACTAAAAGCAGCAGCAAACGGAAAAATAAGTGTACAGCAGTTCAAACAATACCTTTCCGGAAATGAAAGAGGTCCGGCAAATGATATCATTTATGCACTCAGCAATTCCGGAGATAATCGATTGTGGATCGCCTGCAGATATGGCGGACTAAGTGTTTTGGATAAGAAAACCGGCAAATTTAAAACCTTCCGGGCATCCGGCTACACAAATGGATTATCGAATAACGATGTACTCTCCCTCTACCACGACAATCGTAAGCAATTGTGGATCGGAACCAGCTATGGCTTAAATAAACTAAGCGAAGAAGAATCGTACAAAGAACAGCCCGCATTTGAAAAATTTAGTATGAATGACGGATTGCCAAACAATACCATTCATGCCATAGCGGGAACCAATAACGGCAGTATCTGGGTAAGCACCAATAAAGGGATCGCCCGGTTAGATCCCGAACGCAAAACCATAGCCAGCTTCCGCGAAAGCGATGGTTTACAAAGTAATGAGTTTAGTGATGGCGCCGTATGGAAGTCTGCAGACGGGGTAATCTATTTTGGCGGCATCTATGGCTTTAGCTACTTCATGCCCAATCGCATCATGGGCAATAAGATCCAGCCCAACCTGCTGGTCTCCGGCATCCAGCTGGGCGGAAAAAATCTGGATGAAAACAGGATCCAGGTATTGAAAATCGACAATGCTGCAGTACCCGAATATACCCTGGAACGTAAAAGCAACTTTTTCCAGCTAAGCCTTAAACCCATGAGCTTTCTCAATGAAGCTAAAAATGAATTCGCTTATAAACTCGAAGGACTGGATAAAGGCTGGAATTATTCAGGGCCAATAGGAAACATCATATACAATAACATCCCGCCAGGAAATTATACCATGCAGGTAAAATGGAGCAATGGCGAAGGAATGTGGACAGAAGGCACCCACGTATTTAAGCTGCATATAGAACAATACTTCTGGCTTACCTATCCGGCGCTTTTGCTCTATTTTATACTGATCGTCATCTCCGTTTATGCGTTTTATACCTACCGCAAAAATAAACTGCAAATGAAATATAAGCTGCAGATGGAACACCTGCTTCGTCAAAAAGACGAACAGGAACATCAAAAGCGCTTAAACTTCTTTACCAATATAGCCCATGAAATTCAAACGCCCTTAACCCTCATCATGGGGTCTGTAGAACATTTTCTGCAGAATAAAAAATCAGAGCTCCTTAAAAATAAAGAAAGCAATTACTTTATATCTATTGTACACCAGCATACAGCACGTTTAACGTACCTCGTGCAACAGCTATTGGAATTCAGAAAGGCAGAGGCAGGCTTCCTGAAAAAGAACACCGACTATGTAGACATCAGCAAAATGCTGGACAGCCTTTCAGAGCTGTTTGTACCTGGCAGCGAAAAAAACAACCAGCAATTCACCCGGCAGATCGAACCCGGAATGGCCGGCTTTATCGATAAAGATAAATTCGAAAAGATCCTGTATAACCTGCTGTCCAATGCATTTAAACATTCCGGCAAAAATGAAAACATCCGCTTCAATGCCGAAATGCAGCCTGGAAATAGGCTGCAGGTAGAAGTCTCCAATTCAGGATGCCGCCTGGACCAGCAGGATCTTAAGCAGATCTTCAATAAATTCTATGTAAGCAATGAACAATCGGGCGAAAAGTTCAGCACCGGGATCGGCCTGGCCTTTACCAATGAACTCGTCATCCTAATGGGCGCTTCCATAGCCGTTACACTGCAAAATGGCTGGATCCGGTTTACAGTAACCATTCCGCTTCAGGCAGCAGCAACAGCAGGACAGGAAGTAAAGGTAATCACATCAGCACCATCGTCATTATATGAATCGCTCGTCAAAATACACGAACAGCCAGAACTGCCCTCAGCAGAAGAAGAGAACAAAAACACCCTCATCGATGAACTGCAGCAAAAGAACAGGCAAAGTATCTTAGTCGTAGAAGATGAACCAGAACTTCGCTTCTTAATCCGCAATGTGCTCAAAGAACAATATGTCGTTTATGAAGCCGGAAATGGAACAGAAGCCCTGGCCTTTTTAAATAAAACAATCCCAAATCTGATCATCAGTGACGTGATGATGCCGGATATGAACGGATTGGAACTCTGCCGCAAGGTCAAACAAACCCCCGCAACTGCACAGATCCCATTTGTAATCCTTTCCGCAAGAGGAACAGAAGAGAACAAGGCCGAGGGATATGAAGTAGGAGCAGATGCCTATATCCCAAAACCGTTTCAAATCAATTACCTGCACGTTCGCATCCGTAAGCTGCTCGATTACCAGTCCAGGATGCAGGACCTGATCAAAGATCAGCACATCACTACCCAGTTTATGGATGCCGATATAGCCGATACAGATAAGAAATTCCTGGAAGCATTGCTCAGGGCAATAGAAGAAAATCTCAATGAACCCGAATTAAATGCCGCTGTACTGGAAGAGGCACTTTCCATCAGTAAGATGCAGCTGTACCGTAAGCTGAAGTCACTGGCCGGAATGACACCGGCAGAGTTTATCAAAAGGATTCGGCTAAAACATGCCGCAGACATGCTCATTGCGTCTCAGTATACGGTATCTGAAATTTTCTACCGCACAGGCTTTAACAACAAGTCATACTTTTTCAGGGAATTTAAAAAAATTTACCATTGTGCGCCAAATGAGTACAGGCAGCAGCAATACGAAGAAAATACGCCCATTTTGTAACTATAGTGAACTAAAATGTGATCATAGTACACCACATTGATCATCCCCCCGTATAAATTTGCTATACCAAATATATCACAGATGAAAACAAGTCTACAAGGTTCTCTGGGGTTGGTACTACTGTTAGTACTTTCAGGATTTTCAGCCCTGGCCCAGCAAAAGTTAAGCGGAAAGGTAACCGATGAGAATAATCAGCCTTTTCCAGGTGTCATTGTGCAGCAGTTCAATACACAGAATAAAGTTTCCACCAACGCCAATGGCGAGTATACCATCACATTAACTGCAGATGGCGGTAAGTCACTCCAGTTTAACTATGTGGGGTATACGGCCATTACTTTACCATTTACGGCAACTTCAACAACATTAAATGCAAGCCTGCAGCCCAGCAATTCCAGTTTGGATGAAGTAGTTGTAGTCGGCTATACCACGCAGCGCCGGGGAACCATTACCGGGGCCCTAACCAGCGTAAATGTAGGCGAAGCCCAAAAGCGCCGGGTTGCAGATGTAGCTCAGATGCTGCAGGGTCAGGTAGCAGGTGTACAGATCACCCAAAGCACAGGGGCACCCGGAGATCCGATAGATATCCGGATCCGTGGAGCAAGTATCGGTAACAACAGCCCGCTCTT
Organism: Pedobacter metabolipauper; assembly: GCF_004362715.1. GTDB lineage: Bacteria > Bacteroidota > Bacteroidia > Sphingobacteriales > Sphingobacteriaceae > Pedobacter > Pedobacter metabolipauper. The sequence goes on from NZ_SNYC01000004.1 coordinate 756,845, forward strand.
TGTAATAGATGGAGTGCCAACCACCAATTCATCTTTTGTAAACACCCAGGACATAGAATCGATGAGTGTGCTAAAAGATGCATCGGCAGCAGCCATCTATGGATCAAGGGCCGCAGCAGGGGTCATCATCATCACCACAAAAAAAGGGTCAAGGGATAAACCTGCGTTCGAGGTCAACTATTTTAACGGCATCCAAAAAGTAGCCAATCTGCCAACCATGCTAAATACACAGCAATACCTGGCTAAAGTAGAAGAAGCCTGGAACAATTCCGGCTATACCGGAACAAATCCATATACCAGCCAAAAAAGCCGTACAGACCTGGCCAATACAGACTGGCTCGACGAGTTATTTGAAAATGGACATTCTCAAAGTTTGCAGGTAACCGCAAGCGGCGGATCAGAAAAAGTAAGCTACATGTTCTCCGGCGGGTACTACAACCAGGATGGGGTAGTGGTTTATGACAATGATAAATACCGCAGGATCAACTTTCGTACAAATATCAATGCCAACATGACCGATCGCTTAACCATCGGGGCCAACCTGCAAATGTCACAGGAAAAAAGAGACCAGCTATCCTCAAGGGGTGATGCACCAGGGATCATCAGGCATGCGCTGCTGCGTCCGCCGGTACTGGGTGTCTTCAAAGACCCCTCAGATCCAACCTATTCCCTGGAAGACCCGTTCACAGACTTGCCATTTTACCAGTCAAATGGAACATTTCAGAGCAGCTTGTACGAGTGGACCCAAAACCCGGTCGCACTGGCCTACTTTACAGACAATACGCTAAACCAGTTTAAGACCTTTGGAAATGCATTTGCAGAATTCAATGTCCTGAAAGATAAATCGCTGAAATTTAAAAGCAATGTAGGTATGGAGATCAATTTCAACCACAACAAAGCATTCTTTGAAAACTTTGGCGATAATGACGGCAATGCAGGCCCATTAGATCAGGGAACAGGACGTCAAAACAGGCCAAATGGTTTAAATGAAGATCGCGGAGACGATTATACGCTAACCTGGAACAATACATTAAACTATACCAATACCTTCGGAAAACATGCCGTAAGCGGATTGATCGGGTCAGAATTTATCAACAATACCAGCTCATCCATCAATGCATCACGCCGCCGTTTTGAATTTGATTACCCGGCATTCCGCTACCTGGATCTGGGCTCATCAGCAACAGACCTTTGGAATGGAGGGTATGCATCCGAATATTCATTATTCTCCCTGTTCGCAACAGCCACTTATGTATACAATAACAAATACATGATCACGGCCAATATGCGGGCAGATGCATCTTCCCGTTTTGGTGAAAACAATAAATGGGGATACTTCCCGTCGGTATCTGCCGGATGGGTACTGAGCGAAGAGGATTTTATGAAAGATGCATCCTGGATGTCATATCTGCGTTTACGGGCGAGTACCGGAACCTTGGGTAACCAGAGCGGAATTCCAAACTATTCCTACCTTAAAAAATACAATGCAGAAGGAAAGATCATCCGTTATGGTAACCCCGATCTAAAATGGGAATCTACCTCACAACAAAACTTTGGTGCAGATCTGGGGATCTTTAAAAATAAATTTTACCTGTCTGCAGATTACTTTATCAAAACCACCAGTGATATCTTATTGGGCGTAACCCTTCCTGCACTGGTCGGAAATGTGGATGCAACCATTGTCAATGCCGGCGAAGTAACCAATAAAGGCTTCGAACTCGCAGTAAGTTATAAAGACAGAACAGCAGGGGGCTTTGGATACAACATCAGCGCCAATATGGCAACATTAAAAAATAATGTGGAAAAACTGCATCCAAATGTGCCAAGCATCATCGGCGCTACAACCCGCGCAGTACCAGGCCAGCCGCTTGATGTGTATTACGGATACATCTTTGACGGCATTTACCAAAATACAGCAGAAATAACCAGCCACCAGTCAGGAACTGCAAATCCATCATCCGTACCCGGAGACATTAAGTTTAAAGACTTGAATAATGATGGCCTGATCAATGACCTTGACCGCACCTATATGGGCTCGTCAATACCAAAGCTAACCTATGGTTTTTCATTCTCTACAGATTATAAAGGGTTCGATCTGTCCGTTCTTTTACAGGGAGTTGATGGTGTAGACCGCTATAACGAAAGCAAAAAGATCCTCGATTACGATACCCGCCCGTTTAACCATACCACCAATGTATTAAACAGCTGGCATGGAGAAGGAACAAGCAATACCATACCAAGGATCAGCTTTACCGATAACGGAAGCAGCAGGGTGTCCAGCATATTTATAGAAGACGCATCCTATCTGCGCCTTAAAAATGTGGAACTGGGGTACTCCTTCAGTTCTATCCTGAAGAAAACAAAACTGGGCGTACAGAATATCCGCTTGTATGTATCCGGTCAAAACCTATGGACCTCAACAAACTATAGCGGATTAGATCCGGAGATCTCAGATCAGATGGATTATGGAACCTATCCGCAATCACGTGCCATATTGTTCGGTCTAAACGTTACATTTTAATAGCTACCAAGATGAAATCATATCAAATAGTATCAGCAGCCTTCTTAGCAATTGTGCTATCCGCAGGCTGTAAAAAATACCTGGATAAAGAACCAATCGGAATGTTTAGGGAAGATCAGGTGTTAACCGATCCAACCGCCAATTCAATTGCAGGATCAGTAAACAATACCTATCCGATCCTGTCAAATACGCTAAACCTGCTGGGTAGCTGGAACTGGACCGGCGGATTGGTTTTAAGGGGAGATTTTGTCCTTCAGGACATAGCCTCCGGCGATGCCAATAAGAAATGGAACCCCGATGGCGACCAGGCCTGGATGGATGATGTTGCGAAATTTACATTTACACCGGATAATGGAGCATTTAGCGGAATCTGGACATACAATTATGAAGGGATTTCCCGGGTAAATCAACCCATCAGTCAGCTCGAAGACGATGCCATCATGCAAAAAGTAGGAATGGATGCAGCAACAAAGAATCGTTTATTGGGCGAAGCCCTTTTCCTTCGTGCGTATTTCTATTTTGACCTCGTTAATAACTTTGGAGATGTACCGCTGCTGCTAAAACCATTAAAAGACTTTTCAGATGCCTATGCAGCGGCAACGCGTGCACCAAAAGCAACCGTGATGGAACAGATCAACGCCGATCTTCAAAAAGCAGCAGAGCTATTGCCCAACAGCAAGTACTCCAGTGCAACCGAAAAATGGAGAGTGTCAAAAGGAGCAGCCATCGCTATGCAGGCCAAATCAGCACTATATAATGAAAACTGGCAAGGCGTAATCGACAAGGTAAATGAACTGCAAACGTTAAACTATTACCAGTTGGATCAGAATTATTTTGATAATTTTGACATCACCAAAGAGTTTGCAGACAATGAGGTCATCTTTGCCTACGATCATGTACCATCACAACAACCAAGACGTGGTAATGGACTTACGGCATTGCTGGGCTGGGGATTTCTGGCACCATCACCAAACTTTGTGGCTGCGTTCGAAGCCAATGATCCGCGCCTTAATTATACCGTAAATGTAGCCGATCAGTCCGTATATAAATTGCTAGGCAACACCACATCAGCCAATAAAGGCAATGACGATGCACCAAGCAACCGGATCTTTATCCGCTGGGCGGATGTGTTGTTGTGGAAAGCAGAAGCACTGAATGAAAAAGCAGATTACCCGGCAGCACTAGCGCTCATCAACCAGGTGCGTGCCCGTGCAAGAAATACAGTAACCATTTCCGGTACGCCAGCACCGGCAGGCACACTGCCAGACCGCCCGGCATCTACAGACAAAGCTCAGATCAAAACCTGGCTCATGCAGGAACGAAGGGTAGAGCTTGGAATGGAATCACACCGTTTTAGTGATCTTAGAAGGTGGAAAACAGCCAAAGCCGTACTAACAGCAATGGGTAAAAGCTTTCAGGATAAACATTATCTATATCCAATCCCACAAGGAGAGATCGATAAATCAGCAGGAACCATCACCCAAAACAATTACTAGGCCATTCATTAACTCCTTAGTGATCGCCTATCGTATTAATAAATCCTGAATACTCAACAAATGATAACCGGCGCCCGTACCATTCACGGGCATCGGTAACCCCAGCAAGAAACTATGAACATACAGACTGACCTCGCAGCCCGTTTTTCTGAAAATCCATTACTAAGCCCTAAAGATCTTAAACCCAGTGTGGAAGGATTGGAAATAGCCTGTCTCCTTAATCCAGGGGTTTTCACGTTCCAGAACAAGACCTGGATCCTGGTTCGGGTAGCAGAACGTCCGCAACAGCAGGAAGGGATCATCTCATTTCCGGTGCTAACCGGAAAAGGGATCCAGATCATGGAGATTGAAAGCAATCATCCGGAGTTGGATGCAACAGACGCGCGGGTAATCAATTATAAAGGACTGGATTATTTAACTACCCTTTCCCACCTTCGCCTGCTCAGTTCAGAAGACGGTATAAACTTTACAGAACCAGAGGGATACCCGCTAATGCAGGGAGAAAATCCGCAGGAGGGGTTTGGAATAGAAGACTGCCGCGTTGCCCTCATAGAAGATACGTATTACTTAACCTATACAGCCGTGTCAGAAATGGGTGTTGGTGTAGGGATGCGTACCACCAAAGACTGGAAAACATTTCAGTCGCACGGAATGGTCATCCCACCACACAATAAGGATTGTGCCCTGTTTGAAGAAAAAATAAATGGAAAATATTATGCGCTGCACCGTCCAAGCAGTGTAGATCTGGGGGGTAACTTCATCTGGATCGCAGAGTCACCGGATGGCATCCACTGGGGCAATCATAAATGCATCATAAGAACGCGGGACAATCATTGGGACAGCAAACGGGTAGGCGCAGGAGCAGCACCAATAAAAACGGAAAAAGGATGGCTGGAAATTTATCATGGTGCAAATCCAGCCCATCAATACTGTCTGGGGGCGTTCCTGATGGATCTCAATGATCCATCCAAAGTAATCGCCAGAACAGAAGACCCGATCATGAAACCGGCAGAAACGTATGAGCTGAGCGGCTTTTTTGGAGAAGTGGTGTTTACCAATGGCCACACTGTAAAAGGAGATGAACTGACCATTTATTATGGGGCAGCAGATGAATTTGTCTGTGGTGCCAAATTTTCTATTGCCGCAATACTATCGGCCTTAACCTACAACCATGCTGAAGAAACTCACGTCAGAAATTAAACATTTCAAAGACCAGTCCCATAATTTTAAGGTATTAACCTTAACCAACCTGATCTATAGCATCGTATTGCCGGTTATCGATATTTTCGTAGCCGCGTATGTCATGCGTAGCTCCAATGATCCAATGAAGGTAGTGGTCTACCAGTTAACCATTTATACCGGAATTCCGCTTACATTTTTAATCAATGGATGGCTGCTGAACCGCTTTCCGATCAAGGTATTGTACTCCTTCGGAATGGTATTGAGCGGAATCTCCATGATGATCATGATGTCCTTAAAAACCCTGGATGTAACCGGGATCGGGATCGCCGGGATCGTGATGGGGATGTCCTTCGGCTTTTACTGGGCAAACCGCGACTTTCTGGCACTGGCAACCACCAATGACAGCAACCGGAATTATTATTACGGACTGGAAACCTTCTTTTACACCATAATAGCCATTGTAATACCTGTATTGATCGGCTGGTTTATCGAGTTCTCGGCAGCAGCCGGTGATGCCAAGCTCGCCTATAAAATAGTAACCGGGGTAGTCTTCGCCATCACCATTGCCGCATCATTCATGTGTTTTACAGGCAAATTTGTCAATCCCGTCAATAAAAAATTCATCTACTTTAAGTTTGATCCATATTGGAACAAGCTCATGTTCCTGGCAGTATTAAAAGGCTTGGTGCAAGGTTTTCTCGTTACAGCGCCAGCAATGCTCATCATGCTGCTCCTTGGAAAAGAAGGAGCCTTAGGAACAGCACAATCCGTAGGAGCCGTGTTCGCCGCCATATTAATGTACATCATAGGCCGTAACACCGGGCCGCAGCACCGCATCTATGTATTCGGGGCCGGACTGGTATTATTCGCCATAGCCGCATTGATCAATGGGATCCTGTTTAATGAAACCGGGGTAATCCTGTTCATGCTCTTCCTGTTGCTTGCAAAACCATTACTCGATCTGGCCTATTTTCCAATCCAGTTCAGTGTGATCGATATCCTCACCAAAAAAGAAAAGCGCAGTGAGTTCGCATACATCCTCAACCATGAAGCAGGATTGTATGCCGGCCGCCTGATGGGTGCAGGAACGTTTCTCCTGTTGGGATATTATATCTCCAACGAGGTTGCTTTACGATATGCCATCATTATTGTTGCTATTTTGCAGCTTAGTTCATTCTGGGTAGCAAAAGACATCATTAAAAAAGGAAAAGTCATGAGTAAAGAACTTGCCGTTACAGAACCTTCAACCATCACTGCAGAAGCAGCAGCACTGGCCATCCAACCCTAATATTATGAAACTAAAACTCACCTCCGCCTTTACACTACTTTCTTTATTTACCATAGCACTTTGCCAGGCCCAGGTTAAACAAATAAACATCAATCGGGTTAATGGAATGGCAGATCTGCCAAAGCCGCTTCAGATCATCGACTGGAAAGCAATGGCATTGAAGTTCGATCGAACCATTTATGATTTTGATGCCAAAGGCGATTACTGGCCAATGGTCTGGATGGATAGTACCGGTAAAAACTATAAACAGCCTGTAATGGGCATGTACACCGCCGTAGGAGATGTAAGGCAGGGCAGGCAGCACAATAAAGGAATGTTCCATGAAGCCATGGCCAATATGGGTTCCGTATTGGGAGCAAGCCTCGTAGGCCTCAATAAAAGTGACCAGAACGGATCCAATTACGCAGCAATGCTTAAAAATTATTTCAATAAAGATACCGGATGGGACATCATGATGAACAATACCGCTCCGGAAGTCGCTTTATTAGGAGGAGGTTATGGCCGCGACTGGTGGTACGATGTATATCCAAACGTGATGTTCTATGCCATATACGATCAGTATCCGTCCGAGCCGGAATTTGAAAGCATTGCCAGACAGATCGCCAACCAGTTCTATAAAGCAGATTCAATCTTAAACGGCAATTACAACTACTCCTATTTCGATTACGGCAAAATGAAACCCATGACCAACCAGATCTGCACACAGCCAGATGCCGCTGCGGGTCATGCCTATGTACTATATAACGCCTATAAAAAGTTTGGAGATCCCCGGTATCTTAAAGGAGCCATATCAGCCATGAAAGCATTGGAAAGTCAAAAGATCAATCCAACGTACGAGTTGCTGATGCCGTTTGGTGCATACCTTGCCGCCCGGATGAATGCAGAGCAGGGAACGACATTCGATATTCCAAAAATGCTGGACTGGACCTTTGACGGAACAGCAGTCTGCCGGGAAGGTTGGGGGTTTTTAGTCGGCAACTGGAATGGCATAGATATATCAGGCACCGTAGGCAGTACAGTAGATCATGGCGGGTATGCATTTTTGATGAATACCTTTGATGCCGCCTGGCCATTGGTTCCAATAGTGCGCTATCAGCCGCAATATGCCAATGCCATTGGCAAGTGGATGCTCAATGCCGTTAATGCATCCCGTTTCTTCTATCCGCAGTATATGCCCAAAGAACACCAGACCATTCCGCAACTGGCATCCGTAACCAAAGGTGTGATCGCTTATGAAGGCTTTTCAAAAGCCTCCACATTTGATACCCTGTATAAAAGCCTGAAAGCACCGGTAGCACAAGGGGACGGACCAAAATGGGTGCCCGGACAAAATCCGGAAGTTTCCCAGTTTAGCGTATATGGAAGTGCACACGTCGGTATTTTTGGAGGTATCGTTAAAGAAACTGAAATAAAAGGGATCTTAAAACTGGATCTTCTGGCAACAGATTTTTACCATGAAAAGGCATATCCTACTGATCTGTATTATAATCCATACCCATCAGCAAAGACAATTAATTACAAAGTGCCGGAAAAATCAGACCTGTATGATTTGGTTTCCCAAAAATTCATTGCAAAAAATATCAGTTCGAAAACGAAGGTAACTATCCCATCGCTGCAATCTGTGGTGCTGGTCTGCATTCCATCCGGTAAAAAGGTAACCATTGAAGGCAATAAAATGAGTATCGATGGAATAACAGTGGATTATAAGATGAAGTAATTACTGTTATTTCCGGCATACGATCACCTCCTTGCTGAAGTTAAATTTATTGGCCACTACAAAAATCTCTGCAGTGCTAAATCCTGCGGCTTTAAGCTTGTCCAATATGTCGGTACCGTAATTCCGAAATGCCAGAATTCCATTTTTCATATAATCACCATGGTATTCTGGCTCCAGGATATGAACAATTTGACCGCTGTCGTCAACATATGCACGCTCAGTAGTTTGCCCGGATTTAAGATCAAGCGGAACGGTAAAGCAAAATATACCTCCGGGCTTTAATACCCGGAGTACTTCAGTGAAGCCTTGATGGTCATTTATAACATGCTCAAAAACCTCGGTAGAGGTGACGACATCAAAAGTATCTGAAAAATAAGTAAGATGTTCGACATTTTGCATCGTTCTGCCTTTATACATCGTCCCGCTGGTAATACCATCCATATAATCAGAAGTCGTTAAATGGTCAAAATTGCGTTTTAAATAATTATAAAAAGCGCCATGTGAAGACAATTCATAAATAACCGGATTTTTCGGCAAATGAAGTGAAGCAAAAACTTCAGCTAGTGCCCAATGTATAAAAGTAGAACGACAAGAAATACAACGGTAAGCAAAGGGGCCATTTGCTCTTTCTTTAAATAAGATTTCCGGTAGTTTAATAACAAACCCTCCACAAAGATTACACTTATGCTTTTCTTTTATCGCGATGTGCTGCATGATTAACTATGATAGGTATGAATAAACAAATAAAGTTAAAATAACTTGTATTTAGTTAAGGATTGCTGATTTATAAATGGAATCGCGCTTCAATTGAGCACCTGTTTAAGTTAAACAGTTACAGGTTGAAAAATATGTTTTTCAACCGGGAATAAACTATAAATTAAGTTACATATTCGTTAGTGCCTATAGGAATAACTCTGTTAAATGGCTTAATTTTTGTTGTAAATTAATCTTTATGGCCAAAAAAGCAGAAAATATTGAGTTTTTACTTATTTTAGCCACATTAATAAATTACATCTCTCCAATTATTGAAATGAGTTACTTAGATTACAAGTGTAAAAAATGCAATACAGATTTTCATTACCAGGTGCCGCGGGGATTTATTCTAAAAAATATGCTGGGGTTCTTGCCAATCCGTATTTACTGGTGTCCTAAATGCACAACCAATAGGTATGTTTGGATCGATAAAAAAAAGAATAGTTAATGATCTAAACATTCTAAATCTTATCTTAGTAACTTATGTCATTTGGGATAATGACATTGTACATTGTTAATAACGTTAAGATAGATGAAGAAACCTTTACTGTTTGTTTTAATAATGCTCTCCAATTATACAGCTTTTTCTCAAATGAGTGGTAACTACAACTACAGTCTTGGCCTTCGTGGTTATACCATCATGCAAATGCCTAAGATCTTAGATGAGTCAGATTCCTATACATTAGTTAATTCCCCTTTTAATGGGGCGATGGTTAAATTTAATGACAATCAGATCAGCTATAGAATTCAGGGCACATATTACAACAGGGCGAAAGAATTCTATAACAATTGTGAAAGTTGTGAGTTTGCAGCAGGAAGGGTAATCGATTACACCTTTAAAATAGGCTTTGAAAAAAACTTTAACTATTCCCGTGTACAGCCATATTTCGGCTTCGATATCGGTTATCGTTCTAACGAATTTGATGGAAATCTGGAAAACCGCAATGAGATTAGTTCAAAGGCAATGCAGCAGACAAAAGTTGAGGCCACAAAAACAGGATTTATGCTGTCACCGGTAATTGGTTTTAAAATTAATCCAATCGATCAGGTCTCTTTCTTCGCAGAAGGTACACTAGACTTCTTTTATTCCTACGAAAGACAAGAACGCATTCTGCAGGATGCAGACAATACCAGGCTCCTCAGTAAGTTTAATAAAACAGAATATTTACTAAATCCAATCTCCATAGGAATTCAAATCCATTTGGGACATAATAAATAATGATCATCAGTATGACAGCAATCATCCAAAAATGACAGCGATCATCGCAATGACAAAATAAAATAAATGAAGGTAGGAATATTAGGCGCAGGAATCTCGGGATTAAGTATAGCCAGGATGCTAAATGATAGTTTTGATGTAGAAATCCTGGAGTGTGCATCAGAATATGGAGGTATTGCTAAAACGAAACAAGTCGAAGGAGTAGCTTATCACAAGATAGGCGGACATTGCTTCAACTCAAAGTACCCGGAAGTTCTTGATTTTGTATTTGAACATATTCTAAGAAAAGAAGAATGGCATGTCATCCACAGAGATGCCGTAATTAAATTAAAAGGTCAGGAAGTATCCTATCCCATTGAATATGCAATTGGCCAGATCCACCAATTCGATCCCCAGCTGGCCATTCACATCACCAGGGATTTTTTAAGTGCAAAAGATAATGGGGATTATACTAACCTTGAAGACTGGTTCAGAAAAAAGTTTGGAGATACCCTTGCTGATGTTTATTTTTTGCCCTATAACCGGAAGATCTGGAATAAGGAGCCCAATGAAATGAGCCCCGCATGGGTAGAAGGTAAACTGCCAATTCCGGATAAAGAATCTTTCTTTAAAGGGTTGATTAGCAATGAGCAGGATAAAATGCCCCACGCCTCATTTTATTATCCCAATACAAATGACCAGAAAACCTTTATCGACAGTCTCGCAGAAGGATTAAATATCTCCTTGAATTATAAAGTGGATAAAATTGAATTCAAGAATTCCCAATGGGAGATTAATGCCGGTAAGACATACGATATATTGATCAGTACACTACCTTTAAATATCATCCCCGGCCTGATTCAGGGAACACCGGAAAAAATCAAAATTGAAGCCTCAAAATTAAAATACAACAAAGTCAGCACCATGCTGTGGGAAACAAAGCCTACAACCCGCACCTGGACCTATGTTCCTGATCCTGAAAACCTGTTTCACCGGTATATCCATATTGGAAGTTTCTTTAATCCATCGAAAAATTATTCCATAACAGAAGTTGTAGGCGAGCGAACTTATGAAGAAATGGTTGAGAATGGAAAGAAGGATCCTTTCCTGATCAGGCCCGTAGATTATAACGTCTCCGGCCACGCCTATGTCGTATTTGATGAAAATTACGACACCGCTACTAAAAATGTTAAAGACTACCTTCAGCAGATTGAATTGTATACCCTTGGCAGATTCGGCGAATGGCAATACTATAATATGGATATATGTATAAAAAGCAGCCTGGAAACCGCTAAAAAGATTAAAGAAAAATACTATAAACCAGCTTCAACATAATCCTTTAATTGAAGGGCAACATTGGAGGTGTAATGTTTTTTTAAAAAGCTTACATAGGCATCAAGATCAGGTCCGGAACCCGATAAATAAGACGATAAAAGGGTTTCAAATTCCAGGTACGAATCAACATTGGGGCAATATCTCTGAAGTTCATACGACCTGGTCTCATCTGTATCAGGATATCTTCCCAGCAGCAGGCATCCCGAAGCAATCAGCTCCAGGTATCTGGGCGTAACCGGATTAAAGCCGCCAGTTCTGATCTCGCCCCCGTCAATTCCAGCAGTAGAATAAAAACCAATCCGGCACTGTTTGAGCAAATCTGTATATTCCTGCCGGGTATGAAAACTACCTAAAATCCCAGACTTGTTGGACGAATAGAATAGCTGCCCGTTAATTTCTTCCTGGTATAAATATTCAATATCAGGAAACTTCTTTTCATATTCCAGTAAAAAGTCCCACAATATCTTGTTCTTCCTCCCAGCTAAAATAATATCATATTTCTTAGTAAAAGTAGTATGCCTGTCAATCATATATCTGTCTGACAAGGAAAGTGGCAGATGCCTGATATTTAAATTACAATGATTGTCTTTTAAAAAGTTGAAAGCCTCTAAGCTTGTGATACAGATTAAAGTACTGTTTTTATACGCCGCATGGAAGCTGCCTGCATCCCGGGTAAAAAAATCTACTACAATAGGGATCGAATTGATCCCGTTACTATAAGAAAAATTCTTTTTTACGGTTAGCTCGAAAGCAATGTACTTGTCCTTTGATGCGAAAACAGAGTTAACAAACTGCGCAACCCATCGGGTTGGCGTCAAAGTGAAAAAACGCCTTACCCAGGTATTTTCATAAATATGTTCCTTAGTTTCAGCATTAATAACCGGTATGTCCAGAATGCTTGAAAAATCATCTTCCCATTCATAGATCAGGTGCCAGCTCGGCCAGTTCTGAAAATAACGCTTGGATAGGATTTTTAGATTTTTCATAGACATTAAAAGGCCAAGGTAGCTTAATTTGGATAATTCTTTAAGAATCATAGCCAAAATACCTTGATAAGAATGTTTTTAAAAGCATTTTTATTGCTAACTCAATTGTTGTATCTTGCTTCCAAATCAAATATTTCCGTATGTTTGCTGGCTTTAATAGACAATCACCAATCTAATTTACGAAACCACATGAAAGTTGCCTTAATTACCGGAGTTACAGGACAAGATGGAGCCTACCTGGCTGAATTTTTATTGAAAAAAGGATATTTTGTACATGGACTTAAAAGACGCTCCTCTCTGTTTAATACAGAACGTATAGATCATTTATATCAGGATCAGCACGAACAAGGCGTAAATTTTAAATTGCATTTTGGTGACTTAACAGATTCTACAAACTTAATCCGAATCATTCAGGAAACACAACCGGATGAAATCTATAACCTGGCTGCAATGAGCCATGTACATGTGAGCTTTGAAATGCCTGAATATACTGCAAATGCAGATGGAATCGGAACACTCCGATTGCTTGAAGCGATCCGTATTCTTGGACTGGAAAAGAAAACCCGGATCTACCAGGCATCAACTTCAGAACTTTATGGACTGGTACAGGCAGTTCCTCAAAGTGAAACCACTCCATTTTACCCCCGCTCACCATATGCCGTAGCTAAAATGTACGGATATTGGATCACCGTAAATTATAGGGAAGCCTATCAGATGTATGCCTGCAACGGAATCCTGTTTAATCACGAAAGTCCATTAAGAGGAGAAACATTTGTGACCCGTAAAATTACAAGGGCAGCTACAAAAATTGCCCTTGGCTTGCAAAATTGTCTGTACCTGGGTAATTTGTCTGCACAACGCGACTGGGGGCATGCCAAAGATTATATCGAAGCGATGTGGTTAATCCTGCAGCAGGATAAAGCGGAAGATTATGTAATTGCAACCGGAATTACAACAACGGTGAGGGATTTCGTGAAAATGACGTTCGCAGAATTAGGTATAGAAGTGGAATTTAGTGGAAAAGATGAAAATGAACGCGGCGTAATTATCGATATAGATCAGCAGCTGGTTGCAGAACTTGGGTTAAATGAAGCATACTTAAAGCCCGGAACTGTCGTTGTACAGGTTGATGAGAAATATTTCCGCCCTACAGAAGTAGACCTTTTGCTGGGAGATCCAACCAAAGCCAATACGCAGCTGGGATGGACACCTAAATATGACCTGCCGATGCTGGTTAAAGAGATGGTTCTTTCAGATCTTAACCTAATGAAAAAAGATGAATACTTGAAAAAAGGTGGATTTAAAACATTGAACTATTTTGAATAATACCAAATAATAGAAATACCTTTTCTTTCCTATGAATTATAAAAGAATAATTGCTGTTTGTTCATTCCTGATCAGTATGATTATCTGTGGCACTGCATACGCACAGAATACCAATTATGCAGATGCAAAAGTAGATGATCTGACAGATGCCCAGATCAGGCAAATGATGGATCGTGCAGAGTCTATTGGTTATAGTGATGCGCAGTTAGAGCAGTTGGCCGCAGCTCAGGGTATGAAAGCAGCGGAAGTATTGAAATTGAGACAACGGGTAGAAAAGATCCGTAAGCAGGATGGTACCTCAAAGGACAACAGTAAAACCGGGAGTGCCAGCCAAAATACCCGTACAACAGCCGTAGAGCAGGACCGAAGCAGGGGATATACCGGAAGGGACCAGCAGCAGGATACAACCAGGAGAACAAATAATCAAAACCTGGATCCGGATAAAAAAGCACTCGAGGAAGAAAAGAAGAAAGAAATTGAAAGAATCTTTGAAGGGATCAAACCAAAAATATTTGGAGAAGATCTCTTCAAAAAAGAAAATATGACCTTCGAACCCAATTTTCGGATGGCAACTCCAAAAAGCTATGTGATAGGTCCGGATGATGAATTGCTGATTGATCTGACCGGAGATAATGAAGGAGAATACAAGGCTAAAGTTAGTCCGGACGGAAACATCAGGGTAGAATATGTAGGTCTGATCGCCGTAAGTGGTTTAACCATAGAAAATGCGACAGCAAAGATCAAAAATATCATGTCGCGTACCTATCCCGGACTAAAAAACGGCAGGAATGATCTATCAGTAACCCTTGGTAATATCAGGAGCATTAAGATCATCGTTGTTGGAGAGGTTGTAAAACCAGGAACCTATACCGTACCATCCTTATACACCGTATTCAATGTGATGGATGAATCCGGTGGCCCCAATAAAAATGGATCATACCGTAAGATCCAGGTTATCCGTAATAACAAAATAGTCTCTACATTAGATATCTACGATTTTCTGTTAAATGGCATTCAGAAAAATAATATTGGTCTGCGCGATCAGGATGTGATCAATGTTCCCGTATACGAATCCAGGGTAGAAATGAGCGGTGAAGTCAAAAGACCTGCATTGTTTGAAGTCCTGAGCACAGAAAATTTTTCAGACCTCGTCAGGTTTGCCGGAGGATTTACCAACAGCGCGTATTCAGCGCAGGTAAAGGTGTTGCAGAATACCGGGAAAGAGCGTAAGATCACCGATGTATTCGCTGCAGATTATTCAAAATTTACACCGGCAAACGGTGATAAATATGTGATAGAGCCAATCCTTGACCGTTTTGAGAATCGCGTTGAAATCACCGGTGCCGTATTTCGTCCCGGTCAGTATGAACTCGATAAAGGGCTTACCTTAAAACAGCTAATTACAAAAGCAGAGGGGCTTACCGAAGATGCATTCTTGAATAGAGCATACATTTCCAGGTTAAATGCAGATAACAGTCCGGCCATGCTTTCATTTGATGTAGCGAAGATTATTGCCGGAACAGAACCGGATATCATCCTGCAGCGGGAAGATAAAATTACAATATCGTCGATCTTTGACCTGAGAGATGAATATAAAGTAACCATTCAGGGCGAGGTTCGGTATCCTGGTACATTTGAGTACGCAGATAATATGAACCTGGAAGCTTTAATCCAAATCGCAGGGGGGTTCAAAGAAGGGGCAACCCCAAGCCGGATAGAAATATCCAGAAGGATTAAGAACAGCGATGCCACTTCGGCATCTGCATTAACGGCAGAAGTATTCACGGTTAAAGTAGACCAGGAACTGCGGATCCTGCAATCCGGATTTGTATTAAAGCCATTTGATATCGTTTCCATTCGCAGCTCAGAGACCTACCAGGTACAAAGACAAATAAAAGTAGAAGGAGAAGTACTTTACCCCGGAACTTACACCATCACAAAAAAAGATGAAAGGATCTCTGATATCATTGTAAGGGCAGGTGGGTTAAGCCCTTTAGCCTATGCAGACGGGGCTTCCCTGAAACGAACAGGTGGCAGGGCTGCAAAAGTTGCTGATAGTTTAGAGAAAGCCCAGGAAGAGCGTGAAAAATTAGTGAACCTGCGCCGTTTAAAACAGTCTGGAGCGAAAGATACCACAAGCATAGAACAAGATATTCAAATATTACGAAGTGACCTCGTCGGAATAGATTTGGTGCGGATCCTAAAAAAGCCGCTGTCAAGACAGGATTTGATCGTAGAGGATGGTGATGTTATCCGCGTACCTAAAGAATTACAGACCGTTAGGGTTACAGGAGAGGTGTTAAAACCAAATAGTATTGTATACCTCAAAGGGAAAAGTTTTAGGAACTATATTGACGGGGCAGGGGGCTTTAGTTATAATGCGTATAAAAAAGGAGCCAATATTGTGTATTCAAATGGATCCGTTGCCGCAGCAAAGAAATTCCTGTTCTTTAACAACTATCCCCAGGTAAAACCAGGAGCAGAGATATTTGTACCTAAACGTGCAGAACGCGAAGGAATGACCACCCAGGCAATAGTGGGTATAACTACCGGTATTGCATCACTCGCTGCTATCGTATTGTCGTTATTTAGATAAAATAAATATGCCAGCTACAGAAAAGGTTTCTCTAAAGGAGATGGTCCATTACATCCGCGATTGGAAAAATGACCTGAAGAAAAGTGGGTTGATCATTGCTGTGGTTATCATTTTTGGTGCGGCAATAGGCATCACCTATGCATGGACTAAAAAGCCTGAATATATCGCCTCAACATCCTTTGTGCTGGAAGAAGGGGAGTCTTCCGGAGGAGGGTTGGGTCAATATGCAGGCCTGGCATCGATGGTTGGCGTTGATCTTGGCGGAGGTGCTGGTGGTATATTTCAGGGAGATAACATCATGGAACTCTATCGCTCCAGAACAATGATCCTGAAAACCCTGCTAAGTCCCGTAAATTTTAATGGGAAAAATCAACTGATCATAGACCGTTATATTGAAATGCAGGGCTGGCGTAAAAACTGGGAAGACAAACCAGAAATGAAAAGTCTTACTTTTGATTCAGCCGGCAGTAAAACATTAAGCCGGATTCAGGACAGCATCATTACTGCAATCTCTGCAAATATTAACAAGAACAACCTGACAGTAAGTAAGCTGGATAAAAAGTTAAATATCATCAGTGTACAGGTATCCTCAACAGATGAACAGTTTGCAAAAGCATTTAATAATGAAATTGTAAAAAATGTAAATGACTTTTATACCTTAACCAAAACAAAGAAATCTAAAGACAATATAAAAATCTTTCAACGCCAGACAGACTCGGTAAGAGCCGTAATGAACGGCGCAATATTCTCCAGCGCATCAACCATGGATGCTACACCAAACCTAAACCCTACCCGGCAAATTTTACGTGTTTCAGCACAAAAAGCGCAATACAACGCAGAAGCAAATAAAGAGATCCTTGGTGAATTGCTGAAAAATCTCGAACTCGCAAAGATCAGCATGCAGAAAGAAACCCCTTTAATTCAGGTTATTGATGAGCCTGTTTTTCCGCTTGAGAAAAAAGCAGTAGGCAAAAAAACAGGCGGAATCATTGGGGGAGTATTAGCCGGCCTGCTGATCATCGGATTCCTGAGTATAAAATACGTATACAAACAGCTTATGCAGTAATATGCAGTCCAGGGCATTCATACTGTTTTTGCTGCGGATACTAAAAATGGGGATTACGATCTTTACGTTATCCCTGTCGGCAAAATATTTCGGGGTATCTCTTGAAAAGGACGTATGGGTACTTGCCCTAAATTGCATAATTATTTTGGATCTGGCCATTTGGGGGCCATTTAATGAAACCTTTAGAGCTAAATTTATCTTCTTTAAAGAAGAGTTTGGCGAAGATGAAGCACTTAGGCGTACCAATTCACTGCTCATATTTACCAATATCATTACCATCATCCTGGTCGCATTCATCCTGTGGAAACCCGAAACCATTGCTGCGGTCATCGCACCAGGTTATGAAGGTCAAAAGCTTACTTTGCTGTTGTTTATGATTCGTGTTGTTGCACCCAGCTTTTTATTCAATCAGCTTACCCAGATATTTATCAGTATTCTAAATGCCTATAATTCGATCTATATTCCCGAAATCGCCGGTTTCATATCAAGCATCATTAGTCTGCTGCTCATCATTTTTCTGGCTCCTCAAATCGGGATTATAGCGCTGGCCTATTCTTATTATTCAGGCTTGATCCTGCTGCTGCTCTTGCTCATCCTCCAGGTGTATGTTAAAAAGATCGCTTTAGTTAAAAATTTACATCACATTAAGCTATCCGATACCAAACCGTTCCTGCTTTTTGCCTTGCCTTTTTTCTTTCCTTATTTTGTAGGTCAGATTGCAGGGATTATTGAGAAATCAATCGCCAGTACACTCGGAACGGGAATTATCTCCGCAATAGATTATTCCCGTAAGTTTTCTGATATACTATTGGGGGTATTGTCCAGCGTCTTTACAACCATGCTGCTGCCGGTTCTCAGTTTGAAATTTGTCCAAAAAGATCAGGAAGGCTTTGTATTTGAGTTTCGTCAGATCTACCAGCTTGCCTTTTTAATCGTTACTGCCATTGCTGCAATATTTACAGCATGTCCAGGGGCTTTTATAGCAATATTATACCAGCAAGGTACGATCTCAGAAGCGGCATTGCTGCAAATCAGTAACCTGACCATGTTTTATAGCTGGTCTGCCGTTTCCATCTTTCTATATTTGATCATTGGTATGAGCCTGATCTCTGCCCAAAAGGGAAAATACTACGCCTTTTACGGAGTTACAGCACAACTCATCATGATTGGGGTTAATCTGGCCCTTTACAGGTTTGCTGGTGTCTATATTTTTCCGCTTTCTTTATTCCTTGCCCATGCCCTTTCGGCCTGGCTCATGTTCCGTAAACTACCCTATGGCAAACGGCTGCTAAGCAGGACCACCTTAAAGTACCTGCTGATCTTAATTGCTGTAGTCGCAAACATGTACCTGTTAAATATAAATGTGATATCATTCAGTTCACCATACGTTACGCTGATTTTTAATGGCTTTCTATTCACTGTGATATTGGTAAGTATGCTCTTTACCTTTAAATTGGATGAACGGGAAATCCTCGTTAAATTGTACAATAAGTTCCTCGTTCCACAGAAATGAAAAGGTTCCTAACCGTATTTCCGTCCGCAGAAAATGTGCATTTGATTAAAGATGTAGGTATGGTCCCATATATACTGCATCGGGAGTTTGGCTATGCATCAACGCTGGCATGTTATAAAAATGATCAGTATAGCTACCTTAACAAAGAGGTAAACGGTTTAAAAATAGTATATATCAAAAAGATCTTTAACAATCCATTTCTGGATGTACTGATCTTTCTGTTATGGAACGCCCGGAAATATGATGTTATGCAGGTATATCATTTAATGAGGGCCCAGCTAATCTGGTGTTACGTATTCCGGTTACTTCGCTTTGGCAAGGGTAAGACTCATTTGAAATTGGATACAGGAGATAGCATCTATCGGTTTAAAATGTCAGGCATCACCGGGAAGTTCGTGGCGTTCCTGCTTTCCCGCATCGATTTGATATCCGTAGAAACCATGGAATTTTTCGAGTATCTGAATGCCGGGAACATCCTGGGCAGGCCAGTTATATATATCCCAAATGGCTTTGATGATGGCGGAACCAGAGACTCTATCAGATCAGATCAAAAAGAGAATAAAATACTTACAGTAGGCCGGATTGGCAGCTATCAGAAGGCAACAGAGATCCTCTGTCAGGCCTTTAAGATTTTTGCAGAGAACAATGCCATTTGGGAATTGCAAGTGGTAGGGCCTATAGAAGAAGAATTCAAGTCCTTTATAAATACCTATTTTGATGAGAATCCAGGATTAAAAGGCAGGGTAACATTTACAGGGGCAATACAGGACAGGAAACAACTTGAAGACTATTATAAGACGGCAAAGATCTTTGCGCTCACATCCAGAAGTGAAGGTTTTCCACTGGTATTTTTAGAAGCGCTAAAGTTTGGCTGCTATATCATCTCCAGTGATGTGCCCGCAGCCAGTGACATCATTGGCAGGAATAAATACGGCGCTATATTTCCAATTGATGACTATATTGCGCTATCAAAACAGTTGACAGATACGGTGCAGCATCAAAAATTTGAAGGGCTCGCAGAAGCCATACAAAATTATGGATATGAACGATTTTACTGGTCTGAAATATGCCGTAAATTAGATCAATTAATACAGGTAAAATGAGCACCTCACCAGCAGTAACCATCATTATCGTCAATTACAATACCACTGCATTGACCTATGCCTGTATCCGTTCAGTTCAGGCCTTAACTAAGATCTCCCATGAACTTATCGTAGTAGACAATGCATCCCGGGATCGAACCATTGAACAAGTCGCTGTAGACTTTCCAGGATTAATCTTCATTGCACAGCAGGAGAATGTGGGTTTTGGAAAGGCCAACAATTCGGGAATAGAAATCGCCAGCGGTAAATACATCCTGTTGATCAACTCGGATACCTGGTTAATCAATGATGCAATAGATCAGTTCTACCAGTTCATGGAAGCGCCGGGTAATGAAAAGGTCGGATGTTGCGGCGCAGATCTGTTTACTCCAGAAGGTAACCCACAAGTAGCCTATGGCAACTTCCCATCCCTGGCAGAAGCAATTGCACTGCTTGGCTTTTATAAATTATTTCCCCGCTATTTTAATGAACACCTGAGTAGTGGGGTAACCAACAAGGATTCAAAAATCAAAACGGTCGATTACCTGTGCGGTGCAGATCTTTTCCTAAGAAAGTCTGTTCTCCATGAAATAGGGTCATTCAATCCGGGCTTCTTTTTGTATTTTGAAGAAACGGAATTGTCATACCGGATGAAAAAGGCAGGTTATTCATCCGTATTGTTGCCAGAAGCAAAGATTGTACACCTGGAAGGAGGTTCTGATTCGAATCCGGACCCGTTTAATTACCGGAAGATTGCAATTTATGCAGCCAGCAGAAAACTGTATTTTAAATTATGTAATGGGTGGTTTAGCGCCAAACTTGTTCAGTATATTTACGCCTTGCAAGCAATTATATTTTTTATAGCAAAAGGAAAAAAAGGATATCTTAGAACGGCTAAAATATATATCCAGTCATAAAATGGCCATGAAAAAAATACTTAGAGACCTGGTATTTAGCGTATACATGCATTTGAAACAATTGCCGTTTCATTTTATGCCCAACAGCATCATTGCGCATATCCCATCTTATTGGATCAGGCACGGATATTATAAACTAATTCTTGGAATTAAAATAGGAAAAGGAAGCAGTATCCATAAGGGAGCTTTTTTCTATGATAAAAAACTAGTCATTGGAAAAAATACAACCGTCAATAGAAAATGCCATTTAGATAGCCGTGGCAAGATCAGCATTGGCGACAACGTATCGATCTCTCCGGAGTGCGTGCTCATCACCGGCGATCACGAAGTAAACAGCCCGGATTTTAGATACCGGTCAGCCCCAATAGTAATCCATGATTATGCCTGGCTGGGTACAAGGGCAATGATCCTGCCCAACGTAACGATCGGAACAGGTGCCGTGGTTTGTGCGGGAGCAATAGTCACCAAAGATGTAGAACCGTATTCCATCGTTGGCGGGGTTCCGGCAAAAAAAATCGGAGAACGCAGTAAGACATTAAACTATTCAGCCTCCTGGTTTTTCCCTTACGATTAATATGGAAAAGATATTGTATGTATGCACCGCACCAGGATTAGAATCTTACAGCATTGGGTTAATCTCAGCAGCCTTTAGCAGTAAAGTGATTGATCTGTATGTTTGCGTCTTCCTTAACGCATCAGATCAGCGTACAAAAGCACAGCTGATCTTAGATTACAGTATTCAAAGTGCAACAGCACATAAGATCCTGTTTCTACAGCTGCCTGCAAATAAGGTCAAAAGGATTTTATCTTCCGGCAGCTATCTAAATCAGGTAGCGGCATTTGCAACAAGAAATGGAATTAGAAAAATTCATTTTATCAGTCAGGATGTGATACTATGGGGGTATCTCCATAAATTTAAGAACTTCAGCTTATACTACACTGTTCATGACCTTCATCCGCATGAAGTGAAATTAAGCAAGCTGCAAAAGTTAAAGCACTGGTATTTCAGGATAAGAAAGGATCGAAATCTAATGAAGACCATTAGTCGCCTGGTCACCAATAGCACACACCAATGGGAAGCATTAAAAGAACGATATCCAAATAAAAAAGTTTACCTGCACGCAATGCCCGGACTTATTACCCCGGCAATCCGCGCCGGAACAAAAACGATAAAAGAACTGGATTCGGTCAGTCAATATATCTTATTCTTCGGGAAAATTGAATGGTATAAGGGATTGGATCTTTTATATCAGGCCTTTGTCAGCATTCCCGAATTGAAAAATATAAAACTGGTAATAGCCGGCAAGGGGGATATTTATTTTAACAGAGAACCACTCCATGAAGACCATATTATTTTTATCAATAGATATATCGCAGACCATGAAATGAATGACCTGTTTGGTAAAGCTGCGGCGTTTGTAATGCCTTACCGGTCAGCCACACAATCCGCGGTAACTTCATTGGCGTACCATTACGGTCTGCCAGTAATAGCCTCAGGGATAAGTGCACTTAAAGAAACCGTTAAACCTGACAAAACCGGGTTCTTATTTCCAATGGGAGATGTAAAAGCAATGGCCTCACAGATTTTAAAGATCTATACAGAACAGGAACTATATCAGAAAATCGCAACAACGGTTAAGGAAGGGCACTCTTTTTATGATCCGAAAATTCTGCAGCAGCAGTTAGAAGAAATTTATACAGATAAATGATCATACTAACCTTCATATTTCTGTTCTTAACAGTCATTTCCATACTGGATGTGGTTAAATGCCCTGTAAATCTAAGGGTTCTCCTGTTAATTTTTTCAGGATTAATCCTGGTACTGACGGCCGGCTTACGTTATGGCGACAGGGATTACCTGAATTATATCGAGATCTATGATCTGGTAGCTAAACTATTTGTTGACTTTGATGCGGCACTTGTTCATGGTGAACCGGGATACCTGATGCTCAACCGGATTTTTAAGACGATGGGTATAGGCGTTACCGGTGTATTTCTTTTTATGGCATTTTGCAGTGTTGGCCTTAGCCTTAACTTCTTTAGAAAATATACCCCCTACTTTTTAATCGCATTGCTGATCTATTTTTCTCATGTATTCCTGCTTCGCGACATGGTGCAGATCAGGGCAGGATTGGCCGCTTCAATTTCCTTATACGCATTGACATATGTTGAAAAGCGACGTTTCTGGCCATTTATCATCATCATTTTGCTGGCAGCATCCTTCCATGGGGCAGTACTGGTCATGATACTCGTTTATGTAGCCTATCCATATAGCATCAGACATCCTTTAGTGATTAAAATTCTGGTGATTACAGGATTTCTAGCCGGTTTGATATTGAAGGCCAGTTTACTGGAATACCTGATCACCAATGTTTTTAACGTTCCTGCATTGGTGCTGTACCTGGCAGAACCGGAGTACTTTGCGTCCCTGGGTCTGCTCAATATCGTATTGCTAAAAAATGTCATCCTCATCCTCTTTCTGATCTACTATAAAGACGTCATTGCAGAACACGTCCCGCATTTTCAGGTATACTTATTAAGTCTTGCTATAGGTATATTCTGGTTGAGCACGTTTAATAATTTTGCAATCCTGGCGGCAAGGGTAGCTACCTATCTTTCAAATGTGGAACATATTTTGCTCCCTGCATTGTTTTTTACAAAGATCAATAAATTCCTGCTCTGGGGAATTGTAGTGTTGTACTGCATCGTTATGTTTGCAAGCAAGTTCAGTACATTCGCAGATCTAAGCTATATATTTTTAAAATGAACATTGCATTCATACTACCATCATTATTAAACCATGGACCCATTTTGGTGGCTAAGGATCTTATAGAAGAACTCCTTAAAAATGGCCATTCCTGTAAGGTTTATTATTTTGATAAGGAGACGGAGTTACATTTCCCATGCCCGGTTGAAAGGATTTCTTTCTTTAAAAAGATCAGCTTTAATCATTATGATATCATCCATTCCCACCTGTTCAGGCCAGATGTATACTGTGCATTTCATAGGTCTGCAATAGGCCCGGGTACAAGATTGATTACGACCGTCCATACCGACATCTTCCGGGATCTGAGATCCGCATATGGTTTCTTAAAGGGAGTTGTAGCACCCTATATTTGGAAGAGGGCCTGGAAAAAGATGGATACCATAGTCGTTTTGAGCCAGGTAGCAAAAGATAACTATAATAAAATAGGATTGACAGACAAGCTGGCAATCATTAACAATGGCCGTAATGTGCCGGAAAGCTATGAAGCAGTTCCGCAAAGCGATTTGGATACGATCCTTAAATTCAGGTCCGGCTATACCTTATTGGGCACGGTATCCATAGTTGACAAAAGAAAAGGTCTTGAGCAGGTGCTCCTGGTATTAAGGGATAATCCAGCATATGCATTCCTCGTTGTTGGGGATGGAATAGAACGCCAAAACCTCGAAAAATTAGCAGAAGATTATGGCGTAGCCAACCGCCTCCTCATGCTGGGGCGAAGGCCACAGGGGTTCAGGTACATTCCGCTATTTGATCTTTTCCTGATCCCATCCCGTTCAGAAGGAATGCCCCTGGCTTTATTGGAAGCAGCAGCATTAAAAACGGCTGCTGTCTGCAGTGACATCCCGGTCTTTAAGGAGATCTTCAGGGATACCGAGGTTTCTTTTTTTCATTTGGACAGCACCGCTTCCCTGCAGGCAGCCTGTACCTATGGGTTAGCAAATAAAGCTGCCCTGGAACAAAATGCATATGCACGTTATCTTAAAGAATATAATGTAGCTGGAATGGCAGCACATTACATTCAGCTTTATCAATCCACAAACTAATCGTATGGACGTGTTAAGTATATCCATTGTATTATATGAAAACGATAGGGAGGTAGAGAAAACCATCCGGTCTGTATTAAATGCAAAGATTAACCTTCGGCTCTATCTGATTGATAACTCAAAAACAGATGTATTGAAATACCTCGCGGCAGATGAACGCATCCAATATACCTTTAACAACGCAAATATTGGGTACGGTGCAGCACACAATATAGCCATTAAAAAAAGTTTATCCGAAGAAATCCCTTACCATTTGGTGATGAATCCGGATATTAACTTTCAGGAAGGTACGCTTGAAAAGATCTATGCATTCATGGAAGAAAATAAAAGTATCGGGAGCCTGATGCCAAAGGTGTATTATGAAGATGGCAGTATTCAGCGTCTTTGTAAATTGCTGCCAACACCGCTAAACCTGATTGGCCGGCGCTTCATCGGAAATTCAGCATTGGCAAAAAGGAAAAATGAAGAATATGAACTGCATAACTTTAGCTATACACAAATCCTGGATACCCCAAGCCTGTCAGGCTGTTTCATGTTCATTCGAACAGAAGTATTAAAAAAATCAGGGATCTTCGATCCGCGTTATTTTATGTACCTGGAAGATTACGACCTTACCCGGCGCATCCACAAAGTATCCAGAACCGTATTTTATCCGGGGGTATCCATTATCCACGGACATGCACAGGAATCCTATAAGAACGGAACCCTGCTAAAGATTCACATCCGGTCGGCCATTAAATATTTTAATAAATGGGGCTGGTTAATTGATTCAGAAAGAACTGCATTTAATAAAAAGGTGCTGGAAAAAATTAAAAGGAAATAAATGTCTTAAATTTTAAACAGTTAACTACCCTGTTTTTACCGCTTTAAATCAAAATAACATTTTAAATTAGTTGTTAATGGGTATTTAAACATAATCCGGTGAACTATGAATAACATGCAGTTAAAAATTTGTAGTTTTGGCTTTATTCTTGCTTTAACACGGAAATATGATTAAATAATTCTACATGCCCTTTATATTTATCTTTCTTATCAGCCTGTTGGTGGTGTTGTTCGCTATTCCGTCCATTATAACGGTATCATTCCGCAAGCGGTTATTTGACGATCCTTCAGAGAGCAGAAAAGTTCATAAAAGAATTGTTCCCAATTTTGGAGGCATTGCCATATTTACCGGTTTTCTGTTCTCCTGCTCTCTTTTTATTCCTGCACATTTACTTCCTGAAGCAAATATCTTAATGGCTGGTGGCCTTATCCTGTTTATGATTGGTTTAAAGGACGATCTGATCGGCGTAAATCCCGGGATGAAGTTTGCTGCACAGTTTTTATCCGCATTGATCATTGCTATGGTTGCCAACATCAGGATCTCAGATCTTCATGGTATTCTTGGAATCTACGATATGCCTTATTACGCAAGTATTTCGCTAACGGCTATATTTATTGTTGGAGTAGTAAACGCTTTTAATCTTATTGATGGTATAGATGGCCTTGCAGGTTCTCTGGGGATCATTTTTAGCTTATTTTATGCGGTATTGTTCTACAATGCAGGCGAACTGGGCTGGTCTTACTTATCCATTGCATTAACAGGTGCATTAATAGGGTTTCTGTTCTTTAACTTTACACCCGCAAAGATCTTTATGGGTGATTCAGGCTCACTTTTATTGGGCTTTGTAGCAGCAGTATTGAGTATTAAATTTATAGAAGTAAGTTCATTACACGATGTTAAGGTAAGTGCCATACATATCCCTAATGGAATTGCACTGATATTTTCTGTGCTCATCATTCCAATATTTGATACGCTAAGGGTATTTACATTAAGGATCATCAGAAAGACCTCACCATTTAAGGCAGATAGCAATCACCTGCACCATCGGTTGCTGTTTTTAGGCATGAGTCATATCCAGGCCACATTGGTATTGTCAGTAGTAAACGTGATG
Organism: Pedobacter metabolipauper; assembly: GCF_004362715.1. Classification (GTDB taxonomy): domain Bacteria; phylum Bacteroidota; class Bacteroidia; order Sphingobacteriales; family Sphingobacteriaceae; genus Pedobacter; species Pedobacter metabolipauper. The sequence continues at coordinate 783,565 of NZ_SNYC01000004.1, forward strand.
TTCATTATCATGGCCTTATCGCTCCAGGATATGGATGGAACACAGCTGATCAGTTTAATGGCATTGACGGTGTTAACCATGAATGGTTTATTATCCCTTCATATTGATAGGTATAAGAAATCGTTGCTATCCAGAGAAACCATACCAACATTACCTGTACTTAATAAAGAACATATAGAGCCTGCATTCAATAAAGAACGTTTTGCGCAGGAAGTGCTCAATAAGATCACAGAAAATTAATAGGAACACACCAAATGGTTTTACTGCTTAAAGGCAAACCCGCTCTATATCTTAAACTTCTCGTTTTACTGGTAATTATCAGCACCAGTCAGGGGTATACCCAGTCTCAGCTTTTTCCCTTAGGAAAAGATCTGCAGCTAAAACTTGGAAGAAGCATCTATTTCGATAGTTTAAGAAGAAATCATGCCTCATTACAAAGTTATTTTACATCAGAAATAGGATCTGACAGTTTAAGTCAGGACAGTTTACTCAAATCTTTGTATCCGGAACGAAAAGCCTGGCAGCGTAAGAACTGGATCTTCAGAAAATTGTTTACAGAGCACCTGATTGAAGTGGTAAATCCGGATTATACCTTTAATCTTGATTTTATACCAGACTTTCAGATCGGTAAACAAGGAGACAACAACCTCTGGTTAAATACACGGGGAATAGAGCTAAGCGGAACCATAGGAAAGCAGTTTGCATTTACCAGCTATTTTTATGAAAATCAGGGTCAATTTGCAGATTATTATACAGCATATAGTTTTACCAATCGCGTAGTACCCGGACAGGGCAGGGTTAGGGCGTATGGAGATACAGGATTAGATTATAATTATTCCGGAGGATCAATCTCCTATACGCCATCAAAGTATGTGAACTTCCAGCTTGGATACGATAAGAATTTTATTGGAGATGGGTACCGCTCATTGCTGTTGTCAGACAATGCATTTAACTACCCTTTTGTAAAAGTAACCGCAACACTTGGCCAGGTACGTTTTATGGCAATGTATGCCCAGTTTATGGACATCTACGAAGACCGTGGTCATGAAGAGCTGGGTCTGGATTCACCCTACCCAAAAAAGTATGGAATTTTCCATTACCTCAGCTGGAACGCAACCAGGCGGTTAAGTCTTGGTTTTTATGAGAATGTAATGTGGTACCGCAGGGTATTTGAATTTGGTTACATCCCGCCCCTGGTATTTTCCCGTCCAACAGAATTTGCAAACGGATCACCAGACAAGGTGGTGATGGGATTAAACGGAAGCTATAAGATTGCCGATAGGTATGTTGCTTACGGGCAGTTTATCCTGAATGAGTTTAGCGTGTCAGATCTGTTTGCAGGTAATGGCAGCTGGAAAAATAAATATGGAATGCAGGGAGGTATAAAGGGTTTTGATATTTTTAAGGTAAGCGGTTTAAATGCACAGCTGGAAATGAACCGGGTAAGGCCGTATACGTATTCAGCGCTGGAACACTTTAAAAATTATGGGCATTATAACCAGCCATTGGCACATCCCTATGGGGCTAACTTTAAGGAATACCTGGCAATCGCCGGTTACCGTTACCATAATTTCGACCTCCGGGTCCAGCTTACAGCTGCAACCTATGGCTTAGATGTTAACGGGTTAAATTATGGAAAAAATATTTATCTTCCATATGACACCAGGGTATCCGATGAAGGCAATTTCATTGGTCAGGGCTTAAAAACCAACCTGTTGTTTGCAGATGTAAAGCTGGCCTACATCTTAAATCCTAAAAACAACCTCCGTATTGAGCTGGGTTATGCCCATCGCAATGAAAAGAACAGCTTGAAAAATGATACCCAGCAAATCGTTAACATCGGTTTAAAGGCCTCATTCAGGAACCTGTATTCAGATTTTTAAGTACGGCCAACTATATTTTATTTAACTTAGCGCAGTATAAGTGTTGAAAAAAATACCCCTGATATGAAAATAAAGGTACTTTGCCTGTTCTTCCTCTTAATCTGTTTAAAAAGCGTTGTATCTGCGCAAACAATGCCAGTAGGCATGCTTGGCGGTCTGGAAGATGTGTACCGTAAGGACCAGCTTCTGGGGCTCGATTCCTTGAAGAGCTCTTTTATGATCCGCCCATTATACATTCATGATGGTAATCCCTATTCTTTAAGAAAGCTGTTGTTTAGCTCCGATAAACTAAAGGCGAAAATATACCTGCTGCCGATCGCACTGCAGATGCAGCAAACCAATCTGCCATCCAGCATGAACGATGGAGCAATGATCGCATCAAGAGGTTTTCAAAGCCTTGTAAGTGCTGGTTTCTTTGCAAGCATAGGTCCCTTATCCGTTCAGGTAAGGCCAGAATATGTATATGCAGAAAATAAAGACTATAGAACATTACTGGAAACCAATAATGCCCCGGATTTTACCAGCTCATACCGCGAATTCAGAAGAAGTATAGACCTTCCGGAGCGTTTTGGAGAAGGATCTTATAAAAAGTTTAACCTGGGTCAAAGCAGTGTACGCTTAAATGCAGCAGGCTTCTCCATAGGTCTGTCCAATGAAAATCTGTGGTGGGGACCGGGAATGCGTAATTCTTTAGTGATGAGCAATAACGCACCGGGCTTTTTACATTATACCTTCAATACCGTTAAACCATTACAAACCTATATCGGAAGTTTTGAAACACAGCTGATTCATGGAACCTTAAAATCATCAGGTGTAGAGATTCCCGCAAGTCTGGGCCTCGAACCCAAACCAGATATAGACCGCAACATCAGCGGCATCGCTTTAACCTATCAGCCCAAATGGGCCCCGGGATTGTATGTCGGGTTTGACCGTACTTCATCAGATTATAAAACAGATACCACACTGGCAAGACCTCCTGCAGGCAGGTATAATGCCAACCTGGATATTGGTACACACCGTGACAATTATACCTCTTATTATATCCGCTGGGTAATGCCAGAATCCAGGGCAGAGATCTATGTGCAATATGGGGTTAAGAAGTATACGTTTGAACTTCCAGGTAAAAATGCTGAAGATCCGGCCATTCCGGGATCAGATTTCTTAAGGGCATATGTTGCGGGATTTTCAAAATTGGTAGCACTTAACTGGGGCCAGGATCAATTTATCCGTGTTGGGCTAGAAATTACAGAAATGGGTAATAAAAATCCAAGAAGTCTATGGCCGGCACCAACCTGGTATAACAATTTCCAGATCACACAAGGTTATACCAATAAAGGACAGTTGCTCGGTGCAGTAGTCGGACCAGGCGGTAATATGCAGAGCATTGACGTAGCCTGGGTAAAAGGATTTAAACGGATTGGCCTGCAGATAGACCGTATGGTGCATAATAACGATATGTTCTATACCATGAACCCTTATACAGCAGATATGAGAAGGCATTGGGTCGATATTCTAATGGGGGCAAGGATAGACTGGGATTATAAGAACTTTGTGTTTAACAGTCAGTTTACTTACCAGCGTTCATTAAACTACCAGTGGACGTTTGAACGCCCTACACCTCAGTATACTGAGTTTTGGGATTGGGATAAACAGGACGTAGGAAACCTCGATGTTAAATTGGGTATCATGTACCGTTTTTAAGCAACCAGAAAATGACCATTAAAATATCAGCATATCTGGTTCCGCTTTGTTTATTCATGTTCTTTGCCCCTGCAAAGGCACAGACGGTTCCGGTTGGCTTATTGGACAATTCAGACGATTACTTTCGCCGGCAGCAGCTTTTAGGAAAGGATAGTTCGTCTTTTATGATCAGGCCCATAACGAATGCCGCAGGAACAGGTTTAAATAAAGAAGTCTGGAGCAATGCCAATAAAAAGATTGTCCTGTATGCACTACCCGTACTGCTGCAGCAGCAATACAATACCGATCATCCGTATGGAATGAACGATGGTGCCATGATTCAGGCAAGGGGATACCAGACCTTGTTCTCTGCAGGGATAGCAGCTAAAATTGGCCCGCTAACCATTCAGTTCAGACCAGAATATGTTTATGCAGAGAATAAAGATTTTAGGACCATACTGGAAGCACCCAATAGTTCAAATATTAAAGAGCTGAACAGAGCACTGATAAATACCATTGACCTTCCGGAACGTTTTGGAAACCAAAGCTATTCGAAATTAAATTTAGGACAAAGCAGCATTCGCTTAAATGCAGGCCCGGTCTCAGCTGGTCTTTCAAATGAAAATTTATGGTGGGGCCCGGGAACAAGAAACTCCCTGTTAATGACCAACAACGCCTCCGGTTTTAAGCACTTTACGCTGAATACAGCAAGACCGGTCAAAACACTTTTGGGATCTTTTGAAGCACAGTTAATAGGAGGTAAACTGGAGGCATCCGGTATTGATCCTGAATTTACAGGATACCGCCCTAAACCGGTCGGTTGGCGTTATATCTCCGGAATTGTGGCAACCTACCAGCCAAAATGGATCCCTGGACTTTTCCTTGGATTCGACCGGAGTTTTATTATATACAGGTTTCAGATGGGGAATGGCTTTGACGACTATTTTCCGGTTTTTTCAGGAATTACCAAAAATAGTTTCAACGTGGAAGGTGGAGGTCCTGATGAAGAAGATACAAAGACACGTGATCAGAGAATTTCCCTTTTTGCAAGGTATGTGCTGCCTGAGACCGGTGCTGAGGTTTATTTTCAATATGGAAGGGAAGACCATTCTAAAAACTTAAGAGATGTAATTACGGAACCTGAACATACCAGGGCATACATCGCCGGATTCAGAAAATTGATTAAATTAGTCAGGGAGGATGAGTATATACAAGTAGGGTTTGAGTTGACCAAAATGGAGAGTGCATCTAATCAACCCCTTAGAAGGCAAGGTTATTGGTACCGTCACAGCCAGGTGAGGGATGGATATACACAGCAAGGTCAGGTTCTTGGTGCAGGTATTGGTCCTGGAAGCAATTTGCAAACACTGGAGATTAACTGGGTAAAAGGCTGGAATAGGATTGGAATACGCGCAGAACATTATGAAAATAATTACTCGTTATATGATGCCGATCTGGCCAGTACGAAAGCGCAAAGAAATCCCTGGTCTGATTTCGGGCTTACTGCAAATTACGATAAAGCATATGAAAAGTTCTTATTTAATGCGCAACTCACCTATATCAAATCTAATAATTACCAATGGGTTCTGCCTGAAAACGGTAATGAAAACGCTAATAATCTGCAATTAAGAGTGGGAATCTTATACCGCTGGTAATAAATTATAGTATATTTGCTACATTAAAAAAATTGCATCTTCTTTCCTATGAAAAATACTTATTATTGGTTAATTGTTATTCCGTTAATCATCAGTTCTTGTACATCTACTAAACAATTAAGATATTTTAATGATCTTCCTGATTCAGCTAGAATTGAGTTACCTCATATGGCTCAGGTGGAACGGAGTATTCAGGATGGAGATAGGCTGTCAATTACGATAGGGGCCGAAGATCCGGAAGCTGCTGCATTATTTAATAATTATGGCGGTGTTTCCGCGTCAGGTGGAGGCGCATCAGGAGCCAGAGGTGGAGAATCAGAAATAGTGGGTTATCTGGTTGCAGCCGATGGCACCATTGAATTGCCTTATATTGGTAAAACACCCGCTTCAGGACTAACAGCAACCCAGTTTAAAGATAGCCTTACTGCGCGCCTTTCAAAATATTTAAAAGGCGTTATGGTAAGTGTAAGGTTTTTTCAAATTAAATTTACAGTTCTCGGAGAAGTTAGAAGCCCGGGCACCTATACGTTGCCTTTGCAAAGAACAACTTTTTTAGATGCTTTAGGGGCAGCAGGTGATCTGCCGATTACTGCCAAAAGATTCGATATCCAGATTTACAGGGATTACAACGGAAAGCGTACTATCTTTAAAGTAGATTTACGAAAAAAGGATATCCTTTACGATTCAGAATTGTTTCAGGTCAGACATAATGATGTCATCTATGTACAACCTAGAGATAGCCGCCGATTTAGCGAGGAAACACGATTTTATGCTTCCTTCGTCACTCTGGCAGTTGGTTTAATAGCCATTTTTACCAGGTTTTAATTTAATATATTTTTAATGGAAGATCTTCTTGAGGATGAGATACAGCAGTCGGATGGCATCTCGTTTGACATAAAACACTACGCATCCAAGCTATTATTAAACTACCTTTGGATCTTATTCTCCTTAGCGCTGTTTATCTCAGGAGCATTTGTGTATTTAAGATATACCACACCTAAATATCAGGTTTCAGGATATATATTAGTTGGTGGGGCAGTACTTGAAAGTGGTGCAGATAATATTCTAAGCAATGCAGGAATTTTAGATGGTTCTAATAACAAATCATCAGCAATAAATAATGAAATCTTTATTTTAAAATCCCATAAAATTAATGGAGATGTAGTCGACTCTTTACATCTTGATATTTTAGTTACCAGTTTGGGACGATTTACAAAACAGCCTGTCCTTAAGGATTCTTTGCCTTTCTCCATCCAGGTTCATAAAAGTTCACCAAATAAAGGAAGTGCATTATACAAGCTAAAATTAAGTGCCGGTCATTTTGTTCTTGAAGATAAAAATAAACAATACAGAGGGAATTATGGTCAATCCATAATTGTTCATTCGGATACGATACTGCTTAAGGTAAAACCAGGTGAAATAATTAAAGATAAGGTTTATACCTTGCAATTTATAAAGAGAACAAGTGCAATTAAAAAATACATAGCCAGGTTAACGATCGAACCGGCGAAGAATGGTGGTACAGGCTTATTGAGACTTTCTGTAATCGATGAGTTGCCAGCACAGGCCGAGCAATATATTAAAGTTTTAATATCAGCCTATAATGCCTCTTATCTGGTTTATAAGAACCAGGCCATCAACAGAGCAATTAAGTTTTTAGGTCAAAGACTTGAAACGGTAAGTTCAGAGTTAGATCAGCAGGAAAATCAGGTAAGGGATTTTAAAATTAAAAATCAGCTGTATGATATTTCAGCCACAGCAAATGAGCTATTGAGCAATTTACAAACGTTAGATGCTCAGAAAAGTCAGAATGATTACCAGAAAGAACTACTAGACCTCGTACAATCAAGTATTAGCAGATCGTCTGGTAAAGAAGAAATCGTAGCATCAGCCAATAGCCTTCAGGATCCTATTTTGAACGCTCAGGTAATGCAATATAATGAATTGGTATTCCGTAAGCAATCCATATCAAACTTAGGTACCGAAGCCGATCCCAGACTAACTGGCGTAAATGATCAGTTAAAGGAGATTAGAAATAGTATTCTAAAGAATATCGGTAATATCAGGAAGCAATTTGCAGCTGGTAATAAATATGTGTCTGTACAAGAAAATAAGTTCTCTGGCCGGTTCCAGCTCCTTCCGGAAAAGGAAAAGCAATTTGTAGAATTAAATCGCAAATTGTCCATAAAAGAAACTCAATATACATTCTTACTTCAAAAAAAGGAAGAGACTGAAATTCAGCTGGTGTCATCAGATGGTGATATATCAAGAATAGCAGATGATGTTCTAAATGGAGGAATTGTATCCCCTGTTCGATCACGTATCTTAGCTGAGGCATTTGGCGTTGGATTAGCAATTCCATGCTTAATCATTCTTGGAATGGTCTTGCTAAATCAAAAAATAGAAACAAAAAAGGAAATAGAACGTGGAACGTCTGTTCCGATTCTTGGAGAACTTAGTCTAAGCCCATCTATGAATCCGATTGTAATCTCTGCAAATAACAGATCTGCCATTGCAGAACAGCTACGCGCAATCCGGACTAACCTATCCTTCATCGGCGCTAATGAGGCTCAAAAAGTATATGTCGTTACCTCGTCTATGAGTGGAGAAGGTAAGAGCTTTGTAAGTCTGAATTTGGGAAATAGTATGGCCATAGGGAATAAAAAAGTGGCTATTCTCGAATTGGATTTACGTAAACCCATGCTTTCTAAAAAATTGGGTGTTCAGAATACATTGGGGATTTCTAATTTCATTATTAGCCCGGATATGAATCCCGGGGAAATCATTCAGCCTTTAATAGATTACCCAAATCTATTTCTGTTAAGTTCGGGTCCCATTCCTCCAAATCCAGGTGAGCTGATCATTCATCCAAGAATGGCTGAATTGGTGAACTACCTTCGTGAGAATTTTGATTATGTGATTCTGGATTCACCTCCGGTTGGACTAGTTGCAGATTCATTAAGCTTAGCGAAGTTATCAGATATCTCATTATTTGTAATCAGGCCAAACTATTCACTTCGCTCGTCACTGAGACTGGTAAACGATCTGTATAAGGGTGAAAAACTACCTAAATTGTCATTAGTAATCAATGGTATTGAGGCCGAGAAAGGTTATGGTCAATATGGTGGTTATGGCTACGGTTATGGCTATGGCTATGGTCACGGTTATTACGATGATGAAGATGATAATGATACTCAGAAAGAAAATAAGATACAGTCTATTATAAAAAGAATATTTAAAAAATCATAATTAATGGAAAATATTGAGCAATCAGTTTCTGCCTCACGGTTAGCAGTTATTGGTTTGGGCTACGTTGGCTTACCATTAGCCGCTGCATTTGCCAGGAAATACCCAGTTATAGGATTTGACGTAAATGTGTTGAGAATTGAAGAATTAAGAAAAGGGATAGATCGGACGTTAGAGATCAATACTGAAGAATTGTTATCCGTAACACTGGAAGAACCAAGCCGTATTGGTTTATATTGCACTGATGATCTTGAAAAATTGAAGGATTGTAATGTATATATCGTAACGGTTCCTACGCCTACAGATAAAAATAACCGACCGGATTTAACTCCTTTATACCGGGCAAGTGAAACCGTTGCTAAAGTCCTAAAGCCAGGTGACACCGTAATTTATGAATCTACCGTGTATCCTGGGGTAACTGAAGATGAATGTATTCCTGTTCTGGAAAAGATCAGCGGGTTAAAATATAATGTTGATTTTTATGCAGGATATTCTCCTGAAAGGATAAACCCGGGAGATAAAGAACATACCGTAACTAAAATACTTAAAGTAACTTCAGGATCAACACCAGAAGCTGCAGAATATGTAGATCAGTTATATCGATCAATAATCATTGCCGGAACACACAAGGCCAGCAGTATAAAAGTTGCCGAAGCAGCAAAGGTAATTGAAAACTCGCAAAGAGATATCAACATTGCTTTTGTAAATGAACTGAGTAAGATTTTTAACAGAATGGGTATAGATACCCATGAAGTTTTGGAAGCAGCCGGAACCAAATGGAACTTTTTGAAGTTCAAACCAGGCTTGGTAGGTGGTCATTGTATAGGCGTAGATCCTTACTACCTGGCACAAAAAGCACAGGAACTGGGGTATCATCCGGAGATCATTCTGGCTGGTCGTCGCTTAAATGATGACATGGGGGCTTATGTTGCACAGGAAGTGATTAAACTGATGATCAAGAAAGATATTGCAGTTAAAAATGCAAATATTTTAGTCTTGGGGTTCACATTTAAAGAGAACTGTCCCGATGTACGTAATACAAAAGTAATTGATATTGTCAATGAACTAAAAACGTACAATACAAATATAACAATATATGATCCCTGGGCTAAGCCAGCAGAAGTTTTGCACGAATACAAGTTGGAAACATCCAATGATTTCAATGAAATTAAAGGACAAAAATACGACGCAGTAATCCTCACCGTTAGTCATGATGAATTTAATGAAATAAATCTGTCAGATATTAAATGTGACAACTGTATAATTTATGATGTAAAAGGATTTTTAAATAAAGAATTAGTCGATGCCAGATTATAAAGCCATGTACGAGAAGATATATCATGAACAGGATTTAAGCGATAAATCCTTCCTGATCACAGGAGGTGCAGGATTCATTGGTTCTAACCTGGTTGAATATCTATTGAAATACAACGCAAAAAAAGTTCGGATACTTGATAATTTCTCAACAGGATCACATGCTAATATTGAAATCTTTAAAAGTAACCCTGCATTCGAATTAGTCGAGGGAGACATTAGAAAACTGGAAGACTGTCAAAAGGCAGTTAAAGACATAGATTATGTATCACATCAGGCCGCTCTGGGTTCAGTTCCCAGATCCATAAATGATCCGATTACCACAAACGACGTAAACATAGGTGGATTTCTAAATATGCTTGTTGCATCAAGAGATGAAGGAGTTAAGAATTTTGTTTATGCCGCAAGTTCAAGTACCTATGGAGATCATCCGGGCCTGCCAAAAGTGGAAGAACAAATTGGAAATCCGCTATCCCCCTATGCAGTAACAAAATACGTTAATGAATTATACGCACAAGTATTTTCAAAAACCTACGACTTCCATACAATTGGGTTAAGGTATTTTAATGTTTTTGGTCCCAGGCAAAATCCAAGAGGACCATATGCTGCCGTTATTCCATTATTCATAGAATCAGCCCTGAAAGGAAATAGCCCATACATAAATGGAGATGGTGAAACCAGCCGGGATTTTACATTTGTAGAGAATGCAGTTCAGGCCAATGTAAAATCCATGTTAATCGAAAACATGAGTACCCAGGAAGTGATCAATATCGCATTTGGGGAACGAACTACATTAAATCAATTGTGGGAAAGAATTACAGCACTTCGCGGAATTGACTTAAAACAGGAATATAGAGAAGAAAGGAAAGGTGATGTAAAGCACAGTTTGGCAGATATTTCTAAAGCCGGAAAATTGATCGGTTATCATCCTCATTTTTCAGTATTTGACGGATTAAAGATCTCGATCGATTGGTATGTCAACAATATAGATAAGTAAGTTGAAAGACTTTTAAAGTTCGTAACCTTGAAAAAATTTATAAGAAAACATTTTGGAAGCTTTGTATACTTCTATTCTTACCTGAGATATAAAATATTTATCTCAATTGGACTAAGCCTTGTAGTAGGAACGCTGGACGGATTTGGTCTGGCTATGTTCTTGCCTTTAATGCAAATGGTCGATGGAAATAAAGGCGATATTAACCCAGAACAAATGGGGAATATGGGCTTCTTAGTAAACGGAATAAAAGCGATAGGATTAAATCTGAATCTGACAACAGTTTTGCTGATTATGCTGGCGTTCTTTGTCCTCAAAGGCATTGCTCGCTTTATCGAAGGATATTACCGGTTAATTTTACAACTGTCTTTCATTAAGCAAATCAGATTCTCAAATGTTAATCTGCTCTCAGGATTTAAATACAGCACCTTCGTTACCAGTGATTCAGGAAGAATACAAAATACATTTAGTGGTGAAGTAGAACGGGTATTAAAAGCCTATCAATCCTATTTTGCAGCGTTTCAATATGGGGTACTGGTCTTCGTTTATATTTTTATGGCATTCACCGTGAACCCTCAGTTTTCCTTGCTGGTGCTGGTTGGAGGAGGGTTAGCTAACTTTGTATTTAAACGTTTCTATCGGTTTACTAAAGACAGTTCTAAAAAACTCACCAGGGAACTGCATGGTTTTCAGGGATTGCTAATGCAGATAATAGGGAACTTTAAATATCTGAAGTCGACAGGACTAATTTATAGTTTCGCCGAAAACTTAAAAAATTCAATCAATAAAACCCAGGAAATACAAAAGAAAATCGGACTCCTTACCAACTGGTTAACTATGATCCGTGAACCACTGGTGATGTTAGTAATCGTCTCCGTTATATTGGTTCAGGTTAATGTATTCCAGCAGCCATTGGGACTGATCGTATTGAGCTTGTTCTTTTTTTATCGTTCATTGAGCTTCCTGATGTCTGTTCAAACCTATTGGAATAACTTTTTAACCGTATCAGGCTCATTGGAAAATATGACTGAATTCATAGATGAACTATCAAAAAATCAGGTCGTATACGGGAAGTCACCATACCGCTCATTCACAGAAAAATTGGAGTTAAGGGAAATGAGCTTCGCCTATGGAAAAGAAAACACCCTGAAAAATATTTCTTTTGAGATCAAAAAAAATCAAACCGTGGCCTTGGTAGGTGAAAGTGGATCAGGTAAAACAACAACCATGAATATTTTGGTCGGTCTGCTGGAAATTGAAAAGAACATGTTCTTTATTGATGGAAAAGATATCAACGATTTTGATGTTCGCACTTTTCAAAGTAAAATTGGGTATATCACCCAGGATCCGGTAATATTTAACGATAACCTATATAACAATATTACGTTTTGGTCTGAACCTACAGCTGAGAATCTGGCAAAATTTGAAGAAGCGATGAAGAGAGCCTCTATCTATGATTTTGTGATGAACCTTCCCGACAAAGAAAAAGCGATGTTGGGTGACAATGGAGTGATGATCAGCGGAGGTCAGAAACAAAGGATCTCAATAGCGAGAGAGTTATTCAAAGATATCGAGATTTTAGTGATGGATGAGGCAACATCTGCATTGGATTCAGAAACTGAAAAGATAATTCAGGATAACCTTAATTCGTTATTTGGCAGTTTAACAATCATCATCTCTGCACATAGACTGTCCACCATTAAAAATGCAGATAAAATTATATTTCTGGAAAAAGGAGAAATCCTTGATGTTGGGACATTTGAGGAACTAAAAACTAAATCTGAAAGATTTAAAAGAATAGTAGATCTGCAAACGTATTAAAATGAATTTATTCTTTTTAAATAATTCTGTTTATCAAATTTACCTGGCAAGGGAACTGATGTTTCAATACCAAATTGAACCTGATGATTGTACCCTGGTATTGAGATTAACGGAAAATCATACCAGTACATTAAGAACCAGCCCCAGATCTAAACCGGAAATTCTAAAGATAGTAGATTGGAATAACATTTTTTTTTTAGGATCCCGAAAATCAAATTCGTTCTTTAAAAGAATCACAAATGCCCTCGATTATGAGAAGAAATGCTTAGAGATATTTCATAGTTATCCAAAAGTTGGAAAGGTTATCTTTGGGAATTATGGAAATGAATCGATGAGGAATTTAGCAAATAAACTGATTCGGTTAAATGTGGAAGTATTCTTTCTGGATGAAGGTATTGGTACCTTGCATTTATATCAAAGCAGGGAGAAAAACGCAACAGGAACATTGAAAAAGTCAATGTTTTATTCTTTAAAATACCTGTTTACCTCGCGTCTTAAAGACATGATCTTCAAATTAAAGACGGGGGATGTCCGTGGTCGTGTGCATTTCTTTACAGAATATAAATTAGACAGTACAGATAAAACTCAGATTATAACGAATGAATATAATTATTTTAAGAAGTTAATAGAAAATACGGTTAAAACGAATGAATCCTATTTTGTAGGTACTCCATATGTAAACAAGGGAAGAATCGCATTGAATACATATATTGATATCATTAAGTCATTTAAAAATTTAAACGCTTCCGCTAAAATTAAATATATTCCGCACCCAAGGGAGGATTCAGCGATCTTAAAAGATGAGTTAAGTGCATTGGACATTGAAATCTTAAATATAAGTACGCCAATAGAAATCTACTTGATGAACCTAAAACAAGTGCCCGCTCATATCGGTGGGTTTACTTCTACCAGCCTCCATACCATTTACTCTTTATTCAGTCATTCATGCAATTTTACTATTTTTAAATTGCCTGATGCCGTTATAAATAAGAATGAGCGGTTTATTTTTAACTATTTTAAAAATGAAAAAAAAGGTAGTAATTTTAATTTTATAGAATCAGTCTAATGTCTCAGCTAAGAAAACATTTAAAGTTCAGTTGGATTAATCGGTTTAGGGCATTAATCCAAAAAACAAGATTGGGACATCTTGGAAAACGGGTTTTTCTGGATAAATCAATTGAATTGTTAAGGTTTCCTAAGAATATCTTCATAAAAGATGATGTGGTGATCAAAGAAGGTGCTAAAATTTGCAGCTGTAATTCAACTGCGATTGTGAGGATCGGGGAAAGAACAACCGTAGGCTATAACACATTTATCTTTGCATCTGAGAAAATTGAGATTGGAAATGATTGCATGATCGCACCATTTGTATATATTGTAGATAGTAACCATCAAATTGCCAGGGAAATTAAGATTAACCAGCAGCCAAATGAAACAGCTCCCATAAGAATTGAAGACGATGTGTGGATTGCAAGTAATGTTACCATCCTTAAAGGAGTAACGATTGCAACCGGTGCAGTAATCGCAGCCAATTCAGTACTTAATCAATCTGTACCTGCTTACGAAATTTGGGGTGGGAGCCCTGCAAAAAAAATTGGAGAAAGAAAATGAAGTTAGGCGCAGTTATATTATCCAGGTATAATTCATCAAGGCTTCCAGGTAAAGCTTTAATGGAGATCGGCGAAAAAAAAGTCCTGGAATACATTATAGAACGTTTATTGCAGGTGCTAAGTCTGGATGAAATTGTAATTGCCACCTCAAATATCGATTCTGATAATCCCATTGCTGAATTTGCAGAACAAAAAGGCATAAGCTGTTTTAGAGGATCTTTAGATCATGTCGCAGAACGCTTTTATTTAGCTGGAAAATCAAAAAATTGGGATTACGCGGTTAGAATCAATGGAGATAATATTTTTGTTGATACCGGTATTTTAAAAGACATGATCCATATTGCCAACACAAATCAATATGATCTTGTATCAAATGTAAAAGGAAGAACCTTTCCTAAAGGTATGAGTGTGGAAATCGTCAGATTGGATTACTACGCATCAAAACTAAGCAAAATTACTCAATCCGATCTTTACCGGGAACATGTAACCCTTTATCTGTATGATAACGATTCCAGCACACATTTTTATTATATCAATGAAATACTGCCGGAAGCTTCCGGATTACAAATGGCACTGGATACGATGGAAGATTTGGAGCGTACAAAAAAAATCATGAGTTATTTTACGCAGGAACATTGGAATTATAATATGAAAGAAATTTATAAAATTTGGAGGCATATAGAAAATGAATCAAATATTTAAAGGAAAGCACGGTCCGTTACTTATCGCAGAGATCGGAGGAAATCATGAAGGAGATTTTGAGTATGCTAAAAAGCTTGCCCAGATGGCTATTGATACCGATGTTGATTATGTTAAATTTCAAATCTATACCGGTGACTCCCTGGTTTCAAAAGAAGAAAGCCCCGACCGAAATAAACACTTTAAGAAATTCGAATTATCTAAAGATCAGCATATCTATTTAGCAGAGATGGTGAAGGAGGCAGGAATCCTTTACACAAGCTCTGTGTGGGACATAGAAGCGATGGAATGGCTGGATCAATACATTTCGCTATATAAGATTGGAAGTGGCGATTTAACCGCTTATTCTGTGCTTAAAAAGACGGCGGAAAAAGGAAAGCCAATGATTGTTTCCACAGGTCTGTCAACGGAACAGGAAGTCCTGGATACAATTAGCTATATTCAATCCGTAAATGCTGAATACAAATCAAAAGAAATGCTTGCCATTTTACAGTGTACAAGTATGTATCCCATTCAGCAGGGAGATGCACACCTGAATGTAATGGGTAGGCTTAAAGACCTTTCTGGCCTTACTATTGGGTATTCTGATCATACCGAAGGATCTAAAGCACTTAAATACGCAGTGGCGATGGGAGCAGAAGTATTAGAGTTTCATTTTACCGATAGCCGGGAAGGTAAAGCCTTCCGGGATCATAAAGTATCATTGACACCTGCCGAAATCGCAGATCTGATTGAGGAGATCAAACTCATAAAAACGCTTCAGGGAAATCCAATAAAACAGCCGTTACCTATTGAACTGGATAATAACCATGAGGTATCTTTTAGAAGAGCAGTTTATCCGTCAAAGGATTTGAAATCAGGAGAAATTCTTACCGAAGATAATCTAACAGTTTTGAGGCCAAATCATGGTATTGATGCACGTGAATATGACAATGTTATAGGCAAAACAGTTAAACATGACCTAAAAATGCATCAAAAATTAAGCTGGGACGATTTTTTATAACGACCGATGTTAAAACTTACCCAATATTTCCTGAGGAGTTTTCGTCCGCTCCTAAACTCCTGGATTACCAGATTCGTTTATTTCGGATCCAATGTAACTATAGGTGAAAATTTTAGAACGGATAGCATTCCTAAAATAATTATTGATCCCGCTTGTCAGCTGCACATTGGTGATCATGTAGAGTTTAGAAGGAGCGTGGAAATCAGGGTTCACGGAACCGCCCAAATTTTTATTGGTAATAAGACACGTATTGATAGAGGCGTCAGACTGCTTGCCGCCAATTCAGCGAAAATTGACATTAAAGATGGCGTACGTATTGGCCTTTATTCCGTATTAAACGGCGGAGATTCCATTACAATTGGAAATAAAGCACTCGTTTCCGGATTTGTTTACTTACAAACAAGTATGCACGGGTATGCATCAAAGGACCAGGCCGTTCAGGACCAGGGATATGACCATGCCCCTGTGGTATTGGAAGAAGATGTATGGCTAGGCACGCATGTTGTAGTGTTGCCTGGTATTACTATAGGAAAAGGCAGCGTCGTTGGCAGTAACGCAGTAGTAACAAAAAATATAGAACAATATCAGGTTGTAGCAGGGATTCCGGCAAAACCTTTAAAAGACAGAAAATAATGAATCAACCTTTGGTAAGCATTTATATAACAAACTATAATTATGAAAAGTATATTCGGAAATCTATAGAAAGTGTTTTAAATCAAACGCTATCAGATTTCGAACTTTTTATCATCGACGATGGGTCAACAGATAATAGTAAAAGTATTATTGAAGAATATAGAAGCAACCCCAAAATTGAAATTATATACCAGCAAAACAAAGGGTTAAACAGAACGAATAATGTCGCAATGAATGCTTCCTCAGGAAAATACTTCATGCGGTTAGATGCGGATGATTTTTTAGAGTCAAACGCACTGGAGGTTATGAGCAGCGTGCTGGAAAGTGATTTAGAGCTGGGATTGGTATTTCCAGACTATTATTACGTCGATGCAAATGGTGAAATAACAGGAAAAGAGCAAAGACATGATTTCGAAAAGGACGTTTCTTTATACGATCAGCCTGCCCATGGTGCCTGTACAATGATCAGGCTTCAATTCCTTAGAGATCTGGGCGGATACAATGAAGAATTTACCTGTCAGGATGGATATGACCTTTGGATTAAATTTATTTTAAACCATAAGGTAAATAATATCAATCAGCCATTATTCTCTTACAGAAGGCATGGAAGTAATCTGACAACAAATGAAGAGCGGATCTTAACTACCCGCCAAAAAATAAAGGCACATTATATAACGTCACACCAGCTTAATGTGCCAAAAACCCTCGCCGTTATACCTGTCCGTAAAACAAAGATGGGGCAGGTAAACTGGCCTCTTTTTGAGTCGAATGGCAAAACAGTTATTGAGTCTGCAATTGAGACAGCTTGTAATGCTGAAAATGTGGATTGGGTTGTTGTAACCACATCTGATGAGGAAGTTTTAAATTTTATAGAAACTAAAAATGTAAAGCATCCGAAGCTTTTCATCATACCGCGACCGGAATCCTTTGCAAGGATCAATGAATCATTAAATAAGACATTTGATTTGGTATTAGATCAACTCGAATATAAGAACATCAGGCCGGAAGCGATGATGTCAATCTCCATAGAATATCCTTTTTTGAAAAGTGACGTAATTGACGATGCAATCAATACATTAACTATTTTTAAAGGAGATTCATTACTAAGCCTGCGCCCGGATAATAGAATGTATTACCAGCACATTGGTCATGGAATGGTTCCTATATTAGACCAGGATAAATTTACTAAATTGGAGCGTGAGGCACTATATAAAGGAGCAGGGGGCGTGGTAATTTCTACCATCAAAAATTATAAAAGGAGACAGAGGATGATTGGTGGCAAAGTTGGTCACATTGTTGTAGACCAGCATACCGCATTTGGCGTATGGAGTGAATATGAATTGAACCTGATCAAAAACTTAGTTTAATATGAATGTTCTTATAGTCTCTATATATGGAGTAGGATCCTATTCAAAAGGAATAATGGCAGAGGTCCTTCAAACGGAGCTGGATAAGAAAAATTCAAATAACTATTTCTATGTAAGCTGTTCCAAATCCTTTGATACCTGTTACTTCAATAAAGATAAAGAAATGCACCGGTGTGACTCATGCCGTTACTCCATTCAAAATACATTAGAATTAATTGATGGAGATTTTACAAATTTAAAAATCTCTGATATTGCAGCAGAGGAAGACATTAAAACAGCAACGGAGTTTTTTCAGGATAACCCGGCCATTTCTAAAGGATTGTTTTTTGAAAATTATGATTTAGGAGAAGCAACGCTTTCCACATATATCTCACTAACCAGGGACAAGGAATTAAATTTTATAGATCAAAACTCATATGTAGCTAAAATTGCATACAATTGTTTAATAACCTATTTGTCGATAAAAAGATTTATAAAAAATAATGCAATTGAATTGATATATAACTTTAATGGCAGACAAGATTACCTTAGAGCGGTCTTTAGAGCGGCCCAGTCCATGGGGGTGAAATGCTTAAATGTGGAAAGAGCGAGACCAGGAGGATTCATAGAATTTTACGAGAATGCACTTCCATTTAGTATCCTGGCAAAAAAGAAGTTAATTGATGATTTTTGGAATGAATCGCCAGACTCAATCCAGGTGAAAGAAGATATAGCCTCAGAATTTTTTGAAAAGAAAAGAGGTGGGTTAGAAACCATCACACGTGTATATACAAAAAGTCAGGAAAAGAATTATCTTCCTGCAGAGATTAGAAACGGTAAACCGAATATCGTTTTATTTAATAGTTCTGATGATGAACACGCTGCTGTTGGAGATGAGTATAAAAATTCATATTGGGAAAATCAAAATGAGGGCATTTTATATCTGGTAAACTTGTTTGGAACAGAACTTAGAAATTATAATCTGATTATCCGGATGCATCCTAATCTTTCAAATGTCAAGCATGATTATACAACCTCGGTGCTGGAGCTTGACCGAAAGTTTGAGAATATCTTTGTCATAGGTCCGGATGACAAGGTTGATACCTATGCATTAATAGATATATCAGAAAAAATTATAACATTTGGTTCAACAGTTGGCCTCGAAGGTACCTATTGGGGTAAACCAGTTATCTTACTGGGAAAAGGAAGGTATTACTATTCTGATGTCGCTTATGTGCCCGATAATGTAGCACATATAAAATCCTTAATCAGTTCGCCGCTTAAAGTAAAAGATAAAGTCAATTCCCTGATATTTGGATATTATTATACCAAAGGAGGAGTTAAGGCCAGCTATTATTTTCAAAAAGGGGTGTTTACAGAAGTATATTTTAAAAATAGAAATTTATCTAAATTTAAACCTTATCAGAAGTTACACATTTACTCCGGTAAGCTGATTGATTCGATTAAATCCAAAATGAAATAAAATGAAAATACTGGACTGTACGCTCCGTGATGGAGGATATTATACAAATTGGGATTTTAGTAAAGAATTGGTAAATAATTACCTGAAATCTTTTAATGATTTGCCCGCTGATTATCTGGAAATAGGGTACAGAAGTAATCCTATGAATGAGTATCTTGGAGAGTATTTTTATTGTCCGGTCTATCTGCTTGAAGAAATCCGATCGCTTTCTAAAAAGAAGCTGGTTATCATATTAAATGAAAAAGACGTAAGACCAGAGCATGTTTCTGCATTGTTAAGTCCATGTATTGGTCTGATCGATATGGTTAGAATTGCACTGGATCCACAGTACTTAGGACGTGCACTTAAACTGGCGGCTGAAATTAAGAAGTTAAATTTCGAAGTCGGCTTTAATATTATGTATATGAGCAAGTGGAAAAACTATGGAGGTTTTCTGGATGAAATTAAATACGTAGATGAAGTCGCAGATTATTTTTATATGGTTGATTCTTATGGAGGAGTATATCCAGGGGATGTAATTGAAACCATAAAGATGGTCAAAGAAAGAACAACGTGTCCAATTGGATTTCACGGTCATAACAATATGGAACTGGGCCTGATCAATTCATTAACAGCAATTGAACATGGTGCAGAAATAATAGATGTCACCATTACTGGTATGGGAAGGGGCGCAGGTAATCTGAAAACAGAACTGCTCCTAACAGCACTAAATGCAAAAGAAGGTTTGGAAGTGGATTTTAATACACTAAGTATTTTGGTTGATTCATTTGAAAAGCTACAAAAACAATATTCCTGGGGCAGCAATTTACCGTATATGGTTTCAGGAGCAAATTCATTGCCTCAGAAAGATGTAATGGAATGGGTGTCGAGAAGATTCTATTCATTTAACAGCATCATCAGGGCCTTACAGAATCAAAAAAAAGGCATTAAGGATAATGAACAATTGCCCTTATTTGAACCGTCCGAAAAATTCACAAATGCAATAGTGATAGGCGGCGGACCAAATGGTGTACAGCACGCCACAGGCGTGTTGGCTTATCTCGAAAAAAATCCAGACTCCTGCATCATTCATGCCAGCTCAAAAAATGCCAGCTATTATAAGTCAGCAAATGTACCTCAGTTCTTTTGTCTGGTAGGTAATGAAGGTCACAGGCTGGAAAAAATCTTTACAGATTTAGGAGGCTTCAATGGTAAATGTGTATTGCCCCCTTTTCCAAGAAAGATGGGAACATATATACCGGCAACAATCAGGGACAACACCTTTGAATTGGATGCAATAGACTTTACATCGAAATTAGCAGACACACACACCGCATTGGCATTGAAAACGTCACTCCAGCTAAATGCAAAGAATATAATGATCGTAGGGTATGATGGTTATCAGGATTCATCACTTTCTCAGCAAGAACGTAGTTTAAGTGAAGAAAATGAATACCTGTTTACCGCTTTTCAAAATCATCACCCTGAGATTAAAATTGAAGCAATAACACCTACAAATTATAAAACATTACCGGTAACTTCAGTTTATCAATATTTAGTGTAACATGCATGAACCCCTAAGCTTCTTTTTGCCGCTAAGAAAAGGTAGTGAAAGAGTGATCAATAAAAATACGAAAAGATTTGCAGGCATAGAAGGTGGTATTCTTGCGCTAAAGCTACAGCAATTAATAGGTTCAAAGTTAATTGATGAAATCGTACTGTCAACAAACGATGAAGTATGCATTGATGTAGCCAAAAAATTCCTGAATAAGGATAGCAGAATTAAAATTGATTACAGACCCCAGCATTTATGTGAAAGCAGCACCAAACTTACTGATCTTATCGCTTATGTACCCACAGTAGTTAGTCATGAGCATATTATTTGGGGTCATGTAACCACACCAATTGCAGATGGTGCAGATTATGACAGCGGAATCAGGGCATACTTTGATAGCTTGCTTGCAGGATATGATTCATTAATCAGTGTAATGCCATTTCAGAATTTCCTGCTCAACCAGTCCGCTGAGGTGATCAATAAAAATATTGCAGGAATACGCTGGCCTAGAACACAAGACCTTTTACCGCTCTACGAAATCAATCACGTCATGTTCATTGCAGGAAAAAATATCTATCTGGATCTAAACGATAGGGTAGGCAGCCATCCTTTTCTTTTTGAAATGGATAAATTACACTCATTGGATGTAGATTGGGAAGACGATTTTTTAATTGCTGAAGCCGTATATGAAAGACTTACTAAACTATAAAGCCATACTTTGGGATTTTGACGGTGTGTTAATGGATAGCATGCCCATAAGGGATAAAGGTTTCACCGAAGTCTTAAAACAGTATCCTAAGGAGCAGGTAGATGAATTAATGGCCTACCATCGGGCAAACGGAGGACTTAGCAGATACGTTAAGTTTCGTTATTTTTTCGAAAACATCCGTAAAGAGAAGATATCTGAAGACCAGGTTTTAACGCTGGCTAATGATTTTTCCGGCATCATGCTGCAGCTCCTTATCAATCAAAGTCTATTGATAAATGACAGTTTAGAATTTGTGATTAAATACCATAAAGAAGTGCCAATGCATATTGTCTCCGGCTCAGATGGGAATGAATTGCGTCATATCTGCGGTCAGCTTAAAATCGACCAGTATTTTGTAAGTATTTCAGGAAGTCCTACCCCTAAAAAGATTTTAGTAAAAGAACTGTTAAATAAATATAAATATGCTCCGGAAGAAACTATACTAATTGGAGACGCTGTAAACGACTACGACGCAGCAGTGGCAAACGAAATACAGTTTGCAGGATATAATAATCCATCATTGTTAACCTTTTCAAATAATTATATAACGCTTTTTAAAGATTTACAAAAAAAAACAAACAGGTGATCAGATTATATAAACTATTGTATGGGTTACTGTTAACGATCAGATATACCCATCGTTTTAGCCCGGCACTACTAATAAATAAGAGGATCGTAGTCGTAGGACCAGCCAACTCCGCCTACAACACAAATAAAGGCAGCGAAATCGATGCGTATGATTATGTGGTCAGGATTAATAAAGCGCCAAAGATCATACAAGACGGATCGTTTGCAAAAGATATTGGCGCTAAAACAGATATCCTGTTCCATTGCTTTTTCGAAAATGATTTTAAGGGCGGCGGACCGCTGGATTTCGAACTTTTTGATCACCTGGGAATTCAATATGTTATTAATCCCATTCCAACCTATTTTGGCTGGCGCGGGATCTTTAACTTTTATAAAAAATATCTTAAAAAACGGCCGGTATATATCCTTCCTAAAAATTACTATACAGACGTTAAAATGAATTTAGAACCATTCAGGCCAACAACCGGCCTCTCTGCTTTATGTTTCCTGATGGATCAGTCATTCGCTGAATTATTTATTACCGGATTTACCTTTTTTAAAACACCATACGGAGAAGGATATAGAGACGAACTAATTGATGTGGATAAGAATAAAGCTTTTATTGATAAGGAAAAGCAGCACAATATAGATTTGGAACTGGAAACGTTTAAAAAAATCCTGGAACGTGCAAAATTATTAAATAAGAATATCCTGCTTGATGAAGCCCTTCAGCAGATCGTTAAGCAAAATTAAATTTAATCCATGCAAAAAAAAACAGTATATGTATTAATGCCGCGGAACAGCAGGGCTTGGCGGGGTGCTGAAGCCCTTTGGGTTACAGCAGCAGGATGGGCAGGTGCTGCAGAACAACACTACGGCAGTTCGTGGATTGGTACTTCAGACACCGTAGCTAAAGCCGAAGATGTTTTGCACTATCCCTTAGGAAGTACAACTGTTGTCAATACCGATAAGAAAGGTAAATACCCCTGGTTGCCAATGGTATTTAAAACGTTGCTTAAAGATATCCTGTTGAAGCGCTCACAACCTAAAGAATGGGCAATAGAAAAAGATGGGCCCTGGAAAGATGAGACCGTTAAAATGGTTTGGGAACAACACGATTTATTTCCGGGACCTGGTTATAAGATCGCAAAAAAACTAAAGGTTCCATTTGTACTATATGTGCATGGTCCTGCGGTTTGGGAAGCCTCAAAATGGGGGGTAAAGAGACCGGTATGGGGCAATTGGCTCGAGAAAAATATAGAAGCCGCCTCATTAAAAAGAGCAGACCTCGTTGCTTGTGTAACGGAAGAGGTTAGGCAGAAATTGATTGACATGGGAGTTCAGGAACATAAGACCTTAGTAAGTCCCATGAGCGTGGATAATAAACTGTTTTATCCGGGAAAAGATGTACAGCACCTAAAAAAGGAACTAAAAATTGAGCATAAGACCGTGATCGGCTGGACAGGTAGCTTTAGGTCTTTCCATGGTTTAGATACTGTTGTAAAGGCTTTTTTAAAAATACATAAGAACCATCCGGATACCGTGCTTATATTGGTTGGAGATGGTTCTGAAAAAGAACACATTGAGCGCCTCGTGCATAAAATGGAGCTGCAGCATGTAGTACTGTTCCCAGGCCGCAAGCCTTTTGCAGAGATCCCGGATTATGTGGCCTGTTTTGATATTGCATTAGTAAGTGCAAAGACAGCCGAAGGATTTCATTATTCTCCAATTAAACTCCGGGAATACATGGCTGCAGGGAAAGCGGCCATTGCGCCATTGGCAGGAGATTTGCCGCTTCAGTTCACCGAAGGAGAGCAGGTCTTGTTTTATGAAGCCGGTAATGAAGAGCATTTGGAAAGCCGGCTCCAATTGCTGATTAACGATGTGCCATTTAGAAACGCATTGGGCCGAAATGCGAATGAATTTGTAACCTCATCTTCAACCTGGCTGCATGAGTTAAAAAAAGTAATCGCAAAACTGGAAGCCAATACATTATGAAGATTTTCCAGCTTATCCAAAAACCACAGTTAAGGGGTGCAGAAATGTTCGCCTCCCAGCTCTCCGCTAACCTGGAATTGACAGGAGATGAGGTCTGCCTGATCAGTTTGTTTCCAGGTATGGCAAAGCTTCCGTTTGAAGGAGAAAAGATTGAACTCAATAGGCCCATAGGAAAGCGTTTTTTTGATTTAAAGGGTTGGAAACAACTCGCCGCTTTAATAAAAGAAAAGCAACCTCAAGTTATTCAGGCCAATGCAGCAGATACCTTGAAGTTTGCTGTTTTTTCCAAGCTTATATTTGGATGGAATACCCCAATTATATATCGCAATGCGAATAAAATGGGTGATTTTATTAAGTCAAAATTTCAGATGTTCCTGAACCGTTTTTTAGTCAGTCAAACTGCTTTCGTCATCTCGGTAAGTCATGAGTGTGAAATTGATTTTATAAATACCTTTCAATTTCCAGTCCAAAAAATAGCTACCGTTCAGGTAGGGGTAGAACCGCAAAAACCTGGAAGTATTCCTGACGATCTAACCGGCATCAGGAGTCATTATCCAATATTGGTGAATGTCGCAGGGTTCGTGCCTGAGAAAAATCATGCCGGACTGGTCCGGATCTTTAGTAATTTAATTAAGAAATTCCCCGATGCACAGTTGATCCTGATTGGAGAAGGAAGATTAGAAGCGGAAATAAAATCCATCATTGAGAAAGAAGGATTTAAAGATCATGTCAAATTTCTGGGACGAAGAACAGATGTACTTGAAATTATTAAATTAGCTGATGTATTTGTTTTACCAAGCCTCATCGAAGGGCTCCCTGCAGTACTACTTGAATCAATGTATCATAAAACGCCAGTAGTTGCTTATCATGTAGGTGGGATAGCTGAAATCGTTAAAGCAGGAAAAACAGGCTGGCTCATAGAAAAAAATGATGAAAAGAACTTCGTCGCTGCTGTTAATGAGGTGCTTGAAAAAAAAGAATATACTGATCATATAACAGGAAATGCCTTTCAGATGGTATCTGAAGAATTTATGAATGTTGGTATTGCCGGAAGATTTAGGGACATTTATAAAAATTTTAATAATGAATAAGATAAAAGTGCTCCACATTATTAAATCATTGGGTCGGGGGGGAGCAGAGATGTTATTGCCTGAAACATTAAAATTACATGATCATCAGCGCTATGAGTTTCACTATATTTATTTCCTGCCCTGGAAAAATCAACTGGAAGATGTAATAAAAGATGCCGGAGGCTTTGTAACTTGTTTCCCGGCGAAAAATAATATACAGCTGATGATGCAATGGAAGAAAGTGCAGCAATATATCAAACAGCATGAAATTGTACTTGTCCATTGTCACCTGCCCTGGGCCGGATTTTTAGGAAGACTGGTACATAGAAATACAGGCATCCCATTAGTCTATACAGAGCACAATAAACAAGAACGATATCATAATATAACATTCCGTTTAAATAAGTGGACATTTAATAGCCAGAATAAAGCGATAGCAGTATCAGCAGACGTTTCAGAATCTATTCAGAAAAATATTAAACCTCAGATACCTGTAAAAGTAATCCTGAATGGAGTCAATACGGTAGCATTTCAACGTAACATCGAAGATGGGATTGCGGTACGTAAGCAATGGAACCTGCCGGAAAAAGCAATCGTAATCGGTACAATAGCCGTGTTTAGATTTCAAAAAAGACTTTTAGAATGGATGGAAGTAATGGCTGGCATCTGTGCAGAAAATGATCAGGTATTTGGAATAATTGTTGGTGATGGTCCCCTAAAGCAGGAAATTGTAGACAAGAGGAAAGCATTAGGCCTTGAAAAGAAAATTTTAATGCCCGGACTCGAAACAGATGTTAAACCCTGGTTGTCAACCATGGATATCTATATGATGAGTTCTGTTTTTGAAGGTCTGCCAATTGCATTATTGGAAGCCATGAGCATGTCATGTGCCATCGTAACTACAGACGCAGGAGGTATCAAAGAAGTGATCAGAAACGGAGAAGATGGTTTAATGGTCCCGGCTGATGATTGGAAGCTTCTAGGTTCTGAACTAACAAAACTGATCAAAGATGAGCCAAAACGTTTAGAATTAGCCTTAAATGCCAGACAGAGAGTACAGAGTAGCTTCAGCCTGGATAAGATGGTGAAGGAGTTGGAAGAAACTTATTTGGAGATGCTTGAATAATACGGAGATGCAAATAAGAACAGCAACAGAAAAAGATATCCCGGGGATAATTGAATTATTAAGATTGTCATTAGGCGAATCCTTAATACCTAAGTCTGAAAAGTTTTGGAGATGGAAACATATAGACAATCCTTTCGGCGCCTCAATGGTACTGCTTGCAGAACAGGATGGACAGCTAATTGGATTACGGGCATTTATGAATTGGCAATGGCAATTGCAAGGTAAAATATATCGTGCCGTTCGTGCAGTTGACACGGCAACACACCCGGATCACCAGGGGAAAGGGATCTTTAAAAAACTTACTTTGCAGGGACTGGATGAAGTGAAATCTTTGGGCGTAAGCTTTGTTTACAATACACCAAATCAAAAAAGCAAACCAGGTTATTTAAAAATGGGATGGAAAGAACAAGGAAGGATGCCCTTGAAGTTCAACATTAACCCATTCGGATATAAAGGTAAAATGCCTGTAGAGACGACGAACTGGAGTGATCTGCGCTTAGCAGATGATTTCTTTCATATCCAAAATCAAGGAATGCATACGCAATATAGTCAAGCCTATTTAACATGGCGATATGCCGAAAATCCTATTTTTAATTATCATTACCTAACAGATAATAGCAGTTATTTCTTGGCATATCGATATAAAGAACATAGCTTTGGTGCAGAGTTGAGGATTACAGATTTATTGATCAACAAAAAAAACTTTGGGCGTGTTCAAAAAAAACAATTGGGTAAAGCGTTGAACAGCCGTTCTAAAAAAGTTGCTCTGATCAGCGTATCAGGTAATAATTATAAAATTATGCAGAACTATTATCCTTTCTTCAGCATCTTTCCTATTGTAAATAAAGGTCCCATAGTTACATTTAGAAATATACAATTGGAATCAGAAGCATTTGATCAATTAATAATGCCAGAACAATGGGCATATAGTTTAGGAGATTTAGAGTTGTTTTAACCTAATAATAAAAAATGATAGGCGCATTAATTTTAGCAATTATACTTTTTGGGATTCAACAACCCTGGTTATCTTTTCTCAAAAAGAGACATTCATTTATTGATGTTGGTTTACTAAATAAACTATATGGCTATCATTTAGTGTTTTGGTTGATATATTATACCTACACCCGTTTTAACCGGTCAGATTCAATAGCCTATTTTGATAGAGCAGAAAATAGTTCTGCGGAATCCTGGTTTAGTCTTTATCATACAGGAACCCGGTTTATTGATTTTTCAGCCTATCCATTCGTAAATTACCTTGGGTTTAATTATGAAATGATGATGCAAATATTTGCATGGTTTGGCTTTATAGGGTTTGTTTATTTTTATATCTTTTTTAAGGAGAATAATCGTATCAGGGTAAATTTTTTTGGATATGATTTAATAACCATTTTATTGTTCCTCCCAAATATGCATTTCTGGACAGCATCATTAGGAAAAGGATCGCTGATCTTTTTTGGTTTAGGCATGTTTGCCTATGCCATGAAAGAGCCGCAGAAGCGCTTTATTACATTGATCTTTGGAAGTTTCCTTATATTTAACGTCCGGCCGCATGTTTTTCTTTTTGCAGGTGTAGGTGCCGTAATTGGATATCTTACCTCTAGTGAAAAAGTTTCCCTATTTCAGAAGTTGTTTGTATCCCTTGTTTTTGCAGGTGCAATATTTATGTTCTATGGGCAGATACTTGCTGTGGCAAACTTAAATGAGGCCGACGTCGTCTCTAGCTTTGAAGAATTCGCATCTACCAGGTCCGATGGTCTGTCTTCATCTGGCTCAGGTGTTAATATAAATAATTACCCTTTAATCTTAAAGCTGTTCACATTTTGGTTCAGACCTTTATTCATTGATGCTCCAGGTGCATTAGGGATCTTCGTTTCCTTTGAAAACTTAGTTTATGTATTATTATTCTTCAAACTTTTTGATAAAAAATTTATAGGATATTTAGCAAAAGCATCCTCTATGGTTAAAATGAGTGCAGTTATATTCATCACATCTTCAATCGCACTTTCTTTTGTAATGGCTAATTTAGGAATAGCAACCCGTCAGAAAAGTATGGTGATGTATTTCTTATTCTTTGTGGTATTGTCATTTCTGTCAGGTAAAGAGCAAGAGCGCAGAGCGAGAGTAATTAAACGTAAGGCATTAATATTGAAAAAGAGAGAATATGCAATCAAATAAAGGAGTGTTTACTATTTCGTTAGATTTTGAATTGTATTGGGGAATCTTTGATAAAATTGATTTAAATGATCGGTTAACCTATTTTTCCAATACACGTGCAACGATTCCAAAGATGCTTCGTCTTTTTGATCAGTATGGAATTCACGTGACCTGGGCGGCAGTAGGGATGCTTTTCGCAGAAAATTGGGAAGAATGGGAAGAATTAAAGCCAGCTTACAAACCTGAGTATATAAATGAGGCCATAAACCCATATAGGCTTAAAGAAATATATGGACATAAAAAGGAACTGGAATATTGCTTCTTTGCACCTAACCTAGTCCGTGAAATTGTAAGCTTTGAAAATCAGGAACTTGGTACGCATACCTACTCACACTATTTTTGTCAGGAGGCTGGGCAGAACCTGAATAGTTTTGAAGCAGATATTAAAGTCGCAGTACAGTTGGGTAAACAATTTGGAACTGCTATAACGTCATTAGTTTTTCCTAGAAATCAAATTCGTGAGGATTATCTTCAGGCTTGTTATCAGCAGGGGATACAATCCGTGCGGTCAAACCCATCAGATTGGTTCTGGAAAGATACTGGAAATGAAACACTCATGAAAAAGGTATTTAGAACTGGGGACGCTTTTCTTCCAATGGGAGTTACAAAGTCCTATAACCTGTCATCTGTAAATCTAAACAAGAATGATGTCGTTCAAATACCTGCAAGTAGATTCTTAAGACCATATTCGTCAAAAAATACACTAAACAATTTAAGGCTTAATCGAATCTTAAATGAAATGGAATATGCAGCAAAAAAAAATCAAGTATATCATTTGTGGTGGCATCCCCACAATTTTGGAAACTATCCTAAGCAAAGTTTAGAAGGATTAGAGGTGATATTGAAAAGATATAAAGCGCTAAATTCCAAGTATGGAATGGAAAGCCTGAATATGACTGAAACCGTAAGGAATCTGTTTTAGGCTTTACGTTGAATTAACTGCTTAATCAAATGTAACTCGTTGACATTGACGCTAATCGTTTCCAGCGTTTCCTGCATCTTCTCCTGGCAATAGTTCATCCTGGAAGAAACCACTGCTTTTACCGGGGTATGATATTCTGTTGCTTTCGTTTCTTCCACGAGATCCATTATGATATCGCTGGTAATTCCCCCGCCGGGGATAATTAAGATCCGGTTCGCTGCTTTTAAAATTAATTCCCTTATCAAAGGAATACCTTCATGTGCAAAAGGCATTTGGCCGCTGGTGAGTATTCGGCTGCAGCCACATTCAATAATATCTTCAAGAGCTTTAAAGGCATTTTCACACCTGTCAAATGCCCGGTGGAACGTGACAGACATCGGATGTGCTGCTTTTACAAAAGAGGTTAGCTTTTCTTTATCAACGGTGCCGTTCTGTAGAAGGCAGCCAACAACAATGCCTTCGCATCCAATGTTTTTAAATAGTTCTATATCTGCAAGCATAGCATCGGTTTCTTCATTGGTATATAAAAAGTCTCCGCCACGTGGCCTGATCATTGGGAATACAGGTATAGAAAGCTTCTGTTTTAAAACACGTACACAGCCATAAGATGGTGTAGTTCCGCCTTCATGTATATTGTCGCAAATTTCAATACGGTCAGCGCCCGCAGTTGCAGCCACAAGAGCGGAATGAAGATTAAAGGCAACCACTTCTACTAACATAAAACCTGTTTAATGATGCGGCTAATTTAAAGTAATAATTTGAAATGTGGCCATGTGCAATTAAATGTGCCCGTATTTAGCTAAACTATGTTTGTAAGCTCAGTCCAATGATTAGATTTGTATCCTAAACTGAATTCATGATACGGGCAATTTAATTGCGCTATTTATATATGAAAAATAAACTGATAAGAATTACAACAGTTCCGCTTTCCCTGGAGAAATTATTAGAGCATCAACTGAAATTTATGCAGCAGCATTATCAGGTAACTGCAGTTTCAGCTGATGAACCAAGATTAAAAGAAGTAGGAAAAAAAGAAGGGGTGGATGTATTCTCAGTTGAATTGACCAGGCAGATCACACCAGTGGCAGATCTTAAAGCCTTATTTAAATTATATCGTTTTCTGAAAAAAGAAAAACCCTTAATTGTACACAGTCACACGCCAAAAGCAGGAACTATAGGAATGCTTGCCGCTAAGTTAGCCGGCGTTCCTCATCGCTTACACACCGTTGCCGGACTACCGTTAATGGAAGTCACAGGTAAAAAGAGACAACTCCTGAACTTGGTAGAGAAAGTAACCTATGCCTGTGCTACGAGAGTGTATCCAAATTCATTTGGCTTAAAGGAAATCATTATAAAAGAGAATTTTTGTACAGCAAACAAGCTAAAGGTAATCGGTAAAGGAAGTACGAATGGGATCAATACAGATTATTTTAATCCGGAACACTTCACGGTTTCTGAAAGACAAAGCCTAAAAATGGAACTGAATATTAAAGATGAAGATCAGGTCTTTATTTTTGTAGGCAGATTAGTGGGCGATAAAGGAATTAATGAACTGGTAGCGGCCTTTAAGATCTTGAATAAGGATCTTCCGGATAGCAAGCTGCTATTGGTTGGCGATCAGGAACAGGAATTAGACCCGCTGTTTCCAGACAGTATGGAAGAGATCAAAAACAATCCAGATATAATTTCTGTTGGTTACCAGGCTGACGTACGGCCATACTTTGCAATTAGTGATGTACTGGCCTTTCCAAGTTACAGGGAAGGCTTTCCAAACGTGGTCATGCAGGCCGGTGCGATGGGTTTACCATCCATAGTTTCTGATATCAACGGATGTAATGAAATTATAGTGGAAAACAAAAATGGCTGGATCGTCCCTCCAAAGAATATGTCCGCTTTATTAGATGCAATGATTAAATTTGTAAACAATAAGGCAGAGGTTGACAAATTAAAACCAGACATCAGAAATACCATCGTTGACCTCTACGGACAAAAAGCCGTTTGGGATGCAATACTGGCAGAATATAGAGCATTGGAGAATAAGAATGTATAAGGATTTTTTTAAACGGGTTATTGATTTTATAGTTGCTTTAGCGGGCTTGATCGTGATCTTCCCCATATTCGCTGTCCTGCTGCTTTTACTCCTGATCGCTAATGATGGTAAGCCTTTATTCTTCCAGCTGCGTCCGGGTAAGAACGGTCAGTTGTTTAAGGTGATCAAGTTTAAAACAATGAACGATAGAAAGGATGCCAATGGTCATCTATTGCCAGATTCGATGAGGTTAACCAGCGTCGGTAAATTTGTGAGGAAAACGTCTCTGGACGAGATCCCGCAGCTAATCAACGTAATCAAAGGAGATATGAGTTTGATCGGTCCCCGTCCGCTGTTACCAGAATACTTACCTTTATACAATGCGCATCAAATGAGAAGACACGATGTTCGTCCTGGTATTACAGGTTGGGCACAGGTAAATGGCCGGAATGCCATAAGCTGGGAAAAGAAATTTGAATATGACGTCTGGTATGTCGATCAGATCTCTTTGGCATTAGATCTGAAGATTTTGCTGTTAACCGTTCAAAAAGTGTTTAAAACTGAAGGAATTAGCCAGGAGGGGCAGGCAACCATGAAAAAATTTAAAGGAACCATCAGCAAACTTGAAGATGCATAGTATTTACCTGATTGGAGCCAGTGGCCACGCAAAAGTAATCGCAGATATTCTGATCTCACAAAAACATACTGTTCTTGGTGTATTTGATCAGGATCCGGGTAAAGAGTGGATGCTGCACATACCAGTACAGCCACAGCCTTTGCAAGGAGAGTGGCCGGTAGACAGTCCTTACCTGATTGCCATAGGAAACAACCAGGTTCGAAAGCGTATTGCTGACACAAATCACGTACTAACATTTACTAAGGCAGTTCATACAAAGGCTATAGTTTCCCATTATGCAAAAATGCAGGAAGGAACAGTGGTCATGGCAGGAGTAACAGTCAATGTAGATGCTCGGATTGGTAAACATGCAATTTTAAATACAAACTGTGTGATCGATCATGATTGCATCATTGGTGATTATGCACATATTTCTCCCAATGCAGCATTAGCCGGGAATGTAGAAGTGGGTGAGGGAACACATATCGGAATAGGTGCCTCTATAATTCAGGGTATAAAAATAGGTAAGTGGGCAACTATAGGTGCCGGTACAGTAATTATAAACGATGTTCCGGACTATGCCGTAGTGGTAGGGAATCCGGGAAGAATAATAAAATACAACAAATAATGAACGATAAGATCTGGTTGTCATCTCCACATATGGGCGGTGCAGAACAAAAATATGTAAATGAAGCATTTGATACCAATTGGATTGCACCATTGGGCCCGCATGTCGATGGATTTGAACAGGATTTGGCAGCCTATACAAAAACTAAACATGCTGCGGCACTCAGTTCAGGTACAGCAGCATTACATTTGGCGTTGATCATGCTTGGTGTAAAGGCTGGCGATGAAGTGATCTGCCAGTCGATGACCTTCTCTGCAAGTGCCAATCCCATCGCCTACTTAGGTGCCGTACCGGTATTTGTGGACAGTGAAAGAGAAACCTGGAACATGTGTCCGGATTTGCTTCGCGAAGCCATAAAGGCAAGGTTTGCCACTGGAAAGAAGCCTAAAGCTATTATTCCCGTACATTTATATGGAATGCCCGCTCAAATGGACAGGATTTTGGAAGTAGCCAAAGAATACGATATTCCGGTAATCGAAGATGCCGCTGAAGCACTGGGGTCAAGTATCAATGGCAGGGCTATGGGAAGCTTCGGGATCCTGGGCGTATTGTCTTTCAATGGAAATAAGATCATTACCACATCAGGGGGAGGTGCTTTAATCTCCGAAAATGAAGATCATATTAAAAAGTCCAGGTTCCTTGCTACACAGGCACGGGATGCAGCTCCTCATTACCAGCATACCGAAATAGGCTATAATTACAGGATGAGTAATGTCTGTGCCGCCATTGGCCGGGGACAAATGGAAGTATTGGATCAGCATATTGAGAACAGAAGAGCGAACTTTAACTTTTATAAAAGCGCATTTGCCGGGATCAGTGGAGTTAGCTTCCTGGAAGAGCCGGAAGGTTACAGGTCGAACCGCTGGCTGAGCACCATCCTTGTAGATCCTGAATTGACATCGGGTATTACTCGGGAAGACATCCGCCTGGGGCTGGAAAAAGATAACATCGAGACAAGACCGCTATGGAAACCGATGCATTTACAGCCGGTATTTGAAAATAGTCCTTTTTATGGTAATGGCGTGGCCGAAGAATTATTTAAAAATGGATTGTGCCTTCCTTCAGGATCTAATTTAACACAGAATGATTTAAGTAGGGTAGCAAATGGGATTAAGAAGTTATTTGCTTAAAATCCGTAATACGATGGATTACCGCTCTGATCATCCTTTTTTGATCTTCAGTAATAGATGAGTTCCGGGTTGCAGATAACAAATTTTGTTTTCCAAACATTCCCATAAAGTTGTAAGCAGCATACTTAAAATAGGTTTTTGAAATTTCTACAGCCATTTCAAAAGTTGAAATCGTTCCTGGCCCGTAAGCTTTTAATATCTTACGGGCAGACCTCATACTTTGGTTATAATTTCCAATATCAATCATTCCCTCCCGGTATAAAAGCAAAGGTTCATCTATCCGGATAAATTTGGTATGCTGAAACGCCCGGCACCACAGTTCATAATCTTCTGAACGGAGAAATCCTTCTGCATATTTATTATTTTTATACCAGCTGGCCTTAGCAATAACCGTGGGATGGTATAATATAGAACCTTTCAGAGCTGTTTTTTTGCTGCTGGATCCGTTTAATTTCTTACAGCGCTTTCCGTAGGGATTGTCCTCATCATCGATGATGTAAATACAGCTGTCCGTAACATCAATTTCAGGATCTGAAGTCAGTAACAACATTTGCTTCTCCAACCGATCAGGCATCATGATATCATCAGAATCCATCCTTGCAATGTATTCCCCTCTTGCCAGATCAATGATTTGATTTAAGCGGTTAACAAGGCCGCGATTTTTACCATCACTGATTAATGTGATACGGGAATCATGCTCAGCAATAGATTTTGCGATAGAAAGAGAATGATCAGTGGAGCCATCATCTATAAGAATTAACTCCCAAAGATCATAGGTCTGCAGCAAGATGGAATGGATCGCTTTTTTTAAGGTTTTTTCATTGTTGTAAAAGGGCAACCCTATAGTTAGTTTAACTGGCATTAATTGATTAGTTTATAATTTAATCCATGCTTTTGGTATTAGCATATTTGTAGCAAGCAGATCCGTGTTTGGGTTATTAAACCAACTCTTTGGACTGATTACCTTTTTATCCTTAAAATCATTTAGCCAGGCTGCCCACCAGCTAAATGAACTATTGGCAATAATATGGTGCTTGCAGCTGCTCATCAGCTGCAGATCAATATGAGGTTGATCAGGGTTATGGTCTACCATAATGAACTGGTCGCCGGTAAAATTGGCTCTTGCCCATTCCATATCATCAGAAAATACATAAAATACAGCATCTGTGAGTTTCTCCTTGAAATATTGGATGGCCTGTTGATAATAATCCATCCCGCATATCTTATAGGTGTTTTGACCTGGGATCTTGGAAACGTAATCCCCACGGCGTATATGCAGGCTTACCGACTCACAAGAATCAATATGCCGCATAAATTGTTGGTTTTTAAGATCAAGATCTAAATCCAAATTCAATTCTTTACGCAGAATACCTGCAATGGGTTTGAAATATTTTTCTGATTGCCAATATCCGTCATAGTAACAATTATTTTTAAGGTTTTTAGGGTCAATATGGACAAACGGCTTTTCAATGATCATATTTTTATTTAGTGCCGGCATCTGTTGAACTGCTTTTCTTTCAATTCTTGATAATATACCACTATTAAAATACTTAAAAGTATGAATTTCAGATATCGTGGCTATTTTTAAATCAAGATTAAAATTTTTTAATCCAAAATCTCTTTTAGTTTTTTTCGTAGATTGATTATTGAATTGTAAATCTAATTTTAATGGTGTATTATATTTCAAAGATAGACATTTTCCAAAAGAATATTGAAATAATTGATTGCCTAATCCGCCCCAGATCTTTACAATGATCATATCACCCTGCTTTTTATTTTTACAGCAGGATTACCAGCCACAATGGCGTATGCTGCAACGTCTTTAACCACTACAGATCCAGCTGCAACAATTGCTCCTTTAGCAATCCTAACGCCATCAGTAATCACGGCATTGGCTCCAATCCATACATCATCTTCAATGAAGATGCCACCTTTTGAAACGGAGTTCTGAAGCAGCATAGGTTTCGAGATATCTTTAAAACCGTGTCCTCCGCCAGCCAGCATTACGTTTGGGGCAATCATCACATACTTTCCTATTTTTACATTTCCATATACGGTGGTGTATGGATTCAGCTGACTGTAGTCACCAATTTCAATCCCATGATCCAGCCCTGCCCACAAAATCACACCCTTATTTATTTCCGCATTCTTTGATAAACGGATTTTTCTTAAATTTCTAAAACTGCTGTCAAAGCAAATTCTGGTGCTCCATGAAACTTTGCCCAATACGCAATATCTTAAAGGAAACAAAAGAAGATTATAAATCAAATAAACCCCCTTACGGATGCCTTTTTCTAAAAGATGAAATTTATAATCCGGATTTTCTTTTAGTCTCCGTCTGATTGCTGCTGCTCTTTCGCTGTTCATCTCTGCTAATTAAAGACTTTTTGTTTAAAAACATTTAAGAGTATTGGAATGGTAACCACATGCATCAAAATCAGGACTGCAATCATTCCGGATCCACCAAATGAAGGTACTGCTAAATTTGCACCTATAAAAAATACAACGCATTGAATGATACTAACAATTGCCATCTGCCGGGTAAGGTTCATAGCAAATAAACCGACTGTAAACCCTCCAAAGATTAAAACAAAAGCAGAATAGATAGAAAACCCAATGCGCAAATTTAAAGGGATATCAAGATGCTCATGAATAACTAATGGCAACAGGTAAGGGATGAATACAATCAGCACCAGGGCAATAAACCCAGAGTAAAATATAGAATAGCGGATGTATTTTTTTAATGCAGATTTTATGGTAAGGGTATCATTCTGCAAATTCAATTGTGCAAATTTTGACCATAAAGGTTGCTGGAGCACCAGGATGGGGATCTGTATGGCCAGCATAACCTGGAACATAATTCCAAACCCGGCAACACGCTCTGCGCCCTGGTAATGAGCCAGTAAGCTAAATTGAGAACTTACAATTAATATCCCGGTCAACTGTATAATGATAAAATTATACCCGGTTCTTTGCAGATCTTTGATTACCAACAGGACGTCAGTCATGCGAATTCTATAAAATTTAATTTTACGTGTGAAAAAAAGATGAATGGTGATCAGGATCGAAG
Source organism: Pedobacter metabolipauper (assembly GCF_004362715.1). Lineage (GTDB taxonomy): Bacteria > Bacteroidota > Bacteroidia > Sphingobacteriales > Sphingobacteriaceae > Pedobacter > Pedobacter metabolipauper. The sequence continues at coordinate 820,584 of NZ_SNYC01000004.1, forward strand.
CAATTAGATTTCCAGAAGTTAGAAAGATAACAATGCTTAACAGACCAAGATCCAATTGGATGCTAATCAATATACCTAAGAAGGACATCAAATTTCCAGTCAGAAGGTACATCTCTGAAAGTGAGCCATTCTGCATTGCAAATGGGATCTTTAAAATAATAGTAGTAGATAATTTGATTAGGAATATTACGATGCAGACAATCAATAAAGTATGAATTTCATGCGAATTGGTGATAACTTTAAGTTTAAGAAGATTTACCCAGTCCAGATTAGGTATAAGAATAAACGCAATTACAAAAATCAGCAATGAGATCACTGTAAAAAATAGAAGGTTGGAAAAGATGTATCTATCCGCAGACTCGTAATCTTCCTCGGTATAAAATTTGGTCAGTTTATTTAGCATGGCTGAACTGATACCCAAATCTAAAAGTAATATATAGCCTGCTATTGATGAAATGGTGATCCAAAAGCCATATTTTTCTATACCCAGGTAATTAATGATTAACGGAGTGCTAAAGAGACGTATTCCAGTACCTGCAAACCGGTTAATAGCACCTGCTGCACCTGCTTTTAATACCGGCGCCCAAATCGAACTTTTGTTCAATAACCTCATAAAGAGTTATGCATGTTTGTAAATGGGACAAAATATAATTTTATAAAGGTATTCTTTTTTTTAAGTAGTTCTTTTTCTTAGGGGCAGCAGAAACGTTTTTGCCTGATAATTAGTATGCTTATTCTCAGAAGCTCTGATATTAAAAACAAATAGGCCGTTCAATCTGTATCATATTCAGCAATATATTGTTTATGTTTGCTCTTGGATAATATAGTTTTATAATGTTTTCTAAAATAGAAATAGTTCCACGCTGGATCATATTCACAATAGATATATGTCTTTGCGTATTTTCTCTTCTGCTTGCTAAAATTGTAAAACACAATTTTATTGTGGAGGATATTAATGGAATAGCCCTATACAGATCCGTTATTTTAGTAGCCATAGTAAATGTCCTGGTATTCTTCAATGTAAAGACATTTGCCGGAATTGTGCGTTACACAAGTGCTCAAGACTCATTCCGGATCTTATTTGCCATTGCATTAAGCTCACTGATCATCTTCTTTTCAAATGCACTCCTGATTGTTTTTGGAAGTATATCTGTGCTGAGCAATGTAACGATTGTTATCTATTCCCTGTTCAGTTTCCTCTTTTTGATCACTTACCGGATTCTGGTGAAGTATTTCTTCATGTACATTAAGAATGCAAAACTGAATAAGATCGGCATCATCATTTATGGCGCAGGTGAAGCAGGTGTGGCAACTAAAAGAACCTTTGATCATGATAAACAGGTAAATAAGACCATTTTTGCGTTTGTAGATGATGATTTACGTAAAGTAGGAAAGACCATTGATGGTGTAAAGATCCTGTATGCAGGAAATCTCGAAGCCCTCATCAAAAAACATGCAATCGATGAACTGATCTTTGCCAGTTACACCATTCCAGTTGAACGTAAAAATCTCGTGGTTGATATCTGCCTCGAGAATAAAGTTAAAATATTAAACATCCCGCCGCCTGAAATCTGGGCACGTGGAGATATAAGTACCGCACAAATTCAAAATATCAATATCGAAGACCTCCTGGACCGGAAGTCTATCGTCATTGATACCGATGGCATCCAAAATCAGCTGAAGGAGAAGCGGATCCTGATCACTGGCGCAGCAGGTTCCATAGGAAGTGAGATCGTTCGCCAGCTAATGAAGTTTGAAACCGGCCTCATCATCATGTGCGATCAGAATGAAACGGCCCTGCATGAGCTTTACCTGGAAATGGAAGAAACACATCAGGAAACCAACTTCCATGCATTTATTGGTGATGTAAAAGATCAAAAAAGGATGAACTTCTTGTTTGATACTTTTAAGCCCCATTATGTCTATCATGCAGCAGCATACAAACATGTGCCGATGATGGAAGATAACCCGGCAGAAGCCATTAAAACCAACGTGCTGGGCACTAAAACCATAGCTGATCTGTCTATAAAGCATGGCGTGAGCAAATTTGTCATGATATCTACCGACAAAGCCGTAAATCCAACCAATATTATGGGGGCTTCTAAACGGATTGCAGAAATTTATGTGCAGTCACTTAACAACTCCCTGAACAATCCAAACCTGATCTTTTCAAATGGTTTAAGTTACCTGAATGAACCAGGAGTAAAACCAATCACCAAATTCATTACTACCCGCTTTGGAAATGTTTTGGGCTCCAATGGATCTGTAATCCCAAGATTTAAACAGCAGATTGAAAAAGGCGGACCAATAACCGTTACCCATCCGGAAATTACAAGGTTCTTCATGACCATTCCGGAAGCCTGCCGTTTGGTTCTTGAAGCAGGCTGCATGGGCAAGGGCGGAGAAGTGTATGTATTCGATATGGGCAAGTCGGTGAAGATCATCGAACTCGCAAAAAGAATGATCCTGTTAGCCGGATTGGTTCCTAATGAAGACATAAAAATTACCTATACCGGACTTAGACCAGGAGAGAAATTATTTGAAGAGCTTTTAAATGACCACGAGAATACCATGCCTACCCATCATGAAAAGATCATGATCGGAAGGGTAAGGGAATATGTTTTTAATGACATCCAATCTCAGATCTATGAATTGCTGGATCTCGCCATTACCAATGACAATACCAAACTGGTAACCCAGATGAAAATGATCGTGCCCGAGTTTAAAAGCAAAAATTCTGTATTCGAAAAACTGGACCAGGTACATTAGCACAGCATGGCTGCGAGAAATACTTGACCTTCTTAATGGTAATCTTTATATATTTGTCAAGCCTACTGCTCAATTACAGCATGATCTATGATAAATACACATTACTTAAATAGGTACGCTACTTTGGTGAAAACCGGAATAGTTATCTTCCTGATCCTTCTTCTTAATACCACAAATGGTTTCGCTCAAACCTTACCGGTAGGCATTCTTGAAAATGTGGAAGATGCTTATCGCAGACAACAGCTTTTAGGGAATGATTCATCTCGTTCTTCGTATATGATCCGGCCGTTGTTTATGTCAGATCGTAATGATCTGCTTCTCGATCAGGCCGCTTCATTATCGCTGTCCAGCTTCCGTACTAAGATCTATGAAAACAAAAAACTGGCAACAGAGATCTACCTGCTCCCGTTTACTACCCAGCAACAATATAACAGTCATCATCCTTACGGTATAAATGATGGTTCTATGGTGTCTGCAAAAGGATATCAAAATCAATTCTCTGGAGGTGCCTACGCAAAAATAGGCCCCTTGAGCATTCAACTGCGTCCGGAGTATGTATATGCCTATAATGCAGATTTTCGCGAGATGCATGAAGTAGATCCTGATCCGTATTCCAGGTTTACCTCTTTTTATAACGTTTATTATAATAATTACATCGACCAGCCTGAAAGAATGGGGCAGAATCATAGCTATAACAGGTTGAGCTGGGGACAAAGCAGTATACGTCTAACTTTAGATCCGGTGTCAGTAGGACTAAGTAATGAAAATTTATGGTGGGGCCCTGGAGTAAGGAATTCTTTATTGATGAGTAATAATGCACCTGGATTTAAACACCTTACCTTAAATACAACCAGGCCAATAAATTCACCAATTGGTGCTTTTGAGGCACAAGTTATTGCCGGACGGCTGGATCCGTCAGGTGTTAAGGCTGCAAATACATTTTTGTTTGTACCTAAAAATGACGACTGGAGATATATTTCGGGTGTCATAATAACCTATCAGCCTAAAATAATACCTAACCTATTCCTCGGCTTTAGCCGTGTTTTTGTTTTAGAAAGTGAGAACCTGGGTAAAAGTTTTGGTGATTATTTTCCATTCTTCTCTGCTTTAGAAAAATCTGCCCTTGCTGATCCAAATGATCCCAATGCTGTAAGCCCTGAAGATGCCAAAGAAAGAGATCAGCTACTCTCTGCTTATGCCAGGTGGGTTTTGCCAGAAACCCATGCAGAAATGTATTTTGAGATCGGACGAAATGACCACTCCTTTGATTTGAGAGATGGATTAGTAGAACCAGAACAATCTCTAGCCTATACCATCGGTTTCAGGAAGCTTATAACGATGAAAAAATCAGATGAATTTATTCAGATTGGTGCTGAAATGACCCAGTTGGAAGGCCCCCGGAGTAAAATAAGCAGGGCTCAGCCACCATGGTATATTCACGGCCAGGTACATGCAGGGTACACACAAAGAGGTCAAATTCTAGGTGCAGGCATTGGCAGTGGAAGCAATTTGCAGTCGCTGGATATAAGCTGGGTAAAAGGACTTAAAAGAATTGGACTCCAGCTGGAGCGCCTGGCTAACAACAATGACTTATTTGAATCTCTAACTATTGCATATGCTGGAGACACGCAATACATAAAAAGACGATGGATAGATTTATCGTTAACAGGGAAATTTGCATGGAACTGGAACAAAATAATATTAAATGGAGAAGCTACTTATATAAGATCAGATAATTATCAGTACCAGCTGCAAGCTTTTCCAAAAACTCAGGATCGTGGTGAATTTGTTCAGAATAACATTCATGTGAAAATGGGATTGATGTATAATTTTTAATTATTTAGGCATGTTTTCATTTTTTAAGAAAAAGAATATTGTTGATCATATAGAATGGCTGGGCATAGACGTACATTCACATTTGCTGCCTGGAATTGACGACGGATCCCCGGATCCCGAAACATCTGTTCGTTTAGTAAAAGGCCTTCAGGATATTGGCTTTTCAAAATTCTATTGTACACCTCACATATTTACTGAACTATACCCAAATAGCAGAGAAACAATCATACCCGCATTGGAACTTGCAAAGTCAGCACTTCATCAGGCAGGGATGAATGTTGAGATTTACGCAGCAGCAGAACATATGATGGATGAGACCTTTACCATCGATAAAAATATGATGTGCCTGGAAAATGAGCATATCCTCGTAGAAATGTCCTACTTATCAGAATATCCAAATGTAGAACAGGCAATTTTTGACTTGCAGCTTAAAGGATATCACGTCATTCTGGCGCATCCTGAACGCTATAATTTTTATCATAATAACAGGGCCAGGTACCAGCGCCTAAAGGATATGGGGGTATTGTTTCAAATGAACCTGCTTTCCGTTGGGGGGTATTATGGTAAAGATGTTAAAACCACTGCTGAATATCTGCTTAAGCAAAAATTGTATGATTTAGCAGGTACAGACATGCATCATGAAAAGCATTTAAATGCCCTTCGTAAGCATGTACGGAGCGGTGACCTTTACAATATGGTTGGTGACTATGAATTTAAGAATAAACAGCTTTTTGGATAAGGATCTTTATTCTATATTTGTTGACCTGTTTAAAATATACCGCAAATGAAGAAAAAAATTACCTGTAGAATAACTGCCAATTATTTCTCAACTGCTCTTGATCTTTCAAAAGGCACGTTCTAACCCCCGATCTAACTAATGAACAAAAAAAATAATCAATACGGAAAATTAACGTTTCCTGTTTTATTGCTGCTCATGGTATGTTTTTCATCCTGTGTAAGCAATAAAAATATCACTTATTTTAAAGATATCCAATCACTTAATCAAGCTAAATTAGAAAATGCAGCAGCATTTACTGAGCCTATTATTCAGACTGATGATATTTTAAGCCTGAATATTTTTACACTTGATCAAAAAACAGGTTCTGTTTTAAATCAGGCCGCCACTACACCGGCACTCGGTGGAAGTACAAATAGTAGCCTTTCAACACAAAATACTGGTTTTCTGGTAGACAAAAATGGCGATATTGAGATTGCTCTCGTCGGAAAGGTAAAAGTTGCTGGATTAACTACTTATGAAGCAAGAGAGCTCATTCGTGGAAAAGTAAAAGGAGTAGGCTTTATTGATCCAAATGTACAGTTGAGACTCGCAAATTTTAAAGTAAGCGTGATGGGTGAGGTCAATGCCCCCTCCACCTATACACTCCCAAATGAAAAAGTCTCTATTTTGGATGCATTAAGCCTTGCCGGCGATCTAACGATCTATGGCAAAAGAGATAACATTTTGATCGTAAGGGATAATAATGGAAAAAAAGAATTTGCACGCTTAAATTTAAACTCATCAGAAATATTTAATAGCCCGTTCTATTATTTAAAGCAAAATGATTTGGTCTATGTTGAGCCAAATAAAGCCAAGGCATCCGCCAATAATGCCGGACAGATCCAGACGATCAGCATCGTTACGTCAGTATTATCAGTGCTTATTTTAGCAATTACTTCTTTTAGATAGTTAACTATACTTTACTTTAAAATATGCATAAGATCAACGAAGTTCAAAATAACCACTTCGAAAAAGAAGAAAATAGTATAGATCTGGTAAAGATAATGAACAAACTGCTTGCCCAATGGTATTGGTTCTTATTAAGCATTTTTATATGCTTATTAGCAGCTTATCTATACGCTAAATATACCGCCCCGGTTTACTTTATCAATTCAAAAGTATTGATCAATGAAAAACAAAAAGGTGGAGGAGCAGATGCAGGAGCATTAATGGACCTCGGTGGTTTAATGGGGTCCGCCAATTCAGTTGACAATGAAGCCGAGGTTCTAAAAACCCGTTTCCTAATGGAACAGGTGGTTAGAAAAATGAAACTAAATATTGTTTACAGTAAACAGGTAAGATTAGGGACGCGGGAAATTTATGCTTCTCCATTTACAGTCGATATCATAAAAGGTGTTGATACTTTGCAGTATACAAAATTGGAAATTGAAAAATTATCCGGAAGCCTGCTGAAAGTATCCACAGATGATTTTGAAAAGGAAATTAAGTGGAACGAGTCTTTTCAAATAAAAGGCATCGGTACACTACAGATCGTTCCAGCTCTTAATACCGAACCTTTTGATGGCACATATTATGCAGAAATAAGTTCTATTGACGGTAGGGTAGCAACATTAATGTCATTATTGGCGGTAGAGGTTACCAATAAGCAAGTATCTATTATTGATCTTAACCTTTCATATCCTCTGCAAAAGAAAGGGGAAGATATTTTGAAAGCCATTATTGACCAGTATATCACATCAAATTTGCTCGATAAGAATATCATTGCTGATAGCACAACAAAATTTATTCAAAACAGGTTAAGTTTGATCGCAGGAGAACTTGGCGATGTGGAAAATAAACAGGAACAGTTTAAACAAACCAATCAACTGGCAGATATGTCGGAGCAAAGTAAACTGCTGGTACAAAATACGGCCTCTTACAGGAATGAACTTGCTAAATCTGAAACACAGGTAACCATAGTGCAGGATCTGGAAGATTATCTGAAAGATGAAAATAAAAATAAACGTATTTTCCCTACTTCATTGCTTCCTTCAGACATGGTATTTAGTGAAATGATGAACCAATATAATTCCCTGTTAATAGAGCGTGACAGGCAATTGTTAAGTGTGACGGAAGAAAGTCCCTTCATTAAAAATATAGATAACCAGATTGCGGGAATAAGACGCGGCATACTTGGAAATATCCAGAGTACAAAAAAGTCCTTTATTGCGAACAGAGATAAGTTAAGGTCACAATTGAATCAGGTGGAAACCAGGATAGGAGATGTGCCGCAAATAGAGAAAAATTACTTAAAAATAGCTAGAAATCAGCAGATTAAGCAGGAATTATATATCTTCTTAATGCAAAAGGCTGAAGAAACAGCCATTTCAAAGTCGGCTAACATTTCCATTGCAAAAGTAATAGACCCTCCGAAAGCTTCCATTAGTCCGATCAGCCCTAAGAAAAATGTAATTTATGTATTCGGCATGATAGCCGGATTGTTCATTCCGCTGGTCTTTATACTGGTGTATAGCTTTACAAATACAACCATATTGTCAAAAACAGACATTACCAGCTTAACTAGTGTACCCATCATCGGGGAAATTAGCCACAATCAAAGCTCAGACAATCTTATAGTCGCAAATCAGGGTAGGTCTATGATCTCCGAACAATTTAGGGCACTGCGTACAAACCTGTCTTTCTACCTTAAAAATCAAAACGAAAAGATAATCCTGTTAACGTCCAGTATGTCTGGAGAGGGGAAATCATTTACGGCCATCAACCTTGGTAATATTATGGCATTAACAGGGAAAAGAGTGCTGCTGATGGAACTTGATCTTCGCAAGCCAGGCCTTTCTGCCAAACTGGGAATCTCTAATCATACGGGTTTTAGTAATTATACAATTAACCCTGATCTAAAGGTGGCAGATATCATTAAGCCATTATCCATTAATCCAAATATGTTTATCGTATCATCAGGACCGCTTCCGCCAAATCCTGCAGAAACATTAATGAGTGAGCATACAGCAGGATTAATGGAGCAGTTAAAACAACAATTTGATTACATCATCATTGATGCGCCGCCTGTAGGAATCATTACAGATGCCCAGCTGCTTGCTCAATATGCGGATGTATCCATTTATATGGTGCGCCAGAAAATTACCCGTAAAGCACAGATTTCTATCGTGGAGGACTTGTACCGGTCAGATAAAATGAAAAATCTGGGAATTGTGGTTAATGACGTATCTGGTAATTACGACGGCTACGGATATGGCGGATATGGTAATTATGGACAAGAAGCTGAAACGGGATTCATAGACAGACTAAAGAAGAAATTTAAAAAAGGATAATAACACAGTTTAAACATGAAAATAGCATTAATCACGGGTATTACAGGTCAGGATGGCGCTTATCTTGCAGAGTTGCTTCTTGAAAAGGGATACATGGTTCATGGGATTAAAAGAAGAAGTTCTTTGTTCAATACAGACAGAATTGATCATTTATACCAGGATCCGCATGAAGAAAATGTAAAGTTTAAACTGCATTACGGTGATCTTTCTGATTCAACAAATCTGATTCGGATTATTCAGGAAGTTCAACCCGACGAAATTTATAACCTTGGCGCAATGAGCCACGTTAAAGTTAGCTTTGATACGCCTGAGTATACCGCAAATGCGGATGGTATCGGAACACTCCGGTTGTTGGAAGCCATGCGTATTTTAGGTCTTGAAAAGAAAACTAAGATCTATCAGGCTTCAACGTCCGAACTGTATGGGCTGGTACAGGAGGTGCCACAGTCTGAAACAACACCTTTTTATCCCAGATCTCCTTATGCTGTCGCTAAAATGTATGCCTATTGGATTACTGTGAATTATAGAGAAGCTTATGGCATGTTTGCCTGCAATGGAATCTTATTTAATCATGAGAGCCCACTAAGAGGTGAGACCTTTGTTACCCGTAAAATTACACGTGCAGTTGCTAAAATTGCACACGGGCTTCAGTCTAAGCTTTTCCTTGGTAACCTGGATGCAGAACGCGATTGGGGACATGCTAAAGATTATGTGGAAGCGATGTATTTGATCCTGCAGCAGGATACTCCGGAAGATTTCGTGATCGCTACGGGCGTAACCACAAAGGTGCGTGAGTTTGTACGTATGGCGTTTGCAGAAGTGGGCATAACCATTGAATTCAAAGGAACAGGTGTTGATGAAAAAGGGTACATTACTGCGTGTTCTAATCCCGAATACCAGCTGGAAATAGGAAAAGAAATTGTTGGGGTAGATTCCGCATATTTCAGACCAACAGAAGTAGATCTTTTAATTGGTGATCCAACAAAATCAAAAACAAAATTGGGATGGCAGCCTAAATATGATCTTGCAGCATTGGTTACGGAAATGGTAGCCGCAGATGTTGATTATTTTAAAAAAGAAAACTTATTGAAATTAAACGGCTATACGATTAAGAATCAATACGAATAATTTATAAATGTATTCATAAATTAGACTATGAATTATACGCTTAAGGTAATTAGAATTAGACAGGAGACAGATGACACGATTACCATTTGCTTTAAACAACCGGGATTAAAAAAAATAAAATATCTGCCTGGTCAGTACCTGACATTGATATTTAGGATTAATGGCCGGCGTTATATTCGCCCATATTCATTTTCATCTTGCCCGGGTGTTGATGAATTTTTAGAAATAACCATCAAACGTGTACCAGGCGGCATGGTCTCAAACCATATTCATGACCGCGTTAAAGAAGGTGATGCCATTGAAGTGATGCCGCCGATGGGTGACTTTACTTATGAGTCTGAAAAAAGATTCGAAAGCGTTTACCTATGGGGTGTGGGAAGTGGGATTACACCCCTCATTTCTATCGCAAAATACCTGCTAAACTCAGACCTTAATATTAAGGTATATCTGGTTTATGGAAATAGAACCCATGAAGCCACAATTTTTCTGGATCAGCTCGTGCAATTGCAGGAAAAATATAGCAACAAGTTTCATATCATTCAATTTTATACTAAATTGGTTATAAAAGAAGAGAATCCTTTTGTAATTCAAGGCAGGATCGATCTGGTTAAGGCTACGAGTATTATTGGGCAGAATGATCAAATCGAAAATAGCGGGCACTTTATTTGCGGTCCATCAGGATTAAAGGAATCTGTAAAGACTGCACTTCTGTCAAAAAAAGTAGCTCCGGATCACATTTACTCAGAAGATTTTGAGCTCATTAAAGATCCAAAGGACTTTGAAAGTATCCACACGCAAACCGTGGCGCTTAACTTTAAAGAGCAGATCTACAATTTGGAAGTGATCAAGGGTAAAAGTATTTTGGAAGCTGCCTTGGATGCAGATATAGAGTTGCCTTACTCTTGTCAGACAGGAAATTGCAGCACCTGCAAAGGAAAGCTGATCACCGGAGAAACCAGTATGATCGGCTTAAGTAAAGAACGGAATGATCTGGATATAAATGAATATTTATTATGTTGCACATATCCTCTAACAGGAAATGTACAAATACAGGTATAATTGAGAAATATAAAAATATGAAAGTAGTATTACTTGCAGGCGGCCTCGGCACGCGATTATCAGAAGAAACAGTGCTTAAACCTAAGCCAATGGTCGAGATTGGCGGTATGCCGATCCTTTGGCACATCATGAAAATTTATTCAGCACATGGTTTTAATGATTTTATAGTTTGTCTGGGATATAAAGGATACGTGGTAAAAGAATATTTTGCAAATTATTTCCTTCATAAATCAGATGTTACCATTGATATGACCGATAATTCTATAAAGGTGCATGATTCTCAGGCAGAACCCTGGAAGATTACCCTGGTAGATACCGGTAATGAATCCATGACAGGTGGGAGGATCAAGAGAATTCAAACCCATGTAGGAGATGAACCATTTTTGCTGACCTATGGAGATGGCGTCAGCGATGTAAATATTGCTGAACTGGTAAAATTTCATAAGTCCCATGGAAAGATCTGTACCGTAACTTCGGTTCAGCCTTCTGGAAGATTTGGGGCACTTAACCTTACAGAAGACCACACTGTACAATCTTTCCTTGAAAAACCTAAAGGAGATGGAGCATGGATCAATGGCGGTTTTTTTGTTTGCCAGCCTGAGATCTTTAAATACATTGATGGAGATTCAACAGTTTTTGAAAAAGAACCCATGGAGAAAATTGCCGCAGATGGGGAGATGAAAGCTTTTAACCACTCCGGATTCTGGAAACCAATGGATACCTTAAGGGATAAACATGAATTGGAAGAGGATTGGGCAAACGATAAAGCAAAATGGAAAATCTGGTAATATGAGTTTTTTTAATATATACCGTGGAAAGAAAGTATTAATAACCGGCCACACTGGCTTTAAAGGCTCTTGGCTTGCCATATGGCTGAAAGAATTAGGCGCTGATGTTTATGGCTATGCACTGGCACCATATTCTGAAATGGATAACTTTGTAACCTGCAGGTTGTCGGATGAGATCCATCATATGGAAGGTGATGTACGCGATGGGGAAAAACTTAAAAACTACTTCCACAAAATAAAGCCTGACTTTGCATTTCATCTGGCCGCTCAGCCGCTGGTACTGCTTTCCTACCAGGATCCCATTGGAACCTTTGAAACCAACCTCATGGGGACAGTTAATTTTTTTGAGGCTGTCCGTGCAACGCCATCCGTTAAGGCCGCGGTTAATGTAACAACAGATAAGTGTTACGATAATAAGGAATGGGTTTGGGGATACAGAGAAAACGATCCAATGGGGGGTAAAGATCCATATAGCGCATCTAAAGGATGCTCAGAGCTAATAACCGGTTCCTATCAGGAATCCTTCTTTAAGAAAGAAGGTACCTGTAATATCGCATCTGCACGTGCAGGAAATGTGATAGGCGGTGGAGATTGGGCCGCAGACCGTATCATCCCTGATTATTTCAGAGCCGTTAAAGCAGACTCAAAACTGGAAATACGTAACCCTTATGCGACAAGGCCATGGCAGCATGTTCTTGAACCTTTGAGTGGTTATCTGAATCTGGGAGCAGAACTTTTTCTGAAAGGGAAAATATTTAGCGGCGGTTGGAACTTTGGCCCTGAAGACACTTCAAATTATTCAGTTAAGGAATTGATCGATCAGATCTTGCTAATTGATCCAAGAGGAGGATATCACATCCCCGAAGGTATTGATAAACTGCATGAAGCAGTATTGCTGAAACTGGATATCTCCAAGGCCGTTAATTTTTTGAAATGGAAACCCTTGCTTAGCTTTAAAGAAACTGTTCATTTTACATGGAAAGGTTATCAGCAGGATATTCAGCAAAATGGAACTACCTATAATAGCCGGGTAGAGCAAATTAAGGAATATAGTCTTAAAGCAATTGAAAAAGGAATAAATTGGGCACAATGAAAAAAATTCTTTTGACAGGTGCTACCGGATACCTTGGAAAAAACCTGCTCAAAGGTTTGTTGAAAGAAGGCCATGAGGTCATTGCTTTGGTTAGGGAAAGTTCAGATGTAAGATACATCACCGCTTTAGCAGCTGAACTGAAAATCTATACCATAGGTATTACACCGCTTCGGGACATCTTTTCAGAAAACCAAATAGATACCGTGATCCATACCGCGGCAAATTATGGCCGTAAAGGAGAAGCATTAGAAACCGTTATTCATGCAAATCTTGGATTCCCGTTAATGATCCTTGAACAGGCAATTAAAAATGACGTAAGGTATTTTATCAACACCGATACGTCATTACCCAAAGCATTAAATTGGTACTCCCGGTCTAAAAAGCAATTTTTAGAATGGCTGGAGGTATGTTCGGCTGAAATTAAGGTGTTGAACTTACAGCTGGAATACTTTTACGGGCCAAATGATGATCATTCCAAGTTTGTTACCTATGTGCTAAAAGAATTGATCTCCGGTAAAGACCATATAGACTTTACGGCAGCTACCCCTTACAGGGATTTTATATATATAGATGATGTGGTACGCGCCTATCTCTTACTTTTGTCTGAACTTGAAAATTTCGAAGGATTGACAACTGTAGAAGTAGGATCAGGAACCGCAATCATGTTAAAGGACATCATTCAGCAAATTCAGGAGGCTACAGGGCAGATAGAGGTTAAACTCAATTTTGGAGCTTTACCCATGCGTGAAAACGAAATCATGCACTCCTGTGCAAACACAGACTTCCTTGAAAGTAAGGGCTGGAAACCCGAATACACTTTTAAGGAGGGAATACAAAAAACAATAAATATTGAAAATAACCAGTTATGATACAGATCAACAATAAAGAATTATCATTAAAAACATTTAAGAAGTCGGTTCCCGGAGTGGATTATATACCGGTTACAGGCAAAGTGATCGAAGAAGACGACTTGCTTTTATGTATGGAATCTGTTGCTGATGGATGGTTAACCGCAGGTAGGTTTGCAAATGAATTTGAATCAGAATTTGCAAAATATTTTGGAGCCGCTAAAGCACTATTGGTAAATTCAGGTTCATCAGCTAATTTGGTAGCCTTTTATGCCCTGACCTCTCCTAAACTCGGGGACAGAGCAATAAAACCAGGCGATGAAGTAATCACGGTAGCGGCAGGTTTCCCAACTACAGTTAATCCAATTGTACAATTCGGTGCAATACCAGTATTTATAGATGTAGACATTGCCACCCATAACGTTAAAGCCGATCAGGTAGAAGCCGCAGTTTCCCCTAAAACCAAAGCGATCATGATTGCACACTCATTGGGTAACCCATTCGATCTGGATGAAGTGATGCGGGTAGCAAAAAAATACAATTTATGGGTTATTGAAGACGATTGTGATTCTTTGGGAGCTACCTATAAAGGAAAAAAGACAGGTACATTCGGCGATATATCAACATTCTCATTTTATCCTGCACATCACATTACAATGGGAGAAGGCGGAGCAGTAGTCATTAACAATCCGGAACTATCTAAACTTGCAGAAAGTTTCAGGGACTGGGGAAGGGATTGCTATTGTGAGCCTGGAAAAGACAATACCTGCGGATGTCGTTTTGGCCAGCAGCTAGGTACACTTCCTTACGGATATGATCATAAATATACTTATTCTCATATCGGCTTTAATTTAAAGGTTACCGATATGCAAGCCGCTTTAGGAGTATCCCAAATGCGTAAAATCGATCGTTTTGTCCAAAAAAGACGTGAAAATTATGCCGCATTATATGAAAGGATGAAAGAATTTGAAGAAGTATTCATTCTGCCGGAACCAACACCTGATTCTGACCCTTCCTGGTTTGGTTTTCTGATGACGCTGAGAGAAGGCGACTCCAATGACAGACACATGCTGGTACAGCATCTCGAAGAAAAGAAAATAGGAACAAGATTATTATTTGCAGGAAATTTACTAAGACAACCGGCCTATGCAAATGTAGAACATCGTGTAGTTGGTGATTTAACCAACACCGATATCATTATGAACCAGTCTTTCTGGTTGGGCGTATGGCCCGGCCTTGATGAAACTCATTATGATTATATTGCAGGTGTAATAAGAGACTATTTAAACAATTAGATCAAATGAGGTATTTAATAACAGGGGGATGTGGTTTCTTAGGATCCAACTTAGGTGCAAAGATCTTAAAAGATGGGGATGAACTTTTTGTATTTGATAATCTCTACAGAACTGGAACTGAGCAAAACCTTGAGTGGCTTAAGAGTTTGGGGAAATTTAAATTTTACCATTCCGATATACGTGCATACAATGATGTAGAATATGCGGTAAAAGATGCAAGGCCGGATGTCGTATTTCATCTGGCGGGCCAGGTAGCCATGACAACTTCTGTTGATAATCCAAGGTTTGACTTCGAAGTGAATGTCATGGGCGGCAATAACGTGCTGGAAGCGGTTCGAAAATATGCACCCGCAGCAATAGTTACCTATAGCTCCACAAATAAAGTATATGGCGATCTCGAATGGATTGACTACCTGGAAACAGATACCAGATTTATAGCAAAAGGCTATGAAAACGGCTTTGATGAAAAGGTACCTTTAAATTTTCAATCACCTTACGGATGCTCTAAAGGAGCAACTGACCAGTACATGCTGGATTATGCAAAGATGTTTGACCTGAATACAATCGTGTTTCGCCATTCATCCATATTCGGTGGCAGACAATATGCAACGTCAGATCAGGGCTGGATCGGTTGGTTCGTTAAACAAGCACTGGATACTAAAAGCGGAGTGCTGAAAGAACCTTTTACAATTTCAGGGACAGGTAAACAAGTTAGGGATGTATTATTTGCAGATGATTTGATCAGCTGTTATTTCTCTGCAGTTAAGAGTATTGAAAAAACAAAAGGTAAAGCTTTTAACATAGGTGGGGGAGTAAGCAATAGCTTGTCACTAATTGAGTTGTTCAGATCTCTTGAAAACACCCTTGGTGTTGAAATGAATTATAACAGACTACCGGTACGACAAAGTGATCAGCGGGTTTTTATTGCAGATATTAATAAAGCAAAAGAAGTTTTTAATTGGTCGCCATTAATTACATCAGACGCCGGCCTGAAGAAAATGATAGAATGGGTCTCGGAAAGTTAAATATATTCAGTTATAATAAATTACAAATCCATAATTCTGATGCAAAGTCCAGGAATAAAAATATATACAGGCAATTTACGGTAGCTACATTTTTGAAATTCCTATCCATAGGACTTAATTTCTTGTTGCTGCCATTGATGCTGAAGGCGTTGGGCGAAGAAAGATTTGGCGTATGGGTAACCTTGCTATCCATAACATCATGGATCGCCATGATGGATATTGGGATCGGGAATGGATTAAGGAATAAACTCTCCGAATCTTTTGCCGTAAATAATAAGGAAAATTCAAAAAGACTTGTTTCAACAGCATATATTATTTTATCTGGGATTATTGCAGTATTGATCCTCCTGGCTATAGTTTTAATATACCTGCTGGACTGGCAAAAAATATTTAACTCGACTGCAATTGCTGAAATCGATCTGAAATACACAGTAATGATTGTCTTTATTGCGATTGCATTAAATTTTGTGCTCTCTCTGGCCAATCAGATTATCAATGCACTGCAGCGAAATTCCTTAACCACATTGTCAACCATAATTGCAAACCTGCTCATGCTCGCTGCGCTGTTTATCTTTAGCCATCAGCTAAAGAATAATATCGAACTGATGGCTATAATATACAGCGTAACCTTATTGTTTTCAATTGGATTTATCTCCGTATTCTTATTTAAAGAATATGCAGAACTAATACCCAGGTTTAAATATTACGACAAGTCGGTAGTTAAAGATATTCTAAATGTAGGAGTCAAATTCTTTATCATCCAAATTGCCGGAGTGATAATTTTTACTACAGATAATTTCATAATTGCCCAGACGCTCGGACCTGCTGAAGTTTCAGGTTATAATGTTACGCTTAAAGTATATAATGCATTTGTGATGTTCTTTGGACTCATTATGGCTCCGTTTTGGTCTGCTTATACAGAAGCCTATGTCAAAAAAGAATTCAGCTGGATAAAGTCGAGAATTAAATTACAAAATAAATTGATGATAGTCCTGGTGGCCATAATAGCCCTGCTTACTTTTCTTTTTCAGCCAATCTTAAACTTGTGGATAGATACGCCCGTAAATATTCCAGCTTATTTGCCAGCATTAGGCGGTATATTTGCAATACTTTCCATTTGGAATAATATCTACGGATTTGTTTTAGGAGGAATAAATAAAATTAGGTTAGGAGCGATAGTTACCGTATTTACAGCATCAATTAATATTCCTTTAGCCATATACTTTGCAAAGCATACTGATCTGGGAAGCGGCGGTGTATTAATCAGCACCATTATTTGTCTTTCTGTTACCGCCCTGATTAGCCCATTGCAGGTCTATTATTTCATATATATGGAAAGGAAGTCCAAGTTTTTAGATAAATTACTAAGTTGATGAAAAGTGATCTTTCGATTTTTATTCCTACCTACAAAAGGAACGAGGCCTTATTTGAAACGATCAGATCGACCAGGGGCATTCAGGATATCCAGGTTATTATCTCAGATAATAATGAAGATATTAACCTTTCCAATGAAATACAGGACTTCATAAGTCAGTACGCCAATATAAAATATCATAGAAATCAGGTAAATATTGGCCTGGATAGAAATATGCTAAATTTTATTCCCTTATGTGAAACAAAGTATTGCTTGCTGCTGGGAGACGATGATGTACTAACAGAGAAATTTGCCCTCATCTTTGAACATATCGAAAACGATGCCGACTTCCTTCTGCTCAATAATACATCCCTGTCAACAGGTGTAATCCCAATAGACACCAATCGGGAAAAAGCATCGCTCTTTGAGAAAATCTGGAATAAAATGCCATTTGGAACCTTGATCATTAACGTCCAAAAGGCGCGTTTGATCAAGCAGGAACTCGAAAAATACATCGGTACTTATCATGCCTATTCAGCAGTCGTTTGGGAGATTTTATGCAGTGATCACAGCAGCAATAAAATGATCAATATACAGGAGAAGGTTATCCAATTGGGAGTCATTGATAAAAGTTGGAAACAGAGTACAGTAGAAATACATTTTGTGTCTATACCGTTGTGGTTTGGCCTGCTGCCGGAGCAATTAAACAAAACAGGGCAGCAGGTTCTGAAGTTTTTTGTAAAAAGTACCTTTAACTGGAGATTCTTCAGGCAGTTATTGAAAAATGGTCTTCTGAACAATACAAACTACAGCCGTACAGTTGGTCAGCTGCCCTTAAAATATAGATTGGTTTACCATCTCTCAAAAATCTCATTAACAGTAAAAAAATGAAGAATGAACCCCTGGTCAGTATTGTAATTCCAGCATACAACAGAGAAAAGTATATTCAGGACTGTGTCGGATCTGCATTAAATCAGACTTATCAAAATATTGAGGTGATTGTAACAGATAACTGCAGTACAGACAACACCTGGAATATACTGATCGAAATGGCATCAAAAGATGACCGCTTAAAGATCTATAGGAATGAAACCAATATCGGGCCTGTTAGAAATTGGGAAACAGCAATAAGCCGTGCAGAAGGCAAATACTCAAAGATCCTTTGGTCTGATGATTTGATGCATGTTAAATTTTTAGAACATACAGTACCTTATTTAGAAGCACATACAGATGCAGGGTTTGCTTACGGAAAAGCAAAGGTATTTACAAGTTCAGATCAGATTGAGGACGGATCAGCATCCGGTGTATTATTTAACCTTCATAAGGAAAGCGGTGTTTATTCCTCATTGGATTTTATAAAAGGAATTTTTAAGGTCGGAACTTTTGAAACAAGTTATCCATATTCACCGGCATGTGCGCTATTTAAAACGGAGCTGTTGAAGAAAAATACCGTTATTGATATAGAGAATGATTTTAATATTAATTTTTCCAAAGAAGCGATCGGAAATGACCTTTTGATGTTTCTGCTTACCGCCATTGATCTTCCCAGGTTCGCCTATGTGGATGAGGTATTGGTTTATTTCAGAAGCCACACGGAATCCATCTCCACATTGTCTTCAAATAAACTGGATCTGATTTATCACATTGTGAAATCAAAATTTCTGAATGAAAATTCTGAACTTTTTTCAAAACATGAAAGGAAGATATACAATACAATTCTGAAAAGGATGTTGCTTGCCAACCGAAACAATGGATATGGTATCTGTGATATATCGCAATTGCATAACTTTAAAGATAGTGGGTATGACAGATTTACAGTGGGCAAAGAGAACATAAAAGGCATCTTAAAAAAGATACTTGGAAGATAATAGCGAAGAACTGAATCTAATATTTAACAATATAGAACAGCAGATATGATTGAATTTTTGAGACATTTAAAGGTATATCTTGTTCAGAACTGTATTGCCCTACTGGATATATTTACTTTTCCCGGCAGCTATAAAATTGGCGGCTTTAAAATTATAGCATTAAGGTTTCTTGGAATAAAGATCGGTTCACCATCATTTATAGATTCCGGATTTAGGGCCTATAATCCTAAAAATATCAGTATAGGAAAGTCTTGCTCCTTTGGCCATTACAATAGACTATGGGCCTTTAGCCCAATTGTTATCGGCGACTATGTTCAAACGGCAATAGGCCTAACCATTGTATCGGGATCTCATCAGACAGATTCCTATGAACCATTACATGAAGGACAGCAGGTTATACTTGAAGGTGAAAACTGGATTGGGGCTAATGTAACTATAATTAGTGGGGTAACTATTGGCAGGGGAGCAATAATCGCTGCGGGTGCTGTAGTAACACGGGATATTCCTGCATATACCATTGCGGCAGGTGTACCTGCAAAAGTCATTAAAGAAAGGGTACCTTCTTCAAAGGTGCTCAGTCCATTTGGTTATTACACTCCTGAATATGAGTAGATCAATTACTTTTCTAAGCGATAATCCTCCCTTAAAACATAAAGGGTCAGGGATATCTGTTCTTCTTTATAATATATTGTGTGCTTTAGATCAAAGTTATAAATTAAATTTAATTACCTTTTGCCAGGCTGCGGGAGCAAGTGCGGCTGAGATTGTCAATGAAAATGACAAGGTTGATATTCTTGTTGCAGATCGCAGCTTAGAGAAATTCTATCCCATGCTGAGATTTGGGATACTTCAACGAACTGCTAAATGGGTGTCGTTTATCCTTTCAATACCTAAAATTTTAAGAAGATACAACCGGTCGGATAATGTATTCATCACAGTTGTTGGAGCGAGTATCATGCCGGTTTGCAAGGCTATGATCCTGATGAAATTGGCTGGAAGAGCCAAACATGGTCTGTATATCGTTGATGATCTGGAATTACTGAACCAAAAGCAAGGTAATAGGTTTGAGCTTTTTTTAATTGGGATATTCCTGAAGCGGACCATACAAAAATCTGACTTGCTGATAAACATTAGCCAGGGACTAAAGGAATTATACCTTGATAAATACAATAAGGATAGTATCGTGCTGCCTCCGCACTTTGCCAAAAGAGCACAGCTGGATCCTAAAGAATCTAAAAAAGAATTTAAATTTTTGTATACCGGGGGCTTAAACCTGCTTTACAATGATTCATTACGTTTCTTTGCATCCGTTATTGATCGAATGAACGATTCCGGTGGATATCAGTTCACTTACAAACTCGTGATACAAACATATTCAGATAAGGCGGTATTTAATGAACTTAATTTCCCATTGGCTCATGTAGTATATTCAACAAATGAAAATAGGTCGGAATTGATTAAAGTATATGAGCAATGTGAATGCTTCCTGGTTCCCTATTCCTTTGCAGAAGAGGATTTAGGAATTGTAGTCACTTCCTTTCCTCAAAAAATTGCTGAAATTATTCAGTACGGCAGAAAGATCCTGGTTTTTGGACCAGATTATAGTTCTGTTAACGGATTCTTTAAGCTGAACGGACTGAGTTATATTTGTAATGAGAAATCTGTTGAAGCATTAAGTATAGCCATAAAAAACATATCAGAAGGATATTTTGATGTTAGAACGTATTTGGAGGCATATGAGAATAATCTTTCAGCAGCAGCTATCGTTAAAGTATTTCAACGGCTAAACGAACAATTAGACAAATGAAAATAAAATTTTTGCCTCTTCAACCGAATTGCTTCGCTTTTGGCGGGTTTGAGATCCAAATCCAGAATAATTTGAAAGCCAATGAAAAAATTGGACTGGACGTATCTAAATTGGACATTTGGGACCGATCCCGGGATTTTGAAGTATTGCATTGCTGGGGGTTGGGATTGCCAAATTATGACAGCATCATGTGGGGAAAAAAAGCAAATAAAAAAGTAGTATTGTCACTGCTTCTTTATGACTACGACACCCTGCTTTCTAAAATTAAATTTAAGCTCTCCAGTTATATCGGGATCCAAAGGTATCTTTTGCAAATGCTTGCTAAAGTCGACGCCGTTTCTGTAGTCAATGAAATCCAGGCAGAAACGTGTAATTCCCTGTACAGGGTTCCTGAACATAAAATTCATATCATTCCCAACGTAGTTGATTCCGGGTACTTCAATGCCCGAATGGAATCCATCCCGGCGAATTCAGAATTTATGGACTATCTGATTGTAGTAGGTAATGTCTGTTCGCGTAAAAATCAGCTGATGCTGGCAGAAGCTTGTATAAAAAATGCGGTTAACCTGTTGATTGTTGGCAAAATAATGGATGGTGAAGAAGTTTACGGGCAAAGACTTAAAAAGCTGGTAGACCATCATGCAAATTTAAGATGGATATATGGCTTAACGGAGAACTCCAATGAATTAATCAATTATTATAAGAATGCTATAGGTTTGGTTTTGCCCAGTTCAGTTGAACAACAACCCTTATCAGCATTAGAGGCCGGGATATTGGGGAAACCTGTTTTACTTGGCAATTGTACTTACGCTAAACAGGAGATTTTCAGGAATGCCTGTTTAGTAAACCCGGCATCATTGGGCTCAGTCTCTGATGGCATAAAGCAATTGGTCCGTGATCCGGGCAATTATCTTCTGGACGAAACAAAACTAATGGACTGCCATGAAACGAATACTGCCGCCGCATATAAAAAATTATACGAAGGTTTATAACAAATGATCATAGTGAAACCGAAACCCAATCCAAAAATCACGATCATTACCGTCTGTTATAATTCGGGATCAGATTTGGAAGATACGATATTAAATGTATTGGAACTAACTGATCCTGAATTAGATTATATTATCATTGACGGTGGTTCTACGGATGGCAGCCTTAATCTGATTCATAAATATGCATCAAGATTAAAAGCATACATCAGTGAACCGGATCAGGGTATCTATGATGCCATGAATAAAGGCTGGGGCCTGGCAGATCCCGAAAGCTTTATACTTTATTTAGGTGCTGGGGATAAGATTCTGAATATGCCGGATAAGGAAAATTTTTACAACGCTGATGTCATCTTTGGAGATGTTGAGATTGGGAATAAATACCTTTTTAAATCGAAATTTAATTTTATGCTCCGGCTGGGGAATACCATCCATCATCAGGCAGAGTTTGTAAGAAAGAAAATTCATACTGATCCCCCTTTTTCATTAAAATATAAGATCTACTCTGATTTTAATTTCAATCAAAAACTATTACTCAAAAAAGTAAGGTTCATAAAAGATAATTCGTTCAGATCTTATGCGCTGGAAGGTGGCATTAGTTATGAATTCAATAATAAAGAGCCTTTAGAGATTGTAAAGGCTAACTTTGGTACAGCCCATTATTTATTAGCCAAATTGTATTACATTTACAAAAAACTGTAAAAATTGATGATGGATGATTTTATAGCTGTCATTGTTCTGTATAAAACCGCTTTAGATCGATGTACCACATTAAATTCTTTAAGGACTGCTTTAAAAAGTACGACAAGTAAATTAGATGTAGTTATATACGATAACAGTCCGAACTACCAGGAAGTTAAAGAAGATTTTTATCCGGGGCTTTCTATTACTTATGTTTCAGATCTGCAGAATTCTGGTGTTAGTAAAGCCTATAATGTTGGTTATACTATAGCTGTAGAAAAGAAGAAAAAATGGATGATCCTATTGGATCAGGATACCGATTTGCCTGTTGATGCATTTACGAAATATACTAAAGCGATAGCAGAAAACAGCAATCAGGTATTATTTGCCCCATTGATGCTTACACCTGATCAAAAAATTATTTCACCTTGTGATTTTAAATTCATGAGAGGCAGCTATGCTAAAAACTATACATATGGTATCAATAGTTTAAAAGGCCGGTCTTTGATCAATTCAGGCCTCTGTATTGCAACGCATGCATTCTCCAAAAATAACGGCTATAATGAACGGATTAAGTTAGATTATAGTGACCATGATTTTATAAGACGATTCTCTGTTCATGTTACAGATTCCTTTGTCCTCGTTGAGTTAAAGGTTATGCACCAGCTTTCAACAGATACAAGTAACACCTTTGAAAGTGATAAGACAAGATTCGATTATTATCTCGAAGGTTCCAGATATTTCCAGTTTAACTTTTCCAGTTTCTTTTTTTTAAAAAGCAATAATCTTTTAAGAGCTGCAAAACTTAGTGTACTGCATAAAAGTACCTATTTTATAAAAAAATATTTTAAATATATAGTTTCCTGATATGGACAAAAGAAGAATTGTAATTGACTGTAACCCTTTCTTTATATATGTGGTTTGTTTTTCGGTGCCTATTCTTTTATATCTGCTCGACTGGTCATATTTATATCCTAAGTTATCGGCGTCATTAATTGGCTTTTTAGGCGTTACTTTTCTGATCAGCATTGTAATTGGAGTATATGTAAATAGAAAAAGAGCATTGAGATATATGGGGACTGTAAAGAAATTAAACCTTATAAATATCTTAATCGCGATAACAATTGGTAATATAATGAACTTTATATATGAAGGTCAGATCCCATTATTTGCAATTATAAACCTGGTAACTATTGAGAAGTATGGAAGTTTTGGCCTGCCTACCTTTGGCGTTTTAATTTCAACATTAGGCAGTTTCATGACTTCCTATTTTTTCTATTATTATATAGTGACCAGGGACAAAAAATATTTATTTGCAAGTCTGTATCTCTTTATATTTCCGATACTCATATTTAGCCGGGGAACAGTTTTGCTAAACTTGTCTACGATGTTATTTGTATATTTATTTTCAATAAAAACAAACCGGTTGAAAGTATATGCACGGTTAGGTGTGTTTTTGGTGCTATTGCTGCTGGTGTTTGGTTATGCCGGAAACTTAAGGTCTAATAATCAAATGTCTAAAGAAGATTCTTCAACAGCGAGAAAGATCATGCTGGAACTTGGACAGGCAAAACCAGCATTTACCAATACGGCTATTCCACCTGAATTCTTTTGGTCTTACATATATATGTCTTCTCCATTAGCTAATTTGCAGTATAATATCAATACCTATCGTGTTGAATACAACTTTAAAAGTGCTTTCAGATATTTTAATTATGAAATTATATTTGATTCCATCTCAAAAAGAATCGGAGAACTTTTTGAGATTAAAAGGCCGTTTAATAATTTAATTGCACCTTATCTAACTGTAGGTACGATCTATTCCGGGGCATATACGGATTTGGGATGGCTGGGGATGACCTTAACTTTTTGTTCCCTGATGCTGATCGCATTTATATACGTCGCCGTTATAAAGCCATCGAACCCATATTATACGGTGGGGCTGGCGGTATTAAATACGATCATGCTCTTTAATTTATTTGATAACATGATCTCATTTACACCGCTTAGTTTTCAATTGTTGTATCCATTCATTTTTTCATTGAAATTCGGAAAGAATATAACCAGTTAATGGCCATTATAAACTATAAATAATGCATAAGAATAATTTTGATCTTTTAAGATTCATATTCTCATTCATGGTTGTGCTTGCTCATATTGGTGTGCTTACACAAGGCCGGAATACGATACCCTATCTCGGTCATATTGATTCTCATTTACCTGTTTGCGGCTTTTTTATCTTAAGCGGCTTTTTAATTGTTAGAAGCTATGAGCGCACAAAGTCACTAAAGGATTATTATATAAAAAGAGCAAGAAGGATACTTCCTGTTTATATATTGATTATTCTGGTCTGTGCATTTTCTTTTGCTTTTATCAGTACATGGAGCGCAGGAGATTATTTTGCCAATTCTGGATTCTTTAAATATCTAATCAGCAATTTAACTTTTCTTAACTTTCTTCAGCCCTGCTTGCCGGGTGTATTTGACCAGAACTATATGTGTGCAGTTAATGGATCATTATGGACACTTAAAGTTGAGGTAAGCCTTTACCTGATTATTCCTTTACTGGTTTATTTGATAAGAAAAATAAAAAAACCGATCGTCTTTCTGGCATTGGTCTATATCATTGTTTTAATCCATAATTATTTACTGCAGAAATATATTATGCCTAAAAACTTCAATCTATATTTTACACTAAGTCACCAGTTGCCCGCATTGATGACCTACTTTATCTCAGGAATGTTCCTTCATTTCTATTTTGATTGGATAATGAAACATAAAACAACCCTTTTCTTAATTGCATTGCCTATTTTTATAGTAGAATATAGTATGGGATATCAATACCTGCTTCCTATAACCCTAAGCCTGATCCTATTTTATCTGGGATATAGTACAAAATTAAAATGCTTTAATAATTTCGGTAGATTCGGAGATTTTTCATACGGCATCTACATCTTTCACTTTCCTTTAATACAACTGTTTATACATTTCGGATTTTTTGACTTTGATCAAAACAAATGGCTAAGTTTCTTTACATTATTAGGACTGGTCTTAGGTCTGGGTTTTTTTTCCTGGAATTTTATTGAAAAAAAATTCATTCTATCCAAAGCCTTACCAAATAAGAAATAAGTATAGTGGAGCAGCAAACAAAATATAAGCGATATCCTATTTCGATTTGCCTGGCAACCTATAATGGAGCGGCACATTTGAAAAAACAAATAGACACCATTCTTCCGCAACTTGATGAAGCGGACGAAATTGTAATTAGTGATGACCATTCGACCGATCATACATTGGAAGTATTAAGGTCTTTTCATGATGAAAGAATAAAAATATTTAACAACGGGAAGAAAAAAGGTCCGGTTGGAAATTTTGAGAATTCACTTCAAAAAGCAAATGGAGAGGTCATCTTTTTATGTGATCAGGATGATATCTGGTTTTCAGATAAAATTGAGAAACACATGGAAATGCATAAAGAGTACGATCTTGTTGTTTCAGATGCCATTGTAACGGATGAATTTAATGCGGTACTATTTGATTCTTTTTTTAAAGAAAGAAAATCCGGAAAAGGAATACTTCCAAATTTAATACGCAACTCCTATATCGGTTGCTGTATGTCTTTTAAAAAGGAATTGCTGAAATCCGCGTTGCCGTTTCCAAACCAAATTCATATGCACGACTGGTGGATCGGTCTGGTTGCAGAAATTAAGGGACGTATTTATTTTCTAAATGAACCGTTAATGTATTATATAAGACATACAGAAAATGCATCAAATACACTGGTTAAAACATTACCCCTGGCAGAACAGTTTAAAAATAGACTGGTACTATTAACAAATCTGATTAAACTACGGTTTTTTAAAAAATGGAGATAAATAACGATCATAAGATTGCACTGTTAATACCTACATTAAACGCAGGTATAAATTGGGAGCAATTCCTGAAAAGTGTGGACCAGCAATCGGCACAAATCACCAGAAAAATAATTTTAGATTCAGGATCAGATGACGATACCGTTATTTTGGCAAAAGAACATGGTTTTGAGGTTCAAACGATTAATAAGTCAGACTTTGACCATGGCTATGCCCGGCAGCTTTTAGCACAATTTGTAGAAGAATGTGAAATTTTAGTTTACCTGACACAGGATAGCATTTTAAGTTCAGTTGATTCTATAAGCAGGCTGGTTAGAGCATTTGATGAGGTTACTGTGGGATTGGCCTATGGAAGGCAATTGCCGCATAAAGGTGCTAAAGTGCTGGAAACGCATGCCCGTTTATTTAACTACCCGCCTGCGTCTGTGGTGAAAAAGTTAGAAGATAAGCATAGGCTGGGAATTAAAACAGCCTCGTGTTCCAATTCATTCGCAGCCTATCGTAAAACAGCATTGATGGACGTAGGGGGCTTCCCTTGTCATACAATATTTGCTGAAGATGTTATTGTTGGCGGACAGATGCTGATCAAGGGCTGGAAAATAGCCTATGTGGCTGATTCCGAAGTTTTTCATTCACATGAT
Organism: Pedobacter metabolipauper; assembly: GCF_004362715.1. Lineage (GTDB taxonomy): Bacteria > Bacteroidota > Bacteroidia > Sphingobacteriales > Sphingobacteriaceae > Pedobacter > Pedobacter metabolipauper. The sequence continues at coordinate 847,704 of NZ_SNYC01000004.1, forward strand.
TATACAGTCTTAGAAGAATTTAAGCGGTATTTTGATATTGGAGTATACCATTCAACCAACCAATGGCTATTGGATGAATTTGGCAAGGCAGATGGTGAAGGCCTGAAATATTTGAAATCTGAACTGAAATATGTGTTAAGAAATAATTTGTTTGTCTTACCGAAGATGATGGCTTCAATAGCCGCAAAATTTTTAGGATACAAATTAGGCATGATGCACCGGTCACTTTCATCAAAGCAGAGAAAGCAGTTCTCCATGCATAAAAGATATTGGGATAAAAATATATAGGACCATGGATCATTTAATATTTGGCGGAGCTGGTTTTATTGGTACGCATCTTAAGATGTATATTGATAGCTTACAAATAAATGGTGACACAGTTTATAGCTATGATATCTGTAGCCATGCAGGAAACGAATCTATTTTAACAGATGTACGTAATCCTATAGATCTTAAAATTTCAAATTCTGATGCGGTGATCTATAATCTTGCTGCTATACATACTACACCAGGTCATCCAGACCATTCATATTTTGAAACCAACATATATGGAGCTGAAAACATTTGTAATTTTGCAAGGGATAATCATATTCAAACCATTGTATTTACAAGCTCAATAGCACCATATGGCGTTTCTGAAGATTTAAAGACAGAAGACTCGCTGCCGATGCCAAATACACCGTATGGGATTTCGAAATTAACAGCTGAATATATTCATAAGATCTGGCAGGCAGAAGAACCCCACATTCGCAGGTTGATTATTGTCAGACCGGGAGTAGTCTTTGGAAAATACGAAAATGGCAATTTTACAAGGCTATATCATGCTATAAAGAGCGGTTTTTTTTTCTATCCAGGCAGGAGAGATACCATTAAAGCCTCAATATATGTAAAAGATGTAGCGAGAATCTTGTATAAAGCATCAAAAAAGGAATCACCAGGGATTATCCTGCTTAACCTTACCTACTATCCGGCGCCTACAATTGAAGAGATCTGCGAGAATATAGGTGACGCAACCGGCTTGAGTGTCCCCCGGTTTCTTATTCCTGCCAGAGTCCTTAAACATGTAGCCGGAACAGTTTACTTTGGAAGTACCATGTTCGGAAAGAAAATAAATGGGATTCATCCGGAAAGGGTTAAGAAATTAATGATTTCTACAAATATTTCAGGGCTGAAATTGAGTCAATCTGAATACCGTTTACAATTTACATTAAAAGAAGCAATAGCAGATTGGTTTGACGATTGTGAACATAAAGATCTTTTTTGAATATGGCTATTTCATGCTTAAAAATACCCGAAAACGGGTATAATGTGATATAAGTGCCCTTTTTTTAAGCTAGCAAATCATTTTTGTGTACATTTGTTCAAAATATTTTAAGATAATTTATAGTATTATAAAAATATTAATGATTATTTAATTAGCAAGAACCAAACAGGCATGACATTTGTTGACTGCTTGGTAATAAACTTCTTCTATTATTTGAATAACAACAATTGATAACGCCTATGCCGCACCGGTACTCAAAATATCTTTCCTTAATCGTTTACATCAGTGATCTTCTCCTTTTAAATATATCTATATTAATACCCAGTATCTTTCATTTTGACGGGGAATGGATCAATTCAACAGAGTATTTGTTGTTCCTGGTATCAAATGTTACCTGGATCGGGCTATCCCTGCTGACAAAAAATTATAAGATTCACAGACCTTTGGTATTGTCCAACAATATCAATAAATATACAATGACCATTACTTACTATGTGGCGTTGTTGTTCTGTTTTTTATACTTGTCCCGTAGCTTTGAAATATCCAGGGAAGTATTACTGTCCCATCTCACCTTATTCTTTGTCCTAAGTGTTGTACAGCGTTCTGTGATCTTCTTTATTTTAGATTATATCCGGAAGAAGGGGTTTAACCACAGACGTGTACTGATTATAGGGAATAAGAATATTGCTCAGCGGCTTAAGCTTTCCTTTGGCAGACACCCGGAATATGGATATGACATTTGTGGATTCATTTCCGAGAAAGGTCTGAAAGGATACAATGCGGAACAATTGATGAATATGGTTAAAATGAGACGCATTGATGAACTTTACGTGTGTAATGTAGATGTATTCAATGCTTCTGGCGACATTCAGGATTTCTTTCATGCAAACCGGTCAGTGATTAAACTGGTTTCTGATCTGCAGATTGACATGAATCAGGCAGAACTGGTTCATTATAATGATTTCCCTGTCTTTCGGTTATTGCCGCACACGGCCCAGAGCCTGAAGATCCGCTTATTGAAAAGAGGGTTTGACCTTGGTTTTTCATCTGTTGTGATGCTCTGCGGTATGCCTGTATTTCTTTTGATCAGCCTGGTTACAAAAGCAACATCGGCAGGGCCTGTTTTTTACCGGCAGCAGCGAATTGGCCGTAATGGAAAGCCTTTCTTTATCTACAAGTTCAGGAGCATGCATGTGGATGCCGAAAAATTCGGTCCGCAGCTATCCAAAGATAATGATCCAAGGATCACTACCTGGGGCATGATCATGCGTAAAACACGTTTGGATGAACTGCCTCAGTTCTATAATGTGTTTCTTGGGCACATGTCTGTTGTAGGTCCAAGACCTGAGCGTCAGCATTTCATTGAGCAAATTCTTGAAAAAGCCCCCCAGTACTATAAATTGCTTTCGATCAAGCCAGGAATCACCTCTATCGGCCAGATTAAATATGGTTATGCAGAAAATGTTGATCAAATGGTAGAACGGATGGAATTTGATCTGGTTTATTTGGGTAAATTAAAGCTCAGAACGGATGTCAATGTGATTTTGGATACTGTTCGCGTCATGGTTGCAGGCAAAGGAAAATAGCTCTTGTAAATCAATCATTAAGATATTGGTTTTTTATCTTAAATTCGCCGCTGTATCCTTATACCCATATATTAAATGAAAGTAGAAGAAACTAAACTGAAAGGTTGTTTTATTATTGAGCCGACCGTGTTCAAAGATAGCAGGGGTTATTTTTTTGAAAGCTTTAATCAGCCTAAGTTTGAAGAATTAACCGGTCAGTCTGGCAATTTTGTTCAGGACAACCAAAGCGCCTCTACTTATGGAGTTGTTCGTGGTCTGCACTATCAGGCTGGAAAATACGCCCAGGCTAAACTGGTTCGTGTATTAGAAGGTTCAGTGCTGGATATTGCGGTAGATCTGCGATATGGGTCTGAGACCTATGGTCAATGGATTTCTGTAGAACTGACAGCAGAAAATAACCTGCAGCTGTACATTCCCCGCGGAATGGCTCATGGATTTTCTGTATTATCAGAAACTGCCGTCTTTGCGTATAAATGTGATAATGTATACAATAAGCAAAGTGAAGCGGGCATTCGCTATAATGATCCGGATCTTGGAATTGACTGGGGAATTCCTGCAGAAAAGATGAGTTTGTCAGAAAAAGACTTGGAACTTGATTTTTTTAATCTGAAAAGAACAAGCCTGTAATTATAAGCAATTGAAAATACTAGTATTGGGTGCATCCGGCCAGTTGGGTCAATGCCTGAAAGCCGTAGCCGTAAAAAGAAATATCGATCAACTGGATTTTCCTGAAGAAGGAACAGGTAATATCATTGATCTTGAAAAGCTCAGACTGTTATTTGAAGCAAAGAAACCTCAATATGTAATCAATTGTGCGGCTTACACCGCTGTTGACCGAGCAGAAGACGAGATCGAATCCTGCAGGGCTGTCAATAAAACCGGTGCGATGAATGTTGCGGTTCTATGTAAAGAATTTGGTGCGGTACTCATCCACATCTCCACGGATTTCGTTTTTAAGGGAGACCGTTCTGAACTGTTAACAGAAAATGACCCAACAGATCCCATCAGCATTTACGGCTTAACCAAACTGGAGGGAGAACAGGAAATTATCCGCGTTCTTCCAGAACATTATATCCTGCGTACCAGCTGGCTGTATTCGGAATTCGCAAATAACTTTGTAAAGACCATGCTTAAGCTCGGTGCAGACCGGGATGAGTTAAATATCATCGCCGATCAGATCGGAACGCCTACCTATGCTATAGATCTTGCAGGCGCAATCTTTGACGTCATTGATTCGGGCAAAGCCGAATATGGCGTATATCACTATAGCAATGAAGGTGCAATCTCCTGGTTTGACTTTGCCAAAGCTATTTTTGAACTCAGTCAAACCAGGGTGAAAGCAAATCCAATTCCTACTTCACAATACCCGACCAAAGCAACCCGTCCGAAGTTCTCTGTTATGGATAAAACGAAGATCAAAACTACCTTTGGTTTGGAAATCCCGTATTGGAGAGATAGTTTAAAAGAATGTTTGCGTCAATTAGAAGCCGGTCTGCAATCTTAACGTAACCGGGGCAAATAGAAGGAATCTACAGGTACGCCTGCATAGTCTGCCAGTTCCTGTTTGGTAATGGCCTGGTGTTTCCCCTTATTTAGGAATTTTCTTAAATTATTTAGGTATCGCTGGCAAGACCTGTTACTTTGATGGCTCATTACCAGCTTGACATCGTCTGCGATCACAAACGCCCTTTCTTTTTTCATGTTTTTGATTTAATTAACAATAGCGATTATTGGGAATAGAAATGAAATTCAGATTAATAACCCTTACTTTCTTATAGATAAGATGTCGTTTTAAGGCAATTTGAATAAATCGTTTCGTCATTTATTTGTCATTTAATGCGCCAAAATTGAATTTTTTAAGCAAAAAACGCCAAAAATGGCTAAAAGCGCCAAATCGGTATTAAAGCGCCAAACACAAAAAATTATCTCTATTATTTTTTATACGTTTGATTTGAAAATCAGTTAGTTATCTATTTTTAATGGTTATTTACAGCTGTTTAATGTTCAAATCAAAATCAATGAAAAAAAATCATTTAGAGCAAAAAAAGATTAGTCTGGGTTCGACTTCGCTTCGGGTCCGCTTCGGGTCGGCTTGCACTCTTCTTGCACTCCGCTTGCGGTCTGCTTCGGGTCTGCTTCGGGTCTTGTTCTGCTATTGGGGTGTGAGACACGGTTCAGACCCATATCTGATGGAAAATTTAGAACAGCCGGCAGTAGTACCGGATCTACCACTTTTTTACCCCATCATAAATCAACTATCAATCATAACCTTTAAAAACAACAACTATGGCAATCATTAGAAATGGAATTTTTGGCGCGATCTCTGGCAAAATAGGTTCAGTTGTAGGTTCGATGTGGAAAAGCATTGCTACAATCAGAGGTGCACCTAAAAAGAAAACCAAAAAACAGAAGAAGAAGAAACCGATGAGCCTGGCTCAGATTGCGAATCAGGAGAAGTTTAGGTTCGTTTCTCAATTCCTTGTCCCTTTTCACCGGTTCATCAATACCGGGTATTTGAATCTGTCTAACGAGCAGACAGAGATCAATCTGGCTCATGCAGCGACTTTTCATGATGCCGTATTGGGCGTTCATCCAGACCTGAGCATAGATTATTCGAAAGTGCAGATCAGCAAAGGTAAGCTGGCGCCACTACAGGATTTGTCCGGTATGCTTGTAGATCAGCGTATCCTCTCATTGAACTGGACCATGTCTTATGATTTTGGAGCCAGTTTTGACGATCAGCTAATAGTTGCCATCTATTGTCCGGAACTGCATGACACCGATGGGTTTATTGGAGGCACTACCCGGGCTATGCAGAAATGCAGCTTTAGCTTTAAAAGAAAGTTTGAAGGCAAGATCCTCCATGTGTATGTCGGTCTGATTTCATTAAACCGTAAAAAAATAGCAAATAGCTTTTATTTAAATATTCCTAATCCACTTAATCATCAACTATTATGAGAACACCTACTACCACTACATTGCGGGATCTTATTGTGAATGAGATGAACGTAGAAAAACACACCATGACCCCGGAAGAGATCGGGCTGCATTGTCAAACCTTGCCGGTAATCCAGGAAGAAATGTTTAAAATCCTGGATTTCTTTCGCAGGAGTATTTTTAATCGGGAGATGGTGCGACGGCAGATCCATCAAATTCAAACGGAATGTGCCGGCCTGATCAATGCACTCGATAGGTATACCAATTTGCCGGAACTCATGCAGCCCTTAAAGACGGCAGTTATGAAGTGCCTGGATGAAATCTCTCAGAAGCTGGATACTGATTTTGAGACTTACCTGAATCTGGACATACGCATGCCGCTAATTTACCTGCGGGGTATCCAGGCTGAGATCCAGTCGGATATTGCTATGGTTAGTGCAGGATTTAAAAAGCATGGTGCCGATCCAAAGCTTCAGGCAATTATCCTCGAAAGTATAACTGACGTGGCCAAAGCCATTCAGGTAGAAAATTATCGGGTCAGGTATGTTAAAAGCCTGCAGTATTCGTTAATCTCCCTTTGTAACAGGGCTTCGAACCACGAGATCAATAATGATCTGTGTGAACTGTTATTGACGCTAAACTATAACCCCGATGCCTTTGTCAAATACTATCGGAGCCGGATTACCCGGGAACTGTCAGAGATCTATGAGTTAAAGGAGCAATTTAATTATTTATATCTCGAGGAAAAAATGCTGGATAGTCATCCGATGCGTAAATACAAGCTGGCTTTTGACAGATCACGCAAGAAGGCAAGAGAGATCCTGATTTTATTTGTACGTGCCGAGCTGAGCTATCTGCAGAAAAGGGAAAGTATCCTGCACCCGGATCCGGTAACCATGCCGGTAGTCGTAAATCCGGTGGCTTACAGTCCGCGCCCGGGAAGCAGCTATAAGATCCGGTTCTCGCTTTCTGTGGATGCATTGGCTTACCTGATCAGATTAATGATCCAGGCTAAGGTCATCGAGTCTGGTGTGCGGACAGAATTGCTGAGCTTTATTGCAGGATGCGTACAGACTCCCGGGATAGGAAGCAATGGCATCTCCCCAACCAGCCTGGGGGTTAAATATAAGCAGGTAGTGCAGTCTACCGCAAACCAGATACGTGCCGCATTAAAAAGAATGCTGCACATTCTGGATACGGAATTTCCATTGGAGCGGTGAATCGGAGGTTCATAAATCCGAATGTTGCCGATAGTTGAAAAGAGAGGTCGACTATCGAAGATCCCGGGGTATAGGCCACGGGATTTACCCGTTTTTATTAAATATAAAACCGGTTAGGAATTAGGCCGGTAACATTAAAGTACCGGTTAATGACCCTTAATCTTACTTTTTAATAATCGTAAATAAGAACGGCGGATCTTCCATGCCCTTTTTAGGTCGCCACTGCTGATGCTGGTATAAGATTTGGCCCATTGGGCATTCAAATAGGTTTTCCAAAGTGAATAGCCATTGTGTAAAAAGCGACCGCCAATATCCCATGGTTTAGGAGATCCCAAATAGTGAATGATCATGCGATCGGAAACATTTGGCCTTGACTTACCTGCATACCATGGACAGTTATAGTTCTTGGGCAAATAAGCAAATTCATTATTAAAGACGGCATTCAGTAAGGTTTGATCGTGTGACACCAAGTCATTGGGATACTTTTTGGCAATGGATAAGCACTGTTCTTTATACTTGTTCTTTCTCCAGAGCTCAAGATCAAATAAGAGCACGCCGGAATTGAAATAATTTGAATCCAGTGATAAGCCGAGTTTGTTAACCAGGAATGGGTGATCTAAAGCATGTCTCAGCGTTGATCCGGAAACAACTGCTACAGCCTTATTTTGGAGGTCAAAATCTGTCAGTTCAAGAACATCCAATTCAATGATCAGGTCGGCATCCAGATATAATACACGTGCTTCAGTCTGTAAAAGTTCGGGAAGCAGCAAACGGCCATAGGCAGTCCAGTCACCATGAAGGGAGGCAAATCCTCCAAATTCCTTTACCGGATCAAAATCTATAATATGGTATGCTCCCTTAAAATCCTCTTCTATCAATAACCTGGCGATTGCATCTTTATCTTTTTGCTCAAAACCGGCACATAAGAGCCAGATGGTCAGACGGCTTGATTTTGTACAATTACGGATGACAGAAGAAAGTGTTGGCCCTAAACCGGCCAGGGCTAAGCGATTAATACAAAATGCAATATTCATTGATGATGGTTTTGTTTATATAGGCACCTACAAGCGCCAGGTCACGTCTGATCTCAATACTTTTGCCGGATTCCCACCAATTAAAGAATTGGATGTTGTAAAAATACCCCGTACAACAGAATCCGCAGCAATGATAGAATTGTCAGGGATGGTAGTTCCTTTATAAATATGGACATTACAGCCGATCCATACATTATTGCCGATATGGATCGTATTGTCTGTTTCTTTCTTGTCAGGATAAGATATGTGGTGAATATCACTATCTAAAAACTGACAGTTCCAGGCAATGATGGTGTCATCACCAATGGTTAGCCCATGACTGATGTTGATTTGAGTGTCATTATTCATGTATCCATTCTTACCAATATGAACCACTGCATTTTTACGGATATAAATTCTGCAGCCCCTTCCAATAGAATATTTACCGGTTAGGTTTAATTTTCCCTCTACATTGACCACGGTTTTATCGGATGGATGACTGTGGCCGGTATTGTTAATGCCGATGGTAAGCTGGTGGTTTGTGTTAATCTGGTTAACACCATATAATTTTGCACCATGATGCACAAAAAAAGTTTTCTTATAGAATACTTTATATTTTATATAACTAAATAATAAGAGTACGAAGGAACTTTTTGTCTGCTTACAGCGCTTATAAACGTACCTCAAAGTTTTCATAAAGATTTAGGGTTTTTAATATAATGACTATAAATATATAACAATAGTAATGATTTTTAAAGGATCTCACTAATGTTAGGTCATTCACCAGGAATATCAGGAATAAAATCTATGTATAACAGGTAATTTAATAAGGTTTTATTATTAAATCAATATTAAATAAAGAACATTTCTTGTTTCTGTGAAGGAAATAATGAATGTTCTTTACTAATCATAAGGCAAATTAAAAGTATATTTACTCTTGTAGGTTTTATGTTTACTGGTTTTATAACTATTTTTGAGGAAAATTAAATAATATGAGGTCATTGGAGTGATTTCAGAAATAATAATTCTATATTTATGACTCTATGTTCAAACGATTAGGGGTTCTTGTAATTTTATTTTTTAGTATAGTTTTATCGTCTTCTTGCGGTAAAACCCAGAAAACGGTATATTTTTCTGATTTGGATTCAAGCAAAGTGAGGCAGTTAAATGCCGCTGCTTTTAATGGCCAGTTAATCCAGCCCGATGACATTTTAAACATTACCATACAAACTGTGGATCCTGCGGCAACAACGGTAGTCAATCAAACACCTGCAGCTGCTTCATCAGGAGCAAGTGATGGGATATCAGCAATCAATGGATTCCTGGTTGATGAAGACGGAAATGTTGAAGTACCCGTATTGGGTGTAGTTAAGTTATCAGGAATGACGACTACAAAGGCAAGGGGCGTGATTCGTTCAATAGCCGCCAGATATTATAAAAATCCTACTGTTCAGGTTCGTTTCTCTAATTTTAAAATAACCGTACTTGGTGAAGTAAATAAGCCTGCTTCATATACGATGCCTAACGAAAAGGTAACAGTCCTTGATGCTATTGCATTTGCAGGCGACTTAACCATATATGGAAAAAGAGATAACATACTATTGATCCGGGATAATGGTGACAAAAAAGATGTCATACGGATTAACCTGAATTCCTCTGATCTAATCAGTTCACCTTACTTTAATTTAAAGCAAAATGATGTGATCTATGTAGAGCCAAACAAAGCAAGGATTGCTGTAAACTCTGCTCCAACGCGGCAGTTAATTACAATGACCTTGTCCATTGTTGCAGTGGTAATTACGATTTTAAGCAGATTTTAGTTAGTATTAAGGAATGAGTAACGGAAAAAATATCCAGGAGGAACTTTTTAAAAAGCAAAATAATTTAAATGTTAAATACCTGGCGTATAAAATATTAGACAATTGGTATTGGTTTCTGCTATCAATAATCCTTTGCCTGAGTCTTTCATTTCTATATTTAAGATATACTACACCTATCTATAAAACAACGGCTGATATATTGATCACTGCCGATGAAAAAACAGGAGCAGGACAAGATGAACTTGCCAGGGCATTGGGTGGTTTGCCGGCAATTTCCAGTACCATTGAGTCGGAAATCCAGATTCTGAAGACTAAAGATTTAATGGGAAGTGTAGTTCGTGAATTGAAGTCGTATATCACCTATTATCACAATGGGCAGCTTCGTTCTGTTGATTTATACAAAGATGCACCATTTCATCTGAACATATTAAGTTCACCTGACAGCATTAGGGGTGGGTCTTTTGATGTGCGTGTAAAAAAAAATAAGCTGACATTATCTAATGAAAGATATAAAAAAGAAGTTGGTTTTAACCAGACTTTTGAGATTCCGGGTATAGGAACCGTGAAATTTGAAAGGGGTGCAGGAGACGCAGATCCGAATTCGGTCTATACGATTAATGTATCGAGTATTAGGCAGACTGCCGGATTGTTTGTTTCTAAGCTGCAAATTCTGATGCCGGTTAAGCAGGTTAATATCCTGTCCTTGAATTTCACCTATGAAGTGCCTGCTAAGTCTGAAGATATTTTGAATAAACTAATCGAAGTATATATCAAAGGGAAATTAACTGATAAAAATCAGATCGCTGACAGTACGATTTCCTTTATTGAAAGCCGGTTAAAATTTGTTGGTAAAGAGTTAAGTACAATCGAGGAAGAGGTCCAGGCCTTTAGACAAGACCACAAAATCACTGATATTACCGCGCAATCCGGTATGTTAATGTCTGCTTCAAGCGAAAACGTACAACAACTTGCCACAGTAGAAACTCAGCTTAATATTTTAAATTCAATTGAGCAGTATTTAAAAAATTCCAATACCAGTCAAAAAGTAGTTCCAAGCGGCGCGCTGTTGAATGATCCGAATTTTAATGAACTGGTGAATACTTATAACAGGATCGTTCTGGAGAAAGAGAAAAGCAGCCTGAGTCAGATGGAAGAAAACCCATATATGGAAAATTTGAATGTTCAGATTGGCCGTGCCCGGGCAAATATGCTAACCGGACTAAAAAGCTTAAGAAGTAATTTATCAATATCAAGGGACAACCTCCTATCCCGTTCCGGAACTATTGCTGGTCAGGTTCGTGACATTCCTGCATTAGAACGTGCCTTTTTAGACCTCACCCGTCAACAGCAGATTAAACAGGAATTGTATGTATTTTTACTACAGAAGAAAGAAGAAACGGCGATTTCCAAGACCTCAAACAGTTCAAATTGTAAAGTAATTGAACCACCGGCTTCTTTTGGCCCGATCAGTCCAAACCGAAGTAACGTATTCGGGTATGGGTTTATTTTAGGGATATTTATTCCACTGGGTATCATTCTTTTAAAAGATAAATTTAATAATAAAGTTGCATTTAGACAGGATATTGTCAGTCATACCGATGTGCCTGTTATTGCAGAGATAGGAAACAGCAATTCTGATGTGCAGGCCATGGTTGTTGGAGAAGGATCGCGAACAACGATTTCTGAACAATTCAGAGGATTAAGGACAAATCTGTCATTTTTTCTTCAGGAACATGAAAAGGCCATTTTGCTAACATCGAGTATGTCTGGAGAAGGTAAATCCTTTATTTCACTGAATCTGGCGGCTGTATTGGCTATTTTAGGGAAGAAGGTTGTGGTGATGGAAATGGATCTTAGAAAGCCGAAGATCATAAAAAACCTGAATCTAACCCAGGAGATTGGTTTTACCAACTATGTCGTTAAGCCTGAGATAAGTTGTCAAAGTATCATCATCCCTTCCGGCGTTCATGAAAATGTATTTATAGTAAGTTCAGGGAATATCCCACCAAATCCTACTGAGATTATTTTAAATAAGCGTACCGATCAGCTGATGGATTACCTGAAGGAAAATTTTGATCACATTATTATTGATGCTCCTCCAATTGGAATGGTAACAGATGCGCAATTGCTTAGTAAGTATGCGGACCTGACATTATATGTAGTCCGCCAGGACTATACTTATAAAGACCAGCTAAGTATTCCACAGGAAATCCATTCCAATAAAAAAGTGAAAAAGATAGCTATACTTTTTAACGACGTGAAAAGCAGTGCAAGATATGGCTATGGCTATGGTTATGGATACGGCTACGGTTATGGTCAGTATGATGCTGATCATCCTTCAAAAAAAAGAGGCTTCTTTCATAAAATATTCTCAAAATTTAATTAAAAACATAAGTGGTATGCTTATTTCAAAAACACAGGTTAAACACAGGCTTAGAAATATTCAGCAGCGAATCTTACCGGTTACTGTAGGTGTAATAGGAGGGTATCATGGAGGTAATCTGGGTGATATGGCGCTTGGTGCGTCTGTGATTTACGCGCTGCAGGAAAAAAAAATCAGCTCTGGACTTCAAACCATCTATAATATAAGTAAATGGCCTCAATCAAAGTTTGCTATCGTTGGCGGAGGAGCTGTGGGTTATATCGATTCATTAACTAAGGTAGCCCATCGTTATAAGGGCAATTTTGAAAAAGTAGCATTGCTTGGTGTAGATTTTAATGAAAAAAATTATTCTGATGAATGTATTGATCTGATCAGAAATGCAGCTTATGTAAGTGGAAGAAGCCAGGAACAAGCCGAAAGGTTAACTTTGATCTCGGGCAGGACCGATATAAAATATCATCCGGATATTGCATTTTCTTTATACAGGGATTTTTGCCTGAAGAACAGAGAAAAAAGAACGCAAAAAACCGGAAAGAAATTAATGGTAAATGTAGTTCCTCTATATGGGAAAATGGAGAATGGGAACATTGTTCCTTCCGAACAATACCGTTCTGAAAGACCTGAGCTGTATGCATCTTTTGAAAAAATGCATGCCTCCTATAAAAAGTTAGTTCGGGATATTGTGATCAAGGCAGCTTCTGAAGGTTTTGAAGTCGAAACAATTTCCTTTACACCTCAGGATGGAGAATATGCCAGGCTGATCCTGGAAGGACTTGCTGAAGTGAGACACCTGGATTATCAATCTGATCCTTATAAAATGATTAAACACATGTCTGGTGCCAGTATGGTCCTTGCCACAAGGTATCATGCTACGATATTTGCATTGAAATTGGGAATTCCATTATTTCCAGTTGCTTATGCAGTTAAGAATGAGTTGCTTTTACAAGAATTAGGGGTCAATAGGGCAGCTTTCTTATCTACCGGAGATTTAGCAAATGGATTAGATCTGATGACAGAACCGGTAACTGTAGACCCGGAAAAAATAGGAAATTACGAAATGACCAGCCAGGCAGCAATCAATGAATCAATTGCTGCTTTAAAAGTCCTTGGCTAATCTTTTATGAATTATATTCATCGACATATTCTTAGTCATCCGCGATACGTGCGCATGTTTGAATGGGGGAAAGCACTGTCAATCACGGGTGCCGCTCAGATTTTAGTTCAGGCAAGTGGTTTATTATGCGGTATTTTGATTATTCGGCTGCTACCGGTGAAGGAATATGCTTTCTATACCATCGCAAATACAATGTTAGGTACCATGACCGTTTTGGCTGATGGCGGAATAAGTTCCGGGGTGATGGCCCAGGGCGGTAAGGTATGGAAAGATAAGGATGAGTTAGGTAAGGTTTTAGCAACAGGACTGGATCTCCGGAGAAAATTTGCGATCGGAAGTTTACTGATTACCATTCCTATATTAACGTTTCTGTTGTGGCGTCAAGGTGCTGATATTTGGATGATCGTCCTGATTGTTCTCACTTTAATTCCGGCATTCTTCGCTGCATTATCAGATTCAATTTTAGGGATAGTCTCAAAGCTGCATCAGGATATTAAGCCGTTGCAATATAATCAGGTGAAGGTTGGCGTTTTCCGGCTTATACTTTCTGCGTGTTTCGTATGGGTTTTTCCCTTTACGTTTATTGCTTTATTGGCTAGCGGCATACCAAGAATATACGGCAATCTTCAAATGAAGAAAATTGCTTCTAAATTTTCTGAAAGCAATTCAAAGCCGACATTAGAGTATAGACAAAATATATTAAGAATAGTTAAAAAAATGATGCCGGGTGCAATATATTATTGCATTTCGGGACAGATTACAATCTGGCTGATTTCCTTTTTGGGCTCTACAGATTCCATTGCCAAAGTAGGTGCATTAGGTAGGTTTTCAATGTTGCTAAGTGTATTCACCGTCTTATTTGGAACGTTGGTAACACCCCGTTTTGCAAGAATGCAGGAAGATAAAATTTCTTTACTGAAAAAATTTGCGACCATTCAGATATTGCTGATTTTTCTGTGTACACTTTTTTGTGGTTTGATCTATTTATTTCCCCAACCAGCACTTTGGTTATTGGGTAATAAGTTCAGTGGCCTGCATGTTGAGTTAACATTGAGTGTGGTATCAAGCTCATTAAGCTTAATGAGTGGGGTTTTTTTTGGTTTATCCTCTTCCAGGGGATGGCCAACCCATCCGGCAATCCTGATTACGGGAAACGTGCTGTCGGTTGCTGCTGGCATCCTGTTGTTTGATCTAACTTCTTTAAGGGGCGCACTGTGGTTTAATATATTTATAAGTACATATCCTGTTATAATTCATAGTCTCAATTTTTATTATAAAATATTTAGGAAATAGTATATGAGCAATACGTCTGATCTGACTTCTAAAAGAAGGATAATCACTAAAGTTCTATTTAGATGGAATACTTTATGGAATAGATTTTCAAAAAGGAGAAGGGTATTCTGGTTGAAATTATTGGGTATCCAGATTGGCAGGAACAGTGATATAGGAAGAATTCTTGTCCCACTGCCAGAGCAGGTGAAAATAGGTAGCCGGTGTGTACTGGAAGACTATGTAAGACTGCGGTGTGGCGGTGCCTGGAAACAGGCTTTAATTGAAATTGGAGAGAATAATTTTATTGGACATTCTACGCAGATCAATGTGGGTGGGCATTTTAAAATGGGTAATGATTGTATGATTGCTCCTTTATGCTTGTTTAGCGATGCCCATCATACTTTTGATGATCTTCATAAGCCAATCAATCAACAGCCTTGCATCTATACCAATATTGAAATTAAGGATAATGTTTGGATAGGCTCAGGAAGCGTAATACTCGGTGGGGTGACGATTGGTACGGGCGCTATTGTTGCCGCGGGTGCTGTAGTGAATAAAAGTATTCCTGATTACGAAATATGGGGGGGAGTTCCTGCAAAAAAAATTAAATCTAGGAATTAATAATATTTATGATAGTTTTTACAACTCTGGCAGAAAATGACTACTTTTTAGGAGTAGCGGCTTTGATTAACTCAATGGTTAAACATGGTACGTATGGCGATAAAATGATTGTTGGTTACCGGGGTGATCTGCCTAAGTGGCTTCCATCACTGAGTCCTTCCCGAAACGGCCAGTCATTTATGCTTAGCAATAATTTTGAAGTTGAATTTGTGCCGGTAATCGGTTCTCTTCATATGGTGCATGAGAAGCCAAAATGGTTTCGCTATTTAACGGAAGTTCTGGAACCAGGCTCAGATGAATATTTTTTCTTTGATTCAGACATACTGATCATTAATAGGATGAGCTTTTTTGGTGAATGGGTTAAGCAGGGAGTCGCACTTTGTGAGGATGTAAACTATGACATGGGGCTAACTCATCCAATTCGTAAACAATGGGTTGAACTCTGTCAGCAGAATGAAAAAAATGTTACAAATCAACTAAGCCGGTACATTAACAGCGGATTTTTGGGATGGACTAAAGAAACATCGGATTTTGTGGTAGACTGGGATGAATGTTCCATGATCATGGCAAAAATTAGTGGCGATATGAAGAAATTTAGAGTCAATGACCGTACAAAGGTTGTTTTGAGCACCAACCAGGATTCTTTAAATATGGCTGCAATGGTTACAAAATGTCCCCTGTCAGTAATCGGGCCTGCAGCCATGGGATTTCATTTTGGCCTTAAGCTGATGCTGCACCCTTTGGGGCCTAAACCATGGACCAGGAAATTTTTTAAAGAATTTTTAATGGGTATTCCTGTCAGATCAGCGGATGTCATGTTTTGGGAAGTTTTAGGAACTGGAGAACTGAGACCTTATTCTAAAGGTTTTATTCAAAGAAAAAAATTAGTAATTAAGCTGGTCAGGTTTTTAACCCGATTCTATGGCAGAAAGTAAAAACCCTTAGTACCATGAAATATATCCTTCAACAATCTGGTTTTGTCTTACGGAAACGTTACTTAAGACGGTTTTCAAGTTTTTTTAGGAAAGCATGGCTGAGAACATTTGGAATGCAGATCGGTAAAAATACGGCGGTTCCTTCACTGGTCATTACCTGGCCGCACCAGGTATCTTTAGGGGAGGATTGCAAGTTAGAGGATTCTATTTATTTTAAGTTCGATGGCATATGGAAAAAAGGTCCTTCTATTCGTATAAAGAACAGGGTGTTTATTGGATCAAATTGTGAATTTAACATTCGTAAGGAAATTTCCATTGGTGATGATTGTTTGATCGCTTCAGGCTGCAGGTTCATTGATCATGATCATGGAACAGCACTTGGAATGCTGATTCGTGATCAGCATGGTGAAGAAGGACCAATACAATTACATCAAAATGTCTGGCTCGGGGCCAATGTAATTGTGCTTAAGGGTGTAGAAATTGGGCAGGGCGCAATTGTTGCTGCAGGCGCAGTCGTGGTCAGGTCAATTCCTGAAAATGAAATATGGGGTGGTGTACCTGCAAAGAAAATAGGAGTTAGAGCTTAGTCATCATGAAGATATTGTTTATTTGTGGATCTATTGAGCCTGGCCATGATGGGGTAGGAGACTATATAAGGCATTTAAGTATAGCATTAATCTCCAGTGGTCACGAAGTTGCTATAGCTGCAATAAACGATCATCACATATCTACAGTCACTGAAAATCTATTAAAGTCAGATCATGGAATGTCTACCTTGAGATTACCTGCTCATTTAAAAATTGACCAGAGGTTTTTGCTTTCCAAAACATTTGTAAACAATTTTAACCCAAAATGGATAAGTTTGCAATTTGTTCCATTCTCATTTCACCATAAGGGATTAATGTTTGGCCTCGCTAAGCGTTTTCTTTCCTTAAGCGATGGGAGGAAATTACATGTTATGTTTCATGAATTATGGATCGGGGTTTATGGCAAGTTCAGTACTAAGCAAAGGCTGCTTGGAAAAGTGCAGAAGCTGAGTATACTGGGATTACTAAAGAGGCTTAAACCTGATCTTATAACGACAACGATTGAAATCTACCGAAGAAATCTAAGCACCTATAACGTTAACCTTCTACCGCTGTTCGGCAATATTGCTATTCAGGTTATGGATAGCGAGTCTGGATTGGTGTATGATAATAACCGGTTTACAGCGATACACTTTGGTACGTTTAGTTCTGAGATTCATGATTTTGAAAGACAAATTCATTTTCTGTCTAAAGCTGCGAAAAAGGTAAATAAGATTCCTTTCTTAAAGGTCGCAGGAAGTGGAGGGGTACATAAAGAAAAAGCAATGTCAATTGCAAAAGAGATTTTAGGTGATGAACAGGTACAGGATTTAGGAAGATTAACAGAAGCATTGGTATCGATACATTTGTTGACCTCTGACCTGGGCATCTCCAGGGCAGATCCTGTTCTTTTAGGCAAAAGTGGTTCCGCGATTGCCATGCTTGAACATGGCTTGCCCCTGCTTTTAAGAGGGGGAAGACCTGCAGGACAAGAATATCTGCCCATTTCTTTTAAAGAAAGGCTGGTGTTTTTTAACGATGAGCCACCGGAAAAATGGACAAAGGATGTACCAGGCTCCCTGATCAAAGAAGTGAGTACGCTGTATTATAAAATGATTAATTAAATACGATGAATTATTATTATCAAATTGAAGGTGACAAAAGAAATAACATCGGTGATGTTTTACAAGGAATGGTTGCGAAAGCTTTTCTTCCTGAGAATGCGTTGGCTGCCGACCGTGAAAGTCTTGCGCTTCTTGATAAAGAAGAACCTGCATTTTTAATTGCAAATGGCTGGTATATGCATTCTTTCGAAAATTTTCCACCTCCGGAAAATGTACATCCATTATATGTATCTATTCATGTAGCCAATTCACAGCTTCTGGCAGAAAAAAAAGTCCGGGATCATTTTAAAGCACATGCACCTATTGGATGCAGGGATATTAAAACATTAAATATTTTTCTTGGCTGGGGTATTCCAGCTTATTATTCAAGCTGCTTAACCACAACAACAAAGGCCAGAGCAGCTGTAAATACATCTGCTGAAGGAGAAATCCTGCTCGTTGATAATGTAGATCATCCGGTTCCGGCTGAAGTGAAAGAAAAACTGGAAGCCTTATTGGGTAAACCACTGGTCAGCATCTCACATGATCCGCCGAATCCGGAAGGTGATTTTTTAAACTATACGATTAAAGCTGAAGCTCATATGAACGAGTTGCTGGAACGGTATTGTAAAGCGTCAATGATCGTAACCACAAAGATCCATTGTGCATTGCCGTGTTTGGGTATGGGTGTTAAAGTGATTATGGTACATCCGGTTCCTGATGAAGGAAGGCTTGCCCCTTTGGCTGAGTTTATCCATATCCTGTCATACGATGAGGTGCTTGGTGCAAATACAATTCAAGTTCCTGAAGTGAAGACAGAAACGTTTAATAAACGGAGAGATTTTTTAACCAAACTTTGTAGAGAATCAACTGCGCTTGGCTATAGTGCATTAAGGGAACCTACAGATCCTTCATTTAAAAGATTAAAACGGAAAAGTGAATTAATGGCAAAAATATACCGCGCAGGTGTGGTGACAGCATATCGTTTAGGGATTGCAAGGAAAAAATTAAAACGTGTTTACGGATCCGGATTATGAAACGGCTCCTGGTTTTTTCAACCCAGCTCAATGAAACCGGTGGAATAGAAAGCCATATCCGGGAATTTTGTATTCAAATGACAAATTCCGGGATAGAAATTGATTTGGTAGTTTTGAATTCTACCGCCTCTTCCGCTACAGAGGAGTTTTATAAAACCATTTGCCGCAGGGTTTTCCTCGGAAAATATGGGCGTTCTTATTTTCGTTTATTTTGGCTTATCCGTACTTCACTAATTTGCAGGGCAATAACATATGATGCCATCTATACCAATGGGCAGGGTGACAGTATCGGATATTTAATGACGATGATCGGACGTAAAACAAAATGGACCCACCATCATCACACTTCCGGTGATTTAAAAGATCAGGAAACCTGGACTGAGGGCTACAGAAAAACGCTCAAAAGTGCCCCGCTGATCATAGCCTGCTCCAGACGCAATGCTATAGATATGGAAGCGGCACTGGGCAGATCAATTGATACGATCCCTTGCTTTTCCAGGGAAATAAAAAATAAGGCCGGAAAGCCCGTTGATGGATTAGTCAGAATGGGTTATTATGGCCGTCTTATTCCTGAGAAAGGAATTGATCTGATCTGCAGGTTAAGTGAAGACCCGGATTTGAAAGAGGTTAAATTCCAGATTTGGGGCGAGGGAAGTGCCTACCCGGCTGTATTCTTTAAACAATTCCCAAATTTGAAATATCATGGAACTTTTAAAGGTGAAGCTGAACTATCTGAAGTGATCTCTTCTCTTGATGCTTTTCTTTTGCTGACGTCTCACCCGGAAGGTCTGCCAATTTGTTTGCTGGAAGCCATGAGTGCCGGTTTACCCTGGCTGGCTACCGATCGTGGTGGAATAGCAGATATTGTGTGCGACCCCATTTCGACCCGTATGATGGCTGCTGATTCAAGTTTTGAACAAATTAAAAAGGCGGTACTGGAATTTAAAGAAGACCTGCTGCTGGGTAAAGTTTCTAAGGAAATCCAGATGCAATTGTACCAGGATAAGTTTTCCGCAACAGCCCTGGTCTTAAGATGGAAAAAGGCATTCAATTTAAATTAAAATATAAGTAATAGAACAAGTGATTATACTAACTCATCCAACAGGTAATGCGAATGTTCGTGCAGCGGCATCGGGATTGAACGATGCGGGATTATTGAAGGAATTCCATACTTCAATAGCTTCTTATCCCGGCAATTTTCTGGATAAACTGAGTGGTATAGGCCCACTGGCTGAGATTGGAAGAAGAAGCTTTGATCCTAAACTATCCGGAATCACCAGGATGTGGCCCTGGTGGGAACTGGCACGGTTATGCGCGTCGAAATTTGGTTTTAGAAAACTGACCGATCATCAAACGGGTATTTTTTCTACTTTTTCTGTTTACCTCCATCACGACCGGAATACGGCCGCTATTGTACGTTCTTCGGTACCGAAAAATCTGGAAGCTGTTTATGCCTATGAAGATGGAGCTGAATATTCTTTTCAGGCTGCTAAAGAAAAAGGGATTACTTGCTTTTATGATCTGCCGATTGGCTATTGGAAAACAGCCAGGAAATTAATGGAGAAGGAAAAGGAGCGCTGGCCGGAATGGAGTATGACCATGGGTGGGTTATTGGATTCAGCGCGTAAGCTACAGCGGAAAGATAATGAATTGATACTTGCAGACTTCATTTTTGTCGCAAGTTCATTTACTGCCAGCACCCTTAAAGATTTTGAGGGGCCGCTTGCAGAAATAAAAGTAATTCCATATGGATTTCCGAAGCCGGTTAGTGCAAGAACATATACCTATCATACCCGAAAAAGAAAGCTGAAGTTACTTTTTGTAGGTGGTTTGTCACAGCGTAAAGGGATTGCAGATCTTTTTGCTGCTGTAGAAGAACTTTCTTCCGATGTTGAACTAACTGTAGTGGGAAGAAAGTCTGTTGATCATTGCGAAGCACTGAATACTGCATTATCAAAACATCAATGGATACCAAGCTTACCACATGCTGAGGTTTTAAAGCTTATGGGAGAACATGATGTACTGGTGTTCCCTTCATTATTTGAGGGTTTTGGACTGGTGATTACAGAAGCGATGTCGCAAGGAACACCAGTAATTACAACAGAACGGACTGCCGGTCCGGACCTGATTGTAGACGGGCAGAACGGATGGCTTGTAGAAGCTGGCAATGTAAATCAGCTCAGGCAAGCAATAACTAATCTGGTCAACAATCCTGAGCACGTTTCTAAAGCAGGCTATCTGGCCATTGAAACGGCACGATTAAGGCCCTGGAATGTATATGGTGAGGAACTTGCAGACGCAATTAAAAATAATTTGAAGACGAAAATATGAAAGACACAATGATAGCTCCTGTCGTCAACAGGAGTTTTGGCTTAGACTTAACAAGAGCATTTGCAATCACTTTGGTCCTTATTGCACATTTTGTGAAACAGCTTGAGCACTTCGGTTTTTGGGGAGTGGAATTGTTCTTTGGGTTGAGTGGATTTTTAATCGGACAGATCCTTTGGCGGAGTTTTTCAGAAACAGAAGATTGGTCATTTAAATATCTTCTCAATTTTTGGTCACGCCGGTGGTGGCGTACCGTTCCCAATTATTACCTGTTTTTAGTGATCATGCTGATCTTTCATTATTCTTACGATCAGCTTCCTTCGGTATCTCTGTTCATTAAGCATCTTTGGTTTGGTCAGAATTTTTTGGCCAGAAATGGTGGTTTTTTTGGGGTAGCCTGGAGTTTATGTATTGAGGAGTGGTTTTATCTTATATTCCCAACCGTATTATTTCTGATTAGTAAACTTAAAGCCAGACCTAAAACGGCATTTATCCTTTCATTAATTATCGTTTTCGTATTTTGTGCCATTGTTAGGGAGGTTTTGATTCGTCAGCACGTTGGGCATTCACTTCGTGGCATTACAATGGCCAGGCTTGATGCAATTGGATGCGGGGTTTTAGTTGCGTTTTGGCTTTCCACCACAAAGATTACGCCCATAAAGAGATGGGCGGCCTTCTGTGCTGGTACCGTACTATTTATCATTTCCTTCGTAACTGTTTATTTCTCCGGGCAGACCTATGACGAAATTAAGGAGAGCCGGTACTTACTGGTAAGTGTCTCTTTAGGATTTTCATTAATGCTGCCTGTAATTAGTCTGATGCCCAGGCCTGCCGGAATATTCAAGTATTTTTCTGCTGCTGTTGAGAAGGTAAGCCATTGGACCTACTCTCTATACCTCAGTCATATTCCTGTGATGTTTGCCGTTTATAGTTTAATGGGTAAGTCCAGGTCTGATTTCTATGTCAATACAGGTTCAAAAGTGATTGGATTAGTGATTACTTTTGTAGTGTCTGCGGTTATCTTTAAGTATTTTGAATTGCCATTTACACATAAAAGGCCCCGGGAGATCAGACCCGGGAAATTGTAATATGATGAACGAAAGCAAACCCATATTCTCCAATGCCGACCTTAAAAAAGGGATATGGATTTATTTTATTTTACTGATTTTTGAAGGGGCTTTAAGAAAATGGTTTCTGCCAGGCTTAGCCACGCCTTTATTGGTAATCAGGGATCCGTTGGCCCTGTGGATTCTCGTGATTGCAAATGGCCGGGGACTTTTATTATCAAATATTTATTTAAGCAGCGCATTTACAATAGGGGCGGTAGGTATTTTTACGGCGGTTATCTTTGGACATGGAAGTCTGCCAGTAGCTATTTTTGGTGCAAGGATCCTAATGCTTCATCTTCCATTGATCTTTGTGATTGGAACTGTATTTGACCAGGAAGATGTTCTTGAAATGGGGAAGGTGACGCTATTCATTTCTATCCCGATAGGTGTTCTGATCGCCCTGCAATTTTACAGCCCCCAGTCTGCCTGGGTAAACCGCGGTTTAGGGGGAGATGTTGAGGGCTCTGGTTTTTCCGGAGCTATGGGGTATATGAGACCTGCTGGTACATTCTCCTTTAGTACGGGAAATACCTATCTGTACAGTTTAATTTCTGTTTTTGTTTTTTATTATTGGCTTAATATGAAGAACATTAATAAGATCGTGCTGATTGCTGCTACCGCTATGATGTTACTGGTCATTCCATTGTCAATTAGCAGAAGCTTACTTTTCTCTATCCTGGTAACTTTTGTATTTGTCCTGGCTGGATCGTTAAGAAGTTCTGAAAACCTGGTAAGAATGGTTTTGGCAGCAATAGGGATTGTTTTAATTGTTGTTATCGCCAATCAGTTTCCATTTTTTCAAACCGGTGTTGAAGTATTTAGTGCACGTTTTAACGGAGCTAATGAAAGCGAAGGCGGGTTGGAGGGTGTATTGGTTGATCGTTACTTAGGCGGTCTTGTTAATGCCTTAAACTTTAAGTCGGGAATACCATTTTTCGGATATGGGCAAGGTTCGATCTCTAATGTAGGTTCTATGTTACTTTCCGGAAGGACTTTTGGAGGAATGGCTGAGGGAGAGTGGGGAAGGACAATTGCAGAACTTGGTCCGATCCTGGGGCTTCTATTGGTTTTTTTGAGAATATCATTCAGTATAAAAGTCGCTTTAGCCGGCTTTTCCAGGCTCAAAAGAGGAGATCTTCTTCCCTGGCTGCTTTTAAGTTCCTGTCTTTTGATTTTCCCTCAGGGAAATTGGGCACAGCCTACTTCTTTGGGCTTTAGTACCCTGGTAACTGGTCTGCTGATCGCTTCGCTCCGGGAAAGAGCAAAGGAGCCTGAACCTGAAATTGAAACTAACTAGATTAAAATGAACATTGTTGTTTTTACCCATCCAGAATTTCTTCCGTCGCAAAGTATGCCGCGCTTTGCAGCAATGATTGTGGATGGAATGCGTGCCAAAGGACATCAGGTGGAAATCTGGACTGCAGCGCCGGTATTTTATGAAATACGGCCGCTTCAAAAATTTAAAAAGTGGCTGGGCTATGTGGATCAGTATCTTATTTTCCCCGGAGACGTCAGAAAAAAACTCAGAGCCTGCAGTAAAGATACCCTGTTTGTTTTTACGGATCATGCACTTGGACCCTGGGTACCTTTGGTGAAAGACAGGCCACATGTGATACATTGTCACGATTTTCTTGCCCAGCGTTCCGCAAAAGGAGAGATCATTGAAAATTTAACTTCTTTTACAGGCCGTAGATATCAGCAGTTTATTCATGCCGGATATGCCGCCGGGAAGAACTTTATATCGGTATCACATAAGACCAAAGCCGATCTTGAGGAGTTCCTTACTATAAAACCATTGCGTTCTGAGGTCGTATATAATGGACTGAACCCGCTTTTTAAACCATTTCCGCCGGCTGAAGCCAGGAAAATATTGTCCAGGCAGTTTCATATCAGCCTGATGGATGGTTATATCCTGCATGTTGGCGGAAACCAATGGTATAAAAACAGAACCGGTGTGATTGAAATCTATAACGAATGGAGGGTGATGTACCCAGCTCATTTGCCGCTGATCATGATCGGCCCTAAACCTACAGCATCCTTACTGGCTAAACATGAGGGTTCTCCTTATAAAAAAGACATTCATTTTTTGTCAGGTATTGCGGATGATGCAGTGGCGCAGGCCTATTCAGGTGCTTCGGCATTTCTTTTCCCTTCTTTAGCAGAAGGATTTGGCTGGCCAATTGCTGAGGCAATGGCATCAGGAACACAGGTAGTTACCACTAATGAAGATCCGATGCTGGAGGTAGCCGGAGCTGCAGGCTTTCGCATTGAACGAAAGCCTGCGGCGGCAGCTGACCAGGCGTATTGGGCCAGAAGAGCTGCTGTGGTACTGCAGGAGGCCATTGGTTTGGAAGAGCCGGAAAAGAACAGGAGTATTGAACGTGGATTTGCTAATGTGCAAAGGTTTAACCTGGAAGATGCGCTGGATCGAATTGAACAAATTTATAAAGCTGTACTTACTGATGATTTAAAAGCTACATGATGAGAATCCTGCACATTGTACCATCTTATAAACCTGCATATATTTATGGAGGGCCTATTGAATCTGTTTCAAAATTATGTGAAGGCCTTGCGGCCCAGGGGCACACCGTTGATGTTTTTACAACGACCGCAAATGGAGAGACAGACCTGCCCGTTGAAGCTGGAATTCCAATCCATGTAGATGGGGTAAATGTTACCTACTTTAAACGGAACACCGGAGATCCAAATAACATTTCCATTGCGCTCTGGAAACAATTGATTAAAAGTGCAGATCAATATGACCTGGTACACATTCAATCCTGGTGGAATTTGCTGGTTATTGGCGCTGCGGTAATCTGTCATTCTAAAAAAGTCAAAGTTGTAATTTCTCCAAGGGGAATGCTTGCCGCATATATATTTAATTCAGGCAAGGCTGCAGCAAAGAAGATGATCCATCAAACGGTAGGCAGATGGGCCTTGTCAAAATGTACCTTTCATGCAACTGCACCGTCCGAGTATGAGGAATGTCAGGGTGTAATTCCGGGTTGGAAGGGTTTTATAGCGCCAAACTTGCTGACGCTTCCTGATCTCGCGGTTACGAAAGTTAAGAATGAGGTTTTCACGCTCATATTTATGTCCAGGATCCATCCGAAAAAGGGAATAGAGATCTTGTTTGATGCGATAAGCCGCCTGAAAGTGCGTGTCCGCTTAAAGATTGCCGGAACTGGTGATGAAGAATATATCAAACAATTAAAAGCAGCAGCTCAGGATCTCGGTATTGCAGCGTGTATCGAATGGCTTGGCTGGGTAGACCGGGAGAACAAGTTTAAGCAGCTGATGAGCGCAGATCTTTTTGTTCTGGTGTCTCTAAACGAAAATTTTGCTAATGTTGTTGTCGAGGCATTACATGTGGGCACACCGGTTTTTCTTTCTGAAGATGTGGCTTTGTCTGCATTTGTAAAACAGTATGACCAGGGATGGGTAACTACGCTGGCTGTTGAGGATGTGACCGAAAAGCTAACGCAGGCAATTAATGACCGGGACAAGTCTGCTGAGATTAATAACAACAGTCAGAACCTGATCCGGGAGCACTTTTCTGTTGTTAAGGTAATTGGCGACTATGTTAGTGCCTATGAAGAAGTAATAAATAATAAAAAATAAGATGACTGATCCGGAATTAGAAGTAAAGAACGCGTATGTACAACCTGTTTTTACGACGGGAGATAAGATTAAACGGTTGATCTGGCAAATAACCTGGCTGGTTCTTTGCCGGTACACACCAGCTCCGCTTTATTTTTGGCGCAACTTCATTTTAAGACTTTTCGGTGCAAGGCTGGGAAAGAAGAACCACATTTATCCAAGCTGCAAAATCTGGGCACCCTGGTTATTGGAGACTGATGACCATGCGGCTATAGGTCCTGGTGCAGAAGTATATAATCCGGGTGGAGTGTATTTAGGTAAACATGCCATACTTTCTCAGGATTCTTACCTTTGCGGGGCTACCCATGACTATGACTCTGCAAATTTTACCTATATCAAACGGGAAATCAGGGTGGAAGCCTATGCCTGGATCTGTGCAAAGGCAATTGTATTGCCTGGTATTCATTGTAAAACGGGTAGTGTGCTTGCTGCGGGTGCTGTTTTATCCAAAAATATGGAAGAATGGACAATTTATGGTGGAAATCCTGCAGTAAAACTTAAAATTAGGGTAAACTTTACTTAACATATTGATTTTTTAGAAAAAATATACACCAATTGTTTCTAAAAATACTAGGTCATTATCTGAAATTTCCTATATTTGAGGGGGAAAGGGTTATAGTGCCACAAAATATTCTTTAATATAAATAATGCTGCTTGATCTTACTATAGCAATTCCGGTAAAGAATGAAGAAAATAGCTTAAAAGGGTGCCTGGATGCTATTGGCCCTGATTTAGCAAAAAAAATAATAGTTATAGATTCTGGAAGTACCGATCGTACCAGGGCTATAGCAGAAACTTACGGAGCAGAAGTTGTTGACTTTAAATGGGATGGAAGATATCCCAAAAAAAGAAACTGGTTCCTTCAGAATCATGCCCCGCTAACCAAATGGATCCTTTTTTTAGATGCTGATGAACACCTGACCCTTGATTTTAAACAAGAGTTAAGGGATGCTTTGACCAATGGGAGCGACGGTATTGCGGGCTACTGGTTAAAATATACTATATTTTTTATGGGTAAAAACCTGAAAGGCGGATACCCTTTATATAAACTGGCCTTGTTCAAAGTAGGTGCCGGTGAATATGAGCGGATTGATGAAGACCAGTGGAGCAAGCTGGATATGGAGATCCATGAACACCCGGTTTTAAATGGAGAGACTGGTAAATTTAAAAATAAGATTGATCATATGGACTTTAGGGGCATATCCCATTATGTGATTAAACATAACGAATATGCATCCTGGGAAGCTAAAAGATACATGACTGCAGTGAATGATCCTGTTGTAAGGGAATCATGGACCTGGAAGCAAAAAATTAAATATCGGTTAATGAGGAGTGTATTTATAGGGCCTGTTTATTTTTTTGGTAGCTATATCCTTTTAGGGGGCTTTAGGGATGGAAAAAGAGGACTTTCATTTGCAATTATGAAGATGTCCTATTTCAATCAGGTGTATTGTATGATTCAGGAATTAAAGATCAATAAATAGTTAGATGGATACTGGAAACAAACGGATATTAGTGCTCGGAATCAATAGCCTGCCGGAACTCACGGGTATCGGTAAATATACCGGTGAAATGCTGGACTGGATGGTTGGGCAAGGTAACGAGATTACGATGGTCACCGCATTTCCCTATTATCCCGACTGGAAAGTACAGGCACCCTATTCCGGGAATTTTTATAAAAAAGAAGTCAATTTTGATGGGAAGCAGATCATTTACCGGTGTCCTTTGTATGTGCCGGGAAGACCTTCCGGCTTGAAAAGGATTATCCATGAAGCCTCATTCTTTCTGTCAGCCTTCTTTGTCGTATTTGCACTTCTTTTTAAGAAACGCGCCGACCTGGTTATTTGTGTGTCCCCACCCTTTCATTTGGGGTTTCTGGCACTTATTTATCGCTTCTTCAAGAAATCACCGGTTCTTTATCACATACAGGACTTGCAGATCGATGCCGCCAAGAAATTAAAGGTGTTGAAATATGACTGGATGTTCAATCTGCTGTTTGCTATGGAAAGGTTTATCTTAAACCGCGTGGATAAGATCACAACCATCTCCGACGGAATGAAGAAGAAAGTAATGGAAAAAACGGCCAGACCCGTTACACTCTTTCCAAATTGGGTAGACACCACTAATTATTTCCCGATACCAAACCGTGACCTTTTAAAGGAAAAGTGGAATTTCTCGCCTGAGGACCGGGTAGTTTTATACTCAGGAAGTATTGGTGAAAAACAGGGACTGGATAGCCTGATCCGGATTGCTGCTCAGTTGAAGAATAATAAAACCATAAAGTTTGTCATTTGCGGTACCGGGCCATTTAAAGATGATCTCGTAAAAATGGCTGTGGATCTGGATCTGAAAAATGTCTTCTTCTTTCCTTTGCAGGATAACCAGGTATTTAATGAATTTTTAAATATGGCTGATGTACACCTGGTGCTTCAAAAGGGGGATGCCAGTGATTTGGTGATGCCTTCAAAATTAACAACCATACTTTCTGTAGGCGGACTGGCCCTGGTTACTGCGCGTCCGTTAACTACACTTAATGAAGTGGTCAGTAAATATCAGATGGGCGTGGTCATTATGCCGGAGGATGAAACCCTTTTAAGAGAGGCTATTGTGCGTTGTTGTGATCATGGATTCTCAGAGCATCGGATAAATGCCAGGAAATATGCGGAAAATAACCTGAACAAGGATGCGATATTAACCAGTTTGATGGCATTTGCAACGCCACCTAAAACTTCGGGATACCACTTATCTGTGTCATTAATATAGGTTGTAGTTGCAAATTTAGAATAAACAAAAGTTAATCGTTCGGTTATTCCTGGTTTTTTTCCAGAATAAAAAGATTAATTTTTCTTTTTAATTATAGTTCCTTATTTTGTACAACCTGCATGTTTTTAATCTTGTTTTGGTAATTAAAATTATAGGAAAGTAAATAATCAATATGATATTTATATTAAATTATAAATTTTTTCTAGGAAAACAGCAATATATTGATATATTTACATTATCATTTAGCTGTGTTACAGGTTCTTCACAATTTCCTCCGGAAGATTCTGTAATACCTGGATAAACTAAAGCCAAATATAAACTACATATTAATTAATGCGGGTAATAATAGAACTTAATAAATTCCTATGAAAAGAATTGTATTGCTAATTTTTTCCGGCATCCTTCTAATTAGTACGGCTAAGGCTCAGTACGGTGATGATTATCTTTTTAATCGTTCAATTGGTGTTCAGGTTGGTTCTCAGGGAATCGGCCTTGAGTTTGCCCATTATCTGGGTACGCGGACAAACTTGAGGCTGACAGCAAATTTGCTTCCTTTAAGTTATAAGACTCAAAAGAGTTTTAGCAGTAATTATAACTATAATTTGGATGCGAAGTTAAACTTAACCAATGTAAGTCTGATCATGGATTACCAGCTATTCTATTACGAACGCGGTTTTAAGAGTAAGTTATACTTCAGTGGAGGTGCCGCTTACTTTGTGAATGGTAAAACGACAGGAACAGCAATGCTCGCTGATAATTATGTTTATGGAGACCTGGTTTTTACACCGGAAGAAGTAGGTGAGATCCGTGCTACGGCAGACTGGAAAGGCCCTGCAGTTTATGCAGGTTTGGGCTTCACTGGTGTTCCGATAAGCAATACCATTAACTTTGGAACCAATCTTGGTGTGTACTATCTGGGACGCCCTGAAACTGGACTGACTTCTACAAACTGGCTTGCCGGGAATGAGCGGAATGCGGAAATTTTAAAGGATAATTTAAAAAGCTATAAATGGCTGCCTAATCTACAAGTTACTTTCAGTTATAAATTTAATTAATCGCCATGAAAAAATTATACTATTTATATAGCCTTCTATTACTAAGCGTATTCTCTTATACGTGCAAGGACCCTACGGAAGATTTTACGATACAAATTGAGCCAAATATCTTTAAATACCAGGTTCAGGTACAAATTTCTGAAGTTCGTGGAGCGCAGCTTCCGGCAAATATGACAGTAACGATCTTAGGTCCTGATGCCGAAGCCATTTACAGTTCCGATGGTACCAAACAATATGCAGTAAATAGCGGTCTGGTTTCACTGGCTGTAAATCCAAAAGTAAATATTGACGCCAATCAAACGCTGCAGTTCAATGTGTTGATCACAAGTCCAAATATGCTGGACGTTAACATTCCAGTGACGATTACAAGTAATCAGCATGCCAAGGTATTGCCTGTAGAAGTATTGAACCTGGCGAACTTGTCAACTCCTTCGACTGGTTTTCCGCCTATTGCATTTCAAAAGCCTGAGGTTCCTGTAACGAATGGAACAACAACAACTGATGTTTCTATTGGTACAACTACTCAGGTGGAGATTCCGGCGGGTACTGTAATGAGAGATGAAACTGGTGTTATTATTGGGGCAACAAAATTAAACTCGGTTTTAGTTACGCTAAACCCAAATGATGCAACTGCAATGGAGTTGTTTCCCGGGGGATCTATGGCTTCAAACAATGTGCTTGATGAAAATAATCAAATTGTATCGGGTGTATTTAATCCTTCCGGACTTGCATTTGTGGAACTCAATGCTGGCGGTGTTGCGGTAAAGACATTTAGTAAGCCTGTTGAAATTGATATGCCGGTAACGGCTACTGGTGGTACATTGTCCATTTATAGTTACGATGTTAAAGAAGGGCAATGGCAATATGAAACGGATGTTCCGGTTGTGAATGGACGGGTTAGCTTTACAACAACCCACTTAACGGCTTTTGCTGCGGTTATCTTTACACGGATTACAGGTGGATTGTGCTCTGAAGCAGGCTTTACGCTTAATGGAAATTATGTGACCGGGGTTGATTATCCGGTTACGATAGATGTGATGTCTGCGTCCGGAGATGTCATTATGAAAAGCATTGCGATCGTAAACTCAGAAAACCGTACGATAGTCATTTCTAACTTCCCTGCTACCGCAGGAACCTCTGTACGGTTCTTTAATGGTGCGGGTGTATTGCTGGGTTCTGCGGCTGCGGGAACGACCTCATGCCAAAATGTAACTGCTGTTCCTGTGACATTCCCTGCATCGACAAAGGTGACGATGCGTCTGTATGTGCAGTGTCCGGGCACTACAACAAATATAGAAGTGATCCCAACGTTCTTCCTGTATTATAGTGAAAGCACAGATCCTTCAAATTATATTTTATTGGGAATTGTGACGAAAGGTTACTTGAGTACCACAGCTTTAAGTCCGTCAAAAGTGTATAACTTCAAAGCTACATGGAACCAATATACGAAGATCGTACCGAATAAAACGGTTAAGGCAGATAATGAAACAACAGTTGGTGAGGGACTTGATCTGGGCAAAAACCCAGAGAGTAACCTGGATCTTTTAACGCAGGCATGTCAAGATAATTTGTAAAATTTTCTATGTCTCAAGGTAAAATTAACTCCCTGCAGCTGCTAAGGGCTGTAGCTGTAGGTCTTGTTATATTTGTTCATGCGATTAATGTAGGGGTTTCCAAACTCACTGATTTTGATTATGGTAACTTGTTTTACAATTTTAACAATTGGGGTGCTATCGGTGTAGATCTGTTTTTTGCAATCAGCGGATTTATCATGACAATTGTTGCGCCAGCCTATACCAAGCCAGGCGGATGGAAGAAATTCTTTGCGAAGCGGATTATCCGTATTGTTCCGCTTTATTATTTGTTATCCGGAATTGATGCGTTGTTGACGGTTTACCTGCAGCATAAACATATTAGCTTTGAAGTTGCCATTAAAACATTGATTTTCATTCCGGTTTTTGATCAGGGGCATTTTGTTACGCCCTTAATCAGTGTTGGCTGGTCATTGTCGTTTGAGGTTTACTTTTATGCACTGATCGGTATAGTCCTGCTGCTTAAGAAGCGCATCAACGAGGTGCTCCTGGTGATCCTGGTTATACTTAGCGGAACCGGATTATTACTAAACGATGCAGGGCCGCTGTTGAAGTTCTTAACCAGTCCTATGCTGCTTGAATTTGGATTTGGTATTTTATGCGGTATGCTCTATAAATGGTTTAACACGACGGATATGGAAGTTGGAAGAAAGAAAATGATTTCGATTGTACTGACAGGAACCGGGTTGATCTTGATGCTGGGCAGTATCTTCTTAAATTCAACGTACAAATTTTATCACCCCAATGTGATTACTGACGATAATTTTATCGCTTTTTACCGGGTTGTGGTTTGGGGTCTTCCCGCTGCAATCTTTATGCTGGGCGTCATATTTCTGGAACGGTCTTTCAAAAAAGATGTTCCTGTGGTTTTGATCCTGTCGGGTGATGCATCTTATTCCTGTTATTTAATCCATGGCATGATTTATCCTATCGTTGCGTCTGTTTTTAAATATTTATCACTAGGTCCCACCTTATACCTGATTACGATCGTGCCGGTATGTATTGGTATTAGTATTGTATTTTATCAGATCGTAGAGCGTCCAATGGTAACAGGGATCGATAAATTATTGAATTATAAAAAGCCCGTGATCATGCAATAGTATATGGCTATACAAACACGTTATATTTATCTTTTAAAATACATTCTTCCCGTGGTTGATCTGGCCATGCTGAATGTCGTTTATATTGCCTGCTTTTACATCACTGCAGATTTTGGGAAGCTGGTTTCATCTGAAATGGACCAGAATTACATTGTAACCTGTAATTTGATCTGGTTAATCTGTTCTGCAATTTTTGGTCTGTATTCTTCGTATGGCGCAAGGAAGCTGGAGCGGATTTACCGGGCAACCTGGAGGAGCGTGGTGCTTCACTTTTTGTTTTTTACCTTATACCTGCTATTTTCCAGGAACAACGACTTTTCCAGGACCTTCCTGGTTATCTTTTATGTTGCCCTGTCTTTTTCATTTATCCTGAACCGTTTTGTAGGTACTTCTTTTCAATATGTGCTGCTGAATAAATTTAATGCAACTAAAAAGGTTGCGGTTATGGGATCTAACCATACTGCTGTACGCATTTCCAATTATCTGCAGAAACAAAGGAACCTCAATTTTTATGGATTTATTGGTGACGATGAAAGTATTTATTCTGAAAATGGCGGCGTCGTTTCTGAGGTCGTTACCCAGCGTTTTGTAGAGGCTATAGAGTACGGCGTTCAGGATGTTTATGTGGCTATTGCTCCACAGCGGATGGCCGATGTGAAAGCGCTGATTGCTGAAGCTGACCGCCAGTGTCTGCGACTTAAATTTATACCTGATCTTGGCGGTACACTTGGTTCTCCCTATACCATTGATTATTTGGGAGGGGAGTTCCCGATCATTACCTTAAGGAATGAACCCCTGGAGATGATGGGCAACCGGTTCAAAAAAAGAGCTTTTGATGTGCTGTTCAGTGGTATTGTCATCCTTTTCGTATTAAGCTGGTTATACCCGATCATTGCAATTCTGATCAAAATCCAAAGTAAAGGCCCTGTTTTGTTTAAGCAGCAGCGAAGCGGCAGGAATGATGAACCATTCTGGTGTTATAAGTTCCGCAGTATGAAATTGAACAACGAAAGTAATGAAAAGCAGGCCACGAAGTATGATGACCGGATTACACCGGTTGGTCGTTTCTTAAGAAGAACAAGTCTGGATGAAATGCCCCAGTTCTTTAATGTTTTTTTTGGCAGTATGAGTGTTGTTGGACCAAGGCCGCACATGTTAAAGCACACAGAACAGTATAAGGAGATCATCAGCCATTTCATGGTGCGTCACTTCCTTAAACCAGGTATCACTGGCTGGGCCCAGGTAAATGGGTACCGTGGTGAGACTAAGGAAAAAGCGGATATGGAGAACCGGGTGAAATGCGATATTTATTATTTAGAGAACTGGACCGGAATGCTGGATGTAAAAATCGTCTTTATGACCGTGATCAATGCGGTTAGGGGTGAAGAGAATGCTTTTTAATTCGCAGCAAAAAAATTAAATATAAAACTTATCGTTATTGTTATTTTTTGTTAGTTATTGAGTTATATTTGTTATAAACCAAATATAACTAACTTTAAATGAAGGAGAAATACGGTAGTTACTACCGGATGATCGGCGTTCTGGCAGACCTTGTTTTGTTAAACCTTTCCGGTTATCTGGCCCATATTCTGATTTTTTGGCCCAGGCTCAACTATACATCCGGAATTGGTGTTCTTCAGATTTTATTAATTAATTTTATTTGGTTCAATGTTTCGCAGATTACCGGCCTGTACCGGGATGTTTTTGCAAAGGACGCTATTCCTACCATTCATCAGTCGTTATCCTGCTTGCTGCTGTTTGCAATGCTTCTTAGCCTGCTTGGCTTTTTTGTACCTGATTTTTATGTCTCCAGAAAATTGATATTTTTTATGGTGATCTGTTTCTCTCCTTTATTGCTTATTGGAAAAATCTGTTTTTTACTAATGAGAAGAGCGCACAGGTATCGCCTGATGGATTTTACCAGGGTTGTTATCGTTGGTGCCGGGCCTGTAGGTATGGAGTTGAATAACATTATTCAGGGACACCGGAGCATGGGCTACAAGGTTGAAGGATTTTTTGATGATCAGTCGGCATTGAGAAAGAATGGCATTACTATTTTAGGAAATATCAATGACTGCATGGCCTATGTAAAGCGGTATCATATTAAAGAGATCTTTTGTGCATTGCCAGACCGGGCTATTGATACGATTAATGAACTGATGCGTGAAGCGGATAAAGAGATGATCCGTTTTAAGCTCGTTCCGGATGTAAAGGATTATTTTAGAAAAGACGTCAATGTGCGGATGCTTGGTCATTTCCCGGTGATCAGTGCACGGGTGGAGCCGCTGGAAAATGTAAACAACAAATTCTTTAAGCGGATTTTTGATGTACTGTTCTCCCTAAGTGTAATCTTATTTTTATTGAGCTGGACATTGCCATTTATTGCCCTTATAATTAAGTTTGAATCCAGGGGACCTGTTTTTTTTAAGCAGCTGAGATCTGGAAAAAACAATAAGCCCTTCTATTGTTTAAAATTTAGAAGCATGCAATTGAATGCGGATTCAGACCAGAAACAAGCCAGTAGAAATGATCAGCGAATGACTAGATTTGGTGCATTTATACGCAAAACAAGTATTGATGAACTGCCCCAGTTCTTCAACGTACTGTTGGGTGAAATGTCTGTGGTTGGCCCCAGACCGCACATGCTGCAGCACACGGAGCAATACTCGGCCATCATTGATCAGTTTATGGTAAGGCACTTCCTTTTACCCGGTATTACCGGATGGGCCCAGGTTAACGGGCACCGTGGTGAAACCAATGAAGAAGGCACTATGGAAGAACGGATCAAGGCTGATATCTGGTATATGGAAAACTGGTCCGTATTTCTGGATTTAAAGATTGTATTCTTAACCGTATGGCATGTCATTGGAGGGAATGAAAATGCCTACTGATCTTAGAAGCGATAAAACTTGTGGTTGCAACTGTAACACACGAAACGCATGACGCTAAGCCATGGCATCACTACTTTTATAAATTTACTCCTTGGAATTCGTTCCAGGTCGTAACTGTGACATCTGGGGCAAATCTTTGCCACATGCCGTTTTGTCGATCGCACACTCATTTTAACAATTTAGTATCTATTATCCACTTGATTTATTGATTTGATAGCCAGATATGACCTCAATAAATACTATAAGTCCCGCGTTAAAAGTAGAATATTTTTTCAGCAATACAAATAAAACAATAAATTAATTATTGTGATATTAATATTCTTGTTTGGATATTTTTCCTGACTTTGAGATTTGTTCAATATTTAAGTTTATACCTGGTGCTCAACTAACAAAACCAGGGCATTATTGTTTGCCATCTAAAAGAAAAGCATTCTTAACAGCTCTTTTTTCGTTTCTGTGCCTTAGTTGATCTACTTTTGGATTAAGAATTTCATTTCCAGTAATTTATACAGGATTTTGAATTTTGTGCCAAAACCTTTACACCTTTTAGTTGTTGTAATTTAACATTCCCTATCGATCTGTATGTTTAAACGATTATCAATTGCTTTAATAGTTCTGTTGTCTTTAAACATGCCCGCTGTTTTTGCACAGCTGACCGTTACCAATGTTGATCCGGGACCATACACGGCAGGTTCATCAATTACCGCACTGCTTGATATTGGAAGCAGCAGTTGTTTAAGGCCATCAAATACCTATGAACTTTATCTGTCAAATGCTTCCGGCAGTTTCGCTGCTGAAACCAGGATTGGAAGATATGCGGGATTTTATACCCCTTTTGTAAATGGAGTTATTCCTGCAGGAACGCCGGCAGGCACAGGATATAGGATACGCATTAAATCAACTGCTCCAGCATTAGTAAGTACAGAATCTGCCTCCTTTGAAATTAAAGCAGGATCTGCTATAGAAGCTAAGCTCAGTTCGACCCTGCTTAGCGGGATATCGGATGAGGTTTTTGGAATTTGCAATACCCGGGATCAGCTGGCCTTTGCATTGGAAAATCAATCCACTGCTGGAACTACAGTTACTGCAACGATCTCCAACCTGATGACTCCCGGTACGCCGGTTACGATTGACTTTGATACCCGGATCAAATCCTTTACTGCCGGGCTCGCCCATTACAGCATTTTTGTTAAAGCAGTTGCTGCTGATGGTTCCGTGGCTACCAAAACATATCTCATTATCAATAACCGGATGCTGAATGCATTTGGTACGCAGGGAAATAATGTGGTCTGCCTGCCGAATGCCGTGCTTGAATATAACGTAATTGTTGCCGGAAATGATGGAATTATTAACAATTATCCCGGAAATACCTACCGTGTCAATTGGGGTGATGGTATTGAAAATGAATATACCCTTTGTGACATTATCAGCGAAGGGGAACGGGTTCGTCATACGTATACCCGTACCTCCTGCGGTAATTCCATCATCTCTGGTAACTCAAGGATCTATAATGCCTATGGCATCAACATTAATGTGGAAAATAGTTTCTGCGGAAGAATTGGTACCCAGATCTCTACAACGGCCAAAGTAATTAACAAGCCTAAAAATGAATTTGTAACAGGTGCTTTAAAATGTTTAAACGGACCGGTAGCATTTACCAATACGTCTATTCCGGGACAGGACCCAAATACAAATTCTCCGGGTTGCGGTACAAATGCAGTTACCTATACCTGGATTGTTGATGGGGTGATCCGGGAAACGAATAAACCCATCTCCTTTGTTTTTAATTATCAGTTTACTACTGCTGGTATTCATACGGTCCGTTTAGAATCTACAAGCAATGCTGCCTGCCCTGCTGATCCGTTTGAAATGACTGTCTGTATTCAGGAGCCTGCCAGACCATCTTTTACCCTGAATGGCAGCAACACCGTTACCATTTGCAATAACAATACGACGGTTAAGCCTGTAAATACATCTTTTGTAGATGCAGGCTGTGGTACGAACGCCTATAGCTGGGTAGTTACAGGAGGTACAGTTAATTATGAGAACGGGACCTCAGCCAGCAGTCCGGAACCTGAGTTTAGGTTTATTGCGCCGGGAATTTACAGGATTCGTCTGAACATCATTACCTCAGGATGCGGAACAATTCCAAGTGAGGAAGAGATTGTGGTGGTCAATGCAACGCCAACAGCTGTGCTCTCTGCTGACGCGACCCTTTGTAACCTTTCCGCCTATCCATTTAACGATACTACGCCAGGGCCAACACGAACTTTAGTGACCGGTACCCAGGAAACCCTGCCTTCCACCTACAAATGGACGGTGACAGGCGGTAATTTTGAATTTATAGACGGGACTGCGGATAATTCACAATACCCAACGATTAATTTCAAAGAATATGCAGCTTATACGATTACGGTTACGCACACCAATGACTGCGGTACGGTAAGCGACTCGCAGGTCCTTACGTTCCGGGAATCTCCTGTGGTAAATGCCGGAACCTATGCGCCGGTTTGTTTCAATGAAACGATCCAATTGAATGGTGTAATTACAGGGACTGTAACTTCTGCTGCCTGGGTGGGTGGTGGTGGAACTTTTGCGCCCAGCCGTTCGGCTTTGAACGCGGTATATACGCCTTCGGCAGCGGAGAGAAGTAGCGGCCAGGTTGATCTTACCCTAAGGGCGATGACTGCCTTAGCGGCTCCGTGTAATCAAATTGATGGCTTTGCATCTATTCAGATCAAAGCCAGGATAAATGTGATCAGTGCTGCAACTAAAGCGATCTGTTCCGGAAATAACCTGGGATATACCATAGCATCGTCAGTGGAAGGAAGCACTTTTTCCTGGACGGCTACCGGTTCTGCGAATGCAGCCGGCTTCACCGTTACCGGATCCGGTGCCCTGATCAATGACCTGCTTACCAATACGGATGCTGTGGCAAATGCTACCGTTACTTACCGCATTACGCCTTCTTTTGACGGTTGTACCGGTGAGCCTTTTGATTTGGTAGTTACCATTGCACCCAATCCTGTGGTTACTGCAGCTGTTGCAAATGCTGAGATCTGCAGCAGCGTTGGCGCGGGAATTACGCTATCGTCAAATTTGCCTGGCACCCGGTACCTGTGGACCTCTGCAACCTCTGATCCTTCCATAACCGGAAATACAGAGAACAGCGTAACTCCAGCCGCGGTCACGCAGATCAATGATATCCTGTTCAACAATGGCACTACTTCAGGAACGGTGACCTATACCATTACCCCGGTTTCTGCAACTGGTTGTCCGGGAACGGCTGTTCTGGTAGTTATCAGGGTTAAGCCACTGGCAAGGAATGTAATTTCCGCTGACCAGACCATTTGTACAGGTACGGCTCCGGTTGCCTTTTCAGGAAATGATCCTTCGGCCGGTGGAGATGGCCCTTACACTTATCAATGGCAAAATAGTGTTGACAATGGCAATACCTGGCTCGACATTGCCGGAGCTAACAGCCCCGGATTTTATGCTCCGGTACTAACTGCCGGCACTTCCTACCGCCGCATCATCAGCAACCTGGCTTGTTCCGGTTCGCAGCAAAATATAAGCAACATCATTTCTATCACCGTTAACCCGAATGCGGTGGCTGAATTTACCTTCGTGTCTGATGCCGGATGTGTTCCGTTTACCATTGATGCCAATAATATAAAAGCGGTTCCTTATGCGGACAGGAACGGAACTTATACCTGGTATGCGAACGGGGTAGCTTTTGGAACGGGTATTACTTTTCCGGGTTATACGATTAGAAACGACAATGAGCAGGTGGTCATTAAACTGGTGGTGACCAGCAGTCTGGGCTGTACCCAGGCAGAAACGGAGCATACTTTTGTGACCCGGCAGAATCTAATCACCGCTTATACACAGGATAAAACAGAAGGTTGCGGGCCTTTAACTGTGAATTTTACAAATACATCAACCTTTTTAACCAATGTCACCTTTCTATGGGATTTTGGAAACGGACAGACCTCTTCTGAAGTTAACCCGGCTCCCGTAATCTTTGATGAGGATCCGACCGGGAAAGATAAGATATATACCATTACGCTGACTGCAACATCTGCTTGCGGCGTATCTGCTCCATTTTCAACTACTGTACTGGTCAGGGCTAAGCCGCTTTCGGTATTCTCTCCGAATGTTACGGCTACCTGTGCAGGATCTGCCATCGTTTTTACCAACACCTCTCCGGAGGCAAGCAACACGACTTATACCTTTGATTTTGGCGACGGATCTCCGCTGGAAGTGAAGAACGACCGATCTTCGGTTTCCCATAGCTTTGCTGCGGTTGGAATGACCCGCACCTATGTGGTGAAGATGACCGCAAGAAGTGCCTGCGGGGAAAGCATGTCGCAGTATACAGTCAGGATCTCTCCAAATAACATTGTTGCCGAGCTGGTGGTGAACAGTCCGGATGACCGGGGATGCGCTCCGCATACGGTTCCTTTCTATAACAATACCAATGGAGCAACCCGGTTTGTATATGATTTTGGTGATGGCACGACCATGACCACCATTACTGCTCCTGAAGTGGTCAACCATACTTTTACTACCCCTGGTGTTTATACGGTAACATTGACTGCAACTAACGACTGCTTTACTTCGGTAACGACAGAGACCATTACGGTACTGGCACAGCCGGAGCCAGACTTTAGCTATAATCCTGAGGTTGCCTGGCCCGGTTTGAATATTGACTTTACAAACCTTACTGAAAATGGCTCTTCGTATGTATGGGATTTTGGTGATGGTACGACCTCAACATTGGAGAATCCCGCTCACCGCTATTTGGCTGAAGGTTCTTACCGGGTATCTCTTACAGTCACCAATCTGAACAATTGTACCAGGACCGTAGTTAAGACGATTGTTATTGTTCCGGAGCCCGGAACAGTATTTGTTCCGAATGCATTTACCCCGGGAAGTGACAATCCGGCTTTACGTGAATTTAAAGCGAAGGGCATTGGTATTAAGGCCTGGAGGATGGGTGTTTTTGATAAATGGGGCGAGTTGCTTTGGGAGACTACTAAACTGGATGATGGCAAGCCCGTAGAAGGATGGGATGGAACATTCAAGGGAACGGCCATGCCGCAAGGGGTTTATTACTGGAAAATAAGTGTGGAGTTTAATAATGGAATAGCCTGGAAAGGGATGACCTACAACTCATCGGCTCCCAGGCGTACCGGTGTCATTCATTTAATTCGATAAGATATGCGTATGTGGAATAGAATTTTATGGATCGTATTGTTGTTTCCGGGCTTTACAGCGATGGGGCAGGATCATGTATATTCCCAGTTTTTTAATGCGCCGATCTATCTGAACCCTGCATTGACAGGTCAGTTTGAGGGTGATATCCGCATGAACCTGATTTACCGGAACCAGTGGTCGGCCTTAAGTGGCGACCTTTCGTATATCAGCGCTTCGGCGGATGTGAATATTCCGAATTTTGGCGGAGGGGTTGGACTGATGTTTACGCGGAGTAGTGAGGGGACGGCTTATTTAACGAAGAACAATATCTCTGCAAATTATGCTTATAGTGTTGGCGGGGAAGATCTGGTTGTTTCCTTTGGGATCCAGGCCGGAGTGGCCAACCGGACGATTGACTGGAGTAAACTGGTATTTTCTGATCAGATTGATATGAACCTGGGGTATATTCCGGGCAGCATATCTTCAGCTCCGGCCCCTGAGCAGTCGAACAGGTTTTATTTTGATGCAGGTACCGGTATCAACGTGGTTTATAAGAACCTGATGGTTGGCGGTACCGTGGCCCATGTGAACAAACCGGATGAATCCTTTACCGGTGTACAGGCAAAATTGCCGATGCGGTTTATTGGGAATGCGAGTTACCGGATCAACCTGATTGCAAGTGATACCTATGGATCTGAAGACGGTCCTTTTTTGATCCCTTCTGTGGTGTATTATAAGCAGGCTGCAGCGAGTTCGTTAAGTATGGGGGCACAATTTAAGTGGAGGGGATTAAATACCGGATTGTGGTACAGGAGCAATTCGCAGGGGGATAAGGATGCAATTGTGGTGTCCTTTATCTTTGATATTTTTAAGGGAAGCAGGAATGGTGAGAAATTACGCCTGGGCATTAGCCATGATGCGACTACTTCGAAGATTAACTATACCAATACCAGCGGAAGTACTGAAGCAAGTATAGGTTATGAGAAATACTTTCAGAATAGTTCCGGATACAACAAGTTTAATGGGTTAAGGTGTTATGATTTCTATTAGGACAACAAAATAAATCTGTCGCTTCAAATCATCATTCATATTCTGCTCAAATATGAATGATGAAGTTAAATGATTTATAGAATATTTAGTGATTACTGCTTTAACATTGATGCCTGGTGGCTGAAGTATTCATCAAACTGGATAAAACTCTCCTGAAGCAAATGTTTTCCATCCCCGGTATAGTATGTCTGTGTGGTATCAGGCGGCATCCATTTGTATTTGCTATCGTTAAAAAATGCTTTGAGTGATTTTCGCTCGAAAGTAAATTTCGGAGCATTTCTAAACTCCTTTTCTAATGGAACTTCAAAAAATACAACCACACAACCTTTGGCAGTCAGGTAATTCAGATCTTCTTTAAGTTCTTTTAAAATGGCATTCCATTCTTTAGGGTTTAGCGCTTTACTATATTCTTCTTTAGTCTTGGCAAATAACTTGTCAAACAATTTACCCTGTGGTCTCTTCTTGCTTGGCAAATCCATATTGCCGGGTTTTAAATAATTAATGAAAAATGGAAAGAACTTATTTTTTTCCTGCAATGCCGGAAAATAAGATTTAGGATAATGTGAGGTGGGTTCAAATGTATGCGCTATCAAGGGTTTATTGTATCCCCTTGATATATAATTAGTTTCCAAATAAAGTGTATCTGGAATCTTATTTGAAAGTTTAATTATTTTTACCCCACTACACCCCCCACTTGGAGGCAGAGAAAGGTTGAAGTAATTTTTATTCGTTTTAGCCTTTAGGGTAAAACGGCCGATTAAAGAGGATCCGGCAGTAACTACTTTGTACTTGTGTCCGGAATACAAAAAGAGTTCTGTTTTTTCGATATCTGTATAAATCACCCCCTTATCCTTAGGTATCAGATAAAGAAAGATATTAAATGCTGCAAACAGAACTAAACCTATGATGATGATTTTCTTTACCATTAGAATTGAAAATAAATAAAAGCACTTTGGTTTCCGCTATTCACGAGGATCAGGAAAAGAAGTATTCCATATGCTGCAACCTGAATGTTATTGTTAACTGTTCTTGAAATTTTATTGGCCCTGGTTAATAGATAATAGGCGTGATAAAAAATAACAAAGGCGGATAGCAGCACTAAATTGACTTCTTTAGACGTAATGGAGAACCGCATGCTCCTGTTGTCGACAATAGCACCTAAAAATTCGATGACCTGTGTGAAATTTGGTAATTTAAAAAGCAGCCATAAGAGGGTTACCACAACAAATACCAATGCTGTACTTAGAATTTGGGTAATCAGCGTTTCTTTGATCTTAATCTTATCTTTGAAAAGCCTTTCAATTGCAAGGACTGTCCCATGACCTATTCCCCACAGGGCGTAACTCCATCCTGATCCATGCCAAAACCCGCCAAGTACCATCACGATAAACAGGTTAAAATATGTTCTTACTTGTCCCTTACGATTACCGCCAAGGGGAAAATATAAATATTCTTTTAGCCAGGTAGATAACGAAATGTGCCAGCGGGTCCAGAACTCTGAAAATGATTTAGAAATGTATGGGAAATTAAAGTTTAGCGGCAGACGGTAGCCGAACAGGTAGCCTAGTCCGATAGCAATCGATGAATAACCTGCAAAATCTGCAAATATCTGCATGGAATAACCAAAAAGCAAGAGTAAAAGATTGGCTGATGAATACCCCAGGAAGAATGGGTAGGTTATGGGTGCAGTGAGTTCATTTAAATTGTCAGCTACCACCATCTTTAAGAAGTAACCGATAATCAGGCATTTCACCACTTTTTGCCAGTCGATGTCAGCAAACCACTTTTCTTTCATTTGCGGATAAAAGTCGTGCGCTTTTAAGATAGGTCCTGCAATAAGGTGTGGGAAAAAGGAAATGAAAAAACTGGTGTTGATCAGGTGCTTGGTAAAACTTACGTTTTTCTCTTTGATAGAATTGTTATTTCTTAATACATCAACCAATAAGCTGATTCCTTCAAATGTATAAAAGGATATCCCGATGGGAAGGGGTATGGTAAAGAAGAAATCGCGCCATGAATTGGTTAAATTCAGTTCGTTATAAATTGCTTCAGATACTAAAGGAGTATATTTAAAGAAAGCAAGAATGAGCAGGTTGGCAGCAATTGCTATTC
This sequence comes from Pedobacter metabolipauper, assembly GCF_004362715.1. Lineage (GTDB taxonomy): Bacteria > Bacteroidota > Bacteroidia > Sphingobacteriales > Sphingobacteriaceae > Pedobacter > Pedobacter metabolipauper. The sequence continues at coordinate 891,434 of NZ_SNYC01000004.1, forward strand.
CGGCAACAAGTTTTCTTTTTTTTATGATGTTACTTTTAAGCACATAGAAGCTTGCGCTTGTATTTAACAGTATGGAGGTTACAAAAAGAATTAACAGGATGGGTTTATACCAGGAATAGAAAATAAAACTGGAAATAATTAAGATGGGGATTTGAAATTTTCTTAATCTGGGAATATAATAGGTAACAAAGGTAACAAATAAGAGAATGATAAAGATGTAACTGTTAAAAAGCATGTTTTAAATTAATTTGTTGACCTATATTTAATTTTAGCCTAATATACGCTTGTCCAAACGCAGCTAAAGTATTGTTAATAATAAAATCTCCCGGCGATTTAATAAAATCTTGAACAAGATATAAATATTTTGCAGTTAAATAATTGATTTCGATGAAATAAGATGAAATAACTTATGTATGAGGATAAATATTCCCGGATAGAGCAACAGCTAATATTCTAAAATACCAGATAAAAAGAAGGGAGCCGACCTTACGGCTGACCCCCTTTATTAACGCTCTCGAAGTAAATGTAGTAATAATATTTCTATTGTTTGTGAATATTCGAATTTTTATTTTATTTGTATAAATAATTATAGAATAATGTTTTATTAATGATGTGCCGGCATTCATTATCATGGTACTTAGTTGAACTTAGCTAAAAATTGTGTAATTTACGTTGTTCTGGATTAACTGGATACCTTTTGTCAATGTCTATGAGTAACAATGAATTAAACAACCAAATGTGTTATTGGCGACATCTTAACCCGATGGTTTTCCTTTACACTTCCAAGACCTTAAATCATTATTGTGTTTGTTAATTTACCATTCCCAGTTCCGGGAACAACATTAAATGCTTCCATATGGATGAAAAAGCAAAGAACAGCAGTCTTTCTGTACTGCTCATTGTAGTAAATTTTATACTGCTAATCATTTTTTTAAACTGCACATTTAATTCTGAAAATGATCAGCTGGCCAATCAGGTAATTGCAGCAGTTGGTTTGACCATTTTAACCGGTGGTTATGCCTTTAGTTACCATGGGAAAGGGTATCGGGCTGGTAAATGGATCTTTGCCATTGTACTGTTGCTAAGCACTTATGTGATCGCAGTTTTTATTTATATGCTTGGATTGGGCGCAGCTTTTCAACACTAGATCATGAAATTGAATTTTATAAATAAAGCCTACATGGCCTTAGGCGTGTTACTGGTTATTGCAACCCTGATCAGGGTTTTGAACTATAAAGGCTGGGAAAGATTTTATTATGCATCCAGTGTTTGTGCACCAGGCTCGTATCCGGTTTATATCCGTGAACTCTATTTCATTTTACCAGGAAAGGAAATGGCTTCTTTTAATGATGATGATGTAAAATCATTTATGTCTGAATGGGGTAAGGAACATTATTTCCCTGAAGCCTATGAAAAGGACCGGCTGCCTTTAAAGCTTGTTGTGAATTATGCCTCGTATCGTGAGCAGAAGTTTTATAATGACACGCTTGATCTGGATCAGCAGCTACTACTGGAAACATTTAGGGCAGCTCCTAAAAAAGATCAGGAAGTAGAACTATACGACAATAAACACGGACTTACCTTTTTAGCCGGGCTGGCCAATGACGGACAGTTCATTTTATGGCTTCGTGGTAAAAATCTGGAGAAAGTAATTCTGAAAGCCAGGCTCGCTGCTCGTGAGCCTACTGCTGACGACACTTATATTAATGGAGGAAGGGTCACTAAAAAACAGTATTTAACAACCGCTTTTGAAGATTTGAATGATAGTTTAAAAACAGTATTCAAAAATGGTTTTGATGCCGGTGCTAATTACATCGACACCCCAACCCATTATATCCGGGATAATGAAAGGTTCTGGAAAGCCGGCGTCAATGATCCAAAGTAAACTTTTTAATTATTTTGCCATCTATACCTAAAACGAAACTCTCCAAATTGCCTTTTAAGACAAATCCATTTTTATACCTGACACATTCATACAACCACTCGCCTTTATTGAATGACATTGTAAATAAAATAGCACCGGAATTTGCGTTCAGGCATTGAACGGAGGTAGGCGCATCTTCTGAGGCCGTTGCAGTGATACTGATCAATAATAATTCCTTATCGCGATATAACAGGCGTGGGTTGAAGTATAACCTGCCTGGTGAAAAATCTGCGTACGACAACAGCCGGTACAGGTCTGGGTTGGTGAAAGTCTTTTCTGTTCCGTTCTGGGTTAGGCTTTCTTTCCATTGAAACTCCGCCTTAGTTTCAGGGCCGCCTTTGTTATCTTTATACGTATATTTAATAAGTTGTATTTTCTCATCCGGGTAGTCCGTACCCGGTGTTGAAAATGTAAAGGTTGTTTTAACTCCGGATCCGGATAGCACTGATTTCATACCCGTTCTGGCTTCATACAGATCTTTTTCACTGTATATTTTATCTGCTACAGGATAGTAGTAAAGACTGTTGCCGTCATTTGTTAATAATGTTAGACCATCGCCATAATTGTCAAAGGTAAATTCAACATTAGCGATGCCGCTTACCAATCTCGGCTGACTGCTAAATGCTGTTTTGGTCACATCCCTGATCGTGTAATTTGACTTGTCAACCTCAAATAATAGTGATTTGTCTACAATAAGGTAAATTTTACCATTTTTAAATTCCTTTAAGGAATAGGTGTGGAGTAATTTTTCCGGAATGTTTAATATCTGCTGACTACCTAGCTCTTTGGACGAAAGTACATCATAAAATGTCACGTAAGACCCATCCCTGTCTAACGCAGGATCATCCGAATACCTGCGTTCACCTACAGCTACTATAACTGGCTGCTGTGCGGGGTTAATAAAAGGAAGCCTTTGTTCATTCCGCCAGGTAAATGTGATTTTTTTTGTTTCGGCTTGCTTTTCCGGCGAAGAATCTGAATTGATTACCCAGATAAATACGAACGTTAGCATTAAAAATAGCAGTAGGCCAATCCCCAGCATTTTCGATTTTCTGCCCGAATCTGATGATAGGGGATTGGTTTTATGAGTTGAATGGTTATAATTGTGATTGATGTTAATGTCATTATTATCCAGGAAATATGTTGTTCCGCAGTTTTTACATTCGTAATAATTTGTTCTGAGCTCAATTTTATGTGTACTTGAGCATTTGGGGCATTGTACTGCTTTAATTTCCTTAGCCATCAATATTCAATTATTCGACTACTTTTTCAAAGATTTGATCTGTTTAATATGCTCTTTAACAGTAGGCAGGTACATTTTTGCATAGGCTTTTAATTCTGGATCGGCCGATTTCGCACCCATTTCAAGCAGGTTAACGGCTTTCTTGTGTTCATCAACCATCGTTTGTAAGAATACTTTGTCAAATTCAGCTCCTGTTAGGTTGCTTAGCGCGTCAGCAGCAGGTTGATTTTGTTCTGGTATCAGGATGTTTTTTGATTTTGCTATTTTGAGTAATTCGGTGTTTGCGGCATTGTGGTCTTTTGCTACCATTGTCCCGTAAGCCTTAACATCAGAATCCTGTGAATTTTTTGCAGCAAGGCCTGCAAGATATATTTCCCTTGAATTATTCAAAATGGTTTGCTGAACAAAAGATACATCTCCATTGATCTTTAAAGAGGTATCGATCTTGATGGGTTCCGGTATTGGCGTGTTAGATACATTGCTTGCGCTGACTGTGCCTACTGTGCCCTGTGGGCCAACAACCTGTGTTGGGCTAATGGGACCCGGAGGTAGATTTGAACCTGGCGTTCCTGCGGTATTTCTTGCTGTTGAACAGCTTTGGATCATTGCGCTCACCGCAAATAGTGCGGCTATATAAGTATGCTTGCTTTTCATAATGGGATTGGTAATGGTGTTGTAACTTTTAAAACAACGACATCTCCAATTGGTTTTAAATTTGAAAACTACCCGTAAGGGTAGTTTTTCTTTTTACAGGTATTCCTTATTATTGAGTTTTGTATTTTAGCCTTTCATCCTATAGCGCATACCCTTATCTATACCCTCAGATGATCATTGGTATTATCCGATATATTAAAAAATTAAGTGCTGTTATTGTGGTGTCTGCTGCTGTGCTTTTATCGGCATGCAGTAAAGACGAAGGCAATAAACAGCTATATGTACTATCTTCAGAAACTTCGGTGGCTGAATGGATAGGCGCTACACGCGCAAGTCTTGTTAACGAAGGGTCGATTACCGTGCAGAGCAGTGGGTTAATTGCTGAAAACGGTGTGGTAACAGCAGGTAGCTTTGCGCTGCCGGTAGCCTCCCTGATTTACATTGACCGTACAAAATAGGGTATGAATTATGCTGCAGACCATTATTTCTCTGCCATATTCCGGATAATTTGATCCAGCTCTGTTGCACTTTCACTGATCCTCGCAATTACCTCTTTTACGGATGGGTCAATTTCCATATTTTCTAAAAGTTCAGTTAGTCCGACCAGGTTGGCTATTGGCTTTCTGATGACATGCGACTGCTGATAAACGAGGTCGGATAAGGTCAATTTGGTTTCGTTTAATTCTGTGATGTCATGGCCCAGGCAAAAGATGCCTGCGGGAGAGCCGTCGGCATTGAACATGCCTTTGTATTCCCATTCTGTGATGATATACCCTCCTTTTCCATCATGCTTGCGCAGCACTGCGGGATAGATCCCAGCTGGATTTTTAAAGCACTTTTCAGCGGCTTCTATACAAATCTTAAGATCGTCCGGATGAATGGTAACTGCATAATGCTGACCAACCAGGTTACCGTGAATCCCATCGAACGCTTTGTGGTACCTTTCATTGAGATATGAATACCTGCTGTCCATGTCTACTGAGATCAAATAGTAGATGCTTGAGTTATTAAGGAGCTTCTGTATTTCTTTAAAATTTTGCATGCGCCATCTGTAAATACGGTTTTAAGATAATCTTCTGTTAACAATATTCTAGCCAAAAGGTTAAGAATACGGGTAAGTTTATGGACAATTCTCCTCCCATAAATAATGAAATCTTAATATTTAAGCACATTTAATTTTACTTGTGGCGGGTATTTTTGGGTCATACTAATTTTACCTGTATGATCGCTGTCTTTAAAAGGACCTCTAAAAAGAAGTGGTATTTGTTAATTACCTTATCACTGCTCACCTGCTTTGTTTCCCTGTCTTTTGGTGTGGTAAATTTTCACCGGCACCAGGTCGTTTTTTATCCATCCTTTACAAGTAAAACAGCAGGATCCACACCAGTATATGAAGGTGAATTTTCTGCCATCAGCTATAACGTTGCCGGTTTGCCTGAACTGATCTCCAGTGCTGAAACGCCAAGGTCTGAAAGCATCGCGGCGATTGGAAGAAAGCTGAATGCCTATGCTGTAGCCCATGTTCAGGAGGATTTTAATTACAATGATGAATTATATAATTCCGGGAACAACCATCCCTACCGGACTTCTGCCAAAGGGATGATCCCATATAGTGATGGCTTAAATACGCTATCCAGATTTCCAATTACTGAATTTCGCAGAATTCCATGGACGGATTGTACCGATGCAGATTGTTTTACCCTGAAAGGGTTCAGTTACAGCAGGATCGAGATCACTGCCGGAACTTCTATTGATTTTTACAACATCCATGCAAATGCGGCCAATCACCCTGAAGCTGCTGCCGCCCGCCGTAAAAATATGCTGCAGTTTTCGGATTATGTGAAAACCCATTCTGCCGGGAGGGCTGTAATTATTATGGGAGATCTAAATGCGCATTACAGCTATACATATGATAATGTAGACCATTTGCTTAAAGATAACGGGCTACTGGATGCCTGGATCTTATTGTATAGGAACGGAAAGTTTCCTAAGCCGGAGATCCGGTTGCCCAATGATGCAATCCTGAAGCTTACAGATACTTGTGAGTCTATTGATAAGGTGCTTTTTCGGAGCAGCAGCGAGATCGAATTATTGCCAAAGGATTTTAAAATAGAAAAGAGCCTGTTTACTGATGTGCATGGGAAGCCCCTGTCTGACCATTGTCCCGTTAGTTTATCTTTTGCATGGCGCATTCAACCGAATTATATAGCTAAAAAAAATTAAATCATGGATCGGATTAGAGTTGCCTTTTTTGCAGAAATTTTGATTGAGGATTTCGATGGTGCTTCGCGTACCATGTTCCAGCTGATTGACCGCATCTGTTCAAATTCATTTGATTTTTTGTTCATCTGCGGAACTGGTCCGGATCAGCTTGGAGATTTTAAATGCCTGAAAGTACCAGCTGTTTCTACACCAGTCAATAAAAAATACAAGATTGCGCTTCCCGGATTCTCTAAAAAACACATCAGCAGTCAGCTGAAGGACTTTAATCCGCATGTAATCCACATTGCGACGCCTTCCATGCTGGGACATTTCGGACTGAAATATGCAAAGCTCCATTCCATTCCTGTCATCACCATTTACCATACTCATTTTGTGAGTTATATTGACTATTATTTTAAGCACCTTCCTTTCCTGATTAAGCCCATCAAGCAGAACATCACCGCAGTTCAGAATAAGTTTTACAATGAATGTGATAAGGTTTATGTTCCATCAACCAGCATTGCTTCTGAGCTGATGGCTTCTGGTATTGACGGCAACCGCCTTGTGATCTGGAAGCGTGGAATCAATACCAGTCTCTTTTCTCCATTGAAAAAAGACACGGACTATATGGAGCGGCTGACTGGGAACCGGATGCCTTCTGTTCTTTTTGCGAGCCGCTTGGTTTGGGAAAAGAACCTGGAACTGCTGATTGGGATCTATGCGCTTATGGAGCAACAGAAATTGCCTTTTAACCTCATTATTGCTGGTGATGGCGATGCCCGGAAAGCTTGTCAGCAACGAATGCCCAATGCGGTCTTTACCGGTAATCTCAGTCATTCCGATCTGTCTGTTCTGTATGCGTCTGCTTCTGTTTTCGTTTTTCCTTCTAATACCGAAACTTTTGGGAATGTGGTATTGGAGGCCATGGCGTCTGGTACGCCTTGTGTAATTGCAGATGCTGGTGGCAGCAAGGATTTTATTACGAATGGCATCAATGGTTTTAAATGCAGCGTGAGCACGTTAGATAGCGCTTATGTGTTTCTGGATAAGATCAAACTTGTTATTAACGATCCGCACCTTCGCGCTGAACTTTCTGCAAATGGCCTGCAATTCTGCCGGTCTTACGACTGGACTGCGCTGGCTGATACTTATTTCAAAGATCTGACCGGATTAACCGGACTGCATACCATTCATGATCTTCACAAAAATGCCCTTGAGAACGTTGAGAACGTTGAGAACACTGAGAACTTTGAGCGCGTTGAGAAGAACATTGAGCACATTAATGTAATTTAATGAGCAGCCTGCCCTATATTAAAATTATAAAGATCGGTTTTGCCGGTCTGATCCTGGTTTCACTTTTCTTTTTTATAAGGGCAACAAATTTTAGCGAAACTGCATCTACCTTAACCGGTGTTGGCTTTGGTTTTTTATGGATCGTAGGGATTACCTCCCTGGCCTATTGGCTGGGTACGATTGGCTGGCAGTACTGCATGGGTGATGACCGGCGTAAGGTTTCTATTGGGCAGCTTTTTATGATCCGTACGGTTTGTGAAACTGTGAGCATCTTCAATCCAGCCAGTATCATTGGCGGCGACCTCCTTAAGGTATTCTTACTAAAACCCTACATCGATCAGCAGGAGACAGTGATCAACTCGGTTGTAATTTCCAGGATTATGATGATCATAACACAGGTTTTTTTATTATTAACCGCATTCGTTTGGTTGTTTTTTAGTGATGTAAATAAGACTGGTATTCCAATACATTATGTTTTATACCTGTTGGTTTTTGCAGGTGCTGCGGCATTGGCTTTCTATGGTATTCTGCGGATCTGCTCTTTTAAAAGTTCTGAGTCCCATGTTATAGGAAAGATGAATCTTTTAACTGCTGCAGTCAGGAATTACTACAACAGCTTTATTGACTTTTACCGGCGTAAACCGAAAGCCTTTTTAGGTGCTTTTTTATTTTTCTCCATGCATTGGGTCGTTGGGTCTATGGAGTTCTGCATCATTCTCTATTTTTTGGGATACCACATTTCTGTAATGGAAGGTTTGATCATGGATATGGGGGTGATTGTGATCAAATCTGCAGGTGCCTTTATACCCGGACAATTGGGGATAGAGGAGGTTGGAAATAAAATGGTTCTTGGCCTGATTGGTGTTGGCAGTGCCTCTCTGTGGTTATCCGTTTCTATTCTGCGCCGGGCGAGGTTGTTATTCTGGATCCTGACTGGGGGTCTGTTCTATCTGCTGATCTATAAAAGAAGGCAGTTTAAATTAAAATCAAATGGAAGTTTTATTTGTGAGCCATAAATTTCCGCCAGCAACCGGCGGGATGGAAAAGCAAAGCTATGAGCTGATCATGGGGATGGCTAAGTACTGTAAAGTCCATCTGATCGTCTATGATGGCCAGGGCAGCGTGTTGCGTTTCTTTGGCTCACTTCAAAAACGAATTGTTAACCTGTGCAGGGAGAACCCCGGAATTGAGATTATCCATTTCAATGATGGGCTGCTTGCCGCATTTTGCCTATGGCATAAAGGCTATCCTGGCTTGAAACGAACGGTAACCCTTCATGGCCTGGATGTGGTATTTCCGAGTAAGATCTACCACCGATATATTTTGCCCAGGTTTAGCCGCTTTAACAAGCTGATTGCTGTAAGTCAGGCTACTGCAGAGAAAATAATTGATCTTGGGATCCGAAGAGAAAGGGTTGAGGTCATAAAAAATGGTGTGGATACCCATATGCAGAAGCCCATTTTAAAAAGGGAAAATATGGATGCGGGCGGAAAACGGATCTTGGTCATGATGGGAAGGCCGGTGATCCGTAAGGGGATCTCCTGGTTTATCAGCCAGGTACTTCCTTTTTTAGAAGGGAATTTTTTAGTGCTGATCATTGGTCCTTTTGATCATAAGCAGTCTGTTACTGAATCTCTGCTTTCTACCTTACCGAAGCGGATCAGAAATAAGATCATGCTGTTCCTGGGTTATCCATCTGATCAGGGCACAATCAGGAAATTGCTAAAAGATCCAAAATATAAGGATTCCATTAAACATCTGGGCCGTTTACCTTTGGATGAGGTACAGGAAATATTGGCTGCTTCAGATGTTTTTCTAATGCCCAATATTAAAGTGGATGGGGATATGGAGGGATTTGGGTTGGTATGTTTGGAGGCTGCGGTATTGGGAGCAGTTGTTTTTGCATCCGACATTGATGGGATTCCGGATGCGATCCAGCATCAGAAAAATGGTTTTTTGGTGGCTTCAGAGCGTCCTGATGTTTGGGGGAAAAAATTAAATCACCTGATTGAAAATCCGGGCGAGTACAAGAAATACAGTAACGATTTCTCAAAATATACTGTCGAGAATTACAGTTGGGAAAAAATGGTGGAATCGTATTACCAGTTGTTTTTGTCGTTATAATTTTTCGATTTCTTCAATGGAAAGATCAGTTAATTCTGAAATTTGCTGAGCAGTGAAATTTTTGGTTTTAAGTTTTTTTACAACTTCAAGTTTCCCTTCAAGTTTTCCTTCAGTTTTTCCCTCTTTCCTGGCATAACTCAGCAAATTTTGATGTGTCCATATGCCTTCTTGTCTGTGTCTGTACATATTCCTTTCCTCCTTTGATTTGTTAGATAAATGCTATGAAGCTTTCTATGTATGTGAAAACTGGAAATTATAATTTTTCTATTTCTTCAATGGAAAGATCAGTTAATTCTGAAATTTGCTGAGCAGTGAAATTTTCGGTTTTAAGTTTTTTTGCAACTTCAGTTTTTCCCTTGGCTAGTCCTTTCAATTCACCTTTAACCAATCCTTTCAATTCGCCTTTGATTAGCCCTTCGGTTTTTCCCTCTTTCTTAGCATAACTCACCAAATTTTGATGTGTCCATAAACCTTCTTGTCTGTGTCTGTACATATTCCTTTCCTCCTTTGATTTATGTTAGATAAATGTTATGAAGCTTTCTATGTATGTGAAAACTGGAAATTATAATTTTTCGATTTCTTCAATGGAAAGATCAGTTAATTCTGAAATTTGCTGAACAGTGAAATTTTTGGTTTTAAGTTTTTTTACAACTTCAAGTTTCCCTTCAAGTTTCCCTTCAAGTTTCCCTTCAGTTTTTCCCTCTTTCCTGGCATAACTCATCAAATTTTGACGTGTCCATAAGCCTTCTTGTCTGTGTCTGTACATATTCCTTTCCTCCTTTGATAAATTTGTATACTGTGCAAGATTGAACAGATGTTCAAATTCTGCTGAATCCAGTATTTTTGGGCGTTCCTGAAATGTGGTTAGATTTTTTAACGCATAAAGCCATTTGTCAAGCCCCGTTGTCAATTCGTCTGCTGTCTTCACAAATTTACTCAATTCAATGTAAGTATAGCTAAGTTTTTCATAAAAAATTTCTCCTGTCTTCCTGTTAATCAGGTTAATATTGTGTAAATAATCAAGATTTTGATGGTGCGAGATCGTGAAGTTTTCAAGCAGCGCTATGAGGTAAACTTCTTTGAGCTTGTAGTTCCAAACCTTCCGGTCGCCTTTTGGACATTGCTCACTAATCATTCGCGACGCGTATAAGATGGTTCTGTCTTTGAAGTTTTCTGCCCGTGCCCGTTGTATCTCTATGAGGAACTTAGAACCCTTGTCGTCCGTACAAACGACATCAAGTATGATTCCGCCTTCTTCCCTGATCTCTCCGGGATATTCATTTTGATCATATTCAATTTCCTGAATAATCCGCTTGCCCGAAAATAATTCATTTAAAAAGGATTTCAGGATCGGCTTGCTATTCTCGGAGCCAAAAAGCCTTTTGAATGCAAAATCTGAGAACGGATCTATAAACTGGTATTCCTGATGCTTTTTAGCCATATCTTATTTATATAAGCGACCTTAATGCTATTTGCTGATAATACCAAGTTTTCAGAAAAGAATTCGTGTCTTATGTTCATAATCTCCATATTTCGTGGCGCTCGAGTGCTAACATTTTCTCGACGGTCTCAGCGTTCTCCAACGTTCTCCAACGTTCTCCAATGCGCTCATGCTTTCAGACGTTTTCCGAAGCTCTTAAGGGCTAATGGATAGGTGAGCCTGTAAATGGAGTATTTAATTTTTCGATTTCCAGAACCTTTTAAATCTGCGTTGGTTATATGGTAAAAACCTATACCTATGGAAAGTAATGCTGAAATTATTGATGATTTAAAAGGCCTTGTTTCGATTCTTAACGATGGAAAAGAAGGATATGAATCTGCCGCTGAGGCGACTGAAAAAATTGAACTGAAAGGGCTGTTCCTTAAATATTCTGCACAGCGTGCCGGTTATGCAATGGAATTGAAAGCGCATATTAATGAGCATGGTGGTACATCTGACAATGAAGAAGGCGGGATTCTTGGTGTATTGCACCGTACCTGGATTGACATTAAGCAGGCCTTAAGCAGTAAGGAAGATGAAGCAATACTTTCTGCTATTGAAACGGGTGAAATGGCGGCTATTGAGAAATACGATAAATGCCTGAAAGATTATGCGAGTCACGCGGATCATATCGATCTGCTAACCCGCCAAAGAGATGGGATCTCTGAAGCGCTTTATGAAATCAGTTCGCTCAGAACAAATAATGCAGATAGTCCAAACAATTTATAGCGATAGCGGTTAATTAATTAGCTATGATAACTATAGAAAAAAACATCGAAAAGGTTAATGGACCAATGGATCCAAAAACTGAAAATGCGGAGAACAGTAACAGAAGATCTGGCGCGCATACGCAAAAACGTAAATCTGATCCTAAAGAAAAGGTACAAAGACCGAACTACTTGTTGCGGTTATTATAATTTAGATCTATATGGCGGATATGATTGTGTATCCTGGTAATCCGTATCCGCTTGGAGCAACATGGGACGGCAGCGGTGTAAACTTTGCACTGTTTGCCGGACATGCTACAGACGTTGAACTCTGCTTGTTTAAGTCCAATTGTAATGAGGAAATTGCCAGGATTAAATTACTTGAGCGGACCAGTGAAGTATGGCATGTATATGTTCCGGATATTCAACCCGGACAATGCTATGGCTACCGCGTACACGGCCCTTATAACCCCAAGCATGGGGAGCGGTATAACCCCAATAAATTACTGATTGACCCGTACGCAAAAGCGATTTCCGGAGCCGTTGACTGGCACGATTCCCTTTTTGGTTATGAGGTTGGCAAGGATGACCTGGTCATAAGTGAATCTGACAGTGCTCCTTATATTCCCAAAAGCGTTGTGATTGATGAAAGCTATGATTGGGAAGGTGTGAAATCATCCGGTCTCAGCTACCTGCAAAGTGTAATTTACGAAGCCCATGTACGTGGTTTAACGATACAGCATCCTGATATTCCGGAGCAGATCCGCGGTACTTATGCTGCGATTGGCCATCCTGTAATTATTGATCATTTAAAATCTTTGGGCATTACGGCCATCGAGCTGATGCCTGTCCACCAGTTTATTAACGACCGGCACCTGGTAGAACAGGGTCTTACCAATTACTGGGGTTACAATACGATTGGTTTTTTTGCGCCGGACACTAAATATTCTTCGAGCGGAAATAATGGTGAACAAGTCAGGGAATTTAAAGATATGGTTAAGGCCCTGCATAAGGCCGGCATTGAAGTGATCCTGGACGTGGTTTATAACCATACTGCGGAAGGTAACCATCAAGGTCCGACCCTTTCTTTTAAGGGAATAGATAATGTGGAATATTACCGGCTTACCGAGGATAAACGCTACTATATGGATTATACGGGTACTGGAAACACGCTAAATGCCAATTTTCCAAGTGTACTTAGACTGATGATGGATAGTTTGAGATACTGGATCCTGGACATGCATGTAGACGGTTTTCGTTTTGATCTTGCCTCTACCCTGGCCAGGGGTTTGGATGAAGTAAATATGCTAGGGGCATTTTTCAGTATCATTCATCAGGATCCTGTGATCTCTCAGGTTAAGCTGATTGCCGAACCCTGGGATATTGGCAAGGGCGGTTACCAGGTTGGGAACTTTCCGCCGGGATGGACCGAATGGAATGGTAAATACCGCGACTGTATCCGTGATTACTGGAGGGCTGAAGACAGCATGCTCCGTGAATTTGCACTGCGGTTTAGCGGAAGCCCGGATTTGTATAAAGATGATAACCGCAGACCTACTGCAAGCATTAATTTTATTACGGCCCATGATGGTTTTACTTTGCGGGACTTAGTGACTTACAACGATAAGCACAATGAAGCCAATGGTGAGGATAACAAAGATGGTGAAGACCATAACCGGTCCTGTAACTATGGTATTGAAGGGGAGACTGATGATATCCGTATCAATACCATCCGTAAAAGGCAGGTACGTAATCTGCTGACCACCTTGTTATTATCCCAGGGTGTACCTATGCTGGTTGCGGGTGATGAACTGGGCAGAACTCAGCGTGGAAATAATAATGCCTATTGCCAGGATAATGAGATCTCATGGATTAACTGGCAGGAGGCCGATAGGGATCTTCTGGAGTTTACCAGGGAGGTTATCCGGCTTAGAAAAGCGCATCCTGTTTTTTGCAAGCGTACCTGGTTTCATGGTGAACTGATCCATGGGTCTGGTGTGGAAGATGTAGCCTGGTTTCTTCCGGAAGGTACTGAGATGCAGGAACACAATTGGAATGAGGATTACGCACGCTCTCTGGCTGTTTTTTTAAATGGAGATGGAATTAAAAGCAGGAACAGCAAGGGTGAGAAAATTGTTGATGATAATTTTTACCTCATTTTTAATGCCCATCATGATGCGGTAATGTTTAGTCTGCCAGATGAACGATATGGTAAAGAATGGTCTAAGGTACTGGACACTGCCGATCCGGATTTTGATACGAAGCACACAAAGATCCTGCCCGGACAAAAGCTGGTGGCTGATGGCCGGTCTGTTATTGTGCTGACCAATTTAAACGGGCATTGATCATGAATCTACTGAAAAGAAATATAGGGCTGAATTTTGATGCCCAAAACAACGCTGTGATTTGTGTTTGGGCCCCAAATGCAGATTCTGTTGCAGTAAAAGTAATACATACAGGGCTTATTCTTGAACTAAATTCCGGTGAAAGAGGATATTGGAACCTGGTAAGCGCTGAAATTAAAATCGGTGACAGGTATGTGTTTGTTATTGATGGAAAAGAACTGCCGGATCCTGCTTCGCTGGCACAGCGGGAGGGTGTTCATGAAGCCTCAGAAGCGATCTCTTTAAATTTCTCCTGGACTGATGAATCCTGGAAGAACATTCCGTTAGAGCATTATATTCTTTATGAACTGCATACCGGAACATTTTCTGCTTCGGGCGATTTTAAGGGGATTGAAGCGCGTCTGGATCATTTGGTGGAACTTGGTGTCACCGCAATTGAGTTGATGCCTATAGCGTCATTTCCAGGTAGTAGAAACTGGGGGTATGATGGTGTATTCCTTTTTGCTGTGCAGCAAAGTTACGGCGGGCCTGAAGGCTTGCAACATTTGGTGAACGTCTGTCACGAAAAGGGTTTGGCTGTAATACTTGATGTGGTGTATAACCATTTGGGTCCGGAAGGAAATTACTTGTCTGAATTTGGACCATATTTTACGGATAAATACCATACCCCCTGGGGCAATGCGATAAATTATGACGACCAGAATTGCGATGGTGTTCGGGATTTTATGGTCGAAAATGTGCTGATGTGGTTCAGGGATTTTCACATTGATGCCCTGCGTTTGGATGCGGTACATGCCATAAAGGATTTTTCTGCAGTGCACCTGCTTCAGCTTATCCGGGAAAAGACGGATGAACTAATGGAACATACCGGCCGCAAACATTACCTGATTGCGGAGTCTGATCTGAATGATCCTAAATATATATCGCCTGTGGCAGACCATGGTTTGGGTATGGATGCGCAATGGGTAGACGAGTTTCATCATGCCCTGCGGGTTACGGCCGGTGAACCGGCTAAAGGTTATTATGCTGATTTTTCGGGTATTGACCACCTGGCAAAATCTTACTGTGATGCGTATGTATACACGGGAACGTATTCTGCTGAACGGAAAAAAACGTTTGGAAAAACTGCGGCCGGTCATCCGGGTCAGCAGTTTATTGTATTTTCTCAAAATCATGACCAGGTTGGAAACCGGATGCTTGGTGAACGCAGCAGTACTTTGTTTAGCTTTGAAATGCAGAAACTTATGGCTGCTGCGGTGCTCAGTGCTCCTTTTTTACCCATGCTGTTTATGGGTGAGGAGTGGGGAGAAACCAATCCTTTCCTGTATTTTGTAAGCCATACCGATCTTGAACTGGTTGAACTGGTTAGAAAGGGAAGAAAGGCTGAGTTTACAGAAATGCATGGTGCCGGTGAAGCGCCAGATCCACAGGATGAATCGACATTTTTGGCTTCTAAATTAAACTGGTCACGGCTATCTGAACCGGATCATCGTATTTTATTTCAATTTTATAAAAAGCTGATTGCCCTTCGTAAAAATACGGTGCTTGGCAATGGTGACCGGGAGGGAACTCATGTTCATCTTCTTGCTAAGCAGCATGCTTTACTGCTTGAACGGGGAACATCTGGTGATCTGGACCTGGTGCTCTGCGGAATGAATTTTTCGAAACAGCCGCAATCTTTGGTTATTCCGCCGCATCTAAAAATCCATCTAAAATTAATAGATTCTGCTGCACCGGAATGGCTTGGTACTGGTACAGCTGCAGTTATTGCTGACCCGGATCGCTCCATTTCCTGTTCGGATAATGCAGACGTTATTCCGGAAATGCAAGACAAAACTGAAAAACTTCTCCTCCAACCCGAATCCTTTATTGCTTATTCCGCATCTTATGTTTGATCCGATCTCCACTTATCGTATTCAGTTTAACAGCGATTTTACTTTTGCTGATTTTAATAAAATTATTCCCTATCTGAATCATTTGGGAATTCAGACCATTTATGCTTCGCCCATTTTTGATGCGGTGCCTGGAAGTACCCATGGTTATGACGGGGTAAATCCGGAACGCATTAATCCTGAAATCGGATCTTTAGATGAACTTAAAAGAATTTCTGAACGACTGAAATCATTGGGTATGCAATGGATCCAGGATATTGTACCCAATCATATGGGCTTCCATCCGCACAACAAATGGTTAATGGATGTTTTGAAAAATGGGGAGGATTCTCCTTACCGGAATTATTTTGACATCATTTCTAAAGATCTGGCCGTTGAACCGCTGATGGTTCCGTTTTTAGGTTCCAGTCTTGATGAGGTTATTGAATCAGGAGATCTGAAGCTTACTCAGAAGGGGGAGGAATGGTTTTTGGCTTATTTTGACAGCTGCTGGCCGTTAAAAGTGGGTACTGATCTGGATAAGCCAATAAAGTCGATTGCTGGACAACAATTTTACCGGCTTTGCAGCTATAAGGAAAGCAATGAACGGATTAACTATCGCCGGTTCTTTACCGTGAATAGCCTGATCTGCTTAAATATGCAGTTTGAGGATGTTTTTAATTCCTACCATCGTTTTACCAAAGAATTGCTGGACGAAGGTATTTTTCAGGGATTGCGGATTGATCATGCAGATGGGCTGTATGACCCTGAGGCGTATTTGCAGCAATTGCGCGAACTTTGCGGACCGGATTGTTACATCGTCATTGAAAAGATCCTGGAACCCGGTGAAGAGCTGCCTGTGGGGTGGCCGGTTCAGGGAACTACTGGTTATGACTACCTGGGTCTGCTGAACCAGCTTTTTACCAATGAAAAGTCGGAAAAGAAATTTGATGAATTTTATAAGAATTTAAGTGATTATACACTTTCTGTGCAGACCGAGATCCGGACTAAAAAGAAATCCTTCTTAGCCAATCACATGTCTGGTGAGCTGGATAATCTTTTTGATCTGTTTAGGTCTTTAAAGCTGGTTAATTCGAAAGAAAAGACATTGAATGATCCGCTGATCTTCAAAAAGCTGATTGCTGAAATTTTAGTGCGGTGCCCGGTGTACCGGTTCTATGGTAATCAATACCCGCTGCCGACATCTGAGGTACAGGCACTGGAACCTATTTTCTCAGATCTGGAAAAGGCTGCTGAATATCGGGATGCCCTGGCTATTCTTAAGCGGATCTTATTTGGCAATACCACTGGAGAAACTGATTACGGGCAACGGGTTTTGCAATTTTATCAGCGGCTGATGCAGTTTACCGGTCCGTTAATGGCTAAAGGGGTTGAGGATACTTTGATGTATACCTATAATCGTTTTATTGGCAGTAATGAAGTGGGCGATTCTCCGGATGTTTTTGGAATTACGGTTGATGATTTTCATCAGGCCATGATCAGTAGAAAGGATCACTGGCCGCTTGCGATGAATGCGACGAGTACACACGATACCAAAAGGGGGGAAGATGCCCGGGCCAGACTGCATGTGCTGACCGATTTGAAAAAGGAATGGCTGGATGAAGTAAAGCTTTGGAAGGAACTGAATGCCGATCTTAAATCTGGTGATACCCCGGATACCAATGATGAATATCTGATCTATCAAAACCTGATTGCAACGTATCCGGATGAGGGGCCGGACACCGGGGCGTATCCCGAACGGTTTTTAGCCTATATTGAGAAAGCATTGCGGGAATCTAAACGGAATTCCAACTGGGATGAACCAGAAGTGGACTACGAAGATTCTGCCAGGGACTTTGTTACCGCCATGCTTAACCCGGAACGTGAGTTTTGGAGCCGATTTGTTACCTTTCATAAAAAGGTAAGCCAGTTTGGAAAGATCTATTCGCTTTCTTCTGTGGTGCTTAAATTTGGCTGTCCGGGTGTGCCGGATACCTATCAGGGTGCTGAATTCTGGGATCTGAGCATGGTTGACCCTGATAACAGGAGGCCGGTTAATTATGCGCTGAGGGAGAAATTCCTGACTGGAATACGAAAAGGGGAATATAGCCCGGATCTGCTTTGGGAGCAGGCCGGGAATGGTGCGGTGAAGTTATTCTTTATCCAGCTAGTGCTCGGCATTCGGAAACAATATCCATTGCTTTTTTCTGATGGGCTCTATCTGCCGTTAAAGGTTAAGGGAAAATTCTCTGATTCGGTGATTGCTTTTGTCCGCAGGCATAAAGGGGAATGGCTGTTGTTTGTACTTCCTTTGAATGCAGTTGAGCTGACGGGTGCCGATCCGCAAAAGATCAATCATTCAGACTGGCAGGATACACGGATTGTTTTGCCTGAGGGTATCCCTTCTTCATTTAAAGATGTGCTGAGAGAAACTAAGACTGAAGTGAAAGATGAACTGATGCTGTCTGATTTAATGACCGGGCTGCCAATTGGGATCTTTCATTTTCAGGAACAGGAACATAAAAGAGGTGCGGGCATTCTGATGCACATTTCTTCCTTACCTTCTGACTATGGAATTGGTGATCTGGGGAATTCTGCGCATGAGTTTCTCCAATTTCTGGTGTCTGCCCGGCAAAAATACTGGCAGGTTTTACCGATGAACCCGGTTGGTATTGACCAGTCTTATTCCCCATATAGCTCCAGTTCTGTAATGGCTGGAAATATCTTAATGATCAGTCCGGAATTACTTTGCCAGGAGGGGCTGCTGACGGACGCTGAACTGAAGAAGCTGGTTTTGAAGGGCCGTAAAAAGGTTGATTATGCGGCTGTTGAAAAGGTAAAGTTACTGGCTTTAAAGTATGCGTATATTCGCTATTGCGGTAATTTTACGGCATTAAAGCCTGATCCTGATTTTGTCAGTTTTTGTGAGCGGGAAAGGTATTGGCTGGATGACTACGCGTTATTTTCTGCGTTTAAAAGGGAGTATAACGGAAAGCCATGGTATGAATGGCCGATGCCTGCAAGGCTTAGAGATAAAACGGTGATCAGTGATTTCGAATTGCGTAAGCAAGATCTGTTAACGGAGATCAAATGGCAGCAGTTTGTATTCTTTAAGCAATGGGCCAAATTGAAGAAAATGGCTAATGCGTTAAACATACAGATGATTGGTGATCTTCCCTTTTATGCCGCGCTGGATTCTGCAGATGTTTGGGCAAACCGGGAGCTTTTCAGCATTGATGCAGCGGGACAGATTAAGGGTGTTGCTGGTGTGCCGCCGGACTATTTTAATGCTGAGGGGCAGCTTTGGGGGATGCCGGTTTACAATTGGAATGCCATGAGCAAGAAGGGATACAACTGGTGGATCTTAAGAATGGCCAGTAACCTGGAGATGTACGACCAGATCAGGCTGGATCATTTCCGTGCTTTTTCTGAATATTGGGAGGTTCCGGCATCTGCCGCTTCTGCTAAGGAAGGAAGCTGGAAAAAAGGACCTGGGGTTCCATTTTTCGAAGTGATGGAAGCTCATTTTGGTCATTTACCCTTATTGGCGGAAGATCTTGGTGAGATTAGTGATGATGTTTATGCACTGAGAGATCAGTTTAACCTTCCGGGGATGAAAGTACTCCAGTTCGCTTTTGCAGATGACCTGGCTGACTCTATCCATGCGCCCCATAATTTTCTGAACGACAATTGTTTTGTTTATACGGGTACGCACGACAACAATACGACGCTTGGCTGGTATAAACAGGAAGCTGACCGTGATACTAAGGCCAGGATTGAACAATATACCGGGCATCCCATTTCTAAAGGAAATATTGATCTTACGATGATTCGTCTTGCTTATTCTTCCATTGCTAAAACAGCAATGATCCCATTGCAGGATGTGCTTGGTAAAGGATTAAGCTCCAGGATGAATACACCGGCTACGGTAAAGTCTAACTGGACATGGAGATTAAAGCCAGCGGAGCTGGGTGCAAAATATGCTGCGGTGTTGAAGGAGATGGTGATCAGGTATGGGAGGTAAGAAACCTGGAAACAGATTATTTTATTCTTTTTAATGCTGACATGGAAATGTATCCGGCTGTTTCTTTACCCGCCTTATTGGTATAGTACACATATAACCAGGTTTGCTTACTTGCTGCAATTCTATCCATATCCAGTGTGACCTTGTCCCCTTTGAGCACATAGGTTTTTAGTACGGAGCCGGCGCCGGGCGTTTTGTAAAAGTAGGCCTTTGGAACGGTTACGATATAGTCGCCAGCTACGGCATCCGTAATCTTGGTATAAACGCCGTTAAAATCGTCAGTCAGGTGATCGGTCATGCAATGCTCAAAGGATGCCTTAAGCTTGCCTTGTACAACGTTCAGTGTCACTTTACATTCCGGGTCGCTGTCTGCGCTCTGCAAAACACAACTGTTGTTTTTCATTGTTCCGGTTCCTTCATAGAAGCCCATTTGACCATTGTGCGTATTCCACCAGGCGAATACGGCGGCCTTTATGTGGTTATTATTGTTTTCAACCGAGATGACGCAATAAGAACCTGCTGGCCCTTTTTTCTCATAGGTGCCGTTTTGAGAAAATGCTGGTGCATTTAAAATGATCAAAAAAATAAGACAGCTGATTGTTCTAAGGATGCCGTTTTGGGCACAAGTAATGGGGAGCCTTTTCATTTTATATTATTGTTCAATTATAATGCCGTTGATGGATACTTCCTGACAGCTTAATGAAATTGCTGAGCATTGATACCGCAAAACTCGATTCCTGATCCCTTTACTTCTTTTAAGATGCGTTCATTAAATTTCCGGATTCCGGATTGCGCGGCTTCATAAAGTGTATTGTATTTTTTACGCAGATCTGAGGTGATGGAGTTGATGTTGATGATCTGTCCATACTCTTTTTTACGCATTCTTTTAATTGCTTCCCGTGTACAGTTAATCTGTCCGTTTAAATTTACGCGCAGGGCATCTTCCCAGGTTTTAGGATCGTCTATCCCCAGGTTTTGATAAGATAACATGTCATTATTGATGAGAATATCTAGTCCCCTGAAATGGCGGTCTATCACCGTAAATATGGTTTTAAGATCTTCCGGATTTGCTGGATTTCCGACCATGCCATAGCAATTGGATTCCCGGTTGAGTGTTCTCAGCTTCTGCATGGTCTCATTCAGGATATCCTGATTTTGGCCGATAATAAGGATTTTCGCACCCAATGCGGCAAGCATCAAAGCTGTCGACTGGCCATCGTTCGAGGTGCCGCCGGAAATCAAGATCTTTTTGCCGGTAATTTTTTCTGGTAAATGGTTGATCAGGTTGTTCATAGCTAAATAATATAGAGGTTGATCTTATTTCATTCCTGACTTAATTTGTACGGCCAGCTTATGGTGCCCTTCAAGTATGGGCAACGTTTTAGCTGCAAAGTCTTTTACTTTATCATCTCTTAAAGTCATTGCCGATTTAAAAAGCGCTAATGTTTTAACATGGTCATTTACCATCATGTCCATATAATGTTTATCAAATTCTGCACCCTTTAATGTTTTCATGGCGGTAATATGGGCTTTTTGGTCTGCAGGGTATTCTGTTGGAACCAGGATGGCCTGTTTTTCTGCAATTGCCTTTAATTCATTGTTTGCCCTGGTATGATCGGTAACCATTTTAGCTGCGAATTCTTTAACTTTTGAACTGGAGGCTTTTGATTGGGCGAGTTTACCGAGTTCCACTTCCATCATTCCTCCGAGTCCGGCTTCTTTAATAAAGGCTGCTCCATCGTCGTCAATATTTGATTCATTCGTTTCGTTTTTAAGGTCGGAACCAGCATTTTGTTCTTTAACGCCTGTCACCGTGTTTGTGCTGCCATTTCCAGCTGTGTTGGCTCCAACTGCACTATCCGCGGAAGCGTTGTCTCCTGTTGTACTCACTGCCGAAGAATCTTTCATTTCTGAACTTGGGTTGCTGGTGTTTTGACATGCACATAGCGAAGCACTAATTGCGATGGTGATGAAGTAAATTTTTAATGTTTTCATAGGGTTCATTTAATCGTTATGTAGTTATAACAATTTTAATGATAAGTGGTTCTGGGTTTTTATACGTTTTACCAGGTTTAAGTTTCTGTGCATATTTTTCGTTAACCTTCAAGGGGTCCGGGGCTATACGGCTTGCAATTTCAGGTTATGCGGTACTTATAATTTTAAAACCATTGGTGCCCGTAATTGTTGAGGGAAATAACCTATATAAAATGATATGATGTATAAGAAGGAAAGATTGGGAAGTCCGGAGCATACTATGGTGGATGTAACGGAGTATTATGAAGTGGAATACTGGGCAAAGAAATTTGAGGTTTCACCTGAGAGATTAAGGGCTGCAGTGGAGTCTGCCGGTACATCTGCGGATGCGGTAAAAAAGTACCTGAACAAATTAAATACCTGAAATTATGAGCCTGGAGAAATATAACGCCAAGCGGGATTTTAACAAGACCGCTGAACCCAAATCTGGAAAAAGTAAGGACAAGGATAAACTCATGTTTGTAATCCAAAAACATGATGCTTCCCGCTTACATTATGATTTCAGGCTGGAGATGGAGGGCGTTTTAAAAAGCTGGGCTGTACCTAAAGGGCCTTCTACGGATCCGAAGACTAAACGGCTGGCTATGATGGTAGAAGATCATCCGTACGATTACCGCAACTTTGAAGGCATTATCCCGAAAGGTGAATATGGCGGCGGTACAGTGATTGTTTGGGATGCCGGCACTTATGAACCGATTGAGGAAATTAAAGGCAAGAAGGCTCAGGAGAAGCATTTATTGAAACAGTTGAAAAGCGGTTCTTTAAAGATTAAGCTGCATGGGAAAAAGCTCAATGGGGAGTTTGCTTTGGTAAAAACCCATGGTATGGCCGAGAACAGCTGGCTGCTGATCAAACATAAGGATGATTATGCATCTGTAAAAGATATTACCAAATTGGACAAATCTATACTGTCTGATCAGACCATTGCACAGGTTGAAAAAACGACCGATCAGGTTTGGCACAGTACGCAAACGGATCATTTACGGGAGGATGCCGATGCTGAGCATGGCGGTAAACCCAAAACTAAGGGTGCAAAAACAGAGGCTGCGGCATCCGGTACTAAAAAGACATCTAAATCTGTAAAGCCCGGCGCTAAAACAACTGCGACTAAAACAGCCGGAACAAAGACAAAAAATACCATTAAAAATGAGGCTGCATCTGTTGAATCTTTATTAAAAAAAGCACCTAAATCCAAAATCCCTTCAGGGATGAAGCCCATGCTGGCTACGCTGGTTGATGCACCTTTTGACGATTCCGATTGGCAGTTTGAAGTAAAATGGGATGGTTATCGCGCCCTTGCGTTTTTAAATAAGGGTGAGGCTGAACTGCTGTCCAGGAACAATAAATCTTTTAATGATAAGTTCTATCCGATCTATGAAAAGATAAAGGAATGGAAGATGAATGCTGTCCTTGACGGGGAGATACTGGTGCTGAACGATAAGGGGATCTCTAATTTTGGCGATCTTCAAAACTGGAGAAGCGAAGCCGATGGAGCACTTGTTTTTTATGTGTTTGACCTGCTTTGGTATGAAGGGAAGAACCTGATGGGGTTACCGATTACGGACAGGCAGGCGATTTTAGAACAGGTTTTACCTGTTGATGACGACAGCATTCGTCTGAGTAAGGTTTTTGATACCAGCGGCATTGATTTCTTTAATGCTGCGGAAAAGATTGGCCTGGAGGGGATTATTGCCAAAAGAAAAGACAGTGTTTATGCGGCCAATTATAGATCTAAGGAATGGGTTAAAGTTAAGGTGCATAAGCGCCAGGAAGTGATCATTGCCGGATACACAAAGAACGCGGATACGTCTAAGCAATTCAGTTCGCTCTTACTGGGTGTTTATGAAGATGGCGGGTTGCAGTATGTGGGTAAAGTGGGGACCGGGTTCTCTGATAAAGTGCAAAAGGAAATGATGACGCAGTTTAAGCCGATCATTACCGATGAAAGTCCTTTTGATGAGATCCCTGATGTGAACAAACCATCCAGGTTCAGGCCAAATCCACCTAAAGCCAAGGCCACCTGGTTAAAGCCTAAGCTGGTTTGTGAAGTTGCGTTTACCGAAGTAACAGCTGATGGTGTCTTTCGGCACCCTTCTTTTCAGGGCATGCGCATCGATAAGAATGCAAGGGATGTAACCCGGGAGACGGCGGCTGCTACTGATACTGTAATTGAAGATATTGAAGAAAAGGTTAAAGAGGAACAAGCGGATCAGCATGCGGATGTGGTTAAGCCCCCAAAGGGTAAGGAACCTAAAACGCTGCTCAACCCAAAGGATGAAACGCAGGTTAGGAAAGTTGGCGGTCATGAGTTGAAGTTTACGCATTTAAGTAAATTATACTGGCCGGAGGATGGCGTAAGCAAGCGCGATCTGTTTAATTATTACTACCAGGTGTCGGATTATATATTGCCGTATCTGAAAGATCGGCCGATGTCTTTAAACCGGTTTCCGGGAGGGATCCATGGGAAAGGTTTTTACCAGAAAAATGTAAAGGACTCTGCACCCGAATGGGCAAAAACATTTCCGTATTCTACCGGTGATGGGGAGGAAAAAGAATACCTGGTTGGAGATGACCAGGCCACACTATTGTGGATGGCTTCTTTAGGCTGTATTGAGATGAACCCCTGGTTTAGCAGGATACAGTCGCCGGATAATCCGGATTATTGTGTCATTGATTTGGATCCGGATAAAAACACGTTCGACCAGGTGGTTGAGGCTGCACTGGTTGTTAAAAAGATTCTGGATGAGATCGATGTTCCTTCTTACTGCAAGACGTCGGGCTCTACGGGGATGCATATTTATATCCCTATGGCCGCAAAATATTCATACGATCAAAGCCAGCTTTTTGCACGTATTGTTGTTGATATTGTGCATAAGCAAATCCCTAAGTTTACCAGCCTGGAACGGATGATTGCGAACCGTAAGGGCAAGATGTATCTTGATTTTTTACAAAACAGGCCGGGCGCTACCATTGCTGGCCCTTATTCACTAAGGCCTAAGCCCGGCGCTACGGTTTCTATGCCGCTGCATTGGGATGAAGTTAAGCCTGGACTGGCGATGAAGGATTTTACGATCTTTAATGCATTGGACCGGTTGAAAACAGAAGGTGATTTATTTAAGGGTGTGCTGGGTAAAGGTATTGACCTGGAGAAAACCATTAAAAAAGCCAGGAGCATCTTTGGATAATTGAAGTGCTTCTAACAGTCTAACTTTGGGGAGCATTGGTTAGGGAGAATCAAATCCTGAATTTAAGGCTTCGCGTGTATATAATCCTTCACTTGTTTGAGCCAGTCTTTTTGGTAGTCTAGCTGCACATCAGGCTGGATGCCGATTTCTTCATAGGGGAGGTAATTTCCGCTATCTTTCATGTCTGACGGATAAAGCGTGTATTTGCCGCTGGGCAGGATTTCTGAGCGGCCATAATTATTGCCATAGGTTACGGTGCCGTGTGTGGTTTCTCCCATGATAACGATCGATGCTGCTTTTTTTAACCGGATTAAGAATTGCTCTGCGTTGCTGGCTGTACTGCTGTTGATCATGACATAGATCTTACTTTTTTTTGCCTGTTTTTTTAGCAGGGAAAGGAATTTTTCGGATGCTTTGAATCCGCCGCCCGGATTATTTCTAAGGTCGACCACCAGATCTTTTGCGTGTAATGAATCCTGTATGCGGTTATAAAACAGGGATGATTCCAGGATGGCTTTGTCTGAACTTGCAAAGCTGCCCAAACGCAGGTATTGAATTTGCGGGTCAAGGGTGCTCAATTCGAAAATGTAGTTGTTTTTAAAGGTGTATGCGTAGTTGGGCGGACTGTCTTTTTTTCTTCCAAATTTTAATAGTCTTCCGTCTTTAAAACGGTCATGTTTTACAAAGTAAAGTGCTTTGGTTGTTAGGTTTGCATAGATGCCCCGAAATTTTCCGGTTTCATAAGCGTACAGTTCCAGTGCCTGTTCTCCTCTTTCCCAAAGGGTTGAGCCCGATAAGATGACACCGGTCAGGCTGTCCTTTTTTGCCGTATTGTAATAAATGCCAACCGTAAATTGGGTGCCTTGTCTGTAGATCCCTTCGGGACTGTTAAGCGGCTTTGCGTTCAATGCTTTTTCGAGGGAATCCAGATTGATCTTTGGCTCAATATAGTGGCGTAAGGCTGGATCCTGTCCGGGTGTATGATAGAGGGACAGGTGGTTGTCTTTCAGGGGTATGAGTAATTCTGCTAATTTTCCAAGTGTATCGAAAGCGGATGGCTTAAGTGCCGTTTGATTCAGTATTTGGTAGAGCTGCTGGTATTTGGTCTTTTTCTTTCCGGTGATCTGCTGTTTAAAGGATGGTGTTTTTTGAAGGGCCTGATACAGCTTTTGCAGGTCTTGCTGATAGATGTTCTGCTGTTGTGCTGTAGCACTATTGATGATGCACAGCGATACGATAAGGGTAATTTTAAGTCTGTTGATCATTTGATGATTTCTTTAAGTTCGGTAATTTTAAACTGGTCGTCTCCATCGATGAACTGCCTGATCATGGAGATGTGGCCTGCTCCGAGCAGCAATACTATTTTTTGGTCTGTAGCTTTGGTTAATTTTTGAACTAACGCATACATATACAAGTTTCTTCTATACCATTCTGATACCGATAATGCCCCTGCGAAATTGTCGTCTTTGCCGGCCCGGTTTAAGGTGCTGACGTAAAATCCATAATTTGATCTTCTGAATGCTGTGGTGTTGGCGTCTAATATCAGCTGGGTTAGGTTCATGGTTCTCCTTTTTTGATTGGCTTCTTTTTCCATGGCCGAGGTTGTGTTTTGGATGGTTTGCATCAGTTGGTCCTGCCCGGCTTCCTGTATGGCTTTCATGACGGTGTCTACCGGTAGATCCAGCGGATAATCGACCCCATTTATTTGAGTGAGCCCTGCCTTTTTTCCGGCTCTGAATGCCAGCTGAAAGATCTCGTTCTGTGCGTAGAAGCGGTAGTTTCGTTTGTTTTTGTAGGTTTGATCTATGTGTTTTTCGTATTGATCATTCAGGTAAAGCTGGTATAGGGAATCCAGCTGCTGCTGGTCGTTGTATTCCCATTCTACAAAGATCTTATCCGGATTAAATGCTTTAATTTTTGTGCTGATCATTTCCAGTTCTTTTTGTGATGCTGGTGTGGTTATATCAAAATCTACCGTTTTTACGGCATCTGCATTTGGGTTGTTAAAGTGGAAGGTACCGATTAGCAGGATCTCTTTTTTAAGTGGCATCGGTTTGTTGCTGCTTTGGGCTTTGGAACCGTATTGTAATCCGGTAAGGAGGACGAAGAAGATGACTAATTTAGTATTCATGGTTTGTGCTTTGATTTGTTGTTTCAAAGATGGAGCGATGCGCTTTAAAGTTCAATTAAATGATCTGAACACCTCAAATTATTATCCCAACTGGTTTTTAGGTTGCTATTCGTGATGATCATCGATTTAGGCAGGTTGGGATAATATTTTGGGTATTTGAAATAAGAAAGTATGCAGATGGAAATCCTTTTGATAGTTTTATAGCATGAAGTTAACCCGGACTGTTTTTATCCATGTGATTTGCTGGATCGTTATTTTAGGTTATATATATGGCGGCTATCTGCTGAAGAATGTAGACTTTAGATATATCGCTTTTGGCATTTCAATTAGCCTGATCCAGGTTATCCAGTTTTATATTTGTTTTTTATGGGTATATCCTAATTATCTGAAACGGGGAAAGATCCCTCAGCTGATTGGCGGGGTCCTGATTTCCCTGCTTGTTTTTATTGTTTTACGGTATTTAATAGAGGAAGTCATTTATTTAGAATTGTGGGGTATTCACAATTATAGCAAGAATGTATCGCTCAGCTATTACCTTATAGATAATGTCTATTTCGGTAGTTCCTTTATTGCAATTTCTGCTGGCGTATGGAGTGTTCAGCGAAATTTTGAAACAGAACGGATGAACAGGAAGCTTAAGGATGAGGTGCTTAAAGCCGAGCTGGCGTTCTTAAAATCACAAATAAACCCTCATTTTTTATACAATACCCTAAACTACGTGTATTCTTTGGCTATGCCGGTTAGTGATCAGCTGGCCAATGCAATTTTGCGCCTTTCGGACTTGATGCGGTATACACTGACCGATAGTGCCGATGGTAAAGTAAGCCTGGTTAAGGAAGTGGAATACCTGAAGAGTTATATTGAACTTTTTAAGATGCGGTTTGAACCTAATTTTTATGTAGTGTTTACCACTGAAGGAATTGATGACACTCAAAAGATCGCTTCTTTAATGCTAATTCCTTTTGTTGAAAATGCGTTTAAACATGGCGTGGTGAACGTTGATTCCGATCCGGTCCGGATTGAGATAAAGGTTCAGGATAAAAGGCTTAAATTTGAGTTGAGCAACCGGATTAGCCGGGCGCTGAAAGATCACTCCAGTGGAATTGGTTTGGTTAATATTCAGCGAAGGCTGGACCTGATCTATCCGGGTGCTTATGAGCTTTTGATTTTAAATGATGGAAATACCTATAAAACCACACTTAATATAGATTTAAAATGATCCGTTGCCTTGCTGTTGATGATGAAGCTTATGCTTCGGAAATTATTGCGACTTACATTCGCAAAACGCCTTTTCTGGAATTGGTTGGTACAACGACAGATCCTTTTGCTGCGTTAAGTATGGTTCAGGACGGGAAGGTTGACCTGGTGTTTCTGGATATCCAGATGCCTGAGCTAACGGGGATCCAGTTTCTGAAGATCTGCGGTGGTAAGTGTAAGGTGATCTTAACCACGGCCTATCCGGAATATGCACTGGATGGATTTGATCTGGATGTTGTTGATTATTTGCTGAAGCCTGTTTCTTATGAGCGCTTTTATCAGGCCGTTTCCAAGGTACAGCAGCTGATGCCTGTACTTCATGAGGCACCAGGTTTACCTGTTGCTGATCCGGGTTCGTCTAATGATTTTATCTTCATTAAGGGTGACGCCAAGAATAAGTTTATCAAAATTGATTTTAAAGACATCCTGTTTGTGGAGGGCCTTAAGAATTATGTTTCCATTTATACGGCTTCTCAGCGGATCATTACCTACCAGACACTTCGGGATCTGGAAACGATATTGCCCTGTCCGCCATTTTATAGGGTGCATAAATCGTATATTCTATCCATTGAGAAGATTAAAATGATTGATGGCAACGCGGTTTTCATCGCGGAGCATGTGATCCCAATTGGTGAAACCTATAGGGATTCTTTCTTTAAAATGATCCGGGAATAACCGGACCTGTCTATTTTTCATTAAAAAAATAAGTTATTCTGTTGTCTGCTAAGCTGGTTTTACCCCGCTAAAGGGGAGGGGGTTCCGTATGCGCGGAACTGCCATGCCTCTTTCCGAATTCTTCTATTTGTATCGTAATGTTTGTGAAAGCGGGAAGCTATACAAGACGCAATCACCATTACAACAATGCAAATTAACAGAATAATTCACTTAAACTTTTGGCCTATGGGCATTATCAGAGGGGGAATCCTTGGAGGGTTCCGAAACAAGACAGGATCTGTAATCGGATCAAGCTGGCGAACGCTTGACGTGATTAAGGGCTTACCAAAATTAAGCGGTAAAGCACCTACTCAGTCACAATTGGAGCAGCAGGCCAAATTCGGATTGGTTACAGGCTTTTTAAGCTGGATCAGCAATTTGGTAGCGGTTGGTTATCGTTCATTGAGCGGGGTAGAAACAGAGATGAACGTCGCTGTTGCCTATCACTTGAAAAATGCGGTTACCGGTGTGTACCCAAATTATGAACTGAACTACGGAAAGCTGATGTACAGCCGTGGGAAACTGGATTGGCCGCTTGAGTATTCAGTAGCTACTGCCCCAAATGCGAGCCTTGCTTTTACCTGGAAGCACGAGGGGGAGGACTATGAGTTCATGTCTGCTACCGATCTGGTCACCGTACTGGTGTATAATCCTGAAAAAGACAGGTTTGTGCGGCTGGTAAATGCTGCCACAAGGTCTGAACAGGAGCTTAACCTGCAGCTGCCTGTCGCATTTGCCGGGGATACCGTGCATTGTTACCTGAGCTTTAAAAGTACGGTCAGGAAAGACCTGGTTTCCAGTACGATTTACATGGGGCAGATGGTGGTGCTTAATTAACCGTTTAATTTAATCAATACCGTTTCGGAATAAGTGGATCCTATACAGGCGGACAAACAACGTATAGCGCAAAAAATAGCATCTCTTCACCGGAATGGTATTGTTCATTCTTAAAAACACAAAATATGAAAGATTTAGATTCAGGATCGGGAGGTCCGGGAAGAACGGTGCTCATTCTGGTTGAGACCGTCGGGCTGCTGGTTGCCGGTTTTTTAAGCTGGCATTTGCTGCAGCGATTTATACAGCATTCGGATCTGACGGCTGGTTATGTTGATCCAAACATTTGGCTGCTGATCTTATTGTCTATCATTACTTTTTTAGGCAGTGTTGGCTTATGCTGGTGGCTGTTGAGACGTTTCTGGATGGTGATGGCTTTGCCTGCCCTGGAAATAATGGTTTTACGCTTTAAAGATATGAAACTATGGCATCAGTTAGGTTTTTTCTGGTTATCATTTGCTTTGTTGTTGCTGGCGCTGGTAATGTGCCTGGCAGCAATTTGCTAGGCGTAGCGACTGCGGAGCTTGGGGTTCATGAGGTTGGCGGCAACAACGCTGGTGCCCGGGTAGAAACTTACCTGGCTGCCGTTGGCTTGAAAAAGCCCGAGCCCTGGTGTGCTGCGTTTGTGTCCTGGGTTTTTAAGCAATGCGGATATGCAAAGCCACGTACGGGCTGGTCGCCAGCTTTGTTCCCTGACCGGCTTGTGGTTAAAAAGCCGGTACCCGGCTGCGTATTTGGGATTTATTTTCCTGAATTAAAAAGGATCGGGCATTGTGGTTTTGTAACGCAGGTTAAAGGAGATTGGATAGGCACAATTGAAGGCAATACCAATGTTTCTGGCGGGAGGGAAGGTGATGGTGTTTACAGGCGGACCCGGCATGTGCGGACGATCTGTAAAGTGGCGGATTATTCTAAATCTGATAACTTATGAAAACAATATTGATTTTGTCTATACTGCTTAGTTTGGGATGCGGAATCTTTAAACGAACAACGAAAGATGTTGTAGCGCGGAGTGACCATTTGAAACAGCAAAGTGTAAGGGAGCAGTCTGAGGAGTTAAAAGTGAACCGGGAAGATAAAGTTATATCGGTTTCCAGGGATTCGTCAAAGACAGATCTCAAGCTGCGGATCTGGCCTAAAGGGCCATTCTCTTTTTCTTTAGTGCATGGCTTTTCCGGTGTTGCTGATAGCCTGGATCTTGAAGGAGCTTTTTTAAGAACAGGGGTTGTTTCTCAGGATATGCTTAAGAAAGAAAAGGTGCTGAAACAAGGAGCGCTGAAAACCGTAGCGCTGAAGGAGCAGGAAAAGAAAATACGTGAGGAACACCGGGTTTCAGTGCCTTCCTTTAACTGGCTTTTTTACGCAGGAATTGTCCTGGTCATTTGGGTCTGTTACCGGATGGGTATATTTCTAAGCTTTGGAACTTATTTAAAAGGAATTGTCCGGAAGCTATGGCATTAGGAACGTGCAATTTAGCCATTTCGGTAGATTTGAAGACCGAAAAAAGGGGTGCTCCGGTTTGGATGCACCCCCTTTGTAGTTTACTGGTCTCTCAGGTTATCTTAATTATATCCGTCGTTTTGGTCCAGGTTTATATTAAGCGTTCGTTGTACCTGTGGAATTGGGTACAGTGTACGGAATGCTGCGGATGGCTGGTGGTCCCACCAGGTTCCGGTATGGAATTTCCCAAAGCGGATAAGGTCATCTCTTCTGAATCCCTCAAAGATAAATTCTCTTCCGCGCTCTTCCAGAAGTTCATCCAGTGTTAGCGTGGCCGTTGTATAAGCACGTGTTGCCCAGTCGGCAGTTGAGAAGGCCCTGCTTTTTGTGGCATTGATCAGATTTACGGCTTCTGTAGTTGCTGTTCCGCTATTTTTACGCATCAGTGCTTCTGCTTTTGCGAAATAGACCCAGGTTAGGCGGTAGATATTCCAGTCTGTGCAATTATAGTTAACATTAGCTGGTACCGGAACACCATTTACGATTCCGGGAAGCTGGTTTCCCAGTTTGTATTTGTTAAAGCGGACACCGCTATTTTCTTCTCCTTCGCTCATGTTGGAAACGGTTGATCCTGTTTTGTTCTTGCGGATGTTATCTACAAACACAATTTGCTGCTCACTATATTCGTTCCCTCCTTTTGCCAGTGCGGGCTGGCCATTGTCAAAACGAATCATTGGGCCTTCCAGCAGCCATCCTCTTTTTCTTAAATCGGCATTTTCGTATTTGGTAAACACGCCGGGAATTAATACAATCCCATCATTTCCATTCCTTGCGCCACCGTAAATCTGATCCTGCTGGAAATGGTAGAATTCGCCAGTCCAGGATGGTTCAAATACAGCCAGCCGGAATTCGTATGCAATGGAGAAGATCACCTCTTTGGAAAGGTCGTTGTCTGGTTTAAACTGATCTATGATATTCGGATCCAGTGCCATAGCTCCATTTTGACCACCTCCTGCATTGCTGATCAGCTTATCTGCTGCTGCAATACAATCGTCCCAGCGGGCAGTTCCGGTCCATACTTCTGCGTTTAAGTAGAGTTCTACGAGCATGGCGTATGCTCCCGCCTGTGTCATCCTTCCAATCATATTT
Source organism: Pedobacter metabolipauper (assembly GCF_004362715.1). GTDB lineage: Bacteria > Bacteroidota > Bacteroidia > Sphingobacteriales > Sphingobacteriaceae > Pedobacter > Pedobacter metabolipauper. The sequence continues at coordinate 924,045 of NZ_SNYC01000004.1, forward strand.
CTGGATAGCGGAGGTGCTTTATCAATATTCTCTTTGATTTCCTTTTCAATGAAGGCAAAAACTTCTGCTCTTTTTAAGGTTGCCGGTTTTGCCGGGATGCCTACCTGTGTAACTACAGGAATGTTACCAAACAGATCCATCAGTTTAAGGTAATGAAAAGCGCGGAATAATTTAAGTTCTGCAATGTATTCATCTTTCTCGGTCTGTGTAATTCCCATTTGGGAAAGGCTTCGTTTTTCAAGGTTTTCAATAGGGTCATTACACAGGCCCATTCCCCAGTACATGAGTGACCAGGCATTGTTTAGCGGGCCGTCGTCACTTAACCAGGTATGGTAGTGCAGTCTTTTCCATTTTCCGCCATCTTCACCATGTCTGCCTTTGGTGGGCCAGGCCAGCTGGTCTCCGGAAAGTTCAGCGGGCCGCCACCAGCCGTCTTGTCCGGATGGGGTAACCCAGGCGTTTGCGTGGGTATACGGTCTTAAGACTGCTGAGAGAACTTCATTCTTATTGTTGTAGAAATTGTCAGTTACCAGCTGATCGTAAACGTTTTCATCTAATTTAGTGCATCCGTTAAAGAGCAGCGGGGATGCCATTAGTGCGGTTAATAGTATCTTTTTATAATTTTTCATTTTCTTCAATATTAAAATCCGAAACTAACTCCAAACAAAAATTGTCGTGTACTTGGGTATGGGCCACGGCTGTCTATACCCGGACCTAAGCCGGTATCACTAACAAAGTCCGGATCATTTCCTGAGTATTTGGTAAAGGTCACGAGATTTTGGCCGGTTACATAGGCCCTTAGGTTCCTGACATAATCATTTTTCATCTTAAACGTGTATCCAAGTGTTACCTCATCTATTTTAAGGAAACTTCCGCTTTCGATGTAGTAGTCTGAATACATGTAGGTATCCTTGATCTCTGCATATTTTGTAAAGGCACTGTTTAACAGGTTGGTTGACGTTCCATTTTTGTTTCCATACGAGATGGCCATGGTATTCAGGATGTCGTAATCTAATTTACTTCTTAAAAACACCCTCAGGTCAAATCCCTGGTATTTGAACGTATTGGTTAATGAGAGGTAATACTTTGGAATTGCGTTCCCGATTACAGCGAAATCTGTCTGATCTCTAAAGGCTGAAGTATTTATTTGTGCATTGGAAACAATTTCATTGTTCCTGTTATAGAACGTCCATTTTCCATCAGGTGTGAAGCCTGCAAAGCGTTTGCCCCAGAATTCACCCAGGTTCCGGCCTTCATAGGTACGGATTGCTTGTCCAAGTGCTCCAAAGCCACCAATGTCGCCAAATGTTTTCAAATCCCTCTTGTATTCATCATCTGAATAGCTATCCAGTTTATTTTTGGTGGTGCTGCCTACAAAGTCGATGTTCCACCTGAACTTACCTGTATTGATTGCATCGTAACTTAGGGCCAGCTCTATACCTTTTGCAGATATGGTGCCGACATTGGTATAGATGGAAGACTGGATAAATGGTGGTTGAGGGGAGGTGTAGGTATCCAAAAGATCTTTAGTTTTTCTATTGTATACATCAATTGAACCGGATAGTTTATTGTTCAATACGGTAAAATCAATACCTATATTGGTTTCTTGTTTTTTCTCCCATTTTAAGTTGGGATTTGGATTTCTGTTTGGTCCGTAAGTCTGCAGGTATTCGTTTGTTGGGAACCTGTAGATACCTCCTCCTCCGAGTGTAACCAAAGATGCGTAGTTGGCAAAGCCGGAGTTTCCGGTTTCACCATAACCGGCCCTTAGTTTTAGGTTGCCTACAAAAGAGACATCATCCATAAAGTCTTCTTCGGTAACGTTCCATCCTGCTGATACGGCCGGGAAGCTTGCCCATTTGTTATTTACCCCAAATCTGGATGAACCTTCTCTTCTTAAGGAGGCCTGGGCAAAATATTTAGAGCCGAAGGAATAATTGATCCTTCCAAGGAATGCAATTAACGTATTGTCGTTCTTGTAACTTCCTATTCCGATCCGGTTCAATGCAACGGGTACACTTCCGAGGTTGTTGTCTTCAAAAACATCATTTACATAACCCCTGTTGTTTGCATTAAAGCCCTCATTTACCTCATAGCGATAGCTATATACCGCTATGGCAGTCAGATTATGATTGGTGCCTATTTTTCTGGTGTATTCTATGGTAGGTTCTACGTTGAAATTTTGTTCTAATGCCGTTGTTCTGGCCGCGTATCCTCCATTTGGCGCGTTGCTGTTTTCTACAGAGTTCTGGCTTGCGCGGTCCCGGTATTCACTTCCGATGGTTGCGTTTCGCTGAACTGCACCGAATACAGAGCCTTTTAATCCGGGAATGATCTCCAGGGTCATTTTTCCGTCTACCGAACTGGTTTGCTGCTGCAGCCTGTTTTTTTCCTGCTGCAGTCTGGCTACTTCATTGGTAATGTTCCGGGTAAACAGGAAGGAGCCATCGGGGTTAAAGAACGATTCAGTAGGGTTTTTGGTCAGCACGTTTTCCCAGCCTCCTCCTCCGAGCAGGTTAGCCCTGTTGAAGTTTGTAGCAATGTTAAATTGCGAAGTTAACTTGTCTTTTAAGCCTGTTTGTGCCAGGCTTAGCCGGATGCTGTATTCTTTCCTTGCGTTTTCTTTTGCAAAGCCCTGCAAGTCACGATAATTCAAACTGGCCCTGTATGTTGCATTGGTACTACCTCCTGAAACGGCAAGATTATGGTTCATAGACACATTGTCTTTGTTGATCAGGTCTTCAAAGTAGTCAAAGTCGCCTCCAAAATCGGTTACCACATACTCGCCGCTTGCAATTCTTGACCTAAGTTCTGCAGCGTTCATGAAGTCTGGTTTCCTGGCAAGCCGCTCTGTACGTGCATAAGCATTATAATCGAATACAGAAGGTCCGGTTTTACCTTTCTTTGTGGTGATGAGGATTACCCCGGCATTGGCCCGGGTTCCGTAAACGGCGGCGCTTGATCCGTCTTTAAGTACGGTTATGGATTCTACATCATCTTGCTGGATCAGATCGAGGTTTCCGCCAGGGATTCCGTCGATAACGATCAGCGGGCTTTGGCTGCCGACCAAAGAGGTAACACCCCTGAGCTGGATGCCAACGCCAGAGTTCGGGTTGGTTCCTGAGGTGCGGGTAACCTGGAGGCCGGCTACTTTACCGATAAGAAGATCTAAAGGGTTTCTAGATCCGCTTTGGCGGAATTGAGAAGAGTCTACCTTGGTAATGGCAGAGGTAATTTCCCTTTGATTAATGGAGCCATAACCAATTACCACGACTTCATCCAGCTTGCTTCCTTCCGCAGGCAGGAGCCTGGCGTTGAAGGTTGTTTGTGTACCGGCTTTAACAGTTTGTGTTGTATAGCCGATATAAGAAAATTGGATCAGGTCATTTTCTGAGGTCACTTCAATGCTGTATCTTCCTGAGGCATCCGTTACGGTGCTTTTTCCAGTTGTAGTGTTTTTTATACCTACACCGGGCAGGGGAATTCCTGTGTCATCCCGTATGATTCCTGTCATGATCCTTTGCACTGTAGCGGGGCGCCATGGGATGCTTTTGTTGCTGAACTCATTCTGGGCTAACAGGTCTGAGTTCATGGAAAGGGCAGGGGAACTGAGCAAAATTATTGCAGAGTACCCCATGATTTTAAGTAAATTAATTTTCATTAGCGATTAGTTTATGTGAGTGGTTAGTAATTGCATAGCATGAAATTGCTGTTGACTAACATTAAAATCGAAGGTGTGCTGAAAGCTAATCTATTAGAGGGATTTGTGCATCTTTTTGGTTTTTACGGCTAATATTTCTAATGGATTAAAATCGATTTAGCAATGTTATCTTAAAAAAACTTTATGGGAATTACGCGTTTACGAAAAGGTTCGGATACAAAATTTATAAATGGTATATCAAATGTAAGAATTTGATATAATAAGAATAATACATTCTTTTACTGGAGGTTGAGTAAGAGTTCAGAGTAAACTTTTGAGACATTAAAATTTACTTTTTATTTTTTTATTGTAAGATCAATAAAATAAAATTCATTAAAATATTTTCTATTGAAGTTATAAAAATTGTTTTTACTTCATGTTACTTTGTAACTTTTACGTTTCAATAAATTGTTTCTTAGTAAAAATAAGCTGGAGATTAATTCCTGTTTGGTGTAGTGTAATTATTTAGCGGGAAGTGATAGATAAAAGGTGCTTCCTTTCTTGTTTTGACTGGTAAACCAAATGTTCCCTCCTTGTAACTGTGTATATTCTTTACTCATGTTAAGTCCCAATCCGGTTCCTTTTTCGTTTATGGTTCCGTATGTTGACTCCACGTTTAAAGAGAAGATCTTGCTTTGCCGCTCTAATGGGATGCCTATTCCATTGTCTTTTATGGAGATGATGCATTCTTTGTTCTTGAGGATGGCGCGAAGTTCAATACGGCCATTTTTGTGGGTAAACTTTATGGCATTGTTCAGCAAATTGCGGATAACCAGCTGAAGCATGTTTTTATCTGCAGTAACGATGATGTTGTTGTCTATGCTTACATCGAGTTCAATCGCTTTGTTTAGCGCAATTTGCCGGAACATTTCAACCGTTGAAATAAGCTGCTCTTTTAGGTTCAGGTCAGTTATGGATAAATTTGCGTTCTGCATTTGACTCTTTGCCCATTGTAATAAGTTACTCAGCAGATCTTGTGCATTGTCAACAGATTTGATCAGGTCCTGCTCGATCATTGAGCGTTCATCAGGATCCAGCGAAACCTGGCCAAGCAGGTTTAGGTATTGTTTTACAGCGGCCAGGGGTGAGGTGAGGTCATGCGAGATGATGGAGAATAGTTTATCTTTTTCGTCATTAAGCAATTGAAGCCTAAGTGCTTTATCGTCGATGATCAGCTTTTGTTTATAAAAGCTTTTTCTGATTTGTATGGTACATACATATAAGAGGCTGACCACAACACAATAACACAGCATCATATCCAGGAATAAGGCTTGTCTGCTGGTATGATGATTTTGTATGATCTGAGGCTGCAGGTATTCGCAGGCAACAATTGTGCATACAGTACCGAAGTTTACCAGGAACCAAAGCAGCCATTGTTTTTTTGGAACGACCAGGATTACCAGGAATAAAGAGACTGAGAATAACAGCAGGCTACCGCCGGTAATGCCTGAATTAAAGAAATAGCCGATTGCTGTTGTAATGTTGATCTCTATGGCGGAGATAGAGATTGCAAGGGTAAGTTTGTTTTTAAAGCGGCTTAAATAGTAAAGGCCGGATTGCAGCACTAAAATGAATAACGTAATGATACCCATCGGGTACAATGCATTATATAGATATAAGGTACCTTGAATAAGAAGTGTGATCAGGGCTACTGCAGATATGGTATGAAAGATCCGGCTCTCTAATGAGAATTCATTATGATCTCCGAGGACAACGTTCCAGAATTTACGGATATGACGAAAATATTCCTTCATTGACGAGGCGTGCTAATTTAGGTTTGGTATATCACAAAGAAAAGAAAGATAATTGAAATTAATATAATATCGTATAATTTTATTAATAAGACAATTCGTGCTTTTTAAGTCTATTAGATCCTGTTCTTTATATACTGTATATTGGATTATAGGAAGCGCTATGTTTTTGTTAAATTGGCGGTTGATATATGGCTGGCTGGAATGATTGAAATTTTTAGGAGGATACACAGGAAACTTATTGGTGATCCGTTAGCGATCACTATGGAAGCCAGGATCTTTCATGAAGTCTGTATTGTTGCGATAGTTTCACTTGTTTTTTTTGTTGGCGTAAACTTATTTGTCCGCATTCCATTTGTTTCTGCAGTGATGTTCAGCAGTGCGGTGCTCATGACATTCTTATTTGTGAATTCGAGGTACTGGGGGAATTCTAAAACCAGTGTGATCCTTTTTACCATATTGGGTAACCTGATGCTGATCTTTAATTTCTTTTTGAATTCTGGAATAAATGGGCCAACGTTACTGATTTTTATGCTTGCGTTCTTTTTTACTACATCGGTAATGCCCAATAAGGAATACCGTTTTTGGGTAGCATTGAATGGATTTGTCGTTGCTTCCTTATTAACGGTAGAATATTATTTTCCTGAACTGGTAAAGAATTCGTATGCCAGCCGGAGCGGATATTTTGTGGATACCGGGTTTTCTTATTTGGTGATCATGACGATCATCTCTATTATCCTTACCTATATCCGGAAGAGCTATGAGGCTGAAAAAAATAATTCCTTAAAGAAATCGATTGCTTTGGAGCAGGCTAATGAGTCAAAGACGAAACTACTTTCTATTTTGTCCCACGATATGAGATCGCCCTTAAATTCTATCCAGAGTTTTCTGGAGGTATTGATCGATTACGATTTGAATGAGGATGAGAAGAAGTCCATTACGGCCAGTTTGCTCAATGAAACTAAAAATACCCAAACGATGCTGGTGAATTTGTTGTCCTGGACTAAGTCACAAATGGAGACAGGCCTTAAGGTGAACCGTTTTGAACTGAATGGCTTTGAGACCTTAAAGGTTACAATTGATATCCAGCAGACTGCTGCCCTTGAAAAGTTAATCAGCATCAGGAATGAAATAGACCCCGGACTGTTCTTGTTTGCAGATGCGGATATGCTGAAGCTGGTATTTAGAAACGTAGTTAATAATGCCATCAAGTTTACACGGTCTGGCGGAGAAATTGTTTTAAGCAGCAGAGCGGATGTTGATTATCACGTATTGATCATTGCCGATAATGGTATTGGTATTTCTGCGGCGAAACAACCCTATGTTTTTTCACTGGACATTACGTCTACCTATGGTACCAAACATGAGAAGGGAGTTGGACTTGGGTTGTTATTGTGCAAAGAGTATATGGAGGTTCAGGGTGGTAAGATTTCTTTTGAAAGCAAGGAAGGTGTGGGGACTGTATTTTATTTGAGTTTTCCGGTAGCTGATCTGCAGGTAAATCCGGCTGATCCTGAAGATGAGGCGTATTCAGATCAAAAACTACAAGGTTAGGATAGAATACAAGAACAATGCCATGGTATTTCTGTTTCGTAACATTTAAGATACATAAACTTGTTTTGTAAAAAACATTGGGTTAACACGTAATTTATATTTATAATTGTTTTTGAAAAAACGTTTTAGTTCACCTAAAAAGCTACAACATGACCAAAACTTCTACACCACTAACCAAATTATCCCCTCACGCTGAAGATGTTATGTTTGTATTTAAACCGAAAATATGCGGTTTAATGGAATTTAATACTGGTTTTTCAGACATGCCCTTATTAAATTTTATTTAACGCTGTTTTACACCACCAAAACTGGCTCTACGAGAAAACCAACCATAATTAACTAAATCGTTTTATTAACAAACAAACAAACATGAACAAAAAGTTTACTAGACTTATTAGCCTAAGTCTTACCAAGCGGGGAAATGCTTTCAAAATTATGGCATGTACCCTGGCTGTCGGTTTGACATTAGAAGGACAGGCTGCTGCATTGAATGTAAATTCGGGCAATTCAAAAGCGACTGTTTCAGTGAAGATTAAAGCGGACATTGTTGTACGTGGTATTATTAAGGATGAAACAGGTTCTCCTTTACCAGGTGCTGGTGTTAAAGTAAAAGGGATGTCTACCACCGCTTCGGCAGACGTAAATGGTGCCTTCCAAATTACGGTGCCAAATCAACAAGCCATTCTTGTGATCTCTTATGTTGGATACGATCCATTAGAGGTGACTGTTGGAACTCAAACTGCAATTACTGTTCAATTGAAGCCTACGGGTAACAACCTTGAAGAGGTTGCTGTTGTGGCCTTCGGTACACAAAAGAAAGAAAGCTTAGTTGGTGCGCAATCTTCTGTTAAAGCTTCTGAGCTTAGACAACCGGTTGCGAACATCAGTTCTATGCTTGCGGGTAGAATTCCAGGACTTGTTGCGGTAACCCGTAACGGTGAGCCAGGTTCTGACCAGGCTGATATCTGGATCCGTGGTATTTCTAACATTGGTGGTGACCGTAACCCGCTTATCGTGGTTGATGGTGTGCCTAACCGTCCGATCAACGGATTAGCTCCTCAGGACATTGAGTCATTCACTATTCTAAAGGATGCTGCTGCTACTGCCGTTTATGGTATTCGTGGTGCAAACGGTGTAATCCTTGTAATTACTAAACAAGGTAAAGTAGGAACTCCTCAAATTACGGTAGATTATTACCAGGGTTTGACTACGTTTACTAAAAAACCTGAGCTAATTGACGGTGTTGACTACATGAACTTAGCGAATGAAGCTAGTATGACTGAGTTTATCCGTACTAAAAACACAGGAACTTTTACACCAAGATATTCTCAGGATATCATTAATAAAACTGCATCTGGTGTAGATCCAATTCTTTATCCAAATGTAAACTGGTTAGACGAGATCTTTAAAGACTTCGGACAGAACCGTACCGCAAATGCGAATCTTTCTGGTGGTGTTCAAAATGCACGTTACTACGTGTCTTTGGGATACTATGATGAAACTGGTTTGTTAAAAACTGATGATAGTCAATCTTTTAACTCGACTCAGAAATTCTCAAGATACAATGTGAGTACAAATTTAGACTGGGACCTTACGGGTACTACTAAATTGGCTTTAGGTATCAGAGGTGTTTTACAACAGGGAAATAACCCGGGTACAGAAACTGCTTCGGGTCTTTTTAACCAGGCTTTCCAAATTAACCCGGTTTCTTTCCCGGTTGTTTATCCAAACGGAACCATTCCAGGAATCTCCGGACAAGGTGATCAACGGAATCCATATGCGGATTTAACAAGAAGAGGGTATCGTACCAATTATACGAACCAGGTTTTCTCTAACTTACGTTTAACGCAGGATTTGAAGTTCTTAACTCAAGGGTTGAGCGCGACAGCTATGTTCTCTTTCGATGCGACTAACTCTAATGCGATTAACCGTAATAAGAGAGAGAGTACGTTTTATATCAGTCCAAATGATCCATATAATGCTGATGGAAGTTACAAATACCTTCAGACTTTTACTGGTCAGAACTTCTTAGGTTATGCGTTGGGAAACAGTGGTGATAAAAAACTTTATGGAGAGATCGCTTTAAATTACCAGAGAGATTTTGGTAAGCACTCGGTATCTGGTTTGTTGATCTACAACCAAAATGATAACATCAATGCTTTTGGTGGTAACTTTACCTTGTCTATTCCTTACAGAATGCATGGTGTTGCTGCCCGTGCAAGCTACGGTTATGACAACCGTTACTTTGCTGAGTTTAGTGTAGGTTACAATGGTTCTGAGAACTTTGCTCCGGACAGACGTTACGGTACATTCCCTGCATTCGGTTTAGGTTATATCCTATCCAACGAGAAATTCTTTGAGAACCTAAAAAACACTTTCCAATTGGTTAAATTCAGATATTCTGATGGTAAAGTTGGTAGTGGTGGTAGTTCATCAGGCTATGCTGGTGCTGAGGGAGATCGTTTTTACTATTTAACTAAAGTTGGTAGTGCAAACGGTTACTCATTTGGTTTAAGCAGAGCTGGTGTTGCTGGTTTGAATGTTACCGCTTATGGTGTTGACGTTTCATGGGCAGAAAGTCGTAAACAAGATTTAGGTTTTGAATTGAAAACTTTAAACAGCAACCTATCACTTATTGTTGATGTATTTAAAGAACACAGAACTGGTATCTTCTTAGGTAGAGGTTTGGTTCCTAACTACATCGGTTTGGTTTCTACTCCATCAGGTAACTTAGGTGAAACAGAGAATAAAGGTATTGATGGTACTGTAGAATACAGTGCTAAATTTTCTTCTGATTTTGACATTACCTTCAGAGCGAACTATACTTACAACAAAGATAAAATCATTGAAAATGACCAGGCACCAACCAAATTTCCATGGATGGAGCTAAGAGGACATAACATCCTTGCACGTACAGGATATATTGCAGACGGTCTATTTGTTGATCAGGCGCAGATTGATGCGAGTGCAAAACAATTTGGTACTTTATTGCCAGGTGATATTAAATACAAGGATTTAAATGGTGATGGTGTAATTGATGCATTTGACCGTACGATCATCGGACGTGGAGATGTACCTGCTTCTATTTATGGATTTGGTTTTGCCAGCAGATATAAAGGTTTTGAACTGTCTGCATTTTTCCAGGGACAACACAATGCTGAGATTGCCTTAGGTGGTGAAGCAATGACTCCATTTACTGGTTCTGGTGGTCAGAGTAACTTACACTCTATTGCTAATGACCGCTGGACTGTTGATAATCCTCGTCAGGATGCATTTTTCCCAAGGTTATCTTATGGTGTTAATAACAACAACTTCCAAACGAGTACATTCTGGTTACGTGATATCAGTTATATCCGTTTGAAAGACGTTCAGTTTGGTTATACTTTTAGTAAAGGAGTTAAACAAGTTGGCATTAAAAAACTAAGAATTTACGCTATTGGATATAATGTGTTTACAATTAGTGACTTTAAAATCTGGGATCCAGAATTAGCATCTAATAATGGTACCAGATACCCATTGATCTCTACGTACTCACTTGGTTTAACAGCTAACTTTTAATTATTATGAAGAAAATATATATATATGCGATAGCAGCCCTGTTTGTTACAGGGAACTATGGCTGCAAAAAATTTCTTGAGCAGGTTCCCAATGACCGTCTGACTTTTGATGAATCTTTTGCAACAAGATCTACCGTTGAACAATTATTGGCAAACGTTTACTCTACTTTACCTGATGAAATGCAGCAGCGTTTTCCTGCCAATGGAAATACTGCCGGCGCATGGACTGGTGCTTCTGATGAAGCTAACTATACTTTACCGAGTAGTTTCTCTAACAACATCAACAGTGGTAACTGGGATGCTACAACAGGTCAGGTGAATACCATGTGGCAATTATACTACAGAGGTATCCAGGCTTCAAGTAACTTTATGGCCAATGTTGGTAAATGTACCGACTGTAACAATAACGGTGTTGATTTAGTATCCCGTTACAGAGCTGAAGCCAAAGGGATTCGTGCGATCTATTATTACTACCTGCTTCGTCAATACGGACCACTTGTTTTATTAGGAAATGATCCAATTGCTGCTGATGCGCCAATTTCTGCGATCAGTAAACCACGCAGTACTTTTGACGAGTGTGTTGATTATATTGTTGCTGAATTAGACGGTGCTGCTGAAGGCCTGCCTGCATTGCCTCAGGGTGACAGCGATTATGGTCACGTAAACAAAGCGGTACTTCATGCTTACAAAATCCAGGTATTGTTAACTGCTGCAAGTCCGTTGTTTAATGGAAATACTGCTTATGCAGACTTCAAAAATGCGGATGGAACACAATTGGTTAGCCAAACTGTGAGTACTGCAAAATGGACAAGAGCTGCTGCAGCGGCAAAATCGTTCATTACTACGTATCCAAACTATAGTTTATTCAAAAAAACAGGTACTGCTCCGGCAGGTGTAGACCAGACTCTTTATAACGCATTCCTTGCTGTTCGCGATGTGATGTTAACGGACTGGAATTCTGAGGTTATTTTTGCTAAACCAAATGCGGATATTACCAATCTTGGTTACAACATGAGTCCAAACCATAACAATGGTAGCGGTGGTGATAAAGGCGGATCTTTCCTTTCTGCATCTCAGCAATTGGTTGAAGCTTATTTCATGGCTAATGGTAAACCAACTACTGATAATACTTCTGGATTTACCAGAACTGGATTTACAGATTATAAAGCTCCTGATGATAACATCATTAGATCGGTACAAAATATGTATGTAGGCAGAGAAGCTCGTTTTTATGCTGGTATTACCTATACTAACCGTAAATGGATCAATCCGAATACAACGCTTGTAACCAGTTTTGAATTTAACGGTAACGCAGGTAAAAGTTCCATTGGTAATGATGATTATTCATCTACAGGATATACCCAACGTAAAAACTTAGGTTTAAGCGGATGGTCTACCGGTGGAAGAACAAACATCTTTATCCGTTTGTCTGAGATCTATCTGGACTATGTTGAGGCGGCTTATGAAGCTAACCCTTCAGATCCTGATGTTTTGGTTTACTTAAACCTGATCAGAGAACGTGCTGGTATTCCTCAGTATGGTACTGGTGCAAATGCACTTCCGGTTCCAGCGGATCTTCGTGCGGCGATCAGACTAGAGAGACAAGTTGAACTTGCTTTCGAATCTCACCGTTATTTCGATACCAGAAGATGGAAAATTGCAGCGACAACAGATAAATTCATCAATGGCCTTGACATTACAAAAAATGCGGCTACTGGATTTTATAACATTGTTCAGCAAGAATCAAGGGTATTTGATGCGAAACATTACTTATGGCCTATACCAAACGGTGAGATCCAGAAAGTTCCTTTGTTGGTTCAAAACCCAGGATGGTAATATCCTTATAGTTTAACATTACATAAGAATAGGTTTTTTGCCAATGGCAAAAAACCTATTCTTATAATAAGCCGATCCTATTTCTATAAATCAACTGATAATCAACTAAATAAATCTATAATGAAGAACTTTTCCCTCTTACTATGTGTGGCCATTGCACTGACCAGCCTGGCCGCCTGTAAAAAGAAATCAACTGACGCTCCCGTTGTTACCCCTGTTGTGATTGTCCCGGAACCTGCAGGAACACCTCCAAGAACCTGGAAAGAACATTGGTTTGATCATATTCAAACGGTAAGCCGTGTGTATTATGATGCCGATCTTGCTGTTTATTATGATGGCGATGTAGACAGAACGATCTTATGGCCATTTAAGTTTATTGGCGATGTTTGGCGTTATACCAAAAAAACCTATGGCGGACATGGACCTGATCCGATATTGTATGCTATTTTTCATACCAACAAATACAGTGGAGGACATCCGGATTATTATTTTAGCGCGTCTCATGATTACCGGAATGTTATCGATTGTGGACCAGGCCCATGGCTAACACAATCTGGGAACATTGACCTGCCTACCCATGAAATATTTCATATTGTTGAATCTGCTACCTTTGATACCAAGGGTTCTGTTGGCTTTGGTAACTATCCGAATGGAATTTGGGGTGATAGTAAATTTGCCGAAATTTTTCAGTACGATGTATACCTGGGCTTAAATATGCCGGATGAGGCTAAGAGATGGCATGATAATGTACTTAACCAAACGACTACCTTTCCGGCTCCGGGTTCTTTATGGTATAAAAACTGGCTTTTTCCATGGTATAATGAGCATGGTAAAACTCAGGTGCTTGTCGACTTCTTTAAGTTGATATCCGAGAACTTTCCGAAGAATGCAACTAATAATTATACCAGGAAACTAAATTGGGGTGAGTTTATCCATTTCTCCAGCGGTGCTGCTAAATTTGATATGAAAGCACAGGCTACAATTGCTTTTGGATGGAATGATCAATGGGAAAGGGAATATGCGAAGGCAAAGACTGATTTTCCTAAAGTAAAATATTAAACCTACAGCAGATTTGTTAGTCTAATTTCTAATATAATCTCAAAATCAACATACACACAAATAAACAACAATCAAACGAATGAAAAAATCACTTCTTCTGATCGGTATGCTGGGCTGCATCATCAATGCTTCTGCCCAGGATCTCGAAACTGTTAAAAAGGACCGTTACACGCTAAACATCATTAATAAGAATGATCAGCTGAAGGACGACCTTAAAAAGGATCTTACAGATGCTTTTTTTAATGCTTATCCTGCATTTGCACGTGCGGACGGTTACCGTACCAAGCGCGAGGTGAATATGGAAATTTCCAATGATTATAAAGGTACTGTTTCTGCCTCCGCAGGTACCATTCAGATTAATCGTAAATGGTTAAAAAAGAATCCTAAGCATCTTGAAAGTGTATTGCAATATCAATTGTCACGCAATTGGGTTTCTGCTGATACGATTAAGAAAGACGGATATAGCCTGGTTTTCATCAGCAAAGATCCAAATCTTGATCTTAACGTTAAAAAAAACCTGATCGATACGTATTTTAAGATCTACCCAGTGCTGGTAGCTAAGTTCAATGACAAATCTACCAGGGATGTTCTTTTTGTTGTGGATACGGCGTATAAAGCGGTTGCTGAGGCAAGTGGCGGCCGGGTATTGTTCAGTGCCGGTTATATGAAGGCTCACCCTACGGATATTGATGTAGTTACGCATGAAACCATGCATATTGTACAAGGTTACGGTTATAGTGCCGGTCCGGTATGGTTGACTGAAGGTATTGCTGATTATGTCAGGTTTAAATATGGTGTGGATAACGTAGGTTCTAAATGGAGTTTGCCTGCGTTTAGCGACAAACAACATTATACCAACAGTTACCGGATTACGGCAAGGTTTTTTGAGTGGATCGATAAAACTCAAAAGGCAGGCATTGTTGACGAACTGGACAAAAGCTTAAGGGCGCATACGTATAATGATGGCAGCTGGAAAGCACTTACGGGTAAAACCATTGATGAATTATGGGCCGCTTATGCTGCTAACCCGGTGATTTAATCCTTGAATACTTTTTAACAGAAAGGCTCCCGATATTTTTCGGGAGCCTTTCTTGTGTAGTATACTTATTCGCCATCATTGAACGTGGCTACAGGTTTGCTTTAATTAAGAAGCTATTGTTTTTGTAGTCCTGCTTACGGCTACCTTTTTAACGGTACTGATGATTGAATTGGTGTCATATCCGCAGAGTGCCCACAATTCGGGTTGTTCTCCATGTTCGATGAATTCATCTGGAATTCCGAGCCTGGTTACCTGGCTATTGTATTTATGGTCCGCCATGAATTCCAGCACTGCACTGCCCATTCCTCCCTGTAAGCAACCATCTTCGATGGTGATTACATTTTGGTAACGGCTAAATATATCGTGCAGCATATTTTCATCCAGTGGTTTAACAAAACGCATGTCATAATGCGCAGGATGGATGCCTTCACTGTTCAATTCGTTACAGGCTTCAACGGCAAAGTTACCTACATGGCCCAGGGTTAGGATGGCTACATCTTCTCCATCGCATATTTTTCGGCCTTTACCAACTTCAATGGCTTTAAACGGGCGTTTCCAGTCTGCCAGCATGCCATTTCCTCTTGGATAACGGATAGAGAACGGGCCCATATTTTCCTGCTGTGCGGTGTACATCAGGTTGCGGAGTTCTTCTTCATTCATTGGTGCTGCAACCGTCATATTGGGAATGCTGCGCATGTAAGCGAGATCGTATGCCCCATGGTGGGTGGCGCCGTCTGCGCCGGCCAGACCTGCGCGGTCTAAACAGAATACTACGTTTAGATTTTGTATGGCTACATCATGGATTACCTGATCGTATGCCCGCTGCATAAAGCTGGAGTAGATGTTGCAAAATGGTACCAGTCCCTGTGTTGCCAATCCTGCGGAGAAAGTTACGGCATGCTGTTCTGCAATACCCACATCGAACGCACGGTTCGGCATGGCTTTCATCATGATGTTCATGGATGATCCTGAGGGCATGGCGGGGGTGATGCCTACAATTTTAGCATTGGCTTCTGCAAGCTCTACCAAGGTATGTCCAAATACGTCCTGATATTTTGGTGGTTGTGGTTTATCCACCACAGATTTTTTTATTTCGCCGGTAATTTTATCAAAGAGACCCGGAGCGTGCCATTTGGTCTGGTCTTTTTCTGCGAGTGCAAAACCCTTGCCTTTTACGGTTACACAATGTAATAGTTTTGGTCCGGGAATGTCTTTCAGGTCTTTGATGATCTGCGCAAGGCGCACCACATCATGCCCGTCTACCGGGCCAAAATACCTGAAGTTTAAGGCTTCAAATAAATTGCTTTGTTTGAGCAATGTACCTTTGATGCTTTTTTCTATTTTCTTAACAAACTTATGTGCGTTTGGGCCAAGCTCTGAGAGCTTGATGAGCACATTGGAAATGTCATCGCGAAAGCGGTTGTATGATTTTGAGGTGGTGATGCTGGTTAAATATTCTTTTAATGCGCCTACATTTGGATCTATGGACATGCAATTGTCATTGAGCACCACTAAAAGGTTTGAGTTCTCAATTCCGGCATGGTTTAAGCCTTCAAAAGCAAGTCCGGCGGTCATCGCGCCATCGCCAATTACGGCAACATGCTGCCGGTCTGTTTCGCCCTTATACTGTGAGGCTACTGCCATACCCAGTGCTGCAGAGATGGAGGTAGAAGAATGGCCTACCCCAAACGTATCGTACTCACTTTCAGAGATCTTCGGGAAGCCACTGATTCCATTGATGATCCGGTTGGTGTGGAATACAGATTTGCGACCGGTAAGGATCTTATGTCCGTATGCCTGGTGGCCCACATCCCACACGAGCTTGTCGTACGGTGTGTTTAATGCATAATGTAAAGCTACTGTAAGTTCCACTACACCAAGACTTGCCCCAAAATGGCCACCATTAACACTCACTACATCAATAATGTACTGACGTAATTCCTGACTAATCTGTTCCAGATCTTGTTCTTTATACTGCTTTAGATCAGCAGGATAATTTATGGTTGGTAGTAATGGACCCCTAGTATCTTCCATGTAGTAATTAAAGAGTAGAAAGTACAAAGTAAGGTATTTTGTTCTCAAACTAAGAAGGAAAATCATTAATTTTACAAAAATATACTTCAATAAATGACTAGAGATACTTTAATTTTTGATTTGATTGACAGGGAATTGGACCGTCAGGAAAATGGACTTGAACTGATAGCTTCAGAAAATTTTGTAAGCAAGCAGGTAATGGAAGCAGCAGGTTCTTGTTTAACCAACAAATATGCCGAAGGCCTTCCGGGCAAACGGTATTATGGGGGTTGCCAGGTAGTAGACGAGGTGGAAACCCTTGCTATTGAGCGTGCTAAAAAATTATTTGGTGCAGAATGGGTAAATGTGCAGCCGCATTCCGGTGCACAGGCAAATGCCGCAGTGATGCTGGCAGTGATCCAGCCGGGAGATAAGATCTTAGGTTTTGACCTTTCTCATGGCGGCCATTTAACACACGGTTCTCCGGTTAATTTTTCAGGAAAATTGTATCATCCTTTATTTTATGGCGTTAAAAAAGAAGATGGATTAATTGATTATGCGAAGCTGGAAGCACTTGCATTAGCGGAGCGCCCGAAGCTTATTATTTGTGGTGCTTCTGCCTATTCCAGGGAATGGGATTATGCATTTATCCGTAGGGTTGCAGATCAGATCGGTGCTTTGGTACTTGCAGATATCTCTCATCCTGCAGGGATGATTGCACGCGGTTTACTTGCTGATCCGCTTCCGCATTGTCATATTGTAACGACAACTACACATAAAACCCTTCGCGGACCACGTGGTGGTATGATCATGATGGGTAAGGATTTTGAAAACCCTTTTGGACTGAAAACCCCTAAAGGAGAGGTCAGAATGATGTCGTCAGTATTGGATATGGCCGTTTTTCCAGGAACTCAGGGCGGACCGCTAGAGCATATCATTGCAGCTAAGGCCATCGCTTTTGGTGAGGCACTTAGTGATGAATACCTGACGTACATTACCCAGGTTAAAGTGAATGCACAAGCGATGGCTAAAGCATTTGTGGCTAAGGGCTATGGGATCATTTCTGGCGGAACGGACAACCATCTCATGCTGATTGATCTGAGAAATAAAAATATTACGGGTAAGGTTGCTGAAAATGCGCTGGAAAAAGCAGATATTACCGTAAATAAGAATATGGTTCCTTTTGATGATAAGTCTCCTTTTGTAACCTCTGGTATCCGTGTTGGAACTGCAGCGATTACGACAAGAGGTCTTAAAGAAACTGAAATGGAACTGATTGTTGATCTAATTGACCAGGTGATTACGAATGCCGAAGATGAAGAAAATCTGAAGCAGGTTAAAAAACAAGTGGCTGATCTGGCCGGTAAGTTCCCGCTGTATAAATAAACAGGTTTAAAGTTATAAATGTTATCAGAGAGCAATAGAAATTCATCAACCAATGAAGATGACCGTATAAGCGCCTTGCATCGGTATAATATTTTGGACACGCCCAATGAGGATGAGTTCGATAATATTACGCAGCTTGCTGCCCTGATCTGTAATGTGCCCATTGCGGGAATTGTACTGGTTGATGAACAATTGCTTTTTTTAAAGTCTGTCATCGGAACGAACCTCAGATCTGTATCCCGTGAAAATTCTTTCAGCAATTATGTGATCCAGGGGGATGGTCTTCTGGAGGTGAGTGATACATTTAAGGATGACCGGTTTAAGCTGCATCCGAGTGTGACTTCTGATCCGAATATCCGTTTTTTTGCCGGAACTCCTTTACTGGATGAGCAGGGCTTTAAATTGGGTATGATCTATGTGTGTGATGTGGTGCCGAAGGTACTTACCAATGAGCAGAGAAGGGGACTGGATACCTTATCTAAAGAGATCATTACCCACCTGACCTTAAAGAAGAAAACGGCCGACCTGGAAGCGAAGTCCAAACGCTTTGAGGAGATGCTCAATTTATCGACTGTTTCTCCTGAAATTCATTGTATCCTTGATTATAGCGGAAAGATCCTGTTCATTAACGATGCGGTAACGAATATACTGGAATACAGTGTAGAAGAAGCTGTAGGTTTAAGCATGTGGGGATTTTGTGAGCGTGAGGATATTGAACGGGTAATCCGGGTTGTTGAGGATGGGCTGGCAAATAAGGTCAAGAATTTCAATGTCGATTTTCGTATTGTCAGTAAAACCGGTATTGTACGCTGGTTAAGCTGGAATATGGTTGCTAAGGAGGGGCGCTGGTATACCTACGGACGTGATGTTACGGAAAGTAAACGGGTAGAAAATGAGCTGATGCAGCTTTCTTTTGTTGCCAGTAAGGTAAACAATGCGATTGTAATCAATGATGCGAACAACCATGTAACCTGGGTTAATGCGGCATTTGAAAAGATAACAGGCTTTACCCTGGAGGATTTAAAGGGCAAGCGCCTGGGCGACCTGATTGCCGGACCTAAAACGGATTTAGATCTGCTTGAAAGAGCCAGGGAACTAACGAAGCAGAATCAATCCTTTACGGTTGACCTGTTGTCGTATAGAAAAGATAAACAGCCCATCTGGTTGTCTATTTATAATACTGTGGTACTTAATGATGACGGTGAGGTAGATATTGAAGTAGAGATCATCCTGGATATCACTGATAAGAAAAAGGCTGAGGAAGAACTTCAAATCCTTTCATTGGTTGCCAGCAAAACGAATACCGGTGTTAACATTTCTGATGAATATGGCCATACGACCTGGGTAAACCAATCTTTAGAGCGGCTAATTGGTTATACGCTGGATGAGTTGCAGGGTAATCAGCTTGGTAATGTAATTTCTAAAGATGAGACGCAGCGGGACCTGATTGAATCATCAAGGGATAAGACAAAGAACAGGGAGTCGTATGCTATTGAGGTTAAGGCAACGACAAAGGCTGGAGAACCGGTTTGGTTATCGGTATCGAATACACCGATCATTAATGATAAGGGAAAAGTTGAGCGTCAGATTGACCTGATCACAGACATTACCCAACGCAAGCAGATTGAGAAAGAGCTGGTGGAATCAAAAGAACAGGCGCTTCAGTTGAGTGAGGCTAAAGAAATGTTTCTATCGGTGATGAGCCATGAGATCAGAACACCGCTTAATGCCGTTATTGGGATGACGCATCTGCTGATTGACAACGATCCTAAGGAATCGCAGATCGCTGACCTGAATATCCTGAAGTTCTCTTCTGAGAATTTGCTTCATATTATTAACGATATTTTAGATTTTACGAAGATCGAAACCGGAAACCTGCAACTGGAATCTGTTCCCTTTAACATCAAAACCCTGGCTATTGACAGTGTCAATTCGCTGCAGGTTAATGCGGCCGCTAAGGGGAATGTTCTGGATCTTTATGTGGATGAACGAATTCCTGAGCTTGTTCTGGGCGATCAAACCAGGCTTTATCAGATCCTGATGAATTTGCTGGGCAATGCGATTAAATTTACCGGTTACGGTAAAGTAGCGTTGTCAATCAGCGCTGGCATGGAGAGCGCAGACGATATAAATATTGATTTTGAAGTTAGTGATACCGGGATCGGGATTCCTGAAGATAAGCTCTCTTACATTTTTGAGACCTTTACGCAGGCCAAAACCGATATTTCCCGAAAATACGGGGGTACAGGACTTGGTCTGGCCATTACGAAAAAGCTGCTGAAGCTGTACCTTTCGGATATTGTGGTTACGAGTAAAGAACACGCTGGAACTACATTTTCTTTTTCAATCTGTTTTAAAAAGCTAATGGCTGATTCAAAAAAGGTTGACCTTTCAAAAAATCAGGTCTCATTTGAGGATAAGCATATTCTGGTCGTTGACGACAATGAGATCAATATTTTGATTGCCAGCCGGATTCTCAGTAAATGGGGATTTAATCTTGATTTTGCATCTAATGGGCAGGAGGCAATAGACATGGTTATGAAAAAAGTTTACGATCTGATCTTTATGGATATCAAGATGCCCGGGATTGATGGTTTTGAAACTGCTGTTCTCATTAGAGATTTAGACGGCGATTATTTTAAGTCTGTTCCAATCATTGCTTTGACTGCTTCGACACTTCAGGATGAGGAACTTAAATTTAAAGCGTCTGGGATGAACGGGCACATTTTAAAGCCTTTTAAGCCGGAAGAGATCAGGGAAGTAATCCATTCGTATTTTTCTAAATAAGTTCAAATTTCCTTAAAAAAATAAAGGGCCGATGTTCCATGGGAATGGAATTATCGACCCTTAAATTAACGCTCTCAAGACAAAGGAACAAAATATTTTTGAACTACCAAAGTAAAATGTATTATTTTTTTGGATTTGAGAAAGATTATTTTGTTAATACGATTTAGCAGGTTCTTTTAGCAATGTGTTAAAAATACTTTTTTTCAAAAAGTAAAGGGCCGATATCTCTATGAAGAAAATATCGACCCTTACCATCTAAATTAACGCTCTCATCAATATTAACGAGTGCATATGCGATTTGTTATCATTACTGTGATTTTTTTTCATTAATGTTCGTAACATCCAAGGCTTGAAGGGAATGATCTGGTTAAGTTATTGAGATCTTTACTGAGCATGCTGTTGAAATAAGGATCATTGCTCAGGTCTTTTCCTTTACGAACTGCATTGCTGTTTACCTGAAGGGTAAAGTTGTTTCTGCTAAAATCAAAAAAGCCAGGATCTGTGTTGAGCAAATTCCCATTTCCGGCATAGGTTTGCAGGTTGGTTTTGATGAGGTTATTTTGAAGGATTGGTTCAGGTATTAAACTTGTCTTTTTTTCGATTAAAAATTCTTCTGTCAGGGTTCCCCAGATGATGTTATTTACGATTTCGAGGTTGAGCGTGGAAGAGACACTGCCATTTTGGTCTGAAAAATACAATGCTGGTGTTTGGCGTGGGAAATTAAAATTATAGCCTGCAAAGGTATTCTGTTTGAGGTTATACCGTCCGCCGCCAACGCCGTACAGGAGATACTGACCTGTATTGTGAAACAGGTTATTGAATGCATCCAGTTCCGTTTTATAACCTATAAAGCCAGCTATTTCCATATTCTTGATGATGCTGTTATAAAGGATCAGTTTTGGACTGCTATTTATTGACAATGAATCTGAGGTGATCCCGATTACTGCATTTTTAATCAGCGAATAGCCGATGGCGGAGTTTGTGCTGCTGTTGTAAAAATGAATGCCGTTCCATTGTCCGGATAGTTCTTCATACTCGCTTTCCAGGCGGTCGCTGGAAAATAAAATGGGGTTTGATACATTTCCTGATGCGCGTAAAGATCCTTTAACCAGCATGCCCGAATTGCCGTGGAACAGTACTTTTACACCGGGCTGTATGGTTAGGGTTGTGTTTTCAGCTATCGTTACCGATTTGTAAATGATATAGGGCAGGGTATTGGTCCAGTTCGTATTTTTGTTGATCACCTGATCGTTGATAAATACAGCATTCTGGCCGTATGCAATTAAGGGTACAGATTGCTTATTTCCATTGATGCTAAACAAGATGGAGTCTTGTACAATGAATGGCTGGTTCTGGTTATTGGGATTGATGGTTACTTTGATGTAAACATTGATAGAGTCTTTTCCTGCAACTTCTGTGTTGGTCTTTTGGTTTACCGGGAAGCCATTGATGATTAAGCTAAAGTAGGAGCTTGATCCTCCGCTTAGCTGGATGTTACTGATGTTGATGGTTTTCTGGCTGGTATTGTACACCTTAATCCTTTTATTTACGGAACCTACCGTTGTAAATACAGTGTCGAACAGTACGGTGTCTGATGAGAATGCCAGTTTGATGCTTTTGTCTGTTGTAATTTCTTCGGCCTTATTGCAGGAACTGATCATGCCCACCATCATGAGCATTGCAGGTATTGTAATTGCCTTTAATGCAACAACAAACTGTTTTGAAATCGAATAAGACAAGCACATTAAACAAAGATGCAAAATTTACTTATTCTGCAAAGGCCGCACCTGCAATACTTAATTTTTTAACGGGAATTTTGATCAGTTCAAGTGCACAGGCTTCGATAGTTGCACCGGTAGTGATCACATCATCGACCAATAAGATATGTTTGTCTGTAAATATAATAGGATCTGCCACAGTAAATACGGCTTTCATGTTTTCATACCGTTGATATCTGCCTTTGCTGGTCTGTGTTTCGGTTTTGTTCTTTTTGATCAGACCCGTTGTGTTTACCGGGACTTTTAAAACTGCAGAGATGCCCTGGGCAATGCAAAGACTTTGATTGTATCCACGCTGTCTTTCTTTCTTTTTGTGCATGGGGACCGGAACGATCAGGTCTATCTGTTCATAAAATGGTGATAACTGTAATCTTTCGGCAATCAGTGCTCCTAATTTGACACCTAGTTTGGGCTGATTTCCATATTTTAATTGATGGATTATATTTTGCACCCTGGCCCCCTTTCTAAAATAGAGCATGGCCATTGCTGCATGGAAAGGAAACTTGCCCCAAAATTGCCTGGCTACTGCATTGTCTGCATGCTGATGATGATCTGTAAATGGAATTTGATGCAGGCACTTACTGCAAATGTATGATTCGCCATGATACATCTGCCTGTTGCAGCCGCTGCACAGATTTGGAAATAAGAGGCTGATGATGTCCTGTAATAAATAATTAGCTATGCCCATTGGCTAGTTTAATTATTTTTATTGCTTCACTGGTGATTTAAATCAGCAGTATTTAAAAGAAACCTGGTTTCGCAACGCTGTAAACCATAAGCCATAAACCGGAGAACGTGAGAACGTGAGAACAAATCGCCTTAAGTTCATTGTGTGTCAGGCCGGAGCATGCAGGCCGGAAGACGTGATTTTAGTTCTGCTCTTTAACTGCCAGTTGTCCGCATGCGGCATCAATGTCCTTGCCCCGGCTTCTTCTGATATTTGTAGTTACACCCTGGCTTTTGAGGTAATTGGAGAAGGCATCGATCTTGTCTCCTTCGGCATTGATAAAGTCGGCAAACTGTATCGGGTTATATTCGATCAGGTTTACTTTGCAGGGTACATGTTTGCAGAATTTAGCGAGTTCCATGGCATCTGCAATCTCGTCATTAAAGTTATTGAAAACGATATACTCGTAGGTTACCGGGTTCTTGGTTTTTGAGAAATAGTATTTCAATGATTCTTCCAATGCCTTTAATGAATTGTGCTCATTGATGGGCATAATTTCATTTCTCTTTTTGTCATTGGCTGCGTGAAGGGATAGGGCAAGATTAAATTTAGCACCGTCATCACCCAGTTTCTTAATCATTTTTGAGATTCCGGCTGTTGAAACGGTAATGCGTTTGTAAGACATATTAAGCCCGTCTGGCGCCGTAATCCTTTCAATAGATTTCATGACATTGGCATAGTTGAGCAGCGGCTCGCCCATTCCCATATATACGATATTGGTTAATGGGGCATTGTAATTTTTCCTGGCCTGTTCATCGATCAATACCACCTGATCATAAATTTCATCGGCATTGAGGTTCCTTTTACGGTCCATATAGCCTGTTGCACAGAATTTACAGGTAAGGCTGCAGCCTACTTGTGAACTTACACAGGCCGTCATGCGCTCATCCATTGGGATCAGTACCCCTTCAACAATATTTCCGTCGTACAGTCTGAATGTATTTTTGATGGTGTGATCGTTGCTGAACTGGGAGTTATTGACTTCTACAACATTGATGGCATAATTTTCATCCAGTTTGCTTCTAAGGTCTTTAGACAGGTTGCTCATTTCTGAAAAACTGCGGGCAGACTTTTCCCAGAGCCATTGATAAACTTGTTTGGCCCTATAAGAAGGCTCCTGCATTGCAATAAAGTGCGATTGCAGCTGAGGCAGATCAAGAGAACGGATGTCTATTTTCTTTGTAGGAGTCATTTGGCTACAAAGTTAAGTAAAAATGCTTGATTAACGCTTTGGGCTTCTCGTTTTTGCTGCTGGGGTTCCAGATCTGCCTTTTGATGGCTTTACCGGCCTTTTACTTGGGCCGTTGGTTTTATTCCAGTCGGTTGAACTCGCTGCTGCTTTAAAACTGCCTGAAGGTTTAGCTGCCGATTTTGGTGCAGATTTGCCTTTGCCGCCTGCAGGTCTGTCTGCCCGGGTTACGGATGCAGCAGATTTACCATATGCTTTTCTTGGCGCTGCAGATCTGCGTTTCGGGGTTACATTTTCTGAAATATCTTCTTCTTCTGGTTTTGCTTTTGGTTTTTTGGTTACTCTTTTTGGTGCTGATGCACTTTCCAAAGAACTTGATTTGGCCACCATGTTAAAGATATCCGTAAGTTCTTCTGGCGTTAGCTCGCGCCATTCGCCCAGGGGAATGCCTTTTAATCCAATATTCATGATCCTTACGCGCTCCAGTTTGGTTACTTCAAATCCAAAATGCTCACACATTCTTCTAATCTGGCGGTTTAAGCCTTGAATTAACGTAATCTTAAATACAAATGGACTTTCTTTAACCACCTTACATTTCTTGGTCATTACGCCAAGAACAGGAACTCCTTTAGCCATACCGCTTAAAAAGGCTTCGGTTAATGGTTTGCTAACGGTAACGATATACTCTTTCTCATGGTTGTTACCTGCGCGAAGGATCTTATTGACAAGATCACCATTGTTTGTTAAAAAGATGAGGCCCTGTGAATCTTTATCTAAACGTCCGATCGGAAAAACCCGTTCGCTATGGTTTACATGATCAACAATATTACTTTTAACGCCGGCTTCTGTGGTACTGGTAATGCCAGCTGGTTTATTATAGGCAATAAGAATCGAATTGTCTACCGCCTGTGGTTCTATGGTTTGACCATTTACGGTTACCATATCCCCAAAAAACACTTTGTCGCCTACCTTAGCTTTCTTGCCGTTAATATATACATTGCCCTGCTCTATATATCTGTCTGCAGCTCTTCTGGAACAAAGGCCGCTTTCACTAATGTATTTATTTAATCGGGTGGTAGAATCAGACATGTGGTTATGGGTATTAATTGAATATTTTTACAAAGAAATCAATTAATACCCATATATACTATCAAAATATGATAAAGCTGTGGCTTTTAGAAGCTCATCTCATCTGCGCTTGGACCATAGCTGCCAGGAATTGGAATATTTAGCAAGCGTAAATAGACACCTAGTTGAGCCCTGTGGTGAACAATTTGATTCAGGCTCATTCTGATCACTTCTGATTTGGATCGTGTGGAGTAGATCTCTTCACCATTTCTCATGGTCCACGGTTTTTCTAAAATGAGTTCATACTCTTCCTGCAGACTACTTGCGCCATCAACGAGGCTTTCTTCAAAATAATCGAGTAATTCTTCAGATGTATTGAGCTCTTTTGGCTGGTACATATTATTTGAGAAGTCCAGTTCATCCGTACTGATGGCCATGCTGATCCATCCGGGAAGTTCGGCCAGGTGTGTGGCCAGTCTTTTAACGGTCATGCTTTTTTCGTGTGGCTGCCAGCCGAAAAGTTCTGTAGGTACACGTTCTAACATTTTGCGGGTGGTTATCGATTCTGCTGATAACTCTTTGAAGTACATTTTTATTAAGCTCATGATTATTTGTTTTGTACTACAAATAAACCGGGCTTTACTGACAACCCTATGGCAGTCTGTTTTCTGGTGCTAAATTAATAGTTAACCGGAAGTATTTTCATATAGTCACTCAGCGGCATGTGTTCTATTTTTCGAAATGGAATATCCAGGTGTTTAACTTTAACTATCCTGGAAACCCTAAAGTCGCGGTATTCATTTCTTAAATGGCACCAGGCAATTAAATGCCAGTTGTAGGCGTAGAATATTAAACCAATGGCTTCTACCTCTCTGTTACTGCTTTCGCTACTGTTGTTCTTGTATTCGATTTCAATGATGCATTTGGAAGTAATTGCATTTTGGAGGCTGGAAAGATGCTCGGATTCATTTTTTACCCATTCTGGCAGCTGCAGTTTAATGTTGTGGTTAAGGTGCTCCAGTTTTTCTTTCTGTGATCCTTTAAGTACTGCTTTTACCTTGTTTAAAGCACTTCTGTAATGGCTGAGGATGGATTTATCGGCAAAACCCTCTACCAGCCGTTCCATAATCAATAGCGCGTTGGCTTCTTCTGAGTTAAAGGATACTGGCGGCAGAAAATATCCCTGTACAATGAAATATCCCTTTGGTTGTTCAAAGCTAATGGGGATGCCTTGTTCTGAAAGGGCTTTCACATCCCTGTAAACGGTACGGATACTGATGTCAAATTGTTCAGCAATTTTGTCTGCAGTCACATATTTTTTTGACTGAAGGAGAGTAAGTATTCCAAAAAGCCTGTCGATCCGGTTCATATCTGTTTATTGAGGTTACGCTTTACAAACATAATTATTTATTGATGCTTGTGAAAAATCCTTTTCTTTGCATTTATGGTATCTTATATTTCTGCTTCTTATGTCCATATGTTAAACGGTCCGCCGTTAAAAAATGGCGTACTTGGGCTTCTTCCAGACGGAACTATTGATGCGGTATTGACAGCAGATGAGGCGAGAGACCAACAAATAGCTGAAATTAAGCAATATGAAGGTATATTGGTTCCAGGCTTTGTAAATACGCATTGTCATTTAGAGTTATCACACCTTCGGGGCAGCATTGCACAGCATACCGGGCTTCCGCAGTTTGTGCAGACCGTGATGAAAATGCGTACCTCGGATGAATATGCGATAGATCTGGCAATGCTCCGTGCAGATATCGAAATGTTTGAGAATGGAATTGTAGCTGTTGCTGATATTTCCAATCAACTGGTATCAAAAAGTGCGAAGACCGGAAGCCCTACTTATTATCATACGTTTATAGAAACGATGGGTTTTAATCCGGCCACGGCTAAAGCATCCATTGGCAGGGCTATTGAGTTTAGAGACCAGTTTAATGACCAGCCGGTTTCTATTGCTCCGCATGCCCCTTATTCTGTTTCTGCAGAACTTTTTCAGGAAATTAAGCGCATAGCGGAAGAAACGGATGCGCTGGTTAGCATTCATAACCAGGAGACTGCTGATGAAAACCTGTTCTTTGAGCATAAGGAAGGAGCTTTTCTGGGTCTCTATGAATTTTTAGGTTTAGATATCGGGTTTTATCAGCCATCTGGCAAAACTTCTTTACAAAGCATCTTGCCTTTTTTATCTCCCAGGCAAAAGACCTTGCTGGTTCATAATACGTTTACAACTAAAGAAGATGTTTGCATTGCAGAAAGCACGCATGATCAGTTATACTGGTGTTTGTGTCCAAATGCGAATCTATACATAGAGAACAGGCTGCCTGACGTAAATATGCTTCGGGAAGCCGGACTCCGGATCACTTTAGGTACGGATAGCCTGGCCAGTAACAGCAGGCTCAGTATCTTTGCCGAGATGCAGACCTTATCGAAACATTTTGCTGTACCTTTAGATGAATTGATCCGCTGGGCTACGATAAATGGCGCGGCGTTTTTGGGGATAACTGAACGATATGGCAGTTTGGCCATTGGTAAACGGCCAGGGATCAACTTAATCGGGTTTACAGAAACAAATGGCATGCTGGTTTTGGGCGACTGGATGAAACGTTTATTTTAAGATGAATAGGATCAGGACACTTTTTGATATTGAATTCCCGATTATCCAGGCCGGTATGGTTTGGTGCAGCGGCTGGAAGTTAGCGGCAGCAGTGTCTAATGCCGGCGGGCTAGGCATTATTGGTGCGGGCTCTATGTATCCGGATGTTTTACGGATCCACATTCAAAAATGTAAAGCTGCAACCTCAAAACCGTTTGCGGTTAATGTTCCTTTATTATATCCCAATGTGTCTGAAATTATCCAGATCCTCGTAGAAGAGCAGGTAAAGATTGTCTTTACTTCTGCCGGAAACCCGTCAACCTGGACGGGCCACTTAAAGGAACGCGGAATAACTGTAGTACATGTGGTGGCAAATACTAAGTTTGCACTTAAGGCTGAAGCATGTGGTGCTGATGCCATTGTTGCTGAAGGTTTTGAAGCTGGCGGGCATAATGGGAGGGAAGAAACCACTACCTTGTGTTTAATTCCTTTAGTTAAGGAGGCCGTTAAGATCCCTGTAATTGCCGCGGGCGGAATTGGCAGCGGAAAAACAATGCTTGCTGCTGTTGCTTTGGGCGCAGACGGGGTTCAGGTAGGTTCTGCTTTTGCGGTTGCTGAAGAATCTTCTGCCCATATTAATTTTAAGAACCGGGTTGTTGCTGCTGCAGAGGGGGATACCCGTTTGCGGATGAAGAAATTGGTTCCGGTACGGCTGCTTAAAAATGAGTTTGCCGATCAGGTAGCCCAGGCAGAAGCTGAAGGGGCAGGAATTGAAAAACTGATGCAGCTTTTAGGCCGTTCAAGAGCAAAATTAGGTATGTTTGAAGGCGATATGGAACAGGGAGAGCTGGAGATTGGACAGGTTTCTGCCATGCTTACCGGCATAAAACCTGCAGCAGATATACTGAGCAGTATCTGGAATGAGTTCTTGTCAGAAAAAGAAAAGTTAAGTTTACTAAAGTTTTAATGGAGAGATCCAATTATCCAATATGGAAATAAGACACATCGATATAAAAATAACAGGGAAGGTACAGGGCGTTTCTTTCCGGCAGACTACTAAGGCGGTTGCCGATCAGATGGGTGTTCGCGGCATTGCACGGAATCAGAAAGACGGAAGCCTGTACCTGGAAGCTGAAGGTGACGATACGTTACTGGAGATGTTTGTGGAGTGGTGCCATGAAGGTCCCGACCGTTCAAAAATTGAATTGGTTGAAGTTACACCCGGAGAATTGAAGAACTATCGTAATTTTGAAATTATTAAAAAGTAAATGTCTGTAATAAAAAAGTTTTTAGGCCAGACTGCTGTATATGGTATTAGTACTGTATTTTCCAGGCTCTTTAATTTTATATTAACCCCGGTTTTTACCCGTGAATTTGCTTCGGGGGTTTATGGCATCTTTACGAAGATGTATGCCTGGGCATCACTTATTAATGCCATTCTGGCTTTTGGCATGGAGAGTACCTATTTCAGGTACCTGAACAAGCATGAAGATAAGAAGCAGGAGGTTTATAACAATTCTTTTTTGTGCATTGCGTTTATTGCGATACTCTTTCTGGTTACCGGGCTGATATTTGTTGGCCCGATCTCCGTTTATTTGTCTTCAAATGCCGAGCAGCTTGCTGATTACAGGCAGTATGTGCAATTCTTTATCTGGATCTTATTTGTTGATGCGATCTGTGTGATCCCTTTTGCAGGTTTAAGGGCTGCAAACAAGGCGTTTAAATATAGTCTGTTGAAGTTTATAAATATTGGCTGCTTTGTTGGCCTTAACTTGTTTTTCCTTTTCGTGGTACCTTTGATCATTAAGCACGATTGGCCAATGTCTGGCTGGATTGCTTCCTGGTATCAGGGTAAATGGGTGGGTTATGTGTTTATATCCAACCTGATTGCGAGTTTGGTTACGCTTGTCCTTCTGCTTCCTGAATTTTTAAAATTGCAGCTTAAATTTGACCGCGAACTGTTTGGAAAGATGTTCTCCTATTCCTGGCCAATCTTGGTAGCAAATCTTTCTTTTATTGTGAACGAAAACCTGGATAAGATCGTGCTGGGCGACTTGTTGCCTGATGGTATTTCTGATGAGGCTGTAGGGATCTATGGGGCGGTTTGTAAGATCGCTATATTCATGAGCATCTTTATTACGGCTTTCCGGCTGGGCGCTGAACCTTTCTTTTTCAGCTATGCAAAGCAGGCGGATGCAAAAAAGACATATGCTACTATCCTTCATTATTTTGTAATTGCACTGGCTTTATTGTTTGTTGCCCTGATTGCAAATATTGAAATATTGAAATCTTTCATCAGCAGGGACGAGGCGCATCTTGCTGAGTATTGGGTTGGTCTGCCTGCTGTTCCGTACCTGCTGTTTGGTTATGTCTGCCTGGGGATCTATATGAACCTTTCCATCTGGTACAGGCTTTCTGATCAAACCCGTTTTGGCTTGTACATTTCTGTTGCTGGTGCTTTGATCACGATCTCCTTAAATTTTATTTTGATTCCAAAGTACAGCTATATGGGTTCTGCATGGGTTTCTATGCTGGCTTATTTTGTGATGATGGTGATCTCTTACGTTTTGGGACAAAAATACTATCCGATACCCTATAACCTGAAACGGATTGTTGCTTATTTGCTTGTTTCTGTTATACTTGTTGTTCTTTCCTTTTGGGTGTTTAACAGAAATATTTATATTGGCAATGCCTTGCTGATTGCTTTCCTTGCCGGGGTATTTTACTTTGAAAAGGACGAATTGAAAACTTTATTATTTAAAAAATGAACATAAACATCATCAACAACTCCGGACACCCATTGCCTCAGTACGAAACCGCACATGCTGCCGGTATGGATATGCGCGCTTTTACAGAAACTGAAATCACCATTAAACCTTTACAGCGGGTTTTGATTCCAACTGGTTTACACATTGAACTGCCGGTAGGATATGAAGCCCAGATCCGTCCGCGCAGCGGATTGGCTTATAAGCACGGGATCAGCATTGTAAATTCACCAGGAACGATCGATGCCGATTACCGCGGAGAGATTAAAGTGCTATTGGTTAATCTTTCTGATACTGATTTTGTAGTGAATAATGGCGACAGGATTGCACAGATGGTTATTGCGAGGCACGAAACCATCAGCTGGTCTGCCGTAGAAGAACTAAGCGATACTGCCCGTGGTGCTGGTGGTTACGGACATACAGGAAAATAAACAAGATGACAAAAAGTAAGTGGTTTTTATTGTTTTTATTGACAGCAGGCTTGCCTGCTGCTGCACAGCAACCTGTTATTGGGGTTGTTGACAGTAATGCCATAAAAACACTTTTTTTTGCTGGATTAAGAGATAAACTTACCGAGAACTACCCAAAAGCAGCAGAAAGCTTTACAAAGATCCTGATGCTTGATCCGGATCATGCTCCTGCATATTATGAACTCGCCGGGCTTTATTACCGGCAGAATAAGCTGCCCGAAGCTGAGATGGCTATAAAAAAGGCGACAGCCCTAAATGCAGATAACCTGTGGTATTGGAGACTGACTTCAGAGCTTTATAAGCGTAAAAGTGATATGGATGCTTTGGTTTTAGTTTTTAATCAAATGATCCGGCTGGATCCGGAGAATGACTCTTTCTATTTTGACCGTTCTAATGCCTTGATGCTTGCCGGTAAAACGGAAGAAGCTTTAACAAGTTACAATGAGATTGAGCGCAAGTTTGGTTCTTCAGAGGCTTTGGTTCAAGCCCGGCAGCGGGCTGGTGGTGCTGAGCAGAAAGTGGTAAGCAAGGAGGTTGTTGATCAGTTGCTTGCTAAAGAAACAACGGACATTAAAGGACTTTTAGGCACCAGTACAACGCTGATAGAAAAAGGACAATATGCAGACGCCTTACCCTTGTTAAAAAAAGCCAAAGAGATAGATGCGGCTGATTTTGAAATTGATCTGGAGCTTGCTGATGTATACAAGGGTTTGAAAAACAATGCTGAAGCCCATGCTTCGTTGCGGTCTGCATTCAATAACCCGTTAATGCCGGCAGATCAGAAAGCCAAAATCATCATGATGCTGTTTGCAGGTGCTAAAAATCCACAGCGGATCAATGATGCCGCTGAGCTGGCACAGCTTGCTGTAAAATCTCATCCGAATGATCCGGACCTGCTTTCGTTATATGGCAGTATACTCGTTCAGCAAGAAAAGCTGACTGAAGCATTGGATCAACTTCTTAGTGTTTTAAAGCTAACGGATGACCGTTTTAAGGTTTGGGAGCAAGTACTGAACATACAAATTCATCAAAGTTCTTTTAAAGATGCGATAAAGACTGCAGACCAGGCACTTTCGATCTTTCCAAACCAGGGGGTCCTGTATTTTTATCTTGCCGTGGCACAGGAAGGCGAGCAGTTAAATAAGGAGGCTTTAAAAACGATTCAATCTGCCCTGCAATTAGATGGGGAGAATGCCGTTTATATGGAGTACTATGGGGATCTGCTATTTCTTACTGGCGATCAGTCCGGAGCGGTAGTACAGTGGAAAAAAGCAAAAGCTGCCGGGAGTACATCTGATAAGTTAAACCGAAAGATCAATGAAAAGAAATACATTAAATAAGCTGTTCTTTATTTTACTGGCTACTTTGGCGATGGCCTGTAAAACAAAAAAAGCAATAGTTACTGCCCCGGTTAAAACCGAGCCTGTTGCTGTTGATAGCCGTAAGGCAGACAATATCTTGTTGTTAAAAAGTAAGGACCTGTTGTTTACTACACTATCACTTAAAGCAAAGGCGAACCTTGATATTAATGGCAACACCAATAATGTGTCTATGAATATCCGGATGGAAAAGGGTAAAAGAATTTGGGTGAGCATTACTGCTTTTGCTGGTATTGAAGTTGCCAGGGCCCTGATTACACCTGACAGCATTAAGGTAAGGAATAATTTACAAAGCACTTATTTGAAAAAGCCATTTAGTTACGTACACCGGTTTACGGGTAAACCCGTGAACTTCCAGATGGTGCAAGCGCTCTTTTCGGGAAATACCATTACTGACCTGCTGGTAGAAGAATCTGATGTAGCGCAAGTGAATGGGGTTTGGCAAATAAAGGGTCAAAAGCAGGATCTGCTGTATCATGTTTTGTTTAATACCTTGTTAAAAGTTAAAGAGAGCAATTTAAGTGATGTGCGTTCTGGTCAGGCTTTGACTGCGGTTTATGATAATTATCAAAAGGTAAGCGATTTTTTATTTCCTTCAAATATGCGGGTCAACTCGATGGCAGGTACCCAAAAGATCAACATAAATCTTGATTTTACGAATATTGAGCGCAATGTTACCCTTGAATTCCCGTTTAATGTTCCGGGCAAGTATGAACTGGTTAACTAATTTTTTAATACTTTTGAGGCAATGAAGCTAAATAAATTACTTTTACTCGTATTATTCGTATTCTTTGGATCTGCTGTATTTGCTCAAAGCAGCAGTGCTGAACTCAAAAGACAAAAGGAAGCTTTACAGCGTAAAATTGATTTGCTTCAAAAAAATGCCGCTAAAGCTGCAAATAACAAAAAGCTTACCCTAACGCAGATCCGGTCGATCAATACAAAGATTGGTTTGATGCAGAGTAAGATCTCTGTAATCAACTCAGAAATTAAGAACCTGGATGTTCAGATCCATGAAAATACCAATACCGTACATACGTTAAAAGGACAGCTGGGTCAGTTGAAAAAGGAGTATGCCAATATGATCCGCTTTGCACAGCGAAACAGGGGGTCTTACGATAAGATGATGTTCATTTTTGCGTCAAGCGATTTTAACCAGGCTTATAAACGGATCAAGTACCTGCAGCAATTTGGGCAGTATCGTAAAAAACAAGCAGATTATATTTCTGGCAAGCAAAAGGACCTGAACTACAAGATCGTTGTTCTGGATAAAAACCTTAAAGAGAAGAGTAATTTACTGCACGAGCAGGAAGATGTAAAAAATAAATTGGGTAAGGATAAGTCTGCGCAATCCCAGGTGCTGAATAAGTTTAGTAAGGAAGAGCGTACGTATCGCCAGGATCTTGAGGTAAGCAGAAAGAGACAGGCACAGCTGGACCGGGAGATCCGTGCTGCAATTGCGCGGGATATTGCGCGTGATTTGGCCATAGCGAAGAAGAAAGCTGAAGACGAACAGCGTGCGGCAGCTGCAAAGGCCAAGGCTGAAAATAAACCAATACCTGTGGCTAAAGTGCCGAGCAGCGGCAATTATATTGCCCCAACGCCGGAATCTGCAAAGCTGTCTTCCGGATTTGAAGGCAATAGGGGCAGTTTACCGTGGCCGGTTGCGGCAGGTAATATTACCGAGCGTTTTGGTGTACATACGGTTGGACAAGCGAAGTACACGAATGACGGGGTTACGATAGAAACTACAGAAAACGCAACTGTCCGTGCAGTTTTCAATGGTAAGGTTACCCGTGTGATCAATAGCTATAACCGCGTTGTTATCTTAATTAACCATGGTCAGTATTATACCGTTTATCAGAATTTAAAATCTGCCAGTGTATCTGTAGGAGATAATGTGACTACAAAACAGGCAATTGGCGTGGTTGCTAATTCAGAGGATACGCCACAAATGCAGTTCCAGATATTCAGGGGTGCTGCCGCTCAAAATCCGGAGTCATGGATTTCAAATCGATAATTGCTTGTAAAATCGTTATATTTGTATATAATTAGTAAAAACAGAGAAGAAGATGTATAGAGGGACTATTATAGAATTCTTAAACATGGGTGGCGGTGAGATCATGCTCATTTTAGCCGTAGTACTTTTGTTATTTGGAGGTAAAAAATTACCGGAACTGGCAAGGGGACTTGGAAAGGGAATCCGTGATTTTAAGGATGCATCCGAAGGTGTTAAGCGGGAAATCCACCGTAACATTAATTCCGTAGGTATCGTTGATGATGTCGAATCGGTAATTAACGATACACGAAAAGACTTTAATCATTCTTCAGATGCTACTTTGGAGGAGCAAATGTATCCGAATAGCGTAAAAAGCACGATAGATTTCGATAAAAAAGATGCTGTTACTGAAAGTAACACTGAAGGAAACAGTAGAATTGAAACAGATAAAACACAACTTTAACTAAATCATTATGTTAAACACAACGATATCAGCCTTTCTAGGCGGACCAGAAATTGCAATCATTCTTGTTATTGTATTATTACTTTTTGGAGGTAGAAAGATTCCTGAACTGATGCGCGGCCTTGGTAAAGGAATTAAAGAATTTAAGGATGGAAAAGATGGTGCTGATGATGCTCCTGTAGAGCCTAAGCAAACCAACACCAACAAACCGCTATAGGTTTTATCATTCAATTTTTTAATTTTTAACGTTTTCCTGGTTTGAAGAAGTATAGCTCCTTAACAGAGATACAATCCCTTATTGATCAAAAAAAGCTTAGCTTACCAGAGTTGCTTGATCATTATTTTCAGCAAATAGAAATTCACAAACACCTCAATGCATTCAATGAGGTGTTTTTTTATTCTGCGGCCGAGCAGGCTAAACTGGTACAGCAAAAAATAGAAAACGGATCTGCAGGGAAGCTTGCAGGGATGGTGATCGGTATTAAGGATAACATTTCTTATAAAGATCATGAAGTTACGGCTTCTTCAAAAATGCTGGAAGGTTTCATTTCTCCATATTCTGCAACAGTAATTGAAAGGCTGATTGCTGAGGATGCCGTGATCATTGGTCGTTTAAATTGTGATGAGTTTGCCATGGGCGGCTCTAATGAAACCTCTTACTATGGCCCGGTAAAGAATGCGGCCGATCCTGAGCGTGTTGCCGGAGGATCATCTGGTGGTTCTGCGGTTGCTGTACAAGCTGATCTTTGTCTTTCTGCGCTGGGTACGGATACTGGTGGCTCTGTCAGGCAGCCTGCTGCATTTTGTGGCTGTATAGGATTAAAGCCAACTTATGGACGGATTTCAAGATACGGCGTAATTGCCTATGCTTCGTCATTTGACCAGGTAGGGACCATTACTTCTTCCGTTAGCGACGCTGCGCTGCTGCTGGAAGTTCTTGCCGGTGCGGATGAATATGACAGCACGGTTTCCAGAGCTGATGTTCCTCGATATACTGCTTCTTTAGGCAGGCCTGTTGGGAAAAAAAGAATGGCTGTTTTAAAGGAGACCCTGGATAGTGAAGCACTTGATCCAGCTATAAAAGCGTCTATCTTAAAAGCTATTGAAACATTTAAGGCCCAGGGGCATACTGTTGATTTTGTTTCTTTTGATCTGCTTGACTATTTAGTGCCTGCTTATTATGTGCTGACTACCGCAGAGGCCTCATCAAATCTGTCACGTTACGATGGGGTGCATTACGGTCACCGTAATCTGGAAGCCGCCAATTTAAATGATCTATATAAACAATCCAGGGCTGAAGGTTTTGGTGATGAGGTAAAAACAAGGATCTTATTGGGCACATTCGTACTTAGTGCGGGTTATTATGATGCGTATTATCAAAAGGCGCAGCAGGTACGGAGACTCATCCGGGAAAAGATGGAAGCGCTTCTTAAAGACTATGATCTGATCTTAACTCCGGTAACGCCTACGCCTGCATTTAAAATTGGTGAAAATCTATCTGATCCGCTGGTGATGTATATGGCTGATATTTTTACTGTCCTGGCATCCCTGACCGGTATTCCGGCCATAGCTATTCCATTGGGCAATAATAATGAAGGTTTGCCGTTAAGTATTCAATTGATGACCAGACACTTTGGAGAAGAAGCGCTATTGCAAATCTCCGGAGCCTTTTTGAATGAAAACTAAATAAAGACCTTATACTAGTAATTGCCTATGAAAATAAGAGTACACTTTTTATCGTATTGCATACTAACATTCATTAGCTTATCTACACTTAGCTTCTCTAAAACTCTGGCTCAGCAAAAAGAGCTTATTCTTACTGATACAACATCCGTGCCACTGCTGACTGAAATTCCCTTATTCAGCACGTACAATTTTGCTTATAAGAACAGGCTGGATTCGATTCAAAAGACTGTTTCCCTGAGCTATAATGAATTTGTACAGAAATACATTGACATTTACAGTACCCGTAAGGACATGATGGGTAAAATGCTCGGATTATCTGATTATTACTTTCCCATTTTTGAAAAGGCCCTTAAAAGTTATAATATTCCTGAAGAGATTAAATATCTGCCTATCATTGAATCGTCTATGAATCCACATGCGGTTTCCAGGGTTGGAGCTACCGGCTTATGGCAGTTTATGTTTGGAACTGCAAAAGGCTATGGTCTGAACATGGATAATTTTGTAGACGAAAGAAAAGATCCGATACAGGCCAGCTATGCTGCTGCTGCTTACTTTAGGGATGCCTATGAAGAACTTGGCGACTGGCTTTTGGCCATTGCGGCTTATAATTGCGGTATGGGTAATGTTAAGCGTGCCATGGAAAAGGCTGATTCCCGTGATTTCTGGGTGATCAGAAGATTTTTACCCAATGAAACACGAAACTATGTACCTGCATTCATTGCTGCGGTATATGTAATGAACTGTTCTGATAAGCATCAGATCACCTTACAGAAAGCGCCATTCTTAAAGAATACCGATACCATCCAGGTAACCCGGTTTGTTTCCATTCCTGACCTCGCTAAAGCACTTGATATAGAAGAAGATGTGCTATCCGGTTTAAATCCTTCGTATAAGAAAAAGATTATAAACGGCACAGCACTGCTGCCAAAGCGCATCATTCTGCCTAAGGTTAGCCTGGCAAACTTTGCACAGCTTTATGATCTGTTAAATACGGATGTAGCTGCGGATATGAAAATTGTACTGGCTTCTAATGACGACAGGAGACTGATAAAAAAAGCACTGCCAAAACCAAAAGCTTTATTCTTTTATCATAAAGTAATATCCGGCCAGAACCTGGGTGCAATTGCCAACAAATATCATGTTGAAGTGCAGGATCTAAAGGTCTGGAACAAGTTGAAGGGAACTACGATTGTGATCGGCCAGAAGCTGAAGGTTTACAATGCTGCGCTCGACAAATCTGTGGAAAGACCGCTGAAAGGTTAATGTTCCCAATGCCCTTTTTTGGCTATTCATTCTGTTCATTTTCACGTTTTTCGAATTTATATTGGTTATTGTGATGCCCTTTTTTTATTTTAAGGCTAAATAAAAGAATTGTAACTTTGATGCTTTACAATCGATGATTTTATGAGTAAAATTAACAGGAAGCAAGACGCTTTAGACTACCACTCGCAGGGACGCCCGGGGAAAATACAGGTTATTCCAACCAAGCCGACCAACTCTCAAAGAGACTTAGCCCTTGCCTATTCTCCTGGTGTAGCAGAACCTTGTTTAAGGATAGCTGAAAACAAGGATGATGTTTATAAATATACGGCAAAAGGTAATTTAGTAGCTGTAATCAGTAATGGTACCGCGGTTTTAGGATTGGGTGATATAGGTCCGGAAGCGGGTAAGCCTGTTATGGAAGGTAAAGGCTTGCTGTTTAAGATCTTTGCTGATATTGATGTTTTCGATCTGGAACTTGATACTAAAAATGTTGATGACTTTGTTAAGATCGTAAAAGCCCTTGAACCCACTTTTGGCGGGGTTAACTTAGAAGACATTAAGGCTCCTGAATGCTTTGAGATAGAGCGCAGGTTAAAGGAAGAAATGAACATTCCTGTGATGCATGATGACCAGCATGGTACGGCAATAATTTCTGCTGCCGCGCTGATCAATGCCTGCGAATTACAGAAGAAGAAAATTGATAAGATTAAGATTGTAGTAAACGGTGCCGGCGCTGCTGCTATTTCCTGTTCACGTCTTTACGTTTCGTTAGGTGCCAAAAAGGAAAATATTGTAATGTGCGACCGTACCGGTGTGATCCGTGATACCCGGTCAAATCTGGATGCGATTAAGGCTGAATTTGCTACGTCGAGGAACCTGAATACCCTGGAAGAAGCCATGAAGGACTGCGATGTTTTTATTGGTCTTTCTTCTGCCAACTGTGTGACGTCAGATATGCTGAAATCAATGGCAAAGAATCCGATCGTATTTGCTATGGCAAATCCTGATCCTGAAATTGCTTATGAACTTGCCATCAATTCCCGCAAGGACCTGATTATGGCTACCGGACGTTCTGATTATCCAAACCAGGTGAATAATGTTTTGGGTTTCCCCTATATTTTTAGAGGTGCCCTGGATGTAAGGGCAACCAGCATCAATGAAGAGATGAAGATTGCTGCGGTAAAGGCCATTGCTGAACTTGCAAAAAAATCTGTTCCTGAGGCTGTTAACATGGCCTATAATGAGAAGAACATTAAATTTGGTAAGGAATATATCATTCCTAAGCCAATGGATATGCGGCTAATGACCAATGTATCTGCCGCAGTAGCGAAAGCCGCAATAGATTCTGGTGTGGCCCGTAAAATTATTACCGATTGGGATGCTTATACGGAAGAGTTAAAACGAAGACTTGGTGGTGACGACGCGATTATGCGTGCAATTACCAATAAGGCTAAGTCTGACCCTAAACGTGTTGTTTTTGCAGAGGCAGATAATTATAAGATCCTTAAAGCGGCCCAGATCGTTAAGGATGAGAATATTGCGATCCCTATTTTGCTGGGTAACCGGGAGATCATCAAAAGGATTATTGAAGAGAATGCATTGGATCTTGAAGGTGTTGCCATTATGGATCCTTTTGAGGAGCCCGAACGCATGGATAAATATGCCAATGCCTTGTATCAAAAGAGGCAAAGGAAAGGGATCACCCTATTTGAAGCAACTAAATTATTGAGGGACCGGAACTATTTTGGTTCTTCTATGGTTGAATTTGGTGAAGCTGATGCGCTGATTTCCGGGCTAACAAAAAACTATGCTTCTACGATTAAGCCTGCATTGCAGGTTATTGGAACTGAGGCAGG
Source organism: Pedobacter metabolipauper (assembly GCF_004362715.1). Taxonomy (GTDB): domain Bacteria; phylum Bacteroidota; class Bacteroidia; order Sphingobacteriales; family Sphingobacteriaceae; genus Pedobacter; species Pedobacter metabolipauper. The sequence continues at coordinate 963,972 of NZ_SNYC01000004.1, forward strand.
GGTAAACCGTGTTGCGGGAATGTACATGATGATGACCAAGAAAGGTCCTGTGTTTTTTGGTGATACCACTGTCAATGTAGACCCTACTGTTGAAGAATTGGTAGACCTTACCCTGCTTTTAGAGCGTTCGGTCCGCAAATTTAACATTGTACCGAGAGTAGCGTTACTTTCTTATTCTAACTTTGGCTCTAACGAAGGGATTATTCCGGAAAAGATGCGCAAAGCAGTTAAGATCTTACATGAAAAGCATCCTGATGTTATTGTTGACGGCGAGATGCAAGGTAACTTTGCGATCAATAGTGAGTTGTTAAAGGATAACTTTCCATTTAGCAGCCTTGTTGATGCGCCGGCAAATACATTGATCTTCCCCAACCTAGAGTCTGGCAATATTGCCTATAAATTATTACAGGAACTTGGAGAAGCTGAAGCTGTAGGACCAATCTTATTGGGTTTAAAGAAACCGGTACACATTGTACAATTGGGCAGTTCTGTTCGGGAAATTGTAAACATGATTACCATTGCTGTATTAGATGTACAGGGAAAAGAACAGGATGTAAATCCTAAAAGAGGTGGTCTGTTAAAGAGAATTTCAAAATAATAAGAGATGTACGACTATATTGATGGTAAGTTAGCCTTTAAATGCCCTGCATATATTGTAGTAGAAACCGGTGGAATTGGTTATCACATTAATATATCTTTAAATACATACAGTAGTTTAGCCGATGCCGAGCGCTGTAAAGTTTACGTATGGCTTTCGATTAAAGAGGATGCACATACTTTGTATGGTTTTGCAGATGAAGGCGAGCGGAGGCTTTTTTTACACCTGATCTCTGTTTCCGGGATTGGGCCTAATACTGGCCGGATGATGCTTTCGTCCATTACGCCAAATGAAATTCAGTCGGCTATTGTGAATGCCGACCTTCCGCTGATCCAGCGGATCAAAGGTATAGGTGTTAAATCTGCACAACGACTCGTGTTAGAACTGCAGGATAAATTAAAGAAAGAAGGTTCGGGATCGCTGATCTCGGCACCATTAAATAATACGGTTAAAGAAGAAGCATTATCTGCTTTAATGATGCTTGGTTTTGCAAAGCCGGCTTCAGAAAAAGCACTGGAAAATGCCGTCAAAACTGGTGGCGCAGATCAGTCTGTGGAGCAAATGATAAAGTTGGCTTTAAAGAATTTATAACTCTTACCTTGAAAAAAATACTAACGCTGGCCCTTTTTATTGTCACTTGTTTTGGCAGTATACGGGTTTTCTCACAAGTGGTGCCGACAAGAACCAAACCGGACTCTTCAAAAAATACATTTGGGATCAAAGAAAAACAACGATTAGGGATTAGGCCTTTGTCTACTCCTTTTAGTCCGTTGCCCGGTAACATCAAGACTGAAGTTGAATACGATGCGCTAAACAAACGGTATGTGGTTAAGCAAATGCTTGGCAACCGGATGATCTCCCTTCCGCAATACCTGAGCATCGAAGAATATCAGCGCCTGATCAGCAGTGAGATTAAACGTGACAACTGGCGCATGCTTTCTAATCAGGAGATTGAAGATGTAAGGAGAACAGGACTGATTCCCAGCTTAAAAGTTAACAGTAAGGCCTTTGAGCGCATCTTTGGAGGTACAACGATTGATATTCAGCCACGTGGTGAAGCTGAACTTACTTTTCTTGGAAGGATCAATAAGAATGAAAACCCATTGTTTAATGAGCGCCAGCGTGTTCAGGGGAATTTTGATTTTAACCAGCGCATCCAGATGGATGTGATCGGTAATATTGGTTCTAAGCTGAAGATCAATATGAATTACAATACCGAAGCCCAGTTTGACTTTGAAAATCAGGTAAAGCTGGAGTATACCGGTGGTGAAGATGACATCATCAAAAAGATTGAGGCTGGTAATGTGAGCTTACCGCTAAATACAACCCTGATCAATGGTACGCAAGCACTTTTTGGTGTTAAAACCCAGCTTCAATTTGGCAAGCTGAGTGTGAATACCGTATTTACCCAGCAGAAGTCACAATCCAGGGAAATACAGATCAGTAATGGTGCCCAGCAAAATGAGTATCGCATTAGTGGTGACAATTACGAAGCCAATAAGCATTACTTTTTAGCACAGTACTTCAGAGATAATTACAACAAGACCTTATCCAATCCACCAACCATTACTTCTGGTGTAAATATTACCAAGATTGAAGTATGGATTACCAATAAAACTGGAAATACACAAGACTCCAGGGATGTACTTGCGTTTATTGACCTTGGTGAAAACAGGCCGTACAATACTGCGCAGGTTAGTGGTGCCGGGTACTCCGCATTTCCATCGGGCTTTTCGAACCCGCAATTTCCAAGACAATCCAATAACCTTTTGGAGAATTTGCCTGTTGGTGCCCGTCAGACCAATTCAAATGATGTGATCTCTTATTTTCAGGCGAATGGCGGCACAGACAATTTTGCAAAACTGACCTATGCCAGGAAACTTGCCGACAGAGAGTATACCTTTCATCCTAAATTGGGATATATCTCTTTAAATAATGCGCTAAATACAGATGAAGTACTTGCTGTTGCCTACCGGTACACTTATAATGGGGTTGAATACCAGGTTGGTGAGTTCTCTACTGATGTTGCCTTTGACCAGGCTACACCGCGGGTATTGTTTGCTAAGCTCCTGAAGAATGAAACCACTAAAACGAATTTACCTACCTGGGACCTGATGATGAAAAACATCTACTCTATTGGAGGGTATCAGATCAGTCAGCAGAATTTTAAGCTGGATGTTTACCGCATAGATGAGCAGACCGGAATTGAACGGCCTGTGATCAGTGAAGGTGAAAAGCTGGATGCTGCCAACCGTCCGCTGAGAGATAAAATGTGGCTGCAGGTAGTCGGGCTAGACCGTTTAAATCAGCAGGATGAATTGAAGCAGGATGGGATATTCGATTTTGAAACGGATAACCAGCCCTTTAATTCCAATATGAGTACAAATAACCCAAATTCTTCCGGCGGAAGTACTGCGGTATTGCTCACCAATACTAAAAATGGATACATTACGATTGATCCTTTAAACGGACGCATTATTTTCCCATTGATAGAACCGTTTGGGAAAGATCTTGCAGACCAGTTTTTACCTTCAGAACAGGCGTTTATAGATAAGTATACCTACACTGCGCTTTATGACTCGACCAAGGTTATTGCACAGCAGTTGTTTACGAGGCAGAACCGGTATATTATTAAAGGAAATTACCAGTCGGAGATTTCATCAGAATTCAGCTTGAATGCCATAAATGTTCCTGAAGGTTCTGTAAAAGTATTCTCCGGTACAATTCCGCTACAGGAGGGGATCGATTTTACGGTAGATTACCAGGGTGGAAGGGTAAAGATTTTAAATACAGCCTTACTGCTTTCTGGTCAGCCCATCCGGATCTCTACCGAGAATAATGAGCTTTTTGGATTGCAGCAGCGTTCGTTATTTGGTACGCGTCTGGATTATAAGGTAAATAACAAACTAAATCTTGGAGGTACTTTCATGAACCTTACCGAGAAGCCATTGACACCTAAGGTTAACATTGGCGAAGAGCCCATCTCCAATACCATTTGGGGTATGGATGTAAACTACAGTTCTCCTTCGAGGTTCTTAACCAAATTGGTGGATAAGCTGCCATTAATATCTACCAAGGCGCCTTCTAATCTTACCTTTTCGGGAGAGTTTGCCCAATTGATTCCCGGACATCCCAGTGCGCTGGATTTTGCAGGTAAAAAAGGAGGGGTGAGTTACCTGGATGATTTTGAAGCCTCGAGGTCGATCATTGATCTGAAAAGTGCGGTTGCCTGGCAATTGTCCGGAACGCCGCAGTTGTTTCCAGAATCTCAATACATTGATGATTTAAGGTATGGTTTTAACAGGGCACAAATTGCATTTTATAATATTGACCCTACTTTTTACAATAGAGGGGTTAGCAACATCCCAACGAGCTTAAGAAACAACCGTACAGAATTGTCTAATCATTATGTTCGTGAGATTATAGAGCAGGAGGTTTTTCCATTTAAGGAGATCAGCACCGGCCAGGCAGTTACCTTGCCTACATTAGATGTTGCATTTTATCCAACCCTGAGGGGCCCTTACAACTATTCAACTACTGGCTTTAATGCGAATGGAACGTTAACAAATCCACGTTCCAGATGGGGTGGTTTATTTAGAAGGATAGAAACCAACGATTTTGAAGCGCTGAACATTGAGTTTATAGAGTTGTGGGTAATGGACCCAAATATTTATAAACCTACCTCTGCTGGCGGTGATCTTTATTTTAATATTGGAAACATTTCTGAAGATATTTTAAGAGACGGGCGTAAATCATTAGAGAATGGTTTGCCTGCTGATGGTGACCTGTCTAAATTTGATGAGACCAATTGGGGAAGGGTGCCAAAGCTGCAGCCGGTAGTTCAGGCATTTGACAACGATCCTGCTGCAAGAAGAATTCAGGATGTTGGCCTTGATGGACTATCAAATGCCGATGAGAAGACAAAATTTGCGGCACTGATCAGTCAGATTAAAGCACAATTAAATCCTGATGCTGCCGCTGATCTTGACAATGACCCTTCATCAGACGATTATTCCTATTACCGGAGTGGTGCCCTTGACCAGGCCAATGCGGGCATATTGAAACGTTATCAGCGTTACAATGGTACTGAGGGTAACTCAAAAACACCACAGCAATCTCAGGAAGATTTTGGCGTAGAGAATTCTGCCTCTACTTCTTTACCCGATGGGGAAGATATTAACAGGGACAATAACATGACCCAGTCTGACGAGTATTTTCAATATAAAATTTCTATGCGTCCGGCTGATCTGATGGTTGGGCAGAACTTTATTACAGACAAGATCACTTCGCAGGTTAAACTCGCTAATGGGCAAACACAGCCTGTTACCTGGTACCAGATTCGCATACCTTTGGCCCAGTACCAGCAAAAGGTTGGAAATATTCAAGACTTTAAGTCTATCCGGTTCATCCGCATGTTCTTAACCAACTTTGCTGATACTACGGTATTAAGGTTTGGTAAGATCCAGCTTGTTCGTGGCGAGTGGCGTCAATATAATGCGAACAATGATGCGGCGCAGGTTATCGTTGATCCGGCAATCCAACCTGTAGGCGCTGATAACTCAACCATTGAGATCGCTACCGTAAATATTGAGGAGAATGGTAAACGGACACCAATACCATATGTTGTTCCGCCAGGCATTGAGCGTGAGCGCGACTTCACAAATTACCGTGGTGATACGAGACAAAATGAACAGTCTTTATCGGTTATTGTAAGAAACCTGAGGGATGGTTATGGCAGGGCAGCGTTCAAAACAGCCATCAATGATTTCAGGTCGTATAAACATTTAGAGATGTACATTCACCTGGAGGCATTGGGCAATTCGACCTTGAATGACAATGACCTGAGTGCTTTTTTAAGAATCGGTACGGACAATCAGGATAATTACTATGAATATTCACAACCGCTAAAGGTTACTAATCCCGGAACCAGTGATCCGTATGCGATATGGCCGGATCAGAATAAGCTGGATATAGAACTGGAGTTGTTTCAGAAAGCCAAGCTTGCGAGAAATTCAGCCATGCTTAGTGGACAGCCATGGCCAATTAATGTCCCTTTTAATTTTATTGTTGACGGTAAGACCATCACCATAAAGGGACAGCCGGATATGAGCAAGGTTCGGGTATATATGATGGGGGTTAAAAATCTATTGCGTAATGGTGCCAATCCGCTGGATGATGATGGCCTTGATAAAAATGCACAGGTTTGGTTTAATGAGCTGCGGTTAACAGAATTTGATGAACGCGGCGGATGGGCCGCCACGGCAAGAATGAATGCACAGCTGGCTGATTTTGCAGATGTTAATGTATCGGCGAGCAAATCAACCATTGGTTTTGGATCACTGGAGAAAAGAGTGAGTGAAAGAAACCGGGCTGATAATGTGTTTTTTGACATCTCATCCAGTATGGAGCTTGGCAGGTTCCTGCCTAAGAAGGCTGCCGTTAAAATACCGATGTATGTAAGTTATTCCAGCCAGGTAAGTACCCCTCAGTATGATCCGCGTACGCCAGATATTGAGTTGAAAACTGCGCTGGATGTAGCCACTAAGGCAGAGAAGAAAGAGATCCTGAATTATGCACAGGATTATACTACCCGCAACAGCATTAGCTTTACCAACGTACGTAAAGAACGCACGGATATGGAGAAAGCACCAAAGGTTTGGGATGTAGAAAACCTGAATGCCAGTTATGCCTATACCAAATTTGCACACCGTGATTTTATTAACCAGAGCAATATCCAGCAGACCTATCGGGCATCACTGGCCTATAATTATGCCGGACAATCTAAAAGCTATGAACCTTTTAGTAAGCTGATCAAATCGAATACCTTAGCTCTGCTAAAAGAATTTAACTTTAGCCTGCTTCCTAGTTCCATCAATTTCCGGATTGATCTGGATCGGTATTATTCGGAAAATACGCTGAGGAATAATGATCCAAACAATGCCATCCCCATCAACACCACGTTTAACAAAAACTTCCTGGTTACACGTGTCTATGGCATTTCCTGGAATTTGACACGTTCTATGAAAGTAGATTTTGATGCCACCAATTATTCCATCATTGATGAGCCAGATGGAAAGATTGAGGGCATGAAGCGGGATACGGTATGGCAAAATTTAAAACGCCTGGGGAGAACAACAGATTACACGCACAATTTAAATGTAACCTATAACCTGCCAATCAACAAGATTCCGGGATTGGACTGGATGACGGTTACTACACGGTATGGAACCAATTTTAACTGGCAGACCGAGCCTCTTTCTACCCTGAGAAACCCTTTGATTGATATGGGTAATACGATCCAGAATTCCAGGATCGTTCAGTTAAATCCTAACCTTAACCTGACCAGCCTGTACAATAAATTTGGCTTTGTAAGAAAGTCTGCCGCTACCGGCGAAAAGCAGTCGGGTTCCGGCTTACTGGTTGGTTTACTGACGAGTGTTAAAAATGTGGCTGGTGCCTTTACACAAACTAAGGGGATCTTTTTACCAGGCTACCTGCCTAAAACAAATTATCTGGGTCTTGACAATATTACCGGTGCACCAGGCCTGGGCTTCGTTTTAGGAAGCCAGCGTGATATCCGGGAAATCGCTTTAGCCAATGGATGGATCACTGCTGATACACTGCAATCACAACTTTATATCAATACACTGAGAGAAGACCTGAGTTTTACCAGTTTAGTAGAACCGATCAAAGACCTTACTATTAATTTAACAGCTAATAAAAACAGGACCTTAAACTATTCTACAAATTTTAGGTACGACAGTAATGCCGGGAGTTTCCAAAACCTGAGTCCATTTACGTCCGGTGATTACAGCGTTTCCTTTATCTCACTGGGTACTGCCTTTTCAGAAAAATCAGGGGGAACGATGTCCAAATTGTTTAACCAGTTTATGAACAACAGGCAGATCGTGTCTCAGCGTTTGGGGGCACAGAATACCAACTCATCAGGTATTGTTGGTGGTTTTGCCGATGGTTATGATAAGAATTCACAGGATGTACTGGTGTCTTCATTCCTGGCGGCATATACCGGCAAGGATGCATCTAAATCAAGCCTGAACTCCTTTCCTAAGATCCCTTTACCAAACTGGCGGATCAATTACAGGGGGTTGACCCGTATTGCGTTTCTTGCCGATAAATTTAATTCGGTTGAGATCAGGCATTCTTACCGGTCTGTTTACAGCGTTAATAATTTCAATTCGCTGATCCGGTATCAGGAAACAAACGGGAAGGTAAGCAGCAGGGATGTGAGCGGAAACTTTATGCCTGCTTATCAATATAGCCAGGTTACCATTGCAGAACAATTTTCACCACTGATTGGTGTTGATACCCGTTTAAAAAATAACATGACTGCTAATTTTGAACTGGGAAGATCCAGACTATTGGGCTTAAGTCTGTCCAACAGTCAGCTGGCGCAGCTGACAGAGAATAATATGGTATTCGGACTTGGATACCGCACCAATAAGTTCAGGTTTCCATTTGGCTTGTTTAAACAGGTAAAAATGGATAATAATATGGACTTTAAACTGGATGTGGCAATACGGGACAATAAAACCGTAATCTATCGCGCCGACATTACTGAAGCTGAAGTTTCATCGGGTGCAAAGAACATAACGTTAAGACCTAGTGTAGATTACATTTTAAACCAGCGGTTTAATGTTCGTGTTTTCTACGATTCAAACATTACAAAACCTTATACCTCACAAACTTTTAATACTTCTTTCAGTAATTTTGGATTTAGTTTGCGGATTACGCTGAATTAGGATTGTTATAAAGACCCAGAATAATTACCTTTGAGCCGTTCAGCTCCAGAGCTTGGGCGGCAAAGAAATAAACTAAAAAACATAAACTTAGACAAATGAATTTTCCATCAGAATTAAAGTACACTAAAGACCACGAATGGGTTAAAATTGAAGGTAACGAAGCTTATATAGGCATTACTGATTTTGCACAACGTGAATTGGGTGATATCGTTTATATCGACATCAATACCGTAGGAGATGAAGTAGGTAAGGATGATGTTTTTGGAACTGTTGAAGCAGTTAAAACCGTGTCTGATCTTTTTATGCCGGTAACTGCTACTGTATTGGAAACCAACGCGGCACTAAATGATAACCCTGAGCTTGTAAACTCTGATCCTTATGGACAAGGATGGATGGTTAAAGTTACCCTTTCAAACCCTGCTGATGTTGATGGTTTATTGGATGCTGATGCTTACAAAGCCCTTGTTGGTGCTTAATTAATGAATATATTTAAAGGATTAAAATATCAGATATGGTCTGTTTTGTGGACCATTATCATTATCATATTCTGTACGATAAGAATGCCTGACACCAGTGGTTCAGGCATTACTTTTTTTGAGGGCTTTGATAAACTTGCCCATCTCGGGTTCTTTTATGTACTTACCATTCTGTTATTTTTTGGTAAGATCAGACAGCAGCAAAGTTATAGCTTTAGAATGATCACGATCCTGAAGATTGTGTTCTTAACAGGTTTGCTGGGTGCAGGAATTGAGCTTATACAGGCAAATGTATTTACGTACCGTTCTGGTGATCTGTGGGACCTTACCTGTGATATGCTGGGTGTTTTTATGGGCGTTTTTAGTTACATTCTTTTACATAGATCCAATTACAATGAAAAGAGGAGTTAAGGTGGTACTTTTATTTGCACTGGTTTGTACGTTAACCAGCTGCAGCATATTTAGTCCGGGCTGTAAATGTCCAAAGGTGAGTTATAAAAGTTACCCGGGCAAATAAGGTTTTGCGTATTTAAAGCACGTTTTATGATGCTGGTTAGACACCTTTATTTGGAATTATTATGAATTAAGGGTAAATTGCCGGACACATAACACGTATACAGATGAGACTTTCGGAGTTAAAGCCGGGTGAAAAGGGAACCATAGTTGAGTTTACAGATCTGGAAATGTCTGTTAAGCTGATGGAGATGGGCTGCCTGCCAGGAGAGATTGTGGAAGTAGAACGTTTTGCCCCGCTCGGTGATCCTATTGCGATCCGTGTAGCAGGTTATCAGCTTTGCTTACGTAAAAATGAGGCATCTGTGATTATAATTCAATACTGATTTGGCGAAACATATAAAAATTGCGCTGGTTGGAAATCCTAATACCGGTAAATCAACCTTATTTAACCTCCTTACTGGTTTAAATCAAAAGATAGGAAACTTTCCAGGCATCACAGTAGATAAGAAAATAGGCTATTGTACCCTGGCAGATAGCCGCCAGGCTGAAGTGGTTGACCTTCCGGGAACCTATAGCCTGTATCCTAAAAGTAAGGATGAACGGATTGTATTCCAGGTGCTTGCAGATCCGAAAAACCCCAGCCATCCTGATGTTGTTGTTTTAGTGGCTGATGCAACAAATCTTAGAAGAAATTTATTGGTATATACGCAGGTAGCTGACCTTGGCCTGCCGGTTATATTGGCGCTTAATATGACCGATATGGCTAAAAAGGAAGGAATTGACGTTGATGTCAATAAGCTATCTGAGCGCTTGGGCATACAGGTTGTTGCCATCTCTGCCAGGAGCAACTTTGGACTTGCTGCATTAAAAGACGCATTGAGCAACGCAACTGCCATTGCTACACAAGTTCATGGTGCCGATATGAATGTGCTGGCACCGGGTGCCATTGATCAGGTTAAGCACCTGCTAAAAATTGACAATGATTATCTGGCACTGCAGATCCTTCATCAGCATGAATTTCTGGATGTGTACACTGTTGAGGAGCATGCGGGTATTGAGCAAATAAAAGCATCTGCTGGTTTTGAAAGTTCCAGGATCCAAACGGAAGAAACCATCTCCCGGTACCGCTACCTGGGAACGGTACTGACCGGGGTTGTTAAAGATACCGGTGCAGAGCGAAAGTTCATTTTTAGTGATAAACTGGATGCTGTACTTACCAATAAATTCTGGGGCTTCCTGATCTTTATTGCCATTTTATTCTTTGTCTTTAACTCGATCTTTTCGTGGTCGTCCTACCCGATGGACCTGATCGAATCTGCTTTTGTTACCCTCACTGAACTGGGGCATAAATACTTGCCCAACGGGATCCTGACTAATCTGCTATTGGATGGTGTTGTGGCCGGACTTGGCGGTGTAGTGATCTTTATACCACAAATTGCAATCCTGTTTGCCTTTATTTCTATTCTTGAGGATAGTGGTTATATGGCAAGAGTTACGTTTATGATGGATAAGATCATGCGTAAGTTTGGGCTTAGTGGTAAATCTGTAGTGCCAATGATTGGAAGTTTGGCCTGTGCCGTTCCGTCAATCATGAGTGCCCGGAATATAGAAAGCTGGAAAGACCGGATCATCACCATTATGGTGGCACCATTGGTAAGCTGCTCTGCACGGTTACCTGTATATACATTATTGATCTCTCTTGTTGTGCCAGAAAAGATGGTATGGGGCTTTATAAACCTGCAGGGTCTTACCCTGATGGGGATGTACCTGATCAGTATTGTTGCTGCAGTATTTGTGGCATTTATCATGAAGTTTTTGATCAAGGCCAAAGAAAAGTCTTATTTTATCATGGAACTTCCGGTTTACAGGATGCCGCGGTGGACTAACGTGTTGTACACGATGTACGAGAAATCGAAAACCTTTGTATTTGAAGCCGGTAAAGTGATCATTGCCATTTCCATTATTCTTTGGGTACTGGCCAGTTATGGTCCGCCTTCACGTTTTAAAGCCATAGATGATAAATATGCTGCAATTGAAGCTCAAAAGGACAGTACTCAGATCAGCACGCTGGAGCGGGACCGGTCTGCAGAGAAGCTGGAAAATTCTTATGCTGGTATTTTAGGTCATGTAATTGAGCCTGCCATTAAGCCCTTAGGATTTGACTGGAAGATAGGAATTGCGTTAATTACTTCTTTCGCTGCCAGAGAAGCCTTTGTTGGCACAATGGCAACGATCTATAGTGTAGACAGCGATGAAGAAGTTGCTACCATTAGAAATAAAATGCGCAGTGCGAGAAATTCAGAGACGGGCTTGCCGGTATTTACGTTTGCTACTGCATTCTCTTTAATGTTGTTTTATGCATTTGCCATGCAGTGTATGAGTACAGTGGCTATTGTTTACAGGGAAACAAAGTCCTGGAAATGGCCGGTCATCCAATTGGTTTACATGACCGTTATGGCATATATTGCGAGTTTAATTGCCTATCAATTGTTAAAGTAATTTAGTTATCTTGGTGCTTGTGGAAAAGGAGAATGTCTTAGCGCAATATATGCCCCCGGCCGCAGCTCCAATCATAGCGCGCTGGATCGATTATTTTCAGTGCGAGTTTAAGATCTCTAAGAACCGGGCAACCAAGCTTGGTGATTACAGGCATCCATATAAAGAAACCGGGCATAAAATATCTGTTAATAACGACTTAAATGCCTATTCATTCCTGGTTACTACCGTTCACGAGTTTGCACACCTGCTTACCTGGAACGAGCATAAGAACAAAGTAAAGCCGCATGGCGATGAATGGAAGCGTAACTTTAAACGGATGATGGTACCCTTCATTGACCAGCATATTTTTCCTGAAGATGTTCAGAAAGCCATTGTCAGTTATTTGAATAACCCTTCTGCAGCAAGCTGTACGGACTTGAAATTGTCAAGGGCCTTGAAAAAGTACGATGTTCTGTTGAATGTATCCCGGTTGGAAGAACTGCCCCTAAATTCGGTATTTACTATTAAGGATGGCCGTCAGTTCAAAAAAGGAGAAAGATTGAGGAAACGCTATCGTTGTGTTTGCCTCGATAATGGCAATACTTACCTTTTTAACCCCTTAGCTGAAGTAACCTTAGCGGCTACGGGTACATAAACGGCTTCATTGTCCACGATCTCCCATTTCAGGGCTAATTTCTCGTCTTTAAATACTGATGGGTCTTTTAAAATACTGTCTATAAGCTGGTCTTTTTCTTTAATACGTATACTGGCGCTATATCCATTCTGCATATTTCCTTTAAGCACAATGTAACGCTCATCCGGAGAAGAGATGATCTCATTGAAGATCATTTCATATTTATTCTTTCCATTTACGGCATCTTTCAATGACCGGATATTTTCTGTGAGATCATCATGCACGGCATTTGCATCAGCTTTAACTTCTGTATAGGGCTGAGATTTTAACGCGGCAAAGGAAGGAGCGCTGCGGCTTTCTTTTTTAAAGGTAATGTTGTTACGCAAATAGGTACGGATGTCTGTAAAGATCCAGGCACGGTCTTTATTCCGCTTGCTGCTTTCTTTGATGAGCACCAGGGTGTCGTTTTTAAAATAGTATTGCTTTACGGTATTGCTTATGGTCTCGTTGTTAATATATTCTTTAAAAAGTACAGGAGAGCCATTGCTGCTATATTCTTCTACATAGGTGGATAGATTGTCTCCGGTTGAATAAATGAGGCTGGTGTGCTTTTCCTGGCTGCTTAATCCGGCATCAACAGAATCTGAAAATGCAACGATAGATTGCGCTGTCATGGAAGTAGCTGAAGGCTGGCTGATCAGATCTGCCTGAGGATGCTTAGGTCCCTGACTACAGCTATATAATGTAATTGTTAATAAAGATAACAGGCAGATGGCTTTCATAAATATTCTTTTATTGACTAAAAGACAGGCGATTATCGTGCCAAGTCTAGTAGGCCAATAGGCGATCAATTGTTGAAGCCAGCCTGCTTTTGGCTAAAAAGCTTTCTTCTAATGCTTTGTTCATTGGAATTGCAGTGTCGCTGCTTGCACAGCGTAATACTGGTGCATCCAGGTATTGAAAGGCATGCTCCGCAATCCATGCCGACAGTTCCGCACCAAACCCGGAGGTAAGGGTATCTTCATGCAGGATGAGTACTCTTCCTGTATCTTTCACCGCATTTAGAACAGCTGTCTTGTCCCAGGGTTGTAAACTGCACAGATCTACCAATGTAGCAGAGATCTGCGGATTTTCATTTAAGTAGGTTAAGGCCCAGTGAACGCCTACACCGTAGGTAATGATGCTTAATTGTTCACCCTTTCTTAATACATTGGCCTTTCCAATTTCGAGGGTGTAATAGCTTGCCGGTACTGGTCCGGTTAAGCTTCGGTACAGGTTTTTGTGCTCAAAGTACATGACTGGATTTGGATCATCGATGGCGGCAAGTAACAGTCCCTTTGCATCGTAAGGAAAAGCCGGGTAAACTACCTTTAATCCGGGTGTTTTTGTAAACCAGGCTTCGTTGCTTTGAGAATGAAAAGGGCCGGCCCCGCTTCCAGCACCTGTCGGCATCCGGATCACCACATCTGCTTTTTCTCCCCATCTGTAATGGGTTTTAGCAAGGTTGTTCACAATTTGGTTAAAGCCGCAGGTTACAAAGTCGGCAAACTGCATTTCTACAACTGCCTTATACCCGTTGATGGAGAGACCGAGGCCCGCCCCAACGATCGCAGATTCACAGATTGGTGTATTGCGAACCCTTTGCTTGCCAAATTCAGCAGCAAAGCCGTCTGTTATTTTAAAAGCACCACCATATTCAGCAATATCCTGACCCATTAAAACCAGGTTTTGATGTTTTCTCATGGCCATTTTAAGTCCATCCGTTATCGCATCAATATAGCGGATCTCTGTAGCCTGACCAGTTGCTTCAACAGGGTTTTCAGCATTAGGATAATACATATCCTGCAGTTCGGTATTTACATCAGCTTCGGGTTCTGCATCCATAAATGCGGCTTCGACCTCTTTTTCTATTTCATGCTTAAATTCTGATCTGATCTCCAGAAGGAGATCGTCGTTGAGTACCTGCAGTTCAAAAAGAAACTGTTCAAAATTCTTAACAGGATCTTTTTCTCCCCATGCTTCAAATAGTTCCTGCGGAACGTATTTTGTCCCTGAAGCTTCTTCATGGCCCCTCATCCGGAAGGTTAAGCATTCTACTAAAACTGGTTTGGGGTCCAGTCTCATTTTTTCTGAGATGACAGCCAGGGTATCATAAACTTCGAGGATATTGTTTCCATCGATCTGGATGCCTTCAATTCCATAACCTATGGCTTTATCTACCAGGTGTGCACATTTAAATTGCTCATTAATGGGTGTGGAGAGACCATATCCATTATTTTCTATTAAAAAGATGACGGGTAAGTTCCATACAGCAGCTACGTTTATGGCTTCATGGAAGTCGCCTTCACTGGTAGCACCCTCACCGGTAAAGACCAATGTTGCCTTTTCCCTGCCGGCAATAAGATCAGCTAGTGCAATACCATCTGCCAGAGCCATCTGCGGGCCCAGGTGAGAGATCATTCCAATGATCTTGTGTTCTTGTGTGCCAAAGTGAAAGGAGCGGTCCCTGCCCTTTGTAAAGCCGGTAGCTTTACCCTGCCACTGGGCCATCAATTTTTTTAGTGGAATGTTGCGGGTAGTAAATACACCGAGGTTCCTGTGCATTGGCAGAATGTATTCTGAACCATTCATTGCCAGGGTACTGCCAACAGCAATGGCTTCCTGGCCAATTCCAGAGAACCACTTCCCAATTCGGCCCTGACGGAGTAAGATCAGCATCTTTTCTTCAACCATTCTTGGATAGAGCAGTTTTTTATAAAGATCAAGTAAGGTAGCGTTGCTCTTATCTTTTCTGTCGAAGACCATTATTGTCTAGTTTTTAGGTTCCTTATTCCGCTCTTCGTATTGTTTGGCGAATGATTTTGGTGCAACCACAGGCATATTGCGGTACTTGCCCCACATTTTTTTAAATAATTTCTGAAGGAAGAAGTTTTTGATCTTTCCGCCAACCAGATCCATTCTTGATCTTTTCAACATTCCTGTTTTCCAGATCTTCCAGCCAATCTCTTCTGCTTTCGTATTTTCATGCTGTTCTGCAGCATCCCTTCGGTTAAGCAGCAGCATTTTATGGATATCTATTTTAACCGGGCACACTTCTGAGCATTTTCCGCATAGACTGGAGGCATAACTCAGGTGCTTAAACTCGGCCATTCCCTTTAGATGTGGGGTAATGATTGAGCCGATTGGTCCGCTGTAGGTTGTGTTATAGGTATGGCCCCCAATATTTTTATACACGGGGCAGGCATTTAAGCATGCTCCGCAGCGGATGCAGTATAAACCCTGACGTTGTTCTTTCTGGGCCAGCAGGTTGGTTCGTCCGTTATCCAGCAGGATCACATACATTTCTTCCGGTCCATCGGTTTCTTCGCCGCGTTTGGGTCCGCTTAGTATGGTATTGTAAACGGTTAAATTCTGACCTGTACCGTGGCTGGCCAGAAGCGGCCAGAACAGGTCAAGGTCTGCCATGGAAGGAATAACCTTTTCAATGCCGACAACTGCAATATGAATTTTTGGAAAGGTGGTACATAACCTGGCATTTCCCTCGTTTTCTGTCAGTGCGATACTTCCGGTATCTGCGATTAAAAAATTACCTCCGCTAATCCCGATATCGGCATTCAAATACTTCTCTCTTAACAGTTCTCTTGCCTTTTGCGTTAACTGCTGGGGCGTATAGTCCAGCGGTGTACCAAACTTCTCATTAAATAGTTTAGCAATTTCCTCTTTGCTGAGGTGCATGGCCGGGGTTACAATATGATATGGAGGCTGGTCCAGTAGCTGAACGATAAATTCACCAAGGTCGCTTTCTAAAGATTCAATCTCATTTTTCTTAAGAAAATCATTTAAATGAATCTCTTCAGTGGTCATGGATTTAGATTTGATCACGGTCTTGCCGCCATTTTTACGGATGATGTTCAGGATTTCCCTTTGAGCTTCTTCTGCATCATTTGCCCAGATCACCTTACCACCTCTTTTCTGGAAATTGGATTCAAATTCAGGAAGGAATTTGTCCAGATTTTCCATCACACGCCATTTGATCACGTGTGCTTTCTTTTTCGAATTCTCTAAATTCTCAAACTTAGACAATCCCCTTTCTACTGCATAATTATACTTTCCGATGTTATGGTTTATCGTTTTGCGATGTCCTAAATCGAAAGCCTTCTCATCTGCCTTTACTAAAAAATCTTCAGCAATCTTCATCATCTTCAAACTTAGATAAATTTGTGGTTATATTCAATACAACATGAACGGTTATAAAACAAAAAACCTGCCTTAAGAGGCAGGTTTTTTTCACTTATTTATTTAACGGTTATTTCTTATTTTTTTTCACTTATTTCTTTGGGGTACCGTCTTCATTTTTATCTACAGCCGGACGTTTAAGGCCATTTGCCAATTCCCATGCTGTAAAATAAACAAGTTGTGCTCTTTTGGCGAGCATAGGGAAGTCAATTTTGCTGATCTCATCGCCAGGCATATGGTATTCAGGGTGTACACCGTTAAAATAGAATATAACAGGGATACCATGTTTAGCGAAGTTGTAGTGGTCAGAACGGTAGTAGAAACGGTTAGGGTCTGTTCTGTTATTGTACCGCTCATCAAGGTTGATGTTTACATAATCTTTATTGGCTTTTTTACCGATCTTATCCAGATCAGAGCTAAGCATATCAGAACCAATAATGTAAACGAAGTTATTATCAGTGGCGTGATCTTTATCTCCACGGCCGATCATGTCAATATTTAAGTCTGCAATGGTGTTTTCTAATGGAAATACCGGGTTTTCTGAATACCATTCAGAGCCCCAAAGGCCTTTTTCTTCACCAACTACAGTCATGAACAGGATGCTTCTTTTCGGGCCTTTGCCTGCTTTTTTTGCTTTAGCAAAAGCTTCAGCAACCATTAATACACCGGTAGTGCCAGAACCGTCGTCATCTGCGCCGTTATTTACTTTATCATCGCCGCTGGTCGTTAAACCAATGTGGTCATAGTGACCGGTTACCACCAATACTTCTTTTTTCAGTTTCGGATCAGAACCTTCCAGGAAGCCTAGAACATTTTCTCCGCGTACTTTTTTCTCCACTTTGGTTCCGCTCGCAGAAATCATTACTTTCAGTTCTTTGGTAGCAGGTTTGCCGCTATCTGCAATTTGTTTTTTTAACGCATCGATACTTGTTCCGGCAACCGCTAATATTTTATTGGCGGTAGCAGAACTGATGTTGATGGTAACCATGCCCTGAGGTGCATTCATCTTTTCAATAGATTCTTTGCTTTTCATGGTCAGTGACTCAGATGTCAGGTAGCTTTTCAGATTTGCAGTCATATTATCAACACCTGGATCAACAACAAGAACAGCTAAGGCTTTACTTTCTGAAAGAAATTTGATCTTCGCATTTAAAGCGATGGTCTCTGCTCTTGGATTGGCAGCAGCAGGAGCTTCTCCAGGTTGTCCTGATTTTAAGATCAGCACGACTTTGCCCGCCACATTTTGTCCGGCAAAATCATTGTATCCTTCTTTATTTAGGCCGTAACCTGCAAAAAGAATGGTGCTGGTATTGAAAGTGAATCCTTTTGAGGATACCGTCTGTGCTGGAATATAGAAATCTTTAATCGCTTCAGCAGGCTGTCCATCAATGGTCAAGATCTGGGTCAGGCTATTGGTAACGAGATCAACAGGCTGAAAGTAATCGCCATTGACAGGTCCTTTTAAGCCCAGGCTCTTAAAAAAGGTCTTGATGTAATCAGCAGCCATCCATGCACCTTTTTTACCAGTTTCGCGACCTTCATATTCATCAGATGCAAGTACCGATAAATGCTTGTAGGCATTGTCTTTTGTTATGGTTTTGCTGAATTTTATGGCGTTTTGGTTTTGGGCAAAGGCGCCAAACCCCATAAATAACACAAAACCTGTGTATAGAAAGTGTCTTTTCATTATTTAGTTAATTATATTATTTTGTTTAGTTTATTGTTTAGCAGGATATCTTATTCACCCTTCCGGCATGCCTTCCACCTTCAAATGGAGTATTCAGGAAGGTAGCAGCCATTTCCTGGGCCAGTTCTACAGAAACAAAGCGGGCAGGAATGCATAAAATATTTGCGTTGTTATGCTGTCTTGCCAAAGCTGCCAGTTCATTAAGCCAGCAGATCGATGCCCGGATATCCTGATGTTTATTTGCCGTGATTGCAACACCATTTGCACTTCCGCAAACCAGGATCCCGAATGTATATTCCTTACTTTCAACGGCCGAAGCTACCGGGTGTGCAAAGTCAGGGTAATCAACTGATGCGGTTGAATAAGTGCCGAAATCTTTAACCTCGTAGTTTGTTAGATAATGCTTTAGCATCTCCTTGTAATCGAAACCTGCATGATCTGCGCCAATTGCAATTTTAATTTTAGTAGCTGTAGACATTGTTTATCAAAAGTATATAGAATAATAAAAAGATGCGCGTAAAGTTTTTGTTAGGTATTTACGATGGAAGTAGCGTTTAACTCCTTATTCCGTTTGCGTTCAATATTTGCAGAAATAAAAATACTTAGCTCATATAAGATCACCAGTGGGAATGCAACCACAAGCATGGTAATGATATCTGGTGTAGGGGTTACAATAGCTGCAATAACCAGGATAATTACAAAGGCGTATCTTCTGCTTGACCGCATAAATGCAGGTGTCATGATCCCGAATTTTGACAAGATGTAGATCACTACCGGTAACTGAAATATAATACCAGAACCAATGGTTAGCGTGGCAACAGAAGAAAGATAAGACGATATGGTAAAGGTGTTTTCTATTTCAGGGCTTACCGTAAAGTTGGTCAGAAAGTTTACCGATAATGGGCAAACCAGGTAATATCCAAACAAGATACCCACAAAAAACAGGGAAGAAGCAAATAGAACAAAGCTGCTGGCAGACTTCCGTTCTTTCTCATGCAATGCAGGTTTAACAAATAGCCAGAGTTCAAAAAGAAGGTAAGGAATTCCAAGGATGATGCCGACCATCACACAAGAGTTAATTTGCAGGGTAAACTGTCCGGCCATTTCTGTATTGATGATCTTTGCATCGATGTGTGTAATGCAGAAATCCGAACCTATGAGGGTTGGAAATTCAGCGGCCATTTTACACATCATTCTATACGTCCAGAAGTTTGGATTTTTAGGCCCCATAATGAGTTCATTAAAAATGAAATCAGAGAACCAGAATGCACCGGCTGTAAAGATTACAATAACTAATAACGCACGTAACAAATGTTTTCTCAGCACATCTATGTGGTCAAAGAAAGACATCTCAGCTTCTAATGTTTTACCCTTTTCTTTAATCGCGCCAATCAGGTCACGCTTTTTAGTATCACTCATGTAAGTTATTTGTAAAACAAAAATACCATTCTATTTATTGAGAATGGTACTTACGTTTTAAATTATAAATAGTTTTTTAGGCTATTCTGAAAATTCGAAAGTTTCCATAAACTTGGTAGTAAAATTACCAGCTCTAAAGTTAGGATCTTTCATCAATTTTAAATGGAAAGGTATCGTAGTTTTTACACCTTCAATAACAAATTCGCTCAATGCACGTTCCATGGTACTGATGGCTTCTTCACGCGTTTGTGCAACACAGATCAGTTTGGCAATCATTGAATCGTAATTGGAAGGGATCTGGTAACCCGCATATACGTGAGTATCTACGCGTACACCGTGACCACCCGGAGAGTGGAAGTTTGTTATTTTTCCAGGGCAGGGCCTGAAGTTATTGAAGGGGTCTTCCGCATTGATGCGGCATTCAATGGCATGCATATCCGGTAAATAGTTTTTACCCGAGATCGGAACACCGGAAGCTACCTTAATTTGTTCCTTAATTAAATCGTAGTTGATCACTTCTTCGGTAACCGGGTGTTCAACCTGGATCCGTGTGTTCATTTCCATGAAATAGAAGTTGCGGTGTTTATCTACCAGAAATTCTATGGTACCTGCACCTTCATATTGTACGGCGATGGCACCTTTGATGGCTGCTTCACCCATTTTCTCTCTCAGTTCCGGAGTCATGAAAGGAGATGGTGCTTCTTCAACCAGTTTTTGGTGACGGCGCTGAATAGAGCAGTCGCGTTCAGATAAGTGGCAGGCCTTACCATATTGATCACCAATGATCTGGATTTCAATGTGGCGTGGATCTTCTATATATTTTTCCAGGTACAAGCCGTCGTTACCAAATGCAGCACCTGATTCTTGTCTGGCACTGTCCCATGCGTTTTCAAAATCTTCATCTTTCCAAACTACGCGCATTCCGCGGCCGCCACCACCGGCAGTTGCTTTTAGAATAACGGGGTAGCCCATATCGTTGGCTATTTTTATACCTTCTTTAACGCTTTCCAGTAGTCCTTCAGAACCGGGAATGGTTGGTACACCAGCCAGTTTCATGGTTTCTTTAGCAGAAGCTTTATCGCCCATTGAATTGATCTGTTCAGGCGTTGCACCGATGAACTTAATTCCATAGTCGCGGCAAACAGAAGAGAACTTTGCATTTTCAGATAAGAACCCGTAGCCTGGGTGTATCGCATCGGCATTGGTCAGCTCAGCAGCAGAAATAATATTTGGGATGCTTAGGTAAGAATCTTTACTAGGCGGCGGACCAATACAAACAGCTTCATCTGCAAAGCGAACATGCAGGCTTTCCCTGTCGGCAGTAGAATATACGGCTACCGTTTTAATGCCCATCTCTTTACAGGTACGTATAATACGCAAGGCGATCTCGCCCCTGTTGGCAATTAATATTTTCTTAAACATATAATTTTTTCTATCGTCATCCTGAAATCAGTTCAGGATCTGTTAAAGTATTGGAGATGCCGGACAAACCTGGCATGACGGATTAAATTGGTTCTACTAAAAATAAAGGTTGATCGTATTCTACCGGTGATGCATTGTCAACCAGCACTTTTACGATTCTGCCAGAAACTTCACTTTCTATCTCATTAAATAATTTCATGGCTTCAATGATACAAACCACTTTACCCGTTGAAACTTCGTCGCCCACATTTACAAATGAAGGTTTATCCGGAGTAGAAGAACGATAGAACGTTCCGATCATTGGAGATTTTATAGTGATGTATTTAGAAGTATCATCTGCTGCCGGAACCTGGGTTTCTGTAGGTGAAACTGGTTGAGGTGCTGCTGCTGCTGGTATTGCTGTTGCAACCGGAGCTGGAACAGTAGCATGAACAACGGTAGGGGTCTGGTTAGTTTTAATAGTTATCTTGAAGTCTTTTTGCTCAATAGCGACTTCATTTACGCCCGAACGAGAAACAAATTTAATAAGTTCCTGAATTTGTTTGATATCCATTTTTTGGTGTTATTTTAAGAAAACAATGTTGTTTTAAGAATCGACTAAGTTATGATTTTTTATTATAAAAGATTAATACGCCCATTTTAAGTAAACAGAACCCCATGTAAAACCACCACCAAAAGCGGCAAGTATAATGTTGTCACCTTTTTTTAACTGGCTTTCCCATTCCCATAAGCATAACGGAATGGTGCCGTTGGTTGTATTGCCGTAGCGCTGTATGTTGATCATTACCTTCTCAGAGCCAATTCCCATTCTTGAAGCCGTAGCATCAATAATGCGTTTATTTGCCTGGTGAGGTACCAGCCAGGTTACATCTTCAGAAGTCAGGTTGTTGCGTTCCATAATTTCAGCAGCAACATCTGCCATATTGGTTACCGCAAATTTAAATACGGCTTGTCCTTCCTGGTATACGACGTGTTCGTTATTATCAATGGTTTCATGTGTAGCAGGTCTTGCAGAGCCGCCGGCTTTTTGATGAAGAAACTGACGGCCCGAACCGTCGCTTCTCAATACCGAATCTATTACACCTAAACCTTCTTCATTTGGTTCCAGAAGAACAGCACCACAGCCATCACCAAAAATGATGCAGGTAGTACGGTCCTGGTAATTGATGATCGATGACATTTTATCACCGCCAACAACCAAAACCTTTTTATGTTTTCCAGATTCAATAAATTGAGATGCAGTAGAGATTCCATATATAAAACCGGAGCATGCTGCCTGAAGGTCATAGCCCCATGCATTTTTTGCGCCGATCTTATCCGCAAGTATATTTGCTGATGCAGGAAAAGGAAGGTCTGGTGTGGTTGTGCAAAAGATAATCAGTTCGATATCCAGGGCACTGATGCCACGTTTTTCCAATAATCCGTTTACGGCATGAACAGCCATATCAGATGTGCCAAGGCCTTCGCCTTTTAGTATTCTTCGCTCTTTTATACCTGTTCTGGACGTGATCCATTCGTCAGTCGTGTCTACAATAGATTCTAGTTCTTTATTTGTAAGCACGTAGTCTGGAACGTAGCCGTTAACAGCAGTAATTGCAGCGTGAATTTTACTCATTTTATATTTTAATTATTAAATGCAGCTTGTATTTTACCTACCAAGCCGGTGGTGATCATATCTCTGGATTGCAGGATCATGTTCTTTACTGCAGTAGGGCTGGAGATGCCATGTCCGATAATAACGGGTGCATTTACACCTAAAACCGGACTGCCTCCATAGTTCTCATAATTAAAGCGGTCAAAGAAATCATCTTTTAATCCTCTTTTCTTAGTAAGCACATAAAACGATTCGGCAAGTTTTAACATGATATTTCCTGTAAATCCATCACAAACAATAACATCTGCTTTTTCATTAAAGAGATCCCGGCCTTCTACGTTTCCGATAAAGTTAAACAGCATGGTATCTTTCATCAAAGGAAATGTGGCCAGACTAAGCATATTTCCCTTTTCATCTTCTTCACCAATATTGATGAGGCCCACTTTAGGGTTGGCGATACCCATTACATTTTCTGCATATAGGCTTCCAAGCACACCAAATTGAAGAAGGGTATCTGGTTTACAGTCTGCATTGGCACCAACATCAACCATTAAACCTACGCCACCGCTTAATTTTGGGAGGAAGGTAGATAAGCAAGGTCTGATAATGCCGGGAATGGTTTTTACACTAAAGACGGCACCGACAAGCATAGCCCCGGAGTTTCCTGCGCTGGCAAATGAATCGATCTTACCTTCTTTAAGTAATTGAAATCCTATAGAAATGCTGGAATTCGGCTTTTGAACAATAGCCTTAGTGGGATGTTCGCCCATACCAATCACTTCTTCGGTATGAACATATTCAAAGTGATCCGGATTGAATCCGTTTTCAGAGAGTAGGGGCTTAATCTGCTGCGTGTCTCCAATGAGCACAATTTGCTCGCCGGAAGACAACAATGGATGAGCTGCTATTGCTCCTAAAACATTAGCTTTAGGAGCATAGTCTCCGCCCATTATATCGAGACCTATTTTCATAGTAAAAAATCAGTTTGTGTATGGGGCAAAATACCCTTTGTTTTGTGGTCTCTAAGTTAAACTTTCAAAGACTTAAAACACAAACTATTTTTCAGAAAATTAACCTATTGAGGTGTTTTCAATAACCAATTTACCGTTGTAGTACAAATTACCATCAACGTTATAAGCGCGGTGAGGTGTGTGTATTGCACCTGTTGTTTGACAAGTAGCTAAAGAAGGAGCTTCTGCTTTATAGTGTGTTCTTCTTTTATCTCTTCTACTTTTAGAAATCTTGCGTTTTGGATGTGCCATTACTGATTTATTTAATTATTATTTTAATTTTTTCAATGCTGCCCAACGCGGGTCATCACTTTGTTCTTGTTCTTCTTCTTGTGATCCGACAGCCAAACTTTCCAGTCTGGCAATCATCTCCTGGTCGCATTTCTGGCCATCGCCATTTTGCTCACATATTTTAATATAAGGCACCGATACGGTAATGAATTCATAGATCAGCGCGGATACATCGATCTCACTTTCCTTTTTGCTTAAGGATATGATCTCCAGATCATCGCTTTCTAACTCATCTTCAGCAAATTTTACAATTTGCCTTTCCTGTACTTCAAGTGGTGCATTAAATTCAGCTAAACATTTATCACAATCCAATACAATTGTTCCATTTATCCGGAACTGTAAGATTAACATTGTTTCTTGTTTATCCAGTTCAACCGCTACGTTTAAAGATCCTTTTTTTACCAAAGAATATTCAAAAGCATCAAAAAAGTTGTTATCGACCTCAAAATCAAACAGATGTTTGCCAATTTTTAAGCCGGTAAAAGGGATTGAAAATTGTTTTAATGGTTTCAATTGTAACAAAATTTTAGCCCGCAAATGTAGGAATAATATTTAATGCTTGCAAATAGTTTTCTTTTCTAATTTGCATCATCTTTCAAGTCGAATGCGGTTTCAACAATTTTACCACCGCCTTTTAACTGATTTTTTAATAAACTGGCTTGTTCTCTTCTATTTTTTACAATGTGTACGGCACTAAAAACTGCTTCAATAAATGATGATGGGTTTGCTGCGTTCTTACCGGCTATATCATAACCTGTTCCATGATCCGGAGAGGTGCGCACAAACTTTAAACCAGCACTGAAATTAACACCTGTACTGAATGCGATGGTTTTAAATGGAATTAGGCCCTGGTCGTGGTACATCGCCAAAACGGCATCAAATTGTTTGTAGCTTCCTTTTCCAAAAAAGCCATCTGCAGGATATGGTCCAAAACAGATTACCCCTTTATCAAAGGCTTCCTGTATAGCAGGCATAATGATTTCTTCTTCCTCTTTGCCCAGCAGGCCATTGTCGCCGGCATGGGGGTTTAAGCCTAAAACAGCAATCTTTGGTTTTTCTACCCAAAAATCCTTTTTTAAGCTTTCGTTCATTAACAGTAATTTCTTAACGATCTTTTCTTTGGTGATGCTTTGAGGTATTTCAGCAACAGGAATGTGTCCGGTTACAACCCCTACACGAATGTCTTCACTCAGCAAAAACATAAGCACATCACTGCTTCCGCTGCGTTCCTGTAAGTATTCCGTGTGTCCGGGAAAATTAAAGGTTTCTGATTGTATGTTGTGTTTATTTATGGGTGCAGTAACCAGGGCATCAATGTGGCCATTTACCAGGTCGTCGGTAGCTTTTTCCAATGAAAGCAAGGCATATTTGCCACCAATTTCATTCGATACGCCCAGATCAATTTTTACATCTTCTTCCCAGCAATTGATCAGGTTTGCTTTTTTTGGATTGGCCGCATCGGGATGACTGATCACATTAAATGTAAAATCACTAATGCCTAAAGCCTTACGGTGATAAGAAGCAACTTTAGTGTGTCCGTAAACTATTGGTGTACAATAATCCAGGATCTGGGTTTCGGCTAAAGTTTTCAGAATTACTTCTAGTCCAATCCCATTTATATCGCCTATGCTTATCCCGATTTTGATTTTATCGCTCATGTCCAAATAAAAATTTCGCGCAAATTACTGAATTTCGCCTTAATGTTAGTCCGATACTAGTAAAACTTTACTTAATTTGCGGCTTTTAAGACAATTATGTATGAGTTTGGTTAGGGCAAAGAAACATTTAGGGCAACACTTTTTAACCGATAAAAAAATTGCCGCAAAGATTGTTAATGGCCTTATCCATAACGATCAGTACACACAAGTGCTGGAAGTAGGGCCGGGAATGGGCATTTTGTCCGATCTTTTGCTGGAGCGCAAGGAACTCGAAACTTTCCTGATTGATATTGATGTAGAGTCGTATCACTTTCTTAAAGAAAAGTATCCCCAGTTGGGAGACCGGCTTATAAATGGCGACTTTCTTGCTCTTGATCTGGCTTCTATCTTTTCTGGTAAGTATGCCATCATTGGCAATTTTCCCTATAATATTTCATCACAGATCCTGTTCAAGATTCTGGAAAACCGTGACCATGTGGTAGAGATGGTTGGTATGTTTCAGAAGGAAGTGGCAGAACGTTGTGCTTCAAAAGAAGGTACTAAAGATTACGGGATCTTAAGTGTGCTGATCCAGGCCTATTACCACATAGAATATTTGTTCAGTGTAAAGCCTGGTACTTTTAATCCGCCACCAAAAGTGAATTCAGGTGTGATCCGGCTTAGCAGAAATGAAGTAGAAACATTGCCATGTGATGAGAAGTTATTTTGGCGTACGGTAAAGGCTGGTTTTAACCAAAGAAGAAAGACACTGCGCAATGCATTGTCTGGAGTAGTGCCAAAAGATAAGATGGATGATCATCCATTTTTTGATAAACGGGCAGAGCAGCTCAGCGTAGATAATTTCATTACACTTACCCAGCATCTGCAGCATCTGGCCCAATAAATTGATCATGAGTAAAGGAAAAATCTTAATAGTTGATGATCTCCACCCGGCATTTAAAGAAAATGCGGAAGCAATGGGGTACGAAGTAGACGACCGGCCACTGATTACCAGGGCAGAAACCATGGCTATTATTGCCGGTTATGATGGTATTGCAGTGCGTACAAAATTCCTGATCGACCGGGAACTAATGGATGCGGCCGTACAGTTGAAGTTTGTAGCCCGCGCAGGTGCAGGATTAGATAACATTGACGAGGCGTATGCCAATCAAAAAGGTATACAGTTATTAAATGCTCCTGAAGGAAACCGGGATGCAGTTGGGGAGCATGCTGTAGGGATGCTGCTGTTGCTCATGAACAATATGCGGAAGGGTGACCAGGAAATCAGAAATGGGATTTGGGACCGGGAAGGTAACCGTGGTTACGAGTTAAAGGGTAAAACAGTAGGCATTATTGGTTATGGTTTTATGGGTAAAAGCTTTGCTAAAAAGCTTGCCGGTTTTGAAGTAAATGTACTGGCGTACGATAAATATAAAACCGGGTTCTCTGATGCTCATGCCCGTGAATGCAGCATGGAAGAAATTGTTAAATTTAGCGATGTGCTGAGCCTGCATGTTCCGCTTACTTCAGAAACCAGGCAAATGGTCAATGAAGAATATCTTTTTCATTTTCGTAAACCCATCTTCTTCATCAATACCTCCAGGGGAGATGTGGTAGATACAAAGGCGATACTCAATGCAATCAGCAGCAATAAGATCATTGCAGCCGGATTGGATGTGCTGGAAACGGAGAAATTTCCCGCACTGGCAAACCAAAGCTGGTATGCAGAACTGGTTGGTTCGCCTAAGGTGATCTTAAGCCCTCATGTTGGCGGATGGACGTTTGAATCGTACCGTAAGATCTCTGAGGTGCTTGCTGAAAAACTTAAGGAACTGTAATTTATTCACAGGCTAATCATTTTAGTTGAATAATTTGGTTTTGTGATAATACCCCATTATCTTCGTTTAGATTTGCAGCAAGACTATGTGGGCTAATGGCCGGTATAGTCTTGTTTGTATTTTAAACAAAATATAATTAATAAATTGAGCTATGACAGAAGTAACATACTACACTCAGGAAGGATTAGACAAACTAAAGGAAGAGGTACATTACTTAACCACTAAGGGCAGACAATTGATCTCCAAAGCTATAGCTGAAGCAAGGGATAAAGGTGACCTTTCTGAAAATGCCGAGTACGATGCCGCCAAAGAAGCACAAGGCCTGCATGAGGCTAAAATATCAAAATTGAAAACTACACTGGCCAGTGCAAGACTTATTGATGAGTCTAAACTTGACCTGACCAAGGTTTTGGCACTTTCTATTGTAAAGATCAAAAATATGAATAACGGCGCTACCATGTCTTATCAATTGGTAGCCGAGAGTGAAGCAGATCTGAAAACAGGAAAGATATCTGTAAAATCACCTATTGCACAAGGTTTACTTGGTAAATCTGTTGGCGATAAGACGGAGATCCAGGTTCCTGCCGGAAAAATAGAATTTGAAATATTAGAGATCACCAGATAGATTATGGCAAGTATTTTCTCAAAAATTGTTAGTGGTGAAATTCCAGCTCATGTAGTTGCAGAAACTACCGAGTTTTTAGCCTTCTTAGATGTAAATCCATTGGTGATGGGACATGTTCTTGTGATCCCTAAAAAAGAGATCGATTACATCTTTGATATGGATGAAGAAAGTTATTTTGGATTAACATTGTTTGCTAAAATAGTGGCTACAGGACTTAAAGAGGCTTTCCCCTGTAAAAAGGTAGGCATTGCTGTGATTGGATTGGAAGTGCCGCATGTGCACATTCACCTGATCCCTATGAATGCTGTGAATGACATGAACTTTAGCAGGGAAAAATTAAAACCCAGCCAGGAAGAATTGGAAGAAGCCGCTGCAAGAATTAAAGCAGCGCTTACACTCGATTAAAAGATCCGGTCTGATCCGGATCAATTTTTTACTTTAGTTTTTCATTATTCTTATGCCGTTCAGTATCCCTGATACTTTTCTTAACCAGGTTTTTCTCCAATGCATCGGTTAGATCTATACCGGTCTGGTTGGCCAGACAGATCAGTACAAAAAGCACGTCGGCCATTTCATCGCCAAGATCAACCGCTTCATCGCTTTTCTTGAATGACTGTTCGCCATATTTTCTGGACATGATCCGGGCTACTTCGCCAACTTCTTCCATGAGTATCGCGGTATTGGTCAGTTCGTTAAAATAACGGATTCCTGTTGTCGTGATCCATTGATCAACCGTTTCCTGTGCTTCTAATATGGTCATGCTATTTTTGAAATTTATCTATTAAGGGTTAAATCCTGTTAATTTTAGAGTTTTCTGTGCTATATAAGTTATTGAAGGTATTTTTTTTCCTGGGATTTCTGTTTTATTCCATTAAAAAGACAGATTGTAACTATATAGAAAGTTGCAGTATTATTCTTTGTTCCTGGTGTCGATCAGGATGGTGACCGGGCCATCATTGATTAGACTAATTTTCATGTCTGCACCAAATATACCCGTTTGAACATCCTTATTAAGCAGTATAGCGAGCTGTTTGATCATGGCTTCATATAAAGGGATTGCTTTATCTGGCCTGGCAGCTTTGGTAAAGCCTGGCCGGTTTCCCTTTTTTGTAGCAGCAAATAGGGTAAACTGGCTAATTAAAAGGATGTTGCCGTCAACATCAGTAAGCGATTTGTTCATTAAACCGTTTTCATCACTAAAGATCCGCATGCCGGTTATCTTTTGAGCCAGCCACTCCAGGTCTTCACGAGTATCTGCATCTTCAATACCCAATAGTACCATAAAACCCTGTTCAATGGCACCTGTAGTTTTGTTGTCTACCGTGCAGCTGGCTTGTGTTACCCGTTGAATAACTGCTCTCATCTGGTGTTTCTTAATTAAATGGTCTCCTGTATATTTCTTTACAAGGTTTTTGTAATGTTCTTCTTAGGCGCGTGTTTCGTTACCGTGATAAATGCTGAGGTAACTTTCATAGCGGCTCAACTCTATTTCTCCTTCTTCTACAGCTTTGATCACTGCACATCCGGGTTCATTGACATGCCTGCAGTTGTTAAAGCGGCACATATTCATCAAATCCCGCATTTCCCTAAAGTAGTGTCCAAGTTCTTCCGGTCTGATGTCAAAGATCCCCAGTTCACGAATTCCGGGTGTATCTATTAAATAGCCGCCAAACGGAAGTGTATGCATCTCTGCAAATGTGGTTGTGTGTTGTCCTTTATCACTTGCTCCAGAAATTTCACCGGTTTTAATGCTTCTTCCCGGAAGCAGGGCATTGATCAAGCTGGATTTACCAACACCGGAGTGCCCGGAAAATAAAGTGGTCTTGTCTTTTAAGAGCCCTTCAATCTCCGGCATATTTGTGCCTTCAAGGGCGGATACTGAATAGCAGGGGTATCCTATATTTTCATAAATGCTTTTGTACTCATCGAGGATGGTCAGACCCTCTTCATGAAAGAGGTCGAGTTTGTTGAATATGAGTGTGGCCGGAATGCTATAGGCTTCGGCAGTAGCCAAAAAGCGGTCTATAAATCCAAGGGAGGTACGCGGAGAAGCAAGTGTAACCACTAAAAATGCCTGGTCCATGTTTGCTGCAATAATTTGAGCCTGCTTGGATAAATTGATAGACTTGCGGATGATGTAATTCTTACGGTCATTGAGCTTATTGATTACTCCATTGTCAGAGTTTGGCTCCAGCTCAAACTCAACCAAATCGCCAACAGCTATGGGATTTGTAGTCTGGATTCCCTGAATTCTGAACTTACCTTTTATCCTGCAATCGTAATCGACCCCATCCTCTGCATGTACCTGATACCAGCTTCCTGTTGATTTTATAACTAATCCTTGCATATAATGATGTAAAGGTAAGAATTCATAATCTCAAATAAATTATTTTTATAATTGCTTGCTAAATAGAAAAATATAACTTTACTTTACAACACAGCACCTAAGTGTAAAAATTACAATGTATAGAAGTTCATCAATTATTACCATTATTACAACCACCGGGATTACTCGGAGGGAGGTAAGCTAGTGGGGTAACTGAAAAAGATAAAAACCACAGAAAGCGCCTTCCTCTAAACGGGGAAGGCGCTTTTTTTTTAACCAAACATTATGAATATTTTAAAATTTGGAGGTACATCAGTCGGTTCGATAGAAAGCATTACTGCTTTAATGGAGATCCTGAAATCCCGCGAAGGCACAGAAAACCCCGTTGTTGTTTTATCAGCCATGAGCGGTATAACCAATGCACTTCTTGAAATGGCCGAAAGTGCAAAAAACTTAAAGGACTACAGCGAATCTTTAAAGCTGATGGAAGAAAGGCACTTTACCATAATCCGGACCTTATTACCTGCAGCGGCTCAAAATCCCGTATTAACCCGGATCAGGATCTATTTAAATGAACTGGAAGATATTTTACAGTCCGTATATAACCTTCGCGAACTCAGCCCCCAAACCAGGGACCTGATTCTAAGCTATGGTGAACGCTGCGCTACAGAGATGATCAGCCACATTGCAAAGCAGCAGTTTAAGGATGTGCTTTATGCAGACGGATCTGAACTGATTAAGACCGATAGTAATTTTGGACAGGCTAAAGTTAATGTGAACCTGACAGAGATGCTGATCCGTACTTTTTATGGGTCTAATAAAGACAAGCTGATCTTTGTAACAGGATTTATCTCGAGCAATGATGAAGGCCGTGTCACTACGCTTGGACGTGGTGGCAGTGATTATACTGCGGCCATATGGGGCTCGGCCTTAGATGCAGATGAGATTCAGATCTGGACAGATGTAGATGGCATGCTGACCGCAGATCCAAGGATCGTTAAGAAAGCATTTTCTTTGCCTGAGCTTAGTTATACTGAAGCAATGGAATTGTCTTACTTTGGTGCAAAGGTGATCTATCCGCCAACAATGATCCCGGCATTTTTAAAGAAGATCCCTATTGTAATAAAAAATACGTTTAACCTGGACTTTCCCGGAACCTATATTAAGCATGGTGTAAGTCCGTCAAACCTCCCGATTAAAGGGATCTCTTCCATAGACGGGATCAGTGTATTGAATCTTTCCGGTAGCGGCATGGTTGGTAAAGCTGGTTTTAGCGGCAGGTTATTCTCCATGTTGTCCAGAGAACAGGTTAATGTGGTACTCATTACGCAGTCTTCATCAGAACACAGCATTACCTTTGCAGTAAAACCATCAGATTCTTTAAAGGCACTGTCACTGATCAATAAAGAATTTGACCTGGAGTTACAGGCAAAAAAGCTGGAATATCCGGAAGTAGAAAATGGACTTTCTATATTGGCCATCGTTGGTGAGAACATGAAACGTACTCCTGGAATGTCTGGCAAGTTATTCAGTGCGCTGGGTCGTAACGGGGTAAATGTGCGGGCCATTGCACAAGGATCTTCAGAGTATAACATTTCGGTGATCCTTTCTAAATCAGATCTTTCAAAGGCTGTTAATGCGGTTCATGATGCTTTTTATTCTGACCTGAAGAAAACCCTTCATATATTCTGTTTAGGTACAGGCAATATCGGGAAAACATTGTTTGCACAGCTTCAGAGCCAGATGCAGTTTCTTGCAGACCACAACGATCTACAGGTAAAGGTAATGGGGATCAGCAATACCCGTAAAATGCATCTGGATCCAAATGGGATTGATCTTACGCAATGGGAAGAAGAACTTGACATGGCAAATATGAAGGCCAGTCTGCCGGATTTTATTAAGAAAATGAAAGCAATGAACCTTCCGAACTGCGTATTTGTGGACAATACTGCA
The DNA here is from genome assembly GCF_004362715.1 of Pedobacter metabolipauper. Classification (GTDB taxonomy): domain Bacteria; phylum Bacteroidota; class Bacteroidia; order Sphingobacteriales; family Sphingobacteriaceae; genus Pedobacter; species Pedobacter metabolipauper. The sequence goes on from NZ_SNYC01000004.1 coordinate 996,412, forward strand.
AGCCCAAACCCGGTTGAATATTACCTCGATATATTGGAGTCAAGCATCTCTGTCGTTACCTGCAACAAGATTGGGAATTCTGCAGATTATGAACAATATGCCGCATTTAAGCAAGCTGCAAGAACATATGGGGTAGACTTTTTCTATGAAACCAATGTTGGTGCTGGTTTACCGATTATCCGTACCCTTAGAGATTTGATGCTGAGCGGCGATAAGGTTGCACGCATTGAAGCGATACTATCCGGCACGATCTCGTACATCTTTAATAACTACAAAGAAGAGATCCTTTTTCATGAAATAGTGAAAGAGGCCCAGGATAAAGGGTATACTGAGCCTGACCCGCGTGACGATTTAAACGGGAAAGACTTTATGCGTAAAATGCTCATCCTGGCAAGGGATGCTGGTTATGCGCTGGAAGAGAAAGATATTGAACTGCAGAACATGCTGCCACCGTCTTGTATGGCCGCAGTTGATGTGGACGACTTTTACGCAGAATTGAAGAATAATACGGATTACTTTGAGGGTCTGAAAAAACAAGCTGCGGCTGAGCATAAAGTACTTCGGTACATTGGAAAGCTTGAAGATGGAAAAGTAGCCATCACCCTTCAAATGGTTGATGAATCACATCCGTTCTTTACCCTGTCCGGAAGTGATAACATCATTTCCTTTACAACCAACCGGTATAAAGACCGGCCATTGGTGGTAAAAGGACCCGGAGCAGGAGCAGAGGTAACTGCAGCTGGTGTATTTGCTGATATTATAAACATAGGTAAGCGATGAGAAAGTCTGTAAGAGTTTTTGCCCCTGCAACCGTAGCAAACGTAGTTTGTGGGTATGACGTGCTTGGCTTTGCCGTAAATGCGCCGGGTGATGAAGTGATCATGAAACTTACCGGTGGTACCGGGATTACGCTGTCTAAGATTACCGGTGATGATGGCAAACTGCCTTTAGATCCTGAAAAGAACACTGTTAGTGCAAGTGTAAAGCATTACCTGGATTATATTGGTCAGCCAGATCTGGGGATAGATATTGAGCTTCATAAGAAAATGCCGATTGGCAGCGGACTTGGCTCAAGCTCTGCCAGCACGGTTGCGGGACTATTTGCTGTGAACACGCTTTTAGACAATCTGCTCAACACGAAAGAACTTGTTCCTTTTGCAATGAAAGGAGAGGAGCTGGCGTGTGGGTACGGACATGCCGATAATGTTGCCCCGGCACTTATGGGTGGCTTTGTACTGATCCGGAGTTATACGCCCTTAGACATCATCAGCCTGCCTTTTCCAGAAAACCTTCATGCGGCTATTGTATATCCGGAGGTTGATGTTCCTACCAAGGATGCCCGGCAAATGATCCGCTCCAAGGTGCTTTTAAAAGATGCGGTTACCCAATGGGGTAATGTTGCAGGCTTGGTTAGCGGCCTGTTCATGAATGATTATGAACTGATTGGCAGAAGCATGACTGATATACTTGTAGAGCCTGTAAGGTCCATTCTGATCCCTGATTTTTATCAACTACGTGAATTGGCCATGGATGCCGGTGCCATTGGCTTCGGTATTTCGGGCTCCGGCCCATCTGTATTTGCGCTGACAAAGGATGCCGAAACTGCAGGTAAAATAACCAAATCCCTTCAGCAGCATTTAAAGGATATAGCAATCAACAGCCTCTCATTTGTTTCTGAGGTAAATAAAAAAGGCCCGATAATTTTAGACTAACAGAGAAATGAAATTATACAGTACCAATAACCACCGTTTGAGTGTAGATTTTGAAACCGCAGTATTTAACAGCATGCCCCTGGATAAGGGGCTGTTTATGCCGGCACACATTCCAGCATTAGACCCTGAATTTATTGCTCAGATCCATGAACATACGCTGCCAGAAATTGCATTTAAGGTGGCATCAGCATTGCTGGCAGAGGTAATGCCTGCAGATGATCTGAAGCAGATCATTGATGAAGCCATTAACTTTGAAGCACCTTTAAAAACAATTGGAGCCAATACGTACGTGCTGGAATTATTCCATGGCCCCTCTCTTGCTTTCAAAGATTTTGGTGCGCGGTTTATGAGCAGGGTCATGGCTTATTTTCTCAAAGACAATCAAAAGATCCTGGATGTACTGGTTGCCACATCGGGCGATACGGGAGGCGCCGTTGCACTAGGCTTTCTGGGCGTTCCAAATACCCGGGTAACCATTCTATATCCAAAAGGCAAAGTAAGTGAAATACAAGAGCTCCAGCTGTGTACAAACGGTCAGAATATTCATGCCATAGAAGTTGACGGAACTTTTGATGACTGCCAGCGATTGGTTAAGGAAGCATTTGCTGATGAGGCTTTAAATGACCGGTTGAGACTTACCTCGGCAAATTCAATTAATATATCCAGGCTTATACCTCAAACCTTTTATTATTTCAATGCCTACGCGGAATTAAAAAGATTGGGTAAAGCCGGTGATGTAGTGTTTTCAGTGCCCTCCGGAAATTTCGGCAATATTGCTGCCGGCCTGCTGGCTTATAAAATGGGTTTGCCGGTAAAACAGTTTATTGCAGCAACCAATGTAAATGATAGCGTACCGCGTTACCTGGAAACGGGTGTTTACGAAACCAGGCCTTCTGTACAGACTTATGCCAATGCAATGGATGTTGGTGCACCAAGCAACTGGGTTCGTATCATGGATCTGTTTGATCAGGACAGAGATGCAATTCTGAACATCCTAAAGGGTTATCGTTTTACAGATGAAGAAACATTAGTAGGTATTAAAGCCCTTGATGAGCAATTCGGCTATGTTGCTTGTCCGCATACCGCAATTGCCTGGCTGGCTTTTCAAAAGTACGGTCAGGAAGATTCGGGTAAGTATACCGGGGTATTTTTATCTACTGCCCATGCGTGTAAGTTCCCTGATGTTTTTCCGGAAAACATTCGGATGAAGATCGAAATACCGGAGCAGGTAAAAAGTTTACTGGCGAAAGAAAAGTCTGCTACGGCGATGAAACCGGATTATGAAGCATTTAAAAATTACCTGACTACTTTTTACTAAAGCGCATGATGGCAATATCGCCCATCATAAAATTTAGGGTCGTATCGCTGGTAATGGAATAGTTGCTTACTTTCTTAAGTGTATTTAGAAATGTAAGTTCTCCTTCTCCCGGGCAAGCCATTTTTGTAAGAATTATTGGGCCTGTAAAATTAACGGTAGTGTCATCTGCAACCAGTACGCCTGAAAATGAGTTGCAGCTGGTATTGCCGCTAAATCTTTTTTCTGAAATTTCAAATTTAATGAAGGGGGCTTTAGCGGGATAAAGACCATTAAACGCAATTCTTGGGCCGGAGATGTAGTCGAGTTCCCATGTACCACTTAGCTGAGACAACCCCCCGTTACCCATGGTACCGGGTTTCAGCGTAGTACAAGCAGTAAGAGCGCTTGTAATAACTATTGCAAGTATCATTAATCTTTTCATAGTATTACTTTCATTTGTTAATTCTGAAAGGTACAAAGAGTATTCCAAAAAAAGGAGATGCGGGAACTATTTCGTCTATTCAAACTTAATTGTTGGATAATAACCAGATAAAGCATACTTCATTTTGGCGAAGGCCGGCAATTGATAAGATTAAAATACCCCTTGTATAATCTTTTTAGTGGGTTCAGGATTTCCCATCGTGTAAAAGTGTAGCACAGGTGCCCCCATCTCTTTCAGTTCTTTACATTGATTGATCATCCACTCAATACCAACAGATTTCACATCTTTTTCATTGCTGCATGACTGGATCGCCTCACTTAATTCAATCGGGATATCCAGGTGAAATACTTTAGGCAGGCTCATGAGCTGCTTACTGTTGGTGATCGGTTTAAGTCCGGGGATAATTGGGACATTGATGCCATTGGCGCGGCATTTATCTACAAATTCTTTATACTTTTTATTGTCAAAGAACATTTGGGTGACGATAAATTCTGCACCCAGATCTACTTTTAGCTTTAAATATTTAAAATCAGTATCAAGATTCGGAGATTCAAAATGCTTCTCCGGGTATCCGGCTACACCAATACAGAAATCGGTACGCTCTGATGTTCCCATATCATCATGGAGATACTTTCCCTTATTCATGTCTGTTACCTGGTTTAGCAGATCAGAGGCATAAGCATGGCCATCCGGAGTTGGAATGAATGCGTTGTCACTCTTCCGTGCATCCCCGCGCAGTACCAGCACATTGTCGATACCCAAAAACTGCATGTCGATCAATGCATTTTCGGTTTCATCCTTAGTAAAGCCGCCGCAAATTAAATGGGGAACAGCATCCACTTTATATTTATTCATGATTGCTGCACAGGTAGCAACCGTACTCGGGCGCTTACGGTAAGCCACCTTTTCCAGTAAACCATTGGCATGCTGCTTATAAATATAATCTTCACGAAGATAGGTCACATCAATAAATGGCGGGTTAAACTCCATTAATGGGTCTATCGCATCAAAGATGCCTTTAATGCTTTGCCCTTTAATGGGAGGTAATAACTCAAATGAGAATAAGGTGTTACCCTTTGCGTTGTTGATGTGGTCTATGATCTTCATGTATTGCGATTGCGTATATTTTAAATTAATAAGCCAGGTTAGGGCTCAGCCATCTTTCTACTTCTTCGATTGGCATTTGTTTACGGACCGAATAATCTTCGATCTGGTCTTTTGTGATCTTACCAAGGCCAAAATACCTGGATTGCGGATGGGCAAAATAAAACCCGCTAACCGCTGCAGTTGGGTGCATGGCATAGTTTTCTGTCAAATGCAAACCAATCTTTGCTTCAGCATCCAGTAATTGAAATAAGGTGCCTTTTTCCGTATGTTCCGGACAGGCAGGGTATCCTGGTGCAGGGCGAATGCCTGCATATTCTTCTTTAATGAGTTCTTCGTTACTCAGGCTTTCGCTTTTTGCATAACCCCAATATTCTTTACGTACCAACTCATGCATCCGTTCAGCGAACGCTTCCGCAAGCCTGTCTGCCAAAGCTTTGGCCATGATGCTGTTATAATCGTCGTAGTTTGCCTCAAATTCAGCAACCAGTTCGTCGCAGCCAATTCCGGTAGTTAACGCAAATCCGCCAAAGTAATCAGGTACTCCGGTTTCTTTTTGCGCAATAAAGTCTGAAAGTGCATAGTAAGGCTGTCCTGCAACTTTTTCTGCCTGCTGACGTAAGGTGTGAATAGTTACCTCTTCGCCTTCGGCTTCAAGTACGATGTCATCTCCAACAGCATTTGCCGGCCAAAATCCGATCACCGCCTTTGCGGTCAGCAGTTTTTCATCTACAATCCTTTTGAGCAGGGCTTTAGCGTCGCTAAATAATTTCTTAGCTTCATCACCAACAACTTTGTCTTCCAGAATTCTCGGATAGCTTCCGCGTAATTCCCAGGTTTGAAAGAATGGTGTCCAGTCAATATAAGGAACGAGTTCCTCCAGCGGATAGTTTTCAAAAACCTTTGTTCCGGTAAAGGATGGCGCAGGAGCTACCAGGTCTGTATCAATTTTAAAGTTATCGGTCCTGGCCTCCTCAAGCGTTTTGAACCGCTTATCAGAACGTTTATTTAAATGCGCTTCACGTGCTTTATCGTATTCCTCGCGAATATTCTGTATGTATTGTCCGCGGGTATCTTTGTTCATTAATGTGCTGCATACGGTAACACTTCTCGAAGCATCAAGAACGTGAATAGCAGGGCCAGAATAATTTGGTGCTACTTTAACTGCAGCATGGATCCTGGAGGTGGTTGCCCCTCCAATAATCAATGGGATGCTGAAACCTTCACGTTCCATCTCTTTGGCAAAGTGAACCATCTCATCCAGTGAAGGGGTAATTAAACCGCTTAGTCCGATGATATCTGCATTGACCTCTTTTGCTTTTTTGATGATCTCCTGTGCAGGTACCATCACACCCATATCTATGATCTCGAAGTTATTACACGCAAGAACAACGCCTACAATATTTTTCCCAATATCATGAACGTCACCCTTAACGGTAGCCATCAGGATTCTTCCGGCAGATGAATTTTGATCCTGGTCGGGATTATCTAATTTCTCCTGCTCAATAAAAGGCAATAAATAGGCCACAGCTTTTTTCATTACCCTCGCAGATTTTACAACCTGTGGAAGAAACATTTTTCCGGCACCAAACAGGTCTCCTACAATGTTCATCCCATCCATCAAAGGGCCTTCAATAACCTGGATCGGACGGGCATATTTTTGCCTGGCTTCTTCCACATCGGCATCCAGGTATTCAATGATTCCTTTTACCAGTGAATGGGAAAGTCTTTCCTCAACAGGGTTTTTACGCCATTCTTCATCGCGCACAATTTCCTTGCCTTTTGATTTGATCGTTTCTGCAAATTCTACCAGCCGCTCTGTAGCATCATCCCTGCGGTTCAGCAAAACATCTTCCACACGTTCCAGCAATGCCGGAGGAATCTCCTGGTAAACTTCCAGCATACCTGCGTTTACAATGCCCATATCCATACCTGCTTTAATGGCATGGTATAGAAATGCGGAGTGCATGGCTTCACGAACGGTATTGTTTCCTCTAAAAGAAAAAGATATATTAGAAACACCACCACTTACCTTGGCATGCGGCAGGTTTTCTTTGATCCATCGTGTCGCGTTAATAAAATCTACTGCATAGTTATTGTGTTCTTCCAGCCCGGTAGCAACAGTCAGGATGTTGGGGTCAAAAATAATGTCTTCAGCGGGAAAGCCAATTTCATTTACCAATATGTCGTATGACCTTTTACAGATCTCTTTTCTTCTTTCAAAGTTATCCGCTTGTCCCTGTTCATCAAAAGCCATCACGACAACGGCAGCACCGTAAGTCATTATTTTCTGCGCACTTTCCCTAAACTTATCCTCGCCTTCTTTTAAGGAGATGGAGTTTACGATGCCCTTGCCTTGTAGGCATTTTAATCCGGCTTCAATAACGGTCCATTTGGACGAATCGACCATGATGGGCAACTTTGAAATATCGGGTTCTGAGGCAATGAGATTCAGGAACTTGGTCATTGCGGCTTCAGAGTCAATCATCCCTTCATCCATGTTGACGTCAATTACCTGGGCACCGCCTTCTACCTGCTGACGGGCAACAGTTAGTGCCGCTTCAAAATCACCGCTTAAGATCAGCTTTGAGAATTTTGGTGATCCGGTAATGTTGGTGCGCTCACCAATGTTAACGAAAATACTTTCCGGTGTAATCGTTACAGGCTCTAATCCGCTTAAACGGAGATTGGTATCTATTTGTGGTATTTTGCGTGGTTCTACATTTTTTGCTTTCTCGGCAATGCAGCCAATATGGTCAGGAGTAGTTCCGCAGCAGCCGCCAACAATGTTTACAAAGCCATGCTGTATAAAGTCTTCTACCAGGTGGGCAGTTTCATGCGGCATTTCATCATAAGCACCAAATTCATTGGGTAAACCGGCATTTGGATACGCAGATACATAACATCCTGCTTTAGCAGATAATTCTTCAATGTGCGGTCTCATGTCTTTAGCACCCAAAGCACAGTTAAATCCGATGCTCAAAGGCTCAGCATGAACCACCGAATTGAGGAAAGCCTCAACCGTTTGCCCGGATAACGTTCTTCCGGATGCATCGGTAATGGTACCGGAGATCATGATCTCTATCTTGCGTCCAACTATTGCCTCATATTTTTTGATGGATGAGATGGCCGCTTTTGCATTTAATGTGTCAAAAATGGTTTCGATCAGTAATAAGTCGGCACCACCATCAACCAATCCGCGAACCTGCTGATAATAGGCATCTTCAAGTTCATCAAAGGTTAAGGCCCTGTAACCGGGGTCATTCACATCCGGAGATATGGAAAGTGTTCTGTTTGTTGGGCCTACGGCACCGGCAACAAAACATTTTCTGCCCGGATTGGCAGCCATAAATTCATTAACGGCTTCTTTGGCAATTTTAGCACCTTCAAAGCTCATCTCATAATCCAGTTCTTCCATCTGGTAATCTGCCAGAGAGATGCGCTGGGTACTAAAGGTATTGGTTTCAATGATATCGGTACCGGCTTTTAAGTATTCAGTATGTATGGCCTTAATAATATCCGGACGTGTAATGTTTAACAGGTCATTATTTCCCTTTACATCACAAGGATGGTTTTTGAAACGCTCCCCCCTAAAATCCTCTTCGGTTAAAACATAACGTTGTATCATGGTGCCCATTGCACCATCTATAATCAGTATACGTTTTTCTAACTCTGCTCTAATGTCCATTCGTAAGTATAAAGTATGGGCAGGCATTGAATGGCAAGGCAGTAAAGCCGGGCTGTAATCAGTACCTGCAAAAAGGCTTATGGAAAGTTCGTCAGTTAAGGGCGACTTTAACTTATCTTTCAGGAGCTATTTAATATAGTTCCCGTAGAATGTAGCACCTTGTAAGCACAGGTTGCCAAGACTTCGCTGGTTCTAATCCCTCCGTCTTTCTCTATAAGCAGTGCAAAAATGCAACAAAGAAAAATCATTTCCAAAAAAACAGAACTTAATGCCAATAAAATTGCAGAGAAGCGGTAAATGATAGCGGTGATCGGAATTTAATTCTGAATGCCTGATCTGTAAAGTAGCAGAAAATATCAGTTTTAACAGGTATTAGTGCCTGTTCGTCGCAATTAACATTTCTTAACATCATAAATAATAAGCTTCGCTTTATAATTATGAAGAGAAATTTACTGTTATTAAGTATGGTTAGCCTCATTAGCATGAATGCATGGGCGCAACGGCCGCTAAAAACGCGGGCCACTCTGGATGGTTTTTATACCCTTTCTATGAGTAAGATGCTCGACACGATCATTTTTCAAACCAAGCTCAGGATCATATATGATCCTGAAATGATTAAAGAATATTCTGTTGTTGAGCATTATTTTAATGAAAATGTAGCGGATGCCCTTGCCAGAATGTGTAAGGACAATAAGCTGTACTATTGGGTAGATCCTGATCAGCGTATTTATATCATCCGTAAAACGGAAGATGTGAGCCGGTTAAAAAAGATGGTCAGTGAAGTTAGGGAATTGAATACTACGCCGGGCAAAGTTCCGGATGTCCGTCCCAAATCGGTTCCGGATCCTAAAGCCGCAAGCGTAGCCCTAACGAATCCTGGCCCTGTTAAAACGGCTTTCTTTACCATAACCGGCCGGGTTATAGATCATGTAAGCGGAGAGTCGCTTCCAGCAGCAATAGTCCGGGTCAGAAATACCAACCTGGTTACCTCTACCAATACAGATGGATATTTTACCCTGATGAAGGTACCTTCTGATACTTGTGTACTGACCATTCATTACATTGGGTATCAGCCAGACGTTTATTCTTTAAATGCAGATAATATCAAAAAAGAAATTCTAGTGAGCATGTTCTCATCCGTAAAATCATTGGATGAGGTGGTTATTGCAGATCGCAAAAAGGAAAGTTTAATGAGTACAGACAAACGTAGGGTTAGTGTACTGCAGATCTCGCCTTCTAAACTGGAAGAATTGCCCAACATCGGAGAGAAAGATATCTTAAGGGCTTTCCAGCTGATGCCCGGAATAAGTGCCAGTAATGAATCTTCTTCAGGAGCTTATGTAAGAGGAGGAACACCGGATCAGAACCTGGTCTTGTTTGATGGTTTTACGGTTTACCAGGTAGATCACCTATACGGTTTCTTTAGTGCCTTTAACAGTAACGCCGTAAAAGATGTTACGTTGTATAAGGGAGGTTTCTCTGCTAAGTATGGAGGCCGCTTATCCAGCGTTACCGACATTGTTGGTAAGGAGGGAAATAATAAGGAAACAAGTATAACGAGCGATTTGAGCTTACTAAGTGCGAATGTTTTTCTGGAAAAACCGATCAGCAGCAAGTCCACCGTGCTCCTTGCCTACCGGCATTCTTACCAGGGGCCGTTGTACAATAAGATCTTTAACCAATTTAATACGAGTACGTCTGTTGCTTCCGGAGGCGGCGGACGTCCTGGCGGTGGTGGTCCACCAGGAGGGGGAGGTGGTGGTTTTGGCGGTGCTTCTTCAGTAAGCACCCCATCTTCCTCTTTTTATGATTTCAACGCTAAATATACTTACGCACCGGATGACCGGAACAGGTTTTCCTGGAGTTTGTACCAGGGTAATGACAACCTGGATAATAGCAGGGAAATAACGCTGCCGTCATTTGTGTCCAATTCCGGTACAATTAAAATGACTGATAAAACAACCTATGGCAATCTTGGATCCAGCTTAAAATGGTCGAGACGCTGGAGCCAGAAATTATATGCAAATACGCTGCTTAGTTATTCTACCTACCATAGCGACAGGGATAACACCAATACGCTGACCATTGAGGACAATGCCGGAGGTGATGATCAGGAGGTAGCAACCGGAACACTGGAGAAAAATAGCCTGAAAGATTTTAGTTTAAAGTCCGATTGGGAGTGGCAAACAGCCAGTAAATTTAAATTCTTGTTTGGCGGCTTTGCATCCAGTCAGGATGTTTCCTATGAAAATAGCCTGAATGATACCAGTACACTGATTAGCCAGCACGTTAAGGCGCTAACTGCCGGTGGATATGCAGAACTGGAAATGGACCCCACCAGGAATTTGCAGATTAAGCCCAGTTTGCGGAGTACCTTTTATGACCAAACTGGCAAAGTCTACCTGGAGCCCAGGATGACTGCAACTTATACTTTGACAGACCGGTTAACCCTTAAGGGATCAACCGGAAAATTCTATCAGTTCACCAATCGTGTAATTAAGGAAGATATCTTGTCTGGCAGCCGGGATTTCTGGGTACTGTCCAACGGCAGCACTATTCCGGTAAGTTCAGCCAATCATTATATTGCCGGTTTCAGTTACGAAACAGATCAATTCTTATTTGATGTGGAAGGCTATTATAAAACGCTGGATAACCTTTCAGAATATTCACAACGGCAAAGTGGCAGGGGTATGATGGGAAGCGGTGGTACACTGGAAGAATATTTTTACAGCGGCACAGGATATACCAAAGGACTCGAATTTTTAGTTCAAAAAACTCATGGCAAATATACCGGGTGGATCAGCTACACCCTTGGAAAAGCAGTGAATAACTTTGAAGTTTATGATGGAGAGTTTCCGGCAAGTCAGGATACCCGTCATGAGTTTAAATCCATTAACCTGTACCATTATGGCAAATGGACATTTGCGGCCACATGGATCTATGCATCTGGCAAGCCATATACCGCCCCAATTACCAGTTACTCTATTGATGGTCTTAGTGGAACCCGGCGTACGTTTTTAACCATAAGCGGAAAGAATCAGGAACGAATGCCTTCCTATAACCGCCTTGATGTATCTGCCACGTATGACCTGATTAAGATTGACAGGCGTAAAGTAGGAAGCCTGGGTTTCTCATTATTCAATGTATACAACCGGTCTAATACCTGGTACAGGCAATATTCAATCGTAAATAACCAGGTGGTTACTTCAGATGTCAATTACCTGGGTTTAACCCCAAACATTACACTTACTCTAAAATGGAAATAAATAAAGAAAATACACACATGCGCTATTTCTACCTGCTATTTGCCATCCTTTCCATCTGCTGCCTGTTTGCCTGTGAAAAAGGAAACGACTCTGCTGAAGCTTACGAGCGTCCGGTGGTAGAGGCTTATCTGATCCCGGGAAAGGCGGTTTTGGTAAAGGTCTATTATCAAAAGTACCTTGAGGATACGATCTCCTATGGCTTTCCCATCACCGGATTAAAGCTGAAGATCTCTGATGGATCAAAATCAGTGGAATTAACAGAAAGTAAGGCCGGAAATTACGTTTTTGAAGACACGGCTTTTGTAGCAGATAAAAAGAGTTATGCGTTAAGCTTTGAATACAATAATAAAACGATAAGCGCACAAACAACGGTTCCGGATAAGCCGGATGGATTTTCATCTTCTGCTGTTGAACAGTACCTTCCCGATTTCAGAATAGATTCTCCTGAAACTTTTGTACCGGTTACTTTTAACTGGAACAACCCCTCGTCGGCTTATTTTGTAATGGTTTTTAAAAACATCGATAAATACCCACAACAGATTTCAGGACGGTTTAGCATCTTGTATCGTGACACCGAGGTTATGCTCGGACAGGTTAATACTTACGAAACACAACGGATGCAATTTAATTTTCTGGGAAATTATAGGGTGCTGCTTTTTCATGTCAACAAAGAATATCGGGATGCCTTAAATAATAACGGGGGCAGTTCATTGAATTTAACCACCCCAGCTACCAACATCGTAAATGGATTGGGTATCTTTACGGCAATGCAGGCAGATACGGTATCTTTACACGTTTATGAGTAGATAAAATAGGCATGAAAAAATCAAGATACAAGAGTTTATTAAGTGTTTTAGCCCCATTATTGATTTGGCTGATGGTACTTAGTTTGCCCTTTCTTTCAAGGATAGGAGATACACGGCCAGAATTCAGGAATGAATGGCTTAGGACTATGTTCTTATCCAATATTTTATTGATTGTTATTTTTTACCTGCACAGCTTTCTGATCTATCCATTAAGGACCAGAAAGAATGGGATGATTATTTATGGTCTGGTGCTTTTCGTTACCCTGATCGTCTTTTTAACCGGCAATCACTTTTTACATCCGGAAATGCCGCGTTTTCCAAACCGGGGTGACATGCCGCCCCCAAGTCCGTTAATGGGATTTCTGCCTTTCGCATTTGTAATCGTAGCCAGCTTCTGTTATCGGATCTATATGGATAAGGTTGGCCGTGAAGAACAGATCAAAGAACTCGAGAACCTGCAATTAAAGACGGAACTGGAATTCTTATCTTCACAGATCAGTCCGCATTTTATGTTCAATGTGCTGAATACTTTGGTGTTTCTGGCCAGGAAAAAATCAGAGCTAATTGAGCCATCCTTAATCAGTTTATCCCAATTGATGCGGTATATGTTATATGAAAGCAATGGTAGCCAGATTACCCTTGCAGATGAGATTGAGTATCTTAAAAGTTATATCAATTTACAACTGCTGCGGTTTGGGGATGATGTCAGGCTAAATTTATACTTGTCAGGCCCCTTTGAAAGTTATAGAATAGAACCCATGCTATTGATCCCATTTGTAGAGAATGCTTTTAAACATGGTATTGGTACGCTTGAAGCGCCTATTATTGATATCTCCTTAGCGATAGATCCGGAAAAGCGTATATTGAAAATGGAAGTGATCAATGGGATGACGCCGGCAGGTATCTATGCAGCTCCTTCTTCTAAAGAATCAGGTATTGGCCTGGCAAATGTAAAAAGAAGGCTGGAGTTACTCTATCCGGGACGCCATTCCTTTACGGTCCAACAAATTGACAGCACATTTATTGCCGGACTTCAAATTAACTTATGAAGATGAATTGTATACTGATTGATGATGAAAACCCTGCACTTCAATTGCTGGAAGATAATGTAAAACAGGTCCCTTATCTAAATATTGTGGCTTCATGCCGAAATCCGATGCACGCTCTGGATATCATCAAAGACCAGCAGATTGATCTGATTTTTCTCGACATAAATATGCCCGGGATCAATGGTCTCGATTTGCTGCGCTCATTAAAACACCCGCCAATGGTAATCCTGGTTACTGCGTATGAAGAACATGCGCTGGACGGGTTTAACCTTGATGTGGTAGATTATCTGATCAAGCCGGTTCCATTTGCCCGGTTTTTAAAAGCAGTACAAAAGGCCAGGGAACTATATGAGATCAGGCAGCCCAAAGCAAAGGTTATCCCATCTGAAAATGATCATGTATTTGTCAATGCAAACTATTCATTGGTTAAGGTAAGTATACAGGATATTACCTTTATAGAGGGTTTAAAGGACTATGTGAAGATTCATATCGAAAATGGAAAACCAATCATTACGCGAATGGGGTTAAAGGCAATGGAAGAGAAGCTTGATCCCCGTCGGTTCATGCGCGTTCATAAATCATATATTGTATCACTTCATAAGATCAATTCCATACAGAAGACCCAACTGGTTATTGATGGAGCAGAAATACCTATTGGTGAAGGATACAGAACTGCATTACAGACTTATATCAGCCATAAAAACTTATAAGGTTATTGATATTTAAGAAATCAAAAGTATAATGATCTTTTATAGCTAAATGCGCTAATTTCTTTTGTTGCTCAGGCAGTACCTGATCAGGATTGGTTTGTTTTAACAGATATTTTTCAAATGTCTCATTTTCTATTTGATGAATAAGTACATCTTTGGTCCAGCCAAATTTCTTCGTTGCTTTAATGTAAAACTCCCGCTGCTGATTGTCTTTGCATTTTTTTAAAATGGTGCGTATTGAATTTCTCGTACCAATGGTACGAGATTTATAATGCACTGATATTAAATGCGTAATGATTTTTATTGTTTAGGTTTTGATTCTGGGTTTACGTATAAAAATAGGTGTTTTTTTATAAAAACTTACCAAAATTTAAAGGAAAGAAGAAATAAAATCATGATTATGATATATACTTCAGTTAGATATAACGTAAAAAGGCCTTACTCTTCAATTGAAGAATAAGGCCCTTTTACGTATAATAATGTGATTACTTTCTTCCGCCAAAAATTCTTAATAAGAAAAGGAAGATGTTAATAAAATCCAGATATAGGTTTAAAGCACCCATGATGGCTAATTTCTTAGCATCAGCGGCTACGATCTGGTCTCCGTTCTGTTCTATACCGGCTCCAATATTTTTTAACTTCTGTACGTCATAAGCAGTTAACGCTGTAAATACAGCAACACCAATGAAGCTCATTACATAGCTAAGGGTAGAACTTCCAATGAATAGATTTACTAAACTAGCGATAAATAACCCAGCAACACCCACCATTAGGATCGGTCCGAATTTCGTTAAGTCTACATCTGTAGTATAGCCCAGGAAAGCCATAATACCAAATATGCCGGCGGCAGCAGCAAAACAAGCTACAATAGACCCAGCAGTATAGATTAAAAGGATGAAGCTTAAGCTTACGCCCAAAAGAATGGAGAAAAGCACGAATACACCCAATAAAGCCCCGTAAGAAAGACGGCTAAATCCTGTTCCCATTACCAGCACGAGTGCAAGGGGAGCAAACATGGCTACATAACCAAGAATTGTTCTTTGTCCGGTTTCAAAATTAATTAATTGACTTAAAGCAGCCTCAGAAGTTGAAATGAATAAAGCTGATGCAGTAGATAATCCTAAAGCAATAAACATCCATAAAAATACATTTGCAAAGAATCTCTTTGCAACTACACCAGTTTGATCCGGTGCATAAACATCTTTTTGTACCCAGTCGAAATTATTATTATTGTCCATTTGTTTAAATTTTATTAAAGATATGAATTGTTTTATATCAAGCAAAAGCTATGCCCCTAGTCTTTTTGTCAGGATTTCTTCAACTTTTTTATACAATTGAAGTGGTTTCAGGGTTCTCCATGCCAAATCGTCAAGCTGACCGCCAAAGTTTATGTAATAATCTATGTTGCTATGCCTGAATTCATTGATTACATGTTCCTGAAAATTTATTCCGGTGATCCAGCCATCTTCAACTTCCTGAAACCACTCTTCATAATAGCTGTCTTCCGAAGAATGGAAATTTAATATGTTTTCACCGATCAGTATAAATTTATTTATGCCTTCATCCATCATGAGTTCAAGAATTTCACGTTTCATGAGCATAATGTCATTGTTGATGGCATCATTCCATTCTCCGATAAATTCTATAATGGCATAATTCCGGTCATAATCGGCATACAGTACCTTTAGGTAAAGCGTATTTGAGCCAAAATCATCCCATTGCGGATGGATTAGAAAATTATAGAGTTGTTTATCGAAATAAAACTCTGAATATTCCGTATTAAAAAAAGGTGAACGCTCATCTTCTGCTGCGATATAATCGTCGCGCCAAAGATAATAAGGTTCTATTTCATGCATCTGTAAAGGGATTATTTATTGCTGCCCTCCAGGGCTTTACTTGCTTCAATAGCTTTGCGTACACTGCCATGAAGGATCAGCAGGTCTGCAGCATGGTCATGGTCTAAGTTTAATTCATCCATGATCATTTGAGTACCCCTGTCTACCAGTTTGTGATTGGTCAATTGCATATCTACCATTTTATTGCCTTTGATCTTTCCAAGCCGGATCATCACTGTAGTACTGAGCATATTCAGTACTAATTTTTGAGCTGTTCCTGACTTCATGCGAGTTGAACCTGTTAAAAACTCAGGGCCAACTACAACTTCTACCGGGAAATCACTTTCTTTTGCAATGGTGCCCCCTTCGTTACATACAATACATCCGGTCAATATACCATTTTTACGGGCACTGTTTAATCCGCCAACAACATATGGGGTTGTTCCGGAAGCAGCCAGTCCGATTAAACAGTCCTTTGAGTTAATTTGATATTCCTGAAGGTCTGTCCATGCTTGTTTGGTATCATCTTCTGCATTTTCAACAGCCCTTCTAATTGCAGTATCGCCGCCGGCAATGATGCCAACAACCTGATCAAAGGGAACGCCAAAAGTAGGAGGGCATTCGGAGGCATCCACAACACCTAATCTGCCGCTTGTGCCTGCGCCGATATAAAATAACCTTCCCCCCTTAGCCATTCGCTCTGCAACAGCCGAAGCAAGCTTCTCTATTTGCGGAATAGCTTTTTCTACTGCCAGAGGAACCGTTTTGTCTTCGTTATTTATGCCTGTCAGAATTTCAAGTACAGACATTTGATCAATGTTATTGTACTTTGATTCTTGCTCGGTTATTCTTATCATTCGTTTAATTTTTGTTAAAATTCGTGATTTTCTTTTTAAACTAGAAATAATAGCGGTAATCAATTCAAAATTATAAAAGAAAGGCTGGTGTAAATTAAATGTGAATTGTGTTAAACAATTAAAAATCTAAGCGGTTAATTAGTTAAATGACCCTGTAATTTTATAACTTTACAGGGTCTAAACCATGAAGAAAAGTACCCGTTACAACGTATTAATTGCACTTACCTATTCAATAACCTTGATAGGTGGGATGTTTATGGGCTATAAATTTCTAAAAGACCAGGGATACCAATTTCAGCGAACTACCCATTATGCCGATAATAACGCTGAAAAGGTGGATGAAATTATCCATATCATCAATAAAAATTATGTAGATGAGGTAAATGCAGATTCGTTAAATCATTTACCCATTGATAGTTTGCTGCATCAATTAGATCCGCATAGTATATATCTGCCCCCTGCTAAAGCCAATGAATTTGCCGAAACACTTGGTGGGAATTTTGCAGGCATCGGAATTGAATATTATATTTTAAATGATACGTTACTGGTAACTAATGTTTTTAAGGATGGACCTGCATTTTTAGCCGGCATTAAACAAGGGGATAAGATCCTGAAGATTGATACGGTCTTTGTAAGCGGTAAAGCACTGCCGCGTGAAAAAATGATCGGTAAAATTAAAGGCAGGGAAGGTACACCGGTACGATTGATCGTTATGCATCCCGGAGCAGAGCAGCCCGTTGTCCTGAATATCAAACGGGAAAGGGTTAAAGTAAGCAGTATAGACGCGTCTTATATGCTCAATGCAGAAACCGGATATGTAAGGATCAGTAAGTTTGGTGCAGAAACGGATAAGGACTTTATAGAGTCTATCCGGAGCCTTAAAGCTAAAGGAATGAAAAAGCTGGTGCTGGACCTTCGCGATAATGGCGGAGGCTATCTGACGGCAGCTACCGGACTTGCCAATCAGATTTTGGAAGAGAATAAGCTCATTGTATATACAGAAGGAAAGCATGAACCACGAACCGATTATGTAGCTACGGGCGGAGGGGAGTTTGAAGATGGAAAGCTTGCGGTGCTGATCAATGAAAATTCTGCATCAGCGAGTGAGATCCTGGCGGGTGCTGTTCAGGATCTAAACCGGGGGATCATCATTGGACGCCGTTCTTTTGGAAAAGGATTGGTTCAGGAACAATTTCCTTTTGGGGATGGATCTGCATTAAATCTGACCATAGCACGTTATTATACCCCTTCAGGAAGAAGTATTCAGAAATCTTATAAAAAAGGTTACAAGGCCTATCAGAATGAAATTGAAGAGCGGTTTACCGATGGTGAACTGACCTCAGGAAAGATCAGTAAAAAAGATAGCTTAAACAGTAAAGCATTTATTGGCGGTGGTATACAACCAGATATATACATTAAGATGGATACCGCTGGTTATAATAAATTATATTATACACTGGTATCTAAAAAGGTATTGTTTGATTTTGTTTATGATGTTTTAGCGAGCAGGTACACGGCTTCGTTTATAGAACAAAATATGGCGGCATTTTCAATTAACGATGCTGATTTTAAAGATTTTATCCGGTATGCCCAGGGCAGAAATGTAGTTGTCGATCCTAAACAGCTGGCCGTAGCAAAACCTGTGCTTCTAAGTGATATCAAAGTTCTTTTATGCAAGTATCACTTAGGTGATGCGGGCTATTATAAAGCGCTTAACCTAAGTGATGCAATGATAAAACAAGCAATTACCAGTTTACAGTAATTGCCTGTTTCTATTTAAAGGATTTATTTTTGTCTGAAATAGATCTGTATCGGTACTCCGGTAAAGTCGAAGTGCTCACGAAGCTTATTCTCTACAAAACGTTTATACGGTTCTTTAATGTACTGCGGTAAGTTACAGAAGAACGCAAACATTGGAGATGTGGCATTGATCTGTGTAATGTATTTTATTTTAATGTATTTTCCTTTTAATGCTGGCGGCGGATATTTCTCTATAATTGGCAGCATTACATCGTTTAATTTTGATGTAGGGACTTTCTTCGCTCTATTTTTGAATACCTCCAGTGCAGTTTCAATCGCCTGGAAGATCCGTTGTTTGTTAATCACTGAAGTAAAGACGATCGGTACATCGGTAAAAGGCTGAAGTTTCTGACGAATCTGATCTTCAAATGCTTTAACTGTTTTATTATCTTTTTCGATTAAGTCCCATTTATTTACGAGGATAACGATGCCTTTTTTATTTTTCTCAGCAAGGTGGAATATGTTTACATCCTGTGATTCCAGGCCTTCTACCGCATCCACCATTAAGATGACCACATCAGCTTCTTCCAGCGCCTTAATTGTACGCATAACGGAGTAAAATTCGATGTTCTCTTTAACCTTTGTCTTTTTACGAAGACCGGCGGTATCGATAAACATAAATTCATGACCAAACTGGTTGTAATGAATGTGAATAGAATCTCTGGTGGTACCGGCAATAGGTGTTACAATGTTTCTTTCTTTACCGATCAGTGCATTGATCAAAGAAGATTTACCAACGTTAGGTCTGCCTACAATGGTAATTTTAGGCAGGGCGTTCTCTTCTTCAGGAATATCTTCAAAATGGACGATCACTTCGTCCAGTAAATCACCCGTTCCAGAACCAGTCATGGAAGAGATCGGGTAGATCTCGCCTAAACCAAAGCCATAGAAGACAGCGGCCTCATTTTGTAATTGGGTATTGTCTACTTTATTTACAACGGTAAAAACCGGTTTTTTACTTTTTCTAAGGAGTTGTGCAATTTCATCATCCAGATCGGTAATGCCTGTAGTCACATCGACCATAAACAATAGGACGGTAGCTTCTTCGATAGCGATAACTACCTGCTCACGGATGGCTGCTTCAAATACATCTTCTGAATTTGCAACGTAACCACCGGTATCAATTACGGTAAATTGTTTATCGGTCCACTCCGCAGAACCATAGTGACGATCACGGGTTACACCGCTAAAATCATCAACAATAGCTTTACGACTTTCGGTTAAGCGGTTAAAAAGGGTAGATTTGCCTACGTTTGGTCTTCCGACAATTGCGATAATGTTACTCATGTGTGTTTGTGAATTGTATTAATTATTAAGGGGTTGCAAAGGTAAGCTTAATTTTCGTACCCGAAACTTTTTAAATAGTTCTTTTTACTTCTCCAGTCAGGAATTACCTTTACGAAGGTTTCCAGAAACACTTTTTGATCTAAGAATTTCTCAATATCCTTGCGTGCTTCAGTTCCTACTTTTTTAAGCATAGCGCCTCCCTTGCCTATCAGGATGTTCTTTTGCGAGTCTCTTTCTACGATGATCTCTGCACTGATCCTGGTAATTTTTTCTTCTTCCTTGAAGGCGGTAATGACTACTTCTGTGCTATAGGGTATTTCTTTCTGGTAGTTATTAAAGATCTTTTCGCGGATAATTTCCGATACAAAGAACCGTTGGTTCCGGTCTGTAAGGTCTTCTTTGTCGTAAAAAGGAGCATGTTCAGGAAGGTGATCCAGTACCATGGTCATAATTCCATCCAGGTTATATTTATGAAGGGCAGATATTGCGAAGATGTGTTTAGGGTTTAATTTCTCCTGCCAGAAAGCAGTTTTTTCATCCACCTGTTCTTGCGTAGCATTGTCAATCTTGTTGATTAGTACGATCATAGGGATGGTGGTGTCAATAATTTTTTCCAATACATCATTCTCATCATACTGCTCATTGATGTCTGTCATGAACAAGATCAGATCGGCATCAGTTAGTGCACCTTTTACAGAACTCATCATAGAATCTTGCAGTTCATAGCGGGGTTTTATGATGCCGGGTGTATCAGAAAATACAATTTGAAAGTTTTCTTCATTAACAATCCCCAAAATACGGTGACGGGTTGTTTGGGCTTTCGGCGTGATGATCGAAAGCTTTTCGCCCACCAGGGCATTCATTAGGGTAGATTTGCCCGCATTGGGCTTACCTATTATACTTACAAAACCTGCTTTATGCGACATGAAATATTTTTTAAAATAAATTTGCACCGCAAAGAAACGAATTATATCTTTGCATTCCAATTCGGAAGAAGAGTTAAGGATTTAACAAAGCGACTAAAATTGTATATAGTGCGGGGTGGAGCAGTTGGTAGCTCGTCGGGCTCATAACCCGAAGGTCATCAGTTCGAGTCTGGTCCCCGCTACCAAAAATGGTTCGTAACTTTTCGGAGTTAAGGCAATCAAAAATGGCCCGTTCGTCTAGGGGTGAGGACGCCAGATTTTCATTCTGGAAACAGGGGTTCGATTCCCCTACGGGCTACTCGAAACCGCTTTACAAAAAAGTTGAGCGGTTTTTTTGTGACTGTAAGGAATAGTCGGCATTTGCGGAACGGAGTTCCAAAAAAATATAGTGCGGGGTGGAGCAGTTGGTAGCTCGTCGGGCTCATAACCCGAAGGTCATCAGTTCGAGTCTGGTCCCCGCTACCAAAGAAGTTGAAATGACACTTCTTATTTAATGGCCCGCTCGTCTACCGGTTAGGACGCCAGATTTTCATTCTGGAAATAGGGGTTCGATTCCCCTGCGGGCTACAGGAAAAAGCATCAATCGATACGGTTGATGCTTTTTTTATGTTTACTGTTTTGGTGAGTCCTTCTCTCCGCCTCGAATTGTTACTATCGGCAAAGCGATAAAGCTACAAATTGCGCTAAGCAACGGCGGGTAAGAAAAGCCTGATTTTCATTCCAGATCTCCCCGAGACTGCTATCAAACGCACTATTACAATTTATTTACAAAGTTTACATTTTTATTTACAATTCAAACCGCTCGACCCGAAAGATATCGAAGTAGATTTGCTGAATCAATTTGAAAGGATATGAAAAATACAAGAAATGTCATCTATGTGCTGATCTTACCGCTGGTTGTGGTGAGCGGGCTAGTGTTTGCTAATCGTGAAATTAAAAATGAAACTGGTCGATCCCCAAAACCGTTATCCATCGCTGAAAGGAAAGCCAGCCTGGATAGCAGGAAAAAATGGGAGGCTTCTCCTGACGGTATAAAGTATAAAGAATGGGAGGTTTCTCCTGAAGGTAAAAAAGTGCATGCCAGTCATGATAAAATAAGGAAGTACATAAAGGCTTTCACCAATATGGAGGCTGTGGTAACCTCTGTTACTTTTCAGCGCGCAAACGCGAAATCATCAGGACCAAAATGGCTTATAGTTAGGATTGATGGCGAAGAATACATGATGCAATTTATTCCGAAGGATTTTCAGCAGTTAAATAACCTGAAAGTTAACGACAAAATAATTGTAAGAAGCCGCAGCGCAGGGTATTCGCCTAATCATCCATATTTGATTGTATCGGGCGACTATATTGAGCGAAATAACAAGATACTTTTTAAACGTGATTTTAGCAAAAATAACGGTTGCTGAGGATTAACCGCAATAGTCATTAAAACTAGCGCTAATGCCGCCCTAAACACTAACAAGTGTTCAACGAATCTCCCTTTTGGGCTACAAAAAAAACATCAATCACACTGCAGTGCCTCATAAAGTGTCTAACTTTTTGGAGGCACTGCAAAAGTAAAGCGGCTTTTTCATTGATTACCCCTGATGCTCAGGCGCACCGTTAGGATCCATCCATACAAATTCCCAATGATGGCCATCAAGGTCCTCAAAGCTATGCTGGTACATAAAGCCGTAGTCACTGGCAGGATTAGGTATTGTTGCCCCTGCTGCTGCTGCTTTGTCTACCATTTCGTTAACGGCATCTTTACTATCGGCAGATAAGGCAATGGTACACTCTACTGCTTTATGGGCATTTACAATTTCCTTTTTGGTAAAAGTCTGAAAATATGTTTCTGTCAGCAGCATGATGTAAATGGTATCGCTGATGATCATGCAGGTTGCTTTCTCGTCAGTAAATTTAGGGTTAAACGTATAACCAAGCTTAGTGAAAAACGCTACAGATCTGTTGAGGTCTTTAACCGCCAGGTTCACAAAAATTTGAGTTGCCATAAGTGTTCTTCTGATTTAGTTTATCTAAAGGTACAGTAATGTCACGGACGTGCAAATGTGTAAAAATGACAAATTAGGGGGGTGATTGCGACTTGTATGATATAGAACCAAAGTTGGGACGAACCTCATTTACCATTCTACCCTAATCCAACACAGCTGCCGTAAGTTTAACGATATCATCAAAAAGCGATTGATCTGGTGTTGACTTTGCCGTAACACGCATGCCTTTTACCGCATTGAAAATAAATCTGGCCAGGGCCATTGCATCTTGACTGTTCTCAATTTCTCCAGTATCCTGTCCTTTTTTAATTACCTGGTAAAAAGCATCTTCCATCTGTTGATCGTTTTTGCAAACGATGTTGTTTACTTCCTGATCATGTGGGGCTACTTCTACTTCGGCATTAACCATAAAGCACCCTTTCTGCTGTTTATCACCAATTAATTCGGAGGTAACCAGTTTTAATAATTTTTTGATGGTTTCCTTTGCCGAATCGGTCTGGTTAATGATTTCTTGAATTTTAGCGCTTCCGGCAAACTGGTAACTTTCTAAGGCTTTTAAAAACAAGGTATGTTTATCGGTGTAAGTGTCGTACAAACTGGAGCGACTGATTCCCAAAGCATCTACAAGATCTTGCATAGAGGTGCCATTGTAACCTTTGTGCCAAAAAAGCTGTATCGCTTTGGTTAGCACCATTTGTTCATCAAAATCCTTTGTTCTTGCCATAACCAGAAATAGCCTTGCTATAAAGCAAAGCTATTCATTTTAATTTAATTATTCAGATGGAGGGATTATCTCACCCCTCCACTAACGATCAGTATCTCTCCAGTTAACCAACGGGAATCCTCAGATGCAAGGAATGTTGCCACATCAGCAATGTCATCAGGCTGACCAATCCGTCCCAGCGGAGTTGTACGTGCCATTTCTGTTTCAAAATCGCTGCCAATAAATCCGGCAGTATGTGTACCTTCAGTTTCTACCATACCTGGATTAATAGAGTTTACGCGAATCTTTTTTCCGCTCAGTTCTTTGGCAAGTACGTGCGTAATCGCATCAACTGAAGCTTTGGTAGCTGTGTATACAGAACTTCCCACTGGTGTGATGTTACTCACTGCCGAACCAATATTGATGATGCTTCCGCCTTGTTCATTAAAATGCTTAACGGCACCCTTTGTAGTGAGCAATAAGCCCAGCACATTGGTATTAAACTGCGTGTGAAAATCTTCCGCATTGATTTCTTCTATGGCACCAAATTTATAAACACCGGCATTGTTTACCAGGATGTCAACTGCTCCGAAAGCTTTGGCTGTTTCTTCAAATAAATGGGCAATTTGGGTTTCATCGGTTACATTACCCTGAATGGCAATTGCTTTACCACCGTTAGCGGTAATCTCTGCAACAACTTGATCTGCTCCGGTTTTGGCCGATGCATAATTTACTACTACACTTGCGCCAGCAGCTGCAAGGCCTTTGGCTATAGCCGCACCAATACCTTTCGAGGCTCCGGTTACTACGGCAACTTTATTTGCTAATTTTTTCATTTTATAATTATTTTTATATTTTGGAATAATCGTTCCGCAAATATAAATCTAATTCGGAATGATTGTTCCGTTAAAAGAATTATTGATGATATGATGACAAATGTAGATCGGTTAGAAAACAGCTACTCTGATTTCAAAGAAGATTCAGGACTTATTGTGGCGGCTTTATAAGCCTGGAAGAAAACGGTAATAAGTGATATGAGTAGGGTAAGCAAAGCAGCAGCGCCGAAAAACCACAATTTGAGGTTAATGCAGTTTACGAATGATTCTAACCAGTTGATGCAAACCAGGTAGCAATAGGAAAAGTTAGTTCAAAATCAGTTTATAAAAAACAACTGTGATCTGGTTATGCTTATAAGGAAAGCTTTAAAAAATATATATCTTCATCATAACAAGTGGCAAAGACTATGGAAAAAGCGGAGAACAGGAAGATCCGGATTGCAAGTTCATTTAAGGTTCCCATTGAATTTATGTGGGAAGTTTGGACTAATCCCGAACACATTACAAACTGGTGGGGTCCAAAAGGATTTACTTCAGCTATTCATAAGATGGACTTTAAAGAAGGTGGAGAGTGGAAATTGACCTTGCACGGACCAGATGGAACAAACTTTCCAAATAGAAGTGTTTTCAAGGAAATTATTCCGTTTAAGAAAATCGTATTTGAACATTTTAATCCACATTTCATAACTACAGTTACTTTTGAGCTTAAAGGCCAGGAAACCCAAATAGATTGGTCTTTGCTATTCGATACGGTTGCAATGTATGATACAATAGTCAAAGTACATAAAGCTGATGAGGGACAAAAAGAAAATATAGAAAGACTTGAAAAATACCTCTCAAAGCTATACAGTGAATCAAAAACTTAATAGATTGCTGGTAGCAGATTTAGTAAATCCTGGATATTATTTCTCAGCTTAAAAGCTGAATGTTTTGTAATACTTACTGGTTGCTGGTGGCAGATCTGGAAAGATTTTAATATTTAATCTGGCAACTTTAAAATTATTTAAAGATTTTTTAAGTGCAATTTTTTGATGATGATAATGCTCCTGTATGCCAGTAACTTATAATATTTCCTATTCGTTGTAAATTAAATTATACATTGATCAAATGCCTTCTATAACCCTCAGAAAATAGTTTTTTCAAAATTTGGTTTCCTATTCTAAAATGCAGAAGCTTGTATACACTAAAAAAATATGATGTAAACAAAGCTATTGTTATAACTTGCAGAATCTTCAAAAAAATTGAAGCATTCAGCACTTAAGAATCTCGGCATGGAAACCTCAGAATTTCAATAAAGCGAGACGATAAAGTGATGAGTGCCCGCACTCTTGCGTAGGATGGAGTGTGTGGGCACCACTTATCTCGTTTTGGGTCTCTGAGGACCTCTGTGCCGGTAAGTTGGGGTCCACACACTTTATCTTAAACAGGAAGCTTTATAGCCGGAAACCCGGGTCCGGCTATAGATTTTCCAAATCCACTTGCTTATTCAGATTTCAAATCCATAAATTATCGGGTTAATAAGGTTACTATAAGGGTGAGACGATGGACACGTATACCTGAAAATTGCTTGTAAGGTAATTTTTCATGACTGGCTCTTTTCCGGAGATTCTTCGGAGATTCTTTGGACATTGTATGGAATAACCCATTCAATGTGCGCGGATACTCCATTTATAGCGAGAAATATATTTTCTTTATAGTAAGTGTCTGTCCGGGCTCTTTTTAATGCGTTCTAACTACTCTTCTAAAACTGTTTCGGTTTTAGCTTTTGAGCCGCAAGTTCTGCGATCTCGCTGATTCTTTTTTGTCTAGTCTCTGGTCGCTTAGCAAGAACCAACCATTGTAACATACTTTTTCTGACAGACTTACTTAAACTTAGAAAAAAATCCATTGAACCCGGGTTGGTATTAAATTCTTTTTCCAGATCTTCCGGTATCATTAATTCTTCAACATCGTCTAAAATTATCCAGGAACCGTTTTGTTTTGCAGTGTCAATGCTTTCGTAACCTGCCTGGGTCATGAGTCCTTCGTTAATGAGCTGCTTAATCTTACCCTTGTTTACTTTTGACCAAACACTGTTTGGTTTCCGCCTGCAGAAAAACTGTGTAAACGTATCCTCGTCAAGAGTCTTTCTTGTGCTGTCTATCCAGCCAAAGCATAAGGCTTCGTCAACTGCATCACTATAAGTTAATGTTGGAAGGTTAGACTTCTTTTTATAATAAACAAGCCAGACAGATTGCTTTAAACCATGGTTTTCCTTTAACCACAGCCGCCACTCTTGCCGGCTTGCCGGACAAAAAGATTCAATCTCTTTTTCCTTCTTAATCATAATTAAGCACCAAATTGTCTAAGGTGATGGTCAAAGTGTTTCCACTGCATAATGGCCCATTGTTCTGGTGTAAGTTCCCCAAAAAAAGCATGTGGAGTAGTGGCACATTTCGCCGGCCCGCCATCAGAAAATATTGTGATTTGTTCTATAACTTTCGCCTTTTCTTTTTCAAAGTCCGGATTGTCTTTAATGATATAACTTTGATCTGTAGCACTGTTCTTAGGGAATGGTTTTTCACCAAAAAAAGCAGGCTTCAATAACTTACCAAACAACCGGCCAACAAATCCCAGTCTTTTAGAGAAACTTAATCCCATTGCGGTTTCAAGAGAGGCGTTGCAATGTGCCAGCATTTGATTTACATTCATTTTACCCCATTGCCTTTGCGCATTTGGTGACAGTTTTTCGATTCTTACTAAGATACCTGCTGTATCGGATTGATTGAATAAATTGTTCATTTTTTTATTAATTTTTACGTTTACAGGGCAAAGCTAAGCTGGTGTAACGACAGCCCTATGTCAGGGGTAAAAAAAAATTAATGATAGCGGTCAAAATATTCTTGCAGGGTCATTTGGTGCGGGTTAAATTTCTCTTCAAGAATTTCCAGTTTTTTAATCCTGTCCAAACGGAAAAACCTAAATTCATTTCTTAAGCGGCACCAGGCTACCAGGAGCCAATTTTCCTGGGTACTTATCAATGCGAAAGGCTCAATCAATCTATCCGTGGCCGAATTGGCTTCATTGGTATATTCAATTCTTGTGAGGCAAAAATTTGTGAGTGCAAATTGTAAATCAGATAAGTTATTGCTGTTTCTCTCACTGTTCATATTTTGACTGAACCGGGTTCGCTCGGCAAGCAGATTTGCTTTGTCTTTTATCGTATGCCCCAATACTGCCTTAATTTTATCGATCGCTTCTATGTAGTCTTTAATAAATGAAGTGTCTTTATTTTTTAACACCAACTGCTCTGCAAGGATTAAAGCATTGGCCTGACTTTCGGTAAACATGACAGGCGGAATCTTGTAACCTTCCATCAGTTTATAGCCTTTTCCGTCTTCTGTCAAAATCGGAACACCAGCTTGTTCTAATGCCCTGATGTCCCGATAAATCGTTCTGATGCTAACGGAAAACTTGTTTGCCAATTCAGACGCAGTCAAAAGTCGTTTCGTTTGCAGCTGGGTTAAAATTGCCGTTAGCCGTGAAAGTCGTTTCGTATCATTGCCGTTCATGATTTAAATTTTCAACAGGTGTTTTTTTTGTGATGGGATTATCTAAAATGGTGCGTAACATGATAAATGTATGCAATAATACCAAAAACAATCATTCATTTTAAATGATTCCTTTTTCCAGCTTTTAGATAATCCTATTTCCAGCCGCCTCCCAAATTGCGATAGATGTTGGTTACTGTGGTTAGCTGATCTTTTTTGGTTTCGATCAGTTCCAGTTTTGATTCCAGCGCATCCCGTTGTGTCATTAATACCTCGAAATAATCTGCCCTTGCCGATTTAAATAAGTCGTTTGAAATGTCAATCGAGGATGTCAGTACATCCACCTGCCTGGATTTTAGGCTATACTTTTTCTCCAGGTTATCGGCCTTAGAAAGCTGGTTGCTTACTTCAAGATAGGCATTCAAGATTGTACGCTCGTATTTATACATGGCCTGAAGCTGCCTGGCATTGGCAGAAGCAAACTCAGCCTTAATGGCATTTCTGTTCACCAATGGAGCTACCAGATCTCCAGCTACTGAATACAGCACCGATTCCGGGAGTTTTACGATGTATGAAGGTTTAAAAGCTTGAAGGCCCAGCGCAGCAGAGATGCCAAGCGAAGGATAGAATTCAGCCCGCGCAACTTTTACATCCAGTTTGGCAGCGGCCAGTTCCAGTTCTGCTTGCTTAATATCAGGTCTGTTGGCTAACAATTGTAATGGGATACCCGCGTGCACCGATATCGGCGCCACAGTTAAAAAACTGCTTTTATCTCTTGGTATCTCTTGTGGATAGCGACCAAGCAATAGATTGATCCGATTTTCAGTCTCCCTGATACTTTGCTGCAGGTCAAATTCCAAACTTTGAGAATTTAATACCTCTGCTCTAAATTTCTGCACAGCCAGTTCTGTGACACGGCTTGCCTCTTTTTGCACCTTTACCAATTCCAAAGCATTATTTTGCAGCGCGATGTTTTGTTTAACAAGCTCCAGCTGATTGTCAAATGCCAGCAATTCATAATAAGAGTTTGCAACCTCCGAGATCAGATTTGTAAACAGGAAGTTTTTACCTTCAACGCTGGCCAGATAACGAGTAATTGCTGCTTTTTTTGAGTTGTGAAGCTTTTTCCAAATGTCAATTTCCCAGTTGGCATAAAATCCGGAAAGATAATTTGTTAGCGGGTCTGGTGTCGCTTTTCCCGGCGCAATCTCTGTACTTGCATCGCCTGCACCCTGACTGGTATACCTGCCCACTTTTTCAACATCAGCACCAAACCGGGCTGCTAATGTTGGCATGAGTTGTCCCTGTCTTAACCTGATCTCACTTCTTGCAATTTCAATTTCCTGCAAGGTGCCCTCCATTTCCTGATTGTTTTTGAGTGCGGTATCGATCAGGCTGATCAAGTTCTTGTCGGTAAAGAAAGCCCGCCATTGTGTGCCCGAGCTATTGGCTGTATCCAGGCTATTGCCATAAGATGCGGGTACAGCCCTGTTTTCTACTGTCTGGTTAATTGCCGGGACTTTACAGCTGGCCATAGCTAACGCAATTGCTGCCAACCCTATTATTGGATAATGCTTGAATTTAAACATTGTGATCAATTTCTTCGGTTAATGGATTTTCTTCTTCATTTTTAATTAAAGTATGTCTCTCAGCGATTTTGCCAAATACATAATAAAGGCCGGGGATGATCAATACGCCGAAAAGCGTACCAAATAGCATACCTCCGGCTGCAGCCGAACCGATTGTCCGGTTACCATTTGAACCGGGGCCAGATGCAAAAACCAAGGGGATCAATCCTGCTATAAAAGCAAATGAAGTCATTAGGATAGGACGGAACCTTACTGCAGAACCTTCAATAGCAGCCTGAAGCACAGGGTAGCCGGCCTTATGTTTTTGAACGGCAAACTCAACGATCAATACGGCATTCTTACCCAGCAATCCAATGAGCATTACCATGGCTACCTGTGCATAGATGTTGTTTTCCAAACCCAGCAATTTGAGCAGCACAAAAGCTCCGAAAATTCCTGCTGGTAACGACAGGATCACAGCAAAGGGAAGTAAGAAACTTTCATACTGTGCGGCCAATAACAAGTATACAAAGGCCAGGCAGATCAAGAAGATATAAACGGCCTGATTGCCTTTGCCAACTTCGTCTTTTGAAATCCCTGCCCAGTCGATCCCGAATCCCCGTGGCAGGGTTTTCTGAGCAACCTCGGTAACTGCTTCAATCGCCGAACCACTGCTGTATCCTGGTGCAGCTGCCCCGCTGATTTCTGAAGCATTATACATGTTGTGCCGTGTAATTTCAGATAAGCCATAAACTTTTTCGATGTGCATGAAGGCAGAAAAAGGAACCATCTCGTCGCGGTTGTTTTTAACATAAAGTTTCAACACATCCTCAGGCAATGCCCTGTATTGTGGTAAAGCCTGCACCATTACCTTGTATTGCCGGTCGTACTTAATAAAACTGGTCTCGTAATTACTGCCTACCAACGTAGAAAGCGTATTCATTGCATTCTCAATGGTTACACCTTTCTGTTGTGCAATATCATTGTCTATTTTTAACATGTATTGAGGGAAGCTGGCACTGTAAAAAGTAAATACAGAGGAGAGTTCTGGTCGTTTATTCAGCTCCCGTACAAAGTCGCGGCTTACCGTTTCCATTTTTTTATAATCTCCAGATCCGCCTTTGTCGAGTAAACGTAACTCAAATCCACCTGCAGCGCCGTAGCCC
The DNA here is from genome assembly GCF_004362715.1 of Pedobacter metabolipauper. Lineage (GTDB taxonomy): Bacteria > Bacteroidota > Bacteroidia > Sphingobacteriales > Sphingobacteriaceae > Pedobacter > Pedobacter metabolipauper. The sequence continues at coordinate 1,026,988 of NZ_SNYC01000004.1, forward strand.
GGTACCGCTGGCGGCTGGAAAAACTCGATGGTGGCGCCACCAATGTCTTTAGATTTTTCTTCTAGCTCAGTGATCACTTCCTGTACATTATGCTTCCGTTCTTCCCAGCTTTTTAAGTTGATCAAACACGTGCCTGAATTCGCTCCTGTACCTTCTGTAAGGATCTCGTAACCTGCCAATGACGAAACAGACTTTACATCATCCATACCTTCTGCAATTTTCTGCAGCTTTTCGGCAATCTGGTTGGTGCGTTCCAAAGAAGAGCCCGGAGGCGTTTGAATAACTGCGTAAAACATTCCCTGATCTTCATTCGGGATGAACCCGGAAGGAAGGGTATTGTTCATGAACCAGATGCCTGCACAAAACGCAATGAAAATACTAAGCGTAATCATCCGTCGGTTTACAATCAGTCCAAGTACCTTTTGATAGCGACCGGTTAAACGGCCAAACCAATTGTTAAAACCGTCTAATGTTCGGTTTAATACTGTTTTTTTCCTCGCTTTACCATGGTTGTTCTTTAACATGACCGCACAAAGTGCCGGTGTAAGGGTCAAGGCAACCACGCCGGATAAAATAATGGCTGTAGCCATCGTGATGGAGAATTGTCTGTAAAAGATCCCAACCGGGCCAGACATAAATGCAACCGGAATAAATACTGCTGCCATCACAAATGTTATGGCAATGATTGCACCGCTAATCTCATGCATGGCTTCCTCGGTAGCTTTAAGCGGGGAGAGCCCCTTTTCTTCCATTTTTGCGTGTACGGCTTCAATCACAACAATCGCATTATCTACCACGATCCCAATAGCGAGTACCAGGGCAAATAAAGTAATGAGGTTTAGTGTAATGCCGAAATACTGCATGAACATGAAAGTGCCGATTAAAGACACAGGAACCGCAATGGCGGGAATGAGTGTCGATCGCCAATCTCCAAGAAAAAGGAACACTACCAGGCCTACCAGAACAAATGCTTCCAGTAGCGTGTGGATTACCTTATCGATGGAGGCATCCAGGAACTTCGAAACGTCATAACTGATTTCATAATCTAATCCGTTTGGAAAGGAAGAAGATTTGATCTCCGCTAATTTCGTTTTAATGTCTTTGATTACCTGGCTCGCATTACTTCCATAAGATTGTTTTACCACAATCGCTGCAGAGGGTTTACCATTCAGGTTTGAATATAAATCGTAATACGAGCTGCCGAATTCTACATCTGCCACATCTTTCAGGCGAAGCACCTCCCCATTAGAAGTAGATTTAAGGATTACGTTTTCATAACCTTCTTTTGTGCTAAAACGTCCGGGATATTTCAATACGTACTCAAATGCCTGCGATCGTTTACCAGAGCTTTCTCCAGTTTTACCAGGTGAGGCTTCTAGACTTTGCTCATCCAGTGCTTTCAATACTTCGTCTGCAGAGATTTTGTGTGCCAGCATCCGGTCTGGTTTTAGCCAGATCCGCATGGCGTATTCGCGGTTACCAAGAATATCTGCCACACCAACACCATCCACACGTTTCAATTCTGACAGTACGTTGATGTCTGCAAAGTTGAATAAGAATTTCTGATCCATCTTCGGGTCTTTACTGTAAAGATTGATGTACATCAGCATATTTGATTCTTCCCTGGTTATTTTTACGCCTTCCCGTACCACGATTGGAGGGAGCTTGTTGATAACTGATGCAACCCGGTTTTGGATATTTACAGAAGCCTGGTTTGGATCTGTTCCCAGGTTAAAGATCACCTGGATGGTTGCCTCTCCGTCGTTTCCAGCATCAGAGGCCATATATTTCATTCCTGGAACACCATTGATGGCACGTTCCAAGGGTATGATTACCGATTTAATCATCAGCTCTCCATTGGCACCAGGGTATTCTGCGGTGATGTTCACCTTCGGCGGAGAAATGGAAGGGAACTGCGTTACAGGTAATTGTGTGATTGCCAATACACCGAGGAAAGTGATGATCAGTGAGATGACAATAGACAGGACGGGCCTGTGTATGAATTTATTAAACATAAGATTTCTTTAGTTAGATACAGGCTATTCAGCTTTCAATTGCAGATGTGAGATCACCTCTTTTGGAGATACAAATGCATATTTGATTTGATCGTTTTCTTTCACCTTCTGTACGCCATCAAGCAGAATTTGATCACCTTCCGCAATGCCGCTGGCTATGATATAAAGATCTGGTATTGACCCGGCAAGCATAATATTTCTTGAACGGACCTTGCCTTTTTTATCAACAACAAATACATATACTTTATCTTGAATTTCATAGGTGGCCTTTTGCGGAATGATCAGCGCATTTCGCAATGGCATTGTCATCAGTACCTTGCCGGTCTCGCCATTTCTCAGCAATTTATTCGTATTGGGAAATCTTGCCCTAAAGGCAATACTCCCTGTCTCATTATTAAATTCGCCCTCAACGGTTTCTATATTTCCTTTGTCCTGCAGCATTTCATTATTGGCAAGCACCAGGCTCACCTTGGTATTGCCGCGGTCTTTTACATGGGTTTGATAATTTAAATACTCTGGTTCTGAAACGTTGAAATAAGCAAACATTTGGCTATTGTCAGATAAACTGGTTAATAGTTCACCTTCATCAACTACGCTGCCCAGTTTTTTAGGGATGCGGTCAATCATACCGTCAAAGGGTGCCCTGATCTCTGTAAGCGATAAGTGAAGTTTGGCCAGAGAAACTTCTGCTCTGGACTGATCGAGTTTCGCAACCGCCATGGCCAGTTCATTTTTAGAAACTACGTTTTTATCGGTTAACGTTTTCGTATTCTGCATTTCAATTTCTGATGCTTTTTGTTCGGCCAGAGCTTTTAATAATTCTGCCTCATACATTTTAGGCATCATCTTAAACAGCAGCTGACCAGCTTTTACAGGTTGACCCTCGTCTACATAAATTTGCTGCAGATAACCCTTCTCACGGGCCCTGATTTCGATGTTACGCACAGAGAGGATCTGCGACACATATTCTTTCGTAAAGGAGGTGTCGATTTTTAGCGGACTGGTTACAGTGTAGTGTTCAACCTCTTCTTTTTCCTGTTTTTTCTGTGTACAGCCGGTCTGGCATAACAAGACATACAAGCCTACGAGCATTAAAGGTTTTTTCATCATAAAATTTGTTGGTAAGAATAAAAAATCTATAAAATGAGCTATTCGCATATTGTTTTTTTTCAATGAGGCGAAGTAATCAATCAATTATGAAGAAAAGATGAAGTTGAGTGCTCGTTAAGATTTTACCATAATACCGTGACGGTACAGGATACATTAACTCCACGAATTAACTAGATTTGATTACCTGTACTAACGGGGCTAATCAAATGGTATATGAACAGAACAAATAACCTCCAGCTGCTGCTGTTAATAGTGGTATTGATTACCAGTCAATTTGTATTTGGACAGGCGAAGACTTCTAACAGCAAAAAGAAATATGACATCGCTGCGTTTTTGTATCCGGCATATGCCAGTGATGATCCCAGGCTGCGTCCTTTCTGGCCCTCCGGTATTGGAGAATGGGAAACGGTTACTTCAGTGCAGACCAGGTTTCCAGGGCATTATTGGAATAGAATACCGCTATGGGGAACAGTTAATGAGGCAGACCCTGCAATCATGTCCATGGAAATTAACCAGGCCGTAAAACATGGTGTAAATGTTTTCATCTTTGACTGGTACTGGTATGATGGAAGGCCATTTATGGAAACTACCCTTAACAATGGATTTCTTAAAGCAGATAATGCCGATCAGATGAAGTTTTATCTCATGTGGGCAAATCATGATGTGGTCAACACCTGGGACACGCGTTTAAATAGATACAATGAAAATAATGTAATCTGGACGGGTAAAGTAAGCCGGGCTGAATTCGAAAAAATATGCAGGCGGAATATTGAAAAGTATTTTAAACTCCCTCAATATTATAAGATCGATGGCAAGCCCGTATTTATGATCTACGATATGCCGCAATTAATTGATGGGCTGGGCGGAGTGGACCAGGCTACCGATGCCTTAAAGTGGTTTAAGGAGGAAACTAAAAAGGCGGGTTTTCCTGGATTGGAACTTCAGTTAACCATGTGGTCAATCAATGTAAACCACAGCGGTTTCGATGGCAGTAAAACTAAAAACCCTGAAAATGCATTTGTAAAGAAATTAGGCTTTACCAGTGCTACACATTATCAGTTCGCTCATTTTGCGAACGTAAATGATGATTATCTAAATATCCTGAATGGAGTTAAAAAAGAATGGGCACGTATTGATACGGCGTTCGATTTTACCTATTACCCTCACATTAGTGTTGGCTGGGACAATAGCCCACGGACCCAGCGGAGTGCTGTAGTAAAGAACAATACGCCGGAGAACTTTGAAAAGGGTTTAAGAATGGCCAAAGAGTTTGCAGATGCACATCCCAAACAAGTTCCGCTGATTACCATTAACAGCTGGAATGAATGGACTGAAACCAGTTACCTGCAACCAGATAATGTATATGGTTATGGATACCTAAAAGCCATTAAAAAGGTATTTGTTGATGACTGAAACCGGACATTGGATATAATCCCATCATTATCCATGGGCTGCTTCAAAAAGGTTTAGTTGTTCCAAATGATGAGCAGTCCCGGTAAATTGAAAATATTTCACTACCTGGTAGTTTTCGGGAGGTTGGGCATCCGTTTTATTGATTCGTCGTTTGATGAGTAACATTCCGCTGGCATTAAAAGAAGCTTTGAATTCCTGCTGTTTCCACTCCGGCCATGCCTGATTAAACTGCTGTTCTGACATTCCCCTTGCTATGGTTAAATGAGGATCGCTCATGTATACAGGCTTATTCTTTTCAATGGTAGTGATGATCGGTTTAAGTTTAGATCTCATCGTTTTAACCAATTCAGATATCTGAACACCATTTATTACTTTAATATATATGGTGTGTGGTGGATACTGTCCGAAGCCGCATAAATTAACCGGAATTGGAAAAATAGATCTTGAGAGTTTTTCCAGGGTTTTAATTAAATAAATCTCTACGCTTTGGAATTGATGAAAATTAATCAGGGTAAGATGCGGTTTTAAATGTGCTGATTTTTTACAATCGTACTTATCTCTATATTCCTTTTTTATGGCTAAGATATCTGCATTAACTTTCTCATCCGGAGAAAAAACCAATAGGTATTGATAAAGAAGATCGTTTTCTTTATTTGTCGGTAATGAATCCATAAGCCATTTTTAGAAAACTAAAATTACTAATAATTTTAGTAAAATTAAAGCCTGATTGAAACTTACATCATTGATGATTTATATTAGGTTAACTGACGCAGCAAAATGAAAAAATACTACATTCTCCAAAAGAAATGGGCATTCTTTTTAGGAATGTAGTATTTTCGTAACTTAAATAGGTGAGAAGGGGCAGCATTAATACCAAATCACTATTTTTAATTACATCCTAAATTATAACAATGGAGATCGGTATTATTGGACTTGGTGACATGGGTAAGCTATACGCTTTGTGTTTTGCTAAAGCAGGATATTCTGTGTTTGGTTCAGATTTGCCGGCATCTATAGAGAAACTAAGAGAAGAGCTGGCCCCGGCCGGGATTGAGGTTCTGGATGATGGTCATGCCGTTTCCCGCAGGGCCGATGTGATCTTTTATGCTGTAGAAGCCGAGAAGATCAATGAAGTATTAAGCCAATATGGAAGTTCTACCAAATACGGTGCAATTGTGGCTGGTCAGACATCAGTTAAACAACCTGAGATTGCCGCCTTTGAAAAGCACCTGCCTAAAGATGTCCATATCATTACTTGTCATTCTTTACACGGACCGGCATTTGATCCTGCTGGCCAAAAGCTGGTTGTAATTCCTTACCGGACAACAGACGAAGCTTATAAACGCATGATCGACCTGCTTTCCTCACTGGGATCTGATATGGTTGAGATGGACTATAAAGAACACGATAGGATTGTTGCCGATACACAGGCTGTTACGCACATGGGCTTTGAAAGCATGGGTACCGCATGGAAGGAGTCAGGGTTTTTTCCCTGGGAGAATGAATCGTATATTGGAGGAATAGACCACGTTAAAATAGTAACTACACTTCGCATCTTTAGCTATAAAGCACACATCTATGCTGGCCTGGCTATTTTAAATCCGTATGCACGTTTACAGGTCAAGCAATATGCAAACTCTGAATCCGCATTGTTCAAAATGATGATCATGGAAAAAGAGCATGAGTTTAGAAAACGGATCTATACGGCCAGGGATTTCATGTTTGCAAATAAGGAGCAGCCCATGCTGTTGAATGGCAATGTGATGAAGGAGTTTTCACCATCTGGCGGACCAGCAGTTAGAAAACCAAATTCCCACCTGAGTTTACTGAGCATGGCTGATGCCTGGCACACCCTTGGCGTAAATCCATATGATAATTTAATTTGTCAGACACCGCCCTTTAAATTGAGGTTGGGTATCGTAGAATATTTGTTCAGAAATGAAGATCTGCTGGAAGAATCCATTGAAGCTGCGTTGTTTGACAAAAAGATCCGTGCAGACGATCTTGAATTTCATTCTGCAGTACGCGAGTGGTCGTCCATTATTGGATATGGCGATATGGAAGGCTATAAACAGCATTTTGAGCAGGTCAAATTGTTCTTCGGTGAAAGGCTGATCGAGGGCAGAAATGAAAGTGCAGAATGGATCAGGAAGCTGGCAGTTAACACTTAACAACCCCATTTACGAAAAGTCATAGTATAGTAAAAGACTAAAATAGATGCTTTTGTTTTGTAACATTTTTGTATATTTGTTATAGTTATTCACACGAACAATTAAACAAAATCTATTTGACGCAAAACTTACCTAATTAGTATACACACACAGAGTTCACCAAACCAATTCTATGAGAAAATACATTTTAGGCGGAGCAGGTATTGCATTAATCACCCTTTCGCTTTTTACAATGAGCTGGAAATCTCCAGTTGAAACCCAACCTATTGTCCGTACAGTAGCTGAAGATTCTTTATACAACAAATACGTTAAAGATCTTTACGACTCGGCCAAACTGGAGATTTCAGGATTAAACAGGGCGGTTTTTGAAAAAGCCATCACCGGATTTTATAATCTTAAAATTACCGGTAAACTTTCCAACACCAAATCTGTGATCAGCATTGCCGATATGAATCAGTCTAGCACTGCCAAACGGTTATGGATCATTGATCTGGACCATAAAAAACTGCTTTTAAACACTTGGGTTGCACATGGGCAGCAAAGTGGTGCTGATATGGCTACGCGCTTTTCTAATGTAAATGACTCTTTTCAAAGCAGCCTGGGCTTTTATGTAACCGGAGAGATCTACAATGGTAAACATGGTAAATCCCTTAAGCTGGATGGCATGGACCAGGGTTATAATGATAACGCACGCAGCCGCTCAATTGTAGTACATGGGGCATCTTATGTTGGCCAGGGTACTATAAATGCTTTAGGAAGGCTTGGACGCAGTCAGGGATGCCCTGCCGTTGCTCCTGAGCTTGCAGATAAAGTGATCAATACCATTGAAGGTAAAACCGTATTGTTTATCAATGGTAGTGATGATCACTATACTTCAAGATTCCTGGATCATCACATTGCTGCAGATCTTGCAGGCGTAGCAACAGCCGATTCATCAGTTATTGCAAGCAAGTAGGTATTATTTGCCTGCGCTAAGCCTTTGCAGATAGCTGTCCAGTACAATATCAAGACCATAAACATCCTTACGGAAATGAAGGACATTTTGTCCGTCAGTCCATGCCGTAATATAAGTTAAGTATACTGCAACCTGTGGGCTAAGTACAATGTCTTTAGCCTCAGGTTTGTCACTTTGCATTTCCTTTTTAATGGTTTGATATTTTGTGCCTTCCCCAAATAGAGCAAGGGCCAGGTCCAGCGGCTTTTCTACGCGTACACAACCATGGCTTACTGCGCGCATGGGTAGGTTAAAGGCTGCCTTAGCAGGGGTATCATGAAGATAAACACTCTCGTCATTCTGGAAAAGAAATTTGATCTTACCGAGGGAGTTGTCATCGCCAGGGCGCTGTTTAAATGTATAGATTTTACCTGCATCAGCAGCAGAAAAATCGATGGTTTCCGGATCTTCTACAATTTTACCATCCTTATAAACATCAATATTCTTATTGGAAAGGTAAAACCGGTCCTTTGCAGCGTCTTTGGTAATCTCATTGGTTGCAATGCTCTCCGGAATATTCCATACCGGGTTTACCTGTACACTGTGGATCATGCTGTTCAGTTGAGGTGTTTCCCTGGAGAATGGCCTGTCCTTACTTAAGCCCGTTTCATCATACTCTTTTAAGTCTGCCGTAAGGTCTTTATTTCTGCCCTCACCAACACATACCTTCATAGTTAGTACAGACTTGTTGTTGTCAATTACATCCAGGCTAAAATCTGCAATGTTTACCAGCACATATTTTTTCTCTGATGGTTTATTTTTCCATCTCAGTCTTTCCAGGTTGGCTTTAAGGATCCTGCTGGTCTCTTCTTTATCTATTTGTGGCCCTACTACGCCTTCACTTAAAGCTTTTTGTAAAGCCAGGTACTGCGGCATTTTAGGCTGTATGCTATCCAGGTAGTTTTTAAGGTCTTTGACTGCAAAGATCCTGATCATACTGATGCTGTCCGGGCGCTTTGTTTTTGTATAATAATTGGCATAGATCTTTCTGGGGCTAAGTATGCCAAACTGCATCGCATTGCTGTAGTTGATAAAGGAATTTGCCAGCATTAATTCCAGATCTGCAAGATCCTGGTAGGCTTCTTCTTTTGTCTTTATGGCTTTTTTATCGTAAAATTTACCAGTTAGGGTGCTGATCTGCTCCGCGCTAAAGATCCTGGGATCTAAACCATGTTCTCCGGTTTTACTTAAATATTCAGGAATATTTTTCAATTGTCCCTTAGGTAAATGCTGCAGGATCAATATGGGCTCATAATCTTTAGATTCATAAAATGATGTGATCAACTTTGGATTGGTCATTTTAGATTTCCCCTGTTCGAGGGTTCTTTTCATGATTACAGCAAATGTGTCTGCATTCAGGTCTTTAAAAACCTTATTCCTGGTTTCTGAGAATAATACCTTTGATATGTCGGATCTGACTTTCTTTTTACATGCCGGTAAAATAATGGATAAGGAGGCAATTGCCAAAAGAAAGATCAGTGTTGTTTTAGATCGGTTAGATTTATGCATAGTTAGCTATTACTAAAAATTATGCCACGATAAGGTTTCTTTCCAGTAAATTTTTACAGAAAGAATACGGTTTGTTCCCTCAAATTATAAAAGAGGATGTAAATTCGCAGCCAAATAAAATAGGATCATGATGATGCAGAGAAGAGTGGTAGTTACTGGTGTTGGGGCTTTAACGCCAATTGGGAATGAGGTAAAAACCTTTTGGGATAATGCGGTTGCCGGAAAAAGCGGAGCAGCAAAGATCACCCGTTTTGATGCCTCATTATTTAAGACCCAATTTGCCTGCGAACTTAAAAACTTTGATGCCTCCTCTTATCTGGACCGGGCAGATCTGAAAAGAACTGATCTGTATACACAGTATGCATTAATTGCATCGGATGAAGCCATTCGGGATTCTGGTTTTGAATTCGACAAGATGGATCCTTTTGATGTCGGTGTGATCTGGGGTTCGGCCCAGGGTGGTATGGATACTTTTGAACAGCAGGTTACGGAATTTGCACAAGGGAATGGCCAACCCAGGTTTAGCCCATTTTTTGTGCCTAAGTTTCTGATTAATATGGCTTCCGGACTAATATCTCTTAGAAATGGGTATATGGGAATCAATTACAGTGCTGTTTCTGCATGTGCAACAGGTAATACCGCCATAATGGATGCCTTTAATTACATCCGCTGGGGCAAAGCCAAGATCATCGTTGCAGGTGGTTCTGAATCTCCGATCTCTCCGGCTTCTATTGGCGGGTTTTCATCGATGAAAGCCATGTCCACTTTAAATGATAATCCTGAAGGTGCATCCAGACCCTTTGATGTAAACCGCGACGGTTTTGTAATGGGCGAGGGGGCAGGTGCATTAGTCCTGGAAGAATATGAACATGCGGTAAGCAGGGGTGCTACAATATATGGAGAAGTTGCCGGTGCTGCGATGACTGCAGATGCCTATCACATGACATCTACCCATCCTGAAGGTTTAGGGGCTTCACAGGCCATGAGACTCGCCTTAAAAGAAGCAAACATAGGTATTCAGCAGGTTGACTATCTGAATACCCATGCGACTTCTACACCAGTTGGTGATCTTTCTGAGATTATGGCCGTTACCAATTTAACAGGAACGGAACGTCTGAACTTAAAGATCAGTGCTACTAAATCAATAACCGGACATCTATTAGGTGCTGCCGGCGCCATTGAGGCCATTATTTGCCTGTTAGCGATGCGTGACGGGGTTATACCGCCTACTATAAATACGGTTAACCTTGATCCGGCTATTCCCGGTAATTTAAATATCGTGCTTAAAGAGGCCGTAAGCGCAAAAGTTGCGGTGGCCATGAGCAACACTTTTGGTTTCGGAGGCCACAACGCAACGGTAGTTTTTAAATCTATTTAGCCGCAATTCTCCAGATCGTACTGCTTACATCATCTGCAACTAATAACGCTCCATCGGGTGCTACAGCAACACCAACTGGTCTGCCATAAACATCCCCTTTATCCTGATCGGCAATAAATCCGGTCAGGAAGTCTTGAAGCGGACCGCTTGGTTTTCCATTTTTAAAGGGAACAAAAGCAACCTTATATCCGGATAATGCAGATCTGTTCCATGATCCATGCTGACCAATAAATGCACCGCTTTTGTATTTTTCCGGAAATTTACTGCCGGTATAAAATGCAAGGCCCAATGATGCCGTATGTGCGCCTACCTGTACATCAGGGACAAGGGCTTTAGCCACAAGATCGGGCTTCTGTCCTTTTAAACGGGGATCTTTATGCTGTCCATAATAGGAGTAAGGCCATCCGTAAAAACCACCTTCTTTAACACTGGTAATATAATCCGGTACAAGGTTGTCTCCCAGTCCGTCACGTTCATTTACGGCTGTCCACAAGGTACCGGTACCTGGTGCCCAACTCATACCAACCGGATTTCTTAATCCTGCGGCATAGATCCGTTCGCCGGTTCCATCCGGATTGATCTCTAAAATGTTTGCTCTCCGCACTTCATTCTCCATTCCATTTTCTCCTGCATTACTGCCTGATCCTACAGACACATAGATTTTAGAATTATCTGAGTTGGCAATCAGGTTACGTGTCCAGTGGTTGTTATATCCGCCAGCTGGCAAGCTTAGAATTTTGGTTCCTTTAGCGGTAATTTTAGTATCGCCGGCTTTGTACGGATATTTCCATAAGCCATCTGTATTGGCTACATAGAATGAGTTTCCAATAATGAGTACGCCATAAGGTTGATTAAGACCTGCAAGGAAATTGGTTTGCAGCTCTGGCACGCCATCCTGATCTTTATCCCTTAAAAGAACTACGGTATTTGCACTTTCTCCGGCCACTTCAGCTTTCGCTTTTCCTGTAATTAAATTTGCTGCTGCTTCTTTTAAAGAGCGTTCGGAATTGGAAAGCACAACAAAAATATCACCATTGGGTGCTACATAGATGTTTCTCGGACTTTTAAAATTACTTGCAAAACGGGTAACGGTAAAACCTTCAGGGGCAACAGGTGTTTTGCCATCCGGCCAGCCGATGACCTTGCTAAACTTGTTTTTTGACGCATTGGTATCTGGCGCAGGAAGCGAAGCCTGTTGCGTTGTGTCTGAAACTGTTGCTAAGCTGTCGCCAGCCGTGTTTTCTTTATTTGTTGTTGAATTACAGGCCACAAATAGTGGTGCGGCTGCAACAAAAAAAAGCAGTCTTTTCATAAAGTTAGATTATTAAAATGTTATAGTAGCTCGTTTTGAGCATCTGTTTTATAACATTAAAGAATCTCTTTTAGTTTTACCCATACGTTTTTAGCCAGTATCTTTTGTCCTTCAGCGGTTGGATGAATTCCGTCATTCTGGTTTAATGCGGGTATGCCGCCTACACCTTCCAGTAAAAATGGAACAAAGGTCATCTTGTTTTTTACAGCCAGCTGTTTGAACATATCCTTGAAATCTGAGGCATATTTTTCACCCATATTTGGAGGTATCTGCATTCCTGCCAATACCATCTTTGCCTCCGGGTATTTGTTTTTTACAGTGTCAATGATCGATTGTAAGTTCCGTGTGGTTTCTGAGACGGAAACGCCGCGCAGACCATCATTTGCACCCAGTTCCAGTACAAATATGGATATAGGCTGTTTAAGTACCCATCCGATCCTGCTTTTGCCTGCTGCAGATGTTTCTCCGCTCAATCCGGCATTTACTACATGATAAGGCAGGTTAATGGCGTCTATTTTTTGCTGGATCAGGTTAGGGTATGCTTCATTAGGATCTTCAAGACCAAGACCGGCAGTAAGACTGGTGCCAAAAAAAAGAATTTTCTTCTTGTTAGCAGCTGTGGCCGCAGCTGCTGAAGTGGCTGTAGTATCAGAAACCTTTGCTGTTTCTTTGTCTCCATTCTTTGAGCTGTTTCCACACGATGAGAAAAAAATAGCAAGAAATGTTATGATAAGGGTTGAAGTGTTGCGTAACATATATGTAATATAAAAATCTAAAATTAGTCTTTAGTAACCTGACCTTGTATATTTAACAGGTGATGTGGCTTTAAGTTTACAATATACCAGTATTTAGCACATTATACATTCAAATTAAAAAGCGATTTAACTATGTCTGCAGAAAACATCCTGAGTATTGAAAACGTAAGTAAGGTCTATAAAAGTGCGGGGAAGGAGCTTACGGTATTAAATGCCATTAATTTCTCGGTAACTGCAGGTTCAACTTTAGCCATTACCGGTCCTTCCGGAAGTGGAAAAACCACGCTTTTGGGTCTTTGCGCAGGATTAGACAGATCCAGCTCAGGCATCGTGAGGCTTAATGGGGTTCAGTTGGACGGACTTAGCGAAGATGAAAGGGCTGCGGTAAGGAATAAATATGTCGGCTTTATTTTTCAAAACTTCCAGTTAATGCCTACGCTTACTGCGCTTGAAAATGTGATGGTACCCATGGAACTGAGGGGCCTTAAAAATATACGGGCGCATGCTTTGGATCTGCTTGATAAAGTTGGCCTGGCAGAACGCTCACACCACTATCCTGTACAGCTTTCCGGCGGCGAACAGCAGCGTGTTTCTCTTGCCCGTGCGTTTTCAAATAAACCAGCTTTGCTTTTTGCAGATGAGCCTACGGGTAACCTGGATGCTGAAACCAGTGAAAAGGTAGAGAAATTAATGTTTGAATTGAACAGGGATGCAGGAACAACCCTGGTGATCGTTACCCACGATCTGGATCTGGCTATGCGTACCAGCAGGATCATAAAAATTAAAGGTGGTCAGCTGATTTCTGATGAGTCTAACTAAAATTTCAGATATGCCCGAAAATAAATCCGTATACAGCAGACCTGTAAATTTTGGCTGGCTATTTAAAATGGCCTGGCGCGATAGCCGTCGCAACAGGGGGCGGCTTTTTCTTTTTATTTCTTCCATTATTTTAGGTATTGCAGCCCTGGTTGCGGTATATTCCTTCAAAGATAATTTACAGCGTGACATTGAAGATCAGGCTAAGAACCTGGCTGGTGCAGACTTGACCATAGACTCGCGAAAAGTTGTAAGTAAGAAGGCAAGTGTGCTTTTAGATACACTGGGTGATGAACAGGCAACTGAAAGAAGCTTTGCTTCTATGGTTTATTTTTTAAAGAATAATGGCAGCAGGCTTGTTCAGATCCGCGCGCTGAAGGGAAATTATCCTTACTATGGGCATATAGAAACCATTCCTTTTACTGCAGAAGATAGTTTTAAAAAGGATAGACGTGCATTGGTTGATAAAACCGTGATGCTCCAGTTTAATGCAAAGGTTGGAGATTCGATCAAGGTTGGATCACTTTCATTTGCCATTGAAGGTATACTGGAGAAAGCACCCGGACAAACAGGCATCTCTTCTACGGTTGCCCCTATTGTTTACATCCCGCTCAGGTATCTGGAACAAACCGGACTTACCAAAATAGGAAGCAGGATCCAGTACAAATATTATTACAAATTCAGCAATCCCGAAAAGGTAGAAGCAGTACTTAAGAAAATCCAGCCTCTTCTGGATAAGGAAGGGCTGGATGCAGAAACCGTTGCTTCAAAGAAAGAGGAAACCGGAAGATCATTCCGCGATGTTACCAGATTTTTATCACTATCCGGATTCATTGCCTTACTGCTTGGCTGTATTGGTGTTGGTAGTGCTGTTCATGTATACATTGGCGAAAAACTGGGTTCAATTGCTACCCTAAGGTGCCTCGGCGTAAAAGCCTGGGAAGCTTTTATGATCTACCTCATTCAAATTGTTTTCATTGGGTTAACCGGTGCAATCCTCGGATCAATCCTTGGAACATTGATCCAGTTTGTGCTCCCTGTTGTGTTGAAAGATTTTATTCCGGTAGAACTTACCATGCAGATCTCCTGGAGTGCAATAGGTCAGGGCGTAATGCTCGGAATGATCATTTCTGTATTGTTCGCATTGCCTTCTCTTCTTTCTGTTCGGAGGATATCCCCTTTAAATGCCTTAAGATTGTCTTTTGAGAAGTCTAATCAATCTGTAGATTACTTAAAATGGATGGTTTATGTACTTATATTTTCTTTTGTTTTGATATTTACCTGGCTCCAGATGCGCGGTTGGATAGAGGCAATTATATTTACTGGAAGCATTGGTATTGCATTTTTATTACTTTACGGGTTGTCTAAACTTTTGATGGGTTTGATCCGGAGGTTAATGCCTGCGTCCCTTAGCTATTTATGGCGGCAGGGTTTTGCAAACTTATACCGTCCAAATAACCAAACCAGCATGCTTACCGTTTCTATTGGTCTTTCTACAGCGTTTATTTGCACCTTATTTTTTGTGCAGGGCATATTAATGGACCGTGTAACCCTGTCTTCTGGTGAAAATCAGGCCAATATGGTATTATTTGACATTCAGAATGACCAGAACGGTGCCGTTGCAAAGCTTACAAAAGATTTTAAGCTTCCGGTAATGAGCCAGGTTCCTATTGTGACGGTAAGGATAGAAGAGATCAATGGTAAGAAAGGTAAAGGTACCTCGGAAAGGGCTTTTCGCGGAGAATTGCGGGTAACCTTTCAGGATACCCTTACTGCGGCTGAAAAAATAGTAAAAGGCACCTGGACGGGTAAGACAGCACCTTCTGGGATCGTATATGTTTCTCTGGAAGAGGGTTATGCAAAGCGGATCCAGGTTGACGTTGGTGATAAGATTGTCTTTAATGTACAGGGAATGCTCATCCCTGCTGTAGTTGGCAGTTTAAGGAGCGTGAACTGGGCCAGGATGCAGACGAATTTCAGGGTTACCTTTCCAACTGGCGTTTTAGAAGATGCCCCTCAGTTTCATGTTCTCATGACCCGTGTTACATCCGGAACGGTTTCTGCCAATTTTCAGGGTGCCGTAGTACGCAATTTCCCTAATGTTTCTGTTATTGATCTGCAGCTTATTTTAGATGTTCTGGATGAATTGTTATCCAAGATTGGATTTGTGATCCAATTTATGGCCGCTTTTAGCATGGCTACAGGTTGGATTGTGCTGATCTCAGCCGTTTTAACCAGTAAAAACCAAAGGTTAAAGGAAATTGCGCTGTTACGTACATTGGGAGCAAGCAGGAAACAGATTGTCATGATCACAGCATTAGAATATTTATTTCTTGGAGCCATTTCTGCAGGTGCAGGAATGATCCTGGCGATTGGCGGAAGCTGGGCATTGGCCATATTCAGCTTCAATGCAAGCTTTGTTCCGCCACTTCTTCCAATCTTAGTGTTATTTCTGACTATATGTTTCCTGGTTTTGATTACAGGGGTATTAAGCAGCCGTAAAGTATTAAATACCGCTCCGCTAACAGTTTTGAATGCTTAAAGAGCCAGTCTTTTAAAGTCATCCGTTTTTAATGTTGCTGCTTTGCCCCAGTTGTCATCTTCTCTAAAATCATCATCGGGATGAAAATAATAGTCTTTTTTTCTGAAAGATAAAATTGGCTTTATTCTGTTGTCTCCAGCCATCTTTGTTTTTGATTTAATCTGTTTCATGAGGATAAGGTTAGATTAAGTGTACAGATGAATTAAATACGGGATCTTATTGAATATTAAGTAATAAATTTAGTAAAATCTTCTTTATTAATCTCCTATAAAACAGTGGTTTGGTTAAAAAGGTTTTAAAACAGGTACTTTTCCTATAAGAATGCGTACATAACACCTTCTTGTTGAGCTTCTTTAACTCTACATTTAGATATGGCAAAGAGGATGTTAATTATCGACGATGATGAAGCATATTCAGGTAGTTTATTTGAATTATTCTCTGCTGATTATTCAATCCGTATTTCTTCAACACCGAATAATATTTTTAGTTCCATAGAAAGCTTTCATCCCGATATTATTATCATAGAATATTCGCTTCCTGGTGAAAAAAATGGCGCTGAACTGTGCTTAAGTATTAAACTTAATCCACATACTGCTAACATCCCTGTACTGATCACTTCAGAAACGATGTTATCAGACCAGATAATCTCAGTTAGCCATTGCAACCAGTTTATCCCTAAACCTTTTCATAATTATCAATTTCAGATGATCATAAACAGCCACTGCATTTCAAATGCCTATTACGGATAGCTGGTTATTTACCTATTAAATTTGTAGTTTAAAATACATTTCTGATCTTTCCGTTATTATTTAAAGGTCAAATGAGTACAATCCCCCGCAGTAGTTTTATTAAGGCAATGAAAAGTAAGGTGATTATCGCGTTACTTTTAGCCTGCTTTGCGTTGTTTATGGCTTGGGGTGTTAGTAAGGTTGCATTTAAAGAGATGCTGACTACTGTAGAAAGTATCTCCGCACCAAGTGAACGGCTGCGTATGGTAAACGTTATTTCACGTAAGATCGGCAGTCTGGACCAGCTCCAAAAAAGACAAGCACTGAATGACCCTGGAAATTACCGGAAACTCTTTAAAGAATCCGGCCAGTTGCGTGACGTACTGGATTCCCTGGCTGCCCTTTATACCAATGATTCTGTTCAATTACTGCGTATTTATGCCATCAAAAAGCTTTTGAGTGAAAGAGATGGACAATTTATTAATTATCTCAAAGTAAGGGAGCGGCTGATCAACAATAAGTCTTTTTCAGATCAGGTTCAAAACCTGAGTAATATCGTCTCAAAAAGCGGAAGCAAAGGCGACAGTACGATCCTCGCCACAGAAGAAAAAACATCAACCACTACCATTTATCCCAATTCTGAAAAGCCCAGAAGCTTCTTCAATAAGCTGTTTGGAAAAAAACGGGATGACGCAGATAACTCATTTAAGATCGTCAATGAAGAAAAGGTTAAAAAAGATACCATTGCACTTTCCACTGATGAACAGATTGCTAAAAACCTGGAGAAATCAATTCGCGACATTGAAAAGAAACAACAGGAAAAAAATGCAAGCTTTTTGAGCAGGGAGGCAGCCCTGGCAAATTCAAACAACCTGCTCGTTAATCAAATGCTTGATATTTTAAGGAAAGTTGAAAGTGAAGTACTCAGTCAAATTGAGTTGAATGGTGTTCAGGCTAAGCAGGTAGTAAATACCGGGATCAATACCATTAGTATCATTATGCTGGTGTTCTTTCTTTTAACAGGTTTACTGCTTTATTTGATCTTAACAGACATTACAAGAAGTGCAAAGTACCGGCAAGCGCTTGAAGTGGCTAAAGATGAAGCTGTATATCACGGAAAAGCCAAACAGCGTTTTTTGTCGAATATGAGCCATGAGATCAGAACACCGCTTCAATCAATTATTGGTTATGCAGAGATCATTAAGCAGCAGGAACATCCGGATCATAAAGATATTGAAGCCATATACAACTCTTCTGAGCATTTGCTGCAGATTGTAAATGAGGTTTTGGATTATAACCGCATCACTTCAGGCAAATTTAGTTTTTCAAATACTCCATTTCGTATCTCCGGTCTATTGGATGAAGTTGTTGCTGCAATGCGTCCTCAGGCAACGCTGAAACAGCTAAATATGCGTACTGAATTTGCGCTTAACGGAATTGATTTTATTAACGGAGATCCGTTTAGATTAAAGCAGATCCTCTATAACCTGCTTGGAAACGCCATCAAATTTACCAATGAAGGAGAGATCATTCTTTCTGCATTTTATAAAAGACAGGGCGATCAGCTGCATTTTACATTTTCCGTAAAAGATACGGGGATTGGAATTGCAGAAGAGCAAAGTAAACTGATCTTCAATGAATTTGAACAAGTTAATTCTCCAGAACAGGAAGCAGTAAACAGGACCGGGGCCGGATTGGGTCTGTCCATCATCAAATCATTGGTAGATAACCAGGGCGGCAGGATCTATTTAAAAAGTAAAGCAGGAAAGGGGAGTACATTTACCGTTTACCTGACATTTACCATCGCGGCTGAACCCGTATCTGAGATTCTGCAGCACGCGGGCAAAACACTTACAACGCAGAAAGTATGGGTAATTGATGATGACCAGCTGATCCTGGATCTTTGTGCCGTTATCTTTAGTAAGAATCAGATAGATTATACTTGTTTTAGTTCACCTGCCCAGCTCCTGAATACGGTCTGGGATGATTCTGTAGGGTATGTGCTTATGGATATGCGGATGCCAGAAATGGATGGCTTTGAACTTTGCAGGATCTTACGTTCCCGTATTCCTGCGGATGTTAAGATCTATGCCATTACGGCCCAGGTCTTGCCGGATGAGCAGGAAAACCTGTTGGCCAATGGCTTTGACGGTTTGGTCATGAAACCCTTTCGGGAGCGTGAACTTTTAGCTGCACTTTATGAAGAAAAACAACAGCCTGATCATTCGTACCAGGCAGCTGATCTGGATCTTAATGGATTAAGAAAGATGACCTACGGAGATGAAAAACAATTGAACAGTATTCTTTTACGGTTTATAGAAGATTGCGTAAACGATAGTACTGAACTTAAAAAGGCATTAGCAGCTGGAGATACCGACACACTTTGTCTGCTTACCCATCGTCTGGCCGGAAGGATAGCACAGATTGGGGCTAAAGAGCTGGCTGCTGAATTCAGGGTGAAGGAATTAGAATTGAGAAAAAACGGTTATTCTGATGTTCAATTAAAAGATATCAGGATGCTTTTGGATAAGTTAGCCGTTTTAACCGATAAAATAAAGAAGCAAACGGAATCCTATTATTCGATTTCGTAGCGTTCCATTTTACTGTATAATGTTTTGCGATCTATGTTGAGCAATTTCGCCGCCTTTGATTTGTTGTACTTTACTTTAAGCAGGGTTTCCATGATCAGGGTCTTTTCATTAACCTCATTAATGGCCTTTAGGTCTGATCCTGTCGGTCTTGGAGATTGGTTAATGGCAACGATCATCTCTTCTGGCAGGGATTCGATTTCTAACGTCTCAGTGGTAGAGAGCAATACCATCCGCTTGATCACATTTTTAAGCTCACGCAGGTTTCCTGGCCAATCGTATTGAAACAAGATCTCTGCTACTGCTTTAGACAATTGCGTTACATTTCTTTGGAGTTCAGCATTGGATTGTTTGATAAAGTGATTGATGAACAATTCAAGATCTTTCCCACGGTCGCGCAATGCCGGAAGCTGTATTTTAAATTCATTGAGCCGGTGGTACAGATCTTCTCTAAATGTACCATTTGTAACACTGGTTTTAAGGTCATCATTTGTAGCCGTAATGATCCGTACATCTACTTTAATGTTTTTTGTTGTGCCTAATGGCTGGATTACCCTTTCCTGAATGGCCCGCAATAATTTAACCTGCACTTCATAACTCAGGTTACCTACTTCATCTAAAAATAAGGTGCCCCCGTGAGCAGCTTCAAACTGTCCTTTTTTATCATTTAAAGCGCCTGTAAACGATCCTTTAGCATGGCCGAAAAGTTCACTTGCAGCCAGGTCTTTAGATAGTGCGCCGCAATCTATGGCAACAAATGGCTTATGGCTCCGCTTACTCTGCAGGTGCAGTGTTCTTGCGGCATACTCTTTCCCTGTTCCGCTTTCTCCCTGGATGATCACAGACATATCTGTAGGTGCCACAAGGCTGATGTGCTCGTAAAGCTTATCGGCCAGCGCACTTTTGCCTTTTATGGTGTCAGGCGATTCAATGGAATTCGTATTGGCCGTTTCTTTTTTGCCCAGTGCCTTGCTGATGATCATCAGCAGTTCATCTGGATTAACGGGTTTGGTAATGTAGTCAAAAGCGCCCAGCTGAATGGATTTTACAGCTGTTTTGACATCATTGAAACTGGTCATGATTAATATGGGCTGGATAGATCCTTTATCACGAAGATAAGTCAGTACATCTAAACCGGTACCATCAGGCAAACGATAATCAACCAGCAGCAGCTCAAAGGTTTCTTGTGCCAGCACCTGGAAACTTTTCTTGAGATCGTGTACTGCTGTTACTTCATGGCCATTCTTTTTTAGAAAGCCTTCCAGGATCTGGGAGAACGTTAGGTCGTCTTCAATGATTAGTATTTTTGCCATAGGATTGCGCTCTAAAATACTAACAAAAATATAAAAGCCGGACTAAATCCGGCTTTTATTAGATATTGATGATAATTATTGAGGGGACTATTCGATAACGGTACCATCTTTTGTGATTTTCAAAGAAGACAATTCTTCTTCTTTTTTAACATCAACATGATAGTATTGGGTTTTGTCTGCTTTAGTTACCAGGAACGCCGCAGTTGGCGTCCATACTTTATATTTCTCAGAAGCCAGGGTTGCTTTAACCGGATCTGGAAGGTCTTTTAACTCGACCGGAGTTTTAGTGGTGCTGTCCTGAACAGCTACTATGATTGGGTTAGACTTAATTTCGTTAGCGTTTACTGTCGTTAATCCAGCGATTGCGAAAAATGCTGCTGATAAGATGATCTTTTTCATAAAATATGTTTTAAAATGTTCGTTTAATAATTATACAAAGACATACTTCATAATGGTGCCAATGCCTTTATTAATTTTTATATAACTGATAATCAGTGTTTAATGGTTATTTCCGGTTTTTTAAAATGTAGCATTGTTCCACACTTTGTGGCTAATGTTTGCAAAAACAGGTGTCCCAATTTGATTTTCCGGATTCGATTCTAAAAAAATCATATATGAATCGTGTAGGATTCATATATGATTCCGTAAATCTTTTCTTAGATTTGTTAATATGCTGTCTAAGAAAACGAAATATGCGATAAAAGCACTTGTAGCTCTTGGTAAGAATGCAGGAAACCCACCGATGCAAATTGTAAAGCTGGCTGAAATGGAAATGATTCCACGAAAGTTTTTAGAGCAGATCCTTTTAGATATGCGCAATGCCGGATATTTGTACAGTAAGAAGGGTGCTGGGGGAGGATACAGCCTGAATAAAGATCCGAAAGATATATTTCTGGCAGATATACTTAGAATTACCGACGGTCCTATAGCGATGGTTCCATGTGCCAGTTTGAAGTTTTACCGTAAATGTGATGAATGTCATGACGAGGTTACCTGCGGGATCCGCAAAACATTTATTGATGTACGTAATGCCACGCTTAACGTACTTGCTGAAACTTCTATAGCAGATGTGATTGCCCGTGAAACGGATAAAGTAGTCACCAATTAAATTATCTTAAATAAATACTACTAATTCCATAGAATTTGTTACATTTGTTATCTAAAGCAAGTGTATCCATTCATTTAAGTAGTTGGGAGATGATTTTAAATAAAACAACAAGCCGCATAAAAGAACCCAAAATCACCCTGGTAGGTGCTGGTCCTGGAGATCCTGAATTGATTAGTTTAAAGGGAATGAAGGCCATTGGTAATGCCGATGTGGTATTATACGATGCCCAGGTTAATGGCGCTCTTTTGAATTATGCTTCTGAAAAAGCAATAAAGATCTATGTTGGCGGAAAATCTGACAATGAACCTTTTTCACAGGATGCGGTAAATAAGCTGATGATTGATTATGCGCTTAATTACGGTCATGTGGTTCGCTTAAAAAGTGGTGATCCGTTTGTTTTTGCAGGAGGTTTTGAAGAGGTAGACTTTGCGGAGTCATATAGTATAGAAACGGAGATCATCCCTGGCATTTCGAGTGCTATTGGTGTACCGGGACTTCATAAAATTCCAATGACCTACAGTAACCTGAGTGAAAGCTTCTGGGTTCTTGCTGGTACCAACCAAAAAGGTGATCTTTCTTCCGACCTTTACGTTGCCGCAAAATCCAATGCTACTGTCGTAGTGCTGATGGGGATAGAAAAGATACAGGAGATTGCTGCCATTTTTCAGGCAGAGGGAAAGAACCGGCTTCCGGTTGCTGTTATTGAAAATGGATCGTCGCAGCAGGAAACCATTAAAATTGGTGTGGTTGATACGATTGCTGAATTAATCTCGGACCATAAGATAGAATCTCCTGCATTATTGATCTTTGGAGACGTGGTTTCCCTGCACCCTTCATTTTTCCGCATTCGTGATTTTTATCAATTGATTGACCAGGAGTAATTTTATTATCCTGGTTAATCCCAACAAAAAAATCTGCTCATTACCTGATTAAATAGCAGTCAGCAATTTACTGGAATGTTATTGTCTTCAATAAAGCATAAGCGGTCATATTTATATTCATTAACCCGGATCGGATCGTTCAGTGCTGTAAATATTTCTATAATTAGATTATAAGCCATTAGACAGTTTAAATTAAGCTGATTCCTTTTAAAAAGCTGAAGGCTTTCTAGGGCAAGATCATAGGCAGCCATATATTCTTCTTTATTTTTCATTTGGTTGGCCTGCATTAATCTCAGAATTGATTCTGAGAATTTGGTGATCCTAAATTTCATTTTATTACGGTCCAGCATCACAAGGATCTTTTCCATTTTATCTGTATTCTTTCCCGGGTTTATTTTAGAATTGACCAATGCGTAGATATTCATAAAAAATATACAGTGCGGGGTTCTTCTTGAAAAGGTTGAAGGATGCTGATTGAGTATCAGCCTGATCATTTTGGAAGTCTTTTCCATATCTCCTGACAAAAAATGAAGTTGTATGATCAAAAGATAAGTTATTGATTGTTCAATGGTCAATTCTTCGGTTCCCTGGTTTAAGATCATTGCTTCAAAATGAGCTAAATCAAATTCATTTTTTGATGAAACATCCATCACCTTTGCATATATAGCCTTAGAGATTTTGTAGGGGTCTGCCGGCCATGTATTTGAGCTGTATTGTGATAGTATTTCTGATCTTTTTCCAATCCGTTTATGGTCCAGGCTAAATACATCAAATAGCAGCAAAAGGGATTGATAAACCAACAGGTATGCCTCCGAATCTGTAATTTGTATCCATACATGAACCGCATCTTTAAAACAGGAATCTGCAAAATCAAAACTCATCATCTGTTTGATTATCGCTTCATGAAGCCCCTGTTCCTGTATTGCTTTGATCGTATCCGGATTAAACTTCGACTTGTATTCCAGATTTTCAGCGATGAACAAGATCAAATAATTTCTTTCATAGTTATTGAGATCCAGGTCAAATAAGAATGTTAACGATTTGAAATCCCCAATCCTGGTAATAAATCTAATGGTCCACTGCAACAGTTGAAACCTTGCCTGGTTGTTGTCATATTCATTCCTGATGTATTCAAAAAAGGAACGGTCTACTTTTAAATGGAATTTCTCCAATAGTTCAATAAACAGGAAATATTCAAATATGTGCGGATGAATGAAACGAACAAATTCACGGGGATGAAACTCTTCATGGCTTTTCTCTTCCATGAGTATCCCATCGGATAGGAGTTCCGTATAGGCATTCTTAAATGCTGATAGTTCACTGATCAGATCATCTTTGGAAACCGCATGTCCGTTTTTGCCATATTCCGTTAACTGAACTACCTTTTTTAAGAAAAGGATCTTTTCTGTATAATAATTTGAGCGGTAAATTTTATCCTGAATAAACCGCGATATCAGTTCATAAAATGTGATGTTCGTTGAATAATTAAAATGCGGGTCTTCTTCTTTCAGTTGATAATACAACTGAATGTGAAATGGGAATTTTAATTGATTTTTAAGTTTAGGATTTATGGCCTGAACATCATACCTGTTTATTTTTGAGATGATCAGATCTACTTCTTTCTCTGTAAGCGATGGTACATTGGAAACTTCATTCAGGTTGAAATAATTTCCGGGAAACCATTTGGTTTTGAGAAATGCCGAATGTCTGATGCAGTCATAAAACCGGATCCATGTAGTAGAGCGCATGCTCATTACCAATTTAATGCTATTGCTGTCCTCTATGGTGCATATAAAATCTATGATGCTATCGAATAGTTGTTTTTTGAGATCGTTTTTAAGGACAAGTTCTGAAAAGCCATCCATAAAGATGATGAATTTGCCTCCTGAAGCATTATAGTTTTTATTGATGTGGTTGATGAGGCTGTCGTTGGAATGAATTCCAAGCTGTTCTTTAAGCTGGTCTTCCAGGTTTACCGAAACATGCTCTTTATTGAACAGGGTATAAGCCGTAATGAACAGAAGGGTTGAGTTTTTATATACCGGAAGTTCATTGCTTAAGAATCTTTCTGCCAGATGTCCCAGGATTATGGTTCTTCCATATCCCGGTTGTGAAATAAATGAGGTAAAACTATAATTGCTCTTAAAAAAATCTTCAAAATCATGTTCAGCAAATTTCCTGCTGATGGTAAGTTCGTAAGGCATACCTGATCTGTTCTTTACTCCCTTAAGGGTAAAGTCGGTTATCCTTGTCGCTTTTTCCTGGATCTCCTTCCAGCTATGAATAACATGCTGCTTATTGGAGTTGCCTGCGAAGATCTCCGATCCGCTATATTCATCATTTACATATTCAGATAAGGTAGTTAACGTAAATTTTGAGAAATTATGTTTCACTACCGCAAAGCCAAACAACCTTTTAATGGTTGTCTCACTAACATTCTTATTTAATGTTCGGCTTATCTCAATAGAAATTCTTTTACAGTCAGCTGGAGTAATCGTTCGGATACCTGTCTTGGAAAGAATTAAACTTTTAAGTTCATTCAATATCGTTGTTTCATCCATGATACTACGTTATGGTGAGCATTAATTTTTTGCACTTAACGAATATAAAACTTTATCCAAGAACAAAGAACATATCTGTTAAGTGCAAGGAATGAACGTAGCGGTTAAATATTTTGCAATATACTACAATACAGTACTTTACATTCCGGTAACACCATAAAGACAGGTTAGTAACCATAAAAATGAACAAAATGAATGGTGGAGGGGTATACAGGTGGTTTAAATGAACAATTCGAACGAAGATTACATTCTATTCATTGATTAAAATTGTACCAAGTAAAACTAGTATAATCTAAATCACCTACTATATGACGTGGACATCTACCCGGACAAGAATTGTTAAAAAACCTTTATTCTTGTTATTATGTCTCTTAGGCATAACGCTTATAAATTCAAAATCGTATGCGCAATCCAGAACTTATGCAAATCAGGTAGTTTCTACCAGCCCTAACGGGATGTCTTCGTTAACGGGTTGTGGTTTTCTTGGACTCGGGGCATGTTACAATACAGTTACTGTAGAAAATGCAGCAAATGCACTGACTGCTGATCCCGCTACGTTCGCAACGTTAAAATCTTCAGGCGGTACAGCCCTCGGATTGGGATCTTATTTCGGAGCCATAGAGCTGCAGTTTGCAGCTACCGTCCCTGCTGGTAAAACAGCTTACGTCAGGATAGATTTTGAGGATGATGTACTCAATGCCCTCCTGGGTGGTAATCTGGGTGGGGCACTTGCAAACCTTACCGGCGGTTTAGTACTGGGTAACCATTCATTTACCGTAGAAGCCAGAAATAATGCGACTACCGTCTTAACAGGTAATAGTTCTAATTCACTTACGGATGCCATCCGGTTAATAAAAGATGCCAATGGTAATTTTTACATCGCGCTAACTCCAACGCAAGCTTATAATAGAATATATATAAGAGACAATACAGATGCCTTGTTGCTGGGTTCTACCAATAGTATGAAAGTATACAACGCTTTCTATACAAGTGGCTCTGCTGATATCTGCGCACAGGCTTTTGCTACCGGGTTTGAAGGAACTGGTTTAACCGTAGATCTGTTGGGTCTGGGAAAAGCTGGTGTGATCAACGCACAGAATGCAATTGATGCAAATACAACCAATTTCTCTGAGGTGAGCCTGGGTGTTCTTGGGGTAGCTGGTTCAATCAGTCAGAATTTCTACTTTGAAAATTTATCCAGTGTTGGTGATGATATCAACATCAGGCTTCAGCTTAGCCCGGCACTACTTAATGCAGGTGTGCTAAACAATATTTCAGTTACCGGATACAATGGAACAACACAGACCTTTACCCAAAGTTTATCTTCCTTAATCAACCTTGACCTTTTGGGGTTGCTAAATACCAGTGTTCCTGTTTCTATTCCTGTTACTCCCGGTGCACAGTTTGACCGGATAAAGATTACTTTGTCTTCCTTATTAAACGTAAGTTTAACCCAGACCATTAATTTATATGCAGTTACCCGTTCCGCTGGCAGGCCTGCTTTTTCTACCAGTATTCCCAATGCCGTATCTATTTGTGCCGGCAGTACAGCTAGCCTGTCTGCAATTACACTTCCGGATAATGAGCTGATCTGGTACGAATCGATCACAGGCGGTACAGCAGTTGCAACGGTTCAGTACAATGAAGCGTATACCACACCTGCGCTATCTGCAACCAAAACATATTATGTTGCTGCCAGAAGAAAAACATGTACAGAAGAATCTGCGCGGGTTCCTGTAACCGTTACGGTTACACAAATACCAGATGCACCGGTTATTGCTGCGGTTACTCCGGTTTGCTCCGGTTCTGCAGCCACTTTGTCGGTAAGTGCACCAGTTACCGGTGTAACCTACAATTGGTATTCAGTAGCTACAGGCGGAACCATACTAGGCACTGGAAATAGTTTTACTACGGGTGCTTTAACTGCTGCCACTACTTTTTATGTGGAAGCAGTTACAGGTACATGTGTCAATGCAACCCGAACAGCGGTTGTTGTTCCGGTTAATCCGCTGCCTGCACTGGCGGTAGTTACTACAAATAATGAAACCATAAGTTCCGGCCAGACGGCAACACTTCGCGCAACAGCCGGTACCGGCGATGTGGTACAATGGTTTGCTGCAGCTACAGGCGGAAGCCCGATCTTTGTGGGCAACAATTTTACCACGCCTCCTTTATCTGCCACTACAACTTATTATGCCGGGACGTTAAGTGCTGCTGGTTGTACCAGTGCCACCAGGGTACCAGTGGTTGTAACTGTAGTAAATGGTCCGGTAAATCCGAACTGTAATGCTGCTGTAAGTCAGCAAACGGGGATTGACGGCATTTGCTTATTGTGCGGAATTACCGGAGCTGGTAATTCTACAGATTCCAATCCGGCTACATTTACAGCGATTAACCTCGCTGTTGGAGTAGGGGCAACCGGTTATCAGCGTCTTATCTTTGCGAATCCTGGTTCATCTACAGATAGTATTCGTCTGGATCTTGAAACGCCGACTGGCCTTGCAGACCTGAGTGTGCTTTCAGGAGTTACGGTTCGGATCATGAACGGAACAACAGTGGTTAGCACGTATCCGCTAAACTCACCGCTTTTAGATCTGCAGCTGTTAACCGGCAACCGATTTGTTGCAACGGTACCTGCGGGGGGTGTTTATGATCGCGTAGAGATCCGGTTTGGTGCGTTGGTTTCTGCTTTAAGCAGTTTAAATATTTACGGTGCGGAGATCATCTATCCAAATCCAACGGTTGCTGCAACCGGACTGGAGATCTGCTCAGGCGGTACCACTACATTAAGTGCCACAGCCAATGGCGGTACTACCTTAAAGTGGTTCTCATTACCCGCTGGTGGTACAGAAGTTGGATCTGGAGAAACATTTACCACACCTGCCTTAACAGCTACCACAACCTATTACATTGAAGTAAGTAAAGGCGGCTGTGCAAACGTGCAGCGCATACCGGTTACCGTTACTGTAAACCCGGCCATTGTATTTACAGCTGCCCCGTTAAGTAATGCGACTGTTGCTGCCGCTTATTCTAAACAAATTACTCCTGCCACTGGCGGAACCCCTGCATTTACCTATACCCTGGCCCCGGGCAGTGTACTTCCAGCCGGATTAACATTATCCGGGTCTGGCAGCATCGGTGGTACTCCTGCCGTTGCCGGCAATTTTTCATTTTCAATTTTAGCTACAGACAGTAAAGGCTGTGTGGCTACTGCAAATTATACTTTAAACGTAACGCCTGCATTATCACTTCCAGCTGCTGCGCTTCCAATCGGTATTGTAAATACCAGTTATACCGTTCAAACGTTACCTGCAGCGACCGGTGGAACAACACCATTTACGTATGCCGTAAATCAATCTAGCCTCCCTCCGGGATTGACCTTTAACGATACCAACCGTCAGATTTCCGGAACACCAAGTCAGTCTGGCACCTATACGATTCCACTTACTGCTACTGATGCAAATGGCTACAGTATTTCCAGGGATTATACACTCGTTGTAAGAGATCCATTGGTATTGCCTGGTGCTGTTTTAGCAACAGGTATCCTGAACCAGGTATATACCACACAAACCATTCCGGCGGCAACTGGTGGCAGTGGTCCTTATACGTATAGTGCTACCGGACTTCAAATGGGGTTAACCTTTAATCCTTTAACCCGCCAAATTGCAGGTACACCAACTGTTTTAGGGGCAAATACTTTTGCCGTAAAAGTTGTCGATGCTGATGGCACTACGGTTACCACAAATTATACGATCAATGTAATTGATCCGTTAATGCTGGCGCCAAAAGTTCTGGCTGATGGTACTGCAGGTACACCTTATGTTACTCAGACCATTCCTGCCGCAACCGGCGGCACTCCGCCTTATAGCTACGTAGCAAGTAACCTGCCTGCCGGGTTATCTTTTAATGACACCAATAACCAAATTACCGGTACACCAACACAATCCGGAACATTTAATATCAATGTGGTGGTAACCGATGCAAGCAATGCTACGGCCAGCCAAACGTATATACTTAAGATAAATGGTGTTTTATCATTGCCATCTGCTGTATTGGCGGATGGATTGGTTGGCTCTGTTTATACCACTCAGACGTTACCAGCGGTAACTGGCGGAACTTCGCCTTATACCTATTCCGTAACTGGTCTTCCTCCGGGAATAAATTTTAATACTTCAACCCGACAGCTTTCAGGTACACCAACAACCGGTGGTACCTATACTATAAAATTAACGGCTACAGATGCTTCCTCTTTATCCACAAGTACAGATTATACACTTGTTGTAAATGTTGGCGCGCCAATGGTTGCTTCTGCTACCATATGCAGCGGATCTGCAACAACACTGAGTGTTTCTAATGTGATACCAGGTGTGGTTTATACCTGGTACCCATCAACAGGAACCACGCCTGTCTTTACCGGAGCAAGTTATACCACTCCGGCATTAACAGCAAATACCACCTATTATGTAGAAGCTTCGTCCGGAACAGCTGTAAGCAGCCGTACCACTGTAAACGTAACCATTAACCCGATGCCAGCCCAGGCAACGGTCATTACAAATAATGAAATTATAAGTTCGGGACAATCAGCAACCCTTCAGGCTAGTGCCGAAGCAGGAAGCACCATTAAATGGTATGAAACTGCTTCAGGAGGTACTGCTGTGTTTACCGGGGCCAGCTTTACTACGCCTGTCTTAACAGCTACCAAAACCTATTATGTAGAAACAGAAAATGCTTCTGGCTGCGTGAGTGCGTCAAGAGTTCCTGTTACGGTAACCGTAACCAACAATCCGGTAAATCCAAATTGTAATGCTGCGGTAAGTCAGCAGACTGGAATTGACGGCATTTGCCTGTTGTGTAATGTTCAGGGAGCAGGTAATTCAACAGATGCAGATCTAAACAATTTTACAGCGATTAATCTTTCTGTAGGCGTTGGGGCAACAGGTTACCAGCGTTTGATCTTTGCCAATGCAGGATTAGCAACAGACAGCATCCGGTTAGATCTTGAAACTCCAACCGGCCTTGCAGACCTAGGAATACTTTCGGGTATCACCGTTAGGGTAATGAATGGCAATACAGTAGTAAGCACTTATGCCCTTAATTCATCATTGATAGATCTTCAGCTGCTTAGTGGCAGAAGATTTAGGGCCACTGTTGCTGCCGGCGGTGCATATGACCGTGTTGAAGTTCGTTTTGGCGCAGTCGTCGCGGCACTTAGCTCATTAAATATTTATGGCGCAACGGTTATTTATCCAAATCCAACTGTTGCTGCAAGCGGACAACAAATTTGTTCTGGCAGCAGTACTACCTTAAGTGCTGCAGCAAATGGAGGTACCACTCTTAAATGGTTTGCTTCTCCAACAAGTACTACGGTACTGGCTAGCGGAGAGACATTCAATACACCGGTATTGACCACTACCACAACCTATTATATTGAAGTAAGCAAAGGTACTTGTGCCAATGCAGACCGTGTTCCGGTTACTGTAACCGTTACCACGATCCCTTCAGCACCGGTAGCTGCAACTGTAGCTCCAATCTGTTCTGGTTCAACAGCCGTTCTTTCTGTTAATACACCGGTAACCGATTTAGTTTACAGCTGGTACTCAACAGCTACAGGCGGAACAGCCTTAGCTACAGGAACCAGTTTTTCTACACCTGCACTTACAGCCTCTACAACTTATTATGTAGAAGCGGCTTCGGGAACTTGTGTGAGTACAAGCCGTACTGCTGTTCAGGTAACGGTTAGCCCTGTACCTGACCAGGCGGTGGTAACTACAAATAATGAAACCATCAGCTCCGGACAAACGGCAACCTTAATGGCTACTGCAACTGCCGGCAATACCATCAACTGGTATGCAGCACCTGCTGGCGGCAGTATACTGGCAACCGGTCCATCATTTACAACGGCTGCATTAACTGCTACTACAACGTATTATGTAGAAACCGTAAATGCATCCGGATGTGTTAGTTCAGCAAGAGTGCCGGTAACCGTTACCGTAATTGGCGGTACCCCAAATCCAAATTGTAATGCTGCCAATAGCCAGCAAAGCGGAATTGACGGGATTTGTTTATTGTGTTCTGTACAGAATCCAGGATCTTCGGTTGACAATAACTTTACCAACTTTACCACACTTTCATTACCTGTAGGTATTGGCGGATCTGTTTATCAAAGATTGATCTTCCCTGGTGCTGGTGTGGGTACAGACAGCATCCGTTTAAATCTGGAAACCCCTGGAGGTTTGGCTGATGTAACCCTTCTTGGTGGAATCCAGGTACGGATAATGAACGGAAGCTCGATAGTGGCTACCTATACGCTTGGAAATTCATTACTAAACTTAAGTTTACTTAGCGGAAACCGCTTTATAGCTACTTTACCTGCTACCGGAGCATACGACAGGGTAGAGGTACGGGCAAACGGACTTGCTTCCGTACTCGTTAACCTTCGTGTTTATGGTGCAGAAGTTATTTATCCAAATCCAACGGTATCTGCCAATGGCCAGGTTATCTGTTCAGGAAATGCAACGATGCTTTCTGCAGCAGCCAATGGCGGAACCACATTAAGATGGTATAGTGCTGCAACCGGCGGAACATTATTGTTTACCGGTGAGAACTTTACCACACCAGTTCTAACCGCAACTACAACCTACTATATTGAAGTAAGTAAAGGAAGCTGTGCCAATGTACAGCGCGTTCCGGTTACCGTTACGGTAACTACAGCGCCAGCCGCACCAGTTGTTGCAGCTGTACCTCCGGTTTGTTCTGGTTCTGCTGCCGTAATTTCTGTAACAGCTCCTGTTACCGGAACAGACTACAACTGGTATACTACAGCTACAGGCGGCACACCAGTATTTACCGGTGCAGTATTTACCACGCCGGCCTTAACAACCAATACTATTTATTATGTAGAAGCGGCAAATGGAAGCTGCATCAGTACAACACGTACTGCGGTGCCGGTTGGTGTTAACCCGCTTCCGGTATTGCCTCAGGTGCAGGCTTCGGCTTCAACCGTTAACCCGGGCCAGACCGTAATACTTACGGCTACTTCTACAGAAAGTAATATTACATTTAACTGGTATACTTCATCAGCTTCTACAACTCCTGTATTCACCGGTGCAACGTATGTAACTCCTCCGCTTACCGTTACCACCACTTATTATATAGAAGCGGTATCAAATACAACAGGCTGCGCGGCTTCAAACCGCGTACAGGTAACGATCACTGTAGACGGAAATGGAAGCCCGAGCCCGGTTCCGTGTGAAGCACCAACCACCCAGGCCAATGGCGTTACCGGAGTAGCCCTGCTTGCAGGCGTATTTAACGCTCAGCTTGCTATTGATAACGATACACGTACGGCATCCTCTTTAGTTATGCCGGTTGGATTGCTTGGCGCATCTGTGTACCAGCGCTTAGGCTTTTCAGCCCAGTCTAATGTGGGTGATACCGTAAGGGTACTGTTAAGTGCCCCGGGGAAATTACTTTCATTGGGACTTTTGTCAAACATCCAGGTAAGTACCTATGTAAACAACACCAGTAATAATGATGGCGTTAGCCTGAACAATATGCTGGTTAACCTGGAATTACTAAGCAACAATACTCAGGCCCTGGTTACGTTCGTACCAACGCAGCCTTTCAATCAAATAGAGATCCGGTTAAATTCAGGTGTTGCAAATGCATTAAGCACTGTTGATGTTAACTATGCCCAGCGCGTAGTTGTTGCACCTCAGGTAACATCGGCCAACGTTTCCGTTTGCGAAACGCAGCAGGCCGTTTTAACGGTTCTGAATCCAAATCCCGGAATTACGTACAAATGGTACGATGCGGCAGGAACTTACCAGGCAGGACAAGACGGTACCACTTTTACCACTCCGGCACTTACTGCAGGTACCCGTTATTTTGTAGAAGCAAATACCGCATCGGGCTGTACCAGTTACCGTACTGCAGTTAATGTTACGGTTACTCCAACACCACAAACTCCGGTATTGGTTTCACCTACTATAAATACCTGTGCAAATTCAGATGTAATTATCCAGATCAGCAATCCGCTCATTGGGATCACTTACAAGTGGTACAATGCAGCAGGTGTTTACCAGGCCGGACAAGATGGCATTGCATTTACGGTAACCAATGTTACCGGTCCGGTAACCTATCGTGTTGAAGCTGTAAATTCATGCGGTATTGCTTCTGCAAGGGCTACGGCTACTGTTAATGTGGGTACGATAGATCTTCCGGTAGTAACACCGGCAGCGGTTACCATCAGGTCTGGCTCACCGGCAGTGCTTACCGCAACGTCAAGCAGTGCCAATGCCGTGTTTAACTGGTATGCTACTGCAAGTTCACCAACCATTCTGTTTACAGGGGCAAGGTATCAAACTGATCCATTGATCAATACCGGCAGCACGCCAGCAATGGTTACTTATTATGTGGAAGCCGTGGTTCCTGGCGGATGTCCTGCTTCAGGCCGCGCTTCTGTTGTGGTTACGGTAATCCCTGATGGCACAAGTACTGATGTACCATGCGAAGCTGCATCGGTTCAGGTTAGGGGTGGTGTTGATGGTGCAGGTATCCTTAGCGGACTGTTTAATCCACAGCTGGCTGTGGATAACAATTCAGAAAGTGCATCTTCTTTCGTGATGCCTGTTGGCT
Source organism: Pedobacter metabolipauper (assembly GCF_004362715.1). Classification (GTDB taxonomy): domain Bacteria; phylum Bacteroidota; class Bacteroidia; order Sphingobacteriales; family Sphingobacteriaceae; genus Pedobacter; species Pedobacter metabolipauper. The sequence goes on from NZ_SNYC01000004.1 coordinate 1,060,819, forward strand.
TACTTGGTGCATCCGTTCACCAGCTTGTTGGCTTTGACGGCCTTTCTACCATTGGAGATACTGTTCGTGTGCGCATCAGCTCACCTGGTAAATTACTTTCTTTAGGTGTTTTCCCTTCTATAGAATTAACAACTTATAAAGGCCTGGTTAGCAACAACGATATGATCGTTGCCAGCAACCCGGGTATCACACTCGAATTAATGAGTGATAACAGCAGTGCGATATTAACGTTCGTGCCTCAGCAGCAATTTGATGGGGTCGAGTTACGCTTAAGATCCGGTGTTGCTTCTGTTTTAACTACGCTTGATTTTAACTATGCACAGCGTATTCTTGTGGCACCATCTGTACTGAGTGCAAATGCCACAGCCTGCGTGGGTACTTCAACCACATTAACGGTTAGAAATCCGGTTGCCGGTTTTGTTTATAAATGGTACCTGGGCGGTACTTATTTAGCCGGTCAGGATGGTACGAGCATTCAAACAAGTGCATCATTAACGCCAAATACCTACGATTACTTTGTATCAGCAAACCGTTTGATTGCGGCTACCGGCAGCTATTGTGAAAGTGCTAAAACTAAAGTAACTGTAACCATACTTGCTGCACCAGATGCACCGGTTCCGACTGCTGCAAACATAACTACCTGTCCAAATACACCAGTTACCTTAAGTGTAACCCCGGTTACCGGAATTTCATTTAACTGGTACAGTGCAGCTACAGGCGGAATGCTTCTGGCATCAAATACAGCAACTTATACTACTCCTGCCAATCTTACTGCAGGAATCTATGAATATTATGTAGCGGCTGTAAATGGCAATTCATGCGGAAGCACTGCTGCCCGTACCAAAATAACGGTCACTGTAAATCCTACAGCGTCTGTCTCAGACATTAATATAACGAATGCCACGCTATCCTTATGTACGGGTTCTGTAGCTAATTTAACTGCAACGCTGACTTCAACGTCAACGATCACAGCGCCTGTATTTACCTGGTATAGTGATGCCGCCCTAACTAATGCGGTATTCCAGGGTGCAAACTATCAACCAACCGTTCTTGCTACCACTACGTATTATGTAACGGTAAGGGGCGCGAACAGGTGTGAAAATATCGCTGCCGATGCCAAAGCTGTAGTTGTTGTGGTCAATCCACCTGCAACAGCAGCTGATCTAAGTGTGAGCGGTGCTGATATGGCCTATTGTATTGGTACCAAGGCTGAATTGACAGCAATGAGTACTACCGTTCTTAGTCCGGTATTTAGCTGGTACAGAAATGCGGCCTTAACCGATAAAGCATTTGAAGGTCCGGTGTTCTTAACACCGATGCTTACCGGGCCAGTTACCTATTATGTGACTGTTAAAGGAAGTAATAAATGCGAGAACCTGGCAGGCAATGCAGAAGTGGTTACGATTACTGTAAATCCACCTGCACTGGCATCAGATATCAGCATCATTGGCGGTGGCTCACCGGTATGTATTGGCGCTACTGTTGCCTTAACGGCAACAACCACTACGGTAATCAATCCGGTATTTACCTGGTACAGTGATGCGGCATTAACAAACCGTGTATCGCTGGTGGCAGGTTTTACCACTCCGCCTTTAACAGGCCCTACTACCTACTATGTAACCGTAAGCGGTGCCAACAAATGTGAAAATACACCGGCAACCGCCAGATCAATAACCATCAATGTTAATCCCCCAGCCATTGCTGCCGATATCAACGTAAATGGTGCAGGATCATTCTGTACCGGTGCGCAGGCTTTGTTAACGGCCAGCAGTGCTACCGTTACCAATCCAGTATTTACCTGGTACAGCGATGCGGCATTGCTTCAGGTTGTGTATGTGGGGGCTGCATTCAATACAGATCCGCTTACTGCAACCACTACGTATTACGTTACGGTTAGGGGTGCCAATAAATGTGAAAATACCCCATCAACCGCAAAGGCTGTTACTGTAGTTGTTAATCCACCTGCACTGGCCTCAGATATCAATGTAACTGGTGCAGAAGCACCATTCTGTGCCGGCACTGCTGCAAGATTGATGGCTACCAGCACATTGCCAAGCCCGGTGTTTACCTGGTACACTGATGCTGCACTGACAAATCCAGTCTTTACAGGTCCTGTATTTAATACCGCGGTACTTACTGCTACAACCATCTATTATGTGACGGTGAGAAGTTCTGACAGGTGTGAGAATACCGTTGGCAATGCCAAAATCATTACGTTAACGGTTAATCCGCCTGCAATTGCATCAGACATTATTGTAAGTGGTGCAGACGGGAACTTCTGTTCAGGTAATGCAGCAATACTTAATGCGAGCAGTACCACCGTTCAAAATCCAATATTTACGTGGTATACCGATGCGGCATTAACCAATGCTGTATTTACCGGATCGGTATTTACCACACCAATTCTTACGGCTACAAGAACCTACTATGTTACCGTTAGGGGAAGTAACAAATGCGAAAATACGGCTGCAACTGCACGTGCAGTAACGCTGGTTGTTAACCCGCCAGCACTTGCTTCTGATATCAGTGTTGTTGGTGCTGATGTATCATTCTGTACCGGAGCTATAGCTACATTAACAGCTACCACATCAATTGTAAACCCGGTATTTACCTGGTATGCTGATGCGGCACTAACACAGCCGGTAGCTAACGGTGCTGTATTTACAACACCATTGCTTACCGCAACCACTATTTATTATGTAACTGTAAGTGGTGCTGGCAAATGTGAAAATACATCGGCAACTGCCAAATCTGTAACCTTAGTGGTCAATACACCTGCTATCGCTGCTGATATTAATATTGCCGGTGCAGCCATCTCTTATTGTGCGGGCAGCAGGGCAAACTTAAACGCCAGCAGTATGACGGTAACCAACCCGGTATTTACCTGGTACAGGGATGCTTCTTTAACCCAGGTTGAATTTATCGGGCCTGTATTTATGACGCCTGTACTTACCCAGACCACTACCTTTTACGTAACTGTTAAAGGCAGCAACAGGTGTGAGAATACGCCGGGAAGTGCTAAAGAGGTTACTTTAATTGTTAACCCAACGGCAACGGCTGCTGATATCAATGTAGATGGCGCCAATGCACCATTGTGTGCCGGAAGCATAGCCAGTTTAACTGCAAGCAGCACAACGGTCAGCGGGCCTATATTTACCTGGTACAGTGATGCTGCACTAACCAATCCTGTATTTACCGGTCCTGTATTTAATACCCCGGCAATGATAGGGACTACCACTTATTATGTAACTGTAAGAGGTGCCAACAAATGTGAAAACCTGGCTGGAGACGCGGAGGTGGTAACCATAACCGTTAATCCGCCGGCAATTGCATCCGATGTTATCGTATCGGGTGCCAACGGTCCGGTTTGCGCAGGCACAATGCTAGCGTTAACAGCAAGTACGACCACGGTACAAAATCCAGTGTTTACCTGGTATGATGATGCTGCATTAACAAATGCTGTATTTACAGGTGAAACATTAACCATAACGGCAATTAATTCAACAATAACCTATTATGTTACTGTACGTGGTACAAATAAATGTGAAAACAAGGCCGGTACGGCTAGAGTGGTTACTGTAGCGGTTAACCCATTGCCAGAGGCTCCTGTAATTGCGAATGGGGGCACTGTAAGCTGTAGCGGTGAGCAAACTGTGCTGACAGTTCAAAATGCACAGCCAGGTATTCTCTATCAATGGTATACCGCAGCAACAGGAGGTAATCCAATATTTACAGGTGCCCAGTTTACCACTGGTATGCTGAATGCCGATACCGATTATTATGTTGCAGCGGTAAGTGCTGCCGGTTGCGGAAATTCAACAGGCAGGGTTAAGGTTACGGTTCTGGTGGCTCCGAAACCACTTACGCCAACCGTAGTATCGCCTAATGTTACGGTTTGTGCAGGAAGTGTTGCCGTGCTGCGCGTTTCCAACCCGCAGACTGGTGTAACCTATAAATGGTATACCGCAGCTGTAGGAGGTACGCTGGTTGGTACGGGCGAAGATTTTACCACGCCAGCCATCAGTACCATGACTAATTTCTATGTAGAAGCTTCAAATGCAACCTGCATCAGCACTGCGCGTGCAGCTGTGACGGTTACACCGGCCGCAATACCTTTAGCTCCGCTTTCAGTAACTGTTTCTACAGTTCCATTATGCTCGGGATCTACCACGGTACTTACCGTAAATAATCCGGATGCGTCGTTAACCTACAAATGGTATACAGCCATGTCTGGAGGTACCGCAGTAGCTGAAGGCATAGCCTTTACCACACCGGGTTTAACTGCCACTACTACTTATTATGTGGAAAGTGTGAATAAGGCTTCGGGATGTACCAGTGCTTCCAGAACTGCTGTTGTAGTGACAGTTGTAAACAAGCTGGTTGCTCCGGTAGTTTCCGTTCAGTCAAAAACTGCCATAAGCATTACTTTCCAATGGAACCCGGTAACTGGTGCAACTGGTTATGAAGTGTCTGTTGATAACGGCTTAACCTGGACTGCACCAAGTTCAGGTGCTACAGGAACCACACATCTGATTCTCGGTTTAAAACCCGATCAAAGTGTAACGATTAGGGTAAGGGCTATCGGACAGCTGGATTGCCAGTTGAGCGATACCTCTACACTTACTGATAAGACAGATAACCCATTGGGCAACACCATATTTATTCCAAACACCTTTACCCCGAATAATGATGGTAAGAACGATGTATTCTATGTATACGCCACCACAATAGCTAAAATGAAACTACGGGTTTATAACCAATGGGGTCAGTTTATCTATGAATCTTTAAACGTTCAAAGTGGATGGGATGGAACCTTCAAAGGAGAAATTCAACCAAACGGTGTATATGTGTATTATTTGGAAGTTGAATTCAATGACGGTTCCAAAACGACAAAAAAAGGTACAATAACCCTATTAAGATAAAAAGAAACACAAATTTGTTATGAAGAAACTGATAAGAATAATAGCACTTGGAGGATTTTTATGCTTGGGTACTTTAAGGTTAAGCGCACAGATCGATCCTCACTTCTCTCAATACTATGCCCACCCGCTTTGGTTAAACCCAGCGTTAACCGGCGTTATTGATGGAGAATACCGGTTATCCTTAAATGCGAAGCAACAATGGGGCGCCGTTTCTAACTCTTTTCTAACCGGGGGCGCTTCGTTTGATATGGCCCCCGTTAAAAACCTGGCTTTCGGTGCTATGGTTCTAAACCAAAACTCCGGAGATATCAGCTATAACCATCTGAGTGCGCTGGTATCCGGAGCATACCGGATCCATTTTGGTAAAGCAGGATTGAACATGGTAAACTTTGGTTTGCAGGCAGGGGTTCTGAACAAGAGCTTTGACCCGTCAAAGATTACGCTTGGAAGTCAGTATAACCCGGTTACCGGTTATGATGCTGGATTTGGGATCAATGATGCCTTCTCCTCGTCCAATACCCTGGTTCCCGATGTGAATGCAGGGATCATGTACTTTGATGGAAATCCAGGTCAGCTGATCAATGTATTTGGGGGGGCAATGGCTGGTCACTTAACCAGGCCGGTAGATAAATTCTTAGGCAGTACCATCCGGATGCCAATTCGCTACCTGGCACATGGCGGGGCCAGGATCCGCGTGGCCGAAGCCATAGACATTACGCCGAATGCATTGTATATGAAACAGGGGAATGCCCGGGAGATTGCCGTTGGTGCCTACGCGCAGCTGATGATCAATCAGGAAGCAGATCTCCTTTTTGGCAGCAATTATAGAATTGATGATTCTGCAATCGCTTTCTTCGGTTTGCACTTGAAAAATATGGTTTTCGGCCTGAGCTATGATTTAAATACTTCCAGTTTGAACAGGGCAACCCGCAGTCAGGGTGGATTGGAACTGTCTGTTTCATTTACCGGCAGAAAAGGAATAGTAGGACCGAACTTCTTCTGTCCAAGATTATAATAACGCTAAACACAAAACTTTAAAGATGAGACGGCTTAAATTAGTATTGATCCTTTGCTTGTTCAGCGCTGCAGCCAATGCGCAGTTTATAAGCAACAACAAAAAAGTAGCTGATGTATACTTTCAGAACAATGAATATTATGCAGCAGCAGAGTATTATAAGAGAGCTTTACAAATATCACCGGATAGTGCGGGGTTTGTATTGCCCTACGGATTTGAAAATAAGATTAAGGAGGAAGGCCCCAATCAGGATGATCAGGAATATGCTACATTTCAGCTGGCAGAATCCTTAAGACTGTATAAAAATTATACCGATGCAGAGCAATGGTATAACCTGGCTAAGGATTTTAAAAATCCGAAGTATATTTTAGCTTCATTCTGGTATGCCGAAACGCTGCGTGCAAATCAGCGTTTTCCGGAGGCGATTGCTGCATTTAATGATTTTCTGAATAAGTACAGGGTAAATGACAGCTACGCGGCCAATGCAAAGATCGAGATTGCTTCGTGCCAGTTTGCGCTGTATGAATTTCGATATCCGAGATTGTTTAAGATGAGCAGGCTGCAGAATAACATCAACAATAAGGGATCTAACTATACCCCAACGCTAAATGGTGATGACTTTTACTTTACTTCATCGAGACCGGTTAGCTCTTTAGGCAGAAAGGAAGTGCTTTCTGACCGCGACAAAACCACAAAAGTGACCAAGAAAGAAAGTCCTTACTTAAACGCCGTATATGAAGTGTCTGGAAGCCCGCTAACAGAAAGTATCTCTGTTAAAAGGATCGGTACCGGGGGTAAGGGCAAAGAATCTGCTGCACCTGCTTTCCACCCAAATGGCCAGGTGATGTACATCACCAGCTGGACCGCAAATGGCGATAAAAAGATCTATCGGCTCAATGCTGTTGATGGGGGTAAAAGCTGGTCTGAGCCGGCAGAATTAGGTGCCCAGGTTAATGTTAAAGGATTTAACGCCATACAGCCTTTTGTGAGTAAAGACGGGAAGTACCTGATCTTCTCCTCAAACAGACCTGGCGGTATCGGTAAGTATGATCTGTGGTATTGTCCGCTAAGAACCGATGGGTCTGTAGGGCAAGCCATAAATATGGGTAAAAGCATCAATACCGATGAAGACGATCAGGCTCCGTACTATAATCCTAAAACAGAAAAATTGCTGTACAGCAGTAATGGTAAAGTAGGTATGGGCGGGTTTGATTTTTATGAGGTCAAGGGAGATTTTACAACCTGGACAGAACCCAGAAACCTGGGTTATCCGTTTAACTCTTCAAAAGATGATATCTATTTTAGTTCCGTTGATGACCTGGACACGGAAGGTTACATCAGTTCTGACCGCGAATCGTTGTGTTGTCTGGAGGTGTTCCATGTAAAGCGTGAGTACCTGTCTGTAAGGGGTGTCGTGTTTGATTGCAATACAATGAAACCCTTAACCAATGCAACCATTCTGCTGGTAGATTCATTGGAACAGTTTAGTATCACCACAGATCAGTCTGGTGCTTACCATTTCAAAGTAAGCTCAAACCGAAAAATAACCATCACCGCCGAAAAGGATAAATATTTAAGTAAAGTGATCAGTTTTAATTACGATGACCTGGCTAAAAAAGATACGTTGTTTAGCCCCGATATTTGCCTGATTCCTTATGAGATCGATAAGCCAATTGTGCTCAAAGATATCCTTTACGAGTTTAACAGTGCAGAACTAACGCCTGATTCTGAACTGCAGCTTGATCATCTATATACGATCATGATCGATAATCCGAATATCGAGATCCAGCTGAATGCCCATACCGATAGTAAAGGAGTGGATATCTATAACCTTGATCTTTCTAACCGAAGGGCAAAATCATGTGTCGATTACCTGGTATCAAAAGGGATTCCTGAAGAAAGGATGACCAGTATGGGTTATGGAGAAGGTGTACCGATTGCCCCTAATGAGATTAAAGGAAAAGATAATCCTGAAGGCCGGGCACTTAACAGAAGAACCGAATTCAAAGTGACAAAAAAATAAAGGTTGGATTAAATTTAGTACTCTTTGATATAAGCCTTCAGGATTAAATTCCTGGAGGCTTATTCAATTAAATGGTTTTAGTAATTAAAATAAGAATAAAATTCACACTTTGAGAAAACTTTGCCCCTCGTTGCCCAATAAGCTGATTTTATCTAATTGTCTAGCAATCAAAATCTTACAACTGTGTGGAATGTTGGGTAGATCCAGCTTGAAGGGAACTGCTGTTTTGTATCTTTTTTGTAGTTCTTAATGTTTTAACAACCCTTTTGGGAATATCGCAAACAAATGCAGAAATGGGGTATGAATATTGTCTCCATCATAATATATTATTTGATTATCAGAACATTCTATTCTGAAATTAAGGGAGTAGTATAGTAACATTAAACTAAGTTTTATGATTGGAATGGATATGATCCCTCTCAATGAGGAGGAGCGCGTGGAGAATTTAAAGAAATATAAAATATTATATACTAAGCCAGAACCTGCTTTTGACCAGATTGCAGCTATTGCGGCAACGATGTTAAATGCACCGGTTGCGATGATCAATTTTGTTGACAGGTATACGGTTTGGACTAAAGCAAATCAAAACGGTGAATCCGGTTTTGAACAGGACCGTGACATTTGCCTGTGCTCTTTGGCTATTTTAAAAGATAAGGTAACCGTTTATGAAGACCTTAGCAAAGAAATGCACCTGATCTCAAACCCGCTAATTGCCGGAGAACGCGGATTTAAATTCTATGCTGCGGCACCCATTACCACCAATGAAGGGTTTAATGTAGGTGTGGTTTGTGTAGTGGATAAAACCTCAAGAACATTTACTGAAGAAGAGCAGAAAAAACTGGAATGGGTTGCTTCACTGATCAGAACAGAAATGAACAAGAGAATAGGTTTAACAAAAAAAAACATGGCGCATAGTTTGGTTGATCTGGAAGATAATATATAAGTTTCCAAAACTTATATCATGAATGCAGAGAAACATTGTTTAAATTGTAGAGATATCATTAAAGGGCGGGCAGATAAGAAGTTCTGTGACGATAGCTGCAGAAGTAATTACAATTATTTCCGTAACGGGGCTGAAGAGATCACGCTGGTACGTTATATCAATAGTGCCTTAAAAAAGAACAGGGGTATTTTAAAATCTTTTGATATTGAAGCCGATACTAAGGTGGAAAAAGGATCATTGCTTGCAAAGGGATTTGATTTTGGCTATTTCACCAGTATCTTCGAAAATGAGAAACTCAACAGGTGCTATTTCTGTTATGAAATGGGTTACCTGGTTATTAATGAGTACGAGATCCTGTTGATAAAGAATTAGCTCATTCTTTTATCATTTTAAAACTTTTAAAGGTCTTGGGGGTCTTGCTGTTAAATATCCTGATCAGGTAGAGCCCCTTTTCCAATTCATGCCCATTTATTTCTACTTTACTTATTTCCGGAGATAGGGATTGTTGTATACGCATTCTTCCGTTGAGGTCGTAGATTGCAAGTATGGTGTTGCCAGTTGCGCTCCAAGTTTTCAAGGTACGCTCCAGGTATAATTTATCTTTAAATGGATTTGGGTAGAGTAAAACGGAACTCATTTCAGGCTTAATTTCTTCTGTTTTTACCGGTTCAAAAAGTATAGAGAAACGGCTGATTCCCTGACTTTCAATACGATTTGTATCTATCTTAAACGTATAGCTGTCTGCAGAAGCTTGTATTCTTTTCCTGATCTTAAGATAATGATCAATCAATTGAACGGTAGCCCAGGGGTTAAAGTTTTCAAATCCGTTCAGCTCAAGCGTATAGGTTCCGGTTTCCCATCCTTTAATTTCAAATATGACCTCTTTTTTTTCGGTTAGCATAGCGCGCTCGTCTACCGCCAATTTTTTAGTATTGTGCAGGCCTGATATACTGACATAACCTTCACCTATCTTTAATGCATCCTGATCGGTTATTTCATCTGATCCCCCTTGCTTAAAAAAGATCTTATATTCCTGACTAACATTCTTCCTGCTTAAGATTAATTTAAACCAGGCTTCTCTTACCGGGTACTGGTCTAATTGGTACGGGATATTTGAGGATGCAGATTTTGAAGGGATCGAGAGTAGCTGATTAATAGCCGTGTTGACTGATGTGTACTTGGATTGCTCCGTAAACGTAAGTGTGCCTTTGGCATTACCGCCTGTTACTTTAACAAAAAAAGCGGATCCTGAAGGAATAAGTACTTCGGTGCCTTCACTTACACGGTAGGCCTTATTTAAAGGGTCATACTGCCATATAAAAGGACTTATATTTACTTTGTCCAGTTTGCCCCACTCCAGGGCGCAGGGATATGGATTGCCCAGCAAATTAAACCCATCTCCATCAGCCGCTGTATTTCGGTTACTTAATTCAACGGTTAGGTTACCGGTGTAAACCCTGCCTGAATGTGTGATGGTATAACCTTGCGGATTTAGGGACGACGGAGATTCTATCTGGTTTAAATAGGCATTGTCTTCGTATCGGCTGCCTCTTGAAAATACGTAGATCCCTTTTCCAAGGGGTATGCTGGAATGGATAGTGGCAATTGGAATATATTTACCGGACAAGGTACCTGGTAATGACTGATCGTGGGTATAGATTGTTGCTCCATTTTTAGGAGAGCGATCAAAGCCGTTGACCAAACCAGACAATCCTGTAATGAACATACTGTTTTTTAATGAAAGGATGTTATAGCTGTACTCATTTCCGCCAGACGTATGGTATACCGGAGATGCCATCAGTCGCCAGCCCCTGGACTGAGCCGGATTGCCGTAATTTCCGGATACGTAAGTTTGTACGTTAATATTGCTGGTTATATGCACTTCAGACAAATGCTCAATGGGCAGTAGTGCAGCTGAAGTTGTCGCTGTAGCCAATAAAGTTAAATGATTGTTCGTAACTAAGCTTCCTTTGATCAGCTGAAGAAAGCCGGTTATCTCAAGTGTGGAATTAAGAATAAGTTCATGATCCGGTGCGGATTGAATAAGCTCAACACGGTGTACTTTTACCTTACCCGTTCCGGATAGATGCTGTGTTATATTATTTCCGGAGAAAATGATGGTTCCGGTGGTTTGATTTAAGGATAATGATCCATTATTGAGTACATCGGAATGAAATTTGATTTGTATGGCATTATCCAGTTTTAACGATGCATTTTCTCCAATTTCTGTCGTATTGGTTACTTCCAGGTTGTTTTTTAAAATTAAATGAGCACCAGGTTCCAGTATTAACCGGTTAAGTATAAGACTGCTTCCCGTATAGTTTACTGTTTTGCCCGATGAGATAATTACACTTGAACCCGATACAGGCAGTTTATCACCTTTCCAATTATATTTCAGATCCCAGTTGCTGGTTAACCCGGTAAATATGGAAAATTCCTGTGCATTGTACTCTTCCAAACCAGAACTGAAAGTCTCAGCAGGAAGGTTTTGATTTACATATTCCGTTTTAATCCATTCAGTGCCCCTGGCTATGTTCTGGACTCTCACTTCATCTATAATTCCTTTAAAATAGCTGGTATTTTGTTTTCCGCAGCCAATGCGGATAGATCCTCCCGGGCCAGGCTGGTAATTTATGTTATTACGACCTGCTTCAATTTCTCCATTGATGAAGATGGAGAGGCCTGTGCCCATTAAAGTCATGGCAGCCAAATACCAGGTACCTGCAGATAATGATGAGGTGCTGCTGATCGAATGGATTGAACCAGATCCCACATTGCTGATTTGCAGGGCTAGCTTGCCGTCTTTCATTATTTTTAACTGGTACCCGCCGTTTAGTGCACTATCATTACAGATGATGATTTGTTCCATACCGATGGAGTCTGGTTTTATCCAGGCAGAGATGGTGAAGTCATTACTGGCTGGTGCATGTGCATATAAGAATTCAGATTGGCCATTCAGGTGTATTCCAGCCCCCAGTTTAGCTGCTGCATAATTCTGTTCATTCATACCTGTGTTCCCCATTGCATTTTGTTCCTGTAGATTGCTGCGCACATTTTTACTCATTAAAGGCCCGGTATTCCTGTTCAAGTGCCAGATTGCGGAGTAACCTGCATTCCATGTATTTAAAGCGGAAGGGTCATCAGGATCATGAAGGATTAAAGAGCCATAATATAAAAATAAGGATGTAGGGGCAGCCGGCGTCCCATCGGCAGAAAGAGATTTAATCTTTATCCAGCAGATCAGTATACCTTTTGCAGGATCATAATGCTCAAGCTGAAAATTAACTGGAACCTTAGCTGCGGTAGTCAGGGCGAAGGAAACGTCCAGGCCCTGTGGGTTGGTTATTTTGTTGCTGAATGATCCGGGTATATGAATCAGATTGACATCTTCAATCTGAATCCGTATTGGAAAGTCTTCCAGATCTGAAGGACCTGACTGTAATTCATGTGGCGTGATCTTACTTTTATTGATCGTTATCTTTTTCCGGAAACTATAGCCAGTCATCCAATCCTGGGCATTGCTTTCCTGTGGCTGGTAAAAGAAAATTAAGAGTGTAAATAGAAGGCTGGATGTAGGATTTTTCATGGTTTAAAGATCAGTGCGTACAATAATCTTTTATAAATCGCTCAATAGCCAAAGATTAACCGGATATATCCGGTTAATGGCGTGTTTATCACGTCTTTAATGCTTAGTATTAAAGAAATCTTGGATTATGAAAGAATTTATACTGATCCCCGCAGGTATTTTTGACTGCATTTTTTTGCTTAAACCAGTTGATGATCCCGGATTTCCCGGTCTTGATCCGGATGTGCCCATCGATGGAGGCCTGGGCTTGCTGGTACTGGCAGGGGCGATCTATGGAGTGAAAAAGATCAGGGAAATTAAGCCATGAGGCCTTCTTTTTTAAGGATGTAGGTATAGATGCCTTCAATTGGTTTTTGATAGATCTTACCAACGCGGACCTCGTTTTTTAAGCAGGTCCTCCTGAGGATCTCCTGGTAATAAAAGGCTATTGAACCTACAAAGTGACAATCCAGATCTTTATAGTTTTTATAATCCTTAATGTTTGTATCTATAAATTCCTGGAAGCCCTCTTCCAGTAAATTGATAATAAAAGGGTGTTCCAGGTGTTTCAGCATAAACCGGCTAAATGAAGCCAGGTATATGTTTGCACCTGGTTTCTGATACAGATTGGTAATTACGGTTTCTTTGTCAGTTTGATACGTAGCCTCAAAATCAGCACTTAACGCTGCTGGCATTTGATGGTATAGATAGCTGGTAATCAGCTTTCGTCCAAAATAGGTACCCGATCCTTCATCTCCCAATATATAACCCAGGCCATGTATACCGGCACTTACTTCCTTGCCGTCATAATACGATATGTTAGAGCCTGTACCCAGTATGCAGGTCAGTCCTTCCTGATCACCGCATGTAGCATAAGCAGATCCAATGAGATCATGTTCTACAGAAACATAGGCATTGGTGAAAAATGATGAGATTCCATTGGAGATCACTTCTACCTTATCCGGCGATGAACATCCGGCACCAAAGAAGTAAATTTCTTTTACCTGGTCTGCAAATACAGACAGTTCTTTCTTCTTTGAAAAGATCTTAAAAATATCCTGTGCATTTAAGAAATAAGGATTTATGCCTTGTGTACTGAAATTAATGGTTTCAGTGGGGCTATATCCCATCCAATCTGTTTTAGAAGAACCGCTGTCTGCTACTAGAATCATTTGATAAAAATAATGATCTTATTGAACATTCAAAGTACCGCTGATCTCTTTTAGAATAATTTCTGTAAGTTTTGCCTGATATTGGGCTTCAAGAAACCTGGCCACTGCATCTATTGAATTTCTTTGTGCCTCTCTCAGCTCCAGTGGAGCGATACTTCCAAGGCGATATTTTTCAAGTGTAATGTCTAAGCTTTGCTTTGCAACATCCACATTGTTATTCTCGATCTTTAACAGGTCCAGGTTGGTGGTATAATTCTTATAGGCAGAGATCAGTTGCGCCTGCAGATCCTGGCGGGTTTTTTCCAGTGTCAGCTCAGAGGAGTTGATCATTACCTTTGCATTGCGTTCATTTTGACGCTGTAAAAAACCATTGAAGAGGTTCAGGCTGGCTGTTAAACCATATGTTAAGCCATTGGCCTTTTGCCGGGTGTTAAAGCCTGTCGGACTTGCGCTTCTTTGATATTCATAACCACCGTTTACCGCAACTACCGGGTAACGTTGTCCCTTAACCGACTTTAATTCTAATTCTGCTATCTTTTTACTGATAAACGCATTTTGCAGATCTGGATTTAACTGCTCCATTTGTCCGGCCAGTGTGGCATAGTTTAGCTGTGTATCAATATCAATTTTTTCTTCTACTGTAAATTCAAGATTTAAGTCCCGCGCCATGACCTGGTTTAGAGAAACCATCGAATTTTTCAGCAGGTTTTTCTCCTGCAGGTAAGCCGTAGTGTCTGTATTGTAATCAACGGTAGCTGTAAGTACATCCAGCTTAGATCCGCGGCCAATAGCTAATTTATTGTTGGCAATCCGTAAGCGCAGCTGCGAAACATCAAGAGCGCTATCTCTTGCAATTACGAGTTCCTGTTGTTTAAGTACCGTATAATAGGCATTTACTACATTGCTGATGGTAGTTAGGATGGTTGCTTTAGACGTTACTTCTCCTAATTTCTGCAGTTCTTTTAACCGCTCGTAATTTGTAAACATCTGCAGGCCATCAAAGATGGTCCAGTCCAGTGCTACACCATAGCTCATGTTTGTATTGCGTACCCCATTTATGGTTTGCTCGGCTCCGGTACTTTGCGTTCTTGTTGTATTCTGACGGCTGCCTCCTTCTGTAAAGGTACCATCAAGGCTTGGTAAAAAGCCGGCATTACCGGGGTTTGCATTATTTTTGGCAATCTGAAGATCGTTATTGACCAGTTTGATATCAAAGTTATTTTGTAATGCTGCTGCAATAGCTTCCTGCAGGGTTAATTTTCCCTGCGCTATGGACTCCTGAGCGAGGAAGATCAACATTAATAACAATGAAAATAATATCTTTTTAAATTTCATGTGCTGCTTATTTTGCGTTTTCATTAGATTCATGCTCAAGAGCAGTCTTTAACGATTCATTCAGATCTTCATTTACTTTATGTTCTTTAGACCAGTAGGAATAGATCGCCGGAATTACAAACAGGGTAAGTATAAGTGAAAATGTTGTTCCGCCTACAATCACAATACCCATTCCCATTCTGCTTTTTGCTGCTGCACCCAAAGCCATGGCAATTGGAAGCGCACCGATGGCAATGGCCAGACTGGTCATTAAAATTGGTCTTAGGCGGGATACGGAAGCTTCGCGGATTGCATCGTGGATGTTTGCTCCCTTTTCCTTAAGCTGGTTCGCAAACTCAACAATTAAAATCCCGTTCTTGGTTACCAGTCCGATCAGCATGATCGTACCGATCTGGCTAAATATATTCCAGCTTTGTCCAAATAACCATAGCGAAAGGAATGCACCCGCAACGGCCATTGGTACCGTGATAATAATGATGATCGGATCAATGAAACTTTCAAATTGTGCAGAAAGGATTAAATAAACCAGCAATAAAGCCAATCCAAAGGCAAAGAGTGTATTCGATGAACTTTCTTTAAAGTCCCTGGATTCACCGCCAAGATCTGTTGAGAAGGTTTCATCCAATACTTTGGCCGAAATCCTGTCCATAGCATCAATACCTTCTCCAATACTTTTTCCAGGTGCGAGGCCTGCAGAAACAGTTGCTGCGGTAAAGCGGTTGTTCCTGTACAATTGAGGCGGACTGCTTTGTTCTTTTGCCGTTACCAGATTATCCAGCTGGATCAGTTCGTTCTTATCATTTCTAACATACACGGAACTTAAATCTAACGGGTCTTTACGGTCGGCCACTTCAAATTGTCCAATTACCTGGTATTGTTTTCCATTCATAAAGAAATAAGAAAAGCGCTGTCCGCTTAATCCGAGCTGCAGGGCAGAGCCAATATCTGCTGCAGAAACGCCCAGGTTTTTAGCTTTGTCGCGGTCTATCGTCAGGTTGATCTCGGGCTTGTTAAATTTTAAGTTCACGTCAGACACGGTGAACGTAGGATCTTTCGCAACTTCATCCATAAACAAAGGAACTTTCTCCCTTAGCTTATCGAAATTTTGAGCCTGTATAATATAATTTACCGGTAATCCACCCCTTCGGCCTACAGATATAGTAGGTTGCTGGGTAACGGTTACTTTTCCTTCTGAAAATTTCCGGGTTAAATTGGTAAGCTTAGCTGCTACATCTGCTTGTGGGGTTTCTCGGTCACCCGGATCGGTTAGTCCCATTCTAACAAAGCCGCTGTTCGTTGAGCCCGCGCCTCCAAAACCTGGTGAGGTAATGGTAATGCTCACCTTCTTTTCAGGTATAGAATCTGTAATGAGGTTTTGGATCTTTAAAATGAAGCGGTCGGTATACGCAAATGAAGAACCTTCTGGTGTACTTACGTTCATATTGATCGCACTGCGATCGTCATATGGTGCCGTTTCTTTCGGGATGATGGTCCAGAAAAATGCGATGATGCCAATACAGATCACAATAATGGGAAAAGCGAGCCATTTTCTGGTCAAAAACTTATTGAGGCTTTCGGAATAGCTGTCATTCAGTTTAACAAAATAAGGTTCTGTCATCTCGTAGAACTTTGATTTCTTGTGCCCTGTTTTCTTCATCAGATAGGCATTCAGCATCGGTGTTAACGTAAGTGATACAAATGCCGAAATCAATACAGCTGCACCAATTACAATTCCAAACTCCCTAAAGAGCCGCCCAACAAATCCCTGGAGAAAGATTACCGGTAAAAACACGGCTGCCAGTGTGATGGAAATGGATATAACTGCAAAAAAGATCTCATTAGAACCTTTAATGGCGGCTTCAAAGGGAGAATAACCTTCTTCTACTTTTTTAAAGATATTCTCTGTGACTACAATCCCATCATCTACCACTAAACCAGTGGCCAAAACAATCGCTAAAAGCGACAGTACATTAATGGAAAACCCAAAAATATACATGATAAAGAAGGTAAAGATCAGCGATACCGGAATATCAATTAATGGCCGTATGGCAATTGCCCAATCTCTAAAGAACAGGTAAATGATCAAAATAACCAGAATCAGCGATAAGATGATAGTTTCTGCAACTTCTGTTACTGATGATTTGATGAACTTAGTGGTGTCAAGGGATATGTTTAATTTTATATCCTTCGGAATATCTTTTTGCAGCTGCTCAAACCTCGCATCAAACTCTTTGGAGATATCCAGGTAATTTGCACCGGGTTGTGGAATTAACCCTACAGCGACCATGGGTTTTCCGGACTCTCTTAAAACGGTTTCTTCATTTTCCGAACCGAGTTCTGCAAAGCCAACATCGCGCAGCCTAACCAAATTGTTAGAGTCTGTTTTAAGGATCAGGTTGTTAAATTGGGTGGCATCGGTTAGCTTTCCCAGTGTTTTAACAATAAGTTCTGTATTGGCACCGGTAATTTTACCTGAAGGAAGCTCCACATTTTCCCGGTCAAGGGCGGTTACAATATCCTGGGACGTTAAACCATATGCGGCCATCTTGTTCGGGTCTATCCGGATGCGCATTGCATATTTACGCTGTCCCTGGATCTGGATGCTGCTCACTCCTGAAATTGTTTGAAGGCGTTCTGCAATTACATTTTCCGCATAATCACTCAGCTCCATTACATTGCGTTTATCGCTTTGTATGGTCATTGTAATTACCGCATCAGAATTGGCATCGGCTTTACTCACAACCGGATTCCCGTCAATGTCTTTCGGTAAACTCCTTGCTGCCTGCGATACTTTATCGCGCACATCATTTGCCGCATCGTCAATGTTCTTATCCAGGTTAAACTCAATGGTAATGTTACTTGTACCCTGATTGCTGGAAGAAGATATGTTTCTGATCCCGTCTATTCCATTGATTGATTTTTCAAGAGGCTCGGTAATCTGGGATTCTATGATGTCCGAGTTTGCACCCGGATAAGAAGTCCGGACCGATACTACTGTCGGGTCAATGTTCGGAAACTCCCTTACGCCCAGAAAGTTGTATCCGATAACCCCAAACAACAGGATCATCAGGTTCATAACTATGGCCAGAACAGGGCGTTTTATACTGGTGGTTGAAATACTCATAATGCTGTTTAGTTTTTAACCACAGTTACTTTTACGGCTGCATCTTTTTTTAATGACATGGCTCCTGTTGTTAATACGGTATCACCTGCTTTCAGACCGGAGATGATTACAATGTTTGCATCTGTACGTGTGCCTGCTTCAACGGGGACTTGCTGTGCTTTTCCATTTTTACTAATGAATACCGTTTTTCCTTCCAAAACAGGAATGATGGCTTCATTAGGGATCAATATCGCATCCTTCATCGTGGTTAGAGAGAGTTTTATATTGGCAAAAGAGCCCGGAAGTAATTCACTATTGGGGTTAGGTACCAGTGCTTTGATCTGCAGGGTGCGGGTCTGGGTATTGATACCCGGTTCAAGGGCAAAGACTTTTCCGCTGTATGTTTTAGGAGAACCATCTGTAGTAAAGGTAATATCAGAACCCATTTTTATCTGGCCTATATATCTTTCAGGAACGGAGAAACTGAGCTTCAGCGGATTGATACTGGATAAATTGGCAATCATTGTTGCCGGTGTTAAATATTCGCCAACGGAGATTGAACGAAGACCAATTTTTCCGCTAAATGGTGCATAGATAGAGGTTCTGGCCAGCTGTGCGCGAATCAGCTGTGACTGTGCTTTTAGAGATTGGAAGGATGCCAGGGAAGTATCGTATTCTTCCTGGCTTATTGCACCTTTCGCTAGCAGCTGCCTGGAACGGTTTTCATTCGTCTCAGATAAACGCTGCTGGGTTAATGCATCCTGCAGCTGTGCCTGTATATCGCGGTCGTTGATCTTTACCAGTAAGCTTCCTTTGGTAACATTGGAACCCTCCTTAAAATTAATGCTGGTTACCAGGCCGGAAACTTCAGAACGCAATGAAACAGATTCATTGGCTTCAATGGTTCCGGTTACTTCAAGTCCGTTCGTAAAATCAGCGGCTTTAATTACAATCCCGTCAACCTGAAGCCCTCCTTTGGCTCCGCCAGCAGCACCTTTCGGGGCACCGCCGCCAGCATTTTCCAATTTTTTATTGGCAGATATTCGATAATAAATTAAATAGGCAATCCCTAGAATGATGAGGATATAGATGATATATTTCAGTTTCATACAGTTGTGTTATGAGTGTTAACGTGCAAAAATATTCAATTATGATGCCCAAGCGTAGTTGTATTAAGTATGTTACAGCTCATTCTGCTTTAGCCAGTTAAAAGTACATACGGTATTTCTGTGTAAAAACTTTTTTATCTAAGTTTACCGCGGTTAAAATAGAAGGAGAATGAAAAGGATATCAGCAGGATTATTAATACTATTTATGAGTATATCAGCCAAATCACAGGTTAAAGTAGGGTTTGAAGTGAGTTTCACAGAGCCGCAGGCACATTATGCAGAGATGGAAATGAACATCTCCGGGCTGGTGAAGGATTATATAGATGTAAAGATGCCGGTATGGGCACCGGGTTCGTATCTTGTTCGTGAATTTGCTAAAAGTGTTGAAGGGTTTTCGGCTGCTGCCGGAGGCAAAACAGTACCTGTTGAAAAGATCAGAAAAAATACCTGGCGGGTTTATTCTGCCAAAGCAAAAAGTATTAAGATCAGGTACCGTGTGTATGCTTTTGAAGTATCTGTACGTACGCCATTTATCGATGAGTCTCATGCATTTTTATCAAGTACCGGTATTTTTATGTATCCGGATGGTCTGCTAAATTTGCCAAGCACGGTCAAAGTAAATCCATTTAAAGGATGGGGAAAGGTTTCAACTGGCTTAGAGCCGGTAGCGGGAGAGAAATTCACCTATACGGCATCAAACTTTGACATCTTGTTTGACAGCCCAATTGAAGTGGGCAACCAGGACGTTTTTGAATTTATGGCATCGGGAGTAAAGCATGAAGTGGCCATGTATGGCGGCGGCAACTACGATAAAGAAAGATTAAAAGTTGATATGGCTAAGGTAGTTGAACAAGCTACAGCCATCTACGGTGAAAATCCAAATAAACACTACACCTTTATTGTACATAACTTTAATACTGGCGGCGGTGGTTTAGAACACCTGAATTCTACAGTGCTTGGTGCATCCCGCAGAGGCTATACCAATGAGAAAACCTATAAAGGCTTTTTAGAGCTGGTCGCACACGAGTATCATCACCTTTGGAATGTAAAGCGGTTACGTCCCATTGCTTTAGGTCCGTTTGATTATGACAATGAAAATTATACCACCAATTTATGGGTGGCAGAAGGATTTACTTCCTATTTCGAGAATAAACTGATGTTCCGTGCCGGCTTTAATACGATGGCACAAACGATCCAGTCTATGGCTACCGCAGTTGCAGGCGTAGTAAATACCCCGGGTGCTAAGATACAGACAGTAGCAGAAGCCAGTTACGATGCCTGGATTAAAAGCTACAGGCCTAACGAGAATTCAAGCAATACCACCATTTCTTATTACAGTAAAGGAGAGATTGTTGGCATGCTCATGGACCTGGAAATTATTCAGGCAACCAAAGGGGCAAAGAACCTGGATGATGTGATGAAAACGATGTATGCTGAATATTATAAGAAACTAGGCAGAGGCTATACAGATGCAGAATTTAAAACCATGGTTGAAAAGATCAGCGGGATCAGCTTTACTGAGTTTTGGAAAGTGTATGTAAATGGAACAGACCCGATCGACTATACCAAATATTTCGGCTATGCCGGGGTAACGGTTAAGAATGAAAACGAAGGCAAGAGTGTTCCTTATCTGGGTGTTGCGTCTAAAATTACAGAAGGAAAAGTAATGATTTCTTCCGTTTCCAGAAATTCTGCGGCATGGGATGGCGGATTAAATGTGAACGACCGGGTATTGAGTGTTGATGAAATTTATATTGATTCTGCATTAGAACGTAACCCAGCTGTAACGGGTAAAAAAGTTGGAGAATCTGTAGTTGTGCGTGTTTTGAGAGATGGGATCGTGAAAGACTTTAAAATTGCATTAAAGGCGAATCCAAATATTAAATTATTGGCTACGCTAAAAGAGGATGCTACAGAGGCGGAGTTAAAAGTCCGCAATAAATGGCTAAAATAGCCGACACCTTATCGTGTAAACTTACATAAAAGCAATTCTTTATGATAAAAACAGGGCATCAGGTTTAAACCTGATGCCCTGTTTTTATTGCTGCTGTTGTCAGTATAGACCACAGACTTGTATGCTGTTTAATTAAAATGCATAACGTATAGAGATCCCAAAACGGCCGGCAGTAACATCTGAACCATGGTTAAGTGAGATCATCGGACGCCAGTCAAAAGCAAAGTCGATAGGTGCATTTGGTACCTTCAGGTCTAAACCAACAACGGGTCTAAGCTGAACTTGTGTAAAGTGTTCATGGAATAAGAAATTTGGGCCTACACCTAAATACCAGTCTAAACCACTAACACCTTGAACCGGGGCATTGTACTGATATTCTGCACCTAATCCAACTACATCTCCATCAAAAAAGATTAAGTTACCATCTATCGCATTATTCCGGGTAAAGAAATGTTTTACGTTAAATCCAACACCTGTTGAGCCATCTCCGGCATCGATCCGTACACCCAATGCGGTCTTATAGTTTTGAGCCTGGGCAGTGCTGATTGAGCCTGTTAATAATGCCGCACATCCGATTAAAGTAAATAGTAGTTTTTTCATAATGTTTATTGTTTTTAATGGGTAAAAAAAGCCAAATGGCTTACAAAATGCTTACAAACAACTATTGTGCCATTGGTCTGGTATAGAATTGTAAGGCTTTTCACACATTTAATTTTAGGACATATCGTGTAATTGCATATCATCACAATTTTATTTAAGTTTGAGAAACGGGCAGCTAAAGCTTTAATTAAAGTAATTGCCTGTTTAACCAAATCTTAAATATAAGCTTCACAGTATGGCTGTTACGATAACAAGAGTATTTGATTTACTTCAATACAATTTAGAGAACTTTCCAAAAGAAGAATTTATAAGCGGTAAAATTGAAGGGGTATGGAAAAAATACAGTACCCAAAAGATTTGCGATACGGCTGATGCGCTAAGCCGTGGATTGGTTACCATTGGTGTAGGTAAAGGATCAAGAGTTGCGGTAATGTCTCACAACAGGCCGGAATGGAACATTTCAGATTTTGCAATCATGCAGCTGGGTGCTTACCAGGTGCCTTTATACCCAACACTTGCTGAACATGATATTCAGTTTATCCTGGAGAATGCGGAGATCACTGTAGTCTTTGCCGCAGATGAAGCGATCTATAAGAAATTGAAAGCTGTTTGTGATGAACACCGTCCGGGTGTGAAGATCTATACTTTTAATGAAGTGGCTGGTGCTGATCACTGGGAAACACTTGTTCAGGCCGGAGCTGCACAGCCGGAGATTAACCTGAATGAATATCGGGAAAAAGTAAGTAAAGAAGATATTTTAACACTAATCTATACTTCAGGTACTACAGGTACACCTAAAGGAGTCATGTTAACGCACGATAACCTGGTCAAGAATTTTGAGAACTCAGCGGTGCTGCTGCCGGAAGGGATCAGTAAAGGACTGAGCTTTTTACCGTTGTCACATATTTTTGAGCGGATGGTGGTTTACTTATATATGTATTGTAATACCGGGGTATACTATGCGGAGAGCCTTGATACCATCGTTGCCGATATTCAGTTTGTGAAACCCAATGCTTTCTCAACCGTTCCAAGGTTACTGGAAAAGGTATATGAGAAAATCATGGAAAAAGGCAAAGCCCTTACCGGAATAAAAAGAGGCATCTTTTTCTGGTCGGTAGCACTTGCCGAAAAGTTTGAAATTGAAAGCGGATGGTTCTATAAGTTTAAACTGGGGGTTGCGAGGAAACTGGTATTCAAAAAATGGGAAGAGGCATTGGGTGGAAATATTGTAGTGATCATCTCTGGTGGTGCTGCACTCAACCCGAGACTGGCCAGAATATTCTGGGCTTCAGGAATGCCTGTTTTTGAAGGTTATGGCCTTACAGAAACCTCGCCGGTAATTACGGTCAACCATTTTGGAAATACCATGTTTGGGACCGTAGGTACAGCTATTGAAGGGGTAGAGATTAAGATTGCGGAAGACGGAGAGGTACTGGCACGCGGACATGCGATCATGAAGGGATATTATCTGCGTGATGACCTGACTGCTGAAACCATTGATCAGGATGGTTGGTTCCATACCGGTGATATTGGTGAAATTTTACAAGGAAAATTCTTGAAGATTACCGACCGTAAGAAAGAGATCTTTAAAACCGCTGGGGGTAAATACGTAGCTCCTCAGATTTTAGAAAATAAATTCAAAGAAACCACTTTGGTTGAACAAGTGATGGTTCTTGGTGAAAACAGGAAATTCCCTGCTGCGCTGATTGTTCCGAACTTTGTTGCCCTTAAAGCCTGGGCACATAAAAAAGGGATTGGTTATTCAACGGATGATCAGATGATCAGTGATCCACAGGTATTGGAAAAATTCGATCAGATCGTTCAATATACATGCAAGGATTTTGGTAAATGGGAGCAGGTAAAGCGCTTTGCTTTATTGCCTAAACAATGGAGCATTGATGGTGGAGAGCTTACTCCAAAACTAAGTTTGAAACGTAAGGTGATCCTCGAAAAGAATGCGGCAGTTATTGAAAAAATCTATTCAGATGCCGAAAGCTATAAAGGATAACTGGTCAGCTTTAGCGTTATTCGTATGCATGATTGGCTGTTCCATGCTAGCCGGTTGTGCTGGCGGGCAGCTTGGTAAAAATAACAGCAATGAATTTCGTCAGGGAATGGTCGTTACGGCAAGCCCAATTGCATCTAAAGTAGGTCTTGAGATCCTAAAAAAGGGAGGTAATGCAGTTGATGCAGCTGTTGCTGTTCAATTTGCACTGGCGGTAGTTTACCCCAACGCCGGTAATATTGGTGGGGGTGGTTTTATGGTTTATCGATCTGCCACTGGCGAGGTCAATACCTTAGATTTTAGAGAAAAGGCACCATCCCTGGCAAGCCGTGATATGTACCTGGATTCTATAGGAAACCCTATAACCGATAAAAGTTTATATGGCCGTTTGGCTTCCGGTATTCCAGGCTCTGTTGCCGGGATGGCTGAAGCGCACCAAAAATATGGACACTTAAAGTGGGCGGATTTGTTAAAGCCTGCAATTGATTTGGCGACTAACGGTTTTAAAATTACCGCCAGGCAGGCTGATGAGCTTAACCAATTTAAAACGCTCTTTAATGCACAAAACCCTGAGGGTACTGCTTTATTGAGAATGGAGACCTGGGCAGCAGGAGATTTATTGGTACAGAACGAACTCGCTAAAACTTTAGAAGCAATTAAAGAAAACGGCCGCTCAGGTTTTTATGAAGGCTGGGTGGCAGAGCGTATCGTTGCAGAAATGGCACACCATAAAGGGATTGTCAGTAAAGAAGATCTAAAGGATTATCAGGCCATTTGGCGTAAACCGGTTACCGGCTATTATAAAGGATACCATATTATTACGATGCCGCCACCCTCCGGCGGAGGCATTGCGCTGCTGCAGCTGTTAAAATCTGTAGCCGATTTTCCGTTAAAAAGGTGGGGCTTTAATTCCGACTCTACCATCCAGGTAATTGTAGAGGCTGAACGGAGGGTTTATGCGGACCGGGCAGCTTATCTTGGTGATCCGGATTTTTATAATGTTCCGGTTACTAAGCTAACGAACGACCAATATGTAAAAGGTAGAATGAGCAGCTTTAGCTGGGCGTCAGCTACGCCAAGTGCCCGGATTAAGGAGGGAGTGCTACAACCTGAGCATGAAGAAACCACTCATTTTTCTATTGTTGACCGCGCAGGCAACGCCGTTTCATTAACCACAACGCTCAACGGCTCTTATGGGTCTGGTGTAGTGGTAAAGGGTGCAGGGTTTCTGCTGAATAACGAAATGGACGATTTCTCCGTTAAACCGGGATCACCGAATATGTATGGCCTGTTGGGTGGTGAAGCGAATGCCATCGTGCCTGGTAAAAGAATGCTGAGTTCCATGACGCCAACAATTGTAGAAAAGGAGGGTAAGCTATTTATGGTTGTGGGCACACCTGGAGGATCAACCATCATCACCTCTGTTTTTCAAACCCTGTTAAATGTCATTGAATTTGATAAGAGTATGCAGGCTGCGGTAACCGCTAAGAAATTTCATCACCAATGGCTGCCCGATGTGGTGTTTGCAGAAGATGGGGCAATAGATAGTCTGACGGTATTGAAATTAAGATCTAAAGGTTATCCTGTTGAATTTCGCGGGTCCATTGGACGTGTAGATGCGATCTTAAAAACCAGGTGGGGATATTATCAGGCCGGTGCCGATCCGCGCGGCGATGATCAGGCTTTAGGTTGGTAACTATTTAAAACAAAATTAACCGTTTACGGTTATTATTGATGAAGGGTAAATACTGTAATTTGGCCTCAACTCTCGAAAACGCAATTAGAATATTCTATTTTAACACTTAAATTTGTATGAAACAAAATTTATTGAAATGCCTGCCGCTTGCTGCGGCGCTTCTTGTTGGTGCTGCGGCTCAGGCTCAGGACACTACTGCAGTAAAAATCTCTAACCCGAATTCACTAAGTACATGGTCTATTGGCCTTAATGCTGGTGTGCTTACGCCAATTTCCCCTTTGGGCGGTAAGAATGATTTTTCAAACTGGAAAGCCAATTTAGGTTATGGCTTTTATATCAAGAAACAGATCACCCCGTATTTCTCCTTACGTTTAGATGCGGTTGGCGGTAAGCTAAGCGGTGATAATTCAGAGCCGTTTGATGGTGGCAGTACAATATCGAGCCCGGTTAATGCATTTGAAACACAACTAACTTATTCTGGTAGCTTAAATGCGGTAGTGAACCTGTTTAATATTGACATGTTTAAAAAGGAGAATGCAGTACAGCTTTATGCCTCTGCTGGTGCTGGTTTAGCTGGCTATAAAGTTGAAACCGGAAGCACAAGCGGTGCTTTAACAGATTATGCAGGCGGAAAAAGCATCAGTGAATTAATCATCCCTGTTGGTTTAGGTGTTAAATTTAAACTTTCTGATAAGATCAACTTCGATCTTGGCGGAACAGTTAATTTTGTTGATGGTGATAACCTGGATGGTGTTTACCGCAATGGCAACGATAAATATACCTACGGCTATGCTGGTTTAGAATTCGCTTTGGGTAAAGGAGAAAAACAATTGGCATGGCATAATCCTGTTGCGCTAACCTATGATGAAGCTGTAGCAGCTAAACGCGCTGCCGAAGCACTTCAAAGTGATCTTGATGCACAGAAAGTGGATAATGCGAAACTAAGAACTGAACTTAATGATCTTTTAAAAGATACAGATGGTGATGGTGTTGCTGATAAATTAGATAAATGCCCGGGTACTCCGGCAGGAACTGTTGTAGATGGCGCAGGTTGTCCGTTAAAGGTTCCAGCTCCTATCATTAAAGAAAGTGTGATCATCACAGAGTCAGATCGTAAAGTTGTTGCTGATGCGATTAAAAACCTGGAATTTGATTTGGGTAAAGCAACCATCAGAGCTAAATCTAATGCGTCTTTAAACCGTGTTGCTGCGCTTTTAGTAGAGAAAAACTTCAGCCTTAAATTAGCAGGTCATACAGATGATACCGGTTCTGATGAATTGAATATGAGATTGTCTAAAGACAGAGCTGAATCTGTAAAAGCATACCTGGTTTTTCAGGGTGCAAATCCTTCACGTATCGAAGCAACAGGTTATGGTGAAACTCAGCCAATCGCTACAAACAAAACTGCAGTTGGCCGTCAGAAAAACAGAAGAGTAGAATTTACTTTATACTAGTCTAAACGGATTTCATATTGGAAGCCTGCCTGTATTTATTTACAGGCAGGCTTCTTTGCGTAGGGACCAAATGCTAAGGTGAAATTACTTTCCTGCCTGGTTAATTATAATTGTATAATTAGCAGAACTAAAGTTTATTTAAAAAAAGACATAAATAGTCACCAGTGTATATGATTATCTTAATAAACTTACAGCGATGAGTCAATTAAAAACTACAGTGCCGGATGAGATCGTAATGAACAAGATCTATAAGATCCGTGATCAAAAGGTAATGTTAGACAGAGATCTTGCCGTATTATATGGCGTTGAAACGAAGGTACTGAAGCAGGCCGTTAGAAGAAACCGTCTGCGTTTTCCTGAAGATTTTATGTTTGAGATGAGTAGCGAAGAGTTTAATGATTGGAGGTCACAGAATGTGACCTCCAAAAATGATAAACAGGGATTGCGTTATAAGCCTTTCTGCTTTACCGAGCAGGGGCTCACCATGCTGTCTTGTGTTTTGAATAGCGAAAGGGCCATTCATGTAAACATTCAGATCATCCGGATCTATACCAGGATCCGGGAAATGCTCATTGCCCATAAAGATGTATTTATACGTGTCGAGCAAGTTGAAAAGCAGCTTATGAACCAGGATCAGAAAATAGAACAGCTCTTTAATCACCTTCGGCAATTCATTGAAAAAGAGCATATACCACGTGAGGAGATCGGGTATAAGCGAAAAGGGAAATAATTGTTGGAGGTCTTTTTTTATACTAAAAAGATTAGTAGAAAGCAAAAATAAGCAAAATGGTTAAAACCGTTTATATACAATGCTTTATAAAACAGTAGTCTTAGTTTGGAACTCGGTGTCCGATAGGTTTTGGTCTTAAAAATACAAAGATAGGTTACTAATTCGTTACCGATTAGCAAAGGTAATTAAAGATGTAACAGATTATATTTCAGTGTTTTGCGCTATTTTTCATATTCCCTTGTAACTCAATGTAATTTAATTTTAAACATTAAACATTTGAGTTATGGAGCAGACAAAAAAATCCACGTTCAAGCTACTTTTCTACTTAAAAAAGAACGAGCCGAAAAAGAACGGTAATGCCCCGATTATGGCACGTATTACTATTGATGGAACACCTAAGACTTTGGGAACAAAGTTAGAAATCAACCCAAATAATTGGGATTTAAAGTATGGAAGAGTTGAAGGCAAGAGTGCAAAAGCACTAGGTATTAACCAAAAATTGGATAATATACGGGCACGTATCGATACCCTTTATGAAGATATGCTGAAACACGAGGGTTTTGTAACGGCACAAAAGCTGAAACTTGCATTTCTCGGTGTTGGTGTTATGGAAGATTCCTTGCTGAAAGTCTTTAAGAAGAACAATGACGATTTTGGGAAAATGGTAATACAAGGAGAACGCTCCGAAAGTACCTACTACAAGTACAAAATTGTCTATAACCACGTTGCTGAATTTATCAAAAGCAGGTATCATCGTGATGACATGGCGTTCAGGGAATTGACGTGTGATTTTATCAGAGAGTTTGATTTCTTCCTTAGAATAGACAAAAAGTGCACACATAATACTGTTTGGGTATATACGATGCCACTCTATCGTGTTGCGGAAATAGCTGTCAAAAACGGTCTTATCAGGAAAAATCCTTTTGAAGATTATGAAATCTCCATGAAGGAAAATGATCGCAGTTACTTGCTAAAGGAACATGTCGAAGCTCTTTTAATGCATTGCCCTTCAAAAAACTATTATGAACTTGTAAAGGATCTTTTTGTATTTAGCTGTTTTACGGGCTTATCGTACATAGATATCAAACAACTTAAAAACACCAACATACAGTCCTTTTTTGATGGTCATGACTGGATTATAAGCCGAAGACAAAAATCTGATGTTGCTTCTAATGTAAGACTGATGGAAATTCCTAAAAGAATCATTGAAAAATATAGAAGTGCTACCCGAAATGATTTTATTTTTCCCGTTCCTACTAACAAAGTTTGCAACAGTTATATAGACAAACTTATTCAGGAATTAGGGATTGTTACCGAACAAAAAGTAACCTTTCACACCGCAAGACACACATTTGGAACAATGTTTTTGACTGAAGGCGTACCACTTGAAAGCCTTAGTAAAATGATGGGGCATAAAAATATTTCTACCACACAGATTTATGCTAAAATTACAAGCCAGAAAATAAGTAAAGATATGGATTTGGTATCGCATAAATTTGCTGGAATGGAAGCATCATTTGCAGAAATGGAGAAAGAAGTTCTCGTTTAGAATTATTGCTTACTAAACAAAGCAGGATGATTTCCTGCTTTGTTTGTTTCGAGAAGCTGGGTAGTTTTAATAAAATTCTTTTTTTTAAATTTACTTACAACAATTCTTTAAACAAAAAAACTATGTCTTTATGTAAACTGTGTCTTGAACGCGAAGCAAACAAAAAGAATACTCACTATCTTACTGATGCAATTATCCGCACCTGTCTTAACTTAGAAGGTAGTAATGAACGCGAGAAAGGATTATATTTTGCTCTGGATAATACCAATCCATTTATAGACTTTAATTTCCAACGTCTTGATGAGCTGACCCTCGAGACTACAATTGGAAGAAAACCAACGGAGGAAGAAATTGAAAATGCGAAATCCATTCCGTTTTCAGTGGATTACGTATTTTGTAGTGATTGCGAAAACCTGTTTACAGATATTGAAACACCATTTATTCAAAACATACTACCACATTTCCGACAAGCAGATCTTTCAGGTCTCAAAATAGTGAGCGAAGCTGATGTTGTTACAATTCGTAACTTCTTTCACATACAGTTGTACAGAAGTGCAGTCTGTGAAGATATTTTGGCGTTTTCACCTGAGTTTAAGGAGAAGTTACGTCACAGTATCCTCCAAAAAAATGGTGACACATCCATCCCCCTTTCGGTGACATATCTCCAAACTCTTGGAGGAAACGCGATATATACAGAAAACTACATTGGATTTACTGATGATAAAAACCCTTTTATTGTCTTCATGAATGATTTTGTTATACAGGTTTACGAGAATGAAGAAGCAATAAAATTTCTACCTTTCCATGGACTAAATGAACAAGAAACTTTTGTCTCTGCTATAAACATTAACGAAGAATCTTTTGCTTTTAAAATATTTAACAATGCAGAAAGAAAGGTTTTTCTCAATACGGTAATCGTCAATGAAAAGGTTAAGAAAACAATTCAATACTACCGAGATATGTTTGATATGTTCTGGAGAAAGCTATTTGGTGTCGACGCTCCGGTGCTACAAAAAGAAAGGTATATCCAGAGTCTTATCAATGGTGATGACAATAACTTAATTAAATACTCAAAACAGCAGGTTTTTGAATTTACCGTAGCTTATATGGCTAAACTTTTCAATGTCACCAAATAATTGCACATATCATTATACAGATAGCCGAGGTAAATAATCCTCGGTTTTTTTTAGCCTATACTAATCTTCAAAGCACATTTATTCCTCCAGTGCAATCCAACGCAATAAAAAGCTTTGGCAGGATGTCTTAATAAACCATCCAGAAAAACTACCCAATCTTATCCCTCAACAAATATTTTTTAGTATCGTCTACGTGGCTACAATAGCCACAATACTTTAAGATTCTAAAAACCCATATTTATAAATTCTGCAAAATGTAATTGCAGGTTTTGTAATCACAAGGCCATTTCCTCAATGCCTTTTTCACGTGCTTCCACATGATTTTTTATTCAAAAACCGGTATGCTGTTTTGTTCCATTTCAAGAGCAAAGGTATTTCCGTGTTCTTAACGCAGGAACAAGGTCGTGCCCTCTTGGTTTGCAAAAAAATCTCCACCCAGTCGGGTCGTATTTTTTGACAAAACCTTGTTCCTGCTAAACACTAACCTTTTTATGCTCGTGAAACGAAACAAAGCATACTCCGGCTCTTTAGACGAATAAAAAAAATGTCAGAAATGAAAAAATACAGCATTGGAAATGGCAAAAGAGTGAAACGAAACTTCAGCACCTCCTCTCATTGCCGAATAAATCAAGGGAAAAAACAAGAACAAAATTAATAACACAAAAAAGTAGAAATCATGAACATTACAGGAAGACTGACAAGAGATGCGGAAGTACGCACAACGTCACAGGACAAACAAGTAGTAAATTTTTCAGTAGCGACCAACGACAGCTACCGTAACAAACAAGGCGAACGCATTGAGCAAACAACCTATTTCGACTGCTCCTATTGGATAACCCCGAATGTAGCCAAGCTACTTACAAAAGGCACATTGGTGGAACTAGCGGGAAGAGTAAGTACAAGAGCGTGGACAGGCAATGACGGAGAGGCAAGAGCAGGACTAAATTTCCATACATCAAACATAAAATTACACGGAGGTAGCAAAAAATCGGAAACGGCACAAGCTACTACAGGTGCAAAAAATAACAAAACAGAAGACGACCTCCCATTTTAACAACAACTATTCAATCATTTTTAATATCAAATTTTTAAGCATTATGGCACATAATATCAATTTCAACGAGAGAACAGGACGTTATTCATTTTTTAGCGTTCAGCAAAAAGCGTGGCACAACTTGGGGCAAATCGTGGAGCAATACCCGACAAGCGAGGAAGCAATTCAACACGCAGGGTTAGATTACGAAGTCGTAAAATCCCCACTATTTACCAAAGGTTCGGGCATTATCGAAACAGCTAATGGCATAGAGATAGGCAGTAGCGAATTAGAAGTACCTAACTATTTTGCCAATATCCGTAGCGATAACAATGCAGTATTGGGAGTAGTCGGCAAGGATTACCACATAGTACAAAACCGTGAAGCATTTAATTTCTTTGATGCTATTGTAGGCGGTGGTGAGGGCATTCTCTATGAAACAGCAGGAGCATTAGGTAACGGAGAACGCATTTTTATCACAGCCAAATTGCCCGACTATATCCGTGTAGGCAATGGCGATGATGTTACGGAAAAGTACATTTTCCTAACCACTTCGCACGATGGTAGCGGAAGTATTACAGCCGCATTTACGCCTATCAGGATTGTATGTCAAAACACGTTGAATGCTTCGTTAAGGAGTATGACCAATGTAGTCCGCATCAAGCACACTTCGGGAGCAAAACAACGTATTGAGAACGCTCACAAGATTATGGGATTGGCAAATACATTAAGCAATCAGTTAGAGGGTATTTTTAACGAATGGACAAAAGTAAAGGTAACAGATCGAGAGGTAAGAAAGCTAATACAGTTGGCACTTTGTCCAAATAAAGAAACGCTTGACCTAATTAAAAAAGGTGCGGAAGATGAAATTTCCACCGTGTTCAAAAACACCGTTGATGATGCTTTTGCCTACGCTATGATAAGTGATACACAGCAAATGGACACTACCAAAGGTACGTTGTTCGGAGCATATAACGCTGTTACAGGCTACTATCAGAACGTAAGAAATTACAAAGATGACGAAGCCAAATTGCAGAGCATTGTATTGGGTGGTACTGCCCAACTGAAATCACAGAAAGCATTTGAATTGTGTACTGCATTTGCTTTGGACGGTGTGGAAATCCTAAACTTTAATTGAAATAACCATAGGCTATCGCCTTAAACGGTGGTAGCCTACTATAAAACAAAAGATATGAAAGCAAAATCAATAGAGGAAGCGAAAAGTTTAGCCAAATCACAAAGCCTTGAAACGAAATACAAAGACGAAGCTATATATATCATTTACTGCAATAGAACGGAATTTTTTTATATAGATACAAATAGCTTGATACGGCTTTGGGAACAGCTATTTGGTTACTATGAAAATGGAGTTTATACCGCTGAAAAATCACATTCATAAAGCTATGCAAGTAACAGATTTGAATGGTTGTCCTATTGAGATAACAAACCTTAAAGAAGCCATTAAAATGGCTAGGCAATACAAAGAATACAGCCACGAAGACAAAAGTTTTTCGGAGTTCGACAAAAGACAAAAAGCCTATTGGCTAGATATGTACAAGAAACTGACAGTAATCAGAAAGCAATCTTCAACAATTAAAATTTTAGAACGATGAACACAAATTTTTTCAATCAAATACAGCAGTTGGACTTTACAGGAGTATTACAACTGAACATTTCAAAAGGAATAGAAAGCAACCTAATTGTAACGGTATTGCTTAACAACGAACAATGCGGAGATAGTGCCAAAAACGGTATTCCCCCATTGACATTTAACGCCACCCCCCAAGAGTTTGACGAGGGATTTTTTGAACAGATAACAACACCTATACAAAAAGTATCGGGCTTAATGGTGGATATGGAAAAATTCTTAAAGCAATTGGAAGAGGTTAAAAAACAGTCCGCAATCGAGAAAGAAAAAACCGAAAAAGAGAAAAAAGAAAAAGAAGCCAAAGACAAGAAGTTTAAAGATGCTATGGCAAAGGCTGACGAGTTGGAGAAAGAGGGCAAATTCCGTGAAGCGTGGATGAAAGTACCCGATATGACGGAGTTTCCCGAAAAAGCGGACGAGATACGCAAACGCAAAACATCATTATCCGACAAGTTTGCCACACCGAGCCTTTTCGGAGCAATGGAAGAAGCAACACCCGAACCGCCAGAGGAAGCAGTTACTGGCGATTATCCTATTGATGAAGCGGACGAAGAAGAACAGTATTAATAATTAAAACGAGCAATATGTTATTAGCAACCCAATTAGAGCGAGTGTTTATACTCAAAGATAAAGGACAGGACATCAGACTGACCGACCCCGAACCACGTTGGAGCGTGGAAGCAGTAATGAATTTTTACGCCAATATGTACCCGATTTTGACAACAGCAAAAGCATCTGCACCGCAAATTAAAGATAATGCAGTAGAATACAAATTTGAGAGTGTAATGGGCACTAAAGGTTAAACCAAAATTATAAAACGATGAATTATGCAACGCAACATCCTATCGGGAACTATCAGACTGCCCGAACAGAAACGACAACGGCAATTGCACCGACAGTTGGACGAGTTCACCAATTGGCTACAAAGACCAAAAGATGCAAACCAAGTGCAGAAAGACAAGCAGAAATCCGTACCAATAGCAATGCTACCAATGGTATTCTAATGTGTACGTTTCTGCCAAAACTGAAAACAGCACAATCCGTACAGGCTTGTCAGAAAACGGAGAGGGATTTTTACAAGTCCCTTTCCAAACTTGCCGAGCATTACAGCATTGAACCAATGCAGACCAAGGATTTTGAGTTTCCATACAATATAACATTGGCTATGTGGGATATGGAAACCAAAGTAAAACGTACCAATATCAATTGGGATAGTTTCAAATTGGTACAGGACAGTAAGAAAACCTACTTCACAAGTGAGGAACGATACAATACAGGTACAACCTTGTATTACATTCCTATTGTACCGCTTTTTAAAATGCTCAAAGACCCGAAGCGTAAAAGGACTGCACAGCTTTTAATATCAGTATGTAGTTATCTGTACCATATTGCCGATGTGCCGTATTACAGACAAGAAGACAGCTATCTGTATTGGCAATATGAAATGCACAAAGATTGGGTAGAACAGGACGAGGAAACTGACGAAACCGAAGCTTATAAAAGGGAGTTGAGAAATGCTGAATACATTGGCGATAAAATAGAACAAAAGCTATTTAACCGTATCAATCTAAAGGTATTTGAACAGCGTTTGAACCGATTTAAAAGTGCTGATATGTTCGATAGGGAATGCCATAAGGTGTCTTGCAATGCATTTGCCCTTTTTACTGAATATCCGAATGCAAGCATTTTCCGAAACGCACCAATATCCGAAGAAGACCCTTACGATGATGATTACGAAAACGAAGCAATCGGAATGGAAAAGTACATTTCATTTATTGCAGATACCAAAGGTTGGTTATACGGAAGCCTTTCCGATACCATCAACAATGAATTTAACGAGTACGGAGCAATGGAAGAACCAACCATTTCCAAGCGATTTGACGTAAGTGAAATACCAACAACAAATCTTGATTTTGAGAACCGCTTGTTTACCTTATTGGATGACCTCTGCACAATATTAGACGACTATAAAACAACAGAAAAATGAACATCGTAAACGACATCACCGAAAATTTTGGCACATTGTACCATCCGAAATCTGCTTTAGTTTTTTACGAAACCATTGGCACAAATACTGATGTGTATGTGGAGCATTTTGATATGGACAGCAACGGAACACCTATCAATGCCCACCCATTGACGGTAAAAGAAGCCAATATATTGGCAAAGGCTTTAAAGACCGATGAAGAAAAGAGTAAAGCATTTTTAAAGCCAAAAGGGATTTTACCAACCAATATTCTGCATATCAATCCGAGCGAAAAAGGCACGGTACTATGGTACACCAAAGCACAGCAAAGACAGCTATATTTTGTGGATAGTTTAGGTATTTCCAATGGCAAGGCACAAGTACCGCCAATGCTTTGGTTTGCCAATAAAAACAGCCTTTCGGTATTTGCTTTAGCAAGTGACAGAAGACCCACCGAGAAAACGCCATTGCATTATGCACCTTTCTTTAATATCTACGAAAAAGGCAATGTATGTATGGGTACTGTTAGTATTGATATTAAAAATTCGGCTTCGGTTGAGGAATTTATACAGGCGTGGGAACATTATTTTTTCAATTCCTATTTCAGCCATTCCTTATGCGAAAACTTAACGAAAAAAAATATTGTAACCCTTTGGAAAGACCTTATCAATACGGATAAACCCTTTCCGAAAGAAGTATTAAAAAAGAACAACAAAACCCTTAAAAATTTATTGTGATGAACACACCAAAAACAGCAGTTCATTTTACCGATAATTATCTGCTCAATCCAACCAATCCGATTTCGGTAAACCTTATCGGAGCAGGTGGCACAGGCTCAAAAGTATTGACTGCCTTAATGGAAATTAACGAAAGTTTGATAGCGTTGGGACACGCAGGGTTGCAAGTCCGCCTTTGGGATGATGATGTTATCACGAGTGCCAATTTGGGCAGACAGCGTTTTGCAGAAAGTGAAACAGGATTATACAAATCCGTTGCTTTGATCAATCGTTGCAACCGTTGGGCAGGTACAAATTGGAAAGCCAAAACAGTAAAATTTGAAAAGGATAAGTTCGGCAGATTGCCCGAAGAAGCAAGGGCAATCATTACTATTACGTGCGTGGATAATGTACAGGCGAGGTTTGGCGTTGCTGAAATCCTTAAAGAAATAAGCTACCGCAGACACTACCAAGATGAGCCAAAATATTGGTTGGACTTTGGCAACAGCCAAGATACAGGACAAGTGATACTTTCAACCATCGGAGAGATAAAGCAACCCAATTCTGAAAAGTACGAACCGGTGGCAAGCCTGCCATTTGTTACCGATGAATTTGGCGAATTGCTGAAGCAATCCGAACAAGAAGACAACACGCCAAGTTGCTCACTTGCCGAAGCATTGGAACACCAGGATTTGTTTATCAATTCATCATTGACCCAAATGGGTTGCTCCTTATTGTGGAACTTGTTCCGCAGGGGAATGACTGAATACAAAGGATTTTTTCACAATCTAAAAGATTTTCGCACCCAACCGATAAAAGTCGCTTAAATATCGAAATCGGCGGGCAAAAATGCAATTCCTCACTTCGGTCGGAAACGCCTTTTTGCTTTTGAAAGGTGCAACCACTTTGCTAAAATGAACCGCCCGCATATTCCCTTTCCTTACATTTTACCAAACAGGTTGCGACATTATTGCGTGGGATATTCTTTATCCCATTTTTTGTTTAAACCAACTTCTTTTCTTTCCAGACTGCGACCAAAGAAAAGAAGCAAAAGAACGTCGCTTGTTAGTTATGGTTTTAATATCTGTTAAAGCAAGGTTTTATTTTATTAAATTTGATAACAGTCAACGATCTTAAATCCATCGAAAAGAGCCATTGATGATTGGTAAAAAATAGCTGAATTATAATAATCCAAATTAAGAATAGACTATAAATGATTGAAAAAGAATTTGTACAACAAAGGCGTAAAGAAATTGCAGAGATTAGACATGCGGATAGTGTATATAGAGATATCCAGGCAAGGGAAGAAGAAAGAGAAGAATATGAAAAGCGCTGGTTCTGGGAGCTACTCCAAAATGCAAAAGATTCTATTGAAGAAAATCAAAGTATCAGGGTTAAGATAGAGATAACTGATAAACAGATTTCTTTTTCGCATACTGGAAATCCATTCGAACTTGACGATATTCTGAGTCTAATTATACAAGGGTCATCGAAGAGTAATAAAGAAGGTAAAACTGGTAGATTTGGAACAGGTTTTATGACTACTTATCTTCTCTCAAAAAGGGTACGCATCACTGGAAAACTTATGGAAAATCAGGGTTGTTTTAGTTTTCTGTTAAATCGTGATGCTACAGATAACGATCATTTTTATAGATTACAATTAGAATCAAATAAAGAGTTCGACGATTCAATCCGGGAAGAAAGCTATCTCGACACAGGCGAATTTCAGACATTATTCACTTATGAGCTAGATTCCAATGGAAAGGAAACTGCAAAAATAGGCCTCCTTTGCCTTGATGAGCTTATCCCTATTACACAGCTCTTTAATGAACAGATAGAATCTGTTACGGTAATTGAGAGCGGAACTATCAAAACTTTCTCAAAAGTTCTACTCGATACACACGAGGAAGTAGGCATTGTAGAATGGCAGATCAGTACTGTTGTGGATAGTGTTGAATGTGTCAGCTTAAAGGCGTACATTCAAAAAGATGACAAATTTGAAGCCTGCATAATTACAGAATTACAGAAAAATAAAGAATTTATTTTTCCACTAACATCCAATTACCCTCGATTATATTACACGTTCCCACTTATTGGAACTGAAGAAATTGGAATACCGCTCA
Source organism: Pedobacter metabolipauper (assembly GCF_004362715.1). Lineage (GTDB taxonomy): Bacteria > Bacteroidota > Bacteroidia > Sphingobacteriales > Sphingobacteriaceae > Pedobacter > Pedobacter metabolipauper. The sequence continues at coordinate 1,098,616 of NZ_SNYC01000004.1, forward strand.
TTATCAATTCAACTAATTTTGACCCTCGTGTTGAAAGAGATGGTATTTACTTGAAAAAAATATCCGAAGACGGAAGTGAGTCTTCCAATAAAGAAATCATAAACAAAGCATTAACCAAAAGTATGCTATCCTTTGCCAATCTCTTCAAAAGCAAAAACATAAAAGGTTTATATGAGTTATTCAGCTTTGATCTCTCCAAAGACCTTAAGTGGATAGATCACGAATGGTTCACTGCTGTCAAGGACAAAGCTATCGAGCTTCTAGCGTCTGAAGAGTTTATACGTTATAACGATGTAGATGAAAAATACAGCAGACTGAAGGATCTGACAATATCCTTCTCCGATAAAAAAGAACACATTACAGAGTTATGGAACCTTCTTTCAGAAATCAAAGACCTTCGAATTCCATTACACGTGGAGCTTTTTGATTGGATTAGAGTAGCTGAAAAAATTGCAATCATCAAGCAGAATGTAGAGAATACTTATGATCTCGATTTTGTCTGGGGCATGAATGAACTCATTGAGACAATTGAAAAAAAAGAGTCTCTTTCTGAACTTGATGATTCGTTGAATATAAAAGGTCACATTTGGTTGAACAGATTTTATCCTTTGGTAGTTAAAATAAAGGGACAGTTTCCACTGGGTAACAATATATCACTCAACCAAAGAGATATTTTTAGAAAAGCCGAAGGTATGAGTTGGGATATATCTAAAGATGACGAACTTGTTGCTATTTCTGATTTAATTGAACTGAACTTTGGGAGACATTTATTTTCGAGACAGATCACTGAATTCAGCATCAGTAGTGTAGAGCGATTTTCGATCCAGAATGCGATATCTGAGCTGAAATCAGAATTAAATGATTTGACGGAAACAGATTTAGCACATGTAAAAAACCAAGAAGCAAGTGCGAGATTCCTGAAATGGCTTATTGTAAAAGAAAATAAAGATATTGTTAAAGACCTTAAAGTATTGACAGGAGCAAATAAAAAGAATGAGGAAAGTTTTGGATATGACCATTTCCCAAAGACAGACCATCTTTTGTTGACTCCCAAAGCTTACTTTGAAGCCGAATTTCCACTGTATGCCAATCTCATCAGAGATAAAGATTGTCTTAATGAGATATACAATACTTTTTTAGAAACTCACGATTATGTTTATCTAAGCAACAATGGGTTTGTACATTTGACTCCAATAGTCATAAAAACTGAGAATGCCACGGTTAAGTTGTTAGAGCATCTTCTTGTCCATGAAAATGACCTAAATTTACTGAGGGATGCGGACGGACAGCTTAAATACAAATTTGAAGTTTCCTTTTTAGATTTCGCCTATCTAACTGCATCTGATGGACATATATATAGCCGTAACACAACACAGAAGTCAAGTCTAGAACGACTTAAATTTATGCTGACAGAAGCAGTAGACAAGGACAGACTGTTTGATGAGGATAAACAGGAAATCATACTAGAAGGATTAGAGAATCCTATCTATTTGAGACAAAGTCTTTGGGTATACCGTGCCCGAAATCTAAACTGGATCAATGTAAAGACACAAAGTGAAGGAAGCGAAGCAAAATTTGTCAGTGAAACCCCTTCTTCAAAAAATCTCTCCGAACTTCTAAAGAATGATGAGGGATTGATAAAGACTATACGTGGTGCCAGACAACAGAGCTTTCTGAATAAATTGGGTGTCGGTGTATCTGATCTAATACGCAACACTCTTCCTTCAGATGAACTTCGATTAAGCTGGGATAAGGCCATAACCAATATGATCACAAGTGATGCAGATCCAGAATTGGTACAGGAGATTTTTAGTGATCCAGGAATAAAGAAAGAATATGAAAGAAGACTGAATGAGAGAAAACTCATCGGTAGAAACCAATCTATAGGCAAATTAATCGAAATACTTTTTAAAGAGTACATAGATAATCTACGGGCTAAGGGAGCTTCCCTAAATATAGAGCGAAGACCTTTTGGTAGTGATTATATACTTACGGAGGAATCATCTGATCTTGTCAATGCAAATAGAGAGCGTGAAGGTTTCAAAATCAATAATTGGTTGATAGAACTTAAAGCTACCGGAAAAGAACATGCAGCCATGACACCCTTACAAGCACAAAAAGCAACAGAAGAAAAAGATAACTACGCATTGGTCGTAGTTCCTCTTAATGGGACTGACCCCGATATTGAATACCTAAGACTACACGCCAAAGTAATAAGTAATATAGGCCACAGGATAAACAAAATTTATCCCGACTATAATGAAGTAGAAATAAGAAAAGGCAATCTCAATAGTGGAAAAGATGGCATTTCGGTCAACATTGAAGATCAGAATATACGGTTTAATGTCAATTCTGAAATATGGATATCAGAACATACCACTATCGAAGCTTTTGTTAAACTTATTTTTAAGGGAACAACAAATTAAATACAATCTTTACAGAACTTGCCTGCTGTAGAGTTTGGTTATATACACCCATGAGGAATTTGCTGCTCTTAAACTAAAATATTTTTCAGCCATTGGCAGCCTTAGCCTTGTCAATGGCTTTTCTAAAATCATCCGCATCGCTACCAACCAATAAATAGCTCGAAAAACCAATATCTAAAAGATCTTTCCCAACTTTTTCGTCATCAATATCACTATGGGCAATCAGTTTTATGGTGGGATATTGTCTTTTTAATTTTTGAAATTGCTTCAGGATATGGTTATCGTAAAAATCTAGGTCAATGATGCAAGCTTCGGGAAGTTCATTTAATGAAAACAATTTCGATAGTCCGTCATCAATGCTTTCAAAACGAGATAACACTTCAATTCCTGAAGCAATGAGGTCATTGCAAATCAAATCTAAAATAGGGCTTTTATCGTTGATAAATGCGAGAGTGATTTTTTGTTGTGATGTACAAGTTTCCATAATATTGTCAGATTTTGAGTTAATGGAGCTTCCTGCACAAAAAAAGAAAGCGCAGGCAACTACACTTACCGCACATTGAGGTACTGGTATACCCGACAACGAATAAGCGAGCGCCCACGCCTATGGCATGAGCGTTCTTCCTTATTGTCCCGTTGTCTAAAAATTACCAGTTTTCAATGTGGGACTTAAAGTAAAAACACTTTAAGATTTCTATATTTTACATAGCAAAGATACTAAAGTCGTTCCGATAGAAACATAGTCAAAACAAAATTAATTACAAGCATTGCCTATGATTAGTCACATAATTTTGTTCCAAGACGGTTAGAATATCACTTTCTTTATAAATTATCTTACCCCCAATTTGTATAAATGGCAGGATATTATCATCACGATATTGCTGTAAAGTCCTTTTGCTGATATGTAGCAGCCTACACACATTTTCGCCCGACAAGTATATTTCTCCATTCATTACAGGACGATAGTTTTTCAATATTTCTTCAACTCGATTTCTCAACTGCATTATCATTTGCTGTTGTTCTATTAATTCTTCAGCTTCATTCGTCAGTAAATCCATTGTCATTGGTATTTGTAGGGTTGTCCGGCTTCGAGCAAAGCCTGCACATCCGAAAGTTTATAATAATTCTTGCGGTTCAGTTTGGAATATGGCAGAAGCTCTTTGTCCTTATAGGTCTGCAAAGTCCGTTTGGTAATATTCATCATCAGGCACACTTCCTGGTTATCGAGCCACTTTTCTTCTTTGAAAATCGGTGTGTATTTTTTCGTTGCGTTTTCGGTCATTTCCAAAAGTTCCTTCAACTCATTTTTCATTCCGTCCAATGCGGATTTTTGTATTGCGATAACTTCCATAATCTGCTCAATTTTTCTGTGGAAGTCTAAATTAAAGACGCTTAATGCAGTGTTGGAGATTGTTGTAGAGTTTGGCTTCGAGAGGTAGTATTTGTCGTCACGATATAAATCTCACGATAGTTTATTTTGTAAATTTGAAAAATATAGGTTACTGATAAATTAATTTTTAAATGGCAGTGTTACAAAAAGGCAATTCAAATTATCCGTTTTGGGGAGCATCAATAAATCTAATCACTGGACTTGACCCGTTAGGACTTCAAACAACATCAGAGGCCACCTATGCTACTATGTTGCCAGGTATTTCTAATTTGACAAACCGACTTCGTTATTATGGTTTTTATTGCTGGCTGTTAGATTTTTATTTCAAAAATGAAAAGCAAGGAAACTCAAAACAACAATACCGTTTTATCCGCAGAGCTGAATTGATGATTGCCATAATTATGCAAAGCGAGCGTAAAGGAGTTCAACAGATAACAGGAAGTAACTTTGCTTCAAACCTAATAAATACAGCTGAGGAAACTTATTTTGACTTAGCCGAAGGAGCAGACAAAGACAACACCGATAAAAATGTTTATTGGAAATATCCGTCTGGTGCATTCGGACAATATTATTACGGAGCAATGCAGGCACTTTCCTTAATTATTACAGCAATAAATGATGATGGTGATGTTATTTACAACATTAGTAAACCACACCCAAGACAAAAAGTTTCTGGGAAACAATTAGCCGAGGCTTTTGAAGTTTCATTGTCACCACAAATAAAAGAATTGTTTTACAGTAACATCAAAAAAGGAAAACTTTACCAATCTGATATTTCAGAACTTATAAAATATTTTGCGATTGAGACGATAGAAACAGGAAATGCTGAATGGCAACTATATGTGGAAATGCTTTTGGACAAAGACGAACCAAGTCAAGAAATGGAAGAACGTTTTACTTTTCACAGAAGGGAAACAATTTTATCACTCTTAAATACAGCTGTTAAAAATGAAAATAATTACGACTGGTATAGATTTCTATTGGAAAGTTACCGAAAGAAATTGGGAACAAATAGTTATCCTGAAACGGAAACTAATATTGGTTGGTACTGCTATCAATTAAATGAGTATTGGCAGTACAGTTGCGGAACAATATTTTGGGCTGTATTACAACATCTTTACAATTTTCAACAAGACCAATATCTGCCATTGTTTGTAAAGAAATTTTCAAGCAGTATTACAAATGAAATATGCAAAGAGCTAAAGCAAGCCATAGAGCCAACAAGTTCACTTGCAGAAATTTTGGTGTTAATCACTGATACAGAAGACGAAGAAAACATCAAAAGGGAAATTGATGCAACAAACGACCCTGTTATGGCAGCAAAATATGGCTTTATGCTTTTGCTTCAAATATTCAAGAATAATAGAGAGCAACTTCATCCATTGAAAGAATTTATGAGCAGAAAAAAGATAGAAAGGGATGGGAATATGGTTGATGGCATCTTGACAGTTCACACAGCAGAAAATGATACACTTCAAGATTTTGTTGAACAATTTATTTTACGCAAAATTATTTACAGGCACTCAATGGTTGCACTCAGAAAAATGGGCAACGGCTCACAGGCTACCTACAAATTTTTTATTGAGGAACAATACATCCGTTTCATAGATACATTTCCACCAAGAAACACATCGCCAAGAATGAACGCCTTGCAAAACATAATGTTTGATTTACAGGTAATCAACGACCAAAGGGTTTTATCGCCATTACATAAGAAACTTTTGATTGACTGATGATACTAGAAAGAGAAAACATACTAACATTGATAGGAAGCAGAAGATATCATTCTGCAATTCTTACTACTTTCAGCTTTGACTTTTATTTTTTTGAAATGAAAGCAATGAAATGGTTGCGTTCTTGTGGCGTGAGAAACATCAACGTTTTTATTGACGGACATTATTATTCAGAGTTAATGCAACAAGCTACAGGAGAAGAAATGCAACTTTCTGCCGGTTATTCACTTTATCCTGTTTTCCAAAAGTCAGTATTCCATCCAAAAATTTGGATGTTGTTTGGTGAAAAAGAAGGGTTGCTTATTGTTGGTTCTGGAAACCTTACAAATTCTGGAAATGGTAACAATGATGAGATTTGGGGAGCATTTCATTTTGATATTCGTTCAACCGAAAATTCATCAATCTTTTCGTCAGCTTGGGATTATCTATCAACTCTTTCATCGTCAGTTAAGGGACAGATGAATGAAAAAACTACAAAATGGATACTTGAACATTCTAAATGGCTGAATGAATTGCCAAAGACAAAACCATTTCAATTTTTCGAAACGTCGCAAAAAGAGAAGGTTGCTTTCCTGTTTAATACTGAAACAACTTCTATTTGGAACGAACTTTTAAAACATCTTAGCAATGAGAAAGTAGTAGAAATAACTACCATTTCTCCATATTATGACAAGAATGGGAAAGTATTACAAGAACTCAATTCTCTTTTTCCTTCAGCCACAGTAAAAGTTATATTGGATGAAAGTGGGTTAATCCCTTCTACAATGCAAGTGAGCAAAGCTTTTACATTTTACGATTGGTGTGATGCCGGCGTAAGCAAAGTGCAATATGCAAAATCTGGAAACTCAAAATCAAAACTTCACGGGAAGATCATTCATTTCAAGACAAAAAATGGAAAAGAGTTTTGCTTGTTCGGCAGTGCCAATATTACACCTGCAGGGTTGGGATTATTGGGCAAAAATTCAAATGCAGAAGTTTCACTTCTTATTCAGTCAGAAAAAGGTGGATTGTTAAATCAATTAGGCATAAAACTGAAAATAAGCAATAGTAAAACCCTTGATGAATTTACAACGACTACAAGTAAATCAATTTATGAAACTATAGTCGATAATAATCAATTCAAACTGCAACTGCTATCGGCAGAGTTGATTTATGATGAATTTATACTTCATTCCAGTGGTACTTATACCGATGAATTCAGGATTGTCTTCTTCGATAAACAAAACCGATTTTTGTATTCCAAAACATTCTCAAATTATGAGAAAGAACTAAAAACAAAACTCAATTTAGAATTAGGCACTTTCCAATATGTGCAATTGACAAATATTAATGACGAGATTATCTCTAATAAACTTTTGATTTCAGATTATTTCCTCTTGGCAAAAACGCATCCTAATCCAAAGACAGAGGAAATTGAAAAAATTTATAGCGAAATCCAAAATGGAGAGCTGAGCAAAGTTCTCGACTTGTTGCATTATGCAATCTTTGATGAAACAGAAAATGAAACAGGAGTCAGCTTTTTAGATAGTAGGAGAAGCACGTTTACAAAGCTGAATGATGACAAAGAACCTGAAAAACTTTACGATCTCTCTTCCTATAAAACAATAGAAAATTCTGGATTTGAAAAAAACCTTCTACTCTCTTCTCTTTCCCTACGTGTTTTAGATGTTTTGAAGTTCATCAATTTAAATGGACTTTCAACGAAAAAGCAAGAAGATATAAGTGTTGATGAGCAAGAAGACGATTTAGGTAACATAAATGGAAATGAGGAAGGAGAAGTGGCAACTGTTCGTAACCTCTCTTTTGTCATGCTTAAATCTGAAAAAAGAAAGTTGACGAACTACTTTAATAATCTTTACAATTACCAACAAGAAATTCTTTATGGGTATAATCGACCAAAAACATATAGGCCTACACTTACAGATTTGACTAAATATCTAATTGCCCTTGAGTTGATAACTGAATATGGGGGGAAATCTGCAAAGTATGACGAACAAGACGCACAGCATTTTTTTAGTTATTTGCCCTTTGTAGATAACTATGATAATAACAATATAAAAGGTTGTTGTTTAAACTTAATTGGCGACTTTTTGATGCTGGCTAGAAGCGGATTTAAAGCGTATGAATTTGACTATACCAAAAAGAAAATTGAGGAACTAAAAAAAGAGGCGCTCATAAGCACAATTGTTTGCTTGGTAAACAATCGCTGGAAAGATGATGAATTACATTACTTTTTTACGATGGTTTTAAATGCACTTCATTATTTAGGTTGCAAAAATGTAAATGATTTCAATAACAACTTCGCGGAATTGAAAACCAAGATTAATATTAGAATTTCTGAGTTGAAAAACAGGACAAAAGGATTTGAAGAAAACTTAGAGATATTTTACAGAAAACTTTGTCCATCGTTTATAAAAGTAATTAAACAGATTGAAGATAAAAACTTCGATACGTCAGCAGTTCAGGGGCAAATTATTTACAAATCGCCTTGGGGCTATAGCTACGTTCAGACCGTAACAAAAACAAATGATTTCAGTTTAATCAGACCAGGGTTTATGTGGGACGATTATAAGGAAGATTACATAAAACATAGCCCAGACGAAATTTATTTACCGCTAAAGCTTACATCTTTTATATGTACTGATTTGTAGGTTTAGCAGAAATCGAACTACCTTTGGACTATCTGCCTTTTGGTTACTTAAGTCCTGTCCTATAAGTGTTATCGAGTTTATTATGGATTATTGTTGCTACAACTAAAACTTCTGTCATTTGTGAAAGTTGGGTATCTTCCAATATTTTTGGATTGTGTGCTTTTGGATTTCTGTACATAGAAAAAAAACCTTTACAGAAGTTTCCAAAGCCCTTATGTTCACTTTCCTCGCTTTGATTATTCAGAGTGTTAAAAGCAAGCATAGGTCTTCTGTCTTTTCCCAACGCAAAACAATCATCAACTAAATCTGCTCCGTCTGAAGTATAGCCGCTTTTTTGCCTAAGCCTTTCTGCTACACTTTTCGTAATTTCAAGTATAGCATGAAAATAATTTTCCTTTAACCATTCAGCTTCACAATAAGGCAAAATTTCTGAATTAATTCCAATACCGTGTACTTTTTCTTTGATTTTAAGTGACCTGCTTTTAGCTTCTGAAATGGTTTTAGCCCTATCAACTTGTCGGGCTTGCCCAGTTTTATCAATTTCTATCCCTTCATAAAGGAATTTCTCATTGATAGTCGTTCTATCTTTTTCAAATTCATCTTCTGAATTATATCTTTTTGGGTTTAATAACCTGACAACAAATGCCAATATATTATTTCCGCACCTGTCTTGTACTTGTCTTTCTTTTAACGCATAAAACAGTCTATCTGTTTTGTTTGTACCGTATTGAGATTGAGAAATACCAGCACCAGATAAATGTTCTGTAATTTTGGTATGGGTCAGCATATTTGAAATTATATCAGATATATTTCGCAGGGTTATGTCATCAAAGGATTTTGTCATTCAATAATTATTCTATTTTAAAATTAGTTATTTTGGTTTTTGTATCTCCACATTTTGTTTTTCTTTATCTTTTTTTTCACGAGAATAACCCCAAAGCGATAACAGCCCAAAAATAATCAGTGCATAAGCTACCCACTTTCCAAATTTTTCAAGCAGTTTAATGATAACCGAACTTTCATAAGATGAAAATCCTTCTGCTCCCATAGGACCACGCCTGTAAAACTTTCGCCGGTTAATCCAGTAGCGAAGTCCCAAGCCTGCAACCAAAAATATGATGCCTATTATCAATGATGCGATCATAACAAAAACACTTTAAATTCACCTTTTAAATTTACAAAAATTTAGCTTCAATCACTCCAAAAAAAGAAATCCTGCTTTTGCGGCAGGACTTCTTTTTGCTACTATACTAATCATTACTGTTAAACTGAAACTTATTTGCTTTTCATTCCCGAAGCTGTCTGAAATCCAAACATCAAAAGATTGTGATACGGCAGATGTTGAAGTGTAATACAACCTAAATTGTTCAGTTGGTAATGAATACAAATCATTCGGCAGGTACGGCGCTTCGTCATAATACCGCAGCGTTCCCTGTCCGTCAAATTGAAAGTAGCGGAGAAAATACTGCGTGTTGCTGTAATTACCCGTACGCTGTATGGTAATGCGTATTTCTACCGTTTGCCCGTTGGCTACATCTTTGGGTACTGGCATCACGTTTACCTCGAATGGAAAATCGTTCTGTACTTCGAGTTCATCGTCTTTGCTACAAGATACCAGAGTTACCGAAGCTGTGAGGATTGCCAGCAAGACATATATCGGCAGTAATCCCATCCTGAATTTATTGAATATTGCTATCATCTTTTTACGTTTTAAAAATTAAACCTTAATCCTATACCTGCGGATGGACGGAATTGCTTCAAGTCCGTACCCCAAATGACTTTTGTACGTCCGTGCAGGACTAATACAAAATGGTCTGACAAGTACGTTTCAAATGTGAGTCGTCCACCAGCTCCATAGATGAAATTATCGTCGCTCACTATCCTTGCTCCGTCATACAACATTGCTTCGCCACGGTTAATACTTTCATAACCAACTACACCTGTTATTGCGGCATTTAACGTAATGTTCTTACTGGCATCACCCAACAAAAAGAAGCTGTAACCGCCTTCGGCAGTATAGGTTTCCTGCGGAATGCGAAGGTCTTTGTAGTCGTGATATTGATGTGTATATTCCAAAGCCCAAAGCTGGTAGTTCCCATTTTTCCCGTTTACGGTCATTCCGATATTGATGTAATAATCATTACCTATTTTATCATCAGACAGTGCACCAACATTTACTTCCAATCCTTTTTGCTTAGGCAACATCCGTTGTGCCTGGCTTGTCGTGATTCCTATCAATATGAGTATCACGGTATATATATACTTTTTCATTTTATTACTATTATTTTAAAGGGTTATTAAAATTTCAGGTGCATATCGTTAATCAATCGGGCTTTTATCAAATCCGAATTTTCAACCTGAAGCGTTTGATGCCTGCCTCCGTTTTTCTCGAAAATTTCAATCAACAGTACCTTGTCATCAGCAATGGTAAACTGGTCTAACAGGAACACGTCCTGTTCGGTGGTTTGTCCTGAAATTTCAGTAAGTGGTTTATAAGCACGAAGTGGTATCATCGGGCGTTCCTGAACCACAGTGCGTTTGGCTACTTTTTTATCTACCACTTTGAAATTGATAAAATCAATCTGGAAGGGTACATTGGTACGGTTTCTCAATTCCGTATGGAAATAGTATTTGTCTTTATGTATGTAAATACCTTTGAGGATAAATTGAATACCGAAACTCTTAGCCCCAATATGTTTTACAATACGCTTGTCCTTTTTGTAAATGGTTTCTAAAAGCAAACCAGCCAATGACGGCGAATTGTTGCCCAATTCTTCAAAAAGAACATCGTTACCGTTGGCTTTATCTACTGCCTTTTGCATCGTGAGCAGGTCATAGCTCATTGCCTCCGGATAGGAACTGTAATAGACATTGAAGCTATAAAAACGCCCGTCATTGGTAATGACTGAAAAATTGGTTTCGGGTTCAAAATCCCTTACCGATGCTTTTACACGCAATACGTTTTCCGCATCTTCTGCTTTTCCGGCAATAAGGTATTCACTCCCCAAATCCACATAACGAATGGCGGTAGGGAAAATCAGATGCGAAGTTTTATCGTAGGTAACTTCCATTTTATACGGTTCTATCTTGCCCAATGCAAGTTTGGTTCTCACACTGTCCTGTGCGTAAGATTGTAAGGCAAAGCCTAGTATAAGGGCAATTGCCCAAAAGGTTTTTAAATGATTTTTCATTGTTCTATTTATTTGAGTTCAATATTATTGTTTGGAAACAAGGAAGACCTGATGTCCCGCTTTGAGTGAGACCTTCGACGTTTTTATTTTTTTGGCGAAATAGCCCGAAATACCCTGTACTGCACCACGGCTAAGGTCTGCGGCTACCTGCTGTCCGGCAGACTGCGTAAGCATTATGCTTGTTCCCGAAGTCTGGCTCATATTACCAGCCATTTCGGTAAGGGCATTCATCTCCGGGGAGTATGGAACATACAGACCTTGCTGTCCGTCCAAATCATAAATGGTTATATCCACCGGAATAATGCTTCCCTCCAGTTCTATGGAAATAATTTTTAGCTGCAAACGCCCGCCCTGAAACTTTGCATTAGCGGTTACAATCGTCCCCTGCGGAATGGTACGGTTAGGTGTTTTGGCTGGCTCTAATAAACGCAAGCGTACACCTGTTTCGCCAATAATCGTCTGTGTTTCGTGTACACTTGCTTTGATACTATTTTTCGGTTGTACCGCTTGCTCGGTAGAACCTGCCGTATAAAACCCTCGGTTTCTTGTTTCGCTCCAATTGGCTAAAAAAGCACTATCGGTAGGCTCACGGTACAACGCAGATACGGTGTTCTTTCTTGTCGGCGTGAAAGCCACAAAATGTTCTTTTTGAGTTGAACCAGTGGTAGCCGTACTTGCCTCCTTAACGGGTGCAACTTCCGCTGAATTTGTATTCGTTGGCAGATACTTTGCCGCCATCTGGTATGATTTCTCCATCAGAGCAAGCTGGTCATCAACGGTTACAGATTTAGGTACATCTTTGTCAGCCAGCTTTTCTTTCATCTCTTCCATTTGCCTACGGAGTTCTGTTGTTTCCGAATTGTTGTCCTGATAAAATGAACCTAACGTGTTTTGTGCATTGCGGTAACTGTTCAATGTAGGATTACCGTTTCTTCCCGAACTTCTGCTACCTCCATAACTGTTGCTTTGACCTTCTTCAGGAAGTTGTTCATCAATCGATTCTTCTTTGTCTTCGGTATTCCAATAGTCAGAAAGCGTAGTTAAAGCACTGCGTTTTTCCTGCTCTTTGCGTTCGAGCATTTCCTGCTCATACGCCTTGCCTTTGTCGGCAGGCATTCCGGCTCCGGTAGCCTCTGGTACTGCATCGTTCAATCCGATATTTTCAATTTCCTTTTTATCGGAAGACGGTTTAAATATCAGATACATACAACCGAGAAATACAACGCCCATCAAAACAAATATGAGTGGCTTTTTGAGTTTTTCGGTTTTATTACGTGTACCATCTTGCAGTACATCAGTGGTTTCGTTCGGGACACCTTCTGTCACCCGAACAACCGATTTTTTGTTCTCATTTTCTTTCATAAATCTGATTTTTTAGAATTGTTGATAATGTGTCCTGCAATCTTGCAGGGCTTTCACTTTTTTTGAGGACAGGATTTTCTATATGCTCAATGACCATATGGTTATCGGACTTTGAGGTATCGTACCATACTTTGCCAATGACACCTGCGGTAAGCATCAGGTAACCCACAAAGAAGTACAGCGTATATCGGTGCTGTTTCTGTAGGGGCAATGCCCGCCAACGTTCGTCCAGTTTGTCAAAGTACCTGTCCATATTTGCTCTTAATTTTTTCATAGCCTCACTATTTCTATTGTTATAGCTTGAAACGTTTAGGGCTTTTAACCGCCTTTTGCTTCGCTTCATCATTGACCAAAGCGACTGCCTCTAACGCTTTGGGTGCGGATATTACAGACAGGTTTGTCAGTTCCGATTTTTTGAGTAATTGCCCAAAGCCATCTTTCTTCGCTACTTCCATACGGCTAAGTGAGAACTTGCCATTCAGGTACTTTACCCACATACTGCATTCTACACTTGGCTTGTCATCGCCCGACCATTGTAGGTAGCCCGTCAGTAGTAAGTCCTGCTTAGGCAAACTGTCTGCACCTTTTTGACAGTTTTCGAGGTATTCCCCGATGCTTTCTTTCAACTTTCCGGCATACGCACCCTGCGTATGGAAATAGCCGTTATATCCTTTGTCGGTAAGGATTTTTGCGAACGTGTTTAAATCTGATAATGCTTCCATAAAATTGTTTTTTAGCGTTCGATGACTTCTATATCCCTGTTTTCAATCACTGCAAATTTTTCAATATTGAAGCCCTGCGGATTGTTATCGGAACGAACGGAGTTTACGAGATAGCAGGAGGTAATCAGATTACGCCTGGTCACATTGCTCGAACGGATGATGAACTGTTTGGCGTAGGTACGCACCGCATAAGGATAGGTGTCGAAATTGCACACCACACTATCAACCTCAATGCGTTGTTGTACGTTTCCCGAAATGATCCTGCTGTAATAACCCTTTTCGGACAAGTCTTTGTAATAATCAAAAGCACTTTTGTCGGCAAGGTTGAATGCCCTGCTCATATTGCTTTCGATAGCATTCTTGTCGGGAGCAAGGGTAAAGAAAAGCTCGTGAAACCGTCTGACGTGTTCCCTTGCTTCCACAGGTCGATTGATGCTGGCATCTTGCGATAAGGCAAGCATCAAAGATTTGCCGTTATCCAATACATAGATTTTTTGGCGTTGTTCTTCTGCAAAGCGGTAGGAATGCCATACGGCATATCCTACCACGCCAATGCAGAGAACGGCAAACACAATGGCATACAAACGTATCTGCCGAAAGCTGTTTTCTATATTTCTTAGCGTTTTAAATTCCATTTTTTGAATGATTAATTGTTTATTTATTCATCAGTTTGCCGCCGATGTTTCCAACTGTGGAACCTGCACCTGCTCCGGCAATGTTTCCGGTTTTCATTGCAGCTTGATTTACGTTACGGGTAAAGTTTCCTGCACCTCCGGCTTGGATTACCCAGCCTGTTACTGTCGGTATTGTGAAGTATCCGATAATGCCGATAATCATAAAAATTATATATACCGTATTGCTGGTATCAGGTATGTAGGTCGGGTCAGCCAACATTGCTATATCCCTTTCCAATATGAGGGATTGTATCCTTGCCAGCATTGAGCTGAATAAATCTGAAACAGGAAGCCATAGATATACGCTGACATACCTCGTGAGCCATTGCGTGAGCGTGGATTGAAAACCGTCCCACACGCTTATCGCAAAGGCTATTGGCCCGAGTATGGACAAGACGATTAGAAAAAAGGTTCGTATGGTATCAATAACCAAAGCCGCCGCCTGAAAAAGTATTTCCAGCAAATTGCGAAACCAATCCTTTATGGCTTTTTCTATCTTGTAGGCTTGCCTCTCCATATACATACCCGCCATTGTACCAACGTCCGATGGCGACCAGCCCAATTCGTCCAGCTTCTTATCGAACTCTTCGTCAGATACCATATAGGCGGTTTCAGGATTTCGTACCATTGCCTCGTATTCCAATTGGTCTTTCTGCTGTTGGAGCTTGTTCAGGTCAAGTACCTGGTCTTCGAGCATTTGGTGGGTTCCGGTCACTACAGGGCTCAATACCGCATTGATTGTTCCCAAAACGATGGTCGGAAAGAACATAATGCAAAGCCCCAAGGCGAACGGGCGAAGCAACGGGAACATATCAATAGGTTCGGCACGGCTTAAAGCCTGCCAAACTTTTAATGCTACATAGAACAATGCACCCAATCCCGCCAAACCTTTAGCCACTGCCGCCATATCTCCGGCAAGCGGCATCATATCGTCGTAAAGCGAACGCAGGAGTTCGTGAAGATTATCCCATTCCATAGTTTACCAGTATTTTTGGTTAGCAGTTCCGTAGAGTTCAAGCACTCTTTTGGCATCGTTTTTCTTTTTCGCTCTTAGGTAGCTGACAGAAATATTCTTATTGGTGTAGTAGCGAACAAGGCTGTGGTAGTCCTTAACCTCTTTGTACACACGGTCAATAATATCCATACGTTCTTTGTCGTTCAGGGAAAGGCTGGAAGCAGTTATAATCTGCTTCAATTCTTTCAGCAGTTCTGTACTCTCATTGAGCAATGCCGAGTAACCATTACCTATGGCGACTAATTCCTGTGGCGAAAAATTGGGGTCATTCATCATCTTCCCGAAATTGGTAACATACATTTCCGAAACATCTCCAACGAGCAGTACGGTTTGTTGTACCCTACGGGCATCTTTCACAAGGTTGTTTATGGCCTGTAGCTTATCGTAGTACTCCTTGCCTTGTTTATACACCTTTTCCACTTCCTTAAAATTTTTAATTACATTGGATACTGTGGAGGAAGTCTGTACAATTTCATTCGCACTGTTTAGAATACCCGATGCCAGATTTGTAGGGTCGGTTACTACCCATTGTGCTTTCGCTGATGGTGCAACGGCGAGCATTAGTGCCGTACACACCAGATACAATACTTTTTTCATTGTTCTTAAATTTTAAAATTTTAATTACTATTGATTGCTTTGTCCCGCCTTTGCATTGCGATATGCTTTATGGCGAGTTCAACGTTACCGTCCAATTCAGAAGCAAGTTGCATTACTTCCATTTTTTCGGTTTCTTCAGTCGTATATGCGAGGTATTCCTCCAAACTAACTTCGGTGGCATAGACTGCCGAGTGCGTACCACCTAAGCCAATCCAAACCTCTTTGTACAGACGGCTTGCATCGTTGTTCATATTGATAGAAAGTACTTGCCCTTTCTCTTTATCCGTAAGCCCTAGCATCGCCTGTATATCATCGAATTTGTTCATATACTTGCGTTGGTCTAATAGGATTTTACAATCGGAATTGTTGATGATACTTTCTTTCACAATGGGTGACTGGATAATATCATCGACCTCTTGCGTTACGACAATCGCTTCTCCGAAAAATTTGCGGACGGTCTTAAACAAATACTTAATGTATTCTGCCATTCCCTCTTTCGCTATCGCTTTCCACGCTTCTTCAATCAGGATGAGTTTGCGGATACCTTTGAGCCTCCGCATCTTGTTAATGAAGACCTCCATAATGATAATTGTGACTATGGGAAAGAGGATTTTATGGTCTTTAATTGCATCAATTTCAAACACGATAAAGCGTTTGGAAAGCAGGTCTAATTGCTTATCGGAGTTCAACAGGTAATCATATTCGCCACCCTTGTAGTAGGGTTCGAGAACATTCAGGAAATTGGCGATGTCAAAGTCTTTTTCCCTTACCTGTTTTTCTTCGAGTACCTTGCGGTAATCGCCCTTCACATATTCATAGAAGCCGTTGAAAGATGGATAAACATCGTCCGCTTTAATGCGTTCGATATATCCGCTTACGGCATTGGAAAGGGCAACCTCTTCCGAACGGGTTGGCGGTTCATCATCACGTTTCCAGAGTGTCAGTATCAAAGTCTTGACACTTTCTCTCTTTTCAATGTCAAACACACCATCATCAGTATAAAATGGATTAAAGGCAATTGGGTTGTCTTCCGTATAAGTAAAGTAAACACCGTCTTCGCTTTTGGTTTTTCCTTTTATGAGTTCACATAGTCCTTGATACGAATTACCTGTATCTACAAGCAATACGTGAGCTCCCTGCTCGTAATACTGCCGTACCATATGGTTTGTGAAGAACGATTTACCACTTCCCGATGGACCAAGTATGAACTTGTTCCTGTTCGTAATAATTCCACGCTTCATCGGTAAATCCGAAATATCTAAATGGATAGGCTTTCCGGTCAAACGGTCGGCCATCTTGATGCCAAATGGTGATGGCGAATTGTGGTAATTGGTTTCTTCTGTGAATAAACACAAAGCAGGTTCAATAAAAGTGTAAAAACTTTCCTCACTCGGAAAATCGCCTGCATTGCCAGGCATTCCTGCCCAATACAATGTGGCTACATCCGTAGTGTTGTGGCGTGGTTTGCATTCCATCAGTGCCAACGCACTACCGCAATCGTTCTTAAGCTGTTTCAGTTCTGCTGGATCTTCCGACCACGCCATAATGTTGAAGTGCGCACGGATGGAGGATAGCCCGAAGCTGTGGGCTTCGTTCAGATACTTTTCTATCCACTCTTTGTTGATTTGGTTGGCGCGGCTGTACCTTGCCAGTGAGTGCATATTCCTTGCGGACTTTTCAAACTTTTGCAGGTTGTCTTCGCTGTTATCCAAAAACAAATACTGATTGTAAATGTGATTGCAGCTTAACAGCAAACCCACAGGTGCGGCGAACGACAAACGGCAGTCGCTTCGGTCAGTGGATAGTTTTTCAAAACGGGTATCAGCCGATACCGTTCCGGGTAAATCGTCTGTATCGGACAAAGTGTGCAGGCTCAACCTTTTGTTCCCGATACGGACTTCTTCCGTTCCGAGAGCGATGTCCTGCATCGGTGCTCCGGCATCCCTCGATAGTGTTAGGTACTGTTCCAGTAATCCCTGCTTTTCTTCTGTTCCGATGATGTCATCTTCGGTAAGGCGTTGCAGGGTTATGAAACCGCTATCGTTTACGATACGCTCAAATTGTGCTACCGCTTCCATAAAGCGATTTATCGTTTCCTTGTTCCTGATTTCCTTTGGTATCAATGAACCTTTGCAAAGCGAGCTGAAGTTGCTTTGCATACGCATTCTTTCCTTAGTAGTCTTGGTTAGGAAAAGGTAGCAATAGTGATTTAAGAACGGTCGCTCGTTGAAATGGCGTTGGTAGGACTTAGCTAAAAAACTTTGGTCTTCCTTTGCCAAATCAGGAGCGTAACTTTCTTTGATATACCAATCCTGTTTGTGGATGATCGTAAAATCCGGCAAAGTCTTGATAGCTTTGTGCCAGGCGGAATGAATGGCCTCATATTCCGCAGAAGCTACCGTAAATAGTTCCGGTAAACGCACTTCAAAACAGGCGGTAATGTCTGCATCTTTGGAAAGAATGCAGTTGTTTTCTACTGCCAGCAAAGGAAACTTGCTTTCCAATGTGGTGGTCTTTGCTACATTTCTCATACGGCATTCTGTTTAGAAGTGAATTTTAAATAGCGGTGTACAGGCTTGCGACAGATGATGTAACGTGGATGCCGTTTATTGGCAGCTATCTTCATCAATCCGTGTTCGCCATATTTCCTATTCAGTGAAAAGGTCTGCCACACAATGAGCGAAGCTCCGCCTGCTCCGAGGAACAGGCAGATGTAGGAGTTTACGCCTGCCATATACAGTATCATCACGAGGATTAGCGTACCGAGCAGCCCACCTGCGAAAATGAACAGATATTGTGCTTTCAACCCTTTAAATTCTACTGTCCTTCCAATGCCTTTGTTTATGTTATAACTGTTCATAAAGCAAAGGATTAAAGGAAGAATGAACGCAGGATGGTAGCCGCCACGATTAAGAAGATACACGCACCGAACCAGCTCGCCGCAGTTTTCGATGTGTCGGGGTCGCCTGAACTGAATTTGTTGTACACCTTAACGCCTCCGATGAGCCCAACCACCGCACCGATGGCGTAGATTAGTTGGGTTGCGGGGTCGAAATAGCTTGTTACCATTTGGGTAGCCTCGTTGATACCTGCCGAACCGTTTCCCTGTGCGAACGCACCAATTCCTGACAGCATTGCCATTGCTGCCAGCAAAACTTTTTTTCTCTGTTTTTCCATAATTGAAACACATTAATTTGTTACTGTTTTCCCGCACTTTGCAGGCTTTCGGGACAAAGGTGTTATGGAAAGTGAGGCGGTCTAACAAAGTGGCAGTCAGAGGTATTGTTTGGCTTTGAGTGGCGGTGAAAACGAAAAGAGGCTGTTTCTAAAAATAGAAACAGCCTCTTTTTTACTGTGATTTATTAAACTTAAATTAAGTTCTAATATTCTCTAATCGTTCTAAAATTTGCTAAAGCACTTTCGATGTTTTCAATAATGTCATCAATTAGCACTTCAGGATCGGGTAGATTATCTAAGTCAACCACATTATCACCTTTAAGCCAAAATATATCAAGATTTGTTTTATCCCTTTCGATAATTTCATCATATGAATATTTACGCCAACGACCGGTTTCATTTTCATCATTCCAGGTTTCTATTCTTCCTGGGATATTAGCGGCTTTATAACATTCTATAAAATCATTTAAATGTTCTTGTTTTAATGGATTCTTTTTGGGGGTATGCCTAATGTTTGTTCGATAATCGTAAATCCAAACATCCTTGGTTGCAGGAGTATCTGATTTAGACTTTTTTTGAAAGAAAAGGACATTTGATTTTACGCCTTGAGCATAAAAAATCCCGGTAGGCAATCTCAGGATGGTATGTAAATTTGTGTATTCAAGGAGCTTTTTTCGGATTATTTCACCTGCCCCTCCTTCAAATAATACGTTATCAGGTAAGACAACAGCTGCTCTTCCTTGTTCTTTCAACATCGTCACTATATGTTGTAAAAAAGAAAGTTGTTTGTTGCTTGTGGTTATCCAAAAATCTTTTCTTAAGAAGTAACCATCTTTTTCTGCTTGTTTTTTATCCGTAGTTGGTACATCACTACTACTTATTCCAAACGGAGGGTTTGCAAGTACTATGTCAACTTTTTCTGATTCGGATACCTCTCCAATCGCCCTTTTTAAACTATCCGTAACTTCTATTTCAGGAGTTTCCTTTAAATCACCTACACCATGAAGAAAGAGATTCATCAAACATAGACGAGCAGTAGCTTTCTCGATTTCCCAACCTTTGAATGTATGGAATTTCAAAAACTCTTGTTGTGTTTTCGTTAGTTTAGTTTTTTTTAAGTGATTTAGAACACCCAAAAAGAAACCACCTGTGCCACAGGATGGATCTGCAACTTTTTCCGTTGGTTTAGGTTGTATGCATTCAACCATTGCGTTAATTACCGATCGAGGTGTAAAATATTGACCGGCTCCGCTATTTTCTGCATTTTTTTGTAATAAGGATTCGTAAATTTCCCCTTTTACGTCTATTTCCTGTGACGTCCAGTCTTCTTCGTCAATTAAACTGATTAATCTTTTAAGCTTAACGGAATCGTGTATTTTGTTTAATGCTCCAGCGAATATTTTACTAAGCATCCCGCCTGAATTGGAAAGTTTTTTTAATATCGATTCGTATGTCTCTATTATTTGATTAGAAGCTTTTAATTCTTGCCAATCACAACCATCCGGAATTTGATATTGACTTTTATTTTCATCCGCCATTTTGAGGAATAGCAAATAAGTAAGCTGCTCCAGATAATCGCCATAACCTAATCCGTCATCACGAAGTGTATCGCAAAATGACCAGATTTTTGCTACTAATATGTTTGTTGATGCCATTTTTTCTTAATTTATTATACTAATACTCGTTCTACATCTTTAAGCCAACTATATTCGTCATCTTTAATTTTTTCTTTCACAAAGTTTCTTACAATCATTGAATATGGTTCTGTGTATTTCGAATAGTTGTGAAGAAGAAGAAAACACTCGTCTATTTTCTCATCTCTTCTTACAGGATCATTAATATTGTTTTTAATATAGTTATGTGCTTTTTTTACTGCTATTTCACAATTTGACCAAATCTTACTTCTTCCTCTACGTAGCGGTGTATGATCCAAACCATAAAATTTTATAGAAAGTGTAGCTTTTTTATTATACAAGGGATTATCTTCTTCATTATATGTGGGATAAGGATCTCCATTTTGATCAAACGATATTAAAGTTACATCTCTTGGTTTTACCGGATCAATAAGGAGAGGCCTTTCGCAATCGCATTCTTCATCTCCCGTTTGAGCCAAGCCATCACCATCTAGTGGAAAGAAATTTCCTTTACCATAAACCTCATTTTCTGCATCAAATCTATCTTTTCTAAGTTTGTTAACCAATGAACCTGCGAAACGAAAATTAGTCCAACTATATGAAAGCCACCAATAACCATCTTCAAGAATTACAGCTCCATCTTCAGATTTAGATTCAGCTTTAGGTCGGAAGTGTTCAATCTCCCATTCACTAGAACTTTCAGGAGCTTCAGAATACCAGCATTTATGACCAGATAATTCTGATAATGCAGGGTACAGCTCTCTCCAAATATTATTTCTAGACCAATAGGCACTTCTTTGCTTTTTGGTCATTATACGAATATCATTTAAACATTGTTCGGCGCGTTGAACCCAATCATCAAAGCTGCCAGGATGGTTTCCATCAAGACTCTCGAATTTATTTCTTAAATCAGATAAATTTATTACTCTCATGTTAATTCATCTTTTTGAATTAATTTTAAAACACGTTCTGCGGCCTTAGTGCTTTGTTCGGCTAATAACTGCTTTTCTGTTTCTGTTAATTCAGTTTTGCCAAAGATTTCTAATTTTGACATCTCAGCTAAATAAGCTTTGAAGGACTTGTCTTCAACCTCTTCATAAAAACCATAATCTTCTAACTCGGCTTTTAATTTTTGATACTCATCATATTCAACTTCATTTAATTTCTCTCTCATTAAACGGCCTTGCAAATATCTTTTACGATTTAATTTTTCTTGAGTCTTCTTATCCAATATAGTTGGGAGGCCAAATAAAGGACTGGTTAATATCCCTGCCACACCCAAGCCTTTCGGACTAATATCTGGTTCTGTTACCTCAGTGTTATAATTCCCATCTCTTTTAAATACTCTTACTTGTTCTTTTTCCATACCGCCGATTACTAACGGGTCATGCGTACAAAAAACGATTTGAGTTTTGGCAGATTTACTCACGACATTTTCTAAAAACTCAAGATATTTCCATTTCCATAATGGATTTAAATGTGTATCTGGCTCATCTAATAGAATAAGCGCTTCATCATCTTTTGTGAATTTTAGAAGTCCTAGAACTGTAATTAATTGCTTTTCCCCTTCACTTAATTCACCCATAGCGAGTTCTCCGGGTACATGTTCTTTAAGAACCTTTATTCTAACATCTTGATCCTCTACTAATTCGGAGTAATGCAAACTGCAAAGAGCATTAAATAAAGTTATCTTATTTTTATACTTCATGTCTACAAATACTCTAATGGCCTCTTTGTCCTTTAGAAAAAGAAAAAGTCTATTTAAGGTTTCTCTTTTGTTCAAGGAGCCTCTCACAATTTCTTTGTAGAACATTGGCGCTATCGAGAAATTCCATAGATCTTCGATAAATCTTCGGACAAGGCCATCGGCATTCCAAAAGCGATCTAAATCCTTTCTAGATTTTGACCAATTCGGTTGTTTCAACATAAAAAGGGCAGATCCAAAATCAACAATATCCAGCTCATTACGTAAAAAATCTATGGTTTCCTTCTCTCTTTCATCAAAAAGATAAAAAGCTATCAAGGCAAAACTTGCATGTATTGGCTCAACCAAAAAAATGCGAGGCATTTCATTAAAGTCTTCATATTTCGATTCTGAATTCATCATCTTTTTAAATTGCAAAAGCTTATGATCAGCATATAAAGATTTTAATCGTTCACTTAGGCCAGAGTAGTAAACGAAAACATGGCTTGGAAGATATTTATCTTTGTTTTTAAAAAAAAGTGTCTTTGATTTCAATTTTTCTCCATCAATAAAAAAAGTATATCCATCTGTCACCGAAAAGTCCACTTCAATTGTCCTTTCTCTACATGTATATTTAATATTATATTCAAAAGGTTGACTTTGTTTGTAAAGTAAGGGAGCCCTCTCTAAATCCAAATCCCGGAAAATAATTACAATAGCTTCCATGAAATTTGATTTTCCAGTAGCATTCGCACCTAACAGAACCGTTTCCATTGATTTTTCTCCAAAATCAAAATGAAAGTTTTCAAGGTTTTTGAAGCTCCCCTTAATATGAACTTGATTAATTTTCATTTTTAAAAGATAAAAGGGATTCAGTTTCTGATTTTATTTCCACAATTTGATCAGCTATTTCTTTTAGTTCACTATAGAATCTTTCAACATCACCTTCAGTCGAAGAATTCTCCCAAAGTTCTTGAACTGTTATTGGTGATTTTGATTCTTTCAATATTTCTAGTAAAGATTTCTTTTCTTTCATTTGTGTTGTTTGTTTTGTTTTTGCACGAGGTATTTGCTTTTGAATCTTTAAATGTTCAATTCTTTCTTTATCTAGAATTTTTAGCAGATCCAAAACAGATTCATTCGAGTTGTAATTAACAATCCTTCCTTCAAATGCTCTTTTCAATAGTGAGTGCCTCAGTATAATAATATTATCTAAAGTAGTTGTGATTGATTTTTCTAAATTTTCAACCAAAGTAAATTGATAATCAAGCATCTGTACAATGGCTAACTGTTCTTGTTTGGACGGAATAGCAAAAGGTGTTTGACGGATATTACCCATAGATAACGAGGGCTGAGCAACTGCTTTTGCGCTAACTAATAACAGCTCTTTTCCGCGAGGAGACTGATAAAAATATTCAAGAAATTTGCTATCTATATTGCCATATGGCCTAGCCATCCCAATGTTGGGTCCAAGGAAGAAAATATTATTTTGAGGAATAGTTCCAACATTTCCTGTACCAGCACCTACAAATACAATTATTAGTTCTCCACCATACAGTTGTGATCTTTTTAAATGCGAAACAGATTCGGCTACTACCTTTGAATATTTTGTCTTTTTAAATCCCTTTGCACCAACGTTTTCTGCTTTTATTACCGGAAGATCACCCTTTTCGGTATATTTTACATATTTAGTATACTCAAAGCCTGCTAACTTTGTAACAAAAGTAATGAAGCCTAATTGAGTCCATTCCCATCCACTTGGTATAGCCCACATTTTAGATGTATGTTCTTCTGAGGTCTTATCGGGCACAATTGGTTTACTGGGTCTAGAAGGACGTATTTTTTGTTTTGAATCTTTTTCCCAGTCTATAATTGCTGATTTCCAATCACTTAAATCTACCTCAAATTTTGTTTGACGTTCTACATCAATATCATCGAGAATTCTTTTTGCAGGTTCTGGATTAGTTTCCATCCGCCAATGCTCCGTTAACCTTCCTTCAAATGCTTTTTTTGATATGCTTTGCTTATAAATTTTTAATTGTCCACTTGCTTTGTTTAGCATTGATTCAGCTTCATCAAGTCTACTGAACAAGGATTTTATTTGCGAGACGATTGCTTTTTGTTCGCCCATGCCAGTAAGTGGTATTTTGATACTTCTAACTTGGGTCAAATTAACTCTGGATCTGGTAGTTCCTTTCGTTATATTCTTCAATTGATTCTGAACAATCTCGCTATTGATTAGGTACAATAAGTAATCTGTATCGATGATTTTACTTGGCCTCAATCTTATTAAATCGGCAACAATAATCCCAAAAGGATATTTCGCGGGTACTTTACAAGCTAATCCTAATGGCTCACCTAACTTCGTAATAATAATATCACCTTCTTTAAAAGAATGCCTTTCCAGTTCGATACTTTTTGCACTGGTAACATATTGTATATTTTTATCCAAAAAGTGTCCAGCTTTTATATTCTGAATTTTAAATACAGGAATACCTTTATCTTGATAATCAGACGATTTTAAGTTTGAACCAAATGGACCATCAACGATATCTGCTTTTGAATTAACTACGATATCACTTAGAGATACCCATATCCAACCCTTTGGTAAATTATATATGTCTTGTTCTTCTTTCATTTTTAATCTTTTACAAAAGATTTGCTTTTAAAATTCGCATAATGCATTATACCTCAAAGATCTGTTTGAGATAATAATTAATTTAGCTTGGTGGAGTTCAATAACTCTTTAATATCCACCTGTAAAAGCAATGCTATTTGAGCTAATGTTTCGACAGACGGCTGGATTTCATTAGTACACCATCGAGATACTGTACTTTCACTTTTGCCCAATTCTTTTGCCAACCATTTACTTGTTTTTGATTGCTCAACTAATATACTTTTCAGTCGATTGATTTTCATTTCACGCTATTTAATACGCATTCTATGCGAATTTAATGTTATTAATAACATTAACAAAGTATATAGGGGAGATTTATAAAATTAGATGCTTAGTGTCGTAAGATTGAGAAGATTAAAAAAGGGAGTTTGCTCACACAAACTCCCCAATGTCAAAATCACCAAAATCACTTTTCCGCATGGTGGAAGAGCCAGCTTCTGTTTCAGATGAGAGAGTACTATCCAAAAGCTCGGCAATTTTTCGGGAAGCACCCTCAACGGAATTTTCCAGCAGGCTGAATAATTCAGTTCCCTGCAATTTTTGAACTATCGCAACCGCTGTTTCCTTTTGAGATTGTTCCAAATTTTCTTTTTGGAGCAATGCCCCTACGGAGCTTAGTTCGTCATAGGTAACCCCTTGGGCAAGACTGTCATCGCCACCGGATATTCCGTACCTGTTCCATTCTTCTTCCTCTTCTTCGAAATCAGGCATATTACTGAAAATTTCGTCCAGCTCTTCCTGCGGAATTTGAATACCTACGTTTTCATTTTCGTCGTATTCAATGTCTAAATTATCAGGGTTTATCTCTTGTTCCTCTATTTGGCTTTCATTGGCAGCGTTTGGCACTAATAGTCTTCTTACAGGCTTGGGCTGACCCATAATATCGGGCAGGTTAGGATTAACTTTTTCCTGCATTTGCTTATGCTCCGAACTTTTTTTAATGACAATCTTGTCCTGCACCAGCAGGGCAATGACTATGAGCAGGCATATCACAATTAATGTTTCCATAGCTTATAAAATGGGTTTGTATTTATCATTGAAACTCTTGGTAATCTGCTCGCCAAATTCCTGAAAATGGTAATCCAACAAATTATCCAAATAGCCGTATATGGTTATCTTGTCTTCGCCTATAACCTGTACAATGCGTGACATCTTTTCGTGAAAATCCGGGCGGATATAAACCGTTTTCCCGTCACGGGCATTGGTGTCAGGTTTTTTGAAAAAGATATTTTCGTAGTCTGCTTCATTTGCCCTTTTGGTTCTGCTCTTTTCTTTAACAGCAGGTTTTTCCTGTGCCAGTTGTTTAGGCTTAATCTCTTCTATTTCGGGTTCTTCAGAAGGCGGTTCAGGTGGAAGCTGCAAACCCTCTTTTTTCACGCCGTCCACCATCAGGTTCATCATTAGTTCCTCGTTAATATCAGGCGTGACTTTCTTTTTATTATCTTTCTCCATAGGGCTATAATTGAATGATTTTTAAAAATTCGTCTATGAACAGGTCTAACTGACTGGCTTTCATCAAACGTTCATCAGGTGGCATTATAGTAGAACGGAAAACGGTTTTGCTGTCCGTTTCGCTTTCTTTGCGGAAGCGGGTGCTATTCTTGATTTGGCTTTCCATCAGGCTTAACCCTAATTGTGCAATAAGCTGGTTATACACACCATATAGAGGTGTGCTTTCCCTGCCATCCACTTGGTTCCAAAACAGGTTAATGGTTTCTATGGACGTTTCCCCTTTTTTCATAATCACGTCCTGCAAAAGCTGTGTGAAGATGAGCGTACTTTCCATTACCACACGGTCTGCCGTGATGGGCGTAAAAATGTGGTGCATTCCTGCCAATGCTTTCAGAATGCCGGGCGTATTCACAGTTCCGGGCAGGTCAAAAAATACCACATCAACCGGAACGGAAGAAGTGTTTACAAATTCGTGAGCCGCTTCCAATACGCTATCCGCTTTGTACTGCATAATAGGATAGGCTTTTTTGTTGATGGTGGTAAATTGTTTGTAAGCCAGCTTTTTCAAAGCCTCGTTTTCCATTACCATTGCTAAGTCCCTCGTCTTCATTTTCATAAGACTGTGCTGTGGAAAATCCGCATCAAATACGGCTACGTTGTAACCCAATCGATAGTGCATCGTACTTGCAACAAGCGTTGTAAAAGTGCTTTTGCCTACACCGCCTTTTTGAGATGAAAAGGCGATAAATACTGTTTTGTGTTTTGAATTCATATTGCTGCTATTTTTAATTATTTATATATCCATTTACCTATGTCCGTATATCCGCAGTTACCTATCTGTGTACTGCTCTATATAGGCTTGTCCCTCTGTACGTACTTTGATAGTTAGGCAGGTAATGATGCACCAAGCTATTTACCTGCATACATGCTTATAGCTGTATGCAGGCAAGTATGTTAGTACCAACAGACCTGTTGATGTATGTACTTGAATATATCAGTACCTAACTACACAATCACATATCTCAATAGGTACTTTTTTACATAGCTGATTGCGTACTTATATTGTTACCTGCATACCTATCTATGCCCCTATATCTATCTGTTTGTAGGCACAAAGAAATGTAGATATATAGGTGCATCTATTACCGTGGCAGTGTTTGGCGTTCAAAGGCAGCGTTTGTCCGGGTATTGCATTGCAATACTCTTACGGGCAGGGCTTTACTTTGTAAAATGATTTTTATTAACGGATTTATGCACAAGACTTTTGACAGATCGGAGGGTAACGGGAACGGCATCGAGCCGTTTTTCCCTATTACATTTAATCCGTCCCGCAGGGCGGATTTTTGTGTTCATCAGAACACGGCAAGTTGTGTTTTTAGGCACTCGAAACCGAGTTCGTGCCTCAAAACAACTTGCCCTTTGCAGGGGGCTGAAAATACCTTCCGAAGTCAGGGTTTTTGTGTGGATTATAAATGGATTTGTGATGACTGATGACAGCAACAAAAAACAGAATAAGGGCGGACGAACACCTAAGAGCGATCCGAGCGTCCACCGCCACGTTTTTCGTTTGACAGACGAAGAAAATGCCAAACTATTATCGCTTTTTGAAACATCGGGATCGAGCAATAAGGCAAAATTTATTATATCCCTGCTGTTTGGTAAGGAGATGAAATCGGTTAAAATAGATAAGGGGACGGTTGATTTTTATATGCGGTTAACCTCTTTTCACAGCCAGTTCCGTTCAGTTGGAGTGAACTATAACCAGGTTGTAAAGCTGTTGTACCGCCACTTTTCCGAGAAAAAGGCAGCAGCTTTTCTATACAAATTGGAAAAACAGACGGCTGAAATGGCGGTATTATGCCAAAAGATTGTACAGCTAACCGAAGAATTTGAAACAAAGTATCTGAAAAAATAGGGTTTGAAATGATAGCAAAAATCGGTAGAAGTGGAAATTTATACGGAGCATTAGCCTATAATCAACTTAAAGTGGAGCATGAAAACGGACAGATTTTGTTTGCCAATAAGATGATTGAAACCGCAAGCGGTCATTATTCCGTGGCACAATTAGCCCAATCTTTTGCTCCTTACCTGATAGCCAACCGCAATACCGAAAAACATACGTTACATATTTCGCTCAATCCCGATCCGAATGATAAGGTGAGCGATGATAAATTCAGGGAAATGGCAGAACAGTATATGCGGGAAATGGGCTATGGCGAACAGCCTTTTATAGTCTTCAAGCATACCGATATTGACCGCAGCCATATCCATATTGTGTCGGTTTGCGTGGACGAAGAGGGCAAAAAGATTTCGGACAAGTTCGAGAAAATGCGGTCTATGAATGTGTGCCGTGAACTTGAAAGAAAACACGGTTTGATACCCGCAACAGATAATGAGCAAAAGCAAAACGACAAGATTTTCCGTCCGGTAAATTATCAGGCAGGCGATGTGAAAAGTCAGATAGCTTCAGCAGTCCGCCACCTGCCGAAGTATTATCAATACCAAACTTTGGGAGAATACAATGCTTTGCTTTCCCTGTTCAATGTTACCACCGAAAAAGTGGAGGGCGAATTACAGGGGAAAATGCGGCAAGGGTTACTGTACATTCCGTTAAATGAAAAAGGCGAAAGAGCCGGGCATCCGTTCAAGGCTTCCTTATTCGGAAAGAGTGCAGGGCTATCTGCTCTGGAATTGCATTTTGCGAAATGCAAAGAGGCTTTAAAAGACCTCCCGACAGTGCCAACCATTAAAGCTGCCGTTACCATTGCCCTGAAATCAACAAGTGATGAACAGGCTTTTAAAAAACAGTTAGGCGAACAGGGTATTAACGTAGTGGTGCGTAGAAATGATACAGGGCGTATTTACGGAATGACGTTTATTGACCACAATTCTAAAACGGTCTGGAACGGTTCACGTTTAAGCAAGGACCTTTCTGCCAATACCTTTAATGACTATTGGAACAATAATATCAAGCCCGACATCAAAGAACCTACCCAGCCACAACCCAAACTATCACAGTCAAACAATACGGAGTATTTACCTGCGGAAGAACCACATCATTTGTTCGACTTCCTGAATACTACTGAAAAACATGAAGACGGTTTAATTGAAGCATTAGGTGGACTGCTGCCCGAAGCTCAGGGAGAAGATTACGAAGAACAGGATTTTGCCAATAAGATGAAGAAGAAGAGGCAACGCAAAAGAGGTCAGAAGTAACCGATAGCCAAATACCGCCACTCAACGCCATCGACTGCCACTTTTCCAAAGGCAGTCTTTACCGCTTTTAAATTCACGCCCGAACATTAAATATTTAAAAATGCAAGGAGAAGACGATTTAAGAGGACTGGCCAAGATTATGGCATTTATGCGTGCAGTAAGTATCCTTTTGGTACTGATGCACTTTTAC
The DNA here is from genome assembly GCF_004362715.1 of Pedobacter metabolipauper. Lineage (GTDB taxonomy): Bacteria > Bacteroidota > Bacteroidia > Sphingobacteriales > Sphingobacteriaceae > Pedobacter > Pedobacter metabolipauper. Next base: position 1,128,407 of record NZ_SNYC01000004.1, read on the forward strand.
TGGTTCTGCTACGGGTTCTTTTTAGATCGTGGCTGGACATTGGAGGTAATCAACAAGATATTAGGGAATTTCAATCGTACGGCTGGACTGTTTTCATACACTATCTATACCAAGATTTTTGCCTTGGTTCTGTTGGCGCTAAGCTGCCTCGGCACCAAGGGCGTTAAGAACGAAAAAATTACCTGGACAAAAATCAACATAGCACTGGTTATCGGTTTTGTGCTTTTCTTTCTAAACGCATTCTTACTGAAACTTTCTGTTGGATTAGCCACTTCTTTATACATATTGACGACCTCATTAGGTTACGTAGCCCTGATGATGGCCGGTGTATGGATCAGTCGTTTGCTCCGCACCAACCTGATGGAAGATGTGTTCAATAACGAGAACGAAAGCTTTATGCAGGAAACCACGTTAATGGAAAATGAGTATTCCGTAAACCTGCCCACCAAATTCTGGTACAACAAGAAAGAACATAACGGCTGGATCAATATCGTTAACCCCTTCAGGGCAACGATTGTGTTGGGTACACCTGGATCAGGCAAGAGCTATGCTGTCGTAAACAACTATATCAAACAGCACATTGAAAAAGGTTTTTCGATGTATATCTATGATTTCAAGTTCGACGATCTTTCTACCATTGCCTATAATCACTTGTTGAAGCATACGGACAAGTACAAAGTAAAGCCCAAGTTCTATGTTATCAACTTCGACGATCCACGTAGGAGCCACCGATGCAATCCCATCAACCCCGATTTTATGACGGATATATCCGATGCCTATGAATCGGCCTATACCATCATGCTGAACCTTAACAGAAGCTGGATTCAGAAACAAGGCGATTTCTTTGTAGAATCTCCAATCATTCTCTTAGCAGCTATCATCTGGTTCCTCAAAATTTACGAGAACGGTAAGTACTGTACGTTTCCTCATGCTATTGAATTGCTGAACAAAAAATATGCTGATGTATTCACAATATTGACCTCTTATTCTGAGCTGGAGAATTATCTTTCACCGTTTATGGATGCCTGGCAAGGGGGAGCGCAAGATCAATTGCAGGGACAAATAGCCTCCGCAAAAATTCCCCTATCAAGAATGATTTCTCCTCAGCTCTATTGGGTAATGACGGGCGATGACTTTTCGTTGGACATCAACAATCCCAAAGAACCAAAGATTTTATGCGTAGGTAATAATCCCGACCGTCAAAATATCTATTCCGCAGCATTAGGGTTATACAATTCAAGGATTGTAAAACTCATCAATAAAAAAGGACAACTAAAGAGTTCAGTCATTATAGATGAGCTGCCCACAATATATTTTAGGGGGCTTGATAATTTGATCGCAACCGCCAGAAGCAATAAGGTTGCAGTATGTTTGGGCTTCCAGGATTACTCGCAGTTAATACGTGATTATGGCGATAAAGAGAGTAAAGTAATACAAAATACGGTAGGCAATATTTTCAGTGGGCAAGTAGTTGGCGAAACTGCCAAAAACCTTTCCGAACGCTTTGGTAAGGTGTTGCAGAAACGCCAAAGCCTTACCATCAACCGTAACGATAAATCTACTTCCATATCCACGCAACTAGATAGCTTAATCCCAGCTTCCAAAATTTCCACGTTAACACAGGGCATGTTTGTTGGTGCTGTATCCGACAATTTTGACGAACGTATCGAGCAGAAAATCTTCCACGCAGAAATTGTAGTGGATAACGATAAGGTAGCAGCCGAAACCAAAGCTTATCAAAATATACCGGAGATTTTATCTTTTGTAGATGAAAAAGGCGAAGACCGGATGAAACAGGAAATAGAAGCCAATTACAAACAAATCAAGTTGGATATTGTCCATATTATTAAAAGTGAGCTGGAGCGCATTAAGGATGATCCGGATTTACAGCATTTGGTACAGCAGGGATAGTTAAATAGGCTTAAAAAAAAGCTGGCTACAATTTGCCAGCTTCTTTTCTTTTATCACAATCATAGAAAAAAATTACAATACGCTTCTGGGTAAATGAATACCTTTTACCGGCGTTATTGGTGTGGCGTTATTGGAAGGAGCGATCTTTTTTTCGACCTGCTCGGTTTGCTCTTCTCTAAGCTCGGGGGTTATAGACAATTGTATCTTCCTGTCAACGGCAGCCAGTTCAGTTTTTAGCTCGCTCAATCTTCCTTCCTTTGTCCATGTACCGTTCACCACTTCCTGAAGAACAGGCAGGTCTTTTTGCAGTTCGGTAATTTTCTTTTGTTCCTGGTCAATATAACCCGGCAGTTTTTCCAGGGCTTTCAAAAAGTTAACAGCTGCCGTTTCGTGATCTTTAGCTACTAAGCCGTTATTGTATGTGTATTTGATATTGCCTTCGCCCTGTGCCAAGAAGCGGTTTACTCTTATATCCACGCCTTCTTTTTCAGACATTTCTGTTTTGACCAATAAGGTAAAACCGTACAAACTGCCAATCTCCTCATACTGGCTCCCGGTGCGGGCTTTGTCTGCAATCTCATTGAGTTTAGTGCCAATCTGTTTTCCTTCGGCATTCGCTGATAAGCCGTCAAGCTGTACAGGGTTTGCAATAGTTCCGTCGGAAAGCTTTTGCAAACGTTGTTGTAAGTTTCCCCAATCAAGGCTCATACGTTGCAGACGGGATTGAGCACCCTCCAGCATTGCTGTAGTATCTTCCAACTTATATTTGGAACTGTATTTAGAACGATTGAATGCCTGCTTTTCACTTTCCAATCCGGCAATCTGCTTTTCAATTTTGGCTTTATCCAACAGGTCGGTGTTACCCGAAAGGATGGCTACGTATTCAGAGAAGTTCATTCCCGATTTCTCGTCCATACTTCCTTCATCAATGGTGCGTTTTCCGAGGTTATTGTTCTTCAGCTGGTCAATAAAAAGCTGTTTGTTGTAAAGCAGGTTGAACTTATAACTGTCCAATGATTTTTCTACGGCATAGATGATCACATCCACTTTATTATCGGCAAAGAACTTCGCAATTTCATTACCCTTACGGACGGCCCGGCCATCTCGCTGGGCAAGGTCGCTTGGTCGCCACGGTGTATCTAAATGGTGAACGGCAACGGCTCTTTTCTGTGCATTTACACCCGTTCCTAACATACTGGTAGAACCGAACAGCACACGTATTTTTCCTTCGTTCATGCCGTTGATAAGTTCCTTACGTTGCTTATCATTTTTTGCTTCCTGTATAAAACGGACTTCGTTTGAGGGGATGCCGTGGTCTTCTACCAGCTTACGTTTGATTTCGGAGTAAACATTCCATTCACCCGGCTTGTATGTGCCGAGATCTGAGAATACAAACTGGGTTCCTCTCTGTGCGTTATATTGGTTGTAATATTTGGCAATATTTGCCGCACAATGTGAAGCCTTATTATCAGGATGGTCATCATACCTGCCGCTTACCATTCGCATATCCAATGACATCTTACGGGCATAGTCCGTTGCGATTAGCATCTTAGCCTTTTCTTCCCGATCTGTAAGTGGCGGTCGTCCCAGCAAGGTTGCATCACCCGATTTGGCAAACTCCATTAGTTTTTGGATGAATACTGCCTGATCCGGCGTGGGTGGTATATTATAGAGAACCTCCTTTTTCTCAGGGCGATCAATACCAATATCCCTGGCGGTACGGTAGTCTGTAATCTCCGAATAGAACTGTGCCAGCTCAGGCACTTTTATAAAGTAGCGGAAACGTTCTTTTGACACGATATTGTTTGCTACCGAAAATTCATAATCGGTGGTCTTCCTTGCATAGATAGCTGCCCAGGCATCAAAGCAGTTGATACCTTGTTTCTCCAATGCCCTTGGGCGCAGGTATTTGAACAACAGGTACAGTTCGGTAAGTGAATTGCTGATGGTTGTTCCAGAAAGAAAAGTAGCTCCCATATCGCTTTGTATCCGATCCTGGATGGTTCGTATAGCAAAGAGCAGGTTCATCGCCTTTAGGCTTCCCGCCATATTACCCAATCCGGCAACACGGTCATGGCGGGTATTGAACATCAGGTTTTTGAATTGGTGGCTTTCGTCAACAAACAAATGGTCAATGCCCATCATCTTAAAGTCCACTACATCATCCTTTCGGTTTTCAATATCATGCTCCAGTGTTTTAAGCCTTACTTCCAGGTTCTCTTTCTGAATAATTGCCCCTTTGAGCATTGCCCTTGTAACGTCGTTGCCTTGCGCCTGCAGCGCATCGAGGTTTCTTTCTACACTGTCCAGTTCAACTTGCAGGATTTCCTTCTGCATTTCGGGGGATTGAGGGATCATACCGAACTGGTCATGTGTGAGTATGATACAATCCCAATCGTTGTTTTTAATATCCCCGAAAATGCGCAGGCGTTTCTTAGGGGTAAAATCCTCTTTTCCTGGGTAAAGGATCTTGGCGTGTGGATAGGCGGTGCGATAGGCTTCGGCAATTTCGTGGACGTTACTTTTCAAACCGATAATCATTGGCTTGTGGGCTAAGCCAAGACGTTTCATTTCCTGTGCTGCCGTACACATCACCAGTGTTTTTCCGGCTCCGACCTCGTGGTCGCAGATGGCCCCGTTATTCAGCTTTATCATCCAAACGGTGTCTTTTTGGCTGGAATACAGGTCTTCGATCTTCAAACCTTTTCTATCCAGTCCCGGAAATTCCTGATGGCCGCCTTCGTATTGAGGCCGTACAAAACAGTTGAAAGTGTCGTTGTACTGGTCGGTCAGCCGTTTTTTAAATTCATCATTCTGAGCATGAAGCCAGTCGATAAAGGCAGTGCGGATTTCATCAATCTTGGTGTTCGCCATTTGTACGGCTTCCATATCGCGTACCTTGACCTCCCTATCATCAACCTTGATTTTCTTGGTAATATCAGGTGTGGTGTTAACGAGTGCGTGTTTGAGCAGGGCAATACCGTCGAACGTCCGGCTTTCGGACTTGACAGCATATTTATCCCAGATATGCACATTTTTTTGGTCGCATTTCAGCGAAAAGTCATCAGAGTTTTCAGAATAATGAACACGTACATCCGTATAGAAAATATGCGAAGCAAAGCGGGCATAAATGCCGGAGGGTATCCAGCGTTCACCGAGGTTAAAGTCCAGTTCTTCAAATTCAATACGTCTTGGCCGGGCCTCATCCAGGGCGGCAAGACTTTCTTTGGCTTCAGCATCATTCGGATTGCTTTTGAGATAGGTGTTTACTTCTTTGGCCTTCTCCACTACGTTGCCGGCAATCCAACGTTCTGCTATTTCATATTCCTTTTCCAGCGGATTATAGAAAATCCGTCCATGAAGTGAACTCTTCAATTCATCAGAAGCCATACTGCTGATTTCAGACATATAGCTCAGGTTGACCTTGCCATATTTGTTCAGTGAAGCTGCCAATGCTTCATCCGGATTATCGGTAGCTAATGTTGCAATAGAGAAACTTACAGGGCGGTGGAATATATCCGCTTTATGTACTACACCTCCCACAACACGTTCCAGATAGGGAATTTCCTTTCCGCCGCTGTCTGTTTTGATGAGCTTGATATTATCCGCACCGTTCAGGTTGCCATACCTTTTTACAAAGGCATTATACAGCATATTGAGGTTTTCTCTTTCTTCTTTGTGTTCGGTTTGTAGCTGCGCTTCTTTCCGGTAAAGGTCGAGATAGTTGTCACGTACAGAAATATAGGCTTCGGCTCTTGCCTTTTGCAACGGAGGCAACTGTAAGGGATGAAACATTGCCTGTCCCTTATCACTGTCAAAATCTTTGAGATAGCCCACCCAGCCATTATCTATCGCAAGGCAATCGCTACGGTGAAAAGACTGTACTTTTTTGGAGTAAATAGCTGGTTCGGGGATAGTATTGCTTACGGGAGCTATTTCAGCCTGGCCGTTTCCTCCCAAACCCGAAAACAGGTCGCCGATTACTTCTTGTTTTTTATCACTAGTTAATGTGCTTCCGTTAGTAGTTTTATTGGTAATGGGAGGCGTATAAGGTTGCTGCATTGCACTACTGAACAGGTCGGGCTGGCGAACAATTGCACCTCTACTTTTATTTAAGCTTTGCCTTTTAGTTTGTATTGCTCTTTTAGGCGGGGCAAGAACCGCTACAGGCTCATCCACATTTTCAAACAGGTCGAAAATGCTCAATTGCTTTAATTCCTTTGGATTTTCCCCGTTGATTACCGGAACGGATAAAGGGTTTATTTCGGACTGAATGATTACTGGTTCAATAACCGGAGACGTAACTTTTGGTTCAACCGGAATTTGTATCACAGGCTCATCATTCCGTTCTCCTTTGTACAATCCCACATCCAGGCGATTGGAAAAATCTTCTGAAAGCATTTGTTTCAGATCTTTGGCAATGCCTTCCACACCGTCCTTGTGCGTATAGATAAATGCCGGTTGTCCGTACGGATCGGTATCTAATTTTCGCTCTGTATGCACAATGCGGTTATTGTCCTGGAAGAAGGCATTGTCCGGTGTATTGAACTCCGTAAGCCTGCTTTGGCAAAACAGTCCTTCCGCTTCGGTAAAGCTTTGCTTAGCGGTATTCTTTTGTAGAATGATCAGATCGCTTCCTACCCCCGTATCGGCATAATCGGTAAACAGATTGTTTGGAAGCCGAACAACCGAAACAAGATTATTATCCTGCATCAATGCCCTGCGTATGGGCTCGTTCTTCGGGCTGTTGAGAATGCCTTGCGAGGTAATAAATGCCAACACACCACCCTCACGGAGCATGTCGGTCCCTTTCATGAAGAAGTAATTGTGTATGCTTCGGGCAGCCTGTATTTTTGCCGTGTCCTTACTTCTGGAGTAGGAAAGGTCGAAAACCGACGTATCGCCAAAAGGGATATTACTGGCTACAACATCATAGGTTTTTTGTTCCTTTTCGGGTATTTCCTCAAAACCGCTGATGCGGATATTGTTTTCTGGGTAGAGGTGCTTTAAAATCTTTCCGGTAAGCAGGTCCTTTTCATAAGCAGTAACCTGTGGTACATCTTTATCGGCAAATGAGTGTATGAATGAACCAATACCAGCTGAGGGTTCGAGGAAACGCTGAACATTAATACCTTTTTCTTTGAGTGTTCTGGCAACTGCATCTATTACCAAAGGTGGGGTGTAAAAGGCAGTAAGAACGGAACTCCGCATGCTATCCACATAGCTACGGTATTGCTTTTCATCGGCAGCATTCTCTTTCAGTAGCTGGTGGAGTTCTTTTGTAAGTGGGAAAAGCTCATGTTCGGTCTTTCTCCAGTGGTTGATGTCTATTTCGCTTGTTATGGGGTTCAACACGAATTTAAGACCGCCAAATCCGCTGTATTGCATCATTAGCAGTCTTTCGCCCACGGAGGCTTCCCGTTTCTCCTTTTCAAGTTTAAAAGCAATCCGTAGGGCATCAATGTTTCGTTGGAGATGTTGGCGTTTACTGAAGGCCATTTTCCTCTATCCAGATTGCTATCGTTCCCGTCAGTTCGGTATAGAGCAGGTCAAACTCATAACCGTATGCGAAGTCATCGGTTAGTTCATAGCTAGAGAAAACAGCCTCACAAACAGGAAACATTTTATGGGTAAATGGTCGCAGTTCCTCATCTGCCATTATGGTATCAAACTCATTGCACACTACCTGAAAAACGGTGTCGAATTTGGAGAAATGCAAGTTTTCAAACAGGATATAATTCGCTATTTCGCTGCATTGCTCAATAGTGTTTCCTGCCATAAAAGCACCTTCATAAGCATTGGCAGCCCACAAGGAACGTTGTTCAATAAATTTTTGGTCGTGTGCTTTTTCTGGGAAGCTGGTATTCAGTAATTCTTGCAGTCGTAGTCTGAAATACGAAAGGTCTTTTTGTTGTGTATCCATATTTAATTTTATTTAGAATTTTTGCCTGAACCATAAATTTAGAGCAGGTCGCAAAAGCCTTTATTGAAGTGGAATGGTTTGGCGTTGAAAGGCAGTGTTTGACATATCGCATAGTTACTATGCGTAATTAAAGTCTATTTTTGTATTTAGCATTAGGTCAAATAAGCTTAGCCATAACCAAATAAATTGCAGAAATATGTATGGAATAAACCATAAGATAAATGATCCAGGTCTATATCTACTTAGTGATATAGTCGAGGAACAGTTGAATGTATATGAAAAAGCGTTAGCTGCTACACCGGCTGAGGATAAGGAAAAAATCGCTCAACTGGAATATGCCATTTCGATATACCGCGGCGAATTGGAAAAATTCAAACAGGAAATTGAGGATCAGAAAAGGGAACGGTTTCAGTTTTCTGTTGAGGAAATTTATGCTATGTACGGTCAATACGAAAGAAAATTCATTAGTATCGAGTTTCATAAATTCAGTGAATCTGCACAGAAATATGGTCGTAATATTTCTGGCACAATACTGTATGGAAAGGCAGAGCGTGAATCTCTGGAACAAGCCATTAAATCCGAGAATGTACCCAGAACAAATGCGCTTGTAAAATTTGAATCCACAGATGAAAACTTATCTAAGGAGCAACAGGAGTATCTTAAAAATGAAGGATTTATTAGCGGTGATATTTACGAGGTTTTAGCCACTAATTTTCCCACCCAAAAAGCCTTTGGGCAAGTCGGTAAAAAAGAAATACCAAATACAATTGAGGTAAAAATGGATCCCACCGGATTTGATGTCAACCGTTCAAATCACTGGCTGTTAGGACAAAAGATTAAAAGTGGATATCCGTTAACTGATGATGAATGGGCCAAGTTTTGCGGATTATCGTTTTACCTAGAACCTGAATCAGTAAATTTCGATATTATAAAGAATAAGGGGTTTGCGGAAGATGGAAAGAAAACCTATTTATCACGTTTTTTTGAATTGGAAGCCAAATTATACGCCAAAGATATTTCTGCTGAAGAAATATTAGAGTTCAATGACTTCTTAAAAGAACGGAAAGCTGTGCGGTCTGAAGCTATCGTGAAAGAAATTAAGCGTTCAACCAATAAAACATTAGAAAAGTTTCAAGAAGAATACCCTGAAATTTATAAAGCTCTTGAAATTTCCAGGATCGAGTTTGACAATGAAACTTTAGCGTATCATAATGTTGTAAAACCTATTTACTGGGACTACGAGAGTTTTCTTCATATATATTTACGCCATTGTGATGAATTATCCATAGAGGGCCACTTTGAGAATAAAACTAAATTTCAGTATTCTTATAAAGACATTAGGCGTATTCTGAAAATTGCAATTGAGAACCTCTTACCACAAATAAACGATAGACTATCCCAAGGAAAAGATTTCAGAATCTACGGAGATAAATCACTGTATTTTAATGGCAATCATTATTCTTTGCATGTTTTAGAAGATGGTAGAGTTACGGCTTTCCATCCCTTAGAGAATCCACAAGAGAATAATAAATAAAGGAATTTATAAACCGTTTAAAAATTGAAGCATCCTACCAACCTCAATATCCATTCTCGAAAAAGCAAACCATTTCTTGCCCAGATCTTTCAATGATGCGCCGATATGATACAATTCCGTTCCGTCAATGATGAGAAAACGGTCATGTGCCTGGGTGAATGTGTGGATATCAATAGAGGGATATTGGCTGTTGTAGCGTTGCAGATCAAGCTGTAATTGGCTGCTGATGCTTTTGGTATAAATAGTTGCAGTCACAGACTGTCCGCGTTTCCCAAGCAGGGTCAGTACCGTATCATCCACATAATTATCAATGAGGATAATTGATCGTCGTGCATTTCGTATAATATCGGAAACAAAGGTATAGGCATCAAATATCTGCCCATCATAGAAAACCCCTCTTTCACTGTGGATCTTATCGCTTTCCATCGCCTTAAAAATTTCTTCAAATTTCTGGTCGGCTTTCAATTGTTTTAGTTCTATTTTGTCCAGGCGATTAAATAGTGAGGCATTGCTGACAAGCATTCTTCGCATTGCTACAAAGGCTTCCATAATTTCTACACTGGCTTTAACCGCTATATCTGAACGGAGTATGGCAGAAGCCATTGCAACCCCTTGTTCAGTAAAAACGTACGGCAGATAACGTCTTCCGCCGTAGTTCAAACTTGAGGTTCCAAATTGGAACCTCAAGTTTTCAACTTCCTCTTCGGTCAGTTGAAAGCAAAAAGAAACAGGAAATCTTTCAATATTTCTTTTTACGGCTTTGTTGAGGTGTTTTGTTTCCACCTGATATAAGGAAGCGAGCTCGCTATCCATCATCACTTGCTTGCCACGGATGGTATATATCAGGTTTCTGATTTCTTTGGGACTAACGACAGCTTTATTATCCATTATTTTTTATAGCTTTTATTTTTCTCAAATTCAAAGGAGCTTTTTGCTTTATCATCCAGTACGATATAGGCATCGAATTTCTTCGCGGCTTTGCTTTTCATCCCCTTAATAAGGGCTGTTTTTCCTTTGTTGACCAGGCTTTCTATATCAGCTATACTGATTTGTACGCCACATACATTACGAAACTGTACCCAATCGCAAGCCTCATCAGGGCACTTCACGATTTTATCCTTGATAACCAATTGTTGGTTTTTACATTTCGGACAAGCAAGCTTTGGCAGGTTGGTTTGGGCAATGGAAGTTTGTAGCAGTTCAGTGGTAATAGATACTGCATAGCTTTCCATTTCCTTTTGAAAGGCTCCGGCATCAGCTTCGTTGTTTTCGATTTTCTGCAATGCGAGTTCCCATTCGGCAGTCATTGCCACATCAGAAATTTTTCTGTCTTTCACCAATCCATATACCTGCAATCCTTTTTCAGTGGGAATTAAAGATTTCTTTTCCCGTTGGATATAGTTTCGGGTAAACAGCGTTTCGATAATCGCAGCTCTTGTAGCGGGAGTGCCTATGCCGATGTTTTGAAGTGCTTTCCGTTCGTCGTTATTTTCGATTTCCCTTCCGGCAGTTTCCATTGCTGATAAAAGTCCTGCTTCGGTATAGAGCAGTGGCGGTTTGGTTTTCTTTTCAAGAACGGAGGCTTCTTTTATTTTGAGTTCATCGCCCTTTTTCAGTTCGGGTAACTCCTGTACGGGTTCGGCATCATCTTCGGAGAAACTGCCTTTGATGGAGCGCCAGCCTGGTTCCAAAATCTTGCAGCCTTTCAGGGCAAAGTCATAATGCAATGTCTGTAAAGCAACATCCGTTACCTCCTTGATACAGGCTTGTGAGATGGCCTCCAGTAATCGAAACGCAATCATATCATAAACCGCGTTTTCCTTGGCTGGAAGTGCTGAAGGAATTTTGTCGGTGATAAGCAGACCGTGATGATCCGTAACCCGGAGGTCGTTCACAATGCGTTTATTGAAACGTCCCCATTTCATTTTCGTTAGGGCTTGCTTGCAGGTTTTCCTGTATTGCAACGCTCTTACGAGATTGGGAATTTCCGCCCATACATCTTCGGGTATATACTTGCTTCCGGTTCGGGGATAAGTGATAAATTTCTTCTCGTACAGGCTTTGGGCAATGTTCAACGTTTCTTCGGCAGACAGGTTTAGCTTTTTGTTCGCTTCTTTTTGCAGTCCGGTAAGATCGAACAGCAAAGGTGGTTGTTCCGTAACGCTTTTTGTTTCTACGGATGTAACCGTAGCCATTCCGCTTCGCTGAATGGCTTTCAGCGTATCATCGGCCACCTTTTGGTCGTTCCATTTGGTTTTAGAAAGGCTTTTAAAGTCGATGAACTCTTTGTTGTGCAACAACTCTATCTGCCAGTATTTCTGTACCGCGAAATTCTTGTTTTCCAGATAACGCCTGCATATCAAAGCCAGTGTAGGCGTTTGCACTCTTCCGAGCGAATAGATGCCATTTCCTGCGGCAATACTCAACGCCTGTGTAGCATTGATGCCCACAAGCCAGTCGGCACGGCTTCTGCCTTGTGCAGCCTGATACAATCCGGTAAATTCATTTCCGGGTTTCAGATTATCAAACCCTTGCTTGATTGCCTTTTCGGTAAGCGAGCTGATCCAAAGTCGTTCAAAAGGCTTTTTACATTTGAGGTATTCATAAATGTAACGGAAGATCAGTTCGCCCTCACGTCCGGCATCGGTAGCCACGATGATACTATCCGAACGGTTAAAGACCTGCTCAATAACTTTCAGTTGCTTTAGCGCTCCTGTATCTGCGGTGTAGCCCTTGTCTTTTTTTACTTTCCTGACGGTCAGTAAAAAGGGGTTGGGGAGTATTGGCAATGATGCTTTATCAAATCCCGCAACCCCGTAATCTTCGGGCATTCCCAATGCTACTAAATGACCGAATGCCCACGTAACAAAATAGCCATTACCTGTCAGGTAGCCATCCTTTTTCTCTGAAGCCCCCAACAAACTGGCTATTTCCCTTGCTACGCTTGGTTTTTCTGCAATCACTACTTTCATAATTCATACTATTTTAATGATTACATTTTTCTGCCTTTTGATTTGGCAGGTGCTTGAGGTTTCTCCTGTTGTTCCTGCTGTTTTTTGCTATCGGGATTTTTTTGTCCTGATTTTAAAGGCTCTTTGATATTCTTGGTCGCCTCATTGGTTTTGCCCTCTGAGTTAACCGCTGTTTGCGTTTTATGGGCTTCAGTAGGTTTTGCCTGCTCTTTGAGCTTGTTTGGATTTTGAAATGAAAAGTCTGTTTTATTGGTTTCCTTATTAAGCGTGATATAGCCGTTATACTCTTTTCCTTTCTTATCTACCAATCCGCTTAAATAAACTGTCTGACCATCCTTGAATTTATTGTACTGGTCATTGTCCAGTTCTTTTCCCCTGAATGTTCTCGGAGCTTCTTGCGACTGGTTTTGCTGGTTATTTTGTCCGTTGCTTTGCGTTTGCTGATTAGAATTACCTCTGTCAAAAAGGAACTCGACGTAACGCTTATCTGCATTGAACTGTACCGTTGCCTCAAACTCAGTTCCCTTTTTTGAAACCATACCTTCCAAACGAAGCGGTTTTCCCTCTATCAAGGTTTGTTTTTGTACATCGTCCAGTTTTACGCCTTTGATATCATCGGGAATTTTAATCCTGTCGGTACGTAGTGCAACCAGCTCGTTGGTAAGTCTGTCAACGCTGATAATAGACGGCATGGTTTCACCGGTCTTTGGATTGGTCAGATCTACCACACGGCCCATGTTGCCCGTTTGGAGCAGGTTGTTCTTGTCTTCCTGGTTGAACTTGTGTCCAAAAAACTCGAAGTTCAGGTTAGGCTCTTTGCGGATACCGTGAATGGCAACTACTACCTGTCCGTCATCGTTGGCTTGCAGGGATAGTCGGGCATCCATTCGCGTAACAGCAGTTCCCAGATTAAGGCTCACAGGTACAAGTTCATTGGTTTTATAGCCTTTCAGTAAAGGATCAAGGAGGTTCAGTTTTTCGAGTTTCTCTTTGTTCAATCCAAGATTGTTCATTGTTTCCCAATCAATCTGTTCCGGCTTGTAGCGGTATTCGCTGGTTTCCGGCTTTGTTTGTGTTGTTTCCATATTATTTTGATTTACTTGTTTTTGATCCTGTTGTGGTTCTGCTTTCACTTCATGCTTTTTCATCAGTTGCTCACCTTCGGGAGTTGGAGTATTTACCTGCTTCTGCATTTGATTTGCAGTATCAATTGCTAATGGTGTGGGTACTTTGAAAAAGGAGAAATTGGTAGGGTTCTTCAACTGGCTGAAAAAGTTGGAAAAGAAATTGGAGAAGAAATCACCACCCTTATCCACACGCATAAACTGGTTCTGGTTCTTCCTCGTAGGATCAACCGTTTCCATTTTCCCGTTTTCGTCGATACTTTTTACTGCCTGAATTTTCTTTTTGTCTTTATCAAGCACCAATAATATTTCTGATAATTGGTCGGGAGTTTCCTGTTTATCTAAAGTTTGTTCACTCATAATCTGAAGATTTTATAATTCAAAGCCGAATGTAAAAGAAGCATTCATCGTTTTGCCTTAGTTGGCGTTCAAAGGCAGCATTTGTCAATTGTTGGCGTTCGTTTTGGGAAGGGGCGCAATAAAACTCTCTCTTATGAACTGGTGAACATCAGATAGTTTATAGTACAGCTTGCCGCTGATAGTATAGTAAGGTAGCTTGCCGATAGAACGATACCGTTGTAAGGATCGGTTACTTATTTTCAGCATTTGGAGCAAATCCTGGTTGTCCAATAATTCTTCACCATCAATGCTGTTACGCTTCTTTTGCAAATCATCTATATGGTCGCCAAGAATATCAAGGCGGTCCATAATGCGCTCCATCCACGCTATAAATTCCATTCGATCAATGTTCATACGGATATACTTTTACGGAGTTCATACCTAATTTTTATCGGACTTTAGCCTTCTGCCTTTTTCTATATAGCTTTTGCCTTTTTCCATCAGCTCTTTCACGTACTCATCACTGGTCTGTACCGCATTAGCATTCAGCATATCCTTAATGGCTCCTATGGTATAGAAATATTGTCCATAGATTTTGGAGTAAGCCAAGTCGTCATTGTTTCGCATTCGCCAAAGCGTTTTTTCACTGATGTGGAGGTATTGGCATACCTCATGGTTGTTGAGCCAAAAGTCGTCATAGCTGGTGTCCTCCATTTTTTTTATGTATTCACTGATGGCACTGATGCGGCTGCTCAACTTCTTCCAAGCCTCTTCTTCAATTGTTATTATATTCATCGCACAAGTCTTTTAATCTTTATCTGTACAAAATTGAGCATGATGGCAGAGATTGTCCGCCAAGTACCACCAATTGAAAAAGCAGTTTTTTGAATATTTTAGCAAATAGGATAATTCGCTGTAAAACAGATATTTACTTTATTGCAGCAAAAAAAGACTTAATAGAAGTAGGATTTTGCCAATGGGCAGTACTTGGCAAGGAGCAAAAAAAAGCAGTGTTGGTAAACACTGCTCAAAAAAATTATCAATGGTTTTATAAATTCTTATCCATGTAATCCTCCAATGAAGCTTTGAGTTGGTCTAAAAATGCTGTGCGGGATCCAGTACGTTCTTTCATACGATGGAAAGCGTGATGAATATCGTTCAGTGGAATACGGAATAGTATCTGGAAGATCAGGCATATCTTTCTGATTCCAATCTTCCCGTGAGAAATTGCTCCGGAAGCATAAAGGGCGTAAATTAATTCTACAAGTGCATTTTTACTATCCGTCCAGAAAATATCCCTGTTTGATTCTGAATTTTTCAGATTCAAATCCTGGTTTTGTTCAACGTTAATTTTGGTAAGAAGATATATATAAAGCAGATCATTGGCTAAAATGCGGGCAACCTTGTAATCATAATAAGTTGAAAAATGCGGGTCTATCTCAAAGACCAGACTATTTAGGCCGTCGAGATAGTTAATTTTTCCCAACTGGAAATATGTTTCATCACGGTCGGTTCTTCCAGTACGGTAATATCTATAGAAGTCGGAATTGCATACATGCTGGCAATATTCTTCTTTCAGCTCACGTAAATGATTCAAAAAATAAGTTCGGTATATTTTACCATTGCTCACGGGACAAGCTGTTTCAATCCGGTATATTTTGTTATAATAAATCAGTTTGCCAAGTATATGTGGCTTAATGTTTTTGAAAAAATTAATTTCATCAGCACTGCTGTCGAAGCTTTCATCTAAAATATCCTTTTTAACTGATATCAGCAACTCTTGCAGAAAACTGATCATTTCAGAGGCTTCATTGATCATATTGGCTGTGGTCGCTGAAACTTTGTCTTCTTTGTTTTTAATTCCAACAATTATGTTCTTGAATTGACCTTTCATAGCAGTAATTTTTGGTTAGAAGAAAATTTATGTCTGGCCCTTAAGCTTTAGCACATGACAAAATTTGCATTTCCGCATGAATAATTTTCCAAAGGTTAACCCAACTTTGGAAAGATTTATTAGAAAATCGAATAGTAGTCATAAGACTTAATGAATACTGTTTGGTCAGTAGGTATCATTTACAAGTAGGCGTCCTTACAGCAAAGCAAAAATGAACCTCAAAACAAAGCAAATTAAAGTCAAATCCATTTACTTTAGCCTTTATGGATAAGCCGAGGTGGGAGACTTGAAAAACCAGATGATTTAATGCTCAAAAAGTCTAAAACTTAATTAGCGTTTTAAATTGTCATTTAAATCATAATAATATTGAAAGATACACTATGAATATTTATTATAATGAATTAATTCAAAAAATTGATCAGCATGTTGCATACCTCACTTTTGAATTGGATAATCCTTTATTATTATCCGAGTCACTTATTGAATTTATAGTAAACGAAATTGCAAAACTCAAACTACATGTCTTAAAAGAAGGATTTGCTAGCATTGAAGACGAGATAGACTTCTTTAAAAAACTCAAACCAAATATTATCGCTAAACTAATATATTATAATGCCATATACAAAATAGAAACCAAAAGGCCTCATGGTTGTGATAAACTAAAAAAGAAATACTTGAACAAAGAATTATCGAAACTGAAAAGATTTTTTGAAAGCAATCTGGAATTTTATAAATATTACAGAACAAACAGTACTTACCTTGATATCAAATATTTTGTAAGGGGAAAACATGATATCAAATTATGCCTGGACACTTACTACTTTGAATCAGACCACAGTTTTTCAACCTCTCATGACTATAAAGTTGCGAAAATCATAGCGAATGATTTAATCCAATTTTATCTAGAAGATCAGAAGAAAAATCTTTCCTCTAAAAGAAATAACCCTAAATCGGCATCTGTTATAAATTGGACAGCGAGCAAGACTGCTTTGATCGAATTAATCTACGCCCTGCATTCAAAAGCAGTTATTGATTATGGGAATAGCAATATCAAAGTGATAACAAAAGCTTTTGCAACGTTATTCGATATCGACTTGGGCGATTTTTATCATACTTACCTTGAACTCCGAAACAGGAAGAATAATAGGACCAAATTTTTAGATTCTTTACGAGATTCTCTAATCAAAAAGATGGATGATCTGGATGAACAATAAACAAACTTTATCATTAAATAAAGGTAGACTTCCCTAGAGTGCACATTCTTGCGAAGTCTACCGATAACCATTTGTGCTTGATTTTTCTGTATCCCGTAGACTCAACTAATTGCTTATTATTATTGGAACCTCGACATAGGTATTTTCCCAGCCTATAACCAAATTGGCACCTGAAGTTTGGGGCGTAAAAACAATGCTTAGTGTTTCAACATACTCTGCAAGTTGCTTAGGCTGAACGCTAAACCTTATAACGTCTTTGCTTTCATCATAACCATACGGCCCCCAGGTATCAGTTTGCTGATTGAGGATCATTTCCCATTTTTCTTTTTCAGGAATTGCAAATAAAGTGTAAGTGCCGGCTGGAATCTCTTTTCCACCTAATATAACATTTTTAAAGAATCTGATTTCTGTGCTTTCATTAGCACCAATGCGCCAAACTTTACCAAAAGGCTGTAAACTCCCAAAAACCTTCCGTCCTTTGGCAGATGGTCTGGAATAAACTATTTTAATTAACGGGGTGGCCTTATCCCCAACAGATTCCTTAACCGATCTTTCCGGGAAGTAAGCAAAATCCGCTTGGCTAACATCGAGCGGTTTAAACTTAAATTGCTGTGCTTTTGTAGCAATGGCAAACAAAACCGTTACCGCTAATAGATTAATTTTTTTCATTTCTTTAATTTTTGCTTTTCTAACTATACCAGGCAATTGAAAATAGGGTACTTTGTAAAGCACGCATTAAAAAAGATTAGGAAAAGATGTAGATCCCATAAATCTTTTCGATAAATCCCTAATAATACATCCCGATTTCTATTGCAATATGTTTATTGCAAATTTCTACATATAACCGATACCGCGTTTTGTTGACAGGTTTATTTTTTGTTTGCTAATTAGGCCATTATCCTTTCTGGGATAGAAAACCTGTGCTCAATTATAGTATATGTGAGGTGCTGATCATTGGCTTATTGTAAAACCATTTCTCTTAAATAATGATACTTTAGCGTACCTGATACGGTAAACACGACATTTTAAAAACAAACTACAAGTGGTGGTGACTTTATCTCTGTTTTACCTCAGATGGTACTAACCCAAACTTTTTCTTGAATGTAAAAGAAAAATGAGAGAGGTCCTCAAACCCAAGATCCATATAGATATCAGAAGATTTCTTGCCCTTTCTTTCAATAAGAAAATAGGCCTCTTCCAAGCGTTTTTGTATCAACCAATGGCCTGGAGTATCGTTAAATATCTTTTTGAAATCTCTTTTAAATGCCGATATACTTCTCCCTGTCAGGTACGCGAAGCGTTCAGTACTTATATTGAATTTATAATTTCGATTCATAAATTCTTCAAGGTTAATTTTTTCAGGTATTCCAAAGTCAAAAAAAATATCAGACAGCGGAGGATTGCTTTTCAATAAAATAAGCAATAGCTCTTCCCTCTTTACATCTAAAAAATCGTTATCAATTTCTCCTGATTCCTGGTAGTAAGAAAATAATGAGTTTATAAAATCAGGAACCCGCTTTTCTTTTTTCAAAATGATAAATGCATCGGACGAATCTTGTGGAGTGACAGCTATTTTGTGTTTTTTTTGAAATTCATCTAAAAACAACTCGTCAAATACGACAACAACTTTTTCAAATTGTCCGTCAATTTTCTGCTTGTTATACTTTGCAAGATGATTTTTTCGTACGATGCAATAATCTCCAACCCTCATCAGATATTTCTTGCGTCCATCAAAACCGGAAATATTTCCTTTGAGCAGATATAAAAAGAAATGCTCCCGAACAAATTGTTCAGGTGATATCTGTGGCCCGATGTAACATGATTTTATGGTATCAAACTTTGTCAACATATATAACAAATTTAATTAATTTTCTCCCACCATTTTTCAAATTTTTGATCGGGATTATCAAGGTTCACCAGTTCGCCGATCATTGGAGTCGCTAACCGGTATGGTTTATTTTCAGACAATAAAGATATTTGCCTTAAAGGTTCATCCCATGGATGCCTGCCCAATGTAAATTTGGAATGGTGTACCGTAAGGAGATTTTGCGCGTTAAGTTCGAGATTTGCCTTATCTACCTGCTCAGAAAGATTATGTACCGATTGCCATGCTTTATTATATTGTCCATTTTCCATAATAGCCCAATTTATCGGGCCATATTTTTTGCCAATTTCCTTAAACCGCTGATCATAACCTCCGTCTCCGCTTACATAGATTTTAAGCGTTGGACTTTCAATCAGGAACGACAACCACAAAGATCGACCTCTTTTAAAACCCCTTCCCGAATCGTGTTGTGAAGTTTCTGTGTGAATAATAAAACCGTCAGCAACATCTACTTTGTCATACCAGTCTTTCTCCAAAATCTGATTCGGTGCATATCCCCAATCCTCAAAGTGGGCTCCAACTCCCAATCCACAAACCACGTATTTTATCTTGTTTTTCAAGGCAAGAACGGTTTCATAGTCCAGGTGGTCATAATGGTCATGTGAGATCAACAGATAGTCTATCTCAGGAATGTCTTCCATCTCATAAACATCACTTCCCTTATATGCTTTTATGCCCCAGGGTAGTGGAGAGGCTTTTCCGCTAAAGACCGGATCGACAAGCAACCGCTTTCCGCCAATTTGAATGAAGACAGAAGAGTGGCCAAACCAGACCAAGACATTTTCGTTCCTGTCTAGTTTATTCAGGTTTATTTTTTTTGAGGGCAAAGAGTCTACCGGTTTTAGCCGTGTTTTTTTTCCGAATATGGTCTTGTAGATTTCTCCCGCCATGCTATAGCCTTCTGTAATGGTTGGTTTTTCAACCCTGTTATGAAACCTACCATTATGATAATTGGGGGACTTTTCAATCCGTTCCAATCTTTTTCCTGATGGCAGTTTGCCAAATTGTGGTTTTTGCATATAGCAACCAACGAAAATTGCAATGGTCAACATTAATGACACTACGATAATCATTCCCCGTTTTATATATCGAATTGGTTTAATCATTTTCTATTTGCCAGTAGTATTATGTCAGGAACTTCGAGCACTTTTTTATTGTACCCGGTAAGAGCAGCATTGATCATTGCCCTGCCAATATTCTGTATGGAACATCCCTTTAAGAATAAACTCAGTAATGGATAAAGCCTGGATGCATATCTATTAAATCCTTTCAATTGCGTCTGATTTTTGGTTGGTTTCATCAGCCCTGGTCTGAAATTATATTGTGCTTTAAAGGGTAAAGACATCAATGCATTTTCTGCCTTACCTTTTACACGGGCCCACATTACTTTACCTTTTCCTGAACTATCCGTACGTGCACCAGAAATAAAAACGAATACTATCTCCGGATTTTGTGCCAGTACTATTTCAGCAAAATGCAAGGTCGTATGCAATGTGATGAATGCATAATCTTTTTCGTTCATGCCAGCACTGCTTGTGCCCGCACAATAAAAGCAGGCGTCGTAGCCCGATAACTTTGGGACTTCTTCTTTAAGATGAAAAAAATCGGCAATTTGATATTCTGTAAGCTTTGAATGAATTTTTCCACTCGGCTTTCTCCCGACATGAAGTATAGATGATACTTTCGGGTTCTCCATACATTCCATCAGTACACCTTCACCAACCATTCCTGTCGCGCCCGTTATAATTACTTTCATTATTCCGTTTTTAAGGTGCCCCATTTTATCATGCTTTCCACAGTGGCAATAATAGCGTCTTCATTACTTCGTGGTTTCCATCCCAAAATTCTTATTGCTTTTTCATTACTGGCATTGCGGTAGATGCCTGACAAAGGAAGGAGCGATTTAGCTTGTTTGTTAAACAATGCTATTATACGTAATAGCCATGTTGGTAAAGGCGTCGTTGTGGCTCTGCGTGTAACGCCCGGTATCTGTTTTTTCAATAGTTCGACAATTTCCAAAAGGGACATAGTGCCTCCGGATAAAGCCAAAAACCGCTGACCTTTGGCTTCGGGGCTTTCCATTGCCCTGATATGCAAATCTGCTACATCACGTACGTCCACAATGCCCAAACGGATATCCGGAATGGCCTTCATGGAACCATCCAATACTTTCTGCAACAGACCAAAACCGCTGGAAAGTTCCGGTCCCAATGAAGGTCCGAAAATACCCATTGGGTTAACTGTCGCAAATTCCATCCCGCCACCTTCCTTCGCTATAAAATCCCATGCGGTCTTCTCTGCGAGAACTTTAGACTTATTGTATGGGGAAAGTCCTTTTTCGTTCGGATCTGTCCAGCTTTCTTCGGTAATAATAGATGCTTTATTTTTATGGCTGTAGCCTACGGCTCCAAAATTTGAAGTCATCACCACACGTTTAACACCGGCTTTTTTAGCGGCTTTCAGCACCCTGAGCGTACCATCAACAGCAGGACGGATCATGTCTTCTTCATTTTTCGGCAATTGCAGAAAGATGGGAGAGGCAATATGCAGGACGTACAAACAGTCTTTAACCGCATCGGTCCAGTTATTATCGGTGGTAAGATCGGCTTCCACCAATTCTATGTTGCTAAAATCCTGGATACCTGCTTCCTTAAGCATGGCAATAATTTTATCTTTGCTTTTTAACGACCTTACGGTTGTCTTCACAGTGTAACCGATCTGCAATAATTGGACTATCGTGTGTATAGCAACGAAACCTGATCCACCCGTTACCAATACAGTTTTATTTAATATAGACATCTGATAAAATCTTTTTAACAAATGTCTATATAATCTCTATACAGTGTTTTGTTGTAAGGTTCTATTTCGCTTTGCTGAAAAGTTCGCAGTTTAGATATTCAGCCGACCATTTTTCTTTCAGCTTCAAAAAAAGTTAAACATGGCAACGAAAGAAACCGCTGTGGAAATGTGCGTTGCAATGTCCAATCCAGAAAACAGGGTTCAATTGAACTTCATTATGGGAGTTCTGCGGACTCAGCCCAAAGATTGATATCGCTGTCTTTAGCATAATCTTCAATTTTAATTAGTTCAAGTTCGGAAAACTCCAGATTTCGAATGGCGCCCACACAGTCTATTACCTGTTCAGGTCTGCTGGCACCGATCAGGGCGGACGAGACCCTGCCTTTTCTCAAAGTCCAGGCAATTGCCATCTGCGCTAAAGTTTGTCCTCGGCCCGAGGCGATTTCATTGAGCGCTTTTATGTTAACTAAATTCTCTGGACTCAAGAAATTTATATCCATCGATTTCTGCTGTCGTGCCCGACTGTCCTCTGGAATCTCTTTTAAATATTTGGATGTCAGCATTCCCTGCGCCAAAGGCGAAAACACGATGCAGCCCATTCCAATTTCATCCAAAACATCGAGTAGGCCATCTTTTTCAATCCATCTGTTGAGCATCGAGTAACTGGGCTGGTGGATAAGACATGGAGTTCCAAGTTCTTTTAATATGGCCACAGCTTCGAGCGTTCGCTGTGAATTGTAAGAGGAAAGTCCCACATACAGTGCCTTCCCTGAACGCACGATCTGATCCAATGCCATCATTGTCTCTTCCAAGGGCGTATTTGGATCGAAACGGTGCGAATAAAATATATCCACATAATCCAGGCCTAATCTTTTCAGGCTTTGGTCACAGCTTGCGATTAGATATTTCCGGCTTCCCCATTCTCCATAAGGTCCGGGCCACATCTCATAACCTGCTTTCGAAGAAATGATAAGTTCATCCCTTAGCCCAGCGAAATCCTCTTTTAATATCTGTCCAAAAGCAATCTCGGCACTCCCGGGAGGAGGTCCATAATTATTGGCCAGATCGAAATGGTTGATACCCAGGTCGAAGGCCGTTCGACAAATTTCTTGTTTCCTTTGATGCGGCGTGTCATCGCCGAAGTTATGCCATAAGCCTAGTGAAACTGCAGGTAGTTTAAGTCCGCTTTTGCCAACTTTGTTATAGACCATATTTTTATATCGATCAGGATTTGGTGTCCATGTCATATTTAATCTTATTAATGTTATATAGCTTACCGTTAAAACTGGTTTTTTAGGATCGGTTTAATTTAAATTATTTTTCTTTTCAATCTTTAGGTTTGTCAAAAATTTTTCTTTTCTTCAAAACGATACGGCTGATATTGGTTTCCAGGTCTACCTCAGTATTAACACCATATTCCTTGCTGGCCCAAGCCATATCCATATTCACGATGAGCAGCTCATCACCCCGGAGGATGACCTCAGCTGGCTGATCCAGTGAACCATCAACACCGTTGGTGTCACCGTTTTTATGTAGTGTTGTTACATTTCCCTTGAGGTCAATGGCATGTACTGCATTGGCAAGGAAATCTGCCAGAAAGAACAGCTTGTACTTAGAGCTATAGATGAGCCCATCGGGGCCAATGATATTCTTATCTTTTACAAAAATTTTGGTATCTACCGCCTTATTATTTTCATCAAGTTTGGATTTATATATTGTCCCTTCTTCGATGACCGTTGTGTAGAGATTGCCCTGGCCATCAAAAGTAACCCCGTCCGCTCCAGATCCCATGTGGTTGAACGATCTGAACGTTACCGAAAGATGACTGTCGCCGTTGCCATTGGAAAAGGGAAGTACTTTTAAAGGAGAACCTTGCTGCATTTCGTTGAGCTTGAAAGCATAAACCCCGCTGTAAAGCGCTGAATCATTCTTTTCAAGAACAGATTCAGTAACAAAAAGAACATTGCCCTTCCAGTACATACCGTTGCAGCTAACCATTCCCTCAACGACCACATCCATACTGATAGCTGTGCCATCTTTGACGTTAATGCGCACGATCCTCGACTTATGATCTTTGTTGTAGAACCACTGCCGGTCTGCAACATAAAGATTTCCATCCGGCCCGAAGTCGCAGTCCATAGGCCCGACCTTTCCTGTTTCCGGATGGAGGTCATCTGACTTAAAATCGTACCAATGGTTAACCAAATCGCTTTTACCGATCACAGCCATAAAAGCCGCTGAAGGGGCGGTGATCGTTCCCTTTTGTAGCAGGTATTCATTATTGAAGTTGGGGACGGAAAGGATAATTGTGCTGTCCGGTGACATGGCCATTCCATCTATAGTATTATACGATACCGGCAAAGAGATAAACGGGCCTGCCCTGTAGCCGTCCAATTGGAGGACATTTCGGGAACTGCGGCAACCCATCGCAATAACCCCTAGCAAAATGAGCAAATATGTATGGTGATTGAATTTATGGACTAATATTGTCTTCATGGTAAGGAAATTAAATGAAAAGGCTGCGGCCAATAAGCCACAGCCTTCTAACGGGCGACGCCAGAAGTAATATATTCCTCGTGCGTGAACTATTTGGCAGGCTTTACGGGGGCATTTTGAGCGATCAGTTTCTCGCTTTTCAGTTGTTCCCAAAACGCAGCAGGTATCTGGACCTTCATCGATTCAACATCTTCAGTGATCTGCTGACCTGTTCGGGCACCAGGTATAATGGACACCGCCACGTCAGGGAAAGAAGCAAATTGCAGGGCAGCTGTCCGTAGATCAACACTATGCGCTTTGGCAACCACACGCAATTTTTCTCTTTTATCCAATACATCCGCCGGGATCGGTTTGGTCGGATCATAATTGTATCTGTCGCTTCCAGAGATAAAGCCCGCATTAAGGTTAGACCCCATTACCAGCTTAACATTGTTTTTCCGCACTTCAGGAAAAACATTGTTAAGGGCATTTTCGTGATCAATAAGGGAGTATTGGGAAGCCATAAGGAAAACATCAGGAGTAGTTTCACGCAAAGCTTTCAGGATCGGTTCGGGATGATTCACACCCAGACCCCACGCCTTTATCAGCCCTTCGTCACGCATTTTGTTCAGTTCAGGAAAAGCACCTTTTTTGGCGATAGCCCAGTGTTCAAGCCAGCTTTTATCGAAATACCTGAAATCAGGTGAAAGGTCATGGACAAAAGCTATATCAATGCTATCAATTCCAAGCCGCTGCAGACTGTCCTCAATGGATCTTCTCACACCGGAAGCAGAATAATCAAATACAGGGCTGTTGGGAGAGCCTGCTTTTGGAAAAATCTCTGCACCTCTGTTCTTTTTTGATGCTTTTAGCAATTTCCCTACTTTGGTAGATATAAAAAATTCATCTCGTTTCTGATGATGTAAAAAAGAGCCGAACCTGCGTTCTGCCAGTCCAAATCCATACCAAGGTGCTACATCATAATATCTGACACCTGCGTCCCAGGCTGCGGTTAATGTCTCCAAAGCGTCCGCATCGGTCGCTGCTACAAATTCATTCCCTAAAGGAACACCACCCATACCAAAACTGGGAAGTTTATTAGAGATAAAGTCGTTGGCCTTGTGATAACTCATTGATTTTTCCATATCGGTTTCATTGTTTAAAGTTTGACCCTCCGCTAAAGCAATCACGGGTAATACGGATGACAGCCCCGCAAATACAGCCCCTTTTCCGGCAGCTTCCAAAAATTCACGTCTTGTTTTCATAATAATGTAGGTTAAATTAAATTTACTTACGTGCGCTATCGGCAAGCAAGATATAACTGTTAGCAATAGCTTCTAACGATAACACGTCTATGAAATGATAACACCGCTTAAATGAAAATATTTAATTACTACAGCGAAATGTCGCTAATTAATAAACATTTGTTTGTTTCGCATAAACTACACAATAGTCTTTAAGCCAAAAACCACAAAATGGATATGAATTTACATATTGAACAACCGCATTGAATTAGGTGATTACTTTAACCATAATTAGATGATGAAGGATTATTGGCAATTTTACGAAAAACTGTAGGTGCTTGACCTGTTCTTTTTTTAAAGAATATATTAAAATTTGATGTATGACCAAATCCGAGAGCATGCGCTATTTCCGAAATATTCCAGTCGGTACAACGTAAAAGACTTTCAGCTTCTTTAAGAATCCTTTCTGATATGATTTGGGATGTCGTATTACCCATTCGCTCTTTTACAGCCCTGTTAAGATGGTTTGTATGAATAGCTAAGCGGGTGGCAAATTCATAAGCGTTTTTAAGCTTTAACCTCTGTTGGGGCGTATCAATAGGAAATTGATTTTCCAGAAGTTCCATAAATAAGTCGGTTAAACGAACCTTATAGTTTTGTGGAGAATGTGAAAGAATAGGCAAGAACTTTACGGATTCATGGATAATGACCTGCAGATAACTCCTTAAGAGTTCAAATTTGGCGGAGTAAGAGGATTGCCATTCTTTGTACATCTGTTCAAGAATCCTATATATATGTTCAAAGGATTTATGGTCGAGTGTCACAACATGGTTTCCGTTCACTTGAAACAGAAGAGATCTTGAAAGGCTATTTGATCTTAAATGATGATTTACAAATTCTTCCGTAAACAGGCAGGTAAACCCTTTTATATTAGTATCAAGTGGCTTCCAGGAATGAACAGTACTGGGATTTGTAAAAACAAGGCTATTGCCCTTAACCAAAATAGACTTGTCATCATAAGCAATTATTCCTTCTCCGCTCTTCAGCAGGCATATTTTATATATATGATCGTTGGCAAAAGACGAAATAATGCCATTATAATCACTGTCTTTGAACATTGCGAACGTTTCGGGAATACTATTCTCTTTATTGGAACTAATATTGGATCTGATTTTCAGACCTTTCATTTTTTTTTTGTCCTCCATTTTTTATAATTGTTTAGGTAAACAATAATGCTCATTCGTTTTATTGCGAATGAGCATTATTTCATAGCTATTATATGTGCCTCCAAAGAAATGACTTTTGAAACAGCCCTTTTAAAGACCAGCTTATCTTCAGATAGGAATATCTGGGAATTATATTGTCTCGAAAAAAAAACCTTTTGAAATGTTTGCGTTAAAAGCAACCTATTTTATGTAAGTCACTAATTACTTCCATTAAAAGTTTTGTTTTGTCACAATTAAAACAGCATATTTTCTGCCGATTGCTAAAAAAACAGCGGCGATACCACCAAGTACTAAATAATTCAGGCCGATTGAAACTCCTAAATTCTGTGATTTAAATAGGTTATCATTTACCAAAATCACGAAACTAGGGCCTAAGATCATTCCCAAAGCATTGTAAAACATGATAAAAATTGCTGAGATCCGGCCACGAAATGCTTCTGGTGTAGCAATTTGAATAGAAGCTCCGGCTACTCCGGCAAAAGGTTGTAAAAACTGAATAATCGCAAAGCATACGATAATTACGGCAACAGACTGGTTAAAACAAAAACCTACAGTTCCAACAAATACAATTATTAATGTCCTATAGACGAAATGAGAAAAGTGGGCATCATTTTTCCCGTTAGAAAAGCTTCGGTCAACAAACCAGCCTGCTCCCAGAGCACCAAACATTCCGATAGGTACTGCCATAATTGCCATCAACAACCCAACATTTTTAACGTCAAACTGATGGCTTCTTATCAAATAAGTCGGTAACCACGAAGCAGCTCCATAAACCATAGCACATAAAAATCCATATCCTAGAAAATGACAGATAAAAAAACTTCTGTTTTCTATCAGATACTGCAATGCCCCTCCATTAGATGCATTCGTTTCCTTTTTTTGTAGGCTTACTTTCTCTTTTGGTGCGAAAAAAATTAAATATGCTAAAATGACCCCAGGAATTCCAGAGGCAAAAAATACCAATTGCCAAGGTTCAAACCTGTGTAGAAATGATCCTGACTCAGCAGATAGCTGACTGGCTTCAGATATTAGATAACCACCGAGCAAAAAAGAAATAGCAGCACCAATTTGTGTTCCCGCAGTAAGAATGCTGATAACAGAAGACAACCGCTCTTTAGGAAAAATTTTCGCGACCATACTCCAGCCAGCTGGCTGCAACACTGCTTCTCCAAGTCCAACTATACAACGTGCTATCAACAATTCGATGTAGTTTCCGGAAAGGCCACAGGCAATAGTAGCTATTGACCAGACAGTTACGCCAATATAAACCGTCCATCGTTTAGAAAAACGATCGACAATCCATCCCATAGGCAGGCTTCCCAGTAAAAAGAAAACAGCAAATGCAGTACCCTGCAACCAGCTCATCTGAATATCACTGACATTCAGATCTT
This sequence comes from Pedobacter metabolipauper, assembly GCF_004362715.1. Lineage (GTDB taxonomy): Bacteria > Bacteroidota > Bacteroidia > Sphingobacteriales > Sphingobacteriaceae > Pedobacter > Pedobacter metabolipauper. The sequence continues at coordinate 1,156,338 of NZ_SNYC01000004.1, forward strand.
TTTTAATAGGGTCAATCATCAGTGAAATGCTTCCCCTATCAATAAATGCAACTATTGTTAAGAGAAGCAATACAAAAACAACTGCCCAAGCCCTAAAGTTGCTAATCGATGATTTTTCTTTTGTCGATGGTACCATAGATTAATATTGAAGGCGCTGAAAACTACCCAATCTTTCTTTGTCCTGAAACTCAATAATCCAATTAGGGTATTCTGCGGGTAATTTGCTTACCTCGTTTAAAATATTCAGGTCCTCTTCTTCTAATTTAAGCCCGATTGCAGCAATATTATCTTTCAACTGCTCCGTTTTCTTTGCGCCAATAATTACCGAGGTAACCACAGGTTTAGATAAAAGCCAAGAAAGTGAAATCTGTGCGGCACTGCAGTTATATTTTTGGGTCATAGGCTCAATAGCATCCAAAATATTCCACGCTCTTTCTTTGTCAACTAAGGGCAAATCCATTGATGAACGTCTTGATCCCTCTGGTTTCTGATTATTGCGACTGAATTTGCCGGATAGTAAACCTCCCGCAAGCGGGCTCCATACCATTAAACCTGTTTTTTCTTGTTGTAAAAGAGGAACAATCTCGCGTTCTAAGTCTCTTCCTGCAACAGAATAATAAGCTTGTACTGTTGAAAATTTTTCGTAATTCTTTAACTCAGATATGGTTAAAGCTTTAGCTATTTTCCAGGCCTGCCAGTTAGAAACCCCAATATAACGAACCTTTCCTGATCTAACCAAATCATCTAAAGCCCGTAAAGTTTCCTCAATCGGCGTAACAGAATCATTTCCGTGAATTTGATACAGATCAATATAATCTGTTCCCAATCGTTTCAAACTACCATCAACAGCATCTAAAATATGTGACCTTGAAGCACCAATATCATTTACTCCTTTTCCTATTCTTGAATAGGCTTTGGTAGCTATAATAACATCTTTTCTGGCGACATTTAGATTTTTAAACGATTGGCCTAAAGATCTTTCGCTTTCTCCTTCTGAATAGACATCTGCAGTATCAAAAAAGTTAATCCCAGACTCTATGCTGGTGCTAACAAGCTCGTCAACACCATTCTGGTCTACCTGTCCCATTACCTGAAATCGTGCACTGCCTCCATGAAAGGTCATCGTGCCCAGACAAAACCTGGAAACAAGAAGTCCTGTGTTTCCTAAAGTTTTGTACTGCATTTCTGATTGATTATTTACTTCCATAATATTATTTAATTTATAGAAGCAAATTTAGCTGCAAATCCTTAAGAGGGTTTTGCTGTAGGGTCCTTTTTTACTATGCTGAAAAGTCCTTTTCATTCATCAATCGCCCGTAATTTTATTTCTGTAGGCGCATATCCAAATTGTTTTTTAAATACAAATGAGAAGTGAGATAAATTTTCAAACCCAACCTCCAAATAAATGTCTACAGGCTTCCTGTCCTTACTTGATAAATAATAATGCGCTAATTCCAATCGTTTTTGAGTCAGCCAGCGTTGAGGTGTCGACTTGAAAGATTTTTTAAAATCTCTTTTAAAAGTCGTCAGGCTTCTTCCTGTGAGGTAACCGAATTTTTCCATAGTCATATTGAACATAAAGTTCTTTTCCATAAACTCAGCTAAATCTATTTTACCTGGTTCAGAAAAGTCGGCAAGTGTATAGTCAATATCCTTATCAACTGAACGTAATATAAGCATAGCTTCTTCAATTTTTAGGTCAATCAAATCAGAAGGCAAATCATCCTCTACGTCAAAATAAGACTCAAAAGCAGCAAAATAACTATCGAAAAGTTGATGAGGAGGAAGTAGTTTTAAACGATGCTGCTGCGGTTTAGTTAATTCAAATGAATGGTTTGAATAGTAATGTTTCAATTTTTCAGTTGTAAAAGTCAGAACAACGGATTTATACGGTTTGCCATCCTTTGGGTATTTTATGAATGTTGCCAATTGATTTCTAGGAATAAGCAAGGTAGAACCGACTCCAACTATAGTTTTTTGATCAGATTGGATAATTTTCATTTCACCTGAAATAATCCTCACAAAAGAATGGTGTTCCAGTACTACTTCTCCTTTGTAATATTTTTCTTCTATGCAGGATAACATTATTTCAGAATTTTTATCTCGCTGTCTTAACATATTGCTAAAAATTTATAAAAATTGGTTCCCTAAAAAATCACATAAAATTGGCAACGCCAATCAAAAAACAAGCTCCAAACAACATTGCTATTTTCAAAACGGACGCCTTTTCTCTATATATAAAAATTCCGATGAAGACCAATACCAAAGGGAATATTGCTCCTGCAAATGGGACAAGCATACTAAGCTGAACCCCTGATACGAGTACTCTGGCAAATAACATTAGACCAATTGCCTGCAAAGCACACGAGATTACTGTTGGAATTAGTTTTCTGAAACCTGCTGTTCTAGGCCACAATGACTGTCCGATTATCCGAATGATGATTGAGGCAACAAACATTAGTATTACTGTCAATGATATACTTTCCATAATAACTGTTTTTTGATTATTTCATTCGTCCCGCAAGTGCAATCAATGAACAGGCACCTATGAGCAATATAATTTTTAATGTTGATACTGTTTCGCCGTAGTATAAAAATCCGATTGCACTAATTACAAGTGGAATGGCAGCCGAACTCAACGGGATTAAGAAACTTAATGTTACACCTTTGTAAAGCAAACGGCATAGCATAAAATTCCCCATCAGCTGCGCTGTTATGGCTGCGATTGTCGGTAGAACTAATGTAAAACCATTGGTAAGAGGCCACAATGAAATTCCGATAATCTGGATGAGGATTGAACCGACAAAAATGAGTGCCGAAATCAATGATATTTTTTCCGATTGATTTATCTGTTTTATATTTTCCATTTTATTTATGGATTTAATTACACATTATAGTGCGGCTACTGTAAATGTTTGTTGGATATATTGGGGGTTTTCTATTTCATCTACCAACGCAATTGCAAAATCTGCATAACTGATTTGTGGCTCTCCATTTTTGTCATATAAAATAGTGTCTGTACCCGATTGGTAAAAGCCCGTTCTTTTCCCGTTGAGTATATAATCACGCGCGGGAGCTATATATGTCCAATTCACATCGTTTAGTTTGCTTAATGAAAGATGTATTTCTTCCAATATTTGAGATGGTTTATTCCATTTACTATCCACCGTTTGAAAAACTTTTTGGGTTCTTGAATTATTCGTATAAAAATGCCCCGCAGAACCAATCCAAATTAATCTTGTACCAGACCCGGAAAATATTTTAGCCAAATGATTAACTACACTTCGATGTTCTTGTTCCCTTCCCAAGGGAACACCGTAAGCATTTACCACCGTATTAAATGGTACAATATCATCACGGCTCATGTCCAAAATATCTTTTTCAATGTAAGGAATATCTGTGGTCAAACGGTCTGGATTTCGGACAATAGCGGTTACATCTAAATTGCGTGATAAGGCTTCTGCTACAATCAATTTTCCTGATTTTCCCGTTGCTCCTATTACTGCTATTTTTTTCATACCCTGCAATTAAATCTGTGTATGTCCACCGTCCACAACAATATCGCTTCCTGTAATGTAACTGCTTTCATCTGATGCAAGAAATAATGCAACTGAAGCGACCTCTTCAGGTTGTCCCATGCGTGCGAGAGGGATTAACGTTACTGCTGCTTTTTTCAATTCTTCAGCACGTTCAACACTACCTGACATTTCTACTATGACAGGCGTTTCAATCGGTCCAGGGGTAATAGAATTTACACGAATTTTACGGTCTTTTAATTCTGCTCCCCAAGTTCGGGCAAATGAACGGATAGCCGCTTTTGTTGCTGCATACGTTGTAAATGACGGAATACCAATCATACGATTTTCTGAACTCATTAAAACAATTGAACCATTATCACGCAACAACGGCAATGCCTTTTGAGCCGTGAAAAATGTACCTTTTGCATTTACGTTGAACGTTTTGTCAAAATGTTCGGATGTAGCATTTGCAAGTGTCATTTCTTCAATGAATGCAGCATTTGCGACAATAATATCAAGGTGTCCTTTCTCTTGTTTTATGATTTCATATAATTTGTCAAGATCTGAAAGGTTGGAAATGTCGCCTTGAACTGCTGTTACATTTCGCCCTATTTTAGATTTCGCAGTTTCCAAATCCTTTGCACTTCTGCCCGTTATGAAAACATAAGCTCCCTCATCGACAAATCGTTGCGCAATAGCAAATCCAATACCGCTACTACCGCCCGTAATCACGGCTATTTTTTCGTTTAATTTTAATGTACTCATTTTCAAAGTTTAAAAAAAAGCTCACGGTATAATTAAAAACCGTAAGCTCTTTAGGGTTAATGTTGTTTTAATTAGGGTTGCAATAAAGGTTTTGCCAATCCTTTACCTTTATCTATTGAAGTTTCTGGAACGATTGCAATTTTATTATTCCTCATTGATTTATAATTTTGAAAATCTATTATAGATCAAACTTCACACCTGTGAGTTCTTCACTTAAATTCCAAAGTCTATCAGCGTTGTGTGGGTCAATGGCGTAGGGCATAACGCCTAACTGGCGTGTTGAATCATCGCTCGCCCAATTGATGCCTTTGCTGGTGTCTACTACGTTTGCCACTTCTGTATTTTCGCAATACACACCGCCAATTTCATTCAGCTTCGGATTTGTTGCACACCAAACTTGCGTGGAAGCCCCTTGTTCTACGGTTTTTAATTGTTTAAAAGGGTCGATAACAGGATTCCCTTCCGCATCAATTACGCCAAATGCCTGTAATTGTTCTTTTGAAAAATTACGTCCCAATTCAGTAGAAACAATACTTCCGGGGTGTAACGAGAATGCCCGAATATTATCTGATTTACCTCTTTTATCAATGCCGACTGACAAGAGAATATTTGCTGTTTTGGATTGACCGTAGCCCAACATCGGTTGATATTCGCGGTTAGTAAAATGTGGGTCATCAAAAATAACTTCTGATTGACGGTGAGCCCAAGCTGATACGGAAACTACCCTTGCTCCATTGGCTTTTTTCAATGCATCCCATAAACGAACGGATAATTGAAAATGTCCCAAATGGTTTGTAGCAAAATGATACTCGTAGCCCCGGTCATCCAATGTCAATTCCGGCAAAGCCATAATTCCGGCACTCAAAACCAAAATGTGAAGTGGTCTTTCGGTTGCAAGAAATTCGCTTGCGAAATTATCAACAGAAGCAGGATTGATTAAATCCATTTCCTTTATTTCTACGTTAGCAATTCCTTGTAGATTCTTCTTTGCTTTTTCGGTATCTCTTGCAGGTACGATAACCGTAGCTCCTGCTTCTGAAAATGTCTTTACCGTTTCTAATCCCAAGCCTGCGTAACCGCCTGTTACAATAGCTATTTTTCCTGTCAAATCAATTCCTTTAATCACTTCTGTTGATGTGGAAGCTGCATTAAAACCTGAATTTATCGGTTTCTGTAATACTGAATGCTCATTAATATGTTCCATTTTTAAAAATTTTATTGGACAAAATTAAATCACTGGTGATTTTATTGTTTTGTTTTAAAGACCTATTTTACTTTGTTTTAAAGACCTATGATCGATATATTTTTTTCGAATACAAAAAAGATTTTGGTTTTCATTCGATATGATATAGGCATTGAATTATTTACCGGCGGGTATTCAATATCATAGTAACAGGATTATCATTCGCCAGCATAATCAGTCCATTTACCATTACCCTTCCTTTAGACATGGCAAGTGCCGAAAAGTTCCCCGGACTTGCCATCCTGGTGCATTTCTTTCGTGTTTTAGCATTCCTAACGCTCGTTCCTTTTTTGACCGTAAAAAGCAGTAAGATATATACTGTAATTTATTTCGAAACAGTGTTCCAACCGTTTCATTGGTGGACAATCTATATATATTCTTGTGGTAAGTAACCATAATAATATGAACGACAAATAAGAAAAACAGGAAAAAAGAAAATGCTTATCTTTCCTGTTTTTGTATATTTGTACTTGATTTACAAGGAATTTGAGTAAATATGAATGCAATGAGCACCATTACCAAATCGTTACCGGAAACGACTTCTCATCTTGTAAGCTACTCTTTATAAGCTACTTTAGCTTTTTCTAACCTTTTTTCGTATAAAAAAAGTTAAAAATTTGTTTGGTATAAAACAATTAATTCAATAGCTTTGTTATGCAAGCATAGCAATTAATGAAACAGCAGGAAACCGTAGATTATTTTTTAAAGGTGGTTTGGCAGAACATGGCCAATACCTATAACCAGATTGCATCTGGCTTTGGAATAACGCAGGCTATTGGTTATGTGCTCATTAATATCGAAAAAGAGGGAACAGCCGTTTCGAAGCTTGCCGGTCTTCTGGGTGTAAAGGCAACCAGTTTATCGAGGATGCTCAATAACATGGAAGAGCTTGGTCTCATTTACCGGGAAACCTCTGCGGGCGATAAACGTTCGGTTAAAGTCTACCTCACAGAGTTTGGTGTTGAAAAGCGGCACCTGGCCCGTGAAGTAGTGATTTCCTTTAATGAATATCTGAATGAAAATCTGAGCAGCCAGGAAAAAAATAACCTGGTGTTAACACTGCAGAAATTGAATAAACTCACTTTAGCATATACAAATACGAATGTAAATGATGAACAAAAAGATAAATAAAGTAACCGTACTTGGCTCAGGAATTATGGGTTCTCGTATTGCCTGTCACTTTGCAAATATAGGAGTAGAGGTATTGTTGTTGGATATTGCTGCAAAGGAAGGTGCAAAAAATGGAATTGTTGATGCAGCATTACAAACGGCGGTTAAAACGAATCCTTCTCCAATTTATTCAAAAAAGGTGCTGAGCAAAATTACTACCGGTAATTTTGAAGACGATATGCCTAAGATTGCCGGTTACGACTGGATCATTGAGGTTGTGGTAGAGAACCTGGACATCAAGAAAAAAGTGTTTGAGCAGGTAGAGCAGTTTCGCAAACCCGGAACTTTGGTTACCTCCAATACATCCGGGATTCCGATCCACAAGATGGCCGAAGGAAGAAGTGATGATTTTAAAGCAAATTTCTGCGGAACACACTTTTTTAACCCGCCGCGTTATTTAAGACTGCTGGAAATTATTCCTACGCCACATACTAAGCCGGAACTCGTTGATTTTTTAATGCATTATGGAGATAAGTTTTTAGGTAAAACCACGGTTTTATGTAAAGATACGCCTGCATTTATCTCTAACCGCATTGGTGTATATTCCATCATGGCTTTACTGCACCTGGTACAGAAGATGGATCTTACCGTTGAAGAGGTTGATAAATTTACAGGCCCTGCCCTTGGCCGGCCAAAGTCAGCCACCTTCCGGACTACAGATGTAGTGGGTTTAGATACCATGATTAAAGTTTCTAAGGGTTTGTATGACAACTGCCCGGATGATAAGGCCCATGATCTTTTTAAACTTCCGGATTATATAGAGAAAATGGAAGCCAATAAATGGCTTGGCGATAAAACAAAACAAGGATTCTATAAAAAGACAAAAACTGCTGATGGAAAAACGGAGATCCTGACACTGGATCTGAAAACACTGGAATACCGTCCGCAGCAAAAAGTAAAGTCTGCTACGCTGGACCTGACGAAATCTATTGAAAATGTGAAAGACCGTATGAAGGTTTTTGCAGCAGGTAAAGATAAAGCAGGTGAGTTATTTAGAGCTTCATTCTATGGCTTGTTCGAATACGTTTCTGACCGGATTCCTGAGATCTCTGATGAACTGTACCGGATTGATGATGCCATGCGTGCCGGTTTTGGCTGGGACCTTGGGCCGTTTGAGGTTTGGGATGCCGTTGGCATCAGCGATGCGGCAGAAGGAATGAAGCAATATGGACATGAGGCCGCGCCATGGGTTCATGAACTGCTTGCAGCAGGTCATACTTCCTTCTATAAGGTGGAAGATGGTACTAAAAAGTATTACGACATTCCTTCTAAAACTTATAAAGCCGTTCCTGGAACTGAAGAATTTATCATTCTGGATAACCTAAGGACCAATAAGGTGATCTGGAAAAATTCTGGTGCCTCTATTATTGATCTGGGTGACGGGATCATCAACGTTGAGTTTCATTCTAAAATGAATACCATTGGCGGCGATACCTTACAGGCAATCAATAAAGCAATTGATCTTGCAGAAAAAGAGTACAGAGGGGTTGTGATTGGAAATGATGGTGCTAATTTTTCTGCCGGTGCCAATGTTGGAATGATCTTCATGATGGCTGTTGAACAAGAATGGGATGAATTGAATATGGCGATCCGGATGTTCCAAAATACGTCTATGCGCATTCGCTATTCATCCATTCCGGTTGTTGTGGCTCCTCACAACCTGACCCTTGGCGGTGGTTGTGAATTTAGTTTACATGCAGACCATGTTCAGCTGAATGCAGAAACCTATATGGGACTCGTTGAGTTTGGCGTTGGGGTAATTCCTGGCGGTGGCGGAACGAAAGAATTCGCACTGCGTGCCTCTGATGAATATAAAGAGGATCAGATTGTTCAAAATGCATTAAAAGACCGTTTCCTAACCATAGGTATGGCTAAGGTATCCACATCTGCCGTAGAGGCGTTTGAACTGGGTTATCTGCAAAAAGATAAATACTCCATTTCTATGAACAGGAGCCGGCTAATTGCTGATGCCAAAGCTAAAGCCATTGAACTGGCAGAAGCCGGTTATACCAGGCCTGTTCCGCGTAAGGATATCCGGGTTCTTGGAAAACAAGGCCTTGGAATTGTTTATGCAGGTGCAAATACAATGTACTCCGGTCATTATATTTCGGAGCATGATAAGAAGATCTCTGAGAAATTGGGTTGGGTAATGTGTGGTGGTGACCTTTCTTCTCCAACTGAAGTGACAGAACAATACTTACTTGATCTGGAAAGGGAGGCATTTTTATCGCTTTGCGGCGAACGTAAAACTTTGGAGCGCATCCAGAGCATTGTAACAAAAGGTAAACCTCTAAGAAATTAATTAGGCTAATAAAAGATACTGACATGCAGGAAGCATATATAATAGCAGGATATCGTACCGCAGTGGGCAAGGCCCCGCGTGGTGTATTTCGTTTCACAAGGGCCGATGATCTGGCCGCTGAAGTAATCAGGCACCTGGTTGCATCTGTTCCGAACTTAGATAATGAACAAATTGATGATGTAATTGTAGGGAATGCAACCCCCGAAGCAGAGCAGGGCCTTAACATTGGCCGCATGATCTCGTTAATGGGACTGGATACGGATAAAGTACCCGGTGTTACCGTAAACCGGTATTGTGCATCAGGATTGGAAACCATCGCAACGGCTGTTGCTAAAATTAAAAGCGGAATGGCCGATTGTATCATTGCCGGTGGTGTAGAGGTAATGTCCGGAATGCCCTTTGGTGGCTGGAAGGTAGTGCCGAATGCAGATGTGGCTAAAAATAATCCAGACTGGTATTGGGGGATGGGCTTAACAGCAGAGGCCGTGGCCAATGAATACAAAGTGAGCAGGGAAGATCAGGATGAGTTTGCATTTCAATCCAATATGAAAGCAGTTGAAGCGATTAAAAATGGTCATCTTAAAGCAGGTGTTCTGCCCATAACCGTGAATGAAAACTACCTGGATGCTGCAATGAAAAAACATACCAGAACCTATGTAGTGGATACCGATGAAGGGCCAAGAGCAGATACTTCTTTAGAGAAGTTGGCGAAACTTAAACCGGTATTTGCGGCTGATGGGAGCGTAACTGCCGGTAATTCATCGCAGACTTCAGATGGTGCTGCATTTGTACTGGTAGTTTCTGAAAAGAAAATGAAAGAACTGGGTGTAGATCCCATTGCGCGCCTGGTAAGCTATGGCGTAGCAGGTGTGCCGCCAAGAATTATGGGGATAGGCCCAATATTCGCAATTCCTAAAGCCTTGCAGATGGCAGGTATGAAACTGGAAGATATAGACTTGATTGAACTGAATGAAGCATTTGCTTCTCAGTCGCTGGCCATTATCAGGACCCTCGGTTTAAATACAGAGAAATTGAATGTAAATGGTGGTGCCATCGCATTGGGGCATCCGCTGGGTTGTACCGGGGCTAAATTATCCGTGCAGTTATTTAATGAATTAAAAAGAAGAGATCAGAAATATGGTATGGTCACCATGTGCGTAGGTAGCGGACAAGGTGCAGCTGGTATTTTTGAAATGCTTTAATCTTATACATATGGAAACTACAGACAAAAAAACAATTAAAGGTGGCGCGTTTTTGATAACAGAAACCAATTACCAGGATGTATTTATTCCTGAAGAGTTTGATGAAGAGCAAAAGATGATTGCGCAAACCTGCCGTGATTTCTTAGCAGCAGAAGTATTCCCTCATCTGGACCGGATTGATACCCAGGAAGAAGGATTGATGCCTTCGCTAATGGATAAAGCCGGTGAACTTGGAATCTTAGGTGTTTCTATACCTGAAGAATACGGTGGCTTTGGAAAGAACTTCAATACTTCCATGCTCGTTGCTGATGTAATTGGCGCCGGACATTCTTTTGCCGTTGCCCTTTCTGCACATACCGGGATTGGTACGCTGCCCATCTTATATTATGGAAATAAAGAACAAAAAGATAAATATATTCCTAAGCTGGGTACTGGCGAGTGGAAAGCTGCCTATTGTTTAACAGAACCCAACTCAGGCTCGGATGCAAACTCCGGAAAAACGAAGGCGAAATTAACCGGTGATGGTAAGCATTATGTGATCAATGGTCAGAAAATGTGGATTACCAATGGTGGTTTTGCAGATGTCTTCATTGTATTTGCAAAGATTGATGACGATGCCAATTTAACTGCTTTCATTGTGGAACGTGAGTTTGGTGGAATTACCATGAACCCTGAAGAGCATAAAATGGGAATTAAAGGGTCTTCTACCCGTCAGGTTTTCTTTAATGATTGCCATGTTCCGGTAGAGAATATGCTTTCTGACCGTCAGAATGGCTTTAAGATCGCTGTAAATATTCTGAATATCGGAAGGATCAAGCTTGCTGCAGCAGCAATAGGTGCCTCAAAATCAGTGATCGATACTGCTATTAACTATTCCAATGAACGGATCCAGTTTGACCGCCCGATCTCTAAATACGGTGCCATCCGGTTTAAACTTGCTGAGATGGCGGCTAAGGTATATGCCGTTGATTCTGCCAACTACCGCGCCGGACAAAATATTGACGATGCCTATGATGCTTTAGTAGCTGAGGGTATGGAAGCCAGTAAAGCTAAATTAAAATCTACTGAACAATTTGCTGTAGAATGCGCCATCCTGAAAGTTTGGGGTTCTGAAGCCCTGGATTATGTGGTGGATGAGGGTGTTCAGATCTATGGTGGTATGGGCTTCTCTGCCGAAGCACCAATGGACAGGGCGTACCGTGATGCCCGGATCAACCGGATCTTTGAAGGTACCAATGAGATCAACAGGCTCCTTACTGTAGACATGATGCTTAAACGCGCCATGAAAGGCGAACTGGATCTAATGACCCCCGCTACAGCAGTAGCAGGAGAGCTGATGTCCATTCCTGATTTCGGTGACGAAGATGATACACTGTTTGCTGCGGAAAAAAAGATCATTAAGAACTTGAAGAAAGCGACATTAATGGTCGCAGGTTCTGCCGTGCAAAAGTTAATGATGAGCTTATCAAAAGAGCAGGAAATCCTGATGAATATTGCAAATATGGCCAGCTATGTTTATGTGGCGGAGTCTGCAATGTTAAGAACGGAAAAATTAGTAAGCCTTCGCGGTGCTGAAGCATGTGAAGGTCAGCTTAACTTGATGCGTATTTATTTTGTTGAAGCAGTAGACGGCGTTCAAAAGGCCGGAAAAGAAGCACTATGGGCTTTTGCTGATGGCGATGAATTAAAGATGATGATGGTTGGTTTAAGAAGATTTACCAAGATGGAAGCTTTTAATGTAAAAGATGTCCGTCAAAAAGTAGCGCAGCAATTGATCGCTGCCAATAAATATTGTTACTAGTCATAACAATTCATAATTAAAACTGGGGCGCCCTTAATTCGTTAAGGGCGTTTTTTATTTGCCACATTTTGCTGTGGGACTATAATGTTAAAATTGGTTAAAAATTGTTCTATGACTAATAAAAGACTATTTTTGTGCATTATGTTAAAAAGTTGGCTTTTTCTGGGACTGATTTTCAGCATCGTAGTGATCTCTGCGTGTCAAAAATCAGAAGTCTATGATGAAAGCAGCCAGTTTGTTAAGGATGAAGAACTGATCAAAAAATGGTTAGACTCTACTAAGATCCCAATGTTAAGGGATAATAATGGGGTATATTACCAGATCCTGGCCGCGGGTACAGGAACTGAGTCCATTGAATTAAACGACAGTTTAAATGTTTTGTACGCAGGCAGGTTACTTCGTTTTGGAAGTCTGACCGCAGACACTTCTTCTTTTAGCAGAACAACAGATACGGCAACCTATAAGTTCCGGTTAAAAAATGTAATGCCAGGCTGGCAGTATGGATTGCCTTTGGTTAAACAAGGCGGAAAGATCCGGTTACTGATCCCATCGCCCCTTGCTTACAAGGATTACACCGTAACTGGGGTACCACCCAACTCCGTGTTGGATTTTACGATTGATTTAAAAAAAGTAGTTAAATAAAATAACATGTTAAAAAAATTATCTTCATATACCTTTGTTTTGCTGGGTCTTGCAGTTCTTTTAAATTCTTGTAAGAAGGAATATGAATCCATTGAAAATATAGACGATCAAAAAATACAACAATACCTAAGTAATAATAACGTGGCCAATGCCATTCAGGATCCTGAAAAAACAGGATTTTATTACCAGGTAACTACTCCGGGAACAGGCACGCTTTATACAAACACAGATTCTGTAAGGTATTCTATCACGGTGAGCTCCCTGTTGAATGGAACGGAATATTATTCGACACCATCTTATCTTAATTTAGGTACAAGGGTTGGTTATACTACTTCATTTAACGGCAAGGCCATTCCTGCAATTCTAACTACCATTAAAGCACTTAAACCTGGTGGCGTAGCTACGATCATCCTTCCATCTTACCTGGCTTTTGGTAAAAATGGTTTAGAGGCGATCAATGTTCCTTCTAATGAGATTATTGCACTAAAGGTTACTACCTATGCAGAGAAACAAGCGGTGCTTGACGATCAGCACATTACTGCATTTTTAACAACTTCCGGATTGGTAGCTACAAAAGATCCGTCCGGTGTTTATTACCAGATTCTTGAAGCCGGTACCGGAACAGAACCGATCACTTCTCAATCCGAACTGACCCTTAATTATTCCGGACGTACGCTGGATGGTGTTGAGTTTCAGTCCAGTTTAGATGAAGCACAATATGTATTGCCGCAACTAATTGAAGGCTGGGGTATTTTAAAGAACTTTAAGAAAGGGGCGAAGGTTCGCATCGTTGTGCCATCTGTTTTGGCTTATGGCCATGCAGGTCGCGTAGATACCAGCACAGGGGCAGTTTTGATCACTGGTAATGCTTCACTGGATTTTACAATTGATATTCTGGATGTAGAAAATTAATATTAAGGCAGCACTATTCGTTTAATGCTGCCTTAAATACTTTTAAGATTCTTTCTCTTGCAAAAGCATGATCAACAATAGGTTTGACATGCTTTTTTTGTTGATACTCCGGTACCCACTTATTGATGTATGCATAATGCGGATCAAACTTTTTTGTCTGCAGTTCCGGATTAAATACCCTAAAGTAAGGGGCAGCATCATTACCGCATCCGCAGGACCACTGCCAGCCGCCAACGTTACTTGCCATCTCATAGTCCAGCAGCTTCTCTGCAAAGTAGGCCTCGCCCCATCGCCAGTCTATAAGTAAATGCTTGGTCAGAAAACTCGCAACGACCATCCTAACGCGGTTGTGCATATAACCCGTTTCATTTAGCTGCCGCATTCCGGCATCTACCAGCGGATACCCGGTTGCACCAGCACACCAGGCCTTAAAATCGGCTTCATCGTTTCTCCATTTAATACGGTCATAAGCAGGTTTAAATGCGGTGGTAACGATACGTGGAAAATGCCAGAGAATCATCATGTAAAAATCCCGCCATGCGAGTTCTGAAAGCCATTTGTCGGCATTTTCTTCCAGCGCCTGCCGTGCAGCCCTTCTGATGCTGATGGTTCCGAACCTTAAATGGACACCGATGCGGGTGGTTGCATCTTCTGCTGGGAAATCCCTTTTCTCCTCATAGGCATCCAGCTTATTCTCAAGCTGTAATGCCGGGAATTTCTGCTTAGATCCGTTAAAGCCTATGTCCTTTAGTGAAGGGAAGGATAGCTGGTCTGTTTTGAACAGGTTTTTTAAGTACTTGTCTACAGGGTAAGACTTCAGATAAAAATCTTTAAGCTTTTGTTTCCATTGCTTAAAATAAGGGGTAAATACCGTATATGGCTTGCCGTCTGCTTTTACCACTTCAGCTTTCTCAAATATAACCTGATCTTTAAATGTTTTGAATTCAATCTGCTCAGAAGCCAGATACTCCGCTAAGGCCGCATCCCTTTCCTGAGCATAAGGCTCATAATCATGATTGGTAAATACGGCTTTAACGGTATAACTGTTCAGTACTTCTGTCCAGCATGTTTCCGGAGTGCCGTACTTTATCAGTAAAGATGAGCCATATGTTGTCAGCCTGGACTGGATGTTTTGCAGGGTTTGGTGGATAAAGGTAACCCTGGCATCTTCCCGGTCAGAAAGCTGGTCCAGGATGTTTCTGTCAAAGATAAAAAGCAGGAGAACCGGATAGGGGCTTTTAAGTGCAGCATATAATGCAGCATGATCTTCCAGTCTCAGGTCTCTTCTCAGCCAGCAAACACTTATTTCTTTGCTCATTTATAGATATCGGTTAAGGCAGAATCCAGTTGGGTGTATTTGAATGTAAAGCCGGCATCCAATAGTTTTTGTGCCGAAGTGTTGGTGCTCATCAGGGTAACCACACTCATCTTACCAAGGATCATTTCGAGTACTTTTTCTGGCACATGAATTGGCCATACCGGACGGCTTAACCTGGCAGCTATTGCTTTGGTCAATGTCTTGTTGGTTACCGGAAAAGGAGCGCAGGCATTATAAGTGCCTTCATATACCGGATTTTCGACTGCAGTCTGGAACATCGCAATGATGTCGTCAATGTGTACCCATGGAATCCACTGCTTACCGCTTCCTAACGGAGCGCCTGCAAAGAACCGGATGGGCTTATCAAGTGATGCCAGTGCACCTTCTCCTTTGCCCAGAATAAAGCCAATTCTAAACTTAACGATCCTTAAGCCGACTGAGCGTCCCTGGTCAACAGCCTCTTCCCATAGTTTAGTGCAATGGGCAAGGAAGCCGGTCCCGGCAGCAGCCTCTTCAATCAGTATTTCTTCTTCCCGGTCTCCATAGTATCCGGCAGCTGATGCAGAGATCATGTTTTTTACCGGTGCCGCGGTTTCGTTAATCGCCTTATAAAGCAATTGAGTACTCAATACCCTGCTGTCTATGATTTGTTGTTTGCGCTCTTTGGTCCACTTTTTTTCTGCAACTGACTCTCCTGCAAGGTGAATAATGGTATCTACACCATTCATGCAGTTCAAATCTATTTCTTGTTTATATACATCCCAGGTGTAAACTTTTGCATTTTTTATAGGGGTTGATTTTCTCGAGAGTACAGCAATTGAATGCCCTGCACTATGCAGTGCCTGGACCAGCTTTTTACCGATCATTCCTGTTGCTCCCGTAATCAGGATTTGTTTTTTCATAATTGAATCACCTTATGTTTGTACTTTAATTCAGCAAAATGGGGTTTTGTCCACCATTTTTTGTTTTGCTTATGTAAATATTGCTTTATGTATACGTAATTAGATATAAAATCGTATATTTTTGTATTCCATAATGTAAAATTCATCAGCAAGTTAATGAAGTTTAAGAAAATATTGGTTTGGTTTAGGAACGATCTCCGCTTACATGATAATGAAATGTTGGTAGAGGCCATAGCCAAATCAGACTATATTTTACCGGTTTATTTTTTTGATCCCAGTCTGATTCAGGAAACACGTTTTGAAACTTCGAAATCAGGAATTAACAAAGTTCAATTTCTGCTGGAAAGTATTTCTGCTTTAAGAGCCGCTTTTCAAAAATTAGGTGGAAACCTGCTTCTGGTAAATGGTAAACCCGAAGATGAAATGGCAAAACTCGTTGAGAAATACGACATTTCTGAAGTATACCATCACCGTGAAGTAGGGCCTGAAGAAACTGCCGTATCCGCTAAGGTTGAAGATCTGCTCTGGAAACATAAGATCAACTTAAAGCACTTTATCGGACATACGCTTTACAATAAAGAAGATCTTCCCTTTCCTATAAAAGACATTCCCGATATTTTTGCCCAGTTTAAGAAGAAGACCGAACGCGATGCAATCGTTAAAGCCTGCTTTGAAGAACCTGCGGTAATTAACTTTGTTGGTGGTATTGAGAACGTTAAGAACGCTGAGAACCTTGAGCGCATTCAAAATTCCGGGATCATTGAAAGCAAGGAATGGGGTGAACTGCCAACTTTGGATGCATTAGGTTTTGAAGTTAACACCTCACCAGATCTATATACCAAAGGCGGAGAAGCTGCCGGACTGGAGCACCTGGAGCACCTGCTTAAGGAAGGCTCTGATATTTACCTGAAAAGCGTAAAGGGCAATTCGGATAAAGCAGGATTCTCTTCAAGGCTATCCTCATGGCTGGCCCTCGGTTGTTTGTCGCCGCGAAAAGTATACTGGATGGTTAAATCTGCGGAAGGGAAATTCGGAAACAACACCAACTTTAACCAAATCTTTTTAGGGCTGCTCTGGCGGGATTATTACCGCTTTATGTTTAAAAAGCATGGTGTTAAATTCTTTCAGGAACCAGAACTGGAAAAATGGGTTGCCGAACCAGAAACGATCTATAACGCGGCCATCCGGAAATGGAAATCTGCAGATACCGGACATGTGCTGGTAGACCGCTACATGAAAGAACTGAATGAATCCGGATTTATTCCGCATGCAGCAAGACTGCTTGTTGCTACTTATCTGGTTCATGTTTTAAGGGTACACTGGATCTATGGTGCCGCCTATTTTGAAGAGAAACTATTGGATTATTCTCCTGCAAGTAATTGGGGAAACTGGGCAAATGTAGCCGGTGCCGGTCTGGACCTGAAATCTAAAAATGTATTTGATTTGGACAAACAGATTAAAATTCTGGATGTCGACGTTTCTGCCGCTCCAACATATGCCTGATCTCTGTTTTTATAACTTATTGTAAATCAAAAAATTACTTAGTATATTAATTCCTGTTTTATGACGGGTATTTTAATCGTGCAATAAATACTAAACAAAAATTGTTTTTTAAACAAAGTTGTTTAACATTTGTTGTAACTAAGAGACGTGAAGAATTTTTCCATTAGCGATATTGAGGCCTTAATCGGCATAAAAGCCCATACCATTAGAGCCTGGGAAATTCGGTACAATCTTGTACCGCCAAAACGAACACCTACGAATATCCGTTATTATACGGAAGAAGATCTCAAGTCCCTTTTAAATATTGTTGCCTTAAATGAGAACGGCTATAAGATTAGCAGAATTGCTAAGATGAGCCAAAAGCAAATCTCAGACCTGGTTATACAACTTAAAACCGATTGGAAAAACGACTCTATACAGATCCTTAACCTTTCTAATGCAACGCTGGAATATAACGAAGAGGTTTTTTCTGAAACCCTCGCTGGTTGTATCGATGAAATGGGCCTGGTAAAGACCATGGATCTCGTGCTGTTTCCATTCATGAAAAAGATAGGTATGCTTTGGCAAACAGGAACCATTGATCCCTCTCACGAGCATTTTGCATCTAACCTGATCCGTGACCGCATCATTGTGGAGATTGATAGGGTAGAAAAGCCAAAGCGTAAACATCCTAAACGGTTTCTCCTGTTTTTACCTGAAGCTGAAATGCATGAGACCGGGCTATTGTTTACCCGTTATTTACTCAAGAAATGCGGACATGAAACACTGTATCTCGGATCTGAAATTCCATATCCCGACCTGGTCAAAGTAGTCGCATCATACAAGCCTGATTATGCATTTATTGTGCTTACCTCCTTAAATTTGGGGAAAGATATCAATAAGGTTATTGGCAAAGTGATGGATAATCTGAATGTTCCGTTGCTGGTGGCAGGAAGTTTGATCTCTGAATTTGATATTCTCGTAAAAGATCAGCTTACGCCATTGAAAAATGTTTGCGATATGACTGAGTTTCTTGAAGAATTATAAAGAAATTTACCTGTTTTATAAGGTAAAATCCTAATTTTGCAACACTTATAGCAATTAAACATAATGGATAATTTATCTTATCTCAATGGCGCAAATGCCGAATACATAGAATCCTTATATCAGTCATATAAAGAAGATCAAAATTCAGTCGAATTTGGATGGCAGAAATTCTTTGAAGGCTTCGACTTTGGAAGAGGTGCTGCCGGCGCTGAAGTGAGTGCAGAAACACCTGAGCATTTTTTAAAAGAAATTAACGTTTTAAACCTCATCAACGGTTATCGCCAGCGCGGCCATTTGTTCACGCAGACTAACCCTGTGCGCGAAAGACGTTTACACTTGCCTACCCTCGACCTGGAAAACTTTGGCTTAACCAAAGCTGATCTGGATACCATCTTCAATTCAGGAATTGAAATTGGAATCGGTGCTGCTAAACTTAGTGATATCATTGCTTTTTTAAAGCAGACTTACTGCCGCTCTATTGGCGCAGAATACAAATATGTACGTACTCCTGAAGTACTTCGCTGGATTGAAGGAAAGATGGAAAGCGTACGCAATACACCAAACTTTTCCATCGATGAGAAAAGAAGGATCCTTAAGAAATTGAATGAAGCCGTTAGCTTTGAGAATTTCCTGGGTACCAAATTTCTTGGTCAGAAGCGCTTCTCCTTAGAAGGTGCGGAAGCTTTGATCCCTGCACTGGACTCTGTAATTGAAAAAGGCGCTGCACAGGGAATTGAAGAGTTTGTAATTGGTATGGCACACCGCGGACGCTTAAATGTTCTGGCCAATATCATGCAAAAGACCTATAAAGACATTTTTGCAGAATTTGAAGGTAAAGGTTATAGTGCCGAATCTCCTTTTGGTGGTGATGTTAAATACCACTTGGGATATTCTACAGATGTTACCACCAATAACGGTAACAGTGTGCACTTAAGCTTATGCCCCAATCCTTCTCACCTCGAAACCGTAAATGGGGTGGTAGAAGGAATGACGCGCTCTAAAATAGATTTTAAATATGGCGGTGATAATGCCCGGATTGCACCAATACTAATTCATGGTGATGCGTCTGTAGCTGGCCAGGGAATTGTATATGAAGTAATCCAGATGGCCAGCCTGGATGGTTATAAAACCGGGGGAACGATCCACCTGGTGATCAATAACCAGATCGGTTTTACCACAAATTATAAAGATGCCCGTTCGAGTACGTATTGTACCGATATTGCAAAGGTAACCCTCTCGCCGGTATTTCACGTAAACGGTGATGACGTTGAAGCATTGGTATATGCCATTAACCTGGCTATGGAATACCGTCAGAAATATAAAAATGATGTGTTCATTGACATTCTTTGCTACCGCAGGTTTGGGCACAATGAGGCCGATGAGCCTAAATTTACCCAGCCGCTTCTTTACAAAAGCATTGAAAAACACGCCAATCCACGTGACATCTATATTCAGCAATTGATTGGTGAAGGTAAAATGGAAGCCAGCCTGGCCAAGGAAATGGAAAAAGAATTCCGCAGCCTTTTACAGGAACGCTTAAATGAAGCCAAAGAAATTAAATCTACCTATCAGGATGTGAAATTTGGCGGTGCATGGGCAGATATGCGGATTGCCACGCCTAAAGACTTTGAAAACTCACCGGATACTTCAGTTAAGAAAAGCACGTTGCTGGAGATCGCTAAAAGAATCAGCACCTTGCCTTCTGATAAAAAATTCTTTAAAAAGATTGAAAAGCTTTTTGAGGAACGCAGTAAAATGGCAAGCACTACACATGTGTTTGACTGGGCTATGGGTGAGCAGCTGGCCTATGGAACAATCCTTGCTGAAGGTAAACGTGTGCGCCTAAGCGGACAAGATGTTGAACGTGGTACGTTCTCTCACCGCCATGCGGTTCTAACCCTTGAAGATTCTGAAGAAGAATATATCCCATTGGCTAATATCTCTGATCAGCAGGCACCTTTCGATATTTACAACTCGCACCTGTCAGAATATGGCGTTCTTGGATTTGAATATGGCTACGCCATGGCTAACCCGAATGCATTAACCATTTGGGAAGCTCAGTTTGGAGATTTCTTCAATGGGGCACAAATTGTAGTAGATCAATATATTGCCAGTGCAGAAACAAAATGGCAACGTGAAAACGGACTTGTTCTATTATTGCCGCACGGCTATGAAGGACAAGGCCCTGAGCACTCTTCTGCACGGATTGAGCGTTTTATGGAGCTTTGTGCAGATTATAACATGCAGGTAACCAATTGCACTACACCTGCAAACTTTTTCCATGCGTTACGCAGACAATTTAAACGCGACTTTAGAAAGCCTTTGGTGGTATTTACTCCCAAAAGTCTGCTGCGCCATCCGCAGTGCGTTTCTAAGCTGGAAGAGTTTACCGATGGTAAATTCCAGGAAGTAATTGCCGATCCGAATTTAAAGGCAGCAGACGTAACCCGTGTATTGTTCTGCAGCGGTAAGATCTATTATGAGTTGTTGGAAAAACAACAAAAGGACCAGATCAAAGATGTAGCCATTGTTCGTGTGGAGCAGCTGTACCCAACACCATTAGAACAAATGGAGTCGGTGTATAAAAAATATAAGCATGCAAATGAAGCGGTATGGGTACAGGAAGAGCCTGAAAATATGGGTGCCTGGCCGTATTTATTGCGCAGACTTAGAAAAACCAGTTTTAACGATATTGAGGTTATCTCAAGGAACGAAAGCAGCAGTACCGCTACCGGATTTGCAAAACAACATGCAGATCAGCAGGCATACATTTTGGCCAGGGCGTTTGAGATGCCTGTTACTGAGAAAGAGCAAAAGATTGCTAAAAAATCAGTGAGTAAAGTATATAATGTAGATTAAAAAATAATACACTATTATGAGCATAGAAATAAAAGTTCCGCCAGTTGGCGAGTCGATAACCGAAGTTGTTTTATCCCGTTGGGTAAAAAATGATGGTGATGCAGTAGAAATGGATGAAGTAATTGCCGAATTGGAATCTGATAAAGCAACCTTTGAACTGACTGCAGAGCAGGCCGGAACTTTAAAAACAGTAGCTGCAGAAGGGGATACCCTTGCTATAGGTGCTGTAGTTTGTAAAATTGAAGATGGCGGTGCTGCACCTAAGTCTAAAGAGGAACCTGCTGCTCCAAAAGAAGAAAAAGCAGTTGTTGCTGAAGATAAATCGGCTGCACCAGTAGCTGAAAAAACTGGCGACAGCTATGCAACAGGTACCCCGTCACCTTCTGCCGGTAAAATATTGGCAGAGAAAGGTGTGGATGCAGGGTCTGTAAAAGGTTCTGGTGTGGATGGACGTATTACTAAAGAAGATGCCTTAAAAGCAGAGAAAGCTCCGGCAGCGCCTGCAGCAAAAGCGGCTCCAGCAGCTGCGGCACCAATTGTACCTGGTTCAAGAAATGAACGCAGACAGAAAATGTCCCCGTTACGTAAAACCGTTGCTAAACGACTGGTTGCCGTTAAGAATGAAACGGCCATGTTAACTACGTTTAACGAAGTGAACATGAAACCGATCATGGACCTGCGTAGTAAATATAAAGATCAGTTTAAGGAGAAATTTGGTGTTGGCTTAGGCTTCATGAGTTTCTTTACCAAAGCAGTATGTGAGGCCTTAAAAGACTTTCCGGCTGTAAATGCACGTATTGATGGAGAAGAAGTGGTATACAATGATTTTGCAGACATTTCAATTGCCGTTTCTGCACCTAAAGGTCTTGTGGTTCCAATTATACGCAATGCTGACAGCATGAGCCTTGCTCAAATTGAGAAAACGGTGATCGAACTGGCTACTAAAGCACGTGATAGTAAATTAACGATTGAAGAAATGACAGGCGGAACGTTTACCATTACCAATGGTGGTGTTTTTGGTTCTATGATGTCTACTCCAATCATAAACGCACCACAATCGGCAATTCTTGGAATGCACAATATTATTGAGCGTCCAATTGCAGAAAAAGGTGAGGTGGTGATTCGTCCGATGATGTATGTAGCTTTATCTTATGATCACCGGATCATTGATGGCAGGGAATCTGTAGGCTTCCTGGTTCGCGTTAAGCAGTTGCTTGAAGATCCTGCACGGTTACTTTTAGGCGTTTAAAAAATAAGGGCCATAATAACCGGCTTTAAAATATACAGGCTGCTTTCAATCCGAAAGCAGCCTTTTTTATGCGCATTTGTAATTCTTTTTATATTTTAGCTGAACACAAATACAACAATGAAGCACCTAACCGCAATTTTCTTTACCCTCTGCATCTTTTGCTCAACTGGTTTTTCACAGACCGTGTCACAAAATTCCGGCTGGCTGTTCTTATTGAACAGCACTAAGTTTAACAACAAATGGGGCATGCACCTGGATGTTCAGCTGCGATCCAGAGACAATTGGGAAAACGTGGGCAGTTTCCTGTTTCGTCCTGGAGTAACGTACTACATCAGTTCCAATACAAACGCAACCCTCGGTTACCTGCTTACCAATACGTATCTGCACCTGGATGGTGCGGCAGACGATATCCGGACTGAACACCGGATATGGGAGCAGTATATTTTAACCCATAAGATCAAAAGCATCAATGTGTCACACAGGTTCAGGCTGGAACAGCGCTTTCAGGAAACCACTGCACCAGATCCGGTCTTTTCTCAGCGACTAAGGTACTTTATCCGTTTCCTGGTTCCGCTTACCGGAGATAAAAAGAATTTCTCAGAAGGTGTATTCGCAGCTGTTCAAAATGAAACTTTCTTTAATGTTCAGAACAAAGAAAAAATAAACAACAGCCTGTTTGATCAAAACCGGGTTTACCTTGCGGGAGGCTACCGTTTTAGTAAAAAGATGGACCTGGAAGCCGGTTACATGAACCAGTCGGTCAATGGGGCAAATAACAATACATCGAACCACATTATTCAGCTGGCGGTTTATACCCGCTTTTAAATCACCTTTTTTACACCGATGTAAAAGTTGGGATCAGCCTTAAAAGCATCTTCCCTGATATTGGTTTTTATGGTTTTCCAGTCGTTGGTTGGATAGATCAGGGTATAGGTTTCATCTTTTACCGTCACTTTTACGGGCATGTCAAAACCTTTTACGTCTGTAATCCACCGGTAAGACAACAGTCCATTCACTACTTTATATTCCAGCACAGGAATTTTCGCATGGCGCAGGTACTGGTCAAAAAACTTATCCAGTTTCAATCCGCTGACTTTTGAAATATAGCTTTCAATCTCCCGGGTGGTCACCGTTTTATGGTAATAGGTTTTATTTAATCCCCTAAGCAGGTTTCTGAATTTCTCATCGTCATTTATGAGCTGGCGGATCGTGTGGATCATATTGGCTCCTTTGTAATACATATCCGAAGATCCTTCTGTATTTACATCGTAGTATCCAATGATCGGACTTTTATTTAACAGCGCTCTCCTGGAACTGATGATGTAATCCGAACCGGCTTCTTTTTCATAATTGGATTCACAAAATAAAACTTCAGAATAACTTGTAAAAGCCTCATGGATCCACATATCGGCAATGTCTTTGGATGTGATGTTATTGCCGAACCATTCATGCCCGCTTTCATGGATGGTGATGTAATCAAATTGATTGCCCCAGGTTGATCCGGTATAGCTCCTTCCTAAATATCCTTTTTTGAACTTATTGCCGTATGCCACTGCACTCTGGTGTTCCATGCCCAGAAATGGTGCATGTACCAGCTTATACCCGTCTTCATAAAATGGGTACTGTCCAAACCAATGCTCAAAAGATTTTAACATGGGCTTTACATCGGCATCCCAATGGGGGCGTGCCACAGTGCTGTCTTCTTTTAACGACCAGTAATCCAGGGTCAGCTTGCCATTTTCTCCAGCGTAAGTGTCAGCCCAATGGGCGTACTTGCCAATATACAAGGTTACATTATAGTTGTTAATCGGATTGGAAACAAACCAATTGTACGTGGCATAACCATCGGCACGTTCAACAATGCTGCGCAAGCGGCCATTTGAAATCTCCTGCAAATTTTTAGGTACACTTACACTGATCAGTATGCTGTCTGCCTCATCACTCTGGTGATCTTTTGTTGGCCACCAGGAACTGGCACCAAAGCCCTGGCAGGCTACAGAAACCCATGGATTGCCAGATCTGTCTTTGGTAAATATAAAACCCCCGTCCCAGGGTGCATTGCGTGCAATGACCGGGTTGCCGGAATAGAATACCGTAAAGCTCTGTTTGCTTCCTTTCTTAATCTCTGCAGGAAACGTAATAAACACCGCATTAAACTCCCTTGAAAATGGAAGCTCTGCGCCATTATACATTACCTTTTCAACTTTGAGGTTGCTAAACAGGTCAAACTGCAGCCTGCTGAAATTCTGGGTTGCGGTAAACCGGAATTCATTACTGCCGCTGATAAATTTCTGGTCAATATCAACCTTTACATCCAGATGGTAGTAATTAATATCGTAGCATGTTCTAAGTGGTGTAAGCAGGCCACGTAATGAATCAGCCTTTGAAAATACATGTTTGCCACTTAACAGCTGTGCCTCTGATGAACCGGCAAAGCACATACTAACCAGCAGCAGGAATAAGATTCTTTTCATCACCGTATTTATTTCAACACCGTTACCGTTAGTGAAGAAGCATGGGTTTGATCGTGATAGATTCGGTGCGTTGCTTTACGGAAATCACTGTCATTTGCCTTATAGATGTCCAGAAACTGCTGAGGGTTTCGGTCTGCCAAAGGGAACCAGGAGTTTTGAACCTGGATCATGATCTTGTGTCCTTTTTTAAACGTGTGGCCTACATCAGGAAGTTCATATTTTACCTGCGTTACTCTTCCTGGTTCAATAGGTTCAGGTTTTTCCATGCTGTTTCTGAATTTACCACGCATAATCTCACCACGTACCAGCATCTGGTAACCACCCATAATGATACCTTTTGGATTAGGCTCCATGGCCTTCGCATCTTCCGGGTATACGTCGATCAGTTTAACAACATAATCGGCATCGGTGCCCGTGGTGGTCACGAATAGATCTGCCGTTAGCGGACCCGTTAGGGTAATGTCTTCCGTTAATGTTTCTGTTTGGTACACTTTAACATCAGGCCTGCGGGCTGCAAAACGCTGATCGTCGATCATGTATTCGCGGGTTCTTTTGGCCTGTACACCATCCTGGTAAGGAACCGGGTTGTTCGGGTCGCTTTCGTATTCATCAAAGCTTGCTGGAACAGCCGCTTTCGCGAAGCTTAACTTACCATTTGGCTGAAAGTATAACGTTTTGTTTTCTGTATTTTTCGGAGGCCAGGTCTCAAAGCCTTTCCACTCATTGCTTCCAGTCAGGAAGATGTTGGCTTCTGCAAGTTTAGGGTCAGGGCCATCTTTTAAGTAATGCATAAAAAATGGCATCTCAAGGTCTTTCTGGTAAATGGTGCTGTTGGGTTGTCCAAAGTCAATATCCCCAAAGCTGGCGCCTGTACTTCTAACCCATCCGCCGTGAAACCACGGGCCCATCACGAGCTTGTTATTTGTACCAGGATTTTGCTTTTCAATAGCCTGGTAAGTTTTAAAGGTGCCATACGCATCTTCTGCATCAAAGAAACCACCAACAACCAAAACTGCAGGTTTTACGTTCGTTAAATGCGGAAGGATCAGGCGTGCTTTCCAGAAATCATCATTTGTGCCATGGGCCATCATGTCATTCCAGAATTTGATGCTGTCGCCAAAGTATTTAAGATTGGCATTTTTTAAGGCCCCAATGCTCAGGTAAAAACGATAGTTATCTGTGATCGGGAAATTAAAAGGTTTAGGCCCTTTATCTGGCGTAATCGGTTTAGGTCTCGGTACACCAAAGCTGGATAAAAAGTTAAATGCATCCGCTAAAAAGAACGCACCATTGTGGTGAAAATCATCGCCAACAAACCAATCGGTAACCGGAGCTTGTGGGGATACAGCTTTCAATGCCGGGTGGGCACCTGGTAATGACGTGGTAGAATAGAACCCAGGATAAGAAATGCCATAGATGCCTGCTTTTGCATTGTTATTCGGAATGTTCTTTACCAGCCAGTCTATGGTATCATAGGTGTCTGAACTTTCATCGATGTCTTTTTTACTTTTCTTATTGTCCACATGCGGGCGGATGTCTACAAACTCACCTTCACTCATCCATCTTCCGCGCACATCCTGGTATACAAAGATGAATCCTTCCCTAAGCAGAAAAGGGGAAGGGCCCAGCGTGGTCTTAAAGTTGTTCTCCCCATATGGGGCAACGGTATAGGGGGTCCGGTTTATTAAAAACGGATATTTCTTAGTTTGGTCTTTAGGGATATAGATGGAGGTAAACAATTTAACGCCATCACGCATCGGGATGCTCCGTTCAATCTTCGTATAGTTTTCGCGTACAAATGCTGAATCTGTGGTTTGAGAAAAAGAGGAAAGTCCGGTACATAGGAGTACGGCTATCCATAGAAATTTAAAACGGGCCATGATGCTATAATGATTTAAGCTTTAAACCTACAAAAAATAAAAAATCTTTAACGGTTGAAATGCCCATGTCTTTAAAAATTTACATCCGTAAATGCTTTTTATTTACTTTTATAGCGGTGACAGTAATCGATGCACCCTTTATTAAAAAGAATACAATATGATGGAAGATCAGCTTTCCAAACAAAGGATCAACTGGCTGTACCTGTTTACGGGCCTGGCCGTTTTAATTAATTTTAGCGGATTATTTGTCACCATTATTGGACCAGATGGGGCGCTCTACGCATCCATTGCAAAAACGATGGCGGTTAAAAATAATTTTATGGAGCTTTTTGTAGAGGGTACAGACTGGCTGGATAAACCACATTTTCCATTCTGGATGGCTGCACTATCTTTTAAGTTATTTGGCATTACAACCTGGGCCTATAAACTACCGGCCATTCTATTTGTGGTACTGGCCGCTGTATATACCTACAAGCTGGCCATCCTGTTTTATAACAAAGAGACCGCATTGTGGGCATCATTAATCTTGCTCACTGCGCAGCATATTATCATTTCAAATACTGATGTTCGTGCAGAGCCTTACTTAACGGGGCTTGTTATAGGCAGCGTGTACCACTTTTACAGGGCACAGCAGCAACAGTGGTTCTGGCACCTGCTTTTTGGTTCCCTGCTTGCCGCCTGTGCGGTAATGACGAAAGGGATATTTGCGTTGATCCCGGTATTTGGTGCCATTGCAGGTACGCTGCTCATTACCAAAAACTGGAAAATGCTCTTCAACTTCAGATGGTTGCTGGCGGTAGTTCTTGTCGCCCTGTTGATCGTTCCTGAATTGTGGAGCTTATACGTTCAGTTCGATGCACATCCGGAAAAGGTAGTATTCGGACAAACGAACGTATCCGGATTAAAATTCTTTTTCTGGGACAGCCAGTTTGGGCGCTTCTTTAACACCGGGCCGATCAAGAAGACCAACGGCGATCCATCGTTCTTTCTGCACACCAGTCTCTGGGCATTTTTACCCTGGTCATTTCTGTTCTACATTGGCCTGGTCCAATTTTTCCGCAACAAGAAAAAGGCAGCAGAAATAGAATGGTTATGCATCTGTGCTGCCGCACTTACGTTCGTGGTGCTCTCGGCGTCTAAATTCCAGCTGCCGCATTACCTCACCATTATCTTTCCATTTTTTGCCATCCTTACGGCACGGTACATCGTGCAGTTAAGCTCAGAAAAGGAGATCCGGAACATCCGGATCATGCAGGGGGTAATCATTGTGCTGATGACACTGATCATTGGCGTGCTCCATTATTTCTTCCGTCCGCAGCTTTCCTTCGCTGCCGTTGCCGGTATTGTACTTACCTTTATTTTGGGGATGTTGACCCGATACCAGGCAAACAACAGGTTCCGTATATTTTTTATGTCCGTTGTGGTCGTGTTCTTCGTCAATATTTATTTTAACCTGGCCTATTACCCGGAATTGATCCGGTACCAGGCAGATAGTGAGGCTGCATTCTGGATCAACCACAATAACCCAAAACAGCTGCCGCTGGTAAAAGCCTGCAACACCTATTTCTATGCAATAGATTTTTATTCCAATCAGGATGTTCACGATTACCGGGAGGGAGAGGAAGACCGGCTTCCGCCAAAGCCCTATCTTTTATTTGCCGAAAAGGTGTTCATAGACCATCTGGTGGAGAAAGGGGTGAAGGTAGAACTCGTCAGAAATTTTGATAGTTTCAGGATCACACGGGTAAATGGAAAGTTCCTGAACCATAAGAAAAGAAAAGAAGTGTTATGGGCAAGTCAGCTTGTCCTCATAAAATAGAATAAAGCGAATTCTAATACCTTATTTGTATCAGGGATTATTAACTTTGTACAAAAAAATCCTTTTATATGCAATACGATGTAGTTGTAATTGGCTCGGGCCCGGGCGGTTATGTTGGAGCAATCAGATGCGCCCAATTAGGCTTAAAAACAGCAGTTATAGAAAAATATAAAACCTTTGGCGGAACCTGCTTAAACGTAGGATGTATCCCATCAAAGGCACTGTTAGACTCTTCAGAACATTTTCACAATGCAGCCCATACATTCAAGACCCATGGTATTGAACTGAAGGATTTAAAGGTAGATATGCCGCAAATGATTGCGCGTAAAAATGACGTTGTCAATCAAAATACTGCAGGTATCCAGTACCTGTTTAAAAAGAATAAAATTGATGCTTTTGAAGGTGTTGGATCTTTTGTAGATAAAAACACCATCAAGATCACCAAAGCAGATGGAAGTACTGAAACCATTACCGCAAAAAATGTAATCATTGCTTCTGGTTCTAAGCCGACTGCATTGCCGTTTCTTCCGGTTGATAAAAAACGCATCATCACTTCAACAGAAGCTTTAAATATTACCGAAGTCCCGAAACAAATGATCGTTATAGGCGGCGGGGTAATCGGACTTGAACTGGGATCTGTTTATGCCCGTCTGGGTACTAAGGTATCTGTAGTGGAGTTCTTACCTTCCATCATTGCAACGATGGATGCAGGTTTGGGAAAGGAACTGCAGCGTGTGCTTAAAAAATCATTGGGCATGGAGTTTTACATGGGTCATAAAGTGACTGGTGCAACTGCAAAAGGCAAAAAAGTTACCGTAACGGCAGACAATGCAAAAGGTGAAAAAGTAACCTTAGAGGCCGACTACTGTATCGTAGCCGTTGGCCGTACTGCTTATACTGCAGGTTTAGGCCTTGAAAATATTGGCGTTACGACCGAAGAACGCGGTAACAAGATCCCGGTTAATGAGCATCTGGAAACCAGTGTTCCCGGTGTTTTTGCCATCGGCGATGTAATTAAAGGTGCAATGCTTGCCCATAAGGCAGAAGATGAAGGGGTTTATGTTGCAGAGCGTATAGCCGGACAAAAGCCGCACATCAATTATAACCTGATCCCTGGTGTGGTGTATACCTGGCCAGAAGTGGCTTCGGTAGGATACACTGAAGAGCAGCTTAAAGAAAAAGGAACGCAGTATAAGGCAGGATCGTTTCCATTTAAAGCAAGCGGCAGGGCTAAAGCAAGTATGGATACCGATGGCTTTGTAAAAGTATTGGCTGATGCCAGTACCGATGAGATCCTTGGGGTACATATGATCGGCCCCCGAGCAGCAGATATGATTGCAGAAGCAGTAGTTGCTATGGAATTCCGTGCCTCTGCAGAAGACATTGCAAGAATTTGCCATGCCCATCCAACATATACAGAAGCACTAAAAGAAGCTGCAATGGCAGCAACAGAAAACAGAGCAATACACATCTAATACGAAACTTCCCTTTAAAAAGGGACCCTAAGTGGTGAATAGCCTCCAAATAGATTATTTGGGGGCATTTCCTTTTAAATCCGGATAGGTTTCTTTTAACACCTTTACGGCGATCTCTATCAGCCGCAGATGTTCTTCCTGGTGCCCATGCTGAACTTCTACATTGATGTACGGAATCTTCTGGTGCATGGCATAGATAGAAAGTGAGCCGTCATCGGGTGCTTCCCGCGACTGCAATACCACATTTACCTTTTCTGCTTTAAGGCCATTAAACAAGGCCAGCTCCGTTACCAGTACCAGATCATCTGCATCCATTTCAGAATTAATGTATACCGAATCCGCTGCACTTTCCAGGTCGTATCCCTTCAGGTAAGAAGATATGCCAAAGCCACCATCTGCATTGTTATGCAGCGTAAACATATAATCAGGCTTATTATGGGCATGATATAGATTTAAAATTACCTTAGAAGCTCTTTCAAGCTGCTTGGAAACTTCGTCATTAAAGTTGCCATATTTCTCCAGTCCGATCTTGATCCCGGCAGGGGTATAGATGCTGTTTGGATCGGTTTGGTATTCTTTCTCCCAGTAATTGAATTTAAAATTCCTGACATCCCCATACTGGGAATCAATGACCTTTCCGCCATTAAACCGGATGTATTCAAAAGCAGCTTTAATGCCGGTATCCTCATCGTCATGAATAGCCAGGAAATTAATATTGGGTTTTCCATATCCGTAACGTACTAAGTTTACACGCAGGTCATTCAATACAATGTAGGTGGTGTCAATGGTCATTCCCTCAAAGACGGGAGGGTGCTGGGCATAGACCTGGATACTGAAAGAAAAGAGCATCAAAAATAAAAGCTTGTATTTTAATGCAGCTAAATCAGGGATCATACGTGGTAAAAAATGGGTTTTCATGTATGCAGTACATCAAGTCTATATGCGGTATCGGCAAATTTAAATACTTCAGATGCTACAAATCATCACAAGGCTTTTAAAAGCGCTAACTGCTGTAAAAACAATATTCAGGCATAGAACGAAAGCCTTATGCCTTGTATAAACACTACAGAAAATCGCCCCAAATTGTTTTAACGCAAAAAAGCTGTCTGAAGATATTCAACGTCGTTAAGGCAAAGGCCTCAATTTTATCCTGAAATCAACCAGGATGACGAAGAGATAAACTCAGACAGCTTTTAGCTAAAGCCTTTTATTAATTAATGACCGCTTTTTGAATCAAGCTTCAGGTCATCATCATCATTATATTCTTTTACATCAACATGGTCATAGGGTTCAACCATCAGTTCTTCCATCGTTTTTCCAGGCTTGTTAAATCCTAAACGATTCAGGAGACTGTCAAATACCTGGTACATTACCGGAACCACGATCAGCGTTAAGAACAATGAACTGGTTAAACCACCAATGATTACCCATGCAAGTCCGTTTTTCCATTCCGCACCGGCACCACTTGCCAATGCAATTGGCATCATACCAATAACCATGGCAATGGTTGTCATCAGGATCGGACGCAAACGTGCATGGTTCGCAAGAATCAGTGCATCGTGGGTTGTTTTACCTTCTTTCTTCATCTGGTTCGTAAAATCGACCAGGATGATCGCATTCTTGGCCACCAACCCGATCAGCATGATCAGACCGAGGATCGTAAAGATTCCCAGCGACTGGTTAGCCAATGCCAGTGCCAGTAATGCGCCAATAATGGAAAGCGGGATAGAGAACATCACCACAAAAGGATATACAAAACTATCATATAACGCAACCATGATCAGGTAAACCAATATAATGGATGAAAGCAGGGCGATACCTAAAGTACCAAAACCATCACTTTGATTTTCCTGGTCACCAGCCCATACGTAGCTTACGCCAACCGGTTTTCTCAGTTTACCATTTTTCTCCTGCTCATCAAGCTGTGCCTGGAACTCAGAAACCACTGTACCTGTAGGTCTTCCGATCGTTTGGGCCTTGATGGAAACAGAAGTACTTTTATCCCTTCTTTCCAGCTGACTTGGACCGGCACCTTCTTTAATATCCGCAAATTGCGACAGTTTAATCTGCTGTCCGTTTGCATTTACAAAGATCAGGTTCCTAACATCATCAATATTTTTACGATTAAAGGACTGGTAGCGGATGTTAATGTCATACTCGTATTCACCCTTACGGAATTTACCGTCTGTATTTCCACTAAATGCCGTTTGCATCGTTAACCCTACCGTTTGCAGGGTAAGACCCAATGCGGCCATCTTATCGCGGTCTACCTGAACATTGATCTCCGGACTTCCTTTCTCTACTGAAAGCTTAACTTCGGCAGCCCCCGGAACACCTTGCAATATTTTCATCGCTTGTTCGGCATAAACCAATGCGCTGTCTAAATCTGAAGCCATGATTACCATGTCGATATTTGCATTTTCTGCAATACCCAGAATACTGATTGGAACAGTTTTAACCTTAGCACCCGCCAGCTGTTTAGCCAGTTCCCGACTTACTTTAGTGGCGTAGATACTCGACTCATCAGTACGTTTATCACGGTCAACCAATTTAACATTGATCTCAGATTTGTAAGCTGTAGCCTGCGTACCACCAAAGTCACCACTTGATTGTCCCACTGTAGTGATCAATTGTGTAATTTCAGGTTTTGATTGTAAAAATGCTTCAGCCTGTTGGGTAACCTGGTTTGTTTTTTCCAGAGAAGCATCTTTTGGCAGTTCGATCTGCACTAAGAATTCACCCTTATCACTTTTTGGGAAAAACTCCATACCGATAAATCCACCGAAGGTTAGTCCGCAAGAACTCAGCAGCAATAAAAATACACCAATCAGTGTGATTGCTTTATGACGCAGGGTCCAGGTTAAGATACCAGTAATCCAGATGGTGAATTTATGCAGCTGACGCTCAAACCATAGGATGAAACGGCCAAATACATTCTTACCTTCAATCTTTTCTAATTTACCAAAGCGTGAAGACAATAGCGGAACAATGGTAAATGAAGCTACCAGCGACAATAATGTCGCAATGATCACCACCACGCAGAACTGTCTTAATATATTCGATACCAATCCGGTACTGATGGTGATCGGGAAGAACACCACTACAATTACCAGGGTAATGGATACTACGGTAAAACCAATCTCACTGGTTGCATCGTAAGCCGCACGAACGCGGTTCTTGCCCATCTCCATGTGTCTGTAAATGTTTTCCAGTACCACGATCGCATCATCCACCAGGATACCTACTACGAGTGATAATCCCAATAAGGACATTAGGTTCAGCGTATAGCCAAACAAGCTGATTCCGATAAAGGTAGCAATCAATGACGCGGGGATCGATACCATTACAATGGCCGCATTCCTGATACTGTGCAGGAAGAACAACATCACAAAGGCTACAAGGATAATTGCCAGGATTAAATCGTGGATTACCGCATCGGCAGACTCGAGTGTAAATACAGAGCTGTCATTTACTATCTTAATGTTTAACTGGTTGGCTTTATAATCTACCTGGAGTTTCGCAATAACGGCCTGCATCTGCTTACTCACTTCAACGGCATTGGCATCCGTTTGTTTAATGATCTGGATGGCAATGGCGCCTTTACGGTCAATCCGTGCCAGTTTCTCCACATCTTTCTGAGCATCCTGAACATCGGCCACATCTCTCAAACGAATTTGTGCACCGCCGTTGCTGTTACCAACTACCAGGTTTCTTAGCTCGTCTACGTTCTTGTACTTTCCAGAAAGTCGGATTAAAATGTCCTGGTTTTCTGTTTTAACACTACCGGTAGGGAAATCCAGGTTGGAAGTTAAGATGGCTTGCTGAATTTGAGGCAGCGAAAGTCCGTAACCCTGAATCTTATCGGCATCAAGGCCAACTACGATCTCACGTTCCTGTCCGCCAACAAGGTTAACCTGAGCAACGCCAGAAACCCTGGAAAGGATAGGTGCGACGCGTTTATCAATCAGGTCAAAAAAAGTTGCATCATCCATTTTTGCAGAAGCAGACATGGTAATCACCGGTAAGTCATCCAGGGAGAACTTACTTAATGATGGTGCCTTAACATCTTCCGGCAGATCAGCCAGAACGCTATTTACTTTCCGCTGGGCGTCGTTCAATGAAAGATCGATGTCAGCCTGATCGGTTAAGGTGATGGTTACTACCGACAAACTTTCATAAGAAACAGCGTTTAGTTTCTTGATGTTTTCCATAGAGGATACGACGTCCTCTATCTTTTTAGTTACGGTATTTTCAACCTCCGCCGGAGAAGCTCCGGGGTATATGGTAGATATCGAAACTACGTTTGGAGAGAACTTGGGCAATAGCTCATAACTCAATCCAAAATAGCTCAGCAGTCCCATCAGTGTTAACACGGTAAAAACCACGATAACAAGGGTAGGGCGCTTTATAGAAATTTCTGTAATTTTCATTTGAATGGGTTTTCGTTATTTTATGGGAGCAACGGCGCTGCCATCAACCAGGTTAATTTGTCCGCTTGTAATTACTGTTTCACCTTCTTTTAATCCATCAACAATTTCTACATTCTCGCCAAGGATCCTGCCTGCAATTACTTTACGTATCCTTGCAGTTTTTCCGCCTTCCAAAACAAAGATCTGGTTGCTGCTTACACTGCCTACAAAAGATCCGCGTGGAATGGTTAAAGCTGGTGCTTGTTTAGGGAATTTGAAGATAGCTGTACCGTACATACCGGCTTTGATGTCATTTTTCTTGTTGTTCGCTACTTCAATGTCAACCGGGAAGTTTAACGAGTTATCCGCTTTGGCAGCGATAAAAGTAATTCTTCCGGAGTAGTTGTCTGCAGGGAATACATTAGATTTGATCTGTACCTCATCGCCTGTTTTTAAATTGGCAACCTGTCCTTCATTTACATTTACACGAAGCTTTAATTTAGAAACGTCAACCAATTCAAACAACTGGGTTCCCTGTGCAGTTACAAAAGCACCTACTTCAATGTATCTTTTATTGACGATACCATTAATTGGCGATTTGATGTTTGCATCACTAACCCTTCTTTGAGAGCTTTGCAGGCGCAGACGTGCATTTTGAACGGCAAGTTTAGCCTGGTCCAGCTGCTGCTGCGTTACACCGCCCGTTTTAAAAGAGCTGCTGTATCTTTCTTCATCCCTGATTGCGTTTTGTAAGGTTGCCTCAGCGGTTTCTTTATCTGTGTTTAAAATTTCAGCATCAATACGGGCCAAAACCTGACCTTTACTTACACGGTCGCCTTCGTCAACATAGATCTTGCTTACGCGGCCAGCATTTTCAGACAGGAAGTTCAGCTCCTGATTTGGGGTAAAGATGCCATTGGTACTAAAATCAAGATCAATAGGTTCTTTCTTAATCGTCGCTACGCGCACACTTACTGCGCCGCCTCCTTCTGCAACAACGGCAGTTTTCTCGGCATTTTTCTTTTTATTGTTGGTTAATACCCATGCAATGGCTCCACCGACAACAGCAATTACCAGGACCGCTATGATTATTCTTTTCATTGTAATAGTGATTTTATATTTCCGTTTGATTTGATTAATTGTATTTCGGCAATCTTATAGTTTAATAATGCCTGATTGTAACTGTTTTGTGCTTGTGTCAATGCGTTCTCTGTATCTAAAAGATCGGTTAACGCAGCAAGGCCATTGTTGTAATTGTTCTGGGTACTTTGATAGATCTCCTGTGCAAGGATCACGTTCTGACGCTGTGCAGTGATCGTGTTCATGTTGTTTCTCAAAACGATCTTCGCATTTTCATAGGCCAGGTTTAACGAGTTTTTAGTCTGACGGATATCCTCATCAGCTTTTCTCAGGTTAACATCTGCCTGGCGCACCCTTGAACGGGTTGCGAAACCATCAAAGATCGGGATCTTTAAGGTGATGCCAATTGCAGCCATATCGTACCAGTTTGCAGTGGTATTGTTGCCGCCTTTAAACAGATCAAATTTATTACTTACCCCGGTATAGTTATAATTGCTGTTTAACGCAAGGGTAGGGTAATATTCAGAAACCTTGGCTTTTCTATCCAGCGTATACAGGTCTTTCTGAACGTTGGCCAGCTTTAATTCCGTCCTGTTTTCCAGGTCTATGGCATTTGCCATTTCCGGAAGAGACCGTACTTCGGTCAGCTGATCAGCAGGAATCACAATAGCCGTTTCTACAGGCATGCCCATAGAGAATTTAAGCTGGTTTTCGAGCTGAACAATGGCATTCACCGTTTGCTCCCTTTGGGTTTGCAGGTTGGTTAAATTAACCTTAATCCGGTCTACATCAATTTTCTTAGCCAAACCATTTTGATATTGATTGGCAATGATGTTCTCTACCACCTTTACATTTTTTATGTTGGTATCTAACACGTTCAGCTGCTGTCTGTTTACCAAAACCGAATAATAATTATTGGCAACCTGCTCAATAATCTGTTCTTCAGTTAGCTCAGCATTCAGGCTATAATAGCGTTCGCTGGATTTTGCAGCCTTCAAACCGGTAAAAACGGTTTGGTTAAAGAGTTGCTGGTTTAACTGGACTCCAGCTCCGGCGTTGTACTTGGTGCCGGCCTGCAGGATGGCTACTTCGCCGGGTTTGCCGAGAAATTCGCCTGGCAATACGATGCTTTGCAGGATCAGGTTGTCTGTTAAACTGGCGTTGCCGGTAATCTGGGGTAAAGCCTGGGCTCTGATCTCCTGGGTTTTAAACTTCCCGCCGTCAATATCAAGCTTTGCTTTACGTACCGTAACACTGTTCTGGATTGCATAGTTCAGCGCATCCTTTAAGCTCAGTGTTTGTTGAGCATAGGCCCCGCCAGAAAACGCAATGCCTAGCAACAGCAATGAAATTGTTCTTATCGGTTTAATTATTGTGTTCATATATTGCTATTAATCGTCTGTTATTTTAGTCCTTTAATAAATATTTTAGACAGGCTGATCTGTTTGTCCAGAATGGCCCTCAACTCTTTTTTGCTCGGAAACAATTCCCGGTTTCCATGCATGATGCATAGAGAAGTAATGCCGGCCAGACTTTCCAGGTAAAGCTCTGCAATCTTCTCCGGGTCTTCTACAATGGATATTTCACCAGCTTTCACAGCCCGTTTAAAGATATCTGAGAAAAAGTTGGTGTGCCGCTGTTTCATAAACATGAACTTCGCCTTCAGCTGCTCTGAGTTGAAGGAAGGATCAGGACTGCCTCCGGATAAATGGAGCATGTAGTATTTCTGAAAAAAGCGGTGTCCAATTTCTACGAGGTTGGTCATCCGTTCTTCAAAGGAGATGTCCGTATCAATGTCTTTCTCAACCAAATGAAAATAGTCTGAAAATATCTTTTCAATGACCCCTTCAATCAGGCTGCTCTTATCAGGGAAATAATAATACAGAGAGGGTTTGGATACGGAAAGATCCTCAGCAATTTCATTCATTGTGGTTTTTTGAATTCCATAGTGAATAAAGCGCTTGACGGCACCCTCAATAATAACGTCTCTTTTTTTATCTGTTTCTACCATTCTACTTTTTTACTTTCTGACTTTTTTATTTCTATGGTCAAAAGTACTGCCCTTTTTTCTGATTATGAATTTTAGTGCTAAAATCATAAAAATGTTACAAAGTGATGACTTTTAGAGGGTTGCTGCGGGTGCTTTCAGGCCAGCCATGAACAGGTCGGCGAAGATCTTTTCTTTCATAAAGATGGTTTTGAACTGTTCTTTATCAGGAAAAATGGTTTTGTCCCTGGACATTTTATTAAAATGTAAGCCAAATATCGCATCAATGAATATTTCTGCAACCAATTTAGAATCTCCCATGACCAGTTCTCCGCTGGCTACACCCCGGCTGAAAAGGGAGCTGATGATGATCTTTTCGAAAGTTCGTGCTTTATTAAATTTCTGGTACAGGTCTTCAGGGATGTCATTACCGATCATTTGGTTTGATTCGTACAGGTTGTAATATTTTTGAAGGTAGCCCTGACGTTTCTGCAGTAATTTGAGTACAGCCTCAGTAGAGCTGGATGTTTTATCAATGGATTTAATGATGTCCCTGCTTACCTTTTGCATCAGGAATTCCATGGTGCTTACATAAAGGCTCAGTTTATCGGGAAAGTAATAATAGAGTAAGGCTTTGGAGAACGAGATGTCTTTGGCAATTTCGGTCATCGTGGTTTTATTCAGGCCATAATGAGCAAATCTTTTAAGAGCAGCTTCAAGTATTAAAATTCTTTTTTTATCCTGGTTTTCCATAAATACGTTGTACCGTTCATACGCCCCTCCCGCAGGCGTTAATCTTAGGCAAACTTAGATAAAAATGTTTTTATAATTTATCTAAGTTTGTAAACTTAATATAGATGTATATGCTGACCGTTCAACAAAATAAATCATTAAAAGCCTATAATACTTTCGGGATTCCTGTGGATGCAGCTTATTTTGCGGAGATCTTTAGCGGGGATGATTTAATTGAATTACTGGAAGGCAATTTAGTTAAGGAACAAAAGCTGCTGGTACTTGGTGGCGGAAGCAATGTTCTATTCACTAAAGACTTTGACGGCTTAGTCATTAAACTGAGTATTCCCGGCATACGTTCAGCGGTACAGGGAGATGATATCTTGGTTACTGCAGGAGCGGGTGTGGTTTGGAACGACCTCGTTAATTACTGTGTAGAACGCGGCTTTGCGGGTATAGAGAATTTAAGTTTAATTCCGGGAACGGTAGGGGCATCACCCATACAAAATATAGGGGCTTATGGTGCAGAGCTTAAAGATGTATTTCAGTCTTGCATCGCCTATGAAATTGAAACGGCAAAAGAACGGACGTTTAGCTATGAAGATTGTCACTTCGGTTACCGGGACAGTATTTTTAAAAATGAATTGAAAGGAAAGTACATCATCACCTCTGTAACGTTTAAATTGAGTATGTCGGCCCGGTTAAATACCCAGTATGGTGCCATACAGGATGAGCTAAAGAACAGGGGCATTGCGGAGCCGACCCTGGCAGATGTGTCCAGTGTGGTTTCGCAGATCCGGGTGGGTAAGCTCCCGGATCCTTCAACCATCGGCAATGCCGGCAGCTTCTTTAAAAATCCGGTTATCGATAAGGAACAGTTTGACCGGGTAATTTCAGAACATCCCAATGTGGTACATTACCCTGCGCCAGATAATAAGGTAAAGCTAGCCGCCGGATGGCTCATAGAGCAATGTGGTTTTAAAGGAATGGTTTCCGGCCATACCGGCACCTGGAAGCACCAGGCCCTGGTACTTGTTAATCATGGTGGTGCAACAGGTCAGGAGGTGTATGGTTTTTCAGAACAGATAATTGATGCTGTTGATGCCAAATTTGGCGTTAAACTCGAAAGAGAAGTAAATATGTTGTGACAAATCCCATTATCTGGTAAAAAAGCCGATTTGTATGAATAATTAAATTCAAAATACAAGAATTCATTTTTTGGTACACCTATTGTGTACGTTTAAGTATATAAGATTAAACAAACTAATGAGCGCCACTCATAAAAAACACGGTTTGTTTGCCTTTTAACCTTTAAAACTTAAAACACTATGACAAAAAACGAATTTAACTTGCAGCTCCACAACCATTCGGTTTCATTACAGTCATTCGCTTTAAATTTTACTAAAGACATTGAAGACGCAAACGATCTTGTACAGGATACGATGCTGAAAGCAGTGACTTATTATAGTAAATTTAAAGAAGGAACAAATTTAAAGGGATGGTTGTTTACCATTATGAAAAATACCTTCATCAATAATTACAGACGGTTGGTAAAAACCAATGCGCTGATCACTAAATCAGATGACATTTCTTCTGCCAACTTACATTATAGCGCTTCAACAAACAGCAGTGAAAGTAAGTTTGTACTGGGCGATATCAATAAAGCATTGTCTACCCTGCAGCCAGAATATTATGTTCCCTTCATTAAATACTTTGAAGGGTTTAAATACCATGAAATTGCGGATGAGCTTAATATTCCAATTGGAACCGTTAAGACCAGGATCCACGTAGCACGCCAGATCCTGAAAAAATATTTGAAAACGTATTCAAAAGAAATTCTTGGAGCTGATGTAGCTTAAAAATATTAAATATACCTATTGAAAACAAGGAAGAGGGCACGTAAGTGCCCTTTTTTATTGCCTATTTTTCGGAAAGAGCTTTGAGATTAGATAGCCCCTTTTCATAATCTTTTCCAAGCATGGATTCAAAGGTGAGCGACATCCATCTTTCCATGATCGAAGTGCTTTCCCCTCTAAAATCCCAGGTTACTTTGGTACTGCCGTTTGGCAGGGGTTCAAAATAGAAGGACGTTAGCGCTGTGCTTTCAAACGGTTCAATAAAGTTAAGCCGTTCGTCAATCTGTTTGTAGGGGTTTAGTTTTTCAATGGTCATGCTCCCGGTTCCCACTTCTTTTCCAACCCAGCTAAAGACGGAGCCAACAGAAACACCATCGCCGGTTACCGTCTTCTTCGCTGAAGGTTCCATTTCCATCCATGGGTTCCATTTGGCAAAGTCATTAAAGTCTAATGCTTTTTGATAAACCGTACTGTCTGGTTTATTAATCTCAATGCTTCTGCTTACGCTGTAAGATTTCGGCAGAAAAAAGCCAATGATAAAAAACAGGACGATCAGCGTTAGGAGTATGCCGCCTAAAATTTTAAGTACTTTCATAGTTGTTTGGTTTGGTTACCTAAAATTATATAAAAAATTTTAATTCAAAAAATAGATATTGTTGTAATCCGATAGATCATATAAAAAAAGAACCTTGATTACCGGGTCCAAAAGCCTATTTTTGGGCTGAATTTTTACACATGATCTATACTTATTTACTTATAAACCTCGGATTGCTGGTCATTCCAATGCTTCTGGCTTTAAACCGCAGGGTTTCTGTGTTCAGTAGCGGGCTAGCTACGGGAGCAGCAATACTGGCGCCTGCCATACTATTCTTTATCTTTTCTTTTGTATTTAATCAATTCGGGATCTGGCAATTTAATCCGGAACGGGTATTGGGCATTTACTTCGGACAGCTGCCTGTTGAAGAACTACTGTTTTATGTAACGTTACCCTTAGCCGGCTTGTCGGTATACCGCTATTTGAATGTTGTTTTCCCAAATAATGAGCTGGACAAATTTAGCCTGTCGCTCAGTAACCTGATCCTCGGTATTTGCGTGGCCATGCTTTTCTTTACGTATACGCGGTGGTATAGTGTGGTTACTTTTTCGGTGCTGTTCATCCTGCTGCTGTACATTGAGTATCTCAATAAGATTCGGTTCATGTATCGGTTTTACCGGGCATATGTTGTAGCCCTGATTCCTTTTTATGTCGTTTACGGACTGTTGACCAGTCTGCCAGTACTTACGTATTCAGATGCTGGATTAATGAAGTTAAAAATTGGGACCATACCATTTGAGACTCATTTTTATTTCATGGGGATGCTGCTGCTTACCGTGTATGTATTTGAATGGGTGCAGCGTAAAGCCAACAGCTAATGGAACTGCCGGTTTATACCAAACAGCAATTGGCCTTGCGTAACGGGCAGGATAAGCCCCAGATCTGGGTGGCTTACCATGGATTGATCTATGACGTTACCGACAGCAGGTTGTGGAGAAACGGTAAGCATTACGAGCATTGGGCAGGGCAGGACCTTACCGATGAACTGTCAGATGCACCGCATACAGAAACTGTATTTGAAAAGTTTACTGCCATAGGAAGGCTGCAGTAAGGAGGTGCTTATTGATCCTTATGGAAACAGCCCGGAACCTTTGAGATTTCCGGGCTGTTTGTATTATTAAACTTCGATTCCAATTGGGTTTCGATCGCAGATTATACTTCGGGATTGAGCTTAGCTTGATTAATCTTCAATTGTCGATTATCGTTCGATAATAAATTAAGCTTCAATGGTAAATGAGCTCAGGCTTACAAACTCCTGAACGCGGCCTGCAACTTCTTCTTCCGTAAGATTTAAGATCTTTTCTGTTCCGAATTTCTCTACGCAGAACGAGGCAAGGGCAGAACCGTAAATGATTGCATTTTTCATGTTGTTAAAGTTAATGGTACCTACTTTGGCCATATAACCAATAAAACCACCTGCAAAGGTATCACCGGCGCCAGTTGGATCAAATACATCAGCTAAAGGTAAAGCTGGCGCAGAGAAGATCTTATCCTCATGGAATAAAAGGGCACCATGCTCACCTTTTTTTATGATCAGGTATTTAGGGCCCATGGTTAAAATTTTCTTAGCCGCTTTTACTAAAGAATATTCACCGGAAAGCTGACGGGCTTCTGCATCATTGATGGTTAGCACATCAACCATTTTAATGGTTTCCAGCAAATCCGGCATCATAATGTCCATCCAAAAGTTCATGGTATCCAGAACGATTAGTTTTGGTCTGTTTTTAAGGCGGTTTATGACAGTCTGCTGTACAATTGGGGTTAGGTTACCTAACATCAGGTATTCGCAGTCCTGGTAGCTCTCAGGGATAATGGGATCGAAATTTTCAAGAACATTCAATTCAGTTGCTAAAGTATCGCGGCTATTCATGTCATTGTGGTACTTTCCAGACCAGAAGAACGATTTTTCCCCTTCTTTAATCTGAAGCCCTTCGGTATCCACACCATGCCGGGTAAACGTATCTATATCTTCTTTATGGAAGTCATCACCAACAACACCAACAATTTTTACCTTATTATAGAAGTAAGAAGCGGCTAAACTTGCATAGGTTGCCGCGCCGCCTACTATTTTATCTGTCTTTCCGAAGGGAGTTTCTATAGCGTCGAACGCTACAGTTCCTATGATTATCAGGCTCATAAATATTTTTTTAATTTTTTTTGCTACAAATATTGCATAAATAATTTAAAAGCCCTAATATTGCATTCCCAAAACGAACGAGACTTTATGTTCTTAACGAAGTCAGAAAGGCGTTTTGGTAACCAGAGTACACTCCTTCTTAGCTCAGCTGGTTAGAGCATCTGACTGTTAATCAGAGGGTCGCTGGTTCGAGCCCAGCAGAGGGAGCCAATTTCAAGATAAAACCTTACCATGTCCGGTAAGGTTTTCTTGTTTTCAGGGGGTTTTTAACCAACCCAGGGGGGCTGATCCAAAAAGAAGCCATCCCGGTTTCGGGACAGCTTCCTGGAGAGGTTTCCATTCCTTGTTACATTACAAGGGGAAAATTTAATGATCAACTATTGGGTAAGCTCTTTGATCTTATTGAAAAGTGTTTCTGCTCTAAGGTTGGTTGCAACTACTTTACCCTGACCGTCTACCAATACATTTTGTGGAATCGCGCGGATCTCATAAAGTACTGC
This sequence comes from Pedobacter metabolipauper, assembly GCF_004362715.1. Lineage (GTDB taxonomy): Bacteria > Bacteroidota > Bacteroidia > Sphingobacteriales > Sphingobacteriaceae > Pedobacter > Pedobacter metabolipauper. The sequence goes on from NZ_SNYC01000004.1 coordinate 1,199,694, forward strand.
AGCGGGTTCCTTCCAGCCCTTCAGGCTCGAAACATGATACCAGGGCATTCCATCCTTTTCAATTGCTGCTTTCCATTTGGCAGCATCTTCGTCAAGGGAGACACTCAATATGGTAAATCCTTTGTCTTTAAATGCATTGAACGCTTTAACTACATTCGGATTTTCTTTCCTGCATGGGCCGCACCAGCTGGCCCAGAAGTCTACCAGCGTATATTTATTTTTACTGATCACCTCTTTCAAGCTGAGCTCTTTCCCATCCGGAGTAGTTGAAATAAAGTCTTTGTAGGCCAGGCCGGTCATCTTGCCCTTTACTGCAAGTAACCTGGCTTCCAGCTGCTTTCCAAGAACTGTAGCTTTCAATTCCGGACTTAATTTCGCATAAAAAGGATAGGTGGCTTCATAATTCAGGAGACTTCCCGGAGCATTTTTGTCTAAATAATAAAGCGAGATATAAGAGGATGGGTATTTGGTTACAAATTGATGAATAATTCCCCGCTTCAGGAGGGTATATTCCTCCAGCCCTGCCAGAAATTTGGTAATGTAAGCTTTCTTTTCTTCGCCCTCTGGCATATTCTTGAAAGTGTTTATACTCCCGAATAACTGATCCTCTGCGGGTCTGAGTTGTTTTGCCAGCTGCTCATGTTCTTCTGCCAGTTTTGTGCCGCTGATATTGGCATAGTGAATAGAATCTTTGGCTGATACGCGAACGGTTCCTTCAGATAAGAAGAGGTCAATCCGGTCGCCATTATCTTCATTGCCCATGCTCAGCTTTGCTGAAGTTGGAGCGGTTATATTGCCTGCCAATTTAAATGCACCATTTTTAACCAATGTGCTATCTACTTTTTTAACCTGGGCCTGGTTGTAATACAACTTTATAAATTTACCGTCGTATTTGCGGTTGATGTTGCCTGCTATGGCAAAATTTTCAGATTGTGAAAAGCTTGCCAGGGGGATAATTGACAAGCCCAGTATAATGATAGGTTTAAAATTCATCTATGTCTTTTTTAAATAATGATAAGTTTAGTTAACTGCACGCCAGTTGATGTCTTTAATTTTAACCAGGCCAGACCAGGTACTTTTTGCTGCGGGCAGCAGGTCGACTACATTGGGGTTTGTACCCAGCGTAAAGCGTCGCAATGTGCCCTTGGTTGTGCTGTTATAGGTTCCTATGTATAAGCTGTTTGCCAAATAGTCAATTTGTGTATCGAACTTGAGCATGGTAATCTCATCGGCTCCTATTTCAGGAAACTGATAGAACCGTTCATTTCCTGGATTATAATCATAGGCATAAAGTTTGCCGCCAACAGAATAAAAGATAACGCTGCGGTTAGATGAGAATGCATAGTGATCAGCTTTAGCGAAGTCGGTAGCGATTGGCAATATGGTATAAGCCGCCCGTTTGGCAGGAGCAGCTCCGCTTGCATAGAACTTGTATACATAATGCGCATTACCGGCATCTTTCATAATGGCGAAAGAGTTGCCATTGGTAGATCCGCCATCGGTATTGCGTGTATTTTCGGCATATACCAGGCTTCTTCCTGATTGTGCCTGGTTCCATGGAAATGCACTGCCTGCAACATCTGCAAGTACGGTAGAAGCGGTTGCTGATCCGAATCCGTTATAATTTAAAAAGCGCTGGTTTTGCGTGTCGTACCACATCACGGTAGTCATATCGCCCGTTGAATACAGCAGGTATGGCGCAGCCGGAATTCTTACCTGTTGTGCAGTGGCAACCCTGTTAATGGGATTGTTGTAAAAGTCTCCGCCGTTGATCAGCAGGAAACACGCAAAGAGATCCCCTGCCTTCGTTAACATGACCCTGTAAAAGGTAGCGCTGATGGCACCGGCAGCTGTACGGATTTGAGGTGCAACTGCAATGGGATGTAATGTTTCGGGATCTATCTGTTCTGACATAAACAATGACTTGCTGAAGTTGTTGTTTGTGGTCGCCTTCATGGTAATGCGATCCAGATAATACGATCCTGTTTTGGTAAGTGCCCACAGTTTCAGGTAGCTGTCAAGGTTACCGCCGGTATGCAGAAAGCTGACCGGTTCACGAAGGCGGGGAAGCCCGCTTTCTGATAACAGGTGCTTTAAGTGCAGAGTGTCGCTTAACATGGAAAGCATTTCTGCTTCAGCGTAGCCCTGATCATCCTCGCCCATCAGCAGTAAGCCGCGGGAAAAAGGTGTGCTGATCGTAAGCACAGAATTGGACCGCCATTCTACCCCGGTTTTTTTGTCCGTTACGCGGTAATAAAGGTCGTGGGGAATGGGCTCTAATACAATAGGATATACCAGGTTTCGCTCCTCGCCAATGGTATCCAGAAAGCCGGTGGTATTTCGCAGGATCCACCGGAATTGGTACCTGGATGGATCAGACTCGTCCATTGTTCCTAAAATGGTTGGATTAATACGCAGGGTATCAAAACCACGGCGCAACGTATAGGTCTTGTTTACACCAGTTATGGTTACTTCATTGATGTCGTGGTACTCATAGTTTCCCAGATCTTTGCTGCAGGAACCCAATCCTGCAAGGGATAGCAGGAGTAAAGTATATTTATATAATTTCATGTGGATCTTCATTTTGAGTTGACAATTAAGGAGCGGGTACGTACGGTACGCCAATGTATGATGTCCAGGGTACGGAACCGATGAACATCAGGCGGCCATCATCTTCCAGTACCGGGTTTTTTGCGTTATACCGTTCAATAAGAATGGCCGCTGCATCGCTGCCAACCAGGATGGAACGGGCCATAGGCATGGTCGCCTCACTGGCAAAGTCTTCATATTTTAAGCCAAGGTACTGGGTTAAAAATTCCATTTTTCTCCTGGTAAAAACGCCCATTAGCCCAGATTCCTTATTCACGGGTTGTAATGAACCGAGCCATACAGCCGGCTTCACCATGATATCATTGATCCGTAAGGTATGCAGGCTTGCATCAAACTCAGGAACCACAGTACCTCCTGTTAAAGAAGGAATGGCATCCCATTCCGGAAAAGACAAGGCAAAATGTTCCGTGGCTACAAGGCGTAATCCCAGCTTCATTTCAACATTCTGTAAATCGGGGCTGCGCTTTAACCGGATCTGTATGGTTGTGGATACCGCATTTGCAGGAATGGTCCATAGTTCTGGAAAAGCAAGGTAATGTACACCCAGAATAGCGGTTGTAGAGTCCGGGTTTACTTCCACGCGAAAGTTGCGGTCATAATCTTTAACCGGTCCGGTAATCATCACCTTGACCGGAAAGCTCACTTCATCCTGACTGAGGCGGGCAAACTCAACATTGCTGTAAGGCTGGTATGGCCAGGAATTAATGCTTAGAGCAGGCTGGCCGTGCTGTACAGCGAAGTATACGCCTTCATTACCTTCATATTTCATAATTTCCTTTTCACATCCCCATACTAAGGCAAGCAGGGGGAGGAGTGCGATGAGTAATTTTTTGTTCATGGCGTTGTTTTTTAATTTCTTTGTGAAGTTTCGCTATCTGGAAGTGGAACGGTATAGTTGGTAATGACCATGGTCTTTGTTCCGGTAAATGCGGCATGGTTTGGAACAGTCTGCTGTGCATTCCTCTTGTAAAGGAAAAACTGCTGACCTTCCCCAATCAGTTCTCTTCTGTACTCATTGGCAATGGCCGTTTTAAATGCCGCTTCATCCGCAGGATTTACATTCACGCAGTTGCGGCTGGTCCGTAATTTATTTAAATAGGCGATACCAACGGTACGGTCGGGGCTGCATTCGGCTGCAATCAGCAATACTTCACCAAGGCGGATCAGTGGGATCATGTAACGGCCGGGCCCGTCTACCACATCTGCATACTTCAGGTTGGTTAGTGCAGTAACAGTGCCCGAAGATACATTTTGCCAGATGCGGCGGCGATAGTCATTGGCATCCGTATAAAGTTCATTCACGCGTGTCTCGGTTACGTTGCCGGCATTGAATGATAATTTGGATGTTGGCAGAAGGTTTACATCGAACAGCCGGTTGTACATCTGCACACGGTTGATGTCATATAGTGAAAACATCACTTCAGTAGAGAACATCCGGTCAGGTTTGTCTGCGCTGGTTGCACTGGCAGCAGTAACAGCGGGGAATATAATTTTTGCTGGTGCCTGTACTTCGTTTAGCAAGGCCTCGGCCTGGATAAGGGCATCTGCCTTGTTTCCCTGCCACAAATAGGCACGTGCCAAAAGGGCTTTCGTGGCAAAATAGTTCAGCCTGTACTGGCGATAATAAAGATCATTTGGGCCTTGCGTATTACTCGTGTTCCTTACGCCATCCGTACGGATTGGATCTGTGTCCTGCATCAATGACAAGGCCATTTTCAAATCGTCTGTAACCTGCTGCATGACTTGTTCAGAAGTCAATATCGGTTGTACCTCCAGGCTGGCTTTAGTTACATAAGGAATGGCGGGTTTAGTTTTATTGGCTTCTGAATATATGGGTCCAAACAAACGAAGCATATCCAGCTGCAATAGTGCACGCAGGGCAAGGGCTTCACCTTTAATGAGTCCATAATAGGGTTCAGGTAAAACACCGCCTGGAGCATCGCCGCATTTCTCGATGATCACATTGCAGTTGGCAACCAGTTCATAGCTTTTACGCCAGGCATTGTCGAACGTCGTTTTGGAGCGTTCGGTCGTGTATACAAAGGTTGTTGTTTCGAAATAGGTATGGGTAGTTCCGGTCATGTAATAATACTGAGCCAGTACGTCTATCGTTCCAGACGTCATTTCCTGCCCATATAGTGCACGGTTCGTCATTTCTACATATACGCCGTTCAGTGCTTTCAGATAGCCTTCCTTATTCACAAACAGTTGGTCTTCTGATAACCTGTCCGTGGGTTTCACATCAACCCATTTGCTGCAGGAGAGCATAAATGAGCTTAAAAAGATGAAGAGAAATAGTTTATATAATGTTTTCATGTTTTACAGTTATAAAGTTAAAAGCGAACCGCTGCCGAGAATGAAACCGACCGCGCAAAAGGATAATCGATACCGCGCTCATTTTTTATGGTAGAGATGTAGAAAATATCATTCATATAGGCCCTGAAAGTAATTGAAGACGCGCGGATGGATTTTAGCCAGCCTGCACTGCTGGTTTCGTAGCCCAGGGAGAAAGATTCGCCAATCAGCATATTGTTGTCTTCTACAAAACGTGAAGAGATCGGGGTTTCATCCTTATTCGAAATCGATTTAAACCGGGCCTCGTCCCCGGGATTCTTCCATCGATCGTATAAAGCGCGTTTATCCTGGTTTAGGGTAACGTTCGTAATACTGATGTTTTCTACCTTTTGATACAAGGTCTGCATAAAGGCCTGTCCGCCTAAGCGATAGCGCATATTTACGGAAGCTAAAAATCCTTTGTACAAAAAGCTGGTACCAATAACGCCTTCCAGGTTGGGATCACTGTTTCCAACCACCACTTCATCCTGGAAATTATACACAAACGTTTGCTCATTGTTCTTGTTCAGAAACACTTCACGGCCGGTTGCAGGGTCTATACCCAATGAACGTACTGCCCAAAGGTCTGAAGGACTGCCGCCATCATAATACCGGGTCAGGTTACGGCTTTTCTTATTGGCTTCATTAAAATTGCCCAATTGATTGCCCATTTTACCGTACTCGGCTTTTAACTGACGCAGGTTTAGGTTAACCCGCCAATTGATGTCCTTCTTTCGGATCAGGGTGTAATCTGCGCTGAGTGTAAAACCGCGTGTAATCTGCTCGCCTATGTTTTGTGCGGTCAGTGATACACCTGTTGAAGAAGGCAGCGTTACAAATACCAGCAGGGGATCGGTATTTTTTACAAAATAATCAGCATTGATGCGCAGCCTGTTGTCAAAAGTTACAAAATCAAGACCGATGTTGCGGTCCAGTGTAGTTTGCCACTTCAGGTTGCTGTTTCCCATGTTGCTGATGATGGTACTTGCCCCAAAAGGATTCCGGTTCTCGTTGTTGTAACGGTAGATCCGCATGGAGATGTAGTCGTTGAAATTCTGGTTGCCGGGGTTGCCGATAGATCCGCGTAACCGCAACTGATCAATCCAGGTAATGCCGTTGTCCTTAATGAAAGCTTCGTTGTGGATGTTCCATCCCAGGCCGACCGACCAAATGGTAGAGAATTGTCTTTTAGATCCATATACTGAAGATCCGTCAGAACGCATTGTGGCATCCATTAAAAAGCGCTGATCGTATGCATAGCCCATATTCACAAAGAAACTGGCACCACGACGTACAGATTCTGCGTATTCAGCCCGTTGTCCGGCAGGATATCCCAATGCGAAATTGGGATTTGCAAATTCATCATCAATAAATCCGCGTACTCCATAAGTGCCGTCTTGTTTGGTAGCTTGCTCCATCCGCATACCAGCTACTGCATTTACCATGTGCTTTTCCGCAAACAGTTTTCCATAGGTTAAACTCAGGTCGCCATCGTAATTTACGGATTTGCCGTTTGATTCATTATATGATCCTTTTTCCAGCACGTTGGTGCCTTCGAATTCAGTGTTGAAGGGCGACCGGAATAACTCTACGCGGGTAACTGCACTGCGGATTCCGAATCTGCCGCGTATTCTGAGCGATTCGACAATGCGCCAGTCCATTTCCAGGTTATTTGTAAAGCCCTGAGATGCTTCCTGGTTGATGTTCAAATTACTCTGATCAAATAGCGGACTATACACGGTAATGGTGCGGGGTGTAAATGTGGGGTCAGCGTAGATATAAGTTTCCAGAACCTTCTTCGGGTTGCCGTACTCGTCATATTTCCGGTAATAAGGGTTAGCCCTGGAAAAACTAGAGAAAGGCTGGGTCTCACGGTCCGCGCGGACGTTATCTATACTCAGGGAGTTGTTGACAGAGAAACTGCCTTTTCTGTACATTAAGCGAACATTTCCATTGGTTGTTTGCCTGTCCGAACCTTCCATAACCCCCTGGGTATTCCCATAGTTAAAGGAGGCACTGTACCGTAAATTGGCATCTCCGCCCTCGGCAAAAAGCGTGTGCCGTTGTGTGATGGCCGTGCGCAAAGGTTCATTTGCCCAATACGTATCCACACCGCGCCTAACTTCTTTGAGCCGGTTGTAATAATTGGTTTGAGAAGCCTCGTTACCCGGACTGATTGTAAAATTTCCTTCTGAGTTTATCGCGCCATAGAAACCGGACAAATACTCAAACTGCAGTTTTTCTTCCGCATTCATGAGGTTGTAGTCTGTCAGATCAGCAAAGCTTACGGTAGAGTTCAGGTTATAATTAATACGCAGGCTGCCGGCTGTTGGCTTTTTAGTTTCTATGACGATTACACCATTGGCAGATTTTGAACCGTAAATGGCAGTTGCGGATGCGTCTTTTAATATCGTAATGCTCTCCACCCGGTCCATGCTCAGGTCGCTGATAATAGCAAGGGTGCTTTCAAAACCATCCAATATAAACAAGGGCTGGTTGGGGTTGGTGCTAAATTCTTCCGTAAGTCCGATCACGCTGCTTTTTCCGCGTACTTCTATATCCGGCAAGCGGTTGGGATCAGATCCGAACAGGTTGTTGTCCCTGATGGCAAAAGATGGGTCCAGCGTTTTCAAACTTTGCAGGATATTCTGGTTGCCCACAATCTGCAGGTCTTTACCTTCATACCTTGCAGAAGAACCGGTAAAATCTTTGCGGTCACGCTGATAGATTCCCGTAACCACTATCTCATTCATGGACTCTTCACCTGCCTGTAGTTCCAGGTCTAAAGTTTCCTGCTTTTGGTAGGTAACTTCCTGTGTTTTCATTCCCACGTAACTGAATACAAGGACCTGTTTTTTTTCAGACAGGGGGATAGTCAGGCGATATTGTCCTTTGGCATTGGTCATGGTGCTTAAGGTGCTGCCTTTTAGCTTAACGGTTACGCCAATTAAAGGTTGTTTAGTCTCTGTATGGCGAACTATACCAGAAATTACCTGCTGCTGTACGGTAACAGGGGCAGCTGCAACAGCAGTTCCGGCAGGAGGCTGGCGACTGGAAAGCGAGATGGTCTTGTCTTCTATGGCATATTCTATGGGTTGATCCTGGGTAACCTGTTCCAGAAACTGGGTCAATGGCATATTCCTGACATTGACCGTGACTGGCCTGATTGACTCAAGCAATTTTTTTGTTCCAAAGACGGTATATCCGCTTTGTTTTCTGATGGCATCGATCACAGACGAAAAGGGGATATTTTTCCCTTTGAGTGTAATCTGTTGAGAATAGCTGGATGCACTTACTGTCGTAAATCCTGCTATAAGTAAAAACATGATGATTTTCATCACTCGTGATAAGTAAAATTTATTCATTAATTTTGACGTTGGGTTTGGTTGGTGCAATGTCTGCTTGTACGTTTTTTGGTCGACTGAAGCTAATCAAACCGTTAAGGAAGGGACTGGCATCCTTTCCTTTTTTGATTTAACAGCAGTCCTTTTTAGGCTGGTTAGTTTTATATCATATCGTAGTTTGTTTAGGTGTTACTTTCTGTTCTTTTTTCCATTAATCGTTAATTTCCGACGGGCAGCATCGAGTTTGTAATCAATTTCGGCTACGTCCAACAGGCGTAAAACGAAACTGATGTTTTGATTGCGAAAGGCATCGCCTATAAGTTCTTCTTCCGGTATTCCATGTTCATACACAATGTCCAGATCGTACCAGCGGCCAATTTCGCTCATGGTCTCTTCAAATGTCTTATCATCAAAGCTAAACTTGCCATCAAGCCAGGCGGTATAATTGCTGGTGTTTACCTGTTTTACACGTGTTTTTCCTGTAGTGGTAACGGCCTGCTCGTTGGGAGTCAGGATCACAACATCTTGTTTACCGGTAACTGTTACTTTCCCTTCGATAAGGGTCGTTTTGCTTGACGCTTGTCCCGGATAGGCATTTATATTAAAGTGAGTTCCCAATACTTCCACTTTCTGATTTGTCGTGGTCACGATAAAAGGGTGTGCTTGATCCTTTGCTACTTCAAAATAGCCTTCGCCGGTTAAAAAAACTGCTCTCTGTTTCAATCTGGCAAAACTTGTCGGATATTTAAGAGAAGATTCTGCGTTTAAAAATACAATGGAACCATCTGGTAAACGGACCTGTGTCTGTTCTCCCCGCGCTGAGCTAAGGGTATTAAATTCATTAGAGCCGGAATTTTTATCAATCAGTTCATAAATGATCCGTCCATCTGCAGTTTTAGAAATCTTAACTCCGGATTGCTTTGCAATATTTCCGGCGTGGGCATCAGTAATGATGATCTTTTGCCCGTTAGACAGCGTCAATGTGGCACCATTCTTTCCCGGGGCAATGTCATTGGTGTAGGCTGTTTTCTTTAAATCATCATTAACTGAAGAGGTATGCGTATAAAAATATACGCCGAAGATTAAGAGGATCACTGCGGCGGCTACAAAAATGCGCGGCCAGAGCCGAACCGGTTTCGCTGTTGCCTGAGCGGGATAAATATGTGCTGTCAGTATAGAGTTTAATATTTCTTCACCTTGTCCAGGCTGGAATACAGGTTCTTTCTGATCACGATCTGCGTCAAACGCATCCCAGTGATCCGCTAAGAGACTCTCTGTTTGCTGTTCATTGGCTTGATCAGCCATTAATGTCAGCAATTCCAATTTCTCTTTTGCAGAACTCTCCTGAAGCAGTTGCTTTTCGAATAAATAGCTTAGTCTGTCGCTCAATTTATTAAGTTTAGTTGAAAACGAAAATTATATAGATGGGTTTTGATTATAAAGACGCAGAAAGTCTAAAATCGGGATATGGATTTTAGAAGAAAAATGAAAATAACCGTCTAATGTTTAATAAACATCAATACAACACCTAAGGTAGTGTGTAATTTGATGAATTTAGCCACGGAACTGGCTGCCCATTGCTGATATTTTTTTACGGAGTCTGTAGAAATTCCCATTTTTTCTGCAATCTCTCTTGTTTTTAAGCCTTGTTGCCTAAACATTAATACTTTTTGCTGCGAGGTTGGCAATTGAGCAACTGCACGATTAAGGACATCCTGATATTCATCATCCAATTTAAAGGCATCTTGCTCTTCGTTATACTGAAGCGCATCATCCATATAAAGTTGTCCTTGTTTTCTGTCCCTAATGATTTTTCGGATGCAGTTGATGGTATAATTTCTCGTTAAAATGAACATATAAGAAGTAAACCGGTCTTGCATGGGCAATGCCAATCTGTTTTCCCATATTTTTACAAAAACATCCTGCACAATTTCTTCACACATTTGAACCGATTCCAATAAGGTAAAGATATATTTAGCAAGAGGCTCGTGGTATGCACGGAATAATTCAGCAAAGGCACGATCATCCCCATCTGCAATTCTTTGCAGCAGATCTTTTTCATTATGAAGGGGTTTTATAGCCATTTGGGAAATATGCAGAAGGTCAAATATAATAAATCAGCGGACAATGTGCCAGTATTTTGGTAGGCGGGCAGAACAGCCAGTATTTCATTGAATTATCAGAAGAATTTATTAGACCAACAGTTTGTATCCCATGCCCCTAACGTTGATATCTCAATAGTTGGGTCTAAAGAAAAATGCTTTAGTAGTCCAGTACTAAGGAAGTTATAATATACGTGTACTGGTGGGAATAGTGGAGGAGGCCTCTTTTATAAAGAATTCTGGTAAATGGGAGTTGATCGGGATCTGTGTGAGCACAGAGGGGCATAGAAACTATGCTGATAAAAAATAAAAAAGTTTAGCTACTCGTACTTTAACAGATCAATTTTAACCGGACCAAGCAATCCTGATGATTCTAGTCCGGATCTTGGATCTGGACGAAGCTGGTTAGATGTTTTACGTTGATTTTCCGGCAGTAGCGCATCACCCATTAATCTGTTCTTCCAGGTATTTACTACTTTAATCTCCAGCTTATTTTCACCAGTTTTAAGCACTTTCGTAATATCCAGGCGGTATGGAGGTGTCCATACACCACCTACTTCGATACCGTTCACCATTACTTTTGCAATGTCTTTGGCAATGCCAAGGTCAATAATGTAGTTCATTCCATTCTGTACCTCTTTTATATTAAAGGAATTGTAATAATGTGCCGCGCCTGAATAGTATTTGATACTGTCGCTGGGATGAACTGACCAGTCGGTTAAAGTGTTAAATTGCACCGGTTTTTCAGGCCCGCGCATTTGGTTGTCAAAAGTTACTGACCAGGGAGTTGTTATCGCGATACTTTCTATAGCCAGGGGATAATTCGGTTTTGTGATGTCACCAGCAGTCCCATCGTTTCTGAAAACGATAAACGTACTTCCATGAGCCGCAAGCTGCATAGGGACTGAAGTTACAGCATCCCTTTGGACAAAAGAAGGCAGATTGCGAATGGCTCCTGTTACCGCATCCCATAGCTCTGGCTTCTTACCTCCAATGCGGAATTTCGCATCAAAAGAAACGGGTTCATCTTTCTGATTGGAAACAAAATAAATTGATCCGTTTTTCAGTTGCCTGTGAATAAAAAGGATGTCATTGCGTGACGCTGTAAAGTCTGGCCCAACTTTGATCAGATCCAGCGCCTCCTGCATATTCATGCCATTGATCACCAAACCCTTGCCATAATTGTTGACTTTATGTTTAACGCCATCAACATTGCCCCATAATGCATCAGCCATAGATCTCACCTGCTGATCCGATTCAGGATAGCCCTGCAAACTTGGCGATCTTTCTGGTTTTGGTCCTGATACTACTGCACCATTTCGTACCAGCTCTTTTATTTTTGATAACAATTCCGGCCGCATGGTTTTTAGTTTAGGCAATACCAGGATGCTATAGCTGATCCCATTGGGTAAACAAAGCTTACCATTTTTTACGGACAAACTATTCATGATCACCTCAGCATTGATGTAATCAAATGAATAGCCTTTTGGCAATTCAGGATCGGTAACGCCCATGATCTTTGGCGCATCTTCTCCAATAAAATAAGCAGCATCTGCCACATATTGTCCTTGCTGCAGCATCAGGTTACACCGTTTAATGTATTTTAAGAATACATCCATGTCAAAGAACCAGGTATTCGCCCGGTTAAATTCGGTGCCAAACCAGGCACCTAAGCCGGGCTTAGGATCATCATCTGCCTGATGGATATATACATGAAGTAAGGTGTTGTTTACGCCGTCGGTAAAGAACCGGTCAGCACGTTGTTTCAGCATGGCCGGATGCCGGCCCCATGGATTGCCTGCCGAAGTAAAGGATTCAGAAGACACCTTGATCTTTCCGTAAATATGTGCGGCGGATGAAGCTGCCCTGTTCTCTACACTGCCCAGATGCCCTTCGGCCCAAAACTCGCCAGCAATCTCATCCGATTGCCCGCCGTATTGTAAAAACTCCCCGGGAAATCCAAAATACCCGTAATTTTCCAGCCAGGTGGTCAGCCCGTATTTGTGACTGATCTCCCGCAAACCACCGATGTAATTATAAGCCACATCATCTGCAATTAATCTCCGTAAGTCCCAAAGAAAGCGGTCTGAATGCTCCGCACTACCCACTACTTTACCCTGTAATACTGGAATATAAGATAGGGCATCATATTTATATTTCTTCTTAAATTCGGTAAGAAATAAGTCAGTCCAGTTCTGGCTGCCAGTTTCATAGCTGTCTGCTATCGCAACCGTGAAAGTTTTACGGTCTTCTGCCGGAATCCGTCTAATGATCTCTCCCAAATAGTTGTCAAAGTGTTCGCGGATGTGCGCCTTGCTCAACTTGTCCGTTTCCAGGCCCGTAGCTTCTGGTGTTGCAGGTACATTTCGAACGTTTGTAGGCACCATGCCGGTACGTTCAATGATCCAGTTTCCGGCAGGCACGTTCCAGTTCAACGTACCATCTGCTGTCATAAATTTTGAAATGTCAACCACCTTTGCAGGGTCAATGACATATGCAGAAGGCTCGTTAGTTTGGGATTCCCACAAATAAGCATTCCAGATCAGATCTTCCGTCTGCCACATTTTGGTCAGCGTCTTTTCCATATAGCTATCTACCATAGCAGTTGAGGAGAGTTTTAATTCGGTTATCCCAGAGTGCTCAGAACTCTTTGTAATTACCAGCCTGAAGCTGTCTGATGTAGTAGCAGGGATCGACACCGCAGATTTTGCCCAGGGTATAAAGCCGTGGTTTAGTGCAGGCCCCCTGCGGTCTATCGTAAAATGCTTAACCGTAACATAGGCATTGTTTATTTTTGCCTGGATGTCTCCTTCCAGGTAAACCGCCTGATGTACGATGGATAGGGTTACACTGCGTACCGTATATGGTTTTTGTGTATTTATGTCTAACGAAAATCGCTGGTCCCGGTTAAAACTAATGCTGGTTTCCTCGTTGTTATCCATCAGCTTTTCTAAACCATCCATAGCCGGTTGCGAGGATAACCCGGGCTTTAACGTACTGATGTCAATCCCATAGTCGCCCGCAACAGGGTAGGCAATAACCTTTACATCCTGAAAATTTTCCTGTGGTTTAGCCAGTTGTCTATTAAAACGCAGCGGTCCTTTTACAGACGTCTGTGAAGATGTCAGGTAGCGCATGGCTTGTTCTGGCTTTACCCATGGCCCGCCAGACTGGCTCCATCCCGGGCCATTAAATATGCCGATCCTGATGTTTAACCGCGTTGCTGTTTTAAGGGCGGTATGCAGGATATCCCACCATTCCGGAGAACGGAATTTTACTTTTCCAATTGGCACGTCATTCAACCCGATATCACCTAAAAAAGCCCGGTTAATGCCAACCTTTTTCATAGCTTCCAGATCCTTGATTACGCCGGCTTTTGAAATATTCCCCGACAACCAATACCAGTACACACTCGTTTGAATCGAATCCGGAGCAGTGATAAAGCCAGTTTCAATGACTTTAAAGTCTTCAGACTTATAAGGTACATCGCTGGCAGATATCTTCTGCTGACTTTTTGCCCCGGTTACCAGGAAGCAAAATAAAATTAGACAAAGACCTGCATTTCGTAAGTGCTTCATGGTGTTCAGTTAGTCCTTGTCTGGCCCTTATTTAGCCGCAGGCGATGTCATATTGCACTCAAAATGATAAGATCCAGAACCAATTTCCGTGTTATTTACGGTTTCTCTGCCATCTATAAGTATCGGAGCAGGCAAAGTTACCGAAGCGGTGGTGTTTGCAGGAACCTGCACGTCCAGTTTAAACACGCCATTTTCTATCTTCCATGTCGAAGTAACCCATCCGTAAGGAGTATTCAGTTCGCCAGAAGCGCTGGTTAGCTTGCCTCCTGGTTTCGGGCTAATGCTAATCTTCTTGTAGCCTGGAACGGTAGGATCAGAGTTGATGCCAGCTATATTGCGGTACATCCAATCGCCAATGGCACCGTAGGCATAATGGTTGTATGAGTTCATATCCGGCGTTTGAAAGCTGCCATCGGGTTTAATCCCGTCCCATCTTTCCCAAATGGTAGTTGCACCCATCTTTACAGGATATAACCAGGAAGGATAACTTTCCTGCATCAGCAGGTTGTAGGCTACATCGGTATGGCCAAAGCGCGTAAGCACATGGCACAGGTATGGCGTACCTAAAAATCCGGTAGTGAGGTGGTTGCCATAGTCACGTATATTTCTTACCAGCCTGTCTGCTGCCGATTTCCGCATCGCTTCGGGCAGCATGTCAAATTGCAAGGCCAAAACATAGGCCGTCTGCGTACTCGATACGAGTCTGCCATTCCCTGTCATGTATTCTTTGATAAAGGCATCTTTAATGGCATGGAGCAATATGGTATACTTTTCTACATCGTCTTTTTTACCCAGTACCTGTGCGGCATTGATCATGATTTGAGTAGAGTGCGCATAGAAAGTTTGTGCAATCAGGTATTTATCGGTAACTGCCGCTCTGCCATCATTGTCATCTTCCGGACGGTAAAATAGCCAGTCTCCAAAGTGGGAACCCGTATTCCAAAGGTTATTCTTAGCGGCTGCGCTCATATAGCCGACCCATTTTTTCATGCTTTCATACTGCACCTCAAGGATGCGCTTGTCGCCATAAGCCACATACATGTCCCATGGAATGATGGTAGACACATCCGCCCATCCGGCAGAAGCCCCGTCATTGGCACCAATCACATTCGGGATCACGTGAGGGATCAGTCCGCTGGGCTGCTGATCTGCCTGTACGTCTTTCATCCACTTGGTAAAGAAGCCGGCTACATCCATATTGTAAGCCGCAGTATTTGCAAAAGCCTGTGCATCGCCAGTCCAGCCCAATCTCTCGTCACGCTGCGGACAATCGGTAGGGACATCGACAAAGTTTCCTTTTTGTCCCCATTCAATATTGTGCTGCAGTTGGTTAAGTAAAGGGTTGGAGGTAGAGAACTTACCCGTAACTTCCATATCAGAGTAAATGGCAACGGCAGTAAGGTCTTCTGATTTTAGTTCACCAGGATAGCCTTCTACCTTTACATATCTGAATCCCTGGAAGGTGAAGTGAGGTTCAAACACTTGTTCCGTATTTTCTTTAAGGATGTAAACATTTTGAGCTTTTGCAGTTCTCAGGTTTACGGTATAGAAGTCGCCCGCTTTGGTCAGCACTTCGGCATGGCTCAGCGTAATGCGCGTACCTGCCGGCCCTTTAGCCTTAAGCATGACCCATCCAACGAGGTTCTGTCCAAAGTCAACGACCGTTTCACCTTTTGGCGTTTTAAATACTTTTAAGGCTTTAAATTGTTCATGCTTACTTACCATGGGGCCGCTCATCCCTACAAGCTGCTCTGTTCCTTTTTCTACAATGCGGACATTTGTCCAGGATTGATCTTCGGTATATCCAGCTGTATTCCAGCCTGACTTCTCTTGTCTGGCGTCATAAGTTTCACCATCATAAATGTCTGAAGCCATAATTGGCCCGTAGGCAGTTTTCCAGCTTTCATCGGTATGGATAGATTCTTTAGTTCCATCCGTGTATTCTATTTCCAGCTGCATCAGCAAAGCCCTGGTATCGCCATAAACCCTGCGCTGGTGTCCAAAACCAATCCTTCCCTTAAACCAGCCATCACCTACAACTACACCGATGGCATTTGTACCGGTTTTTAAAGAAGCGGTAACATCATAAACCTGGTATTGAAGATGTTTCCGATAGCTGGTCCATCCAGGGGCAAAGTAGCTGTCGCCTACACGCTGGCCGTTGATATGCGCTTCGTACAAACCTTTCACGGTCATGTAGGCCAGTGCCGATTTAATTTTCTTTTTGAGGATAAAAGCTTTCCGGAACAAAGGGCTTCTGGCCGAGGTATCGGTAGTACTAACGGAAATCCATTGAGCGGTCCAGTCTGCCGCTTTCAGGCCTGTCTGCCAATACTGAACATCGCTCCATGCAGAAGTATTGCCATGATTGTCTTTAACCTTTACCTGCCAGAAGTATCGTTTTTTAGACTGCAGTTCTGGTCCGGCATAGGGGATGAGCACCGACTGATCTGATTTTGCAGATCCTGTCCATACAATTCCTTTTCCGGATGCCAGGTTATTTTTATTTGTGCCAACCCGGATGTCATAGCTGGCTTGTATGGTGTTCTTTAAGGTCGATTTTATTTTCCAGCTTAATCTTGGTGCCGGAGCATCTACTGACAAAGGATTGCTGAGCTGTTCAACTTTAAGGTCGCTAACGCTGATTTTCTGGGTAAAGCCGGTAAGGCTTGAAACAAGTAATACAGTTAGCAGTAAACTTTTGATGGTTAGGTTATTCATGATGGCACGTTATATTCGGATTCCCCTAATATGCGTAGTTATTTTCAAATTGGCATCATGAACTGTCCTGCTTCCGGAAAGCCGTTTGAAATTCCATCGCCTTACTATTTTCCATTGATTAAAATGGACGTTTATACTCAAATAATTGCTAAAATTCTGTGATAAACTTAAAGTTAAATATGCGATTTATTGTTTAAAAAAAAGCAGTACTTATCAATGATGAAATGATCAGGCCAGCGTAAATGGCGACATCAATATCGATTGCTATTTGGCAGCAGATCGGAGGCATATGTGTTCGATATTGGGCTACATTGGATCCAACCAGAATATAGGTTAAATCCACGTCAATTCCAAGTATTTACGGGAATACTTGGAATCAACATGGAACCGACTTGGATAACACTTGGATTCAATGTACACGCATGTTCGGGACGTGTGCCGTCAAACCACAGCCTAAATAGGCACCTATATAAATTTTTATCAAACGGAGGTGTCGCAGTAATTATTTAATGACCAATATTTCAGGGATCTAAATACAGTAAAATTGAACAGCTCTTTTTTTGTTAACTAAAAATTAATACATGCTTGAGTATTGCTGTTTTTACCTGGCTTAAAATGACTGTAATAATTTGCTTATGTTATTGTGTTAATATCTAAAAAATTAAAGATGTATAACGGATGT
This sequence comes from Pedobacter metabolipauper, assembly GCF_004362715.1. Taxonomy (GTDB): domain Bacteria; phylum Bacteroidota; class Bacteroidia; order Sphingobacteriales; family Sphingobacteriaceae; genus Pedobacter; species Pedobacter metabolipauper. Next base: position 1,217,065 of record NZ_SNYC01000004.1, read on the forward strand.
ATGTTCGCTGATTGATTATTTCGTTATCAAATATAACCCTATAGTTATTTTTTGGCGGTAAAAACTTATAAAACCATAGGGAGTATAAATCCGTAAGTTTCCAAATAATTGCGCTGGGAACGTCAAAAGCTAACTTAAGATTTGTGAAGGTAAACGAGTATAAAAATTTGTCCGATGCGGAGTTATGTGAATTGTTAAGCACATCTGATACACTTGCTTTTACTGAGCTCATGACGAGGTATGAACGGTTAATTTATAATCATGCCACCAACATCTTAAGAGATACAGACCAGGCAAGGGATGTTGTCCAGGAGTTGTTCATTTGGGTGTGGGACAATCATAAAGTGCTTACTTATAATTTAAATTTTGCATCGTTCTTATACAGCAGCATCCGGAACAAGATCATTGATTTGATCCGGCATGAGAAAGTGAAGGTGAAGTACTTAAATACCCTTCCGGATTTTATGAAGACGGGTGTTGCAGAGACAGATCATTTGATACGTGCTAAAAACTTTCAGTCGATCATAGAGCGTGAACTTTCGGCAATGCCGGAAAAGATGAGGCAAGTATTTGAGATGAGCCGAAATCAGAACCTGTCAAATAAAGAGATTGCCGAGAAACTTGACATTTCGCAAAGAACTGTTGAGGGGCACATTACCAATGCATTGAAAATGTTAAGAAAGAACCTCGGACTTTTCAAGTATTTGATTTTTATCATATTTTATTAAACCTATCCGCAGTATACCTGCACTGCAGTTCCCGCTACTCTTTTTGCTTCATTTGAAAGGTAAGTCCTGAAATAAAAATAGCCTCCGAAAAAATAATTCATTTTTATTCGCGTGTGCCAGGGGGGCTTTGACGTCATGTATTTATGAATCCCTTATAATTATTTAAATGAACACAAACGATATAAAAGAACTGTTGGAGAGATACGCAAATAACCAGTGTACAGCACTGGAAGTTGCGTATGTTGAATCCTGGTATTCGGAACTGTCGAAATATACTCATGAAACTCCTGCAGAGACTGTAGAAAGAGATACCGCTATATCTCATCACAATGTATTGGATCACATTAAGAAACAAGCAAAGATTATCGCGCTTCCCAATCGCTTCACTAGTATAGCTGCAGCGGCAATCCTGGTGATGCTTGGAATGGGTATGTTCATTTATTATTCACATAGCCTGGATACCAACAGCTATGCCAATGACATTAAACCGGGAAGTGATCAGGCCATCCTTACGCTGGCAAATGGTAAAAAAATAAACCTGAGTAATGCAGGCAATGGAAACCTGGCCGTACAGGCGGGTGTTCAGATCATTAAGACCAATGCAGGTCAGCTTACCTTTCAAATCACAAACCTGGATGAAAGTTCAGGAGATTATATTGTTGAAACCCCTCGTGGAGGGCAATTTCAAATCGTCTTGCCGGATGGCACCAAAGTTTGGCTCAACGCCGCTTCCTCACTAAAACTCCCATCAACTTATGTTTCTCAAAAACAGCGAAAAGTTGAACTGAGCGGCGAAGCCTACTTTGAAGTTACTAAAGACAAGTCACATCCTTTTGTAGTGGTAACCGCTAGCCAGGAGGTGACTGTTTTGGGCACACATTTCGATGTGAATGCGTATGATGATGAAGTAGATACGAAAACTACTTTGCTGGAAGGATCCGTTAAGGTATTGGCTTTGGACGGCTCTCAAACAGAAAAAACTGCACTACTTAAACCTGGTGAGCAGTCCGTATTAAATCAGCAATCTCTCAAAACTGTAGCAGTAAATGCAGAACAGATTGTCGCCTGGAAAAATGGATTTTTTCAATTTTATCGTGCAGACATTAAGACCGTCATGAGACAACTTGCGCGTTGGTACGATGTGCAGGTTGTCTTTGAAGGCAACCTTCCAAAGAAAGAATTTACAGGAGAAATTTACAGGGATCTAACGGCTTCACAAGCGTTGAACTTGTTGAATTACTTCAATGTGAATTTTAAGATTGAAGGAAAAGTAATTACCGTAATCGGTAAAAAAGGAGTATAGGTTACTGTCTGATCATCATCCCTCGATGATACCGCTCTTAGACGTCCATGATGGTAAAGTACAATTTGTCCTGTAGGGGCAGGGAGTAAGCAGTTCTAAACTGCAAAGTAATAAAAAATAGTAGTGCAAAACATTGCAGGAATTGGGATCGTAACCGGATCACCAAAAGACTGAATTATATCCTGCAGTGGGGATGAGAATCATTCGTGAATTAATATATATCAACTAACAAAACCTAAATCGCAACAAAATGGGATCACATTTACGAAAGATAAGTTGAAAGCAGCAGAGGTGGCTTAAAGAAATAAGCCGGAAAGTGTTGACGCACAATCCGGCAGTAGCTTGAGTTAACCTCCCACGCAGATTTAAATCTGACCGTGGTAATAATTTGGACAACTATTGATTATCAACTCAAACCGAACCAAAAGTATGTATAAAAATGCTTTTAACCTAGGCATGCCGTTTTATGGGCTGCCTAAAAAACTATTATTAATTATGAAGCTAACCACTTTCATATTAATTATTTCATTGGTACAAGTAAGTGCCAAATCATTCAGCCAGATTAGCCTGAATGAGAATAATAAATCTATTATTGAAGTCCTGGAAAAGGTCAAGAAACAAAGTGGCTTTGTTTTTCTATATGATTACAATGAGCTTAAAGATGTTAAGGTCAATGTGAGTGTCAATAACGCTTCGATTTCAACAGCCTTAAATTCTATCTTAAAATCACTGCCTTTAGAATACAAGATGAGTGGTGCTAAAACGATCGCTATTGTTGTTAAAGAGCCTTCATTTATAGACCGGATCATTGACCGGATTGCAGCCATTGATGTAAAAGGAAGAATTGTAAATGACAAGGGGGAACCTTTGGTTGGTGCAAGTGTGACCGTTAAAGGTACGAACAAAAGCACGAAGACCAATGATAAAGGAGAGTTTTATCTTCCAAATGTAGATGATAAAGCGACACTTCAAATTTCTTATATCGGATATGGTAATCTTGAAATCGCTGGTTCTGCAGATATGGGTGACTTGAAGTTGAGCGAAGTTAATGAAGATCTGAAAGAAATAGAGATTAATGCTGGTTATTACACTGTAACCGATAGAGAAAGAACAGGCAGCATCTCGAGAGTTACATCAGAGACTATAGCTAAACAACCTATAAACAATCCTCTACAGGCACTGCAAGGAAGAGTTCCTGGCGTTGTGATTGAGCAAACTACAGGTGTTCCGGGAGGTGGCTTTAATGTCCAAATTCGAGGCAGAAGCAGTATTAATGCTGCCGCAGTTGGAAACAACCCATTATACGTTATTGATGGGGTAAACTATCCTTCCTCAAATATTTCTTCCCCTGCTGCATCTTCAGCCCTTTTAAATACTATAGGAGTAAATCCATTGAGTAACATCAATCCTTATGATATTGAGAGTATTGAGATTCTTAAAGATGCTGATGCCACAGCAATATACGGTTCAAGGGGAGCAAATGGTGTCATTTTAATTACTACGAAAAAAGGAAAAAGTGGGGATACAAGGATTAATATGGACATAACTCAAGGTTTTAATAAAGTAGGACATCGCCTTGATCTTTTAAATACAGAACAATATTTGGAGATGCGTCGTGAAGCTTTTAAGAATGATGGACTCGTTCCAGGAGCCCTTGATTATGACGTTAATGGAACATGGGATTCAACTAAATATACAGATTGGCAAAAGGAGATAATTGGTGGAACTGCTAATACTTCGAATGCTACTTTAAATATATCTGGTGGCACACAAAAAAGTAATTATATAATTGGTGTAAATTATTACAGAGAAGGCACTGTTTTTCCCGGAAATTTTGGGTTGAACAGAGTATCTGTACATTCTAATTTGAACTTTGGATCTGCAAACAATCGTTTCTATGCCAGTTTCACCTCAAATTACAGCCGTACAAAAAGTAATCTATTGCGTAATGATCTCACTGGAAGAATTTTATTATCTCCAAATGCCCCCAATCTTTTTGATGAGTATGGCAATGTAAATTGGGCAAATGGAGCCTTTAACACAAATCCAGCTGCATTACTTTTTAGAACATATAATTCTGGAACTGATAATATAATTGGTAATCTAAATATAAATTATCGCATAGCTAATAATTTGGTTTTTAAAGCGTCAGTAGGATATACAAATGTCAGAAGGAATGAACTAGCAAAAATTCCGTTAGTTGCTTACGCACCAAGCACTGCTCCAACTGCTAACAGTAGGATTTCGGATTTCTCAAATAACTTTACTAGCTCTTTAATTGCAGAGCCTCAATTGACTTATAGTATGAAATTAGGCTTAGGTGAATTAAATGCTTTAATTGGTGGGAGTTTTCAGGAAGATTATAGATCTATTAGCAATATTCGCGGTAGAGGATTCACGAGCGATGCCTTAATGGAGAACATTGCATCTGCAAGCACTCTAGCTGCAAATGGTGTTTCTTATGCACAATATCGCTACGTGGCGGTGTTTGCACGATTAAATTACAATTTGCAGAGCAAATATCTCATAAATTTAACAGCAAGACGAGATGGCTCTAGCAGATTTGGGGATGGTAAACAATTTGCAAATTTTGGAGCAATTGGAGCCGCTTGGATATTTTCTGAAGAGAGTACAATTAAACAGAGGTTATCTTTTCTAAGTTTGGGAAAATTAAGGGTAAGTTATGGTATTACTGGGAATGATCAAATTCCTGATTATGGATATTTGCAATTATGGTCTTCTCAAGATTCCTATCAAGGAGTTTCAACACTTTCGCCAAGTAGGATTGCAAATCGGGCTTTTTCTTGGGAAACAAATAAAAAGGCTGAAATAGCTCTGCAATTAGGTTTTATTCAAAATCGAATCACTTTAGAATCTTCATATTATTGGAACCGTTCTTCAAACCAGTTGGTGCCTCAATCCTTACCTTTAAGTACAGGTAATGGTTCTATTATAGCAAATCTACCGGCGACTGTTCGGAATTCTGGTTTGGAATTTTTCACAAACTTCAAGGTTTTAGGCACATCGGAGTGGGAGTGGACATCAGGAATTAATTTGACTATTCCCAAAAATAAATTGATTTCTTATCCTGGAGGCTTGGCAAATTCTGGTTATGCAAGCACTTATATAGTTGGTGAACCACTATCAATTAATATAACTTACAATATTAGAGGAGTTAATCCAGAAACAGGCTTATATGATATACAAGATGTTGATGGAAATGGGATACTTAATGCAAGTGATCGCTATGTTGCTAAATTTTTGGGCCAAAAATATTATGGTGGATTTCAAAATACATTACGCTACAGAGAATTTACATTAGATTTCTTATTTTCATTTAATAAACAGACTGGATTGGATTACAAAAGTTCAGTAGTAAATCCTGGTTATTTTGATTCATCAACTAATGCATCTGTAAATCAGCCTGTTTTAGTTCTTGAACGGTGGCAGCAACCTGGTAATCAAACTAGTGCTCAGAAGTTTAGTACAACTGTTAGTTCTTTAAATAGCTATAGTTCATTAGCGAATACGCAAGGGACATTTGTCACTGATGCATCTTACATAAGATTGAAGAACTTATCATTTTCTTATAAATTTCCTAGAAAATTTTTGGAATCACTAAAAATAGTTGACGCCAAGCTAAGCCTTCAAGGACAGAATATTTTTACTTTAACAAATTATGTTGGACTAGATCCAGAAACCAGAACGATGTCCTTACCTCCTTTAAGAGCCTTATCCTTAGGTTTAAATCTTACTTTTTAATCGACCAATATGAAATACAACATATTTAAAATTAGCTTAATATTAATAATCATTTTTTTTCAGTTTTCCTGCAAAAAAATAATTCAGATAGATGTGCCAAAAGATAGCGTGGTACAAGAAACAATTTTTCAAAATAATGATGCAGCTACATCTGTTATGACTGGAATCTACCGAAGCATGAGCAATAATGGTTTTGCATCCGGTAATAATATGAGTATTACTTCATCGGCAGGTCTTACTGCCGACGAATTTAGTAGTCATTCTACATTGTTGAAGGAGTTTTATGACAATGAGCTTAACCCACTTACGACCAATATAAGTTCATTATATGCATCCCCTTATGAGACTATTTATGCAACAAATGTTTTGCTGGAGGGTTTAGAAGGGCAGAATAATATCACATTACCTAATAGAACACAACTTCGTGGAGAAGCACTATTTATAAGAGCATTCGCTTATTTTTATCTTGTAAATATGTTCGGATCTGTCCCTTTACATATAACATCAGATTATAGAGTGACACGAATAGCATCCCGCACAACAGTAACAGAAATCTATAAACAAATTATATCAGATCTAAAAACCGCAGAAAATTTGTTGAAAGATACATACATTACAACTGAACGTATTCGCCCTAACTTATCTACAGTGCAAGCACTTTTAGCCCGAACATATTTGTATACTCAGGATTGGGAAAACGCGGAGAAATATGCAACTCTTGTTATCAATAAAACAAGCATTTATAATCTAGTAAATGTAGATGCGATATTTTTAAAAAACAGCCAAGAGGCCATTTGGCAACTAATGCCAACGACTGCTAGTGGAAATACTAATGAAGGTACTTTACTAATTTTGACGGGTACACCAACTAACCTTTCATTGAACAGTGATTTTGCTCTTAATAGTTTTGAAGCGAATGATGAAAGGAAAAATTCTTGGATTAGGAGTTATACAAATGCAACTGGTACATATTATTATCCATTCAAGTATAAGGCACGAACCGCTAGTCCTGTTACTGAATATTATATGGTAATGCGGTTAGCTGAGCAGTTTTTAATAAGGGCTGAAGCGCGTGTTCAACAAAAAGATATAAGTGGAGCTATTGATGATATTGATAAAATTAGGAATCGTGCAGGAATTACCCTAATTAAAAATACAAATCCAAACATAAGTGCTAATGATTTGTCGATTTTAATTCAAAAAGAGCGAAGGGTTGAGTTATTTTCAGAGTGGGGACATCGTTGGTTTGATCTCAAGAGAAGCGGAAATGCTACTGCAGTTCTAAGCTTAGTAAAACCTATGTGGCAAGCTACAGATGTTTTTTATCCTATCCCTCAGCGCGAGATCGACTTGAATTCAAATATCACCCAAAATGTTGGTTATTAGATTTTATGAATTTAATTACTCAATACAGTTTATAAATGGGTTTTACTAAATATTTATATATTATGAAGACTAAAATAGTATTGCTTTTTGCATTGACAATCATAACTTGTTTTTTCCATACCCAACTGAAAGCACAGAATAAACCTCCCAAGTTCTCAGGCACATTTGCGTATTCAACTGACACAATTTTAGATGCAATTGATTTCCGTACTATGAAAGAAAATATATGGTGGGGAGAGTTAATACCTTATATTGTAAGTTTAAAGAATAAAAATCATTTTTCCTGTATAATGGATAAGTTGAAAGAGCCACAGTTGCTTCAAATTAACTTCATGAAATCTGGAAAACACATTCTGGTTCCAGGAGAATATTATGTGGAGATGGATGATGATATAAAGATTGGATTTTTTAAAGTATCAGAGAGGGATTCCTTAGTATTTAGTGGAAAAGGAAGTGAAAAGTATAATTTAATTAATGCTGTAAAACAACAGCAGAACAAATTCAAAGATTTGACATCAAAGTTAAATAATCCTAAAAGTAATAAAGATCTTCAAGTTTACCTTAATGAATATACCAAGTTGGCTTTGCGATTTATGTATGAGCAATCAAGTCTTATTAACAAATATGATGGTGTAAACAAAAGTATGAAAAAGTTAATAGGGTACGAATTTGATATCTATCAAACTTACTGGGCAAATATACTTTTATATTTTTATTTGTATGATAAAAATTATGCAAATGAGACATCAAGAAAGATAGTAAAAGACGCTCTAAACAACGGGATACTTTCGTTTAATACCCCTGACTCAATAAGTGTTCTAGCTCCAGTACAGTACATGGGATTATTATTTAGAATGAAGGTGAAAATGGTGATAAATAACGAACCTACCAATTTGGCATCTTTTTATAAAAGACTAAAAGAGAACTATACGGGGCTTGTTAGAGAAAGGTTGATGGTTGAGTTCTTAACTAGTACTTCAAATATGAGTTTTATTACGTCTTATAAACCAGATGTTTATGATTCTATCATTGTAGACGCAAGTAATTCAGTGGTTCATCCGTATTACAAGGAATTGATTGAAAAGAAGGGCAGAACAAGAAAAGGTAGCAAAGTTTTAAATGCAGAATTTACTGACTTACTCGGAAAACCTTTTAAGATTGAGTCGATGAAAGGTAAAGTTGTCTTGATTGATGCTTGGAGTGTAGGTTGCACTGGCTGTGCCCTATTTCATAAACTTTTCGAGAGTAGGATTCACCCGTTCTTCAAAAATAATCCTGATTTCAAAGTTCTAAGTATTAATGCAGATAAATCACATGAAAGATGGATTGAGGGATTAAATAGCGGAAAATTTAGTGCGAATGAGTATTTAAATGTTGGTGTTGGTGAATTAGGTATAAATCATCCTTTTTTTAAATATTATACTAATGCAATGCCTTTATTGTTAATAGTAGATAAAGAGGGTCGATTAATTACCAAATTAAGTGGAGTAGAAAAAATTGAGGAAATCGTTGATGTTATAAATATTGCTCTTAACGAAAAAAATATTAAGTAGTAATTTGTGTTAAATTAGGAAATAGTGTCTAAAAAATAATTTTTCACCTCCATTTTTTTGTTAATACTAATCATATCTTAAAAATGCCAGTTCAAGTATATTGACCATTGTACTTTCGTCTTGAATCAATGGAGATGAGAAGATAGGTAATTGAATAAATATACAAAACGCTGCTCCTCCTCCGCATTCGTATACAGGGGCTGGACCAGGTGAATTTGTTCCATATACCACTGTGATTGCATCACTGTTTAAAGATGCAATTATAGGTGCTATTATTAGTAGAGTATTTTGAAATATCTTTTTCATTTGATTGTATCTATTGATCCAAATGTTAATATGAATTTTAGCTTTTATAACTATATTTAACAAGATATCTGTCAAAAATAGCAATTATTTGATTAGAAGTAACCTCTATTCTCTTAAGTTTAAACCTATTGTATTTAGGTATATAAAATGAATATTGATATTTTCCATCCTTAATAGAATATACATCTATTGGTTGATTTTCCTTAAATTCAGCGCTACTTTCATTATCTGCTTTTAATTGAGAAATAATATATACAAAACCGTTATTAATTGCGAAATCGGAATTGATGAAGCTAGGAGGTGAAATCTGCGTTGTTTTATTCGCATATTTACCATTCTTCAACTTAGTTTTAAATACACCAAGTTTAAGCTTTGGCAAGGTAACTGTATCAATTGTTTTGCTTTTATATAATAGATTCAAATTTGTATCTAAGCATAAAAATTCTCCTGAATATAAGTAAGAGTATATAAATCTGCTATTTTCTTTATCATATCTAAGGAAACCATCATTTCCAAAATATCCATCTAAATGTTTAGGGAGTGTATATCTTTTATTTTCTATAGATTTGTTCGAAAGTCTAATTTTAACTAAAGACATACTTTTATCTTGCCCTGTACCTTCAATTGATCTTACTATTACTGATGAATCTGATATTGGTGTACAATTGTCTGTGTAAATTAATGGAATTTTGTATTTTCTTATCTGTTTGCTACCTAATACTTCCAATGACCCTTCTGAATTACTTAAATATAATTTTTCTGATGGACTAAATCGAATAATGATGTAATTTGATTTGATATTAAAAGTAGGAGCCGCTTTTAAACGTATTGACTTAATTTGGTTGTTGGACTCATCTATCTTATAAATTATTAATGGATGATGATGAGAGTATAAGTCTATTTCTCTATTTGGTTTTTTTGCAAAATAAAAAAATCTCTCTGGCAGTTCTATTGCTTTGGGTTCTCCTATGTTTAAATCTATCAACTTTCTTGTGAAACCGTTATTCGGTTTATACCCGTTAATTTTCATGAAAATGAAAAACGAAATTAGACAGACGGTAACAATAAAGAAAATAATCAATATTTGTTTTTTCATAACATATGATTGTTAAATAAGTAATTTTGATAAAGAGTTTTAGTTACTAATTTAAATAGATTTTGATTTTAAGATTTATCAAAAAATTAAGGTTATCCTTTAGGATAACCTTAATTTTTTGATACTAGTCGTATAAAGCATTTTCTGTACCTGCTGGAGCCAATGTATTTGGTTTACCTTGATTTCCGCTGGCAAAGCTTACAATGTAAAGTGGAGTTGGAGTTATTGTTGAACAAAGAGTTGAACCAGCTGCACAATCATAAGGGGTATTAGATCCAGATGGATAAACAACCGTTGCTTCTGAAGTAAGAGCTCCGCCTACAGCTACTATAGCTAATGCAGCGGCAAAAATTAATTTTTTCATATTATTTAATTTTGATTTAAGTACCTACTCTATTACAGGTTTTCGGTTTCCCCTGAATCAATTGGCCAATGAATATTTTATTAAGGATTTTGGACTACCTTATTTTGTTTAGTACTGGGTTGTAATAAAATTCCAATTATCGTTAGTAGAATAAAAAAGATATTGAATACTAGGTGCTGATCCCAATTCATCTTTTGTAATACCCCTCCACAACTGCAGGGTATTACGTCACTAAAGTGCAAGATCGAATAGATGTAGACAGTGAATGTTGTCATCAAGGCTAACGAAGCATATAATCCTACTAATACAGTTCTTGAAAATATCAGTAGAATGCTAATTATAATTTCTACAGTTGGTACAAGCCAAGGCAAAACCATCGAAAAATCTGATATGATAGGAGTTTTTGCAATTTGAATTTTAAAATTCTGATAATCTGCTAATTTACTTGTTGCCGCATATAAGAATAACAAAATGTAAAGGCTGGAGATAATAGATACAATTGTTTCCTTTCTTATATAATACCATCTTAAATTATTTGTTTTGCTATTCGAAACCATACTCATAATCTCTATCGTTTTGTTAAATCAAATGTAAGGTCAATATTCTTTAAAGTTGTAAAATTGCCTTTTCCAAAAACTGGAATTTCCTTTGCAAAAAAAATGAAAACATGTTCGTTAAACTCAGAACCTTGATTAATAATTGCGCGTTTGTCGCTCTGAAGCTGTTTGAAGCCATATTTCATATTTCAGCGAACTTTTCATCTGCTTTTTAATAACCGGTTATAATGCTGAATGGACATCCGAAGCCAATCCGCAATTAACGTTTTTGGAACGGCCTCTAAAAGTTCCGCCGGATAAATTCGGTTCATCTCTTCCACCTTTTCCAGAGCGCCAAATTCTTGCGCAATAAGGTCCTTGTTACTGTATAATAGATTATCCTCTTTTAGAATTTTAAATAATACCTGGGTGTAGGGGAAATGTTCAAACAGATCTTCAATTTGTTTAAAAGATAGAGAGGCCACGACCGTATCTGGATAGGCTTCTATAGATAGATGTGATTCTGTTTGCGCTATAAAATGTTTGGCATCGGCAACCATCGCGCCATCCAGCCAAAGGAACACGACCTTATTCTTTTGTTTGCGGATGTCAAAAGTGAATCCGGTTACAATACCCTTGATCACAAAGAACATTCGATCGGGAACTCCATTAGGAGTGAATAGACGTATTTTGCTATCGTATTTCACATAGCTCATTTGATCAGCTAAATAATCATTAAGCTTTTCACGCTCGGCTAGATCATTTAGCTCAATAGGAAGCACGTGGCCGCCAAAAAGATGCAGATATGCATTTTGCTTAATCATAATTTCAAAATTTAGGTGGAGGCGCTAAAATTTTTTACATCATTAATAATTACCGGTAATCGCTATACAACTGTGTTAGGCGCTGTCTGGTAATGTGCAGAAAATCTGCGGTCAGCTTTTTCGGTACATGTTGCTCAAACTTTGGAAACATGCAGCGCATTTCTTCCAGACGCTCCCGTCCAGTGACGCATTTCTCCAAAAGATCAATATTGCAATGCTTACAATTATTTTCCTCCAGGCCATCGAGAAATATCCGGGTGTAGGGGAAGTGTTCAAACAAGGAGATCAGCTTTCTGTAAGTTATAGAAATCAGTATGGTTCCTGGAGCAGTGACTTGTAAATTCAGATTTGTTCTGCTGCGGGATATAAAGCTCTCTGCATCCGCTACCAACGAATTTTTAAGCCAGAGAAACGCAACTTTCTCCTTGTTTTTCCGGTCAATGGTATATCCCTTAACCATACCTTTGTGTACATAATAAACATGGTCTGGCACATAATCGGCTTGTAAGAGCACCGTGTTGTTGCTGTATTCCGCAATGCATACCTGGGTATTAAAATAACTGATCAATTTTTCGCGTTCATTTTCGTCTTTTAATTCTTCCGGAATGCTCTTGCACGCAAAAAGAAAATCATAAAGAATTTGTTCGTTTAACATAGTGTTGATTTAAAGTTGAGAGCACGACTATAGGACTAGTGATAGATGATGAATCGGTTAATTTCATCTGTAATGAACCGGGTACGGATAATTATCGTGCAGTGTTAAGGTAAATTTTATCGCAGCCCATCTTCCTTTAGCAGATAGATAACAATAAAAGGGGGCTAAGATCTTAATCGATAAAGTTAAGATGATAGCGCAAGTAATAACCTTGCAGCGCATTTATAATAGGGGGCTTAGTCGTTTGCTAAAGCCTGGTTGTTTAAATAGCCAAGGAGCTATTTGTGAAGTTAAATCTGCCGGATTATTCTGGTCAGCACTCGTAATGAAAATGGTTATCGTCAAATAATTTACAAGTTCTGAACTTTTTTTTGAAAAAGAAATGGACATTCCTGTCAAAATCAAGCACGTTTTTAATTTTAAATGTAAAATATATTTGTTAATTAGTAAAGTATATTTTACATTTGGTCTTATAAACTTAACATTATGAAAGCAAAGTATTTGTTCCCGCCTTATTTTAGAATAATTGGCATCCTGTTAGCCATACCCGGACTCATTCTGGGCTACCTGTTTATATTTCATGGTTACAATATTCCAGGATTTGATTCCGGTGCAGATTCAAACCACATGCTTGGTAAGCTGGCCAACTACACCAATGAAATTGCATTAACACTTGCCGTAATTGGATTTTTATTCATCGCATTTTCTAAAGTAAAAAGGGAAGATGAACTCACCGCTTATCTTCGCCTCAATGCATTATACTGGGCTGTACTGATCAATTATTTGTTTTATGGAAAGTCCCTGATCATGGATGGCATAGGCATGATGGTGAGTCCGGATGCATACGGTGGAGAGGTTCATGATTTTATATCATATAATTTATGTACACCTTTAATTATCTTCTGCCTGCGGTTCTATTACCTGCTCTATAAGAATAAACAAAGCAATGAGGTACCCAGATTGCCTTTATTAAAAATTTCGGCCTTTACTAAAATCGTTCGCTTATTATGTATCCTCGGGACAGTCGTCGCTGTTATCATGGCCGTATATACACTTGGATTTAATACATTTTTTGATGATGAACCCAAATGGGCGAATTATCTCTATTCTTTATACTACTTTATGCCATTTCTATTCTTATTGTGGGCCTATTCGAAAGAACCTGCTGAAGATGAACTGATCAGTTCGCTACGTTTAGAAGCCATGCAGATTGCCGTTTATGTAAACTATGCCGTTTTACTCATCTCAAACTTCAGCTTCTTTTACTTCGAATTCTTAATTGTACAGGTTTTTAACCTCAGTACCATTCCGCTCATATTCCTCATCATCTTTCGGTACCGGCTGTTTCGTTTATCCCGCCAGCAATATCCTGAAGATGCTGCGGATTCCGGAGCACTGGAAACTGATCCTTCCATAGGGTTAAAACACACTAACAACTAAAAGACAATTAAAACAGAGCATAAGAACGGAAACAGATGAAAAATAACATACGTATACAACGCGCAATTAAAAATATAACCCAGGCCGATCTCGCTAATTTAATTGGCGTATCCCGGCAGACCATCAACACCATTGAAAGCAATAAATATGTGCCCTCAACCGTACTGGCGCTAAAGATTGCCAGGGTATTTGCTAAACCCGTAGAAGAAATATTTGAACTGGAAGACGAGGATTAGATGACTGAAATTATTAAAAATAACAGGTTTTTTTAGCTGAAAAAAGTGTAAGATATTGGAAATAAAAACTTTAGCATCCGGATATTGAGTAATAATTTATAAATTAGCAACATTGACGCTTAGTTATGAATTATTGGGTAAAAACGCTCTTTCTGGTCATCCTGTTTTTTTCTTGTGGAAAAATCAATCTTCAAAAAGATCATCAGGCTTTTTTTGGAACGGTTATCGAACGTGCAGAATATTTAAAAATGTTACAAAATCCTGGAAAAGCAATTCAATATCTGGATTCTACCTATGCCCAATATCCGGATGCTGGTCCGGCAGACCGCTGTAAACGGTATTTATTTAAAGCTACCCTTTACCGGGAACAGCGAAATTTTAAAGACGCAACCACCAATGCCGACAGTGCCTTATTCATTTTGCTGCCATATGCTGAACAGACCGGATATATCCTTAAATATGCCGAAGCCACATTATTAAGGGGGGATATTTTGTTTGATCAGGGCTTATACAGCTATGCCTATCAATACTATTACCTCGCTAAAAAGAAAGCCGAATACGAGGGCAAATCTCCGGAAAATTATTTGTTTCAGTCCAGGTTCAACAACCGATTAGCAGTCATCAACTATAAACAGGATAACTTTAAACAAGCCGTCTATTATTATAAAAACACCATTCAATCCCTGCACCTGTCGAAAAAAAGCTTCGATACCTTTTATGAAATGCAAGGCGCATTAAGCAATATCGCATTCAGCTACACCAAGCTGGGCTTACCGGATAGTACATTGAAATACTACACGCAATGTATCCGGCTATTGAACGGGGGAGAGAAAGACTATTCTGATAGACACGATTTTATAACCATGGCCAAAGGCGTCGTATTTGGAAACATGGGTGATGCCTATTTTATCAAAGAGAATTTCCTGCTGGCAGATTCTTTTTATCGGAAAGGGATCCGCATCAACTCGCAAAAAGGATACTACAATCAGGATGCACTGATTAGCCAGCTCAAATTGGCACACCTGCATGTGGCACGGGGACAACTCAAAGAAGCCGGATTGATCTTTGATGAATTGAGCAGTTCCAAAGAATTGGTAGAACCAGCCAGCCTGCGCCGCTTTTATCAGAACCGGGCAGCCTATAACAAAGCCATAAAGAATTTTGAAGCAGCATATTCAGATCTGCAGCGGTATATTAGACTGGAGGAACAGGAGGCATTGAACAAGCGAAAGCTGATCGGTTCTAATGTGGGCGACGTATTTAAGCTTTTACAACAGGAGTACGACATCAACTCCCTAACCAAGCAAGACCAGCAAAAGAATATTGTACTGTTCTTATTCTTCCTGTTCCTGATGATGGCCATCGTCATTATCTTCCTGACCATCCGGAATAGTAATACTGCAAAGCGATACACCGTAAAGATCAAAGAGCACAGCCTGGATCAGCAGGTTACGCTGCTTGCCCTTGAGCAGAGCAACCGGGAACACTCCAGGATGGCGAGCATCCTGGCACACGATCTTAAAAATCCAATTCATGCGATAAACTCCATCGCACTGCTCATGCTGTATGATGATGACCGTACAGACGATGATAAGGAAATGCTTGGCCTGATCAAAGAATCTGCCATTAACCTAACCGCTATGATAGATGATGTGCTGCTGGTTAGAAATGCGGATGGTGCTGTGATCATCTCTAAAGAAGAGATGGATATGAACGATCTTTTAAAGCAAAGTGTAAACCTGCTGCGGTTTAAAGCCGGAGAAAAAGATCAAACCATTCTGCTGAATGACAAGGGACCTGTAATGGTTCTGGCAGATCGTGAACAGATCTGGAGGGTGATCAATAACCTGCTGGTAAATGCAATTAAGTTCAGTTTGAAGCAAACCAGGATAACGGTGAACCTCGACGTATATCAGAACTACATTGAAGTGAGTGTCGCCGATCAGGGAATCGGGATCCCTGACGATATCAAGAATATGATCTTTGAACCTTTTACGGAAGCCCAGCGAATGGGTACTGCTGGTGAAGAAACTTTTGGCCTTGGACTTTATATCTCCAGACGCATCATTGAAGCCCATCAAGGCAAGATCTGGTTTGAGCATGGAGAAGTCAAAGGAACGGTATTCAAATTGCAGCTGCCGCTTTAAGAGGGTTTGCACGGGTCCATGCGCTAATCACATCAGTTCCCATTCAAACGCCTGTTTTAATCCCCTTATTTTAACTCTTTGAACACATATTTAAACCAATAGATGTTTAAACGCTAATTTCTTTCTAATATCTCCATATTTTACTTGTTCATTTGGATTTAGTTTCTACATTTGCGCCTTATTGATAATTAATCTAAATAAATTCAATGGGTAAATTCTACAATTCTCTTTTGTTTGCAGCCTTTTTCCTTTTTTCACAAGCTGCATTTGCACAATTATCCCTTTCCGGGAAAATTACCGATTCCAACAACCAGCCGGTTCCTGGTGCAACTATCAAACTGATTGAAACCGGTACCGCAGTCAGCACTGATCAAAACGGCTCTTTCGGTTTTGCCGATCTTAAAGCTGGAAGTTATACGTTCAGCATTTCTTACATTGGGTTTGAAACCAGGAATGTGAAGTTTAACCTCAGCAGCACTCAAAATAAACTGAACATAGTTCTCCATGAACAGCAAAACGCATTGCAGGACGTAGAGATTACTGGTCGTAAGGAAAAGTCTTACAAGAACACCAAATCTTTCTCCGGTACCAAAACGGAGACTCAGCTTAAATACGTTCCGCAGTCGATCAGCTATGTAACCAAAGAGGTAATTGATGATCAGCAGGCTTTCAGAGCTGGTGAGATCATTAAAAACGTAAGTGGTGCATCTACATTTTCATACTACAACAACGACATTACATTACGTGGTTTCAGAACCAGCACAGCCTTAATTAACGGCCTCAGAACCTCAACAGAGGGCTGGAGTCAGCCAATATTGGCCAACGTTGAACGTGTTGAAGTGATCAAAGGTCCTGCATCTGCCTTATTTGCCAATACCGATCCGGGTGGTACCGTAAATACAGTGACCAAGAAACCGCTGGACGAAAACCGTAAAGCCATCAGCTTTGGTACCGGAAGTTTCAATACCTACCGCATGAGTGCAGATTTTACCGGTCCGATGAATGAAAATAAAACCTTGCTATACCGCCTAAACCTGGCCTATCAGAATGCAGAATCATTCCGCGTACTGCAAGGCGGCGAAGATTTTATGATCGCCCCATCCATTTCCTTTATTCCGGATGATAAGACTTTGGTTAACTTCGACCTGGTTTATTCGAAATCAAAAAGTCGCCTGGACCGCGGACAGCCCATCTTTGGCGCTACCGCCGGAACGGATCTCTTCTCTACGCCAATCTCATTTGCCATTGGTAAGAGAAATGACTTTTTAAATGAACTGAACTTATATGTGACTACCTCCTTTCAGCGTAAAATCAGTGATAAGGTAACCTTCAATGCTTCTTACATGAAATTTATGTACGATGAGGATCTGTTGGAACACCGTACTTCTAACCGGTATGCAGTGGATCAGGCCGGGGTATCAATTCCTACCCTGATGGAAATGCAGACCATCCGCAGGCAAGGAAAGAATTATAACGATAACATTTCCCTATACCTGGTTTCTGACTTTAAAACTGGTCCGCTGGAACATAAACTCGTAACGGGCTATGATTATCTTCAGAACCAAACACCGGTTGGTAACTCCAGCTATAATGCAAGAGGTTACCTGAACGCGGCCAGAACCGGTTCTATCAATTCATATGATCCGCTGAAATCGGCAAACTATGCCATCGTTGGCGGCCGGCCGGTTCCTAACGTTCCGCACTTTGACCTTGTAAACCCGGATTACTCCATCTCCGAGATCTCTAAATACATCAACGTTTCCACACAGACTGAACCCGCTAAATACTATGTAAATGGCATCTATGTACAGGATCAGATTAAATGGGGAAAATGGAGAGCCCTGCTTGCGTTGAGACAGGAATACTATACCGACATCCTTGCATTTAAGAAAGCAACTGAAAAAAGGGTAGAGCAAAGTGCGCTGATCCCAAGGATTGGCGTGGTCTATTCTCCGCTGGAAGAAGTGAGCTTGTATGGAACATATACTGAAGGATACCAGCCACAGGGTGCTACTACTGTTGGTGCCCCGGAAATTTATGGCGGTCCGTTTGATCCGCTGATCAGCAACATGTATGAAGTGGGTACCAAGACCGAGCTTTTTCAAAAACGCTTGTCCGTAAACCTTGCTTTCTATAGAATTGAGCAAAACAATACCCTGATCAATGCTGGTGATGGGGTTAACCCGGATCTGCTTCGCCAGATCGGACAACAGCGCGCTAAAGGGATTGAAGTAGACATCAACGGGATGGCTTTAAGCAACCTGAGCATTACCGCCAACTTCTCCTACAGCGAAGCAAAGATCACCAAGAGTACCATTGCTGGTGAGCAAGGTTCAATATTGCCGAATGCACCAAAGGTTCAGGGCGGCCTGTGGGCAAAGTATAACTTCCTGATTCCTGAATTGAAAGGTATTGGCCTGGGTGCCGGCGCCAACTATACCGGTAAACGCAATACCTTAAGTACCATCCTTACCCTGCCGGAATATACGGTGTTTACTGGTGCCTTATATTACAGCGTAGATAAATTTAAACTGTCTGCCAACCTGAACAATGTATTTAACAAAACGCATTGGGTAGGTGGTTATGACTTTAACCGGTTATATCCCGGTGCACCAAGAAACTTTATGATGAGTGTGGGTTATACCTTTTAATAACCAGTAACAATGAGAACGTTGAGAACGTTGAAAACGCCGGGAGAGCCGGGAACGGATGTGAGCTTAGCGCAGGCCAAAAGCGTTGAGAGCTTTAAGAGCGTTAAGAGCGCCAAGAGCGTTAAGCGCACTGAAACAGGAGATAAGAAAAAGAAAAAGCTGATGTGGACCATCCACCATCTGGCAGGTCTATATGCAGGGATCTTAATTGCCATACTTTGCTTTACAGGTGCAATGGCCGTATTTATTCCGGAAATTGACTTTCTGATCCAGAAGCACTATTATTCGGCTTCATCGTCCTCAACGCTCTCAACGCTCTCAACGATTCCAACTTCCTCAACGGCCTCAGCATTGTCATCGTCACCATCTGATGATATCAAGTTCAGCAGGTCTTTGGCTGAACTTCAAAAAAAATATCCGGAGATGAGCGGGCTGACCATCAGCCTGCCTCGTCAACCCGGACAAGTGGCAGTCTTTAACTTTAAAGACGGTAAAAAAACTTTTGCATATTTTATTGATGCTGGCCGCGATCGTGTGGAAGGCAGCAGGAACCCTTTAAATTCTGTAGCTAATTACCTCAGACAAATGCATGTCCGCTTGTATGAAGGCTTTTGGGGCCGGCAGCTGGTGGGCATTGGCGGTATTGCCCTGCTGGTAGTTACCATTACCGGCTTCTTTATTTATGCCGATTTCATGAAAAAACAGCCGTATCCGGAAATCAGGCAGAAGAAAGGAATGCGGATCTTAATGGGCGACTGGCATAAGATCTTAGGAATTAGTGCCCTTGCTTTTAATTTTGTAATTGCAGCTACCGGTGCCTGGCTGGGTTTACAGCCTAAGCTCGAAAAATGGTTTAACATTGAGAACCCAAATGACTTTACACCTAAGGTGATCTATAGTCCGGAATCAGATGCAAAAATGGCGGTAGCATGGCCTGAAGTGCTTAAATCGGTAAAGCGTGAATTCCCGGAATTGATTCCTGTCAGTATCGTTCCTTCTGATGATGGCAGTGCGACAATAAGTATTACCGGCAACATCAAAGGACTGATCTATGAACGGAATATAAATACCCTGCTGTTGTCTAAAACTACCTTAAAACCAGTTTTTAAGTATGACATCCGGGAGAAGCCATTTAGTCACCAATTCTATTTTGTACAGGAAGGACTTCACTTTGGTGATTTTGGCGGTTTGGCCGTTAAAATACTTTATACCGTGCTAGGCTTAATTACGAGTTTCCTGTCCATCAGCGGTTTCATCGTTTACTTTTACCGGACCGATAAAAAAGAGAAACGCAAATTAAGTCCGCTAAAGATTACCTTCATCTATATCCTGATCATTATCCTTGTGCTCACGGTTATTGCATTGATCAGTACGCTGATTGGTTATAAACAAGCCGCAACGCTGGCCGCCATATTGGTTAATGGAATTTTGACAGGCTATCTCATTTATGTTATACTGCAGTATTTTTTAAAGAAATACAGATCAAAACCCATGGCTGCATGAAAGAATTTCGCTTAATCCAGCATAAGCTGATCCCGCTGGCGTTGTTTATGCTCAATATAGGTGTAATCCACCTGGTTTATTTGCTGGCTGCTTATTGCTATACACCATTCGTAATCCCGATAGCCATCTGCTCCGTTTTTATGACATGGAGTATCGTTAAAAAAAATAAGATCCTGATTTATTTATCAGTAGGTGCATACCTGGTTGTTCTGCTTAGCAATATTTGTCTTTAGCAATTGGATCTGTAACAACCAGCATTTTATGCGTTAACACCTTAATTACCAGGGACTATCAAGTCCGTTCTGTAAAGCCTTCTGGTATAATGCTTCATCAAACTGATACAAGTAGGGCGCTTTAAATGCACCGCCCGTCCGTTTTTTTGACAAACGGGTAAGGATGTTATAGTTGATGATCCGTCGCTGAAAGTTCCTTCTATCGAGCTTAATACCCAGTATGGTCTCATACAAACGCTGCAGTTCCGGCATGGTAAATTCTTTAGGCAATAGATTAAGTCCGATAGGGTGAAAGTTGAGGTGCAGCCGTAGGGTTTGCAGTGCTTTTTCAATGATCTTTTGATGATCGGAAACCAAGGGAGGGAGGGAACTAATGTCGCACCAGGTACATTGGATCGAGTAAAAATCACTTTTGGGATTTACTTCTGTATATTCAACCAGGGCGTAAAAGCCGACAGTAACAAAGCGGCCCAGCAGCCACTGCCTGATTTCAGCAGAAAGTTTGTCATCTTCAACATTCTCAACGCTCTCAACGCTCTCGACGTTCTCAACGTTCTCAAGTTGTTTAACCAGTTGTTTCTCCCTGTTGTTCATGCGGGTTCGTTCCGGATCACCGAAGACGTGGAACTGTTCTAAAAAAATTCCGGTTAGGCCGGTACGCTCCTGCAGCACGCGCTTGGCAGCATCTTCTAAAAATTCATCTTTAAATATAAAGCCGCCGGGTAAGGCCCAGTTCTCTTTATCCTTGAGCTCTAACAGCAAAATCTTCAAGTCATTATCATGAAAACCAAAGATCACCAGATCTACAGAAATGGCAGGCAAATAATTCTCAATGTCTTTTTTAAATTCAATGTTACGGCTGTTACTCATAGGTACACTTAGGAAATAAGATTGGGACACACCCAAAATAAAAAATTATAACTAAAAGGCACAATGTAAAAAAATATAATTATCATTACGTCAGTAAAACGCAATGTAAGCATAGATTGCTTTATTTACCCAAATATAAATAGTATGAAACGTATTCAAATACTCGTATTCATAGCCTGTATCATTTCGGCCAGGCTGTTTGCCCAAAATCCAGCATCAAAGCCAGCTCAGCTAAAGATCTCTGCCGGTCTCATTGAAGGAACAGTTGAAGCTTCAGGTATAACAAGCTTTAAAGGCATCCCGTTTGCAAAACCACCGGTTGGCCCGTTGAGGTGGAAAGCGCCACAACCCTTAACAAGCTGGACGGGTATCCGCAAAGCCGACAAGTTTGCGCACAACCCAATGCAGAAAAAGGTGTTTGGAGATATGGGATTCCGCTCAGCGGGGATGAGCGAAGATTGCTTGTACCTGAACGTATGGACCCCGGCAAAAACAGCAAAGGAGAAATTGCCAGTTCTGGTTTATTTTTATGGCGGAGGCTTTGTTGCCGGTGATGGTTCTGAAGCACGTTATGACGGAGAAAATATGGCAAAGAAGGGGATCGTTACACTTACCGTAAATTACCGGCTGGGTGTTTTCGGGTTTATGGCCCACCCGGAACTGAGTAAGGAGTCTGCACAGCATTCGTCTGGAAACTATGGCCTGCTGGATCAGAATGCCGCATTAAAATGGGTAAAAGAGAACATCAGCAGTTTTGGCGGAGACCCAAAACGCGTGACGATCGCAGGAGAGTCGGCCGGCTCCATTTCTGTATCTGCCCAAATGGCTTCCCCGCTGTCCAAAGATCTGATTGCCGGTGCAATCGGCGAAAGCGGGGCCATGATTCATCCTACACTTGCCCCGATTCCGCTGGAACAGGCCGAGAAGAACGGGGTTGCTTTTGGTAGTAAGGCAGGTGCAGCTTCATTGGAAGCACTACGCAACCTGCCGGCAGATCAGCTGTTAGAAGAAGCCTCAAAGCCTGGTGCGTTCAGTACCGCGGCAAATGTAGATGGATATTTCCTGCCTAAAACACCATTGGAGATCTTTACGGAAGGCAAGCAGGCTTTGGTTCCGCTTCTTGCGGGATGGAACTCTGCTGAAGTACCTTTCCAGGCTTTGATGTGGGGAGATGCACCGACACCTGAAAACTATAGCAAAAAGATTAAACAACTATATCCTGATCATACAGACCAGGTTTTAAAATTATATCCGGGTAAAACACAGGAAGAAGTTATTGCTTCGGCCACTGCATTGGCGAGCGACCGCTTTATTGTATACAGCACCTGGAAATGGCTCGATATACACCATAAAACCAGTGGAAAACCGGTATACAGATACCTGTTTTCCAAGTCTAAACCCGGACCAAAGGTGGTTCCTATAGAAGGGGCAGGCACACAGCCGGCTGAATTTGACGGTGCCCCTCATGCATTCGAGATCGAATATGCGATGGGAAACCTGGCTACCAATGCTACCTATACATGGACAGCAGATGACCGGAAGATCTCTGACATCATGCTCAGCTATTTTGCAAACTTCATTAAAACAGGAAATCCCAACGGATCTGCACTTCCAGAGTGGTCGCCATTATCAAATACCGTTCAGCTGATGAATATCGGCATAAATACTGCACAGGAGGCAGAAAAGGATGGAGCACGGTATCTTTTTCTGGATCAGATGTATAAAAAATAAGAATACCTGCCAGAAAAAACGTTACCCGTTGGGCCAGGTTCAAGTTCGATGGTATTTTAAAATTTTAACTGGTAGTCTAATTTATGAGGCCTTACAATCACCTTGCTGTGATTTGAACAATTTTCTGTACCTTTTGCTTTGAATACGAATCTTAGAACGCATGAAAAAATTATTCGGGATCCTCCTGATCCTTGTTGTTCAGTCTGGCTTAATCTATGCTCAGGAGAAACCCCTGACTATTATTTTACTTCGCCATGCGGAAAAAGAAAATGACGGGACCAAAGATCCGGCTCTTTCCGAAAAGGGAAAACAGTTTGCGCAAAAGATCTCCAGCGTCTTAGCTGAAGTCAGGATTGATGCTGCCTACTCAACGTCTTATAAACGTACCAACCAAACCATTGCGCAGTTAGCTGCTAAAAATCAGGTTGCTGTAAAGACATACGATCCCTCAAAAAGTAATGAACTGATCCGGGAAATTGAAAGATCCGGAAATAAAACCATTGTTATATCCGGACATTCAAATACGGTGAACCTCATTTATAACCTCCTGATAAAGGATAATCCAATCAAAGAATTGGGCGACGATGAATACCGGAAAGTCTTTATAATTACCTATGATCCGGCAGCGCCCTCAAAAAGCACGGCCCTGAAATTAGATCTTAACCCTTAAAAATATGTCGAATATTCAACTTATTATTGAAGAAAGGCCAAACAACATAGGCAACTTCATGGTCGGTAGATTACTCCCGTTTCGTGAAAAACGAATGGTTGGCCCTTTTGCATTTATAGACCACATGGGGCCTGTACGCCTGAGCGACCATGAAAACCTGGATGTTCCGCCACATCCGCACATCGGACTTTCTACATTAACCTATCTTTTTGAAGGTTCAATACAGCATAAGGACAGCCTCGGTACTGATATTGAAATTAAACCCGGACAGGTAAACTGGATGACCGCAGGAAAAGGGATCGTGCATTCTGAACGGACACCGGAATACCTGCGTACTTCCGATAAAATGCTCCACGGACTACAGATCTGGGTGGCCCTGCCGAAAGCTTTGGAAGAAATGGATCCCGAGTTTTTTCATGTTGAAGAACACGAAATGCCGGTGTGGAATGCAGATGGGGTTCATTTTAAACTGATTGCCGGTGAAGTGCTCGGAAAGAAATCAGCAGTGCCTGTCTATAGTCCGCTTTATCTGCTCGAACTCAAATCAACAAGCCGGCAAACCATTACCATTGGTAAAGACCTGTTTGGTGAAAGTGCATTGTATATCCTCGAAGGTGCCATTGAGAGTGAAGAACATGTCTTCGGGCCTAAGCAGATCCTGGTTGCCAAAGACAGCAAGCTGTGTGAATTTGTGATGCAGGAGAACACCACTGTTTATATTTTTGGTGGTGAGGCCTTTCCTGAAGAACGTACCATTTACTGGAACTTTGTAGCCTCCAGCAAAGAAAAGATCGAAGAGGCAAAGAGCCGCTGGCTGGAGCAATCCTTTCCAAAAGTACCCGGCGAAACAGAATTTGTACCCCTTCCAAACCAGGTTCCTGGTGTAAAATTTAAATAAAGATTATGAATATTGAACAAGTTAACGACGAACGAAAAGGTGCATTTAAAGCCATTGAAAATGGTGCTGAAGCCGGTGTGATGACCTATGTCTGGGCTGGTCCCGGTAAAATGATCATTGATCACACCGAAATTGATCCTTCCTTTTCAGGTAAGGGTGTAGGTAAGGAATTGGTGATGAAAGCGGTGGCCTATGCAAGGGAGCATAAGATCAAAATACTGCCGTTATGCCCATTTGCAAAAAGTGTATTCGACAAAAATGCCGACATCCACGATGTGCTGTTTTAAAGATTAAAACAGCGTTTTTACCTTAGAATCAATCTCTGAAATGACCCGTGCATCGATAATTATCCTGGCATGGGTCGTATCCGTATAGCGTACAGCCGTAGTGGATGGATATTGCGCTAAAAAGTTTTCAATGTATGCTGCCGGAGAAATTGCATCGCTGGCTTCATAGAACAGGTGGTGGCTAACCCGGCCTTCATAGCTAAACATCTGGTCTAACGTAAACTCATCGGTACTCATGCCATATAAAGCCTCAAAATCGCTGAAGAAGGTTTGCTGGGCTTCTTCTGAAATAGAAACGCTGTCCATTGATGATTTAAAGTTCTCCCTGAGCTTTACCAGCGGGGCAATGCTGATCAGGAGCTTTGGATATTCATCCATCTGCTGAATGGCCCTGATATTCGCCATGCCGCCTAAAGAATGACCAATCATCACATCCGGGGTGCCATGGATCAGCTGGATCTGTTTGATGGATTCTACATACAGGATCAGGTTGCTTAATGCACCCTCAGAACTTCCATTTCCCGGCGCATCAAATGCGATAACCTGCACCTCTTTATGCTGCAGTAAGGTATGGATCAGTTCACTGAAATCAATTGCTTTTGAGCCCCATCCATGGGTAAGAAGAATTTTAACCGGGCCCTTGCCCCATTTAAAGCAGTTAACCCGCAATTCGGACTTGCTGAAATATTGATCGTAAACTTTAAAGGATGAATATTCCGCTGCATCCAGCAGATCCTGCTGGTGTAAACGGCTGGGCATCTTTGGCGAATAACAGATTAGCTTCCATAGTAATGGCTGCAGCGCCTCCGGGTTTTCTCCGCCTAGCCCCTTAATATTTTCAACGATCTGCCTCAGGTTCTTCATGCTCAAATGTGACAATTAAAGAATGAAAATCCTAATCTGCAGGCTTATCTGCCAGCTAGATTGACAGTAAAATGATCGAACAGGACAGGGCCCTCTATGGTATTCTGCTGCGGGATCGTATAATATTCTCCGGAAATTCTAAGACCATCTGCATCTTTATCCACAGCAACCTTTAAAAAACCGTGACGGTTGTCGCAATAGTTCTCCAGCTGCACCTGGTTCAGCAATTTGCTTTCCATACAAAACATGGGATCATAAGGGTTGGCGAGCTGATGCAGCTCATCAAATCCGCCGGCACCGGCCACAATATAAGGAACAGTCTTACCGTCATTGTACTGCTTGTTAAAACGCTGGTAATTGTGTACATGCCCGCTGAATACGATATCCGGTTTTACGCCGGCTTCTTCATAGGCTGAATCTAAAAATTCAATCATGGGTAAACTCGAGCCATGATTTACATCTGCTGAATAGGGGGCATGGTGCATACAAACGATAATTGCCTTGTCTGGATGAAAGCGTGCTGCATGCTGTAGTTCTTTTATGAACCAGTTTCGCTGTTCTTCTTTAATGTGGCCATATTTTGGAACATTGGTATGCAACCCAATTACGGTTGCCAATGGTGCCTGCATTGTCCAGTATACATGTGGCTGTACCTGGCTTTTTCTGCCGCCGTCCGGTCCGAAATAAATTGTTTTGGGACAGGTATTGCAAAATGCAGTATAGAATGCTTCCAGACTTTCGTAATGTGCCTCACTCTCCGGATTAACATCTGAATCGTGATTTCCGGCAATGGCGAAAATAGGGCCGGGGTAGCTTTCAAAAGGTTTTAAAAATTGATCGTTGTACTGTTCTGCTTCTCCATAATGGTACACAATATCTCCAAGATGGTATAAAAAAGCAGGCCTGTCCTTTTCTTCCGTTGCCAATAGGTACTGTGCTGCCATTTTTCCGGCAACTTGTCTCTGCAGGTCTCCCGGTTTGGAACCACCGGTATCACCTACCATATGGAAAACCATCCGTTCCGGATTTTTTAGCGCAACTTCCCTGGCAAGCTCAAGGCGGTATGGATAACTGCCGGAAGGCTGCGGAAGCGGTTGAAATTTATGGATATCGTTAACCTCATCTGTTTTAAATACAGCATTGTAAAGAATTTTTGTACTGATCATAATTTTCGGATTTACTAACTATTCTAAAATTAGCTTCCTAATATTAATTCAGCATTAATAATTAACTTTTAACACAACCTTATTCTTTACTTAACAAACGTTTTTGGAGAAAAAGCAGGGTATTTAGCTGTTGATATAACTTTCCAGTTGTGAAATGGTCTGTTTCTGATCTGCAATGATGTATTTAACCACATCGCCGATGGATACCATTCCCACAACTCTGTCCAGCACTACAACAGGCAAATGCCGGATGTGCTTATCGGTCATGATCTGCATACAAAGATCGATACTGTCTTTTGGTGTAACCGTGATCGGATCGGCCGTCATCACTTCTTCCATAACGGTATCTGCAGAAGATTTACCGTATAGAATGATCTTTCGTGCATAATCCCGCTCTGTGAAAATGCCCAGCAATGCATGGTCCTCCACGATTAATAAGGCACTCACATTCTCTTCCATCATTAAATGTAAGGCTTCCAATACAGATGATTTTTTGGCAACCGCGAAGACCTGAAGCGGCTTGGAATCCAGTATTTTTTGTACGGTATTCATAACTGATTTATATTTAGGTAGTTAAACTTAACTAAAAAAAGTCAAATCAGCAATAACAAAAGATAAATACCTGATTATTTTGTTTAAGCAGTAACGCTAAGTAAAGGCAGGATCTCTTCTACATACTTCCTGTCGTTTGCCAGCCTCGGAACTTTATGCTGACCACCAAGTTTGCCTTTCGCTTTGAGCCAGTTGTAAAACGTATTATTTGGGGCATTGTGAACTTTCGGTCTCCGTAAAGCCATGTCTTTAAACCGCTTGGCATCGTAATCTGAATTTACCGCCCTCAGCGTTTCGTCCAGCACATCTACAAAGCGCTCAAAATCATTCGGCTGCTGGTCAAATTCAATGATCCACTCATGACCGCCAACTTCCTCTCCTTTAAAATAGATCGGACAAGCTGTATAGTCCTTAAATACAGCGCCGGTTTCATTACAGGCCTTGCAAATGGCCTGCTCTGCATTGTCAATGATCACCTCTTCGCCAAATGCATTGATGAAATGTTTGGTTCTTCCGGTAATTTTGATCCGGTATGGAGATAAGCTTGTAAACTGGATGGTATCTCCAATCATATACCGCCACAACCCGCCATTGGTAGAGATGATGATGGCATAGTTCTTATTCAGTTCAACCTGATCAAGACCCAGGGTATTTGGATGTTCTTCTTCCACATGTTCCAGCGGAAGGAATTCGTAATAGATCCCGTAATCCAGCATCAGCAGCATTTCATCAGAATTTACCTCATCCTGAATTCCGAAAAAACCTTCAGAAGCATTATAGGTTTCCAGGTAATACATTTGGTCACAGGGAATCAGTTCTTTGAACTGCTCCCGGTATGGTTTAAAGTTTACCGCACCATGGGTATACAGTTCCAGGTTAGGCCAAACTTCAATCAGGTTGTCCTTTCCGGTCATTTCCAAAACTTTTTTGGCCAGAACGATGGTCCAGGTAGGTACGCCTGCAATACTCGTCACATTCTCTTTAATGGTGGCCTCGGCCATCCGTTCAATCTTTTCCTCGTAATTGTCCATCAGCGCAATGGAAATGTTTGGCGTCCGGTAATATTCAGCCCACATCGGCAGGTTTTTGATCAGTACCGCAGAAAGATCGCCATAAAAAGAATCTTCATTCAGTTGGTTGATCTGGTGACTGCCGCCCAGTACCAATCCCTTTCCGGTCATGATCTGATTTTCGGGCCGGTTGTTGCAAAAGATCGATAGAAGATCTTTACCTCCTTTAAAATGGCAATCCTGTAAAGACTCTTCCGAAACGGGAATAAACTTACTGCGGTCGCTCGTGGTGCCGGATGATTTAGCAAACCACTTAATCTCTGATGGCCAGAGAATATTTTGTTCCCCTTTAAGCATGCGCTCGATATAGGGCTTCAGGGTATCATAATTTTGGATCGGAACCCGCTCCTTAAACTGCTTTGGGGTTTCAATGCTCCTGTAATCGTATTTTTCTCCCCATTCTGTATCTTCAGCACTGGAAATGAGTTTATGAAACCATTCTTCCTGTACATCATGCGGATATTTCATGAACAGCTCGATCTGGTGAACGCGCTTTTTCATATACCAGGTGAAAATTGAATTTACAATTGCCATGTGTTAATCTAAAGGTTGATTATAAGTTTTTACTGCGGAGCACGAAGTTAGAACCAAGATATACCCTTCTTACCATTTCATTTGCGGCCAGTACTTCCGGAGTTCCGGATTCAAGGATCTTTCCCTCAAACAAAAGGTAGGCACGGTCGGTAATTGATAAAGTTTCCTGAACATTATGGTCGGTAATTAAGATACCTATATTTTTTTGTTTTAGTTTAGCCACAATCGTCTGGATCTCTTCCACTGCAATCGGGTCTACCCCGGCAAAAGGCTCATCCAAAAGAATGAAGTTAGGGCTGGCCGCCAGTGCCCGTGCAATCTCCGTTCTCCTGCGCTCACCACCCGAAAGCAGGTCGCCGCGGTTCTTGCGTACTTTATGCAAGCTGAATTCACTGATCAGTTCTTCCAGTTTCTCATGCCGCTCTTCCTTACTCATCGTTGTCATCTCCAGGATGGCCATGATGTTGTCTTCCACAGAAAGTTTGCGGAATACTGAGGCCTCCTGTGCCAGGTATCCGATTCCCTTTTTTGCCCTGCGGTACATGGGGTCACTGGTAATGTCCTCATCATCTAAAAAGATCGTGCCTTCGTTAGGTTTGATCAAACCAACGATCATATAAAAAGAAGTAGTTTTACCGGCCCCATTTGGGCCTAAAAGACCAACAATCTCACCCTGACTAACGGAAAAGGAAACGTCATTTACTACGGTACGCTGTTTATATTTTTTAATCAGGTTTTCAGCTCTTAATATCATTCAGGTCTGTTAATTATCAGGTTTAATCGCTTTAATGTTCAATTGCAAACGACGCTGGTCTTTCCAAACATTCTCCTCAACTGTATAACAAACAGAAAAGGGACCGTTTGGTTGTAAAAGATTTTCATCTTCTGCCAGTCCAAAGCCGATGCACTCAAAATTAACGGAATTTTGTTGCTTTAAGTTTAATTTTAAATGTTTTCCGCCTACAATATAAGGTGTTCCTGTTAAATATACGCGATGGGTTACAAAAATGGGCGCAGCGTTATGCGGTCCAAATGGGGCCATCTGCGCAATGATCCGCTGAAACTTACCGTCAATCTGGTTAAAATCGATCTCAGCATCTATTTTGATCTCCGGACAAAGCATGTCTTCTGTAATGGTTGCCGCAACAATGTGCTCAAAACGTTCAGAGAACAATGCTATGTTCTCTGGCTTAATGGTTAGGCCGGCAGCAAATTTATGGCCGCCAAACTGTACCATCAGGTCTTCACAGCCCAGCAAAGCCTCATACAGGTCAAAGCCTGCAACGGAACGTGCAGAGCCGGTAAACAAGCCATTGGATTCGGTTAGCACAATGGTAGGCCGATAGTATTTTTCTGTCAGTCTGGACGCTACAATGCCAATCACGCCTTTATTCCAGCTTTCATGGTAAACGACCGTAGTCTTCTTATTGATCAGGATTTCACAGTCATCAATTAATGCCAGTGCTTCTGCGGTAATGTTCTGGTCGGAGGTCTTACGGTCCGTATTTTGAAGGTTGATGAATAGGCTTTGTTCCTGCGCCAGGTTGTCTTCCGTGCAGATCAGCATCTTTACCGCCTGGTTGGCGTGATCCATCCGTCCGGCAGCATTGATCCGGGGAGCCAGCACGAACACCACATCGGTAAGGGTATACGTTTTGGCCTGCCGCCCAGAAATATCCATCAGGGCTTTTAAGCCAATGCATGGATCTGTATTCAGCTTAATCAGGCCATGATAGGCCAGAATGCGGTTCTCATCTTCTACAGGAACAATATCTGCGGCAATGCTCACCATAACCAGGTCAATGTATTTCAGGTATTTTTCGGCCGGCAGCTGGTGTGTCAGGCTATATGCCTGGATCAGCTTAAAGCCAATTCCGCATCCGGCAAGTTCTTTAAACGGATAACTGCAGTCTGCACGCTTTGGATCAAGGATGGCTACCGCATCCGGCAGTACCTCTCCGGGTAAATGGTGGTCGCAAATGATAAAATCAATACCCAGCTCATTGGCATAGGCAATCTTGTCGACAGATTTAATGCCGCAATCCAGTGCAATGATTAAGGTAAAGCCATTAGAACCTGCATAATCAATACCAGCGGTAGAAATTCCGTAACCTTCCTTGTGCCGGTCTGGAATATAGTATTCTATATTTGTAGTCAGCTCAGTAAAAAAACTATAGACCAGCGCCACAGAAGTGGTGCCGTCTACATCATAGTCGCCATAGATGAGGATCCGTTCGTTATTTTCTAATGCACGTTCTATCCGTGCAATGGCCTTGTCCATATCCTTCATTAAAAAAGGATCATGAAGCTTAGTCATCTGTGGGCGGAAAAAATCTTTTGCCCCGTCAAAGGATGAAATGCCCCTTTGAACCAGGATCTGTGCCAGGCTGTTGTCTATATTTAGTTGTTGTGCAAGCAACCCCACTGTTTCTTCACTTGCCTTTACGGCCTGCACCCATCTTTTTTTCATTTCTATTGGTTGTTTTTATCGTTGATGACGCGATCTGAGTTAAAGCGCATTCCATATATGGCACATGTTCCATATCTTTGCAATGATATCGTAAATATATCATTTATTATTTTTTTCTCCACCTAATTACTATGCCATTGCAAGTTTTCACATTATTTGAAGGTTCCTATTCCGTTGATGCCACTAAGAAATTTGTTCCTTTTGATCCCGCAAAGGACAATCCAAAGGACCGTCCGGCATCGTTATTCATTCATGTTCAGCCCTTCCTGGTAAAGCTAAAAGATTCGCTGGTACTGATTGATACCGGACTGGGGTACAGCAATGAAAAGGGGCAACTGATCCTTCATGAAAATATAAGGAAAGCGGGGTTTGATCCGGATGATGTAGATCTGGTACTTATGTCGCATTTACATTTTGATCATTCAGGAGGTATGGTGCACAACCAGGATGGTAAGATGGACCTGAGTTTCCCCAATGCTACCTATGTCATCCAGCGCGGAGAGTGGGAAGCTGCGTTCACCAATACCTCATCCTCTTACCGGACAGAGATCTTTGATTTTTTACAGCGAAATGCGCAGCTGCGTTTTATTGAAGATTCTGGCAGCCTGACCACTGAGATCAGCTATGAACTGACCGGAGCACACACGCCGTTTCACCAGGTATTTTTGCTGAGCGATGGTAAGGATACCATTTTCTTTGGTGGTGATGTTTTGCCAGAACCGGAAGAACTGGTTAAGAAGTTCATTGCCAAGTACGACTATGATGGCAGGAAAGCAATGGAACTGAGAGAGAAATTCGGACAGCAGGCCGCAGCCGAAAATTGGAACTGCCTGTTTTACCACGGTAAAAGCAGAACAACGGGACACGTTACCTTAAACGATGGACAGTTTAAAATAACAGATTAAACGTTAATCAGTCGAAGCAGTTCTGAAAGCCGTTCTATGGAAAGCGGTTTTGAAATAAAGCCTTTAATGGTTTTAAAGGTTTTGGCTTTTTCTATATCATTTTCATAGACAGAAGAAGAGAGCATATACATCTCTGCATGCTTTGTAACATTTAGCTGATCATAGGCCTCTAAAAATTCCCAGCCATTAAGAACAGGCATATTGATGTCTATCAGCATCAGATGAGGAAACAGTTCATTGTTCTCTGAAATCTGTTTCAGGTAATCTACAGCAAGCTGTCCATTACTTTTAGAAATCATATTGACCTGGTAACCAGTTTTTTCTACTATCTTTTTAATGATGAAAATGTTAATTTCATCATCGTCGATAACAAGAAGGTTGATTTTAGAATCTGTCATAATTTAGCGAGGAATATTCTATACGCCTAAGATATTAAAATATATATAAATGTTTAAACTCCCAGTTTAATAAAGTGCAAAAAAAAGGCCATTATTTAATATAATGGCCTTTCTCAATAAAAATATTATTTATTTCTTAGCTACTAACTTAATGGCCAATTCGAACTCGTCGTAGATCATTTTGTCGCCCACATCAGGAAACATGCCTTTAGATCTGTATTTGATGCCGTATTTTGTACGGTCAACGATTACTTTTTCCGCTGTTGCTGTAACTGTACCATCTGCATTCCAAACAATTGTTGCCGGGAACGTAACTGGATTACTTACTCCTTTAATGGTTAGATCGCCTGTAACATTTACGATATTACCGCTTCCGCTCACAATTTTCCTGATTGCAAAAGTAGACGCTGCAAATTTATCAGCACCAAAAAAATCGTCAGCTTTTAAATGTTTTTCCAGATTTGCGCTTTTATCAGCGTCCTTGATTGTAGTCATGTTGATGGCAAAGTTGCCACCTGTTAACTTTTTGCCATCAAACAACAATTCTCCGGATTGAAGGTCGATCGTTCCATTATGGCTTCCGGTTAGTTTTTTGCCTACCCAGGTTAATGTTGATTTTTCAGTATCTACTTTGTAAGAAACCGGTTTGGCCTTGAAAGCCGAAGTGGCAGCTACAATCAGTAGTAAGGCCAGTGATGTGATTTTTAATTTCATTTTTAGTGGTTTGTTTAGTGCCGGTAATTTAACCTTTTGCTGTATTTAGAAGATAAATATAGCAAAAGGTTTAAGTAAAAAAATAATTACGATACGGCTTCTTCCATATAGCTTTCAATCGGAGGGCAGGCGCATACCAAAGATCTGTCGCCAAATGAATCATTAACCCTTCCAACCGATGGCCAGAATTTATAAGCAGCCACATAAGGAAGCGGGAATGCAGCAGTTTGTCTGCTATATCCATGTTCCCAGGCATCACCCGTAACCACTGCAGCCGTGTGCGGTGCATTTTTTAACGGGTTATCTGTTCTGTCCAGCTCGCCATTTTCAACGGCTGTAATTTCCTTTTTAATCGCAATCAGTGCATCACAGAAACGGTCAAGCTCATGCTTAGGCTCACTTTCCGTTGGCTCAACCATTAAGGTTCCTGCAACAGGGAAAGATACCGTAGGTGCGTGGAAGCCATAATCCATTAAACGCTTGGCAATGTCAACCACCTCAATTCCGAAGTTTTTGAAGCTGCGGCAATCCAGGATCATTTCGTGTGCACAGCGTCCGTTTACTCCAGAATAGAGAACAGGATAGTGTTCTTCCAGGCGGGCTTTCATGTAATTGGCATTTAAGATCGCATAACGGGTTGCATTGGTTAATCCTTCAGCACCCATCATCGCGATGTACGCATGAGAAATGATCAGGATCGATGCAGAACCCCATGGTGCAGAAGATACTGCAGGAATAGACTTGTCGTTGTTAATATCTACCACAGCGTGACCAGGAAGGTAAGGAACCAGGTGTTTGGCAACACCGATCGGACCCATACCAGGACCACCGCCGCCGTGAGGGATACAGAATGTTTTGTGTAAGTTAAGGTGACAAACGTCTGCACCAATATTCGCCGGACTGGTTAACCCAACCTGTGCGTTCATGTTTGCGCCATCCATATAAACCTGTCCGCCATTCTCATGAATGATGGTACAGATGTCGATGATGCTTTCTTCAAATACCCCGTGTGTAGATGGGTAGGTTACCATCAGGCAGGAAAGGTTGGCTGCATGTTCTTCAGCTTTAGCTTTCAAATCATCCACATCAATATTTCCATTCTCCAATGATTTAACCACAACGATCTTCATGCCTGCCATTGCAGCAGATGCAGGGTTTGTTCCATGTGCAGAAGAAGGGATCAAAGCGATGTTACGGTGATCGTCGCCACGGTCCTGGTGGTATGCACGGATCACCATTAAGCCTGCATATTCACCCTGGGCACCAGCATTAGGCTGTAAGCTCATGGCAGCAAAGCCAGTGATCTCGCTCAACCAGCGGTCAAGCTCATTAAATACGGTATAGTAACCGGCAACCTGATCAGCAGGGGCAAAGGGGTGTACCTTTCCAAACTCAGGCCAGGTAACCGGGATCATCTCTGTAGTTGCGTTCAGTTTCATGGTACATGAACCCAGGGCAATCATTGAGTGACAAAGCGAAAGGTCTTTTGCTTCCAGTGATTTGATGTAACGCAGCATTTCATGCTCTGAATGGTGCGCATTAAATACCGGGTGCGTTAAATAAGCAGAGGTACGCTGCAATGCTGCAGGGATCACAGTTTCTACATTTTTATCATCAGCCAGTTCAACCGCATCGGCAGCAATAGCTTTCACTTTAGAGAAGATGCGGGTTAAGGTTTTAATGTCATTGAATGAAGTGGTTTCATCTAATGCAATCGTAACTATGCTGCCTGAATAGTTCAGGTTAATCTCATTATCGATACATTCCCTGTGGATAGAATCGGCAAGGTCGCCAAGATCTACACGGATGGTATCAAAATATGCACTGTTCAATGGGGTGTAACCTGCTTTTTCTAAAGATTTAGAAAGGGTAACCGCCAAACCGTGTGTACGTTCTGCAATTAACTTTAATCCTTTCGGTCCGTGGTAAACGGCGTAGAAACCGGCCATAATAGCTAGTAAGGCTTGTGCTGTACAGATATTGGAAGTTGCCTTATCCCTGCGGATGTGCTGCTCCCTGGTTTGCAAGGCCATACGCAAGGCGTAATTGTTGTTGCTGTCTATGGTTACACCAATGATCCGTCCGGGAATAGAGCGTTTGTATTCGTCTTTAGTTGCAAAATAGGCTGCGTGCGGCCCGCCAAATCCCATCGGAACACCAAAACGTTGTGTGGTACCCACCACAATGTCAGCACCCCATTCTCCCGGAGGAGTTAATAAGGTTAAGCTAAGCAGGTCGGCAACAACAGTTACCTTAACATTTTTCTCATGTGCTTCTTTGGCGAAGCCGGTATAATCAAATACTTCTCCGGTTCCGGCAGGGTATTGGATGATGGCACCGAAAAACTCATCAGTAAGAACAGCCGACTGGTGGTCACCGATCACAAGCTCAATACCAAATGGATTTGCACGTGTTTTTAAAATATCTATGGTTTGCGGGAACAGCAATTCCGATACAAAGAATTTTTTAGCTTGCTGGTTCTTGCGCAAGCTGAACTGCATGAACATGGCTTCAGCAGCAGCAGTACCTTCATCAAGAAGGGATGCATTTGCTATTTCCATACCGGTAAGGTCAATGACCATGGTTTGGAAATTTAACAGGGCTTGTAAGCGGCCCTGGGCAATTTCTGCCTGGTATGGCGTATATTGTGTATACCATCCTGGATTTTCCATTACATTACGCAGAATTACTCCCGGTGTGATGGTGTCATAATAACCCTGGCCGATATAAGATTTGAATACTTTGTTTAAAGAAGCAGTTTGTTTTAAGCTGCTCAGGTAATCTGTTTCAGATTTAGCCTTTGGTAAGTTTAAAGGTTGTTTTAACCTGATCTTTTGAGGAACAGTCTGTTCAATCAGCTCATCTACAGAACTAACGCCAAGCGTAGTTAACATCGCGTTCGTGTCATCAGTATTGGGCGCAATATGACGGTCTTTAAAGTCTTCTTGGTAATGAATGTTTAAGCTCATGAATTCTTTGTATAAAAGTTGCGCAAAGGTAATAAAAATACACTTATTTAGTATCCCCGGAGCGTCTGTTTTTTGCAGTGCCCTCAATAAATCTTACCGGCTGATCTTTCAGCTAATTATGACGCTTATTTAGTGCTTTAACTGGTGCAGGTACCGTTGTATGGTGTTCTCGAGTCCGAGGTAAAGGGCATCGCTGACCAGGGCATGTCCAATGCTCACTTCCAGTAGTCCCGGAATGCTTTCAGAGAAGTACTTCAGGTTGTGCAGGTCCAGATCATGACCTGCATTAATACCCAGTCCAATCTCATGTGCTTTATGCGCTGCGGCCACATAAGGAACGATTGCCTTTTCCCTGTTGTCGTAATAATTGTGGGCATAAGCTTCGGTATAAAGCTCTATGCGGTCGGTTCCGCTTTCTGCTGCGGCCTTTACCATTTCAACTACGGGATCTACAAATATAGAGACACGGATACCGGCAGCCTGAAAAAGAGCTACCATCTCTTTCAGGTAATCTTTATGCTTAATGGTATCCCAGCCATGGTTGGAAGTGATCTGCCCGTCTGCATCAGGTACCAGGGTAACTTGCGCAGGTTTGCTGGCAAGCACGAGATCTACAAACTTCTGTTCCCTGCAGTTTCCTTCAATGTTGAATTCTGTAGCAATCATAGCTTTGAGGTCAAACACATCCTGGTAACGGATATGCCTTTCATCGGGACGCGGATGCACCGTGATCCCTTCCGCACCAAAGCGTTCGCAATCCAAAGCTACTTTTACCAGGTCCGGATTGTTGCCTCCACGGCTGTTGCGCAGGGTCGCTATTTTATTGATGTTTACTGAAAGTTTTGCCATGGCTCAAAGATAATTATTTTTTATAACGGTATTTTCCAAAAAATCGTGTTAAAAAATGATTGGACTATATCGGAACGCGTCTGGTTTGTGCTTAACTTAAACGATATTTTCCGAAGATGGATCTGCGATGGTTCCGCACTGGTATTGTGGTCTTAGACCATAAATAGACCTCTGATAGACCGCTAAACCACCGGTGATAGAGCGCTAAAAGGCATTTAACTGACAGGTAATTAACCGGTTGAAGATCCTGCCGTAAATTTGCCATGTAGTTTTCTGTTTGTGAGCTGGTATGCCGGGTATTAGAAGATCTAAGCCAAAAAAAATGAGGATGTCCTTTGGGGATATCCTCATTTTAAATTTATAAGCCTTGATGATCAAAGCTCATGTAGGTTATTCTAGTATCTGTAGGCTTCCGGTTTAAACGGACCTTCTACAGGAACACCAATGTATTCTGCCTGGTGATTGTCTAAAACGTCAAGTTCTACGCCAATTTTAGCTAAGTGTAAACGGGCTACTTTCTCATCCAGGTATTTAGGAAGAACATATACTTTATTCTCGTATTTATCGGTGTTGGTCCAAAGTTCTAACTGAGCTAAAGTTTGGTTGGTAAAAGAAGCCGACATTACAAAACTTGGGTGTCCTGTTGCACAGCCTAAGTTTACCAGGCGGCCTTCAGCCAATAGGATGATGTCTTTACCGTCAATGGTATATTTATCTACCTGAGGTTTGATCTCTATTTTAGTATCTCCGTAGTTTGTATTTAACCAGGCTACGTCGATCTCATTGTCAAAGTGACCAATGTTACAAACGATTGCTTTGTCTTTCATAGATTTGAAGTGTTCTGCACGAACAATATCACAGTTACCGGTAGTGGTTACAATGATATCTGCTTCTTTAACGGCAGTAGCAAATTTCTTTACTTCATAACCTTCCATTGCAGCCTGCAATGCACAGATCGGATCAATTTCAGAAACGATTACACGTACACCTTGTGAGCTTAAAGATTCAGCAGAGCCTTTACCTACATCACCGTAACCGGCAACAACAGCAACTTTACCAGCCATCATGATGTCGGTAGCGCGACGGATCGCATCAACCAACGATTCACGGCAACCGTATTTGTTGTCAAATTTAGATTTGGTAACTGAGTCGTTTACGTTGATTGCAGGTAAATGCAAGGTGCCGTTTTTCATGCGCTCATATAAACGGTGAACACCGGTAGTGGTTTCTTCAGATAAACCTTTGATCGCTGCAATCAGCTCAGGATATTTATCGAAAACCATGTTGGTTAAATCACCACCATCATCAAGGATCATGTTTAATGGTTGTTGCTCCGGACCGAAGTGTAAAGTTTGCTCAATACACCAGTCGAAACTAGCCTCGTCTAAACCTTTCCAGGCATACACCTGGATACCTGCAGCAGCAATGGCAGCAGCAGCATGGTCCTGGGTTGAAAATATATTACATGATGACCAGGTAACTTCAGCACCCAGCTCTACTAAGGTTTCAATTAAAACTGCAGTTTGGATGGTCATATGCAGACAGCCTGCAATACGCGCACCTTTTAATGGTTTTGAAGGACCGAATTCTTCACGCAATGACATTAAGCCCGGCATTTCTGCTTCAGCTAATCCAATCTCTTTGCGGCCCCATTCTGCCAGTGAAATGTCCTTAACTTTGTAAGGAACGTAAGTTGTCTCTACTGATGACATATTGTTATTTTTTAAGTGTTTATTTTCAGTTGCTTATGTGCTTTTAAAATTGACTTTTACGCCATTGGCACAATTCATTGAATCATTCTGATTTTCTTCTGCAAAAGTAGGCAATAGTTTAACCAAATTCAAAAGTGAAATAAAAGACGGTCTTTATAATGGCTAAATTCTGCAATATTGATGTCATGGTTGTTTTGTGAAATTTTAATTAAGTTTACCAGAACCAACAAACAAATATTAATGCGACAACTTTCAG
This sequence comes from Pedobacter metabolipauper, assembly GCF_004362715.1. Classification (GTDB taxonomy): domain Bacteria; phylum Bacteroidota; class Bacteroidia; order Sphingobacteriales; family Sphingobacteriaceae; genus Pedobacter; species Pedobacter metabolipauper. The sequence continues at coordinate 1,256,703 of NZ_SNYC01000004.1, forward strand.
AATGGTGGGAACAATCTAAGTTTTTAAACAACCTGATACCCGGCCTATATACATCATTGATTTTTTTATTAATGCTTTACTTCCTTAAACCGAGATTAAAGATCGGGAATAAAATAGCTTTGGAACTTTTTCCAAACGACCCGGCAGGCCAAACTCACCTTTATTCATTTAAAGTCATTAACAAATCCTTGTTTTTTAAAGTTTACGACCTGCACATTTGTGCCTGGGTTTCTAAAATAGAACCCTCCGTTAATGCAGATGACGTTTCCTATCAACCCATAAAAATAAGGAAGCAGTTTCAATGGGTCATACACAGGTTGTACGCCGGGCATTTTTTTCAAAAATTCTTAGCTAAAGATCAAAGGCTGGAAAGACGTACGGATTATGCCGCGCAATTCTCTACCTTTGAAGACATTAGGGGCATGATCGCTAATGGGCATTTTATTACAGTGGAGATATTAGCTAAACATTCGTTGACAGGATTTACAAGAGTAATCACGAAGAAATATAAACATGTGAGCGATATCATAACAGGCACTTACTACAGCGGGAACTCTTGTGAAATAAAACCTTAACAAACATATTTTACTTAATTATGTTGCATAAGTAAATAAGAAATGATATCTTTAACATAAGAACACAAAAATTAACCAAACTATGGACATCATTGTAAAATAAGTTCCTAAACTCAATAGTTGAGTTTGGTCAACCAAAAGATATTACTTAAGCCCTTTCGTTAGGGCTTTTTTTGTGCACATTTGATTCTGTATCTTCACACCCGGCATCTTGTATTGGAGTTTATCGGTCACTTTGGATCAATAGATTATTCTACTGCCAACTATATGATACCAAAGTAATTTAAAGGTCAAAACTATCACATTGCAACTGTATTGCTTTGATGCTATCTATTGACGCTGTACATTTGTAAACTGAAAAAAGAAATATTAAAGAATTTAAGCATATGTATCCAGAATATTTAGTTGAACCCATGCGTGCAGAACTTACTAAAGTAGGTTTTGAAGAATTAAAAACTGCAGAAGATGTTGATCAGGCCATCAGCACTGAAGGAACTGTATTTGTAGTGGTAAATTCTGTATGCGGTTGCGCAGCAGCAAATGCACGCCCGGCAGCACGTTTAGCTGCATCAAATGAAAAACATCCTGATAAATTGGTAACTGTTTTTGCTGGTATGGAAAAAGAAGCAGTAGACAGGGCAAGAGGTTATATGATGCCTTTCCCTCCGTCATCTCCTTCAATGGCATTATTTAAAGATGGTAAATTGGTTCACATGATCGAACGCCATCAAATTGAAGGCCGCCCGGCACAAATGATTGCCGACAGCCTGATGGGTGCTTTTGACCAGTACTGCTAGTCAGATAAAAAATACACAGAAGGAGTTGCCATACCGCAGCTCCTTTTTTTATGCCCGCAATTTTATGAAACAATCAGGCAGGGGATAATCCGGATCATAGCCTGAATATTGGTTAACACAAACACATACAAGGCGTAACCCAATGATGGACAATACGCCCCCATAAGTAACAATCTTAAAGCATTATACAGAATCACTGGTTTTAATTGGATATTTAGATCACCAACAAACCATGACCATGATTAAAAAATTACCCGCTCTGGCATTTGCAGTCGCCCTTAGTTTAAACTTCGTTTACGCGCAAAGACCACAACCCCAAACTTCAGCACCTTCTACATCAGCGGAACCTGTTAAAGGAGCCACTCCATCACGGACTATTGTTCCGGAAAGTGAAGTCGTTACCCAGCACCAGGTAACCATCAAAGGCAAGTCTGTTCCCTATAAAGCGGTAACTGGTACGTTGCCGGTTTGGGATGAGGATGGTAAACCCATTGCCGGACTATTCTATACCTATTATGAACGTACAGATATTCAAAATAAGGAAAGCAGGCCATTGGTGATCTCTTTTAATGGAGGTCCGGGTTCTGCATCTGTCTGGATGCACATTGCCTATACCGGTCCGGTGGTTTTAAAAATTGACGATGAGGGCTATCCCGTTCAGCCTTACGGCTATAAAGACAATCCGAACTCTATTCTTGACGTAGCCGATATCGTTTACATAGATCCGGTAAATACCGGATATTCCCGATCTACCAGTAAAGATGTACCGAATTCAAAGTTCTTTGGTGTACGTGCCGATATTAAATATTTAGCTGAATGGATCAATACATTCGTAACCCGTACCAACCGCTGGGCATCACCAAAATACCTGATTGGCGAAAGCTATGGTACAACCCGCGTGTCCGGACTGGCACTGGAGCTTCAAAGCAACCAATGGATGTACCTGAATGGGGTGATCCTGGTTTCGCCAACAGAACTCGGCATTGAACGCAGTGGTCCCGTAGAGCTTGCGCTTCGCTGGCCATATTACGCGGCCACGGCCTGGTACCATAAAGCATTGGCAGCTGATCTGCAGGCAAAAAAACTACAGGATTTCCTTCCTGAAGTAGAGGCATTTACCATGAAAGAATTGCTGCCTGCCATTGCAATGGGCAGCGAGATCAGCGACCAGCTGCGTAAAGACATTGCCGCTAAAATGGCCAGGTACTCGGGGATCTCCGAAAAGGTGATCCTTCAAAACAACCTCGACATCTCTACTAATTTCTTCTGGAAAGAACTGTTGCGAGATAAAGGGTTTACCGTTGGGCGACTGGATTCCAGGTACCGCGGTCTGGACAGGTCTGATGCTGGGGATAGTCCCGATTATAATGCCGAGCTAACCTCATGGCTGCATTCGTTTACCCCGGCCATCAATATGTACATCCGCAATGAACTGAACTATAAAACAGACTTGAAATACAATATGTTCGGTTCGGTTTCGCCCTGGGACAATACCGGGAACCGCACCGGTGAGAACCTTCGTCAGGCCATGGCACAAAATCCATACCTGCACCTGATGGTGCAATCCGGATATTATGACGGTGCCTGTGATTATTTTAATGCCAAATATAGCATGTGGCAAATGGATCCGGGAGGTAAGCTGAAAAGCAGGATGAGCTTTAAAGGATACGAAAGCGGACACATGATGTACTTGCGTAAGGACGATCTGGCTACAGGTAATGCAGACATCCGCGATTTCATCCTAAAATCCTTACCAGCAGCAGGAGTACCCGCAAAGTTTTAAACAAAATCGCTAAATCCTAAAATCATGTTTATGTCATAAAGTGTATACTTGACACTAAGCATGATTTTTATTCTTTCCTTTGCTACCGAATGAACATTCAATTAGAAGATTTCTGTAGCAAACGTACTGCAATTTTGACCAGTACACTGGAACTTGTTAAAGAGCACGGGTTCCATGGTACACCCATGAGCCAGATTGCCAAAACAGCGAATGTAGCCGCAGGGACCATATATCACTATTTCGATTCTAAGGAAACGCTGATGGTAGAATTGTATATGTATACCAAACACCGGTTAGGTAAAGCCATGCTGGCCGGAGATGATGAAAGCAGGCCTTATAAAGAGCGTTTCTTTCAGTATATGACCAATCAGTACAATTTTTACATTGAAAATGAATCTTCCCTGTTTTTTTTAGAACAATATATCAACTCCCCATTTGCCAAAAATTATCCCGAAAAGGACTCCGATATCTTCAAAACAGACATCATTCCTTTTTTTGATTTTGGTTTGGAAAATGGGTACTTTAAAAAAATTGATCCCCGGTTAATGTGGCCGATCATAAGGGGCACATTAGTTGCTGCTGCTCATTTTCGTATATCTCAGCATGTGATGTATTCTGAAGAAGACATTAGCCAGCTTGTGAAGATGATCTGGGATGCAATTAAAAATAACAATACCACACCATAAATAATAACCCAGTAAACACCGCAATTTCTTTTTTTAAATATGAAACCATACAAATTAATCTTAATGCTGCTAATCGGGTTGCCACTTGCATTAACGCAGGCTGTATCCGGGCAAACGGTCAGCAACGACAAGACGCTTAACAATGCTACACTTCAGGAAGTGATTGACTATGCACTGAATAACAGACCGGGCGTGAAACAATCACTGATCGATGAAGAGATCGGCGAAAGGGACATCAAATCGGCCCTTTCCGGATGGTTCCCCCAGGTTAATGGTAATGCCGCCTATAATCACAACTTAAAACAGCAGGTGAATGCGTTAACCACAAATGGTGAGACTTCATTCATCACTTTCGGTACCAAGCATACTTCTGCAGTTACCTTACAAGCAGATCAGCAGTTTTTAAATGCAGGTTTGATCCAGGCTTCTAAGGCCGCTAAGTTTTACAGACAGCAGTACAAACAAAGTACCGAGAATACCAAAATTACGACTGTTGTTGACGTAAGTAAAGCTTATTACGATATCTTAACCAGCAGAGAACAGCTGAACATCATTAGCGAGAATATTGCACGTCTGGAAAAGCAGCTGAAAGATGCCAGCGCCCAGTATGAAGCCGGATTGGTTGATAAAACAGATTTTCAACGTGCACAGATCAGCTTAAGCAATGCAAGGGCCGATAAAAAAAGGACTGATGAACTGCTTAAATATAAATATGCGTATATTAAAGAGCTGATCGGCTACGGTGTGGAAAGAGACTTTAGCTTAAATCTAAGTTCAAGCAATATGGAGCAGGGTATTGTATTGGATACTACCCAGCAGCAGGTTTATCAGAACCGGATCGAGTACCGCTTGCTGGAAACCCAAAGAAAATTGCAGCACTTAAATACCAGCTTTAATAAATGGAGCTACCTGCCTTCTGTTTCCGGATTCGCCAATTACGGATGGAACTATCAGAACAATGATTTCGGTAACCTGTACAATCAGTCATTCCCAAGTTCAGTAATCGGGCTGAAATTGAGTATTCCAATTTTTCAGGGTACCAAACGTACCCAGGAGATCCGCAAATCGGAACTTCAGGAAAGAAGGATCGACCTGGATATTGTAAATGCAAGAAACCAGATCAACACGCAGTATGAGCAGTCTATGGCTACTTATAAAGCCAATCTGAACGACTGGAAAACGGCGCGTTCAAATGTAGAGATCTCCAGACAGGTTTATAATACCATCAAACTGCAATACGATGAGGGAATTAAAACGTACCTGGATCTGATGACCTCAGAAACTGACCTGCGCACTGCACAACTCAATTACTTAAATTCATTATATAGTCTGCTTTCATCGAAACTGGACGTACAACAAGCATTAGGAACAATTACCGTAAATCAATAACCACTCAAATGAACACTATTAATCACATAAAACTAGGCATCGTTATACTTGGTTCCATCACATTAGCTTCTTGCGGAGGCAATAAAGCCCCTCAGCAGCAAGGTCCGCCTCCGGCTACCCCGGTTACTACACATACGGTGGCTGAAGAATCAGTAACCACTACAGATACCTACCCTGGTGTTGTTGTGGCTTTAAATGAAGTTGAACTTCGTCCGCAGGTTGGTGGGTACATCACTGCTATTTATGTAGCTGATGGTCAGAAAGTAACTAAAGGTCAGAAACTGTATGAGATTGACCGCACTAAATATATCGCCGCTTATAATGCTGCAAAGGCAGATGTTGCTGTAGCAAAGGCTAACCGCGATAAGGCAAAGAAAGATGCAGACCGCTATACCCGTTTGGCAGAGCAGGATGCTGTGGCTAAACAACGTGTGGATTATGCATTAACAGATCTTGCAAATGCACAATCACAAGTTGCTGCAGCTGAAGCCGCCATGTCTTCTTCTGCAAATGATCTTCAGCGCTCTATTATTGTATCTCCATTAACAGGAACTATCGGTATTTCCCAGGTTAAACTGGGTGCTTTGGCTTCTCCCGGAACAACGTTGTTAAACACCGTTTCTACAAATGATCCGATTGCAGTTGACATTTCCGTAAACCAATCAGAGATCCCAAGATTTACACAGCTTCAAAAAAATACTTCAGCGGTAAAAGATTCACTGTTCAGCATTCAGCTGCAGGATGGAACGATCTACAAACGTCAGGGCCGTATCGTGGCGATTGACCGTGCTGTAGATCCTCAGACAGGGACCATTAAGGTCCGCATCAGCTATCCGAATGAAGGAGGCAGACTGTTTGCCGGTATGACTGTGAACTTAAAAGCTTTGAACAAAGCTGAAGATCACCAATTGGTTATTCCGTTTAAAGCCGTAACTGAGCAATTGGGTGAGTTTAATGTTTTTGTGGTTGGCGACAGCAGTAAAGCAGAAAACAGGATCATTAAGCTGGGCAAACAATTTGATAAAAGCGTAGTAGTTAGTTCCGGCCTGAAACCAGGCGAAGTGATTGTAGTTGACGGTGTACAAAATGTTAGACCAGGTTCTGTAGTTCAGGCTACAGCTCCCGGAGCAGCCCCGGCTGGTCAGCCAGGTGCCGCACAACCCGCAGCAGCTCCAGTTAAGAAATAGTTTTTTAAAATCTCAGACAGATATATGATCTCAGAAGTATTTATAAAGAGACCGGTCACGGCAATCGTCATCTCTATCCTAATTGTACTGATCGGTTCCATTGTGATCACCACATTGCCCATCAGTCAATATCCCAATATTGCGCCGCCAACCGTTACTGTAAGTGGTACCTATACCGGTGCCGATGCTCAAACCGTTGAACAAACCGTAACTACCCCTATAGAAAGTCAGATCAATGGTACACCCGGAATGAAATACCTTTCCTCCAACAGTACTTCCGATGGCCGTTCTGCAATTACCGTTACTTTTGATGTAGGTACTAACATTGATATCGCAGCCCTTGACGTTCAGAACAGGGTAGGTATCGCTGAGCCTGCATTGCCCGAAGCCGTTAGGCGTTTAGGGGTAACCACTAAAAAAGCAAATAACGACATCCTGATGGTGTTGGGCTTATATTCTCCAAACGGTACGTACGACCAGAAATTCATTTCCAACTATGTCAATTTATACGTAAAGGATGCCTTGTTAAGGATTAAAGGTGTTGGGGATGTTCAGGCATTCGGACAGCCTTTTAGTATGCGCGTTTGGCTTGATGCAAATAAACTGGCACGGTTAAACTTAACCCCGGCTGATGTTTCTGCAGCCATTGCCGAACAAAATTCACGTATTCCCGGTGGTACCGTTGGCGGACCTCCGCAAGACAACAGCCAGACCTTTGAGTTCTCTGTGGTTTTGGATGGTGACTTGAACACTGAAGAACAATTCAGGAATATTGTTGTAAAATCCGGTGAAGATGGTTCTTCAGTTTACTTAAAGGATATAGCACGGGTAGAACTGGGTGAGTTCAGTTACTCCACACGGTCCAAGATCAATGGTAAGGTGTCATCTATGATGGCCATCAACCAGACTCCCGGAGGTAATGCGGTTGAAACTGCCGATGGTATTGATAAGACCATGGCTGAATTGAAAAAATCCTTTCCTAAGGATCTGGATTATACTGTTGGTTATGAAACGGTTTCCATTGTAAAAGTTTCCATCAGTGAAGTGATCCACACCCTTGTGGAGGCACTGATCCTGGTTACACTCGTGGTGTTCTTCTTCCTGCAAAGCTGGAGGGCAACACTGATCCCGGTACTCGCAATTCCGGTATCTATCATCGGTACCTTTATCCTGTTTACGCTATTGGGTTTCTCCATCAACGTGTTAACGATGTTTGGTTTTGTACTGGCCATTGGTATCGTGGTGGATGATGCGATTGTTGTGGTAGAGGCCGTCCAGCATTATATGGATCATGACGGACTTTCTGCTCCCGATGCAACACGACGTGCGATGAAAGACATTACCGCTCCCGTTATTGCAATTGCACTGATCCTGGCCGCAGTATTTATCCCGGTTGGTTTTATACCCGGGATGGTGGGGCAGCTCTATCAGCAGTTCGCAATTACCATTGCTGTTTCTGTATTGATCTCTGCATTTATTGCGTTATCACTTACGCCTGCCTTATGTTCATTGCTGCTAACCCCCATGAACTTAACGAAAGATTCAAGAGGCTTAAACAAGTTCTTCTTTAAATTCAACGTTTGGTTTGCTAAGGTAACTTCAAGATATTCAAATGGTGTAAAATGGGCGTTGAAAAAAGCACCGCTGGTTATGATCATCCTGGTATGCCTTTATGTAGGTACCGTTGGTTTGTTTGTTAAAAAACCAGGCGGGTTTATTCCGAATGAGGATGCAGGGATCTTCCTGATGGGGGTAACGCTTCCTGAGGGTGCTTCTGCTGCACGTACCGATGCATTTATTGAAAGAATTACAAAAACCATTCAGGAGAAATATCCTGAGGTTAAAAATATCACGTCTATCGGTGGTATCAACATCCTGAACAGATCATTTAAATCCAATGCCGCCACATTCTTTGTGCAGCTTAAAGGATGGGATGACAGAGAGGGTGATGTTGCCGGAACCATTGCCAAGGTAACGAAAGAGTTTACCGGCGATAAAGATGGTAGTGTGCTTGTGGTGGCGCCGCCTCCAATTCCCGGTCTTGGTATTAGTGGTGGTTTTGCACTGCAGATCCAGGAAAAACAAGCTGGCGATATTAAAATGTTTGAAGCCAACGTGGGTAAATTCCTTGCTGCTGCAAACCAGCGCCCTGAAATTGCCATGGCCTATACGTTGTTTAATGCAAGAACACCGAATTACCAGGTTCATGTTGACCGTGAACAAGCCAAGAAAATGGGTGTTTCCGTAGGTGCTGTTTACAGTACCATCTCCGCCTATATGGGTAGTAGTTATGTAAATGACTTTACCAAATACGGCAGGAACTTCCGCGTGGTTACCCAGGCAGATACCAGCTATAGAAAAGGAATTGAAAACCTGCGACAGCTGTATGTTAAGAACGCATCAGGTACATCGGTACCTTTAAGTTCTATCGTTACGTATGAAATGGTAGAGAAGGCTTCGATCATCAATCACTTCGACTTGTTCCGCTCTATTGAGGTTTCAGGATCAGCAAAACCCGGATTCAGTTCCGGTGATGCCCTTACCGCATTAGAAGAAGTAGCTGCGCAGACCTTACCTGCCAACTACAGTTATAACTTCTCCGGATTAAGTTTGGAAGAGAAAGAAGCCGGAAGCAGTACAACGCTCATCTTCGCACTGATCGTTGTTTTTGTGTTCCTGTTACTTGCCGCTCTATATGAAAGCTGGTCGGTTCCATTCTCCATCCTGCTTTCTGTACCTCTGGGGTTGTTTGGAGCTATTTTAGCCCTTACTTTCCTGCCTAAGCTGGATAATAACATTTATGCACAGGTAGGTCTGATCACGCTGATCGGTCTGTCTGCAAAGAATGCGATCCTGATCGTTGAGTTTGCTAAAGAACGGGTAGACTGGGGTATGCCGCTGATTGCTGCAACCATTGAAGCGGTTAAGCTGCGTCTGAGACCAATTGTCATGACTTCCCTGGCCTTTATCCTGGGTGTTATTCCATTGATCATCTCTCATGGTGCAGGTGCTGTTTCCAGACAAACGATTGGATGGACAGTTGCTGCGGGGATGCTTTCTGCTACCATTCTGGCGATATTTATTGTTCCGGTACTGTTTGTACTGATCACTAAACTGGCCTATGGTAAAAAGAAACTTGCAGAACTGGAAGCTTCTTACAATGCAGAACAACATAAAGATACACTACACGCAGATTAATCATCTCCGTTAATAAAAACAGAAAGCTGTCTTAAAATCATTTAAGGCAGCTTTTTTTGTATATATATTATTTTTCCGGCTGCCAGGTTTGTTCAAACATCAGCTTCAGTTTCTTATCCCATTCCTTCTGGGCATCTTTATAGGTGCTGTGATTTGTTGCCGTATCGTATTCATTGTGGAGTTCGCTTAACCGCCGTTCATACTCCTGAAATTTATAACGGACTTCTCCCTGAAAATCTGCTGTATAAATAAACTCAGACATCAGCTTCTCAATTTTATTCCCAATGATAAAGCCAATAAGCAAATGTCCCTGCTCATGGTTTAAAAGTGCGTCTACTTCTTTTCTTGGAACTTTAACCTGATCAAAGAAACTGCCTCCGGTATTTTGCTCAACCTTGGTGATCACTTTTAATTTATAGGCCAGATCGGAAAGCTTAACCACAGAGTCAATCCGGTAATAGATCCTTACATTGATGTAAACCGGATACGGGGCATTTGGCTTAACGCTAGCCTTAAAATCAGCCAGGGTAACCTTTGGTATGTCATGAGGTCTTAAATGCTGTGAGCTTGCTAAAAAAGGTGTTAGGAACAGCATGCTCAACAGGAGCGGCAGCGGATTTATTTTCATTAAAATATCTGGTTAACGGAATCAGCTTCTTAGCATCTTCAAACAATAATATTAATTTTTATTTAAACAGAAAAATGGCAGTCTGTAAGGTGATGTTTTTAAGCGTTTGCGGTTAACTTGTTCAAGATTAAATAAGGTCTCCGGTGTGCTGATTAAATAAGATCTAATGTTAAGTGTAATCCGTTTATTAACATAATGATAATATTAAAATAACAATTATTTTATGTTAAATTGTAAATAAAATACAAGCGCAATACATGAAGAATAAGAAGAAGAGTTCCAAAATTAAAGCTGCAAGAAAAGAAGCCCGTAAAGATTTGTACAGTAGTTTGTTGGTTGCTATTGACCAGGCGGTCATCAGCCCTGATCACCAGGCTAAGGCAGTTAAAAAAGAAATTAAAAAGTCGGCCGCTAAGCTTGCAAAGAAACTTTCGCAGAAAATTAAGTTCAGTAAATCACAAATTAAAGAAGAGCAGACAGAAGCTGTTGCTGAAGTTACTGCTTAATTGCCTCCTCAAATTTGATCCTAATGAACCTTGGCCTGTACAACTGAGGGTCATTTGAAAGATCTTTTAGGAAATCAAAAGAATTGATGTTATAGCTGATGAGTAGTTCTCCTTTTGGAGACAAACTTGGATGCGCCTTTGCATTGTAGGCAAAATAAGTTTTTTGAATAAGATCTGGTGTGCAATCCCAGATCTTTATTATCGGTCCGAACGGACCGTAAGGCGTTTTCCCCAGCCGCATCCCTACATGACTTCCGATCCCTCCCTGTTGAAAAATCAAAGCATACCTGCCATCTGGAAGTGCGGTAACACTCAATTCATTTGAAACCTGGTCTGTAATTGCTGCAGACTGCTTCATATCCGCCTGCCATTGTGTGCCATTCCAAAAGTTCCACTTGGTATAATCCTCAAAATCTTTTGGACGCACCCGTGCAGCCAGTAACTTCTTTGCATTGCCTTTTACCCCGTATACATAGATAAAACCATCAGGCTTTGCTGCACCCGATTGTATGGTATTCACGTAAATACCTGCCCCGAATGAGCCAGTTTCGCCGCTCTCAACCTGCACTCCGGCCTTTACATTTTCTATGTTCTTTGTGCTTTCTTTGCTGATGTAAAAAGGGGTGTCGAACTGCTTATAATTTTTATAGGGCGGTGTTTCTTTTGCCTCTATTTTAATCAGGGTATTTCCGATCTCTGAAAAACCAAAGGTGCCATCGCTTATTTGTTTAATGCGGTAGCCAAAAAGGTAGATCGCATGGTTCTTTTCCGGATTTACAAAGCCATCGCCCAGCCAGTAATAGTCCCTGGGTCCGGTCATCGGGGTTTTTGGGATAAAAACAGTTTCTGCATTCCCTGCAGCAGAGGTGTTCCAATGGAAGGTCAGCTTTGATGAATCTGGAGTTATCCCCGTTAACAAGGCAGTCGCATTGTGGATCATTTTACTGCCATCCTGAATCTTGACGCGCGCTCCATTCTTTAACCTGCCAATCATACTGTCACTAAAAATAAACAGCGTCTTGCCATTGGTAGTCGCTGCATGTTCTTTGCCGTTTAATGGAATCGAATAAATGCCGTCCCCACCGTACCATCCCGAATCCCTGGTAAATAATTGGTTCCATTCTGTAGCCTTTTCTGCCGTAAATTTAATATGTTCAAGATCTTGCGCAATCAATTCCGTCCGCATAAAACTAAGCAGCAGCACTAAAAATATTCCGGTTTTATTCATGCTTAAATTTACAGTATTATTTTTTTAATTCTTTTTATAAATGCTTGCTCAGTTTTATCTAAGTTTGAGTCTATAAAACTCCAATATGACGTATTGTTTAGCGATAAAGGTGAAAGAGGGATTGGTGGCGATTGCTGATACAAGGATCACTTCAGGTTCTGATACCACACAAAAAAAGAAAGTATATATCGAACAACGGGATAAATACTCTTTGTTTATTATGACCAGCGGTTTGCGCTCAGTACGGGATAAGGCTGTGCTTTACTTTAAGGAACTGATTGATGAAGGCGAAACACATAACAAACTCTATAAAGCTGTAAATGCATTTGGAGCACAGGTAAAGCGTGTTGCCAATGAAGATAAAGAAGACCTGGAGCGCAACGGGCTCAAGTTTAACCTGCACACCATTATTGGCGGCCAGTTAAAGGATGATGAAGAGCATAAGCTATTCCTGTTGTACCCGGAAGGAAATTGGGTGGAGCTTGGAGAAGGGGCACCGTTTGTGGTCATTGGCAATTCCGGACACGGTAAAGCCATTCTGAACCGTACGTTAACCAGTGATTCTGATATGCACCTGGCACTGAAGACCGGCTTTCTGTCTTTCGATTCTACACGCGCAAGTGCCAATGATGTCGATTTTCCAATCGATGTGGTGCTGTACAGGAATAACAGCTTTGGAATGATAGAACACCGGTATGGTAAAAAAGACCTGGAGGACATCTCCGACAGATGGGCTGAAGAGTTGAAAACAGCCCTTGATAAAATTCCAGAAGAATGGATGGAAGTAGTATTTAATAAAGCACCATTGCCTAACCACGAAGTACTATGAAATTTGAAGTCTCCGCAAAATTAGCTTACGAAGCCCTTTCGCCCTCTACACTGATCTTAAACATCGAACCCTTTAAATCCAGGGGACAGTTTGTAGTGGAAGAAAGCTTCGTGTCTAACCTGGGTCTCAAAATGTACGACTGGACCAATAGCAGCGGAGAGAAAAGATTTAAGGTCATCGAAATTCCCAAAACCGGATTGGTCGAAATTAATTATAAAGGGATTGTAGAGAACCAGCTGGAAATAGTGTCAGCCGCCCTGCTGGAGGATGTACCCATTAGTTTGATGCCGGTCTACGTGCTCAATTACCTGAACCCAAGCCGGTATTGCCAGTCTGATAAGTTCTATAAATTCGCCTTGCATAAATTTGGGGCAATTAATAGCGCCTATGAAAAGGTGATGGCTGTGCGCGACTGGATTTATGACAATGTAGAATACAATGGCGGTGGTTACAGCACACCGCAGACTTCCGCATACGATACCGTTACCGAGCAAATTGGCGTTTGCAGGGATTTTGCACATTTAGGAATTGCCTTGTGCAGGGCCCTGACCATCCCGGCAAGGTATTTTACCGCTTATGCCTACAAATTGCAGCCAGCAGATTTTCATGCCTGCTTTGAAGTGTATTTAGGCGGCAGATGGGTCATCGTGGATGCTACTAAACTGGTTCCCTTGAACGGACTGGTAAAGATTGCTACCGGGATTGATGCGACTGATACCGCACTCGCCAGTATCTTCGGTAATTTAAATTTCCAGAGCATGGAAGTCAATGCCGTTTCACTGGATCCGAATTTTACAGATGCCGATGGCAGTTCATTAATGCAGGGATACAGCTATTATTAATGGGTCATTCAGCTACAAAGCTGATGATACGCCAAAGCGTAAATAACTGTAGCGGTCGCGGTAATAGATGTTGTACGGATCTTCCCCGTAATATCCGGCAGCCGCCATAATAAATGCTTTCTGCATAAACGGAAAACTGTAGTGAAAAGAAGCTTCTGTATTTAGACGTTTCCGGATAGCACCCAGGTCGTATGCAGACATCTGGTTTACCGCATAATTTAACCCGGCATTTAATCGCCAGTTTTCTTTCTGGTCCTTAATCCGGCGCAGGGAAAAGTTATAGATCAGCCGGGTAAAGCCGTAATCATTTTCTAAGGCTTCTTCATAGCTAAACCACCTGTGCCATTCCAGTCCGGCATCATGATTTAAAGAGTAACTGTTTTCTTTAATGGTGCTTCTCTTTCCGAAGTGATAGGTGGCTGTCAGGTAATTGGTGCTAAAATTTCCTGTGCGGGTATTGATGCTGCCGTCTTCATTGATGGCCGGATTGTCCTGCCCATTGGAATGGTGCGTAAACCGGAGTGTTCCGTATCGATAATGGGAGGCATCCTGATTTAGGCGCACATAAAAAACACCACCAATTTTTAAGCTGGGTGTTCTTACACCGGCAGATTTTTCATCAATCACTTTAACGGTAAAGTCGGGAACTAGTGCAAAAGCTACAGGCAGCCGGTCAGTGGCCAGCAGCATATAACTGGTGGTGAGCCTTCCATTTAAGATGTATTTTACAGGGGCGCCTATCTCACCTTTGGGCGACGTATAGGATAATTCCTTGTTCTCTTTATACAGACCCAAATAATCCGCATTGACCTGTGCAGGTGCTATTTTTATAACCAGTAAAAATGGGATAATAAGGACGCAGCATCTTCTCATTAAAAAGCAGTTAGAAATCTTTGTTCAGCAGTTTTTCCAATTCTCCAAAAGAAACATTCATGCGCACACGGCCTTGTTTGGCGTAGGCAATTTCTCCGGTTTCTTCAGATACAATAACGGCTACCGCATCTGTAGTTTCCGATACCCCGATCCCTGCACGGTGGCGCAGACCAAACTGTGGCGGAAGTTTATCATTGTCGGTCAGCGGAAGGATGCAGCTGGCACTTTTAATCTTGTTCTCTGAAATGACTACTGCACCATCGTGCAGCGGACTGTACTTTTGAAAGATGCTTTCCAGCAAACGCTTCGAAATCTTTGAATCAATGATCTCACAGCTGTTTGCAAACAACTGGTCGTCGTAGAACTTAACAAAAACAATCAAAGCCCCTGTTCTTGATTTCTTCATGCTTTTACACGCATCAATGATGGGTTTAATGCGGACCAGGTTATCGCGCTCAATGCTCTTGCTGCCAAATAAATATCCCCACCAGGCCTTATTCTGCTGTAAAAAAGTATTTTTTCCAATCAGCAGCAGGAATCGCCGGATCTCGGGCTGGAAGATCACGATCAGGGCGATGATCCCCACACTCATAAACTTCTCTATAATTGTCGTCAGCAGGTTCATGTGAAGCTGCTTAACGGCAAACCACATGATCATAATGATCAGCATCCCAAGCAGCAGGTTTACGGCAAGCGTATTTTTTATCAGGTTATAAATGTAATAGATGATCAGGGCGACAAGAATAATGTCTACTACATCGGTTACTGTTATTTTTAAGAAATCAAAATCAAAACCTTTCATTATAAAGCCAAGTTAGGAAAATTTTATTGTTGCTTCATCTTTTGAACCAAAGCAATACATTCGGCAGCGGCTTTAACATCGTGGACGCGTAAAATATTTGCGCCCTTTAACAACGCAATGGTATTTAACACGGTTGTGCCGTTTAGTGCTTCTGAGGGACTGCTGTCGAGCAGTTTATAGATCATTGATTTTCTGGAAAAGCCAACCAGTACCGGCAGGTTGAACAGGTCAAGATGATTCAGCTGCTGCAATAGCTGGTAATTGTGGTCCAGTGTTTTAGAGAATCCAAAACCAGGATCTATAATGATGTCCTTAACGCCCAGGTTTCTCAATGCAGCGATCTTTTCTGAGAAATAATCAACCACTTCCAGACCAATATCCGTATAACTGGCATATTGCTGCATGGTTGCCGGCGTACCCTTCATGTGCATGATGATGTAAGGTACCTGCAATTGAGCGATGGTGTCAAACATGGCTTCGTCCATCCCTCCGGCGGCAATGTCATTGATGATGTGCGCGCCTGCATGGATGGTTTCCTGTGCTACCTTTGCCCGGAACGTATCGATGGACAGGATGGCTTCCGGTAAGTTTTTTGCAATTGCTTCTACCACCGGTACAATCCGCTGCAGCTCTTCATTAGTGCTCACTTCTGCAGCACCCGGTCTGGATGAGTAGGCGCCGATATCAATAAAATCTGCACCCGCATTCAGAAAGGTTTCCGTTCGTTTCAATGCATCGTCCACAGAGCTGCTCCGGCTATTCTTATAAAATGAATCGGGTGTCAGATTCAGGATACCCATTACGCGGGGAACACCCGCATCGAACAGTTTACCTTGCAGGTTTAGTGTAGTCTTTCGGTATAAAAATGTATCTTTAGCCATTGTTAATGGTACAAACTTAGATAAAATTGTGTGATTATTTTACTAAGTGATTTTAGCGTACCCAAACCCCATTGAACTAAATATTTTTATTGTTTTGGCTACAAATA
This sequence comes from Pedobacter metabolipauper, assembly GCF_004362715.1. Lineage (GTDB taxonomy): Bacteria > Bacteroidota > Bacteroidia > Sphingobacteriales > Sphingobacteriaceae > Pedobacter > Pedobacter metabolipauper. Next base: position 1,273,014 of record NZ_SNYC01000004.1, read on the forward strand.
CTTCGCAAGAATACGATTCAGTTATAGCGGTCTGCAAATCGCTCTTTTTAAAGAAAACGAATGATTATGGTACGGCATGGCGCATCCTCAGACCTGCTTCCATTACGGATCAGATCTTTATTAAAGCACAGCGCATCCGCACACTGGAAGAAAAAAAGGTTTCTAAAGTAGGAGAGGACATTACCTCTGAATATATTGGCATTGTCAATTACTGCATCATTGCAATGATCCAGCTCGACCTCGATGCTGATGCCCCCAATGAATTGGAACTGAATACCGTAGAACTGCTTTTTGATAAAAAAGTAACGGAAACCAAAGAACTGATGTTTGCCAAGAATCACGACTATGGCGAAGCCTGGCGGGATATGCGCATCAGCTCGCTGACTGATCTGATCTTAATGAAGATCTTTAGGGTTAAACAAATTGAAGACAACCTGGGCCATACCCTGGCCTCTGAAGGGGTAAGCGCAAATTATCAGGATATGCTGAACTATGCCGTATTTGCGTTGATTAAATTAGGAGTACAATAATGAAAAAAACAGCACTAAACTTCGCCCGGATCTTTGTGGGCGTCCTCTTTATATTTTCAGGACTGATCAAAGCGAATGATCCCCTTGGCTTTGGCTATAAACTGCAGGAATACTTTGAAGTATTTCATATTCCATTTTTAGCTGATATCGCTACTGGTATTGCCATCCTGCTCTGCGTATTCGAAATTGTACTGGGGGCCCTGCTCTTGTTTGGCTTTTGGCGCAAGCAGGTTACAACCGGACTGCTGGTTGTAATCATCTTCTTTACGTTTTTAACCTTTGTTTCTGCTGCATTTAAAGTCGTTACTTCCTGCGGATGTTTTGGTGATGCCATTCCCCTTACCCCCTGGCAATCCTTCTCTAAGGACTTAATTTTACTTGCCCTGATCGTCTTTCTCTTTAAAAATAAGGACAGCATTAAGCCGATAACCAATCATCCGGGATGGCAAAGCGGCCTGTTCTCTGCAGTGCTTGCATTTTCTCTGCTCTTTAGCCAGTTTACCTACAGCAGATTGCCTATTCTCGATTTCCTGCCCTATAAAGTGGGTGCCAACTTGCCTGAACTGATGAAGATCCCGGCAGGCGCCATACCTGATGAATACCAGATCATGTACAACCTGACCAATAAGGCCACTGGTGAGAAAAAGGTGATGAGCGATAAGGATTACCTGAAAACAGAGATCTGGAAGGATGAGAACTGGGAGATTGTCGGTACACCAGAAAGCAAACTGATCAAGGCCGGTTATCAGCCTAAGATCAAAGATCTGATGATTAGCGATGCTTCCGGAACAGATTACACCAAAGAACTAATCGAAAACCCCTATTATAACCTGATCATTGTAGCATATAATTTAAATGATACAGATGAAGATGCAATCGCTAAGATAAATGCCCTGGCATTGAATGCGACGGAACAGTTTAACATCAGGTCTGTATTATTAACCTCAAACTCTGCGCAGGATGCAGATGCCTTTAGTAAAAAGATGAAGTTGTTTACAGAGATTTTCTATGCGGATGCAGTTCCTTTAAAAAGTATGGTCAGGGCAAATCCGGGCGTAATGCTTTTGAAGAATGGGGTGGTCATTGATAAATGGCATTACAATGCAGTTCCTTCTTTCGGGGAATTGTCTAAAAAATACTTCGCAAAGTAATCATGATCAGCTACGCCATCAAAAAATTCATCTATGGATTTGCTGTAATGGCAGGTGTGGTGGTCGTTGTATTCGTCTTATTTAATGTATTGCCCGGTGATCCGGCAAGAATGACCCTCGGCCAACGTTCCGATGTGCAGTCGCTGGAAGCCGTACGCAAAGAATTTGGGCTGGACAGATCCAGACCTGTGCAGTTTTTTTTATACCTGAATGATCTTTCCCCAATTGGATTTCATGAAGACAATCCGGAGGCTGAAGAAAAATACCATTACCTTAAACTGATCCATTTTGATTCTGATGTGCTGGTTGTTAAATGGCCATATCTGCGGCGCTCGTATCAAACAAAACGGGATGTAACAACCATCCTTACGGAAACTGTGCCGAATACCTTTATCCTGGCATTAACCGCAATGATTTTTGCAACCCTCATTGGTGTCTTTCTTGGGGTTTTATCCGCTGTGCATAAGGATACCTGGATTGATAAGGCCGCAAACGCATTTGCCATACTTGGCATCTCTGCACCTTCTTTTTTTGCAGGTATTATCATTGCCTGGCTGTTTGGCTTTGTGCTGAGTGAATATACCGGGCTGAATATGTCTGGCAGTTTATATAGTTATGATCCTTTTAAGGGAGAGATCATGACCTGGAAAAACCTTTGGCTGCCGATGGTTACCCTGGGGTTAAGGCCGCTGGCCATCATTGTTCAGCTGACCAGAAGTGCGATGCTGGATGTGCTGGCCCAGGATTATATCCGCACAGCAAGGGCGAAAGGATTGGGACGAAATGCAATCATTTACAAGCATGCGTTACGGAATGCGCTCAATCCTGTAATTACAGCCATCTCAGGCTGGTTCGCTTCTTTACTTGCAGGCTCTTTCTTTGTAGAATATATTTTCGGCTATAATGGATTGGGACGTACCACGGTAACGGCATTGGAAATGTCGGATTTTCCGGTTGTAATGGGTTCTATTCTGTTTATAGCCTTTGTTTTTGTAATTATCAACATCTTAGTAGATGTATTATATGCCTTTGTTGATCCAAGGGTAAAACTAGCGTAACCATGAAAATATTTTTAGTTGGATTTATGGGGTGTGGTAAAAGCACATTGGGCAAGAAATTAGCCATAAAGCTTGGATATACCTTTATTGATCTGGATCATCAGCTTGAAAAAGCAGTTGGTACCTCTGTTGGAAATTATTTCGCTGCTGAAGGTGAAGATGCTTTCCGCAAGATGGAAAGTAAAGTGATCAAAGAGTTTGATTACCCTCAAAATTGTATTGTTGCCACAGGAGGTGGTGCCCCCTGTTATTATGACAACATGGAGTTCATCAACCGGAAGGGGATCACCATCTATATTCAGCTTCCTCCTGCTGCTTTAGCCAAAAGACTGGAGAATGGCAAAGATAAACGTCCGCTGCTCAAAGATCTGGATGAAAAAGAACTGATCAGCTATATAAAGAGCAAGCTGGAAGAACGGGAGCCATATTACAAGTGTGCGTTTTTAACGGTAAGCGGTATTAATCTGAACCCCGAGCAGCTGCTCAATCAATTATTTTAAAGCTTCCAAATACAGGTTGGTCTGTTTTTCTATTTCCAGCACCGCCACTTTAATTGCTGATCCTACCCGGGTAGTCTCTGCCTTTACCGGGATCTTCGAAGTGGTTGCCAGTGCTTCGGTATAATACTTGCCCCAGGTGCTGATGATCTTCTTTTCTTCATCTGCCGGTTTACCGGATGCAATAACTGCTTTGCTCAGTTCAAACTCTGTCTTTAACCTTTTTAAGGCGGCAATCTTTACTTCATTAAGTGTCCATAATGCGGTTTTCTCATCGGCATTAACGAGCGTATAGGCAGTTGTTAAAGCACTGATGCCGACATTCTGCATTGTTTCAGCAGAAACCTTGTCCAGCCGGTCATTATCGGTATGGTAAAATACATCGGTAAAATGCCACATCAGTAAGCCCGGTATCTTGTTCTGAAGGAATGGTGTATGGTCACTTCCGCCTTCAAACGGATTATAGTTTACCGTCCAGTTTGCATATTTACCCTGGCTGTTACAAATGTTCATCACCAGATCGTTGTAGTAATGCGGAAACAGGTCTTTCTCTGTCACATTTCCTGCACCCCATTCGGAGTGCTTGTCCGTGCCCCTGGTCCATATGGCCGAAGGATCCGGCATCTTTTCGATCAGAAATGAACCACCTGTTTTTTTCGTGTCCTCTCCAACCATATCCAGGCTCATCCCGCAGATGATTCCCTTTGCCCTTTCAGTGTTTTCTTTAATGTACCGCTGCGTTGAAACGATTTCATCTCCCCATAAAAAGGTGAGTGTGCGCTGTGGGCTTAGCTTACCTGCTTTGATCAGTTCTGCAGTAACCCGGGCCATTTCGGCTAAGGTGCCAACGCCTGTAGCATTGTCATTTGCACCAGGTTCCTGAACGTGGGCACTATATATAAACCGCTCGCTGGGCTTTGTGTTTCCCCGGGCATTGGCCACAATGGTCAGCTCTTCTGAAGGATAGCTGTTTACAGAGATGTCAATATGAAGTTTAACAGGTTCTTTTTCAATGGCCTCTTTTGAGCGGTTTCCCAAAAGTGCTTTTAGGCGTTCTTTGGCCTGGTAGGACAGGTTGATTGCCCAGCCTTTCTGATCGCGGTTGCTGATGCCAGAGAATTGTATGGAAGTTTGATGGATCTCGGGTTTGGTATATGCGGGCATGGCATAGCCCAACACGCCAATGGCACCTGCATTGATGGCTACGTTAAACAGCCTGGCAGAACTGGTTTCGGAAAATAAGATCTTACCCTTAAGATCCTGATCATTTAGCTTGCCAATGTCTGCTGCATTTAAATAGACTACTTCAGCCGTTATACCACCAGAGGGTGTTGATACGGAACCAATGGCCAGCATATTGCGGTTGGTCTTAAATTCAAGCAAGGGTACTGTTTCTCCAGCTATGGTTACCGATGCATTTATAGGGTCCCAGGCATTGGCCTTCATCGGCCGTTTTTCAATGCGGTAAGTTAGCGGTGCTTCCGCTTCATCTTTCTGCTCCGGCACATACCCTGCTTTTTTAAGCAGACCTTCTACGTAGTAGATGCTTTCATTAAACCCTTTATTTCCGGGTAACCTCCAGCGCTGCTCAACAAACGCAGTGGTGCTCAATGCGTTGCTCTTGTCAAATTCCTTCCGCGTAAGCTTAAAATAATCAGCTGTTGGATCCTGGGCAAAGGCAGGGCAGGAGAGTAATAGTAGTCCTGCAAAAAGTAGTCTTCTCATTCGCTTAAATTAAATACTGACAGCCTGGAACTGTCAGCAGGTATTTAGCAACAAGATACTAAGAAACTCCCGAATTCAATTTAGATTTCTTCTTTAAGGCCTGATCGGCAGAGTAGGGGCCGGAACCAACGATCCAGAAAAGAACCAGTAACAGTAAAACGATCACAGACAGCCAAAGCTCTGAATTGAGGACTGAAAATCCACGGGAAAGGTTCACAAAGAGTACTGCTGATAATACGATCGGAATCTGGATCACTACCGCAAAACGGGTTACCAGGCCAATAGTGATCAGTATACCCCCAACTAAATGCACAAAGCCAATGATGTGGATGGCAACGCTTGACATCATTCCTGAAAAGCCAAATACATTATTTTGCAGCAAAAGATCCTGAAGTCCGGCTGTGTTGCTTACAATAGCAATGCCTTTGCTAAAGATCAGTACGCCCAGTACGATGCGGATAATGTCGAGCCATTTGGCATGGTGTACATCGCCCCAATGCTCAATTTTTTGAATAACGGTCATTTTATACCTCCTGTTTATAATTGGTTACTTAAAGCTACGGATATATATTATGACTATCAATAGCAATATGTTGCCAGTCAGGATTTTATAGTGTGCTCCAGTATTCGTCTGCCTGCTTTTGCAGGATGGAAGAGAATTCTGTTCTTGGGGGCAGGTTTAAGTATGGATAGGTAACTTTAGACAGGTACAGTCCCTGTGGGTGTGCCGGCGTGATCAATAGCGGTGTCCTGTTCTCAATCAGATAACTTTCAAATTCATCCACGCTCAATATGCCTTTGCCAATTTTGAGCAGCTGCCCCATGATGATCCGGATCATTTTACCCAGAAAGCGGTTTGAAGTGATCTGAAATCTTAATTTATCTCCGCTGGCATCTGTAGAAAGCGATGCAGACATGACGTTGCAAATGGTATGCTCGTATTTGTCCGGGTGGGTACAGAATGCGCGGTAGTTTTTATAGTCCGGTAGTAAAGCGGCGGCCTGCTTCATACGGTCAAGATCTAGTCCGTCCAGTAGGTAATAGGAACTAAGTCCGTTTAAGAAAGGATCTTTATACGTGTGTATAAAATAATCGTAGGCACGCAGTACAGCATCAAAACGGGCATGCTGCTGTGCATCCATCGGTAAAATATCAAAAATAGCGATGTTGCCCGGCAGGAGTTTGTTTAAGCGGAACATGAGGTCGAAATCCCAGGGTTCTTCAATATCCATGTGGAAAAAGAACTGGCTGGCATGCACATGTGCATCGGTACGCCCGCATCCAATAATGGATACCGGGGTTTTAAGGATCTGTGTTAAGGCATGTTCCAGAACACCCTGCACATTAAAAACACCGGCCTGGCGCTGCCAGCCTTTGTAATGCAATCCGTTATAGCCTATGTGTACAAAGTATCTCACTTATTTTCCTGCACGCTTGTTCAACTCGTCAATTGGCATGACCATCATTCTGCCAACCGGGGTTTTACCCCTATAAGTAATGACTTTAAGTGTGGCCGCGTCTTTTGGCGGGGTAATCTTTTCGGTATATTTAGGATAGAAGTGATCGGGGAAAGAGTTATCGAAGCTGTAATAGATGTCCAGCCCTTCAACTTCTGTGCTCAGATCAATCATCAGCTGGCGGTCTGCAGACCTGCTTACCTTGAATATAGGATCATAGACACTGGGTGCATATCTGGTTTCAGCAATGTCCAGCCTTTTAAAATGCTGCTCCACTTTGCTGAAGAAACCTGGCCAGTGTTTCTTTTCTGCCGGCGACCAGACCGATTCTGCAATGGCCATACCGCGGGGCCATACCATATATTCTACCTGGCGGATGTTGTATACCTGTTCGGTCCACAGGTTGGCCTGCCCGCCTTTAATGTACTTCGGATCGGCACCAGCGGGAACCGGATCAAATTCATATGATTTACTCAACCGCAGCGATGCATATACCTTAGGTTCTGTGATCACGTCGGCCTGCATGTAATCCAGGTAGGCATATGCAGAAGGACTCATGACCACCTCATGCTTCTTTTTTGTAGCATCAATGCCGTATTTTGTACCTCTCCAGTTCATCACTGCTGCACTTGGCGACATTTCTCCGTCCAGGATCTCGTCCCAGCCCATAAATTTCTTGCCCTTGGATTCTACGATCTTCTGTACCCTTTTTTCAAAATAGCCCTGTACCTGGTGCATGGTTTTAAGTCCTTCGCGCTGCATCAGGGCTTTAATGCTGTCATTTTTCATCCAGTAGTTGATGGGTGCTTCATCACCACCCATGTGAATGTATTCAAAAGGGAATAATTTGGCAACCTGGGTAATGACGGTATCTAAAAAAGTGTATACCTTTTCATTGGCAGGGCACAGGGTATTGTCTACCAAAGCAATAGGCGGCGCCCCTTTAGACCAGTCCATGATCCGCTCTCCGGAACGTACACGGTAGTTCTCTGCACCTGGTGTGCAGGAAAGTTCCGGATAGGAAACAATGGCTGCTAAGCTGTGTCCGGGTACATCAATTTCCGGCATGATGTCTACAAACCGTTCTTTGGCATAAACAATCAGCTCTTTAATATCTTCCTGGGTATAAAATCCACCATAGGTACGTGGCTCGTCGGCTCCAGGTACACTGAAATTACCAAATTCACCCTCCTTTTTTACCCGCCAGGCACCTACTTCTGTAAGCTTCGGCAAGCCTTTGATCTCTATTCTCCATCCTTCATCATCGGTAAGGTGCAGGTGCAGCAGGTTGTATTTATAGCGCACCATGGCATCAATGTATTGTTTGATCTCCGCTTTGGTAAAGAAATGGCGGGCAACATCAAACATCAGTCCGCGCCAGCCTACCCGCGGATAGTCCGTAATCTCTACGCAGGGTGCTTCCCAGTCTACATCGGCCATCAGTTCCTTTCCTTCAATTTCTTTAGGAAACAACTGGATCAGGCTTTGTACACCGTAAAATATTCCAGCCGGCTTATTGGCACGGATGGTAATCGCATTTGGATTGACGGACAGCTGGTATCCTTCCTTTCCTAAAAGTGCATTTGCTTTATCATTTAGAATGAGTTTTATCGTAGCCCTGGCTGTTGTGGTGCTTACGTTGGATACAAAACTGCCCGTAGGTACAGAAAGTCTTTCCTGGAGGAAGGCTACGGTTTGGGTAAGCTCCATATTGGCCGGGGCCTGGATCACTACATTTGAAGGAAGCACAAAATGGCCTTCACCTTTAATTACCGATACCGGTTCAGGAATGATCGCAATTTCCGAAGTGTGGTTCACCGTTCCGGAAGTTACAGGAGCAGGGGAATTGTCTGGCGCCATTTCCTGACTAAAAACGGGAGCGCACAGTATACTAAGGCATAACAAAGAAAAGAATCTTTTCATAAAATACGGTTGTTGTTCTCTATAGGATATGACCGCAATTTATTAAAAATATAGCAATATCTGTGGAAATGCTTATTTCAAAGCATCCAGTACCCGGAATAATTTCCTGCTGATCCCCGATCCGGAGTAATTGTTGCTGTTGATCACAATGATGTATTTCTGTCCGGCATTGCTGGTATAATAACCCGCATAGGCAGAAACATCTGCGATGGTGCCGCTCTTTAATTTCATACCGTTGTTCTCAGGCAGGGATTCATAGAAGACGGGAAACCAGCTTTCTTTTTGTGCCTGGAACAGGATAGAGGCCATCGCAAACGTAGTTACGCGTGTTGCCGGGGAAAGTCCGCTTCCATCAATGATGTTCAGCGCCGCTTTATCCATCCCTTTGGATGCCCAGTAATTGATTACCGTGGCAGCACCATTTTTAGTGGTTGCATCTTTACCTGCCTTCCAGGCCAATGTTTTTAAAAGATGCTCCCCATACAGGTTCACACTTTTTTTATTAAACCAGAACACGATCTCAGTTAAGGATGGCGAGCTGATCGTATTGATCTTCTGTGTTATTTTTGGCAGGGGTCTTTGCCCGGCAGTTAACTGCCGGGTAGTTTCAGGCGCTTCAGAAACGGGAATGCCAATGTGCTGCAAGGTATCCTGTAACCGGAATGCGGCATCAAAGGCAGGGTCGGGGAGTGCCGCTGAAATGCCTGATTTTGCAATGCCCGTTGCCCAGGTGCCTCTCAGGTAAGCTGTTGTTCCAAGTGCAGGCAGATAGGCATATACATTATCGCCGCTTCCAGCGGCACCGGGTTTTAGCTCGTTAACCAGCGTAAGGTAGGGCATCTCAGGAACCGTTTTTAGGATGGTTACTTTACTGTCTGCACGGTAAGCCTTTAAATGAATGTCAAACTGGTTTTCCCGCCAGCTCAATGCAGATGCACCAGCCCCATAATAATTGCCCATATCCTGCCAGGTCCAGCCATCTGGAGTAGTTTGTGAACCCCAAAGGCCATCATCACCAATGACGTGACCCTCAATCTTTCTGATCCCGGCCTCTTTAATTGCTTTAACCCATTGGGTCAGTATCGTTCCTTCTTTACTTTGTGCATACCTCCAGGATCCCAGGGTAGGGTCGCCGCCGCCAACAATGACGAGGTCTCCCTTAAGCAATCCGTCCGCCTGGATATTGCCCGTGTAGGCAAGCGCAGTTTCGTATCTGAAATCCTTTCCCAGCAAGCTGAATGCGGTAGCTGAGGTGATGGTCTTTAACGTAGATGCAGTAGAAAGACCAACATTCTGGTTTCTGCCAAAGAGTAAGGTGCCTGTGTTTGCATCGAGCACACACACAGAGGTGATCGCATATTTAGTTTGCGGATCTGCCATTAGGGCCTGATAGGCCTGTTCAAGTCTTTGTACCGGTGTTTGTGCATACACAACACCCTGGATGAGCAGTAATGCAAGCAGGGAAAGTCTTTTTACCATATATCAATAAAAAACGTGATGTAAAAATAGCAGTTAAAGCCATTCCTACATCACGTTTGTGTATTAATTGACAAATTTTAGATCAATTCATTTCTTACCAGGTATTCCGCGATCTGAACAGCGTTGGTTGCAGCACCTTTGCGAAGGTTGTCTGCTACGATCCACATATTCAGGGTGTTTGGTAAGGATTCGTCACGTCTGATGCGGCCAACGAACACTTCATCTTTCTCATGAGCATCAATAGGCATTGGATATTTCAGGTTTGCGATATCATCAACAACGATGATTCCGGGTGTCCTGGACAGGATATCACGCACTTCAGCCACATCAAATTCACTTTCAAATTCAATGTTTACCGACTCAGAGTGACCACCCATTACAGGGATCCGAACGGTTGTAGCCGTAACTTTAATGCTGTCATCGCCCATGATCTTACGGGTTTCCAGGATCATCTTCATTTCCTCTTTGGTATATCCGTTTTCAGTGAATACATCAATCTGAGGGATTACATTTAAGTCGATCGGGTAGGCGTATGCCATTGGGCCGTCCATAATTCCTTTACGCTCGTTCATCATCTGCTCTACGGCTTTAACACCAGTTCCGGTTACAGACTGGTACGTAGATACCACCACGCGTTTAATTCTGTATTTGTCGTGCAGTGGTTTTAAGGCGACAACCATTTGAATGGTTGAACAGTTTGGGTTGGCAATGATCTTATCGTCAATAGATAGTTCATGGGCATTTACTTCAGGAACAACCAATTTTTTCGAAGGATCCATACGCCATGCGGATGAATTGTCGATTACTGTGGTGCCTGCTTCTGCAAAACGCGGTGCATTTTCTAATGAGGTACTGCCGCCAGCTGAGAATAATGCAATATCGGGTCTCATTCCAATTGCCGTATCCATATTTACAACAGCAAACTTCTTACCCTTGAAAGTGATTTCCTTACCAACACTCTTTTCAGAGGCTACAGGGATCAATTCAGTCAACGGGAAGTTACGCTCTTCTAATACTTTTAACATTACGGTACCTACCAGACCGGTGGCACCTACTACTGCAATTTTCATGATTCTTTACTTGTTTTATTACTTGTTTTTAATTAATTATTAATGGTTTATGTTTAATAAGCCCTCAAATATGAGAATTATTTCACGAAATACGGATACAAAAAAAGGGAAGTGGCTTTGTAAACCACTTCCCTCTATCGTTAAGAATCTATTTTTCTTAAACCAGTTCGCGATTTACGTAGTCAAAACTTTGCTTAATGCTCACATAAGGATCAATGGCAAAATTTTCCTGCTCAACAATTAAATGTTTAAGCCCGGCCTGCCTGGCGTGTTTATAGATCTTTTTATAATCGATCGTTCCGCTGCCAATTTCAGTGTTCAGACCGTTGTTTGCTTTGTCCATGTCTTTCACATGCCACATTTCAAAACGTCCGGGATGTTTGTCAAATAACGCAACCGGATCATTTCCGGAACGCACTACCCAATAGATATCCATTTCAAACTTCACGTTGTTCTTGTCTGTCTCCTGAAGCATGATGTCATATCCGGTTGTTTCACCGTACTTTTTAAATTCGAAGTCGTGGTTGTGGTAAGCCAGTTGTAAGCCTGATTTCTTACACAATTCCGAAGCTTCATTTAACCGTGCGGAGATCTTCTTGAAATCATCCAGGCTGTTTCTTAACGAACCATCCAGGTAAGGGCAGGTAAAATATTCCATGCCCACAGCTGCTGCTCCTTCAATAAGGGGCTTGATCTCATCGGCATTGCCAGAACGGATAAATCCGTCCATACCGAAGTGTCCGCTTGGTGCTTTGAGCCCGTTATCTTTTAAAAGTGTTAGAAAAGATTTAGCGTCCAGGCCCCAATAACCGCCCTGTGCAGAATATCCATAGGTTTCTACTTCTTTATATCCTGATTTTGCCACTTGTGCAATTACTCCTTTTACATCTTTAGGAAGCAGTTCCCTAAGGGAATACAACTGTAAACCCACTGTTTTTGCAGCAGTGGCAGGCGTACAGGCGAAAGATGGAATCAGCATTGTTCCCGCAGCGGCTAAGCCGGCCTGTTTTATAAATGTTCTTCTTGAATTCATCATACTGTTTTTATTATACGTCACAAATAAGTACCGCTTCTTTTAATGATTTCATACCATCTTTCTGCTTCGGAATAAATTCCTGCGCAAGGTATCCTTTAAAACCGGTAGCCAATATCGCCTTAACGATAGCCGGGTAGTATAATTCCTGCGTATCGTCTATTTCGGCTCTTCCCGGTACACCAGCGGTGTGGTAATGGGAAATGTATTTATAGCTGCTCTTAATGGTGCTGATCACATTACCCTCATCAATTTGCATGTGGTAAATGTCATACAGCAGTTTAAAGTGCTCAGAACCCAGTCTTTTGCACAATTCTACGCCCCATGGGGTATTGTCGCACTGGTAATCCCTGTGGTTAACTTTGCTGTTTAAAAGCTCCATTACCAGCACTACGTTGTGTTTTTCTGCAATGGGTAATACTTGCTTCAAACCTTCCACACAGTTGTTCCAGCCGGTTTCATTGTCTTTACCACGCTTACTGCCGCTAAAGCAGATCAGTTGCTTATAGCCTGCTGCTGCAACTTTAGGGATCATCTCTGAGTAGTTCTTGATTAACGTGGCATGAAACTTCGTATCGTTCCATCCATCTTCCAGATTGATCTCGGCGCCATTACAAAGCGAAGAATCCAGTCCATGTTTTTTTAAAGTAGGCCAGTCGTTAGGCCCAACAAGGTCAATCGCCTTGATCCCGATCTTCTTGGCCTCGATACACAGGGTATCCAGGTCTACTCCTCCAAAACACCAGCGGCAAACCGAATGGTTGATGTTGCCTTTCAATGCATCAGATTTATAATCTGATAATGCAAAGGCTGGTAAGGTTGCCGAAACGCCTAAAGCGGCAGTTCCGGTAACGATATTTTTCAGTGCAGTTCTTCTGCTTTGTCCTTTTTCCATGGTTATGCCGGATCTACTTGTTCAGTTTTTTTGTCTGTAAAGAATACGGTAAAGATCAGGAATACTACTGCTGCAATGCAGGCAGGAATTATCCAGGTCATTTTCCAGTCTATGGCACCGTCTGCCGTTTTATAGGTATCTGTAATCCATCCTGCAACTTCAAAACCAATTAGCATACCCACACCATAGGTAGCCAGTGTGATCAGGCCCTGTGCCGCACTCTTATACTTATCACCAGCTTTGCTGTTGGTATAAATTTGTCCGGATACAAAGAAGAAGTCATAGCAGATCCCGTGTAAAGCGATACCAATAATGATCATGAAGCTCAATTCACCTGCGTTGCCATATGCAAACAGCAGGTATCTTACCGACCAGGCAAGCATACCCACGAGGATGGTTTTTTTGAAGCCGTATTTCTTAAAGAAGAACGGGATCAGTAACAGGAACAATGCTTCAGATACCTGTCCGATGGCCATTTTACCTGTCGGTTCTTCTACACCAATGCTGGATAGGAAAGGGTGCGCGTTTTGGTAATAAAAAGCAAGCGGGATACAGATCAGGATCGCTGATACAAAGAATACCGCAAAGTTTTTGTCCTTCAATAATTTTAAGGCATCCAGACCCAGGATCTCACCAATTTTAACTTTTTCACCTGTTGCCCCTTTTGGCGGGGTTTTAGGAAGTGTAAAACTGAATAAGCCCAAAGCCAATGAAACAGCACCGCCCATTAAGAACGTGTTTTTCAATAGTCCTGATGACAACGCTTCCGGAGAATCCCAGATAAATACATAACTGATCAATAAGCCGGCAGCGATCCATCCGATTGTTCCAAAGATCCGGATGTTGGCGAATTCCTTTTCAGGATCTTTCATCTGGTTAAAGGATACCGAGTTGACCAGGGCAAGTGTTGGCATAAATACAATCATATAGCCCAGCACGTATGGGTAAAATACAGATACGTCTGTAGCGGTATACATTTGGTACATTAAAAGCGCACCGATCAGGTGCAGCACACCCAGGATCTTTTCTGCATTAAAGAAACGGTCTGCAATTAAACCAATAATGAAAGGGGCAATGATTGCTCCCCAGGATTGGGTGGAAAATACGGCGGCAGACTGAGAGCCTGTTGCGGAAAGATTTTTATCCAGGAATGTTCCCAGTGTTACAAACCATGATCCCCAGATAAAAAATTCCAGGAACATCATGACAGAGAGTTTAATGCGGTTATTTATATTCATATTTGGTTGGTTTATTTTAAAGTTAATAATTACAATTCTTTAATCATAATGTTACGGAACCAAACCTCATCGCCATGGTCCTGTAATGCAATCTTTCCAGTTTTATAGGTAGCAAAGCCATTCCATTTCGCAAACTTGCTTTGGTTTAAAAGGCTTTTCCAGTTCTCATCCCAAAGGGTGGTGGTTACAATACTAACGCCGTTTAGCTTCAATTCAAGGTTGCCGTTTTTTACGATGATCTCTGCGGTATTCCATTCGCCCAGTGGTTTTGCAACTTCAGAACTGCTTTTAATGATGTCATAAAGATCACCTGCTCTGTGCTTGGTGAACTTAGCATCCGGGTGCCCGTCATTGTCAATTACCTGCATTTCTAAACCAGTGCTGTATGTTGCACCATATTTAGCTTTATCTTCATGTACCAGGAAAATAATCCCGCTATTTGCCTTTGCAGATGCTTTCCAGTCTGCCTTAAAATGAAAATTGGTATATTCCTTATCCGTTACCAGGTCGCCTCCGCCGTCTCCGGTTACTGTAGGGTCCAGGTGAAAGGCACCATCTTCTACTTTCCATTTATTACCGGCAGTAGTTTTGCCGTAAGTGTGCCAGCCGGTTGTTGTTTTTCCGTCAGATAATTTCGTAAAGCCTTTAGTAGTGCCCGACTGGTTTTTTGTGCTGCTGCAGCTCATAATTGTGGTTACGATCAGCGCAGCGAAAAGGTATTGTTTCATGTTTATGTGTTAATGTGTGTTGTTTTAAGGTTATACGCCTAATGTCCACCCTTTACGGTATTCACGTTTTACGAACTGGTTTACTTCATCAAGGTTGGTAACTTTCATGGCGTCATTATCCCATAGTAACTTCAGGTTACGTCCAGGGTAACTGATCTTACCATCTGCAGCCTTGCGCTGTACATCCACACCTCTGATGGCCAGGTTGGCCATTAAAAGGGCTTCAGTTAACGGGCCTGCAATTTCAAACGGTGAGCTTACCTCATGTTTACCGTAACCGGCAATTGCAGCTTCTACCCATTGTTTGTAATGTCCGTCCGCACCCTTCGGTACACGTGCAAATTTTTCAGGTACTTTGATGTCTTTATTTTTGCTCAATGGCAATAAGCGGGGATTTGCACTGTAGGTGCTGGCCATCATTTTACCTTTGGTGCCGATAAACAGCGTTCCGTTTCCGCCGTCGCCAAAGGTTTCATTCGCAGCCAGCTCTTCCGGACGCTCCGGTTGTATACCACCGTCCATCCAGTGTACGATTACATCTCCCTTGGTCTTATTGGTTTTAGGGAATTTTAGGGTTACATGGCTTGATGGCGGACAGCTGTCCGGAAAGTATCCTCTTTTAAATTCGTCAACATAGACAGAGCCAACGCTGGCCTGTACTTCTGACGCATATTTTAAGTTTAATACACTAAACGGAGCCTCCAATAGGTGACAGCCCATATCGCCAAGTGCGCCGGTACCATAATCCCACCATCCGCGCCAGTTAAATGGAACCAGTTTGTTTACATAGTCCTTATATGGAGCAGTACCCAGCCACAGGTCCCAATCCAGATCAGCAGGAACCTGGGCCTTATTGGCAGACCATGGAATACCCTGAGGCCATACCGGACGGTCTGTCCATGCATAAACGGTATGTACATCACCAATCAATCCGGCATCGTACCATTCTTTCATCTGTCTTGGCCCATCATTCGATGCACCCTGGTTTCCCATTTGGGTAACCACCTTGTACTTTTTCGCAGCAGCTGTTAAAGCCCTTGCTTCATAAATATCGTGGGTTAATGGCTTTTGTACGTATACGTGTTTGCCAAGCTGCATGGCCGCAAGGGTCTGTACCGCATGGTTATGATCCGGGGTAGAAATGGAAACCGCATCGAAATTCTTTGATTCTTTATCAAATAATTCACGCCAGTCCCTGTAATATTTAGCTTTAGGGAATGCCTTTACACTGGCAGCTGCCCTGGAATCATGAACATCGCACAGATAGGCAATGTCTGCTTTTCCGGAGTCGGCAAAAGCCTTAATGTCGGACTGGCCTTTTCCGCCGGCGCCAATTCCGGCAACGATCAGACGGTCACTCGGGGCTAAAAATCCTTTACCACCCAGCACATGCCGGGGAACGATCATAAATGCAGTGGCTGCAATGGCAGTGGTCTTTAAAAAACTACGTCTTGAGGTCGGATCCTGATCTTTTTTTAGTTCTTCCATGGCTTAATTTGTGGTTAGGTGATTGTTTGTTTTTTAAGCGGTATGTTATATTGCTGGTTCTAATTATAATCCTAAGATCTTATTGTTAAAGTCGTCATCTCCGCCAGAAGCGGCAAAGTCATCAAATGCCTTTGAGGTTACTTCAATGATGTTCTTTTTGATAAATTCTGCACCTTCACGGGCACCAACCTGTGCATCCTTAATGCAGCATTCCCATTCCATTACTGCCCATCCCTGAAAATCGTATTGGGCAAGCTTGCTGAAAATGGTCTTAAAATCTACCTGGCCATCACCCGGAGAACGGTATCTGCCGGCACGGTTTGCCCAGCTCTGGTAACCACCAAAGGTTCCCTGCCTGCCGGTTGGGTTAAACTCTGAATCTTTAACATGGAAGGCTTTGATGCGTTCGTGGTAAAAATCAATATACTGGATGTAATCCAGTTGCTGCAATACAAAATGTGATGGATCATATAATAAGCATGCACGCGGATGGTTGTTCACTTTTTCAAGGAACATCTCATAAGTGATGCCGTCAAACAGGTCTTCGCCGGGATGGATCTCATAACAAACGTCTACGCCGCAGGCATCAAATTCATTCAATATCGGCATCCACCGTTTAGCAAGTTCCGTAAAGCCTGCGTCTACCAGTCCCTCCGGACGCTGCGGCCAGGGATGGAACATGTGCCATAATAATGATCCGCTAAATGTAGCGTGTGCATTTAAGCCCAGGTTCTGGGATGCCTTAGCGGCATATTTCAATTGCTGAACGGCCCATTCTGTTCTTGCCTTTGGATTGTTCTTGTACTGATCCGGGGCAAAAGCGTCAAAAGCCAGGTCATATGCCGGGTTAACGGCAACCAGCTGGCCTTGTAAGTGGGTAGACAATTCAGTGATCTCTAATCCGTAAGATCTCACTTTTCCGGTTAGCTCATCGGCATAGGTCTTGCTTTCAGCAGCCTTTTGCAGGTCAATGAACCTGTTGTCTAATGTAGGCATCTGGATTCCTTTGAAACCCAGGCCTGCAGCCCATTCGCAAATGGCATCCAGTGAATTAAACGGGGCTTCGTCTCCAATAAATTGGGCTAAAAAAACTGCGGGTCCTTTAATTGTTGTCATGCTGATTATAGGTTAAAATCAAACCATTTCTGATCCGACTGGCTTGAAGCCACTACGTTTTCAATAAAAGCCATTCCACGAACACCATCTTCCACTCTTGGAAAATCAAGCATGGCTTCGGTAGGGGTGGTACCTTCAATTTTAGCAGATACTGTGGAGGTAAAGTTACGGTAGATGTTTGCAAATGCTTCAAGGTATCCTTCCGGATGGCCTCCCGGTACACGGGTGTTGTGCTTTGCCAGGTCGGATAGGTAAGCCTGTCCGGCACGGTAAACCTGTGCAGGGGCATCTAGCCATTTAACCAGCAAGGTATTTGGCTCCATCTGGTGCCATTCCAAGCCGCCTTTTTCTCCGTATATTTTAATTTTTAAGGCATTCTCTTCACCTGCGGCAATCTGCGAGGCGATCAATACACCGTTTGAACCGTTATCGAATTTCAGCAACACGTTTCCGTCGTCATCCAATCCTCTTCCCGGAACCACAATATTCAGGTCGGCACAAAGTTTAGTGATCTTTAATCCGGATATGTACTCTGCCAGCTGTGCAGCATGTGTACCGATATCGCCCATGCAGCCGCTTTTGCCACTTTTTGATGGATCTGTGCGCCATGCAGCACCAGCATTTCCTTCCCGCTCGGTAAGGGTGCTCAACCATCCCTGCGGATACTCGACAATTACCTTTCTAATGGCGCCGAATTTTCCTTCTTTGACCATCTCCCTGGCTTGTTTTACCATCGGATAGCCGGAGTAGGTATGTGTTAAGCATAAGATCAGGCCGGTTTCTTCTACCTTTTGCTGTAATTGTTTGGCTTCATCAAGAGACAAGGCGATTGGTTTTTCTATGACCACGTTAAAGCCATGATCAAGGGCCATCATTGCCGGGGCAAAGTGTGCAAAGTTAGGGGTAACAATGGTTATAAAGTCGATGCGCTGATCAGCAGGCAATTCACTTTCCTTACGGATCATGTCTTCATAATTTTCGTAGGTCCTGTCTTCAGGAAGGAACAGCATTTTGCCTGATTCCCTGGCTACTTCAGGATTTACGCTAAGTGCACCGCAGCAGAATTCTACTTGTCCGTCGATATTTGCTGCAATCCGGTGAACGGCTCCGATAAATGCATCTTTACCGCCACCAATCATACCCATTCTAATCTTTCTGGTCATTCTTTAAATTTTTTAATCCCATCATGATCTGCAGAAAATACTGCCGCATCCTCATGATGTCTGTTGTTATTTGTGTGTTAATCGTTTATTTCCGTGGTTTTATATATCATAAAACCTTCGAGGTTTTAAATGTATAAAACTATAATGAGCTTATCAACTATTGTTTTTTAGTTAATAAGCTCATTATAGTTTTTTGGATCTAAAGATTACCTGCTTTTAATTCCTTTACAGCGAAGTCACATGCCCTGGCTGTTAAAGCCATATAGGTTAATGATGGATTTTGACAGGCTGCAGAAGTCATGCAGGAACCGTCTGTAACAAAAACGTTCTTAACTTCATGCATCTGGTTCCATTTGTTCAGTACAGATGTTTTAGGGTCCAGTCCCATACGGGCAGTTCCCATTTCATGGATTGCCATACCCGGAATAGATCCGTTATCGTACGTTTTAACATCTTTGATGCCTGATGCTTCCAGCATTTCTGCTGCATCATCCATCATATCTATACGCATTTTCCGTTCATTGTCCTTAAACTCACAATCAATGGCCAGTACAGGTTGTCCCCATTTGTCTTTCTTTGATTTATCAATATAGACACGGTTTTCATGGTATGGCAGGGATTCTCCGAAACCTCCAAGACCCATCGTCCATGCGCCGGGTACAGTCATCAGATCTTTAAAGTCGCCGCCAAAAGCAAGCTCGGCAACTTCAGAATGCCAGTTACCGCGACTAGCACCACCCTGGTAGCCGAAACCCCTTACATAATCACGTTTTTTATCGTTGCCCATATTCTGGTACCTCGGAACATAAATTCCATTGGCCCGTTTACCATAAGTGTATTTATCATCAAAACCTTCTGCTCTTCCGGATGCACCGCAACGGAAATGGTGGTCCATCAGGTTATGACCCAGCTCACCGCTTCCATTACCCAATCCATCAGGAAATTCTTCCGATGTAGAGTTTAACAACAGGAAGGTAGAACCCAATGTAGATCCGTTTACGAATACGATCTTTGCATAGTACTCGATACTTTCCTTAGTCTCCGAATCAATCACCACTACACCTTTTGCTTTTTGGGTCTCTTTATCATAAATGATCGTATTAACCAGTGAATACGGACGAAGGGTTAAGTTTCCTGTAGCCACGGCAGCGGGAAGGGTAGATGATTGCGTACTGAAATAGGCGCCAAAAGGACAGCCTCTGCTGCAGAGGTTCCGGTATTGGCACTGGCCCCTGCCACCATGGGGAACGGTTAGATTGGCTACGCGGCCAATGGTCATGATCCGTTCCTTTTTCCATTTATCCTCAATGCGCTTTTTAACATCTTTCTCTACACAGTTCATATCCATGGGTGGTAAGAACTGTCCGTCTGGCAATGCCGGCCAGTTTTCAGCCTGACCGCTAATCCCGGCAAACTTCTCTACGTAATCGTACCATGCTGAAAGGTCCTTATAACGAATTGGCCAGTCTACACCATGGCCATCTTTTGCATTGTCTTCAAAATTAAGGTCGCTGAACCGGTAACTCTGGCGGCCCCACATGAGTGACTTACCACCTACATGAAAACCCCGGTACCAGTCAAAACGCTTTACCTCGGTATATGGGCACTCTTTATCGTCTACCCAAAAGCTTTCGTTAAATTCAGTATACGGATAGTCCCTGATTTGAACGGGGTGGGTTGCTTTCTGGGCTTCCGTGATTTTGCCCCTGTGTTCAAACTCCCATGGCTTTTTCATGGCCGTGGTATAATCTTTTAAATGTTCAATGTTTCTTCCTCTTTCAAGCAATAAAACTTTGAGTCCTTTTTCTGTTAATTCTTTTGCAGCCCATCCGCCGCTTATTCCTGATCCTACAACAATAGCATCGTAGGTATTATTAGCTACCGCTTTCGTATTTAAATTGCTCATTTTAATTGAATAGAAGGTTTATGACCAAACTTTTTGACCTGGTTTCAAGTCTGTGCAACCGTCGTAACGGCCTGGGATCTCCACAAAAGCCATGGCTTTTGTGGCACCGATTTCTGAGGTAAAGTACCCCAGGATGGTTAAGTCCCGTATGATCGGAAAGAACCTTGGAAGGGTTTGTTTCGGTGCTTTTGGAGACATGGAATTGGCAAGGCCGTCTTTTTCAGATTTCTTGCTGATGTCGTTTTCCTGCTCTACACGTTTGCGTTCCAGGTCATCATTCTCTACTTTTAGATCAGCGAGGGTTTTTTCCCGCAGTTCATCCATGATCTGCTTGTGCTGATCAGGGGAAAGTTCAAGAAAAGCTTTGCTGAATTTATCCTTTGATTGCTTTTCCAGATCTTCCAATCCCTTTACAAAGGCTTTTTGTGCATCTGCAGGATAACAATCTTTGATCATTAACGCGATAAAAGGTCCTACTCCTGCGGCTTTTGCTCCAGGGGTACTTGTAGTTGGGATAATCAGGTCTGCAACCCCGGTAATCAGTAAAAGCTGATTTTCTGTGAATAAGCTACCGCTGGCTGGTGTAGATGGTGAATTGCAACTATCGAGGAATACTCCGATCGTAGTTGCAGATAATGCGCCTCCCATTAAAAAGGCCATATTCTTCACTGCTGCTCTTCTGTCCATATTAGGCTGTTTTGGTTCTTTAGGAATGTCCTAAGTGTGTTTAATATTTGATATTTGTAATAATAAGAAAAAATATATAGTTAGTGTCTGGATTACACAATTAATGTAAAAGTATAATGCTTTTGTTACTTTGTGCTGTTCTAATACAATCAGGGGCACTTTAGCAGAGGGTTTGCTGGCTAAAGACGTTCTTTTTTCAAATAATCTATGCTTTTTTTAATAATCCATACTTTGGGTAGTGCCTGGATCCGGGCCGGTTTTAAACACATCCTGCTCAGAGGCATGTGATCCGGTCCTGGCCTTTTTATGTCTTTAGGGATGGATTTAAATTTTGATCAATAGATTCATCAACTTGCAGCAGGTAACGCGGGATTAAACAATTTTTTTCATAACTTTAATTATTGTTCATGAATGATCTGGTTTATTGGACATACTAATGCCACTATAGATTTTAGTGTACTTTAAAGTTTTACCGGCAATGCCCCACATTGCCGGTTTTTTTATAATTGGTCTGTATTTTTCTATAATATAGTCTGTGTTTTTTTGATCTCAATAGCTGAAAACTTTTTTAACAGGTTTGTTTCATTTTTTTAACTTTGCGCAAATTCAAAAAATACATGACTGAAAAAATAATAGTATTAGGTTCAAATGGTCAGATCGGCACAGAACTGGTAACAGCTTTACGAAAAACTTATGGCGAAGACAATGTTGTCGCTTGTGATATCCGCAGACCTGATTATGATATCAAAAACTCTGGCCCTTTTGAATTTGTAAATGTTCTTGAAAAAGACATCTTAAACGCTATCTTTCAGAAGTATAAACCAACACAGGTTTATTTACTTGCCGCTTTATTATCGGCAACAGGTGAGCAGAACCCGAAACTTGCCTGGGATCTGAACATGAACGGATTGCTGAACATTCTTGATCTTGCTATTACTTATAAAACGGCAAAGGTATACTGGCCAAGCTCTATTGCCGTTTTCGGTCCAAATTCTCCGAAAGACCATACACCTCAGTTTTGTGTGATGGATCCGAATACGGTCTATGGAATCAGTAAGCTTGCCGGTGAACGCTGGTGTGAGTACTACAATCAGAAATTTGGATTGGATGTTAGAAGTATCCGTTATCCGGGATTGATTAGCTGGAAAGCTGCCCCTGGTGGTGGAACAACGGATTATGCGATACACATTTTCCATGAAGCCTTAAAATCAGGCAGCTATGCTTCATTTTTAAATGCAGCTACAGAATTGCCAATGATGTATATGGACGATGCCATTCGCGGAACCATTGAACTGATGGATGCTGAAGCCAGTAAGATCTCTATCCGTTCCAGCTATAACTTTACCGGTGTAAGCTTTACCCCGGAGATCCTGGCCGCTGAGATCCGTAAATATATTCCGGAATTTAAATTAACTTACACAGAAAATGATCCGCGCCAGGCCATAGCCAACAGCTGGCCAAGATCTATTGACGATAGTTATGCCGTTAAGGACTGGGGATGGAAACCTGAGTTTGATCTTGCGAAGATGACTGACGATATGTTGAAGAATTTACAAAATAAATAAGTGTTATAAATTATATCCTTATGGGAAGAGCATTTGAGTTCCGAAAAGAAAGAAAATTTAAACGTTGGGCCAAAATGGCCGTACAATTTACCCGGATAGGGAAGGAGATTGTAATGGCGGTGAAGGACAATGGACCGAATCCCGATACCAACTCCCGTTTACGTACCGCAATACAAAACTCCAAGGCCGTAAATATGCCGAAGGACCGCGTAGATGCGGCCATTAAAAGAGCGTCTAACAAAGATGAGAACGGATATGAAGAGCACGTTTATGAAGGATACGCCCAGCATGGTGTGGCCATCCTGATTGAGACTGCTACTGACAATACCAACAGAACCGTTGCCAATGTACGCAGCTATTTTAATAAAACGGGTGGAACATTGGGCAAAACCGGGTCCCTTGATTTTATATTTAACCGCAAATCTATTTTTAGGTTCCTGCCGGCTGAGAAAGACCTGGAAGAACTGGAATTTGAACTGATCGACGCCGGACTTGAAGAATTGTATCTGGAAGCAGACGAAGAAGGTAATGACATTGCGGTTGTACAGACTGCGTTTGAAGACTTTGGAAAAATGCAGAAAGCACTGGAAGATCTGGGTGTTGAAATGAAAAGTGCTAAGCTGGAGCGCATCTCCTTGTCTACTACCCCAATCACAGAAGAACAGGCTGTTGATGTGTTTAAACTTATTGATAAACTGGAAGAGGACGATGATGTTCAGGCCGTTTATCACAATATGGCCGACTAATTTTTAGTTGTGCTGTGCAAATAACCAGGGCATTAGTTCGGGCTCTGCAAACGCAGAGTCCCAGCTATTGTGGTTGGCATTTGGATACAGCGTAATCTTTGGCGTTTTGCCCAATACCTTAAGCTGATCGGCAATCTTTGTTGAAAATACGACTGGCACTACATCATCTTTTTCTCCGTGAAAAATCCATAAAGGCACCTTCTTGTACTTCTGAACATTGGCAATGTGATCGCCTCCGCAGATGGCAAATGCAGCGGCAAAGGTTTTAGGCTTACGCCTTAACAGTTCATAAGTTCCCATGCCTCCCATAGATAGTCCGCCAACATATACCCTTTTTTTATCTATAAATGGCTTGTCCAGAAAATTGTCGATCATTCCCAATACCGCATGCATCGGCGGCGTTGGCTTACCTCCCTTTACGAAGTTAAACTCACGTTTACCACCCTGCGTATTGATCTGCACATTTGCCCAGTAGCTTTGATTGCTGCATTGCGGGAACACCACAATGGCTGGGAACTTTTTGCGGAATGCCGGATCTAAGAATAACTTACCACCGTTGTTAAGTTGCTTCTGGTTGTCAGTGCCGCTTTCCCCGCGGCCATGCAAGAAGAAAAGGATCGGATATTGTTGCTTTGCATCAAAATTCTCCGGAAATAAGATCCGGTAGTAGATGCTGTCTTTACCATTAATGTAATTCCCGCTGTCATATTTCTTTAAATCTTGTGCATTTACAACTATTCCGTAAAACAGAAATGTGATTGAGGCAATTAATTTCAATGTTTTCATTGTACTAATCTAGTTAATTCTTTGATCTTTTACCAAACTTCATCCGCCATGGTTATTTATCCTGAATTCCTTTTTCCGAGCCAGTTCTCATCAGAACTTATTTCAGGATATTAAATATTCCTGAATTTGAAAATGATAAGAGCGATTTGAGCCCTGTATCGCTGCCATATTTCAACATTCCTGAATTCTGGTTATACCGAATAATAAACGTTTAGAACATTTGAGATTTGAAGAACATACAATTAAAGTACAATGCCATTAAAGCACAATGCAACTAAAAACACCATACAATTAAAGTACAATACAATTAAAGCACAATGCAACTTAAAGTGTGAGCTTAAATTTAGCTTCCTTAACGTCTCTGGAATTGGTTCCGATAAAGACTTTAAAGTCGCCCGGCTCTGCGGCATATTTCAGGCTTGAATTGTAGAACTTTAAATCATCCGCGCTGATCGTAAATGTTACGGTTTTAGTCTCGCCAGGAAACAGGCTGATCTTCTGAAAGTTCTTGAGTTCTTTTACCGGACGGGTGGAACTGCCAACCAGATCCTGAGTATATAGCTGCACCACTTCTTTTCCTTCTCTTAGACCTGTATTGGTTACGGCAACACTTACCGTAATGGAACCACCCATTTTAAAGCTTTCATTGCTTAGTTTAATGGGGCTATAGGCAAAAGAAGTATAGCTGAGGCCATATCCAAACGGATATAAAGGGTCGTTGCTTACATCCAGGTAATTGGATCTGAACTTGCTAAACCACTGGCCGTTTTGTAACGGGCGGCCTGTATTTTTGTGGCTGTAATACAAGGGCACCTGTCCTACGTTTTGAGGGAATGTTGCGGTTAGCTTTCCGGATGGATTTACATCACCAAACAAGACATCGGTAATGGCAGCAGCGGCTTCTGTACCACCAAACCAAACGTTCAGGATGGCGGGTACATTTTCATCTTCCCACTTTATGGCCAGCGGACGACCGGTAAACAATACGAGTACAACAGGTTTTCCTGTTTTAAGCAGTGCCTGCAGCAAACGTTTTTGAACATCTGGTATTTCGAGATTGGTACGGCTGGAAGCTTCTCCGGTCATTTCAGAGGCTTCGCCAAGCGCGGCAACCACCACGTCCGACTTTTTAGCCACTTCCACCGCTTCTTTGATGATCTCTTCTTCAGGGCGGTTGTCCCTCGGGATATCACGGCCAAACATGGTGGCCCTTTTCTGGTAAGCCTCATCAGCAACCAGGTTGGCACCCACACTGTGCAGGATCTTAACGGATGATCCCAAAGTTGCTTTCATCCCGTCAATTAAGGATGCAGTACTGGCAAGATCACTGTTTACACTCCAGGTTCCCGGCATGTTTGTACCTGTGTTTGCCAATGGACCGATTACGGCAACTGTTCCTGTTTTTCTAAGCGGAAGGGTCTGGTTGTCATTTTTTAATAAGACAAAGGATTGTCCTGCTGCCAGACGGGCATACTGCAGATGCTCCGGTTTTAAGATCTCGGTCTTTGCACGTTCCTCATCGCAATAGCGGAACGGATCGGCAAATAAGCCCAGTTTATATTTTGCTTCCAGTACCAGACGGCACGAAATGTCTATCTGTGCAGCCTTTACCTTACCTTCCTGTACGGATTTCTTTAGGGTGGTTAAAAATCCTTCGCCAACCATATCCATATCCACACCTGCATTTAATGAAAGTGCAGATACCGTTTGCAGATTACCAAGGCCATGGTCCATCAGTTCATTTACGGCCGTGTAATCGGTAACTACAAAACCTTTAAAGCCCCACTGCTTGCGTAACAGATCTGTCATCAGCCATTTGTTGGCCGTTGCCGGTACACCATTAATATCGTTAAAAGAAGTCATGATGCTTCCTGCTCCTGCGTCTATTGCTGCTTTATAGGGCGGGAGGTAGTCATTGTACATCCTGTCCAAACTCATGTCTGTTGTATTGTAATCCCTTCCGGCCTCTGCAGCTCCATAAAGCGCAAAGTGTTTTACACAGGCCATGATGGTATTGTATCTCGAAAGGTCGTCACCCTGGTATCCCTTTACCATGGCGCGTGCTATTTTAGAACCCAGGTAGGGATCTTCTCCTGATCCTTCAGAGATCCTTCCCCAGCGCGGGTCCCTGGAAATGTCAACCATCGGAGAGAAGGTCCAGTTTAACCCGTCAGCACTCGCTTCAACAGCGGCTATCCGCGCAGTTTTCTCTATTAATGCCAAATCCCAGCTGCAGGATAGTGCCAATGGAATGGGGAAAGTGGTTTTGTAACCATGGATCACATCCTGCCCAAAAATAATAGGGATCTTTAACCGGCTTTGCTGAACGGCAATTTCCTGTGCCTTGCGGATCTTTTGCGGAGTAGTAAAACTAAACATTCCACCAACCTGACCTTTTTTTATTTTACTTTCCACGTCGCTGCTTACTACAGATCCGGTAGTGGCCTCGCCGCCCGTCAGTAAATTTAACTGGCCTATCTTTTCATCAAGTGTCATTTTAGACATCAGTCCGCTAATGAAGGTGTTCATTTTAAGGTCAGCCGCTGATACAGTTTTTTTCTGTTGTGCAAATGCAGCTGTACAGCTCAGTACGATCGAAAAGATAAATAAGCAGGTTGGTTTCATGGTGTTTTTATTTGATTAAGTAAGGTGTGATGGCTTCCTGCCAGATGGCATAACCTTTTGGGTTCATGTGAAGCATATCATTAAGAAATAAGTCAGGTCTCAATTTGCCTGCACTGTCCAGCATTTTGCTGGTAATGTCTATGTAAGATGCGTTTTTCTGTGTTTTTATATATTCTTCGATCAGCGCATTGGCTTTAAGAAGTTCTTCGGCAAACTGAATGCGCGAAGGGCTTAGTTTCATGGAAACGTAAGCGATGTTTGTTTTTGGGAGCTGGGTACGGATGTTGTTGAAAAAAGTACTGAAGCGTTCAAAAGTTTCTTTTCCGCTTACGCCACTTGCAATGTCATTTTCTCCGCTGTAAATAACAACCTGTTTCGGTTTATAATCGAGTACCAGCTCTTTGATATAGTCATTGGCATCTTTGAGGCCGGAGCCGCCAAAACCGCGGTTGATCACGTTGTATTTTTTGAAGATGGTCTCTGCATCATTCCACATCCGGAAAGAAGAACTGCCGATAAAAACGATACTGTTCTTTTTAAGCCTGGACAGGCTGTCCTGCTTTTTAAAATTCTGGATCTCATTCCAAAAGGGTTTGTCTTGTGCAGTGGTTTGCAGCGAAACGAATACGGCTAGAACGAATGCGGTAATGATCTTTTTCATGATTATTTTTATTAGGCCATCAAAATACTATTTTATTGCAGAAGTATTAAAACCTAATTTTAGTAATCCGTTCTGGATGGCCGGATCACTCATGAATAATTTCCAGAGCAAGCCGCTGCGGTAGTTTTCGATCATCACGATAATAGGCCCCTGATCAATCGCCAAATGCGATTTTGCATACCAATTGTGTTCTTCACTAAAGGCATCGGTAAAGCCATACTCGGACCAGATCTTATCGCCAAGGTCGAAATAAAAATGTTTCAGTGCCTGCATCGAATATTCAGGTGTATACGGGAATGATGAAAGGGCTGCTGTTGGTGTAATCACGCCCAGATCTTCTGAGGGTGAATGGGCAGCATAGCCCTGCCAGCTGTCGCTGGCCGTTAGGCCCCAGCTACTGGCCCCGTATCCTTTAAATTTTTTAGGATTTTCCAGCACATAGGCGCGGTTGATCAGCGTGTGGTTTTTATTCTGTTCCCAGTAATCGGCATATTGATCTTTAAGGCCGCGGGGATCAAGCCCCAGAAACGAATAATGAGCAAAGAATAGTGGTCCTCCATAGTTAAAGCCTAATGGGAGTTTATGATCGTAAAAGGTTTTTCCGTTGAGGAAGAAATTACTTTGTGCCCAGCCGCGGTGATATACCGACGCTGGTACAGGATAACGTTTTGCAGATGCCGCCAGCACATAAGTGATCAGACATTCATTGTAGCCCCGTAAGGGAAAGTTCATTGCCCATCCATTATTCGGACTCCAATGCCAGTAAAGAACCTCTTCGCCGCCCCGGGTAAACCAGTCCCATTCAATCTCGTCCCAAAGCCAGCTGATGCGGTTTCTCAACTCATTCTCAACCGGGTTATCGGCATTGTAATATTGGCGAACGGTAAGCAGGCCCTGAAAAAGATAGGACGACTCTACCAGGTCCGCTCCATCATCTTTACGGCTAAATGCAATGGTTTTTCCGGTAGCACCGTTTAACCAATGCGGAAATACACCATGATAGGCATCTGCTTTGGACAGGAATTTTACCATTTTCAATAAAAACCGGGACGCACTGTCTCTCGTAATCCATTTACGTTCTGTAGCCACAATGGTAGCCATAACGCCAAAGCCTGTGCCGCCCGTGGTAACCACTTCATTCCCATAATCAAAGGCCACATTGCTTCTTTCCCTGGCCAGTCCGCTTACCGGATGGGCAAAATCCCAGAAATAACGGAAGGTTTGCTTTTGTACCAGGTCCAGCAGCTGCTCATCACTCAGGTCTTTCTGAATCTTTAGTTCTGGTTTGATCTGGATCTTAACCGCTTCTTTTTTCTGTGCAGATGCACCCATACTAAAAAGGAATAGAATAAGAAAAGAGATTTGCGTTCGGAAAGAAGAGAAGTGCTGCGGGTTCATATCAATGGTCATTTATTAAAATTATAATTTAGGACTTGAAAAGCCAAGGTTTTTCATTCCTGTTTTTACTTCAGGGCAGCTCATGAATAAGTTCCACAACAATGCACTGCGGTGATTTTCGATCATCACAATAACAGGTCCCTGATCTATTGCGAGTGTTGAGGTGGCAAACCAGGTATCATGTAAGGAGAAGGCATCGGTAAAACCGTATTCATTCCAGATCTTGTCACCAAGCTTGTAGTAAAAGAACTTCAGTGCTTTCATGGACTCTTCCGGGGTATATGGAAAAGAAGCCAGGGCTGCAGTAGGAGAGATGACACCATTGTCATTCGCCGGTTCATGCGCCAGGTAACCATTGATGTCATCACTGGCGGTTAGTCCCCAGCAATTTTCACCATAGCCAAAAAAGTTCTTAGGATTGGCTTTTGAGTAATTATAATGGATCAACGCGTGTGCCTTGTTTTGAGTTTCATAATTGGCATAGGCATCGGTTAGGCCCATCGGGTTGATGCCCAGAAAGGAATAGTGTGCAAAGAATAAGGGGCCTCCGCTTGCCGGCCCTAAGGGCAGCTGTACACCGTAATAACTGTTTCCGTTTTTGATGGAACCGCCATTGGCCCATCCGCTGTCGTACACTGCTTTAGGTATGGAATGCGTAGTAGACGAAGCGGCAAGAACATAAGTAACCAGGGCTTCATTCCATCCCCGGAGTGGTACATTCATTTCCCAATTAAAATTGGGGCTCCAGTGCCAGTATAAGGTATTGCTGTTGTCTTTACGGTACCAGTCCCATTCTACGGCACCGTATAGTGCATTGATGTCCGCTCTTAGTGCAGATTCAGCAGCATCTGCAGCGTTGAAATACTGACGTACGGTAAGTAGTCCCTCCATCAGAAAAGAGGTTTCTACAAGATCACCACCGTTATCCTTTGTGCTGAAAGCAATGACCTTTCCGGTATTGCCGTCTATCCAGTGCGGATAGGCACCATGAAAACGATCCGCTGTCTTTAGAAAGCCAATGATCTTTTGGAGCCTCGCCAAACCTTCAGCCCTGCTGATGAAATTGCGGTGGATGCCGGTGATGATGGCCATCAGGCCAAATCCGGTTCCGCCTGTAGTTACCGTATTTCCAGATGTATTTCTTTCGCGGGCCATTCCGCTTACCGGATGCCCGAAGTCCCAGAAGTATTTAAAGGTTTGCTGCTGTACCAGCGTAAGCAGGGCTTCATCAGAAATTTCCGGAAATTTATTAGCCGGATCTACTTCGGTAACAAAATTCGCCGTAATGCCGCTGAGCAGACTGCCGCCTCTGGCCGATTTTAACCGTGTTGTTGCATCCAGAAAATACTTGGTTACTGGCAGTAATGGTGTTTTTGGTGTGATGATCACGGTTTTATTGTCGTCCGCATACGTAATAGTCAGGGCCACCGCCGTATTGTTCTTGTCTTTCAGCGTAATCCCGCCCTCTGAGCCTTCAATCGTAGTTTTATCGATTGCTTCAGAAAAGGAGATTTTGAATACAGAATTGCGGATGATTCCATAGTAACTGAAACCCGCACTCAGTTCATTTACTTTTAATGCAGTGAAAGTGAATGATACCGGAGTTGGATCAGGCGGATCTACTACGGTATCCTGTTCATCTTTTTTACAGGATACCAGCAGCAGCAAGACGGCAAAGGCAGCATAACAATAGGTACGGATCATCATCACGAATGGGGTTTAGGGCAAAAGGCTACCTGCCTTTTGCTTCCAGTTTATAAATTGCACCTACTTCTGTAGCGGCAAGGGCTTTATTGTAAATACGCATTTCATCCAGCATTCCGGTATATGGGAGCATCCAGGAGTCTGGAGTACCCCATGGGGTACCCAGCTGCTGCTGAAAACCGCCAATGATAAAGCGGGATGCATCCGTCATGGTGATGTTGCCAAGCGGAGCGGTTCCGTTCTTGCGGTCAGACATGCTTACCGGGATCGTTAATGCCGTACCGTTTACATACATGGTATATTTAGAGGTTGCCGCATCGTACGAAAAGGCAAAATGTGTCCATTTTCCATAAATACCATTGATCCTTAAGTCATTTGTAAATTCTGCCCACTGACCGCCAAAATGTGTTTTAACCAGCATTTTGTCATCTGTAGTGCTGTTGCCTTCTATGGTAAAGAACAGGTTGCCCCAAAAATCACTTGTTCTTGGCAGCATAAATACAGCTTGTGCACCTCCGGTATGCCGGTCGGTCTTGATCCATAAGGTAGTGGTAAAGCTGTTCAGGTCTTTCAGGTTGGTGCCTGGCGTAGTTGCATAGGTTACAAATCCATTGCTGCTGCCTTTATACGCATTTCCTTTAATTCCTTCGGCATAGGAGATGTTTGTAGCCACGCCTTCCATTCCGCTTTTCTTCTCTTTGGTGGTATTCTCAAAATCCCAGTGCGCCACTAAATTAGCAGGTGCTACATCGTCTGCAAACACGAAGCCATCGATAGCAGGCTGCTGTGGGGCGTAATCATTTGCCTCTTCCTGGCATCCAGCGAAGATGGAGAATACAGAGCATGTTGCGATTAACGCCAGGTTACCCAGCGTTAATCTTATGTTGTTTTTAAATAATTTCATGGTGTTGATGGTTTAGTTGTAACCTTGGTTTTGTGTCAATACTCCTGCACTAAGATCAATCTCATCAGCAGGAATTGGCCATACTTCATTCTTATTTGCTTTCCAGCCTTTAGGGCCGAAAATGGCTAAGGCACGTCCCTGACGGATCACATCAAAATAACGGTCAAATTCCATAGCCAGCTCTACTTGTCTTTCATGCCAGATGGCTGTTCTAAGCAATACTTTATCACTTGTCGTTACATCTGCCAGGATGAGCGGATTGCCTTGTCTGGCGCGTAACCGGACTGCATTTAACGATAATTTGGCTTTTGCTGGATCATTCAGCTCATTGGCAGCCTCTGCATTCATCAGCAGGACTTCTGCATAGCGGATTACCCGTACATTCTGATCAGCACCCTGGTTAAATCCATTCACGAAATAACTGGAAGGCACGTATGATTTTTGGTTGTACATCGGATTCGCACCAGTAGCTGGAATCACATCGCCTTGTGGTGTGGTTTCTCCACGGAAAATGATGGTTGCATTCATTCTTGGGTCATCGGTCTCAAACGCATCAACAAGCGCTTGTGTTGGGATGTTAAAACCCCATCCGCCCCAGTTAACGCCAGCTACACCCTGAACCTGTGAGTACTGGCTGCTGGATGCATCGGCAATGGACTGAACCAGCTGGGCCTGTATTTCGAATACAGACTCTGAGTTGTTTTCATTCGGAATTCTAAACGTACCCTCAAAGCTTGGAAATAGGCTGTAGCCCATACCCATCACGGTATTGGTAAGTGCCAGTACCTGATCCCATTTTTGCTGGTACATCGATACCTTGGCGTGCAAGGCCAGTGCCGCTCCCCTGGTAATGCGGCCAATGTCTGCCGTTACATTTGTTGGAGGCAGTACTGCTGCGGCCTCTGAAAGATCAGTTTCAATAGCTGCCCATACCTGTGCTTTAGGGGTACGCGGCAGATTGTATTCGCTCGCATCTTTTGGCAGGCTTAAACGCAAAGGGACATCACCAAATGCCCTTACCAGCCTAAAGTAAGAGTAGGCCCTTACAAATTTGGCCTCAGCAAGATATTTGCTTTTAAGAGTGGCATCCATGTTGATCCCTGGAACATTGCCCAGGATCTGGTTGGCCAGGTTGATGTTTTGATATTGTCCTTTCCAGAAGTCTTTCAATTGTCCTTCTGTGGAGGTTGCTGTAAAATTGTCAAAGTTATTGTGGAAAGGTGCATCACTTGGAATACTGCCTTTTTCTGCTTCATCAGATCCCATGCTCTCTATTGCAATTGGGGCAAATGCCGTATTTTCCCAGCTGCGTAGGTTTGCATACATCGCATTTACAGCTTTAGATGCATCTTCCTGATTTTTCCAGAATTCTGTAGCCTGTGGTTTCCCCTGGGGGTCGACTTCTAAAAAGCTCTTTTTACATCCTTGCGAAAGTACCAGTACGCTTAATGCAGCGAAGGCAAGGCGTTTAGAAACGGAGTTGTTTTTTATATTAAATTTCATGATTCTGCGGATTAAAAAGTTACATTCAGACCAAAACGGTAGGTAGCAGACAATGGATATACGCTATTGTCGATACCCGCATTTACAGGATTACCTCCGGATACCTCTGGCGAGAAGCCTGTGTATTTGAAGAAATTAAATGCATTTTGTGCATCAGCAAATACACGGATCCGCTGTAGTTTTAATTTGGACATTAAGCTGGCAGGTAAATTATACCCAAGCTGAATGTTCCTGATCCTGAAGTAGCTGCCATCTTCTACGTACCACGAGTTTGGATTTGCATTTTGTCCACCGCCAATATCTGCACTTGGGTAGGAATTTGAAGTACCCTCTCCATGCCAGCGGTTGTCAAAGAAGTCTTTTGAATAGTTCTCCGCACCAAATCTCAATCCTTTGTTTGCATTGTATACTTTTACACCTGCAACACCCTGGAAGTCTACCGCCAGGTCAAAGTTTTTGTAGGCGAATGAGGTATTAAAGCCATAAGTATATTTTGGGCTTGGATTGCCTAAAGACACCCGGTCTTTCAGGTTGATGATTCCGTCACCATTGATGTCTGCATATTTGAAATCACCCGGACGGGCGCTGGCGCTTTGTGCGGAATTGGCAATTTCTGCTGTATTCTGGAAGATGCCATCAACCAGTAAGCCGAAGAACTGCCCGATTGGCTGTCCAACAATGGTACGTGTGCTCAGCAATCCGCTGGTAGCAGCACTACCACCGGCAAAAATTGGGTTTGCACCGGTCTCTGTCGACAATACCGTATTGTTGTTGATGCTGAAGTTACCATTTAGTGCGTAAGAGAAACCATTCTCCAGTTTTTCGTTCCAGCCAAGGGTTAATTCAACCCCTCTGTTGCGGAAGGAAGCCTGGTTTCCAATGATGGAACTTCCGGAAGTACCGATAGAACCCAGTACCGGAATATCAAAAATACCGTTTAAGGTCTTTTTCTCATAAAAGTCCAGCTCAAAATTCAACCGGTTATTCAATGAGGTACCCTCGACGGCCAAATCTATACCCTGTCCTTTTTCCCAGTAGGTAACAGGAGGGACAATAGAAGTGATGCTTCCGCCTTGTGCAGGCTGCCCGTTATAAATGGCGGTAAATTGTCCTTTTTGATCTACCAGTATGGTTGATAGGTTGGTAGGTACGCCTGAATTTCCGACGATACCAAAGCTACCCCTGAATTTTAAGGTGTTGAACAGCTTCTGGTCTTTCATGAAATCTTCATCACTGATGATCCATCCGGCACCCACTGAAGGGAAGTAACCCCATCGCTGATCTCCCGTAAATTTAGAGGATCCATCTGCACGCAAAGATGCATTTAACAGATACCGGTTTTTAAAGGAGTAGTTTACCCTTCCAAAATAAGAAGCTGCAGTAGACATGTCGCCACTATCGTTAATGCTTCTTGGAAACTGCGCATTCTGTCCGTTTGGTGTGCCTAATGTTAAATACCGGTCGCCATCCCTGGTGTTCGGAACATTATAGGCAGAAGCAGTAAGGGCATATGATTTATACCGCTGTGCAGTCTGACCAGCAAGCAGGGTAAACCGGTGATCACCAAGGATCTTGTTATAGGTTAATGTATTTTCAATGATCCAGTTGCGGGTCTCCGCTCTTGAAATGCTCAGTAAGCTATTGTCGTTTCTCTGAACCTGTGTGGCCTTATAGACCGGGTTATAGCCAACTACCTCTCCGTTTCCAAATTCACCACCGAAGCTGGTACGTAAGGTTAGGTCTTTGATGATCTTTAGTTCAGCAAATACATTACCGGTAACGCGGTAGTTTTTAGAGTTCTGGTCAAAAAAGTCGAGTTGTGCCCTTGGGTTATTTGGCTGTGATCCTACCGGGTAATCATTCGGATCGCCGTAGCTTCCGTCTGCATAGAATTGCGGTACAACAGGGGCTGCGGTATAGGCCTTGTAAACGATGCCACCTGGCAGATCTGCCGACTGGTTCGATTGAAGGATTACATTGTAGCCCAATTTGATATAATCTACAGGCGTGAAATCTCCGGTAAACCTTCCGGTAAACCGTTCAAAGTCATTCGTTTTAATGATCCCTTCCTGTTTCAAATAACCTGCAGAAAAGCTATAGCTGGATTTTTCTGCCGAGCCTCCAACGGTAACGTTGTGATTGGTTTGCAAAGCATCCCTTAAAATTACATTCAGCCAGTTGGTGCCTTCACCGTATTGAGCAGTATTTGAAAAAGAAAGCGGCTTTTGCTGAACGCTGTTCTGCTCGTTGATCAGTGTGGCGTATTCTGTACCATTGGCCATATCAACCTGGTTTGTTGCTCTTTGGTAGCCAACATATCCATCATAGCTGACGGTTGTTTTTCCTTTACCTTTTTTGGTAGTGATCAGCACCACACCATTTGCTGCGCGCACGCCATAAATGGATTGTGAAGACGCATCTTTTAAGATAGACATACTTTCTACATCATTTGGGTTTAGGAAACTGATGTCATCATACCAAACACCATCCACTACATAGAGTGGGTTTACACTGCCATACACAGAACCGACACCACGGATGCGGATCTGTGGTGATGAACCTGGTGATCCTGAATTGGTGATCTGAACGCCTGCTACTTTCCCCTGTAATGCGCTTAGTGCATTTGTAGAGGCTTGTTTGGAGATCTCTTCTCCTTTTACATTCGCAACAGCACCGGTCACATCGATCTTTCGCTGTGTTCCGTAGCCGACCACAACTACTGCTTCCAGGCTTTGCGAGCTTGGCGCCAGGGCGACATTAATGGTGGTTTGATTGTTTACTGCAACTTCTTTTATAGTGTAGCCTATATAAGAAAAAACCAGTGTAGCATTAGCTGGTGCGTTAATTGAATAGCTGCCTGTGGCATCTGTTTGTGTTCCTGTTTGCGTTCCTTTTACCAGGATGCTCACCCCTGGAAGAGAGGTTTTGTCATCATCGTCCGTAACCACACCCCGAACAGTGATGTTCTGTGCGAATGCGGAATTGATTAAAAGAAAGCATAGGAAAGTTAAAACAGAAAATTTAGTAAAGATTCGTTTCATACTGTTTATTTATATTAGTTGGTGTAAATCTCAGCCTACTAAATGGCTAAAACAAATAATGTACCTCTACATTAATACAACATAGGGAAGTGTGTACTGGCTTAAAGAAGGAAACCTAAATGGTTATTGGTTCAGAAAACGCCTTTGTTATTGCATAGGACGGGTAAGCAGGGCATAGAAATGCAGGGGGTAAAAAGGGGAATGTGGTATTGGTTTTTGGGGGTATGAGAGGTAATGATGTAGTGCTACAGCACCATTAAGAACTCTACAAGGTTCTTATCATGCGGCACGTTTAACTTTTTCCGGAGCCTGTACCGTCTTATTTCTACTCCCCTAAGCGAAATGTTTAGCAGGGAAGCCATTTCTTTACTGCTCATGTTCATGTGCAGGTAAGCACATAGCTTAAGGTCATTCGGTACCAGGTCGGGATGATTGGTCTTTAACTTTTTAAAGAAGCTTTCATGGGCCTCATTGAAACTGCTCTCAAAAAGATTCCAGTCCCGTTCATCATTCATGCCTTCATCAATTACCTTTTGGATCTTTCTCAATTGATCTTCTCCCAAAAGCTTCCCGCTGGAATCTTTTAGTTTTAGCATCTCCTGACTTAATTTCTGCAGGAGCTCATTTTTGTAGACCAGGCTCATGGCCGAGTTTGCAAGTTCCCTGTTCTTACCCGCCAGCTCTGCCTGCAGCTTTTCTGTCTGGATCCTGATGATCTGTTTTTCTGTGGCTTCTGCTTCTTTACTGAGAAATGCCTGTTTTTCTTCCTGCAGTTTATCTGTAATGGCCTGCTGATCTTTTTCAAGTCTCCTTTCATACAGCCGTTTGGAAGCAATCAATAGCGCAATGATCAGCAGGAAATAGATCACAAAAGCGAAATTACTCGCATAAAATGGGGGTAATATGGTAAACTCAAATGCTGTAATTTGACTAACCAGTTCCTCATTGATCTTAGCCCGTACTTTAAATACATAACTGCCGCGGCTTAAATTGGTAAAGTCTTTTTGTGATGCAGGGCTCCAGTCTGACCATTGCCTGGAATATCCTTCCAGGTAATATTGGAACCTGATCTTAGCCTGCCTGTAATAGGGGAGTGCAAAAGAGATGCGGATGTTATTTCTGCTAAAAGGTATTTCAATTTCAGAACCGCTGTTGCCTGTCTCACTAATGGTGCTGTATGTATCTGTAACGTCTTCAATTTTACGGATGAGTACGTTGGGAAGGTTAACCTTTTGGGACTTATTTTGTTCATTAATGGCATTATAGATCACAAATCCATCATCAACACTGATCAGGTAAATGCCGGCACTGATGCGGCTGATATTTTCGTAATACTGCACCATTCGTCCATCCAGCATACTGAACCTGTTGGAATCAATATGGATCTTTCCGGGTATGGACAGGTCTGCAAGACCCATTCTTCCGTTGTTGATGAACCAGTATTTTCGGGCACCTGCTGCAATGATCTTATTTGAAGTAGAAAAACTGCCCGATTTTTCATTCAGTGTTTTGTAACTCGAAAACCGGTCGCTGATCTCATCATAGGATAAAAATCCCTGATCTGAAGAGAAGATCAACCGGTTTTCCAGGGTAAATATGTTGATGTTATAGTCGCCCGGAAGCCCGTTCTTCTCCGTATAGGCCTTAACGGTATTTGCCTTTTTTAAATCCGGACTAAGAGTGATCTTATACAATCCCTTGTAGGCATGGCTTACCCAGATGTTACCCTTTTCATCTTGTTCTACGTATCTTGAAGGTTCCCAAAAGCCATCTATTTTATGGTGAAAGGTCCAGAGACCGGCTGCATTCTTTTTGTAAAGAACCAATCCGGTGTAGGTTCCCTGGATCAGGAAATCAGGATTGGAGTTTAACTTCTTAATGGTCCAGCCGCCTTTTACCGTCGATATGCGCTCAAATGTATTCCCGCTTACCCGATAGGTTCCCTCATTGTGTCCGCAAAGTAACTGCCCGTCAATTTCGGTCAGGTCCCACACTTGTCCCTGAGAGCCGGGAATTAGCTGAAAACCGAAGGCGTTATTTCCATTTCCTTTTGCCCAGGAGCTGTAAAATAACCCCTGGTTTGTACCCAGGTAAATGTTGTTTTTATAAATGAGGCTGGAATATACGGTTCCAAACTGCCCGCTTTTGTCGAAGTAAAAATAGAGCGGGGAATTTATTTCTATACGGTCAATGCCATTGTCGAGACCAGTCCACAGGTTCTGGTCATCATCAGCATAGATACTCAGTACCGTATTGTTCTGCAAGCCGCTCGACTTGTTGATCCGCTGCACAATTCGCCCATCATCATCGATGATGATTACCCCGTTTAAGATGCTGCCAAAAGCATAGTACCTGTTGAGCACACGGGTGCCATTATTGAGCTGGTATGTTTTAAGAAAATCATTTGCAGGCGTGTTAAATGGCGTAAAGCTCTGTCCGTTGTAAATGAAGAGGCCGCTTTTACTTGTTCCAATGAGCAAACTTCCGTTCTTATAGGGTAAAATGGATAGTATTTCTGAAGGGGATATGGCTCCTGAATTTTTTAAGGGCACCAGTTTATTCCCCAAAAGTTCAGACAGGCCTTTGCCAAGTGTTTCAATATAAAATCTATTGCCCACCTGGTGCAGAAAAAGGAATGCACTTTCTCCTTTAACAAGGCTGATCTTTTTGTGATCATAAATGTAAATGGCAGAGAAAGATTGAAAGATTACCCGGTCTTTACTGGTATATATTTTCCAGATCTCATCTTTGAGTGTACCCGGCTTTGGGATGAGATTAATTAGGGAGGTATACGTTAGCCGCCGGTTTTTATTAGACCAGTACCCGAACTCACCAAAACCTCCGGTATAGATAATGCCCTGATCATCTGTTGCTACAGACCGCACAATTTGCCGGTTTGGCATTTTATATTGCTGCCAGTACTTACCATCATATGTAAGCAGGCCCTGGGCATTGCCAAAATACATGACCCCTTTTTTGTCTTTCGCTATCGACCAGTTTTGATTGCCGGAAAGGTATACTGACTTCGGGTAATTTTGAACATAGGGAACCCCGATGCTTTTGATGTCATCCGCTGCGGCATTAAAGGTGAACATTAAAAAGAGCGTATACAGAAAAAAGCATTTCCTAATACAGGTCATTTATAGTTGGTTAGTTTTATTTTACAGCTACGGGCTGTGGTACCTTTACATAATATCCGGTGCCATCGTATGTCCGTTTGCGCGGATTGGTTGTGCAGGCAATGGAACAACATCCCTGTAGGGTTTCGCCACAGTCGTCACATTGCGTGATGTGTTCATTACACTCCGGATTGGCACAGTTGATCATTTTTGGCGTAGTCTTTCCGCAATTGTAACAGGTAGATATAACCGTTGGATTTACTGTGTTTACATCAACGGCGATCCGGTTATCAAATACATAACATTTGCCTTCAAAATCTTCTCCACCAGCTTCCTTACCATATTTAATGATACCGCCATGCAGCTGATAAACATCATTAAAACCATGGTGCAGCAATAAGGCAGAGGCTTTTTCACATTTTATACCACCAGTACAATAGGTAAGTACCTTTTTGTCTTTGTATTTAGCAAGCTCATTGATCTTCTCCGGGAAATCCCTGAAGTTCTCTATATCCAGGGTAACGGCATTTTTAAACCTGCCCAGGTTGTGCTCATAGTTGGAACGTACATCAAGGATCACCACATCTTCCTGCCCGATCATCTTCTGAAATTCTGCAGGCTCTAAATGTTTGCCGGTCTGTACATTGGGATTGATGATGTTGGGGTCCCTTAATCCGGAATGTACAATTTCCGATTTATAGCGGCAGTGCATTTTAATGAATGAAGGTTCTTCTACGTCATCAATTTTGAATTCTGTTTTTGCAAAGCGTTCGTCTGCATGGATGGCAGCCATATAGGCTTCGCAGTCTTCTTTGGCACCTGAAACTGTTCCGTTAAGGCCTTCATCAGCCACGATGATGCGGCCTACAAGGTTTAAGGATTTACAGAAGGCAAGATGCTGGACAGCAAATTGTTCTGCGTCTGCTATGTAACTATAGCAATAGTAAAGTAAAGTCTGGAATTTTTTCATATTCATTGATACCGTTGCAAATGGCGTTTAATGCGCCGCAAAGCTAAGAAAAAAATAATTCAAATTGTTAATTGTAAGAGGCAGGGGCAGAGCAGGAGTAATGAACTGCATGGTTGACAGGAAAGATGGGAGTTAGTAAGCTATATGGTTAACCGGATGAGATTCGATTTAAGAGCTATATTGTTAAGCCAGAGAGATCAGAGTTAAGCAGGAATAGTGAGATGCACTGCTGATAGCGGAAAATAGAAACTGAGGATCGGCAACATAACAGATTGTTTAAGAAAAGCATGATCTGTTTCAACTTATTTTTTAAATAGCCGAAAAATTTCATTTTATTTATATTTTGAATCCTAAAGTTTACTGAAATGAACAAATATAAAATCCGGATTGCAGTTGTCGTATTATTCTTTATTTCGGGCAGTTTGTCTGCACAAAAGCAAGCGGAACGATGGACGGAAGAGAAAATTAATGCCTGGTATGCTAAGCTGCCCTGGTTGGTTGGTGCAAATTATACGCCCGCTTATGCGATCAATCAGCTTGAATTTTGGCAAAACGATACCTTCGATCCGGCAGTGATCGATAAAGAATTGGGCTGGGCACAGGGGTTAGGAATGAATACATTGCGTGTGTATCTTCATGATCTGGCCTGGAAACAGGATGCCAAAGGATTTAAAAAGAATATCAACACCTTTCTCTCCATAGCGGAAAAGCATAAGATTAAGCCTTTGTTTGTCTTTTTTGACGATTGCTGGAATGCAGAAGGAAAGATTGGCGTTCAGCCTGCACCTAAACCCGGTGTTCATAATTCTGGCTGGCTGAGAAGTCCGCTGAAATCAACCCATGATGACCCTGCACAATGGGGTTATTTAAAAGCATATGTTCAGGATATCTTAAAGACTTTTGGTAACGATAAACGCATTTTACTGTGGGACCTGTACAATGAGCCTGGTAATTCAAGTTATGGCAATAAGAGCATGCCCCTGCTTAAAAGCGTATTTGGCTGGGCCAGGGAAATTAACCCTTCACAGCCGGTAACCGCCGGGATATGGCATGATAATTTAAAAGAACTTGATGCCTTTCAGCTTGCAAACAGTGATGTAATTACCTACCACCATTATGATCCTGCCCCATCACATCAAAAACGTATCGATTCACTGAAAGCCAAAGGCAGACCATTGATCTGTACCGAATATATGGCGAGAAGGAATAATAGTACCTTTCAAACCATACTTCCAATTTTGTATAAGGAAAGGATCGGAGCGATTAACTGGGGGCTGGTTGATGGCAAGACAAATACCAAATATGCTTGGGACGAACCGATCAAAGATGGTTCTGAGCCACCGCTATGGTTTCACGAGATCTTTAGAAAAGATGGAACTGCTTATGATCCGAAAGAAACAGAGCTGATCAAATCACTAACAAGCCAGGCCAACAAATAGGGTTGTAACATTCCTGTCATGCGGTGGTGTTAAATAGATTATTATTAAGTTTGCGGCGTTATCAACATAACACAACTGAAATTTAATACTAAAATAAAAATGACTAACACACCATTGAAATCATTGTGGCTGGCAGCAGGCTTATTACTTGGATCCACCGCAGTTTTTGCGCAAGACAATCTTGTAAATTCTCTTAAAAACAATCAAAGTGAAAACAGTACAAGCGGCTTTACTTTTACGCCTGTAATTAATGCGGAAGCAACATCGGTTAAAAACCAGAAATCATCTGGTACCTGCTGGAGCTATAGCACCAATTCCTTTTTAGAATCAGAAATGATCCGTATGGGCAAAAAGCCTGTAGATCTTGCTGACCTGTTCACCGCACGCAATGCGTATGTTGAAAAAGGTGTAAACTACGTACGTATGCATGGATCCGTTGCTCTTGGTGATGGTGGTGCTTGTCACGATGTAATCAATATGTTTGCTAAATACGGCGCAATGCCGCAGGATGTATACACCGGTAATGATTATGGAAATGGCAAGTCGTCAGACAATATGAACAAAGTAACCAAAGCCATTCTGGATAAAACCATCGGTGCTCCGGACGGTCAGTTCGATAAAAACTGGAAAGCAAAATATGTAAGTACCATTGATTCTTGTATGGGTGCTGTTCCGGAAAGCTTTACCTATGAAGGTAAAAAGTATACACCAAAAACATTTGCTTCTGAAGTAGTTGGAATCAATCCTGAAGATTATGTAGAACTTTCATCTTTCAATACTTCTCCATATTATAAGAAGGCTGTATTGATGGTTCCTGATAACTGGTCATACGACCAGGTGTACAATGTGCAAATGGACGATATCACTAAGATTATTGACAACGCGCTTAAAGGTGGCTATACTGTAGCATGGGCTACCGATGTTAGTGAGAAAGGCTTTAGCTGGAAAAATGGTGTGGCTTACGTACCTGCAAAAGATTTTGGAACCATGACAGATGACGAGAAGAAAAGCATGTTCAATGGTCCGAAACCGGAGAAAGAAATTACAGTAGATCTGCGTCAGGCTGCTTTTGATGAATACCAGACTACAGATGATCACGGAATGCAGATTACCGGTGTTGCCAAAGATCAGAACGGTAAAGAATATTACATCGTCAAAAATTCATGGGGTGCCAGCAATGACTATAAAGGTTATTTATATGTAACCAAAAACTTCGTTAAGTTTAAAACCACTGCATTTTTACTGCATAAAAAAGGAATTCCTTCAGATATCAGAAAGAAATTAGAGATCTAGTAGCATTAAAGATTTCTAATAAAAAGAGGCACTTCATTATTGATCTGCCTCTTTTTTTTGCGACGTAGGTGGGTACCCAAAGTACTTTTTAAATGCAAAGGAAAAATGTGAAAGGTTTTCAAACCCGGTTTCAAGATATACCTCGATTGGTTTTCTTCCCTCGTTAGACAACTGGTGATGGGCAAGTTCCAGCCTTTTTTGGATGAGCCATTTTTGAGGTGTGTTATTGAATGCCTTTTTGAAGTCGCGTTTAAATGTGGTCAGACTTCGCCCGGTCATGCGCCCAAATCTTTCCATATTCATGTTGAACATATAGTTCCGCTCCATGAAATCGACAAGATTGATCTTCTCGGCCTGGGAAAAATCTGCAAGTACGTTATCTATGTT
The DNA here is from genome assembly GCF_004362715.1 of Pedobacter metabolipauper. Lineage (GTDB taxonomy): Bacteria > Bacteroidota > Bacteroidia > Sphingobacteriales > Sphingobacteriaceae > Pedobacter > Pedobacter metabolipauper. The sequence continues at coordinate 1,316,299 of NZ_SNYC01000004.1, forward strand.
TGGATCAAGGGCGCTAAGAATGGTAATTGCTTCCTCAATCTTGACCGAAATGATCTTTTCCGGAAGTTCGCTTTCCAGGTCAAAATAGGGGATCAGCGAAGCAAAGAAACTTTCCAGGAGCGGGTGTTTCTTATAGGTCTTGATCTGATAATTGTCGACTTGTGTAAACTGAGGCGGATTTCTGGAGTAAAAATCCTTCAGCCTTTCTGGTCTGAAGAATATAACGATAGCCTTGTAGGGTAGCCCGTTTTTCGGGTTTTTAATCAGTGTAGACAATTGATTGCAAGGAAACAACATCGTGTCGCCAGGTCCAAACAGGTAGGAGCGGTCTGCCTGTACCACCTTCATTTCCCCGGAAATGATCCTGGCAAAGGAATGGTGCTCCAGGGCAATCTCGTCCTTGAAATATTTCTCCTCTATACAAGACAAAAGGATTTCAGCATATCTGTTTTGCTCTTTTCCGCCCATGGATCTTTAAGATAGCTTAGCTTTTATGTACAAGTTCCAGCTCATAACCGTCAGGATCAAGAACCCATGCGGCATAATACCCTGGGTAGTATTCGGGGAAGATCCTTGGCTCATATATCATTTGGGCTCCGGCTTCCAAAGCAGCTTTGTAAAATGCATCAACTTGCCCATGGTCTTCAGCTACAAATCCAATATGCATTCCGTCTGGGTTAGACTTACCTTCTTTTAGCCAAAAGAATATGGTCTTGCCATCTCCAAAACCCTTAAGATCCGGATGGCCATCCTGTCCCTCGAAATTCATGGCCATTGTGATTCCAAGTGGCCCGAAAGCCTGGGTATAAAAAGCGACTGAACGCTCGAAACTGCTTACGGTAAGTATAACGTGATCAATCATAATTTTGAATTTTAGTATACTCAAAGATAGTTCGACTTATGCACAGTAGCTTTGTTTTAAGGGCTTATTTTGCTTTGTTGAGAAGTCCTGTTGAACAGATAAAAATTCAACCGAAGCGATTGATTTTAACGGAAAAGGCAAGTGACTGTTTTACTGTGTTTACCCACTGTTACCCACGATAAGATCCGGCTTAAAAGCCGTAAGCAAGCCTAATCCCATGCTCTACCCGTTTATTGCCGTCATAAGCAAAGCCATAAGTGGCTCTGAAAATCAACCGCTGCAAGCCAAAATAGAATTCAGTATAGTTTGTTTTAATCGGCTGTGTCAAGTAATTGACACCCACAACTTCTTCTAATTTTAACTTGCGGAGCAATGGAACCTTGTTGGTAAACAAACCAGAGAAATTATGTTCGAAATGGGCTTCTGCATATTCATCGTTTGTGCTGAACAAGTAAAAGTCAAGGAACATGAACCGCTTCGGGTCTGGTTTCGAAAGTAACGTAACGTTACCCCTGAAGTGCTTAAACTCCGGGAAATAAAGCGATTTGTTATTCAGGAACTTACCGGCGCTCAGATAAAAGGAAGAATATCCCCAAAGTCCGGCACTGATCCTGTTTTGCTGAATGCCCAAACTAATGTAATCATAATCTACATCGCTGTTAAGCGCCCCCTCGATCCCTTTCTTGTATGTTAAAGTAAGAATTGGGTATTTTGAGGGTTCGTAGAATTTCCCATCTGGCCGGGTAACGTACTTCTGACCGATGGTGTAAGTAAGCGACGCCGTCGCATTTAAGGACGTATAATTAGGGAATAATGGGGTTTCCGTTAATGGTGAAAACGGATTATTCGATGTAAATTCTCTTTCTTTGTTATCTGAGATCTTAAATGAACTGGTATTTACCAGGTTGGTATTCCTGGAGTAATCAGCACTGATCGTTCCCTGAAGTCCATTGGCTAGCTCTCTCGTGATGCCGAGATCTGCAAACTCTTTTTTATAGAACTTTGCAAAGTTTCTTTCGAAAAGAAGGGAGTTGATCGTATTGCCCAGTAAGGTCATCGATCCATTATTGTTAAGGTCCATGATGTCAGAACCCACGCTGCCGAAAATGTTGGCGCGCTTAACCGGATCGTAGTAATAATTGGCACTCAGGTTTCCGGTAAACAGCTTATTGGAGAAACCATACCTGGCACTGGGAGAGATGCGGTAATAACTCCTGTCCTCCAAACGTTTTACATAGCTCATTCCATATTTTACAGCAAAGCCCTCTACGGTATTATAAAAGATAGATGGCAGGATGGGATCGAAGCTGAAAGACTTGCGTTCATACCTGTTATTTATGGTATAGCCGGTTAACAGTAGTTTTCCAACGCTAAAGGTATTGTTCTTTTTTTCTAAGGAGTCTAAATAGTGTTTTGATGTTTTTAAAGTTGCAATGCTGTCTTTTCTCACATAGTCCCTGCTTTCTTCCCGGGTAAGCGGAATGGGCCGGTTATTTAACCAGAATAAAGAATCTTTTTTGTTAACGGCCCTCGTTACTTTAAGAATCTCACCGGTAAAATAGTTCTTTGGAAATTCAGGATGGATGTTATAGTTGTTGTAAACACCTACATAATAACCTTCAAATTTAAACCCGAATACATCTCCATTGAACCGGAAATTGATGTTGGAAGGCATGTGGGTGTTTTCTATCTTAATAAATTGCTGCGTAATATTTAGGGTGTCTAACAGGTTTATACCAGCATCTTTGGTTAAAAATACTTCTGCATTGATCAAATGAAAGCTGTCGTCTTTGATGTAAATAATTCCCCGAAATACCGGGTCGTGCGTTCTGCGTGGAATAACCTGGATCTTATTGATCGTTTCCCCATTTTCGCTCGTGGTCCCCAATAATTTATAGCGGTAATAGAGCATGGCATTGTCAGAAATCGGAGAAACAAAGCCACGCGTACTTAGCGTATTTTCCAGCAGGATATTGTTGTAAAAATTAATGATCAGGTCTGATGCTTTGTTAAAGCTGAATGCATTGTTGTTACCGGCAGTCTTTGACGATAGCATTTCTTCATGAATACGATCTGGCTGCTGAAATGCAAACGTAGATGTAGATTCTGATAAATATAAGATGCCCTTTCTGTTGGTGTCCAGGTCAAGTGTCTTTTGGATGTCCCGTCCAAAGAATTTTTTTGGTGCGCCAACCAGCTTCTGCACGCCTTTGATGTAGACATTGGCGGTATAAGCATCAACTTCTGTTAAATGTTCTTTTCGTCTTTTAATGGCCTGCCGGATAATCTCATAAGCAGGATCTTCTGCATTGGCTGCAATCGTGACCCCTGCAAGCGAATAGGATTCTGGTGTTAGGGTTACATTTTGAGTTGTATTATCGTCAATCGTAAAGATTTTTTCTAACGCTTTATAGCCAATGGCACGGTAAATAATAGTTACCTGTCCTTTATCTACTGACAATGAATAGATCCCATCTACATTAGCAGAGGTTCCTTTAGTCGTGTTTTTGATGTAAACCGATGCAAAAGGAACAGGCTGACCTTCGGTGTCTTTAATAAGACCTCCAAGTTTAACCTGTTGTGCAGACAAACTAAGTGTGGTGATTACCAGGAAAATCGTTGAGTATATATACTTCATAGCGTAGATTAAGAACCTAAATATCGGATAAGTTATGTGACTAAACACATTTATTATGTTAAAGTTTGTTAACTAACCTTATAATAGGTTGCGTATAGAAGATGATATTTTTATAACTTTGGTTGCATCAATTATTATAAATATGTACAAAACATTACAGCCGGTTCTGCAACAGGAATTAGAGCAAATAGAAAAAGACGGTTTATTTAAACGCGAACGTATTATTGTAACCCCACAAGGTGCCGATATTAAAATCAGTACTGGTCAGGAAGTGATCAACTTTTGTGCAAACAATTACCTTGGCCTTTCTTCACATCCTGTAGTTATCGAAGCTGCAAAAAAAGCAATCGATAAATATGGTTATGGAATGTCTTCTGTACGTTTCATTTGTGGTACACAAGATGTACACAAAGAACTGGAAGCAAAGCTTTCTTCATTCCTTGGAACTGAAGACACCATTTTATATGCCGCTGCTTTTGATGCCAATGGAGGTGTTTTTGAGCCTTTATTTAACGATCAGGATGCCATTATTTCTGATGAACTGAACCATGCATCTATTATTGATGGCGTGCGTTTGTGTAAAGCCAAACGTTTCAGGTATAAAAATGCCGATATGGCTGATCTGGAACAACAATTAATTGCAGCTAAAGATTCAAGACACCGGATTATTGTAACCGATGGTGCATTCTCTATGGACGGCGTTGTTGCTCCTTTAGATAAGATCTGCGACCTGGCAGATAAATACGAAGCTTTGGTGATGATCGATGAATCGCACTGTACCGGCTTTATGGGTAGAACAGGCAGAGGTACACACGAACACTTTAATGTAATGGGCCGGATTGATATCATTACCGGTACTTTAGGTAAAGCATTAGGCGGCGCTTCCGGTGGCTTTACTTCTGGTAAAAAAGAAATTATTGACATGCTTCGCCAGCGCTCACGTCCGTATCTGTTCTCCAATACATTGGCTCCTGCAATTACCGGTGCTTCTGTAGCCGTGCTGGATCTTTTAAGTGAAACCACAGACCTGAGAGATAAACTGGAAAGCAGTACCATGTATTTCCGTCAGAAAATGACTGAAGCAGGCTTTGATATCAAAGAAGGGGTACACCCGATTGTTCCGGTAATGCTTTATGATGCTAAGCTGGCACAAGAATTTGCTGCCAAAATGCTGGAAGAAGGAATTTACGTGATCGGGTTTTACTATCCGGTAGTGGGACAAGGTAAAGCGAGGATTCGTGTGCAGATCTCTGCAGCACATGAACAGCACCATTTAGACAAAGCAATTGCCGCATTTACCAAAGTAGGTAAAGCACTTGGCGTAATCTAATGCCGGCTACCTTATAAATTTTGTTAAGCTGAGTTCATTTTCTTCATGGAAATACCCTTCAAGTTGATTTTTGAACTCAGCTACTATAAAAATATTATATAAATAGCTGTATATTTGACCCCATGTTACAAGATAAGATAACACAATATACAGCAGAGATTAATGCGTTTACCACTCAAAACGCAGATGAATTAGAACAATTCCGCATCAAATTCCTGGGTACCAAAGGAATTATAAAAGATATTTTCGACGAATTTAAAGCCGTTTCTCCTGAAGAAAAAAGAACCTTAGGTAAGGTTTTGAATGAGTTTAAGCAGTTGGCAGAAGCAAAATACCAGACTTTAAAGGATGGAAGTACCGAAGCTGAAAGTTCCAAAGATTCAGATACCGACCTGACCCTGCCAGGGGAAGGTTTTGAGATCGGCGCCCGTCATCCATTGGCACTGGTTCGCAGAGAAATGGTGGAAATCTTTAGTAAACTAGGTTTCATCGTTGCCGAAGGCCCCGAAATTGAAGACGACTGGCATAACTTCTCTGCATTGAACTTTCCGGAAGAACACCCTGCCCGTGATATGCAGGATACCTTCTTTATTAAAAAAGGTGGTGAGACCGGTGATATTGCGTTGCGTACACATACATCATCTGTTCAGGTAAGAATGATGGAAGCCGGGAAACCGCCTTTCAGGGCAATCATGCCAGGCCGGGTATATCGCAATGAAGCCATCTCCGCAAGGGCACACTGCTTCTTTCACCAGGTGGAAGGCCTGTACGTGGATGAAAATGTATCCTTTGCCGACCTGAAACAAACCCTGTTCTATTTTGTACAGGAATTATATGGTGCAGGGACACAAGTTCGTTTCCGCCCATCTTATTTTCCATTTACCGAGCCTTCTGCAGAGATGGACATCTCCTGTACCATTTGTAAAGGAGCAGGATGCGGCATGTGTAAGCATAGCGGATGGGTAGAGATCTTAGGCTGTGGTATGGTGGATCCGAATGTATTGGAAAACTGCGGTATAGACAGTAAAAAATATAGCGGATTTGCATTTGGAATGGGAATTGAGCGCATCGCCAATCTTAAATATGAAATCAAAGATCTGCGTTTGTTCTCGGAAAACGACGCACGCTTTTTAAAACAATATAAAACGTCATTAATATAATGGGCAGGAGAAACCGGGTTGTTCTGTTGTTGCTGCTGGCACTTGCCGGCTGTGGGAAAGAAACCGACCTGATTCCCAATGTCCCTGTTAATTTTAGTGCGCCGTTAACAGATCCAAGACTGATCAGGCTGAGCAGTCCCGGTGGGGCAGTTGCCTTGTCTGGTCATGGTGTTGCTGGTATCATCATCTACCGCACCACATCCGGGGGCTATGTGGCGTACGACCGCTGCAGTACCGTTAACCCGGAAAAGAAATGTGCTGTAGATCTGGACGAACCAAGTTTTACCGCTACCGACAAATGTTCGGGTGCCAAATATCTGCTGGAGGATGGAAGTCCTGCTAAAGCTCCTGCAGCAGTATCTTTAAAGAGATACAATACATTTATAGCAGGAAACTCATTACAGGTAACTAATTAATGGAACCAGAAAAGATCAAAGAGAGTATAATTAGGGCCGCTAAAGAGTTGTTCAGGAAATATGGATACCATAAGACCAGTGTCAACGAAATTGCAAAAAAAGCCAGGATAGCAAAAGCAACTATCTATAAGTATTTTGAGAGCAAGGAGCAGATCCTGGACGCCATACTGATGAACTACCTGGATCTGAACCTCAATGAGATCCTGAAAAATAAGGCGCAGTTTGCGGATGAAGAAGAGCATCTTAAAGCATTGGTAATGAAGACCTGCAGGCTCACCTATACCGTTTGTAATGAATTTATAGGATGGGACTTTGTTCGCGAAAATGCCAATTCGCAGGAGTTTTTAAAACACCTGTCTGACCAGCTGGAATCTTTGCTGCTCTCTGCTTACCTGGAGCTGGACCATTTTAAAAATAATCCATCCCGTAAAGAAGGACTGGCTTTCCTGTTAAAGGCCAGCAAGAGCATCGTATTTTCATTCGCCTTTACCTCGGTAAGTGATTCTGATGTACGTAAGAACTTCGTCAGCTTTCAAAAAGAACTGCTGCCCTTTCTCGTAAAGGCTGCTTTGTAATCCTTAGGTTTTTTAATCTATACCGTTTTGGTATTTGGTATATAAACAGGTATATTTGGCTACGTAGTCATTTATATGGTCATGAGTAAAGAGATTTTAGAAATTTCTGTAATGGTTGATGAGAAGTTTGATATGAAGTTTAACTTAGTTGAAGGCATTTTTGGTTTTATCCTCAGTATTTTTGGCAAGTAAAAATTGATATCCTGATCTCTCCCTGATAGGCGTTCCACACACCTAACCTAAATTTCTGTGCCCAAAATCTTAAATTTTATCTAAATTTGCGAAATAATGAGTAGAAATAGAAAATCCGGAACCGTAACAATTATCCCCAATCTAAGTATTATCGATATTGCTGAAGAGGGTAAAGGTGTAGGTAAAGCAGATGAACTGGTCATTTTTGTTGACAAAGCTGTACCGGGAGACGTAGTTGACGTACGTTTAGTAAAGAAAAAGAAGAATTTCGCAGAAGCCGTTATTGAAAGCCTGAGCAAAGCTTCTGAATTAAGGGATGATCCCTTTTGCCAGCATTTTGGCGTTTGCGGGGGCTGTAAATGGCAGCACATGCAATACGGTGCGCAGTTAACATTTAAACATAAAAACGTAGAGGCCGCTTTACAGCGCCTCGCAAAGATCGATACTTCTTCCATGGAGCCGATATTGGGTTCTGCTAAAAATACCTATTACCGGAATAAACTAGAGTACACTTTTTCTAATAAACGCTGGCTGAATAAACAGGACATGCCTGCACGTGCTGATGATCTTTCCGGAGAACGTGGAGAGCGATCAGAAAGTGTAACGCATGAAGAACATTCAGCACGTTTGGAAAACAACATCAATCCGGAATTGGAAATGAATGCCCTGGGTTTTCACGTTCCTTTGCGTTTTGATAAAATTCTGGATGTGCAGCATTGCTACCTGCAGGCTGAACCTTCCAATTCCATTCGCAATAGTGTTCGTGCCTATGCCCTGGAGCACCAGCTGAGCTTTTATGACCTGCGCAATCACGAAGGAAGTTTAAGGAATTTGATCATCCGCACTTCTTCAACCTTAGAAGTGATGGTTGCCGTTGTTTTTGCTTATGCAGAACAGGAACAGATCAATGGATTAATGGAGCATCTAAAATTAAATTTCCCGGAGATCACGTCTTTACTATATATTGAAAATCAGAAAAAGAACGATACGATCTTTGATCAGGATGTGGTAACCTACGCCGGAAGAGATCATATTTTTGAGGAAATGAACGGTCTTAAATTCAAGATTGGTGTTAAATCATTTTATCAGACCAACTCAGACCAGGCACATGAGCTGTATAAGATCACGAAAGATTTTGCAGGCTTTTCTGGTGATGAGCTGGTGTATGATCTGTATACAGGTGCAGGGACCATTGCTAATTTTGTTGCAGGGAGCGTGAAGCAAGTAGTGGGGATTGAATATGTGCCTACCGCTATTGAAGATGCTAAATTTAATTCAGCTTTGAATAAAATTGACAACACCATTTTCTATGCCGGTGACATGAAAGACATTCTGACCAGGGAATTTATAGCCGAGCACGGTAAACCAGATGTAGTGATCACGGATCCGCCAAGAGCAGGGATGCATGCAGATGTAGTTATGCGGTTACTGGAAATGGAAGCAGAAAAGATTGTTTATGTAAGCTGCAACGCAGCGACACAAGCAAGAGACCTGGCGTTGTTGAAAGAGAAATATGATGTTGTCCGCATTAAACCTGTTGATATGTTTCCGCATACACAGCATGTTGAAAATGTGGTGTTGTTAAAATTTGCTGGCCGCACGGTTCACGTGCCTGAAGATTAATTATGGATATTGAAGAGTTGTTGCCTCAGCAGCCTGAGGAAAATAAAGAAGAGAAAGCGAAGAGTCCGCTGGTTAGTTTAGAGAAAGACCTGGAACTGTACGCAGAATCTATTCGTGAAATTGCAATAGAGATCAGGGTGGAAGGATTGTCTGCTCATCCAATCTTTGTGGCACATCAGCATACCGTGACCATTGGCGAAGTGATCCTCGACCGGAAAGAACTGAACACCGAATGGACCATCCAGGTTTCAACTTTTGAAGAGTTTGTGGAAAAAGGAATCATTAGTCCGGATAAAAAGGAACTGTTCCTGAAGAGCTATAAAAGGCCGGAAGATTTTATGTGCGTATTTGTGATTGTTCCTGAAGGGGCAAACTTTATTTACTACCCATACAAAACGAAAAGATGAGGTACAAAAAGCCCCCTGTTGGTATCCACCATGACAGAGGGCTAACTAATAACTAATAAACTATCTAAATTTTAGTCTATTTTGTTAACATCTCCGCTTTTGCTAAGAGAAGTCTTTTTTACGGATGGATTTCCTTTATAATTGACATCGCTGCCTCCGGTAGCACTTGCTTCCAGTGCCTTGCTTACGTTTACATTTCCGTCTGATCCGCCACTGACAGTAACCTTGGCATATTCTGTAACAAAGCCATAAGCATCGATATCACTACCGCCGCTAGCCTTTGCGTCCATATTTACGCCTGTTCCTTTCAGCTCTACATCAGAACCTCCACTAATTTGAATTTGTATATCTTTAGTAACAACATTTAATTTTAAGTCTGATCCGCCTGAGCCCTTTACCACTAAACGGTCTGTTTTTAGTGTGTTTTGGGTATAAACATCACTTCCTCCACTTGCCGAAAGCGCCTGAAGGGTTTTATAACTCACATAAACCTTAATCGATTGACCTTTTACAATTCTGCTCCAGCTCACGTTATCCTTATAACTGATCTTTAATGCATTTCCTTCTTTTATAATCACCAAATTCTTCATCAGGTCGGAATGGGTAACCACCTTAACCTGTTCTGCGCTGCCCTGCGTTAGATATAGATCTATTCCGCTTGCAACTGATATTTCTGTGAAGTTTTTAATTTGGAAGTCTTTGGTTTCCTGCGCTTTTAGGGATAACGCAGCTATTGAAAATACAAGCAACAGGCTTGCAGATTTAATGGTAAATAGGTTTCTCATTTGCAGGTTTAATTGGTGTGTTCAAATATTAGACGCAGAACATCTTCAAAAGTTGCATTAATTTCTAAATATATTTTTAAAAGTATGTAAATAGATAAATACAATCCTGTTTTACATCAATTTTAGAAGGACTGAAAAAATAATGCGTACTAAGTTTGATTATGAGGCTTAAATTCGTTCTTTTTGTAGCATATAATAATGCAATATACCTGATGGCTGAATCTCAATTACTTATTCTTAACAAAAAACAAATCCAGCAAAAGATCAACAGGATTGCCTACCAGATCCTTGAAGATAACCTTGATGAAAAGGAAATTGTATTGGCCGGGATATGGGATCGGGGCTATAAACTGGCTATCCGCCTGAAAACCGTATTGTCCAGGATCTCAAGCCTTAAAATTACATTGCTTAACATTGAACTGGATCGTTTGGATACTAAACTGGTTGCAAGCACCGATCTGGATGAGTCACAGTGGAAAGGAAAGGTGATCATTCTTGTTGATGATGTATTGAATAGCGGCAAGACCCTGGCCTATGGATTGGGTGTGTTTTTAAATACACCGCATAAAAAGATCCGTACCGTAGTTTTAGTAGACAGAAGCCATAAAATATTTCCTATTGCCACCGATTTTGTCGGATTGCAAATGGCAACCGTATTAAAGGAACATGTAGATGTTGTTTTAGATGTTGATGGAGAAGAAGATAGTGTCTATTTAAGCTAATTTTGCATTTAAGGGTAATTTTTCTCATTTTAGAGGGATGTACCGGTCCCGCAAAAGCCCTGTAATTTTTAATTTCTTTTCCTGGTATATTTCCTATATCCTGAAAAAAGACTTTGCAGCACATTCCTTCAATGCACTTAGCTTTGCCGATGATGAAGCTGTACTGCTGCTTGCCAACCACTTTAGCTGGTGGGATGGGTTTATACTGTTCCATTTAAACCAGGTAGCCATTAAAAAGCAGTTTCATGTGCTGGTAAATGCGGAAGAATATAAAAAACATTGGTTTTTGAAATATATGGGTGCCTTTGCTGCTGAACATACGGGTAAAGATGTAATTGAAACACTGGTTTATGCGGGAAAACTATTGGACGATCCCCAAAATCTGGTGCTCGTCTTCCCGCAAGGCAAAGCTTATCCAGGCCCCGTGAGGAGTGTTACCTTTGAAAAAGGCATCATGCAGCTGGTTAATGCTTCCAGGAAAAAATTCCAGTTCATTTTTTCAGTAACACTTGCAGATCATTCTATGGGGCGAAAGCCGCAAATGAAAACCTATCTGACCAAATGGGATGCTGAAGAATATGTGAGCCTGCAATTGTTAAAAAGCGAATACAATAAGCATTATGAATCTGCCATCCGGCAGCAAAACAAAGACGTATGATCATTTTTATTTACGCGGTTCTTGTCTTCCTTGTTTTGAGGTTCAGTGTTTCTCTTTTTAACTTCATGTCTAATCCCAAATTGGGTCATTATGGAAGCCGTTTCAATGAAAAGGTTTCCATCATTGTAAGTTTGGAAGGTGGGGAGATGGACGCGCAGCTGAACAGCATTGAAGACCAGGATTACACCTATACCGAACTGATCTTCAGACAGCCTGGAGAACGTATGGAGACAGTCGCCGAAAAGGCTACCGGTGATTACCTGTTGTTTATTGATGCGAATGTTGTGCTTGAAAGGGGACTGATCCACAACATGATTTACCGCATGAACGTATTTAAACTGGATTTACTGAGTGTAATTCCCAACCGTAAATTTAAAGGACTCCTGGCCTGGTGTATTTACCCGGTTATCGATTTTGTACCGCTTAACCTGTTTCCGCTCAGGCTGGCCAGGTTGAGCAGTTTGCAGGCTTATGCCATGGTAGATCAGTCCTGTCTGTTCTTCGATGCCGCATCATACCGGCAAAATAGCTGGAATAAAAAATCTGCAGTTAAATACCGTACCGAAGTATTGCTTGCCAATAAACTGGTGTATACGATTGGAGATTCTTTAAACTGGACAAAAGTTTCAAAGCAGACATTTAAGAAATTCAGCAATACCATTCTTGCCGCAGTATTTTATCTGGCATTTGTAGTCGCCGGGCCAATAGTCATCTTTCTTAACTTAGATCCGGTCTTTATGGTCTTGCCAATTGGACTGATCTTTATGAGCAGGATCATGATCTCTTTCCTGACCGGACAGCATCCGGTGTATAATGTGCTGCTGCATCCCCTTCAGATGATCTCCTTAGTTTTAATCCTCATAAAATCTATATGGGATCAGGTGTTTACATTGGATCAACAGAAGTATTCATAATATGAAACACTTTTTGTGTATTTTTGTTCAATCAATAGGGTCAGAGACAAATGGAATATAATTTAACCGTTAATATAGATAAGGCATCAGGATTCTGCTTTGGTGTTGTTTATGCAATTGATATGGCTGAAGATATTTTAGACCATGAAGATTATTTATATTGTTTGGGCGATATTGTACACAACGATGAAGAGGTTAAACGTTTAACGGATAAAGGCCTTCGCATCATAGACCATGATCAATTAAAGGATCTTCATGGAGAGAAGGTTTTGATCAGGGCGCATGGTGAAGCACCCTCCACCTATGAACTGGCACTGGATAACGACCTGACATTAATTGATGCTTCCTGTCCGGTGGTGCTGAAATTACAGAACCGGATCAAGAACTCTCATGATGAAGATGAGCAGATCCTGATCTTCGGGAAGCATGGCCATGCAGAAGTAATCGGCTTACAAGGCCAGACGGACGGAAAGGCAATTGTTTTTCAGGATCTTGCTGAACTGGATCATGTTGATCTGCCTTCCAAATTTACGTTGTACAGTCAAACGACTAAAAGCACTGACCGCTTTTACGCAATTAAAGACGAACTGCTGAGCAGGGGGTATGAGGTTAAAGCAAACGATACGATCTGCAGACAAGTATCTAACCGGTATACAGATCTGGAGAAGTTTGTAGTTAACTATGATCGCATCTTATTCGTATCCGGTAAGAAATCATCAAACGGTAAAGTGCTTTATGACGTTTGCAAAAAATACAATCCAAATGCATACTTTATCTCCAACATTGAAGAAATAGACCGCAACTGGTTTTCTCCGAATGACAGGGTTGGAATCTGCGGAGCTACCTCTACACCCATGTGGTTGATGGAACAGGTTAAACAGGAATTATTGTCTTTATAATTTACAACCTCTGCGATCATCATTAAAAAGTAAATATTCTTTTTGCACCAACCGATACACTAATTTAATACGTTAATTTCGCGCCATAATTATGGGAAAAAAGGGCATACTGCTAGTAAATTTAGGAACTCCGGATAGTCCGGAAGTTGCAGACGTTCGTAAATATCTGGATCAGTTTCTGATGGATGAACGTGTGATCGATATCAATGCTTTTAGCAGAACCCTACTCGTTAAAGGTATTATTGTTCCTTTTCGCAGTCCAAAAACATCAAAATTATATAAAGAGATCTGGGATGAGAACGGATCCCCATTATTATACTATAGCAGGATCCAAACGGCATTGCTGCAGGAAAAACTGGGAGATGACTTTCAGGTTGAACTGGCCATGCGCTATCAAAACCCGTCCATCTTATCCGCGCTGGAGAAAATGAAGGCGGGGCTGGTAGAAAGCATTCAGGTGATTCCGATGTTCCCTCAATACGCGTCTGCGAGTACAGGTTCTGTAATGCAGAAGGTAATGGAGATTGTGAGTACATGGCAAACCATCCCCCCGGTTAATTTTATAAATTCCTTCCACGACAATGAACTGGTGATTGAAACGTTTGCTGAAAATGCCAGGAAATATAAGCCGGAAACTTTTGACCATATTTTATTCAGCTTTCACGGATTACCAGAAAGACAGCTGCTTAAATGTGATCATACCGGAGCATATTGCCTTAAAAAGGATAATTGCTGTGAAACGTTAAATGATACCAACAAATTCTGCTATTCTGCTCAGGGACATGATACAGCGAGACTGATTGCTGAAAAACTGAACATCGCAAAAGGTGATTACACCGTTTGTTTCCAATCGCGCTTAGGTAAGGAACCCTGGGTACAGCCGTATACTACAGATGTATTAAAAAAACTTGCTGGAGAAGGTAAAAAAAGACTGCTTGTATTTAGCCCTGCTTTTGTGGCCGACTGCCTGGAAACTTTATATGAGATCACCGTTGAATACCATGAAGAATTTAAAGCCTTAGGTGGTGAACACGTTCAGTTGGTAGAAAGTCTCAATGATGATCCTAAGTTTATACAAGCCTTAGCGGAGATGGCTATCGCTTAGATAACGTTTGATGTGATGGATGATCTGCGCTGAAGATCCTGTTTTTGACAATACATATTTTTTGGCTGCTGCTCCTGCATCATTATTTGCCCCCATTATCGGGGTTGCTGATGGTATTGCAGATGTTTTGGATGTTGAAAGCAGTGCAGGTTTGGAGAATATTGAAAATGCATCTTTCAATTCTGCAGAACTGCTGATGCTGATTGCAGCCCCAATAGCGATCAGGTCTTTGGCCTCCTGAAATTTATCATACTTAGGACCGAAAATTATCGGGATCCCAAATGCTGCGGCTTCCAGGGTATTGTGGATTCCAACCCCAAAACCTCCTCCAATATATGCGATATTGCCATATTGGTACAAGGAAGAAAGCAAGCCGATATTATCAATGATCAATACCCGGGCATCCGAATGCCTTGAGGGATTCGATGTGTAAGTTACTGCACCTAAAAAACTACTCCTGATCTGATCAATATGTGCACCATCAATTTCATGTGGTGCAATTATAAATTTCCAGTCGGGATGGTCCTGAGCGAGTTTTGCCAGTAAACGCTCATCTGCCGGCCAGGTGCTGCCCGCGATGAACACCGGTGCATCACCACAAAATTCTTTAACCAGCGGGTTCTCTTTTGGTGATGAGGCGTTTTCTGCAACCCGGTCAAAACGGGTATCCCCACTCAGGCTTGCCTGATCTATCCGGATATTTTTTAGTAACTGAATACTTTCTTCATTCTGGACAAAAAAATAGGTTACAAATTTTAATATCTTCCGGTTAAATGATCCATACCATTTAAAGAAAACCTGCTCTGGTCTGAAGATTCCGGAAATGATAAACAATGGGATCTGCAGGTCGTGCAGTGTTTTAAAATAATGATACCAATACTCGTATTTTGTAAATATGGCCAGTTCCGGATTAATCGCTTTAATAAATGCACGGGCGTTTTTTCTTGTATCCAGGGGTAAGTAGAACACACCAGCTGCCAAAGCATAATTTTTTTGGACCTCATAACCGGAAGGAGAGAAAAAAGTAACAATAATTTCTTTTAAAGGGTAGTTTGATTTAACTTTCTCGAGTAAAGGTCTCCCTTGTTCAAATTCTCCTAAAGAAGCGAAGTGAAACCAGATACGCTGCCGGCCTGAAGGAAGCTGATTTTGTATTTTTTCAAAGATATTTAGCCTTCCTTTAATGAAAAATTGTGCTTTGGGATTAAATATGGAAAATATTTTTACAATTATTCCATAAAATTGGATACCTAAGTTATAAAGCCAAAGCATTTATGTGTTTATTTATTATCTTAGCCGAAGATACTTCATTAAAATTAAAACATAACTTTTTATATGAAAATAGCCGTAATAGGTACAGGGTACGTAGGTTTGGTAACAGGAACATGTCTTGCCGAAACTGGAAACAACGTTATTTGTGTAGATGTCAACGAAGCCAAAGTGCATAAGATGCAGCATGGTGAGATTCCGATTTATGAACCAGGATTGGATGTGTTGTTCCACAGGAACATTGCACAAAAAAGGTTAACCTTTACAACTGATCTGGCGGCTGGTATCAAAGACGCTCAAATTATTTTTATGGCTTTACCAACTCCTCCCGGAGGAGATGGCGCAGCGGATTTATCCTATATCTTAGGTGCTGCAAAAGACATTTCAAAACTGGTAACCGATTACAAAGTGATCGTGAACAAATCTACTGTGCCTGTAGGTACAGCAGATAAGGTACAGGCCGTTTTTACTGAAAATACTTCTGTAGAAATTGACGTGGTTTCTAACCCGGAATTTTTACGTGAAGGTGTAGCGGTTGATGATTTTATGAAGCCTGACCGTGTCGTAATCGGTACAAGCAGCGAAAAAGCTAAAAAACTGATGTCTGAATTGTACGGTCCTTATGTAAGACAGGGTAACCCGATCTTATTTATGGATGAGCGTTCTTCAGAGCTAACCAAATATGCGGCAAACTCATTCCTTGCTACAAAGATTACCTTTATGAATGAGGTAGCTAATCTGTGCGAAATTGTAGGTGCCGATGTTGATGCGGTAAGAAGGGGTATTGGTTCTGACGAGCGGATCGGTAAACGTTTCTTATTTCCTGGTATTGGATACGGTGGCAGCTGTTTTCCTAAAGATGTACAGGCATTGGCTAAATCAGCTGATGAGCATAAATATAACTTTAAACTGCTGAAAGCAGTGATGGATGTAAATGAAAAGCAAAAAACAGTATTGGTTGATAAGCTTTTAAAATATTATAAAGGTGACTTAAAAGGTAAGCATTTTGCGTTATGGGGACTTGCATTTAAACCGGAAACGGATGATATCCGCGAGGCTCCTGCATTGTATATCATTGATGAACTGTTGAAAAACGGTGCAACCGTTACTACTTTTGATCCTGAAGGTATGGCCAATGTAAAGGCTTTATTGGGTGATAAAATAGAATACGCTGAAGATCAGTATGCTGCACTTAAAGGCGCGGATGCGTTATTGATTGCCACAGAATGGTCTGTATTCAGAAATCCTGACTTTGAAAAAATGGAAGAAACGTTAACCAATAAAGTAGTTTTTGACGGACGTAACCTGTACGATCTTCAAAAAATGGTTGATCTTGGATATTATTATAATAGTGTTGGCCGTAAACTAATAGATTAATGGAACGTAAGCGAGTTTTAATTACTGGTGCTGCCGGTTTCCTGGGGTCACACCTTTGCGACAGATTTATTAAAGAGGGTTATCATGTTATTGCTATGGATAACCTGATCACTGGCGACCTGCAAAATATTGAACATCTGTTTGGTTTGGAAAACTTTGAGTTTGCCCATCATGATGTATCAAAGTTTGTGTATGTTTCTGGTACTTTAGATTATATCCTTCACTTTGCGTCTCCTGCCAGTCCGATTGATTATTTAAAGATCCCGATCCAAACCCTAAAAGTAGGGTCGTTAGGAACACATAATTTATTGGGCTTAGCGAAAAATAAAAATGCAAGGATGCTGATTGCTTCTACATCAGAAGTATATGGTGATCCAAGTGTAAATCCTCAGCCTGAAGAATATTGGGGAAATGTTAATCCAGTAGGCCCAAGAGGCGTTTACGATGAAGCCAAACGTTTTCAGGAAGCAATGACCATGGCGTATCATACCTTCCATGGTGTAGAAACCAGAATTGTAAGGATCTTTAATACCTATGGACCAAGAATGCGCCTGAATGATGGTCGTGTTTTACCTGCTTTTATCGGACAGGCATTGCGCGGTGAAGATTTGACCGTATTTGGCGACGGATCTCAAACCCGCTCTTTCTGTTATGTGGATGATTTGATCGAAGGGATTTACCGGTTATTGCTGAGCGACTATGCCCAGCCTGTAAATATTGGTAACCCGGATGAAATTACCATCAAGCAGTTTGGTGAAGAGATCATCAAACTAACTGGTACCACTCAGAAGCTGGTGCTCAGGGATCTTCCTGTTGATGATCCAAAGCAGCGTCGTCCGGATATCACTAAAGCACAGCAAATTTTGGGATGGGAACCTAAAGTTAGCCGCGCTGAAGGATTAAAAATAACCTATGAATATTTTAAATCTTTGCCGGAAGATGCATTAACCAATAAAGAACATAAAGATTTTACAACTTATAACCGTTAAATTGTAATGGCTAAAATATTAGTAACGGGAGGAACAGGTTTCATTGGTTCCCATACGGTAGTAGAATTACACAACGCAGGTTATGAGGTGTTGATCGTTGATGATTTTTCTAATTCAGATCCAAAAATTCTCGATCAGATCCAATCTATCATTGGAATCAGACCTGATTTTATAAACCTTGATCTTTGTGATGAAGCCAAAGTGAAAGCTTTTGTAACTGAGCATACTGATATTACCGGCGTAATTCACTTTGCGGCTTTTAAAGCAGTTGGAGAATCTGTACAGCAGCCGCTAAAATATTACAGAAATAACTTTTATTCATTGCTTAACCTGATCGGTGCATTCAATAGTTCGACGGATTTTGTGTTTTCATCTTCCTGCACCGTATATGGTCAGCCGGATGTGCTGCCTGTAACCGAAGAAGCCCCTACAAAGAAAGCTGAATCGCCATATGGCAATACCAAACAAATTGCAGAAGAAATGCTGCAGGAGATCTGTGCCGTATCACCAGCTTTGAATGTCATCTCCCTGCGCTATTTTAATCCGGTTGGTGCCCATCATACGGCTTTGATCGGAGAATTGCCAATTGGGGTCCCTCAAAACCTGGTTCCTTTTATTACCCAGTCTGCCATTGGCAAACGTGGTCCGATTACCGTTTTTGGTAACGATTACAATACCCCTGATGGTAGTGCAGTAAGGGATTATATACATGTAGTAGATCTTGCTAAAGCGCATGTGGCCGCCATAAAGCGACTGGAAGATAAAAAGGCAGAAACCAATTACGAAGTATTTAACCTGGGAACTGGTAAAGGTTCTTCTGTTTTACAGATCATAGCAGCCTTTGAAGAATCAACAGGTGAAAAATTAAATTATGCCATTGGCCCGAGAAGAGAAGGTGATGTAGAGCAGGTGTGGGGAGATGTGACAAAATCAACAAAGGACCTGGGCTGGACTGCCGCGCTGGATATAAACGAAATGATGCTTTCTGCATGGAATTGGGAGAAATATTTAAAGGATAACCCTTTTTAAATGTTATTGAGCCAACATAAAGATCTTAAACGGGAGATCATATCCCTTCCTGAAAAGGATAAAGACAAATTGTTGCTCAGACTGATTGCAAAGGATAAGGTTTTAACAGAACATCTTCATTTTAAATTGCTCGAGAATGAAGATGATCTGCTTTCCAGGCATGAAAACCTGGTTGAGCTTATTGACCAGCAGGTTAAAGAGATGCTTGACGGCAGAAGATGTACTTCAAGGGATGTTCTGTTAAAGATGAGAACGCTGAACGGAGCAATTAACCACCATGCTAAGGTTACTAAGGATGTGGGTTCGGAAATAGAACTCCGGTTCTATCTGCTGAATAAGATCCCTGTGGATTTTGATGATGGGATTTTCCGGGTGGTGTACGTCTATAATGAAAAACTCTACCTCTATTATGTGAAAGCCACAGTTTCGGTATGGAAAAAATACAATAAACTGCATGAAGATATTCAATTTGACCTGAAAGAATCTTTTAATACGATATTAGAAAAAATATATACGAACAGTACGGCTTCTATCGCCAGGGCTCTGGGATTGCCAAAAGAATTATAAATACATATCATGAAAAAAATATTAATAACTGGAGGGGCTGGATTTATTGGTTCCCATGTTGTAAGAAGATTTGTAACCAATTACCCGCAATACCATATTGTAAATCTGGATAAGTTGACCTATGCAGGTAACCTGGCTAACCTGACTGATATTGAAGATCAGCCAAATTATAGCTTTGTTAAGGCAGACATTACAGATGCTGCTGAAATAAATACCCTGTTTAAGCAGGAAAATTTTGATGCAGTAATTCACCTTGCTGCTGAATCACATGTAGACCGGTCGATCACTGATCCTACGGCTTTTGTGATGACCAATGTAATTGGTACCGTGAATTTGCTGAATGCGGCACGGGAACACTGGAAGGGCAATTACGGGGAAAAGCGTTTCTATCATGTGTCAACGGATGAGGTATATGGTGCCCTTGGCGAAACCGGAATGTTTACGGAAACTACAGGATATGATCCGCACAGTCCATATTCTGCATCTAAAGCATCTTCAGACCATTTTGTAAGGGCTTACCATGATACTTACGGTATTGATGTGGTGATTTCCAACTGCTCTAACAATTATGGTTCCCATCATTTTCCGGAGAAACTGATCCCTTTGGCAATTAATAACATCAAAAATAATCAACCTGTTCCTGTATATGGAAAAGGAGAGAATATTAGGGATTGGTTATGGGTTGAAGACCATGCAAGAGCCATTGATGTGATCTTTCATCAGGCTAAAAGCGGACAGACCTATAATATTGGCGGACATAATGAATGGAAGAACATTGATTTGATCCATCTGCTTTGTGATATTATGGATAAGAAGCTGGGCAGACCTGCCGGAGAATCTGCTAAACTGATCACTTTTGTAACGGATAGGGCCGGACATGATCTGCGTTATGCCATTGACTCTACAAAACTTCAGAAGGAACTGGATTGGGTACCAAGCCTGCAATTTGAAGAAGGCCTGGATAAAACGGTATCCTGGTACCTGGAAAACGAAGCATGGCTGTCTGATGTGACTTCCGGAAATTACCAGGCTTATTATGATAAGCAATACGAAGGAAGATAAAATAATAAAAAAAGAGGGGTTAAATTTTTAACCCCTCTTTTTTTTACTCATATCTTAAGGCTTCAACCGGATCCAGCTTGGAAGCTTTCTTTGCCGGATAATAGCCAGAGACGATCCCTACCAATACACACAACGCAAACCCTCCAAAGATCCATTGCCACGGTATGATGAAGGTTCCGCTCATGGCCAGGGAGATTAGATTCCCTATGGATATTCCAAGGAATATCCCGAATGCACCACCCATCAGACAAATGATTACGGCCTCAATCAAAAACTGCTTCCTGATCACTGCCGGATTTGCACCAATGGCTTTCCGTATTCCAATTTCACGCGTTCTTTCGGTTACTGAAACCAGCATGATATTCATTAAACCGATGGAAGCCCCAATCAGGGTAATGCCCCCAATGGCAACTCCGCCAAGCACAATATATTTTAGGTTTTCAAATAAAGTTTGTGCGATCGCATCGCTTTTTGTAATCTCGAAATTATCCGGATCTCTGATCTTTACCTTTCTGATGGCCCGGAATGTTGCCGTAGACTCCCCAATAATATTATCCATCTGATCGTTATTCGGTACCATTACCGTAATGGTATAGGATGGATTTGAATTGGAGTTGATCAGCTTGGCTTTTAACAAAGGAATATATACCGCACGGTCGCCGCTAAATCCCATACTGGCACCTTTAGATAACAGAACGCCGATTACTTTTAAACGGGTACCTCCCACGGTAATTACCTTGTCCAGGGGAGAATCTTTTTTAAATAGCTTGTCACTGATCTCGCTTCCGATGATACAAACGTTATTTCCAGACTCCACTTCTGCAAGACTGAAGTTTCTGCCCAGTGAAATTTCCAGACCTTGTGAACTCAGCCCGTTTTCATCGATTCCCTGCAGGTTGATATTTGGGTTGGTCTTTTCTGCGCCGAACTTGGCAGTAGCACCGCCACTGGCAAATACACTAATTGCAACTGTTCCCGGAGTATTTAAGCGTTCTTTAAACCGGATGGCATCTTCATAGCGAATAGACCTGAAAGGCTTAGGGCGCTGACCGGAGCCGCCGATCCGGATACCCGAGCCCCTGTTCCTGATGGTAAAGGAATTTGCACCCATGCTTGAAAAGGCGTCGGTCATGCTTTTCTTTACCGCATCCAGTGTGGTTAATATACCCACCAATGCAGATAGTCCAATGGCTATGATCAACGCAGTAAGCAACGTGCGCAGCCTGTTACTTTTTATGGATTGAAGGGCAAGTCTTACGTTTTCAGTATAGGTCATTATGGAAATATAAAATTCTTGTTGGGATAAAATTAAAAAAGTCCCGCTGTTAAGACAACGGGACTGGTTATAATGTTACAACGAAAACCTATTTAGACGGAGAAACTCGTTCCGCATCCGCAGGTGCTGTTTGCATTCGGATTGCTAAAGGTAAACCCTCTTGAATTCAATCCATCCTGCCAGTCTACCTGCATTCCCAGCAAATACATCTGATGGGCTTTATGCATAAATACCTTAATTCCGTCAATTATAAATTCCTGATCGCCTTCTTTTTTTTGATCGAAGCCTAATACATAGCTCATTCCAGAGCATCCTCCTCCGTCAACTCCAACGCGTAATCCAAAATCTTCAGAGATTTCCTGCTGATCTTTTAATTTAAAAAGCTCTTTAACAGCTCCTTCTGTAAAAGTTACCGGTGCAAATGCTGTGTCAACTGTAGTGCTCATGATAGTTAAATTATATAGGTTATACCGAGATATAACCTCCTGTTGAAAAAAATCAATTAATGGAGTAAATATAAATAAAATGTACATTTTTGTTACTGTCAATAACTAATTATTACTGTAATCAAACAAAGCTGAATGAATCTGCAAAACTTTTTGACCGAGGTTGCCACGACTGCCCTGTCCGGAGTTATTATCTTAATAGCTGGATACTCCTTATTAAAGAATGACATCCAACGGTATTTTAAGCTGCGGTTTGCATCTGTAAGAGCCGATGAAAATAGCCAGCTGCTTACCTTGCGTTTGCAGGCCTATGAACGGCTGACTGTCTTTATTGAACGGATTAACCCGGCAAACCTCTTCCTCCGGCTTCATCAGCAGGGAATCTCAGTCTATGACATGCAGTCGAACATACTAAATGAGATCAGGTCAGAGTACCAGCATAATGTGGCCCAGCAGCTATATATCAACGCAACTACCTGGAAAGTGATCAGCTCTTTAAAAGATGATACCCTGGCTATGGTAAACAATGCGGTTGCAGGATTGCCTGAAAATTCCGCAGGAGTGGATCTGAGTAAAAAGGTATTACAGCACATGGCCGGAATGACCGATAATCCGTACGACCTTACCCTGAACCTGATCAAGAAAGACATCCATCAATTGTTTTAAGTTATGGAAGAAAAGAAAATCACCACCACTTCCGGTATTGAAATTAAAGAACTGTATACCAGTACCCGCCCTTTAACAGAGGTTCCCGGTGAATTTCCATTTACCAGGGGGATACAAAAGGACATGTACCGGGGCAGATTATGGACGATGCGCCAGTATGCCGGGTTTTCAACTGCCGAAGAATCCAATAAAAGGTACCATTATTTACTTCAGCAAGGAACAATGGGCTTGTCTGTGGCTTTTGACCTCCCTACTCAAATCGGGTACGATTCTGATCATGACATGGCAGAAGGTGAGGTTGGAAAAGTGGGTGTTGCCATTGATTCTTTAAAAGACATAGAGATCTTATTTGAGGGCATTGAGCTGGAAAAGATCAGCACCTCTATGACCATTAATGCAACGGCTTCTATTTTATTGGCCATGTACCTTGCACTGGCAAAAAAGCAGGGGGCCGATTTGAAGCAGATCTCCGGAACCATACAGAATGATATATTAAAAGAATATGCGGCAAGGGGTACTTATATCTACCCTCCAAAGCAATCGATGCGCATCATTACTGATATTTTTGAATACTGCAGTAAAGAAGTTCCAAAATGGAATACCATTTCCATATCTGGTTACCACATTCGTGAAGCCGGGTCAACTGCAGTTCAGGAGCTGGCCTTTACACTCGCTAACGGAAAAGCATACCTGAGGGCTGCACTTGAAAAAGGACTTGACATTAATATTTTTGCAAAACGTTTGTCTTTTTTCTTTAACTGCCATAATAATTTTTTTGAGGAGATCGCGAAATTCAGGGCTGCGAGGAGAATGTGGGCAAAGATAACGAGGGATTTAGGAGCTACAGATGAAAAGGCACAAATGCTGCGTTTTCACACCCAAACCGGCGGATCTACGTTAACAGCCCAACAGCCGTTAAATAATGTCGTCCGCGTCACCAATCAGGCTATGGCAGCAGTGCTGGGAGGTACGCAATCCCTGCACACAAACGGGTATGATGAAGCACTTTCACTGCCTACAGAAGCGGCAGCAAAGATCGCCCTGCGTACGCAGCAGGTGATTGCTTTTGAGAGCGGTGTTACGGATACCGTTGACCCCCTTGCAGGCTCTTATTTTGTGGAGACCCTGACCGATAATATTGAAGCTGCAGCACAGTTGTATATAGATAAGATCGACGCCATGGGCGGATCTGTAAACGCAATAGAAAATCAGTATATACAAAATGAGATTTCTGCGGCTGCATACCAGTATCAGCTTGAGATTGAAGAAGGTGCCAGGGTCATTGTGGGTGTAAATAAGTTTGCCCGGGAAGTAGAGGGTATTCATGAGGTATTCAGCATCGATGAATCTATCCGTACCATACAAACGGCTAAACTAAGTGCCCTGAAAGCCGAAAGAAACGCATTTTTAGTCGAAAATGCATTGAGGGATCTGGAAGAAGCAGCCAGGGGAACGGCCAACTTGATGCCGTTTATACTGGTTGCTGTAGAGGCTTATGCTACCCTGGGTGAGATCTCTAATATTCTACGTAAGGTTTTTGGAGAGTATTAAAAAGGATGTTAACAAATAGTTATCAACACAAAAAATTCAGGTTAACTAGGTTATGCTATTGCTGTCTAAGCACTTACCAAATAAATGAAAATTAAGTTTTTTTTGTTGATAATTTTTTGAATATTCGATCTCTCGAAACAGCAGTTTTTTTATGCTCGTATCGTCACTGTAAACCAACAAATTATAGAATTAATATGGAAAAAACTTGTACCGAAGTATGGAAAAACTGTCTCCAAATCATAAAAGATAACATCCCGAACCAAAGTTTTAAGACTTGGTTTGAACCGATATCAGCCTTGAAGTTGGAAGGTAAAGTTTTGACCATACAAGTGCCTAGTTTATTCTTCTATGAATGGTTGGAAGAACACTATGTAGGCTTACTTCGTAAGACCGTTAAAAAACAACTGGGAGACGAGGGAAGACTGGAATATAATATTGTAGTGGATAAGTCTTCCAATACAGGTTCTCCATATACAACCAATATGCCAAGTAACGGCAATGGGGCTGAAGCTAAGATTCAGTCTATGCCGATTCCTGTATCTATTAATAAAGATATCAAGAACCCTTTTATTATCCCGGGTTTGAAGAAATTGAATGTTGATCCGCAATTGAATTCCAATTATACTTTTGATAATTATATTGAGGGCGACTGTAACCGTCTGGCACGTTCTGCAGGTTATGCTGTTGCGGCAAAACCGGGTGGTACTTCATTCAACCCGCTAATGATCTATGGTGGTGTTGGATTGGGTAAAACACACCTTGCCCAGGCTATAGGTAATGAGATTAAACGCAATATGCCGGATAAGCTTGTTATTTATGTTTCTTGTGAGAAATTCTGTCAGCAGTTTGTAGATTCATTAAAGAACAATACCATCAATGACTTTGTGAACTTTTACCAGGCCATGGATGTGATCATTATGGATGATGTACATAACTTCGCTGGTAAAGAAAAAACACAGGATATCTTCTTCCATATCTTTAATCACCTGCATCAATCCGGAAAACAGGTGATCCTGTCTTCTGATAAGCCACCAAAGGATCTTGCCGGATTAGAAGAAAGACTATTAAGCCGCTTTAAATGGGGTCTTTCTGCGGATCTTCAAATCCCTGATCTGGAAACCAGGATCGCTATTCTACGCAAAAAGATGTATGCTGACGGTATTGAACTTCCAGCAGAAGTAGTAGAGTATGTAGCACACAACATTGACAACAATGTACGTGAGCTTGAAGGAGCAATGGTCTCTTTATTGGCACAATCTACTTTAAACAAGAAGGATATTGACCTGGCCTTAGCCAAACAAATGCTAAAGAACTTTATTAAAAATACATCTAAAGAGATTTCAATGGAGTACATCCAGAAATTGGTTTGTGAGTATTTTGAGGTTCCTGTTGATATGGTTAAATCTCAAACGCGTAAGCGTGAAATTGTTCAGGCACGTCAGATCTCTATGTACCTTTCCAAGAGCCATACCAAATCATCTTTGAAAACTATTGGTGCTTTTTTTGGCGGAAGGGATCACTCTACTGTAATCTATGCCTGCCAAACTGTGGAAGATCTGATCGATACAGATAAGAAGTTTAAAGGCTATGTATACGACATACAAAAGAAATTGAAAATGAGCTAAGCAACTGCTTACGTTAAGTATAAAAAAACCGTCTCATCAATTAATGAGACGGTTTTTTTCGTCATTGATATCTGCAACGAACCCGGTACGGTTTAAACCAACGCACCCAGTTTCATTAAACCATAGAATAAGGCTGTACTGTGCAAAGATTGTGCAATCTTATTTTCTTTTAGAAGTTGTTTCACTTCATCTATGGTGTATTCTTCAACTTCAAGGATCTCATGTTCATCCAGGTGCTGCGTATGTGTCTTTTTGCCGCCTTTTAATAAATAACAATAGGTAATGTTATTTGCTGTAGCCGGATTGGGATAAGTCTCTGCAAGCAGTTCAATGCTTTCAAAGGAGTAACCGGTTTCTTCAAGGAGTTCTCTTTTTATGGCATCTTCCGGACTTTCATTACCATCGATCACACCTCCGGGAATTTCTAGCGAGATAAGATCTGCTCCATGTCTGTATTGTCTGACCATGATGATCTTGTGGTCTTCTGTTAACGCAACGGCATTTACCCAATTGGGATATTCAAGCACATAGTAATCATCTTTGATCGTTCCGTTCTGAAGGTCGCAGGTATCTACACGTAAGGTTGCCCATTTTTCTTTCACCAGGTATTTTGATGAAAGTTTTTTCCATTTTAATATTTCCATTCTTAATTGATGTTTACCAGCTTCCGCTGCTTCCGCCTCCGCCAAAACTACCGCCACCAAAGCCACCAAAGCCTCCTCCGCTACTGCTGCCTCCGCCGCCCCAGCCTCCGCCAGAACTTCTTCCGCTGCTGCCTAAAAGCATGCCCCAGAAAAGCGCATCAGACACGCCACGGCCACCAATAACTTGTCCGCCGCCACCGCCACGTCCCCCTCTTCGAACGATGATCGCGATGATCACAATGATCACAATGATGGCACCGACAGGAAAGCCGCCTTTATTTTTAGATTTTTTTGGTCTTTCTTCCTTATATTCTCCTTTGGTGTATTTGATGATCGCATTGGTACCTGCTTCAAGCCCCTGGTAGTAGTCGCCGGCTTTAAAATAGGGTTTGATGTCATTTTCTATAATTCGTTTTGAATATACATCCGGAAGAACTCCTTCCAGGCCATAGCCCGTTTGTATAGAGATTTTTCTGTCGCCCACGGCGACAACGATCATGATCCCATTATTTTTTCCTGCTTGTCCGACACCCCATTTCCTGCCCAGCTCCAGTGTATATTCATTGATGTCATAATCTCCGACAGTTTTTACGATGGCAATGGCGATTTGTGTAGAGGTAGAATCATTAAATGCAACCAGTTTTTGTTCCAGCTGCTGAACCTGGGATGATGAAAGTGTATTGGTATAGTCATTGACCAGCTTGCCGGGTTTTGCCGGAAATTCCTGGGCAAAGCTTAATGAAGCCAGGGTAATCAGAAATAAGGCTGCGATTGATCTTTTCATAGCCTAATTCGTTTTGTTTTGATCCATGTAAACAATGTCGTTTGGTAATTCGTTGATATCACCGGCTTGAAAAGGAAAGAATACTGCAAGCTGTTCTCCCGCTAGTCCGACACCTGCAATGATTCCCTGCGCCAGGTTACCAGCAGAGAAGTGGGCTGTCATTGCGATCTTTGTGGTTTCCCAAAAATCTGCAGGAACAACCCTGTTAATGCCGCTGTCTCCAATTATAGCAAACTTGTGATCTGCATAAGCCAGGTAAATCAGTACGCCATTGTGCCTGGATGTTTTGTCCATGCCTAATTTTGTAAAGTAACCGGTTGCTTTTTCAAAGGCATCACCTTCGCAATGTTTATCTAAGGCTATTCTAATTTCTCCGGAGGTCGCTTTTTCAGCTTCGGAAATTGCATTAGCGATCTGTTCTTGTTCTTGTTCTGTAAATAGGCTCATGAAAGATATATTATAAATGCAAAAGGCAGCCTTTGAAGACTGCCTTTTGAAGGTTATGGCAAATTAAAATTCTACTTTGGGGGCATTTTGTGCACCAGCGTCTGCTTTAAATGCAGCTTTTTTGCTAAATCCAAATAAGCCGGCGGTCAGGTTGTTCGGGAATGACCTCACTTTTACATTGTAGGTTTGTACAGACTCGTTAAAATCTTTACGTGCTACCGTGATGCGGTTTTCTGTACCTTCAAGCTGGGCAGAAAGGTCGCTGAACTGCTGGGTTGCTTTTAATTCAGGATAGTTTTCGGTAAGCACCATTAAACGGCCCAATGCCTGTCCAACCTGTCCCTGGGCAGCCTGATATTTTTGAATGTTCTCTTCTGTTAATTTATCAGGATCAATTTTAATCTGACTTGCTTTTGAGCGTGCCTCGATAACCTGGGTTAATGTTCCCTGTTCAAATTTTGCAGCTCCTTTAACGGTACTCACTAAGTTGGGGATTAAATCTGAACGGCGTTGATATTGGGTTTCTACCTGTGCCCATTTGGTTTGTACATCTTCATCCAGCTTTACTAAGCTGTTATACCCACAACCACTAAATGCGATAAGTACAACTATAACCGCTACCAGTGCTAAAACTACTTTTTTCATATTGTTTATTTTTCTTAAGTTATCCTGAAAGACAAACGAAAGCTATTCGTGTTTTGTTTTCAAGTGTTAATTTACACATTAGAACTCAACTTTCGTACCTTTGTTACAATTCCATATAAAAAGGTGACAAGTGTGACGAATATGGTTGCTGCCGGGATTAAACCTGACAATAGTTCATGATCATCTCAGATTTATAGTTAAATCGTATCTTTGCAACCATTCAGGATAAAAACCTGACGTATTATGCAGAAAGAAATTGAAATTACCCTCGCTCCGGAGGCAATCGGTGATGAAGCCAGAATTTTAAAGACACTGGCCATTACTGCAAAAATTGATCAGTCAAAGATCAACGGCTATAAAATCCTCAAAAGATCCATTGATGCCCGTTCCAGGAATGTAATTTACAGGTTACAGGTTCGTCTGTTTATCGAAGAACCCTCGCCAGTAGAATCTTTTACTGTTAATTATCAAAATGTAAGTAATTCCAGACAGGTGATCATTGTGGGTGCTGGTCCGGCAGGATTGTTTGCTGCACTTCAATGTATAGAAAATGGATTAAAACCAATTGTTTTGGAGCGCGGTAAAGATGTAAAGCAGCGCAGAAGGGACTTGGCAGCGATTAATAAAGAAGGCGTTGTTAATACGGAATCTAATTATTGCTATGGCGAAGGCGGTGCAGGAACCTATTCTGATGGAAAGCTGTATACGCGTTCGAATAAGCGCGGGGATATTAATAAGGTACTGCAGACCTTTGTTCAGCATGGCGCTACGGATGATATTCTGATAGACGCCCGGCCGCATATTGGTACCAACAAGCTGCCGCACATCATTACAGCTATCCGGGAAAGTATTCTGAATGCAGGGGGAGAGGTTCGGTTTGATCAGAAAGTGACCGATCTGATTGTGGAGTTTGGTAAGATAAAAGGGGTTGTTGTTAACCATGAAGAGCGTCTGACTGCAGATGCGGTCATTCTGGCAACCGGACATTCAGCACGTGATATTTATGAATTGCTGGATCAAAAAGGAATTCTTGTTGAGGCAAAGCCATTTGCACTGGGTGTTAGGATTGAACATCCCCAGGCTATCATTGATGCGGCACAATACCATTGTGACATCAGAAGTGAATTTTTACCTCCAGCTTATTACAGCCTGGTTGAACAGGTGGGAAGCAGGGGGGTATTTTCTTTTTGTATGTGCCCGGGAGGAATCATCGCACCTTGTGCAACGTATGAAAATGAAATTGTTGTAAATGGCTGGTCGCCCTCAAAAAGAAATAACCCTTTTGCAAACTCAGGAACTGTGGTGCAGATTACGCTGGATGATGTAAAGGGAGATGATCCATTACGGATGATGCGCTTTCAGGCGGAGATAGAGCGAACTGCTTTCTCATTGGGCGGAGGTAATTTAGTCGCACCGGCACAGCGGATGGTTGATTTTGTAGAACACAGGCTATCTGCAGATCTGCCAAAAAATTCTTACCTGCCCGGCACGAAAAGCGCAATGGTTGAAGATACCCTTCCGGATTTTGTAGCTTCCAGTTTAAGAAATGCGCTGCCTGTATTTGGTAAAAAGATGAAAGGATATTATACCAATGAAGCGATCCTGGTAGGGGTAGAAAGCCGGAGTTCTTCGCCGGTACGTATTCCAAGAGATAAGGACAGTTATCAACATCCACAGGTTGCCGGTTTATTTCCATGTGCGGAAGGTGCGGGATATGCTGGCGGAATTGTTTCTGCAGCGATTGATGGCGTAAATTGTGCCAACGCTGTATTGAAGTTTTATTAAACACAATGAACCTTTTGTTTGTTATAGCGGTATGATTGATTTTGCAAACGAACTTAGAAAAGGATATATAGGAGATGCCTGGCATGGCATGAATATCTCTTCTATCATTTCATCTGTCAAATATGATCAGGCTTTTAAACATCCCATTCCAAATGCACATTCTATAGCAGAACTGGTGCTGCATTTAACTTCGTGGACTGAAGAGGTCGATTCCAGACTAATGGGGAATCTTTCAAAAGACCCTGTTAAAGGTGATTGGCCTATGCCCAAAGAAGAGACTGCACAAGAATGGGATTTTATTGTGAGTGATTTTCACATTGCCAATGAAAAGTTATTGAATTTAGCAATGACCATGCCTTCAGATCAATGGACGGAATTTGTCGTTCCTGTTGATCCTGGTTTAAGTCATTTTGAACTTTTAAACGGACTGGTTCAGCACCATGCTTATCACGCCGGACAGATCTCTTTGTTACTTAAATTTTAAATCGTGAAAAAAACATTAATTATAGGTGCAACACCAAATCCGATGCGCTATGCCTACCGCGCTGCACAGATGCTAAAGGCTAAAGGCCATAATATTGTTAATGTAGGTATTAAAAGAGGAGCTGTTGCAGGTGTAGAGATTGAGCAGCCTGGAGATGCATATAACGATATCCATACGGTAACCTTATACATTGGACCAGATCTGCAGGAAGGTTATTACGACTATATTCTAAAAACCAATCCAAAACGGGTTATTTTTAATCCGGGGACAGAAAACCCTGAACTGGAGAATCTTTTAAAAGAAAATGCAATAGAACCCATAGAGGCTTGTACTTTAGTGATGCTTTCTACAGGACAGTACTAAGATCGCTGCCATTCCTATAAGCCATTTCCATAAATTTAAGAACCTCTTCGTTGATGTCCTCCTTATAATAAAGACGAAGGTGGTGATTATAATCGTCAGTGTTTGGAACCTGCTTTATTTTTCTAAAACACAGGTTGTCTTCATAAGGCTGCTTGAATGGCAATACGATGTCGATGAAATCTTTGCCTAGCTGGATTACATAGGCAAAGCTTTTTTTTGCCGTGATCATGATCATCGTTTTTGCCGGCCGGATACTTATGGCTCCTATATTCTGATAGGTCTCTATGAAATGGTTGAAAAGCTCAATGGTGTGAGGCGATTTATTCTGAAGAAAATAGTCTAGTGATTGATCTGGATTGTCCATTGCCTTTAGTTTATATATAGTATATATATACGTATGAGTATATAGTATCATTAACCATTAATCTTGTGGATTGTTTCATGGGCATTTTTAACTTATCTGTCTTCCCTTGCAAACTTAGTAAATGCCCTGTTAAAAAGTCCTTGTATTGGTTCTGCCTATGACCCATTGAAATAGTGTCTTTCCAAGCCTTCAGGATTTTGAGAGGATTGGGCAGTAGTTTTAGGGCATTTATATATTTAAGTCTCTGACAGGATGAAAGTTCTGAAAAATTCGTATATTGGCTAAAGTATTTCACAGGCGGCATACGGTTTTGTATTCCTTTTGTCCAGCTTCAAATTTCACCGGGATGGTGTTCGGATCCTGGATCTCTTAAATTGGTATTGAATGTCAATTCAGGTTAAAAGCAGGTAGTAAGTGTTCGACTGTTGTTCGACTCCGCTTCTGCTCGGCTTCGGCTTTTGTTGCAGTCCGCTTGCGGTCTTGTTCGGGTCTGCTTCGGGTCTTGTTCTGCTTTTGCCCTTTTAGATACGATTCAGAGCAATAAGTGATTTCTGTTTATTTGCAAACTATTGTAGTGCCTGGCCAGGCATCCTGGATGCCCGCTCAATTGTCGGATCAGTGGTGGTTGTGTTCATGGTATGGTTGTTAAAGTAAAATTTCCCTATAGGGCAAAGTCAATTAAAAGTTAAGAAGTGTGATATGGGTTAGCCTGGCTTCGGGTCGGTTCGACTTGGGTTCGTCTCTGGTTGCTGTCTCCTTCGTATCTACCTCGTGTCTCATTCGTGTCTGGTTCGGCTATTGCCGAACCAGACACGAATTCGGATGGTATTTCAGTGCTGTTTATTTGCAAGCTATTGTAGTGCCTGGGTAAGGCTTCTGTATGCCCGCTCCGCATAGAATCGCTGTTGATTTGGTTTTAAGTTGAAGGATTCCCGGATGATGCCTGTTCAATAATTTTTTAGGTACCCTTTCAAAAGGATCTTGTTGCCGGTTTAAATATTAGATACTGAAGTTTTTTGGCATTTCAATGGAGCGTTGATAAATTATCGTCAGAATGAAATGGGGGTAACGGCATGCGCTTTTTAAAACAGGCATGAAGGGCATATTGTTTAACAGGAAGGAGCAAATCATTTGTTTCGTGTTTAACATAAGTGCCTACCCTTACAGTCCATCTTATTCAATTTGGGACCTGGTTTCCAGTCCTGATCAGGTTGCTATTGGATTAAGCAAATCATTTGTTTCGGGTTTTTAACTTAATTGCCCAACCTTACAGGCGATCCTATGAAATTTGAGGAC
>NZ_SNYC01000005.1:0-1348 GCF_004362715.1 Pedobacter metabolipauper
GCATTATCGGTACTTCCAGTCCCGGTAACCAAAGTGTATGTAAACGTATTTGAAGCATCAGGATCCGTAGTGCTTAAAGTTCCAATTGTAGAACCTGCGGCGGCATTCTCGTTGATGGACGAGGCACTTAAAGCGATAGCTGTGGGTGATTCGTTTACATTAGTAATTGAAATTGTAAACTCTTTTTCATAGTAAAGGCTGCCCTGATCAGTCGTTCTGATACGAATCGAGTAGCTACTTTTTGTTTCAAAATCAGGACTTGGGGTTAGTTTTAAACTTGTCCCGTCAATCGTAAATGAGGTATTATCTGTGCTTCCGGTTCCGGTAACCAAAGTATAGGTAAATGTATTTGAGGCATCAGGATCAGTAGTGCTTAAAGTTCCAACTGTTGAACCTGCGGCTACATTCTCGTTGATGGATAAGGCACTTAACGCGATAGCGGTGGGTGCTTCATTGACATTAGTAACTGAAACCGTAAACTCCTTTTCATAGTAAAGGTTACCCTGATCGGTACTCCTGATACGAACCGAGTAACTGCTCTTGACTTCATAATCAGGAATATATGTTAATACCAGTGCATCACCAGATATTGTAAAAGCTGCATTATCTGTACTTCCAGTCCCAGTAACCAGAGTATAGGTAAACGTATTTGAGGCATCAGGATCAGTAGTACTTAAGGTTCCAACTGTTGAACCTGCAGCGGCATTCTCGTTAATCGATGCAGCACTTAAGGCGATAGCTGTGGGTGCTTCGTTCACATTATTAATTGAAACCGTAAACTCTTTATCATAGTAAAGGCTGCCCTGGTCAGTCGTTCTGATACGAACAGAATAACTGCTCTTGGTTTCAAAATCAGGACTTGGGGTTAGCTTTAAACTTATCCCGTCAATCGTAAACGAAGCATTATCGGTGCTTCCAGTCCCGGTAACCAAAGCATATGTAAACGTATTTGAGGCATCAGAATCAGTAGTACTTAAGGTTCCAACTGTTGAACCTGCGGCAGCATTCTCGTTGATGGACGAGGCACTTAAGGCAATAGCGGTGGGTGCTTCGTTCACATTATTAATTGAAACCGTAAACTCTTTTTCAAAATAAAGGCTGCTCTGATCAGTACTCCTGATGCGAACCAGATAACTACTCTTGGTTTCATAATCAGGACTTGGGGTTAGTTTTAAACTTGTCCCGTCAATCGTAAATGAGGCATTATCTGTGCTTCCAGTCCCGGTAACCAAAGTATAGGTAAATGTATTTGAAGCATCAGGATCAGTAGTACTTAAAGTTCCAACTGTAGAACCTGCGGCAGCATTCTCGTTGATGGACGAGGCACTCAAAGCGATAGCGGTGGGTG
>NZ_SNYC01000005.1:1780-1034512 GCF_004362715.1 Pedobacter metabolipauper
TCTCATTGATTGACGAGGCACTTAAGGCAATAGCCGTGGGCACTTCGTTTACATTATTAATCGAAACCGTGAATTCTTTTTCATAGTAAAGGCTGCCCTGATCAGTACTTCTGATGCGAACCAGATAACTGCTCTTGGTTTCAAAATCAGGACTTGGTGTTAGCTTTAAACTTGTCCCGTCAATCGTAAACGAAGCATTATCGGTGCTTCCAGTCCCGGTAACCAAAGTGTATGTAAACGTATTTGAAGCATCAGGATCAGTAGTACTTAAAGTCCCAATAGTTGAACCTGACGATTCATTCTCGTTGATGGACGAGGCACTTAAGGCAATAGCCGTGGGTGCTTCGTTTACATTATTAATTGAAACCGTAAACTCTTTATCATAGTAAAGGTTGCCCTGGTCAGTACTCCTGATGCGAACCAGATAAGTACTTTTGGTTTCAAAATCAGGGCTTGGGGTTAGCTTTAAACTTGTCCCGTCAATCGTAAATGAAGCATTATCGGTGCTCCCGGTTCCGGTAACCAAAGCATAGGTAAACGTATTTGAAGCATCAGGATCAGTAGTACTCAAAGTTCCAACTGTTGAACCTGCAGCTACATTCTCGTTGATGGATGAGGCACTTAAGGCGATAGCCGTGGGTGCTTCGTTTACATTATTAATCGAAACCGTGAATTCTTTTTCATAATAAAGGCTGCCCTGGTCAGTGGTTCTGATGCGAACCGAGTAATTGCTCTTGGTTTCATAATCAGGACTTGCTGTTAAGACCAGCTCGTTACCAGATATGCTGAAAGCTGAATTATCGGTACTTCCGGTCCCGGTAACCAGAGTATAGGTAAACGTATTTGAAGCATCAGGATCGGTAGTACTTAAGGTTCCAACTGTTGAACCTGCAGCTACATTTTCATTGATGGACGAGGCACTTAAGGCAATAGCAGTGGGTGCTTCATTGACATTGTTAATTGAAACCGTAAATTCTTTTTCATAATAAAGGTTGCCCTGGTCAGTAGTTCTGATACGAACCAAGTAACTGCTCTTGGTTTCAAAATCAGGACTTGGGGTTAGTTTTAAACTTGTCCCGTCAATCGTAAATGAGGCATTATCTGTGCTTCCGGTTCCGGTAACCAGAGTATAGGTAAACGTATTTGAAGCATCAGGATCAGTAGTGCTTAAAGTTCCAACTGTAGAACCTGCGTCGGCATTCTCGTTAATCGATGCAGCACCTAAGGCGATAGCGGTGGGTGCTTCGTTCACATTATTAATTGAAACCGTAAACTCTTTTTCATAGTAAAGGCTGCCCTGGTCAGTACTCCTGATGCGAACCAGATAACTGCTCTTGGTTTCATAATCAGGACTTGGGGTTAGTTTTAAACTTGTCCCGTCAATCGTAAATGAAGTATTATCGGTGCTTCCAGTCCCGGTAACCAGAGTATATGTAAAAGTATTTGAAGCATCAGGATCAGTAGTACTTAAGGTTCCAACTGTTGAGCCTGCGGCAACATTCTCGTTGATGGACGAGGCACTCAACGCGATAGTGGTGGGTGCTTCGTTCACATTGTTAATTGAAACCGTAAATTCTTTTTCATAGTAAAGGCTGCCCTGGTCAGTACTTCTGATGCGAACCAGATAACTGCTCTTGGTTTCATAATCAGGACTTGGGGTTAGCTTTAAACTTGTCCCGTCAATCGTAAACGAAGCATTATCTGTACTTCCGGTCCCGGTAACCAAAGTGTATGTAAACGTATTTGAAGCATCAGGATCAGTAGTACTTAAAGTTCCAACTGTAGAACCTGCTGCTACATTCTCATTGATTGACGAGGCACTCAAAGCGATAGCTGTAGGTGTTTCATTGACATTAGTAACTGAAACCGTAAACTCTTTTTCGAAATAAAGACTGCCCTGGTCAGTACTTCTGATACGAACTGAGTAGCTACTTTTTGTTTCAAAATTTGGACTTGGGGTTAGCTTTAAACTTGTCCCGTCAATCGTAAATGAAGCATTATCGGTGCTTCCAGTCCCGCTAACCAGAGTATAGGTAAACGTATTTGAGGCATCAGGATCAGTGGTGCTTAAAGTTCCAACTGTTGAACCTGCGGCAGCATTCTCATTAATGGACGCAGCACTTAAGGCTATAGCTGTAGGGGCTTGATTGGCACTACTAACTGTCCCTGTGCCACCTAAATCAATCAAGCTGCAACTATTTGTAGGTCCTCTTTGCCAACCACCATTTGTTAATCCTGCGTAACTTTTAGAAGGCGGATTAACTGACGTTACATTAGTGTTAAAAAACCAAAGTTCGTTATCACTATCCAACATCTCCCAGCGGTTATTTGTGGCATTAAATCTTAAATAAACCGAATAACTAGGGTTATCAACATACCTATAGCTATTTTTCCCATCTACCGTACCATTCAGGCTAAGTGTAAATTGATTTCCACAGTTATCATTAAATTGGATATCCTGAGCATACAGACTGGCACCGCCGATTACAAAAAAGAAGAGAAAAAAAAGTAAAGATTTACCCATGTTTTTAAAAAAAATAAATTTTATTATCCAGGAGAGGGATAATTCCCATATGCACAAATGATGAAATTGAGTCCCAGGCTAGGTTGAATATTTGAAATGAGATCGGGATCCGCTGTACCTTCTGGCTGAATACAATCACTGTTCATCTTTGTATTAATTGCTGTGGGATTCACAATCATATTCACATAATCCCTATCTGCATTTGCACGGTTTGCAAAAATACGATCCGTAGGATCCGAACTGGTACCAGCCACAGTTGATGCTTTTAACAAATGGCTATGGCCCGGCAATTGGTGATAATCTAACTTATTAGATACCGATCCGCCTGCATCAGGGAATTTTCGTGGTGTCAGATTTGGGCCATCTCCCTTACCCATAGGTATTAACCCGCCAGTAAAATCAGGGAGTTTAAACGTGCGCTTAACGGGGTCACCTCCATAGGTCATCCCTAATACGCCAAATAACGGTTGATAAACTGATGAAGATAATTCCTGTCCCTGACAGAAAAACCAGTTCAATGGTGCAAAAGTTCCAGTAAATATTCTTATTTCTCCTACGTATGCTTCCATATGCTTTTAATTTTAATAGTTAATTATTGATAATTGTGTTGATTAAGGTTTTTGTGGGTAAATGCCAGATGTAGCAATGATAAAATTTATCCCCAAATAAGGCATTAGATTAGCTATTGGATCTGAAATACCAGCTTCAGCTATTGTTTTCAGACTCATAGTCACTAGCGCAGGACTTTGACCCTGGGGATAGGTAAAATAATCTTTATCTGCATCACCGGTATCTCCAAAAATATTATTGTCGGGGTTACCTGATCCAAGCGAACCCGGTAATGTTGAAGCATTCAATTGATGGTTATGCAAAGGCATTTGTTTATATGTAAGTTTAATGGATGCCGAACCTATTGATTGGCCTTGTTTGATGTTTACATTATCATTAACCATAGGTACGCGTCCCCTTAGGTCGGGTAAAGCAAAGTTGTTGACCCCATCGCCGCCAAACTGTATACCGATCAGAGAAAAAAGATCTTTTGTGTCTTTATTAAGAGTTAACACCTGCCCGTTGCAAAAGGCCCAGCCTTTAGGAGCGTAATGAAAAGAGATCATTTTGATCTCTGCAAGAAATGGTTCCATAAAATTAAGTTTATTTGGTTAAGGCATTGAAGGATATATACCTTTCAGAGCAATGATAAATCCCATTGTAAAAAAAGGCTGTACATTGTTTACGGGTAAGTTTTTGGAATCATTGGAACTGATGGCACCTCTATTTATAGCCGCATTAATTAAAGTATCTTCAACGTATTCTTTATCAGGTTCGGTTTCTGTTCCAGTATTTGCAAAAATGGCATTGGTCGGAATGTTTGCATTACCAGCCGCATTGGTTGCATACATCTTATGACCATGGGGAGGCAGATTACTTTCTTTCAACACGTTCGTTTCTGTTCCTCCACGCTGCCCCAGATTGATATTTGGCAAAGTCGCACTACCGACTGCATGTATCGGAACCCGGCCACGCAGGTCGGGCAATGCAAAAGTAGTCTGACCATCACCACCATAATTGGTACCGATTACATTAAAGAGCATATCATATTCATAAGTTTTCAACAACTGTCCTTCACAAAAGTCCCAGTTTTCTGGTGGTCTCTGACCGGTAAACATTCTTATTTCTCCTATATAATTATCCATATATTATTTATTTTAATTGTTATACGTTCGCGTGATTATAAGACAGCACCTCTTATGAGTACAATGATTTTCATTACAATTGGTTGGTTTGCTGATCTATTAAAAGCCTGTGTTTTTACTGGTTAAACAGAATTACATGCAGCTAAAAAATATTCCTAAAAGTAGTAACAGATACGCGCTAAGTAGCAAGTCGCATCATATGCGGATGTCCTGTTTTGATGAAACAGGACATTAAACTAAATTACCGGCCCTTTAGAGACCGGCAAGCAGGTATTATTTTAAAGAAATATAAAAATCCAGAATCTTATTGCACAGATTATTGCTGTTGTCTCAAATATTCAGATGGAGATAAACCAGTGCATTTTTTGAATGCATTGAAAAAGTTACTTCTGGAGGTGAATCCTGCTTCAGTGGCAAGGCCCTCAAAAGTATACTCTTTCCAATTCTCACTTTTTAATCGCCTTTTAATAAAGTCTATCCGGTGGTCATTGATAAAGTCAGAAAAACGTTTATTGTAGGAGTGGTTAAGCAAATAAGAAAGGTGATACAATGGCATATCTAATTGTCTGGCTAAATCGCTAATGGTAAGTCCTTGTATTTTAAATGGCTCATACGTGCTAACATATTCGTCAAGCCTGGTAGTGTATTCCACAATCAATTCCTTACTAAATGGAACTTCCCGGACCAATGTCTCCGGACTAAGAGTTGCATCATTTTCAATGCCCTTCTGGTTTACATGATCAGAATATTTTCGCTTTTTAAAAAGAAATATTGCAGTTATAAAGAAGGTAAAAACACCTACTATTATGAGCAGATCATAAAACTCCATACCTGATTTCCATTATTTGAGACGTATTAATTTAATCTTATTATGTCATAAGAATAATTTCTTATCCAACATTAATAATACAGATGCAAATTAATAAATAATTAACAGAAACTAAAGATTATGCAGTTATATTTTCAACGAATTATTATATCATGAAACATAAAGAATTCTCTTGAATAATCATTATCTCTAAATCAGAATTGTTATTGATTCTATTCCATTTACTTTCCAAGATATTGTGGTTCGTTAAGTTAGATCTGTGTTCGACAACTGTAATACTAGATTACTTACTACAAGTCGTGATTCATAACTTTTTTTTGTGTCTGCTATTGCTTTGTATTTCTATATCAAAATAGCTAATCAAAGGGAATATTAATTTCTTTGAGATCTGTTCCATCTAAATTTATGGATTGAATAGTATATTCATCATCGGATTTCATGAAAAATATTCTGTTCAATTTCTTATTATAACGACGCGCAGTAAACTGTCTGCCATTAGATGGCAGAATTAACTTTTCATACTTTGAAAGCAAATCTATTGTGACTAACTCATAATACGAACTACATATAATATGATTTTGATCTATGAAAGCAGGGTCGAAATATCCAGTGGAATTTGTCAGAGTGTCGTTTTTTGTAACTAATCTATTTAATACCCCCGACCTTTTTCCATAAAAGAATATTCCTCCTTCTTTATCTCCCATATTAAATACCATAGTAAGACTATCAACATCCGTTATATGATAGATAGAATAGGCTTTCAAATTAGTCACTTTTGCTATTTTATTGTTGTGAAGATCCAGGCTATAGACATCAAATTTATGTGGTGCAGCTCTGGCAATTGGAGAATAAGCTTTAAATTCATCAGCTAGTGTATAATATATATTCTTTTTATCATTAGAAAAGATTGCTTCCATTTTTAAGCTATTGGTATCTGTCAATTGCTTTAAATTGTCACCATTTATACTAACTCTCCAAATGGAACTTTTAAAACTTTTACCCGCATACCCAATAAATACAATTTCCTCACCATCTGGCGAAAACCTTGGAGATTTACAATCTAGATCTATAGTAGTGTCTACCAGTAATTTGATATCTGTACCATCAATATTAGCTTTGTAGAGCATTATTTTTCCATTAAAAAATCTTGAAAAAACGATATGCTTTCCATCTGCAGTTATATCGAATGAATCTAATCTATTTTCTTTAGCATGTTTTTCGCTGCTATTGATACACATTGAAAAAAGTAAACAGATAATAAACAAAGTAAGTATTTTTAACTATATTCTACTTAAGAACATATATCTATCATTAATGCCTTCCAGGTAAATTTAATTTAAAGCTACTATAAGAAGATCCAATTTTCATGATTAAATTAATAGACAATTAATTACACCAGCTCATATTAATTTAATAATCAAAGCCTAATTTTAATTAGCTATTAACTCACTAACTAATTCCGCCAGATTTCCAAGTAGCATAGCCTCTTCACTCATCGGATTGTCTCCAAATGAATTTAAAAATTCATTTACTTCATTAAAATGTGGACTTACTTCATTTACCAATTTTTTCTTTTGCTTTTCACTCATTGCATCAATAAGTTCGGTTCTTTCATCGTCATCTGAAATGCCCCACTTCTTTATTAAGGGTATCAAATGCCGCAATTTTTCAGGGATGTTTTTTTTATAAAATCTGGGCTCCATTATCCCTTTAAAAAAAATCTCCTCATTACTTTCAATAGTATTGATAATATACTCCAAATCCCCGACTAAGTTTCGTTCGTAATTTAATCCGAAACAAATCACATTTCTATAAAGAAAAACACTTTCTATATTTGATAACCCTAAGCCGCTTATTTTATCAAAGAATGAAATTCTAAAATTTTCTATAAAATTTTTAACAGTATACTGTCTAGCCTCTGATATATATACTTTATAAGGATAATTTTTTAAGGTTATTGGAGTTTTATAATTAAATATTTCGTCAGGATTATTTATAGAAAATGCCCAATCTGACTCTATTTTTATGTTAATTGACAACAAATCATTATATATATCAAGTTGAACTTTATAATTTCTATAATTATTAATCACAATTTTCTTTAATGATTTCCCATTAAAATTTGCATTAAAAAGATTTTGTGATGAGACCTTCCCATTTAATCTCTTTGTAATTTCTTCTAAGCTTGTCTTCATATTTTTTTAACCGTCATACCAATAAGCCATTATATACATGACCATTAACATAGTAAGATAATTTAAACATTAATCATTTAAAAGTTAGTCAAATGGAACATTAATCTCTTTAAGGCCTGTTCCATCTACATTGATGGATCGAATAAGAAATTCGTTATCTTCTTTCATGAAAAATATTCTATTCAATTTCTTATTAAATCGAAGTGCGATAAACTGACCTCCATCAGATGACAGAATTGACTTCTCGTACTTTGAAAGCAAATGTATAGTGACTAATTTATAATTCGAATTGCATATGATATGATTTCGATCTATAAAAGCAGGTTCTGAGTATAAAGTTGAGTTTGCTAAAGTATCATTTTTAGTGACAAGTCTATTTAAAACTTCTGATCTTTTTTCATAAAAGTATATTCCTCGTTCTTTATCTCCCATATTAAAAGCCATAGTAAGGCTATCGATATCCGTTAAATAGTAGATAGAATATGCTTTCAGATTGGTAATTTTTGTTATTTTATTGCTATTAAGTTCCAGTTTATAAATATCAAATTTATGCGGAGCTGCTACACCAATTGGAGAATAAGCGGCGTATTCATCAGCTCGTGTATAATAAATATTCTTTTTATCGTTAGAAAAAATTGCTTCCATTTTTAAGCTATTGGTATCCGTTACCTGCTTTAAATTGCCGCCATCAGATTCTATTTTAATTGTTCCCTGAGAAAAAAGGAGTGGCTCATTTCTCTTTGGTAAAAAATGTGCTAAATCTTCTGCAAGCATTTTATAGTACATAAAATCATTCAATGCTCCTATCAGAAGATAGCTGACAAAACCAGATGAAAACAAAATAAAAAAACAGTAATCCAAACAGTAAATGGACTTAGACGAGATTAAATTAATAGAAGAATTAACTATCTTCTATTAATTTATCTTTGGGTAAATGGAACATTTGCCCTTAGAATTCAGAAGAGTTCTCAACTGATAAAATGGCTTTGTCCATTGCTTCTTCTTTTATTCCTGGAATATTAACCCCTTCAACGCGAAAGAGGGTTATGTCGGTCATTCCTATAAAGCCCAGCATAGCCTTTAGGTAGGTACTTACAAAATCATAAGGCTGATAAGGTCCTTCGGAGTATACCGCACCTGATGACATGGCAATATAAACCTTCTTTCCATTAACCAATCCTTGAACTCCCTGTTCATTGTAACTAAATGTCTTTCCTGCCCTTGCAATATGGTCAATCCATGCTTTAAGAGATGAATGAATACCAAAGTTATAAAGCGGTGCCCCGATCACAATGATATCTGCAGCCATCAATTGACTAATTGCCCCATCAGAATAGCGTATAGCATCCTGATCTTCAGCCGTTAATTGCTCTTGTGGCGTAAAGAAAGAACGCAGGTGTGCTGTATCAAGGTGCGGAACATTGCTTTCAATCAGGTTTGCAACCTCAACGCTACTGTTTGGATATTGATCCTGAAGTTTCGCAATAATAGCATTGGCCAGTTTTATGCTGAAAGACTCATCTCCGCGGGGACTTGAAATTAAATGAAGAATACGTTTCATAATTTTAAATGATTTAGTTGTTATGGGTTCTTAATATTTATGTACCAGCAAAACTACCTTATGGAAGTATAGAAAAGATACTAGTTACCTAAAGGAAAGCGGTATCTTAGAGGAAAGTGAGTACCTTTACGTTCATGAAATCGATTGTGGATGAGGATATTCCTACAAAGGAGGAATGCGTTTCAAAGGTTAGCTACATTAGCGATGCTTTGTATGTTCTAAATGGCAAATGGAAGCTCCCGCTGATCTTTACGCTTAGGGAAAACCCAAGACGTTTTAATGAAATGCTAAAATTAATTGAAGGCATTACACCTAAGGTGCTGGCCAAAGAACTCCGTGATCTGGAACTTAATGAATTTATTGTTAGAAAGGTCTATCCTACTACCCCGGTTACTGTCATTTATGAAACTACTGCTTATAGTGATACGCTGAAAAATGTTTTACATGAGTTGGGCGATTGGGGCGAACAGCACCGCGAGAAGATCAAGCAAAGTATTCGAGATAAGAATTCTATATCACCTATATAAATGTTGATTATTTACTACACCTCAGCT
Organism: Pedobacter metabolipauper; assembly: GCF_004362715.1. Lineage (GTDB taxonomy): Bacteria > Bacteroidota > Bacteroidia > Sphingobacteriales > Sphingobacteriaceae > Pedobacter > Pedobacter metabolipauper. Next base: position 11,138 of record NZ_SNYC01000005.1, read on the forward strand.
AAATTGGCACAAAGCTAGTTTAAAACTGGAAGTATCCAGTCTGCCTTTAACTTAAGGAAGAATAATTCAGAGTGGATTCCCGATGACTTCGCAATCTATTTGCGGTCTAAGACCGCAAATCCACCGGAAATAAAGCGCGAATAGGTCTTACACTTGCAATTAACAATAAGGCAACTACACAAACAGTCAAGCTTCGTTTCTGCTACATCATTCTCCGTTTTGGCTACAACAGGCCTCTGTATGGTGCTGATATTTGTATCAATCCTAACAGCATTAAAAACATAGACAATGAAAACAATTTTTATTACCGGTGCTTCAGCCGGACTCGGTAAATCCACTGCAAAATTATTCCAGGCCAATGGCTGGAAAGTTATCGCAACTATGCGTACTCCTGAAAAAGAAATAGAACTTAATCAACTTGAAAACGTAACCCTGTTACCGCTCGATGTAACCAATATCGCGCAGATCAATACAACTGTACAAGCAGCAATCAACATGGGAAACATTGATGTCGTGTTTAACAATGCAGGCTACGGGTTAATTGGTCCGCTTGAATCCTATACCGAGGCAGAAATCAGAAGTCAGTTTGAAACGAACTTTTTCGGCGTCATTTGGGTTACCCAGGCATTTATTCCCTACTTCAAAGAAAAACGAGCCGGACTGTTCATTACCACTACATCCCTATGCGGATTAACCAGCTATCCGCTTTCTTCTATATACAATGCAAGCAAGTGGGCTTTAGAGGGCTGGAGCGAGAGTATGTCATATGATTTGGCACAACATCACATCGGCATTAAGACAGTGGCTCCTGGAGGCATCAAAAGCAATTACATGAATGTGATGGAAGTAGCACAGGATAAATCGTATGATACACTGATGCAGCGGCTAACGGAAGGATTTACAGATGGGACCTTGATGGAATTCTCTGAACCAGAAACCATCGCTGATGTGGTATACCGGGCAGCTACAGACGAAAAAGACCAGGTTCGTTACCCTGCCGGAAATGATGCCGTAAGAATCTATGCCAATAGACTTGAAGTTGGTCCTGAAGCACAGCGAATTGCGACAACAAAATACCTGAACCTGCAAAGTCCGTATAGTCCGTCCATTTAAAATTGATAATTTGCATGAAAATATGAAGACAGAGGAAAAAGGCCCGTATCTATTCAACTCTATATCTGAACTGCACCAGGCATTGGGTTTACCCAAACCACTGCATCCGCTAGTGAGCCTTGTAGACTATAGCACCATCACGGTGGATACAGCTGACCTTGAAAAGGGAATGGTCTTTAATTTTTATAAGGTCTCCTATAAAAAGAACTTTAAGGGCAAGGTTAAATATGGGCAAAGCCATTACGACTTTGATGAAGGCGGATTATCCTTTGTTTCGCCAAATCAACTGATCTCTGCAGGCGATGATGAGGCCGATTATGGCGGCTTTACCCTGCTCTTTCATCCCGATTTTATCAGAAGCTATCCGTTGGGCAAGAACATAGCAAATTATGGTTTCTTCTCTTACTCGGTTTCTGAGGCATTATATCTTTCAGAAAAAGAGAAAAACATCATTACAGGTATCTTCAAAAATATAGAGATGGAACTGGAAAGTGCGATAGATCATTCCAGCCAGGATGTGATGATCTCGCAGATCGAACTGCTGTTAAATTACAGCAAGCGTTTTTACGGCAGACAGTTCATTACCCGTAAGTCGGCCAATAGCGATCTGTTAACGAAGTTTGAAGATTTACTTTCTGCATCTGTTAACTCTGAAAAAGCATTGCTAACCGGTCTGCCAACCGTCCAGGAGTTTGCAGACCAGCTTAATGTAACCCCGCATTACCTCAGTGACATGCTCCGCTCCCTTACCGGACAAAATACCAGGCAGCACATTCATAACCGGATCATCGAAAAAGCGAAAGTCATGTTGAGTACCACGAATCTTTCTATTGCGGAAGTGGCTTATCAACTCGGGTTCGAACATCCGCAATCATTCAACAAGCTCTTTAAACTCAAAACTAAATTGTCGCCAGTCGCATTCAGACAATCTTTTAATTAATTACCTTTAATACTTCTTAACTTTACTATATGTCCTATTGCAGCGCTATTGAATTCATGCCCCAAGAAAGAAAGGCTTTACATAAATCGTATCACGACAACTATTACGGATTTCCTATACATAACGACAATGAGCTATTTTGCAGGCTGGTTTTGGAAATTAACCAGGCCGGACTGAGCTGGGAAACCATTTTAAAAAAGGAAGCTACATTTAGAAAAGCGTACGACAATTTCGACATTCAAACCGTAGCTGTATATACTGAAGCCGACCGGGAACGGTTACTTGCTGATCCTGGCATTATCCGCAACCGTCTTAAGGTAAATGCAGCAATAGAAAATGCGAAGACAATCATCCAGCTGCAGAAAGAATATGGTTCTTTTGAGAAGTGGCTGGAGCTGAATCATCCTAAGACCATTGCAGAATGGGTTAAATTGTTTAAAAAGACATTTAAATTTACCGGCGGCGAGATTGTCAATGAGTTTTTAATGAGTATAGGTTATCTGAATGGTGCCCATGATGCAAGTTGTGCGGTCTATAAAAAGATACTTGATGCAGATCCGCTTTGGAACAGGAAATAGTTATTTCCTAACTTGCTTAAATAGCCATTCAGGCAATGCTTCACCAATGTATAATCCGGGAAATATTTCATGTTCAAGTTTATCGATTTCCCAATAGCGGATTTGTACAACCTTTTTAGATCTAAGTTTTTCAAAGAGCAACGAATCACTGCCAATTGGATTTTCAGGATCTTTATTTCCATGAATAAACCAGGTTGGAGTCTTAGATAAAGCATCAATATGATTAAAGTCAGGGATCCCAGATACAGAAACAGCGGCAGCAAATAGATCAGGCCGCAACCCAATTGAGTTGATCGTACTGGATGCTCCCATAGAATGACCGATCACATAGATTTTTCGGCCATTTACCGGCAGCACTTTTTTTAATGAATCGATAAGTTCAAGCGCAGTATTTAGGCATTCATCTGGTGAAGAGCTAAGCACCTTATGACCGGCGTCCGCGATATAATTGGATGATCGTACCGGAAATTGCGGAACAACAATATAGGCAGGATATTTTTCCCGGATATTATCCTTTGCCCAAAGCTTGGCCAGGATACCCAACTGGGTTACATTGTCAGTACCCACCGCATGGGATCCATGTAATACCAATACCAAAGGATAGCTGGAATTTGTGCTAACATCAACAGGGGCTAATAAGCGGTAATTTATTGCTGTATGATTAGCTCCTGTAAATTGGAAAGGCTTAAATACGTCATTACTAATATCATTGATTTGTTTTCTGTAGCTATTGATTGAATCTCTGGTAAGCTTGGTTTCTGTTTTAAAATAGGTTGATCCCTTTTCTAAATTTGCACAGCCTATAATCAGAGATGTAAAAAGAGACAGGAATAACAGCGGGATAATACTTTTCATTTTGAATGTATACGGATTATATAGATAAAGTGTAAGGATATACTTATTGCAAAAGTCAGCAAAAGTCAGCAAAATTTAACCGGATATAACCGGATAACATCAAATACTTCTAGAATATTATCCTCATATTTATAGTGCGAGACCTTTCTGGGGGAAACCATATTCAGAAAACATGCAGCATTTAAAATTACAAAATACGATTTCAACCCACAAGATTGAAGCCGTTCAAACCAGAATTCCAACAAAGCATTGCACATGCGGTTCTTGTGATCTTCCAAAGCCTAAACTTCCAATAGGTACCCGGCGTATTAAAATACAGCCAAAATATATAGCTGGTGCTAAAGGTGGCAAGCTTGTACCTGTTATTAGGTTGCAGGGCGCATGGTTACGAAAAACTGGTTTTGAATGTGATAGTTATGTGATTATTTCTAAAAAGAAAGGTCAGTTGATTATACAGATGGATAACCCCAGGTGATTTTAATCAAACAATAACATTTGCTGTTGGTTTAGATTACATGATCAATATTACTGCAATGATCGAATGCCCTAAAGGCAGCAATCATAAATATGACTATGACCCTGAGAAAAGGCAATTCACCTTAAGCAAAATTTTGCCTGCTGGATTGTCATTTCCCTTTGATTTTGGTTCTATACCAGGAACCGTTGGCGGTGATGGCGACCCCCTGGATATTATCGTTATTTCAGAGATCACCGGATTTCCCGGCTGCCTGATCAATTGCAGGATTATTGGTGTTTTGCAAGTAGAGCAAACGGAACGTGACGGTGAGACCATGCGAAACGACCGCTATATTGGTATACCAGACGTAAGCCAGTTATTTTCCGAAACCAATGATTTGTCTGATCTGCCTGAGGCGATATTAAATCAACTAGAAGCATTCTTTAAAAATTACAATGAGCAGGCCGGAAAAGAATTCAGAGTAATCAAACGATTAAATGCTAAAGAAGCAGCATCAGTAATAAAACCTTTATTGGCCAATCATAAAGTTTAAACAGCAATATTTTATCTGGAATTTTGTACCGACTTTTGAATCCTATATTCAGATACCCTATGGAAAATTCAAAACCTGCTCCACTGGTAACCGGAGTTACGGAAGGACAGCGCATTTCAATGGCAGGCAATACTTACCGGATGCTGGTAACAGGTAAAGAAACCAATGGCGAATTCGCTATAATGGAATTTTTAATCCCTCCTGGCGGCGGCCCTGGCCCTCATGCCCATCCAGATTTTCAGGAATCCTTTTATGTTACAGAAGGTGAGATCGAATTGAAATCGGAAGCTGGAACCTATATTGCAAAGAAAGGTTCAATTGTTACCATCCCTAAAGGAGGAATTGTTCATCAGTTTAAAAACAAAACAGATAAGTTCGCACAAATAATTTGTACTGTTGTACCATCTGGCCTGGAAGAATTCTTTATGGAAGCTGGTCAACCTGTCGAAAATGATGTCTTGTTTTCGCCATCTGCACCTGACGAAGAAACCATAAAAAAGATGGAAATGCTCGCAAATAAGTATGGCCAGCAATTATTTCCACCTGATTACCTTGAAAACAAATTAAGTACTCGGTAAAGCAAAAGACACGCCCTGGCACGCTGTTCTTAAGGGTAGCGTGGCATGTACTGTCATTACAAATATAGGTATTTTATTAATTAATGAAATAATTAGCACCAATCTTACTAAATAATGGCCCAGAATAAGCTCAAATATAGAACTCGAATTTTTGGAACAATAGAGTTACCAAATTATTAACTGGTAGATATTTCAGTAAATAAAATTAGATCTTTATCATTCGAAAAGAAGTAATGATACTTATATTGCTACCATAACCCAAATCAAATGGAGATCATTCCAGTCAACAGTATTAAATCAGTTTTACCAACGGATAATAATGACGAAAAACTCATGATTATTGAAGTTATCCTTATTAAAAACTATGAGGACAATAAGTCAAATCATGACGAAATTGGTAGTCATACATTATGGTTGGTGCAAAGTAACAGGGCGGAAATTTATATTTGTAACTATTACAAGCTACCTGAAAAAATGCATTATGATAGCAACCGGACCACCATGGATGATAGTCTTAAAATTTTTAGTGAAAAAAATAGGATATTATCTTATGGCTACAGAAATGGTACACTCATTGATAAACGTGTATTTATTAATGGGGAATCTGAAGAAAAAGAAAACTTAAGCATTGAAGTCACTATGACAGCGCCTCCTCCTCTTGATGCTGATTAATATAAATACTATTATTAATACAAAATTAGACTTTCATATACCCCCACTACCAAACTCCTTATATATTCTTTACAACGAAGTTATAATGACCTTATATACGCAGGCCTAATCATGGCCTGCTTAAAGTGTTAGCAGGGATGTATGCCCTCCAACCCCTAACTAATACTTAACCGATGCCCCATAGATACCGAATAAATTAACTTGTTTCTAACCGGATTGTAAGGTCGTTGAGGCACCTTTATAAGAAGGGATGCTGAAAGGTATCAATTTAAAACTTATCGGAATACGATAGTTCTTTTAAATTTAAAAATAACATTTTATTTTTGTTCTGAGGGATTAAATAAAACAGTGTAAAAACTGTTTAAACCCGCACTGTGGGAGGTGCGGGTATTTTTTTTGTCCAAAAACTATTTGATGGTATTTAATATCGGTGTACCGATTGCCTCTAAAGAATTGTGCTGAGGTTTAATCAGTTCCAGCACTGTTATCTCATTCTTACCTTTTTTAAGCCATTCCTTTGGAACATATAAGGTCTGCTGCGGACCAATAGACCAATATTTACCAAGATTATGTCCGTTAAGCCACACCACTCCTTTACCCCAATTGCTCATATCCAGGTAGGTATCTCCTACCGTGCTGATTGTAAATGATCCCTTTTGAATAACAGGACCTTCTCCTGTTGCTGTGCCAGGTATCTTGTTGGCAATAACCTTAGCAATTGAATTAAAGGGCAAGCTGTACATCTGCCAATTTTTAACTTCTACACCTGCAAATAAAACGCGTTCTGTAATTCCCTTCTTATTTTCAAGCAGGTACTTACCAAAGTTTACCCTGCCCATATTTTCTACAAAGATATCAAGTTCCACCTCTCCTTCAGGTAATTGGATTTCCAAACTGTCCTGGTTAAGTCTCCGGTCTAAAATGCCTGCCCTTTTTTGATTGATAAATATCAGCGCATAATCACGCAGCTGCTTAATTTGAAGCATCCCCCTTTTTCCACCTTTAATTTTAGTGCGGTATAGCATGTATCCATAATCCTGCTTTAGATCTTCAAAGGTTAATGGATTCTCACTCTTAACAGCATCAGGCAGGCAATTGAATACTGCAAATTTCTCAACTAACCGGAACGGCTTGATCGTAATGGTAGGCTTATCTGCTGGAATTGCCGGTAGCTGTGTTCCTTTTGGAAGGTTTTTTTGAATGACTGATCTAAACTGCCTGAATTTTTCTGTTGCATTTCCCGCTTCATTTAAAGGCGCATCGTAATCATAACTGCTCGTTTGTGGCTCATATGGCGAGATATCCTTGTAGTTTGCCCCATTCATAAAGTCGCGGGTGCTGCCGCCATGAAACATGTACATATTGATAGAGATTCCCGCAGCCAATACAGAATCCAACCTTTTCGTATACTTTTCTGCCGGAACCGTATGGTGCGGTGTTCCCCACCAATCAAACCATGCCGGGTACCATTCTGCAATAAAATAAGGGCCTTTTCCATTATGGTATTTTCCGATCAGCTGTTTAACCTTTTCCGGATTATCCTGTCCATTTATAGCCGGCAACAGTCCTTCTAAATATCCTTTTTGGAGATCGTTCTCCGGATCGCAGGTATACAGCAGCCCATCAAAACCGGCCTCAATGAACATCTCTTTGTTGATGTTTAAATACTCCTTATCTGCGGCATACGATCCATACTCGTTCTCTACCTGCACCATCAGGATATTCCCTCCATGGTTAATCTGTAATGGTGCCAGCTGTTTACCCACCTCGTTGATGTATTTCCGGTACTCTTCCAGGTACTGCTTTTCTTTACTCCTTACAATGAGCCCTTTTTCATTTTGAAGCCAGTATGGATAGCCACCAAATTCCCATTCCGCACAAACGTATGGACTTGGCCTTAAAATTACCCACAACCCTTCTTCCTGGGCTATGCGGACAAACCCGGCTATATCGTTGTTACCTGAAAAGTCGAACGTTCCTTTTTGTGGTTCATGTAAATTCCAAAACACATACGTTCCGATGGTATTCAATCCCATAGCTTTCGCCATTTTCATGCGGTCACGCCAGGCTTCTTTAGGTACTCTTGGATAATGGATCTCGCCAGATATGATCTGAAAAGGTTTTCCATCGAGCAAAAAATCTGATTCTCCCAATTTGAAGGTATGCTTTACCTGTCTGCTAAAGGCATTTAGTGAAATACACAAACACAACAGCACCATTAATTTCTTTTTCATGTTTCTTTTTTAATTATTGATCAACGGCTTTTCTAGCAAAAGGAATCCATAGTGCGTCATTTTCACGCAGTTCATCAATTCAGTTAGGTATAAAAATTTAGTTCTCTTTTTTTTATTTGAACACGCTGAGATCCCATTGGTCATGCCAGGGAATTTTTACTATATCGTCTTCAAACTGGATGGGCAGCCATAAGTACCTGCCATCTATCGCATTTTTGGGCTCCCACTTATCGGCCATAAAAATAAAGCTTCCTTTTTTCCCCGAAGCGGGAAGTACGTGTGTACTTTGTCCGCCATAGGTTAGGTCTGCTCCCGGACTTGTGCATGGATTACCCATATATTTCCAGGCCCCGAAGAGGGATGCTGCTTTAAACCAGCGGGCAGCATTGGGTGCCCATCCGGTACATCCGGAACCGATCATATAGTAAGTGCCGTCCTTTTTAAATAATGCTGGCGCTTCTGTTTGCTGCCCCACATAGATCCGTATAAACTTCCCGGTGTGATTTAAATAATCCGGACTCAACTCTGCAAGGTGCAGGGTGAAGTTTTCTTCTGATGAGAAGATGTGATATGCTTTTCCATCATCATCCACAAAAACCGTCATGTCTCTCGCCATTTGTCCGCCAGGCAGATCACGACAAAAAAAGCCATCGCTTTTATTGGCTGGCTTATCGCAGTTTACCTTTTCTTGCCCTGGTGTTCCTTCCGGGTAATAAGGCATCTTTTCCGGGTTTGGCCGATAGCTTTTAATAAATGTGTAGGGTCCGCCTGGTTTATCTGCTACTGCTACGCCTGCACGTGCTGCTGCATATCCCTTGCCTAGAAGTTCGAGGTGAAACCACATCACAAACTTCTTCGTCTTTTTATTATATACTACTTTCGGCCGTTCTAAAATACAGCCTTTGGCGATGTCACTTTTCAAATCTTCAGAAACAGACAGTGCTATGCCTTCATCTTTCCAATTGTACAGATCTTTAGAAGCGTAAACGTGTACGCCAACCTGTGCCGAGTTTCCCTTTGGCCCGGCAATTTTATGCTCACCAAACCAGTAGTAAACCCCTTTGTGTTCCATTATTCCACCACCGTGGGCATTGATGTGAACCCCATTATTGTCGTTCCATATTTTTCCGGGTGTAAAATTTGCGTATCGCTGCTGTGAAAAAACCGGGCTGACGACCAGAAAACTCAGAACAATTAAACTGCTGATAAAATGGCATTGTCTGTTCATAGGGCTGTTGAAGATATTAATGGAGAATATAGTGATTATTTTTATGACCATCTGTTTTAAGGTACAAACCGGGCCATCCGAAGACAGCCCGGCAGACTAACCAAAAGTTTTTAATTGTAGCCGGGATTTTGTGTGAGCACGGCATCTTTGTTGAGTTGGATCTCGTTTAACGGAATCGGCAGCAGCAGGTGCGTATTGGTCAACCCCGTGATCGGTTTTACCGCATCATTAGAATTCAGACGAATGGCACGTTCTACCAATGTTCCTGTACGCATGAGCGTCATGCGCCGGTTCTCTTCTCCAATCAGTTCCCTTACGCGTTCATCCAGGATAAAGTCCAACGTCATTTGCCCGGATACCACCTGATCGGCGTTGGCCCTTGTTCTAAGTGCGTTGATGGTTATTGCGGCCTCTCCCGTTTTTCCTTGCTTCACTTGTGCTTCGGCAAGCAGCAAATACGTTTCACCCAATCTCATGAGGATAAAATCTTTGATCATGGCATAGCCAAAGGTATCGTTCGGATCAAAAGCAGCCCATTTGGTGGTACTTGGGCAGATGTTCTGCAAGGTATCCGGACCTGTAAAGGGCACTGGTTTTCCATAGCGACTGGCATATGCCGGCGCCGGATCGTTATAATAGTACCTTCTGCGGATGTTGTATTTTGAATTTCGGACATCTGTTCCGCTGTACAACCGGTAAAGCACCCAATTGCTTAACCGCAGTCTGCCTATAGACCTTCCGCCTAATGAATCGGCCAATGCCATACCAGCGATATTATAATATGCTGCGCCCCATACCCTGCGTTGTTGGGGGTTGTCGGTAATCCCTCCTACTACACTGGCTGGGTTTTCCTGCTCCAGTACCCAGATGGCTTCAGTATTGCCCTGAATTCTGCGCTGGTTACCGTATTGGAACATATCGGAATAGTAATCTCCAGGCAGACTGGTTTTTACGCCATACCTGTTGCGGACCAGGCTAAATTTACCACTGTTTATAATGGCCTGTGCCTGCTGTTCGGCAAGATCGGGCTTATTCATACGCAGGTATACTTCGGCAAGCAGCTGCATCGCCATAAACTTGTTTGCCCGGCCATACATCTTTCCTTTGGTATTGGTTTTTACAGCCTCTATATCAGGAAGGTTCTCTACGGCATACTGCAGATCTGCCACAATAAAATTGTTTACATCGGCTATTGGTGCCCGGACAAAATCCGTTTTAGGACCAGTTAACGCGTGGGTAATCAGCGGTACACCGCCAAAACAGGTAGACAGGTTATTATAGGCATAAGCCCTGAAAAACTTGGCTTCTGCATTGATCAGGCTTTTTCCTTTTGCACTTAAACTGGTTACAGAAGGACTCTCAATACCGTCTACAATGATATTGGTAAGGTTTATCAGGATGTAATTCCGGTTCCAGGTTCTGGACGCGCCATTATCAGTTGGTGTTAGGGTGGCATAATTGTAATACGGTATTTCTACACCCTGCTGGTTGTTTGTAGCGTTGGCCACATCTGTTCCTACCTGCCAAACGCTTGGCCAGCCTTGCTGATCAGACCAGGAAAATATGGTGCTGACATGGTTGTACAATCCAATTAAAGACGCTTCAAAGCCAAGGGAGTCTGTTAATGTTAGCGGGGTATAGGAAGAATAGGGCTTTTCATCCAGAAAGGCCTTCTTACACGATGAAACGGAGCAGAACATTACGGAAAGCACTGCGATTATGATGGAATATTTTTTCATGATGATGATCATTTAACGTAATGAAATGTTTAAACCCAATATGAATGTGCGCGTTAAGGGATAATTATTTGTCCAGTCGCCGGAGCCCCTTGGCGAATAATTATTTTCAGGATCCCAACCCACCCAATCCGTAAACGTATGGAGGTTACGTCCGCTTGCATAAACGGTTAGGCTGCCCAGATGAAGTTTATCCAGCATGGTCTGTGAAAATACATAGCTTAAGGTCACGTCCTTGATCCGCGTATAACTTGCATTGGATGCATAGCCGTAACCCAGCGTATTGTTGTATGATAATGCCGGCCTGGTATTGCTGCTGTTTTCCGGTGTCCAATATCCAATTTCTGCTGGTGTATTCCTTCTGCCGGTTTCATCTCCATAGGTCAGATCCACATTGTTCTTTGTCATTCCCTGTGCAGTTTGGATAAAAACGCTTAGGTTCAGGTTTTTATAGTGAACTGTATTGGTTATCCCTCCCGTCCACTTAGGGGTGGTCTGTCCGAGGATCATGCGGTCGCCATCTCCGGTAATTTTTTGATCACCGTTTAGATCGGCAAACTTTAAACTTCCTGGTCTTGCCGTTGGATCTTGTGTAGATACATCTTCACCTGTTTGCCAAATTCCGGTCATTTTGTAATCATAGATGACACTGATCGGGCGACCCAAAAACCACCGGTTTCCTAAATCATCACGTCCGTCGCCATACAGATCGGTGATCTTGTTTCTATTGGTTGCAAAGACGATCATGGTTTCCCAGCGAAAATCTGTTCCATCTACATTCCGTGTGTTTAAGGTCACTTCCAACCCGCGGTTAGATGTTTTGCCAATATTGTCGTATACATTGTTGTAACCTGTTATGATTGGCAAGCTTCTTAGTAAAAGTAATCCGCTTGTTTTATTCTGGTACGCCTCTACGCTACCGCTAATCCTGCTGTTAAGTACAGCAAAGTCGAGCCCAATATTGGTTGTTTTGGTTGTTTCCCATTGTAAGGATGTATTTCCGAGGTTACCGGCAAGAACGCCGATGGTACTGATGCCGTTAAACGGAGAACGTGCTGTTCCATCTGTGGTGATGGTGCGGTACACCGGAATGGCCTCATTACCGGTTTTACCATAGGACACCCTTAGTTTTAAGTTGTTGACCAGGGAAACATTTTTCATGAAGCTTTCATTGCTGATGTTCCAGCCGATGGCTGCTGAGGGAAATACCCCATATTTAGAAGTATTGGCCCCAAAAACAGATGATCCATCCCGACGTGCAGTTAAGGTTAATAAGTAACGGCTGTCATACGAGTAGAACAACCTGCCCATTTGCGAGTTCAGGCCATAGCGGTCGCGGTAAGAACCGCTGGTTTGTGTTGCTCCGGCACCGATGTTATCGCTGCCCAGCTCATCATTGATAAAGCCACTTGCTCCTGCTGTTGTTGAACTGTATTTACGTTCCTGCGCACTATACAAAGCGGTAAAATCAAAATGATGTTTCTCTATGTCTTTAGAATACGTTAAGATATTTTCAAGTGTATAGCTGTTTGTAGATGCATTGAAATTGCTGGCTGTACCGATCATATCGTTGGCCAGCCTTCCAGTATAGCTTGCCCTTCGTTCTGGAAAAAAGGTGTATCCAGCATTGAGGCGGTATTTTAACCCGGTAAGTACACCCGGAAATTTGATCTCTGCATAACCATTGCCGTTGATGTTTGTGGTTCTGCTCAGCTGGTTTGTTGTTAAACCTAAAAGTGGGTTTACGTACAGCTGTTCCGGGTTCATGGGGTAAATGGTATAGGTTCCGTTTGCATTGTACAACTGTCCGTACGGACTCATCGCGGTTGCAAGCAATAGGTTGGCCCTGCCACCGTCATAATTGTTGCTCGTTAAAAATAAGGAGGTCCCTAAGGTTAAAAAGCTGGTTACATTTACGTCCAGGTTAGAGCGCAGACCGATCCGTTTAAACTGATAGCCTTTAATCACACCTTTTTGATCCAGGTAATCTCCGGAAATGAAATAGTTTACGTCTGGCGATCCGCCGGATACACTGAGATTATGGTCCTGAATGATGCCCTGCTGGGTGGCTTCTTTTACCCAGTCGGTCGTTGTGCCGGCTGTGTACGCTGGCAGCTCACCGATATTTGGTACCGGCCGGGTTTGCGTCTGACCAGTTTGCTTGAGGTAATCGGCATATTTCTGCACATAGGCCTCACCGTTTCGCGGTTCTAAGATATGCGCCAGTTCATCCGTACCGGCATAACCGCTGTACCGGATTACTGGTTTTCCGGAAGTTCCTCTTTTTGTGGTGATCAGGATTACCCCATTTGATCCGTTGGTACCGTAAATGGCGGTTGCACTTGCATCTTTAAGGATCTCGACCGATGCAATGTCATTGGGATTGATGTCGTTTAACGAACCACCTGTTTTACTTAAGGGCACACCATCCACAACCACATAAGGTCCAGAATTTGCATTGATTGAATTTTGTCCGCGGATCAAGGCTGCCGGCTGGCTTCCGGGAACGGAAGAAGTAGTGGTAATGTTTACCCCTGCTACTGCACCTTCAATAGATTGCAGCACATTGGTAACCGGAAGTTGTGATAACCTGGATTTGGGTACAGATACAACCGACCCTGTTACATCAGATCTTTTTTGTGATCCATACCCTACAACGACTACCTCGTTGAGGTTTTTGTCTGCATCTTCAGCCAGCATGATGTTTAACTGAGTTTGTGTACCAACAGTAATGGTTTTTGTGGTATAGCCTACAAAGCTAAAGACCAGTTTTTCTCCATTGGATGCAGCGATGCGGTATCTTCCGTTGCCATCAGAAACGGTCACTTTAGCGGTCGACTCGTTCTTTACTGTAGCGCCTGGGATGGGGATATTTTTAGCATCCAGAATAACCCCTGTCAAATCTGCTTTGTTGGTTTGTGCGTAAAGCTGGCCCGTGCTTGCGGCAGCAAACAGAAATAGAATCAATAGTGCCAACACACACCGGAGTGCTGAAAGTAATTTTTTGTTCATACGTTTTTTGTTATTTGGTTGAACAAATTAACCACAAAATTGAGGGTGACCGTGAGGGGTAATTTGGTAAATAAAGGGGGGCGAAATCGTTTTCTGGTCTATTTAATACCTGTTGTAGTATTTATGAAACGTTTTACGGTGTTTTTTTACAAAGTCTGACGGTGTTAGCCTGAAGAGCTTTTGAAATTGTTCTCTAAAATACTTGATGTCGTTCATACCTACCCTGAATGCAGCTTCGTTTATATTCAGATTGGTATTGATCAGCAGTTCTGCTGCCTTTCTTAAGCGGATAAAACGCACGAAGCCATTTACAGATTGTCCGGATGTTGATTTTATTCTTTTGTATAAATTGGAATGGCTCATTCCCAGATCAGAGGCAAGTGTTTTTACACTAAATCCATCTACCAGCAGATTGTCTTCAATGCGTGCAATGCATTTTTGTAAAAAGCCTTTATCCTCCTGTGACACCTTATGTGCGCCAGATTTCAACGTAATCTCATTATAGAAATAGGTTTGGAGGTTGGTCCGGTTCTTAATGATGCCGTTAATTTTGGCAGTGAACAACTCGCGGTCGAACGGCTTACTGATAAAATCATAGGCACCTGCTTCAATTCCCATTAAGCGCAATTCCGGACTTGGATCGGCAGTGAGCAGGATTACCGGGATGTGGTTTAATGAGGTATCCTCTTTAACTGCAATGCACAGTTCAATGCCATTGAGTCCTTCCATATTGATATCTGAGATCACAATATCAGGAAGGAGTTCTTTGCATAAGGCTAAGCCTTCGAGGCCATTTTCTGCTTTATAAATTTTAAAATGATCTTGAAAGATCTGCCGGATATAGTCGGTGATCTCTGTATTGTCGTCGATTACGAGAATAGAATTGATATCGGAAATAAGCAGTTCGAGGTTACCAAAATTATCGGTTTCCGGCACCTCTTCTTCCTGCCCTTCATAGGTCATCAGTTCATTTACATACGTGAGTTCATTCTGAGCGGGTTCATTTAAAGCAACATTGTTTTCTTCTTGTTCCAGTGGTTCCCCAACAGGCATTTCTATGAAGAAAGTAGTTCCATTGCCATTATTGGATAAGAAATTGATCTTGCCTTTATGCAGTTCTACAAAGCTTTTAACGAGATAAAGCCCTATTCCGAAACCCATTTTTAAAGACTTCTTGTTCATCACCTTATAAAACTTATCAAAAAGCTTTTCTCCAATGCCATCCGGAATACCCGGGCCACTGTCACTGACCTCAATTTTCACATCATGATCTATTATAGAGATACTAAATTTCACAAAACCACCTTTCGGCGTAAATTTTAGCGCATTTGACAGAAGGTTAAATAAAACAATCTCCAGTTTATCCTTATCTCCATAGATGATCAGTTCAACCTGTCCACATTCAAAGGTGTAGTCGATATTGTTGTTTTTAGCGAGGTAGGAGAAGCATAAAAAGATGTCCATGGCAAATTTAACAAGATCAATTTTAACAAGGTTCAGCACGTCGTTCTCACTTTCTGTTTTTCTAAACAACAGCAGCTGGTCTACCAGGCTAAGTAACCGTCTTGAGTTGCGGTATACCACATTTAAGTCGTTCTTTTCCTGCCCGGGTTCTTTATAATTTAAAATGTCTTTAATTGGATTTACGATCAGCGTTAACGGGGTCCGGAGTTCGTGTGAAATGTTGGTAAAGAAGTTCAGCTTCTTTTCATTCAGATCTTTTTCCCGTTCCATTTTAAGGTTAGCGATCTCTACTTCATGTTTTAGGTTCCTTTGGCGATTCCTATAGGTTTGAAATATGTAGAAGGCTGCAGAAAAAAGGGCTGCATAAATAACGTATGCCCACCACGTTCTGTACCATGGAGGCAATATTTCAATCAGGAGAATCCGTTCATTCTTACTCCATGCCCCTTCAGTGTCTGTACTTTTAATGTGCAGTTTATAGTGGCCTTCATTCAGCCTGGAATAATAGGCGGTACTGAGTTTATTTACATCATTCCAATCGCGGTCCCAACCTTCCAGGTAATAAGCATAGGAGATCTGATCCTGAAAGGAAAACTCTATGGCTGCATAGTTAACCGATATAACTGCTGAATTGAAGGGTATGGAAATTTTCTCCAGGTTGACTACTGACAGGTCTTTGTACCTTGGATCCTGATCAAGCGAAACGTTATTGATCCTGAAATCCGTTAATACGATCTTTGGGATGCGTTTATTTTCCTGTATGCGATCGGGATCGAACAGGTTGAAGCCATTTATACCACCAAATAAGAAGGCTCCATCTTTCAGCTTTAAGGCTGCATTGTAATTGAACTGGTTGCTTTGTAAACCATCTGAAGTGTAGTAATTTTTGATTTTTCCGGTTTTGGTATTAAATTTTGACAAACCGTTATAGGTGCTGCACCACAGGTTATCTTTTTCATCCATCAGAATATTCAGGATCGAGTTGCTGGGCAGTCCGTCACTCTGGAGATATCTTTTAATCTTATAAGTTTCCGGATCAAATTTTAATAGCCCGCCTCCTTCTGTTCCGATCCAGATCTGCTGATTTGAATCTTCATTGATTGCCCGGATGGCGTAATTGATTATAATGGACCGATGTTGTTTTTTAGTGCGGTCTATCTGAATCAATTCGGTATAATTACCGGCCCAAAGCCTGCCCTTTGAATCCTGGAACAGGGTATGAATGTCCTTGAGGTTTGCATCAAACAGTTCGAATTTATCTGTCGCTTTATTGTATTTGTAGAGTGCACCTCCTCTTGTGGTTCCGGCCCAAAGGTTTTTATCTTTATCCTGATACAGTTTCCAAAGGTTTACTTCTTCTATCTTTTTTACGGTATTGTAACAGCTGTAATGAATAAACCGCTGACTTTTCTTGTTAAAACAATCAATACCGCCGCTAAAGCTGGCAATCCAGGTGTTGTGATCCGTATCGTTTAAGATGCTGGTTATAAAATTGCTTTGGAGTGAACCGGGACCATTGGTTTTGATGTAATTGGTAAACGCATTTGTTTTGCGGTTCCATACGCTCAATCCGCCACCGTCTGTTCCGATCCATATGTTGTTATTTTCATCCTCACTAAAAGAAAGGACAAAATTATTAATGAGGGAATTGTATTTTAAAGGGTCTTTACGGATGGTTTCGAATTGGGCACTTTGCTGGTCTATAATATTAACGCCGCCTCTTAGCGTGGCTATCCATTTTCGGGATTCATGGTCTTCATAAACCTGCGCAACGGAATTACTGCTCAGCAAGCCTTTTTCTTTGCCTGCAGGCAGATAATTTACTGCTTTAGTTTTTGTATCGTAAATGACAATACCACCTCCATCTGTTGAGATCCACAGTTTTTGCTGTTTATCGAGCATGAGACCCATGATATTTTCTGTGTCTTTGTATTTTTCCAGATTAGACAGGTTGCCGGCTTTTTTATCGTATTGATAGAGGCCGCGTTCAGTACCAATCCAAAGGATGTTGTTTTGCCCGCTAATGATGCTGGTTACGTTTTTTATTTCGGACTTAACCAGGCTTACCTTTCTTTTTAGCGGATCATACCGGCAAAGACCTGCATCTTTTATAAACAGCCAAAGGATTCCGTCTTGATCGGCACATAAAGCCTTGATGGTAGCGCTCTTATATTTTTGGGGAAGAATTCTTTCAGCTATAGTTCTTCCTTTTTGGAGTTCAAAAAGTCCCTTCTCGTCGGTTGCAATAAATACAGATGATGATTTACTGACGGCAATGGAAGTAACCGAAGCCATTAAGCTGATTTGCATTCCGTTGTCAGTATAGATGAACTGGTGGAATTTAGAATCGGCATAACTGTAGTAAGACGCACCCTTTTGCGTACCGATCCAGATCCTGTTTTGGCTGTCGCCGTTTAAAACGGTGATGTGGTTGTTGACCAGGGAATGTTCTGTTCCCCAATTGTTTCTAAAAACCCTAAAATTATAGCCATCGTACCGGTTTAGGCCGTCGTATGTCCCCATCCACATAAAGCCAAAATGGTCAAGATATAAGGAGTTGACGATGTTGTTAGAAAGGCCTTTTTCTACGCCGAGATATTTAATGGAGAATGATGGCGTTTGGGCAATGCAGGGATGTACAGCAAGTAATATACAGGTGATAAAATAGGTAAAGATCTTATGAAAGGCGTACATAAAAAATCAGCTGGAAATATTTGGTCTAAACGAATATACATCTTTTTAGCCAATGATAATTGCCGATCATTTAGATACCAGAATAGGTCTAAATTAAATTTTTAGTGATTAGGTGGAGCGGCTATACCTTGTAATTTTACATAATCATCGGACAAATGATCTGTTCCAATTTCTGAATCCGTTCTTTTTACAAATCCCATTCTACCATTTTTCGAACTGTAAAGATAAACCAGTTTTTCAGATGGAAAATGGTAGTCGTATTTTTTAATGGTGATGGTGATCCCTCCGGTACCGGTTAAGAGAAATTTAAATTCACCTTCGGACTTGATCTTATTGCGGTTGTCTATTATTTTTTTAGGAAAAATGAGTTCTACCATTTTTTTGCCTTTACTGTTAAGGCGATAGAGTACATATTCTTCACCTGAAGCTCCAGAACCATAATCCATTAATATTTTCCTGTCGCTTACTACGATAGGAAAATCCGGATTTTCTGCAGGTAGTTCAGCTTCTTTAATATGTTCATTAATGCCTTTTATGTAAAGCTGGTAGGTAACCCCTTTAATTTTATCTGTTCGTAACATTCGATAGGATGATCCTTCACTGGCTGCAGTTTTGGTTTGCTGTGCCATAGCAGCATTTATATAAAATATGGTGATCAGCAGCGTAATGTATTTTTTCATGTGTAGGGATCTTAGCATTTGAGATAATCAATATTTCCCAATCAAAATTTAGACCATTAATAAATCATATAATTACTTCATTAAAAAAGGTTCTTACTGATGTCCTATAAAAGGTATGCTGAAATTAATTTAGTAATGCAACCACACACCATAAAACTGGTGCTTGTCCATGCATATCTCCCGTGAGTTTCTTCCTGTCCAGGTAATATTGGCGGCTGTTTTCTTTGTTGGTACCCTGACAGACGTCCCGGACATCTCCATTCTTCCCGATATATTTGGTAAGCGCGATCCAGCCTTTTCTCGCTACTGGTCCAAATTCCTTTTCATCCAGCCAGCCATTTTTTACGCCGGAGATCATTGCAAAGGTAAACATGCCCGTTCCGGAAGTTTCCGGCCATGAGGCTTTGTCATCCACCAGCTGCAGCCACATGCCTTCTTCGTTTTGGTATTGCTTTAGACTGGTCATCATGGTTTGAAAGGCTTTCAGTATCCTTGGCCTGTCTTTATTGTCTTTCGGAAGGGAAATCAACATTTCAGTCATTCCAGCAGCCATCCAGCCATTGCCCCTGCCCCAGAAGTATGGAACATCGGGAGCATGATAGAACAGTCCGTTTGGTTGTTCCAACTTCCTTCGGATCGCTACCCGCCGGCCAGTTCTTCAATTGACCAGATACATTAAAGCTCATGGCACTTGCAATTACCATAGCGACTAAAGTGATTATGGGGTTGTTCTTAATGCTCATTATTTTATAGATCAAGGGTTAAACGCTGTTTCTGTTTTAACAATAGTTTCTGCAATTCCGTATAGTTCACCTTTTGCACGGTAGTACGGTGGTCTATGGCTAGTGATGCCGCTGTAGCTGCTGATTCGCCCAGTATCATAAAAACGGGTTCCATACGTACTGAGCCATAGGCTATATGAGAAATAGAAAGACAAACTGGAACCAATAAATTTGTACACTCCCCAGGCTTTGGGACTATTGTATGATAAGAGATCCCGTAAGGCTTTGGTGCTTTTACACCGATGTCTCCTTCATTCTGTACAAATCCATCTGTTGTAATATAGCGCTGTGTATTGTGAGAATCCAGGGCATAAGAACCCATGCCAATGGAATGCGCTACCTTTTTTTTACCCAACACCTCATTTTCAGACATGACATAGTCACTCACCATCCTCCTGGCTTCCCGTACATAGATCTGATGCGGCCATCCCCCGTTGTCTTTAAACTCGTCTTTCGCTAATCCCCAGGTACCCATTCTTTTGCGTACGTCTTCGGGTACTTTCGGATCATTGGCCATATAGTACATCAATCCTTTCTGATAATCTTCATGCTGTTTGATAATCACCCGGCGCTCTTCATAGGATGCCTCTGGATAACCATAATTCATACCAATGAAATCGGTACTGAACGGGCCATGATTATTGGTGTCTGTTTTCCGGTTGGGTACCGGATCAAACTTATTGAATACTTCCTTCCAGCCTGCAGCGAAAACCCGGGCAAGCAACTCGTAATTTGCAGGATTATAGTTGTCAGGCTTAGGAAAAGTGATCTTATTATCAGGATGGCTGGACAAGCACATCCTAAAGCAATAGGCCTGCAGTTTATTGTCGCCAGCTCCTTTTTTTCCCGGATCTGCAGAAGAAATACCTGCAAGCAGGCCGCTGCTTTTGTCGCCGGGAATGACATATGGATCTATTGCGCTGGTAAAATGATGCCCGTGTTGAAATACTTCCGTCTGGATCCCATTCCATTGTTCTCCATATTGTGTGTTAGGTTCGCGCCCAACATGGTAACTGACCTTAGCTGCCGCCATCAGGTCTCCCTCATATGTTGCATCTATAAATACCTTGCCTTTAAATACTTTTCCGCTTAGCATAGTGATGCTTATGATTTTGCCAGACTTCATTTTTACACCTTTCTTTCGGTCGAGCCATTCTTTCCGGTACACCGGGATCTGATGTTCTTTCACAAAATCTTCCATGATGCGTTCTGCAACATGCGGTTCGAAGATCCACATTGTCCGGTCAGTACCATCTATGGCGGGCGTTCCCTGTCCTTTATTGCCATATTCGGCCTGTCTTTGCCACTTCCAGGCAGTATCGGCCTGGTAGTGAACATATACCCTGTGGTAAAACTCCCTGGCCAGGCCACCGATCACTTCTTTGTTTCCAGTATCGGTAAAGCCCAAACCGCCTGAAGATAGTCCGCCAAGGTGAACATCCGGCGAAACCACAATCACTTTCTTACCGAGTTTAGCAGACTGTACAGCGGCAGTGATGGCCGCTGATGTGCCCCCGTAAATGACAATATCGGCTTCATGTACTCCGGAAACATCCTGTGCCCTAGCCGCTGCTGTAAACAGGATCAGTACTGTTAAAAAAAAGATATACAGTCTCTTCATATTTTGATAGATCATGATGTTGATAATAATTTTTTCAGGTAAGCCGGATAACTGTCGCGCTCAATGCTTCCATCGCCCTTGGTAATGCTATCTCCAAAACAAACGATTCCAGATTGAGGTAGTTTGTGCGAGGTAATGTGATCATATACCGACAGTCCAATAAAACGATATCCATTAGCTGTTGGATGGATGCCGTCCCGCTTATTACTGTTGGCTTCATTTTGGATCAGGGAATCTTTACCTGCGCCTATTTTTCCTATGGCCTCAAAACGGAGCCCCAGATCCAGAAGCCCGGCCTTATGTCTTTTAGCTACCCGCTTAATGGCATCGTTTACCTGCTTTCTTCTGCCAGAAACTCCATCTGGCTCATAAAAAGCAGCAGGATGCCTCGTCAGCAGATCTGGCTCATAAGCAGGAAGGATGGTCATCATCAGCAATTTACTCCGGCTGCGTATGATCATCTGTGCCATGGTATCTAAATTCTTTTCATAGTCGCCTAATGGAATATGCTTTACACTGTTCATGTCATTTGTACCTGCCATAAGTATCGTCAATTTCGGTTTTAACGACAAACAATCTTTTTCGATCCGGCCGAGCAGATCTGCTGTATTGTTTCCGCCCACTCCGGCATTAGATACAGTTATCTTTTCTTCATCAGGCTGCAGCACTGAATTGTCTTCCGCTGAGCTGGCAAGCAAATCCTTTGAGCCGAGTATAACTGCCGATGCCAGCAAACCGAGCCTTAAAAATCCTCTTCTGTGCGTGTTCATGTGTTTTCATTTAAAAAACTCCATATGGCACCCTGCTCAAACCTAACTTTGAAGCAAAGCACCAAAGGAGTAATAAAAAATAATTATTAACTACTTAATAAGCCAGAACCTCTGGTTTGGAATAAAAAGTATCAATTGCATTTTTTGGAAGATAGGCCGTTTTAATGGTCATATTTCCTCCTGTTAACGCATTTGTTAATATGGTAGTGTCTCTGAGCCGCCTGGTAAAGATCACCCCGGTGCCGCCCGTCTTTAATGGATAACTAACCCTTACACCGGCCATAGCAGACGCCGTATCAGTTTCCGAATACCAGGAAACTGCTTTTTCTGTACCTACGGTGATCTTTGCTTTCAGTACCCTGTTGAACAAGGTACTCAGGTAATT
The DNA here is from genome assembly GCF_004362715.1 of Pedobacter metabolipauper. GTDB lineage: Bacteria > Bacteroidota > Bacteroidia > Sphingobacteriales > Sphingobacteriaceae > Pedobacter > Pedobacter metabolipauper. The sequence continues at coordinate 33,490 of NZ_SNYC01000005.1, forward strand.
GTCGCCCAGAATAGAACCTGTCTTCGCCAGTACAACGGAACGTCGTCCGCTTGCATCGAAAGTAACGGCTTCAAAAGTATAAACTCCTTCCGGGACAGCTGCAAGATCAACCAGCTTGCTCTTTGCCAGATCTGCCGGGGTAATGTCTGTGTCAATGGAGTCCCGCCGGTTATTCCAGTAGAGGCGCATTCTTACTACCCTTGGATCCGGACTCATCAGTGCACTGATCTGCGCCCTGTTGTATCCCTGAAAAACGGTGAGCGATTTTGGTTTACCAGGAAATACCTTTTCTGCCTGATCGAGATATTTATCATAGTCGCCGGCATTCTTTTCACATCCGCTAATGGCCATTCCTAAAATGCAGCAACTGAATATAAATGTCAATATGTTCTTTTTCATCGTTTGATTTTTAATTATAAAGCGCCATAAAAAGTCAGTTCTGAAAGCTGCAGGTATGGCACGCTACCCCAGGTAGAAACGGTTTTAAACCTCCAGTATCTAAAATTACCGGCATTACCTTCAACTTCAAACTCTTCCCCATTCTTTGCCTGTGCAATGTCTTCTGCGGTGACTACGCCCAGCGGACTTCCTGAAGGTTTTACAGATTTGAATGAGCCTACCAGTGTCCAGCTATCGAAACTTGCTGCAGGACTGTTACTTCCCCACAATTCAAATTCCAAAGGTTGTCCGCCAATAAAGACATTCCGGTCTGATATTGGAACATCGGCATAGAGGATAAAGCGGCTCAATCTAAATGGTTGGATCATGTCAAATGTAAACCACTGCGGCATTACCGACGAAGGCTTGGTCTGGAAGATGGTACTGTTTTGTGCATGGAGACCGTCAAACAGGATTACCAAAGGTCTTGCCCTACCCTGACCGGTATGGTACTCCCAGGTATCGTTGGACAGCGTAAGTGCCGCAAACTTTGTGGTGATCAGGGCTTCTTTAAATGGTGTTAAGGTTAGGGAGGCTGTATCACTTCTGTTGTTCCAGCGATCGGTTACATATACTGCAAAGTCCCGTGCAACAGGTTCCAGTCCGCGGGTACGGATGCGGCCGATCTTTGCACTTGAATAGGCCGTTTGAATTTCCTGCCATTTATCTGCTGCATCTTTGGCCAGTACATGAAAGACCACGCTGCTTCCTGTATAATTCTTGAAATCAACATTTAAACCACCAAAGGCTGCATACATGGAACCGTTTAGTTTAACGCTGTCGATCAGCAATTTATGTGATGGACGGAGTGCTTTGATCTTAGCCATGATCGGTTCAGACTCTACGTCGCCGAGCCCAACCGCTCTGAGCTGAATGTCATATTCTCCCTCGCTTGCAAACCCATCTACCTGGATGGTATTTTTATAGACCGTAGATTTTGATTCCCGTACTTGTCCGGAATTTAGGGTATAAGTGGCTTTCACATATCTAAGATCACTACCTTCTGGCAGGTCATAAGTAATGATGGCTCCCCCTGGAATGGACTCGTAAGTATAATTTTTAACTGGCCCCGGAGTTTCTCCGGTCTTTAGTGCTTTTGGAACCAGATCTTTTTCGCAAGATGCTGCTGCCATAAGCACTACGGCCAACAATGCGATATGTATTTTCTGTATGATTTTCATATCCATATTTTTAAATGATTTTACCAACCTGGATTTTGAGTTAATTTTGAGTTACGCCGCATTTCTCCTAAACTGAGCGGCCACAGGTAGTCACGGGTACTAAAGGTGCGGCTGAACAAGTTTACCTGCCTGTAGAACAGCTGTGGATCTTTTTCTTTTACGCTCCAGCCGGTAATATTGGTATTTAATGCCTGCTGCGCCGTTTTCCAGCGGCGAAGGTCCCAGAATCTCTTTCCTTCAAACATCAATTCTATTGCACGCTCCCTGCGGATGATCTCCTGGAGGCCTAAATAGTTTGCCGGCTTGGCTGGGTTACGGGAATACTGCGACCAGGAAGCTACAACGCCCCCTAAACCACTACGCTGGCGCACGAGGTCTACCAGCCGGTACACATCTGTTCCCGGACCGTTAGCTTCATTTAATGCCTCTGCATAGAGCAGATAAAGATCTGCCAGGCGCATCATCGGATAGGCATACTCATATACAGAATATGAACTTGAAGCTCCTGCCACATTGCGGTAACTTACCAGCTTTTTGGGCGTATAGCCTGTAGCTGAAAATCCAGATACGCTTACCGGAGCTGCATTGCCTCCCGGTTTATAATTGGTACTAAAAGCAAGATCATCATTGGTCTGTGAACTCATAAAATACCGGCCGCCATCAAATGAAAGCGATGCATAAAAGCGGTCTTCCCTATCAAAGTGCAGACCGATCGTGGTATAATTGGCGGTCAGTTTGTATTTATACTCATTGGTATTGGGTACAACCTTCAATATAAACCTGTTGCCGTATTCATAACCCAGGTCTTCTTCAATCGGCACCCCATTTTTACTGTAAAAAAGCAATGCCATATTCAAGGTCGGTGCCAGATAACCGCCCAGTGAACTATTGTCTACAAAAGCCGGGTCATAGCTCCTTACCGTAGCTGCTGCCTGAAGTGCGTTAGTGGCTCTTGAGGTATTGTTTACCCAAATCTGTTCCGGATTATTCTGACGTTCGGCCAATGCTTCGCGATAGCTCATTTGATTGATTGTAGTAGTCTGTGGTACTACGGTCATATTAGCTGGTGCCTGCCACTTGTATAAAGAACGACCTGTCATTTCTGCGAGTTCTACAGCAGTTTTACATGCGGCGGCGGCGGCTATCCATTTCTCTTTACTTACTGTTGGATTAAAGAATGGCTGATTCCTGGAATTGACAAAGCCTGAATAGTCTGCGTTGCCATTAAATAGCGGACTTGCCGCAGTGACCAATATTTCTGCCTTCATTGAATAGGCTACCAATTTGCTGATCCGTCCATTTTCGGTGATCACTGTAATGTCATCCGGCAGATCCGGAATTGCGCTATCGATCAAATTAACGATGTAAGTTACACACTCATCAACTGGTGAGCGTTCCTGCTGTGTTTCCAGCGGATCTATAGTAACCGGAAGGTTTACATCCTGGATCAGGATAGGCCCATACATACGCATGAGGTAATAGTGGTAGTAAGCTTTGAGGAACTTTACTTCTGCTGCCCACCTTTTGATCTCAAATTCGTCCATATCGGGTACTTTTCCAATATTTTCAAGGAATACGTTGCAGTCGCGGATACCCCTCCAAAGGTTTTTTGCCTGGTTGGCACCGTCCCAATAGTTGTTTAGCGGGCTATTTGAATTCTGGTTGCCCTTGGCAATCTTCCAGTTGTTATAGCCCGTATTTTGATCATAGGTGGAGTTTAGCCACATTTCATCGCCTGCAAACAATGCAGGATTGGATTCCAGATCGAACCCTCCGGGCAGCCAGCTGTAACAGGTTACCAGATAACGCTCTGCCATCACCCTGGATGCAAAAGCATTGGACAGCTCAGGCACATTGTCCGGTACAATATCCATGTACTTATTACAGGAATAGAAACTGCCTGCAACGAATAGTAATACGATTATGATATATCTTTTCATCTTCTGTTATAGATCTAGTTTTAACCCAAAATTGAATACACGCTGAAGCGGATAAGCCAGTCCGTTGCCACCCATTTCCGGGTCCCATAGGTTGAAGGAACTGACCTTAAATAAGTTGGTACCACTCACATACAATCTAAGCGCGTCCACTTTGATCCTCCTGGTAAAACTTTTGTTGAGGGTGTAACCCAGTTCTACCTGCTTTAAACGCAGGAATGAACCATTCCTTAACCAATAGGTACTGGTCTGGGTGTTGTTATTCATTGCTGTTGTGCTTAAACGGGGCCAAAGGGCGTATACATTCTGGTTTTCTTCGGTCCAGTGACTATCGGCAATGGCCTGAAGCACTGCCTTTGGCGTTGTAATGTTACCAAATGGGGCGATCCCCTGGGTAGCATCGCCGGGCTGAGACGAAACCGGCGAAATGAACAGTGAAGTATTGGCTACACCGGAGAAAAAGAAAGAGAAGTCAAAATTTTTAAAGCCGGTAGATAAGCCGAACCCATAATTGATTTCTGGGGTGGTAGGATAACCGATAGGCACCATATCATCTGCATTCACTTTTCCATCTCCGTTAACATCTACATACTTAATGTCTCCACCTCTTACTATAGATCCGAAGGACTGTTCCGGGCTGTTGGCAACTTCATCATCGTCTACAAACAATCGCTCTGCAATATAGCCGCGCTGCTGACTGGAGGCAAGTCCGATCCTGCTCAGGTATGGATACGTGTAATAAGGTTCTTCATATTCAATATATTTACCCTGGGCAATGGTAAATGTACCTCTTCCCTGAAACCAAAGATCGCCGTTCACGATCTTGTTGAAGGAAGCTTCCATATCCAGACCCTGACTTCTGTATTTACCAAGGTTTACCAATGGTGAATTGACCAGCCCCAGTGAAGATGGCAGTGATGCCCGCGACTGTACAATGTCTTTACGGTCCTGACGATAAACATCAGCAGTAACGGTTAGTGCACCTTTGAACATTCCAAGATCTACACCTAAGTTTGTCTGTCTGGAGCGCTCCCAGCGCACTGTAGGATTCTCATAGCGGTTGGTAGAGATCCCGTTAACCGTTGTCAGGTTTCCAGGTGTACCGAACGAGAAACCGAAGTTGGGATTGTTCAGGTTAACATCTGACAGGTAGAAAAAACGTTCATCGGAGATGGCATCGTTTCCGACCATACCATGGGTTAGCCTTAACCTTAAGGTATTGATCAGGTCTTTAACCGGCTCCATGAACTTCTCATTGTTGATGGTCCAGGCCAGGCCTCCTGAGGGGAAGAAACCCCATCTGTATTTATCTGAGAAGCGTTCAGAGCCATTGTAACCAAATGCAAACTGCGCATGGAAACGGTTATCATAAGCGTAGGTAAAGCTTCCGGAAAAACTAACGTTCCTGAACGGCAGGGTATTTAACAGGGTGAAATTATCATCACTCGGCTGGGTAATGTTGTTTCTAAGGGTATTGATGACCATACCGGTTACACCATGTTTGTTGAAGGTACGGTTATAAGAAAAGGCATTTTCCATGTAGAACAACGCAACCAGTCCTCTTCCGCTTGGCTCAAAATTCAGGGTTTCTGTTCCTGTATTCGGGTTAAGGTTGGTATAGGTATATGCTCCCGTATTTGGATCTATCGCACCGGGGGTATAGTAAAAAGGATTGTACTGTCTTACAATACGGTATTCTGATTTGCGTGTTAGGTTGGCCAGACTCCGGAAGCTGAATCCTTCGGTAATAAAGGAAGACAGGTCCTGTCTTAGTTCTACCTGGGCCTGCATGTTGTTTGAATTGCGTTCCTGGTAACCCCTTACGACATTGGCATAAGGATTCCTGAAGGTTCCATTGCTGAAATTACCAAACATCGGATGATCGATATAACTTTGCTGGGGACCAGGGGTATACACGGGCTGAAACATAACCGGGTTAGATGTTAGTGCCTGTGCATAGGCTTCACTGCCAGTTACCGGCGGACCAGAATAGATTTGGAAGTTACCGATGGTCCTTACCATTAGCTGTGTAGACTTAGTCAGGTTAAAGTTGATGTTGCTTCTTAAGTTATAAGTTTTAAAATCTACATTGGTGTTGAAGTTATTGATCGGATTTACCTTTAAAAGTCCATTGTCCTGGGTTAGGCTACCGCTTACGGCGTAGGTAGCCAGATTCCCTCCCCCGCTGATGCTGAGGCTATAATTTTGTGTAGTGGTATGATCTTTAGTCAGCATATCCAGCCAGTTTACTGCTGGATACAGGAGTGGATTGGCACCGGCTGCTGTCATCGCGATCTTCTCATCCGAATAAAAGGGAACATCTGGCTGACGCGTCATGATCGCTTCATTGCTCATTTTCATAAAGGTTACCGGATCTGCGATCTGTAAGTCTTGTGTAGCCACCGAAAGCCTTTGTTCAGCACGAAAGCTTAGCCTTGCCGGACCGGAAGTTCCTTGTTTTGTGGTGACTACGATCACTCCATTTGCGCCCCTTGATCCGTATACGGCCGATGAGGTTGCATCTTTCAGAATAGAAAAACTTGCGATATCATCTGGCGGGATCCTTGCCAGTTCATCTGTGGTGACCTCCATATTATCGATCAGGATCAATGGTTTCTTGTTGACCCCAAAAGAACCTACTCCACGGATAAAGAAATCGGCATTGTCCAATCCTGGCTCCCCGCTTCTCTGAAATGAAACGAGTCCGCCAATCCTGCCCTGCAATGCAGCGGTAAGGTTACTGGATGGGATCTTGAGGTCTTTTGGAGAAATGCTGCTTACGGCCCCGATTAAGTCACTCTTCCTTTGAAGATTTCCAAAGGCGGTTACCACAACCTCATCCAGAACGTCATCAGATTCCCTCAAGGTAACATTGATGATCCTGTTCTTGCCTACCGGGACTTCCTGTACCTTAAAACTAATCATGGAAAAGACCAGTGTGGAACCATCGGGAACGCTCAGGATATAGCGGCCGTTTAAATCCGTTGCTGTTCCAATACTGGGTTTACTCTTTACGGTAACCGATACCCCCGGTAAGATCGCTCCGGTGGTATCTTTCACGATTCCGGAAACCTGAATGTCCTGCTGCACTACGGGTGCCGGTACCGGAACTGCGGGTGCTGTTCCTTTTTTTATGACAATTATATTTTCATTTAGTGTCCAGCTGAGGTTTTGTCCTTTAAAGAACTTATCCAGCACCGCTTTAATATCGGCCTGCTTAAAATTTACATCCAGCACGGGTGCATGATCTATCAGATCGCCATCGCAAACTACCTGGTAAGAAGTTTGCCTGGTTATTTCTTTAAATACGGTCTTAATGGATGCGCTTTTTTGGTTAAATGTAATTTTCTGAGCAAAACCGGCTGCACTGATCTTAAGACAGAGCACAACGATTAGAAAAAAAGTTACTTTCATTATACGCGAGATTTGATAATTAGGCATAAAGAGGACAAAGTCCTGCCTAATAAATTCGTGAAAATTCATACATTTGGTTATTTGGTTTATTTCTCTGTTGTAACTGGAGTTATTTCGTTTGGTAAACTGATGTAAATACCGGGGGTGTTTCGAGCACCTCTGGTATTATTTTTATTTTGAAGTAGCACTATTTCATCACAATGATCCTCCTTCCTGCTACTTTAAAGTGTATATCGCCGGTTAGCTCCAGTATTTCCAGTACTTTAGAGATTTCACTAAACCTGGTCATTGAGCCCCATACTTTTTTATCACTTACATTATCTTCATATACAATTTCTACGTTGTACCATCTGGCCACTTGTCTCATGCAATTCTCAATGGGTTCATTTTCAAAAAAGAACAGGTTATTTTTCCAGGCCACTTCGGTCTGTACGTCAACATTTGCTACGCGAAAGTTCTCTGCGCGATGTCCTGTAATGGCCTGCTCTCCAGGTTTCAGCAATACTTGCGTGGCGCCTTTTAACAGTATGCTCCCCTCTAACAGCGTTGTACGGATCTGTGGCTCATCTTCATAACTATTGACGTTAAAACGTGTTCCCAATACCTGTACGGTCTGCTTGCCAGAGACTACGCGAAATGGTTTTTTTGCATCTTTGGCCACTTCAAAATAGGCTTCACCCTCCAATTCAACCCTGCGTTCGGTTTCGGAAAAGATAATGGGAAATTTAATTTTAGAGGCGGCGTTTAGGGTTACCAATGTTCCGTCTGGCAGTGCGATATCATACCGACCGCCATTGGGGGTCTTTATGGTATTGTAGGCATCTACGGATTTACCGGTTGCCGTATTGACATAGACCAGTTTACCATCGGCAGTTTTGCTGACCTTTACCCCATGCTGGTTGATGGTACCCATCTTTGTGGCTGTATCCAGCAGCACAGTGGTTCCATCTGAGAGTGTAAGCGTTGCCTGATTTCTTCCAGGTACGATCTTGGCAGCCGCAAGCTCAATGGCATTCCCTTCTGATGAGTTTTTTTTTATGAAATAAAACGAAATTCCCATCGCTAAAACCAATATGGCGGCGGTACAGATGCGAATAAATAATTTACCAGACTGAGGCCGCCCGGGCAGTGCTGACCTGATCAGCGACAGATCTTCCAGAAATTCCTTCTCCGAAAGATCAAAAGCACCTGGTTTCCAGTTAAGGTACCAGCGCTCTATATACGCCTGCTCCTTTTCTGTGCATTCACCCCGTTCGTACCTTTCCAATAATTCCTGTAATTCCCTTTTTTCCATAATTACCTGACGATATGAATTCGCTTACGATAGAAAGACGAGCAACTGCCGCCGATAGAGTAGATAAATATTCAATTATTTTATTTTTGCAGGATCACCTCCTGATCTGCACCATTAAATCCTCCGGTAAACAACCTGATCACCTTGTTTTGGATCAGATCTGCAGGAATCTCGATTTGTACCATTTTCTGTTCGCCCGGCAGCAGATTAAAAAAGTTATCGCTGTAAAATGCAGGCTTAATACTTTTCCCATCCTGGTCTGCCAGCCTGAGCTGGGTAAAGAACGACAGGGAAGTGCCGGTATTTTTCACATTGGCTTTGATGGTTATTTTTTCTGCTGACCTGGTTTGACTGGCCTGTGTATTAAGGGTTGTTTTATTTAACTGGTTGATTTCCTGGAATCCGGATACTGCAGGACCTGTCATGGTCCATGCCCCTTTGTATTCGTCATTTGAGCGCCAATAGAATGCATCAGCAACGAACTTGCCTGAATTATCTGTAAGCACCAGCTTGATGAAATGTACCTGTGTGATATTTTTTGGAAAGGTTATTTTAAATACATCCTTATTCAGTCCGTCAGCGGGGATGTTGATGGTACTGTCCATGGTTAGCATTTCCTTACTATCCATGTTATACACGGTCGCCTTCAGTTTATATCCTTTAAAGGCACGTCTGTAATCGTTATATACTGAAACGGTATTTTTGAAGTAATCGAATTGCGGATGCAGCGGGGCCAGGCCGTTTTGAGTGTAATACAAGCCTGCAGTGGGTTCTAAAAACCAGTCGTAAAACCTTGCTGAAGTTTGTGGAACAGGGCTGTTGTGGTACCAAAATAAAAGGCCGGAGGCAAACCTGTCCCCATAGCCAAATTTATTATAATTCCATACTTCCCAGATCGCCCTGAAGTTCATAGCCCCAACAAACTGTGCCTTTTTAGCATAATCGTCAAGCGATCCGGGCTTTCCAAATTGCTCCACGGCTTCTCTGTATTTGGTTGTCATTTGATGAAAACCACCTCCATCCAGATAGCTCCATACGGCATTATTAGCGGGCCAAAGATCCTTCTCCGGCATCAGTTCCTTTAATGAAGATAGTATGGGCAGTATTGGTGCCCCATATTCTGGATTAAAACCATCGACCCTGCTTCCTCTCTTAGATGCGGTATTTTCGAAATACTGCATTGGATTTTCATATTTATATGGACTACCATCATGAATTCCGCAGCATTCGGATTGTGGTTGATACCCTTTTGTGGGATCCAGCCTGTGAATGAGTTCGGCTGCCCCCTTTATTTCTGTTGATTCATTTGCTGATACATAATACGCAGAGGAAGCATGGTTTCTGATCCTTTTCACCGTACTTTCCAGGTTTGCAAAGTACAATGCAGTATCTGTAGGGAAACGGGTATCTCCAGTTATCCAGAATTCACTCCAAACCAATATTCCGAATTCATCACACAACTGGTAAAAATAATCAGACTCTGCGATGCCCCCACCCCACAACCTTAAAAAATTAATACCTGCCTGCCGGGTGTATCTCAATTCTGCGTAAGTACGGCTCACTGAATTCCTTAGCATCGCTTCCGGCACCCAGTTGGATCCGCGGATGAAAACCGGATGCCCGTTTACGAGGAACCTTCTTGATCGGTCAGGGGTTTGTTGATCTGTGCTGATTTCGCGGATACCAAAGCGCGTGGAAGCTACTGTACCCGCACTCGACGCGCCATCTGCAGTAAATTTCAAATCCAGGCGATAGAGGTGCTGGTTGCCTTTATTAAGGGGCCACCAAAGTTTCGGTACCCTGATGCGAAGCTGTTTAAACTCGTTTGGCGTTAGTGTAATTGATCTTCTTTCACCGGCCTTTAAGGTAACTGCTTTGCTAAAACTGATTCCAGCATCTTTAACCTGAACAGACAAAACCCCTCTTTGCTGCCTGTTGGTGCTGTTAACCAGATCCAACTTTATTGTTTCTTCGGCAGAGGTGGTGTCTGGCAAGGGGAGCTTGGACATTACAAAAACATGCTCGATTAAAACCGGGCCGCTGGCAAAAAGTTCTACCTCTCTCCAGATACCGGTGTTTCTATCGCGGATGCCATCGGGAGCGGTAAAGTCCCAGCCAACAGACATCAGCATGCTCACATTTTTACCCATCTCTCCATCACCACCGTTGGCATTTTCACCAACTGCACCTGCCCTCACGTTTTTAGAGCGGTTGCTTGAGCCTGGTATATCTACAGGTTTTACTTTAACGGCCAGGATGTTCTTGCCCTTACGGTTTGCCAATTCTGTAATATCAAACTGCCGGGAATTGAACATGCCAGCCATGGTGCCAATATTTTTACCATTGAGCCATATTTCAGACCTATAATTGATGCCGTTAAATTTCAACCATATTTTCTTATCGCGAAAGTTGGCCGGGATATCAAATTCTGTTCTAAACCAATAATGGTAAAATTCTACACCTGCATCATTCAGATCCGGTATGATTCCCCGCTCCTTTCTATTGTTATCGCCGAAATACGGATCTGGGTAGACCTTATTGGCGACCAGGCTATTTAAAACAGTTCCTGGCACAACAGCGGGCATCCAGTCTGCTGCAGTATATCCGGCAGATGATAACTTTTCCGGGCTCACTTGTATTTCACTTACTTTCTTAAATTTCCAGGAGTAATTTGTTTTGGAGATATGATCCGCACTCAGAAATACAGATTGGCTGGATGATCTTGTACTTAAAGATCCGTGTTGTGCGAAAACAAATGCTGTGCAGCAAATAAAAAAAAGAGAAAAGTATACAAATTTCATATCGTTGGTTATTGTCAATCATCATCAAGACGATTAACACGAACGTATAGAGTAGAAGAATAGTTAAAATATCAGCATTAAAAACCTGGATAGTTTAGGTTTTAATATTTTTAATGCGTTATTGATCTGTTTTCTGACGGTTAGCTCAGAGATCTCTAGTTTATCAGAAATTTCCTTGTGGCTGAGGTAGCCTTTCCTGCTGAGGTTAAAAACAATTTTCATCTTTTCGGGCAGGGCTTCTATCTCTTTATTGATCAGCCTGTGGAGGTCACTTTGTCTCACTGCATGGTCTGTATTACCTGTAGCGGATTCCCAATCTTCATCTAAAGAATTTGCATACATGATTTCGCGTTTTTTACGCATCACCAGATCGATTATGCGGTTTCTAACTGCCTTATACAAATAAGAAGAAAGCGCAGTTTTTATGGTCATCTGGTCCCGCTTAACCCACAAGGTGGTAAACAATTCATGAATGAGGTCTCTTGCTTCGTCCCTGTCCTTTAAACGACGGTAAGCATGAATATACAACAGCCCGCTATACCTGTTATATATTTCAGTATAGGCACCGTGGTCACCGTTACAGAGTAACGCAAACAATTCATCGTCTGAGTACAGTTGATAGCTAGGCATATTTGGATGAACTAAGATATACATTTTTAGCAAACCCAATTATATCATTGTTGTAATTTATTATTATATATGTTTACGTAGCTAAATAATTACGCAATGAATTTAAGAAGCGGCATATTTCAGGCTTTCCATTTTATTTTTTGTACTGTTCCAGAATTTTCTCAAGCAAAGCCCTGGTCTTTCTAATGCCTTCTTCTTCCGAAAAACCATTTCCCTCCCATTCAATTCCTACTATCCCCCTGAATTTTGCGTCATGAATGATCTTGAACATACGTGTATAGTCGATATCCGGCTCATTGCCCTGCTCATCAAACCTGAAGGTCTTTGCGCTGATGCCTTTAGCAAAAGGCATCAGTTCTTTTACACCCTGATAAATGTCATATTGCTGAGTATCGCTGATCTTAAAATTTCCAAAATCTGGCAGGGTACCGCAATACGGACTGTTTACACCTTTCATCACATCAGATAACCATTTACCATTGGACGAGTAACTGCCATGGTTTTCTACAACGATGTTGATCTTATTCTTCTTCCCGTATTCTGTTAGCCGGCCGAGTCCGTCAATCACTGCCGTTTTCACATCACTTTCCGGGCCTTTCCCTAAAGCATTAACCCTTAACGTAAGGCAGCCCAGTGTTTTTGCTGCATCTACCCATTTATAATGGTTCTCCACCGCTTTGATCCGCTCCTTTTCATCCAGGTTACCTAAATCACCTTCATGATCTACCATGATCAGGTGGTTCTGTATCCCTTCATTTTTGGTTATGGTCAGCAATTCCCTGAGATAGGCCTGATCGGTTTCTTTGTTGTTGAAAAAACGACTTACATATTCTACGATATCAATTCCAAAGTCCTTTTTGGCTTTTAGCGGAAATTCCAAATTGGTCATCTTTCCAGCAAATAATGCCTTGTGGAAAGAATACTGTGCGAGGGAGATTCGGAAGAAGTCTTTTTTTTCCATTGCCAATACATCTAATGGTAATATAGTGCTCATACTTGTTGCTGCAGTGATTAAGCTCATATCCCTGATAAAGCTTCTGCGGTCCTGTATTTTCATAATTTTAATATTATTATATGCCCAGCATGTTGATGAATGATATTTTTTGGTCTTTTTCTGTAAAGACCAGCCAAAGGTTATGCTTGCCTTTTGTTTCCTTCAAGCCGGCAATAGAAGAACCGTTTGTAGTCTTTCCGATTATTGGTCCTGCTGGCGAATCCAGATGGACCTCTATGGCACTGGTGCTATTTCCTGCCATCACAAACTCCATCCCTTTCAATTCTGTCAGGTCAATTTCCTTTAGCTGAAGAAAAGCTCCAGCTATTTTAGCACTGGCAACGGTCCTATCTTTGTTAAAGTTCATTTGATTGGAACCATCGGTATTATTTACCGGGATATTCGGGTTTTTCAGCACCACAATATGTTCTCCAAATTGCGCCGGGGCGAATTTTGTTCCCCGGTCTTTATATGCTGCGCGGAAGATGAAGGTACCTTTATTGGTTTGTCCTTGTTTTACATTTGTTGTATACGTTCCCTTAACCGGAAGGTTTTTCCCTACAGGGTTCTTTTTACTGAGGCTCAGGATATACTTAATGATAGAATTGACTTCAGTTTGCGACATGGAAGAATGCGCAGGCATCATGGCATCACCCCACACTCCCGAGCCTCCGCTGATCACTTTTTTAGCCAATACTGCTTCCGCAGTTTTGCTGCCCTGGTATTTTAAGGCTACCTGTTTGAAGGATGGCCCGAGTGATTTGGTATCCAGCGCATGACAAGCATTGCAGTCGCTTTTCTTAATCAGACCCTTTGCAGACGCAAATTGTGCGCTGACATCAAATGTTTTTTGCTGTTGGGCGATCACGGTCATGTCATATCCTTCTGAAAGGTAATTTATGGATACGGCGACCTGTGGAGAAAGGATCCGCTTGCTGGCCAGACTTCCATCCTCTTTATCGGTTACACTTACCGCATATCTGATGGTCTTGCCTGGGAAATAAAAGCTGGAATTTCCACTGATAAAATCAAACTTCACAACCGGAACCGCATTTCCTGCTGCAATCTCTACTGTTTTACTATTTTTTGCTCCGCCAGGATCCGTTACGGTAAGCACGGCTTTATAGATACCTGGTGTATTGAGCAAGAGTTCTGGATTGGCTAACTGGCTCCTGTAGCGTACTACGCCTGCCCTGCTGATCTTCCAATCATATTTTAATGAATCTCCATCGGCATCTGCAGTACCTGCGGAGGATAGGTTCACTTTCAAGGGTAAGGCTCCGGCAGTTTTACTGGCTGCTACCTGTACCGCTGGTTTCCGGTTGCCGCCATTGAATTCTATGCGGATCAGTTCAGCCTCGGGATTGTCTTTGAAATAACCATTTCCATATTCCAATACATACAGGCTGCCATCCGGGCCGAATTTCATGTCTATGGCCCCGTATAGTTTGAGATCAGGGAGAAAACGCTCCATTGATTTATAATTACCCAATTCATCGAGTGTTACAGACAGGATCCAGCCCCGTACCCAATCGGTGATCAGCCATTTGCCTTCATAGTAGGCAGGAAAAACCCTGGCCCCATTTTTAAAATCAGACTTGTGAAAGACCGGACCGCCAACTGCACTTCTTCCGCCGCTCCCCATTTCAGGAAATTCCGGGCTGATCACATATGGATACCAGATCATTGCGCCTATTGCCGGCGGCAGCATTTGCTGCCCTGTATTGTTCGGTGATTTGTTCAATGGTTTAAGCGGATCATACAGCTCACCTGATTTTTTTGTAGCAAAATCATAGTTCCGATAGGCCTGGTTATCCCCTACAAAATATGGCCAGCCATAATTACCTGCCTTTTTAGCCATGTTAAACTCATCATAGGACCTTGGACCTCTACTTTCCGATCCATTTGAACCATCAGGACCTACTTCTCCCCAGTAAAGCCAGTTCGTTTTACTGTCAACCGTTAGCCGCCACGGATTTCTGTTGCCCATGGTATAGATCTCTGGTCTTGTGTTCGGTGTTCCTTCAGGGAAAAGATTGCCCGCGGGTATGGTATAGGTGCCATCCGCTTCGGGATGGATCCTCAGGATCTTACCCCGCAGGTCGTTGGTATTACCTGATGATTTCTGTGCATCCCTGGGGGCTGCTCCCGGGCGTTCATCTATTGGTGTGAAGCCATCTGAGGATTTGGAGTAAGTATTGTCTCCCGTGCTTAACAGCAAGTTCTTGTCTTTATCGAATACCATACCGCCACCGACATGACAGCATTCTTCGCGCTGCACGATCACATCGAGGACTTTTTTTTCAGTTGACAGGTTCAGCCTTCCACCTTTCCAGGTAAAGCGCGACAGCCGGTTGACCGATTCATTTTTAGGTGAATAGAAGATGTATATCCAGTGGTTGATGGCATAGTCAGGATCGAGGATCACTCCCTGAAGTCCATCTTCCCCTTCGCTGCTTTCACCGCTTTTTTTCAGGTATTCCCGGCTTACCTGTAAATCGGCTATGACTTCCATCTTATTGGTTGCCGGGTCATAAAGTTTTAGCTTACCCTTCCGTTCTGCATACAACACCTTTCCGCCATCCATAATCTGGAACTGCATCGGTTCTTCCAGCTTTTGAGCCAGTACAACCTTCGTAAACCTGTTGGTTTCAGGTTTACCTTCTTGTGCAACAACAGGCAACTGCAACAAAAGCAGTAACAAAAGGCTAAGCCCTTTAAGACCAATAATTTGATTCATTCTCATTTTTAACTTACTATTTATGCTGTAATTTACTTCTAAAAGTTTAGATGTACACCAGAGACAGAGAGCTTGCACATGCTGGTTGCCTTTACACGTGGTCGCCCATCACTCAATTGGTTCTCTTAAATGCTTTTATTTCATAATTTCCAGGCAGCAGCATAGATCTGCTTATCCTGAACAAGACGATTGGCTTTCCTTCATAGAGTAGATAAAATTAAGAATTATTTGCGTAGTTAAATAACTACACGTATACTTGTAGTCAAATAGCTACATAATGAATTTAAGAAGAGATGTATTTCAGGCCATAGCAGATCCCACCAGGAGGGCGATACTCCTGCTGGTTGCTTCGCAATCAATGACTGCTGGTGCCATTGCCGCCAACTTTGACACGGCCAGACCAACTGTTTCCAAGCATCTGCAGATCCTTACCGAATGTGAATTGCTGAAGCAGGAGCAAAATGGCAGGGAGATCCATTACTATATCAACGCTAAAAAAATGAAAGCGGTAGCTGAATTTATTGAACCCTTCCGTCAGATGTGGGACGACAGATTCAATAAACTGGAAGCCATTATGAAAAATTACAAACCTGACCAATAGAAAACCTATGGAAAACAAGACCAAGATCAATGCTGAAGATGGTAAACAAGACCTGGTGATTACCAGGGAATTTGACCTGCCTCTGGAATTGCTGTTTAAAGCCTATGTAGAGCCCGAAATTGTGGAACAATGGATGGGAACGAAAGTGCTGCTGCTTGAAAGTAAAAAATACGGCAGTTATCAATTTGAAACAACCGATCCCACTGGAAACAAACATGGTTTTAATGGGGTGATCCATGATTTTATTCTGAATGAAAAGATCACGCGGACATTTGAAATGGAGAACACCCCATTTCCAGTATGGCTGGAATATCTCGAATTTGAAAGACTAAGTTCGGATACCAGCAAACTTACCATGCATGTGGTATATAAATCGGCTGCGCTGAGAGATCAGCTGCTGCAGCTGCCTTTTGCCCAGGGCATAAACTGGGCACATAACCGACTGCAAGAAATTGTAACCAAACTAAAATAACCAACCATGACCACAAAGACTATCAAAATTATCTATTGGATTGCCACCATCTGGCTCGCGCTGGGCATGACCTCAACTGGAATTGTGCAATTGTTAAAGTTGAAAGACGAAGCCGACATGATGAAAAGCCTGGGTTATCCGCTCTATTTTCTAACCCTGCTGGGTGCTTGGAAAATTCTGGGCGTTGTAGCGGTGTTAATCCCCAGGTTTCCATTGCTGAAAGAATGGGCCTATGCAGGCTTTTTCTTTACGATGACTGGTGCGATCTTTTCTCACTTTGCTATTGGTGATGATGCCATATCATTTTTTGGACCCGTGCTGTTATTAGTGCTGACTGTTGTATCATGGTATTTCAGGCCGGAGGGTAGAAAAATTGGCTGCCCCATTATTTGATCCACTCTTCGAACTTGAATCAGAAATAGATCAAACTTATCATACTACAATGATTGACGGCTATAAAAAATAAACTTATTTTTAACGGTGCTCCTGTCTTTTTTCAGGAGCAACTCAGCCGCTGTCCTTCCCATGGCTGCGAAGTCTGTGCTTACCACCGTGATTCCTAAAAGTTCCTTCCAGGCTGTTTCATTAAAAGACAGCAGCCCAATATCGTGTCCCATGATCAGTTTTGATGTTTTGATCTTTTTGACTGCTATTCCAAGTTCATCGTCTGTAAGCACAATATAAGCGGTTCCCTCTTTCATTACAACATCGCTTATATCTTCTGTTAGTATAAATTCTTTATTCTGGCTATGACAGAAAGCCCTGATCCCGGACACAATTTCTATGGATTGGTTACTTTGTTCAGCTAAAATGAGATTGACGGCATCATATTTATCGAATGCATCTTTTCCGTTCATCAGTGCATCAAAGATATCGTGTTCAAAATCCTGATAAACATTGATTACCTCCCTTTCCAATTGGACCTGTTCGTCCAGAACAACTAGCTTAGAAGCGGTAACTGTATTCAACAAGTGGACATAAGCCGAACTTTGATTGCCTTTTAAGCCTTGTGGCATCACTACAAAGTAGTGGTATAGGTCTCTGTTTGCTTCAATGATATCCTTAAATATCTCGATACTGTTATGAAAGATCTGAATGTCTACTTTCGAATTTTGACCCAAACCATGAACAAATGATTCGTACACCTCCTTTTTATAATCATTAAGCTCGTTCAAGATCATTAAAACCCTGATTTCCTTCAGGGCTCCCCTGACTACATAAAACCCTTTTCCCGCTACACTGACTATATACCCCTGACTACGCAGCAAATTATAGCCATTTTCAACCGTCTCCTTAGCAATCTTATGATTTTTGCTGAATTCCCTGATCGATGGCAAACAAGAATTGACTGGCAGAATTCCCGCTTCTATATCAATCATGATTGACCTGGCCATCTGTTGATGCTTAGCAACCTTTGAATGCTTATCTATAAAAATTTCGTATGGCATAATTATGCGTTATTTTCTTCCTACTAAAGGAAATTGAGAGATCCGAAGCGTAGTACAGCCGTAAGGCACTAAGGTAACTTCTTCCTCTTCTCTTTCACTTTCCAGACCATAGATGTGGCTATATGGAATTGGTCCGGCCATTTCATTGTACAGGTTCCAGGAAGGAATTCGCTTTGCCTTTGTCTTAATCTGTATGGGTGCATTTTCGAGGTTCCATGGATAATTGGTGTTCTTACCGGTAATTTCTATTTTAAAATTATCCTTTAGTTTGTCCTCGCTCATGTCAAACAATCCATAATTCCATGGTGTAGTTGGGCGGACCTCGGTATAAGATGTACCATATTCAAGCGGATCTTTGGTGTTCTCTACAACTTTCACGTCCTCTCCTATTTTTAAAGCGTAGGTAATTGGCCCGCGTTCTACAGACATAGAATTCTCATACCATTTACTTTTGAAAATGTGCATGGGCAACTGAAGTTCAATCACATCGCCAGACTTCCATAACCGGTTAACTTTAACGATCTGGTTGCCTTTTGATTCGAGAATGGTCTCTCCATTTACTTTTATTACCCCTTTTTTGCACCACTCTGGTATGCGCAGGTGCATAGGAAATTCAACTGATTTTTTTGTTTTCAATGTGAATCTGATGCTTTCTTCGAAGGGATAATTGGTCTCCTCTAAAATGGTAACCTCTATTCCGCCGGCAACTTTGGTGGTTACTTCACTTGGTGAATATACGAGTGCTGCTATTCCCTTATCGGCTGTGGTATAAAATAGATTTTGCGCAAACTTTGGCCAGCCCTGGTGCATGTTCGATGCACAACAAGGATAGCCGGTGAGTAATCCATAACAAACATCTGTACCGCCGTGATTGTCTCCGAAATTATGCATCTGCCTGGTCAGCATCACCTGGTTGGCCTGTTGAAAGTATTGATGGGTTTGAAAGTCATCAGAAATCTGCGTGGGCAGTGCATTAAAAGCAATTTTCTCCAGCTGATCTGCATAGTTGACATCGCCTGTGATCTCTAATCCTGATTCCAGTGTGAACATCATTTCTACAGCAGTACAAAGTTCAGATCCTTGTGTTGGATTGTTACCATGTAAGGCTTCATCTCCTCCGTATAATCCATGAGCCATGCCATTATACTTTCTAAGATCCTGGAAGCCCTTTTTCATCGCATCAAGATAGTTTTGTTCGGGATGATGCTGATAATAAATAAATGGGGCTTTCATTCCCTGTGCCAGATTTACAGTATGAATACTGCCCATTTTGCTGAGCATATCTGTATTTAAAAAGGCATTGGAAAAGTCAAAACTCTGCTTGTAAATTAAGTCGCCCAGTTCCAGTAAAAATTGATCCCCGGTGATGTTGTAAAGCCAGTAAACCACCATCAGGTTATCCCCTGCCCGGTACTTAGCCCAATAGGTCCAGTTGTCTAAAGGCTTCGACGGCAATTCTTTCAATTGGTATTTGAAATAATTAGTCATCAATGTGATCACCCTTTTATCGCTTGTAGCTGAATAATATTGCTTCAGGATCTTTAGCATCACCATTTTAGGCCACCAATCCCTGCTGTTGTCCCTTTGAATACCTCTTTCACCAGGATAGTCTTTTGAGGGGCCAAAATATCCGTCAGCGGTCTGGCTTTTAATAGACCATTCTACCCAGGGCTTTACTTTTGCAATCAGTTCCTTGTCTTTTAACAGGTAAGCCAATGGCAACAGTCCATCAACCCAGTATGGTCCACGCTCCCATTGGTCACCATCACCGCCGAGCCATCCGTTCCGTTCGTTCATTACCGCAGGGTACAATTTATCGAGCTGGCCTGTAGATCCATTCTTTTGTCGCACCAACATTTCCAGAAGCCAGCCCTGAGGTTTTATTGCACCTAATGGCAATTCCTTATAAGGTGTTTCTATAAGTCCCGGTCTCGGGTTTGTTTGTTGCGAAAAAGCAGTAGCGGCAAGTAAAAGAGCTGGTAGTAAAAGGCTAAATTTTATTTTCATCATGTATATCTATCTTGGCAGACCGTGTTATTTTATTGCATTTTGATCATATCTTTTAAGCAGGTCCGGGAACACAGTGAGCCGCAATTCCGTTGTACCCATTGGCACAAGCGTCATTTTCTGCTCCTTACCCAGATCAATTACTGAAGGCAGCTGAGGCGTATATGTTTCCCGGTATAATGACCAGTTCTTTATAGCTACGGCATCTAAAGTTAATTTTACCGGTGTTGTGTCAGGATTCCAGGGATCAGAAAAATCTGAGGTCTGTACAACTTCCACGTTGCTTTTTCCCAGCGGTGCTAAATTCCATGCCGATACCGGCGTTTTAAAAGTTGAATTAAACACCACATTCTCATTGGTTTTGCTGCCTTTAATTTCAGTTTTAGCATCAATTGACAGTGAATATACCAATGGGCCTCTTTCAAATGCAATCCCGTTTTCAGGCAAATATACTGGTTTAACTGTCATTGGCAGCAATAAGTCTATCACATCTCCATTGTTAAATAACCGGTCTAGCTTAGCAAAAGTACCTGCATCACATTTAAGATCTGACGGCTTGCCATTAATGAGCACTTTTGCGCTGTCACACCAGGATGGGATTCTAAAAGACAGCGTAAAGTTTGCCTTTTTATCCAACGCAATACGGAAGCGTACATTCTGATCAAAAGGATAATTGGTTTCTTCCTTAATGGTAACCTCACCTTTTACACCTTTCAGTTTGGTGTTATAAACCGATGCGGAGTAGAGCGCAGCCACGATACCTGTATCGCCACTTTTCATCCACATGCGTGAACAAAAAACAGGCAGCATCCGGTTCACATTTCCTCCGCAGCAAGACGGACGGTGGTTTATTTTAAACGCGGATCGGTCACGACTGGTCATATACCAGGGTTCATGATCATTCCAGTGACTGGACAGCCCATCTGCGATAACCTGATTTGGACCTGAGTAGTACTGGTACGACTTGAAGTCTTTTGTTACCGATCCCATTCCGGCATTGAAGCATATTTTTTCAATTAAGTCGCCCCATTGCGCATCACCGGTAGCCTGCAGCAAATAGCCGAGTGCCCATTGCATATCGCTCACTGTACAGGTTTCATGTACCTCGTTGCTGAAATTACCATCATGTAATTCATTTCCAGAGGTTAAGCCATCTACCAAACCGTGATATTTATATAACTTATGAACGCCTTTTAGCGCCGCGTCCAGATATTCCTTTTTACCAGTACTGATGTAAAGGATGATTGGGATTTTAAGATTTTCACTATAGCTTACTGAATGTGAACGGGGAACATCATCGGCATTCATGGCTTGTATTGAATACTGACCGCCTGAAGCGTTGAATGCTTTATAGGCATCTTCAGATTTCTGAATAAAGAAGCTTTCGCCTGTTTGCTGATAGATCCAGCATAGCATTTCAATATGCAGAATAAGACGGTCTTTAAAAAAGTCGTCCTGACCTGGTGCGCCGCTCAGGCTTACATATTTAGGAGAATGGTAATTGCGTTTTAGTGCATTGATGATTTTTTTATCTCCTGTTGCCTCATATTCTGCCATCACAGCCCGGAAGAAAACGACTTCCGGCCACAAGAAGCTGATATCTTTAGGTCCGATAAAGCCGGTACTATCCGGGTTATTGATTTGAAAGCGGATCCATTCTCTCACTTTTTCCTGAAGTGCTTTATCGCCTATCAGATACCCGCAACGAAGGGCACCGTCTGCCCAGTATCCTGTCTGCTCATATTGTGCCCAGTCGTTCATTTTCTTATTTTCGGCGTATCCCCAGCCTTCTTTATCAAATGGGTCTCCGGCAACCGCAATGTGACCGGTTAGTCCATCCCGTTGTCTCTCAAGCATATTTCGCATCCAGCCCTTGGGCGTCAGCGAATTTACCGGCGTTTCCTGAAAAACTGCGAAATTATTCTGCGCACCGGCACTTAAACATCCAAGTGACAGGCATAGCAACGTTGTAATTATTCTTTGCATATTCTTATTGAAAAATGGCGTCGCAAGCACATGCAAGCGACACCAATGAAATATATTAATTGAATTAAAGGGCAGGTTTAAGTTCTTCATACTTTACCGTCCAGGAACCATCCTTAGGAAAGCCGGGTGCTGATCCGTTTGAACCATCCCATCCGGCAGCCATCATGGCTACTGCGTAAAGCAATCCGCCATTACTTGGAAAATAAGGGTATGGTGATACACCTCCGCCAGAAAGGCCATGCTCATCCCAGGTAAAGCTTGGGTAGTTCAGCAGGTAATCAAGCGCTTTATCCGGATGTCCCAAACGTGCTTCCGTCATGGCCAGCATTGGAAAGTCCCATCCCCAGGTATGCTCAAATTTCCATTTCTGTCCAACCGCAGCCATTGTTCTTTCCATAGTTGGTATATCTACACCATCTCCGGGAAGCACTCCAAAAGCACCGATAAGGGCAGGGTGTTCAAAGTTGTACACGGTCCACATTTTATGGATATTTTCCCAGGATTCGTACATACCATCTTTTTGTGGCAGGTCTGATAACTTTGCGAGCACATCTTTATATTTTTTGTTCTCAGCAAGTCCCATGCGTTTTCTCCATTCTTGTGCTAAACGCAGTCCTGTTCTCCAGTAACTTAATTCGAATACCGGGTTGATGGTTGAACGCTGGTCTGCATTTTCAGACACTACCTGTAATGGATAACCCAGGATGTACCGGTTTTCACGCCTGTTATAAACAGGAAATGAAGCCATAAAGTCGGCAGTCTTCAAAACCACATCTTTCCATTTATCAATTGTTGCCTGTGTTGGGTTGCTGCGGTATTCCAGCTCTGCAAAGAAGATCGGGTGCGGTTGCTGCCAGATAAGCAGCGGGTTGGTTTCATTCGGCCATTCCCAGCGTTCGCGGTCTCCCAGTGTTTTTGGCCAGCGTACTCCGTCATAACCTTGTTCTTTTGCTTTTGGTATGTAGTAGGACAGATCAGTACGGTAAATACTGGTTAATCCATCCATTTTCGACATACGTCCCCACAATGCGTAATGCGCAGCATGCCACCATAACATTTCCATATGGTATTTGCCATACCATCCGTTATTTACCAAACCACTTTCTTGCGGAGGCAGTTGTCCGGCTTCGTTCACTTCCATCAGGTATTGAGATAATACCACACGACGTTCCAGTTCTTTCCAGCGCGGATCTTTACTTTGCGAAAGATCGATAGCGCCTCCGGTGTTCCAGAAAGTCTTCCATTTTTGTACACTGGCTTGTCTTGTTACTGCGAATCCAGGCAACTGTAAGGTTGTGCCCTGATCGCGGAACCCTAATGCGACTTCAATAGATGATCCACCTGTTGGTGAGAGCTGATAGGTGTGCATATCTTTGCTTTCCAGTTTCCCACCGCCTTTCCATTCCAGCAATACATCAAAACGTGTGGAATCGAGTTTACGCTCAAAAACAGCTTTATCATTTCCAATAGTTGCCGTAGTGATGTGCTTGTTTGGATAACGCCAGTCGCCCGCATTACTGAATTCGTCATTTGATGCATACGGGAATTCTAACTGCAAAATGATCTTACCGTCATTTAGCTTCGGGGCCTCTACTTTTACCGAGATCGCGTCCTTTTCAGGATGGCATATGGTAGTTACTGTTACTTTTTTTCCGGCAACTTCATAGCTGCTTACGGAGATGCCCGTCCAGAGGTCGAGATCCTGTACCGGTGATTTTATATCCTGTAGTGTAAGTATCTTTCCATCATTGCCTTTAAAGACAAATTTTAATCTGCCCAGGTTAAGACGTTGTGGGTTGGCCCGCATCCAGTAGTACAGATCACGTTCCTTTTCATTGTGAACGTCATAGCGAATTGTTTTGTCCTGGGTATTCCATTCGCTTCCTTTATATTTATAGGGGTCTTTTCCACCAGGTACGGGAAATTTGTGCCAGCCCCAGTCTGACAGGGTATTGGCATCGTTGTTAAAGGTTTGCAGCCCCGTAGCATCAAAGCCGAAGGCGAAATGTCCGTTACCTACCTGTGTTGGCCCTCTCAGATCATTTTTTGTGAGGTGAAGGTTGTGACGGCTCACCACTGCCTTACGGTCAATTTTCTGGGCATTGACAGTTTCCGTGCAACTGAGTATCACAACTGCAATCAGACTGCATTTAAACAGCTTAAAAAGCCTTCTGTTCCTGATACCTCTAATTTTTTTTAATGAATTCTCAATTCTCATTGTGTGTATGTGTAGTTTGTTTTTATATTCAAAAGATGCCAGTGGGAAACTACCCCACTGGCAAAACCAAATTAACCTTTATTAAATTAAGCAAGCCAAACAGCTATGAGGCCTATTACAAATTTACTTTTGGCATTAGTTTCCAGGTTGTAAAAAAACCTGAATTTGTAGTATTTTTTGGCATATTAACCCTGTATGTAATACTGATCTTCAGGCTAAGCTGACTTTGGTTAGAAGCCATATGCACTAATTTCACCAAGGGTCATGAACTGGGCGTTACCCGTTGCAGGTGTAAGTCCAACCAACCTGAAATACCTGCCCCTGGGCAGATTTGGAATCTGGATAGCCTGCTCACCGTTAAGCTCATTGTTAAACGGATAAGTACCGGCGTCAGTCCAGGTTACGTTGTCTTTACTGACCAGGAACTGAATCCTGATTGGTGCGCGGTTATCGCCGTTCGCTGTGGCGTAAGTGGTTCGCCAAACGCCAAATTTCACAATAGACCGTTCTACTCCCATATCAATGGTTACAAAATGCGGATAGGCCGCTCCACTGGTATGCCAGCGGTCACCAGCCGTTCCGGTGATCACATTTGCAGCAGCATTGTCGGCTCCGGAGTATTGGTCAGAAAAAGCGGTTACTTTCCAGTCCTTTTTATCAAAGGTGTAGAAGTCGCCATTGCTGTAACCGGTATAAAAATTATCAATGCTCAGGGAATCTGGCTTGAACAGTGTTCTGAACTGATAATTGGTGTTTGCTTTCATATCGGTAATTACTGAGGTAGGCGATGTTGCCGGAAAGGTGACTACCTTCACCGCACCATTTACATCGGTGTATTTAACTTCCGAACCGATGGCACCGTTAGAAATATCTGCACTTCCCCACTCAATTGTGATTTTCCCCTGGGCATCCAGAAGGGTTGAGTTAATCGGTCTGGTTAACAATTGTGCCTGATATTTTTCTCCATATGCGGCACCAAAAACTTCAGCTGGTATAGACGCGTTTCCTTTTACATCAAATGTTTTAATCACAAACGAGTAGCTTTTCTCCACAAGATTGTCAATAACCACGCTAATGGTGTCCTGACCTGCCGGGACTGGTACGGCTACCGAGTCTGCGTAATTGTTCCAGTAAACGGTGGCCTTAATTACGCTGGGATCAGATCCGCGCAGCCATGCTATTTTTACCCGGTTAAGTCCTGGATAAACCGCAGGTGATGTCGCTTTCCCTGCGTAAGTTAAACCGCCAGGCACAACGAACTCGTCGTACACACTTTCCATTTTGGTACAGGCTGTCAGGATACCTGTTAACAGGAAAAGATATATTTTGTATTGATTTATTTTCTTCATGGTGTTTTAATTTTTAATAATCAATAAACTTATGGTATGATCTGTCCCCAAAATGACAGTTCCCTGATCACTACCTGCCCTGTACTACTGTACGTTTCAAGCGACTTTAAGCGTAAGTAACGTACAGGTTCAGGATCAACGTCGAAAGTGAAATCGGCGCCAAGAATTGCACCATAATTAATATCTTCAGCGGTGGTTTGACCTAACGGCAAGCCGGAAGGCTTTAGTGTGTTAAACCTTCCAAGCAATGTCCACCGTGTCCAGCCGCCATCTGCATCGGGGTTATTAGAACCCCAAAGTTCGAAGGTTTTTAAACCAGATGCTGTATAACAGTGACTGTATTGTTCCATGTATTGTTTAAATCTGCTCAGCAGGACTTTTTTGCCAAGATCGATTGTAATCCACTGTGGCAAAGAAGAAGCATTTGATGACGCATAAATTTCATTGCCTGCCGTTCCGTTCCAAAGGCTTTGAATGGTAAATCCAGATCCTGCCAATGCAGTTTGATCCGTTGGAAGCACCAATGGCTGAAAGGTATTCTTAGGAATCTCTATTTCGAATTTTGGGGTTAGCGCTAGTTCTAAGGTGTCTGATTTATTGCTCCATCGGTCTCTGATAAACATCGCAAATTTCTGTTCCCGTGATTCCAGACCGCGCGCAGCAAAGTTTCCGCTAACAGCAGCGGTATAAAATGTAGTTAACGGCGCCCAGGTACCGTTGCCTGTCGTGTCCCGCATGACAATTATTGCAAGATCAGCCCTGTCTGGATTTTTAAATGATACATTTACGCCTCCAAATGTAGCGGCCATCACTGCCGTTTTATATACAGACAGTACAGGCGGAGTTTTTGGGATCACAGTAACCAGTGTAGCTTCTGAACTTTTCTCATTCTTACCTATACTGTATATTTTAACTTCGTGCGACAGCGTATCGCCAAAACCTACCAACTTTAGGGTATCGGTAAAACGCGATGATTTAGCTTCCCTGAATACGCCTGGCTGTATTTCATATACCGCCTTAACATAGGACATATTTTCATCAACCGGAAGCTTGTAGGTAAGTATTGCACCTCCTGGCGTTGAAGTAGATTTTACAGAGTTAACCTGGGCTGGTGCCGGCAAGTTTTCATCCACAAAATCAAGCCTTCCCTGCTTCGAACATCCATATAAACAAAGGATGGTGAAAATTACAGCTATTGAATATATTCTTTTCATGTTTTCTCTAATTTTAAGTCAAAAATTTATGCCTACCAACCAAGATTTTGAACCAGGTTTCTGTTACCGGTAATGTTATTGTCTGAAATTGGCCAGAAATAGTCTTTAGTTCCAAAGCTCTGGTTGAAAACTACTGTAGTTCTGTAATAGGCCGCATCAGTGGTCTGTGAAAGATCCCAGCCTTTGATTGGGTTGTTAAGTTCCCTTTCAGAATCCTTCCAGCGACGCAGATCCCAGAATCGTTGCGATTCGAAAGACAGTTCAATTAACCGTTCTTGTTTGATAATCGCCCGCATACCATCCTGGTTGTTGGGTTTCTCCGGATTGGTTGAATAGGTTGACCATGATGTTTTCAGGTCTTTAAGTCCGGCACGTGCCCTGATCAGATCTACATATTTGTAAACTTCAGTGCCAGGCCCCTGTGCCTCGTTAAGTGCCTCTGCATATAACAGGTATAGATCAGAAAGGCGCAATAACGGGTAAGGATAATCTATTACAGAGTAGTCGTTTGAATTATTAACAACATTCTGGAAATTGATCAGCTTTTTAATGTAGTAACCGGTTACGGTATTAAAGCCGTATTTTCCCTTACCATTTTTTTGCTTGAACTTGCCTTCGATGTAAAATAAGTTTGAAGCGTTTTTGTCATCATAGCGGCCTTGTCCATAAAAAACACCGCCGTCAAATCCAAGGTCTGCGTAAAAACGAGGTTCTCTGTCAAAATGCAGTTTTGCAGTTACATACCCGCTGCGGATATATAGTTTATCTGCGTTAACAGCAGTTCTCACCCCATATCTTCCTGAATAATCCCATGTTTTATCTTCATTAATTGGCACACCATTTTGAGAATAAAACATCTCCGCGATTTTTAACGTAGGTGAAAGCTCTCCTCTCGTGGTTGTTCCATCCAGATAAAGGCCATCCCACCAGGTAGACACTAATTGTTGTAAACCCACTGTTGTTGACTGTGTATTGGCCCAGATAATTTCACTGTTCCATTTTTCAGCTACACTGTTTCTAATGCTCAATTGCGTTATGATGGTATCAGTTAGTGCATATTGCTGAAACGCCGGGTTGTATTTATAAAGTTTGAGCCCTTGTGCCTCACAGAGGTCTATAGCTTCTTTACAAGCAGCAGCTGCTGCTTCCCATTTAGCCAATGAAGGCGTAAGGTTAAACAAAGATGCTCCGTCTGCACCTTTTAGGTTGGCCTGATCTGTATTTCCGTTAAAGAGCGGACTTGCAGCAGTTACTAAAACCTTTGCCTTTAGTGATAACGCAATGGGACGGGTTGTACGGCCCGCTTCTGTCGATGGACTTAATATCGTTAAAGGCAATGCAGGTGCCGCCTCATCAAGCAGCTGGGTAATGTAGTTGAAACAGGAATCTACAGGCTCACGGAATACTTTTACCTGGTTAACGTCTGCCGATATTGGCAGGTTTGTTTTGATGAGTGGAATTGGCCCGTACATTCTTACCAGGGAGAAATGGTAAAATGCTTTTAAGAATTTCACTTCTGCAATCCACCGTAACCGCTCTTCTGTTTTCAGATCCGGTACATTGTCAATATTTTCCAGGAAAATATTGCAATCCCTGATGCCCTGGTACATTGGTGTCCAGCGATCCCCTAACGGGTCAATTTTCCTTTGAAAGCCCATGGCCATATCTAAAAATGCGGCACGTTCAGGAATGGACCATAGTTCATCTCCCCCTACCATGGCAGGGTCATCGGCCAATGTCCCGCTTTTTGGCATAAATGAGTAGCAGGTGAATAAGAATTTCTGTGCCTGCGAACGCATCGTAAAGGCGTTATCTATGGTTGCGATGTTATCAGGAACGACATCCAAAAACTTTTTGCAGGAGCTGATGACGGTTAATACAACCAACATGCAGATTCCATGTGTTATAAATCTTTTCATATTATTTCATTGATATGTTTAATCCAATATTAAATACGCGCTGTACCGGATAGCCAAGTCCGCTACCGCCCATTTCAACATCCCACAAATCGAACTTACTGATGTTAAACAGGTTGCTTGCATTCACATATACCCTGAAAGCTGATGTATGTAGTCTCTTTTGGATATTCCGTGGAATTTTGAAGCCCAATTCTACCTGCTTTAAACGAAGGAAGGAACCGTCACGCATGAACCAGGTACTTAACTGGTTGTTGTTATTGTTAAGTGTAGGGCTTAACCTTGGCCAAAGGGCATAAACGTCTCTTGAATCTTCTGACCAGTGACTGTCTGCATAGGCCTTAAGTAATTGGGTTTGATTATTGAAAGGAGAAGTGCTTGATGGATCGATCCAGAATGACTCATTGGCTAAACCCTGAAAGAATGCAGAGAAGTCAAAGTTTTTGTAACCTGTTGAGAAACCAAAACCATATACTGTTTCCGGCACTGTTGGATTTCCTATTGGTACCATATCAGCTGTTGTAATCTGCCCGTCACGGTTAACATCAGTATATTTGATGTCACCACCTCCATATACCCCGAAGTTTTGTCTCGGAGAGTTTGCCGCTTCGGCATCATCTACAAATAGTCTTTCAGCAATGTAACCAAATTGCTGGGAAAGTGATTTTCCTACCCGTGTACGATAGTACTCGTCATATACCGGCTCTTCATAAACTTTAAACTTGCTCTTTGCATAGGTAAAGTTAGCGGTAGCCTGAAACCAGAAGTCCTGGCCAATGCTCTTCTGGTATTCCAGGGAAATATCAGTTCCTTTACTTGATGCTTCACCGACATTAGATCTAACATCTGCGGTAAGTCCCATGGTAACAGGAATTGACGCCCGGCTCATCAAAATGTTCTTGCGTTGTTCTGAATAGAAATCTGCGGTAATCTTAAACTGGTTAAACAAACCCAGCTCAAGCGCAAGATTTGTCTTGGCAGACCGTTCCCAGGTAATCTCATCGTTAGCATACCTGGATATATCTACTCCGTTTAATGCAAAAGGATTACCCTGGCCGTTACCGAAAATAGCATATCTTGAAGCCGCATTCATATCCACATTTGACAAGTAAAAGAACCTGTCAGCTGCTGATCCTATTGCATCATTTCCAACAAGACCATATGTTGCCCGCAAACGGAAGTTGTTTACTACTGGTTTAATGTTCTCAAAGAATTTCTCGTTAGATACACTCCAGGCTACACCATAGGAAGGAAAAAATCCAAAACGGTTTTTCTCTGCAAACCGTTCTGATCCATTGTAACCAAAGGTGTATTCTACATAATAGCGACTATCATAGTTGTAGGTAGCACGTCCGGAGAAACCGACATTTCGGAATGGAAGTGATTGCTGAAGATCTCCGGCATTGGCATTGATGTTGTTCTGCATCATATACACAAGCAAACCGCTAAATCCATGTTTCCCAATGTTTGTATTATAACTCAGATTGGACTCTACGTAAAAGGTGGTATTGAGTACTTTAGGTCCTTCCGTATATCCAAGATACTCAGTCGCTGTGTTTTCGTTGATATTTGTGATGCTATAGGTATCATTTGACGGATCATAACCGTTTAAAGTATAGTAGTAAGGATTGTATGACCTTCTTACATCAAAATATGAGGTACGGTTGGTGTTCATCATTACCCTGAAATTAAGGCCTTTCGCCAAAGCAGATAAGTTTTGCTTTAACTCCAGTTGTGCCAGCATCAACGATCTGGAAGAGTCTTTATAACCACTCGTCAGGTCTGCATAAGGATTAATATAACCACCATTCTCGTAGTTTCCATACATGATGTGCTTCACAAATGCGTGCTGTGCATCAACGGGATAGTATTGCGGAAATAATACCGGATTGGAACGCATCACTTTTTGATACATGTCAGCTCCTCCATCTACCGGGCCGGTATAATCGTCAAAATTACCGCTTAACCTCACAATCATCTCTGTTGATTTGGTTAGATTGATGGTGATGTTGGATCGCAGGGAATAACTGTTCAAACGGATATTACTATTAAAATTGTTCCTTTTATCAACCTTCATCATTCCATTATCCTGGTTCAATGCTCCGGATATAAAGTATTTAGCAACGTCACCACCACCTGTAACATTCAGGTTATAGCGCTGGTTCATGGTATAATCCTTAAATACCAGATCTCTCCAGTCATTGGCGGGATAAACGATAGGATTAACACCAGCGGCAGTGTTGGCAATCTTTTCTTCGCTATATAGAATAGTCCCCAATGGATTACGTGTCAAAATGGCTTCATTAGACTGTTGCATATAGGTAATGGGATCTGCAAGTTCAATGTTTCTGACTGCTGATGATACAGAATTTTCTGCACGGAAGCTAACTTCTGCCTTACCGGCTGCACCTTGTTTTGTGGTGACCAATATAATACCGTTTGCTGCCCTGGCACCGTAAACAGCAGTAGAAGTTGCGTCTTTCAGGATGGAAAAGCTGGAGATATCATCAGGCTGCAAACGTGCCAGATCTGTAGTGGTCAGTTCCACACCATCAATAAGTATTAACGGCGAATTTTTGTAACCAAATGTAGTTACCCCACGAATAAAAAAGTCGGCATTGTCCATACCCGGCTCACCGCTGCGCTGAAAGCCGATAATACCGGCTGCTCGTCCCGCAAGAGCTGTGGTTAAGTTACTTGAAGGGATTTTCAGATCGGATACCTTTATAGAAGTTACCGCACCTACTAAATCTGCTTTCTTCTGTGTTCCAAATGCGACAACGGCAACTTCTTCGAGTGCATTTTTGGCATCAGGAACTAATTTTACATCGAGTGTTTTACGTTCACCGATAACGATCTTCTGGCTTGTATAGCCGATATAAGAGAAGATCAGCACTTCAGTATCCGTATTGACCAGTATGCTGTATTTTCCTTCTTGATTACTCATAACCCCGCGTTTTGGCACGGAGCCCTCAACAGAAATTGTTGCATTTGGTATTGGTAAACCTGTCTCATCCAAGACTATCCCGGTTACTGTACGCGGAGGTAAATTTTTATTAAATAACTCTATTTTTCCGGAATTAAGTGCGAACACAAGGTTGCAGGTAATTGACAGACATAAGAGGATCAGTATTTTCTTCATACTTTGCTCAGTTTAAATTTTAACATTTTAAAGGAGTTCCTAAATTGATTGATTAGTAGCACATTGAAATAAGGACTGTGATACCTGATGTCGGCTAGCTTCTCCTTATCCGGTTCTAAATAAGGAGCGTACTATCGAGATTGCTGGATAAATTTTAGATCATATACGCCTTCCTTTCATTAAAGCAGTTTGTAATTTTTTGGCAATAGACAGTCCCTCCAATGAATTTCATTGGTATAACTGTCCTATTAAAATGTGGTTATAAAAAAGGTATCCGGGGTTTACGGATCTGGAAAATCACTTGTTCTCATCAGCACTTGGTTTAGTTTGTTTAGTGGTTTAGTATCACAAATATAACTGACAGAGAGAATGTTGATTTTAAATAACAGGGTGATTGTTTGTAATTTTTGGCATTTATCAATGTCCGTTTGCTTTACCCGGAACAAAATTTTATCATCACTGCTTTTTACGTTACTTTTGTTGGATTGAAAAAGCATTTGGGTTGTTAATTACCAAGTGTATCCCGGTATTCCTTTGGGGATACGCCTGTCTTATCTTTAAACACTTTGGAAAAATAGGATACCGTTTCAAAACCTGTTTGAAACCCGATTTCACTAATGTTTAGCAATGTTGTCTCTAATAATTGTTTCGCTCTTTCTATGCGAATGTCTATATAGTATTGATTTGGTGACAGCCCGGTAAACTTTTTAAATATTTTTCTAAACAGAGAATAACCCATTGGCAGCTGACTTGCAACAGTCTCCATATCGAGGTTCTCCTCTGTTGATTCCTGAATGATGAATTTTGCTTTGCTGATCAGTTTTTGCTTAATGTCGTTATCATTACACATCAGATTTCTTGACATGTTATGAATTACGCCTAAGAGCTGAATGGCTATTCCAGCAAGCTGCTGGTGGTATCCGATATGGGCATGTTTAACCGCTTGCATCAGATCAGCGAAAAGCCTGCGCACATCACTGCTAAATCCAATTTTCATAAGGGATGTATCCGGGGTAAAGATACCACTGCCCATGAGTTCTTTAGCGTAGCGGCCGTTAAAGCCGACCCAATATTCTTCCCATCCGGAATTAAAATCCGGCTTATAGCGATGCCATACTCCGGGATATAAAAAAAAGCATGATCCTTCGGTGACTTCCACCGATGGATTTAATGAAGATCCGTACTGGCCCTTTCCCTTCGAAATATAAACGATGTAAAAGTCGTCAAGGATACGTCCCCGGTTCCATGTTAAACCATGTGTTTGCGGATGGTCCATATTTGGATAATTCTGGCTGGGTCCTACTTTTGAATAACCCAGGCTGGTTACATACATTCCCCAAGACTCTTCAAAATCAGTAATATTTAAATACTTAAAATAATTTTCTACCATAACTAAAATTATATCCCTCCTTAAAATAATTTAAACTGCATTGATCTATTGATAGCCCGGGTTTTGCTGAAGGCTTCCACCGCTGGACTGAACTTCTTTAAATGTTAACGGAATGAGGTATAAGCGTTCATTCCATACTTTTTTCAACAGATCTATCCGGTTATAAGTAAATGTTCCATCTGCATTTTTTACCACCTGCATACCCTGTATGGGTTTTATCTCTGTTTGCGGTGCTATTTTCCACCTTCTTACATCATAAAACCTGTGCCCCTCCATAGCGAGTTCTATCTGACGTTCGTGAATGATCCGCTGAAATAGTCCAGTTCCCTTTTCGGTAACAGCAGGCATATTTACCCCCTGACGTTCCCGGACTTTATTTACATACGCTCTTGCTTCATCTTCGTTACCCAAATTATATTGGGCTTCGGCATAAGTAAGATAGATCTCTGCCAGGCGGAAGAAGTGCCAGGGATAGGTATAAGCAAACTGATCGGATATAACCAGTGTTTCATCTAAATATTTATAGTTAAAATAACCTGTTGGTGAAGCATCCCTGCTTGATCCATCGGCACCGCCGGAATAAGGCTGAATGGTACGTCCCTTGTAGGAAGAACCATTATACATCACGCTCGCATAAAATCTTGGATCGCGGTCTGCATAAGGAAGCTTTGGATCATACTTATTTTCAGGATCCGGATTTACAGCTCCATTAATGATTGGCAGGATGCCATTCTTCATTTCGTAGGCATCCACAAGATTCTGAGATGGTGCTCCGAACGAGTTTCCGCCGGAGCCCACCGGTGCAAACAGTTTACCGATAATATTTGAATTGTCTGTAGAGAAGTACCTTGAAAAAATCGCTTCGTTATTGGCATCACCAATGAACAGTCCATGATAGTTGGTATGAAGATTATATCTTTTGCTACTGATCAGTTCAAGAGCCTGATCGGCTACTGCCTGCCACCGTGATCTATCATTGGCCGCATTATTTTGCGGGCTTGCATTGTACAATAACACGCGGGTTCTTAATGCCCTTGCCGCATCTGCGGATGCGCGGCCGGCGTCTGCACCATTTTGTTGATCAGGTAATACGGTAACCACATCATTCAGATCCTTCAAAATATAAGCTACACATTCACTATAGGTTGCCCGTTTTATTCCGGTCAGATTGTCACTGAGGTTATAGACCTTTTCAATGATGGGTACCCCACCATAGTTCCATATTAGTTTGGCGTAGATAAAGGCCCTCAAAAATTTCACTTCCGCTATCATTTTAGCTTTAGTTGCTGCATCGATCGGTGTCTGGTCTATTTTCGCAAAAAAGATATTGATATTCTGGATTGCGGTGTAGCCGGTTTTCCAGTAATTATAATAGGTTGACAACTGGTCTGCATTGCTGGGGCTTATCTGATTTAAACCAATAATGTGATATCCACCCTCATCGTATTGATTATAGGCCTCATCGCCAAAATAGGTAATGTCATTGTTCATTCCATGCTGCAACGCGTTATACTGGGCGTTAATGAACAATTGCGGCAGTGCAGCATTTGACCAGATCTCCTCTTCAGACAGCCGGTCATTTGGCGTAATGTCCATGATGTTTTTCTCGCAGGCACTGCAAATCAATACAACCGTGATGATAAAAAATAGCTTTTTCATGTCGCTTGATTAAAAGGTTATACTTGCTCCCATATTTAATAGCCGGTTTTGGGAATATCCCCATCCGGAATTGGTCTGTTCCGGATCTATATTTACATTCCTGAAGTGGTCTTTGACAAAAAACAGGTTGGAACCACTCAGATAAATGCGCGCTCGTTTTAAACCTGCCTTTGCCAGGATACTTACAGGCAGGTTATAGGAGAACTCAGCAGTTTTCAGTTTTAGGAAGGATGCATTTTCCCAATTGTAAGTTGTTCCGGTGGCTTGCAACGCACTGGATAGGCCAGGTTTTGGTTTTGAGCCATTTGGATTTTCAGGGCTCCAGACATCCTGGGATAAAAAAGTTGGGAAGTTACCCCAACCCACGGGATCATAAGGATAAGGGTTAAAACGTGGACTAATGGCATGTGCCTGGCCCTGAAAGCCGAGGAAGAGTTCGAATGCTTTGTAACCGAAGCGAAAGTTTAGCCCATAGACGATCTCTGGGAATACACCGTATTTTTGGCGAACCATGTCAAGTGAATTGATGATGCCGTCATTATTTACGTCACGTACAATCAAGTCGCCAGGACCAGAACCATCCCTGTGGGGTGTAGCTGCCACTTCTGCTTCGTCGTTAAAAACGCCGGTTACTTCATATAACACCGGACTTCCCAGGGGTTTTCCTTCGGCTTTTTGCCAGGCTACCGTTCCAGGAACCTCATCCTGAAACTGTACCGTATTTTTAGCATAAGTAAAGTTACCCGACACCATATATTTGAACTTATCTCCAATATGGTATGTGTGTGACAAGCTGGCTTCAATCCCTTTATTTTGTACACGGCCAATGTTCTCATTGGGCAAAGTTAACCCGGTATAATCCGGTACGGAGGCGTTTCTCACGGCCAGAACATTACTTCTCGTCGTTTTAAACCAATCGATCTCGGCATTTAGCAACCCCTTCAACAGACCAAATTCAAGCCCGATATCTGTAGTTTTTGCTACTTCCCAGGTAATATTTGGATTGGAGGCACCGGTTTGCACCAGTCCCTGGCTTGTAATGCCGTTAAAGACGTAGTTATCACCATAAGTGTAAGAGGTTAAATACTGGTAGGCACCCACTTTATCATTACCCAGTTCTCCATAAGAGGCACGTATTTTTAAATAATCCAGAATATTCAGATGCTGCATGAATTGCTCTTTAGCGATATTCCAGTTGCCCGAAACACCCGGAAAAAAACCATATCTATTTCCCGGAGGAAAATTCTGCGAACCATCATACCTAAACTGAAACTGAATGTTATAGCGGTCATTGTAGGAATATTGCGCCCTGCCGAAATAATTATCACGACCGGTTTTTGCCGATGATCCATCATTATATTGATAGATCTTATTGGCACTGCCTGCGAATAGTTCTTCCAGCGTACCTGTAACATACATGCTACGGCCAGCTGAGAGGTTATACGCTTGGGTTGAGCTTTGCTCGTAACCAACAAATGCGTCAACCACATGCTTTTCTGAAATTGTGGTTTGATAAGACACTTTGAAATTGGTAGTGAGTGTGTTCATTCGCGGAGAATTTACCCCCAGATTTGGTGAGGCGGTTACGGCGTTTTGTTTTTGCTCATATACACCAGTTTCTTTGTTCAATAAATAATAATACGTGATCCCCGACCAATTTTTGATATAATGCTCATCGTTATCATACGCATAACTGCCCTGAAGTGTAAAACCTTCTAAAAAAGGGACTTTATAATCTGCCGTAGCTGTGCCAAAGAAGGTATTGTTTTGGGTGTTGGTATAACCATAATTGGGATCCCGGGCCATCAATACGGCATTGTTACCCCCTCTACCGGGGCCAATAAGTCCGTTGGGATAAATGGCATTTTCAAGCGGTACGCCGAGGTAAATGTGTGCCCAATCAAAACGGCTGTTTTCCAAGTCGCGCTTGCGCCCTGAAAGATCTAAAGATACCTTGAAGTCATCCGTTACATTAAAATCGAGGTTAGATCTGAAGGAATATTGTTTATTGTAAGTGAAGCCCTTAATAAACGGAGAATTAGCATCCAAATATCCTGCGGATATAAAATACCGGGTATCTTTCCCGCCGCCAGATATCGAAACATCTGCCTTTTTCTGTGTAGACCAATCTTTAAAAATAAGGTCGGCCCAACTGGTGTTCGGATGGTTTAACGGATCGCCTCCGTTCTTATAAAGTTCGAGATCCTGAGCAGTATAGGGTTCTGGCAAACCTTTGATCCTTTGTTCGAGGTTGGCCATGGTAGCAAATGTATAGGCATCTGCGGATTCAGGAATCCGCATCTGTTGTGACAGGCCATGGTTATAATCAAATGTGATTGAAGGTTTACCCTGGTCCCCCCTTTTGGTGGTAATTAAAATTACACCGTTGGCTGCACGGGAGCCATATATTGCAGCAGATGCATCTTTGAGTACGGAAATAGATTCTATCTCATTTGGGTTGAGGTAGCTAAACCCGGCATAATCGCGTACAATGCCATCGATTACGTATAATGGATTGCTATCACCAGTCGTACTTTTACCACGGATGAAAATTTCTACCTGTTCCGCTCCTGGTTCTCCTCCACGGGCATTAATCACTACACCGGGGATCCTTCCGGCAAGTCCGGCGCCAAGATGTGCTGACGGACTCATGGCTACATCTTTTGCGGAGACCCTGGAAATGGCCCCGGAAATGTTTAATATAGATTGTGTACCATAGCCTACAACTACAATTTCATCCAGTTTACCGATTTCAGGCTTCATAAATATGTCCAGAATTGCTTTCTTATTTATAGCCACTTCCTGCATCTTGTAACCAACAAATGAAAACACGAGGGTACCTGATGCTTCGGGAATACCGATCTGATACTCACCCTGAGCATTTGTTGATA
This sequence comes from Pedobacter metabolipauper, assembly GCF_004362715.1. GTDB lineage: Bacteria > Bacteroidota > Bacteroidia > Sphingobacteriales > Sphingobacteriaceae > Pedobacter > Pedobacter metabolipauper. Next base: position 71,212 of record NZ_SNYC01000005.1, read on the forward strand.
CTGAATTGCCGCTTTCTTTGTGCTTGATTGTCATACCTGGAAGTGGGTCATTTTTTTCGTCAACAACTATCCCCCGTATTTTTACTGATGCCGGATTGGGGTAGTTTCCTTCATCAATGGTATTGTCTTTATCTATAATAATGATCGTTTTGTTGTCTATTTTATAAGTTAATGGCTGGGTCTTAAATAACTCACTAAGAACCTCCTGAATTTCGCCTTGCGAGATCTTCAGGGTTACCCTTTTGCTTTGCTCAATTTGATCATCTGTGATTACAAAGTTGTAACCTGTCTGTTTACGTACTTCCTTAAGTATGCTGATCAAGCTGGTCTTGGTTTTATTTATTGTAATTTTTTGTGCAAACACGGATGCATTAATATGCATCAAAGCAGCAACCATGAACATGATGGTTAGTCTCATTATGAGCCTTATTTTAAGGTGAAAACTTATCAGTCATACCGGTTTAACAGTATTAATCTATACATTTGTTTAGTTTGGTGGTGCAATATGCCCTTACTTACCAGGGAACAGGCCATTGCGAAACAGTTGAATAAAGTAAATTGTGCTAAACAGAAACCAGGGCCCGTTTAACCGGGCCTTGGTTTGTTCAGGGTGGTTTATGGTTTAGTTTGCTCTCATATTTTACAGTTCTTTTGGTTATTTATTTTTCTCATTGTTCAATGTATATCGTTCGGTCTTTTAATTTAAAATGGGCTTTTCCGGTGGATTCAAGGATCTTCAGTACTGCAGAAATATTCTCAAACTTAGAGACCCCGCCATTAAAGCGTACATCCGGAACATTACTGCCATAAACAACATCCACATCATACCATCTTGCCAGTCGCTTCATGAGCATTCGGATCGGCTCACTGTCAAACATAAACTGGTCATTTTTCCATGCAAGCGCAATTTCCGTATCTACATCATCAATCTGCAGACGATTACGCCCGATACTGATCACCTGCTGGCCGGGATATATCAGGGCTTTTGCATTTCCGGATATTGCCATGATACTGCCTTCTATGAGCGTCGTTTTGCTTCCTCCGTCATCATGGTAAGCATTCACGTTAAAGTGTGTGCCCAGCACTTTAATATTTTGATCGTCTGTTTGTACAATAAAAGGACGGACGGGATCTTTAGCTACTTCAAAGTAGGCCTCCCCTGTTAATTCGATTTTGCGCTCTCCTGACTTTCCAAAGTTTATGGCGTATTTCAACGAAGAAGCCGCATTGAGCCATACCTTTGTACCATCAGGGAGAACCACTCTATACTGCCCTCCGTTCGGTGTTTGCAATATATTTACGCCATTATCTGATAAATGGTTCTGCTGCTGAACGCGATCGTATTCAATCTGGCCTTCTGCTGTTTTGCGTATATTCCGGCCAGCATCCGCACCAATGATACCGCGATCAATTTTGGCCAGCTGGATTTTCTGTCCATTTGAAAGCATTAAAAAGGCTTTGTTTCCACCCGGCCTCACCTCAGTCTCAATCTTTGCCGTTATGATTACAGGTTTTACATTTTGGTTGCTGATAAATAAGTAGGCACTTAGTCCCACTGCCAGCGTAATGCTCGCAGCGGCTGCAATTTTTAGCCATTTAAATCTATGTGGGGTTCTGTTTTGAGATATTTCCTGCTGCAGGTTGACTAAAATACGGTTATACCTTTTCTTATGGTCTGCATTTTCTGCTGCGAATGCTGTATTGTCTTCCAGTTTTTGATGGATCAGCTCTTCCAATGCAGTGGCATCTGCGGTACCGAATAACGCGATCAGTTCAAGCTGTTCGCTGGCATTACTTTGTCCGGATAAAAATTTTTCGTAAAGTTCCTGTAAGTTATTCCCTGTAGCCAAATCGTCTGTTTTTCTATGATTACGAACGAAAATCCGGAAAGGTCTGCTCTGTTACTAATTTTTTTTAAAAAAAGTTGTTTGTAAATGTATCCGAAATGGCGGCAGCAAGAACAATAACGGTAACCGACTTATTATTAGTCAGGTATATCTTTATCGTCTTTGTACCCTTTACTACATGGTCACGTACGGTAGATGTTGATATGCCAAGCAGTTCATTGACCTCTTCATAAGATTTTCCTTCCAGCTTGACCAGGGTCATTACCTTTTTCCGCTGCAGTGGCAGTGTATCAATTGCATCAAGGATTAACCGGCGGTTAGCTTCTTCTTCATAATACGCATCAATTGGATAATGCAACTCGGTTACCGAATTGATCAGATGGTCTTGTAATTTTTTATCAAGCGCAATCCGCCTGTACATATCCCTGGTGAGGTTTAACGCAATGCTATAGACAAATGCACGAAAAGATTTTTCCTGATTAATTGTATCCCGCTTTTCCCATATTTTTAAGAATACGTCCTGGGTAAGTTCCTCTGCGATGTCAGCAGATTTAACCAGATAAAGCAGCTTACGATAGATCGGATCAACATAATGGCTGTAAAGTGTTTCAAATGCCTGCTCGTCGTTATTTCGCAGTCTTTGCAACAGTTCATTTTCATTTATCAGCGGAACATAAGCCATCAATTGGTGTAATAGTTTTGCACTAAATTAGTAAAAATAATAGATATAGATTATTAACCTTATCTACGGGCCGACTTTAGCCGCCATCAAAAGTCGTTCTGTTAAAGCCAGATCTATTCATCAGGAAATTTTATAGAACTGCTGCATAGCGAGTTTTAGAAATGTAGGAATTACCGCCGGATCTGTAGTATACTGATCCCGGAGTTACGCAATAAATACCAAAAAAGACAAACAAATTGAAGATCATTACAACAATATTATAAGATGAAGGCATATTTTTGGATGTACTAATATCACACACAAATCAACTTAAACTATGAGTATGTTCAAACTTTCAACTGGTATTGCCAGCTTGAATTTATTAATGACTAAAAAAAAAACCAGGTTGCTCTTTTTGCTGACCACAATTATTTACAGCAACCTTCTTTTTTGCCCCGTAGCATCAGCCCAGAAAATTGTATATAAGCCAGTTTCCGGAACATTAAGCGGCACTCCTGTCCCGCTATCACCTGATCCTTTGATCAATATGAAGTGGGCATCGCCTAAAGCTACAGATGAGCTGGAGTATTATCATCTGCGTCCGGTTTCATTTACCACAGCTTCAGCCAGAAGTTTTGACACGAAAAATTTTAAGATAAAAAACGAGGTCGTTGTTAATGGCGAGGGAGATCTCATGTTCGATTTTGGAAGGGTTAGTGCTGGCTGGCTCGAATTTGAATCTGATGACCTGACTGACTCTGTATTGATGAGCATCAGTGAATATAATGAGCCAGCGATTGTTAATATCGGAACGGCTCACCCGTTCAAAACCGCTTCTGTCGTTAAGGATGGGAACACTTACCGCATACATCTGAACAACCTTTGGTATGAGGGCGTTCGATTCGGATGGATCCACGTGGTATCTCATAAGAAACAATGGCATCTTAAAAATTTAAGATTGGTTTGCCAGATCAAACCCACTAATTATAACGGCAGTTTCGCCTGTAGTGATCCTGAGTTAACAAAGATATGGTACACTGGTGCCTATACCGTAAAACTCAACTTGCTGAAAGATTATTTCGGCGCTATACTTATGGACCGGAGTGACCGTCACTCCTGGACTGGCGATGCCTTTCCGGCGCAGGCTGCTTCCATGGTGGCTTTTGGCAACTTCGATTTTGTAAAAAAGAATATCCATAACACGGCGAACCTTAGTAACGATATAGCCAGCTATGCACTTTACTGGGTGTTAAGTTTAGTAGATTATGTAAACTATACAGGTGATACCGACCTGGCAAAATATTACCTTGATAATGCCGGTAAAAAACTTGAACATGCCTATGGGCATTTCGGAAAATCACCCAGAATTGCATTTTATGGCTGGGACGAACGTTTGGGAGGTGGTTTTGAAAACCCAAATGCTGAGGCTCAAAATGCCTACTCCATGCTATCGATACGGGCATGGTCTGAATTTGGCAAATTGATGCGGACCATAGGTAACTTAAAAGAGGCGGACAAATATGAGGGTTATGCTACAGAAAAGATCCAATCTCTTAGAAAAGAAAACGCATGGCTTAGCACATTTGGATTGCACGCTGCTGCAGATGCGATCAATACCAACCTGACCACTCCGGAGGAAAACAACATATTATTCAATAAAAATTTTACCGATCGGGTTAACCGAATTTCTTATTCTTCCTTTAACGAATGGTTTATCATTTCTGCTATGGCCAAATCCCAGCGTTTTGATGAGGCGATCAGTGCAATTAAAGACAGCTGGGGCGGACAGATCCGTTACGGAGGAACTACTTTTTTTGAGGTATTTCGTCCGCAGTGGAATGAGATTCTTACTACTAATGATGCACCTCCTAATAACCAGGCCGGTTACACCAGCTTTACCCATCCCTGGAGTGCAGGCATTGTAAAATGGCTTTCTGAAGAAATTCTTGGAATAAAACCGCTTGAACCTGGATTTAAATCTTTTTCTATAGTGCCCCATTTGGGTAGATCATTAACTTCAGTGAATGGTGGAATTCCGACAGAAAAAGGACTTATTTCAGCTAGTTTCGATACTAAATCCGGAATCTCAAGAGTTAAGGTACCTGCCGGAACTATGGCAAAAACGATTGCCTTGCCGATAGGTAAAAATGTACCGTCGTCGCTAAAGATCAATGGAAAAACAACAGCGATCTCTATTGAGCATGGTGAAAATGAAGATTTTTTGATTCTCAATAATCTTGAGCCTGGAGAATATCTGTTTGAAGTGAAATATAAAAAACAGGTTAAACAAATAGCCCTTAAAAATACGCCATGGATATATAAGGTTCATGGTATTGGTCAGGACAGCACAACGAGAGGCAACTGGAAGGGAACTTACGGTGGTGATGGCTCGATTCTTTTCAACTTATATAAAAAAGGACAGCATGTTGAAAAATTACCGGCTTACCTGGGTAAGATAAAACTATCAAGATATGCAGATGTGCACCGCGATGTTCAGGACCCTAACATAGCACTGCTACAAGACAGCGCCCGAACCAATGACTTTGGCGCAATTGCCACTAAAAATTATAATGTCTGCGAACAATCCATGACTATTGATCTTCCGGTAACTGACAATGGTACTCACCGGGTTTCCTTATATTTTCTGGATCAGGATAATGTGGGACGACGCTCTGCCATCGAGATATTTGACATGAATACACTTAATCTGATTGGCCCAATGATCTATGTGAAGAATTACAGTAAGGGAAAATATGTAAGTTTTGATGTTCAGGGTCCAATTCGGCTCCGGATTAACCAGGTTAGAGGAATTAATGTGTCTTTAAGCGGGATATTCTTTGATAAGATAAAATAAGCAAGATGTTAAAAAAAAGAAACCAAGTTGCCCCGATCATGATCGTTTTGTTCCTGGCTATATCATCCTTCGCTTTTGGGCAAGGCCTGCGTATCGAACAAAGTAATTGTGAGTATCGGGTAAACCCTGAAGGTATCGATGTAATTTCTCCGAGGCTTTCGTGGGTTATGGCGTCTGATTTACGCGGCGACAAACAGACGGCCTTTCAAATTATAGTGGCTTCTAACCTGAATGCCTTAAAGATGAATAAGGGTGATATATGGGATAGCGGAAAACAGGTATCAACGGAAAACAATAGGGTGTATAAAGGCCAAAAACTTCTTTCAGGTAAACAATATTACTGGAAAGTAAGAGCCTGGGATAGCAAAAACAAGGTTACACCATGGAGTGCAAATGCGTACTGGAGCATGGGGCTGCTTACAAAAAAGGAATGGAAGGCGGTGTGGATCACAGATCCGGTTCTCGCTGATCCTAATAATTTCTCTTTAACACCAATAAATTGTTACAGAAGCCTTACCACTGAAAATCAGTACCAGGAAAAATGGATCATATTGGATTTAGGCACTGAGCAAGCCATAAACGCAGTGAATATAATCCCTGCACGTTCTGTTAATCAAAATATAGACTTTCTTAGCTTTATGTATCCGCTGAGGTATAAAATACAGGTATCGGCAAATAAGAACTTCCAAAATGCGAAAACAATTATTGATCATACTTCAGCAGATGTTCTTAATCCACGTGAAGCAAACAATATCATAGCGTTTCAACCCGTAAAGACACGATATATCCGGCTTTTAGTAACCAAACTGACCAGATGGGATGTAAATCTATATGGACTTGCGTTAGGCGGATTTAACGCGATTTACAATAAGAAAGTAATTGAAGAAAATGTAACGGCAGACTGCTCGGATGCGATTGAATCAAAACAGTGGTCTAAGAAATTTCTCTTGAAAAAAGAGAACTTGATCACAAATATACCCGATCCAATTGCTCTTGCTGTTGGCGTAAAAGAACTGTCCGATATCGCGCCGGTGAATAAGGTTTCCCGTGTACCGACACTGCGCCGGGAATTTAGTCTTGCGGCAAAAGTTAAACGCGCAAACTTATTTGTGACGGCACGCGGTTTTTATGAGTTTCATATTAACGGCAAAAAAGTAAGCGATCTTTACCTTTCTCCGGGGGTAACCGATTACAATAAAAGAATCACGTACCAGACTTTCGATGTGACGCAGATGCTTAAACCAGGAGGCAATGCAGTTGGGGCAATGCTGGGCTATGGCTGGTATGCCGGGCATATGAATCTTTTTGAGAACCGTAATATTTACGGACACTACCCCTTGTTGATGGCCCAGCTGGAAATAGAACTGGAGAATGGTAAACATATTACTATTGCCACCGATAAACAATGGAAGACAACGTTAAAAGGGTCTTTGCTTTGGTCCGACTTATTGGATGGCGAAGCCATTGATCAGCGTCTCGCGCTTACCGGATGGGACAAAACTAATTTCGATGACAAAGATTGGTCTATTGCTGAAGCCAAACAACTGGATGATACCAAACTGGTTGGGCAGCGCAATCAGCCGGTTAAAGAAATCAGGGAACTGAAACCTGTTGCGGTAAAAAAAATCAGCAAAGGTGTTTATGTCTTTGACTTTGGGCAAGAAATTGCAGGCTGGTGCCGTTTAGTGGTGGCAGGCAAAAAAGATACGCATATCCGAGTAAGACATGCTGAAATCCTTAAAAAGAATGGTGATATAGACATGAGTAATCTCTGGGGAATTCCGCAGCAAGAGGATTATATTTTAAATGATGATAAGACTCAAACACTAACACCACATTTCACGTATCACGGTTTTCGTTATGTGCAGGTAAGCGGCCTGGAAAATGAGCCGGATCCAAATACGATTACTGCAATAAGTATGCATAACAATGTTCCGGAGGCGGGTGAATTTGAATCCTCGAACCCGTTATATAACAAGCTGATGGAAACGGCCATCTGGACACAAAGAAACCTGATGTTTGATATGCCAAATGGTTGTGCGGCAAGATCTGAAAGATTAGGCTGGACAGGCGATCTGCGCCCATGTGTACAATCTCTTATTTACAATATGGATGCTGCTGCTTTCCTGGAGAAATATGCACAGGATATGCGGGATGACCAAACACCGGATGGGCGTTTCACGGATATTGCGCCGCAATTTCATTTGGAAAACACGAATATATGTGTCGGATCTCCAGGTTGGGCAGACGCTGGTGTTTCTATGCCATGGCAGGTTTACGTTAATTATGGTGATAAGAGAATACTTGAAGAGCACTATCCTGCAGCGCAGAGATGGGTGGATTTTCTAAGTTCAAAAAACCCTAATTTCCTTTGGGAAAATAACCGTGGAATGGATTGGGGAGACTGGCTTAGTACTGGTCCGGCCACGCCTCGTGTTCTTGGCTCTACGGCCTTTTTTGCACACGATGCAGACCAGTTATCTAAAATGGCCGGGGTATTGGGTAAAAAGGCAGATGAATTAAAATACCGGCAATTGTTTAACCAGATTAAGAAAGCTTTTATGAGCAGCTTTGTTAACCAGGATGGTTCTATTACCGAAGCTCCGGGTAAAGCGGATGTACAGGGCAGTTATGCACTTGCTTTATATTTCGATTTGCTGGATGAGCCTATTCGCTCAAAAGCAGCAAATCGCCTTGCCCAGATGATCGGCGAGAGCAAAGGTCATTTAACTACCGGTTTTTGGTCGAGCATAGAAACGCTTCTTGCTTTATCAGAAAACAAGCAGCACCAATCGGCTGTGCAGGTAGCAAATACAGAAACCCAGCCTTCATGGGGTTATATGCTCAAAGCCGGTGGTACCACCTACTGGGAATCTTTTGATGCAGACAGACGAAATCTTTCTCTCAATCACTGGACTTACAGCTCCATTGGAGAATGGTTATGGCGCTATATTGCCGGGCTCAATGTAGATGAGAATAATCCGGGTTATAAACATTTTACGGTAAAACCACATGCTACATCAACAAACGACTCCTGTAAAGTTGCCTATCAGTCTATTAACGGCGCAATCAAAATTAACTGGAAACGTTCAGTTGATAAATTCACTATAGAAGTTACTGTTCCACCTGGTTCAACAGCGACCGTGTATATTCCGTCAAAAGGATCAAACATTACGGAGTCGGGCCTCCCTATTAGTCAATCAAAAGGATTGAAGTTAGTTAAACAAGAAAATAATGAGGCTATAATGAATATCCAGTCAGGAACTTATTATATCTCGACTGCACTTTAGCGGGTAAATTAGTATTTCAGAAGGCCAGCTAAGTTATGCTTTAGCTGGCCTTTTTGTATTCAGCAGGAAAAGGCTATCCGGCAATAAACAACCATGATTCGCTAACGATCGGCAAGTTTGAACTTCTGAACAAAGTAAAGTTGAACTTCCGAACAAAACATCCAGCAGATTTAAACCGCACCTTTGATGTAAATAAATTCATTTATGGAAAGTTTAACAAAAAATCAAACCGTACTGGTAACGGGCGGTACCGGTTTTGTCGGAATCTACTGCATTCTTCAATTATTACAGCAGGGTTATACTGTAAAAACAACAGTACGCTCATTGAACAGAAAACAAGAAGTGATCAGCTTGTTACAGTCTGCCGGGATGACGTCCCTTGAGCAGCTTTCGTTTGTTGAAGCAGACCTTGGCGCGGATGATCACTGGAACGACGCGGTTGAAGGCTGTATGTATGTATTGCATGTGGCGTCGCCTTTTCCGGCCGGTGAACCTGAAGATGCGGACGAACTGATTATTCCGGCCCGTGACGGTGCATTGCGTGTACTAAAAGCTGCCCGCAATGCTGGTGTAAAACGTGTGGTACTCACTTCTTCTTTTGCGGCCATTGGCTACAGTAAAGACACTAAAGACCATGTTTTCACTGAGCTTGACTGGACAGATCCTGAAATTGCTTCCGGTGCTTATATCAAGTCTAAAACCATAGCCGAAATGGCAGCCTGGGATTATATGAAAAACGAAGGCGGAGATATGGAGCTAACGGTGATCAATCCGGTCGCCATTTTTGGACCAGTGATGGGACAAGACCATTCTACGTCTGTAGGGTTTATAAAGTCGCTATTAGAAGGCCACATTAAACAGACCCCTGGTTTTACCTTTGGAGTGGTTGATGTACGTGATGTCGCTGCCATTCACCTCCTGGCAATGACCCATCCCGAGGCAGCTGGCGAACGCTTCCTTGCTACTGCATCTGATGTTGTGAGCATTTATGATATTGCGCAGTTCATCAAAAAGGAACGGCCTGCAGCAGCGTTGAACATTGCTGAACTGGAGCCGCTTGATCCATCGGCATATACCGCGATGTCTAATGAGAAAGCGAAAAGGATATTGGGCTGGAAGCCGCGCAGCAAAGAAGCTGCAATTCTTGCCAGTGTGGATAGTTTGGTAATTTGATGTATTTTTGAGTCTAAATCTAACATGCCTTGAATACGACCCTCCTTCAATCCTGCCATTTGGGTCCGGGGATTTCTCCGGAACAAGTGACACCGGAGCATTTCTTTTTATACCTTTTAACAGGGTCGATGGTGGTTTATAATGGCGACAAGCATTACGAGATTAACCCTGGCGATTATGGTCTTGCCCGTAAGAACCATTTGCTGCGGTATACCAAACATCCCGGTGATGGCAATTTCAGGACGATCGTTGTTGCCTTTGATGAACCTTTTCTGAGAAGATTTTTAAAAAAGCATCCTTTCCAAATTGGAATCGCCGGGAACGACGATTCCATCTTGTTCATCCGGGAAAACAGGCTATTGAGCAGCTTTATCCAATCTCTAAAACCTTACTACCTCGGATCTTCTGAAATTGATGAAACTTTTGCAGAACTTAAAAGAGAGGAACTGTTGTTGATCCTGCTTAAACAAGACCCTGGCCTTGCGGCCATCTTGTTTAACTTTGGTGCGCCTCAAAAAATAGACCTGAAGGCATTTATGAACCGTAACTTCAGGTTCAATGTAAGCCTGGAGCGTTTTGCGTTTTTAACAGGCAGAAGTTTGTCTTCCTTTAAGCGCGATTTTCAGCAATTATTTAATGATACACCCGGACACTGGCTAACCAAAAAGCGGCTGGAAGAAGCATACTTTCTGATCTATAAGCAAAGCCGGAAGCCGAAGGATATTTATATGGAACTGGGTTTTGAAGATCTGTCCCATTTTTCTTTCGCTTTTAAAAAGCAATTCGGGCATGCGCCTACTGCTGGTTTGTGATTAAATCTGTGTACGTCCATAGGTTGGATTGTGACAACTTTGACGATAAGGCAGGTAAAACGAAAGAGCAGCCTTTTTCAGACCGCTAAACTCCGGATAAATTAGATAACTCAATAAGGAGCGCGTAACCGAACGTATTTATTTAACGCCAACCCAATGCAGGTGCAACATGCTCCAGGATAGCGGATAGTATATGTACATTATAATCAACACCCAACGTGTTCGGTATGGTCAGAAGCAATGTATCTGCTTCTTGTATAGCTTCATCCGCGGCTAGCTCCTTAATCAGCTGATCAGGTTCGGCTGCATAGCTTTTACCGAAGACCGCCCGTTTATCAGCTTCGATATAACCAAAACTATCTGCCCCTTTCCCCTGCTGTCCGAAATAATACCTGTCCTGATCGTTAACCAGTGCAAAGATCGAACGGCTTATTGAAACCCTTGGTTCGCGCTCGTGCCCAGCTTTCTTCCAGGCTTCCTTATACAGCCTGATCTGTTCTGCCTGCTGGATATGAAAAGGTTTACCGCTTTCGTCAAATTTCAGCGTTGAACTTTGCAGGTTCATGCCGTTCTCGGCTGCCCAAACTGCAGTTGCATTAGAGGCAGCTCCCCACCAGATACGTTCCCGAAGTCCATCAGAATGTGGCTCCAATCGTAACAGACCCGGCGGATTCGGAAACATCGGATTGGGATTGGGCTGGGCAAACCCTGTACCCTTTAGTCGATCTAAAAACTCCAGGGCTTTTTTACGGCCCATATCTGCATCGGTTTCTCCGGGATCAGGTTGATAACCGAAGTGACGCCAGCCTTCGATAACCTGCTCGGGTGAACCCCGGCTAAGACCAAGTTGCAATCGGCCACCGGAAATCAGGTCCGCAGCACCGGCATCTTCTATCATATATAGCGGGTTTTCATAGCGCATATCGATCACGCCTGTTCCAATCTCTATCTTGCTTGTTTTTGCCCCAATAGCGGAAAGCAATGGAAATGGCGATGCCAGCTGTCGTGCAAAATGATGAACCCTAAAATAAGCACCGTCCAAACCTATTTCTTCCGCAGCAACACTCAGATCTATAGATTGCAGTAACGTATCGCCAGCGTTACGAGTTTGATATGAGGGATGATCAGACCAATGTCCGAATGATAAAAATCCTATTTTTTTCATTGATTAGATGATTTAAAACCAAATATAGGAATACGTAGGCTGTGAGCAGGTCACGGCTTAGTCATAACGATTGGCCAGGCATTCAATATTATTCAGCTGTTTTTTACCATCAGTTTTGTCTTGCATTCATTTTACAAACGATCTGAAAAATTAAAATTCTTCTATATTTTAAAACACGTTCCTGGTTAGGAATGTTTATTTGGTATTATGGAAACTACAAAACAACTCATTGAAAAGATCAACAAGCTGTTCATCGACAATGACATGGAGAAATTCATGGATTATCTTGCTGACGATATGGTTTGGGAAATGTACAGCTCCACTTCGGGCCATACTACCCTTAAAGGAAAAGAAGAAATAGGTAGTATGGACGCAGGAAATATGCCGGAAGAGATGAATTTCCGTTTTGAAACCGTAATTGTTGAAGGAGACATTGCCATCGCAAACGGAAGCAGCACGGGAACGACCAAAGATGGAAAGCCCTATAAAGGAAATTTTTGCGATATCTATCAGTTCAAAGATGATAAGATTATCAAAATGACTTCTTACGTGATTGAAAGTATTGGATAATTATGCGATTTATACCAGCTTACTAATCCTTCTCTGCTTTCTAAACTGAAAAACAGAACCTATTACAAACAAGACAAAAAGTACAAGAAGTGTTTGGCCGACAATTGGATCTGTAGGTGCCTTAGCTAAAGGATGCCCAATAGGGACACGAGTAAAGGTTTCGTTAACCGTAGGAACCAATGATAAAAAAAAGCTAAAGGTAAGAAGCGCATTTTCAAAATAACGGGCGCTGTTATTCTCTTTCCTTTTGCTGTAAAGAAAGAAGGCCACCAGGATTAAAACCACGATGAACAAAGCGAAAATATGTCCCGGATTAAATCCACCTTGTTTTGATAAACCTAAAGCGGTTAGTGAGGTAATAAGTGTTAAATAAAAATAAATTTTCCCGGTGAGCTGACTTAGGTCAATTTTACCATTCCTTATAAAACCTGCAACTGCGGCAACGATAGCAATAACACCTATGGCCGTATGAAAAATTCCTAAATTTGATAGTCCCATTTTTTTAATTTAATTGTTGATACAAAGTTGCCGTACTTGAGGGACATCGGCTTTGCAGATTAGCCCAATGATTTGGCAATTTGGCTCAAAAAAACCCCATACGTTTTGTAGTGGAGGGTTGATTACCACACGGCCGGTATCATACAGGCGTGTTATGTGAAGTAAGATGGCTTTTATTTAGAAGACTGGCTGACCCGATAATTGGTTGGTGTTAGATGGTATTGATCATGAAAGCTTTTGGTGAAATTGGCCAGGTCGTTGAAACCGCAATCAAAAGCAATGTCTGTAATACGTTCATCAGAAATTAAAAGTAATTCGGCAGCCCTTTCCAATCTTTTGGTTTTAATGTAATTGGCCGGCGAATCATCATACAATTTTTTAAATTCCCTTTTAAAGGAAGAAACGCTTAAATTGGTTTTTTGCGCCAGCTCTTCAACATTAATCTGCGAAAACAAGTTGGCTTCTATAATTTGTTTGAACGTATAAATTGTGGGCGAAAAAAGCTGGGAGAGTATGACTTGTATCATTTCAGCGTCTTTCGTTTGCGATAACAAGAGAATGATTTCTTTCAGTTTTAACACCAAAATTTCTTCATTTACTAAAGATGGATTTTCAAAGTAAAAGAGAAGGCCCTCTATGTATTTTTGAATTAAAAAATCATTGTTGACTTTTCCGCTTGACTGATTTGTGATCCTGTCATTTTTCTGAAATATCAACGGAAGTTCTCTTTCATAAATTTTCTTTAGGATGTCCGGATGGAAAGTAACGATTACAATTTCGCCATTGTTGTTACTTGAATCACTTAATTGCTTGCCTGAGTTGATACAATTGAGTAACAATGCATGATTAGCAGGTATTGTGATATGATCATCGTCAAATTGAAACTGCGTCTCACCTTTCAACATGTATAAGAAGCAAGCTTGTTCTGCTACGGGAAATGAAAATTCAAAAGGAGACTTTAAATCCAACTTTTGAATAAATGTTTTCCCAAATAACTCAATTTTTTTATAGTCGATAATCATCTATCTTCCTGTATTTTAATTATAGCTCGAATGGAAAGGCCTATATTTGCATCCTCAATTCTCATTCAACGCGAAGCCTAATATAGGCAAAAACGTTGAATGAGATTGTTATTGTATTGTAATGGTTAGGAGACCAGATAAGCTTCCGAGCTAATGGGCAGATTCAATACTTTGGAAATTAAACAGTTCTGTTCTGCCCCTTTTGTAATCGTTTCAAATTCTTCTGCAGTAATGCCTGGTACGTTTCCGGTAATGGAGAGATGTACCCCGGTAATTCCAGCGTTATCCATTGATACTGTTGCTTCAGTATCCAGCGAAGTTGGTGTCAATCCTTTTTCCGTCAAAGCATAACTTACTGCCATGGTAAAACATCCGGCATGTGCTGCTGCTAACAATTCTTCGGGATTGGTTCCTTTTTCTTCCCCGGTAAATCGCGTTTTAAAACTGTAATTTGTCTGTTTTAGAACTTCGCTTTGGGTAGTTAACTCACCTTTACCTTCTTTTATACTACCTGCCCAATGTGCTTTTGCTGTACGTTTCATGTTTTATACTTTTAAATTGATTGTCGATATTGACAATACAAATTTGCAGTACAAAGAGCAAGAAGACATTGCGAATAAGGCCAATTATTTGGCAATTTGGCTCATGTAATAATTTGGATGATCCGCTCTCAAAATTGGATGGTGCGGTGTGTAATTCGAATGGTGCCCGACAAATGGGGTTAGGAAAACTACATGGTGCCGCGCCATCCAATGCAAACCAATCTATATTTTCTTAATATCTTCACCTAACTTTTCAAAGTAGCTATTGACTGATATGGGATTTCCCCGATAGCTGTCAATGCTTTTCTGTATCCATAGCTTTATAGATTCACGTATATCTTTTGTCAATAACTTATATTGTTGACAAGAGGAGATAATTTCACAAAATTCGCTGTAAGTACGTATTGACTCTGATTGGAAGGTCTTCTTAACCTGTTCGCTATTTAGGCCTGGAAATACTGTTTTCGATAAATCCTGCATTTTTGTTAACGTTGCCTTTTCCTCTGCGTATAATTTGGCGGTGTCTAGTCCGCTATAGGCATCTGAGCAAAAGCGTTTAAATGCTTTGGATAAACCAATCGAATCATTGGCAAAAGCATAGTACATACACCTGAAATAATTTGCTTCCCGTTCTTTAGCATATCCATCGTTTTCAAAAAAAGAATTTAAATGGATGAGCTTTTCGAGCTGTTGATCATTACGGCTTTTTCCAGCCTGCGCTAAATCAGTCTTGAGTTTGCTTCTCAAAGTCATCCAGGTGCCATCGATAAACCCAAGTTTGAATGGATATTGACGATATTGTTTTAAAAAAGCTTTAAAGGTTAAGGAATTCTCATCAAGAATGACAGGGGCGTTTATCTTAATGATCCTATTTACTTTCTGCGAACCGAGCGAATCCTCTGGAACCAAAGAAAGATACTTTTCAATTAGTTGTTCAATATCTTGAGGTCGTTTATCAAACGGTATGCTGGTTAAGTAAGAATATAAAAAGTCTGCATCATATTTTCCTGATGCAAGTTTCATTCTCTTTTGTACATCTTCTTCATTATATGATTGTACAGCTGCAGTCTTGCCTTCCATCAAAAATTTGGAAACTGGCATTGATCCTTTTGCATTATATATCACCTTGCCATTTTGATCAAAAAATAGATAGGTAGGGTAAGCATCCACGCCTTCGGTTTTAGCAAAGGCCGTTCCCCAACCTTTTTCAGCATCAACTTTCACATTTATAAATGTGCTGTTGTAATAATCAGCCACCTCTTTTTTGTTAAAAACTTCAGCGTCCATCCATTTACAAGGACCGCACCATGTTGTATATACGTCTACGAACACCTTTTTATTTGCTGCTTTTGCCTTCAAAAGAACTTCATTCCAGGATTTTGCATCGGAGATAAATTGTATCGATTGAGCCTGCAACGTAAATGTAAACATCAATAAGATGCCAAAAATGTGGTATTTTCTCATACTAGATTGAAGATAGGTATTATAATTACCGCCGCAAACCAGCTATCATATGATTAGGGTTATAGCTTTAACGTGGGCGTTCCATAAATGTAAATAAGTTAAAATTAGGTCATAGTAATATTGCTATTACGAGATGAAAGTGGAGTTCATCGGTGATTTCGGTCACGAGACCGGCGGCCTTGTTATTCTTTTTAATGAAACTGGTTTGATCAAACATGTAGAAGCCTATTTGGATTAACGATTAATCCGGTACAATGCTTTTAACTGATTGACCGGAGTCTTAATGCAAGATCCAAATACTAATTTTTGACCAGTACATTGGTAAAATCGGATACGGCCTTTGCAAATATTTGTTCACTGATCTTCCAGGGTAAACTCTTGCCGATTAGTTTTATAGCGATCAATCCATGTAAAACTGACCAACACGTGTAATAAGGTGCCAGCGGGAGGTCGCCAATAACCTCGCAGAATAACGAATCGATCTTAGCGGATGCTTTTTCTAATCCATTTGGATCAGAACGGGTTGTTCCAACTCCGAACATGAGCCGGTAAAGCTCTGGTTCATCTGACGCAAAATCCCAATATGCCTTGCACATGAGCAGGAGTTGTTGCTTAGGTACGGCACTGGCTGATCTGGCCTGCATTAATTCACCGGATAACACCACGAATCCATATCGGGTCAATCCAAGTAATAACGCTGCTTTGTTTTCGAAATATTCATAGATGACCGGCGGGGTATAGCCTATCGCTTCTGCTATTTTGCGCATGCTTACCGAACTCCAGCCCGATTTTTTACTGATCAGGAGCGCGGCCCTAAGTATCTTACAGTAAATACTTTTCCGATGACTGAAGGTTAGTTTATTAAATCTCATATTTAAAGTCAGCAGGCAAATGTATATTATAGAACAGTCGTTACAAAATCTGCATCCTTAATTTAAGGTCAAATTAAAATGACATTATTTTAGAACAAGTGTTTTAAAATAAATTTATGTTTGCAAAGAATTATGGCAAGGAACCTGGAATTTAACGAAGAAGAAGCAACCAAAAAAGCGATGGAGGTCTTTTGGAAAAAGGGCTACAGTGGCACGTCTATTCGTGACCTGTCTGAAGCGATGAATGTGCATGTTAGCAGTATCTATAATACCATGGGCGACAAACACCAGTTGTTTGTTACGTGCATCCGTAATTACACCCAAAACCGGATGGAGGATGCGCTCAAGCATGCCGCTAAAATCAAATCACCGCTTGAAGCAATCATCAGTTTTATAAACGCTTCCGCAAACACTATTGTTTACAGTGACAACAGCTGTTTGGCCATCA
The DNA here is from genome assembly GCF_004362715.1 of Pedobacter metabolipauper. Classification (GTDB taxonomy): domain Bacteria; phylum Bacteroidota; class Bacteroidia; order Sphingobacteriales; family Sphingobacteriaceae; genus Pedobacter; species Pedobacter metabolipauper. Next base: position 88,430 of record NZ_SNYC01000005.1, read on the forward strand.
AGACAACTTTTGAAGTGGCGACCTCTGATCCAGATGTTCAAGACGTGCTTCGAAAAGATAATGAATTCACGCATAAATTCATATCGGACCTGATCCATAAAGCAATCGAACTTAAGGAGCTTGCTGTGGATACAGATGCCGAAACATTGACGGATTTTATTATCAATACGTTTACAGGCTGGCATGAGTCCTATATTCTGCACAAGGACCCGATCAGGATCATGCGTATGGCCAAATACCTAATTGCACAGATCTCCCACTAAAGAATTAACTCATTACAGCTAACATTGAAATACGCTAATAAAGAAGGGGCATAATTTTAGAGCGTTTGCTCCAAAACTAAAGGTTAGCCGTTGAAAACCGAGTCCTAACCCGGCTTTAATTCTAGAGTGACTGTTCTAAAATAAAAGAAGACAACTAAATACAGAGTAAAACAATATATATATTAAAATAATCAACATGGAAAATAAAGAACTGACCGGCAAGATCGCTTTGGTAACAGGTGGAACCAAAGGGATCGGGAAGGCGATCGCTGACAGGTTGGCCCAGGCGGGAGCTACCGTGATCATCACCGCAAGGAATGCACCGGCCGACAACAAATACGGGCACCATTTTATCAAGGGAGACCTCGCAAATGCATCGGAAGCTATGACGGTCATCAGCAGTATTCTCGAAAAATTCGGTAAAGTTGATATACTGATCAACAACATGGGGGGATCTAACAGTCCTTCGGGCGGCTTTGGTGTCCTTACTGACAAGCATTGGGAAGATGAGATCCAACTGAACCTGCTCGCCCCCGTACGTATTGACAGAACAATATTGCCGGGGATGCTGGAAAACAAAAGCGGGGTGATCATCCATATCTCTTCGATCAGTGGCATATCACCTCTTTACGAATCACTCGGCGCTTATGCCGTAGCTAAGGCAGCGCTGATCAATTACAGCAAAAGCCTGTCAAAAGAGGTTACACCTAAAGGTGTGCGGGTGCTTACTGTATCACCGGGCATGGTTAAAACCGAAACCATGGACAGTTTTTTGGGCACGCTTGCGGAATCTGCAGGTACAACCATCGACGAGATCACCCAAAATTTGATGGCAAGCCTGGGCGGCATCCCTATGGGCAGGATGGCAGATCCTAAAGATGTTGCTGAGCTTGTGGGCTATTTGGTATCTCCAAGAGCGTCATACCTTAGTGGCGCAAACTATGTAATAGACGGTGGAACAATTCCTACCATTTAATTTAAAATCAATTCATATAAATTATTCTAAACGTTAAAAAAATGAATCAGTCAGCTTATAAGATCAGCAGTGAAAGAGAGATCGAAAATTTAATCGCGCGTTACACTCACCTTTTAGACAAGGGAGATCTTGCGGGAGTTGGTGCCTTGTTTGCACATGGCAGAATCGGTTCCCTTGGCGCCTATACAGATGGAGCGGATATTGAGTCTATGCTCAGATCTAATCTTCAGATCTATTCTAATGGCACGCCGCAGACCGCACACGTGACTACGAACACAACAATCCATATTAACGAGGACGACTCCTCAGCGACCGCGAAGTCGTACCTTATTATTTACCAGCAGGATACCGAGCGGTCTTTCCCATTACAGGCGATCATGACCGGAACCTATGACGACATTTTTGTACGCATTGATGGCAAATGGCAATTTAAAGAAAGAAGTCTTTCGATGGGCTTTGCGGGAGACCTGTCACACCACGCTAACCCAGATGGACCCTCTGCCAAAATATTGAATGACAATGGATAATTTGAGAACTGCCCTGGTAACCGGTGCGAACAAAGGCATAGGATTGGCTACCGTGGAAGGACTGGCCAAAGAAGGTTATAAAGTATGGCTGGGATCGAGGGATCATTCCCGCGGTCAGGCAGCCGTGGAAAAACTTCGTTCGAAAGGTCTGGATGTAAACCTGCTTTTGATCGATGTTGCCGATGACAACAGTGTAAAAGAGGCTGCGCGTGTTTTGAATACGCAAACTGCATATCTGGATATCCTGATCAATAACGCTGGCGTAGCGTTGAACCTGAAAAGCCTTCCCAGTGATGAGCAAATGGACGTGATCAGGGAAACATTTGAGACAAACACTTTTGGGCCGATCCGTGTAACGCAGGCTCTGCTGCCCTTATTGAGGGCTGCCATTGGCGCGCGGATAATCATGTTAAGCAGTATCGTTGGATCTATTGGCCTTAGTTCCGACCCAGATGTTATTTATGGACAGGTCAATTTCATGGGTTATTCCAGTTCAAAAGCTGCGCTGAATATGATCACCGCAGCCTTTGCTAAAGAACTTGGGCCGTCGGGTATCAAAGTATATGCTGTTGAGCCGGGACATATACGGACAGATCTCAACGACAATACCGGAAGTTTGACTGCCGAAGAGGGCGCATCTGTACCACTGCGATATGCAACGATGAATCTGGACGTTTCCAACGGTGGCTTTTTTGGACCCGAAGGGATACTGCCATGGTAACCCATCAAGTATAAATTCAATAAATTATAAGCATTTAAATCATTATGAGTAAACAAATGAAGATCTCTGAAGTAATTGTGAGGTCTCAAAGGATCAGGGAGCAATATCATCAACTGGAAGTAGAACATCATGGAAGTGAATGGACCATCGAAGAGGACGCTTTGGCGTTTCTGACCGATGCCGCGCTGGTAGGACGACTAACCATGTCCCTGCAGGGACGTTGGCCGAAAGAAAATACATTACCTGAACTACACCATAAACTGGGCGAGACGATCTGGTGGGTGATCATCTTGGCCGACCGTATGAAACTCGATATCAATACCGCTTTAAACGACTTTTTGACCAAGACCGAAGATTTACTGATGAAATAAATTGTAGTACTGAACTTTTAAAGAAAATATCATGAATAAATTAAAGAATAAGGTTGCGATAGTAACTGGAGCATCTAAAGGCATTGGTGCCGCCATTGCCAACCATTTTGCGGCGGAGGGCGCAAAAGTTGTGGTTAACTATTCGTCGAGCAAAGATGGAGCCGAACATGTTGTAAAGACTATAATCGATGCAGGCGGTATAGCTATTGCTGTGCAGGGCGACGTGTCGGTGGAAGCTGATATACGCAGACTGTTTGAGGAGACTAAAAGTGCATTTGGCAATTTAGACATTTTAGTGAATAATGCAGGGGTATTTAATTATGCAGCTATTGAAGACGCTACAGTTGAATCTTTTTACCGGCAATTCAATGTCAATGCTTTGGGTTCCCTGCTTGCTATTAAGGAATCTCTAAAATTATTTGGAGACAAAGGAGGAAATATCATCAATATCAGCTCCGGAGCAAGCAGAACGCCGGTGCCGACAGGATCTGTATATTCGGCGACCAAGGCAGCTTTAGATGCAATAACGGTATCCTTGTCCAAAGAATTTTCAGGCAGAAACATCCGCATCAACTCTATTTTGCCGGGTGCTATTGAAACAGAAGGCACACATAGTAACGGATTTATCGGAAGTGAATTTGAAGCGAAGATCGTTGCGAATACTCCTCTTGGTCGTACAGGACAGCCAGAAGATATTGCTAAGGTAGCTGTATTTTTAGCCTCTGATGATTCGGGTTGGATCACTGGTGAGAAAATAGCTGTTTCGGGCGGCATTTTCGGGCTTTAACGAGTTCGTTGACTTCAACAGAGTTTTACGCAAGCTAAGGACATCGAACCAAAAAAAATATTAGGAATACCTATAACAAATAGATTGCAAGCATGCTAATATAAAAATTACTTTAAAATAGTTTTTTTTGCACCGTGAGGGTGCCCATATAGGGTTCGAACCAAAAAATGGCCACCATTGCGCCTATTCGATGATTTAAAAATCGCCTAAAAACAAAAAAGCCCTTTAAGATATCTTAAAGGGTTTTCGGGTCATTTATGGTACAAATTTCATCACGTTTTATTGCTGATTTGAAGCAGTTGGCCGATTTAAAAGGAAAAATGGATGAAATGGAAGAGCTTGGAAAGTTCTTAAAGCGCTAAACAATTTTTGTCCACGAAAATGATTTTTATATGGGTTGAATTCATCACTACTAGTGACGTCATAATATCACTAGTAGTTTATTTTTTCAAAAGTTCAAATAGCTCGATATTGATATATATGGTTTCCTTCCAGACTTTTTTAGAATGCAATATTCCGATCTTTTCTAATCCGTTAAGGTATTTAGAAGCTGTTATCCTTGAAACATTAAGTCGATCGATAACAAATTCTATTTTACAGTATGGTTGTTCAAATAACAACTCTAATAAGTCCTTATTATATAGCTTAGATGCTTCTTCCTTTATTTTATTCTGTAATTTTGAAAAGAGCTGATTGATTGATTTAATCTGATCAGTGGTTTGTTTAGAAGTTTCCTCGATAGCTTTTAGGATAAATAATATCCATTCCTCCCAATTACCCTTGGTCTTAACTTCTCCAAGTAATCTATAATAATCAGGTTTATGTTTTATGATATAATCACTTAAATAAAGTACAGGACTATCTAAAAGCCCGTGCAGACACAAATAAAGAACATTAATAATTCTTCCCGTCCTACCGTTACCATCATAAAATGGGTGTATGCTTTCAAACTGGTAATGTTGAACCGCTAGTTTAATCAATGGAGAAAGTACATCAGTTTCGTTTATATACTCCTCTAAGTTTTTCATTAATGTAAGGATTTTATCATAATCATCGGGTGGAGTGTAAATAACTTCACCAGTAATAGCATTTTTTAATGAGGTTCCAGGCAATTTTCTTAGTCCTGCTTTGTTCTCTTCCAGTGTTTCCTGTATAGCTAATACTCCGTTTATATTCAAAAATCCTTTTTGAACGATCACTTTAAACCCGGTGAGCATAGCTTCCCTATAGCGTAGAACCTCCTTCGTAGCATGATCTATCTGCGGGCCACTTGCAGATAATGCTTGATAGAGCTTATCATGGGTTGTAATTACATTCTCAATTTCAGAACTCATACGAGCTTCTTTAAGTATTACTGCGTTCAGAAGTATAGAAGAATTAGGGAGTGTATAGGCTAGTCCTTTTAATTCCGAAAGGGCTATTGAAGATTGAACGACTTGTCTTAAAACAGGAATGGTCTCCACTTTAATTTGATCAGGAGGCAATGGCGGCAATTCATTAAAAGGTACATCACTTCTCAATTTGGCCAATTTTTTCATGCAAAGTTTTTATATCCGAGACTTTTATCATGTAAATATAATTTAATTTTCTATACATGACAACTTAATCATGCAAAGATTATATACATGACGTTTTGAAGATTATAAAAGATACTGATCGATCGACCCCATAGATAGCGTGCGGAAGAAGGGACTCGAACCCTATAAACAAAAAAAGCAGCCTTTTCAGACTGCTTTAAAAACTTGGGGTGGAATATGGGGCTCGAACCCACGACCCTCGGTACCACAAACCGATGCTCTAACCAACTGAGCTAAAACCACCATGTGTTTTTCAACGCTACAAAAGTACAATTTTTAACAATTTAATCAAATATTTTTCAACTTTGATTCACATTTTCTTTTAATCAATTAAAATTCAGTTTGTTGAATTATCAATTCAATATAAATAACCGTTTACAAATTGATTATACCGCTTAAAAACATAGATTTGCTAGTAATATGATTGAAATTTATACCGACGGAGCAGCTAGTGGAAACCCAGGACCTGGAGGATACGGATTGATTTTACGGTCTGGCGCACACTATAAAGAAATGAGTGCCGGCTTTCGTTTAACCACCAATAACCGAATGGAACTGTTGGCCGTTATTGTTGGTTTAAATGCATTAAAGACTCCCGGACAGGATGTAACTGTCTTTTCTGATTCTAAATATGTAATTGATTCAGTAGAGAAAAAATGGGTATTCGGCTGGCTTAAAACCGGTTTTAAAGGTAAAAAGAATAAAGACCTTTGGATGCGTTTCCTGGCTGTTTATAAATTACATCACGTTAAATTTGTCTGGGTAAAGGGACATAACAGTCACCCGGAAAACGAGCGCTGTGATGAGCTTGCTGTAGCTGCTTCCAAGAACAAAGCAGCCCAGACTATTGATGCTGAATTTGAGGCTGAAAAGAACGCCCAAAGACTACTTTAAGCGTTCTTCCAGAAAGATTCGATCTCTTCCAATGATTTGCCCTTGGTTTCTGGCAATAGCTTATAAACTGTAATAAAAGCGATCAGACAAAAGAAGCCAAACACACAGAAGGTTACTGAAGTTCCGGCTTCACGCAGCAGTACTGGTGTGAGCTGCCCAACAATGGTATCTGCTACCCACATCACCATGATACTCAATCCCATCGCCTTTCCACGGATCCTCGTTGGGAATATTTCTGATGCTACCACAAACTTTAATGGCCCGATGGAAAACGCAAAACAAGCCAGGAATACGGTTACACTAATGATGAGGAATATACTGGAAGTTTGTCCGAGTGAAAAGAACAATGCGGTTAAAAATAAACTGATGGTAGCACCTACCGTTCCAATCAGGTAAAGCGGCCTTCTGCCCCATTGGTCTACTTTCCAGATCGCAACAAAGGTAAATACCAGGTTGGCCACACCAAAGATGATCTGCCCTAAAAATGAATTGCTCAAAGCGATCCCTGCATCATTCAATATGGATGGACCATAATAAATGATGGCATTGATTCCGCTTAGTTGGGAAAATAAGGGCAGCAGGACACCTAAAAGCAATGCTTTTCTTAATTTGGGCGTAAACAGTTCTTTATACGTCCCTCCTTCTTCAGCTTCGGTATCGGCAGCATTGACTTCTGCAGATCTATCCTTTCCATTGTTAATTTTGGTAAGCAACGCGTAGCCTTCTTTATTTCTGCCCTTTTTAATAAGCCATCTCGGACTTTCGGGCACGAAAAATAAACCTATCAGAAATAACAAGGCAATAAAAATACCGATGCTGAACATGCCACGCCAGGCTTCCTGGATATAAACCAGATCAAACATCTGGGATATTGATGCCAATGCATGCTGCTCTGAATAATTTAACAGCAATGAATTGGTGATATAAGCCAGAAGAATCCCTACAGTTATGGCGAGTTGATAACAGGTAACCAGTCTGCCGCGAATGGCCGCTGGTGCAATCTCTGAAAGGTATAACGGTACAACGATAGATGCAATACCGACGCCTACCCCGCTGATTAGACGCGCTGTAATTAACCATTGCAGCGAACCGGCCAAAGCACAGCCTACTGCGGAGAAAAGAAACAGGACCGCGGAAAGGAACAAGAGCTTTTTACGCCCCAAGCGATCGCTCAGATCGCCTGAAAAGGCTACACCTATAATACAACCAACTAATGCAGATGACACGAACCAGCCCTCTTGCAATGGCGTTAAATTAAATTGTTTCTGTACAAAGGGAAGTACTCCCGAAATTACCGCCATATCAAACCCAAAGAGCAATCCGCCGAGTGATGCGACTACAGTAATTAATGCCAGGTAAACTTTATAATTATTGATCATGAGATAAGCTATTAATTCGTGTTATTTTTAAGGAATGCTTTGATCACTTTAGCACGTGCTGTGCCATGATTAATCAGTTTATATCGTTTTGTTGCTGCAGGAATGATAAACGTTTCTGCATAATTGAACCTGCTGGGTACTAATTCTTCAATCTCCACAGAGATGGATGTTCCTTCTACCAGCATCAGCACATGGACCCCTTCTCTGGTTTCTATGGTGACTTCGGTATCAAACTCAATCCGTTGCACATCATAGAAATGTTCTTTATGTGTAGGTAAATGTATCAATTTCCAATCACTTCCGCTATCGATGACCGATGGATGGGCAATTAATTCTTTAGGTACCACCTCTCCCTTACGTTCAAACCTGAGGTTATTAAATGCATGGCCGATGTTTATTGGCCGTGGATTTCCATTGAGGTCCAGCGAGAGCCAATCGTACATTTTAAATGTAAAAATGTAGGGTGTTGCACTGATCTCAAGCACCATATTATTGACACCTGAACTGTGAACGGTTCCATTTGGAATTAAAAACAGATCGTGTTTATGTGAAGGGAAACTTTGTACATACTGCTCAATATCGATCTCCTTTTTATTTTCCTGGCTGCTTTCCAGTACCGCCCTGAATTCATCAGGATTTATACTTTCCTGAAAGCCCAGGTAAACTTTTGCACCTGGTTTACAGTCCATAATGTAATACGTCTCATCCTGTGTAATCGTTTCGCCAAACATCTCCTGGATGTATTTTTTTGAAGGGTGACACTGGATGGATAGATTACCACCATCAAAGGTATCGAGAAAGTCGAAGCGTATTGGGAAATAAGGCCCGAAGGTTTCAGCATGTTTACCCAGTATGGCCTGGTATTCGGTCAGCATTAGAAAGTCGAACGATACTTCTAACAGGTTTCCATCACTTTCAAACAACAGTCCGTTCTCTGGCGTGATCAGTTCAAAAGACCAGGCATAATTTACCTCATCGGTATTGATGCCTTTGATGTGTTTCTTAATCCATTGCCCACCCCATGATCCTTTTTCAAACCAGGGACGAACACGAAATACAGAATGGCTTAATTGCTTTAGTCCGGCCAGCAGATCAGGCTGAAACAACCAGGTTACTTCATTGAAGCGTTGCCCGTCTGCCACGATAGCAACCTTGTTTAATATGTTAGCCCGGTGCTGATCTAATATCACCCAGTCTACAAAGTAGAACCGCTTGTACATACTAAATGAGCGCTCTGCAGCATGCTGACCAATATTTGTAATGGATTTGGCCCGCATCCGGTACTGGATTTCGTTTTTAGGGATGTCAAAATAGATGACCGGCACGTCCCAATTGACTAACGCAGCACCTGTTCCAACAACAATGTTAATTACGGCTTCCGGATCTGGCTGAAGCGATGACAAGGCTTCCAGGTTATAAAAATCTTTAAGCTCCAGCTGGGTTCTTGTGCCCCAAACGTCATCCTTTGCGCCCAAATAAGGTGTAACCAGTTTATTGATCTCTGCTTCCGGCTTTAAGAAGTTGCTGCTTTGCTGCCATTTTACAGATAACCCTTTCAATTCCAGCTCTTCCTGAACCTTGCGGATGATCTGATCAAAGAAGATACCTCCATAACCATCAATGATCACTGTCTTTTGTTCAATGATCCAATTGGTTAGGCTTTCATATCCGCTAAAGATCTTTGAACTGCCCAACGTATGGAATGGATTTAGATTTTCAGGGATCCGGGATCCCAACAAGGGCTGTGTACTTACCCTCCATTTATTTTCTTCCGTACTTACGGGAGTATGTATATTGCTATTTTTTAAATTCTGTAAAGCTTCGGGCATGTGTTTATTGGTCATTCCGCTAATTTAATATTAATATGTACAAACATATTAAAACAAACAAAACAGTTACAAAACAACAATAAAGCATGATAAATAAGATGTAACTCTATAAATATTTTAATACGAAAACAAACATGTACAAACATAGTGATTTAATAATCCTTTGCAAATATATTTTCATATTATTGTAAGAGAAATTATATACCCTTATGAAGATATCTCTTAATCATAAAAGCCCAATCCCACTGCACATACAGGCAGAAGAATTATTGCGGAAAATGATCAAAGATCCCCAGTTTCAAAACGGCAAATTACTTCCCAATGAAATTGACCTTGCCAAACAACTTGCCATTTCACGGACTACCTTACGCCAGGCCTTAAACAAACTGGTTTATGAAGGCTTACTGATTCGCAAGAAAGGTGTGGGCACTAAAGTTGCCGATGCCATGATTAGTTCTAAATCGGCAAACTGGTTAAGCTTTTCGCAGGAAATGAAAGCCCGCGGCATTCCAATCAAGAATTTTGAGCTTCATGTAAGCTGGATCTACCCGGAAGAGATCATTGCCAATTTCTTTAACATCAAGACCGATCAAAAGATCTTAAAACTGGAACGCTTAAGAGGCAGACCTGAAGGCCCTTTTGTATATTTTGTTTCTTATTTTCATCCCCGAACCGGGCTAACTGGTGAAGAGGATTTCAAAAGACCTCTTTACGACATCCTGGAAGCTGATTACAACATCATTACTGAACTTTCTAAAGAGGAGATCAGTGCCAAAGCTGCCGACAAATTCATTGCTGCAAAACTGGAAACTGAACCCGGAAGTCCGATCCTGTTCCGTAAACGTTTTGTGTACGACCAGGCTGAACGTCCTGTTGAATACAACCTGGGATATTACAAAGCGGACAGCTTTGTATATTCTGTGGAAAGCAGAAGAGGTTAATCGTATTGGGATCATCTATATTCCGATGATCCCAATTTATTATTGCATTACGGTATTGAAATATTTATTAATCAATTCCCCATGCCATATTCGGCTTTTCTCCCATTTCCAACACGATCTTACCGCCTTTTAACAGTTCTGATGCCGGAAACTTAAATGAGGTTAAGGCTTTACCATTCAATGTTGCTTTCTGTACATATTTATTGATCCTGGAAACATTTACAGCTTCGATAGTAAACGATTTACCTCTTCCGTACTGCTCGCCCAGATCTATGGTTACTTTGGGAAAAATCGGACTTCCGATTTCATATACCGGATCTACACTACATCCCCCATCGGTTTGAAACAATCCTAGAGAAGCCATAATGAACCAGGCACTCATTTGCCCCTGGTCTTCATCACCCAGATATGCATTGGCGACATCAAACCCATAATATCGGTCTATAATGGCACGGCTCCAGCGCTGTGTTAACCAGGGTTTCTTTACCCAGTTAAACAGGTATGCAAAATGCATTGACTGCTGGTTTCCCTGTATGACCGGGTAATCCCAGTATTGATCTCCCGGTGCATTGAAACGTAGTTTATCACTTTCTCCAAATCCCCATGAAAGGCGGTCTATAAATTTATCTACACCAATCTCATTGGCCAGTCCGGGTACATCCTGGGGCACAAAATAGGTTAATTGCCATGCATTTCCTTCTACATACTGCTCATTTGCGCCAGATTTAAACGGATCAAAGTCTGGAAACCAGGTTCCGTCAGATTTACGCATCCGCGCATATCCGGTTTCTTTATCTATTGCATTTTTCCAGTAATTGGAGCGGATCGTAAATTCATCTGCAATGGTTTTATTTCCCAATGATTTTGCAAACTGCGATACCGTCCAGTCGTCATATGCATATTCTAAGGTATTGGAGAACCTGCCTTTATCGTATGGCACAAATTTATATTTCATGTACGACTCCAGGTCCCGGTTTCCGGCAAAGCCCAACCCTACTTTTTGTGCGGGTGTGGTCTGCATTTTATGTACCGCTTCTAACGCTTTCTCTGCATCAAAATCCCGGATTCCCATCTGGTATGCACCCACTATTAACGGAATTTCATGTTCGGCAACCATAACAGGTACATAGTTCATCCCTGCTGGTCCTTTGGCGAGCCATCCATTGGCATCGTACATTGCCAATTGCGATTTTACCCATTTAGACGACCATTCCGGCGTAACGAGATTCCAGAATTGATTTAAGTTCCAGAAGGTATTCCAAAACGCATCGCATCCCAGTGCCAGCGCTTTTGGATCTTTTAACTGCTGGATCTTTTGTGTGGCATCTACCCATCTTCCATCTACATCACTCCAGGTATTCCTGCTTGCGAGTGCGCGGTACATATTGCTGTAAAAGCGGATCTTTTCTCTTCTGTCATTCGTGGTGATGGCTACACGGCCAATTAGCTTATTCCATGTTGCACGTTGCCCGTTCCGCACTTTATCGAAACTCCATCCGTACGGTCTGGTAATCTCTTCCTGCAAATTCTGGCTTGCATTTTCGATACTCACTAAGGATATTCCGGTACGCACCTGCACCACCTGGTTTTGACGGGTATCAAACTCTACATAAGCTCCTGCATCTTTCAAATTCCCGGTATTGATCAAATCCTTATCGGTAATATCATCATTAGACCAGGTTCCGAATTTCCGGATCGGCTGATCAAACTCTATGACAAAATGAACCGTATAATCCTGGTTTACATCGCCCGACCATGCATTTGGTGTAAACTGCTTACTGTATCCTTCTATGCGATGGTCGTTTATTTTACGAAGAGAAACTCCTTTTAAGCTGTAGCCATATTCTGCAGGGATTTGCAGATCGATCATTACCCTGGAATCTGTTGCTTTTGGGTAGGTATAGCGCTGAAAACCTGCGCGTGTTGTTGCGGTAAGTTCTGCTTTAACGTTGTAATCTGTGAGCATTACTTTATAATAACCCAATGGCGCCTCTTCTGTAGATTTATCAATCTGTGAACGATAGCCATCATTGGTTTTACGCTGATCTCCTACTTTAATTTTCAATGGTCCGTTTACCGGAAGCATACCTAACCCAGCCATGGTCCATTCATGAATGTGACTAAATACACCTACGCTTTCATACGTGGGATCATATCCGCCCATCCATCCGGGGTTTTGATTATCCGGACTTAATTTTACCATACTGAATGGTGCCCATGGTCCCGGAGCGATCATCCACCTGGAATGTGCGGTTCCCATTTTAGTATCTACATAGTCTGCGGGAGTAAATTCCTGTTTCGCTGTTCTTTTAACAATACCGCTTTCCAGTAAATGTCCATCACTAAACACTTCATACTTACTTTGTTTCTGTGCCTTTACTGCCGGCATCAATACCTCAAACTGGTATCTTGCACTGTCTAATTTATCTTTAAATATAGCGATCCCGTCCAATTTAACGCTTAGGTTGGGGCGACCGGATAAATGCTGCACATCTACCAGCAGCGGCTGATAGCGTTTGCCATTTTGGGCAATCTCATAATCTGCGGGTTTTACACTTCTTAAAAACAGGTTGTGGTTAGTCAGCAGCTTTGTGCTTTGCGGTCCTTCTAACTTTACCTGATCAAATACCATCCATGCCCCATCAATAGAAGTGAGCAGGATCTCATTACCACCTTTCCGCAGCATTTCTGGCTTAAGCGGGAAGGACAGCTGATATTCTTTTACGTTGTTGAGCTTACCTTCAATGCTGGCATCTGCATTTCGTTTTGGCAACTGGGTTACAAATGCTTTTCCATTTACGATCACCTTAAATAGCGGCGGCAGGTCTCCATTATAACCAACCAGGTCTACCACAAAGTTCCAATTGCCTTTAGCTGGCAAATTTGCCAGTGCGAACAGGATATTTGCATTGTGTGTACGCAGACCGGATGTATGTCCGGTGCCTCCCCAGCCATCTTTCGGGCCAGGCAATACATAGGACCAATCTTTTTCTGCTTTTGAGGTTCCAATGAGAAAGAACCGGTCTTCCCATCCAAAATCATGATCCAGAAACTGCTTATAACCAGCTGGCGCAAGTGCCATTCCGCTGCCGCTGTTATCTGCTGTTCCAATTTCCCAGATCACTTTATTTTGTCCCCTAACTGACCCCATCATGAAGCACAGCGTCAGGATTATCAGACCAGTTGTATTCTTCAAATTATTTCGGTTCATTTTGATTGTCATTTGATGATTGTAATGTATTAATTATGTTTTACTTGTGTGTTACTTTTTGAAGCTGTACGATGGCTGCCCACAATACCCCGGCTTCTCCCCGAAAGCTAGAAGACCCTTGTGGCCGGTTATCTGGCGTATACCATTCATAAAATCCCTTGTTTTTAAGCACCCGCTCCAACATTGGAGCAAGAGCTTCAGATGCTTCATTAAGGTAGTTGTACCTAATGAGCTGAGACACCATTCTTGCGCCAAACCAGGTCCAGTCGCCACCATTTTGATAAGAATAAGGCCCCATACCTGTATTTTTAAAAAAACCTTGAGGGTACACCGGGTAAATCGTCAACCCGATTGATGAAGCCTTAGCCTGCTTCACGTTATTCTGCATTTGTTGATATACAGTTTTAACCTCTTTTCTACTTAAAATACCTGCTTCAATAGCTACAGCCGTTCCGCCATGATAATGAACCTCACTTTCATTAAACGTGGATGGAAACGGAGAGCCACTTAAATAAATATGGGGCCTAAATTTTTTATGCTCCGGATCCCATAGGAACTTCCGGATGTTCATTTCTAAGTTTTTATGAACACTAAGCCAATACTCCCGTTCTTTTTTAGGGATATCGGCAATGCTTAAATAATCGTTGATCGCGATGAGAAACATTGCATTGTCATAGATATCAATTGCGCGGTGCGTATCTTCATTGATCTCAACACCCCAGTTGTGTTCCGGCTGCACATCTCCCCAGTCTACCGTTGTTGCGCCCCACAGTAGTCCATGTTTTTCATCAAACCGCTTTTTAAGCAAAAAATTCATGGCCTGTTCCAGGCGTTTTTGTACGGTTACTGATGCTACAGTGTCGGTTAAAATACTCCGGTCGCCGGTATTGCGGATATATTTCGCGATACTTTGCACCAGCGAACTTTCCTGATCCGTTTCTACCGTATTTTTATGTCCGGAATAACCGGGGGCCAGTGCAGAGTGATAATAATTATACCCTACACCTGCATCCCCGGGTGTAGGAACATATCCATCAAGGATGCCACCGTCTGGTTGCTGAAACTGAAAGAATCTGATTAAATGCCGCTTGATCACCAATTGATCGTTTACTGCGCAGGCCAGATCCATAAAGGTATTTAGATCACGGATCCATACTTCTGCATACCCATCACCTGCGGTAAAACCCGATTTAATCAGCTTTTCTGCCTTTGCTTTTACCGTGTCTGCCATTTGCAGAACAGATAGTGCATGGATTGCGGTAGCTGGTGGTTGCGATTGGCGGGCAAAAGAACTTTCACAAAAGCTGAAAACTCCAATGATCCCAATCAGGGTCTTTTTGAAAATGGCTGCGCTGTAATTGATCATATGTTTTCTTTTTCTCCTGTTTCTACTTAGCTACACGATCGCGTGTGTAAAATGTAAATTCGCCCATGGCCTGAAATGCTCCATTGCCCCAGTTTGAAAGCACTTTAATGCGGATGTAACGGGTTTTTGGGATTCCATCTGGCATGACAAACTCTTGTCCGGCTGCTGCTGCTGCAATATCTGCTGCAGTATTGGTGCCTACCGGAGATCCTGACGGCTTAATACTTACACAGGTTCTTAATAAGGTCCAGCTTGCCCAGCTGCCATCTGCTGCCGGACTGTCGCTTCCCCAAATCTCAAACGACTTCACTGCTTCCAGTCTGAAGATCCGGTCCTGCGGCATATAATACAGGAAACGGTTTATTTTTGTGGATACGCCGGTATCAAACGTAAACCATACCGGTAGTGCCACACCCGGTGTGGTGGCAAAACCACTACCGGTGTATACGCCATTCCACAATGCAGGCATTAACCAACCGAAGCCTCCTTCTAATACATCGGTTGGAAGGATCACTTCCTTAAAGGCCGATTTTGGCAGTTGCCTTTCAAATGGAGGCAATGCATTTAAGGTTAGTGTTAGAAATTCCGGAACGGTATAAGTATCAAAAGCATTGACATCATATTTGTAAGTAGAGCGGTACGACAAGGTACTGCCAGCCAGGTAATCTTCCGTTATTTTGGTAATGGTCTGGGTTGCCGGTACGATCACACTAACCAAATCGCCATTCTTTTTTGCATAGCGGATCTCTGTGCTGATTAGTCCGGGATTGGGCTCATTCCAGGTAAACACTAAGGAATCTACCTGTGCGCTCGGCACTGCAGAATTTATTCTGCGGTTAACCAATGAGCTTTCATATTCGTTGCCATACGCAATTCCGGACACATTTCTAACCACAGAGGAGTTGTTCTGGCTATCGTAGGTATACACCTTAAAGTTATAGGTTCCTGTTTCCAGGTTTGGGATAAGCAGGTTCACGATATCTGATGCTGCCGGCCGTGCCACTGCAACCTGCGCAGAATCGGAGCCATCGTTCCAAAATACTTTAATTTTGGTTACCGACGCATCACTACCGAGATTCATAAGCAGGTTGATCCTGTTTTTCCCTGCCTGGGCAATTACGGTATCCAGGGTACCGGCATAGATAATTTCACCGCCTTCCTGGAACTTTTTATAATCATCTTCTTTGGTGCAGGATGCCAGGAAGGAAAGGCCTGCTACAGCTAAAAAAAGAACTTTTAGATATATTTTCATGTTGAATAGTTTAATTGATGGATTAATGTGAATCGCCAAACATGCGGATCTCATAGACGCTGACATATGGTGTATTGCCCCAGTTCTTTAATGTTTTGAACCGGATGTAACGTACACGAGGCGCATCTAGCGGGAATGCAATCGTTGCACCTTCTGTAGCGGCTGTTATATCGGCCTGCGACAGTTGGGGTGCCGGTAACCCGGATGGTTTTACCATGGTAAAAGTGGTCATCAGGGTCCAGCTGTCGTCAAAGCTTCCATTTGGATTTGGGGCGTTTGACCCATAGATCTCTACGACCCTTGGATTGTGTTCATCAAAATATTTACTCGGTTTCATGAAATAGACCAGGCGGCTTAATTTGGCTGTTACTCCCAAATTAAAGGTAAACCACTGCGGCATCACATTACCGTCTGCACTGTGGTACCAGCCTCCGGTTAAGTTGTCATCAAATAAACCGGCATAGGTACCGCCGTGTCCGAGTGTAGCATCGGTGGGCAAAGTAAAACCACTCATGGCTGTGCGCGATAAGCGTTCTTCAAACAGCGGCGTCAGGGTTACATTCAGCGTATCTGACTTATTTCCCCAACGGTCACGTACCGAGATGCCGAATTTGCGTTCTATTGCTTTGAAGCCCCTTACAGAGAAAGAAACATCTTTCAGATCGGTATAAAAGGTTTGGGCAGGCACGAAGTTTTTTAAGGAATCATCCGTCAATACCACAACAGCTAAACTTGCATTCTTTGCATTCTCCATCGCGATATTGATACCTCCAAAGTCGCGGTTGGTACGAAGGGTTTCGAAGGCGATCTTATAAAGCGGCTCCAAAGGCTTTACCGTGATATCTATCGGTGCAGATCCATTTTCGCCTTTATCCACAGCCGTTAAGGTCACGGTATATGAATCCGTATCAGCGAAGCCTTCCAGGGTGATCTTGTTGTTGTAGCGGCTTACTTTTGTTTCGCGGACAATACCATCTTTCGTCGTATATTTTGCTTTTACGTAGGCCAGGTCGGGATCTGTAGGCGCTGTAAAGGTTACGGTAGCTGCACCATTCAGGTTGGTTACAGAAAGATTGCTTACCGGACCGGGAGCAACACCGTCGTTCTCCACGGGTTCCAGTACATTTTCTTTGCAGGAGTTCATTGTTAACGTAAATAAACCAATGCAGCAGATCAATAATATTCTTTTCATTATCTTATGTTTTTAATATATAATCAGCCAATTTTTTTACCATCCTGTATTTTGAACAAGATTGGAGTTGATCTGCAACTCCCTGTCGCTGATTGGCCATAAATAGTCTCTTGGTGCCACAAATGTTTGATTGAAATCTATGATCCGCTGGTTATAGTCCGTGAAATTATCACGACTGATGTTCCAGGTATAGATTGGGTTGTTTAAGGTTGCTGCTGCTGTTTTCCATCTGCGCAGATCCCAGAAACGATTGGCTTCAAATGCCAGTTCTATTCCGCGTTCCCGACGGATAATATCCCGCAATCCTTCTACCGTGCTGTATTTATTTTTAAACTGTGCTTTGGCATAAGTTCCCCATGAAGATTCTACCGTACCCAATCCTGCCCTTGAGCGGATCTCGTTCAGGATGGGCAGTGCTGCTGTGCCATTACCTGATTCATTCAATGCTTCTGCATACAGCAGCATCAGATCTGCAAGACGCATGATTGGCCATGGATAACTTTCTACGGTGATCCCTGCGGCGCTGGCTGTCAGGTTCCAGTTCACTACCTTTTTGGTGTAATACCCAGTGATGGAATACAGACGGGTATTCTTTTTACCGGAATTTTCCAGTGCTTTACTTCTTATTGCAAATGGTGCCAGGACACTGGTATTACTTTTCATATACCACTTGGCGCCATCAAAGGCCATATCCGCATAAAAACGGGGCTCTCTGTCAAAATGAAGACCTGCAGTTTGATAATCAGGGATCAGGTACGGGCTATTTGCCGGCGTGGCTTTGGGCTTAAAGCGGTTCGCGTAATCCCAGGTATCATCTTCTTCTATAGGCACTCCGTTTTTTGTATAGAACAATTCGGCCATTTTGAAAGTTGGTGCCAGCTGTCCCTTTAGTTCTTCCTTATAAATTGCAGGTTCCAACTGCGGACAAGCAAAAAGCTGCAGCCAGTATGATGGGGCTGCATTCCCATCTTCCCTGCTGGTGCTGCCCCAGATCAGTTCCGTATTCCACTTTTGGGCAACAGCATTCCTGATGCTCATTTCTGTTGTAATTTCAGGTGTCTGCCCCGTTACAGTTCCTGCAGGGAAAGTATATAACCGAACTCCCGCTGCTCCTGCTGCATCAACAGCAACACGACAGGCTTCTGTTGCCCTGGTCCATTTCTTAGGGTCGTAAGTTTGGTTGAAAAGTATTTCTCCATCTTTATTTCTTAAATTCCTGAAGTCGGTATTCCCATTGAACATCGGACTCGCTGCAGTAACCAATACTTTGGCTTTGATGGACAGTGCGGCTACTTTTGTAATGCGGCCCAGCTCATCTGCCTGGTTTAAGATGCGGCTTGGCAACCCTGTAAATTCATCGCCAACTACGGCTTCGTCAATTAATTTTGTAATATAGTTGACCACAGAGTCTACCGGCTGCCGTTTTATTTTTACAGCTTCAGGATCTGCACTAACTGGTAAGTTTTCATCTATGACCGGGATTGGACCGTACATTCTAAACAGGTACCAGTGGTAGTATGCTTTTAAGAATTTAACTTCTGCAATCCAGCGGTCTCTCAATAAAGGCTGAAGGTCGTTTACCCTATCGATATTCTCCAGCATGATATTACAATCACGGATGCCCTGCCAAAGCGAGCGGCCATCGAAAGCACTTACGCTTCCGGTTCCGCTGTTTTCGCCCCAATAGTTCATGTATGGTGCAGACTTGTTCTGGCGTCCTCTTGCAATCAGGTATGGATCTATTCTAAAAAAATCAAAGATGGGATCTTTATAAAACCAGAGTTCATCTCCCGCATTAAACCCGGGATTGCTGTCTGGATTTCCTTCTCTTGGTAAAAATGAGTAACAGGTAAATAGGAATTTTTCCGCTTCAACGCGGCTGGTAAATGAATTATCCAGTGTAGGCAGATTATCCGGAACAATATCCAGGTAATTTTTCTTACACGCAGAAAGCGATGTAAGGAACACCATTGACACCAGGGCTATATTTTTTATAACTTTCATGTTTGTTGTTTTGATTGTTAGAATGACACGGTTAAACCAGCATTAAATACCTTTTGAACCGGGTATCCGAGTCCATTTCCACCTTGTTCAGGATCCCATAGCTTAAAGCCGGTAATCACAAACAGGTTATTGGCATTTACATAGAACCGAAGGCTGCTCATACGCAGTTTCTTCAGGCCTTTTTCTCTGATGTTATAGGCAACTTCCACTTGTTTTAGTCTTAAAAAAGCACCGTTACGCAACCACCAGGTTGAAGGCTGACTGTTGTTGACGTTAACGGTTGAACTTAATCTTGGCCAGAAGGAATAGATATCACGGTTGTCTTCCGACCAATGATTGTCTGCAATAACCTGTAATAACCCATTTTGGTTACCTCCGCTCAGTGCGAACGGTGTTACTGCTGCGGGATTTACGAAGATGGACGATCTTGCCGAGCCCTGGAACTGCGCACTAAATTCAAAGTTTTTGTAACCTGAGGAGAATCCAAAACCGTAGATGATCTCCGGACTGGTTGGATTACCGATTCCGCTTACCATGTCCAGACCAGAAATGATACCATCGCCGTTTAAGTCGCGGTATTTAATATCCCCGCCCCTAACAGAAGTACTTGCGCCACCGAAACTTTGTACCGGTGAATTTCTAACGTCTTCATCATCTACAAACAGCCGCTCTGCAATTAAGCCATAAGCTGCAGACAAGGAATGTCCCACCTTTGACAGGTAATACTCATTGGCCGGAAATTCTGGTTCTTCGTTGATTTCCAGCTTGCTGGTAGAGAATGTAAATGTTCCCCTGGTGTTTAGCCAAAAATCACCAAAGGTATCGTAGTAGTCCATGCTCACATCTACTCCTTTTGCAGATGCTGCCCCGACATTGGCCCTGCTGATTGCCGTTAAGCCCATGGTAGTTGGAATATTGGCCCGCGGCATTAAGATATTGGTACGGTCTTTTTTGTAACCTTCTACCACTAAATTAAATTTATTGAGGAACGTCAGATCTACTGCAAGATTGAGGTCTTTTGATTTTTCCCAGGTAATCTCATTATTTGCATACCTGGAAATTACTACTCCGTTACGGGTGTAAGTAAAGTTTTCGCCAAAGGTTGCGGAGCGTGCCGCATTGTTCAGACTAACATCCGACAGGTAGAAGAAACGGTCGGCAATACTTCCAATCTGGTCGTTACCAACCAGGCCATAGCTACCGCGGACCTTAAACCGGGATACCACATTTCTAAGCGGCTCAAAGAATTTTTCATTACTGATGTTCCATCCTGCCCCTACAGAAGGGAAGAAACCATAACGGTTATTTTCTGCGAAACGTTCTGATCCATTATAACCAAAGTTGGCTTCAAATAAATAGCGGGTATCGTAATCGTACGTTAAACGTCCGGATACGCCTAAATTCCTTGAAGGCAAAGCGCCTTGTAAAGTGGTTGCGTTTCCATCCAGGTAATTTTTAGCGATACCTACCAATAAGGCTGAAACGTTGTGTTTCTGACCATAAGTGTGTGCATAGGAGATATTGGCGTTGATTTGTGCGGTGGTATTTACTGTTTTTGCTCCCGGTGTATAGTTCAGATATTCAGTTGCGGTAAGTTCATTGAGCAGTGCAATGTTGTATCCCTTTGCATTTTGATCAGTTGGATTCGCCGAATAAAAGAACGGATTGTATTGTCTGGACAGATCAAAATAGGAATACCGGGTGGTGTATGCCATTACCGAAGCCTTAAGACCGGGTGTAATGAACTTGAAATCCTGGTTCAGCTCCAGCTGTACATTCAGGGTTGAAGTGTTGTATTGCTGAAAACCGGAAACCATGCTTGCATATGGATTGTTGTAATAGCCACCTGATGTTTGATCTGTTAGCAAGGCCCCACCAAAAAGCGGGTGATTATCGAATGGTGAATCTGAGGGGTTAAAAAGGGCAGGAAACTTTACCGGATTTGCGGTAAGCACACTGTTAAATATCGCTGACCCTCCGCCAATTGGACCGTTAAAATCATCAAAACTCCCAGATGTACGTACCACTGCTTCTGTGGTTGACGTTAGGTTTACGTTCACATTGGAACGAACGGAATAGCTTTTTAACTTAATATTGTTGTCAAAGCTGTTGATGGCATTGCTCTTTAATACGCCATTGTCCTGATTAAATGTTCCGGCAATATAATACCGTGCTACCTTACCCCCGCCACCAACATTTAAGTTTAGGCGTTGGTTCTGGGTATGGTCTTTGATCAACAGGTCCATCCAGTCGTTATTCGGATAGAGCAATGGGTTATCTCCGGCAATCGTATGATCAATCTTATTTTCCAGGTATGGAAGCGGGGCAATGGGATTGCGGGTTAGTGCAGCTTCGTTGGCCAGTCTCATGTAGGTAATGTTGTCTGCCATTTGGAAGTTCTGGGTATTCGTTGAAACGGAATTCTCAAAACGTACATTAAATTTGGCTGTTCCTTCAGAACCTGATTTGGTAGTAACCAACACCACACCGTTTGCACCGCGTGCACCATATAACGATGATGCTGCAGCATCCTTTAAAATGGAGAAAGATGCAATATCATCTGGCTGCATCCGTGCCAGTGCATTTGGCGTAGACTCCATATTGTCTATCAGGATAAGCGGATCTTGTTTTCCGGTACCGAAAGAGGTAATGCCACGAATAAAGAAGGCCGCATTATCTGATCCGGGTTCGCCACTGCGCTGATAGGCGATAAGTCCGGGTAAACGCCCTGCCAGCATGGTCGTCAGGTTACTTGTGGGCCCTTTTAGCTCTTTAGGGTTGATGGTAGTGATGGAACTAACCATACTTTCCCTTTTCTGGGTACCAAAGGCTACAACAACGACCTCATTGAGGGTAGAATTTTCTTCTGCTAAAGTTGCATTAACGATTTTGCTATCGTTTACAGGCAATTCTTGTTTAACGAAACCGATAAATGTAAATACAAGCGTTCCTTTCAGATTGGGTGCGTTTAGTGCATACCTTCCAGCGGAGTCTGTAGTGCTGCCTGCTGCCGAGTTTTTAAGCACCACACTTACTCCGGGTAATGGCAATCCCTTTACATCGGTTACTTTACCAGAGATGACCACAGGAGTTTGCGCTGAGGCCTCGTTTACTGAAAAAAGTAACGGTAAAAGGTAACAGAGGTATTTCACTCTTAAATAAGTAAAAATTCTTCGATACATGGTGGTTTAATGGTTAGTTTGACTGGTTTAAATGATTAAATATGTAATTAACGTTTCATTTGTACATACATAGTTACATATTAATTTTAAACTCGCAAATTTTTTTTTGGGCGCGCGTAGGTAAAAGGTGCACAAAAACACGAATAAACAGCACTTAAGCCAAAAAAACGAAGATTTCGCAGCGTAAATTATTTTTTTCAACATGTTAATACATATTAAAAAAAATGAACAGGAATAAAAAAAGAATGAGATTAGTCCAGCGGGTGGGCAATGGCCCTTGCACTATCCATTTCCGAAGAATACTCTGCCATCAGATCTTCTGCCACGTCGACCATGCTGCTGGATCCAATAAAAATAGCTGTGCGCTGATGCAGAGTCGTCGGCTCGATCTCAAGGATCCTGTTAAAGCCATCTGAGGCCGTTCCTCCGGCCTGCTCTATAATAAATGCCATCGGGTTACATTCATAGAGTAACCGCAGCTTTCCGTTTGGCGAGCTTGCGGTGGTTGGATACATATAGATCCCTCCTTTGATGAGGTTTCGGTGAATGTCTGCCACCATGGAGCCGATATACCGGGAGGTATACGGGCGACTGGTTGCTTTATCTTCTGCCTGGGCATATTTAAGGTATTTTTTTACGCCTTCCGGAAAATGTACGTAATTACCTTCATTAATGGAATAGATGCTGCCATTGGCGGGCACTTTCATATCGGGATGCGACATACAAAACTCACCGATAGAAGGATCGAGTGTAAAGCCATTCACTCCTTTTCCGGTGGTGTATACCAGCATAGTAGATGATCCGTAGATAACGTATCCTGCGGCTACCTGTTCTGTTCCTTTTTGCAGGACATCCTGAATGGTTGCTTCACCATCTACGGATTTTCTCCGGTAAATGGAAAAGATAGTCCCTACGGCTACATTGCAGTCAATATTTGAAGAACCATCCAACGGATCGATGCAGACGATATATTTCGCATTTTTAGATACCGGAGAATCTATCTTTACAAAATCATCCTCTTCTTCAGTGGCTACGATACAGCATTCACCACCACTGGTTAGGGCGCTGATAAACTGTGTATTTGCGAACACATCTAATTTCTGCTGACCTTCCCCCTGGATGTTCACCGTTCCGGCGGCTCCAAGTATGTCAACCAGTCCGGCTTTGTTCACTTCTCTGTTTACTATTTTTGATGCGATCCCGATATCCCTTAAGAGCCTTGAAAGTTCGCCTTTAGCGTATGGAAAATCTGCCTGTTTTTCAATAATAAACTGACCCAGTGTTTTTATGCCTGACATATACTTAGTGTATTTTTTACGTTATCTATCGCCTATTTCTATGGCCGCTAAGTTATGTATTTTTCCTTCTGAAACAGAAAATTTAATTAAAGTTTTAACACGATGCCAGCCAGAATTACCCGCAGCACCGGGATTTATATGCATACAATCGATTTTTTTGTCGTACATCACTTTTAAAATGTGTGAATGGCCCGCTATAAATAATTTTGGAGGCTTAGTGTATATTTCACCCTTTACCTGTGGTGAATATTTCCCAGGATAACCGCCAATATGCGTGATCCAAACGTCCAAATCTTCTATGCTAAATCGTAAATGCTCCGGATAGAGGCTACGGATCTCTTTGTCGTCTATATTTCCATAAACACCGCGCAATGGTTTAAAATCTGCGAGCCGTTCTGCTACCCCGGATCCGAAATCTCCGGCGTGCCAGATCTCATCACAATCGTCAAAGTGTTTGAATACCGCATCGTCAAGAAAACTATGGGTATCGGAAAGTAATCCTATTTTAGTCAAGATTTTAAAGGTTTAAGGGTTATTTATATTTTACTGGATTTCTAAGTTCCGGTAAATCGCTATGTTCCGGTTTAATGGTTATTACATTCAGCTAATATTTACACGTTCTACAAAGTTGGTTAATACTTGAACCATTTAACAGCATGTATTAGAAACAGGGCCAAATGTGATTTTATTGAATAACTAAACCAAGTGCTCTAAATACAACCTGACGAACAGAACCAATCTTTTAGCCTATCAATCTTACACCATCACTTATGTGATGCAAACAACAAATTTAGCAATTAGGAACACAAATCCAGGAATATTTAAGGTGCTAAAAGGCCAGGAAGAAATCTTTAAGCAGTGTTTTATAGGCCTGGGTATAAACCCCCTGATCCTGATAGATGTAAAACATTTCTGATTTGTACCTCTGCTCCAATGCAGACAGACATATAATATGCCGAATGATGGGCTTTTGCTCATCTGAGCAGACATTGATCTGCCGACAAAGTGACAATCCATATTCCCTGGCTTGCTTTACTACATACTCCGCTTGTTTTACAGGTAAGATCAGCCATGCTTTTCCATTCTCTGTAAGCAGTTCCGCAATTTTCTTTACCAGGATTTCAAAAAAAAGCTCATCTGCATGCCTGGCCAGCTGCTTTCTCTTTTCCGGGTTTTTAAGGTCATTAACAAAATAAGGCGGATTTGAAACGATCAGATCATATTTCCGTCCCGGTTCATAGCTTCCAATATCGCCATGAGATGCCTTAAGGCGGTCTGCAAATTTGGAATTATTAAAATTAAATGCTGCTGCAGATGCCGCTGATTCATCAATTTCAACCGCATCTATTACTGCTGCTGGAAAACGCTGGGCAAGCATCATCGCGATTACGCCTGTTCCTGTTCCTACATCTAATACCCTTAGCGGACTGTCCTGCTGGGCGATGGCACCCAGGATCACACCATCCGTATTGATCTTCATGGCACAACCGCTCTGGCTCACTTCGAATTGTTTAAACTTAAAAATGCTCCCCATACCTGTGCGATCCCGTTAATGCCTGCTACCTGTTGTGTTTCTGATTAAGCCAAAGCTAAGAAAATCGTATAAAATGATGGTGTTCCATCTCTGTTTTAAAATTTTAACGCTAAATTTGCGGCTCAAAATAGTACAATGATTTATTTTTTCTCCAATCAATCCAATACACTATACGCTTTACAAACTGCGTACGACCTATCCACTACTGATGTTACTAAGCTGCAATGGTTATTTGGTGGTGCTAAACTGCAAAGAGTGACTGCTTTAGAAGGCTTTTTTGTTGGTCCGCGTGCTGCAATGATCACACCATGGAGCACCAATGCGGTAGAAATTACACAGAACATGGATGTTCATGGAATTATCAGGATTGAGGAGTTTACACGGGTTGACGATACGTATAGCGATTTTGACCCAATGCTTTCTCAGAAATACAATGAACTTAACCAGGACATCTATACCATAAATGTACAGCCAGAAG
The DNA here is from genome assembly GCF_004362715.1 of Pedobacter metabolipauper. Classification (GTDB taxonomy): domain Bacteria; phylum Bacteroidota; class Bacteroidia; order Sphingobacteriales; family Sphingobacteriaceae; genus Pedobacter; species Pedobacter metabolipauper. Next base: position 114,212 of record NZ_SNYC01000005.1, read on the forward strand.
CAATTTTGGAGGTGACAGACATTGCTGCTTATAATAAACAGGAAGGTCTTTCTTTAAGTGATGAGGAAGTAGATTACTTAAATTCCCTCTCTAAAAATCTTGGAAGAGCACTTACCGATTCTGAAGTATTCGGTTTTTCTCAGGTTAACTCTGAACACTGCCGCCATAAGATCTTTAACGGAACATTTGTTATTGATGGTGAACAGCAGCCTTCTTCGTTATTTAAGCTGATCCGAAAGACTTCTGAAGAAAACCCTAATGATATTGTTTCTGCTTATAAAGATAACGTTGCGTTTATTAAAGGACCAACGGTTCAGCAATTTGCACCTAAACGTGCCGATGTGCCGGATTACTATGCAATCAGCGATTTTGAATCGGTGATCTCCATTAAAGCAGAAACGCACAATTTCCCAACTACTGTTGAACCTTTCAATGGTGCAGCTACCGGTTCTGGTGGTGAGATTAGAGACAGGCTTGCCGGTGGACAGGGTTCATTGCCTTTAGCAGGTACCGCGGTTTATATGACTGCGTTATCCAGACTAGAAGATAACCGTCCATGGGAGAAAGGTGTGGAAGAAAGACAGTGGTTGTACCAAACCCCTATGGATATTTTAATCAAAGCTTCTAACGGAGCTACTGATTTTGGAAATAAATTTGGTCAGCCTTTGATCACCGGTTCTGTGCTTACCTTCGAACATGAAGAAGATTCGCGCAAGCTTGGTTTTGATAAGGTGATCATGCTTGCCGGCGGTGTTGGCTACGGTAAAGCGAGTCAGGCTCAGAAGAAAGAGCCTAAAGAAGGCGATAAAATTGTTATTCTTGGTGGTGAGAACTACCGGATCGGGATGGGTGGTGCCGCAGTTTCTTCTGCTGATACCGGTGCCCTGGGTTCTGGCATTGAACTGAACGCCATTCAGCGTTCTAATCCTGAGATGCAGAAAAGAGCTGCCAATGCGGTTCGCGGGATGGTTGAAAGTGAATATAACAGCATCATTTCAATCCATGATCACGGTGCTGGCGGACATTTAAACTGTCTTTCTGAATTGGTTGAAGCTACTGGTGGTAAAATTGACCTGGATAAATTACCTGTTGGTGATCCTACCCTATCTGCCAAAGAGATTATCGGTAACGAGTCTCAGGAACGGATGGGTTTGGTTATTGGAAAAGATCATATTGATACGTTACAGAAAATTGCAGACCGTGAGCGTTCTCCAATGTATACTGTTGGTGATGTAACCGGTAATCATCGTTTTACATTTGAATCAGCTACTACAGGTGCTAAACCAATGGACCTGGAGCTGAAAGATATGTTTGGCAGTTCTCCGAAAGTAATTATGGACGATAAGACGGTAGATCGTAAATATCAGCCCATTGCTTATGATGCCTCAAAAATAAATGAATACCTGGAGCAGGTCTTACAACTGGAAGCTGTGGCTTCTAAAGACTGGTTAACCAACAAGGTTGACCGTTGTGTGGGCGGCCGTGTTGCCAAGCAACAGTGTGCTGGTCCGTTACAGCTGCCTTTAAATAACTGCGGTGTAATGGCTTTGGATTTTCAGGGTAAAGAAGGTATCGCGACCTCTATTGGCCACGCGCCACTTTCTGCATTGATTGATGCCGCTGCCGGTAGCCGCAATGCGATTGCTGAATCTCTTTCTAATATAGTATGGGCTCCGTTAAAGGACGGCCTTAAAAGTGTTTCTCTTTCTGCAAACTGGATGTGGGCCTGTAAAAATGAAGGTGAAGATGCCCGCTTGTATGAAGCAGTTAAAGCATGTTCTGACTTTGCCATTAGCCTGGGCATCAATATCCCTACCGGTAAAGATTCTTTATCGATGAAACAGAAATATAAGGACGATGAGGTGATTGCACCTGGTACTGTAATTATTTCTGCTGCCGGTAACTGCGACGACATCCGCAAGGTTGTTGAGCCAGTATTGGTTAAGGATGGCGGTGCTATCTATTACATCAACCTTTCTAACGATGCTTATAAATTGGGTGGTTCTTCTTTTGGACAGATCCTGAACCGTATTGGTACAGAAACTCCTGATGTTAAAGATGCCGCACAGCTTAAAAATGCTTTTAATACCATTCAGCAGCTGATCCGTGATGGAAAGATCCAGGCCGGACACGATATTGGTAGTGGTGGTTTAATTACAACCCTATTGGAACTTTGCTTTGCCGACCGTGATCTTGGTGCTGCTATTGATCTTACTGCACTTGGTGAGGCTGACAGTATTAAACTACTGTTCTCTGAAAATATTGGAATCGTTTTCCAGGCTGCTAATGGTGTTGAAGAGATTCTTTCTGCAAATGGTGTTGCCTATTTTAAGATAGGTGAAGTTTCTGCTACGGCTACCCTGCAGCTTAAAAATGCTTCAGATTCATTGAACTTTGACATTGATCATCTACGTGATGTTTGGTTTAAAACTTCTTACCTGCTTGATCAAAAACAAAGCGGACCAGTTAAAGCCAAAGAACGTTTTGACAATTATAAGAACCACGTTCTTAAATACAATTTCCCTGCTCATTTTGACGGCAAAAAACCGGCATTTGATTCTTCTAAACCAAGGCTTAAAGCTGCAATTATCCGTGAAAAAGGCAGTAACTCTGAGCGCGAACTTGCTAATGCGATGTACCATGCTGGTTTTGATGTAAAAGATGTTCACATGACCGACCTGATCTCGGGAAGGGAAACCTTAGAAGACATCCAGTTTATTGGTGCGGTTGGCGGATTTTCCAACTCTGATGTTTTAGGTTCTGCTAAAGGATGGGCCGGAGCTTTTATGTACAACGAGAAAGCACGTATTGCACTAGAAAACTTTTTTAAACGCCCGGATACATTATCCGTTGGTGTTTGTAATGGATGTCAGCTTTTTGTTGAGCTTGGCCTGATCAATCCAGATCATGCTGAGAAGCCTAAGATGCTGCACAATGAAAGTCATAAACACGAGAGTATCTTTACCTCGCTTACGATACAGGAAAACAATTCTATCATGCTTTCTTCTTTAGCCGGAAGTACGCTTGGAGTTTGGGTTTCACATGGCGAGGGCAGGTTCCAGCTTCCATATGCTGAAGATCAGTACCGTATCATTGCAAAGTATGCGTATGAAACTTATCCCGCCAGTCCGAATGGTTCTGACTACAATACCGCAATGATGTGTGATGAATCTGGCCGTCACCTGGTGATGATGCCGCACATTGAGCGTTCATTACTGCAATGGCAATGGGCAAACTATCCACAAGGACGTAATGACGAAGTTTCTCCATGGATGGAAGCTTTTGTTAACGCCAGAAAATGGCTGGAGCAGAAAGAAGCTTAATCAGTTAATTTATATAGTTTATTCTATGAAAAAGGTCCTGGCAAAATTGCCGGGACCTTTTCTATTTATTCGTATTTTCAGCTGCTTAATTTTTTAAAGTATTTGCAGTTAAACTACCGTAATTAGTTTGCTCCGCCGCCCAATGCGCGGTAAAGTTCTACTGATGCCGTTAACTGCGATGTTTTTATGGTGGCCAGTTCCAGCTCACTTTGCAGTGAATTACTTTGCGCAGTAATTACTTCAAGGTACGTTGCCATTCCGTTTCTAAACAATAGATTCGCATTTCTGACGGCCTGCTGTAAAGTACCTACCCTTTTTAAGGAGATGTCATACTGCTGCTGTAGTTTTTCTATTTTAACCAGTTCATCCGACACTTCGGCTACGGCATTCAATACAGACTGCCTGAATTCAAGCACCGTCTTTTCGCGGTCTATTTTAGCCAGTTCGTAATCTGTTTTTAATTGTTTGCGCTGAAATACAGGCTGCGTTACCCCACCAGCAACTACTCCAAATAAAGATGCAGGTATATTAAACCAGTTGCTTGCTTTAAGTGAATTTAATCCGCCGCTAGCCGTAATGGTCAGCGTTGGATACATACTTGCCTTTGCCACACCTACTCTGGCATTGGCAATATTTAAGGCCAGTTCTGCTGTTCTTACATCCGGTCTGCGACTTACCATAGCTGAAGGGAATCCTGAAGACAATCCTACCGGGATCCTGATCCGTTCCAAGCTTGCCAAACGTTCTATTGCCGACGGAAGTTTACCGGTTAATACCCGTAATGCATTTTCCTCGATATTAATGGCCTGTTCCAATTGTGGGATCAGCTGCGCAGCAACCAGCTGCTGTGCTTCTGCCTGTTGAATGGCAAGCGAAGTAAGCTGGCCAGCATCAAACTGCATGTGGATAATCCTTAGCGTACTATCGCTTAATGCAAGGTTCTTCTTAGCGGTTGCCATTTGGGCATCCATCATTAACAACTGATAAAACCCGCGTGCAACGTTGGCAATAATCCGGGTCTGCAATGCTTTCTTAACTTCTGCTGTTTGCAGGTATGTAGCCAATGCAGCTTGTTTTCGGCTTTTGATCTTACCCCAGATATCTGCTTCCCAGCTTAAGCCCAGGTTGGCATTGTAATCTTCAATATGCTTTGTTCCGAGAAATTGACTGGTACTCAATCCGTTTAAACTGTTATCAGACGGACGATTGGAGCTTGCATTTACTTGTAGGTTCAGAACTGGCAGGTTACCGAGTCTGGATTGTTTAAACAACAACTCTGAGGCTTCTATATTTTTAAGTGCGATCTGCATGTCGTAATTGCGAAGCAAAGCCGTATCGATCAGTGCCTGAATTTCCGGCTCTGTAATAAATTCTTTAACGGGCACAGATGCAATGCTGACTGAATCAGCTGATGCTGCATTTCTATAGACTACGGGTGTCGCATTTTGCGGCACTGCAAGGTCTTTAGAGACCTTACATCCGCCGGCCACGACCGCGATCAATAAAAGGATATATAAATAATTATGCGATTTCATGAACAAGTTCTTTATTGTGATTTTCATTGTTTAATACGGCAACAGGCTTGCTGCTAACTTTTTCTTGCAAGTACTGGAATATGATGAACAGTACAGGAATGATAAACAATCCGAGTACAACCCCAAAGATCATTCCGCCGGCAGCACCAATACTGATGGAGTGATTTCCCTGTGCCGATGGCCCCACTGCGTTCATCATCGGGATTAACCCTACAATAAATGCCAGGGAAGTCATAATGATTGGACGAAGACGAAGCTTAGCAGCTTCGATTGCCGATGCAATTAATGATTTACCTGCACGCCTGCGCTGAACGGCAAACTCCACAATTAAGATGGCATTTTTTGCGAGCAGACCGATAAGCATCACCAGAGCTACCTGAACATAGATGTTATTTGCGATACCGGTTAATCCGATAGCCACAAATACACCCAATATACCTGCCGGAATAGACAGGATTACCGATAACGGTAAGATATAACTTTCATATTGGGCTGACAGCAGGAAGTACACAAAGATCAGACACAATCCAAAGATGATCGCGGATTGTCCGCCAGACGACAGCTCTTCTTTGGTTAATCCTGTAAATTCGTAGGTATAACCAGAAGGCAATTGCTGCAAGGCCACTTCTTCTACAGCACGGATGGCATCACCAGAGCTAAAGCCCGGTTTTGGAATGGCATTGATACCAATAGAGTTAAACAGGTTATAACGGGAAACATTTTCCGGTCCATATACGCGTTTTAACTTTACGATGGTACTGATCGGCACCATATCGCCTTGCTTATTTTTAACAAATACCCCATCCATAGATGCCGGATCGGTACGGTCTGCCTTATATGCCTGGATCATTACGCGGTAATACTTACCAAAGCGGTTAAAATCTGAGGCTTGCGCACTACCGAAATAGGCTTGCATAGTTTGTAATACGTCTTTTACGCTTACACCCAGCTGCTCTGCTTTTTCATCATCTACTTCGAGATCCAGCTGCGGATAATCTGCACGGAAAGACGTAAAGGCCATGGCTATTTCAGGACGCTTCATCAGTTCGCCTATAAATTTATTACTCACACCACTGAACTTATCAAGACTGCTGCCGGTACGATCCTGTAATACCATGTCCAATCCGTCTACATTACTGAAACCGGGTACTGTTGGGAAGGTAAACACGAAGAAGTTGGCTCCTTTAATAGTGGCCAGCTTGCCTCTAACCTCACCCATAATCCCGTCAATGTCCCTAATGGCACCCCGCTCTTCAGAAGGTTTTAACAGGATAAACGAGACCCCCATGGATGGACTTGCAGACTGAGATAAAATATTAAAGCCGGATAAGCCCATTAAGGTTTTTTTAGACTCCATGCTGCCCAGAACATTTTCCAGTTCTTTCATCACTTTGGTGGTACGGTCTAATGACGCACCTGCCGGCATAGATAAGGAGATCGCTATAAATCCCTGATCTTCTGACGGAATAAATCCGGATGGTGTTCTCTTAACCAGCACTCCTGTTAATAAGACCACAAGGACTAATCCACCGATACTTACCCATTTATAACGGATTAAGAAACGCAATGAACCCAGGTATTTGTTGGTTAGCTTATCAAAGCCCGTATTAAATCCGATAAAGAACTTCTCTTTAAAGCTTTTCTTAACCTGCGGATCTTCGGCATGGCTGTGGTTTTCTTTTAAAAATAAGGCGGTTAAAGCCGGACTAAGCGTTAATGCATTTACTGCAGAGATGACGATGGCAATGGCCAGCGTGAATGCAAACTGCCTGTAGAATACCCCTGTTGAGCCTTCCATAAAACCAACTGGTAAAAACACGGCCGACATAACCAGGGTGATCGAAATGATAGCTCCGGTAATTTCGCTCATTGCTGATACGGTTGCCGCTTTAGGCGACAAATGCTTATGTTCCATTTTTGCATGGACCGCCTCGACGACGACAATGGCATCATCGACAACAATACCGATGGCGAGTACCAGTGCAAATAACGTAAGTAAGTTGATGGAGAAACCAAACAACTGCATAAAGAAGAACGTTCCAATAATGGCTACAGGAACTGCTATAGCAGGGATCAGCGTAGAACGAAAATCCTGTAAGAAGATATAAACCACGATAAATACCAGGATAAATGCTTCTATCAACGTATGCTTTACCTGGTCTATGGACAGATCCAGTGAATTTTTAGTGTTGTACAAGATCAGGTGCTTTACCCCTCTTGGAAAGTCTTTCGATGCTTTCTGCATCAGCTTATCAATAGCGATCTGAATCTCGTTTGAGTTTGATCCGGCAAGCTGCATTACTGCGATGTTAACGCCTGGTTTTCCATTTACACGGGTAAAGTTACCGTAAGTATATGAGCCAAATTCAACACGTGCTACATCGCGTAACCGTAAAATAGATCCGTCTGCATTAGATTTTATCGCAATATTTTCATAGTCCGCCGGCTTATTCAGTTTCCCTTTGTATTTGATCACATACTCAAAGGATGCCTGACTGCTTTCGCCAAATTTACCGGGAGCTGCTTCCAGACTTTTGTCCTGAATGGCTGCAGTAACTTCTCTTGGTGTCAATTTATAGGTGGCCATTTGTGCAGGGTTTAACCATACACGCATGGAGTAATCTTTACTTCCACCGAAAATGATGGATTGTCCTACTCCTGGAATCCGTTTAATTTCGGGAATGATATTGATCTGGGCATAATTGGCAAGGAACGTTTGATCGTAGTTTTTAAGATCCTCAGAATACATATCTACCACCATGATCAGACTGTTCTGCTGTTTGGCCGTGGTAATACCAGCTTGCACTACCTCTACCGGGAGCTGACTTGTGGCCTGAGCTACCCTGTTCTGCACATTTACCGCAGCCTGATCCGGGTCAGTACCCAATTTAAAATATACCGTGATGACTAATGAACCGTCATTACTGGCAGTTGAGCTCATGTAGCTCATATTTTCTACCCCATTAATTGATTCTTCCAGCGATGGCGCTACGGAACGCAATACGGTTTCTGCATTTGCACCCGGGTAAAGGGCCAATACCTGTACCGCCGGAGGGGCGATATCAGGAAATTGCTGTAAGGGTAATTTTACCAGTCCGAGGATCCCCAGGATAACCAGTAAAACAGATATAACGGTGGCCAGAACCGGCCTTTCAATGAATTTCTTAAACATTATTTCTTAGTATTATTTGGAGATGTTAATTGCAGTAAGATTCTTTTTTTCTTCAGGTTTGATGGCATCTCCGTCTTTAAGGCTTTCCATACCTTTAAATACGATCCGGTCGCCCGATTTTAAACCATCTTTAATCAGGTAATTGGTGCCGCTGGCACCCAATACGGTGATGGGTTGTTTGGTAACTTTATTGTTTTTATCTACAGAAAAGACAAACACTTTATCCTGAATTTCGATTGTTGATTCTTGTGGAACCGCCAATGCATTTTGATGGGTAAGGCTTAGCCTGATCTTCCCTGTGTTTCCGGAACGTAAAACCGCACCCTTGTTAGCGAACGTAGCTCTCAATGTGATCGATCCGGTTTGTTTATCAAACTGACCGTCTATCATGTCTACTTTACCCTGGTTTGGATAAATGGTATTATCTGCTAGCAAGAGCGATACGCCCGGGATATTTTTAATCCTTTCTGCTACTGTTTTTCCAGGATATTTTTCATTGAAGCTGATGAAATCGTCTTCACCTAATGAAAAGTAAACGTGTACTTCATGCGCATCAGACAGTTGTGTTAATGGAATAGGATCTGAAGAACTAACAAGGCTGCCTTGTTTTTTAGGCAAGCGACCCACATATCCGGTAACCGGAGCAGTAATTAACGTATAACCCAGGTTAATCTTTGCCGCAGCTACGCCAGCTTTAGCTTGCTCAACACTGGCCATAGCCATTTGATGTGCTGCTTTGGCACTTTTTAACTGGAAATCTGAAACTACCTTGTTAGCTACCAGCGGGGTTAGCTTATCTACTTCGAGCTGGGCATTTAACGCTGCTGCATTTGCCGATTGTAATAAGGCTTTGGCGTTGTTAAGGTCTTCTTTAAATGGAAGCTCATTAATTTTAAAGAGCGACTGTCCTTTAGTAACAAGAGCGCCTTCATTAACATAGATCTGATCTAAAGATCCTGAAACCTGCGGACGGATCTCAAGGTCTACTGCTCCTTCTATAGATGCAGGATATTCAAGAAATGTAATTTCGGAGCTATTGTTTACAGAGATAACAGGCAAGGTTTGTACAACAGGTGCGCTTACCTGAAGTTTATCATTGGAGCATCCGTAAAGAAATAGTGCAAAAACAAGCGCTGCTGATATAGCAACACGATTAGACCATTTAACAGCGTTAAGTGATTGGGTGTAAGAGGAGATATAATTCATGATATATAAAATTGATTTGTGATTAGGTACTTTGTTATTTGTAGTATTGGTAACGCATTTAAGTCATTTAACAGCGTTAAGTAAATCGTTTAAAAAAAAGCTTAATTAAAAGCTTTGCTTATTTTCGGAATATCCGGAGTCTTATATTGATTAATCATTGATGTATTTAATAATTCCTTTGATGGCATCCTTTAAGATCTGTTCGTTCATTTCCATTCCCCTTCCTTTGTTTACCATATTGATGGAAATGAGCCCGTGTATTACTGACCAAAAGGTATAGTATTTACGGCAGATGAGGTCTTCCGGAGGATCTTCATCTTCCATTACTTCTTTAATTATTTCGAAATACAGTTGATTAGATACTTCTGCTTCCGGCATAATTTTCTTCAACTCGCAGCAGTTCATATCTACACCAAACATCAGCTGGTACAGTTCCCTGTTTTCAAATGCAAAGTCCCAGTAGGCAATCCACATGGCTTCCAGCTGTGCTGCAGGTTCTGATAAACCGTTCATGGCCTTTCTAACCGAAGCCGTTAAAAGAATGTATCCCTTTCGGGTAAGTTCTAAAAGAATTCCCTCTTTATTTGCAAAATACTCATAGATAATTGGAGCGGTATATTCAATCTTATCGGCAATTTTACGCATGCTTAGCGACTGCCATCCTTCGTCTTTGACAATATCAAGTGAAGCATCCAGAATGTTGATTCTGGTTTCTTCTTTTAATCTTGCTATACGTTCTTTACTTCCCATAATATAATTATGACAGGTGTAAATAATCTAACACCGTTAAGCAAATGTAGAACTAAGTTTAATTTCTTACATCATCCTTTTGTCAAATCGAATTAAGTTATTGAAAATGAACACATAAAAAACAATTTTAATGAATAATAAACTCATCAAAGATTCATAAGAATGGATAAAGGAATAATTGCTAATAAAAAATAAATGCATAAAAAAGGGATTGCGACGAGTCACAACCCCTTTAGGATTCATAAGAGCATACGAATAGGGGGTGTTATTGAGTTAAATTAAATGAAAGCGGCATATTGAAACGTACGCGGACATTTTGATTATTTTGTTTACCTGGTTTCCATTTTGGTGATTTTTTAATCACACGTGCGGCTTCTTCATCACACCCTGCCCCGATTCCACGGGTAATGGTTACATTAGAAACAGATCCGTCTTTCTCAACCACGAAGCTGATAAAAACCTTTCCCTGAATTCCTTGTTCCTGTGCCATGTATGGGTATCTCAGGTTTTTAAGTATGAATTTACTCCAGGCTTTCGGTCCTCCTTCAAATTCAGGATAAGCTTGTATATCGGTAATTTCATGAATTGAGTTGTCTGCCACTGCGCCATCACCTGTACCATTGCCTGTTCCTACACCTGTGCCATTGCCTCCTTCTGATACGGTGGCCAAATTGGTTTCTACACCAGCTTGTGTTACCGGACCAATTGCCGCATTTTCTACCTCTTTTAATGTCGGTGGATCCACTATTGCTGCATCCTCAACGGGTACCGGCCGTGATGGCAGTGCTACCGTTTTTACATTTTCCACTTTGGGTGCCGGCTCTATCTTTTCTTCTACCTTCGGCTTTTCAACCGGGGGGACAGGAGGTATATCTATTACTTTTACTACTCTGTCTGCTTCAACTTTTAAAATAACCTCGGGTTTAATAAATTTATAGATCATTGGACCTGCAAAGAGCAGGACAAAAAGTGGAGCAGCAATAAATAATGCCCGCATGGTGGTTCCGGCGGCTTCTGCTCTAAGCACATAAGCACCGTAAGACTGATTTCTGCCTTTGAATACAAGTTTGAGCCACTCAGCGTTGTACAGGTTTGATGAAATGTTTAGCATGGTTTTAAGTATTAGTTCAATTAGAAGATGCAGAATGAAGCGGGATTCCATAATGACATTGTTAAATAAATTTGCGTTCTTCTATTTTTACTATATTAGCCCTTCACCAATCTTCTGATTATGCTCTTAGAAACATTAATATTTATTCTACTTCTTGTCCTTCTATTAATGCTATTCCGTTTTAATGGTACCATAAATCAAAAGGTTGACTTTTTCAGTTTACAAAATGACCGGATATCTAACCAGATTGCCCAGTTGCAGGCTAAAATTGAAAAACTAGCTTTAAAAGAAAATCCTGTCTCGAAAGTTACAGAGGTTAAGAAAGATACTGAACCTGTTGTTGACCCTAATTCGGTTTTAAAACCTGCTCACCTTACATCTTACATTGATGCAGCACCAGACAATCGTACACCTGTTCAGGATGCTGTACCTGCTAAAGAAGAAATTAAACCTGATGTTGCTGTTAGATCTCCCGCAGTTACGGCGGCTTCAGCAGTACCAAACCGCCCGAATATCCCATACATAGAAGCTCCTAAAAAACCGTCCTTCCGCGAACGCAATCCAGATTTGGAAAAATTCATTGGTGAAAACCTGTTCAATAAGATCGGAATTGTGATCCTGGTATTAGGCATGGGATTCTTCCTTAAGTTTGCTATAGATAAAGAATGGATTAATGAGATTGGCAGGGTTTCTATCGGGTTCATTTGTGGAGCAGCATTAATTGGTTTGGCTCATCGCATGAGAAAATCATTCGTAACATTTAGTTCAGTCCTTGTTGGGGGTGGCGTGGCTATTTTATATTTTACAGTGACCATTGCATTTCAGCAATACCAATTATTTAGCCAAACTATTGCCTTTATACTCACTATATTAATTACTGCCTTTACCGTTTTATTGTCTGTAAGTTATGACCGGAAGGAATTGGCTTTATTTGGAATGCTGGGTGGTTTTTGTGCTCCGTTTATGATTAGTACCGGAGAGGGAAATTACATCATACTGTTTAGTTATATCCTGATCCTAAATCTGGGTATGCTGGTATTGGCATATTTTAAAAAGTGGTCAATAATTAATATCGTATGCTATGTGCTTACCATCCTACTATTTGGTAGTTACCTTGGACGAACGCTTATGTCAAAGGCTGATCCAGGTACCTATTTAGGATTACTTATCTTTGCAGCTCTATTTTATCTTGTGTTTCTGCTGATGAATGTAATCAATAACATTAAAGAAAAAACTGCTTTCAAGACATTGGAAATAGGGATACTGATGAGCAATACTTTTCTTTTTTATACTGCAGGAATGCTGATCCTTGAAAACTTAGGAAATGGAGCATTTAAAGGTCTGTTTACCGCTTTACTAGGCCTGGTAAACTTTGGTTTTGCTTATGGTTTGTATATGAATAAAAAGGTAGACAGGAACCTGATCTATCTATTGATCGGGCTTGTACTCACGTTCATTAGCTTAGCCGGGCCTGTGCAACTGGAGGGAAACCAGATCACCTTATTCTGGGCTGCTGAATGTGTATTACTCTTATGGTTATCCCAAAAATCGGGAATTCTGCTGATCCGTCAAACGTCCGTATTGGTATTGATATTGATGACAGGCAGCCTCATTATGGATTGGGAGCAAGTTTATTATTCTTCGGCTATCAAGGACATTGTTCTCCGACCGATCTTAAATCGTGGTTTTATTACCGGTACGGTTAGTTTAATCTGTATTTGCTTATACTCCAGGTTACTTAGGTCAGAGATAAGATCGGTTCTTTTTAAAGAGATCAGTACATCCAGGCTAATCCTCGGTATTTCGGCAATTGTTATTGGCTATATAGTGATCTTTTTAGAACTCAATTTCCAGGCCTATATTTATTTTCCTGAAATTAGGGTTCTTAGCCTGGCAAGCTATAATTACCTGTTCATATACATTTTATTTACCCCTGTCTATAAGCTTAATAATAAACAATTTAACGGCATAATCTCAGGTTTAGCTGCTATTTCTTTATTGGGCTATCTTTTTATTTACAATACAGAAACCATCTTTTTAAGAAATGCTTATTTAAAGGATCAAGGCAGCCTCTCCAATTATTTATTTCATTATCTAATGGTTATTCTATGCGGAATTACGCTGTTTAAATTATATAAAATGATAGCCGGATTTAAAGAATTAATGTTGCTGCGGGCATTCCAAATATTTGCGATCTTTATTATCCTGGTCATTGCGAGTTCTGAGTTGGATCATTTGTTGATGATCTCTCAATATGGGAGTGAAAAAAGCACTTATGATATTTTGGTGATTAGTCACAAGACAGGATACCCTATTCTTTGGGGCTGCTTTGCATTATTATGCATCTATCTGGGAATGAAATGGAAATCAAGGGAGATTCGGGTAATGTCAATTTCTCTTTTAGCCATTACATTAATTAAATTGTTTGTGTTCGACTTAAGGGGCATATCTGAAGGCGGAAAAATAGCGGCTTTTATTTCTTTAGGAATTCTGCTGCTTGTTATTTCCTTTATGTACCAGCGTTTAAAGCGTTTGCTTTTAACCGGTCAGTCGGCTGACGTTGAAATAAATACACACCAGAAAGATGAGGATCATGCAGCTGAATAGTCTAAAGTTTTTTATTTGTGCTTTGTTTATTTGTGTTTGCCATGAAGTCAGGGCCCAGCAATTTAACTGGGAGGCAGGTATTGAAAAGATAGCCTCTAATGGTTATTACAATCTTGAATTAAGCCCGGAGATCCTTGCAAAAACACAGATGGAAAATCTGGAAGATATGCGTGTATACACCAAAAATCAAGAAATTGCACATCTTATACGAACCATATATTCGAATTCAAATGAGATTTCTAAAACACATTTTAAGGTCGGCATCAAACAGCACGAAAAACAGACGGTTATACACATTGCCTTCGATGCGTATTATGTAATCGATCAGTTTGAAATAGGTATAAAAAACAATGGCTTTTACAGAAGGCCTGTATATCTATCTAAACCGAACCTTCCCGTTAAAAACAGCAGAAAAAGAACCCGGTATACCAATATTGAGTATTACACAATTTCATCAATAGAAGAGCCTTGTTTCAAAATTGAAGATGGCATAAGGTTCAAAGATATGTACCTGCGTATTGACAATGAGGATAGTAGCCCCTTAGAAATTCTAAGCATAAACTTTTACCAGCAACAACGTTATCTAACTGCCTTTTTTGAGAGGGATAAAGAATATGTATTTAAAATTGGCAGCAAAGACAACGGCGCGGCTGTTTATGATATTGACTACTTTAGGGACAGCATTCGGACAAAGCTCCCGATAGTTCATCTTAAAGAATTCAAAAGCATTAATATCAACACATACAGGCAGGATTTTCTATTCACAAGCAAGGCCTGGATATGGGCTGCAATACTGATTCTAATTGCACTGATCGGTTATATTACATATCGATTAATAAAAGATATGGACCGGCCTGAGAACGGCACTAAAGCACTTTAAAACCATTGCAATACGTTCCGTATTAGTTTTTTAACTAAAAAAACATGAAATAACTTTGATTATTTATCTACATTCGTATTTTTACAAATAATTCAATAGAAAAACTGAAATAAAAACTTTATTTTTGATAAAATTTTAAACAAATAAATGAAAAGCTTAAGAACAATTGCATTAAAAGAGGCGCAAACAAGAGTTTCACCAGAGGTTAAGTCTCCTTCGACTAAGATTTCTGAGTTTTTTGGCGTTAACGTTTTCGATAAGAGAAAAATGAAAGATTTCTTATCAAAAGAGGTTTATGAGAAACTTGTTTCAGCCATTGATCAGAGTATATTGATTAACCATGAAGATGCCAACCACATTGCAACCGCTATGAAAAGCTGGGCAATGGGTAAAGGTGCCACTCATTATACACACTGGTTCCAGCCTTTAACAGGTACAACTGCTGAAAAACACGATTCATTCTTTGAGCCGAGCAGCGATGGTGCAATTGAAAAATTTGCTGGTAGTGCTTTAGTTCAACAAGAACCAGATGCTTCAAGTTTCCCTAATGGCGGAATCCGTAATACTTTTGAAGCCCGCGGATATACGGCATGGGATCCTTCTTCTCCTGCATTCATCATGGAGAGCAAAGCTGGTAAAACCCTTTGTATCCCAACTGTATTTGTATCTTACACAGGCGAAGCCTTAGATTATAAAGCTCCTTTATTAAAAGCATTAAATGCGATGGATAAAGCTGCTGTTGATGTTTGTCAGTATTTTGATAAAAGCATCACTAAAGTAAATGCTTCTCTAGGTATTGAACAAGAATATTTCTTAGTGGATCTTGCCCTTTATAATGCACGTCCGGATCTGGTATCCACTGGCCGTACCTTATTCGGACACATGTCTGCAAAAGGACAACAATTAGAAGATCATTATTTCGGTTCTATTCCTGAACGTGTGTTCACATTTATGGTAGATTTCGAGAACGAAGCACTTAAATTAGGCATTCCTTTGAAAACAAGACACAACGAGGTTGCTCCTATGCAATTTGAATGTGCTCCTATTTATGAAGAAATCAACCTGGCTATTGACCATAACCAATTGTTAATGGATTTGATGGAGAAAGTTGCTTTAAGACATAAATTTAAAGTATTACTGCATGAGAAACCTTATGCCGGTATCAACGGTTCTGGTAAACATAACAACTGGTCGTTAATTACAGACACGGGTAAAAACCTATTGGCTCCTGGAAAAACGCCTAAAAACAACTTAATGTTCTTAGCGTTCTTTGTGAACACAGTTAAAGCCGTTCATGAGCATGCAGATCTATTGAGAGCATCTATTGCTTCTGTAAGCAACGATCACCGTTTAGGTGCCAACGAAGCTCCTCCTGCAATTATCTCTATTTTCCTTGGTCAGCAGTTGAACGAGGTGTTAGACGAGATCGAGCACTCACGCATCAGCAAAAAAATTAAAGAAGATAATGCGCTGTGGTTAGGTATCCCTAAAATTCCACAAATCTTATTAGATAACACAGACCGTAACCGTACTTCTCCTTTTGCCTTTACCGGTAATAAATTTGAGTTGAGAGCTGTTGGTTCTTCTGCCAACTCTTCTGCCCCTATGACTGTTCTAAATGCAATCGTAGCTGATCAGTTGGTTAAATTTAAAGTTGACGTTGATAAACTGATCAAAAAAGGCGAGAAAAAAGATATCGCGCTATTAACTGTGATCAAAAAATACATCAAAGAATCTAAAGACATCCGTTTTGAAGGAAATGGTTATAGCCAGGAATGGGCTGATGAAGCTGAAAAACGCGGCTTAGCAAACATCAAAACTACTCCTCTTGCTTTAGATGCTTATGTTAGCGAAAAATCTACTGAGTTATTCACTAAAACCAATATCTTCAGCAAACGCGAACTTCATGCCCGTCATGAGATCCTGTTAGAAAACTATTACAAAAAACTTCAGATCGAAGCCAGAGTAATGGGCGATATTACACATAGCATGATCATTCCTGCAGCTATTTCTTATCAAAATTCATTGATCGAAAATGCTCAGGGCCTTAAAGATCTTGGCTTAGGTAAAGATGCTTTAGAAACTCCGCTATCTATCATCAACAAAATATCTGAGCATTTAAGTGTGGTTAAAACCAGCATCGATGCCATGCTTGAACAACGTAAAGTAACTAATGGTATTGAAGACACACGCGAAAAGGCAATTGGTTACGATGAAAAAGTAAAATCTTACTTTGATACCATCCGCTACCATGCTGATAAATTAGAGCAAATTGTTGATGACAGTGTTTGGCCTCTGCCTAAGTTCAGAGAATTATTGTTTTTAAAATAAACCAACCTAAATAACCAACCATTTATTGATGTAATAACCTCTGCTTTAGCTAGCAGGGGTTATTTTTTTGAGATATTATACTTTGTTTCTTTAACATTCGGGTGTTTCGTTATCTTTGCAGCACATGAGTGATAACAGGTACAATCAGCGTGGCGTTTCTGCCTCTAAAGAAGATGTGCATCAAGCCATCAAGAACATAGACAAAGGTATTTTTCCACAGGCTTTCTGTAAGATCATCCCGGATATTTTAGGTAATGACGACGCTTTCTGCAACATCATGCACGCTGATGGTGCCGGTACAAAATCATCCCTTGCTTATGTATATTGGAAAGAAACCGGCGATATTTCCGTTTGGAAAGGTATTGCCCAGGATGCCATCATTATGAACATTGACGACCTTATCTGCGTTGGTGCTACAGACAACATCTTACTATCCTCTACTATTGGCAGAAACAAAAACTTAATTCCTGGTGAAGTAATTGCCGCCATCATCAACGGCACCGAAGAAATTCTGGCCGAACTTAGAGATCAGGGCATTTCCATCTACTCTACCGGTGGCGAAACTGCCGATGTGGGCGACCTTGTGCGTACCATCATCGTAGATTCTACCGTTACCTGTCGTATGGAACGTGATAAAGTGATCAGCAATGATCAGATTCAGGCCGGTGATGTTATCGTTGGTCTTTCTTCCTATGGCCAGGCCAGTTATGAAACGGAATACAATGGTGGTATGGGTTCTAATGGCCTTACCTCAGCCAGGCATGATGTTTTTGACAAATCTGTTGCCAATGCCTATCCGGAAAGTTTTGATCCTGCCGTTCCGTTCGATCTTGTATTTTCTGGTGCTAAAAAATTAACTGATCTTGTTCAGGTTGATGAAAATACACAAATTACTGCTGGTAAACTCGTGCTATCCCCTACCCGTACCTATGCTCCGGTAATTAAAAAGATCCTGGAAAGCCATAGAGATCAAATTAATGGTATTGTACATTGCAGTGGTGGTGCACAAACTAAAGTGCTTCACTTTGTAAATGATAACGTTCACATTATTAAGGATAATTTATTCCCTATTCCTCCGCTATTTAAGCTAATTCAGGAGCAATCTGGTACAGATTGGAAGGAAATGTACAAGGTATTCAATATGGGTCATCGTATGGAGCTTTACATACCTGCAGAGATCGCTGAAGATATCATTGCCATTTCTAAAAGTTTTAATATCGATGCGCAGATCATTGGACGCGTAGAAAGTTATGCCCATAAACAGGTAACGATATTGAGCGAAAAAGGAGAATTCGTTTATTAAGTGATAAATCCAGTGATTTGCTCTAGGGCAGCATTAATTCCGATGAAGAATCGGAAAGAACACCAGGCCCTTCCCAAACACTAAATTTATCCCAAAAATTATCTGCATACTGGGAGGCTATTTTAATGACCATTTTAACCAGTGGATTACATTTTATATATAAGTTCACCATATAATATAGCTAACACCTATATTATTCATGTAACTAATTTTTAGTTACGGATAATTTATATACATTTGTATGAGCAAGATCGAAAAAAGTATTGCTAAAATTTTATTCAAATCCTAAAGATCTTTCCTGGCATGAAGCCATAAAAGTATTAAATCATTATGGGTTCTATGAAATCAGAAATAGTAAAACAGGTGGATCAAGGAGAAAATTCGTAAACCAATCTGATGATGTGATATGTTTACATCATCCACATCCCAGCGTTATTTTAAAGAAATATCAAATAGATTTAATCCAACTAAAACTAATACATTATGAAAAACTATTTTGAGTATAAAGGATACATCGGTTCCGTGGAGTACAGCGCTGATGATCGTGTATTTTTTGGAAAAATACACGGAATAAATGATTTGGTAACCTTCGAAGGTGTTTCAGTTGATGAATTAGAGATGGCCTTTAAGGAGTCAATTACAGATTATCTAACTACCTGCGCAGAACTGGGTAAAAAACCAGATAAACTTTATAAAGGTTCATTTAACGTTAGAGTACCCGAGAAATTGCACTACGATTCTGCATTACTTGCCCAAAAAAAAGGAACAAACCTAAATGAGGTTGTAAAAGCTGCCTTAAGTTATTTAGTGATGCATGAAGAACTATTAGATGCTAAACAGGTTTCTGCTTAGCATCATTATTCCTATTGCTAACTTAATTTATTATTGACGCGGATCAATTCCCCAGCTTTTATTTGGTTTTGAACCCATCTCAAGTTCAAGCTTTCCTCCCGCTACCAACTGTTCATGTGTAAAAAAGGGTGTATTCAACACTTTTCCATTGAATTTTGCACTTTGGATGTATTTGTTGATTACTGAACAATTATTGGCAATCAATTGGAACTGCTTGCCATTAGGCAGATCAATACTTACTTTTTCAAATAAAGGACTCCCTATGGTATATATAGGAGTGCCTGGCGTAACCGGATAAAATCCCATGGAAGAGAAAACTACAAAGGCAGACATACCGCCACCATCTTCATCACCCGGAATTCCAAAAATGTTGTCTTTAAACCAGGTATCTAACAGGAACCGGATCTTCTTCTGTGTTTTCCATGGTGATGAGGTATAATTATACAGGTAAGGAATATGGAAACTGGGTTCATTGCCCATTGAAAACTGTCCAACCATACCTGTTGCATCCGGAAATTTAGCCTGATTCTCATATTTACTGCGTCCAAGTGGTTCACGGAAAAGCTGATCCAGCTTGGCTTCAAAGCTTGCATTGCTTCCAAATAAACCTATTAATCCTTTCACATCGTGCTGTACCTGCCAAAGGTATGTCCAGCCGTTATTTTCATCGTAATAATCACGACCACCCATTCCCCCGTCAAACTTAGGATCTATTTTAATCCAGTTTCCTGCACTGTCTTTAGGCAGGAACATCTGAGCCTTATCATCCCATAGATTTTTGTAATTATTGCTTCTGGCAATGAATTTGGTATAGTCTGGTTCTTTATTCAGGTCTTTAGCGAACTGGGCAAGTGCCCAGTCGTCATAACTGTGCCCAAGCGTAATGGCTACTGCCTGGCGTTTTTCCCAGCTGTGTACACCCGGATCCGTTTCTTTCTCTCCAGGTTTTAATGCAGGATAAAACCCTTTAGCGTAGTAGAAATCTTCCAGCGGACCTTTAGGACCATTTTTCCATGGCGCCATCGTTGCCTGGGTTGCATTTTTAGCCATCCCCTCATAAGCTATCTGTATATCATAATTACGGATTCCTTTACGATAGGCATCTAGAAATGTAATGGTGGAGTGAAAGCCATTCATACAGGCATGATCACCATAGATAACCGGAAAGGTAGGTACCCATCCGCTTTGCTGATACATGTTTACATAAGAATTGAGCATATCCCCCTCCTGATCCGGATTCAGGATCGTTCTCAATGGATGGTGTGCCAGGTACGTATCCCAAACCCAATCGTCTACATAGAATGGACGTGTGGTTTTATGGATCTGTTTATCATATCCGCTATAATAGCTGCCATCTTCTGTGATATCCACCATTCGTTCATAGCAGCGATATAATGCAGTATAAAAAGATCTTTTTTGAGCCTCTGTGCCTCCGGTAGATTTAATTTGATTGATCACTTTAGACCAGGCTTCTTCTCCTTTTTTAACTTGCTGGTCGAAATCAGAAGAACTTTGTTCGTTATCAAAGTTCTTTTTTGCCTGCTCAGCACTGATATATGATATGGCGTATTTAAATTCTATAACTCTGGGTGCCGTCTGTGGAAAGCTTACCCAGGCTTTTAATTCCCTTCCGCTTACTGCACGGTCTGCAGATATCTTGCTGCTCTTTATTGTTCCCACAGTAGCTCCGGCATTAAAAATTCCATACATGTACACTTTGATACCGGTATAGATCTCTATGCCTGTAATTTCGCGATCTGAAATAAATTTAAACTCATTATCTCCAGCATTATACACATTAAACAACAAGTTTTTAGCACTATTAGCCGGAAATTCAAACCGGTAAAGACCTGTTTTTTTACCTGGTGTAAATTCTACTTTGATGTCATCGTCAATCAGATAAGCTGAGTAATACCAGGGTCTTTTAATTTCGAGATCATGATCATAGGTCATTTTCTTTCTCCACTCTTCATTTTCATAAGCACGCACCGTTGGTTTAATGGCAAATACCTGACCCTGACGGTGAGATACTACAGTTAACGGAAAACTGGAGATTTGATCGTCCATATGATCTGTACGCTGTGGAAACATCCGGATCATTTGATTTGGCAGCTGCACGGTTGGCCGTGTTGGTTCCAGCAGCTGGCCAACGTTACCAATGGATGGATCTACGTACTTTAAATTACCAGTTCCCTCATATGGATTTACCTGGGCCGTTACGCCATGCATCAATAATACAGACACGGATAAGGCAGCAATAAATTTAGTGGGCAGAAGATTTTTAAGGATCAGCATAGTAATTAAATTATAAAATTTAAAGTTACTAAATCCTTATAGCAAATCAAGGCACTATCTCCAATGAAAATTCCCAATAAAAAAGCGCTGCACCAAATAGATTGATGCAGCGCTTAAATTACATTTGTATGCGCTTATTTTTTCTTCACTGCTGTCTTAGCAGCTGGGGTATTTTTTCTAAGATCCAGTTCATCGATGATGTTTTTGGCTCCTCCAAGCACATCGATACACCACAACACATAACGGATATCGACACTTATGGTTCTTTTGAATTTCTTGTCGAACGCAATATCACCGCTCATGGCTTCCCAGTTACCGTCAAAGGCCAATCCGATCAGTTCTCCGTTACCATTGATTACCGGCGATCCTGAGTTACCTCCTGTGATATCGTTGTTAGAGATAAAACCAACGGTTAAGGTTCCGTCGTTGCCATATTGTCCGAAGTTCCTTTTGTTATAATTTTCGATCAGGTTTGCAGGTAAATCAAATTCGCCATCTCCGGGTATGTATTTCTGCATTGCACCATCAATGGTTGTTGTTATATTATAGGTAATTCCGTCCTTTGGTGAATAATCCTGAACATTTCCATAGCTCAACCGCATGGTAGAGTTGGCATCAGGATACATTAATTTACCCGGATTACGCTCCAGTGTAGCTTTCAGGTAAAGATGATCCAGTTCTGCTTTTTTGTTTTCAAAATCTGCGACCAAAGATCCGAAATTCGTTTTAATATAATCAGCTGGCAGAAGATTGACTGCGTATTGATAACCAGGATCTTTTTTAAGATCTTCCAGCGTCGCTTTTGAAGCCAGGAATGCCTTTAACTTTTCAGGCTTGATCAGGTTGCTGTTTTCCCATAAGTAATCTGCGTACTTTTGAAACGTAGTTTCCGGGTTACCAGTCCAATATTTTTCAGCAATAGCAGCAAAGAACATTGGCTGTGATTTTACCGGTATATCTTTATAGAAAGATGCAAGTATCTGGGCAAAGATCTTCTTATCTGCAGCTTCAACATAGGTTTCTTCATAAGTAGCTGCCGCTTCGTTCACACTTGTTTTTACCTGCGCTGCAAACGCTTCATCTCCCTTTTTCTGCGCTACTGCCGAATAGGCACGACCTAATGAAATGGCGTTAGGCACCCATCCTGAGGCTAAGAAACCTTCATTAATATAAGTACGCTGAACAGAGATTGGATCAATGCTTTTATAAATGTCAGCATACTGTTCCATTAAACCGGCAAATTCTGACTTTTGGGCTGCCCATTCCGTAAATGCTCTTTCTTCAGTCCGTTTAGAATCGGCTACTTTTAAGCGCTTTAACTGTTCAGTTTGTCCGATGTAATATTTCCAGTAATTGGCAATATTTGCATATTGAGAAGAAAGCTTTAAACGCGTGTCTACGCTTTTATCCATTTCTGTTTTCCATGCCTTTAAACGAATGTCGCGCAGCTTTACAATTGTCGGACTAACTTTGTCTGTTGCTAAGTCTACTCCATAAGAAGTCAGATAACGGTCTGTACGGCCAGGATAACCATAAACCATAGAGAAGTCGCCATTTTTAACTCCTTTCAAAGATACCGGCAGGAATTTTTTAGGTTTATACGGCATATTATCTACTGCATATTTTGCAGATTGATTGCCTTTCGAAGCATATACCCTGAATACTGAGAAATCTCCGGTTTGGCGGGGCCATTCCCAGTTATCGGTGTCACCACCAAATTTACCAATGTTTTGTGGCGGTGCGCCAACCAGACGTACATCATCAAAACGTTCATAAACAAATAGGATGAATTGATTGGATTTATAGAAATCTTTAACATTGGCTTCAATGTTTGGTGCTTTTACCGCTGCCTTAGAGAGGGTATTAAAAATCTCCAGCATTTTTGATGATTTCTCCGCTCCTGTTAATCCTTTTGTAGCGGTATTAACCTGAGCAGTCACATCTTCCATCCGCTGCAGAAAGCGAACAAAAAGACCACCAATCGGTTTTTCTTCGGCATAGCTCTTAGCATAAAAACCGTTATCAAGAATGTTATTTTGAGGTGTTGAGTTTGATGCGATTGCATCATAACCACAGTGGTGATTGGTAAAGATCAGTCCTTTGTCTGAAACGATCTCACCAGTACAAAAGCCACCAAAATGAACAATAGCATCTTTAAGGCTTGAACCATTGGCATTGTACAGATCTTGCGCAGTTAATTTAAATCCCTGCTTTTTCATCTGTTCATAGTTTTTTCCAATCAGCATTGGGATCCACATGCCCTCGTCTGCTTTTACCGTATTGGCAAATGACAATATCAGAACGAATATCATCAGATACAGTTGTTTTCTCATAAAGTATAAATTAGTTAGGGCGGTAAAGTTAATGATTAACCCGGGATCAGCAAATCACATTTGCCGCACTTTGACGCTAATCTAAACGGGCTTTCAATGCTGGTTTTTGAGAACCGTTAGCATTTAACAAAGAAGGTTATTAGTTAGTCTTTAGAATGTACCGGTAAAACAGAAAGGCCTTCCGGAATATTCCGGAAGGCCTTTCTGTTTAGCAATATTTAGATTAGAATTTGATTGACAAACCTGCATTCCAGGTTCTTCCAAATCCTATACTTACGTTATTTCTTGTTCCTGAAGCATTTTTAGTTCCAGGGATAACAAAGTCATACGGGCCGTTACCAAGAGGATTAGTAGTTGCATTAAATACTGATGTGTTGTATAATACGTCAGTATAAGCTTCAGAGATGTAAGATTTATTTAAGATATTATCTACACCTAAACTAATGGTAGTTGAAAGACCTTGTAGTTTAAAATTATAAGATAAGCCACCATCTAACAACTGGTAAGAAGGAAGTTTCCAGGCCTGACGGTTTGGCTCTCCTGCTGCCGGAGCAGTACTTCTGTTCTCAGGCAAGAAACTTGCGTAAAGATCATCAGCCATAAAATAATCAGCACGGATTCTTAAACCTTTAACAACCTGGTAAGAAGCACCAAAGTTAGCTGTAGTTTGTGCAGCATCACCAATTTTTACATCTTTAAGATATAATTTAGTTTCAGCTAAGATAGTACCGTCATCATTGTATGAAGTCGCATTTACATCATTTTTGTATTTCCAGTCACCAACTGAAACCATTGCAGTTAACTCAAGGTTGCTTGTTGGTCTTGCAGAAACTTCTAACTCGATACCTTTGTGTAAGGCGTTGATACCATTGATGTTTGCTGAACCTGGAGTTGCATCAGGCAAAGTAATCGCTCTGCGGTATGATCTGTCGTTCCATTCAGTGCGGTAAACATTTAAGCTTGCATTTACAAATGCAGTTCTTAAACCGTAACCCAACTCAAAACCAAGGATCTTCTCATTTGAAGAAGTTGAATTCTCTACAGCTCTGGTTGCACCATTTCTGTTCGGGAATACAGTATCATAGAATGGAGCTCTGGTGAAATAACCTGCATTACCAAAGAAATTGTGGTTTTCAGTTACCTTAACGTTGATACCACCTTTGGTAGAATATGCACCATAATTGTAGGTTTTAGATTTCTGTGTTCCATTGCTGCCATTAAAGAACATGGTTTCACGGCTGTAACCTGTATTGTTCAATGTTCCCGACACGAAAGCATCAATGATATCATCTGAATATTCCGCAGATACATACCCACCGATTTGATTTACATAACCATTGTAATCGTAATCAAGATGATCTTCATCAGTCACGGCAAAGCTTGGGTTTTCAAAATCGTTGTTGGTATCTCTGTAAGCACTTGCACCTAACAAATCATCAACAGATCTGTAGTGTAAACCTTTATAATATCTCCAGTCTAAACCACCGCTTAATGTAAAGTTGTCAGTTAATTTGTGGGTAAGGTTTACAATTGCACCGAACCAGTTGTGACTGTTTACAGAAGATCTTCGGGTAATACCAGTAGAAGTACCTGAAGCATTTACATACTGGCCAGCATATGGGCCTGTTGCTTCCGGAGCTTTAGCCACACCTGAAGCAAAATCTGTAACCACACCACCAGCATTATATTTTCTGATGTCGTCATAACGGATCAAACTATCAGCAGTTCTTGGAAGTGTATATACGTTTCTTGTACCAATACCACCGTTAGCACCTGTACCACCACCTCTACCAAATGAAGCATAAACTACAGAGTTGATATTGGTTTTATCATTTAATTTCCAGTAATGGTTTAAATTGATTACCGGTTTGTGGTAGTAATTTTTAGACATGTTATACTCTTCACCACCTAAAGTTCCCCAGTTGGCATTATATTTTTCGCCTCTTGGTGTTACACCTTTGTTTAAAGGGTTACCATAATAACTTTGGTAAGGAGTAGTATTGCTATTTTGGTGATGCCATTGAGGAGCACCGGTAGCAGAGAATGTTAAGGTATGTTTATCGTTAATCTGGTAACCTGCAGCAAGGAAGTAGTTCCATCCTTCAAATTCAGTTCCGTCAATATAACCATTACCAACCGTACGTGAACCTAAGAATGAAAAAGCAAGGCCGTTAGCCATTTTACCAGTTGAGTAGCTCAATACATTTTTGAAATATCCATCGTTACCTAAAACTTGTTTAAATGAACCGCCTTTTTCAATTTCCGTAGGTTTGGTTACAATGTTAATGGTACCACCAACAGAACCTGTAGAAAGCTTAGAAGCACCAAGACCTCTTTGTACCTGGATTGAATTGGCTACGTCTGATAAACCAGCCCAGTTAGACCAGTAAACAGTTCCGCCTTCCATATCGTTCACTGGAACACCGTTAACCATAACCGCAGTATTTTTGGTATCAAAACCACGAACGTTGATTCTTGAATCACCAAAACCACCAGAACCTTTAGTTACATAGGTTGAAGGAGTTCTTTTAAGCAATTCAGGAAATTCATTGTTTCCAGCTCTGGCTTCGATATCTGCAGCGCGGATTGTACTCACGGCAACCGGAGTTTTTCTATCAATCGCCAGACCAGCAGAAATAACAACTTCACTCATTGACTGTGAGTTTGATGCCAGTTCAATTGTTCCTAAATTTTCAGTACCACCTGCCTTAGATACACTTACTTCTTTAGTGATAAAACCAATGTAAGAGATAGCAAGGGTTCCTTGTCCGTTTTCATTGATTTTTAAGGTAAATGAACCATCTAATGAAGTTAGAACAGCAAATTTAGTACCTTTTAAAATTACTGATGCTCCTGGCAGCGTTTCACCAGTAACTCCATCAACAACTTTACCTTTAATAATGGTCTGGGCAAATAACCCAAAACTAACCAGCATCAAAGCAATTGATAATAGTAAAGATTTCTTCATACTTTTTTGTTTTTTTATGTAAGACCCAATAGGGGTATGGCGCAAAGGTAAAGATTAGTTTAATCAAGAATTTGGTTTTCCATGTTAAATAATTATTAATAATACAGGTATTTTTCAACATTTAACATGAAAAACATATATCTAACTTTCAGTTTATCAGTTATTTATACTGATTCTACATAAAGTGTAAAAATTACAATATGTCACATGCTAAAATTATGTTACTTAAAAAGCTATACAAAAACCATTATCATCCTTTTTAATGAACATTTTTTTTAATTTTGGCATTTACTTAAGTTAAAATTCCTTTATTTAAAGATATGAACTACGATTTAATTGTAATAGGCAGCGGTCCTGGCGGGTACGTAGCTGCTATCAGGGCTTCTCAGTTAGGTTTAAAAACGGCTATTGTAGAACGCGAATCTTTAGGCGGCATCTGCCTGAACTGGGGCTGTATACCAACTAAAGCGTTACTGAAGAGCGCACAGGTTTTTGAATACATCAACCATGCTGCTGAATATGGTATAAAAACTGCAGAAGCTGAAGCTGATTTTGCAGCAGTCATCAAACGCAGCCGTGGTGTTGCTGATGGTATGAGTAAAGGTGTTCAATTCTTAATGAAGAAGAACAAAATTGACGTGATCATGGGTTCCGGTAAAGTTAAACCCGGAAACAAAGTTGAAGTTAAGGCGGCTGATGGTACTCAAAAAGATTACACAGCTACAAATATTATAGTTGCTACAGGCGGCAGGTCGAGAGAATTACCTAACCTGAAACAAGACGGCAAAAAAGTAATCGGATACAGACAGGCAATGGTGTTGCCGGAGCAGCCTAAATCTATGGTTGTTGTTGGTTCTGGTGCAATAGGCGTTGAATTTGCTTATTTCTATGCAACGCTGGGCACCAAAGTAACCATCGTTGAATTTATGGATACAGTTGTTCCGGTTGAAGACGAAGACATCTCTAAACAATTATTACGCAGCTTTAAGAAATCAGGCATTGAGATCATGACCTCTTCAAGCGTTGAGTCTGTTGATACCAGCGGAACCGGATGTAAAGTGCAGGTTAAAACTGCTTCTGGTATGCAAACCCTGGAATGCGACATCGTACTTTCAGCAGCTGGTGTTGTTGCAAATATTGAAAATATAGGCCTGGAAGAAACAGGTATCAAAACTGAAAAAGGCAAAGTGGTTGTTGACGAGTACTACAACACCTCTGTTAAAGGTTATTATGCCATTGGCGATATTGTATCTGGTCAGGCTTTAGCACACGTAGCTTCTGCAGAAGGAATTATCTGTGTAGAGAAAATTGCCGGCCACAAACCAGAGCCTCTAGACTATAACAACATCCCTGGATGTACCTACTGCAGTCCGGAAATAGCATCTGTGGGTTACACAGAGAAAGCAGCTAAAGCAGCCGGATACGAATTGAAGATCGGTAAATTTCCGTTCTCTGCATCTGGTAAAGCAAGTGCTGCCGGTGCAAAAGATGGTTTTGTTAAATTAATCTTTGATGCTAAATACGGAGAATTATTAGGCGCACACATGATTGGTGCCAACGTTACGGAAATGATCGCTGAAATTGTTGTTGCCCGTAAACTGGAAACAACAGGACATGAGATGATTAAATCAGTACACCCTCACCCTACTATGAGTGAAGCCATTATGGAAGCTGCTGCCGATGCTTACGGCGAAGTAATCCACTTATAAGGATCTGATCCTAAACTGAATTAAAAAACCTGTTGAGCTTTCAACAGGTTTTTTTTTTACATTTACCGCCCTAAGGTTAATCATGCTATGAATTTATATACTATCGAAACAGGCTTATTTAAATTGGATGGCGGCGCTATGTTTGGCGTAGTTCCTAAGTCCATCTGGCAGCGGACCAATCCTGCAGATACCAATAATTTGTGCACCTGGGCCATGCGCTGTATGCTGATTGAAGATGGCGGCCGGTTAATATTAATCGATAATGGAATTGGCAACAAACAGGATGAAAAATTTCTGAGTCATTATTATCTGCATGGCGATGATACCTTAGACCGATCACTGGCGGCCAAAGGGTTTAGCAGGGATGACATTACAGATGTATTCTTAACACATCTTCATTTTGACCATTGCGGTGGCTCTATTGTCCGCGTTGGTGACAAACTCCGTCCCGCATTTAAAAATGCTTTTTACTGGAGCAATGAGAAACATTGGGACTGGGCTGTTAATCCAAATGACCGGGAACGGGCTTCTTTTCTAAAAGACAACATTTTACCCATTCAGGAAAGTGGTCAGCTACGGTTCATTGAAGACAAAGAAGGTGTTCAGTTTCATGATGGTATACACATCCGTTTTGCATACGGGCATACCGATGCAATGATGCTGCCGCAAATAAAGTATAAAGATCAAACCATTGTTTATATGGCAGATCTGCTGCCATCAACCGGACACATCCCCTTACCTTATGTAATGGCTTACGATATGTTTCCGCTAAAGACCCTTACAGAGAAGAAATCCTTTTTGCAGGAAGCTGCTGACAATAAATATATCCTATACCTGGAACATGATCCGCTAAATGAGTGCTGTACGTTACAGCAAACTGAAAAAGGAATCCGGCTTGACCAGACGTTCTCCCTCGGGCATATCTAAT
The DNA here is from genome assembly GCF_004362715.1 of Pedobacter metabolipauper. Classification (GTDB taxonomy): domain Bacteria; phylum Bacteroidota; class Bacteroidia; order Sphingobacteriales; family Sphingobacteriaceae; genus Pedobacter; species Pedobacter metabolipauper. The sequence goes on from NZ_SNYC01000005.1 coordinate 143,515, forward strand.
TAGGGCAACCACATCAAAAGCTAAGTTTCGCTTTTGCGGTATTCCAGAAGATCTCCAGGCTGACAGTTCAGTACGTCGCAGATTGATTCCAGTGTTTCCAGGCGTACTGCCTTGGCTTTTCCAGTCTTAAGAATGGATAAATTTGACATGGTAATCCCTACCCTTTCACTTAACTCGGTTAAAGACATCTTTCTTCGGGCAAGCATTACATCCAAATTGATAATGATAGGCATACTTATATAGTTAACTCGTGTTCTTGTTTTAATTCGTATCCTTTTTTGAATACATGCATGATCAAAATGGTTACTACACCTACTGTAAACATGAGGTAATTAAAGTCAAACTCATAGCTCACCTGATACTCAGTATGACTAAATATCTCTTTCGCAATGAAAAAGCTGACCAAATCCCAAATAAACAGAGCAACACTTAAGGAAATACAGTAATACCCAATAATTTTTATCCTGTTGATATTTTTTAACGTAAAGATATCTCCCCGGGAGGAATCATCGATAAAATAATACAGATTGCCCAGGATCAATATCCCCAGAACGAGTATAGTTACAGTGAGCGAGAAATTAAATCCTTCTAGAAACGAAATCCTCTGACCGGAATCTTTTAAATTAAAAACATCACCATTAACCCTGTAATCAGCTTTCAATTTATAGATATACCCGTCTTTTCCCGTTATATTCAAAGAATCTGCTCTTGTTGTAATTACATCATCAAATATTACACTATGAAATTCTGATCTTAAAACTATCGGATCATCTGCATCATTCCAGCCTTTTTTAAAAACAGATCCTGACTGATAAATTGTCACGATCAATATCAGTATTCCACCTGCTACCAATACACTTTTTATCCATTTCATAGATTTCAGATCATTTGTCATATCCTGTAAATTAACGCGTTAAGCTTTTTAAAACTATACATTTTTCTTTGTCCTATAATTTGCCCGATCTTACGCTATAAAAGACAGCACTGTTTTCTCAAAATATTGGGACAAAATAATATTAACACTACAAACTTAAATCAATTATTATTAATAAACAAAATATATTTATTGAATTACAATAATAAATAACCACTACTCAATATATGACATATATACTGACAAAAGTATTTTGGAATAATTTTTGCTGTTAAAATATTGTATAAATAACACGTGTAAGGTGTAACGTTTTCAGGAATTTATGTTTTAGAATTACCTTTTAATCATTACTTTTGCACGTTCAAACACATAACCGGTACCAAAGCATATAAATGAGACAACTCAAAATCACGCAATCCATTACCAATCGCGAAAGTCAATCTTTAGATAAATACCTTCACGAAATTGGTAAAGTAGATTTAATTACAGCCGAAGAAGAAGTAATACTAGCAAGAAAGATACGCGAAGGGGATCAGGCCGCATTAGAACGTCTAACTAAGACCAATTTACGTTTCGTGGTTTCTGTAGCAAAGCAATATCAAAATCAGGGTTTAACTCTGGGTGACCTTATAAACGAAGGTAACCTGGGATTGATTAAGGCTGCAAAGCGCTTTGATGAAACTAAAGGTTTCAAGTTTATATCTTATGCCGTTTGGTGGATCCGTCAGTCTATTTTACAGGCTATCGCAGAACAAAGCCGTATTGTACGTTTGCCATTAAACCAGGTAGGTTCATTGAGCAAGATCAGTAAAGCTTTTTCTAAACTTGAACAGGAATTTGAACGCGAGCCTTCTCCGGAAGAACTGGCTGAGATATTAGAAACTACCGTTGATAAGATCTCAGATACACTTAGTAACTCAGGAAGACACGTTTCCATGGATGCTCCTTTTGTTCAGGGTGAAGAAAATACATTACTTGATGTATTGGAAAATCATGAGCCAAACACAGACAGCAGCCTGATCAATGAATCTCTTTCTGAAGAGATCAAACGTTCATTATCCACTTTAACAGAGCGTGAACGTGAAATCATTGTTCTTTTCTTTGGATTAAGCACAAACCATCCATTATCTCTTGAAGAGATTGGTGAGAAGTTTAACTTAACCCGCGAGCGTGTACGCCAGATCAAAGACAAAGCTTTACAACGTCTGCGCCATACTTCAAGAAGCAAAATCTTAAAATCATACCTGGGATAATATTCAATTGACCACCGTGTGATTCATTCAGCATCATGGTATCTGATTAAAGGGATCTGACTAAGATCGTAAATAAACAGGCCAAAATCAGGAATGACAGCAAATTCAAAATAATATCATAAAAAGATTGGGTGTATACCCGATCTTTTTTACTTTTGTGCCATTCTAACCAAATAATCTTCTTGACATGCTAAACAGGTACCAATCCGAGTTCCAAAACTGGATTGAAAAAGAAAAAAAAGCAATTGAACTGATCAACGTTGTTGGACAACTGTGGTTCCAAAGTTCTATCGAACTTGTATTATTCCGTAAGCCCTTATTTGATGTTGGCAGCAGTGAGATCCTCTCGCATCACCAATATGCCAAAGAAATAAGTGGAAAAGACATCAACATTTATGAAACGCTGGAACTGGCAACCGCTATGGGAAAATGCCATATTGCACCCTCGCGAATCGACCTCGGCAGACTTGCGGCAGAATGGCTGGATGAGAGTAATACCTATACTTCCATGCACGACTTTATTATCAGTAAACTCAGCAAGCACATTGGAAAAGACAAGATCAGCTTAAAACCCAAAGACGTGGTATTATTTGGATTTGGCAGAATTGGCAGAATAGCTGCACGTGAACTGATCCTTCAGGCAGGAAAAGGTGAACAACTCCGTTTAAGGGCAATAGTAACACGAACCTATAGCGACGAAGAACTGATTAAAAGAGCAGAACTGTTACGCACAGACTCCATTCACGGTCCATTTAACGGAACAATCGTTGAAGATTTTGAAAATAAGGCGCTAATTATTAATGGCCAAACCATTTACTTTGTACAGGCGCAAGAGCCTGAAGATATAGATTACACCATTTATGGAATTGAAAATGCACTTCTGATTGATAACACCGGGGTATTTAGGGACCGGGAAGCTTTAAGCAGACATTTAAAATCAACAGGTGTTAATAAAGTATTACTTACAGCTCCGGCAAAAGGCGATATTCCAAATATCGTTACCGGAATTAATGATTTACATATTAATTTCGATGCAGAGAGCATTTTATCCAATGCCTCCTGTACTACAAATGCCATTGTACCCATCCTCAAAGTAATTGACGATGCCTTTGGAATTGAGAAAGGTCATATTGAAACCGTCCACTCCTATACCAATGACCAAAACCTGCTGGATAATTACCACAAGAAGTACCGCAGAGGCCGTGCTGCCGCCTTAAATCTGGTCATTACAGAAACCGGCGCAGATAAGGCCGTAGCAAAGGTAATCCCCCATCTTGGAGGTAAGCTTACCGGCAATGCGGTTCGTGTTCCTACACCAAACGTATCACTGGCTATTTTAAACCTATCCCTGGATAAGGTATCTTCTAAAGAAGAAGTAAGCGAAGTACTTAAACAGGCCGCCCTTTTTGGTGATCTTTCTGAACAAATAGAATATTCTATTTCAAATGAGCTGGTAAGTACCGATCTGATCGGAAACAGCCATTCTTCTATTGTCGACGGACCAGCAACAATCATGGCCAGGGACAACAAGTCTGTTGTGCTGTACGTTTGGTATGATAATGAGTATGGCTATACCAGACAGGTAATCCGTTTAGCTAAAAAACTGGCAGGTGTAGTAAGGTTAACCTATTATTAACAGAAGCTGTTAATTTCTCATTTTATAATTACCTTAGTAAAACCTTAAAATCGATATCGATGAAGTCTTACCTGCTCCTGTCCCTCGCTTTTTTCTTAAGCTGCAGCACTGTTAAAAAAACAGATGCACAAGAAGAAACACAATTATTAAAAGATGTTAAGATCTTATCGTCTGATGAATATCAGGGTAGAAAAACAGGTACAAAAGGTGCCGAAATGTCCAGGTCTTACCTGTCAGAACGCTTTAAAAAGATTGGCATAAAACCATTTACTGCATTTCCGGATTACGAACAATCCTTTTCATTTAAAAGGGGAAGTGCAGCAAACACACCTGAAATAGCAGGCAAAAACATGATCGGTTATATCCAGGGTAAAACGGATGACGTAATCGTGATCTCTGCACATTACGATCACGTTGGGGTAATTAAAGAAGAAGTATATAACGGTGCAGATGACAATGCCTCTGGTGTTGCCGGATTATTGCATATCGCAGCCTATTTTGCGAAACACAAACCAAACCATACACTCGTGTTTGCATCATTTGATGCAGAAGAAATGGGATTGCAGGGTGCTAAGGCATTTGTAGCTAAACCTCCTGTAGCCATTGATAAAATTCAAATGAACGTCAATATGGATATGATCAGCCACAACGACAAATCTGAACTTTATGCCTGCGGAACATTTAAATATCCAGAATTAAAAAAGTATTTCATCTTAAAAAGCAACGACATAAAGGTTTTGTTTGGACACGATGATCCGAAACAGGGACATGACGACTGGACCAATCAAAGTGATCAGGGCGCTTTTAATGCAAAGAATATCCCCTTCTTGTACTTTGGCGTAGAAGATCATAAGGATTACCATAAGGCTACCGATGAATATCAGAACATCAATAAAACATTCTTTAACAATGCTGCGACAGCGATATTAGAGATTACCAATAATATTGACAAGGAAATAGATATCCAGAAGATCTTCAAAGAAAACCTGCAGATGAAAAAGCAATAATTGCTAAAGATCTATATCAACAAGACTGTACAATGGAATATGCATCCCGCTTTTAAGCTGGATGTATTTTTCTGTAACCGACCATACCGTAGTAGTTACAGTTCTTAAACCTTCTCTGGTATTGAATGTAATGGAAGCCTTGGACTTGAACTCGTTTCCCAATCGCTGTGCTGAATTTAACTTGTCTCTTAATTCTTCAATATGATTTTGATCAGCTGGAATGATCTTATTGATCTCAATTGATTCTTTTTCTATCGACTCTCCTAACATAATTGTGGGCTCTAGATCTTACTTACCTAAATATGCATTTAATTAGCCTGGAAAACAACATATATTAAAAGAGTTACATTTCTGTGAATTTGGATAGAACTGATAATTAAACCCCATATGGCATAAAAAAACCCGCACTGTGGCGGGTTCCTTATTGACTATTTTTTAATCTTGTACCGGTCTTCGATCATCCCGACAAACTCTTTATCATTTTCAAACTCTGCAAGCAGTTTACCAGGTGTGGTACTGCCTTTACTGTCAGATACGCTCATTACCCGGTTTAAAGAGCCGATAGCGGTTACACCAGGAGCAAGCAGATCAAGTGCTTTTGCAAGGTATCCATCAGATGGGTTACCAAAATCATAATCTCCATAATCTATAAGACCATCAACATCAGGTACAATCCCTGTGTAATAACCACCCTCGCCCATTGAATTTTTAGTTTCAAATAAGGACATATAAACATCATACCGGTTTTCAAGTCGTATCGGGAAAAAGCCTATAGGCTTTCCATAAGTAGTTTTACCTACCAGTTTCACATTCATCTTTGGCTTTAAACTGTTAATAACCAACTCACTTGCTGAAGCAGTTCCGCCACTCACAATAAACACAACATTCTGAATAGAACTCAATCCACCTTTCTTACTGAATAACGCTGTATTTCCCGATACCGAGTAATCTACGTTAGCAAACGTCAGCATCTTGCCATCTGAGCCATAACGAACTTTATCATTCGCATCCAATAAAGGCTGGTTAGATAAAATAGTAGCATCAGAAAGCTTTCTGTTCTTTAATGTATTGTTAAAGTGTTCTACATACATTGTTCCTGTAGCTGATGAAGGTGCAATTAAATTAATCAAATGCTCTGCTGTACTCACATAGCCACCACCATTATACCTTAAATCTATAACCAGATCAGTAACACCTTTAGTCACAAAATCAGCAAAGACCGCATTCAGGGCTGCTACGGAATTCTCTGTATTAGAAAATCTTCCGTATGACAAGTATCCAATTTTTTTAGTCCCCGCAGTCAGCACATTCGTTTTATAAACCGGGCTGCTTTTATAGGATGTCTTATTTAATGTGATACTAAAGGTAGTACCATCAATTTTATAACCTTCCAATGCAAGCGTAGCAGGATCACCATAGATTGTTGAATTAATGGTATTCCGCTCTGTATTGAAATTTGCAACAGAGCCAATACTTACACCATTAATCCTGGTAATATAGGCACCTCTCGTTAACCCAGCGTTTCCTGCAGGAGAATTTTGACTCACAGCAAGAATATAAAGCTTATAAGTAACGTTATCTTTGGTAACCGGACTAATGGCATAAATACCAACGTCATTACCATTACCTTCCAGATCCACAGAAGCCTGCTCGCCAGGCAATGCAGCAATGGCATCAGGATTTCTCAGGGTGATGTCCTGAATGTATGAATATCTTGAACTGGTAGACGAGCTCACATAATCTGCAGAACCCGACACCTTCACGATATTGAACAAGTTTGATTTATAATTCTCAAATGGAGTACTTAAGGTCTTATATTTCCGTGGTTCAAAATCATCATAAGAAGGTAAGGATTCATTCCAGAAATAAATTTCTTTGGCATACAAGAACAAAGAATCATTGGTTAGTTCAGTCCTGTCTGTAGTTGCCGTTTGCTTCGTATTTGAATTGTTTGTTACCGGTGGGGTTACAGGCGCAGTTTTATTCTTTTTACAGGCGCTAAATGTTAGTGGTATTACCAGTGCAGCATATAACGCATAATGCTTAAAATCGTATCTCATGAATCTATGTTTAATAAGTTGTATTTAACTCCATTCTTTACGCACAAAGATCAGTTATTATTTAATCTTCAACACGTTAAGCAATCTATCAACGTAATTAAGCAGGCAATAGTTTGTCTGCTTCTAAAAAATCTACTCCGGCATTCAACGCGCATTCTTTATCCGCATCAGATTTTCCGATAAGTAATACATCAGCTTTGTTTAATTGTTGCTGGTCAAGGATCAGCTGCAATCCTTCAGGCGATGGTTTGGGAGCAGTTTCTGCAGCAAAATAAACTTTAAGATGCTGATCTAAGCCATGCCATTCAATTTGTTTGATCTTGTTAAGCTGCGTATTAAGATCGCCATTCGTAAATAAAACAATCTGTTTTCCTGCAGAAATGATCTCTTTCATAAAGTTCAGCATTTCATTGAAGATAAACAACTTTAAAGGTAACCGTGCACTATAAATTAACAGATCAAAATTAATCCTGTACTTCTCCGGAATATTAAACTGAGCAGCAGTAATATCGAAAACAGCATCAGGGCCTAACTCCAAATAAGTCTCTCTCATGCGCTCAATGATTGCTGACGCATCGATTTGTTCACCATACTCTATAAACTGGGCAAACAAATAGTAAACCTGTAATAAATAATCCTTTTCAGGATAAATTACATCGTCTAATTCAAAAACAAAAACTTGCTTCTGATCCAGGTAGTTATTAAATGACATGATTAAATAGTTATCAGGGATGCTCGAAAGTTGTTAATTGTTTCAAAAATATGAAATAAACCATTTAATTGCTTGTCTTTTCCAATTTTTTCCAAATTTTCTAATGGATTTGACGCAAATCTGAGATTTCCGGCAATAAATATCGCCCAGGCTTGTGCAGGCACAGTTTCAGAACTTAAATATTGAGATAGCTCCTCCATACCTGGCAGTAAGACTAAAATATTAAATTCTTCAAATAATACGCTTGATTTAGCAATCGCTTCTACTTCAAAAAAATGTAGCGGAAGAATGGCATCTATCCCCTCATCCAGGCAATGACTGAGCAGGTTATGGGCAATGATGTCTTCTTTTTTTTCTCCCAGTGAGATAAACTGATACTGAGCAGATGGAAATGAGGGCATATCGCCATAATCAGCCAATACAATCTCATCATCTTTAAATGCCTTTAACAGTTTTAGGGATTGAGCGGATTTACCTCCTGTAATTAATACTCTCATGATAGGATCATTCCATCTTTCATCGTAACTACCCGATTGCTAATCTTTGCAAGGTCCTCGTTATGGGTAACGATCACAAAGGTTTGATTAAAGTTATCACGAAGTGAAATAAAAAACTGATGTAAAGAATTGGCATTGGCAGAATCGAGATTACCAGAAGGCTCATCTGCAAGGATAATAGCCGGATTATTTACAAGGGCTCTTGCAACAGCAATACGCTGCTGCTCGCCGCCAGATAACTGGTTTGGCTTGTGCTGGGCACGATCAGATAACCCAAGTAAACCCAGCAGTTCTTTCGCCCTGTCTTCAGCTTGCTTTTTAGGCTTCTTAGCGATAAAGGCCGGAATACAAATGTTTTCTAATGCAGTGAATTCGGGTAACAAGTGATGGAACTGAAAAACAAATCCAATATTTTGATTACGAAAAACACTTAGAAGTTCTCCGGAAAGCTTATTGATCTTTACGCCATTCAATTCAACTTCGCCCTGATCTGGTTTATCAAGTGTACCTAAGATATGCAGAAGCGTGCTTTTACCTGCTCCCGAAGCACCAATAATACTTACAATCTCTCCCTTTTCAACTTCAAAATCCACCCCTTTCAGTATGGGTAAATTTCCATAAGCTTTCATTATACCTGTGGCTTTTAGCATAAATGCAAACTTAGTGTTTTTAAAACCAATCTGAAATTGTAGATTTGAGCAAATTTTTTCAGCAAATGAATATCCACGAATATCAAGGTAAAGAAATACTTAAAAGTTTTGGTGTAGCCGTACAAGAAGGCATAGTTGCAGATACAGTTGAACAAGCTGTAGAAGCTGCTAAAAAAATGAAAACTGACTACAATTCTGATTGGGTTGTGATTAAAGCACAGATCCACGCAGGCGGAAGAGGTAAGGGTGGTGGCGTAAAACTTGCCAAAAACCTGGATGAAGTTAAACAAAGAGCTACCGACATATTAGGCATGCAATTGATTACCCCTCAAACTGGTCCTGAAGGAAAAAAAGTAAATAAAATTCTTGTTGCACAGGATGTATATTATCCGGGAGCTTCAGAAACTAAAGAATTTTACATTAGCGTGCTTCTAAACCGTGCAACCGGAAGAAATATCGTAATGTATTCTACTGAAGGCGGAATGGATATAGAAGAAGTTGCTGAGCACACTCCTCACTTGATCTTTAAAGAAGAAATTGACCCGAAAGTTGGCTTACAAGGATTTCAGGCACGCAAAATAGCTTTTAACCTCGGTTTAAGCGGTGGCGCATTTAAAGAAATGGTGAAATTTGTAACTGCGCTATATAAAGCATATGACAGCACTGATTCTGCCATGTTCGAGATTAATCCGGTATTAAAAACATCTGATGATAAGATCATTGCTGTTGATGCTAAAGTTGACCTTGATGAGAATGCGTTATTCCGTCATCCTGATTATGCAGCAATGCGTGATAAACTGGAAGAAGATCCTACAGATGTTGAGGCAAGTGAATCTAACCTCAACTATGTGAAACTAGATGGTAACGTTGGCTGTATGGTTAATGGTGCTGGTTTAGCAATGGCTACAATGGACATCATTAAAATTGCCGGTGGCGAACCTGCTAACTTCCTTGATGTTGGTGGTACTGCCAATGCACAAACCGTTAAAGCTGGTTTTAACATCATCCTTAAAGATCCAAATGTTAAAGCCATCCTGATCAATATTTTTGGTGGTATTGTTCGTTGTGACCGTGTTGCTCAGGGTGTTATTGATGCCTATAATGAAATTGGTGATGTTCCGGTTCCAATTATTTGTCGCCTGCAAGGCACCAATGCAGTTGAAGCTAAGAAACTGATCGATGATTCAGGATTGAAAGTTTACTCTGCAATTGCATTAAAAGATGCAGCTGATTTAGTAACTAAAGTATTAGCATAATTTGATTCAATAGAATCCAATCTTAAAATACAAAAGCCAATTGTTCATTCAATTGGCTTTTTTTATGCCAGGAATCTAAAGCTGCAGTTTGATTCGCAATCCGTTGAATTTAGAATCTTTACGAAAGAATAAAAACTTTCTTTACAAAAGATAAAGACCTGATCTAAAATTATGTTTAAAAAGAAAAGGCCTACAACTATCCAGTTGTAGGCCTCTCTAACCAAATATAAATTAAACGAGCAATACAAATATAGATGTTTTTATTAATTATTCATATTTTTTTAAAATAAAATTCATTAATTATTGAAATTATTGAATAATACACCATAAAAACCTAATAACCAATATAAAAAAATAAAATAAACATCAAAAAACAACTACTAACACCTATTATAAAACAAATAATCTTTAAAAAACACCAATAAATCACAATAATTATTCTATAATCATGTATTTATATGAATTAAATATAAAAATCAATCAAAAACACACAATAAACTTCATAAAAATCAATTAAAAATACATCTTAACGAATTTTAGTCTCAAAAAACAAAGCCTTAACGTTTTTTTAGCCAAAAAAAATTACCCTGTTATTTATTACCCCTACTAAAACCTCCGGATGAAAAACTACATCAAACCGATTAAATTCTCATTAAAATCATTAATTTTGAAGCGCTCCACAGAAAAATCATGATTAAAAGAGAAAAAGTAAAAAGTCTTTTAGAGACAACCGAGTTCGATAGAGAAGTAACCGTAATGGGTTGGGTGCGTACATTTCGCAACAACCAGTTTATCGCTATAAACGATGGATCCTGCATGGGAAACATACAAATTGTGGTAGACTTTAATCAAACACCTGAAGAATTACTAAAACGAATTACCACAGGAGCTGCAATTGCTATAAAAGGTACTGTTGTTGAATCACTGGGTAAAGGTCAGAAAGTAGATATCAAAGCCAGCTCAATTGAGATTCTTGGTGATAGTGATGCGGAGAAATTCCCTTTACAACCTAAAAAACATAGCCTTGAATTTTTAAGGGAGATCGCCCACTTACGTTTTCGCACCAATACTTTTAATGCCGTATTTAAAGTACGCCATGCACTGGCCTTTGCCATACACCAGTTTTATAATGAAAGAGGTTTTGTATACATGCATACGCCCGTTATTACCGCATCAGATGCGGAAGGTGCCGGAGAGATGTTCAAAGTTACTACACTTGATTTTGATAATCCACCACGTACTGATGACGGAAAGGTTGATTTTTCAGAAGATTTCTTTGCACGTGCAACCAACTTAACCGTTTCCGGTCAATTGGAAGGTGAGCTTGCAGCCATGGCATTCGGACAGATCTATACATTTGGCCCCACTTTCAGAGCAGAAAATTCAAACACCACACGTCACCTTGCTGAATTCTGGATGATTGAGCCTGAGGTTGCTTTTGCTGATCTGGAAGACAACATGCAGCTTGCGGAAGATATGATGAAATATGTGATCACCTACGCGTTAGAAAACTGTAAGGATGAGATCGATTTCTTAAACAACCGTTTGCTGGAAGAAGAAAAATCAAAACCCCAAAATGAACGTTCTGAACTTTCACTGATCGATAAACTGAAATTCTGTCTGGACAATGAGTTTGAGCGTTTAACGTATACTGAAGCGATCGCAATCCTTAGATCATCCAAGCCAAATCAGAAAAAACAATTTAAATATCTGATTGATAAATGGGGAGCAGACCTGCAGTCAGAACATGAACGTTACCTCGTAGAAAAGCACTTTAAAAAACCGGTTATCCTTACCGACTACCCTGCCGATATTAAATCTTTCTACATGCGCCAAAATGAGCCAGATGCAGAAGGAAGAAAAACAGTTGCCGCTATGGACATCCTGTTCCCCGGAATTGGTGAAATGATTGGTGGTTCACAACGTGAAGAACGCATGGATAAGCTTACCCAACGAATGGACGAATTGAATATCCCACAAGATGAATTGTGGTGGTATTTAGATACCAGACGATTTGGTACCGCACCACATGCTGGTTTTGGACTGGGCTTTGAGCGGCTAATTCTATTTGTAACCGGAATGACCAATATCAGGGATGTAATTGCATTCCCGCGTTTCCCAAAAAACGCAGAGTTTTAACCATATTAAAGTCTTTGGACTGGATGTTAAATCATCCGCCATATTAAAACACTTATATCACAAAAAGGTGCAGTTGATTATGAACTGCACCTTTTTGCATGTTGTCCTAATTATGCTCGTGATCCATTGTATCGGTAAATGAATTTGCATGTGCATAATCTACCAGAGATACCTTATAATCTGTAGGCACAAAACTTGATGAAACGCTCAGTGCCATCCCCAACTCAAACCGAAGCGGATAAGGGCTCTTTAATAAACTGCCTTCCGGAATGTATGGAAAACTCTCCATGTAAGACTGCATCACATTTGGTGCAACTCTCCTGTTCACATAAGCACGGGTTAACTGGTAGGTATGATGTAATCCTGCTGCACCCAGCAGCTCAACAGCACTGCCAACAGTAAGGCGGTGAAAATTAAATACCCTTACCGTCTTATCTTCAACAACCAATCCTTTCATTAAACTCTGATCCTGGGTGGCCACACCTGTCGGACAAGTATTGCTGTTACATTCCAGTGCCTGGATACATCCGAGTGCAAACATCATTCCCCTTGCAGAATTACACAGATCGGCTCCCAGTGCAATATTTTTAACGAGGTCAAATCCTGAGGTTACTTTTCCGGAAGAGATGATCTTGATGTGCTTCTTTAATGCAAAACCTACCAACACGTCATAAACAAACGCAACAGCCTCTCTAAGCGGCATACCCACTGCATTTGAGAACTCCTGCGGAGATGCTCCGGTACCACCTTCTCCCCCGTCAACCGTAATAAAATCAACATAGATCCCGGTTTCGATCATCGCCTTACATATGGCAAAAAACTCACTTCTTCTGCCAATACAGAGCTTAATACCAACGGGTTTACCGCCCGAAAGATCTCTTAATTTCTTTACAAAAGCCATCATCTCCAGTGGAGTTTTAAACACAGAGTGCGATGGCGGAGAAATAACATCAAAGCCCTCTTTCACTAACCTGATCCTGGCAATTTCAGGCGTTACCTTACGGGCAGGCAAAATACCGCCATGTCCCGGTTTAGCGCCCTGAGATAGTTTGATCTCAATCATCTTAACCTGTTCGCTCTTCGACCTTTCAGCGAATGCATCATCATTGAATGAACCATCATGATGCCTGCAGCCAAAATAACCCGTACCTATCTGCCAAATCAGATCACCACCCGGATTGGCGTGATAATCACTTATTCCACCCTCGCCAGTATTGTGTGCAAAATTCCCCATCTTAGCACCGCCATTAAGGGCAAGTATGGCATTTTGACTTAAGGAACCAAAGCTCATAGCAGATATATTGTAGATGCTCGCAGAATAAGGCTGGATGCAATCTGGCCCGCCAACAAGTACCCTCGGACTTTCATCCAGTTCATGATGGCTTATAGCTGCAATACTGTGACTTAGCCACTCGTAACCATTTTCATAAACATCCAGCTGCGTACCAAATGGAATGGTATCATTTTCCATTTTAGCTCTTTGATAGATCAATGAACGGTTTAACCGGCTAAAGGGCTTACCATTGGTGTCACTCTCCACAAAATACTGATAAACTTTAGGACGGAGATCTTCCATAAAATATCTTAATCTGCCCACTACCGGGTAGTTTCTTACAATGCTGTGTTTGGGTTGGTATAGATCATAAATTCCAAGAATAATAATGGGGCCTATAAAAATAAATGCCCAGTAAAAAGGAGGCCAGGCCAGGCTGATCATGATTGTTGCGGAGATCAAAAAGGCCGCAATTGCGATAAATGCTTTTCTCATATATGGCTTAATTTAACAAATTCATGCCAATAGAACAATTAATATCTCATTTCGGATCAAGATTTTGTAAATTTGCACATGCTAATTAAAATCTACCCCGAAAATCCAAACCCTAAAGCAATTGAACAAGCTGTAGAAGTATTGAAAAAGGGAGGCATCATCATTTACCCTACCGATACAGTATATGGGATGGGATGCGACATTACCAATCAGCGTGCCATTGAAAAGATCTGTAAGCTAAGAGGCATTAAGCCCGAAAAGGCAAACTTCTCCTTCATATGCTCCGATCTAAGGCATATTTCTGACTATATTAAACCCATTGACACCACGGTCTTCAGGGTACTGAAAAAAGCATTGCCCGGCCCTTTTACCTTCATCTTTAATGCAAACAATAACGTTCCGAAGCTATTAAGCTCCAATAAAAAGACGGTAGGTATCCGGGTGCCCGACAATAGCATTGCACGTGAAATTGTGCATCAATTGGGAAATCCAATATTATCAACCTCTATTCATGATGATGATGAGTTGGTTGAATATTCAACTGATCCTGAATTGATCCATGAAAAGTATGAGGACAAAGTAGATCTGATCATTGATGGCGGCTATGGAGATAATCTGGCCTCTACGGTGGTTGATTGTACATCAGGCGACTTTGAGATCATCCGTGATGGAAAAGGAAATCTGGAAGACTTTTTATAGAAATAGCCTTATGGTTAATACAATAGCCGAAGCAAGGAAAATGATCTTTACGCTCTTCCGCTTCGGCTATTAAATTTGCATGATATCTTTAAGACAGTTAAGGTCTGAAGGTTTTCATAAAGCTTTGGATACTTAGCTGAAGATCATCTGCCTTAAGGCTTTTTACAAAAGCACTCCCAACAATAGCACCTTTTGCGTATTTACATGCTTTATCAAACGTTTCTCTGCTGCTGATCCCAAATCCGATTATAGTCGGGTTGTTGAGTTTCAATGCTTCAATCCTGGAAAAATAAGCTTCTGTATCTTCTGATACATTTAAATGCTGACCGGTAGTTGCAGATGAAGAAAGCAGGTAAATGAAACCGTTGCTCAATCCGTCAATCTTCCTGATTCTATCCGGTGAGGTTTGAGGGGTAACCAAAAATATATTGCTGATCCCATTTGCCTCAAAAATTGGGGCATATAAGTCTTCATACTCCACCATGGGTAAATCCGGAACAATACATCCATCAACACCCACTTCCGCACATGCCTTACAAAAGTTCTCTACACCAAACTGAAGCATTGGGTTAACATAGCCCATTAATAAAACAGGAATACTGACTGTTTTACGCAGGTCTTTAAGCTGCTCAAATAACAGTTTCAGATCCATACCATTGTCTAATGCCTGCTTGCTGCTGGCCTGAATTACAGGCCCGTCTGCCACAGGATCTGAGTAAGGGAACCCAATTTCAAGCAGATCAGCTCCGCAACGTTCCAGTTCTTCTGCAATGGCTACAGTATCTCCAAGATTAGGATATCCAGCTGTATAATAAATTGACAATATATCTTTCTTCTCTTTAAATAATGTTTTTATCCTATTCATCGTATTATAAACCAAAATATTTCATGTATGTATCCATGTCTTTATCGCCTCTTCCAGACAAACATATCACTACGTTTTCTGCACCGGTAAACGTCATTTTCTCCAGGTAAGCCAATGCATGAGCACTTTCAATAGCAGGAATTATTCCTTCCATTTGTGTCAGCAGCAATCCGGCTTGCAGCGATTCATCGTCAGTAATTGAAACATATTTACCACGGCCGGTTTTAAACAAATGTGCGTGCTGAGGGCCAATACCCGGATAATCCAGGCCAGCAGATACCGAATGCGGTTCTACCACTTGTCCGTCGTGGGTTTGCATTAAGATGCTCCTGCTGCCATGAAGCACACCTTCCTTACCTAAAGTAGTTGTAGCAGCAGAAAAACCACTGTCCACCCCTTTACCAGCTGCTTCAACAGCAATCAGTTTTACATTTTCATCGTCAATAAAATGATAGAACATCCCCATGGCATTACTACCGCCGCCCACACAAGCCAGCACATAATCAGGCTGGTCGTTACCGGTTTGCTCAATCAGTTGCTTCTTCGTTTCTTCAGAGATAATGGATTGAAAAATAGCCACCATATCCGGATACGGATGCGGGCCAACTACAGAACCAATAATGTAATGGGTATCTACCGGATTGTTGATCCAGTCGCGCATGGCTTCATTGGTTGCATCTTTAAGTGTTTTACTGCCAGATGTTGCCGGTACAACCTTAGCCCCCAGCATCTTCATCCTGGCTACGTTGGGAGCTTGTCGTTCAATATCGATCTCGCCCATGTACACCACACATTCCAGCCCGCGCAACGCACAAACTGTAGCAGTAGCCACACCATGCTGCCCGGCACCGGTTTCTGCAATGATCCTTTTTTTACCCAGCCGCTCTGCCAGCAGGATCTGACCAATGGTATTGTTGATCTTATGTGCCCCGGTATGGTTCAGGTCTTCTCTTTTAAGAAAGATATTTGCATTGTACTTTTTAGACAAACGTTTTGCCAGGTATAATGGTGAAGGCCTGCCCACATAATCCTTAAGCAGCTGATGAAATTCCTTCTGGAAATCTGCATCATCAATTATTTTCAAATAATTCTGTCTAAGTTCTTCTACATTAGGATATAACATTTCAGGAATGTAAGCCCCTCCAAAATCTCCGTAATATCCTTTTTCGTTTACAAAATAACTCATAGTCGTATCTTTATTTTTTCGGATGCCGGTTAATACGACATCATGTTCTTAAATTCCATCAATTGATCGGTGTCCTTTAAACCAGGCTCCAGTTCAAACCTGCTGTTCACATCTACAGCATATAACCGCGTATCCTTTATTTTGTTCAATTCATCGATGCTGTTTAAAGATATACCGCCGCTTAAAAAATAAGGTTTGTTTAATGTATATTTTTCAAGGATCAGCCAGTCGAATGTTTTACCGGAGCCACCATGACCGGGTGTTTGTGTATCGAATAAAAAATAATCCACAACATCCATATAGTCCTTTAAAACATCAAAATCAAAGCTGGCACCAACACCAAAAGCTTTAATAAGCTCTGTTTCTGCAGGTAACAGCTGCTTAATGGCCAAACAGTCGGCTACAGTTTCCTTACCATGCAGCTGCACGGCATTTAAACCATATTGTATGGTAAGCGCTGCAACCTGTAAAGGTTCTTCATCAACAAATACGCCTGTCTTTTTAATACCTGCGGGTAAAGACTGCAACACGGCTGCACTTAAATCAGCAACATACCGCTTAGAGCCTTTATAAAATATAAAACCTAAATAATCTGGCTGCAATTCAGCAATAGCTGCAATATTATCAGGGAACTTCATTCCACAGACCTTTAGTTTTATATTCATCATCAAGCAATTAACTTTTTAAATGCATCTAATGCTTTGCTATTTAATAGCGATTCTTCAGCTTCATAATAACAATCGGCAAAAGATTTAGTACTGTCAATGGTATTGATTGCTAAAGCGGCATTGCAAAGCACCACATTTTGCTGGGCATCGGTTGCCGTATTATTCAATACGTTAACAAATATCTCAGCAGAGGATTCGACCGTATCCCCACCTTTGATCAGCGATTCGTCTATCTCAGAAAAGCCCAGGTCTGCAATACTTAGAAGTGCCTCTCCGGTCTTACTAAACGTTTTAAAGTCGCAGGTCATCGAAACCTCATCAAAACCATCAACGGCATGTAATATCGTATAATTCTTATCGGTATCCTGATACAGGTACGCATACAGGCGGGCAAGCTCCAGGCTAAACACACCAACGATCTGATTTTTTGGCTGAGCCGGGTTTACCATTGGCCCAAGCATATTAAAAAAGGTTTTTACACCCAGCTCTTTACGGATCGGGGCAACTGTTTTCATCGCCGGATTAAATAAAGGAGCGTGGATAAAGCAAATTCCAGCGGTATCTAAACTACGCTTCAACGTATCCTGATTATTTGTAAAGGAATAACCCAAATATTCCATCACGTTAGAAGAGCCACATCCGGATGAAACCCCATAGTTACCATGCTTGGCAACCTTATAACCCGCACCAGCTACCACAAAAGAAGCCAGTGTAGAAATGTTAAAGGTGTCTTTGCCATCACCACCGGTTCCGCAAAGATCAACCAGTTCATAATCCGAAAGGTCAACTTTTAAACAGAGATCCAGCATGGCATCACGAAAACCCTGTAACTCAGCTACGGTAATGTTTCTCATTCCATAAGCCGTAATAAAAGCAGCGATCTGCGAGGTATTAAATTCGCCTAAAGCAATAGAAGTTAAGATCCGTTGTGCTTCTTCCCTGCTAAAGGTTTTGTTTTCAAATAGGTGGTTTAGTATTTTCTTCATGTTATTTAACTTCTTAAAAGAAGCTTTTCAAAATCCTGTAAAACAAAAAAGGTTGCCTTAAAGCAACCCTCAAAATATTTTTATGTAAATAAAACGTTCTAAATAGGGTTACACTACGCTATCGCGTTGTGCCACCACCAAATATTAAGTCCGTTTGTTTGTATCATTCTGAAGCAAATATGGAATTGTTTTTGCAAAGCAGCAAATCTTTCCTGAAAAAAAATCATTTTAATTGCGTTTTATAAAATCAATGGAATATTTATAAAGCTTATTCCAGCCAAAGATCATCTGGCTGATCATTCCAACATGCTTCTTATTTTTAATGACGTGCATCTCCGTACGGATCTTATGATCTGTTAATATTTTATTCAGGCGTTCCGACTGGATCTGTATTGCCGGATACGTTTTCTCTCCGTAAAAGATCAAATGTGGATTACGGATATAACTAACATAATTTAAAGGAGATCCTTTTGTCCAGATAGCAGGATCAGCTGAAAATGTGCGGATAAAGTTGTCATAATTTGCATCCTTTTCAGCTTTAGTCAGGTATTCATTCATATCAAGACCAAAAGCATCATCGAGGATCATTCCCTTTATAGGATTAGGCAAACCTGCAGCCTTAAAGTATTTAGGGTCTGCATTGATCAGTTCAGCAAGATGTGCACCAGCAGAGTGCCCCATTAAAAAGATCCTCTTAGGGTTACCGCCATAATTTTTAATGTTGTTCACCGTCCACTTTACTGCAGCTGCGCAATCTGTGGCCATTTGCTCATACTTGTAGTTCGGGGCAAGGCTGTAATTCAGGATCACAGTTACCACACCTTTACGTGCAAAGTTTCTGCCCAGCCACCAATAGGTTTCTTTCTTACCGGTACTCCAGGAACCGCCGTGAATAAAGATGATCACATCCTGGGCCGTATCAACCTTTGTTTTGTGAAACACGTTCAGCTGCGTCCTGATGTTATTTACCTTGCCGGAATAGTCTATGTTCCTTTCTACTTTAACCTTTGCAGATGTGGTAAATGCCTGTCCTAAAAATGCAAGTAATGCGAGTAAAAAGGTAAACTTCATGCAGCTATTTAATTAGGGCGTTCTTCTCCTTTGTAAAATGATTAAACACCAGTTTATCGGCCAGGGCCGGCAATAATTTATTCAACCATACGGTCAGTTTACCTTGCCCGGTAATTACCATCGTGCGCTTTCTGGAGGCTATTCCATCTGCCATTAGGATGGCAACGGCTTCTGCAGTCATCATTTTATCTTCTTCCATACTGGTTTCTCCATGTGCTTCACCATCTTTAGACAGGGCGGCAACACGAATATTGGAAGTTGTAAAACCAGGGCAAGCCACCATCACATGCACACCTGTCTTTAGCAGTTCGGTGCGCAGGGACTCCATAAAACCATTCATCGCAAATTTTGAGGCCGAATAACCGGTTCTGCCGGGTAAACCGCGGTAACCCGCAATAGAAGATACGCCAATTACACTGCCTTTGGTTTTTAAGATCTCAGGCAGCGCATACTTGGTACAATAAACCGTTCCCCAAAAGTTAACATCCATCAGGTTCTTTAGTACAGACAGGTCAACATCATTGAACAGTGCACGCATGGATAAACCAGCATTATTTACCAGGATATCTACTTTGTTAAAAGTAGCCAATGCTTGCTTAACTAAAAATTCACAATCTTCGGCTTTGCTTACATCTGCCTGAACGGCGATGGCCTTAATACCGAAGTTTTTTTCCAGTTCAGCAGTAATTTCACAAAGGGTAACGTACTGTCTTGCCGCAAGTACCAGGTTGGCACCCCGTTTGGCAAATTCTTCAGCACAAGCTTTGCCAATACCGGATGATGCGCCGGTAATAATGATCACTTTATTCTTAAAATCCATTTTGATGAGTTAAATGATGTTATTATTGAAATTGGTTTAAGGATTACCTCATGGCAGTTTCATAGGGTACCCGGGTTACAATAGAACGGCCCAGGGTAATCTCATCTGCATATTCAAGCTCGCCGCCAAATGCTATACCTCTTGCAATTGTAGTAACCGGGATCTGAAAATCTTTGAGTCTTTTATACAGGTAAAAAATGGTAGTATCACCTTCCATGGTTGCACTCAGCGCCAATATAATCTCCTTAACCGGTGTAGTAGCCACCCGCTGAACCAGTGAATCTATAAAAAGGTCTGAAGGGCCAATGCCATCCATAGGAGAAATTAATCCGCCAAGCACGTGGTAAACGCCAAAGTACTGCCCCGTATTTTCCACAGCCATTACATCCCTGGTATCCTCAACCACACAGATGATCTCCTTTTCCCTTTTGCTGGCCGAGCAGATCTCACAAATATTGTGATCAGAAATATTATGACAGATGGTGCAGTGTTTGATCTCTTTTCTCAGCCTCACAATCGCATTTCCAAAATGCTCCACCTCCTCCTGCTCCTTGTTTAATAAGTGTAATACCAACCGAAGGGCAGTCTTTTGTCCAACGCCGGGTAATTTAGCAAACTCACCAACAGCGTCTTCAAGCAGTTTAGAAGAAAAGTTCATTTTACAAACTTAGAGAAATTCTGTAAGCATTTATAAATGCAGTCAAAAATTGAATCTTATTTTAATAATTGTGATAGGATTTGACTTTTAGAAGATGATTTTCTTACATTTAAAAGCTAAAATCAAACTATGAGCCCGGCTATACTTTTATCTTTTTTAATAGGCTATTTTTTGCTGCTGATCGTCATTGCGTTTGCAACATCAAAGAAGTCGTCAGACAATTCTACCTTTTTCATTGCAAACAGGAACTCTAAATGGTATTTAGTGGCCTTTGGAATGATTGGTACCGCACTATCCGGAGTTACCTTTATCTCCGTTCCCGGAGAGGTTGGATCTCCGGCAGGTAACCAGTTCCAATACTTTCAATTTATAATAGGTAACGCGATTGGGTTTATCATTATAGCCACAGTCCTGCTCCCGCTTTATTACCGGATGAAGCTTACTTCCATTTACAGCTATATTGAGCAGCGCCTGGGGTTTTACAGTTACAAAACGGCAGCATCAATATTCCTGATCAGCCGTACTATAGGTTCAGCTTTTAGATTGTACCTGGTGGTTATCGTTTTACAGCGGTTCATATTTGACAGCTATGGCATCCCCTTTTGGGCAACAGTATTGATCTCACTCATTCTGATCTGGTCATACACCTTTAAAGGCGGACTTAAAACGATCATCATTACAGACACCCTGCAAACGTTTTTCCTGGTATTGTCTGTATTCTTAACGCTTTACTTCATTTGCAGCAGCCTGGATCTTGATATTCCAAAAACCTTTGAAACGATAAAAAACAGCGGCTACTCGAAGATCTTCTTTTATGAAGATTTTCTAACGAGCAACTTCCACTTCAGCAAACAGCTGCTTGGCGGAATATTTGTTACCATTGCCATGACCGGTCTCGATCAGGATCTGATGCAGAAGAACCTGAGTATGAAGACCATTGGAGAAGCTCAAAAGAACATGTTTACATTTACTGGTGTATTTGTGGTATTGAACATCTTCTTTTTAAGCGTTGGGGCGTTATTGTATATCTATGCAACAAAGAATGGCATAGAGATTCCATTAGACCACGTGACAGGTAAACCAAGAACCGACTTTCTGTTCCCGGAGATCGCCTTTAACCATTTGAGCCTGATCCCTGGAATTGTGTTCATGCTTGGATTGACCGCTGCTACTTTTGCCACTACCGACTCTGCCCTAACTGCTTTAACCACATCTTTTTGCGTAGACTTTCTGCAAATGGATAAAGGCGAAAATTCCAATTCAAAAGCATCTGTAAACAAAAGGCACCTGGTACATGTTGCATTCTCACTGCTGATGTTCGTGGTGATCATTGTATTTAATGCGCTTAATGATGAGTCTGTAGTAAAGGGAATATTTAAAGTTGCATCCTATACCTACGGCCCGCTGTTGGGGCTATATAGCTTTGGTCTTTTTGTAAAGAACAGGGGCTTACATGATAAATTGGTTCCGTTTGTTTGTGTCATTTCTCCGGCATTATGCTATTTATTGAATGAGAATTCAGTACAATTGTTAGGAGGCTATAAGTTTAGCGTAGAATTGATATTGGTTAACGGACTAATCACCTTTATCGGACTGTTACTGATCAGTAAAAAGACAGATCAGCAAACCAAATTTTAATAGAATATCGAAGATGACAAGTGAAGAGAAAATAAGAAGTGCGTTTGAAAACAAAAACTGGCAGGAAATAAAAGTTACAGATTCCTGGCAGATCTTTAAAATAATGGCCGAGTTTGTTGACGGCTTTGAGAAACTGGCAAAAATAGGACCCTGTGTATCCATATTTGGTTCAGCAAGAACAGCAGAAACCAATCCATATTATGAGATTGCTGTTGAATGCGGTCGTTTGCTTACTGAGCGTGGCTATGGGGTAATTACAGGCGGTGGCCCGGGTATTATGGAAGCAGGTAATAAAGGAGCTCATCTAAACGGCGGTAAATCTGTTGGTCTAAATATCGAACTTCCTTTTGAGCAGTTCCACAACAAATATATTGATCACAATAAGTTACTGGAATTTGACTACTTTTTTATCCGTAAGGTAATGTTCATGAAGTACTCACAAGGATTTATTGTATTACCAGGAGGAATGGGTACAATGGATGAGCTTTTTGAAGCGATCACACTGATCCAAACCGGAAAAATTGCCAGGTTCCCGATCGTACTGGTCGGTAAAGCGTATTGGGGTGGACTGGTAGACTGGATTAAAAGTACCATGCTGCAAAAGGAGCACAACATTCATGAAGAAGATCTGAATCTTTTCAGATTGGTAGATACAGCTGAAGAAGCAACAGAACACATCTTCAGATTCTATGAAAAGTACGTACTGAAACCAAATTTCTAGCTAAAATGGCTCACTCCGCCAGATACAACTAATTTCATGGCATCGGCGGCGCTCATTTCCAGTGGTTTGATCTTTTCGTTCTTCACCACATAGACTTGTCCGGCAAAGGAATACGAAAATGGAAAATATACGATGGATTCGCCCGGCAATCCAATGCCTGATAAATCACTCTGCGTTAAAAAACCAATCCGTTTAAGGTCCCCTTCTACCTCAACCAGAACGGGACTGTTAAATTTCTTCTCATCACCCACAAAAGCTTCAGTAAGATCTTTAATGGAAGAATAGATGAAATTAACAATCGGAAGCCGATCCAATGCACGTTTAAACCAATTGTACATGGGTTCGGTTACAAAGTAGGTAACAAAGATACCGGCAGAAAGAATGATGGATATCACAAGCACCAACCCCAATCCGGGAATATTCCTGCTTGCCCCGGTTTTAGGATCAACACCCAAAATATTGTTTACATTAACCCAGCTATCTACTGTAGTAACTGCCCAGATAACAATAAAAATACTCAGTGCGATGGGCAGCACAATCAATAACCCTTTAATCAGGTAATTTAATAAAGCCCTACCAATTCTATTCATGCTGCAAAACTACTCATAAAAATACACCCGTTTAACCCTTTGCGAGATATTTGTGAGGATCTCATACGGAATGGTATCGATCTGACTGGCTAATTGGGCAATAGTTAGCGTCCCATTAAACACAATAACTTCATCACCAGTGTTAACATCCATACCGGTCACATCAAGCATACACATATCCATGCAGATCACGCCCACAGTAGGAACAGGTTTACCATGAATGAGCATCTGCCCAATACCATTACCAAATTTCCGGTTGTATCCATCAGCATAACCAATTTTTACAGTGGCAATACTCCCGCCATCCGGCAAACTGCCTTTACGGCTATAACCTATGGTCTCATTGGGTTTAATCTGTTTAACCTGCGTCACCGTAGTCTTTAAAACGGCTACCGTCTGCAGGCCTTTATTATTAACCAGGGCGCCATCAAAGCCATATAGGCCAATTCCAATCCTTACCATATCCAACTGTGCATTGGGATGCCTGGAAATGCCAGAGGTATTGGAAATGTGCCTGATGAATGAATATCCCAACCCCTTCTCAATCTGATCAGTGATCACGGCGAACCTATCGATCTGATGTTTTGTAAAATCATCATGAAGTTCATTTTCACTGCCTACCAGGTGAGAAAAGACCGACACGACCTTTACTTTTTTAAGTTCATTTAAATAAGTCAGCAAGTCTGTCAGATCAGATTCTTCAAAACCCAGACGATGCATTCCGGTATCTATTTTAAGATGGACAGGATAATCATATTCATTATCGTTTAAGAACAGGCTAAAGCTTTTTAAGATCTCCAGATTGTATAGCTCAGGTTCCAGATGATGCTTAACAATGGCGTCAAAGGCAGAAGGTTCAGGGCTCATTACCATAATTGGCATGGTAATTCCAGCTTTTCTTAAGGATATGCCTTCATCTGCATAGGCAACGGCAAGGTAATCTACTTTATGATATTGCAGCAGGTTGGCAATTTCAAAGCTACCGCTTCCATAAGAAAAGGCTTTAACCATGGCCATGATCTTAACCTCAGGACGGAGTTTGCTCTTGTAAAACTGCAGGTTCCCGGCCAGCGCATTTAAATCTATTTCCAGAACAGTATCATGGATCTTCTGGGTAATTAATTTGCTGATCCGCTCAAATTCAAACCTCCTGGCTCCTTTAACCAGGATGGTTTCATTCATAAAATGTAACGAAGGAAAATCCGCTATAAAAGATTGGGTGCTTTCAAAAAATGAAGCTTCCATTTCAAAGAATTCTGCACAGGCAGAAATACGGGGACCGATCCCAATTAACCGGTTCAGGTTTTTCTGTTTAAGTAAATCAGCAATTTCATGGTAAAGGATCTCATCATTCTTACCGGTTTCATACAGATCGGACAGGATCAGGGTTTTCTTTGGATGCTGGTTTTGAAGATTTAGAAAATCAAGGGCAATGGCCAAAGAAGAAATATCCGCACTGTACGAATCGTCGATCACAGAACATTGGTTGATGCCATTTTTAAGTTCCAGGCGCATACCGACCAGCGTTAGTTTCTCCAAACGCAAATCGGCCTCTTCAGGTGTATAACCCAGGGCCAGTAAGGTTGCCCAGCAAATGATCCCATTCTCTACAGATGCCCTATCGCGAAAAGGGATGAGGCATTCTATTTCTTGTCCTTTAAAATTTGCACGGATGTAATTTCTGCCATCTATAGGCTCTATGAATAAGATCTGCAGATCAGCTTTTTGTTTCTGGCTCCAGGAGAATTTTAATTTACCGGGTAGGTCATTGATACTAAAACCCTCGGTGTAATCCGGAGAGTAGATCAGCAGTTCTGCATCCTTAAAGAGTTTTAATTTTTCTGTAAGCTTCTCTTTGTGTGAAGAGAACCCTTCCGCATGCGCCTCTCCTATATTGGTCAGTATCCCAATCTCAGGTTTGATAACTGCGGCTAGGCTATCCATTTCGCCATTCTTCGAAATCCCGGCTTCAAAAATACCCATGGTATGTTCAGGCTCAATTTGCCAAACCGATAAGGGTACGCCAATCTGGGAATTGAAGCTTTTCGGACTGCGGATGATGTTAAAATCAGCCGCAAGAAGCTGATAAAGCCACTCCTTAACAATGGTTTTACCATTACTACCGGTAATGGCCAAAACTTTTAAATCGTGCTGTCTGCGTCTGTAGCCAGCTAAGATCTGCAAGGCGGCCAACACATCCGTAACAATCAAAAAATTGGCATCACTGAAAAGCGCTGCATATGAAGGATCACTGATTACAAAATTCCTGATCCCGTTTAAATACGCATCTGCAAGGTAGGTATGTCCGTCTCTTTTTGCCTGTAATGCAAAGAACAAAGATTCTTCCGGATCGATAACGATCCTGCTGTCAATAACCAGCTTTGTAATTACCGGTTCATTTATTCTTAAAACTGGTTTCGCATTTAAGATATCAGCAATCGTTGAAATGGTATACACAGGATGGATCATAGATCAAAATTAACCTTTTGCCGGAAGTGTAGCAAATCTGTATTTATTTAAAGCCAAATATCAACGGAAATATGAAAGTCACAATAATTGTCCATACAAAATAAATCGGCAGATAAGAAGCAATGGCTTTTCCTACGTTGATGACATCTGCTTTTTTCGAAAGCACCTTAAAAAGCTGCGTAGTTACCAAAAGTAGATTGATCAGGATTAAGACGTTGCCCCCCAGAACAGCAGCCCGGTTTGGTGTAATTCCCCATTCTGAGATCCGGAGTATAATCGCAGAAAGTGCAACACTATTAACAATGATGGTAACCACAGAGAGCACAAAAAGAATCCAGATTTGCATATAGCTTTTAGTTGATCTGGATATTTCAGCAACAGAAAAGAAAATAATGGCCATAACACCGATTAACAGCGCGTTAAAAATCATTAGAAAATCCCGGTTGTTGTAAGGGTTCTTACCAGAATAAACAATGGCAATAAGATAAACCACCAGCATGATGAGTACCAGCGGACTGAATAATTTAGCGATTACCGGAGAAACTTTACCTACCAGCTGTGGATTGGTCTGGGTAAGGTAAGTGCCTATAATTGGTGCAGCAGCAAGCCCCATAACAACAATATTCTGGGAATAAAACCTTTCAATATGAAAGCCGATCAGTGAAAACAGGCCAATGGTTATACCAGTCATAATCCCTCCGGCTATGAGGATTAGCGTTGTAATGACCACCAGATCGCCGTTATATTTTAAAAAGCCCAACCGCCTCTCGTCCTTATTTTTCTGATCACCAGTAAATGCAAAACCCAGTACAGACCATAAAAACAACAGTAAATGAACGCAAGATAAGATCAGGGTATCACTTTTCTTAACATCAGGAAGCAAGTTGATAAAAATCAGGCCGGTAAGAACTGCACCGATAGAAAAAGCAATTTTAGGGCTTGATAATTTATTCTTCCAGGCAAAGTAAACGGTCAGCAGCGGAAAAACGACAAAGCCAACATTCCTGGGATAGAAAAAGTCTTCATTTATAGCGAAAATAGACGGCAGCTTTGCAATAAGTCCTGCAATCAGTGCCGCAATGATCACGAATACCAATTCTCTGCCTGTGCCCCAACTGATGCGGTCACTTTCAAAATTTAATCTTTCATGCCAGAAATCAGCAGCAGTGCCGCCCTTAAGTTCCGGATATAACAAATCAAATTCCCGTTTAAAAGACACTTTGTTGGTCCGGTAAATCTTTTCAAGTTGCCCTGGATCATTCAGATGGGCAAATATTTTATCTTTCATGAGTTATATTTTAATCAAAATCTTTAATACAATACGAATCAGACCAATCGGTTAGTCCCACAATGTGCCATCCAATCCTAAAACAGTGCCCAGCCAAAGTGCAATGACGTATACAATCAGACACAATATATTTACCGATATCTTTCTCCAGCCCCCCATGTTGCGCAAAGGGTCCATCAAGTGATAAAATAAAGCGCCCATTGCACCAGCTAACGTAACAATGATCAATGGTCTGATCATCCAGAATTTCGGCCATGCCGGGTTAGGTTCTCCAGCTTGAAGCAAAAAAAATGCAATCAGAATTAAAGCCAGTCCGGCACCCAGCAGAATCCGTTTAGCCAATGAAGCAGAATGAGTCGTTTGTGTTGTTAAATTGTTTGTCCGTGTCATGATAATTTAATTTACAAGTTATAAATGGTTTATGTATTTGGAAGCCCTTTAGATATAAGCATATTAACCACCAGCCAATTGCTTTGCATTATTTGAGCAATTCTGTCAGTTTGATATTTTCAATAAGACCTTCTTATTTTATAGAATAAATAATGAATAACCAGGGCAAGGATAGTCCAGTAAAAAGCAAAACCAATAAGAAAGAATGGAGGAGGTGTATCCGGGTCCTGACGTAAGAATTCAATAAAAGGCAATAGTGGCCCTATCAAAACTATTTTTACAGGAGACAAAATGGTAGATACAGTAGATTTCCAGGCCACTTGTGATTCTGCCCCTATCAAAGCCTCAGGGGATTGGTCTAACAGCAAGTTGGTGCCGAAAATAAAGGCAAATGCAAAAAAGAGGAAGAGCGAAATAAATTTTATTCTTGAAATATTCATAGCTATCGTAGTTAGGTTATTATTAATGTATTCACGGAGAGCATTGATCCTTAGCACACTATTTATTCATATCCATAGGCTTTAAATTTATTCATTCAATATAAAAGTACTTTGAACAACAAAGTTAACAAAAAGTACTTTGCATTTCAAAGCATTTATGTAAAAAAATACAATTAATGTTTATTTTCAACGAGTTACGTGCATGATCTCCCTGATCTATTCAAAAATATTTATAGATTTTAGCAGGTACAACCTTGAAATTAACAATAAAGAGGTGAGGCAAATTGCTTTGTTAATAGCCTAAGAAAATGGCCTGTACGATTGAAAAACAACTTATTTAGAATATATCCATCTTGCCTATTTTTCTTTAATGATGCTTAAAGCTTTGTTAAAAATATCATCTTCGCCATTTATTGCAGCTTTTAATGTTTTCTTCACCTCAATATCAATCTTAACCCCATTTTTTTGGTTTGGTATGTGATCTGTATAATATTCGCCGAATCCAGAAAAGAATGTAGTATAATTTCCAGGCAGCGTTACCGTAACGGCCATGCCATTTGCTCCTGCCGTAGTGCGCCCGATCGTTACAGCTTTAGTAACACCTTGCAGGGCGATGATATTCCATTCACCCTGACTCTGATTCCCTTCATCAACAAGTATATAATATTGCTGATGTTTTAGATTGGGATTAGGCTTTGGCGCTATGACTGAATAATCTATCATCATTTGGCGCTTGCTAAGATTAGGGCCTGTAACAAAAGGAAATTCGTCATAAGAAACGGTATCCGTTTTCGAAGCAATATATGTGGCGAGGTTTGTACCAATGCTGCCGTCCCTTGGATATCCCCGGGCATCAACAATAATTTTCTTACAATCCCTTAATAAATTGGCAAGGCTATCCAACTGATTGGTATAGATCCTGTTCATACGCAGGTAACCTATATTTCCATCAAGTATTCTGCAAACAGGCGGAAAGATCGCAGGTACAGAAACCGGACGAATAACCTTTCCCCATAGATTATAGTAGTCGTTCCGATTTATTCTTTTAAGATTTATATTCTTTTGACGACCATTCCTAACAAGGGTAATTTTAGCTTCGCTATTTACGGCACCAGCTGTCAACCAGGTAGCATAAAGTTCACGTTTAAAACCAGCCGCGTTCGATGCAGGTAGTAGTGGCTCCCATTTATTGATAATAGATCTCACCGGAAGTCCATCAATAGCGATTAACTCATCACCATAATTCAACTGTGATAAAATTGCATGCTGCGCACTGTCGGGCATAATAGAAGTGATGTAAACTTTATCATCAATTTGGTCGCATGCAAAAGGAAGGTTGCCATCCATAAAGCCGCTTGGGGACCGGCCGGTCACGGTATTGATCAGTATCGCATGTCCATCCTTTATCGAAGCTGTTAACTCCATCAATGCCATGAAATATTTATCCTCATGATCAGCAGCTAAAAACTTCGGGATAAAATGGAGCAAAGCAGTGTCCCAGTCCAATGCAATCAGGTTCTTATTGGGCGAAAAAAAATGGATCGTATTCCAAAAGTTAAAAAGTCCCAGCAGTCGCAGGTTTACACCAGGCATACCGTTGGTAGCATATTTATTTGAAGGCTTACGAACAAGTACTGTATTTTCAACGTGTCCATGCTTCAATTTGATAGGCATTTTTAAAAGATTCCCGGCACTTACTACTGATAAAGAATGAAGTGTGGTATCAGATTGTCCTGATATTACCAGATCCGGTGCAGGGCCCAGGGTACCATCTTCATAGATCACTTCAGAGGTTCTGATTTTAGCAACAAGTCCGTCAGGAAGGTTCATATAATAAAATGTGCCGTATAAGTAATCTGGAACCGGCCCATCAAAGACAACAAGACAACGGTTACGATTACGCAATGCCATAATAGCCTTAACAGAATTGATGTTCGTAAACCGGTTAATTATAAAGCAGTATCGGTACGAGCTATAGTTTTCAACATCAACAGGTAGTAAATACGCACCCTCTGAAACATTTCTAAGGCCGTTGTGCACCTGCAGGTGATCAACATTACCATCTTTATCCGGGTCAAAGAGGTTAATATCCTGTGGAAAATCCTGCCGCATTAATCCTTTATAAAAGAAACTGCGTTCGGTAGGAAGTAGCATCATATCGTGAATAATACCGGCAATGAGCGGCTGTACAAACCGTTTATACTGTTTTAAACCGAGATCATTATTTAAGTCCGCATTTCTTAAATCAACGACAATTTTTTGAGAAGGGCTTCTTCTTAAAATAGAGTCCGTATTCAATCCCTTAGCAAAGGCTGTTTGAGGAAGTGCAAGATACAATTGCTTACCTGGCAATAAGTGATACGCATATTGCTTCCTGGCCGTTAATTTCATTTCATCAGTTGAGGTGTATTTTTCAGTAATACTGATCTGCGGATCATGAAGTTCGCCAAGCATCCCAGCAACACTTCGTTTAAAATTAATGGCAGAGGGATTCTCAGGAAGATAAGAGAGGTGCTTTAAAAAAAGACTGTCACCATTTAGCTTTCCTTTCCCCATTTCCGGATGAAAATAATTGATTACTCCCCATACCTTACCATAAGCACTGATCCGCTCTAATCCGACATTATTAATTTGACAAAGCGATCGTAACGGTAAAATAATAATAAAAGAGAATAGAAATACTTTAAGCAGTTTGAGATAAATTGTGGAATTCATACTTGATAATAACATACTCAAAAATACTGGTGCTGTACAGATTGAAATTGTAAAAATCGTGCAGGGTATTATTAAGGTTTTATTACCCAGGCAAGCAGGTGCTGTTCGAGCCGGATGTTTTGATGCAGGGTATTAGGTAATGTGCCAGAGCGCATTTTAAAATCTTTGATAAAATGTGACTGGTCGTAGAACATCGCTTTATAAGTTAATTCTGTTAAGTTTCTACATCGCTGCGCCAATAATAAAGAAAGGGCATTCCTGAACCTTACGGTCTGAATAAAATCTTTCGGGCTTTGTCCCAATGCTGCAGTGAAGGACCGGTAAAGAGTAGATTCGTTTATTTTTAATGAGCGGGCCAGGCTGTAAACAGAAATATCTCCATTACCTTTATAAATATGATCCAGCGCAAACTGTATCCTCGGGTCTTTGCCAGCTGTAGTTAGTCTTTCGGCTAGAAAATCCTCGAGCAAGGCTGCTCTTTCCTGCGGATCGTTGCGCTCAAAAATGTTTTCAAGCAAATAGTTCTGATTGCCGAAAATGCATTCAAATACCTCTCCTTCGTCAAGCAATTCACCGTAGGGTGCTTTGGTAAACGCCCTTAAGCCGCCCGGGTTAAACAATATACAGATCTGATCCAGGGAAGTGGTAATATCGACTTTAAAAGGTTGTTCATGAAATCCAAACAAACGGCTCGAAAATGTACTGCTGCCGGAATCCACCGTGCAAAGATTCACGTTTCGTCTATAGTTTATCTTATTATTCTTGTATATCGTAAGGCAAAGATTAGTATTCGGAAAGGTCTGGTAAGAAAATTGTTTACCGGAACCATGGTTAAAAAAAATGAAATATTGAATATAAGCTTTCAATGCCGGATGCTGAAGAGGAACAATGCTTGTATTCATAAATCAAGATCTTAACTAACGATCAAAGTTAGAACTTATCCCCAACAAAAAAAGCCATCATTTCTGATAGCTTCTTTGTCGATTTTTGCAGTACTCAGAGCGGGAATCGAACCCGCACGACTTTTAAGGTCACAGGATTTTAAGTCCTGCGTGTCTACCAGTTCCACCATCTGAGCAGATTGTTATCCCAATGGGATGGTTAATCCTTTAAAATTAAATGCCTTCATGATAGTTGAAGGCATTTAGAGCGAAAGACGAGATTCGAACTCGCGACCCCGACCTTGGCAAGGTCGTGCTCTACCAACTGAGCTACTTTCGCATGGTTATTTGACATCATCCAATGTCGTTCCAAATCTTGGAAAGGTTTAAAATGTAATCCCTTTCTTTCCGTTTGGGAATGCAAATATAAGCAGATTTATATAGCTGTCAAGTTATTTTTAATAAAAAAATCACTCTTTATGGTAAGTTATTGGATTTCAGCACATCAATTATTAAATTATTTTCAAATCCTTTACTCATTAAGTAGGTAATCAGCTTATATCTCTTTTTGTACGGATCTTTCTCAGTAATTGAACCCAGCTTTTTCTCTGCTGTATACCGTATAGTTTCGAGGTATTCATCATAATCGATCGTATTTAACGCGGTTAATATCATGCGGTCTGTAATCTTTTTTAATTTCAGACCTTGCTTAATTTTAACCTTTCCCCATTTTTTAATCTTAAACTTACCGGAAACGTAAGCACTGGCAAACCTTTCCTCGTTTAAAAAGTTTGTACCGATCAGTTCAGAGATCACCTCCTCTACCTCATTCGGCCACAATCCCCAATCATAAAGTTTATTTCTAACTTCCTGTTGTGAGCGCTCCTGGTAAGCACAATAATGCTCAGCCTTTTTCAAGGCCGTTCTTTTATCTAATTTGACTTTTTTAATAGGTTCCACTCCTGCAATATTACGAATTAAGCCTATCAAACTGGAGCATTTAGGTAAACTGCTCGCTAACAGTTCGTTTATTTAGATAAGTATTTCACAAATTCGACAGATGTGTATTATTAATTCATAAAACGCGAACCATTTGTGGATAAAATTGTTCAACAGTAGGTTCTTTACATGTTAAGTTATTGCTAAAAAGATGTAAATTGGCTTCAAATTAGGAACCACTTAATTGATTGTTCTTCTTATGGCCCAAAAGAAAGTATTAAAAGTCGGATTAGATTCTGCAGCGCCTTTTCCAATGCACTCTGATTACCACTCAGAAACCTTTGAAGGCTTTGAGGTCGACTTAATGAAAGCAATATCTCAACATCTCGACTTTGAGATCCAATACGAAGTCTCGTTATGGTCAAATATTCTTGAACAGCTTTTTAAAGGAGAACTTGATCTCATTTGTTCAGCAGTAACCGTTACCCCATCACGCAGGCACATTCTGGAATTTACCAACCCTTACCTTCACTTTCGCTTATGCGCTGTAGTAAACCAGGAAGATAACCTGAATGGCGTTCACGATCTTAAAAATAAAACCATCGGGATCCGTGAAGCTACTGAAGCCGAAAAATACGTTCATACAAATTTCCCGGCAAACAATATGGTCCATGCAGAAACCAATAAAGATCTTTACAGAAAGTTACAGGCCGGTAAAATTGATCTTTTAATTGATGACTCCCCTATTGCAGGAGGTTTCTTGCAAAAGAATAAGAAACTAAAAATAGGAATGCACCTTCCAGGAACGGATTCTCAATATGCAATAGCCATGAAAAAGGGCGATGTTCAGTTAAAGGAACAATTTAACGAAGTACTTAGCCTGTTAAAAGAAAATGGTGAATATCAGACCATCTATAAAAAGTGGTTTACAGATATTCAATTCTAAAAATTAATCCCTAACCCCTTACCTATCGGTCACTGCGTTCATCCATATTCAAATCTGTATCAAACGGGCTTTTTGTAAATGGATAAATAGACTGCTTAATAAAACCTTTTGGGTACGAACCCTCATGAACGCCTGTTCCTGCAGGCCATTTCTTGCCAGGCAAATAATACGTACCAAACATCATATCTATAAATGGAAATATGGAAGCAAAGTTGTGTCCGTAATATTTTGGATCCTCACAATGGTGCCAATGGTGATACTGAGGCGTAGTAAAAATGTATTTAAGCGGACCAAAGTTAATACGGGTATTTGCATGGATCAATACGGCATGTATGGCTATAAAAATAATGTACACATTAAATACAGTTGATGAGAATCCCAAAACATATAAAGGAATAAACGTCATTGCTCTTGTAAAAAAGATATCAATAAAGTGCGTGCGGCTGCCTGCAAGCCAATCCATGCTTTTTGTAGAGTGATGTATGGAGTGAAAACGCCACAAATAAACACGGGTATGGAAAAAGCGGTGTGCCCAATACTGAAACAGATCAGTGCTAAAGAAAGCCAAAAGCAATGCAAGAATAAATGGCAGGTTTTGAACCCAAAGATGGATTTTATCCAATCCTATCCATCCAAAAAATAACAATGCAGGTTTTTGGGTTATTACTCCGAAAAACTGGATAAACAAATGACTGATCACAAAATACATCAGATCAGTACGCCACTCTTCATGGAATTTCGTCTGACTTTTATTCTTAGGGAAGAACAACTCCAATGGAATGAAGATAAGCGTCATTAGGAACAGGTCTAAGAGCATCCAGTCTAATCCAAAGTGCCAGCTTGCTTTATCTACTGCACGGCCTTCTATGGTAAAGGCACCGAGAGAGATCGCCAAAGCAGATATTCCCGAGCCAATCAATGCCCATTTAAATCGTTTACTGAGCAGAATACTCAATAATGCAAAAAAGAAAGAAGCGATAATAACCCCCATCATGAGTATCTCCATACTTTCTTTAGTATAGATCTCTCTAAACTCTGGAGTAGTTAGTTCTTCAGGGTACCAAAAGCAAAAGATACCCAATAAAGCCAGGGTAGCTAAAAAAATAGAAATATAGCCGCTTATTTGTCCCTGACCAATCTTTAAACGCTTATTTGAGCCCATACAACACCTGATTTATTTTGCTTGATAATTAAGTTTCAGAAGTAAAAGTACCGTTCTAAATCTTAATGATCTGATTTAGTTTATAAAATCGTCTTGATAAGCAAATAAAAAAATTGGTGTTTAAGATATTTTAACTGATTAATTTATAGATTTGTAGTATTAGAATTGTTTCATAATATAACACTTAACAGAAATGCACACAGCACTTTACTGTTTACTGCCACATCATTTGATCTGGTACAATTAACTCTTATGTGTAATTTTTCATGAAACAAAATGAATCTAATAGACTCAAAAATAAATACGTTCTATACCCAAAGTGCTGAAGAATCAAGATTAAAAATGGGGCTTGGCCCGCTTGAGTTTGAACGCAATAAAGACCTGATCAGCCGGCATCTCCCAAAACCTTCATGCACCATTGCCGATGTTGGCGGTGGCCCGGGACATTATTCAGTCTGGTTAGCCATGCTTGGGCACCAGGTTATATTAATCGACCCTGTCCGGAAGCACATAGAACAAGCTGAAAATAGATCCAGGCGATCAAAAAGCGCTTTTCGATGTATCCTCGCAGAAGCCCGTAATTTACCCATCGATGATCAATCCGTTGATGTAGTTATCCTTCACGGACCGCTTTATCACCTTCAGGAAAAATCAGAGAGAATAGCCGTACTTAAAGAAGCGCGTCGCGTATTAAAAATAGGAGGCGTAGTACTCGGGTTTGCCATTACCTATTCAGCATTCACACTCGCTGCGCTTCAAAATGGTTTAATTCACCATGATGATGTCTTTTCGATGTGTAAAGAAGAATTGTCTAGCGGATCGCACAATCCACCAGAAGAGTTCCCTGGTATATTAACACAGGCCTATTTTCACCGGCCGGATACGCTGGTCAATGAATTTGAAAGTGTGGGTTTTAAAACCATTAGCTTGCTGGCCGTTGAAGGGATTGCCTGGATGGATCATAAATATTTCGAAAGCTGGTCAGCATCTGAAAAGAAACAGCGGCTAATGGAGCTGTT
This sequence comes from Pedobacter metabolipauper, assembly GCF_004362715.1. Lineage (GTDB taxonomy): Bacteria > Bacteroidota > Bacteroidia > Sphingobacteriales > Sphingobacteriaceae > Pedobacter > Pedobacter metabolipauper. The sequence goes on from NZ_SNYC01000005.1 coordinate 179,518, forward strand.
GAGAATTACAGAGGCAGACTCTGGGTTACTCGCATTAAGTCCGCATATCATGCTTGCAGCAGAGGTCGATTACCTGACCGTGTAATTCATATCACAACAATAGTATGATATTCATTTATGGATCGGTTCACGGACCGATCCATTATCAAAGAATAAGCGATATTAAAAACAATGCTAATCTTACACAAATATTGTTATCCGATTATCTATAAAACAACATAACCATAACAAAAATTTAAAGTATATCGTCATTTTTAAACGCTGGATTTTTCTCATATTGCATTGTTAATTAATCATTTATCCCTTAAACAATTTTTTATGAACAAATTAAAACTTTCAGCATTGTCTATCCTGGCAGCTGCGTTCTCGCTAACTTCATGCAAGAAACAAGAGATCCAAAACACGGCATTGGTAGCTAAGCCAGAATCCACAATGGCAGTATCGCAACTGGCCAGTTACAGCCTAAACAACTGGATGGGATCACTTCCAAACACGGTCAGCATTGCACAGCTCTCTATTCCCGGAACGCACGATTCCGGCGCCAGAAACGAGCCCATTTCAGGCACCGCAAAATGTCAGAACCTAACCATTGCAGAGCAGCTAAATGCGGGAGTTCGTTATCTGGATATCAGGTGCAGGCATTTAGACAATTCATTCACCATTCATCATGGTGCAATCTATCAAAATCTAAATTTTAATGATGTCTTAAATGCATGCATTGGGTTCCTAAATAGCAATCCAACAGAAACGATCATCATGAGTGTAAAAGAAGAACACACCGCTTCAGGGAATACCCGTACGTTTGAACAGACCTTTGATGCCTATGTACAACAAAACCCATCAAAATGGGATCTAGGAAATGGAATCCCTGCATTAGGTGACGTTCGGGGTAAGATCAAACTGCTTAGAAGATTTGGTGCATCAAGTCCAAAGGGTATAGAAGCTACCAACTGGGCCGACAATACCACTTTTGAGATCAATACCACTGCCGCAAACTTAAAGATCCAGGATTTTTACAACGTGAACGATGTGAATACAAAGTGGACAAGAATTGAAACACTTTTGAATGATGCACATAACGACACTTCAAACAGGCTGTATCTCAATTACGGAAGCGGTTACAAAGCCGGCATTTTCGGCATACCAAATATCAATACGGTTGCCAATTCAGTAAACCCAAAGATTACTACATTCTTTACCAACAATACACATGGTAAATACGGGATTATCCCACTTGATTTTATTGATGCCAATAGAAGTCAGCTGATTGTAAATACCAATTTCTAAATACCTAAAAAGAGGATGTTCAATGGAGAACATCCTCTTTTTTAAATGTCGTAATTCACCCGTATAAATGTCATTTCCACCCCTATTAAGATATATTAAATGATACTAATTTAGTGCAACTTACATCACTCTAAAATAAGTGATAATCATATCCAAAACTTATGAAAGAAAAAGCACTTAAACAATTAGACAATACAAGCCAGCAATTATTAAACGTTCTTTCCGGATTTAGTCCGGCGCAACTCAACACGGTTCCATTTGAAGGAAGCTGGACACCCGCACAGGTAGCAGACCATATTTTAAAATCACAATCTGGTGTTCCCGAATTATTTGATGGCAGTATTATGCCGGCAGACAGGCTCCCCGATCAAAAAATCCAGGCCTTAAGGGAATTGTTTCTTAACTTTAGTTATAAGATGAAATCACCTGATTTTATTCTGCCTACCAATAACAATCTGGAAAAAAATGCATTAATCGATCAGATCAAAGAAAAATCAAAGCAGATCGAAGAAGCCATCATTAAATACGATCTGACCGAAATCTGTCTCGATTTTGAACTACCAGGATTTGGAACCTTAACCCGGCTGGAATTAATCTATTTCATCTTTTTCCATACACAAAGGCATATTTATCAACTGGAAACCATCTATCAAAAATTTAACAATTGAAGCCGCGTTCCGCACCTGATTCCAATATAACCTGCTATTTATTCTTTAGCAAATCTTCCAAAACTTTGATATAAAAGCCACCTACTACACTTCTTGCAGTGAAATTCATGCGTCTTGCATCATTGGTTTCGTGCCAGTCACTCAACGGAACCCGGTCGGGTGTTTCCAGTGCATAGGTATATACTGGTGCAACCAGTGCTTCAAAATCCTTACGGTTATCAGCCAATGAAGCAGTCCATGTAATCCAGTCAGACTTGGTATAGGTTTTACGGCTGTCTAATGGCAAACCGTACTTAGTCTGCTTGGTCAGATAATAATTAACTTCCTTCGCATAAACTTCTTTTGGAAACAGGTCCAGGTGCAGTACTTTATCCCATACCATGTTATATTTCTGGCTCCAGGTATTCTTATTGTCAAATGTCAGTGCATAATGATCACCGGCATCAGCAATCTGCATCCAGCGTTTTGCCATATCCCGGGCCATAGTTGTATATTTCTCAGCTGCTGCTTTTTCACCAAGCATTTTTGCCAGCATCCCGTATCCGCCAAGGGCAACAATTGCTTTTACAGAAAGGTTGGCATTCCTGGCCAGGTGACCTGCAAAATCATCGGTAGACAATTGATTGGCCGGATCGAAGCCTTCTTTACTTAGATATTCTGCCCAGGTACTTAATGTTTTCCAATGTTTTTTAGCGTAATCTGCATTCCCTTCAACTTTTGCAATGGCCGCAGTAAGGATCAGCACATTCCCAGACTCTTCAATGGGCATATCTTCACCATAGGTCTGACCATTTGCAATGGGATAAGTTCCAAGATCATGAGATGAATAAGGCTTTGTCCACTTACCGCTTTCACTAAAGTAAAAGATGCCGTTCAACATCCCTTTTAAAAGATCAGGATTGTAAATAAGAAATAGCGGTGCAGAAGGATAGGTAACATCAACGGTACCAATTGAGCCGTTGCTAAAGTTTTCCTTAGACAGGAATAAGAGCTCACCCTCCGGACTTTTAACAAGTTTATGAGCAGAAATAGCTTGTCTGTATCCCATCACGCATAGCTTAGCATAGGCCTCACCCCCGCTTTTTAATGCATCCGCATACAGTTTCTGATCAAAGGATGCACATTTTTGAAGCACAGACCTTTGATCTTTGGCAGCAAGCTCCAGCTGGTTCTCAATGGTTTCTTTACCGCTGTTATTCCACCATGGTCTGAGGTTCGTTTTAAAATATTGAACAGCATACAAGTCATCGTAACCCAGCATTACAAATTGCTCTTTCACAGCCTTACCAACTTTGCCAACAGGAATAACGGTATTCAGCACCATACGCTCACCTTCAAGGTAAGACAGCATCTTTACGGGCTGGGCTAACAACAAACAATTTAAAGCACCAGCCTGATTGGTAATGGTTTGTACACTTTTGTATGCTGAAGGAACAGCCATGTACATGTAGCCCCAATCAATCCGTACATCATCGCCAGTTCGTTTAAGCATCGGCTGTTCAATAGTACCAGCCTTTAAAATGGAAAGTTTCGGAGTCGTATACTTTGTAGCTACAACCTGCTGGGTAGGGCGATGCACTGCAATATTGGTAGAAGCACCAAAATAAAGCTTTACATCATGGTCTTCCTCATCATTTGACTTTACTTTAGTTGAAATATAACTAACCGGCCTGGATAGCAAGTCGAGATCATTCATGAGCAGTGGCGATGTAAACGTTACCGTAAGATCGACTGCTCCGCATACAAACTGGTAAATCGTCTGTGTGGCATTAAGATCGAGGCCTTTCTGTTTTGCATCCGTGATATGAACAACATCCTTTGCATCAGGCTCCTCAACAATTCCGGCATCTAAATAAGACGGGCCGCCAGTATTAAAGGCATATATGGCTAAAACATTATTTTCTTTTTTCAGGCTTTTCTTTACCGCATCATCAATAGGAATGTAAACGAATTTTCCCTCCAGTTTCTGCTTACTATAGATTCGGATACCATTCAGATAAACAATTGCATTGTCATCATGCCTGATTTGCAGGTACAATTTATTGTTGTTGAACTCGGTCATTTTAAAACTTCTTCTAACCCATATCTCATTTTTACGCCATGGGGTATTTGCCTGTGAAGGCTCACTGCCAGCTGGCCCTAAAGCAGTCTTCCAGCTATCAGTATTGAAGTCCGGACTGATCCATCCATCTCCAGGCAAATCTTCTGTATAAGTGAGTACCTGGGGTTTTTCATCTGCAACAGGCAGAATGGTCTTAAACACCTTTTCTGTTTTCCCCAAAAAGCTGAACAATTTACCATCCACACTGATTAAGCCGGTTAAGGATTGGTTGGCTCCGGTCCAGTGCTTAGTCGTACTGGTATTTAATGAATCTGATGATGACCAGATACTGAAATAAGGATCATGGGTAATTAAAGGATAGGCTGGCGCCTTACGTTCTTGCGCTAAGACAAAAGAAGAACTGAACAAAAAAAGGAGTAAAATTCTTTTCATACTTCGCTAAATCAATTAATGAATTACCAAAATAAGAACTTTATTTAATTATTTGTCATTAAAAAAGAAAAACAATGAGAAAATCTAAACCAATTATACGATTACGATTACCAGAAAAATAACCGTCGGCTTTATTCCCGATTTCCATCCGGGAAATAAGGAATTGCATTGAATACGGGGTTTTCCCGCAAAACTCCATCATACATAAAATATATCAGTCTTAATAATTACCTGAACCGGTTAATTAACTTCTGGTCTTATGAGTAATTACCCCCCGTTAACCAGCAAATAAAATGAATTTTCGGGTGCAGACCAGCTGATCCCGAAAATTCAGTCAAATTAATTAAACAGCATCAATTGCTTCACGCAATGCTTTTGCAGCCGCAGCCGGATCTTCGGCACCATAAATTGCAGCACCTGCAACAGCAACAATAGCCCCTGCTTTGATAACCGCAGCAACATTAGACAGGTTTACACCACCCGCAACAGAAACCGGAACACCTGCACGCGCAGCTTCATCAATCAATACCTGGATAGAATAACCGGCAGTCCACTGCTCGTCTAGTCCAGCATGCAGCTCAACAAATTCAGCACCTAATTTCGTTACTTCCTGAGCACGCTTAACACGGTCAGCCACGCCAATGGTATCTACAACAACACCTTTGTTATGCGCTTTACCTGCTTTTATAGCACCTGCAATTGTAGCATCCCCAGCTGCACCTAAAACGGTAACCAGATCCGCACCAGCTTTAAATGCAATGTCTGCTTCAAGCTCACCCGCATCCATTGTTTTTAGATCGGCAAACACCAGTTTATCCGGATAGGCAGCTTTCATTGCAGTAACCACAGCAAGACCTTCTTGCTTGATCAATGGGGTACCTAATTCAATAATGTCAATGTATGGAGCAATTTTAGCAACCAGTGCCAATGCTTCACTTGTAGATAACAGATCTATTGCGACTTGTAATTTTGCCATGATATTTGTTTATTTATATATAATTGATATTAAAATTCTAAAGATTATTATTCAAGATTGGCATGTCTTTCCCACAGTACTTCGGCAGGTGTTCCTTCAGCCAGCCAAAGCGTCTGAAAAACGGCATCCATTACCAACAGCAAAGCCTGTTCAAATAAGCTCCCTGCATATTGCAGGGAAACAGCTTGCCCGTGATCTTCTTTTTGAGCAGCAGGAAGAATGATCACCAGCACCGAACATGCTGCCAGGGCAGAAACAGTTGTAGTAGATAAGGAAACAACCGCTGCACCGGCCTTAACTGCTTTTTCTGCAGCCTTAACAATGCTGCTGGTTGTACCAGAACCTGAAGCTGCAATTAGCAGATCACCTTTCCGGATTGCAGGTGTGGTCGTCTCTCCAACAACAAATACATTCAGTCCAAAATGCATGAGGCGCATTGCTGCAGCTTTAAGTGACAAGCCCGATCTTCCTGCAGCAACCACAAATACACGGTTAGCAGATTTCAGATGAGGGATCAATAACGCAAGCTGATCAAAGTCAATCTGATCAGCCAGCGAGCGCTGCTCATCCAAAATGATTCTTAAGTTCTGCTTTAAAGCTTCTGCTGTTTCAGCTGGGTTTGTATCGTACATAATCAAATTGTAAAGTCCAAAGGTATCCCTGAAAACCCGGCTAACGGTTAGACTATATGCGCATAGTGTGGGACTATCAGGAAATACACCAGCGATAAGATCATAGTAATGCCATAAAAAAACCAGCTTTAGAAATAAGTACACCACAATGTCCGGATAGTCCAAGGCACTAAATAAGGATCAGTTATCTTTGTGTCCTGTTCATAAATTCAAAACAACTAAAATGAGATCGCATACACCGGAAGCAGCACCCAGAATTGGATTGGAAAAATCACTGATCTACATCAGGAACCTGGAAAACTGTCCGCCAAGCTATCTGAATGATCCCGGCAGAAAAGATTTCTTTGAAATTGTATGGCTGCAGAATGAATATCCGCTGCATGCAATTAAAGAAGAAGAAACACCAGAATTGGGAGATTGGATCTACCTGATCCCCCCGTATCGTGTTCATCAATTGAACAAAGCAGGTAAAAATGGCATCCTGTTATCCTTTAAAAGAGATTTTCTGGAAGAGGAAGACAAAGAGTTTTATCTGGATATTTTCAAGATCTTTAATATTCAGGGAGAGTTCTCCTGTTTACCGCTAACCGCGAAGAATGCCGCTGAACTGGCAAAGGTATTCCAGTTGCTGGATGATGAGTACAAAGAACAAGATCCGAGTTTCTTAATTCTTAAGGCACTGTTAAAAGTTTTCCTGCTCAAACTGATCCAGATCAAAGAACATGTCTTTACCGCACAGGACGTAAACCAGAAAAGGGTTTATGAATTTATGATGCTCCTGGAACAGAATTACCAGCTGGAACGAAATGCCGAATTTTATGCCACATCACTGGGAATCAGCTCCAAGCGCTTAAACCAGGTCCTTAAGGAGAAATTAGATAAAACGGCCATGCAGCTCATCCATGACCGGATCATACTCGAAGCCAAAAGAAAGATCATTCATAGTGAAAATACACTTAAAGAAATTGCATTCGATCTTGGCTTTACTGACCGCCCCTATTTTAGCAGGTTCTTTAAAAAACAAACCGGTTTGCCGCCAGAAGAATTTCAAAGGCAGGCCCATCATCATATTGAGACCAGGTTCAACACCCTGGTCTGATCCCTTAAAACGTCTGATCTAACAAACAATTATTTCATGCCGATGTTATAGGGACATGGAACCATTCAACATTAAAATTGGTTATGGAGAAAAAGAGGTAACTCTAACCATATTACCTACCGATGAAGCTTATTATAAAGTAATTTATTATGGAGCCATTCTTGGCGCTATCCGTTATCAAGCAGATGATTCCTGGGAACTCGTACCTGAAGAAGAAATTATAGCCGGAGATCTGCCCATGTATGTTCACGATTTAAAGGCAGACCGCCTGGATGTTGTTCTAAACGATACCGTTGTTGATGAAATCGGCGAAGAAATTGAAATCATTTTAAAGCTCAACGATTAGATCAGAATAACGCATTAATTATTCCACAACAGGTATTATTCTACAACAGGCAATAAAAAACAAAACCTGCTTCCTTCTCCAATGGCACTTTCCACCCAGATTGTTCCATGCTCTGCCGTAATAAAGTCTTTAGAGATGGCAAGTCCCAGTCCTGAGCCAGACTTGTTATTGCCATCTGCAGGAACTTGAAAATAACGGTCAAACAGCCTTTTTTGATATTGCTCATCAATGCCTCTCCCAAAATCACGTACAGAGAACTCAACCTGGTTTCCAATTTCAATAAGCTGAATAATGATCTTAGACTTTTCAGCACTATACCGCAGGGCATTAGATAAAAAGTTGATCAGTACCCAGGCCGTCTTTTCAATGTCAACATTAACCATCGGCAGGTTATCGCTGCTGATTAGCTCCAGTTCAATGTTTTTTTGTTCCGCCTGGAAACGAACGGCATCCATAGCATACATCACAATTTTTCCGGGATCAGTCTTCACAAAGTTCAGCTGGAGGTTTCCTGTTTCTGCCTGGGCAAGGTTCAGCAGTTCACTGGTAATCTTCAACAGGCGTCCGCAATCTTCAGTAATGTGTTGCACCAGCTGTTTCTGTTCGGTATTCATTTCCCCAACCCGTTCGTCATCCAGTAACTTTAAACTCATTTTAATGGATGAGATTGGTGTTTTCAACTCATGTGATACCGTAGCAATAAAGTTGGTCTTTGCTTCATCAAGCTCTTTATATTGGGTAATGTTTTTAAGGATATACACTTCACCGGCAGCTTTCCCGGTCTTAACTACGGCCTGCTCCTTATCATCTTCAAAATCGGGAACCATGATCTTTCTGCGTTCCAGCTGAAAATACGATTCCTTTTCGTCCGCATAGATCTTCATAGGCTTTTCAGCAGCGGCACCACCGAGGATCTTATTCAAAAGGTCATTCCGCTTTACAAGCGCATCTGCATTTAAACCAATCACATCTTTCTCATTCATATTCAAAAGTCTGGCCGCAACGGTATTCATGAACAGGATTTCATTTTTCTCATTTAAACCAATAATGGCATCCTGCATCTGCTCAATGATCGCTTCAATCCGGAGCTTTTCAGATTGAACTTTGGCCAGGTTACTATTTTCCCATTTATTTAGCTCAGCAGTCATGGCATTAAAAGAGACCGCCAACTCAGAGAACTCGTCATTTCCACTAAATTCCAAACGCTGCTTATAATTTTTGCGGCTAATGGCTTTGATCGCTTCAGAAAACTCACGCAATGGATTGGCAACAAAGCCCGGAAAGCTAACGATAAATGAAAATAGAATAAGAAAACACATAGAGGCCGTAAAGATCAGGTACATCACTGCACGATCAATCTCAAGATGCGCCGCATCGTTCTTCCTGACTATGGCGTTCATGTTAAGCGATTCAATTGTATTCAGCTGAATCCTGATATTTTTTAACGCAGCAAGTTTAGCAGCCATGGACGTAACCGGACTGATCATTACCCGATAGGAAGAATCCAGGTCCTTAACCGCTTCTGCTTCTCCCTTTTCAGTGATGTTATTTTGCTCCAGACTGAGCTGATGCGAAAATTGACGGACCGCAACTGCAGATAATGGCAGATTATGCGCATCGGTAATGGAACGCATTTTACCGGTAAATCCCAGCGTCTCATAATTATCCTTTAAAATATCTTTAGAACTCAAAGAAATATCGTTCATATAGGATAAACAAATTGCACCGAAAAAGATCACAACCACAAATAAGAACCCGAACCCGAGGCGTAACTTGGTTTTAATTTTCATTACCTAGCTGATCTTATATTCTTCCATTTTCCGGTATAAGGTAGTCAGACCAATTTCAAGCAGCCTAGCCGTTTCCGTTTTATTGCCGCGGGTATGTTTAAGTACCTTGTTGATGTGCTGCCGCTCCATGGCTTCCATACTTAAAGAATCAGATTCCTGGGTATCCGTATGAAATTCATAAGGAAGCAGGTTTGCAGTAACCAGGTTACCATCAGCCAGGATCACCACCCGTTCCATTACATTTTTAAGCTCACGAATATTACCTTTCCAGCTGTGTTTAAGCAGCAATTCAGAAAAGCCATCATCCATAACAAATTCAGGCTTGTTTACTTTAGCCGCAAACTCCTTTAAATAATACTTAGCGATCGTTAGAATATCAGTCTTTCGCTGCGATAAGGGAGGAAGTTCTATAGAAAATACGGAGAGCCTGTAGTACAGGTCCAGCCTGAACTTACCGGTTTCAGCTTCTTTTTTGAGATCCCTGTTTGTGGCCGCAATGATCCGCACATTCACCTTACTGGTCTGCGTATCCCCCACCTTTATAAAAGTTTGATTTTCCAAAACCCTTAACAATTTAGATTGAAGATCAAGGTCCATCTCGCCAATTTCATCCAGAAATATCGTTCCATCGTTCGCTTCTTCCAGTAAGCCTTTTTTATCTTTCACAGCACCGGTAAAGGCACCTTCTTTATGGCCAAATAACTCACTCTCTAAAAGTTCATGATTAAACCCACTGCAATTAACAGCAACAAAGGGTTTTAATTTACGCGGACTTTCATAATGAATAGACTGCGCAAAAACTTCTTTACCTGTACCAGTCTCGCCCAGCAGCAGCACAGTAGTATCTGTAACCGAAACCTTTTGGGCCAGGTCCACCGCATCCCTTAATGCCTTCGATTGTCCAAGTATGGCACTGAAGCTGTATTTCTTAACCACCTTATTTTCGAGTTCATTTACACGGAACTGTAATTTAGCCTTATCCATGGCCTTGTAAACCAATGGAATGATCTTATCGTTGTCATCCCCCTTGGTAATGTAATCAAAAGCACCATTCCGCATGGCCATCACGCCGTCCTGGATGGTACCAAAAGCCGTTAAATTAATAACTTCAGCATAAGGCTTTATTTTCTTGATTTCCTTAACGAGCTCAACGCCATTGATATCCGGAAGCTTTACATCGCTGATCACTACGTAAATATCCTGTGCAGCAAGCAGTTTTAAACCTTCTTTTCCGGTATGGGCCTGAAAAACTTTAAAACCTTCTAATTCAATGATCCGGGCCAGCAGGCTGCAGATTTTCTTCTCATCGTCAATAATTAGAACGGTGTATTGCATGGTCTTATAATTTTAACAATATTAATCATTATTCAAGACAAGTAAAGCCCTTAGTTAGATCTGGGCTGATCTGATCTTTAATCATCTCATTGATGGCATACCAGTCAATTAAAATATCAGTCCAGGCAAACATTCAACTTTTTAATTTTTACACAACAACACTTACAAATAAAATGCCCTTTATGGAACAGCTTATAAAAACCATCCTCAATCCTCAAAAAACACGCTTTAAAGCCATTATGGAAATATTTACCCATAAGTAAACCCTTTCATAATGGCAGGATTTTTTTCATTCTGACCACATTCAAGCCATAAAAAAACACCAATTAAAAATATTTTAAAATAAAGTATACTAATTTACTAGACTTTATTTATATTTGTCGTATGGTCATGTGGCCGAGTGGTTAGGTAAGGGTCTGCAAAACCTTTGACGGCGGTTCGAATCCGCCCTTGACGTCTCAGTACAATTTCTATATGGACTGAATTTTTTAGATGTTTGGTTAGATCTAAGTTTTGTTTGAAAAGCCAGGTTGGATGACCTGGCTTTAATTTTACAGCTACTTTTCGTAAAATTCTATAGGCAGCAGATCAGGATCTGCAATAAAAGTAAAACGCTTACCCGTAAACTCATCCACACGGATCGGTTCAGAGGCTACTTCCTTAGCAGTTAACATCTCCACTACGGCATCAAGATCGTTTACTTCAAACGCAAGGTGTCTTAAACCCGCAGCCTCCGGTCTTGAAGGGCGCTTACCAGGAGCTGGAAACGAAAAAAGTTCAATTATATATTCCCTATTTAATGCCAGGTCCAGTTTATAAGAGTACCTTTCTTCACGGTATACTTCTCTGATGATGGTCAGACCCAGTACATCGGTATAAAACAGTTTCGACACTTCGTAGTCGGTACAGATGATCGCAATGTGATGGACTTTATTGAATAGCATGTGTTATTTTTTTGGAACTGAAGTCGCCTTATAGATCTGCCCCTTATTACCGGCAATGAGAATCAGGTTTCCGGACCTGGATTTTTGAATGACATTGAAATTCAATTTAGAAATATTATACCAGCTGATGCCGCCATCTGCAGACAGGTCTGTACCGGATGATCCTGTTGCCAGCAGAACCTGCGGACTAACATAGATAATTCCTGAACGGTATCCATCCACGGGTTTTAACGGCTTCTGCCAGGTCTTCCCGCCATTATTGGTCAGCAGTATATTATTCGGGTTGTCATTATCCTTTAAGTAATTACCCCCGGTTACCACCCCTTTTTTCTTGTCTAAAAACTCCATTGAAAAGGGCCCGGTACTGCTTTCACCCTGTAAAATGGGACATTTATAGACTTCCCAGGTATTTCCATAATTGGATGAAGTGTAAATGTTAGAAACAGAGCCGCCGGTAGCAATCCATACCTTGCCCTTACCCAATGTTTTAATGGTCGTTCCGCTTGCAGCAAAACCAGCTTCACCGGGAGCCATATTTGATTTTAGGTTCCTGGAAATGTTCTGCCAGCTTAACCCGCCATCAGTGGTTTTTAACAGCTGCATTTTATTTTGGATCGGGTCTCCAAAGATCATCCCGTTCTGAGCATCCCAAAAGCCCATACCATCAAGGAAAATTGCAGAATCTGTATTCTTATACGTTTGCTTCCACGTTTTACCCCCATCGGTGGTCAGTAAAATGTAGGCCGGCGAACCTGCATTAACAATGACCGCTTTATTCATATCAAAGGCTTCAATATCCCTAAAGTCCAGCTTTTCATAACCGGCAGGCTTAATCCATTGCCAGGTAATGCCCCCATCCAGTGTTTTACCAACATGTCCGTTACTTCCGCTCACCCAGGCAACCTGGTCAGAAACAACAGACATCCCGCGGATACTTGTACCCGTACCGCTGGTTAACTGCGTTAAGTTATAAGTTTGACCAGTACACAAAAAAGGGAGCAGGAAGAAAAAGCAGATCAGTGACTTCATTATTTAACCCTCGTCCAGGTTTCAGATCTGCCAATTAACGAAATTCCAACATAACCTCTCATATTTAGCTGTCCGTTAGATTTTATGGTCATGTTACAGCTATAGGTCTTGCCAGACTTTGGATCGTAGATGTTTCCATCCGTCCATTTTCCATCCTCATATACAAAATCCTTAAGCATCTCCAATCCAATGATGGGTTTCGATCTTAAACCCGCATCCGGGTTCTTAACATCTGTTTTAACTACACCTTTTTCTTTAGGCTCCTTTAACCAAACGATCTTACCAAAATATTTATCAGACCTTTTGGTGATGTCAATATGTGCCTCACCCGTAGAGTTCATCCATTTACCAAGTATGGCATCTTTGTTCTGTGAAAAACCAGAAAAGGACAATGCAAGGAGTAACAGTAATACACTGATGTGTTTCATAGTATGAATTTTAAGTAGTTAACGCTACAAATTGCAGATTATTCAACAAAAAAGCAATTTATTTATGCATTCTTTTTAATCATTACAATGAACTGTTTCTACTGCTTTGTAAAAACATAATGAATCACTTTCCGGTATAACTCATCCGGAAGAAAGGGTTTTAAAATAAAGTCGTCCATACCTACTTCCTTTACACGCGCAGCGATCTCTTCTGGCAGGTTTGCGGTTAATGCAACAATCGGGATGGTAAAGCCTTTTTCCCTCATCTTTTGGGTAGCCTCATAACCATCCATAACAGGCATGTGTAAATCAATCAGTACCAGCTTATGTTTATGAATATCTAATTTGTTTAACGCCTCCAAACCATTAAAAGCCACATCAATCGTCGCCCCCCATTTCTCCAGGTATTTCTGGGCAACAATTACATTCATCAGGTTATCTTCAACCAATAAGATATGGATTCCTGTAAGTGGTTTGTCTTCTTCCGGCGACTGGTTAATATTTAAATGTTCATGGAGGTTCAGCGTTTTCTCAAAGGTTTGTGTAAAATAGAAAACAGAGCCCTTATGTTCTTCACTTTCCAGGCACAAGTCAGAGTCCTGCAATTCGAGGATTCGTTTGGAAATGGCCAAACCAAGACCAGTTCCGCCAAAACCTCTGGACGTAGAGGAATCTGCCTGGGTAAAGCGTTCAAAGATCACTTTCTGCTTTTCTTCCGAAATACCAATTCCTGTATCTTTAACCAGGATCGTCAATATAACTTCAGTATCGGTTTGACTGCGTACTTCAATACCCACTTCCACGTATCCATCCTGTGTAAATTTAATCGCATTGTGTACCAGGTTACTGATTACCTGGGTTAACCGGGTAGGATCACCCAGCAATTTACTGGTTAAAGCATCATCAACCTTTATATACAGATCAATTCCTTTATCCTGGGCAGAGGTTTGTAAGCCAGATACGATATTCCTTGCAATAGCAGCCACATCCATTGCAATGCGCTCAAATGTAATCTTCCCTGCTTCAATTTTATTGTAATCCAGAATATCGTTTACAATAGACAGCAGGTTATTGGCAGAGAACAGCATCACATCGAGCTGCTCTACCTGGTCTTTCCTCGGATTATTCTTCAGCAGCAAATGGCTCATCCCAATCACCGCATTAAGCGGAGTGCGGATCTCGTGGCTCATGGTACTCAAAAATTCACTCTTGGTAACCAATCCCTGCTCCGCTTCTATCTTTGCCTTTTTTAAGGTAAAAGAAACCCGGTTAGAAAGTATAAGGGATTGCAGAAAGAAGAAACTGACGTAACAAATAAAACTGAGCAGCTGGAATTGAGGAATGATGCCCCAATAATTAAGCAGTGTGATGGCAAAAACAGGCATCAGTGCAAATGAACTCATTAACGTATATATCGCCCCCGGCCTTTCCCTTACAAAAGCCACAGAATACACATAAGGTACATACACCAGGCAGAAAAGCATCACCACCAGGAAGGGATTTAACAACTGCGAAAAGTAAAATGGGGTTAATACAAGAACCAATAAAGAGAAAATCAGGCAGAGCAGGCATATGGTGTATACGATCTTCTTATTGATGTCTTCAGGATATAAATGCCGGGTATACCAGCCAAATAAACCGATTCCTAAAAACAGGCTGATATATTCCAGCCGTGTAGTGATCTGCCAGTTCATGCCCGGAAAGATGCTGTGCAGCACATAGCTGTCAATCCCAAAGATCCTGTAGCTGTAAACAATAGAATATAACGAAAATAATAAAATTGCTTTATCCCGGTTACCCAGCAAATAGAGGCCTAAAAAAAACATCCCGCCCATGAGCAGGCATCCGGTAAGTAAGAGATCAATGGCTTCGGTGCGCTTTCTTTCCAGGGAAATCGTTTCTTTAAGTCCCAGTATAAGCGATTTCTTGATGCCTCCTTTACTATGTGCAAAATTAGTCACCTGTAAAATGACATCCAATGAATCAATGCCGTTTTCAACATCAATTCCTTTATACTCCCAATAGGGTACAAAATTGGCTTTATCGGTACTTACCTTCCCGTTTAATGCAACCAGCTTACCATTGATGAATAGCTTATAAGCACAGTATGCTTCTTTCAGACCAATTCTTAATGGCTCAGTATGCCTGGGCAATAAGACCTTAACCCGGTAAGTGGCATAACCAAATGCAGGATACTGGTTGGAATCGGTCCATAAAAAAGGAAAATCGACAAGCTTACCGGCATGGATTGCGGAATCTCCGGGATTGATAAGCTCATTCCAATAAAAAAACCACGCTCCGTTTAGCGGGATACTATTAACGAAAGACTGCCCGCGAAGATCTATAACCCCATCAACCGCAACAGGGAAGGGAATTTTCCTGGCTGCATGAACAGATGTTAAACAGCAAAAAAAACATATAAATAAACTTAAAGAATATTTTTTAATCTTCATCTAAGCCCGAAATTATCAAAAGAAACCAAGTAATTCAACTTTAATGCATTTTAGTTTTTTATGTTGGTATATTCTATATTTTATGTGTTGGAATTAAGCAAAGCACAGCCAGTTGTACGATCAAAAAATACTTTAAGTTTATGGCATAAGCTCAATGACCGCTTTTAAATTAAATCAAAATAACTGTTTATAGCACGAAACAAAAAAGGTGGTCTTTTGTTGACCACCTTTGTAATAAATTGAGAGATTATTTTATTTCTTAACCTTTCTCAGGTCAGTAAATTCAGCGGCTTTATCCTTTGAAGTCTTCTTCAGCTTAAAAGAATCAAAGATCTCACCAGATGCCTTATAAGCGGTATAGGTCAAATGACCATGATCTACCGAAATGATCTGAAAAAGCTGGGTATCCTCAGCAAAAACATCCATCCATTTAGGGGTCACATCCACTTTGTACATTTTCGGACCAGCAACAGAAACCACATACATGGGCCCGCCTACTTTTCCGGATACGCCTGTCGGAAGATTTTGTCCGCGGCTATACGTATGATCATGGCCCTGCATCAAAATATCTACATGGTACTTATCAAACAGCGGCTTAAACAACTCACGGAATTCTTTATTGTCGCGTCCTTTGGCGGTAGAATAAATCGGATGGTGATACGTGATCATCGTCCACTGCTTCGGGTTATTCTTCAAAACATCTTCCAGCCATACCGCCTGTGCTTTCAATGAAATAGAATCCAGAACGATCATCTGCGAGTTTAGTGAAATGATGCGCACATTTGCATAATCCACAAAATAGGTGGATTCTTCCAAACCTGCCGGACCATTTTCAGGAAGCGTATATTGGGCACGCCAGTGCGGATCCAGGGTTAAGACCTTGTTCTCATCCCTAAAATATTCATGATTTCCAGAGGAAGGGATACTGGGGATCATTCCATTAATAAAACCACCGCCAAAGTGCCATTCTCCCCATTCATTATCGTTATTTGACCTGTTGATCAAATCACCGGCATGAACAATAAAACGGGCATCGCCATGCGTTGCAAAAGCACGCCTGATCACCCTGGACCATTTGGACTTAATGTCATTCTGGGCATCACCAAGGTAAATAAACGAGAAAGGCTTTGTAACCGCAGGAGCAGTTTTAAACTGGAACCATTCGCTCCAGTTGGTGCCATCACCTACCCGGTACGTATAGATCTGATCGGGTTGTAAACCAGTAAAGGTTACGCTATGGTAATTCGCCAGCTCATATTCCTTGCCCTTTAATGAAGTCGTAGCTGCATTGTATTCTTTAGATTCGGGTTTTTCCAGTTTTGGTGAGCTGCCTTCAACAATGATCTGGGCAAAGCTTTTCAGCACGGTACTATCTGTTCTCCAGGTTACGGATTGCGTAGTGGCAGGATCGGCAGACCAGGTAAGGATAATCCGGTCAGGAAATGCAGTAGCTTTGAAATTTTGTGCTTTACCGATCTGAACGATCAGTAAAGCAAGCATACTAAAGATAATTTTCTTAAACATATGTTATAGATTAAAATGGAGTGTATTTGAAGCCAACATTAGCCCATGCAGAGAAGTATTTATGATCATTCGGGCGTCCGTCGCCATAATCAAGAATGGTCTGTGCATTGTTAATATTGCTGATCCCCATAAACAGGGTCACCTTTTTATTGATTTTTTGCGAAGCAGAAAAATCCAGCTGGATCCTTCCTTTTTCCATCAGGTCATTCGCCTGCTCTTCTGCAAGTTCACTGATAAAGGTTTCGTAGAAATTGACAGAGAAACGGCCGGAGAAACCATATTTCTCATAAGACAAAGATGCATTACCCACCTTAGGGCGCATAGAAGGCAAGCGTACCGTACGCTCGCTCACAATACCCGGAACTTTAAATTTCGACTGTATCTGGGTAAAGTTTCCATAGATCCCCAGTCCGTTTAAAAATCCCGGAAGGAAGGTCAGCTGCTGCTGCCATGCAATTTCATAACCATATACATGGGCATTGGCACCGTTTACAGTTTGAGTAACCTGGTACTGGTCAAATTCGCCGCCTTGCTGGGTATAAATGCTTTCATAGATGTAATCGTCAATGTTTTTATAGAATACACCACCAGAAATCAACCCTAAGGATTTCAGATAATGTTCAAAGAGAAAATCAAAATTGGTAGAAGTAGCCTGGTTCAGGTCTGGATTACCCTTTTTCATGCGCTTTCTCCTGGGCTCCACTTCCTGCCATGGCACCAGGTCATAATAACCCGGACGGGATAACGACCGCGTAACGGCTGCCCTCAGGTTTGTCTTTGAATCCAGCGCATACTTTAAGTTCAAACTCGGAAAGAATCCATCAAAAGTTGATTTCGTATCCACCTTATTGGTGCTTAAATATTTACCCTGGTTATCGAAATTAACAATATTTCCATTGTAATTAAAACCAGTTCTTTCATACCTTAAACCGGTAATGATATCCAATTTATCCAGGGTAAGCTTACCCATAACGTATCCTGCACCCATGGTTTCCGTTCCATTATAAGAATCAGGATCCGTATTCTGACGAATATAGGTTTCATCACTCTGGAACAGGCCAAGGTTCTGCTGATAGTATTCTTCCATCAGGTAACCATTAGCAATGGCACCGGAAAGATCGTATTTACCGTTAAAGTATTTCTTTCTGGAATAATCGGACAAGAAATTAGCCATAGATACGTTCCCCGTCTTAAGGGTATACTGGAAGTAATCACGGGTGTGGTCGTCTTCTTTATACTTATAGCGCCCGCCAAATTTGAACATAAATTTATTCTTCTGGCTCAGGTTAAAAACACGCTGTACATTGAATGATCCCTGAAGGTCTTTATCATGCGCAATCTGGTGCCTGTTTACATAGCTTGAGGTCCTGAAATTATCCGGATTGTTCACATCACCACTTGTAAAATTAAACTGCGGGGCACGCGGATCAGAAATATCCAGTCCGGCAGTTAAACCAGAATAGGTAAAATAACCATCGTAATAGATTGGCTGATCGTAAAGGCCGCTAGCAAACGTAACATCCACATCCGCTTTCCAGTTATTCACATTTGTTTTTGCACCCAGTGAGAAACTGATCAGATCACGGTGATAATCCCTCGGAGATCCGGCAGAACCGATGTTAACGCCGGTAACCTGGCTGGCATTTGTATAATCACCAATGCTGTAGCTTTTTGTTCCGCGGGTTTGAAGCTCGTAAAATTTATTGTAAGCACTTCTAAAATAAAGCTGGCTCTTTTCAGTAGGGAAAAAGCTCAGTTCAGCCTGTAAGCCTAAATTTTCCCGATGCAGGTCTGTACCTTCCAGTTCCAGGTTAGAAAGCATCACTTTGTCCGCACCATCAATCTCATAGGTATCATAATCCTTTTGAACACGGTCTTCACCTCTAAAGGTATTGCTGTAATTTGCACCAATCAGGTAAGCCCATTTATTATCACGCTTACCGTAATTAAATGATCCGTCAAAATTCTGCTTACCCAATAAGAAATTATTACCAAATGAACCCTTAACCTGGAATTGCTGATATCCGGCCTTAGGCGTTTTAGAAATGATGTTTACCGAACCTGAAGTACCATCAGCCTCCATGTCGGGTGTTAATGTTTTATTTACCTCAATCGCTTCAACAGTAGACGATAAGATTCCATTTAGATCAATATCACGGGAGTTGGTCTGTGTGGAAGGCAATCTGTTTCCATTCAGCGTAACAGAACCCATACTCTGGTCTAAACCCCTGATGATGATATTTCTTGGCAGTCCATAACTATAATCCATTGCAATACCAGGAACACGCTGCATGGCTTCACCAACGGTAGCATCCGGAAAACGCTCAATCTGCTCTTCAGACAATACATATTTAATGTTGTCCGCATTACGCATATTGCTCAGTGCGATGGCTTCACCCCTTCTAATCCCGGTAATGCTGATGCCCTTCATGTCGTTACTTTGACTTTTAAGCTTCAGTTCAGTTCTCGCAGTTTCCCCATCTTCAACCTTCACTGTAAATTCAGAAGCGGTATAACCGATGTAACTTACCTGAAGTACCACATTACCCGCAGGAAGGTTATTGATCACAAAATAACCGTTCACATCAGTAAGGATCTTCTGATTGGTGCTTTTGATGATGATTGTTGCATAAGGGAGCGTTTGGTTACTTTCGTTGTCTTTAATATACCCAACAACAGAACCGGGTTTAGCCTTAACCTGTACGTTTAGATTTTTTTTAAGCACAACCACCATTCCATTTTCTATAAGGCTCAGGTTATTTTTTAATAAAAATGGGTTCAATACCATCCTTGCCGTTTTAGACTTATCGTCCACTGAAATTAAAGAACCGATAGCCTCTTTATTGGTGTAAACGAAGTTAACCCCGGTTTTCTTCTCAATTTCTTTAAGGAAAGTAGTAAAGGGAACATGCTGTAAGCGGATGTCTATTTTCTGATCCAGACCGCTTTGCCCCTTAACCGAAGATGCATGCACCAGGTTTAAGAAAAGAAGACTGGCTATACTGACTATTAGGCTTGTACGCATAATTATTTTCATAAGGCTGCCTGCCTCATTAATTTTTTTCATAAATTTGAGTTGTTTGAATTCCGTTTAAATAATTTGAACATATAACCGCAGGTTCGTACCCTGCAGGTTAAGATTTAGAGCCGTTCCCCTTACCCGGGAACGGTTTTTTTAGTAGTATTAGTTACATGCAGTTCCTCCTTTTAAAATAATAGTGTGATCAATTTGTTCTGACTGTATGTTCATAACTAACTGTAGGGTCTTTAATACTTCCTGAATGGGTTTATTTTGAAATCTGGCAGTCAGCATACAACCTTTGTAATTGGCTGAGCCCGTTTCAAACCGCACATCATATTTTCTGGACAACGTTTTAAGCACTTCCTCCAAAGGCGTTTGGTCAAAGATCAGATCGCCGTTTATCCACGAATCCACATCCGGATCCGTAATGGTCGTTTTAAGAAAGCTTTTCTGATTGAGATCGTATCGCAGCTTATCCTCCGGCAAAAGAAATACAGCGGACTCATTTCCAGGAGCCGTTACCCCGACTTTACCAGAATTAACAGATACGGTAGCTGAGCTTTCATTTCTATAGGCCCTAACGCTAAAGCTTGTACCATAAACGGTAGTCACCAGGTCGCCGCTCTTCACCACAAAAGGGTGTGAAGGATCATGCTTTACCTCAAAATAAGCTTCACCGGTTAATTTAACAGATCTTGTTTTTTTACTGTTAAAATTCGTGGTAAAGGCCAGTTCAGTACCAGAGTTTAGCCATACTTTAGAGCTATCCGGCAAAACAATTTGAATCACCTTACCCACACCGGCCTTCTTAATTACCCATTCTTCCTTTTGATTGGCAGGTTTATTTGTATTCAGGAAATAGAACAGGCTAAACAGAAAAGCGCCAATCAGGCTGGCCGCAATCCCATACTTCCAAAAACTTAATTTTACGGGTTTAACTTCAACTGAGGATGCAACAAGGATATTTGCCTTAATCGCTTCAAATGAACCTTCATGCTGTTCAGGTTTAATCTTCGCACTAAGCTGCCATAAGAATTTTGCTTCTTTATATTTTTGAACATGGTCCGGACTTTCTTTAAGCCATTCATCCAGGCATGCTTTTGTTAGTTCTGTTTCCGTTTCACTTAATCTTTTGAGAATACAGTTCCATATTTTATCTTCCATTTGCTTCATCTGCTTTCACTATCAAAGACAGAAATAGCCGCATAAAATACGGGTTGGCACGAGTTAAACTTCTGTTAACTTTTCGTAAACTAATTGTCTGGCGTGTTCATGTATGAATTGCATACTTTTAGATAGATGATCTTCAACAGTTCTTACAGAGATTTGCAGGAGATCTGCAATTTCCGCATAACTAAAGCCCTCAAACCGGTACATTTTAAAAACAAGCTTTCTTTTGATGGGCAGCTTTTCGATTACTTTCTGTAAAAACAAAAGCCGTTCAGATTCTTCATTCGTCATTTCAGCATCCAAAGAAAGATCGGAGATGACCACAAGTTCATCCTGATCAGCATAAGATATGGGGCTGTTTCGCTGCTGAACAAGGTAATTTATGGAAGCATTCTTAACAGAACGGAATAAATAGCCTTTCAGGTTATCCGGGTTCTTTTTATTAAACCAAAGGTGAACAAACAGATCATTCACAATACTATTGGCAGCCTCAGGATCCTTCACATAATAAACTGCATAATTCTGAAGTATGCTTCCCCATCGTTGGTAGAGAATTTCAAATTGGGACAAATCAGAATGATTTGCTTCAATTTCGGTGAAACCAGGATCTGCGTTCAAGTACATGATATTGACAACAAAGATTGCTAAAGCATATAAATATTATATTAATTCATCATTATCTTTGGCTTAGGCGACCATAATCAACGCCATTAAGCATTAATAAAACAAACCTTAAACAGGCTGAAAGCTGCACCTTGTACAACTTAAAAGGATCAGGATGGTCATTAAGGATTTCAAAGTTGTTCGTATCAGATAAAATCATCTGTAACATTTTAACCATTTCAACTTAAGTCAGGACACTACAGGTTGCGTTTCCTCTTTATCTTAAGTATTATTGTTGGGTCTGATTGTGCCAAACGGCACATCCATCAAGATTATTCAACCACAAATGTTAAAAAGAACCTATACCTTATTCATTGCCATCAGTTTACTTACCGCTTGCATGAGTAAACAAAAAACAGTCAAAGATCAACCAAATGCTGCGGGTTCAGACCTTGAAAAAGGTTTTATAAATCCTGCACAAACACAAACCAGCATTTATTGGTACTGGATGTCTGATAACATCTCCAGGTCAGGAGTAGTAAAAGACCTTCATGCGATGAAAGAGGCAGGAATAAACCGGGCCTTTATTGGTAATATAGGTTATGATTCTACACCCTATGGAAAAGTAAAACTATTTTCTGATGAATGGTGGGACATTATGCATACGGCATTAAAGACTGCTACAGAACTAAATATAGAAATTGGGATCTTTAACGGCCCGGGATGGAGCCAGTCTGGCGGTCCATGGATCAAGCCGGCACAGTCCATGCGCTACCTTACGGCTGCCAAAACCAATGTAACCGGACCAAAAAAGATCAGCCTGACGTTAAAAAAACCGGATGGGGATTTTCAGGACGTTAAGGTAATCGCATTCAAAACACCAAAAAATTACGGAACCACCCTGCTGGCCTCAAAACCGAAGATCAGTACTTCAATCCCGGTAAATAATATAGAGAACCTGATTGATGGAAAAATGGATACGGAAGTTGCTATGACTACCCCGGAAGCCTTATCTATAGACTTTGAAACTGCCGAAGTATTTACAGCCAGAAGTGTAGTTGTTTATCCGGCACACCGTCCAATACGCGGTCAGGTAGACATCCAGGTTAAAGAAAACGGAACCTATAAGACCATCAGGAGTTTTGAGATCAACCGGACCAATGCCGAACTTAATGTCGGCTTTACACCCTATGGACCAATTGCCATTTCTATTCCTGCAACATCAGCTAAAACATTCCGCCTGGTATTCAATAAATCATTTAACCGCTTTAGTCTAAAGGAAATACAAATATCTGCTGCACCGGTAGTAGGAAATTATATAGAAAAAACACTGGCAAAGATGTTTCAAACCCCATTGCCTTACTGGAACGAATACCAATGGCCGGACCAGCCGGTTGTTGATGATCAGAAACTGGTGATAGATCCGCAACAGGTAATGGACATATCGGCGTACATGGATGCATCCGGAACCTTAAACTGGACCATTCCTGCCGGCGACTGGACCATTATGCGTACCGGAATGCTGCCAACAGGGGTAAAGAACGGACCGGCATCACCTGAAGGAACAGGCTATGAGGTAGATAAAATGAGCAAGGAGCACATAGAAAGTCATTTCAATGCTTTTATGGGTGATTTGATTAAACGAATCCCTGCAGAAGACCGTAAAACCTGGAAAGTAGTGGTGCAGGACAGCTATGAAACCGGCGGTCAAAACTGGACAGACGGCATGGTCAGCAAGTTTAAAACCAATTATGGCTACGATCCCCTCCCGTTCCTGCCCGCAATTATGGGTGAGGTAGTAGGCAGTCAGGAGCAGTCAGACCGGTTCTTGTGGGACTTAAGACGCTTCGTTGCAGACCGCGTGGCCTATGACTATGTAGGCGGATTAAGGGATGTAAGTCATAAACATGGCTTAACCACCTGGCTTGAAAATTACGGACACTGGGGCTTTCCCGGAGAATTTTTACAATATGGCGGACAATCCGACGAAATAGGTGGTGAATTTTGGAGCGAAGGTGAGCTTGGAAACATTGAAAACCGCGCAGCATCATCTGCAGCGCACATTTACGGCAAGACAAAGGTGTCTGCAGAGTCATTTACGGCTGGCGACAGGCCTTACGTTCGCTATCCATACATGATGAAACAAAGGGGCGACCGCTTCTTTACAGAAGGTATAAACAGCACCCTGCTCCACGTCATGATCCAGCAGCCTACAGATGATAAGGTTCCAGGTATTAATGCCAATTTCGGCAACGAGTTTAACCGCCACAATACCTGGTACAGTTACCTCGGTCTTTTTACAGATTACCTTAAGCGCTGTAACTTCATGCTTCAGCAGGGCAAATACGTGGCGGATGTGGCTTATTTTATTGGAGAAGATGCACCAAAAATGACCGGTGTAACCGACCCGGCCCTTCCGGCAGGATATTCTTTTGATTACATCAATGCCGAAGTCATCCATAACCGTGTTAAAGTACAGGATGGCAAGCTCGTATTGCCTGATGGCATGTCTTACCGTTTGCTGGTACTGCCAAAATTAAAAACCATACGGCCAGAGCTGTTAGAAAAAATAAAGGACCTGGTAAAACAAGGTGCAAATATCCTGGGTCCTGCTCCGGAGCGTTCTCCAAGCCTGGAGAACTTTCCAGCAGCAGATGTTAAAGTGAAAAACCTGGCTTCAGAACTTTGGGCCGGTGTGAATGGTACAACCGTAAAATCTGCAAGGTTCGGTAAAGGCCTCGTCATGTCTGGTATGGATATGCAAACCGCATTGAATGAATTGTCAGTTGTACCAGATTTCAGCTTAAAAACGAAAGAACCTGTACTTTACATTCACCGTACTG
The DNA here is from genome assembly GCF_004362715.1 of Pedobacter metabolipauper. Lineage (GTDB taxonomy): Bacteria > Bacteroidota > Bacteroidia > Sphingobacteriales > Sphingobacteriaceae > Pedobacter > Pedobacter metabolipauper. The sequence continues at coordinate 204,161 of NZ_SNYC01000005.1, forward strand.
CTCCGGGGGCTGAGATCTATTTCATCAGCAACCAAAGCGACAAGCAAATCAACATTAATCCGGAATTCAGATTAGCAGAAAAACAGCCTGAACTATGGGATCCGGTAACCGGCAGATTCAGAACGCTGCCCCAGTTTACAGCAACAGGCAAGGCGACCGCCGTTCCGCTAAAGCTGGAACCTCTGCAAAGTGTATTCGTTGTATTCAGAAAAGACGCAGCAAGCGTAGCTCCCGCTGCAGTCAACTTCCCGGAAGATAAATTGCTGAATGAGATTAAAAGCCCATGGCTCGTTACATTCGATCCAAAAATGAGAGGCCCGGAACAACCGGTAACTTTTGATAAACTGGTAGACTGGAGCCAGCGTCCGGAAGAATCCATTAAATACTATTCCGGAACTGCAGTCTATAAGAATACCTTTAAAGGCATACTTCCGAAGGCCAATGAAAGAATCTATTTAAACCTTACCGATGTAAAGGTAATGGCCAAAATAAAGATCAATGGTAAAGATGTGGGCGGTGTGTGGACTGCTCCCTGGAATGCAGACATAACAGATGCGATTAAAAACGGAGAGAATACAATAGAGATCTCTGTGGTCAACACTTGGGTTAACCGGTTAATCGGAGACAGCAAACTCCCGGAAGCAGAACGAAGGACCTGGTCAAATAACAATCCATACCGGCCAGACAGCAGGCTTGCCCCCTCTGGTTTAACAGGTCCGGTTACGATCACCACTAAAACATATAACTAATCCTTACTTAATTAAATGCAGATCTGATTTCTGTTTCAATAAGTATTGATCTTTAGCTTTTATTAACTTTCTATTAACTAAAAGGCTGTACTAAGAATCAATTAATTATCTTCGCGCTCTTTATTTTAACAAAAAGATATGAAACTCGAAGAACAACTGATTCAGAGAAGCGGGAATAAGTGTGAATTGTGCCAGTCTGAAGAAGCGCTAACTGTATATGAAGTACCGCCTCAATCTGTCAGTACGGACGAAAACACCATTTTAATTTGTGAAACCTGTTTATCACAAATTGAAAAAAGGACAGAAATGAACAGCAACCACTGGCGCTGCCTATCATCCTGCATGTGGAGCGAAATACCTGGCGTACAAGTTATTTCCTGGAGAATGTTAAACCGTTTGAATAATGAAAACTGGGCATCTGACAATCTCGACATGATGTACATAGACGATGAGCGTTTGGCCTGGGCAAAAGCAGGCGCAGACGACGAAAGTGATGCCGCAGCTGAATTCCATAAAGATGCCAATGGCAACCTGCTTCAAACCGGTGATTCTGTGGTGCTGACAAAAACATTAGACGTCAAAGGATCTTCATTAAGTGCTAAATTAGGAACGGTGGTAAAGAACATCCGACTGGTAGAAGACAATACCGATCAGATTGAAGGCAGAATTGAAGGCCAGGTCATTGTAATCCTCACAAAATACGTAAGAAGACAAGGTTAATACCAAAAAAATAAGATTAATATCCAAACCGGGATCAATAAATAACTGATACATTATATTGATAATGTTACGATTAAGTAATGTGTTTTATTTCATAAATTGGGCTACACACAAATAAAACCAGTTATGAAAACAAAAACACTTTTAGTCGTACTCGTCATGTACGGACTGTGCGCCAGTGCACAGGAATCTCCAGAGAAAAGGATTCGCTTCGGACTTAAAGCCGGCGTTAACGGCTCACTGTTTACCAAAGCCGTTGATCCATTTGATGACTTTGACCGGAGAGGGCTTTCCTATTTCCGGCGATTCTTCAGGGCATCAGGGTTTGGGGGTGTTACCTTAGATGCTGAACTTTCACCACGCATCAGCATCGGTGCCGAAGGACTCTTTACTTCCAAAGGTATGGCCTACCGGGAGCAAAATGATGCCGTGATCATTATTGATTCAGATGGACAGGAACAACAGGCCTATAACTATTACAATTTCAATGTCGATTATCTTGAATTACCATTAACGATAAACTATAATTTCAGCCAAACTTCCAACTTGTTTTTAACCACCTATGCCGGTTTCGCACCCGCTATTAATATAGCCGCTAAAACAAAGTTAAGATATGAGGGTGATGTGAATGGCGATGGCAGAAAAACAAGAAGTGTAAAGGACAAATTAGACCATGTAAACCACTTTAACAACAGCCTGATTGCGGGATTAAAAGTGGGCGACAGTGTTGCGGATAAGCCCGCCATCTTTTTAGACTTTAGGACAAGCTATCTGCTAAATCCTGTTTTTAACCGCTCCAGATCTGATAATGGAAATAATCTGGATACACATATGCTCAGCTTTTCATTGGGCTTTGGCGTTAAGTTTTAAAATATAAAAACCCAGCCGGTTTAACAGGTAAACCTTAAGCCGGCTGGGTTTATTTGTTACTTCCGCATTCGGATCGCTGAATTTTATAAATTATAAAACGTCTTTGCCTTAACTTTGTTAAAGAATAACCATACCTGATCGATCCATTATTTTAACGCCGATTAATATCCGATGAAAACACCACCACTAAGTTTAACAGAAGTTTTTAACAAGCTGCTGGCCGAACGCTTTGCCGCTGAAAAGAAATATATAAAATCATTTACTGAAATGTCTGATGCTGTACTTACAGATGAACTTCATAAAGCATTATCACCAGAGCAAACAGACCAGGAAAACCACCTATCCAGGTTATCCCTGATCCTGGAATCCCAAAAGTTGAAAGCCGGCAGAATAACAGCTGTTATTGATGATGAACTGCTAAAAATGAGTACCGAAGTTTGCGGGTTCATGAAACAGAAGTCCATTATGAAAGATATCCAGATACTTCACTGTGTTCAGGTCATTGAGCAAATTAAAATCACCAACTATGATGCACTGTACCAAATCGCTTTAGAGCTTAAACTTGAACAGGCCGCAGAGTTACTGGAACAGACGCTTAAGGACAATAAAAACACCCAGGCCTATCTGTCACAGATTGCTCAGAACATCATTTATCCGGCAGCCAACAAATCAACATAAGCAATTGAGCTGACTTATTGTTCAGACATAGTTTATCCGGCAGCCAATAAATCAACCTAAATGGTTAAAGCCAGCCAAGACGACTTGACTAACTATGAATTAGGGCTGCCGACTGATAATTAAGATCGCCTGGCAAATAAATTAAACCAGCTACCAAATGAATGAGGCTGCCTGACAAATAATTATGCCTGACGTGGGGAAAATGATTTCGCCACAAACAATGACCTGTAATTATCCCGGTGATAATAGGCCAGAAACAGAACTCCTAAAAACAGGAATATACCCGCACCTAAACCCTCCGGAGCCATAAATCCATGGACTAACAAAATATTTATCACAATGGGAAAGATCACTACATTGGCCAGTGTAACGAACCGGCCTGTAATAAACCCAATCCCACAAATCAGTTCAGTTATTTTCACCAGGGTCATCAGATAACCTGACGCGGCCATACCTTCATTAAAAATTTTCATATTGCCGGTTAACTCTGGCTGGGGCACTAAATTTAAAAAGTAGCTTACCGAAGCGAATAAAAGAAGTAGTCCGATCAGACTTCGGACAATAATTACTGCAATTTTCATAATAATATGTGTTTGGTTGGTTGATTATTTAATTGGTTGAATGGTGGTTGTTGATTCGTTGTTAGTTAACTGATTGTTAGTTATTGGTTGATTCGTTGTTAGTTAATCGGTTGTTGGTTATTGGTTGTTGTTATTGGTTGATTGACTGATTGATTGGATTATTGAGATACAATGGATCAATCAGACCAAAGTTAATCATACTTAAGGGCATCATAACCCAATAGTCTGCGCCATAACGCCAGCTGGCCAATGCAACTGGCTTCCCGGTAAATCACAAACGTTATAAACTCATACATGGTCATGCGGAAACCCGGCATCATTTCAAATGTACTGTCTAACTTTTCATCAGTGATCTTCAGCAATTCATCTTTCAAGATCGGCGCTATTTTATCCCAGTCCGCTTTAAACTCACTTAATGGCGGATAGGTAACCTGATCATCAATCCCTTTGTTGTTTTCAAAAAGCTGATGAGCACTTTGGCTGGCATCCACACCCAGCATATTTGCAAGTGCATATCTTTGTTCTACCAAACTGCCGGTAAGCCAGGCCGCATGATTTGCTTTCGTATTTAACCGGTTATGCGCATCCGTATCGGTAATATCTACAATTGCCTTTGGGAAAAAACCGGTATGCATGTCGTACAAAACGACAAGAGAACTCATTCGGGTACTGGTTGTATTTGTTTCCATCCTATATGGTTTTATTAAATATATACGAAACTACAGCAATTATGGAACTCTGATGCAGGCATCGTGCGACAATAAAAGGGGGCAATTAAGACATCTTAAGATTCCAGCTTCATCATATATTTATCAAGACCTTTTGCAAACCCATTTGGGATCACTTCAATGGTCTTAAATCCACTTTTCACATAAAAAGCAGCAGTAAATTGAGAGGTATCTACTTTATAAGCAGCATTGGGATATTTTTCCTTCATCAGGTCAATTCTATAACCGGTAAGCATCGTACCGATCCCCTTTTTATGGTGGTCTGCATGGATCATGCCCCAGGAAAGACCGGCCTCATTGCTTTGCTGATCCAGAAAGATACCACCGCATCCAACAATATCTCCATCGGTTTCCACTACAAAGTAGTCTTGCGCAGCATCCTCATCTAAAAAATCTGTAAAAAGCTTCTTCTCAGCAGCATCAAAGAATTTTGGTTGATTACTTTCAAAAATTTCAATACACTTTTCCCTGAAAGCAGGCTCGTATTTAAGTATGTTCATATAACCGGGTAATATTTGGTGAGTACTAATCTATATAAAAATATTGAAATCCTTTAAAAACTGCTAAAATCTTCTATATCCGGTATCATATTTATTTCTTAGTTTAGGAGTCATGAATGCTTATAAAAATGAATGGATAGAAATCCTGTTAAAAAAGGACTTTCCAGGCTGGTTAATTGGTGCTGATAAGAACGATATCATCATCCAAATACCAGATGATCAGGACCTGGACAAGGTTGCTGCAGAATTCTCTTCTATGCTTTCCGAATTGCAAAAAAAGATTAAAAGTAAACCAACAATGACCAGGTTTTTTATCGGAAACAGTAAGGATAGCCGATACTGCGAATTAAACTAAGACCACCGGACGTTAAGATGAATAATTACTAAATTAACAATGCACGTTCCCCTGAACTTCTTTAACTGGTCTTTAAAAAAAGCAATTAACACCTTAGATAACCCTATTCAAAAAGCCCAGATGACGGTATTCGTATACCTCTTCTTTGGCAATTTTCTTAAAATAGGAATCTTTCTTCCGGAATACATCAAACAAAACAGCCTCAGTCAAATCATAGCCAGCATCGTTGGCATCGTGATTACTTTTATTGTATTGAAATTATTGCTGTGGAAACCATACTATTTACAAGGATTGATTTTCTTTGTAATAACCGCGGCAACATTTGGCGTTTGGTACAACCTGGTGGTTGATAAAAATGCGATTAACCTGATCACCTTTCAGGATATCTTTATGATCGTGATGTGGAGTTTTTATGGCCTGTCAGGCAGATGGGGATATATTTATTCGGGCGCGGCAATCCTGCCCATATTGTTTAGCTTTTCACTTGACCCGATTCAGGAAATGGGAATTGGCCTACCAGGTACATCTGTTAATGCATCATTGTTCGTGATTGCGTTTAATTTTGTGGTCATCATCATTGCGCATCACTACTACCGGAGCATTCTTTATCAGACCATCTATTCTTCAGACCGGCTAAATGATGAGCTGGCCAATTCTAACGATTCAAAAAACATGTTCTTTGCAACCATGTCACATGAGCTTAGAACACCCTTAAATTCCGTAATTGGAATGGCAAATCTGTTAATTGAGGACAATCGCGATAAAGAGCAAAAAGAAAATCTGGATATCCTAAAGTTTTCCGCAGAGAGCCTGTTGTCGCTCATCAACGACATTCTTGATTTTAATAAGATCGGATCAGGAAAAATAGACCTGGAACAAATTCCTTTTAACCTCAATACGCTGCTGGAAAATGCATGTGCCGGATTAAGGATCAAGGCCATGGAAAAGAACCTGTATTGCATTACTTCCATGGATTCAGAAATTGCAGAGAATGATGTTATTGGTGATCCTACAAGGTTACTGCAGATTATCTATAACCTGGTGGGCAATTCTATAAAATTCACTAAAAAAGGCGGTGTAGAAATACAGGTCAGGGTTTTAAACCGGGTCAACGATACGCTGTCATTAAGATTTATAGTTCAGGATACCGGACTGGGAATCAGCAAGGAGCAGCAGCAGATCATTTTTGAACCCTTTATACAAGCCGATGTAAATACCACCAGAAAATTTGGAGGAACCGGACTCGGATTATCTATCGTTAAACACTTGCTCACCTTACATCAGAGTACCATCCATGTAGAAAGCGAACTCAATAAAGGAGCAAAATTCTATTTTGATATCGATTACCAGGTAACCAGGAAACACCTGGAACCCATCGCTGAGGTCAGTCCTAAAAAAGATCAGGGTGCCTTTTCAAATTTAAAGATCCTGCTGGCAGAAGATAACCCCATGAACATTTTGTTTATGAAGAAATTATTTGCCAGGTGGAACATTGAAATTGATATTGCTGAAAACGGACAGGAAGTACTTAATTTGCTGCAGGTTAAAGATTACAATCTCATACTTATGGATATTCAAATGCCGGTAATGAATGGTTATGAAGCTGCAGTACAAATCAGGGCAATGAATGACCCGTTAAAGTCAGCCACCCATATCATAGCCCTAACAGCATCAGTGTCAAGCGATGTAAATACGAATGTACTGGAGGCCGGCATGAACGATTCATTAAGTAAACCATTTAAACCGGATGAGCTCTATGCTAAATTAGAAAAGTTGGCGGCACACTCCCCTATACCGTTTTAATAAGCCAATTAGTACACAGGAGTTATGATTTCTAAGCTATAAATTTATAACTTTACGATTTGCATGCACGTTAACCGATGAACAATTCAGATTACCTTTTAAATAACGAACAGCTACTCGAAGTATTTACACTAACCAAAACAGCTACAGCAATTCATGTGTCTGAAGATGCGGTGATACAGACCGCGAACGATGCCATGCTCCGCATTTGGGATAAGGATAAAAGTGTAATTGGGAAATCACTGGCAGATGCGCTGCCCGAATTGAGGGAACAGCCTTTTATCGGTTTATTTAAAAGAGTATGGAATGAAGGCATCACCATCTCTGGAAACGATACCCCTGCGGATATAGCCGTTGACGGGAAACTGCAAACCTTCTATTTTGATTTTGAATACCGGGCCATAAAAAATGACCAGGGTAAAACATTATGCATCCTGCATACGGCAACCGACGTAACTGACCGGTTTTTAAAAAAGGAAGCCATAATCCATGCACGCGAAAAAGAAGAAGCATTACTCAGGGAACAGGAGATCAACGAAGAACTTGCAGCTGCAAATGAAGAGTTAAGCGCCATCAATGAAGAGCTTCAGCAAACCCAGGAAAACCTGTATGAATTAAACAATGAATTGGAAGACCGGATCAGTGAGCGGACGCGCGACCTTTCACAGGCAAACGTTGAGCTCCGGTATAGTGAATTGAAGATCAATGACATCTTAAACCAGCTGCCCTCTCCTGTTGTTGTTTTACGCGGATCAACATTCATCATCGAGATGGTTAATCAGGCAATCCTTTCTTTTTGGAACAAGAGCCATTCAGAGGTAATCGGTAAACCCATGCTGGAAGTATTTCCGGAACTGGCTGCACAAATCTTCCCAACACTATGGAAAAAGGTTCTGGAAACCGGAGAACCGGTATTTAACAGGGAAACCCCAATATACTATGCCGCTGATGATGGCACCAAAAGACAGCATTTTGTCGATTATTTTTATAAACCGTTAACAGAACTCGATGGCACGAGAACCGGGGTTTTAGCAACGTTAATCGATGTTACACATAAAATAGAAGCCAACAAGCAACTGGAAGAAAACCAGGTATCACTTCAAAAACTGAATGAAGAACTGTCGGCCATCAATGAAGAGATGACCGCTTCAAATGAAGAACTTCTGGTTACAAATGAAGCGCTTGCAGACAGCAAAGAGAGCCTCGTTAAAAAAGTAAATGAACTGGCTGCGAGTGAGGCAAGGTTCATTTCTATGGTTACGCAGGCTCCAGTGGCTATAACCGTTCTGAAAACCTCAGATCTAATCATTGACATCGTCAATGAACGCATGCTGGAAATCTGGGGTAAAACGCCTGATATTCAGGGAAAACCCTTAGCACTCGCAATGCCCGAACTGGAAGGTCAGCCATTCCTTCAGATCCTGAGTGATGTACTTAATTCCGGCGAACCCTATTACGGCAGTGAAAGTAAAGCACAGATTGTGCGCAACGGCGAACTTATTCAGGGATATTTTAACTTTATTTGTCAGCCAATTAAAGATGATACCGGTGCGGTAACAAGCGTATTACAAGTGGTAAATGAAATTACCGAGCAGGTAGACATACGGATAGAATTGTTAAAAGCTGAAAAAATGATGGATCTGGCCATTACCGCAGCAAAATTAGGTTCGTGGCACATTCACCCGGTTACAAAAGAACTAAAATACAATGCCATGCTGGCTAAGCTGTTCGGTTATGAAGGTACAGAAAACATGACCTACGCGCAGGCAATAGGACAGGTTGTAGAAGAACACCGCGACAGGATTACCCAGGAGATCAATAATGCAATTAACAATGGAGGGGACTATGACATCACCTATGCACAGCGAAGGTTTAATGACAACGAAGTCATCTGGTTGAGGTCATTGGGTAAGATCACTCCGGGCGACGATGGAAATCTGAGTCTTTTTTCCGGGTTTGTAATGGACATTACAGAGATGAAAAAGGACGAGCAGCGTAAAAATGACTTCATCGGAATGGTGAGTCATGAGCTAAAAACCCCGCTTACTTCACTCAACGGTTACATTCAGATGCTGATGAGTAAGGCGAAAAAATCAGAAGATGTATTTGCCATCAGTGCATTGGATGTAGCCATTAAGCAGGTTAAAAAAATGACCAGTATGATCAATGGCTTCCTGAATATATCAAGACTGGAATCTGGCAAGATCCTGCTGAACAAGAGTCATTTCAGATTGGATGAATTGATCCAGGCCACAGCACAAGAATCGAGGCTGCTGGATCCAGGTCATACCGTTACCATATTTGCAGATCAGGCTGTAGACGTTTTTGCTGATTATGATAAGATCAGCAATGTAGTTTCCAACCTCCTGAGTAACGCAGTAAAATACTCACCAAACAGTCACGAGATTGAAGTTCACTGCATAGTTAAGAAGAATTTGGTGGAGGTTAGTGTTAAGGACTACGGCATCGGCATTGAAACAGAAGATCTTAACCGCTTATTTGAACGTTTTTATCGTGTGGAAAGCAACAACAGCATCTCTGGCTTTGGCATCGGCTTATATTTAAGTGCTGAGATCATAGACCGGCATAATGGAAAGATTTGGGCAGAAAGTGAGCCAGATAAAGGATCAACTTTCTATTTCACCTTACCGCTTTAATCCACATAATTCTTGAATACAACTTCTTAAAATAGGTTTTGGATATGGATTCAAAAACATTCCTGAAAGAGTTCTCTGAAAACGCTTAATTTGAAAACGTTATCTAAAATGCTTTCTAGATATGTTCGATGATCCAAAGCCTAAATTCTTCAACAGAATAAAACAGCCAATCGGGGTTTAATGCCTGCAGTTCTTTGGCGTTCGTGGTGGTTGCCCAGGCCGCAGCGGCAATTGGAATACCAACTTCTTTGCAATACTTAATATCACTTGGAGCGTCACCCACATAAATACTTGTGGTTATATCCGCATTTAACCTGGTAAGTATATTCCGGATGCCGTTAATTTTATTAGGGCCTTCCGGAGATCCGGTTTCCATGACTTCAAAATATGGTTCAAGGTCGAATTGTTTGAGCGACAACCGGGTGCTGCGCAATCCTTTACCGGTAACCATAGCCAGTTGAACACCATTCCCTTTTAAAACTTCCAGCAGCGCTTTAATACCAGGAAATGGGACCGGACAGGTGTGATGAAGTTCTTCATAATGTTTAAGGTAATTTTTAATACCCTCCTGCTCATTGTCAGGGATCAGCTTACGGATGGTACCTTCCTCAGAAGGGCCAAATGTGGCCACAATATCCGCTTCGCTAATTTCGGCATTTAAAAAAGGTTCAATACTTTTCTTAAACGCAGCAATGCACAAAGGCAGCGTATCGGCAATGGTACCATCCAGGTCAAAAATTACAGTTTCAATCTTCATATTCATCAATTATAAACAAATATATCTGAAGAACAAATTTGATCAAGCGCAATATTAATCAGCCATTTCTGAGCAGATCTCGATCAAAAAACCGTTAAGATCTTTAATATAGGCAACTTCCTGTCCCCAGGGTTTTACCTTCATCTGCTCTACGGGGATTCCTCCTTCTTGTACCGCAGTATTAAAAACCTGTTCAACATTTTCTGTTGTAAAGCCAATTTCAATACCAAAAGGTTTGCCATTCGGAGCACTTTCCATAAAGCCATCAGATAAGTTAGACTTTGCGAGCTCTACACTTGCAAAAGATAAGACGGTATCTCCGGTTAATAATTCGCCATAGGAATTATCCGGGGTAATAAATTTTCGCTGAAAGCCGAAAGCTTTCTCATAAAAAAGTATGGATGCCGTTACATCCTGTACATAAAGGATGGTGTATTTAAATTTTACCATGTTTATAAAAGCTAATGATTAATAACAGGACAAATATACAAAGGCACTAATCCATTGGCCTTGTAAAAAAGCGACAAAATTAAAGCTGCGAAGGATTTACACCAGTAAACTTCCTGATCTCATTTGTGAGGTGGGCATGATCGTAATAACCCGATTCATATGCAATCTGCAGCAAACTTCTATTGGAAATATTGTTCCTGATCTTCTTGTAAGTGAATTGATAACGCACCAGGTTGGTAAATTCCTTTGGACTCAACCCAACATGAGATTGAAAATGCCGTTCCAGCTGTCTCGTCGTAGTAAAATGTTTTTTAGCCAGATCAGCCACATTCACACATCCCTTATTTTGATGGATATAATCAATTACTGGTAATAGCGAGTGCTTTGGTTTAGAGAGTTTACTAAGAAAAAATTGGTTCAACTGGGCTATAGTAAGAGAATTAATCTCATGTATATTGGGATACATCCCCTTTTCAAGTTCAATATTTTGATCCGTAAACTCATGGAGGGACTGGAATTTAAAAAAATAAGAGAGGGCTGCAGGTTTAAAACGAATTCCTAAAAGTTTAGCTTCAGCACGGATGATATGCACTTTGAACGTGGTCATGGCACCCGTTAGGTATGCAGTTTCACTTTTCATTAAAAGGATCCCGTCGTTCGTCTTATAGTCGTCTTTTAAATTTAAGATGATATCTACACAACCATCCGGCAGAATTTTGGTCTTGTATAATTTACCATGGGTATACTCAGAAATCCAATACGCATCGATATACAATGCCAGGGCATGATGCGGTTTTATCTCAGTGTATGACATATTAAATATTTGATATAAAAGTAGCCATTTTAAATCTTCTTAAAAAACAGACTGCCATAGGGTTGTCAGTCGACCCTGTTTTCTTTGTATAACAAACCCTTAAAACATTCATTATGACTACAGAAAACATCAACACCGAAACTACTGCATTTCTTTCAGCAGAAGACCTGTTAAATCACTGGCAAGGCCATAGAAGGTTAACAAGACGTGTAATCGAAGCCTTTCCGGATGATAAACTATTTATATACAGCATTGGCGGAATGCGCACATTTGCCGATATGGTTATGGAACTAATTGACATATCAGCACCTGGAGTAGCGGGCATTGTTACCAATGACTGGGGCAATGTAACTGCGTTCAGTAATCATTCAGCAGATGGAAAGGCAAGTACCAAATCGGAACTTTTGGCTTTATGGGATAAGGAAACAGAAGAGATCAACCGTGCTATACCAATGATCCCGGAAGGACGTTTCCAGGAAACTATACTGGCGTTTGGCCAATATGAAGGTGAAGCCTATTCAACGGTACTTTATTTCATTGACAATGAGATTCATCACCGTGCACAAGGAACGGTTTACCTGCGCAGTTTGGGCATTGAGCCGCCTGCATTTTGGAACAGGGATTAATATAGATACCTGCAGTTTTCAGTTTTCGAGACCAGAGGCTGCAGGTATATTATTTTTCAACAAGCACCCCCGGACGTACTTTACTGGTGGCAATCAATGGGGCAACGATCATTCCGGCAACAATTGTAAACTGCCATGTACTGGCCAGCAGCCAGGGCGGGCTAAAGGTTGCCGAATAGGTCAATGGTCCATAGAAAAGGTCCAAACCAACAGTACTCCAGACCACCAAGGCCAGAAAATCCTTTTTGATTGCGCAGATAAGATTGCCCAGACCGCCCCTGTACCAAACAATCAGCAGCAGAAAGGGAAGCATCCAGTAAAAACGCAGAGATGCACTCCATATCCAGCTGCCGCCGTCCAGAGCCATTACATGGTTGACGATAAAGGTAACCGCAATTTGATGCCATAGAATAGCCGCTATAGCTGTTCTGGTTCATGGACACTGAGATATTTATTCCTGAAGCCAGAAGGCGTTTCACCCGTTTTTATAAAAAACAGCCTGCTGAAGTAGGCCGGATCATCATAGCCGAGTGCATAGGCGATTTCCTTTGCCGTTCTGTCGGTATGTACCAGTAGTCTCTTCGCTTCTAGGATGAGCCTATTCTTGATAATATCATTTGGCTGTGGGAGACCGAGGCGCTTGAACCTATGGGTAAGGGTCTTTGGCGCAATCATCAGCAGGTCGGCATAATCGGCAACATTGTGTTTATCCTTATAGTTAGCTTCGACTAGCTGGGTAAATTTCCTGAAAAATTCAAGATCGTTGTTGGGTTTTGTCGCCATTACCCCGTCCAGATGCTGCACTTTCCATAACCTGGTCGATTTGATCAATAGCTGTTTGAGGTAGGTCCTGATCATCTCTTCCAGCGAGACATCTTTCAGTTCAAATTCGTCCCCGATCCCCGAAAACAGGTAGTCGATAAAACTGGCATCCTGCTGCGGTATAACCGTCATGGGCATATTGTTGATGTTATTAAAGAGCAGACCATCACACGCAACCTCTTCGTCATGAAGTTGGATGCAGTAGAAATCTCGGTTGTAAAAAACAAGAAGGCCATTTCGTTCACCTACATGGTCAATGCTCAGCACCTGGTTTGGACTGATAAAAAACAGTGTAGGACCATCTGTTCTGTAAACATTAAAGTCAACCTTTATTTCATATCCACCATAGAGATAAAGTACCTTGATGTATGATTTGTAGGCATCGGAATTAATTGCCTCGATGCTTTCTGGAGCTATTGGCAAAAGCCCAATGGTCTTAAGGCTTGCATCAAAAATATTTTGCTTCATGAGATAACGGATAAAACTCGCCTTAAATTAAATTACTAATCTATTTATAGATTTTGATAGGGACAAATAAAAAAATACCTGCAGTTCTGGTACCGAACCGCAGGTAGCTTAGTTTTTGCTTCCTATTTCTTTGCAAACTTTTCAAGTTCTGCGTTGAACTTATCCATTTCTTCCACAAAAAGTGCGTGTCCGCTATTTTCAAATTTTACGATATATGAATTTTTAAGGCCTTTGTTCAACTGTTCTGCCAGTGAAAAATCAATCAATTGATCTTTTGTGCCCTGAAAGATGGCTACCGGAATGGTGATGTTTTTAAGCACCGGGCGAAGGTCCAGATCTCCAAGTGCAGAGATGGATTCGGTGATTGCGTATGGACTTGCTGACAGGTTGATGTTCTCCAACCATTTTTCAACGTTTTTAGAAAGTGAAGTTCCCTTTGCTGCGAATGCTGCTCCGAAACCGGCAATCAGGTCTTCCCTGCTGGTCATCGTCTGTTTGATCAGTCCGGCTGCATCTGCTTCAGACACTCCATAGTTATAACCACTGCGCTGTTTCCACGATGGCGCAGCTGCGGCAAAAAGGGCAAGTTTGCTCACATGCGCTGCTTTGTATTTGTTTACATAGTGGATGGTAACCGCACCGCCCATCGAGAAACCACCAAGCACGGCATTTTCGATCTTCAATTTTTCAAGCACCACCTTAATATCGTCAGAGAATACGTCGAAGTTGTATTTCCCATAAGGTTTATCCGATTTTCCGAAGCCGCGAAGTGAAATGCCGATTACTCTTAACCCTTTTCTTGAAAAATATTGGTACTGATATTCATACATTTCGTCACTTAACGGCCATCCATGGATCAGTACAAGTGGTTGTCCTTCTCCAAGGTCTGCCACGTGAAGTTTCACGCCAGGTTCAACTTCGATGTATTCCGCCCTTCCTGCAGAAGCTGGGATTCTTTTGGTTTGTGAAAAAGCCGATTGGCTGGCAATTAAAGTCATGATTAAGCTAGTTGTTAGGATTAGATTTTTCATTGTTCTGTTTTTTAAATTATTTGTTTTAAATTCTTGTTGTTTGTTGACACTACAAAGGTGGAGAGAATGCTGGTCCTAAAGAATGGACATATCGACAACAGTCTTGTACATTTTTCCCATCCCTGTTATTTCAACCTGACCATCTTGCTTACTTTGCACAGTATGGGTGCCGAATGGGCTAGAACCAAAAATCGGCCTCTATTTGCATTATGCAACAATTTGAAAATCAGCTAAAAACAAAAATGCCCTTCACGATATCGTGAAGGGCATTGGCTCCCGAGACTGTGTACTTTTCTAGAAATTTGCTTGATGACTTGACTAGAATTTCAAAAATTGGTGAAGATCTTTTCGAATAATATAAGTAATCAACTAAAATGATAAAATTTTGTAAATTACATCATTAGGGAGCTAGACAACGTGCTTTTAAGAAATCAGATTTCTGAGATTTACTAGTTAATTATCCAATAAAACCATTCCTGTATTTCGATAAATTGTCAAAAATCACTACTATCGACAAATATTGACAATGAGAGGAAATTGTAAATTTTTAACAGGGGATTTCCCTAACACCCAAAATTTAATCTTCAAAATTCATAAATTTGCTTGATAACTATGAAATAGATGTTCGAAATTTTTCAAAAATACCTTACTGATAAAATTAAGCTTTCCAATGGTGAATTAGAAATGATACGATCTGTATGTAAAGAGAAAAAGCTCCGAAAAAAGCAGTTTCTTTCCCAAAATGGAGAGGTTTGGCATTACAATGCCTTTATATGTCGCGGCTTGGTAAAAACATTTTCGATTGCTGAGAATGGCACAGAACATATCATCAATTTTGCACCCGATAATTATTGGACAGGCGACCGTGAAAGCCTTATGAACGGAACGCCGTCTCGCCTGAATATCGATGCGATAGAACCGACCGAATTGATCCTAATTGGAAAAATGGATTTCGAAAAACTGTGTTCGGAAATTCCGCAGTTAAATCAATTAGTAAATCAACTTATCCAGAAAAGCTTTATCGTTTCTCAAGGTAGAATTCTAGCTAACATCAGTTTTACAGCAGAAGAAAAGTATGAGAATTTTCTTGTAAAATACCCAAACATTGTCAATAGAATTCCTCAGCATATGATTGCTTCTTATATCGGCATTACCCCGGAAACCCTTACCAGATTGCGCAGAAATATATTTAAGAAGTAGAACCATCCATTTTCATTGACATTTGTTTGGTTTTTTTTCAAGCTTTTATCAATGGAAGATGACCTCCTGCTGAAGCAACTTTGTCTTATTAAATAACAATCAAAATTTAAAAAGATGAATAAGACAGTTTTTATTACGGGAACAAGTACAGGATTTGGTAAACTGACCGCCACAACACTTGCCAATGCTGGCTTTACGGTTATTGCCGGAATGCGTGGCGTCAAAGGAAAGAACGAAACCGCTGCAAAAGAACTCCAGGCAATTCCCAATATCCACGTTATGGAAATAGATGTCACAGACGACCAATCTGTAACAAAAGCTTTTGCAGAAACATTAGAAAAACATGGCAAGATTGATGTGCTGGTCAATAATGCAGCAGTTTCTGGTTTTGGGCTATTGGAGGCTTACAGCCTTGACAAAATACGTCAGATGTTTGAAGTTAATTTTTATGGTGT
Source organism: Pedobacter metabolipauper (assembly GCF_004362715.1). Lineage (GTDB taxonomy): Bacteria > Bacteroidota > Bacteroidia > Sphingobacteriales > Sphingobacteriaceae > Pedobacter > Pedobacter metabolipauper. Next base: position 220,425 of record NZ_SNYC01000005.1, read on the forward strand.
CATCCGTACCTATCAAGCAGTGTTACCCTCGATGCGCGAGCAGAAAAGCGGCTTGATCATCAACATTACTTCAGGTGCAAGCGCCCATACATCGCCTTTTATGGTTCCGTACTTTGCATCGAAATTTGGAGTCGAGAGCATTACAGAAGGTTTGCAGGATGAACTGAAACAGTTCAATATTGAAAACGTCTCCATTCAGCCCGGCGTTTATCCTACAGAAATGAATACAGGTCAAAAAACCGGAGTAAATGCAGATAAACCTGAAATTGCAAGTCTCTACGATCCTGTCGCGACAGCGCAATTCAATGCCATTGGCGCAGCATTATTCGGTAAGATGAAAGTGTTCAATATGGATCCTCAAACCATTGCAGACGGAATTTTAGAACTCATCCAGATGAAACAAGGTTTCCGTCCATTACGTTTTCCTCTGGACGCCGTTGCTCAGGGAACTGATCTCGAATTTATCAATGCCAGAGCCGAACTAAAAGCTAAATGGCTAGCAAAATACAGTGATTAATTTATTTTAATGATGTTTAAAAAAGGGCTGAAGAATTTATACTTCAGTCCTTTTTTGTTATTGGTTTTTGTTGAGTTTAAAAAATATAGTTTTTAACAAAGTTTCAATTTCATTGACATTTGTTTGTTTTTTTTTCAAGCTTTTGTCAATGGAAGAAGGCAGTGAAATGATAGAAATTTGCTTCATCAAATAACAACAAAAAATTAAATAAGATGAGCAATTTAAAAAAACAAATCAAAGCAACTGCAGTAGCCAGTGCATTATTAATATCAACTTCAGTTTCTAATCTTGAGGCACAAGAGAAAGCAGGAGTTATCGGAGTAGACCATATTGGAATTAATGTTCCCGACATGAATCAGGCAGTTAATTTCTTCACAGACGTTTTTGGTTTTTCTGCTGTAACCACTTTAGGACCTATTCCTTTGGATGCTACCTGGAAGAAAAATAATCGCATGCAGTCCGGAACCGGTGCAGTAACCATCAAGATGGTAAAAGCCGGAACTGGCGCTAATATAGAACTGTTTGAATATAAAGACAATAATGGCAGCAAACAATTCCCTGGCGGAGACGATCTTGGTGCAAGCCATATTGCTTTCTACACAGACGATATCAAACAGAGTGTAACCTTTCTAAAAAGTAAAGGCGTGCAATTTTTTGGCGAACCGTTTTTAATGCCATCAGGTGATACAGAAGGCGAAACCTGGGTTTATTTCTTAACACCCTGGGGAGCTAAAATGGAATTGGTTTCCTATCCCAACGGTAAGGGTTATGAAAAGAAAAAACCTGCAACGATTCTTTGGTCTCCAAAAGATGTTCAGTCATCATCGAACAACGAAAATCAAAAACCACTATCCGAAGCAGAAATTCGCTCATTAGTTGAAACACATCTCGCAATTTGGAATGAAAATGATCTGAAAAAACGCGAAGCCTTAATGAAAAAAGTTTATGCGGAAAATATTGAAATGGTAGATGGCCATTTTATTGCAAAAGGCTTTACTGAAATCAACGGTTTTGTGGAAGATCTGCAGAAAAAAGCACCGGTATCAAAATTCACTCACACCAAAGTTATCGATGTCAATCACAATATTGCTCGCCTTTTCTGGCAAAACGGAACACCAGAAAAACCGGATGGGGTGACAGGAATGGACCTCTTCGTTTTCGAGAACGGAAAAGCTGTTAAACTCTATGTCTTTGTTGACACTAAAAAATAATCTAAATCAATAAAATTTATTCAATACTAACATTTAAAACAATCAATTATGAAAGCATCATTAGTTAACCCAAACTCAAAAAACGAAACATTAATTCGTGAACTTTACAGAATCGCAGAAATTCAGGATACAAAAGGATTTGTTGACCTGTTCGCAGAAGACGGCTATTTCTGGGATGTCTCTGCCGGAACAAAATATTATGGAGAAGACATCGGTAAAACAGTTGATGTGTATGCCACCGCTTTTCCGGATATGCACAGAGAATTATATGACCTGTATGTTTTGGAAGATGAAAATACAGTGGTTGTGGAATTATCTCTGAACGGAACACACAAAGGTCCACTTCAATTGCCATCAGGAACGATTCCAGCAACAGGAAAAACAATGCAGACGCCTTGTTGTGATGTTTTTAAAATCGAAAATGGAAAAATAAAATCTTTCCATTGTTACACTGCGGCAACAATTATGTTGGGACAGTTAGGGCTTTTTTAATTTAACATAATCAGGGTAGATGAATGTTTTTCATTACCCTGATTTAAAACTTTTTTTAAATATGGAAAATATTATAGACCTTTTAAACTGGCGTTATGCTGCAAAAAGAATGACGGGCGAAAAGGTGGAAGATGAAAAAATCAATACCATTCTGGAAGCTGCACATTTGGCGCCTTCAGGAATTGGATTACAACCCTATGAGATCATTGTCATCAGTGATCCCAAAATTAAAAAACAAATCTTACCCATCGCAATGAATCAGTTTGCAGTTACCGAATCATCACATCTTTTGGTTTTTGCAGTTTGGGACGAATACACAACGGAAAGAATTGATCACGTTTTTGACCATCTAATCTCGGTTCGAAATAGTGAATCTGCATCTTATGAAAGACAAAGGCATTTTGCCAAACAGTTCTTTGGAAATATGAGCATCGAAGAGAATTTCCACCACGCTGCAAAACAAGCGAATATTGCTTTAGGGTTGGCAATCACTGCCGCAGCTTCGTTAGAAATTGACACAACACCAATGGAAGGTTTTGATCCTGTAGCTCTTGATGAGTTTCTTGATCTGCATTCTAAAGACTTAAGAAGTTCGATGCTTTTGGCAGTAGGATATCGAGATACAGAAAATGACTGGAATTTAAAAAATGAAAAAGTACGCAAACCGATGGCGGAATTTGTGACCTTTTATAAATAGTAAATCAATAAAATTTTGAAGAAATCAAAATGGAAAATACACCAAAACCAGGAACTTCCAACAGCCACGACAAAACACAAACAACTGGAATCACCGTCAGCGCCTATTACAAAGTTCATCCAGAGGACAGGCAGATTTTTATTGATGCTGTTATTCCAGAAATGACTGCGGCCAATAAAATGGAAGGCTGTGTTTATTATGCATTTTCACAAGATTTAACCGATGAAAATACCTTTCATCTTTTAGAAGGTTGGGCAGATAAAGCCGCATACGAACATCACGAAAATGCAGAAACTTTCTTAACGGCTTTAGGTACTGTTGTAAAAAATGTAAGAATATTGGACCGAGAGGGTGTTCGGTATGATATTTCTAAAATGCATATCGATGATCCGAGAGGAAAAGTATGATTTTAGTTCTAAAATAAATCTTTGAATTAAAGTGATGAATAATTAGTGAACTTATATGGGGCTTACTGATAAAATGCATAATCTTGCGGTGATATGCATGGGCAAACCAACCTTTAAAAATCAATTACCAAAACCATAATCGAAAATCACTAACAATGTTTCATACCACTAAAAAGTTAATCGAAGACTTTAAAGCCAAAGGCACGAATCTTTCAGAAGAAGAAGCAGGAAATATGATGCTAGCAAAACTTGCAATCGCATTGAATTTAACAGCATCGAACCAAAAACCAGAGCGTATATAAATTATAACTTATTCGCTAAGAAGATATTAGTAAAGCAAATTTGACATTTTTAGTGGCTTTACACAGTATGGGTCCCACTGCTGGGCTCGAACCAGCCACCCTCTGATTAACAGCGCTCCAAGCATACTTTGTGATATCTATATTTATCTATAAGTATTATATTTATCAGGTATTTACAGTTTTATTTTTTATTTTGGTTATACGATTTTTTGGGTTGTTGCTAAAATTTCAGTGCAAATTTTGTGTAAATAATTCTGAAGATCAAAAATTTTTGAGATATGAAAAAGCAACAATTTCTATTTACCATGATACCAGAAGAGCATTGGATGATGGACGGTTCCCCGTGAAGCTCCGCGTTTATTATGGAAGGTAAAAGAGGATATTAAAAGTCTGGGGGTACTTACAAATACTCTTTTGGCAACGGTCTGTCCTTTCGTTCTATATCATAAAAACAGCTTAAAACCCAAAACCGGTTACCGTCATAGAATAGTTCAATGCTATCTATGCCACGCCCAATAATTGGTCCGCCAGCGACATAACGCGTTTCATAAGTACTCCATACGTGGTAGAGACTACCAAACTTTTGTACCTTGCTAGCAATTTGCTTTTCGTAGTAGCCTGTTTTAGCCATCGAAGCATCTTCTTCGGTATGAAACTGCTTAATGGTCACCATGCGCATCACGGTCTTACCGCTCTTATCAATTTGCGGGAATCCAACCAATGCACCGGGAAAGTGCAATAAACTATCGCGTTCATAACTAGGCAACTGCCCTTTTTTAACTGACATGCTTGCATAAAATGCTTTAATAATTCCGTTTAGCGTACCTACATCATCGCCGAATTTAGTCTTAGTTTGCGCATATCCACTTAAAGTGAAAACAATAATAAATAAGAGTGCTGTTGGGAAAGTGAATTTGTTCATCTTAATGGCAATCTATATAAAATTATATAAACTATGTAAGAAACGTAGCATAATCATGAAGAATTAAAACCCAATATAACCAAGCGTTGCTTAACCAGCAAATGTTCCGAACGCACCCAATTCATATGACAACCAAGTAGTCAAGCCCATCCACATATACAATCTGACTCTCAAAGGGCAATCATAAACGAAGCTGAACCAGATGAAAATCAACTACCGGGCTTTTTCCGGTAATTCAATTTGAAGAAAGCTACGCACCGATAAGCGATGGTGAAACGCCATAGTTTTGCTTAAAGGCAAATGAAAAATGAGACAGATCTTCAAAGCCCACTTCCAGGTAAACTTCGGTAGCCTTGAGTCCCTTTTCTTTGATGAGGTAATAGGCTTCTTCCAGTCTTTTTCGTTTCAGCCAACGGCTGGGACTAATTTGAAAGATCTTTTCAAAGTCTCTTTTAAAGGTAGTGATGCTCCTGCCGGTAAGCATCGCAAAGCGCTTTAGGTCTACATTGTATTTGAAATGCATATTCATGAACTTCTCCAGATCGATCTTACCCGGCTCACTAAAGTCAAACAAGATCTCCTGAAGCTCAGGGTGAATATTCAACAGGAGTAATAATCCTTCCTCTACTTTTAATTTGAGGATAGACGCAGAAACCTCTTCCTCCTGGTATGCCTGCAGCGACTTAAAATAATTGATCATTAGTCTATTGGCAGACACCGCAGTCACTGTTGACGAACTTGCCCGGTTAACGGTCGACAAAATAGATCTGCTTAGGGAAATATCCTTAAGGGTATTCTGTTCAAAGAATACAACAGTAGATTTAAATTCACCATCATTACCAGGAAATTTAATGGTTTTTGCGAGTTGATTGCGGCTTGCAAAGAAAATATCCCCTTTCTGGTAGGTTCCTTTCTTATCGGGCAATTGGAACTGCAGTGTTCCAGATTCAATATAACAGATAGAATGCTCAGCAATTAAATGCTCTGACGACCTGCTTTTGGTGACATAGCATGAAAATAAAATAGGGACTTGAATGTTTTCTTTAGGATCCATAGCATATCCGGGTTAATAACCGAAGCTAAGGTAGTGCTTAAATTCTTAAATAACTTTGTTGAAAAGCCCAAAGGCACTTTGTTAAAAAGATTTACCGTCTTATTAATAATCTATTTTCTTCCAGCACGCTTCCTGGCTATCTTTAACAACCAACAAACACAGGCAAAAAATAAACCTATAATTAACAAACTCCTATCTCTTTAGATGGTAACAGCATCAATTGGATGGATTGGCGATCAAATTAGGCCCGAAAGGCAGTAGGTTTAAGGTTGCCTTCGGGACCTACTTATAAGCTACAATTTGTAAACACAATCCTTACCATATCCACATAAGGTCACTGACCCTGTTACCACCCTGTGAGCACCCTGTTATAACCCTGTTATCACCCTGTATTGGTACTACCCATCTACTACCTTTATCCTGGCATTCTCCTGTGCAATCCAAGGCCTTAACTACTGTTGGTTATCCAATATACAAATAAAATTCCTGAATAATTTTTAACCTGAAACCGGACTGGGTTTGACAAAAAAGTTTGTATCCAAAATTTCGTTAAACGATTCTTAACATCCAGTTATTTTGTTCAAGGTCCACTTCTCAGTTAAAATCAGAATGTATTTTTTGGGTGACCATTTATAATCGTATGGACAAATACTAAGTTGAACAGGTAATGCTTAGACTTGGTTTATAAGTCGGCGAGATAGATAAGCCGGTTGAATTTAAACAGTAAGAAAAATTTAATAAAAAAATAAATAGATTTATTGTAATATTTAATATATATTTATTAAATAAACAAATCGCTTTCACTATGTTTAAATTAACACCTCACCCAACTTTAAAAATGATTGCTGTGGTTAGTTTGTTTCTGATGATCACAAACTCCTGTAAAAAAGAGCCAATCAGGCAGGAAAATACAAAATCATCTTTTAAAGGGGAAAGATCAAAAGGGTATTCAACAATAGATTCCCAAATTCCCTGCAAGTATTACATCAGCGCAATCGCGGGTATGTTAACAGGGCCAATTTCGAATCCTAATTTTAGTCAGGTAAGAGACTACATAGAAAGTTGGGGGGATGAAGTTTGTAATAGAGGTCACGACAGCCGGGCATTAGCCTTGGCTGCGCTTCACTACTATGAACAAGGTGCTTCTAATTATGCTTTGGGCTACGGATTTAGCTGGACGGGAAACGGACCTCTCCTTGAAGATCCAATAATTGAAGACTGTAATGGAACTTATATACCTCCGGTTCCAAGTGGTGGTCCTGGTAACGTTACTTTACCTCCGTTACCATCGCCTACGGACACGTTAAGTAAAATCATGCTAACCAGTAATTTGTCAGCAGCACAACTTGAAAGTCTAAGATCATTATTAAGCAGGTTTTTATCCGGGGATGGAAATAGTGAATGGGCTTGTATACATAAACAGCTATATCGGCACATGGCAACCAATAACTTAAAATTTGGCTTTGCAATGAACCAAAATATACAGGCTTATCAATCATACAATCCAGTCAGCCAAACTTTTTCTTTCAATAACAACGATTCATTCATATTTACGAATACTTTTGAACATGAATTTTTCCACAGCTATCAGGATATGTCTATTGGAACAGACGGGTATGCTATAGGAACAGTAGCTGGAGGATATCCTGATGGTTATACTAATATCGAATTTGAAACTGCGTTGTTTGGTGATATTTTAAAAAGCAGACCAGAATCTACTGCTTTCGTAAACGCAAATGTTTCGCCGGAATTATTACTTGAATACAATACTTGGCTTAATTCAATTACTATGAATAATACCAAGTACCCTAAAACATTTGAAGATCTTGGCGGCAAATACAATTATTTCTTAAAAAAATTCAAACTCTATTCAGGCTATGCAGATAAAGGAGAAATCTTGCTTAACCTCAAACCAGTATCTTTACTTAATCTATTCTCAACGTCCCCTTGTAAATAAAAAAGTCATGAAAAATATAATCATAGTCGCATTAATATTATTGGCAACAGCATGCAAGGCTCAAGAGCCTATTGCAGCTGGTAACGCCACAAAAATTAAGTCTTCAGGTTTAACATTTAGTGTAGAGCGGACTACCACTGAATTAGGTAATGAATTTATCAATATAATAAACCTGAATAATAAATTAAGCAAAACAAAGCAGGTAACACCTAATCTTATGCAGGGTGTAGAGGTGGTACATTATATAAAATATGATAAAGCCATACTTACAAAAATTTGTGCAAATGCAATCTCATTAAATACGTTAAAAAAAATACCTAAAGATGGTTCATATGACAAGTTACTAATAATGATAAAATATGATACACAAGGTTATCCGTTAGAAATGCAATACACAATTAACCCAAAGTCTTTAATGAACGCTGATGATTTCGCAGAAATAGAAAAAGGAATTAAAAAAAGTCCATTCAGAGTAACGTTCAAAAAAGAGATACAACGATTTATAGTTGGTGCAAATTATTTAAACATTAACGTGATTATAACTTACAAAGAAATGTTAGAATCCATAACGGATAATTAGAATGCACTGAGTAAACCGGTAATCAAATAAGCAATACTTAATCTTCCACTAATTCAACATTTAAACAAACCCCAATCCTCAACTGTTAATACCATAAACTTCTATTATGGAAACGACAATCAACCCGTTACTGGAACTATTAGAAGAACTATATATAGGTTCCAATGATGCACCAACCTGGGTAATTGACAGAAAACCCGGATATGGCTTTACAGCTGCTGTAAAAACATTAACTTCAGAACAAGCATCAACTCCTCTAGTTGACGGAGGCTCTACCGTTGCTGCCCATACCGAACACCTCAGATGGAGCATTTATTACGCTTTGGAATTTTTTAAAGGACAAATGCCTTCCTGGGATTGGAAGGAAAGCTGGAACATTCGTGAGGTCAATGATAACCAATGGGAGAAATTACAAAATGACCTGCTTGTAGGTTATCATCTATTGAAACAGGCAATTGCCGGAACCAAAGATTGGTCAAATCCACATCTGCTTAAGGGAACAATAGCCTTACTACCTCATGCAGCTTATCACCTGGGTGCTATCAAACAATTGATCATCGCTGTGAAAGATAAAGGATGAAAATACAGTAAGAATTTGCAGGATGAAATATTAATTCTCGGCTCTGTAGGTGTTTGAAACTAATTTCCTCGGACGTTTACTTTTAGTTTGAGTGTCTCCATCATTGTTAGCTTGATCATCAGAAGAAGGAAAACGGTTCGGTTTAAATGTTCTTGGTTTCTCTGCCCTGGCTTCATCTGCCAATTTTACAGTGATCTTTCTGCCTTTTAACACCATGCCATTTAACGCAGCAATTGCCCTGTCGGCACCAGCCTGATCTACCATTTCTATAAAGCCATACCCTTTATGTTTATGGGTTACTTTATCGGTCAGTAAATGTATACTATGTATCATTCCATGGATGCTGAATATTTCAATCAGTTCAGAATCCTCAATATCCAGTGGGTAGCCCACTACAAACAATTTAATCATGAAATTTATTTAATTTCCAAATCTACAGTAATTCATCGAATTAAAGAAACTTGTAAAAACAGATTGAGTTACCGGCATCTCTAAAATCATTACAATAATTATATCCGGAACACGAATATACCATTAGGTTTAAGCAAGTTTTTTCGTACTATTGATTTTTCTCAATATGCTTTATGAAACATAAACTTAGGTTTGTTTATACGTTAATATATGCCGTAACACTTTGGTTCGCATTGATTCTCCAGTTCTACATATCTACAAAACTGTATTTAGCCCAAGGCCGAACACTGGAGGGTGCAATTACCCAGATCATCAGCTATTTTACCATTCAAACCAATCTGCTGATTGCAGTGTCACTTGCAGCAATGCTCTTTAAACCTGCGTCTGCCCTGGGAAGATTCTTTTCCAAAACCTCCGTACAAACCGCAATAGCGGTATACATTCTCATTGTAGGGTTAATCTATGCGGTACTGTTAAAAGGACTTTGGAAGCTGGAAGGCTTATTTGTATTAACGGATTTCCTGCTGCATACCTTCAGTCCGATTGCCTATTTATTGTACTGGATTATTTTTGTTCCAAAAGAAAAGATAGATTGGAAAAACTTGTTTTCATGGGCTATCTTTCCACTTTTATACCTATTCTACAGCCTGATTCGCGGAGCGGTTTCCGGATATTACCCCTATCCTTTTGTTGATGCAGCTAAATTTGGCTATTTACAAGTAGTCATCAATTCATTGGGCGTATTGGCTGTATTTCTATTATTCAGTTCAGCCCTGATCATCACATGCCGGTTATTAAAAAGATAAACATACCCCATATCTATCCCTGCTACAGTTAGATACATAAGCAGATCTTTGGTATTAAAAAATAAGACCTGTTAAATTTACAACCTGCTACCAGCATCTTAAGCCCCTCATATGAAATGGCGTAATTATTTTAAACAGGCATAGGGGTGAATCAGCGTTGAGCTGTCATAGATTAAAATAATTTATGAAAAAGTTCTCTTTATGGTATTTATCAGCACTGATTTTCCTAACAACCAATGTCACTGCCCAGGTAAAAAATAAAGCCCAATCTGTTGTTACACAAACCATAAAAGGTACTGTGACCGATAAAAACTCCAAACTGGCAATTGCTGGTGTAAGCATAAGCGTCACATCTATGCAGCCAGTCAAATCCACTGGCACCAATGAAAATGGTTCTTTCCTGCTTCCGGCTGTTCCCGTTGGCCGGCATTCATTAACCATCTCCTATGTAGGTTATCAACCCATGCTGATAACCGACCTGCTGCTTACCTCCGGCAAAGAAGTTGTATTGAACCTGGAACTGGATCCGGTGGGCAGTCAGCTCAATGAAGTTGTAGTAAATGGGGCATCCGGCAAGCAGCCACTCAACCAGATGTCGCTGGCAGGGGGACGCGCCTTCTCTCCCGAAGAAACCAACAGGTATGCCGGTGCATTTTTTGATCCTGCGCGTATGGCCCAAAGCTTTGCCGGTGTAGTTGCCGCGGGCGATAACAATGAGATCATTGTAAGGGGCAATTCACCTAAAAGCCTGCAATGGCGGTTAGAAGGAATAGAAATCGTTAACCCCAATCATTTCGGCACTGAAGGTGCAGCAGGTGGTGCAATCAGCATGATCAATACCACGGTATTGGGAACATCAGATTTTTATACCGGTGCACTGCCTGCAGAATACAACAATGCCAACTCCGGCGTATTCGATTTAAAGTTTAGAAAAGGAAATACCGGAAAACGGGAATATGCATTTAACATCGGGGTACTGGGTGCCGGGGTAACTTTAGAAGGCCCTTTTAAACCGGGTGGTAATGCATCTTACCTGGTCAGCTACAGGTATTCCTCCATGGGTTTACTGCAAAAGATCGGACTGGAAATATCAGATACGGGTGTACCGCAATACCAGGATCTATCGTTCAACTTTGTAATACCTACCAAAAAATCAGGTACATTTTCACTTTTCGGAATTGGCGGCATAGGTAACCTTAGTTCAGATGCGGAGCGGGATGTATCCAAATGGGAAGAAAGACTGGACACTTATGACGTCCGCTCAAATTATCACGCTGGGAGCACCGGACTAAAGCATACCTATATTGCAAACAACCGTTTGTATTTTAACAACATCATCTCCTATTCAAACAGCAGGAGTTCCAGCAAAACAGATAGCCTTACCAACAGTTACCAGGCAAATCTAACCAGCAAAACCCGCTACGAAAATGCTGCATTCAGGTACGCAGGTACACTCAACTACAGGGTTACAGATGCCAACAGCATCAGAACGGGTATTAATGCCAGTTATTTGACCTATGATCTTTTCGCCCTAAATTATAATAAAGAATCAGATGGCTTAAAGGAACTCCTCAATCAAACAGGAAATGCACATACCTTTGATGCCTATATCCAGGACAAGCATGAGTTTGCCAATAAGGTCACGCTGAATACAGGTTTACATGCCAATTATTTTAATTTAAGCCGAACCTGGAGCATAGAGCCCCGGATTGGTGTTAAATGGCAGGCAACACCAGATCAGCAATTCTCTTTTGCTACGGGAATTTACAGTCGACTGGAACCTTTATCTTATTACTTCGCCAGGGATGCATCGGCAACTGCCCCGGCACAAAACACCAATGGCAATCTTTCGCCTACTAAATCTGCACAAGCCGTATTTGGATATGAAAAGCTGTTTTCGGGTAACCTGAAATTTAAAAGCGAAGTGTATTACCAGCATTTATATGATGTTCCCGTTTCTGCGGATAGGGCAGTCAATTTCTCGCTGCTTAATGAAACAGATAATATGGCCATTGGTTCATCAGACTATCGCTCACTGGTCAATAAAGGAACCGGAAAAAACTACGGTTTGGAACTGTCTTTAGAAAAATCGCTAAGCAAAGGTTATTACTTCATGGTCACCTCTTCATTATTTGATGCTAAATTTAAGGCGTTAAGCGGTGAAGAATTTAACACCGCTTTCAATACCCGCTATGTAGGTAATCTGTTGGCCGGAAAAGAATGGACTACCGGCAAGCGCCAGAAGAATCTCTTCGGACTTAATGCCAAGCTAATCTACGCAGGCGGAAGAAGGTACTCTCCTATCCTTACTGCAGAATCTATAGAACGTGATGAATGGGTAATTGACCAGGCCCGCGTAAATACATTAAAAGCCGATCCATATGTTCGTCTTGACTATTCCATGAGCTACCGCATCAACAGTAAAAAGACATCGCACTTTATACTGCTGGATATACAGAACGTACTGAATAAAATAAACACAACAGGTTTCTTTTACAATTCCAGCAAGCGGATCGTTGAGCCCAACAAATGGGTAGGCATCATTCCAACCATCAATTATCGCATTGAAATGTAACGGTTTACAGCTGTCCGTTCCATAATACCTGCAAATTTTTAAATCAGAAAGGATTGTCTTAAAAGGCAGTCCTTTCTGATTTCATCCCCTATTTCTCAAGAAATTGTCAATAAAAATATAAAGTCTATCAATTTAGTAGATTATTTATTTATCTTTGTCCCATATTTGAGTTCTTACACATTATACTTATAAAGAAAGACTGAGGGAAAGGCCCTATAACGTCTTAGCAACCTATACTAACCGGAAGTAAAAGGTGCTAATTCCTGCTCTGTTAAAAGAGAAAGATAAGTGATAAAAAACCGTTGCATCCGCAATTGGCCATGCTATTACTTTGCCCTTCATTTTTCTGATTAAGTATTTGTCTGCTCCTATAAATTGAAAATATGGATATACACTTACAAAAAAACAGCATGAGAAAAGATGTGGTATTACTGGCCATACTGATACTGACCAGTTTAAAAATCTTTGCCCAGCAAGGTAATATCAAAGGATTCTCTACCAAGACTGCAGCTACTCAACTGCAATTGGAAAAAAGCTTTGATCAGCAGCTGAGTGCTGCCAACATTGGAAAAACGATCAAAGAACTCTCCGCCAAACCCCACCATTTGGGCTCTGCCCAGGGTAAATTAGTGGCAGAGTCCATTCAGCAAAAATTTAAGGAATATGGATGGGATGCAAAGATTGAAACCTACCATGTTTTGTTTCCTACCCCAAAAACCAGGCTGCTGGAACTTACTGAACCCTCAAAATTTACTGCACTACTAAAAGAGCAGGCCTTAGCAGAAGATGCCACATCAGGCCAGGATGGACAATTACCAACCTATAATGCCTGGGGTGCCGATGGCGATGTAACCGGGGCACTGGTCTATGTAAACTTTGGATTGCCTGATGACTATGAAACACTTGAAAAATTAGGCATCAGTGTTTCTGGTAAAATTGTAATCGCCAGGTACGGTCGTTCCTGGAGGGGTATGAAACCAAAAATTGCCTATGAGCATGGTGCCATTGGTTGTATCATTTATTCCGATCCGAAGGAAGATGGTTATTATCAGGGCGAACCTTACCCAATAGGACCATTTAAAAATGAACATACCGTTCAAAGAGGTTCAGTGATGGACATGGTTGTCTATCCCGGAGATCCGCTTACCCCAAATATCGGAGCGACTAAAAATGCTGTCCGCATCGACAGATCAAAAGCTGAGACCATCCTTAAAATACCCGTATTGCCGATCAGTTATCATGATGCACTGCCCTTGCTTTCTGCACTCGATGGCCTGGTAGCGCCGGAAGAATGGCGTGGCGCACTGCCAATTACCTACAAGATTGGTGCAGGAAAAGCAAAAGTCCACCTCAAAGTAGCATCCAACTGGGACATTGTACCTGCCTATAATGTGATCGCAAAGATTAAAGGTTCTGAATACCCCGATCAATGGATCATTCGGGGTAACCACCACGATGCCTGGGTAAACGGAGCAGCAGACCCAATTAGCGGATTGGCAGCAGAACTGGAAGAAGCCAAAGCAATTGGCTTATTGGTTAAGGCTGGCTACAAACCAAAAAGAACACTGGTTTATTGTGCCTGGGATGGTGAAGAACAATCCTTACTCGGCTCAACAGAATGGGTAGAAGACCATACCGATGAACTGCGTAAAAAAGCAGTAGCCTACATCAATACAGATGGCAATGGACGTGGTTTCCTGGAGGCAGGCGGTTCTCATGCCTTAGAACAGCTGGTAGATGGGATCGCGAAAGAGGTACCTGACCCGCTTTCCGGAGTAAGCATCTTTGAAAGAAGAAAAGCGAAAGGCATTGTAAGTGCAACATCCAGTGCTGCCAAAAGAAGCTTGATTAAAAAAGACAGCCTCACTTTAGGTGCACTGGGAACAGGATCAGACTATTCTGCCTTTTTACAGCATCTGGGTATCCCGTCGTTAAACCTGGGCTTTGGTGGCGAAGATGAAGGCGGCGAATACCATTCCATTTATGATTCTTACGATAACTATGTCAGGTTTAAGGATAAGGATTTTGTATATGGTGTGGCACTGGCTAAAACAGCCGGAAGAGCGGTGCTTAGACTGGCAGACGCTGAAGTACTGCCTTTTGATTACACGAACTTATATCAGACCGTTGGTAATTACGTCTCAGAAGTATCCAAACTAGCTACGCAGCTTAAGGAAAATTATGCGGTAGAAAACCAGCTTATTTCCGAAGGCAGATACCAGTATGCGTCAGATCCGGCCACTCCATATTTAGCACCTAAAAAAAACCCTGAAGTACCGGACTTCGATTTCAGCAAACTGAATAGTGCCCTGGACAGCCTGAAAAAATCGACAGCGAAACTCGCCCTGGCGTCCAGCAATGTAATTGATAACCTGCCTGAGAACGTCGAGAACGTGGAGAACGTGGAAAATGTCCAACGCGCTCAACGTGCTCAACGTTCTCAGTTAAATACCGTGCTTTTTCAGGCAGAAAAACAACTTTTAAATCCTGAGGGTCTCCCGCATCGCCCATGGTATAAGCATACCGTCTATGCACCTGGATTTTACACCGGCTATGGCGTAAAAACCCTGCCGGGTATCAGAGAATCCATAGAACAAGGCAATTGGGAAACTGCAAATCAACAAATTGAAATTGCTGCCCAAAGCATCCTTAACCTTTCCACCTACCTAAACACAGCATTAAATAAATAAACCTCTAAAATTAATAAAGCAATGAAATTAAAAATTACCCTTCTAACGATACTAGCTATCCTGCAGCTTGCGGTTTTCGCCCAGGACAGGAAGGTGAGTGGTGTCGTCACCCAGCAATCTGATAACAAACCGCTACCGGGTGTGGTTGTAAAAGTAAAAGGCTCCAAAAAAGGGGTCTCCACAGATACCGATGGTAAATATGTAATCACCCTCAGCTCCGCAGAAAACACGCTGGTATTCTCCTTTATCGGCTATCAAACCAAAGAACAGGCCGTTACCTCAAATGTGGAGAACGTTTCACTTTTATCTGAAGAGAATCAGCTTAGTGAAGTTGTCGTTGTGGCCTACGGAACAGCCAATAAAGCAACATACACAGGATCTGCATCCGTAGTGAACGCCAAAGATCTGGAAAACAGGCAAGTTTCCAGCGTATCCCGATCCTTACAGGGACTTGTACCGGGATTACAGTCGGTCGCCTCTGCCGGACAACCTGGTAGTGATGCTACGATCCGTCTGCGCGGGATCGGTTCAATCAATGCATCAAGTGCTCCGTTATATGTAGTAGATGGTGTTCCATTCTCTGGCAACATCAACTCCATCAGCAACAATGAGATCCAATCGGTGTCTGTATTGAAAGATGCATCGGCCAGTGCCTTATACGGATCCAGGGGAGCCAATGGTGTAATAATCATCACCACCAAACAAGGACAACTAAACAGCAAGCCAACAGTTACCTTAAATGCATCCACAGGCGTGTCTACAAGAGCATTTAAAGATTATGAATATCTGGACAATCCGCAGTATTTTGAATTGTACTGGGAAGCCTTAAGAAACAACCAGGTGGATCAGGGCAAAACTGCAGTACAGGCGGCCCAATATGCATCGACAGAATTGGTTGGTGCCCTAAAGGTTAATCCATTTGGTTCGGCCTATCCTCAGCCTGTTGGTTTGGATGGCAAGCTCGTTCCGGGCGCTGTTTCGTTGTGGAACGACGACTGGACAGAATCTTTGTCCAGAAAAGGCATCCGCACACAGGCCGAGATCGGCATTAGCGGAGGAAGTCCGGATTCCAAATACTTTGTATCCGGCGGTTACCTGGACGACAAAGGGTTTATTGTAGGCTCTGGTTTTAAAAGATTCAATACCCGCGTCAATTACACCACCAAGGTTAATAAATGGTTTGAAGCCGGGGTAAATGTAGCGGCAAATACCACCAGTCAGGACTCCCCTCCGCAGTCTGACAGCAATCAGGGAAACTTTGCCAACTTCGGCAGACTGGTTTCCAACATCTATCCGGTGTATGAACGCAACGCGGATGGCAGCTTAAAACTGGATTCAGAAGGAAACAAGATCTATGACTTCGGAAACTACAGGCCAAGTGCGGCAGCAACGGGTAACAACCTGCTTGGCGGTGTAGATCTCAACAAATACAGCAGCAAGCAGGATGCGGTCATCTTCCGCGGTAACCTGCAGTTCAATATCTTACAAGGCCTCAAACTGAAAAACAGTGTAAATGCAGATTATGTAAGCAGGCTAAACCACTCTTATACCAATCCCGGCTTTGGATCTGGATTATCCGGAAGGGGATCAGTGAGTAAAAGCAGTTCCAGATCAATGGGGGTAACCATCAATAACCTGCTGGATTATACGTTCGATCTGGGTTCAGCGCACCATTTTAATGTATTGGGCGGACAAGAGCTTTACCTGTTAAACACATCCGGACTTTCAGGTTCCCGCAGCAACTTTGGTTTCCAGGGTAAGGATGAACCGGCAGCCGCATCCTTATTAAACAGCTTTACAGGTGGATCCGATGAATATAAGCTGAGCAGCTTTTTAGGTAAACTGGACTATAATTTTAATCAGAAATATTATTTCACCGCAAGTTTTCGCCGTGATGGTTCTTCCAGGTTCAGTCCGGAATCCAGATGGGGTAACTTCTGGTCGCTCGGTGCTTCATGGAATGTGACTTCAGAAGATTTCCTTAAGGATGTTAGCTGGCTAAATAATTTAAGTTTACGGAGCAGTTACGGCGCACAAGGAAACGACAACCTGGGTGGTTATTATGCTTACCAGGATCTTTACTCGATCTACAATAGTTTAGGTGAAGCCGGATTGGTTACCTCCAGACTTCCTACACCAGGATTAAAATGGGAATCTAACCTTAATTTCAATTCAGGTATAGAATTCGGATTGTTCAACAACCGGGTATCGGGATCATTTGAGGTCTATCAGAGACGATCAAAAGACTTGTTGTTCAGCAGACCACTTTCTCCGTCCCTTGGCTTTACAGCAATCGACGACAACATTGGTTCCTTAAGAAACAATGGTTTTGAAGGGCAGATCAACGTGGTACCGGTTAGCACAGGCGACTTCCGCTGGGACTTTGGCATCAACTTCGGTCACTATAAAAACAAGATCACTGAATTACCTCAAAAAGAAATCATCTCCGGAGCAGTCGGACAGCTCGGATCAACCAAGAAACTGGTAGTAGGCGGTTCTGTGTATGACTTCTTTATCCGCGAATGGGCAGGAGTAGATGCTGCAAATGGTAAGCCATTGTGGTACAAAAATACCTATGAAACCAGTCCGGCAGGTGCTAAAACACTTACCGGCAGAACGACCACTTCTGTCTTTGCAGAAGCAGACCAGTATTTCCAGGGATCGGCTTTGCCGGATGTTTATGGCGGAATAACCAGCAGTTTTAAATACAAAAATGCAGAACTTTCATTTTTGGTGTCTTACAGTATAGGCGGTAAGATCCTGGATCTGGACGAGGTGATGATCTCTCACAATGGAGACAATCCCGGCAGAACCTGGTCGAAAGACATACTTAACCGCTGGACTCCGGAAAATACCAATACAGATGTACCCAGGTTAAATACCCAGGCTACCAATTGGAACAGCATTTCATCCCGGTTCCTATACGATGCTACTTATGCCCGTTTAAAAAACCTGACCTTAAGTTACAGTCTCCCGGACCAGTGGACTTCTGCTATCGGATTCCGGAATATCAAAATTTCTGCAGCCGGAGAGAACCTGTTCACCTTATTTGGTCATGACGGTCTGGATCCGGAACAAGCTGTAGACGGGGTTACCTTTTACAGGTATCCTGCGCAAAAAACGATATCGTTTGGTCTGAATGCATCATTTTAATTGACAACACCATGAAACTACAAAAAACAATATACAGCCTTTTACTCGCAGCCACTGCCATTTTTGCCAGCTGCAGTGATGAATTTTTTGATACTGCCCCGGCAGATGATCTAACGGGAAAAGAAACCTATGCATCCACAGCGAATATTGATGCGCTGGTAAACGGTACCCTGCGTTACCTGATGGAGTCAAGCACCTCTCAGGACAATCCGGGCTATGCCGCCATCATCCTTTCTCAGGAAGTGATGGGTGAAGATGCCATCGCCCGTGATGGCGTATACGGGTTCAGGGATTCTTACCCTTTCCGTGATCCTTATGACAACACAACCAGACGCGCCCTGTTCTTCTGGAGCTTTCAATACAAAGTGATTGACAACTGCAATAACATCATCGCTTATGTAGACCAGGCAAGCGGTCCGGAAGCTGATAAAAAATACCTGAAAGGTCAGGCTTTGGCCCTGCGGGCGTTCGTTTACCTTAACCTCGTTGGCCAGTACCAGTTTACCTATGCAAAAGATAAAACGGCAAAGGCTGTCCCTATTTATACAGAGCCGACTAGTCCGGCTTCACAGCCCAAACCAAGGGCTACCGTTGAAGAAGTATACAACCAGGTCATCTCCGACCTTACCGCAGCAGAAACACTGCTTCAGGGATTCAAGCGTGTGGTTAAGAACAGGCCGGATGTTAATGTGGTGAAAGGCTTGTTTGCCAGGGCCTATTTAAATACCGGGAAATGGGATCTTGCCGCAGCAAAAGCAACAGAAGCCAGAGTAGGATATGCCATTATGGAACCTGGTCAGTACCTGCAGGGTTTTAATGATGTAAGCAATGTGGAATGGATCTGGGGACATCCTCAAAAAGCAGATCAGAACCTTGGCGGTGCCTCCTACTTTGCCTACATTGATGTTACGCCTGCTACCGGGTACAGAAGCATTATGCCCGATCCGTTTTTCAGAAAGCTTTTCTTGGATCAGGACATTAGAAAGAGCCTGTTTGAACTCGTAACTACGCCGGCAGACCCGATGTACCGCTGGTACAAATACAAAAAGTTTGTAGATAAGACAGACCGCTCAGGAAACATTGTGCTGATGCGCTCGTCAGAAATGGCATTGATCCAGGCAGAAGGTAAAGCAAGGCTAAACGACCTTTCAGGTGCCATAACTGCGCTCAATGATGTTCGGATTAAAAGAAATCTTCCTGCAATCGTTGATGGCACACTTGACCAGCCCGCACTGATCGAAGAGATCTTACTGGAGCGGAGAAGAGAACTTTGGGGCGAGGGGTTCAGGTTACCGGATATCCTCAGGCTGCAGCGTTCGGTAGTTAGAAATGAAACTACCGACACGTTTAAATCGGGAACATCCGATGTAGTGATCAAAGGCCATTATATCCGGGTATTTCCAGACAACAGCCAGTTTGTACCCAACAGCCCATACTATCTGTTTTCGATACCTATCAATGAAATAAACACCAACCCTAACTTATAAATCATGAAAAAATTAAATATGCTTACTGCGTTCCTGCTGATTGGCAGCAGCGCAGTAACTGCTCAGCAAAAGCAGGACGTATCCATTGCCGGTACGGTAAAAGGAGTCAATTCAGGAAAGATCTATTTGCAGAAGTTCAATAATAAGATGTTCTTCTCCATTGATTCTGCGGAGATCAAAAACGGCAAATATGCGTTTAGCCAAAAGCTGGAACTTCCGGAATTGTATGGATTAACGTTGAATAAGGAGAAAAGCCCGCTGTATATCTTCCTGGAAAGCGGAAAGATTACGGCAGACCTGGATACGGCAAGGTATTACAGCGCATCAACCATCAGCGGTTCTAAGAGCAATGATTTGTTTACAGCCTATAAAAAGCAAAGGGATGTAAAGATTGATGAATTCATTAAACAGAATCCTGGATCCATTGTATCTGCCTATGTGCTTTACCGGGATTTCTCTTATCGGCTAACTCCGGATCAGATCAAGGAAAACATCAGTTACCTGGATCCTGCGCTGCAAAGCACACCCTATGTAAGCGTATTGAACGACCTGGTTGGCGTACTGTCTACGGTAAGCATCGGAAAGAAAGCACCAGATTTTACAGCGTTGGATCCTGACGGCAAATCTGTTAGCCTGTCTCAACACCGCGGTAAGTATGTGCTGCTTGATTTCTGGGCCGCCTGGTGCGGGCCTTGCAGAAGAGAAAATCCGAATGTAGTTAAGGCTTACCAGAAATATCATGCTAAAGGCTTTGATGTTTTTGGCGTATCGCTGGACAAAAGTAAAGCAGCATGGGTTAAGGCGATCAAAGATGACCAGCTGACCTGGACACAGGTATCAGACCTGGCATTCTGGGACAGCGCCCCTGCCAAATTGTATGGGGTGCGGGCCATACCAGCCAATGTGCTGATTGATCCTGATGGGATCATTGTTGGACGAAATCTGCGGGGAGCAGACCTCGACAAGAAACTCGAAGAGTTAATTAGATAGGATAGTCAATTTCAATGCTAATAATAAGGTTGAAATGCCCTACAAAACTTAATAGAATATCCTAAAAAGCGTGGAATACGCTATAATATCTAACAGAATAGCTAAAAGGAAATGCCTGCAAAATTTAGTAGAATATCTTAAAAGACTAAAATGCCCAAAAAAGTTTGTCTGACTTTTTTGGGCATTTTTATAAAGTAAAAACACCGCTTAGCATTAAATTAACTACCGTCAGATCTTATTTAGATCAGTGATTCTGCAATTTTCTTTGCATCTCTAATCGCCTGATCACTTTTGCTGATGCTTGCAATGGCTGTTGCCCCCTCAAAAATCATAAACAAGGCATTGGCAAGCATTTCCTGACTCAGGGCTTGTGGCTCGCTTAACTTCATTTGCTGAAGCAGTTCTGTAATATAAATTTTGAACCGCTCCTTTTGGTGATACACCAGTTCGAACGCATTCAAATCATCTTTTGGAACCTCTGCACCAATTTTAGAGAACAGACATCCCCCAAAATTTGAACGCAGCTGTCGTTCTATCCTAAAATCGAACAATCCGAGCAGTTTCTGTCTTGGATCTTTTAAAGTGGCCAGAAATTTATCCAGTTCCGCAAACCAGCGATCTTCTGCCTGCTGGATATAAGCCGTGAGCAAATCCCTCTTCGAAGGAAAATGGTTATAAAGTGATCCCCTCGCAATCTCAGCTTCCTCAATGATCTGGTTAATCCCTGTTGAATTATATCCTTGTTCATAAAACAATCTTGATGCAACATCAAGTATTCTTGTTCTGGCAGATGATTCTTTCATGTCACAAAGATAACCATAAAATAAATAGACAAGTCTATCTATTTTATGAAATATTTAGATAGCTTTGCAGACATTATGAAACACACCACATCTCCATGGATCGCGCTGATCATCGTATTGACTGCTCCCCTATTGTCAGTGATCGATATCTTTATTGTGAACGTAGCCATACCATCTATAAAAATTGGTGTTCATGCCAGCGACGGACAGATCCAATTGGTAATTGCCGGTTACTTACTGGGCTATGCTTCCTTCTTAATTACAGGCGGCCGTGCTGGTGACGACTTTGGCAGGAAAACCGTTTTCTTTTGGGGTATGCTGAGCTTTACCGTGTTTTCATGCTTGTGCGGTCTTTCACAAACGCCATTGCTACTCAATGTTACCCGGTTTTTTCAGGGCATGAGTGCTTCTTTTATGGTTCCCCAAGCTATCGCGTTTATACAAATACTGTTTACCGATCCTAAAGAGCGTGCCAAGGCATTTGGATGGTTCGGCATTACCTTAGGCATCGCATCCATTATCGGGCAGGTGCTTGGCGGATATTTATCAGAGATCCACACGTTTATAGATGGCTGGCGGTTTATATTTTTCATCAATCTGCCTGTTGGCTTAGTGGCATTATGGGCCACACATCACTTCTTACCAGAGACAGGGCGGCATGCAAAACTTGCATTTGATTATTCTGGAATAGCCATTTTAACCCTTGGCTTATTCTGCCTCATCTATCCTTTAACACAAGGCAGAGAAGCTGGATGGCCCCTATGGAGTATCGTGCTCTTGTTGCTCTCTATGGTCTCATTTGTATATTTCATTTACGATCAGAAAGAAAAGCTTAAAAAAGGTGTTAGTCCGTTGATCAATATGGAACTTTTTAACAATAAAGATTTTAGCATCGGTTTAATTGCCGTACTGTTCCAGTTTATGATGCATACGTCATACTTGCTTACAAGTGCGGTCTTTCTACAAAATGGTTTGGGTATTTCGTCTGCAAACGCGGGTCTGTATTTCGTACTGCCAGGCATACTGTTTACTTTATCATCGGTAACGGCATCAAAACTACTGCCCAGATATGGCAAGCTTATTCCACAATCAGGAATATTGATCATTATATTATCCTTTGCGCTTCAGATCCACTTTTTTAAATCATCTGTGAGCGGGGGCATCATTTTTATCTTAATGGGGATCTATGGAATGGGTAACGGATTGGTGCTGCCATCACTGTTAAATCTGGCTTTAAAAGGTGTTCCTCAAAAGTTTGCCGGTGCTGCCGCAGGGGTTTACAGCACCTTCCAGCAAACGGCGTCTGCATTGGGCATCTGTATCATCGGCGGCATTTTTTACAGCGTGGCTGATACAGGATCTAATACCTGGAATTATACCAAAGCATTTGAATACAGCACCTACGCCAATATCCTTTGCCTGGTATTGACCGGATTGATGCTTGCCCTGCTACCTAAAGCTAAAAATGACACGCATGAACTTCATATAGCAGAATAACTGGTCCGGATATTTCTCCATAAAATCAATTATGAATATTCATTTATTTCTTAAATTCGCCAGCGTAATTTAGTTATGATCACACTATGCCCGGGTATCCACATGACCTGGTCATATCTTTAGCTCTTAAAATCAATGGAATATTCAGTTACTGATTATTTTGAAGCAGATGCGAATTTAAAAAAGGCAATCCACGAGATTAACCTTCATAGTCATGCTATGCGCAAACAACCATTGAATGAAGCGAAGAAACGTATGAAGATTGCGGCTGAAAAAATAGATGAACTGACTGAGATCTTTACCTGGGAGACTACAAACACCGATCACATCCGACGTGCATTTATCACATTGGCTTGCAGTATTGAAAGCCAGCTCGTCGCAATCCGGCTTACTGGTCTGTTCCCTGATCTGTATAACGGCACAAACAATCCATCTCAGCTCATGGAAGACATTACCCGGGGGTTTCTTGAATCTTTAAAATCAAGAGGACGCTTTCAACCTGGTATCGTCATAAAAACGGGCATCCTGGCATGGAAAGATGAATCATTGATGTCTTATGTAAAAGATATGCAGCGTCATCTGGAACGTTCTACTTTTGACAATTTGCTCGAAGCGGTCACCTACTTCGAAAAAAGTGGACTGTTGCTGCAGCTTATGATCCAGCCTTCCAGCATTAAAAAACCTGCTAACAACTACATTATTTAGAATCCTTATAAATAATACCGTATATTTGTTTGGGTCATTAGTTGAAGATACTCACCTTATTTTATGTATAGCTCCCGGCAATGTTGATCAAAGCAAAAATAGAGAACCATAGCGAATGGCTTTTCCTGGAAGAGATTCCTGATAAATACCTGGCAGATCACCGCATCTCTGAAAAGCAAGTCACCATTAAAGATGCGCCCATCGGGATGAATAATTACCAGGTATCAACCAATGGCCTGTTCTTGTTGTATTCTGAAATGAGGTTTGACGAACAGGTACGCATACTTACTGAAGTTGAGGGAGAAGCCATAGCCTGTCAGTTTATCTTTAGTAAACAGGGGCCATCAAAAAACAAGGTTCAGAAGACTTTTGGTCAGAGCCGGCACAACATCCGGTATATTCCGTCCTCAAAAGATGCTTATGAAATAAAACCCAATGTAGATTATGTCTACTTTTTGGCGGTCCTGTCTAAAGATTACTACCTCCACCTGGTTGATGTGGCCTCGCCGCTGCATGAAGGCTTTGTGAGGGAAATGGAAAAAGGCATCTACACCTCCTTTGCAGATGCTGATCTTTTTGTAACTCCCGAGATGCGCAGATCCATAGATGAGATCAGGACATGCAAGCAGGATGGTGCATTGAAACGGTTGTTTACTGATGCCCGGATGCTGGAGCTGATCATGTACCAGCTGGAACAATTTAGTCATTCTATGGATGATGAGCAAGACATTCTGCGGGATGAGGACATTACCAAGCTGGAAATGGCCAGAGAAATCCTTCAGGAACAATACCGGCAGCCGCCTACCCAAAAGCAGCTTTCAAAACTGATCCTCCTGAATGAATTTAAGTTAAGAAGCGGCTTTAAGAAATATTTCGGTTCAACCATCTACGACTACATCACCCGGCTGAGAATGGAAGAAGCCAGGAAGCTGATCGTAAAGGAAAAAAAGAACATGTATGAGGTAGGTATGCTGGTGGGCTTTAAGCACCAGGCCAGCTTTACCAAATCCTTCAAAAAATATTACGGGATCACACCCAGTGATGTGAGGACTTAAACCAATATTCCGGCCAATGCCTCTCTCCAGGTTTCCAGTTCCGGAATACCCGGTTTGCGCTTGCCAAAGACCTGCAAGATCACTTCTCCATCTTTGTTATACAGTTCCAGGGAATTTACATCACCGTCTGTAGATGGCTTAACCACGTGCCATAAGCTGCTTACCCCATCTTCATTGACATGAAGATTAAACTCCGGATCCAGCACATTGAACCAGGAACCAGTTGGTGCCAGATTCTTTACACTGCCGGTATGGATCTGGATACACCCTTCATTACCGGTAAAGATCATTACAGGAACTTCATTTACCGCACAGTGGGCAATTGTTCTTCTAAAAGATTCAAGGCTCATCTGCATGGCACGGCCTTCCGGGGCCAAACGAAGTGCCTGCATCCGGTTAAGCCCGAATCTGTGCAGCAATCCGAAAAACTCATGACTGTCTTTCATCGTGTTCCAAGCCGTATGAAAACCCTGAATGTCTATTTCAGCATCACGGCGTTCCGGGCGGTTCGTTTTCAGGACTGGTTTAATCTCAAAGAAAGCTTGCTGTTCGGCTTTGAAATGGGCCACAAGTTTTATAAAATTCTCTTTGTCACTCTGCCCGGTCAGGTAGATCTTATGCACCGCATTTCCGCTTTCATCAAAAAACTGTAAACTGTTATTATCCCCTTCCGAAACTGAAAATGCCAGTTTCCATTTTGATAGAAAAAGACGGAGGTCAATATCTTCTCCTAAAAACAAGGCTGCATGCGGGGTTTGGGAGAAGTTCTGGTAAGTTCCCTTTCTTTCGTTTACACAATACTCATTCCGGGTAAGTGCCATCACATGGCCCAGGTTTTCCACTTGTTTTAAGATATTGTCCATTTCGGGTCTGAGCAAAGTGACCTGATCGCCTAAGCCGGTCATTAGTAGCTGTGCCTCGCTAATGTTAAAATCCTTCGCAATATCGAGGATCCGTTTTTTTGGGTGTGCCTGTTGATAGGCCTGGTATTTTTCTTTAAGGGTCATATTGTTATAGTTTATGGCCATGTTTGAATTGAATGTACCCGCATTGAGCAGTACGCCTTCAGGAACCACATGGGTGATGAGTGTTTTTGGATCTGTTTCTACCTGTGCATGCACGGCAAAAGCGGTATAAATATGTTGTGAGGTAAGCACTTCCATTGGGGAGCCATCCCACCATTTCCTTCCCCCTTTCAGCATCAGGATGCGGTCTGCATACTGAGCGGCCAGATTGATATCGTGTAACACAGAGATCACCATAAATCCCTTGCTTGCAAGTGCGGCAGCAATCGCTAAGGTTTGGTGCTGATATTGAAGGTCCATACCGGAGATTGGTTCATCAAGCAGCAGCAAAGCTTCCTTATTGTCCCACAGCTGGGCAAGTACCCGGGCCAGGTGCACCCGCTGCTGTTCACCTCCAGATAGCGTAAGCATCGAACGGTCTGCCAGGTAATTGATCCCGCATACCTCCATGGTTTCCTGCATGGCCCGCAGGTCGCGTTCTGCAGGATTGCTGCTATAGTGGCCATACCTGCCCATCATGACAACTTCCTGAACGGTAAAGGCCATTGTTACCGAATTCTGCTGGTATAGGGTAGCGCGTTTAGCGGCCATTTCTTTTGCGCTGTACTCACGAAGATCTTTGCCATCAAACAATACCCGGCCTGCAGTGGGCTGCTTCTCCCTGCAGAGGATCTTCATCAATGTGGATTTGCCTGCTCCATTTGCACCAAGAATAGCGACCATCTCTCCCCCTTTGATGCTAAAAGAAATGTCTTTTAACAACAAGCGGTTTCCCGTTTCATAACTGACTGATTCTACCCTAAGCATAACGTATCAATAAAGTATTTTTTTCTTGTCCTTAACCAATATATATAGAAACACGGGTGTACCCAGCAATGCCGTAATCACTCCAATTGGTAGTTCTATAGGAGCCGCCACGGTTCGCGCCAGCATATCAGATAAGGTGAGCACGAGTGCACCGAGTAAAGCCGAGGCCGGCAACACAAATTTATGATCCACACCGCCCATCAATCTAATGGTATGAGGAACCAGGAGGCCAACAAACCCGATAATCCCGGTTACAGAAACTGAGGCACCGACGGCCAGTGTGGCCAGAAACACTACCCGCGCTTTAATGCGTCCGGGGTTTAAACCGATCTGCTCCGCCTGGTGTTCTCCTATGGCAAAGAGGTTAAGTCCTTTGCTGTAAAAAGGCAGGCAAATGACGGGAATGAGTACAAAAGGAAATAATGAATTGACCACCTGCCAGTTGGCACCGCCAAGACTGCCGAGCATCCAGAAGGTAATGGTGCGCAGTTGCTGTTCATCGGCCAGGTAGGTGATCAGTCCGGTTAATGCACCCGCCAACGCGTTAATTGCAATGCCGGCAAGCAGCATCGTGGCCACATTTGGCTTGCCATCGGTTTTAGAAAGCTGGTAAACCAGCATCGCTGCAATTCCAGCCCCTGCAAAAGATCCGAAAGCAAGCAGGTAGAAACCCAGTACCTTGCCCAAACCTGCAAACAGCACGAATTCAAGACCAATGATGCTTACTGCCATGAAGGATGCACCGGCAGAGATCCCGATCAGGCCGGGTTCGGCAAGCGGGTTACGAAAGATGCCCTGTATGGCAGAACCAGATATACCCAGTGCAGCACCTACCAGTAAGCCAAGCAGTACACGCGGAAGGCGGACAAATTGCAGCACATTTTCATACATCGGATCAACAGTGATGTGTGCAGCCAAACCTGTTTTATTTAAAAAAATAGCCAGAACGTCTAAAACCGGAATTTTCATTGCCCCCATACCCAATGAAAAAAGAATGGCGAGGAGCAGCCCTGCGGACAGGCTGATGTATATTATTTTCTTTTTGAAACTACCCTCAACCCCCATATTCCATTAATATCTTATTCAATGCTAAAATTGCCTGATCCAGTCTGACACTAAAATTAATGAGTAAATCCCCATCCATAGCGACAATCTGGTTATTCTTCCCTGCCTTTGTAAATTCTACCCCCGGCATACCCATGATCCCTTTAACGCCGCCCAGGCTTTTCAGTCCAAAGTCAAACATCAGGATCACATCCGGGTTGGCACTAACCAGTGCTTCGGTACTGTAACTCTTATAGCGGTTAAATTCCTGTATGGCGTTATATCCGCCTGCCAGGTTAATAATAGCTTCCATGTTGCTGCCTTTTCCGGCTACAGTCATGGTGCCTGTTCCCCGCGCATATATAAAGAGTACCCTGGGTTTCTTTTTATTGGATCTGGTCTTTGTAAGTGCGCTTTGAATACGAAGCTCCGTTTGCTTTGCCAGTACCTGCGCTTTCTCAGCAACACCCAGTACGTCTCCAACCGCTTTAATGAATGTGATTGCCCCTTTCACAGAATATTCTTGTTTTAACGCAACAAAGCGGATGCCTGAAGCCTGAAGCTGCTGTACAAGTGCAGCCGGTACATCTCCATATGGAGCGATAACCAGGTCCGGACGGAAAGCCATAATGCCCTCGGCAGATATAGAACGGTTTCGGCTTACCTTAGGCAGTTTCTTAACAAAATCAGGATACTCACTGGTTACATCTACCGCAACAATCTGAGCCCCAAAACCCAAAGCATTTACGGTTTCTGTAATGGCCCCTCCAAGCGTAACAATTCTTTTAAACGGTGCAGCGGAACTTTCTATGCCAGTTAGAAACACCAGCAAAAGCATACTGCTATAGAAGATATATCTCATATTATTTTTACAAAACAACCATTTAATCAATCTAAATACAAGTACTGAAACTGTACGGATATTTGGCAATCCCGAATCACGGTATTCACATCCGGATAAAATAAATCAGTTAATAAGCTGACATAAAGATAAATGCAGGATAAATTTCAACTACCAACCCTGCTAACTCCAGATAAAAGCACCCCGAAATAATACGGATAGAACAAATCTTAATACACATTGAACAAATCTTAATACGGATAGAACAAATTAACTATCCGATCTAATCCCCACATTTGCACCGTCCTTTATTTAGAATGAATAAAAATAACAAATCCTATACTTATAGTTTTCTGCTACAGATCTTTTGTATGTTTTGCCTAATGGCCCTCCTTACACCTACCCGCTTAAATGCCCAGCAGATCAGGGGCAATTTTAAGGGTACCGTACAGGATGAGTTTGGCAAAACAATATCCGGGGCAACCCTGGTATTACAGCCAGACGGACATACGGTACAAACTGATGAAAAAGGTGTGTTTTCATTTAAAAATATCATTGCCGGTAACTATCAGTTACGGGTATCTCTCATCGGCAAAGCAGGTTTCAATGCTACTGTCCGCATCTATCCTTCAGAAACAACGGAGATAGAAATTAAGCTAACCGGCAAGGAGCACAACCTGGACGAGGTAAAGGTATCATCAAAACAAACTGACCCGGATAACCTGATTGATATAGAACGCAGTGCGATGCCCGTAACAGTGATCAGTCGCAGGCAGATCGAAATGATGGGCAGCCGAAGGCTGGATGAGGTATTAAA
Source organism: Pedobacter metabolipauper (assembly GCF_004362715.1). Lineage (GTDB taxonomy): Bacteria > Bacteroidota > Bacteroidia > Sphingobacteriales > Sphingobacteriaceae > Pedobacter > Pedobacter metabolipauper. Next base: position 249,850 of record NZ_SNYC01000005.1, read on the forward strand.
AGAACAAACAGGAATCGCCATTGTGAACAACATTGGCGGGGGCTCACGCTCTGTAGGCCTGCAAATGCAGGGATTTGGCAGCGAATATGTCATGATCCTGATTGATGGCCAGCCCATGATGGGCCGGAACAGCGGCAATTTTGATCTGTCACGCATTAGCGTAAACAATATAGAAAAAATAGAGATCATCAAAGGTGCTTCATCCTGCCTGTTCGGTAGTGAAGCATTAGGAGGTGCCATCAACATCGTTACCCGCCATGGAGCCGTACAGCCCCAGGGTATGGCTTCCTTAAGATATGGAAGTTTAAATATTTTAGATGCCGTTCTAGAGGGCGAAACCCCTTTTGCATCTCAGCGCGGATCGGTCAATCTTTCTGCAAACTACTACCGGACGGATGGGTTCAATACAGATCCAACCTACCTGTCTGGCGGCACAACCGCTCCGCCATATAACGACTTCAGCTTGCAGGGGCGGGCAAGATACCGCAGCAGTGAAAGTGCCACTTTGGGTGTTAGCGGGCGGTACTCCGTTCGCAAATCTTACATGGAGCAGATCTATTCAGGGGGCAAGGCCACCAATACATCCGGCGATACACAAAACATTACAGATCTCAACCTGTCGGCAACCTTTGATCAGAATTTTGACAATGGGCTTCGCAGCATGAGTCGTTATTATTTAACCAGTTATCGTTCCAAGATGAACGTAGTATGGCAGCAAAGCGGTGCAGAAGCAAGTTCTGAAGCATTTAACCAGATCCTGCACCGTTTTGAGCAGCAGTTTGCTTATGCTGCAGGTAATACGCTAAAATTTACCGGTGGACTTGGTGCCAGCCTCGAAAAGATGGATAACCGCGACTTTAGCGTACCCGGGGGACTTTGGAGCAGCTTTGGCTACCTGCAAAGCGACTGGCAGGCACTAAAGCAGCTGGAAATAACAGGTGGCCTGCGCTACGACCATCACAATAGATTTGGGGGCAAGCTTAATCCCAGCCTGGGTTTACAATATCATGTCACCTCAGAGCTAACCTTAAAAATGGCACTGGGCAGCGGCTTTAAAACGCCTGATTACCGGCAGCGCTACCAGGTATTCATGAATCCTGTTGCCAATTATTTGGTTGTAGGTACAGAGCTGCTCCGCGAAACGCTCAACCAAATGAAAGATGCCGGTCAGATCAGCGAGATTAGGGAATACCTGGTTAACCAGCTGGATCGAAACCTGGAGGCCGAACGTTCGTTGTCCTTCAACGGTGGCTTTACCTACACACCTGCTAAAAAGATCAAGCTGGACATCAATGGGTTTTACCACAACATCAGCAACCAGATCAACAGCATCCGTGTAGCAACCGGTACGGAGGTACGTGACATTTACACCTATCAGAATTTACCGGAATCATTTAACACCGGTTTAGAGAGTACGATCACCTTTAATCCAGGCACTCAATTTGAAATAAGTGCAGGATACCAGTACCTCGTATCAAAAGACAAAGGCGTAATGGACAGCATCAGACTGGGTAAAGGCGCTTATTCACGGGTACTGGACTTTAAAACCGGGATGGACAGACCCTCTAAGTTGTCTGACTATTTTGGCATCGAAAACCGGTCGCGCCATATGGCCAACATCAGGATGTCTTACCGATACCCGCTCTGGGACCTTACTGCAAGCGTAAGATTAAACTACCGCGGAAAATATGTCTTTGACGACTTAAACAACAACCGTTTCGCCGACCCTTACGACACCTTTGTGAGTGGATATTTCTTATTGAACGCTGCACTGGAAAAGAAAATGATGAACCAGCATATAAGCATACAGCTTACGGCAGACAATGTAATGGATTACACCGACAGGCTGATGCCCGGGCAGTCGGGCAGGTTATTACTACTGGGGCTCTCCTACCGGTTTTATAAAGACTAATAATTATACATGAATATGGAAAAATTGATACGTAGATATCTGTGGTTGTTTTTGGTTGTTCCGCTTACCTTTACCGCATGTAAAAAGAAAGAAGAAAATCCTTCGAATACACTTGAAGACGGCAAAAGTACCGTTATCTATGATTTGGCGGGAGATACGAACGGCTCTGTTGGTGATCCTGGCGATGGTAAAACGAAGATAGGATTTGATGTTTTCCTTTTCCGCCTTGCCGATCAAAGACAGACCTGGCTGCGCAACGCTGCAGATTCAGCAAGATGGCTCCAAACTGCGGAATGGGACCTGGCCTTTACCGGTCCTTACAATAGTGAAATATTTCTCAATAATGCCAGTTATTCAGGTAATCCCGGATATGCCGGTACTGTAACCCGGACTGCCGTAATATTGGTTAAACAAGCCTATGAAAACGTGAGTACCGCACCGTCAGATAACGAATTTGACAGTGCCCCGGTTAAGCATACAAAAATAGGTACGTATGCCAATGACAATCCAAATGGCTGGTTTACCTATGATCTGACTACACACCTCATGAAACGGATTACCAATAATACTTACGTATTAAGACTTGCGGACGGAAAGTATGCCAAGCTGGAAATTCTCAGCGTGTACAAAGGAAACCCTCCGGTAGTTACCCAGCTTTACTGGCCGGCACCGTATTTTACATTCCGCTACTTTGTGCAGCAGGATGGCAGTCGCAACCTTAACACCAAATAACTGATGAACCGGAAACTGATCTTAAAAACTTTCATCGCCATTGCCTCAATTGCCGGATTACTATCTTCCTGCGGTAAGATATACGATAAGAACGGGTTTGACTGGGAGCCCGACCTGGCACCAAGTGATTCGGTATTTAGTCGCGAGATCATGATCCGAAACCTTGGCGATAACCTGCCAGACGGACACATTCCTTTAGACAGCGATGATCCGATCTATTTCAGCCTGGAGAAATTCTCCTCTACACACCTCGCCTATAAAACGACTGATCGCTGGGACCTGGCTTTTCATGGTAATGCACGCGGCGAACTATCCGGAAATAATGGAAAAGTAAATGGCTTTGGATATGGTTCTTCTGCAATAGGAGGAATCATTGTCACCGACTCCGCATACAGTAAGATCCTGTCCATACCAGACGACAGCAAGTTCCAGATTCCCGGACATTCAGGGCTTGATGAAATTGGTTTTTTTGGAGAGCCTATGGGGCATGTAGCCTACACCTTTTTTGGTAATATATTCCGTCCTGATAAAGTGGTGGGATACCAGGATAATAGTTATGACCCTGCTGCTCAAGCAGAAGCAGGTAAATATGCGCATATGATGTACGCCCTGTCGGAAGGCTTTGCAAAAGCATTTCCGGTTACCACCAATGGTGACTCTACCAAATGCAGAACAATCCTGGTTAGAACTGCAGCCGGCAATTATGCCAAAGTGGAGATTTTGAGCTATTATAAAAACACCATCGATCCTTACGAAATGAACAGAGGGAGAAGCAATGCCGTCAGCTTTAGGTATATGGTGGTAAAGGCCGATGAGAAACGGTTTGGGTTCACCGCCCGCCGAAAGCCGATGACCGTAAACCTCAGTACCAGGAGCGTAATTGTGGGCCAATAAAACGAACTATTTTTTTTAATTATAAATTTTCAAGTAGATGAATAAAACTAAATTACCATTTATGGCGCTGGCCATAAGCGTGGGTATGCTCATATCTTCATGCAAAAAGACAGAGGTGGTGCCTTATGATGCTGAACCCGCAAACCACATTTCCGCTTACACGGTAACCAATGCACAGGAAGTGCTGAATGGTGTGGTAGACGATGTTGACAACACCATCACCGTATATATGCCTTATTATTTAAGCATAGACTTTATTGTTCCGGAGATCAAGCTGGAAGAAGGCGCAACCCTAATCGACGCCGATGGCAATAGCGTAGATATCAGAGAAGACCTTGAACCTGTTCCTTTTGATACCGTTGGATATAGCTATCGCGTTAAAGACAATAAAAATAACATCCGCAAATACACACTAATCACTAAGATCTCACCGCATAAAGACCCGCTAAAATTAGGTTATGCTACAAAACGTGATGCAAACGGAAATACCGTTGCAGATGATACTACGCCTAAGGATGTGCTGGTTAATTCCCGCTTCACCATTTACGGGAACCTGGAATCCAGCGCTAAAAATGCAAAGCTGACTTTAATCAACAAAGCCACAAATGCGGTTGTTCCCAATGCGCTAAAGGTAATTGAGGTAATCCGGTCAACTGAGATCCATTTCATCACCGCCTATGTATCTGCAGAGGTTCAAAACGGGGATTACTACATCCAGGTAGAACATCAGGGCAGAAAAACCACATTACCTACCATCCATCTGAATTATAAAAAACCATACTTTGACTTTTTGGGTAAAACGCATGCTGTTGGAGAAACGGTTACCTTAAATGTAAGGGGCAGTGACCAGTCTGGAAATTATAGCGGCGTAAACACCGGTGTTTCCCGTGCGTATATGAAATTGACAAAGAGATACCTCGTGCGTTTACCGGCTAATTTCCCTGAGGACCTATTTGACAAACCCGTTGAACTGGAGATCGTTAGCCAAACCCGCACACAAATTAAAGTTAAGTTCCCGGAACTGCCTCTGGGCTTCTATGAAGCGAACATTAGCAGCGGCGGTGGTGAAGCCGGCTATATACTGAACTATACCGGGCTGGGAATATATTTTGACTTTAATGATGCAGCATGGGGCAAAGACAATTTACTGAGCTCAGTTCCAAACAGCGCCTTTGAACTAACAGCAAAAAAATAATAAATATTCCATTACACTATAAAAATCAAATGATGTACAAAATATATAACCTCCTTCTTTTTGTCCTTTTTATTGGGGGATTGGGTTTACAATCCTGCAGCAAAACAGAATACGATTATCAAAAACGTCCATACAATAGTATTAAACAGTTTACCATTTTGGGCAGTGCCGGTGACTCTACCAAATGCCTGATCAGTGGCGACAGCATTACGGTTTACTGGAACCCTGATGTTGCCATGCCTGCTACCGTTGCACCGGTTATTGTTGTAGATGGTAAAGCCACGATCAGTCCGGCATCCGGAGCAAGTGTTCCCTTTACTAAAAGTACCGTTTACACCGTAACGGCAGAAGACGGGAGTGTTAAAACGTACCGGTTAAACCCAGTTACCAAAACACCGATCCCGGCGATCTCCAGCGTTTCCGGCCCTATCACGTGGTTAAACGGCACACAACTGAGCATTTTCGGAGAATACTTTTTAGGCAGCACAACCCCTGACCAGGTTATTGCTTACATGCAGCGGGTTTCGGACGGTGTTGAAATCCCGTTAACGCTGGTCAGCAACAGGACGACAAATTATTCACTCCTTGCAAATCTTCCGGCCTTTTCAGTAGAACAGGACACAGGAATGCATAAGGTTTTTGTAAAAACAGGAACAAGAGTGGCCAAAAGTGTGAATGTTAAATTTTTAACGCCGTTCATCAGCAATGCAAACCCGGTTTCCAGTCTTGTTGAAGATGGACAAGCAGTTCACTCCGGTGATAAAATAACCATCAATTATTCTTTCAGTGACAGTTACGGCGGTAAAATTGCAAGTTATTACCATGCAAGGAATATCGATTATGTGCTGATCTATTTTTCTCCATCTTTCGAAATTTTAACCATCAGAGACGGGATTGTTAAAGGAGACAACAAGGTAGAGGTTACCCTTCCTAACATTGATAAATACATTGGACAAACGGTTAACCAATACCGGTTTATCTATAAATCTGTTCCGGTTGAATCGGCTACGCTCTCTTCTTATTATATGCGTGGATTTTTGAGTAAAACAACGCCTGTTCAGGCGAGATAGGTGATATGGTCAAAATAATCCGTTATCTTCTTTTTTGTCCACTGCTGTGCCTGCTGGTTTCCTGCTACAAGCTGGAAGACATGGCCCCGAGTTATGAAGACGGCCGCAGTACGGTGGTGCATGATTTACCTGGTGACACCCTGGCCACCGATGGCTGGGATGATAATTATGCCAATGGGGATCTGTATTTACGCCAGCGTTATTATAACTCCAGCTGGACAGACTCCATCCGTTTTGTACCCTATGGCAATGAGATCATTAACGCAGCTGCTGGTGTAGATGCCAGCAGCGAGGCGGGTATTCAATGGCTTGCTAATGCCAGCAGTCACCCTGCTCCTGTAGCTGATAATGAGGCTTACCTGAATACAGCAGACGGCTACCGGTATATCTATCGCAGTAAGGCATGGTATCAAATGGGAATTGACGGAAATAAAGGAATAGCAGCAAACGACAGTATTTTTGTGAATTGGCGGGGTTATATCTCTTCCCCGCCAGTTAACCCGCAGGCGGGCTGGGCTTATCGCGACAATGACAACAACCGGGTGTACCAATTCAATGGAAAAGCATGGGCGCTCATGGTAAACGATGCCAATTATAACCAAAACACAAATTTTGTACAGATAGAATACAGCAAAAGTGGAAAGGCTGCCGGAAGATACAGCATGTTCCTGTTTCGTTTTAAGGATGGATGGCAGCAGTTTATCCGTGATGCGGCAGATTCTACGAGATACTTGAAAACGGCAGATTGGGATATTGCCTTTACTGGCGAGCTTAACGGTACTGTATGGCTCAATAACGGCCGTGCAAAATCTGGTCCTGGTGCAGGAAGCCCCATTACTAAGTCGTCATTGATTATGTATGAGTATGGTTATGACTTTATGAATGAAGCTCCGGAGGATGTGTTCTTTGACACCCCCCCTGCCGATTATATGCAGATTGGCTATGCTTCTGAATTTGGCCCTGGCGTTAATTCCTGGTACGAGTTCGGAACTACCTACATTGCCAAACCATTTCCGTACCGCGCCTATTACCTGCGTCTGGAAAGTATTGATCCCTCAACCGGTCAGCATAGCTACCGATATGGCAAGCTGCAGCTGATCAGCATGTACAAGGGAGCACCGGAAGTGCTTACCGACAGGAACTGGCCATCGCCCTACCTTACGTTCAGGTATTTTATACAGCAAGACGGTTCCCGCAATCTTAAAACGAAAGACTAAAGCAGTTAATATTCATGAAGAGAATTTCTATATTCCTGGTCCTTTTTCTAGGAAAATTTACGACGCTGCTTGCACAAGAAGCTATTTTACAGGGAAAGATCAGCAATAGTGATGGGCAGGTAATTGCAGGGGCAACCGTTACGGCAGGTCAGTCTGCAATAAGCAGCAGTGCCAAGGGTTTATATACGTTTAGAAACCTGACTGCCGGCAAAGTTGTGCTCAAAGTGAAAAATATTGGTTACAGTGATTACTTGGATACCCTTTCCCTATCAGCAGGGATCAATACCCGCAACATCATCCTGAAGAAAACGGAAAACGAGCTGGAGAATGTAAATGTATCGGCACTGAAGCTTGGAAACCGCAATGCAGAATCCCTCATCAAGATAGAGAACAGCATCATGCCCGTTACCGTCATTGACAGAAGGACCATTGAACTGATGGGAAGCCGCAGGCTGGATGAGGTAGTGAAAGAACAAACCGGTATTGCCATTATTAATGATGTTACAGGCGGGTCACGTTCCGTTGGTGTACAGATGCAGGGCTTTGGCAGTGAGTATGTACTTGTACTTTTAGACGGACAACCGATGGTTGGCCGTAATGGAGGCAATTTTGACTTGTCGCGCATCAGCATCAGCAATGTAGAACGCGTAGAGATCACGAAAGGAGCGGCATCACTGCTGTACGGAGGTGATGCCCTTGGGGGAACGATCAATGTGATTACCCGCCATCAAATAGATGCATCGCAAGCTTATGCATCCGTTAATTATGGTACAAACGAAACAATTGATGTGTCTGTGGATGGAGAAACTCCTTTATTGAATAGGAAAGGAAGCATTGCCCTGAACACGAACTATTATCATACCGGAGGATTCAATACCAGTCAGGGCATCATCAAAGGGACTACAGCACCTCCGTACGACAATTATGCAGCCCAAAGCCGTTTCCGATACCGTTTTAATGAACAGAACCTATTGTCTGTCATGGGCCGCTTTGGCTTGCGACGCAGTTTTATGAGTAAAGATTTTGGTGTAAAATATCAGACTGAAGATGTTCTGGATGAGCAGGACCTGAATCTTTCTGCCAATTTTGACCATCGTTTTAATAACCGATGGCGCGGCATGACCCGTTATTACTTTACCCGATACCATGCCGACATGAGCGTTACCCTATCGCAGGGCGACAGCATCAGTCAAAGCAAATTCGGACAGTTACTGCATCGGCTGGAACAGCAGCTTACCTATACCATTCCAGATCAGCTGGATGTGATCACTGGATTTGGTGGCACCACAGAAAATATAGATGAAAATATCCTGAGTGATCAGAACAGCATTACTGCATATTTTGGTTATACCCAGGCAAATTGGAAAGTATTTCCTAAACTGGAAATTACCGGAGGTCTACGCTATGACCATATCGTGAGCTATGGCTGGCGCCTTGATCCAAGTATGGCCTTGAAATATAAGCTCCATCCTACCCTAACGGTTAAAGCCGCCTATAGCACTGCTTTTAAAGCTCCCGATCTGCGCAAACAATACCAGACCTTTTACAATCCATCGTACAATTACATCATGGTGGGAAGTGCCGTATTGCGAAATACCATTAACCAGCTTCGTGAAAGCGGACAGGTTAGTCAATACGAACTGGAAACCGTGTACGACGAGATCAAAGGACTGGCACTCAATGCAGAAATGAGTAAATCCTATAATTTCAGCGTGATCTGGGAAGGCTTGGGCAATAAGGTTAGAACGGAAGCCAGTGTTTTTTATCACGACATCAACAACCAGATCAATACGGTTCTTGTAGGCCGGGATATTAGCGGCAACCTCATCTATTCCTACCGTAACCAGGCTAAAGCTTATTACCAGGGAGCGGAGTTATCTGTAAGCGTTACCCCGGTAAACGGGTTACAGATTAGCGGGGGCTATCAATACCTATTAGCTAAAGACCGTACCATTGGCGCTGAGATCAGGGAAGGCGGCAAATACAACGCTCCGCTGTTTGATCCCAATACTGGTTATGTAAATTATACGCCCTCTGCCAGTGATTACTGGGGTATCGAGAACCGATCAAAACACATGTTTAACGGCCGGATCTTTTATACCTATTCACCACTTCAGCTGAGTGCCAACGTACGGGTAAACTATCGCGGACAATATGCATTTAGTGACAAGAACAACAATGGTTATATGGATCGGTTTGATACGTTTGTAAGGGATCATTACCTGCTCAATGCGGGCATTGAAAAGAAATTAAAGGGCAACCGCATGTCTGTGCGGTTAACTGCAGAGAACCTGCTTAATTTTGTGGATCAGAAGGTACCATCACAACCGGGAAGGGTATTTCTTTTGGGATTGAATTATCAGTTTTATAAGTTATAGGGTCTTTTAAGACAAACGGTTTGTGAGCTATTGAAGCGTTATTCATGGTCTGTTGTATTTTATACAAACGTGTAGCCATTTCGAAACGCTCCTTATAGCTTCGTTTTAAACCTTCTTTTAAAAGCTCCAATTCTGCCTGATCAAATGTTTGTTCCTCTTTCTCCATGAAATATTGATCTTATAACCATATCAAATTTACATAAAACGCTTGTCATTTGTTTTTGAAATTACCTCAATAAAATTAGCTTGCAGACAACCAAAGCTGTTTAAGATTGTTAGTTAAGGTAATAACCAGTATATCATTTTATGAAAAACTATATTTACCCAATCGTATTCCTATTTTTAGTATCCTGCGGACAAAGTAAGGAGTCTGAAAACAGGGAAGCTGTAAAAAAAGAAAATATTCAGGATACCCCTGCTGTTGGCACCGATCCATCCAGCATTGCCATTAGTCCAAGCTCAGTTGAAGAAATTAAACAGGTTTATACGGCTACGGTTAATAAATTACAAAGTGGTTCGCTGGACTCTACCTCATTTAAATACGACTGCAACGGCGAAAGACGTGGCACGGTTACCTATTTCTTCGACAAGGGGAAATTGAGTATCATTAAACATGCCTATAGCGAGTATGATCATTATTCTGCTACCGACCAGTATTTTGTAAATGACGATGAGTTATTCTTCGCACATTTAAAAGAGGTAACCTGGAGTTTTGAATCTGGAGGTGCTGCAGAGGGTGCAACTAAGGATAATATAACTGAACGACGATATTATGTAGTCAAAGAAAAGTCTATTCATTGCCTGGAGAAAAAGTATACCATAAGGTCTCATTCTTCAGATAATCCACAACCTGAGCAGGTCCAAAGTAAGGAGGTGGCATGTAAACCAGCCAGTTCTTTAAATGTGGACTTTAGAAAGTTAATAGCTTTTAGAACGAGTTCTGATCACAGCTGTTTGAAGAAATAACCGTGAACCGATAACAACTATGAACCAGTAACGACTGTGAACCAGTTTTTCAAGAATTACCAGACCTTAACTTTTATTGACTGCAATTTTTAGCCCCAGAAAAATTGCTTTTAATGCTTGTTGACGAAGGGTATCATTGCCACGTGTTAAATCTGCTAGTAACCGTTGCTTTTTTTCTAAATAGCGGTACGCATCTTTGCGGTCATATTTTAAAACCCAATTGATATTATAGATCAAATCAGCATATTTAACCGTCTGAGCGGCTGGGCTGATACTGAGTAGGCGTTTTGATTCTCGTTCCTTTCGCTCTTTTTTGCTTAGATCTGGGTATGAAGTCTTTGTATAAACATCTGTAAGTTCCACGACACCACGGGTAATCAATCCAGCTTCGGCGTCGGTATATCCGATATTCAACAATGCTTCCTTTAACCCGGTATCCGTAGTATCTGTATCTTCCAGTAAATCATGACAAAGCCCGATCTCATATCCCAGTTCAACGAATGGTCCAGCTAGTTTAGCTACGGCAATCAGATGGTTCGTGTAGGGTTCGTTTGTCTGTTTGATCAACTGCCCGGCGTGCTTCCATGTCACCCATTCAAACAATTGTTTCTGCTTAGAAATCTTAACTGGATTATCTGTCACGGTGTGCTGTTCTACTAAATTTAGGGTATACTTTGTATTTTTCAATGGTTAAGAAGCTTTGAGAATTAGCAACAGCAATTATGAGCATAATGTTTTAAACGCAAATATGATTACCATAAATGATATGCCAATGTTGCCACACAATTTTGATGATTAAAAGAATAGCATCCTACAAGTTATTCAAAAATCACCTATGATTATGGGGTGTTATTCAGACTTTATTTTACCAATTTTATATTCTTCCAGGTTTCAATTGCCCAATTCAAATCTTCGTCATCATCAAAATAAACGACCACTTGCACAATTTGGTTGTCTATAATGGAGAAACCGTAGATTACGCCATAAGTTTTATTTTCATCCTCTTCCTGTATTAAATAACCGATCCTTGCCACTTCATCGTCTGAAAAATCAAAAGTCTCTAATGTTATGGCAATTGTTTGATCTCTGGTCTCAGAGATCTTTTTGTGTTCAACATATAGTGCTTCTTTATCCTTATCTGCTTCATTCCAGATCACAATCCTGACCGACTTATCCCCTGTTGTATAAAACAATTCACCGCCTTCCTCTATTCTTCGCTCAAATAGATTGTTGATTTCGATGACCCACTTTTCTGTTATTCTGTGGGTAACCATATAATCGTCTTCCATCTCAAAGTCGGTAACTTTGTACCATTCGCCGTCGTCCTCTATCCGTTCATAAACTGAACCGATACCTTTTAGTAAAATACCTGCAATAGAAGGGTCAATCTTTAGAATCGTTGAGGGGTTGTAGATGCCGGTGTTATCGGGATCATCGGTATATTCTTCAGTTTCAAAACCTGTAAAAATCCTCCAACCACTATCCTCGGGCCTTGTTCTTTTTTCCCGGTACATAAAACGTGGTTTGATCTGTTCATCAGCCACCATTTTTGAAACCATTAATCCGCCAATGGACAGAAAATTGTCGAAATTGTTTTCACTTTGGTCTTGTTCTTTGAAAGAATTCATTTGTAAGGGATATAGTGCATATAACAAACAAACAGCAAATTGGTTAGCATCAATGGTAAATTTAAGGCTGAATGTTTAAAATTATAAAAAATATAAGAGTTAGCCAGATTACCCTATTAAAAATGCAGATGTCCTTAGACACCTGCATTTTATTGATCAATTATTAAGTACTGCAAGCAAGTACAATACTTTCCTTCAGCTTTTCAGCAGCCAGGCTCTTTGGTTGCACCTGCTTCTTCAACTCCTTAAAATGATTGACCGCATACTGTACTTTGACTTCCATGAACAGGTCTTCATAAGTTGCAATGTGAAACGCAAGCCGGTCCAGAATATTTAAATAAACCCGATAGCTGTCTTCCAGCTCCAATCGTTTTGATTTAAGTTCTGCATATGGCTCCGGGCTCATCTCCAAACCGGCAATGAGATCTTCAAGTTGCAGCAGGGCATCTACCAAATGCAGATGCCTCGCTTTATTAATACCCTGCATAGGATGTGGTCAAAATTTTAATACCCATGCGATTATCTGGGAAAAATATTCACTAAATTCTCAGTCTGGAATCCCTTCGTGCCATTATTATCCACGTAGCGGAAGTACAGACTTTGTACACCCCCTCCCGGATAGCCATCTTTTAAAGGTAAATTGGCTTGCAAATAGCTCAATTCGAAGTTATTGTCTATCAAAAATTCCTTTTTTCCAGCCTTTAACAGGAACACATAAAGCTCCTGTCCGTCTAATGGCGGAATCTTTAAAAAATCAACCCATTGCTTTGGCTGTACATTTCTCGCTAAATATTGTACGGAATTCACATCTCCCGAAGCATCTCCATATACAATATCTGCTGGCATGTCTGAAGGGAAATCAAAATAAAAGGCAATCTGCTCAATACCCGGAATGGCCTCGGGATATGAATATTTTTCCTTAACCTCAACGCCATCGTAATAAAAGCTAACCGGCTTGTCTGTAGCCGCTGCATCCTGTTCAATATTCTTTGAATACAACACTTTGTTATCTCCTTTCCTTTTCAGCTCCATAAGAACTGGTCCTTCCTTATCGAAGACGATCCGGCCGTTATAAAAAGAAGTCGCATAAAATTCACGTAATTTCCTGCCATCAAAATATTGCTCCAGTGTATCACCGAGTACAAATCCACGGAAATTCAGTGTTTGTGCGGACCTGATCGGCTTGATTACCAACTCACCTTCTTTTTTACAGGCTGACATGAGCAGTATGATGATGCCTGTAACAATCATGTAATATCTTTTCATTATTTATTTTTCTATTAAAAGTTATAGGATATGGATAAACTGTAGGTACGCCCTACATAGCGGGTAAAGGTTTCGCGGTCGCCAATCAACTGCTTGGTATCCTTATCCGTATACCCTTTTTCAAATTTCTCTGAAAAACCTGGTTTATAGGCATACCGGTCTCCCCATTCAAGATTGAGTTGTCCATCTGTACCTGGCTTTGTTTCGTACGTAGCATGGTCATTGATAAAGAAGCGGTGCGGGGCATCAGTTAGATTGCCCATATTCAGCCTGGCTTCCATTTTTTTACCCATAAAGCGATAACTAAGCTGCAGGTCCATTTGTCCCCTTGGGCGTTCATACTCAGCCAGCATCGGCTCACTGGCAGTTACAAAAGTTTTATAATCCATGTAGTTGTACATGACATTGATTCCAAAACGCTTGCCGGCATACTCTGCACCCAGATTATAGAGCAGAGGAACCTGTCCGTACAGCTGACGGGGATATTTTAGGTATTTATAATAGGTAGAATCCCTGAAGTCTGCAGTTTTGGCATATACGATTTCGCGGCCCTGTACCTCAGACCGCTGGATCGTCAGGTTACCCCTAAGGTAGATGTCTTTCAGCACAGCGGATTCCTGACTGATAAAATTCAGGTTTTTACGCAGTTCAAACTCCCAGCCCCGTACTTTTGCCCATTCAGAATTGCCAAGGGCGATATAAGGTGAACCACCGGTATTATTGTTGAGTCTATAGAATTCGGCTGGTTTATCAAAGAATTTGTAAAAATATCCTGCTGAAATAATCTCTCCGGCACCAGGAAACCACTCTACCTTTGCATCGTAATTGTCAATCAAAGTGGTGGTTACACCCTGACTGGTTACCTCAGACCCATAGTTAAAGTCGTAGCGGGAAAATCTGGAGTTCTCCATTAATCCCGGCCTTATCGCAGATCTGGCGTATGCAGCCCTGATGTTCAGGTCAGCAACAGGGCTGTAGGTAATATTCGCCGAGGGCAGAAACTGCCAGTCTTTCTTTTCGCCTAAGATCAGCTTAAGATTTTGATTGTCTAACCTGCTTGACGGATTCCTGATGGTGTCCAGTCTAAAGTACTCTGCTCTGGCCCCCCATACCAACCTGAGCTTTGAACCAATCTTATTGTCCAGCATCAGGTAGGTTCCATGGGTAACAGATTTCCCTTCGAAACCAGCGTCAGAATATCTCGAAGGATTATAGAATAAACTTGTTCTCGGATTTGCCATGTCCATATAGTTTCCCCAATCCTTTAGCGGAATTTCCTGGTACGTGGAACTTCCGGCACTGGCTACTGCTATTGGGAGTATCATCCAGTCATACCAGGCATGCCGGTCCATAAAATTATACCCGGTCTTAATTGTATGCGTGGTATTCCCCAAATGGAAATTATAGCTTCCATTTACGATGATGTCCTTATTGATCTCTTTGTAAACAAATTGTCCGCGGTACAAAGTTCCCCACCCTGGATCGCTTGATTGTGCAGGAAAATAAAGGTACAAAGGGGCATAATTTGCGTATTCCTTATTGCCCAGATCTGCTGAGGAGGCATCTTCCTCCGCCTGTTTAAGATGAGTACGTGAAGCATTCCAGTCGACCTTAAATTTTCCCAGCGTATGCTTTCCTGTTAACTTGTTTTGCAGCAGGTCGGTAAATTTCGGACGCTCATTTTCCTGAATACCCGGATATTTATTATCAGCGCTTTTCGGGGATTCCCAGTCCCATCCGCTAATGCGGTTAAACACGTTGTCGAAGATCCGTGTATACAGATTATAGGTTTGCAGCTGGTGCTTTTCGGTATTAAAACCAGCATTTAACATGGCTCCCAAAGACGTATTGAAAACATATTGGTTCCCCGTGTTGACATCTTCCGGATCATCTGCATCGGTAGGCCTAATGCTCCAGCTACCGCGGCGCATATTTGCAATATAATTATTTCGCTGCGTATTGCGATAACTCAGGGAGCCCACAAATCCGATCTTCCTAACCTTTGTATTGCTCAGGTTATATACCTGTCCTAAGCTGAACTGATAATTCTGCGAAGGTGCGGCGGCATAGCTCCTGGTGCCTAAACGCTCAGTACCACCAATACGTTTATTTTGTTCGGCTACCTGTGCCGCTTTGATTACGTTTTGCGCATCTGATACCAGTGGGTTGTAAACGCCATTCAGGTGGATGAGGTCTTTTGGAAAGATCTTACGATCTCCATCATCAAACCCAAAGTAATCATATTTTCCGCGGCGATAGCTCATAAAATCTTCTCCCATGGTGCGATCGTTAAAGGACGTGCCTGCATTGAAAGATGTAAAGTTTTCAGTTGGGACTGCCTTTGTAGTGATCTGTACCAATCCCCCGGCAAAGCTGTAAGGCATATCCGGCGTAATGGATTTAGCCACCACAACCTGTTCTACCAGGTTGGTCGGAATGAGGTCAAACTCAAAATTTCTTTCCTGAACATCTGTACTTGGAAGTGTGCTTCCGTTTAACGTAGCCACATTGTAACGTTCTGCAATTCCCCTTACCACTACACGTTTACCTTCAGTAGTACTTACTCCGGTAATACGGGACAGTGTTTCTCCTACATGTCTGTCGGGTGTACGGGCTATTTGCTCGGCCGAGATACCATCCGTAAGACCTGCTGCATTTTTCTGCTGCAAGTATAATCCTGCGGTACTTTCTTTTTTAAAGTCTCCGGTAACCGTTACCTGCTGCAACGCATTGTTTGCCGGGTTTAAAACGATGTTCAACGATGTGGTTTGTCCGCCTTTAACCTGTACCTGGGTAACCCTTTTGGTTTGGAAAGAGATATAGCTCAGCTCCAGGGTATAAGTTCCATCGGCCATGCTCAGCTGGTATGTTCCATCCACGCTGCTCTGTGTAGTTTGTCCGGTCTCTAAAACCCTGATGTTTGTACTGGGCAGCGGCTCTCCCCTGTCGTCCATCACCTTGCCCGATATTCTTCCTGGCTTCTGTGATTTAACGGCAGGCGTTACATTTGAAGGTGCTGTTTTACTTTCCAGTTTTACAGAAATGGTTTTATTCAAAATGGCAAAACTGAATCTATAATTGTCTTCCAATTGTTTCAGCGCCTGTGCGAGCGTAACTTGTTTAAAATCTATGTTTTCAATTTTCACTGAGGCCAGCTGTGCTTGTGAATACGAAAAAGAATAGCTGGTTTGCTTATCCAGTTCTTTTACCACCGCTGCAGCATTGGTTATTTTTAACCGTATTGATACTTTTTCTGCCAGTGCATCGGGCTGTGATTCCGCACGCAGCGGATGGAATATGGTAACCAGTAAACAGATGATGAAGGTCATAAAAATTACCATCTGCTTTCGTCTGCCTGTTATAGGCTGATTTTTATTAGTTTTGTAGTTCATTTAAATACTTGTGTAAAACGGGTTTTTTAATGCTGAGGGAAGTGGTTGCTACACTTCCCTCTATTTATGAGGTATTGTATTTACTGTCTTCGTTAAAATCTTTCTATAATTATTTCTCCTTTCTTTGTTGTAAATTTCAGGTCGTGCATAAACAGGATGGCATGAAGCGCTTCTTCCAGGGATACATTTTCAAAAGAAGCCGTTACATTTTTACCCTGTAATTTCTGTGTGTTGTATTTAATTACGGTATGATACCTGGCAGCAAGCCTGTCGAGCGCCAGGGCAAGCGGAATTTCATCAAACACCAGGCCTCCGCGCATCCATGCAGACGGGTCTTCAACGGCGATCAATCTGACTTCCAGTTTTTTCTGGTCTTTGCTGTAGCAGATCATCTGCCCCGGACTAAGTTCTGCCTGGTTATGTGGATTTTCACGATCGTTTATTCTGACATGACCGCGAACAAGGGATACTTTGATCTGGTTTTCATGTGCGTGGGACTCTACGTTAAATGCGGTTCCCAGAACGGTTGTGGTTATATTCTGCGACTGCAGTATGAAGGGATGTGCGGCATCCTTTTTCACATCGAAAAATGCTTCACCAGACAGTTTTACCCGTCGTTCATGTTCACCAAAGTCACTGTCCCAGGATAGCTCAGCTGATGTATTCAGAACAACCTGGGTTCCATCCGGCAATGTGATCTTTTTGATGTTTTGGTTGCCGGCTTTTGCCGTAAACATTTCGGGACTTACCGATGTGCGGTACATGGTATACAAGCCAAAAGAAAAGACTACCAATATCAGGGCTGCAGCCACATAACGTGTCCATACGGGTAAACGCTGGATCAATGTACTTTTCTTTTGGAAGATGTGTGCATTGAGGTTGCCCAGCATGCGTAGCCTGGTCTGTTCTTCTGCATCCCCACTTGAAAACACCCGACCGCTTTTTAAGTCGAGCTGGTTGTACCAGCGGTCTGCAAGTGCTTTCTCACTGGTGTTTGCTTTGCCTTCATGGATCTTTTCAAAAAGGTCAGCTAAATTTCTTTTTCTGTGTGCCATCTATATACATGTTCCACAGTGCGGCATTAGTACCAGAAATAAATTGTTAGCTTTCTGTTAAGAAATTGTTAACCAGGTCAGGATACACAGTTGAGCGGTGGACAGGTTATGTTCTGATGTTGATTTTCTCAATCTCAGAAGTGCATTACTTACCTGATTTTTAACCGTTTGTGGTGACACATTGAGTTGTTCTGCGATTTCTGAAATGGAATATTGTCCGCTCCGGCTCATGATAAAAATTTCTTTCATTTTACCGGGCATTTGATCGATGGTGGTATGAATGACCTGGATGATACTGTCGTACTGCAGTTCGTTCTCCAGAATCTGCAATGGATCGGAAGCAAATTCTGATACACCCTCGTGCTTTAAGAAGGCTTCAAAGTTCTTTTGATGCTGTTCCCTGAATCCTTTAGTCCTGAAATATTTTGCAAGCTTAAAAAACACAGAACCATGTAAATAATTTTCAACAGCTACGGTAATTTCCGGAATGTTTCCGCGCCTGTCCCACAGTTCAATGAAGAGTTCCTGAACCAGATCAAATGCATCGTCTTCGTCACCAATCTTTTTAAGGGCATAGGTATAAAGAGATTTCCAGAACCGGTTATATAGTTCAGCATAAGCTTCTGTATCCGAAACCCTGACTAAATCCAGTAACTCTTTATCATTCCTGCTGTTCACGGCGGCAAAGGTATCATTTAACAGATTAAGTTTATATTAACATTGATCTGTTCGGAAAACACGGAGGCATTATGGTCTCTTTAAATAAAGAATAAAGCTTTTGAGTTAGACCTCGAATATGTTAAGACTTTTGCCAAAAGTATTCCTGGCCGCCTGTGACCTATTATTTGTGAACTCAGCAAATAGTTTTTACCCTGCGTTTACAAACGAAAGTCAGCTACAGCTGTTACTAGATCATGGACAAAATTGGTTTTGGCGGCAGCTGCCATTGGTGTACGGAGGCTATCTTTCAGTCATTAAAAGGAACAGGAGAAGTCTTGCAGGGATGGATCTCAGTTAGCGGAGAACCTGATCTTCTTTCAGAAGCAGTCATCGTTGAATTTGACCCGGCAGTTATTTCACTGAATTCGCTCATTGAAATTCACCTTCATACCCACAGCTGCACGTCCGTGCATTCCATGCGCGACAAATATCGCTCAGCAGTCTACTGTTTTACAAAAGAGCAATTTGCATCCGCCGGGACGGCGATTCAAGCATTGCAAAAAGATTTCAGTCAACCCATCATTACTGAGGTTCTCGATTTTGGGGATTTCAAATTGAACCAGCCTCAATATCTGAATTATTATTATACAGACACCGAAAGACCATTTTGTAAAAATATCGTAGACCCTAAGCTAAAGGAACTGATGAGTAAATTTTCAGATAAACTAGATTCCAATAAGCTCAGCCATCTAAATCCTTAGAAAGCATTGATTTCGCTTACACCAGCCATAAGTTCTACCATAAACAGGCGTTTATACGCCGCAGTATAAGCGTAACGGCTATAATAGAAAGGGCTGAAGAAATTGATCTCCAGCCCTTTAAACAAATTCATTAATCAAGTTTATTAATCAAACCGATTATTTAATCAATGCCCGTGGCAAAAAACAATCCTTAATAGTCCTTAGGATTAGGGAACAAATTGCATATATCTGCCTGCCAGCCCTGAGGAGAGGGCGTAACAAAATACGACTGTACTTTATTCAGGCTGTAGCCCTTATGCGGAATATAAAGACTATTCACATAGGCCTGACTCAGGTACTCATCTCCGTTAAAAGCCCATTCTGTAGTTCCGGCTTTCGTAAAATAGACCACGCATTGCTGGATGTCAGCTTTACTCAGAAAACCTGCGGAAGGTAAATAGTCAGTATATACCCAGGTTCCAGGGACAATATTTTTAGCCAGATAAAGCTGTTCCCCAGTGTTGAGATTGTACAAAGAGATGTCAATCGGATCATTGCTATCCGGATAGTGAATGTAAAAACCCAGCTTGTTCGTTGCGGGATCTGCCGGAGGGGGCGTCACATCGATCACCTTACCATCAACGTATACAAAAGGAAAGAAGAATTCCAGTTGTCCGCTGGATAGTGAGACGGTCTTCTGCAATAGTTCCGCTCCTGTAGTCTTGTTCTTGATCTGTACCCGGAGTTCGTTCTTTCCCGGGAAATAAGGATAAACCTTACTCAGATTGAACGGACCATTGGGTTGTATGATGTCCATGTTATACACTACGGTATCAAAGGTTGCTTCCAGCTGGTCGTCGCTGAGGTTATATCCGTGAAAGCCTACGTTTACGACTTTCGCCGTCTCTATTTCTTTATTGCAGGATGCCAGGCTTAAGACCGTAAGCAGGATAAAGGCAAATGCCTGTATGTTTTTCGTAATCATAACTATTTTTTAAAAGCTTTAAAATCTAACCTGAAGGTAACTATCGATCCTTTTATCGGCCGCTGAGCCCGCCTCTGTAACGCCTATCCGCTCAGGCTTAACGCTGGTGAGGTAAGGGAAAGTGGCATATTGACCGATGGTAAACCCTGCATCTTCGTAATATGGGATGTTGGTACCTGATTTAAAAAATTGGGTGGACTGGTTAACAAAATAGATCTTTCCATTGATCTCTGTACGTCCGCCTGTAAAAATAGGCGCTTCTATAAATGGAGAAAAGGTATTGGGCTTTGCGGTAATCCTGGCCAGTTCTTCAGATATTTCTGGTACAAGCATGCCATTGAGTACCACCTCGTGGTTTTTAAAATAGACGATATCGATATCTCCCGTATAACCGGACAATGCAGGGATGAAGAGGTAACTTGCCTGCCGAAAGCCTGGCTTATCGGCCGGAAGATCTGGCTTTTCGACCAATTTTCCACCTACATAAAGCAGGTCAATGGACAAGCTATATTCGCCCCTTTTCACTTCGCCTTCGTAGATCTTTTTACCGCTGTCCTTCTCTGTAATCATCAGCTTTACCTGATCTTGTCCTTCGCGAAAGGTATATTTATCAGTCCGCTTAAAACTGCCATTGGGCTCAATCGGATATTTTAAAGTCATGGTATCTATGGTAATTTGCAATTGGCTGCTGCTGCCATTGTAACCGCTGGTAATTACAGCAAATGCTTCCTCCTTGATTAAAAAATTATCATTTTTCTGACAGCCTGAAATACTCATTACCAACAGGAACAGCAGAATCGGTGTGTGTAAAAACTTCATATCTTTTATGTTTAAATTTGTTGTTAAAATGAATAAGAGAGAGAAAGGCTCATGGAACGGCCTATTTTCCTGGTAAAGGTATCGGTGTCACCAATGCGCATTTTGGTTTTGCCATCCTCAGAAGTCTCGTAATAACCTTCTTCATACTTTTCGGAAAAGCCGTATTTCCATTCATAGCGGTCAGACCACTCGAGCAGGCCCGGAGTTGCATTGGGTTTTACTTTATACGTAGTCCCATTATTTACATAGAAGCGATAAGGGTTGTCTGAGAGATTGCTTAAATTGAGTTTCATTTTTAATCCCTTATTTTTAAGAAAGGCATAGCCGATCTGTGCATCCAGCTGATTTCTGGGGCGCTCGTATTCTACAAATTCAGGCATCATGCCGACGGTAAAGGTCTTATAGCCCATGTGATTGTAAACCACATTGAGACTTAAGCGATCACCGCTATATAGCAGTCCGAGGTTATACAGCACCGGCACCTGGCCATAAAGCGGGCGCTTTTCCTTCAGCAATACCTTTTCGCGATATGCGTAGCTTAAACCTTCCTTGTCATACGTACCTTCTCCAAAACTGGTATAATTGAACCTGCTGGCCTGTACTTCCGAATTTTGCAGCGTCAGGTTGGCGCTCACAAACATATTTGCCAGCGGCTTCCATCCGGCATATAAAAAGCTCAGGCTTTTACGGAAGTCAAATTCCCATCCCCTAACTTTGGCCCAATCGGAATTGCCCGTGATGGCATCTATACTTTGGCTGGAATTGGTGATGTCGAGATATAACTCTACAGGATTTTTGAAATATTTGTAAAAATAGCCTACCGACAATACCTCTCCAGGAGCCGGGTACCATTCTATTTTCGAATCATAATGATCAATTATGGTAGACAGTACGCCTACATTGTGCTGGATCCTTCCAATTGTTGGATTGAGGCGGGAGAAACCAGAGTTTTCAATCAAGGAGGGCCTCACAACCGATTGGGCATATGATCCGCGGATATTGAAATCTTTAAATGGTGTAAGGGTCATATTTACCGAAGGGAGATAGCGCCATTTTTGCTCTTCTGTAGCGGCATCCAGGTATTTGTGTACCAGCTGACCAGTTGCCGGGTCTACATAACGACGCTTGGCTTCGGCCTGCTCGTCGAGGTGCTGACTAATCCCGCTGTTGGCGTCCTTTATTTCTTCATAGACATAAGATTCTGCCCTTATTCCCCATACCAGTCTCATCCAGCTAAAAATGCGGTTATCTACCATTCCAAAAAAGGCTGCATTGGTATTCTTTCCTTCGTATCCATTTAGTGAAAAAGATCCCGGGTAATAGAAAATATCATTTAAAGGATCATTAAACTCGAAGTACTTGCTCCATTCCTGTACCGGAATACCTCTGTAACGGGCACCGTTCAGTGATCCTACCGGCAGGATGTTCCAGTCATACTTGCCATGGCGTTTCAGGTACTGGTATCCGGCTTTGATCTTTTGGTTCTGTTTACCTATTTTAACCAGGTAGCTGGCTGCTATATCAGCCATCAGGTTGTCCTCATCATAAAGGTACTGTGCCCTGTTAAACACACCCACACCCGGATCTGTCACACTATTGGGAAAATAGCTGTACACGATCCCGTTTGCTGTTCCTTCCGGAACCAGTGAGGCTTCTACGGCATCATACTCATTGTTAGAGATCTTGTTGCGTGCTACATTCCAGTCCAGTAAAAGCTGTCCAAACCTATGTTCTCCGCTCAGCTTGGTCTGAAGCAGTTCAATAAATTTAGGACTGTCATTTTCCGTAACTGCGGGGTTATCGCCAAATCCGATGTCATTGCCCCATCCTGAAATACGTATAAACCGGCTCTGAAGGCTTCTGGAATAAAAATTCCGGGTAAACAATTTGTGGTTCCCCATTTCCCAGCCGCCATTCAGCAATGCGGCCCAGTTGGTATTGAAATTATATTGCTTGCTGCCTGTTTCATGAATTTCCTTACCCGTTATGGCATCATAAGAATTGGCCGTATTTTTTGCCCAAACTCCCCGTTCAAAATGAGAGATATCATCAATCATTTGTTCATTCCGGTAGCTAAGTGATCCCACAAAGCCCAATCGGCCCTTACCTGCATGGTAGCTTTCGCCAAGGCTAAACTGAAAATTCTGCGATGGTCGGGCCGTATAGATCCGTGTACCCAGTCGTTCAGTCCCACCAATTTTCTTGTTCTGTTCGGCAATCATTGCAGGTGTGATCGGTGTCATACCAGATCCCGGAGGTGTTACATCATCGTAGGGTCTGCCGGGACTATAACGATCCGTGCTATAAAAAAACAGGTCTTTCGGGAAATGGTCTTTTCTACCTCCGTCGTCAAAAGCAAAATAGTCACTCTTACCCCGCTGATAGCCCAGAAAATCCTTTCCGGTGCTGGCATCGTTGTATTTGCTTCCGAAGTTAAAGGTGATGAAATCTTTATTGGGTATGGTAAGCGTACTGATCTGTACCAATCCCCCACCAAAGCCAAAGCTCATGTCGGGTGTAAAACCTTTAGACACCACCACATTGTCGATGAGGTTACTTGGAATGATGTCAAATTCAAAGTCACGCACCTGTACATCCGTACTTGGCAGGGTTACCCCATCCAGCATGGCTACGTTGTATCGCTCTGCGATTCCGCGGATGACCACCCTGCGGTTGTCATTGGTACTAACCCCGGCTATGCGTTTCAGTACATCGCCCACATTCTTATCTGGTGTGGCTGCAATCTGCTCAGCCGAGATGCCGTTAGAAATTTCAGCGGTATTCTGCTGCTGCGCATAGAGCCCTGCTATGGAAGCTTTTTTGTAACCAGAGGTTACCACTACTTCAGACAAGGCATTGGCTGCTCCCTTCATAGCGATATCCAATGGTGTATTTTTGCCTATGGTGACAATTACGTTGGTAATGCGCTGGGTTTGGTAAGAGAGATAACTGATTTCCAGGGTGTAGGTACCTGCGGGAAGTTCCAGGCTATAGGTTCCGTCTACATTGCTTTGTACCCCTTTGCCGCCTGTTGTGACCTTGATATTGGCACCGGGCATGCCTTCGCCTTTTTCATCTACAATTTTACCCGAGATACGACCCGGCTGCTGGGCAACCCGCTTTTCATAGAGATAAATATCTTCCTCTACCTGCCGGTAACCCACATTGGTATTTTGAAAAAGCCGGTCGAGTATTTTCTTAACCGATTCGTTTTCCAGATGGAGACTGATGATCGTATTGCCACCAATCAGTGCCTTATTGTACATGAAGTTGAAGCCTGTGGACTGCTGCAGTTGCTGCAATACCTTGTCGCGGCTTATGGACTTCATATTTACGGAAGTTTTTACGGCTGTGATGCTTTGTGTATACGCGGGCCTGGCCAGCAGGGTGCCCCCCATGGCAGCAATGACGATACACGTGAGCGCTGAAAGTTTCATTAGCTTAAATAAATTAAATAGAACCCCATTTAATATTTGTTTCATTTGTTTGAATTTGTTCTCCATAACCGTAGTTTTCACTACTTTTGGATAGTTTATAATAAGATTAAGACACTTGTTTAAGACTGTATTGATACCGGGATTGCTGTCAACAATTCCGGTATTTTTTTTTAATTGAGTATATTATTACATAGGCTTCCTTTCTGATTGTCGGTGTTTGGTTTATTATTCTTATTTATTTTCTATTATTACTTCGGGTTTTATTTTCTGTTCCTGGTTGGTTTTATTTTCTGTGCCTATTTTCCGGCGTTATTTCCTATTCCTATTTCCGGCATTATTTTCTATGATTAGTTTTTTGCCTTTTAACTCGTACCGGAAATGATTGATGCGCTGTAAAGACTGCAGTACATTCTGTAAGGACTTATTGTAATATCTACCGGTAAACAGTACGGCTGGCTCTGATTTTGCCTGCAGACTGATCTCAATGCCATACCAGTTCTCCAGGCGCTGTTTCAATTCATTGAAGTCGGCATCCTTCAGGATCAGGATGTTGTTTTTCCAGGCCGCAAGATCTGCAGCATTCATGTCGTGATTTTTGAAGGTTCCTTTTTTAACGTTATAGGTCAGTCCCTGGCCGGGGGTAAATATGCCCATCGTCCTTTTAGATTTGTTGGTTACTTTAGTTACCTGTACCCTACCCGTGTTTACGGATAAGGTAAGCTGGTCTGAAGCCCGGTAACTGCTGATGTTAAACGAGGTGCCCAGCACACGGGTATCAATTTGATGTGCGGCATGAACGATGAACGGCTTATGGGGATTGGGTGTAATCTCAAAAAAAGCTTCCCCCTCTTCCAGAATCACTTCGCGGGTTTTTCCTTGAAAATGTTTAGGGTACTTCAGCACTGTAGCGGCGTTTAGCTGAACAACGGAACCGTCTGACAAAGTAATGATCGCCTGACGGCCTTTTGGAGTGCTATACGTTTCGTAAGTTTTGTCTGCCGTGGGATGATCTGCCTTTTTCTGGTAATTCTGGTATAGCAAAATCATACCGGTAAAAGCGGCTAGCATTGCGGCGATGCGCAGGTAAGGTTTGATAATCTTTATGATTAAGCCCCGCTCTTTATGCGTCTTGTTTGGAATGGACTGCCTGATTTTTTGAAGAATTTCCTCCTGCAGCCGCCTGCGTTTCAGATCAGTCATGACCTCTGTATTTTCTCCGGACTCATCCAGCCATTGATCGATGGCCTTGATCTCCGTTACAGAAGCCTTACCAGCAAGATAGCGATCAACCACTATCCCAAATTGTTTAATGTTCATTTATATAGCCTTTATATACATGCGTATAAAAAGGCCAAATCGTACTATCCGGAATATGTTATGGTTACATTAAGCTATTGTTAAATAGCTCCAGTTTTAGAGATTCGAGAACAAAATCACAATAAATGCTTCTTTTAGCCCGACACGGAGTTTTTTTAGTGCCGTGCTCAGTTGGTTCTTTACGGTCTGCTCGGAGATATTGAGCCTATTCGCGATTTCTTTGATACTCAGATTGTCATCTTTGCTCAGCAGGTAGATCTGTTTGAGCCGATCTGGCAGCAAATCAATTTGCAATTCTATGGCGGCAAGCAGTTCTTTTTGCTGTACGGGATCCAGTGAGGCGGTAAAATCAGGCATCACCACTTCAGTGTAATGCTTTATTTTTTGCTCCTTTTTGATGGCGTTTGATATTTTATGGAGCAGTTCATAGCGCACACTGCTGAACAAGTACTTTTCCAATGTTTCGTTAATGACCAGCGATGAAGACCTGATCCAGAAGTTGATAAAAACGTCCTGTACCACATCCTTTGCGTCATCTTCATCTTTCAGCTTTTTTAGTGCGAAGAGATATAGCGGTTCCCAGTACCGTTTAAAAATTTCTTCAAAAGCGGGTGCATGGCTGCTTTTAACCTTTTCAATTAATTCCGTATCAGATAGCGCTGCTAGATTCATGTCATTACTCCCGCCAAAGATAATGGAACATTATTACCATCATATTAACTTAATTCCAAATTCTCTTTTTTGAAATCTATGGTTTATTACCTGACAATGTATTGGATCAGTCTCCATTTAAAAGAAAAAAAGTGTATCATAAATAATGAACCCCAAAAGTTTTGTCCAACTTTTGGGGTTCACTTCGAAATGACCGCGCCCTGTTTTTATTCGTACCTCTTTCAAAGCGCATTTTCAAATATTGAATTCTCAGCGGCCGGGTTTCATTTACGATACTTCCTCAAATTAACGGGAGTATCTTCCTGTCAGTTTAACTATTGATCGATGTTAATTTAAATCTTCAACATAGCGGAATACGGCTGTTAACAGATCCGACGCACCTATTTCAGCAAAGGATGATTGATAAACTTTAACGAAGTCTATTCCTGGTAACTGAACTTTCTTTCCGTCTTTATCTACAGCCCAGCTAATGTCTATCGAAGGATCTTTAATGCCCCCGTAGCCCCAATCAAAAGTACCCACGTTGAATGTAATGCCAGTACCATCACTAATATCTTTCACAGGAACCTGCAATTTGGTACCTTTCATGGTATAGGAATCTCCAATCCATTGCGGGTAGTAGTTATAGCGTCTCCATTTTTTTGTTCTTGTAATTGAGCCGGATGCAGATTTATTATCAGTCCATTTCAGGTAGGTAGTATCAAACTGCCAATCGGCTGCGCCCGCAACAGCTGTTTTATTTGGATCAGGTTTATAATAGGTTATTTCATAATTTTTAACCGTAGAAGATTTATGGTATTCGCTCCCCGCTATTTCATACCATTCATTGTCGTCAGCTATTCCGTTTTTATTGGCATCGTATGCCACAAAAACGCTAACCGGAGCAAATCTTGTTCCGCTGTTGCTATTTTCCATTTGAACAGTAAAATCACGTTTTCCATAGGCATTGATCACCGTATGGTCGAACCGTGTGGTGATGTAGCCTCCAAAAGTACCCAGGGGAACAGATAGGTCTTCGTTAAGTTCTGTCTGGACTGCTTCTAAGGCTTCTGCTTTTGTGCTATACACATAATCGTTTAAAATAAACTCCGGGGAAGGCATGTAATCTACAACAGACCATGCTTTTGAATTGTAGGTTTTATTTGTTTCAGAAACTTTAACCAGCGTGGAGGCACGTCCGGTAACGTCGGCAGCCGTTACGGTAAGTTCTACCGTATAATCAGCAGCTTTAGGCGCAATGAAGGGTAAGACCTTTGTATCACCAATGACAGAATCTCTAACAACGCCATCCTTATTGGAGACCTTGATGGTCCATTTATACTGAGGAATCACTTCGCCACCATTTTCAATGGTCACTTCAGGATCTATAACAACTACGTTATACCTGCCTGCCGCAAAATCAGACTTTAACTTTATGGATATTGAAACCTCAGGATTGGTAACCGGGTTTACTTCATCCTTACTGCAGGAATAAAACGCGGCAATTGTCAATATGGACAGGCTATATTTGATATAATTTTTCATGTTTTTGAGTTTATCTTAGGTTGTATTTTTTTAATATATGAAGATCTGCCGCTCCGGAAAATCTGGCAGCCATGGAAGATTGCTGCTGACAAAGGCCCATAGGCTCACTCACACAGTTTACAACTTTTATAAAATCTATGCCTGGGAGATTTGCTTTAACTCCATTCTTGTCAACTGCCCAATCGATATCAATATCAGGATTTACGGAATTTACATAACCCCATTCCGGAGCTTCGAAGTTCCATAAGGTAGTTTGACCCGCCCGTGCAGCTTCGAAATTCACATTTAGCTTTATTCCTTCATAGACTATAGTATTTTGAGTCGCCCATGTCGGGTAAAATTCTTTTTTAGTCTTAGGTCTTGCCATGTAGTAAGACTGTCCCTGATTATTTTCACAATACAGGTGCTCAAGATCTGCAAAAAAACCATTCGGCCCGGTAACCACAACAGGTTTTCCTGTAGCAGGCTTATTGTAGGTAATTTTGAAATTCTTAACCGTATTGGCTTTAGCATGGCTGCTTCCAATGATTTCGTACCACTCGTCATCATCTGGCTTAGCATTGTCATTTTTATCATAGGCCACGTAGATCAGTCCAGGTGCAGGCGGATTCGTTTTATCTGTCAAATCCCCACCATAAACCCGCAGGTCTTTTTCTCCCGGAATATTAACCACGGTATGGTCAAAACCGACGACAATAGAACCTCCAAAGCCGCCCAGGTCTAATGGATAGCCCACGCTGGTTTCATTGATCCTGCCCAATGCAGTGTTCATCACATCAGCCTTTAAATTTCCTGTTTTAAACAGGTCATTGGCAAACATACCCGGTGCCGGGTCAAAATCGTAAATGTTGGTGATGTACGGGTTATAGTTTTTATCGTTAATTACGGTGATGGTCGTTTTTTTACTTCCCTTTTTTTGATCGGCCAAAACATTTAGGGTGAGCTCGTAGGTACCAGGATAAAGGGTAATAAATCTTAAGTCTTTGGTATTTCCGATCACAGAATCGGTAACCTGATCAACCGGATTTTTAGTAAGTACCCACTCGTAAGCGGGGTTATTGCCATTGGCAGAAGCAGTGATGTTTAAGACGCTGAAGGTAGCTACTTCATATTTTTCCTGAAGGGTGATGTCGCTGGGATTTATAACATCAGGTGTAACCTCATCTTTGCCGCATCCGGTAACTAAGAATGCGAGTGCAAAAAATAAATGGGTAAAGTTTTTTTTCATGATTGGGATTTAACTATTTTAATTTTTAACGGGATATTTATTGGGTGGATATTATTACCTGGTGGGGATATTTTCTTTCAGCAGGTGCAGATCGGATGCACCCATAATTTCGGTAGAGGTTTCTCCTAGCCAGCCTGCCTGCTGGTGAAGCCCATTGGATACTTTCACAAAATCTATCCCCGGAAGGTGGATCCTGTTTCCGTTCTTATCGATTGCCCAGTCGATGTCAACTGCAGAATCATCGTCGGTGTTGGGCGCATTGTCGGCATAGCCATATAAAAACGCATACTGAACAAAATAGCTTCCAGTTCCGCTTTCATCAATGGCATTGTCCGGCAGCCTGGTTCCTGTAAAGGTTAGGGTTGGCTGGTCTTTGAGCCACTTTGGCCAGTAGTCCAGAGAATGGTTATAGGCATTATTTTGGGTCAGGTAGCCATCTTTACCCTGGTTGTCTTTCCAGTAAATATATTCTGTGTCTGTAAAGAGCACGGTTCCTGTGCCGCCACCCGGAACGGGCTTCTTGTTGGGATCAGGTCTGTAATAGGTAATTTGATAATTATGAATGGTCTTTGCCATTTTATGACCGGCACCTTCAATCTCAAACCATTCATCATCCGGAAGTCCGTTTTTATTCTGGTCATAAGAAACCATGATCACCCCTGCTTCACTACTGCCGCCGCGCATCTCAGCATTTGGATTTGGATTGGCATCTGCCCAAAACGCATTGCCGGAAACCCTGAAATCGCGTTTTCCTTTTACGTTGACAATGGTATGGTCAAAGCCGAACACTATGTAACCACCGAATGCGCCAAGGGATAGCAGGTCGCCATTCTTCTTAGCGAGATAGGTATTGGCTCTTGTTAAGATTCGTTCAGCGGTTTCACCGTCATTGGCCGACGGTAAATCGTTTATAAACTGACCCGGAGCAGGCTTAAACTCGAATACTTTGGAAATGAAGGTTGTATATTCTTTCGCCTCTCTGGCCACAGATACCTTAACTTTTTGGGTTTGTGATGCACCCTTATCATTGATCACCACTGACAGCTCATAGTCTCCAGCTTCGGTAGCGGCAAACAGGGCTTCCTTTGCTGTGGCATTGGACAGCGCATAATTATCAGATGGCGCGTTCGTTACTGTCCAGTTATAAGTGGCTTCTGCAGTTGCACCAGCCTTCGGACTAACGGCAACAATTTTGGTGCGCTGAACAGTAAACAAGTTGATTTCAGCATCAGCATTGCCTTCTGGCCCTTTATCACTTTTGGAACAGTGGACAAGAACCAATGCGGAGAGCAGCAGCAGTAAGGAACGAAGGTGTTTTAAAGATTTATCGTACATGATTTTAATTTTTATATATAAAGGCAAAATGCGCAGGAATATTCCCGGCAGTAGTTTTCCATTTTAACCGCCCGTCAGGCGTAAAGCAGTAGATATAGCCGGTTACCACATAATTCTGTGCATCGGTTATATAGATCTCTTTGGTTTCCGGGTGCACCTGTAATCCGTAGGGAATCATGATTTTCTTGTCCGTTCCATCGGTGATGATCTTATCGCTGATGATCTTTTTGGTTTTGGTATCCAGTATTCCGTAGGCTATTTTATTGCTGTTGGTGAGGTAGCTCCATTCTACGCTATAGAAATAGAGCAGGTCGTCTACCAGGCACATGCCCAGTACCGGAAGGTCCAGGCTCATCTTCTTTTCATCTGTTTTGCTGTCGATTACAAAAAGGTTAGAAGGAGTACCATAGTAATCACCCCTGGAACTTACGTAGATGTCTCCTCTGCTGTCTATTTGCATTCCATAGAGGTTTATGCCCACATCTATCTTTTTAATCTCTGTGAAGCTCTCCAGGTCTATCACAGAAACTGTCCGGTCGTAATTTGGCACCCGATATCCGCCGGAATTTGCCACATACAGTTTGCCGTTGGTTACCACCATTTGTTCGGGTTGATACCCCACAGTAACCTTCCGTTTGATCTCTAATGTTGCCGTGTCGATCTCGGCCACGAAGCCGATCTCTGCATTTGGATTGATGGCTACCGGCCCGGAATAGGAACTTACATAGGCTTTGCCTTTGTAAAAGGTGACATATCTGCAATTCGGGATGTCTATTTTAGCAATGCGTTTGGCCGTCCATTTATCGATTACCTCTACTTTATTGGAGCAGTTGATGACCGCATACACCTTATTGCCATAGATCTTGATGTCGTTGCCCACATCGCCCAGTTCTTTGACCACCGTCGGATTACGCTCTGAATAAATGTCGGTCGTATAGGCACCGGTCCTGTAATTGAATACATCGATACTGGCCCTGTTCATGCCCATATTGCCTTCATTGAGCAGGTAAAATCCTTCTATGTTACCTTCACTTGCCGGCTGGGCAACGGTTTTGGTGGAGGATAAAAAAATCACTTCATCTTTCCTGCAGGAAATTAAAGCCAGGAGGATCCACAGACCTATCCCTATTTTTATTGAGCTCTTTTTCATAGTTCCATACTGATTATAAATTTGAACGTACGGCCAGGCATGGGATAGTTGTAGATGACCTCGTAATGCTGGTTCAGTGCATTGTTGAGTTCTATGGTCCCTTTTAACCTGTAATGATTTACGGTGAAGGATTTTTGTGCCGACAGATCGTGCGTGTACCAGGGCTGCACTTCATTGACCTTGATGTTGTTTACATTTCCATTGTACCGCTTACCTACATAGATAAAGCTGTAGTTGAGGTTCCATGATCCATAACCGGCGTTTAGTATAGCCGATCCGCTGTGCCAGGGTGCGTACGGGATCTGATCTCCATAAGAGGACATCTCTAAGCCTACAAATTTGGTATAATCCCTGCTTTCAGAATAGGTATAGGTCAGGTTTGCAGCCAGGTTTAATTTGCTGATGTGCGTACCCATATTGATCACTGATTCTATACCTTTTCCGCGCACTTGTCCCATGTTGGTCATCATCCAGCGGAACAGGTTTCCTGTCGGTGCTGCTACAATTTTATCTTTGGTGTGGGTATAATACGCATCTGCCTGGATAGAGAATTTGTCTAAGAATCCATTTTCTACCGGTACCGCATAGTTAAACCCAACATCGTACTGGTTCATATATTCGGGTCTTAACGTACTGGAGCCAACCATTGTGTAGTAGAGGTCGTTAAAAGTAGGCATCCTGAAAATGCGCTTTGCAAATGCCCTTAACGTAAGATCATTTTGTTTAAATGGCGTATAGCCAATGAAGAGCGCGGGTGTAAATTCTGTTTTATCGGGCGCTTTGGCATTATACCGTACCTGCTCGGTTACCTGGGTACCCAAAACACTTCCTAAAACCTTAAATTTCCCAAGTCTGAGGGAACTGGCCAGAGAGAACAAGGCGGTATAGCGCTGAGGAAATGAAAACTGGGTCTGGATCCCTCTCCGGGTTGCATCGAGCCTATTGTACTGAAAATCTGCCGACAGCGATACATCCCATATCGGCAGAATGCTGTACATATTTACTACGGATACATACATTTCATGCTGGTAGTAGCTATCGTCAGACTGTGCGCCTTCGGTTACGGTTTCTCCGAGGATGCTGGTGGTGTCCCTGGCAATGTAACGGGTATCATCATAGGCATATTTTGCCCTGGCCTGGAACTTATATTTTTCTGTAAAATCCTTAACAAAAAAAGCCTGCGTAAAGAAGCTTTGATCATTCTGCCGGTATCCGTCTGCAAACTTATTTTCTACGATGGCTCCCGGGGCTCCCCTTTTTGAATCGTAGTAGTAAACTTTGGCATCCCAGGAGCCTTTGTCTATTTTCCCATAAAGGCCTGATTCTATTCTCAATGCTTTGATGTCGCTGTTCTGCCTGGTGGCGGTGGTATCATAAGCTACTGTACCATCCTGGTTGTTTCTTTTATACCTGAACTGGTATTGACCATTGGACCTGATGTATTCTGAGCTCAGGCTCAGGCTTACTTTGTCGCCCAATTTCTGCTCCAACCTAAAAGAGGGGTCGTGGTAGTTGACCGACATGGTTTTATAGCGCAGCAGTAAATTGGTTTGCTTATGATCCTCAAATACCGGCCGTTTCGTTTTCATGTAGATGGTGGAAGCGGATGCGAAGTCTTTGGCCGACTGGAAGATCTCACTTTTCTGTCCATTGTACATGGTGAGGGCTTCCATATCATCGAGGGAATATTTACCGAGATCTGTAACGCCGTTCTGGGCATTACCCAGCTGGATGCCATCGTAAAAAACACCCACATGGTGGGTACCCATGTTGCGCACATCCACTGTTTTTAGTCCGCCGAGACCACCATAATCCTTAATCTGGGTTCCGGCGAAGTATCGAAGTGCATCGGCGACATTGTGGCTTGCCAGGTTCTCGAGCTGTTTACCGGAGAGGCTTTGTACCGGGATTACTTCCTGGAACGGTTTGGCATTGATGATTACGTTTTTTAAGGTCTTTATGCTGTCGGCAGAAACAGTATCTCTGCGCGCCTGAGCATGAAGCACGAGTGGTACAATGGTTAGGAAGAGGATTAAACGTGTTCTTTTCTTATTATACATCACAAATTTAATTGTAAAAACTTGCTGAGATGTAATGATTAAGAACGATAAGAAAAATCCGGTTATAAAAATAACAGGGGGCAGATTCTTGTTGTTCAACTTTATTCCTCGAAAGTCTTAAACTATGTGATTCTGGCAGGTATCCTGACTTGTTCCATCTTTAAACGACCTTCCCATTTCTCATCGAAACAGTGGCTTTAGTAGTGTTTAAAGACTTGTATAGAACTTACAGTAGCGGGTCTGTTCAGGATTTACACCTGATTCCCTTTTAACTATTTTTTCTCTGAAATTTCAAAAAAATAGACCAAAAACTTTTATGCAGCAAATATATGATCTATTTTCATAAAAAAGATAATTGATATTTAAATTAAATGGGGTTGGGAGATAGGAATAGGTAAGAAAATATTACTATATCTCAGAAAATAGGCTCGCGTCTCATTATCTTGAAGATACTTGTTAGGCCGCTACCATTTGTGTGTAGCTTTTTCTTTTCAGAATGTCACTGATAATCCCAGTCCATATTCTCTTCCATTATAAAAAGGCATAACAATCCCATTTCTTTTATATTTTTCTTTAAAAATTGTTTTTTTAATTAATGGCTGAACCCAATAAGCAATTTTGGTACTTAAAATTCCGATTCCAGCACCTGTGGCAACATCAGTAAGCCAGTGCTTTTCGTTGGACATTCTAAAAAGACCTGTGCCAGCAGCAACTACATAGCCGGTAATACCATACCAATCCGATATATCTTTATATTCTTGATGTAAAAATTCGGCGCCCATAAAAGCCGTGGCGGTATGCCCCGAAGGAAACGACCTTGTGTCTGAGCCATCTGGTCTGGTAACTTTTGAAGTTTTTTTTATGATGTTTACAGAGCCACCCATAATAAGATATGCCGTTGCCAAAACAATGGTTCTATCTTTAAAATTATTTTTTCCATGTATACCTAATGCATTTAAGGCATATACAGATAAAAACGGACTATATTGAGTATAATCATCTAGGCTTACTTTCTTATCATCATGCTCCCTAAATTCATTTTTAACACTGTTATTTATATCTTTTAAAGTAGGGCTCATAAGACCAACAACTCCATATCCGATTAAAACAGTTGGAATTATGAGCGATTTATATTTGAATTGAATATTTTCACGGTTTTTGGTTGAGTCAATTGAAGCGTTTTGTCCGTTAACCTTTAAAACAGATAGAAATAGAAAAAGCACCATTATTATTTTATTCATTTATTTTATCAATTACACACGAAAAATGTTGTTTCTATATGCTTTATAGCATTGCTTCAAGATTATTGAATAACCGAACTTTTCATGGAAAGAATAATTCCGATTTTTACTATAGGCACAACGCTTAATTACTTAATCCTATAGCTTTTAGTATCCATTTCTGCCAGCCTGAAATAGCCAAAAGCGTAATTATTGCTATTGGTTTGATTGATAATATTACCGCGAACTGCACTTGGTGTTGTAGGGAAAGGGTTGCCATCATTGCCAGTAGCCAATATTAATTTGAACATGTAATTGTAATAGCTTTTTGAAATTCCATACAGTTTAAAGTCTACCTGGTCCCCAGCTTTTAACTTTTCGTGCGAAAAGGACTCCTGCATCAATTTACCATTCGTGTGTTCATCATCTTCAACTTCAAGCTCGGGGAACGGCGAGTGCGGCTGGGTAATATTGTTTAGATAAGCATTTGCCTGACTTGCATTATCCTTATAGTAAAATGTTATTTCAATTTCATCGCCGACGTCACCTCCTTTGTCGTTCTGATCAATATTATCTTCAATTTTTGGGACAGGAGTAAATGTTTCTGATGCAGTATAGGTTTCTCCGTTTAAAACAATTTTTAAGTTATAAGTCTGGCCGATAACAGGAAGGAAATTGTGACAAACATATTGCCCCGTTCCCGGAGTTTCAACAAAATTAAAAACCGCATTTGATGCATTTGTTACAGTAACTACTGCTCCTGAAACGCTCGGGAATTCGGAACTGTAATAACCTGTTGTTGTCGACAATACGATCTTTTGTTCATTGCCAGCTGTATTTTTAACCCAATCTATAGATGCATCTATAACCAATCTTGGCGATGCTGTCTTAAGAGGCACATCAATAGCTTTTTCGCATCCTGTCACAAACAGTGCAACGGATATAATTATAATTTTTGGTAGTAGTTTCATTTTGTCTTTTTATATATAGTGAGTTGCTTTTAAAATTTTACGTTGTAAGTGACACTAGGGACAATACCAAAAATGGATACTCTTCTTGTCTCACTTGTTCCCGTATCTTCATTCTGTCTAAAAGAGTACGATGCTGCATTGTTTCTGTTATAAAGATTGTAGATACTGAAATTCCATTCACCCTGCCATCCTTTTTTCTTATCGGGTTTAGGCGTATAAGCTGCAGATACATCTATACGGTGGTATGCGGCTAAAGAATTT
This sequence comes from Pedobacter metabolipauper, assembly GCF_004362715.1. Lineage (GTDB taxonomy): Bacteria > Bacteroidota > Bacteroidia > Sphingobacteriales > Sphingobacteriaceae > Pedobacter > Pedobacter metabolipauper. The sequence continues at coordinate 285,934 of NZ_SNYC01000005.1, forward strand.
TCATTTCTTACTCCGTAACTCGCAACATTAACGCCCTGATATTGGTATTTTCCGTTAGGAAATGTTGCTGCTTTACCGCTCTGGAAGGTCAAAATAGCCCCAAATGACCATTTCGGACTTATAGCATAAGCGCCAGTAACAGATAAATTATGTAATTTGTCATAATTTGCCCTGTACCAATCTCCGTTATTTATACCCGGTTCATCTGCATTTCTGCCCGGTGTCCTTTGTTGTGCTTTAGAAAGCGTATAGGAAACCCAGCCTGTCAGCTTTCCTGTATTTTTTTTGAGCATCATTTCCAGACCATACGCTCTTCCTTCTCCATTTAAAAGCACGCTTTCTACAGCATCGATTCCAAGTAAATCTGCGCCGTCAATATAATCTGCTTTATTCTTTACTTTCTTGTAGAATGTTTCAGCTTCCAAAGAATACTTATCGTCTTTAAAATTGTGAAAGTAGCCCAGTGCTACCTGATCTAAAATTTCTGGCTTAAGGTATTGGTCAGAAGGTGCCCATATATCAAGTGGGCTTGCAGAAGCAGTATTTGAAATGAGATGAACATATTGGCTCATTCTATTATAACTAGCCTTAATGGATTGGTCATTGTTTAGCGAATAAGCTATGGCAAGTCTTGGTTCCAGGTTGTCAAAACTTGCTATCTTTTTATTTTTCAAATAGTTTATTGTTCCTGTTGGCTTGGTCTCTTCATAAATATGAAGTTCCTTATTGTAGACAACTGGTTGATTATTAGCATAGGTGTACACTTCCTGCGCGCCTAATCTTTGAAAATTACTGTAGCGAAGTCCATAATTCAGTGATAATTTATCAGAAAAGTTTTGGTCAGCACCAATATAGGCGGCATTTTCAAAAGCATATTTTCTAGCCAACTGGTCCGGATTTACGCCTGAACTTTCTCCAAAAGGCCTGATTGTTCCGGGATTAAAGTCGTAGTAAATTGAATTTATACCATAATTTAAAGTTAGGTTATTTGAAACATAATGTTTAAAATCATATTTAAAATTGTAATTTTTAACCTCTGCTTTCCAGTCAAGACCAGCGGATTTTACTTTGATCTGGTAGTCATAATCACTATAGATGGAAGATACATTAGAGAAAATCTTGTCTGAGAATACATGGTTCCACCTGAGGTTAAAAAGTTTGTTACCGTAGGTGTTTATAAAACTGTTATTAAAATTCAGGTTGTCGTTACCAAAGTATCCCGATACAAAAACATTGTTTTTATCATTGAATTTGTAATTGAACTTGGTGTTCAAATCATAGAAATAGGCTGAATTTGGTTCATTTGCCATCTTCAAAAAAAGATGTGCGTATGATCCTCTTCCCGCAACCACGAAAGAGCTTTTGTCTTTAACAATTGGCCCTTCAACAAGTAACCGGCTGGAGACTAACCCGATGCCCCCATTAACATGAAACTCCTTGTTGTTTCCTTCTTTTTGATAAATGTCCAGTACTGATGATATACGTCCTCCGAAATTAGCGGGAATACCTCCTTTGTACAGTTTTAGATCTTTGATCACATCTGAATTAAAAACAGAAAAGAATCCGAATAAATGCGAGGTGTTATAAACAACGGCTTCATCAAGCAACACGAGATTTCCATCAACGGAACCTCCCCTGACATTAAATCCCGATGCACCTTCCTGAGCATTGGTAACCCCGGGAAGCTGTAAGATAGATTTTAAGACATCCACTTCCCCCAGAATGGCCGGCATCTTTTTTATTGTGGCAATGGACAGTTTATTAGTACTCATTTCAGGTTTTCGGATGTTTGCTTTTGTTGTATTGGTTTTAATTACAACTTCACCCAATGTTTTACTGTTTTCTATCATCACAAAGTTCCTTTTTGTATTTTCGCTCAGCGTGATAGTTTCTTCTATATTATCAAAACCTACGTGACTTATGATAATGGTGTAAGTTCCTTTAGGCACTGTGGTGGTATAAAATCCATAAGAATTGGTAGTAATGCTTACTTTCGCTTCTGGAATATAAATAGTCACCCCAATCAATGTTTCGGTATTGGATTTATTAGATATTGCGCCGCTAAGGGTAACTTTTTCCTGCGAATATGCATGGCCTGCAAAAGCAAAAAAGAGTACTAGCAAGGATAGGATTCTACTTTTCATTTATTAATGTTTTGAGTTAAATGTTACAATTATTGGCTAAAGTATATTTTTGCTGAACCCGCATATTTTATATATACAAAATGCTTTACTTAATATATTAAAGCAGCTTTTGCATATAGTAAAATAAGTGCACACTAAGATTTCAGCGAAAGAAGTCGGATTTTAAAACAAAAAGTTCCTAATTGAAATCACAGATGGCCAAACCGTTTTTTCATGAATTGAAATATCTTTTTTCTAACTTATATGATATTATTTAATTCTTAGAAAAGGTTTACCATTTCTAAATCAATTTTGGTATATAATTTCTGTGCTTTTGTATATTATATGTATACATACTTTATATATATACATACTTTGCAGGTTGCTACATTTGCTCGAATCTAAAATAGGCTTATGAATAAAACTTTACACAGAAAAACTATGGATGCCAATTGGATGCTTGAGTTGATCATTTCAGAAAAATACCGGTTTCAACGTCATTTGTTACTTATCGCATTTTGTATTGTTGTCTTGTATTACAGTCCGCCGGACTATGTAGAACCTTTTGAAACCTATAATCGAATCGTTATTTTTTTTCAAATAATTTTATTGGCCTACAGTAATATGTATTTTTTTGTGCCTAAATTTTTGTTTAGAAAACAATATCTAAGTTATGGTCTTTTTGTGCTTTCAAGCATGATTCTTTCGTTCTACATTCATGAATTTTTTGCTTGTTATTTTAAGCCTGATTCACTGCCTTACCAGGATGACAGTATTAACTTTTTCACTTTTTCCTTTATGATCATGATGCTGATTATTGCATCGGCAGCAGTTAAATTGTTCCAGCAATGGATATCTGATGCTCAACTGATTTATGATCTGGAACTGGCAAAAACTAATGCTGAACTTGAACAGCTCAAGAATCAGATCAATCCGCATTTCCTTTTTAATATGCTCAACAATGCTAATGTTTTAATTGACGATGATCCTAAAAAAGCTTCGCAGGTTTTGATGAAACTAAGTGATCTACTTCGTTATCAGCTTTATGATAGTTCGAGAGATAAAGTTTTATTAACTTCAGAAATCCATTTTTTAGAGGATTTTTTAAACCTCGAAAAAGTTAGGCGGGATAATTTCAATTTTATAATATCCAAAGAAGGTGAATTGAGTGGCATTCAGGTTCCTCCCTTATTATTTATCTCATTTGTCGAAAATGCTGTAAAACACAATAATGACTCAGCGAAATTATCTTATGTAAATTTGTTTTTCGATGTTCGCCATACTGAGCTTTTCTTCAAATGCATAAACTCAAAACCCGCTGTAAGAGCGGTTAGCAAATCCGGGGGATTAGGTCTGTCCAATATTAAAAGAAGATTAGAACTCCTGTTTCCTTCTTCACATGATTTGAAAATAGAAGACAATTCGGAAACGTACTGCGTTACCTTAACTTTAAAATTATAAAAATGAATTGTATAATAGTAGATGATGAGCCTTTAGCAAGAAAAGCAATCCAAAAACTCGTTAATGAGACAGAAAATCTAGAATCTATAGCTTCATTTAATGGAGCAGATGCTACTAGAGAATTTCTGGCAAACAATGCTGTTGATTTAGTATTTCTTGATATTCAAATGCCAGGAGTGAATGGAATTGAATTTGCCAGAACTATCCCTAAAAAAACTTTAGTGGTGTTTACTACCGCTTTTCATGAATTTGCTTCTGAGAGTTATGAAGTCGACGCTATTGACTATTTGATCAAACCTGTAAAATTAGAACGCTTTCAAAAATCTGTTGAAAAAGCGCAAACGTATTGTAAATTATTCCATACTCATGACACAAACAGCAATATAGAAAACATAACCGATGATTATATTTTTGTAAGAGCAGACCGCAGGATGTTCAAAGTGCATTTTAGTGATATACTTTTTATTGAAGGGTTAAAAGATTATGTTATCATTTACATAGAAAATCAAAAAGTGGTTACTCTAATGAATATTAAAACTATTCATGATTTGCTACCGAAAAGTTTATTTGTCAGAGTCAGCAAATCGTACATCATAAATGTAAACAAAATAGATTCTGTAGATAACAATACTGTGTATATAGGAAAAAATGAAATACCCATTGGCAATATTTACAGGGATTTCTTTTTTAATGAATTTGTAACCAAAAAGATTTTGAATAAGTAATAAGAAGGGTTCTTCCGCATTTGTCAGAATAAAATATAAATATTTAATTTTTATAAGGCATTGAAATAATGTCTTTTACCTGGAAAGCTTGTACATTAACTATAGCCATAAGTCTTCTAATCTCTTCTATCCTATCTACCATGAACTGTAATATAAGCTTTCATCCTGAAATCTTTTTTATGACTGAGCAAAAATTCAATCCAAAATTGAACTAGAAAAAGGTTAAAATCCTCTCACTCAGTCAAACGTAGCAAAAGCAAATAATTTATATAAAATCGTCTCTATATAAAAGACGATTATGAATAATCAACCTCGAAGCATATAACAATATTTATATTGATGTAGAGGAAGTTAATCTTTACGCTTTGGCTTTGGCTTCGTCATTACAGTATTTGATATAAACTTGAATTCGGTAAATATATATAGCTTTTACCTGCCATTGTAACTGTTGTTTTGATCACGATTTTGCTGCTATTGAAGATATTAAGTAGTAAAATTATTTTTGTAAATTTGATTATGCAGAACACAGCATCCTTCCTTTACAAACTCAGGCAAAATGACAAGCTACCGATCAGGATCGTATCGCCGGAGTTCGGTCACCTATCTACGGAAGAGGCAGCCGGCTACGCTATTCCGAAATACACACCATATTATCTTTTCTTATTTATGCTGGATGGCCGCAGCTGGCACGATATAGATTTGCAACAGTATGAAGCGGACAACTACGATCTGATCTTTGTCATGCCACACCAGATCCATAGTCAGCCAGTAATGGGGCAATGTGCTAATTTTGTGAAACTTGGCTTTGATGAAAGCTGTTTGTCCCTGCTACCGAAACAATATCCTTTTTTGATAGATCCGCTAAATCATCCGAAAATGAGTTTTGAGCCATCAGCAGCGCTACGGGTGAAAGCCATCTTCGCCATCCTGCTTGATCTTTTAAAGCACTGGCATACCGAACCTGAACTGATCCTGGCACATCTTAACAGTTTACTTACCGAGATCAATACGGCTTATTTCAAAGCGGAGCATAATCCTGCAGAAGGTAATCTTTCAAAATTTGTAGCTTTTAAGGCTCTGGTAGAACATAGCCTGATGAACCACCTAAGCATAGACAGCATTGCCCAACAATTGGGTGTTAACACCAATGGGCTATATCAGATCGTCAAACGCTATTCCGGGCTTTCACCTAAAAAGTTCATCATCAACCGGCTGATCCTGGAGGCAAGGCGACGGATTTACCATGCTGAAAGTTTATCAATCAAGGAACTGGCTTACGGCCTTGGTTTTAATGACCCGGATTACTTTTCCCGCCTTTTTAAAAAGGTCACCGGGCAAACGATAGCCCAATTTTCTAAGGATTTGTCAGGTAATTAATTTTATTTGTCCGGGTTGTTCCGAGTCACCTTTCCGAGCTTTGTTTTCAATAAATCTCAAAAAATGAAAGAACTATTAGGAACAATCTTAGTAACTGGCGGGAATGGCCTGGTTGGCACACGCCTGTTACCACGACTTATTAATGCCGGTTTTGAATGTCGCGTACTAGTGCGCGGCAAAAAACAAGTTCCGGCCGGAGCGATCTCTGTAGAAGGCGATCTGTTCGAACCGGCATCACTGGCCGATGCAGTAAAAGGCGTTTCAGCGATTATTCATTTGGCAGCAGTATTCCGGTCGCCCGATACTGACCTGATCTGGAAGAGTAATCTGGAAGGTACCCGTAATCTTATTGCTGCAGCGAAAATACATGCGCCACAATCGCGTTTCATCTTTGCCAGTACGAGCCATGTTTACAACATCGATAACCCGTATCCAGGGCGTGAGGAGGATGAAGTTGCACCTCAACACGCCTACCCGGCCAGTAAGGTTGCTGCGGAAAATGAACTGCGGGAGAGCGAGCTTAACTGGTCGATATTGCGATTCCCTTTTGTATACGGTGATGGAGACGGACATTTGGAAGCATTACCGCAGCATGTTATAGCTGCAAAGTTTCATCCAGCCATGAGAATGAGTACGATCCATCACCGCGACATCTACACCGCTGTCCAGATGGCGTTAGATGGCATAATGGACAACAGCACGGTAAATATAGCTGACGAAGCTCCAACAACACTGTACGAGTTGCTGAAGCTCGCAGGTAATGCGATGGAGTCGTCGTCAGAGCCATTGATTAATCCATGGTATCTGCATTCCGATAGCTCGCTTGCAAGGAGTCTCGGCTTTCAGCCGGTGATCAGGACAGTTTACCAGGCGATACAAGAGGGTCTGCTTTGATGCAGACCTGTGTTTTGCTATTTTTGTGGCCGATCCAGCAGATTATGCTTTAGCTCGTTGAGCTTCGTAATCTATATTGCCATACTCACCATTATAAAAATCCTTATATGCATTTGCTATCTCCAGCTTAGAGTTCATGACAAAAGGGCCTTCAGCGACAATGGGTTCCTGGTAAGAAGCTCCGCCAAACAACAATATATCGCATGGTTCCTGTCCTTCATTTTTCAATTCGATCTCTCCCGCCTTTCTGTCAAATTCTATGAAATTACCTGCTTCAAAATTTTCATCATTTATCAAGGCCGGCAGTGCAGGCAAATAGGCGGCAACTTCAATTTCATCCACAAAACTAGTTGTGAAACTGGCACCCGGCTCCAGGTGGATGTGGTAAAGAAATTGTTCTGAATAATTCGGGATGGCAGAACTTAGATCTTCGAATGAGCCAACGATCACCTTGATCCATCCGCTTCCATCCGGCAAGGTTTTAACAGGAACTTCATTTCCTTCAATGGCTAAGTATGCCGGTTTTTCGGCTTTGATCTTTGATGGCAGATTGATCCAGAATTGAAATGCGTGGGTGAGCCTGGAATCAGTTCTGGAATCATAATTTAACGTTTCATCGTGAATGATCCCGTTACCGGCATTCATCCATTGAACTCCCCCGGAATGGACCATTGCATAGTTTCCGGCACTGTCGAAATGTTCATCTTCGCCATTCAGAATATAGCTTAACGTAGCTATTCCTCTATGCGGATGCGCGCCGGTTCCACGTTTATTAACTGAGGTTTGGATCTTCGGAACAATATGGTCTAAAAAAACGAACGGTCCGACCGCATCCGCGTACCTATTGGCCAGGATTCGATATATTACAAGGTCGCCAATATCTGCCCTTTGACCCTGGGTTGAAAAACTGCTTTTCTTCTTCATGTTAAATTGATCGTGAAATGGTTTAAAGTTTTGTTATTGTAATATAAAGGGATCTTAATTATCCCACTATTTTGAAGGATCATAAGGGTAGATCAGTTTGCCTGATGCATAGGCTTCCGGTGAGACGACGATTTGCACCTTGCTGTCCTTGAAGGTGTCGATGTCTCCGTTGGGTACGTGTTGAAACTGCACCTGAACCACCCTGGGTTCAACCCATTCACCACCTTCACCGAAGCTTATCGTTCCCATTACAGTCTCGAATGAATTGTTCCGGCAGTATTGAGAAAGTAAGGTATCATCAAGGCTTCCGGTCGCCTGTACAGCCTGCTCCAAAACCTGCATCTGGGCATAGGCTAATGGCACAACATAAAATCCCAATTCATCTACTTTTTCTTCTCGGGCACGTTTCTGGTATTTTTGAAGTACTTCTGTCACACCTGGAAAATTCATTTTGGGAACGGGCATCCAGTACTCATAATTAACGAAGCCGTTTAAAAGCGGACCGAGCTCGGTTTTAACTGCAGCACTTTGTGGCCCGATCATGGCACCGCCAACCATTTTTGGCCGGTAGTCACTGTTATGTATCGCGCGGATCAGGCCTTTTGAATCTTCCAGATAAGAGCAAAGGAACAGGATATCGGCATTTATTTCTTTGAGCTGATTGATGATCGGCTCAAAATCGGTTGTTGCCAGCGAATAGGTTTGCTCATGTATTATGCGCATACCGTACTTTGCCGCGTTTTCCCTTGCACCTATTACCGGATTACGTGAAAACTCCGCATCAAGTGTAAGTACTGCGACCGTTAACGGTTTCGGATGCTGCGTGGCCGCCAACTCAAAAAACCCTTCCGTAAGCGCAGCATTCGGACTTGGCCCGGTAGGGATCATTGCGAAATAGTTCTGATATTTCAGGCTTCCATTTACACCTAACCCCATCAGACCGATCAAAATGCGGTTCCGTTCTATAACAAGGGGTAAGGAAGCTTTGAGGGTGTTGGTACCGTAGCCGCCTATTAAGAGGTCTACTTTTTCTTCATCCAAAAGCCGTTTGTATATTCCATATACCTGGGATGCATCGCCACAATCATCGATACAAATGAGTTGAACCTTTCGTCCTAATAATCCACCTTTACTATTGATGTCCTCTTCCCAAAGCTGATGGGCAAGCCTGGCCGACTTTGTATTCTCTGCCACCGGCCCGGAAAGCGACAAACTGTAACCGATGCGGATAGGAGTTTGTTGTATAGGGCGTATGGTTCCCTTCATGGTATAAAAGCTGCCGTCCGGCAATGTCGCGTTACTATAAAGAATCCCATTTTCATGGTCTTCAATATGTGTTACGGTCGCACCTGTGGCCTCCTTCCATGCGACCACGTAGACTTGCGGTCGTACCTCGGTGACCGCGATCTGCACTTTCTCCGAATGACCTATTTCTGCTGGTCCGCCGCCTTCCAAGATCGTGAAGATCAGTGAATCATCCGACTCGAAAAAAAGTTCAGATTTGAATGCTCCGAGGTCTGCCAGAAATCTGCCACCTGTTAAATTATTTTTCATTTGCCGAATTGATTAAATTGAATGAGGTCATCGGGTTTCCGCTCGCGGTTTTTATGGCAGGCACCTCTTCCTGAACAACGTCCCAGTGTTCTGATATTTTCCCATTTTCGAACCTGAAGATATCTACTACGATCAACGGCACCGGGCCCCAGCCATGCACCTGGCTATGCGCCAATACGATGTCATTTGATTCTATGAAAATGCCCGGAACCCATTTGAAGCCCGGTTCAATATGCTGCAGGATATCTTTTAATCCCTGATGGCCGTTGATCATCGATGGATTGTGCTGTACATATGATTCGTGCCAGTAGCGTTCGATCGCATGGATATCGCGATCAACAAAAAACGCTTTCATTGCCTTTATTACAATTTCTTTATTCGTCATCTTTATAGGTTATATATTTTGTGCGCTTCATATTAATATTATTGGCTCTGATCTCGTCTGTATTTTTTCAACTATCAAGGAAGACTTAGAGCGACTTGATCTTGCCATTTTCGAAATGGGCGATATCCATTCCGGTGGCAGCAGGTGGCTGGATCATCTTCCATTATCCGGGCTTCTTCGCTACTCATTTTTCAGTTTTAGGTATTGTGGTCGTGATTGGATAAATCAAGCAACACCCTGATGTTTCAAGGTGTTGCTTGATGATAACATTTAGTCGTTTGAAGGTACCCGGGTAGCTAAAAGCTGCAGTTCCCATGCAAATGCTACTCCGCTTGCGCCGGCATGGTCCATAAGCAGACCGGCCAATTGACCTGCTGTTTCAGTACGCGCCCAGTCGCGCTGCCATTCAGAGGCAACGGCCATCCAATTGATCGGTGTTACACCTGCGTCTACCATACGGCGTACAGCCATATCGTGTGCTTCTTTTGATACCGCACCGCAGGCATCAGTAACTACAAATACATCATAACCTTCACCTACGGCCTGAATTGCTGGCATGGCTACACACACCTCTGTCCACAAGCCAGCCAGGATCAGTTGTTTGCGGCCGCTTTTTGCAACAATATCGGTAACATTAAGGTCCTGCCAGGTATTGATGAAGGTACGGTTGATGGGCTTTTGCTCAGGATATACTTCCTGTAATTATTTGATGATCAAACCACCGCGTTCTTCTATAACTGTTGTCAGGATGGTTGGAACGTTGAAGATTTTCGCCGCTTTAGCAAGTCCCGTTACAGCGTTGATGATCATTGTAGGCTCGTGGCTATTTAGATTTGCGAACTGGAAAGGCTGATGATCGATTAATACTAAGATACTGTCCTCTGGACGCAGAAGGGCTTCAAGGCCTGTTTTTGTAATTTTTGACATGTTGTTGATTTTATATGATTATTATTAAAATGAAAGTGCTAGTGTCAATTTCAGGCTGATCTATCCGCGAATCTTCCCGGTCTTGTATACATGATACTTTGTTCCTTGATTGACATAAGCAAAGTTCCTTAACCGGTGAGAAGAGAAAGATGATATAAGTCGAAAAATAAAGTAGACAAATGTCTACTGGTGGCCCCTTTCTCCAGGAATTTAGTCAATGGCATACGCTGGTTGAATGCTTAATAAATCATATATTTGTTTAATAAACAATTATTATTTAATAACATATTAATATTGTAGAGATTTCGGGGTTATGATGTATAAAGCTTTTTTTGACTATCTGCAAAAATTTAGTTCTGACCCGCTTTCAGAAGACGAAAAGGCACTACTAAAACAAGCTTTCATTCCTTCTAAATTGAGAAAAAGGCAATATTTGCTGCAGGCAGTGACCAGTCCAAATATTTTGCGTTCGTTGTAAAAGGTGCCATGCGACAATATTCGGTAGATGATAAGGGTACTGAACATATTGTGAGGTTGGGTGTGGAAGGCTGGTGGATGGGAGACCGTGAGAGCTGGGCAATGCTTTCTCCAAGTATGTACAATATCGATGCCTGGGAAGATTGCGAGATGCTTTTGATCAACAGGGATAATACACTCGAACTCATAAAGAACAGCCCAGCCTTTTGTGCAATGATACATAAGCTTGACGAGAGAAATAATATCGCCAATCAAAGAAGGCTTACTTCATCTATAAGTGCTACCGCAGAAAAACGCTATACTGATTTTATCGCCTGTTATCCTGAACTTTTAGAGCGTTTCCCACAGCATGTCATCGCCTCATACCTCGGGATCAATAAAGACACCCTAAGCCGCGTTAAACGTCAGATCCTGCAAAAATAACCGTCGCTCAGCGCCCAATTTTAACAGTTATTGATTTTTACCTGCTTTCATAAGTATTGATGGGAAAAGTCATTTACTAACCTACCAAATTTAAATAAGATGGTTAGTTTTGAACCAAATAATCTTATTTTATTATGAAAACACTGGTTATAGTTACACATCCTAATATTGAAAACTCAGCTGTAAATAAAAGATGGGTTAAGGAACTGAAAAAGTTCCCTAATGACTATGTTATACATCAACTCTACGAAGTTTATCCCGACGAAAAAATTGATGTATTGGCCGAGCAAAAATTGGTTGACCAATTTGATAAAATTATATTCCAATTTCCGTTCTACTGGTTTAACTGCCCCTCGCTTTTAAAAAAGTGGCTGGATGATGTTTTAATACATGGTTGGGCTTATGGCAGCAAAAGCGGTTTCAAATTAGCCGGAAAGAAAATTGCGCTTGCTGTATCAGTTGGTATTGATGAACATGAATATGCTCATGGCGAAAAGTATAAGTATACTGTGGACGAACTGTTACGTCCCTTTGAATTATCATTTGAGTACATCAAAGCAGATTATCAGCCATTTTTCGCTTATTATGGCTTGGAATTCAATTCAACCGAAGAATTGATTGAACGAAGCGTGCCGCTTTATATTGATTTTTTGAACCGGTTTAAAACTCGCTAAACAGGACACTTTCATCCTTATCAGGAATTATTTATCTATCTAATCCTTCAACTATTCCCTTATTTCCAAATTTCAACCAAAAAAGCATTCAAAACATCTTCCGTTAAACGCTCCAAATCAAGCAACTTGACTGGCTTTATTCTCTTCCACACTTTTTTAGGTTTGTTTTTCTCTTCAGAAAACACATTGCCTCCGCTGATGCTCTTTTGTTTAAAAGTAGAGAAATTCGTGCTCGATGAGAATTCTTCGCCACTGGCACGATGCATACTGTAATCATCATAACCTATAAGCTCGAATTTCTGATTTTGATACCGAAACGTATAATCAGCAACGTATACTTCCCAGGCTCCGCAACTGTAAAAATCTTTGTATTGGATTTTAAGCAGCCCTTTATTTATCGTGATGCCATCACTTTCCAATAATGGATCAAGCAGGCAAGGTCTTTCGTTATCGTTCTGCTCAGGGATAAAAGCGACATTCTTTGCTGCCAAAGCATAGCTTCCTCCTGAAGTTTTGAAGAGAACGATCAACATCCGTGGATTAATGTCCAGCGTATCCCCTCCCATCCTGCCTTCTTCATTGGCAATGATATTCTTCAGGTCTGTGTTTTGGATCACCATAGCCTCATCCGCCAAACCATCCTTATTTAGATCTCCTGCTCGTTGCATGATGACCTTCCATCCCTTTGGGATAAAAGATTCCATGCTTGGGCCAGTCTTTGGAATAATTGGGTACTCATCCTGCGCAAATGAATTCATGCTGATGATGAGCATCACAACGATTATTGTAGACTTCATCAATATAATATTTGATACAAACCTGAGCCCGGTAAATAAAGATATTTATTCCCCGCTATCTTAACTGTTGATGGATAGGTCATGTCTATTTCTATAAAATTTGATCTATCACTTCTTTAGTTAGGGTTTCTAAATTGAGAAGTTTACTGATGTTAACCTTCTTCCAAATGGTTTTAGGTTTATTGTCCTTGTCATTAAACTCGTTCCCACCAGTAGTTTCACTTCTTCTTTTAGTGGAAAAGTTGATGCTTGTTATGGATTGTTGCCCGCTTGATCTGTGCAGGCTATATTCATCATACCCAATCCATTCAAACTTCTGGTTTTGAAAACGAAAAGTATAATCGGTGTTGGTGACATACCACGAACCGCAGCTTAAAAAGTATTGATATTGAATTTTCAGTAATCCCTTTTCGATGGTTATACCACCCTCCCCAAGCAATGGATCGGAAAGACAGGTGGTCTCCTCATCATTTTCTGAGGGGATAAAGTTTTTGTTTTTAGCGGCTAGGTGATAACCTCCTGAGTTTGATTTAAAAAGCACCAGCAAGATTCTGGGGTTTAGGTTTAACTTCTTTGCACCGAAACCTTCATTTTTCAGGAAATTAGCCGTGTCTGTATTTTCAATTACGATCGCCTGATCTGCTATACCATCTTTGTTCAAATCTCCTTTGCTACTTTGCAAGATTATCTTCCATCCCTTTGGAATGAATGAGTTTAGGGTTGAACCAGACTTCGGAATGACAGGGTTGTTATTTTGCGCGAACAGTTGACTGGTGATTGTGCAGAGTAAAATTAAAAGGGATCTTTTCATAGGTTAACGCGATTGTTGGGCTTGTTGCTATTGTCTGGTTGTTGTTCTTGTCTAAAATGATTGCTATTGTCTGAATGATTTCTACTGTCTGAATGATTGCTAAAAACAGCTTAATCGTCCCGTTTAAAATACTCGGTGATGTCGTAAATCCAATCACCGCCATAGCCGAATAGAATTGCAACAATTAATAATATGATCGAATAAACAATAATCTGTTTGAGCAATCTGTAACTTTTAGCAGCCCTTAAAAAGTAATAATTGGCGACCATGAAAACCAAGGCAGCAATGATCCCCGATGGGATTCCTAACCAAATTGAGATGAACGCGCTTCCACGAATGACAGGAAAAGCGAAGTAAAACAAGATGAAACCAACTATTGAACTCACAAAAAGGAGTAAAAGTCCTTTAAAGAAGTTATTCCCCAATAGTCCAAACATACCCAACAATAGTGCTATGGCCAGCGTTAAAAAAGTATAGGGCAATTCTTCCAGAAAATAAGTCTTACTGCTTTCTATTGGGAAAATTACAGCAACACTGATGGCCAGCGTAATGATTCCTGCGATCAGAAATGCCTTTCTTATATTGGTAAAAGCCTTTGCAGGCTGACTTATATTTTCCATGTGTTAATCTTTAATTTCCTTGTATCTGAACTTATTTATTCATTTCTGAACAGCTTATTTGTACTTGAATTGCCTTTTTATTCCTGTGATCATGAAAAATGAAGTTCCTAAAATCAAAATGCCACAGATCCCTGCATCTAACATATAATGATCGCTCCAATGTTTTCCGTTGACAAATTCATCATAGGTTTCCTCTTCTGCTTTTAGTTCCGGAGGGTAATCTTTCGGCAGATCCTGCATCCCTAAGGGCGACTTAAACCAAACCTGAAAACTTGGCCTGTATTTTAAGAACACACTGCGATCACCAAATTCATCATCAACCTTAACACCCATAAATAACCAGCTTACCAGTAAAAGAATGAGCCCTATTTTTAACCTGTTGTTCATTCTAAACTGCATTACTACTTACTTTGTTTTTTCCTGATCGCGTAAACCCGGTATTTACCCGTAGAATACAGTGCAAACGTTAAACCTGGATCTGTAAAAATATTAAGATGGAATGGCGAGACCGATTGGTCCTTACCATTGCTCAGATAGTAGCGTTTCTGCGGATTGCCTGGTGTACCTTCTTCAACAATCAGGTTCGGTCTCTTCACTTTCAGCGTATCATCCAGTAAAGGGATATCAAAATAACCTGTACCTATCCAGCCTTTTACAGAAAAACTCTGCGACCCGCCGCCAATAGAATGGTCGTACTTTAGCTTTTCCTCTTTCTGATAGCCCTTCAGGCTAAAGTTTTGGATGGCATTCGGCATTTCATCATCAGAGCTTAAGAAAAAATTCTGCCGGTAACGGTTCAGTTTGTCCCGTTCATCCAAATGAATGGTTTCATCAAACCGCCGGTACAACACCTGCCATTTGCCAGCTAAACAATAAAAGAGTTTTTGTAAACTCCAACCCTCACCATCTGTAACGGGTTGATAATTCACGTCGTAAAAGTAATAGTCGGATTTTTGGATCAGCTCATCTTCTTGCTGCGCCACTTTCGCATCTGGCCAACTTAAATCCCCATTCACTACCGCTATCTTTTTTGGTGTTTTATCTCCATCTAAAGGCCATGTTGTATAATCAGAATCTCCATTAGAATTTGTATGAACCATATACTCGTTGATAAAGCCCGTACGATGGCCACCCGCCAGGGGCACATAAATGCTGTCGACCACTTTGGCATTTTCATCTAACTTGAAATAGTGATAACCAAATTGTCCCGAATTTTCATCCCTGCTTTCTTCCAATATCACTTGCTTGTTCACACTGTAGAACAGACGTATGGGATGGGGAATGCCATAGTTCAAAACTTCCGACAGCAAGATCACTTCGAAATTATCTGATGAAAAATCAGCATTCAACGTTGAATATTGACTAAGGTCTACCCCTGCCAATTCATTATCAACCGCCGTTTTACAGCTTTGAAAGCCCAATAAAGCCAACAGGAAAGATATGCTCATTTTCTTCATTTAATTTAGTTTATGAATTGAATTCTCATTGCCCAATCTATTGATGATCATGTAAAGCATTACACTAAAGATCAGCAGACTAATAACCAGCGATAAAGCTGTGGTAACGAACACATAATACCAAACCTCTGCAGATGAGAAAGTGCTCCATCCGGCAACCCGGTCTTTAAACTCAGCATAATTGATCAGGATCCAATACCCGGTCATCAATAAAGACACGGTTATGATCTGGCAGGTATTCCTTATGCTAAGCCGCTTAAGAACGAACAGGAGCGCCGTAATGACCAGCATTGGCCAAAGACACAACCATTCGATATAATCGATTGGAGAAGAGCTTAAATCTACCACCGACAAACCATCCGGAGATGCCCAAATCACCTGCAGACTAGTAGTTGCGATAATTAACAAGTTGACATAAATGATTCTCTTCAACATTTTAAGCTACTGATCATGATTAGGTTTCCAAATGGCTTGAGAATTATATTCTCCAACCGCCGTTTAGTTACATGGAAGGTGAACCTCCCTCAAAGTGCGTAGACTCATAAAACTTTTTAGTCTTAACATCCTGTAAGCGGATTATATTCTTATCCTGATCATAGAACAATTTAAACTTCCGCTCTGCTTTGGTATCTTTATCTGTAAGCGTTAAAAAGTCTTTAACAAGCATAGAATTATACTGCTTAAGTTGAGTGGTGATGCTAGAACGAACCGCTTCTTCGACATTATAGTCCTTTTCTTTGCTTCTCTTTAACGTGACCGGTTCCTCTTTATGAGAAGCCCTGCTGTTTACATTGTTGCCGCTAATTTCGATGATCTCCCTAAAAACAACATTTGCCGCTAAGGTAGTATCTGCATTAATCTGCCAGGCAAAAGCCTGGGGAAACATCGGTGTGGTTTCTGGTTCCTCTTTTGGCGGGTTGATTGCAGGGGGAATGTGATATATCTTTTTGGCGGGTGCTTTTTTAGCTGACTTTTTTTGTGCAAAGCCATTCGCGCTGACTAAGACCAATAGTAAGACTAGGTATTTCATAGGTTTTAATTTTAGATAAGTTATTCTGTTCCTCAAAATCGCATTTTATTCCATAACAAATCAGCAACGTTATTATTCGCTGCCTCCATAAGCGTATTGGTAATGGTCTATTTATTATTTGAAAAATTGGATGCTTCTTTTATCGGAATCGAGATGACAACCACCGTACCCTTATTTTCATCGATCTTAATATCGATGCCAGCGGACGAGCCATGCTCCTTTGCCAAAATAGCCAGCCTTTCTTTGGTGATGGTGGTCGACAATGATTTATGAGATGCTGGCTTTACTACAGTCGAAGGCCCCTTTCCGTTGTCCTTGATGGTTACTAAAAGAATTTCTTGCCGAACATCAAAGTTGACCGTGATGATTCCTTTCTTTCCATTTGGATCGATACCATGTAAAATTGCATTCTCTACAAAAGGCTGGATCAGCATGGGTGGCAAACAGATGCTTTCTATATCCTGTTCTTCATCGACATGAATCTGATACGTAAAACCGTCATCGTAACGCATTTGCTGCAGGCTGAGGTAGTTATTTAACGTATCAATTTCATCGCTCAGCTTAACCAGGCTTTCCCTTGACGATTCCAGGCTACTCCGCAGCAATCTGCCAAATTGATGAAGGTATTTTAATGCTTTAACATTGTCGTTGAAGCGGATAAAACTTTGCAATGCCGATAGGGTATTGAATATGAAATGGGGTTCCATCTGCGTACGCAGCAAACGCTGCTCCAGCTGGGCCTTTTCTGTTTCTGCTTTTAACTTCCGTTGCCTTTGGATAAAGTACAGTAAAAGTGCCACGGTGATAGCCAGCAGAAAAGCCAGCATGGTCACCGCCAGCCAGAGGCGATTTCTCTGTAATTTAGTTTCTGACAAGAGAACCGTCTCATTCAGGTGATTTATGGATTTGTCTTTAGCCTGCAATTGAAACAGCGCACCCATTTCGGCAATGGCCCTGGCATTCTCTGTTTCATAAAGAAACCTGGTTCGCTGCGATAAGATATTTTGCTCCTTTTCCGCTTCCGCATAATTCTTAATAGCGAAAAAGTAAGACAACCTGTTTTGCTCATAAAGGATCAGGCTTTCATCATCAATACTGCCGGCGTATTTTTTAGCGAAATCCTGACCTCGCTCCAAATAATACTTAGCGCTGTCCAGTTGCTTCAATTCTATAAAAACCCCTGCCAAATCTATGTAACTCACATACAGATTACCTGTTTTAACACTTGCCGCCAATGGGCCGAGATCTTCGGCATCTGCCAAATCCATAGCCAATCTTTTCCGGCTGTAGATCAATGCTGAATCGGTAAGCTCCCGCTGAATAAAGTACGATGCCTTTCTATCGTAAACAAACCTTTTCTTTTCATCGTCAGGGTGATCAACACTGATCTTTTCCATTTTTTTGATGTAGTGATGCAGTGAATCTGCATTTTCGCCTGACGCAGAATAGCACCATGCCATCTGACTATAAGCCCTGAAAGAATCTTTGGGATTATCCTCAAGATCCGGCAGCAGCGCAATGGCTTTACGGTTGAGCATAAACGCGTTTTCAAACTGCCGGAGTTGTGTGCATGACTGTGCAGCAGAGAAGTAGATGTTTATCTTTTGTTTTGCGGTGAGTTTTATACTGGTATCGGCAGTCAGCATTTGTGCAGCCCTGTTGTAATAGTAGTTTTCCTGGTGAAGCTTTTGTTCTAAATGTGCCACATTGCCCAGGCCACTATAGAGCTGGATCTTTTCTTCTTCGAACCCTGCTTTATTTTCCATGAGCAACCAGGCAATCTGCATGTGGTTTTTAATAGAGTCAAGCTTACTCATGGCATAAAAAACACCAGCAATGTTATAATGGATCTTTGACAGTAGTACAGAGTCGGCACTGAATTTTGGATTACTCAATTGATTGCTCCAAAATGCGAGCTTACTATCTAAATCAGGATTTTGACGTTGCTTTTCTAATGCCTGTTGCAGCACCAGCAGCATTGCTTCCGTGTTGCCCGACTTGTTTTTCTGAACCTTTTCTTTACAGCCATACCACGTGCAGCAGCACAGCAAGATCAACACATATAAAAAAGCACCCCTCATTATTCGATGTGGTTTATGTGCTGCAGGATGTAATCTTTCCTCCTGCTAGAGACGGGAATTTCTGTCTGGTCCTTAAGTACAATGGTACCTGACCTTAAAAATTTATCGACGTAGAGGACGTTAACCAAATAGGATTGATGCGGACGCAGGAACCATTTTTCGGGTAACAACTCATCGTAAAACTTAAGCGGTTTCGAGATGATGATCCGTCGGTCGCCAGTTAGAAAGAACCTGGTATAACCGCCTTCACTTTGGCAGTATATAATCTCTTTGAGCTGCAATACCTGCAAAAACTCCAGGGTGTGGAGAACGATCCGGCTTTCCAAATCATTTGTCGTTCCTGTAGCTTGCGACTTCAATATGGAGAGTTGCTGTTGTTGATGGGCCAGGCCATTGGCTCCTTCTGCTACCACTTTATCTAAAGCCTCTTTAAGTTCAAATTCATTTAAGGGCTTTAACAGGTAATCCAAAGCGCCATATTTAATGGCCTTGACGGCGAAATGGTTATAGGCGGTGATGAATATGATCCTGAAATTGATTTCATCCAACTGGTTTAAGATATCGAATGCGGTTCCATCCGTAAGCTGGATATCCATTAGAATCAGTTCGGGCTTAGTAGCTTTAATGAGCACTAAACTTTCTGATACGCTTGTTGCAGAGCCCAATAAGTTAAATTCATCTTCCTGCTGTAAAAGCCATTCTATTTCCTTTCGAACAGCAGGTTCGTCTTCTATAATTAAAGTTCTTATCATGCGGAGAGTTTTTCAAAATGCAGGTAGCTAAACATCGTGTTTTTTTCTGAATATTCTGTTTAAGAACGAGAGCGGTCAGATTTAATTACAACTCCATTTCTTTATCAGCCTGATCAATGTCCTTCAGTCAGTTGTTATGAGAGAAAAACCTAATCGCCGAATGTTGCTGATGAAATGATCTTTAACCTGCTGAGTCGTCGATCTTATTTTTTATTAGGTATTGGAGTAACCAAATAACAACCATCCAGTTCGTGTACATGGTCATTATCGTATCCTACTGTCAGGATCTGAAAACCATCCATTTTTTGTTTAAACAAGTCTAATTTACCCCATTCTCCATTGTAAAAATAGGGTTTGGAAGCCATATCCCCTCCAGGAAAATAGTTTATAGGATGCTTAAATTTTAAGGTGTCCTGACCAGCCTGAAGGTGGAAATAGCCTACACCGCTCCAGTTTGCCGGCCTTGTCATAGGAGCTGGTGAAAATGGTGATGGGTTCCTGGTTCCCGTGTATTCTTGTTTTAGGAAGTAATCGATATGTATTGGCGAGTTGATATTTTGCCAATCGTACCAATTTCCACCCTGAGCATCTGTTTCAGCTGCTATCAAGTGAAAATTATTCTGAAATTTATAGGGTACATCAATTTTGCTTGTTCCAGAGCTGAACACTCTTTGCACTTGTCCATCAATTGAGATGGCGTAAATTCTAAATTCACCGCGATCGTCTACCTTAACCGCATCTGCCTGCTCCCTTAATTCCCTGATCAGGCTCGTGAGTGCTTCTATACCAGTGGTTAAATCTTTGTTGATGTCTTTGTAGGGCAGTTTAGCTTTGCTGCCGTTTCTAAGATAGTTAGAATAACCATCTTCATAAAGCAAGTGGCCGCTAAATTCATACCCGAAATCTTTGCTGTCGCTCTTTTCGTTCAGACTGTCTAACGCTTCACCTTTATAATTAATCCTATAATAGGTAATGGATAAGACAGAGCCCTGATATTCTTCTTTTCCTTTAAATTCTTCCATTCTTTCAACAATGATCACGTTGTTAACAGAATCCCTGTAAATGGTTTTTGGCCGGGCCCCGGTAAATAGCGGCTTAACCTGGTAGCTGGCACTCTTTATGTTTTCATTTAGCGAGGGGTAGCTTTTGTATTTCTCCGGCAAGCGGGACAGGAAATAACCCTCACTTCTGAAATAGCGTCTAATGAGAAAACCCAGTATTACGGCTAATACGGTGATGATTATAAGGAGATACATTTTTCTTTTTTTCATTTATATTCTTGCGTTACGCGCACTAAATCCTGCAGAGCGTCTTTCTTCAAATCCCCTTTTCCCCGCATTTACAACGGTAAAAGGATTCGTTTTGTTTAAATAAGTAATTTTCTCATTCAACGCTTGCTTTAAAGTAACTGATACCTTTTACACGAGTATCATCTTTCATTGTCGTACCCGACGTTTTAACAATAAAAGTTTGATCGTTTAACCACCTGATGTCTTCAACCACAAATTTATTGCTCTCAAAACTGAGTTTTTCTTTAAACAGCTGGCTTGCTTTACCGCTCCTGTTTACCTGTAGCAAACCAATAAAGCAGCTCCCTCCATTAGTAAGCTGGTTATTATAGTAGATCAGATATTTGCTGTTTGGTGAAGGGATTGGTGTTTCGACAGCACCGTCGCCAATTGAGACGATACTGTAATAATTTGCAGTCAGGCTATCTAACAGGTTAAAGGATCCGAAACTCAAATTATCCAGCATGGTACTTTCAATGATGGCGTACATTTTAAGCTTTGAATAGTAACCCAAATATTCGTAACCGTTAAAATCATTTTGATCCTGGTTTGTTTTCTTTAATCTAATTTCTTTGCTTTTTGTGTAAAGTGTAAACTCTGTTTTGCTATCCTTAATACTAAGCATAACCAGATCATTTGCTGTTTTGCACTGATTATATTGCGCTTCATCAGTTTGCTCAAACTTAATTTTGGGCAGCTTTGCAAAGCTTTCGACATAACCCACATTTGTACTTTTACTCAACTGCGCAGATCCGCTCAATGAAAGTAACATCGAAACAAGTATGGCTATTATCCGCATCTTGTTACTTATTTTCACCTGGTTAATTTGAGTTGATATAAATCTATGTCCGACACTTTAAACTTTCCTGAAATTGATTTCATACGATCAATATCAAGCTGGATGATTTCATGGGTTATCAATTTCCAGGTACCACTGGCAGTTAATAGATCTGGTTCTTTATTTGGTCCGTCAAAAGTACTTTCATATTGCCTGGTCTCTTGCAGTTGAAGTGCCGCTTTTTCTGTATCGAATTGAACATTAATAAATCGCTTGATCATCCCTGCAGGAAGGTTCTTTGCCTGAGTGTGGTAATAATTATCTGTTAAAACTTCATATGCATTGTAAAACGGCTCACAACGCTCTGTTTTGCACCATTCTTTAAAACCGTCTTTTATTAAATAAATGGTATCTGCGTTTTTTGTATAGCTTAATTTCCAATTTCCACTGCTCAGCAATGCGGATATGTCGAATTGCTGATTGGTTTTTTTCAGGAAGATAGTATCGGCACTATACTTTGCTCCTTTACTTTGACCTCCACCGTGTGAACTAAACATGGAAATGGCATCCTTTTCATATCCATTTTTCTCAACCGGTTCATGAACCATCAATGGTGGTGCTTCCATTACCATCAATTCTGATAATATAAAAGCGTTGTAGCGTCTTTCTGGCAAGGTAAAACGGCCATCTTTGTTTGTAAACACCTCGCCAACTTTGCAGCCAGCTACCGGTTTCTTATCATAATCTACCACAACTCCGGTAATCTGTGGCCGGGACAACCTTGAAACACAGGAACAAAGGCTTAACACCATTAAGCTTACTGCAACAATTTGTATTCTCCCAATAGTTTTTGACATATCTAAAAATAGGGTTATTTCTTAGATGTTTAGGCTACAATTATTATTCGTTTGATCAGGGAGATGATTTGATGATGATCGGTTAGTATTCGTTACCAGATGACTATCGATTGATCTCGTTATTATCGGTAATGAATTTACGCGAATGCGATTGCATTAATCCAATTTATGCTGAACGCTTTTGAGCAGATCGTGCGGATAACCCATTTCTATGGCGCTAACACTTTCCAGTCGTTGCAGGTGATCTGGAGATAGTATGACCTCTAATGCCTGAAGGCTTTCTTCCAGGTGAACTGGCTTTCTGGCTCCAATTATCGGGAAAGCATTTTTGGTCATCGTCCATGCAAATGCGATCTGACCTGTTGTCGCATTGAGTTCTATTGCGATCAGCTCCAACTCATCAATTGTGGATTTTGTTCTGGCGTCTTCCACATATTCATGAGTTGAACCGGCATTTAAACGTCCGGAAGCTCCCGTACGATATTTGGCAGTAAGCAGTCCGCCAGCCAATGGCGAATAGAGCATCCTGCCCAATCCGAAATGATCTGACACAGCCATCAGCTCACGGTCGGCAGTTCGCTGAACCAGATTATATTCCATTTGTACTGCGGTAAGCGGGAGTACGCTGGCAATTGCTGCAACTTTCCAGGCCGGAAAATTAGCTAAGCCTGTATATAAGACCTTTCCCGATTTGACCAGATCTTCCAGACCACGCACAATTTCATCGATTGGGGTAAGTCCATCATCATAATGCGGCATGAAAATATCTATGTAATCTGTCTTAAGCCTTTTTAAACTCGCCTCTACACCTTGCCTCATCGCCTTGCGGTGGTTTCCTGAATTTACTGATGATGGATTATTTTCGGCACTCCGGGTGTATTTGGTGCAGATGATAAAATTGTGGCGCTGGGTTTCAAGGAATTTTCCAACAACCTCTTCGGCCTCACCAAGCTGGTACTGATCTGCCACATCAATAAAATTACCACCTGCACCGGCATAGGTGGTCAGGATCTTTTCAATATCCTTCTGATCTGCACCATACCCACGGCGACTGCCAAAATTTGCCGCACCAAGTATAAGTTCACTTGCAGGAAGCCCGGTATAGGTTCCAAATAATTTATTCTTCATAAGTCAAAGGTCGAAAAGCCTCAGTGCGCAATCAAGTACGGCTAAATTTAGCCATATCAGAAAAGACAAGCTGATGACTTATATTTGTATCATGTACGAGAAAAAGCTGCCTGTTGACCTTCAATGTGGTCTTCACCTTTTCATGGAAGTAATGAGTGGTAAATGGAAGATTGCACTAATCTGGTGCATTCATTTGGGTATTAAAAGACCGGGTGAATTGCATCGCCGCATACCAAAGGCATCCAGACGTATTTTGGATACCCAACTGAAACAGCTCACTACGCTGGGCATCATCGACAAGACGGTTTTTGAACAGCTACCGCTAAAAGTAGAATATGAACTCACTGCATTGGGTGAAACGTTGATTCCTGTAATCGAAACTACTGCACAATGGGGCGAGAAGCATAGAGCAATACTTGAACCTTTCTTTTTAAATCCCGCTGTGAAATGACAGCTGCCAATTAACGGGAGCGATCTCCACATTTAAAGCCAACCATCATATTTCGGATATCCAGAATATTTGTACCCGCTTTTCAATAGGTAAACAAACACAATCGCTTCAAAGTTGTTAAGAACTGTTGAAAGCGCTGTTAACAAACAGGCTTGTAAACTTTCTCTGAAACCAATACTGAAATGAATAAACCAACAGCACTTTTAATATTCCTATCTGCAATAATGCTTGTCTCCTGTAAAAAGCACAATAATGATCCTGAACCCCCTGAACAAGCTACTCATGTAGTTACGGGCAAATTATATGGAAAAGATTTCACCTTTGCTTCGGGTAAAGCCAGCAGGGAAATTATCGATTTCCAGGAAGAGGGTTTTGAGATTTTTCTATCATCGGCAAAAGCTGACGGATGTGCAAGTCCCGACGAAAATTTTCATGTTATTATCCGGACTCCACGCAAAGTGGGTAAATTTCCAGATTATTACGCCATCCTGGCTGATCCAGCTTCGAGCGATTATGCCATGTTTACTGATGGAAATGTTTTTGAAGTTACCTCCATTTCCGGCAATACAATTAAAGGATATTTGAAGGTAACTGACCCCGAAAGAAATAGCGCCATTGAAGGCACGTTTGAAGCTACCATCTGTAATTAATCGACTCTTACAGTATAGATGGATGCCCGATTGTTTCGATAAACGAAAGAAACTGTTCTTTCCCATCTTCATAGAAAGCTGTATCACCGGGTGCAATAAGTCTATAAAGTTTGTTTCATCGAATCGTCTTGAGGTCTTTTATGATGAATACAGTCCCAAAGAGTTATGCCGTATTGATCTCGACGCTATTCGCTTATATTAGACAATCTGCTACCGACTGCTTACAATACTCCAAAAATTTTATTTTTATAATCAATGATTACGGTGTTCTTTAGAAAGAACACATTTCCTGCCAGGCCCCAGATCTTTACAAACTTGTAAAAATCCTGAAAGGTCTCCTGCTCGTCATAGTAAACAAGCGAACCGTTAAGCACTTTATTACCAAACTTTATGGGTTTATTTGTTTTGACACCGTAATAGGTTAGCTTTTTTCCCCAGCTGAACACACTTAAAGAATCTATAATTTTAGGGCTTGCTACTTGCAGGGCATCCTTTTTTGTTGTTGTCAATGTAAAAATACTGGAACCGGTATCAAACATTACATCTTCAGTTTTATCATTGATCAGTAACGGAATCTTTGGCCTTCCATCGTCACTTTTAAAAGGTTGAAAAGCTGCCGATTTATATGGTTTGGGTAATTCTTCACAGATACCAATTCGTTTTTGGAGATAATCTATAATTAAGATCTTGTTTTGAAATAGGTCTGGTCCAATAGTACCAATGTGTTTTTCGGTATTGGATAGTATGGAATCCCGATCTATCTTACTTCCAAATCCTTTAAAATAACCAATGTCTATTCCTTTAAACGAAGTTGTTCCCATTTGGAGTACCATGTTCGTGAACATTGGATTGTTTGTGCCCTGGATTAAAAACTTTTTTGAGGTATCGATCTTGTTTTTTAAATTAGGATAAACATCTAAATAAGGCTGAATAGAATTTCCGTAAATAACAGTTTTAACTGCCCCCAAATCAAACTGCATATTGAAGTTTGCAGGAATATTATCTATTTTAACAGGGATGACTATTGAAAACTTGTCAAAGTATTTTCCGGAAATGGTATCGTCGGTCCATTTGAACGGTATCCATTTTACATCTTGCGCATTAGCTGTGGCAGTAGAAACAAAAAGCAGAAAAGCAATAGAAATTCTCAATATCATAAACCAAATATAACATTCATCGCGGATTTATTAATACCTTCAATTTCTCCAGCTTTGTCAATTTCCGCGTTTTTATCAAGAAGATGATCAACGCGCTTAGCAGGCAAGCAATGCTGATTACAATAAAAATACTGTTGCTGTTTCCCGTTTTATCTATTACATACCCCAGTAAAGGCTCACCAATTGCCGCAAAGATATAGCCGCACATATTCATGAACCCTATTCCTGTGCCGGTAAGCCGGTTGCCCAATATATCCGGACTTAAAGGCCAAAAACATGCCTGTGGACCGTACACACAAAAACCCGCCAGGAGCATCAGCACACCGCTGATGATGATATTGTGACCGGGTGTAAAATAGATTAAAATAGAGATCAGGGCACTGCAAAACATCCCCACGAAAATAGCCATTAACCTGTCCTTTTTGAATAGCGTGTCTGACAGCATTCCGAAGGATAGCGCCCCTAGAGCCATCCCTACGGGAAGCAAAAAGGTTACCCAGATATTCCCGGGGTTAGCTTTCCAGTTTTCACCGAGAAAATGAACAGGTACCCAAAAAATGAGTCCGTAACGAGCCATGCTTTCAAAACCGAAGGCAACTGAGATGAACATGAACTTAGGATTGCGGAATACCAATCCGTAGCGGGTAGTCCAGCTCAACTCTGGCTCTTCTTCCATTGAACGGATGGCTTTTTCAGATTCTTTTTCTGGCTTATCTTTTACGAAAATCAAAAAGATTGTGGCTGTAACGGCGAGCAATAAGATGGGCAGACGGAATAGCATGCGCCATTCAAATCCCTGCTGCAATAAAATGATAGACAGAAAATAGGTTACCGCTGAGGAAAGTCCTGCCGCCATGGTGTAAAATCCAAATGCCTTCCCCCGTTCACTTTCTCCCCACCAATTGTTGATGAGTTTGGCTCCCGGAGCCCAGGCCATGGACTGGAAAAAACCATTGGCACCCCATAACAACATGATCATTCCGGAAGTACTGGAAAAACTGATTGCAATATTCGTCAATATAGACAGGTAGGCACCAGTTACCACCATCATTTTGGGACTGAACTTATCGGCCAGGTTTCCATTGATCAGCTGACCTATGGCGTAACCGATCAGCATTGCAAAACTGATCCAGCCAATGGTACTGTATGAAATATCCAGTGCGGCAGACATACCCTTTACCGCCCAGCCAAAATTATGGCGTCCGGTGTAAAAAAACAGGTAACACAACATGGTTAACAACAACATCTTCCATTGTTGTTTTCGGAATGGACTAGTTTTCATTGTCTGCGTTTTTAAGCATGTTGATCCCTACCCTGATTGGCTTTTTAGCCACCGCATATTGAAATGCCTTTTCTGAATCATCTAAAGAGAACTCATCACTAACTATCTTTTCAAACGGGAATTCGGTATAGTATGCCGTAATGAATTTTACAGCGGCAGCAAAGTCGTCATAATTATAGTTGTGCAGACCTTTGATGACGTTGAGGTTCCTGACCATTTTTTCTGCATTGATCTGTACCGGTCTGGCCTTGAACACTGCGCCAATCCATATTGCTATCCCACCCAGGGTTAATGTTTCCAGACCAGTCTCCATGGCATCCGGGGAACCGCTCATATCAAACACAAGATCAATGTCGGTAGGCAGTTGATTAGTTTCTGAGGATAGGAATACACGATCTACGCCAAACTCCCTGGAAAGTGTTAACCGTTCGGCATTGATATCGGCCATACAGATCATGGATGCACCAAGTGTTTTGCACATGGCAGAACACACAATGCCCAGCAGACCACTCCCTGAAATGAATACTTTTTTATTACTCACTTCTCCGGCAAGGCGGATTGCTCCGGCCACCGTTGCAATTGCACAATTGATGGTTGCCGCCACACTTAAAGGGATTTCCAGGCTAAGCTTAAGAACGGTAGTTCCGGGCCTGATGATACAATGTGTAGACAGTCCCCCATGTAACGCATCATGATCCGTGATCTGGGCATGACCATATTTAAAAAGGTCATCTCCTTTTTGCGGCATGCCGGCAATGGCCAACGCAGAATTGGGATTAGAGGAAAAGATGCTCCAGGTTACCCGGTCGCCGATTTCCAGTACGTTTCCAGAATAATCTCTTTTATTATGGTTTGGGTGGAATTCAACAATTTCACCCACAATTTCGTGCCCCAAAACGGTTGGCACCTTTTCTTGCCTAAAGCCGCAAAATGTATGCAGATCACTGCCGCAAATGGTGGTATAAAGATTTTTAATCAGGATCTCCCCTGCTTTTAATACCGGTATTTCCCGGCTTAAAACTTCCATGGGCAAGCCATGTCCGTTAAATGCTACTAATTTGGCAATATCCATATATTTTTAATCGTTAAGAGAGGTTAAATGTTGAGGCGTCAACCGAAAAGGAAGTGGCCATATATTCCTTTGCATCCCTGCTAAGCACGTTGTCTACAAAGTAATAATCGGCACGAAAGGTATGCTTGCTAATATTGGCAATAAAATACCCGTGGCTTTTAATATCACCAAAGGCGAGATGAGGATTTATACTTTTGTCGCGCAACATCCGTTCAAATTCTATGATCTCTTCAGCCGGACGCCTGTCGCCATTTTTAGAGGTAATGGAGGGTGTAAGAAGTTCCCATGCCAATGGCTTTTTCTGCCAGGCTTTGGTGTACTGCATAAATTTATCCTCCTTGTGGAGTGCCAGCACAAAAGATTCGTGATGGTCTCCGGTAAGAAACAACACGTTGCTTACTTTTTCTTTAGAGATCATGTCGATGATCTTCCCACGTTCATGAGGGTAGCCCAGCCACCAGTCGTTATACTTTGGTAGTTTGAACCCTGTTGCCACGTTATAACCCGAAAACATCACCTGGTTTCCAATCAGCTTCCAGGTTGCTTTGCTATTCTTTAATTCATTGGCCAGCCAATTATATTGGGCATTGCCAATAATGGCCCTGTCTTCTCCATTAAAGCCAGGCTCATCGATTTCCATCTGTTTGGTTCTTGCCGTACTTCGCTCATCCATCAGATACAAGGCGATGTCATCACCGATCTCAAATTTTCTTCGGATTTGCGAGGCATTCTTTACCCTGATGGGAAGCCATTCCAGATACGCCTGAATGGCCGCCTTTTTACGAACATCCCAGTTCCCTTCATTGGGCTGGTGATTTTTAGCGCCGTCCCGATAGGCATCATTTGCAATTTCATGGTCGTCCCAGATGAGGTAAAATGGCTTGGCGGCATGCAAAATCTGTAAATCCGGGTCTGTCCGGTATTGCGCGTAACGCGTTCGGTAGTCCTGCAGCGTTAACGTTTCATTTCTGGGTTCATTGATCCGTCCGGATGCGGGGTTTCCATATTCCCCGGTTGCATATTCATAAATATAATCTCCAAGATGCAGCACCAGGTCTACTTCTTGTTTTTGAGCAAGAAACCTGAAAGAGTTGAAATAGCCATCTTCCCAATTGTTGCAGCTCACTACAGCCATGCAGAAGCTGGAATCCTTTAATGCTCCGGGCAGCGTCTTTGTAACCCCTGTAGCAGAGAAGGTATTTTGGTAAATGAACCTGTAATAATAGGTAATTCCAGGCGACAGCCCGTTGACATCTACCTTTACGGTATAGTCGCTGTCGCCTGAAATTGCCTTAATCCCTTTTTTTTCTATCCGTGAAAACCCAGGATCGGTTGACATCTCCCAGCGCACCCGTTTATCCGAATAATTTCGTGAAGAGATCCTTGTCCAAATGATCACCTTATCCTGTAAAGGATCACCTGAAGCCACACCATGCAGGAAATGATTCTCCCTGAATGTGATGCCCGACGCAATTAACCGGGGAATTGGAATCAGCAGTGCCGCTGAAAGCATGAATTTTCGTCTTGATATTTTCACGTAGAGAAACTAAAATTGATATTCGTAGATATCCTTGTAAGCATTGTATACCGGATGATCTGTTGTGTATTCTTTCACAACAATGGTGGAGTTTGCCTTAGAGGCATTTTCATCAAGCTTTAGGTTTGTAGATCCCGTTAACGTATAATATGCACTGGTTCCGCTAAAAGCGAAAGTCAGGTTCTTTGCATGTGTTGGCTTGACATACCGCATGATGCCTATGTTATTGAATACGCTCAATGGCCTGGTAGACTGGTAAGAGTTCTCTTTTGCTAAAAACCTGAAATGCTTAAGACCGGTACTTGACGACTGATAGATGTTCTGTAGCTCGCTGTAAAACTTTTTACCAAAATTGTCCATTTTCAGATGGTACATGTTCACCTTCAGGTAACGATCTCCGGTAACGGATGCCATTTGCGAAACGTATTTAGCCACCGGATTAAATGAAGTATCCCAGGCATTGCCCTGAACAGCAGAACTATCCGGCTGGCCCGGCACATAGTTTCCTGCCGGAGCAGACGGAATTGGTGTAAAGTAACTGCTAAAATGCAGGTCATCATAGTTCAGGCTATTTGAACTATGCATTGCCCTAACCGCGGTGTGAAAAGCAGATTGGCTGGTATTATTTGCATAGATCAGATCAAAGTAGGTGTTAAAGGATTCCATTAATTGTTGGTGGCCATTGATCAGAATACCCGACTGTACCCAATCTTTGCTTGTTGGAATACCGGTGGTTCCGTGATCATCGACGTTACCCGTGGTGCTGAATACAGAATTAAACACATCGGCTCCATCACCTGTATAATGGCTTACCGTCATATACTTGGCATGCATTTGCTGATAGGCTTCGGTGCCCCAGCTTACCTTACGCATTTTTAAGTAGTCTTTTACCTTTTTGCCGGGGTCTGTGGTGCATGGATCTTCCATGAAACCATTGATGTAATTATAAACACTTTCAGAAACATCATACTGGTACACAAAATCTACTTTTACCTGGTTCAATGCAGCCTTTACAATCGAATAGATCAGCTTCTCAGAACTCGTTCCGCCGTGGTCATTTCCCTTTACATATCCATAAGATGCATCTGCAGGATTGAAGCCTACATAAGAATCAAAACCGATCTTATACATCGCAAACTTTATCTGCACATCCACTAAGGGATGTGCATTTTTATAAGAAATTGCCCTGTTGAGCAAATCGCCGTATTTAAAGATCGGACTGTTTTTGGTATCACCTACATTACGTGAATATGCCTTTACCCTAACGGATTTACCATCGTAATCGAAGATCGCCTCATCGGATACTGTTCTTAACTGAACCCCTGAAATCGCGGAAGTTGCCTGGTATTGACTTGAACTTATCGTTAAGCTGGGCGCCTCGCTATCTTTGATTTGCGGTTGTTGAACCTCTAACAGTTCATTGTTATTTTTACAGCTACCTAGAATGCCGGCCAGCAATAGTGAAGCGTATATTAAGATCCTTTTCATAAAATTCTTATTAAATTTTAAATATTATTTAGAAACTCCAGTTTAAACCTACCCGTCCTCTTGCAGAGTACCATTCTGTTTGCTCAGGTCTGCTTTTTACACCGTGATAATAGCGTAAAGGAGCATTGGTCAGGTTATTGGCATCTGCAAAAAGTGTGATGTTTTTAGGGAAATTATACGACATGTTTAAGTCCAGGTGAAAGTCTTTATCCTGGTACCTGTCGGCTCCTGAATTGTCGCGGATTTCTACAAGGAATGCCTGGCGGTAATTTGCAGCAATTCTGAATGAAAAACGGTCGCGTTCGTAGAATAATGCACCATTGATGATGTTGGGCGACTGGTTTAACAGGCCGATTTTTTCATCAGGACGGTCGTCCAGCGTAGTCTCAGACTTGGTGTAGGTATAGTTCAGGTTGACCCCCAGGCCGCTTAGGAATCCCGGTAAAAATGTGAATTTCTGATTGTAGCCTAGTTCAATACCGTACAGTTTGGCATTGTCAGAATTTTGAGGCTGTGAAACCTTGAAATCTGCAGTAGTTCCGTCAACCGTTTGGCTTTCTGTGAAGGACTGGGTATATACTGCATCTTTGATGCTTTTGTAAAATACACCGCCGGTCAGGTAACTGGTGTGACTCAGGTAATAACTTCCAATCAAGTCATAGTTCCAGGAAAAAGTAGGCTGAAGATCAGGATTTCCAAGCGTGATGGTCAATGTATTTGGGTTTACCCTGGTTGTTGGACTGATCTCATTGAATGCAGACCTTGCGAAAGAACGGGTAACGGCTGCACGAAAATCTGTCTTTTCATTGGGCTTATAGATCAGATGCAGCATTGGCAATACTGCCGGTACATTTTTACTTCCACTTACCGGGCTCACCTTTTTGGTAATGTCATTGTAGATATAGCTATTGGTTTTGTTAGCTGTATATTCAAAACGCATACCACCCACCATCTGTAATTCAGTATTCAGGCTCCACTCTCCCATCAAATAACCTGCACCCACTTTTTCAGTTGCATCATAGTTACCTGCTGCATAAGAAGAATTGGTTGCATCGTTTGCTGTATAGGTAAGGTTAGCCGCAACAGAAGGGATACTGTTTGGATTGATAAATGACTGCTCAGTTGGATAGTTAAATTTCAGGTTATCATAAGCATTATTGATTTCCGGAAACCAGTTATTTGCTGGAAATGCCTCTTTTTCCCATAGTGGAAGATAAGCTTTTGCCGCTGTTGTTTTGTATACCCAGGTTTGGTAACGATAGTCATAATTGCTTGATTTGTGTCTAAACTTACCTCCAAACTTTAGAAGCAGGTCGTTGGAAGCCTGGTATTTAAAATCTACCGCAGCAACCTTATCGCTTTCCGTAATGTTACGGATTGAAGTTACGAACCTATCCAGATAGTAATTATCCGGGTTGTAAGGCGTTGAGGCAGAAAAGTGGGTCTGGATGTTCTCAGGATCATCCCCCTGGTATCCTTCTGGCCCGTCGCCTTTTAAGAACTTATAATCTTTTCCACCAATGTTCACGAGGTTATCATACTTTACAGTCTGAAACCAGTTTCCATAGTAGTAACCGCGGTTGTTTTTTTCTGCAGAGGTAGGGCCTTTATATCCTGCCCATGACTTATACCAGGCTGCCCTTGCATTCATCGTCAGCTTACTGTTTAGAGACGACTCGATTCCGGTTTCGCCACCGTAATTTTTGAAATAGTAATCGACTACATTCCACCTGAGTACCGCATTATTGGTAGTCTTGTCGAAATAATGCATTGTTTTACGGTTCCTTTCGTTGTCCAAAAGTTCCGTATAATATCCCCTTGCATAGATTTTCGTGCCGGGTTTAAATGTATAATCCAGTGAAGCATTCAGACCTTTATTGGTTCTGGTTCCCTGGTAATTTCTAACATCAAGTGTAGTGACATTGTGCAGCTGGTTTCCATAAACAACCTCATAGTCATCCGTACCATACGTACGCTGATTTACACTTCCCAACACTAAAAAACCTAATTTATTATTAAGCAGCCGGTCTCCATACAGCACACTTCCGTTGTAACCAAGTTTGTCATTTGGCCGCTCTGCATAGGGTAAAGCCCCCATTACACGGATGGTTCTCTTTTCGGGAGATGTTTTTGTAATAAAATTGATTGTTCCCCCGATTGCGTCTCCTTCGTATTCCGGCGTTATGGCTTTTACGACCTGGATATACTGGATAAACTCTGATGGCAGAAGGTCCATCGGAACCGTACGGTTTCCTAAAAGATCGCCCGATGTTTTTGCGGCCGGCATACGGTCTCCGTTTATTGTCGTTGAGCTCCATTGAGACGGCGTTCCCCTAACGGTAACGTATCGTCCCTCTCCCTGGTCACGGTCTATACTTACCCCAGCAATACGCTGTACAGCTTCTGCGGCGTTGATGTCAGGCAGCTTTCCTATTGCATCGGTGCTGGATACATCCATGATCGCTGTTGAGTTTCTTCTCATTGCAATTGCTTTCCGCTCGCCGGAACTATACATTCCTTTAATGGACACTTGCTGTAGCTCATTGCCTGCAGAAAGCTTAACTGCGCCGAGATGGGTAGTTTTTCCGTTGATGATATTTATTAATGTATCCACTTTAGTATAACCAATCATCGTGATAGATACCAGATGTTTACCTTCCGGGATGGATAGAGAAAACGTACCATCAAGACCGGATACGGTTTGCGCTTTAGCGTCAGCGACTTTAATGGTGGCGAAAGCGAGTGGGTTGCTGCCATCGCTAACATTGCCTTTAAGTGTACCTTGAGCGAAGGAACTGGCTATTCCAAGGAAAAGCAGGCCTAATGTCAGATAGAATTGTTTCACATCAATTGCTGATTTAAAAATGTTTGATTGATTAAGAGTGACCGGCTGACCAACCCAGGCATTGTGGCTCGAGGGCTCCGGAAGCGTGTATCTTTTTGTTTTAAGGAAGTAATTCATACCTTAGAAAAATAATTGTGATTAGAATTGACAGATTTGATTTTGATTCAATTGGCGAATGGGGGTGTTCAAGCACCTCCATTTACATTACCTTTCTTCAGCGTCCCAAAGAAAAGCAGAACCGGGTTAGCTATAATTATTGCAAAATATTTTACTGACCATGATTTAATAATTGGTTTATTATGCTTTGGTTTCTCTTCTTCATAATAGCTGAATAAGAATTCGGTCCCCTCTAATCTTGTTTAGCAAAACTAAACTTTGTTTATTAATAGAATACTATTGTTATGTTAAGATTGGATTAACAGAATTTCTAAAAATATTTAGTCAGAAGAATAAAGTAAGTATGGCGGTGGATTAGTCGATTAAGGGCAATAAATCAATTAGATCATTGATCACATAATCTGGATTTGCTGTTAAAAGCTGTGTTGCGGTGTGGGCACCAGTGGTGATTCCAATACTCAATCCACAACCTGCATTTTGTCCTTCTTCGATATCAATTGTTGAATCGCCAATTTTAACCACGCGGCTGCTATCCTGAATTTCAAAGCGTTTCATGGCAAGATGGATCATGTCTGGCTGAGGCCTGTTGTGCGACACGTCTGATGCGGTTACCAGTGCATCAAATTGTACCCCTTCTTTCCATCCCAATTTCTCGATAATTGAACTTGCTGTTACCCTGTCGTACCCGGTGTTCAGAACCGCTAGAATATTCCTTTCCTTAAGTGCGGAAAAAAGTTGGGTCACATTTGGCTGTGGCAGGATATCTTCATTGTTGTAGGCATCGGTAAGTGCAATCATGAACTCATCATAAATAACCGATATTAATCCTTCGTCACTCACTGCAGCATAAGTAGAAAGTACAGATCGGATTGCTTGTCTTTTTTCCTTACCTGCACCCTGGGCTAAAACTTCTGTCAGACTGAAATCGAAGCCTGCATTGTTAATTGCATTTTGAAGGGTTTTATAAACAAGGTTATTTTCATTTACTGTGGTGCCCGCCATGTCGAAGACCACCATTGCTATTTTGCTTTTTTTCATATCGAATTAGATTAATTGGCCTGTTTACTCTAGCCTATGGCGTATACAAGTAAACAATGTTTAGCAAAACTAAACATTGTTTAAAAGAACTAATCTATTTCAGTATTAAGTTTGTGTTAAGAATTCAGGACTCTGATCCTTCGAAGAAATAAATTACCAGCATTGTGGCCTTATCCTTACCTGTATTTGTAGGTGTATGGGATGTTCGTCCGTCGAAAAGAAGTGAATCTCCTGCAGACAGCTCATAGATTTCGTTATTGATGTTATATGAGACGCTTCCGCTTATAATGTACTTATATTCATAGGCTTCAGTCTCCACCATGGGTCTGACCGCATTGGGCTCCAGCTGGAGCATTACAATATCTACGGTACCTTTGTTAATAGATCTGGTAAAGATCCTTTGGTATAAAAATCCTTCGGCATCTTCTTTTTCAAAATGTTCGTATTCTGCGGCTTTTTTAACCAGTACTACCGGATGGTCGCCACTGTTACGGAAATCCCTAAAAAAAGAATTAAGATCTATATTTAATGCTTTAATAATGTCAATTAAGACAATGAGCGATGGTATTGTCCTGGAATTTTCAATTTGAGAGATCAGCCCCTTGCTCACCTTTGCCCGGTCTGCCAGTTCCTGAACGGTAATATTTTGCTCTCTTCGTTTCTCTTTTATCTTATTGCTGATCTGGACTATTGTATCTTCCTTCATTGAACGTTTTTAACAGGTTAGTAGTAGTTTTTATTAGCTGGGCAGATTTAAAGAATCATGTCCCGGTTTTCTAAACAACAAATATAGGTACACAAAGTTAAGTAATTGTAAACATAATAATACCTGCGGAAACCTTATCTGCAATTACGCTGCTTGCTGTCCTTAACATCCCGATTGCCGGTAAAAAAGAAAATTGACTACAATGATAATTTACTTAAATGAAGCCCTGAATTCTAAAGGCGACTGTTTGGTTTTGCTTTTGAACATTTTGCTGAATGACTGGGAATGTTCAAAGCCCAATTCATAGGCAATCTCAGTTACTGATAAATTGGTGGTCGATAAGTCTTCTTTCGCTTTGGCGACCAGCTTTTCATGGATGTGCTGTTGAGTATTGAGGCCGGTTGTCACTTTGAGGAGCGAACTGAGATAGTCCGACGATAAGTTGAGTTGATCTGCCAGGTAATTTACAGTTGGCAAACCGTTTTGTGAGGCCTTATCTGTAAAATATTCATTTAACAACCCTTCCAGTTTATCCAGGATCTGATGATTGGAAATTTTACGGGTTAAGAACTGGCGATGATAAAAGCGATCGCTATAACTAAGCAAGCTTTCAATTTGTGATATAATAATTTGCTGACTGAACTTATCCATATTACCCTGATACTCCCTTTTAATGTTTTGAACAATACCCAATACGATCGTTTCCTCCTGCTCAGATAAAAAGAGTGCTTCGCGTGCTGAATAACTGAAATACTCGTAGTTTTTTATGCTTTTTGCTAAAGATGTACGCCAAAGGAAGTCAGGATGAATGAGCAGCATCCATCCTGACCTGTCAGGAAGATCCTGGTTGACTTCAATTCTAAAAACCTTCCCTGG
The DNA here is from genome assembly GCF_004362715.1 of Pedobacter metabolipauper. Taxonomy (GTDB): domain Bacteria; phylum Bacteroidota; class Bacteroidia; order Sphingobacteriales; family Sphingobacteriaceae; genus Pedobacter; species Pedobacter metabolipauper. The sequence goes on from NZ_SNYC01000005.1 coordinate 322,697, forward strand.
TGCAATAAAGAACATGGTACCTTCATCAAAATCATAATCCTGCTGACCATACTTCAATTTGCCTTCTATATTTTTCTTTAAAGCGACAAGGAAAAAATCGTGGACCCAGCTTACCTTGCTGGTGTCAGGAGAATGTTTAATTTCGCGATAATCGATAAGGCTGATCAATGGATGTAAGGGCTTAGATAGCCCCCTCAACCTGTGATATTCGCTTATCGTTCCAATCCTTTGAACCTGATTATTATTCATATACCTGCAATAGCTTTATCAGTACAATTTAGTCTTTTTTTAGCGAAGTTTCAGGAGCTTAACACGTTCCATTTTCTTTAAAAACCTGCCTGTAACGCTTCCGATTGGGTTTATAACAACTAACTCTTAAGATAAACATCTTTAATATCTTGTATAAGCTCCGTTCCTACTGGCTGCCAGCCCAATACGCGCTGGGTTTCATCGCTTGATGCCTGCACATCCATAGCGGCAAAATGAGCGAAAGAACCGAAGTGCGCAGTTGCCTCTTCTTTATTTTTGACTACGACAGGAATATTTAATGCCTGTCCAATAGCGACAGCAACATCCTTTAGCGGAACACCCTGTTCGGCAGAGGCATGGTAACGTGTACCGCCAGGCGCAGCTTTTTCCAGTGCGAGGCGATAAAGTTTAGCGGCATCGAGTCTATGTACCGCTGGCCAATAGTTTAGCGGTTCGTCCTGGTAAACAGAAATTCCGGTTTCTTTTGCAATACTGATCAGTCTTGTAATGAAGCCATGATCGCCCTCGCCGTGTACTGTAGGTGAAAGGCGTACTACAGCTATTTTCACGCCGCTTGCGGCAACTGTATCAGCTGCCTGTTCTGATGCGATCCTTGGGTTCGGTCCTGGCGCAGGACTATCACTTTCGTAAACGACACGGCCTCGCGGAAGTAGCCCCAATGCGGAAGTAATGACAATAGGGTTGTCACTGCCCATGAATACCTCTCCCAGGGCTTCGATAATGCGGCGATCATTCTCGCAACTTTCTTTAAATACGGTAAAATCGTCATGATTAAAGGCGGTGTGAATAACAGCGTCCGCTAAGGCAGCGCCATTGCAAATGCTTTCTATATTATTCAAATCACCAAAATGTACCTCTGCTCCGACTGAACGGAGTACTTTAGCTCCATTTTCTGACCGAACAAGTCCCAACACCTGGTGACCTGCCTGAAGTAATTCCTTAACGACAGCTGAGCCAACAAAACCTGTAGCTCCTGTAACAAATACTTTCATAATTTTTCATTTAATTTGTTGATGTTACGGGTCTTAAAGACCTGTCTTCATTGTAAATACAAATGTCAATGATATTTAATGCCCGGATGTAGCCAAATCCATGCTTGTTGTAGCAAATACCGGGAACCTGGTAATAGAAGCGTATGTTTTGATCGTATATTAATGATGTTTATTTAAAAAGGCCTTTCGCTTTATCCATTACATTGGTACTTTTCTCTATCAGGCTTTTTTTACCAGTTTCTACTATTGCCGGGCTCATATAACCACTAACGGCCTCGGACATTTTCTGAAAACGATCTATCGTTGTGAACAGTTCTGCAGTATGAGGTACCTTCTTTTCGGTCATTACCTGTTCCCAATTTATTTTGGCCAGTACAGAAAAGGTATATTTTGCTACGATTTTCGCGATAAAGAATTTATCATAAGCAGCATTGAGCGCGGCATCATCATCTCTGGACTCTATATAATCGATACTTTCCTGGATAGATTTTCGCTCTGCTTCGCTACATAGCGGACTTGCTTTGAGTTTACGCAATGCCGGCAGCGCTTTCTCAGGTTTACCTTTCTTTAGATAGAGAAAACTCTCAATTGCCCAAACGGTTTCATTTTCAATTCCCAGTTCATTAGCCTTTCCCAAAAACAACTCAAAATCTTTCAAAGCCCGCTCCTGATCAATATCGCGTTCCATCATTAAACGGTCGAATCCTCTGAAAAGGTAATTCATACTCAGGAATGCCGTCCGGGTCTGTTCATCATTAAAATTCCTCCAGCCAAAAAATGCCTTGGTATAGGGCAAAGGAATATCTGCATGTTTATCGAGCCAGGTAATATTTCTGGAAATACCGTCTTCTGACAAATAATGAAGTTTGTGACTAAAGAACAAAACGCCCCTGATAAACTCCAGCAAGGTTTTCTCTTCTGAATCCTTTAGTTTCTCCGGATTTGTCTTCGAACATTCATAAAGTGCGAAGTCTTTGCCCAGATCTTTTGTGCCCAATACAATCATACTGAGGATGGCATGCTCTACATTTTCATTGTACAACTTACTCTCTCCCATCAAATATACGACAGGGCTCGCCTTGTCGGCATAATTCATATTGATGGCTTCCACAACAGTAGGAAAAATATCTTCATCCGTTTCTTTTACCAGCTTGCTAACTGCCCTGTAATCCTTATACATCAAAATGGCATCAGTGACTGATATATCCTGATCACCACTCGTTGTCGCTTTACTAAAACTGTTGACCACATTGCGCGTCCTATTTGCAAAAAGCTGATATTCTGGCAAGGTGGTATCACGCACAGCCGAGGACCTTAAAGCTATTTTCGCAAATTTATAGAAAAATATCTTGTCGTAATTCAAGCTCTCGACTAACTTTTCTTTGTCCAGCGATAATAAATATTCATCCGTATCTTCTTTCCCGCATCCGGCTACGAATACCAATAGTACCAGCCACAACAATTTGTTTTTCATGTGTTTTTATTTGTGATGAAGCTATGCTAATCTTAATCATCCCAACCTGAGATTTGAAAGATCATGATGGTTTCATATTTGTTTCTTTTCGTATTTAACCTGATTTTATTTCAACAAGCATAGATTAACTTGTTAATTCGTGTTGTTATAAATAATTAAGCTTAAAATAGAGCTTTCATTTGAACTTATTTATGGCGCTTTATTATTCGTGATCAGCTGGATACAGATTTGGTGGGTTTAATCTACTATTTGTTTCTGGCTTGGTTAGTTACCTAGACAATTTTGGACTCCACATTATTGCTTATCAATCTTATTTAAAATTTCTTCTACAATTAATTTCTGCACCTGCTCTGCTTCCTCGGTTAATACGGAATGTCCTGCACTTTCAAATGAAAATATGTTCTTTTTAGGTGCTTTTAGAATCGTAAAGTAGTCTTTTGCCACGTTGAAATTGGTTTGCAAGTCTTTTTCTCCCAAAAAGAAATACACCGGGCAACTGACTTTTGGTAACGCTACGAAAAGATTTTGCCGAATTGCCTCGTTCCATGTCGGCATCCATGTTTTTGACCAATCATCAATATACTGCTTCAAGGCTGTAGTGTCTTTATCTGCAAATGGATGTCCATCATAGCTAAACATCCATTTTCTGGAGTAGTATAGCTGCTGGTAATTACTAAAAGGGATTTTAACCGTATTCAATTCATTTTGAGCTTGAGTGTTACCTTTCTCCTTTGCGTCAAGTTTTAATTTGTCCAGTAATATTTGTTCACTTTTTGTCTGGTTCACCACCGGACTGAATGCGATATAAGCATTTAAAAGTTCAGGATGTTTTTCTGCCATTTTGAAACCAAGAACGGTTCCCCAAGACTCCCCAACTAGATACAATCTCCTATGATTGAATTTTTTTAGAAGTAATTTTATTAATTCGTAAGTGTCATTTTCCATTAATTTCACCGTAATAGGAACCGAAGATTTGTTTAAGGCAAGCGTTCTGCCAGCGTCTCTCTGATCCCATTGAACGACCAGGAAATGTTTTTGAAGAACGTTAGAGAAAACTTCAGCCTGTTTCATCCTGGAACTTCCGGGTCCACCATGCAAAAACAATAAAAGCGGTAAGTCTTTATTTCCACTGTAAGAGATAACCTGTTTGATGTTGCCAACGGATACCGTGTCATAAGTGGGTTGAGATTGTGCAAATAAATTATTACTAAATAATATAAAAATAAATAGGGTAAGGATCTGTATTGTGCTTGCTTTCTTATCTTTCATGCTGCTGATTAATCTATAGTTAGCAAGATAGCCAAAATTAAATAACTGAAACAGCAAAAGAATAAATGTTCTGCTTATAAAATGAAGGTATTATGTTGTTGGATATTAAGTTTTTTGTGGCAGGCGGAATGCCGGAAGGATATAACTCCCTAAAAGATCAAAGGCCTTTTTTGCCTTCCATGACCCATAGTTACCCTGGGTAAACACGACCACCAGATGAAGATTTTTTATGACAAATATATACTGGCCACCATTGCCTGAGGTAAAGAGCAGTTCTTCATCCAGTGCTTTGGTTTTAATCCGCTCCCGATACCAGAAGCCACCATAAAAGGCATTTTGTGGTATTAGGTTCTGGCTTTTACTAACCCTGGCATAAGAAAAATCAGGAATCAGTTGGTTCGCATTGGTAGCATGATCGATAGATTTTTTTGTAATGACCTGTTTGCCTTTCCATTTACCTCCATCACGTACCAACTGACCAATTTTCACCATATCTTCTGGCAGCATAAAGAACGAGCCAGCGGTCATTCCATTTCCACTCAGATCCACTGTCCATCTATAACGACTGATGCCAAGCGGGGCAAACAGATATTTTGCAGCAAAATCCATGACCGACATGTGAGATACCTTGCTAATGATGCCGCTAATAATCATAGGGTTGCACGAGGTATACGCAAATACCGTCCCCGGTTTATTTTTCATAGGCAGATCCAGAGAGAATTTCACCCAATTATTAGTTTCTGACATCGGAGTTTCACAATCTTTGCCATCATTAAACTCTCCGCAGTCAAATCCGGAACGCATATCCAAAAGGTGCTGGATGGTGATACTCTTTTTCCAATTGTTGTTGTTTTTAATTGGTACATATTCTGGAAAAAAGTCAATCATTTTCTGATTGGTACTTTTAATTAAACCCTGGTCAATCGCAATCGCTACCAACAAACTGGTGACCGATTTAAATGATGAGCGGGTATCATGAATGCTGTCTTTTGTAAACCCATTGAAATACCTGGCATAATCAATTGTATCGTCATTTTTAATCAGGATGCTGTGGATTCCAGAATCTTTGTCTTTTAAGATACTTTCAGTCATTGCCGCTAAAATAGCAGATCTGTTAGCCGTTTGAGATCTGGCAATGCCGCTAGTCAGTAAAAAAATTACGATTATTGCTTTTAACAAGATCATCTTGTTTCTCATAAGTCGACCAATTTTGAATTTCTTTAAAGCGGTTTGTGAAAGAAAGTCTTCAGCCAAAATGACGACATCTTATCAGTGTAAAAATCTTTCAATAAGATTAAGGTAATCATCTTATTCATGAAAATGGATTTTGCCATAAAAATATTAATTTCCATAATGAATTATGTTTCGCAGTAAAGTGCAGGATTGCCAGCATTCGAGTTTTCAAGTATAAAAATTCGCAATCAAAGCCGAAGAATATCCTGAATATTTAAAAAGTTAGATTAGCTGTGTAATACCAAATCAGATAGAACAGGGAAATTTTCGGGTAGCTGCCATCTGTAATTAAAATTCAGCCGGGTAACTGAATGTTAGCTATTTTTTACAAATTGCAATTTTTACAACCCGCTACATGACAACTGACCTAAATAACGAGCTGGCCACCAAACCACACTATCCCATATTAGATGGCCTTCGCGGTGTCGCAGCAATTATCGTAGTAACCTTTCACCTTGCAGAGCCTTTAGCTACTGGTCATTTAGATATTCTTGTCAATCACGGCTATTTGGCTGTAGACTTTTTCTTTTTATTGTCGGGCTTTGTAATGGGTTATGCTTACGACGATCGCTGGCAAAAAATGACGGTCGGCAATTTTTTCAAACGCCGTATCGAACGTCTTCAACCCCTGGTGATTTTGGGAATGACCCTCGGCGCTATCGGATTCTATTTTACGGATTCTACGTTATGGCCGCTCATTCATACGGTACCTGTTTGGAAGATGCTGCTGGTGATGCTGATCGGCTATACGATCCTGCCTATACCATTATCGCTTGATGTACGCGGCTGGCAAGAGATGCATCCCCTGAATAGTGTGGGGTGGTCATTGTTCTTTGAATACATTGCCAACATTCTTTATGCCGTCTGGATCAGGAAGTTTTCCAAAATGGCATTAAGTATCTTAGTAGGCATTGCTGCTATTGCACTTGCACATCTGGCCATCACAAACGGTGATGTCAGTGGTGGCTGGACACTCAATGTGGAACAGGTACGCATAGGCTTCACCCGTACCATGTACCCTTTCTTTGCCGGTCTGTTACTTTCGCGTGTAGCGAAGCCGACCCAAATTAAAAATGCCTTTTTATGGTGCAGCCTTTTAGTAGCTATCGTACTTTATATGCCGCGCATTGGCGGCGCTGAGCATCTTTGGATGAACGGGATCTATGAATCTGTTTGTATCATTATCGTTTTCCCGCTTATTGTTTACCTTGGCGCCAGTGGTGTTATGCAAACTCAAAGAGAGAACAGGATATGCAAATTCTTAGGTGATATATCCTATCCGCTGTACCTGGTACATTACCCGCTGGTCTATTTTTATGTTGCCTGGATCAGTAATCATAAAGGTGTAACAATCGTACAGGCCTGGCCCTATGCGTTACTCATTTTAATAGGTGGGGTCGTTTTGGCCTTTGCCGCATTAAAATGGTATGATGAGCCGGTTCGCAAATGGTTGCGGAAAAAACTTGCCTAGGATCGGATTATTTTTGGTCCGGAATCTACTGAAAGTAAGCAGCCCCAATAGCCAATAGAAATTGTAATGACGAAGAAAATAATACCGATTATTATAAGTTTAACCATCATCTTTACAGGTGTGAATGCCCAGCCTTTTACGCTAAAATCGACAGGACAGGCCAAATCTTTCCAGCTTAAAATTTACTATGGGACACAAGGGAAAGGTGCATTTGTCCAATACATGGGGCAATCGGGAATCATCCTGTTAAAGATCAAAAGCAAGGTAAGCTCCCAAATGGGCCATTCCGCCCGAACGACATATGTGTGGAACGAAATTATTGAAGGAAAAATTAACGGAAGTTACGATCTTACTGAACAGGACGGACAACCATTAAGCGCCTGGTACAGAAGAAAGAAGGACGGCAGAGAATTCCAGCTTGAAAGCAAAGATCTGGCCGATAGCGAAATGGATAAGTATCTTCTACATGGCGCACTGATTTCATTTTACCATACTTATAACGATCAGCTCATAATCAGTTATCCAGGGAATAAGAAGGAAACCATGCAACTTCCGGATTTCGATCATCCTGATCCGCTTCGGCGGGGCACCATTGCAGATTACAATTTTGATGGCTATGACGATGTGGCCTTCTCTATTCCAGATGCCGGAATGGGTGTATATCGGATATTCAGCATTTTTCTTTACGATCCAACCGCTAAACGATTTAAAAAACTAGCAGAGCCAAATGACAGCAGAGCAAATTGTTCAGGGCTCTGTGATGTTACCATAGACAGTAAAAATACTTTATTAATGAGTGCCTGCAGAGGCGCAGCAACCTGGTGGAAGGATACTTATCGGTTCTCTAAAGGGAACAAGCTCATATGGGTGAGCTCAACGAAACAGGAATAGCGCATGATAGCTATTAATAATTGGCAACACTCTTGACAAAAATCAAGATATATACATAAAGGGATCTGGATAAGAACGAAATGCACGTATAGTGATAAATATAAAAATTTATCGCTATTTTTAAGACCAGTCATAACCTTCAAGTCTATGCTTTCACCGAGAAACAGAAGAAATATCGGCCGTATCATTCCTTACGGGGTACTATGGTTTATTTTCAGCGTGATTTACTGCATATTGGAGAAAAGCATTCTCGGAAACCTCGATCATTACCCGTCTACCGGAGTTCCATATAATTTTGCAAGAAACATTACTATAATCCCGGTTGCTGGTCTGATGATGGGCATGATGACCGGCATTCTTGAGATTGGTTATTTCAGTAAATGGCTGATTAAGAAAAGTTTCACCAGAAAGATCTTGTTCAAATCCCTTATTTATTTGGTTATTGTTGTTGTTTTTCTCATCATTATTACAGTAATAAATATGCTATATAACAAGGACAATTACTCTTTAGAAAACCTGTCTTCTCCAGCTTGGGCATTTTTCACTGATTATGCGCTGATGGGCATAATGCTATACATTGCTTCAATAATTGTGATCTCGCAACTCTATGCTGAATTTAGTGAAAGCATTGGAACGGGCACATTGCGCAATTTTTTTCTGGGGAAATACTATCATCCAATAGAGGAAGAAAGAATATTTATGTTCCTTGATATGAAATCTTCAACTACGATTGCTGAAAACCTGGGACATGTCAAGTACTTTGAAATGTTAAGGGAATATTTCTTCGACCTCTCAGGCTCTGTTATTGACTATGCTGGTACCATCTATCAATATGCTGGCGATGAGATGATCGTATGCTGGAAACTCAAAGATGGGTTAAGAAAAAACAACTGTATTGAGTGCTTTTTTGCAATGAAACGTTCGTTGGAAATGCAGACGGAAAAGTACAATAGCAAATTCGGCCTTCTCCCAGGATTCAAAGCGGGGTTGCATTACGGTAAGGTAGTTACCGGGGAGATCGGATCGCTGAAAAAGGAGATCATATTCACAGGAGACGTACTGAATACTTCAGCAAGGATACAGGGCCTTTGCAATCAATTCGATGTTGACCTGCTCGTATCGGAAGATCTGGTTAAAATACTTGATCTTCCCTTCGCATACGCCATAAGATCGGTTGGAGAGAACCTCCTGAAAGGCCGAAGTAAATCAATTGAAATCTTTGCAATTTCAATATCTGCTCAATAGAGAATGATAAAAGATTACCCTATTTTGGATTATGAAATTTAAAATGAGCATACATGACAAAAAGAGAACTAGTTAATCGTTGGAATTCTCCGGATGGACAAAACGTGTTGAAGGCGGTCTTGAGAGCACTCAAACGGAGTGAGCCGCTTGGTGAAGTGAATGGCTTAGAAATGATTGACAACCGATTTGACTTACGTGGTGCAACACTATCTACGGTGAAAGAACAACGAACGATTGGAACCAAGGAGCATTCCCTTACGCAAACCACAGGTTCCCTCAAGCTCAAGAATGCCGATATCGAAAGCATAGATTTTTCTCATGCCGACATCAGCTATGGCCTGTTTCAGGAATGCACCGTAACCGATTGCCTCTTCAATGAAACAATTGCAAAAGAAATGGATATCTATGCATCTGATTTTGAAAGCTGTGTATTCGGAAAAACAAACTTCGCCTATTCGTTCATGAACAAAAATGTGGCAGGCAATGCTGGGTCATTTAGAAACTGTAAATTTCTAAAAACCAATTTAAAAGAAACAATTTTTTCATTTCCCATCATCGATAACTGCATTTTTGAGGATTGCGAACTCGAAGGGGCAGATTTCGATGGATCGAGAATGAGGAATGTAACTTTTGCTGGAGATGTAGACTCTCCATTTATTAGGGGTTATTCCTGGACAGCTGAAACGTCATTATTCTGGATCTTCAATAAAATCAATCCACGCGATTATCCAAACTTAATGGAGAATATTGATTTTAGCAGGGCTAACATCAAAGATATTCTTTTCTTAGATGAGATCGATCTTACCAACTGCAAATTTCCTGCAACCGGTGACTTTATCATGGTGAATAACGTCACAAAACTATTTCCCAAACTCAGAGACATCGTTGTAAAAGAGTGGCAAGATGAAGATAAAAAGTATGCACTCTCTTTAATAGATAATCTTTATTATAGCCCCAAAAAACAAGGCATGACCTTGGATGTCATCTCCACCATCCATAGTGAACACCTTGGAAAAGAATTCCAGGAGCGGTTAGATCAGTTAATTAGGGAACATAATGTAGATCTTTAATTGCAATTGACATTGCATACAAACAAATAGTCTTTAATTCGGTTAATACATTATTAATATTTCCGGAAATAACAATGATTGTAGGAGTTAAAACAGAAGTAAAATGGATAAATTCTATTGCCGAAATCACATTAGTTGGAGGATTCTTTATTTTTCTGCTAATTTTCATTGTCCCCGTCCTATTGTCATTCTTAGCTCAGGCAGTTATTCCGGGATTATCGGATGAAGATGGGTTTACCAAAGCCCTAATGTTATTGTTACCGGGCTGGAATTTAGCCTTATGGCTTTTTAGAATCCGTCTGTATATTTTTTTTATACCTGCATGGGTGCTTGTAGGGGGTTTAGCACTAATCAGGCTTATCAAAATTATTGCTTAGTAAAGTTCATGATTGACCACTGTATTTATACTTTGGACGAATGTGCATTGCAATATGAGCAAAACTCCGATGATTAATTGTTCGTTTTCTTATTTCGGCTACAAATGTCCTCTGTATGACTACAATTAATCGGTTCAGGTAGTTGACCTTTGAATCATCAAAAATCAAATACTATGGCACATCAACAAGAAAAACAAAAGGTCTGGTTTATTACTGGTGCTTCACGCGGGTTTGGCAGAATATGGACTGAAGCGGTGCTAGAGCGTGGCGACAAAGTTGCTGCTACGGCGCGTCAGTTAAGCAGTATTGCAGACTTACAGGAAAAATATGGGGACAACATTTTACCATTGGAATTGGATGTTACCAATCACGAGCAGGTAAACGCAGTAGTGACCCAGGCTTATGAACACTTCGGAAGGTTAGACATTGTGCTGAACAACGCAGGATATTCATTAGTAGGCACCATTGAAGAGGCGAGTGCCGATGAAGTACGGGCCATGTATGAAACCAATGTTTATGGTCCGATGGCTGTAATTAAAGCAGCATTGCCCTACTTGCGTAGACAGGGATATGGACATATTTTAGGTACATCCAGCAACGTAGGTCATATCACATTGCCGGTTATTGGTTATTATTGCTCATCAAAATGGGCATTTGAAGCTATTCATGAAAGTCTGGCCACCGAGGTAAAAGCATTTGGCATTAAGGTAACTATCATTGAACCCGGTGCCTATGCTACCGAATTTGGCAGCCCGGAATCACTTAAATTTACTTCAGATCTTGATGTTTATTCAGATTTAAAAACGGAATTCTTTAAGACTTTACAATCTTTTGAAAGAGGCGACCCAAAAGCAACCCCAGAAGCAATCTTTGCTATTGTAGATGCTGAAAACCCTCCCTTGCGCTTTCATCTGGGCAGCCATAACTTGCCATTGGTGCGTAAAACTTATGAAGAAAGACTAGCACTCTGGGAAGAATGGGACAGTATTTCCAGTGCCGCACAAGGTTAATTACATGAATCAATGGCGACTAATATCTAATTCGGTCGCCATTTTATTATCTTTAGATATGAGAAAAGACGCACAGAGCCCACAGCGGTTTGAATCCCTCTCGGATGCACACCGGGCTTTAGGATTACCAGGTCCCAAGCATCCATTGATCAGCCTGTTATATGGTAGAAACGGATTAGTAGATTTAAACCCGGCACCAGCACCACATGTGTTGAGTTTTTATAAAATATCCTACAAGCCAAAGTTTGACGGGAAATTGAAATATGGCCAAAGCTATTATGACTTTGCTGAAGGTGGTTTATTGTTTGCCTCACCGGGACAGGTTGTTGGCAACCCGGAAAATCTTACTACAGCTTGTTCTGAATATACATTGCTGATCCATCCAGATTTCCTATTGGGTTATCCCTTAATGAAAAACATCAGGCAGTATGGCTTCTTCTCCTATACCATAAATGAAACACTCCATCTTTCAGCAGAAGAAAAGGCAACAATACTATCCATATTTAAATTTATGGAGGATGAACTGAACGCCAGAACAGATGACTTTAGTCAGGATGTGATTATATCTCAGATCGAGTTATTACTTAACTACGCTAACCGTTTTTATAAACGTCAGTTTATTACCCGGAAAGCAGTTAACAATGATTTATTGCAACGACTGGAAGAATTTATGGAGCAATACTTTAACAATGAGCAAGCATTAACAAACGGCATACCTTCAGTACAACTGATCGCTGAGCATTTGAATCTTTCCCCTGGTTATTTGAGCGATATGTTACGTTCGTTAACTGGTAGAAATGCACAGCAGCATATCCACGATAAACTGATCGAAAAAGCGAAGGAAAAACTATCTACCACTAACCTTTCTGTAACTGAAGTAGCCTATGCTTTGGGTTTTGAACACTCACAATCCTTTAGCAAGTTGTTTAAAACAAAAACTGATCTTTCACCGCTGGAATACCGACGCTCGTTTAACTAATCGGTTTAGTAAAAAGCTAAGACTCATTAACATATACTAAGGAGTTATTCCATCCCGCTTTTGCCCAAGTTTTAACGAACACATTCTATAAAATCTTTTCTGCTATAGCAACCTGTTTGATCAACTGCAGTATTTTTCGGTAAATAAATCAGGAGTATGCAAGATCGATAAACTGCTTAAGTGCCTTCTTGATCTCTTCCTGACCGGGAGGCTCCTGCAAGTCTATCCCGCAAAAAGGATTCTCCTGCATCTTAGCATGGAGGGTAAGGTAATATACTCCGCCCATCAATATCGCATACATCGCCCTAAAGTTTTTATCACTATTCTCAAAGTGCCTATCGAAGACCTCACTCAGTACCCGATTCCCCATGTCCTCGCGCTTCAGATCAAGTTCCTTTAAGATAGGCAACTTTTCGCTGAGTCCCCAGGTAATGATCCGGCGCATCTCCTCATTCCTGATCAGACTGTCGAACTGGTTCTCCAATACACTATAAGCAAGCGTTTTTCCAGAATCATCTTTGCTGGTCTGCACAATATCATCGATTTCATCTGGACTGATTTTCCAGTAGTCATTGCTATTGAGATACTCTTTAACCAGTCCATCCAGGCTACCAAAATAGTCATAGATCAGCCTCCTGTCTACCTTAGCCACATCAGCAACCCTGCTGATACTGAGTCCGGAAAAACCGTCATCTTTCAGGATTCTTCCCAAAGCGGAGATCAGGTTCGCCTTAGTGCGTTCTTTATTCCTAACCAGACCATCTGTAACTTTCCTTGCCATTTCGTTTAACTTTGGTGCAATTTGCGACTTTTTGTGCCATCATCAAAGATTTTGCCGTATAAACATACCGCATCTAAAACTATTATTTTCTTTTAGAAAGTAACTGGTATGGGGGCTAAAATTAAAGTTAAGCATTAGGCAAAATCTAATAAATAAATATATCACACATTTGTGATATAAAAGTTATTTATTTACTTTTGGCCCCATCAAAGTATTTATCCTTACCAATAACCATATGATATCCAATAACCCAACCACCCCAAAAGATCTCAAAGGTTTGACTAAACAAAGAGACTTTTTCAAAGGCCTGCTCATTGGAGCCTGTATCCTTTGGCTTTTTATCCTCGCAGCTGCCATTTATTTTTATTCCAAAAAAGATAATATTGCCTTATTCATCCCAGTATTTTCGCTGATCGTAGTATTTCTTCCTATCTTTCTACGGTTTAAATCATTGGATGCCGAAATAAAATCGAAGAAATTGGGTTAGCCAGTTTCGGGTATGGCAATTCTATCTGGATGATGCTATGGCTACAATAATATCGTGTTAAGTTTAGGTTTGCATATCATATTCTTTCAGGATCTTTTCCATTATGAATGCTGCACCCCAATTCTATAAGTATTTCGGCAGCATGCGCTTGTACGCTTAGCTTACTCATACACAAACGGTGCTTTTTCAAAGAGACCGAACTGTAATACAAAACACATCAACAACATTTTCGAAGAAAATGGACTTGAAGAAAAATGTAATGTGCAAAAAATGCACATTGCTAATTCGGACAAACCTGTAACATTTACAGCTTAGATGTTATAATTTCAGTGGGCTACCGGGTAAATTACATGGTTCAAAGCGCATTGCTGATAACGCACTCGCTGCACTGACATTGATGATTTCTGAAGTAAATCAGATGAAAAAGAAATGATGGTAAATTTGATCAACACAAACAATTAAACACACAAAAGCCTTAGATTTCTCTAAGGCTTTTAAGTTCTGTACCCCTTCCGCTAGTTACTTTGAACACTTGGAACGCTTTTGCAGGTTGTTAGAGCCCATTATTAATGTATGGGATCCATCAGTAAGCCGCTTTGGATGATGAGAATTCGTACGGCATATAATTGCAAAGTTACTTAAAACAAATACAATCAAAAGAGTCTCCAATTTTCATCAGAGCCTCAATAGTCAGTACTTTCAAGGTTAATATTAACCCAAAAATTCAATAAGATTTAATGATTTTCAAATGCCTCCAACATTGATTTGAACATCGAAATCGTTACTAACCTATATCTCTTAGTGAAATATATTAAAATAGTAATAATAATATACGCTGGCAGATGCAACAGTGGTATTGGAGACGCTAGGTTTCTAAGTCTTCTTGACCGATAATTGACGATTGAAAGTTACCCCGAAATCTGCCCTCATACATAATTACCTGTAAGCACATCGATAGCTCTTAATTTAAATTTGCAAGACAATTTTTTCATATGCCCGCCTTGGACTACCTCTGAAAGTCACCTCGCCACAATAAACGTATCCTAGCTTTTCAAAGGTTTTAATCATAGCGATGTTATCGAAATTCGTATCGACTTTTATGCTGAAAATATTCTTAGCAAGAGCAAGATTTTCAACTTCAAAAAGAATTTGCCTGGCCAATCCTTTACCAGCGTAATCTCCGGCAACAACAATCCTGTGCACAACCAAAAAGTCGCCATGGCTCAACCACTTGCCAACAATATTTGTATATTCAGGTTCATCATTAACAAGAACAGCACAGTAACCTATTACCTTTTCCCCTTCTGTAAGGACATAGCCAGCATCATTTTCAATATCAGCACCTAAGATATCCCGATTGGGGTATCCGTCCTGCCACTGGTTGCTGCCATCATTTTTCCTTCTTAAGATAGCCTCTTGGAGAATATCCCAAATTACTTCTGTATCCGAGGGATTCGCTTCACGAAATTCAAAAATCACGTCTTTTATTTTAAAGTTTAAGAATTAAAATTTTAATACTGATCCTGCTCTACCGTCATTCCTTCTTTGCGCCAGAACAAAATCAGATAGAAAAAGTTTTACCTGACCCGGCAAATCTTTTTTAATCTATGATAAATGTAACGTATTTCAAAAGCATGCTATTGTCCGCGGAGTGTTCAAAGAGAATCTGGCTTACGGTGGGGGTCAGTTTAGAACTAATTTCATTGACCCAACCTTCCACAATAACATACTGAAAATCAATGAAAAAGGACTGCTTTTTTATGAGCAATCCTCTTCAATTTTGGACAAAAAAATTTTATGTACCCAGAAGCAGATTCGAACTGCCACGCCCTTTCGAGCGCCACCCCCTCAAGGTGGTGCGTCTGCCAATTTCGCCACCTGGGTATACTATTTGCAAATATATATTTATTCGCAATATAAAGTCAAGCCATCGTACGCTAATTTAATATTAGCTGGTAATTCTTTTTCCACTTCCTCATGCAAGCCTAAATTGTGACTTATGTGCGTAAAATAAGTGGTCTCTGCTCCGATCTTCTCTGCAAATTCAATCGCCTCATCTAAAGTAAAATGAGAAATGTGCTCCGTTTTCTGCAATGCATTTACCACCAGGATCTTAGTCCCCCTGATCTTTGCAATCGTATCCTCAGATACCGTTTTCGCATCGGTTACATAAGTAAAATCGCCGATTCTAAATCCCAATATCGGCAGCTTATAATGCATAATATCTAACGGGACAATCGCCGTTTTACCGATAGAAAAAGGTTCATTAGAAATGGTATGCAGATCAATCTGTGGTAAACCCGGATAATGAATTTCAGAAAATATATAAGAAAACTCTCTTTTTAACGCATCCTGAACCCGCTCTGTAGCATAGATATCAATATTCTTTTTAAGCAGATAATTAAAGGGTCTGATGTCATCTAAACCAGCAACATGATCTTTATGCTCATGTGTAAATAAGATCGCATCCAGATCTTCTACATTTGCCCGTAACATCTGGTACCGGAAATCAGGACCACTATCAATCACGATGGTCTTATCCCCCGTCTCAACGAGCATTGAAACACGGAGACGCTTGTTCCTGAAATCGGCAGACTGGCAAACCTCGCATTTGCAGGTAATTACCGGTATTCCCTGTGAAGTTCCTGTACCTAAAAACGTTAATTTCAAAATAGAATGGTTACGATCATTCTTCAAAAATAATAAAAAAAACTTACCTTAAATCGACTACTTCTACACCAGGATATTTTTTAGCATCAAAAGCAAAGACAGCATCCGATACCTGAACATTTGGCGTAAACGTATTGATCTGGTAAGTGTACTTATTACCGCTCTTATCGAAGATCAAAACATTGGTAATCTGCTTTGCAACCTTATCAATGGTCAGACGAACCTTAAAAACAGATTGCTGGATATCAATAGGTGTTAAATCAATCATTTGATAAACCTTAGCGCCTACCTTTGTATCACCGGTATATAGGTATTTATAACCCTTTTCATATACAGTAAATATTTTAGCCGGGTTTATTGCAGAACTGCTGTTATCTACAGTGGTGATCTGAACTTCCTTATCTTCCTTTAGATACGTCCACTGACTCTTACCATCACTGAAAAGATCCTGGCTGGTCATCGTAACTTTATATTTATTTGCACTCGCTTTTACCAGTAAAGTACCTTTTTGGGTTTCTTTGATCTTTGCTTGTGTATTATCGAGGGTAAACGTAAAATCAGTTTTAACCACATTATATGAGCGGTATTTTTTACTTACATCGGCTAAAATGGCTTTAGCCTTAGCATCCTTCGTCACCGTCTGTGCCTGGGCAGAAAAGAAAAACATTCCTGCAGCCAGCATCACCACTATCTTTTTCATCTTGTGCGTTGTTTAATTATCATTTGTTGTTAAGTTCATTCAAGAACTGTTCCAAAGAATAATCATCCGGAATTAAAACTTCACGGGCTTTGCTTCCTTCAAAAGGACCAACCACGCCTGCTGCTTCCAGCTGGTCAATGATCCGCCCTGCGCGGTTATAGCCCAGTTTTAATTTACGCTGGATCAGTGAGGTAGAACCCTGCTGGTGCATCACGATCAGACGTGCCGCATCTTCAAACATCGAATCACGGTCGTTCGGATCAAAATCAAGCTTCGCCGATTCTGCAGCCTCATCAATATATTCAGGAAGCTGGTAAGCTTCAGGATAACCACGCTGTGTACCAATAAATTCAGAGATGCGGTCAACCTCAGGTGTATCTACAAAGGCACACTGAAGACGGATCAGGTCGTTGCCAGTTGACAACAGCATATCCCCGCGACCAATTAGCTGATCGGCACCACCGCTGTCCAAAATGGTTCTTGAATCTATCTTAGACAATACCCTAAAGGCAAGCCTTGCCGGGAAATTCGCTTTAATGGTACCTGTAATGATATTTACCGACGGACGCTGCGTAGCCAGAACCAGGTGGATCCCTACCGCACGGGCAAGTTGCGCAAGCCTTGCAATAGGTGTTTCAACTTCCTTACCAGCCGTCATCATCAAATCTGCAAACTCATCCACAATCAGCACAATGTAAGGCAGGAACCGGTGTGAATTATTAGGGTTCAGCTTGCGCTTGATGAACTTCTCGTTGTATTCCTTTAAATTCCTAACCTGGGCATCCTTTAACAGATCATAACGCTGATCCATTTCAATACACAAGGAATTCAGCGTATGGATCACCTTTTTCGTATCTGTGATGATCGCATCCGCTTCACCTGGAAGCTTAGCCAGGAAATGCCTTTCAATTTTATTAAACAGCGTTAACTCTACCTTTTTAGGATCGACCAATACAAACTTAAGTTGTGACGGATGTTTCTTATACAGCAGTGATACCAGGATCGCATTGATACCTACCGACTTACCTTGTCCCGTAGCACCAGCTACCAATAAATGGGGCATCTTAGACAGATCGGCGATGTAAACCTCATTCGAGATCGTTTTACCCAATGCAATAGGCAGATCCATTGTGGTTTGCTGAAACTTCTCTGTTGCCAGGATACTTCGCATAGATACCATTTCAGGATGCATGTTCGGCACCTCAATACCAATGGTTCCCTTTCCAGGCATCGGTGCAATGATCCGGATGCCCAAGGCTGCAAGACTTAATGCAATATCATCTTCCAGGTTCTTAATTTTGGAGATCCGCACCCCTGGTGCCGGGATGATCTCATAAAGGGTAACTGTCGGACCAATGGTTGCTTTAATCTTATCAATTTCAATATTGTAATGATTTAAAGTCTCAACGATCTTATTTTTATTGGCTTCCAGTTCCTCCGCATTCACAGAGATCTTATTGGAACCATAATTTTCAAGCAGGTCCAGGTGCGGGTATTTATAACTCGAAAGGTCTAATGTCGGATCGTAATTACCAAACTGCTCCACCAGTTCTTCTGATTTCTTATCTTCTTCCGTCTTTTCTATCGTCAGCTCAGGCTCAGCCTTAACTGGCAGATCAACAATAGCCGGCGAAAGTATGATTGGTGGCGGTGGGGTATGCATTACATTTACTGCCGGGGTAAACTCAGGCAGGATCTCCTCTTCTTCAACCTGCTCCTCAAATCGGGATGGCGTAATGATAATATTTTGTTCGCGCTTTCTCTGGCCTCCTAGCTTATCATTCAATGTAAACTCTACCGGCTCAGACCGTACTTCACTTACCAGTTCTATATTTTCAGGAACCTCAGGCACAACTTCATCAGCTTCTGTGCGCTTGCGTTCAGGGATTTTAAAATCGATATTATAGGCGATGATCAGCACTGTTAATGCTAAAAAAGCAATCAAACCGCCAACACCTGCCGAACCGATCTGCGCAACCAATAACCGGTTGCTCCAGTATCCAAATTCCCCTTCCAGGAAATGCGGCGCATCAGAAAATAAGGAATGGCCAAAGGCAAGCGTCAAGGAGATAAAAAGTAAAAAGAAGAAGCTATAAGCCAATGTCTTTTCGATCGCGAAGATCTTAACTTTAAACAATAAACGGTAGCCAATTACAAAAAAGACAAAAACAAACAGAAAAGACGCAACGCCAAACCATTCATAAATAAATTGGTGCGACAATAATGCACCAAACTTACCCAGCCAATTTTGTACCACCGGCGGCAGGTTTACTTGCTGCAATTCTTCAGATGTTTTAAAAAGATTGCCCCAGCCACCATTTGCATCGATCACATAACTATAATCTTCCTGCCAGGTAAACAGGTATGAAGTAAACGCAATTAGAAAATATAAAGATAAAATAATGAATACCAGTCCGATGATCTTAAAGACCCTCCCATTCTGAAAATCCAGACTCGGCATCGTACGCTCAACCCGCTCTTTGTATTTCTTTGCGCCAGATGATTTAGGACTTAAATTATCTGCTGGTTCGTTTTTAAAAGAATTGGACTTAAATTGGTTTCCCCTTACCGACATTTTCGTTACTAATATTAATAATCTTCAAACTTAGATAAAATTGTAAAATTTATTCAATATAACCGTATTTATTCAAAATCTTTTAGCGCATTAAACTTTTTAAAAGATCTATGGTCATACTTACAAATGCGCAGTTTTTTAGGTTAGGTATATAAGTTTTGTTTTAGGTAGATCCCGCTTGATATTTTTATTAAGCGGGATTTTTTTTAAATGTTTTTTTATATTTGTTTAATCTACAGGCAAATTTTTAAATGAATAGTCAGCAGCTGGAAAACTTAATCGCCGAAAACAATACGCAGGAAATCATTGACCTCCTGAATAGCAATCCTCAACTAGCCAGGGCAGCTACCAGTCATGGAACGTCTCCATTGCTCCTCGCCTGTTATTATAAGAAGCCTGAAATTGCTCAGATCATCGCTAAGTTTATAGACGATATAACCCTCTTTGAAGCCTGTGCACTTGGATCTTCGGAAATTGTACAACAGCAAATTTTAAAAGATCCAGAATCAATTCATACATTTTCTAACGATGGCTTTACTCCACTGGGACTGGCGGCCTATTTTGGACATGAGCATATTGTTGAGTTACTCATTGCCAATGGCGGTGAAGTAAACAACCCGACTAATAATGGGTTCAATGTTTTCCCTATACATTCTGCTGTAGCAGCCAGAAACTTCAACATTACCAAAATGCTGATCGATGCTGGTGCTGAAGTGAATGTTAAACAGCAAGCCGGCTTTACTCCATTGCATGGAGCGGCTCAGTATGGCGACATTGAGATCATCATCTTACTGCTGGAGCACAACGCCAATCTGCATGAAAGAATGGAAGGCGGAAAATTACCGGCAGACATTGCCCGGGAAAAAGGATTTTTAGAGATCGCAGAAATTCTCAGCACTTAAGAAATTAAATCCCAAGGCTGTCTTGAACTAAATTACAAGCTCAGTGAATTGAATGTAAGACCATTGGATGAAACTTATCTTGAATTAAGTGATAGCATCTATTCTTGAATTAAACTACAAAAAATCCTCGATTAAATGATAAGACCTCTGATCGGGTTAATTAAATAACGCTTAAACGTCCCAGATACGCAGACGGATTTTCTTAACGTAATGCCTCACATCCAATACCAATGCCGCAAGCACATAAAATATTATTGGAAATCCTACCGCCAGAAAAGAGGAGTAGATAAAAAATAACCTGATCTTACTGATCGATATGTTCAAACGATCTGCAAAGTAGGTGCATACTCCGAAACTTTGTTTTTCAAAAAACGTTATGATGCGCTGAAACATGTTATTTTTTTAATAGGTGAACTCCGATACTACAATTTAAGCATTTTTTTTGAGTACAGTAGTATTTATTTAATTGTAGTAACGCTTGCGATTGAAAAGAATTGTCTGGCACAACCCCTGAATTAACATACTGACTGATAACGGAATTGCGCTCTGCCGGGATTTGCTCCAGGAAATCCAAAGCCCGTTCTGTATACTGCGGCTGTGCCGTATATTTCCCATAAGCAAATAAAAAAAGGCATACGGTATTGATAACGAGATTCTGAACGGATTGCGCACCCAATTGTACATTTACAAAACGCGTACTTTTGTTAAAATGATAATGCTTTAACCAGAAATCATTTACCGGCAGCTTCCCAAATAACCGGTACACTTCCTTTAAGTTATTTAATTCCAGTACCTCTGAAAATAAATGCGGCCTGCTTAAGATCAATGCAGAAAATTGAGCAAGGCGGATGGTCGGAAAATTCTGAGGCCGCATTCTCAGGAACTTCCATAGCGAGCGGTCGACCGCCATCAACTTATATTTTTTCTTTAAAAACGCATATTCGAACTTCAGACTTTGATGATATTCATCTGAGTACTCCGGAGAAGTTCCAATCTCCAGAAAGCCCGCCTGTCCAAAGATCAACGCTTCAATCTGCAGCGCATTGTTCTTATGTCTCCCTAAAATCGCCAGGGGCAAATTCCCTGCCAGCTGGTCAAATGGCATCGCATTTACCTTAAACCCAAAGTTTCTTGCCATAAAGCAATAAAAAACAGCTTCCCAATCCCCTTTCAACTCAGCCAGCTTCTTATACACTTCATCTGACTTCTGCTCAAACCTTTCCACCACCAACCTGGACAGAAATCCATCCACCACAAACTTTTCTGCCGATCTGATCTGCGCTTCGCAAGGAAAATGCAGGGAAGAACTCAGCATATTCGTATAATTATCCAGCAGATGTTCAGAGAACAGATCCTTTAAAACCAATACCGGAAGCAAACTCCCGTCTTTCCGGTAAATGGGCTTATCATTTACATAAACCACATGTAAGATCACCGATTCAAATGAAGGATCATGCTGGTGACCATGCAGCAGCCAGTCAGACGATTTAACGTGGATCTCCACATCCCCAACCCAGGTAGTACCGTCAATGACTAATTTAGCACCATTAAAATCAGGGCCTGCATGGGTATTCTGCATGCCCGGTTTTACGATCCGCACCAGCGCTCCATCTTCACAATAAAGATCTCTGCGGTTAAACAAACGGAATTGCCAGATAAAATAAAGAAAGTTTTCCCTGAAGTACATCAGCTAACTTATCTCAAAAGAATTTAATTAACCAACCTGAAAGCTATATTTTTTGCTTTTTATAATTGGTAATAAATACACCAAGGATAATAAGTGCTGTGGCAATAAGAATATCAATGGTAATGATCTCGTCCAAAACAAGCCAGCCAAGGAACAAGGCAATGACCGTATTGAAATATGACAGCACAGAAACCTCTGTAGCACTTACTTTTTTTAGTGCATAAATGTAACAGAAATACCCCACCACAGAACCAAATACAGCCAGGTAAACCACTGCAGATAAACTAATCATGGTCCATGAACTGAAATCCGTATCTCCGGAAAAAACAAAAGCCAATATCCATTGGACGATTGCTGAGAATACAAACTGGTAAAAAAGATCCAGGAAGATATTTCCGGATGGCACACTATATTTCTTGGTATAAATGGTACCGGTAGCCCAGCCGGCGATTGCAAAGCACAAGAACAGTATCCCCGTTTTATAATCGGGATCTAAAAGATCACCTATCCCGTCTCTGAAAATAAAGGCAACACCAAGAAAACCGATGACCACACCAATAAAACCTTTCCAGGATGGTTTCTGCAAACCCACAAACAAGCTGGCAATAAACACCACGATTGGATTTAATGCATTAAGCAGTGAGGTCAGTCCGCTCGGAATAGTCTGTTCGGCCACAGTAGTCATGCCATTTGCCACGACGATCATTAAGAAAGACAACAGCATTTGTCTTCTTAAATATGGCCAGTCCTTCCATACCAGTTCTTTTTTACGAAGCAATACGACCAGGAGGATCAAAGAAGCAATGGTTTGACGGATAGCCGTTACAAACCACGGCGGTATGGTTTCTACGGCAATACGAATCCCCAGGTAAGTGGTTCCCCATACAATCGCTACCCCTAATAAAGCAAATATGAGTTTTAGATCTGTTTTTTTCGTCATATCAGTTGAGCAGCAGTTAAGATCTGCTCCATTTCAACCTGTAGCTTTAACGCTTCTTCACGCGCCTTTTCTGCAAAATCTTCACCCTTGCCAGCATAAATAATCCCTCTTGAAGAGTTAATGAGCAAACCGCATTCACTGTTTAAGCCAAATTCACACACATCAGCAAGGCTCCCGCCCTGGGCACCAACACCGGGAACAAGTAAAAAGTTATCCGGGGCCAGTCGCCTGATGTTCGCAAACTCATCACCCCTGGTAGCACCCACCACATACATCAGCTGTTCACTGTTTGCCCAGGCAGATGATACGCGGATTACCTCTTCATAAAGTTTACCATCAGGTGTCTGGTGCAGCTGAAAATCACTGTGACCTGCATTGGATGTTAAGGCCAAAAGAATGACCCATTTATCGGTATAATTTAAAAAAGGACTGACAGAATCTTTACCCATATACGGGGCAACGGTAATCGCATCAAAACTCATCTGGCTTTTAGATTCATTAAAGAACGCATCTGCATACATGGCAGAAGTATTGCCGATATCACCTCTTTTAGCATCAGCGATGGTAAAAATATCTTTGGGGATATGTGCCCAGGTTTTGATCAGCGTGTCCCATCCTTTTAAACCCATTGACTCATAAAAAGCGGTGTTCGGTTTATAGGCAACGCAAAGGTCTTTGGTTGCATCAATGATCTGCTTATTAAACTCCAATACCGGATTTTCATACTTCAGCAAATGTTGAGGTATGTTTTCAAGTACCGGATCCAGGCCAACACATAAAAAAGATTTCTTCGTCTTTATTTGATCAAATAACTGCTTCTTGTTCATCCAGAGTTAAAATTTGAGCACAAAGATGTTAATTTTCAGACGCATATTCTGGCAAATTCTGAACTTTTGAAATAATTAATTTAAAATAATTTGAGATATTTCTTGGAGATTAGATTACAAATACATACAATTGCATCATAATTCTCTAAAAATTTATCTGATCATTCCAGAAAGTCCCAGTAAAAATCTTGATTTCTATTTTTTTATCACCGCATTTTCTGCCTGTTCAACTTGATAAATATTTTTAAAAAAAATTCTCTACAACTATATAATGTTTAACAAAACAGAATTAAATGAAAAACTCACTGCTGAATTGCGTGAGATTGCAAAAGGTAAGGGTATTCTAAATGCAGACGAGTTACGCAAAGCTGAGTTGGTTGAAATTATCGCCCAGATTAGTGAAAACGAACCACAACCCGTTCCTGCAGAAACTCCAGCCGGAACCAAACCGGCAAAAGCCCCAAAAGCTGTAAAAGCAAAAGGAGTAACCATCGGAAAGTTAATTGAAACTCCTGCTGAAGAATTGCCGGCCCCAAAACCTGCTGAACAACCTGCCGAAATACCGGTTGAAGAAACAGCAAAAAAGCCAGCACCAAGACCAGTTGAAAAATTAGCCGAAAGACAGGTGGAGAAATCTGTTGAAAAACCAGGCGAAAAGTCAACCCGGAAAAGGATCAGGATTTCTAAAGAAGACGAGCCTAAAACCAACAACAATAATAATTTCAACAGGGCATCCTTATTCGATGAACTGCCTGCAGCCGCACAACCCCAGGAAACCCCCTCTTACCGGGAATCCCAGCCTGCAGCTCAGCCTGAAACCAGCAATGGAAATACAGGCAACGGAAACAATACCGGTAACGGCAATGCATCCAATGGAAACAACAGCAATGGCAATGTTGCTGATGTTAAAGAACCTGCCAATGCCCCTGCTGAAACTGCCGCTCCTTCTGAGATCAAAAAACCAAAACCTCAGCGCGACGACAACAGGCCGAAGCCTCAACAAAATAACAACAATAACAAACAAGCTGAAAATAGTTACTCCAACCTGGATTTCGACAACACCATCACCAATGAGGGTGTGCTGGAAATTATGCCGGATGGATATGGATTCTTAAGATCAGCAGATTATAACTACCTTTCTTCTCCGGATGATATCTATGTATCTCAGTCGCAAATCAAATTATTTGGTTTAAAAACAGGAGATACGGTTAAAGGAAGCATCCGTCCGCCAAAAGAAGGCGAAAAATATTTCCCATTGGTGCGTGTTGAAACCATCAACGGAAGATTACCGGCAGACGTAAGGGACCGTGTTCCTTTTGACTATCTAACCCCATTGTTTCCAACAGAACGCTTAAACCTGTTCACTGAAACCAATAACTACTCTACCCGCATCATTGATCTATTTACCCCAATAGGTAAAGGTCAGCGTGGTTTGATCGTAGCACAACCTAAAACCGGTAAGACCAATTTACTGAAAGAAGTGGCCAATGCCATTGCTAAAAACCACCCTGAAGTATACCTGATCATTCTATTGATTGATGAGCGTCCGGAAGAGGTTACTGATATGGCAAGAAGCGTAAGGGCCGAGGTTATTGCGTCTACCTTTGATGAGCCTGCAGAACGTCACGTTAAAATTGCGAACATCGTGCTTGAAAAAGCGAAACGTTTGGTTGAATGCGGACATGATGTGGTGATCTTGCTTGATTCAATCACCAGGTTGGCCAGAGCGTACAATACTACTGCTCCGGCGTCCGGAAAGATCTTATCAGGTGGTGTGGATGCCAATGCATTACACAAACCAAAACGTTTCTTCGGTGCGGCACGTAACATTGAAAAAGGTGGTTCATTAACCATCCTTGCTACTGCACTGACAGATACAGGTTCTAAAATGGACGAGGTGATCTTTGAAGAATTTAAAGGTACCGGTAACATGGAACTTCAGCTGGATCGTAAGCTATCTAACAAACGGATCTTCCCTGCCATTGATATCACGGCATCAAGTACCCGCAGAGACGACTTACTACATGACAGAGACACTTTACAGCGCGTATGGATACTACGTAACCACCTGGCAGATATGAACGCTCAGGAGGCTATGGAATTTGTACAGGCACAAATAAAAGGCACAAAATCTAACGAAGAGTTCCTGATCTCTATGAATAGCTAATTCATGATTAAGAAACACATCCCGAATGCAATTACCTGTGCCAATCTTTTTTCAGGTTGCATCGGGATCGTTTATGCCTTCAACGGATCACTGGAAACAGCAGCATACTTTGTGCTGCTTTCCGGAATCTTTGATTTCTTTGATGGAATGGCGGCGCGCCTGCTCCATGTAAAATCTGATATTGGTAAGGAACTGGATTCCCTGGCAGACATGGTCAGTTTTGGCTTTTTACCCGGCATCGTGATGTTTAAGCTGCTTCAAAGCAGCGACTATGCATCCCCATACCTACCCTATGCCGGCTTTATCATTACTGTATTTTCTGCACTCCGCCTTGCTAAGTTTAATATTGATACCCGGCAAACGGAAGATTTTATTGGACTTAACACCCCGATGAATACGCTGTTTATTGTATCCCTGCCCTTTATTCAGAAAGATTATCCGGAAATTATTAATTCTACCTTGCTGCTGATCACCTTAACAGCCTTGCTAAGCGGATTATTGGTGAGTGAGATCCGGATCTTTTCGCTCAAATTCAGCTCCGTAGCCTGGAAACAAAATCAGTTAAAGTATATCTTTCTGATCCTGTCAGCCCTGTTGGTTCCATTTCTAAAATTTGCAGCAGTACCTTTTATACTCGTATTGTATATCGGTCTCTCTATCCTGCATTTCAGAAAAAACAAGGTAACGGTTTAAGGAACTTTTGCAGCAGTACCAGTGATATCCGTATTGCCAATCAATTTACGCATCCTGCATATCAATCTCAAAATCCTGCATTTCAGGAAGAATGCAATTTAATAAATCGGGAAGCTTTTGCTTAAAGCTGCTTTTGAAGTTCTGATTTGGCCTGGTCAAGTTGTTTGTACAAGACCTCAGAAAAAGCAAAGATCATCTCACAGGCTGCCGGTAACGACTCCAGGTCTGTACGTTCCCTTGCATTGTTTTCAATCAGCTGCATCAGCTCTTTTGCATCCTCTCTGCCTACATAGGTAAAAGTAGGTTTTATCTTATGCGCACAAGCGCCAACTTTAGCCCAATCCTTTTCTGCAAGTGCCAATTTCAGCTCCTCCATATAAATTGGGGTCTGCGACTTAAACAGGTCAATCATCTCTATGATAAACTCTGCACTATCACCAGACATATCCCTTAAATAGGAAAGGTCTAACGGCTCGCTGTTCTTTTGTACGTTAATCATCATAACAAACTTAGATAAAAATGTCCTGATATGCAATTCAGTATTCAAACTGAATAAAAAAAACAGATCAGATCTTTGATACGGCTAAATGATCACTTAAGCCGGCAAGCAATGTGGCGATGGACTTGTTAAATACCGGGTGCAAAAGATCAGGGGCAATCTCAGCCAAAGGCTTCAGCACAAATTTCCTTTCGTGCATATGCGGGTGTGGTACCTGCAGTACATCAGCAATATCAATGATCTGGCTGCCATAAAAAATAAGATCAATATCGATCAGCCTTGAACCCCATTTCTCCAGTCTTACGCGGCCCAGGTTATGCTCAATTTCCAATGCCTTTTTTAAAACAGCCAATGGCGGCAGAATGGTCTTAACCTCAAGCGCCACATTTAAAAATCCGGGTTGATTGGTATTGCCCCAGGCTTCTGTTTCATAAACGGATGAACGGGCAGTAACCTCACCAATCCCGATCTCAATTTGCCGGACTGCATCGTTTATTATTTTAATCCGGTCGCCCAGGTTACCGCCGAGTAACAAATACACATTTTCACTATCCAATGCCATATTAACCTTTAAACTGTTGGTGCTTTCATTATATTTACAAATTAAATATTAAACATTCAAATGAGAGAATTTTTTAAGTATGTTTTTGCTACTGTAGTCGGAATTGTCCTTTCTGTATTTTTTATCGGCCTGGCTTCTGTTCTCTTAATCATAGGTATCGTATCATCTGTTGAAACCAGCAAAATTGTTCCCGTGAGCGACAATTCTGTACTTTACCTCAACCTTGACCAGGCCATTCTGGAACGTACACCAGATGAGCCCTTTGCCAACTTTCCGATCATTGGTACAGATGGTGCTACAGGCATCGGCTTCAACGATCTGGCCAAAGCCTTAAAAAGCGCAAAAACAGATGATAATATAAAATGCATCTACTTAAGTGTAAGCTCACCCAATGCTGGTTTTGCAACCATGCGCGAAGTGAGAGATGCGCTGATCGATTTTAAAACCAGTGGCAAAAAAATCATTGCCTATAGTGAAGTGTATACGCAGAGCGCTTATTACCTGGCTTCTGTAGCAGATAAAGTATACCTGAACCCGGAAGGTGCCCTGGAATTTAAAGGATTAAGTTCTGAGCTGATGTTCTTTAAAGGTGCATTGGATAAATTAGGCATTGAAGCCCAGATTATCCGGGTAGGAAACTATAAAAGTGCTGTTGAGCCTTACATCAACACGCAAATGAGCGATAAAAACCGCGAGCAGGTTACCGCCTATGTCAGCGGTCTGTACAATACATTTCTGGACGGGATCTCTAAGAGCCGGAAGATCAGCGTAAGCACTTTGCACGGAATTGCAGACGATTATAAGATCCAGCAGCCTAAAGATGCCCTGACCTACAAAATGATCGACGGATTAAAATATAAAGATGAGATTCTGGACGAGCTTAAAGAACTAAGCGACATTGATAAAAAAGACAACATCGTGACGCTGACAATCAATGACTATGCTAAGAATGTAACCGCTGAGAACATTAAGAAAGACAATGGCAGCAGAAATAAAGTAGCGGTTATCTATGCCAATGGCGAGATTAACAGCGGTGAAGGATCTGATGAAGCAATCGGATCAGAACGGATTTCAAGAACGATCCGTAAAGCACGCCTGGATACCAATATTAAAGCCATCGTACTGCGGGTAAATTCTCCCGGGGGCAGCTCTCTCGCATCCGACGTGATCTGGAGAGAGATTATGCTCACCAAAAAAGTTAAACCTGTAATCGCTTCTTTTGGAGATGTGGCCGCTTCCGGCGGATATTATATCGCCTGTGCAGCAGATTCTATCTTTGTACAGCCCAACACCATTACCGGATCTATTGGGGTTTATGGTGTGATCCCGAACTTCCAGAAATTCTTTAATGATAAACTGGGAATTACCTTTGACGGCGTTAAAACTGGCAAATATGCTGATATTATGAGTGTAGACCGCCCGATGACACCGGGAGAAAGACTGATCATTCAAACCGAAATAAACCGCGTGTATGATGGTTTCATTACCCGCGTGGCGGATGGCCGCAAAAAATCCAAGGTTTATATTGACAGTATTGCCGGTGGCCGTGTTTGGGTAGGTACTGATGCCGTTAAAAATGGATTGGCTGATCGTACCGGAAGTTTCGATGATGCTATTGTTGCTGCCGCTAAAAAAGCGAACGTAAAGAAATACAGGGTGGTAGAATACCCTGAAATGATTGACCCGTTTAAGCTGCTGATGGACAATACGACCGATAAGATCAAAACCTATTATACCAAACAAGAACTTGGCGCACATTATCAAACGTATCAGCAATTGAAGTCTGCCATTTTAAAATCCGGTATTCAGACGCGCATGCCTTTTGAAATTAAAGTTCAATAGTTCATCTATTGCAGGGATCACCATTTTTCCATCGGCTTGTTAGCTGCAATAGTTTGAGTAAAAATCATGGCTTTTTATTAATTTAGCGCTTATGGAAAATAAGGCCATCGCGCGTACACTACGTTTGCTCTCCCAGTTGATGGAGCTGCACAATGAGAATCCTTTTAAGATCAAATCTATAGCCAATGCAGCTTTTAAAGTTGACAAGCTTCCGTTTGCCATCCGTGACAAATCGCTCGAAGAAATTGGACAGGTAGATGGACTGGGCAAAAGTATCTCTGCCAAGGTTTGGGAACTTTTACAGACAGGAACCATGGCCGAACTGGAAGATATTCTCAAAGAAACGCCGGAAGGAATTGTTGAGATGCTCGGCATTAAAGGGATCGGCCCGAAAAAGATCGTTGTGATCTGGAAGGATCTGGGTATTGAGAACATTGGTGAGCTTTATTACGCCTGTAATGAAAACCGGCTGATCGAAGCCAAGGGCTTTGGCTTAAAAACCCAGGAAGAGATTAAAAAGGTCATTGAGTTTAAGATGGCCGCCCATGGAAAGTTTCTGTATGCACAGGCAGAAGGAATGGTCAACAAATTACATGCAGACCTTTCTGTATGGCTAAATACCGTTAGTCCGCAATCCCTGCTTGGCATTGCCGGAGCATACCGCCGCTGCGTCGAAATTATTGAAGAAATAGAACTGATCATTGGCACAGATGATCCGGATCGGATCATGGAGCAGATCAGTACCTTTGAACCCCTTCAATTCGAAGAATTTACCGATAACACTTTTACCGCATTAAGCCCTTTTGGCTTAAAAATTAAACTTCAGCTGGCTAACCGGTCTGAATTTTACCTCAGCTGGTTTAAGCTGACCGGCAATGAAGAACATGTCAGCGAAGTACTGTCCTTAGCGGGAACAGGAACTTTTGAAAGTGAAGAAGAGATTTACCAGAAAGCCGGTCTTTCTTTTGTAGCACCTGAACTGCGCGAAGGACTGAATGAAGTGCAGCTGGCTAAAGAAAATAAGCTTCCAATATTAATTACTGACAGCGATCTTAAAGGCAGTCTGCACAACCACTCTACCTGGAGCGACGGTGTTCATACCCTGGAAGAAATGGCACTTTACTGTAAAGACCATCTTCAGCTGGAATACTTTGGCATTTGCGATCACTCTAAATCTGCGTTCTATGCAAATGGGTTAAACGAGCAGCGTGTATATGCGCAGCATCGTGAAATTGAAGCACTCAATGCAAAGCTTGCCCCTTTCAAGATCTTTAAGGGAATAGAAAGTGACATCTTATATGATGGTTCATTAGACTACAGCGACGAGATCTTAAAAACGTTCGATTTTGTAGTAGCCTCTGTACACAGTAATTTACGGATGGATGAAGAAAAGGCAACTGCCAGGCTGATCAAAGCCATAGAAAATCCTTTTACTACGATCCTTGGTCACCCAACCGGCAGATTGCTGCTGAGCAGAAAAGGTTATCCCATAGACTATGCAAAAGTGATCGACGCCTGTGCAGCGAACAAGGTGGTAATTGAGATCAATGCCAATCCATTGCGGTTAGACCTGGATTGGAGATGGCACCGTTATGCACTCGAAAAAGGCGTGCTTTTGTCCGTAAACCCGGATGCCCACCGAACTGAAGGTTTCCATGACACCCATTATGGTGTGCTTGTTGGCAGAAAGGGAGGCTTAACCGCTAAACAATGCTTAAATGCGTTTTCACTGGCAGAGATCACTACCGTGTTTGAAGATCGGTCTGCCAATCATTAACCGCATAAATTCATTATACCTATATTTGATATTTAATACCTGAACATGTTAGCCGATAAACTATATCATTCCCATCATAACGATCCTGCACCCAACGTTTTAGTGATAGGTGACCTGATGCTTGACCACTATGTTTTTGGCTCGGCAACCCGGCTTTCTCCGGAGGCTCCTGTTCCAATTGTGAATGTCAGTAAAGAATCCAAGATCATTGGTGGTGCAGCAAATGTGGCCAGTAACCTGATCGCACTGGGTGCAACCGTATACCTGGCCGGGATTATTGGCGACGATACCTTTGGCGAAGAAATTAAAACCCTGCTGGATGCCAAGAACATCAATACCTCGTTAATTATTAGAGACCAGAGCCGGGTAACCACCGTTAAAACACGGATCATTGCCGGTAATCACCAGATTGTTCGGATGGACCGGGAAGATATCCACGATATCTCAGGGGAACTGGAAGAGTCATTTTTTAACCTCCTGTCTGCCCCTGTTGAAAACGCAGATATTGTCATCCTATCTGATTACAACAAAGGGCTGCTTACCCATAACCTGTCATTAAAGATCATTGCACTTTGCAATAGCCTCCATAAAAAGATCATTGTAGATCCAAAAGGACTGGACTACACCAAATACCACGGTGCTTTTCTCATTAAGCCCAACCGTAAAGAGCTTGCTGAAGCTTCAAAAACGGAAAGGATCAACAGCGAAGAATCTTTGGTTAAGGCTGCCCATGTCATTTTAAATGCGACTGACGCAGACCACCTGATCGTAACCCTCTCAGAAGCCGGCATCGCTATGATCACTAAAACAGACTGCCGGGTAATCCCGGTAGTAGCTACTGAAGTGTACGATGTAACCGGTGCCGGTGATACCGTCATCGCTACTCTCGCCTATTGCCTGTCGCACGGCTTTAGCGTCGAAGAAGCAGCTATCGTTTCCAATTATGCTGCATCTATCGTAATCAAACACATTGGAAGCGCAACCACCACGGTACCCGAGATCATCACCGCATTAAAAAACAATTAAGGTATGGTATTAGAAGAACTTAACTATCATAAACAAATCATTGAAAAGGTAATTGCTGCACTTGTTCCTCAGATAGAACAAGGCTGTAAGATCCTGACAGATACGCTGATCTCCGGATCGAAGGTATTGCTGGCGGGAAATGGCGGCAGCGCAGCCGATGCCCAGCATATTGCCGCAGAGCTAACCGGAAGGTTCGTTAAAGAACGGAAAGCCTTACCTGCCATTGCGCTGACAGTAGATACTTCTGCACTAACCGCAATCAGCAATGATTACGGTTACGACCGCGTATTTGAACGTCAGATCGAAGCCCTGGCCCGTCCCGATGATCTTTTTATTGCGATTTCAACCAGCGGAAACAGTACCAATATTTTAAATGCACTTCGCTCTGCAAGAGCTGTTGGCTGTAAAACCCTTGGCTTATCTGGCAGGGACGGTGGTGCCATGAATGACCTTTGCGACCTGAACATTGTTATTCCGGATACCAATACTGCAAGCATCCAGGAAATGCACATCCTTATTGGACATATCTTCTGTAAATCAGTAGACCAACTTTATTAATCATGGCCAAAGACACGCACCAATCCTTAACCCAAAAGCTCATCCCGAAAGACGAGATCGCTGCAAAAAGCGCTGAATGGAGACTGGAGGGTAAGAAAATTGTATTTACAAATGGCTGCTTTGACCTGATCCATCCCGGCCATATTGCCTACCTGACTGAGGCTGCAAGCCTTGGTGATGTATTGGTGATCGGTGTAAACACCGATCAGTCCGTTAAAAAACTAAAGGGAGAACACCGCCCGATAAATAATGAATTTAGCCGCACACAATTGCTTAGCGCCATGTTCTTTGTTGATGCAGTAGTACTGTTCAATGAAGATACCCCGCTCGAACTGATCAATTCCGTAGAGCCAGACGTATTGGTCAAAGGCGGTGATTACCGGATAGAGACCATTGTAGGAGCATCAGAAACGCTGCAAAGAGGTGCTGAAGTAAAAGTACTTGACTTCTTACCCGGCTATTCTTCGACAGCGATCATTGAAAAAATAAAGAACTACTAAACGAAATTAGTTGAAAACACCGTCAAAAATTCTTGTGATCCGGTTCAGTTCTATGGGCGATATTATTTATACCACTCCCGTAGTACGGTGCCTTAAACAACAATTTCCAGGCAGTGAAATCCATTTTCTAACCAAAAAGGAGTTTAAATACATTTATCAGAACAACCCGTATTTAACCAAACTCCACTTGCTGCAGCCCAGCCTTTCAGACACCATTCGTGCCATTAAGGAAGAGCAGTTTGACCTCATTATTGATCTGCACAATAACCTGCGCACCATGCTGATCAAAGCAGCAACACGCCTGCCATCTTCCACGTATAAGAAAGACCGGATCAACAAATGGCTGGCCCTAAAGTTTAAGTGGAACAGGTTCATCTCTTCCAAACACCTGGTAGACCGCTACCTGGAAACTGTAAAATTTCTCGGCGTAAAGAATGATGGCAAACCAATCGATTATTATATCGCTAACGAATACCAGCTGGAAGAGTTTCTGCCTCCATCCCACCAGGGAAGTTATGTAGCCTTCATTATTGGGGCTACCCATTTTACGAAGCGGCTGCCCAATGAGCAGATCATTGAAATTTGCAGGGGAATAACTGCCCCTATCGTTTTGTTAGGCGGTGCAGATGTAAAGGAAAATGCAGCCATCATTGAAGCAGCAATTGGCAAACAGGTGTACAATACCTGTGGACAGATCAATCTTGACCAATCCGTTTACCTGGTTTCTAAAGCGCATAAGGTCATTGGGTTTGATACCGGGCTTACCCATATCTCAGAAGCATTTAACAAGCCATTGGCCTCCATTTGGGGCGGTACCACACCGGAGCTTCTCGGTGTACATCCTTACCAAATTTCAGAATCACTGATTGCAGGTGTAGAACTTCCATGCCGGCCATGTTCCAAATTCGGGCTTGAAGCTTGTCCACTGGGACATTTTAAATGCATGAAAAACATTTCTGCAGATCAGATTGTTAATTTTATTAACCTTAATTAGCCTTTATATGAAACAGCTCCTATTAGTAAGACACGGCAAATCAGATTGGGGCAATTCACATTTATCAGATTTTGACAGGCCATTAAATGCCAGGGGGCATCGGGATGCGCCTGAAATGGCACGAAGGATCTTTCAAA
The DNA here is from genome assembly GCF_004362715.1 of Pedobacter metabolipauper. Lineage (GTDB taxonomy): Bacteria > Bacteroidota > Bacteroidia > Sphingobacteriales > Sphingobacteriaceae > Pedobacter > Pedobacter metabolipauper. The sequence continues at coordinate 357,302 of NZ_SNYC01000005.1, forward strand.
AAGACCTGGTTCCACAAATAATTGTGAGCAGTCCGGCATTGCGTGCCCTTACTACAGCCATTCATTTCTTAGAAGCCTGGCAAAAAGATGCAGACCTGATCGTGCAGGCACCAGATATTTATGAGGCCGAAAAGATGGACCTGTTAGGGGTGGTTAATGGTTTGAATGACCGGTATGACCGTATCGCCTTATTTGGTCACAACCCGGGCCTTACAGATTTTGCAAATTACCTTGGCAATGCAAATATCTATAATATACCCACTTGTGGTGTTGTTTTAATAGAATTCCAGGCAGATAGCTGGTCGGAAATTAGCCAATCTACCGGAACAGTCGTTGATATCGACTATCCGAAGAACAGCGATGGCGATTAAAATTGCAGGTGTTTTACCGTAAGTCCGTTATTGATCAGTTGTTTTAAAGAATCTATCCCAATCCTTAAATGTGTTTCTACATACGTATTGGTTACGTTGCTGTCACTCTCCGCTGTCTTTACACCTTCAGGAATCATCGGCTGATCGGAAACCAGTAGTAGCGCACCTGTTGGAATCTTATTGGAAAAGCCAGTAGTAAAGATGGTTGCCGTTTCCATATCTACGGCCATGGCACGTAAAGTTTTCAGGTATTTCTTAAATTCTTTATCATGTTCCCAAACCCTGCGGTTGGTGGTGTAACAGGTTCCTGTCCAATAATCACGGGAATGGTCTCTGATCGTCGTTGATATTGCTTTCTGCAACGCGAAAGAAGGCAATGCAGGTACTTCTGCCGGAAGATAATCGTTGGAAGTACCTTCACCCCTGATTGCGGCTATTGGCAGGATCAGATCACCCAATTGATTCTTCTTTTTTAATCCGCCGCATTTCCCTAAGAACAGCACCGCTTTGGGGTTAATTGCCGACAACAGATCCATCATGGTTGCAGCAAGCGGACTTCCCATTCCAAAATTGATGATCGTGATGCCATTTGCCGTAACACTCTGCATCGGTTTGTCTAGCCCCATGATTGGTGCATTGTCATTCCATTCCGAAAACATCTGCAGGTATCTGCTAAAGTTTGTTAACAGGATATAGTTACCAAACTGATCCAGCGGTCTGCCGGTATATCTTGGAAGCCAGTTTTTAACAATTTCTGCTTTTGATTTCAAACCTGGTTTTACAGGAGATTCTACTTCTTTGATCTTTTTAGCCTTGGCTTTGATCGTTTCATCTTTTTTTACGTCTTTTTCTTCATTCATATATTATAATTTTAATTAAACATTCATTTTAATGCAGCACTCCCGTTTCTGAATACCAATAACCAGATTGTTATTTTACATTCGCATCTTTGCAGACAATTATCACGATAGCCAGCAAAACCAATTGTTATTTACATTCTATATCAATTATCATGGTAGCCTGCGAAAGCAATATCTAAAAAAAAATCCCCGGCAGAACCGGGGATTTTTTTAAGCAGCCTTCAACTTTTTAAAGTCGGCCTTTTCAAATTTCTCCACCGCATAATCGAGCGTGATATTTAGCTCCTTGACACTGGTATCGGAAGGGATATCAAACATGGCATCCAGCATGATGGCTTCACAAATAGAGCGTAAGCCCCTTGCGCCAAGCTTATATTCCATTGCTTTATCTACAATAAAATCTAAAACATCATCTTCAAATACAAGTTCGACACCTTCAAATTCAAATAACTTTACATACTGGCGGAACAAAGAGTTCTTCGGTTCAGTAAGGATATTACGCAATGCTTCCTTATCCAATGGGTTAAGATGCGTCAATACCGGTACACGTCCAATCAGCTCAGGAATTAAACCAAAAGATTTAAGATCCTGTGGGGTAATGTACTTATAAAGATTCTTAAGATCTAACTCTACATCATCCTTTTTAACCTTATACCCTACCGCCTGTGTGCGTAAACGGTTTGCGATTTTGCGTTCAATGCCATCAAAAGCACCACCACATATAAACAGGATGTTGTTGGTATTTACCGGGATCATTTTCTGATCCGGATGTTTACGGCCACCCTGAGGCGGAACGTTCACAATGGTACCTTCCAATATCTTTAGCAGCGCTTGTTGTACACCTTCACCAGAAACATCCCTGGTAATTGACGGGTTGTCACTTTTACGGGCTACCTTATCTACCTCATCAATGTACACAATTCCACGTTCAGCAGAAGCTACATCATAATCTGCAGCCTGTAGTAAACGGGTTAAAATGCTTTCTACATCTTCACCAACGTATCCGGCTTCTGTAAGCACAGTTGCATCGCAGATACAGAAAGGAACATGAAGGATCTTAGCAATGGTTTTTGCTAAAAGGGTTTTACCGGTACCGGTTTCACCAACCAGCATGATATTAGATTTCTCAATCTCTACCTCATCGCCTTTATCTACCTTCTGACTTAACCTTTTGTAGTGATTGTATACAGCCACTGAAAGAACTTTCTTTGCATCATCCTGACCAATAACGTACTGATCAATATGGGCTTTAATTTCTTTCGGTTTTAACAAGGTAATGGAAGAATCCAGGGCTTTTGCTTTTTTGCCGCCAAGTTCCTGTACAAGCAACTGATTTGCCTGCGTTACACATTTATCACAAATGTATGCATCCAGTCCCTCGATAAGCATTAATGTATCCTGCTTACCTGAACCGCAAAAGGAACAACGTGATTCTTTACTCTGTTTAGCCATTTTTTAGTCTTTCTTTGTACTTCCCAGTACCTCATCAATCATCCCAAACTCTTTTGCCTCATCTGCTTTCATCCAGTAATCACGGTCTGAAGCTTTCTCCACCCATTCGTACGATTGTCCGGAGTGGGAAGAGATGATATCGTACAATTCTTTTTTCAATTTAAGCATTTCTCTCAAATTGATCTCCATATCAGAAGCAACACCCTGAGAACCGCCAGAAGGCTGGTGGATCATCACACGTGAATGTGTTAATGCCGCACGTTTACCTTTAGCACCGGCAACCAATAATACGGCACCCATTGAGGCAGCCATACCTGTACAGATCGTAGCTACATCTGGAGTAATGTACTGCATGGTATCATAAATTCCTAAACCAGCATATACAGAACCACCAGGTGAATTGATATAGATCTGGATGTCCCTGTTGTTATCAGTTGACTGTAAGAACAGCAACTGTGCCTGGATAATGTTTGCATTTCCGTCATAAATGGCATCACCTAAAAAGATGATACGGTCCATCATTAAACGAGAGAAAACGTCCATTTGAGCTACATTGAGCTGACGTTCTTCAATGATGTAAGGAGTCATACTTTTTGGAGAGTTATTAGTTGCTCCAATATAACGATCAACATTCAAACCGTTAATACGGTGATGTTTAACAGCGTATTTTCTAAATTCTTCTTTATCTATTTTCATAAACTCCTATTGTTAATAATTGTAACTTCTTATCGTATAACTACCAATATTAATTAAACTAAGTTGGTAATTTATTGTGGTATTGTAAAATTTGAATATTTTTTATATAAACAAGGCGGCCTTATGCAAGCCGCCTTATCAGTATCTATAAATTTAGTTCGCTTTATTGGCGATTACTTTAATTCTATAAACTTGTTATAAGCTATATCTTTTTGGTCTAATGTAGCAACAGACTGAATGTATTCAAAAACTTTAATCGCTTTTACTTCATCGAAGATGCGATTGGCGTTATCTTTTTCTTTCAGGAAAGTTGCGGTATACTCTGCCAACTGATCTTCCGGCATCGGCGCAGGGCTATACATCCTGAACTGTGCATCTAAGCGTTGCTTTGCAGTTTGGAAAACATCTTCGTATTTAATCTCGATGTTATTGTCCTTAATCAGCTTGTTTTCGATTAAGGTCCATTTCAGGTTTTTTGCAAAATCATCATAACCTTCTGCCAATTCTTCGTCAGTTAGTTTTTCGTTAGTTGCTTTTAACCATTTACGTAAAAACGCATCCGGCAATTCGATCTTTACACTTTCGATCAGTTTGGTATAGATATCATTCTGCAATTTGCGGTCTGCATCCTGCTGGAACATACTTTCTACTTCTTCTGTGATCCTTGTTGTAAAGCCTGCTTCATCAGTTACTTCACCAGCACCAAATAATTTATCAAAGAACTCCTGGTTTAAATCAGATTCCTCTAAGCGGTTTACATTTTTAATTGTTACCTGGAACTTAGATTGTAATTCTTTGGCATCTTCTTCAGCAATGTCAAGCAATTTGGCGATGATCACCTCATTCTTGTCGAAAGTTTTCTGAAGATCCAGTTCTACTACATCATCCTTTTTTAAACCGATTAAAGATTTTAAGATCTTTTTATCAGCTACCTGATCTAAACGAATAGAACCTGTATGGTTAATGCCACCTTCAAAAACTGAACCATCCGGAGAAAGTTGTGCTAATTCGGCATAAAGTACATCATCATCTGCCGAAACTTCAGGGTTTGTCATTTTGCCATAGCTTCTGCGGATGTTTTTGATCCGTGCAGCAAGGGTTTCTTCGTCCGCTTTAACACTATATTTTACGAATTTATCTTTGGATGTCACATCTACATTGATGACAGGTGCCAGACCCAATTCGTAGTTGAATTCAAATTCGTCCGTATTGTCCCATTTAAAATCTTTAGTATCATCAATTACCGGTAAAGGCTGACCAAGGATCTCGACTTTATTGTCTGTTAAATGTTTATTTAGGGTTTCGCTTAATAAGCTATTGATTTCTTCTACCAGGATGCTTTTGCCAAACATTTTTTTAATGTGGGCTGCAGGAACCATCCCTTTACGGAAACCAGGAAGGTTAGATTTTTTTGCTTGTTCTTTTATAGATTTATCAACCTTTTCGGTGTAATCTTCAGGTGCAATCTTAATTTTTACAACTGCGTTTAAGTCGTTGATTTTTTCCTGTGTAATATTCATTTCTATGGAATCAATTTTATAAATGTCTTTATATAAAAATTCCCCCGTGTTGCGGGGGAATTTTTGTGCGGAAGAAGGGACTCGAACCCCCACGCCGTGAAGCGCCAGATCCTAAGTCTGGTGCGGCTACCAATTACGCCACTTCCGCAGTTAGGATGTATTTAGGACTGCAAAGATAGAGATAGTTTTTAAAAGTCAAAACGGTTTTAGAATTATTTTCAAGCTATTTAGTTAATCAACTGGTTATCAGTAAAAATTATTTTATAGTTTATTTGAAATTATGCTTTGCAATCCCGCTATCGCTTAATTAACGTATGTCAATCCCATATTATAAAACAAAAATGACCATCGGTCTGCAATTTCCTGAATGGCTTTATCCGTTGGTTTTCCTGCGCCATGACCGGCGTTGGTCTGGATACTGATCAGCATCGGAGCTTCGCCCGGCTGGTGTTTTTGCAGTGCAGCAGCAAATTTAAAAGAGTGTGCAGGCACTACACGATCGTCATGATCGGCAGTTGTTATCAAAGTGGCCGGATAGGATACGCCGTCTTTTAACGTATGCACAGGTGAGTATTTGTACAGATAGTCAAACATCTCTTTAGAATCTTCAGAAGTGCCATAGTCATAACCCCAGCCTGCTCCTGCTGTAAATTTATGATATCGCAGCATATCCAGTACACCAACCGCAGGGAATACCACCTTAACCAACTCCGGCCGTTGTGTCATGACTGCACCAACAAGCAAGCCCCCATTAGAACCGCCCATGATGGCCAGGTAATCACTTGACGTATATTTTTCGGAGATCAGGTACTCTGCAGCAGCAATAAAATCATCAAACACATTTTGCTTTTGAAGCTTCGTTCCTGCCAGATGCCACTTCTCACCATACTCACCGCCACCCCGGATGTTGGGTACGGCATAGATCCCGCCCTGCTCCAGCAAAACGATAATGGATGTGCTGAACGCCGGTGTTAAACTTACGTTGAAACCTCCGTAGCCATATAGTACCGTTGGGTTCTTACCATTTAACACCACGTCTTTTTTAAAGGTGATGATCATCGGAACTTTTGTTCCATCTTTCGACATGTAGAACACTTGTTTGGATTCGTATATAGCAGGATCGAAATCAATTCCCGACTTTTTATAAAGTTCAGACTTTCCGCTAGTGCTGTCATATTTAAAAATAGTTGCCGGGTACAGGTAAGAACTAAATGTATAATAAAGTTCTTTCTCTTCTTCTTTACTGGAAAAGCCATTGGCTGTTCCAATTCCGGGCAGTTCTACTTCATGCTCCAGCTTACCAGCTCTGTTGTACTGCAAAACCATAGATACGGCATCCTTGATATAATTGGCAAATAGCTTGCCTCCGCCAGTTGTAGGATCAAGTACGTTTTCAGTCTCCGGGATCAGGTCTTTCCAGTTTTCAGGCCCTGGATCAGCAGCATCAACAGTAACGATACGGCCGTTAGGCGCATTTAAGTTTGTATAAATGAACAGCGTGCTGCCCACATTGTCTATGATTTCATTATTTTGATCAAAATGATCAACCAGGGTATGTATTGATGAATTGGCGGTTGAAAGATCCTGGATATAAAGTTCATTACCACAAGTAGAATTCGCTGCAGTAATCACCAGGTAACGCTCATCTTCCGTTAAACTGGCTCCGATATATCTTCTCGGCATTTTATCGCCACCGAATATGAGCTGGTCTTCGGACTGGCGTTCTTCCAGTTTATGGAAAAACAGTTTGTGGTATTCTGTAACGCCAGACAGTTCACTACCTTCTTTTGGCTTATCATAACTGCTGTAATAAAACCCTTCATTTCCTTTCCAGGCTATACCAGAGAACTTTACATCGATAATGGCATCGCCTATCAAAGATTTATCTTCAGCACGGATTACTACTACTTTAGTCCAGTCAGAGCCACCTTCCGACAATTGGTAGGCAACCATACTGCCATCTTTGGAAAATTTAATGCCTGCCAGTGAAGTTGTAGCATCTTTTGAAAAGGTATTCGGATCTAGAAACACTTCGGCATCTCCCCCTTCTTTCTGACGGTAAAGCACACTTTGATTCTGCAATCCGCTATTTTTATAAAAATAGGTATAGACCCCTTTTTTAAACGGCTGTGAATACTTCTCATAATTCATCAGCTTAGTAAGCCGTTCGCGGATCAGATCTCTGTATGGTATTTGTTCCAGGTATTTTTGGGTAACTGCATTCTGTTCAACAACCCAGGCTTTGGTATCTTCAGCGCGGTCATCTTCGAGCCAGCGATAAGGATCGTTTACAATTGTTCCAAAGTAATTATCGCTTATATTCTCTTCTTTCGTATTGGGGTATGTCATTAGTTATTGGGATTTCAATACAAGTATATTGCTTTTTAAACAAAGCTTTCTTTATGAAATGTAAAGAGTATGAGTTTACCCCTATCATGTAAGACATCATTATAGTCTGTTAATACATACCTGATAGTTTCCTTATTGTTAAAGGTATAACTCCGCTCTATTACCGGTATTAGCGGTCTATCAGCGGTCTGTTAATGGTCTTAGACCACTATACCAGCTCCGATCCTTCGGAAATAGATCATTAAATATTCTCGTTATAATTAAACACAGACCAAAGGATAACCTGATGCTATCTTGCGGAAAAAAAATGTTATGCAGCTTAGGCTTATTAAAAAGAGATAAATTTAAGCAGTCAATTAAACAAAAAAAGCAATCCTTAGTGGATTGCTTTTGAACTATATGATGGAGTTAATTATTTTCCCTGGTCTTTAAGATCATCAAAATCGAGTTTTCCTTTCTTGTGATCAAATCCACAGAAATGATGTTCATGTTTCGGCTTAAATATCATATACAAGCCGAGACCGATCAATACCAACGCGCCTGTATAGGCTGTCATATCAAATGAGACAATGTCTTTCAAGGTGAAAATTCCACCAATCATTGTAAGCAAAACCCATCCGCCCGGTTTAAAGTTCCTTTTGTAGCCGATTAATAAACCAATAGCCAGCATGACTGTGTGCCAGCTTAATACCCAGAAAGGAATCAATAATCCGAAATTCCTTAAAATGAACAACATTCCGATTACTAACAGTACTATACCTATGGTAAATTGACGTTCTGATTTGTTTTTGTTTAGCGTATTCATGATCTTTTTTCTTCAAAACTACGGTCAAAATAAACGGCGGACAATGAAGATATGGCGTTCATAGGCCAACCATCGGTCAATGCTATAAAATTGTCGGTGAATTCTTAATGCCATTACACAAAGTCATTTTATTACAAAAGGCTGCATCAATTAAGATGCAACCTTTGTATTCATTACTCATCATATTAAGTTAAAACATTGTCTAACTAATTATGAGACACCTGACGTACTGAGATGTCATTGGTTGTAGAACCTGTGATATACACCGTATAAATTTTTCCAGCGGCAAATTGAGTCAGATCAAAGTTGCCCAGACTGTTACTTTGTCCCGCAGCATAAACTTGTAGTGACAACACTCCCGGATCAATGCTAACATAGTTACTTGCATTGTCCAAAGCCAGGTTAGAAACCAGGTTAGTAGTTGCACCTGAACGAATGTCAATGTTTGCAGGAGCTGCATTGCTTAGGTGAATAAACCTGACTTTTGCTTTTCCACTTGCAGCAGCACTTAAATCATCAGGATAAACTTTAACCCGAGCACTTTGTCCGTCGCCAGCTAAGAACACGGTATAATAACCACCTCTGTCCAGGCTAAAATTTCCAGCAGCATAAGCACTGCTTGATCCTTCATTTCTAAACTGAAGTTCCAGTCTGTTTCCAGAATTTGTTACAATATAGTCTGGGGAAGAACTGCCAAACGACAAACCGCCCTGAACAACTACATTTCCAGCCAGATAAAAACTTTGCGCAGATGAAGTTGAAGAAGCATTTACAATTTTAACATTAGCTGAACCTGTCTCATCAACATCGTCTTTTTTACAAGAAAATAGTACTGTGGTTAACGCTAAAACCGCTGCACCTGTCAGCATTTTTTTAAATAAAGAATTATTTTTCATAATGGGTATGTATTAATAGGTAATTGTTATTAACAGAAATCCTGTTGTGATAACTGACAGGCAAAAACCAAACCCGAAATACATTTACCTTTCATGTACACAAACAAGTACGCTGCATAATTTATTGTAGATCAGCAAATTATATAAGAATAAAAAATGTATTTTTAAGAGCTAATAAGAATAACCGCCTTTGTACTAAAAATGATACAACTCAACAATCGTGGTTTTATTTCAACTCATTTTGCAGTTGAAACAGGTATTGCACAGCCTTTACCAACCTGCTCCCATACCAGGAGAACATTTCTCCATCAACCAGCATGATCTTAGCATCAGGCAATACTTCCTGAATTTCTAGCATGTGTTTCTCATTAAAAGGGTAAGGCTCTGATGACAGAAAGATCAGCTCTGGCTTCAATATTTCCAGTTGTTCCAATTCAATTTCAGGATACCGGCTTTCTTTAACCACATTCTGCAGTCCGTTTAAACTTAAAATATGATTGATAAAGGTGTCTTTACCGGCCAGCATATATGGATTTCTCCATATTAAATAGGCTACTTTCTGATTAATGTGGTTTTGAACGGCAAGCGTTTGCAGATCGGCAAAACCTGCACTGATCAAATGATTTAGATAACTGGCCTCCGGCCCCCGGTCTACCAATTCTCCGATCTGCTGAATCGTTTGCTTCGCATCCTCCAATTCATAAATATCGCTCATCCACACCGGAAATTCAGTCATCAATAACTCGATCTGGCCTTTCTCATTTTCCTCCCGGTTGCCAATAATCAAGTCTGGCTTTAAGCTTCTAATCAATTCGATATTCAGCTTTTTTGTACCGCCAACTTTGGTTCGTGATGCAAACTTTTCAATGGGGTGAATGCAAAATTTGGTTAAACCGATGATCTCCTGATCCAGCCCAAGGTCAAACAATAGTTCCGTTTGTGAAGGAACGAGCGAAATGATCCGTTGAGGTGGATAGTTAATCGTTATGGTTCTATTGAGCTGATCGGTAAACGTACGCTGCATATCATCTGATGATGTGCAAAGTTATCAAGTTTTAATTTACTTCGAAGGCTATTCGTATTTTAAGGCCCTTACAGGATTTGCCTTAACCGCACTTACGCTTTGAATACTCACAGTGATTATTGTAAGTACGATGGTTGCTATGTTTACCAGTAAGAACGGCATAAATGGAATATCAATCCGATATACAAAATCTTTAAACCAATGGTTCATATAGATATAAGCGAATACATCTGCGAAGATATTGGCCGCAACGACTAACCTGACAAGATCAACATTCAGCAATTTTAGAATTGATATGGTTGATGCACCCAATATTTTACGGATCGCAATTTCTTTAAGCCTTAATTTAGAGCTATAGGCAGCAAGTGTAAATAATCCCATAACAGATACGAGCAATGTAATCGTACTAAAAGCAAACATCACGCTGGCCATACGTTCATAAACAGCATTCAATTTTGCAAACTTTTCATTGGCAAAGCTATACCTGGGCTCACCATCCGGCTCAATTTCCTTCCAGACATTCTTGATGTTTGTTATAGTTTCAGCGATGTTACTTCCCCTAAGACGCAATAGGACCACCGATCTCCAATGCCATTTAAAATCTCCGGCAAGGTAAGCAGCAGGTTTAATTGCGCGGTCAAAACCCTCATTCTGAATATTTTTAACCACACCAACTACATTAACATGCTGTATTCTATCACCATCTTTAAGGTCAATAACCACATTTATCTCCTTTAAATTCATTGCTATAAATGCGGCCTCATTGAGAACTATGCTAGTTAGTGTATCTGTAGCCATTAGCTTTTCTGAAAAACCGCGCCCCATAACTATTTTAGCTTTTAACAAGTTCAGATAATTTATATCGTTATACTTTGTTATTAATTCGGATGTTTTTCCGTTATAAGTAAAATCATGCTTCCAATTACTTTCACCTACAAGTCCGTCAGTAGATCTGGAAATGTCCTCAACGCCGTCTATTCCCATTAAACGTTGTCTGATCGACGAAAACTCTGCCGGATTTAAACTTCTGTTTTTAAAATTCCGGATTCCCAGCGCCATAACCTGATTTGCTTCCATACCCAAATCTTTATTTTTCATATAATTGAGTTGGGCATTCATGATCAAAAAGCTAATCACCAGGGATCCGGCGATCGTAAACTGCAGAACCATTAAACTTTTACGCAGATTGACTGAACCGAAGCTCGTTGCGAAATTCCCTTTTAAAACTTTAGCAGGAGCAAAACGGGAAAGAAACAATGCCGGATAAAGACCCGACAAAAGAACGATCACAATTAGAAGACTTAAACCCTGGCCAATAAGAAATGACAACTCCGTGCCATTGAATAAGATCAACTGAGTATCCAGAATGGAATTAATAGGCGGCAACATCAACTCTACAGTAATTAGGGCAATAAAAAATGCCAGTAAACACTGCATGCCTGTTTCAATAAGAAACTGAAGCGTTAAGTTGGTACGAAATGCACCAAGTACTTTCTTGATCCCTACTTCTTTTGCCCTACTTCCCGCCTGGACGATTGCCAGGTTTGTGAAATTTACACACGAAATAATCAACAGAAAAGATGCCAGTGCGGTTAAGATATAAATACTCTTTTGCTTAGGGTTCTGAGAAAAAAATGATTTCATGTTCAAATCCTCTACGGGTTCGATAACAATGCGCTGACTGGTAATTCCCTCTTTTTTCTTCAGAATGGCCATAGCCTCATTACTATTGACCCTATAGTTTGGATCATTAATGAGCATTGCCCTTTTTGCCTGATCTTGCAGGTACAATTGATTGATGCGGACAATCGCTGATCTAACATCTGTTTTTTCATTAAACTGCAGCATAACATTGTAATTCCTATACCACAACTCGCTTCCATAAATATTAAAATCAATGGCAGATATAAAATCTATATTAAAATAAGAACGGTATTTTTTTTCGTCCCAAACTGCTTTTACCACCAATTGTTCATCTGAAAAATTAGCACCTCCCTTTTTTAGTATCACTTGATTGATAGGGTCAGCATTACCAAACATTTCCCTGGCCTTACCCAAACTTATAGCTATCCCCCTCTTATCCTTAAAAACATCTGCGATGTCACCGTAAATCGCTTGCAAAGGATATGTTTTTAAAAACAGGCTGTCAATTGATGCTGCAGTAAAATTTTGTTCATATGACTGATGATTATAGAAGTAATTAACCTTAAAACCATCTGACCATAACCACATCGTTGCTGTATGCACTTCAGGAAATTGCTCACGGATCATCTTTACAAAAAAACCATCAGTCTTAGCCTCACTATTGGCTGCTCCATTTTTTACCTGATGTAAACCAACCTGATAAGTATTCTTTAGAGAAGGATCCCACTTATCGTATCCCGTCTCAAAATTGATGTACAATAGAATGATCATAAAACCAGATAATCCTGCTGCCAAACCTAATATGTTTAAGCCGCTGTATAGCTTATGCTTCCAAAGATTCCGTAAAGCAATTTTTAAATTGAGTTTAAACATATGACGGGCAATTAAATCAGTGACTATTCATATTTTAACGCTTCTACCGGCGACTTCTTAATCGCTTTTAGCGCTTGCAAGGACACGGTCAATATGGTTAGCAGCAAACATATACCCAATGCCAGCACAAATGGCAGGTATGATAATGAAATGCGGTAATAAAAGGTATCCAGCCAGTTTCGGATCAGCAGATAGGCAACCGGCCAGATGATCACATTTGCCACCAGTACTGTTTTTATGAAGCCGTTATTCATCAGCGTCAGCAGGTTATTTACTGAAGCACCCAATATTTTACGTACCGCAATTTCTTTAGTGCGCTGCTGCAAGTCATAATACACCATACCAAACAATCCTACACAGGATAGGAAAATGGCAATACCTGCAAAATACATAAACACAGAACCCATGCGCATTTCATTGGCGTACAATTGCTCCAGGTGTTGATCCAGAAATTTAAGGTCCGGTTGGATATCCGGGAAATGCTTTTTCCAAACCTCATTTACAATCGCTCTTGTGGCACTCATGTCAGTTGTATGGAGTTTAATGAACATATAACCGAAATCTGGATTGGTTGTTAAAGTCAAACTCATCGGTGTTACTTTATTGTGCAGGGACATACCATTAAAATCTTTTACAACGCCAATAACCTTACCTTGCAGTCCGCCGTAACTGAGCATGGTATCAATCGGATTTTTTAAGTTCAACTCTGCAACAGCTGCTTCATTTAAAATAATGGGACTCTGCTTCATAACACTCTTATATTCTTCATAAGGAACTTTATCCGCTGCTTCTGTATAATTAAATACATCGGTGCCATACTTTGCAGAAAAGGCCCTTCCTTTTACTACCTGCACATTTAACGTATTTATAAAATTAAGATCCACAGAGATGAAGTCAAACTGATGCTGCTTTGCAGTATCCACATCATCCGTCCAGGACGAAGAGCCTCCATAATTAACACCCGGATTGAAATGAGAAAGACTTACATCTTTAATCGCCCTGTGCGTTAATAATTCTGACCTGAATGCATTAAATTTTTGACCATATTCATTTACAGATTCCGTAATCAACACCTGGTCTTTATCAAAACCAAGGCTCTTATTACTGATATATTTAAGCTGACTGTAAACAATGAGCGTACAGATGATCAGCAACGCAGAACTTGAAAACTGAAAGGCCATTAATATTTTTCGGAAACCAAATTTTCCCGGCGTAGAATTACCATATCCCTTTAGGGTTTGTACAGGCATGAGCCTTGAAATGATCAGGGCCGGATAAAATCCGGCAATAAAACCGGAAACCATAATGATGCCCAGGCTAATCAACACCGTTTTAGCGCTTAATATATCTTTAATGCTGATCGGAATACCAATCTGCAATCCAAGTAAAGGGATCATGTCATTGGTAATGATCATGACCATTAGAAAGGCGGCAATAAAGTATAGATAGCTTTCACTTAAAAACTGGAGCGTCAGCTGTTTGCGTGATGCACCCATTACCTTTTTGATCCCGATCTCCTTCCCTCTTTTTAAAGATGCCGCTACGGTAAGGTTTACAAAGTTTACAATAGCGATGATCAGGATAAAAAGCGCTACTGCAGAAAAAATATAGATGTAACGGATATCTCCATTCGGCTCCAGCTCACTGTCGGTATGAGAATGCAGGTGGATATCTGTTAATGGCATCAGCTTTAACGTAACTCCCTTAGGAAACTCGTATTTCTTATACAGAGGGGCTAATTTTTTACCAACTGATTCTGCTGATGTGTTTTCCTTAAGCAGAACGTATTGCGATACAGAGGTGTATCCTTTCCAGTTTAGTTTTCTACTAAAACTGCTTCGAATGATCACATCACCATGAAGATGGGCCGCCTTCGGCAGATCTTTGATGATACCGACAATACGGAAAGGTGAATCTTCCCACTTTAACTGAAGTGTTTGTCCAATAGCAGATCCTTTGGGAAAAGCCTTTGCAGCAAAGCTTTCCGATACAACTGCCGTAAATGGTTCTTTTAATGCAACAGACGCATTACCTTTTATAAAAGTCGCAGTAAAAAGATCAAAAAAAGAAGTCTCGGTTCTAAGGATCTGTTCTTTATAAGTTTCTTCATTGACCTTCACCTGATCTTTATAGCCGCTTAACTGAATTCCATTTTCCAGCTCAGGAATTTCACTGATCATCATGTCGGTTAACCCGGAAGGCAGCTTTATATTTTCTTTTAAGTCGGCACCATTTACGGAATGTATCCGGTAAACACGCGCTGCATTTTTATTGTGCTTGTCGTACGAAAGTTCAAACATCAGGTAGACAACAAGTAATACGGCACTGGTTAAACCGGCAATCAGACCAATCATCTTGATGGCTGTAGTTACTTTATTTCTCCAGATATTTCTAAACGCAATTAATAAGTTAATTTTAAACATGTCGCTTTTATAGATCTATTCGTATTTTAGTGAGTCAACAGGGTTACTTATTGCAGCCTTTCTCGCCTGCAGCGTAATGGTGAATACGGCCACAACAACAGACAGAACAGTAGCCGCAAGGAAAGGCAGAAATGGCATATCTATCCGGTAGGCAAAACCTTCCAGCCACTTGCGGGTTAAAATATATGCAATGGGCCAGCTGGTTATATTTGCGAACAAAACCAGAATGAGGAAAGAGCGGTTCAGCATATTGATAATCTGAAAGTCTGATGCGCCCAGTATTTTACGGATCGCTATTTCTTTGGTCTTCCTTTTTGCCAGGAATGTAGCCAATGCAAACAGACCAAGAAGAGAAAGTATTACAGATATGATGCTGAACAATACCACCATTTGCATCAGCCTGCGGCTTGATTCCAATTCTTTTTGAAAAGCATCTTCTACCGTAACATACTGCATTGGGAAATCTGGATACAGCCTTTTCCATTCAGCTTCTATCTTTTTTACGATGTCCTGGTAATTTGAGGTGTTAAACCGGATTAGCAGGTTATTTGTATTTGAGGTTCCCCCCAGATCATTGGCTTTATAAACTGTTGGAATAACCGTCTTATCAAATCCCTCATTGTGGTAATCTTTAATGATCCCAACGATCTGGAAGGTATACTTTTCCTTTTCACTGATGATATCATATTGCTTGCCAACCAAATTTTTACCCATCAAATTAGCGGCAGCCTGATTGAGCACAACGGTATTCACCGTATCCTGCCCATATTCAGAGGAAAAGATCCTTCCACTTACCACCTGAACCCCCAAAGCAGAGAGAGCGTCCATACTAACCGTGACGGTATTTACATTGTAAACCTGGTTGTTGTAAGTAATTTCTTCTGGCACGTTAAACGTATTTCCCATCACCTGGGTGGTGGTAGCTACATACTGCACCCCAGGTATCTTTTTAATGCGGTTGGCAAAGTCATCCTCATAATTTGTCTGAATATTGATCAGTTTGCTCCGGTCAAAGCCAAGATCTTTATTGGCTACGTAACTGGTTTGAAGGTGCATCACCCCTATAGAAATCATAAAGGTAACTGCAATGATAAACTGGACTACAACCAATCCATTCCGTAATGCCAGTCCTTTAAAACCGCGTTCGTAATTGCCTTTTAACACAGATACCGGGTTATAGTTAGAAAGAACCACCGCCGGATAGAGACCTGCCAGCAAAGTCACAACAACAAACACCCCGATTAACTGAAGCGCAATACCAATCAACTGGTTGCTGTGCCAAAAGCTTAAGGTTACATCAAAATGTGCATTAAAGGAAGGCAAGCATAACTCTACGAGAACGATACTGATAAATAAGGCCAATAGACTCTGAATGGCCGACTCAAAAAGAAACTGGTTAACCAGCTGTTTCCGGTATGATCCCAATACCTTCTTTACCCCTACTTCCTTGGCCCGCTGTACCGATTGGGCTGTGGCCAGGTTCACAAAGTTGATGACCGACACCAGTAATAAGAAGATGGAAAGCGCAATAACTGGCTTAATCTTTTGCAGCCAACCATTTACAAAGGGCGGATTGGCGTGGGTTTCCTGCAATGGAACCAGCTTTAATCCCGGAACTTTTCCATTTTTATAATAATCATCATAAGTGATTTTCCGCTGGGTAAAAGATGATTTTTTATAATCTACATAAATGCGCTGCAAGGTTTTATTCATCGCTGTGGTATCCAGAATATTTCCTGCCAGCCCATAAACAGAGCAGTAATTAGAGTTACTGATACTTTCTGGATCTTTATCCCTGTCGCCGGTATGCATGATCGCATTAATGTCTACACTTTCTGGTGTTGATGGTTCTTGTACCACGCCTGTTATTTTAAAGGATCTTCCTTTATCATTTCGCCACATGACCACCTTAACTTCTTTACCAACTACTTTATCTGTTCCAAAAAGCCGGACTGCCATTTTTTTCTTCAGAACCATGGTATTTGGCTCATTTAAAGCAGTTAGCTGATCTCCTTGTACAAACTGATATGGAAATACTTTGAAGAATGCAGAATCGGCATCCCTAAAATCTGTCACCATAATTGGGTCTGCGTTTGCTATTTTTACAGAAAAACCATTTCCCCAGATGCGGTCCACTTTTGTAACGTGCTTAAACTGGGGGATTTTTTCCCTGGTCAGCGCTCCTATTCTGGACTCCACAGCTTCTTGCCAGTATTGCTTATTGTCTGGCGTAAAAAAGTCATGTTTCTCCCTGATCTGGTAGATCTTACTCAATTCAGGGTCCCATTTATCGTAATCGCTTTCGTGGTTAATGAAAAGCAACAGCAAGATAAAAGCGGTCAGGCCAATAGCCAGACCGCCAATGTTAATGGCTGCATACACCTTGTTCTTGAACAGGTTTCTAAATGCAATTTTGAGATTGAGTTTAAACATGAGCTTAACGTGGTTTGGTGGTTTAGTTTCGTTTTTATTAAAGCCTTACATCCTCCTTGATTACTCCATCCAGCAAGTGGAGGATCCGGCTTCCATATGCGGCATTTACTTCAGAATGGGTAACCTGGATAATGGTTATCCCATCTTCTTTATTCAATTTTTTAAACAGTTCCATAATTTGCAGGGCCTGTGCAGACTGCAGGTTGCCTGTTGGCTCATCTGCAAGTATAATAGAAGGCTGTGCTGCCAATGCGCGTGCTATTCCAACAAGTTGCTGCTGTCCGCCGGATAACTGGCTTGGAAAAAGGTCTTTCTTCCCTACCATATTAAAACGGTCTAACATATCCGCTACCCGGCTTTTACGCTCTGAGCCTCCTACTTTTTTATACAATAGCGGGGCTTCTATGTTCTCTGCCACGGTCATTTCATCAATCAGGTGATAGGCCTGGAATACAAAGCCAATGTGGTTCCGGTATAGTTCAATCCGTTTCCGCTCACTCAGGGAGATCACATCTTCGTCCATAAACTTATATTCACCATAAGTTGGTTCTTCCAGCATACCAATGATGTTAAGTAAAGTTGATTTACCTGCACCTGATGGCCCCATGATAGAGACAAATTCTCCCTGGTTGATCACGGTACTTACGTGACGTAAAATGTAGCTTTTAACTCCTTTGCTGGCGTAATATTTTTCTATGTCTTTTAAGGCTATCATCAAATTATTTTTATCTTTTCTATTATTCGTATTTTAACGCATCGATCGTGTTTGCACTTGCTGCCCGGTACGACCGCAGGCTTACTGTAATCAGGGTAATGGCCATGGAGATGAACATGGCTATTATGAACGGCCAGATACTAAGATCTATCCGGTACACAAAGCCTGAGAGCCATTTGGATACAAAGATGTAAGCCAATGGCCAGGCAACCAGGTTTGCAATGAATACCATGAGCAAGAATGATCCATTGAGCATTTTAACCAGGTCGTAAGTGGATGCACCCAAAACCTTCCTGATCGCTACTTCCCTGCTGCGCTGCGTAGCCACATAAGAAATCAGTCCGAATAGCCCGATAAAGGAAATAAAAATGATCACACCTGCAAATACTTTAAACAGTGTTCCGGTAATCCGTTCCCCATCGTAAAAGCTATTGATGCTATCGTCAACAAATTGACCATCGTATATATAATCCGAAAAAGTAGTGCTCCATAAGGCTTCTACCTTTTTCATGGCCGGCATCATTTCCTTTTCATCTACCCGGATGGCCATATTGTAGTAATCTGATTTTTCCGGATAAATAACGAGCGGTGATATGCTCTGCTTTAATGACAGATCATTAAAGTCTTTCATTACGCCTACTATAGGGGCTTTACGGTCATTTGCACTCAGCAGCTTACCAATTGCATCCTGTGGGTTTTTAATGTTCAGCTTTTTAAGAAACATCTCATTTACCACATAACCATTTAGTGTATCACTCTTCAAAAACACCTTTCCTGCAATCAGCTTCAGATCGAACAGTTTAAAATAATTCTCATCGGCAGCAGATTTCCGGATCTGGAAATCTTTGTTGTCTTTGCCATCGAAAGAAAAGCTCACTTCTGACACATCTCCGGATAATGGTGCAATCTGACAATAACTTAATCCCTGCACGCCTGGAATTTGCAGTACCCGCTCTTTAAACGTATTGTATTTAAGCCTGCTCAGGCTATCTCCTGGTGCATAGACAATGGCTACCGCACCTGAATTAAATCCCAATGGTTTTTTGCGCACATATTCCATTTGATTTAGAATAACCAGCGTTCCTATGATCAAAATGATGGTGATGGCAAATTGTACAACCACCAGGATCTTCCGCAGACTTAAACTTCCTGAATTTACAGATACTTTATTTTTTATGGCCAACGCCGGACTAAAGCCAGACATCACCAATGCAGGATAAAATCCGGCAAGCGTGCTTACAATAAATACCAAAACAGTCAGAAAAACAAAGATAACCGGATGTTCAAACAGGCTGAATGAAATTTTATTATCAAAAAGCTGCTGCATGTGCGGCAAAGCAAACTCCGTAAGCACACAAGCAATTAGCAGGGCCATCAGGCTGATCGTTAAGGTTTCACTTAAGAACTGAACAATCAATTGTTTGCGTTTACTGCCCATTACTTTACGAACGCCAACTTCCTTAGACCTGCTTACCGCTTGTGCCGTAGCCAGGTTTATGAAATTGATGCATGCCGTAATGATCAGAAAACATCCGATTATCGCCAATCCGTACAGCTGACTTTTAGGTGTTGTCGTATTTGAATAGTTTCCATAACGCTCATTAAAATGGATATCCCTCAGGTGCTGAAAACCATGCAGCTGTCTGCCTGCTTCGTCGTTGTCCTTATAGTATTTTTTGTTGAACTGATCCATTGGGCCATCAAGATCTTTTATGGCTACGCCTTCTTTCAGCATCATATAACATTCAGACCTGGATGATACGTGCCCCCAGCTTTTACTATCGCGGTCACTGAACGTAGCATAACTGGCAACAATTTGAAACGGAAGGCTGCTATTCTCCGGCATATCCTTAAATACACCGGTTATTTTTAGATCCTTTTTATTGAAAGTAATATTCTTGCCAACAGCCTTTTCTGCAGAGCCAAAAAACCGGGTGGCTATACTTTGAGACAGGGCTGCCTGGTTTGGATCGGTCAGCGTTTGTTTGGGGTTACCAAAAAGCCATTTAACATCAAAGATCTCAAAAAAATCAGGCTGGGTATAGTAGATCCGTTCATCACTTTTAATGACATCCTTACCAGATTCATCTTTCACATTTACAATACCACCGCTCCGCTGCACCGCCGCTACTTTCTCTATTCCGGCAAAATCATTTCTTGCCGCTGCTGCCAGTGGTATTGGTACCCCCTGAGAGAAATCTTCTCCATTTGGATACTCCCATTTAGAAACGATCCGGTAAATCCGGTCTTCATTCCTGTAACCTTCATCAAAGCTAAGCTGAAACCTGATAAAAATAAAGATCAGGATACAACTTGCCATTCCAATAGAGAGACCCAGAATATTGATCAGGGTGTAGCCCTTATTTTTCCATAGGTTGCGCAGGGCAATTTTTAAGTTGAGCTTAAACATCTTGGTTTGGTTTAGGATTAGATAAACTATTCATATTTTAATGCATTAACCGGATTCGCTTTTACCGCTTTAGCAGCCTGGATACTTACAGTGAGTACCGTTAACAAAATGGTGACCGCAGCACTGATCAGAAAAGGTAATACCGGTATATCTATTCGGTATGCAAATGTTTCCAGCCATTTTTTGGTTAATACATAAGCCAGCGGCCATGAAATACAATTGGCAATAATTACCATCGCAAAGAAAGAGCTGTTTAACAATTTAAGGATCTGCACATCACTGGCCCCTAATACCTTGCGGACTGCAATCTCCTTCATCCGGTTATTGGTCATGTATTTCGCAAATGCAAACAAACCGAGTGTGGCGATGAATATGGTTAATAGCGCAGCGGCAAAGAATACAGACTGCAATTGTTCCTGTTTTTGAAATAATTTACCGTACAGGTCATTTAAAAAGTAATACCGGAAGTTATCGCCATCCATCTTATTGATATCCGGCCATTGTGCTTTTAAGGTGGCTATTGCTTCGCTCATTTGATCCTGATCAATTTTAAGCATCAGCTGGGTCTTCGCATTGCCGCATGGATTTTTGATGGAATACAAAGTAGGCTGTACCGGGGTTTCAAAGCCCTGTGCTTTAAAATCTTTAACCACACCTACTATTTTATAATCCATGCTGCAGCCCCTGATCGTTTTACCAATTGGATCTGTCAGGCCATATTTAGCTGCCGCAGATTCATTGATAATCGCAGAATTGGCTGTATCGGTTTTAAAGGCCTTATTAAAGAACCTGCCATCCGCTAGTTTGATGTCCAGGGTCTCAAAATAATCAAAGTCGACATCCAGAAAGTCTATGCTGGCTTCTACCCCATTTACGGTGTAACCATTGGAGCCATTTTCAGATCCATCTGGTATACCGGTGGCCACAGTTACAGATTTTATACCCGGTATTCTCATAATCTTCTGCCTTACCGGCTCAAAAACCCGGGGATCACTAAACATCATGATGTTTTTAATGTAAACCACCTGGTTGGCATTAAAGCCAACATCCTGGGTACGCATATATTTAAGCTGGGTACTGATGATCAGTAAGCTGGTAATAAAGATCACTGCTACGCTAAACTGAACGATCAGCAGGCTGTTACGAAGCCAATAGGTATTTCTGCTGGTCTGAAAATTACCTTTCAAAACCAAAGAAGGCTTAAATCCGGAAAGTACCATAGCCGGATAGATGCCTGCTATAAAGGTGATGGCCAGCAGGATCAGCGGCAATTGATATAAAAGTGCATTGTTTGCACTCCAAATGCTCAAAGAAACGTTAAACAGGGCATTAAATTTAGGCATTAGCAGTTCTGCAATCAGCAGGCCCAGTATCGTAGCAACCACACACTGCATTAAAATTTCGGTTAAGAACTGAAAGGTTAACTGGTAACGGTAAACACCCAGTACTTTCTTTACACCAACTTCTTTCGCTCTTTTGGTAGCCTGAGCTATACTCAGATTGGTGAAATTGATGCAGGCAATTAATAAGATAAGCATGGCCAGAACTGATAAAGCGATCAGAACTTTATAAGCTGCATTATTTCCTGCCATTGGTTTTAAATGCTGGTTTTTCAAAGGATCTAAAAAGATGGTGGTTTGTTTATACCGGTCTGTACTTACATCCTGGCCATCTTTGATCAATTCGTTCTTATAAAGTGTATTGATCTTTTGTTCCAGGGCAGCTATGTCTGTTCCGGATTTTACCTGTATGTAGGTGTTGTAATTATTATATCCGTAATTTTCATTCTTTCCAAGTTCTTTCCGAACCGACAGTGCATCAAATGTAACATTGGAGTGCTTATTAACCGATATTGTTCCCTTAACTTCAGCTGTTTGTCCGGCCGCTTTGCTTCCAAGCGTTACCAGTTCTGGCTTGTCATCCTTCTTTTTAGGAAATAAGGTCATCATACTTTCTTTTGCCAAAAAGAACAGGATTCCTTCTTCATTCGCTGGCTTGGCCAGTTCCTCATTTGGCAGCAGTTGAAGCATTTTTGCCGCTTCGTAATCAACCATCAGGTAATTGCTGGCAAACGCTGTATTTGCATCACTGCTGATGGCGAATTCAAAGCCACCCTTTTTTAAGGTTCCTACTGCCATTACTTCCGGGAAATTT
The DNA here is from genome assembly GCF_004362715.1 of Pedobacter metabolipauper. Classification (GTDB taxonomy): domain Bacteria; phylum Bacteroidota; class Bacteroidia; order Sphingobacteriales; family Sphingobacteriaceae; genus Pedobacter; species Pedobacter metabolipauper. The sequence continues at coordinate 379,927 of NZ_SNYC01000005.1, forward strand.
TGCTTAATGGCCTTTCCCAGGGGTGGTGGTGTATAATTGGTTTTAAACTCTGGCATAGTCCTGCCCACGATATAAATGTTATCGTAATTTGGGTTCCCTTTATCAAAAGTAGTCTCGTAGGTTACATACATCATGACCAGTATGAAAGCCGCTAATGCAATGGCAAGTCCACCTACATTGATCGAAGTAATACCTCCGTTTTTCCAAAGGTTACGCAGGGCGATTTTTAAGTTTAATTTAAACATCGTTCGGTTGGTTAAGGTTAATCATTGGGCATCAATTAATTGATCAGATCAGTTCTTCTGTTTTTCCTTTGTTTATCTTTTCTGAAATCACATGACCATCCTTTAAATTGATGATCCGGTTAGAAAAGCTTGCATCGTGTGAGGAGTGTGTTACCATGACAATGGTTGTACCGGTCTCATTAAGTTCGCAAAGCAATTCCATTACCTCATTACCGTGAGCGCTATCCAGGTTCCCCGTTGGCTCATCTGCAAGTACCAGCTTTGGTTTGGTAACTAAAGCCCTGGCAACTGCTACACGTTGCTGCTGACCACCTGAAAGCTGTTGCGGAAAGTGACCGCTCCGGTTTACAATGTTCATCCGTTCAATGATCTCATTTACCAGTTTTTTGCGTTCTGCTGAAGGGATCTTATTATAGATTAAAGGCAGCTCAATGTTTTCAAAAACAGTAAGCTCATCAATCAGGTTAAAGTTTTGAAACACGAAACCCATGTTTCGCTTTCTGAAGTTGGAGCGCTCCCTGTCGTTAAGTTTTAATAATTCCGTTTCTAAAAACTTATAACTGCCGCTTTCGGGTTTATCCAATAATCCCATTACATTTAGTAAGGTAGATTTACCACAGCCCGAAGGTCCCATTATGGAAACAAATTCTCCTTCTTTAACATGAAGATTGATCCCGTTCAGAGCGGTTGTTTCTATCTCCTCGGTTTTGTAAACTTTTTCCAGATTCTCAATTTTTATCATGGTTATATTTTTTGTTGGTTGTCTTTATTGCTGTTATTTTTTAAATGATAAGAAGGACTACTGCTCGCTACAAACAGAGAAGTCCTTTCTTACCTAACTATTAACTAACTACTAATCACTCATTTTTAATTGTTCATTCTAATTACGGCATTGATCCATTCACACTTTTAGTTACAATTTTCGTTCTATTACCAATTTTCTCCATCACTTTTTATTACCCGGTTGCGATATCAATCTATAATTAGCCCGTATAAACTCAACTGCTAATTACCCACTTCAATAATATCGTATTGACTAAACTGGTCATATGATGAGGTAATCACTTCTTCATCTTTCTGAAGTCCTTCTAAAACTTCATAATACAAATAATTCTTGCGTCCGATCTTTACATTTCTACGGGTTGCTTTTCCATCTTTCAATACAAATACCCATGATCCTCCTGTACTTTGAAAGAACTGACCCTGTGCCAAAAGCAACGATTTACTGTTATCAGACAAGGTTAGTTTTACCTGGAGCGACAAGCCCCTTCTTAACTCTTCCGGCGATTTATCTTCAAATGTCAGCTCTACCTGAAATTGTCCGGAAGTAACTTCCGGAATCACCTTTTTAACGACCAGCTTGTATACCTTTCCATTAAATTCGCAATTGGCCGTCTGGCCCTCTTTTACGCGGTTGATATAATATTCATCTACTCCTGCCTGCAGTTTGTACCCTTGCATTACATCTATTTTTCCAAGCATTTCATTTCCGCCATAAGATTTACCGATGATCGGATCATAAGAGGAAAGGCGACCTGCTACCGGTGCTTTAATGGTCATATTCTCAATATTCTGACGGATGGTTGCCAGACTTTCATTCATTCTTCCAATGGAAAAATCTATTTGCTGAAGCTGCATTACCCTGCTTTGATTTTCCTGCTTAACGGCCTCTCTCAAAATCTTTTTGCGGCCCTGGAAATATTCATAGTCCTGGGTAGAAATGTTATATTCCTGAAGGGTAATCACCTTTTTAGCGTACAATACACTATCAACCTTAAACTTACGGGTGGCCGTTCTTAAACTGTTTTCTATTTCCATCATATCCTGTCCCATTACCCGCTGGTTTTGTTCCAGATCCAACCTAAGCTTGCGCAACTGGTTAATCTGTTCGATAATACTGGTTTCACTTGAAGTATAACCTGACAGGGCATTCGGATTGGTGATCCGCAGCAATGGTGTTCCCTTAACTACACTCGCTCCGTTTTCTGTAAAGATCTCAGCTACTGTTCCCCCTTCTGGTGAACTGATAATCACAGAGGTTAGCGGAACTACACTGGCATTTAATAAAACAACATCTTCAAAATCACCATACGCTACTTTACTTATGGTCAGCTTATCTGCTTCGGCCTTATATACTTTATTTAATGAGAGGCTGTAACCATAGGCAACAAGACCTGCAAAAAGCACCGCACCTGCAAGTATGAGTATCGTCTTCTTATTAAACTGCTTCTTCTTTATTATTTTGTCCATTCTAAATCTTTGTGCTTACTGAATTGCATAAGCTAAGCGTATGCCAATCAAAAAATACATTTTATATAGCTAATTATCAATTGATTACATAATTTAACACCACAACACTGTTCACAATCGGACAGTCACTGTACATCCCCGAACACTTTTACTATTTTTGATGTGTTAACTTCTTTTATGATAGATTCAAATGTATTGGTAATTGACGATGACGATGACATTCTGCTCAGCGCCAGGTTATTTTTAAAGCAGCATTTTAAGCAGGTAATCACCTGCAAATCACCACGGGAGATCAATGTGCTATTGAGCCGGAATGAGATTGATATCATCTTACTGGATATGAATTACCAGAAAGGCGCGAGTGATGGACGGGAAGGTATTTACTGGCTGGAACATATCTTATCTATTGATAAAGATCATGTGGTGGTATTGATGACTGCCTATGGAAACGTTGAGCTTGCTGTTCAGGCGATTAAAAAGGGGGCTACAGATTTTATCCTTAAACCCTGGGAGAATGAGAAGCTGTTCGCTACGTTATCTGCAGCCTCCCGTTTAAGACAATCGAATAAAAAGGTCAAGAAATTAGAGAAGATCCATTCGTCACTTCAAAAGGATCTCAACAGGCAGTTTGAGAATATTCTTGGAAACTCTCAACCCATTATGCAATTGCAGAATACGCTGGTTAAGGTTGCCCCTACTGATGCCAATGTATTGATCCTTGGCGAGAATGGAACTGGAAAACAGGTTTTTGCCTATGAGCTGCACAAGCTCTCAAACCGAAAAAACCAGATCTTCATGCATGTCGACCTTGGTTCTTTAAACGAAAACCTTTTTGAAAGTGAGCTTTTCGGCTATGCTAAAGGTGCTTTTACCGATGCCAAAGACGATAAACCGGGAAGGTTTGAGATGGCCGAAGGCGGTACGATCTTTCTGGATGAGATTGGCAACCTCTCTCTGCCCCTGCAGGCTAAACTACTCAGTGTGATCCAGAACCGTACGGTGAACAGACTGGGAGAAAGTAAAGAGCGTAAAATTAATGTGCGCCTGATTACCGCCACCAATATGCCGCTGAATGAAATGGTGAACAAAGGTACTTTTAGACAGGATCTGCTGTTCAGGATCAATACGGTAGAACTGGTACTTCCTCCTTTGGCCCAGCGTGGGACCGATATCCTGGTTTTGGCCAATCATTTTTTGAGTACCTTTAGTACCAGATACCATAAAAGCATTCTTAACTTCGATGAAAAAGCGGAGAACGTTCTGCTAAATTATTATTGGCCGGGTAATGTACGCGAACTTCAGCATGTGGTTGAACGTGCAGTTATTATGGCTGATGGGATAGAGATTGGTGTAAATGACCTGCAATTGAGTCCGCAGAAATTTGGCAGTAATTCCGCTCCCATTCAAACGGATATGGGTTTGGAAGAGATGGAAAAGTTAATGGTTCAAAAGGCTATCGATAAGAACAAGGGAAATATATCCAGGGCAGCGGCCGATCTGGGTCTAACCCGTGCTGCATTGTACAGACGTATCGAAAAATTTAACCTGTAATGTTTTATAACCGATTTACCTTTCGTTTATTATTCCGGCTGCTGGTTATCAATGCCACGGCCATTCTGCTGATCTACCTGATCAGGAATACCCAATTGTGGTTTACCATTACCGGGGTAAGCATTTTACTGATCGCTTTTCTTTTTAGCCTTTATTTTTACATCAACCAGATCAGGGACGATATCAAGCGGTTTATTTTGGCCGTTAAAACAAGGGATGGCACATTAAACTTTAAAAACAAAGCCACCAAGGGAAGCTTCCCGGAACTTTACGAGTCCTTTAATGAGATCATACAGATCCACAAAGACATTCAGCTGGAGAAAGACTCCATGTTCCAATTAATTAAGACCATCCTGGAACAAGTTCCTGCAGGCGTAATCGTGATCAAGAATAATGAGGAGGATGCCCGGCAAGCCGAGATCGTTTTTTTTAACCAGGCTGCTGTAAACCTGCTCAATGTACCTGCCTACAAGTACTGGCACCGATTGAGTCAGCATATCCCGCAGTTTGCCCAGGAAATTAAAAGAATTGGAAAAGGCGGTAAGCGGTTTATAGAGCTTAAGATCCAGGACAAGCTGATCCAACTGTCTACAGAAGTTATTCCGTTAAATTTATACCAAACGGATTATACCATTATTTCTTTCCAGAATATTAAGGATGAAATTGAACAGAAGGAATCTGAAGCCTGGAACCGGCTCATTGGTGTGATCTCTCATGAGATCTTAAATTCCATTACACCCATTAGTTCTTTATCGGATACGGTGAACAGCATGATCCACGACAAACAAGTTTTAAATTATGAAGAACTGGAGGATCTTAAACCGGCTATTCAGACCATTAAAAGAAGATCTGAAGGTTTACTGGACTTTGTTAAAGATTACAGGCTGATTGCTGAACTGCCAACCCCCGATTTGGAATACCATACCATTGGAGAGATTTTAAAACACATTAAGATCCTGATGCATCCTTTTGCCAGCGGAAAGAACATCCTGCTTAAGGTTGATCAAACTTCATCAAAGATCAGTATCCAGATTGACTTAAAATTGATTGAGCAGGCATTGATCAACCTCGTTACGAATAGTATCCATGCGCTGGATGATGTGGAACTTCCTGCTATAGAGATCTCTTACCGCCTGGGCCAAAACCGGTTGTATTTAGAAGTAAGTGATAATGGGAAGGGTATTGAGCCTGATCTGATAGAAAAGATCTTTGTTCCCTTTTATACAACCCGGAAAAATGGTTCGGGTATTGGCTTAACCATTACCCGAAACATTATGAAGATCCATCAGGGAAGCATTGAAGTAAACTCCATCCCTTTTGAACGGACCACTTTTTCTTTGGTATTTAAGTACGATTAGGCTGCAATTAATTTAAGCTTTGTTGATTACAGCGATTAGATAGATTGCCATTGTTCTCTGTTCGTTCATATGATCCTCTCGCCAATTGACTCTAATTTCAGACCTAAATTAGATGACTGTACCATCTGGAATAACTGCACCCTTCTTTACAACGACAATACCATCTTTAACCGTATACCACTCGTGGTCTCTATCCGAAAGATGTGAGCCGCCAATAATTTTGACATCGTTACCGATCCTGCAGTTCTTATCGATGATTGCATTTTCAATCTCACACCTGTCGCCAATACCGATCAATGGTTTATGATCTGCAACCTCTTCAGCAATTTCTATCAGCGTTTGGTATTTATCACTGCCCATGATATAACAGCTTTTAATGCTTGTTCCGGTTCCTATACGTGCCCTTATCCCAATTACGGAGTGCTTAATGCTCTCTGCCTGCAGAATACAACCTTCTGCAATGATGGTTTTATCCAGCGTTGTTCCCAATATCTTAGATGGAGGAAGCATTCTTGCCCTTGTAAAGATGCTGTGATTGCTATCGAACAGGTTGAACTTTGGAATATCATCAGTTAAGCCAAGATTCGCTTCAAAGAATGAAGATATATTTCCAATGTCTGTCCAGTACCCTTCATACTGATAACTCAGTACATCATAGGTATTCAGCATCCTTGGAATAATCTCTTTACCAAAATCCTTCTCGTGTTCATTTTCTGAAAAGATCTTGATTAGAAGTTCCCGGTTAAAGATGTAGATCCCCATAGAAGCCAGGTAATCCCTTCCTTCTGCCTGCATCTCCGGACCTGTATCGGAAGACCAGTCTACCAATAACTCAGTTTTAGGTTTCTCTATAAATGAGGTGATGATGTTTTCTTCATTTGCCTTTAAAATTCCAAAGCTTGGGGCATCTTTTGCGTTTACCGGAATGGTTGCCAGTGTAATCTGAACACCACTTTCTATATGCGCATTTACCATTTCATTAAAATCCATTTGATACAGCTGATCTCCCGACAGGATCAATACGTATTCAAACTCATGATTTAATAAGTGGTGCATAGTTTGGCGTACCGCATCGGCTGTTCCCTGGAACCAGGTTGGATTTTCAGGTGTTTGCTCTGCAGCAAGGATATCTACAAAAGCCGAACTAAAGGGGCTAAAATAGTAGGTATTTTTAATGTGCTTATTTAATGAGGCAGAGTTAAACTGCGTCAGGACAAACATTCTATGGATGCCTGAATTGATGCAGTTGGAGATTGGAATATCTACCAGCCTGTATTTACCTGCAATGGGTACTGCCGGCTTTGATCGTGTTTGTGTTAATGGTGCTAATCTAGATCCCTGACCTCCGCCAAGAATTACACCCAGTACTTTTTCAGTCATATCTATGTTTATTATATTTGGTACAAATCAATGTATTGCTGTGCGGCCCTATCCCAGGAATGATCCAGTTGCATCATAAATTTACGTATCTCTTTACTTCTCTTCTTATCCTTAAACAATTCCATTCCTCTCCAAATTGCATGGCCAACATCCCAAACGCTGCTTTGGTCGTGACAAATTCCAAATCCTCCATCACCTATATCTACTACCGTATCTTTTAAACCGCCTATTCTTCTAACGATTGGGATGGTTCCATATCGCAACGCATACATTTGGTTTAAACCACAAGGTTCAACCCTGCTTGGCATCAGTAAAAAGTCAGCACCGGCATAAATTTGATGTGACAACTGTTCGTTATATCCAATATATGTATTGTAATTCCCTGGAAAGCTTGGTTTTAATTGTTCGAGTCTCGTTTCAACCTCTGGGTCTCCGGATCCTAGAACAAGAATATTCAGCTCTCCCCTGTTATTATTCAGGGCATGATAAAATATTTCTGGTAAGAGGTCGGCTCCTTTTTCTCCTACAAGCCTTCCAATAAAAGTAAACAAGGGTTTATCAGCATTTAGATTAAAAACACTGCACAGGGCTTCTTTGTTTGCTCTTTTTCCATTTTCCAGCGTTCGTATTGCAAAATTTTTAGGAAGCATTGGGTCGGTTGCCGGGTTCCATACTTCATTGTCAATGCCATTGAGAATCCCGACCGATTTACCGCGCTCCTGCGCCAGCAAACTTTCCAGTCCGTTGGCATTATAACTGATCTCGTCCAGGTAACTTGGGGAAACTGTTGTGATCTTCCAGGCACATTTTATAGCCGAAGCAAGTGGATTGATTGAATCTTTCCAACCTAACTGTCCTGCGTTCCAGGCATCAAATGCCGGAAGATAATGCAGCTTATCCCAGCCAAACTGTCCCTGGTATTGTGCATTATGAATGGTCAAAACGGTAGGGATCTGGCTTAGGTGCCGGTATTGAACGCAGTTGGCAGTCATGAAAGGAACAAGCCCAGTATGGTGATCATGACAATGGATTACATCCGGACGGTGTTCCCATTGTGAGATCCAATCCAAAACAGCAATCTGATAGGCTAGAAAACGTTCAGTATCATCGTCATACCCATAAACTTTTTCCCTGTCCATTAGCCCTGCAATATGAACCAGGTACAGGTCAAAGCCCAGCTTATTTGTTTTTTCCCTGAAGATGCGGACCGGGAAATTCTGAAAGCCGAGTTTACCCCAGCCATCGTAACAAACTTCAAACTCATTCTCCTGTAAGAATTTGGTCTGATAAGCTGGCATTACTACTTTGGCTACATGACCTAATTTGTTTTGATATTTTGGCAGTGCGCCGACTACGTCACCTAAACCACCAACCTTAGCAATGGGATAACATTCTGCACTGAGGTGTATAATTTCCATAAATCCTATTAAAGCATCTCAAATTAGGTATTACAATAACCATTGCAAATAGTTTGATGAAATAATAATAAAATTTTACATAAAATCGTCTTCTTAAAAATCAATTCCTGCGCTGGGACTGGAATAATCCCGATGAAGAATCGGAATGAATCCTAGGTCCCATTGCAGAAGAATTGATTTTTTGCGGGAAGACTATTTTTGGAAAAATCAGGAGGAAATCCCAGACCCCATCGCAGAAGAATTGATTTTTTTCGAGAAGACTATTTTTGGAAAATCAGGAGGAAATCCCAGACCCCATCGCAGAAGAATTGATTTTTTTCGAGAAGACTATTTTTGGAAAAAAAGAAGCAAAACCCAACGCCGGGAATAACCCCGATGAAGAACCCGGACGAATCCCAGGCCCCATTGCAGAAGAATTGATTTTTTGCGAGAAGGCTATTTTGGAAAATCAGGAGGCGATCCCTACGGCTGGAATAACCCCCGATGAAGAACCCGGACGAATCCCAGGCCCCATTGCAGAAGAATTAATTTTTCTGATGTGTAAATCCTAACTAAGTATCCTGAATATCAATGGTGTAAAAATCCCGTTACCGATTATTGTTCCAAAAGTAATTCCCTAAATTGACAGCACACACAATTATAACTTATATGAAAAACATCCTCAACCTTAGCTTAATTGCTATTTGTATTTTTGGCCTGAGTTCCTGCTCGAAATATTACATCAATACCGTTAGCGGTGTTAATATTCCTAAAGATGAAAAAACCGGAAAGTTTATCCTTGAAAATGACACGGTACAGATCACATACAACTTCTTTGGAGAAAACGCGCCTGTTCAAATCACAGTTCAAAATAAATTAACTGTTCCCATTTATGTTGACTGGTCAAAATCATCTTTAATATTTGAGAACAATACGTATAGCTATGTTCCGGAAAAAGTAGCCTTTACCGGCGACCTGTCTGCTACTTCCTGGAATGGAAGAGAGTTAAGTTTTTCTGATGGTACTGTCAATGGAAAAATAGATGCCAAAAAAGAGATCAGCTTTATCCCCCCTCAGTCGAAAATTGAAACTACTACCCTATTTGTTGAAAGTCCTTTTTCCAAAAACCTTCCGGACAGTATGCTCAATGATGTTGAATCTTTAAACAATACCTATACGAGCCGGGAGATTGTAGCAAAAGCAGGTAACTTTACACCCGATAATTCTCCTGTTAAATTCAGAAGCTATCTAACCTTATTTTCGAAAACCGACAATATTGAAAAACCTTTCAGCTACGATAAACAATTCTATATCTCTAAATCAGTTAAAACAACAGTTAGACCCGGTTACTTATCTGCTTACAAAGACAAAAGCCCCAATGTATTCTATACCCGTACCCAAACCGGATATGGTAAAGCAATGACTGGTATTGCTGTAGTTGGTATTGTTGCTGGTACTGTTACCGCGACAAATGCTTTGGAAAATAATTCCAAAAAATAACAAGAAATTGCCTGGTAATTCGCCGACCAAACAGGAATTGCCAGGGTAATCATCTAAACCAATCAGGTAACCTACTAAAGCAATCTCCAAAAAACTAATCAGGAATCATCCCGGTTTTACAAGCCAACTTTAAAGGTTCGTTTAATTTTACGCCTAACAGTCTGAAATATTACCCGTATAAAAAAATCAATTCTACTGCGATGTGGCATAGGATTCATTCCGATTCTTCATCGGGATTATTCCAGCCACAGCACAGGAATTGATTTTTTTAAAGGGAACGATATTAATAAGTTAATCTTTTACTCCTAACAGTCTGGAATATTACCCGCATAAAAAAATCAATTCTACTGCGATGGGGCATAGGATTCATTCCGACTCTTCATCGGGATTATTCCAGCCACAGCACAGGAATTGATTTTTTTAAAGGGAACGATATTAATAAGCTAATCTTTTACTCCTAACGGTCTGAAATATTACCCGTATAAAAAAATCAATTCTACTGCGATGGGGCCTAGGATTCATTCCGACTCTTCGTCGGGATTATTCCAGCCACAGCGTAGGAATTGATTTTTTTAAAGGGATACTAAATTAATCCGCTATATTTCTGAACATCAGTGCAGCAACAGTTAAATTAGTTCTGCTGTCGATCAGTATTGCTGCTCCATTGGCTTTATTATCGGTATAGAAATCAAATGCCAGCTCTTCTGCCGTTTTCAAAATTACCCGGCCAATGTCATTCAGTTTAAAATCATACGCATCCTGTTTTTCAAGCGTATTGATATCTACTTTGTAGATGATCTCCCTGATCTTACATTTCGTTATTTTACTATTGTGCTGCAGCAGATAAGTAATACTTTCATCAAAAGGACGGGTATCCATCCAGCAAATGTCTGCTTCTATTAATTGTGAATTTTGAGGCAAATGATCGGAGTTTACCAACACATCTCCACGGCTAATGTCAATATTATCTTTAAGATGGAGTGTTACCGACTGACCAGCATATACTTCTAACGGTTTCTGGTCAAAGATCTCTATTCTTTCAATGGTAGAACTGCTTCCGGATGGCAATGCGGTTACGCGGTCATTTACGCTAAAGGAACCACTAAGTACCCTGCCGGCATATCCACGGTAATCATGCAGTTCATCCGTTTGAGGTCTCACTACCCACTGTACCGGCATCCTGGCCAGGTTATAATCAGATTTGTTGTCAACATCAACAGTTTCCAGAAAATTAAGGAGGCTTGTTCCCTGGTACCATTCCATATGTTCGGAATTGTTAACCACGTTATCGCCTTTTAGTGCGCTAACGGGAATAAAGGTTACCTCTTTTAAGTTTAGTTCTGCAGCAAGAACTTTGTATTTATCAGTAATGGCATTGAAAACTGTCTCGCTATATCCAACCATATCCATTTTATTAAGGCATACCACTACGTGTTCTATGCCCAATAAGGAAACGAGGTAAGAGTGGCGGATGGTCTGTTCAATTATGCCATTTCTGGCATCGACAAGAATAATAGCCAGCTTTGCTGTTGAGGCTCCGGTAACCATGTTTCTGGTGTACTGGATATGGCCTGGGGTATCGGCAATGATGAATTTCCGCTTTTCAGTTTGAAAATATTTGTAAGCCACGTCAATGGTAATTCCCTGCTCACGTTCTGCGCGGAGGCCGTCTGTTAATATGGCCAGGTCAATGGTTCCGTCGTCGTTCTTACGGTTTGATTGCTGCAGGGCTTCAAGCTGATCCGCCAGAATAGAGCCGGTATCATATAATAACCGGCCAATAAGCGTACTTTTACCATCATCAACACTACCTGCTGTAAAAAATTTAAGTATATTCATTTAAAAGTATCCTCCTTTTTTGCGGTCTTCCATTGCAGCTTCAGACACTTTATCGTCCATGCGGGCTCCGCGTTCACTAATTTTTGATGCACTGATCTCATTGATAATATCATCGATCTGATCGGCGTCAGACTCTACTGCGGCGGTACAACTCATATCGCCGACGGTACGAAAACGTACTTTTTTGTGCGATACGATATCGTCATCATCCATATTCAGAAATGGGGAAGCAGCCATAAGCTGTCCGTTGCGGGTAATGACATCGCGATTGTGCGCAAAATAGATAGATGGCAGCTCAATATTTTCTCTGCGAATATAGTTCCATACATCCAGTTCGGTCCAGTTGCTGATTGGGAACACACGAACGTTTTCACCCTTGTGGATCTTTCCGTTATAGATGTTCCACAATTCCGGACGCTGCCGTTTGGGATCCCACTGTCCGAATTCATCTCTTACGGAGAAGATCCGTTCTTTGGCCCTTGCCTTTTCTTCATCTCTGCGTGCGCCGCCGATGCAGGCATCAAAACCATGTAAAGCAATGGTATCTAATAAGGTAACGGTCTGCAGTGCATTGCGGCTGGCATTTTTTCCTTTCTGCTCCACTACCTTACCCTGATCGATAGATTCCTGTACGTGTCCAACGATCAGCTTCTCACCGATGCGTGCCACCATTTTATCACGGTAATCGATGGTTTCCTGAAAGTTATGGCCGGTATCGATATGTACCAGGGGAAAGGGGAACTTACCTGGACGGAATGCTTTTTCAGCCAACCGAACCAGGGTGATAGAATCCTTACCGCCGGAGAACAGCAGGGCCGGTTTTTCAAACTGCCCGGCAACTTCGCGTAAGATATGGATGGCCTCGGCTTCTAATTCGTCTAAATAATCTAAGTTATACTTACTCATGTTCTGCTTCAATTATGTTGTGGCGTGTAAGCCGCATTCTTTTTTCGATTGGTCTTCCCACCACCAGCGTCCGGCTCTAAAGTCTTCGCCTTCACGAACGGCCCTGGTGCATGGCGCACAACCTATGCTTGGAAATCCCTTATCGTGTAAAGTATTGTAAACAATATTATTTTCTTTGATGTATGCTTTTACATCTTCAAGCGACCAGAAGAATATGGGATGAAATTTAATGAGCTGGTTTTGCTCATCCCATTCCAGGTTACTCATGTCATTCCTGTTTAAGGATTGCTCGGAGCGGATCCCTGTAATCCAGCATTTATTTCCATTTAATGCCCGCTTTAGGGGTTCAAGCTTACGGATCCCGCAGCATTCTTTCCTGTTCTCTACAGATTCATAAAAGCTATTCGGGCCTTTTTTATTTACCATTTCCTGCAGGGCCTCTGCTTTTGGGTGATAGGCAAGGATGGGCTTTTTATAGATCTCCAGTGTCCGGTTCCATACATAATAGGTTTCAGGAAATAAGCGTCCGGTTTCCAGGGTGAATACTTCAATGGGAATATTATTGGCGAAGATCATATGTGTAATTACCTGATCTTCCCAGCCAAAGCTGGTGGAGAAAACAATCTTACCCGGATATGCTTCTGCAAAAAACCGCAGGGCATCAACCGGATCCAGATCCTTTATTTTCTCGGCAAGTGTGATCAAATGCGTTTTCATTATTTTAAATTCTTAGTCAGGATCTCCGTTACCTCATTTAACTTTTTTACTTTCGAACTAAAATCACCCTGCAATGAGTTTCTCAGAGCATTCATCTGCTGCAGGGTATCATCAAGTTCATTTGGAATACCCTCATTAAGTACTTCTTTTAATCTTTTTGCAATAGTGGGCGATTTACCATTGGTAGATATGGCAATTTTAAGGTCTCCCTTTTGAACAATAGAGCCCAGGTAAAAATCACAAAGCTCTGGTTTGTCAGCTACATTAATGAGTAATCCCCTAAGTTTCGCGGCAACTTTGATCTCTGCATTCAGTTCATTGTTGTTTGTTGCTGCCACTACGAGATTGGCTTCGTTTAAGTCGTGGGGCTCAAAATTCTTTTGTAAAAGGGTTACCTGCGGAAAGGCGGTGATGAAATCTCTGACTTCCCCGATCACCTCTGCAGCGATCACAGTTATTCTTGCCGCCGGACTATTGCTTAATAGTGCGGTTAGTTTCTCCAAGCCAACAGGACCAGCCCCGATCACAACGGTGTGCAGCTGATTTAGCTTTAAAAAAACCGGGAATAACTGGTTGCCTTCCATCTTTGTTCTATTTAATTAATTATTCTTAATACAGATCTATAAATTCTTCTTCAATATTTTTCTATCATTCTGCTACTATTAAAGAACTATACCGATAAATGATCTGCTTTATAATTCTTCCTTTAATGCCTCGTAAAAATCGCGGATTGGCTGAAATGAGGGATGCAGGGATACCACTTCACCAAAGATCAGCAATGCGGGTGCCTGAACACCTTTTTCTTTAACCACTTCAACGATGGTATCTACCGTACCTATGGCCAGTTTTTCATGCTCCGTTGAACCGCTTTGGATGGCAGCAACCGGCAAACGGCCTTTGCCTTCATTTTGGAACAGCTTTACAATTTCTTTTAATTTACCCAGTCCCATAAGCACCACAACGGTAGCTTTTGAGCGGGTTGCCTCATACAGATCATTGGAGATCTTGCCGGAAGCTGTTGTTCCGGTTACTACCCAAAAACTTTCGCTTAGGCCCCGGTGTGTAACCGGGATCTGCTGAAGACCAGGAACCGAGATGGAACTTGATAAGCCAGGAACCACTTGAACAGGGATACTGTACCCTGCTGCAAAATCCAGCTCTTCATATCCCCTGCCAAAAACAAACGGGTCTCCCCCTTTCAGGCGAACCACATGGCCGTAATTGATGGCATAATCAATCATTAGTTTATTGATTGCATCTTGTCCGTAGGAATGTTCTCCAGACCGCTTACCCACATAAACTTTGATGGCAGCCGGGTTGGCATAGTCCAACACCCCTTCATTTACCAGGGCATCATACAATACAACATCAGCAGTTTTAAGCGCATTTGCCCCCTTCATGGTAATCAGTTCAGGATCTCCTGGTCCAGCGCCTACCAAGGTAATCCTTGGCTCTTTATGGTGTATATTTTTAGGGATGATCATTAAAATTTCTCCTCTCTTATTGCTTTAATTTGATTGATAAACGCTTCCACTGCACCTAAATAGGCCGTAGCAAATTCTTTGGTTGGTTCATTTTTATTGATCTGAAGCACCAATTCATGGAATGAACTGCTTAACAGGATTTCTCCGGTTTCTACATAATGGGTATCAAATTCGCGGATCACACCAATTTGTGTACTGCTGTTTACGCCTTTATCCAGTAAGAGTGCTTTAGCACTGCTTACAAATACTGCGTAGGTGTGATAGATGGCATCAGACCAGGCTTCGGCTTCATAGGATGCCCTGGCCCAATCCAGCTTTTCAAAGGCTTCTAACAACAAGGTGGCCACAAGATCAATCACTACACCCGCACATTCACCAACACCGATGGCTGTAGCAAAGGTTTCTTCATGTCCCCAGTCTACATATTCTTCATCCTTAAGATTTGTCAGATCGGCCAGTGGCTTTAAAAGTTGGTAAAAATAGTCTTTGGTACGTCTGTCGTAATATTGGTGAAAGCTTTCTGCTTTTTCTGCGTAGGCTGCAAAATCATTCAGGATGTACCTCAATACTTCAGTTGCCCGTTTTGATGGTGCTTTAATTACCCGTTCAGCAACGCGTCCCTCACCATTTCCAACGGTACCACCACCAAGCATCACCTGAACTGCCGGCACTACCTTTCCGTTTGCTTTAACAGAACTGCCATGAAATCCGATATGCGCCAGTCCGTGCTGTCCGCAGGAGTTCATACATCCGCTTATCTTGATCTTGATCTCTTTATCATAGATCAGTTCCGGAAACTCTTCATAGATCACGTCTTCCAGTGCCACTGAAAGTGACATGCTGTTAGAGATCCCCAGGTTACAGGTATCTGTTCCAGGGCAGGTAGTTACATCGCCAACGCTGTCAAAACCAGGTGTAGCAAAGCCAAGATCTTTCAAACCCGCATATAATGCGGGTAATGCCCCTTCTCTCACAAACTTTAACAATAGTCCCTGGTTCTGGGTAATCCTGATCTCATCTGCAGCATAAAGCTGGATGGCAGCTACAAGTTTGCGTGCTTTATCGGTTTTGATATCACCAACAGGAACTTTAATGTAAACGCCATAAAAGCCTTTTTGCTTTTGCTCCAGTACATTGGTTGCACGCCAGTGTTTATACGCTAAGGTATCGTTCACATCCAATACCGGATAATCCAGTTCTGCCGGCAACTGGGGCTGTGGAACGGCATCACGATCTATTACAAAGGTTTTTGATTTATTTGCAGTCCGCTCTTCGTCCACCAACCTCAATACTTCATCCAGTCCTAACTTTTGCACCAGGTATTTTAGACGGGCCTTATTGCGGTTTGTTCGTTCGCCATAGCGGTCAAACACCCGCAGTACAGATTCTGCATAGGGGATGATCTGATCTTCCGGAAGAAAATCATGAACAAGACTGGCTAAAAATGGCTGCGCACCTAAGCCACCGCCAAGCATCACTTTAAAGCCACGCTCCCCTTTCTCATTGATCTTTGGAATAAAACCAAGATCATGGATATAGCTGTAAGCCGTATCACGCTCGTCAGATGAAAAAGAGAACTTGATCTTTCTGCCCATTTCCTGACAGATCGGGTTTCTTAGAAAGTAGGTAAAAAAGGCATGTGCATACGGAGAAACGTCAAATAACTCATTTGGGTTGATTCCGGCATCCGGAGATGAGGTTACATTACGAACGGTATTTCCACAAGCTTCACGAATGGTTACATCATCGCGTTCCAGCTCCTGCCATAATTGCGGGGTCCTGTCTAAACTCACATAATGGATTTGGATATCCTGACGGGTGGTTAGGTGTAAATTGCCGCTTCCATATTCATCAGAAACATCTGCGATCCGCAAAAGCTGCTTAAACGTTACCTTTCCAAAAGGCAGCTTAATGCGAACCATCTGAACTCCCGGCTGCCGCTGTCCGTAAACACCACGTGCCAATCTCAGGCTCCTGAATTTCTCATCGTGAATTTTGCCTTCACGAAACTCCCTGATCTTTTTTTCAAGATCAATGATGTCTTTTTCGACAATAGGATTCTCCAACTCTGTTCTAAAGCTTTGCATTTTAGTTAGGTCTAATGTAAAAAAGCTTCCCGGCCTGGCGACTGAAAAGCTTTAAGTTTTGTTCTAAACAGTCATAGTTCTACGGGTACATGCAGCACATATACAGACACATTGAAGTAAGGTTGACTGTTTTCATGAAGCAAATATATAAAGTATATAGGATTAGTAGTATAAATAATTCATAAAAAACAAATAAACAGCTAATTATCAATGTATTAATTTAAAATGGACAACCTTTCTTTATAAACTGACTTAATGAGTTTAATAGTCAATTATCTTAAATATGTAAAATTGATTAGCAGAGCCTTTTCTTCGTTTTTCAAAAGGTACTTTTATCCATTATTTCGTTTTAGATGAAAAGAAAAATAAGTATTTTACCTTTAGCGGTCTTTGCCGCTTTGCTCTTTGCGTTAAACTTCTATGCACTTTCCGGGGTTAAAGTTATTCTTGACTACTCCCTAACCGGGGTTATTTTCTGGAGTTTTTTAAGTGTGATCCTGCTCGCTTTGGTTTATTCTATCTTTAAGATGCGCGACAATGGAATGGATCTTTTATTTAAGATCAGCACCCATGCTTTTTTGGTTTTCCTTGCGTCGGAACTTGTTTTTATCGTGTTCCTTCTTGCCGGGGATATTTTCAGTCTGGTTAGCGGCCACCGGAGTTTTTACTGGATTGAATTCTCTGCAGCGCTTTTCCTGCTTACAGTTATCGTTTTCATTTATGGTATGGTTCGCGGTAAATATGCATACCGGGTAATCAAGCATGTATTGTATTTTGACGACCTGCCTTCAAATTTTGATGGTTTTACAATTACTCAAATTTCAGATGTTCATGCTGGTAGTTTCAACAACCCAAAGGCCGTCCAGAAAGGTATAGACCTGATCAAACAGCAAAAATCTGATCTTTTTGTATTTACAGGCGACCTTGTCAATAATAAAGCGGAAGAAATTAAACCATGGATCGATGTTTTTAAACAAGTTAAGGCTCCTTATGGTCAGTTCTCAATTTTAGGAAACCATGATTATGGTGATTATGTAAAATGGCCGACCGAAACTGAAAAATCACAGAACCTGGATCAGCTGAAAGCATACCATGCTGAACTTGGATACCGGTTACTGCTGGATGAACATGTGGAGATTCACAAAGACGGACAAAAGATCATTCTTGCGGGTGTTGAAAACTGGGGTGTTGGTTTTGGTGAACGCGGCGATCTGAAAAAATCCCTTGCCAACACCAACGCGGATGATTTTAAAGTACTGCTTTCTCACGACCCTACCCACTGGCAGGCCGAAGTGACCAAATTTGCTTCAAAGATCCACCTAACGCTATCGGGACACACACATGGCATGCAATTTGGTCTGGAAGCCTTTGGGATCAAGTGGAGTCCGGTTAAATACAGGTATGCACATTGGGCGGGCATTACCAGCGAAAATGGCAGGTTCCTGAACATAAACAGGGGTTTTGGTTTCCTCGGTTTTTCCGGACGTGTAGGCATTTGGCCAGAAATCACCGTAATAGAATTGAAAAGAACTGCTGGTATAAGTTAATTTATATACTTTTGTGCCGCATTATAACAGATAACTGCAAACGTTAATGGAAGAAAATAAACTGAGAGAAAATAGCCTGAAGGATACGATTGACAGTACAGATCTTAAAAGGGTATTTAAAGATAGAAAGCGGACGAACATTTTAAATGGTGCCGAACAGGTAACCATCTCTTACCTGGTTAAAAGAGTGCCTGCATTTATAAGTTCTAATACACTTACTTTCATTGGTACTGTCGGCTCCGTTATTGTTTTGGCTGGATTTATCCTCGCTACCTATTTTGAACGAAGCTTTCTTTTACTTTCCGTTGCCGGATTGGCCATAAACTGGCTTGGGGATTCACTGGATGGCAGGATTGCTTATTACCGCAATATTCCAAGAAAATGGTTTGGTTTCTCTCTGGACATTATTATGGATTGGGTAAGTACCGTTCTGATTGGCCTGGGCTACCTCGTTTATGCCAGGAATGAATATGAACTGATCGCTTTTGTATTTGTTGCACTTTACGGCTGGGCAATGATCATTTCACAGCTTCGCTATAAGATCACGGATATTTATAGTATCGACTCTGGTTTGGTTGGCCCGACAGAAGTGCGTGTGATCCTTGCACTGATCATCATCATTGAAGTGATCTTCGGACATCTTATCGAATATTTTGCCGCAGCAATGTGTATTACTTTATTTATTATCAATTTTGTAGATACCAGGAAACTTTTAAAACTTGGGGACATCCGTGATGATACAGAACGAGAA
Organism: Pedobacter metabolipauper; assembly: GCF_004362715.1. Classification (GTDB taxonomy): domain Bacteria; phylum Bacteroidota; class Bacteroidia; order Sphingobacteriales; family Sphingobacteriaceae; genus Pedobacter; species Pedobacter metabolipauper. The sequence goes on from NZ_SNYC01000005.1 coordinate 398,939, forward strand.
GCTAAAAGAAGATCGGCTTAAACTGCCAAAGAAAACTTCGGTCTTTATGTTTATAAAGGCCCAGTTATCTGCTTTTGTTGGCGGCATTGTCGATTATTCGGCAATGATTGCCTGTACAGAGCTTCTTGGCATTCACTATACCATTTCTATTGCCATTGGTGGTGTTATTGGTGCCATTCTTAATTTCTCTGTAAACAGATACTGGACATTTAATACGAATAAGGCAAGCAATTCCCCTGTTGGTAACCAGCTCGTTAAGTTTATATTTGTGGTTGCCGGCAGCATTTTCCTTAAATCATCAGGCACTTATCTTTTTACCACCTTTTTGCACACCGATTACAAGATCAGCCGTTTAATCATCGACATCATCGTTTCACTCGGATTTAATTATGTACTGCAAACCTATTGGGTTTTCAGAAAACGTCCGGTTAAGTCCGTACCGCTTTAACAATCAAATCGGTTCAGAAAACATCAGTTATTCTGTATCGCTTCAACAAATGCATGCATCAATTAAGAGTGATTTGTACATATGAATTTACTGTTACTTCAAGATATCAGTAATTTACACCAAACATTCGGTTAAGCCGGCACCTCTTTAGCCCCTTATTTACATCAAACAAACTACTTTTTGCCGTAGGTAATTTCTTTCCAGGAATCTGTACGGAACGGCGATGCAGGCAGGTCTGCGCCATTAACCAGGTTACATACCGGATTGTCTGCCCATGCATATCTTACCGCAACCGGGCCTGTTACTTCCGTGCTGCTTACGATCACCTGGTTTCCTTTGATTGTTGCTTTAGCAGTATAAAATTTCTGATCCGCACCTGCAATGGTAAAGCCTTTAAGTTCTGTTCCGTCTTTTGCTTTTAAGCCGCCTTCTGCAAATTTAAAGGTCAGTTTAATTGCGCTGCCTTCTGTTTGCTGTGTTTGGAACTGCGGACCTGAATACGCGGTTTTAATGCCATAATCTTTTGCCAATGCGATCAGTGCCAACCTACGGCCAACTTCCTGTTTATTTTTTGGATGGATATCTACCGCATCGCCAATATCTATTGCTACTGCCATCCCTGTATTTGGGAGAGACAAGGTTTTAAGCTGTGCATCTCTCAACTCTGCCCAGGCTGAAGGTCCTGGGCGTTCAATCACTTTCATAAAATTAGCCAGCTGTACAAAATAGAATGGGAAATCTGGCTGCTTCCAGCTGCTTCTCCAGTCCCTGATCATATTCGGGAACAGTTCCTTGTATTGACTGGCCCGGTCTGCATTGCTTTCTCCCTGGTACCAGATGGCACCTCGTATGGCAAATTGAATGTATGGATTGATCATGGCATTGTACAATACAGTAGCCCTGTTGGGGCCTTCATTAGAAACCGGTGCTGCTGCAATATCCTTTAGATCTAATCCTTTATTATAGGTCCATTCTCCATCCAGCGAAATCCTTCCACCCGCTGCATTGGTAAGTGACAATATATTTTGATCTCCATAAATCCCCCCATCGCCAATACCATCAAATATGCGCACTGCCAGTACATTGGCACCTGCTTTTACTTTAGCAGCAGGAATGGTATAGATCCGGGTTGCGTTGTAACCCTTGGTTTCTCCTATCTTTTCTCCATTAAAATAGGTGACATCATCATCATCGATAGTCCCTAAGTTCAGTTTAATTTCTTTGCCTGCCCAGGAAGCTGGTATGTTGATGCTTTTACGAAACCACATTACCCCGTCAAACCCCGGGATTCCGGATTTTTCCCAAAGCACTGGTAAAGTCATTGTTTTCCAGGATGGGGATTCTGGAAGTGTGCTTGTCCACTGGGCTACCCCATTTACATAACCGGCATCATTTTTCAGTACCAGTTTCTGCCATTCTTCCATTTGCTGCTCTAAGCTTAGGCCTGTAGCACCTTGTCCGGCCTTTTCAATCTTATCGACTGCCGCTGCAAAATCAGGCATCTTTTTCAATGTTCCTGCGCTGGTCCATGCTTCAGCAATTGTTCCGCCCCATGAGGTATGGATCAATCCAATTGGAATGCCTGTTTTCTTATAAATTTCACGCGCAAAGAAGTAGGCTACAGAAGAAAATCCTCCGATGTACTGCGGGGTACATGGTACCCATCCTCCATTAGATACCTTAGCATTTGCTAATGGCACATTGCTCGTTACATGGTCGCCCTGCAGCAACCTGATCTTTGGATAGTTGGCTTCTTGTATTTCCTTCTCATAGTTATCGATCTTTCCCCAGCCTGCCAATGGCATTTCCATGTTGGATTGGCCAGAGCAAACCCAAACATCTCCAATCAATACGTTGGACAGTTTGGTCTCTTCTCCATCAGAAATAGTCACAGTATATGGACCGCCATAAGACGGGGTTGGCACCAGAATTTTCCAGTTACCATCCTGATCTGCGCGTGCGGAATACGCTTTGGAAGACCAGGTAGTTGTAATGTTAACTGACAGACCCGGCTTTGTTTTTCCCCATATTGCGGCATTGGTCTTTTGTTGAAAAACCATGTAATCACTAAAAACGGAAGGCAATGTTACCTTTGCTTGTGTGCTGGTTGTGCATGCAAGTAAAACGAGGATCAGACTGATTTTCTGAGAGAAATAACTTTTGGCATTCATACAATTTGGTTTATGAGCGTTAAACTTACTGTTTTTCGTAGACCTTTTCACCATTAAGATAGGTTTTAAGAATCTTTGTCTTTAAAATTTCCTGTGGCTTTACCATCATCAGGTCCTGATCGGCAATGACAAAATCGGCAAACTTACCGGCTTCGATACTTCCCTTTTCTTTTTCTTCAAAGTTCCCTTTGGCTGCCCAAATGGTCATTCCACGGAGAGTTTCTTCTTTACTTAATGCATTTTCTACCTGGAAACCAGATTCGGGATAACCTTTTGCATCCTTACGTACTACAGACGCGTAAAAAGTTAAGAGCGGATCTATACTTTCAACAGGGAAATCGGTTCCCAGTACCAGCCATCCATTTTGCTGTAAAAGCTTTTTATATGCATAGGCACCTTTTAACCGCTCTGCACCTAACCGGTCACCAGCCCAATACATATCTGAGGTAGCATGGGTAGACTGAACCGAGGGGATTACTGAGAAATCTTTAAACAAGCTGAAGTCCTTTTCAGAAATCACCTGTACATGCTCAATCCGCCAGCGCTTGTCATTTTTTCCTTTGAGTACCTTTGCATAAACATTCAGGATCTCCCGGTTGGCCGAATCGCCTATGGCATGAGTACACATTTGAAATCCTTTAGCATAGATCTTTTCTGCAACTTCTGCAAAATGCTTTTTATCGCTTAATAAGAAGCCATGATTATGCGGATTATCTGCATAAGGCATTAATAAACAAGCCCCTCTAGAACCCAGCGCACCATCTGCATATACTTTAAACGACCTTACATTTAAGCCTTCGGTTTTAATGGCCCCTTTTTTAAACAGGTAATCGTAATTATCAGGTTTATCTGAAAGCATGACATACATGCGCATTTTCAATTGCTTCGCCTTTTGGAGGCTGTCTATGAAGCCAACTGCCGGATAATCCAGTCCGCAATCTGTAACCGAGGTAAGGCCAACAGCAAAACAATTTTTCTGTGCATCCATCAAAGCCTTTGCTGCCAGTGCTGCTGTAATGCCCGGCATCTTCTCAGACACCAGGCGTACGGCATTATCGATCAATAAACCGGTTAACCTTCCTTTTTCAGTGACCACATCTCCGCCTACCAACTGTTGTCCGGGTTTTAAACCAGCTAATTTTATTGCCGCCTCGTTAACCACTGCAGCGTGCCCGTCTACACGGGTAAGAAAAACAGGACGATCCGGAAACAACCTGCTTAGTGCTGCGTTGTCAGGAAACCCTTTGGCATCCCAATCGTTCTGGTCCCATCCCCTTCCAATTAACCAGCCTTCCTTATTTTGCCCGGAAAATGCGTTCACCTTTTCCAGCACTTCCTGCCAGCTTTTTGTTCCGGTTAGATCCACCTGCTGCAGACCTGAGCCATAGCCAAAGAAGTGGGCGTGGCCATCAATAAAGCCGGGATAAATGGCTTTCCCCCCGGCATCAAGATTTTCTGCAGCATTATATTCATTTTTAATGGCATCTGTTGTGCCTGTTTCCAGGATTTTACCATCTTTTACAGCAAAGGCTTCTGCGATGGAGAATTCCTCATCTACAGTGTATACCCTGGCATTGTAAACAATGAGGTCTGCCTCTTTTTTTGATGCACACGATGCCAATAGTAAAAGGGCTATTACCGGAAAAAACAATTTCATAGCCTATACCGCATCTGATAATGAGGTAAACGTAAAGTCACGTATCTTCATTGGCGGGATCATTCCGCTTCCTGTTCTTACTGGTTTACCCAATGCCTCTACATTATTAAGCATAATTACCGGACTTTCATTGAACCTGAAATTCTTTACCGGGAACTTGATCTCTCCATTTTCGATATAGAACGTACCATCACGGGTTAGTCCGGTGAGCAATAATGTTTGCGGATCTACAGAGCGGATATACCAGAAACGGGTAACTAAAATCCCTTTTTCTGTGCTTTTGATCAGTTCTTCCAGAGACTGTGTTCCTCCTTCAAGAACCATGCTTCTGCCAAATGGCATTGGCTGTACACCTTTTTGTTCTGCCCAGTACCTCGAATAAGCCAGATTTTTAACTACGCCATTTTTAACCCATTCGGTACGTTTAACCGGTAAGCCATCTCCGTTCCACGTTGCTGAAGGGATTTCGGGATTCATTGGGTCTGAATAGATCGTTACATTTTCAGAGAACAGCTGTTCTCCCAAACGGGTGCCCCCGCCTTTTTTACTCATAAAGCTCCGGCCTTCATCCGCACTGCGGGCATCAAAGCCCCGGAACATGTTGCCCAGCATATCACTGGCCGCAAGCGGCTCCAGGATCACCGTATATTTTCCCGGCTCTATGGCTTTTGCACCGGCAGACCCATTCGCTTTTGCTGCTGCAATCTTGCTCAGTGCCAGGGTATCCATCTTATCCAGGTTATTGAAACTTTGTTCGATATACCCGGAACCTGTTCCCTCACGGTTTCTTACCGTTACGGAAAAGGATACATCGGTACTTTTATTGTATCCGAAGAAATTCTTTGAGTTCATTACGGCATTAAACCGGGTTGAATTTTCAAGAAAGCCTGCTGCTTCCAGATTGGCTGCCTTAGAGACCTGCAAACTTTTGCCTACCATTTCTGCGCGGGTGTCTGGCGTCATGGCTGCGGTATTTGCATTGAATGTTGGTGATTCCGGAAATGTCTGCGGACCCAACAGCGGCATAAACTCAGGGTTCTCTGGTGCCAGCATGGCCAGATCCTCTGATCTTTTTACAACTTTCTGCAAAGAGGCATCATCAAATTCATTGATACTGGCAGTGCCTGTCTTTTTTCCATAGGTTGAGCTTACGGCCAGGTTCATTACGCTGATCTGGCCTGCTGTTGACACTGCATTGCGTGCATAGCGAATGTTACCGCCATCTGATCCGCTTAAGCTGATCTCGCAGGAGTCTGCTTTTGAAAAGCTAAGTACTTTCTTTAGTATTGCCTGGGCTTCTTCTTTACTTAAAATGGCCATAATTAAATCTTTCTAGCTGTATTAATAACATTAACTCCATTAAACCGGGTGGTTGAACTACCATGCGAAACTGCACTGCTTTGAGATGGCTGTCCTTTTCCATCATTAAAAGAACCCCCTAATCGGTAATCACTTTCATCACAAACGGCAGCACATGAATTCCAGAATTCCTGTGTGTTGGACTGGTAGGCCACATCATTGAGCATGCCTACAATTTTACCATCTTTAACTTCATAAAATGTCTGGCCTCCAAACTGAAAATTATAACGCTGCTGATCAATGGAGAAACTTCCATTTCCAATGATGTAAATGCCTTTTTCAACATTTTTGATCATATCATCTACGCTCAGCTTTTCTTTTCCTGACTGTAACGATATATTTGGCATCCGCTGGAACTGTACATCATCCCATCCCTGAGAATAGCAGCAGCCCTGAGACTCATCCAGTCCGATGATGTGCGCCTGATCACGAATGGCCTGGTAATTAACCAATACACCGTCTTTAATGATATCCCATTTTTTACATTTCACGCCTTCATCATCATATCCTACTGCGCCCAGTGAACCCACCTGGGTTTTATCAGCGATCACATTTACTTTATCACTTCCAAATTTGAAGCTTTTACTTTTCCATTTATCCAGTGTAAGGAAGCTTGTTCCTGCATAGTTTGCTTCGTAACCCAATACACGGTCCAGCTCAGTTGGGTGACCAACCGACTCATGGATGGTTAACCAAAGGTGTGACGGGTCTAATATAAGGTCATATTTACCCGGTTCAACAGACTTCGCTTTTACTTTTTCGCTGGCATTGAGTGCGGCAGACTTTGCATCTTCCAGCATATCATATCTGCCTTTATAACGGGTAACTACACCAGCAACCTTATCTTCTGGTCTGGCATTCATATATTCATAGCCTAAGCCCATTGGCGAGCTGAGCGATGAACGGGTTTGAAATTTACCAGACTCCCGGTCTATCCGGGTTACATTAAATGAAGGATAAATGCGGTGAACGTCCTGATCGATATAAGAGCCATCTGTTGATGCAAAATATTTCTGTTCATTTACTGCAAAGATCACTGAATTGACAAAGCTGGCACCATTTTGCATCGCTATGTCGTTTACATTTAGCAGAAGATCTACTTTTTCCTTAACGGGAACCTCAAAGGCATTAATTTCAATTGGGGTTTTCCAGCTTACTTCACCGTAGCCCTTTTGAGCGGCCAGCTGAACCGGATCTCCCTGGATCTTTGAATTTGCCTTTGCTACAGCAACAGCTTGCTCAGCTGCTTTAGCTATGGCATCTTTACTGACTATGTTTGTTGCGGCGAATCCCCAGCATCCATTAGCTATTACCCGGATGCCTACACCATAGGATTCTGTGTTCGCAATTCCCTGTACCCGTTTTTCGCGTGTGGACACAAACTGGTTCAGATAGCGGCCAATGCGGATATCTGCATAGCTTGCTCCTTTAGACTTTGCAGCGTTTAAAGCCACGTCTGCCAATTCTTTCTTAATTTTTGTATCTACGGTCTCCAGTGCCTGTAAAGGATCTATTGGATTTCCGAAAGCAGACAGGTCCGGGAGCATCAATGCCCCTGCTCCTATTCCGGATAAATAGAGAAAATCTTTTCTTTTCAAAACGGTTCAATTTAGGTCAGTTAATAATGATCCAATTTAACCAATTCTTAATTGGAAGAGGCATCTGTTCTATAACATTTTAGTTTCAATTAGAATTTAGCACTCAGGATTCTGGATTCGTACCATAAAAATCCGGCGCTACAAAGAAATAACAGTAAAAACCACCATAGAGAGACCGATTTTGAGACTGTATTTTCGAAATCAGCAGATCCCGCCTTTACTGTCCTGGTATTAGAAACAAATTCTGTGGTAATCTTTCTGTTTTGATGGTTGATGGCCGCATTCCAGTTGCCCGGATGATATACATAAAAGTAATCTGGCTTATTATTGATCGTTATGATATTCCATCCTTGTTTTTGCGGCCAGCTTATTGCATCCCATTTAAATGGAAGCTCTATATTTTGTGCAGGGCTAAGCCTATGGTCATTAATCTCGATCAGGGGTACTTTATCTTTTTGATCCTGATCCACAATAAACCGTGTCTTTTGACCAGGAACGGGAAATGCAGGGATCATTAGCCAGCTTTCAGTTTTGCTTAGCTTTTTCAAAGCTTTGCTAAATAAGGCCGACCAAAAACGGTTGTAATCCTGCTCTTTGCCTGCAAGAAGCCAATTGTAGGTAGCCGGAACGGAAGATAGCAGCACCTTGCCTGATCCATAAAGATGACTGTTAACCAATCCTTTTCCGGATAGATCTGTTACCAGCATCTGATCATTGGGCCTGGGTTTTAAAAAGGATCTTTGCTCAATGGGCAAAACGCCAAAAGCAGGTTGTTGTCCCGGAAAATGCATATTTAGCTGTTTTGACTTTTCATCGGGCAGACGGTATACTGAAAACCCGTTTACCAATGCTGTTTTTGTTTTTAGTCCGGGATCGCCCAGGCGGATCAGTATTCCCATACCACTTTCCGCAGCCCTGCTTATGGCGTTATATTCGCTGGCACTTAATGCATTTAATTCTTCTTCATCGACTACCAAAAGATCCGTTTTCTTCAATACAGCGGGGTTTATACGTTCCATATTGGATTTACTGGTATTCAAAAAATCTGTGCTAAACTTATCCTTGCTGATCCTGCTCCGCATCGTTACGGCAAACTTATTTTCAAACAGCCAGTTTTTCAGGAACTTATATTCAAAATCAGGATAGGATGACAGGATCAATACGCTGGATGGCAGTACTTCTGAGGTCTGGATGGGTACAAATTCTCTGGCAACGGTATCACTGCCACGCATAGCGATCAGTTCATATACCGCCCTTCCGGATTGTTTAGGCTGATCATGAAGCGTAAAGCGGCTGTATTCTTTTGGGTTTATACGAACCGAATCCAGGTTGGCCCCAAAACCGCGAAGCAGCAGTTTTACAGGTTCTGTACTATCATTGTGGTATGTTCCTTCCAGCTGCAGCTTTTCTGTAGATGCTAATTTCCAATTCCAGCTGCACGAGACAACACCTACCGGATCCGGAGCGGGATGAAAGGACATCTGGTAATTATCCAGTCCCTTTAGCTGGTCTTTTGATAAGCCATAACCGTACACCTTAAGGGCATTGATGCGTGGGTTACTCTTTAAAAAGTAAGGCAGGTCTGCAATAAATTTAACCTTTTCTGAGCGTGCAGTATTGGCTATTTCCTGCTCTGTGGTATAGCTGTTTCCTTTAATTCCGGTTATGGAATCTTTAGCTGTCCCCCGGGTTAACAGGTTAATTTCATGTATACTCTTCTGATCTGCCTGGTACTGAACCGGGAACAGCATATAGTATAAGCTAAGAATGGCAACGATGCTTGCCAGGATCCTGGCTGTTAAAAATGCTTTATTTGGCCTTTTTAGTTCACTAATGATCATGAAGACCCCTAAAATGATGCAGGCGGCTATTGCCATGTATTTCATTTCCATGGTTAGCGTTCTGATTTTTTAAGGTTGTTGAAATAACTTTGATATAATTCTGATGCCGGCGCAGCAGACTGCGGCTTTGGCTGATCACTTTCCCTGATCATTAGCTTTTGTATGGATCTTTGAACGAGGGTAATCTCCGGAACATCAGGCTGCTTAGCAGCTGTAACCTTTCTCAATCCTTTGAGTGCAGTAAGAAAAGATGCCGGATTACCCGCTGCTGCTGCTGCCATATATTTTTCGGCATCTTTGAGCAGCAGCTGATCTGCTGCACTAAATTTATTTCCCGCTTTCCGTATTTCCAACACAGAAAGTGCCTTTTTTAAATAGTATTCCCTGTTTTGCTTTTGTTCTACAGTACTCGTTTGCGTTGGATTGTTAATTTTATCCAGCTCTCCTGACAGCCGTTTCTCTGGTTTTAACTGGGCGGTTTTAACGGTAGTTTTTGCAACATAGGCCCGTGATTTCTGCTGAAGATCTTTGAGCAGCCGAAGTGCTTTATATTCAAAAGGAAGCGCATCTTCTGGTTTATAAGTTCTAAGCCTTAACTCTGAACTCCACATCTCTGTGAGTACAGCTTTTAGCTGTGCCTTTAATTCAGGTTCAAAGAATGTGGCGTCTTCTGCAATATCGTGTTTATGGGCATATCGGTCCATGATTTCCTGCACATTAGCAATCTGTTCTGTCTTTTCTTCTTTATGGTCGTGTCCTTCTTCTTTATGTCCTGCTTCTTCATCCTTATGCCCCTTACCGGCTTCCTCATGATCATGGTCTGCTCCGATCTCCGTCTCTGACTCTTCTCCCAGAAACTTACCATACCTCAGCCTCAATAGTTTCTGGTCTACGCCAATGTCATTACTCTTGTCTTTAAACGACTGTACAGCCATAGACGTTTTTTCCTTTAACAGTTTTTCTGTATCAATGATGATCTGACGCTGGCTCCTAAAATATTCAGGAACCAGGTTAATGCCTGTACTCATGCCCGCCATACTCATCAATTCTGTTGTATCTACAATCGATACGAAATAAATGTCTGATCTGCTCGTTTGACCATGGTTATCCTGAGCGTTTATATAGAAATAAAGCTCATCACCAGGCTTCATTCCGAGCAACTTCAGGTCAATGACTTTTGATAATTTAGACTGCCTGCTATTATTGAAACCTATATTAAAAGATATTTTCTTTTCGGTAAAGCTTACCCCCTCACCTTTACCGCTTGCCATTGTTGCTGCGATAAATGCATCTTTAATTCCATAGTCGTCTGTTAAAGACAACTGAAGGTTTACACGCTGTGGCATCCCATAGTCTATGGTACTATACTGTTTGGGACTGGTAATTTTTATATTCACCGGTAAGTCTGGTATTACTTCAATTTGATACAGATCTGACCTTATCCCATCGAGCTCAACCTGGTAAAAGCCAGATTCCTTAATTAGCCTGGCAGACTTCCATTTTGTATGCGCCTCATTCTGGGACTTCAATGGCACAATCTCCCGGTCATTAAAAATGAGATTGATCTTTTTTATCGTAGTATTGGTACTCAAATTCCATATAACACTGGAGCCGGCTTCTGCTTTAACTGAAAACTGGCTTTGCGTTCTGCTTTGAACACGTGTATAGGCTGGCGGGTCTATATAAATAGCAATCCTTGAAATTTGCGGAAGAATCCGTTCATGCACAACAGGCTGACCAGCTGCTACTGAAGGGTACATTTTATTGTCATTGTTCTTTTTATGCAGGTTTCCAATAACCAGACTGAGAACAATAGCCAACAGCAATGCAGCTAGAGCAGTTCCCAGTTTTTTAAACGGTGTTACAGGAATCTTAATTTCAGCCAGCAATTCGTTTACCTTATTTCTCTGCATGCGCTCCAGACCGGACAACTCATCTTCTGGTTTTAACAGTAAGCCTGAACTCTCTTGCAGGTCCGTAAAATTGGCATTCAGATACCTGGAGATATCTTCATTATTGATTCTCCAAAAAGGGTATGTAAAAGAGCATATAGTAAATACGACCAGAAATATCGGAACCACCGTCCAGAAAGAACCTAATGTTAGGTAAGTTAATAAAGAAACAAGGATCAGCGCTATTGCGAGGCTAAATGTTAAAACCCTGAAAAAGTAAAGCGTTACCCACTTTTTCCTAAAATCTGTGATCCACTGCTGCCCCTCTGACCTAATCATAACTGATCTTAGTTTTCTTTTTTAACGACACTATTCTTTCTATTGCAAAGATCACAAAAGCTGCAACCCAGAAAAGGCAACTAACCGGCTCTTTTCTATTGTGCTTTACTGTATGAGGTACCTCTTTTAATTTGGTCATTTCGGGTTGTTCATTGCTTAAGACCCGTTGATCTGAAGGATGTGTTTCAAATGCAAAGCCGGCACTATTGCTTTCACCGTTCTCGACATCCTCAACGCTCACAACGTTCTTGATGTCCTGTATGTGATCAACGTTCTCAACGCGCTCATTACCAATTACGAGCGGCATAAGTGCATCAACAAATTGGCTGTTCCAAACCAATTCTGTCCACTGCGGGTTAAACCTGCTGTAAAAATGATAGTGAAGGACATTATCTTTTCGCTCTAAAGACAGCAACGGATCGCCGTAGCCATCCAGCCAGATATCCGTTCCGCTATAACGATCTTTAAAGATTCTCTTTGTTAACGATACATCATCGCGGTTACCAGCTTGCTGAATGTTTAATTTAATAGTGGAATTTAAGCCAATGATCTTTCCCTTTTCATAGGTAAACAATTTTCCTGTTTTTTTCAATGCAGACTGCAAACCCGGATTAACCGGTTGGTCTGAAAGCCAAAAGACCAGATCAGTATTTATAGGAACAGCTGAGCCAGCACGCCAGTCTTTCACCGTTATATTTCTCCGGGTAAAGCTGGCCATTGCCGCCAGTGCTGCTTTAACATATTTGGCATCTGCAGAATTTCCTCCGTCAAAGATCATTACCTTGATGCTGCCCGATGTATCTGTGTTTGAAGCTGCCGGCTGATAACTGGTGAATGAAGGAGTGGATTGCGCATTAAAGATTTTACCCGCATGTTTTGTAGTCCATTTGCTAACTGTATCCGTAGATGCTGGTATATTTTTCCATATTAAGTGATAGGTTATAGCGGGTAGATCTGTGTTTAAGTTTGCCAGGCGCCGGTCTGCATAAAGATACACACGCATACCTGCAGGCAATTCGGTATTCAATTGCTTTAGCAATGAGGAATAACCCAGCCTGGTTTTTATGGTATCGGCATTGAGCACAGTCAAGGTATCATTAAGGTTCATTTTACCAAACCCAGATTCAAATTCGTGCAGTTCATATCCCGCTTTCAGCAAAGAATCTATGGTTGTTTTGCTGTGTTTATAAACTTGCGGCAGCTGTGGCCGCTCTATAAGCACCCATCCTTTTTTATCACTTTTTTCATCTGCTTTCAGGTATGGGCCTGCAAGCATGAAAGCCAAAAGAATAAGCAGCATACACCGCAGCATAAGCAAAAACCAATCGGTTACCCGGATACTTCTTGAACTTAATGAGGTAGCTGCTCCCAGCAGGGCGATACTGCCAATTTTGAGTGTCTTTCCTTGCTTAACATTCCACAAATGGATAATTACTGGCACAATAAGGGCCAGCAGTGCGAGTAAACCGATGGGATATAGTAACTGCACAGGCTAAACGTTTAATTTGTTTCTCTGGTTCAAAAAATCCCTGAGCGCAGCATCCAATGGCTGATCGGTACGGATCATCCGGTAAAAGATGCGCCTGTCCAGCAGCTTGATCCGCGTGGCTTCAAGATACTCCTGAAGCCTTGCCTTATAAACTGCCCTGGCTTTATCCTGATCAATCTGAACAGAACGTCCGGTCTCCAGATCTTCAAATGTCGAATATCCTTTAAAGTTCAGTTCCAGCTCATTTGGCGACATCAGGTGAAATACAACCACTTCATGCTTCAATGTATTTAACGTATCCAGAAATGAAAATATTTCTTCGTTCGTTTCATACATATCGGTGATAAAGACCAGTAATTCACGTTTTTGTGCGCCGGCATAAAGTTCTTTGTAGTGGATGGGTGTGATGAATGTTTTGTCAGGTTTTATTTGTTCCAGCTGATAAAATAGCCTGGCCAGATGCTGATAATCCTGCTTTGCAGCCATAGAAAAGATGCCTGCTTCATTAATCACATATAGCCCTATGGCATCACCCTGCAAATTACCCAGGTATGCCAGCGAGGCTGCAAGGTAACGTGCATAATCTATTTTGGTAAAATCTCCATCTTTGTGGTTCATAGAAGCACTTGCATCTACCAAAAAGCGGATGGAGATATTGGTTTCTATTTCTGATTCCCGGATGTAATAGCGGTCTGAACGGGCAAACATTTTCCAGTCCAGCGAACGAAGATCATCACCGGGCTGATAGCTTCTGTACTGACTAAATTCCAGACCTTGCCCCTTTATCGTACTTTTATTGATACCGCTCATAAACCCATCAATGGTTGTTTTTGCAGCCAGAGACAGCTCTTTAATTGCCATCAGTACTTTGGGATCAAGCAGTTTACTCATTAGATGTTAACTTTTGGTCTGGATATCGCTTTGACCAGCTCTGCAGTAACATGATCGGCATTTACATTTTCAGCGTCTGCTTTAAAGTTCATTAAAACGCGGTGTCTCAATACCGGGTAGGCCATAGTTTGCAGATCTTCCATAATTACCGCATACCGGCCATGGATCAGCGCTCTTGCCTTTGCAGTAAGGATTAAGGCCTGACCAGCTCTCGGGCCTGCTCCCCACCTCACCCATTCCTTAACATAACCAACTACTGTGGTATCCGGCCGTGTTGCACGGATCAGATCACTCACATAAGCAATGAGGTCTTCACTAATACTTACTTCGCGGGTTAAAGATTGGAGCACTTTAATATCTTCTGCCCCGATAACTGGGTTTACCACATTCCTTTTAGAGCCGGTGGTACTGCTTAGTATCGCTACTTCTTCTGCTGCCGTTGGATAGCCTATTTTAATATATAGCAGAAAACGATCTAGCTGGGCTTCGGGAAGCGGATAGGTACCGGCCTGTTCAATTGGGTTTTGGGTAGCCAGGATAAAGAACGGACGGTCTAACGGATAGGTTTGTCCGCCGTAAGTAACCTCAAATTCCTGCATGGCCTCCAGCAATGCAGATTGTGTTTTTGGGGGCGTCCGGTTAATCTCATCTGCCAGTACAATATTGGCAAACAAAGGGCCCTTATTAAATTTAAAGAATCTTTTCCCAGTAGTATGGTCCTCTTCGAGGATCTCTGTCCCTACAATATCTGTAGGCATCAGATCTGGTGTGAACTGGATACGCCGGAATGAAAGATCAAGTGCCTGCGACATGGTACGTACCATTAATGTTTTTGCAAGGCCCGGCACTCCTTCTAAAAGACAGTGGCCGCCGGCCAGAAGTGCCACCAGCATCTCTTCAATGATGATATCCTGTCCAACAATTACTTTTTGAATCTCCTTTTTCAACAGGGAAACCTTATGAATTAATTCTTTTATGTTACTTTCTGAAATTTCCAAGGCAATGATTTTTAAGAATTAAGAATTTACATCTCAATATAAGGCATATCAGTTAAAAACAGCCGTTGGATTTACAGAATATCAAAAAAATTACAAGGGATATCCTATAAAAAATAGCTTGTAATGAAAAATGGAGTTATTTTAGAAAGATGGAACAAGCTAAGTTCACTTTTGCAAGGATAAAATACAATTCGGGGGACTGGGATACGGATCAGCGGATGCCTTCTAATATTTTAAATTCCCTGCTGGAGTATACTACTATACCTCTAAATCCTGAAGAAAAGATTGTAGAACTCAGCAGTAATGAACTGTTTAACTATCCTTTTTGCTATTTAAGCGGCCATAAGCTGGTTCAATTTAATAAACTGGAAGCCTCCAATTTTAAGAAATATGTACAAAATGGCGGGTTTGTATTTGTGGACGACTGCAATCATGATGTTGACGGGTTATTTGCGAAATCCTTTGAAAAACAAATGACTGATTTATTTGGTCCGCAGACCTTAAAGAAGATCCCCAATAACCACCCGATCTATCATTCCTTTTTTAGCTTTGAGAAAGGCCCTCCAACTACTTCTTTCGAACTCAACGGCTGGGGCGACGACCTTGTTCATGATTATCTGAAAGCCGTTACCATCAACAACCGCATTGGTGTGCTGTACAGCAATAAAGATTACGGCTGTGAATGGGATTATGACTTTAGGAACAAACGCTTCCTGGCAGAAGACAATACGAAGTTTGGCGTTAATATTGTTTTGTACGCCATGGGAGTTAACAGTTAGCTATTTCTATCATTAAAAGATCACGCCACTATTGATAAACAATAATGGCGTGATCCAGCAATTATAATAACAACGCAATCATGATCAACTGCATTGCAAATTAGATCAATAAGTTAAACCGCGTCTGATAAAGAGGTGAATGTAAAATCACGGATCTTTAATGGCGGCAAAAGATAATTCTGGTTTGACTCTGCACTAACTGTCCGTTCTGCTTTACCCAGTTCCTCTAAATTATTCAGCATGATTACGGGACTTTCATTGAAACGGAAGTTTTTAACCGGGAATTTGATCTCCCCGTTTTCGATATAAAATGTACCGTCACGGGTTAGGCCGGTTAACAGCAGTGTTTGCGGATCAACAGTCCTGATATACCATAACCGGGTTACCAGGATTCCTTTTTCAGTTCCTTTGATCATTTCTGCAAGGGTTTTGGTACCCCCCTCCATAATTGCACCCCCTGGTGTTGGAATATCCTTTATACCAGTCTTGGCAGCCCAGTACCTGGAAGTATATAGATTTTTAACCACTCCTTTTTCTATCCAGTTTATTTTTTGCTGCGGACGGCCATCGCCAGACCAGGTATTTCCGGGCAGTTCTGTATTCCATGGGTCTGAATGAATATTAACGCGCGGATCCAGCAGCTGTTCTCCTACCCTGGTCTTACCGCCAGGTTTACTCAAAAAGCTCCGGCCTTCATCAGCCTGACGTGCATCCATATCGTAGAATATATTTTCAAGCATCACGGCTACCGCTGTAGGTTCCAGGATCACGGTATATTTACCGGGTTCAATGGCCCTGGCAGTTACCGATGCCAGTGCTTTTTGGGCAGCTACCTCTGTATCCTTTTTTACATCTAACTTACTAAAATCATTATAGCCGCGCGTTGCATAACCAGAACCTTTACCGTCTGAAGTACGCATGGTAATGTTAAATGCCAGATCGGTCGACAGGCTATAGGCAAACAGTCCTTTGCTGTTCATCATTGCGCTGTAACCGGTACTGTTTTCCAAAAACCCTGCTGCATTTAAATTATTCTCTTTAGATACGGCCAAACTTTTTGCCACTGCATCTGCCCGTTCTTTTGGGCCAACATTTGCCGTAATTGGAGAAAACGTCGGCGCATCAGGCCCGTAAGTTTGCGGCCCGAGTAAGCTCATATACTCTGGGTTTTCCGGAGCCAGCTGCGCCAGCTCTTCAGATCTCCTGACCACCTTTTCTATAGATGCATCATCATATTCATTAATAGTGGCCACACCAGATTTCTTGCCATATGCCGAAGTAACCACCAATTGGGTTGAACTTACGGCTCCGCTGGTGTTTACAGAATTACGGGCATACCTGATATTACCACCATCTGAACCACTTATATTTATTTCACATTCATTTGCTTTTGAGTAGCTCAGGACTTTAATTAAAAGTGCTTTAGCTTGTTCTTTTGTTAGTATTGGCATGATCGTATCAGATTTTTCTTCCTGTATTAATAACATTAACTCCATTAAAACGTGCTGTTGCAGAACCGTGAGAAACTGCACTGGACTGTGAAGGCTGACCTTTTCCATCAAAGAAAGATCCGCCCAGCCTGTAATCACGCTGATCACAAACTGCAGAGCAGGAGTTCCAGAACTCCTGGGTATTGGATTGATAGGCCACATCTTTGAGCATACCTACAATTACCCCTCCTTTGATCTCGTAATAAAGCTGGCCGCCGAACTGGAAATTGTACCGCTGCTGGTCAATTGAAAATGAGCCATCGCCTACAATATAAATTCCCTTTTCTACATTTTTTATCTGATCTGCTATACTAAGCGGCTTTTTCCCCGGCTGAAGTGAAATGTTAGCCATGCGCTGAAACTGTACACTACTCCAGTTGTCTGCATAACAGCAGCCCTGTGAATGATCTAACCCGATGATATGCGCCTGATCCCTAATGGCCTGATAGTTTACCAGAACCCCTTCTTTTATAATATCCCACTTACCACATTTTACACCTTCATCATCATAGCCTACTGCTCCTAAGGAACCTGTTTCTGTTTTGTCTGCTGTAATGTTCACTTCTTTACTTCCGTAGTTAAATTTCTTCGATTCCCATTTATCCAGGGTAAGGAAGCTTGTTCCTGCAAAATTGGCTTCATATCCAAGCACACGATCAAGCTCAGTAGGGTGGCCGCAGGATTCATGAATGGTTAACCATAAGTGTGAGGGATCGAGTACCAGATCATATTTTCCGGGCTCTACAGATTTTGCTTTTAGCTTATCGCCAACCTGGACCGCCGCCTGTCTGGCATCTTCCAGCATATCGTATCTTCCTTTATACAATGTACCCTGTGCGGTCTTAATCTTATGCTCAGGTTTTGCATCCAGGTATTCATATCCCATTCCGGTTGGGGCACTCAATGCATTCCGGGTTTCAAACTTTCCGGTTTCCTTATTAATTTTTGTGATGAAGAACGTTGGCCAGATCCGGTGAATGTCCTGATCTATATAAGAATTGTCTGTAGACGCAAAATACTTTTGTTCATTGACCATAAACAAAATGGAGTTGATGTAATCTGCGCCGCCCTTCATAGCTGCATCATTTACAGAAAGTAAAAGGTCTACCTTTTCTTTTATTGGAATTTCAAATGAATTCTTTTCAATTGGGGCTTTCCAGGTTACTTCTCCGTAACCACTCTGCGGGGCGAGTTTTACAGGCTCGGTTAGCAGCCTTGAATTCTCTTTGGCAATAGTTACCGCAAGTTCTGCAGCTTTTGCTATTCCGTCTTTGTCCATTTTATCTGTGGCTGCAAAGCCCCAGCTTCCATTTGCAATTACGCGGATACCTATTCCATAGGATTCTGTATTCACGAGGTTTTCTACCTTGTCTTCACGGGTAACGACGTATTGGTTTAAGTAACGTCCTATGCGTACATCGGTATAGGTAGCTCCTTTACTGCGTGCAGCATTCAAGGCAACATCTGCCATGATCTTTTTTGCTGCGGGATCAACGTATTCAAGTGATTTTTCGAGAGGAATCTCATTCCCCCATACCGGAATTGCAGGAAGCATAGCCGTAGCAGCCCCTATTCCGGACAAATAGATAAAATTTCTGCGTTTCAAGTTAAAGTAGTTTAGTTGTTAGGTTTATAAATATAACAATAAACTAATAAACTAAAAAACAGTTGATTAAGAATTAATTTCAGGCTTACATTTTTCGGAAGGACTGTACGGCAGCTCTTAATCTGCAGCTGATTGTGTCCGGATCTGTATCCAGAATAAAAGCTACCTCTGCAATGGTGTATCCTTTCAGGACAATGAGTTCAAGAATGTCTGTTTCTGCGAGATCTTTTAAGCCAATAGTAACTTCAGCCTGTCCGTTTACCCGGTGCGGCGCAGCCGTTTGCTTCGCTATTTTAACCATCCAGGTGAATAGTCTCTCTTTAGATTCATTGTATTGATCAATAGAAGCCCAAATCATAACTAATGTTTCTTCTAAAACACGTTCTGCAATGGGGCCTGTCTTAACTGTCCTTAAAATTACGCCCATTAACAAAGGTGCATATGCCTCATAAAATACAGCAAAACTGGCATAATTACCTGCTCTTAATAAGGTTAGAACTTCTTGTTCATTTACTTTGGCAGGAATACTTTTTACATCTTTTATCATAGAAGCAAGCGTTTAGGAACTAAAATTAAATTAATTATTCCCAAAGTAAACAAAACTTAAGTCTATTTCATAGATTTAGCGCAACAAATTGTAAAATGAATGAAATGAACAAAAAGATATTAACCCATCATCTTCCAGATTGCGCAGCTACCAAATACTAAGTGAAACGTGCTTGTTAATCAATAACCAGGTCAGGAAAGTTCATGTTTCTGTAGTTTGCCTCAAATCTCAATTAAGAGAAGCTATAGAACAGGCAAAGCCATTAAATACGATTTGATGCCATTGCCGAATTGACAATAAAGCCTATTTTAGGGATAAATTTTACAGGAAATAAAGCCATTCTTGCCATCCCGATAGATTAGATCATGATCATAAATTGTATTATAGTTGACGATGAAACAAAAGCGCGTAATAATTTACGTCAGCTCCTTCATGAATATTGTCCTTCCATTAAAATTTTGGATGAAGCCTCTTCTGCAACAGGCGCATTAAAGCTGATCAATCAACATCAAATTGACCTGCTCTTTCTGGATATAGAAATGGGTACTGAATCTGGTTTTGACTTATTGAGGTCGCTAAATGGAAATCAGAATTTTGAGATCATATTTGTCACTGCATTCGACAAGTATGGCATCCAGGCTGTTAAATCATGCGCCATTGATTATTTACTTAAGCCAATTAATATTCTGGAATTAACAAGTGCTGTAGAAAAAGCAATCCGCCAGATTGCACCTAAAAAAGAAAACATCCGTTTAAAAGAATTGATTGCAAACATTGATCGTGCTGAAGATGAACAGCGCATTGCAATTCCTTTGACCGATAAGATCGAGTTTGTAGCAGTTGCCAACATCATCAGGCTGGAAGCAGAAGGCAATTATACGCACATTTACCTGACAGGCGGCAAAAAATACCTGGTATGCAAAACCCTGAAAGAATACCATGAATTACTGGAGAACCATAATTTTCTGCGAACACACCAGTCGCACCTGATCAACTATAAGAAAATCTCTGCTTACGTTAAAAAGGATGGAGGATATTTATCGATGGAAGACAATAGCCAGATCCCTATTTCAAGACAAAAGAAAGAAGAGATACTGGCTAAGATCCTAAAATAACTAGATATTTGTTTTTACCCCAATCGTAAACCATGATCCCGGCATTGGTACTGCGCCGGCTTCAATATACGTTACATTGAACAGGTTGGCGCCATCTGCATAGATGCTGTAATGCTTTTGTTTTAAAGCCAAACGTACATCCATTACCGTATATTTTTTATAGTTTATACGCTCATTATACCTTGCGGTCACCGTTAAAGAAACCCGGTTATAAAACTCGGAATATAAAATACCGCTCCATTGATTTCTTAAACTCTCTAATGCGTAACGTGAAAAGTTTGCGCTGGCTATTGTAGTTTTAAAGCTTGGGTCAAGATTGGTGTAAGAAGTACCAATCCTGGCAGTTGTCAATGCACTTGCAGCACTTGTGGTTAGTGTATAATCTGCACTTAATGTAATCCCCCTGGTGGTTACTTTACTAAAGTTTTGAGGCTGCCATGGATCCGTTTGATTTGTTTTTACCCAATCAATAAAATGATCAATGGTACGGACAAAATAACTTGCATTTAAGGCCAGCTTTGTGGTATTAAACTTAAGTCCGCCTTCTGCATATTTAGATTTCTCTGGCTGTAACTGGTCATTACCAATATTGGTTGGCCCTTTATAGTACAAATCGGTATAGGTAGGTAAGCGCTGTCCGGTACCGAGGTTGGTAAATAACCTCCAGTTACCGTAAAAATTATATCCGGCATCCAGTCCGGGAAATACCTGCCATCCATAATCAGAATTGTGATTGGCGTAGGCACCAGCATTGATCAATAAACGTTCTACGGGTTCAAATTTATACTCACCAAATATACCTGTGTTACTGCGGTCTCTTTTACCAAGATTCGTACTATTGATCTTTTCTGTTCTTGCTTCTAAGCCCAATCCGAAAACCCCAATTTTTGTGTCAAAGGTGTTGTTTAGTTCCGCATTAAAGATATTCGTTTCATGAAGATTATGGAATTTGTCTGGCGTCTGCTTAACATATAAATAATCGTCTACATTGTTCCGGTAACTAAGCCTTGGTATGAGCGTCCATACTTCACTTATTTTAGCGGTGTACGCCACTGAAGCAAGCGCTGTTTTAACGGTCTCCTCAGATTCTTTGTCTCCCGGGGCAGCGTAATAACTGTTGGCACCAAAATTATTATGAGTATAACCTGCACTGATATCAAACGCATCCGTTTTACCTACGGCTAACTTTCCCTGGTAATAGATCTTTTGATTATTGAATGCAGTATTGTAGCGGTAACCATTTCCAGCTTCCTGCGATGCAGATAACAGATGTGATGATCTGTTAAGTGCCAAAGTTCCACTGGCACGTATTCCATAATTGGCATACGTACTGCCTGTAACCTCGCTCTTTTTAAAACTGCTTCCAGAAAACAAATTGGCTGATACTCCAGTGGTTTGTACGTTGCGGGTAACAATATTTATTGCTCCTGTTAATGCATTGATCCCATAGATTCTGGATGCAGATCCGCGCAGTACCTCAATATGATCAATATCATCAATACCAATGGGCAGGTTCATCATGTTGTGGCCAGTTTGAGGATCTGATACTTTAATTCCGTTGATCAGTACCAGCGATTGATCAAAGGTACCACCATCTATACTGATATCTGCCTGCGAGCCGCCCGGGCCACGCTGCCGAACATCAACCCCGGACACATAGCTTAGCAATTCACTTACCGATCTTGCTGGCAAACTCCTGATCTTCTCCTTATCGATGATCCAAATGTTTCTGTTCTGTTTGGTAAAAGGCAACTGGATCCTGTTTTCTTTAATTATTACCTCATTCAGATTACTTGTTGTGTCTTTTACCCCGTTCTCTTTCTGTTGCTGTGCATGAACAGCCGTGCTGGCTGCAAACAGTATAACTGGTATGATAATTTTATACATGTTCAAATCGTTTGATTTTTGGAGGGGCAAATATATAGGCTTTAAAGTATAAAGCACAGATATATTTTCACCAGGCCTTAGAAGTGTCTTAAAGCGAATTTATCTGCTGTAACCATTGCTTTTTTTGATTAACCGGGAAAATTAATCCATTTACCGATACATTGTTTAACCGGAATTATTTGTCCGTAAATTTATATCAACTAATAACAGCAACTTCTAACTGTTCCAGAATATCTGAAGCAATGTTATTTAGGTTTATAGATTATTTGGTTTTAAGATTACAACGGCTGTCTGTGTGGGCAGCCGTTGTATTTGGTACGCAAACCATCCCCAATCAGATGTTAAAATTGCAACACGAATTAAGAGTAAGCAGTTCATTTTTAAATGAATCTGGTCTATTTTTTACTTCGTAGATGGGTTAAAGAAACAAAAAACCTATGAAAAAAATTATTCTATCTGTTGTAGCCTTAGTAGCTTTGGCATGCACCTCACAAGTTTACGCACAAAAAAATCCAATGGTTGGCGGTGCGGCCATGTATGCCAATAAAGACATTGTTGACAATGCAGTAAACTCAAAAGACCATACCACTCTTGTTGCTGCTGTTAAAGCTGCCGGATTAGTAGAAACTTTAAAATCAGCTGGCCCGTTTACCGTGTTCGCTCCAACAAATGCAGCATTTGACAAACTACCTGCAGGTACTGTTGAAATGGTACTGAAACCAGAAAATAAAGATATGCTGACTAAAGTATTGACCTATCATGTTGTTGCCGGAAAAATGACTTCTAAAGACATTGCAAAAGCAATTAAAGCAGGAAATGGAAAAGCAGAATTTACTACAGTCAGTGGTGGTAAATTATGGGCCTGGATGGATGGCAGTAAATTGGTATTAAAAGATGAAAAAGGCGGAATGGCTACCGTTACTATTGCAGATGTAATGCAAAAGAATGGGGTAATCCATGTTGTTGATACCGTTTTAATGCCGAATTAATTATCTGTAATTCCTTTAAATTTTAAAAGCCTGGTGCAAATTGCACCAGGCTTTTTTGATATTTTAAAAACTATGCACACATTTACGTAATCAATTACGTAAATAGAAATGGATGTAGAGATTATAGCTTACAAACCGGAGTATAAGACGGACTTCAGGAAACTCAATGAGGACTGGATTACAACCTACTTTAAGATGGAAGAAGCGGATACCGGAATTCCTTCACCTTATGAACGGTGTAACATTCAAATGGAAATTATACTTTAGTTTATGAAATTGTTGTACAAAATATTTGTTGCTGCTCTCAATACATCGTTAATATCCCTTGTATAGGTTGGGTTACACCCATTGGTGATCACAACAATGCCAAACTTTTCTTTAGGCTGGAAAAACATGGCGCTATAAAGTCCATAAGCGGAACCGGTATGCCCTTTCATTATCTTTCCGGGAATCAGATCGTCTGTTGTACGGATTGCCAAACCATAGCCTTCATCATCAGAAACTTTAGTCTGCATTAATTTAGCACTCTTTTTAGAGATGATCTTAATGCCATTATAGCTACCCTGATTCATGTGCATCGTCATGTATTTTGCCAAATCCCCGGCAGAGATCTTCATTCCTCCGGTCGGAGAAAATACAGGCGTGCTATAGCCCATCACATAATTCTTTATTTCTTCCCTGCGTGGTGTATAAGCCGCCAAAGAAGGCGTAAAACTCTTTGAAGCAGCATTGTATTCATATAGCGTTGCGAACAGGCTGCTATCCAAAGAATCTACACAATACCCGCCATATAAAGCCAACGGATCTAAAATATGTTGTTTAACATATTGATCAAAACGCGTTCCTGATAACTTTTCGATGATCGTACCGATCATATTGTAATTCAGATTACAATATTGATAACCTTTTCCAGGTTCATAATCGTTATAACAATTTGTCCAGTTTGGGTTTTTATCGGGATTGATCACATCCAGGTTAAAATAACCTTCTTTATCATTTATACTCGATGTATGCGAAAGCACCATTTTAAGCGTGATTACCCTTTTCGGATATTTAGGATTTCGCACTTTAAACCCTGCCAATTTACTAAAATCATCTTTAAGTGATAATTTTCCAGCCTCTATCAGCTGCATGATCGACGTGGCAGAGAAAGATTTAGAAATAGATGCAATTCTAAAGATCGTAGGATCTGTAAGTGGTGTATTGCTCTCCTTATCTTTTAACCCAAAAGAATGGGTATACACGATTGCTCCTTCTTTTACCACAGCAACGGACAGTCCTACCACATCAAGTCGTTTCATCATGCTTTGAATTTCTGATTCTGCCTTTTCTGCCTGGGCATAACTACCTGATGAAATGGATATGATCATAAAAAAGGCTACAAGATATTTTAAGGCAGATTGAACCATAATTGGAGTTATAACAATTTACTAAATATAAGTTTTTTGAATTAAAGAAGGTGCTTACTTTTCTTTTCATAAGCTATGCTCAATAATTCTTTAGCATAATTCATGTCTCCGGCATCCTGAATGTAAAAGCTGATCCACCCGGAGTTTTTAAAAACATGATGATGATTGATTTTACCTTCCAGCAGCAGTTCTTGTTTTACTTTACGGTCAAATAAAATATCAAGCAGTCCATTGCTGTGCAAATGACCTATTTCCTTACCATAATAATTAAACTGAAGTCCTCCGTATTTATGCAGACCAACGCTTGCCCCTTCCCGGCTCATCACGTCTGATTCGATCTCGTCCATCAGGTCCAGCAAACCGGGGTTCACAAAAAACAACCAAACCCTGATCAGGTGATCAAATATATGCGGCAGTCCTGGAATAAACTTAAGAAAACTGAAGTATCTTACGATAAGAGAAAACAGCTTATTTAGCTTCACTCAGTTCCTGAATATGATCCATCACCCTTAAATGAACATTTCTGGTAATGCTTTCGGCCCAAAGATCATAATACCAGGCAGGGAATACATACAGCTTATACCAGCTGTTGCCCGTGAGCGTTGTGGTACCATCGCCATTGTCTTTCAACAAGAACTGACCGCGGATGATATCAATGTGGCCCATAATTTCCGGATCAAGAGGCTGCCCGGTAATATCGAAGGTCAGATTTTCATTCGGCTTGTAGGTAACTATCTTCTCATCAAATATATAGCCGTTGCTAAAGATACATTTTCGCCCGGCACCTTCGTAATAACCATCTACTGTAGTTTCCATCGGACTTGGCATCCCAATTTTGAATAACCAGTATTTATCTTTTTGTTTGATCTTTTCAAAGGCAACTACATTTTTCCAAACCACTTCCGGCGGTGCATTGATAACCATCTTATCAGCAACAAGGTTTACATAATTGTGCTCAGACAATGAATCAGCAACAAAAACCAATAATAGCAGCGAAACGATACTGATGTTTAAGGTTTGGCTTTTTTTCTTGAAAACCCTTTTCCCATAAAAGGACCCGATCAGTATAAAGGAAAAAATAAGTGGGGATACAATCAGCAGACAGATTATTCCTTCACCTAAAAAGAAGTAGCTCAAGAGTATGGCCACAAAGCCATTGATAATGGAATACCCGGTTACCGCTTTGTTCTTTAAGTCTAGCTTTCTCCAAAACCAGGCACTGATTATACCCATCAGCACTGGTATAATTATAAATTCAGAAGCAACTAAAGTTCCCAATACCTGAGCTTCAAAATACTTACTCAGGCCAATAATAGCAAAGGCAAAAAAATTGGATACAACGATACCATTTAATAAGGCAGATCTGTAAAATTTAAGGTTCATAATTTGAGAATGAGTTATTTAACGCGGTTAAAAAGTATAGAATTGATCTTTGCGGTTACAAACGGATGCTCAATATATCTTTGATGGCATGTGCAGATTTTGTAAAAAGAAAGGAATAACCAGTATCCAGAAGCCGCTTGGGATATACCCACCTGCTTTTTAAGATCAGCTCGGTTTCTGTTCCAATCATTGCTGCACCAATTTCCAGTAACCAGGCCGGTGCCGGAAGCCCAAACGGAATTCCCCATGCCTTTCTGATTTCAGTCATCAAATCAGTATTCTTTACAGCTTCAGGTGCGGTACAATTGATTACCCCCTGCAATTCTTCGTGCTGAATTAACCACTCGGTACATCTGGCAGCATCCTGTTCATGGACCCAGGATACATATTGCTGCCCATCACCTTGCTTACCGCCCATTCCAAACTTAACCAGGTTGAGCAAGCGCGGAAAGGCACCGTCAGACCGGCCAAGTACAATCCCCATGCGCAAAGCGATCTTACGCGTAAGCGGGGTATTGGTATCAAAGAATGAATTTTCCCATTTCCGGCAAACATCTATAGAAAACCCGTAGCCAATTTCTCCGGTTTCTTCATCCTGCGCACGGTCTTCAGCATGCCTGTAAATTGTTGCAGAAGTAATATTGATCCAGAGCTTTGGAGGATCCTGAAGCTTTCCGATTACGTTACCTAATAGCGTTGTAGGAATAATTCTTGAACTGATTATTTCTGCCTGATTCTCTTTGGTATACCTGGAATTTACATTCTTACCACATAGGTTGACCAGCAGATCTGCACCATCAAGACTTTTTACCCATTCTCCTTCATTACACCCATCCCATACTATGGTCTTAATTGTATCGGTATCTTTTTTTTCTTTGCGGCTCAGAATAATTACTTCTTCTGCAAGGTGTTTATAGTAGTTGGCAAAAACACGGCCGAGGTAACCATTACCTCCGGCCAGCACTATTTTCCTGTATTTCATAATAAGTGTGTAAGGATGAGTAAAAGAATGGCAACACGATAAAATAACCAGGTAAATGTTAAGGTCCAGCCCAGTTCTAAAAGCCTGGTTCTGCGTATGTGTTCTAAAAACATGGCGCCGGCCACCGCCATAAACCACACCGCATAAAAGATCGGATCAAGTTTTGTAAAGCCCGCTACAATTAAGCCAGGCAATAAGGCTAAAGCACCGGCAAAAGAGATGGTCATCATGTTGCCAAGATAATCCCAGGCTTTGTTTTTATAAAGAAAGTAAATAATGATGCCCTGAAAGAACACCTGCCCGCCGCAGACCAGATATTCCCGATTGCTGAGCCCTGATGGTAAAAGGCCAGCCATCAAGGTAGTATAAGCAGAAAGTATAAAGGCGGTAATAAACCAGGTGATCAGTAAATAGGCTATTCTATAATCCAATCTGAATGCAGGCTGGATCTGGCCGGCAGTATGTGTGTATTTTGCAGGAATGATCACCCTTCTGTTGTAAGAAATAAAAAAATAAAGCCTGCTCATTAACCAAACAAAAGGCTTAAATGCAAAAAGTGGTTTAAGTGCAGGAACAGCCACTCCAAAAACTTTAAAAAGGCTGTGAATCCCATAAGTAACTTCGCCTGTTTCCTGGTTTACCAGCGCAATTTCATTAGCCGCCCGCTGCCTGTCTACCATCGGACAAGCCTGTTCAGAAAGATCCTGATATGCCATACGTCCTTTCTGATCTAAAATGCCCTTGCTTACAATCGCACGGGTGTATATTCTGCACATCGGACATTCAGCATCAAATAGGATCTGGTGGTTGGCTAAAGTTTTCATAACGTATGTATTTAGTTCAAAGATTCGGAGTACGAATGGTTATTTAAATATTTTAAACAGAGATCCCCAAAACCAGCTTTCTTCTGCCTTGAGCATCGTGTCTAATGTTTTATCTACATTTTTCGCCAGCTTATTAATGTCGGTGATGGATTTAGAAAAGGTTCTAAATTCAGGATCTTTAGAATCACCGGTAACTTTTGACAATTCATCCAATACTTTTAATACCGGGTCCAGTTCTCTTTTTCTCCGTTCTTTGGCAACCTGCCTTGCAATATTCCAGGTATCCTTATCGGCAAAAAAATACTCCTTGCGCTCACCTGCCTTATGCTGCTTTTCAATTAAGCCCCAACCGATCAGATCTCTGAGGTTCATATTGGCATTTCCCCTGGAGATATTTAAAGTCTCCATGATCTCTTCCGTTGTTAAAGCCTCTGGCGAGATCAATAAAAGCGCATGAACCTGTGCCATGGTCCGGTTTATACCCCACTCAGAGCCCAGTTTACCCCATGACTCAATGAACTTTTGTTTTGCTTCTGCTAATTCCATGTACAAATGTACACATATTATTAAACTTTCAAAACTTTTTGAAAGTTTAATAACAATTACTTCATCGTGGAATGATGAACCAGATAACTCATTTAAATGCGCTCGAAAAATAGAAAGCAGGCAAAATCCCCGTAAACGGTTATTGCACCTGCTCAATATTTATAGGATTTTTACCTGTAACTATGAGCAATAAAAGCATCAGATTTTACGCAGTAATCTTCACTGTTCTATCAGAATTCGCAGGATTCCACTCTTTTGCCCAACGAAAAGATATTGCTGTGGCACAGATTGACCAGAGATTTACCGTAAGTATACAAAAGAACTGGGGCGTTGGCTTTGAAGAATATTTCTTCACCATAACCAACAATACCAATGATGCCTACAGGCTTGTAATGACTGTTGATCTGGATCTGGCTTGTGTGGGTAAGAAGAAACTGACCATAGGGCTCAACAAATTTGTATATCTGCCGCCCAATGGAAAATTTACACCAGAAAAAGATAATGATTATACCTATAACAGCGGAAGCGATAATTTTAAGGACTGCAGGTTAAAAGACGGAAACAGTTATACCTTACTTAAAGAATTGAAGTATGAATTTTCAGATATCAGACTGGCAACAGCCGCCAAAACTGAACCTGAGAAAACTAAAGCAGAACCTGCAAGAACCAATACCGCATCCGGTACATCAGCTAAAGTACCGGAGCAAACGGTTACAAAGTCTGAAAAAGAACCTACTCCCACAATAGTTAAATCTAATACAAGTACCTCTACTTCACAAAACAACGGCAATTCTACCAGATCAAATGCATCGTTTACTGCAGAGGTAAATCAGAATTTAAAAAAGCAAAACGATAAATTTTGGAGCGATATTGCAGAAAGCGATAGGAAGACTGAAACACAGTCAGCAAACCTCATGACTAGCTATTATGCAGCTAAAGCAGTCCAGAACGCCAAAACAGGATTAAATAATCTTACAGAACTTAGCGGAAATTATTCATCAGTACAAGAGCTTGAAGCGGAGTTCAGAGCAAAATCAAGTGCCATTAACGAGCAGGTGCAGGAACTAACTGAAGCCAGGAACAATAATTTACAGGCCGCAAAAGAAGTATTATTTACCGGATCAGGAGCGTCAGAAAATGCACTTGGACAAGCAATAGTTGGATTTGGGGCCATATTTAACAGCATCAAAGCGGATAAGGAAGCAAAAGAAGCAAGAGATGAGTTGAGAAGGGCCAGGGCTGCAGAGCGTACAAAGTTAGAGGAGCAGAAAAAAGCACTGACACAGGAATTGCGGATGAACTTTCTGGATCAATTTCCTGACGGAGGTATTCCTCAAACTTCAGCAGAATCAGGTATTAAGGAACTTTACTTTTTCTCTTACATTTTAGACCGGAGATCTATTGGCGAGAACGAACCCACCGTATTTGTAACCAATGTTTTTCCTTTAGCACGCTACAAGGGAAAATGGCCATCGAAGAGCACTATATCCGGCGATATCAGCGCACTTAAACCGGGAGAAGTTACATTAATGGGCTATTATTCTACGAAGGAACAAGCGGAGCAAATGCAGGGTTCGTTTGTAAATCTGGCTGCAAAAACCGGGTTCAGGATCTCAACAATACGTTATGCTGGCCGTGAAGCCAATGGCAATGACTATTTAAGTGACGACGAGAAAAAGGGGGCTGCTGTTGAACTTGCCAAAAATAGCACGGATGCATTTAAAGATGGACTTAAATATTTTGTTGACAAGGACTTTATAAGCGCTTACGAATTTTTTAAAAAGGCAGCTAAAGAGGGTGACGCTGAAGCCATGCAATATATCGGCGACATGCATTATGCCGGCTCTATTGGAACGCGTAGTTTTGATCAGGCTTTTGCCTGGTATAAAATGGCTGCAGACAATGGCAATGTAGAAAGTATGGTGAGTATTGGCGGTCAGTATCTGCATGGCAATGGTGTAGCAACAAATCTGCCTGAAGCTTTAAACTGGTATAAAAAAGGCGCGTTAAAAGGACATGCCATATCGATGTACCTATTGGGTAAATGTTATTACAATGCCTGGGGAACAACACAAAATGTAAAGGCTGCCCGGGAATGGTTTTTAAAGGCTTCGGCCAATGGATGTAATGAAGGCGCCTATTATCTTGGATTAATTTACTTTAATGGCTGGGATACTCCGGAAAACAACCTTGAGGCATTGAGATGGTTTAAAGTAGCCTCACCTGCAAACGGCATTGCAGCAGAATATGCAGCAGACATGTATTACAACGGATGGGGTGTAAAAGAAGACCGGACACAGGCAATTGAACTGTACAAAAAAGCTGCTGCTTTAGGTGAAAAGGCTGCTGCAAGAAAAATTGGTGAGATCTATTATAGCGAACCAGAAGCCAACCCTGCTGAAGCTTTAAAGTGGTTTAAGAAAGCTGCCGATGATGGAGACATTCTCGGAAACCAGTATATGGGAGAATTTAATTACTTCGGCATAGGTAAAAAGAAGGACTTGCCAGAGGCGGCGCAGTGGTTTAAACGGATTACATTTGAAAGTGCTGATGCCATGTATTATCTCGGGTTAATCAACCTCGAAGGTGAGACTGGCACCCCGGACAACAAAGAAGCAATGAACTGGTTTTTAAAAGCTGCGGAGAAAGGGCATGCCAGTGCCACATTTTATATCGGATCAATGTACCATGAAGGTTTGGCGGGTCCGAAAAGCGTGACAAAAGCGTTAAACTGGTATAAAAAGTCGGCAAGTATGGGCGATGTAAATGGCCAGCTAAATCTGGCTGAATTCTACTTCTATGGAGCTGGCGTACCGAGAAATTACACAGAAGCGATAGCCTGGTATACTAAAGCCGCGGAGCAGGGGCATGAACATGCCATGTTAAAATTGAGCGAAATGTACGAAACCGGAACCGGCACAACTAAAAACCCGGTACTTGCAAAAAAATGGCTTGATAAAACCCACGCTAATAAAAAATAAACACACCAATATATGAAGTACCTTTTCACACTGCTTATCTTCTGCAAAATTTATTCCTCCGCCTATTCACAACAAACAGATTTTGCCAAAAGTCTTAGCGCCGGAAAAGCTGAGTTTAAAAAAGAATACGTAGATCAGGATTATGAAAATGCAATTAAGCACCTGGAAAAAGCCGTTCAAATTAATCCGTTAAGTGCAGAAGCACATTATTTTCTTGGCTATGCTTATGATAAATTAAATATTAAAGATGGCTCAATGATCATAGAAAGCAATCTGGCACTTGCTCTTAAAGTAAGCAAAGCCTTTGAAACCGTCATCAAACTTTCGCCAAAATACACCGGAGAATTACTGGCCCTTGATCCCTACTCAAAGATCACGTCAACCTGGGGGTCTCAAGCAATGGCTTATCTGTACCGGGGAGATATTGATTCAGCAAAATGGGCATTTGCAGAAGGCAAAAAAAGAGGTGGCTTTAGTGAACTCTCTTTAGCAGCAACCCGCCTGGCCCTAAATAACTGCACACCAGGAAGTCTGCTTTTATCAACTGGCGACAACAGCACTTACCCATTGTTATATCTCCAAAATTTAGAAAATTACAGAACCAATGTAGCCACTTTCGATATCGGACTCCTGGACACCTATTGGTACGCCGGTTATTTACAAAATAACAAAATTGTTGACTTCAAACTTCCGGTTGCCACACTGGATACCTTGGAATATACCGTTAACAAAGACTCTCTATTCACTTTACCATTAGAGAATGGCAAACCTTTTCAATGGGTCTCAAAATCAAATTATGATGATGGCGTGCTCTATAGAAGAGACCGGTTGCTGCTAAAACTTCTGCAATCCAGAGGGCTTAAAAACCCGGTATACTTTACAAAGGGATTTTCCAGAGAACTGGCGATGGACCTTTTGGATTATACATTAAACCGGGTGTTTGTACAGCAACTAAACATTATTGATGAGCCTGAACTCACCCTGGATTCTTTTAATCAGAAAATAAAAGAGATGTACAAGCTTATTGAGCTCATTAACCCCAATAGCAGTGATGAGTTGATTCAAATCGACCTGATAAGAACAACAGTTCTATTCCGCGCAAATTATGAAGCAGGAAATGACCAGGAAGAAACTGCGGGAAAATTAATTAAGGAAATGAATTTGGCGATTCCACTTGCTAAATTTCCTATGGAAGATGGGTTTCTAAAAGATTTTATGACACAGTTTTTGGATTAACGGCATGCAATCTCCGGCATTTACATGTCGCAAACAGCCCCTAAAAAAGTCGCATCTTCCCATTACAAAAATCATCCAGCAGGTTTATTTTTACGATACTAAATATAAATCCTATGGAAAACAGAATTACCAGTTCAAAGATCAGCACAAACTTATGGTTTGATCATATTGCAGAACCTGCAGTAGACTTTTATCTTTCAGTCTTTAAAAATGCTTCAAAGGGCAGAGTTGCCAGATATGGAAATGCAGGGCAAGAATTTCATGGCATGGAACCTGGCACAATCCTGACCATAGAATTTAAACTGGAAGGACAAACCTTTGTCGCATTAAATGCCGGGCCTGAGTTCAAATTCAATGAATCTATATCTTTTATCATCAATTGTAACGATCAGGAGGAAGTTGATTACTATTGGGATAAACTTTCTGATGGCGGAGAAATTCAAATGTGTGGATGGCTTAAAGATCAGTTCGGTGTATCCTGGCAAGTTGTGCCAACGGTTTTAACGGATTTGCTGCAGAATTCCGATCCTAAAAAAACAAGCCGTGTGATGGCTGCTTTAATGACGATGAAAAAGCTGGACATAGCCAAACTTAAACAAGCATCCGAAGGTTAATTTCAAATTATTTATCAAGTGATAAATACCAGGCCAGCGCATTTAACTTGTTTTTTAGTGTTAGCGGATTTGTGGTAGACTTTTCGAGAAACTCATCCCTGTTGACCAGAATAACGACCAGAAATAACAGAAAAAAGAGCGTCATCACCAGTTGGGTTTAGTATAATTCGATTTGGTTTGAACAAAGGTATAATAGGCCTTATAATAATCTGTAAAATATTCGTCTTTGATCTTGCCTTTTCCCAAATGACTGGTTTTTACAATAATTAAAGTATCCTTTTTAAGTAAACCATAGCTGTACACAAACTGCTTTCTGGGAGTGGACATTCGCTGGATCACGATCCTGTCATTTTCAAGCCTGTAATAACTCTCAAATAATGTGGCACTATTCTTTTCCTTACTCTCTTTGATCTTATTGTTAAAAGCGGCCACGTAATCGGACTGTTGATCAAATACATGATCTATATCCACAATGAGGTTTACCTGTCCGGATGGATAAAACTTATAGATCTCTTTTGGGCTTACAGGAGCTCTGGTTCCTTGTTTGTCTGTCCATATTTTTTGAAGTATGTATACTCCATCTGTCCTTAATGAGGATAGGGTATCCAGTGAGAAATTCTTTGAGTAAAATGAGTAATCATTTTCAGAATAATGTTTTTGATAGTTGCAGCCAGATAAACTGCACAATACAACGAATGCAGTTAGTGCTGCCTTTGTAACAGAAGACCATGGCAGGTGATTAATGGGTTGGGGCTTTAATATCATTATAGGCAGAACATATATGAACAACTAATGTTTTAGCTGCACTACTCTAAATCCCTGGTTACTGAATGATGCACGCGGATTAATGTTACCAATATCTACAGAATTAAAATAGTTGCATGAGTTTTTGCTGCACCACCATGAACCTCCGCGGGCATGTACAATGACTCTTTCTTTAGGATCAGAGGGTAAACCTCCCTGACAAAATTCAAAAACATTTCCATACATATCATAAAGGCCCCATTTATTGGGCAAGAAGCTTTTTACTGGGGCAGTATACATAAAACCATCTGATTGGTCTGCTTTCAAATGATCTTTACCATGCCAAACATTGGCATACTTTACAATCTGGGTTTTATCTGCGCCCCAAAAATATTGTTCAGCAGCATCGCCTGCCCTGGAAGCAATTTCCCATTCTTCAAAAGTAGGAAGCCTCACTTTAGCCCAGCTGCAATAGGCTTGGATATCACGGTAACTTATAGTAGTAACCGGATGGTTCATCTTATCTAAAATCCCTCCCCTGCTTATGCCATTTGGATATCTCCAGTAAGCAGTACTGTCATTGATCCATCTGAATTCTTTTAGGCCGGGTTCAAAGACCATCGCATTACCCAACCGCTCTGCGTCTGTTTTATAACCCGTAGCATGAACAAATTTCTCAAAATCAGCATTCGTAAGCTCAGTAACTGCAATATTAAAAGCAGCCATGTTGACTTTTCTCAATGGATTCTTTAAATGGTCTTTTTCCCCAACGGTATAAACACCAGCAGGAACAGCAACATAATTAAGATTAAGCTGGGCGTATAAACTGACCTGCATACTGGTTAGCAAAAAGATGAGCACCTGGCGCATAGCACTAACCCTTTTTCATTTTAAGATAAAAATCATTCGCCCTGCTCAGCATCAAATCTTCATTTGCTTTATTGAATTTAATATATGACCTGTCATTGGCTTCATTTCCATATAACTTGCGATGGGTTTCTGACTGCATAAATGGTGCATAGTTATTATTGATCATGAGCTTCATCAACAATGTAAGCAGATCCAGATCTTTATGATCGGCTTTAAACGTCTGGATAATAAAGGGGATCATTTCCCATCCATTTATCTCGTTTATTGCCAATTTATAATTCAAACCCATTCTTTTACTTCTTAAAACAGACGCTTTGACCAGTGCCATTACACTGTCGCGGTTTTTATTTAAAAATGCCGTCTGTCTTTCACTCCAGGCAAATTCAGGAAAAGGGTTTTCCAAACTCGCCATTATCTTTTTTTCTTCATCAATGACAGGCAAAACAGGATCGCAATTCTGATCATAATCCTCTGCATGGATCATGCAGTATGTAAATTTTTCTTTTAGGCTAAGCGACAGATATTCCTTCGCTGAAAGCTTTAAATTTTCTGTATCACTGGTTATTTTAGCGATTTTTGCCCTCACTTTTACGATGCCATAAGGTGGAACTGAAATTTTTGTGCGGGCTTCGTGATAAGCCAGACTTTCTTTACTTTGTTTCTGGTTGTAATCTGCGGATTCCTGCGCAAAAAGTGAAGAACAAAATAATAATGCAATTGTTAACAGTTTATATTTCATTGAGCTTAATTTAATCATACCGGATATATCTCAATAATTGTACCCTAATTACATGAAAACAGCATTTCCACCAATAGCCGGCCCTGAAAGCCGAATCCTGATATTAGGAACCATGCCGGGCGACCGCTCTTTAAAACTACAGCAATATTATGGCCATTCTGGCAACCACTTTTGGAAAATGATGTTCTTGTTGTTTGACAAAACGTTCACACCAGACTATGAGACCAGGAAACAGCTTCTGCTGGATCATGGGATTGCGTTATGGGATGTACTACAAGCTTGTGAGTGTGAAGGAAGTTCAGATAACAACATTAAAAATGAGGTGGCCAATAACTTCAGTGCATTTTACACAGCTCATCCATACATCAAAACCATATTCTTTGCAAGCAAAAAAGCGGAAGCCTTTTACGATAAATATGTAATTAAGGACCCCGCTAAAACGTACGATACACTGCCATCACCAAGCAGTGCCAATACCTGGAAAACTTTTGATCAGAAACTGGAAGAATGGAAGAAAATACTATAAAGACTCCTTAGTGGCTTTAATGGTTTTTTCAATAGCACGTATAACTGCATCTTTATAGACCGTAAAGTTATTTTGGCGTGCTTCATCCGAATCACTTTCCTTAACCAATTTTTTACCATCCTTTACTTCCTGCAACTCTTTCTCATACAGATTAATAAATGTTTCTGGCTCCTTATTCTTTAATATTCTGATGGTATGAGAATATTTTTCATGACCATCAACCAGATTGGCTAAATTCTTTTCATCGTAACTGCCGATATTATTGATCCTTGTTAATAGCTGTTCAAGCTTTCCTCTTTCTTTTGCGTAACCCATAATTAGCGCAAATATACTAGTTATCCCCAAGAGTTGTACTATTAAGCACAGAACTGGAAAAACACGGTGACCATTAGGGTGTTAATCCCATGAATTTTTGACGGATTACCAGTTACCTTGGTGTAAACAAAATATTTAATTTTATGAAAAAGTACTTGATCATTTTCCTTGTGGCATTCGGATACATTTTTCCAACTTTAGCCCTGATGTCAATCTCTTCACCTGCTCACGCACAGGAAGAGATGTCGGCTGGAGTGAAGCTTCAGTATTTTGCAGGCGCCTGCAATGCCAGCCAGGTGGAGGTGCTTCTGGCCAACAACCCAACATTCGACATCTATAGTTCTGGCGTAACCAATTCGCCGGTAATGGTAGCCATTGACAGATATATTACAGCCAATAATGCCGGCAATTTAAAAAGCTGCACAGAATGCCTGATCACCATCAGAACCATCTTAAAGGATAAACGCTATAATTTTAAAGAAATGCCAAATCGTGATAAAACCGATCTGATGTTCCTTTTAGCAAAAGGACGGTCGGTAACAAATACTACACTCTACATCAGTGGCTATAACAACCTGTTATTTGCAATGCTTGATGAGCTCGACAAAAAAACAGGGTTCGATATCAATTACACATTACCCTTATATTTGAAAACGCTGGCTGGAAACGCAATAGGTGCATTGGCTTCAGGAGGCCTTAAATCAACATTCTGTGCCTTAATTACCCGCTATCCGCAGCTTAAATTCAACCTCGATAAAAGAAGGGATGATTCTAGCTATCCCGCATTGTTACTTGCGGTAATGAGTAATAATATGGAAATGGTAAACGCGCTGGCCAGTAATGGTGCTGATTTTTACCTGCGTGTAAATAGCTTCGGCATTTTCCCGGCAGAGGAACTCGCCAGAACGCTGGGGCATACATCCATAGTTACCTATTTAAACAACAGGAGACTTGGGAATGAGCCTGCAGCAACTACTGCAAATTATTGTGCAAACTGATTGTCAGCAACCGGAATATTCTATCAAATGCTGAAGTAGATATTTTTGTTGGAATTACTTTCTGATTTGGGCTTTTTGAGCTAAGATCTCTTTACCACCTTTATAAATTACAAGCAATGCGGGTGGCGTATTTTTTCCACCCGTAACAAAAATTGGACAGGTGTAGGTATAGGTACCACTTTTAAACTCGTATTTGTGATTCCCTCCACTCCCTTCCATGGTAAGTTTACCGTTTTTTAAGATCAGGTTAGGCTTATCGCTCATTTTACCCGATAAGTTCCACGCAGCATAGCGGAAGCTATTACTTCCCATATCATCAATTCTAATGATATATTTTGTGGTTTCTAAAACTACGATAGGCCGTTCAAATTCTTTAATCGACTCATGCACGTAGCTTTTATCGAGCGCAATTAATTTCTCTCTTTTCTTTCTTTCCGCGTTTGATTGATGATTCACACCAATTAACCGTCCATCATAGTCCAGCCAAACATCTCCCCTCAAAAGCATGATTCCACGCCATCCCACAGCAGACCAGTCAACCGCTGGCTTAGAATTAACGATCATCTTAATTAACTCGTTATCAAAAACTTCAGTATAACGCTTTAAAAATTCTTGCTTATTTTTTATTTCAGGTATTGGATATTCTCTCTTTAAAGGATAGGAAACTCTATCCGCTAAGATCTCCTTCTTTTGATTTTTGATGTAATAAATGAAATCAGAAACAACTTTCTGCTGTTCAACCTTCATTTCCTGTCCGAAGACAACAACGAAACTCAAACTCAGAATACATGTAATGGTCAGCTTTCTCATATCTGCAAAAGAATTTTATTCAAAGGTAACCATTAAAGAAATTATAACCTGACTACTAACCTAAAAAATAGAATGTATATAATGCACCCGGTAAAAAAAGATCATTCCCATATCATTCAAATTACATAACCAGGTTTGACAACAGATATAAACACTGATCACTTGACCTTCACAAATATCTAAAAGAGATTCATAACCAGTTTACAAACAAACAACACAAAAAAGCCCTTTAGAAATTTATTTTTAATAACCAGGCTAATTTTAAAAGACAAATTAATTAATCAGAATTTCAATCCTGCAACAAACCATATAATCAAAAAACATTAAGCAAAAAAGTAAATGATTAATCTTTAATTTATATCACTAATTTTATTAATTTTATTCAATATTAAACCACCACCAGTGCAGCAATGCAAAAAGCCCTAAAAAAATCATCCTTAACAAACCAAATAAACTAAATTATGCTCATTACACTCACAAAAGAAGAATGTATTTCTGCCATCAAGACATGGAAGGAAGTTAAATCTGATTATTCAAAAATCGAATCTATAATTAATCCTCAATTGGTTTTTAGTTTCAACAGAGAACAGATTGATTGGTTAAGCAAACTCAATAAGTATAAAAACTTCCACACGTATATTGGTGTACATCGCGATGAATTAATATTAATTCTTGTTCCCCTTGATCAATCAGGTACAGAACTTAAACTTTCAGAATACTCAACCTCTTCCCTGATCCCACTGGCAATAGACTTAAAACTGGTTGAAATAGAGGAAACAACGAAAATAAAAACAACAGTACTGTCACAAGATCTAAAGATCAGCAGCTATACTGAAGAGTTTAAATTACCCACAGAAAACAGGCCTGCAGTAGGTGAAAAAACAGCCTTGCAAGAAATAGAATCCTGGAGTAATGAATGTCACGACTGGTTTTATTGTGAGTGTTTTGATTTTCTGGGAAAAAGAATCTTTAACACGTTTACCGTACCGTTTGAAGATCTGGGTAAACCTGAGGAAGGTATCGATCAGGTAATTTGTATTTTTGCATTTAAAATCTCCGTTCTCTATAAAAGACAGATCCCAACATTAATTTTTATAGCGCTTGATGACAAGCAACTGGGTGCTCAGATCATAAGATCAACAGATGATAATTCTTACGATTGGTCTCAACCTTGCCCCCCGTTTTGTAAAGAAGGAAATTTTGATTTTTTAGAATAAAATAATCCCAATGCTATTT
The DNA here is from genome assembly GCF_004362715.1 of Pedobacter metabolipauper. GTDB lineage: Bacteria > Bacteroidota > Bacteroidia > Sphingobacteriales > Sphingobacteriaceae > Pedobacter > Pedobacter metabolipauper. Next base: position 438,248 of record NZ_SNYC01000005.1, read on the forward strand.
TATTATGGATCATTAGTTCTTTCAAACTGCTTGCTGGTTATTTCATTCTTGTTTGGGATTTTAAAACGGCCAGTGCTGCAAAAGAAAGAAAAATGGTATGTCTATTACCTGGGATATATTCTTTGCATTGAAATAATTGTCAAATTATTGATATTCATATACAGCGCAAAAAGCACCTATTTGGTTTATCCATTTTATGTAAGCGGTGAATTCTTCTTATTGTCGGCTATGTTCATTACCGAGTTAAAAATTTCACGTAAATGGTATATCGTAAACGGATTAATTACTGCTGTTATATTTATTAGAACCGTCTTACTTGTAATAAACAACCCAGGTGTGACAGATAATGCCAGTAAGATTTTCTCGCATTTATTGATCGTATGCCTGGCAGGGTATTCTTTAATTAAGGCATTGGGTTCTTTTGAAAAGAAGAACAAATTTTTAATAATTTATGCCTGCTTGTTTTTGTATTATTCAGTTTCATTGTTATTTTTCCTGCTGCTTGATCAACTTAAAATGTTATCTGATTTTAATGCCAGCACCATTTGGGGAATGAACAATGTATTGTCTTCCATTTTGTATGGAGCATCACTTTACACTTTTATATCATCAAAGAGATCTCAATAAATATCGAATTCTTCGTGGTTATGGTCATCATCTTAATATTGATCATCACCTTCATTTTACTTACGTATAGAAATTTTATTCATAAAATAATATTAGAAAAAAACATCCAGCATCAGCAGGAAATTCAACACCAAAAAAACAATGTAATCCAGGGAGCTAAAGTACAGGAAGAGGAAAGAAAGAGAATAGCCCAACTTATACACGACGATATAGGAAACAAGTTAAACATACTTTCTGTATGGCTTAATAATCCAAATGCCTGGAACAATGAGCGGTCAAAAGAAATTGTTGCGAAGCAAATACCTGAACTCATTGAAGCCACCAGAAATATTTCTCATGCCTTATTTCCAGTTAATTTAGAACATTACGGGATGATCCTGACACTGGAAGAACTGATCGCTAATATAGAATCTTCTTTAACTGTTCATTTGATCATTGTTCATCCATACACACCAGGAGCTATGTATTTTGAATTACAATTATACAGGATTATCCAGGAATATTTAAGCAACGTATTAAAACATGCTGAGGCTTCTCAAATGTTTATTCAGTTGAGGGACTCATCCAAATACCTATGTATCACGTTATCTGACAACGGAATAGGATTTGATGTAAACTCAGCAAGTAAGGGTATGGGACTAAGAAATATAGCATCCAGGATCAAATCTATGGATGCCGTTTATAGATGGAAAAGCATTAAAAATAAAGGAAGCCAGCTAACTATAGTAATTCCTAAAACATGAACAATCAAATTAAAGTAGCATTAATAGATGATGAATCTTTATTTACCGAAGGATTGGTCCTTTTATTTTCCACTGTAAAACACATTACAGTTGTAGCTACCGCTGCACATGGTATCAAGTTTTTAGATGATCTGTTAAACATCCCGCCAGTAGATTTCCCTGAAATAATCCTTGCAGACATCCAGATGAAGCCTATGGATGGATTTGAACTGGTCGAAATACTAAAGAAGAAATATCCGGGCCTAAAAATCATCATCCTCTCCTCCCATTATAAGAACAATGTATTTGGACACATGATCAAATTAGGGGTCTCCGCCTTTCTTCCAAAAAATGCAAACCTGAAATTGCTCGTCGAAGCCATAGAATCTGTTCATAAAACTGGCGTGTTCTTTAGTCAGAAAGACCATTTGATGCTGGTATCCTACATGAAGGGTAAATCTAAAAGCCATGACCTAAATGCCATTAGAAATTTATCTGAACGGGAAATTGAGGTGATAAAGCTCATCTGTTTAGAATATACAAATGATGAAATTGCCGACAAGCTATTTCTTAGCAGACGTACTGTGGAGAGCCACAGACAAAGAATATTAGATAAAATTGGCGCTAAAAACACGGTCGGGCTTGTGGTTTATGCCATAGCCCACCAGATTTATATACCACCTCAGCATTTCGATTCCGTATAAATACGTAACCTGTCATTTAGTAATTTCTACGCTAAGGTTCACAGCAGTTATCCCGTTACTTTGAATTGTTCATCCCAATGAAGCTTCAAACCAAACGTGAACACTGGTGGAATCCGAAAAACCAAACCAATAGAGTAGGATCTTTTATTAAAATGATTAATTATGACAACTTATTCAGTTAATTTCGAAAATCAAACCAATAACACCTGGACCCTTTGCGTATATCAGCAATTACCAGATTCAATAGGTCTTGACAGTGTATCCTGGAAACAAACGAGGGTACCTACTCAAGGCGTATCAGGCGTTCAGTGGAACACGCAATATCTTGCCTGCCTGGCCAATTATAAACAAGATGGAGGAAAAGGGGTTTATATCGCCTCACAAAAACTAAATACCGAACTCGGTAAACAATGGGACTGCATATATGCAGATGGCGTTCAGCAATTGACCCTGGCAGGCACTGCAACTGCAGGACAATTAATGATTACCAATAAGTCTCAAAAACTAGCCAATTTAGGAATTGGTATGGATGGAGATATTGCACTGATAAAGAGAGATGTATACAGCGGAAACAATGCACAATTCGTAGTAAAACCAAAGTACTATGTGGCATTGTACAGCAATTTAACCAAAGGTGAAGTTATTTCTGGTAATCAGATCCATGGCCCGTTAGAAGTTATATTTGAAGGCGGCCAAACCGTAAAAGAATATGTGGCCAGAATTGAAGGCGCTACTTTTATTTTCGAAGAAACAGGAACAAACTTCAGAGTTTCTGCACCATTACAACAAATTAACGAGCGTCTTTTACTTCAAAATGCAGAAGCCTAATCCAATCAATAAAGGCACTTGTAATTCATAGTGCCTTTATTAATTTCAACCCTATTGATATGAATGATTCAATACATGCTATTCTATTTGCAGCACAGCAACGGAATTTAGTTTACAATCATAATTTCTTATACTATAGCAATGAGGTAGTACAAGACAGTGCGGTAACCTTTAATCACCCTGACGGATGGATCTATCAAGATTCCGGGCCAAATGGGGAGATCAGTTTCGATGGAGAAACCTGTTCATGCCTCATTCAAAAAAGCAATGGCGATGCAATGATGACCTTTAACCAGGTGATTAGTGAGTTTCCAAGATGGCAAAAAGTCCTCTGCAGACAAAAAGTAACTGCATGCGCAGTACTTCTTAATCCAGCTGCAGCGAAAACAAGCTTTGAACTGACATTTTCTATAAATGATGGAATTTCGACAAGCAGCAAATCTCTCGTTTTTAATGCCGGCGACAAAAAGAACATTTGTATTGAACTAAACGTATCAGAAAATGCCACAAAATTGGAAGTTGCTATAACCTGCCCGACAAAAAATGCGATCATATATGTAGAAAAGGTATATGCAAACATTGGAGATGTGGCATTGGATACGCTACCCTGCATGGTTTCAGGAGTTATAGGAGAACGAAAACAATATATTGGAACCGAAAACCCACCGGAAGAAGAACTATCGCTATGTAATCCTGCAGTAGAACTCGATCATAATTATACGCGGTTAAATTCCGTGCTCAACAATCGGTTTGGTACCGGCAAGAATGGATACGCTATGTTACTGGATATGCGGGGCTACTTTAGCCGGGCATGGGACAATGGTGCACAGGTTGATCCGGATGCCGGGAGCAGAACCGAACCTGGAACAGGTATCATCAAAGGGGATCATGTCAGTACTTTTGAAAAAGACATTTTTCTTGAGCATGATCACGGTTTAAACTTCGCAATCAACAAAACCATCTTATCAGGCGATAAAGCTCCTGCAACTATTATTGACATCAATGGCACTTCCAGAGCAGATATGGAGGCCGATGGTAAAGAAACCCGTCCAAAAAATATAACCGAATTGTATACCATAAAGTGGGCTTAGCCTCTTTAAAAGCAAAGGTGAAATCTGAAAAACCTATCTAACAGAGTAAGAAAGAATTTAAAGATCATAAATTATGGCACATCTAACCAGACAATCAGTAGAGCAGTGTATCATGGCTGCATATAACCAATACCTTACCACCACACAAGGAACTATCGTTTGTGCAACTACAGATAACGGAAATGTATCGATACAATGTGTAATTAACGGAACCCGGTTTAATTGTGGGTTTGCAGGCTTCGATATGAGCAGAGCAGAAGTAACTAACTTAAGGCAATGGTGCATTACCCACCCGGGAGCAGGCTGGAATTTTGGTTTTAGAGGCACAGACCCTACTCATCCGGACAGCATAAACATAACATTAATTAATAGAACAGTGTTGATGTTTAACTTCCACGTCTTTCTTTATTAACAACCAAACACTTCGTAAAAGACCCCATTTGCATTTAGCAATGGGGCTTTTAGGAAAGGACTCCATGTCGTCCAAACAGGTTATTTTTTACCTTTGTCTGTTTTCTTAGGAACGCAATTGGGCACCGTCTTACCATCTTTAGTCTTAGTCCCTATCTGTTCATAATTTTTCCAGCAAGGGTCTTTGTCTTTCTTTTCTTTTGCCATAACAATGATTTAACCTACATATTATGCTCAGTGATCAACTCGCCGATCTGCTGTACAAAACCAGGATCCAACTCGTCTTGTGTGTTCCAGGTAACCTGGTCATCAGTTGGCTCAGGATAAATCACACCCAGTTTATTTTCTCCCTCCATAACCCGGTAGGTACCGTTCTCCTGGGGTTCAATCGTTAGCAGGCTTTCAGGCAGCTGTATATCAAATGATTTCATAAATATTCTATTTAATCACTTAACCATTGCAGCAGTTAAAAGTTTCAACTAACTACATTTTACTTCATTCATTTAACAATCCCAATCTGATCAGGTATCTAATTACTTACGCAGCTGATCAACATGTGTATTAATTTGCTTTTCCAAGTCATTGCTGAAACCTTCTATAGCAGTGATTACTTTTCCCTGCTGATCGATGATATAAAACGTAGGGATCGGCGTAACATGAAATTCTTTACTGAGCGCTTTGCCATTGAAATATACAGGATAAGGAAGTTGATACTTTGCCGCAAACTTTGCTGCACTTTCTTTACCTTCATCCACATCTACAGATACAATAACCACGTCAGAACCTTTGTATTTATTATGGAGCCTGCTTATTGCAGGAACCGCCATGATACAGGCGGCACAATTGCCCCAAAAATCCATGATCACGATCTTTCCCTTCAGGTCGGGACTGGAAAGGATCTTGCCATTCAGATCTTCCAGCTTCCAAACTGGTACTTCAGAGCCTGCAGATAATAGCGATTGAGGCTTTTCACTCAGCCGGTTGTTATTCTCATTCTCAGTAATAAAGCCTAAAGGAATTTTAGTAATTGTCCGGTCATTTCCAGAAGGGTTGTCAAATTTATAATTGGAATAATAATTCCGGGTTACCAAATAGATCATGTCTTCACTTGCTATCCCTCCCTTCTCTAAAAAACCCTTCATTTGATTTTCTGCATATACAGGCAGATCGGTAGCTTTATTCATATAAAATTCATAAATGGTGTAAGGACGCTTACCTCTGATCAGGGTGTCAAGTTCTGTAATCCGGACATGATAACAAGGAATCGTATTGACTACCGTATCTGCCAGCTGCCTAACTTGCTTACCAGGCTGTGTAATACCATTAATAACAGCAACCATTTTAAATAAGGGGATGGAGTTAAAATAATGCGATGAACGCTTGTAGTCTTCACCAACCGAATAATATTTACCAGTCAGGTTTACTTTCAATAATTTCTGACCATCAAACCTATCCTGTTCGGTTTTTGAAGCCAACTCAAATTGCAGCCTGGCTGCACCTAAAGTTTGAAAGGTTTGGATGGTATCCGAAAACTCACCCACAAAACCATCGTTCTTAATAATGGATGTATAACTGATATTATGATGCAAACTAAGTTTGCGAACAAAATTTTGAAGCACTTTTGTTTGTGCGGTTCCCTGCTGTGCATATAAGATCAAGATAAAACACAACGGCAAATAAAAGATTTTTTTCATATCAGCCGTAATCTACGAATTTTTCGTAACAAATGCTATATATGATCTTTCTGTATGAATAGCAATACACTAAACAGCGTTCTCAATGATTACAATATGTTAATCTTGAGTTAAACTCCATATCAATTAAAGCGGATAATTTTGTAAGCGAATATGGATAACAATTCTATAAATATACTTAAGGAGGGTGATATAACTGCATTTAATACAGCATATCGCCTTTACCATAAACAGATATATAGTTTCATACTTCACAAAACCCAATCTGAATTTATCGCATCTGAAGTAGTTCAGCTTACCTTCATCAGGTTATGGGAAAAGAAAAACAAACTCAATGACGAAGTAGAATTACAGCTGCAGCTTTTTGGAATGGCACGTCAGGTTATGATCGATGAACTTCGTAAAGAAGCTACCCGCTATAAATACAACAACCAGTTTAATCAATATCCGTATACAGACAGCCTCATGAAAATGATAGAAAGCAAGGATTTGCTGAAGCATTTTGAAAGGGAGGTTGAAGCAATGCCAACCATGCGTAAAATGGTTTTTAACCTAAGCAGAAAGAATGGATTTTCTTACAATGAGATTTCAGAAATGCTGGGCATATCTCCTAAGACCGTAGAGAGCCATATTTCAAAAGCACTTACCACCTTAAAGCAATACATGCTTACCGTTTTACTTTAGCTGTATTAACAAATTGTTAAGCACTAAGGGCTAGGTTACCGGCGTACGTAATATTGGTATGAAGGCACCAAAAGGAGATTTTCGGAATCCCCGGCACTACCCCTATTTTATAAAGAAACTTTTCAGCAATGAGGAGTGGCAATCTCATCCGCAAAAAGAAGAACTTTCTGAAAAAGCGTCTGAAAACATGTATGCTGTTATCCTTGGAAAGATCAATAACACGAATGAGAAAGACCAAAAAAGAAAAGAACTCAGGTTTAAACTGACCTACATTACCAGGTATCTTTCAGCTGCCTGCATCACCACCATTCTTGGTTTCTCGTTATGGCACATGGTACTAAAAGAACCGGTAACACCAAAGAATTTACAGGCGGCTGCTCATGCTCCGGCCTTAAGACGATCCACGGTGTGGATGGAAGTTAAAAATACAGAAAACCGGATCAGAAACATTCAATTACCCGACTACTCAGTAGTTAGCCTGTCTCCACAATCTTCCCTCAGGTATGAAAAGGACTTTCAAAAAAAATTCAGGGATGTATTTCTTATAGGAAAGGCCTACTTCAAAGTTAAAAGAAATCCGGAGAGACCTTTTAGCGTTCATGCAGGCGGACTAAAAACTACGGCATTGGGAACATCTTTTACCATCAATACCTCAGAGTCTAAGCACCGCACTTCAGTTGTGCTGCATACCGGAAAAATTGTGGTCAGCCAAACATCCGGCACCCAGCAGCCCATATATATAGCTAAGGCGGGAAATGGTTTATTATACGATACCCAGCTACAAACGGCCCGGTTAACAAAGGCAGCTGCAAGACCAAAATTGATCCCGGAAACCTCATTACATTATGAAGGCACAGCACTGGTAATGAAAAATATACCGCTGCCAAAAGTGATCTCACTTCTTAAAGAATCCTATCAGGTAAATATTATAACCATAGGAAAGGATATCGATCACATTACTTATACCGGTACAGTTGATTCATCAAGAGAACAGATTGAGCAGGTTTTAAAGGTCATCTGTCTCATTAATAACCTAACCCTCAGCAGGGGCGCAGAACAGGAATTCATTCTTCAAAAATCAAATAAATAAAACCAATAGTATTCATTAACAAACATTATGTATTCAAAAACATTAAAAAGCCTGAAACGTATGTTATGCCTAAGCATGATATGTTGGGCAGGTCCGCTTTTTGCCCAGGAACTTCCTGTAAAAGGATTGGTACAAGACGCATCGGGACAACCACTTCCCGGAGTTAGTATCAAAGCAGAGCACCAGCAAACCCGTAAAACTTTCAATGCAATGTCTAATTCTGAAGGACTATTCAGTTTTAGCAACATTCCTGCAGGTGGCCCCTACCGGTTTATATTCAGCTTTATAGGCTTTCAAACCGATACCCTGTCAAATTACACCGTACGTGCAGGGCAGCAAATTGCATTAAATATTAAACTTAAAGACCAGCCGCAGGATCTTCAGGAAGTGGTAATCGGATATGGTAATACCAGAAGGAACCAGGTAACGGGCTCCGTAACCTCAATTAAGCCTGAAGAATTCAACAGAGGTGTTTTCAGTTCTCCCGGACAACTCCTGCAAGGAAAAGTTGCGGGTATAAATGTTACCCGCAGCGGTAACCCCACAGACAAACCTGCTGTAATCCTCCGTGGACCATCAAGTTTCCGTGATGGAGCACAAGAGCCATTTTATGTAATTGACGGTGTTCCTGGTGCTTCTATCGACCTGATTGCACCAGATGATATTGTGAGCATAGATGTATTGAAAGACGCTTCATCAACTGCCATATATGGATCAAGGGCCTCGAATGGAGTGATCATGATCAGTACAAGAAACGCAGCAAATGGTGCACCGCGCCTTTCTTATAATTCTTACGTAGCCAGTGAAACCATTTCTAATACCATCGATATGGCAAGTGGCGCTCAGCTGAGAACCTACCTGACAGACAACGGAAAGAAACTTGACGCAGTAAGCGACGATGGCAGCAATACAGACTGGTTAAAAGAAGTGACCAGAACAGGCATCTCCCAGAACCACAATCTAAGTCTTAGCGGAAGCGGTGAAAATTCTAACTATGGCGGAAGTGTTAATTATTTCAATAATGAAGGAATTATCAAGACCTCTGCAATGGAGCGTTTCATAGTAAGGGCCAACATAGAGCAGCGTATGCTAAACAACAGGCTAAAACTTAACCTGAATGTAACCAACAGCAATACGATCAACGATAGAATTGCAAGTCAGGTATATAACAATATGTTCACTTACCTGCCAACTGTTGGTGTAAGAAAAGCAGATGGTTCTTATTCTGAAGATCCCAGCCGTACTACAGGCACAGGTGGATACTATAATCCGGTAGCCTTGCTATACAACAATACCATGCAGGGAAAAACCAATCTTTACCTGGCCAATGGTTCAGCAAAAGTAAATATCCTGAATGGATTGGATTTCACCACCATGGTATCCATGCAGAATGAGCAGATCAACGAAAACCTTTACAACAACAGGTATTCTATGCTTAAACAGGGATTTAATGGTTACGCAGAGCGCTCATCTGTAAAAAATACACAGAAGATCTTTGAAGGGTATTTTAACTATGACAAATCTTTTGCCGATCACAATGTTAAATTACTCGCAGGATACTCCTGGCAGGAAAATAAAAATGGCGACGGATTCCAGACATCAGGTCAGGATTTTGTATCAGATGACCTCCTGTGGAATAACATAGGCCTTGGTAATGGAAACGGTACAACCATCGTTAACTACGGCAGCAATTACATTTCAACCTTAAGACTGATTTCCTTCTATGGCCGTGCCATGTATGATTACAAGGGTAAATATTTGCTGCAGGCAACATTACGCCGTGATGGATCATCTGCATTCGGAATAAATAACAGGTGGGGTATTTTCCCGTCAGTGTCTGCAGGATGGAATATAGACCGGGAGAGTTTTATGCAGAATATCAATTTTGTTGATAACCTGAAATTACGTGTTGGTTATGGAGTGTCTGGAAATTCGATCGGATTTGATGCATACACTGCCAGGTTAATCTATGGCGCTCAGAATTCTTCCTATTTCTACTACAACGGAGAATGGATCACAGCAATCGGCCCGGTTCAAAATGACAATCCAAACCTGAAATGGGAACGTACAGCAACCTTAAACATCGGTATGGACTTCGGTCTGTTTAAAAATAAGCTCTCAGGTACCATCGATGTGTACAACAAGAAAACCACGGACCTAATTGCTCCGTATCAGGTATCTACTACCCAATATCCATTCAATGTACTTACAGCCAATGTTGGTGCAATGACCAATAAAGGTATTGAATTGAGCTTAAATACTACTCCGGTAAGAACCAGCAACTTCAGCTGGAATACTGCGATCAACCTGTCACACAATAAAAATGAGATCACATCCATTTCAAATGATGTATTCCAGGCCAGTGAATTTTATACCGCAAACGTTGGCGGAAGAGGACAATCTGGTGTAAACGGGTTCCAGGTCATAAAAGAAGGTTATCCTCTGGGTTCATTCTATACCCTAAGGTATGCAGGTAAAGATGAGGCTGGTAAGTCCATGTTCTATGATAAAGACGGAAATGCATCAACAGCAAACACAGGTTTTGAGCATTTCAGCGTAACCGGATCAGCACAGCCAAAACTATTATACGGATGGAATAACAGCTTTAAATATAAACACTTTGATTTCAACTTCTTTATTCGCGGTGTATATGGAAACAAAATTCTAAATGCAACCCTTGCAGATATGAATGCCCCTATCTATGCATTGCAAACGAACATCGCAGTGATGACCTTAACTGAGTCTATCAGTGATGATAAGGCCCAATTCGTTTCAGACAGATACCTGGAAAGCGGATCATACCTGCGTCTGGACAACGCCACGCTTGGATATACCTTTAGAATCGCAGGTAGTAAAAGTTTACGTCTTTATGCATCAGGGAATAACCTGTTCATCATCACTAAATACAAAGGTGTAGACCCTGAAATCAATATGGCCGGACAAACACCTGGAATTGATTACCGTAATTTTTATCCTAAAACACGTTCGGCAATCTTTGGCTTGAACCTTAGCTTATAACATCAAACAGAATAGCAATGAAAAAGAATATAACAGCCGCAATCCTGATGGCACTGACCTTAGGAAGCTGCACAAAACTGGATGTCGATGTTGAATCACAACTAACAACTGAAAACTTCCCTAAAACTCCTGAAGCCTTTGTTGCCGCCACAGGAACAGTTTATCAGAAGTTTAATGCCAAATTTGGTGTAGACATCTGGAGAATGTATGAACTGACCAGTGATGAAGCCATCATTACCGCACGTAACGGTGGTTATTACGATCAGGGAAGGTATCAAACCCTGCACAAACACAACTGGGCACCTGACCATCCAATCATCCAGAGCGCCTGGGAATGGGGATATGCAGGTATAAGTGACTGCAACCGGATACTTAATCTATTGAGTAAAGCTGAAGAAGGACATTTAAAAGAGTTGTTCCTAAAAGAGATCCGCACCATGCGGGCCCTTTATTATTTCTATACCATGGACATGTTCGGAAATATACCGATCACCAGCTTTGGAACCATAGAAAGCCCTAAACAATCTACCCGCGCAGAAGTATTCAGTTACATTGAAAAAGAATTACTGGAAGTATCAGAAGGCTTGTCTGCCCCTGCTACAGTAACCCAGGAGTTCTATGGCCGGCCAACAAAGTGGATGGCCTATGCCCTGCTTCAAAAGCTGTATATGAATGCGCAGCACTACATTGGAAAATCGATGTATGCAGAATCTATCATCTATGCAGATAAGATCATCACCGGCTCAGCAATGGGTACGGTAGACGATTATAATTCTTTATTTGCCGTAAATAACGGGCCAAATAAAGAAACCATTTTTGCTGCTATTTATGACGCAAATTACTCTGGTGGAAATGCAATGACCAGGTTCACTTTGCACAGTACCTTAAGGGCAAAATATAATCTGCCGTTTAGTCCGAGTAATGCGATGTGTACGTTCCCTGAGTTTTACAGCATCTTCAACCTTCCTGGCGACGTACGTAACAGCACCTGGCTGGCGGGCAAGCAATTTCTGGCTGATGGAACAACAAAGATCATGAACGGATCGGCACAACTGGACTTTACCCCTGAAATTGTTCTTACCAATACAGAAACAATGGATGTAGGCCCGGAAGTAAACGGTATATCACGCGGCGTGCGTTCTATCAAGTTCTATCCGGATCCCAATACCAACAGCAGTACGCGTTTCCAGAATAATGACATGCCTATTTTCAGAATGGGAGACGTTTATATGTCGAAAGCAGAAGCATTATTGAGAACTGGCGGGTCTGCTGACGAAGCCCTTAAGCTGGTTAACAAATTAAGAACCCGTTCAAAAGCTCCGGAACTTAGCGCAATAACCCTTGATGGCATCTTAGAAGAGCGTGGAAGAGAATTTGCCTGGGAAGGCTGGCGCCGTAACGATTTGATCCGTTTTGGAAAATACCAGGGTAAATGGGGTTTCAAAAATGGAAATGAAGGTGCTACACGCGATATTTTCCCAATTCCTGCTACAGAACTGGTACTAAACAAAAATCTCGACCAAAACGAAGGATACAAATAATGAAAAGGAGAGACTTTGTAAAAGGTACTGCGCTAACTGCAATAGGGGCTACACTGCTGGCCCCTTTGCAGTCTATAGCTTCCGGCTCAGAAACGCACCTGGAGAGTGAGGATGTTGCTCCCCGCAGTGAATTAAATGATGATTATTCGCTGCACTTTGCCGCAATAGGAGACTGGGGACGAAATGGCGCAGACCACCAGATCCATGTAGCTAAGCAGATGGGTAAATGGACAACAGAAAACCCAAATGATTTCATTCTCTCATTAGGTGATAACTTTTACCCAAAAGGGGTAGCCAGTGAGCATGACCCGTTATGGCATTATTCTTTTGAAAATATCTATACTGATTTTTCATTGCAATGGGATTGGTATCCCATCCTGGGCAATCACGATTATATAAGCGATCCTGATGCACAGGTACGCTATAGCAAGATCAGCAGAAGATGGAAAATGCCAGCGCGGTACTATTCCAAAGAAGTTGATCTGAAAGGAACCAATGGCGATAAAGTATTGATGATCTTTATCGATACCTGTCCTTTGATCCCTGAGTTCCACGCCAATCCGCAATATGCGCCATTTGTAGAGAACCAGCATCCAGAAAAGCAGCTGGCATGGATAGACGAGACCTTGAAAAATGCAGGGCCGAATATCAAATGGAAAATGGTAATTGGTCACCATCCCATCTATACCGTTGGACCAAGGATAAAGAACTACGATACGCTTGCCTGTCGTAAAGTGCTTAAAGATATCTTTGATCGCAACAAGGTTGATGTATACCTTTCCGGGCATGATCATTCCTTACAGCACTTAAAACCAGAAGGTTTTACCAACCACTTTATATCTGGTGCAGGTTCTGAAGTAACACCTGTAACTGCCGGGGTAGCGTACAGTAAGTTTGAAGCATCAGAATATGGCTTTATGTATTTTTCTATAGATAAAAGCCGGCTAAATGTGAAGACGATCAGTCACGAAGGAAAGGTAATTTATGAGACCACCTTGTCAAAAGCATAACCGATATCATTTTCTTTGAATAATAAATGTGCCCAAACGAATATTTCGTGTTGGGCACATTTATATATTATTTCATCCTTTCCCTGGTTTAATCTAACTTATGCTTGTAAAAGATTGCCTGTATACCGTAGGTGATGTATTTGCCTTTTGTTTAAAAAGCTTATTAAAAGATTGTGGATGTTCAAAACCAAGCTGATACGCAACCTGGGCAATGGTAAGATCACTTGTACTCAACAACTCTTTAGCAATTTCTATCAGTTTATTGTGTATGTGCTGCTGGGTATTCTGGCCGGTATATGTTCTTAACATATCGCTTAAATAATCTGCAGAAAAATTCAGCTTCCCGGAGACGTACTGAACAGTTGGCAAGCCAGATGCCATTGCCTTACCGCCATCAAAATAATCGGCAAGCACATTTTCCAGCCTGCTAACCAGGTCATGATTCTCTGTTTTCCGCGTAATAAACTGCCGCGTATAATACCGGTCGCTATAATCCAGCAAAAGTTCAACATATGAAGCAAGCAAATCCTGGCTAAACGTGTCAATTGCTGAATGGAGTTCCGCCTCTATCTGCTTAAACAACCCAAGAATTACCTCTTTTTCTTTCTCAGAGAGATGCAATGCCTCAGATATAGAATAAGAAAAGAAACCATAATTTCTGATCTTCTTGCCCAGGCTGTGGTGCCTGATCAGATCGGGATGCAGGTATATAGAAATACCAGAAAGCTTATCAGAATTATGTACCACAGAGATGATCTGGTTGGGCGAAATAAAAAATAGTCCGCCTTCTTCAAAATCAAAATAATTCTGACCATATTTTATCTTGCTCTTTGAACCGGTTATAAAAGATATCTTATAAAAATTGAGCACAATACTCTTGTATTTATGATCCCTGGCGTTAATATCATTAAGGTTTACCACGCTGACGAGCGGATGCAGTGGTTTTGGAAGATCTAAATCCCGCTGGTATTCAGAAATAGAATCGTATAGATAGGGTTTTGTATCTGCCTTCATAAAATAGATGATATGCATGAGTATAATCAAATACACTCATGCTAAGTTAAGGAATTAAGATCACAAGTATTTGTTAATAAACTTCTTTACTATTCTTCGGTAGTATAGATGAAATCAGAGACGTTTTACCGTTAATGGTAGTTCCACCCATTCCATTGTGATAACCTGCCCTCATAAAAGGAATAGGAAAGTTGAGTACCGGTTCTGAAACTTCATTGAGGTACCCCACCTCTTCATCACTCAATGCTACAGAGAGCGATGCCAGATTCTGGTTCAGCTGGTCTATAGTTCTAGCGCCAATTAAGGTAGAAGTTACAACCGGCATGGCCATAACCCAGGCCAGTGCAATTGCAGAAACTGTGGTACCCTTTTGTTCCGACAATATTTTCAGCCTTTCAATGATCACATAAGTGGATTCTGGTAAATCAGGATTTCCGAGTCTGCCGCTCAGGCTTGCCCCGTTGCTTTCTTTAGTGTATTTACCCGTAAGAATGCCACCTTTCAAAGGCGACCATGGCATTACACCCAGTCCAAGTTCCTGCGCCATAGGGATCAACTCACCTTCAGGAGTTCTTTCCAAAAGTGAATATTCCGATTGAAGGCTGATAAATGGAGACCATCCCCTAAATTGTGCAATAGTCTGTGCCTGCGCTACCTTCCAGGCAGGAGTATCAGATACCGCAATGTAGCGTACCTTACCGGAAACTACAAGATCGTTTAATGCCGACATGGTTTCTTCAATTGGCGTAAATTCATCAAAGGCATGCATCCAGTACAGATCAATATAATCAGTCTGCAGGCGTCTTAAAGAGTTTTCCAAAGAATTGATGATGGTTTTTCTGCTGGTACCGCCCGCATTGGGATCTCCAGGATATAAATTGCCGTAGAACTTGGTAGAGAGCACAACGCCATCCCTTCTAACCTGGTTCTCGTGGAGGTAATCTCCAATAATTTTTTCAGAATGACCTTTGGTATACAAGTTTGCTGTATCCACAATGTTTCCACCCTGATCCAGGTATGCCTTCAATATCTCTTTTGATTCCTGAACAGTAGATCCCCAGCCCCACTCTTCTCCAAAAGTCATTGTCCCTAATGTTAAAGGACTAACCCTTAAACCAGATTTTCCTAATGTTCTATAATTTGTTAAATCCATAATAAACTGTCTTTTAATAACAACAGTACAAAGTTGCTGAAGGGACAATAGATGAAATTAGTCGAAACAAGGAAATGGGTAGCCAGAATGGGTGAAGATGCCGCAAATACCTTTAATTTGGCACATTGCTCAAATTAACTTAAATTGATGATTCCAATTGTACCTGTAAAATGAAAATATTCAATTTTAATCCTGCAGATTTTGAACCGGTAAGAAGAATTGCACTTCAGTTCCCCAATGCATCAGACAGCCTCTCCCATTATGATACGCCGTCGGTTAAGATCAAAAAAAATCTGCTTTGCCGACTAAATGAAAATGGAGAATGGATTGTGATCCGAACAGATTTCGACAGCAGGGCCCTATTTCTGGAGCAATATCCTGAAAGTTGTTTCATTACACCACATTATGAGAAATACCCATATATCTGCCTCCAGGTAAATAGTTACACCACAGATCTAGCCAAAGCAATCCTGGAAAGTGGTTATTTGGCCATTACTGCAAAAAAGAAAAAGTAAGCTCCTAATTTACACCTCCATAATCTTCCATGTCGGCCATTGGATAAAATACAACTGCATAGCCGTTCAAGGTTGTCAATACAATATGATTTTATTGAATAAAAAAATCTAAGTTTGTATTATAACCTCACACCGTTGAAAAAAATTTGCGCTTTCACCCTCTTATTCATCTGCACCGGTGTATTTCAACTATTGGCACAGCACAACCGTAAGGTTTCCGGTTCGGTAACCGATACCGCCAAAACTGCAATCCCCAATGTAAAAGTGATGATCATTGCTGATCAGGATACGCTAGGGACTGAAACCGATGATGATGGAAATTTCAGCATTTCAAAGATCAGTGCCGCAAAGTTTTCAGTAAAGGTATCCATCTTAGGTTATCAGGATTTTACCGCTGGGTATACGTTTACTGAAAAGGAAAAGCACAAGCGATTGGGTAACATCATCATAAAAATGTCCAGCAATATGCTGAAAGAGGTCGTCATCAGCGCCAAGCCTAATCCAATCAGGTTCATGCAGGATACTATAGAATATAATGCAGCAGCATTTCAGGTCAATGAGGGTGATAACGTAGCTGACCTTATCAAACAGTTTCCAGGTATAGAGGTTGATGAAGATTATAACGTTAAAACAATGGGTAAGGAAATGGTAAAGCTCCGCATCAATGGCAAAGACTTTTTCACCAATAATGTGAAAGACTTTATCGGAAAACTTCCTGCTGGCATGGTATCAAAGATCCATGTGATAGACGACTTTGGCGACGAAGCAAATTTTACCGGACTTAAGATTGGTGAGCCAAGGAAGATGTTAAATATTGTTACCAAGCCCGGCATGAGCAGGGGTGTATTTGGAAACCTTTCTGCAAATGCGGGAACAAATGAGATGATCGGTAGTCGTTCCCAAATGAATCTATGGAAAGACAATAAGCAAAGTTCAGCCAATGTAAATGTCAGCACACTAAATAACGGAGCGGGCATTAACAAATCAACCGGCATAGGATTAAGTCATAATGATAACCTGGGCAAAGGTACCCAGGGTGGCTTTAGCTATAATTTCAGCAACAATAGCAGTGCATTTATACGTGAACAGGTATCAGAGTCTTTAAATCCAGAGGGCAACTTCATCAATAACTCCAAAAGTGAGGGCGACAATGGAGCAAGCCGCCATGCCCTAAACTGGAATATAAACCACAGTAACAATAAAGTTTTCTTACAGGGATCCGTTAACAGCTCATACAGTCGCTCAGATAATCAAAATATGTCATTAAGCAATCAATCCGGACTTATCCGTCAGGATTTACAGAATAGCAATCGCTCAACAGGCTCATCGCCAAACTTAAGTACAAGCTTATCATTCTCAAAAAGGCTGAAGAATAAAAAGAATGGATTTTCAGCGAACACTTCTATATCCCTTTCAGGCAGCAACAGCGATCAGAACATTAGAACCAACACGCTTTATTACGACAAAAATACAGGAGCACTCTTAAAAGATTCACTTTTGAACAGAGACCTGAACAGCAACAGCGACAGACAGAACTTTAACTTCGGTTTTAACTATAGTATTGGGTTAAAAAGACCTAAGGATACCCTGGCACGGAAAAGTTTGAATTTCAGCTATAGCGGATCAGCAAGCAGGTCTATAAGCAAAGTTTCTACGTTTGTTTTCGACAACACAAATAGCGAAGTTTCCTTTGTCGACTCGCTGAGCACCTCATTTAGCAACCTTTCATTAAACCAGTCTATCGGCAGCAATTACAATTATAACTCAAACAAAACCCGGTATAATTTCGGATTCAACGCCAGCCCCAACATACTAACCAATCGTGATTTGAGGTTGTTTAAGACAACTAAGAACAATACATTCAACTATTCACCAAGTATGAACTTCAGCCGGACATTAAAGAGCGGCAAAACACTTTCAATAAACTACCAGGGATCTAACATTAATCCGACGATCAATCAGTTGCAGCCTGTAAGAAATACGCAAAACCTTCAGAACATAGTCGTTGGAAATCCGGATCTCAAAGCATCATTCAGGCACAATATGAATGCGAACTTCAATTATGCTCATATCAAATCCGGCAGGTCCTTGCAGGCTGGCATAAATGCATCAGCCACACAAAGGGAGATTGTGGACCATGTACTTTTATTACCAGATACCTTAAACAGTTTAAAACAGATCACACGGTATGAGAATGTAAATGGCAACTACCAGCTTAGCGGCAATTACAATCTCTATATCCCGATCAAAAAAAGCAAATATTCAATCGGATATTCAGGTTCGTTAGGCTTTTCAAATCGCGCCATTATCTTTAACAATCAAAAAGCCTTTGGTAAAGGCTTTAATTTCTCTCAACAGCTTAACGGCACCATATCATTAAAAAAAATCTCATTAAATACCATTGCCAGCTATTCCATAACGAATAATAACAATATGAGCTCAATGAGATTTTCTGAATATCAGCCGATAGGAATTGGCCAGATCAGTGCCCCAACCTTCTTTAGAACAACAAACTTCTCCACATCAATGAGTGGTAGTCTGAGGCTGAAAAAACTGACACTTGTTACCAGTTTAAGCTACAATACCAATCATAACAATACAACCGCAGAAGAGTCTATCCGGGATATTAGCACGATCAACATGTCTTTATCTGGCCATTTAACGATCATGAAATCCTGCCTCGTCAATTTAAGTGCAGCAAAAAGCAACAACTATGGTTATGCCCTTGCAAACTCAAATCCTCTGCTAATCAATGCCAGTTTATCAAAAAGCTTCTTAAAGAACAAGTCTCTAAGTTTGGCTATCAGCGGCAATGACCTGCTCGGGCAGGGCAACAATATCTCGCGTATCGTGGCAGGCAATACCATCATTGATAGCCGTGACAGACAGCAAACACGGGTTATTTCCATGAGTCTAGGCTACAACCTATCCAGATTTGGCGGAAGGAATTTCCGGGTTGACGCAGATTAATTGCCATTTATTAAATCTATTTTATCCAATTAGGCGCTACGACTCCAGTCTTCGTAACTCAATTCAAATTTGACCTCTCCATTTGCATAGCTACCCACAGGAGTCCAGCCTTGAAGGCTATAGAATTGTTCTGCACGGGTATTGGGAGATGTACCTAATACCAGCTTTTCTTTGGTTTGCTCAAAATACCAATCGATCATTAGCCTGTGCAATTCCTTACCAATGCCCTGCTCTGCAAATTCCGGATCTACAAATAATGCCCAAACACTTCTTTCCTTCAAATCAACAATTGAGAAACCTACCACTTGCCCATCCACCTCACAAACCCAGCCTTTTCCTTTTTCTGAAATATAAAATGCCACATCCTTATCAGGTACAAGATCAGGATTGCTAAGGGTGTTCTCTTTGACCAGGTGCCTGACTACCTGAATCTGTTTAATATCTGAAAACTCTGCCGTTCTAAAGATCATAGTTACAAAAATAAAAATCTGATATTTAACATGGTTTATTTATTCTCAACCCGGCCAATCGAATCTGGATTATCCCTTTAGGCCAGCTCCAACATCTTAAAATACTTTTATAAATGCGTGGAAATCAATTAAGGTTTCGGCTGTACGGCACATTCAGCCGCTCCAAAAATAAACTTCACTTGTCTGTAGTCGATAGGTACATTTTTGACAAAGTACGATCTGCCAAGCGTAGTTTCAATCTGCCCGACACCAAGGATCAGCTTCCCATCTGTTTTCAGTAAAGCCAATGGATTTTTATACACTACCGGATTTTTTGCAGAGAGCTTAAAAGTGTAATCTACAAAAAGGGTGTCACCTCTAAACTTTCCTTTCAGCTTACCATCATTTTTCCTCTTGTCCGCATAGTCAATTACCAGGGTACCGGTCACATCGCCACTCCTCAAATAGTCAAGGTTCAATTTAGCCGTATCCAGTGAATCAACAGCAACATAGCATTCCTTTTTCAATACGTCTGTTGATTTTAACGTATTTTTCGAATCATTATCGGTTTGATTACAAGACATTACAAGAGGCAACAAGGCAAGCAGGAAATATGTGGATACAGCTTTCATATTGTTTTTTTTAAATCCAAGATACATTATCCTCAACAACTTCCCATAGCAACTGGTTATTTTTAACAAAATTACTGAAAGTTCGGCAACCTGTAAGTTAGATAATACTAGACAAATGAATTTCAATATCGGCGATTTTAAGAAAAAAATGTAACAGTAAATGACAATGAACATATTCAGTTTGTCTTCGGAAAAGCTACCGAATGCTCGAATTCAATAGTCAATACTATTAAGAGGTTATTAAACCGGCCGAACAAATAGCTACCAGTAGAATTTAGAGATCACAGGTCATGTATTTAAACTATCTTCAAAGACTTTTGGTCAATAACAGAAATGGTGTTCGTAAACGCAAGAATTATATTTTTATCACGCTTCAACTTCATCAGTTGGGCTTGGGTGGGAGTAAAACCTTTGAAAGGTACTCTTTGCAAAGGAAACGAAATGATTAGATAGCTCGTATTTCGCAAAGAGATAATACCTTCTTGCATATAGTAATATCTTGTCCTATAAACTTGCCGTATTGCCTTTTTTATATGACCCCGGTTAAAATTATTATTATGTTGGCGGTATTTTAGTTCGGCAAACAAAACCCAAGAGTGTTGGTCAGAATCATGCGGAAATACAACGCATTCGCATTGTGATCTTGAATTGGTACCACATACAAAACTTAGATTATCGAAAGGAATTCCACCGATCTCTAGTTTGACATCATTTTTTAAAGTAAAATACAAATTATCTATCGGAGCTATATCAGGATGAAATTCCACACCTCTTTTAATGGGCAACAATTTTGTTTGTTCTGTATAATCCGCAACAAATAATGACGCAATCATATTTACGTATTTTTGGTACTGATGGGGAAGTTTAGTGTTTACAGCCCGTTTAATCATAGTGGTTTAGCATCGTGTAAAAACCTTCCATAAGCCCATTCATTATAGAATCAAAAAAATTTTCTTCAATAAGTCCATCTTTTCCCTGAATCTTATTCAACACACCATCAGTTATCTCATAAATAGAAACTTGTTCAGGACGTAAAGCAGATTGTGCACATAAGATCACGGCATTTTCCGCTTCACTCAGCTTTTCCTTAACTAATGAGTACATAATGCAATTATTTATTGCATATAATACATAAGGGCTATGGGTTGTTAATGTAAGCGTATGCTCATAGGAAGGGTTTATTATTTTGTTGATAAGATTATAAACAAATGTTTTTTGAGTTGCCGGAAAAAGATTCTGTTCTGGTTCCTCAATGATCAAATTTGAACTAGATGTCTTAAATAAGTTATCCATGATCATGTGATATTGACTAATACCTTTTTGTATTTCTTCGTTCGGTTCGTCTATCTCTTTGTTTACCGCCTCAACCTCTTCATCTGTCAATGACCCGCTATAGTGCTTATCAGGATAAATTTTGTTAACTATAAATTCGTACAATAATTTTCTGGAAGTTGCTCGCCTAATTTCATCCAATTCAAAAGAAGTCGATCCACCTTGATAGAATATATTGGTAATATATTCTATCGTTGTTAGCAAGGGAATAAGTGATTGTAATCCGCTAGAAGCTTCGCTCAACTGTATATCACTTTCTTTCGCTTTACTTAGGATATGATTTTCTTTGTTACTATCATTGAAATAATAAGCAAAATCCAGATCAAGAATATTTAAACAATTGTCGATATTGAATTTCTTTCTAGAGTCTAACCAATCAAACAAGAAACTCCTCAGATTATTATGCGGAAATTCAACTTTTTCAATCTCTGGTAAAATGACAAGATTTCTTTCCGAAGGAATGTAGGAAATCTTCTGCCGTTTGTACAAATGCTTGCTTTTCCAATCAATATTAAAGGAAGAATACTTATAGTGAATATCTATGATATCGCTAGAATAATAGATCTCACTTTTTTCGTTAAAATAGCCATGTAATTTGTGAAAACTAATCAATCTACTCTCAAAAAATTTAGGATCAGTCTTATATTCTTCAAGTGACTGATGTATTGAAACATTTTTTTCGACCCAACTACAATAACTAATGATCTTAGCTATAGTACTTTTTCCACTTCCTTGCGGACCAATAAATATGTTAACTTTGTTCAAGTCAATCGATATCTGCTTTATTGGGCCTACATTAACTATTTTAACAACTTTCATTCAAATGAATTTCTTTATTTATTTGGTAAAATTATGTTTTATCACTGTAAAAATATGCGACATTTATCTGACACTAGAACTAACAATGATAGAATCAACACCTTAAGACATTCAATATAATCTAAATGGCTATAATCCAGTAATTCACTATGATTAAGGCATAATCGTTACTTGCTTCAACTATTTTGTAATTGTAAAGTTAGAAATTATTATTATATCTTACTGTTACGTTCAAACTAATTCGAAATACAAACCGAGTAGAACCCAAGATTAATCTCACGTCCTTTAAAGAAATTATAATTATATGAAACACTGATTATTCCTTTGCACTTAAAAGCCGTATACTCATTTAGGACTAGTTCACAAAAAATAGACCGAGAATATCTTGCGACCTCAACTTATTTCTTCGATATTCAATTACAGATATCATTCTTAATTATCTTCAATATTGGATGCTTTTATTGACTCGTTATCGCTTAAATCTATCTGACCGGAGATTATTTTATTAGCCTCTAGAATTTACTAATGAAATTATAATTCTTAAAATTTTATATCACTATTATTGATCCAGAGGTTTTTATCGATAAAGCTAAGAAATACTCTAGTACATTTGACAACAACCTAATCAACATATTGACGTTATTTTTACTATTCTTAAAATTGAGTATTATAATCCTAAAAAAAGCAGGTTTACATCTATTAACAATCCTATCAAAATATCTTCAATTTGCTTCTACTTAATTTTGGAACACTACATTAGCTCACAATACGACGAATAAGTTAAAAAAGCGATATATTGGGTTGAATAAGCCTTAACAATTATTAAATAGCCTTAATTTTTAAGGCCTCAGTTTTGTACAAATCATCGCTTGTTTTAAAATGGATTGAATGGTCATTAACGGGAGGTTTTATCAGGCTCTAATAACATAGTCTTCATTCTCGAACGTTTTTTGATCAACAGGTCGGGATGATCCAACCGTTTACCCTCAACCATTCCAATATATGGCTATTTGAGTTTTTTTTATGGATTCACAAATAGCAAAACATTTCTCCTTTATAATAGAAAAACAGCATTCCATATTTCAAAGCAGTTTGCAATGTCTGGATCCTGATCAAGAATATTTCCCGCAATGCAAACAGACAACCTCTAATAGACTCGTTTTTTTTGTAGGTAAAATCATCCGGTCCTTTCATGACTGTCATGGTGTAACTGTATTGAATTAAAAATATCTTCAACAGTAGTGCTGATCAATTCCAATTCATGTATTTTAGTTGCCCCTATGAAAAGTAAACTGCAATTTCTCCATACAAAAAAGAACATAACCCCATTCATAAAAATTGAGACAGATATGCAAAAGTTTGATACAAAAACTCAACTCCGGTAAATTTCAACCACTTAAATTTACAATCCGGAATAACGAGAATTAAAAGAACACCGAAACCAAAAACCAAACATGAACAAATTGAAAAAATTAAAACTCCTGAGCTTACTGGCTTGCTTTTTTACATTCACCCAAAGTCAGGCACAGGACAGGAAGGCTCCTTCCTATCCGCTCATCACACACAATCCCAATTTCAGCATCTGGTCCAATACGGATGAACTCAACGCATCCACTCCTACTCACTGGACTGGTGTAAACCACTCGCTCCTCGGCCTGATTAATGTAGACGGAAACATCTACCGCTTTATGGGTAAGGAAGAAGCAAATTACAAAACGGTACTTGGAACTTCAGATGACGCACCTTTTACAGTAAAGTACACCGAGACAGTTCCCCAGGGAGATTGGATGGCTGACACCTATAGTGCCGGCGATTGGAAATCGGGTTCTGCACCTATAGGTAATGAGGCCAGGCAGGTAAAAACGCTTTGGAAAACAAAAGACATCTGGGTAAGAAGGACTTTTACAATTGCCAATCCGGCCAGCATCAATGAACTGCTGTTAAAACTGAACCATGATGACAACATTGAAGTGTATCTAAATGGCAAAAAGGTATATCAAAAACAAGGCTGGATCAACACTTTCGAGTATTACCCAATCAATAAGAACGACTTAAAGGCAGGTCAGAATGTAATCGCTATCCACATGGCCAATACTGCCGGTGGCAGTTACCTGGACTTTGGCTTGTCAGACAAACAAAAAGACAATTCAGCAAAGATCCAGTTAGCGAAACAGAAGAATGTAGAAATAACCGCTACACAAACGATCTATGACTTTACATGCGGCAAGGTAAATCTGAAACTAACTTTCACATCACCGCTGTTGATGAATGATTTAGGTTTGCTGGCGCGTCCGGTTTCGTACATCACGTATTCGGTACAGGCCAGCGACAAAAAAATGCATGCGGTAAAGGTGATGCTTAGCGCTTCGTCAAACATCGCAGTATACAAGCCCTCACAAGAAGTAACGGTTAAAAAGTACGCAACTTCTGAATTATCAATCCTTAAGGCAGGTACTGTTGAACAACCCATTCTGCAAAAGTCAGCCGATGATATGCGCATCGATTGGGGATATTTCTATGTGGCTGCTCCTAAATCAAGCGGTGCGGCACAATTCATTACCAGTGGTGCTGCTGCAGCTGATGCTTTCACAAAAGGCTCGTCAGCGTCTACCGCCTCCCGTGGTAAATCTCTCGCATTAAATACGGTGCTCTCTTTTGGAACCGTAGGTGAAAAACCAGTGGAGCGCTTTATTGAGCTGGGCTATGATGAGATCTACGCTATCCAGTATTTCAAAAAGGATCTTAGACCCTGGTGGAATACTTCCGGCAAAGAAACCATTGAAGGACAGCTAACCGATGCTGCAAAGCAATACAAAACTGTAATGCAGAAATGTAAATCTTTCGACAAGTCTGTATATGCAGATGCACTGAAGTCTGGCGGCAAGGAATATGCGCACTTGTGCGTACTTGGCTACCGTCAGAGTATCGCAGCACATACGCTGGTAAAAAGCCCTGAGTCAGAAATATTATGGTTATCTAAAGAAAACAATAGTGGCGGTTTCATCAATACCGTAGATGTAACTTATCCTTCAGCACCACTCTACCTTATCTACAATCCGGCTTTGCTGCAAGGTATGCTGAACGGGATCTTTTACTTCAGTGAAAGCGGAAAATATCCGCACCCATGGGCAGCACACGATTTAGGAACCTACCCACTGGCTAATGGCCAAACTTACGGAGAGCCAATGCCTGTAGAGGAATCAGGTAACATGATCATCCTTACCGCAGCAATTGCCAAGGCACAAGGCAACGCCAACTATGCAAAAAAACATTGGAACACCCTATCTACCTGGGCAGATTACCTGACAAAAGAAGGACTGGATCCTAAAACACAGCTGTGTACCGATGATTTTGCCGGCCACCTGGCAAGAAATGCGAACTTATCTGTAAAAGCCATTGTAGGGATCGCCTGCTATGCGCAAATGGCAGAGACATTGGGTTACACAGAGACCGCTAAGAAATACAGGGCCATCGCTGAAAGTATGGTACCTAAGTGGATCGAAATGGCTGATGCTGGCGATCACTATGCGCTTACTTTTAACGACAAGAATACCTGGAGCCAAAAATATAACCTGGTTTGGGATAAAGTTTTAGACCTAAACTTATTTCCGCAGAAAGTGTATGATACGGAAATTAAGTATTACCTGAAAAAACAAAACAAATTCGGCATCCCACTTGATAGCAGAAAGGCCTATACCAAGAATGACTGGATCCTGTGGACAGCTACTTTTGCTCCTACGCAGGAAGAGTTTGAAGCATTGGTAAAACCTGTTTACAGACATGCTATTGAAACGGAATCGCGCGTTCCGCTGAACGATTTCTATGATTCAAATACAGGCATCCGTGATAATTTTAAAGCAAGAAGTGTGGTTGGCGGATTCTATATGAGACTTTTTGCTGACAAGCTAAAAGGCAAATAGATTTAAGTTTTATCACATAAGGCTTACAAAGAGACTGTCTCACAAGGGCAGTCTCTTTTGCTAAAAGACTTCTTTATTAGTTTGCAAATAGCCCTATATATCTAAAATTTGTGATTTGGTTTTTCGGCAGAAAAGTAAAAGTTCCCGCCCTCATCTCCGAACGTTTCCTTCAGTTCCAATCCGAAGTCTGTAAGTAGTTTAGCATACGTATTTTTTCCCAGCGACCTTGACCATTCCCCTGTCAGCACATCTTTCCATTTCACCCGCTGCTTTGGCGCAGTGAAAAGTAGCCTTCCGCGAGGTTCGAGTGCTTTCGCCATTTTTTCTATCACCACCCGCTGACTTTGTTCACTCAGCAGGAAGATCAGTCCCCAGGCCAATATGCCATCAAACTTCTTTTCGAAAAAATCCGACTGTTCCGCTGCTTTACACTCAATTGGTAGCTTCGGAAAATTCTTTCCAAATAATTCTACCATAGTTTCCGATGCATCTGTCGCCCATACATTCATCCCTTCTTCTACCAGTATTGCCGTCAACGGAAAACCCGTCCCGCAACCCAAATCCAATACCTCCGATCCTTTTTCAAGCTTACGTGCCCATACGCAGACATGATCAGCACCGGCTCCCACTTTATGATTGCCTCTTGCTTGCGCAAAAGCTTCCGCATTTCTTTGATAACCATTTGAAGTATCCTGCATTGCTACGTGTTTTTATGCGGTCCTGAGCTGCTCAATATCCATTTGTTGCAACAGGCCATCATGAATTACATATACATGCAATACCTTGCCTTCAAATAGAACATGGCCTTCTAAATCCTTTACCAGTTGATCGACTTCAACTTCTAAAGTTCCATTTTCTCTTTCATGAAAACCAACCGGCGTTACATTCGGGTCAATCTCTTTCCATTGCCGTTTCCAATAAGCACTAACTTCATCATGTCCGTTTGCGTAGTCGCCTTCCCATGCCTTTGACCACTTTACTTCCGGATGCATAACTTGTAGTATGGCATCGATATCCCTGGCGTTAAAGGCAGTATAAGCTTTTTTAATTAACTCCTGATTTTTAGGCATATTTTCTTCGTTCATGATATTTAAATCAAGGTTTATGTCGTAATTATATAGGCGAATTTACAACTTATATCCATGGTTTAATACTTAAATACGTTAGCGGTGCGCTGCTTCAAGGCTGCTACTCCATTTGCGTTTCATATCGGGTGGCAAAAAAAACCTCTGGTATGAACATATTGTTCACTACTTCTAGTTAATAATTCAAATGCAACTTCTAATTTTTGATCACATAAGTATTAATACCGGCTTCAAGTCCTCCAATTTCCTCGTTAATAGTATGTAATAGTGAATCAATTTTACAGTTAAAAGGTTCTTTTTCCAGGTAAACACCAGAATTAAAGCTGAGCCGGATGTGCGCACCGGTTTGAATATCCAAATTTGGAACAATCATTTCCTCATACTTTGCAGAGGCTTGATGTTCAGAAAAGATTACAAATTTATAATGGTGAAATTTTTGGAGCAATTGCAGAATTGAATGATTATTTAAATGTTGCATAACTTGTCTTACCAGGAGTAAATCGCCCGCAGCAATATCATCTTTACAAGCATCTTTAAACTGAAATTTGACACATTGGGAACCAAAGGACGCTGTATTTCTGATAATTAAAGGTGCAACAACATCATACCCAAGGTAATTATAACCGTATTCCTGTTCATGAAGCAAGCTTAATATTTGACTGCTCACATGGAAGTCGCCGCAGCCTGCTTCAACTATGCTTCGAATGTTATTTTTAATAATAAATTCAGCAATTGTCCTCGCATAGCCCGGAATAAACCGACTATGCGATCCACAACCAGAATAGTATTCGCCTTTTTTACCACCCCAATAATTTTCCTGATAAACCTTTGTAAATATTGCAGCGTTTTGACTGTGATCTAAGTTGTCGTTTTGGTCATTTTCTTTCATATATGAAGCAGTTAGGGTAATTCCATGATTACAATCTACGGTGATCCGGAATTACAGATACATAAGGTTAACCAGCTAACCAATTTCCGGAAAAATAATGTACCGCATAGGCATTTTCCATTTTTAGGATCATTACATCATCCATGTCATTATCCACCAATCTTTCTGCTTCGCTGGCAGTTAAGGGATATAGCTTTTCAGATGAGATTAAATTAACCTCATCCTTATGAGCATATTCAGCATAGGTAAGCGACAGAAAAGTCGGGCCTGTGGATGCCAGCACATCGAAGAAATAATTTCCTCTGCTTACTTCAAACAGATATAACTTGTCAAGAATTTTTCTGAAAAAATCGTTGCTTTTATACGAAGCCATGAATGCATTGCAAATTAAAAAATCCATACTTTTCTGATCAGCATGAGCTGGAGGCTCTAAACCAAAACTGCATTTATAGTCAGCAATCAGCGGTTCTATGTTTTCCAGGCATTCAAAATCCAAATCAACAAAAACACCACCAAGCTGATACAAAATAAAATACCGTACTGCGTCAACACGTTGAATGTTATGCGGATATGAATCGTAAATTAATAGAAAGTCCGGGAAAAATGTTTTGATAAACACCCGGTTCATTTCGTCGGTCCACAAAATAAATTCCCAGTCGGGATGCATAACTTTCCAGGAATGAACAGCTTTTTCATAGTGTTCGGGAATATGCACTGTTTTCCAGGTTTGATGGAATATTTTAGGCATATCCTCTGCTGGGTTATTAAAATGTTGATCAATTGATCTTAAACAGTCTTCATGAACCATTCTTTTTCTGGGATAATGAAGTCCAGGATGTCTGCCATCAAAAGGAAGATTTTCATTCCAATTTAAGGACCGGCTACACACTGGAATTGGCACCGGGTCAAACCCCATCATCGTCGCAACTGTCGCAAATCGCAACTCACTTTCCAGATTCAGATAATCAGGCTTCCAAATCTCAGAACTGATATCATCCATAGCCCTTTCAGAAACAAGGATTCCGCAGAATGGCAATATACCGGTTGCATACAACCTGGATTGAACCGGAAGTTGATCTATGGTTTCAAACCAGTACCAGGAGTCTCTTTCCGGATACTTTACCGAAGGTCCCGCCACATCGGCGTTCCAGACGCCCTTGTAATATTCTTTTACGTTGACATCGCACCAGCAGGCCCAATCGATTAAAAGAAATCTTTCCGCATCAAGACTATCTTTGTTAGCGCTGTACCACTGTAATAAGGAGACATCCATCAATGAGTAGGATTCAGAAGAACTCTCCAGAAGGCTTTTAACACAAACAACCTCACATTCGGGATTATGTTTTCTGAAGGTTTTCATATTCTCCTCAAAACAATCCGCCTCAGCCTGATCCTTGCTGTCGTACCAGGATACAAGAATAGTCAGTTCTCTTTTTTTCATCAGTAAGTCTCTCCGTAGTAAGATAAATGCCGTGACGAGGGCAAAGAATATTTAATATATTCATTTCTCATAAAATTCATTCTTTTATAATTCTCGGCCATCGCTTCCTGGTTACCAGGTTCACTTTCCGAATCCAGGCGTCTTGAAATAAAAGGATAGATTAAAAGCTTATTTGAAGAAGCATTGTTATAGATCATTGATAGTGACAAATGATGTGTCTTTGGCAAACGGAGTATGGCATCAAAACAACTTTTAAACAATACAACAAATTGGGCATTTGTGAACCAATCTACCCAATACAAATTCGTTTGTACCGCAACAGCTGAACCAAACCGGTCAGTCCCTCCCGAAATGATCTTCGCGTTTGCATTTTGAGCAAGTTGAATACATTCGAAAAAATAATCACTGGTGTAAGTTGAAGTAAATTGATGATTTGAATTACAGATCACAATCTTATCTTCATCATGTGCGATTGCCAATTTGATGACTTCCTGAATAAAATACAAGAATCCCTGGTTGTCAGTTTCACGCTTGGCAATTCTCACTATTGTAGTGTCAAACTCATGCTTGTCTTTGAACTGCTCCCTGATCTTGTCCATCTGCAAAGCATCAGGATCTGAAGCCAGGATATAAGTGGAGATTACTTGGTGAGGTGTAGCTTGATAATCAGAAACGGGCAATTCTGTAACCGGGTTCGTATCATAGAATTTCCAGATTTGGTTTAATAAGCTTAGCCTTTGAATCGCTGAATTAAAAATTGCGGTAACGCGTCCGAAATTATCGTTTTTAGAGGTTGCATCAGAATAACCAAATTCCTTCTGCGTGGATATGAACGGAAACAAGATGAATTTTTTTGTCGACAAAGCAGCAATTTTGTAATCGGCTGAATCATGATCGCCGAAGTCAGCATCCAGGATCTGTTTATAAAACTTACTGAAAACAACTACAAATTGCGTCGCCGAAAAGGTTTCAACAGAAAACAAATATTCCGCAATCTGTGCTGCCTCGGTAAACCAGCTCACACCGCCTAAAAGCACATCAGCATCATTCTTCCGGGCCTCATCAATACAGGAAGCTAAAATTTCAGGTGAGTAAGCATCGGTAAACTGATGGTCATCTTCGCAAATGATTATAAATTCTTCATCAGTAACTTTCGAAAATACAGACCGTATACTTTGCCATAGGCCTATTGCACCGTTCGGATGTTCTATTGCCTCTACAATAGTTACCTTGAATTCATTCCGTCCTAAAAATTCATGTTGAATACTTTGTAATCTTTCCGGTCTTTTTTTCAGGTTAATTACATATATCGGAAATTGAGCATGATTCTTCATAAACTGTTATTATTGATGGTTAAAAGACAACCGGTTTCTTAACCGGATGAAAAAGTGACTGTTGACTGTAATCAAAATAATCAACTTCCTTCCAGGTTATGTTCCGATTGCAGACCGGATTAACGATGGGATCCATATTCAGCATAGATGCAATGGTCGCCAACCTCATTTCACTGTTAAAATTATCAAATTCTGCTTTGAGAATCTCTTTACTGATGCTTTCCATTGCCTTTCCCGACAATAGAATACCATTGAAGGGAACGATGCCTGTAGCATATGGTCTGGCTTTAAGCGGCAGATCAGGGATGGCATTAAACCAGTTCCAGTAATCTCTTTTAGGATAAAAAACCGATGGACCAACAACGTCACAATCCCAAACCCGGCTATAGTAATCCTTTAAATTACAGTTACACCAGCAATCCCATTCCACAAGCAGGTACCTTTCGCTTTCAATCTTATATCCTTCGTCAACAAACCATAAAAAAATGTTCAAGTCAGTGCTTAACCAGGCTTTATCTTTATTCTCAAACCTGTTTGGTATAGATATAATTGCAGATTCAGGATTATGATGGATAAACGAGTTTTTGTTGATGGCATAAGCCTGCTGCTTTTCCGGATCAGGATCATCATGCCAGCACATTAAAATAGTGAGTTCTTTCATTGGAGCATTTGGTTTACCTGGCAATGGTTTAATTTGATATCTGTAAATTGGTTTAATAGGTGATCCGCTTACAGATCACCTATTTTAATAAGTATAACCCGATGCAATTTCAATTAAGGGTTAACCTTGATGGTAATATTCGCATAGATTGATTTAGAAAACTGCGACCCGCAAATCTCATTATCATTATCAATTTTATAGGAAAGACTGGTTCCTAAATGATTACATGGAAATTCAAAAGTATGGCTAACACCAAAAAGATTGATAGGAAGTATGTTGTTACCTGTTAGAACATTATAGTTATTACCGTCAATTTTTATTGGAATGGTCAGGCCAGTTGAATAATTTTCGGTATATACCAGCCAATAGGTTCCACTGCCAGAGCCACTGCCAGAGCCGCCTCCTGAACCACTGCCAGAACCGCTTCCTGAACCACTGCCCGATCCGCTTCCACTGCCGGAACCGCTTCCAGAACCACTGCCGCTTCCAGAACCGCTACCCGATCCAGGAGTTGGACAAGTATAAGTAATCCCTGCTCCGCTACCGCAATCGCAGCTCACAGAAGTAGCCGTACTGCTGCATGATCCGGTATCGTTTGCACAATAACAAGTTGCAGATTCTTCTCCACCCGGACAGTCTACACTTGCCGAACACCCAGCTGCTGCCAGTCCTGCAGAATTGCCTTCATTACTATTTGGGTGGTATACTAAAGTATTTTTTAATTCATCTTTTGTTAGGATTTCTCCCGCGCCGAGGTCTTCAGCTTTTGATTCTAAATCTTTCATGATCTGATTGTTTATAGGTTAAATGATTAATTATTAAGTAGTAAATATTATTGTCGGTATTGATAGTTTTGCCATCCTCTAACATGTCAGTAAGGCAATTAGATACTAAATCACATGGCGATTGTCCATAATTGATACATCAATTCTAGGAGCCACTACCAGATCCGCTTCCACTTCCTGAACCACTGCCACTTCCTGAACCGCTTCCACTGCCACTGCCAGATCCACTTCCACTTCCTGAACCACTGCCGCTTCCTGAACCGCTTCCACTGCCTGAGCCACTGCCGCTACCTGAGCCACTTCCACTTCCTGAACCACTGCCGCAACTAACCTGTATGGTTGCACCACCGCTACATTGGCAGGTAACGGAATTACCGTCACTTGTACAAGTACTACCAGCATCGGGACAACCGCATGATACGGTATTTCCATCTGGGCAAGGATCGGATGTTGCCCGACAGCCGTTAGTACTGCCTTCACTTCGGCCGTACGTAGTTTTTAGTTCGGCTTTACTCAGGATCTTTTCAATTCCAGATCCTTCATTTGTTAATTCTAGTGTTTTCATAATGATTTATTTTTGGTTTAAAGAAATTTGCTTTAGCTACAGACCATTCATTTGGAGATATCCGTTTTCTGAACTAATCCATGAAGTAATATTTTAAATCACTGATCGTATAATCTGGCGGCAATTGATGCCCATTGACAAAAAATGTAGGTGTAAATGAAATATCTGTCTTGTTCGACCAGTCCCGCATCGAGTCGATCTTTTGATTTTGCCTGGACAGCATATCGTCACTCAATGGATATTTAGAAGCAAACACCGGGTAATCTTTTATATCTGCATGATACCAGTCCTCCAGGGCTTGTTCTATATTGACATCGCCTTTTTCATACAGCGCCAATAAATGTCTAACTGGCAATGCCCTAATGTCATTATTCTCATTGCTGGCTGTAAATATGATTTGAATGGACAAATCATCGCTATTGCTTAGCAATTCTTTTATAGAATCGTGAACAGAAGCGCAGGGGCCACAATATGGATTACATACTTTAACTATTTTATTGGCAGACAAAGGATTTCCCAATACAATACCCAAACCATCTAAATCTTCAGTAATTGTCTTTTGCTGAGCCAGGTTTTGATTTAAAACATCAGGATTACGTTTAGACCTTTGAAATTCCAATTTTCCCTTTCTATTTTCCTTAGCTTTAATGAACGCAGAATACAGCATACTGGCTCCAATAAAAGGAATAACGAATGAGGTAAGCAGCTGGATTAAGGAAGGAATATTAAAGTCTATAGTTGTATACCAACCGGCTACAAATCCAGCCAGCGTGATCAATACCAGGATAAGTTGTACAGTTAAACAAAGCGGGCACCAGGTTTTAGCGACTTTCCATTGATAATATACGGAGTAGAAAACGTATAGCGTGGCAACTAAATTTAGTCCCCAAACCATCGTTAACGGCTGTAAATTATTAAGCCCTCCGGTAAGTATAAAAATCAGACTGCCCAAAAAATAGGAAAACCCTATAATACTCCACTTGATTCCAAATATCTTGCCTCCGCTAGAATCCAAAATGGCATTACAATTGACTTTTTTACCTGCGGAACAAATGGCTTGGGTTGCCGGGTTAAAATGGTCGATATCGTGCCATACCAGCAGGAACGAAATTAAGCTCCCGGCCAAAAGCAGGATTGATAGTAAGAACGGTATAATGATCGGGCTACCAATCTGAATAAATCCAATCACCCCCTGAAAAAGTAAGATCGCGGGCAAAATAAAAGCAGCAAAATATTGAAAATATAGTGCCTGGTTTTCCTTCTTGATTTCCTTTACATAATTTTTCTCACCAGAATTTCCCCGAGTCTGTGCCCTTAACACTACTCCAGTACACTTTTCCCTGAAAATTGGCCTATCTTCTATTTTCCATTTCCGGGAATCAGGTTCGTAGTATTCAACACTATTTTCATCACTTTTTCTAACAACAGAGAAAAAGTTGCCCCCGCGGTCTTCACCTTTCATTTGAATCAGAAATGGCACGGGAATGTCCGGAATTTTATTCAGGTCGAACTTGGCTGTGACATTTTTAATCCCAAAGCTGCTTAAGACTTCGCTTATACTTAATAGACTGGGATAAAAAGGATGTTCTTCAATTTCTTTCTGAAGGGTTGATCTGGAAATTTTGACATGCAGTGAATTCACGAATATACTTGCAATGTCAACAATACTGGGGGTGGTTTTGAAAAGGTCAATCATATATAAGAATTAGAGGAATAATTACAAAACATACTTCAGCAATACCCTGAAGTTTATAGCATTCAGAATTCACAGCAACGATCAGGTGCTGATAAAGTCACGGCTTAGCTTTAGATATCTTAAAATCGATATTCCAGGCTATCAGGTTAGTAAAGTTTTAGAATTTGTTGAGTTTACTCAACTTGACGAATTATCATGAGCGGAAATTTAAGGTTTTACATTTGGTTAATAAAAAAGGGTTATTTTTTTAAGCTTCTACCTTTCGCATAATGAAGTTATAAAAAATAAAATTAAAACTAAAATAAATAAGTGATTAATTTTCAGATATATATAAAAATAATAAAAACACAACGATCATACTTTCAAAATAACGGATCAGAATTATTCTTATCGTATTTAAATTAAAGTAATCAATGGTTTTTATTATCTTGCATTAAGAAAGATTTAAATAACCTTAAGTTCATACCAAATGAACAAAAACGCTATAACGCTTATCATTATCTACTTTGGGAAGTGGCCTGAATGGTACAACTTTTTTTTAGAAAGCTGCAGTAAAAACATCGATGTCAATTTTTTAATATTCACTGATCAGGAAGTTGAGACCAACCCATTCACAAACATCAGATACATTGATTTCTCCATGAAAGATTTCAACATGCTTGCATCAGCAAAGCTGGATTTGGCCATTGAGTTTACCGAGCCTTATAAGATCTGTGATTTTAGACCTGCATTCGGAATTATTTTTGAAGATTATCTGAAAGGATGCACGTTCTGGGGACATACGGATATAGATTTAATACTTGGAGATATTACTCATTTCATTACAGACCAATTGTTAGAAGAATATGATATTTTAAGTGCAAGAAAAGAATATTTAGTCGGTCACTTTACCCTTTATAAGAACACCAAAAGAATGAATACGTTATATCGCCTAACCGATAACTATGAACATATTTTCAGGTCTAAAGAATATCTTGGTTTTGATGAATGTAATTTTTTGTGGTGGCGATTAATAGCAGGGCATGATATTTTAAGTTTGTGTACCAAGCACATGAGCATGACCCATCTGGTTAAGAGATTACAAGCAGATCATGAAATCCGGGCATTATTCACTCCGCTCGTTTTAGAACAAATCCATGCCAATAGTTCATTTGACAGGATATTAATTTGGAATGATGGAAAATTAAAAGACTATCATACCAACGAACCCATTTTATATTTTCATTTTCATTTCTTAAAGAAGAAACCCGAATTCACATACCCTGATTGGAACACCTTACACCAGGGGTTTTTTATTTCTAACGAAGGTTTTTCCTTCAAGCATTCTTAATTCTCGTTCAAAGTGCTTCGCTTCTTTTCATCGTCGGCTCCATCACTTTTTCTCGCATTTTTGATCGTGCCGCCAAAATTATAATTCAAGTTTAACTTAACCATTCTGGTTTCAAACTGGTTTCTCCACACTTGCTGCACCAGGCCGCTATTTTGCTGGTAGTAATTTCGGTATGATTTAAAAACATCCATAAAATTAAGCTGCACCGAAGCACGTTTATTTAAAAACTGCTGGCGAACACCCGCAGTTAAATAGGCAAAAGCCTGATTGGTAATGGTACGGTCTATGCTTTTACCGCGATAATTGAAAAGAAACATCACAGAGAAGTTCTTACTCAGCGACAAACTATTGTAAGAAGTTGCCGATAAGCTCGCAATGCCATCACTCTGCAGTGGCATGCCATTAAATTCACCTTTAAAAGACCGCTTTGATAAAATAGCATTTGTACTGGTATACCACGATGATAATACTTGTTTACCATACATGGCTTGCATAGTGAAATAATCAGCATAATCTGCATTACCAGGCAATGTAGTCGTTATGCGGTCATTCAACGGAATAGAGAGGCTTGTAAAATCATCAATACTGTAACTGTAGGTAAGGCCTAAGAAAAATGCATTTTTATAGCCATACCACAAATCGGCATTATAAGCAATTACAGGACGAAGTGCCGGGTTTCCCTGTTGAAAATTATTGCTGCTAACTACACGTACCAACGGGTTTAAACTTTCATAACCAGGGCGCTCTATCCTTTTGTTGAGTCCTAAGCTAAGGTTATGGTTTTTAGCAAGTTTATAATCAAAATGTACTGAAGGGAATGGTTGAAAATAGGTTCTGGTAAAACGGTTTGTTTCAAATTGCTGCTCGCCCTGTCCACGCGTATATTCTCCCCTAATACCCAACTGATACGAAAATGCTTTCCCGGTATGGCCATAAGTTAAATATGTCGCAGAAATAAGTTCTTTATAGCTGAACAAATCGGTCTGCTGACCATTTATATCCTGAAAGAAATTAGAATTTCCAGAATTGACATAACTCGTTTTCAAACCCATTTCTAATTGATAACCGTTCTCAAATGGATGAGAATAATCCATTTTAAATGCATAAATATCAAAAACGCGGTCTTGGGCAATCTTACTTCGCAAATCTGTAGCAGGATTGAAAACAAAGGTTCTATTTTCCTGATCGTTATAATTTCCATACCGGTAATAATCTAAGTCGATGGTTAGTTCCCGTCCAACCGTATCAATTTGATGCTGGAGCCGTAATCCAGAAGAGAAATTCGCTGCCTCAATATGAACCAGATTAAAAAATTGTGATTGATCAATGGGTTCTCCTTCCCGATTGGAATTGATGTAAGCAACACCATCCCGATTAAAATTTTGGAATCCGGGTTTAACAGAAGCAGACAAGGTAGTCCGTTTAGTAAGATAAAGATCTATCCCTAAATTTGGCGTATAATTGGAATTGGTCCTCATACTTTTAATATCGGAAATAGACTGGTCAGATGGTATTCCGGCACTATAAAAGCTGGAAGCAATGTAACTG
The DNA here is from genome assembly GCF_004362715.1 of Pedobacter metabolipauper. Lineage (GTDB taxonomy): Bacteria > Bacteroidota > Bacteroidia > Sphingobacteriales > Sphingobacteriaceae > Pedobacter > Pedobacter metabolipauper. The sequence continues at coordinate 475,806 of NZ_SNYC01000005.1, forward strand.
TCGTAAAAATATTTATTGTAATTATAGTCAAGGTTTAGCAGCAGATTATAAGCCTTCCCTTTATAATTGAGGTTGATACCGCCATTGGCTTTTCCAAATGTTCCTTTACCTCCACCGGCGTAGATGTTACCGTTCAGTCCTGCTTTGTAGTTGCGCTTGCGGATGATATTGATAATAGCGCCATTCCCGGCAGCATCATATTTGGCAGATGGCTGGGCAATGAGTTCTATTTTTTGAATGGCTGATGAAGAAATACCTTTTAATAAGCCTGCAAGTGCTTCAGCAGATAGCGTTGTGGCTTTACCATCCATATAGATCTGAACAGATTTCCCATTCAGGCTAATCCGGTCATCCGGTGTAACAACAACACCTGGCAATTGGTTCATTACCTCCATTATGGGTGCTCCAGAGTCCAGTCCATTCAGGTTAACGATGAGTTTATCAGCCCTTCTTTCAACAAATGGAAGTGCTGCAGCAATGTTTACATTAGCTAATTGTGTCGCAACCGGATTCAGCCGGATAGTACCAAGTGATGTAGTTTGCCCGCCAACAACATCAAAAACTTTCGAGTAGATCATACCATACCCCATCATCTTCAGTTCAATCAAATATTTACCACTGGTAATTTCGAAGGCAAAGCGTCCCTGATCATCAGCAAGTACCGCTTTTACAGTACCAGAATCCCGCTTACTTTTTAAAGTTACCTGCACAAATGGAAGTGTAGTACTATTTTCATCAACTACCCTACCAGTAACCTTACCCGGGCTTTCCTGAGCGACAGCCAACATGATGTTAAAAAGCAAGGCAAAACTGAGAACGTAACAAAACAGATCGAATTTAGGAATTGAAACACACATAACGTTTGGATAAATTTACATAACCCAAACATATAACTAATAAATTAGTCAAACAACTAATTTATTAGATGTATTAACTAAATAATTAAATATAATAGATAATCAACTGATTATCAACTAAAAATTTATGCCAATTTGATAAGCTGAACGTACTTCTTCCCCATTCTGCAAAGCTGGCTCCCATTTCGGACTTGATTTAATAATCCTTAATGCTTCTTTATCACTTGCTCCATCCAGACTGCTTTCAACTTTTTCATTGGTAACTTCTCCATTGGTTTCTACAACAAAACTCACCATAACCTTTCCATTTTTATTAGAAACTTTCCTTGCAGTTTTGATCAGATATTTACTGAAAGCTTCAAATCCACCTCGGAAATTCGCTGCCTGATCAGTTTCATTCATGCTGCCGTTAAAATAGGAAGTACTGAACGAACACATTAACATTATCAAAACAATTAATGGTATATAAAGCACATATTTCCATAATCGATAAGCGTTAGAGCCTTTGCGCTGCAGCATTCGGATTCGCGCTTCCAACAATAAAGGAGTATAAAAGGAGTTGGACAAAGCCGGTCCAGCTTTAAAATTCTGTAAAAACAGCATCATTGCATATTCCTTCTTATTCTTTGCAAATTTCGCAGCGTACTCATCAGCCAGGTATTCATGAATAAACTTCAAACTACTCCGGTAACAATAAATCAGCGGATTAAACCAAAAAAATACACCAATCAGTTCAATAAATAGTATATCCAGCGTATGAAACTGTTTTACATGTACATTTTCATGCGCATCAACCGCAACAAAATCGGTAAACTCCTGATCGATCACCTTTGTTCTCCAAAATGAAAAGGCACTTCTCTTTTCCGGCGATTGCATTTGTCTTTTTACGCCAAGAAGTTTAATCCATAATAAAACTGCAGTAAACAGGACACCAATCCAGTAAATAATGGACAACCAGTTCAATTCTTTTTGAGCTGGGATTACTTTTCCATCACCCATAACCGACAATGCAGAAACCATCAATTCTATTTTTGGCAATACAATTAAGGGGGACAGATCCAGCCATGGAAGCATGATCGACAAACAAAGTGCAGATAACAAATAGATCCTATTCCACAGGAAAAAAGTCTCGCGTTTGAGCAATACCAGATAAAAAAGGTAAAATATAGTCATCGAAATGCTCGACCAGAAAAAGTAAAGCGGAGCTTGCATAGGGTTTAATCTTTAATTTGATCAATCATTTTTAACAATTGCTCCGCATCTTTCAGGTCGATTTTTTTTTCACGAACGAAAAACGAAAACATATCCTGAACAGAGTTCGAAAAATAGTTACCCAGAAATTTATCTGCTTCGTGACGCATGTATTCTTCCTTCGTAATGAGCGGATAATAACGATGCGTTTTACCAAAAGCCTCAAAACCAATCACACCCTTGTTTTCTAAAATTCTAATAATGGTAGAAACTGTGCTGTATGCGGGCTTAGGCTCAGGCAACTCTTTAATAATTTCTTTAACGAAAGCTTTGTGTAATTTCCAAAGTACCTGCATCAACTGGCTCTCAACTTTGGTCAAATCTTTTATATCCATCAACTATTTTTTATGATCAAATATCAGCTAAAAAATTAGTTGTTGCAACTAAAGAATTATTCCAAATCAAGAATCACTTCAACTCAATATGTGAAATGTTGACCTATATACAAACTACAATAAAGTGCTGGTTGATTAAAAGCTGAATCCTAAAACTATTAATCTGAACTCCGTACCGATCTTAACAGCATAAAATAAACCAGAATACATTTGCTAATATAGACCGAACGGTCTATATTAGTTATATCAAAGCATCAGATATGAGCAAATCAGAAAGAACCAGACAATTCATCATCGAACAATCAGCGCCCCTATTTAATAGGAAGGGCGTAGCGGGTACGGCGATGAGTGATGTAATGGCTGCAACTAAGATGGCTAAAGGAGGACTTTACGGACATTTTGAAAGTAAAGATGAACTATCATTCGCGGTTGTAGATTACAATTTAGGAAAACTGGTTGAAAAGGTTAATGATGTGGTAAACAGGGCTGTAACTGCAAAGGATAAACTCTTTGCCTTTCTTGGTGTTTTTAGTAATCCCATGCAGTTTCCAGTAGAGGGCGGTTGTCCGATGCTTAACTTCGGAACCGAGGCAGACGACACCAATCCAGTAATCAATCAGAAAGTAAAAGGTACTATTTTGAGCGCACAAACTAAGATTGCAGCGATTATAGATAAAGGAATTTCAAGCGGAGAATTTAAGCAGGGTTTCGACGCCGGGGAGTTTTCTATCAAAATGTTAACCCTTATAGAAGGCGGAACCTTAATTGGCCGCGTTCTGCAAACCAACAGTCAAATGGGCATCATTGTTAACCTGCTTAAAAAAGAAATTGAACAACAATTAGCCTAATTTTTTTAATCGAGAAAAGACCAAACGGTCTATTACAATAACAATCACCGCCGCATTATTATGGCCATCAGCAAAGCCTCGGCATTGATTACTCCCTGCATGCATGACCTGAGGCCAGAATATTTAAAACATAAATAAGCTTAAAACTATAAAACCATGGAAAATTTACCAATATATATTGCCGCCACGTTTGGCTTCACTGTTTTACTGGCAATCTGGCTGTTTATCAAAGCCGCACACTTTTCGAAACCATTTCTTTTTTTCTTATTGGCATTGATCATTATTCAATCCGCATTAGGACTCTCAGGATTCTACAGCGACCTCCAAACAATGAGTACACGGTTTCCGTTGCTGGTCATGCCGCTAATGGTTCCTTTAATATCCTTATTCTTTATCCGTCAGGGCAAAGCTTTCATCGACTCGCTGGACATTAAAACACTCACTGTTTTACACACAATTAGAATCCCAGTGGAAATTGTATTGTTTTGGTTGTTCGTACACCATGCCATCCCCCAGGCAATGACATTTGAAGGCAGGAATTTCGATATTTTGTCGGGTCTGTCTGCGCTATTGATATATTATTTTGGCTTTATCAAAAAGCAGCTCAGCAGAACCTGGATGATCATCTGGAACGTAATCTGTATGTTATTGCTGATCAACGTTGTATCTAATGCCATCTTATCACTGCCCTCAAGATTTCAAAGCTTCGGCTTTGAGCAGCCCAATATAGCAGTTGGCTACTTCCCTTTCTTGCTGCTGCCTGCCATTTTGGTGCCATTGGTCTTATTTGCAAACGCTGCCAGTATCAGACAATTGATCCTTAACAAAAGCATTGGCGTTAAAAATTTGAAATAAAGGAAATACAATATATGATTTATTGATTTTTTACCAGATGCATTGAGTAGCCAGGCAAGGGAACCGGAACTGTTCAAAATGCCGCTATAGGCTGATTAAATATGCATGAGTTGGAATCATATCCTTACCATATTCAAAGAAATAGATACCGGATTCAGTTATCAATAATAAACTATAGATCCTGCGCTTCATTTTTGATCAAAAAAAAGACAGAAATGAAAAAAACAGTTATCCTCTTTTCCCTGTTCCTATCAGCGTATTACTGCTCAGGACAATCCATCGATACCGCTGCCCTGGGAATCCTTCAAAGATCCTACGACAAGCTAGCCAAAATAGAAACGCTTAGTTACCAGTTGATCAAACTGGATACTATGATACGGGAAGGGCGAAATCTAAGCGCCATTAAATCAGCGGTAAGGGGAACAATAAAAAAAAATGGAGACTGGTATATGCATTTTGAGGATCATTCGGCATGGCTTCTCCATAACGATACCTTGTACAAGAAACAGCCTCCACATGCAGAATCCACAACATATACAACGCGATGGAACAGCCATGACCTAACCGCCTTTAGCGCCCATAATATCCTGGGCACGCAACGGCCTGTCCTGCGTTGGGATATTGCCTCGCTTGCATTTGTCCCTGGTTCTGAAAAGGAAAAATTTTACATCATAGACATTGTTCGTAAAAAAATTGATTACGGGACGGCAGAAATTGAAAGCAAAGAACACTATAACCGCTACTGGATCGATAAGAAAAGCCTTTTGCCGGTAAGAAGGATGATGTATGGAAAAAGGCTGGAAAGCGGAAAGGAAGCAATTGATATTTACGATTTCTCCGTATCGATCACTACATCTGACACAAATGATTATGATCTTTCAGAGTTCCTGTCTGGTCCACTGGAAGAAGAGGCTGAAAAAACCGGCATTGAAAATTTAGAAACAGGGACCATGGCTCCTTCATTTTCAGCAACCGATGTTAGAAACGGAAAACCGGTATCGCAGAAAGAATACAAAGGAAAGGTTGTACTGCTGGATTTCTGGTACATCTCCTGCATGCCCTGCAGAATACTGATTCCGAAGATCCAAAGACTGCAGGAGAAATTCAAAAATGAGGATGTTGCCATCATCGGGATAAACGTCAGCGACTCTTCTTCTACGGAAATCATGAAATTCTTAAAAGAAAGAAAGATTCTTTTTTCACAATATTATAAGACCGGATCTCTGGCTAAAGATTATAAACTATATGCTTTTCCCACCACCATGATCATAGGCAGGGATGGAAGGGTAAAGCTAGTGGAGGTCGGTGAAGCAGAGAATATAGCGCAAAAGCTGGAGCAAGCGATCAGAAAGGAACTGGAATCACCTGCACCAGTCAACAACCATTAATTACAACTACATTATAGCAGATTATGAATCAAGATTTTCACATATATTTTTCGATCTTGCCAGCCTTTTCATGCAAGAAAACTATGAAGAAAAACATCATCCTCATCATATCACTCTTTGTCATTTGCCAAAGTAGTTTTGGAAGACAAAAGCCGGAAGATAGCCTCCTGAATAGTTTTTCGAACATTATGGTAAAGAAAAAAGTAGCCGGAAAAGTGTGCGACACCTGCAAAATAGATTTTGCCGTTAGTGCCGAACCTGATTTCAGTTACATCATGACCGGATCGGGACATACTCCGCATCGGTTCTATCCCTTAATCAATCCTATTAAAACAGCGTATAGGGATACACACCATTCTTCAATTCAACTGGTCTCTAACCAGCTGATCGGGATAACCTTCCTGCCTAATTTTATAATCAGGAACGGCAAGAGAATCCAGCTTTATCGTTCATTTGGAGGTGAGGACTATAGTAAACTGGAATTTTCGGCACAGCAGAACAGCAGGACTATAATTTCATGGACTCCACTCCAACAGCTGGGGGAAGATAAAAATTATGCGATCCTGGGAAGTAAAACACATTCAAATGAAACTGTTGCAAAGCCCTGGATCCGTACCTTCTATGCCGGCACCTTTAAACTCGATATCAACGACACACTAAACATTACAGTTAGGAACATCCTTACAAAAAGCATCGTAAAGACGATCACGGTTATCCGGCCGGAGGATAAGGCCAATGATTTTATCTTTTACCAATTACCTCCCGGGGGTGAACAACTCAGCACAAACCTGGAAGATATTCTAAATTTCCGTTCCGGGATACCCAAGATTTTCGATGGAAGAACCTCGAATCTTTTTGAAAAAGACTATGGCACGATCTGCATTTTAAGATTTGACCACCTGGGGGATGAAGTGCTTCAGTATTCCTTTGAAAAAAATCCTGATCAATGGAAGTCTATAAAGCCACTGAATCCGGAGAATGCGGCCCATATTGTCCTGGACAATAATATGCCAGAAGGAAAAGACGAGGATCTCTACCTGAGGTACAGCAGCCAGCCAGGAACTATCCATAAGATAAAGATCCGTGTAAAACAACGGCCATTTCAAATCCCCTGGGTAAAAGTGGCTGGGATCAGCATGCTCTCATTGGCATTCGCTGCAATAGGGTTTTACCTTTGGAACAGGAAGAACAAAAGAAAGCTCACCGTGCTAAAGCGTAAAAGCGAGGATATTGAATCCCAGCTTTTATTACTGAGTGGACAGCTCAACCCACATTTTCTCTTCAATTCACTAAGTGCCATTCAGGGTGCTTTCAACAAAAACAATCCAGACCAGGCAAATGCCTATATAGGAAGTGTAGCGGCATTTATGCGTGATGTGATGGATAACGGAAGAAAAGAGTTCATATCCCTTCAGGAAGAATTAAAGATAGAAGCGGACTACTTAAAACTCGAGCAGGAAAGAATGTACTTTTCTTATTCCATTGATATCGAGAGGGAAACTGCATCTTCCATGATTGATTTTCCGCCTTTACTGTTACAGCCAGTATTGGAGAACAGTATCCGGCATGCCTTTAGCCCCAACCTTAATGCTCCGATGATTACCATCAGGATCTTTAGCAATGAAAACACTTTACATATTGAGATTGCTGACAATGGTTGTACCAGTTGGGACAGTGCAGCAACACCTGAGGGCCATGGATTATCTCTGGTCAGAAAACGGATCGCCATCTATAATAAAAAGCTGGAGAGCATGTCCATCGGGATGCAGATAAATTATGCTAAGGGAATAGGAACAATTACTAAATTTACCTTTCAAAACTGGCTTTCATGAACAATCTTTCCTGCTTTATCATGGATGATGAACAAGGCGCTGTCGAAACACTATCACAGCTGTTGCACAATTATGCTCCCCATCTAACCATTGCCGGTACTGCCAATTCGGTAAAACAGGCGCTGGAATTTCTAAGCGGTCATGGTGTTGATATCCTGTTTTTGGATATCAAGATGAAGCAGGAATCCGGATTTGATCTGCTGAAGCAATTGCCAGAAAATAAAGCACACGTAATTTTCGTTACCGCACATGACGAGTATGGTATACAGGCCATTAAATTCTCTGCCACAGACTATCTGCTAAAGCCGGTAATGCCTAAAGATCTGATCGCTGCAGTACACAAAGTTGGCCAGCAGAAAAATTCCCAAACCGAACAGCTTGCGATGCTATTACAGTCCTACCAGCATCAACGGGACAATACACAGAAAAGAATTGCCCTGCCCGATCAGCATGAGATCAAATACATGCTTATAGAAAACATCGTCTGCTGTGCTGCAGACAACAGCTACACCAGTTTCTATATCAGCGCTGAGAGCAGTCCTATTATTGTCTCAAAGCCTATTTCAGAATACGAGCAGATTCTCTCCGTTTACGGCTTTATCCGGATCCATCAGTCCTGGCTGATCAACAGGAATCATATTGATTCCTTCAAAAAAGCAGATGGTGGTTATCTGATCATGGACAATGGCATGAGCGTACCGGTCAGCAGGCAGCGGAAACATCTCCTAAAAGAATTATAAGTATTTCTTACCGGGCGATTACTTTGATACCCTTTTTTTTATTTCGCTGCGGACCTGTCCCAAAACGATCAAAATAGGTAAAAATGTCATAGGGAACCCAATACCAGCTGCTAAAAGTCCGGGCTTTTTTGATTCAATAGACAGATAGATTAATATGCCACAAGCCAGAAGCATAATAGTCCCTAATGCAATAGCTATATTCTTCAGGCTCTTTTGTCTTGCATTCAACTCGTCGAGCGTAAGTTCGGTAAGTGGTTTTGATGTTTTCATTACAGATTATATTATATATTTTTAGAATTTATCTACCAGAAAATATAAATAGCTATCGTTAAACCTGCTGGCTTTTATGGATTTCTTCTATTTCTCCTCTTATTATAGGATTCCGCTATAGCTATTGCTGCCGCAACTGCACCAATTATTGCAAAGATGAAATACCAAAAAGATTGAGTAAAAATATATGTGCTACTTTCAGAGTTGTTATTATTTACAACCGATCCAACACCAATTGTATCTGTTGACGGGATTTCAAGCTTTGACTGCGGTCTTTGCATTAATGGATATTTCATTTCAACAACATGCGGCAAACCAAATACATTCTTCCCATCTCCAATACTATATTTAAATACATAACTATTAACCCCGACCTGGTCTACGTCTAAGTACTTCTGATTGCTTGTTGGTTTGAATTCAGAAATCGTTGATACATTCTCCAACTTGACCTGCCCAATGCGTAATATTCTGTCATCAAATTTGATTTGCACCAACACTGAATCCGGTTCTGTACTAATCTTATACACATTAATCTTTAGCACCTGCTGGGTGCTGTTCCTATATTTGTAATTGTTAATTGGGTTAAAAAATAGCTGTGCCTCTTTTACCCCATTCAGCCTGCTGGTTAAAACAACAACTGATGTATCATCAGACACACTTAAATTGTAATTAATATTAGCCTGATCCCAAATTTTGGTGACGGCTTGCTGATGATCTCTGATCAGTTCTTTCAATGTACTGGACGTATCATCCGTTTGCTTTTCAATGCGTAAGGTCAAATATAGCTGATCATAATCTGCTTTTATATTTAATTCCTTTACCTGCACCCAATTACATGAAGAGAGAAAAAAGATAAGAAAGCTAAAAATACAAATCCTAGAAATGGCGTGTGAGATGGTATTTTTCAAAATTGTAAGTTAAGAGACGAAATTATATCCTGATAGCTAAAATTAGCACTAAATAATTTGATTCAAAATAAAAAAACACAAATCCTTAGATATCTTATAGCCTTGCCATCTGTATAAAAATCTTTATTGAAAATTTTCATTAAATAAATTAACAATCTATCACATTTGCCTTTACTCCTGCTCTCCATATTCACATTTTATTCCTAAGACCTTACAAGCGCCTGTTCTTTATAGCGTTCAACAAATTCAATGGCATCAATCATATTTTCGGGATATGGAGCGTAACCAATAAATCTAGGTATCGCATGGCGATCAGGTTCAAATATGGAGATGTGTTGATATTTAAATCCATGCTTTACAAGAAATCTAACCACATCCCATCTTCTGTTGTCATCTAATTTCGGAGGTCTAAATCTATGAGTAATGGCAATTGATTGATTACCACATTCGGGACATTTAAAATTCGAACCTTTTAAATCCTGTGATGACATGTTAAATGACTTTTTACAGTTTAAACATAGTTTTTTACCCATAGCAATTAAAGGTCATAATCTCGTTTTACATTTCCAATAAAATAAATAATAATGACTTTCTTGTAGTGGAACTGAATACAAGCTCAAAATGGTGCAGATCATTTATCTACAATGTTAGTTTCATCAGTCTTTCTTTAGCGCAACCTTTAATTGAAGCTTGCCCTAAATTCCAGGGGTGACAGATTGGTCTTTAATTTAAACAGCTTGCTAAATGATTGCGGATGTTCAAAACCCAACTGAAAGGCAATTTCACCAACCGTAAGATCGCTGATGGTCAAAATTTCTTTGGCTTTTTCGATCAGCTTGATGTGGATGTGCTGCTGTGTGTTGTGGCCGGTTAGTGCCCGCAATACATCGCCCAAATATTTTGGTGATATATTTAAACGCTCCGCCAGGAACTGAACGGTTGGCAAGCCATGCATCAATGCCGTTTTGTCATTGAAATAAGTATCCAGCATCTTATCCAGATTTTCAAGTAAGGCATTGTTAACAGGCTTTCTGGTAATGAATTGCCGTTTGTAAAACCGCTGGCTATAGTTCAATAGTAGCTCAATCTGTGATATCAGCACATCCTGACTAATATCATCTATAGCTATTTCCAGTTCGTCGCCTATATTTTTACCAATAGCACTAATGGTCGTTTTTTCCTTACCAGATAAGTGCAATGACTCATTTACCGAGTATTCAAAAAAGCCGTAAGTTTTAATCTTTGTATCCAGCGCATAATTCCGTAAAAAATCTGGATGGATCAGTAAGGTAAAACCCAAACTCGCATCAGCCGTCTCTACGCCAGTCAGCGGCTGACCCGGTGAAGTAAAAAACATACCGCCTTCCTGAAAATCATAAGTTGTTTGCCCGTATTTCATTCTACAACCAGCCGATTCATTATAGGTGATGTTGTATAAGTTCATCACAAAAGGAGCAGAAAGCATCTCCTTCGTGATTTCTACTTTGCTATAGTCAAGCATACTGATCAACGGATGCAAAGGTTGTGGTAAACCAAAAGCACGCTGCATTTCAGTAATAGATTGAAAGACCCGTAATTTATTTCTCTGTTCCATACCTAAATACTGCCGGTAAATATCATCAAAGATATCTACCGGCAATGTCATTTAAATTCCCTGATTGGTGTTGAGCATTTGCTTTATTCCTGCCATGAAAGCCTCATCGCCATTTTCCAGCCGCTGTGCATACAGGTTTTTGGCATCTTCACCACACACATAACGCAAGGTATCTTTACCGTCGGTAGCAGCACCATAAACAACTTCTGCGATCTGGTCTGCCGTTGTAACATTTTCACCATGTGCGATTAGTGCCATAAATTTAGCCATCAAACTTTCGTAAGCCGGGTGAGAAACGACGACCGACCGGTCTCCGATTTCGGTTGCTACCAACCCAGGCTCAATGGTTTTAATGCCGACACCAACTTCAGCTAATTCATAGGACAGGCTTTCGCTCCAACCTTCAAGAGCCCACTTGCTTGCATCATACATGGAACTTACCGGAAATCCCATTAAGCCGGCAGAAGATCCGGTAGTAATAAAAAGACCGGAACCTTTTTCACGGAAATATGGAATAAAGGCCTGAGTTACCCGAACCACACCAAAAAAATTCGTTTCCATCTGGCTAACGATCTGCTCATCCGTAATGGCTTCCAATACGCCTAGCAAAGCATAACCAGCATTATTAAAAACAACATCAATTGGAGACAGTGCCAGCGCTTTCTGTACCGTTTCTTTGATCTGTTCCAGGTTTGTCACGTCCAGTGGCAGCAAGGTTACCTTGTCCAAAAGATTAAGTTCTTTCTCATTTTCCGGCTTGCGCATAGTCGCAATTACATTCCAGCCTTTCTGCGCAAAAAATCTTGCAGTAGCCTTACCTATACCTGCCGAAGCTCCCGTAATAAATATTGTCTTTGTCATTCTTTTCTTATGATTAATTGAATGCAAATCTAATCCTGCAGCATACAGGCTTTGTGGCGAAACCGGAGCATCTTGTAGCCAAAATGATAAGTATGCATTTATTCCCTAACCTCTTCACCTTTAAAGTCCGAGATGGTCTTTCCGTCATAACGGTATACACCGTTCATAGTGCCAAACCAGATACTTCCGTCATAAGCTTCTAATATGCCGAAAATCATTATTTCATTTGACTTTATTTGGGTTACAACAGGCTTTTTATTGGACAAAGATTTTCCATCATACCTGGAAAGTGCCCAAGATGCAGTATTGGCACCATAACCAAAAAGCAGCCTGCTTAGATCGTTAAAACTCTCTGAACTGATCCAAATATTGTCCTTTTTGTCTTCGTAGATATGACCAACAAACTTCTGTGTGAAATTCGTAAATTTACTGCCGTCGTAGTTCCAAAGGCCATCATTGCCCCCCAGCCAGATATTGCCTTTTTTATCTTCTATTATCTTACGAACATTCTTAAAAGGTGTGTTCTCATGGCTGAAAACGGTAAATGTTTTTCCGTCATATACGAAGGTATTGCCCCTTGTGCCAAACCAAAACCTGCCTGTTTTGTCTTCAATAATAGAATTAACTTCATAAGGTGGTCTATTCGTAAAAGTTTTCCCGGTCCGATCTTCATTCATCGCATCTCCATTTATGATATAATTCCGAAATGATGTCCCATCGTAACGGCTTGCTCCTCCAAAAACGCCGAACCAGATGTTGCCTTTTTTATCTTCATAAATACTTCCAACATCATTATTGAGCAATCCATCCCTGGTTGTGAAATTTTGAAAGGATTTCCCATCGTAATAAAAAACACCTGAGCCAATAGAGCCGAACCATAAGTTGCCCTTTCTATCTTCTAAAATAGAAAAGAAACGTGCCGAACTTACTTTACTGGTGATATGAGTAAAAGATTTTCCATCGTACCGAAAAATACCATCAAATGCAGCAATCCAAATGTTGCTCTTTTTATCTTGAATGATATTTCGGGTAATCGTTTTAGGTCCCTGAGTGGTCGTTAACGCTTTGTTTTCGAACCCGGCATCTGCTTTTGGCAGCTCCGTTTTATTTTGTCCTCTGCAGGAGGTACAAAGAACGGACATCAGCAACAAACTATATATATGGGCGTATCTCATCATTTTTCTTTTTTACGATCTTAATTATTTCTTAGTAAACACCAGTTCCAGACTCACTGGGATATCATTGGCAATCAGCTCGTCTTGCAGGCGGCCAAAGAGGTTCCAGGATTTAGACTCCGATTGATGACTGATATTCCAATTTGAGCGGCTAATGTTCATGTTTGCCGTTGCTGTAATCGTACTGCCGTTCTGCTTCATGATCGTTGTAAATTCAATGGGTCTGGTTACGTCTTTAATCGTCAGTTCACCATAAACGTTATAGGTTATTCCATCAGGTTTCGGCAGCATCTTGTTAACTACCATGATGGCAACAGGGTATTTTGAAACCGCAAAAAAGCTTTCGCTTCTCAGCTTATCGTCAACCTCTTTCCTTTTGGCAACTGAAGTTTCGTCGGTACTCCTCATAATGTTCATATTAATACGGAAAGAACCGTGTGTTGGCCTGCCGTTAATAAAGTGGCTAATAGATCCCGAATTAAATAATATAAAACCCTTATGCCTGTTTTTAGGAGCTATCCAAAGCAGCTTGCTTTTTTTAACATCGAGCTGATAAACGACATCCGGAGGACCTTTTTTTTGTTGGGCCTGTACGGGAGAATAAACTACTGCCAGTATGATCAGCAGGCTGTAAAAAACGCTTTTATTATTTTTCATATCCTATCAAAATTGATTCAGTAAAATTACTTTGATATTTTTCCGTCAGAGGGATCAGAATTGTAAATAAAAATGTAAACTTTGTAAATAAAAACTTGACATCATGCCTGTTATCCAAAATCTCATCTTCGGAAAACGCAAGTACCTGTTCGGATTGATACCACTTGTGTTGATCTCTGTAATCTGCGTGGCTTTCAGTATGGATGGAAGTGACGATAACTTCGATATCGCCAGGCGGGAAGTTCTGCTCCGCAGGATCGGACATGAACTGCTCTTACAGTCGGGCGATAGTACATCAAGGGTACTCCCGGTAGAAAAGATAGCAGAAAATGAATACCAGATCAAGTTTGAGAATGAACTTACTTTTCAACCGGACTCCCTGGTAAATACGACCCGGCGTTTGTTGGCCAAAGATCCGCTTACACCTAATTATGTGGTTAATGTTCTTAACTGTGGCAACGCCGGCGTAGTTTATGGATACGCTATCTCAAAGAATAGAAAAGATGATATTGTAGCCTGTTCAGGAAGAAAGCAGCCTACAGCATGTTACATAATCAACGTTAAATTTAAACCATTGGGCTTAAATACAGTGAAGAATGGATATCTTTTGGGTAGCCTGCCCCTTTTAGCGGTTGTTGGTTTTCTTCTTTTCAGATCCGTTAAGCCGCGGAGAGGCGTACCTGAAGTTCAGCATGACAGCTTGTTCACTTTAGGCACCGTGTTGTTCGACGCGAAGAATCGAAAGCTCATCATAAATGGGGAGACAATAGACCTGACCGGAACAGAAACCCGTGTATTGCTCATTTTCGCATTGTCTCCCAACGAGACTATTGAGAGAAGCAGGCTTCAAAAAGAGATCTGGGAAGATGAAGGTGTTATTGTCGGCCGCAGCCTGGACATGTTCATATCAAAACTTAGAAAAAAACTGGAACTCGATCCAAACATCAACATTGTTGTTGTACGAAGCAAAGGATATAAGCTGGAAATCAGCGCTTAAGAAGATCTTCGCGCGCCCGAATGTTACTTTGTTACACCTAAGGCAATTTCCGTTTCGGGTGGTAGGTATGGTTTTTGATCATAAATAAAATGAGCACAATTAAGTTTCATTATGAATTAATAGATCAGGTTCGAATTTCAACAGTTCACAAGAAACCAAAAGGCCTTCAATTATTGATTTTGGAGGCCTTTTGGTTTTAGAAGGGAATGGCAGTTAAGCGTTCAGCCCGCCATCAACGGTAACCCACGATCCGGTGATCTGCTTGCCCTCGTCGCTTGCCAGGAATGATACCAGGCCCGCAACATCTTCCACACTGCCATAGTTGGGCAGTGCCATACGGCTACGCAAATATCCGGCCTGTTCGGTATTATCGGGATTCATATCTGTGTGTGTTGGGCCGGGCTGTACCAGCGTCACGGTAATCCCTTTTGGACCAAGATCGCGGGCCAGGCCACGGGTAAAACCTTGCAATGCCGATTTACTCATGGTGTACAAGGTAGTTTGCGGCCCTATGGCATTGTCAGCCATATTACTGCCTATGGTGATGATGCGGCCGCCCGCTTTCAAATGTTTTACCGCTTCTAACGCAGCTACATAAACCGCCTTTACATTTACATCCATTAACTGGTCGTATTCTTCAATGGTATGCTCCTGGAAATCTTTTCCGATATAGATACCTGCGTTATTTACCAAAATATCAAGGCCGCCAAATTCGGCGACAGTTTTGTTTACCGCATGGATGATATCGGCAGATTTTGAACTGTCTGCCCTAATAGCGATCGCGCGACCATCAGCTGCATTAATTTCGTTGACTATGGCTTCGGCCGTCTCTGCCGAATTGGTATAGGTAAAGGCTACGAGCGCACCATCAGAAGCTAAACGACGAACGGTTGCTGCACCTATTCCACGACTACCACCGGTTACTAATGCTATTTTATTTGCTAATTTTTTCATAACGATTTTCTTTTGTTTTTCTAATATGACACAAAGCTAGACCCATTATTCTACATTTGCAGACGGGCAGCAAATAGTTAGGTACTAACAAATTAGTAAGTAATGAGAAAAGAGAACTCAACCAACGCTTTGAACGAAAAAAGCATTATGAACGAATGTAACATGGCAATAACCTTAGGGGTAATTGGCGGCAGATGGAAGCCTGCCATTTTGTGCAGGCTGGCAGCCGGCATTATGCGTTACGGCGAATTAAGAAAATCTATTGAAGGTATTTCTGAACGAATGCTGGCGGCGCAGTTGCGTGAACTGGAACAGGACGGCATCGTACGTCGGGTCGTATATGCAGAAGTTCCACCGCGTGTGGAGTACATGCTTACAGAACTTGGCCATACGATGATGCCTATGCTGAAAGTGATGTCTGATTGGGGTGGTATTCACCGCAATTTGCACGAACCGAAAGCCACTGCTAAACAACTCGAAGATTAACATATCACACAGGAAAACCATAACCGGCCAGTAGTGGTATTTCTATCTTAACGATATACTCCATCCAATTATCCTGTTAAACGAAATTACATATCAACTTTCATCACACAAATAAGGACTTTTAAGCACATAAAAATCCCCAGCTACATCTTGAGATCGTCAGCCAAACGGCTTAAAATAGCCCAATACAATAAAGAATCATATATATTTGCACCGGAAAACCTTGACTAATGCACAAAACTGCCAATACGCTGAACTAAATCGACCGCGATTCTATGGCGATCGGGCATACAGAAGCCTTACCCAAGCACTACAATAGCTTGCAAATAAACAGCACTGAAATACCATCCGAATTCGTGTCTGGTTCGGCAATAGCCGAACCAGACACGAATGAGACACGAGGTAGACACGAAGGAGACAGCAACCAGAGACGAACCCGAGTCGAACCCGACCCGAAGCCAGGCTAACCCATATTACCCTTTTTAACTTTTATTTGACTTTGCCCTATAGGGAAATTTTACTTTAACAGCCATACCATAAACACAACTACCACTGATCCGACAATTGAGCGGGCATCCAGAATGCCTGGCCGGGCACTACAATAGTTTGCAAATAAACAGAAATCACTTATTGCTCTGAATCGTATCTAAAAGGGCAAAAGCAGAACAAGACCCGAAGCAGACCCGAACAAGACCGCAAGCGGACTGCAACAAAAGCCGAAGCCGAGCAGAAGCGGAGTCGAACAACAGTCGAACACTTATTAGGTGTTTTTAACCTGAACTGACATTCAATACCAATTAAGAAATCCAGAATCCGAACATCATCCTGATGAAATTTGAAGCTGGACAAAGGGAATACAAAACCGTATGCCGCCTGTGGATTACTTTAGCCAATATACGAATTTTTCAGACTTTATTGAAACCCCCACTCATGATTCGTATTTGAGCGTTTCGACAGGATTCTTATTAGCGGCTACGAAAGAATGCCAGGCTACAGTTAGAAAAGCGATAAGCAATATTCCCATGCCTGAAATGATGAATATGGCAGGTTGTATTGTAATATGGTAATCAAACTTATTTAGCCAGCGGCTCATTATAAAATATGACGGAATAACTGCAATCACCATTGCGATCAATACCGTTTTTAAAAAATCCAGTGAAAGTAAGGCGATCATGTTAACTAAGTTTGCTCCCAGTACCTTGCGGATCCCGATTTCTTTTGTTCGAAGTTCTGCGCTGAAAGCTGAAAGGGCGAACAATCCCAGACAAGAAAGAAATACAGAAAACCCTCCAAATAAATTTGCGATTGAGGCCATCGTTTGTTCATCTTTATATTTACCTTGAACAAGTTTATCTACAAATGTAATATCTACCGGGAAGTCAGGATTTATCTCTTCAGTGATCGAGGTAATCTTTTCAAGGTTCGCATTTAAGTCATTTGTGCTGGTTAATCTCATGGTAATAAAGTCGCTATTTTCCGCATTAAATGAAACAATCATTGGCTTGATCTGTAAAGCGGGATACCCCCATACTATATCTTCGAACACACCTATCACCTGTTTTAACTCACCATTCAATCTGACTTTTTTGCCGATAGGATTCAGTAGCTGCATTCTCTTCACTGCGGTCTTGTTTAGAAGGAGACCATTTTGATCAGAGGATTTGTCTTTAGAAAAATCATGACCTATGCTCATTTTTATTCCTGTGGTTTTCACAAAATCATATGTCGTGTAAATCTGATCAAAAGCAATGCTTTTGTCGCTTTCGTCCATATCATCCCATTCGGGCTTAACAGTTTTGTTATTTTCGACTGCAACACTTCCAGAAGATTGGCATAGGGATTTTACTGCTCCAGATGCTAAAAGACGGTCTTTCAGAAGATCGAATTTAGCATAAAGATTTCCCTCATGAGGCATTTGTATTAAATAAGAAACCTCATAACCCAAACGTTTATTCTTTAGAAAATCTAATTGCTGATAGATGATGATGGTTGCAACAATCACAACAAATGAAAAACAAAATTGTATGATAACTAATGTTTTACGGATGGATAATGCGAAAGTTCCATGTGGTGCGCGTCCCTTTAAGCTCTTTACAGCATCCATTGACGCCAGTACAAAGGCAGGGTAACCTCCGGCAAATAATGTAGTTACTCCAATAAGAACAAGAAATAAAGTCCAGTTTGAGAAGTCTAAATAATCAATTGTTAATCTCATATCTAACATAGAATTAAACCAGGGCAAGCTCAATTCTACGGTCAGTAAGCCAAAAAAGAAACTTAAAACCGTCAATATCAGGAACTCTGACAAAAATTGAATCTTTAAATCCGTTTGGCTTGCACCCAATGTTTTTTTGATCCCTATTTCCTTTGCACGTTTTTGTGACCGGGCAGTGGACAGGTTAATGAAATTGATACATGCAATACATAATATCCCCAAAGCAAGTGATATGAAGATTTGAAGCTGGCTTATTCTACCTCCTGATGGCTTCCCATTCAAAAATTCTCCATGTAAGTAAAGTTTTGTAAGTGGATAAATAAATATAGAATAGTTAAATTGGGTTACGCCTCCGTGATTAGCCACGAAACTGCCAAGCTTTTTGTTAATAGCGTCTAAGTTTGCGTGACTTCTAAGCGTAAGCAAAGTGTAGAAAAACTTATTTTCCCAATTGGGTGGTTGGACCCAGTCATTTAAGGTTTCATATTCCTTCCAGGATATCAGACAGCCGAAATCATAGGTTACGTTTTTCGGTAAATCTTTAATTACACCTGATACTTTCAGATTAACCTGATTTTCATACTTTACATCTTGATTAATGACATCGATGGTTCCAAACAATCTTCTAGCTGTACTTTCCGTCAAAACTATATTACCAGGCCGTAATGCAATTTGAGCATTTCCTCTGAGAAATTCATATTTCAGGACTTCAAAGATATTAGCATCAGCAGCTCTTCCGTTTATCTTGTAGCTGTTATTTTTTGCTTTAACCAATCTAGGGACCACTTTTGTAATGCGGGCGGCAGCCTGTATCTCAGGTACCTCCTGTAGAAGCGCCGAGGAAAGTACATTTGGCGTTTCTTTAATTGTACTTACAATACTATTGTCCTTTGCTATTGTATTGAGCATAACTTGATAGACATTAGTAGAGTTTCTGAAATGCCTATCATGATTTTCCTCAGAACTTATATACAAATACAGCAATACCGTTGCTGCTAAACCAATGCCCATTCCAGCAATGTTTATGAAGGAAGATATTCTATGTCGTAATATGTTTCTAAACGCAATTTTAAACTGGTATCTAAACATAGATTTTATATATTAAGATTCTGTTAAAAGCTAAAAGTGTACCAATGATACGGAGTTACTTTAAATGTTCTTCAAATTGATATAGTGCTGCAACCTGAATTACTTATGTTCGCTATTGGACAATGATCGTCCGAAAGTGAACAGTAGCAGCTAATCATGTTCATTAGGAAACTGTTCATAATACGCCTCTATCTGCCGCCCTATCTCATCACAAACCTCTGTATTGATATAAAATTCTTCACTAAGCCAGGCTTTAGGCTCGTCAGGTTTATCATCCTCACCATAAGGCGTAACATTGCATATATTTTTCCCGTCAAAAAAGATATTAAATGACCCATTTACCCTTGGCTCTGCCAGCAGCATCCTGCCAAATACCAAAATTTCAAAACTTCCCATAATTTAATTTTCATAATAATAAATAGTTAGTCACCATACTTTGGATGATAATAATCCTCATTAACCGGTATAGCTAACCTTATCCCCCACGAAGCAGCCTGTTTAAATGCTGGGTCGTAATGCCCAGGAAAGAAGCCATCATTTCATTGGTAACATAACCTTTAACAGGCGGCATCGCAGCCTGAAGTGCATCTAACCGATCCGAAGCATTAGGATAATGGTCAAGAAAATATTTACTGCTATGTACCTTATTACTTTCCAGTAAATAGTCCACAAAAACTTTCGCATACGGAAAGGATTGCAGCAACAGATCAACCTGCGCATAGGTTAAAGAAACCAAAACTGTACCCGGCGTAACAACCTCAATATAGTAGCTGGACTTTGTTTGCAACAAGAAACTTGTCGCATCAGCCATTAAAGATGTTTTAAGCCAGATAAAATCCGTTTTTTCCTTTTCGTTTACATCGTCATAAATGTAAGCACGGGCGCAGCCGTTTTCAACAAAGTATATGCGTTCAGGCGTATGCCCGCGCGCAGAAAGTAAAATCTTATGCCCATACGGGATTCTTTCAATTTGTGACTCTAAGAAGTCCACGAGCCTCTGCCGCTCACTTTCATTTTTAAGTTCTTCCGGAAGGATCTTACACCCGAAAAGAAAATCATACAGAATTTGGTTTACCATTTCATGCCAGTTTGATGCGTTGATAGCACGAAGCACTTGCTAGTAATTACAGTTGGAGTTGGAGCATCTTTCTTTAAGTGTATATATCACAATAGGGATTATGTATAATACGGTTAGTCAGTTCAAATGTGTAATCACAAAAACAATGAGTGTACTTATACTATTTAGGGTTGATTAAAACAAACGTAATAAATA
Source organism: Pedobacter metabolipauper (assembly GCF_004362715.1). Taxonomy (GTDB): domain Bacteria; phylum Bacteroidota; class Bacteroidia; order Sphingobacteriales; family Sphingobacteriaceae; genus Pedobacter; species Pedobacter metabolipauper. The sequence continues at coordinate 496,391 of NZ_SNYC01000005.1, forward strand.
AATCTTGCTTTACACTAAACTTTTTAAATAAAAAAAGCAGGATAGCAGCACCAGAATCGCACTATTTCTATTCTTTTTATAAAATATCCCAAAAATCACAAACAACATACAACTAAATAACCTAATGGTTATATACGGAAATTATAGGAGGAAAATACGCGTTTATTGTTTGACGTTCCAATATAACTATTAAACAGTGTATTCAGGCCGAAGAAATTGTGTTCCACTGGCTAACTAATCAAGAGCACCTAGGATTTATAAAAAGCGTTTAATTAAGATTGCCTGATATAGACCTCTCCATCAATATAAACCCGTCCAGTTTAAATTTCCAAACATAGAGCAATTGTTCTGAAAATAAGAACAATTGCTCCGCAATTAGCAACAATTGTTCTACACCTTTCAGGAATATCACCCATATCTTAGTCTTAACAAAACAAAGAGAAATATAACCAGACTTCAATAGATATTAAAATTGTTAAGATGAATAGAACAATCTTACAGTCCTCACTTTTAGCAATAGTTGCTGTAGCAGGAGCATTTACAAATAAAACAACTAATACAAATAATCAAATTCGTTATGAACAATATACAACCCCCCTTTTACAATGTTCGCAAATAACTTGCTCTAATATTGAATCGGAAATGTATTGCGGACATAGTTCGTCGAGTACTCTTTACTTACTTTCCACAGGAATATTATGTTTATTACCAATATATGATGATTTTGTTTACAAACCATAATAACACCGGAGATTATAATCACATACAAATGAAAATAATATGATAAAATCGCAAAATGCTAAAACATTAACTCTAGTTCGTATAAAGGAAATTTCAGTAAATATAATTTGTAGTCTGGGCATACTTTTATTTTTGTATGCTGCTGTTAATAAACTAGTTGACTACGAGAAATTTCAAGTCCAGCTTGGTCTCTCACCAATATTGTTCCCCTTTTCCGACATTATAGCATGGTTTATACCTATTGTGGAATTAATAATTGCTCTCTTATTATTAATTCCTAGAGTGACCTTAATAGGGCTATATGCGTTCTATACTTTAATGGTGGTTTTTACAATATATATATTTATAATACTAAACTACAGTGAAAATATACCATGTAGTTGCGGAGGGATTTTGGAAGAAATGGGATGGAAGACGCACTTAATATTTAATATAGTTTTTGTAATAATGGCTCTAGCCGGAATTATTATGAAAACTACAATCATTGGAAAAAAAGCTATAAAATAAGCTTTCAAAATATTCTCAGGCCACAAGAATTAGGGAACGCCGAAAACCTATGAAAGAGTAAGCACTAAAAATCAAATTAAATAACATGAAAAGATTAATTTTTTCCGCAATTCTAGCAACAGTTGCTATAGGCGGAGCATTTGCTACCAAAACTACCAAAGTAACAAATGCGACCCGTTACCAACAATTAACTTCACCTCAAGCATGTCAGCAATTGACTTGTAGTAATGTTGAGAAAGAAACATTCTGTGCAGTTTCTGAGTCAACAATTCTTTATTTAACTCCAGGTACTCCTAGTACAATTTGTACTACACCTGTTTCGGATGCATTTATTTATTCGAGAGATCTTTAAGAAATGAAGGGAGGAGAAGGACTAATTCCTTTTGCTCCCTTCTTATAACAATAACAATTACGAGGACACTTCATACAATATTGAAATTAAATGAGAAAAACCATATTCCTAATTTTAGCGTGTACACTTTTAAGTTTTGGTGTTAATTATTATCTATGGAAAGCTGAACAATTTAGAAGAAATATTAATAACGGGTTTCTTCGAATATATAGAATTCCTATCGCTACGCAAGCAAATAAGATAGATTTAAAATATACTTCATTCTATATTGCTGGAATTACTAATGACACTGTTTTTTTTGGAAATTCTGAAGCTCCTACATATCTATTAAAAAGTAACCTAGAATTAAAAGATACGGTTAGTCAAAATATTAAAATTATCACTAGAGAAAAGATTGCTTGGCAATCGATGAAGGTAAGAGTTGAATATCCAAATTATTATATAACCGAGGGGGTAACCCCCATAAATTATTATGGGAAATTCCCAAATTTAGAACCCAAAAGGATAGAAATAGGAAACAGGAGATTTGACAAACCAATTGTAATATCACCAACATCTGTAGTTTTTCGTACGCCAGATACAAAATTAAAGCAGAATATTCTTATGAAAGTCAAGTTTAATAATGACAGTACCGGGATTAAAAAGAATATCCTTATGGCACAAGGGGACGGCTACTTTAGTACTGATGGCGCTTTAATATTTGACGAAAAAACTCAGAAAATTGTCTATTTGTACTATTATAGAAATACATTTTCCGTACTTGATACGAATTTAAATCTAATATTAGATGGTCATACAGTAGACACAATAAGTAAGGTTAAACTATCTCTACATTATATCAGTAGCCTGAAAACTACAAAATTTGATAGCCCTCCCTTGGGAGTGAACTCCCAAGGAAGTATTTATAACAATCAACTCTTTGTACTATCAAAATTAAGAGCGGATAATGAAAACAAGCAAATGTTTAGTGAGAATTTTGTAATTGATGTCTACGCATTAAGTAATGGTTCGTATAATTACAGTATATATTTACCAAAGCTTGGACATAAAAAAATATCGAACTTCAAGGTTTATAATAACTTTATTTACGCTATATATGATACAGTTATTTATAAATTTATATATGTTTCAACGCAGCTGAAATAAGAATATCTATATCCGACGAAGACATTAAGTTATTTAATCTAGAGTAAATCCTTCCTTTTTTATCAATCATCAACAAAAAAGGTAACGCCATCACACCATACTTTTTTAATAATGGATGATAACTTTGTAGTCCATCTGTATATAAGTTAATATTCTCACCTGAAGTATAAAGTCCGGCTTTTACACTTTTAAGCCATTCGACCTTTGTTTTATCAATTGAAACACTAATAACCGAAAAATCTGAATTCTTCCTGAACTTGGGATAAACTTCCTTTTCCATACGTTGAGAAAACTCCCTGCAAGGGATACATCCTGTATACCATATATCTAAAATTACAACCTTACCTTTGAAATCTGATAGCTTAACTGTATCACCATTTGTATTAGGAAGTGAAAAGTTATAGGCATCTTGACCCTTTAATACTGTGGACAATCGCTGGAGAAATTCATTTTTTATTATCAAATTTCTTGAATTATCATATGCTTCCTTTAAACATAATTCATAATCCATAGAAGATTCTTTCCTACCGAATCTTTTATATTTAGGATTTATTAACAATTGTAGATACAATCTTTCTCTTAGATCACCTGAAAAGTTAGATTTAATTAAGTTAAAAACATCAGAAATTGAAAATTCGATATTCCCTCTACTGTATACAATATAATCTTGAAGATTCATAAACATGTTCTCGAGGCTTTTATAACTCAAACTATATATACTGTCATCAAAACTAGGTTTAAGGCTAAAGTCTGACAAAAACGATTGTGCAATAATTTTTCTCTCATGAGTCGATGAAGTAGAATTATATGCTATTGAAATTAAGCCCCTTTTAGGTATGGGATATTTCGCTAACGCATCGGCTCTTAATACATTTAACTCGTGTTCACTAATTTTATTTTTGAAATCATCAATAGGGAATGTGAGGGCTTTGCTCCATATCCTATTTAATGAATCAATTAATAGAGGCTCTTTCATAATCCGAGAGGAGTATATTTTTATATACTGATCAAGTAAAGTTGCGTATATCAATTCAACTTCACGACGGCACGTATATTTATCTTTACCAAATCCATCAAAAACTAAATTCACATTATCACCATGTCTACTGACTGACATATCAATATTATCATCATACCTTACTAAGTATTCCTCTGCAATAACATGGTCATCGTGAAAATAAAAGACCATTTGAGAGATCTTACCTAGTTCCTTAGAAGATTTCAAGTTTATGGTGAAATTTCCAGTATTAGTAGGATATACGGTATAGACACTTGTATTTTTGTCAATAACCCCAAATAGATACTCATGCTTATAAATCACACGAATGCTGTCTATTGGGTCAGAGTCTTTGGTTATATGCCCTGAAATACGAACTGTAGAATCAATCTGATTATACTTAACGTTACTGGCCTTTGTTATGTATGTATTCAATAAAAAGGATAAGATTAAAATACATTTACAACCGTACTTACCGAAAGTGACATTAAGCACTTCTATGAAACTAATAACCATTATTCTGCGTAATATTAGGGTTAGAATTAATTTCGCTTAAGGGAATAGGATACAGAGAATCATCTGAAGTCCAATTTGGGCTTTTAGTTTGACTTAAAGTTTGATCTGTCAATTCTAATCTTTTTATATCAAACCAACGATGGCCCCATTCTGTAAAGAATTCAAGTCTCCGTTGCTCAACAATATCACTGATAGTGATTTCTCTGTTTAACTGGTCTAAGCCGGCACGTTTGCGAATTAACTCTAAATCAACTTTTGCGTCAACATTGTTTCCTACCTTTAGTCTTGATTCAGATCTGATCAGATACAGTTCGGCTAACCTTAAAACCATTGAATATTCCGTTAAAGTCTCACTATTTCCGCCTTTAACATTGTATTTCTTCGGAAAATAGAATTTATCAGAACCTTCCATTAAACTGTCAATCCAAAAGAACTTTCTTCTATCATCTTTTGAGAAACTTTTGATTAAATTTGGACTTAATGAACTTGATTGTGTCAAAACCGGTGAGACTGTCAACTTCATATAAAATCCTTCCCAGGTATTGTAAGCTGGATTTACAGGTTTTAGCTGCCATATCGCTTCTGAACTATTCTTCAAAAAGACTTCTTGCAAATTATTAGTTAAAGAGAATAATGAATTGGATATTACCTCACTAGATTTTTGTTCAGCTTTAACATAGTCCTTAGTATATAAATATACCCTAGCCAATAAGGCTTTCGCAGCCCACTTATTTGGCCTGGTTCGTTCATTCGACGAATATGAATAATCGTTAGAAAGTAAAATTTCTGCATCTAACAAATCCGAAATAATTAAATCATAGACTTGGTTTATCGGGGATCGAGAAACCTTTGAATTAATCTTATAGTCCGTAGTACTATGAAGTGGAACCGGACCATACATGTTAACCAAATTAAAATATATAAATGCTCTAATAAATTTTGCTTCTCCTGTCAATTGCTTTTTCAATGCTTCTGATACCGTAGAATATTTCTCAAGACTTTCGAGAATTAGGTTTGCGCTATAAACATATTGATAAGGTTCTGCCCATAAATAGTAAGAAATTTTACTATTATTAGAATTCAAGGAATTTAAGAAAAACTCGTCATTCAATGCATGGCTGATAAGATCATCTGAAGACAATGAGGTAAGGGAGGTTAGGCTGCTAGGTCCACCACTGGCAAATCCCTCACCATTCCCTGTTATCATCTGGCTATATATTCCAACTACAGCTGAAGTTGCAGACTTATCGGAGGAAAAAACATTGTTAGTGAGCTGTTGATTTTTAGGAAGATCAATTTCAATAAATTTTTTACACGCACTAGTTAATAGTGTTATAACTATTGCAACGCAAAATATTAATGAAAATCGTTGATTCTGTTTTATACTTCTGTAGTTCATGAAATTAGATTAAAGTGAGAAATTTATACCAAAAGCATACACTCTTAATGGTGGAACACTTTTATTGTTTTGATTTTCTGGGTCTAAACCGATGTAGTTGGTGATGGTAAAAGCATTTTGTGCTTGAAAATATACTTTGGTTTTTTTTAGTCCAATTTTAGTTGACATGGATGTCGGTATGTAATACGATAACATTATATTCTTAACCCTTATAAATGAAGCATCAGTAAAATAATGATCGCCATCAGTTATAAATGCAGTATAAGCAGGTCTTCCTGCCTGTGTCGTGAATTTCTGAATACTAGTAAGATCACCAGGCTTTTGCCACCTGTTTAGCACATCCTTAGCTTGATTAACCGTAGTACCTGGAACACCAAAACTTATTCTATAGCTATAACCTAATTGTTTAACAAATTGAGCAAAGACATCCAATTGAAGACCCCTGTATTTTAATGTATTATTTAAACCGCCATAAAATTTAGGATTTAAATCAATTCGTGACTGCAAATCTCCAGGATACGACCTGCCAGTACCATCTCCATCTAGATCCTCAAATATTAATAAACCAGTGGTTGGATCTACTCCTAAAGAATGGAATTTTTTCACCGTCGATAATGATTTTCCAACGGTATATAGATTACCGTATCCTGAAGATTCAATATCTGGGAAATCTAAAAGTGTGTTTTTAGGAAAAGTAATATTAAAAGAAGTTTCCCATTTAAAATTTCTTTTATTAATGTTTAGTGTATTTAGCTCCATTTCAAAACCTTTATTTTGAACTAAAGCTGGGAGATTACTCTGTACACTGAAAGCTCCAGTACTTGAAGGTAACGAGTAACCAACGAGCTGATTTGTTGAACGGTTACTGTAATAGCCAATTGTAGTGGTAATTCTATTATTTATTAACCCAAGGTCAAGACCTATTTCTAATTTACGATTAACTTCCCAGGCGTAATCATCATTAGCTATTCTATTAATTACTAGCCCAGAAACCCCACCGTAGGGGAACGTCGTTGGATTCCATAATTCTAAGTATTGATAATCCCCAATCTGATCATTGCCTGATGAACCATAGCTAGCACGCAACTTGCCAAAAGTTAAAAACGAAAAGTTTTCACTTATAAAATTTTCTTGTGAAAAAACATAAGCCATCCCGAGTGATGAAAAGTTTGCAAACTGCTTGCCAGGTCCAAAACGGCTAGAGCCATCTCTACGCATAGTGAAATTTAAAATGTATTTCTGTAACAAATTATAATTCAACCTGCCAAATAATGCACTATATAAATATTGCGAGTGGGTGTTACTTAAAATACTCAATGAAGCTGCGGCCTGAATATTCTCTAACATTATATCATTTGTATAGCCCCCTGCGTCTATAACTTGGTCAGCCCTTATACTTTCCTGTAACGTACCTCCGATCAATGCGCTCAAATTTCCTTCACCAACCTTCCTACTGAAATTTATTTGGGGTTCAGTAATCCAAGTATTTATTTTAGAAGTACCAAAACTTGAAGAGGGCAAAGTAGTAGATGTTGGACTTATCGTAGTCGATGGTATAGTTCTTATTTCCGATCGAAGTACATCATTATAGCCTCCAGAGATTTTAAACTCAAGCCCATTTATAAGTTTATATGATATTAGTATATTACTAGATAGGTTTTTTGTAGTAGCATTGTATTTTCGATACAAATCTAAATAAGGATTTCCACCTATTGATAATATATTAAGGCTTCCATCTTGATTAAACAAATTTGGCCTATTAGGTGCAAGTGTTAAAGACAAGTTAGTTACATCACTACTGCTCAATTTATCATCTATATATGAATATTGGGAAGAAAAATTAATATTTAATTTCTTGTCTATAGATTGATGATTTAAATTAATTGATGCATTCCCTTTTTTCTCTCCAAAATCTCCTGGAAATACAGTTCCTTCACTAAAATAACCTCCGTTTAGTAAAAAGGTGGTTGCTGAAGTGCCACCCGAAAGCGACGCTTGAAGATTATTGGTATTTACCGTACCACCAATAAACTCCTTTTGCCAATCTATGTTTCTGTTTTTATCCCATATTAATTGATCAGGAGCATTCGCGACCGTTGGCACTCGATTATCGTTTGCAAAAGCCTCCTTTCTCATTGTTAAAAATTCCTCGGTATTTAGCAAACTCATAAAATGAGCTACGGAACCTATTCCCCTATAATAATTAACGTCCAAATTAGTACTTCCTGAAATTCCCTTTTTTGTTGTAATTAGAACTACTCCATTGGCACCCCGAGATCCATATATAGCGGTTGCATCAGCATCTTTCAAAACCTCTATACTTTCAATATCATTCGGATTTATGCTGTTCAAGGGACTTGCGCCTCTTGAAACTAAATCCCCTAAAGATGTAGCAAGTGATGTAGAATTGAAAGGCACGCCATTGAGAATGTACAGCGGGTCATTCCCAGAAGCTATACTGTTCCTACCTCTAATTTGGACACTGAATGCTCCGCCGGGCAAACCGGATTGCTGTGTAATTACTACTCCGGCCATTCTGCCAATTAAACTTGCCAAGGGGTTACTAATTGGCTGCTTACTAATAGTCTCACTTGATACCCTTGAAATACTTCCAGTTTTTTCTTTTTCTGAAACTCGATAATATCCAGCATTAATGCTTACTTCTTCGAGCTTCGAACTGCTCTCAATTAGTATTAATTTCCCAAGATTTTTAGATACGGAAAATTCCCTCCAATCGTATCCAATAAAAGAAATTACAATTTTCGATCTCTCATCTACATTGGAAAGAAAGAAATCACCATCATTATTTGTTTTCATAGAGATTGTAGTGCCTTTAATCGATACTGTTGCGCCTATTAAAGGTTCACCTTTTTCATTAACAACGCGTCCTGTAATGTCTATCTTATCAAAATAAGCTTGGATAGCTTCAATGGATGATTCTACGAATGATTTTTTATAGATATTGATGTCTTTCCCATCAATATCATAGGAAAATGGCTGCCCTGTAAAGAGATTATCCAGTGCATTTTGAATAGAGACATTTTTCAAGTCAACAGTAACCGGCTTCGCCGCTTTCAGTTGAGCTTTAGTGAAAATAAAAAAGTAACCTGTCTGATTACTTATTTCATCCAGGACCGTCTCTATCTTTATATTTTTTCCTTTAAGCGTAATTTGTCCATACGTATTCGCACTTACTTGCATAAACGCAGCGATCAATATGATAACGGTTAGCTTCATAATCCGCAGGAAATTATTGGCATAGGGTTGCGCCTTATACCATTTTATGGTGTAAAAATTATACATTTGTTTTTGGTTTAGTTGATATGCGACTACTTGCCGATAAAGCAAAGCAATTCACACGGTTTGATCGATTGTTGCGAATTTATTGTTGCGGTCTAACTGAACTTCAGCTGGTTCCGGTCTCAAACGGAGCCAGCTTCTTTTTTTCCAGGTAACCATGTATAACTATCTTTTTTATTCGATAACGGTTACCCTCCTTCCTTCAACTTTAAAATGTACACTACCTGTTTTACCCAAGAGTTTCAGCACCCTTGATAATTTTGCCGAACGTCTGATACGTCCACCGATCTCAATAAGATCGGGATTACACTCATAAACTACATCCACATCATACCACCTGGAAATAACAGTCATTACGTCACGCAGCGAACCTTCACTGAGCACCATATAACCGTTCTTCCATGCGACAGCATTTTGAACATTAACATTAGAGACGGTGATTAACCCGTCTCCGTTTAGGGATTGTTGTCCTGGTGACAGAATTTGAGCACCAGTTTTTGCAGCGACTCCTGCAATCGGAGAGACTGGAACAACTCTTACGGAGCCTTCCAATAGTGTTGTTTTGGTAAGCGGCTCATCACTGTACGCGCTTACATTGAAATGGGTTCCAAGAACTTGGATTTCCTGGGTTTTGGTTTTGACTATAAAAGGATGCTTTGCATCCTTTGTAACTTCAAAGTAGGCCTCGCCGCTTAATATTTCAACTTTTCGCACATTGGAGTAGGCGAAAGTTGTTGGGAGTTTTAGAAGTGTGGCGGCGTTAAGCTCTACTTGAGTGCCATCCGGCAAATCAATGTGAAATTGTCCCCCTCTTGGGGTTTCAATCGTATTGTATTCGATGTTCCCGGATTTACTTCCGGTGTTTGTAATCTTATAATTGATTCCATTAGCGCTTTTTGTGATCTCTATACCATCTTCTCTGGCAAGGATTCCATTTTTAGCATTTGAAAGATTTATTTTTTTGCCGTTTGCGAGGGTCAGCGTAGCATGATTGCCGCCAGGGTTAACATCATTCTGAAAGACTGTTATTGCTTCATTTTTTCTTCCCGGCGTGTATTCGAAAAAATAGGCCGCAATTCCAATGGTAATCAGGGCTGAAGCCGCAATGGCAAGCTTAGCCCACAAACGCGTGGGCGACTTTCTCAGCGCTTTATCTTTAACATGCTCCACTATTTCGCGCGCGCCGAGGGACAACTCCTCTTCAGAAAGTCCCACGAGCGGCTCTTTGTCGTAAATAAAATAACCCTCAACCATAGCGTGCTCTTCCGGGTTAAGTTGACCGGACTGAAGTTTTTGAAGCAGGCTGTTTGGATTAAGGTCTTTCATTATAGTGGCTTTATAATAACACTACAACCGAGCCCTGCCTGTGGGGACATTTTTTGTTAAAATAATGTTAAGTTATTGTACCCGAGATGAATCATCAAAGAGTAAATGCCTGATATTTAAAGAAATAATATCAGCGAATGACCCAGCCTTTTTCTAAGAATTTCCAGCGCGCGGGTCATGCGCTTTTTCACCGTCTCCTGTGGAAGGTCTAATTTGAGTGCAATTTCTTTTCTGGAGAGGTTTTCGTTCCTGCTCAGTTCAATCACTACGCGCATTGATTCGGGAAGCGTGGCAATTTCCTTGGCGATCAGATCAGAAAGTTCGTTATGCCTGACCAGGTGATCGGCATTATCAACAGCAGTTTGCAAGTAATCCCGGAACCCATCTATATGACGCTGCTGCATTTTGCAATGTTTGAAATGGTTCCACAAACGGTTCTTGATGATCGTAAAAATAAATGGACGGAACTCTCCCGGCACATTAATTCTCTCCCGTTTTTCCCATAGATCACAGAAAAGTGACTGGACCATATCCTTTGCAAGATCTTTATCATCAAGTTTACCATAAGAATATTTATACAGGATTAGACTATACCGTTCCATGAGTTCGACAAAGGCACCAGACTCCCCTGACCTCAGGAAGTCTACCAGTTCTAAATCAGAAAGGCTATTATAGTCACTCATGAATAAATTTATTTATCCCACTATATATATCGAAATATATAACATGATGGTTTTCTGACACAGGTATTTAGTGATAGTCTAAATAGATTATTGCCAAAACGTTTTAGTTGCCAAATATAGATAATCCAAAAGTTAACAACTACATTCCTAGTTTAATTTTTTTCTATAAAATTGTAACAATGGAAATACGTTAGGTGGATTATCAGGGTTAAATAAATAGGTCGAAGATATTAAACATTTAAGAATTTATACATCATCTGAGATATGGCATATGAAGTAATTTAATAATTGTGGCAGATCGAACACAATAGTTGTTGAAAAAAAAGTTGACTTTCCTCATAATTTAAAAATGAAGGAAAAGGACAGCATATTTTTAACAAAACTAGGAAGTCAAATTTTACAAATAAGGCTATCAAAATCTCTTAGCCAGGAAGATGTTTCTTTTCGCTGTGACGTGGATCGGGCGAAGATCAGCAAGTTGGAGACCGGAAGTGCCAACTGCAATATCACCACCTTAGCAGAACTAGCTAAAGGTCTTGATGTAACCCTTAAAGAACTCCTTGATTTCTCATGAGTAATACGATCGAAGTACATTCCGACTATGCGTCGCTTAGCAATTTTTTTCAGTTCGAACCTGTATATCGCGTACCTATATATCAGCGTAGTTATTCCTGGGAACAGCCGGAGATCGAGGATTTCCTGCGTGACCTGGAAAAATGTTACAAGCAGCGGAAAATGACAACCGGAAACGAGCATCATTTTTTTGGTCAGATCGTTTGTATCTCAGATACGTTGCTAGGCACTACTGATAAAAAAATGTTACAGATCGTCGATGGTCAACAACGGATCACCACGTTTATCATGCTGGCTGCTGCGATCGTTGGCAATTGCGACGCGTTGTTGAAAACGATCGAAGGTGATATGCACCTTAATAATGAAGCTGGCATCTTACGAAAAAGAATAGAAGACTTAACAAAAAGATTTATTTGGTTCCCTTTTGAAATAAATGGTGTAATCGATGAGGTGAATGTATTGGAGTTGTCAAAACATGATAAACCTTATTTTACAAAATTATTGAAAGACCAAAAAAAAAGTGTGGCAACTCTTCATTCCCACGAGCGGTTGAAATATGGCTACGATCGAATTTTTGAGATGACCGATAAATTAACACGGAATGGCCAGCTGATCGATCATATAGGCAATTTAAAAACGATGGAAAAAGTCCTTCTGGATGATTTTTTCATACTCAAAATGGTTACTTCAGATACAAAAGCAGCGTTTAAGCTATTTCAGGTGCTTAATAACCGTGGCAAAAACCTAACCGAGGGAGATCTACTCAGAGCTGAAACGCTGCGCGTACTGGAGAATTTCCCGGATCTACAGGAGATCGCAGAACGATCTTGGGACGAAATCCTAATCGATCATCCAACAAAGACCGGGCATTACCTTCGGGCAATCTACAGTTCTTACACAGGTAAGACAGTTGACACAAACACTTTTTTTGTTGAATTACAAAAAGAATTTCTACCTGAGCATATACTAACTGTAGTGGAGCGTAGCAACGCTCAGAGTGTGGTCGATCGCATGGAACTGATGAAGAGTGACATTCTGTTATTGCGCAAGCTCCATGAAGGGGAATGGTGTTATCCTAATAAAAAACCAGTTGAGTTTTGGGACCGGAACCGACTTTACTTGTTGATTAAGGGCCTTAACCATGCCGAATGTCTGCCGTTTTTATTGTCGGCCCAATTACTGGACCATAAAGAATTCAATCTGATCGTCCAAGTACTGGAGCTCTTTGTTTTCCGTTTTCTGACGGTAGGCAAAATGTATATAGGTGACCTTTTATCGATCTACAATGAAGAAGCAGCTTATCTAAGGCTTAACACTGCCACTTATAAAGCCAGCCGGCTGATTGCTAAATTACAGCCACTTCAGGCCATGGTCTCCGATGAAACGTTCCGTCATCATTTGGATGATCTGGTCTACTACCGTAGCGGAAAAAGTAATAAACCCGTTAAGTATTTCCTGTTAACTGTCGAATACTTTTATCCTTGGTATAACGCTGGAGCGACCGGAATTCCTACCAACAGTAAAGAGAAAACACACGATTTCAATGATATCTCGATAGAGCATATATACCCCCATGCTGCGAACGCCTCAGTTTTTGACACTGCAATGGAATCTTATAAAAATCAGATTGGTAATCTAACACTGCTCGGCAATGAAGATAATAAGGCTGGTGATAACGATGACTTTGCCACAAAACTCCCGATCTATCTCAGTTCTTCGTTAAGTATCAACAAAAACTGGCTGGCTACTTATGCTGTATGGACTTATGCAGAACAAGTGGACCGTACAAACCGACTCAAAGATATGGCCTGTAAGATATTCATAATTTAGGCTTTGGGCAATCCGTGTAGTATCTTGAGCGTAAAAGTTTCCAAGTCTGAATAGGCTGCCGGATTGTTCTTAAGTTCCTGATCAATGATAGATAAGCCGGCATTGGCATATTCTTCTATAAATTGCTTGATTCGCTCCTTTTCTTGCAAGATCTCGAATGTCGCAGCTTTGGCTACAGCTAGTACCAGTAAGTTTTTTCGATGCTGGCTGCCAATATTTCCCCAGCGGAAAGGTTTATTCAGCTTTGTCAACGATTTAGGATTGCCTCTTTTGAAACCTAAAACAGCAGCATAAACGAATAACTCCCACATGTGTTCGAAGGGGAAGTTTTTTTTCTCTCGTTTCTCACCGCCCTGGCTGGGGGTTAAACGGTTATTGAACAAACGTTCATAATAATCCTGTTCAATATTCATTAACGAACCATCGTCTATAGGCTGATCTTCCATAATATTTATTTTAAAGTGGATACGGTGGTGAACTGTTCCAGCACCTTCCCAGCACTCCGGTCTATACTTAATTCATACGCATGCTTGATCTGCGGGTTGTATTGGATCAGTTGACGAACTTCATCATTCCGCAAGCTATCTTCGTGGCCCGTCCGGGCATCATCCTTCAAGATGATGATCGATTGCCGGAAGATGCTGATCATCGTCTTGATCGCCCCAATCTTATTATTACCGCCTAAAGCAGAGATCGGCGCATCGGCAACGAACGGAAAATAACTACCCCAGATCTTATTAGAGACCGATAAAACGGCCGCAACGAAAGCGATCTGCAGTGAAACCTTATTAGCCTGATTGATATTGGAGACGCGAGTACCTGTCTCGTCAATAACATAAACCTCACGTGCAAGGTAATCTACCTTAACCTTGCCAGACAGGGCTTCGCTTCCCTGCGTCATACTTGCAAAATAATTATTGGCTTCGGCTTCAATATCATAAATAAGCTTCGATAAAAAATTGTCATGCAACCGGTCAACGTGTCCCTTTATCTGTAAAGCCAGTTTCATACGTTTCTTTTCCAGCTCATTCGCCGACTGATCAATCAGGCCTTCGTAATCGTCTTGCAATTCTTTAAAAGCATCATTCAGAATTTCTAGATTACCGATGTACTGGGCAATTCTACTTTTAGACTTTTCCAAGTCGCTACGCAACTGGTCACGGGCTTGTTTGACCTTTACAAGGTTTACTTTTTCAATATCTTCGCGGGTGATATTTTCATTACGCTCGGCGGCAATATTTTCGATTACTATATCCAGTTCATCTTCTTTTTGGACCATTAGTCCCTTTGCCCGGTTGATCTCTTCTTGAATGGTGGTCAGCTCCGTCCGAAAAGTATTGCCTGAACTACCGACATTGCGGATCATCGTTGTCATGCTGTCAGCCGTGTCGCTCAGCGTGTTAATAATCGCCACCTCTGCATCAAGTGCTTTTTCATTGAGGTGTTCCAGGATAGCCGCATAGGCTGCCGAGCCCTTGGGCGCATGTGTGCCGCATACCTTACAAAGTTCCTCTTCAATCATTTCTTGTATAAAGTCTTGACGGATTGGTTCTGGAATTTTTTTATCATCCTTTGCGTCTCTATACATAGAAAGATAATATTTGAACTCTTCCTCAGATCCGGCGTAGATCCATTCAGAGATCAACGTACTGTGGTTATGTTCATATAACTGCTTTTTTCGCATGATAGCTTGATCACGTTGCTGTTCGTATTTTTTTAAATCATCTAGAATCGTTGCGCAAGCTTCATATTTAGAAAGCTCACGCAATTTCTCATCCAGCAGTGCCTCGATCTGGTCACGCTCTTTCACCTCGTTATCCTGTTTCGCCTGTACTTCATTAATCTGGTCCTGTTGGGCATCGATCGCTTTAGACAAACGTTCTTTTTCTTTCTGAACAGATTCCTCTCCATCTACCTTATCTTCAAAGGCAACTTTCGCCCTTTCATAGACGTCACGGGCATATATCTTCGCTTTCGCAAAAAATTTAATACCTGATAGTTCACTAATCGCTCGGGTAAAATCCGAGCGCTGGTTTAATTGCATCAGCTTGCTGATATTTTCACCTTGAAATAGAAAATACCTTGACAGGTTTTTAGGAAAATATTTCTTTAATTCCTCCTTCGCATTTTCGCCGCCAAGGGCTTGCCGATTATGGGTTCCAGCTTCGGTTCTTGTCACTTGTAGATTGGTGAGGGGACTCGTGTCCCAACTATCTTCAGCAAGTTTTCTAATCCTGTGTGTGCGAGTCACCAAATAGACATTACCATCCTCGTCTTCAAATTCCAGCTCTACTAGGATCTCCAAATGATTGTTGATCTTGCACTTCTGCATAGCTAGGCGGTTGCCTAGTTCCGAACCCCATTCCTTTGTAGTTTCCCATTTTTCTGCTTCGGTTTTAAATGCTTCATCATACAACACCCAGTTGTAAGCATCAAATAATTTAGATTTCCCGGAATTATTCTGCCCGATAATTATCGTAGCACCCCGATCAAAGCGAAATTCCGCTTTACCGTAGTAAGACAGAAAATTATTTATTTCAATAGACTTAATGATCACGCTGAACGAATTTAATGGAATCTGGCCTGTTCATCGATCAGGCGGTAAATCTTATCTTCTACAGCACGCGTAGTTCCTTCTGGCATATCCAGCTTAGGATCTGTATACATTTCTTGGAGGAGCGTGTTAACAATAACATATTGCGTATGATCTTGCTCTTTCAGATCTGCGAGCAGTCGCTCGACTTCTTCATTAACATGGCTATTTTTTGTACTCTGCATTCTTTTTAGGAAAATGGTGAAAAAACATCGATTTCAAACTCCTTAGCTTTATCATCGATCGAAGCTAAAGCTTGGTATTTATTTAATGCTAAACCGGCAAATTCATGCACTCGCCTGAATTCACCCTGCAATATACTTTTTTCCATTTGTAATGTATCTTCAAAATATTGGTCTGTTATTTCCGGTACCACCACTAAATCGTAGATCGTAGCAAATTTTTTATCTGGATGGGTACGCAAAATGCGCCCGCGCCGCTGAATAAATTGCCTGGGGTTACCTGTGCTAGAGCAAAAAACAGCGATTTCCGCCCGTCTGACATCCACGCCTTCGTCCAGACACTTCATGGCCGTAAGTACAGATATCTTCCCTTTGGCAAATTGATCCAAAATGTTTTCTCGGTTTGCAGTCCCACCAATATACTGATGTTGGCTGAGCTTGAAATCTCTGGTGATAATAGCGGAATACTGATCGATCAATTTGATGTCCTCTTCTTCGATCTGGATGTCGTTCCCTTCAGGCACATACACCAGCAAATACTTCAACAGATCAAAGTCTTCAACGAGTGTTTTCATTATCTCTTTAAATACTGGCAATTTACCAGCCGCCTGATGAATGATCCTTTTTCTTTTTAATAATAAAGCGGTGACCGCTGGGCTATCAATGAGTTTCCCTGCCTTCGTATCAAAAAAACGCATCAATTTCTGAGATATCTCCTTATATTCGGTCAATTCACTTGTGGTCAGCGACACCAATTTGGGATAATAGTAATATTCGCATAAAAAGCCAGCGGCTATCGCCTCTTTCATTCCGAATCGGTAAGTTGGTTGTTCCGTAACATTAAAATAAGTATTCAATGCCGCACTTCCTGTCTCGTCAAAATAGCGGTCTGGCGTTGCCGATAGGCCCAGCCGGAAAGGGATGTGATGCGGATAAAGCGAAATATGTTTTAACGTACCGAAATTATGAACTTCGTCTCCAATCAATAGCGTTTCGTTAGGCAAAATTGCGACGAGATGCTGGAATTTAGTAGTTAAAAAAGTCGCATAAGTAGAAATAATGGTAAAGGTCGGCCGGTCTGTATTTAAAAGTTCCAAGCATTCTTTATACCAATTCTTTGTTTTGCTATTGGCTAGGATTATATTGTTGGAAAACCACTGCCTTACCTCCGATGCCCACTGAACAGATAGATCCAATGTCGGTACCAATACCAAGATAACGAGCTGCCCCTTTTCTTTCAGCAACACCCGAGCGCAAGAAAGTGCCGTGATAGTTTTTCCGGTGCCAGTAGCCATTTCTAATAAACCGCGATAATCATTTGCTTGCCAGCTACCAATAGCATCAAACTGATAAGGTCGTAAGTCCGGGGATTGAATCATGTTGCTAATTTTCAAATGTTACTAATCCCTTTTCGTCTGGTTAATATAATCCGTGCCTGTTATCTTTTGATTGAACCTCTTTGCGATAATTTTAATACCGTCATCAATATGCATCTTCACGTATCGCCAGATATTTATCGAATCTGTACAAGTTATAATGAACACCTAATAAAACGAAAACACAAATATGCTTAAATCTGCATAATAATCCGTTTATCGCTTGTAAAAATTTTCCATATTTGACATCTATAAACATCTTATTTTACCCTCCCTTTTTTCGAACTGGTTTAGGATACGAGAATTCAAATCTGAACCTTTATACAGCCAATCCCTTTTCCACTTCATTCATCAAAAATTCAAGGCCAGTTACAGAGTCCTTGTTAATTATCTCCTTATTAATCAATTCTAAGCCATCATCTATATGCAATTTTACATACTTGGATATATCTTTATCAGATTTGTGTATCCTGTAATGAACACATATTAAAGCAATATATGTATCCATATAATTTCCGAATAGAACCTTTGAATTATATTCTTTACCTGAAGAATCTTTTATTTGGGATAAATCCAGAAGGCGACCGCGAGATAATGAGTAACTAAAAGCCAATCTAGCGATTATGTTTTCTGCACCCAAATTTAGCTTCTGGGTAAGATTAGTCACAATATCTTTATTATTTTTAGAAGTCTTAATATTAGTAAACATGTACTTGACTCATTTTATGGTATTGACTAAATAGATCTTCAGGAAAAATATCGTTAAAGTTTGATTGATTGGTTGTCTTTTGACCTATTAAAAATGCTTTACCTATTTTTGGTATTAATAATTCATACTCTTCGGCATTAAGTTCTTTTTCAAGAAGTGGAAAAATAACCACTTGGGATGATACACTAGGATAAAAGTCCTTAATAATATTAGATGAGTGCATCTTATCTAATTTTTGAAGAGGACTATCTATAAATACGGGAAATTGAATGTTTGATTCGGTAATAAGAGCTTTCAATAGAGCTGTAGCATATAATTGCTGCTCTCCCTTTGACAGACTATCTTTTAAAATTAACGATTGACTGTAGTCATAAAGTTCGATATCGATCAAGTCTCCCTCAATCTTGACCTCCACATTTTCCACAAAATCGCTTTTGTGCATTAATCTATTAAGTTCTTTCTTGATGTTCTTCTCTAAAGAAGCTTTCTTTTTTTGCTTTAGCTGATAGATAAATTTCGTTAAATGGCTTATTAACCTAGACGCACTTTCCTCTTTGTTTTTGTCAGCAACCTCGACTGAAATATGTTTAGACTGCTCGGATATTTGCCTTTTTAAGGCTATATTTTCTTTATCAGCAATACCTATTTTAACTCTTATATCTAAAATTGATTCTTCTAATATCTTTATATCTGATGATAAAGATTCATAGCTTTCTTTTAAAGTTTTAATTACTGGATCATCAGCCTTACTCTCTGCATCTTGTATTTTCCGTTGCGTAATGCTATAAGTGCTTTGTAATCGTTTTGATTCGGAAATCAGGTTTTTTAAATGTTTGGTGTAGGAATTATGTAGATTATCATAAATAGCTAGAAAATTATTATGCTGTTCCTTAGTAAAGTCTAATATTGACTTATCATTCAAATCATCATGTGATATTAGAATATCCGTAAGAACTGAATCCACTTGTAAAAGATCAAATCCTTGTTTATTACGAAAGGCATCTTTAAGTTCCAGATATTTTTCCTTTAGAAGGTTATTAACCAACGCGGAATTTTGCTGTCTTTCTTCAATTTCAAGTTGTTTTTTAACCTGAAATATTTGTGAAGAGAGCATCGCAAAGGGCGCGAGTTCAAGCATATCGTTAAATTTATTTTTATTTATTACGATTTCTTCCTTTAGCTTAGCCCGAACTTTTTTGAACTCCTGAATCTCCTCGAAAGACATCGAACTTCCAGCTCGAATAAGCCTTTCCTGAATTTCTGAAAAATCTCCCTTTTTGGTTAGAACCTCTTGTTCCTTTTTTAGTAAACTGCTATTATAAAATTCTAACAAAATATCATTTTCACTAATCTTCGCTTGAAAGCCTTCCAACTTTTTAAGATCAGCTTTAGATGCTGACTTTTTTCTCACTCGTAGTTGGAGATTTTCCAAGTTTGTTTTCAGATCCGTATATTTTTTTATACCTAAGACTTCATTATAAGCCTTGCTGAAATATTGCTTTTCCTCCAAACTTTTAACCTCTGCAAATGCAGTTATTTTTTCGGCATCGAAAAAGAAAAATTTAGCAATCTCTTTAGGTAGTATAAAATCGTTAATAAAAATTTCCGAACCGATTGCTTTCGTTAATTCGTTAATGTTGCCATCTATAAGAATTTCAACAACTTCGTTTCCGGTTTGGTAATTATATGTACGTTTAACCGTTACCTGTTTACACGAAAGATGAGGAATGAATATGTCTGTGAGTTCAATAGACACGGAAAAAGTATATAAGTCAGATATTTGGCTCTTGATTAATTCTTTTTCAACAACATTTGATGTTATAGCCAATTTTGATCTTAAGAAAGTATCTCTCTCTGGAGCCTCATTTAGCAATGACCTACTTATAAGTTTACCTGCATACTTTTTATAACCGCCGCTTTCGTAAATTTCCTTTCTATATCTTTCATCTACGTCAGCCATTAATTTTCCATATAATCCCCAAACCAATGCCGTAAGAAGAGATGTTTTTCCAAATCCATTTTGTCCAGAAATAATTGTTACATGCTTTTCTGGATTAGTAGATAAGGGTAATTGGTGCTCGCCCTTATAAACTCTAAAATTTCGCAGGAGGATATTTTCAATTAGCATAATTGTCTTTTCTTATAATCTCTCTCAATATGATTTTCGAAATCACTTTGAATTCCAAAATTATTCACCAAAATAATTTTTGATTTTTGTATTTCTAGTAACTCACCGATTAGATTAAAATCAGCATCATCGTCACAAATTTCTTTTAACAACTCCTTTTCAAAAATTTGTCCATCGGAGAAATCTTCATTTTTAAGATCAGTTTTGTAAATAGAATTATATATATCTGCCACATTATAGTCAAAAATTGAGTCACGATGCCAAGTAACTTGGATAGCTACCAATTCTTGGTAATTAATCAATACCAAATTTGGCTCATCATTTTGCACTTCTTTTTGCGCTTTAAGTAGCGTTTGTAACATATATGCACGCTTTTCTGGCAAATAGGGTCCCCATGTCTCAGCATCAGCATTTTCTTCACTACTATTTCGTCTCCAGGTTTGACGCCAAGATCTATCATTTCGAAAATCGACAAGCATGTCTCTAAATTCTACCAATGGCTCCATCCATTCTTCTCCATTATCAATCAATGCCTCCATTGATTTATCTCTTTTTACCACACTACAAACCCAGCAACCAAAGCGGCTTTGCCCGCAAGAAGGAGTAGTTGTATCAATCACTAATGGGCAATCGCCACCAGTAGCATTTCTATACAGTGTAACCAAATTGCGGTGCGTTCCTCCCCAAGGTGGATTTACCTGTAATAGATAAGGCCATAACTCGTCTATCGTTACATCTTTAATTGGTGCATAAACGAATGCATTTGGGAGCACGTGTCTTCTCAGGCGTTCACTATCTATATGAATCTTGCTGCTTTCAATACTTTTAGCCCTTGAAGAACTCTCATCGCTACGAGTTCCAAGCAAAATAATAGCCTCACCAACCTCGCTAATCTTATCTTTAATAAATTCAGTGGTAGGGTTTATCTTAAGTCTATCTGTACACCATCTAAAAGTATTATTGGGTGCGGGATATCCTTTCCCTAAAAGATTAACCCAAAAAGTATCCTCCAGTCTTGGGGTTGTTTGATGGACGGTTATAGGTAATCCCTGTTCTGCGGCAGCTTGCTGTATATCTATTAACGTCTGGTTTATAAATTGCGCTATTTTTGGATTCTCGACTAATGTATCATTACAAACAATATAAACTGGCCGACTTCTTAAAATAGAATCAAGCTTCTGAATAGCAATCCAAACGACTTGTAAAAGCATTGTGCTATCTTTCCCTCCCGAAAATCCAATGATCCATGGACGAGGATTATCATCATTTAAATATTGATCTTGAATTTCACTTTCTAGATATTTTAGATCTAAAGCCATTGTTTACTAAAATTAATATGTAGTCCCTATTTAAAGTACTTCGTTTCAAATATCGTTATTTAAGAATAAACAACCCTTATTTCAAGGTCATTTTTATTGGTAACACAATCTTTGAGGTAGATATATCTTGAATAATACCTGAAGCATTATCAAGATATTTTAGTCTATAACCAGAATAATTCTATTGATTGCACTATAATTATTTAATTAAGTCAATTTGGACTATAATTGGTTTTAATGTCTAGTGTGCATATTTCAATGAGTGTTCCGCTGCATTTCAATTCAATGTGGCCACTTAAAGAACTTTAAAAATTAACTTCGCCTTCGTTTTCAGAGACTCCAGATATGACCAACCTATAACATCTCTATCAAATGTAATCAAGTTACACACGATTTCCACTACTGTCTCGTCCTGATATTACTTGTCGCTAAAAAGACTGATTATGCCACACTTGTTGATGAAGCATCAAAAAGACTAAAAAAGCTGTATGAATTATATTGTAACGGCACAATCGAACAAAAACGTTGTATTATTGGTTCGATCTTTCCAGCAAAATGGACAATTTTTGAAAATAAAGGTCGAACCGAAAAAGTCAACTTAGCAGCACTACTTATTTATCAGATTAACAACACTTTACGGCATAAAAAAACCGGAGTTAGAACTAAATTAGAACTAACTCCGGCTAGTACCCAGCGCCGGAGTCGAACCGGCACGGTTTCCCACAGGTGTTTGAGACCAGCGCGTCTACCAATTCCGCCAGCTGGGCATTTGCTTATTCAGCGGGTTGCAAATGTATCAATTGCAGCATTAAATAACAAGATTTATTTTAATTATCTTCCTTAAGCCTTTTATCCACTATAAATGGCGCAAAAGGGAGCAAAGAAGCCAGTCCGATCAATAACGCCTTTCCAATTTTCCATTTATATTCCGTCCACGCCATGATCAAAACAACGATGTACAGCATAAACAGCACACCGTGTGCCCAACCCGCATATTTAACCACTAGTGGCAAACCCGCCCAGTATTTCAAAGGCATTGCAATAAACAACAGAAAGAGGTAAGAGATCCCTTCGGCAACAGCAACTTTTCTAAAAATCGATAATGTACTCATATAACAAATTAAATTACAGGTTTTCCGCCTTATCAATACTCTCCCGGATGCGGAATAAATACTTCGTACGGTAATATAAATCCTTTACCGCAGTAAGTGATTTTACTTGCTCAGCCTCCGTTTGCGTATCAAAGGAAGCAGTTAATACAGAAATCTCGTTATACAGGCTCTGTTCTATAGCGTCCACATCGGTTTTAAGCGCTTCTAAGCGCAGCGGATCAGGATCGAACTGTAAATCCATCAAAGTTTCATTTACATCCATCATATCCATTAAAAAGCTTTGCGGAAGTACGTAGTTCTCCCCTTCTTTCAAAAAACCCTTTAATTCTAAAATGTAGTGCAGCCGTTTTTGAGGATCACTCAAAACCTGGTAAGCTTTATTATTTACAGTGCTCAGTTCTAAAACCTCAGCTTGCTTCTCTTCGGTTTCATTGATGTAAAAATCAGGATGAAACTTTTTGCTGAACGCATAAAACTGCTGTTTAATGAGTGCAGCATCAGGATTGAAACTAAGCGGCAGACCGTAAAATTCAAAATAATCAACCATGAAACCTAATGCATAATGGCTTTAAAAATATCATTCCCCAGTACAAATACCATCAGGGATAGCAATAGAACGAAACCAACGATCTGTGCACGTTCCATAAACTTATCACCAAGCGGCTTACCTTTGATCATCTCAATAATCAGAAAAACAACATGACCGCCGTCCAATGCCGGAATCGGTAACAGGTTCATAAATGCCAGTGCAATGGAAATAAAGCCGGTAGAAGCCCAGAACCTTGCCCAGATCCACTCGCCACCATATACCTTACGTGCAATCTCCACTGGGCCTGAAAATGCCTTGTTAGCCTGAACTTTTCCGGTTAACACCTTCCAGATCCCTTTAGCATTATCACTAAAAGTTTTCCAGGCCTGGTTAATACCGATAGGTAGTGCTGCAAAAAGACTGTAATTGATTGTTTCCTCCCTAATCTGGCCCATGTCAAATCCAATACCAACTGCACCAGCAGAATCAATCTGCACATTGTGAGCACTCGTTACTGTACCACGCTTCACCGTAAACAAAGCCGGTTTGCCTTTGTTTTTACGTAATTCCTGAACAACATCCGCGTTATACTTAACAGGAACCTTATTTATAGCAATGATCTGATCGCCTTTTTTCAATCCTCCCTTTAATGCATTGTTATAAACACTGTCCACCGATGCAAGAATAAGCGGGGTACGGCTAATA
This sequence comes from Pedobacter metabolipauper, assembly GCF_004362715.1. GTDB lineage: Bacteria > Bacteroidota > Bacteroidia > Sphingobacteriales > Sphingobacteriaceae > Pedobacter > Pedobacter metabolipauper. The sequence continues at coordinate 520,414 of NZ_SNYC01000005.1, forward strand.
AACTCATCAATACCTAAATCAGATACCTTATTTAAAACATTATCAGGAATGCTGACATCAATGGTCCTGTTATTACGGATCACTGCCAGGTTTGTATTGCCCAATAAAACTTTAGAACTGGTGATCTCATCAAAGCGGATCACCTTTTTACCATTGATGGCAACCACACGGTCCCCTTTTTGTAAACCAATTTCTTTACCAATAGTACCCGGATTAATCCCGTTAACAACAGAACTGTTAGGAATAAAGGTTTCGCCATATATAAAAGTAAGCATCCAGAAGATCAGGATTCCCACAATAATGTTTACCACAACACCGCCAAGCATCACAATAAGACGCTGCCAGGCCGGTTTAGAACGGAATTCCCAGGGCTGAGCAGGCTGTTTCATCTGCTCCGTATCCATAGATTCATCGATCATACCCGTAATTTTCACATAACCACCCAAAGGCAGCCATCCAATTCCGTATTCGCAGTCTCCTCTTTTAAAGCTGAAGAGTTTAAAACCCCATGCATCAAAGAACAGGTAAAACTTCTCTACTTTGATCCCAAAGGCACGCGCCGCTAAAAAATGTCCTAATTCATGTAAAATTACTAGTATCGATAACCCCAGAAGTAACTGGGCCGCCATAATCAGTCCGCTCATATATTATTTTAATATTTTTTTAAATTTGATTGTAATAAACTTATTTTGTTACGAGTTGGTTGGCAAATATACGCGTATGTTGGTCGGTTTCTAAATAATTATTAAGCGTCGGCTCAGCAATAAAATCAACACCTTCCATACACGCTTCAATCACATCGCTCATCTGCAAAAAGCCAATCTGATCCTGTAAAAAAGCATGGACCACCACTTCATTTGCCGCATTCACGATACAAGCCATGTTCCCGCCCTTGCGCAATGCCCGGTAAGCAAGATCCAGATTCCTGAACGTACCGCCATCCGCCTGTGAAAACGTCAGCTCCGGATAATCCATGAAATTGAAACGTTTAAAATCACTGCTTATTCTATGCGGATAGGCAAAAGCATAATGAATAGGCAGTTTCATATCCGGCAAACCCATTTGGGCCTTCATGGAACCGTCATTAAACTGTACCAGGGAGTGAATGATCGATTGCGGATGCACAATCACATCGATCTGGTCGGCCTCCAGGTCAAAAAGCCATTTCGCTTCAATAACTTCAAGTCCCTTGTTCATCAGCGAAGCAGAATCGATCGTTATTTTAGCACCCATTACCCAGTTGGGATGCTTAAGTGCTTCATTTTTAGTAACGCCAGATAGAAAATTCCGGTCCTTACCTCTAAAAGGACCGCCAGAAGCCGTTAAATAGATCTTCTCTACCGGGTTATCCGCTTCACCTACCAAACACTGAAAGATGGCAGAATGCTCAGAATCTACCGGAATAATTTTCACACCATGTTTTTTAGCCAGTCGTGTAACCAAATCACCGGCAACAACCAGAGTTTCCTTATTGGCTAATGCGATGTCTTTACCAGCTTCAATGGCAGCAATGGTTGGCTTAAGGCCAACCGCACCCACCAAAGCAGTAAGCACCAGGTCTGCATCCGGTAAACTGGCCGCTTCACACAAGGCATCAATTCCGGCAAGCACCCGGATATTCGTATGGGCAAGAGCTGATTTTACAGCCTGGTATTTGTCCTCATCACAAATCACTGCCATAACCGGCATGAACTGCAAGGATTGCTCAATTAACAGATCTGCATTGGAATATGCCGAAAGCGCTAAAACTTCGTATAAACCAGGATTTGACGCGATAACGGATAAGGCCTGGGTTCCAATAGAACCAGTTGCGCCTAATATGGATATTTTCTTCAATTTGTAAAACTACTTAAAACATCCGCAATCTTTCTGTCGTTTGATAACCTCGGCACTTTATTCTGTCCGCCAAGCTTACCCTGGGTCCGCATAAAATCTACAAAAGCATCTTTCTTTAACGAGCGAATGATCAACGGCTGCAATATTTTCCCCTCAATGAGGTCAAAATAGTAAATATTCTTCTTCTGCAAAGCCTCATCTACTTTTTTACTGAAAGCCGTCAAGTCTGCCGGAGGCGTAGAAAACTCAATAAACCACTCATGGTAAGGCAGTTCACCAGCCGGGGTTTCTACCTGGGGGGCTACCGTAAATTCGGTGATCCCCACCCCCTCTTCATTGGCAACGGTAAGCAATGCATGCTCTACCTCTTCACCAATCACATGTTCGCCAAAAGCAGAAATGAAATGCTTGATGCGTCCGGTTACCATGATCTTATAAGGATCCTTTGAAACAAATTTAACGGTATCACCAATACTATAGCCCCAAAGTCCGGCATTCGTATTCAGGATCAGCGCATAATTCTTTTCCAGCTCCACCTCCCCGAGACTCAAGCGGACAGGATCATCGTTATAAAATTCATCAGCAGGAATAAATTCATAGAAGATCCCAGCATTGACCAGCAAGAGTAAGCTTTTATCGTGCTGACTATCCTGATAGGCAATAAAACCTTCAGAAGCCGGATAGGTCTCAATAGAATCTATCTTTTTACCGATGCTGGCTTCAATTTTAGCCCGGTAAGGTTCGTAATTAACACCGCCATACACAAACAGGCTGAAGTTCTTAAAAACATCTTTGATCTTTTTACCGCCCGATTGTTCCTGAAGCTTATCAAAATACATCTGGACCCATGGGGGGATACCGGAGATCAGCCTCATATCCTCCTGGATCGTCTCTGCTACAATCGCATCAACTTTCTGCTCCCAGTCTTCAATACAATTCGTTTCATAAGAAGGCATCCTGTTCTTCTGCAGATAAGCCGGTACCAAATGGGCAACAATACCCGACAACCGGCCAACATTGATCCCGTTCTTTTTGGTCAGAACCGGACTTCCCTGTAAAAAGATCATTTTGCCGTCAACAAAAGATGCATTACCAGTTTCGTGAATATAAGTCAGCAGTGCATTACGTGCCGCCTTAACATGTTCAGGCATAGATTCTTTAGAAAGCGGAATGTACTTTACACCGGAAGTAGTGCCGGATGTCTTGGCAAAATAAAGTGGTTTTCCTTTCCACAGTACATCAGCTTCACCATTTACGACACGGTCAATATAAGGACGCAGGTCTTCATAGTCGCGTACCGGAACCTGCTTTTTAAAATCTTCGTAAGTTGTAATGGCATCAAAACGGTGGTCTTTACCAAAGGCTGTATTTTTAGCAGAACTGATCAGACCGGCTAACGTTTTCTGTTGTGCCGCCACTGCATTCCTTTTCCATTTATCTGTACCCCTGACTATTAAGGCAGCAAATGGTCTGCTCAATGCCGCTTTAAATCCCATAAAATTAAATGATGTTGTGTATAATATCAGGTTCATCATCGCTATTGTACTCGTTCATCATTTTACGGTACGCAATTGTAAGCGCAACGCTGGATAGCGGAACAATAATGAATGAACTCAAAATATTTACAAAAAAGGCGACCACAGGCCAATGAATATAGCTAAAGAATAAGTACAGCAAATGAAAGCCCAACAGGACAAGCAACAGCAAAAAGATCTTGGTAAAGTTACCGCGGGTAGTTGCCAGGCTAAACTTAATGGATACAAATGGAGGCAAGTCTTTATCAATGATAAAGAACGGAAAGAAAGAAATCCGGATCCAGGTAATAAAAATAGCGATCACACCGACAGAAATGGCCACATTGGTAATCAGATCCAACCGGATGCCCGTATAAATAAATGGAAATGCGATCAGGATCACCACAGAATATACACCCACAATACAAAGCATGAAATAAAGGGTGGCAATTAAAAAGCGGATGATCTGCTTGCGTGTAGGGATCGTGCTTACAATACTCACATCGTGTTCCTCATCATCAAGAACATGAAAGATGTATTTGAAAAGGGAAAGATTGATGGTAAAGTAAAACATGACGAAGATGAACGACATCAAAATGCTCAGCCCTTTGTTGACCTCGCTTAAAAAAAATGCCATTAAACTCGAAGCATTGGAAGTAATGAACATCAAAAAGCAAAGCGTTGCTATCGAAAAGTAATTCCTTTTAGTAACGGTCCAGGCCTTGCTAATTACCTCATTTACAGCAAAAGTACTTTCCTTTAAAAAATCTATCATTGTTGTTTAAATACTACTCTTTTAAAAAAATCCTGCATAAAACCCAGTCCGTAGGCAGTTAGCTGTATGAAGGCAGCAATAATGCTCAAAAATGCAACTTTTAATGATTTATTAGCCTGCCACGAATGAAAAAATATCAACATAAAGTATACCACAATTAAAAAGTTGCATATAAAGGCCAGGGGCCAATAAAACAAATTAATAAGTACAGTAAATATGACGAAACACGTAAAAGCTGCCGGGAAAAAGTGAATCAATTTAAGCTCCGCCGGAAAGTGTTTATAAATATTGATCCTTGCCCGCCCAAAAAAGTGCAGCTGCTTATAGAATTGACTGAAGCTCGTCCTTCTTTTATGAAAAACCCGTGCTGCAGGAATCAACCCGATCTTAAAACCATGTTCATGAATGCGGATGCTATATTCAATATCCTCCCCCAGCCGGGTCAGGATAAAACCGCCAACTTTTTCATAAACTTCCCTCGAGATGCCCATATTAAAGCTGCGTGGATGAAACTGACCGATGTGCTTTTTGTTCCCGCGGATTCCTCCAGTCGTAAATGGAGAGGTCATGGCAGAGCTGATCGCTTTTTGAACAGGCGTAAAACTATCGTGTGCCGCATCCGGCCCGCCGTAAGCATCCAGGTTATGCTCAAACAAATAATCCCTAACCGTTTCCAGGTAATCTTCCGGAATCAGGCAATCGGAATCAAACACCACAAAGTAATCTCCTTTAGCGCGTTCAAAGCCATAATTACGGGAAAAACCCTGACCCTCATTGGGTTTAAAATAATAACTGACATCCAGCAGGTTGATATATTTTTCTACCACTGCCTTCGCATGATTTGTAGAACCATCCTCAATAACCAAAACCTCAAACTGGGTGTAGGTTTGCTTAGTTAAGGTAAACAGCAATTCGTCTATCTCCTGCGGTCGGTTATAAAGGGGAATGATGATCGAAAAAAACATGACTATAAGATTTCCTTCTCGATCAGGTATTGGTTGCGTTCTGATGAATTACGGGTAACCAGCTCGGCCACAAATCCGGTTAAGAACAATTGAAAGCCGACAACAATGGCAACCAACGCAATGTAAAACAAAGGCTGGTCGGTAATGTCCCGGTATTTAAGGTTCATAGAGATCTCGTACAGCTTAACACTGATTAGCCAAATGGTGAGGAAAGTTCCGATCAAAAAGCTCAGCACCCCTAAAGATCCAAAAAAGTGCATCGGGCGTTTTCCAAACTTACCGACAAAGAAGATGGATAAAAGATCCAGGAAACCATTGATAAAACGGCTAAAGCCAAATTTGGTAACCCCGTATTTTCTGGCGCGGTGTTCCACCACCTGCTCACCAATATTCTTAAATCCAGCCCATTTCGCAATCACAGGAATGTAGCGGTGCATCTCCCCATAAACTTCTATGGTCTTAATCACATCGCTCCGGTACGCTTTAAGTCCGCAGTTAAAATCATTCAGCTGAATGCCCGACATTTTACGGGTTGCTGCATTGAACAGTTTGGTAGGGATGGTCTTGGTAATCGGATCGTAACGCTTTTTCTTCCAGCCCGAGATCAGGTCGAACTTTTCTTCCCTGATCCTGCGGTACAGTTCAGGGATCTCATCCGGACTATCCTGAAGATCGGCATCCATGGTAATCACCACATCACCTTTTGCAGCCTCAAAGGCTACATTCAGTGCGGCAGATTTACCGTAGTTCCTTCTAAATTTTACCCCTTTTACAGCAGGGTTTTCTGCAATAAGACCTTCAATAACAGACCAGGATGTGTCTGTACTTCCATCATCAATAAAAAGCAACTCATACGAAAAATTATGCTCCTGCATAACCTTTGCAATCCATGCAGTTAATTCAGGAAGTGACTCTTCTTCATTATATAATGGGATTACAACAGATATATCCATGTGTATTCTAAAAACGCTTAAAGTGCAAATTTTGTCAAATAAAATGACATAATAGGCAAGATGCAGATTTTTTATAACTTTGGTTAGTCAATTAAAATCAAAACACAAATGATGAACTTTAATAAAACACTTTTCGTTACTTCATTAATGATCGGAGGAATTGGAATGGCCCAGGCACAAAACAAACCTAAACCAGAAGACACTGAAGTTTATACGCCCGTACCTAAAGTAGTAGCTACCCAACAGGTTACTATCCCTGCACCTGCAGACGCGATCGTTCTTTTTGATGGTAAAGACCTTAGCCAGTGGGTGATGACAGAAGACCGCAGCAAACCTGCTGAGTGGACAGTTGCCAATGGCGCATTTACGGTAAACAAAAAAACAGGTAACATTGAAACGAAACAATCTTTCGGAAACTACCAGCTGCACCTGGAATGGCAGGTACCTGCAAACATTTCCGGTAAAGGACAAGGCCGCGGAAACAGTGGATTGTTCCTGGCTTCAATTGGCAAGGGCGATGCAGGTTACGAACTGCAGATCCTGGATTCTTATCAGAATGATACCTATACGAACGGACAGGCTGCAAGTATCTACAAACAGTTTGTACCGCTTGCCAACCCAACCCGCAAACCGGGAGAATGGCAGTCGTACGATATCATCTGGACAGCTCCAACATTTAACGAAGATCAATCGGTAAAAACTCCGGCGCGTGTAACCGTTTTGTTTAACGGCGTACTGGTTCAGAACAATACAGAGCTTAAAGGCCCAACACAATATATCGGACAGGCATCTTACAAAAAAGCACACGGACCGTCGCCAATTAAATTACAGTCGCACGGCGACCCAAGTGAGCCGCTAAGCTTCCGTAACATCTGGATCAGAGAATTGTAATCCATAGAATATTCATTACGGTATTGCCAAATATCAGTCATACCTAAATAGGAACAATACAAAAAGTGCAGGCCTTTTATAAGACCTGCACTTTTTATTTATCTTCAATTTTATATATAACCTGCAATCATTCATTGAACATACATTGATGTTATATACTACATGTAATCATACATTGAGCCTGTAGTTAATTGTTGTTCAACTAAAATATCAGAACAGCTGTTTAATCAAAATAGCAGGATCAATTGTTATTCAGTAGTTTCAAAGCCGTCCTGGATACGGGGAGCATTCTGATTTGTCTTTTTCAAAATTGCAGCCAGGATCAGCGCTAAAACACCATATACCGCCAATGAAACACCAAAGCTGGTTACTACATTTTTCGGGGTAATCTTTAATTTATCCGCATTGTTTCCTGCTTTAGCCATGGCCTCATCGATCTGCTCGGAAGTAGAACCAAATTTCTCCATCATAGAACGGGTATTTTCATCGATAGCAGCTCCAGCTTTTACCGGCAATTCCGGGTCAATAACTGTCATCAGCAATACATTGTATAAGGTAGACAGAGATGCGATGATCAATCCCATGATTAAAAAGGATTTAAATGCTTCACCAAAAGTCCAGAATCCCCCGGCATCAGTCCGGATGGTTTTACCGGCATAAACCAATAAAGCGATAAACAATACAAAAAGTACTAAGCCCAGCCAAAGGCTTGTATAAGCCATTAAAGGGTTAATAAAATAAAGGACCAACGACAAAACAACACTTACAGCTGCAATGATCAATCCATTTTTTAACGACAATTGTGTCAACAATTTTTGTCGGTCTACGGTTACTATCTTTTCTTCCATAACAAGAGTTTGTTTATTTAAGATTAAAATTAGCAATTAAAGTATAAACTGCAATATCAAATTCTTTATTCGCACTGTAATCTTCCAGATCTTTAATGACCTGGTCACTCACTTTAGGCTGGTGGAAGAATACCATGAACGGTACAAACAACTCTTCCATCTCTTCACCCAGATCAATCATTCCGGCGTGGCTGCAGATATCTTCAACACTACTTTCTACCAATTGCTGGTTGCTGATCAGATCCTCATAAATATGGAACTCATCCTGAAACTCATCTTCTTCAACCAATAAGAATTCCTTTAGGAAGTCGCCAAGCTCAGGCTTAATGCGCTCATCATGACACTCATTGATATACAGCAACAGGTTTAACAATTCCGTTCCGCGGTCAATCGTGTCTTCTTCAATCTCTTCCCATTCCTTAGAATCGAGGTAATCTTCTTCCAGCTTCTTGATATCATTTGAAAAGAAATTGATCATTAGAAGATCAAAAAACACTTCTCTTAACTCATCAAAGGCAGGATGCTCATCAAACACAGCATCAAACTCTTCCACTTTTTCCATAAAGCCAAGGTCTTTGCTGAAAACCTCAACCAGATCTTCTTCCAGCTTTATTGATTCGTTGCCAGATATGGCAGCAAACTTGTCTAACGATGCAATGAGTGCAACTTTTACGTGATTATCCATAGTAGATTTTTAAAATTTTTGTAGTTGTTTATTGTTATAAACCAGCTTAACCTTACCGGTTAACTTTTTATTCAGTAGCGGTGAATTTGCTGATTTTGAAAAGTTGCTGGCTTTGTTATACAGCCATTCTTCAGCAGGATGGTACACCGTAAAGTTTGCCAACGCACCTTCTTCAATCACCGGAATGGCAAGTCCGAGTAACTTACGTGGGTTAACAGCAAGTTTCTCGGCAATCAAACCCGCATCCAGTCCGGCTCTGATCAGCAGCGGCAATACGGTTTGCAGTGCAGTGATCCCATAAGAGGCAATCTCGAACTCTACATCCTTAAACTCAATTTCATGCGGACGGTGCTGCGAACCAACCGCATCAATTGTACCCTCCTTTAAACCGGCAATCAGTGCCTTTACATCAGACTTTGCACGAAGCGGCGGTTTAACTTTATAATTGCTGTCAAAATCATTCAGCAGCTCTTCCGTAAATACCAGGTGGTGGGCAGCAACATCACAGCTCACCTTAACACCGTCCTTCTTCGCCTTTTTAATCAGGGCCACAGCACCGGCAGTAGAGATGTTACTGATGTGGACCGGGGCATTGTGATAAGCAGCAAGGAAAATATCGCGGCTGATCTGCATTTCCTCAGCGAGGGCAGGTAAACCTTTCATACCAAGCAGCACACTGGTTTTACTCTCATTGACCTGTGACTTGCCTGCTATGGATTTATTTTCAGGATAAACCATCAGTAAACCATTAAAACCCTTAACATACTGAAGCGCCCGGCTCATAAAGCCATCGTCGGCAATGGCTTTACCACCATCAGAAAAAGCGATGGCACCGGCTTGCTGCATATCGAACAGCTCGGCCATCTCCTTACCTTCAAGATCATGGCTAATTGCTCCAATTGGCAGCACATCAACCAGGTTGTATTTAGCCCGGTTGACAATGTATTCCACTTCAGCCTTAGAATGTATCACTGGTTTTGTATTCGGTAAAACGGCCAGACCTGTAAAGCCACCGGCCTTAGCTGCATTGGTAGCCGTTGAAATGTCTTCTTTGGTTTCAAAACCAGGATCTCCGATAGAACAGTTCAGGTCAAAGAAACCCGGAGAAAGGACAGATCCGGAACCATCAAAAACGGTTTCAGATTCCAGTGCTTTTAAATTACCTATTGCAGTTATCGTTCCCTGTTCTACTCTGACATCACAATTCTGTTGGTTGAACTGGCTGTTGGGATCGGCAATGGTTACGCCCGTGATGAGAAGGTTCATGCTGTTTGTATGTTTTTTGGGTTATTAAAAAATCTGATCAGTAGTATTTCAAGCACTAAAAAAACAAGAACCAAGATCAGACAAAGTTTCCATAGTTCAGTGCTGCTGTTTTTTGCCTGGATATTGAGTGATAACGCATCTCGTTTAGAGTTGTAAACCGACACCTTTTGTTTACCAAACAGGCTGGTCAGTTCTGGCTCAGAAGCATAATGCATATCAGACTCCGTCCGGTTATCGTTAAAAGCCATAACGGCCAGTGTAGAATCCGCTTTCCTGAGTTCGTAAAATCCGGCTTTCTTTACCTGGTCTGCAATATAGAGCAGGGTCTTTCCAGGCGTTTGCCTTACTTCCGGAATCACTTCAAACTGATCCGTTACCAGTTTCAGGGACTGGTTGGCCAGCAAGTCGATCTTAGGACTTTCCAGTAAATTGTTTAAGCCAATGGTATAGAACAAGGGCTGCTCCCTCACACTTGCAAAGGCAACTTTATACATCAGCGGCACAAATACCGGGTGCCGCGGCAAATTGCCATCTGCTATGGTTAATGAAGCGGCCGACAGGTAAACCTGCCCTGCTCCTAAATTATATTTTGCAAACAGGGACCTTCCCAATGGCAATTGTAAAATGCTTTCTTTCAGGCTGCTGTTTTGATCCCCATAACTGAAATACCGGTTAACTACCGGAAGATCCATATTGCGGGGAACCTGGTCAAATACATCTTTAAAAACCGGATTTTTAAGATCAATGGTGCTGGAAATTGGAGCACCCGTAACCAGTTGCTGTACAGGCGGCAGGGCCATGGCTGTTAAAAAGGGGGTATAAACAGCTGCACCGGCATCAAGGTCAGGAAAAACAACAACAGAACCGCCATTTTGTACGTATCCTTTAAGCTGCTGGGCCAAACCAGACGATGGGTTTTTTAGTCCGTTTAACACAATCAGGCTGTATTCAGAGAATGTAGAATACCGGATATTTGATTCCGGTGTCTCAGTCAGTTTAAAATATGGGTCTGAAGAAAACAATGAACGGATAAACTTTTCGGAGGCATCGCCATTGATGCTCAGAACCTTCAGTTCTTTGTTAACACGGAAGCTGAAGTTCAGTTCATCATCAAACGTAAGCGGAAAATCTTTGATGCCAACCTTACCCTTTTGCCAGCCGGCCTTTAAGCCGCTAAAGGATAAGGTATCCAGAACAGAAGCCCCGGCTTTAACTGCAACATTACCAATTGCCTTTTGCTGCTGATCAATGGTTAACTTAACCGGGATTTCAGCGGCATCTTCTTCACCATAGTTTTTTAAGCGTACAACAATTTGTTCAGCCTGGCCGGGCTGATGAACCGGTGATAAGCTCCACACACTATCTACTGCGATATTGGGCAGGTTATTTGCATTTAATTTGATGAAGTTTACGCTAACCCCCGGATTTGATCTCAGCGGTTCAGTACCTGCAAAGCCTTTCTGAAAATCTGACAAGAGGTAAGCAATGTGATTGGTATTGGCTGCATATTCTGCCTGTTGCCTGTTTATAATTTGTGCTAAGCTCCTGCCTGCCGGAGAGATCTTAATCTCATCAAGCAGCTGAATGAACTCATCCTGGTTAACCAATCGCTGGTGTTTACCCTCAAAATCATTGGTAAGCAGCTGAAACTGGTCGTTAAGGTTATAGGTCTTTACAATTTCCCTTGCTTTACGTTTCGCTTCATCTAAAAGACTGCCTTCCTTATTTACCGTCTCCATACTATACGAATTATCGATATAGATGCTGATTACACTGCGGTCTGCGGGACTATTCGTTGAACTCGATTTGATAAAGGGCCTTGCAAAAGCGAACACTAAAAAGGCAACGGCCAGAATGCGGCACATCAGAATTAACAGGTGCTTAAGCTTTTCCCTGGATGAATTTTGTTCTTTAGCTTCCTTCAGGAACTGGACATTACTGAAATAGATCTTCTTAAATTTCCTGAAATTAAACAGATGGATTACAATAGGAATGGCTATTGCCAGCAGTGCAAAAAGGAAACCTGGATATAGAAAATTCATTAAAAACCAAAGTTATAACTTTTACATGAACTTCCTCATTGCATTCCATAAAGTTTCATCTAAACTATAAACATCTGGTCTGAATTGCATCGTTCCATTTTGTGACCATGCCGTAATGTAATTTATAATCAGCGGAACGGGCTTTTTAACGCCAAACCATTTCGGTTTCAATTGGAAGATATTTACGGTATCTGCTTTTTTAGCCAATTTCTTTTTATATAAAGCCATTTTATTCGTATCAATTGGCGGCAAATTCACTTCCATGCGCAGCTGATCGTACTCATATTTGTCTTTTACCAGCGTTTCTGCAAATTCCAAGGGCCGTTCTACACGCACACAACCATGGCTAATGGCACGGTTGGTATAATTAAATGCCGTTTTATTATTGGTATCATGCAGGTAGATGCTCGAACCATTATCAAATATAAACTTGAACTTTCCAAGGGCATTACCCCCACCCGATCCCTGTTTAAATTGAAATGGTAATCTTTCCCTTGAATACTTATTCCATTGAATGGTATCCGGATCATCAACCACCTTGCCCTTATAGTATACTTTAATGTTGCTGTTAGAAAGGTAATATGGGTCTTTTAAGGCCTGATAATAAATCTCACTGCGGGCAATGCTTACCGGAATGTTCCAGATTGGATTTACCTGTATAGAATTCAGCTTGCTGTACAGCATTGGGGTTTCGTGATTCTTTGGTTTATCTTCCAGTTTACCGGATTTGAGGAATTGCTTAATTTTATCGGAATAGCCATCTTCTCTTTTTCCGCCTACACAGACCTTCATGTGGCTCAGTGTATCTTGCTTCTTAAACCAGGTTAAGGAGAAATCGGGAATATTCACCTCAACATACTCATCTCCGAGCTCAGGGGTTTTCCATCTCCGGCGTTCCATGTTTACCAGGATCGTCTTAATGGCTTGTTCATCTCTGCTGCTTGCCTGGCTATATTTAAAAAGTTCATTTTGAAGGGAAAGATAGGCCGAAGATCTCGGTTGGATCTCTTTCAAAAGATCTGCAAGACGGGATGTTTGGAGTACGGCATTGATGCTCGCACTATCGGGTCTTTTTACAACAATATAATACCGGTTAAATAGTTTCCGTGGATTTAAGCTGCCGTAATAGATAAAATTCTGGTACTTGATCAGTGATTGGGCAGCATGAAGTTCCAGGCCCGCAATAACGGGATATACCGCATCAATAGATTTAAATTTATCGGCTTTTAACTGACCTAAAAGATCGGCTAAGTCCTTATGTCCGAATGTCTCCGGATTAAAGCCATGAGCAGAACTCCGTTCGATGTATTGTGCTAAGGTATCAAGTTCGCCGTTCACAAAAAACTTCATAACCAGCTCCGGATTTAGCTGCTTTTCTTCATAAAAGGATCTTAGTGTTTTTGGATTGGAAAACTTTGGCGACAACGAGTCCAGGTATTTAATAAATACGGTATTGTATACAGCAGTGTCAAACTTTTTATACAGCTTGTTATTAAAATGTTTAGCGAGTACCACACCTACTTCAGGCGTATCCCTAAACCAGCCGCAAGCGCTTAGCATTAAAATCAGCGGGATAAAAATGAGTATGGTTTTTTTCAAGGCGGCAGGATTAGGCAAGCAGGTAAATTTCAATCATTATTTTGATTACTTGTCAAATAAAATGCCACGTATTGATTGTGCCGTTCTAAAATGATAATCCAGATATATTTTTGATTTAACAATTCTATTTATATATTTGCCTCACCTTAAGATGCTTTGCATTATTGATTAGGAAATAAAATAATATGAACACAATTTTGAATCATCACTTACATTTGCACCATCGCCTGTTGGCGATGTATATGTAATGTTTTGTACTTCAAAACTTGTTTCCGACCTATTTCCTTTTTAAAAACAATAATTCATAATCAGCACTTTGAAAACACTCAAAATAGCTATCCAGAAATCGGGTAGATTAAACGAAAAATCAGTAGAGATCCTTAAAAATTGTGGTTTATCTTTCGAAAACTACAAAAGCTCCTTAATTTCAACCGTTACCAACTTTCCTTTGGAAATCCTCTTCTTAAGAGATGATGATATTCCTGAATATGTACAGGATGGAATTGCCGACCTGGGCATCGTTGGCGAAAACGTAATTGTTGAAGCCGGTGCTGAAGTAACTTACCTTCAAAAATTAGGCTTTGGTAAATGTACCCTTAAAATAGCCATTCCAAATGAAAGCAACATCACTGAAGTTGCCCAGCTGGAAGGTAAAGCAATCGCTACCTCTTACCCGGTGATCCTTGAGAAATACTTAAAAGACAACCAGGTGAATGCCGACATCCGTACCATCTCCGGATCGGTAGAAATAGGCCCCGGACTTGGGTTAAGTGATGCGATCTGCGATATCGTCTCTACCGGCGGAACGCTTAAAAGCAATGGATTGAAACCCTTCTCTGAAGTGATGAAATCTGAAGCCATACTGATTGGCGGTGAAGGCTCCGACCTGTTACCGGAAGTGCAGGAATTATTGCAGCGGATCCGTTCGGTACTGCGTGCTAAAGAAACCAAATATGTGGTGCTTAACGTCGCAAAAACAAATCTTAAAAAAGTGGTAGACCTCCTTCCGGGTGTTAAAAGCCCTACCGTTGTGCCATTGTTTGATGAAGACTGGGTTGCCGTTCACTCCGTAATTGCAGAGTACGATTTCTGGGAAAAGATCAATAGCCTTAAAGCTGCAGGTGCCGAAGGTATCGTAGTCATGCCAATTGAAAAGATCATCTCCTAATCATGAAAATCTACCGTTATACCGATTTACCTACAGAAAAGATCCAGTTGCTTTGCCTGCGTCAGCTTGAAGACGATCAAAGTATCATGGAGCGGGTAAATGCCATTGTAAATACCGTTAAGGTGGAAGGTGATTCCGCTTTGCTGAACTACGCAGCACAGTTTGACCGCGTTACCCTGCAGCAGTTGTTTATCGGTAAGGATGAAATTGAGCGCATTGCCCAAACCATTCCTGAGGATGCAAAGGCAGCCATTGATACGGCCTATCAAAATATCATGACCTTTCATGCGGCACAAGCCAACCGGGAAGAAAAGATAGAAACCATGCCTGGGGTAACCTGCTGGCGCGAAACCCGTGCCATTGAGCGTGTTGGTCTTTACATCCCTGGTGGTTCTGCAGTGCTTCCAAGTACCTTTTTAATGCTGGGGATCCCTGCTGTACTTGCTGGCTGTAAAGAGATCATAGTCTGTTCACCACCCCAGGAAGATGGAAAAACAAACTGCTACCTCGCCTATTGTGCGCTAAAGCTCGGCATTGAAAAGATCTACCTTGCTGGCGGTGCACAAGCCGTTGCTGCAATGGCTTACGGTACAGAAACCATCCCTAAAGCAGACAAGATCTTCGGTCCTGGAAACCGGTATGTAACGCAGGCCAAACAACTGATCCAAGCGGCCACCATGACGGCAATAGACATGCCGGCAGGTCCGTCTGAGGTTTTAGTCCTTGCAGATGATTCTGCCAACCCTGCATTTATTGCATCCGACCTGCTTGCCCAGGCAGAACATGGCGCCGATAGCCAGACCATTTTAGTAGCTACCTCAAACCAGATCATCACGGAGACCCTGGAGCAGATTGCGTTGCAGATCCAGGATTTGCCCAGAAAAGAGGTGACTGCAAAAGCCATCGCCAATTCATACGCGGTACTGGTAGATACGCTGGAACAGGGAATGGAATTCAGCAATACCTATGCGCCTGAACACCTGATCCTTTCTACAGTACATTTCCAAAAGCTGATCCCGCTGATCTCCAATGCAGGATCCGTATTCCTTGGAAACCTGACCCCGGAAAGTGCCGGCGATTATGCGTCCGGAACCAACCATACTTTGCCTACCAGCGGCTATGCAAAGGCCTACTCTGGAGTGTCACTGGATTCTTTTGTAAAAAAGATCACCTTTCAGCACATTACTCCGCAAGGACTGCAGAACATCGGCAGTACCGTTGAAGTGCTTGCAACAGCTGAAGGTTTACAGGCACACAAGAATGCCATAACTATTCGTTTAAAATCACAAGACTGACCGTACTCATGATAGATATTAACAACCTACAAAGAGAAAACATTAAAAACCTGCGCCCGTACTCAACGGCAAGGGATGAATATAAAGGACAAGCGAGTGTATTTCTGGATGCCAATGAGAACAGCTTTGGCTCTCCGCTCGGTCCGTCTGATCAAAACTACAACCGTTACCCGGATCCGCTTCAGCTGGATCTTAAAGATGCCATCAGCAGGATCAAAGGCGTTCCGATAGAAAATACCTTTCTTGGAAATGGCAGTGATGAGGCCATCGACCTGCTCTTTCGTGCTTTTTGCGAGCCTGGAAAAGACAATGTAGTCCTGCTTCCGCCTACGTATGGAATGTATGAGGTTTCGGCCAATATCAACAATGTGGAAGCCCGAAAGGTAAACCTGCTTCCAGGCTTTCAGCTGGATCTGGAAAAAATTGCAGAAGCAATTGATGCGCATACCAAGCTCATCTTTATCTGCTCACCGAATAACCCAACCGGAAACTCAATTATCCGCACTGATATTGAAACCGTACTGGCCAATTTTAACGGCCTTGTGGTCATTGATGAAGCCTACATTAATTATGCAAAGCAACACACATTCATTAAGGAACTCACAGAATACCCGAACCTGGTTGTTTTACAGACGTTCTCCAAAGCATGGGGACTCGCAGCACTCCGTTTGGGTATGGCTTTTGCAGCAAGACCGGTAATCGATATCCTGAATAAAGTGAAACCGCCATACAACATCAACCAAAGTACCCAGGACATTGCACTGAAAGCGATTGAGAACATTGCTCAGGTAAACGAGTGGATCAGGATCACGGTTGAGGAGCGTGAAAAATTAAGTCAGGATCTTGTTCAGCTGCCAATGGTACGCAAAGTTCATCCTTCGGATGCAAATTTCATTCTTGTCGAGGTAGATGAAGCCTTAAAAACTTACAACGCACTGGTGGAACAGGGCATCATCACGAGAGACCGCTCTAAGGTGACGCTGTGCGAAGGCTGTCTGCGCTTTACAATAGGAACAGTCAAAGAAAACGAAACGCTCTTAGAAGCGCTAAAAACACTTCAAACTGCTTAAACCCGGATCATGAAAAAAGTATTATTTATAGACCGCGATGGAACGCTCATCAAAGAAACTGAAGACGAGCAGATCGACTCATTCGCGAAATTGGTGTTTTATCCAAAATCCATCTATTACCTGTCAAAAATAGCTGCTGAACTGGATTACGAACTGATCATGGTAACCAACCAGGACGGGCTGGGCACGGACTCACATCCTGAAATTAATTTCTGGCCGGTACACAATTTTGTGATCGATACCTTTGCCGGTGAAGGGGTTGTGTTTAAAGAAGTGACCATCGATAAGACCTTTGCGCATGAAAATGCAATGACCAGGAAACCAAATACAGGTTTACTGCAGCATTTCTTTGCCGAAGGATATGACCTGAAGAACTCTTTTGTTATTGGCGACCGCATCAACGATGTGATCCTCGCTAAAAACTTAGGCGCTAAGGCAATCTGGCTGCGCAATAATGATCTGCTTGGTGCCAACGAATTGCTTGAAAAAGCAGATAACCTGACCGATGTGGTTGCCCTGCAAACCCAGGATTGGGTAGACATTTATACCATGCTGAAGGCCGGAACCCGGGTAATTACCCATGAACGCAATACCAATGAAACCAAGATCAGCATCAGCATTGATCTGGATGGTACCGGAAAAGCCGATATTGATACCGGCTTAAACTTCTTTAACCACATGCTGGACCAGATTGCCCGTCACGGCAGCATCGACCTGAAAATAAAGACCAGCGGCGATCTGCACATTGATGAGCACCACACCATTGAAGATACCGGCATTGCCCTGGGCGAAGCTTTTGCTAAAGCTATTGGAAATAAGCTAGGCCTGGAACGCTATGGCTTTTGCCTGCCGATGGACGACTGCCTGGCACAGGCGGCGATAGACTTTGGCGGACGCAGCTGGATCGTATGGGAAGCCGGCTTTAAACGTGAGATGGTTGGGGATATGCCTACTGAAATGTTCTATCATTTCTTTAAATCATTCAGCGATGCCGCAAAATGCAACCTGAACATTAAGGCTGAAGGCGATAATGAACACCATAAAATTGAGGCAATCTTTAAGGCCTTTGCAAAAGCAATTAAAATGGCCATTAAACGTGATGCAGAAAAACTAGTCTTACCAAGTACTAAAGGCGTATTATAATGATTGGAATTATCAACTACGGGGCAGGGAATATTTTTTCACTTTGCTCGGCACTCGAAAGGCTAAACATCCCCTTCGGCATGGTGAATACCGCAGCTGAACTGGATAGCTATACCCACATCATCATTCCGGGTGTTGGCCATGCCGGGGCTGCCATGAAAAAACTCGAACAAACCGGTTTAGTTGAGCCCATTAAAGCCTTAAAGAAACCCGTTCTCGGTATTTGCGTGGGCATGCAGCTGATTACGGCACATTCCGAAGAAGGTGACGCCAACCTGATGAACATTGTTCCTGTAAAAACAAGACTCTTCAATAAGGATCAGGGCATTAAAATTCCGCACATGGGATGGAATAATATTGAGCATAAAAACAATTCCTTATTCGAAGGTGTTGAAAATGATGCACAATTTTATTTTGTTCATTCGTACTTTATTGAATATAACCCTACTTTTGACATCGCGACTGCAAATTATGGAATGCCATTTTCTGCAGCTGTACAAAAAGATAATTTCTATGGTGTACAATTCCACCCGGAGAAATCCGGTATCGCCGGCGAACGTTTATTAAAGAATTTTTCAAACTTAAAACAGTAAAATGTACATAATTCCTGCAATTGATATTTTAGATGGAAAAGTTGTCCGCCTGGTTGAAGGCGACTATAACCAGAAAACAGTTTACGATGTTTCCATCGCTGAAATGATAGAGACCTACCGGTCTAACGGTACAGAATTCATACATATTATTGATCTAAACGGCGCTAAGGGTGATTTCAGCAATCAGCAGGCCTTGTTTGACATCATCAAAAAAACCGATATGCGCGTACAGTACGGCGGTGGGATCCGTACCATTAAACAGGTTACGGACCTTCTTGATGCCGGTATTCACCGCGTTATTGTAGGTACCCAGGCCATCACCAATCCTGAATTTTTACAGGAACTGAGTACGGAAGTTGGTAAAAAATACGATTATGCCAACCGCATTGTCATTGCCATTGACGTGCTGGATGAGGTGATCAAATATTCCGGATGGATGGAAAGCAGTCCAATTAAATTAATGGACTATGTTGATAAATGCCTGCAGCTGGGCTTTTTCAGGTTCCTGTGTACCGACATCAACAAAGACGGTAAATTAGGCGGCGCTGCCATTGACCTGTATAAAAAATTGCTGGAACATTCTCCATTCATCAAACTGATCGCTTCTGGTGGAATCAGTTCCATGAAGGACATTGAAGATCTTGCTGAACTGGATATCCGTTCTGTTGTAGTTGGTAAAGCCATTTACGAAAACCGGGTTACCATTGATGAGATCAAACAATGGAACTTAAAGCAAATGACCTCCCTATAATTCCATGTTAAGCAAACGCATTATTCCCTGCCTGGATGTAAAGGACGGCAGAACGGTTAAAGGGGTTAATTTTGTTGATCTGAAAGATGCCGGTGATCCGGTTGAACTGGCCTGGCAATACGCACAGCAAGGTGCTGATGAACTGGTTTTCCTGGACATTACGGCTACGCATGAGCGACGCGGAACTACCCTGGAAATGGTTAAGTCCGTTGCCAGGCAACTAAATATTCCATTTACCATTGGTGGAGGCATCTCTACCGTTGCCGATGCTGAAGCCCTGCTCAACGCAGGCGCGGATAAGATCAGCATCAATTCTGCCGCGGTAAGAAACCCTGCCTTAATTGAAGAACTTGCTAAAGCTTTCGGTGTTCAATTCGTCGTAGTTGCAGTAGATACTAAATTGATTGAAGGCAAGAATTGGGTTCACCTGAATGGCGGCCGTTTAATTACAGAGCTGGAAACAGAAAACTGGATCCGGAAGGCCGAAGGTTTAGGGGCCGGCGAGATCTTGCTGACCTCTATGGATCATGATGGTACCAAGCAGGGGTTTGACTGCCTGCTGCTGGATAAGGTCGCTAAATCGATCAACATTCCTGTAATTGCGTCTGGCGGTGCCGGTAAGGTGGAACATTTTACAGAAGTATTCCTCCAAACGGGTGTAGATGCTGCACTTGCTGCTTCTGTTTTTCACTTTGGTGAGATCCCCATCCCCTATTTAAAAGAAGAATTAAAAAAACACCATATTCCGGTTAGGATATAACAACATGAATATAGATTTTGAAAAAACACAGGGTTTAGTTCCTGTCATTATACAAGACGTGCAGACCCTGGAAGTTTTGATGCTGGGTTACATGAACCAGGAAGCCTGGACAAAAACCCGGGAAGAAGGAAAGGTAACCTTCTTTTCAAGGTCTAAGAACCGCCTTTGGACCAAAGGTGAAGAAAGCGGCAATTTCCTCTTTGTAAAAGAAACACATATCGACTGCGATCATGATACCATCCTGATCAAGGCAAGTCCAGTTGGACCAACCTGCCACACGGGTTCCAGAAGCTGTTTCAATACGAACTACAACCAGAACTTCATCTTTGAACTGGAAAAGATCATTAATGACCGTTATGAGAACCCTTCCGAAGAATCTTATGTCAATAAGCTTCGTAAAAAAGGCTTAAATAAAATTGCCCAAAAAGTGGGTGAAGAAGGTGTTGAAACGGTAATTGCCGCTTTAAATGAAACGGACGTAGATTTTGTCAACGAAAGTTCTGATCTGATCTTCCATCTTCTGGTACTTTTAAGGGAAAAAGGAAAAACCTTAGCTGATATTGGGGTTAACCTGGAAGGAAGGCACAGTAAATAAACCAAGATGCTGAAACACCTGCATACGCTTACCGGCCATCAAAACCCGATCTATTCGTTAGCTAATTCTATCGAGGACGGAATATTCTTTAGTGCCGGCAACGATAAAGGTGTGGTTCAATGGTCATTAAAGAACATGGCTTTCGTAAAAGTGCTGGTGCCGGTACAGAGTTCCGTATATGCGCTGCACAGACACGAAAACCTGCTTTTCATTGCACAGCGAAGTGGACTGATCCAGGTATTTGATCTCGTAGAGGAAAAGATCACCGCGACGTTAAGCTTCCATAAAAAGGGTGTTTTTGACATCAAATCCATTGCTTATAAGAATGAACTGATCAGCACGGGCGAAGATGGAAATGCAGCCATCTGGTCGTTAAAGGATTACAGCTTGCTGTATAGTTTCCCCGTAATCGCGGATACCGTTAGGGCTATTGCTGTTAGCAACGATGAAAAGGAAGTAGCTTTAGGTTGTAAGGATGGCGTGATCCGGATCTACAGCTCTGCAGATTACGGCCTGATCAGGGAACTCAGGAGCCATTCCCTGCCCATTACGGCCATTCAATATTCACCCTCTGGTGATTACCTGATCTCCGGAAGCCGGGATGCCCAGCTCAAAGTATGGAGCCTGCCGGATTATCAACTGATCAACCAGGTTGCGGCCCACATGTTCGGCATCTACTCCATTGTGTTCCATCCTACAAAACCTTTTTTTGCTACCTGCAGTCAGGATAAAGGAATCAAGCTTTGGGGTGCCCATGATTTTAAGCTGTACAAGATCTTAAGTCTGGAGAAGCAGACGGAAGGTCATTCACACTCCATCAATAAATTGATCTGGAGCACCAATGGCAGGTATTTAATTTCTACCGGTGATGACAGACTGGTTATGATCTGGTCTTTTAATCCTTAAGATCTCTTTACTGTAATTCATTTTCCTTAATTGGATGACATCATTCTGGAGATGAAAAATTAATTACTTTTTAATGCTTCCGAATTTTCTTGGATAATAGGCCAGCGAAACCATAAAATACTGCTGCAATACATTGACTGTTCCCCTGGTGATGCTATTGCTGTCCCCATAATTGATGATGCTGGTATTTTGGTGCAGCAGATCAAGTGCAGAAAACTTAACCTCTCCATTGTTTCCTTTTAGAAACCGGTAGCCGACATTTGCATTCCATATCGTAAAATTCACATCTTCTGCATAAGACGAGATGCTTTTATTGTAGTTGAGGTTGCTGCTGATGAATACATTTTTTGGCCAGTTTAAACCCGCATTGATCCCGGTAACCAGGTTCTTGTACGAGTTATCGGAACTGCCCTGCTGTGTACGGTTATAGGTTAACAGGGACTGACTTAGTCCCGTATTTACCAGCCCTTTAAAGCTATACCCTAAACTCAGCTGGTTATTGGTATTTAAGCTTTTAGTCATTACTTCGCTTCCATTGATATATCCCGGATTGCGTCCATAGTTCAGGCTGCTGGTGTAACTAACCTGAAACTGATGGTCTTTAATATTGTAAACCTCGTATAAGCTGCCATAATAGCCAATATACTTCCGGTCTGAAACATTAACGGTATAATGCACATTTCTGCCCAGTGCATCGTAGTTACTGCTGTCAGAAAAATGATCTTTGGTAATTCCTGCTGTCAGATTAACCGATATAAATTCAGAATTTTTTGTTTGTCCCCCTGCATGTGTAAACTTCAGGACAGCTTCATGGGTATATGCTGGTTTTAATACCGGATTTCCCAAATGAAGGTAATAAACATTCGCATCATCTACAATTGGAGCGAGCTGGTAGATACCCGGATAACTAACAGATGTTGTATAGTTTAGGCTATAGTTATGGTAATAGTGCCCATATTGATCATTTTTATAGTTTATTGATGCCGCTGGTATGAAATGAGCGTATGATTTATCCAGCTTTTGGAATGCTTTATCTGAGTTATTTTTTTGATCGAATAACCGGGCTTGCGCAAAAAAGTTCATGCTCCAGGTTTTACTGTACCTGCTGGATAAGCTTTTTGTAATTGATTTGGTAAATTCCAGTCCCGGACGTTCATTAAGTGAACGGTAATGGCTGGTATTGGTCAAATTTGCGTTTGAGATGTATTGCTGGCTGCCTGTATTTAAATCTCCTACCCAAGTCTCTTCCCTGCTGTCATAACTGGTTAGCTCATTCTTAAAATTGACTGTAAAAAAATGACTCCCGGAATTTAAAAGGCCCAGTAAATCACTGAAATTCGTACTTAGGCTATGTGAGGCATTATTTTCATCTGTTTTATATTTCCGGTTGAAGTATTGGCCTTCTCCAGGGATATTTGATGTAAATTCTGTGATCCGTGTACTTTCATAATTCCGCTTATTGCCACCATACTTATAAACCACCTCCAGGTTGATCGATTTTGAGTGGTGCGATGCGTTGTCGTAATATCTTTTCATTGCGAGTCCTGTGAACAGGTTGATCCCGGTCTGCCTATCCTCATTATCCTGCTGCGACTTGTTCTTGCTTTGTGCATTGGTCTCCGTATTTAAGGACTCCATAACCTGCGCATTCTGGCTGTACCGTTGCTGCCCCTGCAGACTGGAATTGATATAAAAATTGGCTTGTTCGTAATTGTGTGTATAGTTGGCCGACGCACGATGACTTGTATTCCCATTTACTGAAGTACCAACCTTATCCTGAACCAGCAACGCATTCTCATTTAGGGTTACCAGGGTCTGAACCTGATCCAGTACCTCATTTTGAGAATCGCTATAGAAATAATCTGCTTTTAGTGAGGTTTTCTTATTGAACTCATGGGCAAACGTTGCTCCGCCCGAGCTAAACTCGTTTAATCCCTGCTTGCTGAAGTCTGACTGATAATCCTGTTCAATCCCTTCTCCCTTAAACGAGCTGTAACCTATTAATGTTTGTACATCGTTTGCCGTTTTATTGACATTGTTCCGTGATCCCACCAGGCTCAGCTGCGTTTTAGCAGTAAAACCACTTAACATCCCATCAAAGGCATAGCGCTTATCCGTTCCATATCCCATCCCTATCTTTCCAAAGTACCCATCTTTCTTATCCTTCTTCAGAACAATGTTCAGATTGGTGTTGGGATCTACCACGTTCTTATCTTCCTTATCGGTATACACCTGGATCTTATCTACAGCATTTTTTGGAAGGTTTTGAGTAGCGATCTTCGTATCTCCTCCAAAAAATAATTTCCCATCTACCAATACATTGCTGATCTTTTTACCATTTACAGTGATTAATCCGTCGCTCCAAATTGTTACGCCCGGCAGTTTCCGCAGCAGATCTTCTACTACCGCATTGGTATCCAGCTTAAACGCATCGGCATTGAACTCCAGCGTATCTCCTTTCATCCGCACCGGCGGCCTTTCTGCCACGATATTTACTTCCTGCAGATTGTTCTCTGCACGTTCCAAGTTCATCGCCTTCAGAATGATCTTTCGCGTGTTAGCCGGGATAATAAATTCCTGACTTATCGACTGGTATCCAATATAGCTCGCAGTGATCCTCAATCTTATCCCTACCGGAAGTTCTTTAAACTGAAACTTACCAAAGTTGTTGGCCAGCTGGTAGCTCAATAATTGTGCATTATCTGCCCTATAGATCGATAGCGTTGCCGACTTCAGTACGTAGTTATGTACGGAATCACGAACTAATCCGTCCACCAAACCAACGTATATCGAATCTTTCTTCTGTGCCTGAACATTAAAACTTAGACAAAGGAAGATCAGGCTAAATAGTATATTTCGAATCATTTTGAGAACGTTGAGAGCGTTGAGCACATTGAAAAGGTTAAGAATTTTGACATCACTAAGCACCCTGAAAGCACTGATAACGTTAAACTTATGGAGAAGTGTGAGAATGTTGAGAGCGTCAACTGGTATCGATTTGTGTGTTTGTGTTTCAATTATAATTTCTCCTTTAACCTGATCTGTAACAGCACTGGATTGTCCCGATTGCTGCCTTTGGTAAAATATGCTGTTAAACCGGGACTGTACTTAATGGATTTATCAGCGTTCTTCTCATAGGCCTGAAACATTTCCAGGGAGGAAAAGTCAGTATACAGGCTTTTTCCATCGCAAGCCATAAGCCCGGTGTTACCAAAATTGTATCCTTCTCCTATCGGAAGAAAGCAGGTACTCTCGTCAGTTAAAATATGATTATAGGCAATCAGGGTTCCTGTTTTTAGGTTATAGATTAAATCCTCTTCTTTATTATCTACATTCATCGTATTTGCCCTAAATATCAAATTATCTTTCATCTGGTAGCAATTGCTCAACGCAAAGATCTTATCGGTATTATGTTCTATGTATTTAATCCGCTTTTGCTTAAAATCCGGATTCTGTATAAAATCGGAAGGGAGAGCGCTAAACAGCGGAAAAATGAACTGGTAGGCTTCTGATACACCTTTGGGCGTAACTTTATAAATACTGTAATTGTAGGGTTTGATATAGAAGAACTCCGTATCTATACCATAATTGAAGAACGGACCCGTTGATGGGCTTAGGACGTCATCGTTTATTGGGAGTATATCTTTGCTGTAATAGAGCGCAGTTGCCAGCGTATCTTTAAAATGCTGAACATAATCCAGAAAATGACCGTCTTTGGCATTTGCGGGTAAATAATCATTGTATCCGGAAGATACAACCAATTTATCCTCTCCCAAAAAAACGAAATCCGAGAAATGTGGTTCGCCTTTCCTGATCTCAATCTCTTTTAATTTCTTACCATTAAAATCATAATGAAACCAGGTCATCATCATGGTATTCTGAAAAATGATCTCTTTTGTCCACCTGTTGACCTTAAAGTCCCGGATTCTTTTGGTGTAATCCAAATTGCTGTTGCCTCCTTGAATCTTTGCATGAAACTTTCCTGCTTTGGTAAAGAAAAGAATACTGTTCGTATTTTCATCGCGGATGATAAAATACTCGTCGGTTACCTCAAGCTGACTGATCTGTCCGAAAGTACTTTCCTTTGTTGTTTCCAGCGGGATGTAGATTGCTCCTTCAAAAATATCAGATGCACTCCCTCCGCTTGCGTTGGAAGGATCTACCCTGAGCCTGGTTACATTGGTGCTTACAAGTGTCACGTCGTCCTGTCCATAAACCGCTAAAGAAGCAGCAAATGATAGCGCGAACAGTATGGTTTTAATTGTTGTGCGTAAATTCATAATTACCTAATCCTAATCAAATAAATAAATAATAAAATCAAGATCAGCACCTCATTTATCAACTGACCGTTCTGATCGAATATTCGGTACTGATCTTTGTGCTTTCTGGAAATCTTACTAGTTAACGGTTACTCTTTTTAAACCCTCGCGACCATAAAAAACGGGGAAGTACATCATCTCTGCTTTTGCAGGATTAAGCACATAATTACCGGAATACCTTGGCATCAGCTGAATGTTAAATGTATATTCACCTTTCTTAAGTTTGGTACAGAAGATGGACGTTTTATGTTTAAAGTATTCGCGGTGTGTTTCTATACCCCAGAAGCTGGTCATTTTATTTTCGTAAGAGCAGCCTGCCGGAATTGGTATCTCGATCATCACATAATCTGCATCTGCACTTACCGTCACATTTACTTTTAAATTGGTCAGTACTCCCGCTTTTAACTGGCGAACGACAGTGCCGTTTTGATTAAACGCTGTAGTTACCGTAAACTCCTTGCTTACTTTTGCAGGTTTAGGATTATTGAACTGCTGATAGGCTGTAAAATATACCGGTGCATTTCCATTCTTTTCCACTATTAATTTTGCCGGTTCTATGGTTTTATGATATGGAAATACCGTAACTTTTTCCGTATGATTCAGTGATATTGAAGGAGGTTCTGGTCTCTGACGGCTAATCATCAAATCTGGTAAAATGGTTTCAAGGATCAAAGATGATTCATATGTATTGCGCCACTGTCCGTCTTTTCTCTGTTCCAGGAAATATCTTAAAATACGGTCAAGCTCGTTGTTGTATTTCCTTTCTGCTTTCAGGATCTGGTAGGCGAGCAGGGTATTTTGAATGCTGTTGTCCCAGAATTGGTTCAGCTCTTCACCCCAGTAGCTATTGCCGAACATGGTTGATTTTTTGAGATCCAGCAGCCACTTGATGTCTACCGCCATACCTGCTTTTTGCCGCAGCTGCATCATTTGCAGCTGATCATACAATGGTGTTTTGTATACTGGTTTTCGTTCCGGATATCTCTGCTGTTCAACTGCTGCTGCTTTTTCACGCTGCGCAGTTTGCTGTTCGATGGCTGTTACCCAATCCTTAATGTAATATTTATCGTTCAGTAAGTTCAACAATCTAACGGCATGGATCTGGTCTATATTTTTACGGTCTGCCAGCTTATTCACCAGGTAGTTATAAAGCTGGTCTTTATTAAGCGTTACTGCATATCCTTGTTTCTGGGCTTGAAGCAACGCTTCTACCACATGGAGGCTGATCCAGATCTCTTCATTACTATTTTGCCACCATCCCCAGGTACCTTCCGGCCGTTTATTGTTCTGCAGCTTCTTGATCAGTTCTTTGATGTTCTTTTCTTCTTTAAAACTTTCTCCAAGATAACTGCGTACTGTTTTTTCCAGCAACAAAGATTTAAGCTTGGATGCGATTTGCTCATTACATAAATACTCATACCGCTTTAGTTTCTCGATCTCATCCAGCAATACCGGGAAAACTGAAGCTTCGGCATGCAGGGTTACTTTTCCAAGACTTGCATCAAAATTGTAAGTAACTGCAGTATCCCTCAATAAAGCATCGAAATAACCTTTTGTTTCTAAAACACCGGCTTGAAGCAATGGGATCTTGCGGATCTCTCCATCAAAGTAGCCGTTATCTTTTTTAAGGGTGTACTCAAACTTTAAACTGTCTGCATTGGACGGATTGCCAATGGATTTGGCGACAATGGCCATGGTGTCAATCACCGCATTTTTAATTTTTTTCAGTCCATTCAATATTTCCAGGTCATTATAACTGAACTTACGGGTTACGCTTTCTTCAAAGGGGTTATAATTCATCAGCTTCCCGATTACACGGATGCTGTCTCCAATGATGGCAAACTGGGGAGAAACAAAATTAGCACTTAAGTTTTTAAAGGATTTTATGCTGGTTTCATGCTGTCCGTTTTGTTTTTTTCCGTTCATGGCAATGAGCCTGGTCGTCCAATTGGTAATGTCGTCCGGAAATTTAACGGTAAATTCGGCAATGCCATTTTCATCGGTAAGCAGCTTAGGCTGCCAGATGGCATAATCAGAGAAGTTGGTACGCATAGTTTGCTGTTGTGTAACCAGTTCTCCGGTTGCCGTTGCCTGCATATTTCCAGATTTGGTTTTAACAATAATTACCCCATTTGCTCCCCTGCTGCCATAAATAGCGGTCGCATCTGCATCTTTTAAAATACTTATTTCACCAATCAGGCTGGCATCCAGACCGGACACGTCCCCATCGTATGGAATTCCATCAACAATGACCAGCGGTTTTTTTGCTGATGTAGAATTAATTCCTCTGATCATGAAACTTGCTTCACTGAAAGATTTCACAGAAACACCGGCTACCCTTCCCGCTAACATACCGGAAAGATTTTGTGAGATGGTCGTTATAGAACCTGTTAAAGATTCTTTCTTCTGCGTACCATAACCAACCACGACAACTTCATTCAATGAATTAGACATCTGTCTCAACGGTATCTCACCTACATTACCATTATGAACCACTACTTCATGTGAATCATAACCTAAATAAGAAATAACAATTCTTCCATTTTTAGGAACCCGGATTTCAAATTCACCCTTTTCATCTGCAGTTACAATTCTGTTTAAACCTCTGATCTTAACTGTTGCGCCCCACAATGGCGTTTTATCCTTTCCGTCAATGACCCTTCCGCTCATTTTATAGATCAGCATAGATGGATCAAAATACGTCTTATTTAAGTTTTCGATGATCGTTTCACCAACAAAATATTCCGATGAGCGGCCTATGTCAACGGATTTGATTTGCTGATCGATGTCAATGCTTAGCCGATCTGCCGGTTTGATATTCACTACAGACCATTTAAAATAATTCACACCATTCCGCTTGATCTCTACCGGTTCCTGGATAAAGTACCGGTTATCTTTAAACAGGTACAGCACTCTGTATTTACCCTGTTCTAATGAAAGAAAATCACTATCGCTGCCCCTCCAGATCTTTAAAAAAGCAGGATCGTCATATTTATAGATTAAAATATTCTTTACATACGGCATTTTATTTGCAATGGCCGTATCCAATTCCATCATCAGCCTTCCTGAAGTTGGCGTATAACTACCGTAATTCCTGAACAGAATGGTTGTACGGCTTCTTAAATTCAGGTATTCATTCCAGATGTGATCAATCTCTCCACTCACCAGAGGGTATTCTTTGTAATCCAGGTATTGCTGTTGTTTATTATCGAATTTAGTTGTGAATCCAAATTTAGAGGAATACGATTTTTGTTTAAGCAGTTTTGGAAGAAACGTGTAGGTATAGCCTGGTTCTTTGATAAAATTTTCCCGTATTGAGCCGTAAGCAATATTCAGATAATTTTCTTGAAATGGCCCAACCAAAAGATCACTTTCTCCAGTCCTAAAAGGTGGTGGGTTTAATAAATGACTTACTGATCCTGCAGTAATAACAGATCTTTCGTTCATAAAATTATCAGTGATCCGGATCATGTATTTGGTAAGCTCTGAAGCTTCGTGATCTGTAAGTGAATCGGGAGCTATCGTTACCTGCGCTTTGGGATTTACCACATCTGCAGCAATACTTAAAATTGTCTTTTTCCCTTCTGCAAACTTGTAGTTATTTAGGGTAAGCATATTTCCACTTGTGCGCAGGCGGATCGTGTGCATACCGGGCTGTATTTTAAATGCATAACGTTTCAATTGATGAGCCTGGTCAAAGAACACAGGCACTTCGTCAATATATACCACATGAACAGGCACCATTTTACCATCTTTAACAACAAAGGGTGCAACTACTGTCATTGCATCTTTGGCATCTTCCTGCATCTCATACAAATCCCTGGTTTGAGAAAATTTATAATATTCTATGGTATCCAGATTGAGTTCTTTACCCCATTTATCCCAGTTCAATTCCATTGATCCGCTTGTAGACACATCATCAGTCTCTACTATTGGTTTTTGTTTACGGATGCGGTAATTTTTACCAAAATAAGGAAGCCTGACCGAGCTGCTTGTATTAAATTTCGAAGTATAGGCAAAGGCGGTAACATCGGTTCCTGGAATTGGTTTAAGGTCGACATCAGACACTTTCACCTTCATATTTACAGTTTGGCCCGGGTAGACTACTTGCGGGGCTACGAGCTGAACGTTTAAAAAAGTAGAAGCGTAACCAATGCTCGTTTCGGCCCTGCGTTCTTCCTCATCCCAGAAGTAACTAATTTTAACATAGGCTATTTTTGATGATGTGTATTTGACCGAGGTATCTAATGTGTTTGTATATCCTCTTAAAATTACCTGATCACCGGAAAAAACAGTGTACCAGAAAGGTATTTTATGTTCATTACCCACTGTCACTTGCAATGAATCTTTGGTACGGAAACCCCCAACCGTTAGTGTTGGATCAAAATCATCCATAAAGACAGACTCCGTAAATCCATTTGCTGTTTTAATAAAATAATCATTTGCGGTATAATCCACTTTAATTGCAGCAGGAAGCAGAACCATTACCGAGTCTTCATCGTCACGATTTATATAAGCGGTTGTGATCTTTGCTTTTTCAGGGATTGATTTACCATCAACCTGGTAATCTATATATAAACTATCTTTTTTAAATGAAGTCTTAATCACTTTATTTTCATACAAATAGCTTAAGGATTTACTTTCTGTACGTCTTTCGTTATTACTGTTTAAAAATGTAAAATCAACTGTAAAATTTAAATTTGTTTTAGGAAAGATGCTGTCTGGTAATATCAGTTTTGTTTCTCCTGTCGGATCAAGTTTAAGGTCTGTTCTCCATAGGCTATCCCTCACAAAGATCTGATCTGTATAAAATTTGCTTACATGATTTGCCCGTACAAATACTTCTACCCTTCCGTCTGGCACAGCCAGATCATTTTCATCCGTACCTTTCATGTAAAAAACTACCGGACTTCCCGGCCTGTGTTCCTGCTGGTCTGTCCTAACAGAAAAGTTAACCGATTTCAGCTCATAGTCTTCATAATTAAATCCTTTGGAATAGACAGATTTCCAGTCCTTACCGTCCTTTTCTTTCAGATAAATGGTGTAATTTCTGTCCAGTTTAAGATTAAGACTATCAGCAAGCAAGAAACTGTATTCATAACCGCCTTCACGATATGGATTTAATGTCGTTAATATCTTATTGGCATTCCCGCTTTCTGTTTGCAGCTCAACTTGTAAAGGTTTATTGTAAATGGCCTTTCCTTTTTTAGTAACCAGGTAAGCTTTAAATTTTACGGTATCCAGCGGTTTATATTTTGGCTTGTTAAACACCATATAACCGGTGTATTTGGGTGTACTTTGGGTGTTTAACCCAAGTACTGAATTAAAAAAGCGTTTGAACGAAAATGGTTTCTTATATGGCTTGTAGTCGTCATCTTCATCGTCTGCATCATGGGTAAAGTAACTGGAAAGTCCTTTATATTTAACGGTAATTACAGTTTCTCCGGGTTTAAAACCGGTGATATATAATTTAGACTTTTGGTCGTATTTTACTTTTTTGCCTTTACCCAATATTACTTCTGCATCCGGGATCAGGTTTCCTTTTACATCGGTTACTGCGAACTGAAAGTCTTTATTGTTGTTTACAAACTGGAGGTTTACATTGGATACGGGTTCCAGCCGGTATACAAGTTCATTTTTAACAGCCGTTACATACAGATAATTTCCATAAGGCAATTTCCTTGCTACCCGCTTTTTCTGGTCTACATAAAAAGAATCTACGAGGGTATGCAGAAAATCATCCTTAATTACAGACTTTGATTCTGAGGCGATCTTAAACGTTTCCGGATCTGTTAGCTTGTAGATGTAGGTGTAATATCCGGATGTTCTGCTGCTGCTCAGTTTTGTTTGAGCAAATACTGAGGTGATGATACTAAGCAGCAAGGCTAGAGTAAAGAGACGCTTCATTTAATTTGGTTTAAGTTTGTTTGCAGTCATATGTAAAGGATGGAATCCCGGCTGAAATTCCATAACCGGTTACGAAAAACGCTTGATGATCCTGAGTTTGTGGGTATATCTGCCCAATTCAGCATTATAGATCCCCTGATTATCGATCTGGTCAATACGGACTTTTCCGGAAGCATGAATAATTTCAGATGGACTAAGCATGATGCCTACATGGGTAATGCGGCCTTCATCGTTGTCAAAGAATGCAACGTCTCCTGGTCTTACTTCTGGTAAAAAATCTACCAGTACCCCCTGTTCTGCCTGCTGCCAGGCATCCCGGTTTAATTTAATTCCATTTAATTTAAATACGGTTTGTACAAAGCCTGAACAGTCGATTCCGAACAGGTTCCTTCCACCCCATAAATAGGGTACGTTTTGAAAGAACAACGCATAATCGACAATGGTATAGGTTTCGGAATGGACGATCCTGGGTTTAAAAAGCACTTCATACTTTTCATCGCCCAGGTAACAAAAGCCGTCGTCAAACATCGGAAGGTTACTTCCGGGAGACAGGTAGTATTTACTTCCATCTGCTGCGATGAGGAGGTTATTCAATTCTGCCGGTACGAGGTGTGGACAATCGTGATTTTCTACATATTGTTCCAGCGTTAGCATGCTGAGCTGCTTAAAATCCATCCAGCCTTCATAACCATCGTACGCATTGCGTACCTGCCACCAGCGTTCGTCTTTTTGAAGGATTTCTACATGCTCACCGAAGAGCAATTGTGAACTGATTTCCGCCTTGTCTGATGGCTCTGCCCTTAATGGGGCAACAGCTACCCTGCAAATTCCATAAAGTTGTTCCATAATATAATCGATAGCATAAATGTAAACTTTTATGGAGTTATTTTGTTATTTTTATACGATAAACTTAATTTTCAAGACAATGAACCTCAAAAAGATTTTAATTGCAGTTGACAACAGTACCTGTTCAGAAAAGGCTGCGAGAGTAGGTTATGAGGTAGCAAAAACCTTCGGTGCGGAAGTGGCGCTGGTGAATATCATTGAGCCTGTTCCGGCCAATGTAAACCCAGACCTTACCTTAGCCCCTGTTTTCCTGGAGAACTA
This sequence comes from Pedobacter metabolipauper, assembly GCF_004362715.1. Lineage (GTDB taxonomy): Bacteria > Bacteroidota > Bacteroidia > Sphingobacteriales > Sphingobacteriaceae > Pedobacter > Pedobacter metabolipauper. The sequence continues at coordinate 553,402 of NZ_SNYC01000005.1, forward strand.
TGACAATAGTGAAGAAAACAGTCATTTGCTATTGAAAGAAATAGAAAGTAAATACAGCGGTGGTATTGCTACCACGTATTTAAGCATCATCGATAGTGCTGCGCACGGTATCATTCAGCAATCTGATGAATACGGATCTGATCTGATTGTGATCGGCACTTATGGGCGCACGGGATTGTATCATTTCCTGATGGGCAGTGTGGCTGAGCATGTGGCCAGAAAATCGGCTTGTCCGGTTTTGATCGTTCCAAACAAATACGAAGAAAAACCTTAAGACAGCAGATTAGCAGTCAGGCTTAACTTATAGAAAACTTGTTAAATAAAAAAGGGCGCCAATAGCGCCCTTTCAAATTATGTTATGCTGCTATTTAGTTTTCCTGGTGTAGCCAGGCTTTCTTAGCTAAAAGTTCTTCTTCAGTTTCGCGAATATCTTCATCATCTACGCAGCAATCCACCGGACATACTGCTGCACACTGAGGCTCATCATGAAAGCCTTTACACTCTGTACACTTATCGGATACAATATAATACACTTCATCAGATACTGCTTCCTGAGCAGCTTCTGCATCCACCTCCTTATTACCAAAATCGATAATACCATTTAAATTGGTACCATCGGAAAATCTCCAGGCCGTGCCTGCGTCATAAATTGCATTATTCGGGCATTCAGGCTCACATGCTCCGCAGTTAATACATTCATCTGTTATTTTAATAGCCATGTCTTCGTCTATATCTATTGCTAAGTTTAACTTTGCACTGCAAATATAACACATAAACTTTAAAATTGTTGGAATTATGCCAATCCTTACCGCGGAAAAACTAATTATTGCATTCAAAAAACTTAGTGACTTCATGTTGAATCCCAGTCCTGAGTTTAAAAACCTAATGCAGTCTGCCAGGAACAGCAATGCCTGGTTTACTGCTGAAGAGGTAGAAAAAGCACTTCTTTCTCTGCACATTATGCTTAATCCGAAGGATCTGGAAACCTGGTTTAAGAACATTGACGTAACTGCCCTGCCTAAGAAAGTGGGTCTTATTTTAGCTGGTAACATTCCGATGGTTGGTTTTCACGATGTACTTTCTGTACTCGCAACCGGAAATACAGCGCTTATTAAATTATCATCTTCTGATGACAAATTGATCCCCGCGCTGCTTCACGAACTTGTGCGCATTGAGCCTTTATTGGCTGACCGCATTGTATACGCCGAGCGATTAAAAGATTTTGATGCGGTTATTGCTACCGGAAGCAATAACAGTTCCAGGTATTTTGAATATTATTTTAGCAAAGTGCCCAATATTATCCGCAAGAACAGAACCAGCGTTGCCGTTTTAGACGGGCATGAAACTCCTGAAGAGATCGCACTGCTTGGTAAAGACATCTTTGATTATTTTGGATTGGGTTGCCGCAACGTGTCTAAGTTGTATATTCCGGAAGCGTATGACATTAAAAATTTCTTTGAGCCTATCGAATCGTACAGTACGGTGAGCAATCAGTTCAAATACAACAATAATTACGATTACAACAAGTCCATTTATTTAGTAAACCGTGCAGCGCATTATGACAATGGCTTTTTATTATTAAAAGAAGATTCCAGTCTTTCATCGCCATTGGCTGTCTTGTTCTATGAAAGGTATAAGAACCTGGATGAGGTAACACAAATCCTTAAAAAAGAAGAAGATACCATTCAGTGTGTAGTTACAAATACGGATTTAACACTTACAAACCCTACTTTAGGTTTTGGAGAAAGCCAGCATCCTAAACTTTGGGATTATGCAGATTCTATAAATACAATCGATTTTCTTCTTATATTGAGAGCCGATAAGAACTAACCGTGACCAACCTTACCAGATTTTTACTATTTCTGTCCGTATTTATATTGACGGCCAATTTTGCGCAATCCCAAACTTGTACCGGATCACTTGGAGATCCGGTTGTAAGAATTGATTTCGGAAGGGGTTCTACAAATACAGGTCCTTCTATCGGATCTAATACGAATTATACCTATGTTCCAAATAATCCGAGTGACGGGCAATATACCATAGCTAAAAACACAGCTGGTTTTGCGCCCGGGTGGTACAGTTTTGGAAATCATACACCAAATGATCCGACCGGGTACATGATGGTAATCAATGCAGCAAACAATCCCGGGATCTTTTATGAAACCGTTGTTGACATTGATCTTTGTCCAAACACCACTTACGAATTTGCAGCATGGGTAATTAACATGCTTAATTATAATGGGATTAAGCCAAACATTACCTTTTCTATTTTGACCACCAGTGATGTGGTTCTAAAAACATACAATACCGGTGACATCCCTGATGCCATTCCTAATAATTGGAAACAATATGGTTTCCCATTCGAGACCCCTGCAAATGTAAACCGGGTTAAGATCAGGATGACCAATAATGGTCCCGGAGGGATTGGTAATGACATTGCACTGGACGATATTACATTCAGGGCATGCGGTCCGCAGATCACTACCACCATGAACAATTCTGCCAGTGTTTCTGAACAAAACATTTGCCAGGGACAAGCCGGAACCTTTACTTTTTCTGCGAATATTCAGGGTTCTGCAACGCTGAAGTACTTGTGGCAGGAAAATACGGGAAGCGGCTGGGTTGATATGCCTGCAGAAAACAGGACTACACTGACCGTTAGCCTTCCGGCTACCACTCCGGCCGGTGCCTATAAATACCGGCTAAGTGCTGCTGAACCTGGTAATTTCAATTCAGCGGTCTGCAGAACCGCTTCTGCAGAACTGACTGTAAATGTGAACGCCCTGCCCAATGCCGTTGCAACAAGCAACAACATTGTTTGCCTGGGCAGCCCCATTATACTAAGTGTAACCGATGCAGGATCCAGTTATACCTGGACCGGGCCTAATGGCTTTACTTCTACGCAAAGAACCCCTACGATCAATGGGGCAACTTTTGACATGGCTGGTACATACCGCGTGGTGGTCACTTCGGCACAAGGCTGTCCGGTTGCTGCGCAGACCAGCGTATATGTTGTACCACTGCCCGTTGCCGCCGTAGGAAACCCTAATCTTGAAATTTGTGAAGGTGGTTCTGCCCAGTTGAGTGCCTCCGGCGGATCTATCTTCAGATGGGCTCCTGCCGAGGGATTGTCTGCTACTTATCTGGCAAATCCGGTTGCATCGCCAACAGAAACCACCACCTATACCGTAACGGTTTCTGACGGAGGCTGCGAGCGGACCGCCACGGTAACGGTTAAAGTAAATAAAAACCCGCTTGCCGATGCCGGCGCAGATAAAAAGATTCGGGAAGGCCAAATCATTACGTTAGATGGTGTTGCTGGCGGTGACGACGTGCGGTACTTCTGGTCGCCCGCTACAGGACTTGATGACCCTGCAAAAATAAACCCAAGGGCATCTCCAAGACAAGACATGACTTATACGTTAACTGTTGTTTCAGACTTTGGCTGTGTGACTTCGTCAGACCAGGTTTTTGTGAAGGTCTATCAAAAAGTGATCGTACCCAATTCCTTTAGTCCCAATGGTGATGGCACCAACGATGTGTGGAATATTACCGCAATTGATACCTACCCCAACCCGAAGGTGAGCATTATGAACCGTCATGGTGAGCAGATCTTTGTGAGCAAAGGTTATGAAAAACCCTGGGATGGTAAGTATAAGAATGCCGATGTTCCCGTTGGCGTTTATTACTACATCATCAATCTGGGGCCCGAAGTTGAACCCCTCACCGGCTCACTGATGCTGATCAGATAAATTGATCTCATGCGGTATTTCTCATTTTGAAATACTATTTTTGACCTGATGTATGTTATTAAAGTAAAAGGCATTGCCAAAATTCCGGATTATGTACAATTGAGGGATGATAAATTTACCCTTTTGGCGTACTTTAGGGTTGACAGGCCCGATAAATCGCTGGATAAACTGGGTTTGGGTGATAAATTGCCTTATATAATGAGTTTTGTAAATGATTTACCCTTTGGGAAAATCGCTAAAATAGATATTTAAAGATGACAGGAAACGCAGTTATAAATTTAAAGAATGTAGATGTATTTCAACAAAAGCACCTGGTTTTATCCAATGTGAACCTGAATGTTGATAAAGGGGAGTTTGTTTTTTTAATTGGCCAGACAGGATCCGGCAAAAGCAGCTTGCTAAAGATCATTTACGGAGATCTTCATATTGGTAACGGCGACGGACAAATAGCGGGTTTTGATCTTAAAAACCTGGCGATTAAGGACGTGCCTTATTTACGCAGGAAACTTGGAATTGTTTTCCAGGATTTTCAGCTGCTGACAGACAGAACGATTGAGAAAAATCTTGACTTTGTTTTGAAAGCTACCGGATGGAAGGACCAGTCGCTGGTTGATGAACGTGTTAAAGACGTTCTGGAAAAGGTTGGCCTGCGTTCCAAGATCCGTAAAATGCCCCATGAGCTTTCTGGCGGCGAGCAGCAGCGTGTGGTTATTGCCCGTGCACTGTTAAACAACCCGGAAATTATTCTTGCCGATGAGCCTACAGGGAACCTGGACCCGGATACTTCTGAAGAGATCGTAATGCTGTTGAAACAGATCAGTCAGGGTGGTACTGCTGTGCTTATGGCGACTCATGATTACCATATTATACGCACCTTTCCATCCAGGATCATTAAATGTGAAGGCGGCGTGGTACATGAAGATGCCCAAATTGTTTAGCAGATAAAATCTGACAAAATTTTCCTTTTCAGTCATTCTGGTCAGTATAGTATTGCTAAAACTGACAGCATGACTGATATACCTCATTGGCAAAGCTTTTGAGTTTACATCCAAAAATTCTACTATACCATGTTTAGCAAGAAGAAGAAAAATATTAACGAAGATCCGATCGTGGAAAATAAAGCTGAAGAGCAAATGAGCACTACTGAAGAACAACAGTTGAATACTGAAGAAAACGAAATACCTGCTGCTGAGGCAGAAGCCATACCTGAATTGTCTGCTGAAGAAAAGCTGCAAGAGGAAAATGCAGCCCTAAATGACAAATACTTACGTTTGTTTGCTGAGTTTGATAACTTTAAACGACGCACACAAAAAGAACGTGTTGAATTACTTCAGACTGCAGGAAAGGATGTTATCGTTTCTTTATTATCTGTTCTGGATGATTTTGACCGTGCGAATAAAGCAATTGAAAGTGCGACAGATATTAACCCGATCCGTGAGGGTATTGCATTGGTGCATACCAAGCTGAAAAACCTTTTGAGCCAGAAAGGATTAAAAGAGATGGAAAGTATCCATACCGTTTTTGATACCGATAATCATGAAGCGATCACCAAAATACCGGCGCCAAGTGAAGAATTAAAAGGAAAAGTAATAGATGAGTTGGAAAAGGGATATACTTTAAACGATAAGGTGATCCGCTTTGCTAAAGTTGTAGTGGGTAGTTAAGTTATGAGTAGTAAAAGAGATTTTTATGATGTGCTTGGGGTAGCCAAAAATGCATCAGCTGAAGAAATTAAAAAGGCATATCGTAAAATGGCCATCAAATATCACCCGGATAAGAATCCAGGAGATAAGCAGGCTGAAGATAACTTTAAGGAAGCAGCTGAAGCTTATGAGATCTTAAGCAACGCGGAGAAAAAACAACGTTATGATCATTATGGTCATGCGGGTGTTGGCGGTGCATCTGCTGGTGGCGGTGGCGGACATGGCGGCATGAATATGGAAGATATCTTCAGCCAGTTTGGTGATATCTTTGGTAATGGCGGCAGTCCTTTTGAAAGCTTTTTTGGAGGCGGTCAGCAATCCCGGAGCAGCGGCAGACGTGTAGCTAAAGGCAGTAACCTGCGCATCAAAGTAAAACTTACTCTTGAAGAAATTGCGAATGGCGCGGAGAAAAAAATAAAAGTCAACAAACAAATTGTTTGTAAAACCTGCGATGGAAGCGGTGCTAAAGATCGTTCATCGGTTAGTACGTGTAAAACCTGCGGTGGAAGCGGCGCGGTACGCAGGGTAACCAATACCATATTGGGACAAATGCAGACCACCTCCACCTGCCCTACCTGTAATGGGAGCGGACAGCAAATTACGGCTAAATGTACTGCTTGTCATGGTGATGGTACAGTACGCGGTGAAGAAACCATTACCATTAATATTCCTGCCGGGGTAAGTGATGGCATGCAGCTGAGCATGAGCGGAAAAGGCAATGCAGCACCTAATGGCGGCATTCCTGGAGATTTGATCATACTGATTGAAGAACTGCCTCATGAAAGCTTAAAACGCGAAGGAAACAATGTGGTTTACGACCTGCACGTTTCTATTGTTGATGCAGCACTGGGTTATAGTGCTGAGGTACCGACCATCGATGGTAAAGCAAAAATTAAAATAGAACCGGGAACACAAAGCGGCAAACTACTAAGGTTAAAAGGCAAAGGTATTCCGGAGATCAACTCCTACCAGCGCGGCGATGAAATTATCCATGTAAACATCTGGACACCGAAGGCACTGAGCCCGGAAGAAAGAGCGATACTGGAAAAATTAAGGGATTCTCCAAATTTTAAACCACAACCGGGGAAGAACGACAAAAGCTTCTTCGAAAAGATGAAAGAATATTTCGAGTAAAAAACAAGCGAGCACAATACCCAGCCACCTTTTTTAAGGTGGCTTTTTTTTGCCTAAACTTTATTCTACCCGCCGGTGTTAACTTAGCATGAACATTAAAATTGGCTGCTCCGGCTTCTATTATAAGGAATGGAAAGAAATATTCTATCCAAATGGCTTGCCTCAAAAGGCATGGTTTGAATATTACTGCCAGCATTTTAACACCATAGAGATCAATTCTTCCTTTTATAAATTACCCAGTTTAAGTACCCTTGAAAAATGGTACGATTTGAGTCTGCCGGATTTTTTGTTCAGCATTAAGGTACCCCGTTTAATTACCCACTACAGGCGGCTCAATGCTGCTGAAGAACTCATCTCAGATTTTTATGCGCTGATCAAAGCAGGCTTGCGGGAAAAGCTCGGTTGTGTATTGTTTCAAATGCCCCCAACCTTTAGCTATTCTGAAGAACGCCTGAACCTGGTGTTGCTGAACCTGGACCCTGCATTTAATAATGTGGTCGAATTCAGGCATGAGAGCTGGTGGATAGAACCGGTTTTTGATGCACTGGCTGCTAAAAAAATTACTTTTAGCGGGGTGAGTTTCCCTTCATCTATACCGGATCATATTGTACAAAACACAGCGGTACTTTATTACCGGTTTCATGGAAGACCTGTGCTGTTTAAATCATTATACCCACTGGAAGAGATCAAGGATTTTGCAGATGAGCTTAAGCATCTGGATGGATCTGCCTATATCTATTTCAACAATACCTGGGGAACGGCAGCACTGACCAATTCCAGGCAGCTGATTGACCTGACAACAGATTTGGAGAAATAATCACGATAATCTTAATTAAGTACCAGAATAATAATATTTTTAACTGTTCAAATTAAACCATACATGACTGCTGCTGTAATAGACTTGGGTACCAATACTTTTCATCTGATCATTGCCAGGATCTCTGCTGCAGAAATTGAGGTGATCTATAAAACAAACCTGCCTGTAAAACTCGGGGAAGGAAAGATCAATGAGAACCTTATTATACCGGAAGCTTTCGAGCGGGGGTTAGAAGCACTGAAAGGGTTTAATGAAACCATAAAACAGCATGATGTTTCTATCGTTAAAGCCATTGCTACATCCGCGATCCGTAGTGCATCTAACGGGGTTGATTTTGTTAAAGCTGCCAAGGAACAGGCAGGGATTGCCATTGATGTAATTAGCGGCGATGAAGAAGCGGCTTATATTTATAAAGGGGTAAAAGCTACGGGGGCCATTACCGGGTCTGCATTAATTATGGATATCGGAGGTGGAAGCACGGAGTTCATTCTTTGCGACAGTCAGGCCGTATTCTGGAAAAAGAGCTACAATATCGGAGCTGCACGACTGCACCAGGCATACTTTAATTCCGATCCGATCAATGCACCTGACCAGGCTGCCATTGTTGACCGTATAGCCAGGGAGCTGACAGATTTAAAAGAAGCCTGTGCATTGTATAAGCCTGAGCACCTCATAGGTTCTGCGGGTGCTTTCGAAACGTTTGCCGGAATGGTTGATGGTGAGACGAACATCAAACAGGTTAGGTCTGCTCCTATTGAACGTGAAGGTTATGAAACACTTTCTAAAAAACTCATCGCTTCCAGCCATGCGGAAAGAGAAGTGATGCCCGGACTGATCAAGCTGCGGGTAGATATGATCGTTATTGCTGCGATCCTAACCAATTATGTGCTTGATATTTCCGGGATAAGCAAGATGAGCTTGTCCACCTACGATTTAAAGATGGGTGTACTTTACAGCCTTACCGAATTAGAACGCGGATAGTGTACGGTAAAGCTTTTCTGTCGGCAATCCCATTACATTGGTATATGACCCTATAATTCGTTCTACAGCGATCATTCCGATCCAGTCCTGAACACCATATGCCCCTGCCTTATCCATCGGATTATAGTTTTTTATATAGTAATTGATCTGTTCGCTGCTGATTGGGTTAAAGAATACTTCGGTTACATCATAGAAAGAAGTGATCTTGTCTGCACTGGCGATACATACCCCGGTGTACACCTGGTGGTTTGTTCCGGAAAGTTTGGTTAACATTTCGAATGCATGACCAGCATCATCGGGCTTACCTAAGATTTCATTTTTATAGGCCACAATGGTATCTGCAGTGATGACCAAATGATCATTGCGGTCTGTAGTAAAGGCTTCTGCTTTTTTCTGCGCAATGTATACCGCTATTTCTGCTGGCAGCAGATCTTCCGGATAACTTTCGTCCACTTCTTTTAAGCGTACCTTAAAATCAAGATCCATTGATTTCAGAAGCTCTTGTCTTCTGGGTGATTTTGAGGCGAGCAGGATTGGAAGTGTCTGTTTGTACATGGCTTGTCTTGTATTCACAATGAATGAGTACAAACCTACCAAAATTAAACACATTCTGCTAACGCGGGCATTGCTTCAACTTTGAGAGCCAAAGATTCATCGTTTGTTTTTAGCCTAGCGAAAGGGCTATAACGAATAAAAGCGACCATAAGTCGCTTTTACTGAAATTGTTGTATAGATTAACGACCTCCAGGGCGTGGTCCACCACCTTCTTGTCTTTTTTTCATCATTTCTTTTCTTTCTTCCTGCCATGCAGTGAAAGCTTTTTTCTGATCTGCAGTTAACAAAGCAGTAATTTTAGTTTCTAATTCTTCGTTGCTTTTAACCATTGCAGCTCTCATTGCATCACGGTCATCACCAGCTTCTTCACGAAGTTTTTTAGATTTTTCACCTTGCTCTAAATAAAGTGCAGATACTTTAGCTTTCTGATCGTCAGTAAGCTTTAATTTTTCTGCAAGCATATCAGTGCTTCTCTTTGCTCTTTCTTCCGGAGTACCACCCATACGGCCGCCACCTTGTCCTTGTTGTGCTTGTGCGAACGTTATTACACTGAATAACAATGCGCAGATCATTAATAATTTTTTCATGTTGTTTTATTGTTTTTGTATGGATTAGAGACTAAACACCGCAGTAAGTTTAATCGCTAACTGTAACATACGTGTTGCAATAAAAAGATTTTTTATTTACTGGAATCTGCGGCATCGGGTTGCTCATCAAACCACTTCTGCTGTACTTTGAGTGTCTTTTCTATGATGTCACGTACGGCAGTTTTTCCTCCGGTATAGGGTGATATATACTGAGAGACGGCTTTGATCTCGGGAACGGCATCTGCTGGACAGACAGGCAAACCCACAAGCTGCATCACTTTAAGATCGGGAATATCATCGCCCATATAAAGTATCTGATCCGGATGGAGTTCATATTTCGTTACAAGCTGGTTAAAGACGGAAACTTTATCAGATACGCCCAAAAACACTTCGGGTATATTTAAACCTTCAAAGCGCTTCTGCATAGCCAGCCCCTTACCTCCGGAAATGACAACTACCAAAAAACCTCTTTTTACAGCAAGTTGTAACGCATACCCATCCTTGATGTTAAAGGTGCGCAGAAACTCACCACTGTCAGAAGCCAGGATATCACCATTGGTCAATACCCCGTCCACATCAAAGATGAATGTGGTAACGTGCTTCAGTTTTTCCAGGAACATCAGAAATTAGTCCTGGTTATCTCTCCATTCGTAAACCCAGGCAGACTGGATCTGTTCCAGGTGACCTTCATTACTTTCTTCCCTTGTGCCTTTAAAATTAGGCAATTCCAATACCCATTCTACCAATTCGGTAAAGCGGATCCGGTATATTTTAGCTTCATTAAAATCATTACCAAATTTCTCATAGAGCTCCTGGGCGATATCTTCGTGATCGTTCCAGTATATTGGTAAAGCAAATTTATCCTGCATGTTTTTCTTATTTATTGATTAATTAATGGCCCAGAAATTCGGATTGATCCGGAATGGTTACTTCAATGTCCCCATTGATAACTACACACTGACAGCCCAGTCTGGATGTGATCCTTGGGCGGACTGCACGATCAATAAAATCTTCTTCTTTATCTGAGATCTCTTCGATGTTATCCATTCCTTTGGTCACGTATACGTGACAGGTACTACATCCGCAAACACCTCCGCAGTTGTGCTGTAATTCTATACCATTGTCTAAACAAACGTCCAAAACCGACTCTCCACCTGCTATAGGCAGTTCTATTGGTTCTTTTCCTTGTTCTTCAAATTTTATTTTTAATTTAAAAATACTCATAATTCAGGGTCAAAAATAAGCACCAAAAACCGCAATATTTACTATTGATGTGTTTTTTTAATGCTTTCACTTAAAGTTTGATAGATTTCTTTGGTTTGCGGCATGGCTTGAAGCAGGCCCAAATGTCTTTCTATCGTTTGTTCATCTTTACGAACTGCCGGCCCTGTTTGCACATGACCTGGTAGTTCTGCCTGTACCTTTTCTGCGGTTTCCATGATTAAGGGCCTCAGCATGTCAAAGTCAAGCGCATTATCTTTTAGGATCTGCTCACTTAACGTGTACAGATGGTTTACAAAGTTGCAGGCAAATACTGCTGCAAGGTGTAGTATTTTACGTTTATCGCTATTTACGATGTACACCAGCGGACTTAAGCGGGAAGCTATATTTTTTAAAGCCTCCAGCGTATCGTGATCCTTCGCTTCTATACACAGCGGAATCTTTTTAAAATCCAGCTCCTTTACCTTTGAAAAAGTTTGCAGCGGGTAAAGCACTCCATAACTGGATAAAGGCGACAATACTTCGATTGGTGTTGATCCCGAAGTATGTACTACCAGGCCTTTTACGGACTTTAAAGCCTGAACCATTTCTAAAATGGCATCGTCCTTTACGGCGATTATATAGAGGTCTGCAGACTGATCTATTGCACCAGGATCTGTTATTGCTGCTGCATCAACTGTGTTTGCCAGCAAAGCTGCGTGCTGTATTTGTTTACTCCAGACCTGAACGATACTTGCACCAGCTATTGTAAAAGCTTGTGCGATGTGCGTTGCAACATTACCGGATCCTATACAAACGATTTTCATTACACTGTTCCAACTTCTTTTTGTCTCCTGAAAATAGAGATTAAAAACCCAATGACCATCACAATGGTACCTACCCAATACAGGTTGATATATGGGAATTCAATGGCTTTGAATACCACCCATTCTTTTGCCTGCCGTGGTTTTTCATAAACCTGCAGCTCTACCTTCTGCTCATCGGGAAGCACTTTGGTAAACCGTACCCGAAGACCAAGTTCGTCTATGTTGCGTGCAAAATCGAAGATGTTGTTTCCTTTTACCAGGAAGATGGGTTCTGTTTTATAGATCTTACCATTTACATCTACCTCAACCGGCATTCCAACGGCTACATCACCGGGAGCCAGCACTAAATTTTTAGCCGATGGTTTACTGTTCAGTGCTTTAACGGTAAGGACGCCGCTACTGGTATGCAGGGTATCGCCAACGCTTACTTTTACGATGCGGGGTGCTTTGTAGTTTTCTTCTTCACTATGCCCTTCATGATCGTCGTGATCTGCTTCCTTTTCCAGGGGTGCACTGGTGATGTGCGTATAAATATCGTGGGTTAGATAATGTTTGGTATCGGGTGATGCAATCAGGCCCATAGTTTCATTCGACTGCACATGCGGGTTCAGTTCAAAATCTTCTTTCAGCTCGCCGGTTTGATCATCATATACCTTAAAGTTTAATTTAAAAATGGTATTTGGGGCTATGGTCGTATCGCTGATATAAGTGACCGTGTAACGACCCATTTTCTTCGGCTCATTTCTATACAGCACAATGTTCTCACCTGGTTTTTCCGCTTTTTCAAAACCTTCAACAGGGATATATTTTGATGCATTTATAGAAATGGTCTTATTCGTTGCGGCTGCTACAAGGGCACCCACCAATAACAATGCAAAGCCAATGTGAGCTACTGCTGCGCCTACCAGTTTGCGTTTTCCGCCAAAAGCCTGTCCCAATATCCGTGCATTGGACATGATGGCAAATATGCAGCTAAAGCTGAGCAGAATGTACATCAGGTTGTGGTATACATTGGTGAGGTACACAAACCCTGCAGTTACCACAATGGCAAATACCAGTGTAGCAATCAGGCTGCTGTAAAATTTACGGGTATCTGTCCGCTTGTATTTCATGAATTGGGAGAAACCGGAGATCATGGTAACCAGGATGGCAAATGGTGCCTGCCATTGATTGTAGTATTTTACGGCATCAAGCGGCGGCGCAAAGTTGGTTCCAAAGGCTGCATTAAATACGGGAACCGAGGTGGTAAAGATCACCTGGATACAGGCCACAGTAATGACCAGAGCACCGATGAACATCCAAAACTCGCGGGAGTAGGTTTCTTCATCCTTATTGGTGATTGGCAATTCTTTCCAGCGCAGCACAAGCAGCACTACCGGGATCACCAGAAAAACGACGTTATATAAGATCAGGTGGCCAAACATGCCGAGATCTGTAAAGGAGTGGACAGATGTTTCACCCAAAATACCGCTTCTGGTCAGGAATGACGCATACAGTACCAGTACAAAGCTTAAGATGATCAGTACAATTGCGGTAAAAAAAGCATGTCCTGTATTCTTAAATGCAATCATGACGTGAACACCTGCAATTAGGGTTAACCATGGGATGATGGATGCATTCTCTACCGGGTCCCATGCCCAGAAACCACCGAAGTTCAGTGCCTCATAGGCCCAGAAAGAGCCCATGATAATTCCGGTTCCAAGGATCATTACGGCAAACAGTGCCCATGGCATCGCGGGTTTTACCCATTCTTTATATTTCTTTTGCCACAACCCGGCAATGGCGTATGAAAAGGGAACGATCATGCTGGCAAAGCCCAGGAACAGGGTTGGCGGATGGATAACCATCCAGTAATTTTGAAGAAGCGGATTTAAACCACGCCCGTCTGTAATGAATTTGAGGTAATTTTTATAGTTTTCAGGATCGGCAAATATGGGTGCTGTCCCTTTCAGGTTTACCGCTTCCCTTAATAAGATAAATGGTGAACTGCCGATGCGTTGTCCGAGAATTTCTACGCCAAGCAACATGGAGGTTAAGAATGCCTGCGAGAATGCTACTGTGGTCATCACACTGCTTTCCCATGACTTTGCTTTCCAGATGAGCAGCATACCCAGCAGTGATTGCCAGAATGCCCAGAGCCAGAAGCTTCCCTCCTGTCCTTCCCAGAATGCAGATACGATATAATATACCGGCAGTGCTTTAGAGGAGTGGTTGTAGACGTAGTAATACTCGTAATAGTGATTTAAAATAAGATAGAATAATGTTGCTCCAATGCCAATCACACTAAGCCAGTTGATTACAAAGGATATACGGCCTAACTTTTTCCAGGACTGGTCTGCAAGGTCTTTGGAACGGGCTGCAAAGAAATACGATATGGTAGATAGTAAAGACGCCGCAAATGCCAGAACAATAAAGAATTGACCGATTTTACCCGGAAGGAGGGTTTCTCCTGTAAATTGTATATCCATTAAGATTAATTGTATTTTTCCACTTTTCCATCCTGCTTCACCTCTACAAGATCATTGTTGTATTTAGAGGGACATTTCATCAATATCTTAGAGGCATAAAATACACCTGCTTTCATTTCGCCGATTAATACCAGTTTCTCTGAACGTTCAAAATCCTGTGGTTTTGTACCATTGTAAACCACTCTTTTTACCAGCCCATCCTGATCTTTCATGTGGAAAGAAAAGTGATTGGCATCTTTTTGGGCATTGTAATATATGCCTTGTTTCTTCTCCCAAAAACCCATAACATGAAATTCCCTTGCATCTTTTGCAGCTTCAGTAAAAGTAGAATAGCTGCTTGTATCTGCATTGAGGCTAATTAAGAAGCCAACGCATAACGCTATTGTTATTAAACCAATGATTGCACTTTTTCTCATGTTAGTAATAAAATTAAAAGAATGGTACAAAGATAAAAAATATAAGTACCTAAAGGCTTTTAGCTGAGGGCAATTCAGCAGGAAGGCCATTTATTGATAGTTCTCTGACAAAAAAGACAGGAGTTATAATTAATCGACGTATTGTGATTTAATAAAAGCGGGCATGGCCTTTCTAAGTTTCAGAACTTTAGGTCTGGATACCCTGCGGATATAAGGATCCCAGGAGTTTTTCTTATAGTAATTCTGATGTTCCATTTCTGCCGGATAGATGACCTTAAACGGGCTGATCTCTGTGGCCAGCGGGTCGGGATAGATTCCTGATGCATCGATGGCATCCATGAGTTTCCGGATGATCTTCCGCTCCCCTTCAGTGCGGTAAAATGCAATGGAGCGATAATCTGTACCGATATCCGGCCCTTGCCGGTCGATCTGTGTTGGATCATGTGCGTGAAAGAAAGCTTGTGTGAGCTGCTCAAAACTAATCACATTGGGGCGGTAATATACCTGGACTGATTCTGCATGTCCGGTTTTTTTACCGAGTACTTCTTCGTAGGTTGGATTTACGGCTGATCCGCCGGCATATCCGCTAATGACCTTATCTACACCTTTCAATTCTATGAGGCACTCCTGCATGGCCCAGAAACATCCGCCGGCGTAGGTTGCCACGGCATATCCTTCTTTTGGTTCAGGAATGACTGCAAAGCCATTTTTACTTTCAAGCTTCTGTCCTTCATTACAGGCCGATAATAAGATCATTAAAAGAAATATGGATACGTTCCGCTTCATGAAAAATGTTTAAGGCAAGATACAAAAAATCCGCAATGCGGTTAAGCATTGCGGATCTAACTATTTTTTTCAGCTGAGCCTATGGCCAGATGCCCAGGTTCATATAAGAGATTGCAATCTTATCAATTGAGCCTACAAAAGCAGCGGTACGCAAGGTTTGAACGCCTGGTTTAGTGATCAGGTTTTCGCGGATCTCATGGTAGGAATGCATCATGGTATCTTCCAGTCCGGAATTTACCAGCTCCATCTCCGATGCACCTTTTACGATCATCAGGCGGTTTTCTGCCGGGATCTTCTGACCGGTAAGGCTTTCTAACGTGTTGATCAGATTGGCATTTGAGTTCTCTGCATAGCGTTTTTCCATACGGCCAAATGCAACGTGTGAAAGATTTTTCAACCATTCAAAATAAGAAACGGTTACCCCGCCTGCATTGCAGTACATATCCGGGATGATGATACCACCCATTTCGGTAAATATTTCTTCTGCTTCCGGAGTTGTTGGTCCGTTAGCACCTTCAGCAATGATCTTTGCCTGGATATTTCTAATGTTATTTACGGTGATCTGGTTTTCTAAAGCGGCAGGTACAAGAATATCGCAAGGCTGCTCTAATCCTTCCATGGAGTTTTTAAAATCTTTGGCGCCCGGAAAGCCCAGTATGGAACCTGTATTTTTACGGTGTGCAAAGACCTCATCGATATTTAAACCATTTTCATTGTAGATGGCTCCTTCAAATTCGCACAGGCCAACGATGGTAGCCCCAAATTCTGCCAGGAATTTTGCAGAGTGGTAGCCCACATTACCGAGACCTTGTACAATGACACGTTTATCGCTCAGGCCGGCTGTAAGACCTAATTTTTTCATGTCCTCGGCTACGTTTACACATTCCTTAACGGCATAGGCAACACCACGGCCGGTTGCTTCTTTACGTCCGCGGATCCCGTGCAGTGCAATTGGCTTACCGGTTACACAGCCCAACGCATCCAGTTGTCCCGGATTCATGGTCATATAAGTATCTGCAATCCAGCTCATTTCACGTTCTCCAGATCCATAATCCGGTGCAGGAACGTCAATACCGGGACCTATAAAATTCTTTTTAATCAGTTCAGTGGTATATCTGCGGGTAATTGTTTCTAATTCTGCTACTGAATAATTTTTAGGATTGATACAAATTCCTCCTTTTGCACCACCAAAAGGAACATTTACGATGGCACATTTATAGGTCATTAAAGCGGCCAGTGCCATCACTTCATCTTCATTAACCATTTCACTGTAGCGGATACCACCTTTAGTTGGGCTCATGTGGTGAGAGTGTTCTACGCGCCATGCATCGATCACTTCAAATCCATTTCCTCTGCGAATGGGGAATTGAAAACGATACACACTGTTACAAGCTTTGATTTGATTTAATAACCCTTCCGGATGGGAAGTAAATTGTGCTGCACTATCAAAATTCTTGCATACATCTGCAAAAAAATTTGTGCCATTTGCTGTATTAGCCATTAGTTGTTTTTTATGAATTGAAATAAGTTTTATTATTTACGGCTGCAAAATTGCATTAAAAAAAGTGATTAATGCAAATGACAGCGGGCTTAGTGTAAGTGGCACACTAGCCCATAAAACGGTTAAAAACGGCGATTAAACGGTTTAAAATTAGTTTTTGCCTTAAGATTTTTTCTCTATTTTTTTTAATCTTTTTTCTATTGTGAATAGAAAGAAAAGCAAGGCCAATAGAATCAGTACAATACATGCAACAACGACATATATTTTATCTGACGCATACAGGCTATCAGATAGTGTGGAGGTTTGGGGTTGTGCAACCAATTGCATAGCGAATAGCAGCATTAAAAAGGTAACTGTTGTTTTCTTCATGATGATAAGGCATTATTTTTTTCAAGTGTACGCACCCGGTAAAGGATGGTATAGATCCAGTATCCGATCAGGATCCAGCCCAGGCATGCGGGGTAAAAGACCATGCGCATGCGGCTGTCCAGATCATAGGCATTAAAGCCGGGATTACCTCCATTTCCGGGATGCAGGGAATCGGATAATCTTGGCAGTACAAATAGCAGTACCACCATGATTGGAAATGCAAATATGTTATAGATGGCAGAGATCTTCGCCCTGCTTTGTTCTTCATCAATCGCGTTCCGCAGGATCAGGTACGCAAAATAAAGGAGCAATGAGATGGCCGCAAAGTTCTGTTTGACATCAAAGCTCCAGGCCTGTCCCCAGGTAAACTTAGCCCAGATGGCTCCCGTTACGATTCCAAGCAACCCGAAGATCACTCCAGCATTTATACTTTCTACAGCCTTAATATCGTCTGCCGGATTGTTTGTCCTTAAAAACTTAATGCTATGAAAAACAGATACACTGAACAGAACGATCATTGAAAACCACATCGGTACATGGAAATACAGATTACGGATACTTTCACGAATGATAGGCAGTTCAGGAACGGTTGATAAAAACCCCCAAACCGTACTATAAACTACCAATACTGCGCCTAATATTTTCCACCAGCTTTTGTACATCGGATTCTATTTGTTGTATGTGTTAATCGGGCAAATGTAATTAGAAATTCATCTATTTCTAGCATGATGTGGTCAATTAAGGATTGTGTATCAATTTAAAGCTGATTTTGAGCAAGTATATAACTAGATAATATTGCCAAAATTATAATTTACCAAAAATTGGTAATCACAAAATAAATAGTTATATTCGTTTATCAGTTGGTTATTCTTCTAAAATAAAATTAAACTCGTAAACATAAACGGACATAATTTATTTAGAATGCGTGTAATCATTGAAGATAAACAGTTATGTATGCTTATTGAACAGGACAATCAATTAGGAAAGCAGAAATTCCCATCTGAGATTATCAAACAATTTCAGAAGAGGATCCTGCAAATTGTCCAGGCAAGAGATACACAAGATCTAAGGGCTATTAAATCTTTACATTTTGAGAAGCTAAAGCAGCATAAATATGAAGGCAAATATTCCATACGGATCAACAGATCCTATCGGATTATCTTTCGAATTGATATAGAGGAGAAAACGGTTGAGATCTTGGTTATTGAGGAAATTAACAACCATTATTCTTGATAGAATGGCAAACAATAGTACCAATTTAAACAGACATCCTTATTTAATTATTAAAGTATGAAGAATCAAATTACAACGGGTAACGGGATTGTACTGACACCAACAGCGTACCACCCTGGTGAATTTTTACAGGAGGAAATTGAAGAACGTGCTTTATTAAAAAAAGAAGTTGCCAAAGCATTGGATATCTTACCCAATCATTTAAGCGAGATTTTTGTGGGAAAAAGACATATATCTGCCGCGCTTGCTGTAAAACTAGAAAACCTACTTGGGATCAGTGCAGAATACTGGTATGGTTTACAAACCGCTTATGATTTACAAAAGGCAAGGGAACCAGAACTGTTGAGAGGCTAGTCTCTCCAGAGATACGGAAACAGGATCAATGTAACCGCTCCTACTAACGCATTGATCACCAGCAGAAGTCCTATCTCATCGAGACTAACACTCCGATCCAGCCCATCAATTGCATTTTTAGTCAGTTTTACCAATACGATCAGTACTGGAATAATGACCGGGAAGCTTAATATGGCCATCAGCATGCCACCGTTACTGGCTTTTGATGCGATTGCAGAAACCATGGTAAAGATGGTAGAGAAACTGATACTCCCCAGGATGGTGGCAACCACATATAAACCCAGGTCCTGAGGTACGTAATCGAATACCAGCATGTAGAAGAACAACGCAATTACCGTTAATACCATCATCAGCAATACATTATAAATGGTTTTTGAGATGATCAGTGCCAGTGGGCTTGCCAGGGTATAGATATACAATTGCCGGCCTTTACTTTCTTGTAAAAAACCCTTGGAAACGGCATTGATTGATGCAAAAAGCATGATGATCCAAAAGAGGGCATTCCAGGTGATTGGCTTTACGGTTACAAAGGATAAGAAACATACAAATACGGTAGAAACCACGTACAGTAGAACACCATTTAATGCATACTTGGAACGCCATTCCAATACGATCTCTTTTTCGATCAAGAACTTTACCTGTTTTACCAATTGCATACGCAGCAAAGATAGTTTTATTGCTAAATATTGTAAGACTAAATTGTTGTAATATTGTATTTGTTTAACTCCCATAAGAAACAGGAATGGAAGCACTATATTGTTCTGTGATCAAGTCTCCGGTTGGAACTATAACCATCTTTGCAGATGATGAATACATCACTGAGATTACCTTTTCAGATAAAGACAATAAGGGTATGGAGGCAAACCAATGGACTGCAGCCGCAGCCTTACAGCTGCTTCAGTATTTTGAAGGCACTTTACAGCACTTTATTTTCCCTGTAAAACAAAGCGGAACAGAATTTCAGCAGCAGGTATGGCAGTCCTTACTGAACATTCCTTATGCAGAAACCATTTCTTATGCTAAGTTTTCTGCATCTGCTCCGCTTGCAATCCGGGCCATGGCGGCTGCCAATGGAAAGAATAAACTGGCCATTGTGATCCCCTGCCACCGGGTAATTGGCAGCGACGGAAAACTGGTGGGTTATGCCGGCGGTTTATGGCGCAAAAAATGGCTGTTGCAGCACGAAAGGGAGATTGCCCAAAAAGGTCAGACTGAATTAAAATTTTAACCCATGAACCCATTCCTTGATATCGCCCTGCGCAGCGCTGCTGTTTATGTTTTTATGCTGGTTGCCATACGGCTGACCGGCAAAAAAGAACTTTCACAATTAAATACAACGGATGTGGTGCTCATATTGTTGATCAGCAATGCGGTTCAAAATGCAATGGTGGGTCCGAATACCAGCTTATTGGGCGGGATCACTGCTGCTGCCATCTTGTTTGTTTTGAACTATATCCTTAAAAAATGGATATTCAAAAGCAAAAAGTTTCGCGATCTGATCAATGATAAGCCTGAAATCTTAATACACAACGGTAAGATGGATTTCACGATGCTGAGTAAGCTGGGAATTACTGACGAAGAACTCCATGAGTCTTTGCGGGAACATGGCATAGATCACTTTAAAGAAGTAAAACTGGCTATGCTTGAAGTGGATGGAAATATCAGTATCATCAGCAATGATGAACATCTAAAACACATCCAATACAAGCATAAAAGGAAGCACAAGACACTAGGCGACCTGAATTAAACTAGGTTACCCGCACTACTTTAGGTTTTCTAACGGTGATCAGTATAAATGCACCGGCAAGGATCACATACCAGCCCCATTTATATTTAACGAGTCCGGCAGCGAGATTAACGAGTTTCTTAAAATGAAGGAAACTGAATGAATCGTGTGCTTTCAGATAGATCCCTGCAAGGGTGATCAACACCAAAACTACTGCCCCCCAGCCTGCAAATCTGATCAAACCAATCTTTTTTGCAAACGAGCCGGTCAAGCCTACCAAGACCAGCACATAAAATGCAATGGCAAGGCGCTGGTCTACATCAAAATAATTCCAGTTACCCACTATAGGAATATGCATTAGCGGACTCATGCCGCCAACCGCCATAATTGCTGAACCAATAATACCCTGAGTTCTCATTTGAATTATCCCTGGGTATTGATACCCATTTTATCTGCAAAATGTGCGCAGTAATCACGAAGATCTTCAACGATCAGCTTCTCACCGGTAGCTTTCAAAAAGCTATCGCCCATGGTTTGCAGGGTTTCATAAAAAAAACGTTTCATTTCATCAACTGGCATGTCTTTAGTCCAAAGATCGATGCGCATTGAATTTTTATAATTATGGTCCCAAAGGGCCAGCATCATTGATTTTACGGCTACCTGATCTTTTGTTTCGGCATCTGTAGATTCCCAAAGGATATTTTCCGGCACATTATGATCATCCAGCTGAACGGTGATCTTGATTTCTGCTTGCTTCATTAACTTATACTAGCTTTTATAATAAATATTAAAATTACGATGAAAATGATGAGTATGATCTCTATGACCCAAAGCTTTTTTAAGTTCGGGATAAACTTTCTGAAGATCAGATCGGAAATAAAGGCGATTACTGCGGATAGAAAACTAAACCCTACCAGGAGTGCGGTCAGGTTAGTGTTTCCTGAAACCGGTTTCTTACCGGTAAGCAACAACACACCAATAACCAAACAGAGTGCAGAAACCAGATTAAGCGGGGTAAGTTTTATTTTCAACGTGCAATCAATTACTTTTTAAACTTCTTTTTCTTCCAGTTAGGCTGTTTGTTGGTTTTGTTCCTTGCTGCTGCTGCAATTGCTGCTGCGTGTTTTTTCTCATGGAATGCTCCTTTAAAATCAGGATCATCTTTCCGTTTTTGATCGTCAATAGCGCGATTGATGGCCTGTTTTTCTTCATATGGAGTTTCTTCCACAAAAACTTCTGCCGGCAAAGGTACAACAGGGATGGGCTGTCTGATTAATTTTTCTATTTTCTGAATGTAATATTTTTCAGCAGGAGTGCAGAAAGTAAGTGCATCACCTTTGGAATAAGCCCTTCCTGTACGGCCAATACGGTGTACATAATCTTCTATTACGATGGGTACATCGAAATTGATTACATGGCTTACTTCTGAAACATCAATACCACGGGATGCAACGTCTGTTGCAACCAACACGCGGATGTTTCCTTCTTTAAAATTATTTATGGAGTTGATCCGTGTATTTTGTCCTTTGTTGGCATGGATTACACGTACTACTTCTGCGCCGAACCTGCGTTCAATAAAGCTAAAGATATTGTCTGCAACGGTTTTAGTTTTACAAAAAATGATCAGCCGGTTAAACTCTTCGTCATTTTTAAGCAACTGCTGCAGTAAATTGATCTTTGTTTTAAAGTTAGGAACTTCATATAGCGTCTGTGTAACGGAAGCAGCAGGTGTTGCCTGCAATGAAACTTCGATTACAGTTGGGTTTTTTAAGAAGTCGCCCGCTATTTTCTGCACCAGATCACTCATGGTTGCTGAGAACAACAGGTTTTGTCTCTTCCTGGGTACGATCTCTAAAATGCGGTGGATAGATCCGATAAAGCCCATATCCATCATTTTATCGGCCTCATCCAGCACCAGGAACTTGATATATTGTGTATTGATATGACCGGCCAGGTAAATATCGAGGAAGCGGCCTGGGGTAGCTACAATAATATCTACACCTTTTTTAATTTGTTCGATTTGTGTTTTTGGTCCGAGGCCGCCATATACGACTACGGTACGCAGGTCCGTATATTTGGAGAACATGATAATATGTTCATGGATCTGCATGGCCAGTTCCCTGGTTGGTGCAAGGATCAGCGCCCGTGCTGAATCACCCTGTGCATATTTAAGCTGCATTAATATTGGCAAAACATATGCGGCCGTTTTACCGGTACCGGTCTCTGCAATCCCAAAAATATCCTGTCCGGATAAAACAGGTGCAATTGCTTTTTCCTGGATTGGGGTAGCTTCTGTGAAGCCTGCATCGGCTACAGCATTTAGAATCTGTCGGTTAAGATTAAATTCTTCGAATTTTTTGGACATTTTGCAAATATACTATTATTTAGTCATGCGGATATTTAATCCGCGCCGGGTTCTGGTTAAAATTGCCATTTCCACTTCTTTTTTCTAAGTTTGGCAGTATGAACACCATTCTGATAAAATCTGCCTCAGTTGTTAATGAAGGACAAATTAGTGTAAACGATGTACTGATTAAAGACGGTTTTATAGCTAAGATTGCTCCGGCTATTACTGAACCCGGAGCGCATGAGATCAATGCGGAAGGGCTGCATCTTTTTCCGGGAATGATCGATGACCAGGTTCATTTCAGAGAACCGGGCCTAACGCACAAAGCAGATATTTTTTCGGAAAGCATGGCTGCTGTTGCCGGCGGCATTACTTCTTATATGGAAATGCCCAATACCGTTCCAAATACGCTGACCCAGGAGCTGCTTGCTGATAAATATCAAATCGCATCAGAGATGTCCCTTGCCAATTATTCCTTTTTTATGGGGGCATCGAACACAAACATTGATGAAGTTTTAAAAACTGATCCTGCCAATGTGTGCGGAATTAAGGTGTTTATGGGCTCTTCTACCGGGAATATGCTGGTAGACAATGAAAAAGTTTTAGAAAATATCTTTAGGGAAGCACCTATGCTGGTGGCTACCCACTGTGAAGATGAACATACCATCCAGACTAACCTGGCTTTATACAAGGAAAAGTATGGAGATCACATTACCATAGACATGCATCCGCTGATCCGCAGTGCTGAAGCTTGTTATATTTCTTCTTCGATGGCCGTTGAACTGGCCAAGAAGTATGGAACGCGCCTGCATATCCTGCACATATCTACGGCCAGAGAGATTGCTCTTTTTGACAGCATTACCCCGCTTAAGGACAAACGGATCACTGCTGAGGCCTGTGTTCATCACCTTTGGTTTGATGACCGGGATTATGCAACAAAGGGCAACTGGATCAAGTGGAACCCTGCGGTTAAGACTGCTGGTGATAGAGATGCGATTTTAAAGGCCGTTCTGGACGGGCATATCGACGTGATTGCGACGGATCATGCACCGCATACGATCGAAGAAAAGGAGCAGCCTTATTTACAGGCCCCATCTGGCGGACCATTGGTACAACATGCGCTTTCTGCGCTTTTAGAGCTGTACCACCAAAGTAAGATCACGCTGGAAAAGATTGCAGAAAAGACGGCACACAATGTAGCTACCTGTTTTAATATAGACAAAAGGGGCTTTATCAGGGAGGGCTATTGGGCCGACCTGGTTTTGGTGAACCTCCATGATCCGGTTACCGTTACCCGCAACAATGTATTCTACAAATGCGGCTGGTCTCCTTTTGAAGGCCAAACGTTTCAGTCGGAGATTACCCACACCTTTGTTTCCGGAAACCTGGCGTATCAAAAGGGTAAATTTATGACCAATGAAACCGGCAAAAGATTAGCATTTAACCGATAATGAAAGCCGGATATCTGACCAGATCTAAATGGTCTGTTTTCCTGTTCGTACTTTCTTTATTGGTTTATGGGATTGGGCTTAGCAGTTCGCTTACTGAACGGATCTATTCGGGCGCGTTTTATACCCTTAGTTCCGTTGTTCAGCGTTTTATCAGTGCCCTGGTTCCTTTCGCCCTTGGCGATTTTCTGTACCTGTTACTGATCTTATTCATTATCAGAAGTTTATTCCTGTTCTATAAAAAGATTGCGCGCAAGACCTTAAAACGAGCGGACCGGATCAACATTCCGTTACAGGTAATCAATTTCACGCTGATCCTTTACCTGCTTTTTAAGATCCTTTGGGGTTTAAATTATTCGCGTCCGTCTATTGCATTAAAGCTAGGCATATCCAATGAAAAGTATACTACTGCTGAACTGGTGCAGCTGGGCGATCTGTTCATCAATAAACTAAACAACCTCCAGCGCATCAAAAAAACCAGATACACCTTGTTGGAACTGGAAAGTAAGGCAAAGGATGGGTACGACAAGATGAAAAAAGTGAACCCTTTTTTCAATTACGATGTTCCTGCGGTAAAAGCCGTTTTGAATAGCTGGGTAATTACTAAGATCGGTATTGAAGGATATTACAATCCGCTTTCCGGAGAGGCAAACATCAACATGCGGCTTCCTGCGGTTGCCCTTCCATTTGTAACGTGCCATGAAATTGCACACCAGCTGGGCATTGGCAGGGAGGATGAAGCCAACCTGATCGGTTACCTGGTTGCCATAAACAGTAATGATCAAAATTTTCAATATTCTGCTGCCTATGCGATGCTTAAAAGCATTTTATTTGAAATAAGGCTTAAATCTCCGGATGATTATGCCATTTTGTATAAAAAGATAAATGCAGTAACGCTGGGTGATTTTACACAGGACCGGGCCTTCTGGATGAAATACAATAACCAGATGTTCAATTATCTGGATGTTGCCTTTGACCGTTTCTTAAAGCTGAACAACCAGCGCAAGGGTACAGACAGCTACCAGGATATTGTGATCTGGTTGTATAATATCCATAAAAAAGAATTGAAAAAACTGTAGTACGCTGTTTTGATTACCAAACAAATGTAAAAAAGCAGTTGATCGATCCTTTCGCCTGAAAACAAATCCATGCTTAATGGAAAAAAACTTAAAACATTCCTAAATTTGCCAGACTATGGCAAAAATATCCATCAACCTGGCAACAGGTTCATTGCAAAAAGAAGAGATCATTGTAGGAATTGACCTGGGTACAACCAATAGTTTGGTTGCCTTTATTGATCCCGATAAAAACCCAAAGGTGATCAATGATACCGGAAAGGGTCTTTTAGTACCTTCTGTTGTACATTTTAATGCACAGGGTGATGCGCTTGTTGGAAATGAAGCTAAAGAATTTTTAATTACAGATCCGGCAAA
Source organism: Pedobacter metabolipauper (assembly GCF_004362715.1). GTDB lineage: Bacteria > Bacteroidota > Bacteroidia > Sphingobacteriales > Sphingobacteriaceae > Pedobacter > Pedobacter metabolipauper. The sequence continues at coordinate 579,039 of NZ_SNYC01000005.1, forward strand.
TACCATATTTTCAGTTAAACGTTTACTGGGAAGATCTTATAAGGATGTTGCCGGACATCAGGATACCTTTTCTTACAAGATCATTGATGATGAGAACGATGCCCTGGTAAAGATTAAAGCAGGAAACCGGTTTTATACACCTATTGAGCTTTCTGCAGAGATTTTGAAAGAACTAAAGGCCAGAGCCGAACATGCATTAAAAACTCCTGTAAACCGTGCGGTAATCACCGTTCCTGCGTATTTTAACGACAGTCAGCGGCAAGCAACCAGAGATGCGGGCAAGTTAGCCGGTCTGGACGTTTTGAGGATCGTAAATGAGCCTACAGCGGCTAGTTTAGCCTATGGCATTGGCCTTGATCCTGCGCAGCAAAAAACAATTGCTGTTTATGATCTGGGCGGCGGAACTTTTGATGTATCTGTTCTTTCTATCCAAAATGGGATTTTTGAAGTACTGGCTACAAATGGCAATACCTTTTTAGGAGGCGATGATTTTGACCGTGCCATTGTTCATTACTGGATTGAGAAGAATAACTTAAATAATGAAGAGCTTGCTGCCAACCCTGGTTTAATGCAATCTTTACGCCTTAAAGCAGAGGCTGCCAAAAAAGCATTGAGCAGTCAGAACTTATTCAATGAACAACTGGGTGAAATCTGGTGTACCATTGATAAGCAAACCTTTGAGCAGCTGATTGCTGCTAAGGTTCTTGAAACCATCAATTCCTGTAAACAGGCCCTTACTGATGCCAAACTTAAAATAGCCGATATTGATGAGGTGGTATTGGTTGGCGGTTCTACGCGTACACCGTTTGTAAAACAGCAGGTTGCTGATTTCTTTGGACGTACACCGCATGACCAGATCAATCCGGATGAGGTTGTTGCATTGGGTGCAGCCATTCAGGCCGATATTCTTGCCGGTAACCGGTCGGACATCTTATTGCTTGATGTTACCCCCCTATCGTTAGGTATTGAAACCATGGGCGGTTTAATGGATGTGATCATTCCGAGAAATGCGAAAGTTCCAACCAAAGCCGGCAGACAATACACGACTTCCATTGATGGACAGGTTAACATGAAGATCTCTATATTTCAGGGTGAGCGCGACCTGGTGAGTGAGAACAGAAAGCTTGCTGAATTTGATCTTAAAGGCATTCCTTCTATGCCTGCCGGACTACCTAAGGTTGACATTAACTTTCTGCTGAATGCTGATGGTATTTTAACGGTTCAGGCCATTGAACTGCGTTCCGGTGTTAAGCAGGAGATTGACATTACACCGAGCTATGGCCTTACCGATGAAACGGTAGAAAAGATGCTGATCGATAGTATTACCTATGCGAAGAGTGATGTGGAGCAGCGCATGCTGATTGAAGCCAGAAGTGAAGGCGAGCAACTGGTTTATACGGCTGAACGTTTTATTGAAAAGCACAGTACGTATCTGACTGAGGAAGAGATTACCAATACAAAAACTCATATTGAGGCTTTAAAAGGCGCATTGGCTAAAGCAGAGAAAGATGAGATCCTGAAAAAGGCCGATGAGCTTAATGAGTTTACACGTCCATTTGCTGAGCGGGTAATGGATGTTGCCGTTTCTTCGGCAATGAAAGGTAAAAGCATCGACAAATAGCCACCCAATAGGTTTTCTTAGATAAGTTTGCGGAAATGAAATCATTTTTTATTTCCGTAATCCTTATTGCTGCCGGCCTGGGTTTCAGCTCCTGGGGTTTCTTTGCCCACCAGCGAATTAACCGCCTGGCTGTTTTTACGTTGCCCAAAGGCATCAGCCGTTTTTATAAATCCAACATCCGGTATCTCTCCGAGCATGCGGTTGACCCGGATAAGCGGCGGTATGCCGATACTTCTGAAGCTGCCCGGCACTATCTTGACGCGGAACTTTATGAACAGGATATAGACAGTATTCCTGAAAGATGGAATGATGCCGTGCTCAGATACGGCACTCCGAAATTAAATAAAGATGGGATTTTACCCTGGCAGATTCAACGGAGCTATTACAACCTGGTTCAGGCCTTTAAGAACAGGGACTCTCTGAAGATATTAATCCATTCTGCCTATCTTGGTCATTACCTGGCGGATGCACATGTGCCGCTCCATACCACTAAGAATCATAACGGACAGTTGACCAACCAGGTTGGCATTCACGCTTTCTGGGAAAGCCGTCTGCCTGAATTATTTTCAAGAGATTACAATTTTCTGGTTGGAAAGGCCTTATATATAGAAAACCCTTTACGCGAGGCCTGGAAGATCGTTAAACACAGCCACAGCCTGGTAGATTCTGTTTTAAACTGTGAAGCCGCGTTAAACCTGACATTTAAAGCCCATAAAAAATACAGTTTTTCAAAGCGGAACGGACTTGTGATGAGGCAATATGCTGATGAATATACAAAGGCTTACCAGAACCTGATGAACGGCATGGTAGAACGTCAGATGCGTTCTTCTATATTGGCCATTGGTTCTTTCTGGTACACGGCATGGGTTGATGCCGGTCAGCCTGATCTGGAACACCTCGTGAAAACCGGATTAAGCAGTTCAGAAGAAAGGTCTGTTAGCGAAGCTGAATACAATTACAAGCAAGGAAAGATTATTGGACGTGAAAACTAGGTTAGCCAGTTAAGCGAAGCCAATGTTATTTATCGTAAAGAATTTCCAGAAACCTTTTAGCGCGCGCATTGAGCGCATTGAGCACGTTGAAGAACGTGAAGAGCTCTCAAGAGAGAATGTCTGAGAACGTCTGAGAACGTTTGAGAACGTTTGAGCGCATTAAAGAGCACTTAAGAACGCGTTTAACGCATCTCTCAGAAACCCGGCTAAACTTCTTCTGCGACTTCTTTTTCTGTGATAACTTCTTTCTTTTTGAACCTGGAGCGTACTGCGGCAAAGATTGCCGGAAAGAAGGTAACTACTGCAATGACAACAATTACGACATCAAAGTTCTTTTTAACTACCGGGATCTGACCTAATAAATATCCGGCCATTAACAAGCTGGTGATCCAGGCTACTCCGCCAATGATGTTAAACAGGGTAAACCTGCCAAAAGGCATTTTTGCAACACCTGCAACGAATGGGGCTATTGTTCTGAAGATGGGCAGAAAGCGGCTAAAGATGATGGCTTTACCACCGTGTTTTTCAAAGAATACATGTGATTGGTTATAATATTCCAGCTTTAGGATCCGGTTCTTTTCTTTAAAGACCTTAACCCCGAAAAAGCTGCCCAGTTTATAATTTAAGGAGTTGCCCAATATGGCTGCAACGATCAGCAGAATGAGCATTGCCCAGATGTTCAGGCCAGTATTGTTTCCTGCTATTAACGTTCCCATCGCAAACAATAAAGAATCTCCGGGTAAGAATGGCGTTACTACAAAACCTGTTTCGGCAAAAATAATAAGGAAAAGAATCGCGTACGTCCAGTTTTGATAATCTCTGATAATTTCTTCAAGATGTTTATCAATATGAAGAAGAAAGTCTATTAAAAAAGTAAAAAATTCCAAGTTCTATAAGTTAAGCCCAAAAGTAAAAATATCATGGCAATAACCATGATATTTTTAAACTTAGAATTGTAAAATTAATTCTGAATGATCGTGTGACCTGTTAATTCTGTTGCTGCAGCCCCATCCACCCAGATGGTATATATTTTACCTGCAACGATTCCAGAATTAACCTCTGGAGCATTGGTTACACCTGCTGCTGCCAATGTAAATTTAGTTCCCGGATCAACCGAATAATAAGGAGATACCACTGCAAAGCCCAAACCTGTAAACAGTTGTGCGCCACCGCTGATGCTTGCACTTAGATTTGTTGTACCTAAAAAATTGTTCAGGTGTACAAATCTAACCTTCGCTTTACCGGCGTCTGGAGCTGTCATATCATCAGGGATCAATCCTGCACTATGTCCGCTTGTTGCATTGTTAAAATAAAATAAAGTAAGGTTAGAAGAGATATCAATCCCATAGGAAGAAATGGCATTGGCTGTGGACGTTACTCCTGCATCTGTTACTGCAAACTCGTTGTTTCCGGATGTGATGGTAACATATCCTGATGATGCACTATAAGGCAGTGAAGTTGTACTTTTCAATGCACCATTTACATAGAAGTCCTGAGGCCCTGAAGTTAATGAGGCATTTACAAATTTGACCCTTGCTTCTCCTGTTGGTACCGGATCTGGTTCTTTTAAGCATGAGCTAAGCAGAACAAGCATTCCTAAACCTAAAAAAAATGATTTTTTCATAACAAGTATTTTTGACGTTAATAATTGGATTAAAACAATGATGGCTTGGTCAAAAACCAAGCCATCATTGTAATTAAAGAACTTAATTATAGTTATTTAACATAACCGGCATGACCAGCATGAGTACATCTTCGTTTTCATCGTTTGTTTGCGGGATCAATAATCCTGCCCGATTTGGTGTTGAAAGTTCTAAAGTGACCTCTTCACCACTCAGGTTGCTCAGCATCTCAATTAAGAAGCGGGCATTGAATCCAATTTCAAGATCTTCACCTTCATATTGGCAGCTCAGGCGCTCATGTGCTTCATTGGCGAAATCAAGATCTTCTGAAGAGATATTCAATTCACTTCCATTGATCTTTAAGCGCACCTGGTGTGTTGTTTTATTGGCAAATATGACTACCCTGCGCAAGGTATTTAAGAATAAAGCACGGTCAATTACGAGTTTATTTGGGTTATTGGCAGGTATCACTGCTTCATAATCCGGATAACGCTCATCAATTAAACGACAAACCAGGTTGATATTCTCAAACTTAAAAAAGGCACTGGTTGCGTTATAATCTACAGAAACGTTTACATCTGTAGACGGTAAGGCGGCCTTTAAAAGTGTTAATGCCTTTTTTGGAAGGATAAAAGAAGATGATTTGTCTGCTTTGCTATCCATACGTCTGTACCGTACCAGTTTATGTGCGTCTGTAGCTACAAAGGTAATGTGCTGGTCGGAAAGCTGGCAGAATACACCGGTCATAGCCGGGCGCAGCTCATCGTTACTTACTGCAAAAATGGTTTTTGTAATTGCTTCTGTTAATACGGAAGCGGGTAAGTTTACGGACGAGGCGTTTTCAACTACCGGAATTTTAGGAAAATCATCTCCGTTCTCTCCGCTTAATTTATATTTACCATCACCTGCACTAATCTCAATAGAGAATGAACTATCGTCTATATTGAACGAAATAGGCTGATCTGGCAATGTTTTTAAAGTGTCTAATAGAATTCGTGCAGGCACGGCAACTTTTCCGCCTTCTTTAGATTCAACTGGTAAAGAAGTAGTCATGCTGGTCTGCAAATCTGTTGCAGATATGGTTAAACTTCCATCTTTAATTTCAAACAGGAAATTTTCCAATATAGGTAGAACGGTGCTGCTGCTTGAGGCGCCATTTACGGTTTGCAAATGTTTTAATAGCGTTGATGTGGATACAATAAATCTCATAATATGATCTTGTCAGTTCTCAAAAATATAAAAATTACCTCGCATACTTACGCTTGCGGTAATAATGTTGAAAAATTGCAAACAATATTAACAATGTGATGGGCAAAAGGACATTGATTAACTGCCAATATAGCTTATCGGCATGTAAAACAGCTTTATCCAACAACCTGATCTTTACCTCTTTATTTCTTAGAGAGATGAGGTTATTGTCGTTAGAAAGATAATCTGCAATATTTAACAGCAACGTCTTATTGCCATATGTTCTTTGGGTATACCGGTCAAAACCCAATGGGAAAGCGGATCCATCCCTGTTGCTTACCTGATTTTTAAACACATCTCCATCTCCGATCACGACCATTTTAGTGGGCTTGCCCTGTGCCGGTAAGGGATAAGCTTCGGCTATGCCTGCCGGAACAGACCGGTTTAAAAATACGGACGGAAAACTGCCTTCCAGCAATACCCCAACGGTTTGGGGCACACTTGCATATTCCTTCGGATTGGGCTGCTCGGCTACCATTTGCAGGCTCAATAATTTAGGTGTATTGTGAACTTTGTTGAATGCCGAACTTTGCAGGATTATTTTTTTAGATACTCCTTTAACGCCAATGGTGTCTACGGTACTTGCAAATTCGCTACGGATCCCGTCTATATTCTTAACCAGGTTATTTACCTTATCAGGCATCAGCAATGGATAGTATACCCATGGGGCCATTTGAATTTGCCCCTGCCCGCCTCCCATGGCCAATGGGATCTCTATACAGTTTGCATCTGCAATCAGATTGTAATTGATCCGTGCTCCATACATGAATAACTGATCATCCAGGTTCAGTTTATTGTTAAAAGCGAGCTGCTCTCCCCTTTTACCCATGCTGTCCAGATCTGCATTAACCTGGTCAATACTCCAAACGACCTTACCACCATTCATTACAAAGTAATTGATCTTATATTTTTCAGCTTCAGTAAATTCTTTTTGCGGTTTTGCAATGATCAGCACGTTTAGTTTATCCAGGCCGGCTTTAGTGATGTCGTTTAAATTTACACGGCCAACTTCATAACTATCGGACAGGCTATTGATGGCATCACTTAGGAATACATCCGACAGCTCCCCATTTCCTTCTGTGAAACCGATGCGCGGATGCTGGCCGCTAAGCACTTTTTGAATGGCCGATGTAAATAAATATTCCAGGTTTTGTATGGAATTATTGATGTTTTCTTCATAATTACCATCTGCATCCAGATTTTGAAGGAGCTTAACGGGAAATTGGTTTCCGTTTGCATCCACCATCGCCATCGGAAATATCGTTTTCTGAGCAAAGCCATTGTCATTTTTGATATTTAGCGTTGTGGGCTCGATCCCAGCCTGGTATAGGTTATTGAGTACCGTATCCTGCTCTGATGCAGAGAGACCGGAAATGGGGTCTACAAATATGACTTTAAAACTTGTACCGTAATATGCTTTATAATCTGTTAGTAAGTCTTTGGTTGCATTTCTCAGGCGTTTAAACGCAGCTGGAAGGTCTCCTTCCAAAAACACCGTTATGGTGATGGGTTTATTTCCTTCTTTTAAAATGGATTTCGATTTATCGGTTAATGTGAACCGCTTTTCTTTTGTGAAATCTATCCGCGTATAGATAAACTGACCGGCTATATTAACTGCAGCCAGTATGAGCAGAAAAAGCAGCAGGCGAATGGCAGGATTCTGTTGTAGCTTTACCATTTCCGGCCTCCTATTACTTGCCTGGTGACTGCAAGGAACACCAATATAAATGTGATGAAATAGATCAGGTCACGGGTATCTAAGACCCCTCTGCTGATGGATTGGTAATGCTCGTTAACACTAAGGCCTATTAGCATACTTTCCAGGTATTGTAATGCAAAGATCTTACTCATGGCATCAAACCCATTGTATACAATGAAGCAGATGAATACGGCTATTGCGAACGCAATGACCTGATTTTTAGTTACTGCAGATGCAAATATGCCCACTGCAACAAATGAACTTCCCAATAATAACAACCCGATATAAGAGCCAATAACTGCGCCGGTATCAATATTACCTTCTGGCAAACCGAGTTTAAAGACCGAATAATAATAGATGAGGGTTGGGATCAATGCAAAAAGAACCAGTACAAAACAGGCTAAATATTTAGCCAGGATGATCTGCCAGTCTGTTAAAGGACGCGTTGCCAGTAATACATAGGTCCCTTCCCTTCTTTCTTCGGCAAACGACCGCATGGTAATGGCAGGAATGAGGAACATGAACAGAAAAGGGGCCAGATTAAAAAAACCGGTCAGTTCAGCATAACCATATTCCAATATGGAAGTATCTGGAAAAAACCAAAGTAATAGTCCGGATGCCAATAGAAAGACACCAATGGTGATATAGGCCATCAGGGAATTTAGCAGACTGAATAGTTCACGTTTAAAAACGGCGTACATGCATTTGAGTTAATGATGCCGAAGTTAAAAATATAGTTTAAACTATGAAAGGCTTGGGAATTTAAAAATTAAAACCTGCTCTTAGTCCGATGAAGGACATGTTATTGTTTCCTGACCAGTTTTCGTACCGTGCGGATAAATCTATACTTCCGGAATTGGATACCGGAAACTCAAAGCCCAGGTTGGGCGCATAGGCAAAACCTGTTCCCTTGCCATTTCCATTTGCCGTAGAAATGGAAGCACCCAATTCACCTGCTGCAAAGAATTTACCGGTTACATATAACCTTAGCCCTGCTTTAATGGGTACAAAGCCCTGGCGATATTTAATATTTGCAAATACGGGATCGCCGTTAAATCTAAGGTAACCAACATTTACAGTCAGATTTAATGCTTTAGCCAATGGATGCTGATAAAGCAGGGATGCCCCGGCCCCATAATTCGGATTGTTCTTAGAATTATTTTGAGGAAAGGCAAAGTCTGCCCCTATCCCCAGGCGCGGCCCATTTGTTACCGGACCTGTTTGGGCATTCACGGCTGATACCGATAAAAAAAATAAAAGTATGGTTACGAAGGATAAGTTTCTCACGCTTTAAAATTTATATACAGCGATATTATAAAATAATAGTGAAGTAAGAAAGAATAATGATGTTTTTAATGAAAGAATCTAATTGTGGATAGGTCAGGAAAGATTTGGAATGGTAAACCAAAATGAACTTCCCTGGCCAATTTTGCTATCTGCTCCAATCTGGCCACCGTGCTTATAGATAATTTGGGAACAGATATAAAGCCCCAGTCCCAGCCCTGAATATTGGACTCCACTACTGTCAACACGATAATACCGGTCAAAGATATAGGGTAGTTTTTCTGTAGGAATACCCGGCCCCTGATCAATCACTGAAACTTTGGTATACGTTTCTTTTTTTTCTATTAAGACCTTAATTTCTTTTGAATTCGGTGCGTATTTAGCAGCATTGCTGATAAAGTTTACGATTACCTGTTCTACTTTGTGTTCATCTGCAAAAACGGCAGCTTCTAACTCACCACTAACCGTTAGTTTAAAAGTTCCGTCTGACAATACATCATGGCAGCAATCATGTATCAGATCATGCATGTTAAACCAGGACTTTTTGAGATGCAGCTGTCCTTCGGTCATTTTTGTGGCGTTTAACAGATCTTCTATCAGCACACTCATCTTGTTCATGCTCTTGTTTGCCTGTGAAATCAGCTTTGGGATCATGACTATAGCATTTGAACGGTCTTTTAATCTTTCCATTAATTGCAATGATGCTTTTAATGAAGTTACGGGAGTTCTAAGCTCATGACTGGCTACGCTGATGAAATCGTCTTTCTGCTGAATTGCTTTCCGGCGGTTGGTTACATCCATAAAGGTTCCGATACCAGCAATGATGTTTCCTTCTGCATCTTTAATGGGTGCTGCGTTAACGGATATGTAAAACCGCTCACCTTCAGGTGGCTGAATGGATATTTCATAGTCATAGACTGGTTTACCCGACCTCATGGCTTTCCAAACCGGATAATGTTCTAATGGTAGTTTTTCTCCATTAACCCATTGAAACTCCCAATTGGAGTCGATGTATTCGTTTTCATTAGACTCACTTTCGACAATGCCCATAATTTTTTGCGCCATTGGGTTGGCGTAGGCGAGCTTATAATCAAGATCTTTAATGATGACCCCTTCGGCCATGGTTTCCAGTATTTGAGATAAGCGTTCCTGATTACTGCGCAGGCTTTGCTCAACCGCAACTTTTTCGGCGATGGTTATGGTTAAAGCCTTTGTTCTTTCTGCTACTGTATTTTCTAAGGTTGCATTTAAGTAGTTGGCTGTTCTTTGCGCTTCTTCCAGCTGTTCATTCTTTTTTTGTAAGAGCCGTTCGGTATCTTTCTGGGCAGACAAGTCTGTGATGATCACGCTTAAAGAAAGCCCGTCACTAAGTTCCAGCTTTTTTAATGACAGCAGGACAGGAACAATACTTCCGTTGGTGCTAAAAAGTTCAAGCTCTACTTTGGTTTGGTTGTTCCAGGCATTAAACATGATCTCGTTCCACTTTAACAGATCCATTGGAAGGATAAACCGGTCAAAAGGATGGGCAATGATTTTTTCGAGCGGCAGATCTATTATTGATGCGAAGCTGGAATTGGTATATAATATTAAACCTTCCTTATTAAGGGTTACCGCTCCTTCAGACATCTGTTCAATAAAAATACGGAAGGAATGGTCGGCAGATTTTAATGTAAAAATAGAATGACCGTCATCTCCTTTTAAAATGAGTGCATCAATTTCGCCTGATTTAATGGCATCTAATGTATCATTTGCTTCTTCAAGCCTGTATTCTGTCTCCTCTAGTAACTTTAACAGCTCTTCTTTGGATTTTTCTGTGTTCAATGCGGCTGCCATTATTTTATACTGAGTCCTCTTAGCACTTTAGCTGTATCAGACATGTCTCCAATTAATTTTCTATTTGGTGCGGGAAACTTTTTAACGAGCATTGGAACTGCAGTTATATCCTCGCTTAGGGCAATCAAAGGTTGTTGATGTATATCGATAACCTCCAGTTCATATCTTCCCTCCAAATGCTCAGTAAGGATTGATTTTAAATTATTAATTGCACGGATAGATAGAGATGAAGCACCCGCTACAAACAGGCGCAGCTGGTATACAGAATCTTCATTTGTATTCCAGTTGTTATAATCTTCACCATTCTCAATTACCATATCAACCTAATTGGGTTATTTTAGGTCGAATATTTAATCCTACCAATACTTTCTCTTCGTTAGACAAATCGCCGATGATCTTTCGTACAGGTTCCGGCACTTTTTTAACTAAAGTTGGTACAGCAAATATTTGATCTCCCTCTGCAAGCTGTGGATTTTCCAACAGGTCAATTACCTCTATAACATACTGATCCTTTAAATGTTCTTCACAATATTTTTTTAAGTTGTTCAGCGCATTTACGGATTTAGTTGTTTTGCCTGCTACATAAAGCCTAAGCTCATAAATCTCTTTCATCTTACCTTTTAAAATTTTCATTTTCAGAACCGGAGGGCCTGCTGCGTAAATTTTTCATTTGCTCGCGGGTCTGCAGGATCACTTCGTTTTTAATTTTTTCTTCTGTATAAATTTTGTTCAACTCTTCTTCTGTCGATTCAAATTCAGTCCTTAGGCTATCAATCTTGCTTTCCAGCACTTTTCGCTTGCGCTCCAGTTCCCGGTCTTTTCGATCCAACGCATTTGTATGCAGCTTCTGACCGGTTTGTTCTTCCAGTTTATGTGCTTCTCTTGCAGAACCTGTTAAAATACCTTCCGGGCCGAGATACACATCCAGTAAACTCAATCCTTCTTCACCGATTACGAATTCACGTACCTGGTTTGAGTGCTTCATACCGCGTGATTTCATTACATACAATCCTTTGTTACGCTCACCATTCATTTCAATATCTTTAATCAGCAGCCAGGCATCAACAAGAGAAGATACCCCTTCATCCGTCTGCTCATTGATAATATTATTTAGCGTAAGTGCGGTAAACATGACCGTAATCTGTTCTACCTGTAGGAAGTCTATCAATCTTACCAGCATGGCTTTTACTTCACTTACTGATCCAATGGTAATTAAATTGGTAATGGGATCAAGAACGACCACTTGCGGCTTAAACTTTTTAATTGCCTTATGAATGGCCACCAGGTGCATTTCCAAACCATATAGCGTTGGTCTTGAGGCATAAAAACTTAACAAGCCAGCGTCTACATGGCTTTGCAGATTCATGCCTATAGATCCCATATTCCTAATGATTTGCTGAGGTGATTCTTCAAATCCAAAAAACAAACATCTTTCTCCGTTCAGGCAGGCCTGGTTCACAAAGCTTGCTGCGATACTTGTTTTTCCTGTTCCTGCTGTTCCTGACGCTAAAATACTGCTTCCGCGATAGTATCCGCCTCTACTAAACATTTCATCTAATGCGGTAATGCCTGTAGGAATACATTCGGATGAAACCGGCTTATCCAATAGCAAAGAGGTAACCGGCAATACCGAGATCCCTTCTTCATCAATTAGAAACGGGTATTCATTGGTACCATGTACGGTACCGCGATATTTGATGATCCTGAGTCTTCTGGTTGATATCTGATTAATGATCCGGTGATCCAGCAGGATCACACAATCAGAAACATACTCTTCGAGTCCTTGCCTGGTTAGTGTTTTTTCGCCGGTTTCACCGGTAATAATTGCGGTAACCCCTTTTTCTTTTAACCATCCGAAGAGGCGGCGCAATTCAGCACGTAATATTCCTAAATCTGTTAATCCCGCAAAGAGGTTTTCTATGGTATCTAATACTACGCGTTTTGCTCCAATACTATCTATTGCATATCCAAGTCTAATGAAAAGCCCTTCCAGGTCATATTCTCCGGTTTCTTCAATTTCACTTCGGTCGATATGTACATAGTCTATTTTTATTTTCTTTTCTTTTTGAAGTTCAGCAAGATTAAATCCAAGAGATGCCACATTCATTGTAAGTTCCTGAGGCTTTTCTTCAAAAGCCATAAAAACACCTGGCTCGCCATATTCCTGGGCTCCGCGGACTAAGAATTCTAAAGAAAATAATGTTTTCCCACATCCGGTGCCTCCACATATTAAGGTAGGCCTGCCTGTGGGCAATCCGCCGAGTGTAATTTCATCCAGACCAGTAATGCCTGTTAAAGTTTTTGGTAATGTCGCTAAATGATTATCAGAATTTTGTTGCGACGGTAGTGTTGATGACATAGAATATTGGTAATGTAATGGAAAGATAAAAATATTTATCTGAATCCACATAGAAGATTTACAACTATAAGTTGTTTAAGTTTTAATCTTTTATATTTAAACGATTTACGCTACATAACACATTTACAAATTATTTTGTTTTAAAAATGGCGCATATGCTAAAGCATAAAAAAACAGGCTACCTGATGTTGAGATAGCCTGTTCAAAAACTTTAGTTTTACAAACCGAAGTTGTATGCTAACCTAAGGCCGATAAACCTGGATGTTCCGTTATTTGACCAGGCTTCGTAACGTGCGCCAAGGTCAACGGTTCCTTTATCTGCTACAGGGAACTCAACGCCAATATGTGGCGTATAAATAAATGCAGTTTCAGAATTATCTCCGGTACCAAATGCAGCACCCAATTCACCGCCTGCATAGAAGTTCTCTGCCAGGAAATACCTTGCACCCAACTTAACCGGGATTACACCATAATCTTCAAAGGGAAGGCCATCTTCTGGGGTAAAGTTTAAATATCCAGCTGTTGCTAAGAAGTTAAGCTTATTTGCAATTGGCATCTGGTATTGTAACGAACCACCATATCCCATTTTATATATTTCTCCAAAATTACCTGTTGGAAATGCAAATTCTGCACCTATACCAATTTTAGATCCGCCCATTGCCGGGTCTGATGTTTGAGCGTTAACATTTGAAATTCCAAAAAAACCTGCGATAGCTGCTGCTAAGAATAACTTTTTCATCTTGTCAAAAATTAAAATGTATAATTAATTATATAAATTTTATCTCTCCGACGCAAAAATTTTGCCAGTTATATAACCGATTAGACCCGAATAGTTTACGCTGTCAGTTTTCTGAATATTTCTTCTAATGAAGACAGATTATGTTCCTTTTTAAGATCGTTTATAGATGAATTTGCAACGATACTACCTTTATTGATCACGATGACCTCATCGCACATGGCTTCCACTTCCTGCATAATGTGCGTGGAAAAGATCACAGTCTTATTCTTTCCAAGCTCTTTGATCAGTGCCCTGATGTCTGTTAACTGGTTGGGATCCAGTCCTGATGTAGGCTCATCCAGGATAAGGACCTGTGGATCATGAATGATGGCCTGCGCCAAACCTACACGCTGTTTATACCCTTTTGAGAGCATGGAAATCTTCTTATGCTGCTCTACTGACAGGCCTACCCGCTCTATGGTTTCTTTTACTTTAAGTTCCGGCTGATCCAGCTTGTAAGTATTTGCAACAAACAATAAGAATTCCTTTACATACATATCTGTATATAATGGCGTGTGCTCCGGCAGGTAACCAATAACCCTTTTCAGTTCCAGGCTTTGTGTTTGGGTATCAAAACCACATAGCTCTGCTGAACCTGATGTTGGCTTTAGATAGCCGGTAAGCATTTTCATGGTCGTGGATTTGCCGGCCCCATTCGGGCCTAAAAAACCAAGTATCTTTCCTGGCCTTGCTTCAAAGCTTATTCCATCCACCGCATGCTGCCTGCCATAGTGTTTAGCTAAATCTTTTACCGTAATGCTCAATTTATTTATATTCTAGGTTTGTTGCTGAGATCATTTTCAAAAGTAGGAAAAAGTTATTTGTGAAAACTTATATTTCCTTTAAAACAATTTTATCTAAGTTTGCATCATTATGGCAAAAAACACTAACGACGAGCAATTTAAAAATGTTATCTCTCATGCTAAAGAATATGGTTTTGTATTTCAAAGCAGCGAGATTTATGATGGACTAAGCGCTGTTTACGATTATGGACAGTTGGGGGCAGAATTAAAGAACAACATTAAAACGTATTGGTGGAAAGCCATGGTGCAAATGCATGAGAATATTGTAGGTATTGATTCTGCCATTTTCATGCATCCAAAAATTTGGAAAGCAAGCGGGCACGTGGATGGTTTTAACGATCCAATGATCGATAATAAAGATTCAAAAAAACGCTATCGCGCCGATCAGTTATTAGAAGATAAAATTACCCGTTATGAAAAAGACGGTAAAACAGATAAAGCTGCCAAATTGCAGGCAGATATGGATGATGCGTTAAAATCTGAAAACCTGCAGTTGTTAAAGACCCTGATTGAAGAGCATGAGATTGCTTGTCCGGTTAGCGGAACAAAAAACTGGACTGATGTACGCCAGTTTAACCTGATGTTCAGCACCCAGTTTGGTGCGATGGCCGAAGGTGCTGAAGAAATTTACTTACGTCCTGAAACTGCCCAGGGTATCTTTGTAAACTTCTTGAACGTTCAAAAATCCGGCAGGATGAAAATACCTTTCGGAATTGCCCAGATCGGTAAGGCTTTTAGAAATGAAGTCATTGCCCGCCAGTTCATTATGCGGATGCGTGAATTTGAACAAATGGAAATGCAATTCTTTGTACGTCCGGGAGAAGACGAAAAATGGTTTGCTTACTGGAAAGAAGCACGCCTGAAATGGCACCTGGCCCTTGGTACTTCTGAAGAGAAATACCGCTACCACGATCACGTTAAACTTGCCCACTATGCGAATGCAGCAACGGATATAGAATTTGAATTCCCTTTTGGCTTTAAGGAAGTGGAAGGTATTCACAGCCGCACCGATTTTGACCTTTCCCAGCACCAGGAATTCTCTGGCAAGAAAATGCAGTATTTTGATGCTGAACTGAATGAGGAGGGCAAGCCTTATGGTAACTATATCCCTTATGTAATTGAAACTTCAATCGGTTTAGACAGGATGTTCCTTTTAACGATGATCAATGCATTTGAAGAGCAGGATCTTAGTGATGGCGATAAACAAGACAGCAGAACACTGCTTCGTTTACATCCTTGTTTAGCTCCTGTTAAAGTGGCCATCTTCCCCCTTACTAAAAAAGACGGTTTACCGGAAAAAGCAAGAGAGATCATGAACAGCTTAAAACTTGATTTTAACTGTATTTATGAAGAAAAAGATGCCATTGGTAAACGTTACCGCAGACAGGATGCTATTGGCACTCCTTTTTGCTTAACGATAGATCACCAGTCGCTGGTTGATGATACCGTAACCATTCGCCACCGCGATACCATGGAGCAGCAGCGCATTGAAATTAAAGACCTTCAGGACCTGATCAGCAGTAAAACCAGCTGGAAAAACCTGCTTAGATAGGTCTGTTATTTATAGAATTACGTCATAAAGGCAGGCCATGTACAATACATGGCCTGCCTTTTGCGTTAACCTGCACATGAAACTTGTATCAGTCGCTTTATTATTTATGATGCCCTTGCTGGTTTCTTTTGCCGGAAAGAAGCAGGACACAGCATATACATGGTCTAAAGAAGAGCTAAAATTTGCCAACACTGCCGGTAATGCCAGCTACCTGACCGGCGAAGAAAAGGACATGGTTCTTTATATGAACCTGGCACGGATGGATGGTGAGAAGTTCTTTAACACCTATTTTCAGGATTTCATTGACCAGCACAACAAGCAAATGGTTAAATACAGCAACTACAATGAGATTAGGGTGAGCCGGACAGATTCCTATTACCGCAGCCTGGAGAAAGAACTGAAAGCCATTAAGGGACTGCCTGTTCTGTGGCCTGATGAGGCCTTGAGCTGGGTGTCTAAGCAACATGCTAAGGATATGAACAAGAACAACTATGCGGCTCACAATTCTCTTGATGGCAGAACGGTTAAAGACCGGATTGGCAAAATGTACCCTAAACGATCTTTTGGTGAAAACCTGGCTTTTGGTTTTCAGACGGGTTTAGGAAATGTTTCGATGCTGTTACTGGATAAAGGTGTTCCTGATCTTGGGCACCGGAAGATCATTTTAAACACGGCCTTTAAGCTAAATTATGTAGGCGTAAGCATACAGCCGCATAAAGGTTATAAATACTGCTCTGTCACCGATTTTGTTGCATTACCGGGCCAATAAAATAATATCTTTGCAGGATTAGCGGTAAATTAACAGTTCATTAGTGTATGCGTAAAGCCTTATTAAGATTAATAGATTTCTTTTATCCTCCTTTTTCACGCTTTTTGCCGCTTCATACCTTTAGATATATCGTTTCTGGTGGTATATCTGCCAGCACTGGTATTGTTGGTTACTACATCGCCTTTAACTGGATCCTGCACCAGAAGAATATTTATGTTGATTTTCCCTTTGTGCCTAAAATGATCAGTGCTCCCGTTGCCGCATTGCTCATGAGTACCTTTGCTTCCTTCCTGGTTGGGTTTATGTTAAATAAATACCTGATTTTTACACAATCCAACCTCAAAGGCCGGATCCAGATATTCCGTTATGCTGCAGTTGTGATCATTAATTTTATGCTCAATATTACCTTGCTGAAATACATGGTTGAGGGTCTGCATTTTTATCCATCCCTCTCTCAGGCCGGTATCACAATTAGCCTGGCATTGATCAGCTATTTTGTACAAAAACACTTCTCTTTCAGGGTTAAGAAGTAACTCATTTCCGTTTCTTTTTTCTGTCAAAGCCCGACATTTATTTGCTAAACTTTAACGATAGGCTTATATTGTGCCCAACCAAAGAGAAAGCGATATGAGTGATTTTAATGACTTTAATAACCCTCAGGTTGCAGGGCTGCCAAAGCACCTGAGACAGTTCATTGTGGAACAGCATTACGAAAAATACACTCCAATAGATCAGGCGGTTTGGCGGTACGTAATGCGTCAGAATTACAGTTACCTAAAAGATGTTGCCTATTACCCTTATATCAAAGGCCTGCAACGTGCCGGATTAAGTATTGAATATATTCCAGATCTGCAGACCATGAACGACAACCTCGGAAAGATTGGCTGGGGTGCGGTTACTGTGGATGGCTTTATTCCTCCAGCTGCCTTTATGGAATACCAGGCGTACCGGGTATTGGTTATTGCTGCTGATATTCGCCAGATCAATCACATTGAGTATACGCCTGCCCCTGATATCATCCATGAATCTGCCGGCCATGCCCCCATCATTGCCGATACCGATTATAACAATTACTTAAGCTACTTTGGTTCTATTGGTGCCAAAGCCATGTTCTCTTCAAAAGACTTTGAGTTGTATGAGGCCATTCGCAACCTTTCTATTTTAAAGGAAGCCGTTGATGTTTCGGAGCAGGAGCTTGCCAAAGCGGAAAAACACCTGGAACAGATTGCTGAAGATATGGGCGACCCTTCTGAAATGGCTTTGCTTGGCAGGCTGCATTGGTGGACCGTTGAATATGGCCTGATCGGAAATTTAGAGAACCCTAAGATCTATGGTGCAGGTCTGCTTTCTTCCATTGGTGAAAGCTCTTCCTGTATGCGTGCTGATGTCAGGAAACTGTGGTACAATAAATACACCGTAAATTATCCGTACGACATTACCAAAACCCAGCCCCAGCTATTTGTGACCGAAACCTTCCAGAACCTTATTGATGTACTGGAACAATTTGCCGATACCATGGCGTTTAGACGCGGTGGTTCTGAAAGCATCGTTAAGGCCATTGAATGTAAAAATGCGGCAACTGCTGTTTACAGTTCAGGATTACAAGTTACCGGGATCTTTACTGATATGGGCTTAGACCGCAATGATGAACTTACTTTCATTAAAACAACCGGCCCCTCTGCTTTAGCGGCAGACGGCAAGCAGTTAGATGGTCATGGTAAATTTTATCATAAGGATGGTTTTTCATCGCCTGTTGGGCGGCTGAAAAACTCAGATACTGCGCTGGAGAACTTTGACCTTGTACAACTTAGAGAGATTGGCGTTGTTGCCGGACAGCCTGCGGAGCTTACTTTTGAAAGCGGAATCCAGGTAACGGGAACAGTTAAAGAAATTATAAGACATCAGAACCTGACCATCCTGATTGTATTTGAAGACTGCAGGGTTAAGGAAAGTAACGGAAATATATTGTTTCAGCCGGAATGGGGTACTTATGATATGGCTGTCGGGGAACGTATCGTTTCAGTTTTTAATGGTGCTGCTGATAAAGATGCATACGAAGAGCTTACTCACATTAGTGACAAGCAAACTCATAAGGTCTCTTATGATGAAAAGACCCAAAAGCTGCATCAGATCTATAAAAGCGTACGTGAGATCCGTGAAAAACAGGAGAGGTTTGGTCTGCTTTCCGATCTGTTCAATACATTGAAATCAGAACACCGCCACGATTGGCTTTCTGCATTGGAAATACTCGAAATACTGCACCATACCGGTGTTAACCCGGAACTTGAAAAAGAGGTTCGCATCTATTTGGAACTTAAATCAATCCGGGAGGCTGATCATAAAAAACTAATCAATGACGGACTGCACATCATTGCAAATCCTGTAACTCAACTCATTACTGAAGAAGAAGAAAATTAATGAATATCGTATTAACTGGTGCCAGCAGCGGAATTGGATTTGAAGCCGCATTAGAATTTACATTAAGTGCAGAAAATAAAGTGGTATGCATAGCCCGTTCTGCAGACAAGCTGCGCAAGCTTTTAGAAATTGCAAAGGGAATTTCTCCGGACTGCACCTTGCTGCCTGTGGAGTTTGACATTGTTCACGACGACTATGCTGCCCTGGTGCCTTTTTTAAAGGAAAGGCTGGGTCATGTAGATATCCTCATCAATAATGCAGGCGCTTTAGTAAATAAACCATTTTTAGAAACGACTCCGACTGATCTCTGGCAGATGATGGAAAGCAATGTAATTGGGCATTTTAATATGATCCAGAACCTGATTCCGCTAATGGCTGCAGGCAGCCATATTTTAAATATTGGAAGCATGGGTGGTTTTCAGGGAAGTGTTAAGTTTCCAGGTTTGTCGGCCTACTCATCCAGCAAGGCTGCCCTTCATATTCTAACTGAATGTTTAGCCATTGAGCTTGCGGATAAAGGCATTAAGATAAACTGCCTGGCTTTGGGATCTGCACAGACGGAAATGCTGGAGCAGGCTTTTCCGGGCTATGAATCTCCGGTAATGGCATTTGAAATGGGTAAGTATGTTGCAGACTTTGCCAGGACCGGGCATAAATTTTTTAATGGAAAGACGCTCCCGGTAGCGGTAACCACACCTTAGCCAATAAGTTATCAACATTTTTACCGTTGAGTACTTTTTTTAATATCTTTAGCTTATTGATATGAAGAAAACCTTTATTCTATTCAGTATACTACTATGTAGTATGTTCGCAGTGAAATCGCAAACAACTGTACCCCTTCAATACCGGGAGCTGGTTGATCAGCTGATTAAACAACTGCCAAAGGAGCAAGAAGAAAAGGTGGTTACCTCCCCAAACAGATTACTGGAATTTGCAAAATCAATGATCGGTATCCGTTACCGTTATGCATCAAGCAGTCCGAAGAAAGGCTTTGACTGTTCTGGTTTTGTTAACTATGTGTTCAGTAATTTTGGCTTTAAAGTTCCGCGTTCTTCCAGGGAGTTTGCCTCAAGTGGTGAGCCAAGAAAGCTGGAAGATGCCAAAATTGGTGATGTGATCTTATTTACCGGTACCAACAGCAAATCCAGAAGTATTGGGCATGTAGGCATCATTTATTCTATTGATGGCGAAGAGATTAAATTCATTCACTCTTCATCTGGCAACAAACGTGGTGTTACCATCTCCAGTTTAGACGATGGCTTTTATAGAAAACGTTTCATGAAGGTAGTAAGTATCTTGTAGATCTTTACTTAAAGCAACACCACTTTTAAAGCTTCATTCACAGATCCCCTGCTTAACAATTGTTTAGCAAAGTCGTGCAGTTCACGTTCACGGTTGTTTGCATCTCCTATTGTTGCATCCAGAATCTCTTTTACAGTTTCAGAATTTCGAATGGCATCTACTTCATCATCTGTTGGCAGGTGTTCCACATTGCCAAGCATCCCAAGATCATTTCCGGTTAATACCATCGAATTTCTTACTCCCTTTGGCAACGCATCTACTCCTATTCCAAGTGTGGTTAAAGGTTTGGCTACTTTAAATAAATTGTCTGCAGTAACCCTGCAGTACCAATCACCTCCAAGGCGTGCAACCAGGTCAATTTTTTCCTGGTCTATTTTACCCTCTGCATCCAGGATCTCTTCTTTGATATGGATCAGCTTTACTTCTGCAAGGATCAAATTACCGGCTCCGGGGTTTTCACCCAGGTGGATTACCTCAGTTACTGTACATTCCATCTGTACCGGGGCTTCGGCTACCCTTGGCGGTTTTACCAGCTGCGATGGCAGCATGGTGAAACCTGCCTTTTCAAATTCATTAACTCCTTTGGCATATTCTGTACTGGCCAGGCTCATTTGCTGTACCATTGGGTAATTTACAATATTGATTACGCATTCCTTTACCTCCAGGATATTTTCAAGCGTATGCTTGGTCGTATTGTCACGCACCCTCCTGGCTGGCGAAAACACACACATTGGTGGATTGGTACTAAACATATTGAAAAAACTAAACGGGCTTAAATTAATGTTCCCGGCTTTATCAATGGTGGTTGCGAAACAAATTGGCCGCGGTGCAATGGCATACTGCATGTAGTTCTGCAATTGCGCCGGACTAAGGTCTGAAGTTTTTATAGTCAGCATAAATGTCTGTCGGCATTTTTAATGCCGTTGGTTATTTCTTTTTTAAAGCTAAAATGGAGAAGTCGGTGTCTGCTTTTTTAATGGTATTGCTCAATCGGCCTAGACCGGTAATTTCCATTTCTACTACGTCCCCATCCTGAAGCCATTGTGGTTTATAGTTTGCATTATTTAGCAATCCGGTGCCGTTAAGCTCTAAAAAACAGCCTGTTCCAACAGTTCCTGAGCCAATTACGTCTCCGGGCAATATATCTACCCCATAGGCACAACGTTCGATGATCTCCGCAAAGGTCCAATCCATATCTGCTGTGTTACCTGCAGAAACTTCGATTCCATTTACCATACAGGTCATTTTAAGGTTATAAGCATTTCCGGTATGTCCGGGCTTAGCTGCTGTTTTATAGCTTTCCAGCTCATCTGGTGTTACCATCCAGGGGCCGATCACGGTTGAGAAATCTTTTCCTTTTGCCGGGCCGAGATTTAACAGCATCTCTTCCATCTGAAGTGTTCTTGCACTCATATCATTCATGATCATATATCCGGCAATGTAACTGTCAGCTTCTGCAGCTGTGATGTTGCGTCCTTTTTTACCTATCACCACAGCTACTTCCAGTTCAAAATCCAGTTTCTGGAAATGATCAGGCATACATTCAATTTCACCTGGTCCCTGAATGGCATTGTGATTCGTGAAATAAAAGATAGGGTATTGATCAAACTCGGCAATCATATCTACTTTACGGTTTCTGCGTGCTGCTGCAACGTGCTGGCGGAATGCATATCCATCCCTGCAGGATGAAGGATGGGGTACCGGGGCAAGCAATTCAAAAAAGGCTTCTTCTTTAGGTTCTATTTCAGCAGATCTAATTTGCTGATTGACCTTTTTTGCACGTTCCATCAATGCATCGCCACCGGCTAAAAAGTCATTCATACCATCCGGCAGCTGCTTATCGCAAGAATTTAAATTATAAATATGTCCGTTTACAAAAACACCCAAGTGTTCCCTGTCTTCTGTTTTATAGGATACCAGTTTCATATGATAAATCGTTTATAATTAGTTGGTCAAAGCTATATAAAATTACTGCAAACCTGTATATAAAATATCTTGTGATTAGATTTTGTATTATTATTTGTTTGAATAATCGATTAAATAACTAATTTAGCCGACGCAATAAAATGACACAAAGCAACTTTACATATCAGGATCAAATTGCCAGACAAGCACTGGCCTCTTTTAGATATGCGCTGCTTTCTAAACTCATTTTTGCTCAGTATTCCTTGTAAGCTCTTTCTGCGCTTTCATTTAAAACGTTTCCCGTTTTAATCTTTACGATACCCATACTTTAACCAAAATAAACCTACTGATATGCCTATTTATCATACCTTAGGAACTATACCTGCTAAACGCCATACCGTTTTTCGAAAACCAGATGGTAAGTTATATGCAGAAGAACTCGTTTCTACTGAAGGATTTTCAAGCTTGTACTCGCTTGTTTATCATTGTCACCCTCCAACGATTGTGAAGTCGCTTGGCGAACCTTATTCCGTAGAACCTAAAATTGCGCGGGAAAAGCACCTTCGCCACACCAGTCTAATCGGTTTTAATGTAAAACCTGAAGACGACTACTTAAAAAGCCGTAAACCTGTTCTGGTTAACAGTGATCTGCACATCTCGCTTGCTGCACCACGAAAATCGATGACGGATTATTTTTACAAAAATAGTCAGGCTGATGAAGTGATCTTTATCCATGAAGGATCCGGAACCTTGAAAACAGGCTTTGGTAAGATCAGGTTTCAATACGGAGATTACCTGGTGGTACCCCGCGGAACCATTTACCAGATGGAATTTGACAATGAAAAGAACCGGCTGTTTATTATAGAAAGCTTTAGTCCGATCCGTTCGCCTAAACGCTACCGGAATGAATATGGACAGCTGATGGAACATTCTCCATACTGCGAGCGCGACATTAAAAGACCTGCTGATCTGGAAACCATTGATGCGTTCGGGGATTTTAAGGTTTTAATTAAAAAACAGGGATTGATGTACCCATATACATATGGCACACATCCGTTTGACTTTGTTGGATGGGATGGCTTTCATTATCCATGGGCATTCTCTATCCATGACTTTGAACCCATTACCGGCCGGCTGCACCAGCCACCACCAGTTCATCAAACTTTTGAAGGACATAATTTTGTGATCTGCTCTTTTGTACCGCGCAAATACGATTATCACCCGCTTTCTATTCCTGCTCCTTATAACCACAGCAATGTAGACAGTGATGAGGTGCTTTATTATGTAGATGGTGATTTTATGAGCAGAAAGAGCGTGGTAAAGGGCCAGATCACTTTACATCCCGGAGGGATTCCTCACGGACCGCACCCCGGTACCGTAGAGAAGTCTATCGGGAAAGAAAGTACCGGAGAGCTTGCCGTGATGATTGATCCCTTCCGGCCGTTAATGCTTACCCAGGATGCGGTAGACATTGAGGATGAAGGCTATCATAAAAGCTGGCAGGAAAACGTAGAATAAAGATTTAATACTAAAAACAGACTATATTTTATCAACCATGAGTACACAAACATTTGCAGAAAAGATAGCCAGGGCACAAGACTTTCTGCCTATAAATGGAACAGACTATATTGAACTTTATGTGGGCAATGCAAAGCAGGCAGCACATTTTTATAAAACAGCATTCGGATTTCAGTCCCTTGCCTATGCAGGCCCGGAAACCGGTGTGCGCGATCGTGCTTCTTATGTTTTAAAACAGGGAAAGATCAGATTGGTACTGACTTCAGGCTTAAAATCTGACAGCATCATCTCTGAACATGCTAAAAAGCATGGCGATGGGGTTAAGATCCTGGCTTTATGGGTTGATGATGCCTACAGCGCTTTTGAGGAAACTACCCAAAGGGGTGCCAAACCGTATATGGAACCTATAACCCACAAAGATGAACATGGTGAAGTGCGTATGTCTGGTATATACACCTATGGCGAAACAGTGCATTTATTTATAGAGCGTAAAAATTACAACGGTACATTTTTACCGGGTTATCAGGACTGGAAAAGTGACTACAATCCTTCAGATGCTGGTTTATTATATATAGATCATTGTGTTGGAAATGTAGGATGGAACCGGATGGATGAAACCGTAAAGTGGTACGAGGAAGTGATGGGCTTTGTAAACATCCTTTCTTTTGATGACAAGCAGATCAATACGGAGTATTCTGCGTTGATGAGTAAGGTAATGAGTAATGGGAATGGCTTTTCTAAATTCCCGATCAATGAACCTGCTGAAGGCAAAAAGAAATCACAGATCGAAGAGTACCTGGAATTTTATGAAGGCGAAGGGGTGCAGCACATTGCTGTTGCTACTAAAGACATTTTAGCGACGGTAAAAGAATTAAAATCTCGAGGGGTTGAGTTTTTAAGTGCACCCCCTGAAGCCTATTACAACATGATGCCTTCCAGGGTTGGTGAGATTGATGAGGAGATTAACAAGCTGAAGGAACTCGGCATTTTGGTAGACTGCGATGAAGAAGGTTATTTGCTGCAAATCTTTACGAAACCTATTGAAGACCGTCCTACGCTGTTTTTTGAAATCATTCAGCGTAAAGGTGCACAGTCTTTTGGTGCCGGTAATTTTAAAGCATTGTTTGAATCTTTAGAACGCGAACAGGAGCTGAGGGGTAATCTATAACCGAATTTCTACTGTTTGCAAGTCTAAGAATATCCCGGATACTGTCTGGGATATTCTTATTGTTTTAATCGTTTAACGTGTACCCCTTATCGTATGCAAATAGAATCATTAGGTATTATTTAATAAAAATAGCTATTTTCGGCCTTTATAGTAATATGCCGGGAATGGAATTTAACATCATTAGCAGGGTAAATCTTTTTTTTACACGTTTTAAAGCTGCTTTTAAATTGTTTCAAAAAAACGATCCGCTGCGTTTAGCTGGTGCCACTGCTTTTTTTGCAAACTTTGCCCTTCCTCCTATTCTTTTAATCCTGATCCGCTTATTTGGTTTTTTTATAGACCGGAAAATACTGGCGTCGAGAATATTTGAACGTTTGGCTGACATTCTGGACGACAGCAGTACGGGTCAGATTCGGCAAACGCTTAGAAACATCAGAGGTATTGACCACCAATGGTATGCTACCCTGCTCAGTTTTGTATTTTTTATTTTTGTTGCGACTACATTATTTAATGTAATTAAAAACTCGATGGATCAGATCTGGTCCATTGGAAATAAGGAGCATTCTGGTTTTATGTTTAAGCTGAAATTAAGGGGCCGGTCTATGGTAATTATTTTACTTGCCGGAATTTTATTCATAACTGGCTTTTTAACCGACAGTGTGCAGGCTTTTATTGGCGTATACATCAATACCGCCTCTCCTAACTTTGGCAAAATATTTCTGGATATTTTAAATCAACTGCTCTTTGTAGCCATTGTAACCATTTGGTTCAGTGTTCTTTTCCGTTATCTAACCAATGGCCGGCCCACCTGGAAAGTATCCATACGCGGCGGCCTACTTACGGGCATACTGTTTACCGCTGGAAAGTTTATCCTCCGAATCATGTTACCTTTAAGCGGCATTGGCAATATTTACGGCACTTCTGGCTCTATTGTGCTGATCATGCTTTTTGTATTCTATTCTTCTTTCATCTTTTACTTCGGTGCCTGCTATGTGAAGGTACTAAGTGACTCCAGGGAAACACCAATCAGACCTATTGAGGGTGCTTTCCATTATGAAATTAAGGAAGTAATAAAAGAAAATTAGCTTGCCATTAAACCCGGTTGCGGCACTGAGACTTTTTCAAATCCCTGCATTTCAAATACAGCAAGCTTATTTATAAGGTTGTAATGTAGTGTTCCAAAGAAGTTGATGATACCATCCTTATT
Organism: Pedobacter metabolipauper; assembly: GCF_004362715.1. Classification (GTDB taxonomy): domain Bacteria; phylum Bacteroidota; class Bacteroidia; order Sphingobacteriales; family Sphingobacteriaceae; genus Pedobacter; species Pedobacter metabolipauper. The sequence continues at coordinate 605,117 of NZ_SNYC01000005.1, forward strand.
CTTTCCTTCAATACAAATACTCTCTTTAACGATCTCACGATGTTCCAGATTATGATCATTTAAGATCACATCCTCATCTTTAATTTTAACATCATCTGCACTAAGTGCGAATTGTTTAAGAAGCTCTAAAAAGCTTTGTCCGTTCAACAATAGTTCTTTAATATTCATGGCTATATTCGATTAGTTTAGGTAAGGTACCGGCATCAATTTTAAAGCCAAAAATGATTAATGTCAAATAAAAAAGGCGCTTTACAGCGCCTTTTTACAATTCTTTATCATTTGTTAATTTAGAATAACTTGTAGGCAAGCCCGATTGTAAATAAGCTCAGTTTAGTATCGTCATAACCATCTTTACCAATTTTAGAAAGACCTTGTTCAAACCGAACATCAACTCCAAGATTTTTAATGTCCAAGCCTGCACCAAACTGCCATGCAAGCGATTGTCCTTTAAAATCTCCACGGAATACGCTGCCTGCAGCTTGTCCGAATTTTTGTTCATCATTTAAAATAAAGGACACCACCGGACCAGTGTTTAAGCGAAGACCTATCCCTGCTGCACCAATTTTAGTACCTACCAATACCGGAACGTCCAGACTTGTAAATTTAACTTCGTTCTCTAATCCATTGGCATCAGTTAACGTTGTATTTTTTCCACTTAAGTACAATTCAGGTTGTAAGTGAATACCCGCAGCACCAATTCTTGCCCAAAAACCACCATAGTAGCCAGCTCTGTTATCGCTGTCGAACGTGTTTTCTGTACTTAATTTAGATAAGTTGGCTCCGGCTTTTATTCCAAACTGGAAGCTGGGAAGTATTTGTGAGAATCCAAATAAACTCGAACAAATTAATGCTGCTGATAAAATTAGTTTTTTCATAAAATGTTTTTAGTATATGATTTAAATTATCTACGTGAAATTAAGAATATTTTAAATTCAAAACTACGTATTTATTCCAATTGTTAAAAATTAGAAAGCCCCAAAAAGGGGCTCTCCATATTATTGACTAATTCGTTAATGATTAATGACCGGTTACTTCATCAATTGCTTGCTGTTCTTTCAGCGCATCTACATTATTTTTATTTCCAAAATTCTGGGTCTTATCCGCAAAATATTCAAGAATACCTACAATGGTATCCAGGTTATCTGCTACCCTTTGGTGCATATCCGGTAAATCTTTATCTAATCTTTTATCACCAAGTTCTATATTATCAACTTCAATTTTTCCGATCTTCTGAATAATTGCCTGCTGTGAGTGTTGTAAGTCTTCTAATTCTCTTACAATTTTCTCCATCAACTCAAACTTTTTTAACGTATCCATATTTGTATTTTTAATTAGATGTACATTTTTATTTCATCCAGTATCAACCAATTACCTTGCCAGTATTCCAATCCCCCTTCTTTTTATACGCTTTAAACTGAGAATACGTTTAAAAAAATAGATTCAAATTTGCATTACCCACAAATAACTAATATTTTAGTTTAAAATTCCAACTGTTATGAAAAGATTGTGCTTTCTATTTTTTATTTTGATTGGTGTGCAATTCAGCAATGCCCAATCTGGTATTAAGCTTGATAATGAAAAATTGCTTGACTATTATCAGACCCAGCGCTATGCGGAGGCTGCACTATATTTACAAAGCATTTTTAAGGAAGACACTGAAAACCCAAAAGAGATTGCTCAACTCGCTTATGCGAATATAATGGCCAATAAGCTTACCGAAGCGCAGAAGAACTACTTAAAGTTATATGCACAGCAGCCGAAAAATCTAGCCATTCTATTTAATCTCGCAACGATTAATATCAAACGTGGAAATAATGAGAAGGCAAAGGGTTATTATCAGGAGATCTTAACAATTGACAGCACGAATTACAGGGTGTATAAACAACTGGCGGATATCAGTCCGAATTTAGTGGAAAAGTTTTCGTTCTTATTAAAGGCTAACAAACTAAATCCCATAGATGGTGAAATTGCGTTTGACCTAACCCAGTTCTATCTGGATATGAAGGATTATGCAAGGGCCAAATCTACACTTTACCCTGCCTTAAATGCAGATACGGCCAACCTGCAACTGTTAAAAATGAAAGTACCCATTTGCCTGTTCATGAAAGAGTTTGATGAAAGTATTGCAACAGGATTAAGACTTCTTTCTTATGGGGACAGTTCAAACTTTGTGGTAAGCAATATGGCCAAGAGCTATTATTCCAAACTGGATTATACCAATGCCCTTAAATACTTTTTGATGGTTGATGTAACTACATTTGATGCAGAGGCACTTTCTTATAATTTAGGGCTGACGTACAGAGGATTAAAGGATTATAAAAATTCTATTCCTCAGTTTAAAGCGGCAATTAAAGCTGGGATATCTGATGGTATCTCGAGATATTATGGTTTACTCGGAGATTCTTACGAACGTGTTGATCAGAACGATGAAGCAAATGCCGCTTATAAAAAAGGTTTAAACTTTGATAATGATGGCAGCCTTTTGTACAATATTGCATTGGTTTATGAAAGTAAACTTAATGATAAAAAGAATGCAATTGTGTATTACGAGCGTTACCTCAATACCATAAAACCGGAAATACAGCCGAAGCTTATTGGATTTTTAAAAGAAAAGATCGTTGAACTAAAAAAGTAGCTATCGGTTAACCAGGCGGGCCACATATTTACCGATAATATCAAACTCGATGTTTACGGCATCACCCACATTCACTTCGTGCAGATTGGTGTGTTCAAAGGTATACGGTATAATGAACACAGAAAATTCATCGTCTGCCGAGCCAACCACCGTAAGGCTGATTCCATTTACACAGACAGATCCTTTCTCTACAGTTACATTGCCAGGCGCAGCATCGTATTTAAACCGGTACTCCCAGCTTCCATCCAGTTCTGCTCTTTTGATACAAACTGCAGTCTGATCAACATGGCCCTGTACAATGTGGCCATCCAGTCTGCCGTTCATCTGCATACACCGTTCTAGATTCACCTTATTGCCAACAGCAAGTGTTTTCAAATTTGTTTTCTGAAGTGTTTCTTCAATAGCAGTAACGCGATAAGTATCTCCTGTTAGTTCTACAACGGTTAAGCACACCCCATTATGAGCCACACTTTGATCTATTTTCAATTCATTACTTATTGCCGAGTGAATGGTATAATGAAGATTAGTGCCTTCTGCCTGTACCGCTGTAATTTCCCCTAACGTTTCTATTATTCCTGTAAACATATTCTTAAATTAGTTTCTGCCTGTTCCTTCTCCAGTTCCCATTATCGGAGTTTTGAGGACTTGCCTGAAGCGGTGCATTTCTTTTCTTCAAGGCTAAAGCGGCAAATATAGCCGCCATAAGTGCTTCATTGTTGTCCTCTCTTTTTAAGCTATCGGGACCGAAGTATTTACTGACAAAATGTGTATCAAATTTACCCGATCTAAACGCATCGTGCTGCATCACAAATTTCCCAAAGTTAAGGGTAGTTTTTATACCGGTAATGTCATATTCATCAATAGCACGAACCATTCGTTCTAAGGCTTCTTCACGGTCTTTCCCGTAGGTAATGAGTTTGGCGATCATGGGATCGTAGTAGATTGGAATTTCCATGCCTTGTTCAAAGCCGTCATCTACCCGAACACCATTTCCTTTGGGTATGCTGTATGTTTGCAGCATACCGATATCAGGTAAGAAGTTGTTATCCGGATCTTCTGCATATACCCGCAGTTCTATTGCGTGACCGTTTATTTTTAATTCATTCTGAGTGTAGGAAATTTTCTCACCGCGTGCTATTTTAATTTGCTCTTTAACCAGGTCCAGACCGGTGATCATTTCAGTAACCGGATGTTCGACCTGCAGGCGGGTATTCATTTCTAAAAAGAAGAAATCCAGATTTTCATCAAGAATAAACTCTACTGTTCCGGCACCAACATAGTTTACGGCCTTTGCAACTGCAACTGCGCAATCGCCCATTTTCTGGCGTGTTTCGGCAGACAAGATACTGGATGGGGCTTCTTCTACTACCTTCTGATGCCTGCGCTGTATGGAGCATTCCCGTTCAAACAAATGCACAACATTACCATGCGTATCGCCCAGCACCTGAATTTCTATATGACGCGGAGAAGATACATACCGCTCTATAAAAACGGATCCGTCACCAAACGCAGAAACTGCTTCACTTACTGCAAGCTGCATCTGTTCTTCAAAATCAGCAGCCTGGTTAACAATCCGCATACCCTTACCACCACCTCCGGCGGCTGCTTTAATGAGGATTGGGAAACCAACTTCCAATGCCCGTTTCTTTGCTTCAGATACATCCGTTATTGCTTCATCTGTTCCGGGAACCATTGGAATATTATATCTTAAAGCGGCAGCTTTCGCAGACAGCTTATTGCCCATAACCTCCATGGCTTCTGGTGTTGGACCGATTAAGATTAATCCGGATGCTTTAACCAACCTTGCAAAAGATGCATTTTCTGACAGGAAACCGTACCCTGGATGTATGGCTTCTGCACCGGTAATTTTACAGGCTTCTATTATTTTTTCGCCCAGCAGATAGGATTGATTAGATGGCGCAGGGCCGATGCATACCGCTTCATCTGCATAGCGCACATGAAGTGCTTCGCGGTCTGCCTCAGAATATACGGCTACAGTTTTAATTCCCATTTCTTTTGCAGAACGCATAATGCGCAGGGCGATTTCGCCCCTGTTGGCAATGAGGATTTTATTCATGTAAACGAAATTAGTATAATCTCTTATAATTAGGGAATCCTTTATAAATTATAAGTTTTTAATGACCTCTATGGTCCTGTCGATCATTTCCGGAGTAACATCCAGGTGGGTAACCAAACGGATGGTTTTAGGCCCGGTTGTACCGCAGGCAATACCTTTTTCTGATAACTGGTGTACAATTGCATCTGCCTTAAAGCCTTCAGCAACCTCAAAGATGACAATGTTAGTTTCTACAGGCATCACTCCTGCTACATAACTCATTTCCTGTAATGCCCCGGATAATGCCAATGCGTGCTGGTGGTCTGTCTTTAACCGGTCTACATGATGATCCAGCGCATAGATTCCTGCCGCCGCAAGGAATCCTGCCTGACGCATACCACCCCCAAAAGCCTTCCGGATCTTTACTGCCTTTTGAATGGTCTCTTTAGAACCCAATAGAACGGATCCAACGGGTGCACCTAATCCTTTAGATAAGCAGATAGAAATTCCGTCAAAATATTTCCCATAATCTTTTGCCTGATCTCCGGTAGCGATCAATGCATTAAAGATCCGGGCACCATCCAAATGAAGCTTTAATCCTTTGATATTACACAAGGTATGGATCGGTTCGATCTGGTTTAAGTTATAGCAGGCTCCTCCTCCCTTATTCACCGTATTTTCCAGTACAACAAGACTGGAATTTGGATAATGAATGTTCTGCTCATTAATTTCCGGTTCGATCAGTTCAGGTGTCAATATTCCCCTGGTGCCGTTTAACAGGCGGACAGAAGCCATAGAATGATACGCAATTCCACCGCCTTCATAGCGATATACGTGTGCAGTCTGGTCGCAGATCACTTCATCCATAGGCTGTGTAAAACACTTTATTGCGATCTGATTGGTCATTGTTCCTGAAGGGCAAAACAAACCAGCTTCCATATTAAAGAGGCCGGCGAGTTTACTTTCAAGTTCTTTAACCGTTTCATCTTCTCCATAAACGTCGTCTCCTACTTTGGCGGTCATCATGGCCTCGATCATGCCTGCTGTTGGCCGGGTTACGGTATCACTTCTAAAATCGATCTTTGCTGCCATATATTTTTTACTTAACACAAATATTCATTTTTTAAGGATTTAAACCAGATTCTATTGATAAATATTACAAAGGTATCATGGGAATGTTAATTTCAAAAGGTAACAATAGTGTTTTGATTTATGCCTCTAATGTCATTTTATTGGTGTTATTGCGTTACCAGAAAAAAGGGGAATATTTAAAAATTTGGATTTTAAAATAACAAGCGTATTTTAGCTTAGTGTTTTTTTAACAATATGGTAACTTCAAAATCACGAGCAAAACTATATAAATCAACGTTTTTACAGGTTTAAACCTATAAAAATATATAACTAACCAAAACCAATAAATTAAATTAATTGAAATTTTATGTGCTTTTATCTCTGTAAAAAACGGAAATATTGGGCTATAAAAACTTCATGACCACTTAAAACAAATTTATGAATATGAAAAAAAGCCGTACAAAAGTGTTTGGATTATTTACTTTTATCCCGAAAAAAACAAATTAAGATGATAGTTATTGCAGATGGTGGTTCAACCAAAACCAATTGGTGCTTAATTAATGAGGCCGGCAGAAAAATTCTTTTTAACACAGAGGGTTACAATCCATATTTCTCAAGTACGGAATACATTGTAGAATCTTTAAGAAAATCCCTTCCGGATCATTTGGAAGTAGAAAAATTAACAGAGGTAAATTACTACGGTGCAGGCTGCTCTACAGATGCTAAACGTAAGATCGTTGCCGATGCAATGAAACAGATATTTGTTAATGCAGAGATTAATATCGGGCATGATCTTTTGGCTTCATGCAGGGCTTTACTTGGTGATGAGCCCGGTTTTGCTGCTATATTAGGAACTGGTACAAACAGCTGTTTGTATGATGGTACTGACATTAGCCTTAATATTGATTCACTGGGATATTTTCTTGGTGATGAAGGCAGCGGCTGTTTTATTGGAAAAAGAATTCTTTCTGATTATATGAAAGGTTACATGCCTAAAGGATTAAGGGAAAGTTTTTACGATAACTTTGCACTGACTAACGAAGATATCTTTGATCATATCTATAACAAGCCATTACCTAACCGTTTCTGTGCAAGCTTTAGTAAGTTTTTATACGACTATAAGGACAATTATGAGGAATATACTTTCTCTACTATTGAATACGCATTCACTGCATTTTTTGAGAACCTGGTAATTCATTATCCAAATTACAAGGACTATACTTTGAACTGTGTAGGTTCTGTAGGTTACAGTTTCAGAGACATTCTGAGTGTAGTGGCAGACAAATACGAAATGGGTATCGGTAAGATCATCCGCTCACCTATAGATGATCTTGTAAATTACCACTTAAACAGTGCTAAGAAAAAATAACGGTACAACGTATTGCCAGTAAAAAGGGGTCTTAATTTAAAAATTAAGACCCCTTTTTACTTCTATCATCATTCATTAATTCTATTCATCGCTTCTGATATTCAGCACCTGCTGCAAAGGTGCAAGTAAGTTTAGTATAGGGTGCATTTTTGAGATTATTAAAAAGAGATCTCTTTGCCAAACAGCTTCGCATATTTTCGTTTATCGAACTTATATAAAGTTGCTGCCCTGAACGATACGCCCTGCTGCTTTTCTTCCAGGTCTTTTAATACCCCAAAGCTCAGCATCTTTTTCCTGAAGTTACGCTTATCCAATTTCTTATTTAAGATAACCTCGTATACATTCTGCAACTGCGTTAATGTAAATTTTTCCGGCAGCAGCTCAAATGCAATCGGCTGGTGCTTAATGCGTCTTTTTATCTTTTCCAAACCAGTCTCAAAGATCTGCTTGTGATCAAATGCGAGTTTAGGAAGCTCTTTTACATTGATCCAGTGCGCTTGTTTCGCATAGGTACTGATCGGTTTCACTGCCTTATCACCACCCAGTCTAAGCAACGCATAATATGCAATACTAACTACCCTGCCTTGAGGGTGACGGTTTACATCTCCAAAAGTATAGTACTGCTCCATGTAAATGTTGCTAAGTCCGGTTAGCTCATTCAGGATCCTTCCGGCAGACTGGTCCAGACTTTCACGCTCTTCAACAATATTTCCAGGCAAAGCCCACCAATCTTTAAAAGGTTCTTCATTTCTCTCAATTAAAAGGATTTTTAGTTCCCCCTCATCAAATCCGAACACAACACAGTCAATAGAGAAAGTGGAATTAAATTTTGGTAAGACTTCTTTCAAAATATTATTTATTTAATTTTATGAATATCGATTTTAAACATAATCGTTTAGTTATTTTCCATTTTCTTATGGCAATCCTAACCTGCAATTTGCAAATATAATTTCATAAGCTGATACAACAGTAATGAATCGGCAGAAAATTAAGAATTTTTAATTTGCTTTCAAATCCATTCGTAATTTCCAGCTTCTAAAATCTCATGCCTCCTTCCCAAAATTCAGATTGATGGGACATGGCAGAAAAAAGATGCTTGTTCTTTAATTGTATATTATCTCCTTTTAATGTTTTATATGTAAAAGCAAATAAATATACTTGCGTCCTAATTGCATAAAAATTACAAATAAAATTACTTAGTGTAAAAATTACACCTTATATTCGTATCAACAATATGAAACCAAATATCAAAAATATCGCTGTATTAACATCAGGAGGGGATGCCCCCGGAATGAATGCCTGTATCAGGGCTGTAATACGAACAGGAATATATAATGGTATAAATATGTTTGGTGTTATGCAGGGATACCAGGGACTGATCAATAACAACATCAACCCTATGGACGCAAGATCCGTTAGTAACATCATTCACATGGGTGGTACCATACTAAAAACCGCCCGCTGTCTTGAGTTCAAAACAGAAGAAGGGATGGAAATTGCGTTCCAAAACTTAAAATCCAGGGACATCGACGGTCTTGTTGTTATAGGCGGCGATGGAACTTTTACGGGTGCTCAGCGTTTTGGAGCAAAATATGGCGTACGGGTAATGGGTGTTCCCGGTACTATTGACAATGACTTATACGGATCTGACTTTACTTTGGGTTACGACACAGCCATCAATACAGTAATTGAAGCGATAGATAAGATCAGGGACACTGCAGATTCGCACGACAGGTTATTCTTTGTTGAAGTGATGGGACGTGATTCCGGATGTATTGCATTAAGAAGCGGGGTTGCCAGCGGTGCCGAAGCTATATTATTGCCAGAAAAAGAAACAAGTCTTGATGAGCTGATTGCACAGCTGGAAACAGGTGCATCCACTAAAAAATCATCGAGTATTGTAATTGTATCTGAAGGTAACAAACATGGTGGTGCTTACGACATTGCAAAAAAAGTTAAAGAACGTTTTAACCATTATGATACTAAAGTAACTATCTTAGGCCACCTTCAGCGTGGGGGCAGTCCGAGTAGTTTTGACCGGATACTGGGTAGCAGATTGGGTTTTGCTGCCGTAAATGAATTATTAAAAGGAAACACCATGCAAATGGTTGGACTTCGTGGCAATGACATCAGTACCACGAGCATTGAAGAAGCATTAACAAGACACTTCTTTAAACTGGAAAGTGACTTATTAGAGATGACTAAAGTTTTATCAATATAAATAAATGGTAGCAGTAGTATACAGCGGTTCAAAAACAGCTTTCTGGAAAATAGCCCGGGACGGTAAAACTATCGCTGAATGTACTATGCCCGGCATCAATCCATGCTTTAACGATCAAAAATCTATACTACATCTTTTAAATAAGAAAACTACGCTGATCAATCATGCGGAGAGTATCAAGAAGATCTATGTTTTTGCTGCCGGCGCGTCTTCTGCTGAACGAAGGAACGAGCTTTCTGAAACCCTTGCTTTATTTTTCAAATACAGCAAGATCACGGTTAAAGACGATCTGTTTGGTGCGGCAATTTCTGCCTGTTATAACAATAGCGGCATTGTAGGCATACTAGGCAGTGGTGCCAACTGTGCTTATTTTGATGGTAAAAGTGCAGAGAAAAACAATTTCGGACTTGGGTTTGTTCTTGGTGACGAAGGTTCATCCAACTATCTCGGTAAGATTATCCTGAGAAACTTTATCCAGCACAAGTTACCGGCAGATCTTCAAAGCGACTTTGAAAACAGATATAACCTGGACAGATCACAGGTGTTGGAGCGGGTTTATAAAAAGCCAATGGTCCAGCATTTTCTAAGTTCGTTCTTTGAATTCTTTATTGAAAACAGAGATCATAAATACATCATTGAACTTATTGATGCTGCATTTGAAAGCTATTTTAAAACATACCTGCTGCCTACTATAGCATTGCATCCTGGAAATGACATACACTTTGTTGGTCTTGTTGCCGGAAGTTTTCAAGATCAGCTGCGCAGCACAGCATCAAAATATAATATACAAATCACATCAATTACTAAAGAACCCATATATAATTTATTAAACTACTATTCAAATTAATAAAATGAGCAAAATTGGAATAAACGGCTTTGGCCGTATCGGCAGACTGGTTTTTAGAGCTGCGTTAAAAAGAGGTTTAGATATCGTTGCAATCAATGATTTAGTTGAGCCTGATTACATGGCATATATGTTAAAATATGACTCTACCCACGGACGTTTCGACGGAACGATCGAAGTAGTGAATGGTAACCTTGTAGTAAATGGTAAAACAATCCGCATCACTGCAGAGAGAGATCCTGCAAACCTGAAATGGGATGAAGTTGGTGTTGAAACTGTAATTGAATCTACTGGTTTGTTCTTAACTAAAGCAGATGCTGATAAACACATTGCTGCTGGTGCTAAAAGAGTAGTTCTTTCTGCTCCTGCTAAAGACGATTCTATCCCTACTTATGTTATGGGTGTGAACCATGACCAGTTAACAGCTGATCAAACTGTGGTTTCAAATGCTTCTTGTACGACCAACTGTCTTGCTCCCATTGCTAAAGTTCTACATGACAACTGGGGTATTGCTGAAGGATTAATGAGTACTGTTCACGCAGTTACTGCAACACAAAAAACAGTTGATGGTCCGTCTGCAAAAGACTGGAGAGGTGGCCGTGGTGGTTTCTCAAACATCATCCCTTCTGCAACTGGTGCTGCTAAAGCGGTTACTAAAGTAATTCCTGCTTTAAAAGGAAAATTAACAGGTATGGCTTTCCGTGTTCCGGTAGCTGACGTTTCTGTTGTTGATTTAACCGTACGTTTAGAAAAACCTGCTACTTACGAAGAAATTAAAAAAGCCATGAAAGATGCCTCTGAAGGGTATTTGAAAGGTGTATTAGGATATACGGAAGATGAAGTTGTTTCTTCTGACTTTATCGGAGATGATCATGCATCTATTTTTGATGCCAATGCAGGTATTGCATTGAATGACAACTTCGTAAAAGTAGTTTCCTGGTATGATAACGAATGGGGCTATTCTTCTGCATTAGCTAAATTCGTAGAGTACTACGGAAATTTAAAATAAAACCCGTTCATACAGGTTTATATTTGGTTAGAACAGGGATGTACGTGGATGCGGCATCCCTTTCTTTTTGGATATATGCTTACAAAATTTAACTTTGCACTAGAAATCCGAACCCTTTTTATATTATGAAAAAATTATTAACCGCACTTTCCCTTTCCATTATCTTCTTTGGCTGCCAAAGCGAAAAAGGTAAAATCTATGTTCCCCGTGAGATCACGAAAAACGAGAGTCTTAATGCGTACCAGGAAAAGAACGCAATTACCATCAATGATTACGAAACAAACCAGAACAAGGAACTGAACTTAGATCCTGGAGCTGAAGAAACATTTAATGTTAAATTCAGGGACACCGTGATCCGCATTCAAACAGATCCTGCAAAAGAAGATGCTGCCATTGACAGGTTTGCTTTTGCCCAGTTTGTAAATTCTCAAAAAACATGTGTGTTGGTTCAATCTGCTGATACAACTGAACAAGTTGCACCATTTTATTTAATCTCTTTCAGAGATGAAAAAGTTGAAGTGATCAGTCTTTCCAGACCTTCTAAGGGTGCTGATGACAAGAAATACACCAAAGGCCTGGTTAAAGCCGGAAGTTCTGGTTTTATGATCAACAATGACTTTTTTGTAACGAATGTTACTTCTAAAGTATATTTGATTAAAAGACAAAATCCTGATGAGAGAATTCAGGGTGATTTTTTAATGCAGTCTCCTGATAAACAAACTGTGGTTTTCCTTACTCCTAAATCACTTTACCAGTTTAATTACTTAACCAATGAAGCTTTTAACCAACCTTTTGCCATAAAAGCGCCGGCAACACCTGCTGAAACTTACGAATGGGCTAAAGACAATTTTAGCTGGAAAAAGAATAAAACCGGTAATACATTCTTAGTTGCCAATCCTGATGAAGACCGGATTGTTGACATCAACGAATTTAGTGTCCCTTACAAAGACAGATAATTAAACAAAAGAACCGGCCAAATGGCCGGTTCTTTTGTTTAAAGATAAATTTAAAACTTAATGCGCTGGATACGTACTGCATTTAGAATGGCAAGGAGCGCAACACCAACGTCAGCAATCACAGCTTCCCATAACGTTGCTATACCCCCTGCACCAAGTATAAGAACCAATACTTTTACGATAAGGGCAAATGCTATATTTTGCCAGACAATACTTCTGGTAATTTTACCAATCTTAATCGCGGTTACTATTTTTGAAGGCTGGTCATTTTGAATTACAATATCTGCTGTTTCAATTGTTGCATCGCTGCCCAGTCCACCCATTGCAATACCGGCATCTGCCAGCGCAACTACGGGTGCATCGTTTACCCCATCTCCAATAAAGGCTATTCTTCGTCCTGATTTTTTAAGACCTTCAACATGCGCTACCTTATTTTCCGGAAGCAGATCGCCAAAGGCACTTTCTATTCCTAAAATAGTCGCCACCCTACTCACTACACTCTCGCGATCACCGCTAAGCATAACCGTTTTGATTGCTAATGCATGCAGATCAGCGATGGCTTGTTTTGCATCTTCTTTAATTTCATCTGCAATAACCAGGTAACCGGCATATTGTTGATCTACAGCAATCAATACTACGGTATCTTCAATTTCATCTACAGCTTGCTCATAGCTGATATTAAATTTCTTAAACAGGCTGGTATTACCTGCAAGGATCACCTTGCCATCAATTATACCTTTTAATCCATGCCCTGCAATCTCTTCCAGGTCGCTTATAGCGGTCTCACTTAAATTAGCTGTATCACTTAAATTTTCGGCATATTGAATAATTGCTGTAGCAATCGGATGCGTAGATTTGCTTTCTAATGCCGCCGCAAGACTGACAAGTTCTTTCTCTTCATAGTTTTTGGTTATTACTTTCTGAACCTTAAAGACCCCTTTGGTCAAGGTTCCTGTCTTATCCATTACTACGGTATCGATCTTTGTGATCACGTCTAAAAAGTTAGAGCCTTTAAATAAGATCCCATTTTTCGAAGCCAGACCAATGCCGCCAAAATAACCAAGTGGTATAGACACCACCAAAGCGCAGGGACAACTAATTACCAAAAAAACCAGTCCACGGTACAACCAGTCTTTAAAGATGTAATCGGGCACAAAGAAATAAGGAACAAGTACCACAAGCACGGCAAGCAAAAATACAAGTGGTGTGTATACCTTGGCAAAGCGTGAAATGAACAATTGCGTTTGAGATTTTCTTGCGGTAGCATCCTGAACCATTTCCAGGATCTTACTCAGCTTGCTGTCCTTAAATAGTGCAGTTACTTTGATTTGCGCCAGTTGGTTGAGGTTGATCATTCCAGCGAGTACGATTTCTCCTTTTGCCTTACTGTCCGGGCGACTCTCTCCAGTTAATGCCGCTGTGTTAAATGTAGCCTTATCTGAAAATAAGACACCATCCAAAGCTACTTTTTCTCCTGGCTTTACTTCTATAACCTCCTCAATCTGAATCTCAGAAGGCGGTACGTTTAGTGTTTTACCTTCCCTAACTACATTGACGCTTTCAGGCCTAATGTCCAGCAAGGCTTTTATGCTCCGTTTTGCATTGCTCACGGCGGTATCCTGAAACCATTCTCCTATGGAATAAAAAACCATAACAGCCACTCCTTCACTATAAGACCCTATGGCAAATGCACCTGCTGTGGCGACACTCATTAAAAAAAACTCATTAAAAAAGTCTAACCTGATGGCCTTTTTATATGCCAGGTAAAGTACATTATAGCCCGCCAGCAGGTACGCTGATCCGTAGATGATCAACCCCTGGATCTTAGGGATAGTGATCTTAAACCCAAGTTCTAAAACCTGCATTACGATCAGTATCACTAATGCAGTGATCAACGGCCAATGATTAAGCCATGATGTGTCTTCAGAATCCCCATGATCGTGGTCATGGTCATCATTTTCGTGATCATCGGGATTGTGATGATGCTCCGCATGTTTCTTTATTTCTTCAGCCGCATCCTGGTTTCCGCAGCAATCGCTTTGTTTTTTCATATTCATTAATGTGCATGCCCCCCTTCTTCTTCTCCATTACTCATCTTACTCAATAGATCGTAAGCTCCGTTAACTACTATTTTTTTACTTTTCCAGTCAAAATTATCTTGGAAATAGACTTGTGTGTAACCGAACTCCGTAACTCCTGTCCTGATTGCTACACGTTCAAAATGAGATGCTTCTGCTTCTACAAAGATATACTTAAGACCTTCAAATTCTACTATTGATTTTTCCGGCAATGCAGTTACCTTACTGCTTCCGCTTTCTACCAATGCCTGCAAATACATACCCGGCAAAAGCTGATCGTCTTCCTGATCTAAATGACAATGAATTTGAACGGTTCTTTCATCGCTGATTTCACGGCCTACCAGGTAAACGGTTGCCATACGCTCTTTCGTCTCATTTGCTAAAGTAAAGCGTACTTTTTGTCCTATTTTTAATTTGGGTACATCTTTTTCAAAGACAGTTAACTCTGCATGGAGATGGTCTGTGTCTGCGATCTTAAACAGCACATCTGAAGGATTTGCCAGCGCACCAATATTGGTATTTACCTGAATTACGTATCCGCTAATCGGTGTGTACAGATTAAAGGTGCTTGATATCTTTCCTTTATCCAATGCACTCAAATTCACATTCATCAGGTTTAGCTTCATACGCATACCTGAAACCTTTGCCTGCATACTTTGGTATTCACTTCTGGCCTTTTGCAGCGCTTTTTTTGAGTTTACCTGCTCTGCTGCCAGTTCCTGCTGACGATCATACTCCAGCTTTAAATATTCCAGCTGACTCTTATAATCCAGATAATCCTGCTGGATCTCTATAAAATCAGGATGCTGCAATACAGCGATCAGCTGGCCCTTACGTACGCGCATTCCCTGCAGCATTTCTGTACTTTTTACCGTTCCGGCAAAAGGGGAAGAAATAGAAACCATATTTTGCGGAGGCAAATCCAGCATTCCATTGACTTTTGTAGTACCGCTGAGTGCCTTCATTTCTGCAGCGCCTAATTGTATGTCTGCAGTTTTATACTGCTCAGCACTCAGTTCAATGATATTTTCATCATGGTGTTCTTCCTGAACGGCAGTTTGTTTAACTTCTTTTGGCTCGCCGCTACAGGATATGAATAGTGTAATAATAACGAACAGACTTAAAAATTTATATATAGAATTCATGATCGATTAATTAATTTTTCCGGATAAGTATTCAAGTGTATGGATGCTTTGGTTAAGCTGCAGCAATGCCATCAGGTAATTTTCATGGATGACATTTACATTTTTTAGATTGATGAGAAACTCATTATAAGTCATTTCCCCCGATTGATAGGCTATCTTACTATTTTTTAAGATCAGCGTTGCATTGGTCAAGGCAGATGTTTGGTAATATTGAAGACTATTCTTATTTTTCTGGTACTCCTGAATAGCTTGCTGGTACTCTCCCTTCAGTCTATTTTCAGAAGATTCATATCCGCTAACCTGCTGCTGCCTGCTCAATTCTGCTGATCTTACCCTGGCCTTTTGAGCACCAAAGAAAAGTGGAATAGAAAGACCAATGTTAAGCCCTTGAAACCGGTCCATCCTATCGAAGAAAACCTCTTGTCCGTTTACATTCTGAGTTCCTGTAAGTGATTGGTTAAAGTACCCAAGGGTAATGTCTGGCAGCGATCTGGCTCCAATCAGTTTTTTTTGTTTTTCTGCAATCTCTATCTGCTGTTTACCCAGTTCAAGTAATGGGTTATTTTTAAGTTCAGCAGTATCTGTAACCATCGCAGTGTCTTCTGCTTTTAAATCCCGATCTGCAATAATAACTGTTGTTTTAAGGCCAAGCAGCACCTGAAGTTTTGACAAATAGATTGAGATATTGGCTTCGTTTAACAGCAGTTGGTTTCGAATCTCATTTTGCTGGGTCTCTGCGGTTGTCTGCTCCAATAATGTGCTTTCGCCCGTTTTATACCGCAGCGAAGCTGATTTAACAAAACCTGTGTTTATGCTGTCCTGTTTGTTCAGAAGCTTCCTTAATTCATACAGATACTGCAAGCTGCTGTACACTTGTTTTACCTGCAATACAAGTTCATTTTTACTTATGGCTGCTTTCAATTGCGCGCCTTTAAGCTGTGCATTTCCAAGTGCAGCAGTTGCCCCAAATACGGATGGAAAGGGGAATGTTTGAGAAACACTGAAATTATTATCATTCTTCACCTGACTGTTATATTGTCCATACATCATGTTGAATTCCGTTTTAGGGATTTCCAAAGCGGCCTTTTTATGCTCCTGCTGTATCCCGATCTCCAAGCCAGCATTAGTCATAAGCGGATTATTTTTTAATGCCAGTTCTATGGCTTGCTGCCTGTTTATTGGCCCTGTTTGTGCATTTACGGTACCGCAGGTCAGGATGAAAAGAAGCACGGCAATTACTGGTGTACGCTTAGCGCCGGACGGTTTAATCTTCTCAAACCAGATATACAATATTGGCAGCAGCAAAAGGGTCAATAAGGTTGCCGTTAGTAACCCGCCAATAACTACTGTAGCGAGGGGCTTTTGAACTTCGCCGCCACTGCCTCCTGAAAGGGCCATTGGCAGAAAACCAAGTGAAGCCACCAGGGCAGTCATGATCACTGGCCTTAAACGTAAGGAAGTACCAGATTTAACAATGGCTGTTAGATCTGTCATCCCTTCTTTCTTTAACCGGTTAAACTCTGCAATCAGTACAATTCCATTGAGCACAGCGACACCAAACAGCGCGATAAATCCTACGCCCGCAGAGATACTGAACGGCATGCCACGCAGCCAAAGGGCAAACAAGCCACCTATGGCCGATAGCGGAATTGCGGTGAAGATCAATAGCGCCTGCTTTGCAGAATTAAATGTTAAGTATAGCAGGAAGAATATTAAAAACAAGGCTGCAGGAACGGCTATGCCCAATCTTTTATTTGCCGCCTGAAGATTCTCAAAAGTACCCCCGTAGGTTGGATAGTATCCGGGTTCAAACTTCATTTGCTGCTCTATTTTAGACTGAATTTCTCTGACGATACTTTCTACATCCCTGCCACGGGTATTAAAGCCAACAATGATCCTCCGTTTGGCATCATCTCTCTGGATCTGATTGGGGGCAGCTTTAAAACTCACTTCTGCAAGCTGCTCTAATGGAATGTGATTGCCATTAGGTGCGGTGATGTACAGGTTTTTAACATCATCCAAAGATTGCCGGTTTACTTTTTCAAGGCGCACCACCAAATCAAACCGTTTTTCGCCCTCAAAGACAAATCCGGCCACTTCACCGGCAAACCCTGTACGGATGGCGGTATTGATGTCTTCTACATTTAATCCAAATTGGGCAATTTTATCCCGGTTAAAACGAATGATCACCTGCGGCAATCCAGAAACCTGCTCTACATAAATATCTTCAGCTCCGTCGATCTTTCTTGCAATGGCACCTATTTTCACCGCATAAGCGCTTAGCTTCTCCAGATCTTCACCATATACCTTAACAACCACATCCTGCCTCGCTCCTGTCATTAGTTCATTAAAACGCATCTGGATCGGTTGTTGAAATCCAAATGTTACGCCTGGCACATGCTGTTCCAGAACAGCCTGCATTTTATCGGCAAGTTCTTCACGTGTTCCTGCACTGGTCCATTCGCCCTTATCTTTCAAAATGATCATCAGGTCGCAGGCCTCAACAGGCATTGGGTCTGTCGGAATTTCTCCGGATCCTATTTTTCCGACAACCTCTTTTACTTCCGGAAAATTGTCTTTCAATACTTTTGCGGCACGTGTGGAAGCTTCTATCGTTTGCGATAGGCTGCTTCCGGTAAGCACCCGTGTTTCTACTGCAAAATCGCCTTCTTCCAATGTTGGAATGAACTCGGAACCCATTCTGCTAAACAGAATCAGGCTAATCACCAATAATATCCCGGCTATAGAAACGACCAATGCTTTAGATCTTAAACTAAAGTTGAGCATCGGGGTATATACCCGATGAAAAAATGCCATGATCTTATCCGCGCTGTTTGGTTTATGGTTATTTTTTTTACTCAGAAACAAAGCGCTCATCATCGGCACATAGGTTAGCGACAATATAAATGCGCCTATTACCGCAAAAGATACGGTTTGGGCCATCGGCTTAAACATCTTTCCTTCCGTGCCTATCAGTGCCAGTATTGGCAAATAAACAATCAGGATGATGAGCTCTCCAAAGGCTGCGCTGTTCCTGATCTTTGATGAAGACAGAAAAACTTCTTGATCCATTTGCTGCTGGGATAATGCATCTCTGCCCTTTCGCATACCCAGATGATGCAATGTGGCCTCCACAATGATTACGGCCCCATCTACAATTAAGCCGAAGTCAATCGCCCCAAGGCTCATCAGGTTTCCGCTTACCCCAAAGAGGTTCATCAGGCAAATGGCAAAAAGCATGGCCAATGGAATTACTGAGGCTACGATTAATCCGGCCCGTAAATTGCCAAGCAGCAATACCAGTACAAAAATGACGATCAATGCCCCCTCTGCGAGGTTGGTGATCACTGTTCGAATGGCATTGTTTACCAGTTTGGTACGATCCAAAAAAGGCTCAATGACCACACCTTCTGGCAGGGTCTTTTCAATCTGGGCCATTCTCTCCTTTACACTGGCGATTACTTTTGACGAATTTGCGCCTTTAAGCATCATTACAATTGCGCCCACTACCTCACCTTCGTCGTTTCTGGTCATAGCTCCATACCGCGTTGCAGTGCCTAGCCTCACACTTGCCACATCCCTGATTAAAACAGGGATGCTGTTCTTATTGGTATGGACAACAATGTTTTCAATGTCCTGAATACTTTTGATCAATCCTTCAGACCTGATAAAATAGGCATTTGGCTTTTTATCAATATATGCACCCCCGGTATTCTGGTTGTTCTTTTTTAATGCCTCAAAAACATCGGCAATACTAATTTCCATACTTTTGAGACGGTCTGGATTTAGTGCAATTTCATATTGCTTTAAAAAACCGCCAAAACTACTTACATCTGCAATGCCTTCTACACCGAGCAGCTGGCGGCGAACGATCCAATCCTGAATGGAGCGGAGTGCCGTTGCATCGTATTTATTTTCATAGCCCTTTTTTGTGTGGATCACATATTGATAGATCTCTCCCAGACCTGTGGTTAATGGTGCCATTTCAGGACTGCCCATTCCATCCGGGATCGCTTTAACTGCATCGGATAGCCGCTCACTAACTTGCTGTCTGGCCCAGTAGATCTCTATGTTTTCTTTGAATACTACGGTAACCACAGAGAGACCAAACCTGCTAAATGAGCGCACTTCCTGAATGCCGGGAATGGTTGCCATCGTTTGCTCAACCGGAAAAGTAACAAAGCGTTCGATATCTTCTGCGCCGTTACTGGGAGAAGTGGTAATAATCTGTACCTGGTTATTGGTGATGTCCGGTACCGCATCAATGGGTAATTGTCTGATCGAATAAACGCCCCAAACGATAAGGGCAAATACCAATGCACCTATAATGAGTTTATTGTTTATTGAAAAACGAATAATATAATTTAACATTCTTCATGCTGCTAAAAATGAATAATACAGAACTGATCACAGCCCTCCTGTTATAGCGGGGACTGTTTACAAAAAATACTGAGTTATACGAATTTAGGCGGCTGCCAGATGGAACTGCTTACCACTACATAATCCCCTTCAAAATAGGGAACAGAAGGATTATGCTGAATGCTTACAGGTGCGATAAGCACCTCAGTCAGTTTTACAACTACAGAACTGGCACAGCAGGAACAATTGCAGAAAGGGGTACATGCATCTTCTACTGAACGCTCAGTGTGCTTGTCTGGATTAGAAAATGAGAAAGAAATGCTTTCATCTAATTTTTCATGCAGATCTGCACATGGCACTAAATTTAATGCCATGACCACGATTACACAAAGGAGTGAAAGGATTCTCATGTCTGCAAATATATTATTATATTACTTATGATCGTCATTTACTTCAAGCCAGTGACCATCAGGATCTTTGAAATAGATCTGTTTGATGCCATCTACCCTTAAATTAACTTTATTTATTGTTCCCGCCCAATCTTCGAAGGCTATTTTCTTAGTATTTAATTTGGCAATAAAGGAATCTATATCGGCAACGCTAAAACACAGATGTTCATTTTTATCATGCACTGTACTCTTTTTTGCACCTTGTATTAAGTGAAGTTGTCCTGCAGGCCCTAAAGTAAACCAGGTATGCCTGTCGTCATGAAATGGTTCTGGTATTTGTTCTAGATCAAATACTGTTTTATAATATGCTGTGGCCTCTGCCAAATTGCTAACGTATACTGCAATATGATTCAGGACTGCACTTTTTTGCTTTTTCTCTGTTTGCGCCATAACTTTTTGATATGGAATAGTTAATAATACAGTAAAAGCAAGCATCAAAACTATTTTCATAAAAACTGTTTTAGATCTCCGGTTAGGTTTTTTTTAACAAGATAGTTAAGATTCTTGGTATTTGACTCCTATCATTATCGTCAAAATATTCATCCAGATTAACCAATGATAATCCATGCTTTTTACCTGCGTGAATAAAATCGGATACATTATGATTGAAGCAATCTACAATTTGACTTCCTTCATCGGTATCAAATCTGGCTTTTGTTCCGTTGTACTGTTTAAAGGGATGCAGTTCACCGATATATACATATCCGCCAGGGCTTAATGATCTGGATGCCTGGTTAAATACATAGTCCAGGTTCTCTATATGCTCCAGGATCAGACTAAAAGTTACGAGATCATATAAACCATCCCTGAATTTCCATCTGCCGGTAATATCAGCTTGCTTAAACTGAACTTTGTTAGAACCAATTTTATCTTTTGCACGGGCCAGCATTTGATCGGAAAGGTCTACCGCTGTGATCTGCACTGCTTTTTCAATCAGCCACTCTGTATTTTTCCCGGTACCACACCCTATTTCTAAAACATTATTAAATGAGATACTGGCCAGTGATAGCTTTAACGCCATGCCTTCCAGGTCCCTTGTCTTATTTGCATTGGTATCGTATTGTGCAGCCCATAGGTTATAGGCTTGTTTTGTATTTAAATTCATATCCATATTTGAGCGTAATTACCCTGGCAATTTACAAAAATATGAATTCTGTACACCTGATATTTAAAAAATCAATTTAGAGAACCCTTTGAACGTTTTCATTATCAAAGAAAGCCCGTTTGGAACCCATCAGATGAACGCGCTTTACTACACTACACTATATTGTAGAGAGCCTTATTGAGACCGTTAATAGAAAGCGTTGATAGAAAGCGTTGACAAAGAACACAAGTAGCATTTTATTTAGCAAACATGCCCATTAATGTATAATGTTTATTTCAATAGCCCTACCTTTGTACCATGACATATGAAGAATTAGAAGGGGCATTTCATGGAATAACCGTACCAGATGAAGCACAATTAGACGACGGGGTTCGAATTACAAATGTTCCTAAATTCATTAAGAGCCACCTTCAGGTAATTAAAGGAGCTCAAAATGCAAGGATGTCTACCGTTTTCGAAGACCGGCTGATCAAGCTGCTTGAAATTATTGCTGAATCAGAAAAGGAAGATCCCCGGGTTAAAGAACCGGCTGTACAACCCGATTCTTTAACAGAGATTAATTAACTTTATTTAAACACTTCAGCAAACAGTTCATAAGAATGCAATCTGGCTTGATGGTCAAAAATATGTGAAGTAGCCATGATCTCATCTACCCCGGTTTGATCTAAAAACTGTTCAAGATCTTGCTTTATAGTTTCTTTACTTCCTATAAATGTACAAGCGAGCATTTGATTGGCCTGTGCTTCTTCATAAACATCCCAAATATCATCCATATTATCTACCGGTGGCTGCAATAACTGGCGTTTGCCGGTAACAATGCCTCTAAATAATTGATACAATGAAGTGGCCAGTTTATGGGCTTCAGCATCTGTATCTGCAGCAACGACATTGACACAAGCCAATACATAGGGTTCGGAAAGATGCGCCGAAGGTTTAAAGTTTTTTCTATAAATATCAATGGCAGTTAAAAACTGGGCAGGGGCAAAATGACTCGCAAAAGCATATGGTAAACCAAATGCTGCTGCTAAATGCGCACTGTCTGTACTCGAACCCAGTATCCAGATTGGAATATCCAGTCCTTCACCGGGAATGGCCCTTACATTGCTATTTTTATTGTCTGCAGATAAATAGGCTTGCAACTTTAACACATCCTTTGGAAAATCATTGGCGCCACTAAAACGTTCACCGCGAATAGCCATTGCCGTAACCTGGTCTGTACCTGGTGCGCGACCCAATCCAAGATCTATCCTTCCCGGAAATAAAGAGGCTAGTGTTCCAAACTGTTCTGCAATAACCAATGGTGAATGATTGGGTAACATGATACCTCCGGACCCAACCCGAATTGTTTTGGTGCCCCCTGCAATGTGGCCAATAACTACTGAAGTTGCAGAACTCGCTACACTGATCATATTGTGGTGTTCTGCTAGCCAATAGCGGTTATAACCCCATTGCTCAACATGCCGGGCCAATTCTAAACTGTTTCTAAAAGTGTCTGCCGGTGTTGTGCCTTCTATAACGGTTGCAAGATCTAATACAGAATATGGTGTGGAATTCAATAATTTTTTCATGTAAATTAACTATAGATCCAAAATTACAGAGTATTCTGCTAAACCTACATCGATTACAACGATATGACTTTAAATCCACATGGATATTACACCGTGGTTATAATCTCTCATAAAAATCTATAGTTCGCTTTGAACATTATTCCTCCCAGTTGTTTGAAAATCGGAGTTTTAGCTGTTCATTTTCAAACAATAATTTAAAGCCTGCTGTATTAGATAAAAACCTATTTCTATACTATGAAAAATCTATTTTTAAAACAATTAAGCTTCGCCATTACAGGAGTTGTACTTACACTAACAGCATGCAATGGCGGTTCAACCAACTCTTCTTCAACAGACAGTACCACTGTTCATACAGATACCTTATCCGGCGATACTTTAGCCGGCGGTCCGGACCAGGTAAAGCCAATGGGGCCAGCGCCAGAATGGGGACCTGGTATTAAACCACAAATGCATGCGGTAATAGAAAAGCTTGCAAGCTATAAGGACAAGCCTATTCCTGAATTAACTGCCGTTGAAGCACGTAAAAATCATACACCTACAGATGCTGTAATGGGTTTGATGAAAGAAAACCACATTCCAATGCCCGTATTTAATGTAGATACGGCTGGCAAAGAAATTCCGGTTACCGGTGGCAACATCCACCTGCGAATCTATACGCCTAAAACCGGTAATGGTCCGTTTCCCGTAATCGTATATTACCACGGCGGTGGATTTGTAATCGCTAACATTGATGTTTACGATGCTTCAGCCAAGGTACTTGCTGATAAAGTTGGTGCTGTGGTGGTTTCTGTAGCCTACCGTTTAGCACCAGAGCATAAATTTCCTACCGCTCACAATGATTCATTTGCGGCATACCAATGGGTAGTTAAAAATGCAGCATCTATAAAAGGTGATCCTAAGATGATTGCTGTTGCAGGTGAGAGTGCAGGCGGTAACCTTGCGTTGAATATGGCAATAATGGCCCGTGACAAAGGTATTGCCGTTCCTAAGCACATTTTAGCTGTATATCCTGTTGCCGGATCAGATATGAATACTCCCTCATATGTAAAAAATGCAGCAGCGAAACCCCTGGATAAGCCAATGATGATGTGGTTTGTTAAAAACTATCTGAACAATATGGCGGAAGGTAAAGACCCAAGAATAAACCTGATTGCTGCAAACTTAAAAAGACTACCGTCAACAACGGTTATCACTGCAGAATATGATCCGTTACAAAGTGAAGGACTCATGCTTGCCGATAAATTAAGGGCAGCCGGTGTAACGGTTGACAACAAGAACTATGACGGGGTAACCCATGAGTTTTTTGGGATGGGCGCGCTTGTTCCTGAAGCCATTGCGGCTGAAACTTACGCCGTTGACCAATTGAAAAAGGCATTTTCAAAATAATATTATCCTGAATCTATCCTAACCGATAGTTTATAAAAAAGGCTGGCAATTATACAATTTGCCAGCCTTTCTTGTGGTCATTTTTTTTATATATTGCAGCTCATAATATGACCGCTATGAAATTTGCTTTAAAAACCCTCTTACTTTTCACTACACTATTTATTGCAGCAGATATCCCTTTATTTGCTCAAGAAATCAAAGCAGTAATTGCCGGAGATTTTGCAGATCCGTCGGTGATCAGAAAAGGAAACGAATACTTTGCTATTGGCACATCATCTGAATGGGCGCCCCATTTCCCCATATATAAGTCCGGTAACCTGAAGGACTGGAAACAAAGCGGCTATGTATTTGACGTGACCCCTGAATGGGCCGGGTCTTCCTTTTGGGCTCCTGAATACTATTTTCACAACAATACCTATTTCGTTTACTATTCGGCAAAACGTAAAAAAGATGGTGTTTCCTGCATTGGTGTGGCGACTTCAAAATATCCAGACAGGGATTTTAAAGACCATGGTGTAATCATTGAATATGGTAAAGAGGCTATTGATGCATTCTTGTTTAATGACAATGGCCAATTGTACATTACCTGGAAAGCATACGGACTTGATGGCAGACCCATCGAAATACTAGGCAGCACAGTTTCAAGTGATGGCTTATCCCTTACCGGAACTCCATTTACGATGATGAAAGACGATCAGGGTATTGGACTGGAAGGACAAAGCATCCTCAAAAAAGACGATTTCTATTATCTTTTCTATTCTGTAGGCAACTGCTGCGGCAGTAAATGCGATTATAATGTTCGTGTAGCCAGGTCTAAAGATTTTAAGGGTCCTTATGAAAATCACTTAAAAAACCCGATACTCCAGGAAAATGCAGATTGGAAATGCTCCGGTCACGGAACTTTTGTAAACAGCCCCGATGGTAAATATTATTACCTGTATCATGCATACAATAAAGAGAGTACTGTTTTTACGGGCAGACAGGGAATGCTTGCCGAATTGGTATGGGCAGGAAAAAATGAATGGCCATCATTTACAGCACTATCTGCAGGTCTTATCAGCGCCGGTAAGAACAATATCAAAGATGATTTCAATTCAAAAAGTATAGCGAATTACTGGCAATGGGATTTCAGGAATGCCACCCCGGTTGTTAAACAACAAAAAGGAAGCCTTCACTTATCCGGAAGCATTACAAAATCAAATAATACTGGTGTTGTATTAACCCTGCGTCCGACAGCAATGGACTACGAAATGACGACTACAGTAATGAACCAGAATAATGCGTTAAAAGGATTGGTGATCTATGGCGATGCAAATGCTGCTTTGGGTATAGGCGTTGTAAATAACCAGGTAGAATTCTGGTCGTCCAAAGACCGCAAAAGAACAGTATTAAAAAGTATCTTACTTAAAAATCCTGCTGCTCCTGTTGACCTAAAGATAACTGTATTGCCAGATCATACCTGCAAGGTATACTGGAAACAACAGAAAGATGCCTGGGAAGAACTTGTATATGCAGATCAGGGATATTCAATGAATCATTTACCGCAATGGGATAGAAGTCCGAGAGTTGGTTTATGCTTTCATGGAACTCCTGAACTGGAAGCTGTATTCTCGTCCTTTAACCTTTCCTATTCGGAAAAGTAAGCAGTTATTTTCCTTGTTTTAAGACCATTGCTCCCAATGGCGGAATATTTAACAGAATAGAATACTCCCTGCCATGGCATGCTTCTTTTTCTGGCAGCATCAGTTTTTCATTCAGCTTACCGCTTCCAAAAAATTCTTCAGCATCTGTACTGAATATTTCTTTCCACTTACCTTTAAACGGTAAGCCTACCCGATAGTTTTCACGGTAAACCGGGGTAAGGTTTAGAATAACGATCAGGGTATCTTTAGCCTTCGATGATTTTCTTGCATAAATATAGATGGAGTGGTCGGCATCATCTGCATTGATCCACTCAAAACCATCATAAGAAAAACTGCGCTCGTACAATGCAGGTTCAGACGTATATAATTTATTCATGGCCCTTACCGTTTTCTGCATCCCTAAATGCGGCGGATGCTGCAGTAAATGCCAGTCCAGCGAATTCTTAAAATCCCATTCGTGAGTTTGTGCAAACTCATTACCCATAAACAATAATTTTGTTCCGGGCTGCGTAAACATATAGGCATACAATACCCGCAGATTAGCAAACTTTTGCCATTCATCTCCCGGCATCTTGTAGATCATGGAAGATTTACCATGTACTACCTCATCGTGTGAGAACGGAAGCATGAAGTTTTCAGTAAACGCATAGGTGATGCTAAATGTTAATTGATGGTGATGATGCTTGCGGTTGATCGGATCATTTTTGAAATACTTTAAGGTATCGTTCATCCATCCCATCATCCATTTCATTCCGAAACCCAGGCCGCCCGCATATACCGGATTTGTTACTCCCGGATAGGTACTGCTCTCTTCGGCTATGGTCTGCACACCTTCAAAATTGCCATAAACCGCCTCATTAAGATCTTTAAGAAACTCAATAGCACCTAGGTTCTCACTGCCCCCATATTTATTGGTAGCTGCTTCTTCCGCTTTTCTGGAGAAGTCAAAATAAAGCATAGAAGCTACAGCATCAACCCTTAAGCCATCGGCATGAAATTTATCCAGCCAGTATAAGGCATTGCTGATCAAAAAAGAACGTACCTCGTTGCGGTCGTAGTTGAAGATGTACGATTTCCAGTCCGGATGAAAGCCCTTACGCATATCTGCATGCTCATACAAATGTGTACCATCAAAATGATACAGTCCATGTGCATCGCCAGGAAAGTGTGAGGGCACCCAGTCTAAAATTACTGCAATGTTATTCTTATGCAGCTCTTCAATCAGGAACATCAGCTCCTGTGGTGTACCATGTCTGGAACTAGCGGCAAAATAGCCTGTAATCTGGTATCCCCATGAAGGATAATAAGGATATTCCATAATGGGCATAAACTCTACGTGTGTAAAGCCCATATCCAGCACATAAGGAACCAGACTTGCGGCAATCTCGGTATAGGTTAAAACTCTTTTAGGTGCTGCCGGATCACGCTGCCATGAACCCAGATGCAGTTCATAAACCGACATGGGTTTATTTAACGCATTTAATTTAGGGCGCTTACTTAGCCAGGCCTTATCTTTCCAGGTATAATCGTTGTCCCAGATTACGGACGCTGTTTTTGGCGGATGTTCCCATTTGGTTGCATAAGGATCTCCTTTTTCTACCATGACCCCATCAAATCCATTAACGGCATATTTATATACCTCACCTTTGGTAAGATGAGGTATAAAGCCTTCCCAGATTCCGGAGGAGTCCAGACGTCTATTTAGCGGATGTGAATCTTTGTTCCATTGGTTAAAATCCCCGATAACACTTACTGACCGTGCATTTGGTGCCCAAACTGCAAAATAAACCCCATCAATATCCTGGTGCGTCGTTAAGTGTGCCCCAAACTTTTCGTACAACCGAAAGTGCTTGCCTGAAATGAATAACGAGATATCAAAATCACTGAATAAACTGTAGGCAAGCACTTCCATTAACTATATATTTTTATAATGATAAAATTCTTATTGGATTTAAACCTTAAACAATTCCGGTCATCAAGCACATAGTCTGTGATTTCTTTATCGTCTACGGTTATCTTATTGACATTAAAGGGAAGTCCAACGATATTGTAATTATACAATTCATAGTTCGGTGTATACAACCCGTCCCTGCTTTGCTCAATTGTCAGGCCAAACTGGCTTCCTTTGACGCTGAATTTTTTCTCGGAATAAATATCCTGCTCATACGCAAAGGTATCGCCATGATCTTCAAAAAGAAATGAGTTTACTTCGTAGTCAGAGAAATAAACATTCAATAATACTTCATCAATGTCTTTCTCACCTACATATTGCATAACCGGATATTCCGGAATAACCGATCCTGCACGCACAAACAAAGGCATATGATCTAAAGGTGCTTCAATGTTATGCTCACTTTCTCCGGTAAGCACTTCATGGGTCCAGAAATTAACCCACATCCCCTTAGGAAGGTATACTTTACGCGAAGTGGCTCCTTGTTCTAAAACCGGGCACACCAGGATCTTATCACCAAAGGTAAACTCATCCTGACGGAAGCTATTGCTGATATTTTCCTGCTCAAGCATCACCAATGGTCTTAGAATAGGAAAACCGTACCGATGGTGTTCCCAAAATACTGAATACAGGTAGGGTAATAAACGGTATCTCAGCTCAATATAAGTTCTGTTGATGCTGGTATAGGGCTCTCCGAAGCTCCATGGTTCTCTTTCTGAGGTATCACCCGCAGAGTGTGCACGCATAAATGGCGAAAAGGTTCCCAACTGGATCCAGCGGGTAAATAGCTCGGCATCCGGCTCTCCGCTAAAGCCGCCAATATCGGTTCCGCAGAAAGGCACTCCGGAAACAGACATGCGCTGACATTGGATGTTACCAATTTTAAGGTGTTCCCACGACGCCACATTGTCACCCGTCCAAACACAACCGTAACGCTGCATACCAGAGTAACCGGCACGTGTGATGGTGAAAGGGCGTTTATTGCGCATCAGTTTCTTTAAGCCGTCATAGGTTGACCGAACCATCTGCATGCCATATACGTTATGTGCTTTTCGGTGTGAGCCTCTGTAACCGTCGTAGTTGTGCCTTACATCGTTAGGAAAAGTTCCTGAACCAAATACTGCGGGCTCGTTCATATCATTCCATACTCCTGCAACGCCCATATCTACCAGCTCTTTGTACAGGTTACCCCACCATTCACGAACGTTTGGATTTGTAAAGTCAGGAAACTGGCATCTGCCCGGCCAAACGTGACCTTCCATAAAGTAGTCATCACTGCGCCTGCAGAAGTAGTTATTCTCTTTACCTTCTTTAAATACCCAATAGTTATCATCAACTTTGATACCCGGATCGATCATGACCACGGTCTTAAAGCCATCATTGGCCAGTTCCTTGATCATTCTTTTCGGATCGGGAAAATGGGTTTTGTTCCAGGTAAAGCAGCGGTAACCATCCATATAATCAATGTCCAGGTAAATGGCATCACAAGGAATATTTCTGGATCTGAAACCTTCAGCAATTTCTTTTACTTTCTTTTCAGGATAGTAACTCCAGCGGCACTGGTGGTACCCCAATGCCCATTTAGGTGGCATAGGATGGGTACCCGTTAACGTTTGATATCTTTTTACCACGTCCATCAAATGCGGGCCATGGATGTAATAGTACTGCAGTTCTCCACCATCAGCCCAGAAGCTGGTTTTGCTGTTGTCTTCTTTACCGAAGTCAAAATAAGAACGGAATGTATTGTCAAAGAATATTCCGTAAGCAGCTTTATCATGTACACCTACATAAAATGGAATGGTACGGTACAGCGGATCCTGGTCCCAGCCAAATGAATAAGCATCAGTATTCCAGTTCTGGAAATGACGGCCTCTTAAATTCATATTGCCAGATTTGTCCCCCAGTCCGAAGAAGTTCTCTTCTGCCTGGCACTTCTTGGTTGCATACACATAATAACCACCAAATTCTACGTTTTCTTCCCAATGCATAGGTGATGCATCTTCACTCATTACCATCTGACTTTGGTTTTCTGTGAATGAGATCGCGAAATCACTTTTTCTTATTTTACAGGTAATGGTATTCGTTGATACGGCATAATATTCATCCAGTTCCTCTAACTTAAAGGTGGTTACCTTTTGATCAACTACAGGGACCGCATAAGAGAAATCATCTAAAAAAACACCATGTGGTGCCAGTCGTACCCGAATAATTTCGTCACTCACTACGCGTACCTCTACCCTGGCACTGCCATCAGCAAAAAAGAACCGGTTACCCTCTGTAATTACTTTTTGAACTGAACCTAAGTATTGTTTTACAATTGGTTTCAGATCCGTTACCGGATTATTTAAATGCTGTACAGCTTCTTCAACTTCTTGTGATGTAGTTATGCTATTGGTTATCTCTTTTCCTGGTTCGTTTTGTTCTTCCATTATCATCTCTTATTAAAAATCGCTCCCTTTAGATCGTGTAATCTATACACCTAAAGTGTTAAAATTTCCAGTAAAACCAAAGGATTATTATTATATATGGCTATTTAAATACAAAAAGGCCCTGACTTGATGGTCAGGGCCTCGAATTTATATTCTGTTATTTTTTGGTTAATTTATTTACGGATTATAGGTAAATCCGATATAATACAATGCCCCTACAGAAGGATTTCCATAAGACGTAAAGTAATATTTATTTAAAATATTTGAACCACCTACTTTGATCATAGATTTTACTGAAGGTATTTTTAAATTAATCTGTGCATCCAGTGTACTGAATGACGGCACCTCTCCAGATGAGAATGATGAGTTCCAGTAGAACCCGTCCTGCCAGCGATAATTTACGTTAAAGCCGATATTTTTAATGACCTCTTTATTTCCCAACCCTAAATTATAACGAACTTTAGGTGTATTAAAATCATTGATGTATTCAGCAGGAAGATCACCTATTTCATTGTAGGATACGTTACCGCTTACATTATAATCACCCATCAGGTAATCAATTCCTAACGCTGCACCATAAGATGTTACTTCACCTTTAGCATTTACAGGAACACCAAATTTAGGGAAGTTATTAGCTGGATTTTCCTGGTACACATCAACAGCAGTTATAAAATCCTTATAAGTGTTGTAATAGGCGTAGGTATCTATTAAGAACCGTGGACCAAGCAATCCTTTATAACCAACTTCGTAAGCCTGAACACTTTCTGGACGTACCCCTCTGGCATCAAAATCATACGTTTGCAGTAATGCTCTGTTTGGAGCTCCTGTAGATACAGAAGTAAGGTATGCCCGGTAACTTGCATCCGTATATGGCTTGTTTGTAAACAAATTATATTTATTTAAGCTTTCTGGTAATCCACCGATCAGACGTTGTCTTCCACCGGCTACAGACAGGTCAATGTATTGATTCTGCGTAGTTGGATTCCGGTAACCCGTTTGATAAGATACGCGGATATTATTGTTTGGTGCCACAGTAAACACACCAGATATTCTCGGTGTAAAACGTCCGTCAAAATTGGTGCTTTTATCGTATCTGCCCGATACGGACAATTTAAACTTTTCCTGAAATAACTTTTTACTCAGTTGTGCATAAGCGCCATATTCATCGATATTAAGATCGCGTGTAAGATCGTCAAATATCGTTCCTCCTGATCTCAACTGATAAATTCTATACGAACCACCAACCTGCAGTTCAAAAACATTATTTAATGCATTGGATAAGTTATACATTCCTTCATAATGATAAAGATTTGTTTTATCATCAAATTTGGCTCCCTGGCCGGAAGAAATTGTCGCATTTGCAATGCCGTTTTTTACCGTATTAAATTGAGTGGTACCAGGCATTAAACGTCCCTGATCTGCTACTCCCCTTGCCGCATTGTGCGCTACTTCATCAGTAGCGCCTTGTGCACGTGCAGTCGAGTAGGCTAAAGCATATTGTGCAAACCATCCTGATGTTGGGTTAGCAGCAGGGCCTACACTAGGTTTATACGCTTCATTAATGAAAGAACCAAGAATAGATGAAATATAAGAATCACCAGAACGCTCCTGGGTAGTATATGCCCGGACAAAGAAATCCTGACCCTTTAATTCTAATTTATATTGACCGATGTTAAAATTTCGTAAAGAATAGCGGTCTGAACCAGTATATACAGAAGTACCTGTTCCCCAGTTTAATTGTGCAATAGCTTCAATTGTAGGTGAGAACCTGTAATGCATGGAACCAGACATTTTCATAGATTCGGTATCGTAGTCTACTAAATTCGCCTCATTATATCCTGTTCTGGAAACATCCTGGCTGCTTGTTGTATTCTTATTTAAGCTATAAAGTACGCCAAGGTATGGAAGTGCCGGGCGTAATGTTGCATAAACAGGGTTGGTATTGATGGCAGTAACCAGGTTCGCATAGCTTGCTCCTGATCCGATCAGATTGTTAAAAGCTGCAAATCCTGCAGGAGACGCTGCAGCAAAACCTTGCTGTAAACTTCTGGATACCGACAAGATGTTTGAATTTGTCTCATCACCATATACGTTTACCCCATCATAATTTGGATCAGTTACCCGGTTTCCACTTTTAACCGTGCGGGATGTACGGTCGAAGTTATTATAGTTATCCGCCTGCCAATCCTGAGCCTGCAAGAATGAGAACGTACCTTTGATTGCAAACTTATTACCCCAGGCTTTAGCCATACGCACATCAAGTTGCTTATATTCCTGATTTCCTGTATTGTCATCATTCACATGATTAATCCCCGTTTTAAACTGAAAACTTACACCCTGGTAATCAAATGGGTTTTTTGAGGTCATCAGCATCGTACCATTTATACCACCCGCACCATAAAGTGCAGATGACGCACCTGGCAATAACTCCACATTATCGAGGTCCAGATCTGAAATACCCACAATATTACCTACTGAGAAGTTTAATCCCGGAGCCTGGTTATCCATTCCATCCACATATTGATTGAAACGGGTATTACCATTCGAGTTAAATCCCCTGGTATTTATTGATTTGAAAGTTAAACTCTGTGTACTGATCTCTACACCTTTCATATTATTTAACGCATCATAAAATGATGGGGCAGAGATTTCCTTAATTGCATTTACCCCCATGCGCTCCACAGTTACCGGTGATTCAAGGATCCGCTCTGGTGTTCTGGACGCAGAAATTACCACATCCTGGCCCAGGGTAACCCCGGCTTCTATTTCAAGATCAAGACTGGATGTGCTTCCTGTAATTTCTTTTTCAACCGTAGTATAACCTACATAAGTAATTACAATAGTAAAAGGGGCTTTTTCTGTAGTGCTTAAAGAGAATCTTCCTGCACTATTTGTTGAAGTTGCTGTGGTTCTTCCTTTAATGGTAACACCAACACCTGGCATTGGTTCTTTAGTAGCTTTATCTTTAATAATACCACTAATTGTTACACTTTGTCCCTGTGCGAATGATGCTGTAAAAAACAACATTGAAAGCGCAAAGATTGCTCTGGTAAAAGTTTTGCTCATACGTGAATTTGTTTGTATTTGGTTAACGTGTACATAAATCTAAAACATTTTTTTAATTATCCAAATTATAATTTTATTAAAATTTTTTATATCAAAATATAATTTTCATCATATGATATTTATTTATAAAATTTTCCGCAAATCTAATTTTATTTGTGTGTTTATTTCAGCTTTATAATTATTTATGTTTCCGTCTTAACTGACATAGTTTTTGTTAAATTGCAGAATTAAAACCAAATCTTTACTTTGCAGGATCAGGTATCCTTAAATGAGCGATATGAATAAAATCAAAGCCTTTATTTGCGTAGTTATACCAGTTCTGCTGATCTATGCGCTCAATACAAAATTTGGCGATACACCGCCCATTCTTAAATTCCTTAATCCCTTTACCGGTTTTTGGCAAAATGCGGAAAACACTACAGTTAGACTTAGCAAAAAAATAGTTCTTAAAGAAACCCATAACACGGTTGATATCTTATTTGATGACCGTATGATCCCTCATGTGTTTGCACAAAATGACCATGATGTTTATTATGCACAGGGTTATGTTACTGCCATGCACCGGTTATGGCAAATGGACTTTCAAACACGGTATGCCGCCGGCCGGCTGAGTGAAGTTGTTGGTAAAAAAGCCATTGAACTGGATAGATATCAGCGCCGTATGGGAATGGTGTTTGGCGCAGAAA
Organism: Pedobacter metabolipauper; assembly: GCF_004362715.1. GTDB lineage: Bacteria > Bacteroidota > Bacteroidia > Sphingobacteriales > Sphingobacteriaceae > Pedobacter > Pedobacter metabolipauper. Next base: position 639,143 of record NZ_SNYC01000005.1, read on the forward strand.
AATCATTGGAAGGAATGTTGGCAGACCCTCAATCTAAAGAAATGATCCTGGCTTATACAGCTGGTATCAATGCTTATATACATAGCTTATCTCCTGCTAAATTTCCAGTTGAATATAAGATACTGGACTTTAAACCTGAAGACTGGACCCCAATTAAATGTGCGCTCCTCCTGAAACAAATGTCCGCAGTTTTAGCCATGGGCTCCGATGAATTTTACATGACCAATATCCGGAAGAAATTTGGTACGGACGTAGTTAAAGACCTGTTCCCGGACTATCCATTTAAAGAAGATCCGATTATTCCTGTGGGGACTAAATGGGATTTTGACCCGCTGCCTATCCCTACCCCTCCTGCTGACTTTACAGAAACAGCATTCGCAGCTGTTAAAACAAAGGAGAAAGAGGAAAGTATTGGCAGTAACAACTGGGCAATATCCGGCAGCAAAACTGCATCGGGCTATCCCATTCTGGCAAATGACCCGCATCTTGATCTCTCGCTTCCATCCATTTGGTACCAGATCCAGCTCCACTCACCAGGCTTAAACTCATACGGTGTTTCCCTTCCGGGAGCCCCTGGTATAACCATTGGTTTTAATCAGGACATTGCCTGGGGAGTAACCAATGTTGCCGCCGATATACTTGACTTCTACCAGATCAAATTTAAAGACAATTCTCACCAAAGCTACTGGCATGACAACCAATGGAAAAACACAACGGTTCGTTTAGAAAAGATTGCGATCAGGGGTGGTAAAACGGAAACAGACACCGTTTTTTATACCCATCATGGGCCTGTTGTTTATTTACAGCAGCCAAAAGACTTCTCCAGATCCGATAACGTTCCTATCGGAAATGCACTGAGATGGATTGCCCATGAAAAATCTAATGAGCTCAAAACATTTTACCTGTTAAACCGGGGTAAGAACTATGCAGATTACCGGAAAGCACTTACCTTCTATACTGCCCCTGCACAGAACTTTATTTTTGCATCGGCAGAAAATGACATCGCCATCACTGCAAACGGGAAGTTCCCATTAAAATGGAAAGACCAGGGTAAGTTTATCCTGGATGGTACAGATCCAAAGAGTGACTGGCAGGGCTGGATCCCTGCATCGCAAAACCCAACGGTAAAAAACCCGCCAAGGAATTTTGTCAGTTCAGCCAATCAATCTTCAACAGATCAAACCTATCCATATTATATAAACTGGTCCTTTAGTCCTTATGAAAGGGCTAAGCGCATTAACGACAGACTGTCTGTGATGACAAACGCCACGGCAGACAGCATCCGGGCCATGCAAACGGATAGCTATAGCATTTATGCGCAAAATGTATTGCCCGCTATCCTGTCAAAGGTTGATGGAAGTACATTGAATGCCACACAGAAAGAAGCGCTAAACATCCTCAGTAAATGGAACAAGTTCTATCGTGCCAATGAAATTGCACCCGGAATATTTGACCTTTGGAACAAACGTCTCGATTTTAACATTTGGTCTGATGAATTTACGGTTGCCGATGTTCCAATGCGACACCCATCAAGAGACAGAACATTACACCTTATTCTAAATGAGCCCAATTCGAAATGGATTGACAATGTAAATACGCCGGCTAAAGAAAGCTTAAAAGATCTTGTTAATGAAGCTTTTAAATATGCGTGCGACAGTATGGAGCGTAAATATGGAGCCATTGGTAAAACCTGGCAATGGGCCAATGTAAAAAACACCAATGTTCCACACCTTGCAAAAATCCCGGGATTCGGTTCTAAGATCCTGATGAATGATGGTGGAAAAATGACCATCAATGCACTTAGCGAAAGTAATGGTCCTTCATGGAGAATGGTAGTTGAATTAGGGAAGACACCTAAAGGGCATGGCGTTTTTCCTGGCGGACAGTCTGGAAACCCGGGCAGCAAATTTTATGACAACATGATCGACACCTGGGCAAGCGGCCAGCTATATGATCTGTTCTTCATGCAATCTGAAAATGATCCCTCTGCTAAAATAATTTCTAAATTAAAAATAACCAAAAAATAACCTTATGGTATTTATAGTCATACTTATCGCTTCGTTTTTATTGCAGATGGTATTACCTTGGTGGATCATCGTACCCGTTTGTTTTGCAACAAGCGGCTTGATTGGAAAAACCGCAAAAATCTCTTTATGGGCTCCATTTTTTGCCATCTTTCTATTGTGGACCGGAATGGCTCTTTATAAAACGCTGCCAAATGACAACATTCTTTCGTTAAGGGTTGCTCAAATGTTTGGCGTAAAGGCCTGGTGGCTTATCTTGCTGCTGAGTTCAACACTTGGAGCTTTTGTAGCCGGCATAAGCGGTTACTGCGGGTATCATTTTAGAAAAGCAGTACTTAGCATGAAAACAACTGCGTAATTAAACTTTCTTGTGTATTTTTGCAGCCGTGAAAGATCTAATCCCTCAAGTTTTCTCTATTGATACGCCGCAATCCTTTGAAAAAGTATGCCTGGATGTATTTAATTATCAAGCTGAAAATTGTGCAGTATACAGAGAATACATTTCACATCTGGGAATCGTACCTCAAAAAATAACACAGTCCGCTCAAATCCCTTACCTACCGGTCAGCTTTTTTAAAACACATAACATTATAAGCAATACCGATCCTGTACAAATCATATTCAGCAGTTCTGGCACCACAGGGATGTCTCAAAGCCAACACCTCGTAACAGATGTATTGGTTTATGAAAAAAGCTTTAACCTGGCTTTTGAACAATTTTACGGCGAAATTGAAAACACCTGCTTTTTAGCCTTGTTACCATCCTATCAGGAAAGAGATGGTTCTTCATTAATTTATATGGTGGATGCACTGATTGGTAAAAGCAGACATCCGGATAGCGGCTATTTTTTACACAACCATACCGATCTTTTTGAGAAACTTAAAGCGTTAAAACTGACCAATCAGAAAACAATCTTAATTGGTGTAACCTATGCCCTGCTTGATTTTGTGGATCAGCATCACATTGACTTCCCAAACCTCCTCGTTATGGAAACTGGTGGCATGAAGGGAAAGCGTAAGGAAATGGTTCGCGAAGAACTGCACCAGACCTTACAGGATGGCTTTGGCATATCCGCAATACATAGCGAATATGGTATGACAGAGCTCCTGTCTCAAGCCTATTCTTTTGGAAATGGGATCTTTAACTGTCCACCCTGGATGAAGATCCAGCTACGCGAAACTAATGACCCTTTAAGCGCAGCACCAATCCATAAAACCGGCGGGATCAATATCATTGATCTGGCAAATATCAATTCCTGCTCTTTCATTGCCACACAAGATCTTGGAAAAATATTTCCTGATGGTTCATTTGAAGTATTGGGCAGGTTTGATAATGCTGATATCCGTGGATGTAACCTGCTTGTGAATTAGCAGTTTGGTTAGTACAAACGTTTATCGAAAATAAAAGATTTAACTTCTTTTATTTTAATAGTTCCAAACAATGGATGATTGACGTTTACGATGTAATTATACTCATCTTCAACAATTGCCGAAGGAACTTTCAAAAGAAGATGCTGGTTTGATCTTATAAAAGCGTTACCTGTAGCTTTAAGGACAGATGGGGCCGGATAGCTATTCCAGTTTACAGGTAAAAAAGTCTTTTCTATTTCGCCAATACTTTTATCCGGGACTTCAAAAACACCGATACAAAAATCTTCAGGATCTTGTATGGCGGTTAAATGAGCTAAAACTTCCAATGCCGCCAGGGCTCTGCTGCCAGCAAGGTAAAGCATGGGCACACCGATGCTATTCCACCGTCCGCCAAATAGTTTGGCTCCTGTACCGCTAAGATCACGGGCACGTTTACATAAAGAAATCCGGTATAGTAACATTAACTAAAAATACCATATTCGATACGGCCGAGCGTTTGCAGGATCAAATCAAAACCGATAGAGGTATCTAAGAGATTAAATGGTGTTTCGCCGTTTAACGTGTAGTTTGGCGTTTTCATCCAATCGTTAAAATTATCCATTGTACCAAAAACTTCTACGCCGCGCTCATATAAGCGGGCCAGTTCAATGGCTTTTTCTGCATGTTCTGTTTTAATGATGGTTGCAGGCGCATAACGCTGCAGGGTGCGCTCTGAAATGTGCATAATCCCTGCAACTTCTTGTATGGTTAAAGAAATTTGTTTTACCAGGCTGATGAGTGCTTTTTTTGAAACCCCTTTACGGGCTAGATTTAAAAGATCAAAATCTGTTGATGGTGTATAATCTGTTCCAAGCAATCCAATTAAAGAGGTTGTACCTAAAGTACCATAGGCAGCTACAGGTTCTGAAACCTGGTTCTCAATTTGTATTTTCTTTTTCATATCCATCAGACATTATACACAAACATAATCCTTTTTGTCTGGTAATGCAATATTTAAATCAACAAATAATCTATCAGAACTTATTTGGCAATTAACAAATAATAATTCTTTTTGCCTTTCTGAACGATGATGAATTGTCCGTTTAAAAGGTGTGATGTGGTCATCCGGCTTCCAGGATCAGCTAATTTTTCCTTATTAACAGAAACACCTCCACCCTGAACCAATTTTTTAGCTTCTCCTTTTGATGTAAAGACAGTAGATTTCTCTGCAAGTAAAGTAGCTGCATCAATACCTTCTTCAAGTTCAGTCATGGAGATCACGTATTGCGGAATGCCTTCAAAGATCTCCAGTACCTGTGCCTCATTTAGTGTATTAAAAAACTCCAGAGATCCATTACCAAATAAAAAATCAGATGTTTTTATTGCCGTCTCTAAAGCTTCCTCAGAATGTGTCCTGACTGTAATATCTTCTGCCAAAGCCTTTTGAAGCACGCGTAAATGCGGTGCTTCGTTATGAGTAGTTTCCAGTGCTTCTATTTCTTCTTTGGTTTTAAGCGTAAAGATCCTGATCCATTTTTTGGTGTCGTCATCTGATGCATTTAACCAGAACTGGTAAAATTTATAAGGAGATGTTTTCCCGGCATCCAGCCAAACTGCACCGCTTTCAGTTTTACCAAATTTGGTACCATCAGCCTTCTTGATCAGGTTTGTGGTAATAGCATAGGCCGTACCTGAATCTTTTCTACGGATCAGTTCAGTTCCCGTTACAATATTACCCCATTGATCAGAGCCACCCATCTGTACCAGGCAGTTGTGGTGTTTCCATAAATAATAAAAATCATACCCCTGGATCAGCTGGTAACAAAACTCAGTGAAAGAAAGACCAGACTCTCCTTCAAGACGTCTTTTTACACTGTCCTTAGCCATCATATAGTTTACAGTAATGTGCTTACCAATATCGCGGATAAAGGTAAAAAGACTCATATCCTTAAACCAGTCTGCATTGTTGATCATAACTGCACCATTTCCGGCATCCTCAAATTTAAGGAACCTGGAAAGCTGTTTCTTTAACTCCGAAAGGTTATGTTCTACCATGTCTTCCGTTTGCAGGTTCCGCTCTGCAGATTTACCGGAAGGATCACCAACCATCCCGGTAGCACCGCCTACCAATGCATATGGCTTATGGCCAGCAAGCTGAAAATGAATCAATGTCATGATCTGGGTCAGGTGTCCAACATGCAGAGAATCTGCCGTAGGGTCAAAACCGATGTACCCTGAAGTCATTCCTTCATTCAATTTTTCTTCTGTACCAGGCATAATATCCTGCAACATGCCTCTCCAGCGTAGCTCTTCAACGAAATTGGTCATTATTATATCCTTTTGTCGCAAATATAGGAAAAGCTCCGTTATACTATAAATTCAACACGATCTAAACGCCCAAAATCAATAAAAATAGCTACTTTTAGAAAAATGAACTTCTTATCACACTTCTACTTTGAACGAAATAATCCTGACGAAAACATGGTTATGGGCGTCGTTTTACCCGATTTTATCAAGAACGCCGAAAAAGGTAAAAACCTGTACCCTGCAAAAGAAAAATACATTTTCGAAACTATCCCATCTCAAAATTCTATCCTTAAAGGATGGGAAAGACATGTACTGGTAGACAATATTTTTCACAACTCAGACTTTTTTAAGTTACAAACTGCTGCTTTAAAGCAAATTATACTTCCTATTTTTGAAAACAGTCCAGTTAAGCCATTTTTCCTTGCACACATTGGCCTGGAACTTATCCTGGATCACCTTCTAACGATAGACAGGGTCGTTAACACGAACATATTCTACGATCAGCTGATCAAAACAGACAGACAGGCATTGGATTCATTTTTACAAACCTGCTCATTGCATGATACTTCCACCTTTTTTAAATTTTTGGACAGCTTTATTTCCAGCAGATACCTGCTCAGTTATCAAAAGATTGAAAACATATCTTATGCATTGAACCGGATCTGTATGCGCTTATGGGACAATCCATTTACAGATACACAGGTTGCGCTGCTTACTGAAAAGCTAATTCTGTTTAAAGACAGTTTAGCACAAAACTACCTATCTATATTTGAAGACATAGAACTTAGTTTAAATGTAATACGGGCTAAATAAAACGCCATAAAATTATTTAATTTGTATCTTCGCTCTCATGTCAAGATCTGATATAAAAGACGAAATGGATGCATTGGTTAAGGAGCTTAATCAACATACTTACAATTATTATGTACTTGCAATGCCCACCATTGCAGATTATGAATTTGACAAGAAATTAGAAATCCTCAGTAAATTAGAACTGGAGCATCCTGACCTTGCAGATCCAAACTCACCTACTTTAAAAGTTGGAGGTGATATCACCAAAACCTTTACCACTGTAAAACACCGCTGGCCAATGCTCTCTTTAGGAAACACCTACAATGAGCAGGATTTGAAAGATTTTGATGAGCGGGTAAGAAAAACACTGGGCGACAGTTTTGAATATGTATGCGAACTTAAGTTTGATGGGCTGTCTATAAGTCTTACCTATGAAAACTCAAAACTTCAAAGGGCAGTAACCCGCGGCGATGGTACAAAGGGCGACGACGTTACTACAAACATTAAGACCATTAACAATATACCACACCACCTGAAAACAGGCGCTGATATTCCCGGGCTCTTTGAGATCCGGGGAGAGATCTTTATGCACCGTGCAGCCTTTGAGCGGTTAAATAAGGAACGGGAAGAGCTTGGAGAGGTGCAATATGCAAATCCAAGGAACTTTGCTTCAGGCACCGTAAAAATGCAGGATTCAAGTGAAGTAGCAAAACGGCCGCTAGATTGCTTTTTATATTCTTTAAACACAGATAAAGACTACTTTAAAACCCATTGGGAAAGCTTACAGGCACTAAAAAGCTGGGGCTTTCATGTATCAGAACATACTAAATTAAGCACAAATATTGATGATGTACTCGCTTTTATAGCCTATTGGGAAAATGAGCGTTTCAACTTATCATTCGATATAGACGGTATTGTCATAAAGGTAAACAGCTATGCGCAGCAGCAGGAACTTGGGTTTACAGCCAAATCCCCACGCTGGGCAATATCATTTAAATACAAAGCACAGGAAGTAGAAACTATTCTTGAAAAGGTAAGTTACCAGGTTGGCCGAACCGGTGCAGTTACACCAGTTGCAAATTTAAGACCGGTACAGCTGGCTGGCACAACTGTTAAAAGGGCAACGCTGCACAATGCAAACGAGATAGAAAGATTAGATCTTCATGAAGGGGATAGTGTATTCGTTGAAAAAGGCGGGGAGATTATTCCAAAGATCATCCAGGTAAACCTGGATAAACGTCAAAAAGATGCAGTACGGATCATCTACCCTACTACATGCCCCGAATGTCAAACACCACTGATCCGCAAAGAAGGAGAAGTTGCATTTTACTGCCCGAATGATGAAGCTTGTCCGCCGCAAATAGTAGGAAAGATCCAGCACTTCATTGGTCGCAAAGCGATGAACATCGATGGACTTGGTGATGAGACCATTGAAACATTTTACCAGAGAGGATTGATCAAACACATCAGTGATCTTTACATCCTGCATGAAAAAGCAGATGAATTGAAGACATTGGATAGATTTGGAGAACGTTCCATCGTAAATATGCTTCAGGGAATTGACCAGTCCAAACAAATGCCCTTTGAAAAAGTACTGTTCGGATTAGGGATCAGGTATGTTGGCGAAACAGTAGCCCGGAAATTGGCTTTTGGAACAAAAAATATCGAAAATCTGATTGCTGCAAGTCTGGAAGAACTAACTGCAATAGATGAAATTGGTCAGCGCATTGCAGAAAGCATCATTGAATACTTCGGAAAGCCGGAACATGTACTCCAAATACAGCTGTTAAGATCACAAGAATTACAATTTGAAGTAATAGAAAATGAAATTGCGCTGCAAAGTGACAAATTAACCGGAAAAACATTTGTAATTTCGGGCGTTTTTGAAAACCACAGCAGAGAGGAACTCAAGTTGTTAATAGAAAGTAATGGAGGTAAAATCTTAAGCGGCATTTCTGCCAAACTAAATTATCTTCTTGCCGGAGACAATATGGGGCCATCAAAACTGGAAAAAGCCAATAAACTGAATGTACCGCTGATCTCAGAGGACGATTTATTAGAGATGTTGAAATAATAATTAAAAATGAATAAATTTCATGGAACAGGTGTAGCTTTGATTACACCATTTAAAGCAGATGGATCGGTAGATTTTGACGGATTGGAAAATCTGATCAATTATCTGATCGACGGAAAGGTAGATTACCTGGTATCATTAGGTACCACAGGAGAGGCATCAACACTCAATAAAGAAGAAAAGAAGAAGATCTGGAAGTTCACAGCTGAAATAAATAATGGCAGATTGCCACTCGTTGCCGGAATAGGCGGAAATGATACTGCAGCACTTGTTCAGGAAGTAAAGGATTTTGACACCAATGGATACGATGCCATTTTATCGGCCAGCCCATATTACAATAAACCAACACAGGAAGGCATATATCAGCATTATAAGGCAATAAGCGAAGCCAGTACCTTACCGGTTATACTTTACAATGTGCCCGGACGTACAGCCAGCAATATGAGTGCTGAAACGACCTGCAGACTGGCCGCTGATTTTGAAAACATCATCGGTATTAAAGAAGCCTCAGGCAATTTTGATCAGTTTAACCAAATCATGCGTGATAAGCCAAAGGAATTTTTATTAATTTCTGGCGATGATCCTGTGGCTATGCCTATGATCTCCATTGGCGCGGTAGGGGTAATTTCTGTGATCGGCAATGCATTACCGGCACAGCTATCAGCCATGATCAGACTTTGCCTTGAAGGAGATTATACAAAAGCTTTACCGCTGCATTTGAGCTTGATAGAATTTACACGGTTAATGTTTGCAGAAGGAAATCCGGCAGGCACTAAGGCCGCACTTAACTACTTAGAGGTTTGTGGTGAAGAGATCCGCCTTCCTTTAGTTAAGGTCTCTGAAAGTCTGAGAACAGCGATCATCAACGAAACAAAGAAGATCAGCAGCTAGAATCAGAAAATGTTCTGAATATAAAAATAGAGAGTGCCCTAAAAGCACTCTCTATTGGTTTAAAAACAAAAGCGGTTCTATCCTTTGTTTTTAGCTTCCTGGATCTCTAAACGAATCGTTTGAGCTAAGTTTTTAAGATCCTGCATACCCTTACGTACACGTGTTCCAGCAGCGCTGTTTGCTTTGTTGTAAAACTTGTCAGCATCTGCTTCCAGAGAAGCAAGAAGTTCTTTTACTTCATTAAATTTTTTCATGGTCAATTTACTCCTAAAGGTTAATGTTTTGATTTATACTCTATTACTAAAGTAAGTGGATTATTTTAATAAAAAAATTTTTATAAGAATAAATAAATTCTTAAAAGCGTCTTTTTTTCCACATTCAAGGCTATTATAAACAAAAAAACATATTTTTAATCAGCTATTGATCTGATATATAGATAATTGTAAAATTAATTCTAAACTAAAAAACCCTCCTATATTTAATAGAAGGGTTTTCTTATAATAAGAATTATTAAGCTACAGAGAACTGGTTCTCCTTATAATAGCCCGTTTTAAGCTTTTCAGAGACCTCACTAAATGCATCCAGCGTACGCTGAACATCTTCAATGGTATGCATAGCAGTAGGTATTAATCTCAATTCGATCAATCCTTTTGGTATTACCGGGTAAACAACAATGGAACAAAAGATACCGTAGTTCTCACGAAGGTCCATGGTTAAAGCAGTAGCTTCAAGCAATTCTCCTTTTAAAAACACAGGCGTAACCATGGTATTGGTAATGCCAAGATCAAATCCGCGTGCTCTTAATCCGGTCTGAAGCGCAGTAGCAATGGTCCATAGCTTCTCTCTTAACTCCGGATTATTTTTCAATAGCTCCAGCCTCTTAAGCAACCCGATAACCATAGGCATAGGCAATGCTTTTGCAAAGGTTTGAGAACGCATATTATAACGGAAAAAATTAGTGATCTCTTCTGTCGATGCCACAAATGCACCAATACCAGCCATAGACTTAGCGAAGGTACCAAAATAGATATCTACACCATCTATACAATTCTGTTCTTCATGAGTACCCGCACCTGTTGGTCCCATGGTACCAAATCCATGCGCATCATCAATCAGCAAACGGAAATTAAAGTCCTTCTTTAAATCAACGAGTTCTTTTAATTTTCCCTGCGCACCAGACATACCAAAAACACCTTCAGTGATTAGTAATATACCGCCGCCGCTTTGCTCAACCAGTTTGGTTGCACGTTCTAATTGTTTACGCGCACTGTCAATATCATTGTGCTGGTACACAAAACGCTTACCCATGTGTAAACGCAACCCATCAATGATACAAGCATGAGATTCTCCATCATAAACAATTACATCATTTCTATCTACCAGGCTATCGATAATAGAAACCATGCCCTGGTATCCATAATTTAATAGAAATGCATCAGGCTTACCTACAAATTCAGCAAGTTCCTGCTCCAGCTGCTCATGATACTTAGAATTTCCAGACATCATACGGGCACCCATCGGATAAGCCATTCCAAAATCTGCCGCTCCCTTTTCATCTGCTTTTCTTACTTCCGGATGGTTTGCTAATCCTAAATAGTTATTTAAGCTCCACACTAAATGCTCCTTACCGCGAAAATTCATGTGAGGTGCAATATCACCTTCTAGTTTAGGAAAGGAGAAGTATCCATGTGACCATTTGTGGTGTTGCCCAAGCGGGCCCATATGCTTTGCTATCTTTTCAAAAATATCCAATGTTCTATGTGTTAAAGTTTATGCTACAAATTTAAGGTTAAAATGCATGATTATCAATAATCTTGAAGTATTGATAGGTTAAATGCATTTGGTGTATTTGCTAAAAAAGCCTCAACAATGGATGTTAAGGCTTTTAAGTAGCTATTAAATTGAATTAATCAACGTTATCGTGTAAAAAAGAATTATTAGGCCTGATTTCAGTTGAACCATCTTCATCATTACTTAATGTAAATCTGGACACTTGTGATTCTGACGAATGCTGCACTTGCTGCAATTGCATTTGTTTGCGTTTATAAGCAGGCTCATTTTCCAGTTCCTGTAAACCATTGCTTGTTCTAAGCTTCATACTCAGGTCTTTTAACCTTAAAATACGTTCTTTAGATTTTTTAAGCTGGTCCTCAATAGAATCATCATTTTTATCATCGTCTGCTCCAGGTTCCGAAACTTCTTCTTCATGCTGAGGCAGTACATCATTATTAAAAACAGATACAGGGGTTTCAAATACAAAATCTGTTTCAGCAAGCTTTATTTCGAACTCAAAACCTGACTCCTGAGGAGCTGATTCCTGAACAGGGGTTTCTTCTTCAACCAGGGTATGCTTGATGATCGTATTTTCCGGTTCCTCAGCGTATCTATTTTTATTGGCGTTAAACAGATCACCAAAAAGATCAGATTGTTTGATCTCTTCTTTGGCTTTCATTACAGGTTCAGTAGCATGAGACTCTACTTTAGGCTCAATAAATGAATTAACAGGCTCTACAGGTCTTATTAAAGGTGCCTCTTCAGGAGTTAGCAAAGAAATCTTCTTCACATTCTTTTTATCCTCTTCACGCTGTTCTTTAGTTTGGAAACCAGTAGCAATGATCGTAACCGATAGCTTATCTCCTAAATTCTCATCAATACAATTTCCCCAGATCAGGTCTGCCGATAGACCAGCCTTTTCCTGAATATAATCGGTAATGATCGTAACCTCATCCATGGTTACTTCACGTAAACCAGAACTGATGTTCAATAGAATATATCTGGCACCTTCAATCTCGTTGTCTTTTAACAGTGGAGATGCCAGTGCACCTTCAACTGCATTTAATGCACGGTTCTCACCATCACAGGCAAAACTACCCATGATCGATACACCACTGTCTTTCATCACAGTGCGCACATCTTTAAAATCGACGTTTATATATCCCGGTACAGTTATAATCTCAGCTATTCCTTTTGCGGCCGTTGTCAAAATATCATCTGCCTGTGCAAAAGCTGACCCTAATGTGAGGTTACCAAAGATCTCACGCAGCCTGTCGTTAGAGATAACAAGGTATGAATCGACATATTTTTTCAATTCATCCAAGCCGTCATTTGCCTGCATCTTACGTCTTTTACCTTCAAAGGCAAACGGGGTAGTAATAATGGCAACGGTTAATATATCTAATTCTTTTGCTGCTTTTGCGATGATCGGACTTGCTCCTGTTCCGGTTCCACCACCCATACCTGCTGTAATGAACAACATCTTGGTGGTACTGCCTAACATTTGCTTAATGTCATCAATATTCTCAATGGCAGAGTTTTTTCCTACCTCCGGAATTGAGCCTGCACCCATCCCTTCAGTTAAACTTGCACCTAGCTGCACTTTATTTGGGATCGGGCTAAATTCAAGCGCCTGGGCATCTGTATTACAAATAATAAAGTCTACCCCGGTAATTCCCTGACGGTACATATGGTTTACCGCATTACCACCACCGCCACCAACACCAATTACCTTGATGATTGATGACTTATCTTTTAACATTTCGAACTTCATATCTTTATGAATCAGTTATTTAAAAATTCGTTTTACCTGTTCATCTCTCTATGTAATATTAACACTTTTTTAACAGGCGTTTTCCACAAGTGTTAAGAATGTGGAAAAATCGTGTTTTGTGGAAAAATACTACGGTTTAATATAATCTTCATCACTAACATTCATATCGTCTTTGATAAAATCTTTGGTTTTTGCCAATAATTTATCAAATAATCCGCCTCCCGAACGTTTTACTTTCTCTTTATCTTTAGGGCGCTCTACAAAAACCCCAGGTTGTTTCATCTCTTCAATCAACTCTTCTGCTTTCTGAATACCCTTGATCAAAAGACCAACACTCGTAGCATACATTGGACTTTTAAGATCATCATAAACCGTTTTCTGCATATCTTCATACTTAGATAAATGTTCATTTGGATATCCAACCCTGCAATCTAAACCGGTAACGTATTCTACCAATTGCGAAAGGTGCTTTAATAACGCCCCGCCACCAGTAATCACCACACCGCCAATCAGTTTCTTTTCATATCCTGATGATTTAATTTCATAATATACATGTTCAATGATCTCTTCCATCCGCGCCTGAATTACGTAAGCAAGGTTTTTTACAGAGATCTCTTTAGGCTCTCTTCCCCTTAATCCCGGCACACAAATGATCTCGTTCTCTTTATTCTCTTCCGCCAATGCAGATCCAAAACGCGTTTTAAGCAATTCTGCCTGATTTCTCATCACAGAACATCCTTCCCTGATGTCTTCCGTTACACTATTTCCACCAAAAGGGATTACCGCAGTATGGCGGATAATACCTTCATGGAAAATTGCAATATCCGTTGTACCACCACCAATATCAACCAGGGCTATACCAGCTTCTTTTTCTTCGTCGCTCAACACCGATTCTGAAGAAGCCAGCGGCTCTAAAATTAGTTCCTGAGTTTGTAACCCGGCATTGGTTACACACCTCATAATATTTTTAACGGCAGTTACCTGACCAGATATGATGTGGAAGTTCGCTTCTAAACGTACACCTGCCATACCAATCGGATCTTTGATACCCGGCTCGTTGTCAATTGTAAACTCTTGCGGCAATACATGGATAATTTCTTCTCCAGGCGGCATTACCAGTTTAAACATATCATCAATCAGTTTATCTATATCCTTCTTCCCAATCTCGTTATTCAACTCTCTTCTGGTTAAGATACCTCTATGCTGCAAACTCTTGATGTGCTGACCAGCGATACCTACGTTAACAACGCGGATCTCCACATTAGATTGCCCGCTTGCAAGTTCAACAGCCTGCGATATTCCCTGAACCGTTTTTTGAATGTTTGATACTACACCACGGGTTACTCCTGCCGATTCCGCCTTACCTATCCCGAGTACTTCTATCTTTCCATGCTGTGTTCTCCGGCCAACGATCACACAGATCTTAGTGGTACCAATATCCAATCCTACTACTATTGGAGATTGAATGGTTGATGTTTCTTTGCCCATAACTATATTGATTTGTTGAGTTTATATTATTTGTTTTTCTTGGTATCTGTTTTACTTTTTTCTTTTACTTTTTTGGTCTCATTGACTGAAACCTTTGCCAGCTGAGCTGGCTGAGCAGGTTTTTCTGGTTTCTTCTCCGCAACCTTATCCTTCTTCTCCGCAACTTTCTCTTTCTTCACGATCTCTTTTTTCTCTGCAACTTTCTCCCCGGTATTCTGATTGATGTCTTTCTTTATTTCCTGTACAATTTGTTGTTGAACAAGATCTGGCTGCCCGGCACCATTACCCATCGTATCTGGTGGTGTAGTTATCTTCTCCTGCCGTACCGCCAATGAATCAATTTTTTCGCAGACAATCTGGTTGGTATATTTAATGTTGATGGTTCTGTATGTATCCCAACCTACTTTAGGCATGGCTTGTTTGTAAAAGGCCAATAAATTTCTCATCTTAACTTCAAGCGAATCCGCAGACCCTAAAATGATGTGCTGGTTGCCCACCCTGGGCACCAGTTCAATGTCGTTTTTATCATTTACAAAAAGCTGTTCAATCTGCGCATCCCACAACGAATCTCTTTTAATAAATAAAGCGGTCTTATACAGATCAACAGCCATCTTAGTAATTAATGTATCCACCTTACCGCTAAAATATTCAAGGATCTTTCCATTGGCAACCAATACATTCGCTGTGAAATTAGGTGATACCGGCATTTTCAAACCATCACGGTCAATGTAATAATCCTGATCACTTGAATTGATCACCCTCAAAATCGGCTGACGCTGACTAATCTCAATATGGATCACCCCATCCATATCTGCGAAGACCTTTGCCTGGGCAATGTATGGGTTGGATTTAATACTTTTCTCAATATTTTCCAGGTTGATCTCCTGTAGTTTCTTACCAATCAGTATTCCCTGACTTTGCTTTAATATGGCATCAATCTCTTCACGCTCTATAAAATTATCTGCACCAGGAATCAGGATCTTAATATTTGTGCAGCTTACTGTTTGTTTTTTAATGCTCACAAAACTCATCAGCACAACCACTCCGCTCAGACAAACAATCCAGGCAAATCCCTTAAATAACAATTTCCAATTGATCTTCTTAAGCATGATCAAATACGTTTTTAAGTGGTTGTATCAATGTATCTATGTCCCCGGCACCTACCGTTAACAGCAATTCCGGATTTTTATCCGCAATGTATGCGATGACCTGATCTTTTGTACAGATCTTTTTATCGCTTGCCGTAATCTTATCCAGCAAAAATTGAGAATTAATTCCTGGTAAAGGTAATTCTCTGGCCGGGTAGATCTCCAGCAGCAGCAAATCATCGGCTGTACTCAAAACCCTTGCAAACTCATCTGCAAAATCCCGGGTACGCGTAAATAAATGAGGCTGAAAAATTACAGTCATTTTTTTATCCGGATACAACTGCCTCACCGCATTAAAGCATGCGTTTAATTCTTCCGGATGATGCGCATAATCATCAATGTATATATGTTCAGGAGCATTTACAACATATTCAAATCTTCTTTTTACACCTTTAAAACTAGCAACCGCCTGCTTTACTTTTTCTGCATCAATACCTATTTTCAGCGCGACAGCCATTGCAGCTACTGTATTTTCAACATTATGAATCCCCGGAAGCATCAGACTTACCGCATCAATGCTGGTATCACCATCCGTGTAATCAAACACAAAGTTTGAGTTTTCAATACGTATATTTTCTGCACGTACCTGAGAATGAGAACCTGCACTGTAACTAATGCCCGATGTAATTGGTAATCCTTCCTTAATAAACAAAGTACCCTCTGGTTTTAACTGACCGGCAAACAAGCGGAAGGATTCATGAAGCTGCTCCGCATCTCCATAAATATCCAGGTGATCTGCATCCATAGAGGTAATCACAGAAACATCCGGATGAAGTGTTAAAAACGACCTGTCATATTCATCTGCTTCAACCACCACCACATTGTTATCACCAATTAAAAAGTTACTGTTGTAATTCGTTGCAATACCACCCAAAAAAGCAGTACAGCCAAATCCAGTATCTGTTAAAATATGCGCAACGATAGATGATGTTGTAGTTTTACCATGTGTACCAGCAACCGCTATACAAAACTGTCCCTTGCTAATGATCCCTAAAACCTCAGAACGCTTCTTTAACGTAAACTGATGGTCTTTAAAATAATTCAATAGTTCTGAATCCTTAGGAATCGCTGGCGTATATACAATCAGCAATTCTTCTGTATCCTTGTGGAATTGAACTGGCAAAGCAGATAACTCATCGGAATAGTTGATTAGAATCCCCTCCTGCTCCAGAGCAATCGTCAGGTTGGTCCTTGTTTTATCATAGCCGCAAACCAAACATCCTCTTTTAGCAAAATAACGGGCAATCGCACTCATACCGATCCCACCAATGCCAACAAAATAAACGCCTTTTATCGTATTCAGTTCCATCAGTCCGATTTCCTCCCTTCTGCTAAGCTCATCACTTCAATAGCGATGATATCATCGGCATCCGGCAACGCCATCTTACCAATGTTTTCCGAAAACAGTTTAATCCGTTCCTTATCTTTCAATAAATCAATCGCTTCACTAACCAGTGTATCCTCCGCAGAGCGATCCGTAATTAATAAAGCAGCATTGCTTTTTACCAATGCCATCGCATTCTTAGTTTGGTGATCTTCCGCTACATTTGGAGAAGGCACCAGGATCACGGGCTTTTTAATCAGGCACAATTCAGCAATGGTACCTGCCCCTGCTCTTGAAATGATCACGTCAGCTGCAGCATAAGCCATATCCATTTTATTCAGAAATTCTAAAATGCGTACGTTAGGATGAAAATCCAACCCCAAACGTTCAATAATCCCTTTATAATAAAACTTACCGGTTTGCCACACCACCTGTATATCTTCTTTCAGTAATTCAGGTAAATGCTTTTCAATACTTTTATTTAATGTACCCGCACCTAAGCTGCCACCGGTAACCAAAATCGTTTTCTTTAGCGGATCAAGCTGCAGCATTTCAGCGCCTTCATGGTGTTTATTGAAAATATTAACCACATCTTTCCGAACCGGATTTCCGGTTTTCAAGATCTTTTGAGCCGGAAAGAACTGGTCCATATCATCAAAAGCAACACAAATCTTAGCCGCATTCCTACCCAGCCATTTATTGGTGATACCGGCATATGAATTTTGTTCCTGAATTAAATAAGGAATATTTTTAACAGATGCCGCAAAAAGTACAGGTCCCGATGCATAACCACCAACACCCACCACCACATCTGGCTTAAATGAGCTGATCAGCTGCATCGCTTTACGTACGCTTCCCAATACTTTAAATGGTAAACCCAGATTCTTAGCAATAGAGCCCCTTTGAAAACCACTAATCGTTAGGCCAACTATTTTGTACCCGGCGGCAGGAACCTTTTCCATTTCCATTCTGCCGGTAGCACCAACAAATAATATCTCACATCCAGGCTCCATGCGCCTCAATGCATTGGCAATTGATATGGCCGGGAATATATGCCCGCCAGTACCGCCACCTGAAATAATTATCCTTGTTGGTCTCATCATCTTTATATTATGCCATTGCAGGAATTTCTCCTACAATTACTTTTTTATCATTTCTTTTTTCTTCAACATCCTTGCTCACACTCAGGATGATCCCAAATGCGATACTTGTAAACAAAATGGATGTTCCACCCATACTTACCAGAGGTAAAGGAACTCCCGTTACCGGACCTAAGCCTACTGCAACAGCCATATTTGCAAAAGCCTGAATGGTTAAGCTAAAACTTAAGCCAGCCGCCAGCAAGGCTCCAAAAGCTTTAGGACTCTGTGTTACAATACGGATGCACCGGTATAACAAAACCAAGTATAACACCACCATTGTTAGTGCACCTATTGAGCCGTACTCTTCCACTATAATTGCAAAAATAAAATCTGAATACGGGTGCGGCAGAAAATTACGCTGCGTACTGTTTCCAGGGCCTTTTCCAAATACACCGCCAGTAGCCAGTGCTATCTTGGACTGATCTGATTGATAAGACTTATCAGAATCTACCAGTTCAGGATGCAAAAATGTCTTAATCCTTGAGCGATATGTTTCACCCCTTGGACCAATTAATAGAACAGCGGCAAGCAATGCACCACCGGCAATACTAACAATTGCAATCTGTTTAATACTGATCCGTCCAATGATCAGCAATAAGATACTCACCCCAAACAGCATCATGGCGGTAGACATGTTTGCAATCGCAATCAATACCGTTACCGCACATACCGAACTGATGATCGGGATGAATGAGCTTTTTACGTCCTTAATATTCTCCTGCTTCTTGGTTAGCATCCTGGCTAAAAATGTGATCAAGGCCAGTTTGGCCAAATCGGATGTTTGGAATGTCAAACCAATTACCGGAATTTTTACCCATCGTGAGGCATCGTTAATGTGCGACCCAAATATAAGGGTGTAAAATAACAATGGCACCGTAATGATCATCAGGATTTTAGATATACCGGCGTAATATTTATAATCCAGCAAATGGGCAAAATAGATCATTGCAATGCCGAGCATCACAAAGATCACATGCTTATACAATAAGTAGCGTTCAACGGCAATCCCTTTATTATACGCAATAGTACCGGTAGCACTATATACTGTAATTATAGAGATCATCGACAACAAAATAATGATCAGCCAGATCCAGCGGTCACCTTTTGTTTTATCCAGAATAGTACTTATACCAATCATAGTTATAGTTCTTTTACAGCAGCCTTAAACTGGTTGCCCCTGTCTTCATAATTCTTGAACAGATCAAAACTTGCACAAGCCGGAGAAAGCAATACCGTATCTCCCTTTTTTGCCAGGTGATAAGCCACCTGCACGGCTTCATGTGCAGAAAATGTATTTACAATGATCTCTACATCGTCTTCAAAAGCCTCATGGATACGTTTATTGTCTTTACCTAAACATACAATAGCTTTCACTTTTTTGTGCACCATCTCTTTAAGCATATTGTAATCATTACCTTTATCAACACCACCCATAATCAGGATCACTTCTGAGCTTACACTTTCCAGTGCATACCAGGTAGAGTTTACATTGGTAGCTTTAGAATCATTGATGTAATCAACACCCGAAATTTTAGCAACATGCTCAAGCCTGTGTTCAATATTCTTAAAGTCACCCATACTTTCACGAATGGCAGAATTTCTGATATCTAGTACTTTTGCTACTATGCCCGAGGCCATAGAGTTGTAAATATTATGCTTACCCTGAAGGGCTAACTCTGTAATGGACATGGTTAATTGATCGTTTAGGTTTATATTTATTTGTATGTTATCGCTTTCCAGAAAGGCACCGTTCTCAATTTTCTTACGAATAGAAAAAGGGTACATTTTTGATTTGACCTTTGTATGCTTTAAGATCTTTAAGGTCTCTTTATCATCAGCACAATAGATAAAAGTATCTTCACTGGTCTGATTTTGTATAATGCGCATCTTCGATGCCGCATAATTTCCTAGTTTATAATCGTACCGGTCTAAATGATCCGGTGTTATATTTAATAAAACAGCTATATCTGCTTTAAAGTCGTGCATGTCATCCAACATAAAACTGGACAGTTCCAGCACGTACCATTCGTAATCAGATTCAGCAACCAAAGCGGCAAAGCTGTTACCTATATTTCCTGCCAGACCTACGTTTAACCCTGCATTTTTTAAAATGTGATAGGTCAGCATAGTCGTGGTCGTTTTACCATTAGAACCAGTAATGCAAACTGTTTTAGCATTGGTATACCGTTTTGCAAACTCTATTTCCGATACAATAGGAATACCTTTCCTGATGATTTCCTTAATGATCGGAACGGTATTGGGTATCCCTGGACTCTTAATCACTTCAGCAGCATCCAGTATCATGGCAGAGGTATGCTGTTTTTCTTCAAATGCAATATTCAACGCCACCAGCTTCTCTTTATACTGGCCTGCAATTGCACCAAAATCAGATACGAAAACATCAAAACCCTGCTTTTTAGCAAGCAAAGCTGCGCCAACACCGCTTTCTCCGGCCCCTAAAACAACTATTTTGCCGCTCGTGATCATCGCAGTTTTAAAGTGATTATGGTAATAATAGCAAGCAGTATCCCAATGATCCAGAACCGGGTAACGATCTTGGCTTCATGATATCCCTTTTTTTGATAATGGTGATGCAATGGCGACATTAAGAAAACCCTTCTGCCTTCGCCAAAACGTCTTTTTGTATATTTAAAGTAACTAACCTGAATAATTACAGACAAACTTTCAATCAGGAATATACCGCACAGTATAGGGATCAGCAGTTCCTTACGGATCATAATTGCAAATGCGGCAATGATGCCTCCAATCGCTAAACTTCCGGTATCCCCCATAAATACCTGGGCAGGGTAAGAATTATACCATAAGAATCCGACACATGCCCCCACAAATGCGCCGGCAAAGATCATCAGCTCACCAGAATTGGGGATATACATGATATTGAGATAATCCGCAAAAACGGTATTACCAGACACATAGGCCAGTAAACCCAGCGTAATTCCAATAATGGCAGAGGTACCCGTGGCGAGTCCATCTATTCCATCAGTTAAATTTGCACCGTTAGACACCGCAGTAACAATCGTAACTACGAAAAACAGGAATACAAAAACTGCATATTTCTCATATCCTTCACCTAAGAACTTCAATACTTTGGCGTAATCAAATTCATTATTTTTATAAAAAGGAACATTGGTCAGCGTTGACTTTACATCTTGTGTATATATCCCCTTCGGTCTCAAAACCATCGGTGCATCTGATTTAGAAATACCAGAATCATCTACCGTCTGCCGAACCACAATATTCGGGTTAAAATACATGGTCCAGCCAATGATCAGTGCCAGGCCAACCTGACCAACAATTTTAAATCTTCCTGCTAATCCCTCTTTATTCTTTTTAAAAACCTTAATATAATCGTCAACAAAGCCAATGGCTCCCATCCAGACCGTGGTAATGATCATCAAGATCACATAGATATTAGAAAGATTGGCAAACAAGAGCGTAGGTACTAAAATACCGAGCAAAATCATGATACCACCCATAGTAGGCGTACCTTGTTTTTGCATCTGTCCCTCTAACCCTAAATTCCTTACCGGTTCACCAACCTGCATTTTCTGCAGATAATTAATGATCCTTCTTCCATAAACGGTAGTAATGATCAGTGAAATAATGATCGCAAGAGAAGTACGGAAGGTGATATATTGAAACAGCCTTAACCCTGGAAAGTCATAGTTCTGATTTAAATATTCAAATAAATAATATAACATTAGCTGAGTAAGTTTAGTTGTTCCGTTAATACTTCTTTATCATCAAAATGGTGTCTAACCCCATTTATCTCCTGGTATTTCTCATGTCCTTTTCCTGCAAGCAAAATGATATCACCTGGCTTAGCGAGATGGCAGGCCGTTTTAATTGCCTCCTTACGATCCAGTATACTAATGGTCTTGCGTTTATTTGTTGGCGAAACCCCTTTTTCCATATCTTCAATAATGGCCTGAGGGTTTTCTGTTCTGGGGTTATCTGAGGTTAAGATCACTTTATCACTCCAATCGCACGCAACCTGCGCCATAATTGGCCGCTTGGTCTTATCCCTGTCGCCGCCGCATCCAATAATGGTGATCACTTGCTCGGTACCCTTTCTAATGTTCTGAATGGTACTTAATACATTCTGAACAGCATCCGGGGTGTGTGCATAATCCACAATTCCGATTATATTCTGATTAGAGGTAACATATTCAAATCTGCCTTCGGCACCAGTAAGCGTACTTAACGCAGTAAGCACCGCAAGACGGTCCTGCTCAAGCAAAAGAGCCGTTCCATAAGCAGCTAACAAATTGTAAGCATTAAATGAGCCTACCAGTTTAAAGAACACATCTGTACCATCCACATCCAGGTTTAATCCACTAAAACTATTTTCAATGATCCTGGCCTTAAAATCGGCAAGCTGTTTAAGCGCATAGCTCTTTTTAGAAGCCCTGGTATTTTGAAGCATCACCATTCCATTCTTATCATCTGCATTTGTTAAGGCAAAGGCCGATTTCGGAAGACGGTCAAAAAAGCTTTTTTTGGCCTTAATGTAATGGTCAAAAGTTCCATGAAAATCAAGGTGATCATGGGTAATATTAGAAAAGACACCGCCAGCAAAAATTAGTCCTTCTATTCTGTGCTGTACAACCGCATGAGAGCTTACTTCCATAAAGCAGTAGCTGCAGCCGGCATTAACCATATCATTCAACAAGCCATTTAAAGCCAAAGGATTAGGTGTAGTATGTGTTGCCGGAATAATATCATCATTGATGTGGTTTTGAACGGTAGATATTAAACCTACTTTATAGCCCAGTTCCCTGAACAGCTTAAACAGCAGTGTAGCAATAGTCGTTTTTCCGTTCGTACCGGTAATACCAATCAACTGTAATTTAGAAGAAGGGTTGTGGTAAAAATTAGCTGCCATAATTCCGAGGGCTACAGCACTGTTTTCTACCTGGATATAGGTTATCTCAGTCTCCAGAGTTCCAGGCATCTGCTCACAAATAATTACAGAAGCACCTGCACTTATTGTTGATGCAATATAATCATGCCCGTCAGATAAGGTTCCTTTAATGGCAAAAAATACATCACCCTGAGCCACCTTACGTGAATCAAAAACCAACGCGTTAACATCCAGATTGGTTGTTCCAACCAATTTAGTTATTGCTGCACCATATAGTATTTCCTGCAACTGCATCTTAACGTAATTCTATTTGAACTAATAATCCTCTGCCTATTTTACTTCCGGCCGGAATGGACTGGCCAATCACTTTTCCGCTTCCCCTTACCCTTGTTTTTAAACCAACATTACCTGTCAGGAACAAGGCATCTTTCAACCCCATTCCTTTTATATTCGGCATTACTCCTTTTACCGCATTGTAGTCCTGATATACAACCCCATTGCTGGTATCTACAGAATTAAAATAACTGGATTTAGATGCATAAAGGGCTTTAATACCAAATGCACTGTAAACCTTTTTAGTGGCTTTACTTTGTCCCGCTTTTGCTTCAGGATTATTGGTATTTCCTACCAGATGCTCGGGCATGCTATTATACATCTGAATATCCCGTGCATAGATGCGGTCTGCAATTTCCCGGAATGGGGGACCGGCAACCAGGGCTGCGTAGTAAGCTCCTTTAGGCTCATTGATCACTACAATCAGGGAATATTTAGGATTATCTGCGGGAAAATATCCACAGAAAGAGCTTTGATATTGTTTTTTTGCATAACCTTTATTGCCATCAGCAACCTGAGCTGTACCCGTTTTACCAGCAATCTGATAAAATTTTGAAGCCAGGCTTTTGCCGGTACCTTCTGTAAATACACCTTTAAGCATAGCCTGTACTTTACCAAGAGTGGCATCAGAACACATCTTCTCATTAATTACCCTGGCATGAAATTGCTCAATCGGATTCCCCAGCTTTCTAATCTCTTTAACAAAGATTGGGGCAACGTATTTACCATTGTTGGCTACCGCATTATAAAACGACAACATTTTTAAAGGTGTTAACTGCATCTCATAACCATAGGCCATTTGAGGCAGGGTTAATCGTTTATTCCAGCTTTTATTCTTAGGATTTTTCACTACAGGCTGCGCTTCACCAGGGATCTGCAATTTCAATTTTTCATTGAGGTGCCAGTCGTACAAATGATCCGTAAATTTAGACTGGTCATCCTTATAATGTTCATTAACCATTTGGGCAATCGCCGCATTTGATGATTCTTCAAAAGCTTTTTTAACTGTAACGACCCCAATACTTCCATGCGAGTCTTTAATCAACTTACCGGGAACCTGGTAATTGCCAGTTCCGATCATAGAATTTGTATCTACCTTATTATCTTCCAGCAATGCCATATAAGAGGCCAGCTTAAAGGTTGATCCGGGATCCTGATTTCCGGCAATGGCGTAATTAAAGGTTTCTTTATATTTTCCTTCGGCCACCCTGGTATAGTTCGCCATCGCCCTGATCTCCCCGGTTTTTACTTCCATTAAGATCACAGTACCGTGGTGCGCATCACTCGCAATCAATTGCTTTTCTAAAGCACTTTGTGCCAGATCCTGCATATTGATATCGATCGTAGAAATAATATCCGCACCTTCTTTAGGTGCAACTTCAGCCTCATCATTAATTGGCATCCATACCCCGCCAGCAATACGCTGAACCAGTCTCCTTCCGCTTTCTCCATTAATATATTCTCCAAATGCACCCTCCAGCCCAACACCATTACTCACATTTTCATTTTTATAGCCAATGGTCCTTGCCGCTAAATCTTCAAATGGACGAATTCTTTTATTTTGCTGTACGGCAATCAATCCGCCAGTATACTTACCCACATTATACAACGGGAACGTCCGGATTACTTTTAAATCCTGGTAACCCACTTTACGCTTAATCAATAAATAACGGGAACTATCCTGCCTGCCAGATCTCAGATAACGGGAATATTCCTTAGGCGTTTTATCTTTAAAATACCGCGCTAAACACATCGCCAGCGAATCAACCTTACCATCAAATAATTTATCATTACTGATTCCTCCCGCATAGGTATCCATACGCAGTTCATATTCAGGAATAGAGGTGGCCAGTAAGCTTCCGTCAACAGAATAGATATTTCCGCGGGCAGCTTCAACGGTGATATACTTTGTAGAGAGACTATCGGCCATGGCACGCCATTTATGTCCCTCCACAAACTGTACATCGCATAGTCTGATCAGTACTGCCACGGCAAACAGCAAGATCAGTCCGAAAGACAGGTAAACCCTTAATAATATGTTAGCTCTAATGTTCATTACTGCTTACTATAATTTTTCTAGGTGGTTCCGTTAATTCTTTTATTCCAAGGGTATCTACTTTTTTAGCTACCTCCGTCAGTTTGCTTTTAAACATTAAATCCGCTTTCAGCGATTTATATTCCCAGCTTAGTTCTTTTACTTCTTTACTTAACTTATCTATATTCCTGATGTTCTTAACAGCCATGTGGCTATTGGCAATATAAAGCATACATAAAACGGCCAGAAAAATCAGGAACGGCAGCATTTCAGTAGCTGCTTCTTTGCTGATCACCCCTTCAGTAAACAATTTCTTAATTACCAGATTATCAGGCTCAGGGGTTTTCTTCTTAACCTTAATCTCGATTTCATCAGGTAATGAATCTTCGTCTTCTATATCTTCTCTGAACCGGTTATTCATAACTTCTCCCCAATTCTAAGTTTCGCACTTCTGGATCTGCTGTTCCGCTCCAGCTCATCGGCATCAGCCATTACAGCCTTCCTGGTTATTACCTTAAAAGGCTTTTGCTCGTTGCCGTAAAAATCTTTTTCAACCTCACCCCTAAACTTACCTTTGGCCAGAAAACTTTTAACCGGCCTGTCTTCCAAAGAGTGGTAGGACATTACCACCAGCCGTCCACCGTTTTTAAGCACTTCAGCAGTTTGGGTCAGAAAACTTTCCAGTACATCTATCTCTGCATTTACTTCAATCCGCAAAGCCTGAAACACCTGAGCCATATATTTATTCTCTTTTCCCTTAGGAATATGAACAGCTACGGCCTTTTTAAAATCAGCCAGAGTCTCAATAGGCTGTTCAACACGACCGGTCACAACTGCCTTAGCGAGCGACTTCGCATTCTTAACCTCACCATAGATCCCAAAGATCTTGTGAAGCTTATCTTCTGTATAGGTATTTAAAACTTCAGCAGCAGTCAACTTCCCCTGCTTATCCATCCGCATATCTAATGCAGATTCAAAACGGGTAGAAAAGCCACGCTCAGGCTCATTAAACTGATGGGAAGAAACACCCAGATCAGCCAAGATCCCGTCAACTTCTTTATAGCCCAGTAAACGGAGGTTATTTTTTAAGAAAGCAAAATTCTGATCTACAAAATGGAAGCGTGGGTCGTCTATTTTATTTCTCTGGGCATCAGGGTCCTGATCAAAAGCAATCAAAACACCAGCTGCACCCAAATGCTTAAGGATTTCCCTGGAATGTCCGCCACCACCAAAGGTAACATCAACATACACTCCATTTGGCTTGATAGCCAATCCATCGATACATTCTTTTAACAATACAGGAACGTGGTAATTATTTTCCATCTTCAGCCCTCTTCTTTCCGCCCATAACCTCTTCTGCAAGAATTGCAAAATCTTCCGGCTCTTTATCAAATAAAGCTTCGTATGCTTTTTTAGACCACACTTCTATTTTATCAAACTGGCAGGCAAGAATAAGTTCAGCATTGATCTCTATCCCTGCAGATTCCAGTAAAGATTTTGGTAAATTGACCCTGCCGGTAGCATCAAGCGTTAACTCTGTTGCTCCGCGGGTAAAGTATCTAATAAATTCTCTTGTTTTTTGTTCGTATGGATTCAGCTTACTCAATTCCTCCACGATCCCTTCCCATACTTTTTTAGGGTAGATGACCAGGTGTTTTTCAAAACCACGGTTAATCACCAAGCCCTCTTGCTCAACATTAGGCAATTGCTTTTTTAGACTCGAAGGAACCATTAAGCGTCCTTTCGCATCTAATTTACAATCAAACTCTCCTAACAACTGAACCATATTATATATGCGCTTTTTATGTAGTGTAAAAATAGATACTTCTACCACTTTTTACCACATCCTACCACAAAAAGTTTTCCACATATTAATTATCTACCACTTTTGCCCATTTTTATATAAAAAAGGCACATTTACTGGTGGTAAAAAAAACAGGCGCCCTACTAAAAGCAGGGCGCCTGTCCTAAAAATCAATCAGTTATACTAGCCATTAATTGCCTTAACACCAGGCAATTCTTTACCTTCCATATATTCAAGCAATGCACCACCACCGGTAGAAACGTAACTTACTTCGTCTTCAAGACCAAATTTAGCAATCGCAGCAGCTGAATCGCCACCACCGATTAAAGAGAAAGCACCATTTTCACGGGTTGCCGCAACAACAGCGTCAGCAATTGCACGTGTACCCTGCTCAAAATTAGCCATTTCAAAAACACCCATCGGACCATTCCACAGCAAGGTTTTAGAATTTTTGATGATGTCAGAAAACAAGGCTATTGATTTAGGACCGATATCAAGACCCATCCAGTCAGCCGGAACCTGTCCGCTATCTACCGTTCCTTTACTCGCTTCATTGTCAAACTTGTCTGCAATAACAGTATCCAGCGGCAATACCAGGTTAACCCCTTTAGCTTTTGCTTTTTCAACCAATTCCAGGCAAAGTTCCATCCGGTCTGCTTCCAATAAAGAAGTACCGATCTCACCACCCTGTGCCTTGGCAAAAGTATAAGCCATACCACCACCGATAATTAAATTATCGACCTTATCCAGCAGGCTTTCAATCAGTAAGATCTTATCAGAAACTTTTGCACCGCCCATAATTGCAGTAAAAGGTTTATCAGCACCGTGATTTACTTTCTCTGCATTTTTCAATTCTTCAGCCATTAAATAACCGAAGTACTTATCATTCGGGAAAAACTCAGCAACGATCGCGGTAGAGGCATGCGCACGGTGGGCAGTACCAAATGCATCGTTTACATAAACATTACCCAATTTAGCCAATTTTCCGGCAAAGTCTTTATCTCCTTTTTCTTCTTCTTTGTAAAAACGAAGGTTCTCTAAAAGGAGAACTTCTCCAGGAAAAAGATTTTCTGCTTTGTCTGTTGCTTCTTCGCCAATACAATCGTTTGCAAATTTCACTTCCAGATCAAGCATTCTTGAAAGATCACCCAGGATGTGTTTCAAAGAATATTTATCCTCCGGTCCGCCTTTCGGGCGACCCAAATGAGACATTAAGATCACAGAACCACCATCGTTCAATATTTTTGTGATCGTAGGCAATGCAGCACGCATTCTTTTATCATCTGTAATGTTATAATCCTTATCCAGAGGGACATTAAAATCAACCCGGATTAAAGCTTTTTTATCTTTGAAATTGCATTGGTCTATAGTTCTCATTCTTTATTTATTGATTTACGGATGTATATAGTTACTTCAGTGATTTAAGCATGTTAAAATGCGGGCCTATTCCCGGCACTTCAAATTCATCAGATATGATTTCATATCCTTGTTTTTTATAAAACACCACAGCAGAGCTGCGTGCATTGCACCAAATATAAGAAGCATTTGCGGATGTGAGCTCTTGTGCAGCAAATTTTATTAGCGCGGCGCCATAGCCTTTACCAGCAAACTCAGGATTTGTAGCCATTCCACGTAATCTGAACCCAGATTCACCCTTTTCAGGATAATCTTCCGGAAAAAATGTAGCAATGGAGATCAGCTGATCTTCAACAAAACACCCCAGGTGGAAAATACCCGCTATTTCATCAGTAGGGAAAATGCATTGATCAGGAGCAAGACCATTTCTCAGCACCATACTTCTTAAAGGCAGCACCTCTTCCGCCAACACATATTTAATCATCATTTTGAGTTATTTTCTGAACAAGATCAACCAGCCTCGACGAGTAACCGGATTCATTATCATACCATCCAACTACCTTTACCAGGTCGCCCACGATAGAAGTTAAGCTCGCATCAAAGATACAGGAATGTGGATTATCTAAAATATCAACCGACACGATCGGGTCTTCCGTATACTCCAGAATATCTCTCAATTCATTTTCTGATGCCTTTTTAAATGCGGCATTGATTTCTTCAATGGTTGTAACTGATTTTAAGATACAGGTAAAGTCCGTTAGAGAGCCGTTTAAAACCGGCACGCGGATCCCTGCTCCACCGAGCCTGTTTTCGAGATGCGGAAAAATATTGGTAATTGCCTTAGCAGCACCCGTACTGGTCGGGATAATGGAGGCCGATGCCGCCCTTGCCCTTCTCAAATCCTTGTGCGGGGCGTCATGAAGGTTTTGATCACCTGTCATGGAATGGATTGTGGTAATGTATCCATCCAGAATGCCCCAGTGATCATCCAGGATCTTAACCATCGGTGCTACATTGTTTGTAGTACAGGAAGCATTGGAAAGAATGGGCGCCCGCAGATCAGTATCCTGATCATTTACACCGATCACAACCATAGGAATATCCTTATCTGCAGATGGAGCAGAAATGAGCACCTGTTTCGCACCAGCATTTAAATGGCGCTGAGCTCCGGCCCTTGTGGTAAATTTTCCGGTTGACTCTAAAACCAGGTCTATCCCTAAAAGACCCCAGGGTAATTCTTCAGGGTTAGATTTGGAATACACCAGGATCTTTTTTCCATTAATGATCAAACCATCACTTTCAAAGCTCACATCACCCTTAAAACCGCCGTGTACGGTATCATACTTAAAAAGGTGTGCCAGTGTAGCCGGGTCAGTAAGATCATTAATAGCAACAACATTTAAGTTTCTCTCAATTGCCGAACGTAAGAACACACGACCAATCCTGCCAAAACCATTTATCGCAATATTCATTCTGCTCATTTAATTTATGCGCGCAAAAATACCGATATTCTAATTAACATTCAGTACCCGCCACAACATAATTCCAATCCGTTTAAACAATTATGTACGCGGCCTCCGGATAAAGAATTGCCCTACTTTCCGAACCTTTTTAGACAGCACAACAAATACAGGAAAAGGCATTTTATGATACACAAGGATCCGGTAATCATGATATATAGCAGAAAGGACCT
Organism: Pedobacter metabolipauper; assembly: GCF_004362715.1. Taxonomy (GTDB): domain Bacteria; phylum Bacteroidota; class Bacteroidia; order Sphingobacteriales; family Sphingobacteriaceae; genus Pedobacter; species Pedobacter metabolipauper. Next base: position 669,335 of record NZ_SNYC01000005.1, read on the forward strand.
TACTCAAAGAACCATTACTAAGGCCGCCTGCCCGCATAACCACCATAAATTGATCTAAAAAAACAGCCTTTAACTTATTTTCATAAAAAACCCGTAAGATCAGGTCATAGTCTGAGCAGCTGCCAAAATCGAGTGAATAGTTGCCAAAATCCTCATAAACTGCTCTTTTAAGATATAAAGTTGGATGGGCAGGCATCCAGCCAAATCGGAACCTTAGGGCTTCAAAAGGCATTGACCGCCACTCGCGGGTTACTTTAAAAGGGTTATTCTTAGAAACAAAAGATAAATTGCCATACACACCATCACAATCCTGTAATTTAAAACAAGCCACAATGGATGAGATTACCCCTGTGTCTGCCAGGTAATCATCCGCATTCAGAACACCAATAATCTGACCGGTAGTCATCGCCAGCCCTTTATTCAAAGCATCGTAATAGCTGGTATCATTTTCCGACGTATGGTAAGCTATTTTACTGTTGTATTTATTGATGATCGTAATGGTCCCGTCAGTAGAGCCGCCATCAATGATAATGTATTCAATATTCTTGTAATCCTGCAAAAAAACAGAACTGATACAACATTCCAAACTGCTAAAACTGTTCAAAACAACCGTCACTATGCTTACTTTCATAAATATTTATATATTTGCTAAACAAGAATAAATAAAATATTATTAATTACTGTTATTTTTTAATAATAAATATTATGACTAATTATTTAAAATATTAATAAAAACAACAAGATTTTTAATGAAGAACTAAAATACTGACATACATCTAACCCCTAAATTATGTACCGCAACAACAGGATGTCTCCAGGAATTGAAGCCAATGAATTCCTTGAAATTAGCTATATCAAGACCATTAGGATGCTTTTAAGCAGATGGTACTGGATCGTTATTTCTACCTTGTTTGGCGCACTGGCCGGCACCATATATTTATACTTTAGTCAGCCAATATATTTAGCAGATGCATCTGTAAAATTCGATGAAAAGAAATCAGAGATTGCTGAATTGGTCAGCGTAAAGAATCTATTCGACAGGGCCAACCGGATCGAATCAGAAAAACTGGTGATCCGATCCAGAAATGTATTAACAAAAGCAATCGGCTCTTTAGATTGCGACGTGTCTTTCTTTACCAAAACACGTTTCAGATTAAAGGATCAATATCCCAATAAGCCGGTAAACATTCATATCATCTATAGAAACTGGCATAAAAACAGCAACCGATATTTCGAATTAAAACCTATCAGTACATTAAAATATGAACTGATCTATAAACTAAACAAGACAAAGATCCGTAAAATCTATAAATACGGACAAGTCATAAAGTTCCCCGATTTAAAATTTATTATAACTACAAAGGAAGAATATAAGCAGGAACCATTGATCATCCTGTTCAACGACCAGAGCCAGCTTATTGAAAAAATCAGTACCGCATTAAAAATAGATGACACCCCAAATACAAGCCTGCTTCATTTAAAAATTGCAGATGCCAATCCCAATTTTGCAGTTGATGTTATGAATGCCATTGTAACTGCCTATATGGATTTTGAGCGTGTTCAACGGTCAGCATCCGCATTAAAAACCATAGATTTCATCAACCCTTTGCTGCAGAACCTTTCCAATAAGGTTAAAAATTCAGCAAAAGATATTCAACAATTCAAGGAGCACAATCAGATCCTGAGCATCTCTGCCGCTGCAGCACATAACGAAAATCAACTTGCAGCACTGGAAAAGGAACAGCATGAGCTAAATATCCAAAATCAGTTTCTCCAATTTTTTAAGGAAGACCTCGCATTAAACCAACATCAGGACGAACTAAACTATAGCCTGCTTCAAAGTACAGACCCTCAATTAACTACATTAATAAATAAATACAATGAACTGGTCATTAGCAAGAAAGATGCTCTTAACCTTTATACACCTGCCTCTGTTTTTGTGAGGCAGATAGACAACAAGATTGACGCCTTTAAAACAGCCATCACCAATAACATCTCAGCAACATACTTCAGCAATAACAAAACGCACTTGTTATTAATTAAACAGTGCGACAGCATTCGGGAACAACGTTCTGGCATCCCTAAAAAAGAAGAGACACTAATCCATCTTCAATCTAAATTCGACATCAACCAAAAAGTATACAACTATCTTGCAGAGAAAAAACTCGAAGCTCAAATTTCTGCAGCTTCTGTTATTTCAGGAGCAACAATAATTGATCAGGCTGTATTTCCAATTGAGCCTATATCTCCAAATATAAATAACACATACACTGCATGTATTCTTTCTGGATTTATAGTTGGAATATCCGCGCTGTTTGCCGTACAAACTCTCAATCCATACATCTACACTAAAGAAGCCATTGAGCAGCTCACCGAGGTTCCAATCCTGGGTATCATACCGCAACTTAATAAAACAACTGCAAATCCCTTAGCGCGGTTAACATCTATCAACACCCAAAGATCATTATTCTCAGAATCAATTCGGTATTTGCGCAGTAACCTTCATTTTATCGCATCAGAAAAGGACCCAAAAATTGTATGCATTACCTCAGAAGTCTCCGGTGAAGGCAAATCCTTCATTTCTTATGCCCTCGCCTGTACATTAACATCAATTGATAAGCGTGTACTCCTGATTGCTGCAGATCTGCGAAAATCTAAACTGCATGAGCGATTAGGAATCAGCAATGAAAATGGATTTAGTAAATATCTTTCCGATCAAAACACATCAGAACAGATCATTTTCAAAACAGGCATTAAAAATTTAGACTTTATTCCTTCCGGCCCAATTCCGCCAAACCCTTCAGAGCTGCTGCAGAAAAATAGAACAGCAGATCTGTTATCCGAAATTAAATCCAGGTATGATTACATTATCCTGGATACTGCACCAATTGGATTGGTTAGCGATGCCAAACCGCTTCTAAAGCTAGCCAATGTAAACCTGTTTATTTTGCGCTGTGGATTTTCAAAAAAAGGAGCTGTCCACACCGCAGAACACCTCAGGAAAGAGTTAAACCTCTCTAATGTCGCCATTATCCTAAATAATTTCAAGGCCGATAATTTCCACAGTTATTTAAATAACCAAACCCGCAAACAGAATCAGCAATACTATACCGGCCAATCGAACCGGCCCAGTGCTAAAAACTATTTTGAATCATGATCCTGTTTCTTACCCTGGATAGTTTTAGCCATACCGGAGGCATTCAAAAAGTTGCCAGAACGTTATCCTATACATTGGGGAAGTTATCAAAGGCAGCGAATCGAAAAATTACCTACTATAACTTCTCTTTATATGATGATCAACCAGATAACAGGTACATAGCCCCATCTCAATTTAAAGGTTTTAAGGGAAATGTGTTTTGCTTTATCTTACAGACCATTATAAAGGGAGTATGCTGTAAAACTATTGTCGTCAACCACATTAACCTGCTTCCTTTAGCCTGTCTGATAAAAATAGTCAATTACCGGCTGCAAATCATATTGATTGCGCATGGCACTGAAGTATGGCGTGAACAGACTTTTTTGAAAAATGCCTGTTTACAGTCCCGCATTCAGATCTGGGCAGTTAGCAATTACACCAAAAATCTATTAAAAACGCAACATCGCATCAAAGCGAAAAGGATCTTCGTACTCCACAACTGCATTGATCCGTTCTTTGAAATCCCAAAAGCATTTAATAAGCCCGGCTATTTACTCAAAAAGTATGGCCTTTCAGCAGATCAACCCATACTGTTAACAATCTCCAGACTTAATCGATATGAAAATCAGAAAGGCTATGATAAGATTATCCAGCTTCTGCCCGAATTAATGAAACAATTTCCAAATCTGCATTACCTCCTTTGCGGAAAATCAGATCAACAGGAAGTACTCCGTTTAAAGAAACTGATTACAGAAAGAAAACTAGGCAAACACATTACATTAGTTGGCTTCATCCCTGAGAGCGTATTGAGCAATCACTATTTGCTGGCAGATGTATTCGTATTGCCAAGTCAGAAAGAAGGTTTTGGACTTGTTTTCATAGAAGCTGCACACTGTGGATGTCAAATTATATCAGGCAACTGCGATGGTAGTTATGAGGCCATGCTATATGGAGCACTTGGAACCACAGTGGATCCGAATAACATCAACGCAATCAAAAATGCACTCATCAAAAATCTCTCTGAGCAGGGATTTCCGGCGCAAAGATCAGGCAAACAAGATCCAGCGATACAAAAGTTAAAAATACAAAACACGGCCATACAAAATTTCAGCTATACGCAATACCGGCGAAAGATTGCTGCGCTCCTTGCAATTAAAACCACAAGACATGATTAAACTAGCAATCGTCTGTACGCATCCCATACAGTATTATGTACCCGTTTTTAAACTACTAGCACAGAAAACTGAAATAAAGGTCTTTTATACACGTGGTAAGGATGCCGTTTATGATAACGGTTTTCAGCAGTTTATTCATTGGGACATTCCTTTACTGGATGGATATGATCATGAGTTCCTCATCAATACCGCGCAACAGCCAAATTCAATACATTTCAATGGCATCAAAAACCCTGAAGCCATCGCATCCATTTTAAAATTTAACCCAGACCGGCTTTTAGTATACGGATGGGCACATCACAGCCACCTGCAGATCATCCGGCATTTTAATAGAAAATTGCCCATCCTGTTTCGTGGCGACTCAACCTTATTAAATTCCACCCCATTTGTAAAAAGGCTGGCAAAAAAGTATCTGCTCAACTGGATATACAAACAGATTGATATCGCTTTGTATACAGGCAGCCATAACAAGAAATATTACAACGCATACGGATTAAAAGAAAGGCAGCTGATCTTTTGTCCGCATGCCGTAGACAATGCCCGTTTCCATCAGCAAGGAAACTTGCCGGTCAGGGAGATCCTGAATGTACAGGAAACAGACCTGCTGATTGTCTTTGCAGGAAAATTAGAACCCATAAAGAACCCAAACCTATTGGCACAGGCTTTCCTGGAACTAAACCTCCCTCATACACACCTGTTATTTACGGGATCAGGAATTCTGGAAAAGGAATTAAAGACAAGGTGTTGCTCCAACAATAACATTCATTTTCTCCCTTTTCAAAATCAACAAAACATGCCTTCCATTTACCAGGCAGCAGACCTGTTTTGTCTGCCTTCAATAAAAGAATCCTGGGGATTGGCCATCAATGAAGCGATGGCAGCAGGAAAAGCAGTTCTTGTTTCAGACCAGGCCGGAGCCGCAATAGATCTTGTCCGGCAAACAAATGGAACCACCTTTAAAAGCGGCAGTAAATCCGACTTAAAACAAAAGCTTACTGAGCTCATGACCACCCGCAACGCATTAAGGCTACAAGGAGCGTCGTCATTAACGATCATTCAAAGCTGGAATTTCGAAACACAAGTAAAATCAATCCTCAATGCCTTATAATGATCAGACCACTATCAGCCATCGCTTTAAAACGGTTGTTCCATTTAAAACGATTATCCCGATTTACCTGCCCTTATTGCTATCCGTTCTGCTACAGCATAATCCTATACTTTCTTATTTAATTTCCTGGTCCGGGTCTTTCTTCATCTTCTACATTAGCCTATTCTCAAAGGTAAGGTTCATTAGCTGCGACGTGCCTTTAAAGGATCAAATCATGCGCCCGATCGCGTTAACCCAAATCATCTTTGCAGGCTTTATGTGCTGCACTTCTTTTTTTTATTTCATGGATCATTTGGGTTATGCATACTTAAGAGATCTGGATCCCTATTTCCAGTCCAACGCGCAAACCAGGCTGATTGCTAAATGTCAGCGGCTTGCGTTACTGGCACACGCAGCACTGGTAACCGGAATGATCCTGCAGATCAAACCTTTCCCAGCCGTTAAGTACCATTACAAAACCGATCAATTCTTACTGATCAAGCTGGGTATTGGCTTTTATTTAGCTGCACTTTTAATGAATATCACGACAGAATTTATTCAATTTAAATACACTTTAACCTCTCTTTCAATCAGCTGCAGTGCCTATATTTTTATTCATGGGCTGATCTACAAAAAAGCGTTGTCCGTAGTTTTTGGCTGTACAGCTTTTGGCATAAACTTTCTGAATACTACACTAACAGGCTATAAAGAAAGTATCATTATAAATTTAATTATTCTAATGGCCATTGCTTTCCCTTATTATAGAAAGACCATCCTGTTTCTTTTTATCCCCTGCATATATCTCGCAATCTATATCCTGCCAACCTTTACCATGGTCATCAGATCTCAGTCCTGGTTTGGAGGAAAAACAAATACCGTTGCCCGTGAGCAAGCCTATCAAACTTTTTTTGACGCACACAATGATGAACAAATTGCCGGCAACAACTGGGATTTTCTAACCAACCGGTTCAGCGAAACCGGAATGTTTACCAGTTATGTACGCCAGGTTCCGGATCAGCATCCATATTATGGACTGCATATTCTAGAAAACTCCATGTATGCATTGGTTCCAAAAGCATTCTGGAAAGAAAAACCAAGCACGGAGCAGATTGCCATGGAGCGGGTTTATCAATTGGGCATCGTAAACCGTGCATCCGCAGCCTCGGCAAAGACAAGGCCCGTTACAGACTGCTACCTAATGGCAGGGCCGATGGGTATATTCCTGGGCCTGCTTCTATATGGCATGGTTACACAATGGCTCTGTAATACAGCAGAAAGATTATTTGGAGGCTACCAAATGGGTTGCATAATCATTTTTAACAGCTTATTTCAACAACTATGGCGCGGCAATACGTCTGAATTTCTCATTAACACCATCTTTTATAGTTACGTATTGATGCAATTCCTGCACTTTATTTTAAGAAGGCTTAAAATACTTCAAACGGGTCATTTATGAAAACTGCAGATTTCTCATTCATCATTCTAACCTATAACGAAGAGCAGCATTTGCCGCGGTTATTGGATTCTATATTGACATTAAATGCCCCCGTTTACATCCTGGATTCAGGAAGCACAGATCAAACTCTGACAATATGCCAAAAAAACAAACTGCATACCCGGATTCATTCTTTTAAGAATCATCCCATGCAATGGGATTACGCATTAAAAAACTTCAAAATCGATACACCATGGATCATTGGACTGGATGCAGATCAAATCATCACACCAGAACTCCACCAGTTGCTTTATAACTTTAGAGACGATGCACATCATGGCATTAACGGGATCTATTTTAACCGTAAAAACTACTTTAAGGGTAAATGGATTAAACACGGCGGCTTCTATCCAAAATACCAGCTTAAAATGTTTAGAAGCGGAATTGGATATTCAGATCAAAATGAAAACATGGACCATCGCTTCCAAGTTCCCGGAAAAACAATAATCTGGAAGAACGGACACCTGATTGAGGAAAACCTAAAAGACAACACCATCAGCTTCTGGATTGAAAAACACAATAAATACAGCTCACTGCTTGCTGAAGAAGAAATTGAGCGCAAAGCGCAAAGAAAGCGTAAAGCGCGTAGTGAACGTGGAGAGCATGGAGAGCGTGGAGAACATACAGAAAGTCCGAGTTTTAAAGTTATAAGACCCAAACTTTGGGGTATGCCAAATGAGCACAATGCCTGGCTTAAACGATTATGGTGGAATTCTCCAAAGTACATTCGCGTATTCCTCTATTTTACGCACCGGATGATTTTTCAATTGGGAATCTTAGACGGCAAAACTGGTATCATCTATCATTTTCTGCAAGGGTTCTGGTTTAGGCTGATTGTAGACATCAAGATCGATGAAATGCAGGCAAAGCAAGCAAATGCCAGGGATAAGAATCATCCGCTGAAATTCCTGACATCCTTTCTACTGTTATTCGCCCTGCTACACAGTTTTAATATTGCTTTTATTGGCGTTACCACTCCCGGAGGCATCTACATCGCTATGCTTGACCAACATTTCAATTACATCCGTTACTGGAGAGATCTTTATGTCAGCTCAACGGCACTCGTCTTAAAACACTTAAATTATATAGTAACAGAAAACAGCCAGGGCCTCCGTGTAAAAGACCACTCAGGTTTCAGGCTCATTTATTCCTGCCTTGGCTATGGGTTAATGAGTTTTTTTTCAGCTTTTGTACTGGCCTTTCCTAAACCCCTGTACAAAAAACTTATTTTCTTAATTCTTGGGTTAATCAGTATACAGGTGTTAAATACTACAAGAATGGTCCTGATTGCCATTTATTATCATCCAAAATATGTATTGCCATATATCGATCACCATCATCTTTTTAATGGCCTGCTATATCTTCTGATGGGGATCATGATCTATCGATGGATTAATTTCAAGCCCATTCTAAGAAAACATCAAAAATCACCCCGATAGCCTGTGTTTTGAATTATCTTGGTATAAAAGATAAAATTTCGAACTAAATAGTATAACTTTCGGGGTTTAATTTTAAAAATCTATGGCTACATCCCGAAAGGCTGCGTTGAGTTTTATTTTCATCACCTTACTTCTTGATGTTGTTGGAATAGGATTGATCATTCCAATTTTCCCTCAATTAATTGAACAACTGATAGGCGGCAACATCAGTCAGGCTTCCAAATGGAGTGGCTGGCTAACCTTTGCTTATGCGGTAATGCAGTTTGTTTGTGCGCCAATCATGGGTAACCTGAGCGACCGGTATGGCCGCAGGCCTATATTGCTCCTGTCATTATTTGGTTTCGGGATAGATTACCTGTTTTTAGCCGTGGCACCAACCATTTGGTGGTTATTTATAGGGCGTATCATTGCTGGTGTTTTCGGTGCCAGCTTCACTACAGCTACAGCATATATTGCAGACATCAGCACCAATGAAAACCGGGCACAAAATTTTGGAATGATCGGGGCGGCTTTCGGATTAGGCTTTGTAATAGGCCCTGCACTTGGCGGCTTGCTGGGAGAATTGGGTCCGCGCATTCCTTTTGTTGCCGCAGCCGGATTAACACTTATCAATGTATTGTATGGATATTTCGTTCTTCCAGAATCTTTAGATAAAGAACACCGCCGCAAATTTGAATGGAAAAGGGCAAACCCACTGGGTTCATTACTGCAGCTTAAAAAATATAAGGGTTTAGGGGGATTGGTCTTCTCGTTGGTGTTTGTTTATATCGCCAGCCATGCCGTTCAAAGTACCTGGACATTTATTAATATAGAACGTTTTAACTGGAGCCCATTTACTATAGGAATTTCATTAACAACCGTAGGCCTGCTCATTGCGGGGGTACAAGGCGGATTAATCCGTTTCATCAATCCGCGCTTGGGTGATGAGAAAAGTATCTATATGGGACTGGGTATGTATGCATTCGGACTCCTGCTATTTTCTTTTGCATCAGAAAGCTGGATGATGTTCGCATTCCTGGTTCCCTACTGCATGGGTGGAATTGCCGGACCTGCATTACAGTCCATCATGTCAGGAAATGTGCCTCAAAATGAACAAGGTGAATTACAGGGTGCTTTAACCAGCCTCATGAGTGCCACATCTATCATTGGCCCTTTATTGATGACTTATCTGTTCGCGTGGTTTACAAGGCCTGGTGCTGCAATAAAATTCTCCGGCGCACCATTCTTTGCCGGTGCAATACTGATGCTGATCAGTGCCCTGCTTGCTTACAGGACCATGAAAAGAGAATCTTTTTTAAACCGAAAAGACGTTGAGAACGTTGAGAGCGTTGAGAACTTTGAGAATGCTGAAAACTTCGCAAACGACAATATCTCTGAGAACGTGGAGAACGTCGATAACATTAAGAGCGTTAAGAGTTAATTGCAGTCCAAAGCATATCTTTTAATTCTACCAGGTTCTTTTGAGCTACTGAAGAGATGAAGATGGCAGGAATATTAGCAGGAAGCTCTTTTTTCATTTCAGCAACCAACTCTTCATCCAGCATGTCAGATTTGGTAATGGCCAGTAAATGCGGCTTCTGCATCAGTTCAGAGTTGTAATCCTGAAGCTCAGCTTTTAAAATTTCATACTCTTGTTGTATCGATCTTTCTGTATCCGCAGGAACCATAAAAAGCAAAACAGAATTACGTTCAATGTGTCTTAAGAATCGAAATCCAAGACCCTTTCCTTTAGATGCACCTTCTATAATCCCTGGAATATCGGCCATTACAAAAGACTTGCTGTCACGATAAGAAACAATCCCCAGATTAGGGACTAAGGTGGTAAAAGGATAGTCAGCAATTTCAGGTTTTGCAGCAGACAGCACGGACAGCAATGTTGATTTACCTGCATTTGGAAAACCAACAAGGCCTACATCAGCAAGAACTTTGAGCTCAAGCACCATCCATTCTTCTTTACCGGCTTCACCCGGCTGGGCAAAACGTGGTGTTTGAAGGGTTGGTGTTTTAAAATGCCAGTTACCCAATCCGCCACGACCGCCGGCCGTTAAGATCTTTGTTTCCCCGTCCTGTGTAATTTCAAAAATAACTTCTCCGGTTTCCGCATCCTTGGCAATGGTACCCAGGGGAACATCGAGAATTTCATCTTTACCAGATTTACCGGTAGATGTACCACTTGAACCTGGTAAGCCATCAGGAGCAATGATGTGTTTACGGTATTTTAAATGAAGCAGCGTCCAGAACTGGGAGTTACCACGAAGGATAATGTGTCCGCCCCTTCCGCCATCACCACCATCAGGACCACCTGTGGAGGTACGTATGTCACGGTGCAAATGTGCAGAGCCAGAACCTCCTTTTCCGGAGCGGCAGCATATTTTAACATAATCTACAAAATTCGAACCTTGTGACATACTCTTTATTTTTTTATAAATAAAAATAGCGGGAAGAACTTAGCTCTGTCCCGCTATCTATACCATTTAATGATTAATATTGATCAACTACAGCGCATAGTTCAGCAAAGATGTCATCGATCTTACCAATGCCATTTACTTTACTTAATTTATTTTTTGCTTCGTAGTAAGGCAAAACATGAACTGTTTTGTTAAAATATTCTTCTATACGTTTTTGAAGCTTATCAGCCTGGTCATCAACACGACCCGTTTCCAGCTGACGCTGAGCGATCCGCTTAGTCAGTTCTTCCTGATCTACATCCAGTGCAATTACACCAGCTATAGAAGTACCTTTACTTATTAAAAACTCATCCAGTGCCTCAGCCTGAGGTACTGTTCTTGGAAAACCGTCAAATATAAAACCTTTAGCATCAGGGTTCTTATCCACTTCTTCTTCCAGCATGGCGATGGTAATTTCATCCGGAACCAATTGTCCTTCAGCAATTAACGCACTTACACGCTGTCCTAATGGTGACTGATCTTTAATGTGGGCCCTAAAAAGGTCGCCTGTAGATATATGGATCAATTGATATTGACTGATCAATTTTTCTGATTGGGTGCCTTTGCCTGCACCCGGTGGGCCAAAGAGAACAAAATTAAGCATTTGGGTTGTCTTTAAATCAAAGCCTTCCTGCCGCAGCAGCAAATCTTTTCGTTGTTTAAGTCTTTTCAGATATCATCCCAGAGGGTTGAAACTCGTCTTCAAAACCATTCAATTAATTACTTTTTGCTATTTCAAATTGATCAGGCATGAATTAAACCAAACCATATCTAAATCCTTTAAAGCGTGCAAATATATAATTATTTAAATTAAATATGGGGTTAAGGCTTTAACTTTATCCGTTGGTGCCGGTGCGTGGTTTATCTGCTCCATCTTTTGGAGAATCAAAATAGGCGCCGTCTTTCCAATTCCTGTTTACTTCAAACCATTCCAGTAAGCAACCCATGAAACCCAACTTACTTTATGCGCAAAATCTTTGTCTACCGTAGGGTAGTGACCATCCAACACAATACTAAGCGGCTTCTAATTTAATATCTAAAGCTTTGGTTTCGCCATAATCTATTTTCTGCATTTTTAAATTATAAAACCAAGTTTTATGAAAATTTATTTTAATTATTTTTTACTCCCCTAAAAAATAATAGCATGCCCCGCATATACACTATTCGAAATGCCCAGCTTATCGTCAGAAATAAAAGAAATATAAGTTTGCAGTTCATAACCTTTGAAAGATGAGGGTAGCTCCATTACATCACTGCCTTCATTTCTGCGGGCACCACTAAGGGTGTAATAAGAACTCTTTAATGCAGGTACATAGACCAGCAACATGGCTCGGGTCCATTGCTGATCAAACCTATTGCGGTCATCAACATCCCAGCTAAACTTTAACCCGTTTTCTACCGCTGCTACTCCCGGGTTTTCCGCAGCGGGAAGATCTCCTTCAGTTAGCCTTACTTTGGGATAATCGATAGTCTGATCCGGGTACGTTCCATTAATACTGTTTCGAATCTGGTATGATTTTGCCGCATTATTTGCGGTACGGGATAAACCCTTTACCGCCTGGTCAAAGCCCAGTGCAACAAATGGCGTCATGCTGTTGATCATCTCATTTGCAATAATAAGCTTTTGACATACGCCCAGTTGCTTTGGTGAAAGAGGGACTGTCCGTTTTTTCTTGCATAGTTTAACAAATGCTTCGCCATTCCTGATAAAACATTCAACTGGTCCTAGTTTACCCGATACCCCTCCAAGAATTCCATTTCTAATTCGTGCCATAATTTCAAGTTTAATGATTAATTAAAACACAACACACTGACAACTAATTTGTTTCGATCTAAATTCTACCATAAAGAAAACATATTTCTTCTTGTAGCCAAGGTATAAGTACACAATCATTGGGTTTTTCCGCCCAATGTCCGAAGACTCTCCAAAGATTCTCCGGAAATAAGGCGCTCACTTATACTTTCCTTATAAGAAACTTCCCGCCATCAGATAATTCATAATTAGTTAACAAATGAGATTCATATGTTAATTCAATGGAATTTCAGTGCAGTATAAGTCACCAAAAGCCACCAAAAAATCCCCGGGCAAACACCCGGGGATCCAACATTCATAACCAACGCTAACTTAATCTATTTATTAGAAAAGCTGCACCAGCTACTATACTTGCCTGATGCAGCTGCATATAAATTTACTGTGGATTTTGAGGCAAATTATCCAGAATGACCTCCCGCTGCGGGATTTGTAAAAGGATCTTATTTAGCGTAAGCATATAAGCTCCGGATGGATATTGGGCCGGTGCCTTCGCAATTTCACGTTGTCCGTGAGCATTCATCACCTCTACTGCTTTTCCGGTACGTACTAAGTCAAACCAACGGTGATTTTCAAATGCCAGTTCAACCTTACGCTCCTGATAAACTGCCTCACGAAACGCATCCTGAGAAGCTACATTTAATGCCGGCACCGGATTCCCGAATGTTTTAGCCGGGATACCGCCTCGTCTGCGAATCTCATTCAACAAGTTAAATGCCTCCCCATTTGGAACAAAGCCCTGTTCGTTTAAACATTCCGCAATCATCAGCATCACATCCGCATAACGGATCACCGGAAAATTAACATTCGTTTGTCCCGGCTGCACAAACCCCTGGTTGTATTTCTTGATGTAAGGAACCGCAACAAAACCCGTTGATCCGGTAAATCCTTCTGCTAAAGAAACATCTTTACGCACATCACCCGCTTCATAAGAAGCAATCAGATCGGTGGTAGGTGTATTCCAGCCGCTGGTAAAGCTTAAGTTTGTTCCCGGATCCTGCGTTACTGCAGTGCCAGAATTAAACGGTGCAAACTGGTACATAAAGTTGCTCGACAGATTGGTACCCGCTGTTGAATAGTACTGAATTTCGAATACAGACTCTACATTGTTCTTATTCGATGTTAAAAATATACTGGCATAGGTTGGCATCAGGCTATATCCGGTAACTTTTCTCAAAGCGGTCAAAGCATCACCAAACTTTTTCTGTGTCATATACACTTCACCCAATAATGCGTTTGCAGAACCTTTTGAAACCCTGCCTTTATCAGCCGCCGCATAGGCACTTACTTCAGGTAAATTCGTTGCTGCTTCGTTTAGGTCTTCAATAATCTGAGTATAAACAGCCTCAACCGTAGCCCTTCCTTTTGAAGGTGCATCACCCGGCGCTTTGGTTACATCAAGACGAAGCGGAACACCACCAAACTGCCTAACCAGGTTAAAATAATGAAATGCACGGAGAAACTTAACTTCGCCAATGGCCTGTGCTTTTCCGGCGTCCGACATTGGAATAGCGCCTACATGATCCAGCACATCATTACACCTGAAAATAGAGGTATAACTATCTCTCCAAAAATCCTGCAGCAATGTATTTGCAGAGTTTGCAATGAACTGATCAACTTGCTCCCTGTTTTCCTGTCCGCGTTGTGGCGCATTGTATTGAAAAGTGGTATTGTCAGAACGCATTTCACCAAATAGCCAGAAGCTAAAGGTTCCCATCCCACGAAGTGAGCTGTATGCGCCGGTAACACCCTGCTTCAGGTCAGATTCCGTTTTCCAGAAATTAACGTTCGTTAAGCTCGACTCCGGACTTTGGTTTAAAAAATCTTTCTTACACCCTAAAAACGAACAGGCTAAGATAGATAAGACTGTAAATATATATTTTGATTGAGTTTTCATAGTATCTAATTCTTTAATTAAAAGGTCATGTTAATTCCTGCAGTAATGATTCTTGGCAGTGGGTAAGCAGTAAAGTCGCGTCCTGGAGTAAGTGCAGAGAAACCATCATTCGTTCCTGCCTCAGGATTTGCACCACTATATTTAGTGAACGTAGCAAGGTTCTGCACACTGGCATAAACCCTTAAACCTTTGATCACGTTAGAGGAAGTGATGAATTTCTGCTTAAAATTATATCCCAATGAAACATTTTGAATGCGAAGAAAACTGGCATCTTCAATCCAAAGCGAACTTACTTCACGATACAATGTTCTGCCGCCTACTGTGGTTGGAGCCAATCCATTACCCGGGTTTGAAGCAGACCGCCATCTGTCCAATACTTTACGGTCAACATTAAATACACCATCTGTATTGGTCAGAAATTCATTACCGGTTTTCATGATCTGACCACCTTGTGAGCCAACAACCAACACATTGAGATCAAAGTTTTTATAACCGAAGGTATTGGTAAACCCGTACGTAAAATCTGCCTGGGCATTACCGATCACATCAAAATCTTTAACCGCTTCTATGATCCTATTACCATCAATGTCTTTATACCTTACAGAACCAACAACAGACGAACCGTCTTTAGGCTGGGTATTCAATTCTTCCTGACTGCGGTAAAGGCCGTCAAATACAAATCCAAAGAACTGACCAATTGGCTTTCCTACTTCAGTTTTATGGGTAGAATATCCGCCACCGCTCCGGCCGCTATAAATTGGGGCATTGTTATTACCAGGATTTAGTTCTAACACCACATTGCGGTTAATACTGATGTTTGCATTTGTATTCCATGTAAATTCTCCAGTTAAGTTTTTAGAACTTACACCCACTTCGAAACCCCTGTTTCTAACTTTACCCAGATTTATTGTAGAGTTAGAGAATCCGGATGCCGATGGCAGCTCAGCATTTAACAGCAATGAACTGGTAATGCGGTTATAATAATCTAATGTTAAACTTAACCGGGTATTCAATACCGACAGGTCAATACCTAAATCCAGCTCATCGGCCTTTTCCCAGGTTAGATTCTCATTGGCAATTGAACCTGAAACACGCCCGCTGGCCAGTCCGCCGCCAAAAGAATAGTTAGATGATCCGATACTCGATGCATACTGGTAATTTGGAATGTTAAAATTCCCCGTACGTCCATAACTTGCACGAACCTTCAGGTCGCTTAACCAGCTTACATTTTTAAGAAAATTTTCCTGAGAGGCTCTCCACGCAAAAGCACCGGAAGGGAACACACCATACCTGTTATTTGCACCAAAGCGGGATGAACCATCAGACCTAACCGTTGCGGTCAATAAATAACGATCTTTAAAAGTATAGTTAACCCTGGCCAGGTAAGAGATTAATGCCCATTTTTCAATTCCTGCTCCTGCACCGTTCAGTAAAGTTGATGCATTGATCGTTTCGATCAGGTTATCCGGATAATTGGTTGCGCCAAAATTGTACCCCTCGTATCTTTCTTCCTGTGCAGTATAACCAGCAACAGCATTGATGCGGTGATCTGTTCCAAAATTCTTATCGTAAGACAGCGTAATCTCAGACAACCAGTTGGAAGTCGTGTTCTGAGCAGTACTTGATGAAGGAATAGATGGATTGGGATTCGCATTCCCTGTTTCACCAATCACAAAGGATGGGCTAAATGAGAACGAACCATTGTTCGTATAATCGTAATTGAAGCTATATCTGGCTTTTAACGCATCAAATATTTTATACTCAGCAAACGCAGTTGCCAGGCCTCTGAAATACTTGGCTTCTGTACCTGCAAATTCGAGCGTATTTAGCGGGTTTCCAGCGCCGATAGCACCTGGAGAAGTAATAAAAACAGTTCTGTTTCCGGCAGCATCAGCAATTGGAACAATCGGACTTAACCATAGGGTACGTGTTAAAATATCACGCTGACCAGATTCAAATCCATTCCTGTTCTGAATCCCGCCGCTTGGTGCAACACTGATACCTAATTTTATTTTCTTGCTGATGTCCGATTCAATGTTGAAATTTAAGGAGTACCGTTTGTAATCGGTATAACGGATCGTTCCTTCCTGTTCCAGGCGACCGAAGGATGCAGAATATCTCGTATTCTCAGACCCGCCGCGAAGGCTAACATCAATATTATTCTGCATGGCTGTGCGCAGAACCGCATCGTACCAATCTGTACCGGCCCCATATTCGGATGGGTTTCTAAACTGAACCGGAATATCGGCATCAGTTGCGGTTAAACCTCTGGATGCAAAATCATCAATGATCATTTCCTTTCTGAACTGCGCATATTCCGTTCCATTAAGAACTTGAGGACGGCCCTTCTGAGGGATCTGCTGCGATCCGATGTAAGAATTTACACTCACTACCGGAGGGCCGGTCTTACCGCGTTTGGTGGTAATTACCACAACCCCGTTTGAACCTCTTGAACCATATATTGCGGTAGAGGAGGCATCCTTTAAAATGGTTACCGATTCTATATCATCCGGACTGATCACATTTAATGGATTATAAACCTGTCCGCCAGAATTTGATATGGCAAAACCATCCACCACAAAAAGCGGATTATTACCAGCGGTGATAGATCCGGTACCGCGGATCTTTACGTTTACCCCGCCACCTGGTGCTCCCGTTGGTGCGCTGATCTGAACCCCGGCAACCTGGCCAATTAATTTCTGATCAATAGAGCTAACCGGCAAATCTTTTACCTGCGCTGAAGAAACGCTGGATACGGAACCTGTCAGGTCTTTTCTTTGTGTAGTTCCATACCCAACAACGACAACTTCTTCCAGGTCGCTCGCTGAAACAGTCAGCTGAATGGCCGACAGATCTGCCGAAGCCGGAAGTTCCCTGGTTGTGAAGCCCTGATAGGTGATCACCAGAATGTCGCTTGAGGTTACATCCTTAATGGTAAATTTACCATCAGTATCCGTTATTGTTACCGCCTTACCCGTCTTGGCCCTAACGGTGGCTCCCGGTATCGGTTTATTCTCTGCATCCACTACCCTTCCGGATACATCAATCTTATTGTTCTTAATTAAAGTACCGCGGGGAACAGCCTTTTTGATGGCATTCGCAAAAGTCCCGGTAGGAGATAAAATAAGCATGGATGCTAAAAGACAGATCAACACCTTTAGAAATGACCCATCTTCTCTTACACGAAGTAGTAAGAGCGTACTTCTTTTGTAGTTACTTTTTTTCATATGCTGGTAGTTTTAAGTTTATATTTGGATTAATTTTAAGCTCATAAAACTGGGCTTTGCGGGATAACTAGATTTAAATGCCTTTAAGTGTGATGCATCTTACCGTTCATTTAAAAATGAACCCAGGCTAAAAATTTGACGCAAAGAAGTCCAGGGGCTGCCAGTTAACCATCACAAAGGCCAATCAGCAACCGTATTATTTAAAAATTTATTACGGGATTAAAAGCTATTCAATGAGCCAGTTAAACTTCAGTTTCCGGTTCTTTTCAACGGTAAACGTCTGACCATAATCGGTGCTGATAGCAGCATTATCAGTACCAGAATTAGAAGCGGAGTCGTTGTAAGCAAAGCCATAAAACCCTTTTCCGGTATCAGACTTCAGTACAAATGTATATTGCTTTCCTGACGTTACACTTACATTCGGGTTGACCACAAACCCCCTGGCAGACCATCCCAGTGAATCTCTCGGAATGATGATCTTTGCCAATGGTGATCCCTTGATTTTTCCAGCTTCAGATTCGTAAAAATCCAGGCTCAGATCTTCAAGCGGATATCCATTTTTAAGCGTCGTTACCTCAAATGTTTTTAACCGCCCGGATTTAGCCGCCGTAAAAGATTGCGATCTTTGAATCTTACCGCCAATGTCAGAGAATGCCTTAAAGTCATTAGTCTCTAATGGAGCGGAACCCGAAGTATTTTTCTTGCTTTTAGTTACACTAAAAGATTTGATGCATTCCATCGGATTGATAGATCCGTCTTCTGCAAATGTTAACGGTGCCCAATAGAAGTTAGCCAACGCTTCATTCTTAGCTGCATTGTTCCAAAGGTCACTGCCATATAAGTATATGGTTTCTGAATTAACCTTCATCGTTGACACAAAAGAAGGCTGTCCGCCGCATGAATTATCGCTGATTTTTTTTCCTTCAGACCACGGACCTAACGGGGATCTAGCCGTTTTATAAGATGTACCTGTTCCTGAACAGTAACCGCAGTTTGGGTCTGAATAGGTTACATAATAGATCCCTTTGCGTTTAAATAATGCCGGTGCCTCAGTATTGCCATTCGTAATTGATCGGGCTACTTTACCTGTTCCTGATAAATAATCATCCGTTAATTGTTCAATCACAATAGTGCCCCGTGTTCTCCAGTCTGTAAGGGCCAGGTAACCGGTACCATCATCATCTATAAAAAGATCATGATCACCATTGTTTAAGCCTGCAGCAGGCATATTGCTGTTCACAGCTATTTTCGGTTCTTTGGTTTCGATAAATGGCCCGATAGGTGTTTTCGCGGTAAAAACACGATAACCGGATACGTTATCGTAAACGTTGATCCAAAGGATGTATGTTTTGTTTTTCTTATTGTAAATGACATGAGGGCGGAAACAACCGTAGGTCTTTCCGTCACAACGGGATTGCCACAATGGCGTCTTCGCATCGAACAAATATCCTTCATCCTTCCAGGTAACCATGTCTTTTGAAGAGTAAGACTTAAAGCCGCAAAAGGGTGCGGTCTTATTGTTCCATTCAAAACCACAGTCGTAGCTTGTACCATACAAATAATAGGTACCATTAAAATAGGCAATTTCGCCATCATGGGCATCCACTGCGTTTCCTAAATTATCAAATTTTGTAATTTGCTGCCCCTCTTGGGTGAAGTTCTTAATCAACTGCGCTTTGGCAGCAAAACTAAAAACCAGGGCGATCAATAATGCCGGGTAAAACTTTCTCATATTTGGTTCAATTTTATCATAACTACATCTTAAAACAAGCGTTAAGTAAGCAGTAAGTGAAACAGTTAACCAAATTTAATTCATTCAATTATGCTATAGTTATAGAATTTGACAATAGATTCGTACTTTATGACTTAACGCTACACCTATGATTTGCCGTTAGCCCTCAGCCTAAAGGCACTTGGCGTTAGCCCTGTTTTCTCCTTAAATAACCTGGAGAAGTAGAAATAAGAATCAAACTGAAGCTCATAAGCAATTTCTTTGATGGGTATCTTTTGATCACACAGCAGCTCTTTAGCCTTTTCAATCTTTAACTGGATATAAAACTGACCGGGAGAAATACCGGTATAGGTTTTAAAGAGCTTCCTAAAATGAGAATAGCCAATCATCAGTTCTTGTGCGGCCTGTTCAGGAGAAAACACCTTAGTGATGTTCGACCTGAAAAGCAGTCTTGCCTTATTAATGATGATTTGCTTTTCTTCATTTTGAACAGACTGTTCCTTTTCTACAGAATGGATACAACCCAACAAATGCAGGGTTGCTCCCGATATTTGCGGCTGATAGCCGGTATCTTCTCTTTTTGTTTTTTCAATGATGGAATTGAACAGATTAAAGGTATGCTCATTAAAGCCAAGATTAATGCAGGGGTTTTCCCGTTTAAAGAATTTCTTCTCCACCAGGTCATCCATAATCTTCCCCTTAAAACCAACCCAGTATTCATCCCATCCCGTTTCTTTAGACGGACGGTAGCGGTGCCTTTCTCCAGGAAACAACAGGATAATGGTACCTGCCTTTACTTCGGCTTGCTTAAAGCTGTCCGATTCAAACAATCCATGTCCTTCAGTAACATATATAATCTGGTATTCACTCAAAACACGTCCGGTTTGCCATCTAAAATTATGATCGTCCGGATGGGCGTTTATAGGATAACCGCATGCAGAGCCAACCCGGGTGCAGCCTACGTTTAACACACAAAGTCCCCAATTTTCATCCTCTTTACCAACGGGCAGATATTTGTAGTAGTCAATCATATAGTTCTTATATAATAAAGCTAACCTACTTAAAAAATCCTATTGATAAAAGCAAAAGAGAGATTGGCAATTAAATCATCCGGTCCTGTCAGAAATTTTCACGCTGTAATTAAAGCTTAATATTAGGCTAACGAACAGCTGTTTATTCCTATAAGGAATAAATTTTAAGGTTTCAATAAGGAAGCGGCTAAAACAATGAATTTATTTAAACAATCACAACGCCAGTTGGTTATAAAACAAACCTGCTATCATGAAAAATACCATTATTTTTATCCATGGTATATTCCAAAATCCCCTAAACCGGGATCGGCGAAACCATAAATCACCTTTATAAACAGACACCGCTATGATTACAGAAAACATAAGTACACCAGTGATCAGCCATAAGAAAAAATTGAGCCTTACCATAAATGGCGAGGTAAAAACTCTGGAAGTAAAGCCATGGGTTAGCCTGCTGGATTGCCTTAGGGAACATCTGGACCTAACTGGTACAAAAAAAGGCTGCGACCATGGACAATGCGGTGCCTGTACAGTCATTGTTGACGGCAAAAGAATCCTCAGCTGCCTTACACTGGCAGTGATGAAGGATGGTGCCAGCATTACAACTATTGAAGGTATTGGCAAAGACGGCGAACTTCATCCGCTGCAAAAAGCATTTATTGATCATGATGCATTCCAGTGCGGCTACTGTACGCCCGGACAAATCTGTAGTGCAATTGGAATGATTGCTGAAGGAAAAGCAAAAACACGTACCGAAGTTAAAGAGCTGATGAGCGGAAACTTATGCCGCTGTGGAGCCAATACCAATATCATTGATGCGATCATGGAAGTTCAGGAGGGATTAACAAATGAATGATTTCAATTATACCAGGGTTTATTCGATGGACGAAGCCCTTGCCAATGTAAGCCTCGGCAAAGGACACCGGGTTATTGCCGGCGGCACCAACCTGATCGACCTGATGAAATATTTCATCACTACAGCAGACGAATTGGTAGATATTAACCCTATTTCTGAACACCAAACTATCGAAGAACTACCTGATGGCCGGCTCCGTCTTGGTGCTTTTGCAACCAATGCCGATACCGCTTACCACCCATTAGTAGAATCGCGTTATCCGCTGCTGAACAGGGCAATTCTTGCGGGAGCATCCGCACAGATCCGTAACATGGCTACAAATGGTGGTAATCTTTTACAACGCACACGCTGTTATTATTTTTATGACATCAATACGCCCTGCAATAAAAGAGAGCCGGGAACAGGTTGTTCGGCAATTAATGGTTACAACAGAACCATGGCCATTATGGGTACCAGTGAACACTGCATCGCCGTATTTCCATCAGACATGTGCGTGGCACTTGCTGCACTGGATGCGGTAGTGAACATTGTTGGTCCCGAAGGAACAAGACAACTCCCTTTTGCAGATTTCCACCGTTTACCTGGTAATACACCTCATATCGATAATAACCTGATGGACAATGAACTCATCAGCAGCATTGATCTGCCTGAAAAAGGTTTTTCCAGCAGTTACAGTTACCTGAAATTGAGGGATAGAAATTCCTATGCATTCGCGCTGGTTTCTGTAGCTACCGCACTTGATCTGGAACACGGTCTGATCAAAGAAGCCCGGATTGCCCTGGGCGGCCTTGCCCATAAACCATGGCGGGTACAGGAAGCAGAAGATTTTTTAAAAGGTAAACAGGCCAGTAAAACCAATTTTGAAGCAGCGGCAGACCTCATCCTTCAGGGAGCAAAGTCTTTCGAATTCAATGCCTTTAAGATCGAGCTGGCTAAGCGCGCCATTGTCAGGAACTGCATGATGGCCCTGGATCCGGATACACAGCAACCGGGTGCCCAACCCTCTTTATAACCACCGATATTATGAGTACAATGGAAAAAAATTATAAACCAGAACAACCTGCCGTTGGACAGTCCATCAGCAGACTGGAAGGTTATGAAAAGGTTACCGGAGCTGCCAGGTATGCTGGGGAGTTCAATGTTTCTGACCTGCTTTATGGTTATGTGATCAACAGCACCATTACCAAAGGCAAAATAATTAGTATCAATACAGAAAAGGCAGAAGCTATTCCCGGTGTTGTTAAAGTCTTTCACCATAAGAACAGGCCTTCATTAGCCTGGTTCAGCATGCAGTACGCCGATATGGATGCACCTCCGGGAAGTCCGTTTCAGCCTTTGGCAGATCATAAGATAAAATACAATGGCCAACCCATTGCACTGCTTGTCGCCGAAAGCTTTGAACTTGCACGCTATGCGGCCACACTTGTAGAAATAACCTATGAACAGGAAGACTTCAAAACCGATCTGATTGCCAATATTACAGAAGCCAGGGCCCCAAAAGGCGGACTGGCAACGTTTTTAAAACCACCGCCGCCAAAACCTGTTGGCAATTTTGAAAAAGCATATGAGAACTCCCCTTTTCAGGCATCAGGTAAGTTTGTACATGGAACAGAACACCATAATCCCATTGAACTTTTTACTACAACAACTGTATACAAAGGTAAGGGAAAGGTAACAATATATGATAAAACACAGGGCACAGTAAACTGCCAGCTCTATGTAGCCAATGTATTCGGACTGCATTTTAAAGATGTCCGGGTAATTTCTCCATACGTGGGTGGTGCTTTTGGTTCAGGCTTGCGTCCGCAATACCAGCTTTTCTTCTCTGTTTTGGCCGCATTGGAGTTAAAGAGAAATGTACGCGTTACGCTGGACAGGCATCAGATGTTTACCTTTGGACACCGCCCTCCCACTGTACAGTTTACCCGTTTCGGGGCTTCGGCCGATGGAAAGGTCAATGCATTGAACCACGAAGCCATTGCAGAAACGTCCAGGTTTGAAGATTATACAGAAGTGGTAGTCAACTGGTCACACATGCTGTATCCTGCAAAGAATACGTTATTTAAGTACAACCTCGTGCCGCTGGATGTGTTTAGTCCGCTGGATATGCGTGCGCCAGGCGGCAGCACCGGACTGCATGCCATAGAAAGCACAATGGACGACCTCGCTTACCAGATGAAAATAGACCCGCTAGAATTCAGACTAATCAATTATGCAGAGCAGGATGAAAGCGTTGGCAGGCCTTATTCCAGCAAAGAACTGAGGCAGTGTTACCTGCAGGGTGCTGAACAGTTTGGCTGGAACAAGCGAAATCCTGAGCCGCGCAGCATGCGCAGGGGAAATAAACTGGTTGGTTACGGCATGGCGACAGGAATATGGGAAGCCATGCAATTGCCTGCACGTGCATCGGCAACCATTACTACAGAAGGAAAGTTACACGTAAACAGCGCAGTTACAGACATTGGAACTGGTACGCTAACCGTAATGTCACAGATTGCCGCAGATGAGATGGGACTGCACATGGATGATGTTACTTTTACTTATGGCGATAGCAAAATGGCATTTGCTCCAATACAAGGTGGCTCCTTTACGGTTTCATCCGTGGGTTCTGCCATCAAGGCCGCCTGCAATGCGCTAAAGAAAAAGATTCTAAAAAAAGCCAAAAGCATCGGCAACAGTCCGTTTAAAAGAGTTAAAATTGACGAAGTTATATTCGCAGACCGCAAAATGATCAGCATTGACAATCCCGCTGTCTTTATCTCGTATAGTGACATCATTGCTGCAAATGGCCACAAGGTGATCAAGTCGGTTAACTTTGCGATGCCTAAGGTCTTTAAGCTAAAAAAATACTCCCGCGCAGCACACAGTGCTGCGTTTGTAGAAGTGGAAGTGGATGAAGAACTGGGCATTATCAACGTGACAAGGGCCGTTACCGCAGTGGCAGCCGGAAAGATCATCAATCCTAAAACTGCAAGAAGTCAAATTCTGGGCGGTATGATATGGAGCATCAGTAAGGCCTTACGTGAAGAAAGCATCACCGATCACCGGTTTGGAAAATATATGAACATGAATATTGCTGAATACCACATTCCGGTACACGCAGATATCCACGATTTGCAGGTGATCTTTGTAGAAGAAAAAGACGACATTGTGAATGAGCTGGGCACCAAAGGTGTTGGCGAGATCGGTTTGGCGGCTATGCCTCCTGCCATAGCCAATGCCATATTCCATGCCACTGGCAAACGGGTTAATCAGTTCCCCATCCACTTTGATACGCTGATGTAATTGGCTCAAACCAGTTTAGCTGAAATGTATCATTTTTGATTTATTGAAACCATATCTTAGTTCTTCTGTTTAAATTTATGTACTGATTATCAGCTACAAATCAATGGCTTATATACGCTTAACCTATAAGACCTGAAGCATGAATGAAAACAAGACCAAACTGACCGAAGAAGAAAAGAAACTCTTTGGCGACCTGATGCCCGAAGAACTTGATGAAATTATAAGTTCGGGACTGAACCGCAGGCACTTCATGAAACTAATGGGACTGGCATCGGCCGGATTACTGGCCAGTCACCTGATTGGTGCAGAGCAGCTTTTTGCACGTTCTGCCGAAATTGGTGACATTGCAGACCTGGCTCCTGCAGCCATAGAAAATGGCATCAATGTTAGTTTTAAAGTCAACAATACTGCAAAAAAGGTTCTGATAGATTCCAGGGCAACCTTACTGGACACTTTGAGAGAAAGACTGGATCTTACCGGATCTAAAAAAGGTTGCGACCATGGACAATGTGGTGCCTGTACAGTCATCGTTGATGGTAAAAGGGTACTTTCCTGTCTAACGTTGGCAGCTACCTGTGAGGGTAAATCAGTAATTACAATAGAAGGGTTAGCCAAAGACAATGAGCTCAATCCAATGCAGGCTGCCTTTTTAAAACACGATGGCTTTCAATGCGGATTTTGCACACCCGGACAAATCTGTTCGGCAGTAGCATTGATGAAAGAGGCTAAAGAAGGACAGGCAAGTTTTGTTACTGCAGATGTTAGACAAAATCAGCAGTCCGTTATCTTATCTGATGAAGAAATTGCAGAACGCATGTCTGGCAATATCTGCCGATGTGGTGCATACCCCAACATCGTTGCCGCAATCAAAGAGGCCCAAACCGGAAAGAACGTTGAACAGACCTGGCTTTTTGCAGGTTAGTATTTAAGATCAGGAATATGAGACCATTTAAATTTACCAATACCAGCAATGCATCATCTGCCATCAATCTTTTAATTAAAAATCCGAATGCCAAATTTCTTGCAGGGGGAACAAACCTGCTCGATCTGATGAAAGAAGATGTAGAGCGTCCCGATGAATTGATTGACTTAGGGCGGCTGGATCTTACTGCAGTTAGACCATTGGTTACCGGCAATAACGTCGTCGGGATTTCTATTGGCGGACTCGGGAAAAATACGGATGCCGCAAACCACCCATTGATCCGCAAAGACTATCCGTTACTTACCAAAGCCATATTGGCAGGTGCTTCGGCACAGATCCGCAATATGGCCACCAATGGCGGCAATCTGTTACAACGAACCCGCTGCTCCTATTTTTATGATATAGCCATGCCCTGCAATAAAAGACTGCCTGGAACCGGATGTTCAGCCATGCAGGGAATTAACAGGATGCATGCCATATTTGGATGGTCGGACAGCTGCATTGCCGTTTATCCGTCAGATATGGCTGTTGCCCTGTCTGCATTAAACGCATCGGTTAAAGTGATGCAGCCTTCCGGAACAGCACGCATAATAGCTATACATGATTTTCACCGGCTGCCAGGTAATCATCCGGAAAAGGACAACAACCTGGATCACGGCGAACTCATCACAGCAATTGAAATTCCTAAAAATAAATTTGCGGCCAACTCCGCTTACATTAAAGTCCGGGACCGGAATTCTTATGCATTTGCATTGGTATCTGTCGCTGCTGGATTGGAACTGGCTGGTGGCAAAATAATTTCTGCAAGCATTGCTATGGGCGGTGTTGCCCATAAACCATGGAGAGCAACCCATGCAGAAAATATACTGCGTGGAAAGATGGCAACAGTAGAGAATTTCCAAATGGCAGCAGACGCAGAAATGGAAGATGCCAGACCATTGGCTCACAACAAGTTTAAAATCGGGATGGGTAAAAAAACCATCGTCTATGCTTTAGAACAAGCATTTAAAGGAACAGGCTACAAGGCATAACGCAACAGTACCCATGGAAGAAAAGAATAAAAGCATTGGAAAAGCAATCACCCGGATTGATGGTTTATTAAAGGTAACCGGCAAAGCTACCTATGCTACAGACTATCCGGCAAAGAATATGGCCTATGCCGTTCTCTTTAAAAGTACCATAGCCTCAGGTCAGATCACCGCCATCGATAGTGCTGCTGCAGAAAAATCACCAGGAGTTTTAAAGGTAATCACGCACAAGAATACGCCAAAGCTCAATATTAAGGGTGGTCTCCGCGGCGGCGCATTACTTCAGGGATCTGAAATTCATTTCTATGGTCAGCATATCGGTATCGTTGTAGCCGAAACATTTGAACAGGCAACCCATGCTGCTCGCCTGGTTCAGGTAAGTTATGAGGAAAAAGCTGGAAAAATAGATTTTGATGAATTGGCAAAGGATGCAGTAAAGCCTAAAGGACAGGAACTGGCAGACCAGATCCGCGGCGATGCAAAAAAAGCACTTGGCGAAGCTGCTGTGAAAGTTGAGGAAACTTATGAAACACCAATTGAACACCATCATCCTATGGAGCCTCATTCTACAATTGCAGTTTGGGAAGGCGAAAATGTAATTCTTTACAACGGCTCACAAATCATCAATGGTGCCCAATCATCCGCAGCAGCAACGCTTAACTTAAAACCAGAAAATGTACGGATCGTTTCCCCATATATTGGCGGAGGGTTTGGTTCAAAAGGCGGACAATGGGCAAACCTGGTACTTACCGCGGTAGCGGCAAAAGTTACCGGCAGGCCGGTAAAATTAGCCTTAACCCGTCAGCAGATGTTTAATTCTGTAGGCTTGCGGCAAAGAAACATTCAAAAAGTAAGTCTTGGTGCTACAAAAGAAGGCAAGCTTATTTCAATCAGTCACGAGACTACTACCCACTCTGCTATTGACAGTGAATATATTGAACCTTGTGGCGACTGTACAAAGATCATGTATGACGCGCCAAATTCATTGATCAGCTACCGGGTGGTTCCCATGAATGTAATCCTTCCAACATATACCAGGGGACCAGGAAAATCAACCGGAAGCTTTGCGCTGGAATCGGCAATGGACGAGCTGGCACACAAGCTGGGAATCGATCCCATTGAACTGCGTATAAAAAATGAACCGGAAAAGGACCCCTCAAATGGAAAGCCGTGGTCGTCCAGAAAAACAGTACAATGCTTACAGGAAGGAGCCAAAGCATTTGGCTGGGAGAAAAGGAATGCCATACCCGGACAAACTAAAGCAGGCAACTACCTGATTGGATATGGCGTGGCTTGCGGCACTTACCCTGCCCGGCAGCGGGATAGTTCGGCAATTATCAAATTAAAACGGTCAGGAAGCCAGGTTACAGCAACCATAGAACTCGCTGCATCAGATCTGGGTACAGGAACAAACACCATTCTGGCACAGGTAGCGGCCGATGGATTAGACCTGCCGATTGGAAATATTACCGTAAACATTGGCGACTCCGACTTACCGCCCGCAGCAGGATCTGTAGGCTCCGTTGGTGCGGCCAGCTTTGCCAATGCAGTAAATGATGCCTGTATAAAAATTACCAATGAGCTGATTGCCAAATCAGACAAACAGTTTTTTGTACGTCCCACTGCAAGGCAGATGATGATCTCAGAGCAGACCTTAGACTTTCAAACCCGTGCAGATGCCAAAGCCCCGTCAAATACAGATCAGTATTCTACACACAGCTTTAATGCGAATTTTGCCGAAGTAAAAGTCAACATCGCTACCGGAATGGTAAAAGTTACCCGCTTCCTCGCTGCTACCGGTGCAGGTAAGATCCTGAATCCAAAAACCGCACGCTCGCAGATCATTGGCGGTAACATTTGGGGTATAGGTATGGCTTTGTCTGAAGAATCAATAATAGACCCAAGATATGGAAACTTCGCAACGCGTTCCTTTGGAGATTACCATGTACCCAGTAACCTGGATGTTGGTAAGCTGGATGCCATGTTCATCAACGAAGAAGACTTTATTCCAAATAAACTCGGCATAAAGGGCATCGGTGAAGTGGGTATAGTTGGCGTTGCTGCAGCCATTGCCAATGCGGTTTTCAATGCAACAGGCAAACGGATCAGAAGCCTTCCCATTACACCCGATAAATTATTGTAAATCAATATATTTATTAATTGAATTTTCATACCTTACACTGTCTAAACCATTTATAACATTGAACATAACGCTTATGAAAACCAGGAATCTACTCCCGTTCGTGCTATTAATGACAGTACCCGCTTTGAATTCATTTTCACAAACCATTCAGGCAAATCTGAATACAGAGAGAAAAGCCGGAGCTACTGAAGTAAAAATGAATAGTGAGTTATTCCTTTTAGGAACGCTAAACGACTACATCAGCAGAAAACGGAATACCACCGAGGTGAATCAGTTTGACAGCTATCATGAGGGAGAAAAACCACTGGTAAATTTTATAGACAGCATCTTGAAGAAGGATTTTAATACGGCGCTGAATAAAAAATACGGTATATATTTTTCTGAAATAATGTCCAAAAAAATGAATGCCTATTATGATGGCGATCATTTGATTGACAGTTTGCTCTATTCCAGTACCGAAAATAAACTCTCCTTTCTTTTGGGCGTTTACTTTAGAAACGGAGAAAAGATCAATGACAACATTTATCGGATCCACCTGGCAAATTCACCTAAACATGCCAATTGCTACGAAATATTAAAACAGCTGAGCTGTAACAACATTTATTACAAACGAATTGATAATATCCCGGTATCCCATATTCTTTATTTTGAAGCTACCCCTCAAATAAAACAATTTTTTGCGGCCATTAATTTAGAAAAGGATAAGTTACTTCAATCCAGTCTGACAAGTGCCGACGCCAGGTTAGCTCATGAAAAATATCTTAAAAGAGAAAACGATAAAGTAGACTTGCTTTTCCGCTTGCCTTATTAATCCGACCATTTAAATACAACACCTTAAACTTAACCTTGCTGTAATATTCGGACAACACAGTCCAAATAACTTTGCATTGAAATGCAGGTACATGGTTTAGAAGGTGACAAGCGCTTAATAAAGGAATTGCAAGACGATAATGTACAGGCTTTTCAAACTATATTCAATGCCTATTGGAAAGATCTCTATAAGCTTTCCTATTATCGTTTAAAAGATCAAAATGAAGCTGAAGACCTGGTACAGGATGTCTTTACAGACTTTTGGGACAAAAGGCATCAGATCGAAATAGACACCTCATTAAAAAGCTATCTGCAAGGATCCGTCAAATATCGGATCATTAGATTATTCAGCAGGGGCAATCTGCATAAAACTGCTATTGAACATTTGATATACCGCATGACGGAAATTGAAAGTACGATCCTTGATGTACTGTCGCATAATGATCTGGAGCGAACCATTTCTCAAACCATACACACTTTTCCAAAAAACATGAAAGATATATTCTTATTGAGGGCAGAAGAATATACCATCAAAGAAATCGCTGATGCATTGGGACTGGCAGAACAATCTGTAAAAAACAACATCAGCGACGGATTAAAAAGATTAAGAATTGCCCTCATCAAAACCGATCCCGATATTAAAGGATCATTCTATATGCTGCTGGCAGCCCTTATGTTGGAAAAATAAATCCAGCCCGTAGTAGTTAACGCAACTTTAACAATTACATAACCATTTCTTGAAGTACTTTATGCCTGGTCAGGTCACTATCTCTGTGTAAAAGCGAAATAGTGAAAACACAACAATTTAAACAATTATTAAAACGGTACCTGGATGAATCTGCCAGTAAAGCAGAGCGGTATATCGTAGACATTTGGTATCATTCATTTGACCGGGATCATTCCGGAATTGTACCTGGCATTGAAAACAGCTCGATCGAGTATGAAACCGGCCAGCGCATCCTAAGTAAGATCCAGACTTCCAACCATCGTAAGGGATGGTACAGCTGGCAAACTTTACGGGTTGCCTGCAGCATCCTCCTTATAAGTACGGTATCGCTATTCTTCCTTTTAAAACCAAAAGATCATTCGGGCCAGACTGCCGTTATTTTTAAGACGTTACCAGGCCAAACTAAAAAGATCCTGTTAAGAGACAGTTCGGTAGTTTGGCTAAATGCAAATTCAACATTAGAAATTGCAGCATCCTACTCTGAAAAAAACAGATCCGTAAAATTAAGTGGCGAGGCTTATTTTGAAGTAACACATGATCCTCAAAAACCCTTTTTTGTAGCTGCAGGGCCTTTAACTACCAAAGTATTGGGCACCACATTTAATGTCCGTGCCTACCCGGCTTCCAGGTTTTCGAAAATCACGCTTTTAACCGGTAAGGTATGGGTAACTGTTAAAGCACCTGGTAAAAGAACAGGTGGCGTTATTTTAACGCCAAACCAAACCTTACAGTACGATCTGCTTTCGCATCACGCAAAAACCCAAAATAAAGAATCTTCTATTGATCAGAAAGCCTGGACTACAGGCAAGTTAATATTTGACGATACGTCAATGGATGAGGTTAAAGAAATACTGAAAGAATCTTATGGACTGAATATGCAGGTAATCTCAAAGAAACTGAATTCCAGAAGGATCTCTGGCGAGTTTAGGCTCGACGATCAGCCAGAGTACATTATTAAAACGCTATGTAAGTTAATTCATGCAAAATATACCATAAACGGCAAAACGATCTATATCCAAAGCAAATGATAATGAATCAAAAAAATCAATCGAAAAAACATTTTTAATTAATTTATGAAACGATCAAAATCAATAATATTCTTTGCCATTTTTTTATGGCTTGGTACTGCAAAACAAAGCTTCGGGCAAAGCTTTCTGAAAAACCTGGTTCATGTTAATTTAAAAGACCAGAAGCTTAAAGAAGCTTTTAGTCAGTTAAATAAGCAAACCAATGTTGTATTTCTATATGCAGATTTAGAAGAACTCAATAAAAAGGTAAATGTTAATATGGAGGAAATACCATTGCAGAATGCCTTAAACCAATTGTTAACAGCTCATAGCTTAACCTATGAACTTGATGGCAATAAAATATTAATACAAAAGACCAAAGCCATTAGAAATACCTTGAAAGGGACAGTTGTTGACGAGCTGCAAAAGCCCTTACCTGGTGTAACGGTTAAGGTTAAAGGCAAGTCAATGGTTACAAGTACCAATACGGAGGGAGAATTTAGTTTAACTACCGATAATATCCAGGAAACCCTGACATTCAGTTATATCGGATTTATTACTGTGGAGAAATTGGTTCATTCGAATGCACTATCCAATATCCGGATGAAAGCTGATGAAAATAGCCTGGACAATGTAGTGGTAGTTGGTTATGGCACCCAGCTAAAAGAACAGATCACAGGGTCCATAGCAACCATAAGCGGCAAGGAGATCCAGAAATCGCAGGTAGGTACTTTTACCGAGGCGATGGCAGGTAAACTTCCAGGCGTTCAAATTAGCCAGATCACAGGTGTACCAGGTGCTGCACCTTCTATCCGGATTCGGGGAACAGGATCTATCACTGCCGGCAATGAGCCCTTATACGTTGTTGATGGTTTTCCGCTTGGAAAGGAAGCTTTAAGTAATTTCAATATGGGGGATATTGAGTCGGTCAGTGTTTTAAAAGACGCTTCGTCAACATCAATTTATGGATCCAGAGGAGCAAACGGCGTAATCATTGTAACTACTAAAAGAGGAGAACAGGAAAGAACAAACCTTACGTTAAGCTCTTATTTTGGGATCCAGCAAATCTCCAAAAAACTAGACCTGCTTTCACCGGATGAATTTATAGATTTTGCGATTGAATCCAGAAATAATGCATGGGAATATCTCGGTGGTAAACGTGATGATCCAAACTCGCTCCGGTCTCCCCTATACCAGATCTCACCGTTTTTTACGGATAAGGACAGCTGGGTAATTACCAATTGGCAGGATGAGATATTTGACATCGCGCCAGTGCGCGATCATCAGCTCTCTGTTTCTGGCGGCTCTAACACATTAAGATACCTGGTGTCTGGAGGTTACTATGGTCAGGATGGAATTATCAGGAACTCAGATTTTAAAAGATACTCACTAAGGACAAATATAGACGCACAGCCTTATAAAAACTTAAATGTAAGCGGATCTATTAATACCACAATAGTTAATCAAAAAAACGCACAGGACGAAGGCCAGTTCGGAAACGGGATTATTGGATCTATGATTAACTTCCCCGGAATATTTGGCGGTCAAAATGCAGACGGCAGCTATCCATCATTCAGAGGCTTTGGCTATGGGGTATCAGAGGTACCAAACCCACTCGAGTTCATTAACGAGTACAACGACAAGACCAAACAATTTAGAACCATAGCTAATCTATCCGCCCAGCTTAAACTTGCAAAAGGATTAAGTGTCAAATCGATGATTGGAATTGATTACAACTTAAGCCAAAACAATACGTTCATTAATGGGTACAAGTATAATGTACCAAATAATCCCAACCATGTTTCCGGCACAACCATTCCAAGTGGAAGTTATGAAAGCTTGTCTGATTTAAACTGGTTGTCAGAAAATACGATCAACTATAATTTTAAACTTGGAAATAACCATAATTTTGAAACCCTTGGCGGTTTTACAGCTCAAAAAGCAAGTATTGAAGGTGCGGGCATCACCGCAACAAACTTTCCAAATAATTTAGTACCTACTTTAAACGCTGGTCAAATTACAGGCGCAAGTACTTCCAGGTCTGAATGGTCATTACTGTCTTACTTAGCACGGGCAAATTACAATTATGGAGACCGCTACTTTGCTTCTGCCACCATCAGAACAGATGGGTCGTCCCGCTTTGGAGACAACAAACGCTGGGGCATATTCCCTTCCCTTTCTGTTGGCTGGATGCTGTCAAACGAAGAGTTCTTTGATGTTTCATGGATCAATTTCTTAAAGCTCCGTTCAAGTTTCGGATTATCGGGAAATAACGAAATCTCGAATTATGGATCTATTGGCTTACTTTCCTATAGCGATTATATCATTGGTGGCAACTTAGTGTCAGGTATATCACCCGCTACCCTCTCCAATAAGAATTTGAGCTGGGAAAGATCGGAGCAATTTGATATTGGGGTAGACATTGGACTATTAAAAAACAGAATTAATTTAGTCGTTGATGCTTATCAGCGCGTCAACAATAACTTGCTGTTAAACGTGTCGGTACCGAGTATTTTGGGGGTAAGCAATTCATTACAGAATATTGGAAAAGTTAGGAACAGAGGATTAGAGATCTCATTAAACACGAAAAACACAACAGGCAAATTTAGCTGGAATACAGAATTGAACATTTCTACAAACAGAAATATCGTACTGGCATTAGGTCCGAAGGGCGATCCGATCATTTCTTCCTCCAATGGCGTGTCACACATTACAGAGATTGGTAAACCCATTGGAAACTTTTTAGGGTACATATTTGATGGCGTATACAATACCGTTCAGGAAGTTAACGATCACCCGCATATAAGTACCGATGCGCCAGGCGATCCAATGGTTAGAGATGTTAACGGTGATGGTAAGATTACGTCTGATGACCGTACCATCCTGGGAAATAATCAGCCAGATTTCATTTATGGGGTAAACAACAATTTCTCCTATGGTAGTTTTGATTTGGGTATAATGATCCAGGGCGTTCAGGGAGCAGACATTATGAATTTAGGCATGAGACAATCTATGTCAATGACAGGCAGAACCAACAACCTGGGGATTGCCAGAGACCGCTGGAGATCAGCAGAACAACCTGGTAACGGCAGTGTATTTAAAGCCATTACAGATGTTAGGGGTGTACGCAGGGATGCATCCAGTTTCTACATGCAGGACGGTTCGTTTTTACGCGTCAGGAACATCACCCTGGGTTATAATTTCACATCATCGCTTACAAAGAAATTAGGCCTGTCTGCGGCAAGAATCTATGCCGCTGCACAGAATCCTTTCACATTTACCAATAAGAATTACTTAGGCTATAACCCAGAGGTTAGTTCTTATCACAATGCCCTCACACCAGGAGTTGATTATTTCAATTATCCCTTATCAAAAACGTATTCACTAGGTCTAAACATTACTTTTTAAGCTCATGAAAAACATTTTAAAATCCATATATTTTTCTTTCTTCATATTGGCCTTAGCCGGATGTAAAAAAGATTTTATTGCGTTAAATCCGATCTCTAACGCAAATGAAGAGAATTTCTACAAAACTGAAGATGATTTTACCAATGCGATTTATGGAGCCTATTCTTCATTGAAGTCCAATGGGATCTATAACGATTATATGCAGTTGGTTGGCGATTTGCGTT
Source organism: Pedobacter metabolipauper (assembly GCF_004362715.1). GTDB lineage: Bacteria > Bacteroidota > Bacteroidia > Sphingobacteriales > Sphingobacteriaceae > Pedobacter > Pedobacter metabolipauper. The sequence goes on from NZ_SNYC01000005.1 coordinate 704,221, forward strand.
CAGACAATACAGAGATGGGATCAACTGCAAGTTCACGCTTTGCCTTTTATGAACTTTCTCAATTTCAGGTACAGCAAACCAGTGAAATTGTAGAAAGCATTTGGAAAGATCATTATGTAGGTATACGCCGTGCAAATACAATTTTGTCAAGAATTAATGACGCCGGTATTTCTCAAAACAGCAAAAATAGAATTACTGCAGAATCGCAGTTTTTGAGAGCGCTGTATTACTTTAACCTGGTTCGGGTATTTGGCAATGTGCCTTTAGTAACGAAAAGCATTCAAACCATTGAAGAATCATATACCTATGGCAGAACTGATGTTAAAACAGTTTACAATCAAATTATTGAGGATTTATTAAACGCTGCACCTGCATTACCTTTGACAGTTAAGGGTGAAGAAGGCCGGGCAACGCAGGGAGCTGCAAATGCATTATTGGGAAAAGTTTATTTAACCTTACACGATTACCAGAATGCAAAAACCAGTTTAGAAAAAGTGATCAGCTCTAAACAATATGATATTTTGCCCGATTATAGTAGCCTGTGGAATGCCGATGCTAAAAACCATAAAGAATCTATTTTTGAGGTTCAGTTTAAAACGAATTTAACGGCATCAACAGGTTCTCAGTTTACAGAGCGGTATACACCGTATCTATTTCCAAATCTACCCTATTCAAGCACCGCTGGAGGATATAACATTCCGAGGGAAGACTTGATCAATGCGTATGAAGCGACTGATCTTCGTAAAAATGCTTCTCTAAAAGAAAACTATACTAAAAAGGACGGCACTGTGGTTAGGGGATTAGAAGGCAGATACACCTATAAATTCCATGACATGCCTGTTAAGGGTGGTGGTGCAGATGATAACTGGCCGGTTCTACGCTATGCTGATGTATTGTTGATGTATGCAGAGTCATTAAATGAAATTTCATTTACAACAGATGGTGAAGCTTTTAAACAACTAAATGCCATAAGAAAAAGAGCAGGGTTGCCCGAAAAAACATTTAGCAATGCAAACCCGCTTTTGGCAATCAACTCTCAGGAAGAATTTAGAACAGCAATAGAAAAAGAAAGAAGGGTTGAGTTCGCATTTGAAGGTCACCGGTGGTTTGACCTGTTAAGAACGGGTAAAGCCATTGCCATTTTAGGGCCTAAAATTAAAACCGGTTTAGTTGCAGAACAATTGTTATTGCCAATTCCATTGAGCCAGATAGATGTTAACCCTGACAATATTAAACAAAACCCGGGATATCAATAATGAGAAGATTCATATTTAAGCCGTTTATTCTTTGTTTTGCTCTGCTGCTAACGGTTAATTTTTCAAAAGCACAGCATGCTAAACCCGTGATCAAAGTTGATGTTGCCGGGGCAACGGCAGACAAACCACAATCCAAACTATGGTTTATGGATGGCAGCTGGTGGGCACTGCTGCCAAAATCCAGCGGCCCCTCGTTATGGCAGCGTACATCAAAAGGATGGATTGAAGATCCGTTGGTCAGCAAACATTTAACCGGATACCCTGGAAGGGTTGATGTTTGGGCAAATGATCATGAAGTAATGGCTGTAGGGGTAGCATCTAATTATTTATCTGTCTATCAATTAAAAAAGGATAAGAAATCGTGGCAGGTAAAAGTAATGGGTAAATTATCAGCTCCAAAGTCTGCAGATAATGACATAGAAACGGCAACCATTGTTCAGGATAAAACAGGTTGCTGGTGGGTTGCGGCCGATGTTGGAGATCAAGTATATGTATGGAAATCTGTTGATGGCAATCATTGGAATGAAGCAGTAGAACTTGGCAACGGTATTAACAAAGATGATATATCCACATTAACCATTTTACCTGGAGGAATAGGTTTAATCTGGACAGATCAAAATCAGGACGCTGTTAAATTTAGATTTCATGAAGATAACCGGACAGACTGGAATGCAGTCGAGATCATTGAACAGGGCAACCATACGGCCGATGATCATTTGCGTTCATCTGTATCTCCGGACGGCACATTGTGGTTGGCTACAAAAAATAGTGTCGATGAAATTGGCAAACCGCAGCTTGTGCTTAGAGTTCGTCATATTGATGGCAAATGGAAAAACTATCCTTTTGCCAATCTGGATTCCATTAAGAAACCCAGCCGGCCGGCCGTACTTACTACTCCTGATACCGATGTAGTTTTCATTGGCTATACAGAATATAATGCAAAAGATTCAAACCTGGGTGTAATCAAATTTGCACGGGTCAATCTCAATAATAAGAATGTGATTATGGACATTAAAACGGTAATTAAACCTGAAATTAATGCAGAAAAGAACACATTGAGAATTAACGACATTACCAGTTCAAAAGATAAATTCCCTAAAAATGGTCCGTGGATAATTTTAGCTTCCGACCAGTTAGGGAATATTTATGAAGCTGATTTAAGAGCAGATATGAAATAGAAAACCGGAATACTTTCATCACATGATTTCTTAAACACAATAGCTCTAAGAAATATTATAACAAAATGACAAATCATTCATTTATTAATTATACATTTGTCCTTGAGAGCGTTAATTTAAACGGGAGTGGTCTTCGGATCATTCCCGTTTTCCTTTTTAAAGACCTCTGCAAAAGGCTAATTTTGTTCCTCTTCCACACACCTATTGCAATATGTATTTTTGCAGAAGCCTGTTAAATTATACCAACTCCCCGGCCATACGTCTGTTGATGCTTCATGATCTGGTAATATTTTAAAAAAACCAACTTTTGTAACACTTCATGTGCTAAATTTGCATTAATGATTCTATACAAAACCAATGAAGAAGTAGAGCTGATGAAAATCAGTGCACTTTTAGTGAGCCATACCCTTGCCGAAGTGGCAAAAGTTTTAAAGCCTGGCATGACAACCCTCGCAATAGATAAGCTAGCCAATGAGTTTATTCTTGACAACCAGGCAGTACCCTCTTTTTATAACTTTAATGGTTTCCCGCACCACATTATCACTTCAGTAAATGATGTAGTTGTTCATGGTTTTCCATCCAAAGAAGAACTAAGAGATGGAGATATCATTTCTGTTGATGTTGGTACCATAAAAAATGGCTTCCATGGAGACCACGCATATACTTTTATCATAGGCGAGGTATCAAAGGAAATCCTGAACCTCGTAAAAACCACGAAAGACTCCTTATTTCTAGGAATCAAAGAAGCTGTTGTGGGAAAGAGAATTGGAGACATCGGATATGCCATTCAGGTTCATAATGAGAACCAGGGTTTTGGCGTAGTAAGGGATTTGGTAGGGCACGGACTTGGAAAAGATATGCACGAAGATCCGCAGGTTCCTAATTATGGAAGAAAAGGGTCTGGTATGTTATTAAGGGAGAATCTCGTCATTGCTATTGAACCAATGATCAATATGGGCAAGAAAGATGTATTCTTTGATGATGATGGATGGGCCGTAAGGACTGTTGATGGACTGCCATCCGTTCATTTTGAGCACGATGTCTGTATTAAAAAGGGAGAAGCATTAATCTTGTCTGATTATTCCCCAATAGAAAGTGCAGAAAAACTAAATATCAACTTAAATACTTCCTATTATTAGTTTGTTAAAGTTCATAAGATGATTTGCGGCTAATTTCAACAACCAGGTCTTTAATCAGTTCCCGGCCGCTTTTCCATCGCTTTAATCGATTGACCTGTTGAATTGCAGGTCTGTCTTTAATGGCAAGATCCAGTTGATAATAATCAGGCATGATTTCTTTCATTGCGTCATGAACTTCAGATACACTTCCATTTAATGTAAGTTCCGGATTGTTTTTCACCAACTCGGCTAGCGCATCTGCCATGCTGGCTGCATAATAAGGGCAATCCCAATCGTGACGATAAGGATCATCACCTTTGATGTTCACCTTCTGCAGCGGGTGCGAAAGATCTTCAATGATCTCAACTATCGCATCGCCAAATACATTGGAATATTCCGAAATAAAATGATTCCACCAGCGCGGATGCTGCGGCAGCTGTTTAAGCAAGGTATCACAAACCATAACACGCCTTGGAAAGTCAGGATTTGCAGGGTCCATGATTACAAGGGATGTCCCAAAATGACCTTCTTTCAACGAGTGTCTGCTGTAGATCACAAAGAACTGGAGCTGAACCGCTCCTGCCTCATGCATTGTTGCGGTAAGCTCTTTGACATCTTGCAACCGGTCTTCCAGAAAGCCATGCTTGAAAAGCACATGCAGATTACCTTCTGATTTTGCCGTGCAGCGCTTGCTGTTTTCATCAAATACATTGTCATTTGCCGGGCGACTGGTAAAATGATTACCACTGTTGTAACGAATCTCTTCTGATTCGATGGGATAAGTGTTGATATCCGCAGTATCGCCTGCATCAGTTTGCTTATTGGGATGAATTGAGCGGAATGGAACATGCATTTGTTCGCTATCCATCCGACGGGCAAGATTATAGATCCGTTGCTCTGTATGAGCCAACAAAGGATCTCCGCTTATTGGGTCAAAATAAACACTTCCAACTCGCCTGCCCAGATGGCAGGCAATGAAACGATTCTTTAACAACATCACGATTGGATACTCTGTATTAATAAAGAAATCCCGCAACGCATCATTTGCTAAGTACGCATCCAATGTTTGCTCAAATTGGAGCAATATAGTGTCCTCATGACTTAAAACCCATGCACGCAAAAATTGGTAAACTTCCCGCTCGAAACAACGATTAGCCGCTTCCGCCATTTCTCTAGTGCAAATGCATGGTTTCATAAAATTCCCCGGAAAATATAAGATTGTGAACTATCAAATATAACATTTGTAAAGAATTGAACGGCAAAATAAATGAGTCTCGCTATCTTGTTACAACCAAAGCACTAGCTTCTCTAAATTTAACCTTTTTCGAAACTTTATTTCTCCTGAATCTTTATTATTTGAAATAAAACCAAGCTAAGAATGGCTGTTTTGCCGAACATCACAATAAAAAACATAACATCAAAGAATTACATTTATTAATCTACTACAATTGTTAGCATAGATCTTCCAGGAAGTGCAATTAGCTCCGATAATTTCTTTACAGATTGTCGTTTCATATCCATATCAACAGCATCAGTAGTTAGATAACTCAATATAGATCTATATTTCTTTGCCGAATTTTTAATATCCAGCTTCAGTTCTATGTTTATCTTGCCATAATTGGTACATACAACTACCGTTCTATCATTTTTATCTTTGTATGCAGATAAGAGCAAGTCCTTATTCAATCCGGAATTGGCAGTTAATGTTTCTGTTAAAACCCTTGTCATTCCAGGTCTTATAAACCTGCTGTAATGACCTAAAGCCCACAAATTTTTAGTTACAGCAAATTTACCATCTTTAAAACCGGGCTCAGGCTGGAGTGCTATTAAATAATACCTGGTATTTACAGCTGCGCTTCCTGGTTCATATGAATTCCAAAACTGCCAGGCTGTTGCATTACCCACCGTCAAATCTGTATGGATCACTTTAGATAAAAATAAGGCACAATCCATATTACTCCGATCTCCGGTAGTACCCTCTCTAAATCCATTATCCAGCATAGAATACTCCGATTGCCAATAGTTAACCTCATATGTTTTTGCGGTATCAGCCAGATGCTTCCGGGTACTTATTAACACATCATCATTTGATTCCGTAAAATAACTATGACCAGCAATTGTTTTAGGCACATGTGCTAAATTACCAACATATAAAGGGCTGTTTCTGTCAAAAAAACTTTGGATCTGTCTTGTTGCCTTACCTGATCCTGCATACAGGTAATTAAGCATCCCCGCTTCTGTAATCAATATCTTACTATTCAACCCGGCTTTAGTCAGGGTCGTATTTAAAGCACTGGTTATTTTATAAATTTCAGGATTGGTCCAGGATGAGCCTTCCTGATCTGCCTCTTTATATTTACGGGACCAATCCCATTGGGGTTCATTAACGGGACTTATATAGTTAAAATGTAATCCCTGCTGATCAAAATGCTTAATCACTCCAGCCAGAAATTCGGCATAGGCATCATAAGCATCTTCACGAAGATTTGATACATAATCCTTTTCTGTTTTATAACCTAAACCATTCTTTGTAAACTGAACCGGAGGCGAATTTGAAAAGGCGATAAGCGTTTCTACACCGTAGTCTTTTGCTTTCTTTAAAAAGAACTGATAACCTGCCTGCTTCGTCCAATCGTAACTTCCATCTTTGTTAAGGAAAGATTCTGTTCTTTTCCTAAAGTCCTTAATACCGCTGCTATCTCCTTGCTCAGTTGTGCCAGCACCAATATTAAAACGCCAGGCCGATAAACCTATGCCTTCTAAATTTCCATCCCGGTCAAACTTGCGGCTAAAAAGCAATTGCGCTATTCTTTCCTTTTTCTCATCTGGCCAATATCTGCCTATCCCTTCAGAAAACCAGCAGCCTGCTGCACCAATATTCTCAATAACCTGGGCTTTTTTGGTTAGATCTATCTTCACCAAAATGGTATTGCCGTTTTGTTGAGCATTTACATACAAACTAACCAGACTGAATAATAGAAATAAATAAGACCTCTTGAGCTTTTTAAAAATCATAACCATCAAAACGATTTAAACCATTACAGATGCCAAACCTCGTAAACTACAGGAATCCGGGCTGAGCACTTTCCAAATGTACTTATACCTGATGATCAATCCATTACATTCTTTTGAAAATACATTGTGATATACAAAATGAATTTCGTTAAGATTGCAGGGAATAAACGTCCGTGTACTTGACAATAACCCTTACATGATATCAGCACACCATTCTTTAACCGATCTGCAGCTGGCAGATCTCTTGCAGGAAGATGACCAAACTGCTTTCGCAGAGATCTATAACCGTTATGCTGAACGTTTAACCGGATTTGCCAGTTCCAAATTATATAACCTTGATGATGCCAGGGATATTATTCACGATGTATTTGTGAGATTATGGGAAGAAAGGAAGCAGCTAACAATCAACAGGAATTTAGAAGCCTACTTATTTACAATTGTACGTTATCGTATTGTTGACAAGATCAGGAAAAACATTACCCGTGAAGACTATATGGAAATGGTTCTTGCATTACAAACAAGCCCTGGATCTGATGTTGAACAACAAATCGCTGCAAAAGAATTAAAGCAGCAAATCGATGGCGCGCTGGATAAACTATCTCCAAGAGTAAAGGAAATTTACCATTTAAGCCGTGAAGAAAACTTAAGCATTTCCGAAATAGCCGTTAAATTAGATCTTTCTGAACAAACGGTTAAAAACCAGCTTACATTTGCTTTAAAACATTTGAGAACATCATTAACCTACCTATCTACTACTGCATTGATATTTTGGTGCCTGCATTAGTGCATCCCATTCAACCCCTAAAAAATATTTTATTTTCTTATAGTACCAAATGCCTGTTCATACGACTATTGTGCAAACCCGATAAAAATGGACAGCAACATCGAAAGCCTGCTTGACAGATACCTGAAAAGGGAAACTTCCATGGAGGAGGATCAGCACATTGAAAAATGGCTGGAAGAAAACAGCATTGCTGATCCTGCATGGCAGCATCTGGATCGTCCTTATAAAGATAAATGGCTTTCTGATGTATTTGTGGACATCAAAGCATCTGTTCAAGAAAATGAGTCTAAAACATTGCCACGCAGATCCGAAAACTATCTCTGGCACAAAATTGCAGGTGTCGCCGCGGCATTGATCTTAGTCTTTAGTTTGTATATAACCTGGCCGGTGCTGAAAAGGCAGACCTTATCTCAAGATCTAACTTTGATATCCACTCCTGCCATACAAAAGAAACAAGTTACCCTGGCTGATGGCACTACGGTTTGGTTAAATGCTGGTTCTGAATTAAAATATCCCAAAGTTTTTAATGAAAAAACAAGAGTAGTCTATCTTTCAGGAGAAGCTTATTTTGATGTTAAACACGAGGCGTCCAGAGCCTTTGTAATCCATACCGGCAAAATACTAACTACAGTACTGGGAACAGCCTTTAATATCAAAGAAAATCAAACCCGGCACACCATTCAGGTTACTGTAACCCGGGGTAAAGTTAGCGTAGCCGATGATGGCAAACTTTTGAGCATCCTTACGCCCAATCAACAGGTAAGCATTGATCTGTTGACTGGCAATTTCACCAAAACAACTACCAATGCCAATGCCGTTATTGCATGGCAGAATGATGAAATGCAATTTGATGATATCACCCTGGCAGATGCGGCAATGCAGCTTGAGCAGCGCTTTCAGGTAAAGATTACCTTTGATCATGATCAATTAAAAAATTGCCGTTTTAGCGGCAGTACATTAAAGGGAGATTCGCTCGATAAGATCCTGGATGTAATTTCTGGCTTTAACAACGCGACCTGGAAAAAGCAGTCAGACGGGCACATCGTCATCTATGGAGCGGGATGCAATTAAAACTTTTAAACTATTTTAATGAATAACAACTAAGCATAGATCATGCTGGGAAAGCTTCAGAAGCATTGTCAGTAAAAGTAACCCGTAAACCGACGGCAATCGCTTTACGGGTATCCCGGAAAACCGGGGTTTTAAACAATTCGGAATCACTTAAAACATTTAAAATTATGAAAAATTCTGCAATACTGTGGAATGGTATAACCAATAAACAATTTATCATCTGGCTGATGCGTGTAAGTTTCATCATATTCCTATCCATCTTAACTTCATTTCAACTCATGGCCGTGGACGTAAACGGACAAAGCATGAGTGAGCAAAAGGTAGCCATAAGACTGGAAGACGAAACCCTTTTAACTGCGTTAAAAAGGATTGAGGCACAGACTACCTTTCGTTTTTATTATAGAAAGGCCGAAATAAGGGGAATATCCGGACTTCATTTAGAATTTAATACCCGGTCAGTTGAAAACACATTATATGAGCTGCTGAAGAATTCTGATTTTTCCTTTAAACAGATCGAGAACAATATTTTACTGAGAAGGAGTACCCTACAGGATGCATATACTATAAAAGGACGTGTATTGGGTTCGAACAGCAAACCTGTAGAATTTGCAACGATAAGCATTACGAAGGTCTCCAATCCGCAAATTAAGTTCAGTGCGCTGGCAGATACCGGCGGCAGGTTTAACCTAAAGGTTTATGAACGCGGAGACTATTTGCTCAAAATATCATCACTGGAAACAGATAGTCTCATACAAACCATCAATATAGGAGCCTCAAAGGAATTGCAGCTTCCGGATCTTGTGCTGAATAGGTCTGCCATACAATTGAAGAATGTTGCCATTAAGGGTACAAGGCCATTGATCAGCAGATCAATTGATAAACTAACCTTAAACATAGAAGGCAGTGCTTATGAGAATGGAGAGAATGCACTCCGGCTCTTTAGTGTTATTCCGGGGGTAAATTTCGATGGAAAAGACATCCGGTTTCGTGGCGATGAGGGTGTAACCGTGTATGTAGACAATAGAAGGATGCTCTTGCCAGGTGATCAGCTCCTGGGTTATCTAAGATCCATTCCGTCTGAATCCATAAAATCCTTCGAGCTCAAAATCGTTCCGGGGGCAGAAAATGACGCTCAAAATTCCGGCGTAATCGTTAACATTGTTTTAAAGTCAGAATTTAAATATGGGCTTTCTGGTAATGTCAAAGGTGGATTCTTTCATAGCAGTGAAAACAATGTGATCGGATCAACATTTTTAAACTACAGGGCCGGAAAGTTCAACATACAGGGCGGATTTAACTATAGGCGCTGGCCGGCGTTTTATGAAGATCACATCGAACAGGTGTTTCACGATACCGGAGTTGCCAGCAGCCAGGATGAGAAATATTTTGAGCTGTACAATTCTATTGCCTACAACGCCAGCGTGGATTACAAACTTGATCAGCGGCAAACCATTGGACTGAGCTACAATATGTTTAGCAATCCCGGAGATATCCGTAATAGCCTGACCACTGATGTTAAATATTTCTCTCCCAATAGCAATGCGGCAGACTCTTCCCTCTTTTCGGAAAGGACAACCCGGTTTTCATACAGCAACCATATGGCAAACGCCTTTTACAGAAACAAACTAGACACTATGGGCGGCAGACTGGATATTGGTTATAGCTTTATTTATTACGACCTAAATGACCCCTCTGCTTTAGAAACCCGTTTTTTAAATGACCTCGGACAGGAGTTTCATCCCCGGGACAACCAGTTTACCAAAACACGGGGAAGATCTACTATACATGTTTTCAATGCAGATCTGGAGAAACATCTGTCTCCCTCAACAGTGATCAATGCAGGAGGAAAGTTCACCGGATCAATTACTGACTATACCATGGACTACCGGAATGGCCTTACGGAGCAGTCTCCATTAGATCCACTACAATCGGATAGATTTAAATACAATGAGCATATCCTTGCTTTTTATGGTACGCTTGCACAAACCTACAAGCAATGGGGGTTCAAGATTGGCTTGAGGGCTGAGCAGACCAATTATGAAGGTATATCAGTAACAACCGGGCAGACCATAGGCCGCAACCAGTGGAACCTGTTTCCTTCAGCCTATCTGAACAGAAAACTGGGCGAAAACCATTCTTACACGCTTTCCTACAACAGAAGAATAGAGCGCCCTGGATTCAGGCAGCTGAACCCATTCATCAGCTATGCGAACATCAACACGGTAGAGTCAGGAAATCCAGACCTGGTACCCTATTTTAGCAATAACCTGCAATTTGAATATTTGCTGAAAAACCGATATTCATTTACCTTAGGATATCAGAATACGGAGAATGGTATTGCTGCAAATGTCACTAACCTGGGTGATGTCATCGTTTCAAAAAATGAGAATATCAGCGACAACAACAATGTTTTTACCTCCTTCTACATTCCGGTTAAGCTAACAAAATGGTGGGAGTTCAATACCAATACCACGCTGAGGTATCGTACACTCGATGTTCAGGGAAGCTTAGGTTTACACCGGGAGAAGTTTATATACAATATGTGGGCGGCCAATAAATTTACCTTACCGGGAAAATACTATATAGAAGTTTCAGGGAATTATATCAGCAGCAGCTTTCGCGATCTATATGACCAGTTCAATGAAAAATCCATCAACATACTGGTTAAAAAGAGTTTCTTTAAGGACCGGCTAAACCTGACTTCAGAAATATGGGATCCATTCCATTTGTATAAGCCCAGGTATGAGATCAATACGCCAGAGTTTAGCCGGAATGTATTGAGAAACAAAGTAGACTATGCCCGGTACATTGGGCTTTCTATCAACTACAACTTCTCGAGCGGAAAAAAACAAAGCAATACCGAAAATGTCGATGCTGCAGGTAATGAAGCCAGGCGCCGTTTGTAAATAAACTAATTTTTTCAAAATCTATTTCTTATCATAGATCATGAGTTCTTGCTGTTGCATCATGTAACTTTGATTAAATCATTTAAAACAAACACAGATGGAAATAGGAATAGATAGTTTTGCCTCGGCCATGTATGGCAGCAAGGCTTTGAGCAGTGTCGATGCCATGGAACAGTTACTGGACAGGATAGTTTTGGCTGATCAGGCTGGCCTGGACGTTTTCGGTATTGGCGAACACCACAAAAAAGAGTTTCTGGATTCTGCCCCGGCAGTTATCTTATCTGCTGCCGCTGCCCGTACCAAACGTATACGCCTTACAAGTGCCGTGACCGTATTAAGCACTTCCGATCCGGTGCGGGTATACCAGAATTTTGCAACGCTGGACCTCATCTCCAAAGGGAGGGCAGAACTGGTGGTTGGACGTGGTTCTGCTGTAGATGCCTATCCGCTGTTTGGGTTTGACCTGCAGGATTATGATGCATTGTTTAAAGAAAAGTTAAACCTGCTGCTACAGATCCGCGACCAGGAATTTGTAACCTGGTCTGGCAGATTCAGACCGGCATTGGCAAATCAGCCGGTTTATCCGAGAGCACTGCAAAGCAAATTGCCGGTTTGGCTTGGAGTAGGCGGTACACCAGAATCATTTGCACGTGCCGGAACATTAGGCCTGCCATTGATGGTGGCCATTATTGGCGGAGAGACTGAACGCTTTCGCCCGTTGGTGGATCTGTACCGTGAAGCGGGACATAAGGCCGGCTTTGCTCCTGAAGATCTGAAGGTTGGACTGCATTCGCCAGGTTATGTGGCTTCCAGTAATGAGCAGGCAATTGATCAATACTACCCGGGTTATGCAGAACTCTGGACCAAACTCGGCAGGGAACGCGGATGGCCGCCAGTAACAAAAGCACAGTTTGATCACATGGCAGGCCCTAAGGGTGTACTGGTAGTAGGTGGTCCGGAACAGGTAGCTGAGAAACTTTTGCGCCACAGCGAATCATTGGGAGGCATTGACCGGTTTACCTTTCAAATGGACAATGCAGGCCTGAACCATGCGCAGTTGTTACAATCAATAGAACTTATTGGAACCAAAGTAATTCCACTACTGAAATAATATTTTTTCCTATAATTTATGAGGCAGCTACCAACTTAACCAATCTTACATGTAATTCTTCGAGTTGAAAAGGCTTTTGCAGGTAATCATTCATTCCACTTTCCTTTACCCTGGCCCTTACCTCATCAGAAACCGAAGCTGTAAGTGCGATGATATAGGTAGCTGCTTTATCAGGATCTGCTAATTGCCTGATTCGTTTTGTAGCCTCTATCCCATCCATAATTGGCATTTGCATATCCATTAAAACGACATCATACAACTTCTTTGTGACCAGATCCAGGGCTTCTTTCCCATTCTCTGCAATGTCTGCAACAATTTCCCATCGCCTAAACAACTCTTTCATAAAATAGATGTTCATCATGTTGTCCTCTACCAGCAATAGGTTTAATGTGCTTAATGAAACCTCAACGGAGGATTCCGTTTTTATACCAGTCGATTCTTCAATAACAGCATGCTTTAAGGCTAAATCAAAATAGATAGTTGTTCCCTTCCCGGCTTGACTTTCAAGATTGATGCTGCTGCCAAACATTTCTACCAGCTGCTTTACAATAGATAACCCAAGTCCGGAGCCACCAAATTTACGGTTGGTGCTGGAGGAAGCCTGAACAAACGGCTCAAAAATCGTTCGTTGTTGCTTTTCACTAATTCCTATTCCCGTATCAGCCACCTGAAACCGGATCAAGTCCACCTCAGCGATTGTGCTGAGCAATTTAGCCGACACGATAATTCCGCCGGATTGCGTGAACTTAACGGCATTCCCAACCAGATTAAACAGGATCTGTGTCATGCGGGTGGCGTCGCCCAGATAGATCCGGGTTTGTATCTGTTGGTCTACTTCGACCTTGAAATCCAACGCCTTTCCCTTCGCCTGGGCTGCCGTACTGGTGGATACAGATTTAATCAGTGTAAAGCAGTTGAAGGATACCGATTCCAGTTCAAGTTTGCCCGCTGCCAGCTTATTGATATCAAGAATATCATTGATCAGCGAGAGCAGATTTTCTGCTGAGAACTTGAGTATATCCAGTTGTTCTTTTTGTTTTTCGTTCTCATTGTCTTCAATAAGCAAACTTGCTATACCGATGACTGAATTGAGTGGCGTCCGCAATTCATGCGCCATGGTCGACAGGAATGTACCCTTCGCATCGGCAGTCTCAGCAAGTGCATCATTAAGCACATCCTTTTCCTTTAAACTTCCAAACAGCACGTTGTGAAAGTACACATGTGACAGCAGGATCACCACAAAATTAATGGCAATGTAGCAGTCATTTAAGTTTTCAGGTAAGGGCTCCAGCCCAGTCCATCTAAATGCAATATAATGGCTTAAAATTGGGGCGGCACATGCTACCACGCTATAGAAAAGACCCCAGCGGGCATTCAACCCATAAAAAGCGGAAATGATAACCATAACAATAGCCTGCATAGCAATGGTATCCGTTCCAATATCGTCATTAAAAATGCGATAGTAAAGATGTAAAATAGTACCAAATACCGCCCAATGAATACCAAACTTTATATAGCGCGGAAATAACCGGAGTGCCCCCATCAGCAGCACTGAGGTGATGATAAGACGCAAAGCCCTTCCGCTACCATCCCCCTGATGGCGATCATAAGCATCGTACAGATAAAGAAACCCTTTGAATACATTGGCACCGAGCATCAAATAAAAGAGCTTGAGTTGAGCCTTTAAAATTGATGAGTTCGGCTCCCGAATAAGGAAAGACTTAATTTTCGTAAAAGTGTGTTTGGTCATCATAATATATTCGCGATCTGTCCCGATAGTAAAGTTACTTTTTTAATAATTGATGTTATGAAAATATGTCATGTTACAAACCTTGGATAACCCGTAATAAGATAGATGTCATTGATATAATCACACTATATTAGCAGAAACGTTTATGCATGACAAAAAAAACACCAGGCTATTGTGGCTGACAGGCATTGCATTAGTCGCAATCGAACAGCTGTTTACCATTAGCATCTCCACTTATACCTCTGACAGTACATCTGGCAAAGTGATTATGGTGGTTGCTGATCTTTTAGCCGCCGTCCTCTTATCGGCAGGCCTTGCTATAATATTGGCAGCATTGCTAGGTTTGATACCCAGTGCAGGTAAATCATATAAAGTGCGTTTTTTAAATATACTTCCAATCGGTTTGATTATTACAGAACTCGCCATACTGTTACTGGTTCACGTAATGTAGATTTAAATATAATGATTAATTCAATGTAGTTGAATACGGTTTTTTCACCTCAGCCCTGAGTGTATCATTTTGTGGCGTAAGCAGGTAGTCGTTTTCCGCCTTGACCACTGTTGTTAAAAAAACAAGGAGCAAATTAACGGGACTAGAACAGGTAATTTCATATTCAAATTTAAAAAATTTATGGAGTAGTGCCTAACTTTTTGTAAACGTTCAATAATTCAGTTAATTTTCCCCATGCATTGACCCACCAGCAATAAGCTCCAGATTTCCTCTGAGCTTTTGCGGACTCATAAACTTTTTATACCTATTTTTTGAATACCAGGCTTTAATTTGATAGTACGGTGATGCCAGATAAATTCACCATTAAGATTGTTGGGCAAGGTAATTACGCCGGTTAAAAAGCCACCCTGATTCTCCAGGCGCATTTTTATTTCGCCTAATGGATGCGGCATGGCAGCTTCTACCCAGGTAAGGCTACCTAACTCAGGTGCTATTCGTACTTGTTTAAAGCCGGGTTTCAACGGGGTTATGCCGCAAACTGTTGCCAGCAGATCGTAGTTGGGACTGGCGCTCCAGCCATGGCAGTCTGAACGGGTAGGTTCAGGCCGCTCCGCAAAAGTAGAAAGCCCTAGATCCAGCATTTGATTCCACGGTTTCAGCAACCGGAGATATTCCTTACCCAATCCCGCCTTTTTAAAGGCTTGGATCATATAAAAGCGATAGTAAATAGTGCATTGAATGATATCCGGATCGCCTTCAATTTTTAACAGCAAAGCCTTTCTATCCTTTAGGGGAATGGCACCGGCTAAAACCGCCATAGCGTTGGTATGCTGACTAAATGTCCCTTTGTCTGGCGAATCGGCCATCATTTCTCTTTTGCGATCCCAACAGGCTTTATAAGTTGCTTCTACAAGCTTTTTAGCGCGTGTTTCGTAAACTTTAGCTTGTTGAAGCAAGCCGAAGCTCCGATAAAGTTCTTCCGCATAATTTAACGCATAAACATATTGCAGTGTCAGTACAGCAGAGTTGCCTGTTAATGCACTTTCCGGAACGCCACTCACATTTTCATTACCTTTCCAGGGCCATTCTTTGGGCCAGTCAACAAAGTTCCAAAACGGCATTTTTGAGAGCATTCCCTGTTCACTTATATATTGCTCATGCCAGTTAAGTATCTCTGCGACACCGGGAAGCAGATTCTCAACAAACTGTTCATCACTACCAAGCATCCTGTAATCATGAAGCATGGCTATCCAGAAAAGAGAAAAAGGTGGAATAATCTGCTTCATTCCAGAGGGGTAACGGCTTTGGGTTAACCCCTCAGCAATGCGCGACTGATCAAACTGAGTGATCGCATTTTTCATTAAACGGTCGTCACCGGATACATAGAGTGATATAAGTGCCTGTATCCGGGTATCGCCTATATATTGTAGCTGCTCATAATAAGGGCAGTCCATATAAGTATCATAAGCGCAAAGCCTACTGGTACGCCAGCCGACATTCCATATTTTTTCGAGCGAGATATCGCTGGAATTAAAGCTGGCATTTTCTGCAAAGGGGTAAGCCGTAAAGCTGCTTGAAAAGCTGTTTATAGTCAGCGGAAACTGATGATTCTCTATCTTGACTTCCACATACCGGAAAGTACGATAATACAGCGGCCTGAAAAGCCGCATTGCACCACCATCTAAAATAAACACATCCTGGTTGCCTTTAACGGTCTTCCCATCAATCTCATTCCGGTTGGCTTTTTGACCGTCACTATTGGCGTACAAAGCTTCGGTGTAGGTCAGTGTTATTTTGCAATCGCGGCCACCGCTCACTAACAACTCCGGATAGGCATTGGTAAGCGCACCCTGATCTAAAAGCAGCGTAACATTGCTGTGCGGAATTACTTCCAGCGGTTTTGTTCCTTTTATAAATTCATCGCCAGCTAAGATCCCCTCCGCCCTGCGCACACTTTTAAAACGTTGCGGCACTTCTTCAACCATAGCAATATTTCTCTCCAGCAGTTGCCTGCCTTGTTGTTTTTCATGGTTAAACGCAATAGCTTTTTCTGTTTCAATTGCATTTTTCCAATAACGGTCATCATAACCGCTCAGTTCCCAACCCCATGGAAATCGCTGTGCGTAGATTTGCTCAAATGGCCCTGTGATGTGCAATCCAATGGCAATTGGTGCATAAGCAAAATTCTCCGTTACTCGCCATGAGGTATCAGAATTGGCTATAGATGCAGTCCCAACGCCATCTATCAGAAGTCCGGTTTGCAGAGAAAGCTGTGCCCAGGCAGCATTTTCACCTTGGTTCCATACGGTTGCTGCTATTATATTTTCTCCAGTTTTAAGATAAGGCGCCAGATCAATGGTTTCATATCGCCAGTGACTGACGTCAGAACGTTGAGGGCCGCTGGCAACAGCCGTACCGTTTACATATAACTGGTAACGGTTGTCAGCTGAAATATGAATGATAAAATCAGCCGGTCTGGTAGCCAAATGCAGTGTTTTACGAAAGTGATAAATACCATAATTGGTAAGCTGCACATCGGGTGGTCCAATCCACCCTGCTTTAAATTGTGGTTTGTCCGTGTTTGGACCTGGTTTTATATTTTGAGCACAAACACAAGTACTGCTAATCAAAAACAGCGTTAATAAAGTACCGGCATATTTAGCAAAAACTCTCATTACTTATCTACCTTTAGGATTTAAAGTTTTTATCAAAAATCAATTTTTAAGTTTTACCGCAGGTACTGATATATTCCGGTCCCCTGGTAATCTCTCGTCATTAAAAGCAAATTACCGTTAAATCCGAGCGGGTAATTTGCCTTATTTATCATTTCTTTTGACCTATTTATCATTACCAACTTATTGGCGTATTTTAATTAAAGATTTAGTATTTTAGATTTTCGGGATCATAGCTGCCATCAGCCTGATACCCAAACCAAATATAACCTGTCAAATGAATATTCATCAACCTGTAGGCACATTTGTCAAACAGTACTTGTTATTGTTAATAGCTCTGTGTCCGCTTTTAAGCGCCGCCTCCGGACCCTTTTTGAAATTTACTACCATATCCAGGGATAACGGACTTTCCAACAGCACCATCAATTGCATAGTACAAGATAGTAAAGGTTTCATGTGGTTCGGTACCAATGACGGACTAAATAAATATGATGGCTACCAAATGATGGTGTATAAATATAACGCACAAAATAAATCCAGCATCAGTGACAACTATATCAGGCACATTTATGAGGACAGGCAAAAAAACCTGTGGGTCGGAACCTCAAATGGGTTAAATTTATTCGATCGCGAGAAAGGGATCTTTATTACCTATAAACATCAGGTAAATAAGCCTGGTTCATTATCAGACAACAGCATCAGCAGTATTCATGAAGACCATTACGGCAATCTCTGGATAGGCACTTATCATGGCGGACTGAATATTTTTAACCGGCAAACCAAAAAGTTTACGGTATTCAAAAGAAACACTGGCAATCAATCGCTCAACTATGTAAATTATATATTTGAAGACCGTGACCATAATTTGTGGGTTGCTGCCGGCTCGGGCTTAAACAGATTTAATTACAAGACCAATAAGTTCAGTGAGGAACTGCTGATCCCAAATTTCAGGGCCAATATCAGGGTGATGCAACAAGCCCCTAACGGAGATTTCTGGATAGGAACCGAAAACTCGGGCATATATGTAGTTAGTACCAAGACCAAAATGATCAGACATCTTGATCATATCGAAAAAGATGCATCCAGCATTGGCAGCAATTCCATTAACGATCTGATATTTGACCATAAAGGTAACCTATGGGTTGGCTGCGTAAACGGTGGCTTAAACTTACTAACTCCCGGCAGCAGCGGCTTTCATCATTATGCCGAAGATCCTGTAAATAAACCTGGCGCATTGCAACAAAAAACCGTATCGGCACTTTTTGAAGACAATCAAGGTAATTTGTGGATTGGCACCCACCGTGGAGGAGTCAAATTATACGCACCAAAATCGCAAAACTTTGAGTTTTTTCAACATGAGGACAGCAAAAACAGTTTAAGCTACAACGATGTTAAAGCATTTTACGAAGATCCCAAAGGTAATATATGGATAGGTACAGATGGCGGCGGACTGAATAAGTATAACCGCAGCGATAATTCCTTCAAGCATTACCGCTATAACGCCTTCGACAAAAGCTCTATCAGCTGCGATGCTGTACTGGATATAATAGATGATAACCGGGGGAATTTATTAATAGCCACCTGGGGAGGCGGTTTAAATGTTTTTAATGAAAAAACCGGAACATTTAAAAGACTGCTGAACAATCCCAATGATAACTCAAGCATCAGCTCAAACCACGTTTATAAAGTATTGAAAGACAGAAAAGGGAATTTCTGGATAGGCACTTATAATGGTGGATTAAACCGCTATAACCCAGATAACCATACATTCTCCAAAATAACCAGGGACCCGCAAAATATAACCAGCTTTTTAGGCTACGATATTGTGTCGTTAAACGAGGATAAAAAAGGAAATATATGGATTGGCACTGATGATGCCGGCCTGAACTGCTTTGATGTAACAACCAATTCATTCAGACATTATTTTTTGAGTAAGGAGAAAAACCCCATCGTAGAAGTGATCTATACGGACAGCAAAGGCCGCGTATGGGCTGGTCAATCAGGCCTTTATCTGTATAATGAAGAGAATGACAAGTTCGATCTATACCCAAAAAACAGCATACTGGCTTCAGAATTTATTAAGGGCATTGTTGAGGATGAAAGCGGATCGCTATGGATCTCAACGCTGAACGGTTTATTTAAGTTTAACCCCGATAAGGGCACCTACAAAAAATACAATAAGGCAGATGGCCTGCAAAGCGAAGAGTTTTCTGCGAATGCTTTTTTGAAAAGCAGGGATGGTAAACTATTTTTTGGTGGAATCCGGGGGTTCAATTCCTTTTATCCGCAAAACATCCTCATCAATAATTTTATCCCGAAGGTATACTTAACCGAGTTTCAAATCTTTAATAAAAAGATTACACCACTCGATCGTAATTCGCCTTTAAAAAGCGATATCAATACAGCGAAGGAAATTATTTTAAAACACGATCAGTCCACTTTTGCATTATCATTTGCAGCGCTTAACTATACGGCCACCAGTAATAACTTATATGCCTATAAGCTGGAAGGGTTTGACAAACAATGGATCAGCATTGGTCATGACCGAAAAGCTTTTTACACAAACATAGATCCCGGCACTTATATTTTTAAAGTAAAAGGATCAAATAATGACGGGATATGGAACAACCACGAAACCACCATCACCATTATAATCAGGCCGCCGTACTGGCAAACGCTGTGGTTCCGCATTTTAACAGGCCTTATCTTGATAACGGTTGCTTATTATGCCCTAAGTTTTAAACGCAAGCTTGAACTTGATAAACTCGAAAAATTAAAAAAAGAGGAACTGCACCAAATACAGCTCCAGTTTTTCACCAACATATCGCATGATCTGCGCACTCCGCTCACATTGATTATGGGCAGGCTGGAAAGGCTGATCAAGGAGGATGCAGGCGCAACCGCCGGGAGGCATTTTGCATCACTTTTTAAAAACGCCAACAGGCTCATGAACCTGATCAATGAGTTGATGGATTTCAAAAAAGTGGAATCGTCTGCCTTGTCATTAAAGGTAGCCAGGGGGAATATAGATGTATTCATTGACGAGATCACGGATGAATTTGTGGTGTTGGCGCACGAAAAGCAACTTAGCCTCTCCTTTAAGAAAAACTTAACCATAACCGATACGTGGTTTGATCGGCAGATACTTGAAAAAATAGCTTTAAACCTGATCCATAATGCGATTAAGTACACGTCTGCCGGCGGTAAGGTGACTGTCGAAATAGCCGATTTCCAAAACATGACGGTTAGCAGCTATAAAAATGAGCTGCTTATAAAAAACGAGCATCAATCTAAACAATATCTCGCCATTAAAGTAACAGATACCGGGATAGGCATCGATAAAGACTCGCTGAAACATTTATTTGAGCGTTATTACAGGATTACAGAGTCGCACTTGGGATCTGGCATTGGGCTCGCCTTTGTTAAAAGCCTTGTGGCCCTCCATAAAGGCGAAATTTATGTGTACAGTGAAAAAAATAAAGGCACAGAAGTAATTATTAAAATACCTTGTTTAAGAGATGATTATAATGAATCTGAAATATGGAATGAAACTTTAATCAGGAGTGCTGTAAGGCTGGAAAGCGTTATACCCGTTCTGCAATATACTGCAGAGCCGAGCAGTACGGCCGTAGATGATCTAATGGAAGAGGTAAATACCCATACAATTAAAAAACATATTTTAATAGTGGATGATAATCCGGAAATAATTGAATTGCTTAAAGACAGCCTAAGCAACAATTATCAAATTTCGGCAGCGGCAGATGGTGCCAACGGCATTACAAAGGCCAAAGCGGAATATCCAGACCTGATTATTAGCGACATTATGATGCCGGGAATGAATGGTATTGACTTTTGCAGGCTGATTAAGGAAGATCTTGAAACGAGTCACATTCCGTTTTTATTGTTAACAGCCAGGGATAACATCGATTCAAAGATTGAGGGGGTCGAGTCGGGCGCCGACTATTATTTTTCCAAACCGATCAATTTTAAACTGCTGTGTTTAACGATTAAAAACATTTTTGAGCAGCGCCATAAGCTCAAAAACCATTACGCTAAAGATCATCAGATTGAGGTGAGGGAGTTGGTGCATTCTGCCCGCGATAAAGAATTTATTGATAAGCTGCTGCTGCACATCACCGAAAATATGTCCGACCCTTATCTCGATGCAGATTTCCTCTCCGCACAAATGTGCATGAGTAAAACCAAACTGTACAATAAAATTAAAAGCATTACCGGCCAATCTATCGGTGAATTTATCCGTACCATGAGACTGCAAAAAGCAAAGGAGATCATGATCCATGAGGATATTTTTATTACTGATGTAATGTACCGGGTAGGGATGCAAACACAATCCTACTTTACAAGGGCATTTAAAAAAGAATTCGGCAAAACACCGACTCAGTTTATTCAGAAATAAAAGCAGCTACGCCTGCTTCCTGAAACAAAAAAGGCCGCTCCCTCAAAGGGAGCAGCCAATTATAGAGCAGTAATTAATTCCAATCGTTACTGATATCCTTTGCAACGTTCGGGTTCGCATTTTTCTCCGATATCGGGATCGGCAGCAACACATTTTTATCCTGAAAAGGCTGCGTACCATCTTCTATTGATCGCTGGGCATTTATGATTTCTTTGGCAACCCCCCAGCGGATCAGGTCAAAATAGCGGGCTTGCTCACCGGTGAGCTCCAACTGCCTTTCGCGCATTAAAATACCAAATGCATTGGTCTGATTACCCAGCGTAAGATAGGTTGGTGCCCCTACCCTGGCCCTTACCTGGTTAATTAAACCTAAAGGCTCAGCACCGGTATTACCCTGTTGAATGTAAGCCTCGGCCAATAACAGCAACACATCTGCATAACGGATCACCTGACCGTTGATGCCGCTTTGCGGACCTCCATAAACAGCGATCAGATTATAGTATCCATACTTTAAATAATGATAGCCTTTAGCCGCAAATGGGTATGCAATTGGCCCGCCGGCACACTGCTGGCAATATTGCGTTTGCCCGCCGCTTGCCGCATCCCCATAAAAAGTATAGGCTGCGCGCGGATCAACATATGGGGCGTTGGTTTGAGGATGAGCGTAGGTAAATGCCTTTACCGCTGTAGTGGTGATAAACACGTTGCTCCAGTCGTTAAAACCATACTCCTGCGCACGGTCTGAGTGGGTTGCCTTACCATTAATTTCCTGGCCTCCAAACACATAATACTGGCTGCCAATTCCCCAGTCTGTCCAGGTTTGGTTCATGATCTGGAAAATACTTTCCTTATTGTTTTGATTGGCAGCAGTAAAAAGATCGCTGTAATTGGGTGATAAGATGTAAGCATACGGTGCTTGTGTCAGTTTGTTTAGTTCGGTAACCGCCAGCGCATATTTCTTTTGGTAGAGATAAGCTTTTCCTAAAAGCGCTGTAGCAGCTCCCTTAGTAACGCGGCCCAGATCAGTATTAGCAAATGTTACTGGCAAATCGGCCTGTGCTTCCTGCAGATCTTTTTCTACAAAAGCCCATATTTCGGCCACACCGGACCGCGGCTGCTCCAGGGTGTTGGTAGTTTCCTGATAACTGACACGCAAAGGTACCCGCCCATATAAACTGACCAGGTTAAAATAAGCATAGGCACGCAAAAATTTTGCTTCTGCGATGTACTGTTTTTGATGTGCCAGTTCTGCAGTTGTTACAGCTTTCCAAACGCCGGCTCTGTCAATCACCACATTGGCACGAAAAACCATCCGGTATAATGAGGCCCACATGACATCTAAAGTCGGCTGGTTATTACCGAAATTATACTGTGCAAGATTCAGCAGATCACCAGTTAACGGCTGGTCATTCTTAGCTTCGTAGCCTAAAAGGTCAAAAATAAAGTACCACTCCCGTGCCCATAAACCATTGTGCAATAAGGTGGCGTAAGTGGCTATGGTTGCCTGGTTCAATACCGCATCGCTTGCGAAATAAGTATCGTAGGTATAGGCATTTTTGTTTTGTACATCCAGGTTCTTTTTGCAGCTGCCCGCAGTAATTAACAGCACTACGCCAAGCATATATTTGATATATTTTTTCATCATTCTAATCGTTAATTTTTAAAATCCTAATTGTATTCCCGCTATAAAGGTTCTTGGCTGTGGAACCTGACCGTTATCTATCCCCCTGCCAAAAATAAAGTCGCTGCCGCTAACCTCTGGGTCATAACCCTTGTAGCCGGTAATGGTAAACAGGTTTTGCGAGGCGGCAAACACTCTTAGCCCGCTCAGTACCTGTCCGGAAATTGAGCGCAAAGCATTTTTAGAAAAAGTATAGCCCAGGGTTAAGTTACGTACACGCAGGTAAGCGCCGTTCTCGACAAAAAAATCCGAGGGGCGTAAATTACCAGACGAGGTAACACTTTGTCCGGCTCTCGGCAAAGCAGCAACATCACCCGATTTTCGCCAGCGGTCTAAAATGGCGGTGGTCGCATTATGGCCGGTTGAGGCGTTCTCCGTGAAAAATTTAAGCGCGTTACCCAGTTGAATACCTGTTACGCCGGATATTACGAGGTTAATATCAAAGCTTTTATAGTTACCACTCATGTTAAATCCATAAATGAATTTGGGGATTGCGCTGCCAAGTACCTGTTGATCTATGGCATCTACCACACCATCTCCGGTTAGGTCCCTAAATAAAAAGTCTCCTGGTTTTACGCCTGCCTGGTATACCGCAGAGGTATTCCCGGTTTTTTGGCGGGCAGTGGCGTTAAGGGCATCAATCTCGGCCTGCGTACTTGCCACATGATCAACGCGGTAACCATAAAATGCTCCGATTGGAGAGCCCTTTTGTGTAAGGGTAAGGCCATTCAAGCTGTTAAAAACACCACTGATGATCGGTGATTGTGACAGGTTGCCCAACGAGAGCGTTTTGTTTTTGTTCAATGCGCCGTTCGCACTGATGGTGTAGCTGAAATTATGTTCGGTATTACTTTTATAGGAAACCTGCAATTCAAATCCTTTATTTTCTGCATCAGCAGCATTTGAGGTTACCACACTTTGTATACCATTTATACCTCCAATCCCAACGCTGGTAGGCACAGGTACATTAACGATCAGACCGCGGCTTTTACGTATATAATAGCCTGAACTAACCGTCAGCTGGTTGTTTAGAAAACCCAGATCAAGACCGATATCGGTCTGATCCGTCTGCTCCCAGTGCAGGTCCGGGTTGGATATGGTAGCTACCGTAGTACCGCCTGCAAATGCTTCGTTTGTACCAAAAGAGTAAACCAGGTTTCCGTTAGGATAACCGCTATAGGTAAATACGTCGGTTACACCTAAATTAAACTTATTGTTACCGGTACGTCCCCAGCCGGCACGAAGCCTGCTGTCTGAAAGGAACGGCAGTGCCGATTTAATAAAGCTTTCCTCGGTAAATCTCCATGCAAACCCTACGCCCGGAAAGTTACCGTATCTGTTATTGATACCAAAGTTTGATGAACCATCGCGGCGAACACTGCCCGAAAGGATATACCGGTCATTAAACGTATAAATTAAACGGCCGTACCAGGATTGTGCACTGCCAAATTGTGTACCGTAGCCGGAGCCATTACCCGTTGTGGTAACAGTTGGCGCAACGCTGATGTCCTTAATGTTATCATTCGTCAGGCCTGTTCCTAAAACGGTAAGCGCTTTATTATAACCCGCATCAATATAACTGGTACCTAATGTGGCCGATAAGTTATGCTTACCAAAGGTTTTGTTATAGGAGAAATAGTTTTCGAAAGTATAGGTAAATGACGAACCAAATGAGCGGCCAACCTGACGTCCATACGCCAGGTTGTTTGAGGCCACATAGGGATATTGGTACGAATCGGAATGACTGGTATTATAAGTTCCTGAAAGCTGTGATCTGAATGTCAGGCCGCTGATTAATTTCACCTCTCCAAAAACCTGCGGGTATAAAGTTAAACTATTGCTTTTGCTGGATTTAACACCCAGGTCTTGTAACGGGTTGCCTACATTGCTGTTATCATTAACATTGGTTACAATTGAATAGCCACCAAGTACCGCTGGATCCAGTATTGGCTGATACGGTGCGTAAGTAATACCGCCTACAAGGCTGGCTCCTTGTCCCGATCCCCGGTTATATCTCAGATTCAGGGTTTGGCCAAAATGAAAGCGCCCCAATGTTTCATCAAGCGAGATGCGCGTGAACAGGCGGTCATTGCGGCTGCTTTTTATGAGCGCATCCTGCGTGATATAGCTCATAGATAAATTATACAATACCTTTTCACCGCCACCGCTTACGTTCAGATCACTCTCTGTAGAATAGGCTGTTTTAAATACCTCCTTTTGGTAATCAGCACGATCAACCAATACATCTTCTGTATTTAACTTAGCTGGAACAGCAATATTGGTGGTAGCTGCAATATCCTTAAGCAGGTCAACATAGTCTCTTGCTTTTAAAATATCCAGCAGTCGCCACGCTTTGGAAATACCGGCCTGCGTATTAAAGGTTACCCGCGTTGCACCGGCTCTTGCTTTTTTTGTAGTGACAATAACTACACCATTCGCAGCTGCCACACCATATATAGCAGTTGACGATGCATCCTTTAAAACGGTGATCGTTTCAATATCCTGCGGACTTATCGTCGAAAATACATTACCATCGCCTTGTATCCCGTCAATAACATAAAGTGGGTCAACACTTGTAAAAGAGCCGGTTCCACGGATAATAATTTGCGAATTCACGACCTGAACACCTGGCATTTTACCAACAAGCAACTGTGCCGGACTCAGCGCCGTATTAGCACCGGCCTCTTTAGCGGATACCGTATTAACTGCCCCAACCAGGTCTTTTCTGCGGGCGGTACCGTAACCAATAACCACCACCTCATCCAACACCTTATTATCAGGCTGCAGGATGACATTTATTTCACGTTGGTTACCCACAACAACTTCCTTGGGGATGTAACCTATCATGGTAAAAACTAAAGTTGCATTGGCATTTATATCGATAGAAAACAACCCGGCGTTTGATGCCACAACACCATTTTGCGTTCCTTTTTCAGTAACAGTGACACCCGGTATGGGTTGGTTGTTATCTCCAGATCGTATCTTCCCCTTAACGTTTAAGGATTGTGCAAACAGTGGCCCGCAAATAAGGGCCAACATGATCGGCATCACATAATATCTGATTCGTTTTAATAAATTTTTTTGATTAGTAATTTTTGCGCTCATACTTTATTGATTTGGTTATTGATAAATTCATGTTTTTGGAATAAGCAAATCAAGCACTTATCAAGCTGGTTTATTTGTCCTATTTATCATTTCTTTTTACCTATTTATCACAACAAAATATTTAATCACAGTTAGCAATGATGCGCATGTCCATCTATAAAAAAAGAAATAGTATCCATTATAAGATTTCCTAAAAATCAAAATCCCCCAATGCTTGCCGCATTGGGGGATCCAGGTCTGAGAAGATTTTTTATTTTAATTTAGCTTTTTACCTTCATTGATCACAGCCTGATTAACCGCCCTGATTCTCTCCACATCCATTTTCTCAAAAGCACGATCGTAAGTCAGCAGACCATTAACTTCATGTTCTACATCTGTCGTTTGTGTATAGACAGCAACACTTAGCCCTTTATATTTCATAAGCTGTTCAACCTGATCTAACAAGAGTATATAGCGGTCTGTAAGTGCAGCTTTAGTAGGCTCATAGGCATAGGCATTATTTTCTACAGGCCACATATGTCCCCTTACAAACAAACCTACGCCTCCAAATTCGCCCAGTGATGCTGCTCGCTTACCATCAGGCACTGAAGCATCCCTGGGGCCAATGTAAATATGGGTATCTACAAAATCTCCATTCCCAGGATCTCCAGCTGCTTTCTGATAACCGGGGTTGTTGTTAAAGCCAGAATTACCATTAACAAGCCTCGAGGGATCATATTTTTTTACCCAGTCTGTAATCTCTTTCACATCAAATGCGCCCCAGTTCTCATTAAATGGAACCCAGGTAATGATTGATGGAGAATTGTAATGGTCGTCCATTATGGCTTTTAATTCTTTACGAAATACCGTACGGGTTCTGGCGGTATCTTCATGCTGGTACCATATGGCAGGCATATCCTGCCAAACCAGTAAACCAAGTTTATCGGCCCAGTAGTAGAATCGCTTGGGTTCAGTTTTCATGTGTTTTCTAATCAAATTGAATCCGGCCTTTTTGGTAAATTCAACATCATATTTCAGCGCCTCTTCAGTTGGTGCCGTCAAAATTCCATCTGGCCAGTATCCCTGGTCCAGCAAGCCTACCTGCATAACGAATTTATCATTTAACAAAGGTCTTACTACACCGTTCAACTTACCGGGTTTCACATCCCGCATTCCAAAATAACTGGTTACCTCGTCTGTGATCTCACCGCTGGCGGTTCTTAAAGTCAACTTGAGATCGTATAAAAAGGGCTCATCAGGAGACCAAAGCTTTGGATCTTTTATTGGAATGTAAAATGCAGTACCAGCTTCAGCTTTATGCTCAGAAACGACCTTTTTTCCATCAAGCACTACGGCTAAAACCTGTGCGGCTTCTGCATTCACCAGTACTTTCAGACGGCTGTTGGCTAAATCAGGCAGTAAGCGAATGTTCCTGATGTAATTTTTATTAACCGGTTCAAGCCAAACCGTTTGCCAAATGCCTGATGAAAACGTATAATCGCCCCTGGGGCCATTCTTACCTGACGGCGTTCGGCCATCATTTGGATCATGAGCAGCAACGATCAGTGTATTGCTTCCCTTTTTTAAAAAAGAGGTAATATTCAAACTGAAAGCATCATAGCCGCCCGCGTGTGATCCGGCTTTCTTTCCGTTAACAAAGATAGTTGCATCGTGGTCTACAGCATCGAAATGAATGATGACTTCCTTACCTGCCCAGGATTCAGGAATTTCAAGGCTCCTTCGATACCACATATTAATCTCCTGGTTTTTTTCAATTCCAGAAAGCACAGATTCGGGGCAATATGGAACAAGAATTTGATCAGTTTTGCTATCGAAAGCTATAGGCTTTGAAGGATTTAAAGCGTTCATAACCTCTTTACCACCAATATAGTCCCATTTCCCATTTAAGCACAACCAATCCTTACGCTCAAGCTGGGGCCTGGGGTATTCCGGAAAAGGAATTTTTGCTTCCATAGCAATCTTAGTCCACTTTGTCGGTAACTTAGCAACTTGTCCTACGGCCGTTTCGGCAGAGGCAAAAACTAACAATAGGAGGTAGTTTAAAAAAAGGATTTTAATATTTTTCTTCATTAAGAACATTAGTTTAGTTGATGGAATATAGGAACTGGAATGTTAATTTATTTAATTAAAGATAGTTATATTACCTGAACAATCCTGATTGTTGCTATTTTGATTCAGAATGGATCACAAAGGCTTTTAATTGCGCAATTGCACATCATTTTCCATAAATACATTTATAGCAACCCTACTGTTATTTTTGAAAAATTGCCGGGTACTTCCTTATAAAATAAACAGGAGTACAACTCCAGGCATGACAATAGCTATTAATTGGAAAGAAGTTATATGGAGAAAGCTTTTCATTATCCGGATCATAGGCCTCCCAAAACGTATCAGCACCTTTCTTCACCATCCCTCCCCAATAATCTTCCATAACTGACTTTGCTTCCTTATTAAGACCGCATTTGATAAGCGCAGTAATATAATAATGCATTAAGTATGGAGTGCCTGGTTTTACAGCATCTTTTTTGATGGCTATAGCTTTTAAAGCGCTTTGTGCTTCTGCTTTACTTGCCACCCCACTAATGATCATCCAACATTGCGACGCAAATGAAACCTGCTTAGCGGAACCGCTTAAAAATAAGCCACTTTCCTTATTGTACAAAGTTCTCGCAGCTTTAGTCATCCTGGTTTCCAGCTCTTTTAAATAGGCAACTTCATTTTCCTTACCCAGCAATTTAGCCAATGCGAGCGTTTCCTGAATTGAAAAAATCATAATGCCTTGTACCGATGCTTGTTTTTCCAATCCTTCCCTCCAGTCAACAAATAGCCACCAACCATCTCTTTCAGCACGCTGTGTGTTTAATAATCCATTTGCGTCCAAATGTTTACTGATATTTTCAACCTGCCTCTTAGCAACCGGCCAGAGATCAAGGCCAGTTTCCTTGTCATTGGTAGCGATAACGTATTCCTTCAGTGCTGCATTATATAGAAGTGAATATTCAAACAAGAAACCTCCCTCTTGTGTATGTGGTTCCGGAGCTTCGAACACGCAAGGATATAAAAATCCACTCGGTTTACTTACACCAGCAAGTAAATACAGGCATCTCTTTGTAAGGTCATGATTTTTAAAAGAATACGCATTTGCTAAAGCTTCCAGATATAGGTCTCCGGTCCATAACCTGCGATCACGTTTTGGCCCGTCTTCATAAACTGTCTGCATGCACTCCTTTAATGTCGACAGTCCCACTTTATCGATAGCAACTATCATCGGTGATGCTGATGAACTTAGCGAATCTGGTCTGTTAACTACTGATGTAACTGACTTAAATTGTATATCTGAGATCTTGAAATCAAAATTACTGGGACTAGCGAGCAACTCAATTTTGAGATATCTAAAAGACATGCGACGAGATAATGCGACCTTGGCAGGCAGTTCAGTAAGTGTTACAATCTCATCTTGTAACCAGGCGCGGCTTAAAGTACCGGGATATGGATCAAATGGAGTCGCTAATTCTGCAGGGACCTCTCCAAATATCAGCTTAAGTCTTAAAGGTCCATGTAATGCATTTTGACTGGCTTTTATGCTGAACGTAAAATATCCGGTAAGATGCTCACCAAAATCAATTACTGTCGATGATTGTGATTTAAAGGATTTTTCATAAAAATCAGAAATAGCACCAACCTTTTCCGCTTTCCAACCTTGAAAAGAGTTTTGATCTTCAATGAGTTTAACTACCGCTTTTGGTTTCTTTATTTCCGCTGATAATTGAGGCTTACTTTTTTCTGCCTTAAGCAACCACCGTTCACGAAGTTCAACTCCATAATAATCCTGGGCAGATGCAATAGATGAAATCAGCGAAAAAAATACAATTAGGGTTTTGATCATGAGAGATTCTTTTATGTTCTTAGCAGTTGCTGCCTGGATTAAGAATTATATGACGAAAGCTTTTAATTGCGCCATTTTGCCATCCTCAAACCGCCAGACGTCGCAATACGAATAATCAGTTGTTTTTCCATCCCTATCCTTCATACTGATCCTGCCTACTGCCGTAACAAAATCATTCTCAGCAATCAAATGCTCAACCATGAACTTTGGCAGCTCCAGGTAGGCAATTGCCATATACTGGCGAACGGCTTCCTTTCCTTTTAAGATTTTGTCGCCTACAAATTCCCATTCCGTATTTTCAGTGCAGAAAGAAAGAAATCCCTCATAGTCGCCTTTAGTAATCAAGGCATTTGCCTTTTCTAATATAGTTTTATTTTGTTCAGCCATATTCTATTTTTCTACAGCAAGCTCTATATCTTCCTTAATAAATATCCACTCTTTATCTAGTAAACAGATTGGATCGAAATCCTGATCCGCACTTTGGAAGTTTACAAAGTTTTCCAGGATAAGTTTTGAATCATGTGTCCATTCAAAACGTTGTCGATGTAAGTCAATCATAGTCTTGACATCATATCGCGGCAAAAGTTCATGCAAATCCCAAAAATCTTTTTTCCGTCCGCCACGTTGAATAACATCAATTTTCATAGCTATAATTTCTTCAACAGTAGCCACTCGTATTCCATCACACTCGGTTGCATCCTGAAAAAATGGATCCATCGAATAATAAACATCCAGCTTAATTGCCTGATCGGAATCTTTACCAATCAAATATGATTTTCCCATGCCCGGATTACCGCCAAAATCACCTGCAACATAATTAAAACTGTTATTTAAATAATTATCAATTGCGTCAAAATCTATTGATCTATAAGCTGCATCCGTGAACAGATCAATATCAATTGAAATTCTATGTCCCAAATGCAGACTTAAGGCAGTGCCTCCAACCAGTCTGAATTCACTAAACTCCTTAGCTTGCATCAATTTAAATAATGCATTTTGTAATTCATCACTAACTGTATTCCAATGGAGCATATGGGCATTATTTATTTTGAGTGAATATAGCTAAGTTACCATCAACAGATGAACTGCCAACAACCTCTTTTACTTTGTCTTTACCATAAAAATCCAGTATAGCTTGCTTTTCCCTGGAATCTCCCCGTTCAAATATTCTTTTAATAATCGACTTATATTGTCTCTCCCAATCAAGTTTACTTACATCTGTATCCCAAAAAAGAGCTTTCCGAAAAATACTCAAATCTGGACGCCGCTTAATTTGCGCCTTAAATTGTTCTACTCTTATAGCATGATACGCCTGAAGAAGATACATCGTTCCCTCTTCTATACCAAGTGCCCGGTCTATTTTTAAAGATACTTCAGGAGTGAGGTTGCGTTTACCCTTTGTAATATCATTAATTGTTTGCGGGTACTCCGGTAAAGAAAGCGCGAAAGGACGTTTCTTAAGCTTTCTTTTTTTAAGCTCACGTTCCAGGATCAAACCGGGATGGATACCCTTATATTTTTCCAATGACATTTCCATATACAAATATAAACAAAATTGTTTACAAGTTGTTTGAATTACGGAACTCACGACAGCCCTTCTTAGACGGTGCGCCTTTGGTTCCATTTCTGGCTTAAATATTTCCTTACAGGGATATCGTAAACTACCATAACCAGGTATGCTACCCCAACCAGCAGGATTAGTCCAGCTATAATGATGAAAGTCAGCTGCACAGTGTCCGGCTTATGACTGGCGTAATAATTACCAAACATCCATAACACGGCATAATGTGTCATATATAATGGGTAAGAGATCTTTCCCGAAAAGATGCAGACCTTTTTTAAACCAGGTGTTAACATAGCCCCCGCGCCTAAAGCAATCAGCAAGGGAAAGTAAAACAGCACGATCAAAGGTTCGGATAACCAATTCCATTTGGAGAATGGCACGATAAAGGCCAGGAACAATAATATGGCTATGCCGATAAATCCCAGCTTGTTTTTGATGATCCAGTTGGAGCGGTAAATAAGAAGTCCTGCTAAAAAAGAATATGATATCCGGGCGCTCCCGTCCCAAAAGGTTGGGCCGCTCCAGCCGCCCAATAAATTGCCGGAACGGTAACCTACCCAGCAAATAGCAACTGCAGAGAGTATGGTTAATAGCAGCAAATAACCGCGGCTGATCTTATAAAGCACAAATGCGTAAACAATATTAGCGGCATATTCCCAAAACAATGACCAGGAAGGTGCATTGAAGCTGAACAGGTTAAATCCACGGTCAGCTATTACAGGCAGTGGAATCAGCAGTATCGAACAAAAA
The DNA here is from genome assembly GCF_004362715.1 of Pedobacter metabolipauper. GTDB lineage: Bacteria > Bacteroidota > Bacteroidia > Sphingobacteriales > Sphingobacteriaceae > Pedobacter > Pedobacter metabolipauper. Next base: position 736,936 of record NZ_SNYC01000005.1, read on the forward strand.
AATGTGAGGATGATTTTACCGGTGCTGTATAATTCGGGATGGCCGCCAAACGGATCGAACAAAAATGCCAGCAGGCCCAGCACAGATCCAGCCACAACCAGCGGATGCAAGCGGATGATCCTTGATTTAAAAAAATCCAGAATACCCATTCTTGCTATACGATCGTCATAGGCATATCCGATCACAAATCCCGAAAGACAGAAGAAGAAATCGACCGCTAAAAAACCATGTGCCATAAAGTTCTTGCTGAAATCGGTATAAGCCCATTCCATAAAATGAAACGTTACAATGGCCAGCGCAGCAACGCCCCTTAATCCGTCCAGAATTTGGAAATGCGGTTTGGTTTCCAGAATTGTTGCGGTAGTTTTGTCCGTATCCATTTTAAGGTATATCCTGTAAGGTTTAATGTAACGATAGCGCTTGATTCGCCATGGCCACAAATTATCTAAATTACTGGTGTAATCAAAATCGTGTTACATGAAAAGATTTCTATTAAGCGGCGCACAGTTTACTCCTTATTTAGAGTACGCAATACTTGCGAAATAGAATTAGCCATATAGGTTTTACAGGAAGTACTCACCTGGTAACATTTGCACTGTATAACCATTAATTGGCGATACAGCAAGGCCCAGCTGAAATTATAACAGCTTGAATTTTATAATTTTAGCATTAATTCTAAATAATCGTTTTGAAACGTTCGGTTTAATATATACCTTTGTAACGTATGCCAAGGAACAAAGAATTTGATTATGATGAAAAGCTGAAAACAGCCAGGGATATCTTCTGGAAAAAAGGGTATAATGCAACATCTATGAATGATCTGGTGGATGGCATGCAGATCAACCGGAGCAGCTTATACCTAACCTATGGCAATAAACACGACTTATTCTTAAAATCCCTGGCCAATTATATACAAAAGAAGGATAAGCAGTACAGCCAGGCCGCAAAGAAAAGTAGAAAACCAATAGAAGCCATAAAGAATATTATCTATTCAGTATTTGAATCCGCATTGCAGGATAGCAATTGCCTGTTTACCAACTCCGTTTTTGAACTCGCGCTTACTGATAAAGAAGTCAGCAAACTGCTGACCAATCAGACCTTAAAAGCCGTGGAGCTTTTTGAAAAACTCTTGAATGAGGCAAAAGAGAATGAAACCTTAAAATCAGATAAAGATTCCAGGGCACTGGCGCATTTTCTGGTATCAGGCTTGGTATCGATCTACAATACCCAGATATTATTTGCTGATAAAAAATTAACAAAACAAACGACTGAAATTTTAATAGGATCAATAACCTAATATTTTTTTGACCTATTCTGGAACGAAAGGTTTAAAACAAAACCATGATGATACCACAAAAAAAGAACAATAACGGCACATCTCACTCCTGCTTATTACAGAACTTATTGCTTGTACTTGCGTTGATTGCCACTTTACTAACTGCTTGCGACAGAAGAGGAAGCCGCAATAGTAATGTGAAAAATAAGGATACAACAATTAACCCCAAAAAGGCAAAGACATTCCAGGAACTGGGCTTTTTTGGGAATATAAAGGAAGATAAATGGGATAGCTTTATCAATGCTGTGAAGAATAATATCGCCAATTCCCGGAAGGAACCAGGAAATCTATCCTTTAGTTTATATCGATCTGAAAACGGTGGACTTCAACCCATATGGTTTGAGCGCTTTAAAAACAAGGACGCTCATAATCACCACAAAGCGCAGCATTATTTTAAAGATGCGATTGCGGTTATCCAAAAGTCTTTAAAAGGAGAAGCAAGATCTATCGAACTCGAAGAAATAGACAAAATTCCGGTGGTGATCCCAACTCCTTCTGACAGGCCGGAAATGACGCGTCATGTGATTGTGCTGTTTCATGTTAAGCCAGAAAAGAGGCAGCCTTTTATTGACGGTATGGCCGGGGTAGCTGCTCAATCCAGGCAAGCTCAGGGAAACCTGGAATTTAACATTTATCAATATGCAGATGATCCAAATAAATTTGTTCTGATGGAAGGCTGGAAAAATCCGGCCGACCATGAAGCGCAATTAAAACAGGATTACATAAAACGCCTCCATGTTACTATGGTAGGTTTCTTTGTGTCCAACCCTATGGATAACCACTGGCTCGTAAAAGATATATCACAATAAAAATTATATAACAATCACAAAATAAACAAGCATGCAGAAAATCAAATTAAACAATGATGTAGAAATGCCATTATTAGGTTTAGGCGTTTTTCAGATATCAGATCTGGATGAATGCGAGCAAACGGTATTAACAGCCATACAATCGGGGTACCGGCTTATTGATACCGCTTCATTTTACGGGAATGAGTCAGCAGTTGGCAATGCCATCAGAAAAAGTGAAGTAGTAAGGGAAGAACTGTTTATTACCACGAAACTGTGGGTACAGGATAGTGGCTATGAAAAGACCAAGAAAGCCTTTGACAAGTCCTTAAAGGAATTACAGCTGGAGTATTTAGACCTGTATCTGATACATCAGGCTATGGGTGATTATTACGGTTCGTGGCGTGCCATGGAAGACCTGTACAAAGAAGGTAAGATCCGGGCTATTGGCATCAGCAACTTCTTTCCGGACAGGGTAGTAGATTTGATTGCACACAATGAGATCATTCCGGCAGTGAACCAGATCGAAGTAAATCCTTTTTATCAAAGAGCGGATGAGCACGGGCTATTGAAGAAAAACAATATTCTGACGCAATCCTGGGCATCTTTTGCAGAAGGTAAAAATGATTTCTTCAACAATGAGGTGATCTCTGGTATTGGCAGAAAATACAATAAATCCATTGCACAGGTTACCTTGCGCTGGCTCATTCAACGAGGCATAGCAGTGATCCCAAAATCAGTGCGTGAGGATAGAATGGTAGAAAATTATAGCATCTGGGATTTTGAACTGAGCAAGGAGGATATGGATGCCATAGCTACCTTAGACACCGGAAAAAGTGTATTCTTTGACCACCGTGATCCGGAAACCGCTGAATGGCTAACCAAGTTGACTTTTTAAGTAAATAGAAAAGGTTAATTGCATGGCCTCTCCGAAGCGGAGGCCATGCAATCCCAGAATTATCGATATTCAAACTATATCCTAAGGAATAAGCTTAGATGCCCGCAGCTGATCAAAAAGCGTATAAAAAGCATCCTCAGTATCCTGATAAACAAGAAATCCGAGCTTTCGGCTTTTAGACATATCGGTCATTACCTCTATAGGCCTTCCAAGATCAAGATCCGTATGCCATGCGGTGGCCACACGACTCAGGGCTTTCTCCCTTAACTGATATTTTTCAGCAATTTCCAGCCAGGTAGCCGCATCATTGGCCATTTCCTTTTCAAGGGGCTGAATCTGTGTTCCATAACCTATAGATTCTACTTCAAAATAGTCAGCCAAACGTTTCCACAACCTGCTCCATCGGAACACATCGCCATTAACCACGTTAAATGCTTCATTACGCGCTGCATCGGTAGTAGATGCCCAGATCAGATGCGCTGCCAATAATCTTGCATCGGTAACATCTGATAAACCGTTCCATTGTGCCGAAGATCCAGGCCATATAAAAGGGCGGCCTTTCTCCTTACAAATAGCTGCGTAAACAGCCAGGGTAGTTCCCATGTTCATTGCATTCCCTACAACCTTACCGATAACGGTGTGCGGACGGTGGATGCTCCAGGTAAACCCGTCCCGGTCAGCCGCAGCATACACTTCATCTTCCTGGGCATAGTAAAAGTTTTCCAGATCTAACCTGGGATGATCTTCCCTCAAAGGTGTTTCTGGCAAGAACCCTTTCTTGGCATAAGCCTCGAATGAACCTAAATAATGTTTTAAGCCGGTTACCAGTGCAACATGTTCAACGGATCCTTTTTCGGACAACACATTCAGAATATTTCGAACCATCGTTCCATTAACCCTAATATTCTCTTTCTCGGTATCATTGCGCATCCAGGTGGTGATGTAAACATGGGTTGGACTAACCCCTTCCAGGGCCAGCTTAAGGCTGTCGGGATCCAAAAGATCAGCCGAAATCGGCTTAAGGTTACTATTCTCTGTGTTGGGCGTTCTGGCCAATCCGTAAGTTTCCCATCCGGAAGAGATTAGTTTTTCTGCCAGGTTGCTTCCTATGATGCCGCTGGCTCCAACTACTAATGCTATTTTATCTGTCATCTTATTTATTTTAATTTTATACCACCAAGTTCAGGGGTGTGAATACTGACTGGGTATTCATAAATACTTTTTCCAAAATTACCTTAGTCTGAAGAACTGGCGATTGATCTGTATCAAAAAATACACTTAATCCAGATCAAGTTATTTTTGGAAACACACAGGAAAACGAACTGCTCAAAGAACTATCTTTGTTAACAAATTATCTGTCATGATCGAAGTACTCTTTAAGCATATCGGGCAAAAGGTATCCCTCACAATAGCTGATAAAGTAGCAATTGAAGCCTTTTTTGCTGAGAAAAGATTACGCAAAAAGCAATATCTGCTTCAGGAGGGCGATGTATGCAAATACCTGTCATTTGTTGCCAGCGGCTTAATCAGAACGTATAATGTAGATGAAAAAGGCGAAGAACACATGAGTATTTTCGGCTGGGAAGGATGGTGGGTATCAGACTTCAATAGTTTTCTCTCCGGTGAGCCGGCGGTGTTTAATATTGATGCCATTGAGGATTCAGAACTGTTGATCATCTCAAGATCTGATTACGACGAATTGACACTTGCAGTACCCATTATGGACCGTTATTTTCGGATATTATTTCAGAATAGCCTGGTCACAAAAGAGCGCCGCCTGATGAGTTCAATCACCCATACGGCAGAGCAAAAGTATGTAGAGCTTATGGATTCCAGCCCGGAAATCATCAACCGGATCCCGCAGAACATGGTGGCCTCCTACCTGGGCATTGCGCCTGAAACACTCAGCCGAATCAAGAGAAACCTGATCTATAAAAAATAAAGGGTTTCGAAACATCCTGCTCCTGTTCGATAAAAAATCTCATATTCCTATAAAGAATAGGAAACCCTAAAAGCAAAGAAAACGTATTTACGCTATATTATATTATAACTTACAACTATGCGTACACATTCGAAAGAGACTCAAGAAACCCTAACCCCTGACCTGGCCCTCGAAATTTTAAAAGAGGGAAATGAAAGATTTGTAAATAACCTGAAAGCCAACCGTAACTTATTACAACAGGTTAATGAAACCTCATCAGGTCAGTTTCCTTTTGCCACTATCCTGAGTTGTATGGACAGTCGTACCTCTGCGGAGCTGATCTTCGATCAGGGCCTTGGAGATATCTTCAGTATCCGAATTGCAGGAAACGTACTCAATGATGATATTCTGGGCAGTATGGAATATGCCACCAAGGCAGTGGGCACTAAAATCCTCCTTGTTTTGGGTCATACCAAATGCGGCGCGGTTATCGGTGCCTGCAACCATGTCGAAATGGGAAACCTTACCGGATTGCTGAAAAAAATTAACCCGGCGATGGACCTGGAGACCACTACAACATCCGGCAGAGACGGCTCAAACCCGGTGTTTGTTAATAACGTAACCAAAATAAATGTACAGTTGTCGATTGACCAAATCAGAAAGGACAGTCCGATCATCGCCGATCTGGAGCAGGAGGAGAAGTTAAAGATTGTAGGTGGCGTCTATGACGTGGACAATGGAAAAGTGACATTCTTCCAGGTCTAGAACAGGCTACATAGAGATTTAAATGGGCGTATTCTTGCTAATACGCCCATTTTTTTTTAGAAGATCAATTATAACGTGGCCATATCAATTACAAACCTGTAACGTACATCGCCTTTTTCCATACGTTCATAAGCAGCATGAATGTCTTTCATATCAATCATTTCTATCTCAGAAACGATACCATGCTCGGCACAAAAATCAAGCATTTCCTGTGTTTCGGCAATACCGCCAATACCTGAGCCACCAATGCTTTTCCTGCCGCCCAGCAAGCTGAAAGCAGCTATTTCTGCCGGCTTTGGCGGAACACCAACGCAGATGAGCGTACCGTCAGTTCTCAACAAAGAAAGATACATGTTAAAATCGTGCTCGGCAGAAACCGTATCCAATATAAAGTCAAATGTACCTATGGCAGCTTTTACCTGTGCCTCATCTGTAGTCACGACGAAGTTGTGGGCACCAAGTTTCCTGGCATCTTCTTCTTTTTTAGGTGAGGTACTCAGTACAGTTACTTCTGCACCGAAAGCAACGCCAAATTTAACTGCCATATGGCCTAACCCGCCAAGGCCAAGTACTGCCAGCTTATGTCCTTTACCAACTTTCCAGTGTCTTAAAGGAGAGTAAGTGGTAATACCAGCACACAATAGAGGCGCTACAGCAGCTAGGTTCAATTTGTCTGATACATGCAGTACAAATTCTTCCCTAACCACAATGGTATTGGAATAACCACCATAGGTTGGTGTTTTACCGTCTCTTTCTAAACTATTATAGGTACCTGTATTACCTTCTAAACAATATTGTTCCAGATCTTTTTTACAGTTTTCACAAACCTGACAAGAATCTACCATACATCCGGTACCGGCAAGGTCACCTACTTTGAAATTTTTCACATGGTCGCCAACTTTAATTACACGGCCAACAATCTCATGGCCGGGAACCATTGGAAATATACCCGGAAACCAGTCATTTTTAATCTGATGCAGGTCTGAGTGGCAAACGCCACAAAATAAGATATCAAACTGTACATCATGCGGGCCAACTTCGCGGCGTTCAAAAGCCCATGGAGCTAAATCTGTATCTGCGCTTTGCGCTGCATATCCTTTTGTTTCTATCATTTTAGTTTTTTTAGATCAGGTTAAAGGTAGGCACTTGTCCGGATTACCAATTGTAAAATTCAAACAATTGATATCAAAATTCAAACATTATTTGGATATATGATTGTGAAACGACGGATCATCTCATAAGGATATTCTTTCCAAAACAGCTTGGTGATATATTCTTAACATTAACATAATAATTTTGGCCTTCCTTGTGTTTGTAAGCTGATAAGATTCCCATCCTTCTTTTTCAGCGCAACAGTACATCCAAAATAGCTCAAAAATTAAATGTAAAGCCGTAATAAAGCCTGGAACATGCAATTTCTGAGCCGGCAACCCTAAAACGAACTATACCGCCCCTTTTAAAAGCCCTCCCTCAGCCCGGATTGCTGCACCATTGGTAGCTGAAGCGATCGGACTGGCCAGATATGTCACCATACTAGCTACTTCTGTTGTACTTAAAAAACGCTGTATGATGGAGGTCGGACGAATAGTTTTAAAAAAGTCCTGTTCTACCTCAGCCGAGGTCTTACTTTGGTCCTTGGCGAGATTTTCAATAAAGTCTCCCACCCCTTCAGAAAGCGTGGGGCCTGGCAGCACAGAATTTACAGTTACTGCAGTGCCTTTTGTCAGTTCGGCAAGGCCGCGGGCAACTGCGAGTTGCGCAGTTTTAGTCATCCCATAATGAATCATTTCCTCAGGAATCTGTATGGCAGATTCACTGGATATAAAAATTATCCGGCCCCAGCCCTTAGACAGCATTTTACCAAAGTAAGCTCTTGCCAAACGAATTCCGCTAAGTACATTGATCTCATAAAACCTCAACCAATCCTCATCGGTGATCTCGCTGAATGCTTTGGGCTCAAAAATAGCCACATTATTAACTAAAATATCAACCTCGGGGAGTTGGGTAACAAGACTATTGATAGATGCTGCACTGGCAAAATCAGCCACAATGCCGCTCACCTGATCATTTCCGCTTTCTGTCTTAATTTGTTCCACTGCCTTTTCGACACGTTGAGCGGTCCGCCCATTCACAAACACCCTGGCACCTTCTTTAGCCAATTGCAGCGCAATAGCATAACCTATGCCGGCAGTTGAGCCTGAAACCAAAGCGCTTTTATTTTTTAACTGTAAGTCCATTTCAAATTATTAATATGATGAATAAAATTAACTAAAATCAAGATCTATTAAAGAGGTTTTGTCATTCAGTACCATCCGTGCAACGTCATCTTTTCGCATACATTTCACGCCTTCGGCAAGTCACAGTAAAATGGATCGATGGACAGTTCATTGACAACAATGAATTCGTCCTCAACAATTAATATCCTGTTTTCAATGATGACACGATTTTAAAGCCTACAATAATCGTTACTCCGTTGTTATTTATAATAGAAAAGGTCCCACTTAATTGTTTGCTTAGCCCGCGCATAAGGCTCATTCCAAGTGTTTTTACTTCAACAGGGTCAATTTCCACTGACAAACCCACACCATTATCGCGTACGGTTAACTCGTAATGGCCGGCAGTAACCATAGTCAGCGTGATGTATATCGACCCGCTTCTACGATCTGGAAACGCGTATTTCAGCGAATTGGTAATCGCTTCGTTTAAGATCAGTCCCAAAGGAACCGATTTGGTTACTTCTAAATCAATATCTGAGATATCCAATTGGAAATCAATTTGTCCGGCAATGTCAAAACTATTGGATAAGTATTGTACCAGATCGCCAATGTACGCGGGCATATTTACCATTGCCAAATTATCTGACTGATACAGCTTTTGGTGAATCAGGGAAATGGATTGCATCCGGTGCTGGCTTTCCCGAATGGCCTGGTAAGCGATCGGATCTTTCATATATGAAGATTGGGTATTCAATAAACTGATAACGACCTGGAGATTGTTTTTTACTCGATGATGGATTTCCTTCATCAACCATTCCTTTTCTTCAAGCAGATTGTCCTTTTCATTGATTAGTTTGGTGAGGGACTGGTTTTGCTCATTGATCTCGGCTTGCTGCAGTTGTAACTGTCGGTTCACGCGTTGTTTCAGCCGGTACCGGTTGTAACTTAAGCCGAGAAGCATGGCCAATAATACGGCGCCTCCAACGGCCAGATTTTGGGTAGTCTTTTGTTGTTTGTAATTGATGGCCTGCAGTCGGGCTTGTTTGCTGAGCATCGCAATATTTGTCTCTTTCGCTTTTAGCAGCTGATCCTTTTTCTCGGTCTGATAGGCGATATCTACCTGTGCGATTTGCCAGATTTTTTTTTCACTGTACATTTTGTCCCGCAAATTAATGAAGCGCCGGTAATTTTTAATTTCGCTGACATAATCACCTTTCGCAGAGTCCAATTTATATTGGATTGCCAAAGCATTAATCAAGGCGGATTTGTCTTTACTTAAGGTACTCCAGCGCTCAAATTTTGTCGTGTATACCTGTGCCTCGGAATAATTTTTAGTCGCCGAATAATGTTTCGCCAGGGAATGCCATATGGCTGCCCTGCGAAAATCCGCTTTATCAACTTGCTGTTCCAGGCGCAGCAGCGTATCTACGTATTTTTTTGCAGCACCAAGTCGTTTCAAAGACGTCAGTATATCGATGGTAGCAACGTGGATTATCAACCTGTTGTTCAGGTCTTTCGGGAGATAAGTTCTTTGGATTTCCACCAGCAATCGATAGCCTTCTGCTGGTCTGCCTACGGCACTGAGCGCCATGGCCACATTCCGGGAAAAAATAATGATTCCATCTAACTCGTTCTTTTTACGGGCGAAATGGAGGGCTTTATCGAAATAATTTAAGCTCCGTTTGAAATCCCTGATGTTAGCATAAGAAGTCCCAACCCTATTAAGTAAATAACCAACCATTAGACTTGTGTCACCAGCAACTTCAGCGGCCTTCACACTTAACAAATCATATTCAAGTGTTCTGTCATAGTTCCCCAATTTTCTATTTACGTCTCCTAAAACAGAATATAATCGCCTTAAATCTATCTTCTCAGATTTTTTGTACATCGCCAGGGACTGGTTCAATACAGAAAGTGCTTCTTTATGACGGCCCTGCTCCTTGTAAAAATCACCAAGTACTGTCAGCGTGGCTGCAGCCCTGTCATTGATGTGGGCGCGTGTAAACAGTGCTAAGGCTTTTTTGTAATAAGCTATCCGGGGGCCATACCCATGGCCTTGAAAATACGAATAACAATTCTCGAGAGTAAGCCAGCTTTCGGCTGCTTCCCTGTCCTGCCCATTTTTTAAGAACACAGTAATGGCACTCCGTAGGTCGGAATTGCACTTTACACTGTCACCTTTTTTTTTCCAATCACCTGCAGACTGCAAATAAAAATTACCGAGAATACGACGTGTGTCTGATGCTCGGTTTTTGATATGCGCCTGGTTAAATAGTTTCAAGGCCTGTTCATAGTAGGCGATTCTTGGGCCGTAACCGGGGCCATGGAAAAAAGCATAGTAGTTTTCCAGGGTAAGCCATGCCTCGGCAGCCTCTCTAATTTTTCCTTGCCTGGAATATTCAGAAATCGCCTTTCGTATATCGCCATTGGCATTGACACTGTCTTTTTTTAATTTCCATACCTCGGCCGATGCGATGTACGCATCACCGGAATTTCGGGCGTTTATTCCCTGGGCTTTTGCCCGCGCTGGTAGGCAGAAGTATGCCAACCAGAGAATAATGAATAACCGTCTTACTTTCATGCCTGGTAAAAAACAAAATATAGTCCTTAAATGTAAGAAATTGCTATCAAGTGATTTACACTAAAATGAAACTAGCATACTTACTTCATATCGTCATCCTTGACGATATTTCGTGATTTTGCGGTAGGCTGTGTATTTCGGGGATAGTGGATCATTTGCAGCAACGATTCACGATATCCATAGACGCATTGAACTCAAAAACCCAGTCTTGCGCATGCGTGATCAAGTTAAAAAACTGGCCCTTGCTCTGCTAAGCTGATCGTTTTTTAATGCTTAACCATTTCTCTACTGTATTGTACACCGATTCCATAGGCGCCCCCATATTTAACAACCAAATCGTTAACTGGAAGATAGGTTTCCTGGCGGGCCCAATCCCGCTGTAACTCCAAAAGGTACTGCATAGAGGTAATGGGGTGTGCCCCGGCCTGGACCATTCGAGCAACAGCCATCTCGTGGGCTTCCTTGGTCAGGTCTCCACTCGCATCAGTAATTACGTACACATCGTATCCCTCGCTTATTGCTGACAATACGGGTCCAACTATACAAACGCTTGTCCAAAGCCCACCCATTACAAGTGTTTTCTTCCCCTTTCCAACTACTGCTTTATAAAACTGCGCGTCTTCCCAACTGTTCATCGTAGATCGGTCGATATAACCGGATGTCTTCTTAGGATAGAATTCTTCGAGTTCTGGAAATACCGGGCCACTAAATGATTTTTCTGCCACAGTGGTTACAACTGTTGGTACCTTAAAGATCTTTGAAGCTCCGGCAACTATTGCCGTATTGTTCCTTAACTGATCTATGGCAATACTTTTTGTGGGAAATGCCATTTGTCCTTCGTAATCAATCAGAATCAATGTATGGTTAGTTGGACTTAACAACATCGGACTTGGTTTCTGTGAATAAGCGCTAAAAGATGCGATGCCGATAACGGCAAATAATAGTAATTTTTTCATTTTTTTTTAATTGAAGTGGTTAATAATTATTGTTCTACTGTTTTGACACCCTTAGCGTTGTACATTGACCGCTCCAGATCGGGATGGATACTTTTATCCTCAATGCTTTTCACACCCAGTGCGCTTTGAGCAATGGACGGGCTGATAGAAATTAAAAACAACAGCACCAGGGCTGTCAGTATTGTTGTTTTCTTAGATGTTGTTCGATTTTTCACTTTATTAAGTTCTAATTTGTGTCAATGCTATAGCAATCCAAAAACCAACAACACAATATACTTATAATCAATGATTTAAAACTTTTTACACATATAGTATTACTTCATTTCGTAAATTATAAAGGTGAATTGGCTTAATGACGCTAATCTTGAAATTAAGCAATACAATTAATTCCAAAAATCAACAAATCTACCTGATCCGGCCTCCATCAAATACCGACCAGGAACGAAAATCCTACATCAAACAGGTGACCGAACAAAACAACAAAATCACCAAATCCCGCGAACTGCTTTTAGCTGATGTAATCACTATCAACGACAATAAAGAAATCAATTGCTGAAAATACCATCATTAGACTGAAGCCAGCATCAATGATTTGGCTAAAAAAATCGAATTAGAATACGATATCTTAAGTATACTGGACGAATCACTGGAAAACCTAAAAAACATCGTTAATCTATATAAGAAGGCCGATGCAGAGGGTAAGCAATTTATCATAGGTTCGATCTTTCCTGAAAAGTTCGTATTTGATGGTGAAATAGATCGAACCGCCCGAATGAACTTAGCCTTTCAGCTTATCTGCCACATTAACGACAAGTTATAGGACAAAAAAAAGGATTTAGCTCTAAATTTAGAACTAAATCCAGTCAGGTGCACTTAAAGGGACTTCAATTGAACACCTAATATCATTATTACATTCTTCAACAATCTAAATTAAGCTGGCAAGCACTAATTCCCAACGCTATTTCAGGGCTTTATATTCCTGGTCTGAAACAGCGGAACCAGCTGTTACTCCTCCCTTATCTAAATTGGGAGTTGCTACGGTATGTGACATTGGCGCATCTAACGTCGCGCCATGCCAGTGCATTACTCCTGGAGGACATACAACAGCTTCACCCTGAGGAATCACCTGCTTTGGTTTACCTTTTTCCTGATACCACGCTGTACCCGAAACTACTACAATGATTTGTCCTCCAGCATGTGCATGCCATATGGTTCTAACGCCAGCAGGAAAAGTTACATTTGCGACACCACTGTTGATTTCAGGGGAAGCAGCTATTCTTTTCACTATTGCATTTCCACCAGTAAAAAACCCAGTCCCTTGTCTAGGAATCTGTGGGGTTGATTTGGTTGTATCACCTGCGTTTTGTCCCTTGGCAGAACCTGTTATCGAAATAACTATTACGCCGACTAAAATCAGTCGGGCGAAATTATTTAGTAAAATTATAGTTTTCATAATGGCAACCCTTTAATTAACCCTTAATTATTTGCTTATGAACTTATTAAACTTTTATTTTTTATACGAAATCCGGTAAATAACCCCAGCAAAATCATCTGAAACAAGCATAGAACCATCAGCAAGTACCAACACGTCTACCGGACGTCCCCACATTTCCTGCGTGTCATCATCCAGCCACCCTGTTGCAAATGGTTTGTATCCTGCCACTTTGCCCTTTACAGTATTTACCAGACTAACCTTGTACCCACTTTTTTTACTTCGGTTCCAGGAGCCATGCTCGGCAATGAAGATCTGATCTTTGTATTCTGCCGGAAACATTTTCCCTGTATAGAACTTTAGACCTAGCGGGGCAACATGAGCACCAAGGTTTTGAACCGGTGCAGTAAATTCTGATGCCTGGTGATCGCCACCAAACTGCGGATCTTTAATTGTGCCGCTATGAAAATAAGGAAAACCAAAATGCATCCCTGCCTTCGGCGCAGTATTCAGCTCGCAGAAGGGAACATCATCCCCCATCTGATCTCTCCCGTTATCGGTGAACCACAATTCTTTAGAGGTCGGATGCCATGTAAATCCTACAGTATTTCGAACACCGCTGGCAAATGTTTCATAACCAGTCCCGTCATCATTAATCCTAAAAATAGCTGCATGTCTTTCATCTGGCATACCGATATTGAAAGGAGCACCTACCGGAACGTAAAGTTTGCCATCAGGCCCGAAAGCAATATATTTCCAGCCGTGCGGCCATTCAGTAGGGAATTTATCAAAGATCACCTCACCTTTACCAGGATTGGCCAGGTTGCTTTCAATGTTAGCAAACTTAGTGACCTTGCTGATCTCAGCAACATACAGACTGCCATTTTTTATGGCCACTCCGTTGGGATTGTTCATTCCCTGAGCAATAACCCATTTCTTGTCCGCTTTATGATCGCCGTCAACATCTGTTACCGCATAGACAAAACCAGATCTTTGGGTTCCGACATAAAGAGTTCCTTCTGGAGACATTACCATGGATCGTGCGCCTTGAACTTCAGCAAATACGCTAATGGAAAATCCGGCAGGCATTTTTATTTTGTCTAATGGCAGATCAGCACTTGCCTGTGTAATCGCCGGGATAGAACCATCAACAGGATTTTTTGAAAAAAAAGTAAGATCTGTCGAATTACTACCCGTAATCAGGGCAAGCAATGCAACTGCAATTGGCTTATAGGATATTAGGTTCATCTTTTTCTTATTTTACTTTATATGCGATAATACGGTGGGTTCCAAATGAAGGAACATACAAGGTTTTAGTTTTAGGGTTATAACTGATATCGTTAGCCATAATGCGTTTTTCACGGGTGTCCAGCAAAAGTTGTTTTGTGCCGTCAGCATTCAGATAGTAGAGAATTCCCCGGAAATTACTTAAGATAAATTCATTTTTAGCGGCCATCACAATGCCATCCAATCCATTTTCAAATCCTTCGGCAATTTTTGTGACTTCCTTATTTGCGTTTACTTTATGAACACTTGAGGAACCTACCACAAAAAGGTCTGTACCAATAGACAAGAGTCCGTTAGCGCCAGGCATATTTTCCAGATAAAGACTGGATTTTCCTCCTTCAACCCGGTAAACCTTACCATTGCGGGTGTCGCTCACATAAATAATTCCCTTAGCGTCTATTGTTAGGTCATTCAGCATACCTGCACCTTCAACAGGAATGCGTTTGATTATGGTGGATTTAGCAGCATCAATCACTGCCACCCCTGAGCCTTCGGCAGTATAAAATAAGCCGTCGGATAAACCTGAACCCATGTTTGATCTCAGTCCTGTTACCCAGTCGCTTTTAATAACCTTTCCATTTAGGTCGAGTTGCACTACACTCCCGGATCCCATGCTAGACACATATAGCGAATTGGACCCGGCATCAAAAAGCACTGACTCAGGCGACTTGATGGTTACTGAATCAGATTCCCATAATTTCTCCAGACTGTGTTGCGCAAAGACTGAAGAGTACGTCAATAGGAACACTGCTGAAAACAATAGCTTTTTCATATTATTGATTTTTAATGTTAACAAATTATTTTTTCTTAGGTGCTTCGACATTAGAGAAAGTCAATACAGCTTGTGGCAGACGCATGCCCTTCACTGTAATACCCGATAATTCCTGGTTAAACTGCGTTAGCTCTTCAGCGGTAAACTTAATCTCTGCTGCCCGGGAGTTCTCCAGCATATGCTGCATTTGCGTGGTTCCGGGGATAGGTACAATCCAGGGCTTTTGTGCCAGCAGCCAGGCCAGTGATATCTGACCTGGCGCTGCTTGCTTCTTAACAGCCCATTTTTTCAACAATTTCACTAATGCGAGGTTATCCGGCAGATTTTCAGGGGAGAAACGGGATTCAATCCCACGTATATCACCAGGAGCAAAACGGGTGTTCTCATCAATTGCTCCGGTCAAGAAACCTACTCCAAGCGGGCTCCAGCAAACAAAGCCAATGCCGAGTTCCTCACATAGCGGAATTATTACCTCCTCCGGTCCGCGCCATAGCAGAGAATATTCGTTCTGTATCGCAGTAACCGGATGAATTGCATGTGCCCGCCTAACGGTTTGTGGTCCGGGCTCAGACAAACCATAATGCAGCACTTTTCCTTCCCTGATCAAATCTTTAATCGCCCCTGCAACGTCCTCAATCGGAACAGCCGGATCGACCCGATGCTGATACAATAAATCTATCCGGTCAGTACGCAGACGTTTCAGCATTCCTTCTACCACTTCCTTGATATGCTCTGGGCGACTGTTTAAACCCGGGAGACGCTGACCGGTTTTCTGATCGATGTTCCAGCCATACTTCGTTTCAATTACAATCTTATTTCGGAAAGATGCAGTAGCTTCACCTAGTATCCGCTCACATTCAAAAGGGCCGTAGGCTTCCGCGGTGTCGAATAAAGTAATCCCACTATCGTATGCCTTCCTGATAATGTTGATCATTTCGGGTCTTGATGGGATAGTAGTCTGATAAGTACGGTGCATATTTTGCACGCCAAGACCGATGCTGGAAACTTCGAGTGTACCAAGTTTTCGGTGTCCTGTTGTTGTCTTTCCCTGAACAGGTAACGAATGCTCCTGAGAGGCATTCACAATATCTGGCAGTAGTGCAGCTCCCATAAGCGCTACTCCCCCCTTAAGCAGGCTACGGCGGTTAAAACCTGGCGTTAGATTATGATTTTCTGAATTTTGCATAGATAAATGAAAATTATTTGTTGCCGGACAATTTCACAGGCCTGGAAAGTTTTGAGAACGTGAGTGAGCCCATTTTCCATTTGCCATTTTCTTTGATATAAACCTCTGTCACCATAAAGGGATTAATAACTTCGTTGCCGCCTAGCGCTGCCACAAGGTCGATGTCATTTAACAGGATGGCGGTATTTCCAATCAATTTAACCGAGGCAGAATAGACCTCTGCTTTCTTGTAATGGATACCTCCTGATTTAATAACATTTAACTCCCTTTCAGTTCCCCAGCTGCCACCCATATGTACAAACATCGCTTTGGCATCAAATAGCAGACCTAGAGAATCAACATTTTTATCAGCCATCCAAAGCCATTTCTTTTTGGACAGGTCCAAAACTTCTTGTTCTGATTTTGTAGGAGTAGCCTGATTGCTGTTTGCCGTTTGTGCATGTGAAATCTGAACACCGGCAATGAGGATTAACAAGGTAAAAATCGCTTTTTTCATGTAGTCAATATTAAAATAATTATTATTTATAAGGTTATTATTTCAGGATCATTCCCGATCAATTTTGTACAGCCTGCCCTGATCAGTAATGGCATAAAGTGCACCATCGGTACCTTGTGTGATATCCCTGAAACGCTGGTTTTGATCAGCCAGTAGCCGCTCTTCACCTGTAACCTGGTTGTTCTCAATAACCAGCCGCACAATGTGCATACCACTAAGAGCACCAATAAACAGATTGTTCCGCCATTCTGAAATCCGTTCACTATTGTAAAAAGTCATTCCGCTTGGAGAAACTACAGGGTCCCAGTAGTAAACAGGTTGTGTCATTCCCGCTCGTTGTTGGATACCCGTAAGCACCGGTTGCCCGCTATACTCCAGGCCGTATGTGATAACAGGCCAGCCATAATTTCCACCTGCCTGAATCCTGTTTAATTCATCCCCGCCACGTGGCCCATGTTCACACTGCCAGATTTCCCCCGTTACCGGATGAACAGCTAATCCCTGTGGGTTTCGATGTCCAATGGAATACAATTCAGGGAGTGCCCCGGCTTGCCCGATGAAAGGGTTGCCGGCAACGGCCTGGCCCTCTCTAGTAATTCTGATCACTTTACCAATTGAAGCATCAGTGGACTGTGCCTGAGCACGTGTCACGTTATCTGCGCGCTCTCCGGTACTAACAAACAGATTACCAGCAGGGTCAAACAGGACCCTTCCTCCATAATGATTTACGCCCGAATAAGCAGGACCTGATCGAAAAATAACAGTAGCACCCTCAATGGATTGCTCATTATCTGCCAGCCTTCCTTTTGCAACAGAGGTCATATTGCCTCCTGTACCTGGCTCTGAAAATGACCAGTATACCATTCTGTTTAATGTAAAATCCGGATCCAGACACAGCCCCAATAAACCACCCTGTCCCGCGGAATTGACAGCAGGAATGCCGTTAATTGCGTTGCTCACTGTTCCGGTACCGCTAACAATCCGCATCCGGCCAGCCTTCTCAGTAACTAAAAAACGTCCATCAGGCAATGCGGCTATGCCCCATGGTGCAGTAAGAGAAGAAGTCAGTATACTCGATCGAATCCTGGTAGCCGTAGTAACTCCACTGATCCGCGTTTGCCCGGTAAAGGCGGGCGTATAATTCGTATTGGCCGCATTTCTTTCTACAGGTTGTGTTGTAGGTGTTGTGCTCACCGGTTCAGCAACATCACCAGTCTTTTTTTTCGAACAGGAGAACAGCAGCACAAGGCAGCTCCCGATCACGAACATGGTCCGCATTGTCTGTATCAAAGCTAACTTCATAATCAAAACAACGCAATTTCATCAAATAACGATTTTTTAATAGACCGCCTAGCCAATTTCCTAGATGGTCTGTCTGTTTTCATCGATGACTGATCAGAAAAAATACCGATCGATGATTTAGGTACATTCATCTATGGTTTCCCCCAGACCGTCTAGTAGTTGTAACAGTTCCCAAATAAAATGCACTCTTTTGCAGGCTTCCAATATTGGGATATAATAATATCTTTATCATTGAAAGACCTTCAAAAATTAGATGAGCTATTTATGACACGCTTCCAGAAAATATTCCGGGCAATATACAGCATCGACTTTGTGGCGGTCATTGCACTAATTGCAGGTTGCTCTTTCCCGATGACATGGGACATCGAAATGCCAGCCGTTTTCTGGGCTAAACAGATAATTGAATACCTTTTGTATGGAATCTTCTATTTTGGCAATGTCTATTTTCTCTTCCCAAAACTCGCAAACAAAAAATATGGATTTCTTTACTTTGTTTTGCTATGCCTGTGTATATACTTAATCCCGATATTCCTTCGCTGGGTCCGGAATATCACAGATTTGTACGCAACACTGGAAAAAGTTTACTCCGCTGCCGGACATCAATATCATTCCAGTGACCATTGGGACACCACCATAGTCATAGTAATTTCTATGATCGTGCTCACCCTGAGTTACCTGTCAGCAGTGGCAAAAAAAATGCACAGGAACCAGCTTGCCTACGAAACTTCCGAACGGGAAAGAGTCAGCGCCGAACTCTCCTTTTTAAAAGCACAGATCAATCCACACTTCTTTTTTAATACCTTACATACCATCTATGCCCTGATGGACACCGATCAGCCGGCAGCTAAAAGTTCTATATACAACCTCTCCCATATGATGCGTTATGTGCTGTATGACACTAGAAATGACAAAACCTCATTGAGTAAAGAGATCGGTTTTATAGAAGACTATATTGCGCTCATGAGAGTACGCATATCAGATGAGGTCCAAATCATTATTGATAAGCAAGCCCCGATGCCAGATATGGAAATTGTTCCAATGCTGTTGTTGCCCTTTATAGAAAATGCGTTTAAACATGGCATCAGCGCTGTACATCCAAGCTACATATTTATTGGCATAGGAATGACCGAAAACGAGTTAAAATTTGAAGTACGCAACTCACTTTTTGAAGACCTGGGCAAACAGCTTGATGACGATCAGGGGATTGGTATTGCCAACACCAAACGCAGGCTGGATTTACTCTATCCAAAAAAACATACCTTACAAATTGAACGCGATTCCTTTGCCAGGGAGTATAGCATCACCTTAACAATAACGAAATGATCATAAATTGTATTGCGGTAGATGACGAACCGGCTGCATTAAATCTTGTGAGCTCTTACATCAACCAAACTCCATTTCTTCAGCTAAGTGCTAAATTTAACAATGCGCTGGACGCTTTGCAGCACATGCATGCCAATCCAGGATTACAATTAATCTTTCTGGATATTCGCATGGCAGATCTCAACGGCGTTGAGCTGGCCCGGATCATCGAACAATCTGATAAGCGAAAGAGCCTAAGGGTCATTTTCACTACCGCATATGATCAGTACGCCCTGGAGGGTTTTAGGGTCGATGCTCTGGATTATCTGGTAAAGCCATTTAGTTTTGTTGACTTTTCAAAGGCTGCAGCAAAAGCATACGACTATTTCGTGATGATGGAAGGCAATCAAAATCCACCAGACAGGGGTTCTCCTCAGATAGATGAAGTCAAACAATACGTTTATGTAAAAGTTGAACATCAACTTGTGAAGGTAGAAATTGACGATATACGCTATATCGAAGGCCTAAAGGATTACGTTAAAATCTATCTTAGACAGGCAGAGAAGCCGTTACTCACGCTCACCAGCTTAAAAAAACTTCAGGAAAAGCTACCAGCCAATCAATTTCTAAGGTTACACCGATCGTTTATCGTTTCTACCTCGGCTATTAAATCTGCTACTAAAACATCGGTATTGATCGGAGATACTACCATTTATGTAAGCGAACAGTTTAAGGAATCTTTTAACGAATTTCTAAGCAAATGGGTGCTATAACTGGTAAAATATATAGAATAAACTATCCGTTCAGGCTCCGGTACTCATTCGGAGTACTACCAACCCGATTTTTGAATAATCTGATAAAATGTTGCGGATATTTAAACCCAAGTTCGTAGGCAATTTCACTCACAGTTTTGCCACTATCAAAGATTTTATTCTTAGCGACATCAATAATCTTCTCCTGAATAAATTCCTGTGCCGTCTTACCCGTTTCCTTTTTAATCAGGTCTCCAAAATAATTAGCCGAAAAATGAAGTTCCTCCGCACAGTAGGCTACTGAAGGTAAACCGATCGAATAAGGCTTCTCAGATTTAAAATACCCATTTAGCATTTCTTCAAAGTTCTCCAGAACCCCTTTGTTGATTGTATCTCTGGTGATAAACTGGCGATCGTAAAAACGGTCACAGTAATTGAGGAGCAATTCAATATTTGAGGCAATTAGCTTTTTACTGTGTTTATCAACAGACTGTTGAAGCTCGCTGTCAATCTTCGCAAATAAATCAAGTATCAGCTGACGCTCTTTCGACGAAAGATGCAATGCTTCACTGGTGTTGTAGCTAAAGAAATTATACGCACTCAGAACTTGGGCAAGCGAAGTTCCGCGGATCAGATCTGGATGAAATACCAGCCCATGCCCTACGGGCTGGTAAAAGTCTACTTTATTTTCAACGTCTACAACTTGTCCCGGTGAAATAAAAACCAGCGTTCCCTCCTGATAGTCATAATAGTGACGCCCATACTTCAGATCACCGCATTTAACGTCTTTTAGAAAAATGCAATAAAGATCAAAATTCATTTTGGAACCCGTTCTTTCCTTAGCCTTTGAAAAGTCAATCACACTCACCAGCGGATGCAGGGTCTCGCGGTTGTTAAAATCATTGTATTCACTAATCGTCTTAAAATTATATTCCTTTTCCATAGCACCATGTCTTTGCTTATACAAACTTAATGAATTTGAAGGGGTTATAATTACAACCTGTATACGATCAGTAATATTGGTAGTAAAAGCAGGAATCTGTCTACATATAGAACTGGATATTGAGCGGATATTTGTATTCTATAACTGGAGAGAAAGAAATTAAGACATGGAAACGGTTAAATTAAACAATGGAGTAGAAATGCCCCTGCTAGGCTTCGGGGTATTTCAGGTAACGGATCTGACGGAATGCGAACGTAGTGTACTGGACGCAATTCATACCGGATACCGTTTAATTGATACCGCAGCTTCTTATATGAATGAGGAAGCAGTGGGTAGGGCGATTAGAAATTGTACTGTACCAAGAGCCGAATTATTTATTACCACCAAGCTTTGGATACAGTCAGACGGATATGCGGCAACGAAAAAGGCTTTTGAAAGCTCGTTAAAGAAACTGCAACTGGATTATTTAGACCTGTACCTCATCCATCAGCCGTTCGGCGATGTATATGGAGAATGGCGGGCAATGGAAGATCTATATCAGGAAGGAAAGGTCAGAGCCATTGGAGTGAGTAACTTTCAACCAGACCGGCTAATCGACCTGATCGTTCACAACAAAATTGTTCCGGCAGTCAACCAGATCGAAACCCATCCTTTTCACCAGCAGCTCGATTCACACCACTTTTTAATAGAAAATAACGTACAAATCGAGTCATGGGGGCCTTTTGCTGAAGGAAAAAACAACATCTTTCAAAATGAGATCCTGCATACTATTGCCGGCAGGCACAACAAAACCATAGCACAAATCATTCTCCGCTGGCTTACACAAAGAGGTGTCGTCGCCATTCCAAAATCTGTGAGAAAGGAACGAATGGAAGAGAATTTTGACATTTTCGATTTTCAGTTAAGTGCTGAGGATATGGAAGCCATTAAAGCACTGGACACGCGAACCAGCAGCTTTTTTGACCATCGTGATCCAGCTATGGTAAAGTGGCTCGGTGAAAGGAAATTAAATCAATAAATATAAAAAAAGAAATGGAAAAGAGAATATTAGGTAAAAGTGGCCTGGAAGTATCTGCATTGGGATTAGGCTGTATGGGAATGAGTTTTGGCTACGGCCCGGCTGCTGATAAAAACGTAGCTATTGAATTAATTCGCGTCGCCTATCAGCATGGCGTAACATTTTTCGATACCGCCGAAGTATACGGCCCATATACCAATGAAGAACTGCTGGGAGAAGCATTAGCGCCTTTCCGCGATGAGGTCGTTATAGCAACTAAATTTGGTTTCAGGCATGCACAAACCAGCGAGGGACTTGACAGTCGCCCGGAAACTATCAGGGCAGTAGCTGAAGCATCACTTAAAAGATTGGGGACTGATCGCATTGACTTATTCTATCAGCATCGCGTTGATCCGAATGTACCCATAGAAGATGTGGCCGGAACAGTGAAAGATTTGATTGCTGAGGGTAAAGTGAAACACTTCGGCCTTTCAGAAGCTGGTGTTCAGTCAATCCGAAAAGCACATGCCGTGCAGCCCATTGCCGCTTTGCAGAGTGAATATTCGCTTTGGTGGCGGGAGCCTGAAAAGGAAATACTACCACTATTGGAGGAACTCGGAATTGGGTTTGTTCCTTTCAGCCCTCTCGGAAAAGGATTTCTAACTGGCAAGATTGATGAGAACACAAGCTTCGATAAAACTGATTTCCGAAATACGGTACCACGATTTTCTGAAGATAACAGAAAAGCCAACCAGATTTTGGTTAATCTGCTAAATACCATAGCCGGCAAACAAAATGCTACTAATGCACAAATTGCACTTGCCTGGCTACTTGCTCAAAAGCCATATATAGTACCCATTCCCGGTACAACAAAATTACATCGTTTGGAAGAAAATCTCGGTGCAGTAAAAGTTCAATTATCGGAAAATGATCTGGCTGAAATCGAAACCGCAGTATCCAAAATCGCTGTGCAAGGTCACCGGTATACAGAACAATCCCAAAAAATGGTTGCCAAATAATTTATACACTATCAATAAAACAAAGATCATGAGAAACTTATTTTATCTAATGTGCCTGCTGGCAACATTTATCAGCTCCCCGCTGCTTGCACAGGACAAGCCTATTTTTACTAAAGGAGAAAAATCACCTAATGTTCACCACTTTGGAAACGTTTGGCTTACAGAATTGAACCCATCAGACAGTATATTTAGCTATGGTACATCAGTAGCCATATTTGACCCTAATGCCCGTTTAGATTGGCACATTCACCCTGGCGGCCAAATATTGATCATCACCGATGGTATAGGTTACTATCAGGAAAAAGGCAAGCCCAAAAAAACAGTAAAAAAAGGAGAAGTAGTAAGATGCTTACCAGGAGTTGAGCATTGGCATGGAGCTGCACAAAAAACTGGTGTAACCTACATTGCAACATCGCCGGCTGAAAAAGGAAAAACCATCTGGTTAAAAAAGGTAACCGATGAAGAGTATGACGGAGGAAAATAAGCATGAAAAGAATATTCAGATTTGGCATCCTAATGATTACAACAATTTGTTTGCTGTCGGCATGTTCGAAGGCCCAAAGTTCATCAACGGATAAGAGTGATGCAATAATTGGTAAAAATGTGCTGATTGTGTATTTGTCGCGTACAAAAAACACCGAAGCCATTGCCAGGATCATCCAAAAGAACGTTGGTGGAAAACTGGTTAAATTGGAGTTGGAAATACCATACCCCGAAAACTACCAGGCTAATGTGGATCAGGTAGCCAAAGAAAATGAAAGTGGCTATCTGCCGCCACTTAAGACAAAGATTGATAGCATGGAAAAGTACGACGTAGTTTTCATTGGTTTTCCAACCTGGGGCATGCAATTGCCTCCGCCAATGAAAAGCTTCCTCAAGCAATATGATTTTAAGGGAAAAACCCTCATTCCTTTTAACACCAATGCGGGTTATGGAATTGGAAGCAGCTTTCAAACGGTAAAAGATCTTGCACCTTCAAGTAAAATCCTTGACGGATTCTCCACACAAGGAGGAAAAGAAAGAGATGGGATCTTTTTTGTGATGGAAGGTGAAAAAGAAAAACAGGCCCAGTCAGAAGTCGGCAAATGGCTGCAAAAAATAGGAATGTTGATTAAAGATTAAAAATAACTGAAAGCATGAATATTTATAAAAAAATAAAGGGCTTAACTACATTAATAGTAACGTTGGTGATGTCTTCATCCGTAAATGCTCAGGAAACCGTTTCCGGCGATGCTTCATTGACCAGCAGACAGCAAAGTTTAATTACGATCTCCGCTTACACTGCGAAGGGCGACCTAGTCAAACTTAAAGCAGGGTTAAACACAGCCCTTGATGGTGGACTAACTATAAATGAAGCCAAAGAAGCGATCATTCATCTTTATGCCTACTGTGGCTTTCCCAGAAGTATCCGTGGACTGCAAACATTGATGGCCGTACTCACGGAACGTAAAGCAAAAGGAATCAATGACAAAATGGGTGCTGAATCTACTCCTTTAAAAGATGACCGAAGTAAATACGAACGTGGTAAGGAAATACTGGGAAAACTTACCGGAGCCCCACAGGACGGCCCCGCGACGGGGTATGCAGCATTTGCACCCGAAATCGAAATATTCCTTAAAGAACATCTTTTTGCGGACATTTTTGAGCGCGATATTCTGAGCTATACCGACAGGGAGCTTGTAACAGTCGCTGTACTGAGTAGTATTGGCGGAGCAGAGCCGATGTTACGTTCACATTTAACGATCTGCCTGAATGTTGGGTTAAAACCGGGCCAGCTTCATCAATTTGTAGGAGTGATCCGATCTGCCATTGGCAAAAAAGAAGCGGAAGCAGCACAGAAGGTATTAGACGAAATCCTAATTAACAAGAAGTAGCATTTAAAATATTCAAAGATGAAAATATCAACATTAGTAATCGCATTCAACAACATCACTGGCAGGTACATTAATTTTTCAATTTATCAAAAACCTCTAAATATGAATAACCTTAAATATATCCTGCCGCTTCTGGTTGTTCTTACAAGCTGTACCTACAGTCAAAAAACAGAAAATGCAGAAGCACAAAGCGGAATCATTTTTCCTCAGGGTGATAAAAACACAAATGATAATTTTCAAGGTGAGGTTTGGGTAAAATCCCTCGTAGATGCAGATAGCTTAAATGAAACGGCGGTTGGTAATGTTACCTTTGCTCCGGGAGCGAGAAGCAATTGGCATTCGCATCCAGCCGGCCAAATTATACTGGCAACAAACGGAGTAGGATATTATCAGGAAAAAGGCCAAAAAAAAGTAATTCTTCGTAAAGGGGATACCATCAAATGTCCGCCAAATGTGGAGCATTGGCATGGTGCGAGCTCAGACAGTACTTTCGTGCAGGTAGCAATTACCGGCCGGCAAAACGGGCCGACCGTTTGGCTTAATGCGGTAACCGATAGTGTATACCACTCCAATTAGAACCCGCAGCAGGTTAAAGATTACCCGTTCTTCTGATCTTTGGCAGCCAGTTGTATTGCTTCACGGATGCGAAGATACGTACCGCAACGGCAGATGTTGCCGGCCATAGCATCATCAATATCCTGTTCACTGGGATTTTTATTCTCCCTGAGCAGGACCGCTGCCGACATGATCTGACCGGCCTGGCAATAACCACACTGGGAAACATCCAGATCAAGCCAGGCCTTCTGCAACGGATGGCTATTCGTTTCGGACAAGCCCTCAATCGTGACCACCTTTTTTCCCTGGGCACGGCTGATCTTTGTAACACAGGAACGCACGGCTTCGCCGTCAAGGTGTACCACACATGCTCCGCATTGAGCCACCCCACATCCATACTTTGTGCCTACAAGTCCAATGATATCCCTTAATACCCAAAGTAAGGGCGTATTGGGATCTGCATCTACCCTATGGGTCTTTTTGTTAATATTTAATGTGATCATAATCTAAACTTAAATGAAATAGGAATTAAATGCATTATGCGCTTGGTAAACCTGGTCTGGTCAGCAAAAAAGGCTGCTGGTAAAAACGCTTTCCGGTAGCCTTATACAGCGCGCTGGCCACTGCTCCGAAGACCGGAGGAAAAGGCGGTTCGCCCAGTCCGGTAGGATCGATCTCGTTCTGCACAAACGTAACCTCTATTTTTTTTGGTGCCTCGTGCATGCGAATGATCCTGTACTTATGGAAATTACTTTCCTCTACTACCCCCGCCTTATGCGTAAGCCCTCCATAAAGGCTATTGCCGATCCCGTCGACAACTGCGCCCTGAACCATATTAGCTGCCGCATCGGGATTGATAACAATCCCGCAATCTACTGCACTAAACACCCTTTCCACATAAGGCTGCCCATCGCGGATTACCATATCAACCACATGCGCAGCATAAGAGCTGTGACAGAAATAGGCCGCAACACCCCTGCTATATTTCCCGTGGTCTGCACCGTTCCAGTCTGATTTTTCCTTTACCAGTTGCAGTACTGCTGCATATCGATCCGCGTTATAGTCGTTGTTCCTGCCAACAGGTTTATCCTTAGCCCTTTTAAGCAGTTCAAGGCGGAAATCTATCGGATCCTTGCCCATGGCCTCAGCAAGCTCGTCCAAAAAGGACTGTTCGGCTGCAGCGGCGAAGTTTGATCCCGGTGCCCTAAAGGCACCTACAGTAATATTCGAGGCGATCTGCCAGCCCTCGGCAAGATAATTATCAATAGCACCGGCAGGGAACCTATTTGCATGCACAGCATGTTCCGGGATCCCCCCACCCTTCAAATGAAATCCGATCAGCTTTTTGTCGGCATCCAGCGCGGCACGGTAAGTGGCGGTGTACATCGGGCGGTAAATTCCGTATGTAGTATCATCTTCGCGGGTATAGATCAGCTTTACAGGTGCCTTGACTTTTCTTGAGATCAATGCGGCTTCTACCAGATAATGGCCATAGGCCCTTCTGCCAAACCCGCCGCCCATACGGGTCATCTGGATCTCGATCTTATCAGCAGGTAGGTTTAGCACCTTCATAAGTGTAGGCTCTGTCCAGCCCGGTGCCTGCAGAGGCCCTACCAACAGTGCCTTTTCCGCTGTCACATGGGCAAAGAAATTCATTGGTTCCATACAGTTATGCGCTAAAAAAGGAGCGGTATAGGTACGCTCAATAATCTGCGCGGCATTTTTAAAGGCAGTTTCAGGATCGCCATCCTTTCTAAGCTGTTGAGCAGGCTTTGCCGCGTACTCACGCATCTTTGTATGCTGTGCATCGGTATCCTCAAGTTCACCAGGAACCACTACTTCCCGCTTCCCTCCCCTTCCGCCAACGGTGTTTTTTGTGTCCCCCGCAGGCATCCATTCTACAACAAGCTTTTTACGCGCATTCATTACTTCCCATGTTGTCTTACCCACCACTACAAGCAGCTCATTGAAACTACGGACATCAAAGCCCCCCTGCTCAAATCCATCTTCGTAAAGTTTCATACTGAATACATCCTTTATTCCGGGCATTTTCAATGCCTGAGATGCATCGAAAGACTTAAGCTTCATTCCAAAAGCGGGCGGATGCTGGATCATGGCAATCTGCATGCCCGGATGGGTATAATCAAGTCCAAAAAGCGGTTTACCACTAATAATCTTTGCACCCTCTACATTTTTCCTGGAACTTCTAACAACACTAAAATCTTTGACGGCCTTAAACTTTACACCTTTTGGAACAGCAATACCAGCTGCTTTGGAGGCAAACTCACCATAGCTTCCTTTTTTGCCGCTTTTCTCATGATAGATGATTCCGGCCTTTGTAGTCAGGTCTTCCAGCACCACCTCCCAGCTCTGAGCAGCAGCCTGCATCAGCATCTGACGGGCAGTGGCACCAGCTTCCCGAAGCGGCCGCCAGTACATCCTCATGGAATTACTTCCACCGGTAAACTGTGAGCCTAATTTGACATTATCGTGCGGCCCCATCTCCACTACAACCTGCTTCCAGTCCACATCCAATTCTTCCGCCACAATCATAGGAAGCGAGGTCATCACATTCTGCCCGAATTCCGGGTTGGGACAGATCAGCTTGATCAAATTATCAGGAGTGATCTTAATGTAACCATTGAGCTCGCTCCATTGCTCTGAAACAACAGCCTCACCATTCTTTGGAAGGACGAGACTGGCAAGGCTGGAAAAATGGATCATCAGTCCGCCGCCAGCAAGAGCCGATGCTCTTAAAAAAGCACGTCTGGAGTAATCGGTATTGTTCTTTTCCATATTGGACTTTATTTGTCTTTGGATGAATATCTATTTATCTTTTGGGGCATAGGCTCCGGTGGTAAGCCAGGTAATCCACGCCTTTTTAAACTGGGCATGGGTTAATGGTGGCAGCTTACGTCCTTCTCCAGGATTCCAGCCCGCTTTAACCAGACCATCATCGGCATGTTCAATCAGTTTTTTAAGATTCTTATTGCCGTTCTGCTTTGGATCAAGCAGCTGTTTGGCAAGTTCGTAAGCCGAGCGCCCCTGGAAAACCATTTTCATATCTGCAGGCGGAAGGTGCCAGTCGGGATTGCCCGGAGGGGTGTTTAACCCAGGGGTATTGACAGGCTGATGGCAGTTTGTACATTTCATGGAATAAACTCCTTTTCCATCCAGTCCCCTTTTTGGCAGCATCGCATGCAGATGACTGTCCTCGCCCTGCAAGGGAATGTTTCCTGAAGGATGACAGTTCATGCAGCGGGGACTCATCAGTACGCTGTAAACCTCCTTAAATGCTTCGACCGAAGCGACACTATCCTTTACAGGGATTTCAGAAGGTGCCATTGCCGCCTTCTCAACCAAAGTGAACCCGGCACCGAAAGTCATCAGGCAAGCCATTGACATCAGAATGCCGATTACCGCAAAAGTTCTCATCCGAACTGAATAACTGCGTTTGTTTTTTTCTGAGTTGTCCATTTACAATTTCTTATTCTATAAACAAATAAGCACAATTTCAATCGACATTTAATCATCAATAGACAGTTCGGGGAATCTCATAGATGAATGGCAGGATGCAATAGACCAGTTGCCAATCTGAATACTGTCGGGTAAAAACCATAACCTGTCTAGAAAATCAGCCCAGCCGTCTATTAACAATCCTATTGTGGTAATTTATAGTTTGATTTGTCAATTACAGAACATTTAGTTACCAATCGAATCTGGATGGCAGATGGACTTACCATCATTACGGTTTTGCCTACCAATATTACTGATAGACAAACAAATTACATCAGTTCTTTGTAAATTGTGAACAGATAGACCAAGCTTTTATGATCAAACTCAACATTAACCAAAAGGTTCACCAGATAGATGCAGACCCGGAAATGCCGCTTCTCTGGGCAATTAGAGACCTGGTAGGGCTTACCGGAACTAAATTTGGATGCGGTGTAGCGCAATGTGGTGCCTGCGTGGTACACCTAAACGGCGAGGCCGTACGATCTTGCGTAACCAAGCTAAAAAGAGCTCAGGGGCAGCAAATCACTACCATAGAGGGCCTTTCAGAGAACAACGACCATCCACTGCAGATTGCCTGGAACGAGGTAAGCGTACCTCAATGTGGTTATTGCCATTCCGGACAGATCATGTCCGCAGCAGTATTGCTTATAGAAAAACCAAATCCAACTGACGAAGACATAGACAATGCCATGGCAGGTAATATTTGTCGTTGTGGTACATATCCACGAATTAGAAAGGCCATACACATGGCTGCAGAAATGCAGAAAAAAGGAGGTGTCTGATGCAGGAAAAAATTAAAGAGAAACACAATGGGTTAAGAACATTGGTTGTTATAAGTACACTCTCCGTGCTGGTTATATCTATGGCTTTCGGCATAGGTGGAAATAAAATTTCAAACCCGGAAACACAGGTTATACCTATTGTCAAAAAAGACAGCATAGCATCGGTTAAGGCTTTCCGACAAGTATATCGTGTATTAATGAGTCCTAGATGCATGAACTGTCACCCATCCGGTGATATTCCATTACAGGGTGATGACAGCCACATCCATGAGATGTTCCCTAAACGCGGCCATGAAGGAAAAGGCATCCTGTCCATGAAATGTACCAATTGCCATCAGCCAGAGAATACAAAAGGATTACATGCGCCACCAGGAAACGCCAACTGGCATCTGCCACCGGCAGATATGAAAATGGTGTTCGAAGGGAAAACAGCAAGCCAGCTGGCCAAACAGCTTATGGATCCTAAACAGAATGGCAACAAAAACATGAAACAACTTTTGGAGCATGCAGACGACGGATTGGTAAAATGGGGCTGGGAACCGGGCGAAGGGAGAACCCTTCCACCATTAACCCATTCAGAATTCAAGAAACAATGGCAACTCTGGCTCAATACAGGAGCCTATGCACCAAAAGACTAGAGGTAATCTAAAAAAATAACAATGAGTAGCAACGAAGTATCACGCCGCAATTTTTTAAGGGTAGCGGGCCTGGCAGGAACAGCACTCTGCCTGGGATTCTATTTCCCTTCCAGCGCAGAAGAAGCAACAATTATCAATACAAATGGTGCAGCCGATGCGGACATAGAAATGAATCCATGGATTTACATTCATACCAATGGAAAAGTCACCCTTTTCAACCATCGCGCAGAGATGGGTCAGGGCTCCTACCAGTCCGTTCCCCAAATCATCGCAGAGGAACTTGAAGTCGACCTGAAAGATATTATAGTCGCCTCAGCACAAGGCAATAAAAAATACGGAAACCAGGTAACCGGAGGAAGCTCAACCATCCGCAGCGGGTATAAAAATCTGCTTAAGCTCAGCGCAACGGCAAGGGTAATGCTGATCACTGTAGCAGCTACAAAATGGGGAGTACCTGCCGGCGATTGCTATGCAGAATCAGGTCATGTGATCCACAAAATCACAAATAAGAAATTTCATTACGGAGAGCTGGTAGAAGAGGCTGCCAAACTTCCAGCACCAAAGGACGTGGTACTTAAAAAGACATCTGAATATAAACTGATCCGAAAACCGCTCAAAAGATTAGATACCCCAATGAAGACCAATGGCACGGCAATATTTGGTCTTGACAAAAAACTTCCGGGAATGCTCTATGCAGCCGTAGAACGAAATCCCAGGCTTCGGGGAACAGTAAAAAGCTTTGACGACAGTGCCGCGCTGAAAGTTCCCGGAGTAAAAAGAGTATTCAAAGTAAAGATGTTAGTGTTCAAGACCTATCGCGAAGGCGTTGCGGTAGTTGCAACCTCTACATGGGCTGCTCTTCAGGGTAAAAAGGCACTTAAGGTAGAATGGGACGATACCGGATTTGAGCACATCAGTACACCGGTAATTTACCAGCGCCAACAGGAATTGCTCAAAAGCAGCGAAGGCCTTTTCCTCAGCAAACAGGGAAATCCGAATGAAACGCTCGGAAAAAGTAAAGATACCTTAGATGTAGTGTACCAAACACCATACCAGTCACATAGTCCCATGGAACCTGTAAATTGTGTGGCGCACTATCAAGACGACAAACTGGAAATCTGGGGTCCAATCCAGGCGCCAGACTGGGTACAGGATTATATCAGTACCGAAATGAAACTGCCACGGGAAAAGGTGATTGTGAACATGACCTTTTTGGGTGGCGGCTTCGGCAGAAAGGCATTTATGGATTATCCACACGAAGCATCAGTAATCTCAAAGGAAATGGGAACGCCGATCCAGGTTATCTGGACCAGGGAAGATGATGCCACACAGGGACCTTACCGCCCAGGTATCTCCTATCGTTGCCAGGGTGCTGTAACGAACGGAGAAATCACTGCACTCAAGTTTAGAATGTGTGGACAGAATAACGATCATTGGCGTAATGGAGCAAAATCCAATCAGGCCAACCGAAGTACTTCCGAGGGCTTTTTAAAGCCATATTATGAAAGCATTAAGGATGTAAGTTTTGCGGAGGTTCAGTTTGAAACCCCAATACCAACAATGTGGTGGCGTTCTGTCTATGCTTCCACTAATGGATTTGCATACGAAAGCTTCTTAGATGAACTGGCCGTCCAAGCGGGAAAAGATCCTTTGGACCTAAGAAGACAGCATCTAAAAGACGAGCGCAGTCAGAAACTGATTGATAAGATGGAAGAAGTATCAGGATGGAAAAACAGAAAGAAAAATGAAGGTTATGGCGTAGCGATCACCGAATGTTTTGCAAGCACAGTTGGACAGATTGTTAAAGTGTCAAAAGACCAAAATGGGAAGTTAAAAATCGATCAGGTCTGGGCGGTTATGGACTGCGGTTGGTATGTTAACCCTGATATTATCAAGGCACAGGTGGAAGGCAGCATCGTAATGGCTCTCGGAGCAGCCACCATCCATGAAATTACTTTTAAGGATGGATTGGTAGAACAAAGAAATTTCTATGATTATAAAATGCCGCGCATTACTGATATCCCACCAATAGAAGTACATATTATGGAAAATACTGCTGATGCGGGCGGTGTAGGAGAACCCGGACTGCCAGCATTTACTCCTGCCCTTACCAACGCAATTTTTGATCTCACAGGAACGCGCATCCGCAAACTTCCTTTTGACCTGAAGAACATATGACCTCCATTCAAACCAGGGTACATAGACAACTAAACAAACTTTAATAAATAATCGACCAACAATGATAGCAGATTCTTTCGGACGTGTACATGACTACCTGCGGATATCATTAACTGATAACTGCAATTTCCGGTGTTTTTATTGCATGCCTGAAGAAGACTACGACTTTACTCCGGCTTCCAGATTAATGCAGCCAGATGAAATTTTACGCCTGGCAAAAATATTTTTGGAACACGGAGTTAAAAAAATCCGGTTGACAGGCGGCGAGCCGTTGGTACGTAAAGATGCTGCAGAAATAATCTCCAGACTGGGAGAATTGCCGGTAGAGCTGGTCATTACCACCAATGGAACCAGAATTGCTGAGCTGCTGCCTGCACTGATAACAGCAGGTATAAAGAGTATCAATATCAGCCTGGATACGCTCCAACCAGAGAAGTTCATGCTCATCACCAGAAGAGACGTTTTCCATCAGGTGCGAAGCAATATTGAACTGTTACTGCAGCACAAAATTACCGTGAAGATTAACATGGTCGTAATGAAGGGCCTGAACGATAACGAAATCAACGACTTTATTGAATGGACACGGCACAACCCCATCCAAATACGTTTTATTGAGTTTATGCCATTTAGCGGAAATAAATGGACAAGTAATAAGATGTTTTCGCTTGATGAAATTTTGGCTACCGTCGGCAAAGACTACACTATTCTGCCAGTAAAGGCCGAGCCGCATGATACTGCAAAAGGCTTTATGATACCAGGTCATCAGGGATCATTCGCCATTATCAGTACAATGACAGCTCCATTTTGCAGCACCTGTAATCGAATGCGTTTAACTGCAGATGGAAAACTAAAAAATTGTTTGTTCAGCGATGGGGAGACTGATCTGCTTACCGCTCTTCGAAACGGCGAAGACGTACTTCCACTGATCAAAGCCAGCATCTGGAGCAAAAAGAAAGAACTTGGCGGCCAACTCGGCAAACATTTCCAGCAACTGGATGCCGGCAGCATCAATAACCGCAGCATGATCACTATTGGAGGGTAAGAGAAACATTAATGCGAAAACCGTTGCAAGTCGCCCCTTTTATCGTTGTCCTGCTCTTATCCTATAACGGACTTTTTGCCCAATCCAAAATAAAGACAGATACGGTTCGAAATGTCGACATACTAGAAAATCAAGTTCTCCATGAGGTAGTTGTCTCTGCATCCCGGAGATCAGAAAGCATCCTGAAAGCTCCTGTTACGATCGAAACCTTCAACAGCAGGGACATCAGGCTTTCCGCTGCACCCAGCTTTTTCGATGCATTGGAAAATGTGAAGGGTGTTCAGATGCTTACCCCGAGCATGGGTTTCAAAATCATCAATACCCGCGGCTTTGCAAACACAACGAATGTCAGATTTACTCAGCTGGTAGATGGAATAGATAACCAGGCACCACATATTGGTGCGCCGATAGGAAATGCAATGGGACCAAACGACCTGGATATTGAAAAAGTTGAAATCATCCCCGGAACAGCTTCAGCTCTTTACGGTTTAAATGCGATTAACGGTCTGGCTAACTTCATCACAAAAAATCCATTTACAACCACAGGCATTACCATACAGCAAAAAACAGGGATCACTCATGTCAATGACCCTCAGTCGCCGGCAAAATTATTCTCCGAAACCAGTTTGCGAATCGCAGAGAAAATTTCATCGCGCCTGGCCTATAAGGTAAATTTCACCTACACGAAAGGTTACGATTGGATTGCAAATGACCGGACGGACCTGAATGCCACCGCAAACAGTGGTGTGGGGATTGGCGGAGGGATTAATAATCCCGCCAATGATCCGGTAAACGGTTATGGAAATGAATCATCTAACCGTCGAAGAATTACACTTGGAGGCAGACAA
This sequence comes from Pedobacter metabolipauper, assembly GCF_004362715.1. Lineage (GTDB taxonomy): Bacteria > Bacteroidota > Bacteroidia > Sphingobacteriales > Sphingobacteriaceae > Pedobacter > Pedobacter metabolipauper. The sequence continues at coordinate 771,318 of NZ_SNYC01000005.1, forward strand.
TATCAGGTTTCACGAACTGGATATGATGAAAAAGACATGACCGATTATGATATTAAAAACGTTAAAGCGGATATTGGATTACATTATAAACTGTCAGATAAAACACTGCTAAGTTATACCTATCGGATAGCAGGCATTAATAATGTTTATCAGCGTGCCAATCGATTTGCTTTAAAAGATTACATGCTGCAACAACATGCAGTTGAATTAAAAAGTGAAATCTTTCAGGCCAGGGGATTTGTGACCACCGAGAATACAGGAAAATCATACAATCTTCGCTCTGCTGCCGAAAATCAAGACCGTAAATTTAAAAATGACAACCAATGGTATGCAGATTACACGTCCGCTTTTAACAATGCTATCGGACAATCAGGAACTACTGCTGCACAGGCCCTGGCAAGGGCTCGGATTGCGGCAGACCAGGGCAGGCTACAGCCAGGCACTCCGGCTTTCCAAAACTCCTTAAATGAACTTGCAGGTATCAACAATTGGGACCAGGGTGCAGCATTGAGAGTTAAAGATAATCTTGCCCATGCTGAGGCCCAGGCCGATATTTCAAAGGCTATTGGAAATCAGTTCCGGGAAAAAACAGGTCTTGATTTACTGGCAGGCTTAGACTACGTGGTGTACTTCATTCATCCCGACGGCAACTATTTTATCAATCCGGCAGAGGGAAAAACATTTGATACTTTCACCTACGGCAAAACCGGTGCTTTTGTGCAGGCAAGAAAAAACGTATTAAAAAACCGGGTGTCTGTAACCGCAACTTTAAGGGTGGATAAAAACGACTATTTTGAAGCTAAACTGAACCCACGTTTCACTGCTGTTATTACACCATATAAAAATCAAAGTATCCGGATCTCCTATCAGAGCGGTTCACGCTTCCCAAGTATCTTCGAAGCATTCTCTAATGTGAATAGCGGCGGTGTAAGGCGTGTAGGAGGATTAAAAGTAATGTCGGACGGCGTATTCGAAAATGCTTACCTGCGTAGTTCAGTTGATCAGTTTCAGGCGGCTGTAACCAACGACTTTAACAATGGTATATCCACCGCCGATGCGATCCGGAGACAAAAGCAACTGCTGATAAAAAATTATTATACCTACCTGAAACCGGAACACATTACTTCCATGGAGATAGGATACAAAGGATTATTTTTAGACAGGACACTGAAAATAGACGCCGATTTTTATTATAATAAGTATAACAACTTTATTGCACAGGTAGAAATGAACGTACCCAACACAATCTTACCTGATTCTATCCCAACCGCACTTAACGACAGAAACAGGCAAAGCCGATACCGTTTATATACCAATTCCCGAAGTGTAGTTTATAATTTAGGTGGAAGCCTTGGTATGAATTATTTATTTTTAGAACGCTATACGATCGGCGGCAATCTTGCCTATGCAAAATTAAGCAGGACAGAAAATAATGATGGGTTTGAAGATGGCTTTAATACACCAGAGTGGATCAGCAATGTATCCTTAGCGGGAGAACACGTTATCAAAAGTCTCAGCTTTTTGGTGATGTACAAATATCAGAACAGTTATTACTGGCAATCATTTCTGGTAAACGGACAGGTAAAATCTTACGGTAATATTGATGCTCAGTTGAGTTATGATTTGATGAAAACCAAATTAAGGATAAAACTTGGCGCCACCAATCTATTGAATAATTATTATTATTCTTACTTAGGCGGACCATCTGTAGGTGGCATGTATTACACAACATTAACTTACCAATTATAGATCCAGGTAATAAACACGATTGTCGCATGATTTCTCCTCATAAAGGACACACTTGCCTTTGAAACTTAGCGTCCATTGATGGGTCTTAGTTTGGTTTTGCATCTGCTGACGGATCAATATTGATGGATTACATCTACACTTAGCCTAAAAAAATAATCAGAGCGACTGGGGAACTTTTAAACATCTTTTTGACTCCAAACAGGACTTTGAAATTCCCCCCCTAACCGGACTAAAGTACAAACGGTTTCTGTAACTCGCACCATCTCCTTGGGTGAACTAAAGCCGGATCGGCCATCATGCGATTGATCTCGGACTGTACGACATCCTGCACATCTGATGTACGTTTTATCTATGAAAAAGCTGATACTTTAGAAAAAAGAGAACTCATAGACCTGGTGTTCGACTCGAACTTATACTATGAAAATGGGTATTTATCGAACACCTGGTATGATGGAAGTTCTATCACACAATCATCTGAAAGTGAATTCTTTAGTTTTGTTTATTTTAAACAAAAAAAGGGAGAATTTTTCAATTCCCCCTCTAAGTGCACTTGTAGGGATTCGAACCCCAAACCTTCTCATCCGTAGTGAGATGCTCTATCCAATTGAGCTACAAATGCGTTTCCCGTTTCGTTAACGGACTGCAAAAGTAACGCTTGTAATTGAATTTCGCAATAATTTTATAAAATTAATCTAACCCGCTACGCAAACAACAATCCCCTATGCTTCTATAACTTTCTTAATCGCATCAAAATCAGGCATATTACCAGCATCTTCTAAAACCTCTGCATGGATGATTTTTCCTTCCTCATCAATTACAAAAGCTGCGCGCTTGGACACACCTTTTAAATTAAACACGAAATCTTCATAAAAAGCACCGAATGCTTTAGAAACTTCTTTGTTAAAATCAGACAATAAAGGGAACTGGTAAGACTGGTCTTCTTTAAATTTAGCCAGCGTAAAGGGAGAATCAACAGAAATACCAACCACATCAGCATTCATACCTTCATAATAACCAAAGCTATCTCTCATGGTACACAACTGGGCAGTACAAACACCGGTAAAAGCCATTGGGAAGAATTGTATTACCAATTTCTTTCCTGCATAATCAGACAAGGAAACTTCTTTCAGCTCAGAGCTGAATAATTTAAAATCAGGGGCTTTATCGCCAACTTGTAATGCCATAATATATATTTTTATACCCAAATATACAGATGTACCCAATATCTGCCAGAGCAGATGATAAAGATGATTTTACACAGATAATAGATTGATTACTCTGAACCGCGTTTTCGAGCTTCCATTTGCTGATCAAGGATAGCCAGTCCTTCCTCAAAACTATGCGGTGCATAACCCAGGTCATTAATGGTCTTATCTAAAATAAAACCCGTACGTACAGGCCTTCTGGCAGCCTGGTTCAGACTGGCAGAACTGATCTCCCGGATATAGCTTTTATCCAGGTGCCAGAAATCGGCAACTTTAGCCACCAGCTCCGAAATGCTCATCATATCCTTTCCCGATGCATTGTACACACCATACGCATCTTTCTTCACAGCCAGCAGACAGCAATCCGCCAAATCCTCAGCAAGGGTCGGCATCCGCCACTGGTCATTCACTACATGAATCGGCTCTTTCTTTTCCAATGCCCCTTTTGCCCACAGCACAATATTACTCCGGCTCAGGTCGCCCATAATACCATAAACGATAATGGTCCGGAGAATGGCCCATTTGCACTTAGAATTTTTAACAACCTCTTCAGCCGCCAGCTTCGTCCTTCCATAATAACTTAACGGATTGGGGGCCGCCAGCTCATCATACGGCCCATCGGCACCATCAAAAATGAAATCGGTAGATAAATGCACCAGTTGTATATTATAGGTTTCAGCAAGCAGGGTTAAAGTCTTAACCGAATCTACGTTCAAACGGTAGGCAAGCTCCTGCTGATCTTCGCAGGTATCCACATTGGTCATCGCCGCGGTATGAATGATCGCATCAGGTTTATACTTTTCCACAACCTGTTTCACCTGCTCCGCATCCAGAATGTCCATTTCAGCATAAACATATCCAGCTGTAACCGGATATCGGTTTGCCCCTTTAGAAGTTGCCACTAAATTAAATTGCTTTGTGATCAATAGCTGCTGGGTTAGTTTCTGCCCCAATAGCCCGTTACTGCCTGTTACTAATACCGTTTTCATCAAATAGATCTGTTTTTTAAAACAAGGCCTTAAAAGGTAATTAACCTAAGGATAACCCCCTGAAATAGCCCTGCAAATACCCCAATAACAACGGCTAAAATATCGATTATAAAACTGTTGAAAAACTTTTTATTTATATATGTATTTCTTGACGAAAAATTTTAACTTTGCAAACCGAATTGTGGGCTTACAAAAGGGCCTTTAACAAATTGATATTTATAATTTTACCCAAAACAATATATGCCTAACATTGGAAAAATAGCGCAGATTATAGGACCGGTAGTTGACGTGAGTTTTGCTGACGATGCTCATTTACCTAAAATTTTCTCTGCATTAGAGATTACAAAAGAAAACGGACAGAAAGTCGTTTTAGAAGTTCAACAACATCTTGGTGAAGATCGCGTACGTACAATTGCAATGGACTCAACCGATGGTTTAGTTCGTGGAATGAAAGCATTGGATACCGGTTCTCCGATCCAAATGCCTGTTGGTGATCAGGTTAAAGGCCGCTTATTCAATGTAGTTGGTGAAGCCATTGACGGGATCAATGCCGTTGATAAAACTGGCGGAAGACCAATTCACAACGCCCCTCCTAGATTTGATGAGCTATCAACCGAAACTGAAGTACTTTTTACAGGTATCAAAGTAATCGATTTGTTAGAGCCTTATGCTAAAGGTGGTAAGATCGGTTTGTTCGGTGGTGCCGGTGTTGGTAAAACCGTATTGATCATGGAGCTGGTAAACAACATTGCGAAAGCATATGCTGGTTTATCTGTATTCGCTGGTGTAGGTGAACGTACCCGTGAAGGTAATGACCTTTTACGTGAGTTTATCGAATCTGGTGTAATCAACTATGGCGAAGAATTCCTTCATTCTATGGAAAAAGGTGGCTGGGACTTAAGTAAAGTTGATACTGAAAAATTAAAAGAATCTAAAGCAACACTTGTTTTCGGACAAATGAACGAGCCTCCTGGTGCACGTGCACGGGTAGCCCTTTCTGGTCTTACCGTTGCTGAATATTTCCGTGATGGTGATGGTGAAGGCGCTGGAAAGGATATCCTTTTCTTCGTGGATAACATCTTCCGTTTCACACAAGCTGGTTCTGAAGTATCTGCACTATTAGGCCGTATGCCTTCTGCTGTAGGTTACCAGCCAACCCTGGCTACGGAGATGGGCTTGATGCAGGAACGTATTACCTCAACCAAACGTGGTTCAATTACATCCGTTCAGGCAGTATATGTACCGGCAGATGATTTAACTGACCCTGCTCCGGCTACAACATTCGCCCACTTGGATGCAACAACCGTATTGTCACGTAAAATTGCTGAGCTTGGTATCTATCCAGCTGTAGATCCGCTGGATTCTACCTCAAGGATCCTTTCTCCTGCAGTTCTTGGTGATGAACACTACAATACCGCTCAACGCGTTAAAGAAACTTTACAACGTTATAAAGAATTACAGGATATCATCGCAATCCTTGGTATGGACGAACTATCTGAAGAAGATAAATTGGTCGTATCACGCGCACGCCGTGTTCAGCGTTTCTTATCACAGCCTTTCCACGTAGCGGAACAGTTTACAGGATTAAAAGGTGTATTGGTAGACATTAAAGATACCATCAAAGGATTTAACATGATCATGGATGGTGAAGTTGATGAATACCCTGAAGCAGCATTTAACCTGGTAGGTAACATTGATGAAGCTATTGAAAAAGGTAAGAAACTATTAGCTGAAGCAAACGCTTAATTTTTAAAGCGGATATACAATATATATGACACTAGAAATATTAACCCCAGATAAGAAAGTTTTTGAAGGCGAAGTAACTGCAGTTACTGTACCGGGTACCATGGGCTCTTTTCAAATCCTGAGAGACCACGCGCCTATTATTTCAACTTTAGAAGACGGACCAGTAATTATTAAAAGTAAAACCGGCGACGAAACCTTCACCATTAAAGGCGGTGTAGTCGAAGTTTTAAAAAATAAGATTATTGTCCTCGCAGAAGGGGTTGCATAGTATTTAATCATACCATATTATGAAAGCCCTTTGAACATCTCAAAGGGCTTTTTTTATGCCCCCTTATTTTCTGGTTTTATTAAAAAGTTTTGCCCTTTTAAGGATTTTAGGAAGAAAACAACACATTTTATAATGTATGCATAACAAGTAGACCGAATACCGATTTCATATTTGGTATAGCAGCATCCACTTTAAGATAGGTTAAATGACAATATTTAAGAATTATATTCTTAAATAAACAAAATAAGTAGAATTATATTTTTTTTCAATTATTTTCATACAGCTATTGATAGTTTAATCAGCAACTGGTAAATTGGATTTATAAAGCAACAACAAATAAACAGTACGATGAACCCTGTATTAAACGCCATATTTATTGTCATTATTAATGTAATTCTGCTGCTGATCATTCAGCAGAAAAAGGCGCTATAACAGATATTTAATACTTAAAATATACGAAAGCGCCACCCAAAGTGGCGCTTTTTTAATAACACATAAATACAAAACAGACCATAAACCCAATGCAGTACTTCAATTCAAATACAATGCTTTACCTTAACGGCCGCTTTGAAAAAGCCGCCGCTACAACAACCACCTTGTATGGAGCTTCTCTGCACTACGGGTATGCTGTTTTTGAAGGCATCAGGGCTTATAACACACACAATGGAACCCGCATCTTTAAAGCCAGGGAACATTTTGAACGGTTAAAGCGTTCCGCAGAACTGGTACATATGCCATTTCCATGGGATGTCAACGACCTGATCAAGCAAACCTATAAATTGCTGGAATTAAACAACCTGAAAGACGCCTACATCCGTCCGCTCATCTATTGCGCACCAAACATGCAGTTGGTTGCCGCAAAAGACGTTTCCATCATGATCTGTGCCTGGGAATGGGAAGCCTACCTGGGTAATGAACAACTTCAGGTATGCATCTCCGGCTACGAACGGCCCAATCCAAAATCAACCCCCATCCAGGCAAAGGTTAGCGGCAACTATGTAAATTCCATATTGGCCACTACAGAAGCCAAAGCCAAAGGATTTGATGAAGCATTGCTGCTCGATGGAGAAGGCAACATTGCCGAAGCTCCCGGTGCAAATATATTTATAGAAAAAAATGGCCGGTTATACACCCCGCCGCTTGGAAATATCCTGGCCGGAATTACCCGCGCTACCGTAATCGAGCTTTGTCATGTTCTGGACATTGAGATCATCGAAAAGCATTTGTCCGTTACCGATCTGAAACATGCCGACAGTGCTTTTTTCTGCGGTACAGCTACAGAAATTGCCGGCATCAGATCCGTTGAAGAATATGCATTCCCCATTAAATGGTCGGAAAGCATCGGCGCAACCTTACAGCGCACCTACAAATGTTTGGTACTAGAAAAACAGAACTACGAAGTAATCATATAAGTCAAACGATAACATGTCAGAAACTAACGAAATTAACCGATATAGTAAAGTATTTACCCAGGATCCAACCCAGCCGGCGGCGCAGGCCATGCTGTATGGAATTGGTCTGACCACAGAAGATATGCAGAAAGCCCAGGTGGGCATCGCCAGCATGGGCTATGATGGCAACACCTGTAATATGCACTTAAATGATCTCGCAAAGATCGTTAAGGATGGCGTCTGGAAAAATGACATGGTCGGGTTAACTTTCAATACCATTGGTGTTAGTGACGGGATGTCTAACGGTACAGACGGCATGCGTTACTCTTTGGTTTCCAGAGATGTAATTGCCGATTCTATTGAGACCATTTGCGGCGGACAATATTACGATGCGGTAATCGCACTGCCTGGATGCGATAAGAATATGCCGGGAACAATCATGGCAATGGGTCGCCTCGACCGCCCTGCAATCATGGTATATGGCGGCAGTATCCACTCCGGAAACTATAAGGGAAAGTCCCTGAACATAGTTTCCTCCTTTGAGGCACTGGGGCAAAAGCTTGCCGGAAATTTATCCGAAGAAGATTATCAGGGCATTATCCGCAATTCATGTCCGGGTGCCGGTGCCTGTGGTGGTATGTATACTGCAAACACCATGGCCTCTGCCATTGAAGCACTGGGAATGAGCTTACCATACAGCTCTTCATACCCTGCACGCAGTGAAGAAAAAAAACAGGAATGCCTGGAAGCTGGAAAAGCCATCCGCGTTCTCTTAGAAAAAAATATCCTTCCATCAGAGATCATGACCCGCAAGGCATTCCACAATGCGATAGTAACCGTTACCGCATTGGGCGGATCAACCAACGCGGTACTTCATTTAATTGCAATGGCCAAGTCGGTAGACATTACCCTGACCCTGGAAGATTTTCAGCAGATCAGCGACAATACACCGGTGCTTGCCGATCTTAAACCAAGCGGACAGTATCTAATGGAAGATGTTCATGAGATAGGCGGAATCCCTGCAATCTTAAAATATCTGTTAAAAGTGGGCTTGATTCATGGCGACTGCATGACCGTTACCGGTAAAACACTGGCTGAAAATGTTGCCGGTGCATTAGATCTTGATTTTGAGGCACAAAAAGTGATCTTCCCAATCAGCACCCCATTAAAAGAAAGCGGTCACCTGCAAATGCTGTATGGTAACCTGGCCACAAAAGGTGCTGTAGCAAAGATCAGCGGTAAAGAAGGTGAGAAATTTGTAGGGCCAGCACGCGTATTTGATGGCGAACAATCCCTGATTGCCGGTATTCAAAGCGGAAGGGTTAAAAGCGGCGATGTAGTCGTGATCAGACAGGTTGGCCCAAAAGGTGCTCCCGGAATGCCGGAAATGCTGAAGCCTACTTCTGTAATTATCGGTGCCGGCCTGGGTAAGTCTGTCGCATTGATCACCGATGGCCGTTTCTCTGGTGGCACACACGGATTTGTGGTGGGTCACATTACCCCGGAAGCCTGGGATGGCGGCAACATTGCCCTCGTTCATGATGACGATACCATCACCATAGATGCAGTAAACAATACCATAGACGTACACCTGTCGGATGAAGAATTTGCACAGCGCAGGTCCGAATGGAAACAACTCCCTCCGCCCGTCACCAAAGGCGTACTCTATAAATACCTGAAACAAGTAAGTAATGCAAGTGAAGGATGCGTAACAGACGCATTCTCCCATTAAATAATAAGACCTTATACTTAAAAATAAGAACATGGAACTAGCACAAGCAGAAGTAACCACCCAGCCAAAACCTACCACAACGCAGGTAACGGGTTCTGTAGCTTTATTGGAAGGATTAATAGCCGAAGGCACAGAAGTGGTTTTTGGCTATCCCGGAGGTGCCATCATGCCGATCTATGATGCCCTTTATGATTACAAAGAAAGATTACAGCATATATTGGTACGCCACGAACAAGGTGCCACCCATGCCGGACAGGGTTACGCCCGTACTTCCGGTAAAGTAGGTGTCGTTTTCGCAACCAGTGGTCCCGGTGCAACCAACCTTGTTACCGGTTTAGCTGATGCGCAGATTGACAGTACACCGCTGGTATGTATTACCGGTCAGGTATTTGCCCATCTGCTGGGAACGGATGCATTTCAGGAAACCGATGTGATCAACATCACCACCCCGGTTACCAAATGGAATTACCAGGTTACCGATGCCAATGAAATTCCTGCAGCCCTGGCCAAAGCTTTTTATATTGCCAGAAGCGGCAGACCCGGCCCGGTATTAATTGACATTACTAAAAATGCACAGATGCAGTTGTTTGATTATAAAGGATACGTTCCTTGTAACCACATCCGCAGCTACCGCCCAAAACCGCATGTTCGTAAGGAATATGTAGAGGAAGCAGCAGCCCTGATCAATTCAGCAAAAAAACCATTCATATTATTCGGACAAGGTGTTTTGCTGGGTAGTGCAGAACAAGAATTTAAAGCTTTTGTAGAAAAAAGCGGGATCCCTGCTGCATGGACCATCCTCGGTGCAGGTGCAATTCCTACAGACCATCCGCTAAATGTGGGTATGCTGGGGATGCATGGTAACTACGGACCCAATGTACAAACGAACTCGTGCGATGTGCTCATTGCAATCGGAATGCGCTTTGACGATCGCGTAACCGGCAGATTGGATAAATATGCCAAACAGGCTAAAGTAATTCACCTGGATATTGATCCGGCAGAAATTGATAAGAATGTGAAAGCTGATGTTCCGGTTTGGGGCGATTGTAAAGAAACCTTACCGCTTTTAACCGAACTGATCGATCAAAAAAAGCATACCGAATGGCTGGCAGAATTCAGGGCCTTCGATAAAATAGAACAAGAACAGTTAATACAGCCGGAACTAAACCCCCAAAGTGGTGAAATGACCATGGGTGAGGTAATTCATCAATTGAACCAGCTAACCAAAGGTGAGGCGATCATTGTAAGTGATGTAGGTCAGCATCAGATGGTGGCTTGCCGTTATGCACAGTTTAACAACACCAGGAGCAATGTAACCAGTGGCGGCTTAGGAACAATGGGCTTTGGCCTTCCGGCAGCCATAGGTGCTAAATTTGGTACGCCAGACCGCACCGTAGTTGCCGTAATTGGTGACGGTGGATTCCAGATGACCTTACAGGAACTGGGAACCATCATGCAAAGTGGAGTTGATGTAAAGATCATGATCCTGAACAACCAGTTCTTAGGAATGGTTCGCCAGTGGCAGCAGCTGTTCAATGACAAACGCTATTCCTTTGTAGACATTAAAAGCCCCGATTTTGTGAAGCTTGCCGAATCGTACTACATCAGCGGCAAAAGAATTTCAGAACGGGAAGATCTTGTGGCTGCACTGGAAGAAATGCTTCAGCATAAGGGATCATACCTGCTGGAAGTAATGGTAGCGCAAGAACATAACGTCTTCCCAATGGTACCTCAAGGATGCAGTGTAAGTGAAATCAGACTTAAATAATTAAAGATCATGAGCAATTCTAACATAGAAACCAACCAGCAGCAGGAATTTACGATCACGGTATATACCGAAAATCAAATTGGTATATTAAACCGTATTGCCATCATCTTCTCCAGGAGAAAGATCAATATCGAAAGCCTGAACGTATCCCCTTCTGAGATCGAGCACATTCACCGCTTTAATATCCTGATCACAGAGACCGAGGAAGTAGTTCGCAAACTGGCCCGTCAGATCGAGAAACAGGTAGAAGTACTTAAAGTGTATTATAACACCAATGAAGATATCATCTGGCAGGAACTGGCCCTTTATAAAGTGCCAACAGATACCATCGTAGAAAAAGTACTGGTAGAACGCTTATTGCGTGAAAACGGAGCAAGGGCCGTAGTGATCCGTAAAGATTATACTGTATTCGAAACTACCGGTCACCGGGAAGAAACCGATAAGCTGATCGAAGTGCTGCAGCCTTTCGGACTGATCGAATTTGTACGCAGTGCAAGAGTAGCCATCATTAAGGACAGCGAAGGCTTCAACTCTAAACTGAGAGAATTCGAACGCATCGAACCAGGTAAGGAAGTGATCGAGAATGAGTTTCTGGATAAAGAGAAAAATGTATTCACGATGTAACGATCCTGTTCTTTACCAGGATTAAAAACATCAGAAGATTCAGGATCGGTTTCAGATAACAAGAAGATCAAAAATAGAAGATAAATACCAGAAGGTCCCGGAGCAGTTTCAAAGAATGAAACGTCAGGAACCAGCAGAGGAGATCAAACGAAACAATTAACAATAATAGTAACAGTAAATAAATTAGAACCTAATAAAAAACCAATAAAAATTATGGCACAATTAAACTTCGGCGGAAAAGATGAGAACGTGGTAACACGCGAAGAATTTCCGTTAGCAAAAGCACAGGAAGTACTTAAAAATGAAACGGTAGCAATTATCGGCTATGGCGTACAAGGTCCTGGACAAGCTTTAAACCAAAAAGACAATGGTATTAATGTAATTGTTGGACAACGCAAAGAATCAAAAACCTGGGATAAAGCAATTGCAGATGGTTTTGTACCGGGCGAAACATTATTTGAGATTGAAGAAGCCTTAGAACGCGGAACGATCATTTGTTATTTATTAAGCGATGCCGCTCAGATTGAAGTTTGGCCAACCGTTAAAAAACACCTTACCCCTGGTAAAGCCTTGTATTTCTCTCATGGATTTGGAATTACCTTCAACGAGCAAACCGGAATCGTTCCTCCTGCTGATGTAGATGTATTCTTAGTTGCCCCTAAAGGTTCTGGTACTTCATTGCGCCGGATGTTCTTACAGGGACGCGGACTAAACTCCAGCTATGCCATTTTCCAGGATGCTACCGGTAAAGCTTATGAAAGAGTAGTTGCCCTTGGTATTGCTGTAGGTAGCGGATATCTGTTCGAAACCGATTTCAAAAAAGAAGTATATAGCGATCTAACTGGCGAACGCGGTACCTTAATGGGCTGTATCCAGGGGATTTTTGCTGCTCAATACGATGTATTGCGCGCAAATGGTCACTCACCTTCTGAAGCCTTTAACGAAACGGTTGAAGAACTTACCCAAAGTTTAATGCCGTTAGTAGCAGAAAACGGAATGGATTGGATGTATGCCAACTGCTCTACTACTGCACAGCGTGGTGCATTGGACTGGTGGAAAAAATTCAGGGATGCTACCAAACCAGTATTTGAAGAACTGTACAATAGCGTAGCAACTGGTAAAGAATCTCAGCGTTCAATTGACTCTAACAGTCAGCCGGATTATCGTGAAAAATTAAATGCTGAACTGGCAGAACTTCGCGACAGCGAACTGTGGCGTGCAGGTAAAACAGTACGCAGCCTGCGCCCTGAAAACCAGCCGGCAGCAAAAGAAATAGAAGCATAATCGAATAAGAATGCCCGTCATGCAGTATGATCATCCGCTTCCTTTGGAAACAGGGATGCATCAAACCGCATGACGGTTAATAACTTAACACTAAAATAAATAACCCAAATGGGAAAAACGTTGGTTGAGAAAATCTGGGATGCACATGTCGTCAAAAGCGACGATGGTTTTCCTGATATTCTATATATTGATACACATTTTATTCACGAGGTAACCAGTCCTCAAGCCTTTGATGGTTTACGCAACAGAGGATTACCTGTTTTCAGGCCGGCTCAAACCATAGCCACAGCAGATCATAACGTTCCAACCATCGATCAGCATTTGCCAATTAAAGAAGAACTTTCCCGTTACCAGGTAGACATGCTCACCAAAAACTGTGCGGAATTTGGCGTAGAACTTTATGGTCTTGGCCATCCTTTTCAAGGAATCGTTCACGTCATCGGTCCCGAGCTGGGCATTACCCTTCCTGGTTCTACTATAGTTTGTGGCGACAGCCATACCTCTACCCACGGTGCCTTTGGCTGTATCGCCTTCGGTATCGGAACCTCACAGGTTGAACAGGTGATGGCTACGCAGTGCCTGCTGCAGCAAAAACCCAAAACCATGAAAATTGAAGTCAATGGTAAACTCGGACAAGGAGTATCTGCCAAAGACATTATCTTATACATCATTGCCCAAATCTCTGCCGCCGGTGGTACGGGTTACTTTATTGAGTATGCCGGCTCTGCCATTGAAAGCCTGAGCATGGAAGCACGGATGACCATCTGTAACATGAGCATCGAAATGGGTGCCCGCGGTGGTTTAATTGCTCCGGATCAGATCACCTTTGACTATGTAGAAGGCAGGGAGTTCAGCCCTAAAGGCGAAGAATGGGAAAAAGCACTGGCCAAATGGAAGCTGCTATACAGCGATGCTGATGCTTCTTTCGACGAAATCCTTGTCTTTGATGCCGCGGATATTGAACCGATGATCACCTACGGTACCAACCCGGGAATGGGAATGGGAATCAGTGAAAACATCCCGTCTACAGAAAGTCAGATCACTTCTGAACAACCTTCTTACCAAAAGGCACTAACCTATATGGGCATTGAAGGTGATACCCCGTTATTGGGTAAGCCTATTGATTATGTATTTATTGGAAGCTGTACAAATTCACGCATGGAAGACCTGCGTGAGGTTGCTGAGTTTGTAAAAGGCAGACAAAAAGCAGAAAATGTAACGGTATGGATCGTTCCCGGTTCTAAACAAATTGAACAGCAAGCCATCGCTGAAGGTCTGGATAAAGTGTTTGAAGCCGCTGGTTTTCATTTACGTGAACCCGGATGCAGTGCTTGCCTGGGAATGAACGAAGACAAGATCCCCGCAGGGAAATACTGTGTGTCTACATCCAACAGGAATTTTGAAGGCCGACAGGGACCCAACTCCCGTACCTTCCTCGCCAGTCCGCTAACCGCTGCTGCTGCTGCAATAACCGGACGCGTGACCGATGTAAGGCAATTATTGAACGAAGACATTCACGCTTAACAGGAATAAAGATGAAAAAATTTGAAAAATTAACATCGGCAATCGTTCCTTTACCGATCGAGAATATTGATACCGATCAGATCATACCCGCACGGTTTCTTAAAGCAACTACCAGAGAAGGCTTCGGAGAAAACTTATTCTGCGACTGGAGATATGACGAACAAAAAAATAAAAGACCTGAGTTTGTCCTTAACAATCCATTGTACAATGGCAAGATACTGGTTGCCGGTAAAAACTTTGGCTGTGGAAGCAGCAGGGAACACGCTGCCTGGGCCATTCAGGATTATGGATTTAATGTAGTGATCAGCAGTTTCTTTGCCGATATTTTTAAAGGCAATGCACTAAACAATGGCCTGCTGCCAATCCAGGTATCCGATGAATTTCTGATCAGCATCTTTAAAGCTGTTGAACAAGACCCGGCAACGGAACTGATCATCGACCTGGAACAACAAACGGTAACCTTAACCGCTACCGGGGCACAAGAGAATTTCGAGATCAATCCTTACAAAAAATCATGCCTCATCAACGGCTATGATGACATAGACTTCATCCTCAACCAAAAGGAAGCGATTGAAGTATTTGAACGGAAAGCCGATTAATAAAACTGAAAATGGGAATTAAAAAAAATATATTAGTGATACCCGGTGATGGTATCGGCCCGGAAGTAACGACCTGGGGAAAAGCTATTTTAGAGCAGATCGCGGCAGACTTCGGACATGATTTTACGTTTGATGAAGCATTGATGGGCCACGCAGCAATTGAAGCTACCGGAAACCCACTGCCTGATGAAACCTTAGAGAAAGCTAAAAAAAGCGACGCCATCTTATTCGGCGCCGTTGGTCATGCCATGTACGACAATGATCCTTCATTGAAGATCCGCCCTGAACAAGGTCTGCTTAAAATCAGAAAAGAACTGGGCCTGTATGCCAACCTTCGTCCCATCTTATTATTTGACGAGCTGCTAAATGCATCCAGCATCAAACCAAGTATCTTAAAAGGTACCGACATCCTGTTTTTCAGAGAACTGACCGGAGATGTGTACTTCGGAGAAAAAGTACGTTCTGAAGACCGCAATACCGCGTCAGACCTGATGATCTATCACAGGTACGAAGTAGAAAGAATTGCACACAAAGCTTTTGAAGCAGCCATGCAGCGCGGCAAAAAGCTGTGCTCTGTTGATAAGGCAAATGTGTTGGAAAGCTCCAGGTTGTGGAGAGAAACCGTTCAGGCCATCGCCAAGGAATACCCTGAGGTAACAACAGAACACATGTTTATCGACAACGCCGCCATGCAGCTGATCAAAGACCCTAAACGGTTTGATGTGGTATTAACCGCCAACCTGTTTGGTGATATCCTGACCGATGAAGCTTCACAAATTGCTGGTTCTATGGGCATGCTGGCCTCTGCGTCTATTGGCGACGGAACCGGGTTCTTTGAACCAATCCATGGCTCTGCACACGACATTACCGGAAAAGACCTGGCCAACCCATTAGCCTCTATCCTGTCGGTAGCACTGATGCTTGAAATCGGCTTCGGACTAAAAGAAGAAGCAAAAGTGATCATCACCGCTGTAGATAAAGCACTGAAAGAAGGTTTCAGGACCAATGACATTGCCGATGAAACGACCAACCCCTACAAAGTACTGGGCACAAAAGAAATGGGCAAGTTATTGTTAAAATATATCGCACAAACTACATATACCAACTAAACACAAAGAATTATGTTACACGATCCGAATAGAGTTTATGTGTTTGATACCACCCTTAGAGATGGTGAGCAAGTGCCCGGATGCCAGTTGGCAACCCCGGAGAAAATTGAGATTGCCAGGGCACTTGAAGCACTTGGTGTGGATGTGATCGAAGCAGGTTTTCCAATCTCCAGTCCCGGCGATTTTCAAAGTGTAGTTGAGCTGTCCAAAGCAGTCAGTGAACCGATCATCTGTGCCCTGACAAGAGCAAACAAAGGAGATATCGATTCTGCAGTTGCGGCATTGCAATATGCCAAACGCCCGCGGATCCATACGGGTATCGGCGCATCAGATATGCACATCCAATACAAGTTCAACAGCACCCGGGAGAAGATCCTGGAACGTGCGGTTGAAGCCGTAAAGTATGCGAAGCAGTTTGTAGAGGATATTGAATTCTATGCGGAAGATGCCGGCAGGGCTGATAATATTTTCCTGGCACAAATGGTGGAAGCCGTGATCGCCGCTGGTGCTACCGTAGTAAACATTCCAGACACCAATGGCTATTGCCTGCCGGATCAGTATGGTTCAAAGATCCTGTACCTGAAAGAAAATGTGAAGAATATTGACCAGGCCATCATCTCTGTTCATTGTCACAATGATCTGGGCGTAGCCACTGCAAATAGCTTAGCCGGGTTAATAAATGGTGCCCGCCAGGTAGAATGTACCATCAATGGTATTGGTGAACGTGCCGGTAACACCGCGTTGGAAGAAGTAACCATGATCCTTAAAACACATCATGCGTTAAATCTGCATACCAATATCAACACCAAACACTTTAGCGAGATCAGTGCCATGGTGAGCCGTATGATGCGCATGCCGGTACAGCCCAATAAAGCAATCATCGGACAAAATGCATTTGCACACAGCTCTGGTATTCATCAGGATGGTTTCCTTAAACACCGGGAGAACTACGAGATCATGAACCCTGAAGATGTTGGCGTAAACTCATCAGACATCATCTTAACCGCAAGAAGCGGACGTCATGCGTTGAAGCATCATTTAGAGCGCCTGGGTTATGAAATAGACCGCATCAACCTGGATCAGGTATACGATCGTTTCCTGATCCTTGCCGATGAGAAAAAAACCATTTCTGACGATGACATCCTTTCTCTAATGAGCGATGGCAGCGAAGATCCCTATAAAAACGGATACAAGATCAATGCGCTGCACGTGGAATGCGGAGACCTTACCGCACCCTCAGCTACCGTTAAGCTGGAATATAATGGCATTGAAAAAGAAGCCAAAGCTACCGGCAACGGGCCTGTTAATGCAACCATCAATGCCATTCAAAGTATTGCAGGCAAAGATATTCTGTTAAAGGAATTCACCATACAAGCCATACATGGCGGCAGTGATGATGTAAGCAAGGTTAATATGCGTGTCTCTTATGAAGGCAAATCCTATTTAGGGTATGGCTTCAGCACAGACATCGTTAAGGCATCTGCCGATGCCTATCTGGATGCAATGAATAAATTTTTATAACATGAGCGTAGAAAAAGAAATAGAACTGGACTTTCTTGCAGCTGCAGAACGGTTAAAAGGAACGGTAAAACGTACACCTCTGGAATATAATGCCAGCCTTTCTGAAAAATACAACGCAAATATTTACCTGAAAAGGGAAGATCTGCAGTTGGTACGCTCCTATAAACTACGCGGCGCTTACAATATGATCAGCACCCTGCAGCCGGAGCAGATCGCCAAAGGGGTTGTTTGCGCCAGTGCAGGCAACCATGCCCAGGGTGTAGCGCATTCCTGTAAAAAGCTGAACATTAAAGGGGTAATCTTCATGCCTGAAATTACACCCAAACAAAAAGTAAAACAAACAGAAATGTTTGGCGGCAGCCACATTGAGATCATCCTGGTAGGTGATACCTTTGATGATTGCTTACGGGAAGCCTTATTATATACTGCGGCACACAGCATGACCTTTATCCCCCCTTTTGATAATGCAAAGATCATTGAAGGCCAGGGAACAGTAGGTGTAGAGATCTATGAAGATCTGCCCGAACTGGATGTGGTGGTTATGCCCATCGGTGGCGGCGGACTAGCCTCTGGTGTGGGCAGCTACATTAAAAACCTGAAACCAAATGTCCATCTGATCGGTGTAGAGCCGGAAGGTGCCCCCTCCATGAAATTTGCGATGGAGAACGGTGGCCCTGTAATCCTGGAAGAGATCGATCGCTTTGTAGACGGTGCAGCAGTTAAACGTGTAGGTAACCTAACCTTTGAATACTGTACTGAATTACTGGATCAAATGCTGCTCATTCCGGAAGGACAGATCTGTACAACCATCTTAAAATTGTACAATGAAGATGCGATTGTAGTAGAGCCTGCAGGAGCACTTGCTGTGGCATCCCTCGATCAGATCAAAGATACCATTGAAGGGAAAAATGTAGTGCTTATCGTAAGCGGCGGAAACAATGATATCGAACGCATGCAGGAGATCAAAGAGAAGTCTTTACTCTTTGAAGGACTAAAACACTATTTCATTGTCCGCTTTCCACAAAGACCAGGTGCCTTAAAGCTATTTGTAAATAATATACTAGGCCCGCAGGACGACATCACACGCTTCGAATTCATCAAAAAAACAAACCGTGAATATGGACCGGCCCTGGTAGGCATCGAACTTGCAAAACGCACCGATTACGACGCACTGGTACAGCGGATGAAGGAATTTAAATTTGAGATCATCGAATTGAATAACGATCAAACCTTGTTCGAATACCTGGTATAAATCAATAAAAACAATATTCTGCATAACATTTTAATTACAGAATAAGTAAACGGGAACGGTTTGATATTGTGGCAATAGATTTGCTTTATAAAAATCAAACACACAAATATAAATTCACACAAATGAAAAAGCTCCTTTTATTACTCCTTTGCACCACCACGCTGGGCCTGGTATCGTGTAAAAAAGAAACACTGATTGATACAGGTTTGCCAAACCAAACCATCGAAACAGTGATCAACCAAAGTCAATGGACTTCCGTTGAAAATGGCACCCGGTTAACAGTTACCGTAAATTTCCCTGAAATTGATGCAGCAACATTTAGAAATGATGGTCTGCTGGTATACTTTTATCCAAATAACAGTGTAGATGAATACAAACAATTACCTTATGTATTCGATGCACAAACCTATAGCTATACCGCAAGACCTGGCTCCATTACTTTTGATATACAAACTACAGGAGATGCTGTTCTTAATCCGGTAAGGCCAACTGCGCCAATCGGATTACGTGTGGTTATCGTAACTTCCTCGTTAAATTAAAACTTTTTAGCCAATTGTGTCCGCACTGCGGACACAATTCAAGCTATTTATCGAAACTTCAAAAAAATGATTATTATTTACTAATTATGATCATTCCCCATAAGCACCCAATGTCAAAAACATTGGGTGCTTTGCATTAAAAAGCAATTAATACCTTTTTCAATTTATTTTCTGAAATCGTGCTACTCACCTGCACTTCCAATATTTTTCATCAAATCCTTATAAGCACAATCAAAATAACAACTATACTCACAATACATTGATTACAAACATTTTAATAAAAAATTATATTTCCCAAATTTTAACCACCCATACTATAAAAGTGGATAGCTTAGCCTATAACAACCACAGATCATGCAGCTCAATCCTTCAGTAATATCAGATATTAAGAATATAATCTACAGCGCAAGGGATAAAGCGGTCCGCGCTGTAGATAAAGAACGTGTGCTCATGTACTGGAACATAGGAAAAAGGATCTTTGAAGAAGAGCAAGAAGGAAAAAACCGTGCTGATTACGGTAAATTTCTTATAAAATCAATTTCAGCACAAATACAACCCGAATTCGGCATAGGTTTCTCCTACCGTCAGCTCAACTGGTACAGACAGTTTTACAGAACCTTCCCAATTGTGTCCGCACTGCGGACACAATTGACATGGACGCATTACAAGTTCATCTTAGGTCTTGACAATCAACACAAAGCCGATTTTTATATTACTGAAACGGTTAAAAACAATTGGTCTTCCAGACAACTGGAACGCCAAATTGGAAGCAATCTGTTTGAACGCCTTTTACTAAGCAATGATAAAGACGCTGTATTAGCAATTGCAAAAAAAGAAAAACAAACCAATGAACCCAGGCAGATCATTAAAGATCCGATGTATCTTGAATTCCTGGGTTTAAAAAAAGAGTCATCCTATTATGAAAAGGATATCGAATCCGCAATAATTACACATTTGCAGGAATTCTTATTGGAATTAGGCAATGGCTTTTCTTTTGTAGCAAGGCAAAAACGCATTCACCTCGACGGAGATGATTTTTACATCGATCTGGTATTGTACAATCGTCTCCTGCAATGTTTTGTACTGGTCGATCTTAAAACAAAAAAATTAACCCATGGAAATATCGGTCAAATGCAGATGTATGTAAACTACTATGATCGTTTAGAAAAACTTCCATCTGAAAGCCCTACCCTGGGTATATTACTTTGCGCAAATAAAAACGATGCCATCGTAAAGTTCACCCTGCCTGAAGACAATAAAACCATTATTGCAAGCAGATATGAACTATACCTGCCAACGGAACAACAACTGATCACAGAAATAAATAAAGAGATTAAAAACAGAGATCCATATAACTAACCCTTGCTAAGATTAAAAGCTTAAAAAGCGATCAATGTTCGCCTGAACATGGTCGTTTTTTTTATGCTCGCCCCTGTTCAGTTGTATCGCACGGATCTGTACACCATTTCGTTCAAGCAGCAATTCTTCATAAAACCCCTTGTAATACACATCCTTTACTTCAAAACGCCTGCTGTTCCAGGAGCTCTTCAGATCTACCCATTCCGGATAAAATACAACATCACCCTTAACCGTTTCCAACCCTAGCTTCCTGGCATCATCTGCCTTTAATACCACGGCATTCCCTAAGATCTGTGCAGTATAGATGTGATCAGGATGGTTGTAGATGTGCGCAGGTTTACCTTTCTGCAATAAACTCCCATCCTTTAAGATCAGGAGTTCATCCGCAAGGAAAAGTCCGTCAGCAGGGTCATGGGAAACCATGATCACCGTAACACCCGTTTCAGCAGCAATCCGCTTAATATCGGCACGCAGTTGATTTTTTAATAACGCATCAACCTGGCTGAAAGGCTCATCCAGTAACAATACCGAAGTATCGCTCACCAATGCCTTGGCAATTGCAACACGCTGCTGCTCGCCGCCACTGAGCTGGGTAATCTTTTTATCCCTCAAATGTCCGATGTGCAGATGTTCCATCATCTCAATGGTCTTCTCCTGCTTGGCCTGTACATTGGTATTGGAAAGCATGGAAGCGATGTTATCGTAAACTTTGGCGTAGATGTTTAAGGAAAAATCCTGGGTAACCATCTTCATTTCCTTGTGTCCCGGAATCAATTGCTCATCCGGACCCAGGATTCGTTTTCCATTGAAAAGAATCTCTCCGGAATCCACCTTGATCAAACCGTAGATACTTTTAAGCAGGGTAGACTTCCCACTTCCGCTCTCCCCGATTATGGCAACAATACTTCCTCCTTTAATGTCAAAACTGATGTTTTGAATGCCAGAGGCCTGTTCGGTTTGATACTGTTTTGTAAGGTTCTTAACGCTGATGATCTTTTCTTCCACCCGGTAAAGATAAATCATTTCGGCAATTCCCTAAAATAGAAAATCCCGCAGCGTAATACTGCGGGATTGGTTTTATTTGTGTGTAGTGTGTGTCTTTTAGAAACGCAGCCCGGTATAATCCTTAATTCAATCCTAAAGTGATACCAAAGGCCATGTTAGTTAAGCCTTTTTGAGGAGTGCTGGCAAACATGTCGTTGAAATAGTATTTGGTAAAGAAGCCAAGGCCATCATAACCAAACCGTACGGTACCGCCAGTTCTGAATGCCTGGAAACGATAATCATCTTTAACCTTTACTTTACCTCTTTCCTGGCTGATCTGTTTAACTTTTCCATTTAAAAGGAAGCTAACTTCAGGTCCGGCAACAAAGTAAAAGCGTTTTCCATTATCATTTTCATTGGTCCTGAATTCAAAGTTCAATGGAATGTGAATATAACTGCTGGAGAAACGGTTCTTCTCAAAATGAAAATCAGCTGGCTCTTCAATATACGTAAGTACTGGTGTATTTTTCTGTATTGTAATGTCTTTGTTTAAGCGGATGTGTGTCCAGTCAAAACCACCGGCAACAGCAATCTTAAAGTTTTGGTTAAAACGATATCCCAGCTGAACGATATCAAAAGAGAACATACTGGTTTTGCCGCCCCTGTAATCTAAAAACTCATTCTCAGGAGATAAGGTGAAGCTGCCGTTATCAATTAGTCTCATGTAACCAATATCGATCCTGGTAAAGGTTAAACCACCAACAAAGCGGCCTTTATTGGCTTTCGCTAACTTAGCACTGTCATCTTTAGACTTCGGACGGTCAAATTCTTCTTCCGAAGTATGAAACTTCCAGGTAAACTTTCCTTTATGATTGGTGGTACTGTCTTTTTTATAGGAGATGCTTTGAGCGGAAGCACTGGCAAGTCCGCTTACCAAAAGTGCTGCTAATATTAGATGTTTCATTGTATTGTGGTTTGTGTGTTTATGACTATTTAGCTTTTTTATTAAATTTCAGAATTCCGATATTAATGGCAATCAGCGATGAGTTGTCATCATCATCCGTATTAAACTGTATTATTTTTTGATCTCTTTTATCTACTTTGTTAACAACCAGGTTAATCAGGTCACCAACATTTTTAATCCCCTTACGTTCCCGCTCTGGTTCTTGTTCCCTTGCGCTTTCCCGCTCTCGCTCTCGCTTACCAGATTGAAGATCTGTAATCACGTTCCGGTCAACCGGGCTTGCTGCACTTGCAATCATTAATTCTTTAGCAGGAACCACGTTTCGTACGGGTGTTTCATCTGCTGCAGGCTTAACCATTTCAGATCCGGTATTAACAGGACGATCAGGTTTTGAAATAGGTTGCATCGGAATAAAATCTTTTTTCACATCCGCATCAGTAAGGCGTGGAGCAATCACAAGCGGTGTGCTTTCGGCAGCCTGACCTGCAGATCCTGAGTTTACAGCATCAGGGGCAGACGGTTTATTCAACACAGAACCATTCACGGAACTTCCGCTAGTCAAATGGTCAGCTGGAATTACAGGGGATTCAGTATACGCAGCCAAAGGTTGTCCGTGCAGCTGGATCTTTTCTGTCTTCGGAACCAGAACTCCAACCGTTACCGCTATAAAAACGACAGCAGCAGCCATCCAGTACGCCGGTAAGATCCGTTTGCGTAGTTTAGGCGCAATACCTGCTTCAATGCCATCCCATAAATTTCTGCCTGGCTGGATCTCTGCATGTTCAAACCTGTCTTTGAATAACTGATCAAATTCTTTATCCTGTATATGTTGCATAATTAATGCCCTCCAATTTTATAATTTGTTCTTTTAATATTGCCCTTGCACGGGATAACTGTGATTTGCTTGCACCTTCAGAAATGCCCAGCGCAGCTGCGATCTCTTTGTGAGAAAAACCCTCAATGATGTACATATTGAATACGATCCGGTAGCCATCTGCGAGATTCTGGATCAGCTTCATCAGCTCCTGCATCCCCAGCCGGCTAAAGTCAAACCCGGTTGATGGCTGCTCATACGCATCTTCGATAGGCACCACATTCATCATCCTTAAGTTTTTACGGTAACTTTCAATTGCCGTATTGACCATGATCCTTCTAATCCATCCTTCAAAAGAACCGTCCCCACGGTATTCCTTTACCTTCTGAAAAACTTTAATGTATCCCAGCTGAAGTACATCTTCAGCCTCCATATTGTCTTTAGCGTAGCGCGCGCAAACGGCCAGCATCTTTGATGAGGTTTGCTTATACAGCGCTTCCTGCATCTTTCGGTTGCCTGCTTTGCAGCCATCCAAAAGTTCGTCTATACTATATTGCGTCAATTTCATTTGTGTGTTTGGTATAGGGAAGATGAAGGAACCAGACCAAAGGTTGCATGTCTTTTAAAAAAAAATAAATTATTTTTAAAGATCGTGCTTTTTGCGGTAATGTTTATACCATTTTACAGCGATCATGATCACTGCAGAAAATAAGATCAGGCCTATGAGGCCGTAGATCCAGTTCACAGCACTTTTAAGCACCACAGTGAACACAATAGCAACAAGAAGGACGGTAGCGACTTCATTCCATAAACGAAGCTGAAAAGAGCTAATATTGCATTTGCCGTCTTTAAGCTGCTTCATGATCCGCTGGCAGATAAAATGATAGACGAGCAGCAGTAAAACAAACCCAAGTTTAACCTGCATCCAGGGCATCTGCAGATATTCAGGCCGGATATACAGCATACCAGCACCCGCAAGTACCGTAAGTACCATGGCAGGTGTGGTAATGATATTCCAAAGTTTGGCTTCTATTTTTTCATACTCCTTCTGGAGGATGTTCCGCTCAATTTCCGGACGGTCATTGGCTTCAGTATGATAAATGAATAAGCGGACACTATAAAACAGTCCGGCCATCCAGCTCACCACAAAAATGATGTGAACCGACAGGACGTAATAGTAAAAATCGTACTTAGTCATTTTAAGATCTTTAGTATTTAAAATCTTTGATTACTTCAATCGCATATTTTACATGGTCAAAAGGAATGTCAGGCATAATACCGTGACCCAGGTTAAAGATAAATCCATCCGTTCCGCGCATACGCTCAAACAATTGAAGGATCGTTTTTTTGATCACTGGCTTATCCGCATACAAGATATGCGGATCTAAATTCCCCTGCACCGCAATACCAGCAGGCAGGCTATTTTTAATGTTTAACAAATCTGCATTCCAGTCTACCGAGATCACATCCGGTTTCGCTTCTGCCATAACCGGCGCAAATACAGAACTTCCCTTGCAGAAAGATATTACCGGAATATCCTTACGGTTCAGGTTGGCAATGATTTCCTGGATATAACGGTGTGAAAATTCCTGGTAATCATTCCAGGATAAAGCCAATGCCCAGCTGTCAAAAATCTGAACGGCATTAACGCCCGCAGCAATCTGCAGGTTTAAATACTCAGCGGTGACCTTCGCAATTTTCGCCAATAACTTATGCGCAATCTCAGGGTGATTGTGCATCAGCAATTTAGTCGTTTTAAAATCTTTGGAAGACGCACCTTCAACAAGGTAGCTCATTACCGTAAAAGGAGCTCCGGCAAAACCGATCAGCGGAATGCTTCCGCCCAAACGCTGCTGAATAACTTTGATCGCATCAGCAACATATTGTAATTTATCAAGCACATCAACCTCTAGTGCATCCACATCGGCAAGGCTGCGTACCGGGTTTGCAAACCTCGGACCAACACCCTGGGTAAAGCTAAGATCGCCGCCCATTGCTTCAGCAGTCACCAAAATATCAGAGAACAGGATAGCCGCATCAATCCCTAAAAGGTCAACCGGCAGCATCGTTACATCAGCAGCAAGTTCAGGGGTTTTACACATTTCCAGGAAAGAATATTTGTTTTTAATCTCCCAGTATTCTGGCATAAAACGGCCGGCCTGGCGCATCATCCATACCGGTGGACGCTCTGTTGGCTTTGAAAATGCGGCATCTAAAAATAACGTGTTCATCTAAATCTATTGGTTTATAAGCTATTCGCTTCTTTTTCTATCTTATTAATTATCTCTTGTGCTTTGGTTGTGGTAGCCAGTTCTTTGGCCTTTGCAATATAGGCCCTGCTCCGTTCCCCGTCTTCTTTTCGAAGGGCAAGGTTGGCCAGGTGGATCAGAACAAATGCTTTATCATTCTTTCCGCCCAATGGAAAGCGGCTGGCAATTTGAAAGTGATATTCTGCAGCCTCGTAATCTTCGCTTTTTAATGCAATATTGCCACGCATAAATTCATAATACCCGCGCCTGTTCCGTGCCAAACGATCCGCATTTGGAACTTCAGCAAGAACCCGGCTGGTCTTTTCATAATCACCCTGCTTAAAATATTTGGACGCCAGCAAGATCGAACTGTGCTTAAAGTGGCTCCACAATACAAAAGCGAAGAACAACCCGGCCAGTGCGGCCAGCTGAAACTGATCGTAAAATAGGAATACAGCAGCGGCAGCAACAAAAACTGCCATCAGTGCATACCTGCCCCTGGCGTTATACATTAATGAATATCGGTAAATTTATAACCTACACCTCTAATGGAATGAAAGTAAACCGGATTTTTTTGATCTGGCTCAAAATACTTACGGAAGGTTAGGATAAAGTTATCAATGGTACGGGTAGATGGGTAAACATCATAGTTCCATACCGTTTCCAGGATCTGCTCACGCGATACGGCTTCGTTCTTGCGTTCGATCAGTAATTTAAGCAGCATGGTTTCTTTTTTGGTCAATGGAACAATTACACCATCATCCTGTTTCAATTCAAATGAGTTGAAATAAATGGTCTTATCACCAATCTTGTAAGAGTTTAGTTCTTTAAGATCATCAGCTTTCATGCTGCGTTTCACCAGGATACCAACCCTTAAGATCAGCTCTTCTAAATTAAAAGGCTTAACCAGGTAATCATCAGCACCTTTTTTAAGACCCATTACACGGTCTTCACTGGTGTTTTTAGCCGTTAAAAATAAGATAGGAACTTCAGTATTTTCCAAACGGATCGTTTCACAAACCTGGAAACCGTCCATCTCCGGAAGCATTACATCCAGGATGATCAGGTTAAAACGTTCTTCCTTAAAAACTTTTAAAGCCGTTTTACCGTCTTTTACCGCGTGGACTTTATAACCTTCCAATTCAAGGTTTAATTTTATGGCGTCTAATAAATGGTCTTCATCCTCAACCAATAGGATTCTTAATTTCTGTTGTTGCATATCAACTAAATGTTATTTCAAAAATAGCACCCTGCGGTACGTTATCTCTAACGCTGATGTCAGCGTCGTGTCTTTGTAATACTTCTTTAACAATAAACAGGCCTAAACCTGTACCCTTCGATTTCCTGACATTTTCGTCACCTACCCGGTAAAATTTATCGAAGATCAGCATCTTTTCAGCATCCGGAATCCCGGGGCCTTTATCAGAAACACTCAAATGAAGATGTCCGTCCTTATTTGTCAGTTCTACCCCAACCTCAGCACAGGGACCTGAATATTTAACCGCATTTTCAACCAGGTTGGTCACCACAGACGAAAGTGTGAACGGATCGCCAATGATACGGGCACCCGGCTGGATCTTCGGACTGATCACCTGCTCACAGCCGCAGGAATGGATTTGAAGCCTGTCGATGATCTTGGTAACCATTTCAGAAAAGTCAAACTCCTCTTTAGGAAATGAATACGAGCGGTTTTCAATCTTGGTGGCCAGCAGCATATTCTCTACCAGGTCGTCCAGGCGCTCTATATCTTTTAAGGAATTGTTCAGCAATGAATTTTGACGTACTTTATCCAGATCACGTTTTACAATCGTTTGAATACTCAGTTTAATCGCCGCCAAAGGCGATTTCAGTTCGTGGGTAACCGATAGCAAAAAGTTCTGCTGCTGTTCACGCAGCTTATCTTCTTTCTTGATAGATTTATGCAGAAAATAAGCCCCAATGCACAATAGGAACAAGAAAACAGATCCCTCACCCATCACCATTGCCATTCTTGAAGGCTGCAGTTTAACGACAAGGGAACCCCATGAAAACAACTGCACAACAGAATACAGCAATAGAAAATAAAATATAACGATCGATTTCTTCAAAACTATCCGGTTTACTTTTTAAATATACTATTATTTACTTATTCCTGAAAACAACATCAAGACTCTCAAATATTGCCCTTTTGGCCTTTTCCAGTTCTATTTTAGTATGCGCAGCAGAAACAAATCCTACTTCGTAACCCGAAGGGCCTAAATAAACACCCCTGTTTAGCAATTCACGGTGCATCACCTTAAATTTCTCCATGCTTGCCGGATCAATATCCTCCGCACACTGGATCTTATCCTTATCGGTAAAAGCCATCCAAAAGATAGAACCTACATGGAAAACCTTTAATTTATAATTCCTGGCCGCAGCAAAACGCTGAATGCTTTCTGCAAATTCAGAAGCCTTGCTGTTCAGCTCTTTATAGAAACCAGAGCGTAATAATTCCGTTAACTGGGCAATACCTGCAGCCATTGCAACCGGGTTACCTGATAAGGTACCCGCCTGGTAAACACTACCATCCGGAGAGATGTGTCCCATAATTTCTGCAGAAGCCCCATACATCCCAACAGGCAATCCTCCTCCGATAATTTTACCATAGGTAACTATGTCAGGTTTAACGCCATAATGTCCGGCTGCACCTTCAAAGCCCAGCCTGAATCCGGTGATCACCTCATCAAATATCAGCAATGCATTATTTTCTTTACAGATCTTATCCAGAAAAGTGATGTATTCCGGATCCTGCATCAGCAGTCCGTTATTCGCAGGAATCCCTTCGATGATCACTGCAGCAACTTCGCCTTTAAATTGCGCAAAAGCTTTTTCCAGTGCAGTGGTATCGTTCAATGGGATCACGATCGTTTCAGCAGCAAATGATTTGGGAACACCCGCAGAAGAGGTTTCACCAAAAGTAACCAATCCGGAACCGGCCTTAACCAGTAAAGAATCGGTGTGACCATGGTAGCAGCCTTCAAATTTGATGATCTTATCCTTACCGGTATAACCACGTGCCAGGCGGATGGCCGACATTACCGCTTCCGTTCCGGAACTGGTAAAGCGAATCTTTTCTACCAGTTTATTATTTTTAATGATCAGTTCGGCAAGTTCATTCTCCAGTGCCGTAGGTGCACCAAAGCTCATTCCGTTCTGCATCACTTCAGTTACCTTTTCACGGACCTTAGCATTGTTATGGCCCAGGATCAAAGGACCCCAGCTGCCGCAGAAATCGATAAACTGGTTTCCATCGGCATCCCATACAAAACAGCCATCACCTTTTTGAATAAACAATGGCGTACCATACACTGACTTAAAAGCCCTAACCGGAGAGTTCACACCACCCGGGAAGTAATTTTTAGCCTTAGCATACAGTTCAGCCGATTTCTCCCTGGAGATGTCCGGCTTCGTTCCAGTATTAACAGGCATCTCAGCTTCATTTCCAGAAAACATTTTTTTTAAAGATTCTAACATATTACATCCAGTTCTTTTCTACAATATCCCGTATATGGTAGGTGGTTATGATACTTGCCCCAGCACGCGCAAAGGCATGCATGGTTTCCATGACTACTTTTTGTTCATCAATCCAGCCCTTTTGTGCCGCAGCTTTCACCATCGAATATTCTCCGGATACATTATAGCAGGCAATAGGCAGATCGGTATGCTGTTTTAAATTATGGATCACATCCAGGTAAGCCAAAGCCGGCTTAACCATCAGGATGTCTGCACCTTCACTTTCATCCAGCAAAGCCTCACGAACCGCTTCATTCCCGTTCCTAAAGTCCATCTGGTACGCTTTGCGGTCACCTTTACTTGGCGCGCAATCTGCAGCCTCCCTAAAAGGACCATAATACGCAGAAGCAAATTTGGTGGCGTGAGACATGATCGCGGTATTTACAAAACCTGCACCGTCCAGTACACTCCGCATGGCTCCAATCCTGCCGTCCATCATATCTGAAGGGGCAAGCAGATCCGCGCCGGCCTGTGCATGGGCCAATCCCATTTTAGCGATCACCTCAACAGTAGGATCATTCTGTACATAGTCATCCTTTAAAATGCCGCAGTGCCCGTGTGTCGTGTAAGAACACACACAAACATCCGTTACAACATATAAGTCATCACCAAAATTCTGTTTCAATAAGCGAACGGCAGAAGGCACCAGAGAATGATCGTGGTAAGCAGATTTAGCATCCTCACTTTTCTCATCACCAACACCAAACAGCATGATCTTATTTACACCCAGTTCCAATCCTTTCTCTACATCCCGGATCAGCGTATCCTCAGAAAAATGACTTACCCCCGGCATTGCATCTAACGGATGAACCACATTTTTACCCGGCACCACAAAGTATGGGTAAATGAACATATCTTTAGACAACCTGGTTTCAGCAACCATTTCCCTAACAACAGGGTTTTTTCTTAATCTACGCGGACGGTGTATCATATCAGCCTCTCTTATTTAACCTCTCTTTTTATTTAATATCAATTCCAAACACAGCCTCAGCCAGTCCAATCTCATCCGGAGAATAAGGCAATGCATACTGCACACCCATCTCATCAAATTTCTTACCGGTAGAATTGCCAATTGCAATCACCTGCTGACCCGGATCTAACAGGTTGTCTGCAAAGTAAGCATCCACATTAGAGGGGCTGGTAAAGATCAGTACCTCAGCAGCGGTTGGATCAATATCATCTTCCACTACCGTTTCATAAATCGGCAGATCTACCACCTTAGTGCTTTCATCCAAAGATTTCTGAATGCTCAGCAAAGAATCCTGTGCACGCGGAAACAAAACGGTCTTACCCGTAACCAGTTTTGCAAAATCTTCAGCAACTTCTTTAATATCACCACTCTCGCCAACATAATCGGCAAGCTCATTGTATTTTCTCAGTGCATCTTCACTTCCCCGGCCTACTACACCATACTGTACCTTTTTAGATAAGGTGGGTTTCAGCTTAAAGAAATATTCAACCGCATTGCGGCTGCTAAAGAAGATCCAGTCTATATTTTTCAGGTAAAAAGGATCCAGTACATTCACAATAGGGAAAGTACGGATCAGCGATCGGCCTTCAATTTCAATCGAATGCTTTTCAAGGGCCTTTCTAAAATAGCTATGCTCCCCAATTTCACGGGAGATAAACACTTTAGAAGGCTTTTTACGGTCGGCAGCAAACTTGCTTACAATCTTTTCAGCAAGACCATCCAGGCGATCTACGCGGTAGAACAAACGGTCCGGAAAATCCTCATCCGTTTCCGCCTTTGAGGTCCACACCTCATACATGCCATTCTCTTTTTTACAGTAACAGCCTAATGGCATGTGGCAGCCACCCTCAAACAAATTCAGGACCTTACGTTCAACGGCAATTTCCTCAGCCGTTTCAGCATGGTTTATTTTTTGAAGAAGGTCAAACAATTCCGTATCATTTTCACGGATCTGAATGGCTAAAGCACCCTGGGCAGGAGCCGGAACCAGTTCAGTGGTATCAACCACCTCTACATGAAATTCAGAAAGGTCAATATTCAAGCGGTTAACACCCGCTTTGGCAATTAAGATGGCGTCGTAATTTTCATCCCTTAATTTTTGGATGCGGGTAGGAACATTACCCCTCAGGTCCTCAATATTCAAATCCGGACGCAAAGCTAAGATCTGTGCCTTACGGCGGTTTGACGAAGTGCCAACCATGGCACCTGTTTTCAGGGAAAGCTTTTGGGTAACGTCTACACAATCTTTTAAGATCAGCAGCAGTTCAGAAGCATCCTCACGTTCAGTAACTGCGGCAATGGTTAATCCTGCCGGATGTACTGTGGGCAGGTCTTTATGAGAGTGCACGGCAATGTCAATGGTTGCATTTAAGAGCTCTTCTTCCAGTTCTTTGGTAAAAAAGCCCTTACCTTCCAGTTTATCCAACCGGAGGTTTAAGATCTTATCGCCCTGGGTTTTGATGATCTTCAGATCTGCGTCAACGCCAATGCCTGCAAGTGTGTCTTTAATGAAATTGGCTTGCCATAAAGCCAGGTCGCTACCTCTAGTACCTATAATAAGTCTTTTCACGTTGATGCTAATTTTTCAGCAAATTTAGCTATTCTTTACCAATATCTCTTTGGCCATGACCATTGGAACGCTGATACATTTTTTTTCCATGTAATTCATCACGCGTTCCAGCACCATTCTTGAATTCTCATCCAGGGCATTGATCTCATCGGCAAAGACACCATTGATAGCAGTATGCTTTATTTCCTTGATTTTTTGAGGAACGCCGCTCATCGCGATTTCAATTTTACGCTGGCGAAGAACCAGTTCAAAATCTTTGATATTTTCTTCAATAATGTGCTCAGCGTTAACCAGCTCATCGTAGCGTTCCTGTATATTTTTACGGGCAACCTCTTTTAAAGATTCAACCTCAATGTAATGAACAAAATAATTGTTAACCACTTCAGGGGCAACATCATTTGGAATAGCCAGATCTACAATTACCTTTTTATCGGTATCACCATTCAATAGTTTTTTATAGATGGCTTCGGTAATGATCGGTTCAGTCGCACCGGTACAGGTAATGATCACATCAAAACCCTGGCTAAAGTTTTCCAGTTCTGAAAGCGGATAAGCGGTTCCGTTGAGGTCTTTGGCAAGCACCTCAGCATTTTCTAACGTCCTGTTAAAGATGGAGAAATTAGAATATTTATGTTTTTTAAGATATTGGGCGATGTTCTTGTTGGTTTCACCCGCTCCGATGATCAGTAACCTGGCGTTACCGCACATTTTAAGGTCACGAAGCTTGCGGTATGCCAGAGAGACAATAGAAACGGGATTTTTTGAAATATTGGTATGCGTATACACCTCTTTAGCAGTCTTCACCACACGGTTCATGATCATCCGCATATAGTCGCCGGTAAAACCAGCAACGCGGCAGGCTTCATACGCTTTACGGATCTGGGCAAGGATTTCTTTTTCCCCAACAACCAGGCTTTCCAAAGAACAGGAAGTACGCAGTAAATGATTGAAAGCTTCGGCTTTCTCAAATACAGAAACGTTCTCAATGAACTGGTCCATGTATTCTATCGGAAGCCCCATATCTAAAGTAGTCAGAAAACGACGGATAAAATCGCCATCAACACTATTTGCAGAAGTAAATATGAATTCAACGCGGTTACAGGTACCAACGTAGAATATTTCCTTAACACCGAGTTCAGCCTGTATATTCCTCAGCCTGTCATCCAGTGTATGCTCACATATCACTAACTTACCCAAAGACTTAAGGTCAATCTGTTTATGTGTAAAAGCAATGATTCTTAAATATTCCAAAATGTAGTACCCTAATTATTTTTTGCGTAACAAAAGTAATAAGACGATAGTGCACCACTGTCATTAGGCTGTAATTAAGAACTATTTAGAAAGATTTTAAATAAATACAGGGTTTTAAACAAGCCAGAATAAAATTTGTTATATTGGCTAGACTACATAAAAGCTTGATATATGCCACTTAAGGAGCAATTTACAATCACGGGAGCAGACGGAAAAATCATATTCGGTGATTATACCATTGACGATAGGATAGAAAATAAAGGCCTCATTATATTTATCCATGGATTTAAAGGCTTCAAAGACTGGGGCGCACACCATCTTGTTGCTTCTTTTTTTGCAGAAAACGGGTATCCATATCTTAAATTCAATTTGTCACACAGTGGGGTAACGGCAGAAAAGCCAGCAGATGTAACCGATATGGAAGCCTTTGCATCCAATACATTCAGTAAAGAACTGTTTGATATTGATGCGGTACTTAATTATGCAGCGCAAAAATTTAATGCACTGCAGATGATCCTGATCGGACATAGCCGTGGTGGTGGTTTAGCAATTCTAAAAGCAGCAGCAGATTCCAGGATCAGTAAACTGATCACCTGGTCGTCCATATCAGATTTTTCCAGTTTATGGAAAAAAGAACAGGAAGCCGAATGGATGGAGATGGGAAAGATCTACGTAGAAAATGCACGCACCAAAGAAAAGATGCCGCTCAACAGCACGCTTCTGGAAGATCTGGATCAGAACCGGGAAAAACTGGATATCTTAAATGCAGCAGAGCAGGTCAATGTTCCCTGGCTGATCCTGCATGGCGATGACGATGTAAATGTTGATTTTAGCGTGGCTCAGCAACTGGCACAAAAACAGTTAAAAGCAAAGATCCAGAAAATTGAAGGGGCCAATCATGTATATGGTGCATCGCATCCCTACACTTCCGCATCTTTACCGGCACATTTACAACAGGTATGCGGGAAGACGCTTGCGTTTTTAAACGAATAAACGGAGTTCATCCGGGGATTTACCGCAAAAACGAAATCCCGGGCAAGCCCGGGATCACGACAATTTCATAGTCAGTTATCACCATCCATTTGACATCATTTGTATTCAATGCTCAAATAATGGATATCAATTTATGGACCGGATTATTTCACGTTGAAAGCAACAGCTTTATCACCCCATACAAAAGTAACTTTACCTGCTTTATCTACACTAAAAGTTAACTTTTCAGATACAGCTGGGGCCTTACCTGTTTTTACAACTACACGTAATGCATCATCTGCTTCAGTATAGTTTGTTCCCCATTGTTTCCAGGTTTTATTGAAAATAAGGGTCCATTCTTTTTCACCAGGAATAGAGTATAGACCGTATTTACCCGCAGCAAGTGCTTTACCTTCTACTTTCACATCTTTATCAACCTCAAATACGGTTGCTTCATTTGCACCCGTGCGCCATACTTTACCATAAGGGGCAAGCTCAGTTCCAATAGCTCTGCCTTTAAGCGCAGGCTGGCTGTAATCAATAGTTACCGTAGCACCAGATTTAATCGTTTCTTTAACAATTGCTGGCGGACTCGCTCTTTTCGTTTTATCCTGTTGGGCAAAGACGGTAGCCGTAGTAAAAAAACCGGCTATCAATGTCAATACAAATATTTTTTTCATAATGTATAATTTTTATACCCCTAATATACAAAAACCAAAGGTTTGTGCCCCAATCAAAGTCAAAAGTTTGAGCTTGAAACAACAATCTTACAACTGGATTATTTAACCACCTCGATCCAGTTGCCGTCTTCTTTGATCAGCTCAATCAGATCATCCAGTGCACGCGAAGCATTTACATTCTTCTTAACCACTTCCCTGCCCCGGTATAAAGTGATCTTATCCGGGCCGGTACCTACGTAACCATAATCTGCATCAGCCATTTCTCCGGGCCCGTTAACAATACATCCCATAATGCCGATCTTGATTCCCTTTAAATGATCTGTTCTCGAACGGATCAGCTGGGTTGTTTCCTGAAGATCAAATAAGGTCCTTCCGCAACTCGGACAAGAGATGTATTCTGTTTTCGAGATCCGGGTACGCGTAGCCTGAAGAATACCAAAACTGGTGCTGTTGATCAACGACAAGCCAATAGAGTCCGCAGCATTGATCCATACCCCGTCTCCCATTCCATCCGTAAACAATGCGCCCAGATCCGTTGCCGCATGCAGCATCAGGTCGTCCGCACCAACATCGGCATAGGTCCTCTTAATGATCACAGGGATCTGCAGGTTATTCTTAAGCAGCGAGATGAAGAATTCGCGTTGTGCAGACATGCCGCTGAGCACACCCGTTTCCAGAACAATGACCACATTTCCCTCCAAAACCGACAGATCAAGGTCGGCAGATTTCTCTGCCCTGATTTGAACCAGGTTCAAAAAGTTATCTTTAACCTCCGATCTTACATATTCTTCGTAAGAAAAGATCGGATGGCAATTGTTTTTCTCCTTCAGGCCCAGCCACACCGCATGGGTATAAATCTGCCTTAAGTTACCAGGAAAAGAAAATGACGGCAAAGCATCGCCCAGGTAAACCAGGTCACAGGCCTGATCGGCCATGTGGTACTTATCCAGTCCTGCACTATACGTATACCCTACTGAAGATAAAATGAATGGGTCCTTTAAATTTTCTTTCGACAGATCCATCATCACAACCGGATGGTGGTGTCCGCCGATGTGCTGCACCGGGATCGTATTTCTCCGGTTATACTCATACGGGTTATAGGGAAGGTCTTTAAGGATAATTCTTTCCCGGTCTATAACCGGTGTATTTAATGCGTGTGTATTGAGCAGGCTCCGCTGCTCATATCTTAATGCAAGGGCTTTTGCAACAGGTGCTTCAAATTCCGGATCTTCCGTTAAAGAAACGCGGATGGTATCACCAAGACCATCTTCTAACAGGGTACCGATTCCTACAGCAGATTTAATCCGTCCATCTTCACCATCACCAGCTTCGGTAACGCCTAAATGCAGGGGATAGTTCATGCCTTCCTTAACCATGGTTTCTACCAGTAAACGGTACGCCTGAACCATTACCTGGGTATTGCTGGCTTTCATAGAGATGACCAGGTTGTAATAATTCAGATCTTCGCACATGCGGATAAATTCCATGGCAGATTCTACCATGCCCCTGGGTGTATCCCCATAGTGGCTCATGATCCGGTCAGATAACGAACCATGGTTCGTACCGATCCGCATGGCCGTTCCGTATTCTTTACAGATCTTAACTAAAGGCGTAAACTTTTTATAGATCCTGTCCAGCTCAGCCTGATAGGCAGCCGTGGTATATTCAATATTTTCAAAACGTTTTTTATCCGCATAGTTACCCGGGTTTATCCGTACCTTTTCTACAATCCGTGCGGCAGATTCAGCGGCATTTGGTGTAAAATGAATGTCGGCAACCAAAGGAACATGATAACCACGGTAGCGGAGTTCCTTTTTAATATTTGCCAGGTTTTCAGCTTCTTTCACACTGGGTGCAGTGATGCGCACATACTCACAGCCAGAATTCACCATCCTGATCGTTTGCTCCACCGTACCTATCGTATTCATGGTATCTGTAGTGGTCATCGACTGGATCCGGATTGGGTTTAAACCACCCATCGGAACGTCACCAATGGTCACCTCCCGGGTTAAGAATCTAGAATATTGGGTCAGGCTATTACAATAACCCCCATTTAATGCTCTTTGAATAACGGCTTCTTCCATGACTTAAAATGTAGGACAAAGATAAAGATTAAATTAATCTATCCTTTATGACCAATGTATTTGCAACGATGTCGTGGAAACATTGTTGCTTTTTATTGAGAAAACTATATAAATATCCTAAAAAAAAGGGAGCTGCAGACAATGCTTTCGCGAAGTTCCGGCCAAAGGAATTGCCCAGTGTAACCGGGTTTCCGGCCAGGTCTGTCACTTTAATATTCATCAGCGCCTTACCCGCAGTAGCCTGCTTTTTACCCGCTTCAGCAATACTGCTATAGATTAATTTAACAATTGGGATAACCGGAAGCCCGGCAACGATAGCCATTATGCGTTCGTTCTGGCCTTCAATTATCAAAAAGCTAAGCAATGCCAGGAGTACAAAAGCAATGGTGATGAAAAAATAATCAATAACGGAAGCCAAAAGCCGCTGGTCAAAAGAAGCAAAATATTGAGGTGCAGTACGCTGGTAAGTAAAACCAAGAAGCTCACGCAGTTCGGCGAACTCGTGAGCTTCTTTATAATCGTCCATCCCCGGTTTTCGAATGAACGTACCGGGACGGATATTTAACGCTTTTAATTGTTCCAGTTGATAGGGCCCTTCGGGTTTCCCATTGATCACAACTGTATATGCTATATTTTCAGCTTCCATTGCAGCGGACGTACTTAATAACGCCTCACCTCAAAGCTACTCAATCCGCCGTCTAAATTAATAAATATCTTTTTTGCCGACGTCGCATAGTTCGACGTTTCATAGGTACCATCGTCCAGTTTATTGAACCCGCTAAAGTCTTTAGAAGACAATCCGCTTTTCGATTTAATCCGGCATCCCGAACCTTCCGGCACATTGATCTTCACCTCAGCAACGCCTGTTTTCACATTCACATCTGCAATAGGAAGCAGATCACCAAGCTTAATGTCAAGGGTTGCAGCACCACCGTCAAAGTTAAATTCACGCACTTTATACGAAGAAAGATCAAAATCTACTTCTCCGGCACCCATGTTCATGTGGATCTCCCAGTTTGGTGCCTGATTCAGCTTTAGCTTCACATCATTACCGCCTTCACTCCAGTTGGAGTTGCCTTTCATCTTAAAATTTAAGGTTCTTAAACTATCTGTAAATTCATTTTTTAGGGTAAACGTACCCCCTCTTTTGCGTACATCGGCAACAATCAGGCTATCCGTAGCTTCTTTCAATTCAAAAGAAGTTCCGCCGCCGGTAATGTTCAATATGGTTTTAGTAGCTACAGAATCTTCATAAGGCTGGGTAAAGTTCATGTTCTGGTAATCACTATCGTCATGATCACCATTAAAATTTTCAATTTTCCAGGTCCTCTCTGTCCGTGGCTGCTGGCCCCTTACAAAAAGCACAGCGAGCGTAATCACCAGGATTCCTAAAGATATGATTCCGCCCAACTGCGATTTACTGCGGTTAAACAAAATATTTATACCGGCAATGATTAAAAATATCGGCCAGAATCGCCAAACGCTCGTCCAGTAAAAATCAATGATATTAAAATTCTCCAAAAGAAGCACACCGCCTATAAAAAGCAGTACAATACCCCACATGATTCTCTCTAGCTTCATGATATGTCTTTTTTAGTAAAACGATCGTCTATTTTATTTCCTTCAGTACCTGTATTTTGCGAAGTTCCCTCATCTGTTGCCGGAGGTATTGGGCCATCTGTTACGGGAGCATCCGTTACCGGGCTGTGTGTTACCGGAACAGCTGGTGTTTGAGTTACCGGGGTAACCGGATCTGTAACCGGTGTTACAGGATCATTTCCGGAAGGCACTACGGGTTCGGGTTCAACAGGGTTTTCCTGTTGTCTTTTCCAGTCTTCCCAGGCACTGTTTCCTTTTGATTTTAACAGGAAACTTAATCCAATGGCTACGAAAATAAGCGGCCACAGTTTTCCAAGGCTAAACCAAAATGGAACGAAGTGAAATTCATCCATTAAAAAATATAAACCAATCACCAGCAGAAATAATCCCCCAACGGTACGCCCGGTTTGATTGTTCTTTTGATAAGGTTTAAACTCATCTTGCTTTTTGAATGCCCCAAAACCACCATCATTAACCGTTGATGAAACGGGTGGTTGTGTAAATGGATTTGACGACTGAAAAGGGTTTGGGTTCCCTTTATAAAAATCATTAAATTTTGAAAACCGCTTTGCCGGGTCATAATTTACAGGTACCACGATCCACATGACCAAATACACTAAAATTCCAGTTCCAACCAAAAATATGGTAGAAAGAACAAACAACAACCTCACTATAGTTACATCAATTTCCATGTATTCTGCAATGCCGGATGAAACCCCGGCAACTACCTTTTCATGCTCATTTCTAAATAATCTCTTGTCCATGACTATATCCTCCTGTTTTAAAAATGTATTGGTTTGATCGTTACCTCATCAACATTTACGCCATTACTTAAATTTAAGATGGAATAAATGGTATTGGCTATATCTTCCGGCTGAACAAAACGATCGGCAGGAATTTCTGTGCCCTGCCATGAAGATGTCAATGTTGATCCCGGCAGGATAGCGGTTACCTTTACGTTGTATTTTGATAACTCATTCCTAAATACATGATTAAGACTAAGCAAGGCTGCTTTAGTTACACTATAACCGCCAGCATTTTCTACAACGATTTTACTGGCTACGGAGCAAATGTTAAAAATATGTCCTGAACGGCTGTCACGCATCATTTTACCGAAAAATTTCGAGCAATAATAAGCAGCATAAAGGTTCAGTTTTACCTGGTTTTCAAACTGATCGTCTTCCTCATCCAGAATAGAACCCTGCAGGTACATGCCCGCATTGTTGACCAGAATATCAGCCGTTGGCATTTCCTGCTGCACTGCATCGCAGAACGCATACACCTCGCTTTTAATGCCGCAATCTGCGGGAAAGGTTAGTATGCGCACACCCGTATATTCAAGGCTGGCTTTAAAGGCTTCCAATTCCTGACTGCTCCTGGAACAAACAGCCAGATCATAGCCATTTTCAGCAAGCTTAATGGCCACCGCTTTTCCAATGCCTTTAGTTGCACCCGTTATAATTGCATTCATATTTTAATTGAATTTACTATACAATAATACAAAAAAGGGCTGCATCACAAAACTTTGCAGCCAAAGATTTGTTAGAAAAGTCTGTACCACATTTTTCAACTTTTTATTGTTTCTTTGTAGTAATATTGCGTAAGTACCCATAGCTAATTTTTCAAGCATGAATTTCACCAACTTTGGCAAGTACCTCCTTTTATTGAAAGCGGTATTCAGACGGCCAGAAAAATTTAAAATATATCTGAAAGCCATTTTTAAACAAATGGATTTTATTGGCGTTGGATCCATGGGTTTAATTGCGATCATTTCTACCTTTATTGGTGCAGTAATGACCCTCCAGATTGCGTTCCAGCTGGTTAGTGATTTTATTCCAAAAACCATTATTGGTTCTGTAAACAGGGACTCCAGCATCCTGGAACTGAGTCCAACCATCAGTGCAATCGTACTGGCCGGTAAGATCGGATCTGCCATCTCCTCAGAGATCGGAACCATGCGTGTGAGTGAGCAGATCGATGCCCTGGAGATCATGGGAATTAACTCCCCGGGATACCTGATCCTGCCAAAGATCATTGCCGGAATTACCATGGTTCCTTTGTTGGTGATCATGTCTATGTTTTTAAGCATTACCGGCGGATATATTGGCGGAACCTTATCAGGAGCAGTATCCCCGGCAGAATATATTGAAGGTATTACCACAGACTTTAACCCCTATACCATCGTTGTAGCCCTGGTTAAAGCATTCGTATTTGGTTTCATCATTACTTCCGTTCCAGCGTATGAAGGCTTTTATGTAAAAGGCGGCGCACTGGAAGTTGCACAGGCAAGTACCCGTGCAGTTGTGGTTAGCTGTATTACCATTTTAGCCTGTGATTACATCGTTACCCAGTTATTATTATGATCGAAATTAAAGACATTCACAAATCATTTGGCGACAATGAAGTGCTTCAGGGAATCTCCGGAAAATTTGAAGCTGGCGTAACGAACCTGATCATTGGCGGTTCAGGATCTGGTAAAACGACCTTGTTAAAATGTATGATTGGTCTGCATCATCCGGAAGAAGGAAGTGTTACCTATGACGACCGCGAATTCACCACCATGAATTTTGAAGAAAAGATCGACATCCGTAAAGAGATCGGTATGCTTTTCCAGGGATCAGCACTTTTTGATTCCATGACCGTTGAGGAAAACATCATGTTCCCACTGAACATGTTTACAGAACAAAGCCATAAAGAAAAGCTGGACCGTGTAAACTTCTGCCTGGAGCGGGTAAACCTGGAAGGTAAAAATAAATTGTTCCCGGCAGAGTTATCCGGCGGGATGAAAAAA
Organism: Pedobacter metabolipauper; assembly: GCF_004362715.1. Lineage (GTDB taxonomy): Bacteria > Bacteroidota > Bacteroidia > Sphingobacteriales > Sphingobacteriaceae > Pedobacter > Pedobacter metabolipauper. The sequence goes on from NZ_SNYC01000005.1 coordinate 812,439, forward strand.
AGGGTAGGTATTGCAAGGGCAATTGCCATGAACCCTAAATACCTGTTTGTTGATGAACCCAATTCAGGCCTTGATCCTAAAACATCAATTGTTATTGATGAACTGATCAAAGAACTGACTGAAGAATACAATACCACAACCATTGTCGTTACCCACGATATGAACTCCGTAATGGGAATTGGTGATTACATCATCTTTCTTCATGAAGGAAAGAAATTCTGGGAAGGCTCCAACAAAGAAATTGCCCGCACCGACGTTCAAGAACTAAATGATTTTGTTTTTGCCAGCCGCTTCATGAAAGCTGCCAAAGGGAAATTTTAATAACATCCGAATTTTATGATAAGCCTGTTAACACCCACACACTGGAAAGATTATGAGTTGATTGATTGTGGTGATTTTGAAAAGTTAGAACGTTTCGGTAACCTGGTCCTATGCCGGCCGGAGCCGCAAGCGGTATGGAAAAAAACTTTTTCCGATCAGGACTGGAAAAAACAAACGCACATCCGTTTTAAAGGCAGGTCAGCAACCTCCGGAGAATGGATCAAAAGCTCCGCCCACCTGCCGGACCGCTGGAATGTGGAATATAAAAATGATGATGTTACGATCAATTTACGCTTAGGTCTTACTTCCTTTAAACATGTTGGTGTTTTTCCGGAGCAGGCTGTAAACTGGGATTATATCTCCTCCTCGATAAAAAAATTCAAAAGTCCGGTTCCCAAAGTACTAAACCTGTTCGCTTATACCGGAGCAGCCTCACTAATTGCAAAAGCAGCAGGAGCAGACACCACGCACGTAGATTCCATCAAACAGGTAGTGAACTGGGCCAATGAAAACCAGGAATTGTCTAAACTAAAAGATGTACGCTGGGTAGTAGAAGATGCGTTAAAATTTGTAAAAAGGGAATTAAAGCGAGGTAAAAAATACAATGGGATCATTTTAGATCCGCCTGCATTTGGTCACGGGCCAAATGGGGAGAAATGGAAACTGGAAGACCATATCCAGGAAATGATGCAGGATGTGGTACAGCTTTTGGATGAAGAAGAACACTTCCTGATCTTAAATACCTACTCCCTGGGCTTTTCATCAGTGATTGTAGAAAACCTGATCAGAACCTCATTCCCGCAGGTACAGAACCTGGAAACGGGTGAATTGTATCTACAGGCTACCTCGGGCATTAAATTGCCATTGGGCGTATTTGGAAAATTCAATACCTTTAAATAATCAGTTACCCTCATTTGGTTCTGACGGTTTCAGACAGGATGGTCTAATTAAACGGAATTATCTCCAGGTACCATTTAGCCTGGCCGCATCAAATCGCAGCATGATATCATAATTAGACAAAATAAGGCGCCGGGGCCTAATCCGACGCCTTCTAAACACACTTAGAGCCAGTAACACCTCACTGCCTAAGTTTCTTTCGCTGTCAGTTTAGCCGGATAAACCGTTAAACCAGTACAGCCAGTTCATTGGCGATCATTCTCCAGTCTTCATTTTCAGGAATACCTGGTTTACGTTTTCCGAAGAACTGAACAATGATATTTCCTTCCGCATCAAATACCTCGATGCTGGTAACATAACCATCATCAGTTGGTTTTTTAACCAGCCAGATCGACGCAATTCCATCCATACGCAAGTGCATATTAAATTCCGGATCAAGTACATTGAACCACGGACCGGTTTCCAGGATCTTTTTGATCAGGCCCGTATGGATCTGGATACAGCCTGCGCTGGATACAAAGACCATAATTTCCAGGTCTGTTACCGAGATCTTCGTTAAAATTGCTTTCAGCGATTCCAGGCTGATCTGAGCAGCATGTCCTTCCGGAGCCAGACGCAATGCCTGGGTACGGGTTAACCCATACTTACGGATCAGGCCATGAAAATCATGCGTATCCTTTAATGCGAGCCAGCCTGCTTTAAACGCATCAACATCTGCTTCAGCATCCGGTTTTTCTGTAACAATAGCTTTTTCCGTATTAATTTCCAGTGTTCTGTGTTGATCTTCTGCAGTATATTTTTCTACCAAGGCGGTATATGCAGCTTCATCACTGGTATCAGTCAGGTAAATTTTATGAAGAGCAACGCCATCCTTACCAAAGAACTGCAAACTCTTACGTCCGTTTTCGTCAACGGCAAAACCGGATTTCCACTGACCCATGAACAGCCTTAAATCAATATCCGGGTTGACGGCCAATCCCATAGCGCCATCAAAGGTTACTTTTTTATAAATACCTTTACGCTCATGTACACAATGGTCATTGCGGGTTAATCCCATCACATAACCAATGCCTTCAATTTCTTTTAAAATTTCCTTGAACTGGTCTTGTAAACGGATCGCCGTCTCCCCTACCGATGTGGCTATTAATTCGGCTTCAGTAGTGCCCATTTGTTTAGCCGCATCCCTGATGCGAAGTTTTGGGTTTTCTAATTTAAAAGACTCCCATTGGCTTTTTAAATCTAATGTCTTTTCCATATCCTTAATTTTAATATTTATATTTTCAACAACTATTTTACCCATTTAAGCAGGCCATCGTACTGAGAATGTCTGTTCCGGATCCTTATATTACATACCCTGCATGTGCGGGGATGCTGCAGCAGCAGGAAACACAAGCGGGCAATCGTAATCTTCACTTGCCATCAATTTCACTTTAATGTTAAACGTCAGCTCTATATTCCCGGTATTGATCACACTTAATGGTGTTCCATCTGCCACCTTTTTACCATTTTTGAGCATGATGATCTGATCTGCGAAGCGGGATGCAAAATTGATGTCATGCAAAATACAGATCACCGTATATCCGCGGTCGGCCATACTGCGCGCCAGCACCATGATCTGCTGCTGGTACTGCAGATCTAAACCATTGGTGGGCTCATCCAGGAACAAACAGGCATTTGGGTTATCGTAGATCTGGGCAATTACACGGGCAAGCTGTACACGTTGCTGCTCTCCGCCAGATAAGGTATTGTAATCCCGCCCAGCCAAATGGGTAATGCCTGTTTCTATCATCACCTGCTTCAATACCTCATGATCATGTAATCCGGGCTGCTGGTCAAAATGAACATACCTGCCCATCATCACCAGTTCTTCCACTAAAAATGAAACAGAAAGGGTATTGTGCTGCTGAAGCACGGCCCTGGTCTTAGCCAGATCAGTAAGGCTGTAAGCGGTAATGGCCTTATCGTTGATAAATACCTCGCCCTGATCGGGCTTAATGTCGCGGCACAGCAATTTCATCAGCGTCGTCTTACCCGCACCATTTGCACCCAGAACGGCAAGCAGCTCCCCTTTCTTCACGTCAAAGCTCAGGTTATCTACTAAATTCCGTTTTCCGGCTTTAAAGGTCAGGTTTCTTACTTTGATCATCGCAATGCGTTTTTATTTCTTTCTGAAATGATAATGTATAAAAATACCGGTGTTCCGATCATGGCCGTTAAAATACCGATTGGAAGTTCAGCCGGAGCAACAATCGTTCTGGCAATCAGGTCTGCCCCGGTTAGCAAAGCTGCACCCAATATTGCGGAAGCAGGAATCACAAAGCGGTGATCGGCAGTAACCGTCATCCTTAAAATATGAGGAATGATCAGCCCAATAAACAGAATGATCCCGGCAAGGGCAACAGAAGCACCAACGGCCATGGTAGCCATCACAATAATAATGCGCTTCACCAATTTCACATTGATCCCGAGATGCTGGGCCTGTGATTCACCAAGTGCTAATGCGTTAAGCGATTTAGACATCAAAGGCAATCCGAAGATCGGGATCAGCACGAAAGGCAAAAGCGCCGTTACGGTTTGCCAGCTTGCGCCGCCAAGACTACCTAAATTCCAGAAAGTGATGCTTCTCAACTGGGCATCATTGGCCAGGTAGGTAAGAAAGCCGGTAAAGGCATTTGTTAACGCATTGATGGCCAATCCTGCCAGCAGTAAGGTCGTGATCACTGTCTTACCATTTTTCATCGCAATGCGGTAAACAATCGTCGTGGTTATGCCGGCACCGATAAAGGCAACGATGGAAAGCACATAAAAACTCCAGATGCCGGTTAATTGTTTAAAAAGTTTGATCTCCAGTACGATCATCATAACCGCAAACAAAGTTGCCCCTGAAGAGATCCCGATCAAACCCGGTTCAGCAAGCGGATTTCGGAATAAGCCCTGTATGGCAGCACCAGAAATCCCAAGAGCGGCACCAATTAGTACGCCTAATATCACGCGCGGCAAACGCAGGTTAAAAAATACGGCCGCCTGCTGGGGCTGAAAATCCTGCTGATCAGATAATCCGGTATGGTAACTGATCATAGAAACCAATTCCGGAAGACGGATTGTAACGGCACCAATACAGGAGGAAACGACCATGATGGCAATCATCAGGACGAGCAGCAGCATCAATATATATTTTGTTTTACCCGTCACTACTTTACTGCAGCATTAATTTTATCAGACAATTCTTTTATCGCAATGCCAAGGCGCATGCCAAAACCAGTCAGCAATTCACCATTCATGGTGATGATGCTTTTATTCTTTCCAGCATTGGTTTCTGACACACCCTGAATACCCAATAATCCGGTCACACCACCAAGACTTTCCAGTCCGTCGTCAAACAACAGGATCACATCTGGATTGGCCTGCACCAGCGACTCAGGAGTTAAAGGCTTATAGTCGTTAAAACCTACCACTGCATTTTGTGCACCGGCAAGTTCAATGATGCTTTGTACCTGCGTACCAGCACCAGCCACCATCATGGTGCCCGTTCCGCGGGCATAAAGGAATAATACCTTCGCTTTTTTAGGCGTATTTGCAAGCTGCTTTTGGGCAACTGCCATTTCAGCATCGAATTTTTTGATCAATGAATCTGCTTTCGCCGGACTCTGCAGACTATCCCCAACAGAACGGATCAGGTCTTTGGTTCCCTGTGCAGAGAACTCCTGTTTAAAAAGCAAGAGTTTAATTCCAGCAGACCTAAACTGTGCAGCCAGTTGTGGTGGTACTTCTTTCTCGATACCAACTACAATATTTGGTTGTAAAGCAAGCACACCTTCCACATTAATCTTGCGGTTATGACCAATCTTAGGTTTCTTTTTCAGGCTTTCCGGGTAGTTACTGGTAATGTCAGTGCCCACAATATTTTTTTCAAGACCCAGTTCAGCAACGATTTCACTTACGGTACCATTTAAAGAAACGATCTTAATGGTATCCGGTAATTGCTGACCTGCATTTTTTTCAGTGCTGTTTCTGCAGGCGCTAAATAAAGCAAGGACCAGGCATAGTCCTATTAATCTTTTCATACGTTAAATGTAATAATAATCTATATTAATTATAAATAAAAAGAGGAGCTTCCGAAGGGCATCGGAAGCATTCCTCATCAACCAAACTAAACCAAATCTTTATGCTTTTTTAACCAGCTTATATTCAATAAGCGGTTTACCACGTACCCCGCCATCAGTAGGATGAAAGTTTATAAACTTCAATTTGTAAACATTTCCTGATGCATCTTTCAACACATAGAAACGGTCTGTTTTTACACCGACTGTTCCGCCAGAGGTTACCCTCCAGTTCGAACCGATCACATCACGGTTTGTTTTAAACTCCGTAGTCGCAATATTGCTTTCTTTATAATCTGCATACGTTACTGTAGCGGTCAGCACTTCAGCAGCCTGAACACCTCCGATTGAATTGATGAAGACAAGGTCTGAAAAACCGTAAGGCAATGTTCCGGTTAAATACATGCTGTATCCCCAAACCAGGTCCCACTTCGCTTTTGCAGGCTCCACATTTACAACTTTATTGGTCACCAATGAAGCAAACTGGAAGTTGTAGGTATTATCCTTAGTGATGTCAATTGTTTTAAAGGTTGTTTCAGAAACCTTCGCATATTGAAGGGAATATCCGGTGGTACCTTTTCTGATCACTTTGATCTTATACAGATCTGCAAGCTCAGCTACGGTATTCGAACCGCCTTTTCTATTGATGATATAAACTTTATTTTCAGCATCCGCAGCAGACACTGCGGCAATTGCTGTTTTATTCAGAATGTTTGCTTCCCTTGGATCGTCAATCAGTGCGAAAGTTCCGCCTCCCTGTCCAACTTTCAATGTATTTGGATCAAAATCTGCCGCAGTAACCGCGTTTAGATCTGTTTTTGCAAGTGCAATGACAGAAGAACCGTTGCTTGCATTCAGGATCACTTTAAAATCCGTACCTGAGTAAAAGCCAAGGTCCCAGCTGTCACGATCAACCGGAACCTGGGCATTTCCGCTAAAATCTACAAATACAGAATTGCCTGCACTTGCACCAATTTCGGTAGAAATGATTCCGTTCAAGGTCATTTGGGCACCGTCAGAGGTAATGGCCGCAAAGCTCAGCTGAGATTTAAGAACCGTTCCATTCAGTATTGGCTGTGTAACAGTAGCAATGGTAAAATCGATACTTTCCGTACCATTGATCACTGCATTGGCTACTTTTTTAACTTTAAAAGACACCGAGCTGCTGCCAGCAGGAATGGTTAATGCCAATGTATTGTTTACTGCAATGGGATCCGTTGTAAATTCAGTTCCGTAGGCTACACCGTTCCCGGTTAGTGTAACGGTTAATGGAATGGCCACATCGGTTGCTCTGGATAAGTTGATATTGACTACCGATTCTGTTGCAGAAGCTTCCAGTCCTTGTTTATCTGCAGCAAAGCTGATTAGATTGTCTGGAAGCGGCGGATCTGATTTTTCACAGGAAACGACAGAAACAGAAAGCGCGATGATAAATAGAAAGTTAAAAATTTTGTTCATTTTGTATAAATTAGTATTAATTAGTTTTTAGACCATTGCAGGGTTAAACCCAGGAAGAAAGAGCGGCCATAGCCCATGGCTACAGAACCACCCGGACTGTGGGGATCGGTATTGGTACCGGTGGTATTGAGCCTGCTTACATCGAACAGGTTTCTTGCACCGGCATTGATGGTGATGAAATTGTTCACCGATTTATTGAGGGTAAGATCAGCCAGGTGATAGGATGCTACTTCTCCCAGAATGACTGTATTTTGTCCGCTGGACAAGCTCGTGGTATATTGCTGGTACCTTCCGGTAAACTTATAGAAGAAGCCAATATTGGCATCCAGTTTAGGAAACGAATAAATGATGTTGGTATTCAATTCCGGCGACCAGGTAAAGCTTGGAGAATCGCCAAGTTCAGGTTGTTCTGAATACTGGTTGTAGCGGCCAATATAGGACAGTCCCAAGCTTGCCTGTACATTTTTAATATTCAGTGTATTGTTCCACTCTGCCCCCGTCGTTTTAAATTTTCCAATATTGATGTATACACTGGAATTACTAACCGCAGCATCTGTACCAATGTCTATCCTGTTTTTAAATTCATTGTAAAAACCACTTAGAATTGTACTTAGCCGAACCGAAGCTGTGCTTTTTAGTGCCCAGGCCAGTGAACCGTTAAAACTGTTGGAATGTTCAGCCTTCAGGTTTTCATTTCCAACGATATCGTGACTGGAGTCTTTAAATATAAAATAGAGTTCCCTCAGAATAGGTGCCCTGAATCCCCTGGCGTACGCGAATCTGAGGTCGAGCTGTTCATTTAACCTAACTTTTGCATTTAGCGATGGAATTACCGGAGGTGCATCGTATACCGAATTATTCAGGAACCGAAGACCGGGTCTAAGCTGGATGGCAGGATTTAGCTGGATCTGGGAAGAGATAAAAAATGAGTAATCATTGATCACCGGATCACCCTGGATCCTTGCTCCTTTGCCAGAATTGTTATTGTATTCAATTCCAGGCTGTAAAGAAACCGATGGCGAAAGTTTGTAAAGTGCGGTCCCCCTGAAAAAGGTACTGCTAAATACGTCTTTATCCTGCGATCCCGGATCAATGGATAAGGTTTCACTTCCGGTATTCAGGTTTAAGTTGGTCGATTGTGTTCTGCGGCTATAATCGGTATAGGAAGCTGCCGCATTGAAGCTTAGTTTATCATTAACTGTTAAATCTGCCTGGGCCTGGTGAAAAAAGCGTTTGGACAAGTATTTCTTATCAGATGCGATCGGCGCACCATTGTTGGTGATGATATCGCCCAGGTAATGCAGAGTTTCATCAGTTCCGTTAAAACGGTACCAAACATCCAGATTATTCATTTTATAACCCGCCAATGCCGTTCCAAGCCACTGGTCTTTAGGAAGCCATTCTTTAGCCCTGCCTGTATGGTCACCCTGCCATCCGCCAAAGTTATTGCGGGTTGCAGAGAGGCCGAATCTCCAGGCATTATTCTGCCAGTTGACACCTAAATTACCGTTATGGGTACCTCCCTTGTTAAAGGCACTGTATTCTGTTCCTGCGCTTTCTTCCTGTAAACGGGCATTTACAGAGAGTTGGTTACCGGTAATTCTTTTGGTAATGATGTTGATTACACCAGCCATTGCGTCTGTGCCGTACATTACGGACATTGGCCCTTCAACGATCTCAATGCGTTCAATGGTATTCACATCAATTTGAGCAAGACTTTCTTTCGCGGTACCACGGTCTGCCATAGGCACTCCGTCCAACAGGATCTTAATCCCCGCACCATCCATGCCCATCAATTGCGGATCACTGATCCCGGTTGCCGGATCATTAGAGAACCGGATTCCAAGCTCAGTGGATAAGATCGTTTTTAGATCTGTTGCCGCCCTGAGTTTGATCATTTGGCTATTGATCACGCGGACATTGTATACGGATTTTTTTAAAGATTGAGGTTCAAACTGACCGGTAATGACTACTTCCTGTAATTTCAACAGGCTATCGGCTGTAATTTTCCTGACGGGACTTGTTTTATCCTGCTGGGCACCGGCATTAAAGACTAAAAAAGAGAGAATAACTGCAGGTAAAAAAGACTTCATGTAAAATTATTTAGAATCATTTCAAATAACAGCGCAAACATAAACACTTATTTAGACTAAATACAAATAATATTGAAAATAATTTAATATTCAATCTATGCCTCCTTTTTATTCATTGAAGAGTGTTATACTTGTATGATTTTAGTGCGGAACAGCTTTGTTCAGTTTAAAATCACATCTAATCTTAAAAAAACACGTATAAAAAATGAAATTACCTCAGCTAGCAGGGATGCTTTTAGTCGGAATGGCCTCAATTGGCGCATGTATAAGCTGCACCTCAGACAACGCCGCTAACGGAAAGACCAAAACTACGGACTCTGCGTCCGCGGATTCAACGGTAACAGAAGCAGAGATCAGTACGACTACTCCTGTTGACACTGCCAAATACAATGCGGCTGTCCTTAAACTTGCCAATGGTGACACCACAGGCAAATGGCCGGTAAAAAAACAACCTTATCCATTGGCCGGCGCTATTCTTCCATTTAAACGGATCGTGGTTTATTATGGCAATTTACATTCTAAAAAAATGGGTGCACTTGGAGAGTATGCTCCAAAAGAAATGTGGACCCGTTTAAATGCAGAAGTTAAGAAATGGAATAAAGCAGATCCAGCTACTCCAGTGCAGGCCGGTGTTCACTACATCGCTGCTGTGGCAAGCGGTACCCCAGGAAAAGATGGCAAGTACATCAACCGGATGGGCGATAAACAAATTGACTCAGTGATCAAGATTGCCAAGATGAACAATGGTATTGTATTCTTAGATCTTCAGGTGGCCTTGAGTACCATTCAAAGCGAATTGCCAAGGATCGAAAAATACTTAAAAATGCCGCATGTACATTTAGGGATCGATCCGGAATTTTCTATGAAAGATGGCAGCAAGCCAGGTAAAAAAATAGGAACCTATGACGCAGCAGATATCAACTTCTGTTCTGATTATTTAGCCAAACTCGTAAAAGCAGGCAATCTGCCTCCAAAAGTATTTGTCGTGCACCGTTTCACTAAAAAGATGGTAACGAATTACCAAAACATTAAACTTCGTCCGGAAGTACAGATGGTAATGCACATGGATGGATGGGGCGAGCCGGAACTTAAAAAAGGTACCTACCGTCACTTTATCTATTCTGAGCCCGTTCAGTTTACCGGGTTTAAAATATTCTACAAGAACGATTTGAAAAAAGCGCCGAACCGTTTAATGACACCAGAAGACCTGTTGAAATTGAAACCGGCACCGATCTATATTCAATACCAATAACACCAGATCACCATCATTTGCATACTAAGAAGATCCCGGCATTCACCGGGATCTTTTGGTATTTATACCTTGCATTAAATTAAGTTCGTGATCAGGAATGTGCTGCATTTGAGACCCGTATTGTCATTCAATTAATCCACAGAAGGTTTAAGGGTTCCGAGATAAACGCTATTTGCTATTTTTTTACGGTTCATGGCAGTAACACCAACGTACACATGCAGCTCTTTGCCTATAAGCCGGTTTCGAAAGGTAAAGCTGCATTTTTGCCGGGCCCTGGTTATTCCGCCAATAAAACCTTCAGTCTCGTGAAATTCAGGGCAATATATGGCCAGCATCAGCTGGTCATTAAATTTGGCTCCTCCCGGATAGGACATTTTCCAGTTCAACTCTACGGTATTGGGTTCGGTTAAGGTTACAGTTAGCTCTTCCAGCGGAGCCAGCTTCCCTTTGCTGATGATTACTTTAGAATAATCGATACCCAGATTCTGATAAACGCCGGTTATTGCATTTTTCATGGTTTCTGAATGGCAAAGATTAATCTCTGTCTGGTTGTCTGCGATGTTTAGAAAGCCAACATTGATAAACTCATGAAAGGGAACAAGCCATTTCGACACAAAGACAAACCGCTCCGTAGCTGCCAGTTGTGCTTCAGTCCGGGGCTTTCGCGCCTTTTCCTTCTTTGTTTTCTTTTTGGGTGCCTTCCTGATGGTGGAAATGCTTTTCCACATCGAGCCAACGATATTGCCTACTTTACCTGAAAAAGATCCAAAAATCCCATTTTTTGCTTTTGCCATATTTTTTGTTTTTAAATGATTAGATTATGAATTGAAGGTTGCCCCTTACCAGGGCTAATGAGGGAGGCATCGGGAGTATATACAAAAACGGACGTTATTTGTATCAAATACGGCTTTAATACCTGTTTTCTATTGCTAAAGCAATAGCAGAGCAATACAATACCCAAACAAAAGCAATACAAAATACGGAGTATAAGTAAGCCCTGCCCGACACCTTCCCTAGCCCAGCCCAACCCTGATGTGTTGTGTGTACCCATTTTTTATTGATTTTAATTTAATGAAATTCCTAAACCTATAAATCACTCTTGTCAGATAAAATTACCCGATCAGGATTGTTGATTTTGCGTGTATACCTGATGTTTAATTCTACAACTCACTTAACATCAAACACTTCCTGTCTGAATCAAACCTAGTGATAATAACATGAATATTTTTCATGCAAATATTTGATCTCTAGAATCCTGTGTATTTTTTAGCGCTTTTTGCGCTTTTTGGCGCTTTTTGCGTTCTGTGGCGTTTTTCTACTTTTTTGGCGTTTCATTTGACATTAAAATGACAATTTATTTAGCCCATAACTAGTTCGGGAGAGGAAAATGGTGCTTTATTAAAAAGCAGGATAGCAAATAAACTGAAAATCAGGATACTATAAATTATATTATAGTTATTACATTTAATCTTTGATTTTTAATGCGTATGAAGCAGCCTTATTTAACACTTAACTTACCTGTTAAATTAACTGAAGATTTATCATTGGAAAATCTTCCCGATTTTTGCACTTACCCAATTCAATATGCTTCTTCCAAATTAATTACCATTCCGGAAGGTCAAATCCTGGATCAATCGTTCAGCCATAAGTTTTCACATATAAACCTGTTAGAATATAACTTACAGGAGGATGCTACGATCTCCTATACCGTTGATGAGTCTTCTATCGTGATGCTCTTTATAATTACAGGAAGTTGTTCCTGTGCGCTCACCCATTATCATCCAGGGGTGTATAAAACAAATTTTACCCAGGGCAATCATAAACTGCTGATGTTTAACATCAGCTTAAATTGGCTATTGGAAAAACTTCCTGAATTACCGGGTCTTCTTCCCCTTTTTGACCATGCCGAGTATGTGCAAAAGGGATTACTATCGTTAGGCTTCTGCCCATCTCTGAAAAAATTAATCACGCCGGCCAAAAAAATTTTGATCCTGGATAAAGATTGTCCAAAAAAAATGGAATCTTCTATAACCAGGCATTTGGAGCAGATCCTCAAAAAATACCACGGCATGCTTTTGCAAAAACATTTCAATACAGCAACGGTCCATGAACAAAAAGCACTTGAAATTGATCGCTTTGTAAAAGCCAATTTCTCCAGTAAGATCATTGAAAATGAAAAGACAATAGCTGATCTGCTTCTTTTGTCCAGCAGCAACCTGAACCGCATCTCCAGAAAAGCCTTTGGGATGCCTTTCCATCAGCTGGTGATAAAATATAGAATGCATTACGGATTAAAAGATCTTTTACTCAGCAACAAATCCATTAAAGAAATTGCAGTTACGGTTGGTTATGAAGACGCCAGTTATTTTAGCCGTGCATTTAAAAATTACTTTGGTATATCCCCTACTGAAATCCCCAGGGCTTACAGTAAGCATTCCATGAATTAAAAAGAAGAAAACTCTACTTTATGCTCCGGATTGTCCAGCTTTGTACTCTTCCGTTTGCCATTGACAATGGCATGGATCATATTGATCTGGCTACTGTGCTGCTCTAAAAGGATGGTGTTCTCTATGGCAAGCCGCTGGATCACGTCTGTAGCTTCTGTTTCAAAATAACACCAGGCTGCATCCTCTTCAATCTCATAACCTACATATTTTAAAACCAGCGATTTGTTATTCGCCTTGATCTTTAAATGATTTTTGACATAATCTGCAATAAGCCCGTCTGCCTGTTTGCGGTTGGATGGCTTTAAGATATTTACCCGTACCTTATAATTCTTATCCAGCGCATTTTCAAAATCATCAAAAAATACACGCACACTGACCTGCACCACCTTTGTTTTTTGGTTTTGTTCGATCTCTGTTACACTCACATAAAACGGATGAAAAAGGCTGAGCCAGCTAAAAAATAGGAGTTGTAACATAATTGTTTTGATCCGCTTAAATTAAGTATTGTTTGCGATTTTTAACCAAAATTACAAATTAATAAACAATGCAGGATTTTTGGCTCTATTTTGATCTCGGCTGGCACCACATTCTGGACTGGCAGGGATATGACCACATTCTTTTTATCATGGTGCTTTGCGGAATGTACCTGCTTAGCGACTGGAAAAAGGTTTTGATCTTAGTTACCGCCTTTACCATTGGACACAGCATCACGCTTGCACTGAGTGTCTTTAAGGTTGTTACCGTAAATACAGCCTGGATCGAATTCCTAATTCCTGTCACCATTTTAATTACGGCCCTGACCAACATCCTCAATAAAAGGCAAAAACCAAAACATGTTGGCTATAGATATTTCATTGCTTTATTTTTCGGGCTGATCCATGGCATGGGTTTTTCTAATTATTTAAAGAGCCTGCTTGGAAAAAGTACAAATATTGTTGCCGAACTTCTGGCTTTTAACCTGGGTTTGGAATTTGGGCAGATTATTATTGTCATTGCCGTACTGATTTTATCTTTTATTTTGATTTTCATTGTAAAAATAAAGCGATGGGACTGGAATTTCTTCCTCTCATCTGCTATATTTGGTATTTCCTTAATCATGGCACTGGAAAGACTTCCAATTCACTTATAAAATAATATGAAGAAAAGATTACTCCTGCTGGCGGCATTGTTTTTTAGTGTAACCACTTATGCGCAGTTATTAACCAATCCCGGATCAAACCACGGTAATAAATTTGAACAGTTAGGAACCATTCTTTCTGATCCAAACTCTTATCGTTCCGCTTCAGGTGCTCCTGGCCCCGCTTACTGGCAGCAGCGTGCTGACTATCTGATCAATGCAGAACTGGACGAGAAGAAATTGCTGTTAACAGGCGCCGAAACCATTACTTATTACAACAACTCTCCTGATCCGTTAAGTTATTTATGGGTTCAGCTTGATGAAAATCAAAATAAGTCGACAAGCGACAATAAGCTTACAGAAACCAGTAAAATGACGGATAAGATGAGTTATAAAGACTTATCAGGAATTATCCGCGCAGAGAATGATCTTGGCGTGAAGATCATTAAGATCACCGATGAGAAAGGCAGTCCCCTTCCCTACGTGATCAACAATACCATGATGCGGATTGATCTGCCGGCAACACTGAAGCCAAATCAGAAATATATTTTAAAGATCTCCTGGAATTATAAGATCTCAGACCGCATGGTTACCGGCGGCAGAGGTGGTTATGAATATTTTCCTGAAGACGACAACTACCTGTTTACCATTACCCAATGGTTTCCACGGATGGCCGTCTATTCTGATTTCCAGGGATGGCAGAATAAACAATTTGAAGGAAGAGGTGAATTTGCCCTGGCCTTCGGAAATTATAAGGTAAACATGACGGTTCCCGCAGATCATGTGGTAGGCGCTACCGGTGAATGCCAAAACTATGCGCAAGTATTAAGCGGAGCAGGCTTAAAGCGCTGGAATGATGCACAAACAGCAAAGGCACCTGTGGAAGTGGTGAACCTGAGCGATGCTAAGTCGGCAATGACTAAAAAATCTGCTGCAAAGAAAACATGGACCTATACGGCAGATAATGTGCGTGACTTTGCATGGGTTTCTTCCAGAAGATTGGTTTGGGATGCAATGGCCACCTACGTTGATGGCAAAAAGATTATGGCCATGTCTTATTATGGCCCTGAAGCCTATCCGCTTTACAACCGCTACTCTACAAAGGCCGTTGCCCATACCCTTAAAGTATACTCTAAACACACCATTCCCTATCCATATCCGGTTGCCATTTCTGTAGAAGCTTCAAATGGTATGGAATACCCAATGATCTGTTTCAACTATGGCCGTGCTGAAAAAGACGGCACTTATACTGAAGCGGTTAAATATGGTATGATCGGTGTAATTATCCATGAGGTTGGCCATAACTTCTTCCCTATGATCGTAAACTCTGATGAGCGTCAGTGGAGCTGGATGGATGAGGGACTGAATACTTTTTGCCAATTCCTGGCGGAACAGGAATGGGACAACCAGTATCCATCATCCAGAGGTCCGGCACATAAGATCATTGATTATATGAAGATGCCAAAAGATCAGTTGGAACCGATTATGACCAACTCTGAAAACATCATCAATTTTGGTCCGAATGCCTATGCCAAACCTGCTACCGCCTTAAACATTCTAAGGGAAACCATTATGGGACGGGAGCTTTTTGATTACGCCTTTAAAGAATATGCAAAACGCTGGGCTTTTAAACATCCTACCCCTGCTGATTTATTCAGAACCATGGAAGATGCGTCGGCTGTAGATCTGGACTGGTTCTGGAGAGGCTGGTTCTTTAGTACAGATCCTGTAGACATTGCATTAAATGATGTGCGCTACTATCGCATGAACAGCATGAAGCAGTCCATCGAAAATACCGAGAAAAAGACCGCTTACGATAAAGATGCAAATTATATCGGCCGTGAACGCAACCGTGTTGCCGGCATTAAATTCGCAGTAGAACAAGACACGAGTCTGCTGGATTTTTACAATAAATTTGATCGTTTTGAAGTTACCAAAACTGCCGATCAGGATTTCCAGACTTATTATGCCGCATTAAGTGCTGAAGAGAAGAAATTATATGAAAGCAGGAAAAACTTTTATGAGCTTGAATTTTCAAACATCGGCGGATTGGTGATGCCAATCCTAATCGAGTGGACCTATAAAGATGGCAGTAAGGAAATTGAAAAATTACCGGCATACATCTGGAGAAAAAATGAGAACAAGGTAACCAAAGTGTTTGCGAAAGATAAAGAAGTTGTCTCTGTACAGATAGACCCTAACCGGGAGACTGCAGACATTGACGAAAGCAACAATTCCTGGCCAAGAAAAAGTCAGCCTTCAAGGTTTGAGTTGTTTAAGCAGCAACAAGCACCGAGAGGCTCGTCTACTGGTGCCAATCCAATGCAGGAATCCAGGAAAAAAAGTTAAACTGATATTTATAAAAAATGCCATCTTTTCGGATGGCATTTTTTATAACGGGCTGATTGCTGAACCTGGTTCTTTCAATGCAGCGCTATTTCGCTTGTGTTTTTAAAAGTTGTACTTCCTTTTTAAGCTGCTCTATTGCTTCCTGCTGTTCCTGAATTGCTGCAACCAGCACAGGAATTAAACTTTCCGTTTCTACAGCATCATACTTCGCAATTTTCGACTCGTTCTTACCGCCATCATAAAATCTAGATGCTTCATAAACCAGTTCCGGAAATACAGACTTTACATCCGGACTTAAAAAGCCATATTGTAAGGTTGCAGGTAATTTTAGATGTTTAAAGGTTTGGGTATCATATTTAAAGGTAATTGGTTTTAAACTATTTAACCGCTGTACCGCGTTGGGTACTTTATTTACTTGTTGTTTTAACTGTTGTTCTTCAATTTTTTGCGCGTTTGCAGAAAGTGCAAAAAGGCTGATTAAAAAGCCTGTACCCAGACTTTTTGATACTAAATGATTCATAATAATATAATTGTGTTGTTTTTAAATGCGAATTGATTAATGGTATTTTTACTCGTCCTAAACTTCCGGAGGCTGATACGGCGAGTCGTAATACGAAGAAATACAAGAGACAGTATATGGTGTAAAGATCATTTGAGCATTTGGGTGCCGGATTAAACCAGCCAGGTCTTCCGTAATAAAGGCATCCTCAGGAAGCTCTGTGTTTTTAGATTCCTTTTCTTCATCCGGCAGGCTTTCGGAATCTGGATCAACTCCCCGGTCCCCATCATGGTCTGTACCTAAATCTTTGTCAGGATTTATATCCCGATCCGTATCCCGGTCTGCATCCTGATCTTTATCTGTATATCTATGTAGGTTCGCCATTTGATCGGCATCCTGATCAATTCCAATGTTTGCTGGATCTGTATAAGTAATGATTGCTGAATTTGTATAAAAAGAAAACACAGAAATATGCTTTGCTGCCAAAAATGACAACAAAATAAAAAGACCTGTAAACTTCCTCAATCCCAACATCACATTCATTGTTTTAAAACAGTTTAGTCTGCCCCGTATCGTCGATATCCAAATCATCCGGGTTCGTGATCTCCAGATCTATTTTCTTCACTGGCTTAGCCTCAGGTTTATCTGGCGTACCCCATGCTTTTTTAGCCTTTACACCGGCCTTTATTTCAGCAGGCACCGCTGGCGTTTCTGCAGTTTTTTGATCTGGTTCCTTTTTAACAACCGGAGCCGGCTCCGCTGCAGCTGTACCCTCATCAGAAGCAACTGGTGTTATTTTAGATGTTTCTTTTACTTTAGGTGATTCTGTTACTTTGGGCAATTCCTTTGGCTCAGTAACGGAAACATCAGGTGCTTTATCGCTTTGCAGCAGTTCGGAATCCTGATCCTCCTGATCCTGAATTATCGGATTATCAGTACTGTCATCGTCCAATGCACCTTCATTCACTGCATCTTCTGCTCCAACCGTTTCACCTTGCTCAGCATCATCTTCGTCGGCAGCTTGTACAGGAACTTTCGCCTCTTCAATTACAGCCTCCTGCTCTTCATGATTGGAGATTGAAATATTTTTCACCTCGTGTTGTGAAAGCCGGTTCCCATTTGCCTTGATGCCTTTTACATCGATGAATTCTGTCAGCAACACCTCCACGGTTTCAGGGATCTGTGTTTTTCCTTTCAGCACATCAACCGTTAATACAGCGGCAGGATTACTCGTCAGGTAAATAAATTTAGAGCCTGTTTCTTCACTGATCAGGTTTCCTTTTCTTCCTACCGCTATGGGTTCAAATACAAACCGTTTAACAAAGTAATTCTTGGCCTTGCCTTCAAACTGCACTACGGTAAAAGGCTTTTCAGGATCAAACTTCTGGATCAGGATAAGATCCGCGTCAAAGTGATTGCTCAACTCAAACGTACTGAGTTCATACCAGCCCTCTTTATGAACCTGCAGAATTTTATCATCTCCATCAAATTCACCCAGGTATTTTCCCCTGCCGTCTACATTCAGGCGTCTCAGCAACTCGTCGTACCAGATCTTTAATCCGGAAAGCGTTGAGATGCCCTTGCTTTTAAACAATATCTTTTTAATCGGATACTTGGATACAATGTTACCCTGAGAACCACGGCCCTTGATCGCGATCTCTGCATAATCCAGGTCAAACTGTAATTTCTTCAGCTTGGTATGCGGCTTAAGCTGCACCGTAATGACCTCGGCTTCCCCATTTGGGTTTGCGGTAAAATATAAGATCTTAGAACCCTTGCTTCCCTTGGTCAGGTCGTACTCTTTGTCACGCGTTACGCCAACTACGGCAAAACGTTTCACATAGGAAACACCGCTGGCCCCATCTTTATAAATTAAATTGTAAACCGTACGTTCATCGTTCTTTTTAAAGATCTGCGCATGCAGGATCCCTTTACCAACGAATGTCTTATCGGCAACTTTCGTAATGATACATTTTCCGTCTTCCCGGAATACGATGATCTCATCCAGATCGGAGCAGTCGGCCACAAACTCATCCTTCCGCAATCCTGTTCCAATAAAACCATCTTCACGGTTCAGGTATAATTTGACATTTGCCAGGGCAACCTTAGAAGCTTCAACCCGGTCGAACAGGCGGATCTCTGTCTTCCGTTCCCTTCCCTTGCCATATTTATCGCGAAGTTTCTGGAACCAGGCAATGGCGTAATCGGTGAGGTGGCGCAAATGATTTTTAACCACCTTGATCTCATCTGCCAGTGATTTCATGTGTTCATCGGCCTTTTTCACGTCAAAGCGCGTAATGCTGCTCATCGGTTTATCGATCAGCTTTTTAAAATCTTCCGGCAGGATCTCCCGGTAAAGCTGGGGCATAAATGGTGCGAATAACCGGTTCAACACTTC
This sequence comes from Pedobacter metabolipauper, assembly GCF_004362715.1. Lineage (GTDB taxonomy): Bacteria > Bacteroidota > Bacteroidia > Sphingobacteriales > Sphingobacteriaceae > Pedobacter > Pedobacter metabolipauper. The sequence continues at coordinate 831,370 of NZ_SNYC01000005.1, forward strand.
AACCACCATGTCAAAGTTATTCGAATTTTCATATTCTGCGTTCTTATACATCCCTTCCTGGATAAAGATCTTCAGCAATGAGCTGAAGAAGATCTTCTCCTGAAGTTCATGAAGCCTGATCTCCAGTTCCTGCTTCAACAAGGATTTGGTATGCAGCGTATTTTGATTGAGGATGTCATTAACCCCTAAAAACTGGGGCTTATCATCTTTAATTACACAGGTATTTGGAGAAATGGAAACCTCGCAGGAGGTGAATGCATACAAGGCATCTATGGTTACATCCGGAGAGATTCCCGGAGCCAGATGAATGACAATCTCTACATGCTGTGCGGTATTGTCTTCAATCTTCTTGATCTTGATCTTTCCTTTATCATTGGCAGAAAGTACACTATCGATTACAGAACCGGTTGTGGTGCTGTAAGGGATCTCGGTAATGACCAGTGTCTTTTTATCTTTCTCCGTAATTTTTGCGCGCACCCTGATCTTACCTCCGCGCATCCCTTCATTGTATGCCGAGAAATCGGCCATTCCGCCGGTAAAGAAATCAGGTAATATATTGGAGCGGTTGCCTTTTAAAATTTCTATGGAAGCATCTAAAAGTTCCAGGAAATTATGGGGCATCACTTTAGTAGCCAAACCTACCGCAATACCCTCTGCTCCCTGTGCAAGCAATAACGGGAATTTAACGGGTAAGGTGATCGGCTCATTGTTCCGGCCATCATAACTCAGCTGCCAAACGGTGGTGTCCGGGTTAAATACCACGTCGTTTGCAAATTTAGAAAGACGGGCTTCGATGTAACGGGCAGCGGCAGAGCTGTCTCCGGTAATTGGATCTCCCCAGTTACCCTGGCAATCGATCAGCAGGTCTTTCTGTCCGATTTGAACCATCGCATCCCCAATAGAGGCATCCCCATGCGGGTGATACTTCATTGTATTTCCAATTACATTCGCTGCCTTATTAAAGCGTCCGTCATCCATTTCTTTTAAGGAATGCATGATCCGTCGCTGAACCGGTTTTAAACCATCGTTGATGTGCGGAACTGCGCGATCGAGAATTACATAGGACGCATAATCAAGGAACCAGTTTTCATAAAGGCCATTTATTGGGATCACATGATGTGTACTTTCTTCGCTTATGTTGTTTTCTATTTCGTCGCTCATCAAAAAAAGATTGGATTTTGTAAATATAAGGCTTAATGCAAATTTTATGAACAGAAGTTTTTAACAGTTCTTAAATATAATTCACCGCGCATGGCATGATTTTGGTTATAATCAAGCGATATAAATTCTCAAATTATTACAATTGAATAAATATATACGCAAAAGTCTCAAAATTGTGCTCTGGATAATCGCAAGTGTGATTATTCTGGTTGTTTTATTGGCCATTTCACTCAATATTCCTGCTGTTCAAAATTTTGTAAAAGATAAGGCCATTGGATATTTAAAGAACAAAACCAAGACAGAAGTACGTCTGGAAAGCATAAAAATTGCACTTCCAAAGGATGTTGTCCTGAACAAATTCTACATTGAAGATAGAAAAGGTGATACACTGCTCTATGCAGAAAAACTTTCTGTTGACATTAGCCTGCTCAAACTGCTCAGCAATAAAGTAGAAATTAACAACATCACCTTAAAAAAGATCAGGGCGAATGTTACCCGTATTGATCCGGACACTGCATTTAATTTTTCCTTTTTAGTGGACGCATTCATGTCTGAACAGACAAAACCGGAAGCAGAAGTAGAAAAAGATACCACTTCAACCTTAAAGTTTTCCATTGACAAGATCAATTTCGAGGATATCGGCATTGTTTACCGTGATGATGTGGCCGGAAATGCAATGGCCCTGAACCTCGGAGAATTTAAAGCCAATGTGAAAGACTTTGACATGGCCAATCAGCACTATGTGATCAAAACCATAGCGCTTAACAATACCGCTGTAAAATACCTGCAGAAAAAACCATTAACCGTTTTACAGGCCCACCTGGAAAACAGCATTGATACCGCAAAGACCGGGACCGGAAAGTTACCTTTGGTAGAGATCAACGACTTTGCTTTTAACAACATTAAGATCAATTTTGACGACCAGGTCTCCGGCATGAATGCAGATGTAGATCTGAGTAAACTTACCCTGGAAAAACTATTTGTAGACCTTACCAACGGCAACTATAAGGTGGATGATGGTAAGATCAACGACACCAAAGTCAATTTTAATTCAGCAGCCAATAGTGCAAAGGTAAACCTTCGGGAATTTTCGCTGACCAGGGTGATCGCTGATGTAAATAAAGGCAATTATAAATTGGATAATGCAGTACTGAATAAGTCAGACGTTGTATTTCAGCTAAAACCTGTAAAAGCTGTTAAAGGCAGTAATGCTAAAGAAACAGTAAAAGATTCCGTTGCACCTTCGGCACCGCTATCTCTGCTGCTTGGCAAATTAAGTTTGTCAGAAAACAACATTCAATTTGACAACAACGGCACCAAACCGGTTAAAGGTATGGACTTTAATCATTTAAAGATCAATAGCCTGAGTTTGCTGGCAGAATCAATTGCCTATAGCGATGCCGGCATAAAAATCAACGTAAAGGAAGGCTCCTTTAAAGAGAAGAGCGGCTTTCAGCTGAACAGTTTGCAGGGTGATGTTGCCTATTCTGATAAAGCCATTAAAGTAGCCAACTTTAAAGCGAGAACACCCAATACGACCATTGAGAACAATACGGACCTGACCTATACATCCCTTGAAGACCTGACTAAGCATCCGGAGCGTGTTAAGATGGCGGTAGTGCTCAAAAACACGACCATTGGATTGAAGGATGCGACCTATTTCAGTGATGCTGTACCCGCAAATTACCGAAATGAAAAAATCCGTGTAAATGCAGTGGTCAACGGGTATATGAATAACCTGAGCATTCCAAGACTTCAGATCAATGGCCTTAAAAGCACATCGATTGATGTAAGCGGAACGGTAAAAGGTTTGCCCGATGTGGAAAAGACCGTACTTGACCTGAACATTAAAAAGTTCGCCTTAACAAAACAGGACCTTTTAGTGGTCATTCCTAAAAATGCACTTCCGGCAAGCATTCAGCTTCCAAACTACATATCTGCCAATGGTAAATTTAAAGGGTCGATGACCAATTTTAATACCGGCTTTAATATCAATACAGATATGGGCTCTGCCAAACTTCTGGCAAACATGAATGGCCCTAAGGGAAAAGAGCATTATACCGCCAACATCAGCCTGAACAATTTTAACGTTGGCCGCTTGTTGAAAATGGATACTGTATTGGGACGGATCACAGCAAAAGCTACCGTCAATGGTACCGGCCTGGATATGAAAACGGCTACGGCAAAAGTAAATGCGCAGCTGATCAGTGCATATTACAATAAATATACCTACCGGAACCTGTTCCTTAGCGGAACCTATTCCAAACAAAAGCTAAATTTAAAAAGTAATATGGCAGACAGCAATGCCAACTTTAGCTTAACTGCTTTTGTAGACATGGCTGGAAAATACCCGGCTATAAAAGCCGACCTCAACCTAATCCAGGCAGATCTTCAGAAACTAAACTTTAGTACCACTGAATTCAGGCTGGCCGGACTCGTTACAGCAGACATTCAGACTGCTGATCCGGATTACCTGAACGGGGATGTGAGCATCAGAAGTCTGCAGCTGGTAAAAGAAGGTCAGAAGTTCAATATGGATACCATTGACATCCATTCTGAGGCCGATGCAAGCCACAACCTGCTTACTTTAAAATCTGAAGTAATTACAGCCAGGGTAGACGGTAAATACCAGCTGACCAATCTAGGAAGTGCCGTGATCAACCAGATCAATAAATATTACCAGTTTGGTGAGGTAACCAAAATACCTGATCAACGGTTCCGGTTTAATGTGCACATCTTTAACCCTAAATTCTTAAAGAACTTTGTTCCTTCATTAACCACCTTCTCTCCTGCCCGGATGAGCGGATTGATCGATACCCAAAAGGATAGTCTATTGATGAATGCTTCGTTTCCGCAGGTGGTATATGGTGATTACAAGGTAGACAGTACCAGGCTAAACATCAACAACAACAATCAGCAGCTGAATTATAAACTGCAGATCAAAGGTGTACAAAGTCCTTCTATTGCGTTATACAATTCTGAAATAAGCGGACAGGCCGTAAACAACATACTGGGGTTAAACATCTTTTTACGGGACAGTAAATTAAAGGACAAGTATTTGATTGGCGGTACGTTTAAATCCATCAATAAAGATTTCCAGTTTAGCCTGGATCCGAATAAATTATTACTCGACTATCAAAAATGGACCGTTGCACCGGAAAACTTTATCCAGTTTGGTCAATCGGGAATCCTTGCCAATAACTTTAACATCAGTCAGGGAAGTCAGCTGCTGCGCATTAACAGTTCAGACAACGTGCCCAATTCTCCGCTAAAGGTTGAGTTTAAGGATTTCAGGATTGAGACCCTGACTAAGTTTGCTGAACAGGATAGTGCCCTGGTAGGCGGGTCTATCAATGGTGCTGTAGATGTTAAAGATTTAATGGGCAGTCCGAAGTTTGAAGCCAACCTGACCATTGACCAGCTCCGTTATGAGAAAGACCAGCTGGGTACCTTACGGATCGCTGTAAACAATAATACAGCAAATGCATTTGAAACCAATATCGCGTTAACTGGTGTTCATGAACTGCGAGTAAACGGATTTTATTATACCAATACAGAGAATGCGCTGGATCTGACCCTGAACATTGACAAGATCGACTTAAAGGCTTTGGAAAGTTTATCTATGGGACAAATTAAACGTGGATCAGGTACCATTACGGGTCAGCTTAGTGTTAAAGGCGCTATTGCCGCACCAAAGGTATTGGGTGACATTAAGTTTAACCAGGCTGCATTTACAGCTACCTATGTGAATTCGTACCTGAGGATGCCTAATGAAACCATCAGCTTCACCAACCAGGGCATAAACTTTAATAACTTTACCATACTCGATTCCCTTGGACGTAAAGCGACGATTGGCGGTGGTGTGTTAACGACTGACTACACGAACTTCAGGTTTAACATGGACATTAAAACTGATAATTTCAGGGCGCTGAATTCTACAGCCCAGGATAATGATATGATCTACGGAACGGTATACCTGACCAGCAATATTAAAGTTCGCGGCGACTTGAATCAACCTGCTGTAGACATGACCATCAAGGTAGAAAAAGGCACAAAGTTCTTCTTTGCCCTGCCGGTGGATGACCCTTCCATAATTGATCAGGAAGGTATTGTACAATTTATCGATGAGGATGCTGCACCATATAATGGACAGAAAGCATTAAATGGAGACAGCATCAGCAAGGCAGCAATTAAAGGAATTAACCTGAGTGCGAACTTAACCATTGATCCGGAAGCGGAACTGAATGTGGTTGTAGATCCGGCAAACGGAGATGCGTTACGCGTTAAAGGCGAGGCCAACCTGATCGCTACCATGGATCCCAGCGGTAAGACCAGCTTAACCGGCCGTTATGAAATTTCTGAAGGTTCTTATAACCTGTCTGTTGGTCCGCTTGGTAAAAAAGAATTTAAACTGGTTAAAGGCAGTTATATTGTATGGACCGGCGATCCGATGTCTGCCAATGTAGACCTTACTGCGCTTTATGAGGTTAATGCAGCCCCTATTGATTTGCTGAATGCGGCAGACAATGTATATGCTAAGACCAAGCTTCCATTCCAGGTTTACCTGATGATGAAAGATGAGCTGATGAAACCGAAGATCTCCTTCCGCATAGACTTGCCGGAAAATGAGCGTGGTGCATTGGGCGGACAGGTATATACCCGTTTACAGCAGGTAAACCAGGATGAAAGTGAACTGAACAAACAGGTGTTTGCATTACTGGCCCTAAACCGTTTTATTGCAGAAAATCCATTTCAAAGTCTTGCCGGTGGTGGTGGCGGTGTTTCAACCCTTGCCAGGTCCAGTGTCAGCAAATTGCTAACTGAACAACTCAATAACCTGGCGTCTGACCTGATCCAGGGTGTAGAGCTTAACTTTGGTGTAAACTCTTCTGAAGATTATTCTTCCGGATCGCTTGAACAGAAAACAGACCTGGAAGTTGGTGTTTCTAAAAAGCTTCTCAACGACCGGTTAACCGTTACTGTTGGCAGCTCATTTGGACTGGAAGGCCCTCCTACACAAAACCAGAACTCGACCAATATTGCGGGTAACGTCAATGTTGAATATGCACTCTCTGCCGATGGAAGGTACCGCTTAAGGGCTTACCGCAGAAATCAGAATGAAGGGGTAATTGAGGGGCAGATCATTGAAACCGGACTTGGTTTTGCATTGGTGGTAGACTATAATAAGTTTAAGGAGATCTTCCAAAGCCGTAAAAAGAAAAACAGAATACTTAATAACGAAACTATTGAACAGAAACCTAAAGATGAAAAATCCAATTAAGCCTCATTTCTTACTCTTTTTGTTCTTGTTTTTAGCCGCTTGCAGTACAACGAAGCGTTTAAAACCCGGACAAATCTTATATACCGGAGCTGAGGTGAAGATTAATCCAGACTCATCCGCACGGATTGACGATCAAAAATATGTTAAAAGCACCCTTGAGGATAAGACCAGGCCAAAGCCAAATAAGTCTTTTCTGGGTATAAAATATAAGCTGTTCTTTTATAACCTGGCCGGAGAACCAGCAAAACCAAAGGGTTTCAGACACTGGTTAAGAACCAAGCTTGGCGAGCCGCCGGTTCTGCTGAGTGAAGTTAAACTAAAATACAACAATGATGTACTCACCAGCTACCTGATTAGCCAGGGCTATTTACAGTCGGTGGTTACCGGTGACACCGTGGTTAAAAATAAAAAAGGAAAAGCCATCTATACCGCCTATACCGGACAACGGTACAAGATTAACCGCATTACCTTTCCGCCAGATAGCGGCAACCTGGCCAGCATCATCAATCAGCATAAGGGTGAAACTTTATTAAAAGCAGGCGAGTATTACGATCTGGAAAACTATAAGAATGAACGGATCCGCATTGACAATGACTTAAAAGAATCCGGATATTTTTACTTTAGTCCGGATTACCTGATTGTACAGGTTGACAGTACCATTGGCAAGAACCTGGTTAACATCCGCGTTCGTGTAAAAGATATTGCTCCGGATGCTGGTTTAAAACCATACACCATCAAGAACATTAACATTTATCCAAATTATAGTTTGCGCAGGGATAGTGTGTTGAGAAAACTGCCGCCTGTTCAGTACAATGATTTTAACATCTACGATAACCGGAATACTTTTAAACCAAGGGTATTTGACCGCCTGGTGTTCTTTAAAAAAGATGAATTGTATAACCGGAAAGACCATAACCAATCCCTAAACCGGATGGTTAACATCGGTGCCTTTCAAAGTGTAAAAGCAGAGTTCCTGCCAATAGACAGTTTTAAAAATAACCAGCTGAACCTGAACATTTATTTGACTCCTTTAAAAAAGAACTCCCTTACTTTTGGGGTTACGGGAACCAGTAAATCCAATAATTTTGTGGGTTCTGAAGTGAAGCTGACCCAAACTACCCGGAATTTATTCAGAGGAGCAGAAATATTAGAAGTCAGTGCCAGCGGTGGTTTTGAAACCCAGGTAAGCGGAAAATCACAAAACCTGAATTCCTATTCGTTTACGGCTGAAGGTAAATTGACCTTTCCCAGGTTCATTGTGCCTTTTTATAAACCAGAGTCTACCAATGCCTTTATTCCGAAAACAATTGCTTCTATTTCCTATCAGCTATTAAATCGTGGATCGCTGTACAGCTTAAACTCCTTTAAAGGTGAATATGGATACAGCTTTAAGGAAAACCAGTACAAAGAGCATGTGTTTAATCCAATTTCCATTAACTATGTGCAACCGATCATTGATCCAAACAAAAATCAGGAAGATCTATTTGATTCAATTCCAGGCTTAAGGTATACCCTCCAGAAACAATTCATTATTGGGAGCAATTACAGCTTTACCTATACTGACCAGATGGAAACACAGCGCCGCAACAATATGTATTTCAACGGAAGCATAGAAACGGGCGGTAACGTTTGGGGGCTATTTGCACCGAAGAATGAAGAAGGTAAAAAAGCAATATTTGATGTTCCTTTAAGCCAGTTTGTGCGCCTGGAAGCAGACTTTAGGGATTACTTTAAGGTCAACAGGGGCGTAACCTGGGCCAACCGGTTAAATGTAGGCTATGGTTTTGCTTATGGTAACGATTCTTCACTTCCTTTTGTACGCCAGTTCTTTGCAGGCGGAAGCAACGACATCCGGGCGTTTAAAGCACGGTCATTGGGTCCGGGTACCTTTAAAGTAGCAGACACGGTTCGCTTTGCCGATCAGGGTGGTGATGTAAAGCTGATGCTGAATACTGAATTGAGGTTTAAGCTGGTTAGTGTGCTTTATGGTGCCTTATTTGCCGATGCCGGTAACGTATGGCTGCGCCGGGAAGATCCGGACAGACCGGGTTCTAAATTTAATGCAAAAAATGTGCTGAGTGAACTTGCTGTAGGTACCGGTGCCGGACTGCGGGTAGATGCCACCATTTTTGTGATCCGTCTTGATGTTGCATTCCCGGTCAGAAAACCATACCTGCCGGAAGGACAGCGCTGGGTGTTTGACCAGGTTTCTTTTGGAAGCAAGACATGGCGCAGAGATAATTTAATTTATAACATCGGGATCGGGTATCCTTTCTAATCATACTTATGGAACTAGTTGTTAAAACGAAGAACTTTTTTATTGCTATTTATCATTTATTCATTGCTGCCGGAAAAGGTTTTATGGAAGACCGGGTATTGAAACTCAGTGCTTCGCTGGCCTACTATACCATCTTTTCATTAACGCCTTTGATCATTATCATCATGTCATCTGCAAGCTTATTTTTGGGAGACAAATTGAATCCGCAGGATAAGCTGCTTGGCGAAAATGGAGAAATTACGAGTATGCTTGGCCGCGAGACTACGGAACAGCTAAAAACCTTTATAGACAAGTCTAACCTGGAAGGCAAAAGTACAATGGGCCTGATCATTGGCGTAGGCGTATTGATCATAGGTGCCACGGCCATCTTCATCGAGATCCAGGATAGCATTAACATGATATGGAAAGTAAAGGCGGTGCCTAAAAAGGGCTGGAAGAAATTCCTCACCAACCGGCTGCTCTCCTTCTCACTTATTGCATCGTTAGGGTTCCTCCTTCTCGTTTCACTGGTGATCAACAGTATTGTAGTCGGGGTTGGTGATAAACTGGCCAGCTATTCTGACCGGATCGGAATTGAGAAAGTTTCCGAGTTATTTATGCTGATCCTAACCAACGTAATTACCCTCGCTGTGGTAACCTGCATCTTTGCGATTATATTTAAAGTGCTGCCGGATGTAGACCTGAAATGGAAACCGGCCGTTATTGGTGCTTTATTTACTGCGGTACTGTTTAGTATCGGTAAATATGTGATCGGGATCTATATTGAAAAAGGAAATCCGGGATCAGCTTTCGGGGCAGCCAGTTCCATCATTGTTATTTTAACCTGGATCTATTATACCGCAGTTATCCTTTATTTTGGCGCTGAATTTACACAGGCCTATGCCGAAAAATACGATGATGGAATAGCACCCAGCAAATATGCCGTACATACCAAGATCATCGTTGTGGAAAAGAAAGTGGATGTACTGCCGCCGCAGCACCCGGAAGATACCAAGTTGCCTGAAGGAAAGATCTAAGCAGATTCTGCGAGATCCTCATCCTCATCAACCACATCATGAACAACAGCCATCGTAGATGCATCTTCGGTGGCTGAGATCAATTCTTCAACGGTATCCTTTTCTACCCTGAGATTCCTGATGATGTGCTGTTGCCTGTCTGGTGTATTTTTACCCATATAATATTCCAGCAAATTCTTAATCGTTTGATCTTTGAGGATCACAGGATCTAAGCGGATATCTTTACCGATGAACAGGCCGAACTCATCAGGTGAGATCTCTCCAAGACCTTTAAACCTTGTTATTTCTGGTTTATTGCCCAGCTTCTCTATTGCCTTTTTACGTTCATCATCACTATAGCAATAAATGGTTTCTTTTTTATTGCGGACGCGGAACAACGGTGTCTGCAGGATATAAACGTGACCGGCACGTACCAGATCCGGAAAAAACTGCAGGAAGAAGGTCATCATCAACAAACGGATGTGCATGCCGTCTACATCGGCATCGGTAGCAATCACAATATTATTGTAGTGCAGTCCTTCCAGTCCGTCTTCAATGTTCAGGGCATGCTGAAGCAAATTGAATTCTTCATTTTCATAAACCACTTTTTTAGTCAGCTCATAACAGTTTAGCGGTTTACCCTTTAAACTGAATACGGCCTGGCAGTCTACATCCCTGGATTTGGTGATCGATCCGGATGCGGAATCCCCCTCGGTAATGAATAGTGTAGTTTCGTAACGCTTATCATGTGTACTGTTAAAATGCACTTTACAATCGCGTAGTTTCTTATTGTGCAGGGATGCTTTCTTTGCACGGTCATTGGCCAGTTTCTTAATTCCGGCAATGTCCTTCCGTTCACGTTCCGACTGGAGGATCCTTTTTAGTAATGCATCTGCTACATCGGTATGTTTATGCAGGTAATCATCCAGTTCTTTTTTAACAAAGTCGTTGATGAAGGTCCGCACAGACGGTCCTTCCGGCCCCATATTCTGAGATCCCAGTTTGGTCTTCGTTTGCGATTCAAATACAGGTTCCTGAACCCGTACAGAAATTGCCGCTATGATGGAAGACCGGATATCTGAGGCTTCATATTCTTTTTTATAAAACTCCCGGATTGTTTTCACCACTGCTTCCCTGAAGGCTGCCTGGTGTGTACCGCCCTGTGTGGTATGCTGTCCGTTAACAAAGGAATGGTAATCTTCGCCATACTGCTGGCCATGCGTCATCGCGATCTCAATGTCATTCCCTTTTAGGTGAATGATCGGATACCGGATATTTTCCACGTCGGCCACTTTATTTAGCAGGTCATACAGACCACGTTCAGAAAGATATTTTTGATTGTTATAATTTACCGTCAGACCTGTATTTAAGAACACATAGTTCCAGATCATGCTTTCTACAAAATCAGAAATATAGTGGTAGTTTCTGAAAATGCTTTCATCCGGATAAAAGGTTATTGCGGTACCGTTTCTTTGCGTGGTATCAATAATCGGATGATCAATAACGATCTCCCCTTTTGAGAATTCTACTTTTTTTGTTTTACCGTCGCGGTAAGACTGGACAACGAAATTGGCAGACAATGCATTTACCGCCTTTGTACCCACCCCATTTAAACCTACTGATTTCTGAAATGCATTGCTGTCGTATTTACCACCGGTATTGATCTTTGACACACAATCAATTACCTTACCCAATGGGATACCGCGGCCATAATCCCTGATATTAACCTTTGAATCTGAAACGGTTACATCAATGGATCTGCCGGAGCCCATCACAAACTCATCAATGGAGTTGTCCATGATCTCTTTCAGCAAAACATAGATGCCGTCATCATGTGCTGAACCATCTCCAAGTTTACCGATGTACATACCGGGTCTTAACCGGATGTGTTCCTTCCAGTCGAGGGAGCGTATACTGTCGTCGTTATAAATAGGTTCAGCCATGATTGTTTGTGAGTAGAATACAAATTTAATCGAATAAGCCATCTAATCAACCACAAAGTTTCAACAAATACACATTTTCATGTATATTGATCGAATAAATTATTAGGTATGGCTCCAAAGAAACAGCTCTCCCTGTTTGACCTATCCATGATCGTAATCAGCCTGGTTATTGGAATGGGGATTTTCAAGACGCCGGTACGGGTAGCTTCCGCTGCACAAATCCCGGAGCTTTTCTTCCTGGCCTGGATCATTGGCGGTCTGGTGGCCCTTTGCGGTGCATTGACCTATGCGGAGATTGGATCGCGTTTTCCGGTTACCGGAGGCTACTATAAAGTATTCTCTGCCTTTTACCACCCTTCTATTGCATTTGCGATCAACTGCATCATTATCGTTTCTAATGCGGGTTCTGTAGCTGCCGTTTCTCTTATTGGTGCGGAGTACCTGAGTAAGGTGATTCTTCCTTTAGACATGCAAACCGAGTTTTACCGGATCATTATTGCCGCTATTACCATTGTTTTATTTTATATCGTTAACCTGCTGGGATTAAAGGTTAGTGCCAAGGCCCAGAATGTATTGTCTGTTATTAAAATGGGGATGGTACTGACCTTGATTGGGGCGGTATTTGCCGGGCCTGCCGCTGTGAGCCAGACGCCTGTTTTTGAAACCGGGATTGCAGGTGCAGTTCCGGCCTGGTCAGACTATGGAAAAGCCTTGGGGATCTGCCTGATTGCCATTTCGTTCACCTTTGGCGGCTATCAGCAAACCATCAATTTTGGCGGCGAAACAAAGAATCCAAACAAAGTTGTACCGCGTGCCATTATTATTGGGCTGGCCATTATCATTGCGCTTTATATGGCCATTAACTACGCTTATGTTCGGGTCATTGGATTTGAACAGCTGAAAACGGCAGAGAGCATTGCGGCAATACTTGCCGGAAAGATCTTTGGTCCGGCTGGTTTTACCTTACTTTCCGGACTCATTTACCTGTCCGTTCTGGGGTATGTAAATGTTAACCTGTTGAGCAATCCCAGGGCAATGTATGCCATGGGCGAAGAAAAAGCACTCCCTTCTTTATTTACCCGGATCAGTAAGAGAACGGATGTTATGTATGTGAGCTTAACGGTTTTTGCTGTGATTGCAGTGTTTACGTTATTTTATGCACAAACCTTTGAAAAGATCTTAAACTACACCATATTCTTAGACTGTATCGGCATGGCCACCTCTGCCGCAACGCTCTTTTTTTTAAGAAAACGCACTGCAGATCTAGATAAAAAGACCATTTACAGCATGCGTTTATACCCCTTATTACCGCTTATTTTTATTGCTGCCTATTTATTTGTCGCACTGAGCATTTACAGTGACGATCCGAAGGCCGCAATAAATGGATTGATCATCTTCGCTGGATTTATAGTTATCTATTTCATCAGTGTATTTTTTAATAAAAATAAACAGACCGGATAATTATTTCCGGGACCAAATACCCCGCTTAACTAAATATAACGATTACCATTTTAATATACATTTGCCCTAAACCAAAACCAATATTACCAACTCATTAGCGCCTTACAAACCTGGAATGCCGATAAAACAATTGCCTTTAAAAAAAGAGATCTCCTATGCTGCCGGAATGATGGGCTGGAGTATCATGAGTAACCTCATTATTGTGATGCTCCCTTACTTTTACCTGCCGCCAAATAATTCCGGGTTAAACCCACTGGTTCCGCAGCTGATGGTTTTCGGTGCATTTAATATTCTTTCACTGATTGCGGCCTCTGGCCGCTTGTTTGATGCCATTTACGATCCTTTTATTGCTTCGGTAAGCGATAGCAGCAAAAATCCTAAAGGCAGAAGAATTCCAATCATGAAATACGCAATTGTTCCTGCTGTGCTTTTCTGCTCCCTTGTTTTCTATCCCCTGGTTAAGGGAGAAAGCATTGTAAACGGATGGTGGCTGGCCATTGTACTTGCCGGATTTTTCATCTCCGTAACCACTTATATTATCCCTTACAATGCCTTGCTTGCCGAGCTTGCACACGATGCAGATCAAAAAGTCAAGCTTTCTACGTACCAGCAGGTTGGATTTGTGCTGGGAATGATCCTTGCTGCCCTGTGTAATAATTATGCGGACCTGATCCAGGATATTTTTAAGGTTACCGAACGTGCCGAAGCCTTACAGTATACCATTTGGGGTTTAAGCATTTTCTCCGGACTGGTGATGATCCTGCCTATCATATCCATTGATGAAAAGGAATATACCACGGCAAAACCCACACACATTGCCTTAATTCCTGCAATAAAGAACACGTTTAGGAACTCAAACTTTAAGTATTACCTGATCTCAGATTTTGCCTACTATATTGCATTGAGCATCATTTCGAGCGGATTGTTATTCTTTGTAACCGTTTTATTGGGATTGCCGGATTCTGACGGGGGTAAATTTATGGGGATCATGGTTGTCCTTTCTCTTTTGTTCTATCCTTTTATCAATTATGGGGCTAAGCGCTTTGGGAAGAAACCCCTGGTTATTGCCGCCTTTGCTATACTCAGCCTGATCTTTGTAACGATCTATTTTTTGGGTGAACTGCCCATATCCCCTACCCTGCAAATGTATATCCTGGTTACCTTTGCTTCTTTTCCGCTGGCTTCACTTGGAATTTTACCCAATGCGATCCTGGCAGACATTGCGCAAAAGGATACGATAGAGACCGGAGAGAATCATGAGGGGATGTTCTTTGCGGTGAAGTATCTGTTCGTTAAATTGGGTCAGACGATGGGGATTGCCATTTTTGCCATGCTGACCGTTTATGGCAAAGATCCGGGAAATGACTATGGTTTACGCTTAAATGGTGCCGTTGGCTTTGTACTTTGCGTTTTGGCCCTGATATTTTTTAGCCGCTTTAAGGAAAGCAAAGCTAAGGTCTGATACTCAAACCACTATAAAACACAAGGATAAGTAAAAGCCGAAAGTTTATATGTACCTTTGCCGGCGAAGCGAATTATTTCGCGGCTATTATTACATTAAATACAAACATATTGTTATTCGAAGAATTAAATCTGATTGAGCCCATTTTATCTGCGCTGCAAACAGAAGGTTATACACAACCTACCCCCATACAAGAACAATCTATTCCAAACATATTACAAGGCAGAGACCTATTGGGCTGTGCACAAACAGGAACGGGTAAAACTGCAGCATTTGCTATTCCAATGCTGCAACTGCTAAGTAAGCCACATACCAACACGAAAGTTCATAAAGCAATTAAAGCATTGGTATTGACGCCAACGCGTGAGCTTGCCATCCAAATTGAAGAAAGCTTTAAAGCTTACGGAAGAAATCTGCCCATTAAACACCTGGTTATATTTGGTGGTGTGGGTCAGAAAGCACAGACCGATGCACTTCACCGCGGTGTAGATATTTTAGTTGCCACTCCCGGAAGATTGCTTGACCTGATGAACCAGGGATTTGTAAACCTGCGAGACATTGAGATCTTTGTACTGGATGAGGCCGACCGTATGTTAGATATGGGCTTTATTCATGACGTTAAAAAAGTAATTGCGAAGCTGCCTGCAAAAAGACAAACCTTGTTCTTCTCGGCTACCATGCCTAAGGAGATCCAGACGTTGGCAAATACCATTCTTAGCGATCCAATTAAAGTAGAAGTTACACCGGTATCCTCTACCGCTGAAAAAATCCAGCAGGAGATCTACTATGTAGAAAAGAACGATAAAAAGAACTTACTGATCCATATCCTTCAAGATAAGACCATTCAAACGGCCTTAGTCTTTGCCCGTACCAAGCATGGTGCAGACCGGATTGTAAAAGACCTGATCAAAGTTGGTGTTAAAGCGGAAGCCATTCATGGTAACAAGTCTCAAAATGCCAGACAAAGGGCTTTAACAAATTTCAAAGCAAAGACTACACGGATCCTGGTAGCTACCGATATTGCTGCCCGTGGTATTGATGTGGATGAACTGACCCATGTGATCAACTATGAGCTTCCAAATATTCCGGAAACTTACGTTCACCGTATTGGCCGTACGGGTCGTGCAGGATTAAGCGGAACCGCTCTGTCTTTCTGCGATTCTGAAGAAAAAGAGTTTTTGGATGATATTGAGAAACTGATCGGATTAAAGCTTCCGGTTACAGAGGATCATCCGTATGCATTGAGCTGGCAAAGCCTGATGAGCGGTGCTGCAGCAGCAAAAGTTAAAGGCAAAGCGAAACCTTCAAGAGGCGCGCGCCCTGAACGTACCGAACGTCAGCCTAACTTAAGCGGAGCCAAAAGAACACCAAACGGTGGCGGTGGTGGCGGCAAAAGATGGGGAAGCAATAAAGGAAAGCCTAAAGCGGCAAACTCCTGATCCCAATGATACATCAACTATAAAATAGAAGATACATACCTTACGAAAAGCCTGGTTTTAATAGAACCAGGCTTTTTTATTAAACGGCAATATGATTACTGCGGCTTAGGGTATGATAGGAATCCATATATGCACTTGGAGACTGTCCGATTATACTTTTAAATACCCGGTTAAAGTTTGTGATGCTGTTGAAGCCTGCCCGGTATGCTACGCCGGAAATGCAATCCGTTTTATGGTCAGAAACCAGGCTTTTACATGCATCATTAACCCTTACCTCATTTAAGAATGAAATAAACGTATGACCCGTATGTTTTTTAAAGTACCGGCAAAAGGCGTGCGGTGTCATATATGCTGCATTGGCCACATCTTCCAGATCAATCTGGTTGTTGTAATTGCGCATAATAAAGTTGATGATATTACTCAGCCTCATCCCTTCGCGCTCTGAAAGTGCTGACGCGTAAACATCCTGACAAAGTGCTTCAAGCCCTTGTTCTATATTTTGAAGTACTTCCAGTAACCCCAGGAAGTTAAACAGCACGTTCATCCCGGATGCGTCATGTACCTGGAGCATTTTATCTGCAACAGCAATACGGTATTGCTCCGGAATTTTAAATCCATGCTTGTTATTTTTCAGAAAAGCACCTGCAGCCTTAAGTTCAGGCAGGTTGAATAACCCATCCAATATACCTGAAGGGTTAAAGTAAATGGAGCAGGCCTGAATGGTTTTGCGCGCATCTTCTTCAAAATATTCCGGGTTGCTTTTGAATAGGTGCGGCAGATTGGCCCCGATTAAAAACAGATCGCCGGCACAAAAAGCATGCATATTATTCCCGGCAATGAGTGTTCCTTCCCCTTGTTCCACCCAGGTTAGCTGCCATTCATCATGCCGGTGTAAATAAGGATAGAAATGTGGCCGTTCAATGCGTTCGGAGATCACACTTTTATCGTCTGGAGCCAGCAATGTAAATGGAAGTACTTTCATAAGCTTACCAGAATTTAATGTAAAGTGCCGCGATGATGAGCAGGGTAATTACAATCAGAACCAATGTAGAATTACTCACCTTAAACATGGTCTTATCCAGTTCAAAAGCTTTTGGATTTATTTTTGGACCGAATAAGCTGATTAAGATCATGATCAGCATGGTAAAGCCAAATGACAGTCCCATACAGATGTGAAACGGGATCTCATACGCACCGGATCCATTTGGATAGGCCGTATACAGCAAGGTATCGTTACCCAATAATTTTGGTGCAAACTCATTGAAAAATACAGAGAAAAGGAAGCCTGCCAATACACCGGCAATTGCGGCGCTTCCGGTTGTTCTTTTCCAGAACATACCAAGAATGAACATGGCAAAGACCCCGGGACTGATAAAGCCGGTATATTTTTGAATAAAGGTAAAGCCCCCTGCGCCGCCGATTCCCAACAGATCATTCCAGGTGAACAGTACCGCAAGGATCATCCCCACAAATACCGTAGCCCTTCCAATAAAGACAAGGTCTTTTTGGTTGGTACCTTTATTAAAATATTTGGAATACACATCCAGCGTAAATATGGTTGATATACTATTTACCTTACCTGCCAGTGAGGCAACAATTGCAGCGGTAAGTGCGGCAACAGACAATCCTTTTAAACCAGTAGGCAAAAACGTAAGTACTGCAGAATAGGCACCATCCTTACCACCGATCAGCTGGGGTAAATGACCGCCTTTGTAAAGTACATAAGCCGCAATACCGGGAAGCATTACAATTACAGGCATTAACAGCTTAAGTAATCCCGCAAACAGGATTCCTGTTCTTGCGGTTTGAAGATCAGCACCAAGAGCCCGTTGTGTAATGTACTGATTACAGCCCCAATAGTTTAGGTTAATGATCCATATACCTGCTACGTAGGATGCGAGGCCGGGAAAAGTTAAGTATTTACTGATCTCGTTTTGTGTGGACGTGGCTGTAGGTTTAGGAATGATCATTTTAAAGTGTTCCGGTGCCTGCTCCATCAATACATTAAAACCAGCGATGGCATTGCTGCCGACACCAAATTTCTGGCCTACCACAGTTAAGGCAATGTAGGTAGTTACCAGGCCGCCAAATATCAGAACGGCTACCTGGATTACATCGGTATAGGCTACCACCTTCATCCCTCCCAAAGAAATAACCAATGCAAAGACGGCAAGGCCGATCATGATCACATGCAGGTAATCACCACCGGTTAATCCATTGATTGCCACAGCACCTAAATAAAGTATGGAAGTCAGGTTTACAAATACGTACAGGAATAACCAGAAAACGGCCATGATCAGCGCGACCGACTCATTATACCGTGTTTTAAGAAACTGGGGCATGGTGTAGATCTTATTTTTAAGATACACGGGAATAAACCATACCGCAACAATGATCAGGGCAATTGCAGCGATCCATTCATAAGCTGCTACCGCAATGCCGAGAAAGAAACCTTCGCCACTCATGCCAATAAACTGCTCTGCAGAAATGTTTGATGCAATTAAAGATGCCCCAATTGCCCACCAGGTTAAGGTACCTTCAGCCAGGAAAAAAGCTTTGGCATCGTGTTCTCCTTTTTTACGTTCGCGATAAATGTAGTAGCCATAGCCGGAAACGACCAGGAAATAAATGATAAAGACTACATAATCTGTAGTTACTAAACTATTGTTCATACGTTATTTGGTTATTTGGTTTGTGGTAATCTATCTGTAATACATTTCATTCCAGTGCAGCTCGTTCCTAAAGTTTTCCAACTTAGTCCCTGCATTGATATTCAGGTATTCAAGGCCTGCAATATTAGCAAAATCAAGCATATTCCCTGCAGTTAAATTCTGGCTGTAGGCAGTATGGTGGGCACCACCTGCATAGATCCAGGCTGCGCATCCTGTTTTCATGTCCGGCAGTGTTTTCCACAGTACCCGTGCTACCGGCAGATTAGGAAGTGCCTCGGTTGCCTCTACCGCTTCCACTTCATTAACCAGGAGCCGGAAACGGTTCCCCATGTCTATTAAAGATGCATTTAGGGCTTTACCTCCGGCTACATTGAAAACCAGGCGTGCAGGGTCAGCTTTACCACCAATGCCAAGCGGGTGAACTTCTAAACTGGGTTTATCCTTTGCCAGGGAAGCATCTACTTCCAGCATGTGTGAGCCCAGCACCATCGGGTTTTCCGGATTAAAATGATAGGTATAATCTTCCATAAATGCATTGCCTCCTTCCATACCGCTCCCCATCACCTTACAAGCCCTTACCAGGGCAGCAGTTTTCCAGTCGCCCTCACCAGCAAATCCATATCCGGATTCCATAAGCCGCTGTGCAGCAATACCAGGCAGCTGGATCATGCCATGAAGATCTTCAAATGTATCGGTAAACCCCTTAAAGCCGCCATCCTCTAAAAATTTACGTAACCCGAGTTCAATTTTAGCGGCTTCGTATACCGAAGCGCGTTTTGATCCGCCTTGCAGCAGTTCAGGCGACATTGTATAGCTTTTTTCATATTCGGACAACAGATCCTGGATCTGCTGCTCTCCAATACCATCGATCACAGTTACGAGGTCGCCGATGCCATAGGTGTTTACAGAAAAGCCAAACTTCATTTCAGCTTCTACCTTATCGCCTTCGGTAACCGCAACAAACCGCATATTGTCACCAAAGCGGGCAAATTTAGCGCCCTGCCAGTCGTGCCAGCCTGCTGCCGCCCGAGTCCAGGCATTGATCTCATTTAAAACGTCTTCATCCTGCCAATGTCCCACAACTACCTTTCGGTCTTTGCGCATTCTGGAAACCATAAATCCGAATTCCCGGTCTCCATGTGCACTCTGGTTCAAGTTCATGAAATCCATATCTATAGTATCCCATGGAATGTCCCTGTTAAATTGCGTATGCAGGTGCAGCAATGGTTTTTGCAGTATACTCAATCCCCTGATCCACATTTTGGCAGGAGAAAAAGTATGCATCCACGTGATTACTCCAATACAGTTTTTGGTTGTATTGGACTGCTGTAAGGTTTCAAAGATCTCATCCGGAGATTTTACGATGGGTTTAAACACGATGGTTACCGGAATCTGCTTTACTGTATTTAGTGATTCTGCAACTTGCCGGGCATGTTCAGCAACCTTTTTTAAAGTTTCTTCACCATATAGGTCCTGACTGCCTGTTATGAACCAAACTTCCAATTCTTTTAGATCTATCATCATATATTTTTTAAGATTTAGGGTTACTGACCATAATAACTATCTGGTCCATGTTTACGTTCAAAATGTTTTTTTACCAGGGCTTCCTTTAATTTTGGTGCCCGTGCATTGATGCCTTGCGTAAGCTGGGCCATCTGTGCAATATTCTCGAGCACTGCACTATTGTAAACGGCTTTATCTGCAGTTTTGCCCCAGGTAAAGGGGGCGTGGTTTGCAACCAGCACCATCTCTACTTCCTGGTAGCTGAGGCCCAGGTTTTTAAAGTGGTCGATGATCTGGTATCCGGTTTCATATTCATAATTGCCGGCGATCTTTTCGTCGCTCATTGGCGGGGCACATGGAATATCTACAGTCAGATGGTCTGCATGTGTTGTTCCCTGGATGGGGATGCTGGATTGCGCCTGTGCCCACGCGGTAGCATAGGTGGAGTGTGTATGAACGATACCGGAGATCTCCTTCCAATTCTTATACAGGACTGCATGGGTTTTAGTATCTGAAGATGGCCTGAGTATTCCGTTTATGGTATTGCCTTCAAAATCAACGATCACCATATTTTCCGGAGAAAGCTCTTCATATGGAACACCGCTGGGTTTAATGGCGAATACACCAAGGTTTCGGTCTGCCGCACTCACATTACCAAAGGTAAAGAGCACCAGGCCCAGTTTGGGAAGCTGCATATTTGCAGCGTAAGCTTCCTGCCTTATTTTTTCATACTTACTCATGGCGGATATTTTGTTCGATGTAAGCTCCCAATGATTTGTATTTCGGAAAGCGTTTGGCATAATACCCGGCAAGCGCTGGATTGGGCTGATATGCTGCATCGAAGCCACTTCCCATAGCTTTCATAGCGTCTTCAATGCTTGGATATATACCTGCTGCAACTGCGGCGAACATGGCCGCTCCAAGCGCACAGGTATGTGTAAACTGATGAATTCTGATGGGCATATTCAATACGTCGGCCATCATCTGCATCACAAAGGGTGACTTTTTTGCTACGCCGCCTATTCCGATAATCCCTTTTACCGGAATGCCTTCAGAGATAAAGCGGTCTACAATATTTTTAGCACCGAAGCAGGTTGCTTCGGCAAGTGCCTTAAAAATTCTCGGGGCATCTGTACCCAGGTCGAGCTGGAATAATGCACCTTTTAATTCCTGGTTTGCATCAGGTGTTCTTCTGCCGTTTAGCCAGTCGATACCCAGCTCATCATCCGGATCATTGGGTAAAAGTGCAGCCTGCACGCTTAATTCAGGTATGATCCGGTCTGTCATTTCTTCCCGTAATGCGGCAGCTGTTGTTTCATTGATGATGGACGAATCTGTTAACAGGTTTTGCAGCGGCCATGCCAATATATTTTTGAACCAGGCATAGGTATCGCCAAAAGCGGACTGTCCGGCTTCCAGTCCTGCCATTCCCGGAATTACCGATCCATTAACCTGGCCACAGATGCCTTTAATTAATTTGCCTTCCATATCTTCCTGAGGGGCAACCAGTATATCGCATGTGGAGGTACCCATAATTTTACACAGGAAATAGGGTTCTATTTGTCCGCCAACAGCCCCCATGTGTGCATCAAATGCACCAACCCCAACCTTAACTGCTGTTGTTAGCCCGAGCCGTTCTGCCCATTCCGCACTTAATGAACCTGCAGCCTGATCGGAGGTATAAGTTTCTTTAAACAGGCGACCGGTATATCCATCTAAAACCGGATCGAGTGCTGTAAAAAAATCATTGGGGGGCAGTCCTCCAAATTCTTCAGCCCATAATGCTTTATGACCAGCGGCGCACCTGCTGCGTTTCATCTCATCAGCAGACGTACCGCCTGTAAGCAGAAATGGAATCCAATCGCAATGCTCTACCCAGGAGTAACAGCTGTTTCTAACAGCTTCATCTGTTCGGAGCGTTCGCAGCAGCTTGGCCCAAAACCATTCTGACGAATAGATACTTCCTACATATTTTAAATAATTATTTTCATACTTAAGCGCATGTGCGTTGATCTGTGCGGCTTCCTGAACGGCAGTATGGTCTTTCCAAAGCACAAACATGGCATGTGGATTTTCTTCAAAGCCCGGCGTTAATGCCAATGGGGTACCGGTATGGTCTACAGCAACAGGCGTAGATCCGGTTGTGTCTACAGAGATCCCTTTGATGAGACCGGCTATCGCACTACCGCCCGCTTTCTCCACACATTCTTTGATGGTAATTTCTAATCCTTCTATATAATCTAAAGGATGCTGCCTGAATTGATTTGCTGCAGGATTACAATATAATCCCTGCTGCCATCTTTTATAATGGTGTACCGCCGAGGAAATTTCTTGTCCCGTGCCGGCGTTTACCAATACGGAGCGAACAGAATCAGACCCGTAGTCAATACCGATAACATATTTGGTTATGTTCATAATATTATTAAATGTCTAATTAACGTTTAATAATTATGAAAAAAAAATTTAATTCATCTTTTGGGAAAGATTCTATCCAATAATGTTATCGAGGTTAGGCATAAAGTTTATAAAAGACTGAAATTTAGTCTTATACAGATCCTTATCCAGCTTGAAATAGAAAGCTCCTCTCTTGGAGGCAGACTTATCCTTATCTTCCAGTTTGATCAGCAAACCAGTTGAACTTAGTTTTCTTATGAAATTACGATTGTCAATACTGGTATTATATACCTGCTCATAGAGACTTTGCAGTTGCGGTATGGTGAATTTTTTAGGCAGCAGTTCAAAAAGAATGGGATGAAGTGCGGCTTTGTATCTTACCTTTTTCTTGGCATCTTCTACCATCTGGTCATGATCGAAAATCAGTTTAGGGGCTTCATTGAGCAGAAACCATTCTGCATGAAAATTGTGGCTGATCTGCTTTTCATACTTATGGATATCTATCAGTGCAAAATAAGCAACAGACACCGTACGCTCCATTGGGTCTCTGTTCGGGTCACCATATGTTTTAAACTGTTCCAGGTAAACTTCTTTTAAGCCTGTCAATTCCAGCAGGATACGCTGGGCAGCACCATCTACATCTTCATTTGCACCAACAAACCCACCCATTAAACTCCATTGGTCTGTAGCCGGTTCAAAACTTCTTTTGATCAGTAAGATCTTAAGTTGTTCTCCGTCAAATCCAAAAATGATACAGTCTACAGCAAGCAGCAGATGTGCCTGATTAAAATATTCAGCCATTGTGTATTTATAATATATATCTTATCCAAAGATAAACTTGCTTTGATATATTTAAGAAAGATTAAAAAAATAATAAGCGTTTAACTGACTATTGTTCGGAATTTAAGGTATCGCATTCCCTAAACCGGCACCTTTTACCTTCCGGTATTATTTGGCCTGGTATAAACCATCTGCATGACATGGATATTGCGCATGGCAAATGCTGCTTCACAATAATTAAAATAATACCGCCATTTGCGGATAAAGCGTTCATCAAAGCCCAGGCTTTTAACCAATGCAGCATTCCGGTTAAACTGCTCAAACCACAGGTTCAGTGTTTTTGCGTAATCCAATCCCATGTCCTTCAGATCGACCATGGTTAAGTCGCCTGTTGCATTGATGGCTTCATTTATCTTTGCTACTGAAGGCAGCAGAGAGCCTGGAAAGATATGCTTCTGAATCCAGTCTACCCCTTTCCGCAGACTATCATATCTCGAATCCGGACTTGTGATGACCTGTAATGCAAGTATCCCATGATCGGCAAGCACTTCATTACATTTAGAGAAATAGGTTTTATAATAATTGTGACCAACGGCCTCCAGCATTTCTATGGAAACTATCTTATCGTATTTGCCTTTTATATCTCTGTAATCGCGGATTACAATTTCTATTTGATCAGATAAGCCAGCGGCAGCTACACGCTCCATCGCTAATTTCTGTTGTTCTACAGAGATGGTTACTGAGGTAACCCGGCATCCATAATTGCGTGCCATATAAATGGCATTGCCGCCCCATCCACTCCCTATTTCCAGCACATGATCTGTAGACTTGAGGTGAAGCTGTTCACAAAGGCGTTTATATTTGGCATGCTGTGCGTCCAGCAGCGATGTTTCCGGAATATAAAAATAACCGCTGGAATAGGTCATGGTATCGTCCAGAAATGTTGCAAAGAACGCATTATTCAAGTCATAATGCGCTGAAATATTTTTCCTGGAACCTGAAATACTATTTGATCTTCCATTGTGATAGACCCTGTTTATCCATTTAAAGATATTGAGGCCTAATGTTTTGGCTTTACTGCCGGATACTGAGGGTGCATTTTCTATATTCAGCAGTACCCATTTAATCAATGCTGTAATGTGGTCTGTTTCCCAAAGCCCGTCCACATAAGCTTCTCCAAAACCAATATCGCCATACAAGACCAGGCTTTTAAAAAAGTCATTGTGTTTAATGATGAGTGTGGCACTGATCTTCGCCCTGGCCTCACCAATACAGATCTGTTCACCGCCCGGCAATGTCAGGCTTAAGCTTCCCTTATTCATTTTTTGCAGGGCATTGAGCACTACATTTTCATAGAATCCGGGTTTACTTTTTACGATGGACAAAGAAGACATGGGCTGCTCAGTTAGTAGGTTTATAGGGTTTATATACGTCCTTTTGCAATTGGTGGTTTGCCGACTTCTTATGGAATGAGAAGTCCTTGCGCCACAATAAAAAGGCCTGCCAGTGGATTAATCCCATCACCCGAAGGGGGATTAAAGGAATAGAAAAGAAGTATCTTAATAAGTTTGCATTTGTTAAAGGTTTTCGCGTTCCGGTTAATGTGCTTAGAAAAAAACGCTGCCCGTTCTTATCGTAATCGTCGATCCTGATATCCAATTTTTCTCCAGGTATACCCAGGTTAAAATCAAACAGGGTATCCAGGTCTATGAACGGAGAAACGTAGAAATATTTTTCAACCCGCTGTACCCATCTACCACCTTCCAGCTCATCTTTACCAATAAAGAACAGCTTCATTTCATGAAAGGTATTGCTGATCTCAACTACCGCACAAAGCGGCTTACCGTGTTCGTCCTGGCAAAAGTAAAACGATACCGGATTAAAATTATAGCCCAATACGGACAGGTTGGTTAGGAGCATCACGCTGCCGCGACCTAAAACGACCTGGTTCTCCAGCAGGTACCTGGTTAAATGTTCCCGCGTACTTTTACCAGGATCAGGATTTTTTGCCGGCAGCTGCAGATGGTCCTTATCCCTAAAATTAAACAGGTTAAATCTATTGTGACCAATCCAGCGCAATTTTTTAGAAAGGAGACCGATTTCATCCAGATCTATATAGAACAAATATACTTTATACCAAAAGTGGTGCTTCTTTGGCGACAACCGGTTGTGCATTACTTTACAGATATAGAGCGATGAATTCATTTTAACAGGTTTAAAGGCGCTTACACAGTTCAACTGCGCTTGCATACGCATCTTCATGGAAACCATACTTAAAATAGCTTCCACAGTAATAAACAGGCCCTGTCTGGTTTAACAGATGCAGTTCTTCCTGGGCCTTCATTGCAGGCACATCAAAAAGAGGATGCTCATAATCGATTTCTTTGATAACTTTTGATCCATCAAGCTGGCTGGATGGATTGATGGATACAAAATAATCTTTTTTGTCAGACACCTGCTGCAGCTGGTTCATCCAATAGATGGTGCTTGGCACCAGGGCATCCCCATTTTGTTCTACCCGGTAATTCCAGCTGCTCCAGGCCAGTTTTTTATTCGGCATCAGGGAAGTATCTATGTGTACAACGGCTTTATTGGACTGATATTTAAATTTTGACAGCAGACGGGCTTCATCTGCTGTTTTATGCTGCACAATCTTATCACTTTGATCTGCATGGCAGGCCATGATCACTTTATCGTATACCGATTCTTTGCCGCCGGAACTGGTTACCATAACCTGACCATTTTCAAGCCGTTCCACCTTTACCACCTTTTGTTTGAGCATGATCCGTTCTTTAAACGGAGCGATGAGCAGTTCCCGGTAAGATTGGCTTCCCTGATGCAGGGTATACCACTGGTGCTGGCTATCCAGCCCTAAAAAACCATGATTCTTAAAAAAACGGATCAATGATACCGCAGGGAAATCCAGTATTTGTTCCATTGGTGCAGACCATACTGCGGAACTCATTGGAATGAGATACTTCCAAAGCATATCTTCGCCATACCCAAATTCCCGGATGTAACGTCCGATGGTATAATCTGCATATTGCGGATTATACAGCACCTGGAGACATTGTGTATTGAACCTGTTTATTTCCAGCAGCATCCGCAGATAGGAAGGCTTAAAAATATTCCGCCGCTGTGCAAATAAATGGTTTAAGCTTGATCCGCTATATTCGAGCTGATCTGGAAGGTACTGGACGCTGAAGGACATTTCGGTTTTTTTTACCGGGGCCTTGATCTGTTCAAAAAGCTGGGTCAGGTGCGGATACGTCCGGTAATTAAATACCATAAAACCAGTATCCAAATGCACCGTTGCTCCATCTTCATTTACCGTAATGGTATTGGTATGCCCTCCTATATAGTCCAGTTCTTCATAAAAAGTCAGGTCGTATTTTTTATGCAGAAAATGACCGCAGCCCATTCCGGCTATTCCGGTTCCAATGATTGCTATTTTCTCCATCAAATCTGGTTCTTTTTAAACAGGTAATGTGAAACCATCCACTCATTCCCATTATGGTAACCAAACAATTCGGCACATGACATATAGAACAACCGCCAATACACCCACCATTTAACGGACTGATCCTTTCCATAGGTTTGCTCAAATAAGGGTATAATCTCCTTTTTATGGGCATCCATATTCTTTAACCAGGCTTCTGACGTCTTAGCATAGTGCATTCCATTAACTACCCATTGCTTTTGCACGGTAAGATCATCATTAAAATAGGACAACAGGTGATTGGAAGGCATGATGCCTCCGGTAAAAAAGTATTTGCTCATCCAGTCGGTTTCATCGATCACTTCGAACTTATAAGCCAGGGTATGATGTGTAAAGATGTGAACAAACAGCTTTCCGCTTTCTTTTAAAAAAGAAGCTACCTTTTTCAACAGCAACTTATAATTGCGCATGTGCTCAAACATCTCTACAGAGACTACACGGTCAAACTGATGGAGAATTTGAAACGTATTCATATCTGCGGTGATGACAGTCAGGTTTTTGATACCCCGTTCAGCGGCTGTTTCATCGATGAATGCCTTTTGCGTAGTAGAGTTAGATACCACGGTAAAGGTACTGTCCGGGAACTTCGCAGACATATAAAGCGATAAAGAGCCCCATCCGCAGCCCAGTTCCAATACCTCCTGTCCGCTTCGAAGATCTGCACGCTGACAGGTAAGTTCGAGCATGTCAATTTCTGAGGTATCTATATCTTCAACTCCGCCATACCAATATCCGCTTGAATATTTCAGGTTCTTTCCAAGGCAATACTGGTAAAATTCGGTTGGCACTTCATAATGCTGTTCATTTGCGTCTGATGTATTGATGGCTATTGGTGAATTTCTAAGTTCTTCCAATAGTCCGCTTAAGCGCTGCTGCTGCAGTTCACTGTTTTCAGCAAGTTCATCTTTAAGTCGCTGCTTTATTAATCGCCTGATTCCGAGGCGCAACAGGAAATCAGGCAATTTATCTTGTTCAAGTAGTTTATCGTACCACATCAAGTCGAAAGTTTATCTAGGGGTTAGGGTTATTCCTGTATCTGTACGAATTGATACAAGCGCAGTTATTAATTATACGTTTTTAGCCACTATTGAGATTTATTTTAAACGGATTAGGAATTAAAATGAACAACCTGAACAGGTTAATATCATTACAAAAACATCATCCTGGCGGAAAAGAGAGAACGTCTAAAGAGAGAACGTTTAAAGAGAGAACGTCTAAAGAGAGAACGTTGAAGAGAGAACGTTTGAAGAGATAACATTGGAGAGAGAACGTTTGAAGAGAGAACTTTTAAAGAGATAACATTGGAGAGAGAACGTTTGAAGAGAGAACTTTTAAAGAGATAACATTGGAGAGAGCATCCAATATTGAGCCTTGGAGAGAACGTTGGAGAGAACGTTGGAGAGAACGTCGGAAGAACGTTGGAGAAAGAACATTAAGAGCAATCAATAGAGAACGTGTGAAAACTAACTGTTCTTAAACCAGGGTACAAATGCACTGGTAGTTTCCTGGTACTTGCGGTATTTGTCGCCTTTAGATCTTAATGCCTGCTCTTCTGTTGCTGGAATACCGGTTACATTAAAGATCAGGTAAAAAATGATTGCAGGGCTAATGATGGCGATCCATCCCCATGAGGCGGTAACGGCGAACAGGAAATAGGAGACCCACATCAGGCATTGAAAAAAGTAATTGGGGTGCCTCGAATAGTTCCATAATCCAAGGTTACAAACCTCTCCTCTATTCACGGGATCTTTTTTAAACAAGCTGAGCTGCCAGTCTGCAATCCCCTCACCAATTACCGCGATAGCCCAAATGCCCATACTGGTATATTCCAGGATATTTATTGCAGGTTCTTTGTTTAATGCGATTATAAAAAATGGAATGGCAAGAACTACATTGGAGATGGCCTGAAACTGAAAGAATACAAAGAATTTAAAATCTTCACGAGGTGCCCATTCTTTTCGCAGTTGCTTATAACGGCCTTCTTCTTCATGAAGGTGTCCAATTACGCGTTTCCATAGGTGAATACCCAAACGTGTACCGGCAATAACTACCATACCACAGATCAATTGCTTACGGGGCTCAAAACCTTCTGCTAGGCAGTAGAGCAGGATTCCTATGACGGGAAAGTTCAATGCCCAAAAAACGTCAACAACCCCTGCATTGGTTATCTGCTTTGCCCAAAACCACACCGCAACCATAATGAGGCAGCAGCTGAACAGGCAAATAATAATCAACAAAAGGGTTGAGATCATACCCTAGAAACGAATTTATTCGTTCTTAGGTTTTCCGGATGCGGATAATGTGCATCCAGTGCATCACCTTCATGATCGGATAGGTTGGGTCAAACTCATACCATTTTGATGCAAAATTCGGGCTGTTTGGCTTTTTGTGGTGATTGTTCTGAAACAACTCCCCCATCATTAAAAAGTCTAACGGCAAAGAGTTTTTGCTATGGTCGTTATTATCATGGTTGGAATATCCATATTTATGTCCGCACCAATTTACGATCGCTCCATGTAACGGACCCATCAGGAAATGAACAGGCAGCAATAAGAACATCCACCAGGCTGTAGCAAAGGTTACATAGAACCAAACATAAAAGCTGATAAAGATGAGTCTGGTGATCCATGAATCGCCAATCTTATCAATGATAGGCCATGAAGGATAGTTATCCCTAAATTGCTCTTCAGGCTCATGATTATATTTCGAATAATTCAGGTAAATATTTTTGGTTTGGATCATCATCCCCCAGACGTCCTTTACGAAGTGTGGGGAGTGCGGATCTTTTTCGGTATCACTAAATGCATGGTGCATGCGGTGCAGGATGGCATACGCACGTGGATTCAAGAAAGATGAACCCTGCGACAAAAAAGTGATGGTATAAAAGAATTTCTCCCAGAAAGGATTCATCTTAAACATTTTATGCGAAGCATAACGGTGCAGGAAGAAGGTTTGGGAAAAAAGTGATAAAAACCAGTGTAACAGAAAAAACAATAAAATGATCATATTGGTATTAACGAATATTTAGGCATAATGTTCTAATGCCATCATAAAATGATGTAAATAAAAAGAACTTATCTGCCAAAATCGTCCTGAACACGAACAATATCACTTTCATCAGAAGGATTGCTTTGGTCAGTATGCTGCCAAATCTCAGATACGATACCCCAATCTTCCAGACCGATCAAACGGTGTCTTTCACCTTGTTTTAATTTAATACTTTGACCCGGACTAAGCTGCTGTAATGCACCTTCTTCATCTGTATCGCTGGTTACGACACCTACAGTACCGTTAACTACACGCCATATTTCAGCACGACGGTGGTGGTATTGCCACGAAAGACGAGTCTTAGGGGCTACGATTAATATTTTAGGGCTCAATTTTCCTGAAATACGAAGGTCTTCCACGTTTAATCCTTCGAAGTAAACATTGGCAAACTGTTGTGCCTGATCTTCATCGATTACAAAGAAACCACCCCATGGGCGGGTTTCATCACGGTTAACTACATTAAATCCTTCTATTTTTAAACGCTGCGCTACGCCGTCGAATATTTCTTTCTTTTGATCTGACATTTTAAATTGCTCTATTATTTTAATGCCCAAACTTAGATAAAATTGCTCTTATATACAAAGAAGCCGGGCAATCTTTGTCCGGCTTCTTATGTATTGTATAAAAATTAATTGTTATTTATTCAATTGGGCATTGATTCGTTTTACGATGTAATCGATATCAAATGGTTTGCTGATATAATCGTTAGCACCAGCTTCAATACTAATCTGTTTATTCTGATCGTTTGCAGACATTACGATGATTGGAATGTGTCTGGTAAATACATCCCCTTTAAGATCGGCACAAATACTGGCACCATCACCATCAGGAAGCATGACATCTAAAATAAACAAATCAGGAACAGAATCTTTCAATTTAGTTTTCAATTCTGCGAATGTAGACGAAAGCTGTAGTTCATATCCTTCATCTTTTAACAAAACTCCAATAATGTATCTGATATCTTCATCATCTTCAAGTACATGTATTCTTTTTATCATAATTTGATCTTGTTTATAAGGTTTCGTGCTATTACTAGCAACAACTTTGCCATAGATAGAAAACCCTGCAAATTACATAAAAAAATTACCGGCAGGAACTACCCTGCCGGTACTAACCAACCATTTATTTAACATAAACGTCTACTTCTCCAAGAACAATATAAGCCTGAGGTCCCCTTAGCCCGGTAACCTTAAAATATCTTGCTGTAGTCAAAGTCTTCATTGTGAAAATTTGCTCACCATCGATGAGCCTGTTGAACGCGAACGTACCCTGATCTGTCCAGGTTACATTGTCCAAACTTGTTTCGATCTTAATGGATTCTGGTGCACGGTCATCTGTGTTCATTCTCCATAAACTCAAATCAGTGATGGTTCTTACTGCGCCCATATTCACTGAAAAATAATGTGGATACGGGGTAGGATTGGTTGCCAGTCCATGCCAGCGTGTGCCTGGATTTCCATCAATAATATTGGCTACTTTATTTTCATCACCAGGATGGTTATTGTCAAAATTAGCAATAACCCATTCCTTTTTATCCAGTTTTAATTTAGGGCCAGACAGGTAACCGGTATAGAAAGTATCAATAGCCAGAGAATCCGGCAGGTATAAAGTACGGTACCTAAAGTTGGTTTCTAATTTATAATCAGCGATCTCGGTATTCAACAGCCCGCCTTTGAAACGGACAGTCTTCAATACACCTGCAGTATTGGTATACTCCAGATCAGTAGCAAAAGCACCGGTAACGCTATCAGCAATGCTCCAGTTTAACTTGAGTACATTGGCTTTAGTTAACATGGCTGCGTTAAGCGGTCTTTCTAAAACCCTTGACTGATAATTATCTCCATACACGCTGCCAGAAACCTCAACCGGAACAGATACATGTCCCTGCGCGTCGTAGGTCTTAATGGTGAACGAATAGAAATTCTCTGCCAGGGTTGTAAACGTATGGCGAACAACACTCTGACTGGCAGTGATTGGAACTTCCACAGAATCGGCATAGTTATTCCAAAAGATCCTGGCTTTCACGATTTTAGGATCTGAGCCTTTCAGCCATTCGAGTATGGCGCGTTTATTTCCACCATGCAAAACTGCAGACTTTGCAGCTCCCGGATATTGGATACCACCTTTAATAACATATTGTTCATAGGTACTATCCATTTTTTTACAGGCCATAAAGACACAGAGCCCTGCAAATACAATCAATAAATAATATAATTTACTTTTCATTTACTTTAATTTAATTGATTAATTTAAAATTTCCCCCAGAAGCTGATTTCTGCGATGGTAATCTGTCCGCCGCCACCATAGGTTTCTAATGATTTAAAACGATAATAACGATACGCCAATGGTGTTTCTGTTAACTCAAAATCTTCACCAAGGGTATGACCATAATTATAATCTTCTGCACTATTCTGACCCAATGGAAGTCCTGATGGCTTGGTTGAGGTAAAGGAACCTAACAGTTTCCAGCTATCCCAGCTTCCATTTGGATTTGGTGCACTTGATCCGTACAATTCAAATCTTTTTACATTACCACCACCGTAGGTATAGTTTGGCGATCTCTGGTGCACTTTCATACGGCTAACAATTACCGGTCTGTTTAAATCTACTGTAAACCATTGTGGCACAACGGTACTGTTTCTTGACGCAAAGATCCAGATGTCAACAAGTCCGTCCCACATTCTCGACATTGGATAGGCTGCTTCTACCGGCAGGTATTCATCCGTTGGCAACTGAAGTGCTGTAAATGGTTTAGGTACCATGGCTTCGGCCAATGGTGTTGTACGCTTTGTTAGAATTTCTGATTTATTACCCCATCTGTCTCTCAGATATACCGTAAAGGTTTTCCTTATTGGTGCCAATCCCCTGTACGAATAAGAACCTTCCCTTGCCTTGGTATAATAGGTTTGTAAGGGTATCATTACTCCATTTCCTGCTGTATCTGCTTCAAGAACAATCGCCAGGTTTGCCTGGAATTCATTTTGGAATTTGATCTTCACCCCACCAAAACCTGAATCAAGGGTAAGGTATTTAAAAGCACTCTGAACCGGAGGCGTTAAAGGCTTAACCTTAATGGTCAATGGTTCTGAAGCTTTATCATTTTTACCCACGGTATAGACCTTTACATCATATTCATTGGTATCACCAAAACCTTCCAGCCTGATGGTATCGGTATAAAAAGAAGCTTTACCCTCTTTAAAAACTCCGGGCTGTATTTCATAAACAGCCTTTACATAAGACAAATTAGCATCTGAAGGAACCGTGTAGGTTAAAATTGCACCACCGGGTATACCTTCTGATTTAATATTGCTTACTTGCTGAGGAGCAGGTGCATTCTCATCAATATGATCAAGTCTAAGCTCTTCCTTGCACCCTTGCCCTACTACTGCAAAAAGCAGGAGTAAAGGGAATATGTATCTTAATTTTTTCATAATATATATTCAGTTAATCAATTACCATCCTAAATTTTGAACTAAATTCTTATTCACCAACAGATTGTTATCCCTGATTGGCCAGAAATAATCCTTTAAGCTAAACTTCTGATCAAAAACAACCTTTGTACGGTAATAGAATGTCGGATCAGATTGTTGAAGATCCCAACCCTGAATCGGCTTTCTGTTGTATTCTGTAATGGCTGTTTTCCAGCGTCTTAAATCCCAGAAGCGCTGTCCTTCAAACGCAAGTTCAATCAGTTGTTCCTGACGGATAATTTCCTGCATACCCAATTTTGAGGTTGCTTTACCCGGGTTGTTTGAAAAGTTAGCCCATGATGTTCTAACGGTTCCTAATCCTGCACGTGCACGTACCAAATCAACATAGGTATACACTTCTTCACTTGGTGCTGCGCCCAATTCATTTAATGCTTCTGCATACATCAGGTACAGATGCGATAAGCGTATTAATGGCCATGGGTATGCATTGATGGTATAGTCATTTACTGAGGCACCCTGAACATTCTGGAAATGAACATATTTCTTAACATAATAACCGGTAACTGACCCTCCATCTGAGCTATTTTTTGAATTCGGCTGACCTTTTCTACCGGAAACATAATAAAGACCTGATGGAGCTGCATCGTCATAAGCACCTTGTCCGTACCAAACTCCGCCATCAAAGCCAAGACTTGCATAAAAACGAGGTTCTCTGTCAAAGTTTACAGCTGCAGTTGTATACCCTACACGAATAGCAAGTGCATCAGCAGCAGTACCTACTCTGGTTGCTCCTGTATTAACCCTGGTTTTGTCTTCGCTAAGCGGAACACCATTTTTAGTGTAAAACGTCTCTGTAACTTTCAATGTAGGAGATAGTTCACCAATAATCCTTGGATTATCCATGTAACGGAAATCTACTTTAGCAGCAGCAACCCTTTGAAGAAGATTGGTACTACCCTGCGTATTTGCCCAGATGATCTCACTATTCCATCTTTCAGTAAATGCATTTCTTAAATCCATTTGGGTTTTAATAAATGGTGTTAAAGCATTTCCAACTGCCGGATTGTATTTATAAAGTACATTACCTGCAGATGCAGCAATATCAATCGCTTTTTTACAGGCAACTGCTGCTGAATCCCATTTAACTATTGAAGCGGTTTGATTAAACAATTGAGCACCATCACGGTTCCTTAATCCGGCCTGTTCCGTATTTCCGTTAAACAACGGACTTGCAGCAGTAACCAATACTTTTGCTTTAAGCGCATAGGCAATTGGTTTAGTGATCCGGCCAAGCTGTCTTTGAGGGTTTGTAATGCTTAATGTCAAATTATCCTTTGCTTCGTCAAGAAGCTGCACAATGTATGCAAAACATTCATCTACCGTATTTCTGGATACTCTAACGGAGGCAATGTCTGCATCAATCGGTAAGTTTTCCTTAATTAAAGGGATTGGGCCATACATTCTTAACAGGTAGAAGTGATAATATGCTTTCAGAAATTTTACTTCAGCAGTCCACTCGATTTTTTCCTGATCAGTAAGGTCCGGAACACTATTTACATTTTCCAGGAAGATATTACAATCACGTAATCCCCTATACAGGTTATCCCAGTGAAAATCACCTACCGGATTAACTGTGCCCTGAAGCCCACGGGCAATGTTAAACATTCTATGGTCAAACTCTGGCAATACAGAGCTTTCAAAACCCCACATTTCATCTCCGCTCAATATGGCTGGATTTGAAGAAGGATCCCCATCTCTGGGCATATATGAGTAGCAGGTATATAAATACTTTTCTGCTTCAGTACGCATGGTAAATGCATTTTCAATGGTCGGAATATTATCCGGCACTACATCAAGGTAATCTTTACAGGAGCCTAACACAGATAAGAAAACAAGAAATGCTGCTCTCAATATCCATTTTCCTTTTTTAATATTTTGCATATCAGTAATCTCTATTAGTTAAAATTTAAGTTCACACCCACATTAAATACTTTTTGAACCGGGTAACCTAATCCGTTACCTGCCATCTCAGCATCCCACATTTTGAATTTACTGAACATAAATAAGTTACTTCCGTTTACGTATACACGGAAACCAGCAGCTTTAATCTTGCTCAACACACTTTTAGGCAGGGAATAACCCAATTCTATTTGTTTAATCCTCAGGAATGCCGCATTGCGCATAAACCAGGTACTGGTTTGGGCATTGTTTGCATTTACTGTAGGGCTTAAACGTGGCCAGATTGCATATACATTCCGGTTTTCTTCAGACCAATAGCTGTCGGCATACGCTTTTAAAAGCTGTGTCTGGTTGTTGAAAGGAGCGGTTGCAGAAGGGTCAATCCAGAAAGACTGATTTGCAGAACCTTGTGCGAAAGCTGAGAAATCAATATTTTTATATTTAAATGAGAAACCAAAACCATAAATAACTTCTGGTGTTAACGGGTTTCCTATTGGAACCATATCTGCTTCAGAGATTCTACCATCACCGTTTACATCGGTGTATTTGATATCACCACCACCATATTGCCCGCCAAACTCCTGTCTTGGAGAGTTAGCAGCTTCTTCATCATCGATAAACAAACGTTCAGCAATGTAACCGAAGTTTTGTGCAAGTGAATTACCTACCCTGTAGCGCCATGGCTCATTAAACTCAGGCTCTTCGTATACTTTAAATTTACTGGTTGCATAGGTAAGATTTCCTTTAAGCGACAAGAACATATCCTTGCTCCATGCCTGCTGATAATCTGCCTGTATGTCTACACCTCTGCCTGAGGCCTTACCAAGATTTGCTTTTGTAATTGCTGCCAATCCCATCGTTGTTGGGATCGAAGCACGGCTCATCAGGATATCACTCCGTTGTTCTGTATAATATTCAGCAATGATGTTCGCTTTGCCGAATAAGCTAATTTCCATAGCCATATTCTGCTTAATTGCTCTTTCCCAGCTGATGGCTGTATTGGCATAACGGTTAACTGTTACCCCATTCAATCCAAAGTTCAGGTCACGACCAAAAGTTGCTCCTTTATTCGGATCGTTCATGGTAACGTTTGAAAGATAAAAGAAACGATCGTTGGCATCACCGATCCTATCGTTACCTACAACACCATAGGTATAGCGTAATTTCAAGTTGGTGATTGAACCTTTTAATGGCTCAAAGAATTTCTCATTAGATATAGCCCAGGCTACACCTCCTGAAGGGAAGAAACCGAACCTGTTTTTTTCAGCGAAACGTTCTGTACCGTTGTAACCAAAGTTAAACTCGGCAAAATATCTTCTGTCATAGGCATAAGTAGTACGTCCGGAAAGACCTAAGTTCCTTCCTGGAAGTGATTGTTGTAAACTACCTGCATTTGCACTTAAGCTTTCTCTCATGATCAGTACCAGTAAGCCACTCACATCATGTTTATCTCCAAATGTTCTGCCATAGTTCACCATGGATTCATTATAGAAACTGGAGTTTAATGTTTTACCACCTTCCTGAAAACCTAAATACTCTGTTCCATTGTCATTAATTTGTGAAATGGAGTACTTATCAGCTAATGGATCGTAACCTGCTAACCGGTAATAAAACGGATCATAAGAACGCTCATAACCGAAATTTGAGATCCGGGTTAAATTCAGCATCGTCCGTACAGATAAACCTTTGGTAATAGACTCCAGGCTTTGTTTTATTTCAAACTGTGCCAGCATTTGTGATCTGGATTCATCTCTGTATCCTCTAACCATGTCTGCATACGGGTTAATATAGGCACCTGTAGTACCAACACCTGCATTACCAAACATAATGTGGCGTACATATTGATGCTGTGCATCAACCGGATAATAAGCAGGGAAAAGAACAGGATTTGAATGTACAACCTTATTATACATTGCAGCACCACCATCTAAAGGACCGCTGTAGTCGTCAAAGTTTCCACTTAACTTAATACCAAGTTCAGTAGATTTGGTTAAGTTAATGGTTACGTTGGTTAATAACGAGTAACTTTTTAAGTTGATGTTACTGTTAAAGTTATTCCGTTCATCAACATTTAAAACCCCATTATCTTTTGTATACGCACCGGCTACATAATAAGTTGCAACGGCACCACCACCTCTAACATTCAAATTGTAACGCTGATTGATGGCATTGTCTTTAAATAACATTTTACGCCAATCGTTCGCAGGGTATACTAAAGGATTAGCTCCTTCGCCTGTCTTAACAATTTTTTCTTCCAGATAAGGAAGGGTTGCCAATGGATCGCGTGTTGCAAAAGCCTCGTTAGCGAGCTTCATATACGTTACCGGATCGGCAAGTTCCACATTATCTGTTGGACTGGATACAGATGTTTCTGCCCTCAGTGAGATATTTGCTTTACCAACAACCCCTTTTTTAGTAGTTACTAAAATTACACCATTTGCACCACGTGCACCATATAACGAGGTAGCAGTAGCATCCTTCATGATGGAGAAAGTCTCGATATCATCGGTTTGAAGCCTTGCTAAATCGACTGTGCTCAATTCCACACCATCGATTAGGATCAGTGGACCAGTATTGGCCCCGAACGTAGTAATACCACGAACAAAGAAGTCGGCATTATCTGCTCCCGGCTCACCGCTTCTCTGATATGCGATTACACCCGCTACCCTACCAGCCAGTGCTCCTGTTAAGTTACTTGAAGGCACTTTTAGGTCACCCGGACGTACCGTAGTAATGGAACCGATCACGCTTTCTTTCTTTTGAGTACCAAAAGCCACAACGGCCACCTCTTCCAATGCATTTTTTGCATCCGGTGCCATTTTCACATCCAATACTTTTTTATCGCCGATTGTAATTTTCTGGGAGGTATATCCTACAAATGAAAATACCAGGATCTCAGAATCACTATTGATCTGTAAGGTATACTTACCATCTGCGTTGGTTACCACACCACGTTCGGGAACGGATCCCTGAACTTTAATGGTTACACCTGGAATGGATACACCTTCTTCGTCATATACAGTTCCGGTTAGAACCCGCTGACGGACTAATGAGTTACTATTTTTTAATTTGGTTACTGTTGTTTTATTAAAGACTCCTGATTTACCTGTGGTTTTAGCGAATGCGAACGCATTGCACAACACACAGCATACAAGGAGAATAAGTATTTTTTTCATACTTTTACACCTGTTTAAATGTTAATTGCCTGCAGTAGCGTTTATTCATGGTTGTCGCCTGTTATTTGCGCCCTGCTTTTAAAATCATGTACATTTGAATGTGGTCTTTTTGTTAGCTCCTTTACGCAATAAGGGAGCTTCAAAAGGCCGAAAGATTAGATAATTGTCTAGATCATAAATATTTTCCCTCTCAGTTTGTTTAAAACACAGGAGAATTCAATCCGCTTCAATGATGCAATAGTAAACAAGGGATCGTTTTACGATTGAATGATCAGGGTTAAAATCCTTTGGTTTAGTTTGTTTTGGTTAATTGGCTTTGGTTAATTAAGAACAATTATAATGCAAACCCGTATCAGCTGCAACCTGTGCTGTCCTGCTTTTATCGTTTTATTTCAAATTAATACCAAATTTTATTTTTATAACCAATGAAAATGCCCCTTAATTGGAAAGCTGGACTTTCCGATTAAGGGGCATTTTGATAAAACAGGAAGAAGAAGCCGTTTTATTTTGCCTTTATCCAGGACGCGATATCATTTACGAGGTCTTCAGATACACTTGCAGGGCTTTCATATTGTTTGCTTGTCCCTTTCATTCCCTGAAAGCTCATCAGGTGATTGAGTTGTGGATACAACTTAAGCACTGCATTTTTATTTTGTGCTAATGCTGCATTCCAAAGTTCATAATCGGCAACGGATACCTGGAAATCCAATGCTCCCTGTGCCACAAAGATTTTTTTGTTTAAGCTTTTCGCCACAGCCACCTGATCGTAATTATTAATGTCAATCCAGTAAGATGCAGGAAGCCCCAGTACAGATGAATCTGGTTTCATTTTTCCCAGTGTATTTAGTCTTGTCTTTTGGATCTCCGTAGTTAGTGAGGTCATTTGCTTTTTTGTTGCTGCTGATGTATCCTTTGAAAGGCTATACATATAGTTATTCTGTTCAATGATCAGATCAGTCATTTTACGTGCAGGTGCAGCGAGCAGTAAGATCCCTTTTAAATCTGGTGACAGTGTGGCAATTCGCGGCGCCAGCATTCCACCCAAACTGTGCCCGAGTAAATAAATCTGACTTTTATTTGCTGCAGGAATTGTTTTTGCAAGTTCTACTGCCGCTATGGCATCATCAACCAATTCTTCTTTTACGGTGAATGCTCCATAAAACTCAGCATTATAGATCATGGTTCTCTTTACGTAACGGATGGAAGCAATACCCTGAGACGCAAGACCAAGTGCAATGTCTTTTAAGGGTTTATTGGGACCAACGGTTTCATCCATATCATGAGGTCCGGATCCATGAACCAGTACCACGATTGGAAAGTTGGCTGCATTTTTTGGTGCAGTAAGTATTCCAACCAACTCGTGACCGGGTGTTTTTACATAGATCTCTGTTTCTTTATATAATGTAGTATCAGATGCATAGGTTGGTTTTGCGTAGGCCACAGCGTTTGTTTTTCCGGGAAGATAAAAACCAACGATCTTTTCTGCTTTGTTATAGGCAAAGAGAAAATTTTGTGTGTCTTTTTCAAAATTACCCTCCATAGTGATCACAAAAAAATCGCCTTCGGTTTTACTGCTTACAATGTCTGCCGACTTAAACTTACCAAGACCGGTATTTAAGTTTGTCCACAGTTGTTTTAGATCAGGCTCAGAAAACTTAGCATGAAAGGTGGTGTCAAAATACAGATAAGCTTCCTGATATTTTTCTTCGTTTAATAACGTGAAAAAATCCTGTGATTTACCTAAAAGACCAATCAAACCCTGTGAAAATGCAGAGGTGGTAATTAAAACTGTAAAAAATAATAAAACAACTTTCTTCATGTAACCAAAGGTAATAATATTTTAGCAGATCAGTTTATATCCGAACCCTCTGTGGTTAATTATTTGAACCATGGGATCGGCCTTAAAATAGCCCCTTAATTTTGAAATATAAACATCCAGGCTACGGGAGCTAAAAAAGTCGTCATCACCCCATACCTGTATTAAAAGATCTTTCCTGTTTAGCATTCTGTTTTTAAACTGATAAAGGGTATTCAACAATTCTCCTTCCCGGGAGGTTAGCTTTCGTGTTCTTTCCGGATGCGTTAGGATAAGCCTTTTGAGGTCGTACCGGTATTCTCCGATCTGAACAATTTCCAGCTGGTTTTCCGGATCTGCTTTTTCCAATAAACGATTGTGATTTAGCAGTACCCTGATTCGAACCACCAGTTCTTCCATATCAAATGGCTTTTTGAGATAGTCATTACCGCCGGCTTCAAATCCATTGAGTACATCATCGGGCATGGTACGTGCGGTTAAAAACAAAATGGGTGTATCTTTATCATGCTGCCTTATTTTCTTTGCAATGTCCAGGCCGCTTTCATTCGGCATCATGACATCTAAAATTAAAAGGTCTGGCTTAATTTTTAAATAAGTGCGGTATACTTCATCGCCTCTTGTGATCAGAAAAACATCAAAGCCACGGCTTTCCAGAAGATCTTTGATGATCATTCCAAGCGCCACCTCATCTTCGGCCAGCAAAAGTCTGGTTCGTATCATCCTTGTGGTAAAAAAATGGTAAACACTGTGCCTGTCAGATCAGACTTTGATAAGGCCACGTTCCCTCCATGCCTTTCCACAATTGACCTGACATGCGTTAATCCCATGCCGTATCCTTTGATGTGCTGATCATCCGGATCCTGCACTCTGTAGAACTGATCAAAGATATGTGCCTGGTGTTCTTTAGCAATCCCAAGTCCATGATCGGTTACGCTGATCTCTATTCCGTTGGTTACAGTGGTACACGTGATTAGAATATCAGCCGGATCGGGTGAGTACTTAACCGCATTATCAACCAGATTATTTATGGCCTGGTGGATATATTGTTTATCGGCAGATACGATTTCCGGAGCCGTGTACATCAGATTGATAATGGCCTGATCTTTTAACAAAAGCTGCTGACCCGCTATCAGTTGTTCCAACAGCTCTTTTAGATTAAATGCTGAAGGATCTATTCTAAAATTCTCTCTTTCGTACACGACACTGTTTAATACCTGGCTAACCATTTGAGACAACCGCTGCAATTCTGAAGCTGCCGTTTTTAAGTAACGGTTTGTTTTATCCTTATCTTCTAAAACATCAAAATACTGCATTCCCTGAACTGCGGCCAAAGCGGTTGCAATTGGGGTTTTCAGTTCATGCGACATGTTCCCGATAAAATCATTCTTTAGGTCGTTGAGCTTTCTTTGATGAATGATCAGGTAAAGCATGTAGCTCATGCATGCAATCAGTATAATGAGCAATAAGAATGACCCTAAAATACCAAGCGCCATACTTTTTATGGTATAAGCTACTGGTACATCTACTTTTAGCAGGACCATCTGAATGGCCCAGAGGTATTGATCGTTCACATCGCTTAAAAATGACCGGCCAGCGTATATCGTTGTTCCGCGTGATCCATTTTCTTTAGATTCTTCATTCGCGCTGCGTTCCCCGGATGCTCGATGTTCTCTACTTTTATTACGATTTCGGATGGACTCATTTAATCCAAGAAGCCGGTCAATTAAGTTTGCATCAGTTGGAATAAACCCTTTACCTGGTGTAAATGGCCCAGCCTTAGCATACAAGACGTTGATATCTTTTATAAAAAGAATTTGCGCATCAAATGGCAGGCTTCTGACTTTAAATTGCTGCTTCATGATCTTATTTAAGGTA
The DNA here is from genome assembly GCF_004362715.1 of Pedobacter metabolipauper. Lineage (GTDB taxonomy): Bacteria > Bacteroidota > Bacteroidia > Sphingobacteriales > Sphingobacteriaceae > Pedobacter > Pedobacter metabolipauper. The sequence continues at coordinate 873,543 of NZ_SNYC01000005.1, forward strand.
CGGATGTCACTATATGGATCATTGCTTAACTGCCTGAGTTTATTTAGCACTGCATCTTTTTCAGGATCATCCGTAAATTCCTTTGCCCCAAGTAATGCGGAGTACAAATGTCTCAAGTCGTTGAGGTTACCCCCATCGATCTTACCGATCAAAAATTTATATGGGTCATTTTTCAATTTGATTATTCCTTTTTCCGTAATGGGATAATCAAAATAGCCATGCTGATCATCGGAACTGAAACTGGCGCGTATTCCGTAAGGATAGCGGGTAATCCGGTATATAAAGTCTTTTTCTGACGTGATCATTTGTTTTAACCCATACCTCATGCTATCGGCCTTTTCTACTTTATAGCTGGTGATAATTTCATCCAGCACATCTGACACTGTATTTTCTGCCTGCTGTCTGCTGATGCGGTAACTATCCTGAAGCCAGATGATCTGTGATATGACAATGCCCCCGCAGGCCAGACAAAGCACAGCGACCAGGACGCTCAATTTTACACCGATTTTTCTGTCTTTAAATATGGAGCTTACCATTTGAACCTCCTGTTAATGGCATCAGTAACGGGGCCTACTCGTTCCGCCTCTGCTAAATAACCAGGATTTGTATCGACTAGCATTCCGGCAGCATCAATTAAAAAGTGAGATGGATAAGCGTGAAATCCAAGGATCGTATTCATAACGGTAGCTTCATCGTTGGAAAGGTAAATAAAATCAGCATTAATCTTAAATTTCTCCTGAACATGGTGCATCTGGTCTTCTGTTGTACGCACCGCAAAGAAAATAAACCGGATTGGCTTGTGCTTTAACGCCTGGATCAGTTTGGGATAATTGGGCATCTCCTGCATACAGGGCGCACACCAATCGCCCCAAAAGTCGAGATATAAATTGCTTCCCCTGGTTTTCATAAAGATATCTGCAAGCTTTTTCTTAACCGGTATACTGGCATTCGAACTTTTAATCTTTTCCAAAACCGGGTAGGGTTTAAAAACATGATCTGCAGCGTTGTCTTTTTCGATCATTCGTTTTTTTAAATAGACATTATGAACCGTTGAATCCATTCGGCCACGGCTCATACCTGCCTGCTCAGCGGAAAAATAGTTGTCTGCATACAGCAGCTGACGCGTTAGGCCCTTAGCGATCTGGTCAATATGATTTAACCGCAATGTCAACGTGTTAAAGCCATTGTTTTTCTTCAGGTCATCGTACATGGGATTCATATTGATCAGGATCATCTGTGTTGCTGACAATAAACTAAGGAATTCGTAATACGCAGAATTATTCCATGCAGTAAGGCTGTTAACAGGTATCTGATCCAGCAACTGATAAAGCTGGGGGACTGAGATCTCAAATTTTGGCTTTGCAGATCCTGCAAAGTACATGATATCTTTTGCGGCAGAATAGATTAGATGGTTACGTTGCCAGACTACAAAAGTTTGGTTGCCGACCCTCTTCTTTAAGACATATGCCTCAAAGAACTGTAGTTCTTCTTTTAACTGCGCCTGCCTGTTTAAGGCGAATGTAGTTTCCGACTGCTCCTTGTACCCCGCATCTGCTTTTAAGAGAAACGGGTGCTGATTAAATTCCGACTGAAATCTGATCATGGCATTACTGATCCCTGCCAGTTCTCCAGCTACCAGGAAAACATTGGAATTTGGCTTCCCGAAGTCCATCTGTTTTTCATCAATCGCAACAGACAATTCCTTTCCGGGTTCTGCATAAACACTTATATAAGCCTCCTTATAATTCAGGCCGATATCTCCTTTAACCGGACGCGCAAGTACCGCATCAAAACTTCCGTCAGGCTGAATAGCTACTGCAATTCGGTTACTTGTTCCATCCGGATCACAAACAGAGAACTTCACGTAGCTTTCTGTTTGTCCGGGTTGATAACCGGCAATTGTTCCTTTGATCCGGATGCTGTCTTCCTTAAATGGATTCGATTGTTCCATTTCCTGTTGCGCAATTGCTTGATCCAGCAAGAGCAATGTGCCGCACATAAGCATGCAGAGACGCTGATATCGTTTCATATTCCTTATATTTTCAACGAAAGTAATGGCGGTCTGCAGTACTTAAAAACGAATTAGGGAACGTTAACATTCGCTAAATTATTTTCTGTATTTAATTATTACTATTTTCGCTTTTATTTTAATTATGATCATTACTCCAAGAACCCGTGGGTTCATATGCTTAACTGCTCATCCAGAGGGATGTGCGCAGAATGTACAGAACCAAATCAGTTATGTAAAAGAACAAGGTACCATTGATGGGCCTAAAAAAGTATTGGTAATCGGTTCTTCAACCGGTTTCGGACTGGCTTCAAGAATCACAAGCACTTACGGTGCTGGTGCAGGTACAATCGGTGTATATTTTGAAAAACCACCAGCGCCTGGTAAAACTGCTTCTGCGGGATGGTACAATACTGCTGCATTTGAAACACAAGCTATAAAAGATGGTTTCTATGCAAAGAGCCTCAATGGTGATGCTTTTTCTGATGAAATTAAACAAAAAACATTCGACCTGATCCGTGAAGACCTGGGACAGGTAGACCTGGTTATTTACAGCCTGGCCTCGCCCCGTCGTACACACCCTAAAACCGGTGAAGTTTTCAATTCGGTATTGAAGCCGATTGGAGAGACGTTCACCAACAAGACCGTGGATTTTCATACCGGGATTGTTTCAGAAATTTCTATTCCTCCTGCCAATGAAGAAGAAATGGCCAACACCATTGCTGTTATGGGCGGTGAAGATTGGGAATTCTGGATTGAAGGCCTAAAAGAAGCCGGCTTGCTGGCAGATGGTGCCATCACGGTTGCCTATTCTTACATTGGTCCTGCGGTAACGGAAGCTGTATATCGTAAAGGAACCATTGGCGGTGCAAAAGACCATTTGGAGAAAACAGCTTTTACGCTAACTGACAAATTGAAGGATATTAACGGAAAGGCCTATGTTTCGGTTAATAAAGCCCTGGTAACACAGGCCAGTTCTGCTATTCCGGTAATTCCTCTATACATTTCATTACTTTATAAAATAATGAAAGAAAAAGGTTTGCATGAAGGATGTATTGAGCAGATTGAGCGTTTATTCTCTGAGCATTTATACACTTCTAATGAAGTACCTGTAGATGAAAAAGGAAGGATCAGAATTGACGATCTTGAACTGAGAGCTGATGTACAGGAAAAAGTAGCTGAACTTTGGCCACAGGCAACTACAGAATCATTGGATACGATGGCAGATCTTAACGGGTATAAAAAGGATTTCTTTAATTTGTTTGGTTTCGAAGTTGCTGGTGTAGATTATGAAAAGGACAGTGATGAAATGGTAGAGATCCCTGGATTATCTTAAACGATTTATGGTATGCAGCCGATAAAATGGATATTGTTATTTTTTAGCCTATTCAATTCTTTATTATCGGTTGCACAACCTATTCATCCGGCAGATTACGGTTTAAAAAGTTTCACATTACGGGATAAGAAGCTGGGTAAGATCAGTTTTTATCTGGACACTATTAATATCAACAAGAAAGCACCCCTATTTCTCGATGTGAATGGTAGCGGTGGCTATCCTTTGTGCTTTTTAATAAAAGGCAAAGGATATGAACGGGTTATGAATACGTTCAAGCCTTTTCATATCAGTCAGACACAAGTACAATACCATTACATACTGTTGGATAAACCGGGTACCCCTTTTTGTGATACGATTTATACTGATCAGGGAAAAGATGCTTTTAATGGCACTACCTTACTTGAAAGTTACCGCCCTAGTCCTGCCTACACGCAGCAAATGAGCCTGGAATGGCGTATAAATGCCAGCAAGGCTGTTCTCAATTATCTAGTGAGCAAAAACTATTGGGACAGGTCACAGATGATAGCTTTTGGTTATTCTGAAGGCGCACAAGTTGTGCCCGCACTTGCTGTTGCTGAAAAAAAGATCTCTCATGTCGCTGCTGTAGTTGGCAGCGGGCTGAACCAATTCTATGACGAGATCCTGCAATTCCGGATCAATGCGGCTATCGGAAAAATGACACATCCCCAGGCGCAGGACAGCATTGAATCAAAGATGAAAGAGATTGAAGCGATTTACAGGGATCCGGCAAATACGACCAGGGAATATAGAGGACATTCGTTTCAACGATGGGCTAGTTTTGGTTCGTCGATACCTTTTGAAGAACTCCGGAAGCTGGATATTCCGATTTATGTGGTTGCCTCCAGCAACGACCGCAATTCACCAATCTACAGTTTAGATTATCTCTGGCTTGATTTTATCCGGCTTGGCAAAACTAATTTAACGTATAAAACTTGTGTTGATTGTAACCATAGCCTGATTAGTGGAAAAGACGATAAAGCTTTATCTAATTATAGCGACTATTTCATGGCGATACTGAAATGGATTAAATAAAAAATATGAAAACTCTGTGTTATTCCCTTATCCTTTCTGCTGTACTTTTTGGTTGTCAAAGACAACAGTCAAAAACATATATCCCTTCGGATATAACCAAGAATCAAAGCTTTAACCAGCCCGTAACTTCTGACGGGGATTCTATAGAAATAGAAAAACTGGATATACCAACAAGTGACCTCAACGAAAAAGGCCCGAAAGTATATTATCAGGTAAAGTTCGGGGACACTTTGCTTCGTATCCAAACGAATAAGGCCGATACCGGTTCTGCAAAAGGAAAATTTCTTAGAGCCCTATTCATGAATACCCAGAAGACCTGTGCATTGGTACAGATCTATGACGATTATGATTATAAAACTGCTCCATTTTATATCGTTGCCCTAAAAGATGGCAAATTGGAGGTAAAAAGTCTTTATCGCGCCTCAAAAGGAAGAGCAGACAAGAAATACAGTATTGGAATGGCTCGTATTGGCAGGGATGGATACCTGATCAATAATGACTTTTTCATCAGCAACGTAAATGCAAAAGTCTATCTTATTCCACGTCAGCATGCTGAAGAGAAGATACAGGGTACTTTCTTCATGCAATCTGCAGACAAAGAAACCCTGGTTTTTATACAACCGGATTCGTTGTACGAGGTGCATTATCCAAGTGGTCGGAATTTGACAGTTGCCCTTGACCCGGATGCTTATAATAACCTGTATCAGTACGTTACCCAAAATTACAAATGGGAGAAGAACGGTAATGGAGCCAGCTTTTTACAAAAGAAATAGGATAGCCTTTATCAAAATTCTTTTGAATTCATATTGGTTATTTTGTAACTTGTACTGGCAATGTCAGTTACCATAAAAAACAATTCTTTTGAACGGATCAAATCGATAGATATCGTCCGGGGCCTGGTCATGGTGATCATGGCCCTTGACCATACCAGGGAACTGATCTTTGTTGACGCCCTTGCGCTTGACCCGACCGACCTGAAGGTAACTACGCCTATCCTGTTTTTTACCCGCTGGATTACGCACCTTTGTGCGCCAACCTTCGTTTTTCTGTCGGGCGTATCCGTTTACCTGTCATTCAGCAGACAGGGTAATTTGACCAAAAGCCGAAATTTCCTGATCAGTCGCGGTCTTTGGCTTATTCTCCTGGAGTTTACGCTGATCACCTTTGCGATCAGTTTTGACATTCACTTCCAGATCTTCGTGTTCCAGGTGATTGGCGCTATCGGCTTTAGCTTTATCATTCTGGGATTGTGCTTGAGGCTTAAGCCTGAATTCATCGGTCTGCTCGGGTTGCTGATCATACTTATGCTCCATATATTTCCGGCATTACATGTTCCCGTTTTATCCCAACCCGAGTTCATACCACTTCCATGGGGTGCAAACCTGCTGATGGCTTACCCGCCCATATTGTGGCTATCCATTATGTTTTTAGGCTTTGGCGTAGGGAAATGGTTTCTTGTCCCTTCCAGATTGCGGCTCTTTCTTTATATTGGTGTAAGCTGTATCCTATTGTTTGCAGGCATCCGTTACCTCAACGGTGTTGGTGATCCGGTTCAATGGGCAGCACAAAAAGATGGGCTATTTACTTTTCTTTCTTTTGTAAACCTGACAAAATATCCACCCTCACTGGACTATGACCTGCTATTTTTAGGGATCATGTTTTTACTTCTTGCCCTCGCGGAACAGTTGAAAGGAAAAGCGGCTCATGTGCTTCATGTATTTGGGAGTGTTCCGTTGTTTTATTACCTGCTACATTGGTATCTGATCCGGATCGTTTCCTGCTGCATCTTGTTTGCCCAGGGCTTTGGCCCGGCAGACTTTGAATTCGGTTTCAATTTTGGGCGGCCGAAAGCAACAAACGGACTACCGCTTTGGGGTGTATACCTCGTTTGGATTGGCATCGTAACTGCACTTTATCCGGCCTGTTTGTGGTATAAAAAGTATAAGGCAGCGAACCAACACCACAAGAAGTGGCTTAGGTATCTTTAATTGCGACACCTGTAATCATCATCATGATACCGGCTGTTCACAAGCGTACGTCAAATGTTCATTTACGGACATATAAAAATCCATAAACGGTCTTTACATGCAATTCGTGACACTTATTGAACATGGCACGTCATTGGTTCAATGAGGGGTATATCCTAATATTCATTTGATGTTTAAATTAAACTTAAAAATAGCTTTACGCAATTTGTGGACAAACAAATTATTCACCGCTATTAATATATTCGGTCTTTCTGTTGGCTTAACCGGCTTTATGCTGATCCTGGTTTACGTAAATTATGAAAGAAGCTATGACAGCTGGAACCCTGAAGCTGAACAGGTTTACAGACTATCAATTACTGATAATCCAGGTGAGGAAGAATATCCATCTAGCCCGGGAGAACTCGCACCTGCGCTAAAAGCAATTGCCCCGGAGATCACGGCCTATTCCCGCTTTTATTTTTTCGATTTGGAACAACGGTTGATGGGTGAGCCTGGAAATGAACATTTTATTGACCACATCATGGGTGTAGACAGTAATTGGATGGAGTTATTCCCTTACAAGTTCATTTACGGCAGTGTTAAAGCTCCACTGGCATCGGCCAATGATATTGTACTCAGCAATAAAATAAGCAAGCAGTTCTTTGGCGACAGTAATCCAGTTGGAAAAACCCTTAAGATTAATCAGAAAAAGAGTTATACCGTTACCGGGGTATTTGAAGCTCCTGCTAGTCCGGAGCACATGGAGCACAATGGCTTTGTACAGATGAGCTCAAAAGGAGATGGCTGGGGTAACGGCAATTTCGTAACCTATCTTAAGCTGGCAAAGGGAACTGACCCTAAACAGTTTGAAGTTAAACTAAACCAACTGGTAAAGACATTACCAATTGCGAAAAGAGAAAGTAAAAAAAGAATCACGCTTCATATTCAATCCGTAAAAGATATTTACCTGCATGCCACAGCAGTTCAGGATATCGCAAAAAGAGGTAATGCTGCTAACATCACCATCTTACTCGCACTGTCCAGCCTTTTATTGATCATCGCCTGTATCAACTTTGCCAATCTATCCATCGCCCAATCTGCAAAAAGAGCTAAAGAAACTGGTATACGTAAGGTAATGGGCGCCTTTAGAACGGAGCTTATTGTGCAGTTCCTTACAGAAACAACGGTTCAATGTCTGCTGGCACTTTTTTTAAGTGTTGTATTGGCTGAAATGTGCATCCCTGTTTTAAATATGATGATGGGAACTGAACTTCAGCTTTTTAATCCGGCATCACTGCAAAAGCTATCCATACAGATTAGCCTGGTCATCCTGATTGTAATTTTAGTATCTGGCGGGTACGCTGCGTTTTTTCTATCCGGATTTAAACCTGCACGTGTACTTAAGGGAGATTTTTCAAGAGGTACCGGAAGTTTATGGCTTAGAAAATCATTAATCGTAGCCCAGTTTATAATTGCTTCTGTTTTCATATCTGCATTGTTGGTTATTAATAACCAGCTGGACTTTATGAAGCATAAAGATAAAGGCTTTAATAGTGACCAGGTATTGATCTTTAAGGTCCGCAAAGGTGATACCCGCAGAAATTTTGACCAGATCAAACAACGGCTGCTTCAGATTGAAGGTGTAAAAAAGGTGAGCCGCGTAAATTATTATCCCGGAATAATGGGAATGCAGGTAATTGGCTCTACGGTTGCCGGTAAGCAAATTGACAACCTTAGCATCGTTACTGTTGATCCTGATTATTTTGAGGTGATGGGAATGAAGGCCGTTAAAGGAGCCTTATTTTCAGGACGGCACAGCACCGACAGTGCTTCAATTATTGTAAACGAAGCTGCCTACAAAAAATATGGCATGCAAAATAGCCTGGGTAAAAAATGGGTTTATGATTTTAACTTTACAGGTGTTGTAAAGAACCACATCCAAAAAGGGATGGATGTTGAAGTAGAACCAACTGCGTTTATTGTTGAAAATGGTAACTCAAACCCTGCAGATCATGTGGTTGTTAAAATGGGATCGAAAAATATCCAGCAGACTGTTAAAGAGATCCAATCGGTATGGCAAACTGCAGAGCCTTTTCCATTTGAATACAATTGGCTGGATCAGAGTTTTCAACAGGTATATATTCAGTATATACGCCTTGGAAAACTATTTACTATTTTTACTTACGTCACGTTATTTATTGCAGCCTTAGGTTTATTTGCATTGGCTGCATTTACTACACGGCAGCGGACTAAAGAGATTGGTATCCGGAAAGTATTGGGAGCTGACGACCTTGACATTATTAAACTCATCAATAAGAGTTTTATCTGGCTCATTTTAGCAGCTAACGCTGTGGCCATTCCGCTTGCATTTATATTAACTTCAAAGTGGCTTAATGGATTTGTTTACCGTGCGCAGATCAGTATACTCCCTTTTTGCTTTGCACTGCTTATTTCCATGATCATTACCATTTTAACGGTAAGCTTTCAGGCTTATAAGGCGGCAAAAGCAACACCTGTCCATGCACTTAAATATGAATAACAAAAATTTCAGTGTCTTGTTATAGTTGTTATTATAGTCATATAAATAACAATTATTTAAATCTCACATCCAGACGTCCCGGAATTACGTTTACAAATTAGGCATTATTATGCCAATAAAAGGGGAATACACGTTTTTAATACATGAGAAAATATTTAGCTGCGCTATGGTTATTTGCGCTGGTACTTGTATTGGCCGGATTTTTCTGGTTCAATCAATTGAGATATTTATTACCTACACCAGTACCTGTTTCTTATAAGGAGGTTCTTCCTGGTGAAAAAATAAAGCTGAGTGCTGATTTATCGACACTCAATGAGAAGCCTTTGTTCCTTCATTTTTTTAATCCGGATTGCCCATGTTCCAGGTTTAATATGGATCATTTTAAATCACTGGTTAAGCAATATGGAGGCCGGCTGAATTTTGCAGTCGTATTAATGTCTGCCAGTCCTGCTGATCCTGAAGAAATCCGTAAACGTTTCGATTTAGATATTCCTGTTTTTAACGACTCAAATGTACTGGCAAAATCTTGTGGGGTGTATTCAACGCCGCAGGCTGTTGTTCTTGAAAAAGGGTCGAAGCTTTATTACCGCGGAAATTACAACAAGAGCAGATACTGCACAGACGAGGCTACCAGCTATGCAAAGATCGCCGTCGAAAATCTAATACACCGCCAGCAAAATGTTAAGTTCAATGTTCTTGCATTACAGGCCTATGGTTGTACACTTCCTAACTGCATCAATTAATGCTGAAAATTTTAAAGTCATATTCAGAAGATCAAAAGTCGATCATAGATTTCAGGTCTGATATTAATAAAAGATCCGATCAGTTGATTAATTACTTTCTCATTGCTTTTTTCCTTCTTGGCTTATACTTCGCTACATTTTACGATACCTGGAATATTGCTTTTGGAGTTGGGGGAACATTACTCATAGCTTACTATAGCATGAAGTGGCTTTTCCCAAAATCAACCCTGCATCAATATGTGCTAAGTGTGTGTCTTGGTGTCTTTATGGCCCAATTTATATTTCAAATGCATGGTATGTTTGAGATGCACTTTTTCGCCTTCATAGGGAGTGCCATATTGATTACCTATCAGAACTGGAAACTTCAGATACCGATGCTGCTGTTTGTGGTAATCCACCATGTTGGATTGAACTATCTTCAGAGTATTGGATACGATGCTGTATATTTTACAACACTGGACCATCTTGAGTTTCAAACCATGTGCATCCACATTTTCTTAACCGCAATTATATATTTTGTATGCGGTTTGTGGGCGTATAATTTGAATAAATACAATGGCGCACAACTTGCCATGCTTTTGCAGATTGAGGAAAGAAAAAAAAATGAGGAGATACTGGAAGCTTTAAATGAAGAATTACGGCTATCAAACCAGGAGGCTCTGGATGCGATGAAAGTTGCGGAAAAAGCTGTTCAGGCAAAAAGCATTTTTCTTGCCACGATGAGCCATGAGATCCGTACACCAATGAATGGTGTAATGGGCATGACCTCTTTATTGATGAACACCCAATTGTCTGAAGAACAGGCAGACTATGTGAATGTGATCGACACCAGTGCAGATGCACTGCTGAGTGTGATCAATGATATTCTCGACTTTTCAAAAATAGAATCCGGGCATATGGATCTCAATGCGCACAGCTTTGATCTTCAGAAATGTATTGAGGATGTTATTGACCTGTTTGTCAGTAAATCTGCCGCCAGAGGAATTGAACTCTTCTATGAAATTGATCCTTCTATACCAGAAGTGATCATTACCGACAGCGTTCGCCTTAGACAAGTATTGATCAATTTACTGAATAATGCAATAAAATTCACCAATCATGGAGAGGTACACCTTAAAGTTCAGCCGCTAAAGATTGCGAATGAAAAAGTTAAAATCCTATTTGAGGTTCGCGATACAGGAATTGGAATCGCTGCCGATCAGATTGGCCAGCTTTTTAAGGCGTTTTCACAAGTTGACTCTTCGAACACCAGAAGATTTGGTGGTACAGGATTGGGACTGGTGATCAGTGAGAGACTTGTTCACTTAATGAATGGCACAATCGATGTTAAAAGTGAAGAAGGTAAAGGTTCTGTATTTTCATTTACCATTGAGGCGGGCATTAAACTGATCAGGAAACCAGACTTAATGCCGGGCACTCTTTTAAATCACCGGGAAAAACGAATTCTTATTGTAGATGACAATTTCACTAACCTCAGAATTTTAAAAACGCAGCTTGAAATCTGGAAGTTCCTGCCTATGGTTGTCAGCTCAGGAAAAGAAGCCCTCCGGCTTTTAGATTCAGAGACCGAATTTCATTTGATGATCACAGATTACCAAATGCCGGATATGGATGGTATTGCCTTAACTAAAGAAATCCGTTCCAGAAATTTGAAGTTCCCTGTTATCTTACTCAGTTCTGTTGGAGAAGAAAGCAGACAGGACCATTCGGATCTTTTCTTTGGTATTCTAAATAAACCTGCAAAAAACAAACCGTTCTTAAGTCTGATCTACCAGGCATTAAATTACCAGGTGGAGAAGCAGGGACAGGGCGTAACGACTGGTAAACATAACCTGACTGACGAGTTTTCTACTTTATACCCGTTAACTATTCTTTTGGCTGAAGACAACTTGATCAATATCAAACTAATCAGTACTGTTCTAAGCAAACTTGGCTACAACATAGACATTGTTCATAATGGATTACAAGCTTATAAGATGTGCACAGAGAAACTTTATGACCTGGTGCTGATGGATGTGCTCATGCCGGAACTGGATGGCCTGGAGGCCACTGTAAAGATCAGATCGGCAGACATTATACAACCGGCAATTATTGCCCTAACTGCGAACGCTATGCCTGAAGACAGGCATAAATGCATTGAGGCCGGCATGGATGATTATCTTTCCAAACCATTAAAAGTAGATCTGCTGGTATCTGCATTAAAAAAAGTATATATGTCTAAGCATACAAAAAAACTGCATTAGCCGAGTCCATTACTTAATATTGAATGGTAAATTCTGTATATTTTTAATTTCAAGACGTGTTGTGGTCCCGAAGTTATTGTTCTCAAAAATTAAAACATCACCATTCACCTTATAATCGTACCAATAATCGCTCATGAGGTATGTGCTTTTAGCAGACAGATTGACCACAATCGTTTTTCTTTCATATAATTTCTCCATCCATGAACAGACCATATATTTTTGCTGGTCTGGAAAGATAAAATTACATCCCCAGAAAAAACCCTCAAGCTGCAGGCCATCGACATTTAAAGAATGATAGGAGTCTCCATGAGGCGGTTCACCAAGATACTTTAGTTCAATAGCATGACCGCTTTCTGTAAGTATGATCTCGTAATCATCCATTCCCATCCAATGAGATTGGTCGTCTGAAATTTTAACAGTTGTCATTTCACTTCTATTGCAGGTTTCTTTCGCATAATTATAAAGCAGGGAGTTTTATTCCTGTATATATTATAATTACAACTCAATATACACGGATTTGTTTTGGTTCCATCTCTTCATTGTGTGACATTTTTTAGTTCCATGCGATTAACTAGGCATATTTAAAAACTATCTTTAATATCAACAGAAGAATAATGAGAGCACTCAGCCCTGAAGATGAATTTATAGCCGTAATTGATCAGCATAAGGGGCTGATCTATAAGATTGCCAACTCCTATAAAAAGGATGGGGACGATAGAAAAGATCTGGTACAGGAGATCATTTTCCAGCTTTGGCGTTCTTTTCACAGTTTCAACAGACAGAGTCAAGTCTCAACATGGATGTACCGGGTAGCGCTGAATGTATCTATATCTTCCTACAGGAAGGATAAGCGCGAAGCTGCCCGGAGGCTGCCATTTTCAGAAAACATGCTGGAGTTCAGTGCACCTGAAATGCAAATAGAAACGGAACAAAACCTATGGTTACTACAGCAATTTATAAATGAACTGAACAGGCTTGATAAAGCACTGATGTTACTTTATCTGGAAGACAAAAACGGGAAGGAGATGGCAGAGATCCTCGGCTTATCAGAAACTAATGTAAGAACCAGGATTAACCGGATTAAAGGGAAACTAAAACAAAGATTTTCAACAATAAATACATATTAACATGGAAGAATTAGCAATCAGACAACTCTGGGATAATTATGATAAAAAGCTGGAACAATCTATCCAGCTAAACCGGAAAATCATTAGACAAATGCTGCTTCAAAAGATAGAGCACAGGATCAACGCTTTTAAAAGATCTCATATTACCACCATAGTGATCGGTATTTTATGGGTTGCACTGCTGGTTTTTCTGTTGGCAAATTCACGAAGCAACACTTACTTTTTGATCTCCGTTGGCTTCATTGGTCTTTTCAATGTTTATGCAGTTGCCATTTATTTAAGGCATTTGGTTATGGTAAACCAGGTTGACTTAACTTGCAGTGTCAAAGAGACACAGCGGAAAATTTCAGCGCTGCAGATCTCCTTCATCAATGAAGGAAGGGTCTTGTTTTTACAGGCTCCTTTTTATTGTACATTTTGGTACAATGATGACCTGGTTGCAAATGGCAGCACACCATTTTGGATCATCAATCTCAGCGTTGTTGCTTTTTTTACAGTGATCTCTATTTACCTTTTTACAACTGCCACTTACAAAAACATTCATCGCCCATGGGTTAGAACAATACTTGAAAGCTTCGGTGGAAAAGCCTTTGCTTCTACAATAAAGCTTCTTGAAGAGATGGAAGAAAATGAAAATTAGTTCAAATAAAGAAGCCTTTCAGTTAATTCTGAAAGGCTTCTTTTGGTGGAGAATAGCGGAGTCGAACCGCTGACCTCTTGCCTGCCAGGCAAGCGCTCTAGCCAGCTGAGCTAATCCCCCATGGCTAAGTAATTATAAAAATTACCAGAGTGGGGCAAAAGTAATTAATTTTGGATGGGATGCAAATTAAATGTTAAAAATAGTGATCGATTTTCGGTAGACCCTCCTGGGGGAAACACTAATCTTCAATTTTTGAATGATGCTTCGTATCCTTCATGGTCGTATACAACACCAGCGAGATTAAAATGCAAAAACTGACATACCAGTAAAAATAACTTTCATGGCCAATACCTTTAAACCATAAAGCAAGGTACTCAGCCGTTCCCCCAAAGATGGCGACAGTTAATGCATATGGAAGTCCAACACCTAAAGCCCGGATATGTGCCGGAAACAATTCCGCTTTTACGACTGCATTAATGCTGGTATAACCGCTAACGATAATTAAGGCACCGATCATCAATAAAAAGATAAGTGTAGTATTGGTTTCTGAAGTTAATGTGATTAAAATTGGATATGTACACAAAGTACCCAAAACACCAAAACCGATCAGCAAGGGTTTTCTGCCAATTTTATCAGATAACAAACCAAATAAAGGCTGTAAAATAGCGAATATCAATAGAGAAGAAAAAGACAAGATAGTCGACTTCTCCTTACTCAGATGAACCGTATTCACTAAAAATTTCTGCATGTACGTACTGAAGGTGTAAAACGCAATGGTGCCACCAAGCGTTAAGCCCATTACTGTTAAAACTTCTTTGGGATATTTTAATAATGCCCTGATCCCTGTTTTCTCTGCAACTACTGTTTTCTGTGCGTTAAAAACCGCAGTTTCCGCAATGTGCCTTCTTAAATATAAAGCGATAAAGGAAAGTATGGCACCTATGAAAAAAGGAATGCGCCAACCCCAGGCGTGTAACTCTTCAGAAGTAAGCAGCCAGTTTTGTAAGATCAATTGAATTCCGAGTGCCAATAGCTGTCCGCCGATTAATGTAACATATTGAAAACTGGAATAAAATCCACGATGTTTTTTAGTCGCCATTTCACTTAAATACGTAGCTGACGTTCCATATTCACCACCCGTGCTCAGGCCTTGAATTAGCCGGGCAAAAAGAAGTAAGAATGGTGCAGCAATTCCGATCTGATTGTATCCTGGCGTTAAGCCAATAATTAACGAACCAATAGCCATGATCAGTACCGATAAAGCCATTGATCTTTTTCTGCCATATTTATCTGCAATGCCGCCAAACAACCATCCCCCTATTGGACGCATTAAAAAGCCTACAGCAAAAATACCTGCCGTATCCAAAAGCTGGGCAGTTGGATTACTGTTTGGGAAGAACACCGGAGAGAAATATAATGCAAATGCAGAATAGCTATACCAATCGTACCACTCTACCAGATTGCCAATGGAACCGCCAAAAATAGATTTCAGTCTGTATTCAACATCTTTAATTTCATCCTTTTCAATAACTTCTACCGTTTTATTCATGCATCCGTACTTTAGTCGTAAATTTGATAGTAAGCGTTCTATACAAACATAAAAGATTTACGTGCAATGAAAGATAATTTTTCAACCCAGTCGGCAGAATATGCACAGTTTAGGCCGACATACCCAAAAGAGGTGTTCGACTTTATTTTATCCTTCGTTAAAGAAAAGGATATCGCCTGGGATTGCGCAACCGGCAACGGACAAGTAGCCCGGGAACTGGCCAAACATTTTAAGCAGGTTTTTGGTACAGACATTAGTGAAAATCAATTAAAAAATGCCGCCCGGCTGGATAACATATCTTATTTAAAGGAACCTTCAGAACACAGTTCCTTTAACGATAGTACCTTTGATTTAATCACCGTTGCCCAGGCTATTCACTGGTTTCAGTTTGATGCCTTTTATGCAGAAGTAAAAAGAACCTTAAAACCTGGCGGTATTTTCGCTGCTTTGGGTTATACGGTAATGCAGATTGATGAAAAAGTTGATGTAGTGATTACCAAATTGTATGATGATATTTTAGGAAAGTACTGGGATGAAGAACGCCGTTACATTGAGCAGCAGTACAAAACCATCCCGTTTCCTTTTGAAGAGATGACAGCGCCTTCGTTCTTCATTAAAGCTTCCTGGAATTTTGAACAGCTGATTGGGTATTTGAATACCTGGTCATCTTTGCAGCACTATAAAAAAGCAAATGGCTCCAATCCTTTAGAACTTATACATGAAGACCTTAAAAAAGCATGGGGTGCTGACCTGCAGAAAGCCGTGCAATTTCCTATCTTACTGAGAATTGGGAGATAAAATCAGATCAATTCTAAAACTCGTTTAATGTATTGAGAAACTCAAGTGTAAACTCCGTTCCCTGATCAACTGAACTATTGATGGTAATAAAACCACCCAATGCTTCTACCTGGGTTTTAACCATGAACAAGCCCATCCCCTTACCTTCCACATGCTGATGAAAACGTTTATAGAGACCAAAAACTTGTTCACTATATTTTTCAAGATCAATTCCAATTCCATTGTCTTTAAAGGTAATGAGCAAAGAATCTTCTGTAGTTTCACTTTTAATTTCAATAACAGGCAATGTTCCCGGTTGCCTGTATTTAATGCTATTTGCGATCAGGTTATAAAAGATGCTGTATAAATAACTTTTAAGGGTCGATAATTCATCTCCCGCACTAAAGTCCATCCTGATCTCTACATTTTCTAAGTCAACCAGATCTTTAATGCTGAATAAAATTTCATTGATAATTTTTGAGAGTACCACTTTCTCTTTTTTTTCACCGATTTGTCCCTTAACCTGCAAAACGTGATTCAGGTCCCGAATTACATTATCCAGCTGATTTACGGATGCAGATAGAAATTTATTCAGATCTTTTACCTCATCTGAAACTGCGGCATGCTCACTCAATTCTGCTGTCAGGCCGATAATATTGGCAACAGGTGCGCGCAGGTTATGAGAAACGATGTAAGAAAATTGCTCCAGATCCCTGTTCCGGTGCAAAATATCATCCATCATTTTAATGCGTTCCAAATCTGCCAGTTTACGCTCTGTAATATCTTTGAAGAACACAGACAGACCATTTGGGGACGGGTAGATACTAATTTCTAACCAAATATTCAGTTCATTATTAAAACGCTCGTAATGCTGCATGTTATTTTCTCTGGCAGACTGATAAAGCTTAATGTAAGAAATTGTGCCAATTGCATCCTGATAAATATCCCAAAGATTCTTTCCAATTACATCTTCGCGTTTTTTACCTAGAATGTGCTCTGCTTCTTTGTTCCAGTAGGTTATTATCCAGTCATGATCCAATGCATAAAAACCGTCTTTAATACTTTCGAGAATCAGGTTCTTTTCTTGTGCAGCTTTTAAAGCTTCAATTTCTGCCCGTTTCCTTACGTCAATATCCTGAAAACTTCCACCCAGTTTAATGCATTTACCATGTAAGAATTCTGCCTCTCCAATAATGCGGATCCAGCGATCGTTACCCTTAGCAGTTACAATTTCCAATTCCAGATCTACTGTAATTCCGTCTGAAATGGCTTCACTCATGTTTTGCATGATGGCTTTCCGGTTTAGGCCTTCTTTATAAAAGTCAACCGCCGTTTGCAAATCTGGCTGATAATCATTTTCAACCTCGTGGATTTCTTTGGTCACCGCGGACCAGTACAGGGTATTATTTACCAGATCAAGTTCATAACTCCCTATCCGAGCCAGGTTATTGGCTTTATCTAAAAGTTCTTCCAATGATCTTCTTTCATTTTCTGCCTGTATCCGCTCTGTATTGTCACTATAATTCATAATGAACGCATTGATGCTCTCGTCTTTAAGCAGGTTTGTGATCGTTCCTTCTGCAGAAATAAAGTGTCCCTGTTTATGCAAAAACCTAAAACGGAACGGGACCGGAACATCCGGAAACATCCGCAGCCGGTCTAAAACGGCCACATAATTCAACTGATCATCAGCATGGATATAAGTACTTACCTTTTTGCCGGCAAGTTCTATAAAAGAAAATCCGGTAAGTCTCTCTACCGAAGGACTCTGGTATACCCATTCTCCGTTTTCATTGAACAGGGTGATCGCATCGTGACTATTTTCAATCAATGCACGGAACAGGGTTTCATTGCGGATCAGTTCTTCCAGATTTTTCTGATGGTCCTTGATCAGGCCAAATTTATCAAGGGCATTTTGTAAGGCTGTTGGTAACCGTTCCAGCCTGTCCTTTAAAATGTAATCATCTGCTCCTCTTTTAATGATGTCAACAGCAAACTCTTCGGAAATGGTCGCCGTGATCAGAATGAAAGGGATCTTTAAGCCTGTTTTCTGAAAAATAGACAGCGCTTCATAGGAGTTAAAGGATGGCAGAGAATGATCTGAAAGGACCACATCAGGCATAAACTCTGATAATCCCTTAATAAAATTCTCCCGGTTATCTACTACCAATCCAACAAAATCAAGCTTGCTTTTTCTCAGGAACCGGCTTACCAGTTCTGCATCACTGTGTACATCTTCAAGGTGTAAAATTCTCAACTTATTCATATTATTTCTCTTAGTTCATTATAGAGGGGTTTATTATATAAATTATGTTTGAGGGGTATTGTTGATTACCAGCCAGTAAAAGCCCAGTTCAGCAATTGTTTTTGAAAAATTATCAAAGCCTACCGGCTTTACTACGTAACTGTTTACGCCCAGCTTATGGCTTTCTAAGATATCTTGCTCCTGCTTGGATGAGGTCATCATCACAACCGGGATCAACCGCGTTCGTTCATCGCTTTTAATGATCCGCAATACTTCCAGGCCGCTCACCTTTGGCATTTTTAGGTCCAGAAAGATGACCTTGGGCATATTGTCCATGTTCCTGCCTTCAAACTCTCCTTTGCAAAAGATAAAGTCAAGTGCCTGGGCACCATCAATTAAATGGATCAGGTTGTTGGCAAGGTTATGTTTTTTAAGTGCCCTGATCGTAAGCATGGCGTCTGATTTGTTATCTTCAACCAGTAGAATTTGTATCGCTGTATCCTGCATTGATTTGTATATTCTTTTTATAATCGTATAATTATGTATTTGGAAGAGAAATGTAGAAACAAGCGCCTTCATTTACTTTTCCTTCTGCCCAAACCTTACCATTGTGTTTGGTAATGATCCGTTTAATGATTGCTAGTCCGACCCCGGTACCTTCAAACTCATTGCTGCTGTGCAGGCGCTGAAAAACACCGTAAAGCTTATCATAGTACTGCATATCAAAACCGGCACCGTTGTCTTTTACATAAAACACACAATGCGGCCCCTCAATATAAGAACCGATCTCTATAATGGCATCTTTAGTTTTTCCGGTGTACTTAAAGGCATTGGAAATCAGGTTAATAAATACCTGCTTCAGTAAGTGCTTATCTCCTTTAATATCACAAAGTGGCTTCATGTCTAACTGAACATCCCTGTCCGGGTACTGCAGTCTCAATTCTGAGATAATGTTTTCTATGAGTTCTTTGATCCCTACGGTAACCATAGAAATGTTCTGCTTACCAACCCGTGAAAATTCAAGCAGGTTATCAATCAGTTCGCTCATTTTTATAGAGTTGCTGACTATTTCATCCAGCACCTCTTTTGCGTCTGAATCCAATTGATCCAGATAATCTTCTACCAGGATTTGTGTAAAGCCATTAATTGCCCGGAGTGGGGCCCTTAAATCGTGTGATACCGAATAAGAAAAAGATTCCATTTCTTTATTCGCTGCTTCCAGCTGTACAGTTCGTTCTATGATCTTTTGTTCCAGACCAATATTTAATTCAACAATCTGCGATTCTGCTTTTTTCAGGTCTTCATTGGCAATGATCAATTCTGCAGCACGGTTCTCTTTCTCCACATTTTGAAACGCGAGTTCTTTATTGGCAACGATCAGTTCTGCGGCTCTGTTTTCCTTCTCTTCATTTTGAAAAGCGAGTTCCTTATTGGCTATGATTAGCTCTGCAGCCCTATTTTCTTTCTCTTCATTTTGAAAAGCGAGTTCCTTATTGGCAATGACCAGTTCCGCGGCACGGTTTTCTTTCTCTTCGTTCTGAAATAAAAGTTCCTTATTCGCAATGATCAGTTCGGCAGCACGGTTCTCTTTCTCTTCATTCTGAAAGGCCAGTTCTTTATTGGCGATGACCAGTTCGGCAGCACGGTTTTCTTTTTCTTCATTCTGGAATACCAATTCTTTATTCGCAATGATCAGTTCGGCTGCACGGTTCTCTTTCTCTTCATTCTGAAAGGCCAGTTCTTTATTGGCGATGACCAGTTCGGCAGCACGGTTCTCTTTCTCTTCATTCTGAAACGCCAGTTCCTTATTGGCTATAACCAACTCAGCGGCACGGTTCTCTTTCTCTTCATTTTGAAAAACAAGTTCCTTATTGGCGATAACCAGCTCTGCGGCACGGTTCTCTTTCTCTTCATTTTGAAAAACAAGTTCCTTATTCGCAATGATCAACTCGGCAGCACGATTCTCTTTCTCTTCATTTTGGAAACCAAGCTCTTTATTGGCAATAACCAGTTCTGCCGCACGGTCCTTTTTCTCTTCCTTCTGATAAGCAAGCTCCTTATTGGCTATTGCCAGTTCGGCAGCACGGTTCTCTTTTTCTTCATTTTGAAAACCCAGTTCTTTATTGGCGATAACCAGTTCGGCAGCACGGTCTTTCTTTTCTTTACTTTGATAATCAAGTTCTTTATTTGCAATGACTAATTCTGCAGCACGCTTTTCTTTTTCTACATTCTGATAGGCAAGTTCTTTATTTGCAATGATCAGCTCTGCTGCTCTTTCTTCTCTTTCTTCAATCTGAAAGGCTAATTCCTGATTTGCGCTAATTAATTCGGCATCGCGTTTTTCCTCCTGTTTGTTTTGATAGGCGGCATCCTGATCTGTGATCAGAAACAGATCCCTTTTTTTTACTTTAGACATAGAAATGGGTGCAAGAATAGCTTAGGCTTCTGCATTGTAATGTACTCATATATTATCGCTAAAGTATTAAATGGGTTAATTTTCTTTTAAAAATATAACTGAAATTTAACACAATAAAAAAGATGTTTCCTTTACTAACAGTTAAAATAAATTGATACATTCATGTAACGATTTGCGCTTATCCGAATCTTAATGCTGAAAACACTTGAATTCTTAGAACCTAACCATGATCACAAAATCACTTTCCATCTTAGCCCTTAGCGGCAGTTTAATTTTATTGAGCAGTTTTACTCCTACAAACAATGATCATCCAACCCAAATAGAGTCTGCAGCAACAGATAACTGCGATAAGATCATCAAATTTACAGCAAGTAAAGTCCGCAAAACAGATGGTACCGAAATACCTATGAAAACTACGCTGACCATTTTCCCTAAAAAGAAACAGATTGATCTGAACAGTGAAGATGCGAATGGACAAAAAGGCGGATTCAGTATGACCATCGAAAGTATGGAGTGCTCCATTAATGAAAAAATGGATGGCGGGTATGCAGTTTATAAATGCACCATTCCACAGGGTGATGACACAGCAAAGAAGATGACCTTTACTTTAAAGATCATTGATGGAAAATGGACCGCCAAACCATCTGAAGGTGAGCAAACTGAATCTTCTGTAACCATAGAATTTGATAGTTTTGAAACTTTTAAAGACGCAGAAAAATCATGATCAGAAACTTTTTTTCAGCGATAACAATTGGCGGCTGCCTGCTGCTATTGAGCAGTTTTACCAATTCAAACGATGATCATGCAGCTTCACAAAAAGCTGTTGATCCCGGGAGCTGCGACAAGATCATCCGCTTTACAGGTACAAAAGTTCTTCAAACAGATGGTTCAAGTTTGCCGTGGAAAACGGTATTGGTTATTTTTCCCAATAAAAAACAAATGGACCTGAAAGCAGAAGATACCGATGGCAACAAGAGCGACATCAGCATGCAGATCGAAAAAGCAGAATGTACATTTAATGAAAAAATGGATAGCGGCTATGCCTCTTATAAACTCAGCATGTCCAATAGAGATGGCAGCACAACAGCCAGCAGCATGGTATTAAAGTTTATAGACGGGAAATGGACTGCCGGACTAGCGGAGGAAGAAAGGACGGAGAAGTCGATCAGGTTTGTATTCGATACCGTAGAAACCTTCAAAGAAGAGTAATCCATTTTATCGCCTTGATTTACAATTTTTTAATGTTAAATTGCTTTATATTTCTAAGGCGACGCAACTTTTTAAGGATTGCATCGTCTTATAGTTAAATCAATACTGTTCAAAAATGAAAAGATTAATTCCTTTCCTGTTATGTGCCATGATTTGTGCAGCAGGTATACACACTTTTGCAAAATCAGAAATTACGATCAGCAAATCAGCCTTTAAAGAAGACCGGGATGTAAAAAACTTTAATGGTGTTGTTTCAGGCGGGCCAATTGACGTAGTCATTAAATTAGGCAGTACTGAAGGTCTGAGATTTGAAGGGGATGCAGAAGCCATTTCAACCCTGGTTACTGAAGTTAAAGGAAATATATTAATTATCCGTCCTAAAAACAGCTGGACCAGCTGGGCCAAAAAATACGAGAACAAAAAGATCACTGCTTACGTAACGGCAAAAGACATTACCAGCTTAACCATGAGCGGTAACGGCAGCATCAAAGCAGAGGGCACACTTCATGCAACAGAATTTGCTGCTACTTTAAGTGGCTCAGGAACAATTAAAGCAAATATTGACACCGATGAACTGGTTGCCGTGATCAGCGGTTCCGGAAGTTTAGCCCTTAGCGGTAAAGCAGACGAAGCCAGCGTGAACATTAGCGGGTCTGGAAAATTAGACGGAAAGACGCTTTCATTAAATGAGCTATCCACCCGGATCAGCGGCTCCGGAAATGTGAATGTGAAAGTAGACGGATCAATATCAGCATTCATCATTGGTTCTGGTCACGTTTATTACAGTGGAAATGCTTCTGTTGAAAAAAAGGGCGTAGGCTCTGGCGGCGTAAGTAAGATCTGATGAAGCAATTTTGCGTTGCTGCAGGAATCCTGATGCTTTCCATCTCTGTTAAAGGGCAACTTTTGTTACGGCAGGCAGACAGCATACGCATCGAAAGTCAAATACCAGAGCTTAGCTACGTGATCTTAACTGCAGACCACATTTTAACTACAAATACACTCGGTTTTCATAGATCAGACGTTCAAAATACCACAACCAAAGCGAAAAGCACTGATTATTTCCATTTGGGCTCAAATACAAAGGCCATAACCGGGTTTATTGCGGCATACCTTGTAGTGCAAAAAAAAATCAGCTGGAATACCCGGTTCTTTGATCTTTTTCCTGAATTGAAAAAAGATGCCAATGCAGCTTATCTGGATATTACGCTGGCCGATTGCCTGTCTCACCGGGCCAGAATTAAGCCCTATACCAGCGGCACGGAGTTGGTTAAACTACCGAAATTTACAGGTACTGTTTCAGAACGCCGCAGCCAGTTCGTTGCCTACCTGGTAAAAGATGAACCTGTTCAAAAAACCAATGCAGCCTACTCCTATTCCAATGCAGGATACAGCGTAGCCGCAGCCATGCTGGAAAAAGTATCCGGGAGGACATGGGAAAAACTGGTTGATGACATCCTCTCAAAAAAGCTGCACCTGAACTATAAATTTGGCTGGCCAAATAAAACCAACACCATCCAGCCCTGGGGACATTGGATAGAAAACGGCGTATTAACACCGCTTCCAGGTACAACCGCCTATAATTTAAACCTGATTGAGCCTGCCGGTGACCTCAGTATGCCTATTGATGATTATGCAAAATTTATCCAGTTAAACTTATCCGGCTTAAATGGCAAAGACAACCTGTTGAAATCGGAAACTTATAAATACCTGCATTACGGACAAAATGACTATTCCATTGGATGGCTGAATGTTAACAGTAAGGGCAAGCAAATTTCAGAACACGCTGGTTCTGCAGGAACATTTTACTGTTATACGCTCATCAATACGGATAAAAACATAGCTTATATCATTATCGCGAACTGTGCAACAGAAAATGCACAAAAAGGAATATTCAAACTTTTGAATAAAATGATCCAATCAAAAGCTGCAGACTATTAGTCTTTACATCTGCGTGCAGCTTCACGGATAATGTCAATGATCCCTTCATTTTCGACAATATACATTCCCAGTCGCTCTGTGGATACCCCATCTCTCAATTGATAGGTAAACACGGGCTTACTGTCATTAAAAAAGGTTTCCATGTATTTAAACGAGATATTGCTGATGTTCTTTAATGCTTCTGCAAGTTCTACAATATGCGTGGAGATATAAAACACAGAACTGTTGATTGCCGACAACTCGGAAATGATCAGCAAAGATGCATCGTAAGCATCCTTTACGTTGGTTCCTCTAAACAGTTCATCAAAAATGATGAACATCCGGTCATTCCCTAATAGGGTGGACGCGGCTTCTTTAACACGCTTTACTTCACTGTAATAATGACTAAGCCCCTGGTTCAGGTTATCGGGTAAATTGATGGTAGTGATCAGTCCGTTAAAAATAGTGGTTTCCATGCGGACTGCCGGGACTGGAAAACCAAGATGTGCCAGATAAACACACATTCCCAATGATTTAAGCAGCGATGACTTTCCGGCCATATTTGAACCACTTAGAAAGACAACGTTCTTCTCTTTTTCAAGCCGAAGATCGTTTCTGACTGCATTTTTAATTGCCGGATGATATAAGCCTTCTATCGAGACCTTAACAGCAGTTGAATCCAGATACTCCGGAAAGCAAAATCCTTTGTCACGCGCCACGAATGACACCGTTTCAAAGACATCCAGCTCATATGCCAATTCAAGTATCGCTTTGATGCTGTCTTTCTCTTTACGGCGAAACAGATGATCCAGCTGGCTGATCTGATAATATTTTAACCGGTCATGGTCCAGCATCCGTATTTTCTTAAGACCCCCGCTTTCTATAATTGTATTGATCTTTTCAGACAAACTGATCAGGTACTTTGGCACACCAGATGAAAAATGTTCTTCTGTAAATCCGGCAATATAATTTAACAGTTTGACGATATACTTAATGCCAACGGTAATGATGTAGTAATCATTGGTTGCCTTCAGCTTATTACTCAAAAAATCATAAGTAGCATCTATGATGTTGCTTCTTAAAAAGATCTTATTGTTCTTTAAATAATGTTCTGTAAGATCCAGCTCTTCCCTGCTTAATTTCAGGTCTAAGGGATGTTTGCAGAAATAGGCGATAGATTCCTTACGAGCCGTGATAACATCAATCGAAGAAGAAGGATTGTGCATCACTTCCAGCATCTTTTCCCGTCCGCCTAATGTCTTGGTGTGCTTAAATAAGCTAAATAGTGCAGCAGAATCTGACGACTCGGTAAATACATTCAGGTCCCTGTAGGATTGCTGATCCATTTTAAACTGCATAGTTTGAGCTTAGTTAATTTAAGTTTTAAGGACAGCGGGTAATTTAGTGAAAATTAACCCGTCATTCTCCTGAGATTCAGAATGACGGGTATTGTATTTTAATTAAACCAGCAGATGTGGTTTCTCTTTGTATACTTTCCAAAGAAATTCACCAAAGATGGTATTTGCCCATGCAAACCAGGATCTGGTAAATTTAGCCGGATCATCCTGGTGGAATGACTCATGCATAAATCCGGTATTGGCATGGCTCTTCTGCAGAATTTCCAGGCACGATTTAATCTCTGCTTCATTTTTACTGGTTAGTCCCTGGATCACAACGGCAATTGGCCAGATCCTGTCTATTCCCGTATGCGGACTTCCAATTCCCTTTGCAGATTTACCAACAAAATAAAATGGATTTTCTGACGAAAGGATCAGTTTACGGGTATTGATATATACCGGATCTGTTTCCTTTACGGCACCCAGGTAAGGCAAGGCCAGCAAGCTGGGTACATTCGCATCGTCCATGATGTTGAAACTGCCATATCCATTCACTTCGAATGCATACACTTTACCAAACTGCGGATGGCTTACTATGGCATGTTTCTGTAAGGCTGTTTCTACTTCTGTTGCCAGTGCCTTACATTCAGCAACCAGCGCACTGTCTTTATGTACTGCCTGCAGAATCTCTGCAGCCTGCCTTAAGCTAACTACAGCAAAGAAGTTAGAAGGAACCAGGAAGTTATAGATGGTTGCATCGTCACTTGGTCTGAATGCAGAACAAATCAGGCCAACTGGTTTTACAGGATAGCCATAACCACTTAACGGTGTGGTATCTGTAGCGAACATCGTTTCCCGCTGAAAATGATATGGCCCTTGTCCATTTTTCCGCTGCTGTTCTTTAAATGTTTTTACAACTACTGCAATGGCATCTCTCCAGGTACTGTCAAAAGGAGTGGTATCTCCTGTAATTTTCCAATACTGGTAACTTAATCGGATGGGGTAACATAAAGAATCGATCTCCCATTTGCGTTCATGCACACCAGGTTTCATATCGGTATGATCCGTTTTCCACTCACCCTGTTTATTGGGATCGCCATAAAAGGCATTGGCATAAGGATCTTTTAAAATACATTTTACCTGGTGATTTACTACTCCGGCAATCAGGCTCTGCAATTGTTTATCACCTTTTACCAATGGCAAATAAGGCGTAACCTGTGCCGTACTGTCGCGAAGCCACATCGCATCAATATCACCGGTAATCACATAAGTATCCGGCTTGCCGCCAGTTTCAGTGTAAGTAATGGTTGTATCCAGTGTATTTGGAAAACAGTTCTCAAATAACCAGGCCAATTCTTTATTCTTTACGTTTTTGTGAAATTCTGCAATGGCACTTTCTACTCCTTTACTTTGAAAGTGTCTTTTTGATACCGGAACACGTACTACCGGAAAATCTGGTGCGGCAGCAAAGGATACTTTGTTTGCCATCAGCCCAGCGGCTAGAAGCCCTGTGTTTTGTAAAAAGATTCTTCTCTTCATGGTTTTTATTTGGTTAAAGAAAAAGGCTTATCCTCATCAGTGATGCCTCTTTTTAAATTTGGTTTATTGCTCATTTCAAATTTTAAGGTACCTCCATTGGTGAGGTCACTATGGGTTATGAAATTTTTGGTATAGGTTTTCCCGTTTAAGGTTGCTGTACTAATGTAAACGTTTTCGGCAGTATTGTTATTGGCCTCAATGATAAATTTCTTATTATTTTCCAGGGTAATGGTGATCTTCTTAAACATCGGGCTTCCCAATACATATTGATCTGTTCCAGGGCAAACGCTGTAAAAGCCCAAAGCACTTAACACATACCAGGATGAGGTTTGTCCCTGGTCTTCATCACCAGGATAACCATCTTCTGTTGCGTTATATAGCTTAGACATCACATTACGCGAATGGTACTGGGATTTCCAGGGTTCTGCTGCATAGTTATACAGGTATACCATATGCTGAATGGGCTGGTTCCCGTGTGCATACTGTCCCATATTGGCCATCACCATTTCTGTCATTTCATGGATCAGTCCGCCGTAGGTGCCTACTTTCACTTTATTAGGCACAGAGAATACAGAATCCAGCTTTGCATTAAAGTTCTTTTCCCCTTCCATCAGGTTGATCAATCCTTTTACATCCTGAAATACAGACCATTGATAATGCCATGCATTTCCTTCTGTAAAGGGGCCTCCCCATTCAATCGGATCAAAATTAGGAACCCAGTTACCATCTTTTTGTCTGCCCCTCATAAATCGGGTTCCTTTATCATAAACATTCCTATAGTTATATATCTGCCTGCTAAAAATGTCAGTATAAAAATCATTACCGGTCATTTTCGCGAGGTTATAACCGCAGAAATCATCGTATGCATATTCCAATGTCTTTGCGGTTGCTTCCCGGTATTCGGGATATGGAACATAACCCAGCTGGAAATATTCTTTCCAGCCATGCCTGCCGTTGGCTGGTCCCCATGGTCCTTTATTAGTTGCTTCATGTAAATACGCTTCCAGTGCCTTTTTTGGATCAAACGTCCGGATTCCTTTGGCCCATGCATCAGCCAACAGGGAAATGGCATGATTCCCGATCATACTTCCAGCCTCTCCGGGGAAAGACCAGGATGGAAGCCATCCGCATTGTTCCTGTGCTGCAAGGAGTGCCTGCATATATCTGCCGTGCATGGTTGGCTGCATGATCGTATTTAACGGGAATTGTGCCCGGAAAGTGTCCCAAAAACCAGTATCTGTAAACATAAAGCCTTCGTGGACTTTCCCATCATACGGACTGAAATAATACGGTTTACCTGCGGCATTGTATTCAAAAAACTGTCTTGAAAATAAGCTGGCCCTAAAATAACAGGAATAAAAAGTAGCCTTATCTTCTTCAGAACCTCCTTCAACCAGGATCTTACCCAAATGGGTATTCCATACTTTAGCTGCTGCAGCTTTTGTCTGATCAAATGTTTTAAAAGAACCCAATTCTGTTTTCAGGTTTAATGCGGCCTGATCCTGACTGATGTAAGAGGAAGCTGTTTTAGCCTGAACGACCACTCCTTTTTTAAATTCAATATAGGCACCCTGTCCTTTTCCTTCAGCAGTTAAAGTCCCTTCAGAAACCACATTGTCTTTATTTTCCCAGGTTCCGTAATTTATAAAGGGTTGATCAAAGCTAATTTCAAAATAGCTTTTCAGGTTATCGGTTAAGCCCCTCCCATTGTGAACGTAACCAGTTATCTTTTTTTCTTTGGGATGAATGGTAACCATGCTCATGCCGGTATATCCATCAAGCACTAAAAAGCTTTTCCCATTTTTGGGAAAGCTAAAGCGCAGATGTGCACCTCTTTCTGTCGGACTGATCTCAGTAACGATATCATTGCTCAGCTTTACTTTATAGTAATGGGGTTTGGCAATCTCATCTTTGTGATCGAAACCTGCTTTACGGTCATTTTCATTTACCGTCAGTTTACCGGTTACCGGCATCAAAGAGAATACGCAGTAATCATTTGTCCAGGAACTGCACTGGTGTGCCTGCTGAAAGCCGCGGATCGTTTTCTTAAAATACTGATACTTCCAGCCGTCGCCGTTATTACCGGTTTGCGGGGTCCAGGTATGCATACCAAAAGGTAATGCTGTTGTTGGGTACGTATTACCCCGTGTTAGCTCGTGTTTGGAATTGGTACCCTGGAGCGTATTTACATAATTTACCAGGTCTGCCTGTTGTGCCATGCAGGCATTGACGAGCAGTAAGAATGCGAAAGAAAGTAAGATTGATTTCATGTGTGTGGTTTTCCCTTGTAGACCTAATTATAAGGGTGGTTATTGGTTAAATCGTTTTAGTATTCAATAATATGAAATTAAAACAACTTATAAAACAGAACAGGTGATTGTTTTACAACAACCACCTGTTCTTTAATGGATTTCGAGAATAAGCAAGGATTAATTATATCCAGAATTCTGAGTTAGATTCGTGTTTAATGACCGTTGCTGCTGAGGGATTGGGAATAGTTTCCTGGTATCGGTAGTTGGCTGATGGTCCCACCAGGAAGCGGTTGTAAACTTGCCAAACCTAATCAGGTCATCTCTTCTAAAGCCTTCAAATATAAACTCGCGGCCACGTTCTGCCAACAGTTCGGTTAATGTTAACGAAGCCACAGTATATTCATTTCCTGCCCAGTCTGCTGCACTGTATGCCCTTTTCTTGCAATCGTTGATTAGCTGCACTGCTTCCGGAGTTGCGGTACCTGCATTTTTACGCATCAAAGCTTCTGCTTTTGCAAAATAGATCCAGGTTAAACGGTATACATTCCAGTCGGTATTGTTATAATTTGGATCTGGCTCCACATTGACCCCATTTACGATGCCCTGTGCAGAATTGCTGATTTTATATTTATCAAAACGCACACCGCTGTTCTCTTCCCCATCGCTCATGGTAGATGAAGTTCCGCCTGTACTGTTTCTTCTGATGTTATCCACAAACTCCAATTGCTTATTGGTATATTCTTCGGAACCGGTAACCGGTGTTCCATCCGAAAATTTCACCTGCGGGCCAATACGCAGCCAGTTTGTTTTTCTAAGATCGGCATTTCCAAAGGTAGTATACACACCTGGAATAACCACTACCCCGTTGTTACCGTTTCTGCCGCCACCGTAAATTTCACGTTGTTTAAAGTGATAGAATTCACTGGTAAATGAGGGTTCAAACCGTGCACGGGTATAATCATAGGCAATAGAGAAGATGACTTCTTTAGAAAGATCATTTGTAGGTTTAAACTGATCACTGATGTTCGGATCCAAAGCCATCGCTCCATTTTGTCCGCCAGCTTGTCCGGATATCAATTTATCCGCAGCGGCGATACAATCGTCCCATCTTGGTGTACCGGTCCAGGCCTCTGCATTCAAATACAGTTCAACCAGCATCGCATAGCCACCGGCTTGCGACATTCTGCCCAGCATGCCTCTGGACAGCACCGGTGTTTTTTCTATATTCTCTTTAATTTCTTTTTCAATAAAAGCGAATACTTCTGCCCTTGGCATGGTTTGCGGTAAGGTAGTACCTACTTCTGTAGCTACGGGAATATTACCCCACAGATCCATAATTTTCAGGTAATGAAATGCCCGCAGCAGTTTAAGCTCAGCAATGTAGGCGTCTTTTTCCTCCTGCGTAATCCCCATTGAGGCAACATCTCTGCTGGAGATCTTTTCAATCGGATCATTACACAATCCCATGCCCCAATACATCAGTACCCAGGCATTGTTCAGGTAATCGTCATCTACATTCCAGGTGTGATAGTGCAGTCTCTTCCACTTACCACCATCTTCACCATGACGCCCTTTGGTAGGCCATGCCAGCTGGTCTGATGACAGCTCACTGATTTCCCACCAGTTTCGCTGATCTGCTGGTGTAACCCAAGCATTTGCATGGGTATATGGACGTAGTACCGCAGAAAGTACTTCGTTTTTATTGTTATAAAATTTCTCGCTTAGCAGCTGATCATAGGCATTCTCATCCACTTTAGTACAAGAAATACCGGCAACCGTAAATAGAAATGCGAATATATATAGTTTACTTTTCATGTTATTTAAATTAAAATCCAACATTTACACCGAACACAAATGACCTGGTAGTTGGGTACGGGCCGCGGCCGTCAATACCCGGGCCTAAACCTGTATCCTGAATGAAGTCAGGATCATTTCCCGAATATCCTGATATGGTAGCCAGGTTTTGTCCGGAAACATAAGCCCTGAGGTTACGAACAAATTGTGTTTTTAGCTTGAAACTGTATCCAAGAGTTACCTCATCAATTTTAAGGTGACTTCCACTTTCCAGGTAATAATCAGAATACATATAAGTATCATTGATTGCACTGTATTTTGTGAAAGCTGATTTTAACAGGTTACCAGTCCATGTTTTATTACCATAGGCAATGGCCGAAGTATTCAGGATATCGTAACCAAACTTACCCCTTAAGAAGATCCTAAGGTCAAAATTCTTATAACTGAAACTATTGGTCCATGACGCATAATATTTTGGAATACCATTACCAATCGGCACCAGGTCTGTAGTATTTCTATTTCTGGATGGATTGATCTGCGCATTGCTTACTGCTTCTCCATTTCTATTGTAGAACAGCCACTTGCCCTCAGCATCAAAGCCTGCAAAGCGCTTGCCCCAAAACTCACCCAATGCTCCGCCTTCATAGGTTACAATGGCACTACCCAATGCTCCGGCCCCACCAATATCACCAAACTCAATAAACTCCCTGGTAAACTGTGAGTTAGAATATGAATCCAGTTTATTACTTAATGTACTTGCGGTAACATCCATGCTCCAGGTAAATTCTTTTCCTTTCAAAGCCTGATAGCTCAATGCAAGCTCAATACCTTTAGAAGAGATCTGACCCACATTGGTATAGATTTCTGCACGGATGTATGGCGGTTGCGGCGTAGTATAGGTATCTAAAAGGTCTTTGGTTGTTCGTTTAAACACATCCAGCGCACCTGTTAAACGGCTATTGAACATGGTGAAGTCTAAACCAATGTTAAGTTCTCTTTTAGATTCCCACCTTAGGTCAGGATTTGGATTCCGGTCCGGACCATAGGTTTCCCTGTAGGTACCATCCGGATAAATGTATTTTCCACCACGGCCAAGGGTTAACCGGGATGCATTGTTAGAGAAACCGCTGTTACCGGTAACTCCATAACCTCCCCTTAATTTCAAGTAATTGATGAATGTAACATCCTTCATGAAATCTTCACTGCTGATGTTCCAACCCAGTGACACGGCTGGGAAATTACCCCATTTGTGGTTTTCACCAAATCTGGAAGAGGCTTCCCTTCTCAGGATAAACTGGGCCAGGTATTTATTATTAAAGGAGTAATTTAAACGTCCAAAAAAAGCAATCAATGTATTATCATTTTTGAAACTGCTCATGTCGGCTTTTCCTTCAGAAAGGGCTAATCCATCGTTTAAATTATCCTCATTGAACTGGTCGTTCAAAAAACCACGGTTACTTGCAGCCTGTCCTTCTTCAATATGGTAACGATAGCTATATCCCGCCAGTGCGGTGATGTTGTGTTTTTCGGCGATCGTTGTTGTATATTGTAAGGTTGGTTCAACAGCAAAATCCTGGAATAAAGCTGTACCTTTTGATGCATAGCCGCCATTTGGATAATCGGAATTCTCTTGTGAATCTTCACTGGCCAGCATCCGGTACGAACCATCGATATAGCTGTTTCTCTGTACTGAACCAAATATGGTACCTGTAAATCCTTTAGCCAGGTCTATATCCACTTTAGCATCTGCAGAACTGGTTTGTTGTTTCCGGTAATTGGTTTCCTGGAATAGTCTTGCATATTCGTTGGTACTTTGTGTATCGAAGCGATAGGAACCATCCGGATTGAAATTGGAAAGCGTTGGGTTCTTTGTGGCTTCACTTTCCCAGCCGCCACCGCCAAGAAGGTTTGCATTGTTAAAGTTGGTAGCCAGGTTCATCTGAAAATTCACTTTATCATTTAAGCCTCTTTGATTTATATTTAAACGAAGGGAGTATTCTTTTCTGCCATTTTCAAGGGCAATACCTTCCAGATCACGGTAATTTATACTTCCGCGGTAACTGGATTTATCAGTACCTCCGGATAGCGACAGGTTGTGATTCTGTGAAAAATTATTCTTGTTGATCAGGTCGTCAAAGAAGTCGGTGCTTGAACCAAAATCTTCGCGGACCAATTCACCGGAAGCAATCTTCTGCCTGTATTCATCTGCATTTAGAAAATCAGGTCGATTGTAGACTGATTCTGTACGGATGTAACTTGAGTAGTTAAATTGCGGAGGTCCGGGTTTACCTTTTTTGGTGGTAATTAAGATTACACCAGCATTGGCGCTGGTACCGTAAATGGCCGCACCGGAACCATCTTTTAATACATCAATAGATGCAATATCATCCTGCTGCAACAGATCAGGGTTACCACCTGGAATTCCATCGATTACATACAATGGGCTTGCGGACCCTTTCACAGAAACGACACCCCTTAATTGTATACTGGGGCCAGAATTTGGGTTGGAGCCACTTCCCCTGGTAATTTGGAGACCGGCAACTTTTCCCTGGATCAGGTCTAATGGACTTCTTGCCCCGCTTTGCCTGAATTGAGCGGAATCCAGATGCGCTACTGCAGAGGTAACCTCTTTAGACTTTAGCGTTCCATATCCAACAACAACCACATTTTCCAGTTCAACACCTTCAGATGGAACCATGCGGATGCTCAATGGGGCATTTCCGCTTCCGGCCGCGCGGCTTTGAACGTTATAGCCTAAATAGCTAAAAGAGATCAGCTCTGTGGGACCAGTGGTTGCAATGCTGAATTTACCATTGGCATCTGTTACTGCCGTTTTATTGGAAGCGGTCTTAATTCCAACACCGGGAATTGGAAGGGATTTCTCGTCAACAACGATTCCGGTGATCACCTTTTGCTTTGTGGAATCCTGAACTGCAGGTGTAGCGGGCTGCTTTACTGTGGAATCCTGTAAAAGGTAGTTAAAATTTAATGAAGTGGTTTTCGTAAAACTATGGGCATAGCTTCGAAAACACAGCATACAGCAAAGTATTGCCGTACTGAGTAGTACTCTAGTGTTCATGAGGGATTTAGTTAAGTAGTTAGTAATCGTTATTTGTTGTATTAAATTTTTGACATAACCTTATCTGAAGGACAGAATTCAGCACCAAAAAGGCACTAAACTGTACTTAGAAATTTAAAAGAGAGAAAAATCAGATGGATTTATAGAATAGTCTCAGATTATCGAGACAGTCTCTTATGCTTTACAGACACATAAACCGGAATCAATACAGGTTCATGTTTTTTAAAAATAGGAGTGTTTATTGAGATTAGATGCGAGATGAATTTGTAAATATTTTTCATGTGATATCTGGTATTATGTCTTGGTAAAACGATTTACCTAAATAAATGTTTTGTAAAAAATGAAAAAATATTTATATAACTGAAAGCCTGCGGATTAATTTACAAAACACAAACAGGGAAACTACGGATCATAAAATTCGATATGATCAGTCTTTAAGGTAAGAAACGATCAGTCCGGCGGTTCGTTCTGATGCACCTGCACTTCCCATTCTTGCAGAAAGTTCTTCGTAATCCTTAAGCATCCTGATCCTGCCGTTCCCTTCCAGGATTGAACCCAGATGATTTATGATATTTTGCCTGTTACAATCTTCCTGGATCAGTTCTTTGACAACTTCTTTATCCATGATCAGGTTTACCAGCGAAATGAACCTGATGTTGACCAGCATCTTTGCAATGGCTACAGAAATTGTTCCGCCACGATAAAGTACCACTTGCGGTACATGAAATAATGCGGTTTCCAAGGTTGCTGTTCCCGAAGCCACCAATGCGGCCTTTGCTACCTGGAGCAGGTTATAAGTTTGTCCGAATACCAATGTTACATTCGATGTGCTGATAAACTGTTTATAATATCCGGCATCAAAACTTGGTGCCGCTGCAACCACAAAATGATAGTTCGGAAATTTTTTAGTTACACTAAGCATATCTGGCAGCATGCGTTCTATTTCTTGCTTCCGGCTTCCGGGCAGTAACGCGATGATCTCTTTATGATCCAGCCGGTATGTTTCCCTAAAAGAAGGATCCGGACTAAAATGGGCTTTTTCATCCAGTAACGGATTACCGACATAATCGACATCCATTCCCCATTTTTTATAAAAGTTTACCTCAAAAGGAAGGATACAGTATAGCCTGTCAATAACTTTTTTGATCTTCAATACCCGCTTTTGGTTCCATGCCCATACTTTTGGAGAAATGTAATAACATACTTTTATTCCATTGTCTTTCGCAAATTCAGCAATCTTCAGGTTAAAGCCCGGAAAATCAATCAGGATCAATACATCAGGCCGGTGTTCCAGGATATCGCTTTTACAAGCCTTTAAATTTTTAAGGATGGTACGGAGGTTTAGGAGTACTTCAGTAAAACCCATAAATGCCATGTCTGCATAATGCTTTTTAAGCACCCCGCCTTCCGCCTGCATTTTATTGCCGCCATAATACCTGAAACTGGCATCAGGATCTTTATCCTTTAATGCTTTCATCAAATTAGCGCCGTGCAGATCTCCGGATGCTTCTCCTGCTACCAAGTAATAGTTCATGACTGATTGATTTTATAGAAAAAGAACGCAAATGCCCAGATAAAGGTTGCACTGATGATTCCCCTGCCAATATTTTCTTTATCCTGTTTAAAGAAAAAATGCATTAGCGCAGCGTTTACTGCAATGCATCCAATTAACAGCAGGTCCGCTTTGGCTAAAAAAGCAAAAGTATGCATCAGGTACCAGGCTCCCGAAAGCAGGATGCCCGGTATGACCAGTCCAATACCCAAGCCTGCAAAAACAGAATTTTTAAGGTTTTTAAACATCAAATGTCCATGAATTTAAAACCGGAATGGCATGGTGTGCCGTAAGGTCAAACTGAACCGGCACTACAGATACAAAGCCATGCTCCAATGCCCAAACGTCAGTATCCTCTCCTTTATCATTATTTTGAAATACACCGGTTAACCAGTAATACGGACGCTCATAGGGATCTTTACGCTCGTCAAACTCTTCTGCCCATTTGGCATTTGCCTGTCTGCAGATCTTAATACCCTTTAAGTTATCGCCTTTAGGAAAATTAACATTCAGCAGGGTTGCCGGCGGCAGTCCGTGTTTAAGCACTTCCATAGAAATGGTTTTTATGTACTTTTTACAATGGCTAAAGTCTGCCTGTTGTGAAAAATCATCCAGAGAAAACCCGATTGACGGAATCCCTTCTATGGCCCCTTCTACTGCGGCAGACATAGTTCCTGAATAAATCACATTGATTGAATTATTTAAACCATGATTTACACCTGAAACACATAGGTCTGGCTTTTTACCTTTAAAGATCTTATTTACAGCAAGCTTTACACAATCTACCGGTGTTCCGGAACATTTATACATCTCTACACCCGGGTACAGGTCTACCTGGTCAAACCGCAGCGGCTTACCGATGGTAATGGCATGTCCCATGCCAGATTGCGGGCCATCAGGAGCTACGACCACTACATTTCCAAGTTCCTGGGCTACTTCAATCAGGTTTTTAATCCCTGGTGCAGTAATTCCATCATCATTTACGACTAAGATATTGGGTCTGGATTGCTTTTTTGTCATTCGAAATAAGGTTTTGTTCTATGTTTTAATCCATAAACTTAATGGAATACCAACGAATATGAATGGTACTGCTATTGGGTATGGATTGTAAAAGTACAAGAATTCAAAGTAAAAATTTCAGGTAATTAATGAATTAATGGGTAAATGTTCAATTGAAATACTCACTATTTTAATTAAGTTTGATCTATAACTTTAAATCATGAAAAACAAATTATTAATTGCACTGCTCCTGCTTACGGGAAGTGGGGCCATGGCTCAATCTGCATTTCAGTGGAAAACAGCCACATCAGGTGGATATACCTATAAATACGTAACGAACGACCCTACCAAGTCGCGCTTCTACACCCTAAAGAATGGCATGGAGGTGATCTTATCTCCAAATACTAAAGAACCAACCATTGAATTCCGCATGGCAGTACGGGCTGGAAGTAATACAGATCCGCGTACCGCAACCGGGCTGGCCCATTACCTGGAACACTTGCTTTTTAAAGGAACGGATAAATTCGGAACACTGGATTATGCGAAAGAGAAACCTTTGCTGGACAAAATTGATGCGCTTTATGAGCAGTACAATAAAACGACTGACTCTGCAAAACGTAAAGCGATCTATGCAGAGATTGACAAAACCTCTGGCCTGGCCTCTAACTTTTCTATTGCCAATGAGTACGACAAGATGATGAAAGCGCTTGGTGGTCAGTCTACCAATGCACATACCTGGTATGAAGAAACCGTTTATAACGAAGATTTCCCTTCCAATGCCACGGATAAGTTCCTTGCCCTTCAGGCCGAACGTTTCCGCAACCCGGTATTCCGTATTTTCCATACGGAACTGGAAGCTGTTTACGAAGAGAAGAACCGCGGACTGGATAATGACGGGTGGAAACTGGATGAAGAGATGTCTGCTCTCCTGTTCCCTACCCATAACTACGGTCAGCAAACAACCATTGGAACCATTGAACACTTAAAAAACCCATCATTGGTTGAAATCAGGAAATATTATAACAAGTACTATGTTCCTAATAATATGGCTATTGTATTGGCTGGAGATTTCAACCCGGATGAAATGATCAAAAAAGTAGATCAGTCCTTTTCTTTCATGCAGCCTAAACCACTGGAGCTATACAATCCTGCACCAGAAAAACCGTTAACGCAAATTCAGAAAGTTGACGTTTACGGACCAAGTGCTGAAACGGTAGAGATCTATTATCGCGGATTTGCGCAGCGTACCAAACAAAGTTTATTACTGGATCTAATATCCAGCATTCTATCGAATGGCAAAGCCGGTTTGTTTGACATCAACTTAAATAAGCAGCAAAAGGTACTTCGTGCCAATGCAGGCTATCAGCAAATGAAAGATTACGGTGTATTCAATTTATCGGCCCAGCCTAAACAAGGACAAACCCTGGAAGAAGCCCAGCAATTGTTACTGGATCAAATTCAGCTGCTTAAAAAGGGTGAGTTTGATGAAAGTCTGATCAAGGCTACCGTAGCGAATGCGAAACTTAGCCTTTTACAGGCATTTGACAACAACGGTTTCCGTGTTGAAGCCGCGACTACCGAATTTATTCAAAATCGTGGTGTAAACTGGGATAAATCTTTAAGTGCGCCGGATGAGATGGCAAAAATTACCAAGAAACAGATTGTTGACTTTGCAAACCAGTTTTTTGCAGATAACTATGTGGTTGGCTTTAAGCACAAAGGGGTTGATAAAAACACCATCAAGGTAGATAAACCATTAATAACCGCTGTTAATACCAATGCAGGAGAAACTTCTGGATTCACTAAAACACTACTTGCCGGACCAACTAAACCCATTGCTGCCAAGTTTCTGGATTACAAAAAAGATTTGAACTTTGGGAAAATAGGGATTGCTGATGTAGTTACCGTTCAGAACAAAGAGAATAGCATTTTCCGTATGTCGTACCGCTTTAATATGGGTGCATGGAATTATAAGCTGCAGCCTTATGCCGCTCAATACCTTACTTTTTTAGCTACCGATAAATACAGTGCTGAAGAGATCAGTAAAGAATTCTATAACATTGCCTGCAGCTATAGCTTTAATGTTTCTAATGAAACAGCCACCATTAACATCAGCGGGCTTCAGGAGAATTTTGATAAAGCTGTTAGTTTAGTTGAGCATATTTTTGCGAACTGCAAACCCAATGAACAGGCTTTAGCTGAACTTAAAAGCAGGATTCTTAAAACACGGGAGAACACCAAATTAAACAAGAATGCGATCCTTAGCGGATTGATGAGCTATGCCCAGTACGGCCCCAGTAACCCAACTAATTTTGCGCTTACCAACGATGAGGTAAAAAGCATGACTTCGGATCAGTTATTGTACATTTTGCACAACATCAATAATTACAAGCACACCATTACCTATTATGGTCCAAAAACCCTGGCAGACTTTACTGCAGATATATCTAAAGTACATAAACTGCCAACGGAGTTTACGCCTGAAGCCGCAGCCAAACGATTCACTTATACCAACAATACAACCAACCAGGTTTACTTTGCGGATTATGACATGGTACAATCGGAAATCCGCTGGGTTAGGAACGGTGGGATGTTTGATCCGGCACTTAGTGCTAAAGTAAACTTATTTAACAGTTACTTTGGTGGTGGTATGGGATCTATCGTTTTCCAGACGATCCGGGAATCTAAGGCCCTAGCTTATTCTACCTATGCGTATTATTCTGTGCCAGACCGTAAGGACAGAGAATATGCGATGGTTGCTTACGTAGGAAGCCAGGCAGATAAGATGAACGATGCTGTTGCGGCAATGAATGAATTGCTAAACACCCTGCCACAAACTACAGAGTCTTTTGAAGCTTCTAAATACAATGCGTTAAATGCCATTGAAACCAGCAGAATTACTAAAGACGGCATCTTCTTAAGTTATTTTGCAGATCAGAAATTAGGCCTGGACCATGATTCCAGAATTGATGAATACAACGGCTTAAAACCATTGACCTTTGAAGACATCAAAGCTTTCCATATAGCCAATGTTGCCAACAAGCCATACAACTATTGTATTGTTGCTTCTGAGAAAAAAGTAAAATTAGAAGACATGCAAAAATTTGGAACAGTTACAAAATTAACACTGGAACAAATATTTGGCTATTAAAAGCATGAAATCTTAAATACCACGACGTGTAATTTAGAAAAACCCGTCTTTTAAAGTGCCTCTAAAAACTTTTTAGGGGCACTTTTTATTAATATGGTTTTTTTAGTTAAGCGCAATACCAGCCTATATATATATAATAACGCTTATTGCTTCATTATTAAAATTTTAACAAAAATAGTTTTACATTTAAACCCTATTCAGCCGAAACCTTAATATGAACCAACATTCTGCGCTTTCCTATATCTATTTTAAGAAATTTATAGGTTGTTTTCTCCTGTTCAGCGCTGCGTTCGCTACACAGGCACAACAAAAACCTTCCAACCCTTCTCTTTTCGTTCATTTTGACAAAACGATCTATACCAATAATGAGATGGTTTGGTTTACCGGGTATTTACTGCGTGGTGAGATGAAAGATTTGAATAAACACAGTATTTTATCTGTGGCTTTAGTCAGGGATATTGACAGCGCTGTAATTAAACAAGACAAATACCTAATGGTTAACGGGCTCTCTTTAGGCAGCATGGTTTTACCTGATTCCATGATCACCGGAAATTATCATTTTCAGGCTACAACGAACCGGATAAGCAAAGGACTGCCCGAGGTGTTATTTATGCAACCTATTGTAATCAAGACAAATATTGATGCCGCATTCAATGCGTCTATAAAACTTTTAAATGCAGCAAAGAATAGCAATTCTGCCAATCAGGTTGTGGTAACAGTAACTACCAAAGATGCCCGGTTTTTACCAGAGCCTGTGGATGTTACCTATAAATACGGCAGGGTTTATAAGAACGCAAAAACAAACACCTCCGGAGAATTGCTGTTTTCGCTCGATGAACAGGCAGACCTTGCAGACCCGAATGTTTACGCCAAAATAAAATATGGCAAAGACAGCAGCTTTATAAATATGCCTATCCCGGTAACTAAACGAAAGGCTTTGGTTAAATTTTACCCGGAGGGGGGTCAACTGGTGGATGAAGTTCCCGGATTTATAGCCTGGGAAGTTAGAGACCAGCAAGGGGCTACCGTTGACCTGAAAGCTACACTTTATGAAAATGACAAACCTATAAACACCATTGAAAGCAACGCTTATGGCATTGGCAAATTTATGCTGAACCCAAAAAAAAGCATGAATTATTCAGTTAAACTGAGCCATACAGCTTTTGCAGACAGTACATATTATTTACCGGCAATTGTTAGTGATGGCATTGGTATCCAGGTAAAAAATGCGGTTACAAGCGATACGCTCACGGTAATTCTAAGAAGTAAGATTGCACAGACGCTGGGATTACAAATTAAAGATGCAGATAGTACCTTTCTGAGTACAGATGTTAAGATCAGTAAAAACGGAAGAATCCTAAAGATCCCATTGAACGATGTAACTAAAGGACTTAAAACCATAACGTTCTCCGATAGCCTGAACCGGCCCCTGGCTGAGCGTATGTTCTTTGCGCATTATAATACTCAACAAAAGATTATTGTTTCAACAGACCAGCAGGCTTATAACCGGCGCGAAAAGGTCACTTTAAAACTAAAATTAAATGAGCAGGACACTTTAGGTATGGTATCCATTGCCTGTGTTCAGGATAACCGGATGCTTATGAAATTTAGTACGGATATTGAAAGCTATGTTTATTTAAACAGTGAATTGGGCACTTTGCCCATTGGTGCTGCGGGCAGGCCTTTTGAAGACAAGCCTTATCTTGAAAATGTACTCCTGGTTAAAGGGTGGAGAAAATATACCTGGCAAAATGCTGGTTACGACTCACTTGCTTTCCATGTTGCCTTTAAAAAATTTGACAAAACACTAAAGAAACCAATTGACGTTAGTTATTTAAAAGAAAAAGGCATGGGCATCCTGCAAACAGACAGCCTGGGTACAATGACTTTAAGTAATGAAATTCTTACACTTGAATATGGCAAGAAAATGTTCCTGGTTGCAACAGCAAAAAATCAGGGCAATTACAATATGGAAGTGAATGATCCCTACGTAAAACTCAATAAGCAGTATGCTAAATTATTTAAGGTAGCGCACAATGAACTTCCTGCTGCTGTTTATAATAACAATGAGCTTGCACTGAAATCGAATGAAAAAGCAATCCGGTTAAGGGAAGTTATGATTTCCGGAAATGAAGTCCCTGTATTTAAGGGCCCGAATGCTTGCGGCGATTATGTATGCCTTTATAACATTTTAAACTGCCGTAATCATACCTGGGATGGCCACAACACACTTCCTGTGGCAGGAAGAACATATAAAGAGGACGGGACTAATCAATTGGTCGTGTATAAAGCCTGTGAAAAAAATAGTTTTCTTTCCATCATTGATGGGGTTTATACTAAAAAGGAATTTTATGTCAATGATTTTGCTGATCCTCTGGAACCAGCATTGGTGTCTACCTTATACTGGAATGCCGGGACGGTTATGAGTGCTAAAGAAAAGGAAATTATCTTTTATACCGGTGACATTCCGGGCAAATTCAGGATCGTAGTACAAGGCATTACGGATAGGGACGTAATTTTTGGTCAACACGATTTTGAGGTTAAAGAAAATAAGTTGTAATTTAACCATAAATTATTGATCACGTAATATGCTGAAACTTTCTAAATTATTTACACGCTGCTTCATTCTGTTTTTAGGTGTCACGCTATCCGCCAAAGCTCAGTCAAGCAGTTCCGCTCCAACCCTCTTTGTTCATTATGACAAGACCATTTACACCAACAATGAAACCATCTGGTTTACCGGGTACCTGCTGAAAGGAAACCCGGAAGAAAACAGCAAACATGGGGTGCTCTCTGTTGCACTTGTCCGGGATATTGACAGCGCAGTCATTAAACAGGATAAATATTTAATGGTAAATGGCATATCCCTGGGATGTATGGTATTACCAGATTCACTGGTTGCCGGAAATTATCACTTACAAGCCAGTACCAACCGGGTAAGAAAAGGCATTCCTGATGCGCTGTTCCTGCAGCCCATTATAATAAAAACAAATATTGACCCTGCATTTAATGCGAGTATCAAACTGCTTAACGCCGGCAAAAAGGACAATTCACCCAATCAGCTCTCCTTAACCGTAACAACCAAAGATGCCCGGTTCTTACCAAAGCCTGTTGATGTCACGTACAAATACGGAAACATCTATAAAAAAACCAAGACCAACGTGTCTGGTGAGCTGGTCTTTACTATTGATGAACAGCCTGACCTTGCAGATCCGAATGTGTATGCCAAAGTAACTTATGGCAAGGACAGCAGTTTTATAAATATCCCGATACCGGTAAGCAAAAGAAGGGCTTCTGTAAGTTTTTATCCGGAAGGCGGAAACCTGATTGAAGGTGTTCCATGTTACCTTGCGTGGGAGGTTAAAGACCCTCAGGCCAGCATGGTTAGCCTGAAAGCCAAGTTGTATGAAAATGATAAGATTATAGATACCATAGAAACCAATGCCTATGGAATGGGTAAATTTATTGTGATCCCAAAAAAGAGCACTAAATATACCGTAAAGCTAATGCACTCTGCATTTACGGACAGCACATACCAGGTTCCTGAACCTATTGATGGCGGCCTGGCACTATTTATAAAAAATGCGGTGGTTAAAGATACGGTACGGATTGTATTGAGAAGCAAGTTGCCCCAAAAAGTAAGCATCAACCTAAAAGACACCAGAGAATCTTATTTAAGTACAAATGTAAATGTAAACATCAGCGGCAGAGTTCTAAAAATACCATTAACGGAAGTTCCTGCCGGACTTAAAACCATTACGATATTGGACAGCCTGGGTCGCCCATTGGCAGAACGAATGATCTTTGCACACTACGCGCCAGAAAAAAAGATCAGCATCTCTACCGATCAGCAAAGTTATGGTCAGCGCCAAAAAGTAACGCTAAAGCTTAAGCTCGGCGATGCAGACACGATTGGCCTGGTTTCCATTGCCTGTGTACAGGATAACCGCATGTCGGCCAAACTGAATACAGACATTGAAAGTTATCTGTACCTGAACAGTGAACTGAGTACTTTACCTCTTGATATGAATGGCCGTGGCTTTGAAGACAGCCGCTACCTTGAGGATATGCTGATGGTTAAGGGCTGGAGAAAATATACCTGGCAGAATGAAGCCTCTGCGACCAATCCAGTAAAAGACTATGATCCTTTAGACTTTAAAATTGCGTTAAAAAGATCTGGCAAACCACTTAAAAAGGTTGCTAATGTCAGCTTTTTAAAAGATAACGGTCTAGCAATTTTAGAAACGGATCAAACTGGTGTTCTAATACCAGATAAAGAAGCACTCATGATTGAATATGGAAAAAAGATCCATGTACTTCCTGATGGCGGTGCAGACGCTGGTTATGAAGTAGAGACCAACGATCCTTATATTGCATTAAATAAAAATTATACGCATTTATTCCATGTTGATCATGCTGGCGTACCATCTGCTGTGCAGGACAACAATGAACTATCTATTAAAGGAAATGAAAAAGTGATCCGTCTGATGGAAGTAAAGATCACATCGGGACATCAGGAAGAATATATGTTCAGTTCAAAACGGGGAGCCAATAAATGCGGGGACTATGTGTGCCGCTATAATATATTGAATTGCCCCAACCATTATGGTCATTTTGAAAATACCCAACCCATAGCTGGCAGACGCTACAAAAGTGGCATTAGCAATTCCAGCATCATTTACAAGGATTGCGAAATAGAAAACAAAAGCTATATCACCTCGATCAATGGCATTTATACCAAGAAGGAATTTTACATGAATGATTACGCTGATCCGGTAGAGCCAGCAACGGTATCAACAATTTACTGGAACCATGCCAAAGTATTGAACAAGAAACAAGAAGAAATGACCTTCTATACCAGTGACCTGATTGGAAGGTTCAGGATCATTGTTCAGGGCATTACGGATAAAGATGTGCTGTATGGCCAGCAATCATTTGAAGTTAAGGCGAAATAACCATATAGAACCAATCAAAAAGAGCTGCTTAATTAAGCAGCTCTTTTTGATTATAGACTTTTAATCCAGGTTACCAGCTCATCGCGGGTCTTCCCTGTTTTCTGTTGTAATCTTCCCAGTAACTCATCATCCTGTCCCTCCTCATGCTTAAGATCATCGTCGGTTAAATCACCATATGCTTGTTTTACTTTTCCTTTGATCTCATTCCATTTTCCTTTTAATTCTAACTTATCCATGATATGATATTTTATGTTTTACA
The DNA here is from genome assembly GCF_004362715.1 of Pedobacter metabolipauper. GTDB lineage: Bacteria > Bacteroidota > Bacteroidia > Sphingobacteriales > Sphingobacteriaceae > Pedobacter > Pedobacter metabolipauper. The sequence goes on from NZ_SNYC01000005.1 coordinate 918,232, forward strand.
ATCGGTTATGTTATTGATAAACAGGAACAGCATATGAATGTTTTATTTTTTTGTTTTTTCAATGATCTCGTCTACAATGGCAGGATCGAGCAGGGTACTGGTATCACCCAGGTTTGCGGTATCCCCTTCTGCTATTTTCCGCAAGATGCGGCGCATGATCTTACCGGAACGGGTTTTAGGCAATCCCGAAACGAACACGATCTTATCCGGTTTCGCAATTGCCCCAATAACGCGGGTTACTGTTTGAAGAATATCTTTCTTTGTCAGCTCCTCTTCGCTGTGTAACTTGGGGTAGATTACAAAAGCATAGATCCCTTGTCCTTTCACATCATGCGGATACCCTACAACAGCACTTTCGATAACACCTGCATGCATATTGATTGCATTTTCTACCTCGGCAGTACCAATCCGGTGTCCGGATACATTGATTACATCATCAACGCGTCCTGTAATCTTATAATAACCATCTTCATCGCGCATACATCCGTCACCTGTAAAATACAGGTTGGGATAGGCAGAAAAATATGTTTGTTTACACCTTTCATGATCTCCATAGGTGGTGCGGAGCATTCCAGGCCATGGAAAGCGGATGCAAAGGTTCCCGTTTACGCCGTTTCCTTCAATCTCGTTGCCTTGCTCGTCCACCAGAATAGGTTGTACCCCAGGCAATGGAAGCGTGGCGGAGGAGGGCTTAAGCGGCGTTACAAACGCAATTGGTGAGATCATGATCCCACCCGTTTCTGTTTGCCACCAGGTATCTACAATCGGAGATTTCTTTTTCCCGATCTCTTCGTCAAACCAATGCCATGCTTCTTCATTGATCGGTTCACCAACAGAGCCCAATACCCGGAGGCTGCTCAGATCCGATCCCTGAACCGGATCAGTACCAAAGCTCATCAGCGATCGTATCGCCGTTGGTGCGGTATATAAAATATTTACTTTATGCTTTTCAATCACTTCCCATAGTCTGGATGGTGTTGGATAGGTTGGAATCCCTTCAAACATCAGCGTAGTGGCTCCTTGTGATAAAGGACCATACACGATATACGAATGCCCGGTGATCCAGCCAATATCGGCTGTGCAGAAAAACACTTCATCAGGCTGATAGTTAAATACATTTGAAAACGTATAACCGGCATAGACCATATAGCCACCAACCGTATGCACTACCCCTTTAGGTTTACCGGTAGAGCCTGAAGTATATAGGATAAACAGCATATCTTCAGCATCCATTTCTTCAGCCGGACAATCGGTATCAACCAGCTTAATTTCATCTTCAAACCACAGGTCGCGGCCTTTAAGCATAGAAACTGGCGTACGGGTATGGGTAAGTACGATTACCTTCTCTACAGTTGGGCAGCCGATCAATGCATCGTCAATCACTTCTTTGAGTTGAATTTGCTTGTTACCCCGGAAAGAACCATCCGCTGTAATTACCAGCTTGCAGGCAGAATCATTGATCCGGTCTGCAATAGACTTAGCAGAAAAGCCCCCAAAGATCACTGAATGCACTGCACCGATACGTGCACAAGCTAAAACCGCAACAGCAAGTTCAGGTACCATTGGCATGTAAATACAGATCCTGTCTCCCTTAATTACCCCGTTCTTCTTCAATACATTTGCAAAACGGCAAACTTGCTCATGCAGGATTTTGTAGCTTAATGTCACGCTTGGTTTCTCAGGATCATTGGATTCCCAGATAATCGCCGGTTTATCTCCATTTTCTGCAAGGTGCCTGTCCAGGCAATTTTCTGTAATATTCAGTTTAGCCCCTTCAAACCATTTGATATTGGGTTCAGTAAAATTCCAGGAAAGCACTTTATCCCATTTTTTACGCCATAGAAATTTATCGGCTATCCCTGCCCAGAATTCTTCGGGCTGTTCTACACTCTGTTTATAGGTTTTATGGTACTCTTCTATTGACTTTATCTGCATATCTGGTTGATTTCACTGACTAAAACTCAAACTTATAGAAAATAGTTTCGATATGCAATATTGAAAAGCTGGAGAGGCTACTGCATTTAAAGGGTTAATTTGTTCACATTCGGCATCCATTTGATCCGGTATTGTCCATTTGAATGGAACGTGCTGATAATTAATTGAAATTATTTTAGGCAGCTACTTGATGATTACAAATATTTTATTGATATTTGCACACTCTTAAAAAAATTAAGCGAAGAATAATTAACATATATTTAAAGGCATGTCTAGAGTTTGTGATCTAACCGGAAAAATGGCAATGACAGGTTTTAATGTTTCTCACTCAAACGTTAAAACTAAGCGTAAGTTTTATCCCAACTTACAACTTCAGAAATTTTATATTCCTGATGAGGATCGTTGGATAACACTGAAAGTATCTACTTCAGCTATCAAAACCATCAATAAAATTGGTATTACAGAAGCGATTAACCGCTTCATGAAAAAAGGGTATTTGTAGAAAAATTGGTTGATGTGAATCAACCGTAACAATAAAGAAATGGCAAAAAAAGGTAACAGGGTACAAGTTATTCTAGAGTGTACTGAACATAAAACCAGTGGCGTTGCTGGTATGTCCAGATATATCACAACTAAAAACCGTAAAAACACTACTGAGCGTTTGGAATTGAAAAAATTCAACCCGGTATTGAGAAAAGTAACGGTTCACAAAGAAATTAAGTAATACATTTAGTATATAACTAAATCCAATTCTATTTAGATCATGGCAAAAAAGGTAGTTGCAACCCTGAAAACGGGAAAAGGAAAAGAGTATTCGAAAGTTATTACAATGACTAAATCACCTAAAGGTGCTTATTCTTTCAAAGAAGTTATTGTTCACAACGATCACGTTCAAGATGCTATTGCATCTAAAAAATAATTTTAATATTTAATCATATTAAAGCCGTCCCTTTATTCTGGGAGGGCTTTTTTTGTTTTGTTATACATGATTATGGGTTTATTTGATTTTTTTAAAAAAAAGGAAACTGCACCCGAAGCGCAGGAAGCTCTAAACAAAGGTCTTGAGAAAACTAAAGCTGGTTTTTTAAGTAAGCTCACCAAGGCTGTAGCAGGAAAATCTACAGTAGATGATGATGTTCTTGATAACCTGGAAGAGGTTTTAGTGACTTCTGACGTTGGGGTAAGTACCACATTAAAGATTATTGAGCGCATCCAGGAACGTGTTGCCAAAGACAAATACCTTTCTACTTCTGAGTTGAACCTGCTGCTGCGCGATGAGATCCAACTCCTGCTTTCAGAGAATAACAGCAACGACTTCCGCAGTTTTGAATATGGTGATCATAAGCCGTATGTGATCATGGTTGTAGGCGTTAATGGTGTGGGTAAAACGACAACCATTGGTAAGCTTGCCCATAAACTTAAATCGGAGAACCTTAAAGTTGTTCTGGGTGCTGCCGACACGTTTCGTGCTGCTGCTGTGGAACAGATCAGACTTTGGGCTGAGCGTGTTGGTGTTCGTGTGGTTGCACAGGCCATGGGTTCTGATCCCGCTTCGGTTGCGTTTGATACCCTCCAATCTGCCGTTGCAAATGGCGAAGACGTGGTGATCATTGATACTGCCGGACGCTTACACAATAAAGTGGGCTTAATGAACGAGCTTGGTAAAATTAAAAATGTGATGCAGAAGGTGGTACCTGGTGCCCCTCATGAAATACTGCTTGTTCTGGACGGTTCTACCGGTCAGAATGCATTTGAGCAATGCAAACAATTTACCGAAGCTACTGATGTGAATGCACTGGCCATTACCAAACTTGATGGTACGGCTAAAGGTGGCGTGGTGATCGGAATTTCTGATCAATTTAAGATCCCGGTAAAATATATTGGCGTTGGCGAAAGCATGAACGACCTTCAGCTGTTTGACAAAAAAGCTTTTGTCGATGGCTTATTTAAATAATACTGATTAATAAAACATGAATACAAAAACAATATCCAAAATAATACCTGTAAAAAAACCTAAAATTAATGTCATCACTTTAGGCTGCTCTAAAAACACATACGATTCTGAAGTTTTAATGGGCCAATTACGTGGTAACAGTTTGGATGTAGTCCATGAATCTAACCAGATTGGTAAAGACGATATTGTAGTGATCAATACCTGTGGATTTATTGACAACGCAAAACAGGAATCTATAGATACCATTTTACAATACAGTCAGCTAAAAGACGCAGGAAAAGTAGGAAAGGTCATTGTAACCGGATGCTTATCAGAGCGCTATAAACCAGAGCTGGAAGCCGAAATTACCAATGTAGATGCTTTTTTTGGCACCAATGATTTAAACAACCTATTGCATTCCCTGGGTGCAAACTATAAGCATGAACTGATCGGTGAACGCTTACTGACTACCCCTTCTCATTTTGCCTATTTCAAAATTGCAGAAGGCTGTAACCGCCCCTGCTCCTTTTGTGCCATTCCGCTGATGCGTGGTAAACACGTATCCCGTGACATGAATGAACTTGTAAATGAGGCAAAAATACTAGCAGCCAACGGAACGAAGGAACTGATCCTTATTGCACAGGATTTAACCTATTACGGTCTGGATATTTACGGAAAACGTAATCTTGATGAATTGCTGCGGAGGATCTCTGACGTGAAAGGTATCGAGTGGATCAGGCTTCAATATGCCTACCCTTCTGGTTTCCCGATGGAAATTTTAGATGCCATGAACGAACGCGAGAATATCTGCAAGTACCTGGATATGCCTTTACAGCACATTACAGATAATATGCTCAAATCAATGCGCCGCGGTATTAACAAACAAAAAACCATAGACATTGTAAACCAGATCAGAGATAAAGTACCAGGCATAGCTATGCGTACTACATTGATTTGCGGATATCCCGGAGAAACAGAAGAAGATTTTGAAGAAATGATGAACTGGGTTGAAGAAACCCGTTTCGACAGACTGGGCTGCTTTACCTATTCTCATGAAGAAAAAACCCATGCCCATATCCTCGTTGATGATGTTCCTGATGAGGTAAAACAGGAACGCGTAGATGCCATTATGGAAATACAGCAAGGGATCTCTTTTGAAATTAACCAGGAAAAAGTTGACAAAACCTTTAAGGTACTGATTGATCGGAAAGAAGGTGATTTCTTTATTGGACGTACGGAATTTGACTCTCCGGAAGTTGACAACGAGGTTCTGATTGATGCTACTACCGGTTATGCCGCAAATGGAAGCTTTGTACAGGTTAAAATTGACCGTGCAGAAGATTTCGATCTGTATGGACAGATTGTAAAATAACGGCTTGAAAATATGAATTGTAGTTTATTAACTTAAATTCGCATCCAATGCAGGCCAATTACATCACTTATAAAGAAACGAATGCTTTTTCGTCAGCCGTACTCGATTACATCGGTGGCAAAGAACAACTTAAAGCATTTTACAAATACAGTCCGGATCTAAGCGGCTTTGCTGAAGCGATCTCCAACCGTCAATTCAATGGCGACAGGAACGTGTTGGCAGATACGCTGAAAAGACAATATGAACCGATACAGAAAAGCAGCCTGGTTGAACAGAACATCAACCTGCTGACCGATTCCAAAACGTTTACGATCACTACTGGTCACCAGCTGAATATCTTTACCGGTCCGCTTTATTTTATCTATAAGATCGTTACTGCAATTAACCTGGCAACTGAGCTTAAACAGAAATTCCCGGAATACAACTTTGTACCGGTATACTGGATGGCTACAGAAGATCACGACTTTGAAGAGATCAATCACGTTAAGGTAGAAGACAAAAGGCTAACCTGGAACAAGGAGGCATCTGGCGCTACCGGCAGACTGGATACCAAAGACCTGGAAGAAGTGTTAACTGCTTACAAAGGCTATCTTGGTATCAGCGAAAATGGTATGGATTTCTCTAAAATGGTTGATCATGCCTATTCCAATAATCAGAAATTAAGTGATGCTACACGTGAACTGGTCGACGCCCTTTTTGGACGTTTCGGTTTACTATGCGTTGATGCCGATGATGCTGCCCTGAAAAAACAGTTCGCCGCAATCATTCATCAGGACATCACCCAGGAAAATAGTTTTAACCACATTAGCAAGAGTGATACCGCCCTGGAACAACTCGGCTACAAGCCTCAGGTAAACCCTAGAGAGATCAATTTCTTTTACATGGCCGACCAGTTAAGGGAACGCATTGTTAAAGAAGATGGTATTTTTAAGGTGATGAATTCTGAAATTCAGTTTACACCTGATGCGCTCCAAAAAGAGGTTAGCGATTTCCCGGAAAGGTTTAGTCCGAATGTGGTGATGAGGCCATTGTACCAGGAGGTAATCCTACCCAACCTTGCTTATATTGGCGGAGGTGCAGAAGTAACCTACTGGCTGCAGTTAAAAGCAAATTTCGACCATTATGGCGTAGATTTTCCGGTACTGCTACTCCGTAATTCTGCGCTGGTCATCGACAAAAGAAGTGTAGACCGGATGCAGATCCTGGGCATCAGCCATAAAAACATTTTTAGCGATACTGAAACCTTAAAGGTCGACTGGATCAAAGCCCATGTCAATTTGCAGCTTACCCTTGATGATGAAGAAAGAGCCATACGGGCAACTTTTGACCAAATCAAGCTAAATGCCTACAAAATTGACAAAACCCTTTCTCAGTCTGCTGAGGGAGCTAAGATCAAGGCTTTAAAACTCATTACCAATCTGGAGAAAAAAATGCTGAGGGCTGAAAAGCGCAAGCATGAAACTTCTTTATCCCAAATCGAAAACCTGAAAGAAAAGTTGTTCCCGACAGGAGTATTACAGGAGCGCGTATTAAACATTGCACCTATGTTCGTTTTGTATGGTGACGATTTTATCGATTCACTGATCAAAACCTTTAAACCCTTAGACCATCAGTTCACCGTTCTGTTTGCATAATATCCAATGACCTTTTACACCTTTACAGAAGAAAAACTCCGGGAATTTACAGAAAATGTATTTCTTAAAATGGGATGCACAACCGCAGATGCTCAACTGGCTGCTGATGTGTTGCTTCGGTCTGACCTGAGAGGCATTGATTCTCATGGTGTAGCCCGTTTGAGCGGTTACATTCGTTTATGGGAAAAAGAACGTATTAATGCTACCCCGGTAATTAAAGTAGTGTATGAAACGGCGACCACAGCTACGGTTGATGGAGATGGCGGCCTGGGATTGGTTGTTGCTCCTTTTGCCATGAAGATTGCCATTGAGAAAGCAAAGCTTTATGGTACAGGCTGGGTAGCAGTAAGAAACTCCAATCACTTTGGAATTGCCGGATACCATGCGTTACTGGCTGTTGAGCAGGAAATGATCGGCATCAGCATGACCAATGCAAGTCCGCTGGTAGCCCCTACCTACGCAAATGAGCGCTTATTGGGTACCAATCCGATGTGCTACGCATTCCCTGCAGGAAAGTATCCGCCAGTAGTGGTAGATATGGCAACAGCCGCAGCAGCAAATGGTAAACTCGAAATTGCACAGCGTGCAAACCTGCCCATACCTGAAGGATGGGCACAGGATAAAGACGGCAACACGTCTACCAACCCGCACCAGTTAAAAGAAGGTGGTTCTTTACTTCCCTTAGGCAGCGATAAGGATCATGGCAGTCACAAAGGTTACGGTTTAAGTGCGACAGTAGACATTCTTTCTGCCGTACTTTCAGGTGCCAATTACGGACCATGGGTTCCGCCATTTGTATCTTTCCTGGAGCCCCCATCAGATCCTGTTGGTGCCGGTATCGGACATTTTTTCGGTGCCATGCGTGTAGATGGTTTCCGCCCTGCACAGGAGTTTAAAGACCATCTGGACAACTGGATTGAGCGCTTTAAACAGGCCAAAACCGTTGATCCGGATAAGCAGGTTATTATTCCCGGAGAGCCGGAATATGCGTTTGAACAAGAACGCAGAACAGCAGGAATCCCTTTGATTGATGCGGTAGTTCATGACTTAAATGAACTTGCTGATAAATTAGGAATCTCCCGGTTAAATTAGTCAGCTATCTTAGTAATTTTCTGGTATCTTGTGCTGTTTATTCAGCGCAATTCCCATTTATGAAAAGAAAATTACTACTTGTTATTTTACTGTCTGCTGTGGCTCTTGACCAGGTTAATGCTCAGCAACGTCTCCCATCTATTCACAGAGCCAAAATTGGTTTAGGACCCGATGTTATCGTCGCGAGAAAAGAGGTTGGATACGGAGGTTCTTTAAATATCCAGGTTCCTATACTTACAAAGCTTAGTCTAACTTCCACAGTAAGTTATTACAGCTTCTATACCCTGGAAAATAAAAAAAAGGTTAACACATTTGATCCTTCATTTGTTCCTGTTAAAGTTGGAGCAAGATATTACGTATCTGATGCAGTCTATCTTCATGGGGATGCGGGCTATGCTTATCCAAAAACTGATGGTGATATAAAAAGTTTTATCATCACACCCGGTATTGGATTTGAGTTCCCTTATAAGAAATCAGCTTTCGACTTCGGTTTCCGTTTTGAATTCTGGACGGATTCGCCGAGAACTTTTGCCGCACTAAATGCTGCCTGGAATTTTGGGTTCCAATAAAAAATCCCCCGTATACAAATCAGCTGATTTGCATACGGGGGATTTTTATATCCTGTTGATCCTTATTTTATGCCTCTCAATAACCTGTTCCAGCGTATTTTGCTGAAGAACGACGCATTGGTATCGTAGCTCATCCAGATGAACAGTGCTTTACCAACGATATGATCTTCCGGTACAAACCCCCAATAGCGTGAATCCAGTGAGTTGTGCCTGTTATCACCCATCATCCAGTAATAATCCATTTTAAACGTATAGCTGGTAGCTGGTTTTCCATTGATTAACCAACCTGTTCCTGAACGTTCTACTTGATTACCTTCATAGATCCTGATACTCCTTTCATACAAGGGCATAGTTACACTATCCAGTTGAACGGTCCATCCTTTTTTAGGAATAGCAATTGGCCCGAAGTTATCAGCATTCCATTTCCTGTTCTTATCAAAAGGAAAAACATCACCTTCCGGCACTCCCGGTGTCTGAACACTTTCTTTAACCGATTGGACGAAGTCAAGCTTTTTAACCTCAGCCATCATTTCTTCAGTTCCGTTAAAGGAGTAAACGGAGCTGTTGGGATCCATTTTAATATCTTCTGATACATTAAAGCCCATATCTTCAAACACAGAAAAATTAACCTCATTGGTTTTAAATACCACCTCATAAGTTATCTGCCCTGTATTTTTCAGTTTCTCTGCTTTTCCGTTCACGTAGACAAGGCCATTTTTCATGCTGATTACGTCCCCTGCAATGCCGATACATCTTTTGATGTAATTTTCACGCTTATCAACCGGACGGCTGATAATGGTGTATGAGCTGTTTACGTATTTCCATCCCAAGCCACGTACCAGTCTGTAATAGTCTGTATCCTGGGCTTCAAGAGCAACGGTATCACCTTGCGGGTAATTGAAAACAACCACATCATTATTCTTGATATCTGAAAATCCCGGTAATCTGCGGTATTTCCATTGTACGCCTTCCCAATATGCTTTTGTTCCTGTCAATGGCATGGTATGATGGGCAAAAGGAAATGCAACAGGAGTCATTGGAATCCGTGGTCCGTAGTTCACCTTACTTACAAACAGGAAATCTCCGATCAACAGGGATTTTTCCATAGAAGCGGTTGGAATGGTGTATGCCTCAATGAAAAATACCCTGATTATTGTAGCAGCAATCACTGCAAACAAAATGGCATCTACCCATTCCCTGGTTTTAGACTTTTTCTTTTGGGGCTTGGCAGCTTTATTTTTTTGCCAGAATTTCCAATTCATATATGTATTCGTTATTTAAAATCAAATATATCGGTTATATTATAAAAACCTTGTTTATTTTCAAGCCATTCTGCCGCCACTACTGCTCCTAAGGCAAAGCCTGAACGATTGTGGGCCGTATGCTTAAACTCAATCTCATCTACTTCCGAACTGTAAACCACGGTATGTGTACCTGGTATATTTTCAATTCTGTGCGATTCGATCAGCAGCTGTTCTTTTTTTAATACGTCATCGAATGGCGTTCCTACCAATTCGTTTACCCATTCTATTTTCCGGTCCAGATTTTCAATGATCCCTTCTGCAACTGTCATAGCTGTACCACTTGGTGCATCTAATTTCTGCGTGTGGTGAATCTCTTCAACCTGCACTTCATAGGCCGGAAAATTGTTCATTAGTTTTGCGAGCACCTTATTCATGTGAAAGAAGATGTTAACGCCTATACTAAAGTTTGATCCATAAAGCAGGGTATTGTTACGCACAAGGCACTCATTCTTGACCTCCTGAAGCTGACCATACCAGCCGGTAGTGCCCACAACAACTGGAAGATTGGCATCGAAACATGCATAAATATTATCTATGGCTGCATCTGGCGCACTAAAATCTATAGCTACATCTGCTTTACGCAAATTGGCTGTAGTTAGATCTGCTCTATTGTCAACACTGATCTTTAAGACAATTTCATGTCCTCTATCTACCGCAAAACGTTCCACAATTTGTCCCATTTTGCCATAACCGAGTAATGCTATTTTCATATATCTTTTTTTTGAAGCCGCAAAGCGCTTGTTATATTTAACTGATTAAAATTGAAGGGTAATTCTTACACCTGGCCTTATCGTATTAAAGCCATACATTTTATTGGTTTGGATCAGATCCGGAGATACCTTAAAGGTAAGATCTTCGTCAACGCTCCAATATTTTAGGCGGGCATCAACATAGGCATCCAATATGTTTAACAGGTAAAGACCGACATAAGAGAAGATGACCACTTCTTTATTTCTCCGGTAGGTATCTCTGGCAGTGATTAAACTTGCGTCAGAAATAGACTTGTAGGGGCTGGTCTCAGAAGGTTTACCATCTACATTATCTGCCCGGTCTTTTAACTCATCATAGTACACATGATACATCTTATTGTTATCAATGTAGGATAAGGTGAGCAGGGTAGCTCCGGTATAGATCCCCGCAACTTTAGCAAGTCTATACAGGTTTGGTCCGCTTTGAATCTGGCCAAGACCAGGAACGATCATTGACCTGAACAAAGCTTTTCTACCCTCAATACGACCTACATTGACGTAAGCCGGCTCTTTTAAGGTATCGACTCTTGCTTTTCTGGTTGTGCTGTCCCTTTTTGTGCGGACAGGCTCCTGGGCATTTACTGTTAACGCCATAAAGAACAACAATCCCGATACCAGTAAAAATTTGTTCATTACCAATCTAATAGTTCTAAAATACGACTAAGGTCGTCTTCAGATACAAAAGGGATCTCAATTGCACCTTTGCCATTCTCTCCTACTTTCAGTTTAACTTTAGTAGAAAACTTAGAGGCCAGGTCACGTTGCAGTTTTTGATATTCAAACGATGCTGCTGCAGGTTGTTTAGCTGGTTTAGGCTTTACCTGAACACTATTGATGCTTCGAACCAGTTCTTCTACTTTACGAACGGAAAGACCTTTGTCAATAATTTCGTCATGTATAAAAAGCTGTTTTTCTACCTGATCTACATTAATCAGTGCACGGGCATGGCCCATAGAGATCTTCTGGTCACGAATAGAAATCTGAATGGCAGGTGGTAATTTCAACAGGCGGAGGTAATTTGTAACAGTAGACCTGTTTTTACCAACTCGTTCACCAAGCTGTTCCTGTTTAAGGCTGCATTCATCGAGCATCCGCTGAAAGCTTAATGCAACCTCAATGGCATTTAGGTTTTCACGCTGGATGTTTTCAATAAGCGCCATTTCAAGCATTTGCTGATCATTGGCATTGCGTATGTAAGCAGGTATTTCTGTTAGACCGGCAAGTTTGGAGGCCCTTAAACGACGCTCTCCGGAAATCAGCTGGTATTTACCTTCTGACTGCTTTCTAACTGTAATTGGCTGTATCAATCCCTGAACCCGGATGGACTCTGAGAGTTCATTTAGAGCTACCTGATCAAATTCGGTACGCGGCTGATAGGGATTGGTTTCGATATCACTGATATTGATGTGGCCAATTGCATTGCTATTGCTTCCCTCTTGCCTGGTTTCACTTACCGGGTTTACTCCGTTCTTGGGTGGATGGGTAGCCTCTGTGTCATCCAAAAGCGCACTTAATCCTCTACCTAAACCTGTTTTTCGCTGAAAAGATGTCATTAATATCGTTTATATAATCGCTATAGTTTCGTCCTGAACTTCGGTAACCAATCCGTTTTTACGAACGATCTCACGCGCCAGGTTCAAATAATTTATCGCTCCCTTACAGTTTGCATCGTGCATAATTACCGATACACCATAGCTTGGCGCCTCACTTAAACGGGTATTTCGCTGAATGATGGTATCAAACACCAATTCCTGGAAGTGCGTTTTCACTTCTTCTACTACCTGGTTAGACAAACGTAAACGAACGTCATACATGGTAAGGAGGATCCCTTCAATCTCCAGTTCAGGGTTTAAACGGTTTTGAACAATTTTAATTGTATTTAGAAGTTTACCAAGTCCTTCCAATGCAAAATATTCGCATTGTACCGGGATAATTACAGAATCAGCGGCAGTCAATGCGTTGATCGTAATTAAACCTAAGGATGGAGAACAGTCCACAATGATAAAGTCATACTGGTCTTTTACCTTTTCCAGAACGGCCTTCATCTTATACTCCCGGTTATTCAGGTTGATCATCTCAATTTCTGCACCAACTAAATCAATGTGCGCAGGAAGAAGATCAAGGTTTGGGGTTTCCGTTTTCTGAATAGCTTCCGAAGGTTCAATATCATTGATAATGCATTCGTATATGCTATTTTTTATGCTTCTTGGATCGAAGCCAATTCCGGAAGTAGAATTTGCCTGAGGATCTGCATCAACCAATAAGGTTCTATACTCAAGAACGGCCAGACTTGCAGCTAAGTTGATTGATGAAGTAGTTTTACCTACACCACCCTTCTGATTTGCCAATGCGATAATTTTACTCATTTATCTTATTAATAATTAGAATTGTTCTGTTAAGGCGTATTTTTCTCGGTGTAAATCTATAAAAAATGCTATTTTTGTGCTGTTTCAGGCATTTTTAAAAGAGTAGCTAAGATACAAACTAAATGATAAAATCGGTAGTAAAGCCATAAGTGTTTTACACATCTTATTAACAATTTTTACATGGTAACTATCATATCCGGCACCAACAGACCTCTAAGTAATACGCTGAAAGTTGCCAAATATTATCAGGATACACTGGCATCAAAAGGCTTAAATGCTAACCTTTTCAGTTTAGAGGATCTTCCTGATTCGTTAATTGTATCTGACCTGTATGGAAAGAGAAGTCCGGAATTTGAAGGCATCCAGGAACTTATCCGCAAGACCAAAAAATTTATCTTCCTGATCCCGGAGTATAACGGCAGCTTCCCTGGTGTGCTTAAAACTTTTATTGATGCGTGTAATTTTCCGGAAAGTTTTTATGACAAGAAAGCCGCTCTCGTTGGTCTTTCATCCGGCAAATACGGCAACATCCGTGGGGTAGATCATTTTGGCGGCGTTTGCAGTTACCTGCATTTAAATGTACTGCCGCTAAGGATCCACATCTCATCCATCAAAGTGGAACTGGATGAAAACGGATCACTGTTTAAAGAAGATACGGTTAAGTTTACCAGTGAGCAGATGGATAAGTTTATTGCGTTTTAAAACTCATCCAGGTTTTTCCTTCATTACCAAAAACAAAATATCCGGGGTACAGCATTTCAGCAAGATCTTCCAGAGCCTCTACCGCTACAGCAGCATCACCTGCTAAAAGAGCAGCGTCATCCCATAAGTAAACCCGGCTATATTCTACTGAAGGCCATTCCGGCCGGAGGAGTGACGGTACCACGCCCATAAGCTGCAGCATACCCATATCTTCTTCCATATAGATAACCACCCTGGCATTCATCACGTCACTTTGTAAGATACCACCTGCATCATTAACCAATCCTTCCAGGCTCCAGTCTAATGTGTTCTTAGTATCCAGACAGGCAACAGTAACCTTATCCATAAACTTGATCTTATGCTGAATTATATCTACCCGATCCTGAAGCATTTCACGCTGTGCTTCGTCTTCCACCTTATTTATAACCGCATTTAAAAAAGACATATTGATTTATTTACTAATTTGGTGCAAAATTAGTATTCCTTAGCTGATGCATCGTATTATAATCAATATTTTTTGCGGCCTGCTGATCGCCCTTACTGTATCCTGCGGAAGTACTTCTTCAGACAACGGCAAGAAAGTGTTCAACATGAACCTGAACGACAACCTGACCTCTCTGGATCCGGCTTTTGCACGCAATCAAAACGCAATGTGGATGATCAACCAGATCTTTAACGGCCTGGTACAAATTGACAGCGACCTGAATATTATGCCTTGTATTGCCAAAAGCTGGCAGAACTCTGCTGATGGGCTAACCTACACCTTTATTCTGCGCAACGATGTTTACTTTCACAACCACCCCCTCTTTAAAAACGGAAAAGGAAGAAAGGTTATCGCTGCTGATTTTGTATACAGCTTTTATCGTTTAATAGATCCAAAAGTAGCATCATCCGGGGGATGGATCTTTAGCGACAAAGCTACCGGCATCGAGAATTTCAAAGCGATTAACGACACCACATTCCAGGTGCACCTGATCAAACCTTTTCCTGCGTTTATGAAGCTGCTCACTACCCAATACTGTTCTGTGGTGCCTAAAGAGATTGTGGAACATTACGGCAAAGATTTCCGCAGCAATCCAATCGGCACCGGTCCGTTTAAATTTAAGCATTGGAAAGAAGATGAGATCCTGGTGTTGCTAAAAAATGAAAACTACTGGGAAAAGCAGGACAACCAGCGCCTGCCCTTTCTGGATGCAGTTAAAGTGACATTCATCAGTGACAAGCAAAGTGCATTTATGAACTTCTTAAAAAAAGAACTCGATTTCTTTGACAAGGTTGATGGCAGTTACCGGGATGATATTTTAACCAAGAGCGGAAAAATGACCACCAAATACAAGGGCAAGTTTAATATTCGCAAAAGCCCTTACCTGTGTACGGAATATGTTGGCATCATGGTAGACAGCTCCAAAGCCATTGTAAAGAACTCACCGCTAAAATATAAAAAGGTAAGACAGGCAATCAACTACGCGATTGATAAGCCAAAGCTCATCAAATACCTGAGAAACGGAGTAGGTATCCCTGCAACATCGGGCTTTATCCCGGAAGGTATGCCCGGGTATGACAGCAGTGCGGTAAAAGGCTATCACTATGATCCCAAAAAAGCTGCGCGCTTACTGGCAGAAGCCGGCTTTCCTAATGGAAAAGGAATGCCCATGGTTACACTGAGCACATCAACTACTTACAAAGATCTGATTGAGTTTATACAGGGTGAACTTCATGCCATAGGCATGAATGTTAAGGTAGATGCCAGCCCGAGTGCGAGTTTACGCGACCTCATGTCTAAAAATGAAGTAAATTTCTTCAGGGGCTCCTGGATTGCCGATTATCCGGATGGAGAGAATTACATGGCCATGTTCTATTCGAAGAACAAAGTTCCTAATGGCCCGAATTATACTGCCTACTTTAACAAAGACTTTGACCGGCTGTTTGAACAGAGTTATTTCATCAGCAATGATGAACAACGCTACCTGCTGTATCAGAAAATGGACCGGATGGTTTTAGAATATGCGAACATTGTTCCTATTTTTTATGACCAGTCTATCGTTATGACCCAAAATAACATTAGCGGATATGCCATAAATGCGCAAAACCTGATGATCCTTAAAACAGTTAAAAAGAAGTAGTTCCGGCAGTACCGGAACTACAGGCTATTTATTTCTGCTGCTGAACGCCACCACCCATTCCACCCTGGTCTTCTTTTTTCAAGTCGTCATTTTTGATTGTTTTCTTCTCTGTAAACTTCAGTTTACCAAATTTATAGCTGAAGTTTAATCCAAATGAGCGCAATGGGTAATGAATATCTGTTCGCTGCACTGAGGTAGCTGTACTGTTATTCGTTTTGATGTTCAGATCCCTGCTGAACGGGTTCAATACATTCAAGCCAATGGTTGCCGTTTTATTGAATATTTCTTTTTTTACTGCTCCTCCATAAAAATACATGGCATCTGTTTTACCTTGGAATGTACGTTTTGGTGAGTTGATCACTCCCCAAAGTTCCGTATTCCACCCGCCAGAAAATGCATAGGCAGAACGTGCATAAATGGTATAATTTAACAATGTTCCGGTACTGATGTTATTGGCGGCGTTATTAACTTCATAAGTATTCAATCCAAAATTACTCATCAACGTCCATTTTGGTTTCGGATTGTATGATCCAAACAGATTGAATCCGTACGACTGGCTGGTGCCTACGTTGATATAGGTGGTGAGGTTTTTATTAACCCCATTTTCGGTAACCGGATTGATCGAACTTTCGATCACATCCTGTGTGCTTCTATAAAATACAGATGCATTGATCACCGATCCTTTAATGAACGTAGAATAGCCAAATTCGATATTATCGGTTAACTCGGGTGACAGTTTCGGATTACCCTCTAATGGGTTATAAATGTCACTTTCATTCCTGAACGGGTTCAGATAAAATAAACTTGGGCGCTGTACCCTGCGGTTATAACTCAGCTTGATTGTAGTCATCCCTTTTAAGGTTTGCGAGACGATCAAACTTGGGAATAGGTTAAAATAATCATTATTGAAGCCCTGGGTATTACCAGCCATTCCATCGATCATTGTATATTCTGCCCTTAGCCCTGCCTTTGCAGTGATCTTTGGTGTTAACTTAAAGCCTATAACCCCATATGCCGAAGCCACATTCTGATCGTAATCAAAGTCTTCGGCATTTAGATCGTAATCACTTACAATGTTCCTTACTATCCCCTTTAACCCAGTTTCAAGCGTTGTTGTCTTACTAAACGGGTAGGTATAGTCTGCTTGCAGCGTGTACTCATTATTTTTTCCGGTATTGTCCCTAAACTGCACAATTTCGGGAACGCCGGCTGTTAAAAAGCGATTTGTAAATTCACTCTCGTTCCTGCCGGTAGACAGCTGTGCGGAAATGCTGAATTCTTCTCCTTCTTTTTTGCTTGTTTTGCGGTAATCAACATTCCAGTCCATATTGTTAAAGCTCATGTCATTATCCCTAATGTTCTGAGAAAGGACTTGGTTTACCAGGATGTCGTTAGTTCCGGGACCTCCGTTAGAGAACCGGTTTAACTTAACGGTTGAGCTGATGTTGTTATAACCATTGATGTCATAATCCAAACCCACACTGCCATTGTATCCAACCCTGGACCAGTCTGAATATCCGTTTTGAGAAACCGTATTGGTAACCCCATTGATTACAGAGCTGTTAAACAGCACTACATTGGATTTTTGCGGATAGGCATGATTTACACCCAGGCTTGTGGTTACAGCCAAACGGCCTGTTTTAACATTAAAATTAAAAGCTCCATTATTGGACCGTGTTCCTGCTGTAGCATTGATGCTTCCGCTGGTTCCTTCTGCGGTCTTCTTTTTAGTGATGATGTTGATGATCCCGCCTGATCCTTCTGCATCGTATTTTGCAGAAGGGCTGGTAATCACTTCTACACTTTTGATCTGCTCTGCAGGGATCATCTTTAACGCATCAGCCACGCTGTTTGCCATGGTACCAGATGGCTTGCCATTGATCAGTATCCGTACTGCACTTCCGCGAAGCTGAACGTTACCGTTCATGTCTACAGAAAGCATCGGTACTTTACGCATCACATCTGTTGCATCGCCACCGGCGTTGGTTGCATCTGCTTCAGCGTTGTAAACCAGCTTATCTACTTTATTTTCAATCAAAGCCTGCGCACCAACAATGGCTACTTCTTTAAGCGTACTTTCTGTAGGACTAAGGTAAATGGTGCCGGCATTCAGATCTGGTTTCTCAGGAGTAGTTTTCACTGATATGATCCTTGATTTGTATCCCATAAACCCAATAGACATCTTGTACTGATCAGGTGTAACATTCTGCAAGGATACTTTTCCTCTTTCGTCAGATACTGCCCCGTTAACTGATTTGTTGTCTTTTTCTTTTAATAAAGAGACACTGGCGTAATCAATCGGTTTTTTAGTTAAAGAGTCTAAGATCACTGCGGTGATCCTACCTGTTACTTTTGGTTTTTGCACTGCGCCCCCTAAAGGGAATTGTGCCTGCGCACTAAATACGAACCCAAAAGCCAATATAAATAGTATAGTTTTTTTCATATAATTTGTATTTCTTCCATTAGTCTACGCAAGGTATATTTTGTTACAGCCTGGAACTATAGAATGATGACCACCTGCGAACAAGAGTCGGTGAAACGCGTCTTTTTATCGGTTAAATTATATAGCCACCGGATACAATACGTAAACGTATTCCAGTATAGGACAGCATGCATAGTCAATTCAAAATTAATTAGGCAAAAGGTATAGCCTATTTAGGATAAGACATGACATTGGTAAGCCAATTCCTTTTGCTTTTCTTTTGCTACCCTTTTGCTATTGTTTTGGTATCCTTTTGCTCAGAGCAATAGAACAGCAGTTTAAAGGCAAAATTATAGCACACAGACAGCAAAGTTATTTACAGTACCTGACCGTAACTTAGCAGTACGCGATCAGGTACTTTATTTTAAATTTAAAGTACGATGTTAACAATACGTCCTTTTACTACGATCACTTTCTTTGGCGTTTTACCATCCAGGTATTTTTGAACC
Organism: Pedobacter metabolipauper; assembly: GCF_004362715.1. Lineage (GTDB taxonomy): Bacteria > Bacteroidota > Bacteroidia > Sphingobacteriales > Sphingobacteriaceae > Pedobacter > Pedobacter metabolipauper. The sequence goes on from NZ_SNYC01000005.1 coordinate 936,942, forward strand.
TGCTCATCAGCCATTACTGCATCTTCAATTGCTTTAACGTCCAGTGACAGGCTTAAGTTTAAATTTAAGCGTGTTTTACCATTTACAGAGATTGGGTAACTAAACTCATCTTCTACTAAATAGGCCGGGTTAAACTCGGGGTATTTAGCATAAGACAAGCTTCCTTCTTCATGCCCAAGCTGCGCCCATAGTTCCTCACAAATGTGCGGTGCATAGGAAGAAAGTACAACTACCAAATCTTCCAATACCTGCCTGTTCTTACATTTCAGATCGGTAAGCTCATTAACCGCGATCATGAAGCTCGATACAGAAGTATTGAATGAAAAGCGGTCAATATCGTCCTGAACTTTTTTAATGATCTTATGCAGTGCCTTTAATTCTGCTTTTGAAGGAACAGAATCACTGACATTAAATACCCATGTATCGTTATGGAACAACCTCCAGAACTTACGAAGGAATTTAAATACACCTTCAATGCCGTTTGTATTCCAAGGCTTACTTTGTTCCAGCGGTCCTAAGAACATTTCATACATGCGCAGCGTATCTGCACCGTAGTTTTCGATCAGTATATCCGGGTTTACAACGTTAAACTTAGATTTAGACATTTTCTCTACCTCGACACCACAAATGTATTTGCCGTTCTCCAGGATAAATTCGGCATCTGCAAATTCTGGTCTGAATAGCTTGAACTTTGCAATATCCAGGACCTCATTTTCAACAATATTTACATCAACATGCAATGCTGAAGTTTTATAATCTTTCTTTAAGCCCTGAGACACCAAAGTGTTGGTACCTTTTCCATTTTCGTCAACCACACGGTAAACAAAGTTACTCCTGCCCTGGATCATTCCCTGGTTAATCAGCTTTTTGAACGGTTCTTCTTCCTGCACATAACCCAGATCTTTTAAGAACTTGTTCCAGAAACGGCTGTACAGCAAATGTCCGGTTGCATGTTCTGAGCCACCAATGTACAGATCTACATCTTTCCAATATTCAATGGCTTCTTTAGAAGCAAAACTGCCATCGTTCTGCGCATCCATATAGCGGTACCAATACCAGCTAGATCCTGCCCAGCCCGGCATGGTGCTCAGTTCATATTCATACTGATCTTCATAACTCCAGTCTTCAGCCCTGCCCAATGGCGGCTCGCCGGTTTCTGTAGGCAAATATTTATCAATTTCAGGAAGCATTAAGGGAAGCTCCTCTTCTTTGATCAGGTATGGAAGTCCGTTCTTAAAATAAACCGGGATGGGTTCTCCCCAATAACGCTGGCGGCCAAAAATGGCATCACGCATGCGGTAATTGATCTTTGCCTTACCCGCTCCTTTTTCTGCAAGCCAATTGTTTAATGTGGGGATAGCCTCTGCATAGGTCATTCCGTTAATAAATCCGGAATTAATGTAGGTACCTTCCTTAGTGGCATCAGCCTGAACATCTATTTCTTTTTGCGCATCAAGGATCTGTACAATTGGCAAGTTGAAGTGCTTTGCAAATAACCAGTCGCGCTGGTCACCGCTTGGTACGCCCATTACCGCACCAGTTCCATATCCGGCAAGCACATAGTCTGCAATCCACAGCTGAACACGTTCACCACTAACCGGGTTAATGACATAGCTACCGGTAAAGGCACCCGAAACTGTTTTTGTATCCGCCATGCGGTCCAGCTCAGATTTCTTCTTTGTCTGCGTAATGTAGGTCTCTACTGATTCCTTTTGAGCAGGCGTGGTCAACACCGAAACCATTTCATGCTCTGGAGCAAGCACCAGGTAAGAAACGCCAAATATGGTGTCTACCCTTGTGGTAAATACTTCAATGTAGTTGTCAAACGATGCCGGTGCATTCTCTATCGGGAACCGTACGCTCGCGCCTACACTCTTACCAATCCAGTTGCGCTGCATTTCTTTAACTGGCTCTGGCCAGTCTATCGTATTTAAGCCTTGCAGTAAACGCTCAGCATAAGCAGAGATGCGCATGCTCCACTGCATCATTTTCTTCTGCTCAACGGGATGACCGCCACGCTCAGAATATCCATCCTTTACCTCATCGTTGGCAAGTACAGTTCCGAGTGCAGGGCACCAGTTCACCGTGCTTTCCCTCAAATAGGTTAGGCGGTATTTTAACAGTTCTTCCTGTTTTTCTTCCGGGGTCATGGTAGCCCAGTCTGACGGCATGAAAGACTTAATATCTTCATCACATACCGCCTTAACATCGGCACTGCCCGAGGCATTAAATTTCTCAATTAAGGTGGTGATGTCTTCTGCGCGGTCATTTTCCAGGTTGTACCAGGAATTGAACAGCTGCATAAAGATCCATTGGGTCCATTTATAATAAGAAGGATCACTGGTGCGGACTTCCCTGCTCCAGTCAAATGAAAACCCGATCTTATCCAGCTGGCGTCTGTAGGTATTGATATTGGTTTCTGTAGTTAATGCCGGGTGCTGACCGGTTTGTATCGCATACTGCTCTGCTGGCAGTCCAAAGGAATCGTATCCCATTGGATGCAGTACATTAAAACCCTTTAACCTTTTGTATCTTGAAAATATATCAGAAGCGATGTAACCCAGCGGATGACCCACATGCAAGCCTGCCCCGGATGGGTAAGGGAACATGTCCAGCACATAAAACTTAGGTTTTGAGGTATCTGTATCGGCTTTAAACGTTTGGTTTTGAGCCCAAATTTTCTGCCACTTTTGTTCTATTTCTTTAAATTGGTAATCCATTACAACATTTCCTTTATATAGGGGGCGAAAATAACTAAATAAAGGCTGTTATAGAAACTGTTTGATTAAAAAGTGCTTAGGGGTTTTATTTTCTGCCGGATTATAGATGTTATGTGAGCCGGAAATGAGGTAAGACACGGTACAGGCAACAATCACATAAATACCACAAGAAATGCCAAATAGCTCCAATGCCATTACGCAGCAGGCTACCGGTGTTTTAGATGCCCCGGCAAAAACGGCTACAAAGCCCATTCCGGCAAGCAGGCTGATGGGTAATGGAAGCCAGATAGATAAGGCACTGCCCAGCGTTGCCCCGATAAAAAACAATGGCGTTACCTCTCCGCCTTTAAAGCCCGCACCAATTGTCACTGCGGTTAACAGCATCTTTAAAGCAAAGTCCTCAGGCGCAGAATAATGCAGAAAAGAATCGACGATTACAGGAATTCCCAGTCCGATGTATTTATAGGTGCCCAATAGCATCACCAGGACAACAACCAGCATGCCACCTGCAAATGGCCTGAGGGGCGCGTACTTTATCGCTTTAAACACTTTGCCAAACAGATGGGTAAACTGCACAAATGCAACTGCAGCCAGTCCGAAGGCAATCCCGGCCAATACAGATATGCCTATCCCCTGAAACGAGATTACCGGGATCTCCGTAATCGCATAATGGGTATGGCCAACGCCCCACAGTTCAGTCACGCCTGCTGCGATAAAAGCAGCCGCAATTGCAGGAACAATTGCTTTGTATAGGATCCTGCCCATCAGCAAAACCTCAAGCCCAAAGATCGCACCTGCCACAGGCGTACCAAATACAGATGCAAAGCCAGCGCTTAAACCGGCAATCAATAGGATGGTGCGTTCTTGTTTAGTCAGTTTAAAAGGCCTGTGCAGTTGATCTGCTGCTGCAGCAGACATCTGCAGCGCTGTTCCTTCCCGACCGGCCGAGCCTCCGAATAAATGGGTAATGATCGTTCCCAGTAACACCAGCGGTGCCATTTTAAATGGGATCACGTTACCGGGATTGTGAATGGTATCCAGCACAAGGTTATTGCCGCGCTCCACGTCATTACCCAAATAATGATACAAAAGCCCGGTAAGCAAACCAGCTACAGGCAATAAATAAATGATGCGGATGTGTGCCTCCCTGAATGTGGTTGCCCAATTTAGTGCCGTTAAAAAAATGGCTGATAACGTGCCCGCAGCAATACCCACAATAAGCAACAGCAAGATCCATTTTAAGAAAATGAAAATATACGCGTTATAATTTATTTTTTCAGACATAAATACCTTCCAAAACTATAGAAAACTAAGCAGGTTTTCATGCAGAAATCCTTAATTTTAAGTCGCCCAAACTAATTTTCTCTAAATTTCGTTATATGGTTTTACTGCGATTAACCGATAAAAGGCATATAATTTAAATTTGTTGGGTATATTTTTTTATTTTCGCAAAACATAAAGATAAATACATGGAAGAATTTGAAGTGAGCGATGCTTCTAAAAAGACTAAAACCATTTATATTTCTACAATCTTCAGTATTGCATTGGTTTTACTAATGCTGGGCATGCTGGGGTTGATACTTGTTCATGCAAAGAACCTTTCCAACTACGTGAAAGAAAATATTGTGTTGAATATCATTGTAGATGAGGGCGCAAAAGAAACCGATGTATTGCAGTTCCAAAAAGAACTGAATGCCAATCCTGCAATCAAACAAACCCAATATGTAAATAAGGAGATGGCAGCAAGAAACCTAACCAAAGACCTTGGTGAAGATTTTGTTAACTTTTTAGGATACAACCCGCTGCTTTCTACTGTTGATGTGTACTTGAAGGCAGATTATGCGAACAATAAAGGTATTGAAGATCTAAAAACCAGCATCGCCAAAAACCCAGTGGTTAAAGAGGTAATCTATCAAAGTTCACTGATCGATATGGTGAATAAAAATATCAATACCATTGGCCTGATCATTTTAGGCTTTGCTGCCATCTTACTGATCATCTCTGTGGCACTTATCAACAATACGATCAGGCTGGCCATTTATTCTCAGCGTTTCCTGATCAAAAGCATGCAGCTTGTTGGTGCTACACGCAACTTTATCCGCAAGCCATTTATCCTGCTTGCCGCTTTACACGGACTTATTGCAGCATTTATTGCCATTTTAATATTATTGGGTCTTTTATATTATGCCCAGAAAGAAATTCCTGAGATTGTGATCTTAAGGAACTATACTGAATTTGGTATCGTTCTACTTGGTTTAGTGGGTATCGGCATCTTTATTACTGCCATCAGTACCTCATTTGCAGTGAGCAAATATTTACGTTTAAAAATTTACGACCTTTACAGATAATGGCAGAGAAAAGAACTACACCTGCAAGCCAGGAAAAAACAGAATTAGTATTTACTAAAAAGAACTACCAATTGTTACTGATCAGCATTGCGATCGTTGTACTTGGTTTTATTTTAATGATCGGCACTACTGATATTTACGATTTCAGAAAGACCTTACTTGCTCCAATGGTGGTGTTGTTTGGATTTGGGTTCGGCGTTTATGCGATCTTAAAGAAATAGTAATTCATGGATTATTTACAAGCCTTTATTCTTGCTGTAATAGAGGGTTTGACTGAATTTTTACCGGTATCGTCAACCGGCCACATGGTTATTGCCAGTTCTTTTATGGGCATCGGCAATGACGACTTTGTTAAGTTATATGAAGTGGCCATCCAGTTAGGTGCCATTTTAGCTGTTGTGGTGCTTTATTGGAAAAAGTTCTTCGACTTTTCTAAATGGCAGTTCTATGTAAAGCTGATCATTGCAGTTATTCCTGCATTGATCTTCGGAAAGCTTCTAAATGATTTTATTGATGAGAAGCTTGGCGACCCCCGGTTTATTGCAATCGTTTTATTATTAGGTGGTATTGTCTTGTTGTTTATAGACCGGTTTTTCAAAAAGCCCCAAATTAACAATGAAGCTGAAATTAGTAACCTTACTGCATTTAAGATTGGCTGTTACCAGGTACTTGCCATTGTTTTCCCTGGATTGAGCAGAAGTGCAGCAACCATTATTGGTGGTATGCAGCAAAAGCTAAGCAGAAATGCTGCCGCTGAGTTCTCTTTCTTCCTGGCTGTACCTACCATGTGCGCCGCTACAGGATATAAACTTCTGAATGGTTATGAACTGTTGAATTCAGAGAACGTTAAATTCCTTCTTTTTGGAAACGTTGTTGCGTTCATTGTTGCCATCATTGCCATTAAATCTTTCATCGGATTTTTATCCAAACACGGCTTCCGGATCTTCGGATGGTACCGGATTGTAATTGGTGTGGTTATCCTTGCACTCTACTTTTCGGGTGTTGAAATGAACGTACTATAATGGTTGCCCTGGCTGAAGGCATCGTTGAATTTATCTGCGAGTTGCTTTTTCAAGCCGGGCTTGATACGGGTATTGATGTAATAACAAGAAAAAAGAAACGTGCTAAAAGAAATTGAGCGAGAACGAGAGATGTCTGAATCTGAAGAACCCATACCTGCAAAAATATTTCCTGAATTTAATTTTGCTGAAGGAGAATTACTACTCATCAACAAACCCTATAAATGGACCAGCTTTGATGTAGTTGGTAAGATCAGGAATTCCCTAAAGCCTTTAAAGCTAAAGGTTGGCCATGCCGGAACATTAGATCCGCTGGCTACAGGGCTATTGATCTTATGTACCGGAAAATTAACCAAGCAAATAGACACCTTTCAGGCAGAAGAAAAAGAATATACCGGAACCCTGGTACTTGGTGCCACCACCCCTTCTTTTGATTTAGAGACGGCCATTGACCAGACCTTTCCGTTAGATGGGATTACTGAAGAAGCCATTTACACTGCCACTGCTCCTTTTAAAGGCAGCATTCAGCAATATCCCCCGGCGCATTCTGCAGTTAAAGTAAACGGAGAACGCTTATATGTTAAAGCCAGACGTGGAGAAGAACCAGAACTGCGGTTGCGTGACGTAACGGTTTCTGAATTCGAGATTACCCGCATCGCGCTTCCTGAAGTCGACTTTAGAATCGTTTGCAGTAAAGGAACATACATCAGGTCGCTGATCTCTGATTTTGGCAGGCACCTGGATAATGGCGCTTACCTGTCCAAACTTACCCGTACACGCAGCGGCAGCTTTTTGCTTGAAAATGCATTTGAGGTATCAGATTTAGTTAGCTATCTTCGTAACAAATAGTGTTATGCAAACCCATCTTCAAAACAATAGCTTAAGGTATCTCAAAGATCTGCTGCTGATCACCCTTGGAATTGTATTTGCTTGTTTTGGCTTAAAGAGTTTCTTAATGCCCAACGACTTTATCGATGGTGGCGTAACCGGCATTTCTTTATTGATCAGCCGGCTAACCGGTTTTGAACTTTACTATTTGATCCTTATAATCAACATTCCCTTTATCCTGCTTGGCTACAAACAAATTGGGAAAGGCTTTGCAATTAAAACAACCATAGCAATTATTGTTTTGGCGCTGATGTTGTTCCTGGTTCCTTTTGAGCCGGTAACGCACGATAAATTACTGATTGCAGTTTTTGGCGGACTATTTTTAGGTGGCGGCATCGGCTTGGCGATGCGTGGCGGCTGTGTTATTGACGGCACTGAAGTACTTGCCTTATATATCAGCAGGAACAGCATTCTTACAGTAGGTAACATCATATTGGTATTGAATGTGCTGATCTTTGGTGTGGTTGCTTATTTCCTGGATATTGTTACGGCGATGTATTCTATCCTTACCTATCTTTCTGCGTCGAAAACCGTAGACTTTGTGGTTAACGGACTGGAGCAGTATACCGGTGTTACCATCATCTCTGATAAAAATGATGTGATTAAACAATTCATTACTGACAAGATGAAGCGCGGTGTTACCGTTTATAAGGGTGAAGGTGGTTATGGCATTAAAAAAGATATTGACATTTTATATACTGTTGTAACCAAGCTGGAGATGAGTAAGCTTCAATCGGAGATCAGACAAATTGATCCGGATGCTTTTGTTGTACAGCAACAAATTGCTGACATTAAAGGAGGCGTGGTTAAACGCCAGGCTTTACATTAAGCAGCTAATAGAGAGATACATTTAATGAAGATATACAATCACCTTTCCGAGTTTAAGAAACTAAATAATGCCGTTGCTACCATTGGTACCTTTGATGGGGTACATTACGGACATCAAAAGATCATTAAGCGCTTGTGTGAACTGGCGAAAGCCAATGGCGGAGAAAGTGTGATCCTTACCTTTTTTCCTCATCCCCGGCTGATCATAGACCCGGAGAACCAGGACCTGAAGATGATCAATACCATTCATGAAAAGGCAAAGATCCTGGCTGGTCTTGGTGTTGACCATTTGATCATTACTCCGTTTACCCGCGACTTTTCTAATCTTAGCCCTTCAGAATACATTAAAAACATACTCGTTGACACCATAGGCATCAAGCAAATCATTGTGGGTTATGATCACCGTTTTGGTAAAGACCGGAAAGGCGGTATGGATGATCTTATAGAATTTTCAAAGAAGTGCGACTTTAAAATTGAAGAAATTCCGGAACAGGATATCAATGATGTTGCGGTAAGCTCTACCAAGATCCGTAAGGCGGTATTAAATGGAGAAGTTGCCCTGGCAGCAAGTTTTCTGGGCTACAACTTTTCCATCTACGGTCGCGTCATTAAAGGCGACAAGATTGGCCGGACCATCGGCTACCCTACGGCTAACATATTTGTTGAGGAGACCTATAAACTCATCCCTTCCGACGGAATCTATGCGGTAACTGTAGAATTAAACGGCGCATCTTTTCAGGGCATGGCCTATATCGGACAGCGTCCTACCATCAATGGGATGACGCGAAACATCGAGGTAAACATCTTCGATTTTGATCAGGAGATCTATGGACAGAACATCAAGATGAATTTCCTTGAATTTCTACGGCATGACGTTAAATTTACGGGGCTTGAAGCTTTAAAAGAACAATTATTTAAAGACAAAGAAGCAACGCTTGCTTACTTCAAAAACCAATCTTTATAGAATTTTTATGGGTTTTTATACGTAAAAACGCCCTTTTTATTGTATATTACGGCAAAACACAATTTTGCCTATGATTCATTTACCAACTTTAATCTCTGATTTAGGACTTATTCTTGCCGCTGCCGGTGTAGTTACACTACTTTTTAAAAAGATCAAACAGCCGCTTGTTTTGGGGTATATTCTTGCGGGTGTACTGGTTGGACCTTATCTCGATTTTCTGCCTTCTGTTAAAGATCACGAAAGCATTACCATTTGGGGCGAGATTGGTGTGATCTTCCTTTTATTTAGTTTGGGATTAGAATTCAGTTTCAAGAAACTGGTTAAAGTTGGCGGCTCCGCATCCATTACCGCCATAGTAAAAGTTGGCTTCTTAATACTTGCCGGATATTTTGTTGGTAAAGCCATGGGATGGAAAGACATGGACAGTCTGTTCCTCGGTGGTATTTTATCCATCTCATCCACCATGATCACCATCAAAGCATTTGAAGAACTTGGTATTAAACATAAGAAATTTGCAGGCCTTGTTTTTGGTGTACTGATCGTAGAAGATCTTGTGGCCATCTTATTACTGGTGCTCTTTTCTACCCTTGCTGTTAGCCAGCAATCGGCAGGAACAGAGATGCTGTTTTCCATTCTTAAGCTCGGTTTCTTTTTAACCCTTTGGTTTTTAGGCGGTATATTCTTAGTACCTACATTCTTAAAGGCAACCAAAAAGCTGATGAATGATGAGACCATGCTGGTGGTATCGCTTGCACTCTGCCTGGTCATGGTACTGCTGGCAGTACAGGTAGGCTTCTCTCCCGCCCTTGGTGCATTTATCATGGGTTCTATCCTCGCAGAAACAACACAGGCAGAACGGATCGAACATTTAACCAAATCGGTAAAAGACCTGTTCTCTGCCGTATTCTTTGTTTCAGTAGGGATGCTGATTGATCCCGGTGTACTGGTAGAATATGCGTTTCCGATCATTGTGATCACACTGGTTATCATCCTGGGTAAAATTATATTTACGGTACTCGGCGCGTTACTTGCCGGACAGCCTTTAAAAACTTCGGTACAGGCGGGTATGAGTTTGGCACAGATTGGAGAGTTCTCATTCATCATTGCCACACTTGGTGTTACCTTAAAGGTTACCAGCGACTTTCTATATCCCATTGCTGTTGCTGCTGCCGCAATAACTACATTTACTACACCTTACCTGATCAAACTTTCAGAGCCATTTTATAATCTGCTAACCCGCATTTTACCCAAAAGATGGCTGGATGCCATTGGCCGTTACAGTACAGGCACAGAAGGCATAACCCGGCTTAGTGACTGGAAAGTGCTGCTTAGGGCGTACACCTTTAATACCATCATCCACTCGGTAATTATCATTGCGGTGATATTTTTGGCATCAAGATTCTTACAGCCATTTATAGTGGAGAATATTGGGAACGGCATGAATGGGACCATCATCAGTGTGGTGATCTCCTTCATCCTCATGTCTCCATTTTTATGGGCTTTATCTATCCGGAGAATCCAGAAAACAGCCTATGCCCATTTGTGGTTAAATAAGAAATATACGCGGGGGCCTTTAATCTCTATCGAGTTTTTCAGGGTTGCGCTGGGTGTTTTCTTTGTCGGCTTTTTAATGTACGAGTTTTTTGACACCTGGGTTGCTGCGGGTATTGCCCTGCTGCTGACCATTGTAGGCATGATCGTTTTCTCCAGAAAGCTGCAGGCTTTTTACGATAAACTGGAGAAGCGCTTTTTACTGAACTTAAATGCCCGCGAAGCACAGAATGCACAACCGGAGATCTTACCCTGGGATACCCACCTGGAAGAGCTTGTGGTGGCCCCGGAGTCTAGCTTGGTTGGTAAAACATTAATGGAACTGTCTGTTAGAGAAAATTATGGGGTTAACATTGCACTGATTGAACGCGGTACCATCATGATCCCTACACCTGGACGGGAAGACCGCCTGTATCCGCATGATAAGGTGCTGGTGATTGGAACAGATGATCAGCTGGCTGCCATTAAAGAACTTTTTCAGGGAAACATTGATGAGCATAAAGAAGCATCGTTTCCTAAAAAGGACATGACGCTGCAAAAGATCGTCATCAACAGCAGCTCACCTGTATTTGGTCAGACCATCCGCAACTCAGGGATCCGTGAAACCACCCAGGGTCTTGTAGTTGGCATAGAACGAAATGGTGAGCGCATCCTAAACCCGGATTCGAACCTGATATTTGAGAATGAAGATGTGGTATGGATTGTGGGCAATAACAAAAAGGTACCGGATTTGTTAAAGTAATTTAGATATTTGATTTATTCTAACAGACAGCAGCTTTCACAGCAATGAAGATAGACCAGGAAAAAAGTGATTTTTTAGATGAGATGCTGAACCACTGGCAGGAAGAAAACCTGTTGTCTGAAGATACCGTAGAGAAATTGCGCAGCAGCTATGAGGCTAAAAGTTTCGACTGGCGCCGGCTGGCTCAATATTCATTCTGGGTGGCTATGGCTTGCGGGGTAATTTCATTAGGTGCACTATTGATCGACAATAAGATTTTACACTACCTGGAAAGCTTGTTTGATGCATCAGACCTGATGATCAGCATCCTTTCTGCTGTTGCAGCGGTTATAGTCTACTACCTTGCATTTAAAAGAAAGAAATCAAAATCTAACCAGGTATTTAGCAATGAGGCCCTCGTCTTTAGCGGGGTGATGCTTACCGCAAATGCAATTGCCTATCTGGGCAAATCCCTGGATAATGGGAGCTCCCATTTTTCGCTGCTCATCCTGTTCTCGGTATTTGTTTACGGCATTCTGGCTTTTGTATTTAAGTCGAGGCTCATCTGGGCCTTTGTACTGATCTCCCTTGGTGCATGGTTTGGTACAGAAACCGGTTACCTATCCAGGTGGAACTATTATTTTGCCGGCATGAACTATCCGCTCCGCTTTGTATTTTTTGGGCTGATCGTTACTGCAGTCTCTTTCATCTTTAAGAACAATAAGAAACTGGTTATTTTTTACCAGACCAATTACATCTGCGGAATGATCTATTTATTTGTTTCCCTGTGGCTGCTTTCGGTATTCGGCAATTTTGGGACACTTGAAGAATGGTATTCAATTAAACAGCTTAGCCTTTTTTACTGGGGAATACTATCTGCATCCGCTTGCATCGTCAGCATCTTTGCCGGCTTAAAATACCGGGATGATATTGCAAGGGAATTTGGCATTACCTTTCTTTTCATTAATCTGTATACGCGTTACTTTGAATATTTTTGGGACAGCTGGCACAAGGCTTTATTTTTTAGCGTACTGGCTGCATCATTCTGGCTCATCGGACGTAAGGCAGAAAAGATCTGGAACCTGGAATTTCTTAAAAATTAGCACATTAGAAATCGCTTTTACTGCGGGTGGCCTCTTATACCTTATATGCTTATTTGATGAAATGTATATAGACTATTTTGCCGATGTGGTATGCGGACAGTATAAAGAACAAAATAGCGATACTTTTATTGACCAGGTAACTGCTTAATGCAAACTTCTCCTGAATATATTGAGCAAAGCGGGCAAAGCCATACAAGGCCAGCGCGGCACCAATACCAGAACCGATGCTAAATATAGAGATCGACAGGTATCCAATGTCTATCCACTCATGAGAGATCAGGTAAGTACCTACAAATAACCAATATGGAATCTGCATGGGATTGACGACACCCAATAACATCCCGTACCGGATGCTGTCTTTTTTCGAGTAATCTGCCTTAGGCATTTCCTTTCTTGATCTCCAGGTAATTACACCCAGTACCCCAAACATTAAGACCATGACCACGTCGATCACGTCACCCAATTTGATCTCGCTGGAAAGCCACTGCACAAAGCGCATTACGCCAAAGGTAAACAGGATCTCTATGGATGCAAAAGCCCCAATAAAGTATAGTGCCTGCCGGATTCCGCGCGTTATGGTAATCTGAACTACGGTCAGGTTTATATTTCCTGGAGGGATATATCCAACCATATTTAAGATGATACCCAGGAAGAAGGTTAATAAAAGCATGTGCGAAGATAATATTATTTCAAATGTGCTTTCAAATACTTCGCAGTATATGATTTTTTTGAGTGAACCAGATCTTCTGGTGTACCTTCAAATACCACATGACCACCTTGATCACCACCCTCCGGACCGATATCTATTACCCAGTCTGCAGATTTGATCATATCCATATTGTGCTCAATCACCAAAATGGTGTTTCCCTGTTCAATTAAGGTATTCAGTGCAATCAGCAGCTTTTTAATATCGTGGAAGTGCAAACCCGTTGTAGGCTCATCGAAGATGAACATCGTTTTATTGGCATTATTACCTTTAATTAAAAAAGATGCAAGCTTGATCCGCTGGGCCTCACCACCAGAAAGTGTATTTGACGACTGCCCCAAATGAACATAGCCCAATCCAACATCAACCAAAGGCTGAAGCTTGTTTAAGATCTTTGTTTCATTTTTGAAAAAAGCGACAGCTTCTTCGATGGTCAGGTCCAGAATATCCGCTACATTTTTATCCTGGTAAGTTACATCAAGTACCTGCTGTTTAAATCTTCGTCCGCCGCAGGTTTCACAGGGCAGATAAATATCAGCCATGAACTGCATTTCGATCTTCACTTCTCCCTCACCCTGGCACACATCACAACGTCCGCCTTCCACATTAAATGAAAATGCTGCAGGTTTTAATCCAGCAGCTTTAGATGCCGGCAGCGCAGAGAACAAGGCACGCACATCATCCCAAGCCTTTACATAGGTTACCGGGTTGGATCTTGATGATCTTCCTATCGGATTTTGATCAACCATTTCCACCTGGCTAACCAGCTCATAATGTCCAAATATACCGTCATAAGAACCCGTTTGCTCTCCTGCATAATTACCAATTGCTTTCTGAAGCGCCGGATACAGGATCTTTTTGATTAAGCTTGTCTTTCCGGAACCGGATACCCCGCTAACTACAGTAAATACGCCAAGCGGAAACTTCACATCAATATTCTTCAGGTTATTCTCTCGTGCACCTTTAATCAGCACATGGTCTTTCCAGGTTCTGCGGGCGTTGGGAATTTCTATTTTCTCTGCTCCGGAAAGGTATCTGCCGGTCAGGCTTTTTTTATCTTTTATGATTTCTTTATAGGTACCGCTAAAAACGAGGTTCCCGCCATGCGTTCCGGCTTCAGGGCCTATATCAATGATGTGATCTGCGGCTTTCATCATTTCTTCCTCATGCTCAACCACCAAAACAGTATTACCCACATTACGAAGCGACAGGAGCACCTCGATCAGCTTATTGGTATCACGGGGGTGCAATCCGATGCTTGGCTCATCCAGCACGTAAATAGACCCTACCAAACTGCTTCCTAAGGAAGTAGCCAGATTGATCCGTTGGGATTCTCCGCCGGACAAGGTATTGGAAAGGCGGTTTAGGGTTAGGTAGCCCAAACCTACATTGTTCAGGTACAGCACACGATTACTGATCTCTGCCAGTAAACGTTTGGCTATCTTCTCATCGTTCTTAGATAGGTTCAGGTTATTAAAGAAATTGAGGATGCCGGAAAGCGGCATCAGCACGACATCAATAATTGACTGATCATTGATCTTCACATAAGAAGCATCCTTACGCAGCCTGGATCCTTTACAATCCGGGCAGGAAGTTTTACCACGATAACGGGAAAGCATTACCCGGTACTGGATCTTATAGGTTTGTTCTTCAAGTTCCTTAAAGAAAGCATCCAGTCCCTCGAAATATTTATTACCGGTCCAAACCAACCGCTGCTCTTTCTCTGTAAGCTCATTGTAAGAACGGTGAATCGGGAAATCAAATTTTGAAGATGCCTTAACAAACCGGTTTAGCCATTCCCGCATCTTCTCTCCCCGCCATGGTGCAATGGCATTGTCAAAGATACTTTTACTCTTATCCGGAATTACCAGGTCTTCATCAATCCCGATCACATTACCATAACCTTCACAGCGTTTACACGCGCCATATGGATTGTTAAAACTGAAGAAGTTAGGAGTAGGCTCTTCAAAGCGGATACCATCCAGTTCAAAGCGATCACAAAAGTGGGTCAACTTCCCTTCATGCTCCACATAGCAGTCTCCTTTTCCCTCAAAAAAAGCAGTTTGTGCCGAGTCAGCCATGCGGCTGATGGTTTCTTCTTCTTCATTAACTACAATACGGTCGATCAGGATCTTTACCGTATGTTCATCCTGAAGTTCAAAGTCTTTAAAATCAGCATCTTCAAGTATCGACTCTATCTTTTCGATCTTATCTTTATAGGAGATCCGTAAAAACCCTTTCTGCAGCAATACGGCAAGCTCTTCTTTTATTGAGCGGTTGTTGTGCGGAAACAGCGGGCAAAATATAGTGGCCACGCGGTCTTCACCGAGTGAAGTAATAAAATCAACCACGGTAGTCACGGTATCTTTCTTCACCACCTTTCCGGAAACCGGCGAGTACGTTTTGCCTATTCTGGAAAACAGCAGTTTCAGGTAATCGTAAACCTCTGTGGAGGTACCTACGGTAGAGCGTGGATTGGAGGTAATTACCTTTTGCTCAATGGCAATGGCCGGGGCAATCCCTTTAATATAGTCTACGTCCGGCTTATTCATCCGGCCCATAAACTGACGGGCATAAGATGACAAACTTTCAACGTACCTGCGCTGGCCCTCTGCGTATAAAGTATCAAATGCCAGGGAGGACTTGCCAGAACCAGACATACCGGTAATGACTACCAGCTGATTTTTTGGTATCGCTACATCAATATTTTTAAGATTGTGAACTCTGGCACCCTTTATGATTATATGTTTATGCGGATCTTTATCGATTTCGTTATTCATTGTTTTCTGGATAGAATACTGCTAATATACCTCAAAAAATGAATATGCCGTTCTTTGAGGAAGTGCAAAAATAAGGCAATGAATCAATTTTAATTTTTTTTTAACACTTTTTATATTGAATTCTAATAAAAAAATGGTTCTTTTGAACTAATAAACCAACTTACCCATTCACCATCTAAACTTAACAGGAGAAACGATATCGAATCAAACAACTACTAAGTATTTTTTTAGCAACACAGCAAGGGAATTTAGTTAGGGAACTCCTATGAAATTACAAGAACATAATGATCAAGAACTGGTATCCATGTACCTCACTGGTAATGAATCCGTTTTAGAAGAACTTCTGCGCAGGCATAAGACCAAGATCTATACCTCCATTTATTTATTGGTAAAAGATCAGTACCTGGCCGAAGATATTTTTCAGGACGCATTGATTAAGGTGATCAATACATTGAGATCAGGTAAATATAACGAGGAAGGTAAATTTCTTCCCTGGGTGATGCGTATTGCACATAACCTGGTTATTGACTTTTTTAGAAAGGAAAAACGCGCTCCGTCTATTATCAGTGCGGATGGTTCCGATGTATTTGACATGCTCCAGTTTCATGAAGAAAGTGCTGAGGACCGCATGCTTAGGGAACAGACCCATTTAGATTTGAGGGCGATGATCCATCTTTTGCCAGACGACCAGAAAGAAGTACTGATCATGCGCCATTATGCAGACCTGAGTTTTAAAGAAATTGCAGACTTAACAGATGTAAGTATAAATACGGCACTGGGTAGAATGCGTTATGCATTGAGCAATCTTCGTAAGATGATGAAGGTTAAAGAAATATCCTGATTTATATAAAAAAAATGTTACACAGAATTATTGTGTAGGTTAAACTAAAGTAGTAATAATATCGTTAATTAGGAAAACTAATACATGTTTATTGCTTATGATAAAAACCTCTACTTCTGTTAACCCATTAAATTACGCGCATTCCGGTCTTGATATTCCGGGAACAAACGAGCTTGAGAAAAAGGATGTCCAGTTCTACGATAGTCTGAGACCGCATTTAGATCAGCTGGCTAAAGATCCTTCTGACGATGTCATTGCTAAGATCTTAGCTTATTCCAGCATTAATCGCTAAGAAACGTTGAGCGCGTTGATCGTTGAGAGTGTCAGCAACGTTAACGTTGAGAACGTTGAAAGTACTAAGAACTTTTAAGATCTTCTTCAAAGGAACCTGAGCGTTGAGTGCCTTACGTAATTTTAAAAATGATTTAAAGCCGTCAATATTTTGACGGCTTTTTTATTTCCATGTTTATATATATTTGCAGATGCTTAAAAAAGACAGGTATAAACTTTTTGTGTCTCACTTCTCTGCTAAACAGCCAAATGCCGAAACGGAACTGCATTACAACAACCCTTTTCAACTGCTCGTGGCTGTGATCTTATCTGCTCAATGTACAGATAAGCGGATCAACCAGGTAACCCCTGCCCTTTTTCAGCGTTTTCCAAATGCCAAAGCACTGGCTGATGTTACGCCAGATATTGTGTTTGATTACATCAGAAGTGTAAGCTATCCAAACAACAAGGCTAAACACCTGGTTGGAATGGCCACAATGCTGCTCCATGAATTTAATAACGAGGTGCCGTCAGACATTGACCAACTGCAGAAAATGCCTGGCGTTGGGCGGAAAACGGCAAATGTAATTGCATCTGTAATCTATAATGCTCCAGCTATGGCAGTTGACACCCATGTTTTCCGGGTTTCTAACCGGATTGGACTGAGTAGTGGTAAAACACCGCTTGCAGTAGAGAAGGAACTGGTTAAAAATTTGCCTGAACATACCATCCATGTAGCCCACCATTGGCTAATCTTACATGGAAGGTACGTTTGCGTGGCCAGATCGCCTAAATGCAGCATATGCGAAATCACAAACATTTGCAAGTATTATCAAAAGAATAATAAAATAACTAATTTATTTAGTGATCCGGCACTATAAATAAAATTATTATCTGTTATTTGTTGTTTTAAATTAAATATTAACATATATTTGCTAATAATATTAGCAGATCATAAATTATCTTTTTTAGTAACGCAGATGATTTATCTTTACGAACAGAATATAAGAACATGAGCACAAACGCAAACGCAGACAAATTAAAAGCATTACAACTTACATTAGATAAGTTAGAAAAATCATATGGTAAGGGAACGGTTATGAAACTGGGTGATAGTGCTGTTGAGCCTATTGAGTCTATCTCTACCGGATCTATCAGCCTGGATATTGCCTTAGGAATTGGCGGTGTACCTAAAGGACGTGTGATTGAAATATATGGCCCCGAATCATCAGGTAAAACAACCTTAGCTACACACATCATTGCTGAAGCACAAAAAAAAGGTGGTATCGCTGCATTTATTGACGCAGAACATGCCTTTGATAAAGGATATGCTAAAAAGCTAGGTGTTGATGTAGACAACCTGCTAATCTCACAGCCAGACAACGGTGAGCAGGCCCTTGAAATTGCAGACAACCTGATTCGTTCCGGTGCTATAGATGTGATCGTAATTGACTCTGTTGCAGCCCTGGTTCCTAAAGCAGAGATTGAAGGAGAAATGGGTGATTCTAAAATGGGACTACAAGCCCGCTTAATGTCGCAAGCCCTGCGTAAACTAACAGGAACAATCGCTAAAACCGGATGCTGCTGTATCTTCATCAACCAATTGCGTGAAAAAATCGGTGTGATGTTTGGTAACCCGGAAACAACAACCGGTGGTAATGCGTTGAAATTTTATGCTTCAGTACGTTTAGATATCCGCAGGACTTCACAAATTAAAGATTCTGATGAAGTATCCGGAAATCGTGTTAAAGTTAAAATCGTAAAAAACAAAGTTGCCCCACCTTTCCGAATTGCTGAATTTGATATCATGTTCGGTGAAGGAATCTCTAAGACTGGTGAGATCATCGACCTTGGTGTTGACTTTAACATCATCAAAAAAGCAGGATCATGGTTTTCCTATGGAGATACGAAGCTTGGACAAGGAAGAGATGCCGTTAAACAATTGCTAATGGACAACCCTGAATTATCGGAAGAAATTGAGGCAAAGATCAGGGCTGAAGTAACCGGCGATAAATTAGAAGAGAAATTATAATCAATACAAGATAAAGCGAGCGGGACAATCTAAACAGGTTGCCCCGCTTTTTTATGATCACATATTACCGATTCTTATTACCGGTAACTCGGAGCCTGTGACTTGGCAGGCACCAATGAATTGGCCTCTATGAATTTACTGTCAAATTTAACAATGGCATAAATCGCAATAATGGCCATAAATACCAATACAGACAGCCCCAGATAATTTCTTTTTTTATCTTTTCTAATGATCCACACCAGGAAAATAATTAATGGGATCAGCATTAGCCCAAAAAAAACAAAACTCATTACACTCATAATTTCCTCTGATTATATTAATTAAAATTCCATCCTTGACATAGGTGACACATCCTGACCCACAAAATCCTTCTTTAAGTATTTATGATATCCGGCAATAGCGATCATTGCCGCATTATCTGTACAATATTCAAAAGCCGGAATATATACCTTCCAGTCCAGTTCTTCTGCCAGTCTGGTTAGCTCAGCCCGTAAACCACTGTTCGCAGAAACTCCTCCTGCTATCGCAATGTCTTTAATGCCGTATTGTTTTGCAGCTTTTTTCACCTTATTCAGCAGAATATAAACAATGCTATGTTGTACAGACGCACAAATATCGTCCAGGTTCTCTATTATGAAATCTGGATTTTCCAGTTCCTGCTTTCTTATAAAATATAAGATCGATGTTTTTAAACCGCTAAAACTATAGTTTAAATCTTTGATCTGAGGCTCTCCAAATTTAAATGCAAGTGGATTACCCAGCTTTGCATGCTTGTCGATTAACGGGCCTCCGGGATACGGCAAATTCAATATTTTAGCCGTCTTGTCAAAAGCTTCACCCGCAGCATCATCCAGCGTCTCCCCCACAATTTCCATATCAAAATAATCCTTTACCAATACAATCTGGGTATGCCCTCCGGAAACCGTCAGACAAAGAAAAGGAAATGATGGTTTAGGATCATCAATAAAATGCGCCAGGATGTGGGCATGCATATGATTAACCGATATTAATGGCAGATCTAAAGCCAGTGCAAATGACTTGGCAAAAGATACACCGACCAATAAAGAACCTAATAATCCCGGACCACGCGTAAAAGCAACTGCATCCAGCTCTTTTTTGTTAACTTTAGCATCAATTAATGCTTGCTGTATAACAGGTACTATATTTTGCTGGTGTACCCTTGAAGCTAATTCAGGGATGACACCACCATAATTTTCGTGAATTGTTTGGTTTGCAATAACATTGGCTGTAATTTTGCCGTTGTTACAAATAGCAACCGAAGTTTCATCACAAGAAGATTCTATAGCAAGGATTACCGACACGTTTATTATTATTAAGCTACAAAACTATTAAAAAACTATTAAAAATACTTCTTTGGATTGTCGCATCAGTGTTATTACTTGTTGCCGTACTGGTATTTTCACTCCAGTTTAAGCCAGTTCAAACATTTATTGCTAAAAAAGCCGCCGCCTACCTATCGAAAGAACTCCATACAACGATCTCTATTAAAAGCGTTTATATCAAACCTTTTAAGTCTGTAGTATTTGAAGACCTGCTCGTTTTGGATCTGCAGAAAGATACCTTATTAAGCACGCCTGCTTTTATGGTCGATCTGAACCAACTTTCGTTAAAAAACCGGATCATCGATGTAAATACCGTACAGATCAATCGCGGATCATTTTATTTAAAAGCTTTAAAGGACAGTACCACCAACCTGGACTTTATCATTAATTACTTTGATTCCGGAAAGCCTAAGGTTAAATCAACTAAAAAACCTTATGAGATCTCTTTTGACCGGGTTATCATCAATAACCTCAGTTTTAAATATAAGAACTTTAAAAAAGACACTGTTATTAAAGGTGTAAATTTTGACGACATTGGTTTAACGAACTTGAATGGGATCTTTGAACAGATCAATACAACTGATCACCTGCTGCAGGCCGACATCAAGAACCTGACCTTTAAAGAGAAAAGTGGTTTTTATCTGAAAAACTTAACCTCCTTTGCCACGATTGACACCAATAGCATTGAGTTAAAAAAACTGATGCTGGTTACAAACAGAAGCCGGTTGTCCGATTATTTTAAGATGCGTTTCAATAGCTTCAAAGACTTTAGCGATTACACCAATAAGGTGCGCATGAACGCAGAGTTTAAAAATAGCTTTCTATCTTCAAAAGACGTAGCCTATTTCTCTCCCCAGCTTGGCAACATGAACTTAAATTTGGGTATTGATGGTAAAATATCAGGATTGGTCAATAACCTTAAGGCTAAGAAGCTCTCCATTCAGGCAGGGAAAGCAACTTATATTAAAGGGGATTTTATTGTTAAAGGCCTGCCAAATCTTAACGAAACCTTTATGGATCTTAAGATTGAAATGGCGGGAACGAACAAAACAGATCTTGATGAGCTCTTAGCCAATGTAACCGGAAAACAGAAAAAATTAATCCCTGTTGTTGTCAGCAAATTCGGCAACATCAACTTTAACGGTTCCTTTACTGGTTTTCAAAATGACTTCATTGCCTATGGGGAGTTTAAAACTGCATTGGGCCGTTTGGTATCGGATGTAAATATGAAAATTGATAAGCAGGGCGTACCTTCTTATACCGGAAATATAAAGACCCACGATTTTAATCTGGGTGCTTTAATCAATGAAAAATCATTAGGAAGACTAACCGCCTCGCTTTATGTAAAAGGCAGGGGAACTGAAATTAACAGTCTTTCTGAAAAGCTTAATGGTGATATTGATTACATTGACTTTAATAAATACCGTTACCGAAACGTTAAGATTGACGGAACATTTAACAAGAAATATTTTGATGGCAGCTTAAAGATCAATGACAAGAACGTTCAGCTTGTATTTGATGGGGGTGTGAACTTAAATCCTAAATTGCCTGTATTTAATTTTAAGGCCACCATTAAAAATGCGCGGTTAAGAACACTGAAGCTATATAAAGATTCATTGAAGATAGATGCCACATTCAGCACAAACTTTTCAGGCACCAACCTAAATAACATTCAGGGTAACCTGCTGATCCAGCAAATCAGACTGGATAATGTGAAAGGGATCTATAATATCGATTCTGTACAACTCAAAGCCAGCGGAACGGGCAAAGAAAGAAGCCTGACGGTTAATTCCGATATTCTTGATGCGAGTATCAAAGGGCAGTATGACCTTAACTCCCTTCCTGATTACTATAAAGCCCTCGCTAAACGGTATATTCCTTCCCTTAAAACAGACAATAAACCATTCGGAGAACAAACTTTTCAGTTTGACCTGAAGATCAAGCGATTCGAACCTGTGGCAGAACTTCTGGTTCCTGGATTGGAAATTGAGGATCAGGCGGTCTTTGTCGGCAATTTTGATTCGCAAAATAACATCGCCACCTTAAACGGATTCGTCAAAAAGCTGAAATATAAAGGCATGATCGTCAACAATATCATTGTCGATGAAAACACGTCTACCAACCAGCTTCAGGCTATTATCACATCAGACCGCGTAGATCTGAACGACAGTCTTTACATTAAGAATGTCAACATCTCAAACATCCTGCGTAACGACAGTTTATCGCTCAATGTTAAGTTATCAAATGCGGATGATGCCAATCAGCTGGATTTAAACGGACTGATCGAATTTGCCAGTGACACCACTGCGCGCGTAAGTATTTTGCCATCTATTCTTAAGATCAACAGTGAGGACTGGAAGATCCAGGAGAAGGTGCGGATTAGTTTCCATGAAGGAAAAACAGAGATCAGCAATTTCGATCTGAGCAACGGAAATCAGTTGCTGACGATTGATGGTGTGCTTTCCAGCGATCCTAAAGATGTGATGCTGGTCGGATTTAAAGAATTTGATCTTAACACATTAAATCCTTTTGTTAAAACCCTTGGTGTAAAGCTGGCCGGAAAAGCCAATGGCGAAACCAAATTATATGACATCATGAAATCGCCAAGGATCTCTGACAACCTTAAAATTGATTCCCTAAGCTTTAATGACACTTATATCGGTGTACTGAGCGACACTTCTTCCTATGACCGCGGCAATAACCTGGCTAACATCTTTACCCAGATTGTAACCGGCGATAAGGAAACATTTAAAGTGACAGGAAACCTCGATCTCACTAAAAAACTCATCGACCTGAATGTAAAGCTGGACGATAGTGAACTTGCAGTGTTAGAACCGTTTGTAAAAACCCTGGTATCCAATCTTAAAGGGCAGATCTCTGCTGATCTAACGATCAATGGCCCTTTTAGTAAACCTGCGATCAATGGTGATCTATCCTTTAATAAGGGACAAATGACCATCAATTATCTCAAAACTGCTTACACCTTGTCTGATGATGTGAGTGTGGAGAACAGCGTTATCGGCATTGATGACCTGAAACTGGTTGATGTTGACGGGAATGAGGCTGTAGCCAATGGCACGGTAGACCTGAATGTGATCAGCACACCTACCATTGACATTACGGTTGTAGCTAAGGATTTTATGGCCTTAAACACCACAGAAAAAGACAATGCGCTATACTTTGGAAAAGCTTACGGTAGTGGTACCTTTAAATTTAAAGGACCTACCAATAAGATGTTCATTGACATTGATGCGAAGACCGAGAAGGGAACAGTGTTCAACTTACCGCTTAACAGCTCAGAGATGGTTTCTACTAAAGACTTCATCACATTTGTAAGCAAGGATACCGCAAGTTACGTTAAAAAGCAAACCAGTTTTGACGGACTAACCATGAGCTTAAAGCTGGTAGTGGATGCCAACAGTACGGCCAATATATTTACATCTCTTGGAAACTTAAGCGGCAAAGGGTATTCGAAAAACCTTGCCCTGAATATCAATAGTCTTGGTGATTTTGAAATGTCTGGTGATTACATCATTGAAAGCGGAAGTTTTGACTTTACGGCACAGGAGATCATCAATAAAAAATTTACCATCAGACAGGGCGGTACGATCCGGTGGACTGGAAACCCGACTACCGCACAGATCAATTTAAAAGCCATTTACGCCTTAAGAGCTGGCTTAAGTGATTTGTATACTGCAGCAAACCGGGATGGTGGCACAAACACCAATGAGCGGGTTTTAACGGAAGTTGAGATGGGCTTAACGGGATCTTTATTAAAGCCGGATATTAAACTCGATATCTTCTTCCCATCAAATCCTGCTGTCAAAGAAGATTTGCAAGCTTATTTTAATGACGACAATAACCGGAACTTACAGGCATTGAGTTTAATTATCAGGCGCAGTTTTGCTCCCGGAACAGGAAAAGAAGCTTTGGGAAAACAACTTACCTCTGGTGTAACGAGTACGGCAACAGAACTCTTGTTTAACCAGTTTAACAATGTGCTGTCGTCACTTAACCTGGACTTTGTTGACATCAATATTAAGTCTTTAAGTGAGGCCAATGCATCCTTCCGGTTCTTTAATGACCGGCTGATCTTAAACGCGGGTATTGTAGACCGGAGAAGCACAAACGATCTGTCACCAATTGGCTTTACCAGTAATAACGTGGGTGGTGAAGTTGAGATTCTAACCTTAATTAAAAAGGATGGTACCCTGGTAGGAAAACTGGCAAACAAACCACCTACACAGCAGAGTAATTTCTTTAATACAGGTATTAGTCAGAATAACAACGTTACTTCACTGGGTTTGATCTATACCCAGCAATTTGATAGTTTCAGAGAATTTATACAGAAGCTAACCGGAGAATACAAACGGAATCAAAAAAAGAAAGCGGATACTGCTGAAAAACCAGTACCCGCTAAACCTGTTCTCAATAGGGCAGCTATAATTAACGACAAGAAAACGACGTCAAAGAAATAGCCTTAGCCTTTCATAATCTGGTGGCCCATTTTATCTCTTTTCGTTTTCAGGTAAAGTTCATTGTGAACATTACTTTCAATCTCTATAGCGATATTCTCCACAATCTCTAAACCATAACCGATTAATCCGGCACGTTTAGTTGGGTTGTTAGACATCAATCTCATTTTAGTTACTCCCTGTGCTCTTAGTATTTGTGCACCAACGCCATAATCTCTTTCATCACCTTTAAAGCCCAATTCAATATTGGCTTCTACGGTGTCAAAACCAGCATCCTG
Source organism: Pedobacter metabolipauper (assembly GCF_004362715.1). Lineage (GTDB taxonomy): Bacteria > Bacteroidota > Bacteroidia > Sphingobacteriales > Sphingobacteriaceae > Pedobacter > Pedobacter metabolipauper. Next base: position 961,809 of record NZ_SNYC01000005.1, read on the forward strand.
AAGATTATAGGAACGTAGTTTATTTACCAGTCCAATGCCACGGCCTTCCTGGTTCATATATACAATTACACCTTTACCTTCTTTATGGATCATCTCCATGGCCTTATGCAGCTGAGGGCCGCAATCGCACCGGCATGATCCAAAAATATCACCGGTTACGCAAGAACTGTGTACCCTTGTCAATACCGGTTCATCTTCCTTCCACTCCCCTTTGCTAATGGCCAAATGGGTTGCATTATTATCAGTCTGCGTGTAAGCGGTCATTTTAAAATCACCCCATTCCGTTGGCAGGTTTACGGTAACTTCTTCTTTGATCAGGCTTTCTTTACTTAGCCTGTAGGCGATAAGATCACGTATTGAAATGATCTTTAGCTGATGCTGTGCAGCAATTTTAATCAGATCTGGTAAACGTGCCATTTCACCATCGTCCTTCATGATCTCAACAAGTACACCCGCAGGCTCCATGCCTGCCAGTCTGGCCAAATCAACAGAGGCTTCGGTATGTCCGGAACGTCTTAAAACGCCGCCTTCTTTAGACCTAAGCGGAAATATGTGACCGGGTCTGCCTAATTCTGCAGGATCTATATCCGGATTGATCAAAGCCTTGATGGTCTTTGAACGGTCTGAGGCTGAAATTCCAGTGGTACAGCCATGACCAACAAGATCAACAGAAACGGTAAAATTCGTTTCAAAAGCTGCAGTATTCTTTCCAACCATCAAGTCTAAGCCCAATTCATCGCATCTTTCTTCTGTTAAAGGAACGCAAATCAGACCCCGGCCATAGGTTGCCATAAAGTTTATCATTTCAGGGGTAGCATTGGCAGCAGCAGTAACAAAATCGCCTTCGTTCTCTCTGTCTTCATCATCTACTACAATAATCGCTTTACCCGCTTTTATTTCTGCAATAGCTTCTTCTATTGCATTAAGTTTGATTTCCATTTCTCGAATCTATTAATAACCGGGTATATAATAATCAACCGGTTAATCATCCATATGATGTTACAAAGTTACAACCTTAAGCGTCAATATTATCGCACAAATATCATAAATAAGTAATGAAAAGTATCGTGCTGCAATCAGGATAAAAGCCTTAAAATCAACTGGGATCACCAGTTAATTTCTTCTTTTTGAAAAGATTAACTATAAGTTGTTTAAAATAATTGACATCAAATAACGCAGAATCTACCGTTGCCTTATAGGTTAAAAATGCACCAAGTGGTGAAAGAACAATGATGGCGAGCCACATTCCTAAAAATGGAAGTAAAGTACCTGTCAATGCAGACTTTTCTGCAACCGTTGTGATGATGTGGTAGAGCAGGAAAAATACAATGGCCATTACCACAGGTAAACCCAGTCCCCCTTTCCTAATGATTGCTCCAAGTGGTGCACCAATAAAGAACAACAGTACGCACGAAACGGCCAGCGTAAATTTGCGCTGGTATTCGATTTCAATCTTAATCAGGTTTCTAACCCGGTTCTCATGATCTTCTATCCTGCCGGAAGTTGCCTGTTTTATAGAGGTTGCCAGATCTACCGCACTCTGAACTACGGCAAGACGTTGTTGTGATGGGATGGAACTAACAATATTACCATTGATATCCTTTACAGGAACCTTCACTTTGGTATATCCCTTGGTAAAGTTATTTTGCTTGTAATAGCTGCTTATGTTGGCTACAGCAAAGTGATTTATGCTATCTAATTCTTTAGAGAGGGAATCGCCTTTCTTTGTTAGTCCTTTCAGGTTTAGCATTTGGGTATTGTCCCGGAAAGCCTGCTCATCGGTACGGTTCATTTTAAAGCTGGAGATGTCCAGCTTCTGAACACTTTCGCCAAACCTGGACCGGGTCATTTCCTGTCTTGGGTTGGTGTAGGTATTCCGTCCGTTAGATTCCTCATAGCGAACACCGTCCTTTAGCTTGATTAAAAGAAACTGGTTGTTGCTTTCCATCTTTCCCTCTTTGGCAATGATGATCTTTGCAATTCCATTTGGGCTGTTGTGATCATAGATCATTACATTGTAGAGTGTTACCCCATCCTCGCCTTTACGGTCTACCCGAATAGAATATCCTGGAACACTGTTGTTAAATACGCCTTCTTTAATTAGAAAAGACAGTTTTTTATTCCTGATGTCCCACAATAACGAACCAAATTTAAGGTTTGCTTTGGGCAGCATATAATCTGAGAATATAAATGAGCTGATTGCCAGGCCAATGATGAGCACAAAAAGTGGCATCATCGCTTTCTGTAGAGATACCCCTGCAGATTTGATGGCTACAAGCTCGTAGTTTTCTCCGAGTGTACCGAACGTCATGATGGAAGACAGCAAAACCGATAATGGCAATGCCATAGACACGTTTGATGCCGACGCATAACACATCAGTTCCAGTATGGTATACCACTCAATGCCTTTTCCGATTAGATCATCAACGTATTTAAACAGAAAAAACATTAATAAGATAAACATCACAATAAAAAATGTGACGATAAATGGCCTAATGAATGCTTTGAGCAGAAGTAAATGAATCTTTTTCAATATACAAATGTAGACAAAGCTATCGAAAAACTAGGCACCTATTACACTGTGCAGATAGTTAATCTGGTTATCCCAGATCAGTGTTCTTTCTGCGCGTGTTTCATCCGTAGCAAAATCGGTTATAGAAAGGGCAACATCATTTGTTAGTTCATCCTGAACAATTTCCATTTCAAAATAGCAATGCGGCTCATCGTCCACCCACTTAAATTTGACCAGTTTGTTCTCTTTGATGCTTAACAGCTTTGCCTTTTGAATTTCATCATCCCATGTGAATGTATAAACCTGGTCGCGGAAAATTACGTCATCCGCAAACCATTGAGACAAACCGTTAGGTTCGCTAATAAAGCTGAATAATATGCGAGGAGACGATCTCAATTCATATTCCAAAGTAAATTTTTTCTTTTCCGACATCGTTAAACACCTTATCCCTGAGTTAATAGACTATTTTTTTAATATTTGTTTCTAAAGAAAAGTAAATTATTCTATATTTGCAACTCTTTAAAAAAAAGGACGACACCCGGCGGGGTAGCTCAGATGGTTAGAGCGCAGGATTCATAACCCTGAGGTCGGCAGTTCGATCCTGCTCCCCGCTACATAAGGAAACAACATATACAGGTTGTTTCCTTTTTTTATGCCAATAAAAATCTGTGGTCCAAACTGTTACAACTTGGACAAATCGTGTTCGACAATCACTAAAAAACTTTTTAGACTTTTATCCAAAACGGTCTAAAAAGTAGCTCTAAGAATATACTTAAGTCGATTTTAATAGGTTCGACTTCTTCTTAGGGTTTTGAGCGTTTTGCACATCTTCTATTTTGTTATAATTCTTTGCCACCAGATAAAGAAATTCCAAGATAACATCAGCTTCCCTATCATCAACAGCGACACCATTCTTAGCCAAAATAGAAATTGCCCGTTTAACCGAAATCTTTCTTTCTATAAAGTTCATATCTAAATTAATCGTTTTTGTTCAACACCAGTATTTTTGATAATGCGGAGTGTAATTCCAAGGAAATTTCTCCTGTAAAGAAGTCCACCTTGGACGGAGGGATAAGCGTGATGAGATGCTTTTTATCGGGAATGTCCAACATAGCGTAATTGCCAAAAATTTCTGTAACAGATCCATGATCTAATTGACGCTTTAGATCAATATTGTTTAGCTTATCGAGCGTGTCACTAAGCTCTTTCTTGAGAATTGCAGATCTTGCCAGATATTCTTTTTTGAATTCACTATAATCGTCAAATTTAAATTCGTCTTCTACATACATTTTTCTGGCTTTAGAAAGTGTTGATTGTTGCCTTGCCAGCTCTCTTAAAAGTTCTGCTCTTTCATTCAAGCATTCTGTCCTATTCGTATTTAGATTAACATCATCCAAAATAAGATCAAAAAGATGTATAGCTTTATTGGAAAGGACTAATTGTTGGAGTTTACGTTCATAGTTATAATTTAAGAGTACTGCGTTGATTCTCGTCCTACATCTTCCGCGGCAATGATAATATGGATATTTGTATTTTGAACCTTTGGAAAAACTTCCGCAAACCCTTTTGCCACAAAGCGGACATACCAAAAAACCTGTTAGAAAAAATGTTGCTTTTAGCTCTTCCGATCTCCTAGAAACCCTTCTCTTTGTGTTGATGATATCCTGCACCTTATAGAAAGTAGACACTGAGATCAAAGCTTCATGATTTCCTTTAACCATCTGCGTTTCTTCAGCATTCAGCTTCACTGGAATCAGACCGCAATAAACTGGATTACGAATAATCTTGGAAAAATTTGAAGACGAGCAGAGAAAGCCTTTATCGGCTGCCATCTTTCTAACATCCGTGATTCTGTAGATATTTTTTGCTAACTGAAGAAAAACCCACCTGATAACACTCGCCTCAGGTTGTTTTGGTGCAATAAACTTTTTACCATCCAGTCCAGTACGGTTTACAAATCCCATCGGTGCCTTGTTTGGATGTCGCCCCATCTGCCGAGCTCTGCGCATTCCATTTGCTGTATTGAGGGCACGTCTGGTATTTTCTGCTTCCGGAACGGATAGATAGACTGCAAGCATCACCGAACTCTCCGGAATATCGAGATCGACAGGCTGATCGATGGCCATTGCCTTGGCATTGTACTTCCGTAATATACCGATCATCTCGTAGGCATATTGTATGTTACGACTGAACCTATCCCACTTGATGAATAAGATATTCTTTTCTTCTTTGGTACGTTCCTTTTTAACGGCCGATACAAGTTGTTTCCATTCGGGCCGATTGAAGTTCTTTGCTGAAAAGTCCTCCCTGTAAACTCCCTTAACATTTATATTATTGGAGTCACAATATTTGAGCAATCGATCCTCTTGTTCAGGCAAGGAATAGCCCTTCCTTTTTTGTTCGTCTGTACTTACACGGACATATAGATAAGCTGATTTCATATGGACATTATATAAATTCTTAATATAAGTTCTGCATTTTTTAGGAAATCAGAATGCTATTATGTTGGATATAGCTCAGTTTAACTCAATAAATAATCAACTATTTAATTATTGTTATCCTACTATTTTCTGCTAAATTTAAAGAACTGATAAAAATGCTCCCATGGTTAAAACATTTTCAAAGATGGATACCGGAATAACCCTAATTAGGAATTTCGCCCCACATTCAAATCAAGAAAAAGAAGTCTCTTTTTTCCCAACTACAATTTATAATAAAAGGAAATACTTTTTATTGATTACTAATATTTTTAGTATATTTACTTATGGCAGGTAAAAATCTGTTCAGAAAGCCTTTTGACGAAGGGACGATTGTAAAACTTAAACTTTATACAGATTATTTAAATGAATGGGCTCCCGTTTTTTTATCAAAAAAAGTTCCAATATGGAAGACGATACAAATATTCGATTTCTTTGCCGGGCAGGGAAAGGACTCACTTGATAACCCCGGAAGTCCTTTGATAGCTTTGGAAGTAATTAGATCTTTTGAAAAGCTAATCATTGAAAGGGAGCTTACAGTCATACTTCATTTCAACGAGTTGGAGGAGGAAAAGTATAATGCCCTAGTTGAGTGTCTTGAAGGTTGTGAAGGAAATTTTAAAATTAGAACGTATAAACAAGATTTTCAAAGTTTATTTAACGAGTGTTATGAATCAATGAAAGAATCTGCCAATTTTCTATTTCTCGATCAAAATGGAATAAAAGAAATCACTTCAGAATTATTTGCAAGAATAATTGTTTTAAAACAGACTGATTTTTTATTTTTTATATCATCATCATACTTTCGGAGATTTGCAAATACTCCAGAATTTCAAAAACATTTCCCTTTCGACCCAATTGAAATGCAGAACATAGAATACTATCATATCCACAGAAAAGTCCTTGCTCATTATAAGTCACTGATCCCAGTTGGAAAAACATATTATTTAGCACCGTTCTCCATTAGAAAAGAGCGAAATATTTATGGACTAATTTTTGGGACCAATCATACATTAGGTATAGAAAAGTTTTTAAATGTAGCATGGAAAAATGACAAATTAAGAGGAGAGGCAAATTATGATATTGATAGTGAAAAAATTGACATTCGCTCTCCAAGCCTTTTTCCTCAATTTAATATTCCCAGTAAAAGAGACGTTTTTGAAAAAAACCTAACTGCTAAAATACTTTCAGGGGAAATTTGTAAAAGAAATGATGCCTACCTATTTACATTAAATGAAGGCTTTTTACTAAAAGATGCGAATACAGTTCTCAAAAAACTTTGGAACGATAAAAAAATAAAATCTGTTATTGAGTATATTTCAACAGATTTGCACAAACACAAACAGGACATACCTATAATTATATAAATTATGGCACAATCAAATATCGAATGGACTGAATTAACCTGGAACCCCGTAACAGGTTGTAGCAAGATTAGCCCTGGCTGTAAATTTTGCTATGCGGAAACAATGACTAAACGCTTGACAGCAATGGGAGTAGAAAAATATAAAGATGGGTTTAAAGTACGCACTCACCCAGAGACATTAACCATTCCCTTTACCTGGAAAAAACCTAAAGTTGTTTTTGTTAATTCCATGAGCGATCTATTCCATCCAGATGTCCCTATTGAATTCATAAAGGCAGTGTTTGGAGTTATGAATAAAACTCCCCAACATATTTATCAGGTATTGACCAAAAGATCTGAAAGGCTTGTTGAAATAGCTAATGAATTAACCTGGTCATCAAATATTTGGATGGGTGTTTCTGTAGAAAATGAAGATTACACTTACAGGATAGATGATCTTTCGCTAACTCCTGCAAAGATTAAGTTCCTATCCATTGAACCGCTTATTGGCCCAGTAAGAACCTTGAATCTACAGGGTATTGATTGGGTAATTGTTGGAGGAGAATCTGGCCATAAGGCAAGACCTCTAGAAAAAGAATGGATTGATTATGTCAAAGCTAAATGTGAAAAAGAAAAAGTTGCATTTTTCTTCAAACAGTGGGGGAAACCAAAATTCAATGCAAATCAAAATGACCCGACAATTGATGCAAAGCATCCAAAACATGCAAAAGGGGGCTGTGAATTAGATGGGAAAATTTTCAGAGAGATGCCAATAAAAGCCGCTTAAGTTTTCTTTTTATTATGTATCCTTACAAGGTCATTTGCTATCTTGATAGCACTGGCATTGTTCGAAGCACAAAAGAAATGGTACATTAAAGAATTGTTACTGTTGACAATTATATAAGGTTCTGAAACAAGCTCAAAGACAGTCATTAACTTTTTGCTATAAATCTCAAATAGCTTATCGTTTGCTTTTGTAGATTTAGTGATGACCTTTCTCGGGCCAAATAAATCCGTCACAACCTCCTCATCATAAATGCTTGTTTTTATTATTTCTCTATTGACTCCAAAAAACTTCTCCAACCGTTGCCACCAAGCTTCTGAAATATTCAGATCTCGCTTTAACAATCTGTTTGCACCAACCCCTGTCGGGCTCAAAATCCAAAGGTCTACACCCAATCCTTTTAACAGTTCTATCGAGGTCCAGTCTAAATTCATCCCAAATGGATCCAAGAAAACTAACGCTTTTCTGAAAGAATTTTCACGAAGATATGATGCCAATCTTTTCAATACATCATTACAGTCTTCTGCTACTACAAAAACATTGTTAGTAGGTCGCTTTATTTTTAGGGCCAATTCCAGAAGCAGCTTTTTTTCTTCATCCTTTTCAACAAAATAATAGATATCGAAACTCCGTGGGATGGCTATGCCTACTACTTTTTGGGCCGCTCCTTCGATAACCTTAAAATCCTTCACATTGCCAATCTTAATTTCGCCACTGCCAGCGAACCCATCAAAATAAGTAAGATGAAAATTTTGATTATTCATTATGTACAAATATGCAGAAGCATATTTCTCTAAAATTTCAATTTTGGTTTCTGTCCATATACCACCAAATTCGTTTTGCATATCGAACGCTTTAAGTTTAAAGTAATGTAGTGATTTTCTTAAAAAAAGAAAAATAATTACCTTTATTTAAACCTTAAAAATATTAGTTTTCAAACAATTATAGAAAAGTCATTTCACCAATGCTTTTGACATTAAAACGCATCGCATAGACCGCATTATTACTATCAGCATATGTTTTAACATCTAGATAAACCAAAATATTCACCCTATTCTTATAGTGACAAAAAAATTGTAAACGCATTGATTCCCAACATGTAGGAATACTACCTAGCAATTAGACATTTTTCTATATCGGTGGAGATAAGGGACTGATTGGCAGGCCGGAAAGTTAAATCATTTAAGAATAATTATTATGTTTGTCATAAATCACGCTTCTGAATGACTCTTCTCAATTTAGTTAACATCAACAAGGGCTGGATTGACCGCGAGCTTACGAATCATTATGCAGAAAATGTAAATGATAAGCTAAAGGTCAGGCTTTTCACGATTAAAGCCTCCGGTACCACGATTTCACCGAATTCGCTTGCGAACGCATTGCTGGATTTTCTGCCCGACTATTTCAAGACCAAAGTTGAAATCGATGCAGAAGTCAGGCGACAAATGGATGCTTTTGTCGCTGAGGGCTCCACTGCCACGGAAATTGAGATGCGCGAACAAAGCATTGCCCTGGTCCAGAACCGCACCTATCGCCAGGCCTCTAAGTTTTTTAATAGAAAATCAGCTGACAATAAAACTGGAAAATACGGGGAGCTATTGTTGTTCGCCTGTGCAGAAGCGCTCTTCGACTGCAAGATGATCGCCCATAAGATCACCAATATAACCAACTATCATGATGAGGTTAAAGGTGGGGATGGCATATTCCTAGGCAACTATCTGCTGAGTGATTCTACAAAGAAAGCGGCTTACTTTATCGGAGAATCCAAAGTTTGGAAGCAATACGCTTCCGCCCAGACAGATGCTTTGAATTCGATAAACCGATTTTATGACGATGATGTACAGGCCAACTTTACCGGACTTGAATTTTTTATTGCCAAAAAGGATATCAATAAATTCGATGATGGCCAGATCGATATCAACCAGATTTATGACCGACTAAACCCGACTTCAAGTGCTTTCAAAGATCAGGTTGCGGTGCACCCTATCTTGATCATGTATGATTCTCCGAGTTATACCAGGCTGATGACCGAGGCTGCCGACAACGTTGCCCTGGAGGCATTGATCGCGGAATCGGTCAAGGCTAAACTGCTCAGGACACTTGAGCGTGTTTCGGCAAAGGTTGGGGCTTATAAGCACCTTAATAAGGTTTATCTGGACTTCATTCTCATTCCCACCGAAAGCGTAGATGCGTTTAATAAAGCCATGGACAATCTGATTTGATGGAAGAAAATAGTTTATATACGCAGGCTTTTGACCATCAGGATCTAAGTGCGGTCATCTCCGATTTATCGTTAAACCTCTTATCGGAACGTTTTAGCGCTATTGTCAAAACTGGTATTGATCGGGAGAAATTAAAGAAAGCGGTATGGCTGGCCTCCGTGCTTTCGACCAGTGAAGACAATCTGCACCAGAAAAGGGCGCAGTTATTTGCCTCATTATTATTTCTGGCCTTTCAGGATGACATTGAGGTATTAAAGAGCTGTTATGTGCTTTTTTCCCGGCTGGGTAATCTGACAGGCACGAAGTTTTTAGCAAACCTGTATATTGACAGTCAGCAGACCCCGGTCGATTTGCAATCGAAGTATGCTTTCAATGATATGCTCAATCAGGAACTGCTCAGTCAGCGTGCGCGGCATATCATCAATACCTACAAAAATTCCTTTCTGGTTACTGAATTTCAAAAAGCACTCTGGACGAACCTGGGCAGCGAAAACAACCTGGCGATATCGGCGCCAACCTCTTCCGGGAAGTCATTTATAATCAAGCAATTCCTGATCAATAAATTTCATGAGACGGGTCCCTTCAAAGCGCTTTATATCGTCCCCTCGAAGGCACTGATCAATCAGGTGAGTGAGGAATTTTATCTGGAGATTGATGAGCAGACGCATATTAAAACCTCCTATCTGGAGGAGGCGGAAAAGTTTGAAAAGGAACTGTATATTCTCACCCCTGAAAGGTGTATTAAGTTACTGGGCAGCGGGATTCCGATAACATTTATTTTCGCGGACGAAATACAGGGCGTAGAGGATCTCTCGGGCAGGGGTCTGGTCTTCGAGTATGTTTATAATGAATTGCCTATGGCCTTTCCTGAGGCTAAAATCATTACTGCGGGACCAAATATCAAGCTGCCTGAAGCGACATTTGTTGAAATTTTCGAGAAACCCTGTGCCAAAGTCGCTACCGCGGCCTCTCCCGTTTTTCAGCTTAAGGTCATCCTGAAGTTAGCGGAGCACTACAACTTTGCAGTCGAAGTCATTTCCGATAGCGGGAAGTCCAGGAAATTTATTCAGGATTTTGGTTTTAACTCCGTTTCGGTGTCGACAGAGGGTACAGCGGTCGCCAACCTGATCCATAAGATTGCGCCTGATGACATCAATATTGTTTATACCAAAGGGGGCGCGCTGGCTGAAAACTGGGCGCTGAAGTATAGCCTGATCGCCCCTCAGCCAGAAGTCCGGGATCCCGACATCAATGAACTGATCAGTTTTTTAAAAGAAGACATTCACCGGGACTATTATCTGGCCAAATGTCTTCAGCACGGGGTCGCCTATCATCATGGAAGTCTTCCGGATCTGGTTCGGAAGGAAATCGAGGAGCTGTTTGCCAAAGAAAAGATTCAAACGATTTTTTGTACATCGACGCTCCTTGAAGGGGTGAACCTGCCGGCCAATAACCTGTTTACGCTCCAGCCCAAAAAAGATAAATATGATCTGAGCAAATTTGAGTTCGGGAATCTGATCGGGAGAGCGGGCAGACTGAATGCCTCCCTTTACGGAACGATATATTATATCGAGCGAGCAAAGGATGATATTGCGGCCTGGGAGTATTTTAATTCCGATTACAATAAACAAATCAGGACATTTTCCACTGCGGCACTGAACTACCTGGATATCAGCGAGCTGTCTCTGGAGATGAATGATATCCAAAAACAGGATGCCGAATCGACCTCCAGGGCCAGGCAGATAAATGTTTTCTTAAAACATAAGTTCATCAAGGGAGAAGAGGTTTTAATGAACTACCTGCAAAAACAGGATTTTACAGGAGACCGGCTGACCCAGATCATCTCAACCCTTAATGGGCGTATGTCATCCCTTACGATTTCCAAAAAAGTTCTGGTGAATAACCCTTCGATCGACCCTTTATTACAGGATCGCCTGTATAAAACGATCATTAACGGGGACATCCGGGAATGGGTGATCAATAAAAATGCCGCTTTCAATGATTATTTAAGTTTCGCAGAGGTAGACAACATCCCTCACCACTTTCGGCCGTTTTACCTTCAGTTTGTTGCGATCGTGGAGAAGCTGGACGCCGTATTTCAGATTGTAGAGGAGTGTAAGGTCAAGTACCACCGTTGGATCTCACCCCGTTCGATGTGCCTGCAGGCAAAAAGATGGCTTTATGGCGACCCGATTGGAAAGATCATCAGCAGTAATATTGCCTATCTTGAAAAGAAAAACCGTCTGGATACTAGTCAGCTGGATGAGGTGAACCGGGTGATCAATGAGACCATCAAATATAATTCAACCGTTACCACACATTTGCTTCCCAAGTACGTCAAAATCTTAATTGATGTACTGGAGTCAATCCTGACCGACGGCCAAAAAGAGGAATACAAACTCACGCTTAGCCTGGCGACGATGCTGGAGCTAGGTACGCAGGAACCAGCGGTCATCAGGCTGATTTCTGCAGGCATCTCTCGAAATGTGGCTTTGAATATCTTTGACATCTATAAGAAAAAAGTTCCCAGCTATCAAAGGGAGAATGTCGATATTTTAAACTGGTTATCCGCGCAGCATCAAGTTGAGGGCCTGAAGCCCATTTACAACCGATACCTGAAACGATTAAAACTATTGTAACATTGCAAGAGAACGTTTTGCGATATACTGTATCACAATTGGCGAGCAGTAGGCGCGTATTTAACATTAAACCACCGTTATCCTTGATAAGCTAAAAATATTACTGTATAACAATTTATTTATCTTGATCTAATAACAAACAAATTAATTTATACGCTCATTATGATTCAAAAATTCTTTCACGCATCTTTCGATGCGATTGACTCGCTTACTGCACCGCAAACATTAAAACTGGAAACCGATCATTATTTATTAAATGGATACGACATTTTGATCGGTAAAGCTGAAACTGGATTTTCAGCGAAAATTAATTTTATGCCTTTCAAAGGTTATAGTTCGAGTCAGATGCACACTATCGAATTTACCGAGCCGATTAAACTTTTAAACAAGGACAAAAATCTATTCCTGCCGGAAAAATCGATCTATCTAAACCAGTTTTTCAGAGACTTCAATAGCGACGATCCTACTATAGAAATAAAAGGCAATATTAGCCAAATTTCGACATGTGCGCAAAATACAGATTTTGATAACACATATTTAAGGCTTATTATTCCTGTGGATTCGGATGAAAAATTACGGAACGTTAGGGGCTGGGAGTTTAAAACCGATCTGAAATCGAAAAACAGAAATTTGATTAAAGTTAATATCGGAAATGCAGAATATCATTTTTTTGAGTTCCACACAGATAGCGCTGCCTATCTGGTGGTTGATACAACAGAACCTTCTAATGAAAGCGAATTTAAAAAAATCAGTCATGCTATTTTACTTGCCCAAGGTTTTCTGTATGGAAATCTGTATTTGAGCGAGGGCTATATTTTATCATCACAGTCAGCAGATTTTGCAGACATTAAGAACGTTAGTTTCTCAACGTACCGCGAATCCATCATGACAGGATACCGCATACATACCACTAATGCCTATTCGGTACATAACATGACTGGTAAAACTGAAGAGGAAATCTCAGCGAAACAGGAGGAAGTTCAGGAATGGATCAACGACATTATAGAAATTGAAGAGTCGATATTCAGTGCACTATCCGAATTGTTTTATAATTCCGAACCCATCTCCAGGGCAGCAATTGTTACGCTCCAGGGAAACCTACTTTCGTTAGAAATCAAGGGCTCAGCCTACAGCCTTGCCCTTGAAGCAATAACTAAGGTGATAATGGATGAACACAAGGAAGATAGGCCAAAGCCTGTATCTGCTCCTATATTTAAAAAGCTTAAAGAAAAAATATATAGTGTGCTGGATGAAATTCTTCCTGAACGTCCGGAAAACGCAATAACACGTAAAATTTTAAATGATCGTTTAAATAACTGGAACAGCCCGACAAACGCCGATAAACTGAAGAAATCTTTTCATTTTGTCGATTATGAGTTAAATGAATATGAAATTAACGCTTTAAAAGCAAGAGACAAGTTCCAGCATGGTGAATTGCCAGTTAGTGATAATGCCGACGACGTGGTGTTCAAAGAAGTTTATTTTATGTGCTTGATTATGCACCGTCTGATATACGTCCTAATTTTAAAGCGTATAGGTTATTCCGGATATATAATCAACTATCCACAGATGCATTCGTATATCACCAAAAGGGATCTGAAAGAAAAATCGTTCTACAAACTATAAACGTTCAGCGCCATCTCATCAATTTCGCAGTTACCTCTAGTCAAGGCGAAACTAGATTTAATGGCTTTTAGAGTTTAAAAATGCTTTGATGATTTAGGTATAAAAATAGAGGAATTGGATACAAAATATTCCTAGGAAGACTTTAAAAAACTCCGGTTAAAATATCTAGTTGAGGCGGAGAAAATGTTCGGTCCGAAAATCGAGTGCGATTTTGAATGGATTCTTACGGCCAATACCGTACCAAAGTTTAGTTATGTGGATAAACCGTGACGGTTGACTCCATCTTGCCGAAAACTAAATTTATATTAAATCCCACGTCGTTATGAATTTCGCGATACGGGCTACCTAGAATGGTTTTTCCAGTAAACCTCCAGATGCTGGCTAATCCGCCTACAGTTTGGGTAGGAATCACGTGTACACTTTTGCTAAATACCCAATGGATCAAAACTAAGTCTATCATGAAAAACCACCAAAATCGAGGAGAAGTCACTTTCGTTGAAACATACAATCAAGAATTTAAAAATAATAAAAGCTAACTATGGGTTCTGAATAATTTCAATATCGCTATTAGGTCTTCAAAATCCTGTAACTTTATAGTAGTCGCGCTTCCATGAGAGATGGAATTTCTTTTTTCTACCAATTGACCAATTCGTATAAGATAAGCATTGTCTTTTGAAAATTTGAAGGCCATTGTGAAAGATATCTTTCCCAGCCCCCTTCGTGCTCTCACTTTCTTATTAGAGGTCTGAATCTGAAAATTGTAGTTTATTTCATCATGGACCATTTTATAATTAGTGCCAACCTTCATTTGAATGATTGTTCCAGTAAGGTCCATAACTTCTCCATGCGTGCCTGTAACCAACGCATCAGTATGCTGTTCAATCGGTAAAAATAAGCTTATGAACGCCGTCTCCCACATGCCAAGCTTTAAAAGCTTAAAAAACTCATTTAGCGAATTTTGAGAGTAAGCCATAAAGCTTAAATCACTATTACCAGTCTGAGAGATAGCTTGTTCTTTTAAAGTGAAAAACTTCCTTAAATATTTCTTTTCAAAACATATCTCTACCTGTTTTTTAAAGCTTTCATAGTTTTGAAGACTTAAATTATCTGGAATAAGGTATTTAGGAGACTCTTTGATATAGTAGCCGTCAGCTCCAAGATCTATCAAATCACGCATATTCCAAGCCTTGTTGGAAGCGGTAAAAATCATAACCTGAGCACCTTCATTGATGGTTTTAATTTCTGCCAGTATCTTTGTCCCGCTATAATAGCCGATTGGATGAACAGTTCCTGCAATATCTTCTTTCCAAGGTAGTAAACGTAAATCCAGTAAGATCAGATCCCATTCTAAATTAATTTGAGCACGAATGTCTGCCATAAAATTAGCTTCGGAAAGATTATTACCAGTAAGGGGAACAACAGTTGCCCTATTAAAAATTTTGGTCAAGGCTTGAACCCAGCCTTTATCACCCTCATCATCAATATAAAGGATTTTTTTCCCGGCAGCAGGTATTAGGTTAGGTGTAGATGTTACATTATCCGCCACTGAAGCGGCTGTTCGGCTTCTGTTAACACTTAAAAGATATTTAAAATATAGAGAAGGCTTACGCTGTAAGGCAGGAGTAGAAGCCGTTAAAGATCCTAAGTTAGCAATCTTATCGAGCTGTATAACACCCCACTCGTTTGCCATAGAATGAGGCCCGATGGTTTCGGGGCCTTTTATAATTACGTTGTCTAAAACCTTATTTTTAAATTCAGATTTGGAAATAGGCGTAGTAAAATTTAAGTGAGCTTTAATCTCTGTGGAATCTAAAGGGGCCAATACGCTCCCTTCTGTAGCCGCGATAAGTGCATACCGATTACTTTGGTTTATCAGTAGGGTTTCAAGTGAGCTGTCAGAAATTAGAATGATGGGAATCAGGTTATCCTCTCCAATCCGTTCGCTGAGGCGGATATGCAGTGCAATTCTCAGTCCCAACTCATTATTGCCACCTTCTCCAAGGGAAACGGGGACTATCAGTTTTTTGATTGAATTCTGTGCGAAAATTCTCGCAACGTAATCATCAATTTCTTTATCTGTGCGAAGGTCTACATATTCGATCGGGGATACGCCAATTTCGTGTGTGATCTTTTTGCTAAAAGGGTTATTATCGTCATCAAGAATAAATGCTCCGTCCATATCTTACATAAAATTTAATAATCTTGTCAAGTAAATTTATATAGCTGCGCCCGTCGAGGTCTGCAAATTGCTTTTTGAGCTCTTCTCCGGACTCTGAAATTGTAGAAAATTTTTCGACCAAATCTATCGCATCCTTTCGAGCGATCTCCATTCCATGAACTGCAATAAAGTTAGCGATCTGTGCATGCAAGTCTTCGAGTTCCCGATGTTTAAAGTTCTTGCCATAGGCTAGGATTTTGAGCTGAATTTCGCCAATCGTTTTGTAATGTAAAATGAAATCTTCAAGGTTTGTATAGAAAAGCCTTTTATTAAGTCCAGTAATTTCTTTTTGTTTAATTTCTCCCTGTTCGAAGCCAGTGAAACTATTGCTGAATAATACAAGAGGACACTTGTCTATTCTTGCTCCATCCTTGATGTTTTCGGCGACTTTGGTGCTGCCTTGTAAAATTTCACCAGCGGAATTGAAATCGGGAAAGGAATCATGAAGCAAAATGCATGCGGCAGATTTTAACATACTAAAATCATCACTTTCGCTGCGTCTGTTCCAAACAGTAAGCACATCACTATAAGTACCATCGGCAATATAGTTGCAACCATACTCACGCTGCTGTTCACGTCTGTTATCATCAATTAGGTAGATCATCAGTAGAATCTTAATAAATGTGTAAATCCCGAAATGAGCTCTTTGTTGACCGGTCTTTTTTGGGAGAGTTTTTCCTTGTCGCTGAGCATATCAACTTCAAAATCTCCATCAGCAAAACTAGCTCTAACTGCCCAGTTGCAAAGTCCATGAAAAAGCTTTAACGCATCTGAGAAATTACCGTTAAGTAACTCTTTAGGAAGCGCATTTTTATAACATCTAGAACCGACGTGCGTAATCTCCAGAACTTTCATAAGACTGCCGTTGACTTCTTGTTTACTGAAAGCAATATGGATAGTTTTTGAAATCCCAATTCGCTCAAGTATCCCATCTAAGAGATGCCTGACGCCGCTTAAAACCAGTTCAACATCTGTATAGAATTCAGCGGCTTCCAAATTTGAATAATCAATCTGTAACTCATCATAATCCTCTCCAAATTTTTCCCGGACCGTGCTTTCAATGCGATTGCGTAAAGCGGGTGGTCGAAATTGTATACTTTCTTTAAAGGGTCTGATTAAATTGTCCCGTATTAGTTTTGAGCGAATCGGGTGGGTTCCAGGATTTAGGCGTACCCATTCTTTTATTTGCTTTGAACTCCAACCAATATTAATTTCTATACGTTTGCCATCTTCATACTTCCACCAGTTTGGTTCTTCTTCGAACGCGAATTGATAAACTCTAGCGTATAATTGTTTGGTGATGTAATTTTCTTTAACGCCTCTGAAAAAATCTCTGACTGCATACATCATTATCCTATCGTAATCAAACACCGCATCAACCATATCAAAATCATGAGTAAGATATTTAAGTCCATCACTGTCTTGAAAAAACCTTAAAAATCTTGCTAAATCTTTTGGTCGATGTTCGCTGAAATCACCCTTGTGCGTTGACGATGACTTCTGTTTTTTTTCAGCAAAACGCTTATTGGCTAATTTTTTAAAACGCTTGGAGAGTTTAAGATATGTAGGATGATTTTCTCCAGTAACCATTTTCATATAATTCAGCCTGCCATCGAGGGTCGAATGTAATGTCGATTCCATCTCCTTATCAGAAATCAAGCTACGGTCATTGAAAAATTTTATTTCAGCCTCGTGGTAACCATACTTTTCCCAATAGTATATATACATACGCAGAGGCTTAAGATATTCCCTTTTAACGTTAGTCTTTTCGTTTACGACGATTCCAGTAACCTCTTGACGGGCGCTTTTGCCTAAAAGTCGGGTTTTAGATTCGTTGATTTGGAAGCCCTGTTCTGAAATAATCCTCACAAGTTCAATTAAGAAAGCAGAGCCTTCCTCAAAAACGTTATTATTACCTGAAAACGTAATATCATCAGCATAGCGCGTGTAAACCAATTGGTTTGCCTTGGCAAGTGATTCAAGTAAATTGTCTAGGTTTTGGCAAACGGCATTAGAGAGTAAAGGCGAGGTTGGGGCCCCTTGAGGTAATATAAATTTACGGGAGGAATTTCGTATCCCTTTCTTCAATGGCGCTCTCATAGTACAAAGTCCAGAGAGATGTTCTGCGATACTTTTTCGCTCTCCAGAGAGGTTAAATGGAGGACGCATTAATGCTTCTTTAACCATCTCACTATCAATAGAAGGAAAAAAGTCTTTCAAATCTATGTTAAATACATACTTTTTGCCCACATGTACTACAGCGTTGGAAACTACAGATGAACCTTTCTTAAAACCATGTGAACATTGATGTCCTTGAAAAACACAGGAAAGAAGAAAGTTAATGAGCCGATGGATAAGCATAAGCTCTTCAGAGGGTGCGCTGATGTGGCGGTATCTTCCAGAACGCTTTTTTATAGAAAAATTACTATAGGTTGGGCTATCTTCGCCAATTTCGAATTGACTCAAAATCTGGCAGCAGTATGTCTGACCAAGATCATTTATATCTAGCAAACTCACCAGATGCACTAAGATCTGATAAAATTCCTGTTGCGAAGCACAGGCATGAAACTTGCTGGCGACTTCCTGCCGCTGTTCCTGGGTTATCTGCTTTAGTGGATCTTTCAAATTAGTAAAAGGATGGGGACTAGCGAATTCAATATAGTAAGTCAAGATATAACCAGATTTCTATCTCATTATAAAGTGAACATTTCCCCTGGCCATAAGGCCCGGTGAATGTGCCGATCATTGGCCGCAGAACGGCCCAGCACAGGATCAATTTCTTTGCTGTCCCTATCCATTCCAAATATAACATTTCATAACTAAATACAACAGAAAGCATCCAAAAATCATTTTAAACGACATGTCTACTCCCGCCATAGCTTATCATCAACCCGATTATGAAAAACACTTACAATAATTTCTTTTTCCTGTACTGCCCCTCAACTCTGTTCTTCAACACTTTTTCAAAATTTACAATCGCTTCACAATGCTCATAAAAGTTCGACATATTGCCGCTCGACTCTACTAAAGGAAACATCAATAACATGGTGTTTCCTTTTTTTATGCCTATAAAAATAGGTGACAAAAAACTCCGATCTTCCTTAATAATGTCACGATAATTGTATTGCGACAAAAATAGCGATAATTTTGTCGTAATAACTAATATCCCGACAAAATATCATATATTTGTCGGGATATTAGTTTAATCATTATGAAAAAGGTTAGAAATCATACCGAGAACTTGTTAGCAATAATAAATTCTTATCCTAACGGCATCAACATCAATGAGGTTGCCAAAGCATTCACCAAAGGCATTTCTACTCGTAGTTTACAGCGCTTATTATTAAAACTAAGCAATGAGGGACGTATCATGATTAATGGTGCGGCACGCAGCACAAAATATCACCCAATAATAAAAGAAGAAGAAAGACAGGAAATAGGAGTAGCAGAGCCGGCTGCTAAATTTATCCGCCCGGCACCCCGTATCATTCCGCTATCTGATAAAGGTAAATATGCACTCACGCGCATTAGCACTCCCATTCAACAGCGAATACCAGTGGGCTATCAGCAGAACTTTTTAAAATCCTATCAACCCAATATTGACAGTTATCTTTCTGGCGAAGAAAAGAAGCATTTAGCTGCATTAGGAAATACTGGCATTGACAGGCCTGCGGGAACCTATGTACAACAGATTTTGAATCGGCTGCTGATCGACCTCTCCTGGAACTCAAGCAGGTTGGAAGGTAATACGTATAGCTTACTGGATACTGAAAGACTCATTTTGCAGGGACAGGCAGACGATAGCAAATCTGCAAAAGAAGCACAAATGATCCTTAACCATAAAGATGCCATAGAGTTCATTGTGCAAGCTGCCCAAGACATTGGATTTAACCGATATACTTTTCTGAATCTTCATGCTATGCTGGCCAATAATCTTCTTACAGATTTGGAGGCCCCGGGCAGATTAAGGTCAATGGCGGTTGGCATAACAGGCTCTACCTATATCCCTCTTGCCATTCCCCAACTAATCGGTGAATACTTTGATCTTATACTGGAAAAGGCCAAACAGATCGAAAACCCATTTGAACAATCATTCTTTCTGATGGTGCATTTGCCCTACCTGCAGCCATTCGATGATGTAAATAAAAGGGTATCAAGACTTGCAGCCAATATTCCTTTGATAAAACAAAATCTTTCCCCACTATCCTTCATCGATGTTCCGGAAGATCTATATTTCAAGGGAATGATGGCGGTATATGAACACAATGATATCAATCTCTTGAAAGAAGTTTTTCTATGGGCCTATGAACGATCTGCGCAAAAATATGCTGTGATCAGGCAGTCCATCGGAGAACCTGACATCTTCAAGCTAAAGTACCGTGATTCCATTAGAAACCTCATTACAACAATTATTATTAATGAATTGGATTCAAAAGATGCGCAAAAAAGAATAAAAATTAATGTTGAGGAACTACCTAAAGAGGATCGGGAGCAGTTTATCTCATCTGTTGAAACCGAACTCATGGCAATACACGAAGGAAATTTCGCAAGATATAGGGTCAGTCAGCGGGAATTTTTTAACTGGCAGAAAATTTGGAACACTTAAATTCTCAGCTTTCTCTCAATATCTTGTCCATCTTCCTGCCCTTGGCCAACTCATCAACCAATTTGTCCAAATACCGAACCTGCTGCGTCAAAGGATTCTCGATGTCTTCAATACGATACCCACAGATTAGCCCGGTAATGAGCCCTGCATTTGCATTTAGCGACGCCTGTTGAAAGAAGGCTTCAAAGGTTACCTTTCTTTCGATCAAGTCTTGCAATTTCTTATCATCAAACCCAGTTAACCAGGTTATAACCTGATGTAATTCGTCTTTCGTTCTACCTTTCTTTTCCACTTTTGCTACATACATTGGATAGACCGAAGCAAAGGTCAACTTTGCCATACGCTGATTGTGTATATCGGAAGTATTCATATTTTAAACTTTAACGTTAATCCTTATTTTTCACTTAGCTAGTCTCAAATTACCAGACCATAACATACTACCTAATAAATTTAATGAACTAAATTAGAACAGTTGAAAAATATTGGGAAAAACTGAAATTAAATTCCATAAACAGGTATCAACATCTGTAAAACCATCCGATAATAGCATTTAGATGTCGAATTACATTTTAACAGGCAGTGCTCTGGTCATGATACTATTAAAAATTACAGCATCGAAAATAAGTGGCCAGCTTCTCAAAAAATCCTTATACCCGTAAGGTCTCATGGCTCGTTTCTTACTTAGCCATTGTCCATCAGGCAACAAGCAATTAGATTTGAAATCTAAAAATGCATTTTTAAACCCAGCTTTATTAAACAGTGCTTCAAAAGAGTCCTTTGTCTGAGATCCAATCTGGTGCGGAGTTTGCATATTGTACCACGCCCATTCGCCACTGTAGGCAGTAAAACATATAGAATATACTTTCTTACCTAAGCTGTTTTTTATATAATCACCCATAACTGGTGGATAAATCTCAGTTGCCGGAATGCTTTTATTGTCAGGCGACCTACCTATATGCCAGCTGGCAGCCCAAACGATAATCTTATCATTAGCATATCGATTATTTGTTAGCCAAATCAGGTTCTCTGCCATTAAAGAATCCCTGATCGTAGCCGCATTAGCAAGCTCGCCCGATTCAATCTTTTTCTCAGCCAGGATAGCAGGTAAATATTCCCTTGTAGATATCCAGATCTGTTTCCAATAGCTCGTCACATCATCAGGAGGTAATGAAGAGATATCCTTGATCTTCTGATCTAAGATGTGCTTAAAAGCAGGCAACTTCTCTCTAATACTGATCCGTTCTGCATTCGCAACGGCTTGATCCTGAGTAAACCCAAACACAAGTGCACGATACACTTTATAAAACGTATCCTGTTGCATCTGGTTCTCGAATGGAATATCATACTTTTTTAAGAACATCAGAAAATCTACAGGAAGATCCCGTTTTAAAAAAAAGCCATGAAGCTGAGTATCAAAACCTGTAATCCGCAGTGGTTTCGCCGTTTTAACCGAACCAGCAATATATTTTGCAAGCGGTAAAAATTGTTGCGTATGTCCCCACAATTCAAATGTTGAATTCTGAATGGCATTTAAAGGATCTTTATCCCAATGAGCAACACTCCATGCCCTTTCAGCATTATAAAAGCTACTTTCAAAAGCGAGAACATTGAAACCCATCTGCTCATGTAGAAACCTTACCATCCTTGTTTTAGCTTCTATAGTTGTTCCGTCTCCATGAGTTTCTTCCCCTAAAAGCACCAGCCGTGCATCGCCTATTTTTCGCTTCAAATCTGCAAAGTCCCTGTAGTCCGCATTGTTGAAATCTATCGCTATTTCCGAGGCATTTTTCTTGATAAACCGAACCTCCTTTTGTCCGTAACTCTGAAGTCCAGGCAGGCAAAGTATCAATAAGATTAGTTTAATTCTTATCATGTTCAATAATTAATCATAAAGGGTTTATTTAGTTTACCGAGCTTTCAGCTGATATCAAGAATATCACCTGGTTTGCAATCCAATACCCGGCATATGGCTTCTAAAGTGTCAAATCGTACACCTTTAGCTTTACCTGTTTTTAAAATAGAGAGGTTTACTATGGTTAGCCCAACCTTTTCTGATAGCTCTGTTAGTGACATTTTCCTTTTGGCCAGCATGATATCCAGATTAATAATGATAGCCATACTTAAATAAATGTTTCGTTTTCATTCTTAAGGTCTACGCCGGCTTTAAAAGCTAAGCCAAATGCCAGTAAAGCAAGTCCAATCAAAGTCTCAGTGCCTATTAACTTAGTTAGATTTTGGATATCGTAATTAGAATCATTTAGATTCAATTTAATCATACAATTGATGAATAACTCCTTAGTTATCCACCTGAAGATCGGCAAGAATAAAAGCACAACGGCTCCTGACATGATCAAAGAAGTATTCCGGACTGTAAAAACGCTATCCATACTAAAGGACATAAAAAGTCTCTTGACGCACAATAGTAAATAACCGATTGAAAGCCAATAAATCAGCTGTGAAAGTTGAAATAAAACCGCCGGTAACGAGAAAAGTTCAGCATAGGATTTAAACCGCATGGCTACTAAAGCCGTATGAGTAGGCTCTACAATAGTTTTACTGTTAAACCAAGTGTCCAGTGTTCTTGCAGACTTCAAATTCTTTGGCTTCGCAATTAAATCATATACTTCATACTCTTTAATGCTTTTACTTAATCTCGGTGCACCGGAGGAGAATAACTTTATGATTAAAAATATACTATAAAACACCAATACCAACGTGGATATAAAGTTCAGGGTTTTAATGGTTTTGTTTTGTGATAAGTTCATACCTAACATGATTATACACACAAACATAGGTATTATTTAAAATAAAACAATAATATTTTATCGTTTTATTTTAATAAAACGAAATTAGAACCCTCTCTATTAACACAATTATAATGGCACTTAATGTCTGTTCCGTACCAAATAACTTTAGTTTTTATTGCAAATACTTTAGTAATCATACCACAAATTCATCATAACCAATGAGTCAATGCCGATGATAATCGGCTCCCGTATCCTGATTTTCCGTTAAGCTATGAACTGCTAAATGACGATAACCTCAATATTTACAATACAGTAACAGTACAGAAAAGAAAATAAGCGTTAACTTAGTGCATTAACTCATCTACAAATGAAACCATTCACCTTTTTTCTTGCCTTATTGCTAACTACCCTTGGCGCATCATACGCCCAGACTAAAAATAAAGCACCCCAAATTAACTACCTGATGGTGGATGGTAAAAAAGCACCCGGTACGGCTTACTTAAACCCCGGAGAAAAGTATCTCGTCAAAGTATCAGCCGCAGATCCCGAGAATGATAAGATCACGGCCAAATGGGAGTTGTTTCATGAATCAGAACTGACCGCAGCAGCAGAAAAAAAAAGAAAACCAATAGCCATACCGGATATGGTAACTGGGTCATTAGAAAATGTCATTCTTGATGTACCAATTGAAGCCGGACCATACCGATTGTTTTTACAGGTAAGCGACATCCATAAGAATACAAGCAGCACAAGTATCGCACTCATTGTCCTCAAATAAATAAAACAAAGCACATTGGTTGCAGGCAACTATCTTTTTAATACATCATGATCGAACAATCTATAGAAAGACTTCAATCTTTATGTGATAACATACCAGGATTATTATTAGAAATTGACGAAAACACTTTTTCTATGAAACCCAATCCTGAAAAATGGAGTAAAAAAGAAATCATAGGACACCTTATTGACAGTGCCACCAACAACCACCATAGGTTTGTAAGGGGACAATTTGAAGAAACTCCTGCAATAACCTATGATCAAAACAAATGGAACCAGGGCAATTATTACCAGCTGATCAACAGCACCCAGATCATTTCGTTTTGGGAAGCATATAACAGACAATTACTGGAACTGATAAATCACCTGCCAAAAGAGAAATTAAACCATAACATAAACGTAGGTACAGAAAATAATCCTACCATTGGATTTTTGATTGACGATTATGTTCAGCACCTGGAACATCATTTAAAACAGGTTCTTGAATACAGCCTTTGATACATTTAATTGGTAAATTATAAGCAAACCGGACAAAACATTAATCAGGTTTATTTTTCTACACTGTCCTTTAAAGCTGGCAGAATTGTTGGCAGTCAAAGAATGTAATAGACAGCGATAATCAATATATACAACTCTGTTAAATTCACAGCAATAGAACATCAGCAAGTTTCGGATTTTATGACCCTTAATGTATCTCTACATTCGTACTATAAAATTTAAAAGAAAATGACTGAGCAAGAAAACATAAACTATAAACGAATTGCTGAAGCAATAGATTATATCAAAACCAATTTCAGGGAACAACCGAACCTTGATGAAGTCGCAGAAAAGGTACATCTAAGTTCCTTTCACTTTCAGCGGCTTTTTTCTGAATGGGCAGGTACCAGTCCGAAAAAGTTTTTGCAGTATATTAGTATAGCACACGCCAAAAAATTATTGAAAGAAAATCAAGCCACTCTCTTTGAAACCGCTTATGAAACAGGGCTGTCCGGAACAAGTCGTTTACACGATATGTTTGTAAATATAGAAGGCATGTCACCAGCAGAATATAAGAATGGCGGGAAGAACCTTTTCATCAATTACAGTTTTGCAGAAAGCCGTTTTGGAAATATGGTTGTAGCATCAACGCAAAAGGGCGTATGTATGATGTTTTTTTATGAAGATGAATCATCTGCATTTTCAATTTTACAAAATCAATTTCCAAATGCATCATTTACCAGGAAACTGGATCTGTTTCAGCAAAATGCTTTATATATTTTCCAAAATGACTGGAGCAAGCTGCCCGAAATAAAGCTCCATTTAAAGGGGACAGATTTTCAGCTAAAGGTATGGGAAACGCTGCTTAAAATTTCAATGGGGCAACTCTCAACCTATGGAGAGATTGCAAAAAAGATAGAAAACGCAACTGCTTCAAGGGCTGTAGGTACTGCGATAGGTAGTAATCCCGTTGCTTTTCTAATCCCCTGTCACCGGGTAATACAATCTACAGGAAATTTGGGTGGCTACATGTGGGGCAGTACACGTAAAACGGCGATCATAGGTTGGGAAAGTGCACATACTAATGAAAAGCCGGATCAATAAAAAATCAATGGAGAACATACATTCTAAACTTGACACTGTAAATTGGGAATACTTCAGGGAGGAAATGCACAACAATGGCTTTGCCATCATTCCAAACCTCCTGACCGATGAACAGTGTGAGGAAATAAAAAACAACTATACAAATGCGGACCTATACAGAAAAACGGTCGTGATGGAACGCTACCGGTTCGGCCTTGGAGAATACAAATATTTCAATTACCCCCTTCCTACCCTCATTCAAAGCATTCGTACAAATATTTACGCTCAATTAGCTCCAATTGCCAATGCCTGGTTTAAAGTACTAAATATAGACAGGATATTTCCGGAAACACATCTGGAGTTGCTGCAGCAATGCCACGAGAGCAATCAGTTAAAAGCAACGGTTTTGATTTTAAAATATGGCAAAGGAGGATACAACACTTTACATCAGGATTTATATGGAGATGTATATTTTCCCATCCAAACCGTTTTATTCCTAAACGACCCAGATCAGGATTTTACCGGTGGAGAATTTGTGCTAACACAGCAAACGCCACGCGCACAATCCAAAGCAATCGTTTTGAAACCAAAAAAAGGCGACATGTTAGCTTTCACTACTAATTTTAGGCCTGTAAAAGGATCAAGGGGATATTATCGGGCAAACATGAAACACGGTGTAAGCGAAATCCATAGTGGAGAACGTCATACTTTAGGAATCATATTTCATGACGCATTGAGTTAACCGCATGATCCTTCACATAGAAATCAGCAATGCTGATTTAAGGAATAAGCTAAAAGAAAAGACCATTCGCTTTGGAGGAAATTGTAAACTTAAAATTTACGGAACCCTGCAATGTAAATCGGGCAAACGGATGAAAAGAGAAAACAGGGTCTTCTTCCAATCAGAGGAAGATGCTTTGCTAAACAGTTACCGCCCATGCGGAAGTTGTATGAGTTCAGAATATAAGAAATGGAAAGATGGAATTATTTGAAAGAACGGTAGACGAGTTTGCCAATTTATTACCTAAAGATGGGACGGTCAATTATTTCGGGAAACTACTGAACCAAACAGCCGCCAATCATTATCTGCAAGTCTTATTAAACGACATTGACTGGAGAAATGATGAGGCGGTTATCTTCGGCAAAAGAATAATCACCAAACGTAAAGTAGCCTGGTATGGAACAGAGCCATTCCAATACACATATTCTAATACCACAAAACACGCATTACCCTGGACAATGGAATTATTGGAGTTAAAAACTTTGGTAGAACAAAAAACTGGTGAAACTTTTAACTCTTGTTTATTAAATCTATATCATAATGGAGACGAAGGAATGGCTTGGCATAGCGATGGAGAAACCGATCTTAAAAAAAATGGAGCCATTGGTTCGTTGAGTTTTGGAGCAGAAAGAAAATTCAGCTTTAAACATAAAACAACAAAAGAAAAAGTAGAATTAATTCTCGAACATGGAAGTCTGTTGATCATGAAAGATAGTACACAAAAACATTGGCTTCACAGGCTTCCACCAACCAGGCTGATTTCAAATCCAAGAATAAATTTAACATTCCGGACAATTGTTAATCAAAATTTATAGTCTTTAACAAGTTTTCTAACTCCCTCAACTCTTTCCGTCAGGGTTCGCATTAAAAATCTTTTTTCCTATAATTAACTATATTTTATCTGCCAACAACTGATAAATCCGATCTGACTTGATATCTATTCAACCCGTTCAGTAGGTGCATAACCAAACCGTTGCTTAAATGCATAACCAAAATGAGAAAGGTTTTCAAAACCAGTCTCCAGATATACCTCTGAAGGCTTTCGGTTTTTCTCCCTGATTTGATAATGCGCCAGTTCCAGTCTTTTTCTCGTAAGCCATTTCTGCGGCGTTGTTTGAAAAGCTTTTTTAAAATCACGCTTAAAAGTAGTCAGACTGCGGCCGGTTAGATATCCGAATTTTTCCATAGACATGTTAAACATATAATTTCGCTCCATAAAATCAACGATGCCGATCTTTCCAGGTTCAGCAAAATTTGCCAGCAACTGGTCAATACCCGGATCAATTGTCCTGACAATATGGATCGCCTCCTCTATTTTCAATGAAGCAATTGCCTGAGGCAATTTTTCTTTGAGCTCAAAGTAAGGAACTAGAGATGCCAGGCAGCTTTTAAGTAATGGATGCTGTCCAAAAATCTGAAACGCAGGCTGTGCCGGCACCGCAGCTAAATGATTTGATAGCCCATTTTTCTGATAGTAGTCTTTAAGCTGGCCCGATCTGAGGTGCATCGTCACCGATTGATGTGACAATCCGTCCTTGGGATAATTGAGAACAGTGGCCAGCAGATGACGGGGAAAAAGCAAGGTGTCGCCAGCTCCAAATACATGGGTATGGTCTGCCTGCACAATTTTTGTTTCTCCGGAGATCAGCCAAACCAGCAGATGATCTTCGAACAGCACGTCTGCTTTGAAGAACATATCTTCAAAGCAGGAACGCTTAATGTCGTCATGAATATATTGCAGTTGATGGGCCATAGTCGTCAGAACTAAATTAGTGAATTAATTGCACACCAACGTCTAATCTGCCGTAAATATCAACTGGATAAGCCGCTCTGTGAGCTGCCATAACCGTCGGGCATCGCTTGCATCCAGTGAATATGGCTTTACCCCACGAAGTGTTGAGGGCCGATCATATTGATGATCGATATTTCCAAGGTCAAGTTCGGCTATATCTGCATCCTCGCAATACACCCCCCCAATACCTTCTAACAGGGAACTGGTGGCACACCATAAAGATGTTGCAGCACCCTGGCTTAGCGTTTTGAGCTTTTGCGCCACTTCAGGATAAATATCACCATTTGCATCGTGGGTACCCATTTGCTGAAATAACGCCATTGGGGCAACCCGCCCAAGATCTGTACCATTCACTGAACCAGGATGAACAGCGAACGCCCGAACGCCAGATGGTTTGCCCCGATGATCCAGTTCCACAGTAAATAAGTTATTGGCTGTTTTCGATTGACCATATCCCTGCAGGGTCTCGTATTCACGATGTTCAAAGTTGGGATCGTTAAAATCAAATGGGGCCATCTGATGCCCGAAAGATGAAACATTGATCACTCTTGCACCGTTGGCTTTTTTTAGTGCAGGCCAAAGTCTGGCAGTAAGCTGAAAGTGGCCCAAATGATTGGTAGACAACTGCGATTCATTGCCTCGGGAATCACGCTGGAGCGGCACCCACATAATACCCGCATTATTAATCAAAAGGTGCAGCGGACTTCCGGTCTCAAGATATTTATGCGCAAAAGCATCAATAGAATCCGGACTCATCAAATCCAGCTGTGATACAGTAACGTTTATCAATCCCTCCAGGTTCTTTGCAGCTTTATCCAGATCGCGTGCAGGAACAATTACACTAGCTCCCGCAGCAATTAGTGCCTTAACGGTTTCTAAACCAATACCAGCATAGCCACCCGTAACAATGGCATACTTTCCGTTCAGGTCAATTCCCTGCATTACATCTAATGCAGTGGAGAAAGCATTAAAGCCTGAACCAATGGGCTGTTGTAAAGCACCATTGTAGTTGTCTGTTATTTCTTCTTTTTTCATGCTATATTTTTATTAACAGCACAAAATTAGATAGATATGCTAAGATAAGTTTTGTTTTAAAGACCTAAATGTTTTGTTTTAAAGGCCACATCAGACCATAAATTACACCCATTTGAATTGGAATAAAACTCAACCATTAAAGAAACAAGATTAGGCTTATTGAACACATTTCAGGCAAAGCGAATCATTAAGCAGTCTGGTTATCAAACTACAATTTAGATTTTGGGCCTGCGTGTGCAATAAAAATCAAACATCCGTGTTAAAGAGGTTGTAAAGTAAACTTGAAATAAACACCGGAATATATGGGATTGAAAATGCGCATAACGTATAATGATAAAGATTATGTCTATGAAATTATAGATGGCGCTTCGATCAATAAAGAAACAACCGACTTAAAGATCATATTAAACGGTCATCAGCTCAGCTTGCATAAAGATGCCAGTAAAAAATGGGTGGTGACAGACAGTGAAATAACTATAGATCCTGATTTTGCCCAGGCCATCGGGAGGTCAGTATCACTCCGGTACCGGATGTGATGCTCGTTCGGCTGGATAATGGAGAGAAAAACAAGTCTACGAAAATGGATCACTCGGGGTAATAGAAATATACCCTAAGTAAATACTACAGTTAATAACAGGCAATAAAGACTAGCTGGAATCATTTAGATAATGTCCGGCTAGTCTTTATTTAACCTGGCTAATTATATTAATAATTAAGCTCCCAATCCTGCAGCACGCAGCATCAGTTGATGAAGATCTGTATTTTTAACCATAGGCTTTAGCATCTCACTTCCCGGGCCATACATTGCCAGCTCCACGTAATCACCCGAATGGCCCATAGAACCCCAGGAAACAGAAGTATGCTTCACCTGCATTTCTGCCAGCAGCTTAAACGGAAGTTTTTTAGGATTATATAAACCCGTTCCATCCATCGTTTGGTAATGTGTCAATAAGGATGCGGCTTCTTCTTGTTTAAAAACCAAACCCTGGGCTGCTTCAATACGCTCAATAACCTGTTTCGGTGTATGGTTGCTGGTAATCCCGTTTAAGATCCAGTCGTTGGTATGTTTAAAAGATTTAATCTTATCAAAGTTAGCATTTACATCACCACCGGCAGAGAATAACCCAGGATTTGCATTTCCATGATCTGTAGTCAGGATGATCAGTGTGTCTTTATTTTTCTCCGCAAAAGCGATGGCAACACCTACAGCCTCATCAAAAGCAACCTGGTCATAGATCAGTCCGCCGGTATCATTGGCATGTGCACCCCAGTCTACTCTTCCGCCTTCGACCTGCAGCACAAAACCTTTCTTATTCTTTTCCATCAGCTTAATGGCCGTGTCCGTCATCTCCGCCAAAGTAGGCACAGCTGCAGCCTTCGCGCTGTCATTATTTCTATCCAGTGTATAAGGCAATCCATCTTCATGAAAAACACCCAATACTGGTTTAGAGTCCGCAGCACTTTTGCTCAGCATTTCCTGACGGTTCCTTAAAACAGAAAAACCACCTGCTTTAAAACTTTCAAAAAGATCCTTCTTATCCTGTCTTTTATCGGCACTAAAGAACTCCGTTCCACCACCCATCATCACATCAAAACGAAGGTCAAGATATTGTAGCGCAATACCTTCCTGATCATCTCTGCCACCACTATTTACGCAAAACCCTGCAGGCGTAGCATGGGTAATCGGTACAGTAGTTACACAGCCTACAGATTTACCAGCAGCTTTGAACTTTTGAAGAATCGGTTTATGCAGCGTTCCGTCAGCACCAACATTGATAGATCCATTGTTTACGCGTACACCCCCGCCCCACGCAGAACTTGCAGCAGCAGAGTCTGTAACCAATGCATTTGCAGACGCAGTGTCCATCAGCGATCTTACCGCCTTTTGCTGCTCATAAAGCGATAACCAGTGTGATGACCTTCCATCTCTGCGCTGTATAAATAAGTTGGCCATCGTCAGTGTGCCGATGCTCATACCATCACTCACAAGAAATATGATATTTTTAGCTGTTTTCCCACTAATGACTGGAATTTCATGATCTGCAGCGAAACCAGTTAGTGGTGCCAATGCAGTTCCTGCAGCTAGTATGGA
The DNA here is from genome assembly GCF_004362715.1 of Pedobacter metabolipauper. GTDB lineage: Bacteria > Bacteroidota > Bacteroidia > Sphingobacteriales > Sphingobacteriaceae > Pedobacter > Pedobacter metabolipauper. Next base: position 993,022 of record NZ_SNYC01000005.1, read on the forward strand.
TGTATTTTTGAAAAAGTCTCTTCTTTTCATTTTGATATTTTAGTAATCATAAAGCCGCCCTTAAAGAGCAGCCTTACTTTGTAGTTCATTAAATCATGCAGTTAACGCAGACAAAGTTAAGTACATCAGATAAGCTTAATATTTACATTACATTAGCTTATCAATACCTTATTGTCACAATTCTGAAGGTTAACCAAGCTTATGGGGTATAACCCGGATTTTGCTTAAGGTTCCCGTTGAGGTTAATCTCACTCTTCGGGATTGGGAAAAGTTCCTGCCTGCCCGGTACAAACTTTCTACCCAATTCATTGACGGCATTGATCTTACGATCGGCAATGCCCAGTGTGATCAGGTCAAACCAGCGTTGTCCTTCCATACCCAGTTCAACACGGCGCTCATGGATCACCTCTTCATTGAATGCTACGGGAGTAAGGCCAGATTTAAAATTCGGCATATTCACACGGTTACGCACTTGATTGGCAGCCTCATAAGCAACAGTTGTTGCACCATTTACCTGGTTCTCTGCTTCAGCAAGCATCAACAATAAATCTGCATATCTGAACGCGATCAGGTCAAGTCCCCTATCGCCAGAACTTAATGCACCAAATGTATATTTCCTCAATGCAAAGTCAGTTTCCAAAGAAGCATTTCCAGCTTTACCGGTATATACACCAAAAAAGTAACTGCTGCCAGGCAAATATACGGTAGCAGCCAAACGAGGATCGCGGTTTACATAAGGCCTTAGGGGCGTAACGATTGATGCCGCATCAGTAATAGGTAAACCATCGGTACCGTAAAAATCAGTCACAAAATTACCATGAATAGAGATCCTTGCCGTTTGGTTGGCCTGGTTAGGTGCATAGTTATTATGAATGGACTGACCTTGTCCAATTGCAGCATCATATTTTATCTGGAAAAGAATCTCCGCATTGTCTTCACGGTCCTCAGCAAACACGGCTTCATAGTTGGACTGCCCATTGGTTCCATCACCGATCTTAAGCAGCTTAGCACCACCAGCTATCGCAAAGGTATTCGCCGTTTTAATTGCTCCAAGCGCATCAGACCAGCTGCCTTTACCCATACGGGCTTCATAAAGCAACACCTTTGCCCGCATACCTAAAGCAGCCTGTTTGGTTAATCTTCCGGTTTGCGACAAATAAGGTTTTACATCGAGTGCATTCCCTGCCTCATTTAATTCTGTTTGTATGAACCCGATCATTTCTTCCCGTGGTGCTTGTTTTAGCGACAAAGCTTCCGTACGTGAAATGGATTTGGTAACCAATGGGATATTTCCGTAAAGATAAACCAGGCGCATATAGGCCATTGCCCTAAGAACCCTTGCTTCAGACCTGATGATGTTCCGCTCTGCACTGGTCATATCACCGGGTACCTCAATATTATCGAGCAGCGTATTGGCGCGCTGTATCACCTGATAGTTGTACAGATAATACTCAGCCAGCTTTTCAGAGTTATCTGTAACGCCTACCCCTTTAGAAAAATTGATAAGCTCTGCAGCCCTGGTATTTAAAATCGCATTATCAGAAATGCCATCCAGTTCTATTGGATTGCCAAATACAGCACCCTCACGCAGCGAACGGTAAACTCCAAACAAGCCCGGATTAAGGCTCGATGCATTATTGTAAAACACTTCAGGTGCCAATGTATCTTCCGGCAGCTTCTCCAGGAAGTTTTTCTTGCATGCACTCAGTGAAAGCGATAGTAGTAAAAGAATAAAGTATTGAAATTTCATCTGTATTAAATTAAAAGGTTACATTAAGACCGGCAGTAATAATTTTTGCCTGTGGAAGTGAAGTGGTTACATAAGCTTCTGTATCCAGACGCTCCGGATCGAAGTCTTTAAATTTGGTGGTCGTCCACAGGTTTTGTCCGTTTAGATAGATCCGGATACTCTGTGCAGGAAGTCTTGTAATATTTTTCTTACTGAAGGTATATCCAAGCTGTATATTTTTTAAACGCAGGTAATCTCTTTTCTGTACCCAGAATGAAGAAGGTAAACTTTCTACAGTCTTCCCATTATAACCGCTTCTGTCAGACCAGATCCTTGGCATCGTTGTACTCGGATTTTCAGGAGTCCAGCGGTCTTCCCATATTTTACGGACACCAGCTCTTGGAAACGGACCGTTTAACCTTGATATAAATGCATCAGCCTTACCGATGCCCTGAAACAGTGCCGCAAAATCAAAACCTTTATAATTTGCGCTCAGGTTAAATCCAAACAACCACTGCGGCTGACGGTTTCCCATCACCACGCGGTCCTTTTCAGTAATCACACCATCATTATCCGTATCCTGAATCCTGAAATCACCAGGAACCGGCTTACCAAACAGCGCATGATCAGGTGCATTGCTAATCTCTTCAGTACTCTGGAATATACCCTGGGTAATGTATCCATACATGGCATTGATAGATTCGCCGCGCATCAGGTAAATGTTGTTTATAGAACTGATCTCTACACGGTCTTCTGCTCCCCCAAGTGTCGGATTAATGGCAAGCACTTTATTTTTGATATAAGTTACGTTGGCACCAAGACCAATGTTCACATCACCAATCCGGTCCCTGTAGTTAATGGCGCCTTCCCATCCTTTATTTTCAACAGAAGCCGCATTTACAATAGTTGGGCTCACAATCCCCGTTACCAATGGATTTCTTAATTCGGTGAGGATATCATCCGTTCTTTTAACAAAATAATCAGCCTCCAGTGTAAACTTAGCGTTGAATAAGCCAAGCTCCAGGCCGATGTCCGTAGTCGTAGTAGTTTCCCATTTCAAATCAGGGTTTCCCAATGTTGCCAGTGCAGCACCAGATACCTGTCCGGTTCCAAGCACATAATTATTTTCCAGGGATACCTGCGATGCAAAAGGATAAAGCGCGGTATTCTGGTTACCCAACTTACCCCATGATCCCCGTACTTTCATATAGTTAATAATGTCTTTATTCCAAAAGCCCTCATTAGAGACCAGCCATCCTGCAGAGAATGAAGGGAACATGGCCCAACGGTTATTCTTTCCAAAGCGGGATGAACCATCCCGGCGCAGGTTAGCTTCCAATAAGTACTTACCATCATAATCGTAGTTGATCCGCCCAAAGAACGAACGCAGTGCCCACTCTCCTTTTGTTCCGGAAACCAATATTGTTTTCGTTCCCTTTCCAAAAATGATCTGACTTGGCGTGGCAAATCCTTCCTGCGCCAGGCGGTTGTTTTGTTGTGCCGAAGTTTCCTGGTTAAACCCTGCCAATCCCTTGATGCTATGCTTACCAAAGCTTTTTTCATAGTTGGCCTGCAATAAGGTAGTTACATTGAACTTGCTGGATTGTATATCGGTCATATTACTGGTTGGGTTTGTAAGGCTCAGCTGAGTGCTTGTAATCCAGTCGTACTGCTTAAACTCCCTGTTTATATCCTCCACATGTCTGATCTGGCTGTTAAAAGCTACCGTTCCTTTGATCTTCAGATCCTTTAAAGGTTCGTAAGTCAGGAAAGCACTGCCAAGCAGGTCATTGTTAAGTGCCTCAGTAGCCTGATTATCCAGGATAGCACGTCCGCTAGCCCGATCATTCCGGAGACCAAGTTTCGCTTCAGGACCAGCATATCTGCCTTCTGTATCATATACCGGGGTTAAGGGATGCTGTGTTAACCCGCCTTCAAAAACAAGGCTGCCTTTACCGGTAAGCTCGCCAACATTTTGCTGGCTTGCCAGAGAACTGTTGCCACGGGCATAGGAGAATGAAATTCCAGCATCAAATTTCTTTGACAGGTTCATATCCAGGTTTAAACGGCTATTGAAACGGCGGTATTTCTGATCGCCGTCAAGCAATCCTGCCTGATCCAGGTAAGCCGATGAGAACAGGTAAGACACACGCTCCGTGCCACCATTTACGGATAGGGAGTGTTGTGTAATTGGAGCAGCATCCCTGAATACTTCATCAATCCAATCTGTAGAAGGCAACTGTGCATACCGTTCAATATCTGCATCGGTATAGGATACAGTACTTCCTGTATTTTGCATCGCTTCACGGTAAAGCTTAAGGTACATGGCATTATCGGTTACCATCTCTGGCAATACCGTTGGCGTAGCAACCCCTGAATATACATTATAGTTAATAGATGTTTTATCGCCCATCTTGCCCCTTTTTGTAGTAACAAGGATTACCCCGTTCGCAGCCCTGGATCCATAGATTGCGGCAGATGACGCATCCTTAAGGATACTTACCGAAGAAACATCTGAGGGATTGATGTTATCTAAAGGACCCTCAATTCCGTCAATTAGGATTAACGGGTTGGCATCATTCAATGTACCCGTACCGCGAATCCTGATGCTTGCCTGATCGTTTCCGGATTCACCCGTATTTGCATTGATATACAATCCCGGAGAGGCTCCGGCAAGGGCTTGCGACAATTGCGTTACAGGCCTGCCGGCAATCTGCCCTTCTTTAATAACCCCTACAGATCCGGTAAGGTTCTCTTTCTTTTGAGTACCATATCCAACAACAACAACCTCGTTCATCTGGTTGGACTTACCCTCTTCCATTTTAATTACAATCGTGATTTTTTGTCCCGCCTTAACAGCATATTCACACCTTTTTTGTGTCTCCATACCGATAAAGGAAACAGAGATACAGTAATTGGTATCTTTTGGCACATTTGCAAAAACAACCATCCCGTTGGTATCTGATGCCGATGTTTTTGAAAAAGATTTAGAGGTATTTGAAATATTGACCGATGCACCGGGCATGGTCTCCCCTTTAAGATCCTGAATGATGACACTGATGTTTCCAGTATCCTGAGCATACGTCTCCGTACTGAGCAGCAGTAAAATGACGGCTATTTTGAAGCACCTGTGCAGCACTTTCTGCATTCTTTTTTTAAGCATTTTCTTTTAGTTTATGAGCAATAGTTTCCCATTACAGCCAATATTCAGCTGTTTGGCACCTGCAGATACCAAATGATCAGGGATTATTTATTTTGAAATGATGAATGTTTGATGATCCTTTTTAAGTACCAGGTTATTAGCTATGGCTATGGTTTTTAAGATCCGTTCCGGATCGTCAGTTTCAGAATAGCTGCCATAAAATGCCATGGAGCTAACCTCTTCCCTGTTAAATTCAATGTTGACTTGATAGTAAGCCTGAATTTTCTCAAAAACTTCGTCAAGAGAGGTATTATCGAAAACGAGAAGCTCCCGCTGTACAGCTTTCAACAGATTAGGTGAAGGGATACGTTTTTCCTGGTTTCTTACTTTTGCCAGACCGGTGTTGACCTGATAGTTTAAAGATTGTCCGGGAGTTAAATAAGCCAGCGTATATATTTTATGAAATGATTGTTTTTTGATCACTACTTTTCCGGTAATCAGCCTAACATCAATCTCCCTGTTATTCTCCTGCTGTTCTATCCAGAATGAAGTTCCCAATGCAGTGGTTGTAATATCACCTGAGAATACCACAAATGGCTTATGCCTGTTTTTAGCAACATTAAAAAAGGCCTTTCCGGTAAGCTCAACCTTTCTACTGTCCGAAGCAAAAGGAACCTGCCACAACAGCGTACTCCCGCTTTTCAATTTAACAACAGAACCATCAGCCAGCCTTACTTCCTGAATCTTTCCACTGTTGTTTAGCAGTCTTTTAAAATTTACGGTAACCCTGCCGGCAATCGCAGCAGCGTTTCCAGTATCCGGTTGGTAGCGGCTAATAAAATAGTAACCACCGCAGGTCAATATAAGCAGAATCGCTGCCGCAATATATCTTAAAGGTTGCATCAGGCGAACAATCCGTGCTGGCGCCCCCTTTCCATTGGCCCGGTCTATTTGATGCTTCATCAATTGGCCAATACGATCTTCAACCTGCTGGTCTGCCGGAAAGTTTAATTGACGCACCCATTTCCGAAGCAGCAATTCCTCTTCAGGCGTCGCTTTTCCGTCATGGTGCTTATTCAGCAGCTCTTCTAATGATGGTTTTTCTGGTTGCATATACGGTGTAGTTGCAGTAAATGAAAAAAGTACTATACCAGCCGTGTTAAGGTTATATTAATAAATCAGAATATTGATGTTAAGAACCATACTAAGAAAATAACAGGGCCATAGCGTATTGATCTTAAGCGGGGAACTAAGAAAACAACCAGATTAAAAAGAGAGAACTGGCAGCACCAGGAACCTGCTTCTCCGTAGATTTGCGCAATTTTATCATCGCATTAGACAGTTGATTTTTGACCGTCTGTGTAGAAATGCCCATGATTCCGGCAATCTCAGCAATGCTCAGGGATTGCCTGTGTTTTAAGTCGAACACCTGCTTCATTTTTTCAGGCATCTGTTCAATGGTATCAGTAACCAGACCAATCAACTCGGTATAAGCCTCTTCATGTTCGGTTTCCATATTACTGGCCAGGGTATCCCCGTCCAGCTGGCTAATAAAGTAGGTATAATTTTGAAGGTGTTTTTCTTCAAGTCCCTTTTTACGGAAGTGCATAAAGATCTTATGGAACAGCGCAGATACCAGGTAGTTATCAACAGACTTTTCAATTTTCAGGGCCTCCCTGCGATTCCAGAAATCGATAAAAAACTCCTGAACAATATCCAGCGCATCTTCTTCATTCCCCGTTTTGCTGAGTGCAATCCGGTACAGTTGGCGCCAATACCTGTCATAAAGCACAGTAAAGGCCTTATAATTTGATTCAGAAATCAGATTAACAAGAGATTTATCTGAATACAATTCCATCAATCATCATCTTATTGGTGTCCACAGCTGCAAAAGTAACTGCCGTTTATTAACACACCGTTAAGCAATTAAAAAAATTAGACGCTTGTAAAATCATTTCATTTAGAATTTATGCTGGTGTCATGGCACTAGTATCGTCAGCCCATATCCTACGTAATTGGTGAAAATCCTGTAACTTAGTATATGGAAAAATTGGATATTCCCCGTTTAGCGTTAGCATCATTTGCCGAGGTTAACTACAAAACCCCTTTCTTAAAAGTGCAGCATTACCCGGTCAATGCCAGCTATTTTAGCATAGAAAACAGGGAGAATTATCCGGTGGTTGATTACATATCTCCCAACCGCAGGCAATTTTTTAAGATCTTTCACATGACCGCCGGTACAGGAATACTCACTGTTGGCCTGCACCAATATATATTGGGCCCGGGGGATATAGCATTTCTCCATCCTGATGAGATTATGTCCTGGCAAACCACTTCTGAAGATACAGGCGGACACTTTTGCCTGATCCACCCCAGATATTTTGAAGATGATGCCGACCATGTACTGCATTCCTTAAGAACCTACCCTTATTTTAAGGCATCAAAAGCTGTGATCCGGTTAACAGACAGTCAGTCTGCTTCTATTAATCAATATTTTGAGTCAATCATGAAGGAAGAAAAGGGCAGCAATGACGATAAGAAACAAGCCATTTTACTGCACCTTCAAATGATCCTTCTGGAAGCTAAAAGGGCTGGCAAAAATTTGGCTGATATTCAGGTTCCTGAAAGCTATGGTTACATCTATGGATTCCTGTCATTGCTGGAATCTGCTTTCCAAGTCAAAGGACCCAATGTCACTGTAAAGATTAAAACGGCCGCAGAATTTGCAGATCAACTGAACATACACCCCAATTACCTGAACGCACTGGTCAAAGAACAAACAGGAAGAACTTTAAGAGAACATATCCAGGAACGAATGCTGTATGAAGCCAAGGCATTGCTAATCCAAACCGATTGGGATATCAGCAATATAAGTAACGGATTGGGTTTTTCCGGGCATGCGGCCTTTACCTCCTTTTTCAAGAAAAAGGAACACATATCTCCGTCAATATTCAGAAAAAATGCCGCTTCACAGCTAAATAGTTGAAACTCGCAAGTATCCCTATAGTTTGAATAAATGCCGGTCGGGCCAATGTTAGTTTCTTTGTACCATAAATTTAAAAACATGGAAAATCAAAGAAAAACATGGTTCATAACAGGCTGCTCACAAGGCATAGGCCTGATATTGGCAAAACAATTACTTGCAGAAGGATATAACGTTGCGGCAACTGCTCGTAACCTGGATGCACTTAAAAAGGCGATAGGGGTATCTTCACCTCAATTCTTGCCCTTGCAGGTTGATTTGGTCAACGAAGAAAGTGTTCGCAGCGCAGTAGCATCCGCCGTCGCACATTTTAAATCTATCGATTTCCTGGTAAACAATGCCGGGTACGGTTTAATCGGTGGAATTGAAGAATCATCCAATGAAGAAGTACAGGCAAGTTTTGACATCAACGTATTCGGTTTGCTGAATGTAACCAGGTCTGTCTTGCCACACATGAGGGCAGCTAAATCCGGGCACATTTTCAACATGTCTACAGTCTTTGGCCTGATTGCCGGTGCAGGCTGGGGAATTTATTGCGGAACCAAATTCGCCGTAGAAGGAATGTCTGAGGCCCTGGCCCAGGAAGTTAAACCATTTGGCATTAACGTAACAATCATAGAACCCGGTTATGTACGCACAAATTTCTTAAGCAGCGGATCAATTGCCAATCCTAAAAATCCGATAGCAGAATATGGGGCAATTGCAGAAGAGATCCGTAAACATAAAGAAGATGTACCGGGAAACCAGCCTGGTGATCCTCAAAAAATCGCGGAAGTAATCATCAGTCTTAGTAAAGTAAGCGAACCTCCACTTCGCATATTGCTTGGCTCAGATGCATTGCAATTTGCCAATTATAAAATACAAATGCTGCAAAACGGTATTGAAACCAATAAACAGATTACGCTTTCAACCGACTTTAAATAAAATCAAAATCCATGTATAAGGCACCCGTCATAATTCGGGCGCCTTATTTTTATACTTCCTGACGCTCTACGGCCTGTAATTTTTAACAACAGCTGCTGTTACCATCAGCTGACCAACATGGCGCATCGTATGCTCCGCAGCATGAAACAGTAATCCAATTACTGTTGAAGGCAGACCGGCACGACCAATTCCACGGTAATCTGCCAGGATTGATCCATCGGTATCCTTAAGCTGCTGCATCGCAAGATCTACCTGGTTATTGAACCGGTCAACCAAGGCTTCTACAGAGTATCCTTCTTCAGCATCTTTCCCTTCTTCATACAGCTGTGAAAACTGAAATTCAGAAAGACCTTCTGCCCGCGCATAGGTAAATACGCGATCCAGTACCCCACTCAAATGCTGAAGATGAAAGCCGGTAGAAGCCATTCCTGCCGGGCGCTCCCAAAGTAATTCTTTGGGAAATTCATACATATATTCATTAATCTCTTCTCTGGCCTGCAGCAGCGCATGGGCTACAGGCTGCAACATCGGAATAATTTCAGGTAACGGGCCTCTTTGCCAAACTTCAAGCTGCTGTGACATGTGTATATTTTTTAAGTATCCAGCATAAAGTTACTGCTTTTATTAAACTACTTTAATTTTATTCCGGTTCGGGTATCCGTCCTTTGTAGTACAAAAAATCAATAAAGATGATGACATCAGTAGAAGAAATGATCGAACAATACGTTGCTGCCTGGAACGGAAAGGAACTGGAAGAATTTAAAACGGATTTTGCAAAGTGCTGGGCACACGATGCCACCTATACAGACCCCAATTATAATGGGATAACAGGAGTAAATGGCCTCGCAGAACTGGCCTATGGATCCCTGGAAATTATCCCAGTCAGGGCTTTCTATATCCTGACCTCCCCGGATTACCACCACAACGTTGGCCGTTATACCTGGAAAGTAGTGTTGCCGGAAGAAACAAAGGAAGGATTTGATTACTTTGAATTTAATGATAATAATCAAATTACCCGTTTGGTAAGTTTCTTTGGGCCATTAAATCCTTATAAAGAAAAGTAGCCGGTAAAATTTATCTTTACCAAATGCACCAATTGATCCTTGATAATTTCGCCATGCACATTGTGCTCGATCCCGAAGAGATCGCCTATGTGAAGTCTAAGCTGCAAAGTAAGACGGTAAAGAAGAAAAGCCTATTATCAGAGGCGGGCGATATATGCAGGAACATCTATTTTGTGAATAAAGGTTGTCTGCGTGTTTTTAACACAGACAAAGATGGTGAAGAACATAATATTCTTTTCTGTCCGGAAAACTGGTGGGCAGCAGATCTGGCCAGCTTTTCCGGACAAACGCCTGCATTTTATTCAATCGATACATTGGAAGATACCGAAGTGCTTTATTTTAGTTATTCCGCATTGGAACAGCTCTATATTAAAATCCCAAAATTTGAGCGCTTCTTCCGGATATTAACCCAGAATGGATTCAGTTTATATCAACGGCGCATGACCGCTAACCTTTCAAGATCTGCGGAAGAACGCTATGAGCGATTTCAAAAGCAATATCCCAAATTGGAACAGCGCATTGCACAGAAACACATTGCGTCATTTCTAGGGATAACCCCCGTTTTTTTAAGCATGATCCGCAAAAAGAATTTGTAGAATTACTTTACCTCGTGTTTTGTAACGCAACGGGTAGATAGACTAACGAATTTTACAAAAGAAATTCATATAAATTTTCATTTCCAACAAAATAAACGTTAATTAGACATTTAATAAAGATGCCAAATATAACACGAACCTTATCGTGATCCGCTTTGCTAAGAGGACGTACAAATGTGCAATACTACGCACTAAAATGAGGTTCTAATTTTAACTGAAGATGAAAAGAATGCCAATCGTAATATTCTTGTTTATAATGCTGCTGGTACCCGATGCCTGGTCAATGAACAAAACAATCGACGAACCCGATTCGGTTTATCTCCTTTTCTATGCCACCACAAAAAACGGCAGCCATAACGGGCTCCACTTTGCGTATAGTGCCGACCGGATTAACTGGACCACCATTGGAAATGAATTTAGTTTTATAAAAAGTGACTATGGCGCCTGGGGAGCGGAAAAGAAAATGATCAGCCCCAATTTAACACAATCACCAGATGGCACATGGCACGCCGTGTGGAGCCTTAACGATCAGGACCATACATTTGCACACGCTGCTTCATCCAACCTCATAGATTGGGGCCGCCAAAGTTATCCCCTCCTATCAAAGGGCCTCAACTGCCTGCGCCCGGTAATCCGTTACGATAAAAATAATCAATACTACATCATCACTTATGCAGACCGTTCTGAACAATACTATACCACAACAACTAAAGATTTCAAATCATACAGTCCATCCCTGGAAGTACCTGCCAGCGAATATAAAAACCCAAGCCTAACCGTGCTTTTACCTTCCGGTAAAGTAACCGGACAGGTTCATCGGGTAGCCTGGCGTATGGTTAGCCAGCTGATCAAAGAGCAAGATCTCAAACAATTTAAAGAATCGCAGAACCAGGAATCATCGTTACAGGATGCACAGCGGTTTGCCGGATTAAAGCCGGTAACCGCAGCGCTGACCATCCATCCTGAACGGGCCAAAGCAATCAGCGATATGCTGCTGGGTATTTTCTTTGAAGACATCAATTATGCCGCTGACGGCGGATTATACGGAGAACTAATCCAAAACAGGGACTTTGAATACAACCTGAACGACAAAAAGGGAAATGATAAAAAATGGGACAGCATGCATTCCTGGATCTTAAAGGGAGCCATCAGCAGTTTAACCATAGACACCATTCAACCAGTTCATAGAAACAATATGCATTATGCCGTACTTGATATGAAGTCTCCAGGTACCATACTTGTCAATTCCGGATTTGATGGCATCTCCGTAATAAACGGGGCAAAATATAACTTTTCCCTGTTCAGCAAACATGCAGAACGTAAGGCGATAACTGTACAGGTGAGCCTGGTTAACAAAAAAGGAGAATCCATTGCAACGAAAAATATAATCCTCAGCCCTGGTGGATGGAAAACAACCTCCGTACAGCTTACAGCACAGGCCGGTGCAGATGATGCCCAAATTGAGCTAAAGGTGATGTCTGCCGGAAGATTATCACTGGACATGATCTCACTTTTCCCTGCCGGCACATTTAAAGGACGAAAAAATGGACTCCGTGCAGATCTGGCACAAAAGATCGCCGATATACATCCGAAGTTTGTTCGCTTTCCTGGCGGCTGTGTTGCCCATGGCGATGGCATTGAAAACATTTACCACTGGAAAAATACAATTGGCCCACTCGAAAGCCGTAAACCCCAACGGAATCTTTGGGGTTATCACCAGACTGCCGGACTGGGCTATTTTGAGTACTTTGCATTTTGTGAAGACATTGGTGCCGCGCCGGTACCTGTAGTCGCTGCAGGAGTTCCATGTCAAAATTCGTCAGCAGGTGGAAAAGGACAGCAGGGAGGGATTCCAATGGATCAAATGGATCAGTACGTTCAGGATATCATAGACCTTGTTGAATATGCCAATGGAGACGTAACCACCAAATGGGGGAAAAAACGTGCTGAAGCCGGACATCCCAAACCATTTAACTTAAAATACATTGGCGTTGGTAATGAAGATCTGATTACCGATATTTTTGAAGAACGCTTTACCATGATCTATAACGCACTCCAAAAGAAGCATCCGGAAATTACCGTGATCGGAACAGTAGGTCCATTTTTTGAAGGCACTGATTACCGGGAAGGCTGGGATCTTGCTGCCAAACTAAAGGTACCAATGGTAGATGAGCACTATTACCAGACCGCGGGCTGGTTTATCAACAATCAGGATTTTTACGATAAGTATGACCGCTCAAAATCTAAAGTGTATCTGGGTGAATATGCGGCCAGCATTCCGGGAATTGGAACCAATCATGAAAGTGCATTGGCCGAAGCGCTATATTTAACCGCACTGGAACGTAACGGAGATGTAGTAAGCATGTCTTCTTACGCCCCCTTACTCGCCAAAGAAGGACATACCCAATGGAATCCGGATCTGATCTATTTTAACAATACCACCGTCAAACCAACAACCGGCTACTATGTACAGCAGTTATTTGGGCAGCATGCAGGAAACGAATACCTGCCCGCTTCAATACAATTATCAAACAGCCAGGAAGCCGTAAAAAAACGAATTGGGTATTCTGTGGTTCGCGACACCAGCAAAAAAGAACTCATTCTGAAAATAGTCAATATGCTGCCGGTACCCGTCAATTCAAAAATAGATCTCAAAGAATTGCCCATTACCGATGGAAAGTTTATAAAGACCGTTTTAGAGGGCAACCCGAGAGATAAGAATACGGTTCCTGTAGTTTCTGAGGTAACATTTGAAAGCAACCTAAATATCGAATTACCTCCATATTCATTTACAGTATACCGCTTAAAATTAAGGTAACAGCATCCAGGAACCGAGGCTGCAGCCTTTTATAGCTGGCCTGCAAAAAACAGAACCGCCGCGGCAAGGATGGCATATTTTAAGATACTCATCTCTTTGTTGCTTTTATGATCTTAAGATTGGGTAAGGCAGGCATGTGCATGGTTTCATCGATGTAATAATCGGTATGGGGAGGCTGGTTATAAGCAACATTCTGCCACGCAATACTTAACCGGTATTGCGGATTATGCATAAAGGTATACAGGCGGTGTTTGGTAGGAATATCAGTTGTAAAGATTCGCAATTCCCGATGGTCAGCAGTACCATAGATCACCTCTTCCCGCCAGTCGCCAAACAGGTCTGCGGAGAGCACTGGTGTAGCTTTAGTACCATTATTGGCAATACAACCAACCGCACTCAGCAGCACAGATGTCTTTTCCTGAAGATAATCCCATTTATAAACAGCAGTGCCGTTTAGCAATTCACTGAGCAGGTCACCATCCCAGTAAATGCCCATATTACAGGGTGGTGTCTTATCGGCTATACGATTTCCCTTACGGTCAAATATTCCAGTAATCCCGGCACCGGCAACCCAGCATTCTGATCCCGCATACCGGGGATCAATATTAAGTGCCAGTCCTCTTCCCGGCCCTTCCCCATCATCACCTGACTTTACAGAAGCCTTTTTCCAAAGGTTCTCCCCGGTTTTGGCATCACGAAAATGCGCGCCGGCATCGTCAAAACGCTCTTGTATATCAAACACCTCCAGCCCGGGACGTTCCGGATCCAGATCCGAAACATGGAGGGCATCACCATGGCCTAAGCCGGTACTATAAAGCCCCTTTCCATTATCATCTACAACCATCGCCCCATATACAATCTCATCTTTACCATCCTGATCTACATCGGCAATAGACAGGCTGTGGTTTCCCTGTCCACGGTAAGCTTTATTACCCGCAGTACCGTCTTCTGTATCAAATACCCACCTCGATGTGAGTTTTTTGTCTTTAAAATCCCATGCCGCAATCACGGTTCTCGTATAATAGCCTCTGGCCATGATCAGACTTGGGTTCTTGCCATCCAGGTAAGCTACGCCGGCAAGGAAACGGTCCATCCGGTTTCCGTAACCATCGCCCCAAAGTTTTTTTAGCTGATCAGAACTTGGTGCTGACGTGTCCGGATGCCTTGGCGGAAGATAGGCCGTAGTAAAAAGTGCCGCCCCGGTAAGACCATCAAAAATCGTTAGGTATTCAGGCCCGGCCAATATATAGCCGCTGGCGTTACGCCAGTCCCTGGCCCCCTCCCCAATGATCTTCCCTTTTCCATCCCTGCTTCCATCTGCAGTCTTCATCGCAAGCTCAGCTTTTCCATCACCATCAAGGTCATAGACCATGAACTGGGTATAGTGCGCCCCTTCGCGGATGTTGATGCCCAGATTGATCGTCCACAATAGCGTACCATCCATCTTATAGGCCTGAAAGATTGGAGGATCAGTTATTCCGGAGTGGCTGTTGTCATGACCAGTACCCGTTTGATGCAGAATGATCTCATAACTGCCATCACCATCCAGATCTCCAACAGAGGCATCATTCGGTGCATAACCCGCTGGGGTTTGCAGGGGAACAGACAGGTAGTTTGGCGCATTAGCCTTCACCAGGAACTCCGCACTTTTCTGTTGCTCATTCCCCTTTACTACCGCCCTTACATAATAGCGGTTGTCCAGGCTAATTTGGGTTGCGCTGTCGGTAAAGAAGGTGGAAGCGCTCAATGGCGCTGGGTTTAACCGGACCACTTTACCCTGGCTGCTCCGGTACAGGTTAAAAGAAGTTTGCGGATGATCTGTGGCAAGCAAACGCCAGCTAACGGCAATATGCCCACGCTGCGTGGTAACGGCAACAAGTCCCCGGTCCAGGTATTCCATTTGCCGCTGCGCAGCGACCGTGCTAAAATAACAGCTAAAAATAATCAGGAGTAATTTCTTATCAAATTTCATGTCATCAGCTTATTCTAAAACCATCAAAAAACCACCGGAAGGTTTAATCACTATTTCCCTGGCCGTACGGTCAGCATTGTAAATTTCATTCACGAACGAAAAATCATCTGCTCCGTCACCAATAAAATTGGCTTTCTGTTTACCAAATAAAGATAAATTTATAGAGATCTTCTGACTAGTAGCCTGGCTGTTAATTCCAGAGATGTACCATTTTTTACCTGATCTCCGGGCAACTACAACAAATTTACCAGGGTATCCAGCTATAAACCTCACATCGTCCCAGGCAGATGGAATGCCGCGCAAAACAGTTCTTACCTTTTCATCAACATGAGACATCCCTGCCGGAGATTCGGCATAATGCTGAATGCCCGATAAGAACAAAACTGACAGTGCCAGCTGAAAGCCGTTACTCGTTTTCCGTCTGGTATTGGACTGTACCTTATATAAATTTACAGGCGTGTAATCCATCGGATCAAATGCATTTCTTGTAAATGGGAGTACGGTACAGATCTCTGCCTCCCGGTCTGCATCCTTCTGGTTAAAGGTAACATTCTCAAAGCCCCTTACGGCTTCTGCAGTGAGCAGCTGTGGGTACGTCCGCGCCCATCCCCTTGGCAATGTGGCACCATGAAAGTTTACCAGCAGACCATATGCAGCCGCATCATGGAGAATATCGATATAATACTTAATAACCGACTGTCCATCACCGGCAAAGAAATCTATTTTGACTCCTTTAATGCCCAGATCACGAATCCGGGAAAATTCTTTAACCCGGCTTTCATGCGTCAGCATTAAGTTTTTAGGTGTGTATTTAACGGTGTTCCAATCACCAGCAGAATTGTACCAAAGCAGCAAGCCAACATTCTTGCTCTTCGCATATTCAGAGAGCTTTTTGATCTGATCATATCCGATCTTACGGTCCCAGTCAATATCGATCAAACAATATTGCCAGTTCATACTGGCGGCAAGGTCAATGTAACAGATCTGCTCATCATAAACGATAAAATCATCTTTAGAGTTGATCCAGCTCCAGGATGCTTTTCCCGGCTTAACAAAAGACAGGTCTTTTAACCCGGTAGGTTTTGCGAGGTCAGTGCCCGCGGTTGAAGTGATCATTGCAGACAGGTCACCGATAGTAATCACACGCCAGGGAGAAGAAAATGGAAATGCCGATTGCGGCAGCAGCCCCTTTCCGGAAATGACCTCCCGCGGATCTGGAAATCCGATTGTAAAATTGCCAGGCTTTGCAGCAGACAATAACCGGGTAGCACAGTAATTGCTGTCCAGTCCTGCCTCTGTAACCAGTACCCAGCTGTCCTTACTTTTAAACAATGCCGGGTATACCCAGCCTGTTTTATTTTCACCAACAGCTTCAACCGGAACATCAACGTGATAATGTTCTTCATAAGCGGGATTGCTGCTTTCCCATCCGGATTTTGCAACCTGCATGGGTTGTAGCCAGGTCCGTGTTCCCGCAGGGAAATTAAACGCTGTATTTTCTTTTAAAACCTGCTGTAAACCCGTAGACTTCCCCGATAACTGGTATTTGAATGCAACCGCATCATTAGATACCTGGAAAACAATACCTAGGGTTTGCAGATCAGCATTCACATAGTTGAAGGTTCGCTGATTTGCCTGGTAGCTGATCTTTGATTTCTTGGCATACACCATGGCATAACGGTCTTTAATGCGCTGGATTTTTGAAGCAGAGACCAGCCGGAGCGCATGAAACAGGTCTCCATCTTTTAAAAAAAGTCCAAGGGCAGAAGAATCAATAACGGTGGTATGTTTGTGCTTTACGCGATAGTAAACTTCTCCACCGGCACTGCTCCATAATTCCGCAACCAGGTTTCGATCAGGACTGGATACCAAAAAGGGTTTAGTTTGTGCAACTGCCTGCACCACACAAAAGAATGCGAGGATCAAGCCAATCTTTAATTTAAACATCTTATTTCTGATAAACACTTACATAATCCACCTCAAAACGGTTAGGAAATTTGGTATCACCAAGCACTCCGCCATTTAAGCCACCCATAGCCAGATCAAGCAACATATAATGCGGTTGCTTAAAGGGATGCGTACTGCTGCCGTCTTTATTATATAGCTGGTCCATTGCAACAGCAATGAGCAGTTGATCATCTACAAACAGAGAGATCTCTGTCTCAGTCCAGTCCATACGCCAAATGTGAAATTCTGAAGCCCATGCGGCCCCTCCGAGTTCATCAACCGCTTTCGTCTTACTGTGCCATTCGGCCTGATAACGTTTTGAAGTACCAACCGCTATATTGGCCAGTATCCTGCCTTTATAATATTCCATGATGTCAATTTCACCATTGGATGGCCATTCTCCGGATACACCCAGTGTCCACCATGCCGGCCAGAGCCCAGCACTTACATCAATCTTGCCCCGCATTACAAACCTGCCATACTGCCAGGAATGCAACCCGGAGGTATTGATGCTGGATGAAGTATATTGAATGTATTCCCGGCTGTCCCTCCAGTCCTTTCCATCCTTTTTATAGCGGGGGTTGGGCTTGGTTTCCTTCCTGGCTTCAATGATTAGCCTGCCATTTTCACACCAGGCATTATCCGGCTGATACCACTGAAGCTCCTGGTTACGCGCAAAGCCCCGCTCATGATTCCAGCTTAACGTGTCGGGTCTGCCGGCACCATTAAATTCATCCGCCCAGACCAGTTTATAGCCTTCTTTTAAATAGGCAGATGAAGGATTTGCTTTCTGGGCATACACTGCTGCCGAAAAGACGATCGTAAAAAAGAAAACCCGGGGTATCCGATATAAAATATTCATCTGCTATGCAATTTATGCAAATACCCGAAAGCATGAATACTTCCGGGCATCAATTATCGTGTAGTAAAGGCTGTGGCAAAAGTATCAATGCTGGAAACATCAGGCTTAAAGATCGTTCTGTATTTAAATCTGGTAGTCTGATAATTGAACCCGTCCAGCACGGTAGTTGTGGATGCCTGGGTAACTGGTGTTAAGGTGATCAGTGTTGCTCCATTAACTACATACTGCGTTTCTGTGAACTGCACGCCGGTAGACAGATCCATTTGCTCCCAGTTGATGGTCGTTTTATTGGATGCAAAAGCCAGGGATGAAATTAACCGGTTACTCATTTTGCGCCGGTAAGCATCACCATAAGAGGTACCGATGGCGTTTACGGCAACAGAGCGGTTTCCTTCCAGATCATACGTATAGATCACAAAATTCTTAACACCCTCAGCTACCGAAAAGATCTTACTAAAGACAGCTGGAGAACCGCTGGACGTAATGGCATACTCTACCGAATCTTTCATGTCGTTCCAAAAGATCCTGCACTTTACAATTTTAGGATCTGCTTTCAGCAAACCGCTAACCAGCACACGGCCCTTGCCGGATGAGATCTTCACACTATCCAGTTTTCCGGTATAGTAAACCTCACCATCTTTGGTATATTTCTTAAAATCATCCCATTTTGAACAGGAGGCCAGCAGCAATAGGATAACAGCTACGATCCCCAGATTTTTATATATGAAAGTTTGTTTCATTTTTTTTTCGTTTAATATACACGTGTAATTGATGAATTAGTTCCGCGGATCGCCATATACCTTCAGCTCATTGATGCTCTGGGCAGTACCTCCGGCAAAATTCTCTATACATCTGATTCGCAGGTACCTTATTTTAGGGGCCGTTAAATCCACATCCCAGCTAAATCCCGCTGCTGCCGTGGCCTGATCTTCGGCACTATCGGTTCCATAAGGAAGTCCGGACGGCTTGTTCAGCTCATAGGTACCCAGTAGGATCCAGCTGCCATCCAGGGCACCAGTTAAATTCGGGCTGACAGATCCATAGATCTCAAACTTTTTCATGGTAGACAGATAGTACCACCTTGTACCTTCAGGAAAAGGACGGATCCAAACCCGGCTTAATTTAGCAAGTACACCCGTATCGAATGTAATCATATGCGGCAACGGCCCGCCATTAACCTGGTGTGTAAAACTGGTATATGGCCAGCCATATTTGCCATCCCAGATACCCGGTATTCCTACAGCGCCATTCGTTACCTGCGGCGCATCACCCGGCAGTACAAGTGTTCTAAACTTGGTAATGGAAAGTTCAGCCTCAAAAATGGGCTTAATGTCTTTATATAACGTATCCGTACTGTTCCCCCATCTGTCTTTTACAAAAAAGGCAAACTGACTACTCGTGGTGTCCAGACCGCGGATCTTGGAAAGGATGACATCTGTTGAGGTAAACACACTTTTTTGATTGTCCACTTCAAACTCACGGATCACATTCTTCTTCATTACTAAAATAGAAATGTTTCCTTTAGTCGGGTTTTCAGCAGCCAGGTTATACCCACCAAAAGCATTCAAAATGACCATGCTCTTAAAAACCTTCCAGATAGGGGCTTCCAGCGGAGTCACTTTAACCGCTACAGGATCAGAAAGCACTTCAGACCGGCTTACCGAATACAACGTAATCTCATGTTCCTTTGTGTCGGCAAAGCCCTCAACCATTAAGGAATTATTATACGAAGACGATCTTACTTCAATGGCCTGCCCGGTTGCCAGCGTATAAACCGCCTTTACATACAGCAAATTCTTATCAGCCGGAATGCTGTAAGAGATCTTGGCCTTGCCGGATAGGTTCTCTACAGAAATATTAGACACCACCCCCGGAACCGTTTTATCTATAATAGATGGCTCCTTAAAGTCCAGGTCTTCTTTGCAGGACTGGATGGCTGCTATTCCTAAAATCAGGAATACGAGTTTTTTTAATGTGTTTAAGTTCATTTGATGATCTTTTAAATGACTAACTATATTGTTCATACTACCAACCCGGGTTTTCTACCAGCTTTGGATTTCTCCTGGTATCGTAATTACCGATGGGCCAGAAATAATCTCTCGGTGCAATAAACTTCATGCTCCAAACCACACGCTCCACATTATAGGTCTCCGTCGTCTTACCATAAATATTTAGTGCAGTAATGTCTTTATTAAATTCAGCGGCAGCAAGTTTCCACCTTCTCATATCCCAGAAGCGCTGTCCTTCAAAAACAAACTCGATCAGGCGTTCCCGTTGTATAATTTCTCTCAGACCATCCTGGGTCGTATACCTTGCAGGATTACTGGAGAAGTTTGTCCAGGACTCTACAACACCTTTTAAACCTGCCCTTACCCTTACCCTATCCAAATAGTCAATGGCCAGACTGGAAGCCGGCTCTGCCTCATTGAGTGCTTCCGCATACATCAGGTACAGATCAGCAAGGCGAATCTCCGGCCATGGATAACTTCTCCAGGAAGGTGCATTCGTACTGTTCGTTGTAGATTCCCAATGAACCAGTTTCTTGATAAAATACCCGGTTTCATTCCAGTTCGTTACGTCTCCAAAACCACCCCTATTGGTATTTTTAGATTGAATATACATGGTATTCACATCACTGCTGGTTGCATTTCCATCACGCATATACCAGATGCCCCCGTCAAATCCGAGGTCGGCATAAAACCGCGGTTCACGGTCAAAATTTAAACGGGCGGTCTGATAGGCAGGCTCTATATTGAAGCGTTCAGCCGTAGTAGCTGTTCTTATGGTCGTATAGTTAGAAAAATTCAGTGTTTTATCTTCTTCAATTGGAACACCGTTCTTAGTGTAGAACATCCTCGCAATACCGATCGGGGTAGACCATTTTCCCTGAAGCTGACCCCTGTTGGTATTGGCACCCCTGATCAATGGCGGCATACAGGCAAATTCATTGGCAAAATAACTGTTGGAAAGGCCCCATACCACTTCAGGGTTCCAGCGGTCCGTAACCGCATTCCGTATGTTTAACTGGGTCCTGGTTTCCGGACTCAGTCCATAAACATCATTTTTATATTCATAAAGTGCATTGCCGCTTTGTTCAGCAGCTTCTATAGCTGCTTTAGCAGCATCTCTCGCCTTAATCCATTTGGTGCCATCATAAGTAGTATTGAACAGCAATACACCGTCTTTATCTTTAAAATTTGCATAGTCTGCATTTCCATTAAAAAGAGGACTAGCTGCAAGCAGCCATAATTTTGCTTTGATAGCCAGGGCAACAGGCTGCGTAATTCTTCCCAGCTGCGTATTCTCATCAACAATTCGTAACGGTAGTTTTGGAATGGCTTCATCCAGCAGACTGGAAATAAAATTAACACACTCATCAACCGGCATGCGTTTTTGCAAACTCTCTTCCGCAGCCAGATCCTCGTTGATAATGGGAATAGGGCCATACATCTGCAGCATATAATAATGATAATAGGCTTTTAAGAATTCCACTTCACCAATCCAGCGCGTACGTTCATCCAGGGTCAGATCCGGCACCTTATCCATATCCTTAATATTTTCCAGGAAAATGTTACAGTGGCGGATACCCCTCCAAATTTTTAAATGATCATAGCGGGTATTGCCCGGAGTTCCTTTTCTCGCTCCTCCCCATTCATCAAATAAAGGTGCATCTTTATTTTGCTGCCCTTTAGCAATCCGGTAGGCAGCATGCCAGTTAGACTGATCAGCTTCAGGCGGAATAATCTCAGCAGCCGTAAACATGCTCGCATTATACCAGTTATCCCCATTCTTTGGAAGAAAGGAATAACAGGTAAAAAGATACTTTTCTGCCTCATTGCGAAGCTTAAACGCATTCTCTATGGTTGCCACATTGTCCGGAACAACATCCAGGTATTTCTTGCAGGACGTAACACCCACAATGAAAAGCAATAATACAGCAACTATATAATGTGTTTTTTTAAGGAAATAATTTTCCATACTGACTAATTTTAAATTATAAGTTCAAAGAAATACCTAAATTATAAACCGATTGAAGGGGGTAATTAAGTCCGTTACCACCCATCTCCACATCCCACATCTTAAACTTACTTAAGACAAAAAGATTGATGGCAGAAAAGTAGATCCGGGCGCTCTTAATATGGATCTTCTCCAGGTTAGTAAAATTATATCCGAAGTCGACATTCTTTAACCGGATAAAACTTCCGTTACGCATCCACCAGGTAGACCGGTTGTTATTTGGGGCAACCCTCCAGGTACTCAGGCGTGGCCAGAATGCATACAGGTTCCGGTTATCTTCCGACCAGTGGTCGTCTGCAATCGCCTTCAGCAAACCGGTTTGATATCCGCCTTCCAGGTAGAAGGGCTGCATTGGCGTCGGATCAATAAAGAACGTGGAACGGGCAGATCCCTGGAAATAAAAGTTAAGATCAAACTTCTTAAACCGGATGGAAGATCCAAAGCCATAAATGATCTCAGGCTGCGTAGGATACCCCAGGGCAACCTGATCATCTGTAGTCACTACACCATCGCCATTGATATCCCGGTACTTGATATCTCCTGCCAATAAACCGTTATCGCCAAATTGGGTAGGCGAATTTGCAACATCAGCTTCATCTAAAAACAACCGCTCCGCAATGTATCCCCATTGTTGGCTAGCCGAATATCCCATACGGGATAAATAAGCAATGTTACCCGGATACTGCAGTTCGTCTGTTCGAAGAACCTTACTGGTGGCATACGTAAATGTTCCCCTGAATTCAGCACTCAGGTTCTTACTTAAATTTGTCCGGTAATTTGCAGATAGGTCTACCCCTTGTGATTTCAGTGAACCATAGTTGGACATCGGGGTGGCCATCAGCCCGGATGCATTATCAATGTAAGTTACCGGTTGTAAGATCTGGGTTCGTTCCTGCTTAAATGCATCAACAATAAGGTCGAATGCGTTGAAAAGACTTAAGTCCATCCCCAGGTTCAGCTGTTTTGATTTTTCCCAGGTAATGGCATCATTCGCATACCTCGAAATGGAAACCCCATTTCTGTAATACGTTCCAATACCGTCATTCCGTCCAAAAGAGGAACCAAAGCCGGCATCTTCCATATTTACGTTAGACATATACAAAAATCGTTCGTCTACGTTCCCGATCTGGTCATTTCCTACAACCCCGTACGTAGCCCTGAATTTTAAATTGGAGATCACATTTCTAAGCGGCTCAAAGAATTTCTCATTAGAAATACGGTATGCAATACCCCCTGAAGGGAAGAAACCAAACCGGTTCTTCTCAGAAAAGCGCTCCGAACCGTTATAACCAAAATTGAATTCGGCCAGGTAACGATCGTCATATCCGTAAGAGAACCTGCCGGATAACCCATTGTTACGGTTTGGAAGTGAACGGATCAAAGATCCGGCATTGCCAGCTTCATAACTGGAGAAATAAGTAACCAGCATTCCGCCAACAGAATGTTTCTCAAAGGCCTTGCTGTAGTTTACGGAAGCTTCCATCCAGAATCTGGAATCCACCAATTTATCCCCTTCTGTGTAGTTTAAGTATTCAGTTCCAACAGTCCCTACAGAAGTAGCTGAGCCATCATTCAACACATTGATGGCGTAAGAACCATCCGTAGGATCTATGGTAGAAGAATAGTAGAATGGATTGTAAAATCTATTTAATGCAATCCTGGAAGTTCTTCTGATATAAGACATTGCCCGCGCACTTAATCCCTCGGTAATGCCATTCAGATCCTGTTTAATTTCGAGCTGGGGATTCAGGTTCGATGTTTTGTAGGTTTGATAGCCCTTTACCATCTCTGCATAGGGATTAACAAACAACGTACTCGTTTCTGAAGCACCGGTATTTACGGTGCGCCCGCCGCCAAATAACGGATGCTCAATATATGGCAGTTTGGATTGCGGGTAAACCGCAGGGAACATCACAGGATTTGACCGCAACGCATTGTTAAAGGTTGTTGCCCCGCCACCTATAGGCCCATTGTAATCATCAAACTGTCCGTAGATCCGCAGTAATAAAACGGTAGACTTGGTTACATTCAGATCAATGTTAGACCGTACGGCATAGTTATTCAGCTTGATGTTGCTGTTAAAATTATTGATGGGATCCACATTCAGCACCCCATTATCCAGGTTATATGTACCTGCTATATAATAACGGGCCTTATTGGTTCCGCCGCTAATGTTTAAATTGAAGCCCTGGTTAACGGTATAATCTTTTATTAACTGATCAACCCAATTGTTATTCGGGTACAGATATGGATCATCACCAGCCATGGTATGGTTAATCTTGTTTTGGTTGTATGGCGGGATACCAAGAGGCGTACGGGTTACAGAAGCCTCATTGGCCAATTGCATATAGGTGATGTTATCTGCCAGTTGAAAGTTCTTCGTATTACTGGAAACACGGTTCTCCCCCCTGAAGCTAAACCTTGCCGCACCTTCTTTACCCAACCGGGTATTGATCAAAACAACGCCATTCGCCCCCCTTGCACCATAAATGGAACTGGCAGCAGCATCCTTAAGTACAGAAAAATCAGAAATATCATCCGGCTGTAAACGGGCCATGTCTGTAGGCGTAGATTCTATCCCGTCGATTAAAATAAGCGGATCCCGTTTTCCGGTACCAAACGTAGAAAGACCACGGATGTAAAAAGTAGAGTTGTCTGTCCCCAGCCCCGGTTCACCACTTTGCTGAAACGCAATAACCCCCGCAACCTTTCCGGCAAGGGCATTGGTTAAATTGGAAGAAGGAGTTCGCAGGTCCTTTAAATTGACAGAAGTAATGGCACTGACCATACTCGCTTTTCTCTGCTGTGCACCAAAACCCACGATGGCAACTTCTTCCAGCGACTCGTCATTGGCGATCAGTGTGACATTGATGACGTATATCCCGTCAGCATTGGGCCTGTAGGCTGCAACCGTAATGGTCATGGGTTTAAAACCAACATTAGAAAACACCAGTTTTCCAGACAATGGTGCTTTAATCGTATAACGGCCGTCACCATCGGTTAATCCGCCAGTGTTAGTACCAAATACCTTTACACCTGCAGATGGAATACCTCCAATACTATCCCTTACCACTCCGCGAACGGTAACATCCGCCTGTGCAAATGTACTTTGTACGCTTGCCAGTAAGAAGCAAAAGATGAAAACCTTAAAAATCGCCTTAATATTTTTCTTCATAGCTATCTTATTTATGGATACGTTGATGATGAGTTTGGTAAGCGGCCCTGTGGCGAAGCCTGAAATGACTGGAACGGAGTATTCCTGTATCCCCGGTCTTTAAATAGATGTGGTTCATATTTTGGTTTAAATTTGGTTCTCAATATAATAAATGTCTGACTATAAGAAACATACACAAAAAAGGCATATTAAAAATAAGTCAGCAGGTTCCAGCAGCAGTTATAGGCCAGCCGGGATGCCGCATTGGCATTAAATTTCAAAAAATAGGGCAGGTAAATGCTTAAGGCTCGAAAATGGAATTATGGATTATGCTTTTGTTCATGTTTATAGTTGGTTTGGTTAGAAGATATTGTATTCGTTTATAGCACAATTAAGAAAAAAACACTTTAATTAATCGTCTAAATGACGTTTATTAAAAGTATTCACTATTGCCTCAAATATATAGCCTAATCTTAACAAGATATAACCATATATTAACCTAAATAGTTAAAATGTAGTAAGAATTTAGCATAGCGGATGATAGCGAATACCGGCTGCAGAAATGGTTCTCAGAACGCAGCTATTTTAGGCTTACCGGTTTCCAGCTCAGAACCTGGATATCGGAAGGTTTGTTATTAGCCTTTCCCTCTCCATCAATCTGCACTACTTTCTGAATGAACAGATCGAGTCTCTTTTTAGATTTCCAGAGTTCGGTATCGTAAGCAGGCTCCCATTCACCAAGGCTATCGCTGTTCAGGTCTGTAAACGTCCAGCTATTAATCGTGATGTTCTTATTTATCGCTACAGAAACCTTGTTTTGCCGTTCTTCATCCCTGAATATTAAGGCAGTACACCAGGCATTCTTCTCCTTCCAGGTCACAATTTGCGGCCGTGATATGGGAATACGCTTTGTACCGGTACCGCTCAGGCTAAAGGGCGTTTTACGGAAGTTTAAATTTTGCACCTTCCATGCTGAACCTTCCTGGTAAACGACATGATATTGAGGAATATTGCTGTCTTTATCTCTCCAGTACCCGGCAATTACTGTTCTGCCGGATTTATCGGCGAACATTGACGTTTGGTTGATCAGTTCGCTGTTCTGTGGAATTCTGCATATATATTCAGCATTACCGGATCTTATAGGCAGTTCATACCGTTCGCCGTTTGATTTTTCCCAGCTAACTCCGCCATCAAAAGATCGGGCGTAACACAGATCATGATTACTGGCAACATCCGGACGCTCGCGCCATACCCAGGATATATGTATCGTCCCTTTTTCATCAATAGCCGTTTGCCAGTAAGCATTTCTTTCGCCAGCTCCGTCAATTAAATTATTTTGTACACGCTGCCAGGCATGCTGCCTAACTACATACCGGTTAATCATCAAATTTCCGTTTCCAGATCCGCCGTCCCGGTAAAAGAACAGGAGATCACCATTTTTTAAACGGTAAAACTCGGGATAGGTTACTTTCTGTTCCAGCTCCCGCTCTCTTTCTCCTAACATATATTCCTTTTCACCTAAGACTAATGATCCGGGTTCAATTGCTCTGGCATAATTCAACGGATTATTATGCTGCCCCCAGGCTACATGAAGTACACCAGCTCCGTCAACTTGAATGCTAATGGATTTATGCGCATCCGCTGCATCGCCTTTATATTGGCTCCTGCGTACGGTCCACTGATCACTATTGATGTTCCGGCAGGCCAAAACGACATATTGATCGGCATCGTAATATCCGGCATACTGTATTTTTTGATGCGTTGCTAATGCATTCTTTCTAAAGATCACCGTATTTATAGAATTATTCGACCAGCCATTATTTGCGATCGTACTTACTGATGGATTGCCCTGCCCGGCGGCAGAAAAACACAAGGCCATCAGGCAACTCATAAACATAAATTTCATCATCATCATCTAAGGTCAGCACTGTGGTCATTCGGAAAATCTTCTCCGCTCCAAATCTTTTGGGCACTCCATTTTTGAGCCGGGTCTGACCAGAACGCATCAGTGGCAGAAAGCCCTAAAGGCAAAAAGATACTGGTGCAAAGGTATGGGCTGCCCTGGTTGTTATAAAAATCACCAATATTGGGCTGAGACCCATAAAGTCCGAGGCTAAGCCATCCATTCTGATACGTAGTTGGGCTTTCTAATGTTTTTTTAAGTACCGCAGTCAGGGCACAGCGAACCTGTGCAGCAGAAAGTTCTTTGGGTAGTGAATTACGTAGTGCCATATCAGCAAGGTGATGAAAAGCAGCTCCGCGATAGATCAGCGATCTTCCCGTAGCCGGATAAGTTCCATCCGTATTGATCAATCGTTCCTGGATAACTGCAAAACGTGCATTGCGTTTCCGGATCTTTTCAAACATGGATGAATATCCATTGGTCTTCTTTCCAATTACATCAGACAATGCAGCCAGATACGGATGGATCACAAAGCTGTTGTAATAGTCAAAAGCATACGATTGTCCGTCTTTATACATTCCATCACCTACATACCATTGTTCCATTTGCTGCAACGCAAAATCTACCCGCATAGCATCCCAATCATATCCATATTTAGCCAAAAAAGCCTCATTAACTGCAGAGAAAAGGAGCCAGTTGGAAAATACGGGCTTAAATTTACGGGTCATCCGAATGGAACCTGCCAATCGTTCCTTCTCTCTCTTAGCCAGGTTCTCCCAAATCCATGGTGCCCGGATCAGCCCTAAAGCGAGGAAAGAGGCATCCACCAATTGCTGACCTCCGGTATCAAAACGCATGAAATCTTTTGCATTAGAATCCAGCGCATGTTCCAACCCCATTAAGATCCATTGTCTGTATTGCCTGCGCAGTGCAACCTCTTCCGCATCTCCATCTTCAAGCTGTAACCAGGGGGCAATACCAGAAACTACCCTGCCCAAAACTTCCAGGTACTGGACTTCGATCCGCTGTGCCTTATTGTCCACATGAATGGAGGTTACCTTTGGCATATTGATCCGCAAACTATCATTGGCCAGGTTGTACAAAACAGGTTTCACCATTTTATCCATTTCCTTTAACCAGAACTTGCGGTCGCTGATCACGGGTACTGTTCCTTTAGCTTTCTTCCCCTGAGAAAAAAGAGTTCCGCTCTGGATCAGAAGGAGCACTACAAATAACAGTCTAAAACCGCTCATTTTTCAACTTTATCTAAAAATCTATACAGCTCGCAACCGGCAAGCAAAAATGCCCCAACACCAAAATTGGATGTAGAACTTGCATTTACTACCTGACCAGGAATTGCCTTTTCTCCAATCGGTTGTACATACCCAACCTTTCCATCGGATTGCAGCGCCATTTCAGAAAGGTATTTCCAGGCGTTCAATGCTGCAGGAAGATACGCTTTTTTACTCAATACACCATTGTTAATGCCCCACAACAATCCATAAGTAAAAAATGCAGTGCCGCTGGTTTCTGGTCCTGGTGCATGATCTTTATCCAGCATGCTGCGGGTCCAGTATCCTTCCTCCTGCTGGCATTTCACCAATGCCCTTGCCATACCTTTATACCGGGCAATGTATAATTTGCGGTATGGATCATCTGCAGGCAGGTCCTTAAGCACCTTGGCCAAACCGGCAAATACCCAACCATCACCCCTGGCCCAAAAATCTTTTTTGCCGTTCACACTTTTATGCATGGGATAAACATACTTGGCATCCCGGTAATATAAGCCGGCTTGTTTGTCGTACATGATGCGGTTTGCATAAGCAAAATATTCATGGAGCTTATCCAGGTAAAGCCGGTTTCCAGTCACCCGATACAATTTAGTCATCACCGGCATCACCATATACAAACCATCTGCCCACCACCAGTAGTCACTTGCAGCAGTACTCATTTGATACGCCATAACTTCTATGGCCCTTTCTATTTTGTAGCTTTCAGGATGAAGATTGTAAAGATCAATATAGGTCTGAAAACAAATCTGCCAATCGCCAAAAAGCACATGATCGTCCGTTTCACCATATTTATATTTCCAGGCTTGCTTATCCTTAGACTTAGCACCCATCCACTGGTTGTGAATGGCCCATGCCTCTGAATACTTCCTGTAGCTTTCATTTCCGGTAATGGCAAAAGCTTCCATATTTCCGGTATGGTAGGCAGCCTCATCCCAGAAAGCCCTTACTTCCGGTTTATTTTTCTGCTGCCAATAACCGTTTGCTTTGTCAATCAGCTTTAAAACGGATGTCTTATCCTGCGCGGAAACCTGCAGCATGGTAACAGCCAATAAAAGAACAAATATCCTTTTCATCGTTTATTTAATTAGTTTAACCCCCTTCAATGTAGGCTTGACAGATTTAATACTGCCATCAGCATTAAACTCCAGTTTATCCAGGCAAACCTCTCTGTTATATCCGGCAGCTTGCCCCATCAAAATACCTGCCGGACGGGTAAACCGATGATATACAATATACCACTCATCTTTACCAGGCACCTGGATCACCGCATTGTGACCTGTAGCATAAATTCCCTGACCTTCATCTTTGGTAAGAATGAGGTTATCGGGCGGAATGGTAATGGTACCCAATGGGGAATCAGAAATGCCATATCTCACCCCATAGTTTTTATCGCGGGTATCATTTTCAGACCACATGATGTAATACTTTCCCTTTCTAAAGAACACTTCTGTGCCTTCCCGGAATGTCCGGTCAGGCGTAATCACTTTTAAAGTGCCCTGATCAATAGAAACCATATCCGGATTGAGCAAGGCACCCGCCAAATACCCATTGCCCCAATACAGATAACTATTACCGGTCTTTGGATCTGTGAATACATCCGGATCGATTTCTTGTCCGCCTTTTATGCCCGGAGGCCTGGAAGAGATCAGCGGACTCCCGCTATCCTTAAACGGACCTGCCGGATCATCGGCAACGGCAACGCCTATTTTTTGTGCTGCAGTAAAATAATAATAGTACTTATAGGCACCATTCACTTTCTTTTCAGCAATGGTAGGTGCCCATGCATTTTTTTTAGCCCATGTCACATCTTTCTGCAGATCAACGATCACACCTTCATCTTTCCATTCCGCAAGATCAGCAGAAGAGAAGGTTTTAAAATAGGTTCCGCTCCAGCCGGTAAAACCATCCGAGGTCGGATATATATAATATCTTTTGGTCTTATTGGAATACAGGATCTCCGGATCTGCGTAGTATCCGTTCAAAACAGGGTTCAGATCAGCAGATGCAGTAACCGTATAGATCTGTTCCTTATTTCCAGGAAGAGTAACCTTAATTTTTACCGGACCATTTATAAAATTGTAAGGTCCCTTTGGTTGGATAGCCATACCGGGGAAAGTAATGAATCCGGGGTCAAAGGATCTTAAGAACGTACCATTCTTTACCGGTAAGTATAAGCTGGAATTTACCGTATCCAAAATGATGTTATTCTTCTTAATAGCTTCTGATTGCGGCGACTTCATTACATTTTCAGCAGAATACCATTTATGAAGCAGCCTTTCTGATTCCGCTGCAGTGATGGGCAGCACAGTACCATGGCGCGGGTGAAAATCCATCTTCACTTCATGGTCAACCACTGTAAAATGCTTTAGGTCTTTAGTCTTCGTAAACTGATAACGGCCTTTCGTATATACATCATACATTAAAATATAACCATCACCGGTATTCAGCTTAAAAACCCCGGCACCTTCAACAGGATCAGTAGTTTGCTGCACATAGCCTTCCTGAAGCATGTATCCTTCTTTCAGTTTATCGGAAATGGCGACCTTAATACCCGAGCCCGCTCCTTCTGTTTTAAAGAATAAATGATACTTTCCGTCATTGAATACGATGTCGCCATCAATACAGGCTCCGTTGGTAGGACTAAAAAAAAGTTGTTTGGGCGTAGTTTCCAGATCGGTAAAGTCTTTATTGGCATACGCATAATAAATAATATCGGGATCATTACCATGCTTCATAGACCAATAGATCATATACCTCCCAGCTTCGGCATCGTAAATGGTTTGGGGAGCCCAAACACGAAGCAAATTCTCCTGACCGGGAAATCTTTTCTGTATGTTAACAATACTTGAGGTCCAGTTGATGAGGTCTGTAGATCTCAGCAGCACCATCGCCCGGTTTGAACTCCATCCCTGCGCAGCCACCATATCGGTAACAACCATGTAAAAAGTCTTGCCATCCGCACCACGTAAAATATGCGGATCGCGTACCCCGCCAGTAGAACTGATCAGCGCAGAACTGATAACCGGCTGGTTATTATTCAATGCCTTGTAAGTATACCCATCTTTACTGATTGCAAAACGAATGGACTCTTGTGTCCCGCTGTTTCCGGTAAAATAGGTAAATAGATAAGCTGCCGGCTTTATGGCTTGCTGTGCATATCCCAAAAAGGATGTACAGCAAATCAGGAACAGCAGGAAGCACTTCATTACAACGTTGATTAAATGGGTCATTTTTAAATTCTTCATTCCGTATTCTTATATCTGTATTTCAATTATAATTTATTCCCGGTACATCTTATTCCAAAACCGTAATACGCCATATTAATTTTAGTATTCAATTACACCTTATCCCGGCAATAACTGTATGAATTTAATGATATTATGCTTCATTTCAACAACATCTGATTCCAGGCAGCAATAGTATGGAACCAACTACTAATAGCATGAAAACTAATTGTATTTTACTTTAAGCATGACCAGTGAATTTGGAGGTAATGTAACAGTAGCCGTTTTACCCTTCAGCCTTATATCCTGCTCCTGGGGACTGACCAGCGCAGGGTTCTCCATAGAATTCCGGTCTGTCAAATTCCCTTTTAATACGGTAAGCTTGCCAGAACTTCCAATATTTTTCCAGCTATCCAGGGTTATTTCCCTGATCTTTGATTCCGTATCTGTATTGACCAGTTTAATAATGATCTCTTTTTTTGTACGGTCTGCCACAGCAGAAACATACAGCTGATCAGCACCTGAAATGGATTTATTGTCTATTGATGCTGAAAGTGTGTGCGTACCCTTATTGGTAGAAAACAGTTTTTGCACCAGGTAATTGGGTGTGCCATATACATTCAAATTATCTGCCCAAATTAGATCCGGTGCCCATTGCCAGCCTTCTGTATTGGCAAACAGCGGTGCATAAGAAGCCATGTTGACCACTGCAGCGTTACGCTCCAGTCCGGTCATGAAAGCAGCTTCAGCAATGGCGGCCTGCCATATATTTCTATTGCTTCCGGTAATCTTACCATCAACATGGGCTGCATATTCGCCAGCAAAAATCTTAGGCCCATTTCGGTCATACTGATCATAGCGGCCTGCATTTTTAAGGAACCAATCCGGCGATCGGTAATAATGTTCATCAATAACATTCGCATCCATCGCACGCAGTTCGCCATTTAAATAGCGGAAGCGTTCACTATCCGGGTCTGTGCCTGAACTATAAATGAGCTGGATCTCCGGGTATTTTGCTTTAATGGCTTGTTGAAAAACCTTGGCACGCTCCACATACTGAGGTCCCCAGTTTTCATTTCCAATGCCTAAATATTTTAAGTTAAAAGGCTTAGAATGCCCCATTTTTGCCCTTACACTACCCCACTCAGAAGTTACATCACCATTGGCAAACTCAATTAGATCAAGCGCATCCTGCACATAAGGATCCAACTGTTCTAAGGGAACCACTTCTGCGGTATTAAACTGACAGGCCATACCACAATTCAGAATAGGCAGCGGTGCTGCACCAAGGTCTTCCGCCAATTGAAAATATTCAAAAAAGCCAAGCCCGAAGGTCTGAAAATAGTCTGGCGCAGGGCGATGACTGAATTCTACATTCCAGCGGTTCATGATCAGCTGTCGTTCTTCAATCGGACCAATTGTTTTTTTCCACTGGTACCGGTTTGCCAGGTCAATGCCTTCCACAATGCACCCACCCGGAAAACGAATAAATCCAGGTTTCATATCGGCAAGCATCTGGATCATATCTGAGCGCATGCCTCCCTTACGTCCTTTCCAGGTATCAGAAGGAAATAAAGAGATCATATCCAAATCCAATAAACCCGTACCTTCAAACCAAATGTTCAGTTTCGCTTTTCCGGAAGCATCCGTTGCATCAAAGCTCATCCCCTGCTTTTGCCAGGTTCCGGATGTATCCGCAAGTTTAAAGTGCGTTTCAGCAATCGTATTATTTTGTTCATCAGTTAGCGAAACGTATAAGGTAACATGGCTGCGCTGCTGCCTGTACATTAAGGAGAAGTCGTAACGAACACCTTTTTTAATGCCCATCCCCTTAAACCCTTCATTGATGATACCCACGTCACCTTTCATAGCGGCATTAACATTTAACCTTAAAAAACGGGGGTTGGCAACCTGATTTTCCTGCCGGTTCAGTACCAGCACATCGCCCTCAGCGATCTTTTTCCCCTTTACAGACCATCCCATGAGCGGTTTAGCAAATTCAAAGGATCGGTTTTTAACCAATTCTGCATAAATACCACCATCTGCACCCATGTTGATGTCTTCAAAGAATACCCCCCACATGGTTGATGCAATTTCTGTATCAGCTTTGCCAGCCCGCACCAGTATACCTTCTTTTTTCTGCGCATTGACACGAATTACAGTACACA
Organism: Pedobacter metabolipauper; assembly: GCF_004362715.1. Classification (GTDB taxonomy): domain Bacteria; phylum Bacteroidota; class Bacteroidia; order Sphingobacteriales; family Sphingobacteriaceae; genus Pedobacter; species Pedobacter metabolipauper. Next base: position 1,026,817 of record NZ_SNYC01000005.1, read on the forward strand.
GTACCAGTAAGAAGATGATGTTTTTTTTAAAATTCATTTCAGGCGGTGTTATATTTTCAATCTGTCTATTTAGTCCTGTTGCCTTTCCTGGCAGAACGCTTCGTCTAAACATATTTATACCGCAACCCTAATGGCATCGCTAAAAAACCCAGGGTAAGGGGTAGTTTAAAATAAGAATTATACAGGCTCATATATTTGGTTAAATTTCCAATCCGCTCAGCAACACGTAAATTATTAATGTTGCAGATCAAATTAAGACCAATGTAGAAAAAATATATTAAACGTCAAACTAACATTTATTATTTTATGTAACTTTGAATAACCGCTTTGAATAACAGCTTTGAAAGTACGTATCAAAACTTAAGATCAAGCTAAGGTTAAAACCAAATCAATATATTCCTTTTTATGAAAAAAATACTCCCGTTTATCCTGCTGTTCTTTGCCCTGAGCAGCAAGCTTACTGCACAAACCAAAATTCAATTTATAAATACCAATGGAGATCCACCTGCAACCATAAGCAAGTATATATACAGCCACTTTGCAGAACATCTGGGTAGCGGCATCTATGGAGGTTTTTATGTAGGTGATACCTCACGGATCTCAAACACCAATGGCGTACGCAATGACATTATAGCCGCGCTAAAAATAATGAAGATCCCTTCGCTGCGATGGCCTGGAGGATGCTTTGCCGACACTTACCATTGGAAAGACGGGATTGGGGAAAAGACCGGTCGCCCGGCTATTGTCAACCGCTGGTGGGGCGGATCACTGGAGGATAACAGCTTTGGCACCCACGACTTCCTAAACCTTTGCGAGTTGCTGGATGCCGATCCGTATATGGCCGGAAATATAGGAAGTGGAACCGTACAGGAACTGGCAGACTGGGTACAATATGTAAGTACAGACACTAAGAACCCAATGTCTGATCTGCGCCGAAAAAATGGCAGGGAAAAGCCATGGAAGGTAAGGTTTTGGGGTGTAGGAAATGAAGCATGGGGCTGTGGCGGTAACATGACACCAGAGTACTATGTCAATGAATATAGAAAATATGCCACCTTCATGACGGACTGGACAAACTCCGATAAACTGTTCCGTGTAGCATCAGGAGCCAACGTAGACGATTACCACTGGACAGAAACGCTAATGAAAGGAATTCCTAAGAACATGGTGGAAGGAGTTGCGCTGCATCATTATTCATTTGTGGAATGGTCAAAAAAAGGATCAGCAACCAATTTCACAGAACAACAGTACTTTAAGACCATGAAAACGGCATGGCGGATGGAAGAACTGGTAACGAAGCACTCGGCTATTATGGACAAATATGATCCAGGTAAAAAGATTGCACTGGTAGTAGATGAATGGGGCGGCTGGTATGATGTTGAAAAAGGTACAAATCCAGGTTTCCTGTATCAGCAAAATACCATTCGGGATGCGATGATCGCCGGGGTCACACTAAATATCTTCAATAACCACAGTGATCGGGTACGCATGGCCAACCTGGCTCAATGCATCAATGTATTACAAGCAGTGATCCTAACCAATAAAGAAAAAATGATCCTCACACCCACCTACCATGTAATGGAAATGTATAACGTACACCAGGATGCCCTGCGAATACCGGTAAGCATCCAGTCGGAAGAATATACGCTGGGTACGGAAAAACTACCCGCAGTTTCTGCGTCCGTTTCTAAAGACAAAACAGGAGTAGTACACATCTCACTTACAAACATCAGCGCCAAAAATGCACAACCCGTAACTATCGACCTTGGTGATGGGAAATACCGTTCGGTAACCGGCAGGATTCTGTCGTCTGCAAAACTGCAGGATCATAATTCTTTTACTGAGCCGGATAAAATAAAACCCAATGTATTTAAAGGAGCTGCACTTAAGAATAATCAGCTTAACTTGTCCCTGCCTGCAACATCTATTGTTGTACTAACCCTCAATTAAACAATAGCCAAACAGCGCATGAAAGCGAAAAGCATTAAATCCAGTTGCTATCTTTTTTTCTGTTGTATCTTTCTGTTCAGCATCCATGCTTATGCACAGGAGCTAAAGATGAATATCCCTGTACACGATCCGGTAATGATTAAGCAGGATAGTATATATTATATCTACTGTACAGGTAATGGAATTGCAGTATGGTCGTCTGCAGACAAGCAGCATTGGAAAGCAGAACCAGCCGTCTTTTCCAGCGCGCCGCAATGGGCAGTTACTGCGGTTCCCGGATTCAAAAATATCATCTGGGCACCAGATATCTCCTGGCATGACGAGCGGTACTATTTATACTATTCCATATCTACCTTTGGCAAGAACAATTCCTGCATCGGGGTCGCCACAAATACCACCTTAAACACAAACGATCCAGCATATTCCTGGGTGGATCATGGTCAGGTAATTGGATCTGTACCAGGAAAAACCAACTGGAATGCAATCGATCCGAATTTGATTGCAGACCGTGACGGAACACCCTACCTTACTTTTGGGTCATTTTGGGAAGGGTTAAAAATGGTGCGCTTAACCAGGGACCGTCTGCATATTGATCAGCCAGTAAATACAATGGAGACCATTGCAAGCAGACAAACGAGGGAAAATGCGATAGAGGCGCCATTTGTGTTTCGAAAAGGAGAATACTTTTATCTCTTTGCTTCCATCGATTATTGCTGTAAGGGTGAACAGAGCACCTATAAGATCATTGTTGGACGGTCTAAAGAATTACCGGGTCCTTATGTAGATTCTAAAGGCGTCGCGATGAAGTCTGGCGGAGGAGATATTGTACTGGAAGGTGATCAGAATTGGTATGGGGCAGGCCATAATGCAGTAGTCAATTTCGATGGCCAGGATTACCTCATTTTCCATGGTTATTCAGCAGCAGATAAAGGTAGAGCCAAACTCCGTATCGAAAATCTAAACTGGAAGAACGGCTGGCCAGTTATACAATAATGATCAACGCTCATAAATAATCAATATTCTAAATAATGATCAACGCTCATAAATGATGATCAACGACATAATCAATGATCAATGCTCCCAATAGTGATCAACATTCTAAATCTTAAGAAAAATAACCAATGGAATATTACACTTAAGAGTTCAATACCACTGAAAATCAGACCACTACTTGGAATTAATAAATAAAATTGTATATCTTGGTCAAAACTATTTATGAAAAAAATTACGCTTCTCCTGATTTTATGTAGTGTATACAGCTATAGTTTTGCACAGCGCGACAGTTCCTCAGTATCCACGCAAAAAGATACACTAAATCAAATAAAACTAAACTCAATTGTCTTTTTAGAAATTTATGCCGGTTACTCTGCGGGGGTAGATGGTGGTCTTTCTTTAAACTATCAGTACAAAAAACAATTGTTCAGTCTTCGCTATTCAGGATCAATTGAGCTAAGTACAGACCCCGATAAATTCACCTGGCTTTTCCCGTTCATAGACCGTACAGAACTTACAACTGAAGTTGCTGCTTTATATGGATGGAGACGCATCACTAAGGGTCATTCATACAGCATTTCTGCAGGAGTATCACAGAGTCACAAAACTGTAGAATATGCAGATAAAACATTCGGACGGGAAGTATACAATTATACAGGCATTCCTTTAGAATTTAATATCAAATGGTTTAATAAGATTAAACGCGACCGTATCCTTGGCATTTTTCGCGTTGATAAACCAACAGCATTCAGCGGAAGCATAGGATTCAAATTATATGGAAATATTTCTAAATTCAGCACTGTCGGCCTTGGCCTTACCTATGGATTTGGATACCATAAAGTATACGAATAAATAAGAAAGTTTGGGCTTTTATTCCAATAAGATCGATGATCTCAAATTAAATTCAACCTTTTTACCTGCCCTTAAAATGGTAACTTTTGCGGTATCCTTACCCGCAGTAATACTTTTAAATGCATAACTGCACGCTTCATCTTCAGTCAAATTAGAAAGATCTGTTCCATCTATGTCAACAATCTCTTCACTTAATAAAAGCCCGGCCTTTTCTGCATCAGAGTTCTTATAGATCGCTCCGACAACTGGCTTATTATTTACAAATTTAACGTTAAAGCCAAATCGCTTAAGCTTGGTTTCATCAAATTCAGATTCTTTGGTCATATAAATTTTATGTGTATTCCAATCGATGACAACTTTATAATTTTTCAAAAAACGATTGCCTAGAATGCTTGATCCATTTTCTCTGAATTCAAAGACCTGGTCCTTTAGCACAACTGGTCCCATTTCCAGAGCAGGCACCTTTGAATGGATATTTGTCAAGTCTTTTCTTCCACCATACAAACCAGCACTTGTACTTCCGTAAGATTGTATACTTTTAAAATCTTTAATGACTTCCTTATAACCAGATGCCCCTAAATATAAACTTCCGTTAGAACCGGTATCGAAAGTAACCAGTGTTGTTTTATTTCCTATTTTAATTGGAACCAAGGGTGTGTTTTGGATCTTTTTAGGGCTAAAATCTACGACAGCGGTATTTTCAGCAATCGTAAAATTCGACAGGTCATTACTAATAGTTACCAACCTATTCTTATAATCAAGCTGCCAGATGGCTTTGGCCATTTGATTGGCACCGATAATCCCGTCAAATTTTAAGCAGCGCATTTCAAATACTTTATGAATATCCATCACTAAAGCACCAGTGTTCTCAAAACTAAGCTTCCCAATTTGAATGTTTGGGATCACAACCAATTCTTCCTTATTCTTATTGCCCTGTGAATCTGCCGTAGTTGAATTCGTTTGCGCTTTCAAATTCAAGATAGCCGCCAGTTCGGTAGAAAGCACTGTCGGTGCACCAGTATCCAGCAAAAAATTATAACTCTTGCCGCCAATGCTTACCTGTATAACCGGAACACCATTGTCAAAATTGAAAGGGATCTTCTCTACAAAGTCGGTCTGCTTCAGGCTTCCTGCCTGAAGAATATTCTTAACCGGACTACAAGAGCATAAAATGATCGAAAGCAGGAGGACACAAAGGATATTTTTCATAAATCAGCTTGATTTAACCCAATATACGCTTTGCGTTTAATTAACAGTTATTTAAGCTTAAAATTCTGCACCTGATCGTTTTTATTTTGCATTCAGCTTATTATAAACCAATTCTTTATAGGTCTGGCCAATAGGCAGTTCAATTTCATTTATTTTTAGAAAGTTCCCTTCCAGGTAGCTGTTTTTTTGCTGAGATACAATGTAAGACCGGTGGATCTGTATAAAAAGATCTTCAGGAAGGATCTTCTCCAAATTACTAACCCGCATTCTATTTTTGAGGATACTTCTCAGCAAGTTTTAACGCTTCGTATGCATTTACTATTCCACCACTAACACAAAGGTCAGTAAATGGAACCCGAATGCTCTCATCCCTTTCATTCTTATTTTTAACCTTTTGAGTCACCTTGGTCACGGACTTCATAATGATATCTCTGACTTCAAAAGGTTTCAGCTTCGGATAGTAGCTTAAAATCAATGCCGACAGTCCGGAAACCACAGGGGCAGCCATACTTGTTCCATCAAATTCCTCATACTTGGAACCAGGAACGGTAGAGTTGATCATAAATCCAGGAGCAAATACATCAACCGTATTCTTCCCATAGTTCGAAAAATCAGCTTTTAGTGATGCGTCGTTCGCATAAGCGCTCGCGCCTACCTCAATCCAGTTATTGGCATGCGGTAAAGTAAACTTAACCGTATCCATCACAGGTTTAACAGGTGCAGATCTTGAAGGTCTGCCCATCATTCCCTGCTGCTGCATTTGAGGAGTAGGTTTAAATGGAATAACAGCAGCTGCTTTCTTCTTCATCTCTTTTTTATGAGCGAGTGCTTCGGGGCTATCGTAGTATTTAGTAGGATAATTTTCTGTAATATCGTTATTGGCATTATCATTTCCTGCCGCATGCACCAACAACACGCCTTTTTCTTCCGCATACTTAACGGCTTCATCCACCACTTCCTTATTCCATTTAAAGCCCTTACCGAAACTCATGCTAATTACCCTGGCACCATTATCTACCGCATAGCGGATTCCATTGGCCACATCCTTATCACGTTCGTCACCTTCAGGAACAACGCGGATCGCCATGATGCTTACATTATTGGCAACACCATTAATTCCAATATTATTGCTTCTGTTCGCTCCAATGATACCAGATACATGCGAGCCATGCTCAGCATTTGGTCCGGACACATCATTGTTGCCATAGAACCGCTCTTTTGCATTGGCATAATCATCACCAACAAGTTCTTTTCTCTGGTCATATGCAATGTTCAGATTGTAACGAAGCATCACATCGTATTGCTTATAGGCCTCTTTCACTTCTTTATAGAACTTATCGATGCCATGACTATCTTTTGCACCACCACGAATGATCTTTTTGATTTGTTCCTCTTCTTCGCTATCTGCTGTATAGCGATCCAAATCTTCCAGTGAAGGCACCGCTTTATTATTGATCATAGCTACCGAATCCATAACCTTCTTGATCATGCTGTAAATGCTGAACGTCTGGTGTGCGACATTATATTTTTGTCCAAATTCTGCATTAGCACGTGTATACAATGCAAATTCCTCTTTCTGTGTACTGTCTAATACGGTAGATCTGATGGTAGATCTGTATTTAGGTGCATAATCTCTTAAGATCCTTACAAGTTCAAGGTTGTCATAAGCAAGATCACCCTTTTTAGAACCGATGAAATTCCATCCATGCACATCATCAATATAACCATTGCCATCGTCATCAATACCATTACCAGGGATCTCCTTTTTATTGGTCCACAGCACATCTTTCAGATCTTCGTGATTAACATCTACACCACCATCAATAACAGCAACGATTATCTTTTCCTTTGGCTTTTTATTTTTGAGTAATTCCGTGTATGCTTTTTCTGTACTGATACCGAAATAACCATCCTTAACAAGGTCGAGGTTATACCAGTTGGCAGGAAGCTTAACATCTTTACTTTGCGAAAACGCAGCAGCATTCAAGAACAAAAGAAGCCCAACAACCCATATCTCTTTAAATTTCATTTTTAAGTGCTTTTTAGAATTAACGTAAAATACAATTATACGGTTTTAATTATGTTTGAGTAAAGATTTAGCATTTTTTAACATTCAATCCAGGAGATTAAATAGTGTATTTTAAATCGTACAATTCACGTACATAACAATTAAAAAGCGATATAGTTGAACTATTTTGAAATACAATACAAGGGCAAAGAAATCATTATGTTTTTAACCATATTTAACATTTCCTAAAAAAATGGTTCAATACTTTAAAGATCTGCTCAATGAAAGTATGATTTGAAACCTGTTATAATTTTAAAAACGGTTATAAACAAGAAAACCCTGCAGCATTAGCTACAGGGTTTCTTTTAAGATCTGGCACCGACCTACTCTCCCACGTGTTACCGCAGTACCATCGGCTCTGGTGGGCTTAACTTCTCTGTTCGGAATGGGAAGAGGTGGACACCACCGATATAGGCACCTGAATATTTTTAATGTTAACGGACATCCCGCTGTACTTACCTTACGGTATACTGCAACTGTCCATAACAATGACATATTATTGAAAGAAGTTAGTTAGGAAGAACAAACAACAGTTCTATGCTCTTGAAAGCTTCGGATGATTAGTATTACTCGACTTTGATGTCACCACCTTTACATCTGTAACCTATCAACGTAGTAGTCTGC
>NZ_SNYC01000006.1 GCF_004362715.1 Pedobacter metabolipauper
CCGAAGCAGACCCGAACAAGACCGCAAGCGGACTGCAACAAAAGCCGAAGCCGAGCAGAAGCGGAGTCGAACAACAGTCGAACACTTACTACCTGTTTTTAACCTGAATTGACATTCAATACCAATTTAAGAAATCCAGGATCCGAACACCATCCCGGTGAAATTTGAAGCTGGACAAAGGGAATACGAAACCGTATGCCGCCTGTGAATTACTTTAGCCAATATACGAATTTTTCAGAACTTTCATCCTGTTAGAGACTTAAATATATAAATGCCTAAAATACCAACCAAATCCTTTCAATCTACAGATCTGACAGCTATGATCCGGGCTGAATTACTTTAAGAAAAAACCAATCAGCCTGTTTAAAATATACGTTAGGCAACGTACCATTCTGTAAATACAGGCTTACCATCCTATACATACCAGTTTGCCTATCTCTACATACCGGTCTACTATCCTGCATATACCATGTTATCATTCTATGTAGTCCAGTAATTTCGCCGTCAGCTCTCATTATAATAACTTTAGATTACCTTGGAATCCCACATAAGCTATATCACAGTTGCCGGAGCACCTCAGCTGTATATATATACTATATAGCGTAAACAGGATTCCTACCTACAACTGCTATAAAATAGTATGACCGCATGTCGTACACCCGAATTTCTATTCCTATATATACCATACAACAAAACACCTGTAAAGAGGAATCAGCCTGCCTGAATAAGCCATTCCCAAAGACAAGATATACCAGTATTGCACAAATGGTTGGTAATGCCTGACATATACAATAATTCTTCCCTGATCTATACCTCAAATATTCCCTGTTAAAAAATGAAACCATGCAGGAAGAATTCCAGTCAATTACCGGCCTGCCATTTCAATTGTTAAATTATGTTAACTGCTTGCCGGGATGAATGCCTTTACATAGCTTAGCGTCCTATTATTTTTAATTGACGTTATCGTATTATTAACTTATCTTTGCAGAATGTTTAAAATTAAACACCTATTACTATTAAGTTTTACCATCATTGCGCTTTCAATTGCAGGCTGCAAGAGCCAGTTTGAAAAACTCAGACTGAGTAATGATGTAGCCAAAAAATACCAGGAGGCATTGAGATTATATGGCAAGAAGAATTATTCTAAAGCATTGATCTTATTTGAAGACCTTTCTCAAAAATACAGGGGAAGAGAACAAGCTGAAGAATTGAACTATTACTATGCCTTAACCTTATTCAAATTAAGAGACTATACTTCAGCAAGATTTCAATTTAAAACATTTGCAGATACTTATCCTACCAGTAAATATGCTGAAGAGTGCCGGTACATGGGCGCATATTGTTACTATTTAGATTCGCCTAAAGCAAGTTTAGACCAGGAGAACACGATTAAAGCAATAGATGCACTTCAATTGTTCATCAACTTTTATCCTAAAAGTGACCGTGCAGTTGAAGCGGCTAAATATATCACGATCTTACGTGCCAAGCTGGAAGATAAAGCCTACGGAAATGCAAAGATGTATTATGACTTAGGCGGATATGACATCACCAATTACAAATCTGCAGTTATCGCGTTGCAAAATGCATTAATTGATTTCCCTGATATTAAATATGCAGATGAAATGGAATTGCTGATTGTAAAATCACAATTCAACTATGCTAAAAACAGTTTAGAAGAACGCCAGGAAGATCGGTATACTGAAGCCATTACCTTTGCTGATGATTTTATCGATTCGTACCCTGACAGTAAATATCTGGCTGAAGCCAAGAGTTTAAAAAAAGACAGTGAAACAGGAATTGAAAATGCCAAACGTTTCTTAGCATTACAGACTGCTAAAATAGAAAAATATAAAGCACAAATGGCAAAAGATGCCAAGAAGGACAGTTCTACTTTAAATAAAACCCCAATCAAGTAATGAATACGAGCAAACCCGCAATACCGAATACTACGGTTACTAGAAATGTTAATGATCTTGATCAGAAAACAGAAAACATCTATGAGTCTTTAGTGATTATTTCTAAAAGGGCTAATCAGATTTCAAACAACATGAAAGAAGAACTTCATGGAAAGCTGGCTGAGTTCGCGTCTTCAAATGACAATCTGGAAGAGATTTTTGAAAATAGGGAACAAATTGAGATCAGTAAGCACTATGAGCGTATGCCTAAGCCAAGCCTGATTGCAATTGATGAATTTCTAAACGATAAAGTATATCACAGAAATCCTGCTAAAGAACAACAATAACATACTGCATAGGGATTAAATTGCATGATGCATTCATAAAACTATGCTAAAAGATAAGAACATTATTCTTGGCGTTTGCGGCAGCATTGCAGCTTATAAATCGGCTACATTAGTAAGACTACTGGTTAAAGCTGGCGCAAACGTTAAAATAATCCTTACCGCTGATGCGGCAAACTTCATTACGCCGCTTACACTGGCAACCCTATCTAAAAACCCGGTCTATACCCAATACTTCGAAGAAGAAACCGGCGTTTGGAGCAATCATGTTGAACTTGGCCTCTGGGCCGACTATATGATCATCGCTCCCATCAGTGCAAATACCTTAGCTAAACTGGCTTCCGGCCTCTGCGACAACCTCCTTACTGCGGTGTACCTGTCTGCCAAATGCCCGGTATTTTTCGCCCCGGCCATGGATCTGGATATGTGGAAACATAAAAGTACCCGGCAAAATGTGAAGCAGGTTCTCTCATATGGCAACCTGCTGATCGCCCCGGAAAAGGGAGAGCTGGCCAGTGGATTGTTTGGCGAAGGCAGGATGGCCGAACCAGAAACAATTGTTACCTTCCTGGTTAATGAAATAAAAAAAGACCTGCCCTTCCTTAGTAAGAAAGTACTGGTTACTGCGGGGCCTACTTTTGAAGCTATCGATCCGGTACGATTCATTGGAAATCACTCTTCCGGAAAAATGGGCTTCGCCATTGCGGATGAGTTTGCACGTTTAGGTGCAGATGTGACCCTAATTTCGGGGCCAACATCAGCGCAAAGCAAATATGCATTACACAGGATCAATATAGTCAGTGCAGCAGAAATGCTCGGGGCCTGCCTAAAAGAATTTGCTGGCAACAGCATCACGGTGATGAGTGCCGCAGTAGCAGATTACACACCTGTTACTACCGCAGATCAAAAAATAAAGAAAACAGCTTCTGAATTCAGTCTTGAACTGAAAAAAACTGAAGACATCCTTGCAAATCTCGGACAGCGGAAAACAGCAGATCAGATCCTGGTTGGATTTGCCTTAGAAACTGAACACGAAGAGGAATATGCCAAAGCCAAGCTGGTCAAAAAAAACCTGGACCTTATCGTCTTAAATTCGTTAAATGATAAAGGTGCCGGCTTCAAAACAGATACTAATAAAATAACTATATTTAACAAAGCATTTGAAAAAACAGTCTTTGAGATGAAATCCAAGACTGAAGTTGCTCAAGATATTTGTAATGAAATATTAAAGTTGATTTAAGACACCCCTAAGGAAATCATCAAATGAAAAGATACTGCCTGCTTGTTTTTTGTTTCTCCCTGATCTTTAATTCCTCTACTCATGCTCAGGAATTAAATGCAAGGGTACAGATCCTTGCACCAACAGTTCCAAATATTGACAAAAGAAACCTGGAAGTACTGCAGAAAATAGTAAGGGAGTTTTTGAACAATAACAAATGGACCACCGAGACCTATACACCACAGGAACGTATCGAATGCAACTTTGTAATCACCATTACAGATTGGGACGGCAATTCTGCGTATAAAGCGGAAGCCCAGCTTCAGTCCAGCAGACCCGTATATGGTTCTGCATATAACAGCACACTACTCAATCTGAGCGATAAAGATTTCGATTTTAACTACACCGAAGGTCAGGCGCTGGATTTTTCGGATCAGAATTTCATCTCCAACTTAAGCTCACTTTTAGGCTATTATGCCTATACCATTATCGGACTGGATAAAGACAGCTTTAGTCGGCTGGGCGGCACCAATTCATTTAAAAAAGCATTAAACGTATTAAACAATGCCCAAACTTCAGGCAATAAAGGCTGGAAAGCTTTTGATGGTCTCAGAAACCGCTACTGGTTAAATGAGAACCTGCTGAATAAGGGGTTTGAAGAATTAAGGGCCTTTATTTACGACTATCATTATAATGGTTTGGACCGTCTTCAGGAAAATACGCCCAGAGGTGTAAAAAAAATGATCACCCTATTAGGTGGGCTCAAGCAGATGGATAAACAAAAAGTTGGTTCTATCTTTCCAAACTTCTATTTCTCTACCAAAGCAGATGAGGTAGTCAATGTTTTTTCTATTCCAACCGGAGATCCCTCCGATAAACTTAAAGCCTATAATCTATTATCTGAAATAGATCCTGCAAATATCAATAAATACGAGAGCCTGAAACAGGCTGCCCCTACGCTCCAGCAAGAACTTAAAAAAAATTAGTTAAAAGTTGTAAAAATATTTTGTTTATACGAATAGATTCGTACATTTGAATACGAACAAATTCGTACAACAAAACATGACAGCAAAAAGTAATCTTAAGCCTACAGAAAGTGAGTTGGAGATCCTGCAGATATTGTGGGAAAAGGGTGATTCTACGGTACGGGATGTACATGAGATCTTAGAGAAAAACAAGGAAGCAGGCTATACCACTACGCTAAAACTTATGCAGATCATGCATGAAAAAGGATTGGTTTCCCGTGATACATCCTCAAAGACACACATTTACAAAGCATTGGTCAATCAGCAAAAAACGGAGCAGCACCTGGTGAATAAGATGATCAACAATGTATTTAACGGATCCGCAGCCAGATTGGTGATGCAGGCACTTGGAAACCATTCGGCCAGCAAAGACGAAATTGATTCAATTAAAAAATATTTGGATGAACTAAGTAAAAATTAGAAACTATGGAGGCAATTGTAAACACCCTGATCAAAGCCACTGGCTGGAGTATTTTTCATTCACTATGGCAAGGCGCTATTATTTATGCAGTCTTGTTGATAGTGGTAAATGTATTTCCAGGATTAAAAGCAAAGACCAGGCATAATCTGGCGTATGCAGCCATGTCCTTAATCTTTATTGGGTTTTGCATTACCTTCTTCTCTATTTTTAAACTGCCGGATCACACCTCCCGGATCTCAGCACTAACCCAAGCAGCAGATGCAAAATACTACCAGTATATCATCAGCTTGCCGGAACGCATCAATAGCCGAACTGAACATCTGTTTCCCTACCTGGTTAGTGTTTATACCATGGGCATATTGCTGCAGCTATTTATTTTAGGTGCAGGATATAGAAAACTGCTGATCCTAAAAAAAGCTGAATACCTATCGATTCCAACAGAATGGCAGGCTGTTTTCAACGACCTTCTTGTTAAACTAAATTTAAAGCAACAGATCGGCTTTCGCTTGTCTTCCAGTGTTAATGTTCCATTGGTAATTGGATATTTAAAGCCAATAGTCCTGTTTCCTATTGCTCTGGCTTCCCAACTGGACATTAAGCAGGTTGAAGCAATCCTGATCCATGAGTTATCGCATATCCGCAGAAATGACTACCTGCTAAATCTGGTCAAGACTGCCATAGAAACCCTATTGTTCTTTAATCCATTTATCTGGCTTAGCGGCAGACTGATTAACATTGAACGTGAACATGCCTGCGATGATCTTGTACTTAAATTCACAGGAACCCCGGTAACTTATGCACATGCGCTGTTAAAATTAGAGATCTTAAAAAATAAAACCAGCCCTTCCCTGGCTATGGCTGCAAATGGGAACAATCAACATCTGTATCAACGTATAAAAAGAATAACTGATATGAAAACGAATTACATGAATGCCAAACAACAATTTTTCGCAATCGGAATAACCATCGCTACTGTAATATCCCTGGCCTGGGTTAACCCGTCCAACACGGCATCAGCAATAGAACTGGTTAAAGCAAAATTAAAAGTTGATCCTGCAAACCATAACATCAACGTGAATAACGGATCTAATACCAACTCCATTCAATTGGTTTCTCACTTTAGTGCTGAACCCGATACAATTAAGAAAAAGAAAAAGATAAAGATCATTACTACAGACGCTGACGGGAACAAACAAGAATATAATTCTCTAAATGAAATGCCGGACAGCTTACGGACACGGTTTATGAATGAGTCATTTTTAAACGGATCATTCTTAAATGGATTATCCATGAACCTGGACTCTGCTTTAAATGGCAGTTTAGCTTTCTTCAAATCTGGCGACTTTAAGAATATGATATTTGATGCCCGGAAAAGTTCGGAAGAGCTGCAAAAGTACTTTACTTCTCCGGAGTGGAAAAAACAGCAGGAAGAAATCAAACAGGGTTCTGAAGAGATCAAAAAACATTTTAATTCTCCGGAGTGGAAAAAACAACAGGAAGATATTAGAAAAAGCGCAGAAGAGATCAGAAAGCAATTCAACTCCCCTGAATGGAAAAAGCAAAAGGAAGAAATGATAAAAAGTTCTGAAGAGATTAAAAAGCATTTTAATTCTCCGGAGTGGAAAAAGCAACAGGAAGAAATAATAAAAAGCTCTGAAGAGATCAAAAAGCATTTTAATTCTCCGGAATGGAAAAAACAACAGGAAGATATTAGAAAAAGTGCTGAGGAAATAAGACTCCAATTTAATTCTCCGGAGTTTAAAAAACAAATAGAAGACATTAAAGAGCTTCAAAAGTCACAAGAGTATAAAGAGCTTAAGGAGAAATTTGATAAAGACCTGGAACTGCTTAAACAGAAAAAAGGGATTAAATCAGATACAAAAGGAATAACCATTACCTCTGGCAGTACCTCAAATAATTAATCACCGTACGTCCTAAACCAACCACACAAATAAATTTGAATAGCGGGCAGAAGAGAGATCTTCTGCTTTTTTTGTTTATAAGAAATAACCATGCATTGATTATGTTTTCATAATTTAGCAACGTATATGCTACAAAAACTTACTATTCGTAACTATGCGCTAATCGACAGCGTAGACCTGGAGCTTGATCAGGGACTCAATATCATCACCGGTGAAACTGGTGCTGGAAAGTCCATTATGCTGGGTGCCCTGTCCTTAATATTAGGTCAGCGTGCGGAAACAAAATACTTCTTCAATCAGGAAAAGAAATGTATCATCGAGGGTCAGTTCCTGTTGAATGACAATAGTCTTCAACCCATCTTCGAAGAAAATGACATCGATTTTGATACCGAGAGTAATTTACGCCGTGAGATTTCTACAGATGGTAAATCAAGGGCATTTATAAACGATACCCCTGTTACACTTGGTGTAATGAAACAGATTGGAGAGAAGCTGATTGACATCCATTCTCAGCATGCTACCTTGGAGATTAATGATCCCGCATTTCAGCTTACCATCGTGGATACTTTAGCAAACCATCAGGAATTGCTAAACCAATACCGCGATCTGTTTAAATCATTTAAAAAGAACCAGCAGAAATTAAGTGCCTTACAATCTGCAGTAGCTGAAGCCAGAAATAAGCAGGACTACGAACAATTTCTATTCAATGAACTGGAAACTGCAAATCTAAAGGTTGCTGAGCAGGGACAGCTTGAAGCTGAACTCGAGATCCTTAGTAATTCAGAAAGCATCAAAAGAAACCTGGTAAACAGCCATAATCTATTGAGTGAGCAGGATACGGCAGTGTTGTCCGTACTTAAAGAAGTGATCAATCAATACCAGGGAATTGAGAAATTTAATCCTGAATACGCTGCGCTGAGCGAGCGCCTCCGTTCTGCATTAATTGAAATCAAAGATATTGCACAGGAAACCGCTTCACTGGAGGAGGGTATCATTTTTAACCCGCTAAAGATCGAAGAGATCAACACGCGGCTGGATCTTATTTATACTTTACAGCAAAAGCACCGGGTTACTACAGTTGAAAAACTTTTATCTGTTCAGGACCAATTGTCCAATAACCTAAGTGATCTGCTGAGTGACGATCAGGAAATTGAACGCCTGGTTGCTGAGATCAATCAGCAGAAAGAGGAATTAAACAAAAAAGCACAAACCTTATCGGAAAACCGCAGCAAATCGATTGGCACCACAGAACAACAGGTTGCCGAAGTACTGGTCCAGGTTGGCATGCCCAATGCAAAGATCAAGGTAGCACATACAACTAGTGAAGAATTAAATAAAGATGGTAAGGATACCCTTTCTCTATTATTTTCTGCCAATAGCGGACAATCTCCTGCACCAGTTGGAAAGGTAGCTTCCGGCGGGGAGTTATCACGGCTAATGCTCGCTATAAAATCTATTCTTGCAAAACATGCTGCACTACCGACGCTGATATTTGACGAGATCGATACGGGGATATCCGGTGAGACGGCTGTTCAGGTTGGTCATGTGATCGGTGCACTGGAACACAGCATGCAGGTGATCTGCATTACCCACCTGCCTCAGATTGCGGCCAAAGGTGATGCACATTACTTTGTTTATAAGAATGAGGACAGCCAGCGTACCACAACCGGCATCAAAAAATTAACTTACGACGAGCGGGTACAAGCGATTGCAGAGATGCTCAGTGGAAAAACCCCCGGACCTTCTGCCCTGCAAAACGCAAAGGATCTACTTGGCTAAATCATTTAACACAGAATAACAAAAAACAGATCTATGTATAATTTATTAAAAGGTAAGCGCGGCATCATCACGGGAGCTTTGGATCAGAACTCTATCGCTTGGAAAGTAGCTGAAAAAGCACATGAAGAAGGTGCTGAATTTGTTTTAACGAATGCACCCATTGCCATGCGGATGGGCGAGATCAATATCCTCGCAGAAAAAACAGGTTCTAAAATTATTCCTGCTGATGCTACAAATGTAGAAGAATTAACAAATCTGTATGTTCAATCACAAGAAATACTGGGCGGCAAAATAGACTTCATCCTGCATTCTATTGGCATGAGTGTCAACATCCGTAAAAAAATTCCCTATACAGAATCTAACTACGACTATTTCATGAAGGGGATTGATGTCTCTGCAATGTCTTTACACAAGATGCTTGCTGTGGCTAAAAAACTGGATGCCATCAATGAGGGCGGCAGTGTGGTTGCCTTAACCTATATGGCCGCACAGCGCACCTATCCATTCTATACGGATATGGCAGACATTAAAGCCATGCTGGAATCTATTGCACGCAGTTTTGGATATCATTATGGATTAGAAAAGAAAGTACGGATCAATACCGTTTCTCAGTCCCCAACAAAGACAACTGCAGGTACTGGCATTAAAGGATTTGGTGATTTTTATGATTTTGCAAATTCTGTAGCCCCTTTGGGTAATGCGGATGCAGAATCGTGTGCGGACTACTGTATCACATTATTCTCTGACCTTACCCGCATGGTTACCATGCAGAACCTTTTCCATGACGGCGGTTACTCCTCAACAGGTGTAAGTGACGAGGTTATGAAAAGATTAGGTGTTGAATAATTAATTACAGGGCATTTTTGTTTTGTATCCAGGTCTGAATTAATTATATTAGTAAAATGACCAGATTATCTTTATGCTGCCTTATTCTTTTAAGTCTTGCAAAGTACAGCTATGGACAAGGCCTATATTCGATCAGCGGAACAGTAAAGGATACTAAGGGAGAAACACTTCCCGGTGCCGGGATCTATTTAAGCGGCTATAAGATCGGTACTGTTGCAGATAATAATGGAAAGTTCAGCTTAAACAATCTAAAGCCTGGTAATTATGATGTGCTGGTTCAGGTCATTGGATTTTTGCCGCAAAACAAGAATGTGATCATCACCAATAAATCAGCAACTATTGAAGTCGTACTCCAGGAAAACATTACCCAACTGCAAGAGGTTGTTATTCGTGCAGATCCAGAAAGACAATACCACCTTGAACTTTTTAGAAAGTTCTTTATCGGGACAACCCCACATGCTAAAAAATGTAAAATACTAAACCCTCAGGTGATCATTACGGAGTATGATAAGAAAAACAGGATCTTAAAAGTGACTGCCAATGAATTCCTAATCATCGAAAATAAAGCCTTAGGGTATCGGATCAAATATCTTTTAGATTACTTCGAGAATAATCAGAGTTCCAATATTGTTTTTTATTCCGGACATCCCTATTTTGAAGAGCTCAAAGCTTCAAAATCAAAAAAGAAAGAATATTTAAAATACAGGGACATCGCTTACAGGGGGTCGCCACAACATTTCTTTCAATCGCTCTATCAAAATAAAACAAACGAAGAAGGATATATCATTAATAAACTCATTAAGATCCCAAATACGAACCGGCCTTCTGACAGCGTGATCAATGCCCATATCAACCGGATCCTGAGACCCCCTGCAAATGGCGGGGTAGTCAGAATACAAGTATCTGCAGATGATTCTTTAGCTTATTGGTCGAAATTAAAAAGACAGCCCAAATTTATAAATACATTGAACCGTGGAAATGTATTAACGGATACCCTGGTAAAACAAATCTATCCCAATCTGAAAACAGTAAATTATAGCGATGCGCTTTATGTAATCTATACCCGTGAAAAAGAAACTGTGGAATATACCAATCTGTCCGGACATTCTGTAAGCAGACCTCTCGATATGCCTAACTATCAAATCTCAATTGTCCATCAATTAGAAGGGCCTGTAAATTTCTTTGAAAACGGTGGGATCTATGATCCCAGATCTTTACTCTATGAAGGTTTTTGGGCGTATGAAAAAATAGCGGATATGGTTCCTTTAGATTATATTCCACAATCGAAGTAATTACTTTAAAATTGCTAATATTTTTAGTAATTTTAACTCATGATACCAGATGAAGGAACCGCTGAAAATTATTTTAAAGGAAGAGGTGCTCAGTTCAACCCACACAATCGCTTTGCTAAAGATGATTATGTAAAGGAGCATTCAGAAGGAATAGACGATTGGGAAGAAGAAGATCAAAAAACGTCATTTATCTTTGGGAAATCTAAATCTATAGTCAACAAAGTGGACAGTCCGGATGTGGGCATGTTATATTCATTAAATCCTTACCAGGGTTGTGAGCATGGCTGCACCTATTGCTATGCGAGAAATGCCCATGAATACTGGGGCTTTAGTGCCGGTCTGGATTTTGAACGGAAGATCATTGTTAAGACTGAGGCACCTGAATTATTTAAAAAGTTTCTGGAACGAAAAGGATGGGATGCTTCCGTGATCTCACTATCCGGAAATACAGATTGTTATCAGCCGGCAGAAAGAAAGTTCAGGATCACCCGGCAGCTCTTAGAGATCGCCCTGGCTTATAAGCAGCCTATAGGAATTATTACAAAGAATGCCTTAATTCTCAGGGATATTGATATCCTGACAGAATTGGCAAAATTAAACCTGTGTATGGTTTACGTATCGATCAACAGTCTCAATGAGCAGTTGCGTCAGAAAATGGAACCCAGAACGACTACGGCTAAACAACGATTAAAAATTGTAGCCGATCTCAGCAAAGCCGGCATTCCAATGGGCGTTATGGTTGCTCCCCTGGTACCAGGATTAAGTGATCATGAGATTCCTGCAATATTAAAAGCCATTGCCAGCAATGGCGCAATTTCTGCGGGATATACAGTGGTTAGACTTAATGGTGCAATTGGCGGTATTTTTGAAGATTGGCTCCATAAAAATTATCCGGACAGGGCAGATGAGGTCTGGCACATGATCCAATCCTGCCATGGTGGAAATGTAAACGATTCCAGGTTTGGAAACCGCATGAAAGGTGACGGAAATATTTCGCAGATCATCAATGACACCTTTAAGTTACATTGTCGCCTAAACCATCTCAATGAAATAAAGCCCAAATTAGACTCCAGTCTTTTTCAGGTCCCAAAAATACAGCTCAATCTATTCGGGAATTAAAAAACTCCCAATCCTTTATCAGGATTGGGAGTTAAATTATGTGTTAGACTTCTGAATATTACTCCAGACTTCCTTCTTCTTTTTTCTTTTTCTTACCCGGACTTTTATTTTCCACGATAATTTGATCATTTTCTTTATCGTAATCAATTTCCAAAGTATCTCCGTCATGGATCTCGCCTTTCAGGATCTCTTCAGCAATCGGATCTTCTAAATACTTCTGAATCGCACGCTTCAGTGGTCTCGCTCCAAAAGCAGAGTCGAACCCTTTATCCGCAATAAATTCTTTTGCTTTATCGGTTAACTTAACCTCATAACCTAAGTTATGTACACGGCCAAATAATGATTTTAATTCAATATCAATGATCTTGAAGATCTCATCCTTACCTAAAGAATTGAAGACAACTACATCGTCTACACGATTCAGGAACTCAGGCGCAAATGCACGTTTTAAAGCACTTTCAATTACTCCTCTGGAATGGGCATCAACCTGGTTAACTTTAGCAGAAGTAGAGAACCCTACCCCCTGTCCGAAATCTTTCAGCTGACGTGCTCCAATGTTCGAGGTCATGATGATGATCGTATTTCTAAAATCAACTTTTCGTCCCAGACTATCGGTAAGCTGACCTTCATCCAATACCTGTAACAGGATATTAAATACATCCGGATGTGCTTTTTCAATCTCATCCAATAAGATCACCGCGTAAGGTTTACGACGAACTTTTTCTGTAAGCTGTCCGCCTTCTTCATAACCGACATATCCTGGAGGCGCTCCCACTAAACGTGAAACCGCAAATTTCTCCATGTACTCACTCATGTCGATTTGAATCAGTGAATCATCACTATCAAACATGAAACGCGCAAGTTCCTTAGCCAATTCCGTTTTACCTACACCCGTTGGGCCAAGGAAAATAAATGAACCGATTGGTTTTTTAGGATCTTTAAGACCTGCTCTTGTGCGTTGAATTGCTTTGGTCAGTTTTTTAATTGCATCATCCTGGCCAATAATTTTCTCTGCAACAGTTTCGTACATATTCAATAGCTTGATGCTATCTGTTTGTCCAACACGCTGCAAAGGAATCCCGGTCATCATAGACACTACTTCAGCAACATTGTCTTCAGAAACGGTATATCGTTTAGATTTTGTCTCTGACTCCCATGCTGCCTTAGCACGATCCAACTCTTCTAAAAGATTCTTTTCAGTATCTCTCAGTTTTGCTGCTTCTTCGTATTTCTGACTTTTTACTACTTTATTCTTTTCAACTTTGATCTCTTCAATCTTGTTCTCAATATCAATGATATTTTCAGGAACATGAATGTTTGTCAGGTGAACCCTTGAACCAGCCTCATCTAATGCATCTATTGCTTTATCAGGCAAGAAACGATCAGTAATATACCTTGATGTTAAAGCCACACACGCATTAATTGCTTCATCGGTATACGTTACACCGTGGTGTTCTTCATACTTTTCTTTAATGCGGTTTAAAATCTCTATGGTTTCATCTGGTGTAGCAGGCTCGATCATTACCTTTTGGAAACGACGGTCCAGTGCTCCATCTTTTTCAATATACTGACGGTATTCATCCAGGGTTGTTGCACCAATACATTGGATTTCACCTCTGGCCAATGCAGGTTTAAACATATTCGATGCATCCAATGAACCAGAAGCACCACCGGCACCTACTATCGTATGGATCTCATCAATAAATAAGATCACATCCGTAGATTTCTCCAGTTCATTCATCACCGCTTTCATACGTTCTTCAAACTGTCCGCGGTATTTGGTACCTGCAACCAGTGAAGCAAGATCCAAAGTAACTACGCGTTTGTTGAAAAGTACTCTTGAAACTTTACGCTGAACAATTCTTAAGGCCAATCCTTCTGCGATGGCAGATTTACCAACACCAGGTTCACCAATAAGAATCGGGTTGTTCTTTTTACGGCGTGACAAGATCTGGGATACGCGTTCAATTTCTTTCTCGCGACCAACAATTGGATCCAGTTTACCTTCTTCTGCGGCTTTGGTAAGGTCCCTTCCGAAATTATCGAGTACAGGCGTTTTTGATTTGATATCAGAAACTTTCTTAGGGCTGCTGAATGCTTCTTCTTCACGATAATCATCATCGCCGCCAGTAGATGCGCTATTTTGTGTTTCATCTCTGAAACCATTTTTATTCACTTCTACTTCCTGTTTAAATATCTCGTAATTAATACTGTATTGCAATAAGATCTGAGAAGCGATATTATCATCATCACGCAGAATGGAAAGCAGCAAATGCTCTGTACCAATTAAATCGCTTTTAAAGATCTTGGCTTCTAAATACGTGATCTTTAAAACCTTTTCAGCCTGCTTGGTTAATGGAATATTACCCAGGTTTACTGTAACACTTGAAGTACCCCTAACAGAGTCTTCTATTGAACGACGAAGTTTTGATGTATCAACCCCTAATGATTTTAATATCTTAATGGCCATACCATCGCCTTCGCGAATAAGGCCTAACAAAAGATGTTCTGCGCCTATGTAATCGTGACCTAATCTCAGGGCTTCTTCCCTGCTAAAAGAAATCACATCTTTTACTTGTGGAGAAAATTTAGCTTCCATATAATCCTTTCTAAATCCGGAATGCTCTAAACTATAAAAATTGTTTTATAAAATGCAGCCCCGGATTTTTTATTTTATCAACAATTACGCCATTGCATGTTAAATTGACACTTTAACACCGGCAATCCCATAAATGTTACCATGTATTGACTCACATAAGTCATTTCAAAAATGCGCTTAATACCTATACAAGGTAGTTTTTTTATTTGAAAAAAAATCAATAAAATGTATTTGTCCCCATAATGTAATGATTTTACCGTCTTCAACAGGCTGTCAAAAATGGTTTACATAAAAAATTGTCTAGCAAATTGTCAGTATTTATACAAAAAATGTCTTACATCACTTGATGTTATCTATAATAAAGGTATGTAACACGCTGTAAATAGCGATTTTTCATTTATGCTCCAAAATGATCATGCCCGCTGATCATCAGACCAACGGGCACAATCGGGATATATGCAGGGAAGAGAATGTCTAAGAACACTTCATCATGTTCCAGCGTGTTTGGTCATACTAATAATTCAACTTAATGGTTACTTCCCAAACTCCTTCTTTAAGTATGGCCATGTTGAACCAGTAATTAAAATAAGCACCGTTCACGTCCCCATTATTATACATATCAATGGTCAGAACCTGTCCGGCCACAAAAGGCAGCGGGAAACCGGCTATTTCCAGTTCGAGGCGATCCGGAAACTCCGTATATTTCGTTGGATTGCTTAAGCCCAGGTTGTGCCAGTCCTTCAGATCCGGTGCCGCAGCTGTTCCATAGTCATAACCAAACAATTTTTTGGGATCAATGGGAACTCCTTCTTTATTCAGGGTATAAACGGTGATCTTATTACCCGTGCTCTGCAGCCTTTTAAAGCTCACGTCAATACCTGTTAATTTTCCATCAATTCCGGAGAACCTATAATAGAATGGTGGTGAGTAGGTCACATTAACAGTCAATGCTCCCTTAATGATACGCTCTTCGGCAGGGTTCTTAACTTTTACATCTATGATATACTTTCCCTTGGTCAGTTGTAAACTGTCTGTAGATTCCGGGTAAATGATCACATTCCCATTTTCAGGATTGATGTCAATTGCTGGTCTGACAACCTTTGTCCGTTTGGCATCGAGCTCTTTATTTGTAGCTTCCTTACCGGTATATTCTGCCTGCCAAAAATAAGTGTCTACTTTATAATCCATAACCTTTGTGGCCAGGGTACCATCTTCATAGCGAATGGCATCTATGCTAAACTCCAGCGGCTTGGTGGATTCATCGGTAATCATTGCTCCGGACTGGATCAGGCTGGCGCCAACGGCTGCATTGATGGTGGTATTCGGGTATTTTAAAGCCGGGCTTAAAAAGCCTTGCTCACTATCATCTTTCTTACAAGATGTTATGAACAATGCAAGAAGCACCAGTAGCTGACCAGATTTTTTTATTAATGTTTTCATCAGTACTAAATTTAGTTTATCCTCTAATTAATTGCTGTTTATTAGTTGTCATTGACCCTAAAATATTTCAGTTTCAGTCCCCCGGCAAAGTTAGATCCGGGTGTTAAGACATGGATCCTCGCATTTGCGGTCTGCAGGTTATGGGTCTGGATCCCTGAAACATAATTTATAGAGTCTACCACCTTGATCTTCCGGTGTTCGTACTCCATATTAAAGGCCGAGGTTTGTATGGAACTTCCTGCATTGATCCCGCCTCCTTTACCATAAATATTCAGGCTATCGCCATTATTATCCTTATAGTACTTTAACTTATCCACTACAGCCTGTTCTAAAGAGACATTATAACTTGGAATAATGAAACGGTTCAGCAGCATTCTCAATGTATCTACACCAATTTTAACCAGCGGCCGCGGAGCTTGCCTGTCAGACGGGCTAAACCTGCGCTGAAAACGCATTACCCCTTCATTGGGAACTGCATAAAAGGTGATGTTAGACTGGTTAACGATTGCTTTTGCATCAGCCAGGTCAATGATCTTCACCAGTGAATCAAATACATGATTTGGACGGCTTGCCAGAAACTCGTAAGCCGTCATTTTCAGTTCTGCCTCTGATTGCCTGGATATACCACCATCCAGGTAGTATTCTTTCTTTTTACAGGCGGCCAGCATCAGGATGATTGCAACTGTTAAAAGGGATATTTTGTTAAATGAAGTATTTTTCATCTGTTTTATAATTAGTTTTTATCTGTGATGAAGCGATCATGATCTTAATCATCTATTGTGATTTTGAAAGATCATAATGGTTTCATATTTCTATTTTTATCAATTAAATGCCTGGCCAATTATCTCCAATATTCATTTTGGGTAATTACAAAATCACTTTTTGCAATGATGGTCTGATCTATCGGGAGCAGCCACGCCCCTTTCTGGAACCAGTCTGCCTGGGTTATTTTTGAATCGGTTGCCAGTTTGCGGGTCCGCACCAGGTCAAAGAAATACTGTCCTTCACCAATCAGTTCCTTTTTACGCTCTAATAAAATCGTATCCTGAAGATTACCTCCGCCTGTGTATAGCGATGCATAGGCCCTTCTTCTCACAGCATTTAGTAAGGTGACCGCTTCTGCGGTTCTGCCTACAGCCGGGCTGGCCAATGCTTCTGCCCTAAGCAACATAATATCAGGCAAGCGGGTAATGATAATATTCGATTCGTTGATGTTTTGAGAACTGGTATCGCCCTTAGCCTGCAGTGTCCTGTATTTACCCAGGTAGATGCGGTCGTTTGGAATATTTGGATTGATGTAATATTCCTTTACAAACCAGGTAAACCTTCTGGCATCCCGGGTACCCGGGATAAACATCTGGTTGAGCTTGGTACGTGTTGGACTCAGCAAGAATCTTTCTGTACCACCTCCTCCATCTGAACCATCAGAGTACCATGGTCTGCCTAACGTCCTGTTGTAAACCCTGTTCTTTTGAACCTCTTTTAATGTGGCATCAAAATTAAGTTCAAAGATGCCCTCGGATGATTTACCAACGAAAATGCTGATCAGATTATTGGTATCGGTTACCAGACTGTATTGTCCTCTTGTGATCACACTATCGCATAATTTCTCGCAGGTTGCATAATCCTGTGTCCAACCCATTACATGTGCCTTAATGGCCCATGCCGCGCCTTTAGTCGCTCTCACCGCTTTATCAGCTGTATTATAAACGACTTGTAAATTCGCGATGGCTACATCCAGATCAGCATTGATCTGTTTAAACACTTCAGCTTGCGGAGACCTTGGGATGTTACTAAAATCAACACTTTTTAAGTTCAAAGGTACATCGCCCCAAAAGCGTACCAGGTAAAAGTAACTCAACGCCCGGATAAAGCTGGCTTCGCCAATGTGCTTTTTCCTGGTTACCTCATCATAAACAGAGATCGTGGAGATCTTCTCTAAAATCAGGTTGCATTGTGCAATGGTACGATAGAACCCACGCCAGTCGCCACCAGCATTATTTAAAAGCTGACCGGAAGTATTCGTTGCAATTAACGTTTCTGTCCTTACATTCGATACTTGTGAGTAGCTTGAGAACACGTCAGCCCTCATATCGCCCATTAAAAATACCTTATCAGGAACTACTTCCCGTAAAAAAGAATATGCACCGGCAAGTGCTTTGTCTACATCGGCAGCAGAAGTGATCGCGTTGCCGTCTGTAGGAATATCAATTACATCCGGATCAAGTATCTTTTTGCAGGAGAACAGCAATGCAAAAGACATCAATGCAATGTATATCAGTTTAGATTTTCTGTTAAATATCGTGTTCATCTCTCTTAAAATTCAAAGTTAAAGCCTAAATTAAATTTGTTTGGAATTGGATATCCGTTACCCTGATCATAACCATAGTAATCCACATTTTCCGGATCGACACCTGAATATTTGGAAATCAGGAACACATTGTTCATGCCTCCATAAACCCTCAATCTTCTTACGTTTAATTTCTTAAGGAAAACCGGAGAAAAGTCATAGCCAAAAGTGACGTTGTTTAACCGTACAAAGCTTCCATTTTCTAAGAACAGATCAGTATTGGTATCATAATTACCGATAAAATCATAGCTGGAAGTGGCATAATAGCGCCATGGGTTTAACACCGGATATTTGGCATTGGTATGCGTTGGTGTCCAAACATCGAGATCAGAAACATCGAGCAGGTTGCGTTGTCCGCCCGGATAGTTTACATTTTCACTAGCCGTCCAGCTCACTGCTTTTAAGCGGTCTGCAAGTACTTTATTGTATACTTTACCGCCAAATGAATAGTTAAAGAACAGATCCAGCTGAAACGAAGAGTTATTCTTTAACCGGTAACTGAATGAGTGGGCCAAACTTCCTGTAAATTTAGGGTTTGGATCACCTGCATAGATCTTATCTGTAGAACCTTTAATATCGATCTCATAATTTCCATTCACATCCTGTAACCGGATATCTCCTGCCCGGTAAGGATCTTGTGAGGTAAACCCGCTGCCGTTAGGGTACAATTTTTTACCGGTATATTTATTTACCGGAACGGATGCGTCATCGGCATACACCCCTAAGTAATGCAGCAGATAAAATCCATTTAACGGGCGTCCGATCTCCAGGTAAGGAGAACCACCGGCATAACCGCCACGGGCAATACTGCGTCCAAAATCAGGAAGTTTTGTCAGCACATTTTTGTTGGTCCCGCCAATAAAAGTAACGGAATACTGAAAGCTTTTTTCAGGAGCGGTTATATATCCGGTAATGGCTCCTTCAAAACCGCTGTTACGTACGGCTCCGCTATTGATGTAGCGAAGGGAGTATCCACTGGTACTATTTACCGCATCAGGGAATAAAAACCCGTCCTTATTCTTATTGTAATAATCCAGGGTTAACGTTAACCGGCTTCTAAAGAATTCCAGATCCAAACCTGCACCGTACTCTTTAGATGTTTGCCAGGTTAGGTCTGGCAAGGGTACACCATTACCGCCGTCGTAATTTGGATAGAGAATAGGTACACCGTTATACGTCGCATTGTTTCCGGATGTTCCTGTATTATAAGCACCTAAAGCAAGGTAATTGTCCTGATACTGCTCACCGGCCTTACCTACACTGGCCCTGATCTTACCGAATGAGAACCAGGACCCTACACTTTTACTAAAGAAATCTTCTTTTGTAAATACCCAACCTCCAGAAACTGAAGGGAAATAGCCCCATTGTTTATTCTTACCAAATTTAGAGGAACCATCTGCACGGATCACACCCTGAATCAGGTATTTCTTCTCGTAATTATACGATAACCTTGAATAATAAGATAGCAGGCCGTAGCTTACATTGTGTGTATTTAAAGACAGATTGGATTGCGGATAACCCTGAATTACCTGCTGTGCATCACTTGGCCCGCCATAAGCACCGCCATATATATTGTTGTTCTCGCTGGTATTAATGGTATTACCTGCAGTAAAATCAAACGCATGTTTGTCATTAAAGGTATGGTGTAACCGGATGAAGGTTTCACTTAGCAGGTTCACATTTTCCTTTGCATAATAAGATGCTGAGGACTTAAAGTCGCTGTTCGTTGCTGAAGGAGCAAAGGAGCGGGTACGGTAAAATTCGTAATTGGCAGATGCCCTCGACGTAATGTTTAAAAATTCAAAAATGTCATAACTGGCTTCAAGCTGTCCCAATACCCTTCGGGTAAGGTCTTCATTCACCCCTTTATTATAAGAATCCAGGTAGGCATCAAAGAAACCGCTTTCTGGTCCGGGACGGAATGAAGAAGAGAAGTTATTTCCAACTACTGCAGCATTATAAGTATCTCCTCTTCTTTGACTTGCATCGGTCTGGCTTAAGTTTGCGCGTCCGGTAATGGTCAGTTTAGAGGTCGGATTGAATACACCGGAATACGTTAGTGCGTACCGGTTAAAACCAGATCCGAGTACAATACCTTTCTCATCATAATAATCAGCACCAAGCCTGTAGCTGGAATTTTCATTCGCACCGCTGATGCCCAGATTTATATTTTTTAAGTCTGCATTCTTAAAATACAACTTCTGCCAATCCGTAGAATTGTTATAGAAACTGTTTAAGCTGTCAGACAGTTCAATCGGAATATCTGTATAACCACCTCCAAATTTTGAGGCTTTATACTGGTTGTATAACGCGATCTTATAATCGCGTTCAGCCTTTCCTCCCAAGGTTTTACGGAGTTCCGGATAATATGTCAGTCCATACTGTGAGTTCAGGGTTACAATTGGCTTGCCTATTTTACCACGTTTGGTATTGATCACAATTACCCCATTCGCACCTCTTGAACCATAGATGGCTGTTGCCGATGCATCCTTTAGTACGTCAACAGATTCAATGTCAAAAGGACTAAAGCCTGAAAGCACACTGGTAATGGCCTGACGGGGATCTGAAGGATTAAAAGCATCCTGTTCCAATGGCACACCGTCTATAATAAATAAGGGTGTACTCACCACATTTGAATTTGCTGAATTAGAGAATGCAGCAATCCCCCTAAGCTGTACATTGCTTCTGCCACCGGGTAATCCGGAGTTGTTCTGCACCAATAATCCGGGTACTAAACCCTGTAAAAGACCTTCTATAGATGCACTGGGCTTATTTTGAAGCTGTGTACCCTTAACACTGTATGTAGAAGCTGTGGTTTCCTGTTTGTTTTGTGTACCATAACCAATTACCACTACGTCCTTTAACTGGGACTGATCTTCTTCCAGGATCACCCGAAGGGTCTGTAATCCCTTTACAGGAACTTCTTTGGATTTAAAGCCAATGAAGGTAAATACCAGAATATCATCATCATCTACTTCAATGGTGAAATTACCATTGGTATCGGATATGCGGGTAGTTGTTTTACCCTTAACCTTAACGGTTACACCGGGAATTGGTAAACCTTTAGCATCTACAACCTTTCCGGTGAAGTCTTTAAAAATGGAACTTACCGGTTGTACAGGTTCCTCTTTATTTCTGATGACCACCGTATTCTGGTTAATCGCATAAGCCAGAGGCTGGTCCTTAAAGCATTTTTCAAGCACATTGATCAGCGACTCATTGGTGACCTCAAGGGAGACTGGTTTGGTCCTTTTAATCAGTTGCGGGCTATATAGAAACGTATATCCGCTTTGTTTCCTGATCTTAACAAAGAGTTTTTCCAGAGAGGCGTTCTTTTCAGACAGGGTGATGTTCTGAGCAAATCCACTGGCACTTACTTGTAAGATTGCTGCAATCATTAACACAACGGTAATTTTTATGCGCATGATGATCTGTTTTTTAATACGCTGCCGCCTTTGCCCATTAGCCGGCCGGCAATGAATATTTTTATTCATATTTTTGTTTGGTTTGGGTTGATAATGATGGTCTTCAAAAATTCATTTGGATTGGCCCGGACTTTTTACCGGGGGGTGGTTCGAACATCTCCCGGTTTATTCACATCGCCATCCTGTGGTGTGGTGAGTCGCTATTTTATCATAGTGTTTGGTTTTAGGGTGAATGGATTGGTTAATTATTTATGCCTGTTTTAGTTTGCGATCACGGTGATCTTTCTCTGCTCTACTTTAAAATGAACGAGTCCGGTTAACTCTAAAGACCGGAGTACTTCAGATACCCTTGTAAATCTGGATACAGAACCTGCCAGTTCCTTATCCTTAATATCCCCTTCGTACACCACTTCAATATCATACCACCTGGCTATTTTCCGCATAACCGATGGAATACTTTCGGTATTAAAGACAAAATATCCATCTTTCCAGCCGGCAGCATCATTTACATCAACCTCTTTTACCAGGGCAGTATTGGCATTGACCTGTGCCTGCTGTCCCGGATCCAGAATAAATGCTGTATTGCCATTTGAAGGCAAGACACGCAGGCTTCCTTCCAGCAGGGTTGTTTTTGTATGATCTTCGTCGGTATAGCTATTGATGTTAAAATGGGTGCCCAATACTTCTACAGACTGCTGCGCAGTGATCACCTTAAATGGTTTTGTTTTATCTTTTGCGATCTCGAAATAACCTTCACCGGTTAGTTCTACTTTCCGCTCGGCACCCCTAAAAACGGTTGGATACCGCAGCGATGAAGCGGCATTTAGCCAGACTCTGCTGCCATCAGGAAGTTCCACCTGGTATTGTCCGCCATTTGGCGTTTCAATGGTATTGAATGATGTTTCTGATGCTGAAGCAGATTGAGCAGTGGCCGTATAGATCAACTGACCATCTTTCCCTTTTACAATTTTAATCCCCGACTGGTTAAAGACAACGCCCTTACTGATATCATTCAGGTTAATTTTGGAGCCATCTGCCAGGGTCAGTACAGCCTTGTTCCCACCGGGTAATGCATCTGCTGCATGAACAGCAGAAATCGGGCGTGTAGCCTGATGGTGCTGGTTGTAATACAACAGTGCTGCTGAGCATACCATTAAACAGGCCGCAGCAAATCCGACAACCTGTCTAACTGTCCAATTAAACAGGAACTTTCTTTTGGATTGAAAAGGTACATTGATGGCCTGTACCGGAACCATGGATTGATCTATTTTGTTAAGTCCTGTTTCTATTTGAAGAACCAGTTCCGGATCAATGGTTACCTGGTTTGCATTCCGTTCTGTGATCTTTTCCCATTCGTCCAGTATTTCGAGGTATTCGCCCTCCGGAGCATGAACCAGCCATGCGGTAAATGCATCTTTCTGTTCCTTTGTATAGTTGTTATCTGCAATTAATATTAAAAATTCCCTTGCTGCCTGTAGGTTCATACCATTCACTATTTAAGGATATGACAGGAACGCAGCTTGATTAGATACCTCTGATCAAAAATTTATTTTCAATATAATAATCCGGAGGCCACGCAAAAGGCGAGAAAGGCGGTGAGGTCGGCATGGATGCGTAAGTATTCCTTGATGTGACGTGTTGCTGCGTACAATTGCTTTTTTACCATCGACTTGGATATTTTCAATTCTTTAGCAATTTCATCCTGCGACAGCTCTTCGTAGGAACTCATTTCAAATATGCGCTTTCTTTTTGGTGGCAGCGCATCAATTGCCTGGTGTATAATTTCCCGGTATTGCGAATAGATATAATTGTCATCTGCATGATTTCCGCTCACTTCGCTGTGATGAATAATATAGTTAAACGCTTTTTCTTTTACTTTTTTATGTTCATGAAGGTTAACCAGCTTATTCTTTGCCATTCGGTATAAATAGCTGTTAAATGATTTTATTTTAGGGAGTTCTTCTTTACGTTCCCATATTTTCATGAATATGTCATGCAGCAGCTCTTCTGTATCTTCTTTACAAAAGCTGGCAAATGGATAAACGTATTTGTATAATTTTGGAAGATAGAAGGTATAGAGACTGGTAAAGGCAGTCCTATTTCCTAAAGAAGCCTGCTGAAGAAGCAAATGTTCTTCATTGAGCGCATCTACCACTTTACTTTCCATTCTACTATACTTACCCCTTGATTAATTTTATACTCAAAAATAGTTAAAATTTAGGGATTAAATTTAACAGATGTTCAATATCGGCACATTTAATTGGCCATCTGCTTAAAATTATTGTACAATATTTGGAATCATCCGATAATCAGGTAATCAAAATATTCCGCTGCTGTTAAACCTGAATATATTTTCTGCTGAGTGTGCTATAATTAAAAAACCCCGTGGATTAGAAATTAGCCTTTCTTCTCCACAGGGGTCAACCATTTAACCAATCTAACCGTATTAGTTCCTTTCGTTGTAAACGCCAAGTTCAGCGATGGAAGGTGATCTTGCTGGATCAATAAATTTGATCCTTACTTTATCGCCCCATACCCGGCTAAACCGATGGATATTTATTTTTTGTCTGGAAGACTGCTGACCTGGCATCAATGGATGCCATTTGTTGTTCGCAAAATATTCCAGTGTATATGTTGACGGGTCTTGTCTCTGTTTAGAGATCACCACCATATTGAATGCGGTTTCTTTACCCAGTTCAACCTCAAACCAAGGATTTTTCACACTTGGATGTGAGTACCAGCTGCTTCCAAAATCATCGTCTGTTGCAAAATCCATGATCGACATGTCATAGCTCCAGCTTGAATTGGCAGCATGTCCCTTTGCAAGGTTTGAAGAAATAATCGGTGCATCCGCTTTTGGGAACTTTGGCAATGAAGCTTGTGGTTTGTATAATTTACCAATTTCTTTAAGTGCGGTTAATGCATTGTCATCAATCAGCCCGTCACGGTTTGGTGCCACATTTAAGATAAAGTTACAGTAGATCTGGTTGTATGGAACCGCATTTTCGTTTACCATCTTTTCCGGAGATTTAACGTCCTTAGTAGGGAAAGATGGTTTCCAGAACC
Organism: Pedobacter metabolipauper; assembly: GCF_004362715.1. GTDB lineage: Bacteria > Bacteroidota > Bacteroidia > Sphingobacteriales > Sphingobacteriaceae > Pedobacter > Pedobacter metabolipauper. The sequence continues at coordinate 24,743 of NZ_SNYC01000006.1, forward strand.
AGTTTTCCTGAAGCGGCAAACATGCTAAAGCCGGAAGACGGTTGTTTTCTTTAGAAATATGCTGACCTGCACCCTGCTCATAAGATTTAATATCTGTATAGAATAAAGCTTCTGAAGGATATTTTGCTGCATTCAGATCCATTACCAGGCAGTTGGGCTGTATGGATTTGATCAGGTTATACACCTCTTCAAATGGAACATCATCATAGGAGATCCTTGACCATGGTGCATCCCATCCATCAATAACCAATGCTGCTATTTCTCCATAGTTTGTTAACAATTCCGTTAGCTGCTCTTTAACCATTTTAATGTGGGCCGGTGTAATGTGCCCTGGTCTTAGCTTATGATGGGTATCCAGAATGGAATAATACAACATTACCTTTAAGCCCTGCTTACGGAAAGATGCTACATATTCTTTAACCACATCCCGTTTTAAAGGACTGTTCATTACATTGTAGGGGGTAGTCTTAGTATCCCAGATTGCAAAACCACTGTGATGTTTGGTTGTCAGACAGCCATAACTCATATTTGCAGATTTGGCTGCAATTGCCCACTGATCGGTATTGAGTTTTTTAGGATTAAAGATATCCGGAGAGGCATCAGGGTCAGCCCAGTCGTCTTCCATATAAGTAGGGATATTGTAATGGATGAACATACCAAACCCAAGATCAACAAATTGCTGCTGAAGCTGGCTAAGGGGTAATGCGCCGGGTCTTTCCTGGGCCATTACACGCGGAGACAGGATTGTGAGGCCAATTAAAACGGCCATTAAGATGTTAAAGGTAATTTTCATATTGTGTGTTAATTGTTTATTAAGGTATATAAATCAGCTGCCAAAACCAAATGAGCCCGGCAGCTGATCTTTTATTTATTTGTTCCAAAAAGTTACTTCACTGATGTTACTGTAATGAGAATCGCCGGAGGCAACTTCTAAAACACGGATCCGTATGTACCTCACTGGTGGCAGGCCATCTGCAAAAGCTACCTTAAACGGAGCTGAGCCATCGTCAGAACGTGAAACCTCCTTAAGGAGTTTCCATCCCCTGCCCAGTGATTCTGCTGTCCAGCCCGGAGAGTTAGACGGAGATCCGGTTACGGCTCCGGTTAAGTCTGCAATGCCCCATATTTCGAATTTTGTAGGGTTATTACAGCAATCCCTGCCAATGATCTCAAATTGTGCCATATTGGAATATACTTTACCCAGATCAAATGTAAAATGGTGCGGTAAGGCCGTATTGGCATCACTATGGAATATATCCGGATATCCGGTTGGCGAAGTATTGCCATTCCAAAGATTTTTAACCCCGGTGTTACTTCCATAGGTACCCACATCATTTGCGAGTTTTATTTCAGCAAATAGTCTTTTGTCCAAAGGAACCATAATGTTCGTCAATGAATCAAAGCCATGGGTATAGAAGGTATCTATTGCAGCTCTTACCGGAACATAGGCCGACTGGTAATAGATCTTTGTTCCGGACTTATAGTTACTCAGGGTAATTTCGGTCTGATCAGGATCCAGCGTCACCGATTTAACGGTTCCATCGGCATGCGTATACTTGACCAGGGTACCGGTATTGATGGTATCCGGAGCCAGGAAGTTTAGCTTGATGTCATTTCCATCCAGTTCGTACGGATTTGATACATCCAGGAACCTGTTGGTTAAGCTGGATTTATAGCTGTCCCCGTAGATCTTGATGTTGTTGATGTTAACCGGTATGGAGCGATTACCGCTTTCATCATACGAGTATACGGTAAATGAATAATTATATTCTACAAGGCGGCTGATGATTACAGACACAGGTGTGTTTACATTGGTTCCTGCAGCTACTTCCAGGGAGTCTGCCCCATTGTTCCAAAAGATCCTGTATTTTTTTACGGTAGGATCCGGACTTGGTGTCCAGCTAAGTTTTACCCGGTAATTACCTGCCGATGCGGTGATACCTTTTGGCAAACCCGGGTATATTTTTTCTTTACCATTCAGGTAATCCTGATACTCCGTTGCATCTTTACTGCAACTGTTGATCAGCAGCAGCATTGCTGCACAGGCGCCGATCAGATATATATTGAATTTCATCTTCGAGTTATTTAAGTTTCAAAAAGCGGTTAATTGGTATTTCCCCAGAAGGATAGTTCCGTTACGTGCGCAAAATCTGCATTACCCCAGGTACTTTTTACAGCCAGCCTGATGTACCTGACCCTTGGCGCATCCAGTGAAATATTAAACTCGAACCCGGCTTTTACAGCGGCAAGATCAAGTGGAGTAGTTTGTCCGGGCACATTTCCTGATGGCGGCGGCGGACAGTCGAAGTTCCCGAGGTTTACCCAGTCGCCAACAACGGCACCTGGAAGCGAAGTTACCGGGAGTTCAACATCCTGCGGGGCAGTTGCAGCGGATCCCCAAAGCGTCCATGCTTTTGGATTACCATGACCATAAGAGTAGTCATTACCGTAGGCTTCTCCGCGCTCCCAAATCTTATAGCGGCTTAGCTTTACCATTGTGCCCATGCTAAAAGTTGTGATCTGTAAGGGTTTCCCTTGTCCTGCTTCTGTATGCCAACCTGGATCTACAGTGATATTATCCCAGAGCCTGGTGGTGTTCCAACCCAATCCGGTAGCACCGAGCGGGGAGTCAGTTCCCAAACGGTATTCGGAGAACTTATCTTTTGGAACCAGGATTTCATAAATGGGACTAATCTTCTGGATTAACGTATCGGAGATATTGCCCCACCTGTCTGTGATATAAACTCCAAAATCACGGGAAAGGGTATCAAAACCACGGACGCTAAAATTGATGTCTTCGGCTTTTGTATAATACTGCTCTACCGGAAGCATTCTTCCGCTGGTTTTGTCGGTCGTAATTACAATGATCCCTATCGCTTGCTTATTCGGGTTTTTTGCGGTTAAATTTACGCCGCCAAAATCCCGCTGCATCAATATGGTAGGAAATGAAAGCAGGTATGCGGGAGTTTCCGGGTGTACTTTAACCAGTACGGCGTCAGATTTAACATCGGCACGGGAAACGGCATATAACGTAACCTCATACTCTGCACTCTTTTCAAATCCTTCTACACGAATGGTATCTGTATAGTAGGAAGATTTCGACTGTCTGACTACCAGGTCATTAATTCTGTATTCAGCAAGCACATACAACAAGTTTTCTGTTTTTGGCAGTGAATAGGTGATCACTGCGCCTCCCGAATAGTTCTCTACCTTAACCGAAGTTATCGCTGCGGGTTTTGATTTATCACTGGTAACCACATCATTGAATCCTTCAGTTTCTTTGCAGGAGAACAGGCAAAGTACCAGGGCAATGCTAAGCATGAACAGGATATGATCGGTCAGGCTATTTTTGGGATTATATATTTTCGATATCATGATTTAAATCTTTTAAGATTAATAATTTACCAATAAGGGTTTTGAACAAGATTTGGATTGATGATCAGGTCGTCATACTTGATCGGCCATAAATAATCTTTTAGTCCGAATACCGGAACAACCATGGTTCTTTGTCTATAATAACCTTCTGGTGAAGTTTCCTGGATACTCCAGCCTTGTAAAGGTGTGCTAAGTACCTGCTGCATGATTTTCCAGCGTCTTAAATCCCATCCAATACGGCCTTCAAAACAAAGTTCGATTCTTCTTTCCTGCTGGATGATCTGTCTAAGGCCTTCTTTCGAATTCACCTTACCCGGATTGGAAGAAGATGCAGTCCATGATTCCTGTACACCTTTAAGTCCGGCTCTTGCACGCACCAGGTCAATATACCGATAAGCGTCTGCTGTAGGTCCGTTCACTTCATTTAAGGTTTCTGCATACATCAGGTAAAGTCCTGACAGGCGGATCAGCGGCATACGAAAAGCGGCCTGGGTTACTTCAACACCAAAAACAGACTGGTATTTAACCAGCTTTTGAGGCCAGTAACCAGAAACGTTTACCCTGATGTTATCCTTTGGACCTGCAATTGAGGTTCCTCCCCTGGCCTGAACGAAGAGCATATTTTCAGGAGTGGTTTGTCCATTTCCGAAATAGTTACTGCCATCAAATGCAAGGTCGGCATAAAAACGCGGCTCCCGCCCCATGTGCATCTTAATGGTCTGGTACCCTTGTTTCAAATGATATTTCTCTTCAGCAGGTACCGTTTCAACGCCATAACGGCCTCTGTAATCATAGGTACGGTCTTCATTGATCGGCACCCCATTTTTTGAATAGAACAATTCTGCCATCACGATGGGTACAGCAAAATTTCCAGGGGCTCCGCCCATGTTTTGAACCATGGCACTGGTTAACCTTGGCATAGACATGCTTTGGTAATCAAATGTAGAGTTGAGTGCCCAGATCACTTCCGGGTTTACTTCCCAGTTCTCGGTGATGCTCTGCCTGATGTCCATTACTGTTTTTAACTCCGCAGGAAGGGTTGGCAAATTACCCGGAGCAATAAATTTATAAAGGGTGTGGTTATTGGTTTCGCATGCTTTTACGGCTATTTCGCAGGCCTGCATTGCTTTTAACCATTTTTCACTGCTGTATGCTGTTGGAAAAAGATTTACTCCATCTTTATCTTTAAAGCCGGCATAGTCTGTGTTTCCATTAAAGAAAGGGCTGGCTTGTGTAGTGAGTACCTCTGCTTTTACCGAAAGGGCAATCAGCTGGGTAATGCGGCCGAGGCTCTGTGCAGGATCCTGGATGATTGTCGGCAAGTTGGGTGTAGCTTCATCGAGAAGGCTTACGATGTAATCAAATGCGGCATCTACGGGTTCGCGCTTTACCCGAACCTGCTCTGTACCGGCATCAATGGATAAGTTATCTTTGATCAATGGAATTGGCCCGTACATTCTAAGCAGGTAATAATGATAGTAGGCTTTTAAGAATTTTACTTCTGCTATCCACCTGTTCTTTTCAAACTGCGGCAGGTCTTTGGGTTTATCAATATTCTCCAGGAATATATTACACCTTCTGATGGCCAGGAACAAGGGTTGGCCCATTTGCTCCCCATCCCAGTAGTTTAATGCCGGGCGGTCGGTTGTTTGTGTACCCCTGATCAGGTGAAAGCCTTGTTCAGCTTCACGGCTGCCCAGTGTAGGTTCTGTCAGTGTGTTTGGAAAAAAAACTTCTCCGGAGGCCGTAAATGCAGGGTCACTGATTGCCGAGTTCATCCGCTGAAGTGTGGAGTAGCAGGTAAAGAGGTAATTTTCCGCTTCATTGCGGTTTCTAAATGCGTAATCAATGGTGGCTACGTTATCCGGGGTTACATCCAGGTATTTTTTACAGGATGTAAAAAGCCCCATCAATCCCACGATGCCTATAAATATTTTGATTGAGAATTTCATGTTTAAGATTGGTTAAAGGTTAACATTGATACCGATGTTATAAACTTTCTGCAGCGGGTAACTGAATCCATTAGATGATAATTCAGGATCCCAGTCTTTAAAACGGCTCCAGGTTAACGGGTTTAGTCCGCTCACATAGATCCTGCAGTTGGCCAGAAACATTTTCTTCGCCGCGTTCTTAGGTATCGTATACCCCAATTCAATTGATTTAAGGCGGATAAACGCACCGTCCCTCATCCACCATGAACTGGTTTGCAGGTTATTGTTCAAGTCTGTTGTAGAAATACCCAACCTTGGATATTTGGCATACAGATCCTGGTTCTCTTCTGTCCAGTGGCTGTTTGCAAAAGCCTGCAATACCTGTCTGTTGTTTAAGAAAGGACTAACCTGGGATGGATCAATAAAGAATGAGGTACGGCCTACACCCTGGAAGAATAATGAAAGGTCAAAGTTTTTATGGCCCATTGATAAGCCCATACCGTAGACAATTTCCGGTGTTGATGGCAAGCCAAGAAATACCTGATCTGCTTCACTGATCTTACCGTCGTTGTTCATATCGCGGTATTTGATGTCGCCGCCTTTAGGTGCAATTGCGCCCGATCCAAATAACTGGCTCGGAGAGGAAGCTGCCTCAGCATCATCCACAAAAAGGCGCTCTGCAATGTATCCCCATCTAACCCCTATTTTCTGTCCGGACAAGATGCGCCATGGTTCTTTATAAGCAGGCTGCTCATAGTCGCCATATTTATTTTGGGAGAACGTAAAGTTACCCCTTCCGGACATCCAGAATCCACCTGAAAAAGTTTTGCTGTAATCTGCAGAAAGGTCTAATCCTCTTGAATCTGCTGAGCCTAAATTGGCACTAATACCAGACTCCAGACCCATTGTTGTAGGTACAGAGGCCCTGGCCATCAATATATCATACCGGTGCTGCTTGTAAGCCTCGGCAATAATGTTTACGCTGTTTAAAATGGTCAGCTCAACGGCAAGATTGGTCTGCCTGGAAGTTTCCCAGGTTACCGCATCGTTTGCATAATTTGAAATGCTGACCCCTGGTCTTGTGATGCTGTTATTCTGACCAAAATAGGCAGGGCTGCCACCGGCCAGGTTTACTTCGGAAAGATAAAAGAAACGCTGTGCACCAATGGCATCATTACCCACCAGACCATGACTGGCCCTAAATTTCAGTTTATTAATTACTTTACTCAATCCACCGTCCCAGAATTTCTCCCTGGAAACGATCCAGGAGGCTCCTATTGTAGGGAAGAAACCGAATCGGTTCTTTTCTGCAAAACGTTCAGAGCCATTATATCCAAAGTTAAACTCCAGAAAATAACGCTGTCCATAAGAATAGGTGGTACGACCGGATACACCTAAGTTCCGGAAAGGAAGAGAGGACTGCAAATCTGTACCGTTTGCATAGAGCCTTTGCTGACGCGTACCGATCAGGGTTGCCGCAATGTTATGGTTGTCTCCAAGTTGCTTGCTGTAATCCAATACCCCCTGCAGGTAGAGAAAGGTATCGATGTCTTTAGCACCAGGTATAAAGTTCAGGTATTCATTGGCCTGTCCGGGCTGGTTATTGATCCAGTTTAAGGAATAGGTATTGGTTACACGGTCGTAACCAGAAACATTATAAAAGAACGGGTTATACTGACGCGACAGGTCAAAATAAGAATAGCGGTTGGTATTGAAGATCCCTTTAAAGTTTAACCCTTTGGTTACGAAATCCAGTTGCTGGTTCAATTCCAGCTGGGCTGACATCCTTGATCTTGAAAAGGTTTTATAACCTTTCATCAAATCCGCATATGGATTGGAATAGCCGGGTGTATTTCCTGATCCCCCAAGCGGGGCATTCCCGAAAAGGATGTGTGTATCTATACCAAGATCAGCATTGTACGGGTATGAAGCCGGGAAAAGAACAGGACTGGTGTGCAGTGCCTTACTGTATAAGTCGGACGCAAATGAGCCATCTGCTGTGATTGGGCCATTGTATTCATCAAAGTTACCCGACAACCTTAACACGACCTCTGTTGTTGGGGTTACGTTAATGTTCACATTCGAACGCAGCTGGTAATTCTCCATCTTTACGTTATTGTTAAAGTTGTTGATCGGACTTACCTTTAAAATCCCATTATCCAGGTTATAGGAAGTAGCAATGTAATAACGGGCAATTTTACCGCCACCACTCACACTTCCGTTTAATCTTTGGTTGCTGGTCCGGTTTTTAAACAGCTCGTCCATCCAGTCTACTGCCGGATAAACATATTTGTTGCTTCCCGGTGCATTGGCGATGGTCTGCTCGCGGTTATAAATATCATTCTGTGTAAAGGCGGGAATGCCAAGCGGGTTACGCGTAGTAATCGCTTCATTGTACATCTTCATGAACGTAATGGGATCAGCAATTTCCAGATTTTGTGTGGCTTGTGAAATGGAGTTTTCAAAACGCACATTGATCTTCGCATTTCCTTCCACCCCTTCTTTGGTAGTAACCAGGATTACCCCGTTTGCTCCCCTTGCCCCGTACAATGCGGTTGCGCTTGCATCCTTTAATATAGAGAAGCTTGCAATATCATCTACCTGAAGCCTGGCCAGGTCGTTTGCGGAAAGCTCAATGTTATCCACAAGGATCAGCGGATCCTGTTTATATCCGAAAGTAGTTACGCCACGAATAAAGAATGCAGAATTGTCCAGCCCGGGTTGCCCGCTGCGCTGATAAGCGACAACTCCGGCAATCTGACCCGCAAGTGCATTTGTTAGATTACTGGATGGAATTTTCAGCTTTTGCGGGTTGATACTGGTAACAGAGCCTACAATGGCTTCCTTCCGTTCCTTTTTACCAAATGCGGTAACCACAACCTCGGTTAAACTGGAATCGTCTGATTTCATGACGACCGTAACCTGTAGTTTAAGCGGATCTGCAATGATGCTCTGGGTTACAAATCCAACGGAGGTGAATTCGATCCTTGATTTTGCAGGAACGTCGATGGAGAAGCGGCCTTCGCTATCGGTCACCGTTCCTACTTTCTTATTTTCTGAGAGGACAACACTTACGCCAGGAATACTAACGCCCGTTGTATCTTTTACAATTCCTGAGATCCTGATGCTGGCTTTTTCCTGTGCCGCCGCCGGTGCACTGTAAAAAAGTCCAAGCAGGATCAGTAAAAGAACTAAATGGTGGTTCAGGTAAGGCAGCCGCCTTACACCGTTCTTGTAAAGTTTTTTCATGAAGTTTGGTTTTGGTTTAGTTTAGTAATGAGTATGCTCCGGGTTAACCTACATCGATTTTCTGAATGCGAAAACCGGAAATCTCATTAATCAAATATATTCCGGCTGTTTTGTTCGATTTAACAAATCGTTTTAAAGATTAGCGATATTTAACAAAAAGAAAATGATTTAAAAAAATACAATAATTTGAATATCAGGTAATTATAATATTGGCATAACTCTTGATATTTGGTTTTATCGGCTAAGTCTGACCATCCGAAAGCCTTGCTCCTGCTTTTTGTAAGCAAATTTTTGATAATTTTAGCACACCGGCAGCAAATACTGCCTTACGGATAATTGTCAAACATGAAGTTTCTTAAAATCATAGTCTTAGCGGCCAGCTTTATGCTGCTGATCTTATCTTCCTGTAATCACGCTGCAGACAATAAATTTACCACACTGACAGATACGGTGAAGATCCAGAAACTGTTGGATTCAGGCAACGCTTTTCTTTGGAGAGAAGGTGATGAAAAACAGGATCTGGACAGCGCATACGCTTATTTCAGCAAGGCCGAAAAACTCAGTGATTCTCTGGGCGCGAGGGAATGGAAAAATAATATATATGCCACATTGGGGGATTATTATTACGAAAGCGGCAATGACAGCCTCGGTAAAGCGTACTTTATGAGGGTTATTCAAGATTACCAACGGTCAGGTGATCTGAAGCAGGAAGCACTCGCATGGCTGCGTTTCGGAAATACCAAAGGCTGGGACCAAAAGCAGACCAAACAAAACCTGGCCAGTTCGCAGATGGCATTTAACCTGTTTAAAAAGAACGGCAATACAGAGGATGCGGCATTGGCCCTGAAACAAATCGCAGATATACATTATCAATTGCGCAATATCCCCCTGGCTGAAATTGAATTACTCGAAGTACTGAAAATGTATCAGTCCATCAATTACAAGAACCTTCATTATACCTATGATCTTTTGTCTGGAATAGCCATTATTAACGGAAGGTATAACAAGGCGCTGTTTTATGCCCAGGAGATGATCAAGAGCATGCACTCTACCGGCGATTCTATATCTGCGGGATCTTTTTACCTCAGACTGGCGGACATTTATTTTAGACTTGGTAATTATACAGAGAGCATTAAATGGTGGCGCAAATCTTACGATCATTATTATATCGGGCACCAAACCGTGCGGTATGACTTAGCGAGATCAACTATTTTTGCGATGATCGGAGCCGGGCAATCTAAACAAGGCCTGGAATTTATTAAAAGCATCCTAAAGATCATGCCTCCGCGGACTTCCAATGATAAAAGAAATTCTTTTCTTGCCCTGGGCATGTGTTATGAAGCCTTAGGGAAGTATAAAAATGCGGAGGGATATTTTACAGATGCCATCAATGAAGACAAACTAACAGAGCCTGATGCCCTGTCCTCTACCATCAATTTTTACACCGGCAGGTTCTATGTAAATACCGGCAGATACAGCAATGCGGTTTATTTTCTGCAGCGGGTGATTGATCTGAGAAAACAATATCCGGGGATATCGCGGATCATGGATACAGAATACCTGTTGTTTAAAGTTGATTCTGCAGCAGCCAGACCCTACCTGGCCATCAAACACCTCCAGGTTCATAATATGCTGAAAGATTCCATATTTAATGAAACCAAAAGTAAACAGATTGAGGAGCTTCAGATCCAGTATGAAACCGATAAGAAAGAGCAGAACATACAGCTGTTGGAGAATCATGCAAAATTTCAGCAGATCAACCTGAACATTACGTATGGCGGAATCTTATTTTTACTCATCATTATTGGTGTACTGTATAACTTTTACAGGATCAAGAAAAAAAGCAATGACGATCTGCAGAGCAAACAAATTGTGATCAATCAAAAGAACAGTTCCCTTCTTCAGCTGGTCAATGAAAAAGAATGGCTGTTAAAAGAAATCCATCACCGGGTTAAAAACAACCTTCAGATTGTGCAGAGCCTGCTCAACAGCCAGGCCTCGTATCTGAAAGACAAGGAGGCATTGTCTGCGATCCAGAACAGCAAGAACAGGGTTCAGGCCATCTCATTAATTCATCAAAAGCTATATCAGTCAGACAATATGGCGATGATCAATATGAACATCTATATTCAGGAACTCTGCCTTCACCTCAGACATTCCTTTGAAACCAGCAACCGCATCCTGTTCGAACTTAACATTGATGCGGTTGAACTTGACGTATCACAGGCTGTGCCGGTGGGACTGATCATGAATGAGGCTATTACCAATTCGATCAAGTATGCGTTTCCTGACGACGCGAAGGGAGTGATCAGCATATCTTTGCAGCAGGTTGAAGGAAATACGATCGTGCTAACCGTTACCGATAACGGTATTGGCTTACCTGAAAACTTCAATGCACTTAAAAATGAGGCACTCGGCATTAAATTAATGAATGGTTTAAGCGAAGATCTGGATGGGAAGTTTTCCATCAGTCAGGATCAGGGCACTGTAATTAAACTCTCCTTTGTTATCAATAAAAGCCTGTTAAAGAAATTACCCTCCACCAATTCAGATTTTAACGTGACGGTACTATGAATGAGAAGATTTTAATTGTAGAAGATGAATTTATTGAGGCCCATGACCTTCAGCTTGTATTGGAAAAAGCAGGTTACCGAATCACCGGAATAGCCAGATCGGTAGACATCGCCTTGAAAATGATCCGGGAGGAAAAGCCTGATTTTGTCATGCTTGACATTTTCCTCAAGGGTGACCAAACCGGGATTGACCTGGCCAGATACTTATCAAAGGTAAATATCCCGTTTGTATATCTTTCTGCAAATTCAAGTGCCGATGTGTTGTCTGCAGCCAAAGCCACACATCCTTATGGTTTTTTGGTAAAGCCTTTTCGTGAAAAAGATGTGCTGGTTACTTTGGAAGTTGCCCGTTATCATCATGAGTACACTACAGAATCTGATCTGAGTAAAAGCATTCATTTCCAGAATCAGCTGGATACCATGCTTGAGGCCTGCAGTTCTTTTGATGAAAGGCTCATCCAAACCGGAAAAGCACTTCAAAACTATATCCCTTTTGAATATTTATCTGTTGGCGTATTGCAAGGCGAGAATTACCGGTTCGATGACCGGGGGATCTTACGCATCGGGTTTGATGAATACCAGTATATCGGACCTATGGAAATGCAGCACATTACGAAGAAAAATGTAGCACAGCTTTCTGCATTGTCGGCACAAACAGAATATAAAGATTCAACGGCTTATTTTCAGGAGCCTGCCTTTGTAAAATTGTGCCGGTTCCCTAATCTGCACAGTTTAATTGCAGAGCAGTTCCAGGTACATTCCTTACTTTATTTACCGCTGGCATTTGGCGATGGCAGCACATTCTATTTTAATTTTTACAGCAGTAAGGGAGACGGTTATGGCTCGCAGCATATCCGGATCAGCAACCAGATCAAAGCATCACTTACCATCGCGGTAGAAAGAATACTTTTGCTTGAATCTGCCAACAGCAGTAAAAACACACCAAATCAGTTGTCTCAGTTAGACACAGAAATCATTCAGCCTGCCCCTTTTGAGGGGATGGTGGGCAGCAGCCACCAGTTGCTTAAAGTATTTGACCAGATCAGCCAGGTGGCATCAACCAATACCTCGGTCCTGCTGATGGGCGAAAGCGGCACCGGCAAGGAGCGGGTAGCTTCCTGTATCCACTACCTGTCTGAACGAAGAAACAAACCTTTCATTAAGGTGAATTGCGCCCGGCTGCCTGGTGACCTGATGGAATCAGAACTGTTTGGCCATGAGAAAGGTGCCTTTACCGGTGCGGTTACCAAGAGAACAGGCAAGTTTGAGCTTGCCAATAATGGCACTATTTTGCTGGATGAAGTTGGAGAGATGAACATCGACATCCAGGTTAAGCTGCTGCGGGTTTTGCAGGAGCAGGAAATTGAACCCATAGGCGGAAGTGTTCCGGTAAAGATCGATGTCCGCATTATTGCAGCAACCAATAAGAGCCTGGAAAAGGAAATCAGTGAAGGAAAGTTCCGTCTGGATCTTTATTACCGCTTGTTTGTATTCCCAATTCATCTTCCGGCACTCCGTGACCGCAAGGAAGATATTCCAGCTTTGGTTGCCTATTTTACAGAGATATACAATAAAAAACTCGGCAAAAGTATCCGGCCGTTTTCGGATAAGATCTTACAAAAGCTAAAGCTGTATTCCTGGCCTGGAAATATCCGTGAACTGGAACACCTGATTGAAAGAACCTTCCTGATGACTAAAGGTGATGATGTGGAAGAAATTGCACTGCCATTGGCCACTGACGGCTATTCTGCGAAACAACAGCAAGACAAGATCAAAACCATCCTGGAAAACGAAAGAGATCATATCTTAACTGTACTCCGGAAGTGTAATGGAAAAGTTTGGGGTGAAGGCGGTGCTGCAGAGCTGTTAAATATTCCACCGTCTACGTTAAACTCTAAGATCAGAAAGCTTGGAATAAACAAATTTAATTTTTCCTGATCCAGACTTCCGTTTCTTATCTTTGCTTTGATATAGGGTCCTGAAAATGTAAAACCTGGTATAATTAGGTATGGGTTGAGTTTCTTCAATTCATCAAATTTGTCCCTGTTTTTGTCCCAACTTAAATAAGAAACACTTTAATACACGAAATAAGCATGTCAGACGAAAAGATTATTTTTTCAATGGCGGGTGTGAACAAGATTTACCCTCCACAAAAACAAGTTTTAAAAAACATATACCTTTCCTTCTTTTACGGCGCCAAGATTGGTGTGATCGGATTGAACGGATCTGGTAAATCATCTCTTTTAAAGATCATTGCCGGCCTTGATAAGTCCTATCAGGGAGAGGTTGTATTTTCTCCGGGATACAGTGTAGGATACCTTGCCCAGGAGCCCATACTGGATGAGAATAAAACCGTACGTGAGATTGTTGAAGAAGGAGTAGCGGAAGTAACTGCGATCCTAAAAGAATATGAATCTATTAACGAGCAGTTTGGCCTGCCTGAAGTTTATGAAGACGCTGATGCGATGGATAAGCTGATGACCAAACAAGGTGAACTGCAGGATAAGATAGATGCTTTAAATGCCTGGGAACTGGACAATAAGCTGGAGCGTGCCATGGATGCCTTGCGCTGCCCTGATCCGGATACCAAGATCGGTGTTTTATCGGGTGGTGAACGGAGACGTGTAGCCATGTGCCGCCTGTTATTGCAGGAACCTGATGTACTGTTGTTGGATGAGCCAACGAATCACCTGGATGCGGAAAGTATTGACTGGTTAGAACAATTTTTAAAGAATTATAAAGGTACTGTTATTGCGGTAACCCACGACAGGTACTTTCTGGACAATGTTGCCGGATGGATCCTGGAACTTGACCGTGGTGAAGGTATTCCATGGAAAGGAAATTACTCTTCCTGGTTAGATCAAAAGGCCAAACGCCTTGCACAGGAAGAAAAGACAGAAAGCAAACGTCAGAAAACACTGGAACGTGAGCTGGAATGGGTTCGGATGGCTCCTAAAGCCAGACATGCAAAGTCTAAAGCCCGTTTATCTAATTACGACAAACTGGCTTCTGAAGACAGCAGAGAACGCGAAGATAAGCTGGAGCTTTTCATCCCTGCAGGACCAAGATTGGGAAATGTAGTGATCGAAGCCAACAATGTAACCAAAGCTTATGGCGACAAATTACTATTTGAAAACTTAAGCTTCTCTTTACCTCCTGCCGGTATTGTGGGAATCATTGGTCCGAATGGGGCTGGTAAAACCACCTTATTCCGCTTAATTACGCAGCAGGAAAGCCCGGATACCGGTACCTTCCGCGTTGGGGAAACTGTTGAACTGGGTTATGTAGATCAGATGCACAATGACCTTGACCCTGACAAGACCGTTTATGAAAATATTACTGACGGACTGGATAACATTCAGCTTGGAAATAAAGCGGTAAGCGGAAGAGCCTATGTCTCTAAATTCAACTTTAATGGCGGCGACCAGCAAAAGAAAGTAGGCATCCTTTCTGGCGGAGAGCGCAACCGGGTACACCTTGCTATTACGTTGAAGAAAGGTGCAAACGTATTGCTGCTGGATGAGCCAACGAATGATATTGACGTAAACACCTTACGCGCCCTCGAAGAAGCTTTAGAAAACTTCGGCGGCTGCGCGGTTGTAATTAGTCACGATCGATGGTTTTTGGACAGGATCTGTACCCACATCCTTGCTTTTGAAGGAAATTCACAGGTTTACTTCTTTGAAGGTAATTACAGCGATTACGAAGAGAACCGTAAGAAGCGACTTGGAGACGTTACGCCTCACCGGATCAAGTATAAGAAACTGGTATAAACCATAAATAACAAAATAGCCCAATCATGATTGGGCTATTTTGTTATTTATACTGTTGCTGTATTTTTAACAGCAATTCTTTAGTTTTCCGGATGCCTTCATCTTCAGAGAACTTAGATCCTTCATATTCTATGCCGACTATACCTGACCATTTATCTTCTTTAATGATCTTAAACATCCGGTCATAGTCAATTGTCGTTTCATTTCCCTGATCGTTGAAATCATAAGATTTTGCACTGATCCCCTTTGCAAAGGGCAAAAGGTCTTTTACGCCCTGATATTTATCATATTCCCGCGTAGCACTTACTTTGAAGTTGCCGAAATCAGGCAGGGTACCACAATATGGGTTATTAACCTGTTTGATCACTGATGACAACCAATTTCCGTCAGATGAATAACCTCCGTGATTTTCTACAATAACATTGATCTTATTTTTTCTGCCATATTCAGAAAGCTTACCCAGTCCATCAACCGCAGCCGCTTTAACTTCTTCTTCTGTTCCTCTTCCTCCGGCATTTACACGGATGGTCTTACAGCCAAGGATTTTAGCTGCGTCAATCCATTTATAATGATTTTCTACCGCCTTTAACCTCGCAGTTTCATTCAAATCTCCTAGCTGACCCTCTCCATCAATCATAATGAGGTTATTTTTAACGCCCTCACTCTTTGTCCGGTCAAGTAGTTCTTTAAGATAGGCGGAATCTGTTTCCTTTTTTTGAAAGAAAGGGCTTACATATTCTACAATATCTATCCCAAAGTCTTTTTTCGCTTTCACTGGAAAATCCAGGTTGGTTAACTTTCCGGCCTGGAGGGTTTTGTGAAGAGACCATTGTGCCAGTGAGATGCTAAAGAATTCCTTCTTTGCCGATGCATAAAGATCAAATGGGACCAGGGAAGAAATACCTGCTGCTGCAGTCAGCATTCCTAAATCCTTAATAAAGGCCCTGCGGTTTTTAGCTTCCATAACGCTTATTTTTTAGTGAAAAAATTATTCATGAACATCAGTTGAAAACCAATTGCATTTTTCCAGTAATCCCAGTTGTGCGCTCCCGGACGGATCGTAAAATCATGGGGGATATTGCTGTACTGCAATTGTTCATGCAATTTAATATTTACATTGTAAAAAAAGTCATCTTTTCCACAATCAATGATCAATGCCAGTTTATTGGGAATCAATAAATGAGTTAGATCAACAACGGATGCGGCTTTCCACCTTTCGGGATACTTATCCAGCGGCCCCAGTCGTTTCGCGATGTCCCAGTTCAAAGGGAAAGGTTTGATATCTACGCCGCCGCTCATGCTACCCGCAGCACCAAAAACATCCTGATGCCTGAACGCAAGGTACAATGCACCGTGGCCGCCCATGCTCAAACCTGTTATTGCACGGCCTTTCCGATCTTTGATCGTTTTATACTTCTGATCTATAAAAGCAACCAGCTCTGTGGCCACGTAAGTTTCGTATTTCCATGCGGGATCTTCCGGACTGTCAAAATACCAGCTGGTTACATTACCATCCGGACAAACAATGATCATCTGGAAATCGTCTGCATATTTTTTTATTGCCGGAACCTTATTTACCCATCCAGAATAGATATCTCCGGCACCATGCAGCAAATAGACTGTTGGATATAGTTTATCTTCGCGATAACCGTCGGGCAGAATAACTACTGCCTTGATATTTTTCTTCATGGAAGCACTTGTGGTCAGTACCGTATCCACGCGTGCAGCCAAACCCTGCTGAATGCTCAGCAGCAGGAATACGCTTAAAACAAAAAGCAGTCTTTTCATACGGTATTAGATCCAGGAACAGGCAGCACCTACCAATGCGGCATCTTCCCACATTTCGGTTTGCCGGATCACGACTTTCTTATTTACGATCTTACTTTGAAGCGCTGGCATAAAATGATTCCATGTTTTAGCAATATTACCACCAACCACCAGAACTTCCGGATTTTCGTCAGCAATGAAATCATTTAAGAAGTTGGCCAGGTTTGTTGCAAATTCCTCAAACAACTGGTCTTTTATCCCCTGATCAGTAGTTGAGAGCAGGTCCTCTACATTCTTTACACTTTGACCTGTCAGTTCCTTATATCTTTTTAAGAACCATCGGGTAGAAATATATTCTTCGGCAATGCTGTCTAAAAAGGGAACAAATGCACGATTTACATCTACAGGTTCACCTTTACAGTTACTGGATGATCCAAGTCCGGTACCTAAGGTTACCCCAATTGCTTTTTCAAAATCTGAAGCCGCACCAGAGGCCAGTTCTCCGCGAAGAAAAGCTTCTGCATCATTAATAAAAACAATATGTTCGCCTGGAATGCCTAAACGATCTGATAAGATCTCCCGTACATTCATGCCATACAGGGAGTCGTATTTTTCCTGGCCTTTCATCAAAGAAATACCGTTTTCATAATCAAACGGTCCCGGCATTGCAATACCCAGCTTTATATCTCCCTCAGCAGACTCCACGATCATCGGCGACAAAGCCTCAACCCAGGAGTTAATGATTACTTCAGCAGTATCCATAGACGCTACACGGATCCGTGTCATGGTACTTTCTATAACTTTATATGATTTACAGTCTACGTGTGACGCAGTAATGTGAGAACCACCAATATCAACCCCAATAAAAGGGAGGTTAGCCGTTTTTGTATTCATTTCTCAGTTTAATTGTGGTTTAGTTTAAGAATCATCATCAATTCTAAGCCTAATTAAGGTTATTTAAACCGTTTTAGCAAAATTTTGACTAATAAATTTAGAACGTACTAATCTTATTACTTTCAAATGTCGTACATCTACTTTGCAGCATCCCTTGGGCCACGCTTATAAATTACCAGTCCATTTAAAAAATTACGAAGGATCTGATCTCCGCAGGGCTTAAAATTAGGATGATCATCACTTCGGAAAAAAGAACCCAGCTCACTTTTCGTAATTTTAAAATTTACCAGTTCCATGATCCTGATGATGTCGTCATTGGTCAGTTCAAGTGCTACACGCAGTTTTTTAAAAATATCGTTATTGCTCATACTAAAATGCTATTTCTATTTTTACCTTTTTATTTTTGATCTTTTCATTTGCCAGCGCACTGAGTACCCTGTTCACCATTTTACGCTTTATAGCTACATAAGATGCCTGATCCTTTACTTCGATCAATCCCACGTCTTCTTTCTGCAACCCGCCTTTTTTAAGTAAAAGCCCAACTATATCAATCTTATTCACTTTATCCTTCTTGCCGGCAGCGATGTACAGCGTTTGCCAGTCACTATCCTTTGGCAATGCAAAACTGCCTTTTAAGTTTTCTGTTTCAATATCGCTTTTTAGGAAAGGATATTTTTCATCGTCTGCAATGACCAGATAGGCGGTTCCCTTTGCATTCATCCTTGCGGTACGTCCGTTACGGTGTAAAAATGCATCTTCAGTATATGGCAACTGGTAATGGATGATGTATTCAACCTCGGGTATATCCAATCCCCTTGAGGCAAGATCTGTAGTAATCAGGATCTTGATGCTGCCGTTTCTGAATTTAAGCAAGGCACGTTCCCGCTCATCCTGTTCCATACCTCCATGAAAAATATCATGGGCAAGATCTTTATCAATCAGTAAATCGCTGATCCGGTCAACCGTTTCCCGGTGATTACAAAAGATCAATGTGGTCTTATTTCCAATTTTGCAGATCAGCTGGAACAACGTATCCAGCTTATCTTCTGCTGTGGTCAGTACTTTCTTAAGCTTAAGATCCGGTGCAACTTTAATATCCTTTAAAAAGTCTATTTCTACGGCCTTACTGACCCCTGTAAATTCAGGGATCTCGTCCATTGCTGTTGCAGATGTTAATATGCGTTGCTTTAAGGAAAGCAGTTTCCTGATGATGTAAGACATATCTTCCTGGAAACCAAATTCCAGTGCCTTATCAAACTCATCAAGCACGAGGGTTGAAATACCGGATTCATCAAAATTCTCATGGCGCAAATGGTAAGCTATTCTACCTGGAGTACCGATCAGAACCGCTGGTGGCTGCTCAAAATTATTGCGCTCTGTCTTTATGGGATGTCCCCCATAGCAACAGTTCACTTTGAAGCCTGTTCCCATCTGTTTAAAGACCTGTTCGATCTGTAAGGCTAGTTCTCTTGATGGAACAAGAACTAAAGCCTGTACGCCTTTTAAATCGGTTTTTAAATTATTTAAAACGGGCAATAAAAATCCAACTGTTTTACCGGAACCTGTTGGGGCCAGTAAAACCACGTCGCTGCCTTTACCTGTAGCGGCTACAGATGCAAGCTGCATTTCATTTAAAGCTGTGATTTTTAATTTCCCTAGTATCTTTTCTACCATCATGGCATCAAAGATAGGTATATATTAAAACTTCAGGTATTTCTTGCGTAAGTGTTTCATGGAAGTGTTTAGTTTTTCTTCTAAACGCATTAACATGACCCCTCTTTTAGAAATCCAGGAAGTCATTTTTTTATTTATTTTCTTGCTGGGCGTATAGATCCGTTCATTTAAAACCTCTTCGTACTTATTGGCCCTGCTTTGTTGTAATAAATAGAATTCATTGATCAGTTCACTTTCCATAATTTGTTTGATTTAGATGAAGTAAAATGCCATTAGACAAGTATAACGCCTGTTCTTAAGCATTAGTATAACAATTTATGGCTAACTTAGTTTATTAAAATTCTTAATCTGTTGACAACCAGATAAATGTTAGCAATTAAACAACATGAAATTAACTTCTTTCTAATTATATAAACTTATTTTTATAAAAACATGAACTGACAGTAACCCACCTAAAACCAACAACTTATGACCTGGAAGAAATTTAGCGGCGAAGTGATCTCCTCGCCCATCCTGGAAGAAATAGAACAAGCCATCATCAGGGAGACCGAGAAGGGCTACAAACTGAAGGTTTGTATCGGCACGGACTCACAGGTAAAAGGCGCTTTAACAGACTTTGCCACCGTAATTGTGTTGTTAAGGGCGCATCACGGAGGTTTTATGTACATCCATCAGGATAAGACCCCTCAAAAAATGAGCATTAAAGAGCGGATGCTGGTTGAAGTGCAGAAATCCATTGAAACGGCTTATTCGATTTGCGACCTTTTGGATCTTTATGATGTAGACCTTGAAGTACATGCTGACATCAATACCAATCCAATGTTTAAATCAAATAAAGCACTTAATGAAGCGATGGGCTATATCTTAAGCATGGGCTTTATTTTCAAAGCCAAACCGGAGGCTTTTGCAAGCTCTACGTGTGCGGACAAGATGGTACACTAATTACCACTTCTTTGTTGAAATGGCTTCCGCTTTTTTTACAGGTAACTGTACAGGAATTGTATTCGCCATTGTTTCCTTAAACTTAGCCGCTAAAATCCCGGTTTCTTTAGCTGTACTCTTTTGGTAAGACTGCCATTCTGATACATTCAGTTTACCCGGATCACTTTCAAGCGGTGTTCCAACAGTTGTTGAAGGCACAAAATTCCCATAGCGATCGCGCTGGTAAGGGATAAAGCTAAAATCTGTGAACCAGAATCTATATTTTTCCGGCTTTACTTCTACATAAAAATTATACCGGACTTCTCCCGAGGGCCTGCTCATTACAAGTGCTGTTTTTTGGATGATCAGTTTAGCGGATGATTCAAATAAACTATCGCCAACTACAGCCTCTGAACTAAAACGTTTACCTGCTTTTTTAAAATAAGCATCTGCTCTTGCAAATAAAGAATCTTTGGGCAATCCTTTACAATCAACCACTTCATAATAGATCAGCTTTCCACGTTCATCCACAGCTAAAGGCTTATCTTGTGCATTGCAAACGGAAGCGCCAATCAACAGCAAGCTGCATAGTATCCATATTTTCATAAGGCAATATAATTAAAAAAGCCACCGGATGTATATCCGATGGCTTGAGATTATGGTAATTGAGACTAAAATGCGTAAACTAATGCCAATGAGAACTGAGAGGCAGATTTAGACGGGGTTAAATTACTTTTAGCAAACATTTCTGATGAACCATTGTCAAATCTTACTTCAGGAATAAAGGTTAAACCTCCTGCTTTAAAATTTCCGGACAAGGTAACTGCCGTTACCGACTCATCATCTGCACCGCCAGTGCCTTTCATGTTGAAATACTCACCTCTAAGACCAAGGCCAAAACCTGGAGTGAATGAATTCTGAAGATATAACGCTGCACCGCTGTAGGCACCTGCACCATCATTGTCAATAGAATAATCAGCTGCATTTAGACCTATTTTAAAGTTCTCCGTCACCTGGTAAGAAGTAGTTAAATCCAATACCGTTCCGGTACCCGGATCAAACTCTTTTTTTCCAGACAATACATTTAAATAAGCAGTCCAGCCTTCAACCGGGCTTAGCATCAATTGCGCGCCAATATGTGAAACACCATTGTTATCGCTGTAAACATTCCAGTCGTTAAACAAACCAACCATTAAGCTGGCTTTGCTTGAAAAAGCATAGGTTCCTTTAATACCCGCATTCTGGAAAGGTCCGTAGCTAAACAGATAAGAAGTAGAATAGTTGTAATTTCCTGTTGGGGCAATTACTTCATATCCAATAAATGTACCCATATAACCTGCGGTCATTGAAAATTTATCTGTGAATGCATAAGAAGCATATAGGTTTTGAATATGAAAACTATTATACCCGTCACCTTCTATATAGCCTCCATCCGAATTGGGAATGGACTGATACTGCCCTCTCGGGCCAAAAGACAACTCACCAACAAAAGAAGCTTTTCCGGTTGTTTTCTTTAACACAAGATCAATCATACCTAATGAAACAGAGTTGTGATCACTACCAAAGTAGGTTGGTATATTGGAACGTTTCTCAAAATCATATTTGTAGTAGGTATCTACTGAACCAGAGATCTGCAACGGTGCATCAGCAGTTTCCTGCGCATAACCCGCAGACCCGATTGCCAGGGATGCTAAGGTTAATAAGGATTTTAATTTCATAATTAGTTTGGTTTGAGGTTGATATTTAGATGGTTTATTTTTTAAGAAGGCGTATTTTCCATTTCCTGTCCCGTTGAAGCAACGATCAGTGTTCCCTGGAAGTATTTTTCGTTGTGCTGACTGGCATCCAGTCCTTCTTCTTCTTCTTCAGAGGTAACGCGGATTGGTTGAACCAGGTTAATGAATTTGAAGATGATGAATGATACAACAAAACTAAATACGACAACGATGACAACGCCTTTTAACTGCGTGATGAAGAAATCCGGATTTCCGTAGAACAAGCCATCAACACCTGCACCATTTACTGTTTTAGTAGCAAAGACACCGGTTAATAACATACCTACGATACCTCCAACACCATGACATGGAAAAACGTCTAAGGTATCATCAAGGCTTGTTTTTTGTTTCCATGCAACGGCCATATTGGAAATAACGGCAGCAAGTGCACCGATAAAGATACTTGAAGGAATACTTACGAAACCAGCGCCTGGTGTGATTGCTACCAATCCAACTACGGCACCAATACAGAATCCTAAAACCGAAGGCTTCTTACCTTTTGCCACATCAAAGAACATCCAGGATAAACCTGCCGCTCCGGCTGCTGTATTTGTTGTCAGGAAAGCCGATACGGCTAAGCTGTTTGCACCCAATGCAGACCCGGCGTTGAAGCCAAACCATCCAAACCAAAGTAAGCCTGTACCGATCAGTACGTAAGGAATGTTGGCAGGAGGTACTTCCTGATGGTCGGCATGGCTTTTTCTTCTTTTTAAAACCAATGCACCGGCTAAAGCAGCCATACCTGCAGAAATGTGTACTACCGTACCACCCGCAAAGTCAAGCACACCCATTTTAAACAGGATGCCATCCGGATGCCATGTCCAGTGTGCCAATGGAGAGTAAACCAATAAAGAGAACAATACAATAAATAAGATGTATGAGGTAAAACGGATACGTTCTGCAACAGCACCCACTACTAAACCCGGGGTAATGATGGCGAACATCAGTTGGAAAACTGCAAATAATGAAAGTGGAATAGTTGCAGCCAGGCTCCATGACGGACTGGAGTTTACACCCTGAAAGAAGAAGAACGTCTTAGGATTTCCAATGAACCCACCAATCGTATCTCCAAAAGCAAGACTGAAACTTACTACAACCCAAAGCACCGTAATTACACCTGCAGCAACCACACTTTTGATCATGGTTGATAATACGTTCTTACGATGAACCATTCCACCATAGAAAAATGCAAGTCCTGGTGTCATTAAAAATACAAGAGCAGCCGCAATTAATACAAATGCGATATCGGGTCCACTGTATTTTCCTTCGTCAAAATTAGGTGCCAAAGGAATAAATAGAGCTAGAACTGCAACTATTACTAAAATTGCAAATGGTCCCCACTGTTTAAATAGAATTTTTGCCATACGTTGTTAGATTTTACTTGTGATTATTTAAAATTTGTTTGTTTGTTTTCCTAAATCTAATAAATATTATCATGCTATTCTAATTTTTTCAAAACAATTTCACGAAATCGTTGTATAATTTCTCAATAAAATCATTAAAATCATAGAAAACTGGTAATTTTAGGTTATGTTTTTTATATAATTACAATATTTACACCCAAAACACCCCCTATTTTTAATAAATAAATAAAAATTACACAAAATCGATCAAGAAACAAGAATATAACAAGCCATCCATCGTCTGATTACTATCCGAACAGGAAACGATATTTATTTGCTTTTTGAGAGATACCAGATAAAAACCTTTGTATCTTTGATCTTTATGAGATCTTACCACCTTTCATTTAAGCAGCAATTGCCCATTTCTGTAACGGAGGCCTGGGATTTCTTCTCTTCTCCAATGAACCTGGCCAGGATTACCCCTAAAGAAATGGCCTTTACCGTAACTTCTGATCCGGCATTGCTGGAAACGATGTATGCCGGAATGATCATTACTTATAAGGTATCCCCATTATTGGGGATTAAGATAAACTGGATGACAGAAATTACCCAGGTTGAAGAAGAACAATATTTTATAGACGAACAAAGATTTGGCCCTTATAAGTTCTGGCACCACCAGCATCATTTTAAAGCGATAGCAGGAGGCACCGAAATGAGCGACATTCTTACGTATGGTTTACCTATGGGGATATTGGGAAATATAGCGAACAGCGTATTTGTAGCCAATAAGCTTCAGCAGATCTTTAATTTCAGAAAACAAAAGGTAGTTGAATTATTCGGCGATTACCCGGTACGCTGAGCCCTGCACAACTCCCCTGCGTTCAATTTCTTTATCGATATAGGTTTGGATCGCAGATTTGTTCAGTCCCCAGTTTGGTGCGATCAGCAAATCCCAATCGGAGATCCCAAATAAACGCTGGATCACGATATCTGGTCTTAACAATGGAATTAGTTTACACAATAGATCGGTATACTCTTCCAGTGAGAATAACTTGAAAGGTTCTTTTTTGAATTTAACACCCATGATCGAACCTTCAACGATATGAAGATGATGGAACTTCACAAATTTTATTTGAGGGAACCGGTTGATCTCATGGATATAACCGAGCATCATCTCTTCGGTTTCCCAGGGAAATCCAAAGATGGTATGCACACAAAGGTCCAGTTTGGAATGCTCCAGTAATTTAACGGCCTCCACAAATTCTCCGTGACTGCAACCCCTGTTGATCTGGTTTAAGGTTTCATCATAGATTGACTCCATTCCCATCTCTAAATCGACATCAAAACGATCTGCATAGCTTTCAAGCAAAGCGATCTTTTCAGCATCAATACAATCGGGGCGGGTTCCTACAGAGAACCCAACTACATCTTCCGGATTTATAGACAATGCTTCATCATACATCATTTTCAAATAATGCACAGGTGCGTAGGTATTGGTATTGGGCTGAAAATAAACGATGAACTTATCTGCTTTATAAAACCCTTTACCCCTTTCCATACCCTGTTCCAGCTGCTCTCTTATTGTAGGAAGTTTCCTGGAAAGCTCTGGCGTAAATGAATCTACATTACAATAGGTACAACCACCATAGCCTTTACTGCCATCACGGTTAGGGCAGGTAAAACCACCATCCACAATTACTTTAAACACCCGCTGTCCTTTATATTTTTCTTTAAGGTGTGTGCCGTAATTATTATATCCCTTGATGCCTAAGTCTAATAGAGTTCCCAATTGTTTTTTCTTGCAAAAATACAGCTTTTATTAACAATCGAAGTGCGCGGAGACAGAATTTAGTTCAATAAGTCAGGCACATATCTCAAAGAACCCCTTTTAAGCTGTTGTTAAAGCCGATTAAAAAACCATTATTAAGCACAGATCTTTAAAACGGCAAAACATCAATTGCTTTCTTTTGTTACTATTGTATAGCTTTATTGCTATCTTCAATTCCGATAATCAACAGCAACAATAAATGACAGATAAACCCTCTTTTTGGCAACGAATTGGCGTTCAGGATTGGTTTTTAACCAACAATGAAACTGCATCATCTGCTAAATCACAATCACTTACCCCAAATATTGTATTTAAGTACATCACCGATAAGTTTCAGGAGTCTATTTCAGAATTGTCATTTGCAGAGCGCATTGTATTCTATCACGAATACATCATTTGCCTGAATGCGGATGACTACCGTGAGTTTATGGACAATAAAAAAGGGATACTGGGTCTTATTGCCCAGGAATCGGTAAAGAATTTTTACGAAGTATTGAATAAAAAAGTTGCTGAAGGCAAGAAAGCTGAGCCTTCCAGTAATAAGTGGGTTTTCCGGTTTGTATCTCATCCGGATTATAAACCTGGCGACAAAGGTTTTATCGGGAAGCTGCTGCCGGACAGTCACCAGAAGGAAGAAAACTTAAGGGTTACCTTTATTCCGAGACAAACGGGACTTGCGCAAACATTTGACATCAACAATGACGTTCTTAAGGATTTTATCTTTTACAGTGAAGGCTATTATGAGATCCCTTATGTAAACACATTAAAAGCAGACACCGGACCTGCGCGTGCGGAAAATAGTTTATTGGCGCGGTTTGAGACCACAATACCTGATAAAGCCTATTCCGGGCAGAAAGTTGAGTTCTTAATGAAAACTGAAGAGATCATCGTTTCCGGAAATGAAGACACCAGGAATGAGCCTCATATTTTCAAGATCCCTTCGGAGTGGGTAAATACGCCTCATCTAAAGATCAGGTACAACAATGCTTCGGATAAATTTTACCTCGCTTCTTTCGGAGAAAAGACAATTGTAAATGAAAACCTGATTGAAAGAAGCGATCTCAATGCCCCGCAGTGGACCGAGCTTCCCATCAATTCCCGGATCATACTGAACGGGATCATCGGTGTTAACATTTTTAAATCTTAAATTATGTCACAAGCCTTGTCTGCAGCGTTATTCATATTCTGTGTGCTCTTATTAATTGCACATTTCAGGGACATCAAAAAATCGGCAAAATAGAATGAGCAAAAATTACTTTGGAATAACCGATACCGGAAAAGTAAGAAGCAATAATGAAGATACTTTTATTGCTCAGAAAACTACAGGCAGCCCATTGATCGTTGCTTGTGTAATTGATGGTGTTGGTGGCTATTCTGGTGGCGAAATTGCCGCAGAGATCGCCAGACATTCTATCCTGTTAAACTTAAGTGATCCTGATCCTGATCTTAGCGGCTTAATGAAAAAAGCCATTATAGATGCGAATGAGAAGATCATGACCGAGAAACAGCAAACTAAAGAATATGAAGGCATGGCTTGCGTACTTACGCTTGCCCTGGTAGACCTTCAAAAAAACCTGCTTCATTATGCCCATGTTGGCGATACCCGGCTGTATCTGTTAAGGGACAATTCCCTGGTAAAACTATCCAAAGACCAATCGTTTGTGGGTTTTATGGAAGATACCGGGCGGCTCACTGAAGATCAGGCCATGCGTCATCCCAAAAGAAATGAGATCAACAAAGCGCTTGGCTTTGGTGCAGACCTGGTGGCGCAGGATGATTATATTGAAATTGGACAATCTCCCTTTCTGCCTGGCGACGTTATCCTGCTTTGCAGCGATGGCCTGTCTGACATGGTGAACAAGAAAGAGATTACCGAAATATTGATCAGCGAGTCTGATCTTCCTGAAAAAGGGAAGCTGTTGATTGATGCTGCCAATAAAAATGGTGGTGCGGATAACATTACCGTTGTTCTGGTTAAAAATGACAACCGATCTGCCCTCCATGAAATTACAAGACCTGAACCTGTGATTAGTGTAGTTATTCCGGAATCCACCCCCGAAACCGTTTTGGAAGATAAATCTGGTCAGCCTGATGAACACGACAAGCCCAATAAGCCTGAACCAGAATTTAAGACATCTGTTCAGGAACGGCTGATGCCCGCAAGAAAGCCGAACATTGCCGTTCCCATCCTTTCTATATTATGCCTGATCTTTATTGCTACATCGGTATACTTATTTTGGTTTAACACCAACGGTACTTCAGCGAATTTAAAGCCTCAACACATCAGCCCTGCTAAAGACCGCAGAAATACCCAGGAAATAAAGCTCCAGGATACGCTCAACAAGCTATCGGGAAACACGCTGATCTTAACGGACTCCTTATTTAAGTCTCCCATTCTCCTTAGTGAATCTTTACTATTCAATAAAGATACGTTGTATATTAAAGCTGAAAAGAACATGGTGATCCGTGCGGACTCTTCATTTAAGGGAACTGCCATTGTGGTTAAGCCAATTGCCAGGCACGTCCAACTTAGAAATTTAACTTTTGAAAATTTCAAAACTGCTATTTCCCTTGACAATAACGCGCTGGTGTTAAAAGACGTAAAGTTTAACAACTGCTTTAACGCGGTACAAAGTAATTATATCCTTTCGCCGAATGTATTTATCAATGGGAAGATCTCCCGGATCAATTTCACAACAGATTCTATAAAACCCGCAGCCATTGACTAGTATGCCGAGAAAATCTGAACGACTGTTTATTTTAGGGATCTCCATTGTACTCGGCGCCTTATTTTACACGCTCTTTAATGCGCTTCAAAGTAATTTTAAGGAAGTAAGTACCCGAACCGGGAACGGCATCATGCTGAACCTCAATGACAAGGATCCGGGAAACCTTAT
Organism: Pedobacter metabolipauper; assembly: GCF_004362715.1. Classification (GTDB taxonomy): domain Bacteria; phylum Bacteroidota; class Bacteroidia; order Sphingobacteriales; family Sphingobacteriaceae; genus Pedobacter; species Pedobacter metabolipauper. Next base: position 52,743 of record NZ_SNYC01000006.1, read on the forward strand.
GACCACGCTGCTGCAAAAAGGCTATTATTTTGAAGACCGGAAAGATATTGCATTGATTGCCAAAACTGTGACCAATGGCGTAAGATCTTTTGATGCCCCAATCGACAATATTGGTGAACTTAATAAGCGCAGGTTCTTTGTCAATGCAGATGAGGCTTACCTTACGGGTGGGAAAGATTTTAAGAAAAGGGTAACCGCTTCCCGTTCCTTATTGGGATATACGGGTGATGATGCGAATCGTTTTATACAGGAGGCCAAAAACCCGCCGCAGCTGCCTGCCGTCAAAGATCTTACCCTTGGCGAATATCGGATTACCGGTAAAATTATCAATGTGGATAAAGATCCTGTTGCTGGTGTTCTGGTTAGATTAACAATGATTCTTCCCCAGGATAGTGCCTACTCTGACAATCCGGAGCAGCTGAACCGCTCTATTCCCAGCACTTACGTACGAACTGATGCCAGCGGTTCTTTTGAGTTTAGGGGTCTTCCTAATGATAAAGCTTTTGAAATTTTACCCCTGCAGCCCGGATTTCAATTTGGGAGGTCGCAGGGCGTACAGGAATTAAAGGAAAATGCGGACTTTGTTTTTAAACAGGCACCACATACCATACGACTCTTTTCTGCTGGTGAATTTAAGATCCTTAAAAAGGAAAAATCATTGATCGTACGTACCCCTGATGAATACAATACCTGGTACTGGATCATTGTGGGATGTTTCTTTTTCGGATTTTTAGTGCTCCATCTTTTACTTTCTGTGAAGTTTCCACAGGCCGACCAGCTGATCGTACCGGTAATCATGATCATGACCGGATTGTCATTCATTACATTATTAAGTCTGCAGGACCCGCTCCGCGACAGGTTCCTGGCAAAGGATACCCTAATCTTTTTCGCTATTGGAATTCTTGGCATCTGCATGATACTGGGCTTTAAGCTGCGGAAATTCAATGTGGATTCCCGCTTTTACCGGATGTTCATTTTAAATACCCAGGGCAATAAAGCCAATGGCTGGCAATGGGCCGGCATGGCCCTGGCTTTGCTGGCTCTGACCATCGTATTTGGAAGCGGTCCGGAAGGAAGCGGGGTAAAAGTTAACTTGTTCGGCATTCAGCCCAGTGAAATTGTTAAATATGGCATCATTCTATTTCTGGCAGGTTTTTTTGCCAGCAATGAGAAGTTTATTACCGAATACCGAAGCTGGCAAAAGAGATGGTATTTCTTTTCTTTTGCCCTGGCTGCCATGCTCATCGCGATCCTGATGTACCTGGTGCTTGGTGATCTTGGTCCGGCGATGGTGGTGTGCTTTACCTTTATCATTCTTTTCTCTTTTTCGAGAGGTGATTTTAGCATGATGCTTCTGGCAATCATCGTTTATACGCTTACGGTATGGTTCTTAAATATCTGGCTGGCTTCATTAATTACTGCTGTGCTGGTTACGCTGGCCATGGTATTTAATCAAAAAAAGACCAGCGAATCTGCGATCATGGTTATTATGGTTATTGCCGGGTTCTTACTGATTGACCAGATCCCTTATCTGGACAAACTTATTCCAGGCCCCGTTAACCGGCTTTCTGAACGTAAATCGATCTGGCAGGATCCATGGAATAACGAAGTGTATGGTGGTGACCAGGTAGCCAATGGCATTTGGGCTATGGCCGGTGGCGGTGTTAGCGGCCAGGGTGTTGGAGAAGGCTTTGCCAAAACAATTCCTGAAGCCCATACCGATATGATCCTGCCTGCTATTGGTGAAGAATTTGGATGGACTGCCATTGTTGGTGTATTTATTCTTTTCCTGATCTTTTTAAACCGCTCCATTATTATTGGCCGGCAAACGGGAACACCGTTCTTATTCTACGTCTGTGCAGGTATTGGCATCAGTATGTTTGTTCAGTTCTTACTCATTGCCGGTGGCTCTACAGGTGCCCTGCCCTTATCTGGTGTGGCATTGCCATTTATCAGTTATGGAGGTTCTTCACTGGTGGCCAATTTTATAGCTGCAGGCTTCCTGCTTTCCGCATCTTTAGTTCGGGGAACGCCTGTTCAGATGGCCTTTATTACGAAACAGCAAGACAAAAACCTGGTACCAGCACTATTGTCTGCCAGCGTAGCCGTTATTCTGCTGGCCATTCCTGTTACCCGGTATATTCTGGACAATAAAAAATGGATTGTTCAGCCAGCCCTTGTGGCTGACCGGAGCGGGGCGCGTATGTTTAGCTATAACCCCAGGATCGCTATTTTAATGGACAGACTGGAAGCCGGGCAACTTTATGACAGGAACGGTCATATTTTAGCAACCAGCAATCCTGAGCTGATCCGAAAACAGCGGAAAGACCTGACGGCTGCCGGCATTACCTATAACCTGGACTCTGCTGTGCACAAGCGTGTAAACCGATATTACCCCTTTGAAGCGCAAACGTTTTTTTGGACAGGCGATGCAAACACCGGCGTGTTCAATGGCAGTACCAATGGCTATTTTGCAGAATATGAACATGCCGCAGAATTAAGGGGTTTTCATTCTCCGGTTACTTCCTTCAATACCAGGGCCACCAAATACAGGGAAGACCGCTTTCTGCCCCGCGGCGTAAAAGAAATGAATGTGAGCAGGCGGGACTATGCGGAACTTGCTCCTTTATTAATTGCCGGTATCAACAGCAGTGCCGTTGATGCGTTTAAAAAGAGAAACCGGAATGTGAAGCTAACCATTGATGCGCGGCTGCAAGCCTCCATTCAGCATTCGATGTCATTGGATGATTCTTTAAAGAAAAGCAGGGTTTCTGTGGTGATCATGGAAGATATAACCGGTGATGTGCTCAGTTCTGCCGTTTATCCCCTTCCTCCTGTTAAGGACTGGGACTTATTAAATATGACTACTGCTGAGCAAAACAAGCTCTCTGGCTGGTATACCAATGCCGACCTTGGGTTTACGTATGCCACACAACCCGGTTCAACTGCTAAAGTACTTACGGCCATGGCCGCCTTTAATAAGCTCGGTCTTGCCGCCACAGAGAAAACGTTTAATGTAACTACCAAAGAAAGGATCCGTACCAAAGGGATTGAGCCCGATGAGACTGGTAAGATCAGCCTGGAACGTGCCATTGTAAACTCAAACAATGTGTACTTTATTAAACTGGCCAATGAGGAGCATTTGGAAGAAAACATGGCTAATCTCTACTTAAAAACAGGGATGTTCTTACGTGGTGTTGGCGGTTATTATTTTGACCGCGACACCAATAACATTAAACAGGAAAATAAATGGCTCAGCTACTGGCGCAAAACAGAGTTTAATACGAAGCCCAAATATGACCCTTCAAATATCCGCCGGACCAGGGCAAAGGGTATTTCTGGAATGTCATGGGGACAGGGCGAACTTATTGCTACCCCTGCTTCTGTTGCCAGGCTGGCATCAGGCGTAGCCAACAAGGGAATCCTGGTACCAAACCGGTACGTTTTAAAGATCAGTGATTCGGCTACTGCCGTTAAACCGGGAATTAAACTGGCCAATGACCCTAAATATGCTGCCTTGCTGACCGATTATATGCTCAAACAAAGTGCGAATAAGTCATATACGCTTGGCTTAACCGTTGCCGGTAAAACCGGAACCCCGGAAAGGATCTGGAAACAGAACAGCATTAACGATGGCTGGTATGTATTCTTTGCGCCAAGGAGAACAGGAAAGGGCCATATTGTAGTTTGTATCCGAATTGAATCTACGAGGGGCTCCAGTAAGGCTGTGCTATTGGCCGGACAGCACGTTGTTCCTGCATTAAAGCAACTGGGATACATTAAGGACTTTAAAAAAGAGATTATTACATCACCTAAACAGTCTTCAACCCTTAATTTTTAAAATTGGACTGTTTATTGATTAACCATTAACTAAAAAAAAGCAGAAGTCATGTTTAACTTATTCAACAAGGATACCTCTGAAAAGCCGCAGGATGTAAAAGCCATCAGGGAAGCTTTGCTTGTTTTCATCAAACAGGAATTGCAGAAACTGGAAGGCGGTGAAGGAAATCACATTAAGGGTTTTCTTTTATACATTGCTTGTCCGCCGGTTGAAAGATATATGTACAATTCGGCAGTTTTTGCTGAAGAAGAGGATCGTTTCAAAAATGAGGTTCAGCGGATTGCTGATGATTTTGCCATTGATCTTCCTGAAAAGTGGACAATGGAAATTGTATTTGTTGAGGTATTGCCGGATGAAGCGATTAAAATGGCAAATCTGGATGCCGCCCTTTTTATTAAAACCCCGGAACATGCGGCAACTGTAAATAAATCCGGCACGGCCTATATTACCGTATTAAATGGAGAAGCGGAGCAAAAAGGATATGTGATCAAATCTGAAGATGGAAAGATCAATATTGGAAGAGATAAAAAAGCACAGGATGAGTCGGGTTTTTTCAGGATCAATGAAATTGCCTTTCCAAGTGAAAGCACAAACGAAGGCAACAAATACATTAGCAGGCAGCATGCCCATATTGAATGGAGCGATGAGCATGAGGCCTTTCAGCTGTTTGCCGATGATGGCGGTGTTCCTCCTCGCAATAAGGTAAAGATCCGGTCAGTAAATGACCACAACCCGGTTAAACTCACTTTTACTGAACTGGGCCATACATTGTATGAAGGCGATCAGATCATTCTGGGCGAATCTGCTGTTTTGGAATTCAGTTATCATTTAACGAAGTAACCTGAATGGCTAAAGTATTTACCATAACGGAAGGGCTTGAGAACATGGGTGCATTAAGTACCGGTGGACAAGGCTCTGTGTATAAAGGCAAAAGGATAGGCACCGTAATTTCTGCCGTAAAACTTTTACCTACACCCATCCACACAGAAGATGCATTTGATAAAAACTTCAGGGACTTCCAGAATGAGGTTGAAAAACTTAAAAAGGTAAATGAGGATCCAAACCCCCATGTGGTCAGGATCTTGAATTCTGGTTTAACAGAAAGCGGCAATTTTCCTTTTATTGAAATGGAGTTTATTGAAGGGCCTGATCTTGAGGAACTTTTAAAGGCGCCCCATCCACCGTTATTTACCATATCCGAAACCATTAAGCTGGCCAACCATTTGGCAAGTGCGTTATCACATTGCCATAAAGTAGGTGTTAAACATGGGGATATTAAAAGCAATAATGTAAAATTTAACCAGGCTACCGGCAACTATGTCCTTTTAGATTTCGGCCTTGCTGTGATGTCGGATGAACAGCGTCGTTCCAGTTTAAGACACGCTGGCGCTGTTGAATTCATGGCGCCTGAACAACATCATGGCGAAATGCGGTTTGAGACCGATCTGTATAGCTTTGGGATCATCCTGTATGAACTCTTGGCTGGAACTGTTCCGTTTCCTTTAATTAATAAATCTGAAATGTCCCGCAATATGGTGATGCTTTCTCATGTGGAAAAGCAGGTACCTGATTTGCTGGAACTTAGAAAGAACAGGCTTCCGGAACAATGGCCGGATAATAAAAAGGCGGATGAAATGCGGGTGCCTTCCTGGCTGATGCAGATCATTTACAAGTGCCTGGAAAAGGCACCTGAAGACCGTTTTGCCAATGGCATGGAACTTTACGAGGCACTTTCCAATCACAACGACGGTTTATTGAATAAAGAAGAGGTTGACAGATTGATCAGTGGCCTAAAAAGTGAAAATGAAAGACTGCAGCGCACCTTAGCAAAATATAAACAGGTAACTAAATCTAAAGCTATCCTAATTTCTGCGTTACTTTGTTTTGTTTTTCTGGGGGTTTATGGTATCAATTCTGTTTTTAATACCCGCGACTCCGGAAATGTGATAGCAGCAGACTCTACAGTAACCACTAAGGTTCCTGTAAAAAGCAATGCAAAGCGTACTCCGGATACAATAAAAAAGACTGCTCCGGTAAACAATAATCCGGTTGCACCGCAGAACAAGAAGACAAAGGATGGTTTGGAGAATGATGTGCCCTATTTTTAAAAGAAAAAAACACGATGAGTAAAGTATTTACCATAGCAGAAGGTTTAGAGAACATGGGGGCCTTGCGTACCGGCGGGCAGGGCTCTGTTTATAAAGGTAAACGAATGGGTGCCATTATTACCGCCGTAAAAATATTACCTACCCCCATCCACAATGAAAATACGGAGGATAAAAACTACAGGAATTTTATCAGCGAGGTACAGAAACTTAAAAAGGTCAATGAAATACCCAATCCCAATGTTGTTAAGATCTTAAATTCTGGTTTAACTGAAAGTGGTTCTTTTCCCTTTATAGAAATGGAATACATAGAAGGGCCAGATCTTGAAGATCTGTTAAAACCACCTCATAGCCCTGTATTTACCATTCGTGAGACGATCAAACTTGCGGAACAGCTTTCCAATGCACTTTGTCACTGCCATCGGGTTGGTGTTAAGCATGGCGATATAAAAAGCAATAATGTAAAGTTCAATACCGATACCGGTAATTATATTTTACTGGACTTTGGGTTAGCCATCATGTCTGATGAGCAGCGCCGAAGCAGCGTTCAGCATGCCGGAGCTGTAGAGTTTATGGCTCCTGAGCAGCATGATGGCGAGATGTTCTTTCAGACAGATGTATACAGCTTTGGTGTGGTCCTTTACGAGCTTCTTGCCGGAAGAGTCCCTTTTCCACTTAATACGAAAGGTGAAACTTCGCGAAATGCGGTGATGCTTTCGCACATAGAAAAACCGGTTCCTGATCTGTTAACACTTCGCAGGCACAATTTACCAGAGGATTGGGATGCTGATGTTCAAAGCAGGGAAATGAATGTTCCTGCCTGGCTGCTTGACCTGATTAAAAAATGTCTGGAAAAGAACCCTGAAAATAGATTTGAGAATGGTTCCCTGTTAAAAGATGCCATTACACATCACAATCATGCGGAACCAATCAGACAACAGACCATTACAGTTGTTCCTCCAAATCCTCCAGAGCAGACCGAAGTAACCGCAGATCAAACTGATGTAGTAAAGGTCTCGAAACCGATCTTCTCGATCATGATCCTGTTGCTGGTTGTGTTTGGTGCATTTTCTGCCTATTCTTTGTTCTTTGTGAACAATGACAACAAAAAGATCATCTATGAAGATACGGAGAACCTTCCATTAAAAGATACGCTTTCTGAGAACGCTGCTCAGTTTAAACCGGATACAGCCCAGGTTATTAAACCAGTGCCCACAGATACAGTAGCTCAACAGCAGGAAATTGACAGCTTGCAGCTGGAGTTTGAAGAACAGACCGGCCATCATGGGGTTAAACCTGCAGTACCTGCAAACCCAGCTAAAGATCCTTCTGCAGAGCCCGTGATCATCAGTAAAGGAAAAAAATACATGATCCCAAAAACGGCCACCTATTTTTATGATACGCCAAATCCTGATGCCACCAGGCATGGTGTTTTGGGCCTATGGGTAAACACGAAATTTACGGTAGTAGATGAACAGAATGGATTTATTTTGGTTACCCATACCAATAATGACGGGGAAATAACCCGGGGATGGCTGAGTAAAAATGACCTGAAAGAATTGCCTTAACACAGGTTTTTACTTTTTTTTTAAAAAAAAAGATAAAAAATAAAAACCTTTTTTAAACCTCAGGTGTTATTGCTATAGTTTGTTTGGTTTAGGTTGATCTGTGGTGGGTCAACTGTCTATAAAAACAGGGATAGCATTAAATGCTTATCCCTGTTTCTCTTTAAAGACTTTTCAGTTTCTTTATGTTCTTCTCAGTATCTAAAACAGTCTTGCAAAACTCATTGACAACAGTATGTCGCGATTGAATAAGCATGCTTTGGAATAACTATGGGGCCAGGAACTAAACCTTAGTTGTTGGCTGGCTCAGCTGGTCCTTCAACTCTTTTGGTGATGTAATAAACCGGGATACCAACCAGCATGATCAATACGCCCCATCCGCAGGTATCTGTTTTATAATATAAAAGTGCCACAGATAATGCGGTAGCTAAGATGATGTATAAAAATGGCAGGACCGGATATCCAAAAGCCTTATATGGTCTTTCTGCATTTGGCATTTTCCTTCTTAAGATAAAGATGCCATAGATGGTGAGGATGTAAAATATAAGTACAATAATTACCACAAAATCTAAGAGTGCGCCGTATTTACCTGTGAGGCACAATGCAGAAGCCCAGATGCCCTGGATCCATAGTGCCCATTCCGGTACATCTGCTGTATTTAACTTTGCCGCTTTTTTAAAAAACAGGCCATCTTTAGACATGGTATAATAGACACGCGCTCCAGCCATGATCAATCCGTTATTACATGCAAAGGTGGAGATCATGATCATGACAGCGATGATTATGGTACCTGCATCACCAAAAATATATTGTGCAGCTACAACAGCTACACGATCTGATTTTGCGGTCGTAATCTGATCCAGCGGCAATACTGCAATATACATCAGGTTGGCAAGGATATAAATTACACTTACTATAAATGTTCCAAGGAAAAGGCTCAGCCCTACATTACGCTGGGGATTTTTGATCTCTCCTGCAATAAAGGTTACCCCGTTCCAGGCATCACTTGAAAAGAGTGAACCGACCATTGCGGCGGCAATTCCTGAAAGTAACAGGGAACCATTTATGGGGGTCCATGCCATTGTTTCCAGATTAAACGATCGTGAATCCCAAACATTGGTCCAGTTGGCATTCCAGATCTCTGCTTTTGCACCAAGCATAAAACCAAATACGATAAGCCCCAATAAAGACAGGATCTTTATGATGGTTAAAAAGGTCTGAAGGAGCTTGCTGTTTTTTACGCCCCTGCTGTTTACATACGTCAGCAGTACGATGGTTACAATAGATACCAGCTGTGCTGCGCTGATGGAGAAATTACCAACACCGGTTTGAATATCCCAGAGGATATTGGTTTCACTGAACGGCTCGTATAAATACGCTGCAAATTTCGAAAAAGCAACTCCAACAGCCGCAATAGTTCCAGTCTGGATGACTGCAAAAAGACTCCAGCCATATAAAAATGCGATCAGTTTATTGTACGCTTCTTTTAAATACACATACTGGCCGCCTGCCTTTGGAAACATGGCGCTTAATTCGCCATAGCTGATTGCAGCAATCATAGTCATTAAAGCCGTTGCCACCCAGATCAGGATCAGCCAGCCGGCAGATCCAACTTGCCTGGTAATGTCTGCGCTGACAATAAATATTCCGGAGCCGATCATTGATCCAACTACCAGCATGGTACCATCTAGGAGTCCGAGTTCCCGTTTAAAAGAGCCGTCCTGAGTTTCTTTTTCCATTCTTATCGTTTGTAGGTTTGAGTTTGTTTTTTGAATTGGCCTGATTTGGGCTTCAAAAGCCATAAATACGGGGTCAATCCTGGTGTGCTAATATATTTAAAATTTACAACTATTTAGAAATAGTACGCGATATCGGACAGGTTATGAATTACTTGATAAAATATTTGGTAATTTCACAAACACGACTATTTTTGTATCCCTCCTTAATTGCGAAAACGAATCTATTAGTAAGATGTATGCAGGGAGAAATGCCAGTAAAGCGTAACCAAGTATAACCAAATATATAAACTAAACGATCAGGTATGGAGTTTCTACAAAACAATTTAATCTATTTTATTCCCTTGCTGGGCTTAATCGGCATTATTGTCATGGCCGTTAAGAGTGCATGGGTAAACAAGCAGGATGCGGGTGATCAGAACATGCAGGAACTTGCCGGCTACATTGCCGATGGGGCAATGGCCTTTTTAAAAGCTGAATGGAGGGTACTCAGTATTTTTGTCCTTTTTGCCGGCGCATTATTGGCCTATTCAGGTACGATCCATGAGATTAACGGCAAACCGATCCATTCGAGCTGGATCATTGCCATTTCTTTCGTGATCGGGGCTGTATTATCAGCAACAGCCGGATACATAGGAATGCGGTCTGCTACCAAAGCAAACGTGCGCACTACACAGGCCGCACGTACGAGCTTAAAACAAGCGTTAAAAGTTTCATTTACAGGGGGCACAGTAATGGGTCTTGGTGTGGCTGGACTTGCCGTACTGGGCCTGGGCGGACTATTCATCGTTTTTTTAAAATACTTTGATGTGATTGGCGCAGATGGTGTTGACACCATACACATGAAAACGGCTATTGAAGTGCTAACGGGTTTCTCCTTAGGGGCTGAATCTATTGCGCTATTTGCCCGCGTTGGCGGGGGTATTTATACCAAGGCGGCTGATGTTGGTGCCGATCTGGTTGGTAAAGTTGAAGCTGGTATTCCGGAAGATGATGTTCGGAACCCGGCTACGATTGCAGACAACGTTGGCGATAACGTGGGTGATGTTGCCGGTATGGGTGCAGATCTGTTTGGTTCTTATGTTGCCACGATCCTGGCTACCATGGTACTGGGGCAGGAAATTACAGTAGTGGATAAATTTGGCGGCATGTCTCCGATCTTGCTGCCTATGGTTATCTGCGGATTGGGAATTCTCTTCTCCATCATCGGAACCTGGTTTGTAACGATCAAAGATGAGCACTCCAATGTTCAGAATGCACTGAACCTCGGAAACTGGTCTTCCATTATCATTACTGCTGTTGCTTCTTATTTCATTGTGATGTGGATGCTTCCTGATACTTTAAGTCTTAGGGGATATGAGTTTTCCCGCATTAATGTGTTCTATGCCATTTTAGTGGGCCTCGTTGTGGGTACGATCATGAGCATTGTAACAGAGTACTACACTGCTATGGGTAAGGCTCCGGTAAATTCAATCATCCAGCAGTCTTCAACCGGTCATGCAACCAATATCATTGCTGGTTTGTCTGTCGGCATGAAATCAACAGTTGTGCCGATCCTGGTTTTGGCCGGTGGTATCATGTCTTCTTATTATTTTGCCGGTCTGTATGGCGTTGCTATTGCAGCGGCAGGTATGATGGCCACAACGGCGATGCAGCTGGCTATTGATGCCTTTGGCCCTATTGCCGATAATGCAGGAGGCATTGCAGAGATGAGCCAGTTACCTCCTGAGGTTCGTGAGCGCACGGATAACCTGGATGCGGTGGGGAACACCACTGCTGCTACCGGAAAAGGGTTTGCCATTGCATCAGCGGCATTAACGTCCCTTGCTTTATTTGCTGCATTTGTAGGCATTGCAGGGATCTCTGCGATCGATATTTATAAAGCACCTGTACTGGCCGGACTTTTTGTTGGTGGTATGATCCCTTTTGTATTTTCGGCACTGTGCATCCAGGCTGTTGGTAAAGCGGCCATGGATATGGTTCAGGAAGTGCGCAGACAGTTCCGTGAAATACCGGGCATCATGGAATATAAGGCGAAGCCGGAATATGAAAAATGTGTAGCCATTTCTACGAAGGCTTCCATCCGTGAAATGATGCTTCCTGGTGCCATCGCTTTAATTACGCCTGTTGTGGTCGGATTTATATTTGGCCCTGAAGTTTTAGGTGGTTTACTGGCAGGTGTTACCGTAACCGGTGTGCTGATGGGGATCTTCCAAAGCAATGCGGGCGGTGCGTGGGACAATGCAAAGAAATCTTTTGAAAAAGGTGTAGAGATCAATGGAGAGATGCATTATAAAAAATCAGAACCGCACAAAGCCTCTGTAACCGGTGACACGGTGGGTGATCCGTTCAAAGATACTTCTGGCCCTTCCATGAACATATTGATTAAGCTTATGTCGATTGTTTCGCTGGTTATTGCCCCGTATATTGCTGTTGCCGGCAACAGCCCGGATTATCCGTCTACGGAGATTAAAAAAGAAATAAAAATCGATAAAACCGTTGATTCTTTAGGTAACGTAAAGTTAGATACACTCATTAATCGAACAGACACTTTAAATATTGAGCAATAACATCATAATTATTACTTATAAAAGGGATTTTGTGTCAAAATCCCTTTTATTTTTAGATATATTTTCTTTAGGTTTGACTTTTAAAATATAAAGTAGACACTTATAGACACACTTTAACTAAACTAAACTATGAATTTTAGAAAGTCGATTGACTTACTTACAAAAGAAGCTACAGCTAGCGGTGAGGGTACACTGAAAAGAACCCTTGGTCCCGTTAACCTGGTAGCTTTAGGTATTGGTGCAATTATCGGTGCTGGATTATTCTCAATAACCGGTTCTGCAGCTGCCAATAATGCAGGTCCTGCAATTACGATCTCCTTTGTTATCGCAGCTATTGGTTGTGCATTTGCTGGTTTATGCTATGCAGAGTTTGCTTCCATGATTCCTGTTGCAGGTAGTGCTTACACCTATTCATATGCCACCATGGGCGAATTTGTTGCATGGATCATCGGATGGGATCTGGTACTTGAATATGCCGTTGGTGCCGCCACTGTTTCCATCAGCTGGAGCAGGTACCTGGTCAAGTTTCTCGAATACTTTGACATTCATCTCCCCGCACAGGTAGTGATGTCTCCATTTGATACCGCTACACTTGCTGACGGTTCTGTGGTTTCGGGTATGTTTAACTTACCTGCTGTGTTTATTGTTGTTTTAATGTCGCTGATCCTGATCAGGGGAACTAAAGAATCTGCTTTTATCAATGGCATCATAGTAGCTGTTAAAGTAGTGATCGTTATTATCTTTATCATCCTGGGATGGCAATATATCAATGCGGACAACTTCCAGCCTTATATCCCTACCAACACCGGAACATTTGGTGAGTATGGTATGTCTGGCGTAGTTCGTGCTGCAGGAATTGTGTTCTTTGCCTACATCGGCTTTGATGCCGTTTCTACTGCTGCCCAGGAAGCTAAAAACCCGAAAAAAGATATGCCAATCGGTATCCTGGTATCGCTGTTTATCTGTACCATCCTTTACATTCTTTTTGCTCACGTCATGACTGGTGTTGCAAACTATGAGTTGTTTAAAGGACAGGACGGTATCGCTCCGGTTGCTGTTGCGATTGACAATATGGGTGTCAAAGATGCTGCCGGAATTGTTACTCCTGCTTATCCATGGTTAAATAAATTGATCATCCTTGCTATTCTTGGTGGTTACGCTTCAGTAATCCTGGTGATGCTTATGGGACAATCAAGGGTATTCTTCTCGATGAGTAAAGATGGTTTATTACCAAAAGTATTCTCTAATGTTCACCCTAAGTTTAGTACTCCTGCAAAAAGCAACTTGTTGTTTATGGTATTTGTAAGTTTATTTGCTGCTTTTGTTCCTGCACGTGTGGTAGGTGAAATGACCAGTATTGGAACTTTATTTGCCTTTATCCTGGTTTGTATCGGTATCGTTATCCTTAGAAAACGCATGCCTGATCTTCCACGTGCATTTAAAGTACCTTTGGTTCCGCTTATTCCAATCTTAGGTGTACTGGTATGTTTAGGCATGATGGTATTCTTACCATTGGATACCTGGGTTCGTTTATTGGTATGGATGATCATCGGTATCAACGTTTACCTATTCTATGGTATCAAGAACAGTTTATTGTCAGACAATGTAACTGCAACACTGATCAGAAGCAATAAGGTAGTTTCTTATGTAGGTCTTGCACTGGCTGCCCTTTTAATTATTGTGGCATTGGTGCATCATCATACTACTGGCGGCACAGATACCGGTTTATATTACTTCTCACTTGGATTCGCTGTACTCCACATATTTGTATATATCTACCGGATTATGAATACCAGTCAGATCCAACCAAAATAATAAGTGCTCAAAATGCTTAATAAAAAAGCCCCTTCATCGCTGAAGTGGCTTTTTTATTGTTAAATAATTTACCTTTGTATCAAATCAATCGGCTATGGAGTTTAATTTCAGTCAAATCTTGTCTACCTCAATGGTGCTGTTTGCCATTATTGATATTCTGGGTGCTATCCCTGTAGTTATTGAGCTGAGAAGAAAGGCCGGACACATTGAATCTGAAAAGGCTACGATCGTGGCTACGGTTTTGATGGTCATTTTCCTGTTTGCCGGAGAGACCTTATTAAAGATCATCGGGCTGGATGTGGAGTCATTTGCCATTGCCGGCTCATTCGTTATCTTTTTCATCGCCATGGAGATGGTACTGGGATTAACCATCTTTAAAGAAGGTGATGCCCCTGAAACAGTTTCCATTGTTCCGCTTGCATTTCCACTTATTGCCGGGGCAGGAACCATGACCACCCTGTTGTCTTTAAAAACAGAATATGCGACTCAAAACATCATTGTTGGCATTATGCTGAATATGGTATTCGTTTACTTTGTATTGAAGAATACAGAACGCCTCGAACGTCTTTTCGGAAAGTCGGGCTTGAACGTACTTAGGAAAGCCTTTGGAATTATTCTATTGGCCATAGCCATCAAATTGTTCCGTAACAATACCGGATTGTAACAAAATATCGTTATATTAGTCTTAACATAAATCAGGTTGAGCACGTTTGGCATATTTTCAAATGTTTGAATCCTGAAGGACCAAATTTAAGTAAGCGCAGTAATCATGAACAGTTTTGAGCAACTTACGTTAATAATCGGCATTTTAGCCGTTCTTTTTGAGGCTGTTAAGCACATCAAAGAGAAACTTAAAGATTGGATGCATCCGCTTTAATCAAGCGCGCAGCAAACATGGTATCGGCTTTATTGCCATAACCCTTAATCACTTCCACACGCTCCAGTTTTAAAGGCAGGTTTTCAAGCAGCCAGGAGACTACTTCTTCATTTTCTTTCTTAAACACAGAGCAGGTGATATAGATCAATGGCTTTCCATCTTTAAGATATTTAACCACATTTGCAGCGATATTCTTTTGCAGCTTTGAGAAATAACTCACCTTGTGTTCGTCAAAATAGTACAGCATCTCTGGCGTTCGCCCCCAGGTACCCGAACCGGAGCATGGTGCATCTAATACGATTCCATCAAACTCATAGTGGTGAAGATCAACTTCATTGTTCAGCAGCAGGTCCAGTACTTTCTTTTGATATTTTTTTAATCCTGCATCGCGGAAACGCTCATCCAGGTTATTTAAGCTATTTTCTCTAACGTCACTGACCAATAACTGTATATTCGGCTGCAAGTCGTGCAGAAGCAGGGATTTACCGCCTGATGCCGCACAGCAATCCCACCAGTAATCCCAGGTTTGCGGATCAAAAAGATCTCCTGTTTTTTGTGAGGAAAGATCTTGTATTTGAAAATGCTTCTGATCCGGAATAATTTGTTCCAGCCTGGTACCATTTGGCAGCGCGAGTGTAGTTGGGCCAACTGTTATTGCTTCAACCCCATTTTCTTTCAGCGTTTTGGTAAGCTGGCTGATATCGTTTGCCTTTACCCTCAAAAAAAGATCTGGTTGTGTAAAGTAGGATTCGAAAAAAGATAATTCATCAATGGCTTCACTAAGCTGTTCTTTGAAATTAAAGACCTCTTTTAATTTAAACGCTGGAAAGTGCTGCTGGATCAGGGTAATTTTCTCTTTAACCGGCAGACCGGTCTGGTCTTTTAATTCTGGCAGGGTTGTTTCTACCACCAGGCCTGGTGTTGGGTTGCATAAAAAATCTGCAATGGCGAGCCTGGTTAACTGATCCTCTTTCATCAGGGCTTTACCAAGACGGAAAAAACTATAGATATACCGGTTTGCCCAGCGCCTGTCTGAAGAGCCCATTTGCTTATTTTTTTTAAAATAGGCAAATAGAAACCGATGCAGTGGTTGTACTCCGTCATAGCTTTTAAAGATCTGTTCAAACGCCCTTATCTGATGCTCTACTCTCATTCCATATTTTTTAGCGTAAAATCCTGGTACTTTAATAGCATGAGGCTAGTATTGATATATCCCAATTCCGGATCCTTACGGAAGGAAAAGTCATTCTGTAAACCATTGTATCTTTCCCTTTCCATGTATTTTAAATAGTCAAGACCATGTTCTGCCAATAGTTTAGCAAAGTAAAACCCGGTATCAAATCCCTTAAAGGCATATTCGCCAGGCTCGAAATGATAGGCTGCCCGATATTTGATAATAAAGGTTTTTACTGTTGAACGGGTATAATCTACTTTATAAGATGAGGTTACTGCCGTGTTTAAAGCTTGCAGCTTATCGGTATTGTAGTTCTGTTTGATCCAGCCGGGATGCCCATAAAGATCAACTGCCAGTCCTGCGTTTTTCATTTTGACCAATTTATCCAGTGTTGGCACCACGAACTTCTGATCGTCAGAACATACGATGATCACATATTTCTTGTTCCTGATCAATTTGGTTTCCATGGTAAATACGGAGCCAAATTCCTGAAGTAAAAACTTCCGGCTGGGGTTTGCAAAGTAGGTCCTTAATGGTTTGGCCATCAGTTCATCACTTGCACTTTTTGGATTGATCAGTACCACTACCGTTTGGGCAGGATTGTAATGTTTATTTATATAATCTCCGATTTTTTGCGCATGCAGGTCAACGTTACTGACCAGTGAGATTAGGTTTGGGTTTTTAAATTCTGCGGGGTGACTTGCCGCTAAGGGGCTTACCACAGGAATCCCTTTGCTTAGCGAATAACTGGTGATGTGTTTTAGGCCTTGCGGAAAAACGGGGCCTATGATCAGATCAGAACCCAGCAGGCTTCCATTTTGTATTAAGCCATCAATCTGCGCATTTTCATCCCTGGTATCGTAAACTTTGAGTTTAAAATTGAGGCCGAGTGCTGCTGCTGAATCTACGCCAAGTTTAAAGCCCTGGTAAAAATCTATGGCCATTGCTGCTTTCTCTACCTCTGCCCTGGTTGCCGTTTTAAGCCTGATCTCATTTAACTTAAAAGGTACGAGCAAAGAAATGGTTGCCTGTGTAAATTTCACATCAGGCTTTACCGTTTCTTTTTCAACGCTTTTAGGAATATCCGGCTTTTTAACATTCGTATTTATTTTTGGCGAACATGACGCTAAAAATAATCCGAGACAGATGATCAGCCAATGTTTATTCCCACTCAATTGTGGCTGGTGGTTTAGAGCTAATATCATATACAACGCGGTTAATTCCTTTTACTTTATTAATAATTTCGTTAGAAATTTTTGCGAGTACAGGGTATGGAAGGTGACACCAGTCAGCAGTCATACCGTCAACAGATTCTACAGCCCGTAAGCAGATTACGTTTTCATACGTACGCTCATCTCCCATTACGCCTACTGACTGCACGGGAAGAAATATTGCACCTGCCTGCCATACCTGGTCGTATAAACCTGCTTCTTTTAAGTTATCGATATAGATGGCATCGGCTTCCTGCAGGATGGCTACTTTTTCTGCGGTCACATCACCAAGGATGCGGATTGCCAAACCCGGTCCGGGGAAAGGGTGACGGCCTATAATAAAATGTTCCAATCCAAGTGATCTGCCCACTCTTCTTACTTCGTCTTTAAACAACGTATTTAGCGGCTCTACCACCTTCAATTTCATAAAGTCTGGCAATCCGCCTACATTATGGTGTGATTTGATGGTTGCTGACGGTCCTTTTACGGAAACCGATTCAATTACATCGGGATAAATGGTGCCTTGTGCCAGCCATTTTACATCCTGTACCTGGTGTGCTTCATCATCAAATACTTCAATGAATACACGTCCGATTGCCTTACGTTTTAATTCCGGATCTTTCACGTTAGCCAGCTGGCTAAGAAAACGGTCTTTGGCATCAACTCCTTTAATGTTTAAACCCAGGTGTTTATACTGTTCCAAAACAGATTCATACTCTCCCTTGCGCAGTAAGCCGTTGTCTACAAAGATACAGTGTAAGTTTTTCCCTATGGCTTTATGCAGCAGAACGGCAGCAACGCTGGAGTCTACCCCTCCGGAAAGACCAAGTACCACTTTATCGTTTCCTAGTTTTGCCTGTAAATCTGCAATGGTAGTTTCTACGAATGCATCCGGGGTCCACTCTTGTTTACATCCGCAGATGTCTACCAGGAAGTTTTCCAATAGTTGCTTTCCATCCAGGCTATGTGTTACTTCCGGGTGGAACTGGATGCCATAGGTATCTGAATCTTTTACCTGGAATGCAGCAACTTTAACGCTGTCTGTACTGGCAATAAGTTCAAAGTTTTCTGGAACTACAGTGATGGTATCGCCGTGTGACATCCAAACCTGGGAGTCAACCGCTATATTTTTAAACAATTTGTTACCTGAAGCAACAAAGTTCAGGTTAGCGCGGCCATATTCTCTTGTGGATGAAGGCTGAACCTCACCACCTGAGTGCTGTGCTATATATTGTGCACCATAACAAACTGCCAGTACCGGGAAGTTTTTATGGAATTTTTTCAGATCTACTTGAGGAGCATCTTCCTGACGAACAGAGTAAGGGCTACCGGAGAAAATGATTCCCTTTACATCGGATGAAATTTCAGGAATATTATTAAAAGGATGAATTTCGCAATAAACGTTTAATTCGCGTACCCTGCGGGCAATTAACTGTGTGTATTGGGAACCAAAATCGAGAATTATGATTTTTTCTAGCATGGCCAAAGTTAAGAAAATTTAATTACCTCCACACCGAACCTTCTTAAAAAATCAACACCTTCATCGCTCGGCAACCCTTTATATTCGGCATAGGAATCTTTATAGAACACCAGTTTAATTCCTGATGATAAAATTAACCTTGCACAAGCAATGCAGGGGGAGAGTGTGGTGTATAAAGTTGATCCCGAGATCTTGGATCCGTTTTTTACGGCATACAGTATGGCATTCTCTTCTGCGTGCAGGGCCAGGGAGCAGCTTCCGCGCGAGTCTCTGTTGCATCCGGTCTCCGGCCATTCTTCATCACAGTTGTGTGTTCCTGCCGGAGGCCCGTTATATCCGATAGAAATGATCCGGGTATCTTTTGCCAGAACTGCTCCTACATGTGCGCGTACACAATGCGACCTGGTGGACAGATCGGACGCTAAGTTCATAAAAATATGATTGAAACTTGGTTTACTCATGTTGTTATATAATAAAAGGCTGCCCATTCAAAAGAACGAGCAGCCTTTTAACAGATTTTTTATTTTAATGACCGCCTTCAGCAGCGATCTCTTCGATATTAATTCCTTGTTTTTTTAGTTCACCACTAACTTTCCATGCAAAGAAAACCAAATATGCAAAGCCAATTACCGGAACGATGTATGAATTGTGAATACCTGCGCTATCTGCCAGCTCTCCTTGAATTGGCGGAATGATTGCACCACCAAGGATCATCATGATTAAGAAAGAAGACCCCTGACTGGTATATTTTCCAAGACCAGTGATGGATAATGCAAAAATAGACGGCCACATGATTGAGCAGCACAATCCACCGCTTACAAATGCAAATATGGCAACCTCACCGGTTGTGAACAGGCCGACTAACATTGCTATTGCACCCAGTGTACCAAATACAGCAAGTGTTTTAGCTGGTTTTTCTTGTCCGATATAGAATGCTGCGATCAGTATGACGATACATACTGCATAAACATATAAATTACCTATGTCTGTTCCTGTAAAATGGTTCACCAGCAAGATGACACCAAAAGCAATAAACGGTACAACCACAGTTAATACGTTACGAACTGTTTTTGTCAGGTTAAATGCACTGATTGCACCTGTCCACCTTCCGATCATCATGCTTCCCCAATATAAAGAGATGTATGGTTTAATGTCTGCCGAAGTAAGTGATCCGAATTCCGGAAGACCTAACAACGCGCCTAAGTTACTTTGAATGGTTACCTCTGTACCTACGTACATAAAGATGGCCAGCATGCCGAGGATCAATTGAGGATATTGCATGGCTCCCCATTTAGAAGCATCTTCTTTTTTAGCCATATAGCCAAATAAAAGGGCTCCAATGATGATTACCAATGATGAATATACAAAGATAGACGCACTAATTCCTGTCATATTTGCTAAGGGGCCTGCTGCTGCTACCATTAAAAAGCCTAAGATCATTACCACAAGCGGACCTGTTGGTTTAGGGCTGGATTCAATTTTCTCGTTGCTGGTTACATCAGGAAGTTTTGATACGGCATAGAATACGGCCACTGCAAGGAAAAGACCTGCAAGAATATAATATAAGTTATTGATTGATGAGATCTCAACCGTTTTAGCAACGGCATCATTGGCTGTTCCAAACAGGACTACACTGACAATTACCGGACCCATTAAGCCGCCGAAATTGTTGATACCACCTGCAAGATTTAAACGGTTTGCTCCGCCTTCAGGATTTCCCAATGCCACTACAAATGGATTGGCAGCAGTTTGCTGAAGTGAGAACCCCAATGCAATTACAAAAAATGCGAATAAGATAAATAAGAATGAACCGGAATGAACTGCAGGGATCATCAGTAAAGCTCCTCCTGCCGAGATCACCAAACCGGCAATGATCCCTTTCTTATATCCGATCTTATTCAGGATATCTACTTTACTTGCTTGTGAAGCGAAGTATAAGATCAATGATCCGATAAAATATCCACCATAAAAGGTAAAGTCTATTAGTTGGGATTCAAACTGGGTTAGGCTAAAATGTTGTTTACAAAATGGGATGAAGATTCCGTTTGATGCGGCTACAAATCCCCAGAAGAAAAACACGGTAATGATTGTATACAGTGCTGTTCCGTAATTCTTTTGTGACTGTTGTTCCATATATTGGTTAGTAATAATTTTATGCGTTAAACATAAATAAAAAAAACTGTATGCAGGTAGCCTTGTTTGTAATATTTCAATATTTTTAATGGGCTGAGGGCAATAAATCTAGTTAAAAAAAAGGGCGTAGATTCTATTTAAAATTGCATATTAGCATAATATATATGACGAGCTGAATGTTTGAAGCAATATTACAAGGGATTGGTGCGGGGATATTATTTTCGTTTTTGACGGGTCCCGTTTTTTTTTCTATGATAAAGACCAGCATTGAAAAAGGCTTTAAGGCTGGCTTTTCTTTAGCTATTGGGGTAGTTTTTAGCGACATAATATTTATTATCCTCACTATTTTCACTTCACAATTTGTAGATTATAATGCTGAATACAATCAATATATAGGGATTATTGGCGGGCTTTTCCTATTTGGGATCGGGGTCTATTATCTTTTCAATAAGGTAAAGGTTAGCTATGATATTTCTGAAACCATTAAGATACGGAAGCGCGGTTATATCTTAAAAGGTTTTTTAATGTGCCTTTTATCCCCTTCTACGCTGATGTTCTGGATTATGGTTGGCGGGATTATTTCTGTACAGCTCCATTATGATATGGCTGAAAAGGTGGTTTTCTTTGTGATTGCAATGGCTACACAGCTATCCGTTGATTGCATCAAGACGTATTATGCCGCCAAGCTGAGATACCGCATTAAAGAAAAGAACATCCAGATGCTCAATAAGATTGCCGGTGCTGTTATTTTAATCTTCGCGATCCGGTTGTTTGTTGAGGTCATTCTAAAACATTACAAATAATTATTCCAGTGGGATTAACGGTTTGTATTTATTGATCTAACTGAATACTTATCCTACAAAAAAACCGATGCTGCCCGCATCGGTTTTTTTGTTTGTTATGACCTTTACGATCCGGAACATTTCCGTGCTGGCTCCCCACTAATGGCATATTAATTAAGCTAACGCGTGATCTTTAATTCTTATTCCGTTATAAGCGTTCTTAATTAAAACGTTCTTACACGGTATTGTCTTATTATGCGCTTTTAATATGCTCTCTGGTTATTTCCCTCTTTCCAGTTTACAAATGCTTTGTTTACTACTTTGTTTCCACCAGGTGTTGGGTAGTTACCTGAGAAATACCAGTCTCCGGTATGATTCGGACAAGCAATGTGTAAATTATCAAGCGTCTGGTAGATTACCTCAACTTCCGCTGTGATGTCTTCCGGAGTAATGATCTTAGTGATCTGTGCAGAGATCTCTTCCTGTTTAAATGGTCTGTAAATATCCTTTACGTGATTGACGATCTCTTCTTTAGGAAGCAACAGCGATGCTTTACATTTTTGATATACTTCTTCAATGATGTGTTCCAATCCGCGGGCCTTTAACAATTGAATGGCTGCTTCGAAAGCTACAAACTGTCCCATTTTAGACATATCGATACCATAACAATCCGGATAACGGATCTGTGGTGCAGAGGATACAATGATGATCTTTTTAGGATGCAGCCTGTCGATAATCTTTATGATGCTTTGTTTAAGCGTTGTTCCCCTTACAATAGAATCATCAATAGCAACCAGGGTATCGGTATGGTTCTTAATTACACCGTAAGTGGTATCGTACACGTGTGCGACCATATCCTGTCTGTCGGCATCCTGGGTAATGAACGTTCTTAATTTTACATCTTTGATCGCCAGTTTTTCTACCCGCGGACTCATTGACAACAATTCTTCCAGTTGCTGGTCGTCCAGCTTATCTTTACGGTGAAGCAAGGTATCCTTTTGTACATTCCGGATGTAGCTGTGCAGTCCTTCTACCATTCCGTAGAAAGAAACCTCTGCGGTATTCGGAATAAAAGAGAAAACGGTATTCTTTAAATCGGCACTTACAGAATCAAGGATCTGCTTGCAGAGTAAAGCGCCTAAATGTTTCCGTTCTTTATAGATCTCTGCATCGCTTCCTCTGGAGAAATAGATCCGTTCAAAAGAACACGCTCTTTTTTCTTCCGGCTCTCTAAAGATCTCCTGGGTTACGGTACCGTCTTTTTTTACGATCAGGGCATGTCCGGGTTCAATTTCTTTGACATCCCTGAATGGAATGTTAAACGCAGTCTGAATGGCCGGTCTTTCAGATGCTGCTACCACGATCTCATCATCCTGATAGTAATAGGCTGGTCTGATTCCTGATGGGTCTCTCAACACAAATGCATCTCCGTTGCCAACAATACCTGAAATGGCATATCCCCCATCCCAATTCTTTGCTGAACGTTTTAATATTTTTGCAATATCTAAGTTATCAGATATCTTATGTGTAATGTCTACATTGTCCAGGCCTTCTTTTTTGTACTCGTCAAAAAGCTCCTGATTTTCATCATCCAGAAAGTGACCTATTTTCTCTAATACGGTTACGGTATCTGCCTGTTCTTTTGGATGCTGACCCAATTCATACAGTTGCTCCAGCAACTCATCCACATTGGTCATGTTGAAGTTACCTGCGATAACGAGGTTACGCGTCATCCAGTTGTTTTGACGCAGGAACGGGTGACAGTTCTCGATACTGTTCTGACCATGCGTACCATAGCGTAAGTGGCCTAATAACACCTCACCAATAAAACTAACATTTGCCTTAAGCCATTCTGCATCCAGCATTAACTCCGGGGTTTCATTCTGAATGTCTACAAACTTGCTCTGTACATACCCGAAAATATCTGCTACTGCGTTTTGTGCCATAGAGCGGTACCTGCTGATGTAACGGTGCCCGGGTTTCACATCCAGTTTAATGGTTGCTATACCTGCTCCATCCTGACCGCGGTTGTGCTGTTTCTCCATCAAGAGATAAAGCTTGTTTAAACCATAAAGCGCAGTACCGTATTTTTCCTGGTAGTATGAGAGCGGTTTTAAAAGACGGATAAAGGCTATTCCGCATTCATGTTTTATCGAGTCACTCATTGGGGTGTGTTATTTGAGCCGCAAATTTAGAGTTAATAATAATCAGAACCTAGAAAGAAATAGATTCTTTCATTCAGATTATAATTCAAGGATCATTTGCTATTTCCGGGATCTGTATGCATGGAATGCACCGTTTCTTCAAAAAACACGGAGGCATGGGTATCAAACTGAACCGGATCTCCTGAAGTATAAAAAAGACGTTTGGCTTCTTTGGCAATTTGCGATTCGATTTCGGGATGATTTTGAAGGTAGGTAACCAGGCTATCTGAAACGATGTCACCCTGCCCGAGCAGATTGATATGCGCAGGGAGGACTTCCCTGATCTTAGGCACCAGCAATGGATAATGGGTACAGGCCAGCAGGATGCAATCGATATTGTCATCCTTAGCAATCAATTCTTTTACATACCTGTCTACAAAATAATCTGCCCCTGGCGAGGTATGTTCATTGTTCTCCACCAGCGGCACCCACATTGGGCAGCTTTGCTGCAGTACTTTTACATCGGGAAAGAACTTATTGATCTCCATCAGATAAGATTCAGAATTAACTGTACCGCGTGTTCCCATTACACCGATGGTTTTTGATGTGGTAAAATCACCTACAATCTCCGCTGTTGGGCGGATTACGCCCAGAACCCTGTGATTGGGATATTTAACAGGAAGTACTTTTTGCTGAATGGAACGCAGTGCTTTTGCGGATGCTGTATTACAGGCAAGAATAACCAGTGGGCAGCCTTGTGCAAATAACCATTCTACACATTCCAGGGTATATTGATAAACCGTTTCAAAGGAATGGTCGCCATAGGGTGACCGTGAATTATCTCCTAAATAAATGTAATTGTATTGGGGAAGTTTTTTTGCTATAGATTTAAATACGGTTAAACCTCCATAGCCAGAATCAAATACACCAATAGAATGCTTATTATCCATTATAAAAAAAAACGGGATTGAGTTTTATCACTCAATCCCGCAATTTAATTATTTTATGCTACAATTGTTTTAGACCGCTGTATTAAATGTGCGGAACAATTATTTGCTTATTTTTTAGGTGCTACTGCAGCTGTTGCTGGTATGCCTAATTTAGTTTTAACTAGTGCAGTGATGTCTTCGCCACCATCCCAGTATACCAATCCCTGGTTTGCTGTATCAAATACGTAAGTATACCCTCTTTCTTTAGATACTGCTTTAATTGCAGCGTCAGCTTTAGCCTGGATTGGAGTAAACAACTCCTGGTTTTTTTGCTCTAATTCCTGTTGAGCTTTAGCTCTTGCATCTTCAATACGTTTTTGAAGATCCTGAAGCTGACCACCCATTGTTTGCAGTTCTTTATCTACTGTTTCTTTGTTTGCTTCGCTTCTGGTTTTTTCTTTAGCTTGTGCACCTGCAAGAGTTGTTTGATATTCAGCGATCATTTTATCAATGTCACCAGATTTAGTTTTTCTAAATGCTTCCAATGTAGTTTGCGCAGTCTTAACCTCAGGCATTGCTTCAATAATATTAGCTGAATTTAAATGCGCTAATTTTTGTTGTGCACTTGCAATATTAGCAGTAAATAATAAACCTGCTGCAATAAAAAATGCGTTCATTAACTTTCTCATCTCTATTTTTCTTAATAATTGTTTTTACTCTACTATTTGTGTGTATGTTATTTTATAATTGTACCTGGTTTATAGCCAAGCCTGGTAATTACATCATTGCTGATGTCGTAATTGCTGCTTGCATAGATCATCATGGTTGCCTCGCTACTTTTATCAAAGATAAAGTCTAAAAGCTTAACTTTTGCAATTTCTCCGATTGCTTTTGTTACTTTATCCTGGATCGGGCTAATTAACTTGGTACGGTTTTGAAACAGTTCTCCATCCGGCCCAAAGATCCGGCGCTGAAAATCTTTAGCGGCTTTTTCCTTTTCAATGATCTCGTTCTCTCTTCTCTTACGCATATCTTCAGTCAGTAAAACCTGATCTGCCTGATAGGTCTTATACATCTTGTCTATTTCAACAAAGTTGTTGTCAACCTGCTGCTGCCACTGCTCAGACAAAATGGTCAATTGGTTTAATGACGATTTGTATTCAGGCATGTGTTTTAATATATATTCTGTATCTACATACGCAAACTTCTGTGCAAACGCTCCAACCCCCGTAAAAAGCAGAAAGCATATTAAAATGTACTTTTTCATGTGTCTGATTTATAAAATTAATTAAACCCTCCCAATTGCTGAGCGATACTGAAATGGAACTGGCCCTTATTTGCATCAGGGATACCAGGGATCTTATCAAATCCGTAACCATAATCAATTCCCAACAGCCCGAATATCGGTAAAAATATCTTTGCGCCCAAACCTACTGAACGTCTAACGTTAAAAGGATTGAAATCACTGAACTTATCCCAGGTATTTCCACCTTCAGCAAATGCCACTACAAATGCGGTTGCCTGTTGTGACGCAATTACAGGATATCTTAACTCCATCACATATTTAGTGAAGATCGGGCTACCTGAATTCTGCGCGATCGTTGCATCGGCACCAACAGGTATTACTGAGTTATTTGCATAACCGCGCATGGCGATCAGCTCAGATCCCTGCAAGAAGTCAAATCCCTGCATTCCATCTCCTCCTAATTTAAAACGCTCAAAAGCCGACTGTCCTACGGATTGGTTGTATGTACCTAAGAATCCAAACTGGGCCTGGGCCTTAACCACAAACTTTCCAACCAATCTCTGATACCACTGCGACTCAAATTTCCATTTGTGATACTCGGTAAACTTATAACGTTGTTTATCTGATGCTGTTGCGTAGTTAATACTATTTAATAACGAATAAGGAGGCGTTGCCTGTATGGTGAATCTAAAATAAGATCCGTCTGTAGGGAAGATCTGGTGATTTCTTGAATCACGGCTCAACTCCTGTGTTAAGTTTAAGTTGTATGATGTTCCTGTGGAGAATAAGTATCCCGGGTAATTGTTCAGGATATATTGCTGCATATTGATCGAGTGCGTAAGCTGGAAGAAGTTATCCGGGAAGTTTAACCTTCTGCCCAAACTAACGGTTACCCCATTTAAGCGGATCTTTTGAAAGTTTGAATTGTCTGAACTCAATCCATTAGACTGTAATGAAGTGAATGCACTTACACCGAAGCTAATTGGTTTCTGACCACCTAACCAGGGTTCAGAGAATGAGAAGCTGTACGACTGGTAGTATTTACCATTGGTTTGACCTCTTAAGCTTAACTTCTGACCGTCACCTTTTGGCAATGGTTTGTAAGCATCCAGGTTAAACAGGTTTCTTAATGAAAAGTTATTGAAGGTTAGCCCCAATGTTCCAATGATGTTACCACCACCAAATCCACCGGATAGCTCAACCTGATCAGAAGGTTTCTCTTCTACGGTGTATTCAATATCTACTGTTCCGTCTGCCGGGTTTGGTTTTGGAATTGGTACCGTTTTCGATTCATCAAAATAACCCAGCTGACCAAGTTCACGGATGGTACGGATCAATAATTCTTTAGAGAATTTCTCTCCTGGTTTGGTACGCACCTCACGCATGGCCACGCGGTCATTTGTGATGGTATTTCCTTTGATCGTGATCCGGTTATTGGTGTACTGAGGCCCTTCGGCAATGCGCATTTCAATTTGTACCGTATCGTTATAGATCCTGGTTTGAACAGGCTCTACCTGGAAGGTTAAGTAACCATCATTCAGGTAAACGCTGGACACGTCATCTCCGCTCGCACTTCCTCTTAATTTCTTTTCCAGTTTTTCTTCACTGAATACTTCTCCTTTATCAATACCCAGCACACGCTGAAGATCTTCTGTGGTATATTTGGCATTACCAACCCATGTGATGTCTCCAAAGTAATACTTTGGTCCTTCGTACAGGTCAATTTTTATTCCTACCGCTTTAGCATTGTACTGATAGACGCTGTCTTTTAGAATCACCGCATCGCGATAACCCCTGTCCTGCATCTTAGCAATCAGCTTCAGCTTATCTTCTTCATATTTTTCTTTATTGAATTTACCAGATCCAAAAACTTTATAGAAAGCCTGTTGTTTAGTCTTCTTTAAGAACTTGCGTAATTTGGCTGATGAAAAATCTTTATTTCCGGTGAAGTTGATCTCATGAACTTTGACCTTATCTCCTTTTTCAATGAATACTTGTAATACCATACCATTCTCCAGGTTCGGATCTGGCTTGGTTTTGTACGTTACTGAGGTAAAAAAGAAACCTTTTTCCAGCAAGAATTTCTTGATGGTAGTAGTTGTTGAATTGTAAAGGTTCTCGTTGATAATTGCTTTACCTTTTTTTTCATTCAGTTTTTCAAGAATATCTGTTTTTTGAGACTTGCTTACGCCATTGATCTCAAAGGTACTTAAGCGCGGGCGCTCAACAACATCGATATCAAAGTACACGGTATCTTCCACGATCCTGGAAATATCCAGTTTTATATCGTCAAATAAACCTTGTCCCCATAGAATTTTTATGGCATTTGAAGTTGCTTCTCCGGGAAGTGTTACACGTTCACCTTTGATCAGTTTAGAAAGCGTTACGATTACATCCTTCTCAATAAATTGGGTTCCTGTGATGGTAGTCCCTCCAATTATATATTCTTTGGGATTAAAATAGTCCAGGTCTAAACCACTAACTTTTAAGCTGGGCTGTGCAGGTGTTTGCGTTGGACGTGTGATCTGTGCCATTGTTGGTAAACCAATCAATAACAATAATATGAGTTGATATATTCTTTTCATTTACAATCTAAAAATCGACGCTAAGTTAATTTAAACACATGTTAAAAAGTGTTAAAAGTAAAATTAGTTCAGTTGTTCACTAATTTTACCAAAGCGGCGTTCGCGTTTCTGGTAGTCTACTATGGCTTCAAACAAGTCTTCCTGTCTGAAGTCTGGCCAAAGGGTTTCTGTGAAATAAAGTTCTGAATAGGCCATTTGCCACAACAGAAAATTGCTTACCCGATGTTCTCCGCTTGTCCTGATCATTAATTCAGGATCCGGAATATTACGCGTGGTTAATTGTGCGGCAAAATTCTCTTCATTGATATCATCCAGCTGCAGTTCGTTGTTCTTAACCTTAAGTGCTAATTTCTTAGCTGCATCAAGGATCTCCCATTTTGCACTGTAACTTAAAGCCAGTGTTAGGGTACAGCGCGTATTGCCTGCGGTATTGTCCATCGCACTTTTTAGATCATCAATACATTTCTGAGGAAGAGATGCGATATCTCCGATGGCATTAAGCCGGATGTTATTTTTATTGAGTGTAGGCGTTTCCTGATTGATGGTTGAGATCAGCAATTCCATTAACGCATTCACCTCTTCTATAGGCCGGTTCCAGTTCTCTGTGGAGAATGCATACACGGTAAGGTATTTTATGCCGATATCTGCGCATCCCTCTACAATATCTTTTACAGACAACACGCCTGTTTCATGACCGAAATGCCTGTACTTACCCTGATTTTTTGCCCATCGTCCATTACCATCCATGATAATGGCAATGTGTTCCGGTAAACGTGTTAAGTCGATTTGTTCTTTAAATCCCATTGATTTTGTGCAAATATGCCTAAAATGTATAACATTTTTGGGACACAAAGGTATAAGATATGCCAATACCTACAAACATATATGTATCTCTTTTTCTAAAATCACCTCTTTGTGTGCCCTGAAGTGAGCTTAAAGACTGATTCGATGGGTTTGAAAGCTTTATCCTGGTTACCAGATTACCATCATTTGGCCAATTTACATTGACAGGATCAGGGTATCTGCCCGATACATCATCTAAATAATCGGTATTTGCGGTACGGTAACCAATTTGTGAAAGAAACTGCATGTTATCTGAGAGTCTTAATTTTATACCTGCTCCATAAGGAATAGCAAGGGCATAATTTTTATACAACTGGCTTTGTCCTTCGGTTTGATAGAACCTCAGCTTATAGTCTGTATTTCTGGAAGTACCCGGATCACGGTAGGTTCCAACAGGATTAAAGAAAACCGCTCCTACACCTGCAAACAGGTAAGGTGTAAATTTTTTAGGCCGGTCTATCGTGAAGTATTCCAGAAAGTTAAAATCAACCTGCATACTTACTTCGTTTAAAGAAGTCTTGAAGTTAAGTGCGCGATTTCTAAAATGTTCATTCGAAGATTCCTGATCATCTGCTTTAATGCTCCCGTAGTTATAGTGCAGGCCGACAGACCAATAGGCGTCAAGATTTAATTTCACATATCCTCCGGCAGACATACCACTGATCTTTAGCGGATTGTTCTGGTTAAGATCTCCGAGATATCCTGCTCCGCCACCGGTTAATCCAATTTCAACCGTTTGCCCTTGTACCGCCATTGCCGGCAAGAAAAGCGTAAAAAAATAGAACAGTTGCTTATATCTCATTCCTAATAATTGCGGGTATCAATGCCCCAGAGTAATTTATTCCTTAAGGTGGTTAAGTAACTTTCATTATTAAGCCGGATTAAATTTACATGAAATGCCGCCTTATTTAAAGTTATTTTAACAGAACGGTCTACTGTTTCCGTTCTCGAATCGCAGGAAACTAAAAACTTAGCACTCCTGGCTTCTACCTCAAAGGCCAAAGATACATCATCCGGAATAATTACCGGCCTTACATTTAAGTTATGTGGTGCAATTGGGGTAATTACAAAGTTCTGAGAACTTGGATAAATAATCGGCCCCCCGCAGCTTAAGGAGTAAGCTGTTGACCCGGTTGGTGTTGCAATGATCAGTCCGTCTGCCCAATAAGAGTTTACGAATTCATTATTCATGTACGCATGAATGATCATCATGGCAGAATTGTCCCTTCTGTGAATGGTGATGTCATTCAATGCAAAGTTTTCATCGCCAAATAAACCTTGTTTGGACGTTACGCTCAACAGGGTTCTTTTATCGAGAGAAAATTTTCGGTTTTGAAGGGCTTCAATGGCTACTTTTATTTCTTCTTTATTGATACTGGCCAGAAAGCCCAGTCTGCCAAAGTTAATTCCAATTACCGGGATGCCTGAATCACGGATCAGTGAAAGTGTATCCAATAAGGTACCATCCCCTCCGAGGCTGATCAGTACGTCGGTATTTCCTAAAAGTTCGGTATGGTCTTTAAAGGTTTCAATATGAGCAGGTAATTTGATCTTATCCTTAATAAAATCAAGATATTTCTGATAAACAAAGACCGGGGTTTTGTACTGTTCGAGAACGTTAAATACTTCCTGCACATGTGGCAGTACACTATTGTTGAACTCTCTGCCGTAAATTGCAATTTTCATTTACACATTTAAATAATTCATGAATGAATTATACCTGTCTTCGGTACCATTGTCTGAGCGTGTACTGTTGAACACCGCTTTTACCTGGTAATCGTAACGTTCAAAGGAAGCTATTATACCAGACAATTCTGTCTTATTGATCTTCAAGGTAATTTCAAGTTTGGTAGAGTCAGGAAAGGACTGCACATAGGACGATAAGATCTGTGCATTGTCTGCTTCTACGATCTGTGCCATATGCGCCAATGAATTATTTCTATTACTTATCTCTAATACGATGATGCCTCCATATTCTTTAACTGCATAAATATCTGCCGTGTATTCCAGCAGGCTGTTTACAGATATTAGGCCGAGGTAGTTCTTCTTATAATCCAGAACGGGCACTACGGATAAATGCAACTGGTTAAACAACCGGATAATATCATATACATGTGCATCTTCATACACAAAAGGATTTAAAATGGACAGCGAAAGATTCCCTACTTGCTGTTCGGTATCCCTGATTTCGATGAGTTCGTCTTCAGCGATCAATCCAAGAAATTGAGATTCATTTACTATTGGCAAATGAGATAATTTGAACTCAGTCATTCTTTCCAGAGACTTCTGAACAGAATCAGATGTCTTTAGCGGTGGGATTGAATTAGATATGAGTTCAGATGCAAACATTATTTTAGTAAGATACGATTTAAAAACTTTTCCAGATGGTCGTTAAAGATCTCCGGATGTTCCATCATTGGAGCATGTCCGCATAAATCTACCCAATTCAGTTCAGAATTCGGCAAAAGTTCATGAAATTCTTCAGCTACTT
This sequence comes from Pedobacter metabolipauper, assembly GCF_004362715.1. Taxonomy (GTDB): domain Bacteria; phylum Bacteroidota; class Bacteroidia; order Sphingobacteriales; family Sphingobacteriaceae; genus Pedobacter; species Pedobacter metabolipauper. The sequence goes on from NZ_SNYC01000006.1 coordinate 84,270, forward strand.
CTGGTGGGGTAACTTTATCTTGTTTTCCCCAAATCAATGAAACCGGGATGGTTATTCTTGACAGATCTTTTGAAAGATTGTGGCGGATAGCGGATTTTGCCAATGCAAGAATACGGATTACCCTGGAACGTTCGTTTACAGTCTTGTATACTTCGTCTACCAGTTCTTTAGTCGCTACAGCAGGGTCGTAAAAGGTAAATGCTACTTTTTCACGTACATAGTCATAACTTTCCCTGCGTGGAAAGGATCCTCCAAATGCATTTTCATATAATCCAGAACTTCCTGTTAAAACCAACGCTTTTACGTGTTCCTGGTGTAAAAGGGTAAATACAAGGCCCACATGACCACCAAGGGAATTACCAATTAGCACTACTTGTCCGAGTTTTTTATGCTTGATAAATTTATTTATGTATTTAGCTAAGCTCTTTACGCCTAAAGTAAGCAGCGGAAGTTCATAAATAGGCAGTATGGGTACCAGAATGTGATAGTGATCCTTAAAGTGATTGATCACCGGCTCCCAGTTGCTTAACTCTCCCATCAATCCATGAAGTAATACCAGGGTTTCACCTTTTCCGGCTTCTATATATTTAAACCCTTCGTCTTCTATTACTTCGTATGTCATATTTAATTTTGTGTAAGTATTGCTACTAAGTTAGTAGACTAAAATTAATTTAATGAAAAAAAAACATTATTTTTAAGATTCAGGGCCTAAAGCTGCAAATGCAACACAATTTATGCCAATTGTGCCTTTACGATCTCAGCAATTAATTTTCCATCTGCTTTACCTGCCAGTTCTTTATTTGCCAGGCCCATTACTTTACCCATATCTTTAACGGAAGTTGCTCCTGATGCCTTGATGATCTGAATGATCAATGCTTCCACTTCTGACTGATCCAGCTGTTTAGGCATAAAGTTACTGATCACCTCAATTTCTTCTTCCTCAATCACGCTCAGATCTTCTCTTCCCTGCTGTTTATAAATATCTGCAGACTCTTTACGCTGTTTGATCAGTTTTTGCAGGATCTTAAGTTCAGTTTCTTCCGTTATTTCTTCTGCTGATCCTTTTTCTGTTCTTGCCAGTAACAAGGCTGCTTTGATTGCCCGCAGTCCTCTGAGTTTGGCCGGGTCTTTCGCAAGCATGGCTTGTTTAATTTCCTGATCTATGGTGTTAGCTATCATATTTATTTTATTATTCGTTAATTTCTATCAATTATTGTTGCCGTTGCCTGCGCTGTTGGCATAATGAGCATATCGTTTATATTTACATGTGCCGGCCTGCTTACTGCAAACCAGATGGCTTCTGCAATGTCATTGGCCACCAATGGCTCTAAACCATCATAAACTTTTTTTGCCCTGCTTTCGTCTCCTTTAAAGCGTACTTTAGAAAATTCTGTTTCTACCATACCCGGATTAATGGCGGTAACTCTGATACCGTGCGGCAGCAGATCGATCCGCATGCTTTTATTCAATGCATCAACCGCATGTTTTGTAGCACAATAAACATTTCCATTCGGATAGACCTCTTGTCCGGCAATAGAGCCAATATTGATAATGTGTCCGCTTTTTTGTGCAACCATCCAGTTTGAAACAATCTTTGTGGTATATAAAAGACCTTTTACATTCGTATCGATCATGGTATCCCAATCTGCAAAGTTCCCTTTATCTATTGGATCCAGGCCCTGACTTAATCCGGCATTGTTAATCAGTACATTTACCTTTTTCCATGAAGCCGGTAAAGTATCCAGTCTGTACGACAGATCTTCATGATCCCTAACATCTGCAATTATCTTTTTAACTTCGATCGCGTATTTGTCTTCCAAATGTTTCGCAATTTCCGTTAACCGTTCTTCTCTTCTTGCCAATAAAATTAAATGATATCCCTGGGCCGCAAATAAGTGAGCGCAGGCGGCTCCAATACCTGAAGTTGCCCCTGTAATTAATGCAATCTTTGACATTTTTGATTTCTTTTATTAAGCAAAGCTATAATTTTTTTGAAATGAGCCGTTACTCGAAGAATAAACTGAAAGTTACATGACGCAGCATCAGTTTATCTAAAGGCGCCACATACCGGGTTGGCTCATTTTCTAAAACATTTTTCATCGAATACGACAGCTTAAGCTCTGGTGACATTTTAAAATATTCAAAGTACAGATCAAAGCCCAGTCCCGCTTCGTAGGACATGAAATTTCGTGCATTGTTTATAAACTTTTCTGCCGGATCGGTTACAAGGCTGTTATCGGTCTTTTTCTTAGAGGTGATGTCTGTGGTAAATTTAACGCCTCCGATCACATAGGCCCTAAAATTGGTTCTGCGATCTGATTTGATCTTGATGCCTATTGGAAAATCTACAAGTGTGGTTGAGATCTTCTTATCGATGTTCGCATTTGCATTGGTATATTCATAAGACAGGGAGCGATCACTGAATACCAATATCGGTGTAAAGCGGAGATCTGCATTTTCACCCAATCTTTTATTTACTACGAAACCAATTCCAAAACCTGGTGTTGGTTTTGAAGAGATAGACCGTAAACCCGGTGTATTTGGAATCTGAGGATCTTCATCAACATATTGACCCCTCCAGTTGGCCTTCTTAAGGATTTTATATTCTGAAGACAGGTATTGGAAGGTAAAGCCGAAATGCAGGTTATCATCGTCTACACCACCACCCCAATTCTGGGCTTTTGCAGAAACCGCAGCAATTAAACATAAAATAATTAGGCTTGTTCTTTTCATTTTATGCCTGTATAAATTGCACATACTCCAAAGGTAAGGCGTCTGTCTTTTGTTTGTTTAAATCCAACCTTATCCATTAATGCGGTAAATACTTCTCCATCCGGAAAAGCCGCTACCGATTCTGGCAAATAGGTATATGCACTATTATCTTTAGAAAAGAGTTTACCCAATAGTGGGGTAATGTGCTTAAAGTAAAAATTATATCCTTGTTTAATTGGGAACTGTCTGGGCTTTGAAAACTCTAATATCACAATTTTACCACCAGGCTTTAAAACCCTGAACATATCTGAAAGTCCTTTTTCCAGGTTTTCATAGTTCCTTACCCCAAAAGCCACAGTTATTGCATCAAAATGATCATTTCCGAATTGCAGTCCCTCAGAATCACCAAGCTGAACAGAAAATATGTCCTGCATATTCCGGTTCTGAATTTTTTTACGCGCCACATCCAGCATTCCTTCAGAAATATCTACACCGATGATCTTTTCTGGCTGAAGGATCTTGATCGCTTCAAAAGCAAAATCTCCTGTACCGGTTGCTACGTCAAGCATGATGCGCGGTTTTATGGATTTAAGCTCTCTAATCGCCTTTTTACGCCATATGATGTCAATTCCAAGCGACATAAAATGATTCAAAAAATCATAAGTTCCTGAAATATTGTTAAACATACTGGCAACTTGTTCTTTCTTTGTTGCTGTTTCGGATCCGTATGGTGTAATGTTTTCGTTCATGGTAAGTCGCAAAGATAAGTATTGTTGAAAACTAATTTTCTACCTTTGTCAAATGATTATAAAATCAGCAACATTTATTTGCAGTAATACAAAGGTTTCTGCCTTACCTGTAGCCAACATGCCGGAATATGCATTTATTGGTCGTTCAAACGTTGGCAAATCATCGCTTATTAACATGCTGGTTAACCAGCATGGTTTAGCTAAGACCTCACAAAGACCGGGAAAAACACAGCTTATTAACCATTTCCTGATTAACGAAAAATGGTATATCGTAGATTTACCCGGCTATGGTTATGCTAAGGTTTCTAAAAGCAGCAGGGAGAAATGGGAGAAGTTTATCCGCAATTACATCACCAAAAGAGAAAGCCTTCAATGCGTTTTTGTCTTGATAGACAGCCGGTTGGAGCCTCAAAAGATAGACATTGAATTCTGTTGCTGGATGGGTGAGATCCAAATCCCATTTGCCCTGGTATTTACAAAATCTGATAAGCAGGGTGCTGTAAAGACCGATCAGAATGTAGCTGCCTTTAAAAAAGAGCTTTCCGGATGGTTTGAAGAGATCCCTCCTTATTTTGTGACCTCCGCAGAAAAGGCGACAGGAAGAGACGAGACCCTTAAGTTCATTGAACAGGTAAATCTGGACTTTGCCATGCCGATCTTAACTCCTAAAGACGAATTTTAATTTATAAATACATGAAAAAGTACTTTTCACTTGTACTGTTTGCACATTCTATTTTTGCATTGCCCTTTGCCATGATCGGCTTTTTTCTGGGGATTACAACCACTTCCAATCCATTTAACTGGTTCTTGCTGGTTCTTGTGTTGCTTTGTATGGTCTTTGCACGTAATTCTGCAATGGCTTTTAACAGGTACCTGGACAGAAATATTGATGCTAAAAACCCGCGGACAAAGATGCGTGACATTCCTGCAGGCAAGATCTCTGCAAATGAGGCATTGATCTTTGTGATCATCAACTGCATTCTGTTCATTACTACTACTGCATTCATAAACAGCCTGTGCTTTTATCTGTCTCCTGTTGCGTTATTTGTTGTGCTGTTTTACAGTTATACGAAACGGTTTACGGCATTATGCCATCTTGTACTCGGATTGGGCTTATCCCTGGCTCCTATTGGCGCTTATATTGCGGTTACCGGCAAATTCAATATCGTTCCCGTTCTATACTCACTGGCAGTATTGTTTTGGGTTAGTGGCTTTGATATCATTTATGCCCTGCAGGACGAAGATTTTGATAAGGATGAAAAATTACATTCTATTCCTGCCGCCCTTGGTATAAAAAATGCACTGAACCTTTCGGTGTTCCTTCATGTGTGTGCTGCTGCCTGTGTGATACTTCCGGTTTTCTTTACACCACTAAGCTGGGTATACTATGCAGGTGTGGCATTTTTCTGTTTTATGCTTATCTATCAGCATTTGCTGGTTAAACCGAATGACATTAGTAAAGTGAACAAAGCCTTTGCAACCACCAATGGTTTTGCTTCTGTAGTTTTTGCACTTTGCTTTTTAATGGACGCTTTCTTAAGAACTAATTATAATTTCTAAACATGATCAACCTTAGCATACCCAAAAAGACAAGAAATTACATTCCCCAAGATCTTGAAATGAAATGGGACAACCTTGAACCTATTCTGAATGAGTTATTGGCACGGCCGGTAGAAGATGTGGCCGGGCTTGAAAAATGGCTTAAAGATAAAAGTGAGCTGGAAGCCGCGCTTGAAGAAGACTTTGCGTGGAGATATATTAGAATGAGCTGTGATACAGCGAATGAGAACCTGGTTAAAGATTTCCAATATTTTGCCATGGAGATTGAGCCAAAGATCTCTCCTATTGCCAACCAACTGAACCAGAAGTTCAATGATAGTCCTTTTATTGATGAGCTTGACCAGGAAAAATATTTTGTTTTTATACGGGCAATCCGGAAAGCAATTGAGATTTACCGTGCAGAAAACGTGGATCTGTTAACCAAACTTCAGGTTACCCAGCAAAAGTACCAGTCGGTTACCGGTGCCATGAGTGTTACGATCAACGACCAGGAATACACATTGGAGCAGGCTGCAAACTTTATTAAGGATACGAACAGGGCTGTTAGGCAGCAAGCCTGGGAAACGATTCAACAGCGCCGCTTAGTAGATAAGGACGAACTTAACATCTTGTTTGATGAACTCCTGGTTATGCGCCATCAGGTAGCATTGAATGCTGGTTTTGAGAATTACAGGGATTATATGTTCCAGGCCTTGGGCAGGTTTGATTATACACCCCAGGATTGTTACCATTTTCATGAAGCTATAGAAAAGGAAATTGTTCCTATTTTAAGAGAACAGGCAGAAAAACGTGCGGAATTGCTGGGTCTTGAATCTTTAAAGCCCTGGGACATGGAAGTGAGCACAACGGGTAAACCGGCTTTGAAACCTTTTACAGATGGACAGGATCTTATCGACAAAAGTATCTCTTGCTTTAATGCGATCAATCCACAATTGGGTCAGATGCTTGCCATCATGAAAGCAAACCACCTTTTTGATGTGGAAAGCCGTAAAGGTAAAGCACCGGGCGGATACAATTACCCGCTTGCTGAAACCGGGGCTCCTTTCATCTTTATGAATTCTGCCAATTCTTTAAGGGACCTGACAACCATGGTTCACGAAGGCGGACATGCGATCCATACGTTCCTTACGGCAAACCTGGAGTTAAACGACTTTAAGCATTGCCCTTCTGAAGTTGCCGAACTTGCTTCTATGAGTATGGAGCTGATCTCTATGGACAACTGGAATATTTATTTTGACAATGAAGCGGATTTGGTACGTGCAAAAAAAGAGCAATTGCTCGATGTGCTTAAGACCTTGCCATGGGTTGCGGTGATTGACCAGTTTCAACACTGGATCTATACGAATCCAGGTCATAATGCGGCCGACCGTGAAGAGGCTTTTAAACAAATATATACCCGCTTTGGTGCTGGCTTTGCAAACTGGGACGGGCTGGAGCAGGAGTTTGGAAATGCGTGGCAAAAGCAACTACACCTTTTTGAGGTTCCTTTTTACTATATTGAATATGCAATTGCGCAATTAGGTGCCATTGCGATATGGAAAAATTACAAAGAGAATCCTGAAAAAGCTTTACAGCAGTATTTAGCTGCTTTATCACTGGGTTACAGCAAACCAATTAACGAAATTTACGAAACTGCGGGCATAAAATTCGACTTTAGTCTGAATTATATTGAAGAACTTGCATCATTCGTTAAAGATGAGCTACAAAAATTAGATTAAATCCACAGTTATTTTTTAAGTTTGAGTATTGAAACCAAACCTAATCAATAACGCATGTTTGAAAAACTGTTTAGAAAGAAATCCATTTCTAAGATCCTGGCTGATGCTGAAAAAGGATATGGAGAACATGGGACCTCACTGCATAAAACCCTTGGCGTAAGAGATCTTACTGCATTTGGAATTGCGGCCATTATAGGCGCAGGCATTTTTAGTACCATTGGTAAGGCCAGTGCTGAAGGTGGGCCTGCAGTGATCTTCCTTTTCATATTTACGGCTGTTGCCTGTAGTTTTGCTGCGTTTGCGTATGCTGAATTTGCATCTATGGTTCCGGTATCCGGAAGTGCCTATACCTACTCATACGTTGCTTTTGGTGAGCTGGTAGCCTGGATTATTGGCTGGTCGCTCATTATGGAGTATGCCATTGGTAACATTACGGTTGCGATTTCCTGGTCTGATTATTTTACCGGGCTGCTCTCTTCCATCCAGATCCCTGCCTTAAACATTAACGGGATCCATTTACCCGATTGGACTACCATGGATTACCTTACTGCATTTAACGGGCATAAAACTGCTGAATCTTTGGTGAGTGCCGGCAAAAACTTGTCTGACCTTGATGAGGCCACGGCAATTGCCAACAATGCCTGGTTAACAGCACCAAAATTAGGAAGTTTTCATGTGGTTGCTGATTTACCTGCATTGGGTATTATCATTTTCATTACCTGGTTGGTTTATCGCGGAATGAAGGAATCCAGAAATGCCAGTAATGCCATGGTTATTGTAAAGCTTGCTGTTATTTTATTGGTTCTTGCCGTTGGTGTTTTTTATGTGGATACTAAAAACTGGAACCCCTTTGCCCCTAATGGCGTATCTGGCGTTTTAAAAGGTGTATCTGCGGTCTTCTTTGCCTACATTGGCTTTGATGCGATCTCTACCACTGCTGAAGAATGTAAAAATCCGCAGCGCGACCTTCCACGCGGAATGATGTGGGCCATTATCATCTGTACCATTTTATATGTTGCCATTTCCCTGGTTTTAACCGGGATTGTAAATTATAAATTTTTAGCCGTAGGCGATCCGTTGGCCTTTGTTTTCGATAAAATTGATTTAAAACTCATGAGCGGTATCATTGCCGTGAGTGCTGTTTTTGCAATGGCCAGTGTGCTGCTTGTTTTCCAAATGGGACAACCGCGAATCTGGATGAGCATGAGCCGTGATGGCCTGTTGCCTAAATCGTTTTCTAAAATTCATCCCAAATATAAAACCCCTTCTTTTGCAACCATTGTTGTAGGTTTTGTTGTTGCCGTGCCTTCTCTGTTTATGAACCTGACCATCGTTACCGATCTGTGTTCTATCGGCACCTTGTTTGCGTTTGTCTTAGTTTGTGCCGGAGTTCTTGTACTGCAGAATAAACCTGATATTCAAAGGGGTAAATTCAGGATCCCATATCTGAATTCAAAGTTCATTGTTCCTGTTTTGTTTATTGCAGCTATCGTCAGTGCTTTTACCTTGTTTAAAACAGAGACAGATGCCTTCATTTATAATAAACAGCGGGTATATGAACCTGTTAGTTTCCTGACATCTTTAAGTGATGCCGAATTGGGCACCATTAAAGAAGAAATTAAGGCCGACCAGGCAAAACTTAACCAGGTTACAGCAAATACAGATTCAGAACAATATTTGAACAAACTATCTGCTGATCAGTATGAAACATTTATGTCTGCTTCGTCCATTGATGCAGATAAGAAATACGAAAGCGGGTGGAATTTGTTTAAGCACAAGATCCCGACATGGATCTTCCTGATTATATGTGTGATCGTTTGCTACTACTGCATCACCAAGAATCTTTCGCTCATTCCGGTACTGGGTTTATTGAGCTGCCTGTATATGATGTGCGAGCTCGGCATATCCAATTGGATCGGTTTCGGCATCTGGCTAATTGTTGGTTTGGTTGTTTATTTCTTGTATGGCTATAAACACAGTAAACTAAACTTAGTCAATCCATAATCAATTAGAATCCATTCCTTTTAAAACTAAAAAAGACCAGATAAACTGGTCTTTTTAGTTGATGACATATTTTAATCGTAGAATAATTTACCCAAAAAATCAAAAATCATGAACAATACAAATATTTTTTTCCTAAAATTCTACATTTTGAGAATATATATCTACATTAGTGGGATAATATATATGAGGTGTTTACGAACACCGATTTGCCCTCCCACTTATCCCTAAAAATTGTTTGGTTGGAAACCCTACAATAAAGGCTCCTCCCCGGAGCCTTTTTAATGCTTTTTGAAATCGTTTAAAAGCAATTAAAAAAGTACTTTTTCAGGTTCTTGTGCACTGCCATCACATTAACAGGCGAAGTAGAAAGAATGATTTCGGAAAGGAGACAAAGCTTTTTAGTTCAGAGACCAGCGCAATTTCCTGCGGCCCTGCATACTTTTTAGAAAAAATTTATACCAGTTTTCAAATAAAAATTCGGACATTAGCCTTGCATCTATTCCAACAAAATATCATTCTTTACTAAAATTAATATGACTCTTTCGTGAGGAGATCTTTCCAATCTACCGCCCTGCTGATATCAATTGTTAAGATCTTACTTTGTTTCATTTGCATGCCAATGGCCTTAAAGGCACAGCAACCGATTCCCTTAACCAATGCCGATTCCCTGATCATTAAAAACTATGCAATACTAACAAGTCACTTTCAACCCTTAACCAGCAATTCGTATTGGGCTAAAATAGTTATCCGCAATCCTTATCCAAATGACGAACAATATGTATTATCCCTGTCTCAACCTCTAAATTATTCTTTATACCAATTAGAGATGAACACCGGTAAGTGGGCGATCAGCGAAGCAGGACCTGGGGTATCAAACGGAAAGCGAACACCGATCATCAATCATTGTACCTTAAAAAAATATTCAGACAATACAATTTATATTAAAATTGAACTACCTGATATCGCCCAGACCACACGATTAATCAAACCTGACATTATTCTGGAAAAAGAAGTCATTTATAGTTCCAGGGAAAGTTTTGTAAACTTATCATTCTGGACTTGCTGTATCATGCTCATCAGTTTTTCATGCTACAACTTTTACATTTATTTACAGTTGAAAGATAAGGCTTATCTATACTATGTAATTGCCCAGGCGGGCGCACTATTGTATCTGACCGGCGACAAGTTCTTTTTTAATGTACTCCTTCCGGTAAGGATTTATCACCAGCGTATTGTTGATGGGAGCGTATTGACGCATTATAACCTTAATGATTTTTTTGAGCACATCGGTGCAGCTGTACTCATGTGCGGGTTCGTTAATTTCAGCCGCTTTTATCTGCAGACCAAAGAACAGATGCCAGGTTATGATCAAATGTTACGGGTTCTTTCGTATATGTATATGCTCATTATCGGTCTGCCAGCCTTATTAAATATTAGCGGGCTATACATGATAAACCGGACGATATTTAACAGTGTCTTCATTATGATCATGATCATAGCCTGCCTGCTAACCGCCTTAGTTGCCTACCAGCGAAAAATCAGGATGGCTAAACATTTTTTGCTGGCCAATTTAATTCCGTTGTCCTTTATAGCCATGGCTTCATTCTACATCATCTGGTATAGAGAAAGCAGCCAGCTATTGCCTGAGATTGCCATACTTTCGCAAATACTTACGTTCGCCGTGGCCCTGGTGGCACGTATTAAGGTAATTAACGAGGAGCTGACCTGCAAAGCACTGGAGGCGATAACCATGAAGGCAGACCTGGATGAACTGGAATATCAACGCTTGCTGGCCGAGCAGCAACGTACCCATGCGGCTATTGTTATGGAGATAGAACAGGAAAAAAATGAATTGCTGCAGCAAAAACTGGAAGCAAACCAGCGCGAACTTGCAGGCAGCAGTCTGCACCTGCACCAAAAAACAAAACTCCTGTCTGACTTAAAAACACAGTTGCGATACATTGATCCAAAAATGCCGCATGATCAACCGGAAATTTTAAAAAACATTAAATCTTCTTTAAACGACAATCAGTATCTCGATGAACGATGGGGAAATTTTAAACTGCATTTTGAGCAGGTACATCCCGATTTTTTTAAAGATCTGCTAGCCAACCACCCCGGCTTTACTACTTATGAAGTGAGACTGTATGCTTATTTCCACATCAACCTGTCTACCAAAGAAATCGCTACGTTACTAAACATCGCCCCTGCCAGCGTTAGGCAGGCAAAAACCCGTCTTCTAAAGAAAATAAATCAATAAATACAGCTCATGTAGACACTTTGTAGACACTCTTATCTAAGTCGATTGGAAATTAAATGCTGTCCTTTGCTTTCGTCTTAAAAACAAAAGATGTCTAAATCGATGATCCTACGCCTATCTTCATTATCGCTAAAGTTTAAGCAAACTGCGCTCTTGGTTCTCTTAATTCTGTTAAGTTCAGCAGTATCGGCACTGGCCCAGTCCAGCACACTTAGTCCGCTATTCAACTCAGGTACATCCGGGTATAAAGGAGCTGACTATACGTTCGGCAGAACCACAAAGCCCAACTCCATCAATGCCACCCGGTTAATTACTCAAAAATTGTCGTGTATCAGTAACACTGATCCAACCTATGGTGATACCGACTATGCTCCAGTGATGGCGAATAGTGGGCTGCCTGTTCGCTACAGCAGTGACAATGATGCCGTGATCTCGATCGTAAACAATAAAATAAAAATTGTCGGGGCTGGCCGTGTAAACATTACCGCTTCACAAGAGGGTGATGCAATATACTTGCCGGCAAGCATTACCAAAACGATCAATGTAGCCCCTTTGCAGGTCACAGTAACTGCCAATGCCCAAACAAAGGTATACGGTAACAATGACCCGGAATTAACCTACACCATTACCTCAGGTGCGTTACTGGAAGGTGATACATTTACAGGTTCATTAAACAGGGATGGAGGAGTGAATGTTGGAGAGTACACCATCAATCGAAACACCCTGGCGTTGAACGTCAACTATACCCTGACGTTTGTAAGTGCAAAGCTGAGCATCACAAAAAGGCCATTGACCATTCATCCGATTTCCGCGACTAAGATATACGGCAACTCCGACCCAAGTCTTCCATATTCGTTTGATGGCACTTCTCTTGCACCCAACGAGGCTATGACTGGCCTATTTGGAAGGACTTTGGGTGAGAACGCTGGCACGTATGCACTGACTTTGGGCACTAAGCGACCGGTAAGCACACAAACTTTTGAATTGACCTCAGACAATTATGACATCTCCTTTATAAGCAACAATTTAACGGTTACACCAAGATCCATAGGCCTGTATGCATATCCTATATCTAAAGAATACGGCGATGCTGATCCTGAGCTAACAGTTAATACATTCTTAGTGGGGACGGATAAACTGAGCGGATCACTAGTTAGGACCCCGGGTGAAGATGCAGGTACTTACACCATTAACCAGGGCACATTAATGCCGCCCAGCAGCAATTATACTTATACTTTTACGGGAGCGTCCTTTACCATCAATAAAAAGATTATTACTGTTACAGCCAATGCGCAGTCAAAGTTATATTTAGATACCGAACCGGAATTAAGCTATGAAGCTACTACTCTTCCTTTTAACGAAATTTTTAACGGGAGCCTTACCAGGGCACCAGGAGAAGATGCCGGTAGCTATGCAATTACCCAGGGCACACTAGCCTTAAGCGATAACTATACCCTGAACTTTACCGGGGCTGATCTGCAGATCGATAAAAGATTACTGCGTTATACCGCCGATCCGGCTACACGTTTTTTTGGTGATAACAATCCCGCATTTACTGGAACCGTTACCGGTTTTGTGAATGGAGAAAACCTGGAAAGTGCCACAACTGGCAACCTATTGTTCTCTTCAACAGAGACATCAGCATCTCCGATTGGAATTTATGCAATTAACGGCTCAGGCTTAGCAGCAAAGAATTATGATTTTATGCAGCATTCTTCCAATGATGCTGCCTTGAGCGTGGTTCTTTCCAGTGACAATACCCTTTCGTCATTTACAGCACATGTAGGGACGCTAACATCAACTTTTGAGAGTTCCCAACTTAGCTACGTTATTAACGTCACGGGTTCTTACGTAGTTCTTTCTGGTACGTTAAGCAGTCCACATGCCACTGCTACAATAAACGGCAAACCTTTCATTTCCAATGATTTTGAAACCGTACCATTACAGCCAGGTAGTAATGCATTAGAAATTATTGTGACCGCACAGGACGAAAGCACCCGCACCTATCAGTTTACCATTAACCGTAACTTGTCTGGTAATAACAGGATTGGAGCGCTATACCTTGGCCACGGCAACCTTAGTCCGTCTTTCAATAGCGAAACTTTGAATTATACCGCAACAGTAAGCAATGCCGTTTCTTCTATTTCGGTTTCTTCTATTTTGGCCGATACTTCTGCCAGGGTAACTGTGAACGGAGCCAAGGTAACCGAAAACGGAGGTTTATCCGAAGTGGGACTTTTATTTGGAGAAAACTTGATTAACGTTTTGGTACGTGCAGAGAACGGAGACGAAAGACTGTACACGGTGTTGGTAACGAGGCCAATTTCATCAGACGCTACACTGGCCACTCTTGGGACAAGCAGTGCAATTAGCCCTGCATTTTCAGCTGCAGTTACAGATTATACCGCGACCGTACCCTCTTCAATCGCTACCTATTCTGTAACGCCGGGAACGAATCATGAAAGTGCAATCTTGTCCATCTCACTAAATGGTATGCCTTTAGCATCTGAAGCCACAGCAATACCGCTGCAAATTGGCCTTAACAATATTGTAATTTTAGTCACTGCGCAGGATAGCGTTACGACTAAAACCTATAGAATTCAGGTAAATCGTGTACCATCTAATGTTGCAACAGCCAATGTAAGTGTGGTTGGCACCACCAAGTTGGTATCTACTGCCGGCACAGGATATAAAAACTATCTGACATCCATCAATGTCAGTGCGACCTCCATCCAGGTAAAAGCCGCATTGGACAATAAAAACGCAAGCGTGACCATAAACGGGGAACCCGCTGTTTCAGGTGTATATACTGTGGTACCGCTTCTGGCAGACTCAACCCTGATCGATGTACTGGTCACTGCTGAGGACGGAATCACACAAAAATCTTATACCATTAAGGTAAAGCGTACTGGGATGAATATTGCAACAGCCAAAGTAGGTGTGCTCGGCGCTACCAAGCTCGTATCTATTACCGGACCGGGGTATGTGAATTATCTGACATCCATTAATGTCAGGGCGACCTCCATCCAGGTAAAAGCCGCATTGGACGATAAAAACGCAAGCGTGACCATAAATGGGGAACCGGCTATTTCAGGTGAATATACTGTGGTACCACTTCTTGCAGACTCAACCCTGATCGATGTGCTGGTCACCGCAGAGAACGGCATCACACAAAAATCTTATACCATTACGGTAAAGCGTACCGGGCTGAATATTGCAACAGCCAATTTAGGTGTACTCGGCGCTACCAAGATCGTATCTACCACCGGACCGGGGTATATGAATTATGTAACATACCTTAATGTCGGTGCTAACTCCATCCAGGTAAAAGCCGCATTGGACGATAAAAACGCAACCGTGACCATAAACGGGGAACCCGCTGTTTCAGGTGAATATGCCACGGTACCACTTCTTGCAGACTCAACCCTGATCAATGTGCTGGTCACCGCTGAGGACGGCAGCACACAAAAATCTTATACCATTGCGGTAAAGCGTACTGGGATGAATATTGCAACAGCCAAAGTAAGTGTACTCGGCACTACCAAATTCGTGTCTACTACTGGGTCCGGATATATGAATTATCTGACATCCATTAATATCAATGCAACCTCAATTAAAGTAAGAGCCGCATTGGATGATAAAAATGCAAGCGTGACCATAAACGGGGAACCCGCTGTTTCAGGTGAATATGCTGTGGTACCACTTCTTACAGACTCAACCCTGATCAATGTGCTGGTTACCGCAGAGAATGGCATCGCACAAAAATCTTATACCATTACGGTAAAGCGTACAGGAATGAATATTGCAACAGCCGATATAAATGTGCTCGGCGCCACCAAGCTCGTATCTACCACCGGACCCGGGTATGTGAATTATCTGACGTCCATTAATGTTAGTGCGACCTCCATCCAGGTAAAAGCCGCATTAGACGATGACAATGCACGCGTGACCATAAACGGGGAACCCGCTGTTTCAGGTGTATATGCCCTGGTACCACTTCTTGCAGACTCAACATTGATCGATGTGCTGGTCACCGCAGAGAACGGCATCATACAAAAATCTTATACCATTAAGGTAAAGCGTACTGGTATGAATATCGCAACTGCCAAAGTAAGTGTGCTCGGTGCTACCAAGCTCGTATCTATTACCGGACCGGGGTATGTGAATTACCTGACATCCATTAATGTTAGTGCGACCTCCATCCAGGTAAAAGCCGCATTAGACGATAAAAATGCAAGCGTGACCATAAACGGGGAACCCGCTATTTCAGGTGAATATACTGTGGTACCACTTCTTGCAGACTCAACCCTGATCGATGTACTGGTTACCGCTGAGAACGGTGCTACACAAAAATCTTATACCATTACGGTAAAGCGTACTGGGCTGAATATTGCAACAGCCAATTTAGGTGTACTCGGCGCTACCAAGATCGTATCTACCACCGGACCGGGGTATATGAATTATCTGACGTACACTAATATCAGTGCAACCTCCATCCAGGTAAAAGCCGCATTGGACGATGAAAATGCAAGCGTGACTATAAACGGGGAACCCGCTGTTTCAGGTGAATATGCCACAGTACCACTTCTTGCAGACTCAACATTGATCTATATGCTGGTTACCGCTGAGGACGGCATCACACAAAAATCTTATACCATTGCGGTAAAGCGTACAGGGACGAATATTGCAACAGCCAAAGTAACTGTACTCGGCACTACCAAACTTGTATCTACTACTGGGTCCGGATATATGAATTATCTGACATCCATTAATATCAATGCAACCTCAATTAAAGTAAGAGCCGCATTGGGTGATAAAAATGCAAGCGTGACCATAAACGGGGAACCCGCTGTTTCAGGTGTATATGCTGTGGTACCACTTCTGGCAGACTCAACCCTGATCGATGTACTGGTTACCGCAGAGAACGGCATTGCACAAAAATCTTATACCATTACGGTAAAGCGTACAGGGATGAATATTGCAACAGCCAAAGTAGGTGTGCTCGCTGCTACCAAACTCGTATCTACCACCGGACCGGGGTATGTGAATTATCTGACATCCATTAATGTTAGTGCGACCTCCATCCAGGTAAAAGCTGCATTAGACGATGAAAATGCAAGCGTGACCATAAACGGGGAACCCGCTGTTTCAGGTGTATATTCCCTGGTACCACTTCTGGCAGACTCAACATTGATCGATGTGCTGGTAACGGCAGAGAACGGCATTACGCAAAAATCATATACCATTACCGTTAAGCGTACAGGAATGAATATTGCGACAGCTAAAGTAGCTGTGCTCGGCGGGACCAAGTTGATATCAATCCCCGGATCGGGATATATAAATTATCTGACGTCTATCAATCTTGATGCCACCTCCATTCAGGTAAAAGCAGCATTGGACGATAAAAACGCAAAAGTGACCGTAAACGGTGAACCGGCTGTTTCAGGGGCATATTCCATTGTACCACTTCTCTCAGGCTCAACCCTGATCGATGTGCTGGTCACTGCAGAGAACGGCATCACACAAAAATCATATATCATTATTGTAGAACGGATGACAAATGACTCCGTCATCATACCTGCAAGGCCCGTTATGCTTAAGGAAGAATTTAAACAGACTACGATAACCAATCTGGAAACGCAGAATGCAAAAACCAAACTTTTAGTCCACCAAGGATTGACACCGAATGGTGACGGCATAAATGACTACCTGCAGATTGATGCAATTAACGACTTCCCGGAAAATAACTTTTCTATCGTCAACTCCAACGGGATGCTCGTCTATCAAACAAAAGAGTACGGTAAAGACGGAAATATATTCAATGGATATTCCAATAATGGAAGTAAACTGGTACCTGGCACTTACTACTACATTCTCGAATATAAAGACGGCAAAGCCAAAAATAAAAAAACAGGATATATTATTCTTAAATACTAAAATGAAGACTAAAATAATTCATGTCTTATAATATTGCTCTCCCAATCCTGCTGCTGATCTTATTAGTAGGCGGCAGGATTTCAGCACAACAGCAAGTATATAGCTATAGTCAGTATGCAGACAACCTTACCCCTGTTAATTCTGCCTACGCGATGCTGGACAAATCAGGATTTGTAAGTGCCTTAGGACACCGGCAATTTATAGGGATTGAAGATGCCCCCAGCAGTTTGATGTTCACGGGAAGTTTACCCATTACACCTATTCATGCATCAGCTGGCATTTACCTGCTAAATGACAGAACCCCGTTGGTGAGACAATTGGAGATCAATACATTTTTCGCAAAAAGTATCCAAATTACCTCAAACCAATATTTATCAATAGGCGTTAATGCAGGCATGAGAAATTATGCTTCTAATTATTCAGCGTTGGATCCATCTGATCCCGAATTCATGACTGATGTACACGATACCAAGCCTAATATCGGTTTTAGTATGATGTATTATAGTGACAGGTTCTATCTGGGCCTTTCTGCTCCGCAACTTACGTTTGGAAATCCCGAAACTGCATTTGCTCAGCAAACAAATCCTTTAAAAAGTCCTTATTTCTTTTCCGGGGCATTCCTTGCTGTGCTTTCTGACGAGGTTAAATTAAAACCCGCCGTGTTGGTCAGCTACGTCAAGAATACCCCAATAGCCGGAAGCTTTTCTGGAACCTTATATATTAAAGAAACTTTTGGGATCGGTGCTTATTATAACTCTGATAAAGTTATAGCCGGCACCGTTTCTGTGACTTTCAGCAACTTCAAAATAGGCTACAGCTATGCAACAGGTATTTCCTACAATACCCGCAATTTAAATAATGCAAGAAACGAAATCGGCTTATCATACAGGTTCGGATCAGAACGATCACCAAAACTTTTATAAGATGATTTCCATCAATCGGAGCAGCATTTGCAGCTGCTTTAGTCTGGTATGTATGAGCGTAAAGTGTCGGTATAGAATCTGATTGCAGTTAACACTTCAACATACAGCGAGAGTTTTATGGATTAAGGAATTACCCGCTACCAACAGCAACCATCTAAAGAGTTAATAGGGATTTAACAAATTGAAAAAGATCAATATTCTATTTTTATATTACGATTATTTCGTAGATTTACGAAAATAAAATAGACTTAAACTCAATGGTATGAAATCTGTATTTATTCTCTTTTTATTAATGGCTCTTTTTACTCCTGTTTTTGCCCAGAAACCCGACAGCGTTTTAGCAAGAGTTCGTTATACGTATATCAGCAAGGCAGACAGTTCTGCGGACAGCAAGCCGCGAAAAGAAAATATGCTCCTGTTTCTTGGCAAGAATGCTTCCGTTTATACCAGCTACGACAGGATTATCCATGAAACTATAGAGGACAGAAAATTTAGGGCGATGATGGCTGCCAGTGCAAACGGAAGTCCAAAGGCATACATTGTTGACAATACTGCGACTGCCTGGATGTCGGCCTCAACAAATCTGTATTTTAGCGGAGAAGACCGGTTTTATACCCGGGAGGTGATTGCATTAAATAATTATATCTATGAAGAGAAACCAGCTAAGATCAATTGGAAGATTAGCCATGACACGTTAACTTTTTCAGGTCTGCGTTGTCAAAAAGCAACAGGAACACTTGAAGGCAAGAACTTCGTTGCCTGGTTTGCCCCAGGCCTTCAGTTTAAAACAGGTCCGTGGAAACTAAACGGACTGCCAGGTTTAATTGTTGAAGCTTATGATGATCAAAAATCTTTACAGTTTCAATTTGCAGGTTTTGAACAAGCAAAAGATTTTAATAACGAGCGTGATACCGGAGGGGCATCAGACCCTAAGAAAGGTAGCGTGGCTGCTATATTTCAAATGATCGGTATGGATGCAGGCCTTGCCTATTTCGAGAACGTGATCAAGTTTCCTGCAAATGCGGTTAAAATTGAGCAATCACAAATGGAAAAACTAAAAGCTGCGTTTAAGAAAGATCCAAAAGGATTTACAAAAGCACTCTCTGGATTTTAACACGGCCTTTAGAGGAGCATTCCATTCAGGCAGTCGAAAAATAGCTGATCTGGAAACTGTTCTTATCATTAAATATACGACAAGTATCATCTGCTTATCACAGCAACAAAACAGGAAGCAGACGCTGATTAAAGACCATTCATTTCGTTAATATTTGATTTAAGGCCTCATTTTTGTTGAAATACTACTTTTCAAATGCCTTAATTTAATCTATGGATACTTTTACTACGATTGCCATTCTCTTTACAATTAGTTCATTTATTGCCTATATCAATCATCGATTTGTTAAACTTCCCGGAACTATCGGGATTATGGTGGTTTCTATAGTGCTGTCTCTATTCATTCTTATTGCAGGGAAATCATTACCTGAAGTGAATCGTTTTATTAAAGAACTTACTTCCAGTATAGACTTTACGAAAGCACTGCTGGACATCATGCTGGCCTTCCTGCTATTTGCAAGTGCCCTGCATTTTGATGTAGAAAAGTTAAAGGCGCAAAAGTTGCCTGTACTGATATTAAGCACGGTTGGTGTTATTGGTTCTACGATCATATTCGGATTTTTATTTTTCTGGACACTGCCTTTATTTGGTATTGATGTACCCATACTATACTGCTTACTTTTTGGTGCCCTGATCTCTCCCACTGATCCCGTCGCTGTTCTTTCCGTTCTTAAAAAATCAAAGATTCCAAAGTCGCTGGAAACTATTATTGGTGGCGAATCACTTTTTAATGATGGGGTAGGTATCCTGCTTTTTGTTACGCTGCGCGAACTTACAGAGAATACAGAAACAGCGTTCTCCTGGTCGCATTCCGCTCAATTATTTGCGATTGAAGTTTTTGGAGGCATCGCATTGGGCGTTGCTTTTGGCTGGATTTGTATACAGCTGATAAAAAAAGCCGACGAACTGCAAACTATTTTAATGATGACCATTTCCCTGGTGATGTTAATTTCTGTTATTGGATCATTACTGCATGTTTCCATTCCATTGGCTGCAGTTAGTGCCGGATTGATGCTGAGCAATATGAAATTAGGTGAAACCCCTGAAGCCGTACGCCTTAAAGACCTGGTTGACCGGATTTGGGGCCTAATTGATGATCTGTTAAATACCATTCTATTTGTACTGATTGGATTACAGATTGTAATCATCACTTTTTACAGTGCATATTGGCTAATTAGCCTTCTGGCTATCGTGTTTGTTCTGGTTGCACGTGCAATAAGCATTACACTTCCCTCTATTCTGCTGGCGCGTACGCTTGAACTACCCTATAAGCGTATCGGTATTATCATATGGGCTGGTTTAAGAGGTGGCATATCCGTTGCACTGGCATTGTCACTTCCTGAGTCTGAATTTAAACCGATGATCGTTTCGGTAAGCTACGTTATTGTGATCTTCTCCATTATTGTTCAGGGCCTGACCTTAAATAAGGTGGTAAACAAACTGGTAGATTAATAAAGCTTTAGCAGCCTAACGAATTATTATGCAGGACATAGAATTAAACCGGTAACCGGTTCAGTTCTATGTCATCTGGTGTAACAAAGATCAACGGAACTTTTTCTACATCTACATAGCTTGAATCCAGCCCGAAACTACGTTCTTCGGATAGACTGAGCTTCTTGAGGATAAAGTAATAATCCATGATGGTACGCTCATAAAAGCTCAGTTTAGAAAATTTAGAAAGGTGTTTTTCTAATAGCACAAACCTAAAATCTCCCGCAATTTTATGCTTATTTAATGAGGTATACTGACTTGTAATATCTACTTCTCCATTTTTAACCAGTTCTTCGATCACTTTCCGGTAAAGCAAGTTAACACGTTGCTCTACCCTGAAACCCAGTTTAAAGTCAATTCGGATCAGTTTGCCAGGAATCAGAAACTCTACTTTGTAATCTCTTGTATAAGGTTCATCGACTACATCTACATGCACCAGCCAGTACACATCGGCGCGTTTGGGTTCTTTCTGAATGATGGAATAGATGATCTTTGATTCTATCTCTGTTTTGAAGTTGGCACTGGTTAGGTAAACCAGTTGTGATGAATATTTAGGCACAGAGATGTCACTGCTCAATTCATTGATGATTTGAAAGTAATCTTCTATCTCGACATATTTTACAAACCTGTTCTTTATTTTCCTCGCCACATACCAGCTCCACATGATGGTAAACAGGAACGAACCGATTAACACGGTTACCCATCCCCCGTGGAAGAATTTAGCCATATTACCAACCAGGAAGGTAAGTTCAATAACGCCATAAACTACTAAAAAGAGCAGGATGACGTAATAAGGAACCTTTTTCCGCTTCATGTAAGCTGCAATTAATATGGTCGTTGCTAAAAAGGTTAAATTTATAGCCAACCCGTATGCACCTTCCATTGCTCCTGAACTTTTAAAGATCAATACAATGCTGATACAACCGGCCCATAGGATCCAGTTGATAGATGGCACATAGATCTGTCCTTTTTGATTGCTCGGATAATTGATCCGTACTTTAGGCCAAAGATTTAAGCGTACAGCTTCAGAAATTAAGGTAAAGGAACCTGTGATCATGGCCTGACTGGCGATTACCGCAGCACAGGTAGCCAATGCAACCATAAACAACAAATACTGAGGCGGTACGATCTCGAAGAATGGATTTAGTGAAGTATTATAATTACCGTGTTTTAATGCCCATACGCCCTGACCAAGGTAATTGAGTATGAGCATAACTTTCACAAAGATCCAGCTGATGCGGATATTCTTACGCCCGCAGTGTCCCATATCTGAATACAGGGCCTCTGCTCCGGTGGTACATAGAAATACTCCACCTAGTATTAATAAAGCCATTGGATTATTTACAATGAGCTTAAACGCATAGTAGGGATTTAAGGCATGAAGGATGCTAAGATCCTGAACAACAAACAACAAGCCCAATAATCCAAGGGTTCCGAACCACAAAAACATGACCGGGCCAAATAATTTACCAACCAGGTCAGTTCCAAACTGCTGTATAATAAACAATAGTGTAATAATTGCCAAAACAATGGGAATGACACTTACGGCCGGAAATTTCATCTGTAATCCTTCTATGGCTGAGGTTACCGTAATGCTGGGGGTAATGATTCCATCTGCAAGTAATGCACAGCCTCCAATAACGGCCGGAACAACCAGCCATTTTGCATTTTTGCGAACTAAAGAGTATAAAGAAAAAATTCCTCCTTCACCTTTATTGTCTGCTTTAAGCGTAACTACTACATATTTTAGAGTTGTTTGTAGTGTTAAAGTCCAGATGATACAAGATAAAGCACCTAAGACCAGGTCTGAATTAACAGATTGTCCGCCGACTACAACAGAATTGAAAATTGCTTTAAGTGTATATAAGGGGGAGGTACCAATATCGCCGTAAACAATACCTAAACTGACCAATAAACCGCCTGCACTCAGCGTATTTAAATTTTTATGACTCGACACAATGCTATTAATTAGGCGGTAAAACTACTCAAAAACGGATTAGAATCGCATATTATTTTATTTCCCGCGGTTCATCAAACGTCATAACTTGTTAAATATTGTTAAAAAATTAATAATTGAACAAATTCATTGATTTTTTTGTTTTATTATTTATATTTTTGACATTACCAATATGAGTGTAAAGCTACCAAAAGTATTTCTGTTAAGATTCTTCTGCATCCTGTGCTTAGGTGTTTTTAGCGTGATGCAGGTTTTTGCTCAGAAGCCTGATTCTTCGATCAGCAGTATCCGCTCGAAAAAGATCAATAAAACACCCCAGATCAAGGCAAGTGTACCTACATACAGACCGAAATATAACAATGGCTTTATCCAGTACAATGATGTGATTGCCAATACCAAACTGAGCACTCCTGTATCTATTAAGCCTGAAAAGATCCTTACCGTTTTAAAAGTTTATCCAAATCCGGTAGATAACCAGATCAACGTCATTGTTAGACTGGAACGTGAATCAAATTTCTCGGTTAAGATTATGGACCTTTTGGGAAATGAAGTACTTACCCTTTCTAATGAACGTATAGCTGCTGGTGAACAGACCAAGAACTATAATATTCCGAACCGCTTAAATGCAGGTATTTATTTTCTTAAAATAGTTGCCGCTTCAGAAACTGTTGTGAAACGTATCTCCGTTTTATAACATAATTCATACTTTAGCGTTTAAAACAAAACTATTCTGAATGAAGATCATTGCAATTGGACGCAACTATGCAGCACATGCCAAAGAACTTAACAATCCAATACCCGGCAATCCGGTTATTTTTTTAAAGCCAGATACCGCTGTACTTAAAGACAATAAACCCTTTTACATTCCTGATTTTTCGTCTGACATTCATTATGAACTTGAAGTAGTGCTGAAGGTCTGTAAAGAAGGGAAACATATTTCTGAGAAATTTGCCTCCAATTATTACGATGAAGTTGGACTGGGAATAGACTTTACTGCGCGCGACATACAAAGCATTCATAAAGAAAAAGGTTTACCCTGGGAACTTGCCAAAGCTTTTGACAACTCTGCGGCGATTAGTACTTTTATTCCTAAATCAAGCATTGAAGACCTTTACAATCTGCAATTCGAGTTAAAGATCAATGGTGAATCCAAACAAAATGGAAATACCAGCAACATGCTTTTCTCTTATGAAAAAATCATTGCCTTCGTATCTCAATACATCACCTTAAAAAAAGGGGATTTGATTTTTACCGGTACCCCTGAAGGTGTTGGACAAGTTAAACCAGGAGACAAGCTGGAAGCCTGGCTGGCCGGAGCGCAGTTGCTTAATTTTGAAATAAAATAGTTTTTAATGATTGTAAAAAAATTCTTAGCCCTTGCATTGCTGGGTTTTTGCTCTTTATATGCACAGGGCCAGCAAGTATTTAGCGACAATAAATATCCGCTTGTAGACTTCCGCTCCCCTTTAGATATTGTTCCCCCTGCCCTTGCCGGTTCTTTTGGAGAGTTAAGGGCCAATCATTTTCATTCCGGAATGGATTACCGTACCAATCAGCGTACCGGCTATCCTGTTTATGCAATTGCAGATGGATATATTGCGAGGCTACGCGTACAAAACAGCGGCTTTGGCCTGGCTTTATACATTAACCATCCAAATGGATACACCTCTGTTTATGGTCACTTATCCCGCTTTAACCCTAAGATTGGACAGCAGGTTAAATCCATACAGTATCAAAAAAAATCATATGAGATTGATGAGTTCCCCAATGCAGCACTTATCCCTGTTCGCAAAGGAGACATCATTGCCTATACGGGTAATACCGGAAGCTCCGGCGGTCCGCATTTACATTTTGAGATCAGGGATACAAAAATCGAAGCGACCATTAATCCACAGTTATTTGGGTTGGAGGTACCAGATAACATACCTCCTGTTTTGTATTCCATGTACGTTTACCGCTTAAATAAGAAACCATTTAACGAGTTTACACCCAAACAATATTTTCAATTGAGCGGAGGATCAGGCAGCTACCGCCTAAACCAGGTAAGCACGATAAATTTAAGCGGAGAAGTTGGGTTTGGCCTTGTTGCCACAGATAAGCACAACGGTGCATCCGGAATAAACGGTGTATATTCTATCGAACTTGAGCTGGATGGGAAACCCGTTTTTACGTCTGCACTGGAACGGTTTATGTTTGAAAACAGCAAGGCGATCAATTCTCACATTGATTACCCAACTTACCTGAAGACCAAAACAAGCATTCAAAAAAGCTTTGTAGACCCCGGTAACCCGTTATCTATTTACAGCAACCTGGTTAATAATGGACGCATTGAATTTAACGATGGTAAATTACACCAGTTAAAATATACAATAACAGATGGAAAAGGCAATAAAAGCACGCTTTCATTCAATGTGCAGGCAAATGCCAAGGCTACTATTGATACTCCTGAACCCACTCCCGGAAATTTATATTCTTATGCAAATTTAAATGAGTTTAATGCCGCTAATGTAAAAGTGATCATGCCCAAAGGGACGTTATATAACGATTTAAATTTTACCTATAAATTACTTCCGCGCCCATCTGTAAATGCATTTTCGCAGGTACACCAAATTCACAATAACCTGACCCCGCTGCACACTGGTTTTGAGATCTGGATTAAAGCAGACAGTACCTTAAACAAGTTTAAAGAAAAAGCACTGATTGTTAATACCGGCAGATCTTCTCAGGGTGGTTACTTCGAAAACGGATATGTAAAGGCTAAACCACGTAACTTTGGTTCTTATTTTATTGCGATAGACACCATACCTCCAGCCATCATTCCTGTTAACATCAGCAACGGCAAGAGCATGGCTGGGATTGGTAAAATGTCATTCAAGATCAGAGACAACCTTTCAGGCATAAAGAGCTTTAATGGCTATATAGATGGCAAATGGATCTTAATGGAGTTTGATACAAAAACAGCTTCACTATGGCATACCTTTGATGAGATCTCTGCTGGAAAACATACACTGGAAGTAATTGTTACTGACATGAAAGACAACAGCAAGAACTATTCAATTACCTTTTATAAATAGAATATGAGTGAACTAAAAGAGGGCCAGGCGGCTCCGGATTTCAACGCGAAAGACCAGGATGGAAATACAGTTTCTTTAGGTCAGTTTACAGGCAAAAAAGTTGTTCTTTATTTTTACCCTAAAGACGACACACCCGGATGCACCGCAGAAGCATGTGATTTCAGAGACAACTACCAGGGCTTAACGGCTAAAGGTATTGTGGTTTTGGGCGTAAGTGTAGACGACGAGAAGTCGCATCAAAAATTTGTGACTAAACACAGCCTTCCATTTACATTATTAGCAGATACCGATAAAAAAATTGTAGAAGCATATGGTGTTTGGGGAGAGAAGAACATGTATGGCAAAAAGTATATGGGTACGAACCGGACTACATTTATAATTGATGAGGAAGGCAAAATTTCACATATCATTAAAAAGGTAGATACTAAAAATTCAACTGCCCAGGTATTGGAACTGCTTACTTAACCACAAGCAGCTGGATCTTTTCATACAACTCGCATGGATGAAAAGGTTTAGAGATATAGGCATCCATTCCTAGTGCCATGCACTTCTCAAAATCACCTTTTACGGTGTGGGCGGTCATGGCAACTATTGGAATATTTTTCTTATAGGACCTCATCTTCCTGATATTCTCGGTCGTTTCATAGCCATCCATTTCTGGCATTTGAAGATCCATAAGCATGATATCAAAATCTTCTTCTTTATATTTTCGCAGCGCAACTTTTCCATTCTCGGCAACAGAAGTCTCATACCCATGTTTCTTCAGCAGCTTTAGAACAAGCATTTGATTGATCACATTGTCTTCAATAACCAATACCCTTATTCCCTTTCCTGATCCAACACCTGTATTTGGTGCTGATGTGCCCATGATGCCTTGTTTTAAAAAGGGCAAACGGAATCTAAACTCTGCACCCCTATCAGGTGCGCTGGTTACCCAAATATTACCCCGCTGTAAGGTAATCAAGTGCTTTACGATACTTAGACCTATCCCGGTGCCTCCAAATTTCCGTTTCATGCCGTTTGTGGCCTGCTCAAAAATATTAAAGATGCGGTCTTGTTTTTCAAGCGGAATTCCAATGCCTGTATCTTTCACCCTAAATTCAATTAGGGCTTCTTCAGGTCCGTCAGAAATTAATATCGCTGTAATGTTGATACTTCCATGTGTAGTAAATTTCAATGAATTTGAAGCTAACGTTAACAGGATTTGAGTAAGTCGGCCCGAATCCCCATAAACAACCTTAGGTATAGCATGATCAATCTCCGCACTGATTTCCAGTTGTTTCTGCGTTGCTTCTGCACCTATGCTCTTAATAACAGACCCAATTAATTCTGTTGTATTAAAAGCTTGTTTAATAAAGTTGATCTTTCCGGTTTCAATGGTGGAGAAGTCCAGGATATCATTCAATGTCATTAAAAGATGATCACCAGATTTGATCATCATCTGAATGCACTCCAATTGCTCTTTATTAACGGGAGAATCATGCAGGTACCGTGCAAAACCTAAAATGGCATTCATTGGTGTACGCATCTCATGACTCATATTGATCAGGAAATCCTGCTTTGCCTTTTCAGAATATTCGGCCCTTTCTTTCTGCTTTAGCATATTATCTTCTGCAAGCCGCAGATCATGGATGTTCTTTTCAAGGGTGTTGGTCATTTCATTAAATGCATTGGCCACTTTACCGATCTCATCCTTAGAGTATACTTGTACGCGTGTTTTTAGTTCTCCGTTCCGGATCAGGTCGGCACCACGTATGATTGCATACACTCCTTTTTTAAGGTTCCTGTTGATGGAGATGGCGATCAGAATACTGGTGATCCCAATGGTTAAGGATAAGGCCAGTACAATGCGCAGAACCATTTGTTCGAGCCATCTTGCTCCTTCACCAAGTGAGTAAGAAAAATTATCTTCCAGTACAGTCAGCTTTCTATTGATCAAATCGATCTTTGTTAAAAGCAGATCGATCTGTTTACCATTCCCGTCATTTTGAACAAGGATGTGAAGTTCTGCGCCGATTTTTATTAATTCCTGTAATGCTGGTTCTGCTTCTGCCCAGGCTACAAATGCTTTTTTGAGGTAATAGATGTTATGGAATCTTCTAAGCAGCTTAATCATTCCATCAATATCATCCGGATGATTCTTTCCTTCCAATAGCTTTTTTCGCGCTAGTGCATAATCCGGGCTGGGCTTTTCGAGTTCAATTCTTGCGGCCTTATCTCCAAGCGGGACCTTTAACAGTTCTGTAAATTTAGCATAATCTGCTTCGTCATGAGAATATGCATAGGTCCGTAATTTAAGCAGTGCATCTTTTTGCGCTTTAGACCATAAACCTTCTCCGCCGACATACGATCTTACCGCGGATAGCGTTGTTATAGAAAACCAAAGGGTACACAATTCTATGGTTACTAATAAAGCGGTAAATCCTATAGTGAAATATAGCTTTTTAGAAATCGACGTATCATTAAGTTTCCTATAGAGAGTTGATATGGCCATATAGGATAAAAGTATGCTTTTAACCTATAATTAGAAACTCTCAAAGCTGTTCATTCTGTTCAAATACGCATGGTTTTTGAACACTTGGCGTTCATTCTTTACATCGTCATTTGGCTTTGCCCATTACCTTCATGACCCGGTTTTAATTTTGTGCCCGGACACTGCATAATACCAGATAAACAGGTAACAGGGAACCATGATCCAATAAGCCTGCTGTGAATCAACAGTATCTGCCATGTACCCATACAGCAATGGCAGTAAGGCACCTCCGGAAATGCCCATGATGAGCAATGACGACCCCGTTTTTGTAAAACGTCCTAAACCGGTTATTGCCAGCGGCCATATTGCCGGCCACATGAGCGAATTGGCAAGACCCAGTAAGGAGATCATCAGAACAGACACATATCCTTCTGTAAGAATTGCTGCAATGGATAAAAGCACGCCTAATATTGCCGAAACTTTTAATGCAGATTGCTGTGTAATATATTTAGGAATGCAAACAATACCTGCTACATAGCCAATGATCATACTGACCAGCGTGTACGTAGCGAAATATTTAGCGGATGATAGCTCAATTCCCTGTGAAGAAGCGTAACTAATTACCGTATCTGCCGCCATTACCTCTACCCCAACATATAAGAATAACGCAAATGCGCCCAAAAGCAAATGCGGAAACTGCATAATGCTCGTTTTATTACTGTTTGCTAAAGCTACTGCTTCATCTTCTTCTTCGGTATTTATTTCTGGCAGACCAGAAAACCAGATCAGAACAGAAAGAACAATAAGCACCCCAATGATGGCCACATAGGGAAGAATTACTTTATGTGCCAGTGCATCCAGTTCCATTGCCTTTTCTGCTGCATTCATTCCTGCAATCTTTACAATCAACGCATCTGCATCCTTTAAGGTTACAGCCCCCAATAAGATTGGGGCACTTGCACCTGCAACCTTATTAAAGATGCCCATAATACTAATCCGCTTTGCTGCAGTTTCTATAGGCCCTAAAATGGTAATATATGGATTTGATGCCGTTTGCAGAATAGCCAGGCCAGTTCCCTGAACAAAAAGACCAAGCAGGAATAAAACATAAGTACGGCTTAAAGCTGCCGGGATGAATAAGGCTGCCCCAATGGCCATTATTACCAATCCAACGGCCATCCCATTTTTAAACCCCGTATTTTTAAGTACCCATGCTGAGGGCAGTGCCATCACAAAATAAGCGATATAAAATGCAAATGCAACCAGGTAAGACTCAAAATTAGTTAACTCACATGCAATCTTCAAATATGGGATTAGTACTGAGTTTAACCAGGTTACAAAGCCGAAAACAAAAAAAAGCGAGCATATAATATATATTGGACTAATTAATTTTTTGTCATTCATGATGTTTCTTGGTTTTTTGAGGATTTGGAGCCTAAATGTAGAAATAAACTGCACAATTTTATCTAAGTTTGTGTTATTAATCAACAACCCAGTTTAATGAAACATACAATTAAAGAATTAGAAGATATCGCTTTTCAAGTAAGAAGGGATATTGTAAGAATGGTGCATGGCTGCCAATCAGGTCATCCTGGTGGATCATTGGGATGTGCAGACTTTATGACGGCATTGTATTTTGAGGTTATGAACCACTCTGCTGATTTTACGATGGAAGGAAAAGGGGAAGACTTATTTTTTCTTTCTAACGGACATATATCACCGGTTTTCTATAGTGTACTTGCAAGATCTGGTTATTTTGACCTCAGCGAACTGGCAACTTTCAGAAAATTAAATTCAAGATTACAAGGCCACCCAACTACACATGAAGGTTTACCAGGAATCCGGATTGCTTCGGGATCATTGGGACAGGGAATGTCTGTTGCCATTGGAGCGGCTCTTGGTAAAAAATTAAATAAAGATACTTCTACGGTCTACTCTTTACACGGAGACGGCGAATTACAGGAAGGTCAGAACTGGGAAGCCATCATGTTCGCACCTTTCAACAAGGTAGACAACCTGATCTCTTCTATTGATTATAACGGACAGCAAATTGACGGCCCTACAGAAAAGGTACTTTCATTAGAAAACCTTCAGGCTAAGTTTGAAGCTTTCGGATGGCACGTGATCAATTCTGATGGTAATGATATGGACTCTATTGTTAAAGCATTACATTATGCCAAATCATTAACAGGAAAAGGTAAACCAATCTTAAATCTAATGAGCACTCAGATGGGCAGCGGTGTAGATTTCATGGTGGGATCGCACAAATGGCATGGTGTTGCTCCAAATGATGAGCAGCTTAAAACTGCCCTGGATCAATTAACCAGTACCCTAAAAGATTATTAAGCATGAAGAAGTATACATACACTGAAAAAAAAGATACCCGCTCTGGTTTCGGAGCAGGATTACTGGAAGCCGGAAAAAATAATCCCGAAGTGGTAGCACTTTGTGCAGATCTTGTAGGCTCTTTAAAAATGGAAGCCTTTATTAAAGAATTTCCTGAACGCTTTTTCCAGATCGGTATTGCTGAAGCCAATATGATCGGTATTGCTGCTGGTTTGACCATTAACGGGAAAATTCCTTTTACAGGAACTTTCGCCAACTTCTCTACCGGCAGGGTTTACGATCAAATTCGTCAATCTGTAGCTTACTCTGATAAGAATGTGAAAATTTGTGCGTCGCATGCTGGCTTAACACTAGGGGAAGACGGTGCAACCCACCAGATCCTGGAAGATATAGGTTTAATGAAAATGCTTCCTGGCATGACCGTAATCAACACCTGTGATTACAACCAGACTAAAGCTGCCACTATTGCAATTGCTGAGCACCACGGACCAGTTTATCTGCGCTTTGGCCGCCCTGTGATCCCTGTATTTACAGATCCTGATCAAAAATTTGAGATCGGTAAAGCATGGATGGTAAACGAAGGTACTGATGTTACGATCATTGCAACCGGACACATGGTATGGAAAGCCATTGAAGCTGGCGAAAAGCTTGCTGAACTGGGTATTGATGCAGAGATCATTAACATTCACACCATTAAGCCACTGGATGAAGAAGCAATTCTTAAATCTGTTAAGAAAACCGGCTGTGTGGTTACCTGCGAAGAGCACAATAAATTTGGCGGATTGGGTGAAAGTGTAGCCAGATTACTATCTACAGAATTCCCTGCCCCACAAGAATTTGTTGCCGTAAATGATAGCTTTGGAGAAAGCGGAACTCCTGACCAGTTGATGACCAAATACGGACTGGACAGCATTAACATCATTGAAGCAGCACAAAAAGTGCTTAAAAGAGCAAAAAAATAATTATTCCATTTAGAAGATTTTAATGAAGCAGGTTGAAGACTCAGAGATATTAGAGAAATTCTCCAATATAAAAACTCGTAATGAAGCATTCAACCTGCTTTTAACCAAATACCAGCAAAAAATTTACTGGCACGTTCGCCGTCTGGTCATTGATCATGATGATGCAGATGACCTGGTTCAGGACGTCTTCATTAAAGTATGGAAGAACCTGGAAAAATTTCGCAGTGACTCTCAGCTGTATACCTGGATTTACCGGATTGCAACAAACGAATCCATTACTTTCCTGAATAAGAAAAAACAGCGGAACAATACGCCGCTGGATGAAGTATCCAATGAGCTTTCTGAAACACTAATTGCCTCTTCTTACTTTAATGGCGATAAGATCCAAATGAAACTTCAGCAGGCTGTGCTTACCCTGCCCGAAAAGCAACGCCTTATTTTTAACATGAAATATTACGACGACCTAAAATATGAGCAGATTGCAGATATTACAGGAACAAGCGTAGGCGCATTAAAAGCCTCTTTTCACATCGCTGTAAAAAAAATTGAAGCTTTTATGCTAAATGAAGACATTAGCTTTTAAACCTTTTGTCAATAAATACATCAATATAACTGTAATGGAACAAAACATAGAAAATAACGACTGGAAAAAAGAAGCCCCATTCCTGGCTGGCTTACCGGTGCGTAATGCTTTTTCTGTTCCTGAGGGGTATTTTGAGGGGTTATCTGTTCAAATCTCAGGTGCTGTTTACCTGGAGAGCTTAAAGGATGTTGAGCACGCTGGTTTTACTTTGCCTGAAAATTACTTTGAAGGATTGGGTGAAAGCATTCATGCCAAATTGATTGCTGAACGATTAAAAGAAGAAATTCCGAATGAAGGACTTATTGTCCCGGTAAATTATTTTGATGATCTGCAGGCTTCTATATTGGCAAAGACCACTGGTGCACCACAACCTAAAATTGTACGCCTATGGCATTCTAAACTGCTGAAATATGCATCTGCCGCATGTTTCTTAATTATGGCCAGTGCAGGTCTTTACTTTAACTATCAAAGTCCTGCCCAACCTGTAAATTATGCAGAACTGGCAGCAGAACAAATGCTTTTTGATATTGATGAGGATGTTATTATTGACCACATCGAGGCAAATGGCATGCAGGAGCAAAAAGTAGCGAACACGAAAGATGCTGCTTTGGAAAGCTACATTTTAAGCAATTACTCTCAAAGTGATTTGACTACTGACTACTAATCCGATATATAAATGAAATATTTAATGACTATAGCGCTCTTCTTCTGTATCCCCTTTCTTGCTTCGGCACAGAGACCGGGAGACAATAGAATGGAAGAAATTGAAGCCTATAAAATTGGCTATTTAACCCAGAAATTAGACCTCTCCACTGAGGAAGCTAAAATATTCTGGCCAATTTATAACGGATGGCAAAAAGAACAAGGTGATCTGCGTAAAGAGCGCATGCAAAAAATGATCAGCTTCAGAAAGATCAACGAAATAGAAGAAATGTCTGACAGTGAAATACAAGTCCTGATCACCAATGACTTTACCATCAAACAAAAAGAATTAAACCTGGAAAGGAAATATTACTACAAGCTGAAGTCCAGCCTGCCGATTAAAATAGTTGGTAAATTTTATAGGGCACAGGAAGCATTTAAGAGAGAATTGTTGTCTAAATACAGGAATCCTCAGAAGCCATAGTAAATATTTCTTATTTTTGGCGCCATGCTTACACAACGCCAGTTATTTCTTCAGCATAACGCACAAACAACTTTAGGGCCGTTACTTCTTGAATTCGTTAAGGCCAGCGGAATGTATCTGTACGATACAGAAGGAAAAAGATACATGGACTTAATTGCCGGTATTGGCGTAAGCAATGTAGGACATTGCAACCCGGCTGTTGTAGAAGCGGTAAAAAAACAGGCAGAGAGCTACATGCACATTATGGTGTATGGTGAGTTTATTCAAAGTCCGCAGGTAAACTTTGCCAAGGCCCTCGCAGATGTTCTTCCTCCAAACTTAAATTGCACTTATTTTGTAAATTCAGGATCTGAAGCTACTGAAGGCGCCATGAAACTGGCCAAACGGTATACACACCGCACAGAGATCATTGCCTGTAACCATTCTTATCACGGTAGTACCCAGGGATCACTTAGTTTGATGGGAAATGAAGAGTTTAAACAGGCCTACCGCCCCTTGTTACCAGACATTAAATTTATCAATTACAATGCAACTGATGATCTTAAAAAGATCACCAATAAAACTGCGGCTGTTTTTGTAGAAACCATACAGGGTGAAGCAGGTATTAGGATTGCCGATAAAGCCTATTTTAAAGCCCTAAGAGCTAAGTGTACAGAGACAGGCACCTTACTCGTCCTGGATGAAATACAATGCGGCTTTGGGCGTACAGGGAAACTATTTGGATTTGAACATTTTGACATTGTTCCGGACGTTCTTTTATTGGCCAAAGGGATAGGTGGCGGAATGCCAATTGGCGCCTTTATCAGTTCTACTGACATAATGGCCTCTTTGGCAACGAATCCCATTTTAGGACACATTACTACTTTTGGCGGTCATCCGGTAAGCTGTGCTGCAGGGCTCGCAACCCTTCAAACCATACTTAGCGGAAATATAGTGCAGGGTGTAGCTCAGAAAGCTGAACAATTTAAAAGCTTATTGAAACATCCTGCCATTAAGGAAGTCCGCTTAAAAGGATTGATGATTGCCGTAGAATTTGAAAGTTTTGAGATCAACAAAAAGATCATTGATGCCTGCATTGCAGATGGAATAATCAGCGACTGGTTTCTGCATTGCAGCAATTCGATGCGAATAGCTCCCCCATTGATCATTAACGAAGAAGAAATTGAATATGCCTGCAGAATATTGCTGAAGAACATTGAGGCAGTTACATCGGTTACCGCGCAGCATTAGCCCATCTTTTGTCTCTTAATTAAATAAGCCTGGAGTATGGGGTAAAATCCCTCAGCTATATCTGCATCGATCATATCTATTTTGTACTGGATGCATTTGAGTTGAATAGATGCCCTGTAACTACTCATTTTAGACAGGTAAGCATCTTTAACTTTAGAAGTATGTGCTTTTAAGGTAGCCCCCGTTTCCAGATCAACAAACTCATATGGACGATTCTCAAAATTAAAGTCCACTTCTTTCTTTTTATCTGTGACGTTGAAGATCACGACTTCATGCTTATTGAATTTTAAATGCTGCAATGCAGAAAATAATGCTTCCGTGCTTTTATCATCCTGCATCGTATTGAGCATATCACTAAAGATAACTACCAGGGACCGCTTGTGGATCAACTCTGCAATTTGATGCAGTGCCTGCTCTAAATTGGTACCCATATTCATCTTTTCTGCTTTCAGCAGTTCTTCAAGGTGTGTAAAGATATATTTCTGATGGGTTGTAGTAGACTTTGCCGGTGTATTTAGAATTAGGTGGTCCGTAAAAAGACTCAGTCCAAATGCATCGCGCTGCCTTTTTAAAAGGTAGATTAGGGCCGCCGTTGCCTCTATAGAGAAGTTTAGCTTGTTGTATGCTTTTAATGGGAAAAACATAGACGACGATACATCTATGATAAACTGGCAGCGCAGGTTGGTCTCTTCTTCATACCGTTTGCTAAACATCTTGTCTGTTTTTGCAAAAAGCTTCCAGTCAATATTCTTAACGCTGTCTCCAATATTATAGAGCCGGTGTTCGGCAAATTCTACGGAGAATCCATGAAAAGGGCTTTTATGAAGTCCTGTAATAAATCCCTCCACCACTTGCCGGGCAAGGAGTTCTAAATTACTATTGAAGTGTTGGCCCTGTTCATCAAATTGCGACTGCATCTTGTAAATATAAAAAAAGCGTTCATAAATATGAACGCTTTTTAATCTGTATATGTTGATTGATTACAATTGCTTGTCTAGTTTCTGTGCTAAAACAGATTTAGGCACTGCACCAACTTGTTTATCTACAACTTCACCATTCTTAAAGTATAACAAGGCAGGAATATTACGGATTCCAAACTGCGTAGATATTTGAGGGTTGTTGTCAACATTCACCTTACCTACAATCGCTTTACCTTCGTATTCTTTCGAGATCTCATCTACTGATGGTCCTACCATGCGACATGGACCACACCATTCTGCCCAAAAATCAACCAAAACGGGTTTATCTGATTTTAACACAACTTCCTCGAAGTTTGCATCTGTAATTTCCAAAGCCATAATTCTTATTTTAAATTTGTTATTTTCTAATTGTTAAACTCCTCTTGCAGAAGCCTTATGAGTCTAAACCCATTACGCAAAAGCAGGATACAAATATATAATCAATTGTAATGCCATCATGTTGTGTAATGCCAATATGACATTAGTTCAACTTAGGATTAACATCAAGCGCCTGCAATTGTTCCAAAAAGATGTTATTGGGATTGATTTTCAGTGATTTTGAAGGCATTTTTATATTTACATTCTGCTCCCTATCATATACATCAAATAACAACTGGCAATTCTGCTGATCTGTATTTGCCCTATTATTTTCGAGTATTTCGTTAATCTGGGACATAAAATCATCTGTAATCCGCTCTATAGGAACCTGGATGGTGATGCACTTTGCGAGTTTATCCCTCAACTCCGACAGCAGATTAATTGAAGTGATCTTAAACTCCCAATCGCCTTCTTTTCTAAACCGTTCACCAACCCGTCCCCTGATCTGCAAAAAATAACCATCTGTAAGGAATTGTTTGAACTTGATAAAATCGTCGCCAAACAGTGCAAGCTCACAGGTATCGTCATAATCTTCAAAGACAATGGTACCGAAAGGTTTGCCGGTTTTAGTCATTCGCTGTGCAGCAACAACAACCAGTCCGCCAACAACAAGCTCCCTGTTCTTAAGCATTTCGAATTCTCCAAGCACCTCTTCATTGGTATCACCAGTTCTTATTTTATTGATAATGCTTAAATGACGCACCTTATGCTGACAAAATTCTCTCAACTCCAGACCGTAATTGTCAAGCGGATGCCCGCTCAAAAATATACCAATAGCATCCTTTTCATACTTTAAGCGGTCTATCAGGCTCCACTCCGGAGCAACAGGTAAGCTGGGTTCTGAGATCAGATCTGCAATGGAGCCCCCAAACAAAGACGACTGTGAAGAAGATTCGTTGTTTTGAAAATCATTGGCATATTTGATCAGCTTTTCAATGCCATTCATCTTATCGTTAACACCGATAAAGAAATATTGCGCCCGGTGATGACCAAAACCATCAAATGCACCGCTATACACAAAACTCTCGTAGGCCTTTTTATTTACGGTACGTGTATTAGATCGCCTTGCAAAGTCATAAACATCTGAATACATGCCATTCAGTACACGGTCTTCAATGATACTTTCTACCGCTTTATCGCCTACACCCTTAATACCTGATAAGCCAAAGCGCACTTCTCCCTGCGGATTTACAGAGAATTTAATATCAGATTCATTTACATCAGGACCCAATACCTGTACCCCCATCTGCCTGCACTCTTCCATAAAAAAGGCAACCTGTTTAATGTCACTCATGTTATTGGATAACACGGCAGCCATATATTCTGCAGGGTAATGTGCTTTCAAATAGGCTGTCTGATACGCGATCCAGGCATAGCAGGTTGAGTGTGACTTATTAAATGCATAGGATGCAAAAGCTTCCCAATCTTTCCAGATCTTTTCGAGTGTAGCTGCATCGTGACCCTTTTCTGCAGCCTGGGCAACAAATTTAGGCTTCATCTTGTCCAATACATCCTTTTGCTTTTTACCCATCGCCTTACGCAAAACATCGGCTTCACCTTTGGTAAAGCCTGCCAGCTTCTGCGATAAAAGCATCACCTGTTCCTGGTAAACGGTAATACCATAAGTTTCTTTCAAATATTCTTCGCAGGCATCAAGATCATATTTGATCTCTTCCTCGCCATTTTTCCTGCGTACAAAACTTGGTATATACTCCAAAGGGCCGGGACGATACAGTGCGTTCATTGCAATCAAATCGCCAAATACAGTAGGCTTAAGTTCCTTCATGTATTTCTGCATCCCGTTACTCTCATACTGAAAGATCCCAATGGTTTCTCCCCGCTGGAATAACTCATAGGTTTTTACATCATCAATTGGAAAAGCATCCGGATCAAGGTCTATACCATGTCCATGTTTAACTAACTTAACGGTATCCTTGATCAGGGTCAATGTTTTTAACCCTAAAAAGTCCATTTTTAACAAACCGGCACTCTCTACAACCGAGTTGTCAAACTGGGTAACATAGAGGTCTGAATCTTTGGCAGTAGCAACTGGTACAAAATTAGTAATGTCACTTGGCGTAATGATTACACCACAGGCATGAATCCCGGTATTCCGTAAAGAACCTTCAAGGATCTGTGCCTGTAATATGGTTTCAGCGCTCAGGTTTTTTGCGTCTGCCAGTATCTTTAATTCCAGGACCTTCTCATATTCGTCTGCCCGTAAAGCACCTTTCAGTGTCTTTTCGTCCAGGTTGAAAATCTTGGCAAGCTTCATGTTAGGGATCAGCTTCGCAATTTTATCTGCTTCAAAAAGCGGCAGGTCCAATACACGTGCCGTGTCCCTAATGGATGATTTAGCTGCCATGGTACCATAGGTGATGATCTGTGCCACCTGATTTGAACCGTACTTTTTGATTACATAATCCATTACACGACCACGGCCCTCATCGTCAAAGTCGATATCAATATCGGGCATGGATACCCGATCCGGATTTAGGAAACGCTCAAAAAGCAGGTCATATTTAATTGGGTCTATATTGGTGATCCATAAACAATACGCCACAACAGACCCGGCAGCAGAACCACGGCCCGGACCTACAGAAACATCCAGGTTCCTGGCTTCACGGATAAAATCCTGAACAATCAGGAAGTAACCCGGGTACCCGGTCTTTTCTATGGTCTGAAGCTCAAAGTCTAAGCGCTCTGTAATCTCGTTTGTTAATTCGCCATATCTCTTCTTTGCACCCACGTAAGTAAGGTGACGTAAAAATTTATTCTCTCCACGCTTGCCGCCGTCGCCTTCATCTTCTGCAACCAGGAATTCTTCCGGAATATCAAATTTAGGAAGGAGCACTTCACGGGCAAGCTTATAGATTTCTATTTTATCAACAATAGACTGGATGTTTATAATGGCCTCAGGAAGATCAGCAAACAAGGCTTTCATCTCATCGGGCGATTTAAAATAGTATTCCTGGTTGGGTAAACCATACCGGTAACCACGCCCTCGGCCTATTTGCGTAGCCTGTTTTTCACCATCTTTTACACAAAGTAAAATATCGTGGGCATTGGCATCTTTTTTATTGATATAATATGTGTTGTTCGTAGCAACCAGTTTAACCTCATTTCTTTTTGCCAATGAGATGAGTGACGCATTTACAATATTTTCATCGTCCTGATTGTGACGCATCAGCTCGATGTAAAAATCGTCTCCAAATTCCGATTTCCACCACAACAATGCATCTTCAGCCTGCCGCTCACCCATATTAAGGAGTTTGCTGGAAATTTCACCGTAAAGGTTTCCGGATAAAATAATAATATCCTCTTTATACTGCGCGATCACATTCCGGTCTATTCTTGGCACATAATAAAATCCTTTGGTATATGCAATGGATGACATTTTTGCCAGGTTATGGTAACCGTTCTTGTTTTTAGCCAGTAAAACAACCTGATACCCATTATCCTTCCGCTTTTTATCTTCATGGTCATCGCAAACAAAAAACTCACAGCCAACAATGGGTTTCATAATGACCTCTGTTGCTTCAGCACCGCTTTCAATAGCCGCAGCATTTTTAGCTTCAGCTCCTTTGTTG
This sequence comes from Pedobacter metabolipauper, assembly GCF_004362715.1. Classification (GTDB taxonomy): domain Bacteria; phylum Bacteroidota; class Bacteroidia; order Sphingobacteriales; family Sphingobacteriaceae; genus Pedobacter; species Pedobacter metabolipauper. Next base: position 123,415 of record NZ_SNYC01000006.1, read on the forward strand.
TAGTTTAATACCTGGCTTACAAAATGAAAGGCACCCATCATATTGGCATGATCTGTCATGGCTACAGCAGGCATTTTATAAGAAGCCGCAGCTTTGATTAAATCAGGAATATTAATGGTAGATTGTAATACGGAAAACTGGGTATGGTTGTGTAAATGTACAAAAGTAGCTTCCTTAAGTTCCTCCTTATTGCCATCGATAACCTGTTTGGAAAGCTTACTATCCGTTCTTTGAAGCCGTTTACGGATGTCATCAGATGCTGCTTTAAGATTAACATGTCTTAAGCCGGCCGTAGGAATTATCCCTGGGTTTCTTTCTTTGTACTGACGGATATAATCCGGATCAGCCTGCAGCTGTTCCGGTTTAAAAGCATCAATCTTTAAAAGCTGCAGAAAACAACGCGTAGTTGCTTCTACATCGGCCGTAGCATTGTGGGCTTCGGCAAAAGGTTCTCCAAAAAGGTATTGATGAAGCTCTGTCAGGTTTGGCAGTTTAAACTTACCCCCCCTTCCTCCAGGTAAACGAAGCATTTCTGCAGTAACCTCTGTACAGGTATCTAAAACAGGCATCCTGGAAAGTGAACTGTCAATACCCATCCGGTGAAGTTCACAACCCATAATGTTTACATCGAAACCCAGATTCTGGCCTACAATGAATTTAGCCTTTGACAATGCACCGTTGAATTTCTCTAAAACTTCAATCAGTCCGATACCTTGTTCCTCTGCCAGCTCGGTTGATATTCCATGGATCCGTTCTGCATCATACGGAATATTAAACCCTTCTGGTTTTACCAGGTAATCCTGGTTTTCTATTAGATTTCCGAATTCATCATGGAGCTGCCAGGCAATCTGTATACACCGGGGCCAGTTATCGGTATCCGTAATTGGCGCATTCCAATTGCGTGGCAAACCCGTAGTTTCAGTATCAAAAATCAAATACATAGGAAGTTATTAAAATTGATCGTTTCAGAAATCAAAATGATCAATCAAAAATACGGAAATTTGCGGGCTATTTCGGTTTGAATTTTAAATTTTAGAAGCTGACAAAGCCATTACTTTCTCTGCGGCAGGAGCCATTATATGTTCCTGAGAAACCAGTTTAGATGTATCATAACCCTTTTTATGGCACCTATCTATAATTTCTTCCAAAAGTGAATCTGGTAGCCCTGGTTTACGTGACATGATAAAAAGATATTTATGTTTTGGATGGCCCACTACAACATAAGAATAATCTTCTGCAAGTTCAATTACCCAATAATCTGCTTTAAATGGCCATAAGAATTGGGCTTTTAATTCGGCGTTATTTGTTCCGCGGACTACAAATAATTTTGAACGGATATACTTTCGGTCTTCATCACCAGCAGCACGATAGGTTGTAAATACAGCATAATAACCGTCGGGATGGATTACATAGGTTTCAACAGTTTGCCTCCAGTGCTTATCCATCAGGGTTGGTATAGAATACAATGAATACCATTTCCCTGCATAAGACATAATGTCAACTTTACTTACCGGTGTATTATCCATAAACTCCTGTGTTAATCTGCTGTTCAGCAAATGTAAATTCTTTATCATAAAACCACCAATCCGGAATAAAGTTTTTAAAAGCATTTTAAAAACTAACCTTAATTTATACCTTCGAAAATAAAGATGCTTAAAAATGGAGCTAAACGCAGAAGTAGTTAATGGCTTTTTTATTATGTCTGACAGATTATAATTCCTACTTTTAATGAAAACATTTTACAGTAGCTTCATAACCATTTAAAATATAACGAATGAAAATAACGGTTGTTGGTGCAGGAGCAGTTGGCGCCACCTGCGCAGATAATATTGCCAGAAAAGAACTAGCTGAAGAACTTATTCTATTAGACATTAAAGAAGGTTTTGCCGAAGGTAAAGCAATTGACATGATGCAAACAGCCACCTTATTGGGCTTCGATACAAAAATAAAAGGTGTTACCAATGACTATAGTCAAACTGCAGGCTCTGCTGTTGCGGTAATCACTTCTGGGCTGCCACGTAAACCAGGAATGACGCGTGAAGAACTGATCGGTATTAACGCTGGCATTGTTAAGGGAGTTGCTGAGAACATCTTAAAATACTCTCCGGATGCGATTATTATTGTAATTAGCAATCCAATGGATACCATGACCTATCTTGCTTTAAAATCATTAGGATTACCAAAGAACAGGATTATTGGAATGGGTGGCACATTAGACAGCGCCCGCTTTAAATACTATCTGAGCGTTGCATTAAATTGCAATTCTAACGACCTTCAGGGATTTGTTATTGGCGGACATGGCGATACAACCATGATTCCGCTTACACGCTATGCTACCTATCAAAGCTTACCGGTAACAGAATTACTGGATCAGGAAACCCTGGACAAGGTTGCTGCAGATACAATGGTTGGCGGGGCTACCCTAACCGGACTTCTTGGTACTTCCGCATGGTATGCACCAGGAGCTGCCGGAGCTGCCTTAGTAGAAAGCATTGTTAGGGATGAAAAGAAATTATTTACCTGCTGTGTTTCTCTGGAAGGAGAGTACGGACAATCTGATATTTGTTTGGGTGTACCGGTTATTGTAGGCCGAAATGGCTGGGAAACGATAATCGATTACAAACTGAATGAGAGCGAGCAAGCTTCTTTTAACAAAAGTGCCGACGCCGTTCGCGCAATGAATGCGGTACTTGCAGAAATGAAACTGGTATAAATGAGGACAATCAATGTTCCTATAATCTTAATAAATTTACAGGACGACGGTTTCCACCTTTTGGTGGAAATTGTCGTTTTCAGACAAAAAATTCTTGTCGTATTGGATACCGGTGCGTCCAGATCTGTGTTTGACATGGCCTTTATCAAAACACATTTATCGGAAGTTGAATATAGTGAAGAGAGTCAGGCCACTACCTTATTTTCTACGGCAACAACTTTACAAGCGGTAATTCCCAAACTTAAAATAGGACGCCTGGCATTAACAGATTATGAAACTGTTGCTCTCGACCTGGAAAGTGTTAACCAAACCTATGGATCACTTGGGCATCCTGAAATCAAAGGAATAATTGGCAGTGATATTCTGTTAAAGTATGACGCCGTAATCAATTACAAGAAAATGAAGCTCTATTTGTACGCAGAATGACCCCCTCTTTTTCTCTATATCGATCAGGAAGAACTAATAAATACAAAAGAGTCTGATCATTTCTGAACAGACTCTTTTAATAATATTCAAAAAGATCAACTAAGCGTCAATCTTTGCATATTTTGCATTTCTTTCAATGAAATCCCTTCTTGGAGCAACATCATCACCCATTAACATAGAGAATGTATGATCACATTCTGCTGCATTTTCAATGGTAGCCTGCATAAGTGTACGCGTTGCCGGGTTTAACGTAGTGTCCCATAATTGCTCGGCATTCATTTCACCCAAACCTTTATAACGTTGAATATGTACGCTTTCTTCTTTACCTGCTCCTTTTAAACGCTGAACAGCCGCATCGCGCTGCACATCGTTCCAGCAATATTCAAATTCTTTACCTTTTTTAACCTGGTACAATGGCGGAGCAGCGATATACACATATCCCGCTTCAATCAATGCTTTCATATACCTGAAGAAGAACGTAAGGATCAGGGTAGTGATGTGTGACCCATCAATATCCGCATCCGTCATGATTACTACCTTGTGGTAACGAAGCTTAGTAATGTTCAAGGCTTTATCATCCTCAGGAGTTCCTATACTTACGCCAAGAGCGGTAAACATATTCTTGATCTCATCATTTTCGTAGATCTTATGCTCCATAGCTTTCTCTACATTCAGGATCTTACCTTTCAAAGGAAGTATGGCCTGAAAATTACGATCTCTTCCTTGTTTAGCAGTACCACCTGCGGAATCTCCCTCCACCAGGTATAACTCGCATTTTTCCGGATCACTGTCTGAACAATCAGAAAGTTTACCAGGCAAACCCGAACCACCCATAATACTTTTACGCTGCACCATTTCACGGGCCTTACGGGCCGCTGCACGTGCAGTAGCAGCTAAGATCACTTTATTGATGATCAGTTTAGCTTCTCTTGGATTTTCTTCCAAGTAATTATTTAAAGCTTCACCAACGGCGATATCTACCGCACCCATTACCTCAGTATTACCCAGTTTAGTTTTAGTCTGCCCTTCAAACTGAGGCTCCTGTACTTTAACAGATACAACAGCCGTAAGTCCTTCTCGGAAGTCATCACCGGTAATCTCAAACTTAACGTTTTTAAGCAAGCCGGACTTATCAGCATAAGCTTTTAATGTCCGCGTTAAACCTCTTCTAAAACCAGCAATGTGTGTACCACCTTCATGTGTATTGATGTTGTTCACATAAGAATGTACATTCTCTGCATAACTATCATTGTATTGAAGCGCAAGTTCAACGGGAACGCCGTTTTTAATTCCTTCTACATAGATCGGCTCTTCAATCAGTGACGGACGGTTACCATCCAAAAACTGAACAAACTCTTTTAAACCACCTTGAGAATGGAACAACTCGGTTAAGAATGTACCGTCTTCATTTTCTTCACGTTCATCAGTCAGCGTTAATTTAATCCCTTTATTTAAAAAAGAAAGTTCTCTTAACCTCGCGGCAAGGGTATCATAACGGTACTCAGTAGTTTGGGTAAAGATCGTCGCATCTGGTGTAAACGTAACAATAGTACCACGCTTATCGGTTTCGCCGATAGATTTAACTTCATACAGTGGTTTACCAATGTTATATTCCTGTACCCAGATCTTTCCTTCACGGTGTACTTCTGCCCTTAAATGGGTGGATAGTGCATTTACGCAACTTACCCCAACCCCGTGTAAACCTCCGGAAACTTTATAGGTATCCTTATCAAATTTACCACCGGCATGAAGCACGGTCATTACAATTTCTAATGCTGATTTTTGCTCCTTGGTATTGATCCCTGTTGGGATACCACGGCCATTATCTTCAACCCTTATTGAGTTATCTTTTAGAATATTTACATATATGGTATCGGCGTGTCCTGCCAATGCCTCATCAATAGAATTATCTACAACTTCGTAAACTAAGTGGTGTAAGCCTTTTACTCCGGTATCTCCTATATACATTGAAGGGCGCTTACGCACCGCTTCCAAACCTTCTAATACCTGTATATTATCTGCCGAATAATTTGACTTTGAATCCTGTTCTTCGCTCATAATTTTTATTAAAACAATTAGATTCAAATTTAACCAATTATGGCCAATTAACGGCATATGTGGATAACTATTTGAGTAAAATAACCCAAAAAACTACCGAATAAATCCAGTTATTTAGGATACTAAATTTGAAATTTTATATTTGTTGAAATTTACAACTCATAAGGGTATAAAAGTTCAGTAACCCGAATGGACTTATAAGAAGAAAAACTAATTAAAGAATGAAAATAACTAAAAAATTAAGCGGCATTGCTGCTGCAGTAGCCATAGTTTCCGTAATGGCATCTTGCCAAAACAAAGATGAAAAAGGCACAACACCCGCAAAAACCGGATCAGCTCCAGTAAGCAGTGATGAGAAAATAGTTTATGTAAACTCAGACTCATTGTTAACTAAATATGAGTATTTTAAAGATATGACCGCTAAACTGGAAACTAAAGCCAAAGCTGCCCAGGCAGATATGGCAGCTAAAAGTCAGGCTTTTCAGCGCGAGGTTGCTCAATACCAGCAGCAAGCAAATACATTACCCGCAGATCAGAGAGCAGCTACTGAAGAAAGATTAAACCGTAAAGGACAAGAGCTTAAAACATATGAGCAAAATGCAGGTGCAGCACTTCAAAACGAACAAGCTACAGAGCAGAAAAAATTGTACGATGCAGTTGCCGACTATCTAAAAGAATATGCCAAGAAAAAAGGGTTCAAAATGGTATTAACCTATTCTAAAGGAAACAGCTCTATCTTATTTGCTGATGAAAGCCTTGATATTACCAGTGAAGTAATTACCGGCCTGAATGCAGGTTATAAAAAATAAGCTTAATATACCAATCAAAAAAATAGCCTGTATTGTGACGATACAGGCTATTTTTTTTGATATTTTAGTGTGCTTTAAAGTCGGAACATGCTATTTACTTCCCGCAGATTTGGCTGATGCCATACTGATCATTGCATCCAGTTCTGTTACAACTGCATCGGCACTGCCAGAAAAACCCACCGCTTTAAAACGGATCACACCATCACCATCAATAACAAACTTGGTTGGTATCCCTTCCACTTTATATGCCGTGATGACATCAAATAAATTTGGATTTTCTTTGTTTTTAGTATCCAGTAAAACGTTGAAAGTATACTTTGTATCTGCCATAAATTTCTTCACCAATTCCTCCCTGTTGGTCTCGCGCTGCGAGGTATTTATAAATAAGAATACCACGTTAGGGTTGCTGGCATATTTGTTTACTGCCTTTTGCATACCTGGAAATGAGGCTACACATGGACCACACCAGGTAGCCCAGTAATCTAATATAACTACTTTACCCTTCAGGCTGGCCAGGCTGACTGTCTCGCCTTTCAAATTTACCAATGAAAAAGCAGGTGCAGGAACACTGATCATCTTCTTTGCCCATTCTGCCTGCTCTTTTGCTTTCGCTTCTTTTTCAAGGTTGGCCAAAAATACAGCATACGGTTCTTTTAATTTCTTTCCTGCATACAACGACTTTAACCGTTCGCGCATTGCATCAGTACCCTGGCCTTCTTTAAGGAATTTTGAAGCTACCGTAAATGCTTTTTCTTTATCGCCTGCAAGGTCAAGGTACATGACATACCGCTCATTGCCTGGAATATCCATCGCGTCAATTGCTTTTTCCTGGTAAATTACAGCTTCTTTATCTTTACCAAGATGGTGGAGCAACAATGCGTAAGTATCCGCATACATAATATAATTCCGGTTTAAAACTTGAATATATTGCGCTTTGGAACCGGCATTGGCAGGAACTGCATCTGCCTTCGCTGCTTCTACCAGGTCTAATGATTTTTTAGAAATACCTGCAGCAAACGCAACCTCTTCATTCCTTTCTGCAAGAATCCAGGCCACGCTATTGTAGGCAGCTGCAAGACTGGATTTATCTTTTATTTTCGAAGCATATTCTTCGAATTTGCTGATGTTCTTTGTCTGCCCATAATTAGTCACCATCATGTTATACACATAAGATATCTTTTTCATATCGGCTTCTTTGTCTAAGTCCAGCCCATATTTCTTAACCAGTGCCAATAATTTCTCTTCCATTGCTGCAGGATCCTTTTGACTGGCAATAGCAGAATAATCTAATGAAAAAGCATAAGTACCCGTTGGATATTTAGATACCACTATGTTTTTCATAGAGTCGGCTTCAGACTTTTTCTTTAAAAGCATGTATAAATTTGAAGCCGTCATTAAATCAATCTCTGCAGGTAGAGATTTCTTGGAGATCAGGCTGAGGTAATCATTGATCGATTGTGTTCCTGAAACTGCATCAATTTTATATTTTACAGCCAGGTAATTATAAATGGATTTGTCTTTTGATGCAGGATCTATTTCAAAAGACTTTTCATAAGATGCCAGTGCCTTCTGATCATCAGCCTTCATTCCAAGATATGTTGCAATGCTTCCTAACAGATACCCCTCGCTTACATACGCTGAAGCGGGGATCACGCCTCCTTTGGAAAGCTTTACATAGTATCCTTGTGGGTTATCATCTGCAACATCACCAGATTTGAACATCAAAACAACCATGCTTGTACTATCTGTTGTTGGTATTTCTGAACTAAAAACAGATCCATCTTTAACTAGCTTAGGGACCGTAGTCGACAACTGAGTTGAAGCAAAAGTATAGACTAAACATGTAATATCATCCTTTCCCTCTAACTTTGTTCCTTTCGGATCGTAACTAAACTTTACTGGCTTTCCAGCTGCAGGGGCAGCTTCCATAAATTTGACATTCTGCGCAGAAGCAGATATAGATGCTGCTAAGAACAGCACAAAAGTGAGTTTTTTAAAACATTTCATAATCAACAGGTTAAGTTCGCTATTCAAAAACTAAATATATAGTTTTATTGCCAATAAAAAAATATTATATTTAAATATTCAATTCCATTTTATGCAGTTGAACTTTTAAATTATGATTGATCTATTTCAGTAAGATCTGGTTAATTATATCACCAACTCATTGGTACTTTTAAGCCATTGGTATATTACTAATTCATTACTTCAAGTGATTATAAAACGTTAAATAATTGTACTTATAAACGCTTACCTGACTATTTACCCTAATATAAAATCATGAGTTACGAAGAAACGATACGGATAGAACTGGAATTTTGGAAAAGGGATATACTGAAAAAACCATCTGTTTTTAGTAAGGTAACTGATAATATTCAAAAAAAGATCAACAGCTACATTCCAGACAAAGTACATACAGCAATCACTGCAACAATCAAAACAATGATCAAAGGTGTTCTTTATGGCTCAAAGTATACGACTTCAGACATACCACCCTTAGAAATGAGCCTCATACATAGAGAAGCACTTGTTAAAGAAAAGATTGATTTCTATTGTAAAACAGGTGCGGCAGAAGGCGGGATTACGGGTGCAGGAGGTTTTTTGTTGAGCATGGCAGATTTTCCGGTACTAATAGCCATCAAGATTAAACTGCTTTTCGAAATTGCATCGTTGTATGGTTTTGACGTTAAGAATTTCTCAGAGAGATTATACATCCTTTATATTTTTCAACTGGCATTTTCAAGTAAAAAGGGGGCATCAAAGGTATTTCTGCACATCGAAGATTGGGAAGATAAATTGCACATTCTTCCGGATAATTCAGATAATTTTGACTGGAAAACACTTCAGCAAGAGTACAGGGATTATATTGATCTGGCCAAACTTGCACAGCTTCTGCCCGTAGTAGGCTCAGCAGTTGGAGCAGTTGCCAATTACCAGCTGATTAAAAAATTGGGAAATACAGCAATGCAAGCCTATAGGATGAGAATATTAAAGTCCTAACCTTCTTTCTTTTTCTCATCGTTCTTACCCCCACCTGTCTTATCCTCATCGAACATGGTATCGGTCAGATCATCAATCTCCCTGCGGTCTCTCTTTGTTGGCCGGCCAGCACCACGGTCTCTTTTTAATACCGGGGCATGGAACATAGATTTAAAAGCATGGGTTTCTTCAACCGGTGTAATGTCTTTATATTTTGTAACTGCAATCTTGGATTCGGTTCTGTTATACGAAAACTCAACCACTTCAATGATCTTTTTTTCTATTCCTCTGGATACCTGGTAAACATCACCAAGCTTTACAATAGCAGAAGGTTTAAGATTCTGCCCGTTAAATTTAACCCTACCCGCTTTACAGGCTTCAGTAGCCAAACTTCTGGTCTTAAATAAGCGTATAGCCCATAAGTACTTATCGATCCTTAATTTTTCCTGTTCAGCCATAAAAAATCAAAAATACACAACAAAACAACGCTCAATACATAAAATTGATTTATTTTGTCAAAAATTAAAAAATAACATGATAGCAGAATTAAAAAAGTTAGTAGAAGCCGCTTGGGAAGATAGAACTTTATTAGAATACACAGAACATTGCGAAGCAATTGAAACTGTAATTATGCAATTAGATAAAGGTGAATTGCGCGTAGCAGAACCTGTTCTAAATTCATGGGGAATAAACGAATGGATCAAAAAAGCTGTGATCCTTTATTTCCCAATCAGACAAATGAAAGAAATTGAGGTTGGCCCATTTGTATTTCATGACAAAATGAAGCTTAAAACCAATTATAAAGAAATAGGTGTACGTGTAGTTCCTCATGGTATAGCACGTTATGGTGCTTATTTGGCTAAAGGCGTAATCCTGATGCCTTCTTATGTAAATATTGGTGCTTATGTTGATGAAGGTACCATGGTAGATACCTGGGCAACTGTAGGTTCATGTGCACAAATTGGTAAACACGTACATTTAAGTGGTGGTGTAGGTATCGGTGGTGTTTTAGAACCCATTCAGGCAGCACCGGTTATTATTGAAGACAACTGCTTTATCGGTTCAAGAGCGATTGTAGTAGAAGGAGTAAGAGTTGAAAAAGAAGCCGTTCTCGGTGCTAATGTAGTACTTACCGCATCAACTAAGATCATTGATGTTACCGGAAGCAGCCCAGTAGAATATAGAGGAATCGTTCCTGCACGTTCAGTGGTAATTCCCGGAAGCTATGCCAAAAAGTTTCCGGCAGGCGAATACCAGGTTCCTTGTGCGCTGATCATTGGAAAACGTAAAGAATCTACAGATAAAAAAACATCCCTTAATGATGCATTAAGAGAAAATAATGTAGCCGTATAATAAAAATGAATATTGGTTTTGATGGAAAAAGAGCAGCAAACAATTTAACAGGACTTGGCAATTACAGCCGTTCGTTAATTGCACAGCTTGCCGGATTTTTCCCTCAAAACCGATATTTTGTATATACGCCCAAAATTAAGAACCATCCACAGATCAATCGTTTTTTAAGCATTCCAAATATCCTGACTGAATTGCCAAATGTCCCCGGATTATTCTGGCGGACTTCAGGCATAAAAAAGCAATTATTAAAAGACAACATTGACCTCTTTCATGGTTTAAGCCACGAAATCCCTCTGGGTATCCATAAATCTGGAATCCCAAGTGTAGTTACCATTCACGATCTCATCTTTCTAAAATTCCCACAATATTTCGGCCGTATAGACCGCTTTATCTATAACCTGAAATTTAGATATGCCTGTAAAAATTCCAACCGGATCGTAGCAATCAGTGAGCAAACTAAAAATGACATTATAGAGCACTTTAATATTGATCCGGAAAAGATTGAGGTGATATACCAAAGCTGCGATGATAGCTTTAAGATCGCGTCAACAGATCAGTTGAAAGAATCAGTTCGACTAAAATACCAGCTTCCTGAAAAATACATCCTGAATGTAGGTACCATAGAAACCAGGAAAAATCTGTTAACATTGGTCAAAGCATTGAAACAGATCAATGAAGACCATGTGTTGGTAGTAGTAGGCAGAAAAACAAAATATGCAGATCTGGTAAATCAGGAAATCGATAAACTCAATTTAAGACCACGAATTATTTTTCTGCAGGATATTCCATTTAATGAGTTGCCATCTATTTACCAAATGGCAGCTGTATTTGTTTACCCATCCGTTTATGAAGGATTTGGCATTCCCGTAATAGAAGCACTATATGCCCATGTTCCGGTAGTAGCGGCCACAGGATCTTGCCTCGAAGAAGCCGGAGGTAAGTACAGCAGTTATGTTTCTCCATTCGATCATAATGGCTTCGCAAAAGCAATAAATCATATCTTAGACCATCCAAAGGTCCAAAAAGAAATGATAGAAAAAGGTAAAGATTATGTTCAAAGGTTCAATACAGAAATTATTAGTAAAGAAATGATGGGACTATATACGGATGTTTTAAAATTGCATCGTTCTCAACACTCTAATGACGCCCAGCTTTCTACACGACCTCAACGTTCTCGACGTTCTCAACGTACTTCCAAGAATTAAATCTTATGCTAAAAACTGAAATTCAAAAAGCGCTCGACGTATTAAAAGACGGCGGGGTAATCCTTTACCCTACAGACACGGTTTGGGGCCTGGGCTGCGATGCAACCAATGAAGCAGCAGTAGAAAAGATCAATGCCATCAAGGGCCGTGCATCCGATAAAAGCTTTATCATACTATTAGACAATGATTCTAAATTACAGAGTTATGTATCAGAAGTACCTGATGTGGCATATGATCTGATTGAGTACGCTGAAAACCCACTAACCATCATATTTTCAGGAGCTAAGAACCTGGCAAAAAATGTAGTCCACGAAGATGGAAGTGTTGGAATCAGAGTTGTAAAGCATGAATTTTGCCAGCAGCTGATTCAAAGATTCCGGAAGCCGATTACTTCAACATCAGCAAACTTATCCGGAGAACCTACCCCGGCATATTTTGATAAGATCAGTGATGAGATTAAAGAAGCAGTAGATCTTGTGGTAGACTTTGAGCAGGAACTCCGGTCTGACAAAAAGCCATCAACCATAATGAAATTAGCACCGGGCGGTCAATTTTCCTTTATTAGAAGGTAAGTTTTACTACTTTTGCAGATCATCAATGGAAAGACATTTACAAAATCCTGTTTTTAAGGTTCTTGCGGCTATAGCAAATCAGCACAACATTGAAGCCTATGTAATTGGCGGCTATGTTCGCGATATATTCTTGCAGAGGCCATCAAAAGATATCGATATTGTGGTGTTGGGAAATGGCATTGAATTCGCAGAATTAGCGGGCAGGGAACTTAAAGCAAAGGTTGCCGTTTTCAAAAACTTTGGAACAGCGATGCTGAAATTTCAGGACCTTGAAATTGAATTTGTAGGTGCCAGAAAAGAGTCTTACCGCTCAGACTCAAGAAAACCAATTGTAGAAAACGGAAGCATTGAAGACGATCAGCTGAGAAGGGATTTTACCATCAATGCACTGGCCATATCTTTAAACAGTAAAAATTATGGAAAACTGGTTGATCCATTTAATGGACAAACAGACTTGCAAAATAAATTGATCCGTACCCCGCTTGATCCGGAAATCACATTTTCTGATGACCCATTGCGGATGATGCGGGCAATCCGTTTTGCATCTCAGCTTAATTTCAATATTGATGAGGCTGCAATAAACGCAATTAAAAAACAGAAAGAAAGAATAGCCATTGTCTCTAAAGAACGGGTTACAGATGAATTGAATAAGATCATTCTTTCTCCACTCCCATCCATAGGTTTTAAGTACCTGTTTGATACCGGACTCCTGACTTTAATATTTCCCCAAATGGCCAACCTGTATGGAGTAGATATCATCAATGGAAAAGGACACAAAGATAATTTCTACCATACGCTGCAGGTACTGGATAACATTTGTGAGGTAACAGACGACCTTTGGCTACGCTGGGCTGCCATTCTGCATGACATTGCAAAGCCGGCAACAAAACGCTTTGAAGAAGGACACGGGTGGACATTTCATGGGCACGAAGATAAAGGGGCACGGATGGTTCCGCAAATTTTCGGGCAGTTGAAACTGCCACTTAATGAGAAAATGAAATACGTACAAAAGCTGGTACAGCTTCATCTGCGGCCTATTGTATTGGCACAGGAAGTAGTAACCGACTCTGCGGTAAGGCGGCTGCTCTTTGATGCAGGAGAAGATATCGAAAGCCTGATGTTACTTTGCAACGCAGATGTAACCACAAAGAACGAGTACAAAGTTAAAAAGTACAGGAACAACTTTGAGCTGGTTAAACAAAAACTCAAAGATGTAGAAGAGCGTGATAAGATCAGAAATTGGCAGCCACCAATTTCCGGCACGGATATTATGAATATATTTAGTCTAAGCGCAGGCAAAGAAGTTGGGCTTTTAAAAAACGCAATCCGTGAAGCCATTTTGGAAGGTGAAATAACAAACACCTACGATGAGGCATTACAGTTTATGATGAAAAAGGCAAAGGAAATAGGGATTTCAACAGCAACAGATTAATACCATTTCAAAAGTATATTTTATTTTTTTAATTTTATAGCTAGAAAATAAGCTCAAATGGCAATTTATAGATTTAGAATAAGTTTCGAAGATTTCGATGAGGTAGTAAGGGAAATCGATATTAAATCAACCCAGACATTTGAAGATTTGCATAAAGCTGTACACCGTTCAACGGGATACGCTGCAGAAAAATCTTCATCATTTTTTGTGAGTACAGATAACTGGATAAAAGGAGATGAAATTGCTTATTTACCTAACCAGAGAAAAACCGATCGTGGTGTAGCCTTAATGGAGAAGTCAAAGCTGAGCAGCTTTATTGAAGATCCGCATCAGAAATTTTATTATATCTACAATTTTGACCGTCCGTTCGACTTTCATGTTGAGCTGATCAAGATCATTTTAGAAACTGATCCGAACATAGAATATCCTTACCTGGTAAAAAGTACAGGTGATGCCCCTAAAATAATTGATAAAAACAATTTGGGATCCGTTGTCGTTTCATCAAATCCCGTATCCACCGAATTCGATTTCTTAAATGAGATAGATTTCGTTCCAGAAGACAGTGAAGAGCTGGAAGCAATGGGTGGAAGAGGTATCAGTACACAGGAAAAAAGTGAGGATACGGAAGACACGGAGGATGCTGAAGATAGCGATGAATTCGCAGATAACGACAACTACGAAGACGAAGAATATAAAGAAGATTATTAGTGCCTGGCATGGCATCCAATAAAACTTTAATTGTAATTGCAGGCCCTACGGCCATCGGTAAAACTGCTTTGGCCATCGCATTGGCAAAGCAGTTTTCTACCGAGATCATCTCTGCCGATTCCAGGCAGTTTTTTAGGGAAATGGAAATAGGAACCGCCAAACCATCTGCGGAAGAACTGGCAGCAGCACCACACCATTTCATCAATTCCCATAGTGTAAATACCCTTTTTAGTACCGGAGACTTTGAGATTGAAGCATTAAAGCTGATGGAAGTATTGTTCCGTGAAAAAGATCAATTGATTATGGTTGGGGGCTCAGGATTATACATTGATGCGGTTTGCAACGGCTTGGATAAGCTTCCGGAAACAAATCTGGAGATCAGGGCTAAACTAAACAAGTTGTTTACAGAAGAGGGCATTGAACCAATCCGTAAGCAATTAAGCACCTATGATCCTGAGTATTTTGAAAAGGTAGACCAGTCTAATCCGCAACGTATGATCAGGGGACTGGAATTCTTTCTTTCTACCAAACAAAAATTATCTTCTTTTCTAACCAACAGTAAAAAACAGCGTCCATTCAACATCATTAAGATAGGATTAAATACAGAACGCAGTAAACTGTACCAAAGAATCAATTTAAGAGTCGATCAAATGATGGAAGCAGGATTGTTGAAAGAAGTTAAAAGCCTGCAGTCTTTCCGCAGTTTTAACGCATTAAATACGGTTGGCTATTCTGAGTTATTTGCCTATCTGGACAACCAGATCGGCCTTAATGAAGCCGTCGATAAGATCAAGCAGAATACCAGGAGATTTGCAAAAAGGCAGCTAACGTGGTTTAGAAGAGATGACAGCACCGCATGGTTTGAACCCAATGACATCGATGCTGTCACCACCTATATCAACCAGAAAATAACTAAGCCTGAGCAGTAGGTCCGCCAAAATTCATAGGGAAACCTGGAGGCTCTTCCTGTGTTTTAATACGGCCGTTTATGGCTTCATATTTTTCCAGGTTATCCAGCATTGCAGTCACTAATCGTTTGGTATGCTCAGGTGTTAGTATGATCCTTGATTTAACCCGTGCCTTAGGCACGCCAGGCATTACCCGGATAAAATCCAATACGAATTCAGTGTTTGAATGGGTAATAATTGCCAGGTTAGAAAATATCCCTTCAGCTACCTCTTCAGAAAGCTCAATATTTAATTGATTATCTTGATTTTGTTCTTCCATAATACAAATCTAAAAACTATTCGGCGATTTCAAGCATAAAAAAGTCCCCCGACTTTAAAAGAAGGGGGACTTTAGAAAAATGTATTTTAAAATTAAGCTTCTACTTCTTCTTGTTTCGAAGCCAATAATTTATCGTATTCTTCCTGAGAACCAACAATGATCCGCTCATATCCACGTACACCAGTACCTGAAGGAATTAAGTGTCCAACGATTACGTTTTCTTTCAATCCAAGCATATTGTCACGTTTACCAGCAATAGCTGCTTCGTTCAATACTTTTGTTGTCTCCTGGAATGATGCAGCAGAAATGAATGATTTCGTACCCAATGATGCACGGGTGATACCCTGCAAAATTGAACTTGCTGTAGCAGGTCTGGCATCACGTACCTCGATCTGTTTCATATCTTTACGTTTTAACTGAGAATTTTCATCTCTTAATTTACGCAGAGAAAGAATCTGACCTGGTTTAACGGTGGTTGAATCACCTTCATCAACTACAACTTTTTTGTCATAGATCTCATCATTCTCGATCATAAAGTCCCAACGGTCTACAGAGTTGTTCTCTAAGAATATGGTATCTCCCGGATCTTCAATATGCACTTTCTGCATCATCTGGTGAACAATAACTTCAAAATGTTTATCATTGATCTTCACACCCTGTAAACGGTAAACTTCCTGGATACCGTTAACCAGGTATTCCTGAACGGCAGCCGGACCTTTAATCGCTAAGATATCTGCAGGAGATATCGAACCATCAGACAAAGGCATACCCGCTTTAACAAAGTCGTTATCCTGAACAAGGATGTGCTTAGACAATGGAACAAGATATTTCTTGATCTCACCATCTTTAGATTCGATGGTCATCTCACGATTACCACGTTTAACACCACCTAAAGTTACCACACCATCAATCTCTGTTACTACAGCAGGGTTAGATGGGTTACGTGCTTCAAACAACTCAGTTACACGTGGTAAACCACCCGTAATATCTCTTGTTTTACCAGTAGCACGAGGAATCTTAACCAGGATCTGACCAGTTTTAACCATCTCATTCTCGTCAATAGCAATGTGTGCTCCAACAGGAATGTTATAACCTCTGATCAACTCACCTTTTTTATCTACAACCCGTACAGAAGGGTTTTTAGTTTTATCACGTGTATCGATAATTACTTTTTCACGGTGACCAGTTTGCTCATCTGATTCTTCACGGAAGGTAACACCTTCAACGATCGCATCAAATTCAATTTTACCGGCAAATTCCGAGATAATAACCGCGTTGTACGGATCCCATGAACAAATCCTGTCACCCTTAGTGATCTTAGCTCCATCCTCAACATATAAGAATGAACCGTAAGGAATATTACTGGTCATGATCACCTTATTGGTGCCTTCTTCTACAATTTTAAACTCACCTGAACGGCCTAAAACGATTTGTTTCATACCTTCTTCAGTTGCGTTATCTACGGTACGAACATTTTCAAATTCGATGATACCATCAAATTTAGCCATGATCTGAGATTCAGCAGCAATGTTGGATGCAGTACCACCCACGTGGAATGTACGTAGTGTTAATTGTGTACCCGGCTCACCGATTGACTGAGCAGCAATTACGCCGACAGCTTCACCTTTTTGAACGCGTTTACCAGTTGCAAGGTTACGTCCGTAACACAGTGCACAAACACCTCTTTTATTTTCGCAGGTTAACACCGAACGGATCTCAATACCTTCTAAAGGAGATTCTTCAATTGCTTTAGCAACTTCTTCATCAATGTCGTTACCAGCACCTACCAATAATGCACCGTCTAATGGATTAAATACGTCATGAAGCGAAATACGACCTAAAATTCTGTCATATAATGGTTCAACGATATCTTCATTATCTTTCAATGCAGTAGTATACATACCCCTTAAGGTACCGCAATCTGCAGCATTAACGATCATGTCCTGTGCTACGTCATGCAAACGACGCGTTAAGTAACCAGCATCAGCAGTTTTTAACGCTGTATCCGCCAAACCTTTACGAGCACCGTGAGTAGAGATAAAGTATTCAAGAACCGACAAACCTTCTTTAAAGTTAGATAAGATCGGATTTTCAATAATTTCACCACCAGAACCTGATTTTTGAGGCTTAGCCATCAAACCACGCATACCGCAAAGCTGACGAATCTGCTCCTTAGAACCACGCGCACCAGAATCAAGCATCATATACACAGAGTTGAAGCCCTGATTATCGTTTGAAAGCTGGTTCATTACAAATGATGTTAAACGATTGTTGATACGTGTCCAGATATCGATGATCTGGTTGTAACGCTCGTTGTTGGTAATGAATCCCATATTATAGTTATTCCTCACCTCTTCAACCTCTGCAGAAGCTTGTTCCAATAGAACCTGTTTCTCAGCAGGGATGTTCACATCCTGTAAATTAAATGATAGACCACCTCTGAAAGCCATTTGGAAACCTAATTCTTTAATGTCATCAAGGAATCTTGATGCACGGGCCATACCGGTAATTTTTACAACTTCACCGATAATATCCCTTAAAGATTTTTTGGTTAACAGCTCATTGATATAACCTACTTCTTCCGGAACCATTTGATTAAATAGTACACGTCCAACCGTAGTATCAAGTAATCTATTTACAATTATACCATCATCACCTTTAACATTAGCTTTTACCTTAATGAATGCGTGAAGGTCAATTCTTTTCTCATTGTATGCAATGATCACCTCTTCAGCAGAATAGAATACTGAATCCTGACCTTTAACTACACGTCCTTCATCCGTTCTGCGGCCTTTAGTAATGTAATAAAGACCCAAAACCATATCCTGAGACGGTACAGTAATTGGAGTACCATTTGCAGGGTTTAGAATATTATGTGCAGCAAGCATCAATACCTGGGCTTCCAAAATAGCAGCATGACCTAAAGGTAAATGCACAGCCATCTGGTCACCGTCAAAATCCGCGTTAAATGCAGTACAAACCAATGGGTGTAATTGGATTGCCTTACCTTCAACAAGTTTAGGCTGGAAAGACTGGATACCTAACCTGTGCAGCGTAGGCGCACGATTCAGTAATACAGGGTGTCCTTTTAAAACATTTTCAAGAATATCCCAAACCAACGGGTCTTTGCGGTCAACAATTTTCTTAGCAGATTTTACAGTCTTAACAATACCCCTTTCAATCATCTTGCGAATGATGAACGGTTTGAAAAGCTCAGCAGCCATATCTTTAGGTAATCCGCATTCGTGTAATTTAAGGCTAGGCCCTACAACAATTACGGAACGTGCTGAATAATCCACACGTTTACCCAATAAATTCTGACGGAAACGTCCTTGTTTACCTTTCAGGATATCAGAAAGGGATTTAAGGGCACGGTTACCTTCAGTTTTAACTGCATTTACTTTACGTGAATTATCGAATAACGAGTCAACAGCTTCCTGTAACATCCGTTTTTCATTACGTAAAATTACCTCTGGTGCTTTGATCTCGATCAAACGTTTTAAACGGTTGTTACGGATAATTACACGACGGTACAGATCATTTAGATCTGAAGTTGCAAAACGACCACCTTCTAATGGTACTAAAGGACGCAATTCTGGTGGAATAACCGGAACGATCTTAATGATCATCCACTCAGGATTATTCTCAATACGCGTTCTTGCACCACGGAAAGCCTCAACAACCTGTAAGCGTTTTAACGCTTCATTCTTACGTTGTTGTGAAGTTTCGTTAGCAGCCTGGTGACGAAGGTTATATGATAAAGTATCCAGGTCAATACGTTTCAATAAATCTTCTAAAGCTTCAGCGCCCATTTTAGCGATGAATTTATTAGGGTCTTTATCATCAAGGTATTGGTTCTCTTTAGGCAATTTATCAAGAATATCCAGGTATTCTTCTTCCGTTAGGAAGTCCATATACTGAATGCCTTCTTCAGACATTAATCCCGCTTGTATAACAACATAGCGCTCATAATAGATGATCAGGTCTAACCTTTTTGTAGGCAGTCCCAATAAATAACCGATTTTGTTTGGTAAAGAACGGAAATACCAGATGTGCGCAACAGGAACCACCAAATTGATGTGTCCCATACGCTCTCTGCGTACTTTCTTTTCTGTAACCTCAACACCGCAACGGTCACAAACAATACCCTTATAGCGGATACGCTTGTATTTACCGCAATGGCATTCGTAATCTTTCACAGGACCAAAAATACGCTCGCAGAACAAACCATCACGCTCAGGTTTGTAAGTACGGTAATTGATAGTCTCAGGTTTCAAAACCTCACCACTAGAGCGCTCTAAAATAGCCTCCGGCGACGCCAAACTAATGGTGATCGAGGTGAAATTACTTTTTAATTTATTATCCTTTTTGTAAGACATAGCTCTTTTGTTTGAAAGTTGAAAAATTTAAAAAGTTGGCGTGCTTGTCAGTCAAGCTTCTAAACACGCCAACAAAATAACTTTCAACATTAGTCTAACGTAATATCTAAACCTAATCCGCGTAACTCATGTACCAATACGTTGAACGATTCCGGTACACCAGGTGTAGGAAGGTTTTCGCCTTTAACAATGGCCTCGTAAGTTTTTGCTCTACCGATAACATCATCTGATTTAACAGTTAAGATCTCTTGTAGAATATTGGCAGCACCAAATGCTTCCAATGCCCAAACCTCCATCTCACCAAAACGCTGACCCCCGAATTGAGCTTTACCACCCAATGGTTGTTGTGTAATTAATGAGTATGGTCCGATTGAACGGGCATGCATCTTATCATCAACCATGTGTCCAAGTTTCAGCATGTAGATAATACCTACTGTAGTTGGCTGGTCAAATTTCTCACCCGTTAAGCCATTATTTAAATAAGTTCTTCCTGAAGCAGGTAAACCAGCCTTAGCGATCCAGTCTTCAACTTCGTAATGTTTAGCACCATCAAAGATCGGGGTAGCAAATTTAACACCCAATTCCTGACCGGCCCAAGCCAATACAGTTTCGTAGATCTGACCCAAGTTCATACGTGAAGGTACACCCAGTGGGTTCAACACAATATCAACAGGCGTTCCGTCTTCAAGGAACGGCATATCTTCATCACGTACAATACGGGCTACAATACCCTTGTTACCGTGACGTCCCGCCATTTTATCCCCTACTTTCAATTTACGCTTTTTAGCTACATAAACTTTAGCCATTTGCACGATACCAGAAGGAAGCTCATCACCTACACTAATAGCAAATTTATCGCGTTTATAAGCACCCAGTTCTTCGTTTACACGAATACCATAGTTATGAAGCAATAATTTAATCTGATCATTTTTATCATCATCAGTAGTCCATTTGTATGGATTGATGTGGTTATATTCCAGATCAGTTAAACTTTTCTGGGTAAACTTAGCTCCTTTAGGGAACAACAACTCCTTGTAAACATTGTAAACACCCTGAGATGTTTTACCATTCACAATCTGGAATAGTTTATCTACCAGTTCATTTTTAAGGTTGGTTGTTGCCAGATCGTATCTCTTGTCTAATTTCTCTATTGCAGATTTCTCTTCTGCTTTAGTAGTTTTCTTAGCTCTTGAGAACAATTTAGTATCAATAACAACACCTTTAATAGATGGAGGTGTTTTCAAGGATGCATCTTTAACATCACCTGCTTTATCACCAAATATTGCACGAAGTAATTTTTCTTCCGGTGAAGGATCAGACTCTCCTTTAGGAGTAATCTTACCGATCAGGATATCACCTTCTTTAACCTCAGCACCGATACGGATAATACCGTTCTCATCTAAATCTTTAGTAGCTTCTTCAGAAACGTTAGGGATATCAGGAGTTAATTCCTCTTCACCGCGTTTCGTATCACGTACTTCCAATTCAAATTCTTCAATGTGTAAAGAGGTAAAGATATCTTCACGAACAATACGTTCGTTAATTACGATCGCATCCTCAAAGTTATATCCTTGCCAAGGCATGAAAGCAACCTTTAAATTTCTTCCAAGGGCAAGTTCACCATTTTCGGTAGCATAACCCTCACAAAGAACTTGTCCTTTTACCACTTTCTGGCCTTTTCTAACGATCGGCTTCAAGTTGATACAAGTATTCTGGTTGGTTTTCTTGAACTTGATTAATTTATAAGTTTTGCTGTCACCTTCAAATGATACCAAACGATCTCCATCGTTACGTACATATTTAATGGTAATCTCATTCGCATCAACATATTCAACAACACCATCGCCTTCAGCATTGATCAGCGTTCTTGAGTCACGGGCAACGCGACCTTCTAAACCTGTACCAACGATCGGAGCTTCAGGACGTAATAAAGGTACGGCCTGACGTTGCATGTTTGAACCCATCAAAGCCCTGTTCGCATCATCATGCTCAAGGAAAGGGATCAACGAAGCTGCAATTGAAGTAATCTGATTAGGAGCCACATCCATTAAGTCTAATTTCTCAGGCTCAATGATCGGGAAGTCACCCTCATAACGTGCTTTAACACGAGGAGTAGTAAAGTTACCTTTATCGTCATACTCGGCATTAGCCTGAGCAATCGTTTTACCATCTTCATCTTCAGCAGACAAATAGATTACAGGCTCATCAACAGAAACAACACCATTATCAACTTTTTTGTAAGGTGTTTCAATGAAACCTAAATTATTGATCTTCGCATGAACACAAAGAGAAGAGATCAAACCAATGTTTGGACCCTCTGGTGTTTCAATGGTACACAAACGACCATAGTGGGTGTAATGCACATCACGCACCTCAAAACCGGCACGTTCACGTGAAAGACCACCTGGGCCTAAGGCTGACAGACGACGCTTGTGCGTAATCTCCGCCAGAGGATTCGTTTGATCCATAAATTGCGACAACTGGTTGGTACCAAAGAATGAATTAATAACCGACGATAACGTACGGGCATTGATCAAATCTGTTGGGGTAAACACCTCGTTGTCACGAATGTTCATACGTTCGCGGATGGTACGGGCCATACGCGCTAAACCAACACCAAATTGAGCGTATAATTGCTCACCTACAGTACGAACACGACGGTTCGACAAGTGATCAATATCATCCACTTCTTCTTTAGAGTTGATCAGTTTGATCAGGTATTTAACGATCGCAATAATATCTGCTTTAGTTAAAACCTTAACGTGATCCGGAGTATCCATTTTCAACTTACGGTTAATGCGGTAGCGACCAACATCTCCTAAGTCATAACGTTTATCCGAGAAGAACAAACGCTCAATGATACCTCTTGCAGTTTCCTCATCAGGTGGTTCTGCGTTACGCAGAGCACGATAGATGTTTTCAACAGCCTCTTTTTCAGAGTTTGAAGTATCCTTTTGTAATGTATTATAAATAATGGTATAATCAGCCTGACTAGCACCATCATCTTTAGATAAGATGATCGTTTTAACGCCAGCATCAATGATCATATCAATATGGTCATCTTCTAAAACAGTATCCCTGTCTAAGATCACTTCGTTACGATCAATGGAAACAACCTCACCGGTGTCTTCATCCACAAAATCTTCAACCCATTTTCTTAAAACCCTTGCAGCAAGTTTACGACCGATATACTTTTTCAATCCTGATTTACTAACCTTAACTTCATCAGCAAGGTCGAACAACTCAAGGATATCTTTATCAGAATCGTAACCGATAGCACGCAATAAAGTGGTAACCGGGAATTTTTTCTTACGGTCAATGTAAGCATACATGACGTTATTTACGTCAGTAGCAAACTCGATCCAGGATCCTTTGAAAGGAATCACCCGTGCAGAATAAAGCTTGGTACCATTGGTGTGACGGCTTTGGCCGAAGAACACACCTGGAGACCTGTGCAATTGAGAAACAATTACACGCTCTGCACCGTTAATCACAAATGTACCTTTAGGAGTCATATAAGGAATGGTTCCTAAATACACATCTTGAATGATGGTTTCAAAATCTTCGTGTTCAGCATCATTACAAGAAAGCTTAAGCTTAGCTTTTAATGGAACACTATAAGTCAATCCACGGTCAATACACTCAGGTATATCATAACGCGGTGGATCAATAAAATAATCAAGGAACTCAAGAACAAAGATGTTTCTTGAATCGGTGATTGGGAAATTTTCAGCAAACACTTTGAATAAACCCTCAGTGTGACGGTTATCAGAAGTAGTTTCGATCTGAAAAAATTCTCTGAATGATTGCAACTGCACATCTAGAAAATCTGGGTAATCTATGATATGCTTACTACGTGCAAAATTTACTCTTTGGTCGACTTTATTTGCCAATGGACTAAAGTTAATTTACTTTAAGAATAAACTATTTGTTTGGTTAGCCGTTAAACAATTCCACCAACCAAACAAGATGAAATGTTTATAAACAGGTATAGACTCCGACTATACAGTCGGAGTCTATGGTTAAAGTGCGATTAAAATTAAGTGATTACTTAATCTCAACTACAGCTCCAGCTTCTTCTAATTGTTTTTTCAAAGCTTCTGCTTCGTCTTTAGCAACACCAGTTTTTAATTCTTTCGGTGCACCGTCAACTAAGTCTTTAGCTTCTTTCAAACCTAAACCAGTTAGGTCTTTTACCAATTTAACAACTGCTAGTTTAGAACCACCAGCTTCTTTCAATATTACATCAAAAGTTGTTTTTTCTTCAGCTACAGGAGCAGCATCACCAGCAGGACCTGCAACAGCAACTGCAGCAGCAGCTGGTTCAATACCATACTCGTCTTTTAAGATTTGAGCCAATTCGTTAACTTCTTTAACTGTCAAGTTTACCAATTGCTCAGCAAACGCTTTTAAATCTGCCATTTTATAGATTTTTAAAAATTTACGTAAAATAATTTATTAATATGAACTTATAAGGTGTTCCTTAACCTTCTCTTTCTTGAAGAGTTTTAACAATTCCTGCAATAATGCCACCGCCAGATTTCAATGCTGATATCACATTTTTAGCTGGTGACTGTAATAAGCCAACGATATCTCCAATAAGCTCTTCTCTTGATTTCAAGCTTACCAATGCATCTAAATGGTTATCACCAACATATACTGATGAATCGATATAAGCTGCTTTAAGCTGTGGTTTATCAGATCCTTTTCTCAACGCTTTAATCAGTTTCGCCGGAGCGTTACCACTTGTGGAGAATAATAATGCCGACTGGCCTTTTAGCGCAGCAAAGATCTCTGATGCATCGCCTTCTAAACCTTCGATCGCTTTTCTGATCAATGTGTTCTTAGCAACCTGCATTTCAATCCCGCTTTCAAAACATTTGCGACGGATACTGTTTACTTTCTCAACAGATAAGCTGGATGTATCAGCAATATAAAAATTGCCAAATTCCTGCATCTTCTCTTGAAGAGCCGAAACTACTTCGTGTTTTTCTTCTCTGTTCATAATTAGATCCCCGCTACTGATTTAGTTTCGATTGCAATTCCAGGACTCATTGTAGAAGAAACATGAATGCTCTTAAAATAAGTTCCTTTAGCAGCAGATGGTTTTAGCTTAGAAATTACCTGAAGTACTTCTAATGCATTTTCATATATTTTTTCTGCCGGGAATGATACTTTTCCTACTGAAGCGTGTATAATACCACTTTTGTCAACCTTAAAATCAATCTTTCCGCCTTTAACATCAGTAACTGCTTTACCAACTTCGTTGGTTACAGTACCTGACTTAGGGTTTGGCATTAGGTTACGTGGACCTAAAACGCGGCCCAGTTTACCTACTTTTGCCATACAAGCAGGAGTAGTGATAATAATGTCAACATCAGTCCATCCACCTTCAATCTTGGACACATATTCGTCTAAACCTACAAAATCTGCTCCTGCTGCTTTAGCCTCTTCTTCCTTATCAGGAGTACAAAGAACTAATACACGTACAGTTTTACCTGTTCCGTGTGGTAAAGTTGCGATACCACGCACCATTTGATTGGCTTTACGTGGATCTACACCTAAACTAACATCGATATCAACCGATGCATCAAATTTAGTTGTAGTGATCTCTTTAACCAAAGCAGCCGCATCCTTTAAAGAATACGTTTTACCAGATTCTAGTTTAGCATGTGCCTTTTTTTGATTTTTTGTTAATTTAGCCACTGTTGTAAACTGTTTTTTGTTAATTAATTTGTCCAAGGTGCATCACCGCTAACGGTGATTCCCATACTGCGTGCTGTACCGGCAACCATACTCATTGCCGATTCGATAGTGAAAGCATTTAAATCAGTCATTTTATCTTCAGCAATTGACTTAACCTGATCCCAAGTCACCGAACCAACTTTCTTACGGTTGGGCTCAGCAGAACCACTCGCTAATTTAGTCGCATCCTTTAACTGGATTGCAACAGGAGGGGTTTTGATGATAAATTCGAAAGACTTGTCAGCATAAACAGTAATTACAACTGGTAATACTTTACCGGGCTTATCTTGGGTACGAGCATTGAATTGTTTGCAAAACTCCATGATGTTCACCCCCTTAGCACCTAACGCAGGCCCTACTGGTGGCGATGGATTTGCAGCTCCACCCTTGATCTGTAATTTAACAAGTGCACTGACTTCTTTTGCCATTTTCTGTTTTGTTAATTTGTAATACTCAATGTTATAATGTTGGAAGCAAGTAACATTTAAGATCTTTATATATTTCTATTCCTTTTCAACCTGCATATAATTAAGTTCTAATGGAGTTTTCCTTCCAAAGATCTTAACCATAACCTTCAATTTCTTTTTCTCTTCGTTAACCTCTTCAATAACACCGGTGAAACCATTAAATGGCCCATCCATTACTTTGATGTTCTCTCCAACATAGTAAGCAACGTTCATGGTTTCGCTTTGCTGGCTCATCTCATCAACTTTACCTAAAATACGGTTAACTTCAGCCTGACGCATAGGAACAGGATTTCCGCCCTTATCGCCTAAAAAGCCGATTACACTATTAACATTCTTAATAATGTGTTCTAACTCACCGTCTAATGTAGCTTCAATTAAAACATATCCAGGATAAAAATTGCGCTCTTTTGCAATCTTCTTTCCATCTTTCATCTGATAATATTTCTCCATCGGGATCAATACCTGAGGTACCAGATGTGAAAATCCTAAACGGCTAATTTCAGAATCGATATACTGTTTTACTTTCTTTTCTTTTCCGCTAACAGCTCTAACTACATACCATTTTAACTGATCGTTCATTTAGCTATTAATTAAAGTGATTTATAAAAAGTATCTAAAACGAATGTAGAGCCCTTATCCATCGCAAATACAACCAATGCAATGATAAAAGAAGCTACCAAAACCAGCACCGCAGAATTTTGTAATTCTCCCCATGTAGGCCAGGTAACCTTCTGGGTCATTTCTTCATACGATTCTTTAATAAACTGAACTACTTTAGCCATAATTATTTTTTTGCACGGGAACAAGGATTCGAACCCTGATCAAAGGTTTTGGAGACCTCTATTCTACCGTTGAACTATTCCCGTGTGTTTCATAATTCTTTTCCAAGAATCAGATTTGTTATTAGAAACAAAGTACTCAGGCCGATAAAGCCTAAGTACTTTGCCTTTATTTTATAAAACGTCTGGTTCCCTAAGGAGACCGGAGAACTATTTTAAAATTTCAGTTACCTGACCAGCTCCTACTGTTCTACCACCCTCACGGATAGCGAAACGAAGACCTTTTTCCATTGCGATTGCGTTGATCAATTTAACTGTGATCGTAACGTTATCACCTGGCATAACCATTTCAGTTCCTTCAGCTAGTGAGATCTCACCAGTAACGTCTGTGGTACGGAAATAGAATTGTGGCCGGTATTTGTTAAAGAATGGAGTGTGACGTCCACCTTCTGCTTTTGACAATACATAGATCTCAGCTTTGAAATCAGTGTGAGGAGTTACAGAACCTGGTTTGCAGATAACCATACCACGACGGATATCAGTTTTCTCAATACCACGTAACAATAGACCTACGTTATCACCAGCTTCACCATAATCAAGGATCTTACGGAACATCTCAACACCAGTAACAGTTGATTTAAGATTTTCAGCACCCATACCCAAGATCTCAACAGGATCTCCTGAGTTGATTACACCACGCTCAATACGACCAGTTGCAACAGTACCACGACCAGTAATCGAGAATACATCTTCAACAGGCATTAAGAATGGAAGTTCAGTCAAACGTGGAGGAATTGGAATGTAGCTATCTACAGCATCCATTAATTCCATGATTTTTCCAACCCATTTTGGATCGCCATTCAAACCACCCAAAGCAGAACCTTGAATAACTGGAATGTCATCACCAGGGAATTCATAGAATGATAATAATTCACGAACTTCCATCTCTACTAATTCAAGCAATTCAGGATCATCAACCATATCCACTTTATTCATGAATACAACCAATGAAGGAACACCTACCTGACGAGCCAATAGAATGTGCTCACGAGTTTGTGGCATTGGACCATCTGTAGCAGCTACAACGATGATAGCTCCATCCATTTGAGCAGCACCAGTAACCATGTTTTTCACATAATCCGCGTGACCTGGACAGTCAACGTGAGCATAGTGACGGTTAGCTGTTGAGTACTCAACGTGTGCTGTATTAATAGTGATACCTCTTTCTTTTTCCTCAGGAGCTGAGTCAATCGAATCAAATGAACGCGCCTCAGATAAACCAGCATCAGATAACACTTTAGTGATAGCTGCTGTTAAGGTTGTTTTACCGTGGTCAACGTGACCGATTGTGCCGATGTTTAAGTGCGGCTTGCTGCGGTCAAACTTTTCTTTTGCCATGTTTTTATACTTATTAGTAGGTTAACTTTTTATTTATTTATTGTTTTGATACAATTTTCAATACAAAAAACCTTGTTCTCTCTGTGTTAACAGATTTAACAAAGTATCTTTATTTTTGAGCCAAAGATGGGACTTGAACCCACGACCTCTTCCTTACCAAGGAAGTGCTCTACCGCTGAGCTACTTCGGCTAATCTCAGCTTGCAATTCTCTATGTGCCGAACTGCCCACCTTTTTCTATTTGAGCGAAAGACGAGGTTCGAACTCGCGACCTATAGCTTGGAAGGCTATCGCTCTACCAACTGAGCTACTTTCGCTTCTTATTGTGGGGGGAGAAGGATTCGAACCTTCGAAGTCTTGCGACAACAGAGTTACAGTCTGTCCCATTTGGCCACTCTGGTATCCCCCCAAAAAAAGAGCCTCCTATCGGGATCGAACCAATGACCTACTGATTACAAGTCAGTTGCTCTACCAGCTGAGCTAAGGAGGCTTATATCATGCATTGCCAAAATAAAGCAATGGATTTTATAATATTAATCTTTCATAGAACTTTCCGTTTTAGTTAGCGAGCAACGCCCTCTCTGAAACGGAATGCAAATCTACAAGAATTTATGTTCTACGCAAAATTATTTTCAAAAAAAAACAGGCGGATTTAAATCCGCCTGTTCATTATAAAAAACGCAATAAATATATGTCTAATAATCAGACACTTCATCAGCATTCAGCAAAGCTTTGTGCTCACTGAGCTTGTCTCTCGTCTTATCTTTATGTTTTGTAATTTGTTTTCTTAAGGATTCTATAGCCAAATCGGTCGCCTCTTCAAACGATTTACATTGCTCTTTTGCAAACATGGTCACTCCCGGAACGATCAGTTTAATCTCGCTGATCTTATTCGCTTCATCATCTACATTCTCTAATTTTAAATAGACCTCACCACTGATGATCTGGTCAAAATACTGATCTAGCTTGTCTACTTTCTTCTGGATAAAATCTAACAACTTGTGGTCCGCAGTGAAATGGATCGATTGAACTGTAATTTTCATATTTACCTCCTTGTTTTATGCCTTTGGATGGGCTTGTTTATATATTGATTTTAGTCTTTCTACTGAATTGTGCGTGTATACCTGTGTAGCAGCCAAACTGGCATGCCCAAGCAGCTCCTTTATTGCATTTAAATCTGCCCCCCTATTTAATAAACTGGTTGCATAAGAATGTCGCAATACATGCGGACTTTTCTTGTCCTGTGTGGAAACGTACGTCAAATAACGGGTTACTATTCTGTGAATTAATTTGGGATAAGCATCAGCCCCTTTATCTGTAACGAATAACACCCCCGTTTTGTTATCGAAATTTTGCATCGATTTTAATGTGATGTACTCTTTTAGCTGATTAGCAAGCGGTTCGGCTATTGGAATAATTCTTTCTTTATTTCTTTTACCCAAAACCTTTAAACTGCACCCGTAAAAATTGATGTCAGAATCCTTTACAGACAACAGTTCTGCCAAACGCATCCCTGTACCGAATAACGTTTCAATAACGAGCCTGTCCCTTACAGATGGAAAACTGTCATCAAAGATCTCCGTAGAATCCAACAGCAGGTCCAGCTTCTGGTCGTCAATAAATACAGGAAGCCGCTTCGGTATTTTCGGTGCTTTCACCTGGGCCATTGGATTGCCGGTAAGTATTCCGCCACGAATCAAATGTTTATAATAACTGCGGAGCGTAGAGAGCTTCCGGCCAACAGAACTCTCAGAGACATGTTCATCCATCAGGGACACGATAAAGTCTCTTACATGGATGTATTTGGCTTCTGTAAGCTGTAAATCGTAGGTATGAAGGAGATAGTCCCTAAACTGGGTCAGATCTGTCCGGTAAGATTGAATGGTATGCGGAGAGTAACGCTTCTCATGTTCCAGATATGTTAGAAATTGATCAACAGCCATAAATAATATTTGCCATGCCCTATAAAAGTCAATGTACAAAACATTATTTTAATACTGTTCATTTTTTTTATTCAAAAAAAAAGCGCCGGCATAAACGCCGGCGCTTTTAATATATTTAAGCTATTGGATACTTATATAGTACCCTCTAGTTGCATATTTTGCTTGTATATTGCATGTTTAACTTGCGTACGACGAGCTACAGATTTCTTTTCGTAAGCTTGGCGGCTACGTAATTCTCTCAATACACCTGTTTTTTCAAATTTCTTTTTGAAACGTTTTAGGGCTTTGTCAAGTGATTCGCCGTCTTTAATATTAATAATGATCATAACGTAAAAATACCTCCTCTCGTTGTTTTTAGGATTGCAAAGATAAAGTTTTCATTTGATAATCAAAACAATAAATCACAATTAAACACAAAATAAAAGAGACTGCCTTAAAGACAGCCTCTGGATTAATTATATTTGGTTAGAATATTCGTTTTAATTTATTGCCGATCCTAGTTCTTTAATACTTCCCTTGCAATAACAATCTTCTGGATCTCTGAAGTTCCTTCTCCAATCGTACATAGTTTGCTGTCCCGGTAAAACTTCTCAACAGGAAAATCTTTTGTATAGCCATAGCCTCCAAAGATCTGCACTGCTTCAGTTGAGGATCTTACTGCAACCTCCGACGCGAAGTACTTCGCCATTGCAGATTCTTTGGTCATCGGTAAACCTCTGTTCTTTAGATCAGCCGCCTGGCGGATCAATAATTCTGCAGCTTCAATCTCTGTAGCCATATCGGCCAGTTTAAAACTGATGCCCTGAAAATTCGCAATCGGCTGTCCAAACTGATGACGTTCTTTAGCATAAGCCAAAGCAGCTTCGTAAGCGCCCTTCGCAATACCCAGTGATAAAGCCGCAATAGAGATTCTCCCTCCATCCAACACCTTCATGGCCTGTTTAAAACCATCACCAATATTACCCAGCATATTTTCTTTTGGAACACGGCAATTGTCGAAGATCATTTCCGTAGTTTCAGAAGCCCGCATACCCAGCTTGTTTTCCTTTTTGCCGGCAGTAAAACCAGGAGTACCACGTTCTACGACAATTGCAGAAATCCCCTTAGAATCACCTTTCTCTCCGGTACGCACCATAACTACCGCAATATCTCCGGATTTACCATGGGTAATCCAATTTTTAGACCCATTGATTATATAATCATCTCCATCAGCAACCGCAGTGGTCATCATACGTAAAGCGTCAGAACCGGTATTGGCTTCAGTTAACCCCCAGGCACCTATCCATTCTGCAGTAGCCAGTTTAGGCAGCCATTTTTGCTTCTGCTCTTCATTCGCAAAAGCCAGGATATGACCCGTACATAATGAATTATGTGCCGCTAAAGAAAGTCCAACAGAACCGCAAACCTTAGCCACTTCAACAATAACATCCACATATTCCTGATACCCTAATCCCGATCCGCCATAGCTTTCCGGAACAAGAACGCCCATCAAACCAAGCTCACCCAATTTTTTAAAAACGGCTACAGGAAAATATTGCGATTCATCCCATTCCATTACATGAGCACGAATATTCTTCTCAGTAAAATCTTTAACCATTTTCCTGATCATTTCCTGATTTTCAGAAATGCTGAAGCTATATCCTAATGCACTGTCCATTGTTTCTAACATATTTATTCGCTTGAATTGCAGCAATTATAAACAAATAAAACAATAGCACCAGCAGTTAAATATTTGCCTTAAGATAGAACGAAATGGTATTTAGTTCAATAACCTTTCCCCTTGATTTTATTAACTCAAATACCTGAGAAAATCTTTCTATTTTTTTTTAGTTTTACTTTTCAAACCAACAAACCAACCATGAAATTCATTACCAGGAAAGATATTTTTGAACAATTGAAAAAAGACCTAATCGGAAAAGATTCTTACCGTGGCGTAACGCTCACTTACTCCTGGATGGCCAATCAGTTTGGCCATTTTTCACTGGGGTTCATTCCTACCTTTATACTATATAAGATCTTTGTTTCTTCAACCTCCATAAATCCCCCCGCCCTATGGGCATCCCTAATTGTCTGGTCCATATGGATCCTGTTTGAGCTGTTCAACTTTTTATGGCCCTTATTAAAGCCAGCAATAAAGGGACAATCTTCCATTAAGTATACCTTTAAACCTGAATGGGGAAACATAGCTTTCGATACCGCAACAGACCTTTGCTTTTTTGGAATTGGTGGTTTTACAGCCAGCCTGATCTGCGGGTACTCGTCAATAGCAGCGTACCTGCTGGTCATATTGACATTGCTGATCATTTATCCAGCCTATCATTGGTATACCACGAAGATGTATCTTCAAAACGCAGAATATCCGTTCCAGCACCGGTTAAGTCAGTGGCAGATGAACATTACAGATTCAAATAGAGCGGCCATTATTGATTTTGTTGAAAATACAGTCCAGGGAAAGCATTTGTTACTCTTTGGCTCAAAGGGAAGTGGAAAAACAACACTTTCTGTAGGAATTGCAACAGAAGCATCTATCAGAAAGAATCCATGCAGTTATGTTACCGCAGTAAAACTACTATGTATGTTCTTTGAAAAAGAAGATCAGAAAGCGCAAAAATCCGGGCTGTGGACCTGGCGCGATTCATCCATTCTCGTAATTGATGACATTAACCCGGGTGGGCTGATCAAAGATGATATCCTTACCGCAAAGCTTTTTTACCAATTGCTCAATAATTTAGATTGCGGCCCATCCAATATCAAACACATCCGGGAAAAGAACATCATTTGGGTAATGGGTAACGAAGATCCAAATAAACAGCTTGAAGAAAAATGGGAAACTTTATTAAAACAAATAGGTGTATCCGAATCAAATATTAAAATAGTAAATCTGGACAATAGCCAAAAGGGGTAATATAAAATTATCGTAGGCAAAGCTAACCAGATGAGTAAGGCTTTTAACATCAAAACGCTTATACAATGGAATGATCCTTTTTTCAATAGCCGAATGTGATACATTTAATTCGCTGGCAATCTCTTTGAAAGAATATCCCCGGGCAACCAATGAAAGCGCTTCCTTTTCCTTGTTGGATATTGCCAAATGACTGAATAGGATCTTATTCAGTTCTTCTTCAAATTTCTCCTTCTCGGGCCCATAGGCTGCATAACGCATCACACGGCCAAAAATCAAACTGCGGTTGATTTGAAAACGGCCAATAATAGCATCTATTTTTCCATTTTCAGAACTAAATACACCAACCCTGGCAATGATAGGTACCTGGCTCCCATTCTTATGGATTTTTTTAAGTTCAATAGTGAAGCTATATCTCTCCAGATCTTTGCTTTTATTGTGAATAAATTGAAGTGCCTTATCATTCAGGTCATGAGAAAAGGGGGCAAATTCCGGGGCAGACATATTAACAATGGCCAGCATATTGATCTCATCATCCCTATATCCTACAACTTCTTCCCATCCACTTGCATAAACCATTCTATTCTGCTTAAATGAATAAATATAAACCGCCTCTTCCGGAAATCTTGGAATTGTATTTTTGTAATACAATGCTTCCTCACTTTCAAGTTCCGCAGGAATATCTGTTATAAAATTCCTAGAATAATCCCCAAAATCATTTTTCACCTTCATTTTTATTCTTAAGCCTTAATAAAACAACCAGAACTGCGTATTTTCTCAGTTGTCTGAAATAAATAGCTTGGTAATTTTGTAACAAGTTTAATTAAAATCCACATCAATTTATTAAAATAATGGAATAACTCTAAAAATTTTAATCACGCTAAACAAAATACCATGCAAACTAAATCATCAAATAAATTTTTCACATCAGAATTATCAATTTTTATTCTAAAAATGATAGCTTTAGGCTTAGTGATACTCATTCTGTACCAGGCAAGTGTCTAAGCAGGATTAATAAGAGGCCAATGAATAGATCTGGTCAGAGTAAGATTTAAGCCGGTCCCTGCCATTAAGAAAGTCCAGCGCAATAATAAAAGAATAAGCCGAAACCGATGCTCCCAATTGCATAATCAACTTAGAAGCCGCAACCACAGTTCCACCTGTTGCCAAAAGATCATCGTGAATCAAAACCCGTTGTCCGGTAAGCAATGCATCTTTATGACATTCTATAACAGCACTTCCATACTCAAGATCATAAGATTCCCGGATCGTTTTATAGGGCAGCTTACCTGCTTTACGGATCGGTACAAAAGGTACATTTAACCGTTGTGCCAGAGATGGGCCAAATAGAAAACCTCTGCTTTCAATACCTGCAACCACATCGATCTGTATATTTATAAGTTGCGATGCCAGTGCTTCCACAATTTCAGCACAAAGCAAAGGCTCTTTCAGTATAGGGGTAATGTCTTTAAAAATGATCCCAGGTTTAGGAAAATCTTTCACGTCGCGTACGGTTTGCTTAATCTTTGATTCGATCATTTTTAAAAAGTAAGGTAAGGGGCTAAACGCTTCAGTACCTCCGGACTAAGGATGACCACATTGTTCAGTTCTGCAATATTAATATAATTTCCATGTTGTTTTCTATATTGTATCAGTGCATTTACTTGTTTATATCTTATATACGGATGATTTTTAAAATCTTCAGGCATTGCTTCATTCACATTGATCTTTTTAATTTTTGAAACGTCGACAATAAACTGATCTTTGATCTCCATATATTTCGTAGAATCAAGACCAAAAACTTCCATAAGTTGTTCCTTTTTATAGAAA
This sequence comes from Pedobacter metabolipauper, assembly GCF_004362715.1. Lineage (GTDB taxonomy): Bacteria > Bacteroidota > Bacteroidia > Sphingobacteriales > Sphingobacteriaceae > Pedobacter > Pedobacter metabolipauper. Next base: position 158,339 of record NZ_SNYC01000006.1, read on the forward strand.
CCACCAATCCGTTCCCTATACTTCATAATTCGAAGCGCAAATGCCGGCCCAATTCCTCTGATCTCTTCTAATGCCGTACTGTCTGCCCCGTTGATCTCAATAATTCTTAATACTGATAACGGATGATCCTGATCCTTTTCTTTTATAATTGGGTTTTCAAAACCACTTGTTAATTCACTCTGATCATTAATCCTAACATAGGGTACCAAACGCTCATAAAGTTCATGACTAATAACATACATTTTCTTTAAATCTTCCGGCTTTCTAAATTGCCCGCCTTTAGCGCGGTATTTTAAAATTGATGCAGACTGTCGTTCTGATAAACCCAGTATTTGCCATTCATCAGCATCAATTTCATTCGGATCAAAATAAAACAAGACTGGCTTTCTTTTCAAATATGCATTGCCAGGCAATATTTTATTATGCGCTATCCCGTCTTTTTCAGATAAGAATAACATCTTTACCACCTCCGTGGATTTGGCATCGATTGTATCTCCAGTTTTAACTAAATTATAACCATACGGAACAGTTCCAATCAACACAATTAATCCAAGTAAACCCAATAATCCATTAAATTCGGCTTTACTAAAGCCAAAGGCGTCATTTAACCACTTTTTCATTTTTTTATATCAATAATTGTAAGCAGTTAACAGTAATGCTTTAATGTCGTATTACCACACAAAAGATGTACTTAATGGATTTAAAAATATAAATCTTATTTTTGAGTGGAATTAAAGTTCAAAACAAGCATAAATGAAGATCATAACAACCCAGGAGTTTGCAAAGGCTACCAAAATAGATAAATTAGGCGTACCCGGTCTTGCAGCTTTACTCATGGAGATGATGAAACTCAATGATATCAATAAAGTTTTTTCTAAAAACGTACAGTTTAACGGGCTTGAATTTGTAGATAAGATCCTGGAAACAATAGGTGTTACCATAGATTTTGACGAAGATGACCTTAGAAATATTCCAAAAACAGGAGGCTTTATTGCCATAGCAAATCATCCTTATGGAGGTATAGAGGGTCTTGCTCTGGTTAAATTATTATGTACTGTAAGACCTGAGGCCAAGGTAATGGTTAATTTTATCCTCAAAAAGATTCCCAATCTGAGTGAATTTTTTGTGGCAGTTAACCCCTTTGAAAACGTTCAGCACTCCTCTAGTATAAGTGGTCTTAAAGCAACTTTTGACTTACTGCAAAGCGGCACACCTATTGGTATATTTCCTGCCGGAGAGGTTTCAACATTCAGTTTAGATAAGCAAGAGATCACGGACAGGCTTTGGCATCCTGTAGTAGGAAAACTAATTGCCAGAGCTAAGGTCCCTGTTGTACCGATCTATTTCCATGGAAACAACGGCGTTCTGTTTAATATACTAAGTTTTATACATCCAACGCTAAGAACAGCAAAACTGCCTTCAGAGTTTTTAAACAAGCAAGGATTAAAAATTAAGGTCAGAATTGGGAAGCCAATACATATTGAAGACATTTCTTACCGGAATAACACCAATAAGCTGCTTGACTTTTTAAGGGCAAGAACATATGCATTGGGAACCGGACTGGATGAGGAAAAGAAATTATTTAACCCGATCAGCTTATTCAAAATAAAGAAAAAGCCCGAAGAGATCATTGAGGAGACCGAACGGAATAAAATTTTACAAGAGGTTCAGCAGCTCGAATCATTTAGGGTATGGCAGGAAAAGAATTATGAAGTATATATTACGCCTACTTCAAGTATCCCCAATATTTTACGGGAGATCGGACGACTAAGAGAGATCACCTTCAGAGAGGTTGGAGAAGGAACTAACAAGAAAATAGATCTCGATAATTATGACATCTATTATAATCACCTCTTTATTTGGGATAAGGACCTTCAGAACATTGTTGGTGCGTACCGTATTGGAAAAGGAGATGAGATTTTAAATACCATGGGAAGAAGAGGATTTTATCTTTCCGAACTTTTTAAGATCAAAGAACCTTTTTATCCTATACTAAGAAAGGGTATCGAACTGGGGCGCTCATGGATTAGAAAAGAGTATCAGCAAAAACCACTTCCACTCTTCTTGCTGTGGAAAGGCATATTGAAATATTTATTGGATAACCCTCAATATAGGTATATGTTCGGTCCGGTTAGCATTAGTAATAACTTTTCAAAATTCTCTAAGTCCCTGATTGTAGATTACATCACTAAGAACCACTTTGATTATGAGCTTGCACATTATGTAAAACCGAAGAACAAGTTTAAAGCAGATCTTTCTGCAATTGATAAGGATCTTTTGATAGAAAGCAGCGATTCATTAAAAGACCTCGACGGGCTCATTTCAGACATTGAGAACTCACACATTAAGATTCCGGTATTATTGAGACAGTACATGAATCTGAATGCAAAGATTATATGCTTCAACATCGATCCTAAGTTTTCAGATTGCCTGGATGGATTTCTTGTTGTAGACATGCAAAACATACCACCAGAAATGCTGGAGAAGATTGGTAAAAATTTTTAATAGAAAAAGCCACGACATCCATCGTGGCTTTTTGTTTATCAACTAAACCTAAACGTATAAATACTAACCAAATATTTATAGCGCAAATCTAAGGTCATCATGTTAAGCAGTTGTTAAAAAGCAATTATCTTACTATTTCTATTTAATCTTTTTTAATTATCCTCAGTGCGTTATTATATATTCCTTCATAATTTGTCACTACATTAATTTTTACAAGTTCTGTTTTTAAGTCAGTTAGTTTATCTTCAATATTTTCAAGGCTGGCTGTTGAGTTCCCCCGCAATGCATCAATCTTACCATTGATCTCAATAAAGCTTTGATCAAAGTTCTCAAGGCTGGCTGTTGAGTTCCCCCGCATAGCATCAATCTTACCATTGATCTCAACAAAGCTTTGATCAAAGTTCTCAAGGCTGGCTGTTGAGTTCCCCCGCATAGCATCAACCTTATTATTTACCGAATCAATCTTACCGTTTATCTCAACAAAGCTTTGATCAAATTTCTCAAGGCTGGATGTTGAGTTCCCCCGCAAAGCATCAACCTTATTATTTACCGCATCAATCTTACCGTTTATCTCAACAAAGCTTTGATCAAAGTTCTCAAGGCTGGATGTTGAGTTCCCCCGCAAAGCATCAACCTTATTATTTACCGCATCAATCTTACCGTTTATCTCAACAAAGCTTTGATCAAAGTTCTCAAGGCTGGATGTTGAGTTCCCCCGCAAAGCATCGATCTTATTACTTACTCCTTGAACATGTTCGAGTAAAATTAACATTGTATTTTCAATACCTGTTACTCTTGTTTCCAATCGATTCATAATCTCTTAATTTATCCAAAAATACAATTTAACTACTTAAATTAAAAATAAATTAAATTATATTTTACTATAACGATAAATATAATTCATTAATAATAAAAAAACTGATTTTATTTACAAAACTAATATCATGTAATACCCATAAAAAACCTCAATTAAAATATTAAAACTATAATCTACAAACTATCGCTTTACAAAAAATTTACGTATATTTAATATTAACTAAATATAAAATCATGGGCCGTTTGCTAAGAATATTCGGTACGCTCTGTTTATCTATAATTTTCATACATGGTTATGGGCAGGATAAGAACTATAACATCGGCTTTGAGTTTTATAACGACACCTTTAATCTTGAGATCGATTCTACAATTCTCATAGGTCACAATAACATATTTTCAGAAGAATATATTAAATCTTGTTATAACCGGGTAAATGCCGGTAAATACAGGCAGATCCTTGATCAGTTAACCAACTACAAAGAAAAACACCAGCTTAACGATTGGATGTACTATCAGTTGATCAGAAAAACTGCGGAGCAGATTAGCCCGAAAAAAGAAAACTACGAACGCTATACATTTTACAAATGGTTTTTACTCGTTAAATCTGGCTACGATGCCAGGTTAACGTTAGCTAATAACCGGATTATTTTCTATGTATATAATGATGAAGACATCTCAGACATCCCATACGTGATGTTTAAGAACAGGAAATATATGTGTCTTAATTATCACGATTATTCAAATGAAGATCTTAATAAATTTCCACCTCATGACATGATCAGTATTCCCGAATCAAAAGAACCCTTTTCTTACATCGTAACCCGGATGCCTGATTTTAAACCTGAAGATTATACAGAGAAAAAAATAGAATTTAATTACCGCCACAAGGTATATCACTTCAATATTAAATTGAATCCCGAGGTAGAACGGTTGTTTGCCAATTATCCGGGTGTAGACTTTGGCTATTATTTTAATATCCCTTTAAGTAAAGAAACATATGGATCTTTGATTCCAATGCTTAAAAAAAACCTAAAAGGAATGAAGCAGAAGAAAGGCATTGATTACCTGATGCGATTTACCAGGTATGCTTTTCTTTATGAAAGTGATGATAAGAACTTTGGTAAGGAAAAAAGACTGTCTCCGGAAGAGACCTTGTTTTCAGAATATAGTGATTGTGACGATAGGGCTGCTCTATTCTTCTACCTGGTTAAAGAGATTTATAACCTTCCAATGATCGCTATGCTTTATCCTACACACATCACAATGGCAGTACAGTTTGATAAGCCCGTAGGTCAGCCCATCGTATATAAAGGAAAAACGTATTCAATCTGCGAGCCCACACCACAATCAGAAAACTTAAGCATTGGCCAATTATCTGCCAATCTAAAGAATATCCCCTACCAAGTGGTCTATCACTATGAACCCGGACAATAAATTCTGCTTCTGCCAAATTAATGACAAAAGCAGGAAAACAAGGGAAATTAAATAGAAGTAGTAGAATTTGGATAAAAATATTGTTTAACAAATACAGTATCACTATAAGATGCATTCACATCGCTTGCCATAATGACCTTAATCTCCAATAACCATTTTGATTTATTAATTGATTTGCCAGGAGTAAGATTCTTGCCCTTTACATAACCATCAATTTCTTTAACAGGAATCATATTGCAGGCAACACAAGAACTGATCAGCTTTACACGCCCAGCTAAGACATCTGCTTTCCCCAACTCAAAATTGCTCCCGTTCATTGGCGCCTTAACAAAAAGAAGTATATTATACCCTGGCCTGCTCATATTTGTATGGAATAACCTGTAATTGCCCGCGGCAGTCATAAATAGACTTCCGCCAGTGTTGATATCTGCATTTTCGTTAAATAAGAAAGTACAAGATGAATTTGCAGGACATTGGGTTAGGTCTTTATCTTCTATATTAACAACAACGCCTTTGTCTTTGGCACATGAGAAGTTAATTGCGATAGCGGCGTATAGCACAAATAACTGAATGGTAGCTCTTTTCATATCTTTTAGTTTGTTTACTACTAAAACGAGGGCTAAGTCTATTTCGCTACAAACTCCAGATATAAAAATATCAGGAGTTTGAATATTTAAAGATATAAAATGCTATCGTGTATTAATTAACGGTCACATTCTTAGTTGCTATGCCAGTTGTACTGTACTTTCCACCATAAACAGAACATTTTATTTGATAGCTTCCTGGAGATAAGCTCAGCTCAAAAATATTTTCAGAGCCTGTATATCCATAATAATAAGTCGTTCCGCTAATACCTGTAACTTCCCAATGGTATGAAAGTCCGGCTTCTAACGATTTGTAGCTCATATGAAAAGTCCGCTCCCCAGAAAAGGTACTTGGTCCGCTAATCATAGGCACAACCGTACTGCTTGTATTTATTGGATAGAGGGTTGTTATTGCTGCTGCATCGTAAACAGATGGTAATGCAGGATAGCTGCTGCTGTATGAGCTTATCGCTGTACCGCCATTCATAACAGAATAGGCATCAGTGTTTGGTGTATTAGGGATTTGAGCGGCATAACCTTCATCCATTTCATCCCAGTTTGTATGTCTCAAACCTAAAGTATGTCCAATTTCATGAATCATATTCCAGGTGGTTTGGCTATTATCGATGAAATAATTGGTGTTAGGATCTCTAAAATCAGTATTTACAAGAATTAAATTGCCTGGTTTACCATCATATGTAGGAGGCAAAGCACCTGCAGCTGTATAAATATCAAATGCACCATTATCACCTCGTATCTCAATATCAGCCAGCAATGATGGATCATAATCCTTAATAAATAGATTGAGCTTAATGTTGCTGTTTGCCGTTGAGTTCCAAATCACCACTGCTTGTACCACAGCCGAGTACCAGGTGCTGTTTCCCCAAATTGACTGGTCAATTGATATCGTGACATTTTGGTAACTGCCTGAAATTAGATAAGGTGTTTGGGCCTGGGAAATCCCCTGGTCAAGGCCCATTAATTTTTCTATCCCTTTTGATTTAGCCAGTGTTTCTTTTGAAAGTAAAATATCATTTTCAACCAGGTAATAGGCTCCTAAATCTTTAATCTCTTTAGTACTATAGCCTAAAGTTTCAATTTTAGAAAGTGTAGCCGCATCAATAGCTTGTTTATGAGATGCTTCAGCAGTTGGCTCATCTGTTTTTTTACACGACGAAATAACTGACGTCAACAATACAGCAGCCAAAGCCAGACGTATTGTAAATCGGTTTAAAGTAGTTTGAGTTTTCATAGGATATGATTTTTATTTGAACTTACAAGTCTAATTTAAACTAATCATTAAATAATTATTAATATTTACACAATACCATTAACCTAAGAATGAAAAATACAAATTATTATTGGCCTATGGTATTTTAGCAAACGCAAAAAAGGCTCCCGAAAAATATCGGGAGCCTTTTTTATTATAGTTATTTATAAATTTTGACTATAAGTTGGCTAACAAGTTAACACCATCAACTGTAGCCCATTTTCCACCTGTTATAGCAGCTCCTGTAGCAGTAGCAGATACTGACCAGTTGGCACCAAAGCTAGTAGCAGATACATTAATTGTACTTACTCCAGAGATGAATATAGTTGGGGTATTATTAAGCTTAACATTAGTTAACTTAATTTTACCTGTTAATACCTGATTGTTAAAAGTATTCAAATCACGGATCTGAACTGCTCCACCAGTAAATGCTGTTGGTGTAGTCTGGCTGTTATAACCATCGATAACAATATTGCTAAAGTCGCCGTTTCCTTCAGCTTTGAATTGGAACGCATCTAATTGAATTTCACTTTGTGCTTCAGTAGTTGTACCAGCAGCTCTTTTTAAGGTCATGTTGGTTACTTTTGGCCAAAACGTGTTATTCACACTTTTTGATTCTACTTCTACTCCGTAGTTAGCAATACCAGTTTGGTAAGCAAACCAGTTTGTGTTTTCCTGACCTCTCCAGCCATCTTGCCAATCGAAAGAATCATCACTGTTTGCATAAGAAATTAAATTCTTACCACTAACTGTTCCACCATAGAACTCAAAACCATCATCATTACCTCTATAAGAAACCAGGTTTTCTAACACAGTACCTGAACCTACAGAATAGAAAGAGAAACCATTGTGCTCTTTACTGTTTGTAGTAATTACCTGACCTGCATATTCTACTCTCACATATTTCAATGTACCGCCATTGTGCGTTAAGTTAGAGCCACCATAGGGTAAACCTAATCCATCTTCTGATGTAGCTGTTTGTGGAGTTGGTGCAGTAGCAGAATTCACGATTGGGGCATCTCCGTACATGATGATACCAGCCCATGAACCACCAACTTTTGATTTCTCTGTAAGCACGATTGGCTCATCAGCAGTACCGATAGCAATTAATTTACCACCGTTTAAAACAACTAGTCCATCTTCACCGTCAGTTTTATCAGCAGTAATGGTAGAACCTGCTTCAATTGTTAAAGTAACTCCTGAAGAAATTTTAACCATTCCTTTTAATGTATAATTCCCATAAGCAAGAACTGTATTGGTTGTATAGTTAGCACTGATCTCACCTTGAACTGGTGCTTTTACTATAGGATCATCATCATCACTAGAACATCCTGTGAAAATTGACGTGGTAATTGCGATTGCAAAAAGTACTTTTTTCATTTTTAATAGATTTGTTGTTTTCATTTTTTCAAAATTAATCTTATGATATTTTTTATACGTTAATTCTATTTTACCTTTATATAATCAATGTGTTAGCGAATTGTTAACCGCCAAGGCTTAAAAAGTATAGCCAAGATTTAATGAGAAGCCAACTCCTCTTTTAAAATCCTTAACAGTCAGGTCGTTCTCAACGATATTCACAGTGCTTTTGTCTCCCAATTCAACTTTATAAAGTGGATTTAAGATATTTTCTACACCAAACTTCACATCCCATTTATCTGAGATTTTATTATTCCAGATAAAATCAAGTTTACCAAAAGGCTTTTCATAATAGTGATCCAGGCCATTAGTACCCACTGCATAAATCCTTTCGCCGTAAACATTATAAGCCAGGGTCATGGTGTTTTTCCATTTTTTGCTGAAAGCAGTTTCATATTTAATATCCGCATTGATCAGCCATGGAGAAGCACCTTGCAGTCTGCGCGTATTATCGTTGCCAATAGCAGCCGTTTCTGAACTATTTTTAATCTTATCAATGGTCGTTTCAGTAACCATCAACGAAGTGTTAAAACCGACAGAGAAATCTGATAAGGATTCAGATACCCTGCTCAACTGAAGTAGGAATTCTAACTCAGCTCCATACAATACTGCTTTTTTAGAGTTGTTATAAGTAATCGATAAACCCCCGCTTCCTGCAGATTGCAGAAACAAACGTTCAATAGGGCTATCCAGATACTTTGCAAACCCGGTAACTGCAATCATTTCTTTATCAGTAGGGAACAACTCATATTTAACGTCGAGGTTGTAATTTTTGCTGTTGATTACGTTAGGGTTACCATTCTCGATCGTTGCATCAGGGTTAACAAATTCCAAAGGAAAGGCTTCCATAATTACTGGCTTCGTTAATGTTTTCGAAGCTGAGACCCTAAAGTTCGCTTTATCATTTAAAGCATACTTAAAGTTCAATGATGGAAGTATGTCAAAGTTATCTTTGATAATCTTTTCGAAGGGAGCATCAAAACTACCAGAATTTCTATATCTGGTAATTCGCTGAGATTGTTCAAATCTGATACCTGCGTTTAAATCTGTCTTTTCACCTAATTTTAAAGCCAAGTCACCATAACCAGCATTTACGCCTTCCTGCATTCTCGCTTTATATGTAGCATTTGATCCTTCTCTATAGCTGAAATTGCCACTTGAAAGCTCAGATGTAAATTTTGTATCCGGTTGATCTGTATTAAAAATAACATTATTAGATGCCAGGTTTTGTGAGATTAAGAATCTGAAATTCGACTCCATCTTACTAAAAGATCCGTTATATCCTAAAGAGAGTTTATGCGCTTTAGTGATATCATCATTACCAAATCTCCAGTTATACTCTGCTAATCCCGATGCGTAGAAACTACCATCAAAGTCCATATATTGTCTAACGATACTATTACCGCTATAGCTCACTGAAGTAGTAGATTCATCTATACGGGAACCTTTAAAGGATTTTCTGTCTGGCAATTCAAACTTGGTCTTAGAGTAAGAAACACCAGCACGTACGCTATGTCTGTTATCTTTAGTTAGTTTATAATTTGCAAACAACTGGCTGTTTAAAAAGTCAGAATTTGTCAGTTGATTCAACCGAATAAAAGAGTTGGTAACTGTAGCCTGGCTATTGGTATATCCAAGCTGATCCTGGATCATATTTTCAGTACTCTTCAAATAGAAAGTGTTAAAGCTTAAGTTTAAACGTTCTGATTTGTAATTAAGGGCACCCAATAAAGATGAGTTTGTAGAGAATCTATATCTGGTTGTATATAAATTGTTATCATAGATACCTTGCGCAGTATTAAAAAACCGGTCAACACCTTCTCTAATTTGAAAATTATTATCTGTGTTTAAAGATATTAGATATTGCCATGAACGTTGATTATCTAAATTGAATTTTTGAGTATGTAAAATACCAAAGCTGGTATTTAGCGGTGCCTTTCCATCTTCCACATCGAATCCAGAACCAAATTGCGAAAGCGCTTCACTTGAAGATAAGGTATAAGATGCAGGAACATTTCCTAAAATCTTAGGCAGCTCACGGTCTGTACCTGGAAAACCCAGAAAATCACTAAAAGAGCCGGCATCTTTAGATTTCAAAAACCTCTTCAGGTTACTGTTTGAAGTAAAACTGGTACCGATATTTATTTTAGTTTGGGCTTTCTCGCCTTTAGAGGTAACGATATTAAAAGTTCCGCCTGCAAAATCCCCGTATAAACTAGAATTAAAGGTCTTGTAGGTTTCCAAAACACTTACAATGTCTGTAGGGAAAACATCTAAAGGAATGATCTTTTTAAAAGGGTTGTTCGAGGGAACGGCCAAACCGTTAATTAACAAATTATTGTACCTGTCTTCCAAACCTCTAACAAAAAGTCCTCTTCCATCAACCTTAGTAATACCGGTAATTTTGGTTAATCCTTCTTCAACATCACTTACGCCCTTTCTCGAAAGTTCCTGAATCCCGATGCCTTGTTTAATCTCGGCTGAATTCTTTTGATTTAGCATGATGGAAGTTTCAGTCTCCCTGCTCATCTGACCAGTTACAACTACCTCGTTCAGTTTTTGAGTAGCATTAGACTCTTCCAGAATAAGGTCAACTACTGTTGATGCTCCGTTCTTAACTTCAACATCAACGATTGCTTTAGTAGTATATCCAACGTAAGATGCTTCAATGGTATATTTTCCTGAAGCAATACCACCAATCAGGTACTTTCCTTCAACATCTGTTGCGGCACCTTTAGTGCTGCCTGCAATCTTTACCGTAACACCAATTAGTGTTTCACCGGTTTTCTTATCAGATACTTTACCAGAAATTTTTCCTGTTTGTGCAAATACTGCTGTGCCAATAATTACGAATACCAGAGTAATTAATGCCTTCTTAAGATTTAGTTGTGATTTCAATTTGCCGTGTATTAATTTTCAGCAAAGCTATTACCACAATGTTAGGTATATGTTAGATGTAAATTACCATTTGTTTACCCGAATGTTAATTTAATGTTAATGCCTATTTGGATCAATACTTTATGCCTGTTTTTTTGCATATAAAGTGCAATAACCAGATCGGACCTATTAACAGGAATTTAACATCGTCCAGGAACGAAGGTTTCTTTCCTTCGATCTTATGACCAATAAACTGACCAATCCACGACAATACAAAAATGGCAACACAAACCAGCCACAATGCCGGGCCTCCATTCTTTTCCCACTGTTCAATAGAAACGATCCCAAAACTCATCATGGAAATCAGTATGAGCATCATATAAGACAATACGGGTGAAAGTTTATAATAGTAAAATATAGAGAAGGCAATTAGAAAAGATGCCCAGTTCAGGTAATCGGCATAACGGCCTAAAAACTCCAGTTTTGGAAATGGAATTGCCCAAACAAGACCAAGCAGGCTGAATACAATTAAAGGAACACAGATCCAGTGAATAATTTCATTAGAATGGTTTTGATGGCTTTCTGCATATTTATCAAAAAGGACATCTACCTCACTTCTTTGCACCGTTTTCATATTGGATTAGATTATATGTAAAAATAAAAAAAGCGGAGGAATAATCCACCGCTTTTATAAATATAATAAGCTTGATCTATTTGGCAAATGCTACAGATCTTGTTTCACGAATTACGGTAACCTTAATCTGTCCCGGATAGGTCATTTCAGTTTGGATACGGTTTGAGATATCAGCGGCCAATAATTCTGCCTGCTGGTCTGTTACGCGTTCACTTTCTACAACCACCCTTAGTTCACGTCCTGCCTGGATTGCAAATGTTTTCTCTACACCAGGATAAGAAAGGGCAAGCTCTTCTAATTCTTTTAACCGTTTAATATAGCTTTCTACAACCTCACGTCTTGCACCCGGTCTTGCACCAGAGATGGCATCACAAGCCTGAACAATTGGTGAGATCATTGAGGTCATCTCGATTTCATCATGGTGGGCACCAATTGCATTACAGATCTCCGGATGTTCTTTATATTTTTCTGCAAGCTGCATTCCTAAAATAGCGTGTGGCAACTCAGGGTTGTCATCAGGCACTTTACCTATATCGTGCAATAATCCGGCACGCTTGGCCATTTTTGCATTTAAACCCAGTTCAGCAGCCATGGTAGCGCAGAAATTAGCAACCTCACGGGAGTGATGTAACAGGTTCTGACCATAAGATGAACGGTAACGCATCCGTCCAACCATCCGGATCAGCTCAGGGTGTAAACCATGAATACCCAAATCGATTACCGTACGTTCACCAATTTCAACAATCTCATCCTCAATCTGCTTTTTCGTTTTGGCAACAACTTCTTCAATTCGTGCCGGGTGGATCCTTCCATCGGTAACCAAACGGTGTAAAGCAAGGCGGGCAATCTCTCTTCTTACCGGATCAAAACCAGATAGTATAATTGCTTCAGGGGTATCATCAACAATGATCTCGATACCAGTAGCAGCTTCAAGGGCGCGAATGTTACGGCCTTCTCTACCAATTACACGACCTTTAATCTCATCACTTTCAATATGAAAGATAGAAACCGTATTTTCAATGGCAGCTTCAACCGCAGTACGCTGGATGGTCTGGATCACAACTTTCTTAGCTTCTTTAGTTGCAGTAAGCTTCGCTTCGTCTACAATATCCTTAACCTGGATCATAGCCTGGGTACGCGCTTCCTGCTTCATGTTTTCAACCAGCTGGTTTTTAGCTTCTTCAGCACTTAAACCGGCAATCGTTTCAAGTTGCTTTACATGTTGATTTTTCAACAGTTCTACTTCTTCCTGCTTTTTCAATGCAATCTCAGTTTGCTTGTCCAGGTTCTTTTTATGGTTGTCCATCTCCTGGTCCTTACGTGTTGCATTTTCAAGACGCTGATTTAAGGATTGCTCTTTTTGTTTGACCGCATTTTCGCGCTGGTTGATCTGGTTATTTTTAGAATTTACTTCCTGTTCATGTTCCGACTTTAATTGTAAGAACTTTTCTTTGGCTTCCAGGATCCTGTCTTTCTTTAAGATCTCTGCGTTGATTTCCGCATCTTTAAGTATTTTCTTAACCTTGCTCTGAACTGCTACTTCCTGCTTTTTAAGCAGGCTGCGCAGGAGGAATCTTCCTATTATAACACCGATTACTAAACCGGCAAGTACATATCCTAATATTTCCATTCTATTTATTTAAAAACTATCGTGCCGCTGCACAACTGTAAAAACGTGTAAAAAAAAACCGCAACTACCTTTAAATTCCCCTGTTTTAAAAACCTCAACGAGTTATAATTAGGATTTAAGTCATTTTCAGGTGCAAAGCAGATGAAATACACTCTCTCAATCCTATAAATATTGAAGTGTTAAGTTTTAAAAATAGTGAAACTCAAAAACTAGCTGCGGCTATATCTTTGTTTAATCTTTTAACTAATATAAAGAACGCTCCTATTTGGAGAAAAAATCGTTTAATAAACTATCTAATTCGTCAACCTTTTCAGCAACCTCTGTATCCTGGTTCTGAACTTTGTTTTCTACCTTAAGTACTGCTGTTGCATAATGCAGTACGGCCATAGAAAGCAAATCCTGTTTATCTCTAACCGCATAATTTTCCTGATAATCTTTTATACGTTCATTAATAATCTTGGCTGCGCGCCTTACAATTTCTTCCTCTTCCATACTCACCTTTAAGGGGTAGATACGGTCAGAAATAGTTATTTTTATCGAGATTTCTCCCATTATTTAGCTTTGTTTCACTTTCTGGTATTCCTTATTTCTTAAGTAATACAACACACTTATCTATTTCACGCACAAAATCGTTAATTTTTTGCTTTATATCAAGAGTCTTTTCACTTGTACCCTCAATACTTTTTGCAAGCTTCAAAACCCTAAGCTTTTCTTCCATGTCCAGGTTCTTATTTTTAGCCGTATCAAGAGCAGCCTTTACAGACTGGTTCTCCAGCTTTAATAAGTCATTTTCTTCCTGTAAAGCATTACAGAGCTCTATTAAGCGAGCTGTTTTATGCAATACTGAGTTTAACTGGCCGGCAACAGAAGGCATCTTATTAAATTTTGTTATTTTATTTGTTTAACTTATCCTGAAAACTGAATCTATTTTCTAATTTCTGCTTTCGCTGTTTGTGCTAAGTTATATATAATCTTTTGCATAACAGAATCAATTTGCTTGTCTGTTAAAGTTTGCTCATCATCCTGAAGGGTAAAGTTCAGGGCATAAGACTTTTTACCCGCAGGAAGCTTATCACCAAGATACACATCAAACACCTGAATTGCACGGATTAGCTTCTTCTCGGTCTTGAAAGCAATTGTTTTCAGATCGTCAAAAGTAACGTTCGTATCAACCAGCATAGAAAGGTCTCTTCGTACCGACGGATACTTAGCAACTTCCTTATTGATGATCTTATTCTTTCTTACCAGGTCTAAAAGCAGGGCCCAGTCAAAATCAGCATAATAAACATCTTTATCAATATCGGCTTGCTTCTTATCGGCAGCAGTTACCGCACCAAAGGTTACAATGGTCTTATCGCCTCTAAAATATTTCAGTCCAAATGCAAAGTCCTCATCCTTTACTTCCTCTGTCTGATAAGTAGTGATCCCCAAACGTCCGATCACGGCATCAACAGCACCCTTTAAATGATAAAAACTTACCGGGGTTACTTTTTGGTTCCATTGTTCCGGCTGGATCGAACCAGAAAGCACCATCAATAAACGCGGGCGTTCCACATACTTCTCATTAATGAGATGATATGTTTTACCAAATTCATAGAACTTAATATCGGTCGTTTTCCGGTTTATATTGTAAGCTACACTTTCCAAAGCCGGCATTAACAGGCTCTGGCGCATTACATTCAGATCAGCACTCAATGGATTCAGGATCTGAACCGCTTCATCCGGTTGTTTAGAATACGTACCTTTAGTTAACGAGTTACACCAGATCTCCAGAAAACCGTTAGCGGTAAGCAAATCTGCAATTACATGCTGTGTTTGTTCCTTATCGGGCTTGGCGGTATAAGATAGAGATGCATTTATTTTACTGGGGATCTCAATATTGTTATAACCATAGATGCGCAATACCTCTTCAGTAATGTCACATTCACGGGTAACATCAACCCTATAGCCCGGCACTTTTAACTGTAGTCCTTCCGCAGTCTCTTCAGTAACTTCAATTCCTAAAGCAGTAATAATTCCTTTAATTTCCGCAGAAGGAATGTTGCTGCCAATTAATTTATTGATGTTTAGATAGCTAACACTAACCTCAAAAGGCAATACATGAACAGGATAAATGTCAGATATTGATGAACTGATCTCGCCGCCTGCAAGTTCTTTAATAAGCAGCGCAGCACGTTTTAACGCAATCACCGTCATATCTATATCAGTACCACGCTCAAATCTGAACGAAGCATCTGTTTTTAATCCAAAACGTTTCGAAGTCTTACGTACAGAAACCGGGTTAAAATATGCGCTTTCCAGAAATATGTTAGTAGTACCCTCGCTTACGCCAGAATCTTTACCACCAAAAACACCGGCAATACACATTGGTTCTTCTGCGTTACAGATCATCAAGTCTTCCGCATCCAGTTTACGCATAAGTCCGTCAAGCGTTACAAAGGGCGTATCCTTTGCGCACTTCTTAACCACTACTTTCCCACCTTTGATCTGGTCTGCATCAAATGCATGAAGCGGCTGTCCAAGATCATGCAGCACATAATTTGTAATATCTACAATGTTATTGATTGGTCTGATACCAATCACTTTCAGCTTGTCCTGCAGCCATTCAGGCGATGTTTTAACGGTAACACCAGAAATAGAAACACTGCTGTATCTTTTGCATGCATCTGTATCTTCAACGGTAACAGCTATATCCTGAGTCTCCTTATCTGTTTTAAATGCAGAAACATCAGGCATAGTAATTCCGGTACGGAAGTAGGCAGCTAAATCTCTTGCCACCCCTAAATGCGAAGCTGCATCAGCCCGGTTAGGGGTTAAGCCAATCTCAAAAAGATAATCATCCTCCAGGTTAAAATAGCTTTTGGCAGCAATACCAATCTGGGTATCTTCCGGCAAAACCATAATTCCGGCATGAGAAGCGCCAAGACCAATTTCATCTTCTGCACAGATCATTCCTTCAGAAACTTCGCCTCTTATCTTTGATTTGTTAATTTTAAAAGGCTCGCCTTCATTTGGGTAAACAGTTGTACCAACAGTAGCTACTACAACTTTCTGTCCCTGGGCTACATTGGGGGCTCCGCAAACAATCTGCAGAATTGCTTCAGCACCAACATCAACAGTAGTTATGCGCAAGCGGTCTGCATTTGGATGTTGTACACAACTTAAAACATGGCCAATCACTAATCCTTCTAACCCACCCACAACAGGCTGTACCGTTTCTAAGCTTTCAACCTCTAAACCGATATTCGTTAATACCAGGGAAAGTTCTTGTGGCGTTTGATCAGTATTTATGAATTGTTTTAACCAATTATAGGATATTTTCATGTTGTCATTCAAATAAAATGCAAAGATATAAAATAATGCTATCGCTTATCATTTCTGCTCATGATAAGTTTTAGCAGTTAATAAGTTGCTCAAAGCAAGTCCCCATCGCCAAAACTATAATACAAACTATTGTAAACAATCAAGTGATCTAAAACCGGAAGATCCAATATTTTACCTGCAGCGATCAGTTTCCTTGTTAAATTTAAGTCTTGTACACTTGGTTTTAAATTACCGGAAGGATGGTTATGTGCTAAAATAATATTAGAGGCTTTCTGTTCCAATGCTATTTTAAATATAATTTTTGGATCTGCCAATGTACCGGCTACCCCACCTTTACTAATCTGTTGTTTGCCTATCACACAATTGGCGTGATTAAGCAGAATGATCCAAAATTCTTCGTGACTTAAGTCGGCAAAAATAGATGAAACTATATTAAAGGCATCCCGGGATGAACTCACTTTATGAACAACCTTTGTTTGGATATCCTTTCTTCTCACACTCAATTCCAATGCGGCAACAATAGCAATTGCTTTCGCATCTCCTATTCCCTTAAACCTGGTAAGTTCTTTTACAGAAGCCTTTGCCAATGCATCCAGATCATTTTCATAAAAAGCCAGAATTCGTTTACTTAAATCTACTGCGGTCTCCTCTTTATTACCCGAAGAGATCAAAATGGCGACCAGTTCTGCATCAGTAAGATTTCTTCGGCCAGTTAGAATCAGTTTTTCACGGGGCTGATCAGCCTCTGCCCAAGATTTTAATACAATTTTTTGTTCATAGATATCCATTGGTAAAGCTATATCTATTTTAGCCTATTAACAACCACCTAATCTTTATTAATCTACTTTATATGTCCAACGTTGCAGGGAGGCAAACTAGTTTTTCTATAGGATCATCTGTTGGTATAAAAGAATATAACCCAATTACAATAACTGCAATCAAGGTTAAAAGAGGAGATTTATTTTTCACAATTGAATTATAGCCGGTTAGCTATTAAAAATAACAAATCAAAATCCGATCTCAAATGAATGAAGGTAAATGTTTGAACAAAAAAAACGGGATATGCATTTGCATATCCCGTTTGAATATTGTAAAGCTTTATTTATTTTAAGCCATTAACAAATTTTGTCAATTTAGATTTGTTGTTAGCTGCTTTGTTCTTGTGGATAACGCTTTTCTTGGCTAAACGATCTAACATAGAGATTACTTTAGGTAATAACTCTAAACCAGTTTTTTTATCTTCAGAAGCACGTAATCTTTTGATAAACGTACGTGTAGTTTTTGCTTGGTATCTATTACGTAAACGTTTAGTAGCGTTTGCTCTGATTCTTTTTAATGAAGATTTATGATTTGCCATTTTTCTTTAGCCTTTATTTTTCTATATTTTTCGGACTGCAAATATAGAACTAATGTTTTTAAAATACAAAATACATTTAAAAATATTTTTTCATCCCTATGCGCACTGATTTTCAGCATACACCACTCAACAACATCAACAGATCAAAATGCAAGTTAGCCAGCATTTTATTTATGAGCACAAATAACGCATTTCCAACCCATAAAAGGAATATTTCATACAAACCTGAAAACAACCTTTAATAAATACAAAAAATAATCATATAAATTAAATAAAAACTAAAATATTTTATTTATATTTAAATAATAATTCAGAAGTGCCCTTAGATTGGGTGTTAAAGAGATAGGGTTGAGTAGTACTTTTACAGGGTGCTCACAGGGTTGTAACAGGGTGCTAACAGGGTCATAACAGGGTCGGGAGCTAACGATCTCCTTGTTAATAATGAGTATAAAGTAATTAAATTTTCAGTTAATCCCGAAGGCAACCTTATGGGTGGTGCTTTCCGGGCAATCGTTTACTTTTTTTATTAACAAAAACAGATTATGGCAAGAGTTAAAAATGGAATTATGGGAGGCTTTAGTGGTAAAGCAGGCCCGGTAGTTGGTTACAACATTCGTGATGAGTGGTTCATGAGGGGTGCGCCTAAACTCAGAACACACTGGACAGATAATGAGCTGCTCAATCAGGCAAAATTTGGATTGATCACTAATTATCTTGATCCACTAAAAGCATTAATTAAAGTAGGGTTCAAAAACTACTATACAAAAACAGGCGGATATCGTGCTGCATTGTCCTACACAAAAAAGGTTGCTTTTATAACAAATAAGAATGGATTCTATATAGATTCTGAATTATTCAGAATAAGTGGAGGGCCATTGCTTATGGCTAAAGACCCTGCAGTAACGATCAAAAGTTTGAATGTATTAAAGTTTACCTGGGATGCATCAAACCTGGATTATAACAATCAGGCCGATCAGATCATGGTTTTAATTTATGACCCTGTTCTGTTACAGGCTCAGGTAACAATTTACAATGGCGCATTTAGAAAAGATGGAGTATACGAGCTGCCGTTTCAGCTTCGTTTTGAAGGCAGAGAAGTAGACATCCATATCGGTTTTGTAGCAGCAGACCGGCAATCACAATCAAACAGTCAATATTTAGGAAGTATTAAATTACCTAAATTAACCGCTGTTGAAGCTGAAAAATTAATCAGGGCCGGAAAGAAAACCAAAAAACTAAGCAAACTGGACCTTCAGTTTATTGCCCGGCACGTTTAACCAGCTAATAACCATTACAGCCATTGTTTGTAGCATTTAAGCTAAAAACAATGGCTTTTTTAGCTTAAATTGAAAATAATCAAACTTTTATCTAAGTTTGGGATTATAAGGACAAGCTAAATGAAAAAACGCATCGCCATATTTGCTTCAGGTTCGGGATCTAATGCCCAAAAATTGATGGAACACTTTAAACCCAATACGGGTGTAGAGATTGCTTTGGTGCTCAGCAATAATCCTGATGCCTATGTACTGCAGCGTGCAGACAATTATGAGATCCCGGTGCACATTTTCGACAGGCAAGAATTTTACCATACCAATGATGTAATAGACCTCCTAAAAAACCTGGATATCGATCTGATCGTACTCGCAGGTTTCTTATGGCTAATCCCTAAAAACCTGATCAGTGAATATCCTGGCAGGATCATCAATATCCATCCCGCACTGCTGCCTAAATTTGGCGGAAAAGGAATGTACGGAGATCATGTACACAATGCGATATTAGAGGCTGGGGAGACTGAAGGCGGCATTACCATTCATTATGTGGATGAGAATTATGACGAAGGACAGTACATCTACCAGGCCAGATATAAGATTGATAAGGGCGACAATCTGGAGATGATCAAATTCAAAGGACAGCAGCTGGAACACCATCATTATCCACGTATAATTGACGGGATCATAAAAAAGATAAAAAAGTAAATTTATCAAGTAAAAAATTCTAATTTTGCGGCTCAAAATTTTTCTCTGATGAGTCAATCCATAAAGATCAAAAACGCTTTAATTTCAGTTTATTACAAGGATGGTTTAGAACCTTTGGTTCGTCTGCTTGCTAAGCAGGATGTCCAATTGTTCTCTACCGGCGGCACTGAACAATTTATAAAAGATTTAAACCTTCCGGTTACAGCAGTTGAAGACCTTACCGGTTACCCGTCAATTCTTGGTGGCAGAGTTAAAACCCTCCACCCAAAAGTATTCGGTGGTATTTTAAACCGCAGAGGCCTGACCTCAGATCAGCAGCAGATCGCTGAATATGAGATTCCAGAAATAGACCTTGTTATTGTAGACTTATATCCTTTTGAAGAAACCCTGAAAGCTGGTGGTACTGAAGAAGAGATCATAGAGAAAATAGATATTGGTGGTATCTCCCTGATCAGGGCTGCAGCTAAAAATTTTAATGATGTAGTGATCATCGCCTCTAAAGATGATTACTCAACCTTAGTTGAACAGCTGGAAGCACAAAATGGAGAAACATCATTGGTTCAGCGTAAATCTTACGCTAAAAAAGCTTTCCATACTTCTTCAAATTACGACACTGCAATATTCAACTACTTTAATACCGAAGAGCCGCTTAATGTGTTCAAACAAAGTATCAGCGCTTCGCAAACCTTAAGATATGGAGAAAACCCACATCAAAAAGGTACATTCTATGGTAACCTGGATGAAATGTTCACCAAACTAAACGGTAAAGAACTTTCATATAATAACCTGGTAGATGTAGATGCCGCTGTTGCGCTGATCGATGAATTCGAAGCACCTACATTTGCGATCCTTAAACATACCAATGCCTGTGGTGTTGCGTCTAAAGACAGTATCCTGGAGGCCTGGAATGTGGCTTTAGCATGTGATCCGGTTTCTGCATTTGGCGGTGTCCTGATTGCTAACCGAGAGGTTGACCTGGCTACGGCTACAGAGATCAACAAATTGTTTTTCGAGGTGCTGATTGCCCCTTCCTATCAGGCTGAAGCCATTGAGCTTTTCCGTGGTAAGAAAAACAGGGTAATCCTGCAAAGAAATGAAGTAGAACTTAGTAAAAAACAATTCAAGACGCTATTAAACGGAGTCATTGAACAAGATAAAGATCTAATCATTGAAGGTCCGGAACAAATGACCCCGGTAACCGAAGTAAAGCCAACAGCACAGGAGTTGAAAGATCTTTATTTTGCGAATAAAATTGTAAAACATACCAAATCGAACACGATTATTTTTGTTAAAAATGACCAGTTATTGTCCAGTGGTGTAGGTCAAACGTCAAGAGTTGATGCCTTAAAACAGGCAATTGTTAAAGCAGACGCTTTTAATTTTGATTTAAAAGGTTCGGTAATGGCTTCAGATGCATTTTTTCCTTTCCCTGATTGCGTAGAAATAGCTGCCGAAGCAGGCATTACGGCTGTTTTACAGCCAGGTGGCTCCATTAAAGATGCCGATTCTATAAACATGGCAAATGAAAAGGGAATTGCAATGGTAACTACGGGTATCAGACATTTTAAGCACTAATTATTTAGCACTGAATACAATAAAAAGACGTAGTTTTACATTAATATAATATACAGATTTATCAATATTTAAATTATTACCTATAAATGGGTTTATTTAACTGGTTTACACAAGAAGTTGCGATCGATTTAGGTACCGCAAACACCTTGATTATACATAATGACAAAGTAGTAGTTGATGAACCATCAATCGTAGCTTTTGACAGACAAACAAATAAAATTATAGCGATAGGCAGACAGGCCATGCAGATGGAGGGTAAGACGCACGACAATATCCGTACGGTTAGACCGCTTAAGGATGGTGTTATTGCAGATTTTAATGCAGCAGAAGCCATGATCAAAGGTATGATCCGCATGTTAAATGGTGGTAAAGGCTGGATGTTCCCTTCGTTAAGAATGGTGATCTGTATCCCTTCCGGGATTACTGAAGTTGAAAAACGTGCCGTACGTGACTCGGCAGAGATTGCCGGTGCTAAAGAAGTATACCTGATCCATGAGCCTATGGCAGCAGCTGTAGGGATTGGGATCGATGTAGAAGAGCCAATGGGTAACATGATCATTGACATCGGCGGTGGTACTACAGAGATCGCTGTAATCGCTTTATCAGGTATCGTATGCGACCAGTCTATCCGGGTAGCGGGAGACAACTTTGATTCGGACATCGTAAACTACATCCGTCGCCAGCATAACATCATGATTGGTGACCGTACTGCTGAGAAAATTAAGATTGAAGTAGGTGCTGCTTTACCAGAACTTACAGATCCGCCAGCAGACTTTGCGGTACAGGGAAGAGATTTGATGACCGGTGTTCCAAAACAGATCACAGTATCGTATACTGAAATTGCACATTGCCTGGATAAGTCCATTTCAAAAATTGAAGAGGCCATCCTCAAAGCTTTAGAGATCACTCCGCCAGAGCTGTCTGCAGATATTTATCAAACCGGTATTTACCTTACCGGAGGTGGTGCATTGCTTCGTGGTCTTGATAAACGTGTTGCCGCTAAAACAAAACTTCCGGTACATGTTGCTGAAGATCCGCTTCGTGCCGTAGTACGGGGTACAGGTATTGCCTTAAAAAACATAGGCAGCTTTAAATTTTTAATGCAATAAATTAATGAATGTCAAAATGACCTTGCCTGGAAACTGTTTAAAGCATTCCAGGCAAGGTTAAGATATAACTAAATATGCGTAACCTTTGGATTTTCATAAACAGATATAACGCATTTTTCTTTTTCATTATTTTTTTCTGTATTGGAATCATTCTTACGGTAAAAAACAATGCCTATCAGCGCAGTGTTACTGTCAACTCTACCAATCAGGTAGTTGGCGATGTTTATAACAACCTCAATGTATTTAAAAAGTATCTGAACTTAGGATCTGTAAATGACAGTCTGGCTGCGGAGAATGCCAAACTAAGAACCGAGATCCTGGCCATTAAAAATGTAGATACTACAAAAGATGTGGTTGTTAAAGACACATCCGGGATTCCTCAATACCAATTTGTCCCTGCACGGGTAATTAAAAATTCTATTACCTTAAGAAACAACATCATTACGATCAATAAGGGCAAGGCTGACGGAATAGTGAGCGGCATGCCTGTTATCTCACCTGTAAAAGGGGTAGTTGGCTACATCCATGATGTTTCGGAGCACCTGGCCACCATTAAGTCGTTATTGCATAAAGACACCTACATCAGTGTAAGCATTAAAAAGAACAATGCCGTTGGTTCACTAATCTGGGGTGTGGGAAATACAGATTTCAGAAAGGCTTATATTAAAGACATACCGAATCACTTTAAGATCAATCTTAAAGATACTGTCGTTACTTCCGGCTTTTCTTCATTTCCAGCAGGTATCCCGGTAGGAATAGTCAGCAATACCGGAATTGCTACTGGTGGTAACTTCATGACGATAGAAATTAACCTGCTTAATGATTTCAGCAGTTTACAATACGTGTATGTTATCAAAGATAAATTTGCACAGGAACAGAAAGATCTAGAAGCTAAAATACCCAATGAACAGTAAATTAATCATAGTCAATATTGTCAGGTGGTTCATCCTGCTTCTAACACAGATCCTTTTATTAAGGAACCTGAGTTTTTACAACCTGGCCACTCCTTTTGTATACATTCTGTTTCTGTTACTGCTACCTTTTCGTATCCCCAACCTACTGCTTTACCTGGTTGCGTTTATTACCGGTTTAACGTTAGATGCTTTTTACGATACACTTGGCGTTCATGTTTCAGCATGTATTGCCTTAGCTTTTGTTCGTGTGCTATTCATTTCAGTAACCGTAAACCGGGATAATTTCGATGAACCAGATCCTACTCTGGGAAACATGGGCTTCAAATGGTTCATCTTATATTCTTCACTATGTATCATTACCCATCACATTGTATTGTTCTTCCTGGAAACCTTTAGATTGACAGAATTTTCTTATACCTTGTTAAGGTGCTTATTAAGCAGTGTATTCACATTATTTATTGTAGTACTGATCGAATTTGTTTTTTATAATAGAAAGATGCGCTAATGGACAATTTGTTTAATCGAAAATACATTGTACAAGGATTATTCATTGTTGTTTCCTTAATACTTTTAGGGACACTGTTCTATATACAGGTTGCCAGTGACAGGTATTTTCTATCTGCAGAAAGCAATGTACTGCGTAAGATCTATACCTTTCCTGCCCGTGGGATCATTTTAGACCGAAATGAAAAAGTTTTGGTCCAAAACGAACCTGTTTACGATCTGATGATCATACCAAATGATTTTAAGGCTGCAGATACGCTTAAGCCTATAGATACACTTGAACTTTGCAACATTATCGGCATTGATATGATTAAGTTTAGAAAAAACTTAAAGAAATCAACAAATCAATCCCTGTTTCAACCGAGTATATTTGAAGGGCAACTTTCTGTAGAGATCTATCAGTCGCTTTCAGAGAAGCTTTCCCGTTTTCCAGGATTTTTTGTGCAGAGCAGAACCATCCGAAACTATCCTGATAGTATAGCGTCTCAGTTTTTGGGTTATATCAAGGAAGTTTCAGCAAAAGAAATAGAGAAATCGGAAGGTTATTACCGGCCTACAGATTATATTGGAAAATCAGGTGTTGAGAAATCCTATGAAACTTTACTTCGGGGCAAACGCGGGGTAGTCCGCATGTTATATGATGTGCATAACGTACCAAAAGGAAGTTATGCGGATGGAAAGTTTGATACCGCCGCTGTATCCGGAGAACAACTGATCTCTTCGCTGGATATCAGGCTTCAAAAGATGGGCGAAGAGCTGATGAAAAATAAAGTAGGAAGTATCGTTGCTATTGAGCCATCTACCGGAGAGATCCTTGCTTTTGTAAGCGCTCCGGGATACGACCCAAATGAAATGGTTGGCCGGCAGTCGGGCAATAATTACATGAAATATCTTGGTGCTCCTAACCGTCCGCTTAATGTTCGTCCAATTGCTGGTTACTATTCTCCTGGATCTGCTTTTAAGCCCCTGGACGCGCTTCTTGGTTTACAGGAAGGCGTGATAGACCCAAATACAACATTTAACTGCCCTGGAGGCTTTAGAGCAGGGAGTCTTTGGGTAAGGTGCGAACATGTTGACGGTAACATCGCATTGCGAAGAGGTCTAGCCAGGTCTTGCAATACTTATGCCTGCTATGTGTTCCAAAAGCTGATTACTCAGAAAAAATATAAAAACCAAAAGGTTGCTTATGATGAATGGCAAAAGAAAGTTAGGAAATTTGGTATTGGTGATACATTGGGTGTTGATCTTCCGGGAGAGCGACGCGGCAGATTATATGACGAAGCCTATTACTCTGGCAAATACAGCAAATATTGGGGATATTCTACCGTAATTTCATTAGCCATTGGACAGGGAGAGATGGCTACTACGCCATTACAGATGGCAAATATTATGGCTATTATTGCCAACAGGGGATATTACATTAAGCCGCATCTGGTTAAGGGTATCGGAACAAACCGTACCATCAGGCCAGAATATCTGAAAAAGAATTATGTTGGCGTAGATGCAAAACATTTTGAGCCGGTAATTGACGGTATGCAAGATGCAGTAAATACCTCATGGGGTACTGCAATAGCCTCAAGGATCGATAACATCATCATGTGCGGTAAGACAGGTACGGTTCAAAATTCACACGGTAAAAACCACTCTGTATTTATTGGGTTTGCGCCAAGGGACAATCCCAAAATTGCCATTGCGGTAATCGTTGAAAATGCAGGCTATGGAAGTACCTATGCCGCTCCTATTGCAAGTTTCATTACAGAAAAATATTTAAAAGACAGTGTGGCAGTTTATAAACGCGCACAGATAGAGTGGATGAAAAAACAAGTTGTTTTGCCTGCTGAGCCCAAACCTAAAGTTGTAACGCCGAAGCCTGGTGATTCTGCAAAGGTAAATACACCCCCAGCTGGCAAGCAAACCATTAAAACAGTTATCAAGCCTAAACCTGCAGTCAAATAATGAGCAACCAACAATCAAACCGGTTCTTTTTTAATGTAGACTGGATCACCATTCTGATCTATGTGGCATTATGTACTATAGGTTTTGTAAATATCTATGCTTCTATACCTACCCAATCTGATTCTTCGGTATTTAACTTTTCAAGTAATTACGGAAAGCAGCTGATCTATATCCTTGCCGGACTGGTTTTGGGCTTTTCCATCTTATTATTAGAGGCCAAATTCTTCAGTGTCTTCTCTCCCATTGTGTATGGGATCACGGTATTGCTGCTCATCATGGTATTGATAGTTGGCAGAAAGGTTGCCGGTAACCAGGCATGGATCTCTATTGGGGGAGGATTTAGGCTTCAACCGGCAGAATTTGCGAAATTTGGAACAGCCCTATTGCTCTCCAGGTATATTAGCAGCTTTAGTCCTAAATTCAGAGATTTTAAGTCCATTTTATTTGCTGCACTAATCATTGGTACACCATTGTTCTTTATCATGATGCAGCCAGATGCCGGGTCTGCATTGGTATTCCTGTCGTTTATGTTTCCGATGTACCGGGAAGGATTGTCGGGCTATTTCCTGCTCATATTTCTGGGAATGATCGTATTGTTTGTGGCAGACTTCTTAGTTCCGATGGCAGTGCTGATTCCAATTATTTTGGCTATTGGCGGCTTTTTCATTTACCAAAACAGGAGAAAGCAAAAGGTTATGTTTTCTGCAATCCTGGTTACCTTTGTTGCAATCGCCTATTTATTCTTGGTTAAAGTCGCTTATGAAAAGGTTTTAAAACCACATCAAAGAACCCGGATTGAGCTCATACTGGGTTTAAAGATGGATCCACGGGGAGTAGGCTATAATGTGATCCAGTCTAAAATTGCGATTGGTTCCGGGCAACTTACCGGTCGCGGATTTTTACAAGGTACTCAGACCAAATATGGGTATGTACCTGCTCAAAGTACAGACTTTATTTTCTCTACCGTAGGAGAAGAATGGGGCTTTGTTGGCTGCTTTGTAGTAATTGGTTTGTATCTGTTCTTACTACTGCGATTAATTAATCTTGCGGAGCGACAGCGATCTACCTTCTCAAGGGTATATGGCTACTGTGTAGCCTGTATCCTTTTCTTCCACGTATTCATTAACATAGGTATGGCTATTGGAATTGTTCCGGTAATTGGAATTCCGTTACCCTTTATCAGCTACGGAGGTTCGTCGCTATGGAGTTTTACCGTGTTGCTGTTTATCTTTTTAAAGCTGGATTCGAACCGGATGGGCTTTATCTAGCTAATCCATCTTTAATTAAACCTTTGGAAAACGCTGGTGTAAAAGTTCATAGAATTTATCTACTGTATCCTGCCTGGCTTCCCAATTGTTCTTTCCAGCATAATTGTTTCTTAGAAAAGTATCAGCCGTAGCAAAGTCTGGCATTTTATTGATCAGATCTATCGCTTCAGAATACGCAAGGTTATAGCCGTTAAACAAATCTTTAATGTATAAAAGCTTTTCATTCAGGTTCACGGCCTTTTTTAAGTCTGTAACTGGTGCCTTAGTACTGTCATCATTTACGTTAGGTGATTTATTACCTGCAAGAAGGTCATTTAATGTGGGTCTTGGCGTGTATGCAGGCACAACCTGCTCTTCTACCTTATCCACAGTCAATTCAGTTGTAGCCTTTTGAACTTCTTTTTCTTCAATCTTATCTTCTACAAAGTCTGTCTTAGCAACAGGTGCCTGCCAAACCACAGGATTTGGAGTGATAGGTTCAGTACTATTAATTACTGGTTCAGGAGCATTTATAATCGGCTCTGGTTTATGGAACGCCGGTTCCGCTTTATTCACAACGGGCTCAGGTTTAATAAGTACAGGTTCAACGCTGGTAATGACTGGCTCTGGTCTGGTTACTGTTTCTGGAGTAGAGACGAGGAAAGGTTCAGGTCCGATCTCATCATCAGTAATCTCTTGTGCCTTGCTATTTGCAGCAGCTTGCTGATCTTTAAGGCGTTGTTTTTGTGCAATGATCTGTTGTTCCTCCGCACTTAGCGGTCTGTCAAATATTTCACCTACAGACTTTTCTTCAAAATCAAACTTATCGGTAACAGGAGTTTCATTGATGATAAATTCAAATGAAGGGGCAGAATTGTCCAGCTCAAACAGATCATCCATAAATGGAGCGGGCTTTGACTCTTGTTTAACAGGCAGAGTCTCTTCTTGAACTTCAATAGGCGGTATTTCCTGATGGGTTATTTCCCAATCAGGCTGAACCGCCTGCGCCGGTTGTATTTCTTGTTTATATTGTATTTCAGGTGTTGATCTTATTTCCTGCTTAGGTTCTTGTGTCTCTTGTTTAAAAGATGGGTCTGGTGCCGGCAGTTGCTTAATGGTCTCTGTATAATTTAGCTTTTTAACAATCTGTACGTGATCGGTCAGGAAATTAGCATTAGCAAGAAAAAGTTCCAGCTCCAATTCACTGAGTTGTTCGGGATTCTCAGATAAAAACTCATACTGATCCTGAAGTTCATTAAGTATAAGTCCTATTTTTTTGAAGATATTACTTTGATTCATCATATTCCTTAATTTTCAATTAAAATACATCCTTGAAGTATCCCAAAGATATAATTTTAAACAATTTAGAAAGACTTTAGTTTAAAATGAGCAGTATAAAAGCATTTGCAATGCTTCTTTTTCAAGTTGTTCATCAACACTTCATCGGGTATTATTATCTTATCTAATGAACTCATAATACGAATATATTCAGATAGTTATATACAGTGGTTATTTTACTATAAAATTCCTTTTATTTGAAGGATAAGATTCTTTAACCATCAATCAATTATATTCAATCCAAAATTCGGATATTAGCATTCTATAAGCACTCAGCATCATGTTATTTAGCGAACAAAATTACAGAAGAGGGGAATTCTGCGGCAGTATAGAGGTAATTTGCGGCTCTATGTTTTCTGGTAAAACAGAAGAATTATTGAGGCGTTTAAAGCGGGCACAAATTGCTAAGCTTAAAGTAGAGATCTTTAAACCAAAGATTGACACACGGTATGATGAAAATGCGGTGGTTTCACATGATCTGAATTCTATTCAGTCCATTCCGGTAGAAACTTCATCAGCCATTCTGCTGCTCAATGCAGATACCCAGGTTGTGGGTATTGATGAAGCGCAATTCTTTGATGATGGCCTTCCTGAGGTTTGTAATAAACTTGCACAAAAAGGGGTCCGGGTAATTGTTGCGGGTTTGGATATGGATTATACAGGCAAGCCATTTGGTCCGGTTCCGGCACTAATGGCCATTGCAGAACTGGTAACCAAAGTAAATGCTGTTTGCGTACGTTGCGGCAGTCCGGCAATGTATTCTTTCCGTAAGGCAGCCAGCGAAGCTAAAATATTACTGGGAGAAAAGGACAGCTATGAGCCGCGGTGCAGACGTTGTTACCATACCGTTTGAGTTGAGTTAAAATGAATCTCTTAGACTGAACAAACGGAAATTAAGGCTAACCAAACGGACAATTTTTACAGCGTTTTCCCTTTAAGTATTTCTCACAACACTTCTTTTTCTTCTTCTTATCCTTACCGTGTTTTGAGTCTTTATCCTTATCTTTCTTTGACATAATAGTATTTCAACAAAAAAAGGTACATACTGTTTGATCACCAGCATGTACCTCTCTATAAATTTAATGGATTAACGCGCGACTAGTCTTCGCTATAGCTAATTTTGCCAACGTGTTTATCAATTTCCCATCTTCCTGTTCCTTCTTCACCAATTACATCAAATAATTCAAGGGCACGACGGGCTTTATATTCTTCTTCTCTTTGTTCTTTAAAGAACCAGTTTAAGAATTCAAGAGTTACATAATCTTGTTCTTTATGGCAGCGTGCTGCTATATTTTTAATAGATTGGGTTACACTAACTTCCTGTTCTAACGCTTCTTCATAAACTTCACGGAAGGAATTGTATTCAATCTTAATGTTTGTTATTTCCGGAGAGATGGCAACACCTCCCATATCTAAAACGTATTTATAAAACTTAAGCTGGTGCATTCGTTCTTCTTCTGCTTGCTTAAAGAAGTAATCAGAAGAATAATCAAACCCATTCCTGTCGCACCATGAAGCCATTGATAGATATACTGCTGATGAATAAGCTTCTTTTTTTATTTGCTGGTTGATCAGTGTCTCTACATCTGATGAGATCAAACACTTCGTACGCATAATGTCTTTCATATTCCTGTTATTTATTGATTACAATACAAAAATAATGCAATAAATGCAGAAAGGGTAATATAAGCGCAATATGGAAAGATTCTAATTCTAAGTTAATCAGGCAACTATCCTGTGCAGGCGATCGTAAATGATGTGATTAAGCTCTAACATTACAAATGTACCTTGTAGTAATTCTTTGATTGCGATGATTTGTATTAAGGACAATACATAGCAATGGTCACAGGCACAAATGAATATAATTTCCAGATCAGGTGCCTTGTCACTACTTAAAAGCAGGTTTTCGATATCAATTTGGTATACTGCTTTTTGAAGTTTGAGCAGGTTACGGTAATCAAACCGGGCCAGCTTACCTGCAAAATCTATATACCAGCAATTTTCGCTGTCAGATTGATAGATAGCACCATTCTTTGTGCTAAATACTTCTGAGAACGTAATAGAAGGCAATGTGATCAGATCCTGCATTTTTAGAATTTACCCGTTGTTTAGGCAAAGATTGTTATTATTTAGATTTAATCCAAATCATACAGTAAGTTTTTTTAAAAAAATCAATCTGTCTTTTTAACCGTCATAATTGCTAAATTGGCGTCTTAAATCTTTAAGCCTTACCCATAACATGAAAAAAATTCTCCTATTTATTTTGCTGATCACTTCAGCAGCCTACTCAAATGCGCAAACTAAACTGAATGTTGTACTTGCCGGGCTTAGTCATGACCATGTTAACCTGATCATGAACAGTTATGCTAAAGGAGAAGTTAATATCATTGCAATTGCTGAACAGAACCCTGTTTTGGTTGAGCGTTTCAAAAAACGTTTCAAATTTGCTGATTCCATTTTTTATACCGACTTGAAAGAGGCACTTAAATATAAGAAGCCTGATGTTGTTCTTGCCTTTAATGCGATCAATGATCACCTTGCTGTTGTTGAGGTATCAGCTCCGCTTGGCATTTCGGTTATGGTAGAAAAACCACTGGCGGTTACCGTTAAACAGGCAGAGCGCATGGCAGAACTTGCCCGGCTTCATAAAATCCACTTGTTAACCAATTATGAAACTACCTGGTACCCGAGCAATCAGGAGGCCTATACACGCGTTAAAGACAACACCATTGGAGAAATCAGAAAGATGGTGGTTCATGACGGTCACCGTGGACCAAAAGAAATTGGGGTAAGTAAAGAATTTTTAAGCTGGTTAACAGATCCTAAACAAAACGGCGGTGGTGCCATTATCGATTTTGGATGTTATGGCGCAAACCTGATGACCTGGCTTATGAATGGAGAAGCCCCTATTTCGGTTACTGCCATTACCAAACAGATCAAAAAAGATGTTTATCCAAATGTTGATGATGATGCGACCATTATTTTGGAATATCCAAAATCAACAGGGATCATTGAAGCTTCCTGGAACTGGCCGTTTAATATTAAGGACATGGAAATATTTGGCCTAACCGGTTATGTACAGGCTGTAAATTCAAATACTTTACGGGTTAAAGAGAATAAAAGTCCGGATTATAAACTTGCAGAAGCTAAACCATTGGCAACAGCGTATAGCAGTCACCTTGATTATTTGGCTGCCGTGCTTAGAAATGAGATCAAACCTGGTAATGACCTGTCCTCTCTGGAAAACAACTTAATTGTTGTTAAGATCCTTGAAGCAGCAAAACGCTCTGCAAAAGAAGGTAAGAAGGTGATGTTAAGTAAATAAAGGGTAATATTCAATTAATAAACTATTATGAATAAGTTTCTGATCTGTGTTATTGCCATTGGTCTGTTTTTTACGGCCTGTCAGCCAGAAGGAAATGACCTCACGTTAATTTCTCCGGATTCTGCTGCCGTCAAGATGATCAATGATACCAGCTTTGCCAAACACATGAGCATTCTTGCGTCTGATGAGTTTCAAGGAAGGAAACCTTTTACTGTGGGCGAAACCAAATCGATCAACTATATGAAAGCGCAGTTTAGCCTGCTTGGGCTTAAACCGGGCAATGGCGACAGCTATTTTCAGGAAGTACCGATGGTTGAGATCAAGTCCAGACCAGATTCTCTAATGGTATTTAAAGGGGCTAAAGGAAGTATCAAGGCGAGTTACCTTACCCAATTTGTAGCCGGAACAAAAAGAGTAGATACGATGGTAAACTTAACCAACTCTCCTCTTGTATTTGTTGGCTATGGTATTGTTGCTCCTGAATATAAGTGGAATGATTACGAAGGACTGGATGTAAAGGGAAAAACAGTTGTTGTTCTGATCAATGATCCGGGTTTTTCTGACCCTAAATTATTCAAGGGAAAGAACATGACCTATTATGGCCGGTGGACCTATAAGTTTGAGGAAGCAGCCCGGCAAGGTGCTGCAGGTATATTAATAATTCATGATACCGAACCCGCAGCCTATCCCTGGTCTGTTGTGCGCAGCGGATGGTCAAAATCAAAGCTCCAGCTGGATGAGAAAGATGACAGCTTTAAATCTATTGTTCAGGGATGGATTTCACTGGATCTTGCCAAACAGCTTTTTAAACTTGGCGGCCAATCCGATGCCTTGCTTACTGATGCCCTTAAGCCGGATTTTAAACCTGTAGACCTTAAGTTAACCACGGCTCTAACGATCAACAATACAATCAAAAAATCTGTATCCAACAATGTAGTGGCTATAATTCCTGGTTCTAAAAGACAGGACGAAAATATCATATATTCTGCACATTGGGATCATTTGGGAATTGGCGAAAAGATCAAGGGAGATTCTATCTATAACGGTGCTGTAGACAATGCTACTGGTGTTGCTGCATTGCTGGAACTTGCTGCAGCTTTTCAAAAGTCTGCTCAAAAACCAGAGCGTTCCATTGTATTTGTCTCTTTTACCGGTGAAGAACAAGGGTTGATTGGATCGGAGTTTTATGCCAAACATCCTGTATTCCCTGTAAATAAAACGATTGCCGATATCAATATGGATATGATGGGAATGGCCGGAAAAACAAAGGACATCATTGTCTATGGCTTTGGCCAGTCAGATCTGGAAGACTATGCCGCAGCATCTGCCAAAAAACAAGGACGTGTGGTTGTACCAGATCCGGTACCATCATCGGGCTTATACTACCGTTCTGATCATTTCAATTTTGCTAAGGTAGGCATCCCATCGCTCTTTACCGGATCCGGATCGGACAACGTTGAGCATGGCAAAGAATGGGGACTAAAGAAAATCGCTGACTTTTATAAAGAGCAATACCATTCTCCACAAGACAATTTTGACCCAAAATCTGACGTTAGCGGAATGGTTGAAGATGTTCGTTTATTGTTTGATATGGGCTATCGGCTAAGTAATGAATCTACCTTTCCAAAATGGAAGGACGGATCAGAGTTTAAAGCCATACGGGAGAAAAAGTAATACCGTAGTTTTCCAGTATTAAGCGGGCCAATTTTCAGTATTAGACAGCGTAGTTCTTAAGGATTAAACGGAATAGCGGGCAAGCAGCAAACTCACATACCATGTTCAAATAACAGACTTCAATATTAAATAATGGGTATTTAGACTTATACTCAAATATGCTGCACCCAAACATGACAAGAAATTAAATTCTCTTAATATTAGCGCAATATTGGAACCTTATTTTTGACCAAATTGAATAGTCAGTTACGCTAAATAAGATGGAAAGAAGGTCGGTATTAAAGAGTATTGGTGGTTTATGTTTATTACCTGCATTGGGTTTTGGCATTGAAAACAACCCAAAGAAAGAGCCCGTATTGCGGATTGCACACCTTACTGACATTCATCTTAAAAATGAGTTAAATGCACCTGCTAAATTTGAAAAGTGCCTGCATCATGTACAGCAGCAATCTCCTAAAGTAGATTTTATATTGAACGGTGGTGACATCGTTTTCGACATGAACAAAGAGAACATCGATACCATTAATAACCAGTGGAATTTGCTGGAGAAGATCCAAAAATCTGAATTAAGTGTGCCCGTATATTACTGTTTAGGAAATCATGATATCTGGTGGCAGGAAGACAACAAGAAGGAAGCCATATATGGCAAGAAATATGCGTTAGACAGGCTCAAACTGGCTAAACCTTATTATAGTGTAATTAAAGGCGGCTGGAAGTTTATCCTATTAGACAGTGTTCATCTTGATATTGACGGCACCTGGTATATTGGTAAACTGGGCGATGAACAATTTGCCTGGTTGCAGGAAGAATTAAAGGCCACTCCCGCACCTATGCCCATTACCGTGTTATCACACATCCCTATATTAACGGCTTTATTGATGATTGAAGATAACGTTGTAAACAGATGGGAAATGCTTGGCGGAGATATGCATACCGATACGGCAAAGATCATCAACCTGTTTT
Organism: Pedobacter metabolipauper; assembly: GCF_004362715.1. Taxonomy (GTDB): domain Bacteria; phylum Bacteroidota; class Bacteroidia; order Sphingobacteriales; family Sphingobacteriaceae; genus Pedobacter; species Pedobacter metabolipauper. The sequence goes on from NZ_SNYC01000006.1 coordinate 192,770, forward strand.
ATCAACATCCGAATGTAAAGCTTTGCTTAAGTGGTCATCTGCACATGCGGGATAAAGTAGTTTATAATAATGTTACCTATTTATGCAATGGAGCTGTATCTGGTGCCTGGTGGAACGGTAACCGCAGGGAAACTGCTCCTGGTTATGGGCTGATAGACCTATATGCCGATGGCACTTTTGATGAGCAGTATGTAAACTACTAATACAAAAAATACCTATCACATATAAAGAAGCCGTTTCCCTGCGTTATTTTGTCCATTTAAATGGAGCTTGAAATTATACTTTTAGCTGACCTTCAATTGAATCGTCCAGCGTTTTTCCAATTGCAGCGCCCACCATCATCTTAATGCCTGCTACCATATTTCCATGTTTATTGTCCCAGTAATATCCGGTGTAGGGTACTACTTTAAGCAATGAAATTCTAGGGTCATCTTCACCTTCGGTAAACCAGGTTTTTAACATTGGGTTCCATAGTTCTTTGATCTTTGCTTTATCCTCATGGATTGTTGCTTCTGCAGTTAGATACAGGAAGTCTGAATGTTTTGACCCTTGAAAATAGAGTTTCACTTTAGCATCAAGTGCAACTTCGGCATTGGTATGGCTGTCATTTGCACTAAAGATCCACAAGTTTCCTGCATCATCTACTTGCTGAATGCTCATTGGCCTTACCCCTTTAGATGGTCCTGTTGCTGCTTCGGTGCAGAAAAAACAGGTATCAGACTGCTCAATCATTTCTCTGATCTTTTTTAAAGCCTCTTCCTGGCTTAAATTCTCTTTATTATCTTCCGGTTGGTTTTTGTTAATGCTGTTCATAGTCGGTTATGTTTTTCCTATATGCTAACAGTTATGGGCATTAAATGTTCTCCGTAAATTATTTTTACAGGTATTCTTTGTACCTGATCAGATTACGCCGGATGGTGCAGACGGACAGAACATCCTGACAAAAAACACAAAAACCAACCGCTGCTGTTATACTAATCAATTGATTTAACTGCGATCTTAACACCCGATATGGCATCACCAAAAACAAACGACTGGCGTTTCAGACTGCATGAGATTATTTATGAATCGAATACACCTGCGGGTAAAGCATTTGACGTAGGCCTTCTTTTTGCCATTTTTGCCAGCATTATTGTAGTGATGCTGGATAGTGTTGAGCGCATCAATAACCATCATGGCAAGCTGTTTAAAATTCTGGAGTGGATATTTACAGGTCTCTTTACCATCGAATACATTTTAAGACTAATCAGCATCCGGCGGCCAATTAAATATGTTTTCAGTTTATTGGGGATAATCGATCTTATTGCATTGATTCCTACTTACCTGGGCTTTTTCTTTATTGGTGCACAATCATTGGTTGTTTTTAGGGCGCTTAGGTTGTTGCGGGTTTTCAGGGTATTTAAATTGGGAAGCTTTTTAACAGAGATCAATTTTCTAACCACCGCACTTAAAGGAAGTGTTAGAAAGATCAGCATCTTTTTACTTACTGTTTTAACGCTTACGGTAATACTAGGATCTGTAATGTATTTGGTAGAAAAGCGGGAGAATGGCTTTTCTAATATTCCTGAAAGTATTTACTGGGCCATAGTTACTATCACTACGGTTGGCTATGGCGATATTTCTCCCATTACCCCAATGGGTAAATTTGTAGCATCGGTTGTGATGCTTACCGGTTATGCGATCATTGCTGTACCTACAGGCATTATTACCCATGATTTGGCTATTGCCGCCAGAAACAGAAAGGAGCTGCCAGAATCTTGTCCAAGCTGCAGCAGCGAAGGACATGATACCGATGCTTTATTCTGTAAATACTGCGGATCTTCTTTATACAGATAATTCATTGTTATAGTCTGATAATTTCTAAACGTTCTCCGTTTTAAAGCTTTTGATATTTACTCATGGTTGAGCGGCAGATTTAATAAGTTGTGATCGCTTAATTCTCCACTTAAAAGCTGGCAATTTTGTGATACTTATTAATTTTTGGTTGGCAGACTTAAGGAGTTATGAATAGTTATTTACAGACTTAAAAGCTGACTACTTGGTTATACTTACTCCCTGCTGGCAACAGATTTGGAAAGATTTTAATATTTAATCTGGCAACTTTAAAATTATTTAAAGATTTTTTCAGTGCATTTTTTTGATGATGGTAATACTCCTGTATGCCAGCAACTTACAATATCCCCTATTCGTTGTAAATTAAATTATGCATTGATCAAATGCCTTCTATAACCCTCAGAAAATAGTTTTTTCAAAATTTGGTTTCCTATTCTAAAATGCAGAAGCTTGTATACACTAAAAAAAATATGATGTAAACAAAGCTATTGTTATAACTTGCAGAATCTTCAAAAAAATTGAAGCATTCAGCACTTAAGAATCTCGGAAAAGAAACCTCAGAATTTCAAGAAAGCGAGACGATAAAGTGATGAGTGCCCGCACTCTTGCGTAGGATGGAGTGTGTGGGCACCACTTACTCTCGTTTCGGGTTTCTCAGGACCTCTTGTACGGTAAGTTGGGGTCCACACACTTTATCTTAAACAGGAAGCTTTATAGCCGGAAACCCGGGTCTGGCTATAGATTTTCCACATCCCCCTTGCTTATTCAGATTTCAATAATACCAGCTTTAAAACCTGTTCATTATGAAAAAATCAGAATACCTTAAAGCCGTGATCAATCTGGTACACGCACAGTTAGATGCCGAATGCATTTTATGCTTCGATGAGCGCAAGTTTGCCTGTCAAAATCATGGATTGTTGTTAAAAAAGGACCCAATGTCCGAAAATCGCATCCATTTAGGGTTACTGGTAATCAGTGCTGCTGGAACAGATGATCTTGCTTTTATTAAAAGCAGCATCTGCAGTCTCCAGCAGGATGCGCTCAGCTTAACAAATGATACCATCAGCGTAACTTTACTGGTGCACAGCCGGGAACATGTTAAGGCCGCTTTACTTAACGGTGATGGATTTTTCAATTCAGCAGTCCGCAATGGAAATGTGATGTACCTTAAGCCGGGAATAAACCTTACCGATTTTAAGATCACACACAGCGGCTACAGGCATACAGAACTCATTAAAAGTACATGGCTTGGCAGGTGCGATCGGGCAAAAGTCTTTTACGAGGCTGCAACCCATGTTTTACAACATGATATATGCGATGTAACCCTTTACCAGCTGGTAATGGCCATGGAGCAGATCTGCCTTGGATTAACCGAGATCTTCTTTGATTACCGGTCTAACCTTAACGATCTGGACAGCCTGCTTGGCATTTGCGACTGCATTGATGAGCAGTTTGAAATGATCCTGCCACGCAAAACGGATCACGATCTTAGGGTTTACAGAACCTTATTGATCACTGCTAAAGACCTATGTGAAACGGATATGATCGAAGCAGAGTTCTGGATGGTAGACTTGCTTTATCAACAATGTGGCGCATACATCCAAGCGGCCATTCAGCTTGGAGATGAACAGACTGCAGAAAGCACAAGAAAACCTGTTCAAGTAGATCCGGTAGCCGAACTGGTGAATTAACAGCAATATGTTACTTTACTTATTTTCATCGGCACTGCTTATCTACCTTCCGGTTAGCTGGAATCCATTAGACAGGGATGACTTGAAAATTCTAATGCGTTTATTATTACTTTTATGCCTGTTTATGGTATTGAGCCGGATTCATTAATGAATAATCTCCCCCTAGCGTTTCCAGCTACGTTTGGGGAGGTTTTATTCGATCCATGAGTTTATCGGGTTAATAACTTGATAAAGGATGGTGAGCTTCTGCTTTTAGATCTTTTTTGTAATTTTAGTCAAACTATAACGACATGCCTATTCACATTGCCATTACCAGAAAAGTTTTACCCGGAAAGGAAGAAGAATTTAAAGAGGCACTCCACAAATTTCTAGGAGAATCTTTTGTTCATGGTGGCGTGCATGGGGCCAGTATGATTACCGCATTGCCAAATACGGATGGCAGGGAAATTGGGATTTTACGAACCTTTAAAGATGAGACCGAACGGGATGCTTTTTATAATTCTGACCAATTCAGAAAATGGGAAGCCTATGCTTCTACGCTTACCGAAGAACCGGTGTACCGTGAATTAAATGGTTTAGAAGCCTGGTTTCGTTCATCCGCTTCTCCCCCAAGATGGAAAATGGCTATTATTACATTATGCGGTGTTTTCCCTACCAGCATTTTTCTGTCGTTGGCTGTAGTTCCTTTTATTAAAGACTTTCCTTTACTCGTCCGGCTTTTTATTATTGCCGCAAGTATGGTTGGACTTTTAACATGGGTAGTAATGCCCGTGTTGATTAAAGTAATGAAAAGGTGGATCAATTCTTAGAAACCGGCAGGCAATGTTACTACCTGCCGGGTAGTGTTTTATATTTATTTGAAATATTGGGATAGATCGGTGATTTGGCCTATAAAGATGCTGCTAATTGGAGCTGGCGAAGTTCTCAGCTGTCTGGCATCTTTGATAAGGAATAATTTTGACTGGCCTGCCTCAAATTGAATGGCGGTGCCTGCTAGGGTAGATTTTCCCTCATTTAAAGCTATTGCTTTTACGGCTGCTGCCGAAACATCGTATGGAGAACTATTTAGCCCTCTTGCACAGATATCAAATTTGTATTCAAAGTTGGCGCCAGGTAATGGTGGTAATTCAAACGATGCGAAATCACCATTAGTCGGCAATGTAATGCGGATTTCTGGACTTGCTTTGGCGATAACATTGGTCGTCTTGTTACGTGTGTAAAAAACAAGATCAATCGCATTACCACCTGTAAAAACTCCAAGAGTAGATGTAATTGTAGATTTAAATTGAGCATTTATGGCCATATTAGCCATATTGGCTGGCGGATTTATTTGAATGTTATCCACCATCGATGTACCATCAAAGAAGAAACTCAAAGATTGCCCGCTTGTTGGTGATGAAGTAAGTATTTTTGTAATTAATATATCAGTTGTACCTTTTTTTCTAACCTGAAGTTCTCTGGTCGTATTTTCATTAATAAGAACAGTTAACGTCTTATCAATGGCGCTTGAAGCAGTCTCAATGACATTTCCGTCCAGAAGGAATTCTAACTCACCCGAAGAAGCATAACCTTTAACCTGATAGGTTATAAGCTGGTTGTAAATTTTGCTACCATCGTAATAGATAGCAAAAGCCTGTTCAAAAGGTGTAGTTTCTATTGCCCGGGTTGAAATAATATTTACAGATCCTTTTTCTCTGATTTGGATCTCGCCATTTTGACCCTCAATTTTAAGTAATGTTGTTGCCGATGTGTTGCTACCGCTGTTATCAACTAAACCAACAGCCACCACACTGTCTTTGTAAACAAATTCTAATGGTTTAGTTGTATTTATAGCAAACCTTATACGAACCACTTTGGGAGGATCAGCATGAAGTGGCTCTTGTTTATCACAAGAAATAGTTAATAAAGTAAAACAGGTAATAAATAAAAGGATGTAAATGTTAGATTTCATGTAAAATTTTTCTTGTCTTTTTAAAACCTGGATGCAAATCAAAGGATGCATCCAGGTGTGAATAATAAATTAGTGTGAGGAATTAAGTTTGCTAACTAGTAGTCAAACTTTGCCCAGCAACGAGAGAAAGAAGCAGGGAACCAAGAAGCAGGATCTGTTACACTTGTTGTGTTTCCACCAAGATCTGTATAATTTCCAGGAGTAACAAAACCATGGATTCTACTATCTCCTACAAGACCTGCTTCACAAGCACCGGCTGAAGCTTCAACGAAAACACCTCTATTGTATCCGGTTACTGTTGAACCACTAACAATTAGTGTTGCTCCTCTACGAACATGGATTCCATTCTCATATAGACCAGCACTAGCTGCTGCTGAAGTACCCCAAATGCTTACATTTTCAAATGTTACTGTTGTTGTAAGTGTAGTGCCACAAGGATTAGCAACACTGTTGTCTATCTCTGCACCATTTGAATCTGCAGTTCCAGGAAGTCCACTATGAGTTGAAGCGTTATTAGCAATAGCCGCTGAGTTAGAAAGTGTACCTGTATAACCCAAGTCAAAATCGAATTGGTCATCATCATTTGCATAAGCAAGAAGATCAGAAGTGCTTACAGTTCCACCAAAGAATTCGAATCCGTCATCTAAGCCCCATGCTGTTTCAACATTGTTAACTGTTGTTCCGCTACCAACACCACCTAGTGTTAAGCCGTTTACTTCGATATTTGCAGCAAGTTGGTAACCAGCATATTCAATACGTACGTTCTGGAAATTTCCGCGGTTATCTGTATCGTCTACACCTCCATAAGTAAAACGGGCATCAGTAGCATCTAATCCTTCAATGTTTGCAGAACCGGTTGGAGTATTGATTGGAGCATCACCTAAGATGATTATACCACCGAAATCGCCAGGGGCACCAACTGTTGAGTTATTGCCATCTAATAGTCTGCGGCTGGTAAATACGATTGGGTTACACTCATCGCCAACGGCATCAATAGTACCATCTTTAGCGATTACTAAAACGCCGTTAGCTGATCCTGGTGTGTTTACTGAAGATTTGATAAATGTTCCCGGATCAATTTCTAAATGTCCACCACCTGTTACCACAACAACTCCGCTTAATTCATATACATTACCAGCTGTCCAGTGAACAGAAGTAGTAATGTTTCCAGCAGGAACGCTTACTACTGGTAAAGAAGATGCCGCATAATCAGCTGCCGCAGTACTGCGGTTACCGAATGCATCTCCACCACTAAAGTCTTTTTTACATGAACTTAGTGAAAGTGAAACTAAAGCAATAGCGATTATTGCAGTTGATTTAACGTTTGATTTTTTTAGTGGCTCAACTACGTAATTATTTACGCTGGAACCGATAAGAGAAATGGCTTTATTAAGCATAATTTTAAATTTTTGAACAGGTTCTATTTATCCTGTCTATTGTTTTATTAAACTATAAACTCTGGTATTGCCCGGCTATATAAACTATAGCATTTTTTGTGGAGAAATGTAATAGGGAATCATAAATATCCGGGATGTTTTATTATCTTTGCGAGATTTTAAATGTTAAATTTACATTGATATACTGTAACCCAGCCCTTGGCTTGTAGCAGTTAATATTTTAATTATATACTCTCGGGCGTGTCCTGATAGTGCCGGTTTGCGCTAAGCTATCGGTTTTAAACGAGGGGCTCTGATACAGCCCTTCGTTTTTTTCTACCTTTTTGGTGCTATAGGATTCACTTTTTATCCTCCTTTTTAAATGCTGTTTAACTTCTATATCTACATTCATCATGTATTCATTTTAAAAATTCCAGGTAAGGGAAGTACTATACGTTCTGCCAAACTTTTGGCTAAACATAACCTGGTCACCTGCTTCAAGCTTATTCGTAAAACCTGCCTTTAACCGTGTTGCGTTGCTGGCATCGTTTGATTCACCTCGAATATAATCAGGATTGGCTTCGTAACTTCCAGAGTTTCGGTAAAACAAGGATACCCGGTTTAATAAGTTGCCCGCATTCAGTTTGATTTCTAACCTTTTTTTCATAAACCGGTAACTAATCTGCGCATCAATTTGCTCACGGGGCTGTTCATACTCTACATTCTCAGGCAATTCACTGGTTATGTAGGTTTTAAGACCAGACTTATTGTACATGACATTTAAACCCAGGCGATCACCATTATACTGAATGCCTGCGTTGACCAGGTAGGGTGTTTGTCCATACATCGGCCTGTTTTGTTTACTGGAAACTTCTATTTGAGGTAGGGTTGGATCAGGATTTGGAGTTTTATAAGTGCCTCTTACCTCTGATTTTTGTAAGGTTAAGTTACCGTATACTGAAAGGGCATTTAATAAATTATTGTCAGCTATAAAGTTTAGGTTTTTCCGAAGCTCAAATTCTAAGCCATATACTTTTGCCCAATCTGAGCTTTGCAGGTAATAGGATGGGGTATTGTTTGTGGTAATAACCGTTAACTCAGCTGGTCTGTCAAATTTCTTGTAAAATCCACCTACAGATAAGATTTCGCCTAAACCAGGGAACCATTCCGTTTTAAAGTCCCAGCTATTGATCCGCGTACTGTATAGACCCGAGTTACCGTATTGTGCACCCAAATAAGGACTATATCGCCAAAACTGGCTATTATCCATCATTTCCGGACGAACTACACTACTTGAGTATGCTGCACGGATGTTAAGATCTGAAAGAGGACTGTAAGTTAAATTAGCAGAAGGTAGCCATTGCCAGCGGGGATCTGGCTTAATACTGAATACAGAAGTCTTATCATTCTGTCCGTTTTCAATCTCTGTATATTTATAATACTCCCCTCTAACACCCCAAACTAAGCGAAGTTTCTCCATTAGGCGGTTATCAAACATAATATATCCGGCATGACTTTGACTTTTACCTGCATAGCTGTCTAAGAAAAATGGCGATATCGTATATTGAAATCCATTTACTCCTAAGTGCTCTGGTTTTAGCATCTCACTAATCGGAATATACAACAGACTTTCTGCTATTGCTGGACTCGCTGAAAAGGCAGCAATCTGCCAATCGAAATCTGCTTTTTTCCGGTTTCCAAAATAACCTACTTTTAAACTGCTTCGAATGCTGCTTAAGTCAAAAGGAATTGTTGCCGCTACATCCCAGGAGTAGTGTTGCTCCTTATTGTGATAATGCTGCCTGGATGTTGGATTAATACGCGGTTCTGAAGCACTTCCTGGTATATAAAAATATTCATAATCGGATCCAAGCTTAACGGGTTTGCTTTCAGCAATGCTGAGATCTTTTTCTTCCCGGTTGATTGATGTACGTGCAATATTCCATTCTACCTTAATTTTATCCAGCTGATGTTGACCGCTTAGTTTGTTCTGTAACAAATCAGTAAAAGCAGGATCATCAGCTTCCTGAATTCTTGTAGGTGGTACGCCGGCAGTTGGCGGCTCTTCCATAATATATCCTATAGTACGAACAAGTGTATTGTCATACATATGGGTATAGGTATTGCGGAAACTAAAACGGTTATTACCCAATTGTAAACCCGCATTAAACAGACCGCCTAATGTGGTATTAAATCCATACACATGTCCAGTATTGTTGCTCTCTAAATGCCAACCTCCTCTGGTTTGCTGGGTAATCAGGTTGTTACTTTGGGTATTGCGGTAACTAAGAGATCCAGTAAAACCGAATTTATTGCTATTCGAAGTATCTAACGAAAGTAGTCTGCCAATTGTGAATTGGTAATTCTGTGAAGGGGCTGCCTGATTGTGATACATTGTAAAATTATCATTTGTAAATTTTTTACTTTGATCATCAACTTTCTTTCGGTATTCCACATCAGACAATGCTTCATTAGGAGTAGTGTTTCTTATCGTATGCTGAAGGTCTTTTGGAAAATCGCGTCTGCCATCATCGAAGCCAAAGTAGTCGTATTTACCCCTTTTATGGCTTAAAAAGTCTTCGCCGGTGGTTTGGTCGTTATAAGATGTACCCGCAGTAAAGGTTGTAAAATTCTCATTGGGTATATCTTTGGTATTGATCTGGATCAGACCACCTCCAAAGCTGGCATTCATATCTGGTGTAACTGTTTTACTTACCACCACATTATCTACCATATTTGAAGGGATGAGGTCGAACGAGAAGTTACGGCTTTGCGCTTCTGTACTTGGCAATGTTACTCCATCCAGCATGGCTGAATTGTATCGTTCACCAATACCACGCACAAGTATAAATTTATTGTCTATCGTGCTTACCCCGCTGATCCGCTTTAAGCTTTCTCCTATATTTTTATCCGGTGTTCTGGCAATCTGTTCTGCGCTAATTCCATTACTAAGTTCGGCCGCATTTTTTTGCCTGGCCAACAAACCTTCTACTGATGCTTTACGATAATTTGCGGTAACGATGACCTCTTTTAACCCTTTGGCATCTGGCTTCATGGCCACATCAAGCGGGGTATTTTTACCTTCGGTAACCACTACGCCGGTAACACGTTGCGTTACATAAGAAAGGTAGCTGATCTCCATCGTATAAGTGCCAGGATTGAGGCTCAGCACATAACTTCCATCAACACTTGTTTGTACTCCTGCTCCGGTTTCGATGATCTTGATTGATGCTCCCGGCAGGGTTTCTCCCTTTTCATCCAGAATTTTTCCAGAGATCTTGCCTGGCTTAACCGGATCCGGAAGCTTGTAGAGCAATATGGTTTGAGGGTCTGCAAACCTATAGGCCACGCGGGCACCTGTTAACATCTTTTTTAGTACCTGTTCCAAATCCATATCTTTTACATCGATACTGATGGTACTGTTGTCTTTAAAAATCGATTTATTGTAATTGATTGAGCAGTCTGCTTTTTTCTCCAGTGCAGAAAGTCCGTCTGGAATACTTACTGCATTTAGTTTGAGGCTTATTGTACGTGCTTTTACAATTTGGGTTACATGATTTGCGATGCCATTATTCCACAAAAAGCAAAGCAGCAGCAGCATGGCCATGATTGACCTGCTCTTCAAATTGATAAAATATTCTTTTATATGTATGTAAAATCCTACTTTCATAGGTTCAAGACGTTTTTTAATTTTCACGAGTTAAGAACTTTTGTTTATGAGCCGTTCTGTTGACGCAGGGCGGCTTTTTTGTTTGGTTAATTATTTGATTTTTAACTAATAGGGATGATTGTGGAATGTAGAATTATACGATCATTGGCATCCTTCCCCCCATAAGGCTATTTTCTTGTTGTTATTATTGATTTTGTATTTGATGTGGTTTCCGCTCATGATGCGGACCTGTTCCATAACATCTTTTATGCTTTTATTATAAAAGGTTGCATTAAACCGGCACTGTCCTAGTTTAACATTCTGCAGGTCAAAGTTCACATTGTAATATCTTTCAAGCTGGTTAAGGATTACTGCAAGGCTTTTATCCCTGAATACAAACTTATTATTGACCCAGCTATTCACTTCTTCTACACGTTCTGTATTTACCGCATGCTTTCCATTATGCGCATTATATATCAGCTTCATTCCTGGGGTGAGCAGAGAAAGCCTGGTTATTTTACCGCCATTGTTTTCTGAAACTCTTACTTTTCCGGTCTTAACGGCTACGCTAAACTCTTTGTCTGCAGGATATGCATACACATTAAACGATGTTCCCAATACCTGGGTCTGCATTTTGCCAGAATGGATGATAAACGGGCTGCTTACATCTCTTTTTACTTCAAAGAATGCTTCTCCTGCTAAAATGATATTCCTTTTGCTTCCTTTTACAAAGCGTGAAGGCCATGTTAGTTTACTGCCCCCGCTTAGGTATACGATTGAACTATCTGGCAGGATCATTTTTACCTTCTCACCGATCTGGGTTGCTTTGCTGATCATCCCGATCGGCATTTCCTGTATTTGTTGATTTTTATAGCTGTACCAGCCTAATGCTGATGAAAGAACAAAGACTATTGAAGCGGCATATTTTAACACCTGGTAACGCTGCACTTTCTTTTCTTCTTTTTGTTGGAGCTTACCCCAGATCTGTTCAAGGCCCGCAGCTGCTTCAGGTGTCTCGTCCCGCTGCCTGGCTTCTTTTTGCCATGCCTCTTTCATCAGGTCATAGAATTCGTTGTCTTTATTTTTGCTATCGGCTAAATATTGAAATAGTATATCCTTTTGCTGTACGTTTGCCTTTCCTTCCAGGTAAAGTTTAAATAATCTATTAATGTCTCTGTTCTCTTTCACTGTTGATCGATATAATAATTGAGCTTTTTATATGCCCTTTACATATATTATCCACCGGAAGGCAACAACAGCTATATGGATGATCATCTTTTTTAAAGAAAAAACACAACTCACTGTATATCAATTATTAACTTTTGAAAAAATTATTGATTCAGGTTACAATCCGGCATTTCTGGATTGGTACTATCAGTTTTTACAGTTTGGTGCTACCATGGGAAGCTTGCTGTTTATGAATGATATTACCAGGCCATAAAACAAAGAATGCCCTTTCGGGCAAACATAAACAGGGATAATAAAATGCGATGATATGTTCTTAAAAGAACGTTAGTAAAATCAATGATAGCACGGTTTCTGAAGAATATACCTGCATGTATTTACGTACAGTTCCCAATGATTTTTTGATATGATTGTTTACCGTATTCTTGGATATCCCCATTTGCCGGGATATATCTTCGTGAGAAAACCCTTCATTACGGCTTAGCTGAAATGCTATTTTGGCTTGTGGAGAAAGTGAGTTGATGGCTAGGCTGGCAATTTGCTGACAGTCTTTAAGATCTATGTAATCGTCTATTGCGTTGTTAGAGGGTTCTTCTTCTAAATTCTCCACATTAAAAACACTTTCTTTTGCACTATGTCTTAATGCTTTCAGGTAATTGTTACGGATAAGAATAAATAAGAAGCCATCAAAATTTTTAGCAGAGTCAATCTTCGACCTGTTTTCCCAAACACGCACAAAAACATCTTGTGTCAATTCTTCTGCTTGTTCAGATGAGCGTGTAAACCGGTAGGCAAAACCATAGACCTTTTTTCTGTACCTATGATATATCTCATTAAAAGATGCACAATCCCCTAGACGGATTGAAGTCAATAGTTGTTCATTTGTAAGATCGTTAACGTTTTCCATAAGGACAATGGTTTATAAATGCAATTTACAGGTGCAGTTTAAAGTCTATGTTAAGTCTATAAAAATCTTTGTCGCAGGTTAATGATGTGTGATTACAATACTGCTATTAGCTGCTTGTATCCTTGTGTCTAATAACACTTTAGCTACAGCCAATTCTTTTGTTTTAGCCTGTTTTAGTTTGTTATTGACAGCAGCAATGGCTTTTCCTGTAACTTGTGATATGGCTGCCTTTAACAGTGGATCTTCTATTTCGCCAAATTGCCGCAGTGGCAAAGATGACAATTCATTGACGGGAACATCGGGTAAAATTCCTGCGCTATACCCTCCAATTCCACTGCTATTAAATAGTTTATACACTATGGGATGCATTTCCCATTGCACCTGTTTAGGGTTACGGGCATCTGAAATACTGAAAGAAGCTTCATCCTTGCCCCTGGTGGTTTCGCCGATCAATATCACCTGCATGTATGGCTTTAAATTGTTTATAATGACCTCTGATGCTGACGCCGTTGCTGCTGTACCTAGTATATATACCTTACTTAACCCCAGATTTTTTTGCAGCAGGGTATTGAAATTTACGGTGCCATCAAATGTTGCTGCACTTCCTAACGATTCTGTTTTTACACCTCCGTTTTTATTTCCTTTATAGGTAATGAAAGGTTTATCATAGTTGACACCCTGAGCAATCAGGGCACAAAGCCCCGCAGCTTCTGCTACTTGTCCGCCAGAATTGTAACGCAGATCCAGAATGAGATCTGAAATGCCCGATGTCTTAAATCCCGAAAAGGCTGCAGTTAGTGAATTTGCGAGTCCAGGGCTAAAGTCTGTAAGATACAGGTAGCCGATTTTTTTGCCATCGCTTTCTATAACCTTACTGATCTCCCGCTGATCCAGTATAACTCCCTTACTGATCTCCACTGATTTTTTGTCTACCCAGGTATTGTTATTGAGTTCAGCGATCATAAGTGTGAAATGATCACTGCTTAGGATCTCATTCTGTAATGTCTGTGCATTTGCCTCTGTCAATTGCTTGCCATTAATCTTGTTGATGTAGTCTCCCCTTTTTAGTCCGGCCCTTGAAGCTGGCGAATCTTTTAAAACCAGTTTAATAATTCCGATCACCTGTCCTGTAGTTTGCTCCTTTATTGTACTATAATCGAAACCGAAGTTTTTGTTGTTAGGCGTATATGTAGATGGATCATTTGGGTTAATGATATAAGAGAACCTGTCTGCTGCATTACGTACGCTATTAAAAAAATCTTGTGGTTTTGCACTGATATCCAGATTGGAAGGCAGAGACTCATTCCAATAATAGTAACGTTTTAAGCTATCGAGTATCCAGGTGTTCACATTTTCATTGGATCCTGCAGGATATTCTGGTTTTTGATCTTTATTTTTTTTACAGGAACTTTGAACGGCTATAAAGAAAAAGAACAGGCAAAGCCAGTGAAGGGCACTTCTTTTGAAAATGTTTAACGTGTTCTCCATGATACTTTTGGTTAGGCAATGGTATATGGTAAAATTAACTGTCTATTGTTAAGAAATCATTAATAATTAAATTGATCACCATATTTGTATAAGTGTGTTATTTTCAAATAGCGCCAATATTGTAAGCCGGGTTACCTATTTTTACCTTAAATAAGGATCATGAAATATTTTACTAATGTTGTAACCAATGAACTGTAGAACAATATAAAATGTCAAAAGTACCGATCATTGAAGGAACATTCCTGTTGGAAAGAATGCCAGGTAAGGGCGGCTGGACCTATTTGAAGTTACCAGGAGTAAGCTCAGACTATAGAGGAAAGTTTGGCTCGGTCAAAGTAAGCGGTACTATCGATGATTATGAATTAGTCAACTATGGTTTGATGCCCATCCGTAATGGCGGACTATTCCTGCCGATAAAAGCAGAGATCAGGAAAAAGACTGGTAAAAAGGAAGGCGACAACGTATATATAACGCTATATGCGGATGCTGAAAATTTACCAATGGCAACTCCGGAAGATCTGTTATTATGTCTTCAGGATGAGCCTGAGGCCTATCAAGCTTACCAGAGCTGTACTGAGACTGAACGCAAGGCTTTTTTAGATTGGATTGGAGAAGCAAATCAGGACGAAATACGCGTAAAACGTATTGTCCAGACTATAGATATGCTGCTGAATAAATAAACCTCTCATTGTTAAGATATTAATCTGTTAGCCCGACTCAACCAAATCCGGATATATTCCTCTTTATGTTCTTCATGAAGGAATGACCTGTGAATTGTATCAAAGAAGCTGTGGGGTGTGTTAACAAACTTGCTTATTACTCTCTGACAAACTTTATCACTCAGCCCAATTGAAACTGCCAGGTTTTCAAAATCCTTACGTTTAATGTTTCGCTTTCTACCACTTAAAAATAAAGCCACATCGTCTTTGTCATCTGGAAAAATCAAAGAGCTATTGATTAGGTCATACGCAGGTGAAAGTATAATCTGATCTCCTGAATACAGGATAGAGAAATTTTTCATATGCATGTCACTGTTACCGCTTAAGAAGGAAAACACCAGGAGTTCAAAATAATTGAGTACATCCAATCCTTTGTTTGTACAATACAGATTTATCAATTTCCCACAACGTTCGTAAGAGCTGTCGTATTTCTGTTCGGTCTGAAATCCTCCAAGCTGACAAAAATCTTCCATATGAATCTTAGCTTTTCCTTTCCTATCGAATCGCTTGGCCACATAAGCTGGTCCGCCATCCGATATTGGAATTAGGCAATGATCACAGGTCTTTATTTTGAAAATTTCAGCCAGATGCATCGTTAGGTCTTCAACCTCCGGCATAAATGCGATTTCTGCATTCTGCGGTTTTAGTATATATTTTCCTTGAAGCCCCACTATAGTCAATCGTTTTCCTGCTGGAATATTTTCCAGATCCAGGGATAATTTTGGCTGAACGCCTGTAACTGCAATTCTTTTATTTACGGTTTCTTCTGCAAGATTTTGCAGCATCTGCTGGTCAAGTTTGAATTCAGGTAATTTATCTGTTCCGAAGAACTTTTTACAACATTTCTTATGATAGCCTCTATTCTCCTCCACTTCGTTATAACAAAAATAACAATTAGCCATTTTCTGCCTCCTCTTCCAACTCATCCGGCAATACAGTTACAGCACCTATAGTGTCTCTGCAAAGTGTTATCAATAATTTAAAGCGATCTGATCTATTAATTTTCCAATGGCTGCTGGCAATATTCAATAACCAACCCTCTGGGATCAATCCATCGAAAAAAGAAAACAGGACATGGCTATTATACGGATATTCGCTTAAAGGCAGGGTCTGGCTTATTGGCATTGGCTGGTCACTTTTTAAGTATCCGGTATCATACATATAAGTATACCCGCTGTCATTTTTTTCCAGATAACCCGCAAGTTTACCACTATAAAGAACCTTTGCTTTATTTGTCATGGTCCGGTTGTTTATTGATAACCCCAACTTCCTTTCCAAACATATTTAGTACGTCATTTACTTTATCAAGCTGAACAGTGGTTTTTCCTCTTTCCAGTTCGCGCATAAAACGAAGCCCTACACCTGCTTTAAAAGCCAATTCTTCCTGAGATAAGCCATTTTTTTTTCTCGACTCTTTAATGAATTCCACTATTGACTTCATGTCTAATACCCTTTCGGGTACAATATACATGAAATAATCTTAAAATATACCCTAAAGGGTATATTTTCTTAAATGTGATAAACATTTGTACCTGAAAGGGTATGCCTAGATTGAAAAATATAATAATTCGAGGGTGACCATGATCGATGATATACCCTCGAATTATAAATGAATACTTAGATTAGTCTTTCGATTGCAAGGCCGAATCAATTCTACGCTGGGTAAATAGCCCCCGCGTGGTTACTTTATAAAGCCTGCGATTTTTTTATTTACATCTTCGCCTCTAAGATCTTTCGCAATTACTTTACCATCCGGATCAATCAGTACATTTTGTGGGATGGCTGTAATGCCAAACCGAACAGCGATTTCTGTTTTGAAACCTTTAACGTCACTTACCTGGGTCCAGGGCATTTTGTCTACCGCAACGGCATTTAACCAACTGGCTCTTTTATCATCTAAGGAAACCCCTACAATTTCAAAGTTTTTATCTTTAAGTTCTGTATAGGCTTTTAACAGGAAAGGGTTTTCTGCCCTGCATGGCACACACCAGCTTGCCCAGAAATCAACCAATACATATTTTCCCTTTAATGAAGAAAGCTTAAATTCCTTTCCATCTTTATCAGGGAGGGTAAAGTCAATTGATTTACCAATAGCAAACTGCTTTGCTTTCATGTATTTATCTGTTATTTTCTTTCCGGTAAAGCTGGAGAGCACATTTTGGCTCAATACCTTGTAGATTGGATCAAACTTAACTACATCAATTACCATCATTCTATTGCCAAGCACTAAATCTGCTGTTACATATGAATCGGGATGGCTAAAGATGAAATCATCCAATGTTGATTCCATTTTGGCCACTACCGGTTTTGCATCTACAGATATTTGTTTAAGCTCAACCGAATCTTTGGCCGCTTTTGCTTTAAAATACCTTGCAGTTATGTTTTGATACTTCGCTTGCCATGGATCCATTTTGGAATGGTATTCCAGGTTGTCGCTCTGAACTTTAGTTCCGGAAATAGAAGCTGTGCCCATACTGTCCTTTCCAACAACCAGGGTGTTGCCCTTTTCCAGATAAAATTCTTTAAAGTCAGCCCGGGTCTTTTTTGAACTGTCTTTGATAATGGGTTTAAGTTCCAGGTAGGACCTGTTTCCAAAGGCAGTGGTACCACTGATGTTAAATTTGCCTTCTTTTACCAGGGCACTATCCTTTGCAGATTTCCCTAGTGCGTTAACGTAAGTTAAAAGTACCATCTTTTCATTTCCCGCCTGTGGAAGGGTTCCGGAAATGGTGAATTTATCCTGGGCCATGCAGATACTTGTTGAGGAGCATAATAGTATGGCGATTGTGTTTTTTATATTGAATTTCATGTTTTGTTATGATTTAAATTTGAGGTTTGATTACTTGATATATGTTTTCAATTGTTCAAGCAGGTTTTCGCCTCTCAGGTTCTTTGCGATGATCATCCCTTTAGGGTCAACCAGGATATTTTGCGGCACTGAGTTGATGCCATACATTAAGGCTACCTCATTTTTCCAATATTTAAGATCGCTTACATGAATCCATGGCATACCGTCTTTTTCAATCGCTGCTGCCCACTGCTCTTTCCCTGCATCAAGGGATACACTAACAATTTCGAAGTTCTTGTCTTTAAGCGCTTGATAGGCTTTTACCACATTTGGATTTTCTGCACGACAAGGAACGCACCAGCTTGCCCAAAAATCGACCAGTACATATTTTCCCCGTAAAGAAGAAAGTGTAAAAGGCTTGCCGTCCAAGTCATTTTGTGTAAAATCGGTTGCTTTAGCACCTGCCTGGCGTCGTTTACCAATCTCTATTTTTTCGATGGTACGCTGGCCAAGCGGGGAAGACTTTAAGCTGGCTGAAAAGCGGTTAAATAAGGGTTCCACTTTTGCCGGATCAAAGTGACTGTCCAACACGTATAGGTTGAAAGTATGCAGCCCCATAAATGAATTTAAATGAGTTTCAGCAAATTTTACATGAATGTTTTTAATCTCAATAACCAATTTCGAGATGCTGTCTCCTGCCTTTGTCCGTTCTTCTTTAGGCTTAACAAAAACACCGTCTTTTGTTTTTTCTCCATACTCATTCTGCAGTTTCATGATTGCAGCAATCAATGGCTTAACCATTGCTTCTTGTTCGCGGCTTTCACGATCAGACACCGATCCGCTAATCTTTGCATTTTTAACAGAGTCTGTGCCAACAATTGAAATCATGGAGTTTTCCAGAAAAAAGCCCTGGTTATCTTTTGGAGTGCCGCTACGTGGTGACCCGGTCCGCTTGACCGCAATAATTGCCTGCTGTGGTTCAGTTACGTTTCCGGTGAACTGGAATTTGCCGTTTTTTATTTCCAGGGAATCTGTTTCCTTCCATGCCCCGCCCTGCAGGGTAACAAGATAAACTTTCGCCGGTCCGTTTATGCCCGGGATTTTTCCATTTATGGTATAGTTCTTTTGTGCAGCTGCCAAAAATGGAAGCAACAACATGATCAACAGGATTTTTTTCATCAGTGTATGTTTTATAACCATCATGATTGCTGAACTGTACTAACAATCATGATGGTGTTATAGAGATTTAGTTGATGTGAATTAAATTTAAAAATTAAGGCACCAGGGATATACCACTGATGAAGATAGCCTCATACAGGGACGCACCGCTGATATACTTTTCGGATGAAAGAACGGTAAAGCGAAGATATCTTGCGGTGGTGGCCCCCACATCAATTGACTGGCTTCCATCTGCCGCGATGTTTCCGGGAAACACTCCCTTATTTACCCAGGTGGTTCCATTCATACTTGTTTCTATTTGTATGGTTTTTGGATAACCTCCTAAGGTGGGATATTTTAATAAGGTTGGTAAGTAATAATTTACCGCTATAAAGGATACCTCTCTATTAAAATTGATGGTTACCCATTGAGGCATTGTTGCCGTTATGGTAGTGCCCCAATAGGTGGTTAAATTATTAGCATCTAGTAAATTAGCTGCAACCTGTGTTCCATTTACAGAGGATTGACCCACTATGGCCCAGCCCGTTTTATTGACGAACAAGGGTTTACCGGTTTTAAACACATAGTATATTACCCGGCTTGTGGCAGCACCTTCAATTTTTCCATCTACGGATTTGATCACTACCGGAAGAACATAGGTACTATACTCGGTCAACTTCGTTTGCTGACCGATATTTAGCTGGGCGGCTTCTGACACTGATGCTCCTGCAGGTATAACTACAGTAGGTTTGAAGAAGAGATAGGATGTGCTGGGCGGTAGTAGCGCAGCCCCATATTTGGCCCGGTATTCTAATATTTTTGTGGTATCTACTGCAAAAGTGACATGGTGTTTATCTGAAGATGCTGATCCTGACAAGGCTGCCTTGATCTCCAAAACCAGTGTATTATCCAGTAATATAGAAACCGGCATTTCTATGGTATCGCTACCCGCAGCTTGTGCGAACGATACACTTCCGTCCGGTAAAGAAACCAGATCATTTTCTTTACTGCATCCCATTAACAATACAATCAATGAGCATATTGTTATTATATTTATTTTACGCATTTTCATCTGATTTAAATTAAGGGTTTTGTGGCATATCGGGGTTGTAACTTAATACCTGCAACGGGATCTGTAAAGTGTACTTATCGCTGTGTGGCGGCAAAGTAGCAACGACATCCCCTTGTGCATTGTAACGGTTTACTGTTCCCATTCGGTTTTCTTTGTCCAGACGGCGCATATCAAACCAGCGTAATCCGTTGAAGGGCAGTTCATGGCTTCGTTCCATCAATATTTCCTGTATTACATCTTCCTGAATAGTAGATGAATATTTTACATAGCTTGCAGTTGCAAACCTGTTTTTACGGATTTCGTCGAGATGCTGGAGTGCTACCGTTAGGTTATTGGCCCTTGCTGCACATTCTGCTGCGATCAATTTCATCTCCTGCACCGAAGTTCCGGTATTGGTATACGTAAACACTGGTGTAATTTGCGCAGGATAATAGCTGGCAGATCCCCTTGTAAGAAACTTATAGCCATCTGTACTTGAGTATAGCTTTCTTACACGAAGATCGTTGCTGGCGAATGAGCGAATAAAATCAAGGGTAGTACCTGCCGAACCAATTACCATTCTGCCATATACTACATCCGGATGGTAAGCCAGCATATTGGTTGAAGGTAAGGTCCCGTTATAATCAATCATCACTGATCTGCTGTTAGCCAAGGCCAGTTCTGCATTTTTCTGTGCCTCGGAATAATTTCTGGCATAAAAATATAGTCTTGCCAAAACGCTGTATGCCCCTGCCCTGGATCCACGGATCCGGTTGCCGGAATTGTCTTCTGGCAGGTCTGGAATGGCCGCATTAAGATCATCAATAAGGCGCTGATAGATCTCTGCTACGGTGCTTCGCGGTGGAACGATTTGGGTTACATCATTAGAAGTCAAAAAAGGAACTGCAAGGTCCTGGCCAGCGGTTGCGGCATCATAAGGCTTACCATATTCATTTAACAGGTAAAAGTATTCTAAAGAGCGGCCTAATATGGCTTCGGCCTTAAGACTCTTCTTTTTGCTGGTGGTTCCGCCTATTGCATTGTCTACTCCAATAACTACGGTATTGTATAAGTTGATCTTCGCATAATGCTCTCCCCAAAATAAGGGGGCTAAGTTGAGATCCAATATAGGTTGTGGCGCCCATGTATACACCAGCTCGGTTGATGTTAGGGCTGGAGTGGTTATGCCTGCATAATCCACGTTATCACCATAATAATTAAAAACGTTGCTTGGCTGTGCAAGCCCCAAATAGAGCACCTCATCATTTAACCATTTGTCGTAATCGTCAACTGTATTGAGCAAGGTTTTACCTTTTGGGGTAATGTCCAGGTATTTATCGCAGCCGGCAAATAATAGACAACAAGTAAAAAGCTGAATAATTTTATATTTATAATTTTTCATATTGCTAAAATTAAAACGTAGTAAATAGTGCAAGGGTATAGGTTGGGGTTAGATAGGACTTCTGATAGCTTCCTGTGGCCATGCTAAAGTTTTCCCTGTTCATGCCAACTGTCCAGATATTGGATGCCTGCGCTTTGATCTCAAGATGTTTGAGACCTATTTTATTCACAAATTTGAGTTGATCAAAACTGTAAGACGCTGTCAGATCGCCTAAAGTGATATAATCTCCGCTAACCACATAATTATCTGAATAGTTATAGGCGTTGTTTGAGTTGGCACTGGCAAATCCTGCAAGGCCCATTACAGTCGTTGTATTTTCATCACCTGCTGTTTTCCAATAGCTTCCGGCGCCTTCCAAAGGTCTGAGTACATTGGGAGCAGCCCTGGGGATCCGAACTTTAAATCCGCCGTAATAGTTAATCATAGCGAATACGTAAAAGCTTCCAATATCAACCCGGTTACTTAAGCCTGCATTTATGGTAGGAATTGATGAGCCGCTATAATAGCTAACATCTGATGTTGCACTTGCCATTGCCGCAGCTGTTGCGTTCCCCAGGCTATTAACGTTAGTACGGTATTGCGTTCCGGCACCATCCTTAATTAAAGGGTATCCTTCTGCATCAAGTCCTGCATACCGATAAGAGAACATGGCCCCAACCGGATAATTCTTTACATACCCTAGCTGGTTTAGCGTTTGGGGACTAAAATCTGCTTTTTGATAGACTTCCAATACTTTACTGGTATTGCGTGCTATTACCAGGCCTGTATTCCAGTTTGTTTTGCCTGTGGCAATCCAATCTGCATGTAAGCTCAGCTCTATACCATTGTTATTGATGGTGGCCTGGTTGATTAGTGTAGGACTCACGCCAAGGGTAGGGTCAATTTGCGCGCTGCCCAGCAAGTCTGTACTTTTCTTGCGGTAGTAATCTAAGCTACCGCTGATATTTTTGAAAATGTTGAAGTCCAAACCTGTATTAAAATTCTGAGTTTGTTCCCAACGCAGGCTGGTGTTGGCATAGGAAAGCAATCTAAGCGATTGACTTGAAGGCGAAGTATTGGCATTTAAAACAGCACGCGCAATTACCTCTGGAAGTGATAATTTAGCAACGTTACCGTTGAAACCGTATGCTGCGCGCAGCTTTAACTGATTTACCCAGTTTAGCCCTTGCATAAATTCCTCTTTATGGATATTCCATGCCCCGCCTACAGACCATAATGGTTTGTATTTGTATTTGGGATTGGTACCAAAAAGGTTAGACTGGTCTATACGAATACTTCCTGATACCGAGTATGTATTTTTGTAAGAATAAACACCGTTAGCGTAACCTGATAGAAATCTGTCTTCGTTGTATTGCCGGTTGAACAGGTTGTCATATACCGATTGTGTTGCCAGGGGTGATCCAAGGTTAAAGGAACCTCTGATCGTTCCATTTACCAGCGAAGTATAATCTATTGGCTGCTGCAGTAACGTTTCTTCATTATAACCAAAGGATGAAGTTGTAAATCCTTTATCGATCAAATTCCTAACCTCTGCACCCACTATTCCATTAAAAGAGTGTACGCCGATTTCTTTATTGTAATTTAGTTGTGTTCGTGCGGTATAGCTTGAGGTACTATTTGTTTGCTGACGAAGGAAGCCTCCTTTTGGTACATTATATTTATAGGTTCCATCCGTGTTTCTCACCACATAACTATTTACATATCTCCTCGATTCTTGTGAAAGATCGCTGGCATCATGTCGGCTGTCTGAATTTGAACTTTCATAAATTCCCCTTAAGTTCAAATCAAATCCCTTACCTATGTTGTATTTGAGATCAACTGTAGTCCGGTTATTAGTGGTTCGGGTCTTATCATTAACTTCATTCATTTCTACCAATGGGTAATACAGTTGATCGTCCATTCCCTGAGACATCAGCACATTGTTGTAGGTAGGTGAAATGCCTCTTGCTACGATCGACAAAGGATCTCCATTTTCATCTTGAAAACGTGCATAAGGTGCAACCTCAGTGATACCGATTGTAGGCGCACTGCTGGATCTTTGTTCCTGGTAATCTGTTGTCAATTCCAGCGAAAGCCGCCTGGAAATTTTAAAGGTGGTACGGCCAGAAAGAAGCAGCCTGTTATTATCATTCAACCGACGCGATTGCTGGTTACCTGTGTAATTGGCAGTAATGTAATACAATGCATTCTCATTTCCGCCAGAGGCATTGAAATTATATGTTTTAGTTACCGCCTGACGAAGAAATAAACTGCTGTAATCGTCTGTATTGTTGTAACTGGTCAAATCATTAAATGCCGATGCGGCCTGATCTGGAGTAATCATGTTTGCAGCTGCCTGTGCCAGGATATAGTATGGCGCGGTTCGCTGAACGGTGCCCCCGGTAGTTGCGGTGCCTGTTGCTAATAAACCCCACGTACCTGCGTTTACATTTGACAATTGAGTGGTTCTTTGATAATTGGCAACAACAGCAGACGCATCATCTGCCCATCTGTAACGGCTATAATCTTCTTTGGGCGTAAGGCCGGTGGTAGTTCTGAAGTTAAAGCTGGTTTTGCCCTGAGCCGCCTGTTTTCTTTCGATCACGATCACGCCGTTGGATGCCCTTACTCCATAAACGGTAGCCGCAGCCGCATCTTTGAGAATAGTTACTGATTTGATCTCGTTTGGATCAATCATATCCAGGGTGAGCTCGGTTGGAAAACCATCAATTACAATCAGCGGATTTTGGTTGGCAGACATGGTAGAGATACCCCTGATGTTGAACAATGCCCTTGAGTTAGAACCGGTGCTGCCTGGAACGGTACTGGTAAAGTTCACATCATTATTGATCATTAGTCCCGGCAGCCTGTTTACCAATCCGTCCAGAAAACTGGTACTGATCCTGGATTCGTACGCTTTGGTAGTAATTTGCGAAACAGCGCCTGTGCTTTGCTCTGGTTTAATGCGCTGATAACCTGTATTAACAACGACACCAACTTCTTGCAAGTTGGACACCGCAACGGCCATGCGGATTAGTCCGAGGTTTTTTACAGGTTTAAGTTCCCTGGTTTTATAGCCTGTGTGCGTGATAACCAACAATGCATCTTCCTCTACATTTTGCAGCGAGAATGTACCATCTGTAGCGGTCCTGATCATTTGCTTTTTGCCCTTGATCAATATAGTAGCACCGGGCAAAGGTTCTCCAGTTAAGGAATCCACAACTTTACCTGAAACATCAATTGCCATTAGCTGGTCAACCATTCGCTCAAAAATGCCTTTTGGTTTTGCTTTTAAGGTGACTGTATTGTTATTGATCTCATAGGCAATCTGTTGGTTCTCAAAAATTTGATCCAGGACTTTTTCGAATGCTGCATCCTTAACTTTGATGTTCACTGATTTTGCCTGGTCAAGCAGTTCTCCGATCACGATAAAATCAAAACCGCTTTGTTTTCTCAGGTCCTTGATGATTTGCTCCAGGGAAGCATTGGATTTATTTAAACTGATTTTCTGTGCAAAGCCAGAAGCACTGACTTGCATGATGGCAGCTATTAAAATAACGGTGGTTAGTCGCATTATCAGCCAGATTTTATGGATGTAGCCCTTTGCTACTTCCGGTTTCTTGTTTAGTTTTTTTGACACTTAATTTTATTTGTGACAAAGACTTAGCGGCCAAATGAGTGCCTCTCAATATTGCTTTAATGCGCATTATTGCCTAAGTTTGTTTGTCTGGTTTATTGCAGACTGCCTTTTTGCCTTGAAAACTATGGGCACCTGCGGTTAGTTGATAATCCAATATCGAAGCCAGCATATATCCTATTCCGACTCCAATCGGGATGGGATATTTTATGGATGGCTTCTGCTCTAATTCAGCCTCAGCTTTTCTGTCGTAGTTTTTTCTCCATTTCTAGTATTAAGTTTAAAAATCTATTAATTTTTTATTAGCAATATTTTATATCGGAAAGCTTACATAAAGACATAAATTTTCCGGCCTTCAATTTTAAAATGCACATTTCCTGTAGCCTCAAGAGAGATTAGTGCTTTAGACACATTTTCAAAACGGGATACCGATCCCCAGAAAGTGACGTCTGGTACTTCTCCCTGATAGATCACCTCAACGTTATACCAGCGCGAGATCATTCGCATGATTTCTTCAATATGCAGCCGTTCGAAGATGAATTTATTGTTTTTCCAGGCAACGGCCAGTTCGGTATCTACCGTGGCCAGGTGAAGCTGGCCTTTTGCGTTCGTAGCCTGATCTCCCGGACTTAAGATTCTGGTGGCCCCATTGTCTGATAGCTTTACGCTCCCTTGCAGCAAGGTAGTTCTGAACACCTCTTCATCCTGATAGGAGTTTACATTAAATTCAGTACCCAGCACTTCCACCTGTTGACTGCCGCTTTCTACGACAAAGGGATGCAGGGCATCTTTAGCTACCTGAAAATAAGCCTCACCAACCAGCTTTACCCTGCGCTGTCCTTGCTGTTGTAAGCCTGCGGCGTAAGTTAAACTTGAAGCTGCATTTAGCCAAACCTTTGACTGGTCAGGTAAAATTAAACTGTAAGTTTCACCCACGGCGGTACTTAAGGTATTGACCTGATTATTGTTGGAAGAACTTTCTTCGATCTTGTAGGTGATCTGCCCATCGGCTGTTTTGATCACACTGATACCAGCCTGTTTAGCTATCTGCCCATTGGCAGCATCACTCAAACGGATCTTTTTGCCATTGGCCAAAGTCAGCGTAGCTCCTACTTTACCCGGTGCAATGTCATTCGCGTAGTTAGCCATTGCATGCAGGCCCCTTTTTGGATCCTGTGCCTGGTAGTAGAACAATCCGGCACCAATAACGATCAGGGCAATAGCGGCAGCAATCAAGCGTGACCAAAGCGGGATTACCTGTGTTTTTTTAGGACCAGGAAGCGTGGCTAATAGTTGTTGGTAACGAAAGTCGTAATCAATAGGGGCATTTACTTCTTGCTTGTCGCCCAGATCAAGATACCAGGTTTCTACTAATGCTTGTTCTTCAATTGAACTTTTGCCTGCTAAATACCTGTCTAATATTTCTTTTGCAATTTGATCTTTCATAGTTGAAAGGAATTAATTGGATCCCTCTTTAATACTATGACGCTGTACCCGGCCCTTGGTGGTACGCTATATTTAAAAAAAAGATAGAATTTGGAAGAATTTTAAAACAGGACCAGCAGGTACGCTTCAAGTTTAACCTTCAATACCTTTAATGCCTTATTGATCTGCTTCTTTACAGTTTCATCAGAGATACTTAATGCTTCAGCGATTTGCGCATGCGACAATCCCTGGTTCCTGCTCAATTTGAATACTTCCTGCTGACGCGGAGGAAGTTTGGAAACTTCCATTTCCAGCTGGCTGGTCAGTTCTTTAAACCTAACCTGGTTATCGGTCACAAAATCTCCTTTTTCCTCCAGGTCAACCAAAGAATGGAGGTATCCTTCGTGAACCTTATTGTGTCTGATTTTACTGATAATACGGTTACGAACAGCGCTATACAGGTAAGATTTTACAGAACTGCTGATTTTAATGCCGTTGCGTTTTACCCAAAGTGCAGTAAAAATACTTTGAACCACATCCAAAGCCTCATCTTCGTCTTTTAGTAATTTAACAGCATGCTGTAAAAGTACGGCCCAGTAGCGTTCAAAGAGCTGTGTGTACGCAGCATGATCACCAGATGCGACCAGTTTTACCAGGTCAGCATCAGAAAAGCTCTGATATATGCGTTCGCCACTCATCCTTTCCCTGTTAAGTATATTGTGTTATGGAGTATTCCCGATCGATTAATTATCTCCAGCCCAATTATAAAGATTTATTTTGGAAATAACTGTATTTTTTAAAATTAGCACTATTGTAATCAGCAATTTAGTCAAAATGCAAGCCATAAACTTCGACAGTATTGTTTAAATTTAAACAACAAAGATATTTTAACCTTTTTACAACATTTTTTCCTGTTTATCATATATTAAAATAATATCAGGCATCAAAAAAAGTAAAACCAATGCAAGATATCATCTTGTTCTATCTAAATCAATTCCATCTATATTACCTGTTCTATGAATTGCCAATCGTTTTATTGTTCTTTTCCTTTCGGCTGACGGCTAAGTGCTTCCATTTCTGTTTGGATTCCCTTGTCTCCCTGCTGGATCATAAAGTCTTTGAGTTTTTCCTGCAATTCTTTTTTAATGCTGGAATACTGTACATCATTGGCAAGATTGTTCAAATTGTATGGATCCTGAATAACATTATACAGTTCCTCCTGCGGTCGCTTCTCGTAAAAGGAAGAACGCAGGGGGTCTTTTTCAAGCCATTGCTTAAACATCTGCGAATGTGTAATGGTATTTGAAAATTCACCCTGATAATTGAGGTTATGTATATACAGGAACTTTGTACTTCTGGCCGAGCGGCTTGCATAGGCATCACTTCCCTGGATGATGCCACGTGTGGTATGTTCTGCAAATACATAATCGCGCGCATGAGCTACTCCATCAGTAAGTACCTTTTTAAAACTTTGTCCGTCAAATCCGGTTTTACCCAAACCGTCTTTAGAACCCGTATTGATCTTTCCAGGATCTCCCCCCGCGATATCAATTAAAGTAGGCGTGATGTCTATATAGGCGAGCATCGCTTTATTTCGGGTATTTGGCTGCACTTTGCCAGGCCATTTAACAATAAACCCGGAATGAAGTCCCTGGTCATATAGCGTCCATTTAGAGAACGGGAACGAATTGCCCTGCTCTGTTGCAAACATAATAATAGTATTTTCTTTTTGGCCTGATCGTTCTACCATGTCCAGACAGACGCCAACGAGGCTATCCAGATATGAGATTTCTGCGAAGTAGTTCGCCATACGCTTACGGGTCAGTTTAGTATCAACCATGTTGGGCTTAAGCTTGATCTTATCCGGATTATAGGCCTGCTGGTTGCCACGCGTCCAGGGTTCATGCGGCTGATTGCTGGTAAACATTAAAAAGAAAGGTTTACCGGCTGATTTTTTAATGTAAGCTTTTGCTTTGCTTAAATCAATATCCCGGCCCTCGCCATTGTCATGCTCCCTTCCACCAAGAAAATCAAAGGGATAAGCTGATTCCGGTGCATAATGTTTTTTGCCGATCAGTGCAGTACGGTACCCCAGTTGCTTTAGATATACGGGAAGTGTTTTGATCCCATCATAGATCATGGTATGGTTGGGATAGGCCCCGCTGCGAACCGGGCCAAGGCCGGTAAGGATTGATTGCCTTGTAGGAGAACAAACGGGCACCATGTTGAACATATTGTCCAGACACACGCCTTCCCTTGCCAGTCGTGTTATATTTGGAGTATGTACCTGAGTGCTCCCGTATGGTGCTATATCCTCCATAAAAAGATCATCGGCCATAATAAATATGATATTGGGACGGCTTGTGTCCGTTGATTTCTTCTTAGGTGTATTTATTGCCAATAGCGATTCGGCAACAATAACCGACGCACAGATCATAAGAAAGTTTTTCATCGTCTAAATTTACCTTTTTCATCCGGCATTATTTATGCCGGCTGGCTTGTATCTTTTTGATTTCGTCAAATGGTACCACACCAGCCCTGCTGGCCCATTCGTTATATGCTTTAGATAGCTTGCTTACCTGCTCTGGCATGGAAGCCGAAAGATCATGCAGTTCAGACCGGTCTTTATCCAGATCGTAAAGTTCCCATTTTTTTGGTCTACCCTCATGGTACTCGCAAACCAGTTTAAGGTTGCCCATCCTAACGGCCGAGTTGCCTTCGTGTTCCCAGAATATTGGTTGATGGTGTACGGGCAATTCTTTTCCCTGCAGGATTGGAAGTATGCTTTTGCCTTCCATTGGTATAATAGACTGTCCTTTATATGCCAATGGGTATTTTGCGCCGGAAGCTGCTACTACAGTCGCCATGATATCCGGAAGAAATCCGTATTGGTCTGAAAATTTTCCCTGTGATGCTTTTGGAATCATTTTGGGCCAGTATGCAATTAACGGAGTACTGATTCCGCCTTCATTTACCCAGTGTTTATATTTTTTAAATGGTGTATTGGATACATTGGCCCATGATTGCCCATAACTGAGCATGTATCCTTTTTTTGTTCCCAGGTTTTCTGTTAATCCCCCTCCCAGATCACCGCCTTCTGCACATGCCCCATTATCAGAAAGGAATAAGATGAGCGTATTATCGAGTTCCCCTGACGCTGTCAGTGCTTTTACCACCCTTCCGATATTTTGATCCATTCTATCGATTTGCGCGGCATACAGTGCCATACGAAAATCCATTTCATCCTGTTTCTCCGGACTCAGTTTATCCCAGTCTGCCGCATCATCTGCTGAAAGTTCGGCTTCCGGCTTAAGTATGCCCATTTTGATCATCCTGTTGTACCTTTCCTTTCTTAGGGCCTTCCATCCGTTCTTATACTTTCCGCGGTACTTTTTTACATCGTCCTGTAATGCATTTAAGGGCCAGTGCGGACTGGTATATGCCAGGTACATAAAGAACGGGGCTTTTGTTTGCTGATGGTTTTCATTGAGGAAGTCGATTGCATGATCGGTAAGCGCATCTGTCAGGTAAAAATCTTTTCCTTTCGGCTTTACGGGTTCATTCATTAAGGTGAGCCCCCTTAATCCTGTTGGATTAAAATAATTTGCTGCTCCGGCCAGTATGCCATAATATTTATCAAACCCTCTTTGAAGCGGCCATTTCTGGCGATCATGATAACCTACATGCCATTTTCCGGACATCATGGTCTGATAGCCCCTGGTTTTTAACACTTCTGCAATGGTTACGCATTTATTATTGAGGGAACCCTGATAGCCCGGCAAATTATACTGATAAGCAGTACTGTCCTCCGGATCATTGGTCATATGGCCAATTCCGGCCTGGTGGGGATACAGTCCGGTTAACAATGAGGCCCTGGTTGGACAGCATCTTGCCCCATTATAAAACTGCCTGAACCGGATTCCACTGGCAGCAAGCTGGTCCAGGTTAGGTGTAGCTATCTCACTTCCATAACAGCCGATATCTGAATAACCCATATCATCTGCCATAATGATAAGTATGTTCGGTGCTTTTTCCAGAACGGGTTTTGTGTTTACTGCATTGGCTGATCTAAAAGAGTAACCGGCCAGCAAGATACCCGCCGCTATTGAAAAACCGATAAGTCTTTTGATTTCAAATTTCATAGCATAAAGCTATGCTGTTATCAGCATAAAAAAGAATAAAACAAAAAAGCCTCAGATTTCTCTGAAGCTTTTTGCGTGGTATGGGCCGGGATCGAACCGGCGACACATGGATTTTCAGTCCATTGCTCTACCGACTGAGCTACCGTACCATCTTGTTTAAATATGTTTTATCATATTCCCCTCGGTTGGGAGTGCAAATGTAGTGTCTTTTTTTGAATCACAAAATCTTTTTTCAAATTTATTTTAAATAAGCGTTTTTTATTTAAAACACTTCTAAATTTTAAACTTTATGCATGCATAATAATTTCTTTTGTGGGATTTGTTTTAACTTAGCCATACTATAATAGATAAATTGAAAGAATGGTGTCACAAATCATATTTATAGCAATTACACTGGCAGCAGTAGCCTTGTTCAGTTATAACCTCAGGAAAATTATCAGGAATATCCGTCTTGGTAAAGCTGCCAACAGAACGGATCAGCCTCAGAAGAGGATTATGACCATGGTTAAAGTTGCATTCGGACAAACAAAAATGTTCTTCCGTCCGATCCCTGCTTTTCTTCACCTGATCGTTTATGCTGGCTTTGTAATCATTAACCTGGAGGTTCTGGAGATCATGATTGACGGGGCTTTTGGAACTCATCGTGTATTTGGAGGATTGGGTTCGCTTTATAATGCCCTGATCGGTTCTTTTGAGATTCTTGCTTTTGGTGTATGGCTGGCCTGTGCCATTTTCCTGATTAGAAGGAACGTTCTTAAACTGAAAAGATTTACCGGTGTGGAGATGACCAAATGGCCAAAGTCTGATGCCAACTACATCCTGATCACTGAAATTTTACTGATGTCTGCTTTTCTGACTATGAATGCGGCTGATGCCAAGCTCCAGCTGCTGGGTTCAGGCCACTATATCAATGCCGGGGCATTTCCAATAAGCCAATATCTTCAAAACTTGTTACCTGACACCGAGGGCAGCCTGGTTGCGATTGAAAGAGGCTGCTGGTGGTTTCACATCATTGGTATATTTGCATTTTTAAATTACCTGCCATATTCTAAACACTTCCACATCATGTTCGCATTCCCAAACACCTATTTCTCCAACCTGGAGCCTAAAGGTGAGTTTACGAATATGAAAAGTGTTACCAATGAGGTTAAGGCTATGCTTGATCCTTCTTTTACGCCTGAAGAGGCTGAAGCTGGACGTTTTGGAGCAAAGGATGTTAATGACCTCAGCTGGGTTAACCTGATGAATGCATATACCTGTACCGAATGCGGAAGATGTACCTCGGTTTGTCCGGCAAACATTACGGGTAAGCTGCTTTCGCCGCGCAAGATCATGATGGATACGCGTGATCGTTTGGAAGAAGTTGGTAAGAATATAGATAAAACTGGTAATGGTTTTGATGATGGCAAATCCCTGATCGACACTTACATTACCAGGGAGGAGATCTGGGCCTGTACCAGCTGCAATGCTTGTACACAAGCCTGCCCGATCAATATAGATCCTTTAGCCATTATTACCGATCTGAGAAGATATGCGGTAATGGAGGAATCACAATCACCGGCAAGCATCAGTGCCATGCTGGGCAACATTGAGAACAATGGTGCCCCGTGGAAGTATTCGCCGGCCGACCGGTTTAACTGGGCTAAAGAAAGTTAATTAAATGCGCATGTCATAACGTATTAAGAGCGTCAATAAGATGAACGAGCAACTAAATTTTGAAGTGCCTACCATGGCAGAGCTGATCGCCAAAGGCGAAGAACCTGAAATATTATTCTGGGTTGGCTGTGCCGGAAGTTATGATGAACGGGCACAGAAAACCACACGCGATATCTGCAAGATCTTACATCATGTAGGAATTAAATATGCCGTGCTTGGCACCGAAGAAAGCTGTACCGGTGACCCTGCCAAACGTGCTGGCAATGAATTTCTGTTCCAGATGCAGGCTATGACCAACATTGAGGTACTGAACGCTTACAACATAAAGAAAATAGTTACCGGCTGTCCGCATTGTTTCAATACTATTAAAAATGAATACCCCGGTTTGGGCGGAACATATGAAGTGATCCATCACACCCAGCTGATCCAGGATCTGATTAACGATGGAAAGCTTAAAGCCGAGGGCGGTGAGAGTTTTAAAGGTAAAAAGATCACTTATCATGACCCTTGCTATTTAGGTCGCGGAAACGGCATTTATGAGGCCCCACGTAAAGCGCTGGAAGTATTGGATGCCCAATTGGTTGAAATGAAGCGTTGCAAGTCTAACGGCTTATGCTGTGGTGCTGGTGGCGCCCAGATGTTTAAGGAGCCTGAAAAAGGAAATAAGGACATCAACATTGAACGCATTGAGGAAGCGCTTGAAACCCAGCCGCAGATCATTGCTGCAGGATGCCCCTTCTGCATGACCATGCTTAGTGATGGTATTAAATTAAAAGATCAGAATGAAAACGTTCAGGTTTTAGATATTGCTGAAATCACGGTAAGGGCTAATGGTTTGTAACAACCTCCATATTACCTCTTTAAATTCCGGAAGTAACGGGAACTGCTACTATATTGCCAACGATACAGAAGCCATTCTTGTTGATGCCGGACTTTCTTGCCGGGAAACGGAAAAAAGGATGCTTCGCCTGGGCTTATCCATGAGCAAGGTTAAAGCGATCTTTATTTCTCATGAACATACAGACCACATCAAAGGCTTATGTACGCTTTCGGCAAAATATAATCTGCCGGTTTATATTACCCACGGCACTTTAAAAGGCTGTCCGTTTAACATCCGGGAAGACTTGATCAGACCTTTGTACAGCCATACTGCTATTCCTATTGGTAATTTGGTGATTACCGGCTTTCCGAAACTGCATGATGCTTCTGAGCCACATAGCTTTGTGATTTCATGTGGTTCAACTACGGTTGGTGTTTTTACAGATATTGGTGCTGCCTGCGAAGAGCTTACCCATCATTTTAAACAATGTCATGCTGTATTTTTGGAAGCGAACTATGACGATGAAATGCTTAGTAAAAGTGCTTATCCTTATTTCTTAAAGAGGCGCATTAGTGGTGGTAAAGGTCACCTTTCCAATCAACAGGCCCTGGAGCTTTTTAAAACACATAAGCCTTCTTTTATGACCCATGTATTCCTTTCTCACCTGTCAAAGGACAACAACTGTCCGGAGCTGGTGTATGAGCTTTTTAACCAGCATGCCGATGGTGTTGAGATCATTGTTGCCTCCAGGCATGAGGAAACCCCCGTATATACTATTTTTGAACCAGCACTAATTGTGCATTCATTTTAGTTAGCTTTTCTAGAAGATCGCTAAGGTCTTGTGGTTCTATATTTTTTAACGGAATGGAGAGATAAGAAGCCATACTGTCTACATCGCCCTTTTTATCGTTATACGTTTGCACGATGACATCATCGCCTTTGGTGCGCAGGTACAGCTCTCCTTTTTTATCTGTACCGTAATAATCGAGGTCTTTAAACTTAACGAGGTTAAACGAGAAATATTCAACCTTACCGGACGTAAAAAATCGCTTATACCGGCAAAATCCAGTGTTGGTAACATTTAGTTCGTAACGCTTAATTGCAGGGTTTACTGGTGCTTCATTGTAATGCTCTTTCAGCATTTTCTGAATAAATGCCGTTTCTTCCGCTAACCCTATCCCTAAAGAAAAAGCCATAAAAATGCCACACAGCATTACGCCGAGGCCTATTTTCAAGTTTAATGTAAACTTTTTCATTTGGCTAATTATTTTGGAGAATCAAAGTAAATATTTTTGTATTTTTGATATATGAGTTTTTCTCCACAATCTAAAGTTTGGATCTACCAAAGCAATCGTGCATTTACGAATGACGAGGTAAATGCTATACAGCAAAAATTAAATGATTTTACTGTACAGTGGAAAGCGCATGGCCGACAGCTAGAGGCTAAGGCTGAGATCCTGTACAACTTTTTCATTATATTTTTTGTTGATGAAGCGTCTGCCGGTGTAACGGGTTGCTCTATCGATTCTTCTGTTCGTATCATTAAAGAAATTGAGAGTGAGTATCACGTTGATCTGTTTGACAGGTTTAATATGGCCTACAAAGTTGACGATAAAGTAATTGTAACCAATAAGGAGGATTTTGAGACCTTGGTTAACATCAAGGCAGTTGGTCCAAAAACCATTGTTTTCAATAACCTGGTACAAACGCTTCAGGAATTTGAGACCAAATGGGAGATTCCTTTTGAACAAAGCTGGCATAGTAAAGTATTTGCCCATCTGCTGTAACCAGGTTACTTAATATAAAACACATCACCATCTGTATACATATTGAATTGGAAACTTTCCATTTTAATGTGCCCGTTAGCAGTGATCTTTAGTTTTTTAGGATCTGTAATCCGAAGTACCTGGCTTTCGCCGCTTACCCGGATCTTTTTATTGCTCACTACAATAGCTGTTCCTTCATCGATACCGATACAGTCAAATTCTGGATGTGCCGCCAACGATGATATTAAGCGGTTGTAACGATTCCTTTTTACGAAATGCTGATCAATAATGACAGAACCCAATAAGCCCAATCCTTGCTCAAACTCTATGTTTTTATCTAGCAACTTATCAAATGTTTCCTTGTATACGGTATCCAGTAATTGCTTTCCGGTGATCATGTATTTACTCATCACTGCCGCTCCCGCGCTTGTACCCGCTATAGTTGCGCCATTTTTATAGGCTTTGTGGATCACGTCATACACCGGGGTATTTAAAACTACCTTCATAAACCGGCTTTGATCGCCACCGGTAATAAAGATCAGCTTTGCACCTGCTAAAGAATCCAGCCATTTTTTATCTGTTATATTTTGTGCGGTAAAATTCAGGTTGCCAATATGATTTGCTGCCTGTGCGGATAGCTGTACTTTTATGGCCTCAAATGAGGCTTCAGGTTCTCCGCTGGACATTGGCAGAACAATCATATAGTCTGTCGGTTTTAATCCGGCTGTTTTGATCAGATCCCGGATCAGCTCAGGAGACCGCTTTCCTCCACCTATAATAAACAGGCTTCCTTTTGGTGCATCCTTTTGCTGCGCCAGCACCGGTTGCACCATCAATGAAAAGAGGAATGCAAGAACCGTAGTTTTTAAGATTTTATGAATGAGCATCTATTTATAGATCAATACTTCAATTTTACCATCTGCTGTTACGGTTCCCCTATACATGCCTTCGGTATTAAAGGGCATGGTTACATTGCCATTTTTATCTAGTGCAATCAGTCCTCCGTCCCCACCAAGTTTAGCCATTTTGTCCAGCGATGCCTGTGCCGCATCTTTTACAGAAAGGCTCTTATATTCCATCATTGCAGAGATATCATGTGCCACTACACTGCGAATGTAGAACTCGCCCCAACCGGTACAGGAGATACCAGCAGTAAGGTTATTTGCGTAGGTTCCGGAACCAATGACCGGCGCGTCGCCTACCCTTCCGTATTTCTTATTGGTCATGCCACCTGTTGATGTTCCTGCTGCCAGGTTTCCCATTTTATCAAGGGCTACTGCTCCTACCGTACCGAATTTATTGTCTTTGTTGATGGTTCCCAGCTTCATAGATTTCTTGCTTCCATGATCCAGAACTGTTTTTGTTGAATCTTCTTTTATTGCTTTCTGCAAACCTTCCCAACGTTCATCGGTAAAGAAATATTTTGGATCTACGATCTCAATTCCGCTTTGCGCGGCAAACTTCTCTGCTCCGGCACCCACCATCATGACATGTTCTGATTTCTCCATGACCGCCCTTGCCGCACTTATTGGATTGCGAATGGTAGTTACCCCTGCTACGGATCCTGCCATTAAGGTTTTACCGTCCATTATGGCGGCGTCCATTTCATTTTTGCCATCGTGTGTAAACACGGCACCTTTACCTGCGTTAAACAGCGGATTATCTTCCAGCACATGGATCGCGGTTTCTACTGCATCCAGACTAGACTTACCTGCTTTGATGGCCTCATATCCTTTTCGCAATGCTTCTGTTAATGCAGCGGTGTATGCGGCTTCTTTTGCTGGCGTCATATTCTTTTTTAGAATTGTACCGGCACCTCCATGTACGACCATTACATATTTAACTTTTTCCTGTGCCATTGTTTTTAACGATACCAGGATCATAATCAGGCTGGCTATGGTTTTCAATTGTGTTTTCATGGTATACTGGTTAATGCCGCAGCAGTGTTCTTGTTGATCTAAAAATCCAATGGCCCTAATCTACGCATATTTCGCATGATGAGATATTGTCTGTGTTTGATATATCGGGTTGGTTTTTTAGGCGACCATTTCCTTGGATTTGGAAAACAGGCTGCGATGAGCGCGGCCTGCGAACGGGTTAGTTTTGTGCATGACTTTCCAAAATATTCTTGTGCGGCCGCTTCTGCTCCGTAAACACCATCGCCCATTTCTATTACATTCAGATAAACTTCCAAAATCCTTTCTTTACTCCATAAGATCTCGATCAGCAAGGTAAAATAGGCTTCAAATCCTTTACGGATATAGGATCTGCCGGGCCATAGAAACACATTCTTTGCGGTTTGCTGTGAGATGGTGCTGCCTCCTTTTATCTTTTTGCTGTTCTTGTTGGCCTCAAATGCTTTTTCAATGGCCTTGACATCAAAGCCGATGTGCTTTAAAAAAAGCTGATCTTCTGCAGATACAGCCGCCCGTTTCATGTTATTTGAGATGTTGTCAAAGTCGACCCATTTCTTTTCCATTTTTGAGGGCTTGTCATCACCGCTGCGCTCTATATTGCGCTGTATCATCAATAACGTGATTGGCGGGTTTACAAAGCGGTATACCAGCACCCAGAGCACAGTAACCATAAGGAACCACAAGAACACTCTTGATGCTATCGAAATTATCTTTTTAAAAAGAGCAGGTTTTGATTTGGGGGAAGCGGATTTACGTTTAGCCATTGATCAAAGATAATAAAAGGGCACAAAAAAAGCTCCCGATAATATCGGGAGCTTTTTAATAATTATTTGTAAAAGATTACTCAGCTACAACTGCGAAAGGAACTTTAACTTTCACTTCTTTGTGTAAGTTTAGGTTAGCAACATAGTCACCAACAAATTTAGGTTCAGTTTCGAAAGTGATGCGGCGACGGTCAACATCAAAACCTTGTTGTTTTAATGCATCAGCGATCATAATGGTGTTAACTGCACCAAAGATCTTACCTGTTTCACCAGCTTTAGCACCGATTGAAAGTTTAACATCTGTTAAACGCTCAGCGATACCTTCAGCATCTTTTTTAATTTTATCTTGTTTAAATGCAGCTTGTTTCAAGTTTTCTGCCAATACTTTTTTAGCAGAAACTGTAGCCAACTGACCATATCCTTTTGGGATAAGGAAGTTACGGCCGTAACCAGACTTTACATTAACGATATCATCTTTTTCCCCTAGGGATTTGATATCTTGTTTTAAAATGATTTCCATCTCTAAGTTCCTATTTT
Organism: Pedobacter metabolipauper; assembly: GCF_004362715.1. GTDB lineage: Bacteria > Bacteroidota > Bacteroidia > Sphingobacteriales > Sphingobacteriaceae > Pedobacter > Pedobacter metabolipauper. The sequence goes on from NZ_SNYC01000006.1 coordinate 230,610, forward strand.
AATTGGTCAGCAACAAACGGTAACAAACCAATGTGACGTGCACGTTTTACCGCTTGAGCCACTTTACGTTGGAATTTCAATGAGGTACCGGTTAAACGGCGAGGTAAGATCTTACCTTGATCATTGATAAATTTTAACAAAAAGTTTGCGTCTTTGTAATCGATGTATTTAATACCATTTTTTCTGAAACGGCAATATTTTTTTCTGTTATCGTCCACTTTTGGAGCGGTAACATATTGTATCTGATCCTTCGCCATTATACTGCAGCCTCCGTTTTAGGTTTTTTGTTAAAAGCACCACTGCGTTTCTTTTCATTATAAGCAACCGCGTGACGGTCTAATCTAATGGTTAAGAAACGTAGAACACGCTCATCACGTTTTAGTTCTAATTCCAATTTACTAATCACCTCTCCTGTAGATTTATACTCAGTTAGGTGGAAAAATCCGCTTGCTTTTTTCTCAATCGGATACGCTAATTTTCTCAAACCCCAATTGTCCTCTTGAACAATTTCGGCTCCGCTGTCAGTGATGATCTTGCTGTATTTAGCTAATGCTTCTTTTGCAATCTCTTCTGACAACAACGGGGTTAGAACGATAACAGTTTCGTACTGATTCATTGTTATTTATTTGTTTTTTATAATTAATCCGCTCTAATTGCGGGCTGCAAAAGTAACAATAAATTTCTATAAATCAATACATAACCTAAAGATTTTTAATGTTTATTAAACCAACCAAACCGTGATGGCTTTAATTGTATTGATTTTAATTTTCCACAAATTCATTAAGCTCCATAAAAAATTTCTAATTTCGTTGGCGAATGGAGAATTTTATAGTATCAGCCCGTAAGTACCGCCCGGCAACGTTTGAAACCGTTGTTGGTCAGCATCACATTACGGGTACGTTAAAAAATGCTATAAAAAACAACCAGCTTGCACAGGCCTTTCTTTTCTGCGGACCACGGGGTGTTGGTAAAACTACCTGCGCCAGGATACTTGCGAAAACCATTAACTGTACGAATTTAACCCCTGAACAGGAAGCCTGCGGTACTTGCGACTCTTGTGTTTCTTTTCAGACCGGGCATTCATTTAACTTTCATGAGCTGGATGCTGCATCCAATAATTCTGTTGATGACATCCGGAGTTTAATTGAGCAGGTACGGATCCCGCCACAAGCAGGAAAATATAAGATCTATATTATTGATGAGGTCCACATGCTTTCGGCTAATGCCTTTAATGCGTTTTTAAAGACGCTTGAAGAACCGCCATCTTATGCCATCTTTATATTGGCAACAACTGAGAAGCATAAAATTCTTCCTACCATCTTATCACGATGCCAGATCTTTGACTTTAACCGGATCCAGGTGGATGATATTTCCGGACTTTTGGTGAAGATTGCACAGCGTGAGAACATCAGTGTTGAAGCAGACGGATTACACATTATTGCTCAAAAGGCAGATGGCGGATTGAGAGATGCCCTCTCTATGTTTGACCAGATTGTAAGTTATACCAATAAGAACCTTACCTATAAATCTGTAATTGATAACCTGAATATTCTGGATTACGATTACTATTTCAGACTAACTGATTACCTGACTACTGCCAATGTTAGTCAGGTCCTGATCTTGTTTGATGAAATATTGAACAATGGTTTTGACGGCAATAACTTCATTAATGGCCTGGCCAGCCACCTGAGAAATTTACTGGTTGCAAAAGATCCCCAGACCACTAAATTATTGGAGGTAAGTGAGAACATTAAGCAGAAATATATTCTACAGAGTGGTCAGACCCCAGTTTCATTTATACTTACTGCGTTAAATTTAGCTAACCAGTGCGATCTCAATTATAAGAACAGCAAAAACCAGCGCTTGCAGGTTGAGCTTTCGCTAATTAAAATGTGCCACATTCCATCGGTGCTTCAGCTAGCGCAACAGCCAAATAGAGTAACTGACGAAGATCAGATTAAAAAAAAAACTAATTTAAGTCCTGCTCCTGCCGCAATCGCTGAGCCTCAAAAAGCTGAGTCTGCACATTTGTCACAATCGATTCCTGCTGAACCTGAAGTACAAATAATACCTGTTGCTGCAATTCCACTGACCTCGATTACTCCAGAAAAGCCGGTTACTGAACCGCAGCGAAATCCTTCATCTCCTATAAGCATATCTCCCAATGGAAAAATAGCTTTAACCCCTTCTGTAAACAAAGGAGTTGGTACACTCATTCCTTCGTTAACAGATTTAGAGCGGGTTGCCGGTGGCGAAGATGACGATGAACCGAAATATATTAGCGGTGATGCCAAAGAAACTTTTACGTACGAATTTTTATTTGATTGCTGGACACAGTATGCCAATAAAGCAAAGGATGATGGCAAGATAAATATCTATACCATTCTTACTGCTTCTGAACCATTACTGGAATCACCTGAAGAAATTACAGTTCATGTAGAGCATAAAATTCAGGAAGGTCAGCTGCAGGCCGAAATGATTGAACTACTTAACTTCCTGAGGCCGAAATTAAAGAATTTCAATGTAACCATTAAGTGCAAGCAGGTTGTTAAGGCTGTTGTAAACCGCTTATATACCAGTAATGAAAAATATCAGTACCTGATGGAGAAAAACCCTAAGCTTGATGAATTGCGAAGAAAGTTTAACCTGGATATAAACTCCTAGCCACTACGGCATAGGAGGCGCATCATTTATTGGATAACCTTCTTCATCCAGATCGGTACGGTCATCCTCTGGTGTACGTGCCAGATATTCATCTTCCGGGCTTACTTCAAGTATCTCTCCGTTATCAATGTGCATGGCAGAATTTTCCAGGCCTTTTTCTACCTGTTCTTCTTTCGTTTTGTATTCATCTCCTATATACGGATTGGCTTCATCATAATCTGAGTTATCATCTTCACCATTTGGGGCAGCCGTATCATAAGGAAGCGGATGATCGTAGTCTTTATCTTCACCCTTTACATCGATTTCAAAGCTGTTGCTCTCTTCATCAAAATTCAGATTGTTAAAATCTTTGGTCTCTCCTAAATCTGGAGTATGTAATTTATCGGTGGCTTTATTTTCTGATTGCTCTTCGTTCATAATAGAATATCTTAATGTCATTATAACGTTATCGAATCTTTATTTGTTTTGGTTTTTATATCTTTGAGTTTTCAAAATTAAAATTGCATCGATAATATGTCAGTACAAAAAATTAAAGTAACGCAGCCCGTTGTAGAGTTAGATGGTGATGAAATGACCCGTATCATTTGGAAATTCATTAAAGATAAACTTATCCTTCCTTACTTAGATCTTGATATTAAGTATTATGATTTAGGTGTTGAATATCGCGATGAAACCAACGACCAGGTTACAATTGATGCTGCTGAGGCCATTAAACAATATGGTGTAGGTATCAAATGTGCTACGATCACTCCTGATGAAGATCGTGTAAAAGAATTTAATTTGAAACAAATGTGGAAATCACCAAACGGGACCATCCGTAATATTTTAGATGGAACTGTTTTCCGTGAGCCTATTGTAATGAACAATGTTCCACGTTTAGTACCGAACTGGACTGCTCCAATCTGTATTGGCCGTCATGCTTTTGGCGATCAGTACCGCGCTACCGATTTGGTAACTAAAGGTAAAGGTAAACTGACTTTAACATTTACTCCTGAAGATGGTGGTGAAGTTCAGTCTTTTGATGTTTACAACTTTAAAGGTGATGGTGTTGCTTTGGCAATGTACAATACTGATGAAAGTATCCGTGGTTTTGCCAATGCTTGTTTTAACCAGGCACTGATCAAAAAATGGCCTTTATATTTATCTACAAAAAATACAATCCTTAAAAAATACGATGGCCGTTTTAAAGACATCTTCCAGGAGATCTTTGAGAATGACTTCAAAGCTAAATTTGACGAAGCTGGTATTACTTACGAGCACCGTTTGATTGATGACATGGTTGCATCTGCCTTAAAATGGAACGGCAACTTTGTTTGGGCTTGTAAAAACTACGATGGTGATGTTCAGTCTGACACTGTTGCCCAAGGTTTTGGTTCATTAGGCTTAATGACCTCTGTATTGGTTACGCCAGATGGAAAAACAATGGAAGCTGAGGCTGCGCATGGTACAGTGACCCGTCACTACCGCGATCATCAGGCTGGCAAACCTACATCCACCAACCCAATTGCTTCGATCTTTGCATGGACCAGGGGATTAGAGTTTCGCGGTGTATTAGATAACAACCAGGAGCTGATTAAATTCTGCCAGGCTTTAGAACAAGTTTGTATTGAAACGGTTGAAAGCGGCAAAATGACTAAAGATCTTGCGGTTTGTATCCACGGAAACAAAGTTGAGCACGGTAAACATTACTTATATACTGAAGAGTTCTTAGCAGCAATTGATGAGAATTTACAAGCCAAATTGGCATAAAGGTTAATTTTCCGGATTTAATCCGGGAACCTAAATTATTCAGGATTGTGCCGAATCCTATAATTAAAGCCCTGAGTAAAACTCAGGGCTTTATCATTGCCAGCCTTTCGCTAACCAGCTTCAAGGCTTCTTCTAAACTTTTTAAGTTTACGGTACCAAAGCCAAATCGCAGATAATAGATATCAACGTCCGGGATATCTGCATTTGGAATTATTGGCATATCCATACCATGTTCTTTAAGATATTCTACAACTTCATTTACACTACAGTATGCCGGAAAACGAAACCAAAAACTTAGCCCGCAATCGGGTTTATTTACTTTAGCATAATTACCTACATAGTGTTCCAGCTCTATGGCAATATTGTCCCTGTCTTTCTTTTTTGCTGCTCTTGCCTGCCTTACACAAAGCCAAAGATCTCCATTATAAATCATTTTCGTGATTGCCTTTTCTTCCAGAATACTCCGGTATGGATTTATCCTTAATAAATTTTGATCCAGCAAGGCAATAAATTCTGCCGCGGCTATGACCACTCTTGTATTGGACATATATTCAGAAAGCCGGCTTAATGCTCCGAGATAGATCACATGTCCATCATGATTATAGTTGGCAAGAGGAATGAACGGGGTAGACTTATACCAAAATTCATGGTAATCATCTTCTTCTACGATATAGAATTTATGTTTTTTAGCCAGTTTAATTAATCTGGAACACTCTTCGGGCTTCAGTTGATTACCTTCAGGGTAGCTGCACTGTGGTCTTAAGTACAACAGATCAATCTTTTTTTGATTGAGCAAATTTTCCAGCTTCTCAAAAAAGTTGATATCATAAGTACTTAGGTCATAACTATTGGTTTTACAATACTGCAGTGATTCACTAAGAATTACATCTTTTGGCGCTGTATTTACCACTGCACTTCCAGGCTTAAGTAAAAATTTAAACACAGTATCCAGGCATTCCTTCCTCCCAAAGATGAGATGGAGACAATCGCGATGGATCTCAAACCGTCTATGTACATTGAAATAATAACGGATGGCTTTTTTTAACTCTGCAGACTTAAACGTTTCTAACTGTTGCCTGGAGTTCATCTCCAGAAAGCTATTTTTAATTTCAACCAAGTAATTGTAATTGTGTATTACGGGCTGATAATATGGATTGACGGTATCAAAGCCTATAGAAAGAAATGATTGCGGCTGCATCACTACATCTGGCTTTAACAGCTTAGCATGGTCCAGTTTTATGGGCAGCTCTGTTAAAAGATTTTCATCAGGCCCATCCAGCTCTGGAATCCTATCGGCCACAAAGGTTCCGGAGCCGCTTACAGTGGTGATCCATCCCAATGCCGCCAGCTTAAAATAAACCCGCTTGACTGTGTTGACGTTAATTCCATTAAGTTTGGCAAAGGCCAGCTGAGACGGTAATTTTTCTCCCGGTCTGACTTCTTTGGTTTTTATTTTATCTATAAAATATTCCAGTATTTTGTCGCTGAAATTTTTTACAAGCGGAAAGTCTATTTTCCACTGGGCATTAATTTTACGCATAAGATGAGAGATTAATTTATAAACGTTAGGCTAATTTAAACTATACTTACGAGAAATAGAGCATTATAAAAAGCAGGCTATCTCATAATTGGTAAAGCAGGCTATATAAAGTGCTTCCAGGAATGAATAATCTATTTAGTTTGTTTCATGAAATTTTATGAGTAACTCTGATTTTGGTTTTTCCTTTTATCGCCTTAAGTTACTTGCCAACCAACTTTGTTAGTAGATAGATATTAATTTTAATTGTTAAATTTGCGGTAATAAATTAAAAAAACTAGACGTGATAAATTCTCCGATACGTATACTGGCAGATGTTGAAGCGATCTCAAAAATACCTGTAGTTGATAACATTCTTGAAGTGATTTGCCGGAGTACGGGTATGGGCTTTGCTGCAATTGCCCGGGTAACGGAGGACAGATGGGTTGCCTGTGCTGTACGTGACGAAATCAACTTTGGATTGGTACCAGGAGGGGAATTGAAAATTGAAACCACCATCTGCGCTGAGATAGAAAAGAGTAAGCAATCGGTTATTATTGATCACGTTGCTCAAGACAATCGCTTTCATGATCACCATACACCGGCCATGTATGGCTTTCAAAGTTATATTTCTACACCCATTATACTTCAAGACGGCACCTTTTTCGGTACTCTTTGTGCCATTGACCCCAGGCCTAATCAACTAAACACACCAGAAACTATTGGTATGTTTAATCTTTTTGCCGAATTGATCGGCTTTCATCTGAATGCATTGGAACAGGTGGAGATGAGTAAAAGCAAGCTTTTAGAAGAACAGAAGACTGCTGAACTTAGAGAACAGTTTATTGCTATTTTAGGCCATGACCTTAGAAATCCTGTAGGCGCAATCCGTAACAGTGCACAACTGCTGAACCGGATGCCTTTGGAAGACCGGGCATCCCGTTTTGTACGCATTATTCAGGACAGCACTTTTCGCATCACCGGTTTAATTGAGAATGTACTGGATTTTGCCCGCGGACGTTTAGGTGGGGGCCTCACCTTAAATCGTAAACCGAATGAACAGCTTGAAACTACCTTGGTGCAGGTTGTTACCGAGTTAGAAACCATCTGGACTGATCGTACAATAGCTTTTCAATGTAATATTAATGGTTCTGTAAGCTGCGATGCAGAACGCATTGCACAACTTTTTTCAAACCTATTGGGTAATGCCCTTACCTATGGTGATCCGGATACTCCTGTAAAAGTTAACGCAACAAATGAGGATAATCAATTCTCTTTACGGATATCAAACTCCGGCAAAAAAATTCCTGATGCTGCAATGGCTCTGTTGTTTCAGCCTTTTTCCCGTGGTGATGTTGAAAAAAGCAAGGAAGGACTAGGCCTTGGGCTTTACATATCGTCTGAGATTGCAAAAGCACATCTTGGAACTCTTGAGGTATCATCAACTGAGAAGGAAACTAGCTTTCTTTTAAAATTTCCGAGCTAATCAAACTGCTGTTTACTCCAAAGCACAAATATTTAACAGTTTTTTAGATTCTTTTAACATATGTTTAACATTTTAGGCCATTCCTTTTAGGTATTATTGCGCTAAATTACAAGTGCTTATCTATTTTTTCCGGGTTTTCGTCGTATGTTTAAATTGGTTGCTACTCTCCTTCTGGCTTTTACAGCCATTTCTTCTTATGCACAAAATAAAACTACGGTCAAAGGTATGCTTATTGATTCTGCTTTCAGGCTACCTGTTAAATTTGCAACAATAGTAGCTATTAACACATATTCATCACATTTAACCTCCATTTCGTCACATTTAAACTATTGGTTAGTATTTCATTGGTAACATTGCAGCATAAAAAGAATCAAACAACCACAAAACAAACACACACACTCATGAATAAATTTTTCGTTTCTCTCCTGCTCTCGATGGCAGCTTTCACATCCTTTGCCCAGAATAAAGCTACAATTAAAGGTATACTCATCGACTCTGCCTCTAAGGCTCCTGTTGAATATGCCACTGTTGCCGTAGTTAATACCAAAGACACTACGCTGATCTCTTATACGCTGAGCGATAAGAAAGGTGCTTTCACAATTTCAGGGATCACAACAGAACGGCCAACGCGGTTAATTGTTTCTTATGTAGGTTATAAGATCATCCGCAGAAACCTCGATCTCACCAAAGGAGAAACAAAAGATATGGGTACGTTGCTTTTTACGAGCGAAAGTCTCCAGGAAGTGGTAATCCAGGGAGCACGGTCTCCAATTGTTGTGAAGAAAGACACCATTGAGTTTAATACTGAAGCCTTTAAAACACGCCCAAATGCCGTGGTTGAAGAGTTACTGCGAAAGCTGCCAGGTGTTCAGGTAAATACTGATGGTTCTATATTGGTAAACGGAAAGTCTATCAGCAAATTGCTCATTGATGGTAAACAGTTTTTTGGCAATGACCCTAAAGTAGCAACAAGGAACCTGGATGCTGATATGATTGATAAGATACAGGTTTATGACGACAGGGAAAATGACCCAGATCATAAGCTTAGTGAAACTCAAGTGGTAAAGATCATTAATTTAAAGCTGAAAAATAAGATCAAGAAAAGTACCATGGGCAAGATCTTTGGCGGTGGCGGTACCAGGGACCGTTATGAATTTGGTGGTATTGTGAGCAGCTTTAGAGATACACTGCAGGTCAGCCTAATTGGCCTTGGCAATAATTTAAATAAAACTGGCTTCTCCAGCCAGGAATTATACTCTATGGGTGGTTTTAACCGTTCTGGTGGCTCACAGATTTATGATGGTACTTTTGGAGGCAGAGGCTGGGGCGGAATAGAAAAGGTAGCTTCTGGCGGCGTAAATATCAATAACGATTACGGCCAGAAGTTAAAAATGAACCTTACCTATTTCTATACCAATACTATCCGCAACAATGATGGCAGTGCTTATGGTGAACAGACCTTGCCGGAAACCATATTATATACAACAGCGAATTACGGTTCAAAGAATACGGAGAATAAACACGCACTTTCATCATCTATTGAATGGAGGCCTGATACGCTAAATCGATTTAAGTATGAACCGAGATTAAATCTTAATGGTAACAAATCTGACGACCGATCTTACAACCTCTCATCAAACACCCTAAATCCTATACTTAGTGAATCTAAAGGTTATTCAAACAGCAATAGTGATAATACCGACTTTAGCCATAATTTTTCCTGGTACCGGAGGCTAAAGAAAAAAGGATCGTCATTGAACATAAACCATAATCTTTCACTGAACAACTCTGCTTCGAACAATTTCAATTTTAATGACCTGGTGTCTTATACATCACAGCTAAAATCAGAAACGCTGGATCGATATGCCAACGGTGCCAACGGTGGTGACAACGCATCTTTAAGTATTGGTTACACCTATCCGATCGTAAAAAAACTAACTGCTGAACTGAACGCGTCTTCTGGTTATTCTGCTTCTTCTGAGGGTTTATTTACCTACGATAAAAATGTGACTACCGGGTTATACGATATCTTTTTAAATAATCAGAGTAATGAACTGGACAGAACAACCTGGACTCATGATTTAACACCGCAGCTAGCCTATCAGATTACTGAAAAATACAACCTTAGACTTGGCGTAAATGCAAAATGGCAGAATCTTAACAATAAATTTGGCGGCAATACAGGCGATGTTAAGAAACAATATTCAAATGTATTTCCTATAGTTCGTTTTGATGGCCCTGGTTTTTCAATCAATTATGCTGAAAATATTCAACAGCCTGGTATTTCTCAAATTCAGCCTATTGTAAGAGAATATTCACAACTGTATAAATACACCGGGAATCCGGATCTGGAACCAACCCATCAATATGAGATCAATGGAAACGTATATAAATACAATTATAAGAACCAGACCAATCTGAATGCCTATGCTTCTGTTCGTTTTTCTGATAATGAAATTATCCAGCGGACAAATATTGAAGCGAACGGAGCGCATACTTCTACTTATATTAACAGGAATGGTGGAATTTATGGATATGTTAGTGCCAGTTTTGGTAAGCAGTTTAAAAAATCTCAGGACTGGCAGATCGGGCTTAATACGAATGTGAACCTTAATATTAATAAAAGTGCCTTTTTCTTAAATGCAGATGAAGGCCTACAATACCGCTATAGTGCCAGTGCTGGCGAGGGTATAAATTTTAACTACAATGAGCTGCTAAGTTTAAGTTCTAATTATAATTTCTCTAAGTCTATTACGAATTATAAAAATGTAGATTTTAAATCAGTCAATACTTATACGCATACCCTGGGTGCAGACATGAGTTTAAGATGGCCAAAGCGGGTAATTGTTGAAGGAAACTATAATTTTAATTATAACCCACAGGTTTCACAGGGTTTTCAGAAAAGCTCAAACATTTTAAACCTAGCAGTTTCTATACAGATGTTGAAAAAAGACAGGGGAAACCTGAAGGTTTCAGTGTATGATATTTTGGATGAAAATGTCTCTGTATATCAATATGCATCCAATAACTCAATTAGCATGGGACAACAGGATGTATTAAAGCGGTACTTTTTAGTTACTTACCAATATAAATTCAACATTTACAAGAGTAAATAACGGTTTTGTTTATTTTGGGCTTAAAATTTGACACTGGTTTGCTAATGAAAAAATTGCTCACCGGGTGCCTGATCCTTAGCGGATCATTAGGTTTCGCACAAAATAAACAAGATTCTGTTAAACGATTAAAAGAAGTAGTGATCCAGCCTTACTTTTCGGTACAGCCGTTGATTAGAGCAACCGGTACGATTGGACTTATTGGTCAGGAAACGCTGGATCGTCAACCAGGGAGTTCTTTGGTTTCTGCAGTGAATACTGTTGCTGGTGTACGGATGGAAGAGCGTTCTCCGGGCAGCTATCGATTGTCTGTTCGGGGCAGTTTGCTTAGGTCTCCTTTTGGGGTTCGGAACATTAAGATCTATCTTGATGATTTTCCGTTAACCGATGCCGGAGGAAATAGCTACCTGAATGCACTGGATGCTTCCGGAACTTCGCAGCTTCAAATTTTGAAAGGGCCGCATGGAAGTATTTATGGCGCAAATTCTGGTGGCGTGATCCTGATTCAACCCAATGGTGAGGCTGCTGACACAAATTATGTTGCTGTAAAAGCTGAAGGTGGTTCTTTTGGTTCTTTCCGCGAAAATGTGGTGCTAAACCAGCAGATTGGAAATTACGGGCTGAACATTACACAGGCTTACCAACGCAGTGATGGTTACCGTGACCATAGCGAAATGGACCGGAAGTACTTTCAGGCTCTACAAAAGTGGGATTACTCGAAAAACAAGGCCTTAAAAGTCCTGCTCTTTTATTCGGACCTGCATTACAATACTCCCGGCGGCTTAACCGCTGCCCAGTATGAACTGAGCCCTAAATTATCCAGACCTGCAGCCGGTGCGAGTAAAGGTGCTATTGAACAACAGGCTGGAATATATAGCAAAACCATTTATGGAGGGGTTTCTCACAATTGGCGGATTAGCGAAAGTTTTAAACATGTAATTTCGGTTTTCTCTTCGTACACTGATTTTAAAAATCCATTTATCAGCAATTATGAAAAGCGCAGGGAATTCTCTCTTGGCCTTAGAACGTATGTGGAATATGGTAAAGGCACACAAAATATAGATTGGAAGATAGATGCCGGACTGGAAAGTATGAAAACAAGTACGGATTTTGACAATTTTGACAACAACTTTGGTAGGCCTGCTGCAGTACAGGCATTAGATGAGCTTAATGCTTCTGCTAATTTTGCCTTTGTACATTTTAGTATTGACTTGCATAAGAAACTATTGCTGGAACTCTCAGGAAGTGCTAATCTTTATGGTTACGATTATGCCCGCTTAGCTCCTGTTACTGTCGCGAAAAAGACCTATGATTTTGATGTGCAGCTGATGCCCAGGGTTGCCCTATCTTATTTACTGACACCACGAACTTCGTTAAGGGCTTCTGTTAGCAAAGGATATTCTCCTCCTACAAGGGATGAGGTACGCGCTTCTGATCATGTAATTAATGTTGACCTTCAGCCTGAATATGGCTGGAACTATGAAACAGGTATCCGGTACATCAGCAAAGACAATAGGCTTTTTGCTGATGTGAACGGCTTTTATTATAACCTGAAGAGCGCGATTGTTAGGCGCTTAAATGAGAATGATGCTGAATTCTTCATCAATGCCGGGGGAACCAGACAATGGGGACTGGAAAGCACCATTGCTTATTGGGTTTTACCTGAAAAAGATTTTGGCCTGCTTAGGGGCCTGCAGCTGAAAAGCGCATATACGCTGAGTCATTTTAAGTTTGATAATTATACAGACCGCAGCGATGACTTTTCAGGTAATGACCTGACCGGGGTTCCTAAAAACATGATCATCAGCAGTGCAGATATCCTGCTGCCAAAAGGAATTTACTTATTTATGCAGCATAACTATACATCCAGCATTCCTTTGAACGACGCCAATACTGCTTATGCCAAAAAGTATGATTTGGTACAGGCTAAAATTGGCTGGAAGAATTTACACCTTGGCAAGGTTCCGGTTGAGATCTATGCGGGTGCAGACAACTTATTGAACCAGAAGTACAGTCTTGGAAATGACCTGAATGCTTTTGGCGGACGATATTTTAACGCTGCGGCAACCCGTAATTTCTATGGCGGAATGCTGGTCAGGCTATAAGCCTGACCGGGTCATTTGATAACCAGTTCCAGGCTGCTCACGATGATCTCTGTCGCAAATCTTTGTTCTCCTTTTTTGTCAGTATAGATTTGGGTACTCAATTTACCTTCTATGGTAAATTCTGTTCCTTTCTTTACCACATTATCAACCAGGCTAACTTTGTTATTCCAGAAAACGAGGTTAAACCATTGGGTTTGGTTAACGGCCTCACCTGCGCCGTTTTTATAAAACTCATTGACGGCCACGCTGAGGCGTGCCATTTTCTTATTCTCAGAGAAATCAATTACTACCGGATCTGTACCGGCAAATCCGGTTAAGCGAATGCTGTTTTTAATGTTATTCATAATTCTATCTGTTTAGGTAGGTAACAGTATTCAGATTCGATGAGAAAAAGTTAAATTAACCGGATATATCCGGTTAATTTTAAAATAGTGTATATTTAACCTGCAAAATAAAATGACCATGTTTAAATCAATTTCTTTACTACTTACAGTTGTATTCATTTTCCTTCTTACGGATCCGGCATCTGCAAAGAATAAACGCATACTGGTATTTTCTAAAACTGCAGGTTTTCACCATTCCTCCATTAACATAGGTATAACGGCTATCCAGAAACTGGGTTTGGAAAATGATATTGATGTAGATACCACCAAAGATGCCTCTAAATTTACGGTTGTTAACCTTAAAAAGTATAGTGCTGTGGTTTTTCTAAACACTACCGGCAATGTTCTTGACGAGGATCAGCAAAAAGCTTTTGAATCTTATATCCGTTCTGGCGGTGGTTTTGTTGGCATTCATTCTGCTACTGACACTGAATATGAGTGGCCCTGGTATGGCAAGCTTGTAGGTGCTTATTTTGTTAGTCACCCTGCACAGCAAGTGGCTAATTTGAATGTGGTTAACCGTAAATCTAATGCGACAAAACATTTACCGGAGGTTTGGAAGAGAAAAGACGAGTGGTATAATTTTAAAGATATTGGTAAGGATCTAAATGTACTGATCGCATTGGACGAAACGAGTTATACCGGCGGGATCAATGGCGCAAACCATCCGATGGCATGGTATCACAATTTTGAGGGCGGCCGTTCGTTCTACACGGGACTTGGACATGTGGAAGAATCCTATTCAGATCCTTTATTTCTAAAACATCTGCTTGCTGGGATTAACTATTCAACCGGTAAAAAACCGATCGAATAGTTGTGGTCATCACGGCAAGACTGTCCTGATATTTTAATATGCTGCAGTAAAACGCTTTTGCAAATGTTTACCCTGCTCCAGTTCATCTACAATAACAATGGCCAGATCTTCTCCTGATAAGATACTTCTGCCTTCGTTGTTAAATACCGGACTGTCCAAGCCCAAACGATAGGAGCCGGTACGTCCTGTTTTTATGCCCTGGTGCATTTCTATTGCCGGACTGAAAAAAGTCCATTGTAATTCCTTCTCTTCTTTAAGAATATTCAGGTAATCTCTTGCCGCTGTTGCCCCTGGTTTGATGTCTTGCGGAAAATCTGGCCCATCAACCAGCTGGTTGCCGTCAATGTATAAACTTCCCGCTCCGCCAATTGTAATGAACCGGCTTACACCTGATTCTTTTACGGCTTTTTGGATGGCTATACTTCCATTGAGAAAATCGTCATATAAATTCGGATTCGTCCACCCCGCATTAAATGCATTGATCACTGCATCATATCCTTTGACGGCCTCTGCTAATGCATCTGTTTTGAATACATCAACTTCTGACACGGTTAACAGATTATTATTGTTGTTGATCTTACTGCCATCACGAACGATTGCTTTAACCTCATGACCCCGGCTCAATAATTCTGTCAGAATGTTGGCTCCTACAAAGCCGCTTGCTCCTATTAATGCTACTTTCATATTTATAATTTTTGTTGTTTATCTATATTGTAATGTTTATTGTTACAGTTTAGGGTAAAAAAAATCAAATGAACTTACTGCTAAAATCTGCCAGGGTCTGTTTAGATAACTCTGAAATTAAAGTTTGTTCTGTTGAATCATATAAGGTATTTAAATGCATATTAATTTGTTTACCTACCTGACACAGCGGATTGGGCGTGTTTTTTGACACCCCTAGTAAATGATCTTGCTTTACCGCATGATATACCTGCGCCAGACTGATCTGATCTGCTGCTTTTTCTAAATAACTACCCCCGTTTTTTCCTTCTTTACTATTTACCAATCCATGACTGCGTAAGTTGCCCAGTTCTTTTCGCACCAGTACCGGGTTAATGTTAATACTTCCTGCAATCCACTCAGAAGACAATAGTTCTCCCTTTGCTTTTTCGAGCAGGGTTAAGATGTGTAATGATATGGCAAACCTCGAATTGTTCATTCTGTAACTTTAATTATTACAGTACAAAGGTATATTTTCAACTTACTTTGGCAAGGCTATTGCTTATGAAATGATTAAAAAATGACAATTATGAAAAGATACATTTTGATGATGGCTATCGCATCTGCGGGTTTTGCTTCTTGTTCTAACGATAAAGCGGGCAGTGACGCAAAAGACAGCACTGAAGTAATTGCAGTTGATACTACTTTTACAGCTACTGAGCCTAAAGTTGCAGGCGACTGCTATACCTATACTAAGAACAGAGATACTGCGTACCTTAAGCTGAATGTAAGCGGCGAAGAACTTACTGGTGATCTAAATTATAGTTTGTACGAAAAAGATAGGAACAGCGGAACGATTGCCGGTGAAATTAAAGGTGATACGATCATTGCAGAATATACTTTCGACTCGGAAGGAATGCGTTCGGTACGTGAAGTTGTTTTCCTTAAAAAAGACGGGAAGCTATATGAGGGTTTTGGAGATGTAACGGAAAAAGGTGGAAAAACTTTATTTAAAAACAGGGCTGATTTGAAGTTTACGGACGCTATGGTATTCTCAAAAACTGAATGCAGGCCATAATTCTGTGATTAAAACCCTTCAAATTTTTCCCAAAATCCGTCTATGGGTAATTTGGCAAAAATGTTTACAGGTTCCTTTTTAACAGGATGAAGAAACTGAAGTCTGCGGGCATGCAGGCAAATGCTGCCTTTTCTGCTGCCCCGCGGGTATCCGTACTTATTGTCTCCTACTATTGGGCATCCTAATGTAGATAGCTGCACCCTGATCTGGTGTGAGCGGCCGGTAAGCGGATCTACTTCTATTAAGTAATAACCATTTAGCTCGCCAATTAAGCGGTAGCTTAATTCTGCGCGCTGGCTTCCTGCCACTTCGGTGTTGTATGGAGTAACTACATTTTTTTGAGGATTCTTTACCAGCCAGTGAACCAATGTTCCTGATGGTTTTTGTGGCTTATTGCGAACAACCGCCCAGTATGTCTTTTTAACTTCTCTATTTTTAAACAGGGCATTTACCCTTTCCAGGGCTTTACTTGTTTTGGCAAACAGGATAACACCACTTACTGGTCTGTCTAAACGGTGTACAACACCCAGAAAAGCACTGTTTGGCTTATTATATTTTTGGGCAAGGTATCTTTTAACCTGATCGTCCAATGGCTCATCCCGGGTTTCATCTACTTGTACAATATCTCCTGCGCGCTTATTTAACGCGATGAGGTGGTTATCTTCGTAAAGTATATCTTTATCCGTTACAGGCATTAATACTGCTCTTTTTCGTTCGGGAAATCATTTGCTTTTACATCACTGATGTAAGATTTTGCGGCTCCAAGGATGCCATCATATAGATTAATATATTGGCGTAAAAAACGGGGCTTAAATCCTTTGGTCAGGCCAATCATATCGTTAACAACCAATACTTGTCCGTCGCAATGCGGACCGGCACCTATTCCAATAGTCGGAATGTGCAGGCTTTCTGAAACTTCCTTCCCTAATTTAGCCGGAATCTTTTCCAGTACAATACCAAAACATCCCGCTTCCTGTAAGGCCAGTGCATCTACTTTCAACTTTTCTGCTTCGGCTTCATCTTTTGCCCTTACGGTATAGGTTCCAAATTTATAGATAGACTGCGGTGTTAACCCCAAATGCCCCATTACTGGTATTCCTGCTGTAATGATCCTGGATATAGATTCGGTGATCTCTGTACCTCCCTCTAATTTTACCCCATGTGCACCAGATTCTTTCATGATCCTGATGGCTGAATTCAATGCTTCTTTAGAGTTACCCTGATAGGTACCGAAAGGCAGATCGACTACGACGAAAGCACGGGTTGCACCACGAACTACACCCTGAGCATGATAGATCATTTGATCTAGTGTTATTGGAAGCGTAGTTTCATGTCCGGCCATCACATTTGAAGCGGAGTCGCCAACAAGTAATACATCCAGTCCGGCATCATCTAAAATAGTGGCCATTGAATAATCGTAGGCTGTTAACATCGCGATCTTTTCTCCGCTTTGTTTCATTTCCTGAAGGATGTGTGTTGTGATTCTTTTTACTTCTTTGTGTACAGACATGCGTATTGGTTTTGGAACAAAAATAGTTTTTACATTCGAAATAAACGTAGTTTGATTGTTTTTTGACAATTCAGGTAATTCTGACCTATCTTTATATCCAGTATTTAAGCCCTTGAGGATTCCGATCATCATAAAATTATAATCTTTAAAAAACATCTTGATTTAAACCATCAAAAACGTATCTTTGTATCCCGAAATGAAGGGGTCACTTAACAGCACATTTGTTAACTACAAGAACAGCATCAAAGCTGTATTTAAATCCTCATTTTTTCCTTTTTTCACATCCACAATTTCTTTTAATAAGCATGACTAATTACACTAAGTTACCTGCAATCCTGTTACTGGCCGACGGAACCGTTTATTACGGTAAAGCTGCTGGAAAAATAGGTACTACCACTGGCGAGATCTGTTTTAATACAGGAATGACTGGTTATCAGGAAATTTTCACTGATCCTTCTTACTTTGGACAGATCATGGTTACGACCAATGCTCATATTGGAAATTATGGTATCCATAAGGATGAGATTGAATCTGGAAGCATTAAAATTGCCGGACTGGTTTGTAAAAACTACAACATTGGCTTCAGCCGCAAGGAAGCTTCGGAGTCCATTCAGGATTATTTTCAGAATGAGAACATTGTAGGTATTTCTGACATTGATACGCGTTCATTGGTTCGTCACATACGTAATAAAGGAGCTATGAACGGAATTATTTCTTCTGAGATCACTGATCTTGAAGAATTGAAAGCCAAACTTGCTGAGGTTCCTTCTATGGATGGCCTTGAGCTATCATCACAGGTATCTACCAAAGAAGCTTACTTTTATGGTTCTCCTGATGCTACATATAAAATTGCTGCATTAGACCTTGGCATCAAAAAGAACATCTTACGCAATTTTGACGACAGGGACATTTATGTTCAGGTCTTTCCTGCCAAAACAACTTTCGAAGAAATGGATAAATGGGGTGCTGACGGGTACTTTATCTCTAATGGTCCTGGTGATCCATCTGCTATGCCTTACGCGATTGATACCGTTAAGGAAGTGTTAGCTGCTGACAAACCATTATTCGGTATTTGCCTTGGCCATCAGCTACTTGCTGAAGCCAATGGTATTGGGACCATGAAAATGTTTAACGGACACAGGGGTTTAAATCACCCTGTTAAAAATATCATTAAAGACCATTGCGAGGTTACTTCACAAAACCATGGTTTTGGTGTAATTCCTGATGAGGTCCGTAAATCTGACAAGGTAGAAATTACCCACATCAACTTAAATGACCAGTCTATTGAAGGCATCCGTGTGAAAGGCAAAAAAGCCTTCTCTGTACAATACCACCCGGAGTCTTCTCCTGGTCCTCACGATTCACGTTATCTTTTTGATGATTTCATTACCATGATTAAAGGTGAATTGGCCTGGTAAGAATTTTCACGGGACAAATACATCATTTTACCGACATTTTTGAAAGGAAGTAACCCACGTTACTTCCTTTTGCGTAAAACCTTATTACATTTATACCATGGATGACAAAAAAGTCATGATCAGTGTAAAGAACCTGGTTAAGAAATATGACGATTTCATTGCGGTGCAGGGCATTAGCTTTGATGTTTATGAAAATGAAATATTTGGCTTGCTGGGTCCAAATGGCGCGGGTAAAACGACTACACTAGAAATCATTGAAACTCTGCGGGAAAAGACTTCTGGAGAGATCTTTGTTGATGGCCTTTCTGTTGAAAAAGAGGCGAACAAGATTAAGCAGATCATTGGTGTTCAGCTGCAGGCTGCAGGCTATTACCCAAATCTAAACCTGGTTGAATTAATGGAGCTCTTCTCTGGCTTGTACGGGGTTGATATTAAACCAATGGAGATGCTTGAAAAAGTAAATCTGCAGGATAAGGCTAAGGCCAAATACAAAGCACTTTCTGGTGGCCAGAAACAACGCTTTTCCATTGCGACTACACTCATTAACTCTCCTAAGATCATTTTTCTCGATGAACCTACCACCGGACTGGATCCGCAGGCCCGTCGTAACCTGTGGGACCTGATCACGGAAATTCGTAACCAGGGTACTACGGTTGTTCTTACTACACACTATATGGATGAGGCTGAGCAGCTTTGTGACCGTGTGGCTTTTGTGGAACGTGGTGAGATCATTGCGCTGGATACGCCTGACAACCTGATTGACCAGTTGGTAAGCAGTGGTTTTGAACGTAAAAAAGAAGTTAAAAAAGCCAATCTGGAAGATGTTTTCATCAACCTTACCGGCAAAGAATGGCGTGAGGATAATTAACGAAGCACATGAACAACAAACCTTATAGTAATACTAAAGCTACGCTGGCTCTTGCAAAAGCAAGTTTCAGGTCCATTATGCGGAGTCCTTCTGCTGTTGTTTTTACACTTGCGTTTCCATTGATCTTTATCCTTGTTTTCGGATTTTTAGGTGGTGGTGGTGTAAAGGTTGATCTCGCTATTGCACCTGGCTCTGATCTTCAAAATCCGATTATTAAAGCACTGGAACAAAATAGTGTGGTGCGTTTGATTAAAGACAAAGATACCGCTGAACTAAAGCCCCTTCTTGAAAAAGGAAATATTGATGCCGTGATCAATGTTCAGAAAAATGCCGCTGGCACTCCTGCATACCTCGCAAATATTCAATACACATCTGCTTCCATAGACAAGGGAAATATTCTTAGGTCTGTGTTGAACAACATGCTGTATATCATCAATACCAAAGACGTTAAACCAAGCATTGCGCAACTGAACGAAAGTACGGTGCATGGCCGGATTTACCGCACCATAGACTTTATTCTACCTGGACAGCTTGGCTTCTCTTTGCTAAGTACTGGTGTATTTGGAACTGCATTTGTATTCTTTAGCCTACGTCAAAATCTGGTGATCAAACGCTTCTTTGCTACCCCGGTTAGCCGGTCCAGCATTATATTTGGTGAAGGTATTGCCCGAATTGGCTTTGCGTTGCTGGGTGCTGTTTTCATCATTACAATTGGACACTTCTTCTTTCATTTTACTTTGATCCATGGCGTTGTTACTGTTTTAAACATGCTGGTGCTTGCCTTGATGGGCTTAATTGTATTTATGGGCTTTGGCTTTATTGTTTCGGGAATGGCCAAAAGTGAGAGTACCATTCCTCCCATCTCTAATATCATTACGCTACCGCAGTTTTTACTTTCAGGGACTTTCTTTTCTATCGATGCTTTTCCAACCTGGCTTCAACCGATCAGCCGTGCTTTGCCTTTAACCTATTTAAATGATGCCATGAGAAAGGTTGCGTTTGAGGGCGCTGGATTATGGGATGTTAAACACCAGATCCTGATCATGGTAATTTGGGGTATTGGTATCTATGCGGTTGCCGTTAGGGTATTTAAATGGGAATAAGCCCGAATAATCATTATACATCAGAACTTAAATGATCATCAGAATTATAGTCTTGATCGTTGCCGTCATTTTCCTGGCGGGCAACATCGTTTTATTGTACCGGACCAACCTAAGCTGGGCTGCCGGGCAATCCTTTTACATTGGTATTTTTACCATGGCCTGCGTGATTGCATCACAAGTATTTGCATTAAAAGTTATTCAAAAAAACAAAAGGTTAAGTCAATAATTTTGATCTTAACCATTTCTTAATGAACGGAGATATGAAAAAATATCACGATCAAACCTGATAGTTTAAAATTTATTATAACTTTGGATATTGCCTTAGTAATTGTACATTTTACACTAAGGCTTACGTACAAACAAAATATAGATAAAAATGAGTTTAATAATTGATGTTCATGCGCGGCAAATACTTGACTCCCGCGGGAATCCTACTATCGAAGTAGATGTAATTACAGAAAATGGTATTCTTGGTCGTGCTGCTGTGCCTTCTGGTGCTTCAACAGGCATGCATGAGGCTGTAGAGCTTCGTGACAATGACAAATCTGTATACATGGGTAAAGGTGTTCTAAAAGCCGTTGCTAACGTAAATGATAAAATTGCTGATGAATTAAAAGGTATTGATGTATTTGAACAAAATGCTATTGACAGCCTGATGATTAAACTGGATGGTACAGAGAACAAGGGTAACCTTGGTGCTAATGCAATTTTAGGCGTTTCTTTAGCGGTTGCTAAAGCTGCAGCTCAGGAAAGCCGTCAGCCTTTATACCGTTACATTGGTGGTGTAAATGCAAACATTTTACCTATTCCGATGATGAACATCGTTAACGGTGGTTCTCACTCTGATGCTCCTATTGCATTTCAGGAATTCATGATCATGCCGGTTGGTGCTTCTTCTTTCTCTGAAGCATTGAGATGGGGTACTGAAGTTTTCCACAATTTGAAAGCGATCTTACACGACAGGGGTCTTTCTACTGCTGTTGGTGATGAAGGCGGTTTTGCCCCTACTTTTGACGGTACTGAAGATGCAGTTGAAACGATTATGCTTGCCATTGAAAAAGCTGGTTACAAACCAGGTGAGCAGATTTTCCTTGCATTTGACTGTGCTGCTTCTGAATTTTACAAAGACGGTAAATACGATTATACTAAATTTGAAGGCGATAAAGGCGCAATCCGTACGAGTGCGGAACAAGCTGAATATCTTGCCCAGTTAACTGAAAAATACCCTATTATCTCTATTGAAGATGGGATGGATGAGAATGATTGGGATGGCTGGAAATTATTAACAGACAGAGTTGGTGATAAAGTTCAATTGGTTGGTGATGATTTATTTGTAACGAATGTTACACGTTTACAAGCTGGTATCGATAAGAATACTGCCAATTCTATTTTAGTAAAAGTAAACCAAATCGGTTCTTTAACTGAAACCATCAATGCAGTTAGCTTAGCACAAACCAATGGTTATACTTCTGTAATGAGCCATCGTTCTGGTGAAACTGAAGATACTACAATTGCCGACTTAGCTGTTGCTTTAAACTGTGGTCAGATTAAAACCGGTTCTGCTTCTCGTTCTGACAGGATTGCAAAATACAATCAATTGTTACGTATCGAAGAAGAATTAGGTGCTGCTGCCCGTTTTATTGGCAAAGACTTCAAATTTCTTAAGAAATAAGTTGAATTAAACTAAAAAAGCCAATGCACATTACGTGCATTGGCTTTTTTAGTTTATCATAAAGCTGATATAAATATATTTTTATATAAAAGTATATTTATATATTTGTTTACATGAACCGTTTACTGGAACTTATTCGTAACAAGTACTTTCTGTCTGTAGCAGCCTTCATAGTATGGATGCTTTTTTTCGACAAAAATGATGTGGTTGCCCAATATGAATACCGGTCGCAGGTTAATAAACTACAGGAAGAAAAGGATTTTTACGTTAAAGAGATCGATCAGGTTAAGAAAAATCTCAACGAACTAAACACCAACTTAAACACCGCCGAGAAATTTGCCCGCGAGAAGTACTTCATGAAAAAAGACAATGAAGATGTTTTTGTGATTGTTAAAGAAGAGCCTAAAGATTAATTACCCAAATCTGGGAAGCGTTAATTTATACCTTACCACTATTATTCTTAGCGCAAAGATGAATGCGATGACGGCGATCTTCGCAAGATCTGGCTTTAAATTAAAGTAAAGCAATGCAAAATACAGTATCCCTCCCATGATGCATGCCGTTGCGTAAACTTCTTTCCTAAATATCAAAGGAATGGTATTGAGCAGTGTATCACGAATTACCCCTCCAAAGCAGCCGGTTATTGTTCCTAAAGCAATACAAATTCCAGGGCTAAGACCAAATACAATCCCTTTCTCTATCCCCAATATGGTAAATAATCCCAATCCTAATGAGTCGAACAGAAAAAGAGTAATTTTGAATTTCTTGATATAGGTTTTAAAGAAGATGGTGGCTATTGACGTAAGCAGAATGAGCAGGCAGTAATTTACGTCGCGCATCCAGGCTACCGGTGTATCTCCAAGCAACAGGTCACGTACGGTTCCACCGCCTATTGAGGTTACAAATGCAATAATGAGTACGCCAAACGGATCCAGCCTTCGCTGCATAGCCGCAAAAGAACCTGAGATGGCAAATGATACTGTTCCTAATATTTCAATAGCTTCAATTGTAGTGATCTGCATATATTGCTCCTTTACACTTCTCCGTTTCTTTTTCTGAAGAACCATTCCATGGCTAACAACAGCATAATCATTATAAACAGCCACTTATAATTAATCAGTTCCTCGTATTTGCGGTCTTCATAGCTTAAAGTCTTGATCTGCTCATTGCTTTCTATCGCTTTCTGAATCTGATTTATATCCTGAGGCCTGTATAAACGGCCATTTGTCTGGACGGACATTGCATTTAGCAACTGATGATTTGCAATGGTTTGCTGATATTCGGCAACCAGTGTATTGATATAAAATACACCCTGAGCTGTATATTTATTTTTACCTAGTGTTGTACTGGCCACATAGGAATAATTACCGGAAGGCAGAGTTCCGGCATCCAGCTGATAGGCTGATTCTGTACGGGAGAATAGAAAATTATAGGCCTTTCCTGCTGAGTTTTTAACCTGGACATTTACATCAGCTGTATTTACAGATACATAACTGTCATTATACAATACGGCATTAATGATGATGTTCTCATTCTCATCAAACGTATTTTTAGCGGTATAAACCCTAAATTTACGCTTATCATCTTTTACGGATAAGTATTGTGTGGTTTTTAAGACTAAACTGTTTACTATAGAGGGTGCAAGTCCTTCTTGCGCTTCTGCCAGTTTCCATCGCCATATCCCTTCACCTACCAGGTAGCCTGTTTTTTTTCCATTATTGGCCATGAAAAACAATTGTGGATATTGCGTTTTAATTTTTCCAATCCGTTGGTTAAATACTATGGCTGCATCTCCTTTAATTGCTGCAGATCCAAAAGGTGATACTAATGGATCAAATGTTTCTAGTACTTTAACCGAGGCGGCATCAAGATCAAATGCTGTAAAATTTGGGTTAACGGCACTGAAAGCTTCCTGTAGCGTTCCTGTATTTCCTCTAACCTCTACACCATCTTGCAGCCGGTTAAATGCATTCAGATTACTTTGAGCACCCAGGATGTGCCATACGGATACATTAGCTGTTTTTAACTTATTAAAAAAGGCTGTTGGTTCTGTTTGTGATGACGGCAGCTGGTATAAAATGATTAAACCAAAATCGGCTGGATTTACAGCATTTAGTTCTTCTCCTAAAACTACTTTTAGGTCGTAGTATTTATTTAGGGCAATGGCCTGTTTTAATACGGCAATATCCGGATGTGGGGAAGCGGCAGCAATCAATACTTTTTGCCGGGCATCAATTACCTCTATGAATATATCCTCGCTATTATTGCGGATAGAGATTTCATTACTGACTGCACTGAGTGATATGGTATATTTTTGTATTCCAAGCTTTGTTGCTTTTAATTTAACGGGTATATTTTTGACAAATGGATTTGACCCAATCTGCTGACGCGCTTCGTATACTTTGTTTCCATTTTCCAATACTGATATAGTTGTTGATTCTCCTTTACTTTCAAATGCCTGAACCTGCACTTCTATGGTAAACTCATTATCAAGATATACAATATTATTATGGTTCACATTGGCGATCATCACGTCTTTTTTAGGGATGGTATCTCCTAATGCAATGGTATAAACCGGAGCTTTAAGTTTATTGATATCGTATAAAGGGCTTCCTCCACGATTAAATATTCCGTCTGAAGCCAAAATAACAGCGCCAACGTTACGGTTTAACAACTGGTCGTTCAATTGCGCAATAAAATTTGCCCCATTGGTTAATTTTCCTTTGTTCTTAAAATCAAAGCCAGTCCTTACGCTATCACTAAAATTATAGATCTTAACCTCATATTTGTCTGAAAGGTGATTTGCCAGACTATTTAGATCCTGTTCATACTGCTTTTTATCAAATCCTGCTGGTTCAATATGGTCTATTGACAAGGAATTGTCCTGACCGATAATAATAATTGGTTTTTGGAGGTTGTATGAAATACTCCTGATCAAAGGAAAGAACAGCAAGGCTGCAATGGCAGCAAATACTATGGCACGAGTAGCCGCCAGAGCATATCGAAGCCTTTGATCCAAATGCGAAGTTTTTTGATACAATAGCCAGGCAAATAATATGCCTGCAAACAGGCATGCCAGGAGGGTTAATAAGGTGTATAAATTAAAGGAATCGCTCATAGCATTTGCGTAAAGATGCTAAATTTTAAAAAAATAAGTTCTATTTACCAGATAAAACTTACTTTACATTAAATATTTAATTGATCAATCCATGAAGCGCTTTCTTAACCTCATTTTTTTAGTAATTACTATGCTGCCTGCACTTGCACAATCGGATATTAAGAATAAACAGTTAAAATTTGAACGGGTAAGGAATGCGTATGACGAAAAATGGACTGCCTTACAGACGGATTTAAAAAAGGCCGGTTTGGGTGGAAAGATTGAGATCTGCATTACCGCATATAAAACTGAAGGGGTATTGGAACTTTGGATTAAAAATAAAAAACATCAGTTTACACTATTTAAAACTTATAACTTCTGCAGTCATTCCGGCACGCTTGGACCTAAGGTGAAAGAAAATGACGGGCAGACCCCGGAAGGTTGTTACTACATAAATGTTCTAAATCCGGTAAGTACGTATCATTTATCGCTTGGATTAAACTACCCTAATGCTGTTGACAAATTACGAAGCGGAGAGCAGAGACCGGGTAGTGACATTTACATTCACGGAAATTGCGTTACTATAGGATGTATTCCCTTAACGGATGAGAAGATAAAAGAGGTGTATGTATTGGCTGTTGAAGCACAAGATGGCGGACAATCTAAAATTCCAGTTTTCATATTTCCGTTTAAGATGACGAGTGCTAATATGAATAAATATATAACTCAGTTTCCGGCACAACAGATTTTTTGGAAAAATTTACAGCCCGCTTATGATTATTTTAAAGCGCATAAAAAACTTCCAGCCGTTTCAGAGCTGGAAGGTAAGTATGTTTTTAAATAAGTTTAACGGTTCTATAGCATTCCGCCGCAAACGGAAAGTACTTGTCCGGTAACGTAAGCACTCATGTCTGAAGCAAGAAATACACAAACATTAGCTACATCTTCAGGCTCTCCGGCTCTTTTTAATGGAATCCCTTCTTCCCAACCCTTAACTACTTTTGGATCCAGTACATCTGTCATCTCTGTACGGATAAATCCTGGAGCAACTACATTGGTGCGGATATTCCGTGAACCCAATTCTTTGGCAAGAGATTTAGAGAATCCAATAATGCCTGCTTTTGAAGCGGCATAGTTGGCTTGTCCGGCATTTCCCTGGACCCCTACTACCGAGCTCATATTGATGATTGATCCTTTACGCGCTTTCATCATTACCTTAGAGGCTGCTTTGGAGACATTAAAAACAGATTTTAGATTTACATTAATCACCTCATCCCAGTTTTCTTCGCTCATGCGCATCAATAACCCATCTTTTGTGATTCCTGCGTTATTTACTACAATATCTAAAGCACCAAAATCTGCTACAATATCTGTGATTAACTTTTCTGCCTCATCAAATTTGGATGCATCAGACCGGTATCCCTTTACCTGGGTACCAAAGCCTTGAAGCTCCTGCTCTAAAGCCTGGCCTTTCTCTACCGATGACAAATAGGTAAACGCCACATTTGCACCTTGTTCTGCGAATTTTTCAGCAATTTTACGACCGATTCCTTTTGATGCTCCGGTAATTAATGCTGTTTTTCCTTCTAATAACTTCATCTATATATTGTGATTTTGATTAATAACTTTTATTAAACAGCAGGCTCCTGCTGACTTAGACAATGGAAACTTCCTAATCCCCAGATAATATCTGTTGAATCGATCCCTACTACTTTTCTATCCGGAAAAACTGCCTCTATGATCTCCAATGCTTTTTTATCATTTACATCTCTGAATGTTGGAACGATTACTGCCGCATTTGCAATATAAAAATTAGCATAAGAAGCTGGCAATCGGGTATCTTCATGAATTACTGGCGAAGGCATTGGAAGTTCAATAATATTTAAAGGCTCGCCATTTAGTAACCGCATCGCTTTTAATTCTTCCAGATTCTCTTTTAAAAGGATATAATTTTCATCCAATGGATTAGATTCTATTGCGGTTAGCACCGTATTTTCATTTACAAAGCGGGTGATATCATCGATATGACCATCTGTGTCGTCGCCAACAATTCCGTCACCAACCCATAGGATCTGCTCCGCACCATAACATTCTTTCAAATATTCTTCGATCTGCTCCTGGCTTAGGTGCGGATTCCGGTTCTTATTTAAAAGACAGGCCCTTGATGTTAATATGGTTCCTGCACCATTAAACTCTACGGAACCCCCTTCCATAACGATCCCGGGATAGAATACAGGAAGATCAAAATGATCTGCAATTTTTGTTGGGATCACATCATCTAATTCATAGGGTGGATATTTGTTACCCCACGCATTGTATCCCCAGTCAACCACAACTTTTTTAGGATCTGTGTTGCTATTAATCAGAAAGGCTGGTCCATGATCACGGCACCATGCATCATTACTCGGATTGAAATAGAATTCAATCTTGTCCAGATCAGCACCGGCCTGTTCCAATTGTTCCAAGGCAAATACTTTAGTTTCCGCATCATTGACATTGATCCTTACGATTTCTCCTTCGGCAACGATCTTGATGAACTGGCAATAAGGCGCGTAGATGGTTTCTATCTTTCCCGGCCATGATTCTTCTTTATGGGGCCATGTTAACCAGGTTGCTTCATGCTTAGCCCATTCTGCAGGAAAGCGGTATCCGGCTTTCTTCGGAGAGTTATCAAACAGACTCATCATCTATATATCTTTTGGTGATCTGTGAATAACTGTCAATTCTTCTATCGCGCAAGAAAGGCCAGTGAGTCCGGTAACTGTCTGATTTAGACATATCGATTTCTACTACTTTCAATTCTTCTTTATTGTGCGAGGCCTGGTAAAGAATGGTACCAAAAGGATTAGACACAAAGGATCCGCCCCAGAACTCTACTCCTGCTTCTTCGCCAACCCTGTTAATACTCACTACGGGTATACCATTAGCAATGGCGTGCGACCGCTGGATGGTTTGCCATGCGTTATATTGTTCGGTATTGGTAGGCTGATCTTGTGTAGTTGCCCAACCTATTGCTGTTGGGTAAACCAGGAAGTCAGCGCCCATTAACGCGGTTAATCTTGCTGCTTCCGGATACCATTGGTCCCAGCAAATGAGTACACCTATTTTAGCATATTTAGTTTTAAATACTTTATATCCAAGATCTCCTGGTGTAAAATAGAATTTTTCATAAAAACCCGGATCATCAGGAATATGCATTTTGCGATATTTTCCAAGATAGGTTCCATCAGCATCCAGAACAGCTGTTGTATTGTGGTATAAACCTTCTGCTCTTTTTTCAAATAGAGAAGCTACAATGACGACATTCAATTCTGCAGCTACTACTGATAGTATATCTGTAGATGGACCCGGGATTGTTTCTGCAAGCTTAAAGTTCTCATAGTTTTCTTCATCACAAAAATATAGAGAAGTAAACAATTCCTGAAGGCACACTACCTGCGCGCCTTGTGCTGCAATTTCCCGGATCTTAACGATTGCTTTATCTAAATTTTCCTGTTTATTATTGGTACAACTCATTTGTACCAATCCAACTTGTACTTTAGCCATTCTTTATCAACAAATAATTTTGGCTAAAGTTAGCCAAAAAAAATAAATTAGTGGGTATCGCAAGTAGTTTGGAGATGAATGACATTACTCATGAACAGCGTAAAAAAATGGGCATTAGGAAGCCATCATATCCCGATATTCTTGCTGCAGCTGAAATAAACAAAATGAACAGAGGCATCCCTCATGCTGTTCACTAATGAACTGCATTTCGTTCAGATTGAGCTGAACCACGCTGCATTGGCATTTGGTATAGGAATTTGCCTTACACTCTATGGGTGAGCCGCAGCGTTCACACGGTATAATCTCATGTTTAGCCATTTAAATTCAAATATACGACCTTTTGATGGTATCCGCTTTGTAGCCGTTCTTTATTACATTACTATTAAAAAAACTAGCTATGAAAAAATCCATCCATCTTCTTTGCCTGTTATTCATGCTTATTGCAGGCTTAAGTTCGTGTAAAAAAAGCGGCACAAAAGACCCCGAACCAGATCCCATCAGTCCAATTCCAAGTTCATTTAGTTATGCTACAAATAAGGAACTTTCTATTTCTGTACGGCTATTAACAAACGCAGATAAACCTATTCAGGGCGCAGTACTGAATATTACAGATCCGAATAATAGCGAAAGGGTATTTCTAAGGGCAGTAAGTGATGCAAATGGTTATATAAGAGGTAACATATCTGTACCTTCTTATATGGATACACTAACTATTAATCCAAATTATATTGGACTTCTGAACAATGTTAGGGCACACATTGGAACTAAAACCTCCGTTAATGCAATTATTGGAGGTGTTTCGATGGCTAGTGGAGACATTATTCCTGAGGTTGTCAAATTTCCAGCGGTTACAAATCCCGGAAGTATCCTCGCTACTGGCGGAACAGGCAACAAAGCACTGGCCTTAACTTATGGCTATCCTTCTCCATATACCAGTTCTAATGATGCCATTGTAAATACGTCGACCTATCCGCTTGCGCTTGGACGGCCCAAGTATTTGGAAGCTACTGCAGATGTCATTGAAACAAGTTTGCTTAATTACGTAAACGCATCTTTGCCGGAGGGTAAACCCATTACAACATCACATCCTGATTATTTAAGTGCCAGTGCTTTAAATAATATTGTAGTTACTGCAACCAGTGATATTTATGTAACATTCGTTTCTGAAGGCGCAAATAATCTAAACACACTGGCCTATTATGCCTATGATACGGACAGCCCTCCAGCCAATGTTACTTTAGGGGGTGCATTAGGGGGGATTGACAAGATAACCATGGTATTCCCAAATGCATCTGGCCTACAATCTGGCGGTGGCTTAATTTCTGGCGACCGGGTAAAGCTTGGTACATTTGATGCGGGAACAACCATAGCTTTTGTTCTTATACAGAATGGGTGGAATGGAAGTGGTGTTTCTACTTCTTCTACGAAATTTTACTCGGAGACTAAATTTAATCCTGAACTCAGTACAACAAAGAAAAAGCATTCTGTACTCCTTTATGATAATGTTCACAGTCTTTATTTGATGGGATTTGAAGATATTAACAGGGAGGCGACATCTGACAATGATTTCAATGACCTGGTAATTTATGTAAAATCCAGTCCGGCAAATAGCGTTTCTACGACGGGTATGTCTTTAATAGACAAGGGCGGTGATACAGATGGTGATGGTGTGATTGACGGCTTAGATGATTTCCCTAATGACCCTTCCAGAGCTTACATTACTTATTCTCCATCTGCTACCGGATGGTCTACCCTTGCATTTGAAGACAACTGGCCTATAAAAGGTGACTATGATGTAAATGACCTTGTCGTTAATTACCGGTATACCTTTATAAAAAATGCACAAAATGCAGTTGTTGAAATGGCGGGCGAATACCAGCCTGTTGCTGCAGGTGCCAGCTATAAGAACGGATTTGGTGTGCAGCTTCCTATATCAGCTTCTTTGGTTTCTTCTGTAACAGGGCAGAGTTTACAAAGCAGTTATATTCAGCTTGCTTCAAATGGGGTTGAATCCGGACAATCCAAAGCTGTTCTTATCCCATTTGATAATTATGAGAATCTATTACGAAATCCGGATGGAAGTGCACAGGTAAATACAGATCCTGCTAAATCAAAAGTTACGCCTTCAAAGGTTACTTTAGCCATTAAATTTATTAGCCCGGTTGCTGCTGCTGATCTGGGAACGGCTCCTTTTAATCCATTTTTAATTATCAATTTAAAAAGGGGCTATGAAGTACATCTGCCATTTAATAGTCCTACAGATAAGGTAACAAGTTCTTTATTTGGAACGGGTGATGATAACAGCAATCCAGCCACAGGAAGATACTATCTGGGTAAGGACAATTCTCCATGGGCGTTGAGTTTTACAGATATGTTTAGCTATCCGATTGAAGGTAGTCCGATTACGAATGGATATATGCATTTTAATGAATGGGCAACCTCCGGAGGCACAACCTTTAAGGATTGGTATGTAAATACTGCCGCTGGTTTTAGAAATGGCACATATATTTACAGCAAATAGCTGTGAGAACCTAAAGTACAAGTAATTAGTTGCGTATTAAAGAAAAGGCTGGCTCTGATAAACATC
The DNA here is from genome assembly GCF_004362715.1 of Pedobacter metabolipauper. Lineage (GTDB taxonomy): Bacteria > Bacteroidota > Bacteroidia > Sphingobacteriales > Sphingobacteriaceae > Pedobacter > Pedobacter metabolipauper. Next base: position 261,979 of record NZ_SNYC01000006.1, read on the forward strand.
AGGCCAGCCTTAATATATTTGGTTAGAATAGTAAACCGGTTAGCCTGAACAGCTAATGCAACCTTCTTCCATTGAACAAACAGGTCCTTCTACAATCTCTTCTGCACTTTCACTTTGTGAAATGTGTTCAGGGATTACCGGCTCCATGTTCTTACCAGCCTGATTCTCTACTGTAAACTTAACGGCTTGTGAAGCTGCTTGTGTACGCAGATAATACATACCAGTTTTCAATCCTTTTTTCCATGCATAGAAATGCATTGAAGTCAATTTTGAAGTATTTGGTGCATTGATGAACAAGTTTAGGGATTGAGACTGGCAGATATACGCCCCTCTGTCTGCAGCCATATCAATGATACTGCGCATTTTAATTTCCCAAACTGTTTTATAAAGTTCCTTGATATAATCTGGAATCTCTGCAATCTCCTGAATAGATCCGTTGGCTAAGATGATACGGTCTTTCATTGCTGGTGTCCATAGACCCAGGGCAACCAGGTCCTTTAACAAGTGTTTATTTACCACAATAAACTCACCGCTCAGTACTCTTCTGGTGTAGATGTTAGAAGTATAAGGCTCAAAGCATTCGTTGTTACCCAGGATCTGAGAAGTAGATGCGGTTGGCATTGGAGCAACAAGCAGGGAATTATAAACCCCATCTTTAACTACTTTTTCACGCAAAGTTTCCCAATCCCACCGGTTACTGTCTGGTTTTACGTTCCATAGATCAAATTGGAATTTACCTTTAGACAAAGGAGATCCTTTAAAGGTTTGGTAAGGTCCGTTTTCAACAGCTAAAGCGTGTGAAGCGGTCATTGCTGCAAAGTAAATCGTTTCGAAGATCTCTTTGTTCAACTCACGTGCACCTTCACTTTCAAATGGTAAACGCATTAAAATAAATGCATCGGCCAATCCTTGTACACCTAAACCAATTGGTCTGTGACGCATATTAGAATTTTTTGCCTCTTCTACCGGGTAGTAATTATAATCTATAATTTTATTCAGGTTCAATGTAGCCTGATAGGTTACATCATACAATTTCTGATGATCAAACTCACCGTTGATTACAAATCTTGGTAATGCCAGTGATGCCAGGTTACAAACAGCTACTTCATCTTTAGAAGTATACTCAATGATTTCTGTACACAGGTTTGAACTTTTAATGGTACCCAGGTTTTGTTGATTTGACTTGCTGTTTGCAGCATCTTTATACAACAGGTAAGGTGTACCGGTTTCAATTTGCGAATCTAGTATTGCAAACCACAACTCTTGTGCTTTGATTGTTTTGCGTGCCCTGCCTTCTTTTTCATAGCGTTCATACAAAGCATCGAATTCTTCGCCAAAGCAATCTGCAAGGCCTGGTGCTTCATGCGGGCAGAATAAACTCCATTCGCCGTTTTCTTCTACACGTCTCATAAATAAATCGCATACCCACAGTGCATAGAACAAGTCACGTGCGCGCAGTTCTTCCTTACCGTGGTTTTTACGCAGGTCTAAGAAACTGAATACATCTGCATGCCATGGTTCTAAATAAATGGCAAAGGCTCCTTTACGTTTACCCCCACCCTGGTCTACGTAACGTGCAGTATCGTTAAATACTTTAAGCATAGGTACAATACCGTTACTTGTTCCATTGGTACCACCAATATAAGAACCTGTAGCACGGATATTATGAATGCTTAGACCAATACCACCTGCACTTTGTGAAATCTTAGCAGTCTGTTTTAATGTATCATAGATACCCTCGATACTATCATCTTGCATGGTTAACAGGAAGCAGGATGACATTTGAGGCTTAGGGGTAGCTGCATTAAACAGGGTTGGTGTAGCATGTGTAAACCAGCGCTCGCTCATTAAGTTGTAAGTTGCAATTGCACTTTCAATATCTTCTTTATGGATACCTACAGATACACGCATGAACAAATGCTGGGGACGCTCAACGATCTGTCCATCTACCTTTAACAAGTATGATTTTTCAAGGGTCTTAAAGCCGAAATAATCAAAGCCAAAGTCTCTGTCGTAAATAATGGTGCTATCCAGAACATCTGCATTCTCTTTAATAACCTCCCAAACATCGTCAGCAATAAGGGAAGCTGGTTTACCTGTTTTAGAATCTATATAGTTATACAGCATCTCCATTGTTTTGGAGAATGACTTTGTTGTATTTTTATGCAGGTTGGATACTGCTATACGCGATGCAAGCAGTGCATAATCCGGGTGTTTTGTAGTCAAAGAGGCTGCGGTTTCAGCTGCAAGATTATCTAGTTCTGATGTTGTAACACCGTCATATAACCCTTCGATTACCTTCTTGGCAACATCGATCGGATCTACAAGTTCAACATTAAAACCATAACATAACTTTTCAATACGAGCAGTTATCTTATCAAACCTTACCGCTTCTTTACGGCCATCTCTTTTTAGTACAAACATATTTTTCAGGTATTAGTAGTGCATATTATTTAATTATTATTTTTTGATGGTGATGACCTAAAAGTCATCATCCAATGAGAAAGCTGCGGCTTTATCTTCGGTTGAAGTTAACACACCACTTTTTTGGTAATCTCCTACTCTTTTCTCAAAGAAGTTGGTTTTACCCTGTAGTGAGATCATCTCCATAAAATCAAATGGGTTGGTGGTATTGTATATTTTGGTATATCCCAGTTCCTGGATCCATCTGTCAGCGACAAACTCAATATATTGAGACATTAATTTAGCATTCATACCTATTAAGGCAACAGGCAATGCATCTGTAATGAATTCTTTTTCTATTTCTACAGCATCTCTGATGATCCCATGAACTTGTTCTTCGCTTAATTTATTTTTAAGCATGCCGTATAACAAACAGGCAAATTCACAGTGTGATCCTTCATCTCTTGAGATTAGTTCATTGCTAAAGGTAAGCCCCGGCATTAAGCCGCGTTTCTTAAGCCAGAAGATAGAGCAGAAGCTTCCACTGAAGAAGATTCCTTCAACTGCTGCAAAAGCAACAAGGCGTTCTGCAAAGTTTCCGCCTTCTATCCAGCGCAATGCCCATTCTGCTTTTCTTTTTACACAGGGAACGGTTTCTATGGCATGAAAAAGTCTGTCTTTTTCATCAGGATCTTTAATATAGGTATCAATCAGCAGAGCGTAAGTTTCAGAGTGGATGTTCTCCATCATAATTTGGAAGCCATAAAAGCATCGGGCTTCCGGCAGCTGAACTTCACTCATAAAATTAACAGCAAGATTTTCATTCACGATGCCATCGCTGGCAGAGAAGAAAGCCAGAATGTGTGAAATAAAATGTCTTTCGCCATCATTTAGATTATCCCAATGTTTTTGATCGTCTGAAAGATCGATCTCTTCTGCGGTCCAAAAACTAGCCTCACTCTTCTTATACATTTCCCAGATCTCTGGGTATTTAATCGGTAAAAGGACAAAACGATCTTTGTTTTCTCTTAATAATACTTCTTCTTCTTGCATAAGCCGCTGTTTTTAGGTAATCAATGTGGATGTGAAACGCTTTTAATAAATTCTAAGAGTCACAGAAAGCATATTTAATTCTAAAGATTAAAAAGATTTGAACTTTTCGAGCAACCTTAAACAACTAAATATTAAAACTTTAACTAATGAACCTTTGTGTGATTTATTAAAGAATCTTACTAAACAAATATAAAGTTTGATGTGTTTTTTGTCTAACAAAGTTGTTAACACCGTGTGGGTTTCGGTTGTTCAGAAGATCACATTACATCAATAATCAACCATCAAAAAAGCTAATTATTTCTTTTTAAGGGTTTAGGGATTTTTTTAAATTGTTAATAATTTAAAAAAACTGACTATAACAACAGAATAGTTAAATGATTAATCAACATCAAGCACGTAGCTGATCTCTACTTTAGATTGTCCTTTTCTGTAAAAGCCGAGCTCCTTTGCTGCACCTTCAGAAACATCGATCATGTATTTTTTGGAATGCGGACCTCTGTCATTTACAACGACATCAATAGATTTTCCGTTTGATAGATTGGTTACGGTAACTATGGTACCAAAAGGTAGGGTTAAATGAGCGGCTGTCATCTTTTTTCCACGATACCGGGTTCCGCTTGTTGTTTTACGGCCTTCGAATTTTTTCGCATAGTAGGTTGCATAACCTGTTATTACAGAAACATTAGAAGAGACAGAATCTGCAGAATCTACAGGCGTTCTTATACTAACAACTGAGGCTTTATTTTCAGGCAGATTTTGAGCAAAACCTGCAAAAGACATTAGCATACCGCATAAAAATAAACAATACTTCATATTTACTATAGTTGGTGAGTTTGCAAACATAAGAAAACTAACCACTTATCCAATAAAAAGCCCGAGAAGTTTTCATCGGGCTTTCCAGTATTGTCATTAAGAATAATATTATTTCTTGTCTGGAACAAAATTCATAGAAATTGAGTTCACACAGTTCCTTGTATTTTTGGCTGTAAATCCTTCTCCAATAAAAACATGGCCTAAGTGCGCTTTACAATTTGCACATACGATTTCTGTACGCATCCCATCGGCATCAGGTATCCGCTCTACGGCACCTTTAATTTCATCGTCAAAGCTTGGCCATCCACAATCGGATTCAAACTTAGATTCAGAGCGGTATAATGGCGCATTACAACGTTTACAAGTATAGGTTCCCTTTTCTTTATTATTTAAGAGTGTACCTGTACCCGGGTATTCAGTACCCTTACGTACAATCACATCCTCTTCTGCTTTTGTTAATTTATTCCACTCCATATTTTTGGTCGTTTTTTTAGGCTCTTCTTTTTTAGGCTTTTGTGCACAGGCGCCAAAACTTGTCACTAATAACAGGCCGGCGACCACAAATGTTTTATTCAATAAAGCTTTCATAAGTTAAAAGGATTAGTTACTACAATATACGCTTCTGATTTCTTAATAGTTTCTTGCGACTGCCATAACAGTGTAAAGTTGATTCTATAAAAAAAGCTCCGATGAATAATCACCAGAGCTTTCGATTTATACAAGAAGATCTTATTATTTTTTTAACAGCTCTACCATAGCAGCACCAATTTCGGCAGGGCTTTCTACTACACGGATTCCGCATTCAGCCATAATTTTCATTTTGGCAGCAGCAGTATCATCGGCCCCTCCTACAATAGCACCAGCGTGACCCATTCTACGGCCAGCAGGAGCTGTTTGTCCGGCAATAAAGCCAACAACCGGCTTAGTGCCATTTTCTTTGATCCAGAGTGCTGCTTCGGCTTCCATACCACCACCAATTTCGCCAATCATGATGATACCTTCAGTTTCGGGATCATTCATTAGCAATTCTACAGCTTCTTTAGTTGTAGTACCAATAATTGGATCGCCTCCAATACCGATAGCGGTGGTGATTCCTAATCCTGCTTTTACAACCTGATCTACAGCTTCATAAGTAAGGGTTCCTGATTTAGAAACCACACCTACTGTTCCTTTTTTGAAGATAAAGCCTGGCATGATACCGATTTTTGCTTCATCCGCAGTAATTACACCAGGACAGTTAGGACCGATTAAACGGCAATCCTTATCAGAAATATATTCTTTAACCTGAATCATGTCCTTAGTAGGGATACCTTCAGTAATACAAACAATAACTTTAATTCCGGCTTCTGCAGCTTCCATAATTGCATCTGCAGCAAATGCTGGCGGAACAAAAATGATAGATACATTAGCTCCGGCTTGATCAACCGCGTCCTTTACCGTATTAAATACTGGTTTATCTAAATGCGTTTGGCCACCTTTTCCTGGTGTAACACCACCAACAACATTAGTTCCGTAATCAATCATTTGAGAAGCATGATAAGTACCCTCATTTCCTGTAAAGCCTTGAACAATAACTTTTGAATCTTTATTTACTAAAACACTCATGTATCTTTAATTTTTGTTGCAAAGCTAAGCTAATTGCATGTAAAGTCAAACAATAAAAGCTAATTTCCCGTTTCTTTATCAGATGTATTTAAAGCCTTGCATGAAACCACTTAAAATCTATTTCAAAATATTACAGAGCGGGAACGGGAAGTTCCTTAAAACCAAAAACGAGGTAAACAACCTGATTGTAGATCTCATTAATAAAAACCCCAGTAAGCCGGCATCTGTACTCAGGGAAATTGCTATTGAAGAATTTAAGAATGGCACTGAAGCTAAAAGGGTCTTGACTGAAAGTAGCAGCTTCTTTATTGATTCAGTGACCGATATTGAAATACTCATTACTTTCTTGCCACAGGAGCAGGTTCTTCATGAGCAGTTTTATATTCAATGGAGATATGTTCAGAACTCTGCTCCTTACCGGCTAATTCAATATTTAGACGACAACAAGGTAGTTGTTTACAGTGAAAAGACAAAAGTAATCCACACGGTTAAACTAGATAAAGGTATTTCTATTATTGCGGACGATGAATTGCCAAATAATTACTTAGGGTAATTCAGCTTCATTTCTCTCAATATTTGCTGGCCGAATAGCCAGCAAATATTTATCTTCATCAAATTCCTGTTCACTTTTAGCAATAACAATTGCTGCAATACCATTTCCAATCATATTGGTAATGGCACGCGCTTCAGACATGAACCGGTCTACACCAAGTAAAATAGCAATATGCTCTACAGGCATGATCTTTAAGGCAGTTAATGTTGATGCCAGCACAATAAAGCCACTTCCTGTTACACCTGCTGCTCCTTTAGAAGTAACCATCAGAACTGCCAAAACACTAATTTGCTGTCCAATAGACAGGTTTATATTAAATACCTGGCAAAGAAATATGACTGCCATAGAAAGGTAAATTGCAGTACCATCCAGGTTAAACGAGTATCCGGTAGGAATAACCAAGCCAACTACAGACTTTTTACAGCCAATAGCTTCCATCTTCTGCATCATACTTGGCAGAACAGACTCGGAGGAAGAGGTACCCAATACGATTAGAATCTCTTGTCTGATGTATTTTAAATACTGCCATAAACTAAATTTAAAATATCTGCAAATGGCATTTAAAACAACGAAGATGAATAAGAAACAGGTTAGATAAACAGCCCCCATTAGTTTGGCCATGGGCAAAAGGGTATGCAATCCGTAAGTACCCACGCTATATGCCATTCCGCCAAATGCACCCAGCGGAGCAATACGCATAACGACCTTCATAATGTTAAACAATACCTTGGATATTTTATCAAAGGTACCAAGTAAGGATTGTCCGTTTTCACCCATTTTACTTAATCCATAGCCAAATAAAATAGCAAAGAACAGGATCTGGAGAATATCGCCTTTGGCGAAAGATTCGAAAATGTTATGTGGAATAATATGGGCAAAGAAATCTGCCCAGTTAATTTCTCCTGCTTGTTCTGTATAGGTTTTTATTTTATTCACATCTCCTTCAGCAACCTGAACGCCTTGTCCGGGTTTAACTAAATTTGCAACCAGCATCCCAATGATGATAGCCAGGGTAGTTACTACTTCAAAATACAATAAGGCCTTTCCTCCTACACGGCCAACTTTTTTCATATCACCCATATGGGCAATACCTAAAACAATGGTTAGAAATATGATTGGCGCAATAAGCATACTGATCATATTTATAAAACTTTGGCTGATTAGTTTGGCATTCGGTGCAAAGCCCGGAAAAACTGATCCAACAGTAATACCTAACGCTATAGCAATAAGCACCTGAAAAGTAAGGTTAGAAAATATCTTTTTCATTATACGATAATAGCGATTTTTATAGAGAAAAGCTAAAAATTGAATTCCCGTGAATTTTGTGGATTAAGCTCCAAAAAAAACTTAACTCAATGGGTATTCGACAAATAATTCTGTCAAAACAAAATTAAATATGGCACATGAAAATAAAAAATATGGTTATCGGAGACTGCAAACAGCATTTATTAAATTAAAATATTATAAACATTAAAATATTTTATATATTAGTTTAATTGATTCACCTAATAGTTACCGCCTCATGCCCATATCTTCAGTTATCAACTCGTATTTTCATGAAAAATACGCTCCGGTCCACCAAGTATCAGATCTATTCATTTTATTAAACCGTTATGATCATGTTTAATATACCAGGATTAGATAGCATTGATCTGCAAATTCTGCAGATCCTTCAGGAAAATGCAAATGTTCCTGCTAAACAAATTGCAAAGTTGCTGCACAGATCCCTATCTGTAATATATGACAGAATTAGAATACTTAAGAAAAAGGGAATCATTCATTCGGGTATTATCTTACTAAACCATGAAAAGATACCAGGAATACTAATCGTTCATACCCTGATCAGTTTTACAGAACGCATTGAGGATTCCCTTGTGATCCTTAAGAAAATGATTTATAAGCATGATGAAGTAATGGAGTGTTATCAAGTTACTGGAAAATTTGATTTTAACATAAAGACAGTCACCCAAAATATGGCATCATATCACAAGTTACACATGGAACTTTCCGCAATTCCTTTTCTTGGCACAATAGAAAGCTATGTTGTAATTGCGGAACATAAGAATAAGACTGCCATTCAGCTCATTTAAAATTGACACTTCATTTAGTACACAAAGAGATATACTTCCACAGTTTGTCCATTTCAGTTCTCAATAAAATTAGCACTGATTGTTGGCATCAGCTATTTGATGCTGTTTAAGAGGCTTTTGTAAATTTGGCTTGTTTATTGACTTTATTAAATCAGATATATCGGGGAGAAGAAGTGAGAATGATTGAGGGCAACAAGTATATCATTTTCTGGACTAAGTTGGTATGACGAAGAGGGACGTCATACCGACGAGGTTCAGTATTAAACAACAGTCTTAATTCCTCCTGAGGTAAACTGCAGATCATACAATCGTTTGTAATATCCATTTAGCTTGAGTAACTCCTGATGTGTTCCCTTTTCTTTGATTTCACCTTTATCCAGCACAATGATCTCATCTGCTTTTTGTATTGTTGATAAACGATGTGCAATGACAATAGATGTTCTTCCTTGCATTAGATTTTCAATAGCCCGCTGAATAAGCATTTCTGTTTCTGTATCTACTGAAGAGGTAGCTTCATCAAGTACCAAAATAGAAGGATTATAAACCAGTGCCCTAATAAATGAAATAAGCTGAGCTTGTCCTGCAGACAATGTTGCTCCACGTTCCATTACATTATATTGATAACTACCCGGCAGTTTCTCAATAAAATCATGAGCACCTACTTTCTTAGCCGCATCAACAACCTGTTCCATTCTGATCTCTGGATTATTGAGCGTAATATTATTAAAGATCGTGTCTGAAAAAAGAAATACATCCTGAAGTACTGTTGCAATATTACTTCTTAAATAATTGAGTTCATAATCCTTAATGCTTATCCCATCAATTTTAATCTTTCCCTTTTGGATCTCATAAAAACGGTTTAAAATGTTAATTGTAGATGATTTACCAGCTCCTGTAGCCCCAACCAGTGCAACTGTTTTTCCTGCTTTCACCTCAAATGAAATATTCTTGAGTACATAATTCTCTTCATTATATGCGAACCAAACCTGATTAAACGAGATTCCTCCCTCCATTTTGTCTGGCGCAAAAACTCCTGTGTTTTCGGTGCTTTCATCTGTATCCAGCACTTTAAATACGCGTTCTGCTCCTACCATTCCCATTTGAAGTGTATTAAACTTATCTGCAAGCTCCCGAATTGGTCTGAACAGCATACCGATATAGATAATAAACGAAGCGATCGTACCTGGTGTAACATCGAGCGGTTTATCCAAGATACTTTTGGAGCCGTACCATACCAACAGGCCCAAAGACATGGCAGAAATTATTTCTACAACTGGAAAGAAAATAGAATAATACCAGTTGGAGCGGATATTTGCATCGCGGTAGCGCCCATTTATTTTTAGAAACTTTTTATACTCCTGCTCTTCACGGGCAAAATATTGAATAATAGAGATCCCTGTAATGTGTTCCTGCAGGTAGGTATTTAAATTAGAAACTTCTGTTCTTATTTCCTGAAAAGCTGATTTAATAGATTTCTGAAAAATGGAAGTCGCAAATACAAGCAAGGGCATTGGCAATAGCACAACAATAGTTAACGCCCAGTCTGTATAGAGCATAACCCCAATCATAACAATTACCATAAGTACATCGCCAATAATTACAATCAGCCCTTCTGAAAAGATCTCTGCTATAGTTTCCAGATCAGATACCGTACGTGTTATAAGCTGACCAATAGGTGTTTTATCAAAATACTTAAGGCGAAGCTGTGTGATATGATTGAACACATTAATTCGCAGATCCCGTATTGCCGATTGCCCAAGCATATTGGTTAAGAGCGTGTGACTAAATTGGATTACTGCTTGTAATACCAGAAGTATAAGCATAACAATAGTCATGGAAAGCAATCCGGAGTAATCATCTTTCATAATGTAATTATCCAGGGTATACTGGATTAAAAATGGCCTTACAGGCGCAACTATAGCCAGTAAAACAGTAAGGACAATTGCCCATACAAAGATTTTGTGGTACGGCTTCACGTATTGAAAAACCCTTCTGAGTAAGCTTATGTTAAATGCGTCGCCTGTTATTTTAGACATATTATTGTATAAAGGGATAAGTTACACGAACCAGATACAATCCGCAGGCCGGAACAGATTGCCCGGCACTGCTTCGATCCTTACTTTCTATAATTTCTTTAAACTGCGCTAAGGTAATTTCATTTTTCCCAATTCTCACTAAAGTACCCACAATTGCACGCACCATGTTTCTTAAAAACCGGTCTGCACTTATGGTAAATACAAGTCCATCTTCTTTTTCCTCAAAATATGCGGTTGTAATTTTACAGTTATTCGTAAACGTTTGTGTGTTTGATTTACTAAAGCAAGAGAAATCTGTATACTGGAATAATATTTTTGCAGCTTCGTTCATTACATGAACATCAAGGCTTCCTTTAAATAACCAGGACCGGTCTAATTTAAATGGATCTTTATGAAAATGGATGTGATACTGATAAGCCCTTTCTGTGGCATCAAATCTGGCATGTGCTGTATCTGCTACTTCAAACACTCGTTTAACGGCGATTTGATATGGCAAAAGTGAGTTTATTCCAGAAATAGAACGGGAAAGATCTTTTGGGTTTTGATCTGCTTCAAGCTGTAAATCAAAATGTGCGTAAAATTGGCTGGCGTGAACGCCGCTGTCTGTTCGTCCGCAACCAAGGGAAGTAACAATTTGTCTAAAATAAGTTGACAATGCGGTATCCAAACACTGTTGTACGGTTAATGCATTTGGCTGTATTTGCCATCCATGGTATCCGGTGCCGTTATAAGACAATTCAATAAAGTAACGCTGCATGTTCAATATGCAAATTTATCTTTTTAATCTTAATAACAGATTGGTTAGTATAGGTCTTTTAATATATTTGTTGAAACTATTGAACTGATATGATACAAAGAGTACAATCTATATGGCTTTTTCTAGCGAGCGTTGCTATTTTTTTATTACTGATTATACCTATTGTCTCCAAACAGGAAGCGGGGGTTGAGACCTGGATTCAGGGCAGCGGCCTTTATAAGGAAAGCAATGGTATTAAAGAGAAAATTGACTCTTCTAATCCACTGGTAATTAACATTATTGCGGTAGGCATTCTATGCTTTGTTGCCATATTTACTTTTAAAAACAGAACTTTGCAAAAACGTATGATTTGGGTTTGCATGGTATTGATCATATCACTTTCTTTTTGGATATACTTATTTTGCGGAGTGCTTCCTGGTGGAATTACTATGGCCAGCTACGGTGTAGGGGCCTTTTTACCTATACTTTCATTCTTTTTTTGCATACTGGGCTTAAGGGGAATCCGTAAAGATGAGCAATTATTAAAATCAGCAGACAGGCTAAGATAATTAATCTGCTCATTTTTATTTAGTTACGGTACTGTAAAATACCAATTATTAAGCTTACCTTTGCGGCTTAATAAATTATAATACATGATAAACCCATTTAGTAAATTGGGGATAAGTGATGACGTTGTTAATGCCGTAAAGGATTTAGGTTTCGAAAATCCAACACCTATTCAGGAACAAAGTATTCCTGTGCTGTTAGAGGGCAATAACGATTTTGTTGGTTTGGCCCAAACAGGAACAGGAAAGACAGCAGCATTTGGTTTGCCGCTGTTAGAGTTGATAGACTTTAAAAGCAATAAGCCTCAGGCATTGATTTTATGCCCTACCAGAGAGCTTTGCTTACAGATTACCAGCGACATCAAGAATTTCTCAAAAAACATCTCTGGTGCAAATGTAGTTGCCGTTTACGGTGGCGCAAACATTATGCAGCAGTTGCGTGAAATTAGAATCGGTGTACAAATTGTAGTGGCTACACCGGGCCGTATGTTAGATATTATTGGCCGTAAGGCTATAGATTTCACCAATGTGAAATATGTAGTTTTAGATGAGGCTGATGAAATGTTAAACATGGGCTTCCAGGAAGATATAAACGACATTTTGTCGACAACTCCTGATGACAAAAAAACTTGGTTATTCTCTGCTACTATGCCTCCTGAGGTTAGAAGAATAGCTAAAAATTACATGGATTCGCCAGTTGAGCTTACCATGGGAACAAAAAATACGGGTAACGTAAATATTGAGCATGAGTACTATATTGTACGGGCAAGAGATAAATACGCGGCGCTAAAACGCATTGTAGATTTTAATCCTGAGATTTTTGCTGTAGTATTTTGCAAAACCAAACTGGATACGCAAGATGTTGCTGAGCATTTGATCAAAGATGGCTACAATGCTGATGCATTGCATGGCGATCTTTCTCAACAACAACGGGATAAGGTTATGCAGCGCTTCCGCGAACGTAACATGCAGTTGTTAATTGCTACTGACGTTGCTGCCCGTGGTATTGATGTAAATAACGTTACTCACGTAATCAATTACTCTTTACCTGATGAAATTGAAAGTTATACCCACCGTAGCGGTCGTACTGGTCGTGCCGGGAAAACAGGTATTTCAATCTGTATCATCAATTCTAAAGAAATCGGTAAAATCCGTCAAATTGAACGGATCATTGGTAAACAATTTACTAAAGCTGAACTGCCTACTGGTTTCGATGTTTGCGAAAAACAATTGTTTTCTTTGGTTCACAAGGTTCACAATGTTGAAGTTAACGAGAGCCAGATTGAGCAATACATTCCACGTATAATGGATGAGTTTGCTGAATTAAGCAAAGAAGATGTAATCAAACGTTTTGCTTCTTTAGAGTTTAACCGCTTCTTAGAATACTATAAAAATGCACCTGATCTAAATTCTTCTGCTGATGACAGAGGAGAGCGCAGCGAACGTGGTGAACGTGGTTCAAGAAGTAGCGAAGGTTATACCCGTCTATTCATTAACTTAGGTTCTGTTGACGACTTTACAAGAGGTGATCTATTATCTTTTGTTTGTAATAACGGTAAAATTAGCGGAAAAAGCATTGGTAAAATAGATCTAAAAGGTGTTTATTCATTCTTTGAAGTTGAAAATGCTACTGTAGAATCTCTATTTGCAAACTTCAAAGCGGTTGAATTTAACAATCGTGGCGTAAGGATTGAAAAAACTGCTGAAGGTGAAGGCGGAAGCGGCGGCGGTCGTAGTCGTGGTGGATTTGGCGGAGAACGCAGAAGCGGTGGCGGCGGTTACGCTGGAAAACGTGAAGGCGGAAGCGGAGAAAGAAGAAGCTACAGCGGTGGTGCTGGTGGCGGCAGGCGTGAAGGTGGAAACAGCAGTGGTGGTTTCAGAGATTTCTCTGGAAGAAGCCGTGAAGAAAGAGGTGGAAATTCTGGTGGTGGCAGACGCGAAGGCGGAAGCAGCGACAGAAAACGCAGATCGTAATCGAAATTCTAAATATAAAGCCCTTTGAAAATTTCAAAGGGCTTTTTTATTAATTTACTGGCCTTGTTTTTATTTCTGATGCTTTCAAATAGACTTTTCCACCTTTTTTATTGATGTAATACTTTCTATTTTTACCATCAATATATACGTTTGAGCCGTCTGGCGCCATCTTGCCTTTATAGGTTTGATCAACAACCTTTGCACTTCCTTTAACAGTAACCTCTGCGGTTTTATTACCTACTTTTTTAGCTGTTTTATTAATTGTTGTACCCACACTTTCCTTTTTCTTTTTTTCTTGTGCAGGAGAGGAGAAACCAATTGCAATGCTCATGGCAAGGGTTAATAACCCTGTTAAATATCTTGTTTTCATAGTCGTAGTATTTGTTAAGCAACAAATGCAATACGTTTTTGTTTTTACACTAGCTCAACTGCTCGGTAAGCAGACGCATTTCAATGTGCGGAGAATGTTTTTCATAAAGGATAGCATATACTGCCCGGCTTATTGGCATATCAACTTTATATTTTTTATTAATGTGGTGCATACAGTTTACGGCATAATATCCTTCGGCTACCATAGCCATTTCCAACTGTGCTGATTTTACAGTATATCCTTTACCAATCATATTACCGAAGGTACGGTTGCGGCTGAATTGCGAATAAGCAGTTACCAGCAGATCTCCCAAATAGGCAGATTCTTTGATATCCCGCGAAATGGGATGTACAATATCCACGAACCTATTGATCTCACGAATCGCATTTGAAATTAAAACAGCCTGAAAATTATCACCATATCCAACGCCATGACAAATACCACTTGCCACTGCATAAATATTTTTCAGAACCGCAGCATATTCGGTACCGAAAATATCATCAGAAACATTGGTTTTTATATACCTGGTATTAAGAAGACCAGCAAATGTCGATGCAAGATCCACATTTACAGACGCTATAGTGAGGTATGATAATTTCTCCAATGCCACTTCTTCTGCATGACATGGCCCGCTGATCACAACAATATCCTCAAGGGGCACGTTATATTTTTGATTTATAAATTCTCCGATGATCAAATTTTCATCAGGTACAATTCCTTTAATTGCAGAAATGATCTTTTTACCTTTCAACTGTTCCGGAGTGATATCTTTTAGGGTTTCTTTAAGAAATGCTGCCGGCACATTTAAGATGACGTAATCAGCATTGCTGATAATTTCCGAGATATCATTAGAAATGTGTGTTTCAGGTATCCTGATCTCTACAGAACTCAGGTAATTTGGATTGTGTTTATATTTTTGAAGATGCGCTATAGCTTCGGCATTCCGCATCCACCAATAGATCTCCTTAGCAGTAATATTATCTGAAAGCATTTTTATGATTGCGGTAGCCCAGCTCCCGCCACCAATCATTGCAACTCTAGGCATCATAGTTTTATAAATAAAAAAACCCGGCTTAATGTTTTAAACCGGGGCAATTTACTTATTTAAAATGACTGATATTGTTTACTTTTATTTCGCTGCGTTAAACAGTTGATCTTTAGTAGTTTTTTCTACTTTCATACCATCCTTTAACCGGTTTTGAATGGCCGAATAAGGTCCTGATACTACATCCTGACCTGCTTTAAGTCCTGTTTTAACAATAATATACTGATCGTTCTGAATACCTGTTGTAACTTCTACCTTCTTTATTGTTCCGGCATTGAACAGGTAAACATATTGCTTAACTGTTTTATCATTAAGTTTCGATTTTTGTTTATCAGCATTCTGGTCATTATTCTCTGTATTGGGCTTCGCTTTATTTTTATCTTCAGTAAATACAGCCTGAATTGGTATAGCCAATCCTTTGACAGATTCACTTTCAATATCCACAGTTGCCGAAAGGCCTGGCCTGAATGGAGACGGTAAATCCTTAGCACCACCTTTAACATCATTATAGGATTCTGCTATGATACGCACTTTAACATTAAAGTTAGTTACCTGATCTACGGAACTTGTAGTTGTACCAATATCTTTTGAGGAGCTTGCAATTTCTGTTACAACGCCTTTAAATTTCTTATCTGCAAATGCATCTACTTCAATCACCGCACTGTCACCAACATTAACCCGGTTAATATCATTTTCATTGACATCAACATTTACTTCCATTGATGAAAGATTGGATATTCTCATGATCTCTGTACCTGCCATTTGAGCTGTACCAAGAATACGATCACCCAACTCTACCGATAACTTGGAAATCACTCCATCAACCGGCGCAAAAATCGTTGCTTTAGCTAAATTTGCATTCGCTTCCTGAACATTCGCTCCTGATTGCTCTAACATAAATTTAGCGGATGTTACGTCCTCTTTAGCCCTTCCCAAATTTGTTTTTGCCGTTAAATAAGCAGCTTTCGCAGCATCAAATTCTGATGCAGAGATTACTTTTTTATTAAAAAGTTCGACATTACGCTTGTAAGTAGCTTCTGCATTTATAAAATTTCCTTCGCTCTGCTGCAGCATTTGTTGTGAAGATGCTACACTCGCTCTTTGAGAACTATATGAAGCGACTGCCCTATCGTATCCCGATTTTAATACATCTGGCCTTACTTTACAAAGCAGCTGGCCTTTTTTTACCACATCACCTTCTTTAACTAAAAGCTCTGTAACCTCTCCAGACACCTCAGAGCTCAATTTAACCTCGGTTTCTGGTTGGATCTTACCACTTGCTGTAACCGTTTCGATCACTTTCCGGTCTGTGGTTTTCTCTATAGTAACCTTTTCAATTTTTTCTCCTCCAATAAGGCCGGTAAGCTTTGCTATCACTAGTAATGCAATGATTACACCTAGAATAATTAATATGGGTTTTAGTTTCATTTGTTCTATTTTTTGTTTTCTATTTTATTATGGTTACTTAGAATATAATTTGTTTACCTAAGTAGTAGTCTATCACTTTTGCTTTAAATAATAAATCGTATTTAGCCCTTATATTATCAATCTCTGCCCTATTCCGGTTTGTTAATGAGGTACTGTAATCCAGTGAATTTACCAAACCAACATTATAGCGTTGCTCAATCACTGCAAATGCTTCCTGACGGGCATTAAATGTTTTTGTAGTAGATTCGTAGGTACTTTCAGCCGCTTTCAGATCTGCCACTGCCTGATAAATGATCTTATTCAGATTATTTTTTGCCAGTTGCTCATCTGCCTGAAATTGCTGCAGATTAATTCTCGCCCTGGTTACTCCTGAGCGAGCCTGCAGTCCATTAAAAATGGGAATGCTCAAACTCATACCAACTCTTTTAGAAATATTATTTTCAATCTGTTTTCCGAAAGCTACATTTGGATTTTCAGGTCTTGCATTATAGTTGTAGAAATAACCCGTTCCGTAACCTCCGCTTAAAGATAGCCTTGGATACAAACTCCCTTTTGCAATATCTATACCTCTTTTTGCAACTTCCGTTTGCAATCCTGCAAGTTTAATATCTGGAAAAATACGCATAGACTCTGAATACACTTGTTCAGGGTTATAATTTGTTGACGGCTTATTAAAGCTAGACAGTACAGGGGCCTGTATGTCATATCTTGTAGCAGATGGAATGTCCATCAATTGGGCCAAGGTAAGATATGAAATGGTTAAGGCATTGGTAGCGGTTGTAACATCAAGCTCAGCGGTTGCTACAAGCGATCTTGATTCAGCTACATCTGCAAGGGTCTTATTACCTACGTTTAATAGTTCTTGTTGTTGCGTTAACTGTTCTTGAGAAACTACCAATTGTTGTTGTGCAGCTTTCAAGCGGTCTTTATTGTATAAAATGTCAAGATAAGATGTAATTACCTGTAAAGTCAGGTCATTTTTCAACTTTTCTGTACTTGCCTTTCCCGATTCTAATAAGACCTTATTCTGTCTGATCTGGTTAATTTTAGAAAATCCGTTAAACAAATCGACTCCAGCACTTGCGTCTGGGCCGAAGTTATAGTTTTGTGTGTTTTCGTAAATTCCGGAAGTACCCGAGTTATTACGTCCCCATGCCATGCTCTGAGAAATTCCTGCACTAAGGGTTGGATACAAAGCCAATTTTGCCTGTTTTAAGTTCTCATCTGCCAGGCTTTCACTGAGCTCTGCCTTTTTAACCTGAAGATTATTATTTAGTGTTTTTTCAATAGCCTGCTGTATGGTGATGACCTCCTGCGCGGCAGATCTCTGAATAAAACCTGCAATAAGCAAAAGAGACAATACTAGGGGAAGCTTTTTCATAATTTAATTTTCACAATATTAATATAAACAACTCTTTGATTTTGTAAATTTTCAAGTACACCAATTGTATTTTATTACATTTGCGGATGTACCTGGTCAAATCTCCACTTTTATTAAAATGGTATTATCCGTCGTTAACCTGGAGCAGGTCCAGTGATCAAAAAGTTATTTATTTAACCTTTGACGATGGACCTATACCCGATGTTACAACGTTCGTATTAAAAACTTTAAAAAGCTTTAATGCGAAAGCTACGTTTTTCTGTATCGGAGATAACATTTGTAAACATCCCTACATTTTTGAACAGATAAAGAACGATGGACACAGCATCGGCAACCATACTTTTAACCATTTAAAAGGATGGGTAACACCGGATGATGTATACCTTGAAAACTTTCAAAAATGCCAGGAATTAACCGGCACAAATTTATTTCGCCCGCCTTACGGAAGAATCAAAAGATCACAGATCACCAAACTCCGTTCTATGCTTCCAGATCTTAATATTGTGATGTGGAATGTATTAAGCGGAGATTTTGATATTGAACTTGATCCCAAAAAATGCTGCTCTAATGTGATCAGAAATACTGGAAACGGTTCTATAGTTGTATTTCATGATAGTTTAAAAGCTTACGAACGTCTTACATATGCGTTACCTGAAGTGTTGAAACATTTTAGTAAAATGGGCTATAGATTTGATTCTCTCTAATTCTTCTGATCTAAATTCATCTAACAGTCTGCTAACGTCAGGCCAAAAGAATCTTCTGACTCAAAACCTTACTTATCAATATATTAACGAATATCTTTGAATATGAGATGTTCATTAATGGACAATAGTGTTCAAAAGCGATCGGAAAAAATAGATCTGTTAAATCAGTATTATTTATTATACTTAATTATTTAGAATATATATAAATAATATAATGATTTACAGATGATGTCTTACCCCTGTTTTTTTTTGTAAATTCGCTACAAATAATAAATACTTACCCTTTTAACACATATCATCAATGGCTTTTGATATTGAAATGATCAAAAAGGTGTATGCAAACTTTGGCCCCCGTACTGAGGCGGCACGTAAATTAGTAGGCAGACCTTTAACACTTTCAGAAAAAATACTTTACACCCATCTTTGGGATGGAAATACAAATACCGTTTACATTAGAGGTACTGATTATGTAGATTTTGCTCCTGACCGTGTGGCTATGCAAGATGCTACTGCACAAATGGCTTTATTGCAATTTATGCAGGCTGGAAGACCAAAAGTTGCTGTTCCATCTACCGTGCATTGTGATCACCTGATCACTGCAAAAAATGGTGCTGAAATAGATCTACCTGCTGCAAATACTGAAAGTAAGGAAGTATTTGACTTTTTGGCTTCTGTTTCTAACAAATATGGTATTGGTTTCTGGAAACCAGGTGCGGGTATTATTCATCAGGTTGTATTAGAAAATTATGCTTTTCCTGGTGGAATGATGATAGGTACTGATTCACACACCGTAAATGCTGGTGGTTTAGGTATGGTTGCTATTGGTGTTGGTGGTGCTGATGCATGTGACGTGATGGCCGGACTGCCATGGGAACTTAAATTCCCGAAATTAATTGGTGTTAAGCTAACTGGAAAACTGAATGGATGGACGTCTGCTAAAGATGTGATCTTAAAGGTTGCCGGTATTCTTACTGTTAAAGGCGGTACTGGTGCCATTGTTGAGTATTTTGGTGAAGGTGCAACCAGTATGAGCTGTACAGGTAAAGGTACAATCTGTAATATGGGTGCAGAGATTGGCGCAACGACTTCTACTTTTGGATACGATGAAAGCATGGAGCGTTATCTACGTGCTACAGACAGATCAGAAGTTGCCGATGCTGCAAATGAAATTAAAGAACATTTAACCGGAGATCCTGAGGTTTATGAGGATCCTGAAAAATATTTTGACCAGATCATTGAGATCAATCTTTCTGAGCTTGAACCATATCTGAACGGCCCTTTTACCCCGGATCTGGCTACGCCTATTTCTAAAATGAAAGAGGTTGCTGAAGCAAACGGATGGCCAATGAAGATTGATGTTGGTTTGATCGGGTCTTGTACAAACTCATCCTATGAAGATATTTCAAGGGCTGTAAGTATTGCAAGACAGGTTGCAGAAAAGGGTCTGGTTGCTAAAGCTGAGTATTGTATTAATCCTGGATCAGAGCAAATTCGCTATACAATTCACCGTGACGGTTTTTTAGACGTATTCGAAGGCATAGGTGCTAAGGTATTTACCAACGCTTGCGGACCTTGTATTGGCATGTGGGATCGGGTTGGTGCGGAGAAGCAGGAAAGAAATACCATTGTTCACTCGTTTAACAGGAACTTTGCTAAACGTGCCGATGGTAACCCAAATACTTTCGCATTTGTAGGTTCTCCTGAACTGGTAACTGCTTTGGCTATAGCTGGTGATCTAAGTTTTAATCCATTAACCGATACATTAACAAATAATAAAGGTGAACAGGTTAAGTTAGATGAACCATCAGGCTATGAGTTGCCTGTTAAAGGATTTGCTGTTGAGGATGCCGGTTACCAAAAACCAGCTGAAGATGGAAGCGGTGTTCAGGTCCTTGTTTCTCCAACATCACACAGGTTACAACTGCTTGATCCATTTAAAGCTTGGGAAGGCACTGATATTTTCGGATTAAAATTGCTTATTAAAGCAAAGGGAAAATGTACTACGGATCATATTTCTATGGCTGGTCCTTGGTTAAAGTTCCGCGGCCATCTAGACAACATCTCTAATAACATGCTGATTGGTGCGGTTAACTATTTTAACGACAAGACAGATTCTGTTAAAAATAATTTAACTGGTGAGTATGGTCCGGTACCTGCTACTCAGCGCGCTTATAAAGCAGAAGATCTTGGATCTATCGTAGTGGGAGATGAAAATTATGGTGAAGGGTCTAGCCGTGAACACGCTGCTATGGAGCCTCGTCATTTAGGTGTCCGTGCGGTATTGGTTAAATCTTTTGCCCGTATTCACGAAACTAACCTTAAAAAACAGGGGATGCTTGGGCTAACCTTTGTTAACAAAGATGATTATGAGAAAATACTTGAGGACGATGTAATTGACATCATTGGTTTAACCACATTTACGCCTAACCTTCCACTTACATTGGTGTTAAACCATGCTGATGGAACTAAAGAAAGTATTTCTGTAAATCATAGTTATAACGCACAACAAATTGAATGGTTTAAAGCTGGTGGTGCATTAAATATCATTAGAAGAGAAGCAGCTAAAAATGCAACCATCTAATTACTAAAATAATTTAAACAAAAAAGGCTTCTGGTTATTATACCGGGAGCCTTTTTTGTTATTGACATCTTAATTTGGCTATGTGTTTAAAAATTCTTTAAACCAAAGACCAGAATCTTTAATCGTACGCTTTTGAGTTTTAAAGTCATTATATACAAGCCCAAACCGGGCATTGAATCCTTCTGCCCATTCAAAATTATCCATTAATGTCCATGCCATATAGCCTGTGATATTTAAGCCTTCCTGTTTTGCTTTTAAAAGCGCTTTTAAGTACTCCTTAAAGTAATTGATCCGATCATGGTCATGTATATTACCCTGCTCCAGTTTGTCATGATATGAAGCGCCATTCTCTGTGATCATCAAGCTTCTGATATTCGGGTAGGCTGCAAATTTTTTAATTACATTATAAAAAGCATCTCCGTTAACTTCCCATCCCATAGCAGTATGAGGCTTCTTTCGGTTCTTTGCCTTAACCTCCCATGCCTGAAGAACCGGTATGAACGCGTTGTATTTTATGGTAATTGGAAAATAGTTCTGTAAACCTATAAAATCAAAGTCGAAGGTTAGTCGTTCTGTATGACGCCAGGTAGAATGCTGAACTGCAAATTTATCCATTACCTCCCATTCTGCCCCAGGATAGCCCATGCCTAAGCAAGGCTCTATAAACAGCCGGTTCATAAGGCAATCTACCCGCTTCGCTGCTGTTATATCTGCCTCACTTTGTGTATATGGTATAACCTCTGAGCAGGAGAAACTAGTACCAATATTTGCACCTTTAACTTCTGATCTTAAAATTCTTCCTCCATCTGCCTGTGCAATTGCAGTATGGTGAACTGCGGAGAAGAAATTAGTAAGTCCTGTTTTCCCCGGAGCATGTATGCCAAGCATATAACCTAATGAAGTAAAGCCAAAGGGCTCATTGAGTACAATCCAGTTCTTAACCTTATCCCCGTACGTTCTTGCACAAATTAAAACAAACGTATTAAAAGCATTATTAACACTGTAGCTCGTCCAGCCTCCTTCTTCTTCCAATGCATCTGGCAGATCCCAATGATACAATGTGATATATGGAACCAATCCGTTAAGCAGGCACTCATCAATAACACGGTGATAAAACCGGATTCCTTCTTCATTAATTGGTGCATGCCCATTTGGAAGAATTCTTGGCCATGAAATAGAAAAACGAAAAATGCCAAACCCAAGTGCTTTTACCAAAGCGATATCAGTTTTATAGCTGTGGTAGAAATCACAAGCCATAACTGGCTGATGGCCGTTCTTTATTTTACCGGATCTTTTTGAAAAAGTGTCCCAAATTGATGGCCCTTTACCATATAGATCTGACGCACCTTCAATTTGTGCAGCAGCTACAGCCACACCCCATGAAAAATCACTACCAAAATCTGAAGCTTTAATCATATCTGCTAATATCCGGCAATATGGGATAATGGTATTAATTTAATGTTAACCCGATCTCTTTTAATAACAATGCTGCATTAAATGTTGTACAAGGCCCATATTTTAGCTTGTAATCGAAGTTCATTTCTCCGTCAGAGATCTGTATATCAAAATGATAGTTTCGCACTTCATTGGAATAATTGTCCTGCATTTCTGAGAGCTGAAGATCATGTGTTGCAAACAATGCAGGGGTATGTTGCTCAATCAACTTTTGAATAAATACTTTTGAGCCCAGGTATTTATCTTTACTATTTGTACCTCTAAGCATTTCATCAATTAAAACAAACGACTCTTTTTGAACGTCAATCGCATTAAGTATCATTTTAAGGCGGTTAAGTTCCGCCTTAAAGGTTGAGGTCTGATCATTTAGCGAATCTTTAATCCGCATATAAGATACGACCCTGAATATAGAAAGTGATAGTTCTTTAGCACACACTGGAGCACCGGCAAATGCAAGTACCATGTTAATCCCTACAGTTCGCAGAAATGTACTTTTACCAGCCATGTTTGATCCTGTTACAATATCTACTGTGGGTTGTGCCGACAGACTAAAATCATTTACTATCCGATTTGAATCCTTAATAAGCGGATGACCAATTGCAGTAGTTTTTAATTGAAAAGCATCACTAATATCTGGGAATACCCACCCCGGCTCATTATAATGCAGCGTAGCAAAGGAGATCAACTCTTCAAACTGGCTGATCCGGTACAATCCATTTACTAAATGCTCAGAAGATTTTGAATGCCATTTGGAAAGATTGACTGAACACCTAAGATCCCAGAGCAGGAAAAGATTTAAAACTGAACTTAAAATTACATTTAACCGGGCATCAAAAGCTTGTATAATACCAGAAAGCTGCTTAATCTGTATACTTACCTTCTCTGGCTCTTTGTTACTTGTAAAAAAATTCTTTATATAAGCACTTTCCCATTTTATATCTTCCGTCCATTTGATGGTTCCTGAGAATGCATTGAGCAGATTTGAACTTCCGGTAAACCCATAATATAGTTTATTAATTGCTGTCAGATAAAAAAATGTAAGCCCGGCATTGAACACAGCTATAAATCCAAATATTTTCCAAAAATACTGACCATAGACTACACCAAGTATAAACAACAACAGCGTTAAAAAAGGAACAATCTTTACATACAGTTTAAGCGGTGGCTTATTTGTAAATTTTAGCTGATTTGGCAGCTGGTGTTCGAGTTTATCTTTAATAACAAGCAATTCTTCTGGCTTATGATCCTGAAGCTGGGCTCTAAAGTGAAACGTTTGATCAATATGAACAGTTAGTTCTTTTATGGCCAATTGACGGCTCAGAATCTTTTCTTTATCCTTTGGAAGGCTTAAACTATCTTCAAGTATATTTAAACCATTAAATGTATTGCATCGGTTGATAAATGAGAAAAGCGATCCGGCACCTAAAATATCCAGATCTGAAGTATATGGATGGCTTTCATTACTATAGTTTTCTCCATTAGCATATCCATTCTTTCCTTCTGTTGTCTGATTAATCTCGTTTTGATAAACCCAAAGTAGCTGTCCTTCATACTTTAATTCGAGCTGAACTGCAGCTTGTTTTTTTACCAGGATTAAAAAACAGATTACCGGAACAATAGCCAATGCAACAAATACCAAATGATATCCAATGTTAATAACGGCAGCAATGATCAATATTTCTGCAACAAATAAACCAAGCCTGGAAAAAGAAATGAGGTTTAGTTTACTTTTAAGTTCAGCAATAAGGGCTTGCTGGCTTTTAACGGTATCATAGTATCCCTCAAGGATCTGTTGTTTTGTTTTTGACATTACATTTTCAGGTATAAATCTCTTTAATGAAGAACAATTTATCTAAGTTTGAACTTCACGAACTGATAAATATAGGGAATTGATGATTACCCACACCAATTAGATGAAGATTACATTACTTGTTACAGGAAAAACAGAAGATAAATACCTGATTGAAGGCATTGAGAAATATCTAAACCGGTTAAAGCATTATATAGGTTTTAACATGGTGGTTATACCTGACGTTAAAAACACAAAAAATTTAAGTGAGGCTCAGCAAAAGAGCAAAGAGGCAGAGCAAATGCTAAAGCACATTAATAACACAGATCAGATAATCCTGTTGGATGAAAAAGGAATTAAGTATACTTCTGTTCTATTTTCAAGTTACCTAAACAAACAGATGATTGGAAGTGTTCAGCATTTGATCTTTGTTATTGGTGGGCCATATGGCTTTGATGAAAGCATTTACAAAAGAGCAAATGGAAGTATATCTTTGTCAGAAATGACCTTTTCGCATCAAATGGTAAGACTATTCTTTGTAGAACAACTTTACAGGGCTTTTAGCATTCTAAAGGGCGAACCCTATCACCATCAATAAGATTTATGGAATTTTAGATCTTATATCATCATTATAAAAAAGAACTTATGCTATCACCAGAAAATTTTAAAAGAAACTATAGATATAAAAGTGATAAACGAAAAGACCGGATAAGCTATATTATTGCAATCATTATTTCTGTAATTGCATTTATCCTGATCTGGAAATTCGTTTAAATAATAAGGCAGTCTAAAGTATAACTTTGGACTGCCTTTTGCAAATTGATCCGAGAATTAAACTCCCTTTTTACTGGTCATGCTTGCTTTCTTTGCAGGCTGAGCAGTTTTGGCGGGAGCTTTAGCATTGGAAGGTTTTGGAGTAGCCTTAGGTTTCTTTTCTACCTTTTCTTCTCCTTTTATGGCTTCCTGGTCTACTACTTCCGAAGGCGCTTCTTCACTGAAGAGCGGCAAATCTTTTAACAGATGATACCAGGTAATGATTTTCTTCATATCTGAAGTGTACACTTTTTCCTGATCATGACCAGGAGCTACTTCTTCAAAGAATGTTCTCAATGCTTTTGCATCTGCTTTTGCATCAGGTACACTTCCTTTGGCAGCAGTAATATTAGCCATAATATTTACCAGTTTAAGATCATCATCTTCACCATAAACCGTAATATCCTCCAGCGACGCCAGTTTGGTTGTAGTAATATTAGCTACGATCTTAACTTTTTGAGCATCTAGGCCCTCCAAGACATATCCGCCTTTATTTTGTCCTACAAGTTTAAATAAACCTGGTCTTCCAGATACCGCTACTATTCCTCTTAAATTCATATCATTTGTTTTTTGAGAAGTATAGAATTAATCTTCTATCACTTCTATACTTAAAATCTTATCTCCTTGTTTAATCTCATCTACGATATCAACATTTTCTATCACTTTACCAAAACAGGTATGATTTCTATCTAAATGTGCAGTATTATCTCTGCTGTGACAGATAAAAAATTGAGAACCTCCAGTATTTCTACCTGCATGTGCCATAGAAAGTACACCACGGTCATGGTATTGATTTTCACCTGTTAATTCGCAGTCAATTTTATAACCCGGACCACCAGTACCAGCTAAATGTGCTCTGGCAGGGTCTTTAGAATTTGGACATCCACCCTGAATCATAAAATTTGGTATCACCCTGTGAAAGGCCACGCCATCATAAAATCCTTCTGTAGCCAATTTTTTAAAGTTAGCTACTGCAATTGGTGCATCCTGCTCATAAAATTGAACAGTCATATTACCTTTATCCGTTTTAATTACCGCTTTGCTCATGTAAATTTTTTGTGAACGCCAAACTTAGATAAAATTGTTTTTATATGCAATTAAACAATGACCTCATCCTACAATTAATCCGCTCTTCTTAAGCTTTTAATAAAAATTTTACAAGTGTTTTTTAGTAAATTGAACTCGAAAAATCTACATTCGCATTACTGACACCTAAATCATGACCTTAAAAAAAGCAAGCCTTACACTCTTATTACTGGCAATTACCATAGTGGTTAAGGCTTCGTCTATCTTAATTTTTATGGATCAGGATCAAAAGAATCATTTAAAGGCTTACGGCATTGCCTACTGGAGCATTAAGCAGACCGCCAATGTAGATTGGCTGCTAAATTATCGTGGAGGTAGCTTTTTAATTGGTTACACAAAAACTGTAGAAGATGAGTGCAAGGCAAGAGGAGTGTCTTATCAGATATTGGCTGATGGAAAGGTAACGGCAATATTAAATGAGATCAGTGATCCTCAGGTAAACATGGAAGTTGTTAAGCTGGAAAAAGCACCCAAGATGGCTGTATATTCTCCGAAAAGCAAATTACCCTGGGACGATGCCGTAACCTTAGTGCTTACTTATGCAGAAATACCATACGATGTGATCTATGACGATGACGTTTTAAAAGACAAGCTTTCTGCTTATGACTGGCTTCACTTACATCATGAAGATTTTACAGGCCAATATGGAAGATTCTGGAGCTCATTCAGAAATGCCGTTTGGTATCGCGAAGATGTAAAAAATCAGGAGGCCACAGCAAAAAAAAATGGTTACAAAAAGGTTTCTGAAATGAAACTGGATGTTGCCAAACGAATTAAAGAGTTTTGTGCTGGCGGAGGCTTTCTTTTTGCAATGTGTTCTGGTACGGACAGTTTTGACATCGCCCTTAGCGCTGAAGGAACCGACATCTGTGAAAGCATGTTTGATGGTGATCCTGCTGACCCGCAAGCGCAATCCAAGCTTGACTTTAATAAGACTGTAGCCTTTAAGGATTTCAGACTCGACATAAATCCCAACAATTATGAGTTTTCTGATATCGATGTTACTCAGACCCGGATGCTAAATAAAGGGAATGACTTTTTCACCTTATTTGATTTTTCTGCCAAATGGGATCTAGTACCAACAATGTTAACACAAAACCACGATAAGGTTATTAAAGGTTTCATGGGGCAAACAACGGCATTTAAAAAACAACTGGTAAAACCAAGCATCACTGTACTTGGAGAAAATAAAGGTGCCGAAGAAGTACGGTATATTAATGGCGAAATTGGTAAAGGGCAGTTTACTTTTTATGGTGGCCATGATCCGGAAGACTATCAGCATGCAGTTGGCGACCCGCCTACTGATCTAAACTTACATCCCAACTCTCCGGGCTATCGTTTAATTTTAAATAATGTACTGTTTCCCGCTGCAAAAAAGAAGCCTCAGAAAACTTAACATTACTTAATCATAGAAGTTCCAAATCACACCAAATTTAAGCAGTAGCCTGTCTTGCATCGGATACCTGTTAACAGAGTAATAACCTTTTGATATCAGTCCCTGATTTACATAATCGCATTTCACAAATAGATTCGCTTTTCTTAAACTTGCTTTTACCCAAACGTCAACGATGGGGGTTGTTCCAAGTTTTTCACCAGAAATGTTATTATAAAATTGACCTGCAGCAGGCGAATAAGCGTAATTACTATATGGCGTATTATACCGGATATCAAAACCTACATTAGTTTTTAATACTTTAAAAAAGGTTTTGTCCAGGTAAAAGCTATTAAAAGTATATACTTCTGGAGTACGTAGAATATCTGTATTATCTGTTTTTTGATAAACGACATAACTATCCAGGGTAAACCTGCCAAGTTTTATCTTTTTACCCAATGTTATTTTAAGTAGATTTATGGGTGCTGCTGAGTTTTGAGGTAAAATTCCGCTTTCTCCATTTTGGATAAAATAAAGATAATTATCAATCAAATAATATTGTGCGCCAGCCTCAAGACCAAGTTTCTCATTTAGGTAATTAAATGAAAAATTAACTGTTTTAGTACGTCCAAAATCTCTTTCCCAGTTATAATGATTCCCAAAATATCGGTTATAAATTTCTTCAGGAGATTTATTATGAAAATAGGCTCCTAAAACAATCCTGCCGGCAGATTTGCTTAGCATGACGTTACTTTTAGCTTCATAGATAAAATCTCCAATATTTCTCCCTTGAAATATTTGCTGCAAATCTACATTCAGGTCAATTCTGTCACTAAATCGATATCCTGCAGAGCCCAGAAGAGTAACATTTTGAAATGAAGAATTGTAATTATAGTAGGTAGTTCTATTCTTATATAAAACCATCTGATTATAGTTATAAAAATCATGCCTGATCCCTGCATCTATCTTCAGCTCATTTTTAATAATTGAGTTTGATTTTGCCCGTAGAAAAAAGCTATAGATAAATTCATTTTGGACATGCTTATAGCTCGTACTGTCATTTGTATAGGTACTGTCTGCTGCTCCAATTGGGAAAACAGAATTATCATCGTCTTCGTTTTTTTGAAATCCATAAGAATTGCTGCTGTATTTAAAAGTATGGGCAATCTTATTTGTAGGTAAGATCTTCTTTGAGATATCTTCTTTTATACTGTCAATACGACCAACAAAATAAGTTTGTTTGAGCATAAAACTTGACTGCCTCCAAATCCGCTTGGCACTCGTAAGGTTAATGGGTTCTGCCTGTCTGGTTATATTCAGCGTATTTACATCAGTATAGATTGACGTATTTGTAATAGAGCCATTCTCTTCTGTTTTTAAGGTATTAAATATGCCGTTGGCCCACATATTATAGCGCTTACTTGGTGACTGAAACCAGGCAAATAGCGCTCCGTTCAGATCATCTCCCCGCTGGTGTGTATAATTTCCGTTCGCTCCTATCCGATTAAAGTTGGCACCAATATTTAAATTCCTATTTATATTTTGAGAATGAATAACTTTAAAAACCTGTTCTACTTCGCCCGCACTTACATAGTATAAGCTTGTAAAAGGCGTTCGTGCCTGATAATATTTTATGTCATCCTGGGTAAGTGCATAATAATCTAAACTATGAAACCCGGCATCAAATCCTATCGTTTTTAAGGGTTCGAAAAGCATAGGCATTGCTGATAGGCCCAAATTACCCGTACCTACTGTCGGTCTTCTTGGTTGAATGAGTACATTAAAGTTATGAAACCCATTTAACGTAGTATCAATTGGCATCGTTTGAATACTATCCTTAGTTAGCTTAAGTGTAGTATACCTGATAAATCTCGAAGTAAATATTACGGAATCCTTTCCCTCTTCTTCCAATTTTCTTAAGGAATCCATTTCCTTACTCTTAACATTGGTCTTTAAATCCTGAGCAAATAACTGTACCCCACTTAGAAAGATAAAGCAGAAAACAAGAAAGGTAACGTTTCTATACATTATAAGGCTGAGATTAACTGGCTCAATATTTTTGTTATTTTAGGTTCAGCAATTCTTGCGGTTTCTATGATCTCTTCCAGGCTTACCGGCTCCAAAACTTCAGGGAACCCCTCGTCTGTTAATACGGATATGGCAAATACAGGAATACTCATGTGATTGGCTACAATCACTTCTGGAACGGTACTCATACCAACGGCATCACCTCCTATAATACGGAGGTAATTATACTCTGCCTTTGTTTCTAAATTAGGACCAGTTACGGCAATGTAAACGCCCTGATGACAATTTATGTTGTTCTCCTTTGCAATATTTAATGCAGTTTGTATTATCTTCCTGCTGTAAGGCTGACTCATATCCGGAAATCTGGGACCCATATCAGCATCATTTCTTCCTCTCAAAGGACTTTCCGGCTGCAAATTAATATGATCATTAATAACCATGAGATCTCCTTTCTTAAACTCCGGATTTAATGAGCCTGCAGCATTAGAAACAAACAGAGTTGTAATGCCTAAGGCTTTCATAACACGGATTGGAAAAGTGATCTGCTGCATAGAATAGCCTTCGTAATAGTGTAACCTGCCTTGCATTGCAATCACTTTTTTACCATTTAAGGTTCCAAAAATCAGTTTACCTGAATGAAATTCCAGGGTTGAGATCGGAAAGTTAGGAATATTAGCATACATCAGATGAAACTCAACGTCAATATCATTAACAAGAGCCCCCAAACCCGTACCTAAAACAATTCCAATTTCTGGTTGGAAGTTATTCGTTTTAACCTTTATATATTCAATAGTCTCGTGTAGTGCTTGAAACATAGTCTAAAATCTTTTGATCAAATGTAACTTTATCTTCTTCTTGTACTGCTATTTTAACAGGCAAATAAAAGACAGGCAAATTTAAAAGTAATTCTTTTAAAACAGCATCTAATAAACGTTGCGCATCCTTTTCTGTTGTTATAATTATTTTGCTATCTGAAGGGTCTTCATGGTACGCCTTTATTAGTTCCTGTATATTATTCCTGTTGTATTGATAATGATCCGGATAGTCATAGTGACTTATCAAATTAGTATATTGTCTTAAATGCAACAACAACGGTTGAGGATTTGCAATACCTGTTAACAAAAAGACAGTTGTAGTGGGTAAAATTGAAGACCAAGGCTTATTTTCTAAAGAGGTTAAGTGTACCAATTCGTGATAAACAAGGTACGAAAAGAATAATTCTGGGACATTAGCAGAATCAAACTTGCTCCTACATAAACTTTTCTGCGCCTCAGTTATCATTTCTGGCGCTTTGGTAACCAGTAGTACGTCTGCTCTTTGATATCCGCTAAATGGTTCTCTCAGATTTCCGGCAGGCAATAAAAACTGCGTTGATAACAGTTTTTGATATTCAAATAGTAAAACACTAAAACCTGGCTTCAATCTCCTGTGTTGAAAGGCATCATCCAATAAAATCACATCATGTTCCTTACATAACCTATTAATGCCTAATACACGATCTTCACAAACTGCAACGGTTACATTTGGAAATTTTCGGTAAAACTGCATCGGTTCATCACCTATTGTTTCTGCTGTTGCCATTTGATTGGCAAGAATATATCCTTTTGTCTTACGGCCGTATCCTCTGCTTAATATCGCAATCTTCCGGTCACTAAGAAGCTGTACCAAATACTCAGTTACCGGACTTTTGCCGGATCCGCCAACAACAAGATTACCGACACAGATAACTGGCAGATCAAATCCGGTTTGCTTAAACACGCCCGTATCATATAGTTTATTTCTGATCAGAACGACTATGCCATAAAGCACTGAAAACGGAAGTAACAATAAACGAAAATATTTAATCATAGACCGGTCTCAAAAATAAGAATTAAACGCCGCTTAGTGTCAACTATAAGTTAGTTATTTATTCTAACAAGCAGAGCTTTATTTACATGCAAATAAAGCTATCATGGCAATTAAAAAACAAATATATTCTATGAAAAACTATCTTTGCAGAAATAATATTTTATATCATGCTTAAAGGATTTTTTAACGTACCAGCTCCTGTAAACGAGCCTATTTTAGGTTACGCACCAGGAAGTAAAGAACGTGAACTTTTGAAGGCTGCTTTAGCCGATGCCCGTTCTAAACAAATTGAAATACCAATGTATATTGGCGGTGAGGAAGTACATACCAGCAATAAGGGAAAAGTTACTCCTCCTCATGACCATCAGCACATTTTGGGTCAGTATAGTAAAGGTGAAAAGGCCCATGTACAACAGGCTATTGATGCCGCACTTGCAGCTAAAGCAAATTGGGAAAATTTAGCATGGGAACATCGTGCAGCGATCTTCCTTAAAGCAGCAGACCTTATAGCAGGCCCCTACCGTTATAAATTAAATGCAGCAACTATGCTTGGGCAATCAAAAAATGCATACCAGGCAGAGATTGATTCTGCGTGTGAACTGATAGATTTTCTTCGTTTCAACGTCAGTTATATGACTGAAATATATAAGCAGCAACCTCCGGTTTCCCCTAAAGGATCATGGAACAGGGTTGAGCAACGTCCATTAGAGGGCTTTGTCTTTGCATTAACTCCTTTCAACTTTACAGCCATTGCCGGAAACTTGCCTACATCTGCAGCCATGATGGGTAACGTTGTGGTTTGGAAACCAGCAAATACTCAAATTTTTGCCGCAAATGTATTGATGCAAATTTTTAGAGAAGCCGGATTGCCTGATGGTGTAATTAACTTGGTTTATGTATCAGGTCCCGATGCAGGAGATGTGATCTTTAGTCACCCCGATTTTGCAGGTATTCATTTTACAGGATCAACAGGGGTTTTTCAAAACATCTGGAAAACCATTGGCAATAACATTCATAAATTTAAGACTTACCCCCGCATTGTTGGAGAAACAGGAGGAAAGGATTTTATTCTTGTTCATGGATCTGCCGATCCAGAAGTATCAAGCACGGCAATTATCCGTGGTGCATTTGAATATCAGGGACAGAAATGCTCCGCCGCTTCACGCGTTTACGTTGCAAAAAGTGTATGGCCAAAAGTTAAAGAATATATGACTCGTGACCTGGCAACCTTTAAGATGGGCGGGACAGAAGATTTCAGCAATTTTATCAATGCTGTTATTGACGAGAACTCATTTGATAAATTAGCCAAATATATTGATGAGGCTAAGAAAGATACTGCTGTAGAAATTATAGCTGGTGGTAGCTATGACAAGTCTAAAGGTTATTTTATTGAGCCTACAGTAATTGTTACCAAAGACCCCATGTATGTTACCATGTGCGAAGAGTTATTTGGACCAGTTTTAACAGTATATGTTTATAATGACGAGGACTTTGAACAGGTTCTTGACATCGTTGATTCGACTTCTATCTATGCGTTAACTGGTGCCTTTATTGCACAAGACCGCTATGCAATAGAAAAAGCGACTCAACACCTAAGAAATGCAGCAGGTAACTTTTACATTAATGATAAGTGTACAGGAGCAGTTGTTGGTCAGCAGCCGTTTGGCGGTGCCAGAGGCTCTGGTACAAATGACAAAGCCGGATCTATGATCAATCTTTTGCGTTGGGTTTCGCCAAGAACGGTTAAAGAAACATTTGATCCGCCAAAAGATTACCGCTATCCTTTTTTAGCAAATGATTAGTCAGATCTATCTGCTGAAATCTTTCATTTGAAAAATCAGATCAGTAACAGACTTAATAAAGTCATAAAAAAACTCCCGGTAATATACCGTGAGTTTTTTTATGACTTTAATTAAAATATAAATGAATTTTATTTCTTATCAACACCATCAATCCTAAATACTGAACTGCTGTGGTTATTGGCTTCACAAGTTACACCTAAATCGGTTATAAGTCCTGTTTCCAAACTATAAGCCCATCCATGCAAACTAAGCTTTTTACCATTTGCCCATTTATTCTGAACGATAGATGTCTTTGTAAGATTAAACACACCTTCTATCACATTTAACTCTACTAACCGCTCACATCTCTTTTTATGATCTGACATCAGATCCAATTCATGATAATGAAGTCTGTAAGTATCTTTTATGTTCCTTAACCAGTTATCTATAATTCCATATTGCTTATTGCTCAATGCAGCTTCTACGCCTCCGCAGCCATAGTGGCCGCAAACAATCACATGCTCTACCTCCAAAACATTTACTGCATAATCCAGTACGCTAAGCATATTCATATCTGTATGAACAACTACGTTAGCAATATTACG
This sequence comes from Pedobacter metabolipauper, assembly GCF_004362715.1. Lineage (GTDB taxonomy): Bacteria > Bacteroidota > Bacteroidia > Sphingobacteriales > Sphingobacteriaceae > Pedobacter > Pedobacter metabolipauper. The sequence continues at coordinate 296,094 of NZ_SNYC01000006.1, forward strand.
GTGCACAAAGATGTCACCCGGATTGGTGTTGGTAATCTGATTTGCAGGAACCCGGCTATCTGAGCATCCTATCCACAAAATTGGTGGTTTTTGACCTGCAGACAGGCGCTTAAAATAATCCGGGTCTTCTAATAATGTAGCAGCAACCCAATCCTTATTTCCCTGTAATAATCCTTCGTATGTTATTTGATCTGTAGCTTGTTTTTCTAATTTTGCACACATAATAATAGTTTAATTATTAATTTCTTCAATGATTTTATTATTTAATTTTGGTACAGAATAGTGATCTTTAATGTTCACTAAATCTACAATAATACCTTTAGTATAGGCATTGTGCTTGTAATTAAAGATGGTTTCCAGAACGTCCGGATCTATATACCTTGAATTGGTCCCATCAATAGTTACATTTGTCTCTTTCGGCAGTTCTGTTAATACTACCTGTATAGCAGCTTTATTTAAAAAGGAGACTTCTTCTGCTAATGTTATTCTTAAATTTTTCTTATCCCCTTCTTCCTTTATCCTGTAAAAGAATGGGTTTCTCATATTTGTACGAAGCAGGAAGAATATAGATAAAAGCATTCCAATGGCCACGCCTTTTAGCAAATCTGTAAGTAATACAGCGATGATGGTGACCACAAAGGGAATAAATTGATCCCATCCTTTATGATACATGTGCTTAAATAAAGCTATACGTGTAAGTTTATAACCTGTAACCAATAGTATTGCAGCTAAACATGCCAAAGGTATCATATTTATCAGACCAGGAATAAACAACAAGGATAAAAGTAACCAGCAACCGTGAAAGACTGCAGACATTTTTGTTCTTCCTCCTGCATTTACATTCGCAGAACTGCGTACAATAACCGAGGTCATTGGTAAACCACCAACTAAACCACTAACAATATTTCCTGCACCCTGAGCAATCAATTCCCTATTGGTAGGTGACACCCTTTTTATTGGATCTATTTTATCTATGGCTTCTAAACTTAACAACGTTTCTAAACTCGCTACGATGGCTATTGTACCAGCAACCATCCAAACTTTACCATTTGAGATTTGTGAAAAATCCGGGGTGGTAAACAATCCGATAAATTCTGAGAATCCATTTACTACTGGTATAGCAACCATCTGGGCCCCATCCAATGCATAATTTGTACCCTTAAAAGCAATCGCTAAGCCAACACCTAATGCAACAACAACTAAAGGAGCAGGCACTGTGCTTAACTTCTTAAATTTTGGCCAAAGCACCAATACAGCGATTGAAAGCCCGCTGATCACAATTGCAGCCAACCCAAAATGACTCATCGCAGCGGTAATTGCTGAAAAGGTATTTTCATGATCACCCTGAAAAAAACTCTCATCTCCAAAAAAGTCCGAGTGAATACCCAGCGCATGAGGAAATTGTTTAAGTATCAGGGTTAATCCAATAGCAGCTAACATCCCTTCAATTACACTGGAGGGAAAATAGTTGCCAATCATTCCGCCTTTTAAGATCCCGAGTATCAATTGTATTACTCCTGCAATAACTACTGCCAGTAAAAAGGTCTCATAAGTGCCAAGCTGGCTTATTGCACCCAATACGATTGCAGTTAACCCTGCGGCAGGCCCGCTTACACTCAGTTGCGATCCGCTAATACTTGAAACTATAATTCCTCCTATTACACCCGTAATGATACCGGCAAACAAAGGGGCACCAGATGCCAGTGCAATGCCCAAACATAATGGCAAGGCTACTAAGAACACCACAATACTGGACGGCAAGTCCTTCTTTAAATTCTTTTTTAATATATATTTCTTTACTTCAAATCTTGAAAAGACTGAATTCCCATTTTCCATTGGTATATAATTTATTCTTTGTTGTATTTAATGATGAACTCAAGTCAGTTTATCTTACGAAAAACCGCTTACATGAGTTTAAATGCAGGATATTATCCTTATTAAAGTACTGGAATTTAAAATGACCTGTAGGGCTTACTAATAGGATATTATTCTCCTATTAGTATAGCCATACATGCAAGCATTTATACTCGGAATTTAACAGAAATTGGGAGGGGGAGTTGGAACGGTTGGATGAAATGGGTCTACATACCGCTTAAAATGATCAATGAAGCTATTGCTAATCCCAAAATGGCTAAGGATAGTCTCAAAAGAATCAACATGATAAAATTCGATAAGCTTATAATCTGTAAACTTAATTCCTGTTTTACCTGAATCACCATCTGAAGAGTGTTCATGCTCAATTTGCATGATAACAGAATTCATGATGTTTTTATCAATGTGGGTGAAAAATACCGGTGCTCCTGAAATGATCATCTTCGCTAAAAAGATGCTCAAAAAAGTAACGAATATGAAAATACGGTATTTCCTTAGGAACATTTGTTTTTATTATTTATCTAACCATTTCAAAAATAACTCGAAACATCTCTAATTAACAAATTATCTTGTAAAAAAAATGTAATTTAGTTGTTAACACGGCTATGAGTTCATTTAATCGTATAACAGAATTGACTTTTTATAAAAAATGCTCTATTTAATGTAAATTCGTCTCCTTCAAATTTCTTTATGCCTTTCATGAAAAAAACACTATTAATCCTTGTATTTCTCAGTCCCTTATTTGTTAATGCCCAGAATAATAATGCTCCATCATCCTATGATGCGCATGAAATTGCGATAACTGGATATTTGCAAACTCAATATCAAAAAGCACAGTCTGCAGGGATTAACTCTTTTTCTGGCGGAGACTTTTCCAAAAACTCGAGTGAACGATTCATGATCCGACGTGGAAGATTAAAGATTGACAGGGCCGATAAATATTCGAGTATTGTTTTCCAGATAGATGCTACACAAAATGGTGTGCAGTTAATGGATGCATTTATTCAGTTCCATGACCCAAGTTCAAAGGCATTAATGTTTACGGCCGGTTTATTTAACCGTCCATTCGGTTATTCAATTGTTTACTCATCCGGGTACCGCGATTTTCCTGAACGGGCAAGGGTATTTCAGACATTAATGCCCAGAGAGCGTGATCTTGGTGCCATGATTAGCTATCACCCACAAACTATATTCAAATTTTTGACTGCAGAGATAGCAGCTGTAAATGGAAGCGGACACAGCGCCCGGGATTATGATTCTAAGAAAGATATAATAGGTAACCTTGTATTTAAATTTGACAGCCTTTACAACCAGAAATTACATATCGGTTTTGGTGGCTCTATATATAAAGGATCCGTACGCAGCGATACAGAAAACTACTTTACTTATACTGGTAGCGGATATATAAAGAACACAGATCCCAACAATGTGAACTGGAATGCTAAACGTGATTACTATGGAGCCAATGTGCAGCTGCAATACGACAATACTTTTGGCAAAACAATGCTTAAAGCAGAATATATTGGAGGTACTCAGCCTGGGGTTGCCGCATCGTCATTAATAAGCGGACCCGTTTCCAGTACCAGCTTCGCGGCTCAACCTGCCACAGACCTTTATCTGCGTACATTTTCTGGTTATTACATCTGGTTTACCCAGCAAATTGCAAAAACAAGATTAACTGCCTTAGTTGCCTATGATATTTATGACCCAAATAATAAGATTAATGAACGGGAAATTGGCGTAAACAATAACAATACTACTGCTGGAGATATTAAATTTAGTACATTGGGATATGGGTTCAGCTACGGCATAAACCCAAGGTTAAAACTGACCGTATATAATGAGCATGTCGTAAATGACAGAACATCATTACCTCAATATACTGATGATTTAAAAGATGATGTATTTACTACCCGATTACAATATCGCTGGTAATTGAAGTATAAACGTATTTGCAGATGAAGAATAAAATAGAAGTACTTCAGGATAAGATTATAAAGGCTCATGCTGGCGGAGGACCTGTACGAATTGAAAGTCAGCATAAAAAAGGTAAACTGACTGCCAGGGAACGAATCCATTTTTTATTGGATGAAAACTCCTTTGAAGAAATTGGGATGCTGGTTACACATCGAAGTACTGATTTTGGTATGGAGCGTGAAAAATATTCAGGAGACGGTGTAGTTACTGGTTATGGAACAATCAATGGTAGATTAGTCTATGTCTTTTCACAAGACTTTACTGTATTTGGCGGTTCTCTTTCAGAAACACATGCTGAAAAGATTTGTAAGATCATGGAAATGGCCATGAAAAATGGAGCCCCCCTGATTGGTTTAAATGATAGTGGTGGTGCAAGGATCCAGGAAGGTGTAGTCTCACTCGGAGGATATGCAGATATATTTTATAGAAATGTACAGGCTTCCGGAGTAATCCCTCAACTTTCTGCCATTATGGGGCCTTGTGCCGGCGGTGCTGTTTATTCCCCAGCCATTACAGACTTCATCTTAATGGTCGAACATACATCCTATATGTTTGTTACCGGGCCAAATGTTGTAAAGACAGTAACTCATGAAGAGGTTAGTTCTGAAGAGCTTGGCGGTGCTGCTACACATGCAACAAAATCTGGGGTCACTCATTTTGCCTGCTCCAATGAACTGGATGCCATTAACCATGTCAAACAGCTTCTTAGCTATATGCCTCAGAATTGTGAAGAAATGCCTTCACTGTTACCTTATACCCCAGCGGATGAAAATCGCAGCACATTAAATACATTAATGCCTGAAAATGCAAATCAGCCTTACGATGTACGTTCTGTGATCACCGAAGTTACCGATTCTGAAAGCTTTCTTGAAGTACATAAAGATTATGCAGAAAATATTGTTGTCGGTTTTGCACGCTTAGGAGGTAGAAGTATCGGTATCGTAGCTAATCAACCTGCATATCTTGCAGGTGTTCTTGATAATCACGCCTCCGTAAAAGCAGCCCGGTTTGTACGTTTCTGTGATTGCTTTAACATTCCGCTTCTGGTCTTTGAAGATGTTCCCGGATTTTTACCAGGCACAGACCAGGAATGGAACGGCATCATCACAAATGGAGCCAAGCTATTATATGCATTTAGTGAAGCTACCGTTCCAAGAATTACCGTAATTATCAGAAAAGCATATGGTGGTGCATATGACGTTATGAACTCAAAACACATTGGAGCAGACCTGAATTATGCATGGCCAACTGCAGAGATCGCAGTTATGGGGGCTAAAGGTGCAGCCGAAATTATATTTAAAAAAGAAATTACCAGCGCTGAGCATCCGGAAGAAAAATGGTTGGAAAAAGAAAAATTATACTCTGATATTTTTGCTAATCCCTATCGCGCTGCTGAAAGAGGCTTTGTTGATGAAGTAATTGAACCTGCACAAACACGGACAAAACTGATCAAGGCATTTAAAATGCTGGAAAATAAAGTGGTTAATAATCCGCGTAAAAAACATGGCAATATTCCCCTTTAAAGCTTTAGCAGAATCAATATACGGTCAGTTTAGGTGTCCTTTATTATGATGTTAAACTATCTGTACAATGATTGTTATAGCCGTAAAATTAAATGCTAAAAATGTCCCAAATTCAAATTGAACAGATCAGGTATGAGATGACCTGGAAGATCAGACATGAAGTGATGTATCCTGATTTACCATTTGATTCAATAAAACTACCCAATGATGCCGATGGTATCCATTTTGGATTATATGCAGATGATTACCTGACATCTGTGGTCTCCTTATTTAACGACCATACCAATTATCAGTTTAGAAAATTTGCTACCCTTGATAAAGACCAGGGTAAAGGATACGGAACGCTACTGCTTAAATATATAATCAATTATGTTAAACAATTAGGCGCGGAAAGATTATGGTGTAATGCCCGGGTTTCTGCGTCGCCCTTTTACAGTAAATTTGATTTTGTTAAAACTGACCAGGTATTTACGAGTGAGGGGCTTGATTTTGTCATTATGGAGTTACAACTTAATAATTCACTTGAGTCTTAAGTGCTAGTTTATATATTTGTTCAGAATAAAAATTAAAAAATGTCAAAGAAAAAAGAAGATAAGCAGAAACATGTTGCTGTAGTTACAAAAAAATCACTCCAATTTTTCGAAAAATATATCAATAACCCATCTCCTACCGGCTTTGAATACCCAGGGCAAAAATTATGGCTGGATTATTTGAAACCATATATCGATGAAAGTTTCATTGACAATTATGGAACTGCTGTAGGTGTGATCAATCCTAAAGCAGATTTTAAAGTAGTTATTGAAGCTCACGCTGACGAAATCTCCTGGTTTGTCAATTACATCACCTCAGATGGATTAATCTACGTAATCCGCAATGGAGGTTCAGATCATCAGATAGCGCCTTCTAAGCGCGTAAATATCCACACAGACAAAGGGATGGTTAAGGCTGTTTTTGGCTGGCCTGCCATACATACACGAAGTGGAGAAAAAGAAGAAGCACCATTGCTTAAAAATATATTTTTGGATTGTGGCTGCACATCAAAAGAAGAAGTAGAAAAATTGGGCATCCATGTAGGCTGTGTAATTACCTATGAAGACGAATTCATGGTGCTGAATGATCGATACTATGTTGGCCGTGCATTAGATAACAGGGCAGGTGGGTTTATGATAGCAGAGGTTGCGCGCTTACTACAGGAAAACAAAGTAAAATTACCATTTGGTTTATACATTGTAAATTCCGTTCAGGAAGAAATTGGCTTAAGAGGGGCCGAAATGATTGCACATAGAATTAAACCTAATGTAGCGATCATAACTGATGTTACACACGATACGTCAACACCTATGATCAGTAAGATTACACAAGGTGATCTGTCTTGTGGTAAAGGTCCGGTAGTATCTTATGCCCCAGCAGTCCAAACAAACTTAAATAAATTGCTTATTGAAACCGCTGAGAAAAATAGCATTCCTTTCCAGCGTCAGGCATCATCCCGTTCAACAGGTACAGATACAGATGCATTTGCCTATTCAAATGGAGGTGTTCCTTCTGCATTAATATCGCTTCCGTTAAGATACATGCATACCACTGTTGAAATGATCCATAAAGAAGATGTAGATAATGTAATCAGTTTAATCTATCATTCCTTGCTAAACATTAAAAAAGATCACGATTTTACGTATTCAAAATAGTATTAAAGCGAAACATTCTTACTTTTACTCAAAATATTAATCCTAATTATTACTTTAGTTAAATGAAACCGACCTTACTAATATTAGCCGCTGGGATGGCGAGTCGCTATGGCAGCATGAAACAGATTGACGGGTTTGGCCCGAATGGTGAAACAATTATTGACTATTCCATTTATGATGCGATCAAGGCAGGATTTGGCAAAGTAGTATTTATAATTAAAGAAGAGTTCCTGGATAATTTCAAAGGGATATTCGAACCTAAACTGGCCGGTAAAATTGAAACAGACTATGTATTTCAAAATTTCGATCTGAAACAATTCGGAATTGAAGAAGAGATTTACCGTGAAAAACCATGGGGAACAGCTCACGCTATTTTATCTGGCAGAAATCTAATTAAAGAGCCATTTTGCGTGATCAATGCAGATGATTATTATGGATTTGATGCGTTTAAGAAAATGGTAGACTTTTTAGAGACTGAAGCTACCGACAGCTTATTTTCAATCGTTGGTTATCAGATTGGTAAAACTTTATCTGATTTCGGATCAGTTTCCCGCGGTGTTTGCAAAACTAGTGATGCCGGATTTCTTGAAGAAATCACGGAACGCACACAGGTTTATAAAAAAGGTGAAAGCATTGTTTATGAAGAAAATGGTTCCGAATATCCTTTAGATTACGATACCCCCGTTTCAATGAATTTCTGGGGCTTTACCCCTGCTGTTTTCAAGTTGACAGAAGATTTATTTAAAACCTTTGCCATAGAGAATAAAGATAAACCAAAAGCAGAGTTTTTCATTCCTTTGATTGGAGAGAACCTGGTTAAAAATAACACGGCTTCCTTTAAAGTGATTCCTACAGATAGCCAATGGTTCGGTGTAACTTATAAAGAAGATAAACCTTTTGTACAAAATAGTATTGATCAGCTTGTAAAAAACAAGACCTACCCTGAAAATCTTTGGAATTAAAATAAATCTATAAATAGAAAAGGCCCCGGATAAATATCCGGGGCCTTTTCTATTTATAATGGATCAAGAATTACTTTTTGTCGTCTTTTACTTCTTCAAAGTCAACATCAGTAACATTATCCCCACCGTCAGATGACTGTCCGCCATTTTGTGCTTCAGGAGCACCTTCTGGTTGTGAACCATCCTGACCCGCTTTATACATTTCTTCAGATGCTGCATTCCATGCATTCTGCAATTCTTCTTGTGCTGCATCAATATCAGCAAAGTTCCTTGAAGCATGTGCATCTTTTAGTTTTTGCAAACCAGATTCGATAGGTGCTTTTTTATCAGCAGAGATCTTATCGCCAAATTCTTTTAACTGTTTCTCAGTAGAGAAAATTAAAGCATCTGCCCCGTTGATTTTTTCTGCTTCTTCTTTAGCTGCTTTATCTGCATCAGCATTTTGCTCAGCTTCTTCTTTCATCCTTTTGATTTCTTCATCAGTTAAGCCAGATGAAGCCTCAATACGGATTTTTTGTTCTTTACCTGTAGCTTTATCTTTTGCACTTACATGTAAGATACCATTCGCATCAATATCAAATGCAACTTCTACCTGAGGAACTCCGCGTGGAGCTGGCGGAATACCATCTAAAATGAAACGTCCAATTGTACGGTTCTGAGCAGCCATAGGACGCTCTCCTTGTAAAATGTGAATTTCTACTGAAGGTTGATTATCTGCAGCTGTAGAGAAAGTTTCTGCTTTTTTAGATGGGATCGTTGTATTTGACTCAATTAACTTAGTCATTACACCACCCATAGTCTCAATACCTAAAGAAAGTGGAGTTACATCTAACAACAATACATCTTTTACTTCACCTGTTAATACACCACCTTGAATTGCAGCACCAATAGCTACTACTTCATCAGGATTCACTCCTTTAGATGGTTCTTTACCAAAGAAAGCTTTAACAGCATCCTGAATTGCAGGAATACGCGTAGATCCACCAACAAGAATGATCTCATCAATATCCGTTGTTTTTAAACCAGCATTTTTCAAAGCAGATTTACAAGGCTCTATAGTACGTTTAATTAAATCAGCAGCTATTTGCTCAAATTTAGCACGGCTTAATGTTCTTACAAGGTGTTTAGGTCCTGTCGCATCGGCTGTGATATAAGGAAGATTTATTTCTGTAGAAGTAGTGCTTGATAATTCAATTTTAGCTTTCTCAGCAGCTTCTTTCAAACGTTGCAATGCCATTGGATCCTGATGTAAGTCCATGCCATTCTCAGTCTTAAACTCCTGAGCTAACCATTCAATAATGATATGGTCAAAGTCATCACCACCCAGGTGAGTATCACCATCTGTAGATTTCACTTCAAACACACCATCACCCAATTCCAATACTGAAACGTCATGTGTACCACCACCGCAGTCAAACACAACGATCTTCATATCTTTGTGTGCTTTGTCTAAACCATATGCTAAAGCAGCAGCCGTAGGCTCATTGATAATACGCTTAACTGTTAAACCGGCTATTTCACCAGCTTCTTTTGTAGCCTGACGCTGAGCATCATTAAAGTAAGCTGGAACAGTAATAACCGCTTCTGTAACCTCATGACCTAAAAAGTCTTCTGCAGTCTTTTTCATTTTCTGCAAAATCATTGCAGAAAGCTCCTGAGGAGTATATTTACGATCATCAATTTCTACGCGAGGTGTGTTGTTATCACCTTTAACCACTTTGTAAGGTACACGTCCAGCTTCTTTAGTTACTTCAGCAAAACTGCTTCCCATGAAGCGTTTGATAGAAGAAATTGTTTTTGTTGGATTCGTGATCGCCTGGCGCTTTGCCGGCTCACCTACTTTGCGTTCACCATTTTCTGCAAATGCAACAATGGACGGAGTAGTGCGTTTACCCTCACTGTTGGCTATAACTACAGGCTCGTTACCTTCCATTACCGCTACGCAAGAGTTTGTTGTTCCTAAGTCTATACCAATAATTTTTGACATGCTATTTATCTCTATTTGTTATAAAATCAATCTATTTATCTTTGCTTAACAAGCCATGTGCCAATAGGGTTTTGGCAGAAAAAAAAGAGACAATCAATTTTAAATAAAACAATTGTCCGAATTACACTTTAAAATTGTGACACTATGACAGAATTATTGTCTCATTATATGGATAGCAGTTTTTGCAAATGATGATACCCAATACCAAAATAGGCCTTTATCTCATCGATCTGAATCAATATCTCTGCTTTTCTTTTATCAGTTATCTTGGTTCTTATTCCAACAACCAATATATTTTTTGGCGTATGAACATCAGAGATAAATTCAAATACTTTTGTTTTGTATCCGGAATATTCCATAAGCAAAGCTCTTAATCCGTCAGTAACCATTTCAGCTTGTCTTTCTAAAAATATTCCATATTTAGTCAAAAAGGAAAATTCATTCTTCAGCTTACTTTTTTCCATTTCTCTTCTAATTTGTTTATGGCAGCAGGGTGCAACAACAATTAATTTTGCATTTGCTTTTATTCCTTTAAAAATTGCATCATCAGTAGCAGTATCACAAGCGTGTAGTGCAATTAATAAGTCAATACTATTTACTTCATAACTTTCTATAGTACCCTGTATAAAACTCAACCCGTCAAATCCGGATCTAGCGGCAATATCATTACACAATTGGACAAGGTCTTCCCTGTATTCAATACCAATTACAGTTGTTTCCGATTTTAAAATAGTTTGCAGGTAATCGTATAAAGCGAACGTCAAATACCCCTTACCAGACCCCATATCTACTACATTTCCGATATTTTGATCAGGCAGTTCCTTAATAAGTGAACTAAGAATTTCTATGTATTGATTAATCTGCTTGTATTTATCCTGGGTATTCTTAAATACATTTCCATCCTGATCAGTGATTCTTAATTCCTGCAAATAAGTTTTACCTATTGGCTGTATTAATCTTTTCTTTTCCTTATTATGACTTAAGCTTGGCTTTAAAGCACCCGAAATCGCCACCTCTCTTACGGAGATTGTACCGCCTTTCATATGTTCCGCAATTACTTCTTTAACCGTAGTAAAAAGCGTACAGATCTTGAAATCATTACTAATCTGATGATTGATCCTATTCAAACCCTCAGAAATAGAAAAGTTCTTAACAATATCCCTGGTCTTATAACGGGAAGTGAAAGAAAGCATATCTGTTCTTTTAATGATAACCCGTCGAACAAAAACCTGCTTTAATTCCTTATCATTACCCTGGTAATTGCCAAGAGAAATTTTTAAGAACTGACCTGATGAGATACTATCTTCCAGTAGATCCTGGAATATTTTAAGATTGACTTGATGGGACATAGAATAATATAAAGTACAAAGATAGCCTTTTGAGAAAGGAGTTATATACTAAAAAAGCCCTGTCCGAAATTCGGACAGGGCTCTTATTCAGATTAAGGATATTATTCTCCTTTATCTTCTGCTTTTTCTTCAGTAATTTCAGGAGCTTCTTCAGCAGCAGGTGCTGCTTCAGCAACTTCTTCCGTTTTAGCTGCAGGAGCATCAGATTTTTTTGCTTTGCTTCTACCACGACGAGTCGTTTTCTTCTCTTCGGTTGCAACTTCCTTACCGTAAACTTCATTATAATCAACCAATTCGATCAATGCCATTTCAGCATTATCACCAAGACGGTTGTTTAATTTAATGATTCTAGTGTAACCACCCGGACGATTAGCAACTTTAGCTGCAATATCGCGGAACAGTTCAGTAACAGTTTCTTTATCTTGCAAATAACCAAATACGATACGACGAGAGTGGGTAGTATCTGTTTTAGATTTTGTGATAATAGGCTCAACATACATACGCAAAGCTTTTGCTTTTGCTAAGGTTGTTGAGATCCTTTTGTGTTTAATTAACGATGAAGCCATATTAGCCAACATCGCTTTACGATGTGAATCTGTTCTTCCTAAGTGATTTACTTTTCTACCGTGTCTCATTTTTAAATTTATTCAGTGTATACCGTCTCTATAAAATTATTCTGAGGGAATTATACACTATTAGTACTATGTTATTTATACGTTATCCGCTTACTCTTCGTCTAGTTTAAACTTTGATAAATTCATACCAAATGATAAGCTTTTAGATTTAACAAGCTCTTGTATCTCAGTCAAAGATTTTTTACCGAAGTTTCTGAATTTCAACATATCAGCAACATCGTAAGAAACAAGATCAGCTAAAGTACGAATATCAGCTGCTTTTAAGCAGTTCAATGCACGTACTGAAAGATCAAGATCAACTAATTCAGTTTTAAGAATCTTACGCATATGTAAGATCTCTTCATCAACTTCTTTAGTTTCTTCTTTAGCTTGAGACTCTAATACTAAATTCTCATCAGAGAACAACATAAAGTGCTGGATCAAAATTTTCGCAGCTTCTTTTAATGCCTCTTCAGGATGGATAGAACCATCTGTTGAAATATCTAATATTAATTTTTCATAATCTGTTTTTTGTTCAACACGATAATTTTCAATCGTATATTTTACATTTTTCATTGGGGTAAAGATCGAGTCGATCGCAATAACTCCAACAACAGCATCATTAATTTTATTCTCTTCTGCCGGTACATAACCACGTCCCTTATTAATGGTCAATTCCACTTCTAAAGTAACAGATTTCTCCATGTTACAGATAACGAAATCCGGATTAAGAACCTCAAAGTTATTAGAGAACTTAGTAACATCTCCAGCAACAAATTGCTCCTGACCATTTACTACGATAAAGACTTTTTCAGAATCACCTGAATCACCAACTTTTTTAAAACGAACTTGTTTTAAATTAAGGATGATCTCGGTTAGATCTTCTACAACACCTTTCATCGTTGAAAACTCGTGAGATACGCCTGAAAAACGAATACTTGTAATCGCATAACCTTCTAAAGAAGAAAGTAAAATTCTTCTTAAGGCATTACCAATTGTTACACCGAAACCGGGCTCTAAAGGACGAAATTCAAATATACCATCGAAATCAGTTGATTTCTGCATAATTACCTTATCGGGTTTCTGAAATGCTAAAATTGCCATTTATAATGTTTTTAGATCGTTATTAAAATTATGTAACGTAAAAAAGTTAATTACCCGCAGGTAATTAACTAAATATATTACTTAGAGTATAACTCTATTATAAGGTTTTCCTTGATATTTTCTGGAATCTCATCACGGTTAGGATAAGTTAAGAACTTACCTGTTAATTCACTTGCATTCCAGTCTAACCAATTGAATTTATTGATTACTCTTCCTGCTACTGAATTAGTGATTGCTTCTAAAGTTTTTGATTTCTCACGAACTGCGATCACATCACCAGCCTTTAACTGATAAGAAGGGATATTTACTACTTCACCGTTAACTGTTACATGTTTATGGCTAACTAACTGACGAGCAGCTGAACGAGTGGTAGCGATACCTAATCTATAAACAGTGTTATCTAAACGAGCTTCTAACAATTGCAGTAAGTTATCTCCTGTGATACCTTCACGGGAAGATGCTTTGGTAAACAAGTTACGGAACTGACGCTCCAATACACCGTAAGTATATTTAACTTTTTGTTTCTCCATTAACTGAACTGCGTACTCAGATTGCTTTCCTCTTCTTTTCGAAGCACCATGTTGCCCTGGAGGATAGTTTTTTCTGTCTAATACTTTGTCAGGACCAAAAATTGGTTCTCTGAATTTACGCGCGATTTTGGACTTCGGTCCTGTATATCTTGCCATTGCTTTTTGTTTTAAAGTATCGTGCAACCTTAAGCTGCAGACTCTTAGCTTTAAAAATTAATAAATTAAACTCTTCTCTTCTTAGGAGGACGACATCCATTGTGTGGAAGCGGGGTGATATCTTTGATAGAGGTTACTTCGATACCTGAAACCTGCAATGTTCTAATTGCAGACTCACGACCTGAACCTGGACCTTTAACAAAAACTTCCACTTTACGCAGACCTAAGTCAAATGCTACTTTACCGCAATCAGATGCGGCCTGACCTGCTGCATATGGAGTGTTCTTTTTTGAACCCTTAAATCCCATTTTTCCTGCAGAAGACCATGAAATAGTCTGACCATTGTTATTTGTTAAGGTAACAATGATATTGTTAAAAGTAGCATTGATGTGTGCCTGACCAACAGGTTCTATAACAACAATACGCTTTTTGGTAACTTTTTTACTCTTAGCCATAATTATTATTCAGTACTAATTTTATTTAGTAGCTTTTTTCTTGTTCGCAACTGTTTTTCTCTTGCCTTTACGTGTACGAGAATTGTTCTTAGTACGCTGACCACGTACAGGCAAACCTTTTCTGTGACGTAAACCACGGTAACAACCGATGTCCATTAAACGTTTAATGTTCAATTGAACCTCCGAACGTAAAGCACCTTCTACTTTCACGCCGTCGTTGATAATGGTACGGATCGCCGATAACTCATCATCAGACCAGTCCTGTACTTTTTTGCTTAAATCGATACCTGCCTCAGTTAATATACGTTGTGCAGTTGATCTACCTATTCCGAAGATATAAGTTAATCCAATTTCGCCTCTTTTGTTTCTTGGTAAATCTATACCTGATATCCTTGCCATATTTGTACTAAATGTTTGATTATTTGATTAAACGACAGATTGAGTAACCTGTACATACAATCCAATCATACTTCAATAATTTCTTAACCTTGACGTTGCTTAAACTTTGGGTTTTTCTTGTTAATTACGTAAAGTTTACCTTTACGACGAATAACCTTACAATCAGCGCTACGTTTTTTAATTGATGACCTAACTTTCATTTTATTTATATCTATAAGTAATCCTGCCTTTTGATAAATCGTAAGGCGACATCTCTAATTTTACTTTGTCCCCCGGTAAAATTTTGATGTAGTGCATCCTCATTTTTCCCGAAATATGTGCTATTATTTCATGTCCATTCTCCAGTTCTACCCGGAACATGGCATTCGATAATGCTTCTTTTATTACACCGTCTTGTTCAATTGAGGCTTGTTTAGCCATATAATATTGATTTTTACTTAATTAGCTGCTATTAAACAGGGTTGCAAAATTAAATAAAAAATTTTAATTATTTACTTTTTTTCTGCTAAAACTTCTTCAATAAATGAAAAGGTTGATAAAACATCCGGTTTGCCCTTTTTAACAGCCACAGTATGCTCAAAATGAGCGGATGGTCTATTATCTTTACTCGTTACCGTCCAGCCATCAGACCAAAATTTAACAGCTGCAGTTCCTGCATTGATCATGGGCTCTATCGCAATTACCATTCCTTCTTCAAGCTTGATCCCACTTCCACGCTTACCATAATTGGGAACCTCTGGTTTCTCATGTAGCTTTACACCTACACCATGACCTACCAATTCTCTAACTACTCCAAAGCCGTTGTGTTCTGCCAGGTTTTGAACAGCAAATCCAACATCACCAATCCTCGATCCAACAACTGCTTTTTCAACAGCCAGTCTTAAACATTCCTTTGTAACTTCAACCAGCTTTTTTCTTTCTTCATTTACAGCCCCGATAGAAAATGTATACGCAGAATCCCCAAAATAGTTATTCTTAATTACGCCACAATCTACTGAGATCAAATCACCTTCCTGAATCACATAATCACCTGGAAAACCATGGACAACCTGATCATTTGGAGAAATACAAAGTGAATAAGGAAATCCGTTATAGTTTAAAAAGGCAGGTATTGCACCATGATCCTTAATAAACGTTTCAGCAAGCTGATTCAACTTCATTGTTGTAATTCCTGGTTCTATGATCTTCGCCACTTCAGCTAAGGTCTTTGAAACCAACAAAGAACTTTCTCTAATCAATTCTATCTCTTCAAGAGACTTGTAATAGATCTTAGACATTCAATCCAATTAAACCACAGCATTGGTGGTAGTAGTACCACCAGCAGCAGGAACACCTGTTCTACCGGTTACTCTACCAGTTTTCATTAATCCATCATAATGACGCATCAATAAATAACTTTCAATCTGTTGTAAAGTATCTAATACGACACCTACAAGAATCAATAAAGAAGTTCCTCCATAGAAATGGGCAAATTCAGACTTGATTCCAAATACAACAGCTACAGAAGGAAGAACAGCGATAATGGCCAAAAAGATAGCACCTGGTAAGGTGATCTTTGAAATTACATCATCAATGAAAGAAGAAGTAGGCAATCCCGGCTTAATACCAGGAATGAAACCACCATTCTTTTTCATATCATCTGACATCTGAGTTGGATTAACAGTTATAGCGGTATAAAAGAAAGTAAACGCTACAATTAAAAATCCAAACGTTAAGCTGTATGCTAATGATGTATAATCGCTAAACTGGGTAAGCCATGTATTTTGCAGTGAAGGAAAAAACTGTGTTAATGTTGCCGGTATAAACATCAAAGCCTGAGCAAAGATGATCGGCATAACACCTGCAGCATTTACCTTTAATGGGATATATTGTCTAACACCACCAAATTGTCTGTTACCTACAATTCTTTTTGCATATTGAACTGGCACCTTGCGAACACCCTGAACAATCATAATTGTAAACATAACCACAGCAAATAAAGCTACAATTTCTACAACCAATGCAATAAGACCACCATCACCAACAAACCTGGAGCTGATCTCCTGTTGTAAAGCAATAGGTAAACGGGCAATAATTCCAACCATGATGATGATAGAAATACCATTACCTATACCTTTATCAGTGATTTTTTCACCAAGCCACATTACAAATAAAGTACCTGCTGATAAAACAAAAGTCGCTAAAACAAAGAACAAAGCCGGATCAATGATGATCGCTTCCTGAGGAACTTGTGTTTTAACATAACCAATGGCCTGTACTGCTGTAATAGCCACAGTCAAATAGCGGGTGATCTGGTTTAATTTCTTTCTGCCACTTTCACCTTCCTTTTGCATTTTCTGGAATGATGGTACAGCAATACCTAAAAGCTGAACTACGATAGACGCAGAAATATAAGGCATAACGCCCAAAGCCAGGATAGATACACGTGAAAAAGATCCACCTGCAAACATATCTAAAAGACCCAATAAGCCCGACTTCTCATTACTACCTAAAAGAGTTGGATCTACACCCGGCAAAACCGCATGCGATACAAATCTATAAACCAAAAGAATCATGAGCGTAAAAAGTATACGCTCTTTTAATTCTTGAATTTTCCAAATATTACTTAAAGTAGTAAACAGCTTCTTCATTAATTACAATTTTTCGATTGAGCCACCAACAGCCTCAATAGCTTTTTGTGCAGTTGCAGAAAAAGCATGTGCTTTAACTTCTAATTTAGATTTAACCTCACCACGACCTAAGATTTTAACTAAGTCATTTTTAGATGCTAAACCATGTTGTTGCAATGTAGTAAAATCTATGCTCGTCAATTCAAATCTCTCAGCTAAACCTTGTAAAACGTCTAAGTTAACGCTAACATATTCAACTCTGTTGATTGGTTTGAAACCAACTTTAGGTACGCGGCGTTGTAATGGCATCTGACCACCCTCAAAACCGATTTTAGTTTTGTGTCCTGAACGGGATCCAGCACCTTTATGACCACGTGTAGAAGTACCACCACGACCAGAACCAGTACCACGACCAATTCTTTTACTATTTTTAGTAGAACCTTTTGCAGGTTTTAAATTACTTAAGTTCATTTTGAAACTTATTGTGTTGCCCTTCGCTTTCACTAATCAGGGTCAACGGTTAAACAAATATAAAGGTTGCAAATGTAATGATATAACTCATATTTGCAACCTTTAAAATTATATACTCTCGATAGCTATTAAGTGGTTAACTTTTCTTACCATTCCAATAATGGCAGCATTAGCTTCTACTTCTACACTTTGGTTCATTTTAGTTAAACCTAAAGCCTGCATCGTTCTTTTTTGGCGCTCGCTTCTATCGATAATGCTTTTTATCTGGGTTATTTTGATCTTAGCCATAATATTATCCGTTAAAAACTTTATTTAAATCTACACCACGTTGCTGAGCTACCGTATAAGCATCACGCATTTTTGTTAAAGCATCTACAGTTGCTTTTACCACGTTATGGGGATTTGATGAACCTTTTGATTTTGCAAGTACATTGTGTACACCAGCACTCTCTAATACAGCACGCATCGCACCACCAGCGATAACTCCGGTACCTACAGCAGCTGGTTTTATTAAAACAAAACCACCTGAAAATTTACCGATTTGCTCGTGAGGAACAGTACCGTTTAGCAAAGGAACTTTAACCAAGTTCTTTTTAGCATCATCGATACCTTTTGCAATCGCTTCTGTAACCTCTTTTGCTTTACCCAATCCGTAACCTACAATTCCGTTTTCATCTCCAACAACTACGATTGCTGAGAAGCTGAAAGTACGACCACCTTTGGTTACTTTGGCTACACGCTGTATGCTAACTAAACGATCTTTCAATTCGATCTCGCTAGTCTTAACTCTTTTTATATTGATAGTTGACATTCTTATCCTATTTTCAGATTAAAATACTAAACCAGCTTCGCGAGCACCTTCTGCCAACGACTTAACACGTCCATGGTATAAGTAGCCATTTCTATCGAAAACAACTTCTTTAACACCAGCTGCAATTGCTTTCTCAGCAACCAATTTACCTACAGCTACTGATTGCTCAGATTTGTTTCCAGTTCCTGCAAAATCTTTTGATAAAGATGATGCTGATGCAATTGTATTGCCGGTCACATCGTTAATGATTTGAGCATAAATACCTTTATTGCTTCTATAAACCGATAAACGTGGACGGTTTTCGGAACCTGTTAATCTTTTTCTGATTCCTTTTTTTATACGATCTCTACGAGATAATTTTTTCCCTGCCATGATGATTATTTTTTAGAAGCTGATTTACCTGCTTTTCTTCTTAACACTTCGCCTACAAACTTGATACCTTTACCTTTATATGGTTCTGGTGTACGTAATGAGCGGATCTTTGCAGCAACCTGACCGATCAATTGCTTGTCAATACTTTCTAAAATGATTTTAGGAGTCTGACCTTTTTCTGAAGTCGTTGTTACTTTAATCTCTTCCGGTAATTGGAACACATAATGGTGAGAATAACCTAGAACAAGATCTAAAGTATTTCCGGTATTCGTTGCACGATAACCTACACCTACTAATTCTTGTTGTATTTTATAACCTTCTGTTACACCAATAACCATATTATTTAACAAAGAACGATACAAACCATGTAACGCTTTGTGTCTTTTTTGTTCTGATGGACGTTGTACTGTTAATACACCATCTTCTTGACTTACAGTGATATCTGTATCAACTGTTTGATTTAATTCTCCTTTTGGTCCCTTTACTGTAACTATATTATCTTTAGAAACTGTAATGGTTACACCAGCAGGAATACTAATTGGGGCTTTTCCGATTCTTGACATTTTGCTATCCTCCTTTAATTAATAAACGTGACACAAAACTTCGCCACCAATGTTTAGTCTGGCAGCTTCTTTATCAGTCATAACACCTTTAGATGTAGATAAGATTGCAATACCTAAACCATTTAATACCCTTGGCATATTCTCTACACCGGCATATTGTCTTAAACCTGGTTTGCTGATACGTGTTAAAGTACGGATCGCAGGGATTTTAGTGATAGCATTGTATTTTAATGCTATTTTAATAATGCCTTGAGTTGTTGTATCCTCAAATTTGTAATTAGCAATGTAACCTTTATCAAAAAGTACTTTAGTAATTTCCTTTTTAAGGTTTGATGCAGGAATTTCTACAATTCTATGATTTGCCTTAATGGCATTTCTTACCCTTGTAAGATAATCTGCTATTGGATCTGTATTCATTTTTATATAATTGTGATAGTGGTTTCCTTCCTGATGTATTCGGGACGACCTGCCATCGGTTAAAATTCATTTTTTGCTTAAGAAAATCTTAAGCCTAAAGAAGCTGTATTACCAGCTTGCTTTTCTTACTCCAGGTATTTTACCTGCTAAAGCCATATCACGGAACAATACCCTTGATATACCGAAAGTACGCATGTAACCACGTGGACGGCCAGTCAATTTACAACGGTTGTGTAAACGTACTGCAGATGAGTTTTTTGGTAACTTATCTAATCCTTCATAATCACCAGCAGCTTTAAGTTCTGCACGTTTATCTGCATACTTAGCTACCAATTTTTGGCGCTTAATTTCGCGAGCTTTTACACCTTCTTTTGCCATTATTGATTTGTATTAGGGGTTTGGTTTTTAAACGGTAATCCAAATTGTTTTAAAAGTTCCAATGCTTCAACATCAGTAGTAGCTGTTGTCACAAAAGTGATATCCATACCTAAGATCTTACTGATCTTATCGATGTTGATCTCTGGAAAGATGATTTGTTCAGTAATACCTAATGTGTAATTACCTTTTCCATCAAAACCTTTATCATTGATACCTTTGAAATCACGGATACGGGGCAAAGCTACGGAAATTAAACGATCTAAAAACTCATACATGTTATTGTCACGTAAAGTTACACGTACACCAACCGGCATACCTTTACGCAATTTGAAGTTTGAGATATCTTTTTTAGATTTCGCACCTACAGCTTGTTGTCCGGAAATTGTGCTCATCTCTAAAATAGAGCTGTCCATAATTTTCTTATCCGTTACAGAGAAACGACCAACACCCTGGTTGATAGCAATTTTCTCCAACTTAGGAACCTGCATAACGCTTTTGTAATTGAACTTATCTTTAAGCGCGATTACAATTTCCTCTTTATATTTACTTTTTAATCTTGGTACGTAAGCCATTATTTGATCTCCTCTCCTGATTTTTTACTAACCCTAACTAATTTCCCATCAGCATTAAGCTTTCTGCCAACGCGGGTAATCTCACCTGTTTTAGGATCAACTAACGCTACGTTAGAAATGTGAAGAGCAGCTTCTTTTTTAATGATACCACCGTTTGGTGTAGCAGCATTTGGTTTTGTATGTTTTGATACAAGGTTGATACCTTCTACAAGTATTCTGCTTTTAGAAATTAATACTGAAAGCACTTTACCTTGCTGGCCTCTTGAATCGCCGGCTATAACCTTTACTAAATCTCCTTTACGGATCTTAATTTTTGGTGTAGTTGTGTTATTTTTCATTTTATAATACCTCCGGTGCTAATGATACAATTTTCATGAATTGTTTTTCACGCAGTTCTCTCGCTACCGGGCCAAAAATACGTGTACCGCGCGGCTCATCTTGTGCATTTAATAATACAGCTGCATTATCGTCGAAACGAATATAAGAACCATCTTTACGTCTAATCTCTTTCTTTGTCCTTACAACAACTGCTTTAGAAACTGTTCCTTTCTTAATGTTTCCAGAAGGTAATGCACTTTTAACGGTAACAACGATCTTGTCACCAATAGAAGCATATCTTTTTCCAGTACCACCAAGTACACGGATAACCAATACTTCTTTTGCGCCGCTATTGTCGGCTACGTTTAATCTTGATTCCTGTTGTACCATGTTATTTAGCCCTTTCTAAAATTTCCACTAATCTCCAGTTCTTGTTTTTACTCAGCGGACGAGTCTCCATGATCAGTACTGTATCTCCAATACCGCAATCGTTTTTCTCGTCATGAGCCATAAATTTGGTAGTTTTCTTAACAAACTTACCATAGATCGGGTGTTTCACTTTACGTTCTACCGCCACAACAATAGACTTATTCATTTTGTTGCTTACTACCAACCCGGTTCTTGTTTTTCTTAATTGTCTTTCCATTTCGACTCTAAAGTTATTTAGTTTCACTAGTAGCTGACTCTGCTTTACGCTTAGTCACTTCAGTATTTAATCGGGCAATATCCCTTCTTACCTTTTTAATGCGGGTAGGATTCTCTATAGCCGAAATTGTATGAGCAAATTTCAACTTTACTAAGTTTTCTTTTTCTTCTGCAATCCTGACTACTAGTTCTTCTTGTGAAAGCCCTGTGATTTCTGAGTTCTTCATTTTATTAATTTTTATGTTGTGGGTCTAGCGGTTGTAATAACAAGTTACTTACAACATTCAACCCAAAACTACTTATGCCTCTACGTAATCTCTACGTACTACAAATTTTGTTTGGATCGGTAATTTTTGAGCGGCTAGTCTCATTGCTTCTTTAGCAACTTCTAAAGGAACACCTTCGGCTTCAAAAATAATACGTCCGGGTCTTACAACGGCTACCCAATATTCTGGAGCACCCTTACCTTTACCCATACGTACCTCAGCTGGTTTCTTAGTCACCGGTTTGTCCGGGAATATTCTAATCCATACCTGGCCTTCACGTTTCATGAAACGAGTTACCGCAATACGGGCTGCCTCTATCTGACGACTGGTAATCCAGGTCGACTCTAAAGATTTGATCCCGAAAGACCCGAATGATAATTCAGCACCACGAGTTGCTAAACCTTTCATTCTGCCTTTTTGCATCTTTCTGAACTTCGTTCTTTTTGGCTGTAACATTTTATTCTAATATTATCGTTAAACGATCTGTTAACTAATTATTTACGAGGACCTCTGTTAGGAGTATTTCCGCCTCTATTATCTCTACCTTGACCAGGACCGCCTTGACCAGGGCCTCTTCCGCCACGACTTTTGTCGTTTCTTCTGTCGCCACCGCCGCCACGGTTATCTCTTTCCCTGCCACCAGCAAATGCACCTTCTGGTCTGCCACTTTTGCCAGGAGCATTGCTCGTAGCACCAATGTTTGGAGAAAGATCACGTTTACCGTAAACTTCACCTTTGCAGATCCAAACTTTAACACCTATTTTACCATAAGTAGTCAAAGCTTCAGCCAATGCATAATCAATGTCTGCACGGAAAGTATGCAAAGGAATCCTTCCTTCTTTATACTGTTCGCTACGAGCCATCTCAGCACCACCTAACCTACCAGAGGTCATGATTTTGATACCTTCAGCACCCATACGCATAGTTGATGCGATAGTAGACTTCATTGCCCTACGGAAAGAAATCCTTGCCTCTAATTGTTTTGCAACACCTTCTGCTACTAATTGTGCATCAAGTTCAGGGCGTTTAATCTCAAAAATGTTGATCTGAATTTCCTTTTTAGTCAATTTCTTCAACTCTTCTTTGATCTTGTCAACTTCCTGTCCTGCCTTACCAATCACAATACCCGGACGAGCTGTATGGATAGTAACTGTAATGCGTTTTAAAGTACGCTCAATTACCACTTTAGCTACGCCGCCTTTTGCGATACGTACAGAAAGGTATTTTCTTATTTTTTCGTCCTCAACTAATTTATCAGCATAGTTGTTGCCTCCGAACCAGTTAGAATCCCAACCTTTGATGATTCCTAGCCTGTTACCTATTGGATGTGCTTTTTGTCCCATTTCTGTTAATTAGTTTGAGTTTCAACGGTTTTACTATCTACTACCAAGGTTACGTGATTAGAACGTTTACGTATTCTATAACCGCGTCCTTGAGGTGCTGGTCTAAGTCTTTTTAACTGACGACCACCGCCTACCATTATCGTTTTAACGTATAACTGGTTTTCTTCAGGGCGAGAACCTTCATTTTTAGCTTCCCAGTTTTTAATCGCTGATAATAATAGTTTCTCAACTTTTATTGCAGCTTCTTTATTGGTAAACTTTAAAATATGTAATGCTTTCTCAACACGCTCACCTCTGATAAGATCTACAACCAAACGCATCTTACGTGGTGAGGTTGGACAATTGTTTAATTTCGCTAATGCTTCCATCTCTTAATTATTTTTTCTTTTCAGAGTGACCCCTAAATGTTCTGGTTGGAGCAAACTCTCCCAGCTTGTGACCAACCATGTTTTCTGTTACGTATACCGGTATAAATTTATTACCGTTATGTACTGCAAATGTATGACCCACAAAATCTGGTGAGATCATTGATCTGCGTGACCAAGTTTTAATGACAGACTTTTTGCCTGAATCATTCATAGAGACTACTTTCTTCTCTACGTTATGGTCAATATAAGGTCCTTTTTTTATCGAACGAGCCATTATTTCTTCCTTTTCTCTATGATGAAACGATTTGAGTATTTTTTAAGTGAGCGGGTCTTAAAGCCTTTAGAATACATACCATTCCTTGAGCGGGGCTGACCTCCTGATGAACGACCTTCACCACCACCCATTGGGTGATCGACTGGGTTCATCGCTACCGGACGTGTTCTAGGACGACGACCTAACCAACGTTTACGACCTGCTTTACCCAATACTTCATTTGCATGATCTGAATTGGAAACCGCTCCGATTGTTGCCAAACAAGCAGTCAAGATCAATCTTGTCTCGCCTGAAGGCATTTTCAATGTTGCATATTTACCATCACGAGCTGCAAGCTGTGCATAAGCACCTGCGCTACGTGCCAATTGAGCACCACGACCTGGATGAATCTCCACGTTGTGTACAATAGAACCCAAAGGTATATTGGCCAATTTTAAAGTATTTCCCACTTCTGGTGTTGCAGTATCACCCGATACTACTTTTTGCCCTACTTGCAATCCTTCCGGTGCAATAATATAACGCTTCTCGCCATCTGCATAATGTAATAATGCAATACGTGCGGTACGGTTTGGATCGTATTCAACAGTAGCTACTGTTGCAGGAATATCAAATTTCTCACGTTTAAAGTCAATTAAACGATAAGATTTTTTATGACCACCACCCATGTAGCGCATAGTCATCTTTCCTGTATTGTTACGTCCTCCCGATTTCTTAGAAGATACAACCAATGATTTTTCGGGCTTGGTTGCTGTAATCTCCGTAAAACTGGCACCTACTCTAAAGCGGGTTCCCGGAGTGACTGGTTTAAATTTTCTTAAGCCCATAGTTTATAAATATTTCAATTCTTATTAAATATTCGCGTAATAATCTATTGTCTCACCTGCTTTTAAGGTTACAATAGCTTTTTTATATTTCGGGCTACGTCCCGTAACTAATCCACCTTTAGTGTTTCTCGACTTAACTTTACCATTTACAACCATTGTATTAATGGCTAAAATGCTTACGCCGTACATCTTCTCTATGGCTTCTTTAATTTGCAGTTTGTTAGCTTTATGTTCTACTTTGAAAGTAAAGCGGTTAGACTTTTCTGTCAGAACAGAAGCTTTTTCTGTTAATATTGGTTTCTTTAAAAGTTCCATATTACTTGGCAAATGCCTCCTCCAATGTTTTAAGAGAATCAGTAGTAAACAAAAGCTTGCTGCAATTCAATACATCATATGTATTCAACTGATCTGCAGTGATCACTTTCGCTTTCTGAATGTTTCTGCTTGATAAATAGATATTGTTATTTTGTGAAGGTAAAACCAACAATGTCTTTTCGCCAGCTAAATTTAATGCGCTAACCAAATTGATGTAGTTTTTAGTTTTGATTGAATCAAAGCTAAAGTCTTCTAAGATCACAACATTTGAATCTTGTGCTTTATAAGACAATGCAGACTTACGAGCCAGCACTTTTAGTTTTTTATTCAATTTGAAACTATAGTCACGTGGTTGAGGACCAAATACGCGACCACCACCATTAAACAATGGAGATTTAATACTTCCGGCACGAGCACCACCAGTACCTTTTTGTTTGTATAGTTTACGGGTTGAACCAGCAATCTCATTACGTTGTTTAGATTTGTGAGTTCCCTGACGTTGATTCGCCAAGTATTGTTTCACATCTAAATAAATTGCGTGGTCTACAGGCGTAATGCCAAATACCGACTCAGGGAGCTGCACTTTGGCACCTGTCTCTTTTCCTGAAATGTTTAATACTTTAACTTCCATCTGCTTACTTATCTAAGATTACGTAAGAACCCTTAGCTCCTGGAATGGAACCACTAACTACAACAAGGTTTTGATCAGCATAAACTTTCAAAACTTGTAAGTTTTGAACTTTAACACGGTCTCCACCCATTCTTCCCGCCATACGCATGCCTTTAAATACACGTGCAGGATAAGAAGCAGCACCCAATGAACCTGGCGCACGCATTCTGTTATGCTGTCCGTGAGTTTGGCCACCAACACCACCGAAACCATGACGTTTTACAACACCCTGGAAACCTTTACCTTTTGACGTACCAACTACATCCACAAAATCTCCTTCATTAAAGATGCTTACCGTTACAGTATCACCTAAATTTAAAGACTCTTCAAATGGTTCAAATTCAACCAATTTACGCTTTGGTGTAGTACTTGCTTTCGCAAAGTGCCCTTTAAGGGGCTGAGTGGTGTTCTTTTCTTTAGCTTCGTCGAAACCCAATTGAACTGAAACGTAACCGTCTTTCTCTTCGGTCTTAACCTGCGTAACTACACAAGGCCCAGCTTCGATCACCGTACATGGAATGTTTTTTCCATCGGCGTCGAAAATGCTGGTCATTCCTACTTTTTTTCCAATAATACCTGACATTTTCTTTTTTTAATTTAACACCCATCGAAGCAGTAGGGCTTCGTTCAAGGTGGATACACATCCCCGTTAAGGGAGGGCAAAAATAGGAAAGAAATCTTAATTTTCAAATAGTTAGCACATTATTTTTTCAAATAAATGCAAAAAAAATAATTAGAAGGGGTAACATACATTTAAAACAAGTTTTAGCCAGCCAACTTATTGCTTAAACTAATTAGTATTATACACAAAACGAACAAGCCAATCACTACATATAAATAATCACGCTCAATTAAGAAGCTAAAAATTGAGAAAACAACCCGAGCTATAGGCGTGAAGATCAGCAGCAATACACCAAATTGGATAATTGCACCGCCATTCATCGTTTTTAATCCTTTAAAGATTGCTTCCAGTGAAGAAAACCCAGACCTGCCTGCATCAAACTTACTATAATCAACTACTTCAGAATGGTTTAAAAAAAGATAAACAACCCCGCCCGTAAAAACAACTGCCATAGAAGCAATTACACCTACCCGCAGCAGCGTACCAAGAATGATCTGAATATCCTGGTCCGCAAAGAAATTTTTATTCTCCTTACTCATAGTCTCCCTGTTAATCCGTTATAAATCATTTGAAAAGCTAAAAATGTTACTACAACGGCAAAAATTACTTTAAGCTTATCCGTTTTTGTACGCACAAGGATCTTAGAACCCACCGTAGCACCAAGCATTACACCCAATGAAACCGGCATCGCTATTCCTGGATCAATCTGGCCCCTGTGTAAGTACACAATAGCACTGGCCGCAGCTGTAACCCCCATCATGAAGTTACTCGTTGTAGTAGATACCTTAAAAGGCATCCTCATGATGTTATCCATAGCAATAACTTTTAATGCCCCTGAGCCTATACCCAGCAAGCCAGAAATAATGCCCGCTAAAAACATCATTACAAATCCACCTAAAACATGGTGAACAGCATATTTTTGAACTCCATTTGCAGTCGGATAGGTTCCGTTCAGCTTGAAAAAAACCGCAAGCTTACCAGAAGTATCATTGTCAGAACGGTCAATCTTCTTTCTTACCATCATCACTGCAGAAAACAAAAGAATAAGACCAAAAGTAATGGCAATATAACTTGGGTCAATAAACACAGTAATTATAGCTCCTATGATCGCACTTATTGTTGTTGCTACTTCAAGAAACATTCCTATTCGAATATTTGTGATCCCCTCCTTAACATAGGCAGCAGCAGAACCTGAAGAAGTTGCAATTACAGAAATAATGGAAGCGCCAATAGCATAATGCAGATCTACCCCCAATACAAGAGTTAATAAAGGAATAATGATAACCCCGCCGCCAAGCCCCGTCAGGGAGCCTAACAATCCTGCCAGAAAAGCTCCTAACAAAACTATAATTGTAAATAGTAATACCGACATTGCTGCAAATATACTATCTCCAAACAAAACACAATAAATTAAAATATGAATGTTAAATTAGTCGCAACTAATTAAGTGTTTTACAAAAGATCCACTAATGAAAAAGATTTTATCCCTCGCTGCAATTTTATTAATTACATTAACCGTACATGCGCAGCTGGCCACTGATACAACAAATAAAAAGCCTGCAGATACGATAAAAGCAGTAACAAACCTTCAGGCTCAATATGAACTTATGTTATCACGGTCAAAAACGGTAAATGGTTATAAGCTCCTAAACCCATACAGACTTTCGACTTTCTGGAAAAATGTTGTGGATACCCTTACTACCGAACGTAACAAACAAATAAGTTCAGAACAAAAGGCATTAGAACTTGAGCAGGAAATTTCTGGTTTAAAATCACAGGTTTCAGGCAGCAAAACGGTTATAGCCAGTTCAAATTCTAAATCAAATGAGGTTAGTTTTTTGGGGATGTCAGTTACTAAAACCAATTACAGCATCACAGTCTGGAGTATAATTATAGCGCTTGCCATTGCACTTACTGTAGTGATCTTAAGATCAGCCAAACACATTCATGAGGCGAAGTATAGAAGAACATTATATGACGAGATCGCTCAGGAATACCAGAATTATAAAACAAAAGCAAACGATAAAGAGAAAAAGCTGGCCAGGGAACTTCAGGATGAGCGGAATAAACTTGACGATCTAAAAAGTCAGGGAAAGAACTAACAAAAAGAGCCCTTTGAATTTCAAAGGGCTCTTTTTGTTTACTGTAAAAAGTATAATTAAACTTTAATTTCTACTTCAACACCACTAGGTAGTTCAAGTTTCATTAAAGCATCAACCGTTTTAGAGTTAGAGCTATAAATATCTAACAAACGTTTGTATGCACACAATTGAAACTGCTCACGCGCTTTCTTGTTCACGTGTGGTGAACGAAGTACAGTAAAGATTTTCTTTTCTGTCGGCAACGGAATTGGTCCGCTTACCACTGCACCCGTAGGTTTAACAGTTTTAACGATTTTCTCAGCAGATTTATCTACCAAGTTGTAATCGTAAGATTTTAATTTAATTCTGATTCTTTGGCTCATGTTTTTATATTTAAGGCTGCCTGTTAGAGCTATTAATAACAGGCAACCGGTTTAATTTTTATTAATCTACAGATTTAACCCTGCCTTTTGATTTAGCGATGACCTCATCTTGTACGTTTCTTGGAGCTGGCTCGTAATGATCAAACTCCATTGTAGAAGTTGCACGTCCAGAAGTAATCGTACGTAACTGAGTTACATAACCAAACATTTCAGAAAGAGGAACGGTAGCTTTGATTACCTGAGCACCAGCACGCGTGTCCATACCTAAAAGCTGACCACGACGACGGTTCATATCACCGATCACATCACCCATGTTTTCTTCAGGGGTAAGGATCTCAATTTTCATGATAGGCTCCATCAATACTGGATTACATTTAGGCAACGCTTCACGATAAGCCATTTTAGCTGCCAATTCAAAAGATAAAGCATCTGAATCGACTGCGTGGAATGAACCATCAATTAAACGAACTTTCATATCAGGAAGCGGATAACCAGCCAATACACCATTAGCCATAGAAGCTGCAAATCCTTTTTCAACAGAAGGGATAAATTCACGGGGAATTGAACCA
The DNA here is from genome assembly GCF_004362715.1 of Pedobacter metabolipauper. GTDB lineage: Bacteria > Bacteroidota > Bacteroidia > Sphingobacteriales > Sphingobacteriaceae > Pedobacter > Pedobacter metabolipauper. The sequence goes on from NZ_SNYC01000006.1 coordinate 325,578, forward strand.
CCTGAGATCTCATTAACAAATTGCAAACCACCTTTTTCCCAATCGGCATCAATTGGAGAGATCACAACCTGAATGTCTGCGAATTTACCACGACCACCTGATTGTTTTTTATAAGTTTCACGGTGTTGAATAGTACCGTTGATTGCTTCTTTGTAAGCTACTTGCGGAGCTCCCTGATTAACTTCAACTTTAAACTCACGTTTTAAGCGGTCAATCAAAATATCCAGGTGAAGCTCACCCATTCCAGAAATTACAGTCTGTCCGGTTTCTTCGTCAGTCTGAACTCTAAATGTTGGATCTTCTTCAGCCAATTTAGACAATCCCATACCCAATTTATCAATATCAGCTTGAGTTTTAGGCTCAATAGCTAATCCAATAACCGGCTCAGGGAAGTTCATAGACTCAAGAACAATTGGGTTTTTCTCTTCACAAAGGGTATCACCTGTTTTAATATCTTTAAATCCTACAACAGCAGCAATATCACCAGCACCTACATTAGGAATTGGGTTTTGCTTATTAGCGTGCATTTGGAAGATACGCGAGATCCGTTCTTTGTTTTCAGAACGTGCATTATAAATGTATGAACCCGCTTCCAGATTACCTGAATATACACGGATAAAGCATAAACGACCAACAAAAGGATCCGTTGCAATTTTAAAAGCTAAAGCTGCAAAAGGTTCTTTTTCATCCGGTTTACGTAATACTTCTTCACCAGTATTTGGATTAGTACCTACAATACCTTCTGAATCCATAGGTGAAGGCAATAATTCCATCACATAGTCAAGCATCGTCTGAACACCTTTATTTTTAAAAGATGAACCACAAACCATCGGTACAATTTTAGCATCTAATACTGCTTTACGCAAGGCGTCTAAAATTTCACGCTCTGTAATTGAATTCGGGTCTTCGAAGAATTTCTCCATCAACGACTCATCGTAATCAGCAACAGATTCCAATAATTTCTCTCTCCACTCAGCAACCTCATCAATCATATCCTCAGGAATTGGCACTTCAGTAAAGGTCATACCTTTATCATGCTCATTCCAAACAATACCACGGTTATTGATTAGATCAACAACACCTGTAAAGCTATCTTCAGCGCCGATAGGTAACTGCAATGGAACGGCGTTACTGCCTAACATGCTTTTAACCTGTGCTACGACTTTCAAGAAATCTGCTCCGGAACGATCCATTTTGTTAACAAAACCGATACGGGCAACGTTATAATTGTTCGCTAAACGCCAGTTAGTTTCAGATTGAGGCTCAACACCGTCAACTGCTGAAAATAAGAACACCAAACCATCCAATACACGTAACGAGCGGTTTACCTCTACGGTAAAATCCACGTGTCCTGGTGTATCGATAATGTTAATGTGATAATCCTGACCTCTGTATTTCCATCCTACTGTTGTAGCAGCCGAAGTAATGGTAATACCACGCTCCTGCTCTTGTGCCATCCAGTCCATAGTGGCTGCACCTTCATGCACCTCACCAATCTTATGACTAACACCAGCATAATAAAGGATACGCTCTGTTGTTGTGGTTTTACCCGCGTCAATGTGAGCAGCAATCCCGATATTTCTTGTAAATCTTAAATCTCTTGACATTATATAATTTTCAATTATTAGAAACGGAAATGAGAGAACGCTTTATTGGCTTCTGCCATCTTATGCGTATCTTCTTTTTTCTTAACAGCTGCACCTTCACCTTTAGCTGCTGAAACGATCTCACCTGCTAATTTTTCTTTCATTGTTTTTTCACCACGTTTACGAGCGTAAGAGATCAACCATTTCATGCCTAAAGCAATCTTACGATCCGGTCTTACTTCGGTTGGTACCTGAAAATTCGCACCACCTACACGACGTGATTTAACCTCTACTGCAGGCATTACATTAGTTAGCGCACGTTTCCATACTTCTAACCCATTTTCACCAGCTTTTTTCTCAGCCAATTCAACTGCATCGTAAAAGATTGAATATGCAATGGATTTTTTTCCATCGTACATCATGTTATTTACAAACCTTGTCACCTGAACATCGTTAAATTTTGGATCAGGAAGGATAATTCTCTTTTTTGGTTTTGACTTTCTCATTTGTTTTTCCTCCTAATTATTTCTTTTTACCTTTTGTTGGTGCCGCAGCTACTTGTCCTGGCTTAGGACGTTTAGTACCATATTTTGAACGACGTTGGTTACGACCAGCAACACCTGAAGTATCTAATGCTCCACGGATGATGTGATAACGTACACCTGGCAAATCTTTAACACGACCACCACGGATCAATACGATCGAGTGCTCCTGTAGGTTGTGACCTTCTCCAGGGATGTAAGCATTAACCTCTTTACCATTGGTTAAACGTACACGCGCAACTTTACGCATTGCTGAGTTTGGTTTTTTAGGGGTAGTGGTATATACACGTGTACACACACCTCTTCGCTGTGGACAACTGTCCAACGCCGGAGACTTACTCTTGAACTCCAGTGCTACTCTACCTTTTCTAACTAATTGTTGAATGGTTGGCATTGTTCTTTTTTGTTTTTCTTATTAATGTTTAAAAACTTTACCCCTCAATAAGGGACTGCAAAGGTAAGACAATACATTTTATAAATCAAGCTGTTAACAAAATTTTAATAAAAAAAGAACCTCACCCTCGAAATTAATCTGCTAACCGCAAATGATCAATCATATTTCTATGCATATAAATGCACTTTAAAGTATTAAGTGCCTCATATTTAAGTTGCCGCGTACGTTCTTTACTCCTATTGATCATACCCGCTATTTCATCCGGGGTAAGTATTTCACACCCATCAAACCCAAAGCAATGCTTTAGAATAAACTGCTCCCTTTTTGGTAAGATCTGGATCATTGTATTCAAATCGATCAGCAAAGATTCTCTCAGCAGCTGCTCTTCAGGACATAGCGTTTCATAATTTATTAAAGTATCAAAATGGGTAATTTCACTATTCTGGTGTGCACTTGAATTTAATGAAACACACAGTCCTCCGTTATGAAAAAAATCAGAGATCTTATATTCAGAGAGACCCATAATCTCTGATATCTCAGCAAAGGTTGGCATGCGTTCCAGCTTCTGCTCTAGTTTTTGGCTCACCTTTAAAGCTCCGGCCAGTCCGGAAATTTGATTACCCGGAATTTTTACCATTCGTATGTTTTCAGAAATAGCCTTGATAATAGACTGCCGGATCCACCAAACTGCAAAAGATATAAATCTAAATCCCCTCGTATGATCAAACCGGACAGCAGCAGTCATCAAGCCAATATTACCCTCATTGATCAGATCCATAAGTGCCAGATCCCTGTTCTGGTATTGTTTTGCAATAGAAACAACAAATCTTAAATTAGCAGTAACCAGTTTATCCACTGCGTTCTTATCCCCGCCTTTAATGGTAATGCAAAGTCTGGTTTCCTCTTCAGGGGTGAGTATACGATACCTGTTAATTTCCCTTAAGTACAAAGCGATGCTGCCATCCCTCCGCTCTGTAATACTTATTGCTTTATTAAATCGTTTCATAAGCCGCAAACCAGAATAGCCATGCTTAAGCACCTCATTTATATGAGACTTCGCAAATCCTGATTAACCAAATCTCGGAACGATAATTGTATAAAAATAAGCACTTCAAAAGTTCAGTGAATATTCTTGTTTAGCATTGAAAATTTATTGAATCTAAGTGTTTATCATAAAAATATAGCTAAACACAAAATATAATTTTGAACTACGTAAGGCTATTCAATAAAAGAATTGTAATTCCGGGCAATTATTTGTTTAATTTCTAATGAAAAGTGTTCAGATATAACTTCTCTACTTTTTTTCTTGCCCAATCTGTTTTACGCAGAAATTTCAAACTTGAATTCATCGTAGGGTTATTGTTAAAACAATCGATCCTTACAAGAGTACCCATCTCTTCCCAGCCATAGTGCCACACAAGCTGCTTTAAAATAAATTCAAGTGTTTTTCCATGCAATGGATTATTTTTCTGCTCTTCTGCTGACATACCCACAAAAATAACAACTAAATTTTCTGCATGAAACTTTTTCTGGTAGTTTTATCTAAGTTTGAGCAGTTAAAAAGGAAATCATGAATTTAAAATTAGGAGATTTTGTTCGCTTCGTGGACGAAAATTTAGAAGGATATATTACAAGGATCATAGATAAAGACACCATTGGCGTTACAGATTCAAACGATTTCGAAATACCGGTTCCATATTCCAAAGTAACACTTGTTTACGGAGAGATCCCGGATAATAATGCTATCGTTAGTAATCGACCGGAAGCTAAGATCGAACCAGCAGAATTTATCACAGAAGGAATACATCTTGCCATTGTCAGCGATCAGCACATCGCATCAGTTGCTCATTTCCACCTGGTCAATGAATCATCTTTTAGCTTACTGGTTAGTTTCACTACTGAAAGAGGAGGACAATTTAAAGGAGAATTTGCCGGGATAATAGAAAGCAGGTCCTCAAAAAAGATTTATTCCGCCAATATGGCTGAGATACAGTTGTGGCCAAAATTCAGGCTGGAAATAATCTATCACACCACCAGTGATCAGGAACCAAAAGAACCAATATTATATCATGAAACCCTTAAAGGTAAAGATCTTTCTGTATCAAAGGTTGACATTGAACTGCTAAAAACTAAAGGCTGGCTCATCAGGCTTGATGCTCCTAAACCTTTAATTGACGCACAAAAATTAAAAGAAAGCTTCTTCAAACCACGCTAAAATTATTTCACAAAAAATCCGCTCTATAGTTACCTCTAGAGCGGATCAATAAAATTCTGCCGTATATTAATTTTTAGACCATGTATTGTTCGAAGCATTGATATCCGGCAATACACTTTTCGGATCCAGGGTTACTGAAACTACTTCTTCAGTTGTTGGATAGTTAACGGTCCAAACTTTATTCCTCATCCAGATATCAACAGGTATCCTGATAAGATCAGTTTTACCGCTCTTCGTTTTAATCTCTAAAATTATAGGCATTGGCATTTTTTCCAGGTTTGCAACAGCAATATTATAACCGGTTTTAACCCCAGCCGTCTTTGCCTCGGTAACATCTGTAATGGCCTGATCCATTTTCCAGTTCTCCAGAAACCATCCCCTCCAAAACCAGGAAAGATCTTCTCCGGCACCATTTTCCATTGAACGGAAAAAATCATAAGGTGTAGGGTGCTTAAAAGCCCAATGTTCAATATAATTTCTAAAAGCATAATCAAAACGGTCAGCCCCAAGTACCTGCTCTCTTAAAATATCCAGACCATAACCTGGTTTACTATATAGATTGGTACCGATATTGCGTTCTCTCATCGCATCAGGCGTTAACATAATATATTCCATTTCAGGACGCTGCAGATTTAGAGCAACTTTATGCATGTCGGCATCCTTTTTAATATATTCTCCGTTATTAAATTCTGCCGATGAGATCCCATTAATAAAAGTATTGAAACCTTCGTCCATCCAGCCATATTTGCGTTCATTACTTCCTACAATCATAGGAAACCAGGTGTGTCCAAACTCATGGTCTATAACCCCCCAGGCGTCTTTACCTTTAGCTTTCCAACCACAGAATACAATACCTGGATATTCCATTCCACCAACATTACTGGCAACGTTTACAGCCATAGGATATGGGTATTCAAACCATTTTGTAGAATAATGCTCTATAGATGTTTTAACATACTCCACCCCTCTTCCATATATATCTTTTCCATTACTTTCAACAGGATGCGCAGAAACTGCCAGAGATTTTTTACCGCTTGGCAAATTAATACGAGCTGCATCCAATATAAATGCTTTTGAAGACGCCCAGGCAACATCACGAGTATTCTTGATCTTAAATTTCCAGGTCAGCTTATCCTTTGCCGGACGCGATTTAGGATCTGTTACTTCAGATTCAGAACGTATAGAAATTGTTTTATCACTTAATTTGGCAGCATTCCAGCGTCGAAGCTGTTCTGCAGTAAAAACTTCCTGTGGATTTAACAATTCACCAGAACCCATAACAATATGGCTTGCAGGGGCAGTAACCGTAAAATCAACATCACCATATTCACAGTAAAATTCACCTGCACCCCAATATGGTAACGTATTCCAACCCAAAATATCGTCGTAAACACTCATTCTCGGAAACCACTGGGCAATAGAGAATATCTCCCCATTCTTAGTAGTTAAATGTCCCATCCGGTCTGACCCATTAATAGGAACAATAAAAGAGAAATCCATTTTAATGGTAATTACATCACCAGATGCAGCCATCGGCTGATCCAAACGGATCTGCATCCGGGTATCTTCAATTAAAGAACTGAACTTAACAGGTTTCAATTTTTGTGATACAGTTAAACCTTCAATCTTATATCCACCTTCCAATTTTTCACCCCTTGCACCATAACGGCTTCCTGCAGCAATTAATGAATTACCTCTGGATTGCGGTGCAAATAAATTCTGATCAAGCTGGAGCCATAAATAGGGTAGCTTATCAGGACTATTGTTCTTGTAGGTTATAGTAACAGTTCCGGTTATTTTATTGCTGATTTCATCCAGGTTTGCTATAATGCTGTAATCGGCACGATTTTGCCAATATTTAGAACCTGGATATCCGCTTGCCGAACGGTACTCATTACCATTTTGAGTATAGAAAAGTGGGCTAAAGGCTTCATGCGGATCATAGTTGCCTGAAGCAGGATTGGTTTGCTGTGCAAAAGAGCCAAAGGCTAATGCAAACAGCAATACAAATAGTAAAGTCGATTTATTAAACATGCAATTCAATGGATTAGATCTCAAAAATAAAGATATAAAGCGCAATTTTACCCAACATTAATGTAACGGTTTTAATAGTTGCTCTTTAATTTTGGCAACGGAGCCACTTTTCGTTGATCCTGGGGCAGCTTTAACCAGGTATGATAGGCTTTTACGATATAATAGTCATAATTAAATGGTCTATCAGCAGACACCAGCAAAACAGACGGACGATATAACAGCATAAAGTTCTTAAGATCATCGTCTTTCAACTTTGTGAGCTTAGAAACATAAGATTCCGTAAAAATACTTCGGATCTCAGCTTCATAACCCTCCGTTTCTTCCATTGCTCTTAATTTCTTGTCCTTATTTTTATATTTATCATAGCCCAGGTTAAACACCAACCCGCCAGCCCGGTCATTGTTTCCCTTCCCACGAAGGTCGTCGCGGTCAATTCGTTTAAATTCACGGGCTTCCGGATCTTTATAATAAACCAATGGATTTACTTTAGCTCCCAAAATCTCTACTTCTTTCAGATCAGTAGCATCAACGGGCAGGTATACTTTTTTAAGTTTAAGATCAATCAAATACATCGTATCAGTATGATAATGACTTAAAGAAAACACCAGCAGGTCTCCTGCTTTAGCAGTAATCTTAAATCCCCCGGAAGCTTTGGTCTTTGTAGACTGATTATTATTTAAATTCTGTACATGAACATCCTGCAAAGGAAATGTCTTATTGTCATAATCATATACAATACCAGAAACGGTAGTCTGGGCCCATAAACTAAGCGGAAAACCCAATATAAGTATGACTATTAACTTCTTAAGCATATTCAAAGGTAACGCAGTTAAAACAGACTAGTTTACAATTTAACATACTTTAACAGCAGTATGGAGTGAAATCAACAATTGCTATTTGATCAAAATATTCTTATAAAGTTCTTCACTAAAGCTAATTAGCGCCGGCTGGCCTTCAACTTCCACTATCGGGCGTTTGATGGCACTTGTATGCTTTAATAAAACAACCACAGCAGTTTCCTGATTGATTACCTCACCCTGTTCTTCAGGCGTTAGTTTCCTCCAGGTAGTCCCTTTTTTGTTCAGAACATTTTCCCAGCCAAAGGTATCGCACCATAGATCTAATTTCTCTTTGGTGATTCCTTTCTTTTTAAAATCATGAAATTCTGGTTTAAAGCCATGATCAGCCAGCCAGGTCATGGATTTTTTCACAGTATTGCAGTTTGGTATTCCATATACGGTCATGCCTGCAAAATAAAAGATTATTCATCACTTTTTTTAACCGTTTCATCACATTTTAAAATTTAAAATCCTATTGGTTCGTACTATTGCATCAGAAATCAACAAAACACCATAAATAAAATGATAAAATTAAAAGAGTCAGACAAAATAGAATTCTGGATCGTAACGGGCTTTCTGATATGCGCTTTTCTATTTTCTATTTCTGAATTATTTCATGCCAATCCATCCGCATCGATCAGCAGCAAAGTTGAGATAAATGGGGTTACTCAGTTCAATTTCAGCCAGGTTACCAGTGCATTTATACCCATTCTTTTCAACTATTCGATTATATATATCATCTACCTGTTATTGTGTTTTTATGTCACACCAGAACTGGAGATGAAAGATAAGCGCGCATCAAATAAAATACTGTTTGTCTTCCTGCTGCTTTTAGTTTGCGTTTTTATGGACATCATATTGATCTATTTTAGTTGCCTTCTTGCCTTAAAAATTCTAACTATTCTTTTCATGAGAAATCAAAAGAACAATGAGAATGCTTTATCCGTAGAAGCCGCATTTCTAATTTCCTCCTGGATTCTCCTAATCACCGCATTTTCATTTCTCAATACACCGCATCTTCTTAAAGTATACCTGTTGTTCGTTTTACCTTCCTCCATATTAATCTACCTGTATTCAGTATATAACCTGATCCCACTGGCCAAGTCCAAAAGATGGAAGTTCATGCACTATTTTGGAAACATGATCGTAATTTCGATCATATCCTCACTTGCCATACTTGCAAGTCTGTACCTCATTCTTCCTGAACACAATTTCTCCTTTGGATCATTTGATATTCCTCCAGGGTTATTCGTGCCGGTTACCATTAAATCGCTATATATGTTTGGCCTTAATGAAACCGTAATAGGGGTCGCTGTAGGCGGCAATTTCTTCACACAACTCTTAATTACCCTACCCGTATCATGGAGGATTTATAAAGACAGGAATAACAAAAAGGTAGAAGAGATCATCACCCTGAAAACAGAACTCGGCAAATCTGATGCAAATCTTAATTTCCTTAAATCACAGATCAATCCCCATTTCCTCTTCAATGCATTAAACACATTATTCGGTACTGCTTTACAGGAAAATGCGGAACGCACAGGAGAAGGAATACAAAAACTCGGAGATATGATGCGCTTTATGCTTCAGGAAAATATGGAAGATAAGATTGCGCTGACACGTGACATAGATTATCTGAAGAATTATATTGTGCTTCAGAAACTTAGAACGTCAACTTCTGATGATATCAGGATAGAGACCCAGATAGATGATCAAACACAAGATCTTGAAATAGCACCAATGCTGCTGATCCCATTTGTTGAAAATGCATTTAAACATGGAATAAGTTTAAAATATCCCTCTCACATTAAAATAACGCTACAAATAAGTGATAAAAAACTGTATTTTGATGTGCACAACAGCATCCATTTAAAAGTAGATAATGATCCTGAGAAGTTACAAAGCGGTATAGGTTTGCAAAATGTTCAACAACGCCTGGCTTTACAATATGCAAATCGCCATGAACTGATCATCAGAGAAAATGCAAAAGAATTTTTCATCCATTTAACCATCGAGTTAGACAAAATTTCCTAATTTTATTATATGATTGCCATTGCAATAGATGATGAGCCAATAGCGCTTGATGTAATCAGGTCTCACGCTTCAAAAGTACCTTTTATTGAATTAAAAGCGGCATTTACCAACGCATTTGATGCCATAACCTTTATGCAGCACAATAAAACAGACCTGATCTTTCTGGATATTAAGATGCCTGATATTAATGGCATCGACTTCTTAAACAGCCTCAGCAATCCACCAATGGTAATTTTTACTACCGCGTATTCAGAACATGCAGTAAGAAGTTTTGAGCTCGATGCTATTGATTACCTGCTAAAACCTTTTTCATTATCCAGGTTCCTAAAGGGGTGCAATAAAGCTCAGGAGCTATATAATCTCAGAAACAAAGCAGAAGAAACACAAAGTAGTTCCATCTTTATCAAGGATGGATATGAACAGATCAAAGTTCAACACGAAGATATCCTATACATTGAGGCTTCAGGAAATTATACAAGGATCCACTTAACCGGTAATCAATTATTAAGTACACGGGTACCATTAAATGAAATGCTTATACTGCTTCCGGCAAAAAGATTTATCCGGACACATCGCGCCTTTATTGTTGCATTAGATAAAATTAGCAAATTTGATCGTACACAAATTTGGATAGCTGATCAAATTATTCCGATTGGAGCAACTTATTCGCAGTGTTTGCAAGACCTCTGTTAATCAGCGGTTAAATCTTTTCCAAGCGGTCTTCTAATTAAATATTATTGTTAATATTGTGGACTTTGTTACACTGACTTATTAACGATCATATGTTTAAACTATCCTTTAAACGGCAGGTATTAACAGGATTTACAATATCCTTGTTGTTTGTTCTTTTATCTGCGATTACTTCTTACTTAAGTATAAAATCATTAGCAACAGATGCCAAATGGCAAAGCCACACCTATGAGGTGATTAACCTCACACAAAAAATAGAAACCCAGGTTTTAAGTTCAGAAACAGGCTTAAGGGGATATATTCTTTCACAAAATGAAATCTTTCTGGATTCATACAATTCTAATGCAAATAAGATCTCCCCAACTATTGCTGACCTCAGAAAATTAGTAAAAGATAATCCTGTACAGGTTCAACGCGTAGATACGCTGGACGCTTACGCTTCGCAAAAAATAGCTGATATGCGGGAGGTTTTGCGTTTAAATACCATGGTAAGCAAAGAGGCCGCAACAAAAGGAATCTTAAATGGTAAAGGTCAGAAGTTAAAAAACAAAATGCTGGATAGCAGCAATAAGATCATTAATGTTGAGTTACAATTATTAGAAAAAAGAAAAGCCGCTACAGATCAAGGGAGCACAAGAAGTATGTGGATCGTATGGATTAGCTCGCTAACTATATTTGGCTTAATCCTATTTTTATTCTCCTATATTAAACGAACATTTGATCAGCAAAAATTAACAGAAAATCAAATCAGGGAATCCAACCTGGAACTGGCAAGGATCTCTGCAGATAATGAGCAAAAAAATTGGTTGTTATTAGGCACTACCGCAATCAATGAAACAATGCGCGGAGAGCAGGAAATTGATCAGCTGTCAACAAATATCATTACTCAGATCTGCAACTATATTGATGCACCTGTTGGCGCAATATTTATTGCAAACAACACCAACAAGTCGTTCAAAATGGAGGGTAGCTATGCCTATCAAAGTGCAAAGAGCATACGAACAGAATACCGCCTTGGAGAGGGAATGGTTGGACAAGCAGCAGCAGAAAAACAAAATAAACTGTTAAAGAATATACCTGCAGATTATATCAAGATCAATTCAGGACTTGGTAATACAGTTCCATCTTCCATCTTCTTACTTCCCGTAATATTAGAAAACCAAACCATTGCAGTCATAGAATTGGGATTACTTCAGCAACCCAGTGATGCTGTACTCATGTTCCTTAACTCAATTACAGAAAATATTGGTATTGGTATAAACAGTGCCATTGCCCGTGTTATATTAAGAAACCTGTTTGAACAGACGCAGCAACAAGCAGAAGAGCTGGAAAGCCAGCAGGAAGAGCTCCGTACTACAAATGAAGAACTGATGTTTAAATCAGAACAACTGCAGGCTTCTGAAGAAGAATTAAGGGTACAGCAGGAAGAATTGCGCCAAACCAATTCTGAGCTGGAAGAAAAAGCACAGCAACTGGAAGAGCGGAATATATTGGTAAATCAGGCACGGGAGGCAATGAGCCTCAAAGCAGAGGAACTTGAAATATCCAGTAAATATAAATCCGAGTTCCTGGCCAATATGAGCCACGAATTGAGAACACCATTGAACAGCATCCTCATACTTGCCCGGATATTAAAAGAAAACAGAACAGAGAATTTAAGTGATGATCAGATCAAATATGCCGGGGTTATACACAATGCTGGAAATGACCTGCTCACACTCATTAATGATATTCTTGATCTGTCAAAAATTGAATCCGGTAAAGTAGACTTAACCATTGAGCCTGTCAAACCACTGGAAATTAAACAGGACATGGAAGCCTTATTTACCGAACTTGCCAGAAGCAAAAAGATAAAATTCAACACCATACTCTCTTCAGAACTTCCAGACTTCATCACATCCGACCAATCGCGTGTTGAACAGATTATAAAGAATCTATTGTCAAATGCATTTAAATTCACTCCTGAACATGGAGAGATTACCCTCGAAATAAGCTTAGCAGATCACAACACCATATTTTATGCTGACCAGCTCAAAGTAAATAACAAAAACATATTGGCAATTTCAGTAAAAGATTCTGGAATAGGTATCCCGGAAGAAAAGCAAAAACTGATCTTTGAAGCATTCCAGCAAGCAGATGGATCCACCAGCAGAAAGTACGGCGGCACAGGATTAGGCCTGTCTATAAGTAAAGAACTAGCCTATATATTAGGTGGCGAAATACAAGTACAAAGTGAATCCAACATCGGCAGTACCTTTACGCTATTTTTACCAGAAAACAATACCGGCGAAATCGTTCAGCCTTCATCAGAAAATAAGGCTCATGATCTGGAACATAAAACGGTGGAACCTGAACCTGCAAAGGCACCAGTTAAGAAAACAACAGTACAAACCTTGCTGATCATTGAAGATGATGAGGTTTTTGCAGATGTTCTTAATGATTATGCACTGGAAAAAGGTTTCAATCCAATATTGGCCTATAGCGGCGATGTTGGATTAGAAATGGCCATAAATACAATTCCAGATGCCATTGTGCTGGATGTGATGCTTCCGGTAATGGATGGGTGGCAAATCCTTAAGAAGTTAAAATCAGATCCCAGAACCAAACATATTCCTGTGCACATGATGTCTGCAGGCAATATCAAAGACGATCAGGCAAAAGAAGAAGGTGCAATAGGCTTTCTTAGAAAACCAATTGAAAAAGATAAACTGGATGAAGCTTTTGACCTGCTAAGTGCCGCTTATTTAAAATACAATTTCAACACGGTACTTCTAATTGAAGATCAGGAATTGCAGAGCAAATTACTAACAGAGCAGCTTATTTCCAAAGGGGTCGAAGTGAAACAGGCCTTTACCGGTAAAGAAGCATTGGCATTACTATCTGAGCAAACTTTCGACTGTATCATCCTGGACTTAAAGCTTCCTGATATTTCAGGTTTTGAATTGCTTGATCAAATAAAATCACAGCCAGAACTCACCCATGTTCCCGTAATTATAAACACAGCAATGGAACTTGATCAGGACAAGATGTCCCATATCATGAAATATACAGAGGCAATGGTACTTAAAACCAACAAATCAAACGATAGGTTGATAGATGAAGTAAGCCTTTTCATGAATAAGCTAAAACAGCAAAATCAGAAAACCTTTGATGCAGCAAAAAACAGCACACCCATAAAGTCCGTTTCAACAATAGAGAAAGCATTAAAAGGTAAAAACATCTTAATTGCTGATGATGATATGCGTAATATATTCGCTTTATCCAGCGCCTTGCAGGTATACGATATGAACATCATAATTGCCAACAATGGAAGAGAGGCAATAGAAAAATTAACAGATCCGGGGAAAATAGACCTGGTACTGATGGATATTATGATGCCAGAAATGGACGGATATGAAGCCATGCGTGCAATTAGACAAGAAAAGCGCTTTGCAAAATTACCCATCATTGCACTTACTGCAAAAGCAATGAAAAATGACCGGGAAAAATGTATAGAGGCCGGAGCAAATGACTACGTTTCCAAACCGGTAGATATAGATAAACTATTATCCATGTTAAGAGTCTGGTTAAGTTAGTATGAATAATCAAAGTCCCGAAAACATTACCTATCAGGATCTGGAAAGCCTGATAGATCTTGTCAAAAATCTTCATGGTTTCGATTTCAGTGATTACTCTGCCGCATCCTTAAAACGAAGGGTAACAAGAATCATGCAATTGCAAAAACTAAGCCTTTTTGATTTACGTACCTTACTCACAAATGACCACGATTACTTTGAATCCTTCTTAATTGAAATTACAGTGAATGTAACCGAAATGTTTAGGGATCCAGAGTTTTATAAGTCTATTTCAAATCATGTGATACCCTACTTAAGGTCATATCAGCGCATAAAGATTTGGAATGCCGGGTGTTCAACGGGTGAAGAACTTTACTCATTTGCAATCTTATTCTCAGAAGAAAATCTATATGATAGATCCTTCTTCTATGGAACAGATATTAATGTAGATGTATTGGAACACGCAAGAAATGGAATTTACGACCTGCAGAAGATGAAACAATATTCTGAAAATTACCAGAATACAGGTTCAAAAAATACATTGGCAAATTACTATACAGCCAGATATGATGCAGCAAGAATTAATCATTCTTTAAGAAAGAATGTGCTTTTCTCTGTGCATAATCTTGCATCGGATAGTGTATTTAATGAATTTCAGATCATTTCATGCCGTAATGTGCTGATCTATTTTAACCCGGATCTCCAAAAAAAAGTAATCGAACTATTTTACAATAGTTTGGCTAACTTCGGATTTTTGTGCCTTGGCTCTAAAGAAACCCTGAGAAGCACAGAATTAGGCCGTTTTAAAGTAATAGATAAAAAAAATAATATTTACCAAAAAATCGCCTAAGGGCCATAAAACGGATAACAACACATATGGAAAAAATTAACATATTAATTGTTGATGACAGACCCGAGAATATAATTGCCCTTGAAGCACTTTTGCAAAGACCAGACATTGATCTGATCACTACAACCAACCCCAATGAAGCACTCCGCATCTCCTGGGAAATGGATATAGCAATTGCACTTGTTGATGTTCAAATGCCAGAAATGGATGGCTTTGAACTGGTAGAGATCCTCAAAAGTAATCCGCGCACAAAAGACATTCTGATCATATTTGTAACTGCAATATCCAAAGAAACTAAATATGCTGTTAAAGGCTTAAATACCGGAGCTGTTGATTATCTGTATAAACCTTTAGATCCATTTGTAACTTCTGCAAAGGTAGATTCATTTATACAATTTGTTAGAAACCAACGCGACCTTAAGAGTAAGAATACACAGCTTGAAGCTTATCAGAAAGAACTTATAAAAGCAAAGGAACTCGCAGAGCAAGGTAAAAGAATTAAGGAAAATTTCCTTGCCAATATGAGCCATGAAATAAGAACCCCCATTAATGGAATAATTGGGATCGCACATCTATTAGAAAAAACCGGCTTAAGTGCTGAACAAAAGGAAATGGTTAGTCTCCTTGAGATCTCTTCCAATTCGTTACTTGGCGTAATTAATGATATCCTGGATCTGTCTAAAATAGAAGCCGGAAAATTCAAGATCAACCGGACAGAAACGGATCTTTCCAGTCTATGTTACTCCGTGATAAACCTGCTCCGCATAAGGGCTAAAGAGAAAAAATTAGCATTAAAGACAGATTTAGACTCCAATCTTCCGAAGCATGTACTTGCCGATTCATTACGTCTCAATCAGATCTTAATGAACCTCATAGGAAACGCAATTAAGTTTACTACAGAAGGAAGTGTAACATTAAAGGTTGAGATCTTAGATACCAAAGGAAACAATGCACACATCAGGTTTTCTATCATTGATACAGGAATAGGAATAGCAAAAGAAAATATTGAAAAGATCTTTGAAACTTTTGAACAGGCAGACGAGCAAACTACCGTAAAATTTGGCGGAACAGGATTGGGCTTATCTATAGTAAAAAATCTGGCCAAGTTAAAAGGAGGGGTTTTAGAAGTATCTAGTGAAGAATGTAAAGGCAGTACGTTCTGCTTCTCAAATTGGTACGAAGTGGTTAAAGAAGAGAATACCCCGGTAGCTGTAGAAACACAAAAGGAAAAACTTACCCCCTTTAACAATTTAAAGATCCTGGTAGCCGAAGATAATCCAATTAATAAATTCTTGATTGTGAAAATTCTGAATGAGTGGATGATCGATACCGACGTAGTTGAGAATGGCAAGGATGCCATAGAACAGATCAGGATCAATGATTACAACCTCATTCTAATGGATACATTTATGCCCGTAATGAATGGCCTGGATGCTATTAAATTGATCAGAGATGGCTACGCACCAGGAAAAGAAAATATACCAATCATCACATTCTCTGCGGCTGTAATGGAAAATGATAAGAAGACTGCGATAAATGCAGGAGCCAATGATGTGATCAGTAAACCATTTGATCTGGAGGTACTGCATCAAAAAATCGCCAGGTATACGACTACTGATTAAAGGCAGTCATGGTTTTAGCTGGCCCTATGGTAACAAAGCTTTTAATCAATTCTATACTTTTATCAATAAGAGCTGGTAACTCAGGTAATTCATCTTTGTCAAAAGTGTCGAGAACATAATCAACCTGTCTTCCTTTTGCAAAATTATCACTAATTCCAAATCGCAAACGGGGGTAACCCTGTCCGCCGCAAAGTCCTTCAATACTTTTTAAACCATTGTGCCCTGCGCTGCTGCCTTGAAGTTTTAACCGCAGTTTACCCAGTGGTAAAGCAAGATCGTCAACAATAACCAATACATTTTCAATAGGGATCCGCAATTCCTGCATCCAGTAATTTACGGCTTTCCCGCTCAGGTTCATATAGGTTGTGGGCTTAATCACATATAGCTTATTTCCTTTAAAAGAAATTTCTGAATAATAGGCCAATCTTAGATTAGAAAAACTTCCATCAAATTGCTTAACCAGCTCATCAGCGATGATAAACCCAATATTATGCCTGGTAAAAGCATATTCAGGCCCGATGTTTCCTAAACCGACAATTAAATATTTCATTTCATTACAAATATAATAGTTTAGCCGGTAATGAAGCGGTGTTCCATTAAATCCACAAAAAAAGCAGTACCGGTATATCGGTACTGCTTTTTAATACTAAACTAATTTGAAAATTATTTCTTACCAGCTATTTGTTCTGCTTGTTTTAAAGCTCTTGACATACCTACAGATACGATAGTATCTTCAGGAGTGTTTGTGATCACATAGTCACCTTTTGCAAGGTCACGTACGCGGAACAAGTTACCAACTTCTAATTTTGCAATGCTTACTTCAACTGTTTGAGGCATATCTTTAGGGAATGCTTTAACACGAAGCTTGCGCAGTTTTTGAACCAGTTTACCACCCATTTTAACACCTGGAGAAGTTCCGGCTAATTTAATAGGAATTTCCATGATGATTTCTTTATCGTCAAATAATTGAAGAAAATCAACGTGTAACAATAAGTCAGTTAATGGATGAAATTGTAATTCTTTGATAATGGCTTTTGTTTTTGAACCATTAATATCAATTTCAATAAAGTTTGCTTCTGGTGTGTAAATAGCATCCTTCAATTCAGTTGTAATCACAGCAAAATGTGCTTGTTCTTTACCACCGTACAATACTGCAGGAACTTTGCCTTCATAGCGAAGCTCTTTAGCATCGCGTTTCCCTACGTTCTCTCTTGGAGAACCGCTAATTGCGATTGTTTTCATTTTTTGTTGTTTAAATGTTAGAAGCCTAATGGCCTCTTATGTGTAATTATTAATATTAAACGTTAAAAAGGTCACTAATAGACCCATGTTCATTTACATTGGCAATGGCCTTTGCAAAAAGCGGGGCAGTACTTAATACCCTAATCTTTGAACTTTCCTGCTTCAAAGGAATCGTATCCGTTACGATCAGTTCAGTAAGCATAGAATTTTCTATGGTCTCATATGCCTTTCCTGATAAAACAGGATGTGTACAAACGGCACGAACACTCTTCGCACCTTTTTCCATGATCAAAGCTGCTGCTTTGGCTAATGTTCCTGCAGTATCGCAAATATCATCGATCAGCACAACGTCCAATCCAACAACATCACCAATAATAGACATGGATTCAATCTCATTTGCACGCTTACGCCTTTTATCACAGATTACTACTTCAGCATTGAAGAATTTAGCAAACGTACGTGCCCGGTAAGAGCCGCCCATATCTGGTGATGCAATGGTTAAATTCTCCAGTCCAAGACTTTTAATGTAAGGAACAAAGATTACAGAACCATCAAGATGATCTACAGGAATGTCGAAAAATCCCTGTATTTGTGCGGCATGCAAGTCCATCGTCATAATGCGGTGAATCCCTGCAGATTTTAAGAGGTTTGCAACCAGCTTGGCACCTATTGCCACACGCGGTTTATCTTTTCTATCCTGTCTTGCCAAACCATAATAGGGAACTACAGCAGTTATATAATGCGCAGATGCTCTTTTTGCAGCATCAATCATTAATAATAACTCCATTAAGTTGTCAGAAGGCTGGTAAGTAGATTGGATTAGAAAAACATCGCAACCACGCACTGTTTCATCATATGATGGTTGAAACTCACCATCACTAAACCTGCTAAGGGTTACATTACCAAGTGGTTTACCGTAACTATCGGCAATTTTATGTGCTAAGGCTTTAGTACCGGTTCCAGCAAAAAGTTTAACTGGGTTAAATTGCAGTGGCATGATTATACGGGTATCAATGCTGGTTAAAATAAAATCGGATTGTGTTTTATGTTCACAATCCGAATATTGTTTAGTTGCCCGACCAGGATTCGAACCTAGACAAACGGTACCAAAAACCGTTGTACTACCTTTATACTATCGGGCAATCTTCCGTCAAAGGGTTGCTTTGAAATGGAATGCAAATTTACGCAGATTTTTCACTTCTGCAAGACCAAAGAAGAAAAAATATAAAATAATTTAGAACAGGTCTGGCATTAGTTAAAATAACCACACTAAATCAGCCTGTTATAAAATTCAATAAATTACCTTTCCAGGAGTTTAAATTAAAAAATAAAGCAGATGTTATGAACAGCCCGCTTTTTGTCGCGTTTAAAAGTGTTAAACTAAGGATTAGTTTATGCGATTATCAATCTTATTCTTTATTTTCGGCTGCAATTAATAGCCTTAAATATTAATCACCACTTGAAAAAGAAATGAATTATTCAAAAATCAATAACATTACCGGCTGGCTTTGCTTTGCCATTGCTACATTAACCTATATATTAACATTAGAACCTTCAGTAAGTTTCTGGGATTGTGGAGAGTTCATTGCTTCCGCATTTAAAATGCAGGTAGTGCATCAGCCTGGTGCCCCCTTATTCTTAATGATCCAGCGTTTCTTCTCTTTAATGGCTTTTGGAGATCCGGCTAAAATAGCTTATTTCATGAACGTAGGCTCTGCAATTGCCAGTGGTGCTACAATCCTGTTCCTATTCTGGACAATTACCGCCCTTGCTAAAAAAGTATTGGTAAAAGAGAATGAAGAAGTAACAAAATCTAATCTGATCTCCATTATTGGAGCAGGTGCAGTAGGTGCTTTAGCCTACACATTTTCTGATAGCTTTTGGTTCTCGGCAGTAGAGTCTGAAGTATATGCACTTTCTTCCCTATTCACTGCAATTGTTTTTTGGGCTATTTTAAAGTGGGAAGCTGTAGCTGATGAACCACGTGCAGATCGCTGGTTATTGTTCATCGCTTATATAATGGGGCTATCAATAGGTATTCACTTACTAAACTTATTGACCATACCGGCCATTGCCTTTGTTTATTATTTCAAGAAAACAAATAAAGCAACAACCTCCGGTATTTTTAAAACAGCAGTAGTCGGCGTTTTAATACTGGCTGTTATTCAATATGGAATTATACAATACCTGGTTTCCTTTGGAGCATATTTTGACCTGTTCTTTGTAAATACCCTTGGAATGGGATTTGGATCAGGCGTTATTTTCTTCGCTATATTGCTGATTACGGCCATGGTATTGGCAATCCGCTATTCTATAAAACATCAGAAAAAAATCCTTAACCTGGCCTTACTTTCTACAGTTCTGATCATATTTGGTTATGGCTCATTTGCGATGATCATCATTCGCGCCAAAGCAGATCCAAACTTAAACAATAGTGATCCGGATAATGCATTCTCCTTTTTAGGATACCTGAACAGGGAACAATACGGTGACAGGCCTTTATTATTTGGCCCTAATTATAATTCACAGGCTGTAAACTATAAAGAGGGTAAGACCTTATATAGAAAAGGCGCAGAGAAATATGAAGAAGCTGGTAAAAAGACCGATTATGAATATGACAAAACGACTCCGTTCCCACGGATGTACAGCGATGATGCAAGACATATAGGTTACTATAAGGATATGGTAGGGCTGGACGATACCCAGTTCCCCACACTTTTTGATAACATTGTCTTTTTCTTTAAGTACCAAACCGGACAGATGTATATGCGGTACTTCTTCTGGAACTTTGTAGGACGTCAAAATGACGACCAGGGACAAGGAAGTCTTTATGAAGGACAATGGTTAAGTGGTATTAAGCCAATAGATGCGCTTCTTTTAGGTGATCAAACAAACCTGCCGCCTTCCATTGTTGACAGTAATGCATATAACAGATTCTTCTTCTTGCCGCTTATTCTCGGTTTGTTAGGTGCTATATGGCACTTTAAACGCAACCAAAAAGATGCAGGGATTGTAACGCTGTTATTCTTCTTTACAGGAATGGCCATCGTTCTGTACCTGAATCAAAAACCAATGGAACCAAGAGAACGTGATTATGCCTATGCAGGATCATTTTATGCCTTCGCCATTTGGATAGGACTTGGCGTACTGGCCATCCGTGAATGGCTGTCTAAGAAAATAAACCCGGCTAATGCAGCTATTGGCGCAACAGTGATCAGCTTATTTGCAGCTCCTGTTCTTATGGCTGCCCAGGGATGGGATGATCATGATCGTTCAACTAAATTGGTACCACACGATATTGCTGTAGATTATTTACAATCCTGCGCACCAAATGCCATCCTGTTTACTTATGGAGATAATGACACCTATCCACTATGGTATGCCCAGGAGGTAGAAAATATCAGACCAGATATTCGCCTGGTAAACCTTAGCTTATTCGATACAGATTGGTATATCAATGGAATGAAGCGCAAGCAGAATGAATCTGAACCATTACCAATTTCCATGAATGAATCACAATACGTTCAGGGTGTAAGAGATGTGATGTATTATCAGGATATGAAAGTTGCTGGTCCTGTAGAACTAAGTACCATATTAGGAATTCTTTTATCTGATAATGATGATGATAAATTATCTTCATCACAGGGTGACAAGAAGATGAACTTCCTGCCTACTAAAAACTTCAAACTAACCATCAATCGTGAAGATGTAATTAAAAATGGAGGAGTAAGTATTACTGATTCTGCTAAGATCGTACCATCTATTGAATGGACATATAATAAAAACTATCTCACAAAAGGCAATTTGGCCTTATTAGATATCCTGGTTCATAACGATTGGAAAAGACCAGTTTATTTTGCAAGTACAGTTCCTTCAGAACAATACATTGGTCTGGATAAATACTTGTATAATGAAGGCCTTGCATTACATTTGATGCCATTTAAAGCAGACACATCCGCAGCAGCAGAAAATGCTGAATTGCTAAATACGCCTGCTTTATATAATAATGTAATGAACAAATTTGTATGGGGTAACGTGAAAAATGCGACTTACCTGGATACGCAATCTGCTGATGATATCTCTATCTTCTCTAACGTATTTAACAATACGATCTCAGGATTACTTAAGGAAGGCCGGACTGAAGACGCTAAAAAAGTAGTAAACCGATATTTTGAAGTTATGCCTGAAAAGTTTTATGGAATGCGCTCTACAATGGGTGCTTATTTTATGGCAGAAAACCTTTATATCTTAAATGATCCCAAAAGAGCCAATGCATTAATGGAAAAATCTGCAGCTTACATACAAAAGGAGTTAAC
This sequence comes from Pedobacter metabolipauper, assembly GCF_004362715.1. Classification (GTDB taxonomy): domain Bacteria; phylum Bacteroidota; class Bacteroidia; order Sphingobacteriales; family Sphingobacteriaceae; genus Pedobacter; species Pedobacter metabolipauper. The sequence goes on from NZ_SNYC01000006.1 coordinate 347,496, forward strand.
CTACCTTGCTGATGTATCTAAAAGCAAAAACAGCTTTACAGGCGGCCAGAATGTACAGTTAGGAATGATGTTCCTGGCCAGAATGGCAAAAACAGCGGAGACCTATAAGCAACCCGCATTAAGTCAGAAATTAAGCAATCAATACGGAGCACTGGAAGCGAGGTTCTCGCAATACTTCCCGCAACAGTAATTCCAAACCATCCTATAAAAATAAAGGCCTGCAAAATGAATTGCAGGCCTTTATTTTTATATAGATATTATTTATGATTCAACCACTACGCCCATTGCGCAAAATTTATCAATTCGTGTGGCAATCATTTTCTCTGTTTTTTCTTTCTTAAGTTCCTTCAGGTCTTTCAGGATCTGTTCTTTAACAGTAGCAGCCATCAATTCAGGATTCTGATGTGCACCGCCTAAAGGTTCTTTAATGATCCCATCAATCAGCTTATTATTAAACATATCGTCAGAAGTAAGCTTTAAGCATTCTGCAGCTCTTTCTTTATAATCCCAGCTTCTCCATAATATAGAAGAACAAGACTCAGGAGAGATCACAGAATACCAGGTATGTTCAAGCATATATACTTTATCACCAATCCCAATACCTAAGGCACCACCAGAAGCACCTTCTCCAACAACAAAGCATAGAATAGGAACTTTTAAGATAGACATCTCCAGTAAGTTCCTGGCAATAGCCTCCCCTTGTCCGCGTTCTTCAGCTTCCAGTCCGGGATATGCGCCCATCGTGTCAATAAAAGAAATTACAGGCTTGTTAAATTTCTCCGCAAGTCTCATCAGGCGAAGCGCCTTTCTGTATCCTTCAGGATTTGCCATCCCAAAATTGCGATACTGGCGCTCTTTGGTATTTTTCCCTTTCTGATGACCAATAATCATAACCGTTTGTCCATCAATCGTAGCAAAACCCCCAATAATTGCTTTATCATCTTTTACGGTACGATCACCATGCATTTCGATAAAATCGTCGCAGATCATACTGATATAGTCTAATGTTTGAGGCCGCTCAGAATGCCTTGACATTTGAACCTTTTGCCATCCGGTAAGATTGCTGTAAAGTGTCTCCTGGGTTTGAACCAATTTCTCTCCGAGTTCTGCCAGGGTAGAAGACATATCTACTTTTGTTTTATCGGCAACCTGTTTAACCTTTTCTATTTGCTGTACAAGTTCAGCTAAAGGCTTTTCAAAATCAAATGATGTTTTTATCTGTTCCATAAGCGGGCTGTAAAAATAGTCATTTTATTTTAAAATAAAATCTGTTCTTTTAGAAGAAATGCGTTATCCACATCCCATAATGGCTCGTATAACAATCCACATTTAACACAATAAATAAGGAACATCTGAACTTAAAGCAACTTCGTAACTAAATAATAATATGACACGTAAATTATATGGTCATAAATTCATTACATTCGCTACTTATCACTGGGGGTAAATTAGCCATCAAGGAATTAAACAAGATATGGCTAAAAAGGTCAAGTTTACAAATGCAAATAAATCTGCATTTTATGCAACCGTGCGCAAGAGAGTTGATTTATATTTTAGCGGGAACAAATTATCAGTATATGCCAATTCAGCCATGTGGTTTAAGGCATTCTTTTTCTTAACTACCTTAACCGGTCTTTATTTATTGATATTACTCGGTACTTTAAGTATGCCGGTAATGCTATTGCTTTCTTGTATCCTGGGTATGTTTGGGGCATTTGTTGGGTTTAACGTCTGCCATGATGCAATTCATAAGGCATTTTCAAAAAATCAAAATGTAAATGCAGTATTTAGCTTTGTCTTTAATCTGATCGGAGCAAGTCCATATGTTTGGAACATTTGCCATAATATTGTACATCATACCTACACCAATATTGCAGGTCACGATGAAGATATTGATGTTGCCCCGGGACTGATCCGTTTTTCAGAATCTGAGGTCGTAAATAAAATTCAGCGCTATCAGCATATCTATGCGTTTGGCCTATACAGCTTTGCCATGCTTTCCTGGGTCTTCAGAAAAGACTATAAAAAATTCTTCCAAAAGAAAATCGGTGAACATATATCTGTACACCCAAAAATAGAATACTTTAAGCTGTTCTTTTATAAAGGTATTTATTACTTCCTCTTTATTGGCCTGCCATTATGGGTGATGGATATAACCATATGGCAATTTCTCATCGGATTTTTAGCGATGCAGTTTACACAAGGATTGGTATTAGGCCTGGTATTTCAGCTTGCGCACGTAGTGGAAGGTACAAGTTTTCCATTTCCTGATGAACAGGGCAATATAGAAGAAGCATGGGCAGCCCACCAAATGAACACAACAGCTAACTTTGCGGTCGACAGTAAAATGGCTGCATTCTTTTGCGGTGGATTAAACCGCCAAATTGAGCACCACCTTTTCCCTAAAGTATGCCACATCCACTATCCCGCCATCGGATCCATTGTCAAAGAAACAGCATTAGAGTTCGGGCTTCCTTATATTGAAAGCCCAACTTTCGGAGCAGCACTCGTATCTCATTATAAAACGCTGAGAAGACTTGGTAAAGAGGCCTACATAGAGAACAAATACATCAACAAATCTTCCTGTACCTTTACCAGGAAAGTTTCTGCGGCATATTCCTGATCTGTTATAGACCTGGCAGCCAGAAATCAAACGGGTTGTCTCTATCGCAAACCAAAGTCCCGTCTTTAAATATCAGTTCAGCTACCTGGATTGACGATCTCCGCAACCCGAACGGAATGATGCCCTGGTTATTTTCAGGAGCATCACCATGAGATTTACGCTCCGGATGTGTGAAATAAAAGACATAGGCTTTATCACCCACAACAACCACATCACCGTGGGCACCAGTGGGGCCATCCTCACGCCTTTTAGAAGGCTTGTCCAAAATCAGCCCTTGTCTATTCCATACATTTGCATCATCAGAGCGATGTACCCGCATCCCCTTCCACTCATCAGTAAGCATCCAATACTGGCCGGCAAAACGAAAAGCTTTTGGCCCTTCATGCTCAGGCTTTCCAATTGCGGGTTTATCTGAAAATGTCCATTTAAAAAGATCTGCACTTTCTCCCGTCATGGTTACACTACCCTCCCCTTTGTACCAGATCCGCCATTTATCATCTGGCATCTGCATCAGTGTAGCATCAATGATATTACTTTTAGGAGTGTTGAGATATCCAATGAATTTCCAGTCCCAAAGGTTCTTGCTTGTATAATGAATAAGCTTGGCATTACCTGCCCATTTGCTGTATACACCTTGAATATAAACAACAAACATGTGATAGGTTCCTTTATCGTAAACGATGTCAGGAGCCCAGAAGGTATTTTTCCCTTTTTCAAAATCAAGGTTCAATACACCGCGATATGCCCAGGTCTGACCATGATCTTTAGAAGATGCAATACCAATATCATTACCATAACAATAGGCCACACCAGGGGTTTCTACATTTGCCCTTCGCTGGGTATATAGCATCCACCAACTCTGCTCCTCCCTGTTCCATACCACAACAGGATCAGCGGCACCATCAAAAACAGGATCACGAAATAAAGGAGCAGGAGGATTATGGATCCTGGCACCAGGCAAATCTTGCTGTGCAAACAAAAAAGCAGCCTGAAATGAGCAAAGCATTAAAAAGAAAAAGTGTTTCATTGAAGTATGATTATTTGTAGCAATACAATTACTACAAATAAATTTACAAATCATAGCGGTGCAGTTATTTTAAATAACCTCCATTTTTAAGAATCCCAGCCCAAACTTGGTATCCTTCTTCGTTTAAATGTAAACCATCTTTCGTTAGGTTCTCCATCAAATGGTTATTTGGATCCAGAAACTTTGGATATAGGTCAATAACCTTCACTTTCCCCGCCTCCAGCATTCTAATTTGTTCATTCAACCATAGAATATGTTCATCCTTTCCATAGTGGTTTTTAAACTTGCCAAAAGAACTGTTTACGGGCAGTAAGGTATAAAAGAAGATCTCTGTCCTTTTAGCGCCTTTTCGGATCCTGCTGATCATCGTTTTATAATTTCTTAAAATAATACTATCCGGTATATTTCTGGAAATGTCATTAATCCCGATCAGGATGAATATTTTAGAAGGCTTGCCATATATTACATCATCCAGGCGCTCTAAAACACCAAAAGTAATATCTCCGGATATTCCACGGTTCTTCGCCTCCGGCAGGTTTAGTAGCTTACCCCAATCGGTACCTGCAGTAATACTGTTTCCTAAAAAAACGATATCCTTTTTAGACCTCCTATCAGCTTTAAACTTAGTCACCAGTTCCTTGTATCTGGCAGGCCGGTAAGTCGTATCATATTTAATCTCCTGCGCATGTAAAGGGAGCGCAAAAACAAAGATCAGACCTAATAAAGCAGCAGCGTTGCTAAACTTAGTTTTCATGAGGTAATAATTTTGAACCGGATCCGGTAAATTCCAACAATATGTCATTCTGTATAGTTATCCCAATAGGTTTTTCTTTTCTCTGTTCCAGGTTAAAGCGGTAAAGAATATGGCCAGAACACATGCGGCAACAATCACTTCAAAGCCACCATCCCAACCATAGGCATCAACCACATAACCAATGGCAATATTTGCAAATAAAGCACCACCCATGTAACCAAATAAACCGGTTAGCCCGGCAGCAGTACCAGCAGCTTTTTTAGGAACCAGATCCAATGCCTGAACGCCAATAAGCATAACAGGACCGTAAATTAAAAAGCCTATCGAAATTAAGGCAACATTATCAATCCAAATGTTTCCGGGAGGATTTTTCCAATAAACCAAAACGGCAATAAGAACCAGGATCATGTAAATAATCGTTGCAGGGGCCCTTCTGCCTTTAAATACCTTATCACTGATCAATCCGCACAATAACGTGCCGGGTATGCCCGCATATTCATATAGAAAATAAGCCCAGCCCGATTCCTTTAAAGAAAATCCCTTTGCCTCTTCAAGAAAGGTCGGTGCCCAATCCAGAATACCATAACGTACTAAATAAACAAAAGCATTTGCAAAGGCGATGTACCATAAGATCCTGTTGTTAAAAATATATTTAAAGAAAATTTCCCTGGCAGACAATTCTTTCTCCTGATCTGCAGAGTAATTTTTAGGGTAGTCATTTTTGTACGCTTCAATAGGAGGTAACCCGCACGATTGTGGCGTATCTCTCACCAATATGTAGGCAATCAGCGCAAAAAATAAAGCAATGATCCCTGGAAAATAAAACTTACTGTGCCAGTCAGCAAAGATCTCAATTGCCAAAATCGCAATAGGTCCAACCAAACCACCGCCAACATTATGTGCAACATTCCAAATCGACATCATCGTACCGCGTTCCTTTACAGAATACCAATGCACAACAACCCTTCCACATGGAGGCCAGCCCATTCCCTGAAACCATCCGTTTATAAATAATAAGATAAACATGATGGCAATAGAAGATGTTGCAAATGGAAAAATACCCATAAAGATCATGGTAAAGGCTGACAGGACCAGCCCAATGGTTAAAAAGTTCCTCGCATTACTTCGGTCAGAAACATTACCCATTAAAAACTTACTTAAGCCATAGGCTATAGAAACCCCGGATAGCGCAAAGCCCAGCTGGGCTTTATTAAATCCCTGATCGATTAGATCAGGCATAGCCAAAGAGAAATTTTTGCGGACCAGGTAATACCCGGCATAACCCAAAAATATGCCCAAAAACACCTTTAACCGTCGTGCCTTATATTCAGGATCAATACGATCGGCAGGTAAAAGCGGTTGGTGCGGAGCGGGCTTAAATAAACTAAAACTCATAATATTTGGTTAATCGATACGGTTAAAAACTTTATAAACGGATGGGTCAGATCAGCATTAATTCACTAGCAGGTTCGGGTAGTCAGAGATAATACCATCTACACTCAATAGCTTTAAACCCGCAATATCTTCTTTGGTATTCACTGTCCAGGGAATGATCCTAATCCCCCTGTCATGGCATTTTTTTACCAGATCAGCAGTTACCAATTTGAAAGCCGGACTATAAATAAATGGATCATATCCCAGGTCTTTAATATTTTCTTCAAAGCTTTTCTTATTATCAATCAAATAAGAAGTGCGCACCTGCGGATATTTTTGATGAATGATCTGTATCGTTCTTTTATCGAACGACTGGATCACAACATAAGGGGTGATCTTCTTCTGCTCAATAACATCCATCAATAATTTCACAAACTTTTCCGGATCAGGATGCAGTACGCCATCACTCTTATCGCTGCATTTGGTTTCAATATTATAAAAAAACTGCTTTTTACCTTTAGCATATAATTGTACAGAATCTATCAGATCAGCCAACCGTGGTATATACGTTTTGATTTTCTTCTGATCAGGAAAATTACTGTAGTATTTAGAACCCAGATCAAATTGCTTAAGCATTCCATAGTCCATCTGATAGATCACATATTTTTTAGCGTCACTTTGAGGGATCTCCCTACCATCAGGAGTTTGCATAAAAGCAGGGCTCAGGTAATCATCATGCGTAACCACTACCTCATTATCTTTGGTAATGTGGGTATCCATTTCCAGTGTAGTAACACCAAGATCTATTGCCTTTCGCATAGCCAGAATTGTATTTTCAGGCATCAGGCCCCTCCCTCCTCTATGGCCTTCCGTACTAAATTCCGGAAATCCGGCCGCAGACGTATTTCCAGTTGAATTTTTTACGGTATTACATCCGTAAAAACCCAATAAAACCAGGGCACTAAAACAAAATAACGCTTTCATACTATACATTTAAGATCCTACTGTTTCTGCATACTTGTGTCCAAAACGATCAGTAACTACTACTTTCACCTTTTTAACCGAAGGACTAAAATGAGCCATAAAAAGATGATCCATCTGATGAGGTTCAACAAATACCCTTCCTTTTGGCAGTTGATCCCCTTTATATAAAGTAACCGTCAAAGGATCATATCCTTCCTGCTGTTCAAGGCTCCCCATAGGCTTATCGTCTAAAAAATATTCTACTTTCCATTCCGGGTCCCAGTTCCAAACATTGGCAATTAAACGCTTTTGATTTGTCAGCTCGTCCACATAAATCCGCATCTGGTTGTTCCTGTCCTGTCCAGTTGGCTTATAATACCAGCTCAGTTTATTGCCATTCACCTCATAAACGCCATAACCTCTGGGTGTACCATCGCTACAGACCGGGCCAGTCCACCATGCACCGCAAACAGTACCATGATTATGCTCAAAGATCCCGTCATTTATAGAATTGGCATTATAATGTGTGTGCCCGGACATGATATGAACATTTTTATGTTCCGTTAACAGCGCGTACAAAGCCGTATTGTTCTTTACCCCATTATATACCGGAATATGGAGACAAATAATAACCAGCTGATCTTTTTTAACGTATTTCAGATCTTCTTTAAGCCATGCCAATTGCTGCTCGCTGATATACCCGTCGTAATCGCGCTCAGTACCCAGATACCTAACATTATCTAAAACCACATAATGCGCCTTGCCACGATTAAACGAATAATAGGTAGGGCCATAGATTTCTTTAAATGTCCGGTCAGATGTCTCATCACCACCCGCTCTGTAATCCATATCGTGATTTCCAAGAGCCTGGAAAAAAGGAATGCCCATCCTGGCAACCGCCAGATTATAATCTTCAAACAAAGCATGATTGTCCCAAACAATATCCCCAACACAAATACCGTGAACAGGTACCGCCGGATCCATCGTTTTAAGCAATTGCTGCACATCAGGAACCGAAGTATCCATCATCTGCTGAACGTCTTTTTTATTTTTTACCTGCGGATCTGCCCAAATGATAAAATTGTGCCTAGTATCGCTTTTCTTTAAAGGCACCAGGTTAAATGTGTATTCAGTACGACTGCCAAGTTTTTCATATTGCTTGGCTACCGTTTGGTAATCCGTTTTAAATTCATAGCCGGCAGGCGTGCTAATAAAAATAGTTAGGGCCAGGTCGTCGGTATTCAACGTATAATTTCCTTTGGCGTCGGTAAGCACTACAGAGTAGCCGTCAGAAACAACAACATTTGCTAAACCTTTATTGCCAGACAATACACGCCCGTTAATCTGTTTTGATCGTTCAAAAGAACCGAAGGCGCTAGTCTTCAGACTAATGAATGCGCCTCCGGTAATTAATCCTAACCTTTGAATAAAAATCCTTCTGTTCATTACAATAACTTAATTAATTGGAGTAGATAGCAATATCTTCAACAGACATCCTTCCATTTAGTATGTTCGGAACACTGGTAGTTCCAAGTCCTAATTTATTAACCCTAAACCTAACTTTACCTTTAATGTTCAATAAGAAGGTTTCTTGTTTTGAACCACCGCTGGCACATTTCACATCCGCACCAGCAGCAAGCCATGTCGTTCCACCGTCTGTTGAATATTCCAATCTGAATGTACTGATCGCATCCGTATAATAAGCGCCATGCCATAAAGTAACCTTCGAAGCACCATTCTGCAGATCAAAGTTCATCTGTACAAAAGCAGGCACCGAAAGATTTTGCTGCATTCTGATTGCTTGTGCACCAGGAGCATTGATCCGGTCCCTGCCAGCAGTATTTGCAAGAATAGACTGGAACAATTTCCAGCTGCCGGTTTTCAGTTCCACATTATTATCCGGAACTGCAGTAGTATTCATATTGTACGACGGCTTAAACGTAGCATCCGGTGATTCAAAACTTTCAGGCCAGTTTGGATAGATCGGTCCGCTGGCATTTTCTACATCAGCTTCAGTTCTAATCCTAACCTGTTGTACAGAACCATAACCACCCGTTTCATTACCATAAACAGGAATAACGGTATAGGTCGCACTGGCAGGCAATGAATTGCCTGCAAAAAGAGCATCAGCTTGAGTATAAAGTGCAATAGAACTCGATCCATCATCAAGAAATTTATTACCGGCATATGTTTCACCAGTCAAAGGCAGCGGTTTTGTATCCGCTGTTAACTTAAGCAATGTATTTTCATAAAGACCAAAATCAGCAGCCAGTGCACCAAGGGCAACAGTTCTTGGCGTTAGTACATTATTAGAGCTGATCTTTTTGATACTGGCAAGGGAAAGCCCTTTCAGGTGCAACGAATTACCAACCTTAGTTAAGGTTCCGCCCGTTACATCAACTACCAGGGAATCGCCAGGAACAAAAGGAATGGCTGCATCACCAAGTTCGATCAATATACCACGGATCTGTCCGCGATTTGCATTTTGAATGATCAATCCGCCATTTGGGAAGTTCTTTCCAATCAGGTTCGAAATCACCACCCCACCCGTTAAATTGGCTCCGCCCAATGCAGAAGGATCGAGCTGTACATCCGAGCCTTTATACAGGTTCTTAACTACATACAATGCAGCAAATGGGTTTTGAGTACCTAAAGAAGGATTTACATCCTTTTTGCATGCATTTAATACCATACCGAAGATGATAAGGACGGCAAGAATTGAATATATCTTTTTCATAATTGATTTTCTATAGTTCTTATTTATTCCACCACACTTTTGTATTCAGATCATCAGCGCCAAATACACTTACCGCAGCACTATAATTTGAATTTAGCGACTGTACATAAACCGGATATACTAACCTGGATGGCATTTGCTTTCCATTTTGCAGGCCGTCTCCTTTTGGTAAGTTCGGGTGCCCCGTTCTTCTATACTCAAACCATTGCTGAAAATCAGTAAAGAATAGCGTATAATATTTCTGCAAGTGGATCTTTTCCATTTTAATGTTAAGATCTTCAGCAGCATTCCATTTAATGTCCTGGTTGTTCAGTTGATCAGCAGGCGGAGTAAATCCCCAGAAAGTGATCGCATTAATAACCCCGTTCTCATAATAGGCTTTTGCATCACCGGTTATATAGCCTTTCAATGCAGCCTCAGCCAAAATAAACTGAAGCTCAGGATAATTAATAATATTACCCAGCAAAGGCTCATTCATCAGGTCACCAACATAGGTAGACCTTCTTTCCGGAACACTGCCGCGAACATAACCACTAGCTATTCCAATATAGGTGCCTCCGTCAATAGTCGCCCACTTAGCCCTTCTCGGATCATTCCAGCTATTTAATGTATTAATAAAGAATTCAGTAAGACCATTATCACCATTAAAATCAATTAACCGGCCGCCATAAAATGCAGAAGTATATGGAGGTGTAGCCGTGTAGCGGATCACAGCAGATTCAGTATTGCTGGTAAAAATCGGATAAGTAGCTGTATTACTTACAATCTCCTGCATTTTAGCAATAGCATTTGCTTCCGGTCTGCCGGATGCACGCATTAATAAACGCAGGTACATAGAGTTACCTAATTTACGCCATGAGTTAATAACAATCGGCGAACCTACTGCAGCAGTTGTTCCAGTAGGTAAGTTCCTGCCATAAATAGGATCGTACGCAATTTGTTCCAGGGTTAAAGCATTGCCGGATGCCAGTAAAGTATTGGCTTCTTCCAATTTACGGAACAGGTCCAGATAAATACTTTGCTGAGTATCGAACTTTGGCTGATAGATCCCATCTTTACCCTTATTGGCATCACTATAGGGAACATCACCAAAAGTGTCGGTAAGTAGTGAACTCACATAAACGTCGCAAATTAAAGCGATCGCCATATAGGTTTTATTATTCAATTCAGAAGACTTGCTATACATATCTTTGAAATTGGTAAGCTGTAAATACCAGTTATTCCACATGTAATCTGATTCTGCCGGACGGATCACAAAGCGATGGATCTCATCATTATCAGTAGTTGTAACATGGTCTTGCATCAGTTCGTTGTTTATGCGCAAAGCCCTGTTATTATTTCTGGTAACTACATCCCATAATGCAGGTGTTAAGAGTGCTTCAGGCAAAGCTGCTGCAATGGTATTGGGATCCGTATTGATCTCTTCAAATCCCTTTTTACAGGAAGGGGCAAGCATAGCACCCAGAACGAAGAGTAAAATAAATGCTTTAAATTTTATATTCATGATCTTAAAATCTTAATGTTAAATACCGATGGTAATGTTCAATCCAAATGTTCTGGTTGACGGAAATTGACCGGTTTCAAAGCCGGCAGTAATATCTCCTGTAGAGCCAATAGTTCCAAATTCAGGGTCAAAAACAGGCCAGTGTGTAAACATGAACAAATCACGTCCATACAATCCGATTGTTCCTTTCTGCAACCCGAGTTTGTTTAAGAACTTAGGCGTAAAAGTATAATCTAACCTTGCTTCCCTTAGCTTAATAAAATCTGTGCTAAAGAGATTCGATTCCACATTATCCCGAACAAAGTGAGACTTATAATAAGTTCCTGCACTGGTTGCAACTACCGTATTCTTACTGTAAGAACCATCGCTGTTTAAAACTACACCATCCCCAATAATTCCATTATACCTGCCTGGCAGAGTCTTGGTAAGCTTACCTTCCTCAGCCAATACAGCATGGGTTAAAGAATAAGCCTTACCACCAAACTGTGCATCAAATAAAACATTGAATTTAAATTTACCATAGCCAAAACCAGTCCCGATACTGGCTTTATAAGCCGCAGTAGAGTTACCCAGATATTTAGTGTTTGTCGCCATAACCGGATATCCATCGCGATAGATAATCTGTCCGTCAGGTGCCCTTTCATAGCCAAGTCCGTAAATATCACCCATAGATGCACCTACCCTTGCCTCAATCGTTCCTCTTGGTCCGCTAGACATGATCAAAGAACCTACACTATCTGCAAGTGCCAGCACTTTATTTTGGTTGTAAGAGAACGTTCCGAAAACGTTCATATTAAAACCAGTGCTGCTTTTAAATGGAACGGCATTTAACTGAACTTCAATACCTTTATTCCGAACCTTACCCACATTAAGTATAGTACCCGAATAACCAGATGAGTAATCTATACGGGAAGGGATGATCTGGTCTTTGGTATCGTTATTATAAACTGCAATATCAAAACCTAACCTGCTTTCAAATAAGCGTAAGTCTAAACCAAACTCATAACTGGTAGTCAGCAATGGTCTTAGATTCGGATTCGCAATTACAGTTGGATTGGAAAGGCTGCCTGGAAATTGAGTTGGATTATATGCATATGCCGTCTGGTATGCTTTGGTAGAACCACTACCGGCCTGAGAAAGTGAGGCCCTTAATTTAAGGTAAGAAATCTGAGATGGCATTTTAAACTTTTCAGACAATACCGCACTTAAGCTGGCAGATGAATAAAAGAACGATACATTACCCGTTGATGTTGGAGTTGCCAAAGTACTGGCCCAGTCATTCCTTGCCGTTAGATCCAAATACATAAAATTATCATAGGTAACAGATCCCAACCCATAAAAGCTATTTACTGCATACTGGGTTCTAACAGGAATAACCAACAGTGGGTTCTTACTGTTCGCAAGACTATATACTCCAGGATATAAAAGTTGATCAGCTCTCAACTCGTCCAAAATGTATTTATTATTCATCTTACTGCCACCACCGGTAACAGCATATTCAAACTTATCACCAATTTTATTATCGTAACGCAGCATGAAATCACTGTTGATCTCCTGGTTATATATATTTTGGGTGCGGTACATACCCGTAGCAAACTTGTTTGAGTTAAATGGCCGCTGCTGCGATCTCGCTTCATAAGAAAGATCGACAGACGTCCTGACCATTAAACTTAAGTTCTTTAAAAAGTTATAAGTCGCACTCACGTTACCGTTGACATTGTTCCGGTTCGATTTATTTAACATCTCATTTGCAATCAGGTATGGGTTATCCAGAAGACTGCTAAAAGGTCTGTTTTGACCAATTCCAACCTGATTAGGCAACCAATAATCTTTAAACCAATCCATATCCATGTTTGGGGTTAACCCCCTGATAAAATACATGATCGTATTGTTATTGTAACCTGTTGAAGGCAAATTATCAGAATATTTATTCGTGTAGTTGATCTTACTTGCAATCTGCAGTTTATCCGTTAACTTGTTATTAACCGATAGCGATACCGTGTTACGTGTGTATCCGGTATTCGGTACGATCCATTTATTCTCCAGATTGGTAACAGACAACCGGGCAGAGGTTTTTTCATTCCCGCCATCCAAAGCGATGCTGTTTAAAAAGGTTGACCCAGTATTAAAGAATTCCTTATGGTTATCCGGATAAGAAACCCAGGGCATCCGTGTAGCACTTGTAGTCCTGGTAAGCGGATCATATAAGAAGTAGGATTGCCCATCAAACTTAGGCCCCCATGCAGAACTTGTGCTACGTGTACTGGCACCATCTGCAGTTGCCAGGTAAGAATAGTAAAGATCTTGTCCAACATCACCCTGCCCATATTCTGTTTGATAGTCCGGCCATCTTGAAATGGTTTCAATAGAAGTATTCGAATTGATCGTTACCCCAATTCCCTTTTGATTTAGCTTACCAGATTTGGTCGTGATAATAACCGCACCATTTCCCCCTCTAGAACCATATAAAGCAGTTGCGGCAGGCCCTTTTAGTACAGAAACACTTTCAATATCATCCGGATTAATATCAGCTAAACTATTCCCAAAATCCGCAGGTGCATCGCTGGATAAATAAGCAGAACTTCCGGTACCGGTTGATCTTCCGCTGCTTCCGCTGGTAATTACCCCATCAATAACAATCAATGCAGCACTCTCACCCAATAGTGAATTCTCACCACGTAAAATGATCTTATTGGAACCAGCAGGGCCGCCACCAGATTTGATCATGTTTAAACCAGCAACTTTTCCTGTAAGCGCATTGGTCCAGTTATTAGACATCGCATTGGTTAAGTCCTCATTTTTAAGTACCGAAACCGAATAACCCAATGCTTTCTCATCTCTTTTAATACCTAAAGCTGTAACTACAACTTCATTCAGTTCGCTGCTTGAAGAAACCAGGCGAATACTCAATTTATCCTGATTCTCGGTAATCACACGTGTTACCGCTGTAAAACCGATCATATTAAATGTAAGAGAAGAGCCTTTAACGATCCGGATCGTAAATTCTCCGGTTTCACTTGTGTTGCCTATAACTTTTTTCTGTCCATCTGTAATGGTCACACCCGGCAATCCTTTGCCATCTTCATCATCAAGCACAATTCCCTTTACGGTCACAGTTTCCTGGGCAGATTGCTGAGATGCGATCGCCTTAGGATGGGCAAATAAAGCCAGTGGCGACTGAAAAGCGAATACAAACAAAGCTAAGCCAGCCATATACTGCCCAGCCTTGTATCGCTGATTAAAATTCCTGTTCATCATACTTGGTTATTTTGGTTTGTTTGTTTTCTCTTCACGTAGATATTTCGTTTCATTTCGAATTTTTAATGTTCCGCAAATATCAAGTTTGTATTTTTAAGTTCCCGTTAAGTATATGTTAAGTCTATGTCAACAGACCCACACCTTGTTCAGCATCATCCTTTACAACCATTGGCTCTAGAAGATACTGCTTCACCAGCTCTGCAAATTCTGATATCTGCAGATCAGCCCAGGCTTCATCCTTAACCAATTCAGAAGCCATTACTTTAGCAATCGCAGGAGCGAGTTTCAGCGCGGCTTTCGCGTCCAGAAATAGCAGGCGCATCCTTCTCGAAAGCACATCCTCTATATTTCTCGCCATTTCGTTTCTAACCATCCAAACGATCTCGGCTTTCAAATACTTATATTCAGGATCAAGAAGCACATTTAAATGAGGTTCTTCAATCAGTAGCTTACCAATCTCAGTCGCATCCGAACCATAAAGACCCAGATCTGTGTATTGCATCTCCGGCATATAACCATGAATTTTTATATTCTGGCTAATACAATTCCGGGCATCCAGCTTACCCAGCTCAATGGCCTTGTCTACAACATCCATAGCCATCTTTCTATAGGTTGTCCATTTGCCACCAGTTATAGTGATCAGTCCGGATTGACTAATGATCAGCTTATGGCTTCTGGAAATCTCTTTGGTACTATTTGTATTTTTATCAGGAGCAGCAAGCGGCCTAAGTCCCGCAAAAGCAGCAAGCACATCAGACCTCAAAGGAGCTTTGGTCAAATATTTTCCGGCAGTATTTAATATAAAGTCAATTTCCTGGTCCAATGGTTTTGGCTCCAGGCTATGTTCATCCAGGGGAGTGTCTGTGGTGCCTACCAAAATTTTACCATGCCATGGTACAGCAAACAAAACCCTGCCATCCGACGTTTTCGGAATCATCAATGCGCTGCTCCCCTGTAAAAAAGAGGAATCTAAAACTACGTGTGCACCCTGACTTGGCCTGATCAATGGCTTTCCGGCAGGCACATCCATCTTTAAAATATCATCAACAAATACTCCGGTTGCATTGATGATTGTTTTAGCTTCTAAAGCATATGTCCTGTTCGTCTCAAGGTCGCATACCTCAACACCACCCACCAGGCTGCCTTTCTTTGTAAGCCCGGTAACCTTCATATAATTAAGCAATACACCACCATGTTCAGCAGCAGTCTGTGCCAGGTTCAGTGCGAGGCGCGCATCATCAAACTGCCCGTCACTATAACTTATCCCGCCAATCAAACCTTTAGCACTAAGCCCGGGTATTGCGCTCAATACCTTAGCGGCCGATAAGAACGAAGACTTCTTAAACCCGCTTTTACCGGCAAGCAGATCGTACAGCTTTAGTCCGATCAGGTACTTATATTTTGAGAACAACGAATAACAAGGGATGATAAATTCCTGGTCTTTTACCAGATGAGCCGCATTTTTCAACAACAATCCACGCTCATGCAACGCCTCATACACCAACGCGACATTACCCTGGGCCAGGTACCGGACACCACCATGAACTAACTTTGTACTCCTGCTTGAAGTTCCCTTTGCAAAATCAGATTGTTCCAAAAGTAACGTACTGTAACCTCTCGATGCAGCATCCAGAGCAGTACCCAATCCAGTAGCTCCACCACCAATAATGATCATGTCCCAACTGTTCTTCTTCTCAAGCTGACTTATAAATGCAGATCTGCTGAATATCATTCCGTTCGTTTCAGGTTAATAAATGGCTTTTGTTATCTTTCGTTTTCAAATACAAAAAACAACAAAACGAAACTAAACATAATTATTTTATAAATAAACTATAATTGCATATTATTTTTTTTCTTCCCAAACTTGTTACAAATTTAACTTTACAGCAGAAAAATATTAGTATATTAGATAGCCAAAATAATCCTTAAATGATTAGCATAGCTGAAAGACACCAGTATATTTTAAATAAAATCCAGGTAAACGGATCTCTCGACGTTCAAGGGCTATGTAAAGAATTGGATGTTTCGTCTGTAACAATCCGTAAGGATCTGAAACTATTAGAAGACAAAAATCTTTTATTCAGAACCCATGGAGGTGCCACATTGAACAATCCGTATACGGTTGATAAACCTGTAAACGAGAAAGAGCACTTACAGTCCAGTGAAAAAATGAGGATTGGCGCAATTGCAGCAGATCTGGTCGAAGACAATGACTCTATTATTATTGCTTCCGGAACCAGTGTTCTGGCACTCGCCAGGTGCATCAAACCAAAAGGAAATCTTACCGTCATTACTTCTGCTTTAAATGTAGCGCTTGAACTTGTTCACAACAATAATATAGAGGTGATCCAGCTTGGAGGGCTGCTCAGAAAAACTTCTTCCTCCGTAACCGGCCCTTATTCTGACAATGTATTGAGCAATGTATTCTGCAGCAAGCTATTTCTCGGTGTAGATGGAATAGACCTGGAGTTTGGCTTAACCACAACCAATGCATTTGAAGCCCACCTAAACCGTCAAATGATAGACGCCTCACAAAAGATCATCGTTCTGGCAGACTCTACCAAATTCGGAAAACGTGGATTCGGAAGGATTTGCGGTATAGAAGAGGTCGATCATATCATTACAGACAGCGGTATCTCCGAGCATACCATAAAAACACTTAAATCGTTAGGAATTAAAGTATCAATTATTTAAATCATGTAATTAATTCTTGCATATATAAAAATTAATACTTTACTTTGAACCACAAAGTACTTTTATGGAAGAGAAAGAAATCTATGCTGAACTTAGCTCCATTAGAAACCTAATGGAACGATCTGCCAAATTCATATCCTTAAGTGGACTATCCGGAATTTTAGCAGGCATCTACGCAATTATTGGTGCAGGCTTAGGCTATTATTTTGTATATGGAACTGGTGGTATGCAATACCGTGATTATTATATTAGCGATGATCGCCTGATCTGGAAGCTCTTCCTCATTGCAGCAGCAGTACTTGTACTCTCTTTAGTTACCGGCCTCTACCTAACCTTAGGCAAGGCAAAGAAAAAAAACCAGAACGTATGGAACCCCAGCAGCAAAAGCCTGCTTAAAAATGTCGCTGTTCCACTATTTACAGGAGGCATCTTTATACTTATCCTCATGCTTAGGGGAAACTATGGGGTCATTGCTCCCGCCTGCCTTATTTTTTATGGATTGGCACTGGTCTCAGGCAGTCAATATACCTATACCGATGTAAAATGGCTTGGGTTACTTGAGATTTGCTTAGGTCTCCTGGCCGCATTACTACCAGGGTATGGTATCATATTCTGGACAATTGGCTTTGGTGTCCTTCACATTGTCTATGGTTCAATTATGCACTTTAAATACGACAGGTGAAATCAGTATTAGATCAATTCGACAAAGCATTTGAAAACCGGATCCGCCTCCAGATCATGAGCGTTCTGGTTGCAAATGAAAATTATGATTTTAATTCTCTTAAAGAACTGCTGGCCGTAACAGATGGGAATCTTGCGTCCCATCTAAAAGCACTCGAAAAAGAAGAATATATCATTATCTATAAATCCTTTCTGGGCAAAAAGCCAAATACCACGTATGCCGCGTCAGAAAAAGGCAGGGTAGCTTTCATAAAGCACCTCTCTGCACTTGAAAATTTAATTAAACAACAAAAATTATAATTTTTTTTACCTAATTACTTTGAATTTCAAAGTACTTTTAAAACAAATAAAAATGGACCCATTTCAAATACCACAGCAAAAATCATTGGCCAATCAGATCCAGGACTCTGTAGCCTTAAAGCTTTTCTTAATAGGCGCACTAACCCTCCTGCTGCTTATTCCATCATCATGGATACAAATGATTATTTCAGAACGGGAAGAACGACAAAATGAGGCAACAACAGAAATTACAGAGAAATGGTCAGGAGCCCAGCTTATTGAAAGCCCGGTTATGCAGCTGCCGTATAAAACAGTTACAAAAACAACGGATAACAATGGAAAGATAACTTTTAAGGATGAAAATTCTACCATCTACATTCTTCCGGAGAACCTGGTGATTAAAAGCCAGGTTAAACCAGAAATTCTCCATAGGGGAATATTTGACGCAGTAGTTTACAATACTAAAATTAGTATCCAAGGTCAGTTTAGTAAGCTTGAACTTAAAAAATCAGGCATTAATCCAGATCAGGTTTCCTGGGATAAAGTAAAGATCATCGCCGGATTAAGTGATTTTAAAGGATTAAAAAACAGTCCCATCATTAAACTAGGAGATTCTATATATACGGCAGAACCAGACTTTGCTTCAGAAAATCTATTTGAAAATAGTTTGGCCACGCAGACAAACCTAAGCGCAACCAGGAATACATCTATTCATTTTGACTACAGCCTGGATCTAAGGGGCAGTGACGAACTCAACTTTCTTCACCTTGGCAAGAACACATCAGTAAATGTTCAGGGAGACTGGAATAATCCAAGCTTTACAGGCAACTACCTGCCTGAACACCGGGAAATTAAAGAAAAGCAATTTACGGGAACCTGGAAAATGTCTAACTTTAACAGACCCTTCCCGCAGCAATGGAATAGCACAGGCAACGCTTTTACGAGTCAAAATCAGGTAAAGGCTACATTTGGCATTAAGTTCCTTTTACCCGTTGATCAGTATCAGAAAACGATGCGGTCAGCCAAATACGGGGTGCTGATCATCCTGTTAAGCTTCATATCGCTTTTCTTTATCGAACTACTCAACAAGATCAGTGTAAACTTACTACAGTACGTATTAATCGGGGCAGCAATGATCATTTATTACGGCTTGCTGTTATCCTTCACAGAGCAGATTGGCTTTACCATAGCCTACATCATTGCGTCGCTGGCAACCATAATATTGGTTAGTTCATTTATAGCAGCATATCTGAGAAACAAAAAGGCGGCTATCGCTTTCTCGCTAATACTAAGCATCTTCTACTGCTTCATCTATGTCATCATCCAGCTACAGGATCTGGCGTTATTATTTGGAAGCATAGGTCTGTTCATTACCGTTGCAGGGCTGATGTATTTTTCTGTTAAGATCAACTGGAACAAAAATCAAACAACCCCTGTACAATCATGAAAAACCTACTCTCCGACCTCAAGTCCGATACATTCCGACTAAGCGGCATCATTGCCATAATTGCATCGGCACTTGTATTTTTGATCACCAGCATGTATAAAAACAATGATGACTCAAACATGCTTATATTTTGTTTCAGCTTCATCGTTACACTGAGCTATACCGTCGCGCTGATTATAAGAACATTCTCCGTGCATCGCTGGAAATTGTCAAAATCAAGACAAGAATATGTGGTACTAATGTTGGTGCTGTGGTTTATCAGCGCATTTTCACTAAACCAGGAAATGAACATTTTTGACAATTCTACCAATTGGTTGTCTTGTTATATATGTATCGCCTGTTCAGCACTTGTACTCACAACTGTGCAGCAGCAGCTTCCTGTATATGTAAGGCATATCCTTAGTTTTATACTTGGCGCATCTCTAATCCTGTTTATGTATTATGCCATTTATTTAATTCCTTTCTATCTGTTAAGCCTGGTGGCAGCCATTTTTTTCGGACTCTCGCTCCACCTTCTTATTCCACTTTTTTTAACCATACTAACACTGGTCATTGCAATCAGATCAGTGAAAGAAATACCAGCACTAAAATATCCCTTTGCACTCGGCGTAATGCTCCCTTTAATCATCTGTACGGGGTTTACCATGAAATGGAACCAGACCAACAAAATGATATCACAAACCATTAATCACAATACCCTAAATGAAAGCAAACTGCCAACCTGGGTACTAATTAGCCAGCAAGTACCAAAATCAGCCCTTACAGAAAAAATAATGAAGGCAGGATTGGTTTATACCATTCCAGATCGTACAGGAAATTGGTTTTGGGGTGATTTTGGAGGAACAAGTTTTGATGAGCCCAAACAGCATGATCCCCTGGTATATATAGCAAGCCTGTTAACGAAAGAGCAAAATCTTTATGAATACGACCGGATCAGGATCCTCAAATCCATGTACGACTCCAGACATCCTGCACAAGAAAGGCTCTGGTCCGGAGAGAATCTCGAAACAGCGTCTGTAGTAAGCAACATTAAGATCTATCCCGAATACAGGATGGCTTACACAGAAAAAACATTAAGTATCCGTAATAAAAGCCACCGCAGATGGCGTTCAGAAGAAGAGGCAATTTATACCTTTCACCTGTCAGAAGGCGCTGTAGTCAGCTCACTCTCCTTATGGATCAATGGAGTAGAACAAAAAGCACGCTTAACAACAAAGGGCAAGGCAGACACGGCATATAAAACTATTGTAGGTGTAGAATCGAGAGATCCATCAGTAATTCACTGGCAGGAAGGAAATACCGTAAGTGTAAGGGTATTTCCATGTAACACAGAAGAAAACAGGAAATTCAGGATCGGTATTACCAGCCCATTAAAAAAAACCGGCAGTACCTTAAGCTATGAGAACCCTTATTTTAACGGCCCTGCATCTACACACGCACAGGAAACCATTCAGTTATCGCTCTCAACGCTCTCGACGCTCTCGGCGTTCTCAACGTTCTCAACGTTCTCCTCAACGCGGGCATTATCGTCCGGCACACCAACATCATTAGATACAGAATTTGAATTCAAAAACAACAAGCCATTAGTGATAGACAGGGATTACATAGACAAATGGAACCTTTCATTCCAGAGCGTACCGCTATCAAACCGCTCCTTTTCGTTTAACGGTTCGAGCTATAGGCTTAAAGAAGCTTCAACAATAAATGCAGCCTTTAAGCCAGAAAAAATTTACCTCGACATCAATAGTTCCTGGAGCCAGGAAGAGTTAAATACCATTTGGGAAACTATAAAAGATCAAAAAGTATATGCGTATACCGATCACCTGGTCCAGGTTAACAAAGACAATTTAGAAGGTATTTACCAGGATCTGCATGTATTGAACTTTAGTCTGTTTCCTTTCTTTGAGATCACTGAGCCAGGCACAGCACTACTGATCACTAAGGGAAGTGACAATTCCCCAAATTTAAGCGACCTGGAGAATAGCGTTTTTCAGAAAAATACATCGGCATATTTAGCCAGGGCCACTCCATTGCACGTATACAATATTGGAACACAGCTCAACCCCTATTTAAAAACGCTGAAAGAATTTGGTGTGTTCAAATACAACGAAGGAGACTTAAACCAACTGGCATTACAGCTCCAAAAAAGATCATTTCCCTTGCTCCAGGAACAACCCAGCGTTCTTACCCTGGAAAGTGCTCAAATGGCAATAGAAAAAACACCGGGGATACTGCCAAATGAAGCGCCAGATCATTTATTACGCCTGTATGCTTATAATGACATCCTGAAAAAAGTTGGCCCGACTTACTTTAACAAGGATTACGTGAATGACGAACTCTTAAAAACCGCTGGCGAAGCATATATCGTATCGCCAATGTCCAGTTTAATCGTTCTTGAAACCCTAAAAGATTATGACAGGTTTGGCATTGAAGAAAGTAAAAACAGCCTGCAAAATGCCTCCTTTAAATCATCAGGTGAGGCGCCAGAACCACATGAATGGATGTTAATGGCATTAACAGCAGCAATCCTGCTTTATTATCTGTACCAATCAAAACACAAGATCAAATACACCTAACCTATGAATATTATAAGATCAATAATTTGCCTGGTGTACCTAATTATCGGATTAATACTGCTCAAATTCTATTTAACCTGGAACATTAGCTTAATTATTGGTCTTATTATGATCCCATTTGTTTGCAGGGTAGAAAAAGGGGTGTTGTCAACCCGCTTTATAATCCCGGCACTGGTATTTGCAGTACTTGCAATCTTTATCTCAGCTAAATCAACGGTATTCTTTGCATTACTATTTACCTCATTATTACTATTCGAAAGTTTCAAGGGAAAAATCAGCCTGACCTTCTTTTTTGTCATCGTATTGATCTCTCCCTTATTTAAGTTCTTTAGTGATACGCTCAGCTTCCCGCTCAGGTTATGGTTAAGCGACATTGTTGCTAAAACCATAGCCCTTGGTGGGAGTTATTCAGAATCAGCAGGAAATATCATAAAAATAGACGGTTATGATTTCTACATCGACCAGGCATGTGCAGGGTTAAACATGCTCAATATCTCTTTATTGATAGCCATCTTCATCCTTTCCTTTTATCAAAAGAAATTGAACGCATCGTTATCCTTCTTCGGAATAGTATCCGTAATGACAGGCACATTTCTGTTAAACCTCATTTCAAATTACTTTAGAATACTCCTTATTGTACTCTTCAAAATTATGCCTGGAACAGCCATGCATGATCTTGTAGGGATCTTTAGCCTGTTCGTTTATGTAATTTTACCGTTAACGCTACTTACAGAACCCGTAATTAAAAAATTTGGCAAAGTACAAATCCCTGAAAACAAAGAAAGGCAGTACCGTGGATTCAAACCAGAGTTTAAGATCCCAGCAGTACATCTGCTCCTGTTTATATCCATCATGTACAGCGCTATAACCTACAAAACACGGCTATACAGCTATCCCAATGAAAAAAGCTTAACCTTAGAGGGCTTTCAAAAGACCATTCTGGATAGTAAAGTTTTAAAATTTGAAAACTCAAAAGCCCTGATCTACATGAAGCCATCGGTGTTCTATTCTCCGGAACACAACCCCATGATCTGCTGGACAGGGAGTGGATATGAGTTTAAATTCATAAAAAAAGAGTTTTGTAAAGGAAAAGAGATCTACACCGGAACTTTAGTAAAAGGAACCGATAAGCTGTATGCATCCTGGTGGTTTGACAATGGAAAAATAAAAACCATAGATCAAATAAACTGGAGATGGAACAGCGCTAAAGGCAGCAACTTTTATCTCATAAACGTAACTGCAGCTAAAAAATCTGATCTGAAAAGAATTACAGAAGAGCTTTTACCATCTCCATTCGCCGGCAATCTTTAACGGAACCTCCAGGTTGTTTTCCTGCAAGAAATCTTTCAATGCCACCTCGCTAAACCGTGTAATGGGAATAGTAGCTGTATTTGCAAGTGCATAGGTAAGCATAGCACTGTAGCGGACCGTATTTTTAATTCCTTGTTCATCAACCAGCTTAAATACATCTCCGTCAGAATGATAATAGGGTCCGGAGTTATTTGGCAGTTTTCCACCAGCACCCCCACCGGTAGGAATACCCTGCAGCATAAAAGGCTGGTGATCACTATGCAGTGAGGCACCTACGGAAAACATATTTTTAAACCCCGTGTCCAGCTTAACGATCTGACTTCCCCATGCGGTAAACAGATCCTTCATTTCATTCCTGCTGGTCGAGAAGCCTTTCGGATCATTGGTCATATCGTAGTTTAGCATAAACCGCACTTTATCCAGATCATTTGAATGTTTCGCTGCTTCAACATACGCCTTAGAACCTAGTAAACCCTGCTCTTCGCCCATAAAAAGAACAAACTCAACCGTACGCTTAGTACTCAGATTTAGCGCCTTAAAAGTCCTGGCCATATCTATAATTGCAAAAGAACCAATTCCATTGTCAATTGCTCCGGTAGCAAGGTCCCAGCTGTCCAGGTGGCCGCCAACAACAATCTTTTCATTGGGATAGGCAGTACCTTTTAAAGTCGCAATTACATTTCGTGCTTTTATAGCACCAGAGAAATTGGTCATATTTAGGTTAGCAAACATCTTTTGTGTTTTTAGACGCTCTTTAAACCGCATACCGTTCTCTAACCCGATACATACTGCTGGTATAGGAATCAGTTTACCAGTAACAGAAGCCGTACCGGTAAGCAATACGCCGCCTTTAACCCCATTGATAATGATAATCCCAGAGGCACCATATTTTGTGGCAATTGATGCTTTTTCAGAACGGTGTAAAGATGGGGTACCAGCAGGAGATCCCGGAAGTACACCCAAATAGACAAGGGCAATCTTACCCTTTACCAGATCCGGGTTCTTTACATAATCTTCCTCTAAGCCATTGCCCATATCAACCATCTCAGCAGTTACATTTGCTTTAACCGGAGAATGGGCCAACGTTACAGAAGTTATCTTTAAGAGTGAATCAACAGAAGATCCTATTTTTGTTTCATTGGTTAAACGGCTCCAGCTTTCTACTTCAAAAGGTTGAAATTTAACATCGTAACCATAAGATTTAAGTAGTTTATAAGCGTAGTCTTCTGCTTTAGCGCCATTAGCAGACCCGGTTAAACGATGTCCAATAGTTTCTGTGGCCGACTTTAAATTGGAATATGCTTTTGAATTTGACTGAACATCTGCATTGATCTTGTTAAAGACAACACTAAAATCATCCTGCGCAGCAGCATTAAGAACAAAACAGCAGGCAAACAAAACAAATAAGGCTTTCATAAAGATATTTTTTATGAAAATAGGCTTTTTAGACAGATAAACATAGGTTGTTATGCAACAAATGTATGATTAACCTATTTTTTACGCTCGGTGGTGTACCGAACAAGCTGTTCTAAGCCAGTTCTGGCATCGCCAGGCTCAAAACTGTATAAAATATCAAAAGCTTCCTGTTGATATTGAAGCATTTTTTCGTTGGCGTAATGAACACCTTCTTTTTCATTCACAAAGTCGATGATTTCCTGAATTTTGGCAGGCTCATCCTGATGGTTCTTAACCAGGTTAATGATTCGCTTCTTTTCAGATTTCTCAGCCCGGTTCAGCGCATAGATTAATGGGAGTGTAACCTTCTTTTCTTTAATATCTATACCTAAAGGCTTACCCACATCATCAGTACCGAAATCAAACGTATCATCTTTAATCTGAAAGGCAATTCCAACCTTTTCACCAAACAACCGCATTTTCTCTACAGTTTCTTCATCAGCACCAGCAGATGCGGCTCCGCATGCACAGCAGGAAGCGATTAATGAAGCTGTTTTTTGCCGGATCACATCAAAGTAAAGCTCTTCACTGATATCCATCCGTCTAACCTTTTCAATCTGTAGCAGCTCACCCTCGCTCATTTGTTTCACCGCTTCAGAAACGATCTGTAGTAAGCGAAACTCACCATTATTTACAGATAGCAGCAAACCTTTTGCCAGCAGATAGTCGCCAACCAATACCGCTATTTTGTTTTTCCATAAGGCATTGATAGAGAAAAACCCACGTCTTTCATACGCGTTATCCACAACATCATCATGAACCAGTGTGGCTGTATGAAGCAATTCTACCAGGGCAGCACCACGGTGGGTAGATTCAATGATACCACCACAAAGTTTAGCTGCAAAAAAAACAAACATCGGACGGATCTGCTTTCCTTTCCTTTTTACAATATAATGTGTAATCCGGTCCAGTAAAGGCGCATCACTATGCATTGAGGCTTTGAACTTTTCTTCAAAGACATCTATATCTGCAGCTATGGGTAGTTTTATCTGATTTATTCCTGGCATTTCAGGTAAAAAAATGTGTGTGCAAACATAAATTAAATTCCTTTAAATGCACACGGTTGTAAAAATTAAACCTTCATTGCTTTTGACGGACATGCAAAGTCTGTTCTTTTTAAATCGGTAGCTTTAAGCGTTCCGTATCCACCTGCGATATCAATTACATGATCCACACCTCTTGCTTTAAGAATAGAAGCGGCAACCATAGAACGGTATCCACCAGCGCAGTGGATATAATAAGTATCATTTGGATTAATCTCGTTTGTCCAGTCGTTGATGTAGTCCAGCGGACGGGCAAGGGTAAATTCAAGATGCTCGGCCTCATATTCACCGGGCTTCCTTACATCAAGAACATGAACATCCGGATTGGCGTTAAAAACCGCTTCAAATTCAGTGGCTGGTATAGATTTAACGGTGTCTACCTCTTTACCGGCAGCAAGCCAGCTGTCAATGCCACCATCCAGATAACCGATAGTGCTGTCATAGCCAACCCGTGCTAAACGGGTAATTGCTTCTTCTTCTTTACCACTTTCAACAATCAGTAGCAGCGGTTGCTGAAGATCGGTTACCAATGCACCAACCCAAGGGGCAAACTGACCATTAAGACCAATATTAACAGACGATGGGATAAAACCAGCAGCAAAAACCTGCGGGTCTCTTGTATCCAGGATCAAGGCTCCAGTTTGGTTGGCCATCGCTTCAAAATCAACCGGAGACAATGGATTCAATCCCTTCTCATAAACATCATCAAAACGCTCGTATCCGTTTTTATTCATTGCTGCATTCTTTGCAAAATATTGAGGAGGAGGAAGAATGCCATCAGTAACCTCTTTTATAAATTGTGCTTTAGTAGCAGCTTTAAGTGCATAATTAACTTGTTTCTGATTACCTAACGTATCAAAAGTTTCTTTACTCATATTCTTACCACAGGCAGAACCGGCACCATGTGCAGGGTATACCAAAACATCATCCGGTAAGGTTAAGATCTTATCATGTAAAGAGTCATATAAGGTACCGGCCATATCCTCTACAGTCAGCGTACCTTTCTGGGCCAGATCGGGCCGGCCTACATCACCAATAAACAAAGTGTCGCCGCTAAAGATGCAGTAGGGCTTACCATCTTTATCCGTCAGTAAATAGGTAGTAGATTCTGGCGTATGACCAGGAGTATGCAGCGCAGTAATGGTTAGATCGCCCACCTTAAATTGCTCCCCATCAGCAGCGATGTGAGCTTTAAAAGAGGTACTTGCCGTTGGGCCGTAGACGATTTCCGCACCAGATTTTTCTGCCAGATCGATGTGGCCTGACACGAAATCAGCATGAAAATGCGTTTCAAAAATGTACTTAATGCGTGCATTATCCTTACTTGCTTTTTTAAGATAAGGACTTACTTCACGCAATGGATCTATAATTGCAGCTTCACCATTACTTTCTATGTAATAGGCGGCTTCTGCTAAACAACCCGTATAAATTTGCTCTATATTCATCATAACAGCACAAAACTAAGATTATAATCCCGGTGTAGAAATGTAAAATACAACTTTTACCTTAAGCAGTTAATTCTCCCCTTAAAGATTGCTCCAAAAGCCGTTCTACATCTTTCTTTTCCAATCCCTGTCCCATTAAGTACATCAGTTTCGTAGTGGTCGCCTCAAAGGTCATATCGTATCCGCTAACAACACCCATTTGCTGCAGCTTTCTGCTCGTTTGGTACATACCAAGTTCTACAGAACCCCGCTGGCATTGGGTAATGTCCACAATGATCTTATCCTGCGCGATCGCTTCTTTCAGGCAATCGATAAACCACTCCGCAGTGCTTGTATTTCCAGAACCGAATGTTTCCAGGATAATCGCATCAACCGGTGAGTGGGTAATGGCCTTTACCGCTTGTGGTGAAATACCCGGGTACAATTTTAAAACCCCTATGTTCGGGTTCAGCGTTAAATGTACAATTAGCCGATCAGATGGCTGTGGCAAAATGTAATTGCTAAAAAAAGAAAGGGTTACACCGGCTTCTCCCAGGATCGGATAATTTGGCGACCGAAAAGCTTCAAATTTTTCAGAATTGTATTTAATAGACCGGTTACCTCTAAACAACTGGTAATCGAAATAGATACACACTTCGGGAATCATTGCTTTCCCTTCATTTTTTGTAGCTGCAATTTCTAATGCAGTGATCAGGTTCTCTTTAGCATCTGTTCTGATCTCCCCTATTGGAAGCTGCGAACCGGTAAGCACCACAGGCTTACTCAGGTTTTCCAGCATAAAGCTTAACGCAGAAGCAGTAAAAGCCATAGTATCAGAACCATGTAAGATCACAAAACCATCAAAATCGTCGTATTTACTGGAGATCAGCTGGGCAAGCTCTGCCCAAATTTCCGGGGTCATATTGGAAGAATCCAGAATGGGATCAAAAGAATACACATCCAGATCATAATTTAAACGGTCCAGCTCAGGTACATTCTGACGGATCTGTTTAAAATCAAAGGGGATCAATGCACCCGTCTTTGGATCATTAACCATCCCAATTGTTCCACCGGTATAAATAATGAGTATTTTAGTCATTCATTAAACGTTAAAAATACGGATAGAGTTGGCTGTAGTTACCGATGCAATCTCTTCCAGGTCTACCTGATAAATATCTGCTAGCTTCTCTGCAATATAAACCAGGTAACTGCTCTCATTCGGCTTACCTCTAAACGGCAATGGGGCTAAATAAGGAGAATCTGTTTCCAGTACGAGGTTGGCCAACGGAATGCTTTTTAAAACTTCGTCCAAACCAGCGTTCTTATAGGTAACCACACCGCCAATGCCCAGGTAAAAGCCCAGATCAATTGCTTTTTGCGCCTGTTCCAGATTTCCTGTAAAACAATGCAGAATGCCTCTGAGCTTTTCGTCCTTTTCCTTTTCTAATACTTCAAACACTTCATCAAAGGCTTCCCTGCAGTGAATTACAATAGGAAGATCAAGATCCTTGGCCCAATTGATCTGCTCAGTAAACGCGGTCTTTTGAAAATCAAGCGTGGTTTTATCCCAGTGCAGGTCAATCCCAATCTCTCCGATCGCATAGATCTGCCGGTCCATCAAACTCTCGCATATTTCATCCAGAACAAGTTCATAATCCTCCTTCACATCACAAGGATGTAACCCGGCCATGGCAAAACAATTTTCCGGATATTTACTAACCAGGTGATCAATTTTAGCTATGGAAGCGATGTCTACATTGGGCAAAAACAACCGTTCTACCTTATTGTCAAAGCAGCGCTGCATCAGCAAGGCTTGTTTTTCCTCATCTGTCTCGTAATACAGATGGGTGTGGGTGTCCGTTAAAACCATAAGCGAAGTTAACAAAAAACCCTGTCCGGCATATATACCGGACAGGGTTTTTATTTTATCTCTGACCAAGGTCAGAAAGAAGAATTACTATTTAACAGGGGCAGTAGGAACCGGTGGTGCAACTGGTGCAGCAGGAACGCCTGTAGGTTTTTTAATATCAACAATCTCAACTTCGAATGACAATGGAGAGAAAGGGGCAATTTTACCCTGAGGGTTTCCACTTTCACCGTAAGCCAATAAAGAAGGGATGATCAGGTGAATTTTACCACCTTTACCAATTAACTGGATACCTTCATCAAATCCAGGAATTGCAGCACCAAGCGTAAATGCACGTGGAACATACTGAGCCATTGGATTGTGAATTTTAGCAGCTTTAGCTATTTTCTCATCAGTAGTATCAAATATACGCTCAGAACCGTCGCTGGCTTTAGTCAGAAGTTTACCAGTATATTTCAACATTAAGGTATCACCTAAAACTGCTTTTTGAGCACTTCCCGGAGTAATGATCACATATTGTAAGCCAGAAGCTGTAGTTTGGGTTTTCAATTTATTATCATCAACAAAAGTTTTGATCTTTCCAGCTTCAGCGCCTTTAATTTTAGCGATGTTATCAGTATAGTCTTTTTGGAAAAACTCCTGAGCTTTTTTCTGGAATGTTGAGTCAGCTTCATTAGCCGCTTTTTTCAATACTTTTTCTACTTTAACTGTAAATACCAGGTAGGTATCTTTTCCTGCGGTAGGAGGTTTAGGCTGACCAGAATATTTAGCCATTGTATCCAGGTTCAATTTAAAAGTTGCACTATCACCTTCACCAAAAAGGTAAAGAACATCATTCATATCACCTGCGTAAACTTTTTTACCAACTGGAAAGATCTGTGCCTGATCAATGTCATAAGTACTGAACATGATCGAATCTCTTTCATTTTTTTGGGTAAAGTTTAATTTAACGATATCACCCTCTTTAATTTTTTCGTTTCCACCATCTTTGTGGATCTGATACATCAAACCTCCTGGTCCTTTTTTGTAGTTGTTACAAGCAGCTAATCCAAGTGTTGCCGCGAAAAGAATTATTATACCTTTTTTCATGTGGTTATTTTATTTTTTTGTCGTTTTATATATTTTTTTAATTGTACTTAAGAGGCTGTTTACTGCAGCAGCTGTGTTTTATATTCGGTTAATATTGATTTAAATTCATTACGGGTATCTTCTAAGTTTTTGTCAGAAGCACCACCAGCAGCATTCCTGTGCCCACCGCCGTTAAAGTATTTCTTACAAATTTCGTTTGCAGGAAAATCCCCGGTAGAGCGCAAAGATAATTTAACTTTATCAGTTCTTTCAATAATAAATGCAGCCAGTCTTATTCCGTTTACAGAAAGTGCATAATTCACAATTCCCTCTGTATCACCCGTAGCCACGTTATATTCTCTCAATTCTTCTTTAGTTACGGATATAATTGCCGTATTAAACTCTCTCAGTATCTCTAATTTGTTACTCAGGCAATGTCCTAAAAACCTCAAACGGTTTTCAGTGGCATTATCATATACCAACTGGTGTATCTTCCAATGTTCTGCACCAAGATCAATCAGTTCAGCACCAATCCGGTACACTGCAGACGTTGCAGAAGGAAAGCGGAAAGAACCAGAATCGGTCATGATACCGGTGTACAAACAAGTCGCAATGTCTTTATTCATCATCGCACCATCTTTCAGCTCATTTACAATAAAATCATAAACCAACTGAGCGGCGGCGCAAGCATTGATATTCCAGTGACGGTAGTCGTCAAAATCTTCAGGTTCAAGGTGATGGTCGATCATGATCTTATACGCATCAGAAGCCCGAACCAATTCACCAAGTTCATTGATCCTGCTCAGCGTATTAAAGTCCAAACAAAAGATGATTGCTGCATCAGCAACTAATGCGGCAGACTGATCAGGTTGATCAGTATAAATGATCACATCAGAATTATTAGGAAGCCAATGCAAAAAGTAAGGGTAATCCGTTGGCGTGATCACTTTAACATGATGCCCCAATTGGATCAGGTATGCATACAAACCTAAAGATGAGCCCATCGCATCACCGTCCGGTTTATGGTGCGTAGTGATAACAATTTTCTGCGGCGTAGCCAGCAACGACTTTAATTCTGAAATTGACAACATAATTTTCGGTGCAAAGCTAATAATTTAATGATAAATTGAGGCCTAATATATTTCAAGCTTTAATATTAACAGTATAAAACGTAATTTTGCAAAAAAATCGAAATAAAATAAGATGAGTACAAACAGAACTTTTACCATGATTAAGCCAGATGCAGTTGCAAACGGGCATATTGGCGCAATCATAAATGATATTACTGCAGCTGGATTTAAAATCATTGCATTAAAATATACAAAACTAACTGACGAAACTGCAGGTAAGTTTTATGAGATCCACAAAGCACGTCCTTTTTATGCAGACCTGGTAAGCTTCATGTCTTCAGGACCAATCGTTGCCGCTATCCTTGAAAAAGATAATGCAGTGGAAGATTTCAGAACCCTAATCGGAGCAACCAACCCTGCAGATGCTGCTGAAGGTACTATCCGTCAAAAATATGCGAAATCAATTGATGCAAATGCAGTTCACGGATCTGATTCTGATGAAAATGCAGCTATCGAAGGCGATTTCTTCTTTACTGCTGCTGAACGCTTTTAGTAAACAACACCTACTGACAATGGTCAGCTGTTAACATAAAATAAGCACCCCAAAAGGTGCTTATTTTTTTATTTAGTTTGTACCTTTCCAAACAAATTTATACAAATGAAGAAGATCATCATTACATTTTTATTGCCTCTATGTGCTGTTGTTGCCGTAGCACAAACTAAAAAAACGGCAACAACAACAAAAAAGACGGTTACTACAAAGGCTAAAACACCTGTAAAACCACTGCCTGTGTTTAAAAGCACACTGGATTCTGCAAGTTATTCATTGGGATTAACAATGGCCGGCCGAATGAAATCAGATGGATTAACTACACTAAATTATCCACTACTGATGCGTGGCTTACAAGATGCGCTGGAGAGTAAAACCCCTTTGCTTAATGAAGAACGCGGACAACAGGCAATTAACAATTTATTTGGTGGTATAGCCAAGCAAAAATTTGCACCCAATATTGCTGAAGGTAAAACGTTCCTGGAAAACAACAAAAAACAAGCTGGCGTAAAGGTTACTGCAAGCGGCATCCAGTATGTGGTATTGGCAGAAGGAACCGGAATTAAACCAGTAGCTACAGATACCGTATTGGTACATTACAAAGGCACCTTACTAAACGGAAAGCAATTTGACAGTTCTTACGACCGTGGAGAGCCGCTATCACTTCCTTTAAACCGCGTAATAACCGGATGGACAGAAGGTATGCAGCTCATGTCAACCGGTTCAAAATACAAATTCTTTATTCCATATAACCTGGCATACGGAGAACGTGGTGCAGGAGCGGACATTCCTCCTTACAGTACCTTAATATTTGAAATCGAACTATTAAAAGTAAACGGGAAGTAAAATCTGCAAACCATTATTATAATTTTTTGTTAAAGAATAAAAACAAACATTATGATGATCAAAAGATATTTCCCACTGGCAATTATTGCGTTCCTATCTACTACACTGGCAAGTTGTGAACTTGTTGAAGGCATATTTAAAGCCGGCTTCTGGACGGCAATTGTAGTAGTAGTGGTAGTTGTAGCACTAATAATTTGGCTGGTTAGTAAAGTTTTTGGTGGAAGAAGCTAATCTTATAGAAATATAATATCTGTAATCACTTCAGTACCGGCTCGTTCATTAATTTTTTGGATGATGCCGGTTCTGACCATCAATAATTCATTTTTAATTACGGATGATTCTACCCGGATAAACAATTTGTTGTGGGCAATATAGATTTGAGTAGTTCTGTTGGCAACAGCATTCCCCATCAGTTCGGGCCAAAATGCAATAACGGCAGTTTCATCGAACCTGCCTTTTAGCTTATATACTTTAAGCATTTTACCAATCCCTTCTTTTAAGGTAATGTCGTTCGGTTTACGCATGATTTACTGATCCATTATTTACTTCAAACAAAGTTACGGGCACATTAATTTTACTGAATACAGCGAGAACGCGCTCCTTTCCGGTATCTGTGATGAAGATCTGGCCAAAATCCTGATCAGAAACCATCTCCATCAACTTCCGTACGCGGTTATCGTCCAGCTTATCAAAAATGTCATCCAGTAATAAAAGCGGTTTAAATCCCTTATATTTCTGAAGATAAGCATATTGTGCCAGTTTCAATGCAATTAAAAAAGATTTCTGCTGTCCCTGCGATCCAAACTTCTTTAAAGGCATCTCTGTAATGGTAAACACAAGATCATCCTTATGAATTCCTGTAGTTGTTCTTTCTAAAACCTTATCCTTTTCTATAGATTGCGCCAGCAGGTGTTCAAACGCAGTATCTTTAAGCTGGCTCAGGTATTGCAGGCTTACCTGTTCATGATCATCTGTAATAAACTGGTAATGCTTATCAAATAGCGGAATAAACTCCAGCATAAACTGCTGTCTTTTTGCAAAGATCTTAATTCCGGATTGCACCAGCTGTTCATTATAAATTTCTAACAGCATGGGATCATAGCTTCTTGTAACTGCTATTTGTTTCAGTAAGGCATTGCGGTTTAGCAGGTGTTTATTGTACAAAATAAGTTCGTCCAGGTAATGCGAATCTGTTTGTGAGATCACATTATCCATAAAACGCCTGCGCTCTTCGCTCCCATCCATAATAATGTTGGTATCATATGGAGAGATCATCACCAGTGGGAACAAGCCAATGTGGCTGGCCAGCTTATCGTATTCTTTTTTATTCCGCTTAAACTGCTTTTTCTGATTTCTTTTTAAACCGCAGGTAATCTTCTCGTTCTTTTCCTTGCGGTCAAAATCGCCCTGTATTAGAAAAAGATCCTCAGAAGTTTTAATTTGCTGGCTATCTATTGGATTAAAATACCCTTTACATAAGCACAGGTAATGAATTGCATCAAGCAAATTCGTTTTCCCGGCCCCATTATTACCTACAAAAGCATTAACTGTTTTAGAGAAACTAATATTTGCGTCTGTATAGTTTTTAAAATTAAGAAGTGTAATGTTTTTTAACCACATATATCTGTTTCAAAGTTACCGTTTACCTTTGTTAAATCAGATGGCTTTATCCTATTTATTTAACGGCAGGTCCTGATTATAGAAGCTCTGCACGCTTCTATTTAACGGTCAGATCATTAAAGTTTGTTTAAATACTAAAAAAGGGTTGATACTTTGATGTAAAAATGTATTTTTGCAATCCTTAATTTTTTTAAATAAAATGTCCACAACAGAAAAAGAAATAAATGTACAGGTAAAGAAGGGTTCTTTTTTACAAGAAAATTCGAAAAGCCTTTTGTTCATTGCAGGTGCTATTGTAGCCCTTATTGGAATTTACTTCTGGTACCAAAATGTGTACTTAAAAGGCAGGGCAGAAGAAGCTGCAGCTAAAATGTACAAAGCAGAGCAATTTCTTGGTGTAGATTCACTAGCAAATAAAGCAATAAACGGAGAAGGTGGTTTTCCTGGATTTGAAGCAATTGCAGATGAGTATGCAAATACAAAATCAGCAAACCTTGCTAATCTTTATTTAGGTGGTATCTATTTACGTAAAGGAGAATACAAAAAAGCAATTGAGTCTTTAGGTAAATATTCTGAAACAGGAAGTGTAGTTGCAGATCCATTGGCTTTAGGTCTTTTAGGTGATGCGTACAGCGAATTAAAAGACTACAAACAAGCAGCTACTTACTATAAAAAAGCAGCAGATAAAGCAAGCAACAAATTTACATCACCAATGTTCCTAAAAAAATTGGGCTTGGTAAATGAAACGCTGAAAGATTTTAAGGATGCTGAAGATGCATACACAAAGATCAAAACACAATATCCTGAAAGCCAGGAAGCAACCATGATCGATGAGTACATTGCCCGTGCAGCTGCGCAAGTAAAGTAATTATTAAAATATATTTTAAAAGGGAGATGCCAGCTAGGCACCTCCCTTTTTTTATGCAACATACGTTACGAGATATATAAGAACATAAAATCAGAAGGCACGGTACAGGCACCTGAAACTGCATTGTTAACTTTGGTATTGACACAACTAAAAGGAGTAATCCTATTTCCTGAAAGGATCGAAGCCGGAAAAAAATATTTAAAACGTTTAAATAATAAAGCAGCAATTTAATCCTGCCTGGCTTGCATTTAAAAGAATATCAATTGACATTCTTTCTTCCATAAAAACTTTATGGATCCTGAAAGGTTAACCGGGTTTTAATTTGAGAATAACCCCTAACCTGACAGCACCTTTTAAGAGCAACTGTTCGCTAAGCGTCTAATATGGCTTCGGTCAGGCACTAATTATACTCCGTATTTTGTATTGCTTTTGTTTGGGTATTGTATTGCTCTGCTATTGCTTTAGCAATACAAAACACGTAGAATGGCCATATTTGATACAAATAACATTGATTTCTTTAGTATTTCCTGACCTGCCCCTCATTGGTTCCGGTAGCGGCCCTTTCAGGCACCACCTTGCAGCGTATCCCTGCCAGCATAAAGGCCCTAAAAAAAGAAACACGGTCAGAAATTAATCCGACACGTGTTTGCCACCCCTGCTCCCCTATCTTTAATATTTTTAAATTATGCCCTGCGTCATAATAAGACAAAGATAAAAACTCTTTTCATATTGCGGTAATAAAATACCGCAATAAATGATTTTTTATTAACACAAACATCATTTTCATTCGTTAAATTTTATCTAAGTTTGCAGCATGGCAACACAATTAAAAAACCTATCTGATTTTTCTCATACCTCAGTACCTGATGGTGCTGCTTATAAAATAGCCATTGCCGTAGCAGAATGGAATGCAGAAATTACTGGAAGCCTATATAACGGAGCGCTTGAAACTTTAACTAAACATGGTGTTGCTGCAGAAAATATTTTATCTATTGCGGTACCCGGAAGTTTTGAACTAACCAGCGCAGCTGATCTGCTGTTACAAAAACACAAAGATCTTGATGCTGTAATTTGTTTGGGATGTGTGATTCAGGGAGATACTAAACATTTTGATTTTATTTGTGATGCCGTAGCTAACGGAGTTACCCAGGTGAGCATTAAATACAGCAAACCGGTAATATTTGGCGTATTAACTACAAATGATTTACAGCAGGCAATTGACAGAGCTGGCGGTAAACATGGCAATAAAGGCGACGAAGCGGCAATAACAGCATTAAAAATGGCTCATCTTTCTGCAACTATTTAATATTATTTGAATAGTTAATCAAATGTTGTAGATTAGTGCAGAAATATTTCATAATATCATACAGATGAAAAAAGTAGCAATCTTACTGATTGGCGTGTTTTTTGCCATAACTATTCTAGAAGCATGCTCTAGCCGTCTTTGCCCTGCATATAGTTCATATCCGGAAGGCAAAAAAAGAAGAGGTTAAAGCGCTATAGCGTGAAAACGTTAGCGTTGAGTGCGTTAAAGCGCATGCTCAATACAATTTAGAAAGATAGTCATGCAGTGGAAAAACATAACTGATTTAAATCAAATCAGCGACATACAAAACCAAACCGGTTATAGCCTGATTTTTAAACACAGCACCCGTTGCTCTGTAAGCATGATGGCTAAAAAACGCTTTGAGCTTGATTGGGAAGCAATTCCTGAAAATACGTCCTTGTATTTTTTAGACCTCATCAGCTACCGCGACATCTCTGCCAAAATAGCCGAAACCTTCCAGGTACACCACGAATCACCTCAGATCTTATTGATCAAGGATGGCGATTGTGTGCTGGATGCTTCTCACAGTGATATCTCTGCAGAAGAAGTGGCCGAGGTTATCAATAATTAAAAGAAACCGTTTTCTTGATATCCGGATGCAGACTGTAAGCTACCGGACAGGTATTTGCAGACCGCTCAATGATTTTCTTGTCTTTATCAGAATATGAATTGGCAGGGAACTGAAAGTTTACCACAATCTCTGAAACTCTTCTTGGGTTTTCTGCCATGATCTTTGTAATCTCGCAAGTAGTACCATTTATATTAAAACCATGCTCATTTGCAGCAATGCCTACAATGGTCAGCATGCAATTCCCCAATGAAGTAGCCAAAAGATCGGTTGGCGAAAAAGCCTCTCCTTTACCCTTATTATCTACCGGAGCATCTGTTATGATCTCATTTCCAGAACGCTCATGTATCGAAGTAGTCCTTAAACCACCGTTGTATGTAATTTTAGATGTAGCCATTTTATTTATATTTATTATGAGCAAGATTACCAAAATTCTTCATCAAATACAACCAGCTCCGGCACCGTTTAATAACATTACATCATTCAAACATTTGATTTTTATAACAATTGAAACCTATTGCTTAACTTTGCCATATGATCGCACTTCCGGTTGTTTCAGAAAACCCAGTACAACGTAAACCAGATTGGCTTAGAGTTAAGCTTCCTGTTGGTAAAGAATATGCACAAGTGCGCAGCCTTGTAGATACACATAAGCTCCACACCATTTGTGAAAGCGGCAATTGTCCCAATATGGGCGAATGCTGGGGTGCTGGTACAGCTACCTTCATGATCCTTGGAAATATATGTACCCGTTCCTGCTCTTTCTGTGCAGTTGCCACAGGCAGGCCGCTTGCCGTAGATACAGATGAACCCAACCGGGTTGCCAATTCTGTTAAACTGATGCAGGTTAAGCATTGTGTAATCACATCGGTAGACCGGGATGATCTTAAAGATGGTGGTTCAATCATATGGGCCGAAACCTTACAAGCCATACGCAGAGAAAGTCCGGATACTACACTGGAAACATTAATCCCAGACTTTAGAGGAATTTGGGATAACCTGTACCGTGTTCTGGAAGAAAGACCTGAAGTGATGTCCCATAATGTTGAAACCGTTAGACGCCTAACGAAACAAGTACGTATACAGGCAAAATATGACCGTAGCCTGGAGTGTCTTAAACGCATCTCTGAGTTTGGACTAAGAACTAAAACAGGTATCATGTTAGGCCTTGGCGAAACAGAAGACGATGTTTTGGAAGCAATGGACGATCTTGTTGAAAATGGGGTACATATTCTTACATTGGGTCAGTATTTACAACCAACACGCAATCACCATCCTGTGGTTGACTGGATCCACCCTGATCAATTCGCTAAATACAAAGAGATTGGATTAGCCAAAGGATTAAAATATGTGGAAAGCGGCCCTTTAGTCCGTTCTTCATACCACGCAGAAAAGCATCTATTCGACTTTTAGCATCTTAAACAACAAAAAATTGAAATGTACTTTTATCTTGTCCTAGTTTCTGTATATTAGCGATACATTGGCACCAACAAAGAAAATATCACTACCAGAAGAAGAGCTAGTACGTAAACTTAAAAGTAAGGATACTACTGCTATCGAGGCACTATACAACATGTATTCAGCTGCCTTACTTGGAATCATATCACGCATTATTCAGCACGATGAAATTGCTGAAGATCTGCTGCAGGAAACTTTTATAAGGATCTGGAACTCTTCAGATAGTTACGACAATTCAAAAGGACGCTTGTTTACCTGGATGATGAACATTGCACGTAACATCTCTATAGACAAATTACGTTCTAAAGACTTTAGAAATGCAAACAAAAACCAAGGAATAGAAAATAACGTAGATTTCATTGACGCACAAAGGGAGATTACTTTTAATGCTGATACACTCGGTCTAAAGGACATGGTAACAGCACTTAAACCAGAATTCAAAATTGTATTAGATATGGTATATTTTAAAGGATATACCCACGTTGAAGCGGCAGAGGAGTTAGAATTACCATTGGGTACTGTAAAAACACGTATCCGAATGGCGATCATAGAGTTAAGAAAGCATTTTAATTAAAGTGGAAGAACCAAGAAATTATATCGAATCGGGCATACTTGAACAATACGTTCTGGATCAGTTAAGTGATCAGGAAAAAGTAAAGGTCGAAGAGATGGCAGAAAAATTTCCTGAAATAAAACAGGAAATTGCAGATATCGAGTTCTTCTTAGAAAAATATGCAACCCACCATGCTGTTTCTCCATCAAATAACCTGGAAGATAAAATTCTGGTTAAACTCAGAGAAGCCAACATCACCACAAGCCATCTTCCTAAAAAAGAAGCACATATTGTAAAGCTTAACCCAAACGAAGATCAATCAAAGATCAGGAACCTTAGGATTATGCTTGCAGCAAGCATTGCGCTACTAATCCCTGCTTGTATTGCGCTTTATTCTGCACACAATGAACTTGGCCTTGCCAAAGATCAGATTGCAAGCTTAAGCCTGGATAAGGAGAAATTTACAAGTACAGTAAGTCAGATCACTAAAGATAATTCTTACCTGAACCAGCTTCTTGAAATGAAGCAGGATCCAAATTGGAAAACAGTAAACCTGGCAAGTACAAAATCTGATGCCCAGTCAAAGATGACTGTTTATTGGCACACCACAGGTAAACAGGTGATGATGGACAATTCTAAAATGTCTTTGCCAGCAAATGATTCGACACATCAATACCAGCTTTGGGCACTTGTTAATGGTAAACCCGTTGATTTGGGTGTGTTTGATGTTAAACCTGATACCACTCAGATTTTAATAGCCATGAAAGATATTAGTTCTGCCAATGCTTTTGCAGTTTCTCTGGAGAAACGTGGTGGTAATGTTACGCCTACCGGCGATCAAATCTTACTAATGGGTGGCGTTTAACGCAATTACCTGTTTAAAATACGTCTTACTGTTTTAGGAATCTGCATGGCTATCTTAGAAGCTGTTACATTAAAGTAGCGTGCTGCAAGCTCGTCTCCAGCTTTACCATGAAAATAACAAGCCAATACTGCTGCGTCTTTTGAGGTATGGCCCTGAGCTATATATGCGGTTATTAATCCTGTTAGCACATCTCCCATTCCACCCTGTGCCATTGCAGGATTACCTGTTGGATTGATGAATACCGATCCTTGTTCATCTATGATAAACGTATACTGGTTTTTTAGTACAATCACGATCTGCATTTCCCTGGCCTTTGTAACCGCAGTCTCTAACCTGCTCTCCCAATTTTTATGTTCACCAAACAAGTGATCAAATTCTTTTAAATGTGGGGTTAAAATACTGTGTGGTAGAATATTTGAAAGCAGATCTGTCCTGCTGGATAAGATATTTAAAGCATCGGCATCCAGGATCAGTGCCCTTTTAGCTTTTAACAGTTGTTCTAAAATTTTTTCTGCTTGCTTATCTTTACCAATTCCCGGCCCGATGGCAATGGCGTTGTATTTATCTGTTGCATCTTTTTTAATGAGGCCCAGAGCATCCCGGTCCAGGTACATAACTTCAGGCAATGAAGTATTTAAAGCCGTTAAACCGCTTTCCGGAATGGAAAGCGTAGTTAATCCTGCCCCGCCATACAGGCATCCCTTTGCAGAAAGTAAAGCCGCCCCCATGGTTTCCGCAGCTCCGGCAACGATAAGTGCATGACCATACGTACCTTTATGAGAAAAATCAGCTCTTGGTTTTAGTAATTTTAAAATATCGGAGCCTTCAACTAAAGCATATGCAGAAGTATTTTTACCACCGCCTTTATCCATTCCTTTTTCCACCTTCTGCTGCTTACTTTTGGTATCCGGATCAGGTAGAAAAGAACTTAAATACATAGCCGTTAATTAATTATAATCCCATTTCCTTCTTTAAAAATTTACCGGTTAAGCTAATCGGATTTTGGATCAGTCCTTCTGGTGTACCTTCAAACAAGATTCTTCCGCCGCCTGCGCCGCCTTCTTCACCAAGGTCAATTACCCAATCTGCAACCTTAACCACATCAAGGTTATGCTCAATCACCAGAATTGTATTTCCTTTATCAACAAGTTCGTTTAAAACCCCAAGCAAGACACTAATATCTTCAAAGTGTAAGCCTGTAGTTGGCTCATCCAGAATATAGAAAGTTCTGCCGGTATCTTTTTTAGAAAGTTCTGTAGCCAGTTTCACACGCTGTGCCTCTCCTCCGGATAAAGTAGTAGACGATTGTCCGAGTGTGATGTATCCCAATCCAACATCTTTCAGCGTCTTTATCTTACGGTAAATAGAGGGCATGTTCTCAAAGAATATACAAGCCTCTTCAATACTCATATCCAGTACATCGCTGATCGACTTACTCCGGTAGCGAACCTCAAGGGTTTCGCGGTTGTATCTTTTCCCGCCGCATTCTTCACAAGGCACCTGTACATCTGGCAGGAAGTTCATTTCAATCACCTTCATTCCTCCACCCTGACAGGTTTCACAACGTCCGCCTTTTACATTGAAAGAAAAACGTCCGGGTTTATATCCCCTGATCTTTGCTTCCGGCAACTGAACATATAAATTTCTGATGTCTGAAAATACACCTGTATAAGTTGATGGGTTGGATCTTGGCGTACGCCCGATAGGTGCCTGATCAATCTCAATAACTTTGTCCAGTTCTTTTAAACCATTGATCTTTTCATAAGGTAAAGGATGTTTTTTCGCCCTGAAAAAATGATGGTTTAATATCGGATACAGCGTTTCGGTAATCAGGCTGGATTTACCGCTTCCCGATACCCCGGTTACTGCAATAAATTTACCCAATGGAAAATCTACAGAAACATCTTTTAAATTATGTCCGCTGGCCTTTATAATAGAAAGCTTATGGCCGTTACCTTTTCGGCGCTTTTTTGGAATTTCGATTCCCTTTCTGCCATTCAGGTATGCTGCTGTCAGTGTATCTGATTTCAGGATCTCTGCTGGTGTACCCTGCGCAACAATTTGTCCGCCATGAACACCTGCAGCAGGGCCAACATCTATCACATGATCTGCTTCTAAGATCATATCCTTATCGTGCTCTACCACAAGAACGGT
Source organism: Pedobacter metabolipauper (assembly GCF_004362715.1). Taxonomy (GTDB): domain Bacteria; phylum Bacteroidota; class Bacteroidia; order Sphingobacteriales; family Sphingobacteriaceae; genus Pedobacter; species Pedobacter metabolipauper. The sequence continues at coordinate 389,460 of NZ_SNYC01000006.1, forward strand.
ATTGCCAAGATCTCTCAAATTCTTTAATGCCCCAATTAGACGTTCGTTATCACGCTGGTGCAAACCAATACTTGGCTCATCCAGAATGTACATTACGTTCATCAGCTGAGAGCCTATTTGCGTAGCCAGCCTGATGCGCTGTGCCTCACCGCCAGATAAAGTTCGCGCGGTACGGTCTAACGAAAGATAATTTAATCCAACATCGGTTAAGAAACCCAACCGTGTACGTATCTCTTTTAAGATCTCTTTGGCAATGGTATTCTGTCTTTCGCTTAAGCGGCTCTCTACATCAACATACCAGCTTTTTAAGCTGTTTATGTCCATTTCGGCAAGTTCAAATATGTTCTTACCGTCAATTTTAAAATGAAGACTTTCTTTTTTTAAGCGGGCACCATTACAAACAGGACAGGTTTTCAACTTACGGAAAGATTCCATATCGTCAACTGCACCTTCTCCTTTGCGTTCCTGCTGTTCTTCTAAAAGCTTAATGATCCCGTCAAAAGTGATCTGGTAATTTTGAACATTCCATTTATTGTATTCAACGGCAACACTCAAAAGCTCAGGTGCACCATTTAGAAGAATATCAATATTTTCATCTCCAAGTTTCTCCAATGGGGTAGAAAGAGAGAAATTGTATTTTTTGGCCACTGCTTTCAGCACCTGGAACATCCAAACATCGCGGTACTCGCCTAAAGGTGCCAGACCTCCGTTTAAGATGCTCAACTTCGGATTTGGCATTACAGATTCTTTATCAATGACAAAGATGTAACCAAGACCATCGCAGTTCTCACAAGCACCATAAGGAGAATTGAAAGAGAAGCTGTTTGGCTGAGGTTCATCATAAGAAATACCTGTTGTTGGGCACATCAGGAACCTGCTAAAGTGAGATACATTGTTGTCTTTATCACTAATCTTAATGATCCCTTTACCCAAGCGCATCGCTGTTTGCAAGGAATCCTGCAGGCGCTTTATGTCTTTACGGTCAACAATAAGACGGTCAACCACAATTTCAATATCATGGATCTTGTAACGGTCAACCTGCATTTTTGCCGTAATATCCTGAATATCCCCATCAATACGGACTTTAACATATCCTTGCTTACGGATCTGCTCAAACAACTCCCTGTAATGTCCTTTACGTCCCTTTACTACGGGTGCTAAAATATTAACAGGTAATTCTCCATATTTATTGAAAATGGTATTCAGGATCTGGTCTTCAGACATGCGTTCCATCCGCTCGCCGGTGTTGTAAGAAAATGCATCGGCGGTACGGGCATAGAGCAGACGCATAAAATCGTAGATCTCTGTGATTGTGCCAACAGTTGACCGTGGATTTTTACTGGTTGTCTTTTGTTCAATTGCAATTACAGGACTTAGCCCAGATACTTTATCCACATCTGGTCTTTCCATTCCACCCATAAACTGGCGGGAATAAGCACTAAATGTTTCCATATAGCGTCGCTGTCCTTCCGCATAAATCGTATCAAAAGCCAATGATGATTTACCACTGCCACTTAAACCAGTAATAACAACCAGTTTATTTCGGGGAAAGGAAACATCTATATTTTTAAGGTTATGTACCCTGGCACCATATACTTCTACATCTTTTTGCTCGCCCAGGTCAATGGTATTCTTGCTCATATTTTATATAAAAACGATATTGATATCTAACGGTTTAAGATAGCAATTTTTAAACCACAAAGGTAATTCATTAAAAGCAAAAACTATGTCAGCTAAAGGTTTTTTACCAAACCAGCGTGGTATTGTTCTCTGTAGGGTGGCCGGTGCATACCAGCACCCGTCCGGCAGCTATTTCATGATCCATTAAAACTTCATTATAGTCCATCCGCACATTTCCGGTTGTACAGGTAGCTGTACAGGTGCTGCAGATTCCGGCGCGGCAGCTATACGGTAAGTCGATGTGATGAGAAAGGGCTTCCTGCAGGATCGTCCGGTTATATGGAACAGACAAACTATAAACAACGCCTTTATAGTTTAGGTTTACGGTATAAGTGTTGGCATCCCTGATCTGTTTTTCTGACATGTCATCGTCATCAGCTTCATCTTCGGGCAGTACAAATGTTTCTCTTTTAATCTGTGTAATATCATAACCCAGCTTCAGTAAAGTGATGCGGCAGGTAACCATATAATCAATAGGCCCGCAGGTATAAAACAGGGCCTGCTGCTTATCAAACTCCATGTGTTCAGCTACAAGACGCTCAATCAGCGATACATTTAACCTGGCCATCAGCAGGTTCTTTGACTGACTAAATGCGAAGATCACTTTTAGCCGGTCTGGATGTTTGGATTGCAATGCTGTGAGTTCCTCATAAAAAAGTGATTCATCTGCAGAGCGGTTGCTGTAGATCAATACAATCTTCGAATGGGTCTCTTTAACAAGCGCTGTCTTTATAATAGCGTAAACTGGTGTAATGCCTACGCCTGCAGCAAAAAGAAATACGGTTCTTTTAAGAGCCGGATTCGGATGATAAACAAAGATCCCGTTGGGCTGCATCGCATACAACACATCTCCTACAACCGTTCTATGATGCAGCAACCTGGATATTTCGCCATTCTCTACGCGCTTTATAGAAATAGCAAGAGGTTCATCTACATCAGGTGAGCTGCATAAGGAATAAGATCTTCTTAGTTCACGTCCCTGGATATCAAACACAAACGTTAAAAACTGTCCGGCTAAATAGGTTGGCTTGTCTCCCTCTAAAACTTCAAAGCTTAGAATGAGTGTTTCACCGGGGCCATAAGTCATGGTTTTTATCTGCAGTTTCATCAATCCCATAGGGCAGTAAATTAACAAATTTCATACAGAATAAAAAAACAAGGGTTAATAAACCTGAAATGATATAACCAAAAAGAGGATGATCATATCAATGAACATCCTCTTTCCCCATTTGCAGTCTTTTATTTACTTATTCCGTATTGGCATTTTCTGCGTTATATGCCAATAGCGCTCTCGGAGCTCTATAGCCATAACGAACAGGATCTTCCACAATCTCTTTCATGGAAATCAATTTGTACACGTAACCAGCAGTTTCGCGGTTAAGTTTCATTTTGAAGTAATTATCCTGATTTTGACGGTCTATTTGTTTTCTCATGTGGCCATCTCCTACATTGTAGGCTGCCGCCACCAGGGTCCAGCTATCAAAGATACCATACAGTTCTTTGATATACTTACAGGCCGCTATGGTAGATTTACGAAGATTTTTACGTTCATCTACTCTAGAATTAACTTTTAAACCGTAATTACGGGCTGTTCCGGGCATAAACTGCCAAAAACCTGCAGCACCTTTTGGTGATACGCCCCCTTGTAAACCTGACTCAACCAAAGGAACATATTTAAAGTCCTCGGGAATACCATAAGCGGCAAGGATTGGTTCTATTACAGGAAACCATTCTGCTGCTTTTCTATGTAAGCGATTGGTCTGTAATTTACTGAAATTATACGCAGCAAGAACTTTTTTCATTTTACGCTCCACTTTGGCATCGCCTAGCGGGAGTGTTTCTTCTGCGAAATTTAACTGGGCCATAAGAGATAATGGCACCGGAATTTGTGTTGTTATTGTATCTTTTATTGTGGTTGTCTTTCCTACTTTTGAAAGACTTTTTGCTGCTTGGGGCATGTTGTAAGCAAACACTTTTGCCATAACCAATAATGTTATAATTATCGTACATGTTATTATGTGTTTCTTTATCATTTTCCTCCTTTTTTTGGTTAACAATATTAAACGGCTGCAAACATACAATATATTTATCTAATTATCAACCATTTACAAAAATAACCGCCAAAATCTGCGTTTAAACGTTTTAAACAAAGATTTTTAAAAGTCAAACTGGCCCTTAAAAATGCATCTGGCATATCGGATCCCTTTTGTTCAAATTCCCGGTTTTTAGCTTGCACAATTGGTTATAAAAGAACTGACTTGAAAGTCCTTTCAGGTAATGATGGTATTGCCAATATCTAGTAGTGGCACTGCCAAAATTCTAAGAGAAATGATATAAATTATAGTAAAAAAAAGAAATACCAGCAGGATCATTTAACACATCTTTAATTTTAGCAGCAGCCTATTTCCGCTAGTACTTACATTAAAGATTCCAGACGGATGTAAAGAAAACATGATAATGGAATCAAAAGCAGCAACCGACAGGCCTATTAAAGATCGTTTAAACTTATTCAAAAAACTGTCATTTAATAGTCGGCCGAATCACCATTTGAAAGTTAAAATTGTGAATTAGAGCATTTTTAACTAAATTTGCACCCGCATTAATTATGCGGTTAAGAGCGTATCATGATAAAAAATAACAATAGGAACAGTCGGGATGACAAGTCCAAACCGGGAAACCGAAGCACAACGGGCAGAAGACCAAGTGGAACAGATAGTTCATACAAGGGAAAAAGCAAGTTTGACGATAAGGAAGGGAAGGATAATAAATTTGGTGGCTCCCGGGATTTTAAGCCGAGAGAAGGTGACAGAAAAGATTTCAAACCGAGAGAAGGCGACAGGAAAGACTTTAAGCCAAGGGGAAGCAGCGATGGTGATGCCAGAAGCTTCAAACCAAGATCTGGCGGTGATTTTAAACCCAGAGAAGGCGACAGAAAAGATTTTAAACCAAGGGGAAGCAGCGATGGTGATGCCAGAAGCTTTAAGCCAAGAACTGGCGGTGATTTTAAACCGAGAGAAGGCGACAGAAAAGATTTTAAACCAAGGGGAAGCAGCGATGGCGATGCCAGAAGCTTCAAACCAAGATCTGGCGGTGATTTTAAACCGAGAGAAGGCGACAGAAAAGATTTCAAACCAAGGGGAAGCAGCGATGGCGATGCCAGAAGCTTCAAACCAAGATCTGGTGGTGATTTTAAACCCAGAGACGGAGAAAAGAGAGACTTTAAGCCCAGAGCTTTTAAAGAAGGCAGCTCAAGAGAAACTCCTCCAGGAGAAAAAACCCGCAGTTATATAAAGAAAGATAATTTCAGTACTGGCGGTGATAAACCGTTCAGGAAATTCGATGATACAAAAAGCTCCTCATCCAGGAGTACTGACAGCAGACCATTTAGAAAAAGAGACAGCGATTCAAAATCTGATTTTCAGGATCGCGGTGAACGTGTAGAAAACGGTCCGACCATGCGCAGCAGGAAAAATGCACCTGTTAAAGATGACGGACTAATCCGTTTAAACAGATACATTGCCAATTCTGGTATTTGTTCAAGACGTAAGGCTGATGAACTAATTGCAGCTGGTGTGGTTTCTGTTAATGGTGAAGTAGTTTCTGAACTGGGACAAAAAGTTGATCCTGGAAAAGATGAAATCCGTTACAATGGTGAATTGCTGAAACGTGAGAAAAGAGTTTACGTTCTATTAAACAAGCCTAAAGACTACATTACTACTACTGATGATCCGCAGGAGCGCCGTACCGTAATGCAGCTGGTTGAAAAAGCAAGCAGGGAACGGATCTATCCGGTAGGAAGATTAGACCGCAACACTACCGGTCTCTTATTAATGACCAATGATGGCGATCTTGCTGATAAATTATCTCATCCAAAAAATGGAATCACCAAAATTTATCATGTTGAATTAAACAGAAGTTTAAGTCAGGGTGACTTCAATAAAATCGAGTTTGGATTGGAACTGGAAGACGGATTGATCAAACCAGATAACATCTCCTATGTTGCCGGTGGCACCAAAAGAGAAGTAGGCATCCAGATTCACAGCGGAAAGAACCGGATTGTACGCCGTATATTCGAACATCTCGGCTATGATGTTGTAAAACTTGACCGTGTTGTTTATGGTAACCTAACCAAGAAAGACCTTCCACGTGGAAGATGGCGCTTCCTGGAAGAACATGAACTGATCCAGATCAAACATCTTATTAAATAAATAGTATATGAGAACACCCTTGCTTTTGCCTATCCTGCTCCTATCCTTTCAGCTACCAGCACAAACAGCAAAGCAAAAACAAGCAGCCGGTACCAATTTCAATCTTTTAATTGGAACGTATACACACAATGGCAAAAGCGAGGGTATCTATACTTATAATTTCAATACTTCAACGGCAGTCACTACTTTAAAGCGTGAGACCAGCCAAATTGAAAACCCCAGTTTTCTGACCGTTTCTGCAGATAAAAAGTTTGTTTACAGCGTGAATGAAAGTGGTGCCAAAAGTACGATCAGCTCATTTGGTTTTGATGCCAAAACTGGGGCACTTGGTTTTATCAATAAACAAGACAGCCACGGTACAGATCCCTGCTACATCACTTCAGATCAAACCAACGTTATTGTAGCTAATTACAGTGGCGGCAGCCTTGCTATATTCGGCCGGAAAGCAGATGGATCATTATCTGAAGCCAAACAGGTGATACAACATACCGGAAAAAGTATTGATCCTAAAAGACAGACTTCGGCACACGTACACCAGGTACAGTTTAGCCCGGATAAGAAATACCTGATCTGCAATGATCTTGGCGAAGATCAAATCTATATCTACACGTATAATCCTGCTGAAAAGAATAACATACTCGCTATTAAAACGGTAATAAAGACAGATGCGGGCAGTGGCCCAAGACACCTGACCTTTAGTCCAAATGGCAAATTCGTTTATTTGGCCCATGAGTTTACCGGTAGTATCATTGCATACGCCTATAAGGATGGGAATTTAACTAAGATTCAGCAAGTAAGCACTGTTGAAGAAGGTTTTAAAGGAAACATAGACGGTGCAGACATTCACATTTCTGCAGATGGTAAGTTCCTGTACGAAAGTAACCGCGGTGATGCCAATACCATTTCCGTATTTGCTGTACATCCGGCAGGCACCCTTTCATTGGTATCCAGGGTTAATAGCCTTGGCAAAGGCCCCAGGAACTTTGCAATTGATCCAAGCGGCAAATATTTGCTCGTTGCACATCAATACACCAACAACGTGGTTATCTTTAAAAGAGACATTAAAACAGGGGTTTTAAAAGATAGTGGAAAAAGAATCGAATTGAATTCACCCGTTTGCCTGGTATTTACCCCGGTAAAATAGCCTCTACAATCTTACAATCCGTAATTACAGATTGGGACGAATACCCAAACAGCACAAATAAGTTTTATTGCTGAATAATTAGGCCTCTTTCAGGTTAAACTGATTTTCAATAACTTGATTATAGTAGCTGATATAATCTGGCAATATTTTCTTAAGGTCAAAATCCTTGGCTCTTATAAATGCATTTTCTTTGAACCGGTTTAGTACCTCATCGCTTTGCAGTATAGAAATTGCTTTAGAAGCCATATCATCTATATCGCCAACGTTACTCATATATCCGCAATACCCATCAACATTCAACTCTGGCAAACCACCTGCATTAGAGGTTATAATTGGAACCTTACAAGCCATTGCTTCCAATGCGGCCAAACCAAAGCTCTCTGTTTCTGATGGCATTAGGAACAGGTCTGAAACAGACAGGATCTCTTCAATTGCATCTTGTTTCCCTAAAAACCGTACATGATCACAAACACCCATATCCCGGCACAACTGTTCATTGTACGCACGCTCAGGTCCGTCACCAACCATCAATAATTTAGAAGGGATCTTTTCCTGGATCTTTTGGAACATCCGGATCACATCATCCGTTCTTTTAACTTTTCTAAAGTTAGAAGTATGAATTAAGATCCGTTCATTATTAGGGGCAATCGCTTTTTTAAAGTGGTCTTTAGGTTTCAGGCTAAATCTCGAAAAGTCGATAAAGTTAGGGATAACCTTAATTTCACGGGTAATGTCAAAATGCTTTAGCGTATCTTCTTTAAGGTCTTGAGATACCGTAGTAACCCCATCAGATTTGTTTATAGAAAAAGTAACTACCGGCTTATAGGTTGGGTCTTTTCCAACCAGGGTAATGTCTGTACCGTGCAATGTGGTTACAAAGGGAATGTTAATACCATAGCTTTCCAGGATCTGCTTGGCCATAAATGCGGCAGAGGCATGGGGTATTGCATAATGAACGTGTAAAATATCCAGCTGTTCAAAACGGACTACATCTACCAGCTTACTGGCCAGTGCAGATTCATATGGGGCGTAATCAAACAATGGATAATCCCTTACAGATACTTCATGATAAAATAAATTCTCGGAGAAAAAATCTAAGCGGGCGGGCTGACTGTAGGTGATGAAGTGAACCTGATGGCCTTCATCAGCCAATGCTTTACCTAATTCGGTTGCAACAACACCACTACCTCCAAAAGTAGGGTAACAAACAATACCTATTTTCATTACTATATTTTATGATGCAAAGTACCGCACTTAAACTGAGCTTTATGTTAAACAATTGCAATTATTTGCACCAAATGAAGTAATGATTCTATTACGATGATTTCATCTCGGTCATGATCACCAGATACATCTCATTTGGTCTTTGTGTACCTATATAATAATGAAACCCATCGCTGTCGGTAAGCACAATTGCATCCTTACCGGAAGAGTAAAAACGGATGCTCCCTTTGCGGTGAAGATTATATACCGGGTTATTAAAAAGATAATTGCTATACGTATCCTTTCTAACACTAACGATAGAATTCAAATCAATCTCCACTTTTTTGGCAGACCAAAGGCCAGTTATAATGATTCGTTTATGGTCTATAATGGTCTGGTATTGAATTAAAAACAGCAACGCGATAGAAACACCAATAATACCAAAACCGACAACAAGAAACAGATCTTGTGTATTGTCCCGGTCCCGCTCATAGACATAAGCAGCAAAACAAAACGCTGCCATAACCAACCTTATACAGATTCGTACATAATCGCGGCCGATATATTGTTTTTCAAGAAAAGCGTAGCGGTTTCCCATTTCTATAAATTTCAATAAAGTTACTTGTTTTTTGATTGCATCGTACCCATATCTTTTTTTAATTCAAAGATTGCCAGCTTTTTTGTTGTGGAGGTAACTTTATAGCGGTTGTCTTGCCTTAGTCCGGCAATCCAGATTACTTCTCCATTTCCATTTATAAGGATTGGAGTTACCTCTTTTTCATTAAGCGGTACCTTCTCGTCAATAAAGAAATTGCTCAGTTTCTTAAATGTGCTCATCCCCATTGGCATAAAGTGGTCACCATCCTGACGTGTCCGCACAATCAATGGATAAATCAGCAGGTCTGCATCTACAAATGCTTTAGCCATTGTTTTTTCAAAGAAAGGTGTACCGGAATAAGTTACCAGAATTTCCTGCTGCAGGGTGCGTACTCCTGCATCGTGAGTATGAATAAATGCAATGGGAGTTTCTTCGGTATTAAAGACGCTTACAATTAAGTACTCCCGGTCTATGATCAAACGGTGAGTGGTACTGTAAAAGCATGTCCCGCTTTGCTTACCTAATGCATGAAGCAGATCTGAAACAATAGACTCTGTAAACCCAAAGGTCCTCAACAGTTCAAAACACAATAATTTTTGAGGCACCAGGGCATTAATTTTAGCGATTGAGATATAAATGCCATGCTGTTTCTCTATAAACAATTCCTGTTTTAATGCGGCAACTACGTTTTGCAATACCAATTCTGTATCTGAAAAACGCTGGATATTGTGTTCAAATGTATGTTCCAGGTTGGGGTTGATCTCTTTAAGCTGGGGGATCACATTTAACCTGATCTTATTGCGTGCGTAATTGGCCGTCAGGTTGGAACTGTCTTCTACAAAATCGAGATCATTTTCATCAATAAGCCCATCAATATCCTTTCGGGACATGAATAAGAGCGGACGGATCAATTTGCCTCTTTTTGGTAAAATTCCATGAAGTCCGGCAATTCCTGTACCGCGGGTAAGGTTCAATAAAACCGTTTCTATGGCATCATCCTGATGCTGGGCCAATGCGATTGCATCGTAGTTATGGATCTGCCTGATCTCTTCAAACCACTCATACCTTAAAATCCTTGCAGCCATCTGCGTAGATACCTTATGTTCGGCGGCATAATCTTTGGTTTTAAAATGCGTTACATAGAACGGTACGGATAAAGTTGCTGCGAGCATTTTTACAAAGCTTTCATCCCTTTGAGATTCATCAGCCCTTAAATTAAAATTGCAGTGTGCTATACCAAACTCGTAGCCTGCAAGTTTAAACAAATGGGTCATCAGAACAGAATCTTTACCCCCGCTTACAGCCAGTAAAACCCGGCCTTGTGGTGTAAAGAGATTGTTTTGACTGATAAAGTCGATAAAGCTTTGAAGAGGTAACATCTTTCAAAAATATTTAATTAAAACCATAATGAGCATATGCATACAAATATTAATGAATAAGCCCATGAAAATGGCAACCAAAAAACTAACTTTGTAACGTGCAGAAAATACGCTTTTTCTTAATCCTATTCGTACTCCCAATCTCTTTGCTTGCGCAACAGAGAACCAAGATCTTTCTACAAAGTTCTACACGCGGAACTACGGTTAAAGACATCTCTTATTTAAGAAATCCAGTGTTTCAGCATGCCGGGGCTGTTCTTTCGTGCGACAGTGCTGTATATTATGAAAAACAGAATGTTTTTGAGGCATTTGACAATGTGCACATTGTACAGGGTGATACCATCAATATTTATTCTACCCGGTTAACATACAATGGAAATACAAAAATAGCCCACTTAACCGACAATGTACGGATGATTGATAAGGAATCTATCTTAACCACCAACATTCTTGATTACAATATGGGCATTAAGGTGGGTACCTATGTACAGGGCGGAAAGATTGTAAATAAGGATGTAACGCTAACCAGTAAAAATGGTTACTATTTTTCGAATACCCGCGATGCGTATTTTAGATATAATGTAGTGGTGGTAACCCCTCAAAGCACCATTAAATCTGATTCATTAGTTTACAACACCTTAACCAACTGGGCATTTTTTCATGGCCCTACCAACATTTCCGGTAAAGGCGACAATTTATACACAGAAGACGGTGCTTACAATACAAAGACTGAATATGCCTATTTTGGTAAGAAGAATTTATATACCAATGGCAGCAAGTCTTTAAAAGGAGATAGCTTGTATTACGATGGCATTGCCGGTTACGGTAAAGCAATACGGAACATTGTTTTTAAAGACACCTCTGATAAAACAATCTTGTATGGTCAAAAGGGAATGTACTACAAGATTGATGAGCGTGCGGTAGTTACTAAAAATGCCTATGTAGGTCAGGGTACCAAAGATTCTATTAAAATAAACAACAAACTACAGCCTGATACCATATGGATTGGTGCTGACACCCTGGTTACTCAAATGGTATTGCAAAAAACATTGAAGCTTATTGAATTCCCTATTTTGAAAAAGGATAATGAGCTGGGCGAAGAAGAAGGGCCTGAAGAACCCAAGATAGGCGCAAAGCCCAGGGCTGCTGCAAGAAAACCAGAACCGGTGGCTTCCAGCGCAGCTCCTAAAAAACTAAGCAAGCAAGAGAAAAAAGAAGCTGCCAAGCTGAAAGACAGTGTTTCTACGGACAGCATTGGAATAAAGAAACCCGATATCGTATCTATTAAAGATTCTATAAAGCTGAAGATTCCAGATAGTACGCTTAAGAAAGCAAACCTTGCAACAATCAAAGATTCTATAAAAGTCAAGATTCCAGACAGCGTTCTCAAGAAAGCAAACCTTGGGATGATCAAAGACTCCTTAAAGGTTAAGATTCCTGACAGTACCTTAAAAAAAGTGGATAGCCTGGCTAAGAAGACCGACAGTCTGATTAAGAAAACAATAGACCCGCAAAAAGCTAAAGCCGTTGTAAGTGCAAAGGCTAAGGATGCTGCTGCAGCCATTAGTAAGCCTGGCGCAGTTAAAGATCTGTTGAAAAAGCCGGGGCTTAATGATTCCTTACCGGTAAACCCACTGGATACGATAAAAGCCAGGTCCATTAAGGCTTTTCATAACGTACGTGTTTATAAATCCAATATGCAGGCTGTAGCAGATTCTTTATTTTATACCAGTGCAGATTCAACACTGCGATGGTACGGAAGTCCGATCATCTGGTCGCAGGGATCTCAACAGACTGGAGATACGATTCACCTGCGCTTAAAAAACAATAAATTAAATACGCTGCAGGTATTGAAAAATGGTTTTCTTGTTAATGTGAATGCAGACTCTGCTAAATTTAACCAGGTTAAAGGTAAACTGATTACAGCATTCTTTAACGACAAAGGAGAGCTGATGACCATGTTTGTTGATGGGAATGCGGAAAGTGTGTACAACAACCGCCGGGAAAAAGACAGTGTTTATATAGAAATGAGCCAAACGGTAAGCAGCAGGATCAAGGTTCTCTTTAAGAATAAAGAGATCCATACCATTCTGAATATAAAGGATACTGAAGGTATTAAGGTTCCAATTGCTGAGTTAAAAGCCGACGTAATCCTTACCGGTTTTATCTGGAAACCTGAACTCCGGCCACTTTCTAAAAAGGAGGTGATCAATGGTAAGGCTAAACCGAAAGGTAAAGCAGCAACAGCAGTAAAAAAAATCATTAGTCCGACTAAGTCAGCGCTTACACCTGGCAAAAAAGCTACAGAGGCTCCGGCTGCTCCATCCAACAGAAAAACAGCGGCTAAGCCTGGTCTTTCAAGAAGGCAATAAGTTTTTTCATGGCTATTGCCCTATGACTGATCTCATTCTTTTCGGCCATGCTCATCTGCGCAAAAGTGCGGTCATACCCCTCAGGCTCAAATATAGGATCATAACCGAAACCCTGGTCGCCAACGGGTGTTTCGCGGATATTTCCATAAACTACCCCTTCAAAAAAGAAGTTTTCATCTCCTTTAACCAGGGAAATGACGGTTTTAAAATGTGCCTTTCTATTCTCTACGCCTGTTAGTTTGCTTAATACCAGTTCCAGGTTCTTACGGTCGTCCCTTTCTCCTGAATAACGGGCAGAAAAAATTCCGGGCTCGTTATTTAGTGCATCAATCTCCAATCCGCTGTCATCGGCAAAGCAATCCATTTGATAATGCTCAGCAACATAGCTGCTTTTTAATGCTGCATTTTCTTCAAAAGAATCTCCCGTTTCAGGAATATCGACCAGGCAGCCAATGTCAGTTAGATTAAGTACCCGGTATTGGTTTTCGAGCAGCTTTCCTACTTCTTCTGTTTTATATTTATTATTGGTTGCAAATACTAATTCAGGTATCATATTCCCAGTTTCTGTAAACTTCCCCACAATGTTTTCTTTCTATTTTGATCTGCATCCAGCTTTCTTAATTCCTGTGCAAAGATCAGTTTAACATTACCTTCCATAACCAATGTATTTTCAGGATGGCCTTGCAAACCGAGTTGCTCAGGAGCAACCCCAAATGCAAAGATCAGAACACTCGAAAAGTGGCTTTGCAACATTTGGAAATCAGCCGTATGATAACCTGCATAATTCAGCAAGGCAAAATCGTTGGCAGACAGGTTAACTGACTTTACAATTTTACGGAGCAGTTCTCTGCCTTTCTCATCGCTAACCTCATTTTCAGCATCATTTACCAGGATGAGGATGTTGCGTTTATTGTTGCCTAAAAATTTAAATACAGGAACTGTTTTCATCGGTTCAACAACAGGTGGTACAGCTTCAATAACAAACGGTGCGGCTTCAACTACAGGCAGTACAGTTACGGCTGGCATATATCCTGACGTAGTTTGCACAGCTTCAACCGGTACTTCATCCGTTACCGGCAAGTTCATTTCTGCTTTCAACACTGGCTCTGGCTCATTGACCAGGTAAATATCATCGGTAAAAAATAAACGTAAAGCTTCTTTATTCGTTGTAAGCTGACTAAGCATTCCTGATAAATTTATTAAATATCTTTTTTCTGTTAAAATTAGTTAAATATCTCATTATAGTGCCTATATTTATTACTTTTATACCTTAAAATTTACACCATAAATCTTTTGTGAGAAAAGTTTATTGCATCCTGTTCTGCTTTCTTTTTATTGTTGGTGCGGCTGCGCAAAATGTTGCAGTAATCAATGGAAAGGCTATAAGCAACAAAGAATTTATGTGGTTTTATAAGAAGAACCATTCCGGCAATGCCAATGTTTCATTTGATGACCTGTCGTCTTACCTTAACTTATATGTGAATTTTAAGCTTAAGGTTTTAGATGCAAAAAAAATGGGTCTTGATAAAGACACAGCCTATATTGCTGAGGTTGAAAATTATGAGTACGCTTTGCATACTCAAAAAAGAATATCAAAGACCAATGCAGAATTTGTATTTATTATGAATGAATACCGGGATGCTGTGCTGATGTTTAACCTTTCAGAGATGAAGATCTGGAATAAGGCACAGAACGATGAAAGCTTGCTCCGCAGCTTTTATGAAAAGAATAAAGACGCTTATTTGCAGCGTCCCTTTGAAGAAGTAAGCGGACAGGTAATTGTAGATTACCAAAGAAAACTGGAGCGTGATTGGGTAGAATCCCTAAAAAAGACCTACACTGTAAAGATATACCAGGATGAATTAAGAAAATTAGCCAAATTATAAATGGCACCAGTAGCGTATATAATTGTTAAATTTGCAAAATAGAATATAATCGAATAACTATAAATGAAGAAACTTTTAATAATCACAAGCGGTCTTATCTGCTTGTTTTTAAACACACAGGCACAAAATAAGAATCTGGACAAAATTGTTGCACAGCTGGGAAATAACATCATTTTATTATCAGAACTAAACCAGCAGTATGCCCAATATCTGAATAGTGGAAATCCTGAAGACGACAAAGTAAAGTGCTATTTTCTTCAACGGTTACTTACCCAGAAATTACTTAAACAACAAGCAGAAATTGACTCTGTTTATGTAGAAGAATCTGATGTAGACCAGGAAGTAGACAAACGGATGCGTAGCCAAATTAGCCGTGCCGGCGGACAAGAGCGGTTAGAACAGTTCTTAAACCGTTCTGTATTGCAGTACAAGGATGAGATCAGACCTGAAATTAAGGAACAACTGATTGCATACAAGATGCAGCAAAAAATTACAGAGAATGTAAATGTTACCCCATTAGAGGTAAAGCGTTATTTTGAAACTTATAAAAAGGATAGTCTTCCGGATATCCCTACGGAGTTTGAAATTGGTGAGATTGTTCTTTATCCAAAATTAAATAAAGAAGAGAAACAACGGGCAAAAGATAAAATTGAAGCTCTACGCCTAAGGGTTAAAGCCGGAGAAGACTTTGGTTTTTTGGCTAAGTCTTATTCCGAAGATCCCGGATCTGCTGCTGAAGGCGGAGATCTTGGCTTTTTTGACCGTGCAGGAATGGTAAAAGAATTTAGTGCCTGGTCATTTAAGTTAAAACCGGGAGAAATGTCACCTGTTTTCGAAACGGAGCATGGTTTCCACTTTCTTCAGGTTGTTGAACGTCGCGGAGAACAGGTTAATGCCCGTCATATCCTGATCCGTCCGCAAACTACTCCTCAGAGTTTAGAGCGTATTAAACTTCAGGCAGACACCATTTACAAGAACATTCTGGATAAAAAACTTCCTTTTGCTGCTGCTGCATCTCTATATTCAGACAACAAAGACTCACAATATAATGGTGGTATGTTGTTGTATGCAGATGAAGTTACCACAAGAACTACTTTCATTCCTGCAGACAAAGTAGACCCGAAGGTATTCCTTGTGGTAGATACCATGCATGCAGGTGAGGTTTCAAAACCAGTTGCCTTTTCTAGCCCTGAAACAGGTAAAGAAGGATATAAAATACTGTATCTTAAATCAAAGATCGCTCCCCACAAAGGAAGTCTTGAGCAGGATTATACGAAGTTCAAAGAAAAAGCACAGCAGGAAAAAGTAGAACGTTCATTGAGTGAATGGTTTGAAAAAAGAAGAGAAAATACCTATATCAAAATAGACAGTGAGTTTACGGATTGTGATGAATTGAAGATATGGAATAAACCCACCACAGCTAAAAATTAACTACTCTATGCAGTTTGAAAATGATATTAAGGCAGTAGATGCGCTGCACCAGGCATACAAAAATATAAGCACAGAAATAGGCAAGATCGTTATTGGACAAGAGCAGGTTATTAAATCTGTTCTTATTTCCATTTTCAGTAATGGCCATTGCCTGCTTGTTGGCGTACCTGGTTTAGCAAAAACATTACTAGTTCAAACTGTTGCAGATGTAATGGACCTTAACTTTAACAGGATCCAGTTTACACCAGATCTGATGCCGAGTGATATTATCGGTGCTGAGATCCTGGGCGAAGACCGGAACTTTAAGTTTATTCATGGACCAATATTCTCAAATATTATCCTGGCGGACGAAATTAACCGGACCCCGCCAAAGACACAAGCCGCCCTGTTAGAAGCAATGCAGGAAAAAGCAGTTACTGCCGCGGGGCAAAGGCATGTATTGCCAAAACCATTTTTCGTGCTGGCTACACAAAACCCCATTGAGCAGGAAGGCACATATCCGCTTCCTGAGGCTCAGCTAGACCGCTTCATGTTTAACGTCCACCTGGGTTATCCTTCCTTTGCTGATGAGCTTACCATTGTTAAAAATACAACCAGTAATAACACCGTTAAACTGAACAAATTAATAAACGCAGAGCAGATACAATATTTCCAGAAACTGATTAGAAATATTCCTATTACAGACAATGTGGTGGAATATGCAGTAAAATTAGCCAGCAAAACGCGTCCGTATACACCACTTGCAACAGAAGATGTAAATAAATACATCAGCTGGGGTGCTGGTCCGCGTGCCTCTCAGTTCCTCGTTATAGGTGCAAAGTGCCATGCCGCAATTTCAGGAAAATATGCGCCGGATATTGAAGACGTTCAAGCGGTAGCTGAAGCGATCCTTCGCCATAGAATTGTTCGTAATTATCGTGCAGAAGCTGAAGGCCTGTCTATAGAACACATCATTAAAAACCTGTTCTAAAAATAACAGGTTAAAGTTCTTCCAGTACTTTCTTATATAGATTTGGATAATCGGTAATTACCCCATCAACTCCAAGATTGATCAGGTATTTCATGTCTTTGGCAGAGTTTACCGTCCAGGGTATGATCTTTACCCCTGCTGCATGGCATCGATCAATTAAGCCCTTCCCTACCAATACGGAATACGGACTATATACGGTTGGCTTAAAACCGAGGTCATTGATATTGACTTCAAAATCTATTTTTTCATCAATCAGCAAAGCTGTTTTTATTTTGGGGTAATGTATATGCAAATACTGCAGCGTGCGGATATCAAAAGACTGGATGGTTACCCGTTTAGCGATCTTTTTGGCATTTACAATCTTCATGATCAGCTCTACAAATTCAGCGGGTTCCGGTTGAAATTCATTGTCTCCATTGGGAATGGTCTTTGTTTCAATGCTGAATTCAGGCTTTGGCAGTTTGTTCGCTTTAACATAAGCCTCAACCGCATCAATGGTTTCGGTTAACAGGGGCTTATACACTTTAAACTTTTGCTGGTATGGAAACCGGTTATGAACCTTGCTTCCTACATCAAACCCTTTAACATCTTCATAATCCATTTTATAGATGTTATAGTTTTTCTGGTCTTTCAGTGTAATTGGCTTTCCATCTGGCCTCAGGCTAAATTCATGATTAAAATAAGGTTCCTGAGAGAGGACTACTTTCTTATCCTTTGAAATAACGGTATTCATTGTCAGCGTACTGGCACCCAGATCCAATGCCTTCAACATTCCTTCAATGGTATTTTCGGGCATAATACCGCGAGCACCACGATTGCCCTGCAAATCAAACTTCTGAGCAGCTGACTGCAGGCAGATCAGCATAAAAGCAATTAGAAATAGATCTGATCTTCTCATCATTCTTAACGTTGTTAACCTTCTCTAGCGCACTGCAGGAGAAAATACCATTGCAATAAGGTTCCAGGTATGATCTGCCTGGCTTTCATAAACAAAAACATAGTTAAAGCTTTCTCTAAGGTCTGCTTTATAATCAACCGTTGCTACACCATAGCTGCAGGCAAGATCTCCGCCATCAGCACGGTCTACCTTAGTTGTTTTTAACGCAACCTTTGCAAACATGCTATTAAAGAAAGCAAGTGCTTTATCTTTTCCTAAGATGGGCTCATATCCGGGAAACAATATCCTGACATCATGATTTACAAATCCTGCAAATGCCGGAATTCCATAAGATTTTAATGTAGTGCTTAAGGTAGCTTCTGTAGTAGCAATAACTTCTGCTCCTGTAGCCCTTTGTCTGTCATTTAAAAACTTAGGACGGTATGAATCCTTTGGTTCTATAATTTGAGTAGTAACTTTGTTCAGCGGTTTGTTATGGCTAATTCCTAAATCCAGGATAAGTTCCCATTTTGCGCTGTTGTTGGCTCTCCATACAGAGAAGTATTGTCCGTAGCTTGTTTTTTCGCCAGTTTCTGTATACGGGCCTGTTGTAAAACCCCAGTCCCCACTTCTTGATACTCTTGCATATGCTGGTGTCCAGCTTATGTTTTTACTTTCAGGCTGACCAGCATAATACGATTTTGCATTTACAGGGTTTGGTCTAAAAACTAAACCATTAGCAGATGCAAATTCGGTATAAGCAGTTTTGGCACCATGCTTTGCAAGACTTTCTGCAAACTCAGTCTCAGTTTTTACTAAAGATTTGGTTGTGCCATCAGTTCTTTGCGCATATGCACCAATGGTAGTCATACATGCAGCAACAAGTGTATATAGAAATTTATTCATCATGATTTGAATGGTTATTTTGCGAATATATTGATTTGAGTAATTTTTAGCGGGTAAATTAATTAACAAAATGCTAGATCTTGTTCCAGGTTGTTCCTTCTTTACTGTCTTTTAGCTGGAAGCCCATGCTTTGCAGTCCCACTCTTATTTTGTCAGAAGTTGCATAATCTTTGTTCTCTTTAGCTATTTTTCTAACGTCAATGACCAGATCCAGTACGCCATTTAGCTCATTGTTAGACGTATCTTCATCCTTTAAGCCAAAAATATCGAATACAAAATCCTTCATTAGTTTTTTCAGCGCATCCAGTTGTTTCTCAGAAACCGAGGCTTTACCATCATGAACGGTATTGATGATCCGTACGGCATCAAACAACTCAGCAATCACAACAGGACTGTTAAAATCATCGTTCATTGCTTTTACGCAATTTGCAGCAATGGCATCTATATCAAAATCACTGGCTGCAGAGGGAACAAGCCTTTCCAGCAAGCCAATGGCATTCATCAATCTTCTAAAACCTTTCTCAGACGCATCTAAAGCCTCATTAGAAAAATCTAACGTGCTTCTGTAGTGTGCCTGCAGCATGAAGAATTTAACCGTCATCGGGCTAAAGCCCTTAACAAGCAGGGGATGATTTCCGGTAAAGAGTTCTTCGGGAAGAAAGCCATTTCCTGCAGATTTAGACATGCGTGAACCATTTACGGTCAGCATATTTGTATGCATCCAATATTTTGCCGGCTGAATATGGCTGCAAGCCTCAGACTGGGCTATTTCATTGGTATGGTGTGTAGCTGCAAGGTCCATACCACCGCCATGAATATCAAATTCATCACCAAGATACTTGGCGCTCATTGCAGAGCATTCAATGTGCCAGCCTGGAAAACCAACACCCCAGGGTGATGGCCAGCGCATGATGGTTTCTGGCTTTGCTTTGATCCAGAGTGCAAAATCTAACCGTCCGCGCTTTTCATTCTGTCCGCCAAGTTCTCTTGTATTGGCCAGCATATCTTCCAGATTGCGGTTGGTAAGTATGGTATAATTGTATTTCTCGCTGTATTTTTCTACGTCAAAATAGATGGTTCCATTTGATTCGTAAGCATAGCCATTTTCTATGATCACTTTGATCATCTCAATCTGCTCCATAATGTGCCCGGTTGCGGTAGGCTCTATACTTGGAGGCAGGGTATTGAACATGCGCAATACATCATGGAAACCCAATGTATACTTCTGTACAATCTCCATAGGCTCAAGCTGTTCAAGCTTGGCCCTTTTAGCAAACTTATCATCACCTTCATCACGGTCGCCTTCCAAATGGCCTGCATCTGTGATATTACGCACATAACGAACTTTATAGCCGCTATACTTCAAATACCTGAAAATCAAGTCGAACGAAATAAACGTACGGCAATTACCAAGGTGAACATCACTGTAAACAGTAGGCCCGCAAACATACATACCCACGTTGGGTGCATTAAGGGGTTCAAAAGGTTCTTTTTCCCTGGTCAGGGTATTATAAAGCTGTAAGCCTGTATTCATAGTGCAAAGGTAAAAATTTTAGGGATTTAATGATAAATCGCTGCGAACAGGAAAATGATCTGACAATTTAGCCTGGATAATGCGATAATTATTCACCTTAATATCCTTTGTTGTGGCAATATAATCGATCTGAAAATTTGGGAATTTTCCATTATAGGTACGTCCTAGCCCACGTCCATGTACTTTAAAGGTATTGTTTAAAGACCTGGTGAGCTGGGTTACTGCATAGGATGCAGGTGTATCGTTAAAATCGCCGGCAATTAAAAATGAGGAAGAACAGGCTCCCATATGCTTCTTCATAATATCTACCTGTTCACTCCGCTTTAAAAATGCATTCTTTAATAAACTGATAATGCGTTTGGAAGGAACAATATCGGCATCCATCTTTTTAGTAACCTTGTCCAGGTAATTGTAATCCTGTTTATCAAATGAGATGGACTGTAAATGCAAGTTATAAACACGTAATTGTTTATTGTTCACTTTAATATCGATGAAGATACTGGCATTGCCGCCATAGTTTTCTCCAAAAACAATTAGCCCTTTGTTTTTTATTGGATACTTGGAAAAGATAGCCAGTCCGGTAGCCTCGTAACTATTCTCTGATGAAGGTTCAAAGTAATAATAAGGTGTCTTTAAGATTTGCTTTAGACTGTCTGTAATATCAAAAGGACCTTTTTGGCGGGTGTAATATTCCTGAAAACAGATCACGTCCGGATCTTCATTTCTAATCAGGTCGAGCATCCGCTCTTTTATCTGCTCTATATTTTCAGATCCATATGGTTTAAAGCTATGCACATTATAGGTCATCATTCTAAACAACTCCGGGTTGGCTTTTTTACCGGCACCGGATTCACCGGCAATACCAAAAGTTGCAGTCAGTGCCCTCCATCCAATCAGGATCACTACGGCCGTACTGATGGCGAATATCCATCTTTTTCTCAGGCACCACCATAAGATCATCAGGATATTAATAATTAAGAGAAATGGATAAGCGAGACCAAAGAAAGCGATGTATTTATTATCGCGGGGATCAAAAGTACCAGCCAAAAAACCCAACACCAGGGCTATTGCTAAAAGAACAGCACCAAAGCGGACTATTTTATCAATAAATGTGGGCTTAGTTTCCTTTTTCATTAGTGTTTACTGGCCTTAAATAAGGTTTCCTTTTCTTCTCTGCTCAATTGATCGTAACCCGATTTAGATATTTTATCTAAGATCGCATCTATTTCCTTTTGATCAACCAATTCTTTCTTTTTTATTGAAGATGCTGCCCTGCCGGATGATTTGGCAGGTTCATTTTTAACCACCCTTAATTTGGGCTTTCTTTTAAACAGATTGCTCCAGTCTGTTCCTCCCTGAAGTACCTTAATGTAGAAGAAGCCCAAAATAGCCCCACCAATATGAGAGAAACTGCCACCGGCATTAATTGAGGTGGTTCCAATCAAATCCAATAAGATATACGCGATGGCAAGGTATTTTAATTTTACGTCACCAAACAGGAGTAACCGCATGCTGTAATCCGGCACAAGTGTAGCTGCTGCAACCACCACTGCCATTACTGCGGCAGATGAGCCGATGATTGTTGCCTCAGAAATACTATTGGCAAATACAGGAAAAATATTAAAAGCCCCGGCAAATAATAGTGCACCAGCAAAGCCCCCGGTGAGGTATACAAAATGAAACTGTCTTGGCTTAAGAAAGTCAAGAAAGATCCTGCCCATCCAAAACAGCCAAAGCATGTTAAAAAGAAAATGGAAAAAGCCATCATGAAAAAACTGGTAAGTAAGCAGGGTGTAAAAGCGGACAGGGATTTTATCCAGATAGGCCGGAAATCCAAAATACTCCCTGATAATGCCATCATAATTGACTCCATTTCCAGAAAGAAATAATGGAACATTAATTAGCGAAACCACTAAAAAAACGAGTGTATTTAATCCAATATATAAATAAGATGGATCACCCGATTGAAAAACCTTAAACTTTAAATCCTTTATCAGGTTGTTATTCATAATATGTATAAAATCTATTGTTATCCTTATCCTTCCAAAGTTTTACTAAGATAAAGCCCAGCAAAGCACCACCTAAATGGGCATAATGTGCTATAGAATCTCCCGGAATTTTTGCTACACCCAATGACAATTCCAATATGATGTATACCGGAACCATATATTTTGCTTTTATAGGAATCGGGATAAACATCAGGTATAGCTCTGTATTCGGATAAAGCATGCCAAATGCCACTAATAAACCAAATACAGCCCCAGATGCGCCAATCATAGGAAATCCATAAATTCCTAATAAGGTATTCATACTTTCCTCAGACAATCCCGGTATATTGATATTTGCAGAAATTCCATTTCCTGAACGTGTTAAATCCATTATTGGATTATTTGCAATTGATCCGGTAATGTGATAAACCTCGTAAGCCTGTACGCCCATTTGTAAGGCTACCGCACCTAACCCGGTAATCAAATAAAAATTAATAAACCTTTTCGTTCCCCACCTGCTTTCGATAACGCCTCCAAACATGTACAAAGCAAACATATTGAAAAATATATGCATAAAATCACCATGCATGAACATGTATGTAATCAATTGCCAAACACGAAAAAATTGAGAATCAAAGTAGAAAGCACCGAGTAAATAGTCCAAATCAGCCAATCCGGTATTCTTAACAACATATTTTGCAGCAAAAAACAACACATTAATGATGAGCAGATTTTTTACTACAGGGGGTATATTAATTGTATTCATGCGATCTATTTATCAAATTTTTTATCCAGTTCTAAAAGCCCGATCGTTTGTATAACGGGTCTGCCGCTAATGCTATAATTAGGGGTCTTACATGCAAAAAGCTGTTCAATTAACATGTTCATCTCTGCCTGCTGTAATGCTGTACCACTTTTAATGGCACTATTTCTAGCCATACTTCTGGCAAGGGCATCTCTCTTATCCAGTTTAAGTTCTTGCTGTGAGTTTTTAAATCCTTCAATAAGGTGTTCAAAAAGCTGCGTTTCATTGATGTTATTGCTGCCAAGATCAACAGGGATCCCTTCAATCACTAACGTATTTTTACCAAACTCTCTTACTTCAAAACCTAAACTTTTTATATCATCCAGTAAACTCTTTGCCAATTCATAATCATTGGGGCTTAAAGTAACGGTTTGAGGAAACAGGCTTTGCTGTGAGGCCCCTTTTCTATCTTCCAGATGGAGTATAAAACGTTCGTACAGGATTCTTTCATGCGCCGCCTGCTGGTCAATCAGCATGATCCCAGATTTAATCTGAGAGATGATGTATTTATTGTGGAGCTGCATCAGCTGTTTCTGAACGGGCGCAAATTGTTCTTCCGTGTCAGAGCCGG
Source organism: Pedobacter metabolipauper (assembly GCF_004362715.1). Classification (GTDB taxonomy): domain Bacteria; phylum Bacteroidota; class Bacteroidia; order Sphingobacteriales; family Sphingobacteriaceae; genus Pedobacter; species Pedobacter metabolipauper. The sequence goes on from NZ_SNYC01000006.1 coordinate 413,012, forward strand.
GCAGTTCCATTTTATGCTGCTGTTGCTCTGCAGTATCCTTTGCTATTTCATATAATGTACCCCAATTTTTCGTGCTGGGCGATAAATTACCAGATCCTCCGCTATAATTTTTAGAAAAGCTGGCATAGGCATGATCCCTCGGTTCTGGCTTCTCTTCTGTAAAAGGGTTAAAATTAGGGTTAAAGTTTATTGTAGGAGGTACGATCTCTTCAGGGGCTTTATGGGTAATCATCGCACTAAATCCGGTTTCCTGATCAAAATCTATAGTCGGACTGATGTTAAAACGCCCCAATGATCTTTTCACTGCGGAATGCAGGATCGCATAAATGGATTTTTCATCCAGGTACTTGATCTCTGTCTTTGTAGGATGTACGTTCACATCAATTTTTGCCGGATCTATATCGATGAACAGAACATACAATGGGAAATTATCATCCGGCAGTAACTCTTCATAAGCCCGGTTTACAGCATGATTTAGATATGGATCTTTAATAAAACGGTTGTTCACAAAAAAGAACTGCTCACCACGGGTTTTCTTAGCAAACTCAGGTTTGCCAATAAATCCTTTTAAATTAATGATGGATGTTTCTTCTTCCACAGGAATCAGACGTTCATTGTAATTATTTCCAAAAAGGTGAACGATCCGTTGTTTCAATGCAGATGCCGGCAACCGGTAAATCTCTGCCCCATCGTGATGCAAGGTAAATGCAATGGCTGGATGTGCCAGGGCTACCCTTTGAAATTCATCCAGAATATGCCTCATTTCGGCAGGGTTACTTCTCAGAAAATTTCTCCTTGCCGGAGTATTGTAAAAAAGGTTCTTTATGCAAATGCTTGTTCCGGCAGATGTTGCAACAGGCTCTTGCTTAATGAACAAGGATCCCTCAATTTCAATCAAGGTGCCTAGCTCTTCATCGTGCTTACGGGTTTTCATTTCTACCTGCGCAATAGCGGCGATAGAAGCCATGGCCTCCCCTCTAAAGCCCATCGTACGAATGGCAAACAGGTCTTCTGCTTTGCGCACTTTAGATGTTGCATGACGCTCAAAGCACATGCGGGCATCGGTAACGCTCATTCCACTTCCATTATCGATCACCTGGATCAATGATTTCCCCGCGTCTTTAACAATCAGCTGAACCTTATTGGCCCCGGCATCTATGGCATTTTCTAATAATTCTTTTACTGCCGATGCAGGACGCTGCACCACCTCACCTGCTGCAATTTGATTGGCAACACTATCGGGTAAAAGTTGTATAATATCTGACATTTATATCCTGGTAAAGGTTGCTAATTTAAGGAAAATAAGACTCATTTCGGGCTTTCTTTTTCAGTTAATTGATGTTAACACTGCTTGTGTCAAGATAAGAATACCGAATCAGTTAATAATAATCTTGTTCAAAATGGCATGCTTTTTATATCTTTAAGGCTATGAATAAAATTATCATTGGCCTGCTCTGCTTATGCACCTTTACCGCATGCGCACAAGATCATCAGCAAAATGCACAAACGCTTAACCTCCTTAATAAAATTACCAGTAATACGGTACTCTTAAACAATCACAATGCAGTTATCCCGTTATTAAACCTGGATAAGCAAAACATTGCGTCAGTTAACCTGGGTTTTAACAACCAGTCTGTTTTTGACAGTCTTTTAAATAAGTATACAAAAATAACATCATTCAGTGCCAATGATTATCAAAGTGCTGCTACGCTGAATGACCTGGAAGATGATCTTAAATATTTTAATACCGTAATTGTATCCTTACCTTCTTCGGCCAGCAATGATATACGTATAACCAGTTTTATTTTGAGCCTTTCAAAAAACAAACAGGTCATTGTTTCTTTATTTGGAGAAGGTAAAGCATTGGCTGCATTCGATGCTCTAAATGTTCCGATCATCTGGACAGATCAAAATACGCCATTATCGGCAGCAATTATCCCCCAGATCATTTTTGGAGGAATTGGGATCAATAAAAAGCTGTCTGCAAACTTTTCTGCAAAATATATTGCCGGCTCTGGTTTCGAAACCAGCACCATTCGCCTAAAATATACCTTACCGGAAGATGCCGGTGTTAATGCAGACAACTTAAAGGAGATTGATGAAATTGCTAATGAAGCCATCAAAGCACAGGCTACACCTGGTGTTGTGGTTTTGGTTGCTAAAAATGGAAAAGTAATCTTTAATAAGGCTTACGGAAACCACACCTACGTAAATGGGATTCCGGAAAAAGTAAGCGACATTTTTGATTTGGCCTCCTTAACAAAAACAACAGCCACCACACCTACCGTGATGCGTTTGTTCGAAGAAAACAAGCTTAACCTGGACACCAACATCGGAGCCTATATCCCTAAGGCAAGAACATTGCCTATGAATGAGATCAAGGTACGTGAAGTGATGCTGCACCAGGCTGGTTTTATCCCATATATCCCTTTTCATAATTCAGTAACTACGAGCGACTACAGCAGAGATTCCAGCGCGGCCTATCCTACCAAGGCTGCAGACAATTATTACATCCGGAAAAATTACTTTAAGGATGTGATGTGGCCTAAAATGCTAACCTCTCCCATTAAAACAAGGGGTAAGTATGTTTATAGCGACATCAGCATGTACGTAATGAAAGATATTGTAGAGCGTTTAAGCGGTGTTCCGCTAAACCAATATGTGTGGGATAATTTCTATAAGCCGCTGGGCATGCAGACTGCAGGTTTTTTACCCAGAAACAGGTTTAGTAAAGACCAGATCGTCCCTACAGAACAAGATACCTACTTTAGAAAAACCCTGCTTGAGGGTTACGTCCACGATCAGGGTGCCGCATTGGTGGGCGGAGTTTCCGGGCATGCCGGTTTATTTGCAAGTGCAAACGATCTGGCCATCATCTATCAAATGCTCTTAAACAAAGGCAGCTATGGCGGCCAGCAATATTTTAAACCGCAAACGGTAGATCTGTTCACCCAGAAACAATCTGATGTAAGCAGAAGAGGTCTTGGTTTTGACAGATGGGATCCAGACCTAACCAAAAAATACCCTTCAGAACTTGCCTCGCCACAAACATACGGACATACCGGATACACTGGGACCTGTGTGTGGGTTGATCCATCCAGAGGATTGGTATACATCTTCTTATCTAACCGCGTACACCCATCGGTTACCGAAAAGCTCGGTAACCTAAAAATACGGGGACGAATTCAGGATGCAATCAATAAAGCAATTGATAAAGGATTATAAACTATTAAAAGTGATGCCTGGTTACTTTACCCTTTACCAGGTATAGCTTTTTAATCACATCACGTGCTATTATGGTGTCTCCTCTAAAATTTGGGTTAGAGGAGCGCAAAATAATTTTACTGTAGCTGGTATGCTCATAAAGCAGCTTAACGCTGGTAAAATTATTAGCACGATCATCTGCAACCACCAGGTAGGCCTCTCCCCATTGAATGATCTCGAGGTTTTTCACCTCCTTTACCGCAATGATCTCCCCACTGGCGTATTTCGGGTACATGCTATCGCCATATATCGGCATATATGCATCACAATCATTAAACGGCTTATAGTTCACGTAATACTCTGGCGGCTCACGAAGTTCATTAAAATCTTCGAAGGCACGCTCGGCCATGTTTACGTTATAAAAAGGAACGCCAGGCTTATTTAAGGAAATTTTAGTAAACATCTCCCCTTCGCCGGTAAGCAGCCAATCCTTATTTATAGAATGGTACCTGACTATCGCCCCAATTAATTTTACACCTATATTCCTGTTACCCAGTTCAACAGCTGAAAAGTTAGCTGTGTGGCCACTTATAGGCACATAAAAATCATGTATGGTCTTGCCTTTGATCAGCCTGACTTCCTTAAGCCGCGAACCAATTTTATTTGTCTGTAAATCAGTGTGTTTCAAAATAATTTAATTAAAGTTTAGAAATGAGTTGTCTTGTTTGCTAAGAAATGGTTAACGTTACATGTAATTCTTGCAAGTTACTAATTTTTATATTAAGTCACATTAAATCATTTAAAATTATATAATTATGAGTTATAATGAATATTGTTGTTATAAAGATCACATAATTTTTCTAAAAGAGAAAAATATTGAAAATCCAATCAACGTTTTGGATGAAGTTTATTCTAATAGAAGTGTAGAGAACCTGCAAAGCGATCTATGGAACCTATTTTGGACCATATTTAAGGCAGATGAGTGGCGAAAATACGATCCTCAGTATTTGTACAAAACCTACAAAGTTCTGGTCAAACTAATTGATGCTTTATGGTTGGTAAACGCCTATTCTCCTGGCATAAGCGAGGTAATAAAGCCTGAAAAAGATGTCCCGTCTGTAAGTTTAATGCGTACATTTAATCTCGTATTTCAGCACCATACCAACGACGAAGCTGAATTTAACGGACTGGAAAAGGAGAAAACCACCTTTCTTACCAATTTTTACGACAAATATTCTATTGGCTTTATTAAAAGTAACCTGCTTAACTATTTACAGATTGGGATTGATGCATCTTATATGCATGCAGATAAGTACGACTATTTTGATCTGCAGGAATTTAATGTCATCTCTGAATTTTTAAGTCTAAGCGATTTAATTGAAGAAGGCTTTCACATTTACAAGAAGCTGTCTTTATCAACAGCCAAACTAGGTACCAATACGGAGTTAATTTATGCCATTGACCGTGACCATCCTACCCACCTGCATGCTGAGGCCATTGCTTTACCTTCCTTAGCCGTAGATGATCTGCACCGGTATAGCCTGGATATTAATAACATGAAGCCCAGCCTTAATATTTGGAAAGCCTTGTTGTACAAAACTGACTTTTGGAAAAAAGCTGCCAATCCCGGAAACCTGCTTTACTATCAGCTATGCCTCTCTAAATTGATCGATGGGGTCTGGTTACAGATCCAGGCCGGTGAACTGGACAGGATTGAAAACAACCATGCTGCTAAAGAAGGCGATCTATCGAAAACCATTAACAACAACCAGGAGGTCAAAAGGCTCTTTGGTACCATAAAGGAGTTTTTTGAGATCAGACCAATGCATGAATGGAAACTGTTGTTAGAAAAATGGCTGGATTGCGCACTCAGCAACACTTTCATCCTGGAATCAGAAAAGGACCAAACAGACCTGGATTTCAAACAGATCTTAAAATTTATTGAAGCCAGTTATCTGTTCACCTTTTTTTTAGCCGATACTAAAAATTCGAATTCTTAATTATCATACACTCATAAAACCCAACAACATGAAAAATCCACAAACAACATTGAAGAGCGTAATTGATACCATCTGTCAAAAAGTATCGCCAGAGAAGATCATTTGTTTTGGCAGCACCGAAAAAATGGAGGTTAGTTCAAGCTGCTTTAAGGATCAGGATGCAGAAACAGAATTTAACCCGCGAAACAACTATAGTTTATTGGTTGTTCCTGCCAAACAAGAACGGCTCACCAACACTACAATTCAGAAATCTGCAGAGCAAAGTGTTAAAGGCTTTGCTAACATTGCCGTAATTACCCACAGAATGGATGAGATTAATCTGGCCATTAAAAAAGGAAGTACCTTTTTTAGCACCCTTCACAAAAAGGGAACCATTTTATTTGATGCCAAGAAAGAACCTTTTGTTATTCCGGCAACAATGCCAATTATAACTTCTGAAGCTTTAAAAAGAGAAAAATTCTGGTTTCACTGGTTTAACCTCTCCGATGAGTTTTTAATGGGTGCGCATTTCTATGCTTCCGAGCGCAAAAATGGCCTGGCTATTTTTATGATCCACCAAACACTTTGTCACTGTTATTCTGGTATGCTCCGCGTATTAACCGGCTATCATGCCGGCAGCAATGGTCTGAGAAGGTTATCCAAAATTACGGAAAACATCCTGCCGGAATCTAACTTTATTTTAGCCCGTAATACACCAGCAGAATCACGTTTAACCAATTTATTAATGGGAGGCTTTGATGATTCCCGCTATCTCAATAAAGTTAACGCTACCAATGATGATGTAACTGAACTGATCACACGTGCAGAAAAAGTTCTTGAATTTTCAGATACAGTCTGCCTTTCACACATTCAAAAGATAAAGGATAGTGAGAACAACAAGAGCCTTGAAAGCGTTGAAAGCCGTGAGAACATTAACAGCAATCAACGCCGTATTTGTCATTAATAAATAGAGTATGGAGGAGAATTGCGAGTTGAGTTGGCTGTCTAAAGTCGTCATCTTATGGTTTACGCCACAGAGCATGCCGGGTTTAGACAGCCCATTCAAATTTATTTATTTCTTTAATCCAATTTCTCGCAGCCTTTCGTCGAGGTATTCTCCTGCAGTCATATCTTCATAAACTTTAGGATGTTCGGCATCAATACAGGAAGGTAAACTGGTTAGGTCCATATTTAAGCGTGGGTGCAAAAAGAAGGGCACAGAAAATCTTGAAGTTTTCATCAATTCACGCGGAGGATTAACCACCCTGTGCGTGGTAGACCTTAATTTGTTATTCGTCAGTCTTTGCAGCATATCGCCTACATTAACAACAATATCTGTATGCTGTGCTTTAATAGGCAGCCATTCGTTACTTCTTGTTAATACTTCCAGCCCATCTGCACTCGCACCAATCAATAAGGTAATCAGGTTTATATCTTCGTGTGCACCTGCCCTTACTGCATCGTCTGGTAATGCTTCAGGATCCTGAATCGGGAAATAATGGATCCCTCTCAATATAGAATTGCCATTGTGCACATGCGGATCAAAATAACCAATAGGCAGGTCCAGGTAAGTAGCTATGGCCCGCAGCAAATGTTTACCATTTTCTTCCAGGCGCCGGTAGGTTTCCATAGTTACTGCATTAAAATCCGCAATTTCTTCTACTACCTCATTGTCCGGATAGTCCGCTTTAACAGGGTCACCGTCTGTTACTTCCTGACCAATTTGCCAAAATTCTTTCAGATCAGCGGTTTTTGCTCCTTTAGCGGTTTCTTTACCCGCACTGGTATATCCGCGCTGTCCGGCAAGCTCAATCTTTTCATACTTTTTCTTCTGCTCCAGAGAAAGGCTAAACATAGCCTGGATGTTCTGATAAAGCTTATCGATCAACTCCTGACTTAAGCCATGGTTGGTAATGGTTACAAAACCTGAATCGTTAAACGCTCTACCCAGTTCATCGGAGAATTTTTTACGCTGTGATTCATCTCCATTCACATAAGAGTTCAAATCTAAAGTAGGGATATAAGGTGCTGACATTTGATCTGTTTTAAAATTAATACCCTCTAATTTAAGAAACTATTGTTAATAACCGTCAAATACAAGGTCATAACAATTATAAAATTCTGGAAATAAATCCATTAAGTTATTCACAAAGCAAGCCCTCCATACTCCATTATCAGCACATTGTCAACTTAAAACCACAAACCTGATGATATAAAACTATATCGAAAATGCTTACGTAATTTTACATAACAAATGATTCCTAAATTCTATATCATGAAAAATATATTCATACTGGCTTTAATTCTATTATCTGCAGGCAGTGCAGATGCACAGTCTAAGAAGTTACAAAAGGCCACATTCGGAAACGGGTGTTTTTGGTGCTCAGAAGCTGTATTTCAGCGTCTGAATGGCGTAACAAGTGTTCGTTCCGGATATGAGGGCGGCGATGTACCAAACCCAACCTACGAAGATGTATGTACCGGATCAACCGGACATGCTGAAGTGATTGAGGTTACCTACGATCCTCAAAAAATAAAGTACGATGAACTTTTAGAGGTTTTCTGGAAAACACATGACCCTACTACATTAAACCGCCAGGGTGCCGATGTTGGTACACAATACCGTTCTGTTATCTTTTATCACAATGATGAGCAGAAAGCAATTGCAGAGAAATATAAAAAGGAACTAAATGCCAGCAAGGCTTTTGGGAATCCTGTGGTTACCGCAATCAGCAAAGCATCTGCATTCTATGTAGCAGAAAACTATCACCAGGATTATTATAACAAAAATGGCAATCAGCCATACTGCCGTGCGGTCATCTTACCAAAAATGGAGAAGCTGGAGAAGATCTTTAAAGCAAAGCTGAAACCGTAATACAGGCGCGTATCCGTAATTAGACATAAAAAAAGGTGACGAAAATATTCCGTCACCTTTTTTTATGTTCAAAAACGAGAACCTTTATGGATATAAAGTCCCCCTGTATTTGCTGGCATCAACTGTTGGTATGCTTGATGAATATTTTGAATTGATTGCTTTTATAAACTCATTGGCTACAATAGCATATCCCAATGGGGTAAGGTGTATCCCATCCAATGAAAATAGGTTACCCCTAATAAATTCAGCACTTACGCCTACGCCATTAACCTTAGTACCTGCACCGTATTCTTTTAACAATGCACCGGCATCAACAATAGCCAGGTTACTGGTGTTGGCAGCTGCCTTAATCGTTGCATTATAACTGTTTGTAAAGTCTATTACCACTGCTACTTCGTCTTTATCCAATGCATATTTATTTTCAATTGGGTTTGCAGGGCTTAAGCCATAAGGACCTTTTAAGGGGTCGTTAACTCCAAATACACCGTCAGAACTTAAGGTAAGCGTAAACAGGTCTTCTGCTGTTGCTGCTCTGGCTACACCAGCTCCTGTTCTTAGATAAAGCGTATTTACATTTGCACCGGCAGGCGTTGCCCTAACTGCAGCAAGTAACGAGGCCAGGGTAACTGTTCTGAAATAAGGGGTAATTGTAATATCCGGAATCGTGGCTACTACCCCTTTAGCTCCTTTTGAAGTAAGACGGGCCAAAACGCTGGCATATTTGGTACTGAATGTAGTTTTAAGTGTAGGAACATCTCCGGCACCACCGCTGCTCGCATACCCTAATATATCATTACCACCAAGCCACATGCTAAAGAATGTAAAATCCTTCTGCATTACAAAATCAATATAGCTGGTATTATTAGTACCGGCATTACCTGGCAAAAGACGCTCAAAATAGCCGTTAAAATTGCCATAAGGAGCCAGATCTGCATTGTCCAGCTTTATACCCGGAACACCATAATTATTGATGTCACCTGTATATTTAGTATACAGGATCACATTTCCAACGGGAGGAATATTAACCTGTCCGCGAACGGCAGTCTGTGTAGTTACCCTTTCAATGTTTGGCGTTCCATCTGCTTTAAAACCAGCAAACCGAAGGTATCCGGAACCGTTAAACTGAGCCTCACTAAAGAGCGGACTGGTAAAACTACCACCACCTACGGCTTTCATCTGTCCGGCAATAATTTCAGGAAAAGAATTCTTTTGTCCTTCCAGGTACAAGCCTCCGTCAGCAAATCCGGATGTTAATGAATTTCCAAGGGCTACATACCTGGAAAAGTCGGCATTACCTTTAGAAGGGGTAACCTCGCTAAGCTCTGGCTTGCATGAAGCAACCGAAACAACGGCAATGGCCAGTATACTTTTAACTATATAATTCGATTTCATTATAGAAAATTTTAAATGTTGATGGATACGGTGTTTAGCAATTAGAATTTATAAGAAAGAGAGATCCCTGGAATGTAGGCTTTTGTTTTATACTCACCGCTCAGGCCAGACTCAAAGTTGGTCTGTTTTCTGCTCATTACGTCTTCGTATAAAAATGAAAGATCCATTCCAAAACCCTTTGTACCATGATAGCCAATACCTGCACTTAATAGCAGTCTGTCTGCATCAGGAACTTCAGCAGTCACATATCCATCATCAACAGGCGTAAAAGCATAACCAATACCCGCTCTTAATGCAAGCTTAGCTGTGGTTTGATGTTGAAACCCTAACCTTAAAGCTGCTGCATCGTGGTAATTACGCGGAGATTCTGTATCCTGAATGGTGGTATTGTTATTATAATCGAACGCCAAAACCTTATAGGTATTCCAGTGTACCCAGTTTACATCCAGTGCCATCGTTAGCTTTTCTGAAGGATAAAAACCAAATCCGATGGAAGAGGTAGCCGGTAAAGGCAGGGCAGCAGTGAATTTTGTTGGCAAGGTAGGCTGTAATGAATTGGGGCCAGCAAAGATGGCATCCCCATCCTTAACATTTGCAGTTACCTGCGACCGGTGAGTAACGCCAATGGTAATGCCAACCTCTGTTTTTACATATATACCTGCATTCCATCCAAAATCTTTAGTATCTCCTTTTAGCTGCGCGGTACCTGGCTGACCATTACTTTGGTTTATTGGTAAGGCTTGTCTCAAATCTACTTTACCCAATGAATAAACCAATCCACCACCAATACCAATATGATCGGTAATCTTTAAACTTAAAGTTGGCTGAATATAAATAGCCTGCAGATCAAGTGATGTAACGGTATACTTGCCCGTCCAGTCTTCTTTCCAGTGCATGGCCCCGCCAAAAGGAGTATATATACCTACTCCAAAGCGGAGGCGGTTAGCCGGAGATCCAAAAACCGCGTATCCCATAATCGGAGTTGCTATTTTATCTTTATTGTATTCGGTAAGGTTAGATCCAGTTTGACGGAAGGCCGTTTTCAGGTAAAGCGGACTAATACCTGCCTGAACACCATTTTGCTGCAGGAAAGAAACAGCTCCGGGATTAAAAAATATGGCAGCTTCATCTAAGGCCAGTCCGGTTCCGGCACCACCCATTGCCGTTTGCTTTTGCCCTTGAAGGTTAACCTGAAATGATTGGGCAAAACCAAAAACAGGTACTGACAGTAAAAAACTGAGTAGGATCTTTTTCATATTTGATTAGAATTAATTGCACTATAACGCATTAAAATGACAGATTTAATGAATGTATGTTTAAACACAACAAATTTTTCAATGATGTGTTTTAGCAATCCAATAAAACTATGCTCGCATAATAACTATTTCCAATTTATAGCATAATCAATAAGATTCCAAATCTTAAAATTATTTGTTCATCTAATCGCTGCATATCATAAAAAAGTCATAAACTGCTGTATTTCACCTTGGTATTATTAACATAAGTATATTTGCTAACACCGTTATTTTATTGGCCTAATGTGGTCAAAAATCAATAACTGACAATTAAGAAAATTAAATAATACAAATATTATGAGTTTAATAGAAGCCTTAAACTGGCGTTATGCTACTAAGAAAATGAATGGTGAAAAAGTTTCACAAGATAAAGTTGACCAGATTATTGCTGCAGCGCATCTTGCACCAACATCATCAGGTTTACAGCCATTCAAAGTTATTGTGGTTACTAACCCAGAATTAAAAGAGAAGATCAAAGCACTTGCTTTCGGACAAGGTCAGATTACCGATTGTTCGCACTTATTGATCTTTGCCGCATGGGAAAATTATACAGAAGAAAAGATTAGAGCTGTTTTTGCAAACCTAAACAGTGAGCGTGGTTTACCTGAATCTGCAACGGCAGACTATATGAACATGCTGATCACAAATTATACCGGCAGATCTGCTGAAGAGAATTTCGTTCATGCGGCTAAACAAGCCTATATTGGTTTTGGTATTGCGTTAACCGAAGCGGCATTACTAAAAGTAGATGCTACGCCAATGGAAGGTTTTGATCCGGCAGGACTTGATGAGCTGCTTGGTTTAAAAGAACAAGGCTTACGCAGTGTAACCCTGTTGCCTTTGGGATACAGAGATGAAGCTGGCGACTGGCTGGTAAATCTGAAAAAAGTTCGCAGACCTTTAGAAGATTTTGTAATCGAAATGAACTAATAAATACTTGCCATTTACAAGAAGCTACCCCAAACGCGGGGTAGCTTTTTTTGTATACTGATGGCCTTAAAACTGTCAAAAAATGTTAAACATGTGAGGTAAATGCCCTAATAAAGTCTTAAATGAATATATTAGCACTATTCATAGTATACATATATTTTAATGAGATTTTTAAACTTCGCAATTGCCTTACTAATACTTTCTATAGCCATCCAAATCACTGCATATGGCCAGCAAGACAGTATTGTTTTAGATAACATTATAAAAAAATCGAAGCGGCTTACTGATGAGCACCCTGTAGAAAAGGTTTATCTGCATCTTGATAAGCCTTATTACAGCGTAGCAGATACCATCTGGTTTAAAACGTACTTAACCATGGAGCAGAACCTGCCATCTATGTTAAGTAAAATAGTTTATGTAGATGTATTGAACAGCCGTGATTCTCTTGTACAAAGAATCATGTTACCGGCGGTAAACAGTATGGCCAATGGAAATATCCCGCTTACCCCGGGAACGTACAAGCAAGACAATTACCACATCCGCGCCTATACACAATGGATGATGAACTTTGGTGAAGAGTATTTTTTCCATAAGAATGTTCCTATCGGCGAGGCTATTGACAAACAATTAATTACCAATTTTAGCTTTAAAAACAATCAAACAGAAAAAAGCCAGGTCATTGATGCAGTTGTTCAATTTAAAAATACGGACAATATAGTGCAGGCCAATAAAGCAGTTACCTGGAGTGTAACCTCAAATGGTGATGAAGTGAGTAAAGGAAAAGGGGTTACCGATCAGAACGGCTTCTTAAAGATCAAGATCGATTCGCGTAAAGGAGACCCAATTACCAATGGCGAACTCAATACGGTTATTACCCTAACACCAGAAAATATACTTCCGGCTACCTTTAGCTTTAAGCCTAAAAAGAACGATAACGACCTTCAGTTCTTTCCGGAAGCTGGAGAGATGATTGCTGGCTTACCGATCCGCATTGCCTTTAAAGCCATCAATAGCGCCGGCCTTGGTGTGGATGTAAAAGGTACAATTACGGATAATGCCGGAGGCAAGATCACCGACCTGGCTTCCTCACACTTAGGAATGGGTTCATTTTATTTAAGCCCCGAAACTGGTAAGACTTACAAGGCCAATGTTACCTTTGGTGATGGCAGCACCAAAAGCTACGACCTGCCTGCACCGGTTGCATCGGGCATCACCCTTCAGGTAAACAATACCGATCCAGCCATTATCAATCTTAAAATTGCCGCCAACCAATCGTTTTTTGACGTTAATAAAGACAAAACTGTATTCATTTTGGGTACGCATGAGGGGATTGTTTTCTATGCCGCAAAAACACGGTTAAGCAACCTGATCACCTCTGCAAAAATCCCTAAAGATAAATTCCCGTCAGGGATCATTCAAATTACTTTATTCTCTGATGCGGGAGAACCGATCAGCGAAAGGCTGGCTTTTAACATGCCAAAACCAACGTTAAGCCTATCTGCTAAAACAGATCTTGCTGCGTATAAAAAGAGACAAAAAGTAAAGATGACGGTAACTTCTGCAGACGGGCCAACTGCCTTAGAAGGCAGTTATTCCATTTCCGTAACCGACGATCAGAAGGTTCCGGTAAATGAAGATTCAGAGATAACGATCTTAAGTTCGTTATTGTTAACAGCTGATCTGAAAGGATATGTAGAAAAGCCGAACTATTACTTCAATAAAACTGATGCAAAGAAACTGGCAAGCCTTGACGACCTGCTGCTTACACAAGGTTTTCGCCGTTTTAATTATAAAGACATCATTGCGGGCAAACTTCCTTCCTCTACCCTTTTCCCTGAGCAGGATATGCGCATTACGGGCACCTTAAGAGATAGAACAGGAATGCCTGTAAAAAAAGGTGCTTTACGCCTTACGGTAACTGGTACACGAATTGGTGCAGAAACACTGACCACCAACAGCGGCGTATTTACGTTCCCAAACCTGACTATCCCGGATTCATCTGAAGTAGTGATCAACGCAAAATATAGCGCCAATGGGTCCAGCTTAATGATCATACCAGATGTTCCGCCAACATTAGCCAGCACAAAAAATATATTTCCTGGCGATGAGATCTTGAATATTGACAGTGCCCTAGCTCCTTATTTAAGTAACAGCAAAAAGCAGTACAGCTACTTGCGTACACTAAAAGAGGTTAAAATTGAGGGTACTAAAGTCGCCAGACCAAGCCATAAAGATCATCCTGGTTTATCTACGCTAAGTAGTATTACAGGAAGACTTATCGAAGGAGACCGCTTTAAAGGATGTAACAACCTGGCTATTTGTCTTCAGTCTATGGCTTCGGGGCTAACTTATTTTGAGAATAAATTTTACGTATCGAGAGATTATAACCAGAATAAAAAAGTACCCGTTCAAATCTTTCTAAATGGCAACCCGATTGATTATTTTGACCTGGTCAGTATTCCGGCATCCAATGTAGAATCTGTTGAGGTATTTACCAGGGATGAGCTTGGAACAATAGACCGTTTGTACAACACCAATGGTGTTTTGGTTGTAAATACAAAGGCAGAAGTAAAAGGGACTAAAATATCGATGGATGAATTGAGAAAATTAATTCCTGAAGCGAACCTGCTTAAATTTAAACCTAAAGGCTTTAGCAAAGAGAGGGAATTTTATGCACCTAAATATGTGAATGCTGCCAGCACTTATAATTTCAACGATCTGCGCAGTACCATTTACTGGAATCCTAACGTAACTACAACTGCTGCACCACTTTCATTAGAATATTACAACGGAGATGGAAATGGCACATATCGCGTTGTTATAGAAGGAATAGACAAGAACGGGAATGTTTCCCGCTCTGTCTCCCATTATACCGTTAAATAGTATGGCTGTTCCGCTTAAGGAACAGCTATTCTTCCTCTTTTTCTTCGTGGGGATATTTACATTTTAATCCTGTATCCGTCATGATCCATTCGGTATAGTCACTGTTATCATCGTGGTCGCACCAATAATTGTATCCGTTTAAACTTCGGTTAAGATCTTTATTGATGGTTAATGAGGTTCCAACCGGCACTTTTAAGATCATTTCCAGTTCCTGGTCTCTCCAGTTCACATTTTGCAGGATCTGCAGTGCGGAGCTAAAGTTTAATACGGCACCTTTTTGCGCAAAGTCGTAATGTGTATTCTGTGCATTCTTCAATGCATCCTCAAAGGTTCTACCCCTTGAACTGTAATTCTGGGTCATGCTTACAGAATTGTCTTCACTCTTAACCATGGTAAGCCTGATGTTTCTTGGCTGCTCATTGTTATTCCAATCTCTATCGGTAAGGATTTTTCTTCCTTTATAACGATTTGGATCTATTTGATAACGGAGACTATCTGCACTGGTAAAGAAACGGGTACGGTCTATATTCAATGTATAGGCCTGGTAGGGTTTAAGTTCAACTGTTTGTGAAAACTCTGCTGATTCTTTAAAATCTGATGAGATCTTTACGGCATAGAATATGGAAGATCCCATTCCAAAAAGCCAGATGATGAGCAGCACAAAAGAGAAGGTTTTATTAACCGGCCTGCTGCTAAAGGCAACGCGAACGGTAAACAATACCAGGGCCAGCAATGGAACCGCACAGGTAACAAATGCAGCAAAAGCAAGGGTGGTAAAGTATTCTTCATTGATTATATTAAATGGAAACTGATGGTACAGTGAGGCATCCCAAACGCCCAGTATTGCAATGAGCGTAATAAATAAGCTGATCAATGTAAAAGAACCCACAGCGATGATAAAAACAGCAAGTATCTTAAAGATAATCTTTCCGGTTCCATGAATAAACCGTCCGAGCGCATCAAATGAACGTGCGATAAAGCCACGGGATTCGTCAACAAAAGGATGCAGGTAACTGTTTGCAAAACCACGCAGGTTGGCTTCTTCACCACGCATAAACATCTTTTCTGTTTTAGTACCTGCTTTGGGGATCATGATCCAAAGGATCAGGTAAGCCAGAATACCGGCACCACCAAAACCTGCAGAAACCAGAAAGGCCAATCTTACCCAACTTACACTCACATCCATATAATGCGCTAATCCGACACAAACACCTGCAATATTTGCCTTATCCGTATCCCGGTACAGTTTTTTAATTGGATTAAATGATGGCCCTGTGTATTGATCTTCTTCGGCTTCTTCAGAAGTTTCAAAATCTTTGACCGAGCCCATTTGCTCAATAATAGATTGAACATCTTCAATACTGATCGCTTGTTTTTGTTGAGCGGCTAAGATCTCGCTAAACATTTCTGCAATCCGGTTTTCAATGTCCGTTACAATCTCGAAGTTATCTGCGTTTTTGGAGAAATGAAATTTCACTTCATTTAAGTATACGGTTAACAGTTCATAGGCATCTTCTTCAATATGAATGATGGTATTTCCTATATTTATGTTGAGTGTCTTTTTCATTACTTGGTTAAATTTATGTTGATGTTTGGTGTGTTTTCAGTAACCTTCTTAGACGTATTAATCGCATAGGAAAGTTCGATCCAGGTGGTATCCAGCTGACTTAAAATAGACTTCCCGTCTTCGGTAAGCACATAATATTTTCTCGGCGGACCGGATGTAGACTCTACCCAATTGTAACTCAGCAGTCCGTTATTCTTTAAACGGGTGAGCAAGGGGTACAATGTTCCTTCAACAACCAGTAGTCTTGCCGACTTTAGTTCGGCGATAATATCAGACGCGTAAATTTCACCTCTGGATATTATAAGTAACACACAATATTCAAGTATGCCCTTCCGCATTTGTGTCTGCGTATTTTCTGCTATCATAAAACAAAGTTATGTGTTTTATATAGTAATATGCAATACATAGTACTATATAAATTTAACAATAGCATATAAATACCTGATTAACAGCATAATAATTTTATATTAATTTTGATTAAGTTATCCGTTAATTAGAAATAATGGAATAATATCGATGGCGTATGGATTTTCCAATAGGTTTTGGATCAATCAAAAAACCGGTTTTGTAAGCGTGTACGTGTTTTTAAAAGACTGTATACGTTTTTAACAGCAGAGTTCAAAAAATAGTACAACAATTCATTACTAATGCACTAAAAATGAGGACTAAAAGAGACAGCGCGATTGAGAAATCCACATAAAAGTAAAAGTTATTAACATTTTAACAAGACTGGAAAAATTTGGCTTAAGGTTTGTATTATGCAAAACCTACCTACTAATACATCTACCTATGTTAATTAAATCACCTTCCATATTTCAAGCTTTTGCAAGGCAAAAGGAAGAAGTAGAACAAAAGCCGCTAACGAGACAACAATGGATCAATGCTGACCGCCTGGTTATGTTAGCCCTTTTTTTAAGTGTAATTGCCGGCGCAATATTTTTCTCTTAATTATAAGATAACAGCTCGTTAACCCGGCAAATAAGGCGTACTCCTATACGCTGTTGCGAGTTATACAGCGAGACTACAATAATAACGTATCAATGCGGTGGGCCTGTACTTTACCCTGGTGATCAGACCAGGTATATATGGTAAAGTGCCCGTCTTGAGAGGCCACCAGTGCCGTAGCATCATGCTGATCATGTACAAATTGTGCAGCAGAAAGATGCCGTGTACCTCCAACCTTTGCGGGATGAACAACAATGGCTTCTCCTCCGGATATCGGCTCCGAGAATGAAAGTTCATCAATATTATCTTTTCCCTTTGCGCGTCCAATTTTTGCACCAAATGCCAGCAGCTCATATTGATTGCTGATTACTGTTGCACCATCAACCGCAGTAAGTCCGGCCAAATGTTCAACCTCACGCTTTAAGGCAGTCTGCCAAAAAATCTGACTGGATTCTTTTCTATCCTGCTGCAGCAATTTAGACAATCCGCTAAATGAAGGCTGCACATAGTATTGAACGGGCTTAATGATAGACTGAAGCCAGTTATTATTTTCATTGGGTACGATCAGTAAGGTGCCTCCCCTGGCATGGGCACGCATAGATACGGCAAGCTGGATCATTACATTTACAGAATCATTCCAGTAAGAAGGTGCAGTAAGGTCAAGAAGCGACATCAATATTGGCGGGCAATCCGGCATGCTTGTCGTCTGCCCGTCTACCATTTTAACCTGATCACCCTTAAGCACTGCTATATTGGTAAATTTCCCGAAGCCATAGATCCTGCGGTGCTTAATGACCAGCAAGGCTGGCTCAGATACATCCACTACAAAGCAAAAGTTAGGAATGCTAACGGTAGTTCCCCAAATGTAAAACTGATCATCCTCAACCCAAACGCCTAAATGGATCCCTGCCCGTTCTATTCCTGGCGCAAGCTTGGTTAAAGTACCGGGATTTAACGATAGCCGCTGCTTAAACACCAGCGGGTTTCCGGCTTGTTCAGGCGGTAAATAGGCCAATGATATTTTTGGAGAATGGCCTTCTTCCTTCCGTAAGCTTGCCCAAAAGGTAGCATCTAAAATTGCTTCTACAACCTTTGCTGTGGGCAAAGGGGCAAGATCATCTTCACCACTTTTATGGGCAGCATCAAGGTGCGACGCAAAGATTGCTTCAACTCGAGGGGCAATAAGCCGTGCTGCCTGGTAGGTAGATTGATAGATCATGCCATAAAGTTAAACTATTCGATTTATTTTATGGTATATCTAATGCCAAAAAATCCTCTGATTCCCTGATTTGGTCCATATACATAAGTTGGGTCGAAAGTTAATCCGTACGGATTATCTGGAGTAACCATTACTTGTCCGGCAGGATCAAGCTGCACCTGTTTATCGAACGGATCATTAGCCCTGGCAATAATAAACGGATTACCTCTGTTTGGGGTCCAGTTAAGCAGGTTTTTAACACCCCCGTATACTTCAAACCTGTTAAAGCCTGCAAAGGTAAATTGTATGTTCTGGATGCTCCATGTTTTAGAATATTCCCTTCTGGGATCAAGATCACTGAGCAATGGCAAACGCATTGGACTGTAAATATTCCCGGTATAATCCACTGTAAGTTTCAGCGGACGGATCTTATATGAAATGGCCCAGTTACCGGCAAACTTCTCTGTAAGGATTTGTTCTTTCTTTATTCCGGCCTCATAGGTAGCTACATCCTGATAGGTTGCCCCTAAAATCAGTTTTAGGCCGTTGCTAAACGTTACATCAACATTAGTACTTAAGCCCTTGCTTACGGCGTAGCCATCCAGGTTGTCATAGATGATCTTATTTGGGTCAATGTCGAAATTACCAATAATCCTGTTGTTAAAATAGGTGTAAAAGGCAGAAGATTCAACCCCAATAAATGTACCTCCTTCTGTATACATCTTTTTAAGGTAATTGAGATTTACGTTATAGGTTTTTTCGGGTTTAAGCTCCCCGGTAATCTCTACAGATCTTGCACCGGTAAGTGCTGCATGGTCTTCTGTAAAGATATTTACCACTCTAAAGCCGGTACCTGCATTTAACCTTAGAATGTTATTTTCATTGATGCTCCATTTATAGGCTGCCCTGGGTGTAAATATATTGCCATGAACAGAGTTATAATCATACCTGAAACCAGCCAGTACCTTGTGTTTTTCTGAAAGGGTAATCTCATCCTGTACAAAAAGGCCGGGCAGCCAGGTATTCTTTGCAATTACCTGATTAAGGCCGGTAGTTGCAGCAGTATTGTCGTCATAAAAAGTATACCTCAAGGCAGCACCTACCAACAGGTCGTGGTTATCAATCCGCTTGTCCCACGTTAGCTGGGTAAAGCCAATTTTTTGTTCTGCAATGTAAGACGTTGTGCCATACCGGCTATCCTGATTGTGTTCATTGTAAGAGAATGCGAGGAAAAGCTTCTCTTTAACCGGCAACTGGTAATTACCGATCAGTTCCCACCGGTTGGTATAGATACTTTCTCCATAAACCTGATCGCCGCCCCTGAAAGATTTGTTCCACTGCATCTCGCCGCCCCAGCGGTTTTCATACATATACCGTGCTCCTAAACTAAATACCCGGTCTTCTTTTCGCTTAAAAGTCCATTTTTGAAAGATAGAGATGCGGTCCTGCAAGGTAACATCGGTAAAGTTATCGTGATTATGATCTACCGGGTTATTGTACAAGAAGTAGTTTAACCCGGTTAGTACAGTCGCTTTTTTACCGGCATTAAATTTAAAGCCCAGATCTGCATTGAGTTCCTTATACGATGTTGAAAAGACATCTGCAGAAATTAAGGCCGCCTTTTCTGGCTTTTTGGTAATGATGTTAATCAATCCGCCTACCGCTTCGCTCCCGTATAAAGAAGAAGCCGGACCTTTAACAATCTCAATCTGCTCAACCAGGGAATTCGGAATCCCGGAAAGGCCATACACGGTAGACAGGCTGCTAACAATTGGCATTCCATCAATCAATATCATGGTGTACGGACCTTCGAGGCCATTGATATGAATATCACCGGTGTTGCAAATATTACAGTTTAGCTGTGGTCTAACACCGTTCACATTTTGAAGCGCATCAAAAATGCTTGGTGTAGGGTTCATTTTAAAATATCCGGGTGTGTAAACCTCTACCGGAACCGGGCTTTCTAAACGGTTTACTGCTTTCAATGTTCCGGTAACTACAATTTCATTCAGGTTATTCTGGAAGTTGCTCAAGTCAAAGTCCAATACTTTAGACTCTCCTTTTTTGAGTTCCAGGGTGATGATCCGGTTTCTAAACCCAACCGCCGATGCCTGAACTTTGTAAGTTCCTTCCGGAATGCTGCCAAGGTTATACCGGCCAATGCTATCTGTTTTAACCACAAATAAGGTTCCCTGAATGGCAATAGTAGCCGAGGGTACAGCCTCGCCTTCTGAAATTACCTTTCCAGTAACCATACCGTTCTGGGCACTGGCTGTTAGCGTAACCAGCATAAAAATTAAGAGATTGAATAGTTTAAAGTAATTGTTCTTTATCATAGTTTTAATTAGCCTAATTTTAATAATAACATCACAAAACTATAAAAGTTAGACTAACCTAACAAATAAAATATGATATATATTATTTTATATTTGTGCCATGCTATCTTATACAGAAGAAAACTATTTAAAGGCCTTACTGAAATTAAGCTTTCAAAACGAGGACAAACCAGAGGCAGGAACCAACGAAATGGCGGCTTATTTGGGTGTAAAGCCCGCTACGGCCACAGATATGCTAAAAAAGCTAAAGGAGAAAGACCTCGTTACCTATCAGAAGTATGGTAAGATCCTGTTAACGGATACGGGTAAGAAAAATGCCATTGCTATTTTAAGAAAGCACCGTTTATGGGAAACTTTCCTGTACGAAAAGTTAGATTTTAGCTGGGATGAGGTTCATGAAGTTGCCGAACAGCTGGAGCATATCCAGTCTGCAAAGCTGGTAGACAAGCTGGAGGAGTTTCTTAATTTCCCGGAGTTTGACCCGCATGGCGATCCCATTCCAAAGGCAAATGGTGAGATCCCTATCCTGGCCAAAACACTACTTTCGGCCTTAGAACCAGGCAGCAGTTGTAAGGTTGCTGCAGTTAAAGACACCTCCACGTTGTTTCTTCAATATTTGCAAAAGCTACAGATCACCATTGGTACAAAAATCAAGATACTGGAGGTCATTGCTTTTGACGGATCATTGAGCATACAAATTGAAGATGAAGAACCGAGAACGGTATCGATGAAGTTTGCCGATAGTTTATTTGTACAGAGATAATCGTATTTTTGTATAGTTCCTGATTTACCTGTTTCCTAATAACGAATATATGTCTACTGAAATAAAATGCCCCAATTGTGCACACACCTTTCCTATTGAAGAGGTTATGGCTGAGGAATATAAAAAAGACCTCAGAGAGAAGATGGTGTCATTTACCCGGCAAAAGGAAGAGGAGTTTGCTAAAAAGCAAACAGAATTTGTTCAGCAGCAAAAACAGCAGGAGCTGGCTTTTGAGCAGCAGCAGCAAAAGCAGGCCGCTGCCTACGAGCAAAAGTTAACTGAAGAAAAGAAACAGATCCAGGCCGTTTTGGAAGAGAACCTGCGTAAGAGCATTTCTTCAGACTTTGAAAATAAACTTCAAATGCTGGACAATGCGAATAAGGATAGCGAAGAGAAGTTAAAACTGGCGCGTGCAAAGGAACTTGATTTCCTTAAAAAGGAACAGGCCATGAAGGAGAAAGAAGCTGAGATGGAGCTTCAAATCCAGCGCAAGCTTCAGGAGCAGCGTGCAGAAATGGTTGAACAGATCCGCAAACAGGAAACTGAAAAAAACAACGTCAAAGATACAGAGCACCAGCTTCGGGTAAAGGAACTGGAGAAACAGCTGGACGACCAGAAAAAGCTGGCCGAAGAGATGAAGCGTAAAGCGGAACAGGGCTCTATGCAGCTGCAGGGCGAAGTTCAGGAACTGATCCTTGAAGAGTTATTGCGCAACACATTCCCATTTGACCTGATTACTGAAGTTGGTAAAGGCGTACGGGGAGCAGATTGCGTTCATCATGTTAGAAACCAGTTTGGACAGGAATGCGGCAAGATCATCTATGAAAGCAAGCGTACTAAAGATTTCTCTATGGAATGGATTGAGAAATTGAAAAAGGACATGCGGAGCACGGGAGTTGATGTGGCTGTTATTGTTACCCAATGTTATCCCAAAGGGATGGATTGCTTTGGCGAAAGAGATGGGGTTTGGATTTGCTCTTTTGACGAGGTTAAAGCAGTTTCTTATATTCTGAGAGATGGTATTGTGAAGTTATTCAGTGCTGTAAAAACACAGGAAAACCGTGGCGACAAAATGCACATGTTATACGACTACTTAACGAGCAATGAGTTTTCTGAACAATGGAAAGCCATTCGTGAAGGGTTTATGAGCATGAAACTTTCCATTCAAAGGGAGCGCGATGCCATGGAAAAACTTTGGAAAGCGAGAGAAAAGCAGCTTGAAAAGGTAATGTTAAATGCCGCACACATTAGAGGCTCTATTGAGGGCATTGCAGGTACAGACAGCATTCAGCTGAGTTTAACCGATGATGAAGATGATGCTTTATTGCTAGATTAGTCTATGATCTACGCCAAAAAGAAAGTACAGAATACCGCTCATCTTGCTGCACAAACGGCAAAGATCATTGCAAATGTAAAGGAGCTCGAAGAGAAGAACCTGTTAAAAATAGAAGGCAACGAGGTTTCTGTATATCCAGAAATCCTTAAAGACAAGGCTACGGCTTTGAACTGGATCAAATGCCTGCACCTATACTGCATGATCAAGAAACGCTTTAAAGAAAGTGACTCCTTATATTTTAAAGATTACACGACTGGAGCACCAATAGGTGCATTTAAGAACAAAAGAGCAAGCGTACTTATTTTTTAGGGATTCCATCTTTTTTTAGCCCATTCCTGCTGTTGTGCGGGTGATAAGAACGTCCAGGCTACAAAACGGCTAATCTTTTGTCCCTGTGCCATATCTATGGTTTTAACTTCTAATGCTTCTGCGCGTTGTAATGCCCGGTAAACAAATTCCAGGTTACTGCTTTTAGACACCAATGAGGTAAACCATAAACACTGGCGGCCAATAGCCTTACTCTCTTCGGCCATTTTCCTGATAAAAGATACTTCACCCCCTTCATACCAAAGCTCTGTGCTTTGTCCGCCGAAATTAAGTACCGGTTCTTTTCCTTTATTTTTACCCAGGTTATGCAGCTTTCTTTTCGTTCCATACTGTGCTTCTTCTGCCGAAGCATGGAATGGCGGATTACACATGGTAAAGTCAAATACCTCTTCGTGATTTACTATCCCATTAAAGATGTTTTGCTTATTGGCTTGCAACCTGCAGGTAATTGAACCAGAAAGGTTCTTATTTGCATCTACAATTGCTTTTGCAGCCTTAACTGCTTTCGCATCCACATCAGACCCTACAAAGGCCCAACCATATTCCTGGTGGCCTATAATCGGGTACACACAATTTGCACCTGCTCCAATATCCAATCCCTTTATATGATCCCCTTTAGGGATTACTCCGCTATTTGCATCTGCCAATAGATCTGCCAGGTAATGCACATAATCTGCGCGGCCCGGTATTGGCGGGCACAGGTAATTTGCAGGGATATCCCAATAAGAAATCTCATAGAAATGACTGAGAAGGGCTTTATTCAATGTCTTTACCGCTTCTGGATTTGAGAAGTCAATAGATTGATCACCGTATGCATTTACTGAAACATAGGCCTGCAGTTCGGGCTGGCTTTTAATCAATTCCGGAAAATCGTATCTAAAGCGGTGTTTGTTTCTTGGATGAAGGGAAGTTTTTTCTGCAGGCATTCTTGTAAATAATGGGCAAAGGTAATGGTTATTAGCAAACAATTGGATATGTAAGAAAGCATGACGTACTTTGCAGCTATAAATAACTGTTTAATTGCTATGCGGAAATTCTTAAAAAGCTTTGGTTATGCATTTTCCGGGGTCTCCTATGCATTCAGAACACAACTTAATTTTAAGGTCCATACCGTTGCTTTAATTCTGGCCTGCCTGTTGGGATGGTATTTAAATTTATCACTAAACGAATGGCTTTGGATTACTGCTGCTGCAGGGCTGGTATTTATTGCTGAACTTTTTAATACGGCGTTAGAAGTTCTGGTAGATTTGGTTTCTCCATCCTATAACGAGAAAGCCAAAGTGATCAAAGATATGGCTGCTGCTACTGTTTTACTTGCTGCCATCTTAGCGGTTATTATCGGACTGGCTATCTTTATTCCTAAACTCCTGAATTATGCTGCATAAAACCAGGGGCATTGTTTTAAAAACTACTTTGTATAGCGAGAGCAGTGTGGTTGTGCAGATGTTTACTGAAAAATTTGGCATCCAATCCTACATGATTAATGGTGTTAAAAAGCCAAGGGCCAAGATCAGAATGAATATGCTGCAGCCACTGCACCTGGTAGACATGATCGTATACCATAAAACCAACTCCAGCATCCAGCGGGTGTCAGAGCTCAGACCATCTCCTATCTTTAGCAGCATTCCTTACAACATCATTAAAAGCACTATCGTCATGTTCTTAAATGAGGTATTGTATAAAAGCATCCGGCAGCAAATGGCCGACGAGAATTTATTTGATTTTATTTTCAATGCGATCTGCTGGTTTGATGCCAATGCCGAGTTAAATGTAAACTTCCATCTTGCTTTTCTGCTTAAGCTCTCCCGGTTCTTAGGATTTGCTCCCAGTACACAAACAAAAAGCGACCAAAGTTTCTTCGATCTGCAGGAAGGTGAGTTTAGATCTGCTCCACCCATCCATCCTTATTTTTTAGATAAATCTGATGCAGCAGTGTTTATTTCACTGTTTACATTACCTTTTGAAAAAATAAATGAAATAAAATTAGACAATAAATCCAGAAGGATGATCCTTGATAAAATATTGGTTTACTATACGTTACATACGGCATCTTTTGGAGATATCCGATCCCATCAGGTTTTAGAAGATGTACTTTCCTAAAAAAAGTGAAAAAACTTTTGCAAAACTGAATTTAGACTGTATATTTGCATTCCCAAAACGAGGGAACGTTCTTAAAGAAAACAACAGCAAAACTCAGCTGGTTTATTAGAAACAAAAAGAGTAGAACCAAGGAGCCTGGCTCACTGGTTCAGAACCAAAAGGGGAGATTAGCTCAGCTGGTTCAGAGCACCTGCCTTACAAGCAGGGGGTCACTGGTTCGAACCCAGTATCTCCCACCAAAATGGGCAACTTCAACAATACGAAGTTGCCCATTTTTTTTATCCTCCTAATTCCTTGTTAATCAACATAGTCGCGCAGCAAACATCATTAAAGTGAGTTTTTCAGACTTTCGGATCAAGCGGAAACATCTGCACCTATATTCACTGGGCAATTTTTATTTACATTCTATTTCTTTTATTTCGTTTATTTCGTTTATTTTTGAAAAAACTTAATTGATATGGAGATATTGGATCAAATACGAAGGCCATCCAAATTGGAACAGAAAGTAGCCCTCGAGTCCTACCCTGCACTGTTCTCGGCGCTGTCGCATATTACTGCGGAGGAAACTGAAATTGAGATCGAAGAAACTAAGGAGCGGATTAAAATCCCATTCAGGGCATTAGAACTTTTAACAGACATCCTGAAGGCAATGAGCGAAGGAAAACCGATTTCAATTGTTCCGATAGCAACTGAAGTAACCACACAGAAAGCCGCCGAGGTACTGGGATGTTCAAGACCTTATCTTGTTAAGCTTTTGGAGGATGGGAAGATTGATTTTGTAAAAATTGGCAAACACCGCAGGATCAAATTTGAGGATGTGGTGGCCTATAAGCTGAAGATGAAGAAAGACCAGAAAAGGGATATTATCGACATCATGGGCTTTGACGAAGAAATTGGATTGTATGATTCATAGTGTCAGGTTCAAGGCTGTTCTGGACACCAATGTGATTTTCCCTATAGTTATCCGGGATTTGCTTTTCTGGTTTGCGCATTACGAGCTTTATACACCCAAATGGAGCAATAACATCTTTGAAGAGTGGAAAACAGTTATGATCAGAAAGGGAGTAGACGAAACCGAGGCCAATAAACGGGTGCAAAAGGCAAATCTTGCTTTTCCTGATGCACTGGTAAAGAATTATGAAGGCCTGATTAGAGACTTGAAGCTGCCCGACGAAGATGACCGTCATGTACTTGCAGCTGCAATAAGGACAAATGCGAACGTAATTGTAACGAATAACCTAAAGGACTTTCCAGGCAAATACCTTGATTCATTTGGATTAAAGGCCAAAAGTGCCGATGACTTTTTAACCGATATTATCGATCTGAACCAGGAAAAGGCAATTGAGGCTTTCAAAGAAATGGTACTCAACAGGAAAAATCCGGCGATGGATGAGTACCAGGTACTGGAAAGCCTTCGGAAAAATGGTCTAAAGGATACAGCCGATTATTTGCACGCGCTTTTATAACATTCAGCAGCAGATCAAAGATTAGAGAATATTCATAAATGCTGTACAACCGAATTGCACAGCATTTATTCTATTTAATTAAGCAAATAACAGTTGACCATGAAATGAAAATGTACCTCCGCCTACAAAAGTACCAGACACGTCACCTACCCAATAATGGTGTACGCTATCATACGTTGCAGTACCACTAAAAGTCAGCACATCCGGACCTCCGTTTAACAAAAAAATTGACGTTACTTCACCTGTACTTGGATCGCCAAAAACGTAATACCAGCTGCCATTGTATTCGAAATCTCCGAATTCAATAATCGTACGCTTTTGACTCACGCTTACACTGTTTACTTCTTTTGCATTTGTAAATGATGGCATTGACAACATGAACACCATTAATGCGGCACATAGAGTTAATTTAGTTTTCATTTTTACAATTTTAAGTGAATGATTTAATTACTTAAATAAATATAACTCAAATATTAATGAATACATCTTTATTAATTGAAAATATTTATCACTTTAGTAATTTAAAATTGAACACCCTCAACTAAATTGGCATTTACTACCCAAAGAGATTAAGTTCATACAAATATTCTCCTTAACTAATAAATCATTTGCACTGGTTTTAGATAAAATGCTATATTTATTTTTTATACAATCAACCAATTACCTAACCCTAACCAAATCCCCTCATTCAATCGTATGAAAGCTTTTAAATTTAGCCGATCCATCTTAATGATTTTGCTGAGCACAGCAATCCTCGCTTCCAGCTGCAGTAAAAAGAAAAACGAGCCAGAAACACCTGTAAACCCTCCTACATCTCAAGTTGAAGAACTCGACATTACCAGCCAGGCTACCTTAACTGTAAATATTGAAAACACCGGTGGAAAAACTGCTAAAGAAGGATCTTCAAGCTTAGTAGATAATAAATTAGACACTAAGTTTCTTATTTACTCTTTTGCTAAAACGTTTTATATGCAGATGGAGTTCCCTACTGCAAAACAAATCGGTTCTTACACGCTAACTGCAGGTGATGATGCTGATGATCGCGACCCGCAAACCTGGACCCTCACTGCTTCTGTTGATGGAAGTACATGGGTAGAACTCAATGCTCAGGCCTATGAATTTTTTCCGACCCGTACCCAAACCAAACGGTATGATTTCATAAACCCCAAGGCTTATAAATTTTACCGGTTAAATGTAACCGATATACGTGGCGGTTCTCTATTCCAGTTAACAGAATGGCGCTTAATACAAATGCCAGACAGCAAGCAGCGGACTTTCCCGATAAGTTCTGTAGAAACAATTGTTGAAGGAAAGAACACCCTGACCTTTGTTAATAAAACAGGTGATCTGAATGCTACTGTTAAAGCCGGACTTTTAAACGTTTTTAAAGTCAACTATCAGAAGATGGCTGATGTATATAACCCCGCTGCTAAAGACAAGGTTATTTTTGTAATAGAGCCAGGCTATAAAGGCGTTGCTGCAACATGGGGCGGTTCTGTAATCCGGTACGATCCTGATTGGTTTAGAAACAACCCTAAAGATCTGGATGTTGTTACCCATGAGATGATGCACGTGATCCAGTCGTATCCGCCAGTAGCTGATGCAGGCTGGGTAACAGAAGGTATAGCCGATTATGTAAGATTTACTATGGGATTAACTAACGCTGAAGCAAACTGGTCTTTACCTAATTTCACATCAAGCCAAAGTTATAGAGATGCTTACCGGGTTACTGCACGTTTCTTTTACTGGTTAGAAAAACATGGCTATGAAGGCATTGTAATTAAGCTGGATAAAAGCATGAGAAGCGGTGCTTACACTACAGCAGCTTTCTGGCCAGCCAATACCGGCAAAACTGTTGATCAACTTTGGACAGATTACAGCAATAACTCTGCTTTGTAATAAAATTCAAGATATTTACTGCCCGTTGCAAGAGAAATTTTGCAACGGGCTTTTTTGTGAACCATACTGATTAGCAAAAACTCAAAAATGCCCCTATAAACTTTTAATATGTTGACGGATGTCTGCGAATATATAATACGCTCAGATTAAATATTGCTTCAATAAAGCACGGATAATGTCAAATGAAATCAGTAATTAAATTTTAATCTATAACAAAATAGGTAAAAATCAACCCCACAATTGTAAAGTAATTCTGTAATAAGACAAACGTTACGGCTCGCTCACAGGCTTGTCAGCGTTCGGTCTGAGAAGGGGTCTCATTCACGTCTCCTTCACACCTTGTTCACATTTAGTTCACAAAAAGGTACCTTTTTGTGAAGAAGAAGTGAATGAGACGTGTATTATGTGAGGAGATGACCTTAACGCTGCCCGTACACTGATCCTATTCATAGTACCGACGCCCATCATCCAAAGAAATTTATTCCCAAAAATTAACATTAATTTTTACTTCAAAAAAAGGATGTTAAACCAGCAATTTTAGGTTTATTTATCTAAGGCTATCGCCCGATTTTCGGACATTTTAAAAATAATTAAAATATATTTTCATAAAACTTGGTTTTATAATTTAAAAATGCAGAAGATAGATTATTAAATAAACAGATTATGTAACAGGCTTTTATTATAACTTGCCGAATCTTCAAAATTTTGAAGCATTTAGCACTTAAATCTCGAAACGAAACCTAGGAAATTTCAATAGAAACGAGACGATAAGTGATGAGTGCCTGCACGTCTTATGCAATAAGGTGTGTGGGCCTCGCTTATCTCGTTTTGGGTCTCCTAGGACCTCGTTTCGGTAAGTTGGGGTTCACACACTTTATTAATTACAGGAAGCCAGAAACCGGGCCCGGCATACAGCTTCCTAAAAACACCCTCCGGCTTATTCAGATTCTATAATACTGGCTTAAAAAACCAACAGTTCATTATGGAAAAATTAGAAAACAAATGCCCGGAAGCCGTGATCAGCCTGATCAACGCGCACCTAAATGCTGAAAGTATATTTTGTTTTGATGAGCGTGTTGCTTATCCAGATCAGCGCAAAGGAACCTTCTTAATCAACAGACAGCTGCAGGAAAAAACCCACCTGTATTTACTGGTCATCAGTGATGCCGGAAACAAAGAACCCGATGTTCTTAAATGGGAGATCAATACCATTCAGAAAGCCGTTGCTGATTTACATACGGCAATCAGTGTTACCCTCCTTGTACATACCGCACAGGAAGTAGCTGAGGCTTTACGTAATAACGAGCGCTTTTTTAGCACAGTGATCAAAACCTCTGATATGATTTATTTCAAACCGGAACTGCAGTCGTTTAAAGACCTTGTACGGGTTAAAAATATATCTGACGAAGTCTTTAACCAGATCCAATGGCAAAACCGCTGTAAAAGGGCTGACGACTTTTTCACGGTTGCAGGCGAAGTGTTTGATGAGGTGAATGGAGAGGTTACCCTTTGCCAGATGGTAATGTCTATGGAACAGATCTGTTTGGGGCTAATTGAGCTGTTCTTAGGCTACCGTCCAAAGTTTACCGATCTGGAAAACCTGATCCCGATCTGCGATTGCATTAACGAAGAGTTTGAGAAGATTATGCCAAGAACAGACGACCATGACCAGGAAATTTATGTGTTGCTCATGTTAGATGTAAGGGAGTTTCGAACCAAGAGGGCAATCGATGTGAACTTCCTGTTGCTGAATGTGCTATACGTACGGTGCAACCGGTATATTGAGGCGGCCAGAGCATTGGGTGATGCCGAGGTTAACCGGATGAACCAACCGTATGAATAATGTTGTATTTACTACCGTATTTCATGCTTGTTGTGTATCAATGCTCCTGGCAGCCATACAATAGGATCAACTTAAAGGATTATGTCCATCTGTTACTGATGTTGGCCTGTATATTATTTGCGTTTCATATATTATTTGAATGCAATTAAACAATCAGTTATTGAAGTAACCAAATTGGTTACTTCAATTTTGTAAGTTTAGATCCTTCATCATTTCAATAATAATAGTAATTATTTTATTATCAACATTTAAAACAGCAACAATTACATTACTTGATATAACATAGTCCTTGTATATTATCGGCATGATACAGGTCAGTTATTGAATCCTTTTCTAAACAAATCTCTGTTGAATCATCATAACTATAACAATTTACATGTGGCAACTGCTTCGCTGAAATTGCTATATTTCCAATAAAACCTTTTAAACTCGAATGCAATTTAAAATCATAGCTAAGGCCGCTCTTAATTTCGGTACATTTCCTGTTGAAATTCTTTTTTGAAACTATTTTATATAGAGAATCTCCTCTCTTTGCATAAATTAAGTAGTAAGTATTAATTGAATCAATTTTGTAAACCTCGTAACCTTTTGCACTGACTCTTTCTTTTTGATTTAAATAACCCTTTCCGGTTAAGGTTGAAGAAACACATGCAAGGAAAAATAAAACCATCAACAACAAAGTATATTTCATAAAATCAAATTAAGGAGCATGAACTTACCTGACCCCTCTCTAATTGTTGCTCCATAGATAGCTTCCAAATAAGTTCACCTCTCGCTTGGATCGATATGCTCTATATATATTCACTAATTACAACCAAAATCAACCTGCCCTAAAGGTTCTTTTTTATCGTGTTTCATAAAAAATATAGTGTTTGTACCCTTAGGCTTATCTATATAATCCCCTACTTTTATTTTGTTGAAAATTTGGTTTCTCTCCAATACCAGGTTCAATCGAATAATTGAATCATTGGCATTTAATATTTCAACAATTGGATAAGAGTGTTCATTAAAATCGATATATTTTTTTTTAACAAGCCCTATATACCGAGTATTATTAAAATCATGTTGTAAAATACAGTGAGTTTCAGATGTGCCGGGTAATAGCCATATAATAATAATGAAAAATATCATTATAAAACATATACCTAATAATAAGTTCTTCATATGAAGTTAAAAATGAATAAGAATCGGAAATTGGGTAAGGAGAAATCAGGGCAAGATCCGGGTAACATGAGAGCGTTCATAAATGAGGTTAATAGATTAGCTATTTTACTTCCTAAAACTATAAATTATCTTAATGAAATCAAAATTTACTGATGCAATTAACAATAATTTAAACAGTCATAATACTTGAAATAAGATAGATTTAACAATATATTATTTCATAAATTTCTTAAATCCAATCTAAGCATAAATTTATTTACCTCGTTTGCTGAGAAATTTCACTTTTAACTATGTCGAATTTGACGGAGTTATAATGTGGTCTGATAGCTTTCCATGAAATTAATAAAGTTATAACTCAGTATGTGACAAATGCGACTAGCATAATTATAAAAAAAAGGGCAACCTCGCCAGGTGCCCTCTTCAACTTTACTAAAAAACTAGGTCTTATTTTGCTTCGTTTGCAGTTAACTTAACCGCTTTCATTGCTACAACAGCTGATGTGGTATTTTTGCTTACAAACTTATCCAGTTTTGCATTTTTAAGGTTGGCAGCAATCAACGTATGCTCATCTGCAGAACCGTTCAGTTTCAATACTGCATTGTCATTCACTACCGTGTATAAACTTCCGGCTGTAGTTTTAATCTTTGCCGTTGCACTTTGGCTTAAGAATACCTGAAGGTATTTTACATCAAAGTTATTGCTGGTTACCACTACTGAACTTCCGGCAGCTTCAATCCGTTGCAAGTCTTTTACCGAAACATTGATCGTAACCTGGGCAGATTCCATCGAGTTGATGTATAGCGTTTGTCCCTGGCTTTGGATCGTTGTATTTTCTGAATTGAAGTTATCTCCTACCTGCACTTCTTCTTTGTCACCCTGGGTCAATACGATCTTCACATTTCCACTTACCCAGATCTTGTTAAAACCAGCGTAAGCTGTAGTTTTTTGGATGGGCGTTGCAGCAAAGGTTGCCATGGCAGAAGTACTTAAAAGGACAGCTGTAAATAGAGAAGCGATTACGGATTTAGTTAGAGTTTTCATAATATCTTGTTTTTAAATTTTCTTGTTGTTTTGTTATTAAGACGCCATCAACAGGAAAACGTTGCACAAGAATCTGCTGTATTATACCAGCAACAGCACAATCACGACCAACGCCCGTAATATTTCGACGAAC
>NZ_SNYC01000007.1 GCF_004362715.1 Pedobacter metabolipauper
GCAGACTACTACGTTGATAGGTTACAGATGTAAAGGTGGTGACATCAAAGTCGAGTAATACTAATCATCCGAAGCTTTCAAGAGCATAGAACTGTTGTTTGTTCTTCCTAACTAACTTCTTTCAATAATATGTCATTGTTATGGACAGTTGCAGTATACCGCAAGGTAAGTACAGCGGGATGTCCGTTAACATTAAAAATATTCAGGTGCCTATATCGGTGGTGTCCACCTCTTCCCATTCCGAACAGAGAAGTTAAGCCCACCAGAGCCGATGGTACTGCGGTAACACGTGGGAGAGTAGGTCGGTGCCAGATCTTAAAAGAAACCCTGTAGCTAACAGCTGCAGGGTTTTCTTGTTTATAACTGATTTTAAATAATACTTTCATTGAGCGGATCTTTTAGATACTGAACCATTTCATTGGATAATGTTGGCGTATGGCTTTAATTCGCAATTAAACCATCGTATACTGCTCTAATCAGAATAAAGTACCTGTTAAATCACATCTTTATGCAATAATTTTGATATCTTTGGATTCAATTTAAATAACATACGAATGAACTTTTTCGCGGAAAAAAGAAGGGAAGTGATGCTACATATTGAGTCTTATATGCTTGATATGATGGATACTTACTTAAAACCGATTGATACAAATTGGCAGCCATCTGATTTTTTGCCTGATTCTACAAGTGAAACATTTTTCCAGGATATCAAAATATTGCGTGAAAATGCAAAGGATCTTTCTTACGACCTTGTAGCCGTTCTTATTGGTGATACCATTACCGAAGAGGCATTACCTACGTATGAATCGTGGTTAAGTATGGTTGACGGGATTACCAGGAATGAACAAGGCGGATGGATGAAATGGGTTAGACACTGGACTGCTGAAGAAAACAGACACGGTGATCTACTGAACCGTTACCTTTACTTATCCGGACGTGTTGATATGCGCCAGATGGAAATATCTACTCAATATCTGATTGCTGATGGTTTTGATATTGGTACTGGTCATGATCCATACCGGAACTTTGTTTATACTTCGTTTCAGGAACTGGCTACCAATATATCTCACAGAAGAGTGGCATCCTTAGCTAAGAAGGATGGAGATACTTTACTTTCAAAGATGTGCGGACTGATCGCTTCAGATGAAGCACGCCATGCCAAAGCTTACAAAGATTTTATGAGTAAGATATTTGAAGTTGATCCGAATGAAGCAATGATCGCCTTTGAAGATATGATGCGTAAAAAGATTGTAATGCCTGCGCATTTCCTGCGTGAGATGGGTATGAAGATTGGTCAGACCTTTGGTCACTTTACCGATGCTGCGCAGCGTTTAGGTGTGTATACTGCGGTTGACTATGTAGAGATCATGCAGCAATTGATCGAAGAATGGAAACTGGATAGCATGCGTGACCTAAGTGAAGCTGGTGAGAAAGCACGCGATTATATCATGGCTTTACCAAATCGTTTATTACGTGTTGCCGAGAGAATGGGTAATCCTTCTATGGAGTATAAATTCAGCTGGATACACGCTTAAATCTAATAAGTTTATCAGCTGCAATAAAAAGCAGCGGATATAATATATTTCTAATACAAAGGCCTGAAGATGATCTTCAGGCCTTTGTATTTATTATCGGGCTTCTTACTTTGTTATAGGATATTATCCGTTATTATAGTACTTGTTTTTTATAGCGTATTATCCTTTATTATAGTACTTATATTCTTTTTTATAGCGTTATAGTGTATTATTATGAATCAGTTACATGTTGCGCCTGTATTGGCCGCCAACTTCATACAACGCATTTGAGATCTGGCCCAGAGAACAGATTTTACAAGCTTCCATCAGTTCTTTAAAGATATTTTCACCTGCTATGGCTGCAGCCTGCAGGTTTTTCAATACCTCTGCTGTCACCCCAGCATTTCTATCCTGAAAGGCTTTTAATGTCTCGATCTGGTATTGTTTTTCATCTTCTGTTGCCCGTATAACCTCACCCGGTACAATGGTTGGTGATCCATTTTTATTTAGGAATGTATTTACGCCTACTATAGGGTATTCGCCGGTATGCTTTAAGGTTTCGTAGTATAAGCTTTCTTCCTGGATCTTTCCACGCTGGTACATGGTTTCCATCGCGCCCAAAACACCTCCTCTGTCGTTAATTCGCTTAAATTCGAGGAGTACGGCTTCTTCGACCAGGTCTGTAAGGTCTTCGATGATGAAAGCACCTTGTAAAGGGTTTTCATTTTTAGCCAGTCCGAGTTCCCGGTTGATGATCAGCTGTATGGCCATCGCCCTGCGCACAGATTCTTCTGTTGGGGTGGTAATCGCTTCATCATAGGCATTGGTATGGAGTGAATTGCAATTGTCATAGATGGCATATAATGCCTGTAAGGTAGTCCGTATATCGTTAAAGTCTATTTCCTGTGCATGTAATGACCTTCCTGAAGTTTGAATGTGGTACTTTAGCTTTTGGGACCTGTCGTTTCCATGGTATTTATTTTTTATGGCTTTGGCCCAGATCCTTCTGGCTACCCGTCCAATGACCGCATATTCAGGATCGATGCCATTAGAGAAGAAGAAGGACAGGTTTGGTGCAAAATCATCAATATTCATCCCCCTGCTTAAGTAATACTCTACGAAGGTAAATCCATTACTTAAAGTAAATGCAAGCTGAGATATCGGATTTGCCCCGGCTTCTGCGATGTGATATCCGGAGATGGACACGGAATAAAAATTTCTGACTTTTTCTGTGATGAAATAACTTTGTATATCGCCCATCATCCTTAAAGCGAACTCGGTAGAGAAGATGCAGGTGTTTTGCGCCTGGTCTTCTTTTAATATATCTGCCTGAACGGTTCCGCGTACCTTACTGATGGCACTGGCCCTGATCTGAGCATAGATCTCCGGCTGCAATACCTGATCTCCGGTAACACCTAAGAGCATTAAACCCAAACCATTATTTCCCGCCGGCAATGAACCGCTGTAAACAGGTCTTTTTATATCCTTGTTTTCATAAATCTTCCGGATCTTTTTTTCTACTTCTTCTGCCAATCCATTTTCAAGAATATACTTTTCACACTGCTGGTCGATTGCAGCATTCATAAAAAAGCCAAGAAGCATGGGTGCAGGTCCGTTAATGGTCATAGAAACGGATGTTGATGCAGCACACAGGTCAAAGCCTGAGTATAATTTTTTTGCATCGTCCAGCGTGGCAATACTAACGCCTGAATTTCCTATTTTCCCATATATGTCCGGGCGTATGTGCGGATCTTCTCCATAAAGGGTTACGGAATCAAAGGCGGTAGACAACCGGTGTGCCGGCTGGCCGAGTGATACGTAATGAAACCTTTTATTTGTTCTTTCCGGACCACCTTCTCCTGCAAACATTCGTGTTGGATCTTCACCTTCACGCTTCAATGGGAATACACCTGCAGCGTATGGAAATTCGCCGGGTAGATTTTCTGTGAGCAGCCAGCGTAAAAGATCTCCCCAGTCTTCATAGCGGGGTAAAGACACCTTTGGGATCTGCAGTTTGGAAAGTGACTCATAAAACAAGGGTTGTTTGATCTCTTTATCCCTTACCTTATAAATGAAAAACTCTTCCCGGTATTGTTTTTTTGTATCCGGCCATTGACGAAGCAACTTCTTACAGGTTCCGTCCAGTTGCTCTTCCAATTGGGAATACCGGTTTTTTAAATGATCCAGGATCTGTTCAGAAGCTATTTTTTGTGCTGCATTGTCTTCGTCCGGTAAGTTGATTACGCCGTGTAACTGGTATAATTTACGGGCAATGCTGCATTGCTGATCTACCCAGTTTGTATAGGTCTGGCTCGCTTCAGCGATTTCTGCAAGGTATCGTATGCGGTCTGGCGGGATGATATAGATTTTCTCTGATTCACCCGATACTGGTATTGTGGTATAATTGAAGTTTACACCTGTTTTCTCTTTGATGGTATGCAATAACGAATAGAACAGGCGGTTCATTCCCGGGTCGTTAAATTGGCTGGCCATGGTTCCAAATACAGGGATTTGATCATCCTTCGCATCAAAAAGATTGTGGTTGCGTTTATACTGCTTACGTACATCCCTTAATGCGTCCAATGCACCACGTTTATCAAACTTATTGATCGCTACAAGGTCTGCAAAATCCAGCATGTCTATTTTTTCCAATTGTGTAGCAGCACCAAATTCCGGGGTCATGACATACAATGAAACGTCACAGTGTTCAGTGATCTCTGTATCAGATTGTCCTATGCCCGAAGTTTCTACAATGATCAGGTCGTAGCCTGCAGCTTTACAAATATCGATGCTTTCCTGTACGTTCTTGGACAGCGCTAAATTAGCCTGCCTGGTTGCCAGTGAACGCATGTATATTCTGGGATTGTTAATCGCATTCATACGAATCCGATCGCCCAACAGTGCCCCTCCGGTCTTGCGTTTTGAGGGGTCGACGGATATAATGGCCAGTGTTTTATCTTTAATTTCCATTAAAAAACGCCTGACCAGCTCATCGACCAGGGATGATTTTCCGGATCCTCCGGTCCCGGTTATCCCGATCACAGGTGCATTGCTGTTTTTGGCCAGGTCTTTTAATTCATTGACGAATCCCTGGGCAGATTCGGGATCATTTTCTGCTATGGTAATTGCGGAGGCGATGCTTTTTATATTCTTTTGAAGTATGGTGTTCAGCTCACTATCCAGCGTCCTTATTGTTGGGAAGTCGGTTTCTTCGAGCATATTATTGATCATTCCCTGTAGTCCCATTTTGCGTCCATCATCAGGAGAATAGATTTTGGTTATTCCATATTCCTGTAATTCGGTAATTTCTGAGGGCAGGATTACACCCCCGCCGCCACCAAAGATCTTGATGTGTGCAGCGTGTTTTTCTTTCAGCAGATCATACATATACTTAAAGTATTCTATATGCCCGCCTTGATAGGAGGTCATTGCAATTCCCTGTACATCTTCTTGTATGGCACAGTTGACTACTTCTTCTACAGAACGGTTATGACCCAAATGGATTACTTCAGCTCCTGAAGATTGCAGTATGCGTCTCATGATGTTAATAGTTGCATCATGGCCATCGAATAATGCTGCTGCTGTTACAAAACGGATTTTATGTTTCGGCTTGTAGATCTCTATTGGTTCCATAAGAAAAGTTTATACCTGGTAAACAAAGGTAACAAAAAGCAGCAGGTATGAAAAAAGCCATTCTGATTGGGAATGGCTTTTAATATTTTATAAGGTCAGAGTTTTTTTATTGATGTGTTAGTTCAGTGATGGGTTCACCAACACAACCACTTGGCATCTGGATGTGGAGCATTGCTGCAAGGGTTGCAGCAATGTCTGTCATATAATGCGTTTTGTTAGTTTTACCCGGCTTCACATTCCAGCCCATAAATACACAAGGGATGTGTGAATCGTAAGGATACCACGATCCGTGGGTTGTGCCGGTAGATCCGCTGCCAATGTAACCTGATTTCAGATAAAAATAAATGTCCCCACTTCTTTGTGCATTATATCCGTAAGTAATGGCCTTTTTTATTTGCTCTGGCATTGTTTCGCCCGGAAGGTTGTTTAGATCAACGGCATTCATTACTTCGTCATTCTGTTTCAGGATATCAATAGCCACACGCTTTAGCGCATCATAATTGGCTTTGGCATCTTCGATCGCTTTATGATTGAGATATATTTGATTATTTGTGGAAGCAAGAATGGCTTTTTTAACCTTAAATTGTTCTTCCAGCGCAGTATTGATCTTTTTTATTGCTGCTGATTCACTGAACCTTCCTCCGGGAAGTTTGTTTTCTTCCATAAAGCCTGGTACATGTGCTGCACCATGATCTGCGGATAAGAAGAACAGGTAGTTTCCTTTACCAATCTTGCTGTCCAGGTAATTGAAAAATTCTTCCAGATCTTTATCTAACCTCAGGTACGTGTCTTCTGCTTCTATGGAGTTTGGGCCATATTGGTGGCCTACATAATCTGTTGCTGAACAACTTACAGCCAGGAAATCCGTTGATTTACCCTGTCCAAGGTCTTCAGAAAGAATGGCCAGTTTTGCCAGATCCAGGGTAATGGTATTACCATATGGGGTGCTTTTGATCATCTCATAGTTTTTTCCTATGTATAATTTTAGCGGGTGAGGGAAGGTAGGGGTTTGTTCTCCTCTTGCTTTTCCTTCATAGATCTTATTATCTGCATCGCTTTGGGTATATGTTTCAATTGGGTATAAGGTGCTCCAGTTCTTATCAAAGAATTTGTTGGCAAGCTTGATCTTATTGTAGTCTTCTAACCAGATTGGCAGTTTTTTCATGTAATGCGTGCTGGTAATCCAATCGCCGGTTTGTCCGTCATACCAATAGGCGGCATTTGCGGTATGGCCTGCCGGAAGAATTGATCCGCGGTCTTTTAGGGAGATGCCGATTACCTTGCTCTGGAAATTTGTAGCCAGGCGTAATTCATCAGTTATGGTCGTGGTAACCATGTTTTTTGGCGACATGAGTCCTGCACGTGTATTGCTTCCCACTGTACTTACGCTTGTATCTTCCGCGCAATACACATTCCGGTTAAGCTTTGGATCGAACCAATCATTGCCGATGATGCCGTTCACTGCGGGAACTGATCCGGTATAAATGCTCGCATGTCCACATGCGGTATACGTGGGTGTATAGGGTATAAATGTATTTTCCGCAGAAAATCCTTCATTGATTAATCTTTTAAATCCTCCATTCGAGTATCTGCTGTAATATCGATACAGGTAATCCCACCTCATTTGGTCAATAACCAGGCCTACGACTAGTTTTGGTCTGCTTATGCTTGCAGGAAATTCTTTTTTTACAACTGTTTTGGTCTTTTTTGTTTGTGCGATTGATGTACTGCTCATCAGTGCGAGTACAGAAAACAATAAAATGGTTCTTCTCATTATTTGTGTTAAGATCGTTAAAGGTAACTACTTGGTAATAATTATACTTTAATGTTATGTAAAGATTTTATAAAACTTCTGCCACTACAAAGGTGCTTCCCCCAACAAAGATCAGATCATTTACTCCGGCCTCCATCTGGGCTGCTTTCAGTGCTTCTGGAACAGTTTCATAGGTCTGGCCTTCAAGATTGTGCTTTCCAGCTTCATCTGCCAGTTCATTGGCTGGAAGTGCACGTTCCAACTGCGGCTGACAAAAGTAGTATTTTGCTGTAGCGGGAAGCAAGCTCAATACGCCATTGATATCCTTATCTTTTACCATTCCAATTACGATATGGAGGTTTTCATGCGGCGTTTCGGTAATGTTTTTTAGTACCTCTTTAATTCCGGCTTCATTGTGCCCGGTATCGCAAATCGTTAAGGGCTGGTGGCTCAGTATCTGCCATCTGCCTTGCAGGCCCGTTAATGCCTTTACATTTTTTAGCGCATTATATACTGCTTGTTGTGGTATTTTATAAGGGGATCCTTTAAGGGATTCAATGGCCTGGATCACAGTTAATACATTCTTTAGCTGGTACGTTCCTGTAAGATCCAGTTCAAGGTTTTCATAGATCCTACGGTCTGCATTAGAAATGGTTAGCTTTAGATGGTCGTCTACCCGTTCGGATCTCTCAATTTTTAATTCCTGGTCTGCAAAAACGAGTTGGCTTCCGCCTTGTTCTGCCTGCCGGATAAATACATCGGCAGTTTCCAGGTCATTTTCTCCAATGACAACCGGTATTCCCGGTTTAATGATGCCTGCTTTTTCTGCTGCAATTTCAAGTAGGGTATTCCCTAAAATATTCGTGTGGTCTAAGCTGATATTGGTAATTACGGACAGCTCTGGTGTAATGATGTTCGTTGAATCTAACCGGCCCCCTAAGCCGACTTCAATGATGGCAATGTCCACTTGCGCATTGGCAAAGTAAGAAAAGGCCATTGCAACAGTTACCTCAAAAAAAGACGGGCTTATATCTTCGATGATTTCTTGTTGCTGGTCAATAAAATCAACAACGAATTGTTCTGATATCATCTCGCCATTGATGCGGATCCGTTCTCTGAAATCCTTTAGGTGGGGAGAGGTATACAACCCGGTTTTATATCCGGCCTGCTGAAAAATGGCTGCAAGCATGTGAGAGGTTGAACCTTTTCCATTTGTTCCTCCAATGTGGATGGATTTGAATTTATTTTGTGGGTTATCCAGTTTTTCACACATGGCTATGGTGTTGTACAAATCCTTTTTAAAGGCTACAGCACCAACGCGTGTAAACATGGGAAGTTTACGGTATAAATAGTCAAGGGTTTCTTTATAATTCATTGCTGGAATTTAAAGGCACAAAGATAGCAGACTCCTGATTATTTAACTTTAAAATTAAAAACTACCACGCCAATCTGAACATCCGGAGCGGTTTCAGATTGGGTTAACCGTGCGCCCATTACAGCTGTTTTACATTTTTGCCACAATTCCCTGTCATTTAAGGTTGTTCCTTTAACGCCGGGTGTTGCATCTATGACTACACCATTTTTATTGATCTTTATACGTACTGCGATCTTACCCGTTTTTTGTCCGTCATCTTCAGGTGTAACCAGTTGGGTGAATTTTCTCAGGGCAATTGGCGTTTCACCAAATCCTGATCCACCTTCACCATAATTGTTTGCCAATGGATCACCATCCACATCACCCTGGTTGCCAGGCGTGGTGCCTGTTCCATCACCTCCGCCGGTTCCTTTATTGGATTTTCCTTTATAGAGGGCATTCTGATTGATTGCAGGTTTTGCAGGTTTGTTTTCTGTTGATGCCGCAGGTGTAGAGTTTTTGTTGGTATTTTTTGTGTTTACGCTAACTGCATCTTCAGAATTTTGCGTTACAATTTCCTTATCGCTAACCTGTGATGTTGGTGTTTGGGGTGTAGGTTCTGTTGGGACTACCTTATCGGGAGGTTGGTTGTTTGCATTTGGATCTGCTGAAGGCTCCTCTATACTGGTATAATCTGAACCCATGCCGGTTACCGAAGTTCCATAGTTTACAACAATCCCACCCATTCCGGCCTCTTCAACGGGTTGAAAACTACCAATGACGATGAAAAAGCTCAACGCAATTAATACACCCATAATGCCGGTTGCTATGGCAAGTGCTTTTGGATAATTGTTTTCTTCTTCTTTAGGATAAGTCATTATTTCTTAGGCTCTACAGCTAATACAACTTTTAATTTCAATTTGTTTGCCACATCAAATACAAGCATGGTATTTTCTATGGAAACGCCACGTGCTACATACAATACGATGGTAAGATCTGGTGATGCTTTTTGATAGGTTTCAATTGCTGCCTGAAGGTTTTCAAGCGAAGTCGGTTGCTTGTCTACAAAATATTTCAGATCATCATCTATAGATACAGTAACGGTTTTTTGTGCTGAAGATTGTTGTCCCGATTCTGAACGCGGCAATAAAAGTTTGACCACTTTTGGATTAACTACGGCAGATGCCAATAGAAAAAACAGCATCAGGAAGAACATAATGTCATTCAATGCAGAAGTATGGACCTCTACAGTTGCTTTACTTCTTTTGCGTAAATTCATTATTTTCCTGGCTCCTCTAATAGATCTATAAATTCAATTGCGTCTGTTTCCATTCTTAAGATGATCCGTTCAACCATCATATTCAGTATGTGATACAATACATAAGAAATGATCCCAATAATTAATCCTGTAGCAGAGGTAATCATTTTAGTGTATAGACCACCTGAAATGGTA
Source organism: Pedobacter metabolipauper (assembly GCF_004362715.1). Lineage (GTDB taxonomy): Bacteria > Bacteroidota > Bacteroidia > Sphingobacteriales > Sphingobacteriaceae > Pedobacter > Pedobacter metabolipauper. Next base: position 9,708 of record NZ_SNYC01000007.1, read on the forward strand.
CCAATTTCAATAGCTCCTTTAATGGATACATCATGAAAAATGGTGATTACCCCGATGATCGTTCCTACGAAACCAAGCATGGGTGCAATACCGGCTATTATACCGAGTATTCCAAGGTTTTTCTCTAGTTTTGAGACTTCCAGTTTTCCATTGTTCTCAATGGCTGCTTCAATGTCTTTTATTGGTCTGCCAATTCTTTTTAGCCCTTTTTCAAGCATTCTTGCTAAAGGTGATTTATTGTTTTTACAAAGGGCAATGGCATTGTCTAACCTTCCTTCGTGAATGTATTGCTTAATTTGAAGCATGAGGTTGGATTCGCTTTTTGATGCTTTTCTAATGGTTAAATACCTTTCAACAAAAATTACCAGTCCTAAAAATGCAAGAAAGGCCAAAGGAATCATTACCCATCCGCCTTTAAACAGCAGGTCTATAAAGTGAAGTTCCGTTGGTGCTGTTGTTATAGGCTGGGTGATTGTGTTTGCGCTATCAAGAATTTGGTTAGCCGTATCCGTGGCACCTTGTAGTAATGAAATCATATTTATTGTGGTTTGTGTGTGTGTTTATTTTGAAAAACGTAGAGCTCCGGATTTTTTAGCTGTTCAGCATATTTTCTGCGGGCTTCACGGGCAGTTTGTTCGTCATTAAATGTTGCAATACTGATCTTAATGCGGTTACCCGGCATTCCTTCGATCACCTTTGTAGTAATTCCCTTTTTTTTCATTTGAGCAACAAAAGCATCGACTTCTTTTTGATTGATCACTGATGCAGCAATTACTTCCCAGGTTGTAGCCGTGTCAGGAGTTGCAATAACGGGGGGAGTACTTACCGATAGGGTATCATTTACTGAACCTATTGGAAGTGCAGTTACTTCTGCAGCTTTTTTAATGCGATCTGCATTGGCTATTGAATCTGTTTTTAATTTATTATTGAGGGCTATTTCTTCTGGTGATGGTCCGGTTTTCTCCGTGTTCTGGAAAAGGTCTGGTTTTACAAAATAAGTGATTGCAACCAACGCAATTAGTATAGCTACGCCTATAAGGATCTTTACGTAAGCTGGCATGCCTTTTTCTTCGATCTCGCTTTCTGATGAATCGATTGCAGGCGCTAATGTCGGCTTATTTATATTGCGGTCTTTATCAAAGTGCCATACACTGATTAAATTTTCATCTGAATCTTTGGCATTTGTATTTACTGGACTTTCTTCATCTATTATATTTTTATAGATGATCTCTTCTTCAATTACAGGATCAGCTTCAGAGAAAGGCTCAACAATGTCTTCTTCTACACTTTCTTCAGTGTGATCTTGCAGCTGGCCTTCATTGTTAGTTGTTTCTTCTTCTGCATTTTCCTCATGATATTGTTCATCCGTTGCTTCTTCTTCGATATTCTCAATATTGAAATTGTCGTAAGCAGGATGTTCTGTATCATCAGAAGTCTCTTCTGTTATATTTTCGTCGTTGTACGCGTCATGTTGTTCTTCATCGTCAGTAACTTCTTCGACTACATTTTCTTCGTGATGCTCTTCCTGTTGTTCTTCATCATCGATTACTTCTTCTTCGATGTTTTCAACTGCGAAATCTTGCTGGGTATTTGATTCTGTGTTTTCAACAGATCCTGTCTGCTCAGTAGTTTCTTCTGTTAGATTTTCATCGTCAGTAACTTCTTCCGCTACATTTTCTTCGTGATGCTCTTCATCATCGATTACTTCTTCTTCGATGTTTTCAACTGCGAAGTATTGCTGGGTATTTGATTCTGTATTTTCAACAGGTTCAGTCTGCTCAGTAGTTTCTTCTGTTACACTTTCGTCGTTGTGCGCGTCGTGTTGTTCTTCATCGCCAGCAATTTCTTCCGTTAGATTTTCTTCGTGATGCTCTTCTTGTTGTTGTTCTTCATCATCGATTACTTCTTCTTCGATGTTTTCAACTGCAAAATCTTGATGCGTATCTGATTCTGTATTTTCAGCAGGTTCAGTCTGCTCAGTAGTGTCTTCTGTTAGATTTTCATCGCCAGTAACTTCTTCCGCTACATTTTCTTCGTGATGCTCTTCATCGTCAGTTGCTTCTTCTTCGATGTTTTCAACTGCGAAATCTTGCTGGGTATTTGATTCTGTATTTTCAACAGATTCTTTCTGCTCAGTAGTGCCTTCTGTATGATTTTCATCGCCAGTAACTTCTTCCGTTACATTTTCTTCGTTGTGTGCGTCGTTTTGTTCTACATCGTCAGTAGTTTCTTCTGCTACATTTTCTTCGTGATGCTCTTCCTGTTGTTCCTCATCATCGATTACTTCTTCTTCAATATTTTCAACTGCGAAATCTTGCTGGGTATTTGATTCTGTGTTTTCAACAGATCCTTTCTGCTCAGTAGTGCCTTCTGTATGATTTTCATCGCCAGCAACTTCTTCCGTTACATTTTCTTCGTTGTGTGCGTCGTTTTGTTCTACATCGTCAGTAGTTTCTTCTGCTACATTTTCTTCATGATGCTCTTCATCATCGATTACTTCTTCTTCGATGTTTTCGACTGCAAAATCTTGATGCGTATCTGATTCTATATTTTCAACAGCTTCAGTATTTTCAACGGGTTCTTCCTGCTCAGTAGTTTCTTCGGTTAGATTTTCTTCGTTATGCTCTTCCTGTTGTTTTTCATCATCAGTTGCTTCTTCTTCGATGTTCTCAACTGCAAAGTCTTGCTGAGTATTTGATTCTGTATTTTCAACAGATTCAGTATTCTCAACGGATTCTTCCTGCTCAGTAGTTTCTTCCGTTACATTTTCTTCGTGATGCTCTTCTTGTTGTTCTTCATCATCGATTACTTCTTCTTCGATGTTTTCAACAGCAAAATCTCGCTGAGCATCTGATTCTGTATTTTCAACAGCTTCAGTATTTTCAACGGGTTCTTCCTGCTCAGTAGTTTCTTCTGATATATTTTCATCGTCAGTAACTTCTTCTGCTACATTTTTATCTGTATGCTCTTCTTGTTGTTCTTCATCGTCAGCAGTTTCTGCCGTTAGATTTTCTTCGTTGTGCTCTTCCTGTTTTTTACCTGAACCTTCTTTTAAGTTCGGCAATCCGTAGAAATCAAACCCAAATCCTGATTGATCGGCTGGGGTAAAGCTCAAGCTGCCAGACTGCATGGAAAGCATTCCCAATTCTCCCAGATCAGCTTGCTGAGTTTCTGAAAGTGTTTTTTGTATTTCTTCTACAAATTTACCGATGTAATAATCTGAAGAATCAGCGGATATATTTCTTTTCCTGGTAATGAATCCGGCAAGTGCAGCCTGTTCTTTAAGTTCTGTTGTAAAATCCAGGGTATAGCTGGGAGGCAGAAACGAATGCGTTTCCATATTGTAGCGTCCCGGGGATTTTTTCTTATAAATAGTCCCTAATCCGGGAATACCCACTTCTTTACGGGTTTTTATAATTTCAGCGAGGTATGATAAGATATCCATTTTTGTAAAAATAAATTTTAATTCCGTACCAACCAATTATTAATTTAAAACGGGTTAGAATGAGTAAGATATACCTCCAAAAGCATTTAAGCCAATTACCTCATAATGTAAGTATTTACTATAAGAACTGTTCAGCAAATTGTTAACCCTGATAAATGCAGAGAATTTGTTATTGATCTTATAGCTTGCCCCGGCACCCAGATCTACAAATCCTTTAACTGTGACTACGGTTTCGTTTAAAGGATCTGGCGTATAGTACGGATTAGCAGGAGCTGCAGTATAAACTTTTGCTTTGCTGTCGTCCTGGATAGCTACTGACGCATTCAGCGTGATTTGTTTATTGATGTTATAAACCAGATCAGAAGTAACACGCATTAAGGGTTTAAACCAGCTCTGGGTTTCTGATGCCGGGCTATAATCTTCAAAATTTAGTTTTCCTGTCCATTTTAGCGCGTCGCTTACCTGTACGGATATTTCACCTTCCAGTCCCATGAGCTTCATTTTTCCGAAATCATAGATGACATCAAACTTATTGAAGTTAGTGAAGCTATTTACGAACAGCGGCATATCTTCTATGCTTTTATGATAAACCCTGGCTTTGTAGCCAAAGCCCGGACCGCCAGTACCTTTAATACCTCCGCTAATGCTTAGCTTTTCTACCGTATTTCTAATGGTTATATTGCTGTTTAAAAACGGGTTCTCATCGGTAAGCTGTTTCAATGAATTTCGTGTTACATCGCCTTTCAATTCTCCGAATAATTGTAAGTAATCCGGGATCAGGGTAAAGTCTGCCGTTACAGTAGGAAAGATTCTGCTTGAGGAGAAATCACCAAATTCCTGTACAAAGTTAATACCTGCATTGATCTTAACCCCGTTTGCCTGTAACCTGATATAAGGGTTCAGCTTTAGGATGTTGTTGCTAACTTTTACAAGAACGTCTTTGGTACTTCCAAATTCTGCGGATGCAGCAAGTCCGAGGTTAAAGCTGCTGATCCTTTTATTTACATATCCGTTTAATACGATAGAGTTATCTTTGGCGTCAAATTTATCGCTCCAGATGTAGCCGTTAACTTTTGCTGAATAGCTTAATGCATCCGGATCGTCGACAAATTTATTCACGATCTCAGCTTCTCCTTCAATGAAGTTTAACGTTTGTTTTTCCGGATCGGGATTTAAGGTGGGATTGTTCTGATCTATACCATAAAAGAACAGGCCATTTCTTTGAAAGTTAATACGTCCGCTTAATGTATTCTGATCTCCGATGCTTCGTCCAAAGACACTTAATTTCTGCTGGTCAAATTGTTGTTTGTTTAAGCTGCCCGATTGACTGAAGTGCTGAAAAAAAGCACCTGTCTGCAAAGCAGGATCTGCGCCTATATTTACATAGGCTTCGCCGAATATTGTTTTAGAGGTTCCAAATGCACCTTTTACATAATTGTTGATCAATTCGGCTTCTTTTTCTGCAGCTACTGCTTGTGCCTGTAATTTATTGATGTCTGAGTTGAGTTCTAATTTGCGTTCCGTTAAGCTGTAATTAAATTTAGCCTTGTACGTTTTAACATCATTCAAATCGGGACTTCTTCTTAATTTTACGGCTTCAGCTAAAACAGGTTTATACGGCCTAACGACCTCAATTTCTTCTGTAACGTTTTTCTCTTCGGTTTTCCTGGTGTCTTGTGCTTTAGTAACTGCAGAACATGCAGCCATAAAAAAAAGGGTACTATATATAAATTTAGTTGATCTCATGTTGCTTGTCTTATTTAATTTTTTCTAATTTCTGTTTCGCAGTGGGAACAATGTCATCATTGCCATCATAGTTGTCTATGATACTTAACAGCGTACTTTTTGCTTGCAGATTGTCTTTTAAAGCCACATAATTATCTGATAGAAGTATAAAGCTTTTGGCTACCCAATAATCGTAAGAAGGCATATTATTGATCAGGTCAAAGCAGGTTTTGGTAGATGTTTTATAATCGCCTTTGGCATATTGTACCCAGGCAAGGTTATATTTTGCTTCTGCTGCAGCCAGGGTTTTTGTTTTACTGGTTACATTGTTGAAGGCTTTTATTGCAGCTGTCGTATCTGCTTTTAGCAGGTATGCCTTACCCGCATACAGATCTGCACTGTTTTTCTCTTCTTCGGAACCTTTTTCAGATTCTTTGATCAACGCCACATATTTGATCATGTCATCTGGCATGTTCAGTGCATCATAAGCCTTTAGCAGGTTATTAATGGCATAGCTATGGTGTACCTTATAATCTGCTGTTGTTTCTAAACGCTTTAAATAAACGATGGCTTCGTTGTATTTCTTCTGATCTAAGAACAGCTTTGAAATACTTACCAGTGAACGTTCGGTATAATCACTGGTCCAGTCGTTAAGAATGTATTCATAATCGGGAACTGCTTCCAGTGGCCTATTTAGTTTTACCAGGGATTCTGCGCGGATAAATTTGGCTTCTTTATCGTGTATGGCTTTTGGAAATTTATCAAAATAGGCATTGATGGCTTCAAATGCACCTTTAAAATCACCTTTTAAATAACGGTTGTTTGCAGCCTGGAAAACGATATTGTCTTGTTCCGCTGTCGTATAATTTCCGAGTGAGGTTGAATTGGCATAGGCCATGAACCCATCAGAATCACCTCTGTCCAGATAAATGTTTTTGATCGATTCCAGTGCTTGTTTTGCTTCTTCGCTGCTGGAGTACTCATTGATTACTTTTTTAAAGGATTCTATCGCTTCATTGTCCTGATCCTGGTTGTACTGAACGAGGCCGATGGTAACCAATGCACGCGGTACATAGCTGCTTCTTGGGTATTGGCTAACCAGTGAGATTAAGTCTGACTTGGATTTCTCAAAATCACCTTTGTTAAAATACGTATAGGCAGTTTCGAATCCGGCATCATCTGCATAGTTTGAGGTCGGGAATTTTTTAAGCAGATCCTGCATGGTCGCAATCTTTGCATCATTCTGGTTTTCCAGTCCCTGGATCATACCGCGTTGAAACAAGGCATAATCTTCTCCGGTAGATCTGTTGCTGATGATCTTATTATAATTAACCAGTGCGTTGCCATAGCTTTTACTTACAAAATAAGAATCTGCCAGCCTGATCACGGCATCGTTCACTGTTTTTTGATCCTTATCGTTACCTCTTAAAAACTTTTCAAAATAGTTCGCTGCTTTGGCATAGCGCTCATCTTCGAAAGCGGCGTAGGCCAGCGCATAATTGGCAAAATTATAAACACCTGTTTTATCTGCTTCGGGCATTTCTAAAAAGGTTTCGAAATGTTTTACCGCTTCCCCAAACTTTCTAAGTTCATAGGATGCTTCTGCTTTCCAGTAAGTACTTAGTGCATGGATTTCCTGATCTTCAGGGAATTTTTCTGAGCGAAGGAACATCGACAGTGCATTTGGAAATGCACGTTCATTGTAAAACTCTAACCCTCTGAAATAAGTTACCTTTTGATATGCTTCTTTGGCTTCTGCGTTTTTGTTCGGGATTGGCTCCAGGATATCAATGGCTGCCTGGTAGTTTTTGCTGGTTAGTAAAATTTCTCCAAGCAATGTTTTTGCATCATTCAGCTTGCGTGAGTTTGGAAATTGTTTTAAGAAGTTTTGTGTAGATTCTAATGCTTGCTGGTTAAAGTCAAGTTCATAACTTAACCGGGCATAATTGATCCATGCTTCTTCTTGTATTACTTTATCAAAATCAAGCCTGGAAGCTCTGAAAAATGCACTTCTTGCTTTTTCTTTATTCTTTAACTGGATGAGGGAGCGTCCAAGGGTATACATCCCGCTTTGCAGATAAACATCATCTGTATTTAATTTTTCAAGAACAGTTACCGCCTGTCCATATTTTTTAAGCTGGAACAGGGCATATCCGTACTGGTAGGTGAACAGGTTGTTCTTGTTGTCAGATTTATCCTTAGCATAGAAGTCTGCAAAATATTTCTCTGCATTTACATAATCCGATTTCGCAAAGTAGGAAGCGGCAATAATGCTCAGCATCTCTGATTCGTACTGTTGCTTAGATGTTTTAAGAACCGGTACAGCGTAGCTGATCACGTCGTCATACCGTTCGTCCAGATAGTACATGGAGGTGATGTAGTAAGGGTAGCTGGCTTCGTAGGTTGGTGATCCTTTTAATTTCTCAAAATTGCTGAGTGCCGTTTTGTATTCCTTATTCAGGTAATTGATGTAGGCGAAATAATAGGTTGCGCTTTCCTGAAATGGTGATTGATCTCTTTTTACGAGTTCAAACAATGGTTCTGCCTTTTCAATATTGTTGAGTTGAAAATAGGCGTATCCTTGCTTAAACTGATATTCTAACCGTTGCTTTGCGGATAGGGTAGTAGGTTCTGTTTTCTCAAACCATTCCAGTGCTTTCTCATAATTCTTCTGGGCAAAGTAAGATTTACCGACATGGAAATAAGCGAGCTTGGTATTTGGATTAAGCGGATATTCTTTGATGAAATTTTGAAACAGGCTTTCTGCATCGCTGTTGCCAAGTTCCAATGCACAGACAGCAGCATAGAATTTCGCATTTTCGCGTAACAGAGAGAGTTCTGAATTGCTTTCCTGCTGGCTTCCGGGTTTTTCCCGGATCTGTTCAACAAGTCTGAATTGCTGGGCTGCAGCAACGTATTTCTCATTATCCAGTAGTTCTAAACCGGTTTGGTAGTTTTTATTAAGATCTACGATTGTATTTTTCTGCGCATAACCGGCCGTTAAGCCTCCTGCCAGCAACAGGGGAATAAAAAGGTATTTTTTTTGCATTTGTTTCAAATATGGTTGGTACTAATATAAATATAGTATTGGCTCTTATTAACATAAGAAATTAACATGTGTTGATAACACAGGTTTTAACGAAAAGAAAAAGAAATTGGTATGCGGGGGATCTGTTAAAAGAACTTAATCTCTTTGAGATGCCAACAAGTAGAGAACGGCCATTCTTACTGCTACCCCATTTTCTACCTGATCCAGGATGATGGATTGTTTGCTGTCTGCTACATCACTGGTAATCTCTACGCCCCTGTTTATAGGACCTGGGTGCATCACGATGATTTCTTTGTCCAGGTTGTCTAAGATTTGCTTATTTAACCCGTACATCATTGCGTATTCTCTTTGGGAGGGGAAATATTTGATGTCCTGTCTTTCCAGCTGAATGCGGAGCATATTGGCTACATCGCACCAGTTCAATGCTTTAATCAGGTTATGTTCTACTTTTACGCCGAGACTTTCTATGTGTTTCGGGATTAATGTTGTGGGTCCGCAGACCATTACTTCTGCGCCAAGTTTTTGAAGGCAGAGGATATTTGAAAGGGCTACCCTAGAGTGCAGGATATCGCCAACGATCACTACTTTTTTTCCGGCCACATCACCCAATTTTTGACGGATGGAGTAGGCATCCAGCAAGGCTTGTGTGGGATGTTCGTGTGCACCATCTCCTGCATTTACGATCTGCGCATTGATGTGCTTACTTAGAAATACGCCTGCGCCGGCATAGGGATGCCTCATGACCACCATATCTACTTTCATGGCGAGGATGTTATTTACCGTATCGATGAGGGTTTCTCCTTTGCTTACGGATGATGATGAAGCTGCAAAATTTACCACATCTGCGGACAGCCGTTTTTCAGCAAGCTCAAATGAAAGTTTGGTGCGTGTAGAGTTTTCAAAGAAGATGTTTGCTATGGTAATATCCCGTAGTGAAGGAACCTTCTTAATTGTTCTATTGATTACGCCTTTAAAATGATCTGCAGTTTCAAGAATCAATTCTATATCATTCCGGTTAATATCTTTGATGCCTAAAAGATGTCGGGTTGATAACTTTTCTACTGCCATATTATTTATTGCTTTCTGATAATAAGATAACTTTGTCTTCTCCTTCGGTTTCTTTCCAGCTTACTTTAACGTGTTGTGAGTTCAAGCTGTCAACCTGCCGTCCGATATAATCGGGTTCAATAGGGAGTTGTCTGGAAAAACGCCTGTCAATCAATACCATGAGTTCAACCTTTGCTGGTCTGCCAAAAGCCAGCAGTGCATCCATAGCGGCCCTTATTGTTCTGCCGGTCCACAATACGTCATCGATTAAGATCACATTCTTGCCTTCTATAATAAAATCTATGGTGTTGCTGTTTGCTGAAACTATTCCATCTTTTCTTCTAAAGTCATCCCTGAAAAAGGTGATGTCTAAATTTCCTTTTTTGATGGCTGTTTTTTTGAGGATCAGTGAAAGCTCTTGCTGCACTCTATCCGCGAAATAACTGCCTCTTGGCTGGATGCCAATTAAAACGGTATTGGAAAAATCGGTGTGATTCTCAATTAATTGATGACAAAGTCTCTTAATTGTGATTTGGAATTTTTGTCCGTCTAGCAGGGTTCTCTTTTGCATTGACTAATGATTAAGCAAATATAGGGAAAAAGTTTTAACCGCAAACGCCAAAATGTGCTTTTTGTAAAATAGGGTTGGGTTTTGGCTGTTAAAAAAAGTTGTTAGGATTCAAAATGTCTATTAAACAGACCGTTAAATTAAAAAAGAAGTGCATTGCAATTCCATACCATAACGTGTTTTCTTTAATTCTTACATAGGCCATGACCATGGCAAATGGTATCATCCAGAAAAAAGAGATCAGACTAAAATGCATCAGGAAGAACAAGATTGAAGTAATGTATATTGCTTCCCTCTTATCTACAATTTTTAGTAATTTTTGAAGTAAGTATCCTCTACAGGCTAATTCTTCAAAGAGAGCCGGAAATATGGCTATTGACAGGATCATTAAATAGCTGCCATATTCATGAAACATAAATGGCCCATAGTAAGAGAAGTCGGCCTTAAAAAGAGTCTGGTTGATATATCCTACAAGGAAATTAATGAGCAGTGAGCTGCCTATTGCCAGGCCAATCAGAAGCAGTAGTTTCTTTAAGGAGAAATTCGGCCACTTCAATAAGTGTTTGTTCTCTTGCCAGCTGTATCCAAAGAATGAAATTGCGGCGACAGCTGAAATGATATCGAAGAACAAGCTGCTGGTTATCGTTGTACTTTCAAAAAACGATGGACTGACACACAATAGGAGTTGTATGCTGAAAAATAGGGCAATCTGTTTTAGATTGGGCCATTTTCCATTGTATGTTTTAAGCTCTTCCTCATTCTGAGCCTGCCCGCAGCTACTGCAGAATTTGATACCTGCAGAGATTGGGTTTTCGCAATTACTGCAAATAATTGGCTGAGTAATTTGTTGATCCAATTAGTCGATATTCAACTCTTTTTTAAGTTTATCTGCTTCAACAACTGCTTTAATGCCTTTGATCAGATAACCTATGATGATCACTTTAATTATGATTCCGGAAAGTATGGATAACGGATCTACTATTGCACTTAAGATGATCAAGATCAGATACAGCGATAGTCCTGAGATCATTGCGGTTGTTGGTTTACGTTTGCCCCAAATTGCGAGTCCTGAAAATGCACAGATTATAATTACTGCAATAACAGCTTGTGCCATCTTTTCCTGCTCATCCTCTATGCCAAAATAAGTAATAAAAGTAGATACTCCGATGAGTACAGCAATCCAATAAAGAGATTTACGGGCTGATTCAACTTTTCCAGTTAGTTCTCCTAAGTCTATTTCTTTTGCTGTTCTTTCAGATTGATAAAAGGCTTGTTCCTGTTCAGTTCCCTGCAGCGGAAAGCCGCAGCCATTACAGAATACATCATTAGGGCTATAGGTGCGGTAGCAGCAAGTACAAAGGTTGTTCGGCGTTTCCATATGGGCGTTTATATGGCATAAATATATACAAAAAAGGCATTCCTTTTGGGAATGCCTTTAATATATTGGTTTTAAAGATTAACTAGCCTTTTTTAGCTTTGCTTTCTTCACCTTCCATTTGTTGTTTTAGTTGTGCAAGCACGCCTAAATCACCTAATGTAGATTTTTCAACAGAATCTTTAACTTTTTTAACGGCATTGTTTGATGCTTTAGCTTCTTTTTTCTTAGAAGCTCTTTCTTCAGCAACAGCTTCAGCTTTAGCCTCTTCCCAGATGCGGGCATGAGAAACAACGATACGTTTGGCATCTTTGTTAAACTCAATGATTTTGAAGTCATTGGTTTCTTCAGCTTTGATGGTAGTACCGTCTTCTTTAGCCATGTGTTTAGTTGGTACGAAACCTTCTACACCATATGGTAAAGCGATAACAGCGCCTTTATCCGTTACTTTAACAACTGTACCCTGGTGAATCGAATCTACTGTAAAGATCGTTTCGAAAGTATCCCAAGGGTTTTCTTCAAGTTGTTTGTGACCTAAGCTTAATTTGCGGCTTTCAACATCTAATTCAAGAACAACTACATCTAATGTATCACCAACTTTAGTGAATTCATTAGGGTGGTTTACTTTTTTAGACCATGAAAGATCAGAGATATGGATCAGACCGTCGATACCTTCTTCAATTTCAACAAATACACCGAAGTTAGTCATGTTTTTAACTACTGCAGTATGTTTGCTTCCGATAGGATATCTTTCAGCAACATTTTGCCAAGGATCTTGAGTCAATTGTTTAATACCTAAGCTCATTTTGCGTTCGTCTCTGTCTAAAGTTAATACTTCAGCTTCGATCTCATCGCTAACTTTAAGGAATTCTTGTGGGCTGCGCAGGTTTTGTGACCACGACATTTCTGATACGTGGATTAAACCTTCAACTCCAGGAATGATTTCCAGGAAGGCTCCGTAATCTGCAACAGTAACAATTTTACCTTTAACTTTAGAACCAACAGCTAAGTTTGTGTCTAAAGATTCCCAAGGGTGAGGAGTCAATTGTTTTAAGCCTAATGCAATACGTTTTTTCTCGTCATCAAAGTCAAGAACAACTACATTGATCTTCTCATCTAAGCTCAATACTTCTTTTGGATGCTCTATGCGGCCCCATGAAATATCAGTGATGTGAAGTAAACCATCAACGCCACCTAAATCGATGAATACACCGAAGTCAGTAATGTTTTTAACTGTTCCTTCAAGTACCTGACCTTTTTCAAGTTTAGATACAATTTCAACTTTTTGGCTTTCTAAATCGTCTTCGATTAAGATTTTATGAGAAACAACTACGTTTTTAAACTCATGGTTGATCTTAACAACTTTGAATTCCATTGTTTTACCCACGTATACATCGTAGTCGCGGATAGGTTTGATGTCAATTTGAGAACCAGGTAAGAAAGCTTCAACACCCATGATGTCAACGATAAGACCACCTTTAGTACGGCTTTTAACAAATCCGTTGATGATTTTGTCATTGTCAAGAGCCTCGTTAATAGTCTCCCATGATCTTTGAGTTTTAGCTCTTTTACGAGATAAAATTAGTTGACCGTTAGCATCTTCAGGGGCTTCCACAAAAACGTCAACTGTATCACCAACTTTCAAATCCGGTGTATCACGGAATTCTGAAGTAGATACCAAACCGTCAGATTTAAATCCTACGTTTAATACTACGTCTTTGTTGTTGATTGAAACAACAGTACCGCTGATAATTTCACCCTGAGTGATTTGATTGAAAGTGTCGGTATACATGTCTTCAAACTTTTTACGGTCTTCTTCATTGTAATTTCCGAAAGCTTTGTCGTCTGCATCCCAGTCAAAGTCCTGATCTGGTGTTGCCAATGATGATTTGATCTGTTCGATCGATACTGAATCAGCTTCTGATTCAATAGTTTCTTTCTCAGCCAGACGAGCGTCTGTGCCTTGTAATTCGGCTGTTTTAGCCTCTAGTTCTTTTTCTGCTACTTGTTTTTTAGCCATTAAATTAAAATCTCCTTTTCCCGTTAGGGACGGCAAAGATAAAAATTTATATTTTTAAAAAAAGATTTTTTTTGATAAATGTTGTTGATTTTGAATGGATTGTGCTATAATTGTTTATGCAGCCCTTGGTTTAAACTTATCGCGGTAATCTTTTGGGGTCATTCCTGAGCTTTTCTTAAAGAGCTGCCTGAATGCTTTGGTGTCATTATAACCTGAATGCATCATGACTTCAAGAATGCTTTGATTGGTTTGTTCCAGCAGTTTTTTGGCAGCTTCTATTCTTGTTTTTTGCAGGTACTCTATGAGTGTATTTCCTGTAGCTTGTTTAAAACGGCGAATAATATTACGTCTGCTGGACGGGATCTGCTGCAGAATATCTTCAATGGTGATTGACTTATCGTAATCGTTTTCTATGCAGTTCTGGATTTTATAGACCAGATCATCTCCATGATCCCGGACGGGTGTAAAAATTCCAAAATAGCTTTGCTGCTCACGGTTCATATCGATGGCAAATATTTTTGCCATTCGTACGGCTACATCCCTGTTGCAGTAGTTGTGTATCATCTTCAACAACAGGTGGAAGGTGCTGGTAGCTCCTCCGCTTGTATATATGCCGTCTGAATGCGTAACCACTGCATCCTGTTTTAAAATTACATCCGGAAAGTATACTGCAAAAGCTGGACTGGCATTGATGTGTGTTGTTGCTTCCTTACCGTCTAATAGCCCACTTGCTGCGAGTAGAAATGCACCTGTACAAAAACTTCCGATTTCTGCACCATGTTTGTACTGCTGCTGGATCCATGGAAGCAATTCTTTGTTTTCCGGCTGCGACAGGCTAGACTCTACCGCCTCAAATGCAGGAATTAAAACTAGATCCTGCTGTCCGGAAGTATGGTAGTGGCTGGGATTATATTTTTCAAAGGCTGAGATTTCTGGTGCCGGAGTTCCGGAATACAGTAAACTGAGTTTAAAAAAGGCTGCTTCGCCATTCATCTCGTAATAACTATTTACGGTATCAAAGACATCTAATATAGCAGCCACGCTGAGAAGACGATATTTTTTTGTTAAAAGCAGGGCAACTCGTACCATTGTTTTTCAATTAGTGAGTATGCAAATTAGCAAAAATATCTTTTAGCTCAAGATGTTGTTTCTTTAGTTCTATTCTTTTTTTTACGTCCCCGCCAAATGATAAAGCCTGTAATTGGCAAACTTGCAGCAATTAAGCTGGCAAGAAATGCCATGATCTTTCCAGGTATCCCGGCAATTGCGCCAATATGGATGTCGTAATTCATCCTCATGAGCTTATCTGCTACTGTTGCATTTGCATATTTTCCAAACACATGGGCAACTTCCATTTCTTTGAGTGTGTATTGGTCGTAATAGTAATAGTTTGTTTTCCAAAAGACATCTGTGTCCGGGTTCAATGCCACTTCAATAGCAGATTTAGGGCCATCAGGAACGTGTACTTCCAGACTTCCGCTAAAGTTCTGCAGGGTATCCCGCGTTCTTGCCCAAAGTATATCTATGGCTGGTTTGCGTCCGGCTGCCGCGTTTACCAGTGTACTGTCTGAATAGGTTTCTTCAAACAGGTTCAACTTTTTACCGCCTGAAGATACCCAATAGGCAGACTTAGCAAACCATTGAAATCCCATAACCAGACCCGAAAAGGCAATGAATATCAGGATCCAGGTCATGTAAAAACCAAGAACATTATGGAGGTCGTAATTTACCCTTCTCCATTTGGCATTCCATTTAATGGTAAACCGTTTTTTACTTGCTGCTTTATTCTTAGGCCACCAAAGGATCAATCCTGAAATTAAAAGGAAAAAGAACATTAAAGTTGCGCTGGCTAATACAGGCTGACCAATATTTGCAGGCAGCCATAAATAATAGTGGCCCATGATCATGACCCTGAAAAAGTCATCATCCATATTTTTGACCTTCAAAACTTCACCGGTGTAGGGGTTGAGGAAAACAATCCAGTAATATTCCGGCTCAAATGCAAAGTACACGACCTGAGATGATTTTCCCGGTTGATAGCTGACACTGTGTGCATGCTTTCCGGGAATGGCCTTGTCCGCAATTTCCTTTAACCTGGAAGGTTCCAGTAATGGCTTGTGCTGCGTTTCCGTGAAGCGATAGGGTTGTGATACATTCTCTATTTCACGCTCAAATGCCAGGACGCAGCCGGTAATACCTAAAAAACATACAAATAATCCAGATGTCAATCCGAGCCATAAGTGTATTTGTCCGATCCAGTATTTAAATCTGTTTTTTCTTTTGCTCACTACTTGTTTTTAAAATTTTTAGGTAAAACTTCTTGCGGGTATGGCGATCGTGCTATCAATTTTATTTGGAATAATTCTAATTAGCCCGCAAAGAAAGTAACTAATCCCTTACGAACAAAATTTATTTTAGATGGCCAGATGTTTTTTTGAACAAATTAAATCGGTTTAGGATGTAATAGGAGGGTGTAAATTAAAACCTAATTCCTATATTGCCAATTATATGAAACTACATTAATGAAAAAGAAAGTCTCAATTAAAGATATAGCTAGGCAACTGGGGATTTCAATAAGTACTGTTTCTTTTGTAGTAAATGGCAAAGCCAAAGAGAAAAGAATTAGCGATGATCTCACTAAAAAAGTATTACAGCTTGTAGAGGAACTGGATTATAAGCCAGATGCCCTTGCGAAAAGTTTCCGCACTGGAAAAACAAACATCATCGGATTTTTAGTAGCCGATATTTCTGAGCCCTTTTTTTCCGGAATTGCGAGGTTCATTGATGAAAAGGCTTCTCAAAAGGGATATAAAATTATTTATAGCAGTACAAAGAACAATAAGAACAAGGCGATTGAGCTTCTTCAGATCTTTCAGGACAGACATGTTGATGGTTACATCATTGCACTTCCGGAAGGTTTGGAAGATGAGGTTAAGGCTTTAACGCTGAATCAAAAACCGGTGGTTTTATTTGACCGTTATTTTCCGGAGTTAAATACGGATCATGTGATCATTAACAATGAGGAAAGCACGTATAATGCAACTAAACACCTTGTAGATAATGGTTATAAGCATATTGGCTTTGTAACTATTGATACCATAGAGCAGCAAATGCTTGACCGGTTAAAGGGTTATGAACTTGCGATCAAAACGGAGGGGCTTCAAGAAAGCATCATAAAGATCCCATATTCTAATTCTGCCAGTTCCATTAAGGAGATCTCTGCTTACTTTCAGAAAGAGCAGCAGCTGGATGCGGTGATTTTTGCAGCCAACTATATTTGTATGGATGGTTTGAGGTCTATCCAGAGGCTGGATTTAAAGATTCCTGAAGATCTTGCCGTGGTTTCTTTTGATGATTTTGAATTGCTGGAATTTTCAAGCCCAACTATAACCGCTATTGCGCAGCCTTTAGAAGATATTGCTGAAAATATTATGAGCATCTTATTGTCCAGACTGGACGACCAGAAATCTGAAAAGGGGCATAAACAAGTGGTATTGCCTACGGTTTTAAACGTTAGGAAATCCTCTTTGGCACAATCGTAAACCCGCTGCTCAGTCCATTACCTGCAACTCTCGTAACCTGCATTATAACCTGCAACTCAACCGTAAGCCCGCTGCTCAGTCATTACCTGCAACTCTCGTAACCTGCTGCATTATAACCTGCAACTCAACCGTAAACCCGCTGCTCAATCATACCTGCAAATCAACCATAACAACTTGTACGATAAAACGCTTTAAATAAAAAAACCGCCTGTATACACAGACGGCTTAGGTAAATATTGAACCTGTTTATTTACCTGATTTCTTTTTTTCTACTGTCTTTGTCGTAACAACGGGTACAACTTTCTTTTCTGCTGTTTTTTTATGTGACTTCGTCTTGTGGACTGCTGGTTTTTGTGGGGTTGAAGGTGTTTGTGCGAATGCGCCGAACGTGGTTGCAACGAATGCTAACGCTAAAATTGTTTTTTTCATGTGGTTATTATTTAGTGATTTCTTAGATCAAAGTTGCAGACCCTACATGAAGATTTCATGAAGTTTTAAGGTTAGTTTGGAAAATGTAATTTGAGGCGGGTGCCTTTTCCTTTATGTGATTCTATGGTCAGTTCAATTTGATGAAAAGCGGCTATACTCCTTGCTATTGCAAGCCCCAGTCCGTGGCTGTCTTCTTTTTCTGATTGAAATTTTTCAAAACGTACAAAAGCATTTTGCACCTGTTCTGCATCCATACCTTTTCCGGTATCTTCAATAAAAAGTCCGAAGCCATACTTACTGTTCAGGCTATAGACATTTATAGTACCCGATGGAATATTGTATTTAATTGCATTGCTGATTAAATTCATCAATAACGTGTGGATCAGAGATTGATTTCCATAAAAAGTATGATCTGTGGATATATTCATTTCCATTTTTAAGTCCATCATCATAAGCCGGTGCTGTAATTCTTCAAATACTTCTGCTACGGTTTCTTTAATGGAGATGCTGTCTTTTTTATGGTATTGATTGTTCTCTACTTTTGATATTAACAGTAAACTGTTTATGATAGACTTTAGGCGGCTCAATGTTTTTAGACATGCAAAAATCTTGTTTTCACCTTCTGAGGTTAGCTGTTCATCATTTAGCAGGTTTTCCAGCCTGGTGTTTAATATGGATATTGGCGTTAGCAGTTCATGGGATACATTGGCAATAAATTCTTTTTCAGTAAGAAAGAGTGTGGCAATCTTGTTCATCAGGGAGCTGATGCTTTGGTCCAAAATTTTAAAATCCTGCGTTGTAGTAGCCACAGGTTCATAATTGAAATTTATAGGATCATTTACCTTATTGAGTTTCTTGTCTATAATTTGATATAAGGGCGCTAATAAAAATTGAGTAAATGCGAGATCTGCAATCAATGTCAATACCACCGCAACAATAAGAATGAAAAAGGTAAATACGGAGATGGTATGTTCCAGTTGTGAGATGTTAGACCTGGTTTCTCCTAACTCCAGCTGGTATGTTTTACCTTCATAAATAAAATCTGCTATTAAGATCTGATATTCTTCATTGCTTCCTTCTATACTTTTCTGCTCTGTAATGAAGTATTGTTTAAGTGGGACTTTCGTATTTGCCACCTCTTTGAGAATGATGTATTCTTCTTTGAGCAGGTTATAATCTGTAAATGTTCCCTGTTTGGTGAGGAGGTCATTAATTTCAACATTAGACAGGTTTAAAATCAGCTTGCTTTTCTTTTGTAAAAGGCGCTGTTGTATGTGTTTTGTTGAAATGTGATTGATCGATGCGAGGATGAGAATTCCCAGCAACGTAATAATGGCAACCTTTGTTAGGGTATTGTATAAAGCGAGTTTAAACTGTAATTTCATAACACGGCTTTACTTAGGCTACAAATTAATCCGGTATCCAATACTTCTAACGGTTTCAAACCATTCTATGGCTGCATGTACAGCGAGTTTTTTTCTTAGGTTTTTTACATGAACATCGACAAAGTTAGAATCAGAATTAATTTCAAGAATATCTCCCCAAACGTGTTCGGTTAAATTTACCCTGGATATTACCCTGTTTTTATTTAAAACGAGGTAATTGAATATTTCAAATTCTTTATTGGTCAGGTTGAGTTTTTCTCCGTTAAAGCATACCTGATGGTTTCTGATATCGAGTATAAACTTATGGATCATAACCTCATTCATTTCAAGCTTGTGCTTGCGCCTGATGATCGCATGCATTCTTGCCAGAAGTTCTGTTAGCGAAAATGGTTTTGCCAGGTAATCATCGGCCCCTGCTTCAAGCCCTTTGATGCGGTCATCTACCGCTCCGCGTGCTGTTAATATAATGACCGCATCTTCACGGCCGCTAATCTTTTTAAGCTGGTTTAAAAGTTCGAAGCCATCACCTCCGGGCAGTCCTAGGTCCAGCAGGATAAAATCGTACGAATTGACAAAGATCTTTTCTTCGGCGGAAGACTTTTTCCAGGCATGTTCTACTGTATATCCTTCTTTACCAAGAAATATTGCCATTTCTAAGGCCAGGTTTTTCTCGTCTTCAACAATCAGGATCTTCATTGAAATATAATTGCGAATTTATATAGAACGGTATGATAACTGTTGGAGCGGTATGTGAACTATAAGTGTAAGTGCTGTTGTACTTGTTCCAGTGCGAAATTAAGCTGCTCTTCTTCGGTAAGCTCTGTATTGTCTAAGATAATTGCATCATCTGCCCGCGTTAGCGGACTTTCAACTCTGGTTGTGTCTGCATAGTCCCGGTGTGCCAGATTCTCGAAAACTTCTTCCAGGGTAGTGGTGGTATCGCCTTTGGTTTGCAATTCTTTAAAACGGCGCTCTGCCCTGATCTTCGGGTCGGCTGTCATGAAGAATTTAACCTGTGCATCTTCAAAAACAGTGGTACCAATATCCCTTCCGTCCATGACAATGTTTTTTGATTTCCCCATCCGCTGCTGCTGTTTTACCATTTCTTTGCGGACTTGCTTGTTTGCTGAGATCTCACTTACGGTTTCTGAAACGGGCATCTGCCGGATCTCTTCAGATACTTCTTCGCCGTTTAATGTAATGTGCGACTGATAATCCCTGGAATGAAAGTTCAGTTCTATATGCTGGAGGGCATCTGATACTGCCTCCGGATTATTGATCTCTACCTGGTTTCTAATAAAGAAAAGGGTAACTGCCCTGTACATTGATCCACTGTCTATATAAATAAAGCCCAGCTTTTTCGCTAATGCTTTTGCCAGCGTACTCTTTCCACACGATGAATAACCATCAATGGCAACTACAAGGTTTTTTCTCATATCGCACAAAGTTAATTACTTTTACAGGATGTTACCAAATAAAGATGATGTCATTAAGGCCGTTACTTTTAAAACTTCCAGAAGCGGGGGTAAGGGCGGACAAAATGTAAACAAAGTTTCCAGCAAAGTAGAGCTGATCTTAAATGTCAATGATGCCCCATTTTTTACAGATGCAGAGCGGCTGCTTTTGCAGGATAAATTGGTACATCGTTTAGATTTGGAAGGCAATCTGCACGTCGTTTCTCAGGAAGACCGCAGTCAGCTGATGAATAAGGAGCGTACCGTTGTTAAATTGATCGCATTATTAAAGTCGGCATTGCATGTAAACAAAGTAAGAAAGCCGACTAAAACGCCTAAATCTGTAATTCGGAAAAGACTGGCAGATAAACAATCTGTTGCTGCTAAGAAGGAATTCAGAAAGCGCCCTCAAGCCGATTAGTTAAAGCGGTAGTACATGCTGATTGAGCCGTACTGGTGTGCTTTGGCTGTACTTTTAATTTCTTTGGTCTTAAAAAGCATGCTGAAGTCGAACGTGAAACGCTGTGAGCTGTAATTAAATCCAATCTGCTGTGCGAATACAACTGGTTTTACATCAAATGTAACCGGACTGTTGTTGTTGAACATACTTCCCTGGATGGTTGCATCGTAAGCTACAAAGTTTAATTGTGGCTTGGCATAGAAGAAGATCTCTCTTTTTACCAGCGCTTTAGTCTTTGCCTGGTTTCCGATAACTGCATTTGTGTAAGCTGAATTAAATAGCTGGTTAATGGCACCTGCCCTGAATAGTACGCCTGCCCCTGCACCACTAAAGGTTGTTCCTGCATTGGCGTAACCTTCAAAAGAAAGGTCTGTGGCGTTATTTGATAGCCGTGTAAGCAGTCTGGTGTATTGCAGTGAAAGGTTTACAGCCATCTCATTCCTGATCTGGTACTGCCAGCCGTCGAGTTCATAAAATCCTACGGTATTGTGCAGGAGTTCCTGTCCGTCTTCTGCTAAGGAATTTGGACCAGTAGTTCCAATTTCTGCACTAGCCTTTAAAACACTTTCATTGCTTTTAAACCAGCTAAGTGCGCCGCCTAAGTACAGGTATCCGGCAAATGGTCTGTCCTGCCTGTTTGGATCCGGTGCGTATCCTGATATTGGATTGTACATTTTCTGTCCGGCGGAGATTTCATAGGTCTTTTTTTCCAGTCCTTCTTTTAATGCCGACTGGTTCACTGCCCTGCGAAAGCTTAAAAATAGTCCATTGGTGTAATACCGGTCAGAGCCCTGGGCCAGGTAAGAATCATTGTCACTTTTAAATCCAAACTCATTTTTATAAGTCTGTGCATTTGCATTAAAAAACAGTAAAGTACCAACCGCAATAATCAGGAGAAATTTATTCATAGGTGTTATAAAAGAAAAACTCCGGCAAAAGTACCGAAGTTTTATGTTTTTATTTGAGATTATTTGAAGCATTTAAAATTGCAGTCAGTGCTGACCCTGGCATAAGAAATAAAATGGCTACTATAAATAGCTAAAAAGTATACCCTAAGCTAAATCCAGCATAATAGGGGATGAAATTAGTCCCACTAAAGACAGGAGTAAATCCTGCTCTAAGCGCAAAGCCACTATCTACTGGCTGCAGGCGATAAGCAAAACTCATTGTTCCAATTACTGAACTGCTTGTGCCTTCGTCAAATATAAAGCTTTCTCCGGAGGCTGTAAGGGATGTAAATGTAGCTCCAAGACCTACCTCAAAGAAGTTTTTTCCTTTGCCCAGCAAGTAGTTTAATGATATAGGAACTGTTGTGATGTTATCACCATCAGCTCCTATATAACCTATACCAGCTCTTCCTCCAAGGCCATCTCTTCTGTTGCCAAACCGGGTATCGTAATTGGCGGAAAAGATAAGGCCTTGTCCGCCCAATTCAACAAATACATTTTGTGCACGTTTTACAGGTGTAGTGCTTTCCTGTGCAAAAGATTTGAGAGTTACTACAACCAGTAGTAAGCTTAGCAATAATTTAGTTGTTTTCATTTGGTTAATTTTTAACCAAGTATAAACAAAATAAATTAATTAGCAGGCTGATCCTTAGTCTTAACCGTTATATTTTGTGCATTTTTTACTTTGTCCTTTGTTAATGCTATATCGATAACCTCTTTCATTTCGGTTACGTAATGGAAGTTGAGGTCTTTAATATAGCTTTCCTTGATTTCCAGAATATCTTTACGATTTGATTTACATAAGATGATGTCTTTGATGTTTGCCCTTTTAGCAGCCAGGATTTTTTCCTTAATGCCGCCAACTGGCAATACCTTGCCACGAAGTGTAATTTCACCGGTCATTGCCAGGTTCGATTTTACTTTACGTTGTGTAAATGCAGAGGTTAAGGCGGTAAGCATGGTGATCCCTGCTGAAGGGCCATCTTTAGGCGTTGCACCTGCAGGTACGTGAACGTGAATATCCCATTGGTCAAATACCAAATGATCAATTCCAAACAGGTCTGCATGTGCCCTTAGATAAGCTAAAGCTATGATGGCAGATTCTTTCATTACTTCACCAAGGTTTCCGGTTAGGGTTAATTTACCTTTTCCGGGACTTAAACTTGCTTCAATAAATAGAATGTCACCGCCAACCTGTGTCCATGCTAATCCGGTAACTACTCCTGCAACCTCATTACCTTCATACAGATCTTTATCGTAGATCGGGGCTCCCAGGATCCGTTCAACGTCGTCATAAGAAAGGTTTGGCTCAAATGCCTCGTCCATTGCAATTTTGGTTGCAATACCACGAACCAGCGATCCGATCTTCTTTTCGAGTCCGCGTACGCCAGATTCCCTGGTATAATCTTCAATAACCTTCTCAATTAAAGCATTCTTCAGATTGATGTCCTTTGTCTTTATTCCGTGCTGTTCTTTCTGTTTAGGCAGCAGGTATTTTTTAGCAATCTCAATCTTTTCTTCAATGGTATATCCGTTTACCTCAATGATCTCCATACGGTC
Organism: Pedobacter metabolipauper; assembly: GCF_004362715.1. GTDB lineage: Bacteria > Bacteroidota > Bacteroidia > Sphingobacteriales > Sphingobacteriaceae > Pedobacter > Pedobacter metabolipauper. The sequence continues at coordinate 32,714 of NZ_SNYC01000007.1, forward strand.
TAATAAGGCCGGCTGGATGGAGTTTAACGTGTTTGCCGTGGCAATAAATAATATGTTTGACAGATCATAATCAGTTTCTACATAATGGTCATTAAACGCATTGTTCTGTTCCGGATCCAAAACTTCCAGCAGGGCAGAAGAAGGGTCACCTCTGTGGTCTGATCCTACTTTGTCAATTTCGTCGAGTACAAATACAGGGTTTGCTGCTCCGGCTTTCTTGATGGACTGGATGATCCGGCCCGGCATTGCTCCGATGTATGTTTTTCTGTGGCCTCTTATTTCTGCTTCATCGCGTATTCCACCAAGGGCCATACGTACATATTTGCGGTTTAGGGCTTTTGCGATTGATTTTCCGAGGGATGTTTTTCCAACTCCCGGAGGGCCAACCAGGCAAATGATCGGGGCCTTCATGTCCTTTTTAAGTTTTAGGACAGCCAGATACTCTACAATGCGCTGCTTTACTTTTTCCAGTCCGAAATGATCTTTGTCCAAGATGCGCTGGGCGCGTTTCAGGTCGAAGTTATCTTTTGTGAAATCATTCCATGGCAGGTCCAGAAGCAGTTCCAGGTAATTGATCTGAACGGAGTAGTCGGGGGCCGCAGGGTTCATCCTGCCCAGCTTTTCAAGTTCTTTATTGAAATGATCTTTTACATGTACCGCCCATTTTTTCTTTTTGGCGCGTACCTGTAAGGTTTCATATTCCATGTCTGAAGAATTGCCGCCCAATTCTTCCTGGATGGTTTTTAGCTGCTGATTTAAAAAATAATCACGCTGCTGTTTATCCAGGTCAGTGCGTACCTTGGACTGGATCTGGTTTTTCAGCTCGAGCATCTGCAATTCCAGTGTAAGCAATTTCATCACCATCATTGCCCGGTCACGGAGACTGGTCATTTCCAGCATCTTTTGCTTTTCAGCAACATCGGCATTCATGTTGGAAGAGATGAAATTGATTAGGAAAGAGGTGCTGTCTATGTTTTTTAGTGCAATGCCTGCTTCACTTGGAATGTTTGGTGATAAATGAATGATCTGTGTTGACATCTCTTTGATGGATGCAACAAGCGCTTTAAATTCTTTATCTCCTTTGTGTTTGGCTTCTGTGAATTTGTTGATCTTAACCGTGATGTATGGTTCAGATTTCACTTCTTCAACCAAACGAAAGCGCTGTTTGCCCTGGATGATTACGGTTGTATTTCCGTCGGGCATTTGCAGCATCTTAATGATATGGGCTACAGTACCCACACTATTTAATTGCTCGAAGGTAGGATCTTCAATGGAAATATCACGCTGTGATACCACACCGATGATCTTGTTTCCTTTGTAAGCTTCTTTTATTAATTTTATTGACTTATCTCTTCCTACGGTAATGGGAATGACCACTCCGGGAAACAGCACCGTATTCCTTAAGGGTAGTATGGGTAATACATCCGGGGTTTCCTCATTGTTCATCTCTTCTTCATCCTGCTGGGACATTAATGGGAAAAACTCAGTGTCTTCATCTATGATAGGCAGTGCATTGATAAAATCAAATCGATCTTGTTTACTCATTAAATTATTATTCTTAAAATTATAACGACAATCTGACAGCATGTCGCATTCAATCGCCGTATTTAGTATCAGATAAGCATAATTTCAACTCCTGTGCCAAAATTAAAATACCATGTTTTCTATGTTAAAACGTCATGTTAAAAATAATAATTACTGAAACATCATAATTTTTATTTTTTTGCGTTTATTATAACATATTCACAAAAGATACCTTAATTACATCAACTAATTTTGATGCCATAAAAATAGTTGATAAAATTATTATGGGATTGGGTTAAAACTAAATATATTTATTTTTTATTAGATAAAAATTAATGAACTATTTCAAACAGACTTTAATCTTATTACTGGTAATCTCTGCCATAAATGGTATGGCGCAAAACAACAATTACGATAAGTTGGGTATGCAAGCCTGGTTAAAGGGTGATTATAAAGCGGCCGTAACGCAATTGGAGAAAGCCGATACCAAAGATCCCAATAATGCCGGTGTATTGAAGATGCTTGGTTATTCCTATTATCAATGCGGCAATTTTGAAAATGCAGTTTCTACTTACAGCCGTTACATCACCTTAAAGCCGTCTGATTATTCTGCTTATTATTACCGGGGAAAAGCACGCCTTAATGTGGCCAATGACCCTAAAGAATCTTTGAGCCAGATGAGAGAGAATTTTTATCTTTCTGCGTTGAAGGACTTCACTAAAGCCATTGAGATCAATGGAGAAGAGGATGCCCAGCTTTTACAAAACAGGGGACTGGCTTACAAAGACTATGCGATCTATAAATCATACAAAATAAAGAAGACTGCTGAAAAGACCGCTTGTATTGCTTTGTTTAATAATTCTGTGACGGATTTTCAAAAGATCCTGGTTATGCAGCCACAGCGTAAAGACATCATTTCTTTGGTTGATTATGTGAAAGCCCAAATTACCAGTCTGAAATAAGAAGAAATTTATATTACATATGAAAAATGGGCTGTTTTGCAGCCCATTTTTTTTATTTAAACTTTCCGGTTATCGTATAAACCTTTGGGGAAAGCAGCCTGATGTGCTGTGTTTTTTTAACGCGGTAGATACTATCTGCATAGTAAGTGAGACTATCTGTTGAGGTGTACAGGGAGTTGTTGTTTCTGATCAGGATATTGAAGCCTTTAACCTGCGTTCCTTTATAAAATACAGTCACCTTTTTTACGGGTACTTTTTCATGATCTGAAGTATAAACTTCCTGGCTGCCGTTTTTTTGAACTTTAAAAAGGCCCTTCCAGGATGCTTTATTAAGATCTGCATCTGTAAAGGCACTCAATTCTCGCTTCCAGTCTTTGATGTTAACGGTTTTGGTTTCTGAAGCCGTATCGACCGCTACTGTTTTTGTGAACACTGGTTTTTTTAAGCTGAGCCGGGTAATCTCTTTATTAAAGTAGTCTTTAATGTCAAAATAATTATCCTTTTGCCTGACTTCTGCAGATGGATTGCAGCTGATACAAAACAAAAGGATAACCGGTATAGAAAGGATCCGCTTCATTATATCAGGCTGTTACCAGTCATGATCTCTGGTTTTGGAATTCCCAATAGCTGTAAAACGGTTGGTGCAACATCGCCCAGTTTTCCATCGCGGATGCTGGTATAATCTGAGCCTACTAAAATACAGGGAACCAGGTTGGTGGTATGGGCTGTATTTGCAGATCCATCATTGTTTACCATAAATTCAGAGTTGCCATGATCTGCCAGGATGATAAATGAGTATCCATTTTCAAGTCCTTTATTTACCACGATCTCCGTGCAACTGTCTGCAGTTTCAACGGCTTTAACTACCGCATCAAAAACTCCGGTATGTCCTACCATATCCGGATTGGCAAAGTTCAGACATACAAAATCCGGCCAGCCTGATTCGAGTTCTTTGACAATGGCTTCCGTGATCCCTGCGGCGCTCATTTCTGGCTGCAGGTCATACGTTGCCACTTTAGGTGAAGGGACAAGGATCCTTTTTTCATTTTTAAATTCCTGCTCCCTGCCTCCGGAGAAAAAGAAGGTAACGTGCGGATATTTTTCCGTTTCAGCAATCCTGATTTGATTTTTGTTATGGCTTTCCAATACTTCGCCCAGTGTTTGTGAAAGGTCGTCTTTGGTAAATACGACCTTTACATCTTTGAAGTTTTCATCATAGGTCGTCATTGTCACATAGTACAAGGGCATTTTATGCATATCAAACTCAGGATAATCCTCCTGGGTTAGTACGGCCGTAATTTCCCTTCCCCTGTCTGTTCTGTAGTTGAAGCAGATGACCACATCTCCGGGCTGTATGGTTGCGGTTGGTGTACCATCGGGTTTGGTTACTACGATGGGTTTAATGAACTCATCTGTAATTCCATCGTGATAAGATTGTTCTATTGCGGCAATGGGATCGCTTACAGCTTGTCCAGTGCCTTTTGTTAATAAGTCGTAGGCCAGCTTAACCCGTTCCCATCTTTTGTCCCTGTCCATGGCATAATAGCGGCCAATTAAACTGGCTATCTTTGCGGAAGAATTTTCCAGATGGTGATTCAGGTCTTTGGTAAAATTAAGGCCAGAATTGGGGTCTGTATCGCGTCCGTCTAAAAAAGCATGGATAAACACATCCTTCAAGCCTTGTTCGTCTGCAGCGTCGCATAATGCCTTTAAATGATTAATATGAGCATGTACACCTCCGTCAGACACAAGTCCGATAAAGTGAACCGGTTTGTTATTGGCTTTTGCGTAATCGAAAGCGTCCAGCAATGTTTTATTTTCGTGAAGGGAATGGTCACTTATTGCTTTGTTAATTCTTCCAAGCTCCTGGTAAACGACACGTCCGGCACCCAGGTTCATATGTCCAACTTCTGAATTTCCCATCTGTCCTACCGGTAAACCTACGGCCTCACCGGAAGCTTCCAATTTTGAATTGGGATACTTTAGTAACAGAGAATCAAAGAATGGCGTATTTGCGGCATAAGCTGCATCAGATTTGTCTTTCTTTCCATAACCCCATCCATCAAGGATCAGTAGTACTACTTTCTTATTGCTCATTATCTGCTAAATTTTTTACGTCGACTGTACCTGGCAAATATAAGTCTATTGCTGATTTTTTTTAAAGCAATTTGATTTTTATGATGTATTAGTGGCATAATTTGTGTGCGAATGAAATAATTAGCTATATAAGATGATGAAGCCCTTACTCTCTATATTTATTTTTTTTATCCAATTTTCGTCTTTAAATGCGGTTGAAGCTGATATAATCGATGATTTATCCGGGTATTTTAAATCGGGAAATTCAAAAGACATCGCTTCAAACTTTTCAGCTTCTGTAGACTTAATCATAATTGACGAAGAAGATGTTTATTCTAAAGCACAGGCTGAACAGATCTTAAGAAGTTTTTTTATTAAATACCCGCCTGTAAAATCATCTGTTATCCACCGTTTAAATACCAACCCAAATTACCGTTATGGGGCGCTTTCGCTGGTAACCAAGAATGGTACATTCAGAGTGTCTATCACCCTGAAAAAGACAGGAAGTACATTTTTTATCACAGAATTGAGAATAGAGGCTGAGAAATAGTAGTAAAAATGCTATTTTTGGGTTTAAATTTAAGTTTTGGATAAGCAAATCGTAGATCAATTTATAAAGAATGCTATAGCTGAAGACTTGGGTGACGGTGATCATACCTCACTTTCAACGATACCGGCCGATGCTCAGGGTAAAGCGAAATTGTTAATAAAGGAACCCGGGATTATTGCTGGAGTAGCATTGGCACTGGAAATATTTAACCAGGTAGATGCTTCACTTACCGTAGAAGTTTTGATAAATGATGGCGCTGAGGTTAAATATGGCGATATTGCATTGACGGTATCCGGTAGTACACATTCCATTTTGCTTGCTGAAAGATTGGTGCTTAACTGTATGCAGCGCATGAGCGGTATAGCGACTACTACCCATCGAATTGTAAAACTTCTGGAGCCATATACCACTAAAATATTAGATACCCGTAAAACAACCCCTGGCTTAAGATACCTGGAGAAATGGGCTGTTCGTATTGGCGGCGGGGTAAACCACCGTATTGGATTATATGATATGATCTTAATCAAGGATAATCACGTAGATTATGCTGGCGGTATTGCTTCAGCAATCCAATCTGCAAACTCCTATTTGAAAGAAAAGGGTAAAGAACTGCAGATCGAGATTGAAGTGAGAAACCTTGAAGAGCTCAATGAGGTGCTTGAACAAAAAGGTGTGGACAGGATTATGCTGGATAATTTTAATTTTACTGATTTAAAGAAGGCTGTTCAGCTGATTGATCACCGCTTTCTAACTGAGGCTTCAGGAGGGATCACCGAACAGAATGTTACTGAATATGCCGCTTGTGGGGTTGATTTTATTTCTATGGGTGCGTTAACGCATTCTGTAAAGAGTTTAGACATGAGTTTAAAAGCCTTTTAGGTTATGATTTCGATCTATTCTATCTCCGCCGTTATTCTTGCCTACCTGTTTGGGTCTATACCTACCGCGGTTTGGCTTGGGCAGGCGTTTTATGGCGTTGATGTACGTGAATATGGCAGCGGTAATGCAGGGGCAACCAATACATTCCGGGTATTGGGTAAAAAAGCAGGCATTGCAGTCATGACCATTGATATTGCAAAAGGATATACCGCAACCAAACTTGCCTACTTTATAGGTCTGTCTGTTACCGGACCACAACACTCCTCACAATTTATTAATTATGAACTTGCATTAGGTGTTACCGCTGTTATGGGACATTTATTTCCAATATTTGCAGGCTTTAGGGGAGGAAAAGGAGTAGCCACTCTTTTTGGAATGATTTTGGCAGTTAACCCATCAGCAGCTATGCTTTGTGTTCTTGTCTTTGTTGTTGTATTGTTGGCTACCAACTACGTTTCCCTAAGCTCTATATGTGCAGGTTTTACCTTCCCGTTAAGTGTGGTATTCGTACTTCAGTCATCAGTAAAATCTGAAGTTCTTTATGGGATGTGTGTTTGTGTCTTAATTCTCATTACGCATCAAAAGAACCTGGAAAGACTACTCAAAGGAAAAGAATCAAAAGTTTATCTGTTTAAAAAACAAATAACTAAATAATTATCTGATGAATAAGTTAAAATTGATGGGTATTGCCGCAGTAGTAATGCTGGCCTACGCATGTTCAACCGTACCGCTTTCCGGCAGGAACCGGGTTAGTTTTGTAAGTGAAACTGAAATGCAGTCTGCTGCTGCACAGAGCTATACTGCACTTTTAAAAGATCCACAGACTAAAGTTTTAAATAATGCCGATGCCGTAAGGGTTAAAAGGATAGGGCAAAAAATTGCTGCTGCTGTTACCAGTTACATGAATGCAAATGGTTATGGTTCACAGATCCAGGGTTTTAGCTGGGAGTTTAACCTGATCGACAGTAAAGAGGTAAATGCCTGGTGTATGCCGGGTGGTAAAGTAGCTGTTTATTCGGGAATCCTTCCGGTTACGAAGGACGACGCGGGACTGGCTACGGTTATGGGACATGAAATTGCGCATGCTGTTGCCCAGCACTCTTCAGAGCGTGCCTCAAAGGCGGCTGTTGCTGAAGGGATAGGTAGCTTGATCGGTGCTGCTACTGCTAGTAAATCTGCTACCACACAGGCCGTAATTAACCAGGTTTATGGAATTGGTGCCCAGGCAGGTGTGCTGTTGCCCAATTCAAGAACCCAGGAACTTGAAGCCGACCATCTTGGACTGATCTTTATGTCTATGGCCGGATATAACCCAACCAATGCGGTTAGCTTTTGGCAGCGCATGGCTTCTGCCAGCCAGGGATCACAAAAACCACCTGAATTTTTAAGCACGCACCCCGCTGATGGAACGCGGATTGCACAAATTCAGAAAGACTTGCCTGAAGCACAAAGATATTATAACTCTACTACAGGAAAACCTGTAAAATAAGGATTAAGAGGGCTGCTTATGCGGCCCTTTTAATGTTTTAATGATTGGAGACGCTTTCAATAAGCATTCTTCATATTCGTTCTCGGCCACACAGGCATAGGTAATGGCCCCGCCTACCTGAAATGATAAGTACTTTGATGCAGACTGATATAGGATGCTCCTGATAATGACGTTGAAATCAAAGTTTCCTGAAGGTGCCAGGTATCCAAGAGCACCGGAATATGCTCCCCGTTTGCTGCTTTCATACTGTTCAATCAGGTTCATTGCTTTAATTTTTGGTGCCCCGGTCATAGAGCCCATGGGGAAACTATTTTTAATGGCATCGATAAAGTGTATGCCGGGATCAAGCCGGGAACTGATCGTAGAGATCATCTGGTAAACCTGTGGAAAACCATAAATGCCGAAAAGCTCTTCTACTTTTACACTTCCCTTTGCTGCCGTTTTTGTGAGGTCATTCCTTACGAGGTCTACGATCATTACATTTTCTGCCTGTTCCTTGGCATCTTTTTTTAAGTTTGCCCTGATGACACGGTCTTCCTGTTCGTTTGTACTTCTCCTTGCCGTTCCTTTTATAGGCTGCGAAATTAGCTGATCGCCAATCTTTCTCAGATATCTTTCCGGACTGGCGGATAAGATGTACTGCTCATTGATTTTGAAGAATCCTGAAAATGGGGTAGGGGATAATTCGTTCAATTTATGATAAACGGCTAGTGGGTCGATCTCTGCATGTTCTGCAAAAAATTCCTGGCAAAAATTAACTTCATAGATGTCGCCTTGAACAATATGCTGCTTTAGCTTATTGATGGTATCCAGATAATCTTCTTTTGAGATCCTGCTCTGGATAGAAATGTCCTGGCTAACTGTTTCTTTTAAGCGGGTATTTGTAATCAATTCCAATATACTGGAATCTCCAATGATGATCTCCAGTTCTCCATTCCTGATCACGATCAGGTATTTGGGGATAAAGAAATAAAGGTCTGGAAATAAGAGGCGGTCAGGGTTGGAGGAGCTGAGGCTTTCCACTTCGTTTTTAAGGTCATAGCTAAGCAGGCCGAACATCCAGTTCTTATGGCGCTCATAAAAAGACTTTAGTGCTTCAAAGGCAGATCCGGTTTCTGCATGAATGGATTGATCTGCACCTACAGCAAGCATGAAATCAAATTCGCCGTAAGCATCGGCGTAATGATTTGAATCCAAACAACAGCAAACGTCAAACGTATTTGCCCATTGTAAAGCCTGCTGTTTAAAAACGTGTAAATCCTGAACTTTCATCTTGCCTGGCAAATGTAAAAAATAGTATGTAAAACAAAAGGCGGCAAATAGCCGCCTTTTGTTTTAACCGGATGTGATCTAGTTTAAGATCAGGGTCTGAACACGGTCTGGTCCTACAGAAAGGTACTTAACCGGAACTTCAAGCTCTTTTTCTAAGAACGCGATGTAATTAGAAAGTTGTGCAGGTATTTCTTCTACTTTATTTACTTTAGTTACATCTGTTTTCCATCCTTCAATGGCTTTTAAAACCGGAACTGGCTTTACAGAGATAATATCATACGGCATATAGTCAATGGTTTCTCCATTGTGCTCATAATGGGTACAGGCGTATATGGTATCAAAGCCATCTAATACGTCTGCTTTCATCATGATCAAATCGGTGACCCCATTGAGCATGATCGCATATTTAAGGGCAGGCAGGTCTATCCAGCCGCATCTGCGGGCACGTCCTGTAGTTGCACCAAACTCATGGCCGATCTGACGCAGGTTCTCACCAACTTCATTGTCAAGTTCAGTAGGGAAAGGGCCGCCGCCAACACGTGTGCAATAGGCTTTAAAGATTCCAAAAACGCTACCAATCTTATTTGGGGCAATCCCCAAGCCTGTGCATGCACCGGCAGTAGTGGTATTGGAAGAGGTAACAAACGGATAGGATCCAAAATCAACATCCAGCAAGGTTCCTTGTGCGCCTTCTGCAAGAACGGTTTTTCCTTCTTTCAGGTAACCATTTACAAAATGCTCACTGTCTACATGTGGAATAGACTTGATAAATTCAATGGCTTCAAAAAATGCAGCTTCTTTTTCAGCAAGATCGTATTCAAATTTATAGTGGGAAAGCATTTCTTTATGCTTTTCAACCAGCTTATTATACCGTTCTTTAAAGTCAGGAAGGGTGGTGTCACCAATCCTTAAACCATTACGGCCGGTTTTATCCATATAAGTTGGTCCGATACCTTTCAGTGTAGATCCAATTTTATCCTTACCCATTTTTTGTTCGTTAGCGGCATCAAGCAGCTGGTGGGTAGGTAAAATTAAATGTGCCTTACGTGCAATGACCAATTTGCCTTTTGCGATTGGGTCATGACCAGCTGTTTTAAGGTTGTCTAACTCTCTTTTTAGAATGATGGGATCTATAACCACACCATTTCCTATTAAATTCATTGTTTTTTCATTAAAAATACCGGATGGTATGGTATTTAAAACGAACTTTTTGCCATCAAACTCTAAAGTATGTCCAGCATTCGGACCGCCTTGAAAACGAGCTATCAAATCATATTGCGGACTTAATACATCAACAATTTTTCCTTTGCCTTCATCGCCCCATTGCAGGCCCAGAAGCACGTCTACTTGCGTCATTATTTAAATTTAAAACTAGAAATATTATAATTGGATATTTTAACTTGCATGTTTAATGTTTGCATTGTTCATGGCTGCTTTAGCCGAGCAATCAAAACAAACGCCATAAAGGTTTAGAGAGTGGTGTTTGATCTCAAATTTTAACAGATCACCAACCATACTCTGAATTTGATGAACGCGTGGGTCGCAGAATTCTACTACCTTACCGCAGTCAATACAGATGATGTGGTCATGCTGATGATAGCCATATGATTTTTCAAACTGTGCCATGTTCTTGCCAAACTGGTGTTTGGTAACCAGATCGCATGAAACCAAAAGCTCTAATGTATTGTATACGGTAGCCCTGCTTACGCGGTACTTTTGATTTTTCATATGGATATAGAGGGTCTCTACATCAAAGTGATCGTCTCTGGAATATATTTCTTCCAGGATCGCAAAACGCTCAGGTGTTTTTCTTAGATTTTTATTTTCGAGATAGGCTTCGAATATTTTTCTTACCAACTCGCTGTTGTGGTTTGTAGACATAGTTTTTAACTCCTTTCAAAGGTATTAATTTTTATATAAAACGCTAATGATTTATTCGCAATTTAAGCATCAAACCTGGTAACGCCTGTTACACCCTTAACGCGGAGCAGGTTTTCAATCAGGTTGTCTAAGTGGTCTTTATCATTTACAAAGATCATTATTGAGCCATCAAAAATCCCATTATCCGTGTCTACGGTAATAGAACGCATGTTTACTTTAAAATCATTAGATATAACTTTGGTAATGTTGTTTATTAATCCAACATCATCAATTCCTATAATGTGCAGTCCTGTCAGGAATGTTAATTCCTGTTGCTTGTTCCATTTTGCTTTAACTACACGGTATCCGTAATTTGCCATGAGCTGTGCGGCATTTGGACAGTTGGTACGGTGGATCTTAATGCCCTCATTAACCGTTACAAATCCAAAAACATCATCTCCCGGGATCGGATTGCAGCATGCAGCGAGGGTATAGTCAATTTTTTGCAGGTCCTCTCCAATTAACAGGGTATCTGATCCGGGGCCTTTGATCTTATTTAATAAGGTTTGGATCTTCTGTTCATCATTTTTCTCCGATCCTCGGTTTTCAATCTCTTTTTCACTGGCCAGGTAATCTTTAAGGTCTTTGATCTCAATCTTGCCATTGGCTACTGCAATAAAAAGTTCCTGTGTTGACGGCAGTTTAAAGAAATAAGAGAGTTTATTTAAATTGTCTGTATTGTAGGTTATTTTTAAGGACTTGAGCTTACGTTCCAGCGCTTCTTTGCCCATTTCGGCAATTTTACGCTTTTCTTCCTTCAGTGAGGATTTGATCTTTGATTTGGCTTTTGCCGTTACCACAATGTTCAGCCAATCCTCTTTCGGGGTTTGCTTGCTTGAGGTGATGATCTCTACCTGGTCTCCATTCTGAAGTTTGTAGGATAGGGGAACCAGCTTATGGTTTACTTTGGCGCCAATACATTTTGCACCTACATCGGTATGGATCTCAAATGCAAAATCGAGGGCTGTAGCACCCAGTGGAAGTTGTAACAGCGCGCCTTTTGGGGTAAAGATAAAGATCTCATCAGAAAAGAGGTTCATCTTAAAATCATCCAGAAAGTCAAGCGCATTGGCTTCCGGATTATTCAGCATCTCCCGCACTTTCATGATCCATTGGTCTAAGCCATTGTCATTGCTGGATTCTTTATATTTCCAGTGGGCAGCAAATCCTTTTTCTGCAATTTCGTTCATGCGCTGGGTACGGATCTGAACTTCTACCCATTGCCCCTTAGGCCCCATTACCGTGGTATGTAAAGATTCATATCCGTTTCCTTTCGGAGAAGATACCCAATCCCTTAATCTGTCCGGATTTGGCCGGTAAAGGTCGGTTACGATGGAGTATGCTTTCCAGCAATCTGCTTTTTCATGTTCAGGAGAACTGTCCAGAATAATGCGGATGGCAAATAAGTCGTACACCTCTTCAAACGGGATATTCTTGCTTTTCATCTTATTCCATATCGAATGGATCGATTTTGGGCGTCCATAAATATCTGCGGTTAATCCCTGCTCGGCAAGGATCTCGTTAATCGGTTCTACAAACCTTTTAATAAATAACGTACGTTCGGCCTTTTTTTCATTCAGCTGTGTCGCGATGTATTTATAGGTGTCAGGTTCCAGGTATTTCATGGAAAGATCTTCCAGTTCGGACTTAATGGCATATAAACCCAGGCGGTGGGCAAGGGGCGCATACAGGTATATGGTTTCGGACGCAATTTTAAGCTGCTTTTGACGCGGCATAAAATCCATCGTACGCATGTTATGAAGCCTGTCTGCAAGTTTGATTAAAATTACCCGTACATCATCTGCAAGGGTAAGCAGCATTTTTCTGAAGTTCTCTGCCTGCAGGGAGCTGTTGTAATCAAAAACGCCTGATATTTTGGTAAGTCCGTCAATGATCTTTGCCGTCTTTTTCCCAAATTCACGTTCAATATCTTCCAGGGTGATGTCTGTATCTTCTACCACATCGTGCAGTAATGCACAAACTATGGATGTTGTTCCCAGTCCAATCTCTTCAGCAGCAATTTGTGCTACTGCAATGGGGTGATAAATATAAGGTTCTCCAGACTTTCTCCGCATGTTTTTATGGCTTTCCAGTGCCATATCAAAAGCTTTTCTGATTTCTTTTTTATCTCCTCTCTGAAGGGTGGGTTTACAGGCACGTAAAAGTGCCCTGTATCTTTTTAATATCTCTTGCTTCTCTGCCTCTAAATCAATCACTAACGCATTTTTCATCTGCTATATCTTATTTCCGTAAGTAATCACCATGTTCAAAAATCTTCTGTTTATAATTTCCAGTGAAATCAATATATGTTTTTTTATAGAAATTTAGATAAATCATCACAATAATTCATCCAATTTTATGTTTGACCTATGTTGACAGGTATTGTATTATTTACGTAAAAAATAAAGCTGTTTACCTTTAAAAGATTATATTAGAGTTCAAATAAATATTAAAGTTTAAAATTAGCTTTACCTTTACCGGGGGTATAAATTTATGAAATTTTATAGGTTAATTATTCTGTTAATTGTCATTATTGGTGCTTCTTCCGCAAAAGCGCAGGTTAATGGTGTTTCTGTAAAAATGCCTGTACTCGGTAAGAATGATACGATCCGGGTTGCCGGAACAAATGACAATGGCGAAATGATTCCCTGGATTGCCCTTCGTGAGGTAGTGATCTATGGCTATCGGGTATTTAAGTCCCCGGCAGAACGGCTGGCCTATGACAGGTTAAGATATAATGTCATGAAAGTTATGCCTTATGCCCTCTATGCCAAAAGAAGGTATGAGCAGCTGGAACAGGAGCTGGCATCCACCACGGATAAGAAAGCCCAGAAAAAGTTTGTTAAGCAGTGTGATAAAGAGATTAAGGACATGTTTAACCGTGAAATTAAAGAACTGACCATTACACAGGGGCAGATCCTGACCAAGCTTATAGACCGTGAACTTGGCAGAACGACTTACGACATTGTAAAAGAAACCAAAGGGGGCATCACTGCTTTCCTGTACCAGTCGGTTGCAAGGGTTGTTGGTCATAATTTAAAAAGTAAGTACGATCCGCAGCAAGAACGTGATATCGAATCGATCATCACTTCATCCGGATTCTATCAATAAGATCACATGCCAGATTTATCAAAAAGCATCCATCAATTCAAATTAAAACTAATCAACGGTACTGAAAAAAGCCTTTCCGATTATAAGAATAAAGTTCTGCTCCTTGTAAACATTGCTTCTGCATGTGGTTTTGCCCCGCAACTAAAGGAGCTTCAGCAACTCAGGGAAGAGTTTGCTGATGCAGACTTTGAAGTACTGGGTTTCCCCTCAAACGATTTTGGGCGGCAAGAGCCGCTTGATGGTGAAGAGATCAGTAACTTCTGTGAGAAAAATTATGGTGTTCAGTTCCCGGTTTTTGAAAAGATCATGGTACGCGGCGAACAGGCCCATCCGCTTTTTAAATTTCTAACCCAAACGGCTACCCCAAGGTGGAACTTTCACAAATACCTGATCAATAAAGACGGTGAAGTTACAGACTACTTTTTCCCATTTACAAAACCGCTCTCCGCTAAAGTAAAGAAGAAAATTCAAAAGCTGCTTTAGTCCTTATTTTATTTTAAAACATGATGAAATTAGATATATTGGTACTTGCTGTTCACCCGGATGATGCAGAACTGGGGTGTTCAGGAACGATAATTAAACACATCGCGCTCGGTAAAAAAGTTGGAATTGTTGATTTTACACGCGGAGAACTTGGAACCAGGGGCTCTGCAAAGATCCGTGACGAAGAAGCGGCAGATTCTGCAAAGGTCATGGGACTTCATGCCCGTGAAAACCTTCGTTTTAAAGACGGGTTCTTTAAAAATGATGAGGAGCACCAGCTGGAAGTGATCCGGATGATCCGTAAATATCAGCCTGAAATTGTGCTGAGCAATGCGCTGCATGACCGTCATCCCGACCATGGAAGGGCAGGGGATCTTGCCAATGATGCGTGCTTTTTATCTGGTTTGTCTAAAATAAGCACCCAGCTTGATGGTGTTGAACAGGAGGAATGGAGACCGCGGTTGCTATTGCAGTACATTCAGGACCGGTATATCAGGCCAGATGTGATCATAGACATTACACCTTATATGGAAACCAAGATTGCTTCTATAAAAGCATTTAAGACCCAATTTTTTAATCCTGATGTAGACGGACCGGGCACCTACATTTCATCTCCTGAATTTTTTGAAAGTGTGATTGGACGGGCACGGGAATTTGGTAAATCTATTGGTGCTACCTATGGAGAGGGTTTTACGTCGCGTAAGTTGCTTGGTGTTGATGATCTTTTTCAATTAAGATAAGCTGGCTTCCAACAAATAGGACTATATTCTGTTTTATTTAAAACAGAGCAGTTATGTCTAACATTTTCTCATCCATAAAATCCGCCTATACCCTTTTTAAAAACATCGATCTTGCTAAGCTGGATGCACTTTCAAAGAAAGTTGACCTTACCAAAGTTGTCGACTCGTTTTCTAATCTTGATGATAACCAGTTAAATGGTCTCTTAAAAATGATGGGCTCCTCTGGTAAAAAGAAAGAGCTGCCTCCAATTGAAGGTGATTTTTACCATCTTGGTGATGAGGCTTTGAATGAGGAGGACCGGGCACTCCAGCTTAAAGTGAGGGCTTTTCTGGAGAAAGAGGTAAAGCCCCTGGTAAACCAGTACTGGCTGCGGGCGGAATTTCCTTTTGAGATCATCCCCAAGCTGGCTGAACTTAATATTTGCGGATTAACGTATTCTGGTTACGGTTGTCCGGGTAAGACAAACCTGATGGAAGGGATGCTTGCGATGGAAATGGCCAGGGTTGATACGTCTATTTCTACTTTTTTTGGTGTTCAGAGCGGCCTGGCGATGGGTTCTATTTACCTGCTGGGTTCTGAAGCCCAGAAGCAGGAATGGCTGCCTTCTATGCAGCAATTTAAAACCATCGGTGCCTTTGGCTTAACTGAGCCTGAGGTGGGTTCTGGTGCTGCAGGCGGGTTAACTACTACGGCTAAACGTAATGGGAGTAAATGGATCTTAAACGGTCAGAAAAAGTGGATCGGTAATGCTACTTTCTCTGATGTCACCATTATCTGGGCCAGGGATCTGGATGATAACCAGGTAAAGGGTTTCCTGGTTAGAAAAGGGACCGCTGGCTTTGCTGTTGAGAAGATGCAGGATAAGATGGCCCTCCGGATTGTGCAGAACGGGTTGATCACGCTAACCAATTGCGAGGTTGATGAAGCAGACCGGCTGCAAAATGCCAATTCTTTTAAAGACACAGCGAAGGTATTGAAGATGACCCGTGCGGGTGTAGCCTGGCAGGCTGTGGGCTGTGCCAGGGGTGCTTATGAAAGTGCTTTAAATTATACGAGGACAAGGAAACAGTTTGGTAAACCGATTGCTTCTTACCAGCTGATCCAAAACCACCTGGTAGAAATGCTGTCTAACTTAACGGCGATGCAAACGTTGTGTTTTCGTTTATCGCAGCTGCAGGATCAGGGTTTGCTAACGGATGAGCATGCCTCGCTGGCAAAAGTATTCTGTTCTATGCGTACCCGCGATGTGGTGAGCAGGGCCAGGGAAGTGATGGGCGGAAATGGAATTTTGCTGGAGTATGATGTGGCGCGTTTTGTGGCCGATGCCGAGGCCATTTACTCTTACGAAGGAACTAAAGAAATCAATACGCTGATTGTTGGCCGTGCCATTACCGGTTTCTCTGCGTTTGTATAATCCTATTTAAACGGATGCCGGATAAGGCTGGCATCGCCCATGGCACTTTTTTCATAGATGGCAATGCAGTACGGATTAAATCTTGAATTAAAATTTACAGATCCTGCTCCTAAGTTGACAGGAGCAGGGCTGCCTTCCATAAAATAATACACCTTGGTGTTGCCACCTTTGTGGTGGGGTTTAAAGTTGCCAAATATTTCCATCTCGCTCCATAGCGAGTCTTTTACCGTTACTGAATATACGTGCTGTATGGGGCCTGTATTGTTCTCATTTCTGTAGTGTGCAATTTCCTTAAAGCCAGCCTTCAGGTTGTCTGCTCCGGGTTGTGTAAAAGTGCCTTTCAGCATCCATGCCACCAGTATAAAAACGGCTATGGCTAAAACCAGGTTAACTTTTCTGTTTCTCATTATAAATTCGGCAAGATACTTTCCATTACAGAGAGGCCTTCATCAATGTGTTTCTTTTCCATGCATAATGCGGGCCTGAACCTGATGGTCTGGCTGCCGCAGCCTAAAAACATGACGTTGTTTTCCATGCCTTTTTTTATGAATTCATCACGCAGGCTTTTATTCTGAAAATCGAATGCACAGAGTAAACCTTTGCCTCTTACGTTACTCATTTTATCGTATTTTGATGCCAGGTCTTCCAGTTTGTCTTTTAAGTATTGACCAACTTCGGCCGCATTCTCACACAGTTTATCGTCTGCAATGATCTGGAGAATTTGAGAAGAGCGTACCATATCTACTAAATTGCCTCCCCAGGTTGAGTTGATCCTGGAAGAAACATTGAATACATTATTTTCTATCTGGTCTACTTTATCTCCGACTAATATTCCGCATACCTGCATCTTCTTGCCAAAGGCCAGGATATCGGGTCTTGCTTTTTCGCTGTAATGCTGGTGGCACCAGAATTTTCCGGTTAGGCCAACCCCGGTCTGCACCTCATCATAGATTAAAAAGGCATCGTTTTCATCGGCAAGTGCCTTAAGTTGAATTAAGAATTCTTCGCGTAAGTGGTTATCGCCACCTTCAGATTGGATGGGCTCAACGATGATGGCACAGATATCGTCCTTGTTTTCTGCAAACGCACGTTTGATCTGTGCGATGGAATCTTCTTCGGTTTTGATGGCTATTTTTAAATTCTCGTCTTTTAAGGGGAATTTAATTACGGGGACAGAAACGCGTGGCCAGTCGAACTTTGCAAACCATTTTGTTTTATCGGGCAGGGTATTGGTTAAGCTTAAGGTATAACCTGTACGGCCATGAAAGGCTTTTTCAAAATGCAGTACTTTAAATCCTTTCTCTTCCTTGTATCCAAGGGCAAAGTTCTTTTGGACTTTCCAGTCCATCGCTACTTTAATTCCATTTTCTACGGCCAGCGCACCACCTGCAATAAAGAACGCGTGGGGTAAATAAGAAGGAATCCCAATTTTAGAGAAGGTATCTACAAACTGTGCAAACTGCTGCGTGTACACATCTGAGTTTGAGGGATTGGCCATTGCCGCTTGTAAAAGATTCTTTTTAAAAGCTTCATCGTTAATCATTTTTGGATGATTATATCCCAATGGAACAGACGCAAAACATGTAAAGAAATCGAGGAGCGTACGTTTGTTCTTAGAGTCGTAAATGTACGTTCCATTACTTTGTTCCATGTCGTAGGTAAGATCAAAGCCATCTGCTAAAATGTGCTTGCTTAATACCTGGTTCACCTGATCCGGACCTACAGTTAATTGATACATAATGTTATATTTTGGTATCATCAAATGTAGTAAAAACAGCCTAATTATCAAATTTAGGCACTATTTGAGTAAATAAGTTTAAAAAGTAGGTTTAAACGTTTTAAAGTATGATTTTCCTGGAAATCGAAATTTGTGTTCCTTTAATTTGCTGTTAGACCCGAGTAAGCGGAAGCGTAAAATAGAAAGTCGAGCCTGTTTCAATTTCACTTTCGGCCCAAATTTTACCCTGGTGGATCTGTATAATTTCTGAACAGAGGTACAAACCGATGCCAAATCCGGAAATCAGTTCTGTACTTTTGGTTTCAACCCGGTAATAGCGTTCAAATAACCGTTCCAGGTCTTGCTCGCTGATGCCCATTCCGTCGTCTTTTACACTAATCTCAATTTCATCATTTAAGACCCTGCATGCAATGGTAATATCCGTTTCTATGGGCGAATATTTAATGGCGTTACTGATCAGGTTAGAAATTACGTTCCCAATTTTATCAGAGTCAGCATATATTCTTGTTGATCCACATCCATCATAACTAATGGTATGGTTAATTTCAGATGCGGTAAAATCTTCAATCGTGTTTCTGATCAGCTCATCCATGCCGAACTCCTGTTTTTGAAGCAGGATCTTCCCGGATTGTAATCGGGAAACATTTAGAAAGCTGTTGATCATGGTTGTCATTTTTCTAATCTGGGCCACTGATTTATTCAGCAAGCCAGCAAAAAACACATCGCCGGATTTAGCTGCTTTTTTGTGCAATATTTGGATGTACCCGTTTAAAGAAGTAAGCGGTGTTTTTAACTCGTGGCTTACCATACCAATGAAATCATTTTTACGGATCTCATCGAGTTTACGCTCTGTAATGTCCATAAACATTCCAGAGTATTCTGAGGGGATGCCATTACTGTCATAATAGACCTTTCCTGTTGCTTTTACCCATAACCGTTCATTGGTAATCTGGTTGGTAATGGGGTATTCGGTATCACTGGGCATTTGCTTTTCTACTGCATTCTTTAAAACTGTGAGCAGCATTTCTCTGTAATCCGGATCAATAGCTGCCAGAATCTCTTCCATTGCAATTTCCCTATCCAAAGGGAAACCGAACATTTCCTTGATAAAATCTGACATGGTTACCTCAAAGGTAGCGGGATTGATGCTCCAGGTATCCATTTTTCCGGTTTCAATGGCTTGTTTAAGCTTTAATTGAGTTCCTTTTAATTCATGGTGGGCGGCAACTAATTTTTCATTGGATAGGGTAAGTTCTTTGTAGGTAGCGGCCTGCTCTATGATTGTTCTTCTTAATTCCAATTTGTCGACAACATGGTTTGCCAGTATAACCAATGCCTGAATCTGATCTGCAGTTAATTCCCTTGTTTGGCGGTCAATCACACACAATGAGCCCAGAGCAAAACCATCACTGTTTACAAGGGGTACACCCGCATAGAATACGATATTTGGGTCGCCTGTTACCAATGGGTTTTCTTTAAATCTATGATCCAGTTTAGCGTCAGGTACGACCAATATGTTTTCTGCTGAGGTGATGCCGTGCGCGCAAAATGAATACGCTCTGGGCGTTTCCCGTGCAGGTAATCCTCTGTGTGACTTAAACCATTGCCTGTCTTTATCTACCAAACTAACCAATGCAATAGGGGTTTGGCAAATCGCAGAAGCCAGCATGGTCAGATCATCAAAATCTTTCTCCTCGGCAGTATCTAATATGTGATAGGAACGAAGTGCTGCGATCCGCTCCATTTCATTAGTTGGTATGGGGAATTTAGACTGGTTGCCATCCGCATTGGAATTGGTATGGTGATCAATTTTACCAGTGGGTATATTCGCAGAACTATTTTTGGTCATCTTCTATGTGATCGGTTTAAGCAGTAGCTAAAAGTATAAAAGTTTATACGAATACCACTAGAAATGATCACCTTCTTTTGGGGAGGTAACAGGATAGCACAGGTTGCCATTGATTCAGTATACCTATATCTTGCTCTGATCACCTAATAAAATAACCGGCCACTACAGACAGGTAATTCTCAGATCATTATAATGAATAAAACATACCTTAATTTATTACTTATCCTTTTATTTTGCTGCTTTTGCGGATGCAGCAAAACGGTTAAATCTGGTGCTTCAGAAAAAGATACCTTAAGAGCAGGTTTTTTAAATCCGCCGGATTCCGCCAAACCTGGAGTTTACTGGTACTTTATGGATGGCAATTTAACCAGGGAATCTATGACCAAGGATCTGGAGTCTATGAAAGAATCGGGTTTAAGCAACCTGGTTTTTTTAGAGGTAAATGTGGGTATTCCACGTGGTGATGTTGATTTTTTAAGTGAAAACTGGCAGAATTTGTTTGCACATGCCGTAAAAGAATGTGAGCGGCTTGGTATTGAGATGACTTTAGGCATTGGTCCGGGCTGGACAGGTAGTGGCGGCCCATGGGTAACCGCAGGTCAGTCCATGCAGCACCTGGTATCCAGCACTGTGGTTGTGGATCATGCCGACCCTAAGCCAATAAAATTACCGGTTCCCAAGCCTATGCGTCCTTATTTTGGTGAAAATTCATTCACCCCTGTATTAAAGGATCAATGGAATGAATTTTATAAGGATGTTGCTGTACTGGCGTATCCTACACCTGTTGAAGGTAAACAAATAGATGATGTTCAGGAGAAGGCGCTTTATTACCGCGCTCCATATTCATCGGCGCCAGGGGTTAAACAGTTTTTACCTTCTGTTGCTTCTTATATAGAGATCCCTAAAGATCAGACCATCGATCAAAGCAAGATCATAGATCTGACTGATAAGCTTAAGCCTGATGGTACCTTAGAATGGACTGTTCCGGAAGGAAAGTGGACCATCGTTAGATTTGGGGCGAGAAACAACGGTGCCATCACCCGTCCGGCACCTTATCCCGGACTTGGTTTTGAAGCTGATAAATTCGATACCACAGCTTTTAATGTGCATTTGGATCGCTATATCGGATCACTGTTAAAGAAAATTAAACAGAACAGGTCAAATACTACAGGTGCAGCAAGTACAGCCGGAGGATTAAAAAGACTGCATATGGACAGTTGGGAAATGGGCGCGCAAAACTGGACCGCTGATTTTAAAAGGCAGTTTCAGCTGAGAAGAGGGTATGACCCGCTGCCTTATTACCCGGTTTATGCCGGTCATGTGGTGGGCAGTGTGGAGATTAGCGAGCGGTTTCTGTGGGACCTTCGTCAGACCTCGCAAGAGCTTGTTCTCGAAAATCATGCCGGCCATGTCAAAAGGTATGCCCACCGCAACGGAATGAGCTTGTCTATTGAACCTTATGATATGAACCCAACGGCAGACCTGGAACTTGGTTCTGTTGCCGATGTGCCCATGGCGGAGTTTTGGAGTATAGGGCTGGGCTTTAACGCGTCTTTTAGCTGCATTGAGGCTACTTCAATTGCGCATGTTGACGGTCGGTCTTTGGTACCTGCAGAGGCTTTTACTGCCCAGAACAATGAAGGCTGGAAACAATATCCGGGGTCAATGAAGAACCAGGGCGACTGGGCCTTTGCAACCGGGATTAATCGTTTTGTATACCATACTTTTCAAAACCAGACCCTGGCAGATTCCCTTAAACCGGGTATGACCATGGGAGAATACGGTGTGCACTGGGACAGAAGCCAGACCTGGTGGCCCATGGTTGGCGATTATCATAAATACATTTCCCGCTGCCAGTATATCTTACAGCAGGGAACTGCAGTGGCTGATATCTTATATCTGAGTCCTGAAGGTTCGCCACATGTGTTCCGTCCGCCGTTTTCAGCCCTATCGGGCGATGCATTTATACCAGACCGAAAAGGGTATAATTTCGATGGCTGTGCACCCGGACAATTATATAAAGCCAGGGTAAAGGACGGTAAGATCGTATTTCCCGGAGGGGCTTCTTACCGGATCATGGTATTGCCTGAATTACAGACCATGACCCCTGCACTTTTAGAGAAAATTAGATCCCTTGTTCGTGAGGGTGCTGTAATTGTCGGTATTCCTCCATTAAAGTCGCCAGGTTTAGCCGGATACCCGAATTGTGATGATCAGGTACATTCGTTGTCTAAAATGCTTTGGGGGTCTTTAGAAACACCAGATCAGCAAACTGAACATCCCTATGGAAAAGGAAAGGTAATTTGGGGAGGATCACTCTACCGTAAAACAGACAATCTCTATCCGGCATACGAACTTACTTCTGCGTTGTTAAAATCTTTAGGTGTTGCCGAAGATTTTAATGCTGAAGGGCCAATCCGTTATACGCACCGCATGGTTAAAGGCCGTGATATTTATTTTGTATCCAATAAAACAGATCAACAGGTAACACATGATGCCTTATTTAGAAATCTGAATGGAACAACTCCGGAGCTTTGGGACCCGATTACCGGAACCAGCAGGCCATTGCCTGATTTCTCAAGCTCTGCTAATCAGACCAAAGTGCCTTTGCAGTTTGATGCTTATCAAAGTTATTTTGTGGTGTTCTCTAAAAATAATGCGGTTGCCAAAGCCGCTAATTTCGATGAACTCCAAACTGTTTCTACGTTAGAGGGTTCATGGAATGTTTCTTTCAATCCGCAATGGGGAGGCCCTGAAAAGATCAACTTTGATCAGCTGTACGATTGGACTAAACGAAAGGAAGCAGGCATAAAATACTATTCTGGCATTGCCGTATATCGTAAATCATTCGACTTTCAGACCGCCCAAAATAGTAAAAAGCATGTTTATCTTGACTTGGGAACTGTTAAACACCTTGCGCGGGTAAAGCTTAACGGTAAGGACCTGGGGGTAGTTTGGACAGCTCCATGGCGGGTAGACATTACAGATGCTGTTATACAAGGTAACAACCAGCTGGAGATTGAGGTGGCTAATTTGTGGCCCAACCGTTTAATTGGTGATGAGCATTTGCCGGATGACGGTATAAAGAATGGCAGGTGGCCGGACTGGCTCAAAAAGGGGTTGCCGCGTACCAGCGGGCGGTTTGCATTTACAACGTATAGGCATTACTCAAAGGATTCGCCATTAATTACTTCCGGATTGCTGGGGCCTGTTAAGATCTTACAATAGTTTATCTTTCATTCCTAAAATGCCGAGCAGGCCGCCTGTATGCAGTGCAATAATTTTGCTGTTTTTTGCAAAGTAGTTTTTGCTCAGGAGATCATCCAGTGCAAAAAACATTTTTGACGTGTAAACAGGATCAATCAGCATGCCCTCTTCTTTTATAAACCGCTTTATGAATTCGATAAGCGCAGGGTTGGTTTTTGCATATCCCCCAAAATGATATTCGGTATGGAGTACCAGCTGTTCTGTACTTCCGGTATGTTTTAAGATTTCATCCGCAATAAAATCACCGCCTTTTAAAACCGGAATGACATGAAGAAGGGTCTTTAATTTGCGCTCCTGGATTCCTTTTAGCAGTCCGGCAGCTGTAGTGCCTGTTCCTGCTGCACAAAATAAGTGTTCTGTATCATCGGGCAGTTCTGCGATGATTTCCGCACAACCTGTTACCGCCTCTGGGGAGGCACCGCCTTCATCTACAAAATAAGTGTTTTCTAAAGCTCCGAAGTGCTGTTCAAATAGCAGCGCTTTGTTTTTGTAGCTTTCGCGGCCGGTAAAGATGAGCTCCATTCCAAACAACCTGCATAAGAGCAGCATTTCATTGTGAACAGATTCACCCCTAACAAATGCGGTGCTTTTAAGACCTGCTTTAGCACATACTGCTGCAGTAGCAACCAGATGATTGGAATAAGCGCCACCAAAGGTTACCAGGTGGTTTTTATGTAAGCTTTTTGCGGTTTCAAGGATGTATTTTAGCTTACGCCATTTATTCCCCGAAACATAAGGATCAATTAAATCATCTCTCTTAACCTGGATCTGGGTTCTTGTTGGATGCTGTAACTGATGTAAAGGACTATAAAGGTCTTTAAACATCTTACAAAGATATCATCCTTTATTAAGCCTTAATCAGTTACGCTTTAAAATAGATTTTTTTAATCAGGTAAGGGAAGAAGTTTAGGATAACTTTAACATTTTGAGTAAAATTTTTCATAGTTCGTCTAATTTGATGGTTTCAGGTATCCACAAATAATAGGCCAATTTCTTTTTTAAATATGTAGATGTTAAAGATTAATTTTGCAACGCGGATACATCAGTTTAGAATGGCTCCCTAACTTTAATTTAATAATGGAAAATACAAATAGCGGGCAGGAATCCGAAGATCAGGACTTATACGAACATTTTGGTATTGTCGTTGATAAAGGACAGTCTTTATTGCGGGTTGACAAGTTTTTGATGCAGCGTATGGAAAATGCGTCACGCAACCGGATACAAAATGCGATTGAAGCAGGAAACGTACTCGTCAATAAAAAAACGGTTAAGGCCAGTTATAAAGTTAAGCCCGCTGATGAGATCTCTATCGTGTTTCCTCATCCGCCAAGAGATACTGAAGTTTACCCGGAAGATATTCCTCTTGATATTGTTTATGAAGATGCAGACCTGCTTGTGGTAAATAAGCCGGCAGGAATGGTTGTTCACCCTGGATTTAATAACTATACGGGTACGCTCGTTAATGCCCTTGCCTTTCACTTTGAGCAGCTGCCCCAACTGCCAGGCAATGAAGGACGCCCGGGATTGGTTCACCGTATTGATAAAGATACATCCGGATTATTACTGATCAGTAAGAACGAAATTACGATGACCAAACTGGCCAAGCAGTTTTTTGATCATACCATTACCCGTAAATATGTGGCCTTAGCCTGGGGTGATGTTGCTGATAATGGTACGGTTACCGGTTTTATTGGACGGAGTTTGAAAAACAGGATCGTGATGGATGTTTATGACGATGAAGAAAAAGGTAAGTGGTCGGTAACACATTATAGTGTATTGGAGCGTTTAGGCTATGTAACTTTGATCAGCTGCCAGCTGGAAACTGGTCGCACACATCAAATCAGAGCACATATGCAGCACATCGGACATCCGCTATTTAATGACGCCAATTATGGCGGGGATAAAATTGTGAAAGGAACGACATTTACTAAGTACAAACAATTTGTACAAAACACGTTCGACCTTTTACCAAGACAGGCCTTGCATGCACAAACGTTAGGTTTTATTCATCCAACTACACAAAAGTATATGGAATTTGAAGCATCTTTGCCACCCGATTTCGATGCGGCGCTTAATAAATGGAGAAACTACATCGTACAGCCCCAATAATGCAACAGGAATATATTTTACATAACGACGAATTTATTGAGAATAACCAACCCATCCTAACCGCCCAAAACCGGGGCTTTAGGTATGGAGACGGGTTATTTGAGTCTATGCGGATCTGTAATGGCAAGCTAAAATTTGCCGAGCAGCATGCAGACCGGCTAAAGGCAGGGATGCAGGCATTAAAAATTGACGGTGGTAATTTGCTGGATGAATATTTTTTGAGACAGAAGACCGCAGAGTTGTGTAAAAAGAACAGGTTTAAAGACAATGCCAGGTTTAGACTGTCCGTTTACAGGGCCGGAGAAGGTTTGTATACGCCGGACCAAAACAAGTGCGGATACGTTCTGGAAGGTTCTGCGTTGACAGAGAGCAGCTATGAACTGAATAAAAAAGGGTTAATTGTTGATGTTTACGACGAGCTGACCAAGCCGGTAGATAAGCTGTCTAATTATAAAACCTCCAATTCATTACTTTATGTAATGGCGGGACTTTATAAAAAACAATATAGCCTCGATGAAGCATTCATACTGAACCAAAATGGTTTTCTGTGTGAGAGCATCAGTTCTAATGTATTTGTGGTTTACAATAAGCAGATCTATACACCTGCATTGTCTGAAGGATGTATTGCGGGGGTAATGCGCGGCGTTGTGATGGGGATTGCAAAAAGCAATGATATTCCATTAATAGAGGCGCAGATCAATCCTGAAGTTTTAAAAGAAGCGGAAGAAGTATTTGTAACCAACGCTGTTGGCGGCATCCGCTGGGTAATGGGCTATGGCAGGAAACGTTATTTTAATGAAATGTCAAAGTTGCTGAGCCATAAGCTCAACGAACTATAACCGCATTCCTCTTAAAAATTCATCAACCAGCATTCTTTTCTTTCCTTCATACTGAACATCGGTCAGCCTGATAAAGCCATCCTTTGCGGCAAACTTTAAAAATGTCTTTCCGTCTGTTAGGAATCCTCCGGCAGCAATACCCGGTTCACTATTGTCCAGCTCTGACTTAAAGATCTTTAATGTCTTATCGTTAAGTTTGGTGAAGGCAGTAGGGTAAGGGCTTAGTCCGCGGATCATGTTGTAGATCGTTTCTGCAGATTGGTTCCAGTTGATTAAGCAGTCGTCCTTAAATATTTTTGGTGCATGTTTAAGTGTTTCAGTTTCGGGCTGCGGCTGTTCTTCATAATTTCCTTCTTCAATGGCCTTTACTGTTTTTACGAGTAACCCGGCACCGGTAACCATCAACTGATCGTGCAGTTCTCCGGCAGTTTCATTCTCTGAAATGGTTACCTTTTCAGAAAAAATGATGTCACCAGTATCAATCTCATGTTTTAAAAAGAATGTGGTTACCCCGCTTTCTTTCTCCCCATTGATGATGGCATGGTTAATTGGTGCAGCACCGCGGTATTGCGGAAGCAGGGATGCATGCAGGTTGATGGTTCCTTTGGGAGGCATATTCCAAACCATTTCCGGAAGCATACGGAATGCAACAACAACCTGGAGGTCTGCCTCCAGTGCTTTAAGTTCTTCGATAAACACCGGGTCTTTCAATTTCAACGGCTGTAATACCTTAATTCCTTTGGCTGCCGCATATTGCTTCACTGCGCTTTCCTGTAATTTTTGTCCTCTGCCTGCAGGTTTATCTG
Organism: Pedobacter metabolipauper; assembly: GCF_004362715.1. Taxonomy (GTDB): domain Bacteria; phylum Bacteroidota; class Bacteroidia; order Sphingobacteriales; family Sphingobacteriaceae; genus Pedobacter; species Pedobacter metabolipauper. Next base: position 59,743 of record NZ_SNYC01000007.1, read on the forward strand.
CTGCGGTAACTACACCAACTACATCAAATCCAGCCTCAACCAATGCGTTTAAAGACGCTACAGCAAAATCGGGGGTACCCATAAAAACTATTTTCATTGACTTGTGTTTAGATAAACAAAATAACTAAAAATTTAACGCAATTTTAAGCGAGGTATATGGTCGACACCCTGGAAGAAATCAAATTAAGCGGATTAGTATACGCAACGGATAGTCAGCCAGGTATATACAGAAAGGGTAAGCCCGGGAAATTTTTGTATACTGATCGGGAAGGGAATAAAATTACGGATGAAGACCAGCTGTCGAGAATAAAATCACTGGTTATACCTCCAGCATGGACTGAAGTGTGGATTGCAAATAAAAAGAACGCCTACCTGCAGGTAACCGGTTTAGATGCAGCAGGAAGGAAACAGTATAAATACCATCCGAAGTGGACCTCCCGAAGATCCGACAGCAAATATTTCAGGCTCTTGGAATTTGGTAAAACATTGCCGCAGGTTCGTAAAAGGATTGCAAAAGATTTAAAGCGCAAAGATTTTGATGAGTTAAAGGTTTTGGCCATCTGTATGCAGGTGATGTTAAAAACGTTGATCCGAGTAGGTAACGATGCATATAAACAGCTTTATGGAAGCTATGGACTAACTACGCTAACCAATAAGCATGTTAAGATCAATGGAAATACATTGAAGCTGGCTTTTAAAGGAAAGAAAGGGGTTCAGCAGAATGTAAGCCTCAATGATAAGACACTCGCCAAATTGATTAAGAGATGTAAGGAAATCCCCGGTCAGGATCTTTTTCAATACTATACTGAAGGTAACGAACACCGGGCAATAGACTCTGGTAAAATCAATACTTATATTAAGGAAATTACCGGCGGTGATTTTACGGCTAAAGATTTTAGAACCTGGGGGGGTACGCTGGAAGCACTAAGGCAACTGGCATCCTGCTGCAGTGATGGCACTGAGCGTCCAAAGAAGAAGATCATTGTGGAAGTGCTGGACTGTGTAGCCAGCAAGCTTGGCAACACCAGGGCAGTCTGTAAAAGTTCTTATGTATATCCGCTGCTGCTGGAAGCTTTTGAAAATGATCAATTGAGTAAATACCTCAAAAAGATTAATCTGGTACATTCAGAAACGGTCAAGTCCCTGGAAAATGATGAAAAGGTGCTGATGCAGTTTTTAAAAGCAGTGCAGAAAGCACCGAAGATCCCGGCAAAGAAAAAATAAGGATTCCAGTACAGCTGTATTATTCTTTTGGGGGATTTTTTACAGGATGTACCGGCTGCTCACTTTGCTCCCTTTTCTTAGCGGGGTTTTTAAAATCAGCTTCCTCTTCGGTGTAATCTTTGTCTTCCGCTTGTTTTACCGCTTTATCGCCTGCAGGTACTTTCCCTTTTGGGGCTTCTTCCTGGAAGTTGCTGCTTGGCTTTTCGTTTTTCTTTTTAGGTTCGCTATTCATAACTAGGCGTTTATGGATACAGCAAATACTTTTTGCGCATCGTTTTATACTGACTCAATCCAGGTTCCCAGCTTGCCCTTATCTCTTTTTCAGACTTCCCTGCTATAATTTGTTCTTTTACGCTATAGGCACCGGCAAGCTTGTCAAAACTTCCCATTTGCTTGCTTAGTTTAAAATTAAAGAAGTCTTCCTTATTGGGGTAAGCCTTGTACATCTCAATGATCCAGTCTAACTTTAACGCTTTAGCGTTCCTAATGTTTGAAATATTGTAATTTCTTAGATCAAGTCCGTAGCAAGCCTGGTCCTGATGCAATGGTGTTTCAGACATTCCGGGAATACTTTTTGGCGTAAAAGAAAAGCTGTACTTTCCTTTCAAAGCGGGTGCTCCGAGTACGGTAAACGGAAACTGTGTGCCTCTTCCCTGGCTCAAATAGGTGCCTTCAAATAAACATAGGGTGGGGTATAATAAGATAGACTGCTGGGTGTTTAAATTCGGTGAGGGCTTTACAGGAAGGTCATATGCCATGCTGTGGTCGTAATTGGCAACCTTAATAATCCTGATCTTGCATTTTAACTTGTCCTTTAACCAGCCTTCTCCATTTAGCATCTGTGCATATTCTCCAACCGTAAGGCCATGTACAATTGGGATGGCATGCAATCCTAATCCAGAAACCAATCGCGGATCCAGAACAGGCCCGTCAATATAAAAGCCATTTGGATTGGGACGGTCCAGGATCAGTACTTCTTTACCATTTGCTGCACAAGCCTCCATCACATGCTGTAAGGTATTGATATAGGTGTAGAAACGGACACCAACGTCCTGAACATCAAATATCATAAGGTCTACATCAGAAAGATCTTCTGTAGTTGGTGTAGCGTGTTTGCCGTATAAAGAAATGGCTTTGATGCCTGTTTTGGTATCGACAGCATCGTCTACATGCGCCCCATTACTGGCATCGCCCCTAAAGCCATGTTCCGGGCCAAAGATCTTAACAATGTTAACACCCCGTTTTAAAAGACTGTCCACAGCGGTTTCTTTTCCAATAATAGAAGTTGGGTTAACCACCATACCAACGCGCTTTCCTTTCAGGTAAGGCAGGTATTTCTCGGTTTGTTCTGCACCTGTTAGTAATTTTACTGCTTTGGGCGGATCAATGGCCTCAACATTTACCTGGTTAGGTTTAGGCACTGCCGGGTTAAATGTGACTTTGGCAGGGGTGCTGCAAGAACTAACGGAAGCAGCAATCAGGATTGTATTGATCAGGTGAATGGCGGATGACAGCATATTTTTCAAAGTATATAAAATAAAGGTAACAAAAAATGCTTGTTACCTTTATATGCAATCGGGGTTTATTGAAGAACACGCCACTCACTAAGCTGCAGATCAACACTACCGTTGTTTGCTGTAATGTACAGGCGATAGTATTTGTAAGCTGTGGTATTGGTGAAACTGTATTTTTTAGTTTGGTTTCTGCTGGCAAACGCCTCATTGCTCCTGATGTCCAGCTGTGTAAAGTTTGTACCATCATTTGAGGCCATAATTTTAAAGTTCTTAGGGTCTCTGTCTATCGCATCATTCCCGGAGGTAATGGTATACCCTTTGATAACCTGTGCGGTTGGAAAGTTTAACATGGCGTAAAAACTGGTTGGGTAGGCGCCCAGAAAAAACTTGGTATTATAATAGCTGTCTGTCAATTTTGATGATCCTTCAGCAGCACCAGATCCATTGGTATTTTCATTGCTTACAGTTAACGCTGCGGTTGAAGTAATATCTTTGGTGTAGGTTACGCCTGAAAAGGTAGAACGCGCTGTAGTTAACTGGGTAGTCCAGTTGTTGCCCTGCTCATCCAGTGTACCAAAGGCAGTTAGTGCCAATGGCTTAAGGTCTATTCCGGTAGCGCCGCTCCAAAAGTGTACAAATTCTCCCATGTTCATGCCGCGGGTATAGGTACTGATATTGGCAATACCGTTATTGACGGTCTGTTTTGGGAAATGTACGGAAAGCAAGGTAAAGAAATTGTTTAAAGAAGCCTGGTTTCCCTGTTGTGTATAGATTGGGTAGAACCAGTCCTTAAACCAATGGGTATTGGCGCGCGGATAGCTGTCTGATCCGTTAATAACGAGATTATACCAGCGCTGTGCATCGGCAGTTCTGCCCAAGCCTACATAGACATCATAATTGTAAAGCTCCATCCATTTGCTGTCATGCCAAATACCAAATGCCGGAGATCCTTTTACATTCTTTGAAGCACCTTCAACAATATGTCCAACCTCATGCGTACTCAGATCCAGGTCATTGCCTGTTCCGGAGGTCCATGCCGTAGTGCTGGATGATCCGCAATCGATCACGTTTCTATAATCGTGACCGCCGTCAAAATAGGTACTTGGGTGTCCGCCGCTGTATTTAGCGGTGTGGAAGATGGCATACAGCCGGGAGTCAGTTCCAAAAGAACCGTATTTAAGCTTGGTGTAGTTCCATACCTGGGCCAGAAAGGTGTTGGGCCAGGTCACTGTAGCGGCCACGTCATTGTCATGATAGACTACTACGCTGGTGTCAAAATACTTCCGCTGCAGCAATTGGTTGTGTTCAAACCAGTGTTCCTGCCAGGTGAGGGGCGGATCGGCAAGGACTTGTACGTCTGATTTAGCATCAGGCTTTCCGTAAAGTTCGTCCTGGGTTTTAACTTCGCTTTTTTTACAGGCTATGCCCAGGGCAAGGAGCAAAGCAGTGGCAATCAATAATGGTTTTTGGTTCATAATAGGGGATTTTTAGGTGAGTTAATTGATTTATTTCATACGGTTATTTTAAGAGAAGAATTTGGTTAATTAGGATCAGACACATTAAACAGGCAGCAGCTTATTACTTAAAACGTTTTAGCAAAACACGTTTAAAAAACCATTATTAAATAATGGTCGTTATTGCAACTGCCTTTAATTCAGTGAATAAGAGCGGTGATCAATAGATACAAGGTAAAGTTTTAATATTTGTAATATTACAATGTAATCGGAATGTTACGAAATCAGCTTACCTCACATCTTTTTAATCACGTGTAGCCCTGATCAAATCGCATGATAGGGCTTTTCACTTAAGGTGAAGTTTTTATTCTAACCGTTTTGTTAAATTAGTTATGCCGTTTGGCTTTAACTTCCAGAAGCTGCTGAGTTGTATTAAACTACAAAAGATCAATGGGTGCCTGTTGACCGCTTTTAGTCACGTTATTTGAATTTAAAATCAGATTATAAATTTAAAGTTGCATTTTTACATTTTTGCCGGTTACAATGATCACCATACGTTGAGTAAAGCATATTGAATACAGAATATTTTATAGCGGGGCGGATAGCCATTAAGTCTGAGCGTACGTTCTCTAAGCTGATCGTTCGCATTGCTATAGCTGGGGTAATGCTTAGTCTGGCGGTGATGATGTTATCTGTTGCCATTATTAAAGGATTTAAAACGGAGATCCAGGAGAAAGTAAGAGGCTTCATTGGCGATGTAAGGATCTTTAAATACGATCTCAATAATTCTTTTGAATTATCGCCATTTACGCCGGATACCGGAACGATCAAGAGCCTTAAGAATAACCCGGAGGTTGTTTACTATCAGCCCTATGCAACCAAGCCGGCAATTATATCGGCAAATGATGAAGTTGAGGGCATAAACTTTAAAGGTATTGACGCTACCTTCAATTGGGATTATATCAAAAGGCACCTGGTAAGCGGTACGGTGCTTAATTTTGCAGACAGCGCAAAAGCGATGCAGCAGATCATGATCTCTCAGTATACTGCCAACCGCTTAAAACTTAAGACAGGCGATGATTTTATCATGCATTTCGTTCAGGGTCGTCCGCGCCCGCGAAAACTTAAGATAGTCGGCATTTATAGTATCGGGGTTGAAGAAATAGATAAGAGTTTTGTTGTTGGTGATATCAATCTGATCCGGCGCTTAAACAATTGGAAACCTGACCAGATTGGCGGAATAGAAGTACGTGTAAAAGATTTCTCTAAATTAAAGGAAACATCAACTACAATCTACTCCTCCCTGGAGCTGCGGTTAAAATCGGAGTCTGTTGAAGAATACTTTCCGGCAATTTTTACCTGGCTGTCCCTTCTGGATGTTAACACCAAGGTATTGCTTGTTTTAATGATGGCCGTTGGAGTCATTAACATGATCACTGCATTGCTGATCATGATCCTTGAACGTACGAATATGATTGGGATGCTTAAGGCTTTCGGTATGACCGATCTGAGTATTATGAAGATCTTTCTTTACAATTCCATTTACCTGGTTGGACTGGGCTTGCTTTTAGGTAACCTGCTGGGATTGGGCATTGCCTTTTTACAGACCTGCACACATATATTTAAGCTGGACCAAACGTCATATTATTTGTCCTATGTGCCCATGGAAATCCATTTTACGGATGTATTGCTGTTAAATGTTTCAACGGTACTTATCTGCTTTATCGTGCTTATTTTGCCGTCATTGCTGATCAGCAAAATAAGCCCGTTAAAAGCAATCCGGTTTAAATAGACCGGGTTTTTCTATTTTGTATTCTTCACGTATTTATCCAGCCAGGTGTTCATTTCCCAAAGCATGTGAAGCAGGTTTTCTTTTCCGCTATAGCTGTGTGATTCGTAGGGAAGGAACACAAAACGTGTAGTTCCGCCAAAACCCTTAATGGCATTAAATAACCGTTCACTATTGATCGGAAAAGTACCCGGGTTGTTGTCGGAGTCTCCGTGGATCAAAAGGATTGGTGTTTTAATTTTATCAGCATAGCTGAAAGGGCTCATTTCATAATACAGTTGAGGGGCGTCCCAATAGGTACGTTCTTCATTCTGAAAACCAAAAGGAGTAAGTGTACGGTTATAGGCACCGCTGCGTGCCAGTCCGGCTTTAAAAAGATTGGTGTGTGCCAGTAAGTTGGCAGTCATAAAGGCGCCGTAACTATGTCCGCCAACAGCAACGCGGTTCCTGTCGCCAACACCAAGATCAGAAAGTTTATTGATTGCTGCTTCAGCGTTTAGTTTTAACTGCTCAACAAAAGTATCGTTTGGTTTTTTACCATCCCTGGCTACGATAGGCATCTCTGCATTGTCAAGAACGGCATATCCCTGGGTTACCCAAAAGATAGGTGATGCCCAGCTGATGGTTGTAAAGCGGTCTTTTGAGCCTCTTATTTGCGCGGCATCTGCAGCAGAGTTGAATTCGCGCGGGTATGCCCAGATCAGTACCGGCAGTAGTCCGTCTTTGGCTTTGTCATACCCTTTTGGCAGGTAAAGATCACCGGTAAGATCTACACCATCTGCACGTTTATAGGTAATCTTTTCCTTGCTTACACCTTCCAGCTGCGGATATGGGTTGCTGAAATTGGTAATTGGCTGATCTGCGATACGAAGCATCAAATTTTTAATCAGGTAGTTTGGAACATTCTTTTGAGATTCCTTACGGGTTAGCAATACCAATTTGCTGGCATCCAATACATCAGAAACTACTTCATAAGTTCCCGGAGTGCTTCTCCAGATAATCTCATTCTTTTTCGTTCCAAGATCAAACTTAGCCAGGAAAGGCAGGTCGCCTTTATCCGAAGATCCTGTTGGATTGTTCATTAAAAGTTTGGTTCCATTATCCAAAACCTGGATTACCTGGCGGCCATATTTATTCTTAGTCGTTACCGGGCTTCCAGGGTCACTGTAGGCATCCGTTTGATTGCGTTCGTATAAAGTCTCCAAAGCGCCAGTTGAAGGATTGTAGCGGCTTACCTTTACGGTTTGCTTACTTCTCAATCCTTCTTGGACCAGTGCTAGTGTAGCATCGCCCCAGGAAGTACCGCGATAACGGGTTTGGGTTTTAAAAAGTTCTTTGCCTGCTCCGCTAAATGGCGCACTTAAAGCATAAACGGCATCGTGGAAATCAACTTTAGTTTTAATCAGTCCGCTGTCAAGGGGTTTTGCCCAAACTACGGTTGCGGGTTCATCATCACGCCAGTCGAAACCACGGGGAACATTCTGGGTATTGTCATATCCGGAGGGCGTGCCTTCAGTAGAAGGCAGTTCAGCCAAAACCTTTACCGGTTTACCTGTCAGATCTGTGATGGTTAAAGTTGATGGAAAGCCGCCAGAAGTAACCAGGTAAGAAAATGGTTTTCTAATGGTCCTGATCATTAAATAGTTCTTATCTGGGGATGGAATTACGCTGGTATAAATGGCGGGTTTTGCAATTGGGGTTTCTACGCCTCCTTTATTGCTCACCAGCTGCGCAGTGGCAAAGAAATCAAAGAGCTGCTCATCATACGGAGATTTAATTAAATCCTGGTAGGTAACGCTGGGGGCCGCTTTACCTAGGTTTTGCTGTACAGTTGGTCCTTTAGGCATGAGTGGTTTTGGCGGTGCAGCGCTCGCCGGTTTGGTTACTACCCGATATAGAAGGGTGCTGTTGTCGAGCCAGGTAACCCCAGATCCTAAAACTACGTTTAAAAACTGTTTATTGATCCTGGTGGCTTTTTGTGTGGCCACATCAATCAGGTAAAGGTCTACACCTTTCTGCGTGGTATTTGTAAAGGAAATCTTTTTATCATCCGGACTCCAGCTGATGCTTCCGGCATAAAGAGGAACAGGCAATCCGGTTACTGGTATGGTTTTGCCTGTTTTAATGTTCTTAAGGCTAAAATTGTTGATATAGATCTGTCTGCTCGGAGAATAATTGTTTGGGTTAATTCTCAGTCCGGCTATCCGGTATTCGGGCATGGCCAGTTCTTCCACAGAAGGGTATGAGTTGCGTTCACTAAAAAGTGCCCATTCGGCTTTACCGTCAATGCTGACAGCAGGAGTAGGCTTTGCCAGAAGCAGATCTGACATGGCCTTGGGTGGTACCTGGTAATCTATGGCATCTTGTGCAAAGACATTAAAGGTACCGGTTATAAGAAAAAGGTTTAGGATCAGTTTTTTCATAAAGAATTGGGTTAATGTTGATTTATGCCAATGACTAGTTCAATAAACTTACGGAATGTTTGTCCTAATGAAAATTAGTTTGTATCAAAATGTTGATACAAACTAATTCTTTGTTGAAGATTAATAGCCCCATAGGGAAGTCTCAATCCTCTTAATTAGGAGTGCCGCTATTTGCAGTAAATTTAATTTGGAAGCAGGGGTTTACAAAGGCTGCTAATTGCTTGATAGAACCTTCAAAAAATAGTTTTTTGAAAATTTGGTTTCCTGGTTCAATACTGCCTAATGTTGCATGGTAAGTATATGAAAAAACAGCTTAATCTTCCTGCGCCATTGATCCCGGAATACATTGATCCGTATTCAGATTTTGGCTTTAAGCACTATTTTGGAAACAAGGATTTGCTGATCGATTTTCTGAACAGCATTTTTAAGGGACATAAAGTGATCCGGAGTTTGGAGTATGGTAATTTGGAGCACCGCGGTCCGAAGCATGCCTATCGAAAAACCTTATTTGACCTATATTGCACAGGAGAAAATGGAGAGAAATTTATTGTCGAAATGCAAAAGGCAAAGCCCCTGTATTTTAAAGACCGCAGCATCTTTTACACTGCTGCACTTATTCAGGAACAGGGGATCTCGGTGAAATCTGGCTGGGATTACTTGCTTACAGAGGTTTATTTGGTTGCGGTCATGGATTTTTGTTTTGATGATACTCCCAAAGACCGTTACTTTCATCACATCATGCTGATGGATACTTATACGAAGAAACCATTTTATTCGAAGCTGGCATATATCTTTATTGAGATGCCAAAGTTCAGAAAGCGAATACATGAACTGAAGACCTTGCAGGATAAATGGTTATTTATGTTAAATAATTTAAACGCAATGGATCAAATTCCCGTATCCCTTATGAATAGAGAAGAATTCGTTAAATTATATACCATTGCCAAAATTGGCAGCTTAAATCAAAATGAAATGACTGAATATCAAAGGCGCCTGAAAGTTGAGCGCGATAATTTTAGTATTGGAGAAGCGTATAAGCTTGAAGGAAAATTGGAAGGCAGGCTTGAAGGTAAAATTGAGATCGCTTCAAAATTAAAAGCTGAAGGAATGACCATTACTAAGATCGCTCAAATAACTGGATTTTCTGTTTCGAAAATTAGTGATCTTTAATAGAGGATCGTTAGGTACTATGACTCAAAATTGGCAGCTTAAATCAAAATGAAATGACTGAATATCAAAGGCGCCTGAAAGTTGAGCGCGATAATTTTAGTATTGGAGAAGCGTATAAGCTTGAAGGAAAATTGGAAGGCAGGCTTGAAGGTAAAATTGAGGTCGCTTCAAAATTAAAAGCTGAAGGAATGGCCATTACTAAGATCGCTCAAATAACCGGACTTTCTGTTTCAAAAATTAATGATCTGTAAATGAAGAATAATCAGATACCTCCGTTTCCCATTAATGGATCTGTAAAACTCGTTGTTCCATGTTCAACATGTCCTGCAAACTGCTGTACGAACATCGGATAATCTTTGACGCCAACTGTAAAATCATACCAATGGTGGCTGCTTTTTAAATCAATGGGAATGGTAAGTTCCTGCATATCCTTTTTCAATGTAGCTTCCTTAACCGAAGTTCCGTAAGCATTGTCATTTATCGCGAGTTTAAAAGCTTCACCTTTAGCTGTACGCTTAATATGGAGCAATATATTTCCTGTTAATTTCTTACTGTCTGCAAAATCGCTTTGATAGATTAAAGAAATCTCAACTGCCGGATCATTTGTGTTTCCACTGTATCTCCTGTAAAAACCATTTACGCTATACACTTTTAAATCATAAAGCCCATTTTTAAAAATATTTAAGGGCCACACGTAATTGATGGTGTCGCCGGCATCAGCGGTAAATGACCAGTTCTTTTCAGGACTATATACATTAAAACCAACCCCGCTGCTTGCCTTTCCAAAAAACCGTGTTCCTGCACTAAAGTAAATTTTAAACTGATCTTTGGCCAACAAGCCGCCATGAGCGTAAATTTCGTATGGGATCGTATTGGCCGGTTTAATACCTTTTTCCTGCTGGGGTAAATGGATATTGCCTTTTGGGTTTTTAAGAATTTCAGCGATAGCAGCCTCATTTAGCAACTTAAAATTGTCTGGAACCCTGGCGAATTTTGCTTTATGGATATCTGCTATGAAAGGCTTTTTTTCTATTGTTTTTGGAAGGTCAATCTTTTCACCGTTATACGGCCTGAACACTGAGGTAAGGTCGCCGCATAAGCTGCGGCGCCATGAAGTGATGTTATCTTCCTGGATGTTCTTGCCCGTTTTTTTACTTAAAAAACTTTCCAGGAACTGGATGGAAGAAGTGTGGTCAAACACCTGCGAATTGACATAGCCACCCCTTGTCCACGGAGATACGACCACCATTGGTACCCTAAATCCTAAGCCAATTGTACTTTCTCTTTCACTTTGGTCTTTAGTAATATATTCTGCTGTAACATCGAGCGACTTTGAAACCAGACCAGTTGATGGATCTTTTGGATTTGGTGCAGAATACGGAGGCAGATGATCAAAATAACCATCATTTTCATCATAAGTAAGCACAAAAATTGTCTTCTTCCAGACTTCAGGATTTTTAGTCAATATGTCAATCGCTTCAGACAGATACCATGCCCCATACCATGGTGCACTTGGGTGATCAGAAAAATTATTAGAAGCCACAAGCCAGGAAACAGCGGGCAGTTTACCCGCATCAACATCAGTGCGAAACTGGTGCAGCACATCGCCTTTTGGTATCTTTGCTGTTCTTTCTATACCTTTATCCATATAGGTCATGGATTCCAGAGCATGGTAATCCGGGTCATTGATATTGGTCACAAAAGCCCTTTTATGCAGGTCCTGCTGCCCAGGTGTCAATGATTCCAGCGGGTTATTTTCGAGAAATGTAATGTCCTTTTTAATGGCATCAAGGGTAGACTGTAATTTAACATCAGGCTTCACCTTAATCTTGTTCTCCAATTCAATAACTGCCTTTTTTAGGTGGATGAGGTGTGCCGGATGTCTTTTAACGTGATACTGCTTAAAAAATTCAAGCGTATTGTCTGTAAAGTTTGCCAGCCAATCGTCTTCTTCATTTTCAAAACCGACACCAACACTTAATTCATTTTGATAGATCTTCCAATCGATATTATGTGCAGACAGGCGTTCGGGGAAAGTACCCCAGGATACGCGTTCAGAACCATCAATATCCCCATTAGATAAATGGGCTTTAGACGCTGATGTTTGTTCTTCTTTGATCTTACCCGTCCAGAAGTAGCACCTGTTTGGGCTGGTGCCCGTAAGTGACGAGCAAAAATTATGATCACAAACTGTAAATGCATCTGCCAGTGCGTAATAGAAAGGGATATCTTCCCGGTTGTAATACCCCAGGGTTAACGGGAGTTCTGAATATTCTTTATTGCCGGATCTTTTTGAATCCAGCCAGCCATTAAAATCACCATTGTTCCGGGCATCCACCTGGTTTTCCCAGGAGTGAGGGAGCGCACTCATCCATGTTGACTTCGTATCTTTAATGTTTAGCCGGAAAGGTGCATAGGTTTCACCTTTTTTATTGCTTTGAAGCCAAACCGGATAACGATTGGTTAAGGTGATTGCCCTGGGATCATTGAAGCCCCTGACTCCCCTTAACGTTCCAAAGGCATGGTCAAAAGAGCGGTTTTCCTGCATTAGAAAAACCACATGCTCCGCATCCTCAAAGGTTGATCCCGGAGCAGGGTCAATAGCCAATGCCCTTTGTATGGATGCCGGCATTATTCCGGCAACACCAAGAGCCCCGGTTAATACAGATGCTTTTTTAATAAACGTTCTCCTGTTCTCCATATTTTAAAGGGCTGTTGTGGTCTGTGGCAAAACTATATAATACCTATAAAATTAACATGAAAATCCCGTTAAGTCTAAACGTAATGAGATATAATTGTTCAGATGATTGGGAACTACGGAAATATTAGCGACTTAATGCGTAAATTTGCGAATTATAATTAAATACAGGAAAAGTGTCATTAGATAAATTAAAACTAAGCAAGCAACTGGTTACAGCGATGACTGATGCCGGATACATCTCTGCAAAAGAGATCCAGGCAAAAACCATGAGCCGGATCATTGGCGGACAGGATCTCATTGCTGTTGCACCGGAAGGTGCTGGTAAAACGACAAATTATGTGCTTGGTGTTCTAATGCGCTTAAAATATGGAGATGACGAAGCGCCAAAGGTATTGATCCTGGTACCGGATAAAGAACGTGCGCTTGCCGTTATTGAAGAATTTCTCCTGTTAAGTAAGAACAGAAACCTTCGGATTATCGGATTGTATGGAACCGGAGGGATGGAAACCGAAGTGAACGACCTTTCTGATGGCGTTGATATTGTAGTTGCACTGCCAACGCGTGCGCGTGCAGTTTACCTTAAGCTGGGCTTAAATTTGAGTAAGCTGCAGATGTTCATTGTGGATGACGCAGAACAAATTGTAAAACAAGGCATGCAGCTGCCCGTGTGTGAGCTGGCCAGAAGTGCCGGTAAATGCCAGCATTTGGTATTTACTACTGTAGTACATGAGAAACTGAATAACATGATTGATCAGTTTATGAACTTTCCGACTACACTGGAAGTGGATGAACTGGGCGAACGTAAAGCAGAAACGCACGACCTGATGTTATACCAGGTTCCAAATTTTAAAACAAAGATCAATCTATTGAATCTCCTGCTTAGGGATGATGAAGTATTTGATCAGGTTGTTGTCTTTGTAAATACCCGCTTAACGGCACAAAAGCTTGGTAAGGCATTGTTTTCACGCCATGCTAACGAGGTGTCTGTTCTGAATCCACTATTTTTTGATGAAGAAGGTTTTGACCATATTGAAGATTTTAAAGACACACCAGAGGCCAGGATCCTGATCGTGGCCAATGAGGGAACGTCTAACATAGACCTTTCAGGCATTCCATTCTTATTTCATTTTGAGATTCCGGAGAATAAAGAAACTTTCTTAAGCAGGATCGTTAAGACCGGAGCAGAAGAAGTTGCGGCAATTAGTTTTGCAACAGATATGGAACTGGTTGATGTAAGGAAAATTGAGCAATCCATAGGGGTTAAAATCCCGGTGATGGATCTTCCGGAAGATCTTGTTATTGATAAAGCGGCAAAATCTGCAGGAAATAAAGTTAAAACTGTAAAAGAATCTGCTGATAATCCTAAGGGAGGTGGTGCTTTTCATGATAAGAAGGAAAGTAACACCAAGGATTATAACTATGGCATTGGCCAGAAGGCTAAAATGACCATGAAAAAGAAACACGGTTAAGCGGCAGACTATAACGTCTTCGCTTCATTCCAGTAAATATCCATTTCAGCTAGGGTCATGTCCTGCAGTGCCTTACCGTTCTCCTTTGCTTTGTTCTCAAGGTACTGAAAGCGTTTGATGAATTTTTTATTGGTTTTCTCTAAGGCATTTTCCGGATTGATATCTATAAAACGGGCATAATTGATCAAGGAGAACAGGAGGTCGCCAAATTCAGCTTCAGCCTTTTCAAGGTCAATGGTGCTATTGCCGGCAACATTATACTCCTCTTTAAATTCCTGCAGTTCTTCTTCAACCTTTTCCCAAACCTGCTCTTTATTGTCCCAGTCAAAACCAACTCCACGAGCTTTTTCCTGAATGCGGCTTGCTTTTACCAATGATGGCAAGCCTTTAGGTACACCGGCCAATACAGATTTGTTGCCTTCTTTAAGTTTCAGCTTTTCCCAATTCCGTTTTACATCGTGCTCATCTAAAACCTCTACATCGCCATAAATATGGGGATGTCTGCTAATCAGCTTGTCGCACACGCTGTTCAATACATCAACAATGGTGAAATCATTCGTCTCTGACGCAATGCGTGCATAAAATACCAGGTGCATCATTACATCTCCCAGCTCTTTCTTTACTTCATTCAGGTCGCCTTCCAGTATCGCATCAGAAAGCTCATAGGTCTCTTCGATGGTTAAGTGGCGCAGGGTTTCCATAGTTTGTTTCTTATCCCAGGGACATTCTGTTCTCAGGGTATCTAAAACAGTTAACAGCCTGGTGAAGGCTGAAGAAGGGTCGGCAGCAGTAATTGGAGGTATATTGTTTGGCATCGGTTATTAAATTATAAAATCAAAGGTAACGATCATTGTGGTTAAAAAAAGGACAACCAATCCGCTTAAAAAAATGAAGTCGGCAGCCTTTTCCAGTTTATAGTTGGAGTTGTCTTTCTTTCTCATTGCCAGGAAGGATAGGATACAGCTGGTCATAAACAGGATAATCGCCAAAGCCGTAGTTTCATCAATAATAGAACTGTCTTCCATTTTAGAAACTTTTATGGATGTTAATACCACAAAGCATAATCCCAGCAAATTGGCCGAGGTATTTAAAATATGGGGAGATCTGTTTTCGGGCATTGATATAGGTATTATTCCTTTTCTTCGAGTTTAAGCGTCTTTGTAATGTGGTAGATCTTCCGTTTTTTATGCGGTTTATCTTCACCACCAAGTAAAATACCCCAGGGTTTTAACGGATCAACGCGATCAAATATGATCTTTAACATGGCCAGATATGGAATACAGAGGAACATACCAGAAATGCCCCAAACCATTTCACCTACCACAATGCCTATAAATGCAAACAGGGCATTGATCTTTACTTTAGAACCCACTACAAGCGGCATCAGTACGTTACCATCAAGGGCATGTACACCAACAAATGCGACCACGACGAGCAATACCTTTGCGGCCCCTGCAGTGGCAAAAGTGATCAGAACGCTGATCAGCAGTGCACTAAAAATCCCGATATATGGTATAATGTTGAAGATGCCGGCTACTAAACCCAATAATATCGCATATTTAACATCAAGGATCCACAAGACAAAAACCATCATTGCGGTAACGATGATCATTTGTAAGAATAGCCCGGTAATGTATTTTTTAATAATGTATTGAATACGGACCACAATCTCGCTAACTTTTTCTTTGTGCTGCTCTTCAAATACAGACGTTAAAAAACTAAAAAGCACCCTTCTGTAATTAAGAATGAAAAATGTAAATAACAACAGGAAAGAAAGAAAGAGCAGGGTAGAGGATACGGTCAGTAACGTTGCACCCAATACGGTAGCACTGGTTGCAAGCGCACTGGTTGCGCTATTTTGTAAATAATCAATTTGTTTTTTTGTGTTGATATGAAACGTGTTGGAGATCCAGTGCTGTACATCATGGAAAGAAGTTTCTGCCTGTTTTTTAAGCAGTGGCCAATCTGCCCAAAGATCAGTAAGCTGATTGCCTAAAAAATACATGATGCCTGAAATAAATGCAATCATGATCACTACGGCAATAATGGAGGCTATGCTCCGCTTAAAGCGAAGTTTATGCTCCATGTAATTGGCCAACGGAAGCAACAGTAAAGCCAACAGAAAAGAGGTAAGCAATGGTGCAAGAATCGTTTGGCCAATTATAGCCAGGTATCCTAAACAAATGATTGAAAATAACACCATGGCAAGTTTGGTGTAAAAAGGAAGAGAAATATTGTTCATCTGCTGGAACCTGTATTTTTATGGTGTAATTTATACA
Organism: Pedobacter metabolipauper; assembly: GCF_004362715.1. Lineage (GTDB taxonomy): Bacteria > Bacteroidota > Bacteroidia > Sphingobacteriales > Sphingobacteriaceae > Pedobacter > Pedobacter metabolipauper. The sequence goes on from NZ_SNYC01000007.1 coordinate 75,766, forward strand.
AAAACAAATGCCCTGCCAAATATATCCAGCGAGGCATTTGTTTTTATTTTACACGATATACGCACATTATTTCCAATCGCTTGCCTGATCCAGGATAGCGATGTCTTCAGTATTTAGTTTCAACGAAGCCGCCTTAACCAGGTCTTTTAACTGGTTTAAGTTCGTTACGCTCGCAATAGGTGCGGTAATTGAGGGGCGGGCAATCAACCATGCCAGGGCTACACTTGCAGGATTTGATGCATATTGTTCAGAAACCTGATCGAGCGCTTTCAGTATTTTAAAGCCTCTGTCGTTCATGTAGGTTTTCATTCCCCCGCCACGCTGACTTTTATTCAGGTCAGCATCAGAACGGTATTTGCCAGTTAAAAAGCCACTTGCCAATGCATAATAGTTAATTACACCCAATTGATTGTCAGAAACAAGCTGCTCAAAATTCTTTTCATAATCTTCGCGCTTGTACAGGTTATACTCCGGTTGAAAAGTTTGATACTTTGGCAGGCCCAGTTTTTCTGAGGTTTCCAGCGATTCCTTTAAACGTTCTGCAGAAAAATTAGAGGCGCCGATCCACCTAACCTTTCCTTCTTTGATCAGTTGGTCATAGGCTTCTAAAGTTTCCTGAACCGGGGTTTCAGGATCGTCATAGTGTGACTGGTAAAGATCAATATAGTCTGTTTTTAGCCTTCTCAAAGAATCTTCAACAGCCTGTAAAATGTATTTTTTTGCCAGACCTTTCTTACCCGGGCCCATTGGCGAACCTACTTTAGTTGCCAGAATGATCTCCCCGCGGTTTTTCTTTTCGTGCATCCAGTTACCGATGATCTTTTCAGATTCGCCGCCCCCATTTCCGGGTTTCCATGCAGAATATACATCGGCGGTATCTATGAAGTTAAAACCGGCTTCGGTAAACCCATTTAATATCTCGAACGACTTGCTTTCATCTATGGTCCAGCCAAAAACGTTTCCGCCAAATGTTATTGGATATACCAGCAGATCGGTATTTCCTAATTTTCTTTGTTTCATCATATATAAGTACGGTTTAGGAATTAAATAAAGAATTTGCTATTAAACAAAAATAACAGCACAGCAGTTTCCTTTCGTCCTTAATTTGTAATTATAAATTGCAGCAGTTAAAATTACGAATGATCAACCAAACCTTTGATCTCAAAATAACTCTGCATGGGCTCATCGTTTAGCTAGCCGAGTTTTAAAGCGGTTTCATGTTTGTGCTCGGCTATTACGAAATAGCTTTCTACGGCGCCAAGGTTTGGAATGGCCGATAGTCTGGTTCTTAAAAACTGGTTGTATGCTGCCATATCAGGTACAATGATCTTCAATTTAAAATCATAGCTTCCTGTCATGTGGTAGCATTCCATTACTTCTTCAAAATCAGTAACCATTTCCTGAAAAACATCAAGTGCATTGGAAGAGTGTTCATTCAGCTGAACCTGGGTGTAAACGGTAAGCAGGTTAGGGATCTTTTGTTTGTTTACGGTTACTGAATAGCGGATATATTCTTTTTGCTTAAGCGCGCGGATCCGGTCATAGATCGCAGTATGCGATTTGTTTAAAAGAGCGCCGAGCTGCCTGGGTGTATAATCTCCGTTTTGCTGTAAAAGCTCTAATATACGGACATCCATTTTGTCCAGTTCAGGTATTTTAAAAGTAGTCATTCAGTTAAATATTTGGCTGTGTTCAACTTTAGGCAGCTGAAAATCAAGCTGCAAAAATAATCAAAATAGCTTAACTGTCAAGGAGTTTCAAATAATATAAGCTGCTTTTTAAAATAAAGTGCATTACAGAATTATATGTTGTTTGTGTTGTGTTTAGATCTGTCAGGAGAAATAAAACCGTTCATAAAGTGTGTTAAACTTTACAGTTTACGGATGTTTGGTATTGCCCTTTGTATATAAAAGTACATTAAAGATATTTGAAGCCTTGTAAAAGCTCTTAATACGCATAATACAAAAATAATTTAGGTTAATACATGTTCATGCCCGGATAGGATGAACATGTATTTTAATTACAACCACTGACTTAAAAATTGTTTTAAAGCGTCTTTGTATTGATCTCCAACATTGATGGTCACATTTCCAACCTGAACGGCATTTTTAGTGATGGCAGTAATCTTTTCCAGCGATATAATGAAAGAGCGGTGTACCCTCATAAATCTCTTTACAGGAAGTTTTTCTTCCAAAGCCTTTAGGGTGATCAGGGAAAGTATGGGTTTCGGATCGCTGGCGAGATAGATCTTCGCATAATCCTTTAAACCTTCTATAAACAGGATGTCGCTCAGTGCAACTTTGATGTGCTGGTATTCTACCTTTATAAAGATAAAATCTTCACTTTGTGGGGCAGCAGGTTGTTGAGGCTGGGCCTGGTTCAGCAATTCATAATAAGCTACAGCTTTATTGGAGGCTCTTAAAAATTCTTCATAATTAAAGGGCTTTAATAAGTAATCAAGTGCATCTACACGATAACCATCAATGGCAAAGTTGTTAAAAGCTGTAGTAAAAATAATCCGGGGATGGTTTTGCTGGTTTCCATTGTGGATGAGCCTGGCAAGTTCCACACCATTCAGGTCTGGCATTTGGATGTCTAAGAAAATAAGATCGGTCTGTTCCTGCTGGATCATCTCCATTGCCTTTAGTCCGCTTGAAAAACTTCCGGCTAATTTTAAAAAAGGGGTCTTTTCAATGAAGCTACAAATTAGTCCCAGGGCCAATGGCTCGTCATCTATGGCAATACAATTAATTATCATCAAGAACAATTTCTAATTGAACAATAAACTCATTGGTGTCTTTTGCATGATGCGCCGAGAAACTATGTTTACCCGGGTACAGGAGGTCGAGTCTTCTTTTGGTGTTCATTAAACCAATACCTCCATACTCATCTGCTGTTGCCGCATGCGCATTGAAGATCGCATTTTTTACGGTCATTTTTAAACGGTTTCCATCCAATGCCAAATGAATAAAAATATGAGAGGGCTCTGTGGTGCTTACCCCGTGCTTAAATGCGTTCTCAATATAAGGCAGAAACAGCATGGGTGCAATTTGTACGTCAGATTGTACTATTGGCTCGTTAAACGTAACTTCTGTAAATTCATTTAAACGCAGTTTCATGAGTTCAATATAATCTACAATAAAAAAAACCTCTTTGCTTAGTGGTGTAATTCCGGCCTGTGTATCATACAAAAGGTAGCGCATCATCCTTGATAACTTGTGTAAGGCCATCCGAGAAGTCTCAATATCGATATGCGTTAGCGCATATATGTTATTTAAAGTATTGAAAAAGAAATGCGGATTGATCTGTGCCTTTAAGAATGAAAGTTCGGAAGCGATCTTTTCCTTTTCAAGGGCTTCACCTTCCTGCTTGTTCGTCTGCCAGCGTTGAATTAAGGTTACGCTGGTGCTGATGCCAACGATAAGCAGGGTCATCATGAGCAGAAAAAGATCCAGCCGGTCGCCTCTTCTTGGCGGTCTCTGAAAGCCAGCCTTACTAAAAGACTGCTGCATAAGTTCAGGTAAGTTTAAGGCTTCATCAACCACTTTAACCAATGGCCCTGCCAGGAGGGAGATGCCGAAAATGATCAATACAAAAACCAGGTTCCTGTTTTTCATCAGCAGCTGCGGAACAAAGATCGTGCTGTTCAAATAAAATATAAAGACCAACAGCATCAGTATACAGCTTTGCTTAACCCAAAACTGGTAGGGTAGCGCAATATCCCAGGATAAGGGCTGGTAAAACAAAAGTATAAATGCGAATAGCATCCACAACAAGGTGTGGAGCAATACGGTAATGTAGGAGCGGCTTTTTATTGCGACCATCTGTGTTAAAATTATGCAGTTTAAGACGTGTACAAGGTAATGAACACACCTAGATATGTGCAAATATTTCCGTCGGCTCAAACTTACGTTCCGTCGGTGTGTTTTGCTAACTGGTCTATTTCGTTTTTTTAAATGGTTGGATAACTGTTGTTTTGATCAGTTAACAACGAATTTTAAATGCAGTATATGTCAAAATTAAGAATTAAAATCCTGCTTTTGCTGCTGTTTGGTTTTACTACCCTAAAAGGGTACAGCCAGGATACTACCGCCAGGGTATTCCCAAATGTGTGGGACCTGGCCAGCTGCCTTGAATTTGCGAAGAGCAATAACATTCAGCTTAAGGAACTCCGGTTGGATAAGCAAAGTGCAGAACAAGACCAGCTGCTGGCCAGATCAGCACAGCTTCCGGATCTGTATGGCTCCGCCTCACAATCCTTTAACCATTACAACCGGAATACAAGCGGATCAACGGCTGCATTGAATTCATCCGGATCGTACGGATTAAGTTCAGCATGGACATTATATCAGGGCGGTTATCTCAAAACCGATATCAGGCAAAAGGACCTTTCTATCCAGTCTGCAAATTACAGCATCCTGGAAAGTGAAAATGACATCACCTTACAAATTACCCAGGCTTACCTGAACATTCTGCTGGATAAAGAAAGTATCATTTACAACAAAGATCTGGTTAGTACCTCCACAGCACAACTGGAGCAGGCCAAACGTCAGTTTGCAGCTGGTTCGGTAGCAAGAAAGGATGTAGCACAATTTGAAGCCCAGCTTGCTGGTGATCGCTATAATCTAACTGCGGCAGAGAATGCCGAACGGCAGGATAAGATCACGCTAAAGCAGCTGCTTCAGTTGCCTTCCCAGCAAAATTTCGATGTGGTTAAGCCAGATACGATCATTAGTGCACAAAATGTGCCCAGCCTGGCCGAAGTACAAACGTATGCGCTGCAGAACCGTCCGGAAATCAAAAATGCCGAACTGGGTGTCAGCATCTCAGACCTGGAGGTGAATAAGGCAAAATCCGGATACTTACCTACTTTATCTTTGGGCGCAGGCATTGGAACGAGTTATGCCAATGACCCGACCTACAATGCATTCCGGCAATTTGATAATAATTTTTATCAGCAGGCCGGCATTAACCTGTCCATTCCAATCTTTACCAAACGTCAGAATAAAACGAATGTAGCCAAAGCTAAAATAGCATTGGAGCAATCCAAACTGGCACTTGAAAATGCAAAGACAACACTATCCCTAACTACAGAAAGTGCCTTTATCAATTTTAAAAATTCTCAGGAGCAATACTTGTCGGCCATAGAGCAACTTAAATACAATGCAGAAGTGTACCGGATTGCCAACCAGGAATTAAAAATTGGGGCAGCTAATATTGTTGATTTTTACCAGCAAAGGAACCTGTATGTGCAGGCTATGCAATCTTATATACAGGCTAAATACAATGCCGCGCTATCAACCCGGATCTATGAATTTTACCTCGGTGTACCTATTAAATTATAAGTCATGAAAAAAACCATTTTAATCATTGCCTCCATCCTTGTAGTACTTGCCCTGGTATGGTATTTCTTTTTAAGAACCAAAGAACAGCCAGTTACGTTGACTACAGAAAAACCGGAAACCGGCAATATCTTTACCAGCGTAACGGCCACAGGAACGGTTCAGCCGGTTGATACCGTCATTATAGGTACACAGGTATCCGGTACCATATCTGCATTGTATGCAGATTTTAATTCAACCGTTAAGAAGGGACAGCTGCTTGCCGAACTGGATAAAACATTGATCCAGGCTACGGTAGACCAGGCAAAGGCCAGTGTTGCACAAGCGCAGAGTAATGAAAAGTACCAGGCTGCAAATTTCAGCAGACAAAAACAATTGTATGAAACCGGTTCGATCAGTAAGGCAGAATATGACCTCGCTTTAAACACCTACCAGGTAGCCACGGCAAATGTGAGTAATGTAAAGGCACAACTGCGGTCTGCGGAGCGAAATCTTTCCTTTACCCAGATCTATTCGCCAATTGATGGGGTTGTGCTTGGCAGAAGTGTAAGTATTGGCCAAACCGTTGCTGCCAGCTTTAATACACCAACCATCTTTACCATAGCCAAAGACATTACCAAAATGCAGGTACAGGCCAAAGTGGATGAGGCCGATATTGGTACAGTATTAAAGGGACAACGGGCTACCTTTACGGTTGATGCTTTTATAGATGATACCTTTAAAGGATCGGTGAAGGAGATTCGGCTGCAGCCGTCAATCTCATCAAATGTAGTTACCTATTCTACGCTTATTGATGCACCCAATGACGATAAGAAATTAAAGCCGGGTATGACCGCCAATATTATGATCTATACCAAAGAGGTTAACGATGCCTTATTGGTTTCGGCGCAGGCATTAAAATTTAATCCCGATTCTGCGCTGTTAAAAAATTATGAGATCATTGCAGATCAGAATAAGAAACGGCCGGGCCCCGGAACGGAATATGTTTGGGTTTTACAGGATACCAAACTGGTCCAAAAGCAAATTAAGACCGGTTTAAATAACAACACCCATGTAGAGGTACTTGGCGGCATCACGGCTAATGATATTATCGTTACCGGCATAGAAGGCGGGGCATCAGGTACTCCGGCAGCAGCAGCTTCCAGTCCATTTATGCCTAAAAGACCGGGGAGGAAATAATGAACGAGAAAATTCTTGAGATCCAGAATGTTAAACGGGAGTTTATCATGGGTACTGAAATTGTGAGGGCATTAAAAGGCGTGTCGTTTGATGTGAATGCCGGTGAGTTTGTAACGATCATGGGCAGCAGCGGATCTGGCAAAACTACTTTACTGAATATGCTGGGCTGCCTGGATAAACCGACAGACGGCACGTATTTGCTGGATCGTGTAAATGTAAAAGAATTATCGAGGGATGAACTGGCCAGGCTTAGAAATACCAAGATTGGATTTGTATTCCAGGCCTATAACCTGTTGCCAAGAACATCAGCCCTTGAAAACGTGGAACTGCCTTTACTTTACAATCCTACAATAGGAACAAAAGAAAGAAAGGAACGGGCCATTGCGGCTTTGCAGGCCGTTAAGCTGGATGGACGGTTTGATCATACGCCAAACCAGTTATCTGGTGGTCAGCAGCAGCGTGTAGCCATAGCAAGGGCACTGGTCAATGAACCTGTAATGATCCTGGCCGATGAGGCTACAGGAAACCTGGATACGCGGACCTCTTATGAGATCATGTCGCTGATGCAGGAACTGAACCAGAACGGAAAAACAATTGTCTTTGTTACCCATGAGCCGGATATCGCGTCGTTTAGCAGCAGAACGGTGATGCTGCGTGATGGAAAAGTACAAAAAGACACCCAAAATACAGATCGCCGGTCTGCCAAAGAAGCCCTGGCTTCATTACCCGAATCGGACGATTATTAATTGAACCCGACGACTATAAATTCCTGAAATTATGAAATTAGTAAATTTAATCAGATTGGCACTACGGGCATTGCAGCGTAATAAATTACGGGCATTATTAACTATGCTGGGTATTATTATCGGCGTTGCCTCTGTAATTACCATGATGTCTATCGGTGAAGGATCTAAACAAAGTATTAGTGAGTCTCTTTCCAGTATGGGTTCCAATATGATTACGATCATGCCTCAAAGTAATGAGCCGGGCGGAGCGCGGATGATGGGAAGCAGCTTAAAAACGCTGACCATTGCCGATGTGGATGCGCTCAGAAAAAATGCCCCGGATATTGACAAGATATCTCCGCTTGCATCATCCAGCGGTCAGGCCATCAGCGGAGCATCCAACTGGCCCACTTCCATGCAGGGGGTAGCGCCAGAGTACCTGGAAATTAGAAAGCTATCCGTTAAAGAAGGGATCTTGTTTTCTGATGAAGATGTGCGTTCATCAGCCAAAGTATGCCTTTTGGGTAAAACCGTGGTAGATAACCTGTTTCCAAATGGAGAAAGTCCGCTCGGAAAGATCATCCGTTTCGGAAAGATCCCTTTCCAGGTTATTGGGGTGCTTACCCCAAAAGGCCAGAGTAATTTTGGTCAGGACCAGGATGATATTATTATTGCACCTTATACTACGATACAGAAAAGGGTATTGTCGTCCATTTACTTTAACCAGATCTATGCGTCTGCGGTACGCGAAGATGCTTCTGATGCGGCGGTAGATGAGGTAAATGCTACACTGAGAGAAACCCACCGGCTGAGGAACGACGAAGAAAATGATTTTCAGGTACGGACGCAGGCAGAATTAATGACCATGATGAACTCCACAAGCAGTATGATGACTGCACTGTTAACTGCCGTTGCGAGTATCTCTTTGGTAATTGGCGGAATAGGGATCATGAACATCATGTATGTATCGGTAACAGAAAGGACCCGTGAAATTGGGTTGAGGATGTCTATCGGTGCAAGGGGAATAGATATTCTGCTGCAGTTTTTAATCGAAGCGATCATGATCAGTATTACCGGGGGGGTAATCGGCGTAATTTTGGGCATCTCTGCAGCATTGATCATACCCGCAGCACTGAACTGGCCAACGGTCATTTCAGAATTTTCGATCATTATATCCTTCCTGGTGTGTGCCGTAACCGGAATATTCTTCGGTTACTATCCGGCACTTAAGGCATCCGGGTTAGATCCAATAGAGGCGTTGAGGTACGAGTAGTTACGGTTTTTTATCGGGCAGTAGTTTGAACGAGGTGGCCTTAAAGCGGCCATCAACTACTTTTCCTACCACTTCTGCTTTGCGTACCGCATTGCAAAAGCCGTCTTTGGCATGGGCATCACCGTGGTCATCAATGGAGGTGCCGTCAACAAAGTAAGCTCTTCCGTTAATGCGGACAGCCAGGTCACAATCGCTGCCTTTCAATTTAAACATGCATTCTCCGCAGGCCGTTTCTACAATTTGAGGCTTGATGGCGGACGCAGCAACGGTGTCTTTTTTAACACTTTGCTGCGCATTGGCACAAACGGCAAAGCAAAGAAGAAATAAGGTGGTGATCAGGTATTTCATGGTTTTAGGTATTGATGATCTAATTTACTGATAATTAAGATTCAGTGTTAATATCTGCTGATAAATATTCGGCAGTATTTTTTGTAGCCCGCAGCATTTCCCTTTTGCCGGGTGCTCCCGGAAGTTTTTCTATGGTAAAACCAATACTTTTTAATGCGCGTTTAAGTTTTCCGGTAATGGCATACGTTACAAAAGTACCGCCTGGTTTAATAAACTGGCAGGTGTGTGCAATGATCTCATCGGTCCACATTTCTGGTTGATGCTGCACAGAAAATGCATCAAAATAAACCAGGTCAAAGCGTTGGTCGGTCTGGAAGCGGTGCAGGTAGGTATGCAGGATCCTCAGCTGTTGTCCGGCTACAAGCTCAACAGACTGCTGTAAAGTCTTCCCATAATTTTCAATCAGGCTGTCCCACAATGTTTGGGGCACATAATTGCTATAACCTGTAGATTGCAGTTCTTCCAGCGTAAGCGGAAAAGCCTCTAAAGCGGTATATAAAAGCCTGGTGTTTTGTTCTGCGCAATGTGCCGCAGTCAGCAAAAAATTGAGACCTGTACCAAAGCCAATTTCTAAAACGGATACTTCAGAGTTGGCAGATTGGGCGATCACGTGCTTTAAGCCGGCATCAACAAATACATGTTTGCTTTCTTGCAGGGCGCCATGCTTAGAATGGTAATGCTCTCCAATCTGTTCATTGTATAGGGTATTTGATCCGTCTGCCGTTGTGGTGATGATATTCATTTCATACAAACTTAGCTAAAACTGCGTTATGATTTTATCTTTGATTATTATTTTTGACATATGGATATTGAAACATTTAGAGATTTTTGCCTGAGTTTAAAGGGAACTACGGAAGACCTGAAATGGGGGGATAACCTGTGTTTTATGGTTGAAGGAAAGATCTTTGTGATTGCATCTTTAGATAGCGGCGGCTTGGCCCTTAAGTGCGATCCGGATCATTTTGATGCCCTTGTATCCCGTGATGGGATTAGTCAGGGGTACCATTTGGCCAAACGGCACTGGATCTCCCTGGAAAACCTGGAAGTGACATCAGACAATGAATTGAAGAAGCTCATCAATACCTCAAGGGCATTGGTAATCAGTAAACTCAGTAAAAAGCTGCAGCAACAATATTCAGTGGGAGCGTAACTATTGACTCTCCCAGACCTGTTTCATGGCACCTAAAAACGTTTCAGGAGGCTGTGCGCCCGATACGGCCAGCTTTTGGTTAAAGATAAAGAAGGGTACTCCCTGAATCCCTATATTTTGGGCCATCTGTTCATCGTAACGAACCTCATCAGTAAATTCATCACTGCTTAACATAGTCTCTATAGATAGTTTATTGAGCCCAATGCCTGTTCCAATTTCAACGAGGGTCTGGTGGTTGCTAATATCCTTTCCACTGGTAAAGTAAGCTACAAATAGCTGCTCTTCCACTTCATCACCCAGGTCATTGCTTTTAGCAAGCTGGATGAGGCGGTGTGCATCAAAAGAATTGGCCACTACGGAGATGTCGAAGTTAAATTTTAAGCCAACAGCTGCTGCGGTCTGTGCTACCTGTTGATGGGTTTCAACTGCCCATTCCCTGGATTTTCCGTAGCGCTTGGCCAGGTAATCATACGGACTAACGCCGGGCATAGTTTCCGCGTTTGGATCCAGTTCAAAACTGTGCCATTCTACTTCAACCTTATCTTTATGTTCAAATTGCGCAAGGGCAGCCTCAAACTTTCTTTTTCCTATATAACAGAACGGACAACGTACGTCTGACCAGATATCTACTTTCATGACGCTAATCTAACTGAATTCAGATACTTCCATGAATCTCTGTTTAATTATGAGTTTCTGGTGATTTTTGGGCGACTGGATCAACTTTACCGCAATTTGTTTTATATCACTTTTTTGAATGTTCTAACTCATTATTTCAAGCGCTTACAGCCTATAGATTTGCTTTAAATAAATGAATTAATTATGAAAAGATTATTTTTACTAGCAATGTTAATGGTTATGGGAATGGGTGTGTTTGCCCAAACTGCCGAAACAAAGAATGAATGGAGAATCAGGCTGCGCGGAGTCGCGGTAATACCGCAGGAAAGTGCTGAGATTGGGGTTATCGGTGGCGATGTAGCTATTTCGAACTCATTTATACCAGAACTGGATTTTACCTACTTTCTTAACCGTCATTTTGCAGCTGAACTGATTCTTGGAACAACCAGGCATAAAGTGAGTACAACATCATCAAACCTTACAGCAATTGGTGCAGGCGCGTCGGCTGATGTAGACTTGGGAAAAGTATGGTTATTGCCGCCTACGCTAACGTTGCAATACCATTATCCGGTTGGTAAATTTAATCCTTACCTGGGTGCAGGTATTAATTACACTATTTTTTATAGTGCGAATGAAGGACCAACGGTAAAATCAGTAGACTATAAAGACAAATTTGCTTTTGCTGCACAGGCGGGTCTTGATATCGATATAAGTCAAAGGTTCTTTTTGAATATAGATGTGAAAAAGATCTTCTTATCTACTACAACAACTGTTGATGCATCTAATTTAACGCCGGCTGCAAATCCTGGTCTTGCTACAACATTGAGTAATATATCTGCAGATGTAAAAATAAAACCGTGGTTGGTTGGGATAGGAGTTGGCTGTAAATTTTAGTGAATATCTTATAAACAAACCAGGGGGAGCCAATTCTGGCTCCCCCTGTTCTTAAAAGATCAAATGGAATGTTACCACATTCTAATTCTATCTTCTGGTTTCTTATATAATTTATCTCCGGGTTTAACATCAAATGCCTGATACCAGGCATCCATATTCACTGGTGCGCCAATAGTACGGTAAGGGCCCGGAGAATGCGGATCTGTTTTAATCAGCTGTGCTGCACTTTCAGGCAAAATATTGCCTCTCCACACTTGTGCCCATGAAAGGAAGAAGCGCTGGTCTGGCGTAAAGCCATCAATCTTCTCGTTCGACTGGCCTTGTTTTGTTAATTTAAACGCGGTATAAGCTGCATTTAAGCCACCAAGATCGCCAATGTTCTCACCCATGGTCAATTTACCAATTACATGAATGGTATCCAATACGGTATACGCATCAAACTGCTCACCTAATGCTTTGGTCTTGGCGTCAAATTTAGACTTGTCTTCATCAGTCCACCAGTTTCGCAGGTTTCCGTCTTTATCATACTGACTTCCAGAATCGTCAAAGCCATGAGACATCTCATGACCAATTACTGCACCAATACCGCCATAGTTTACGGCATCATCTGCTTTCGGATCAAAGAAAGGGAATTGAAGGATTCCGGCAGGAAACACAATCTCGTTCATAGTCGGGCTGTAATAGGCATTTACCGTAGGAGGGGTCATTCCAAAACGGGTACGGTCAACAGGTTTACCCAACTGATCGATCATTTCTTTATATCCCCATGCACCCGCATTGCGCAGATTTTGAAAGTATGTACCTTTATTGATGACAAGGCCATCGTAGTTTTTCCATTTATCAGGATAACCGATCTTAGGCACAAAAGCATTCAGTTTGGCTAAAGCCTTTTCTTTGGTTACATCGCTCATCCAGTCCAAACCTTTAATGCGAATCTCAAATGCTTTTCTAAGATTACTGATCAGTTCATTCATCCTGGCTTTAGCTTCAGGCTTAAAATATTTCGCTACATAAAGCTGGCCCAGCAATTCTCCGATCGTTCCATCTGTTAAAGACGACATTCTCTGCCATCTTGGTGTTTGTACTTTCTGTCCGGTTTGAGCCTGGTTAAATACAAAGCTGGCGTTTACAAATGGAGAACTTAGATTAGAAGCAGCACCTTTTAACAGGTTCCATTCCAGGTAAGTTTTCCAGTCGGCCACGGGAACGCTTTTCAACAAACCATCAACACTGGTAAAGAAAGCAGGAGCAGAAACCAATAGCGTATCCTGACCAGCAACCTTAAACTTAGTCAGCATTTCTGTCCAGTTGATGTTTGGCGTGGTCGCTTTAAACGCAGCAACCGTAAATTTGTTATAAGTTTTATACGGGTCACGCATCTCCAGCCTTGACATTTGTGCAGCTGCAAGTTTGGTCTCAAGGGCAAGCACCGTAGCTGCTTTTTTAGCGGCATCGGCAGCAGAGCTACCCGTTAAGCTGAAAAGGGTGGTCATGTACGTGCTGTATGCATTGCGGATGGCTACACTTCTGTTATCATCTTTCAAATAGTAATCACGATCAGGCAATGTAGTTCCGCCTTGTCCCAATTGAGGGAGATATTTGGTTGCATTTTTACGGTCCTGACCTACGCTAAATCCAAATAAAGGTCCGCCAATGCCCGAAGTGCGCATGTAAGCAATCTGATCTAAAACGCCGGCAACTGTTTTAATTTGTTTTATTTTTTCAAGATCTGCTTTGATCGGAGAGTAGCCTAGTTTTTCAATGGTTAAGCTGTCCATCGCTGCGGCGTAGAAATCGCCAACTCTTTTTTTAACAGAACCTGCGGGTGCAGATTGATCTGCGGAGGCTTCTTCAACCAAGCCCCTAACAGCTGTGCTGTTAAAATCCCTCAGTTCATTAAAACTTCCCCAGCGGGTTTCTTTTGCAGGTACCGGGTTGTTTTTGATCCAGTTTCCACTGGCATAGTTGTAAAAATCATCACCGGGCTTTACGGTAAGATCCATGTTTGCAGGATCTATTAATTTAGCAGGTGTTTGAGCATTTGCAGAAAATCCGGCAGCAACAATTCCCAAAGCAGCAAAATAGCTCTTCAATTTAATTTTATTCATAAATGGTTAATAATTGATGTATAGGTAATTCAATTTATCAAGCGATAAAAGTACGGATTACCTTTTTTCGGGTAGCTTCTCTACCAAAAATATTACTTGTTAAACCAGTAGTAGATCTTGGCAAGACCTAATTTTCTGAGGATAGCTACGGTTACAGATGATACATTTACAGTTTTCATGTCTTTTGCTATTTATATGTATTTAACATATTTTAACATTTATTATTGTGCAGTACACACAATAAATATGAAAATGTTTTAAAAAGCTATCCTTCTACAACCTTTTTGAATTTTTGTCGCTGGCCAAGATATAGTCCGAAGATGACGAGCAGCGTTCCGGCATAGGTATAATAAGTAATGGGTTCGTCCATCAGCCACCAGGCGTAAAGGAACCCAAAAAGCGGACAAAGAAACAGGTACAGTGAGGCTTTAACAGTATCTATCTTTAATAGATAGAACCAGCAGATCAATCCGATTACAGAAACGGCGAGACCTAACCACAACACAGAATATAACAGTCTGCCATCGGGGTGGACTTCAGAAAAATCACTAAAAATAAGGGTAATGGGTAAAAGGGATAATCCCCCGATGGTAACCTGCCAGCCATTGATGAGCAGATTCGGTAATTTCCATTCCACACGGGCATAATAAACACTGGCAAAAGAAACGGAGATCATGCTTAAGCCAAGCAGCAAAAGCCCGGTAAGTGTGGTGTTACTGGTTTTTAACAGGGGATAGGTAGCTACCGCTATTCCAACCATACCGATAACAATACTCCAGATCTCTGCTTTAGAAGGACGCCTTCCCATTAGCCAGGAAGAAAATAGGACAATGAACAATGGGGTGGTTGAGGTAGAAAGACTTCCGATACCTGCAGCTGCATATTTCATGGAGTATACATAGAGGCCGAGATAGATGGTTGTATTTAAACTCGCAAAGATGAAAAGCTGTTTCCATTCTTTACCATTTGGCAGGCGAAAGGACGAATCTTTTTTTGTGGCATACGCGTAAGTAAGCAAGACTATTCCGGCAAAGAAGAATCGGATATTGGCCAGTATTAGTGGCGGGGCAGACTGGATACCGAATTTAGTGGCTACAGATGCAGATGCCCATAACATGGCAAAAAGTAAACCTATTAGAAAGTTTTTCACGGCGTAAAGGTAATATTCTTATAAATCGTTACGCAGTTTTATCTAAGTTTGGACATTTAAAATACAAAACCGAATGCTAAAGAAACTGATTATTTCCATACCTCTATTGTCTGCAGCCTTTTGCGGTATTGCCCAGCAAAAGATGCTGACCATGCAAGATGCCATGACAAATTCACGTACCACACTGGCACCGAGAAACTTGTCGCAGCTGCAATTTATATACGGAACTGAAGATTATGTATACCTTAAAGGGATCAACAATCAGCCGGTATGGGTAAAAGGCAATTTTAAATCTAAGGAAGAACAACCTTTCTTATCCCTTAGGCAGTTAAATGAAAAGCTGGCAGCAGCGAAGCTGGATACACTGAAAAATATGATCCCCATCCAGTTTAATAAAGGACCAGAGTGGATCTTAAATTTAAGCCAGGGTAAAGTAGCTTTTAATGATGCTGCAAAAACCTATCGCGTATTGGTTGATCGTACCATTGCCGCCAAAAGCAATGTGGAAGAAAGTAAGGCTGGCTTTGTAGCTTACCTTGATCAGTTTAACCTGTTCGTTTCGAAAGGCTCTGAGCAGCACCAGGTAACCAAAGACGGAAGCAGTGATATTGTTTATGCTTCATCTGTACACCGTGATGAATTTGGCATTACCAAAGGTACTTTTTGGAGCAATTCTGGTAAACAGCTTGCCTTTTACAGGATGGATCAAAGTATGGTTGCCGATTATCCGATCATTGACTGGACCAGCAGACCAGCTAAAAATGTGAATATAAAATATCCCATGGCCGGAGATAAAAGTCATGAAGTAACAGTGGGTGTTTATAATGCAGAGACCAAAGCGGTTGTTTATTTACAAACCGGACTTCCTGCAGAACAATATTTAACCAATATTGTGTGGAGCCCGGATGATCAGTTTATCTATATCGCGGTATTGAACCGGGAACAGAACCACATGAAACTGAATCAGTACAATGCCGCCACCGGTGCATTGATCAAGACCCTGTTTGAAGAAAAGGACGACAAATACGTAGAGCCGTTGGTACCGATGCTGTTCCTTAAAAATGACCCTTCTAAATTTATCTGGCAAAGTAACCGTGATGGGTGGAACCACTTGTACTTGTATGATCTGAATGGAAAGGTTGTAAAACAGCTGACCAAAGGAAACTGGGAAGTGCTGGAAGTAAAGGATTTTAATGCCAAAGGCGATCAGTTGTATTACGTGTCTACAGATGAATCTCCAATTACCCGTAACCTGTATGCTTTAACATTAAAAACAGGTAAATCTAAACGCATTACCAAAGGTTTTGCGGTGCACAATACGCAGGTAAGCAGTTCAGGAAATTCTGTGCTGGACAATTACAGCAGTCCGGATCAGCCCAGGGTGATCGATTTCATTGAAACGGCATCGTTAAAAACCAGGACGCTTTACCAGGCAGAAAACCCTTTAGCTGCTTATGCAACCGAAAGCGCCAAAATATTTACACTGAAAAATAAAACCGGTGATGATCTGTATGTCAGCTTATATAAACCTTTGGGATACGACAGCACAAAAAAGTACCCGGTTGTGGTGTACTGGTATGGCGGTTCTCATGCCCAATTGATTACCAACAGCTGGAATTCTGGGGCCGGTGACTACTGGTTCAGGTATATGGCCGAACAGGGTTATGTGGTACTTACGGTAGATACCCGCGGCAGTGACAACAGGGGTAAAGCTTTTGAGCAGTCTATGTTCCGCAAGGCTGGTGATGTGCAAATGGAAGACATGCTTACCGCTGTTGACTACCTGAAAGGATTGCCTTATGCAGATTCTTCGAGGATGGGACTGTTTGGCTGGAGCTTTGGCGGTTTCAATACCGTTGATTTTATGGTGAGTTATCCGGGGATATTTAAAGCTGCCGTTGCGGGCGGACCAGTGATTAACTGGCAGTTTTATGAAGTGATGTATACCGAGCGCTATATGGATACGCCGAAGGAAAACCCGGAAGGTTATGCGGCTACAGACCTGGCCGGTAAGGTAAGTCGTTTAAAAGGTAAACTGCTGCTGATTCATGGATTGCAGGATCCGGTAGTGTTGCAGCAGAACTCTGTAGATTTTGTTAAGAAAGCCGTTGATCAGGGCGTTCAGGTTGATTATATGATCTATCCAGGTCATGAGCATAATGTGATTGGCAGAGACCGCGCACATCTTTATCAGAAAGTAACAGATTACCTGATGGAACATTTAAAATAAGGAATTCGAGCGTAAAAAGTCCTTTATGCTATTTTATTATTATTTTTACCACAAAATCTGATACTTTTCAAAATAATGAGCATTTCTACAAAATACGATCCGGCAGCAACCGAAGATAAATGGTACAGCTACTGGATGTCAAAGAACTTTTTTCATTCTGAACCTGATGAGCGTGAACCGTATACCATAGTCATTCCGCCGCCAAATGTTACCGGCGTGCTGCACATGGGGCACATGCTTAACAATACCATCCAGGATGTACTGATCCGCAGGGCACGTATGCAGGGAAAAAATGCATGCTGGGTACCGGGAACAGATCATGCTTCCATTGCTACTGAAGCAAAGGTT
Source organism: Pedobacter metabolipauper (assembly GCF_004362715.1). Lineage (GTDB taxonomy): Bacteria > Bacteroidota > Bacteroidia > Sphingobacteriales > Sphingobacteriaceae > Pedobacter > Pedobacter metabolipauper. Next base: position 93,128 of record NZ_SNYC01000007.1, read on the forward strand.
GTAGCTATGCTTAAGGAAAGAGGGATCAGTAAAAAAGACCTGAGCAGGGAAGATTTTCTAAAGTATGCCTGGGAATGGAAAGAGAAATACGGTGGCATCATCTTAGAACAGCTTAAAAAACTGGGTGCCAGCTGCGACTGGGAACGTACCCGTTTTACCATGGAAGATGATCTTTCTGAAGCGGTTATAGACAGTTTTATCCACCTGTATAAAAAAGGAAGGATTTATCGTGGTGTTCGTATGGTAAACTGGGATCCGGCAGGTAAAACAGCCGTTTCTGATGAAGAGGTAATCCGTAAGGAAATTAACCAAAAATTATATTATATCAAATATTCCGTATCTGGAAGCGACGACTTTTTAACCATCGCTACTACACGTCCGGAAACGATCATGGCCGATGCTGCGATCTGTGTAAACCCCAATGATGAGCGTTATACCCATCTGAAAGGTAAAACCGTATTCGTACCGCTGATTAACCGGGAAATTCCTGTTATTGAAGACGAATACGTGACCATGGACTTTGGAACAGGATGTTTGAAAGTTACACCTGCACATGATCTTAATGATTATGAACTGGGTGTTAAACACAAACTGCCGGTAATTGACATTTTAAATGATGATGGTACGCTAAATGAGCTGGCTGTAGTATTGGTTGGTGAAGACCGCTTTGTAGCCCGTAAAAAGATTGCCGTGCTGCTTGATGAAGCCGGTCACCTTGAAAAGGTAGAAGATTATAAATCACAGATCGGTTTTTCTGAACGTACCGATGCCGCCATTGAACCAAAATTGTCTATGCAGTGGTTCTGCAAAATGGACGAGATGGCAAAGCCTGCACTGGAAGATGTGTTAAATGGTGATGTTAAACTGATCCCTGAAAAGTTTGTGAACACGTACCGCCACTGGATGGAAAACGTGAGGGACTGGAACATCAGCAGGCAGCTGTGGTGGGGACAACAGATCCCGGCATGGTATGACGACAAAGGAAACTGGGTTGTTGCAAAAACAAAAGATGAAGCTTTAACTGAATTCTTAAAGCTAAAAGATATTGATGGTGTATTTACAGATGAAGAAGCCAATGGCTTTAAAAACCAGCTTGCTCCATTTGTAACCCAGGATCCGGATGTAATGGATACCTGGTTCTCCTCATGGCTGTGGCCAATCTCTGTATTTGACGGGTTTAAAAATCCGGACAATAAAGACATCAACTACTACTATCCAACCAATGACCTGGTTACTGCCCCGGAGATCTTATTCTTTTGGGTGGCACGGATGATCATGGCCGGACATGAGTTTAGGGGACAAAAACCTTTTACCAATGTATACCTTACCGGTATTGTAAGGGACAAACTGGGACGTAAAATGTCCAAGTCGCTGGGTAACTCTCCAGACCCGATCGGTCTTATTGAGAAATATGGTGCAGATGGTGTACGTGTAGGGATGCTGCTTTGCTCTCCGGCAGGAAACGACCTCATGTTTGATGAAAGCTATTGCGAACAGGGAAGGAACTTTGCCAACAAGATCTGGAATGCTTTCAGACTGGTTAAAGGCTGGGAAGTTGATGAAAACCTGGAGAACCCAAATAAACAGGCCATCCTTTGGTTTGAGAACCGCTTTAATGAAGCCCTTGCCGAGATTGAAGATAACTTTAAGCAGTACCGTCTTTCTGAAGCCTTAATGGCGTGTTATAAACTGGTATGGGATGATTTCTGTGCCTGGTACCTGGAAATGGTTAAACCCGTTTATCAGCACCCTATTGATGCAGAAACCTTAAAGGTAACCATTGGTTTCTTCGAAAAGATATTAACGCTTCTGCATCCGTTCATGCCGTTCCTTACTGAAGAGTTATGGCACGATGAACTGTTCGGTGAAAAAGCTGAAATGGACTGCTGTATTGTGGCCAGCTATCCGGTTGTTGGATCTGCCGATCTGCCCTTGCTTAAAGAAGTAGAAACCATAAAAGGATTGGTTGCAGAGATCAGGAATGTTAGAAATATAAAACAGATCTCTCCGAAAGAAGGATTGCCTTTATCTATCAAGGTAAACTCTGCACTGGATTATGAGAAATGGTTAAACATCGTCTTCAAGCTGGCGAATATCACTGAAGTTGAATTTGTAAACGACAAGATCCCCGGAGCAGCAAGCTTTATGGTGGGCAACGACGAATTCTTTATCCAGTTAAACGAATCCATTGATATTGATGCAGAGATTGAGCGCTTAAATGCGGAACTAACGTACCTGCAGGGTTTTCTGAAGTCTGTTGATGCCAAACTGGGCAATGAGCGTTTTGTACAAAATGCAAAGCCGGAGATTATTCAGAATGAGCGCAATAAAAAAGCGGATGCTGATGCCAAGATCAAAATTATAGAAGAAAGCCTAGCCGCATTAAAAGGCTAATATAGCCCGGATTATCAGGGATTACAATCCCTGATAATCCGGTAATTCTTTAACAAATAAAAAACTTTCAGCAAGGTGGTCAATCTGCGCATAGCAGTGCATCAGGCCGTTGGTTACCACCAGCCATTTCGTTTTGTGTACAGAATTGTACCGGGCTGCCTGGTCAAATGTAGCCTGACTGATCTTAACCGAAGGTGCCTTACACTCGATCACCATGATCCGCTCGCCATGCGAATTAAAGATCACAATATCCGTTCTCTTCTGGAGCCTGTTCAGGTTCAGTCCGCCTTCAATCTGAATCAGTGATTTCGGGAATTTTTTTTCAAGAATTAAATATTGTATAAAATGCTGACGCACCCATTCTTCAGGTGTTAAAATGAGGTGCTTCTTACGTACCTCGTCGAAAATGAAGTACTTAGCATCCTTTAATGTGATCTTAAAAGGATACCGGGGCAGATTAAGTGCAGCAGGGGTAAATGACATTTGTGTAAAAATAGACAAAATTTTATCTAAGTTTGAATTATCATATGAGTGCCGACGATATAATCAAAGACATTAAAGCCAGAAAGTTTAAGCCCGTTTACCTGTTACACGGTGAAGAATCTTATTACATCGATAAGATCATTCACTATATGGAAGCGAATGTGCTTAACGATATGGAGAAAGGTTTTAACCAGACGGTTCTTTATGGTAAGGATACGGATATGGCGACGATCATGAATGCCGCCAAGCGTTATCCAATGATGTCAGATTACCAGCTCATCGTGGTTAAAGAATCCCAGGACCTGAAATGGGCCAAAGAAACTGAAGGCAACGGAAAGGAAGCGGAGTTTGTACTCAACTATTTTGAGAAACCAATGCCTACCACCATCCTGGTGCTTGGGTATAAGTATGCGAACTTTGATAAGCGCAAGAAGATCTATAAGGCAATTGATAAAAGCGGTGTAGTGTTTCAATCTGACCTTGTGCGCGATTATAAGCTGGCCGGATGGATAGATGACCTGGTTAAGGAGAAAGGCTATAAGATTGCCCCGCAGGCATCAGCCCTGATGGCTGAGTACCTGGGTACCGACCTTTCCAAGATCTCCAATGAACTGGAAAAGCTCCTTTTAAATATCAGTAAAGAAACCACCATCGATACCGATCTGATCCAAAAGAACATTGGGATTAGTAAGGAGTATAATGTGTTTGAACTGCAAAAGGCACTCGCCGTACGTAATGTGCTTAAATGCAACCAGATCGTTAATTATTTTGCAGACAATCCCAAGGCCAATCCAATGGTGATGGTTATGGCCAATTTAAGCGCTTATTTTTCTAAGATCCTGAAATATCATTACCTGCCGAATAAAGGTGATGCAGCTAAGGAACTCGGCGTGAACCCTTATTTTGTGAAGGATTATGAAACTGCAGCACGCAGTTACAGCCTGGGTAAAGTGTTCGACATTGTAAGCCTGCTTCGTGAATACGACCTGAAGAGTAAAGGGGTAGACAGTACCGGTAACACGACAGATGGTGAATTGCTCAAAGAATTACTATTCAAAATAATACATTAATGTAACTGTAAAGTTATAATCCCAAATTTCATTTCATACGGTCGCCCTGTATCTTTACGAATAACCTAATCGTTAATATTCATGAAGAAAATAGTTTTATTTACACTGCTGGGTGTAGCGGGGGCATTTATTGCCGAAGCTCAAACCCGGCCAACCACTACACCTGTAGTCTCCGATACCGTAAGAAGGGCTCCCGGAGCTCCTGGTGCTGTTACGCCAAGGGCACAACCTAAACCTTACGCTACCGTAATTACCGATAAAGCGATTACCCGTAAAGGGATGATCACTACCCATAAACTGGAAGATAAGTTCTTCTTTGAAATTGCAGATTCTACCTTAGGCAGGGATATCTTAGTGGTAAGCCGTATTTCAAGGGCTGGTGCTGAAGTTCGTTCGGCATCCGGCTATGCCGGCGATCAGATTGGAAGCAGTGTGATCCGCTTTGAAAAAGGGCCGAACAACAGGATCTTTATGCGTAAGATCTCTTTCCGTACCTATGGCCCGGATAGTACTACGGCCATGTACCAAAACTTGCAGCGGTCAAACATCCAGCCTATTGCTGCTGCATTTAATATTGCAGCCTACACGCCGGATAAAAAAGGAAGTGTAGTAGATATGACCGAGTACATTAACAGTGATAATGATATTTTCTATTTTAGCTCACCTGGTGCAAAGAGCAGGTTTAGACTGGGTACTCAGCTTTCAGACCGCAGTTATATTCTGAGTGTGAAGAGTTTTCCAACCAATGTAGAGATCAATGTGGTTAAAACATATACGTTAGCAGCTGCAACAGCTTCAGCATTCGGATCGGCACCAGCCGGTGGTGGTGGGGGCGGTGCTACCGGTTCATCAACCGTGGAGCTGAATGCCTCATTGGTTATTTTACCTAAAGTGCCGATGAAACCGCGTTATTTTGATCCGCGTGTGGGTTACTTTACCGTTGGTTATACCGACTTTGATGCAAACCCACAAGGGGTAAAAGAAGTGGAACTGGTTAAACGCTGGAGGTTAGAGCCTAAGCCGGGCGACCTGGCAAAATATAAAAGAGGCGAGCTGGTTGAACCCATCAAACCAATTATATTTTACATCGATCCGGCTACCCCAAAAGAGTGGGTTCCTTATTTGATTGCTGGTGTTAACGATTGGCAAAAAGCCTTTGAAAAGGCAGGTTTTAAGAATGCAGTGATGGGTAAAATGGCGCCAACGGCTAAAGAAGACTCTACCTGGAGTCTAGATGATGCCCGTCATTCTGCAATTGTGTATAAACCTTCTGAAATTGCCAATGCAAGTGGTCCGAGTATTTCCGATCCGCGTAGTGGAGAGATTATGGAAAGCCATGTAAACTGGTACCATAATGTGATGAAACTTGTTCACGACTGGTACATGATCCAGGCTTCGGCAATTGACCCCAGAGCACAGAAAATGGACTTTAGTCCGGAGTTAATGGGCGACCTGATCCGTTTTGTTTCTTCGCATGAAGTTGGACACACCCTGGGTCTTCGTCATAACTATGGCTCAAGTTCTACTGTTCCATCAGAAAAACTGAGGGATAAGGCATGGGTCGAGGCCAATGGTCATACTCCTTCTATTATGGACTATGCCCGTTTTAACTACGTTGCACAACCAGAAGATAACATTAAGCCAAAAGGGATCTATCCACGAATTGGTGATTATGACCTTTGGGCTATTGAGTGGGGTTATAAGTTATTGCCAGATGCAAAGACTGCAACAGCTGAAGTTCCTGTGTTGAATAAATTAACCATGGAGAAGCTTAAAAATAACCGTTTATGGTTCGGAACAGAAAGCAATCCGGATGATCCGCGTTCACAAAGTGAAGACCTTGGGGACAATGCCATGATCTCCAGTGATTATGGGATCAAAAACTTAAAAAGGATCTTAGCGAAGTTACCGGAATGGACAAAGGCTGATAACGAAGGTTACGATAATCTTTCTGTAATGTACGGACAGCTTACTACACAATTCGCAAGGTATATGGGCCATGTCAATAAAAACATTGCCGGTGTATTCGAAACGCCTAAAACCATAGAACAAGGCGGTACAATCTATCAGCGTACGCCAGCAACAAGCCAGCGTGAGGCGATCGCATTCCTGGATAAAAATCTGTTCACTACGCCAACCTGGTTATTGGATCAGAAAGTTTTAGATAATATTGGTGAAAGCCCGATTGATGTTGTCAGCAGACTTCAGTCACCGGTATTGTCAAGACTGATCAGCAGCACTACCATGAGCAAACTGATCACTGCAGAAACCGTTGATGGTGCCGATGCTTACAAGATCACTGATTTACTTACAGACTTGCAGGGAATCATTTTTAAAGAGTTAAAAACGAATGCACCAATCGATGTTTACCGTCGTAACCTGCAAAAGAACTATGTAGATAAGTTAATTGCAATTGTTAAGCCTGCTGCTTCAGCCCAAACGCTAACCGTTGGTGGCACTACGCTGCGGGTTTCGGGCGGAGGTTCTTCACAGAGTGATGTGATTTCTGTAGCCAAAGGTCAGCTGCGTGAGCTGGCTGGTATCATTACAGCGGCAACCCCGTCTGCTACCGGATTAAGTAAATACCATTTAGAAGATCTTTCAGACCGTATCGATACGGCTTTAAAATCTAAAGAATAACACAAATTATATTTGCCTGATCCTTCGTTAAACCGAAGGATCAGGTTTAAGCAAATGTGAGAACGTGTGAGAACGTTGGAGAACGTAAGCACACGTGAGAACATTGTCGCGTGAGCACGTTTAGAACATAAGTACGTTAACTGCATTCACAACTTTAGAGCGGGTGATCAAGCGATTGATCGCCCGCTCTTTTGTTTAAACAGAATTTCATTTGATGTCGTTCAAATAAGAAAACGGGTTGTTCATCCATTCGTTTTTTTTGGTACTGGGGTATACTATACTTTTGATCATAAATGTAACCCCCATGAAAAAAATCATTATACTCTTATCGATTGTGTTTGTTGGTTTGGTAGCCAAGGCCCAGGTTAAACAATCTGTTATAAAAACCTCTTTTAAAAAAATAGAGGTATTCTTTACTGATCCTGCAACGGGCGAAGATCTGGACTATTTTGGGAAGGATGGAGTCATCTCATTTCCATTGACTCAACCTTATCAGGTTACTTTGGGTTATGATAAGAAATATAAATCTATTCTCATGGTGCCGGGAGATACCCTGATCGTTGCTGAAAATCATTTTGAAGGTAAAGGCGCTAAGGTAAACGAAGAGGTTCAATTGTATCAGAATATGTTTTACGGGGCAGATCGTTTTGCGCGGTCAAGAGAGACCAATTTGTTTATGGCTAAAAGCATCGATTCCTGTAAGTTGCTCCTGCGGAAGCGTTTTGAAAAGGAAAGTCAGGTGCTTGAACAGTTCATTCAAAAAAACAAACCGGAGACACTTTTTATAACCTGGGCAAAGAATGAATTGTTGTACGATTATGGCAGGCATTTAATGCGGTATGTCTGGATCAATAATCTTAAACCAATTTCGGATACCTATTATGAGTTTATTCCAGAATTTCCGGTAAACAATAATCACGCCGTAGTTTCTGCCGGTTATATTAATTTTATGGACGAATATTTCAACTATACGCTTGGTAAAGTGGCCGCAGAGAAAAAAGATTACATCGCGTATTGCAGCTCACTTCAGCCAGGTGTTTACCGTGATCTGCTCCTTTGCCGGTATGCGGACGCACTGCTGCAGGCTGAACTTGGAATCGTACTTAGTACCAATCTGAATCAATTTAAGGAATTGGTAGAAAATGAAGCATTTAGCCAGCCAATTATAGCACGCTACAATAAACAGTTGAAAGACCGGAAATCTTATGAATTGAGTAAAGATAGTAAGTTAAGAAGTACTGCAGACAGCACCCTTCAGCAGTTTGTGGCTCCATATGCGGGAAAGGTGGTATACATTGATGTGTGGGGTACCTGGTGTGGCCCTTGCGTGGCAGCAATGCCGGCATCTAACAAATTGCGCAGTGCTATGGAGAAAGAAAACGCCGACAACGTGGTATTTCTATATCTATGTGTACAATCGGATGAGCAATCCTGGAAATCAATGATTGCTAAATTAAAGATTGGTGGTGAACACCTGTTGCTAAATGATGATCAATACAGCAACTTAAAACAAGCTTATAAAATTACCGGCGTGCCGCATTACCTGATTGTAGATCAAAAAGGAAATGTGGTACTTAACGATGCCATGGGGCCAGAAGATGCAGCGGTAAAGGTGAAATTAACCACACTTGCCAGGCAATCATCCAATTAAGCTTTTTTAGAATAATCCGATTATTTTTTGATAAGTCAGTCCGGTATAATCTTCAATGTATAAATTGCAGGGAGGGAGTTCTTCTTTGGGGTGTGAGGTAAGAACACCTACAACCTTCATCCCTGCATTTAATGCAGCAGATACCCCCGAAAAGGAATCTTCAAAAACCAGGCATTGGTCGGGCGACAGGCCAAGGTTTTTAGCAGACGTTAAGTATACTTCGGGATCAGGTTTGTGCTTTTTAACATCTTCACTGGCTAAAATAGATCCCAATTTATCTTTAAGATCGATTTTACTCAGTATAAGTTCCAGGTTGGCGTAAGGCGCAGATGTAGCCACGCCAATCTTTGTACCATTCGCTTTGATATCGCTAATAAATTCAAGAATGCCTTTGATCGGCTTTACATGCGGCTCGTATATTTTGCGGAACAAGCCTTCTTTTTCCTGTTCCAGCTGCAGCAGTTCATCTCCCTTGATGGGTCTTTTTAAAAAGTGGCTTAGGATATAGCTGTTACTCTTGCCAAACATATGCTGGGCAAATTCGTCATCTGTAGGGGCAAGGTCCCTGGATGAAAAAAACTCGCGAAAGGCAATGGAATGGTAGGGGTTTGTATGGCAAATTACGCCATCCATATCAAAAATAACAGCAATTTCTTTATTCATCCGGCAAAGTTAACGAATTCCAGCCTGTTGTTTTATTAAACTTAATTGTCGATATTACTAATAATTTAGTTGTTCCTTGTTTGGTGCTGTACGAGTTTAGTTGTTCCTGATGTTACTGTGGTATTTACAGGTTGATTTCGTATCATGATTGCTAAACATTGCTGTATTTGAATGAAAAAATGTAAATTTATTTTATTGTAATTGGGTGAATATTTAATATTCTAAATGCTTTTGACTGCTCTATGAAATTTTCAGAAGATACAATCCTCCATGCTTGTCCTTTAATTTTAAGATGGACACTTTCTGCGCTCGTTGAAGTTTCACTAAAAAAGGCCTTGAAAGTAGAATTAAAAGACTTTACCGGTTTAATTGATCCGGAAGAAACATCAGATCTTGACCTGGAATTACTTTCTGAACTCGATAATCCCAACATTGATAATGTAATAGAGATTGTCAATCTCATCCATAATTCTATCCATATCTTTTTAATCATTAATAACATTACTGAAGAGGATTGTGAAGATAATGAAGAGGCATTTGAGCTGGCTGAAGATTTCTATCATCTTTTTTACATCATCAGTGATGAGTTTAACGGGACTGAAAATGGTAATATTGAAATCAGCTGGGGGGTATTAAATACACTTTGTCTGCTATATGAGCTTGGTAATTTGATCATTGACAAAGAATATGATCTCGACGAGGAAAATTCAGGAGATTTTATGAAAACCTATGTATCGATCTGCAATGACCGCGATTTACTTTACCGGGGCTCTGACCATAAGAACTTATCTGTAATCAATGAATTGTACAAAGAGGTAGAGCAGCGGTTTATGCTGTAATTGCCTTATTGTTTGTATTTGTATTGAACACAAATTAAATAATTCCCATATCAGGGTATTTATAAAATCAAAGAAAGAAAATTCAACGTATATCCTACCAGTGTTTTGATTATTGTAATAAATTAGGTCGCTGGCGCCCATTTATTGAATGCTGTTTATACGACATGAAAGTTTTATTGATTGAGGATGAACCCGGGTTAGTTTCTGTAATTGTTAGGGGTTTAAGTGATTCGGGAATTGAAGTAAGTGCTGCTACAGATGGAATAACCGGACTGGAGATGGTGATTAAGCATCAGTTTGACCTGGTTATTCTGGATTTAATGCTGCCTGGTATGAGCGGAATTCAGGTTTGTCGTGAAATTAGGAAGATCAATGATTCTATTGCTGTTCTCATGCTTACCGCATTATCAAGCACTGAAAACATCATCACTGGATTAGATAGTGGAGCAGACGATTATCTCGTTAAGCCATTTAAATTTGCCGAACTGGAAGCAAGGATCAGGACCCTGATCCGGCGCAGTAAAGGCAGTTCTATACCTAAAAATACCATTCGGATTGCCGACCTGGAGGTTGACATTCTATCCAGAACAGCGCAGCGTAACCAGGTGCCCATCCAGTTAACGGCTACAGAATACCGGTTGCTGGAGTATTTTGTACAGCATCAAAACCGGGTATTGTCGCGGATCCAGATCCTGGAAAACGTATGGGACATTGATTTTAATATGGGAACTAATGTAGTAGATGTGTATGTCAATTATCTCCGTAAAAAAGTAGATCAGGGCCAATCCTCAAAATTGATCCATACCGTTTTTGGAATGGGATATATGTTTAAAGAAGAAGCAAAAGTATGAAGATCCAGGAAAAGATCACCTTATTCTTCGTTATTATAGCGACTACAGGACTAATCCTGGTCAATGGGGCGATCTTTTATTTTGTTTCTTCCTTTACTTTTGAAGATTTCTTTAAACGTCTCGAAGCGCGCGTAAACCTCAGTGCAGAGATCAATGTTCATCCGGATTCCAGATCAGAGGCCTATCAGCACGTAAGAAGCCGTTATCTGGAAAAACTGGATAATGAACAGGATTATGTAAGTAAAATGGATTCTGGAACACAAAATACGTTTAAGAAACCGTTGCCGCTTCCCGATAAATTCTATAATGAGATCATTGGTACAGGTAAAGCCCGGTACAATGAAGGAAATCATTTTTATGCCGGTTCATTCTTTAAGACAGAGCAAGGTAATTATATAGTGATCGTTGCTGCGGAAGATCCTTATGGTTTTAAGGAACTAGAGCAGCTTAAAAAAGTGCTTTTAATCGTCTTCGCTATCTCTATCTTACTAACCTATATTGCCGGAAAGATCTTCTCTTATTACACAATAAAGCCGGTAAGGTCAATCATCAGGAGCGTTAAAAAGATCAGTGCCGATAACTTAAATTCGAGGTTGACAGAAGTGAAGGGTAAAGACGAAATAGCAGAGCTGGTGTTGACATTTAACAATATGCTGACCAGGCTGGAAACTTCCTTTGAAACCCAGAATAACTTTGTGAGTAATGCTTCGCATGAGCTTAGAACCCCACTTACCATTATAACGAGCGAAGCTGAACTTTTATTGACCAATGGGAACCTTTCCCCAACGAACGGTGAAACGGTTAAAACCATACTTTCAGAAGCAGAGAAGCTGGTTAATATATTAAGCAGTTTATTGGGAATGGCACAATCCGGCTTTAACGGGAAGAAACAAAACTGGGAGCGGATCCGGATGGATGAGCTGATCTTAACCGTTGCTGACCATGTGAAGAAGATTGAGCCAAAAAGCATCTTAGATGTCAATTTCTCTAATCTTCCTGAAAATGAATCGTTATTATATACGGAAGGAAATGCAAACCTGCTTCAGCTCGCGGTGAGCAACATCATATTGAATGCATGTAAATATTCGAATAATAACCCGGTAACCATTAGTGTAGGTTCAGAAAATGGGAGAATCCTGATTGTGGTATCGGATATTGGCATTGGCATCCCTATGGATGAGCAGCAGCATATTTTTGAACCTTTTTTTAGGGCTTCAAACACGGGCGACTTTGAAGGCCACGGTATTGGGTTACCCTTAACGTTAAATATCATCCGTCTTCATAAAGGCAGCATCGGCATCCGTTCTGAAGAACAGGTAGGTACAGAGATACAAATTATGCTTCCTGTAGATTCTAATTAAATTCTAATAAGTTCCTTATATCCTTTTAATAACTGCGGGGTAGTATTGCATCAGTAAATAATTAAAGTTTAACCTTAAACAATTACTCATGCAAACCATTCTAGTTCCAACAGATTTTAATATCTCATCATTAGATTGTATTTCGTCTTTATGCAATCAGTTCAAAAACGAAGACCTGCGCTTCATCTTTGTACATGTATTTAAACTTTCTGATTCTATGGGTGATCTGCTGATGTTATCCAGACGGAGCCGCGAGTTTGAGCAGGTAAGCGACGAATTTTATAAGCGCTGTAACGAGATCAAAGCTCAAAACAAACAGGTAAAAGGACTGCAGATTGAATTTCTGTATGGCAGTACCTTAAGCATGTTCAAAAACTTTTTGGAAGCCAACGCGGTAAACCTGGTTTTGGATTCTTCCAACTGTTATTTGAGTAAGATCAATAAATCCAGTATAGATCCACAGGTGCTGGTACAAAAATGCGGGCTGCCGATTGTTGCCATAGCAGAACAGGCCCCGGTTAAAGCGGCATCCGTTAGTAAAGTACACCGCTATGAAGAAGAGCTCTCTGAAGTCTAATTGAAAAATATTTTTAACACGATCCTATGCTATTAAAAGAAAATATACCGGTAACCTACATATTTGGAAAAATATGGAAAGAGATTTCTATTGTAACTGCTTACGCAGTGCTTATTGCCATATTGTATAACAACTACCACTTTACCAGAATTTCAATACCTATTGCTGTCCCTACAATTCTGGGTACGGTGATCTCATTGCTGCTGGCATTTAAATCGAACCAGGCGTATGACCGCTGGTGGGAAGCACGCACACTTTGGGGCGCTATTGTAAATGATTCAAGAACGCTTACACGGCAATTGTTAACATTTATAGATGCACCGTATGCAGCAGACGATGCCCGCATTTTCTGCAACCGGGTTGCGAAGCGCCAAATTGCCTGGTGCAATAGTCTAAGCAGACATTTAAGGGGGCAGGATCCTTTATATGGATTGGAGAAATACCTTAGTCAGGAAGATCTTGAAGCAGTAAGCCGATACACTAATGTTCCGATGGCTTTATTAGAGCTTCAGGGAGAAGATCTGAGAAATGCCTATAAGTTAGGCTGGATCAATGAATATCAGCAGGTAGAGATGGATAAAACGTTAACCCGTTTTTCTAATGAAATGGGCGGATGTGAGCGGATCAAGAACACCGTTTTTCCGGCAACATACAGCACCTATATCCATTTTTCTGTGATTCTGTTTATTATGCTGTTACCATTTGGGCTGATCGAGTTTTTTGGGATTATAGAAATCCCATTGGTTATGGCAATTGCCTGCTCTTTTTTCTTAATTGAGAAGATGGCGATCCATTTGCAGGATCCGTTTGAAAATAAGCCTACGGATACACCAACGAGTGCCATTTCTCAAACCATTGAGCGCGACATTTGCCAGATGTTAAAGGAGAACTTTAAAGCTGAAGAAAAGCAATATGGTGCCGGAGCTAAAAGCTCTAAAGTATTTTACGTGCTTTAATAACGAACTTTTCTAACCAAAAATCCAATAGCATGTGTTTAGTGTTATTAGAAATCGGGCGTCCATTTTGGACGCCTTTTTTCATTTAACGTTAGGCGGTCATCCTAAATTAGAGTTTATTAATAAATTAGATTGTCACCCTATTATAAGTTTAACACTTCTTAACATTTCTACATTAAACTTCTAATGAGATAGACACTCTATCATTCAAAACAACAAAGAAACCATGAGAAAATTAATCTTCACCGCTATTTTATTCATTAGTATGGGTACTATGGCATTTGCACAACAAGGCAAAGGAAAAAAAGAAAGTAAAACTCCTGAGCAGCGGTCACAACATGCTGCTGAGGCATTGACTAAAAAGTTATCGCTTAGCGCAGATCAGAAATCTAAGGTTTATGCCATTAACCTGGAGAGCTTTAACAAGGCAAAGGCGAACCACGTAAAAGGTGAAAAACCAGATAAGGCAGTGATGAAAGCTGCATTGGAAGATCGCGATCACAAGATTAGTGCGGTTCTTAATGATACCCAGCTTAAAGCATATCAGGATTTAAAAGCAGACCGTAAAAAAGCGATGAAAGGCCGTGGTAAAAAAGGCAAGGACCACACAGCTAAAAAAGTATAACCGGTTTCTTTTATAAGAAGCCACCAAGATTGCAGTGCCCCCAAAAATTTAGACACTTCTGGGGGCATTTTTATTAAGATTCATTCCTTATAACTTCATTACTTGTACCATTTATTGAATCTCTATATATTGGTATACAAATGATCTGTTATGCGCTATAAAAAAACCATTACCCTTTCAATAATCTGTGCTGTAGTTGTGACGCTCAGTGCATTTATGCCTCAGCAGCAGGAGAAAAAAGCAACCAATCTTAAAGTGCTGCCTAAAAATACCAGTAAAGAAGAACTAGATAAAGTTATGGATGGATTTAAAGTTGCATTGGGTGTAAGGTGCAATTATTGCCATGCTTCAGCAAAAGATAATCCTAGAAAGATGGACTTTGCAAGTGATGAAAACCCTAAGAAAGAAGTTGCCAGAGATATGATGCGTATGACAAATAAGATCAACAAGAAATATTTTCATGAAAAGGATAAAGAAGGAATGCTCGTGAATATTTCTTGTGTTAGCTGTCACAATGGAAAAGCAGAACCACAAACGGTTAAGATTAAGTAAAATAACCTTACCTTACATCAATCGATATATTAATGGAAAGGTTCTATGTTTAAGCTTAAGTTTTTATTTTTATGGCTGTTTGCTGGAATAATTACAATAGGCTGTAGCGCTAAAGAGCAACCTGTTCAGATTGATACTCCCCAGGTTCAGCAGATTAAACAGCTCAGGAATTTGGCTCTGCATCAAGAATCCAAAGGTGACAGCGATGCCGCTATGGATCTTCATAAGAAAGCCCTGATGAAATCCAGGATCTTTGGTTTACAGGAGCAAGAGGCCAGATCACTCGTAGAAATTGCCCGGCTATTGAAAAATGATGATGCGGATGAGAGCCTTAAACATCTTCAAAATGCGCTTAGGATTGCAGAAGGATTGAACCGTCATGAATTAAAAGCCAATATCTATTTTGCAATAGCAGGAATCTATAAGCAACAGCGAAACTATCGCGAAGCACTATCTGCACTTGAAGCACATCAGGCCCTTCTGGTACGGGTTTTCACAAAAAATAAAGAAGATTCTATCAGGCATGTTAAAGATGTAGAAGAGCGAAGACTGGAGCGGTATATGCTATTAACGGTGATTGCTTTTATCATGCTTACAGCTTTAGTACTTGCCTTTTATTATATACGGACCAGTAGACTAAATAAAGCACTTCAGAGCTCCAATAAAATAAAGGATAAATTATTTTCTGTGATTGGACATGATTTGAGAGGGCCAGCAGGGGGAATTATGGTGGCACTGGATATGTTGGGTACCGGCATGCTCAACGAAAATGAAGAGCAGGAAATTATAGTTCTTTTAAAAAAGCAGAGCCAATCATTTAATGAGACACTCAACGCGCTTTTAAGTTGGGCATCAACACAATTAAATGGCGCAGAAACCCATATAACTGAGTTTGATCCACTATTGGTGATTAACAAAGCGATCGCTACCCTGGAAGGACAAGCCACGCAGAAAAATATATTACTGAAGGTAAGTGCTTCAGATCATTTAACCGCTATTGCAGACCCGGATCACTTTAGTCTTATCATTCGTAATATCTTGAGTAATGCCATTAAGTTTTCACATCTGGATAGTACTATTGAAATTGATTTGGAACTGAAAGGAAAATTTGTCGTTGTTAAGATAGCCGATCATGGGGTTGGTATTCCAGATGAAAAAAAGAAGCACTTTCTGATATCAGGAAATCACATGGAGAGTAGCTTCGGTACCAGTGGTGAGAAAGGGACAGGACTTGGACTAATGTTGACCAAAGAATTTGTTCGGGTAAATAAGGGGCATATTTGGTTGGAAAGCTATGTAGGAAAAGGAACAACTTTTTTTATAGACTTTCCGGCATTGATTTAATCGAAGGGACTTACCTTTTGAAAACTTCAAAATGGTGTCATTTCATAGACTGATCTGAATAAAAATCTTGTTAGCTTTGGCCATCAAAACAAAGAAAACAAATGAATCATTGGCTAGTCAAATCAGAACCTTTTAAATACAGCTGGGAAAAATTCAATCAGGATGGAAGAACCTTCTGGGATGGCGTACGCAATTACCAGGCACGCAACAACCTGAAAGCTATGAAAGAAGGTGATCTGGTCTTGTTTTACCACAGTAACGAAGGTAAGAATGTAGTGGGGATAGCTAAAGTGGTCAAAGAATTTTACCAGGATCCAACTACCGACGATGCCAATTGGGTAGTGGTTGATCTTGCTCCCGTAGAATCTTTAAAAAACCCGGTAAGCCTTGAACAGATCAAAGCTGAAGAAGGCCTGAAAGATATCTCTTTGGTTAGACAAGGCCGCTTATCCGTAATGCCATTAAAAGCAGAAGAGTTCGATAAGGTACTCGAAATGGGAAGTTAACCAACGTTCTTCATCAATTAAATTTCTATACTAAACCTTCAGGCTTAGTCTTTGATTTTTTTGTGGCCAGTAAACCAATGCTCATAACCAGACTGGAACCGAGTACGACAAGGAACAGGAAAGATGTGCCAACCTCTGGTATTTTAAGAGACGCTGGCAGGTTAAAATACAGCAGGATGCTGATCAGTCCGCGGGGAGCAATAAATGCTTCCTGTCCGCTATTCTCCTTTCTAAATAATTTCAGGTATAAGAACCTGATGATAAATATAGCAGCGAGGATAATGAGTCCGTTTGCAATAACTACCTGATCATTCAGCGTATAAATATTCATTGTAAAACCAAAGATCACAAAGAAGAACGTGCGGATAATAAATGCACTTTCTGCAGAAAGCTGATACAGCTGGGTTAAGTCATTGGATAAGTTCTTATAAATAAAGATACTTCTAAACCAGGCATGCTGTATTGCATCGGCATTGTTTAGGAACAAGCCAAATGCAAGCACCAACACCAGCGACGATAAGTGGTAAGACTGGCCAATGGCATAGACCAGGATCAGGATAGAAATGATCAGGAAGAACTTAATGTGGTGCGAGATCTTGCCCATAATATACAGCAGTACAATACAGGAAACCGCAGAAAGTATAACGATCAATAATGTGTTTAAGCCCAGCCCGGCAAAGGAGGATGCGCTGATGTGCGGATTGGATATTGCGAAATTAAATAGGATGATCCCTAATATATCAGAAAATGAAGATTCATAAATAATGAACTCCCTACTTTTCTTTACCAACGCAGCAGCCGAGGGGATCGCAATTGCAGAACTCACCACACTGAATGGAATGGCATTGGTAAAACAAGTATAGAAACTCTGTCCGGTAATCTTATAAATGATAAAGGTAATGACGGATACACTGGCTATAAGGATGAACAGGGCAGAAAAGAATGCCCCTTTGATGAGCTTATTCTTTTCCCGTTCATATTTTAATTCCAGCGAACCCTCAAATACGATCAGGATTAAACCTACTGTTCCCAGTGTGGGCAGGATTTTTAAAAAATCAAACGTGTGGATCTTCAGGTTATCAACGAGTACACGCAGACCAATACCTAAAAGTAAAAGCAGAAGCACAGCGGGCAGCTTCGTTTTACTGGCAACCAAATCAAATAAATAAGAAAAAATGACCAATCCGCTTAAAATGATCAGTGTGGTATAGGTTGTCATGTTCTCCTTTTATTTTATAACCGCATCAGCAGTTATTCTTTAAAAAACAATGCCTTTAATTCTTTGGCATCGTCGGCTTTCATTTTACCGCTTAAGATCAGACGAAGCTGTCTTCTTCTCAAGGCACCAGCAAATAACTCAATTTCTTCGACAGTTTCTGGTATCAATTCTGGTACAGGAACCGTTTTTCCATCCTGGTCTAAAGCCACAAAAGTATAATAGGCCTCGTTGGATTTTGCACGGCTGCCCGAAGGAATGTTCTCCGCCCAAACGTCTAAACGAACTTCTACAGAGGTATTAAACGCACGGGTAACCACAGCTTCGATCGTGATTACATCACCTAATTTAATGGGGTGCTTAAAGGAAACATTGTCTACAGATGCGGTAACTACGATCCTGTTACAGTGCTTTTGCGCGGAGATTGCTGCTGCAATATCCATCCAATGCAATAACCGGCCTCCCATTAAGTTGTTTAGCGTATTGGTATCATTTGGTAGTACCAATTCATTCATAATGGTGTGCGAATCCTTAGGATTTTTAACTTTTATACTCATATTCCCTGCAAAAATAAACAAATTGTGCAATTTAATGTTATTAATGACCTGCCGATACAGGCAATCTAACTTAACTGCATGATCAATCAACTCCTGATCCAGTACTTTCACTGGTATTATAACGATGAAAAAAAACTTTGGAACAAAACAGCAGATGAAGCAAAGCACCTTCAGGAACTGGGTGTAACCCTGGCCTGGCTGCCCCCGGCATATAAGGGAACTTCTGGTGGCGTATCTGCAGGTTATGATTGTTATGACCTGTACGACCTGGGTGAATTTGATCAGAAAAACTCAAAAGAAACCAGATATGGGAATAAGGATGAGTACCTTAATGCAATAAAAGCACTTAAAGAGGCAGGTATAGGGACGATTGCAGACGTGGTATTTAACCATAAAGCAGGTGGAGATGAGCTGGAAAAGATCAGTGTGAGAAAGGTTGACCCGGAGAACAGGATGGAGTTTATATCTGAAGTGATGGAGATAGAAGCCTGGACTAAATTTACTTTCCCGGCCCGAAAAGGAAAGTATTCTGAATTTATATGGGACCACAGGTGCTTTAGCGGAATAGACTGGGCCGAAGATTTGAAGGAAGAAGGTATATTCTCCATCCAGAATGAATATGGTGATTCATGGGAAGACGTTCCATCCAATGAACTCGGCAACTATGACTACCTGATGTTCAATGATATTGATTACAGAAACCAGGAGGTGCGAGAAGAGCTGAAACGCTGGGGAGAATGGTATTATAATACCTGTGGTATGGAAGGTTTTAGACTGGATGCAGTAAAACACATTGCTAGTGACTTTCTGGATGAATGGCTGGACCATATGAGAAACACCTTTAAAAAGGATTTCTTTGTTGTAGCAGAGAACTGGGTAGTTGATAACCTGGAAGAGCTGCTTGTTTATATCGACATGACTAAGGGAAGAATGCAGCTTTTTGATTCGCTGCTGCACCACAACCTGTATGCGGCAAGTCATGAGCATGAAAATTACGATCTCTGCAAGATCTTTGACGGTACACTGGTACAGAGTCACCCTACGTTAGCCGTAACCTTTGTAGACAATCACGATTCACAGCCCTTGCAGGCCCTGGAATCTTACATTGAATATTGGTTCCGTCCCCTGGCTTATGCCTTGATCCTGCTTCGTGAAGGCGGTATCCCATGCTTGTTTTATCCGGATCTGTACAGCAGTACCTATACCGATAAAGACAAAGAAGGGGATGAAACAGAAGTAGAATTGGTTTCCTTGCCGGAATTACCTGAACTGTGCAGAGTGCGGAAAGAATTATCTTACGGAATACAGCGCGATTATTTGAACCATGCCAATTGTATTGGGTGGACTAGAGAGGGAACCGATGAACAGCCAGGTTCTGGAATTGCAGTGCTGCTGAGCAATGGGGAAGAGGGATATAAGGAAATGGAAACAGGTAAAAGAAATGCAGGGAAGACATTTATTGACGCCATGGGTAAGTGTGACCACGAGGTTGTTGCAGATGAAAATGGATGGGCTGAGTTTAAATGTGAAGCCAAAAGTGCTTCTGTATGGATCGTTAAACCCGATTAGCGTTTAAGGTTACTGATGCTCGTAAAACCAATCAGCTCTTCAAAACGGCTGCCCGGTCTTTTATAATAGGCATAGACCTGGTAGGTATTTCCGGTTTCAAAATAAGAACCTTCAAAAACAGTTTGATCGGCTTTGCCGCTTGTTTTATCAAGCCAAACGTATTTATAGTCGTACAAGCCCTGCTTTAGCAGGATGTTTCCATAAAAACGTTTGCGGGAAGCATCATAATTAAGTTTACTGGCTTCATTTAGCTGGAAATTGTTAAAGCGCCCAATGATGTAAGCATCGCCATTGGCACTGGGCTGGGTTGCGTTTAAGGTAAACGATACGCCAACATAATCGCCATCGGTGTCGTTATCACGGCCTTCCTGGTTCCGGATAAAGAAATTACCATCCTCATCAACCAGGTTGGTATACTTGGCTTTATTGGTATTTACATCCTGAAACAGGATTACATTGGTTGTGCTGTCTTTAAGGATATCCTGAACATTTGCCCCTTTGTAGCGCAAGCTGCGGATATCAAATTTTCTGAACTCATTCCCCGCCGGAAAGTCATTGCTGTTTAGTTCGTTGTATAAGATCGATCCCGGACGTATAAAAGCAGGCTTGGTATTGGTGATGGCGGTTAAAGGATCACCATTCTGCATCACAATCACCTTAAGGTCTGTATATGGATTTTGTATTGGAGATTGATGTACAACAGTAAAATTGATCTTCTGGTTACTGAAACGCAGGGAAACCTGTGAACTTGGAACGATATCAACACCAATGCTGGCCTGGTTGTCTACGATATAAAACCGCTGAGATACCACTGGCTTTTGTGCATTCCCTTCTTCATATACCTTTAACAGGTAATTTCCGGAGATCTTAGGTTTAATCTGGCTGTTAGGCAGTGTGAGCCGGTAGTGTGTATATTTTTGAATGGTACCGAATGAAAATTTATAGTCGCTGATGCGGTCTTCAGATAAACCATCCAGGTAATCCAGCGGTGATAACCGGGATGGCTTCCAATCGGAAGTGCAGTGTTCTATCGTATAAGAGTAGTTTTTGCTGCTGCCATTCAAATCATCAAATGAAAATACAAGCTGTTCATTGGATTTTAACGTGAGGATAGGTAAGGACTGTTCTTTTTGCGCATTGTAGCATTGCACTGTTCTGATCTGCGGCTGGTATACTTTGTTTTCATACACAAATTGCTGCCCTTGTGCGACAGCAATTTGTGTACTGAGTACCATTAAAAAGAAAACCCTTAACAACCTGATCATTTTCCTTCCAGTTCCATGATTTCCGAAGCCAGATCTTCCCAGGTATTTTGGGCTGTATCCAGATCGTGTTTAGCGCTCAGGTATTTCTTATTCGCCTCTGCCAGTTTAGCTGCGTTTGAGTAAATGGTTTCATCTGCAATCTGCCCTTCAATGGTTTTTACATTTTCTTCAAAGGTTACAATTTCAGCTTCGATCTTTTTCAACTGATCGTTCAGCTTTTTCAATTGCTGCTGTGAATTGGGTGTAGCTGGCTTATCTTCAATTACTTTTTTAACTTCTTTATCTGGTCTTACCGGAATGCTGGTTGGCTTTCCTGGAGGTCTTTTGCTGTTCCATTCTTCATATTCCGCGTAAGTACCCGGATACTGTTTAATGTCTTTATCTTCAATGAACCAGATCTTGTTGGCTACATTATCCAGGAAGTACCTATCGTGAGAAACGGCAATGAAAGTACCTTCGTATTGCGTTAATGCCTGGATCAGGATGTTTACAGATTGTATGTCCAGGTGATTGGTAGGCTCATCCAGGATCAGGAAGTTGGAATCGGTAGTTAGGGATTTTGCCAGGGCAACCCTTGATTTCTCTCCTCCTGAAAGTACACGGATCTTTTTAAATACATCATCACCGGTAAACAGGAAACATCCTAAGATTCCGCGAAGTTCGGTATCTGTATGTTTAGGTGCAAATGCCTGCAGTTCTTCTAAAATGGTATTCTCCAGGTGAAGGGACTCCAGCTGGTGCTGTGCAAAAAAGGTAGTGGTTACGTTATGGCCAGTCTCACATGTGCCGTCAAAGCCTTCAGCGCCGGCGATCATGCGAAGCAGGGTAGACTTACCCTTACCATTGGCACCAATCAATGCAATTTTATCACCTTTTTCAATGACGCCTTCTGCATTTTCAAGAATCTCTATATTGGGATAGCTTTTAGAGGCTCCTTCAATACGGATTACGTGTCTGCCGGAAGGTTTAGAGAACTTAAACTGGAAGTTTACCGTTGGGTTATCATCATCTACATCTTCTACACGTTCCATTTTATCAAGGGCTTTCATTCTGGATTGCGCCATTTTAGCTTTAGAAGCTTTGGCCCTGAAACGTTCAATTAAACGCTCTTCCTGCTTAATCTTAGCCTGTTGATTTTTAAATTCGCCTTTCTGGATTTCACCTCTCAGTGATTTTTCTTCCAGGTAGAAGCTATAGTTACCGGAATATGGGGTTAGCTTCCCTTTCCTGGATTCTACAATTTTATTCACCACTTTATCCAGGAAATACCTATCGTGAGAAACAATGACAATGGCACCTTCAAAAGTACCAAGGTAGGTCTCTAGCCACTTGATGGACGGTAAATCCATGTGGTTGGTAGGCTCATCAAGTAGCAGGATATCTGGAGTTTGCAACAGGATCTTGGCAAGCATTACACGCATCCGCCATCCTCCTGAAAAGGTATTTAAGGGTCTGTGCTGATCATCTGTGCTGAAACCAAGACCAGCAAGGATCTCGTTTGCACGGTATTCAATGCTGTATCCATCCAGGGCTTCAAACTCCTGCTGCTTATCGCTAAGCTTATTTAAAACTTCTTCAGAATAGTCTGTTTCGATCTTTTTTAACAACTCTTCGATCTCATCATGCAGCTGGTTCTGGCGCTCAAATGCTTCCATGGCCACATGCAGAATGCTGTGATGGGAGTCATAAGAAAGAAGATCCTGGTTCAGGTAACCGATTTTTAAGTCTTTAGACATAGAGATCGTTCCTGAAGAAGGGCCATATTCTCCAACAATTATTTTTAATAAGGTGGATTTGCCGGTTCCGTTGGCACCAATTAGTCCAACCCTGTCGCCTGGTTTAATGTGCCAGTTTGCCTCGTCATATAATGCCCTTGAGCCTATTAGGAATGTTAAGTCGTTTATCGAAATCATGTGGCTGCAAAAATACAAACAAAAGTGCATTTATGGCACATTATTAGGCTCGTTCTTAAATTTTATATTAAAACCTGATCGTTGCGCTTTGTGATCCATAAAAACGTTCCTATCTTCGTTGCATGTATAGCTTAATCAAGCCTCTCTTTTTTAAATTTGACCCTGAAAAAGTCCACCATTTCGTTGTAAAACGTCTGGACTGGTTTCATGATCATTTTCCATTGGGACAGACCATCCTGCGCAGCAGTTTTGATATTAATATCAAAGGACTGGAACGTGAGGTTTTTGGAATTAAGTTTAGAAACCCTGTTGGTCTTGCTGCGGGTTTTGATAAGAACGGCGAATACATTGAAGCATTGAGCGATCTTGGCTTTGGTTTTATTGAAGTAGGTACAGTAACGCCATTGCCGCAGCCGGGCAATGATAAGCCCCGGATGTTCAGGCTGGAAGAAGACGAAGCCATCATTAACCGCATGGGCTTTAACAATAAAGGTGTAGATACCCTTGCTGAACGTTTGCGCTTACTGAAAGCCAAAAATACCGATATCGTAATTGGCGGAAACATTGGAAAGAACAAGAGTACGCCCAATGAAGATGCGGTTAACGATTACATCAAATGTTTTGATCGTCTTTTTGATGTGGTAGACTACTTTGTGGTCAATGTAAGTTCTCCAAATACTCCGGGTTTAAGAGAACTTCAGGAAAAGGAGCCGCTTATGAATTTATTGAACACTTTACAGCAACGGAACCTTAAGCATGACAGATCCCGGCCTATTCTTTTAAAGATCGCCCCGGATCTGACCAATGAGCAACTGGATGATATCGTGGAAATTGTTTTAGAAACAAAGATTGCCGGTGTGATTGCTACCAATACGACGATTGACAGAACTGGCTTGCATACACCTGATAAAATAGCAAATGAAGCTGGCGGATTAAGTGGCAAGCCTTTAACGCTCCGCGCTACCGAAGTGATCCGTTATTTGTCAGATAAATCGAATAAAGCCTTTCCGATCATCGGTGTAGGCGGGATTCATTCTCCACAGGATGCGAAGGATAAACTGGAAGCTGGTGCGTCTTTGGTTCAGCTATATACCGGTTTCATTTACGAAGGTCCGGGTCTGGTAAAACGAATCTGTAAGGCACTGGTTTAGCCGGGTTTAAGAAGCCTTGCACAAAACCGGTTATAATCAGGTCAGAAAGCAGTTAGATCCGGGTTATATATGCAGGTCAATTTAAAGGTTAATTAAAGTGTTGATAAAACTGCAGGCCCTTCAACCCCCTGTTAATGCCTATTAGATGCCCAGTTATTACCTACTAAGATAGCCTGTTTATAACCGGAATATAACGTGGTTGTAACCGTTATCTACAGCGGGACTATCTTCCAGGCTTTAGTGGAAGTGTAATAGTCCGTGCTGTGTTTAACTATAACGAGATTACTTCGTGTTCTGTCTCCAATGAATTGGCGCAGGCATAGTGGTCTAAGACCATTAATAGACCGCTAAACCACCGGCAATAGATCGCTAATATTCCTTTAACTGACGGGTAATTCCTGCTATGGTGTAATGTGTTCTATCCTGATGTAGCTATATCCTGGCTGATCACTTCCAAAATTAAGTGCATAAAAAAAGAGAATGCTGTTCAGCATCCTCTTTTTTGTCTCGTTTGAAGAATTAACTATCCTTTTGTAAGTTGATCTAAGACCGCGTTGTTTTTAGCCAACTGATCTTTAGTAGATTGTTGTGAACGGCTACCCAATTCGATGTTAGTAGCTAATTTCAAGTTTTTCACATCTAACTTTGCGAAAGTTTTATTTCTTCTGTCTTTTCTTTTTAGTCTGGTAACTGCCATGTCAATCTTTTTTTATTTAATATAAAATCTGGAGGTCGAGAGCGGATTCGAACCGCTGTACGAGGTTTTGCAGACCTCTGCCTAGCCACTCGGCCACTCGACCCTGATAAAATTCAGGCTGCAAAAATAGTAATTATATGTTAGTATGCAATTTATTTCGTTAAATTTCTGCTTATATCTGAACAAAATATGGCTGCAGAAACCGCAACATTAAGTGATTCAGCTTCTCCAACGCGTGGAATTGTTACCGGATTATCAATAAGTTCCAGTATTTCAGCACTGATTCCCTGACCTTCATTGCCCAATATCACCAATCCTTCGGTGCCCCAATCCGTCTCGTAAATGTTCTTACCGTTTAGAACGGCACCGAAAACAGGCAGTTTAAATTCTTTTAAAACTGAAGGAAGGTCGAGGTAATGGATCTTAACCCTGCTCAGCGAACCCATTGTTGCCTGTACGGTTTTTGGATTGTATACCTCTACAGTTGTATTGGAGCAGATTACCTGCTTAAAGCCAAACCAGTCTGCCGTACGGATAATGGTACCCAGGTTTCCCGGATCCTGAACGCCATCCAATATCAGTGTAAATGAATTTTTTAGGTCTTTGATGCTTAAAACAGGGTTTTCAGGAATGTGTACCAATGCTAAAATTCCTTGTGGAGTCTGTAAAGTACTAATCTTATCCAGTTCAGCGTTGTTTACTTCAAATAACTTTATATTTGCAGGCAAGTTGGGCAGCAGAGACTGATATTGAACCAGGTAATAAATACTGTGAACCTGGTAAGATGATTGAATAAATTCTGCAATAGATTTTATACCTTCAATAATGAATATCCCATTTTCTTTGCGGTACTTTTTTTGATGTAACGATTTTATATAACTTATCTGAGACTTTGAAAGCATACTATAATTATAAAAGCAATTTCCTATTCCTTGCAATATTACTATTTATTATTGTTTTTGTTACAGCATGTTCATCAACCAAATACATTGCAGACTATCAATCCATCGTGAGGGATGTTCAGATTGACAGCATTGATAAGGCTTTTGAAGAAGAATCTTTAAACTATATCCAGAAAGATATCCGTCCAACTTCCGGCCTGGGTATCAATGTATTCATTTATAATATCTTCAATACCAAGAATGGCAGGTATAAAACATCTGACATCAAACCGCTTGGAACACCGCCTCCAATATTGGATAGTGCACTGGTAGAAATATCGCGTGAGCAGATTGAGAAGTTCCTGATCAGTAAAGGATATTTTAAAGCGAAAGTGAAGTCGGCTATAGAAATTAAGAACCAAAAGGCAAAAGTTTCTTTCAAGGCCGATCAGGGTCCTTCTTTTACCGTTAACAAAATTAAATATGATATTGCTGATCCTGCTGTGCAGGAGATATACCTGAAGAATAAGGCTGTTTTTAGTCATTTTAAAGAAGGTATGAGGTATGATGATGATTCATTAGCTTATGAACGCGATCAGATCTATACCCTGATGAAGCAGAATGGTTATTTTGATTTTGCCAGGCCCTATGTCAAATACTCTGTAGATTCGAACCTCAATGCCAGCAAGGCAAATGTGGTGCTGTTTATCGATAATCCGGCAGACAAATCAAAGCATGATGTGTATACCATTGGTGAGGCGAACGTGATCATTGCCCCAAATGCAGATGGTTTTCCGGATTCCATTGCCATGAACCCCAGGGTTTTCCGGGGCTTAAGATATACCGATCTTTCTAAAAAGTTTAGGAGAAACCCGATTGTCCGTTATAATTTCTTACAGGATTCTACACGCTATGACATCCGGAACGAGAACCTGACGTACGACCGGATGTACGAGCTGAATGTATTCAAGAACGTGAAGATCGATTACGATAAAGCTAAAGACAGTTCAAATACGGTTCTTCCAATTATTCAGCTGATCCCTCAAAAGATCATGAGCAACCGGGTTGAAGGAGAGGTGCCTTTTAATGCGGGTACCATCGGCTTTACCTTAAGTAACACCTACACCAATAACAACTTGTTCAGAGGGGCTGAGCGGTTCGAATTTCAGGTTAAAGGTGGTCTGCAATCCAGAATTGGTCAGGGGAACAACCTGTTTAGTGATATCTACCAGCGCGATTTTTCAATAAGTACCAATTTGAGTGTACCCAGGCTGATGCTTCCGCTGATCAAAGCCAGCCCAAGCAGAAGAGGTGGTATGCCGCATACCATATTCTCGTCCAGCTATGTTTATGCGTTGCAGAAGGATGTTTTTAAACGCCAGGTACTACTTACATCAGTTACTTATGAGTTTGTAGAATCCAAGTCGAAGTACCATTCCTTAACCCCGTTGAATTTTGAATATCGGTTTGGTGGATTGCTGTTTGATCAGGGCGACCCCAATAATGCGACTAACTTGCTGAATAACCTGTATAACCTGACGCTGCTTGACAGGAAAGACGTTACACTTGGAATTAAATATACCTATTCATTGAATGCCGATAAGCTGCTTACCAATGGTGATTTCATCTATTTTAGGGGGAACATGGACATGGCAGGTAACCTGCTGCAGGGCGTTACCAGGCTTATAGGAAATAAGCACAATGTGGATGAAGGAGATTATGCGGAGATCTTAGGACTTCCTTTTAACCAATATATCCGTCCGGAGATTGATGTGCGCTGGTACAAAGGCCTTGGAGGTGATAAACAATTTGTAGCCCGGTTTAATGGTGGTGTGGGTTACGCGTATGGTAATTCCAACTCTATCCCGTTCGAGAAGTTGTTCTTTGCCGGTGGTTCAAGCGGGGTTAGGGCCTGGCAGGCGAGAACCCTTGGTCCGGGTAATTACGACAGGGCTGTTAGATTTCCGGAAGAGGCTGTCCGTAATGCCATCTATGGAATTGACCAGTTGGGAGAGATGCACATTGAAGCCAATTTGGAATACAGGTACAAGCTGCTCAACAAGTTTTTTGGGGCTAAGTTAAAGGGTGCTGTGTTTTTAGATGCCGGTAACGTTTGGAATGTATCTAAAGGGAACGATTTTGAAGAAACCTACTTTAAGCTTAATAAGCTGGGCAAACAAATTGCGCTGGGTACGGGTGTAGGTTTCAGATACGACGTACAGTATTTTGTATTCCGGTTTGATGTGGGTCTAAAGCTGAAGGATCCGCAGTTTACAGGTTCCAATCAATGGGTGATCAACAAATTCCTTAACGGCGGAAAAGAATTCAGAAGTGCTTATGATGCGCTGCATACTCCGGAAAGATACCGCTTTGTGCAGTACAACTTCGGAATAGGAATGCCATTCTAAAACCTTAAAATATCTTTTTTAACCCGTCGAATATTGTTTCGAAAAATGTGCTTAGGTTTAGGCCGCTGCTGTGGTTAAAATAGATAAAGATCAGCAGGATGATCACTGCCGCATAGATAAACTTTCTAAACGCGAAGGCCAGAAAAATAATGATGGCCGGGAATAAGATCAGCCAGAAACTATTGATCACATAAGGTGTTAATGTTCCATCTTTTTTATAAACATACAGCAGTTTGCTGTGTGTACCTTTATCATTCTGGTGTTTGATGTATACAAATGCGGAACGTTCCAGCTGGAGCGGTAAAACCGCAACACCATCATTAAATTTAATAGATTGGGTAAAGCCGCTGACGGTGAAGGTGTAGATCCCGTTAATTTTTTCAATGGGGTTATCTAATGAATCTGTAGCGATGATGGCCATTTTACTGTTTTTAAGCAGACTTTCCTTAACCATAAAGTTGTTGATGTCTGCATTTTGTGCAAAAACAGAACCTGTAGTTAGTAAAAGTAAAAGCAGTACATAAAATAGTTGTCTCATTCTATTGATCTTTTATTATAAATTAGATATCCCAAATGTAGTAAAACGCCGTTTCTTTTTATCGGATCATCGTATATATTATAACTCAGGCTTATTGGACCAACGGGAGTATGGTAAACCAGTCCGGTTGTAGCCGCATATTGCCACTTTGTAAAAGCCTTCATTCGGTTTATGCCCTGGAAACCCATCTTTTCAAACTTTTCATAGGGTAAGAACACATATCCTTCCAGCCGGATCTCTAAGTTCCTTTTAATGTTATACACATTTTTTATACCTCCCGCCAGGTAACTGGTGGCCCTGAAATTCTCTAAAAATAAAGACCTGCTGTCCTGAAGCGGATAAAATGCTGGTGCAGCAATTAAGGTAGAATAGTAATTGGAAAATAAGGGCTGGTTAGAAAAAACACCTTCCGCCAAATAACCCAATGCGTACTTGCGCTTTTTGAAAAAGTAGTTCTCATCGCTAATCTTCAGGTTGATCCATTGCCTGAACTGTTTATTTACCACTGTTTTGCTGACGGCAGCGAACGTTTCACCTGTGATGTTTCCTGGTGTATAACTTTCCCGACCGGTGATATAGTTGAAGCTCAATAGAAAATCACGGCCGCGATTGGCGTATTGCTTGCGGTTTAAGGTATTTTGTTCAAAAGCGAAGGTAGACCGGGAACCGTTGAATATGGTTTTGTCCAGGGTTTCTCCGATAGAAAATGAATTGTTCGGACTATACCTGTCGTTGTTATTGATAAAGGCAGTGCTTATAATGATCCGTGTATTCCTGTTTAATGGAAAGCCGATCCTCAGATCAATCTTCCGGTCGGCCTGCTCAATATAAATGGGGTTCGGATTTTCCAAGAAAATGGAACTGGTATTGTAATAGTCAAAGTGATTATAAGTCATTTCTGTAGCCAGGAAGAGCGGGAGCCTGGATGGGTAATCAATACGGCCACTCAGCTGGATGGATTCATAAAAGCGGCCAGAATAGACATTGGTGCCAAATGTATACGACTTACGGTCCAGGTAATTGTATTGGAGTCCTAAAAATACATTGCTGATCGGTCGGCTGGATATGTTGCCGCCAAAATCTATTTTGAAGCTCTTTTGCGGCTTGGCAACGATCTCAAAATTATAGCTGTCAGAAATCGCATTGTAAGAGATCTTTGGATAGATGGTTTCAAACGTTTCATCTGCAACGAGCTTATAGTAGCCCTGCTTAATATCATCCAGGTTAAAGGTGGGCTGATCTTTTTTAAATAGCCTTTCTATATAACGTTTTTGCTGCGCATTTACCCCGGTTACCGTAACCCCGCTAAAGACCAGGTTGGGTTTTTTAATATTGAAATTATTTCTTTTAATGGCCAGCTCTTTATCGCTTACCCGTTTTTTTATTCGCAATTTAATGGAAGGCATCTCAGCCATGGTGGCTTCATAGCCTTGTTTAATTAAAGCCTCAACCGGGTTAAAGTTACTTACTGAATAGCCGGTTAGATCGGGTTGGATGTAAAATCCATTTTCACCAATCAGGGTAGAGTCTGATTTTGACAGGAACATCCACACCATTAGACGGTTCATAAGGCGCTCGTCGTTACTCTTTGGATACTCATTAAAGATCTTAGCCGATACATTGGATCCGATGATGATGTCTGGATTAAAGTTCTTCTTCATCACATCTGCCGGGAAATTGTTGTACAATCCACCATCAAATACGTATTTATCATCCAGTTTTATGGGCCTGTAAATCAGCGGGACGGTCATTGTTCCCCTTACGGCTTCTGCCAGACTGCCTTTACTTACGGTAATGCTGGTTTGAGAAAACACGTCGGATACCATACAGCGGTAAGGCACAAATAAATTGTCAAAGTTATCTTTAGACAGGGCAGATGCCTGTGAAAAAAGCTCTAATAGCGCAAAGTTTAACGGAATGTCATTAACCAGGTTGGATCTGAAATTTAGCCTTAAGTTGCTGTCTACCGAGAGTTTAGCAGTAAGTACTGAAGGATTGGTACTTTTCTTTTGAAAGAAAAAGCTGTAATCGCTGGTGTACCTTCCGCTTACCCAGTCCTGAAAATCGCTGCTTAACGCAATCTTTTCAATCTGAGCAGGGGAGTAACCTGCCGCATACATGGCCCCAACGATGCCGCCCATGGAGGTGCCGGTAATGTAGTCTATAGGGATGTTGTTCTCTTCAAGCGCCTTTAAAATCCCGATATGCGCCAGTCCCTTGGCGCCACCTCCACTCAATACCACACCTACCTTTTGAGCAAATGAAGAAACTGCACAAAAAAGGAGGATCACTGTAAGGAGTTTCTTTAAAGCTATCACATCCTAAAAATAGGACTTTCCATCTGTAAAGCTGTCAGTTTAATTTAAAAATGTTATAGGTAAGCAGCGTGGCAAAACTAACCCATAATATATATGGAATATACAGCAGGCCGGCTGTCTTGTCTATTTTATAGAAAACCCGCGCGTTCACAATGATCGCAATTAATAACGCACAGATTTCGTAAAACGCAGCTCCGAGTAAATGAGAATAGAAGAATAAAAATGACCAAAACAGGTTTAAAACCAACTGAATGAAATAAATAGCCATGGTACGCGGCAGGTGTTCAATCTGTTTTCTTTTTTGCCAAACCAGGTAAGCAGAAATCGCCATTAAGATGTATAGTAATGTCCACATTGGACCGAATACCCAGTTAGGCGGGTTAAAAGAAGGTTTGTTAATGTACGGATACCATGTTTTAACAGACTGGGCAGTTAAAAATGCGCCGCCGGCACCTATCGATAAGGTGATTAACAGGTTTATAATTAAGGCTAATGGATTAAATTTCATTTGGGTGTATTTATCGTGCAGGCTAACACCGGCAATTTATAACAATTTTAACTAAGTTTGGTTTGTCAGCAGTATACATGTGATACTTTTTCATGTACAATATAACGAAAGTCAGATGGATGAATTGCTATCCGGCAGGAGGATAAAATAAATGCCAACTATCAAAAAGGACAGTTTATTAATCAGATTATATAAATGAATATAAGAAAGGCCTTTTAAATTTGTGTTTGCTGATTTCCACGCTTTACTAACCAGATCAAGATGCTGCCTGTACAATATCTTTACCGTTCAATTGCCATTACTATATCGGCATTGCTATTCGGCTCATACCTCTGCACTGCCCAGGTTAAGCAGGCAGATTATTTAAAACCCATAAAAGATAAGCTGGTAAAACAGTGGCCGGATAACCGCAGCATCAACCTGGTCTTTCATGGACATTCTGTCCCTTCCGGTTATACAAACACCCCGTTTGTGAATACGCTGGGCGCTTATCCGTATTTGTTGCTTAAAGAACTAAAAGCTATTTATCCGTATGCGGTGATCAATGTGATCGTTACTGCAATTGGTGGTGAAAATTCAGTTTCAGGAGCCAAAAGGTTTAAAGATGATGTGCTGATTTATAAACCTGATGTACTTTTTATAGACTACGCATTGAATGATATGGGTATTGGTATGGCTAAAGCAAGGGAGGCTACCGGGAAGATGGTGGAAGAGGCGCTGAAGCAAAATATAAAGGTAATCCTGTTAACCCCCTCGCCAGATCAACGGATAAATATTTTGGAGCGTAACAACGCGCTGGAACAATTTTCGGATCAGATCAAGTCGGTTTCTGCAAAGTATGCTGTTGGTGTGGCTGATAGTTTTGGTGCGTTCCGGGATAAAGCGGGAACACCCGATGGATTAAAACCTTATATGGGCTGGGTAAACCATCCCAATGAAAAGGGACATCAGTTAATTGCCGGTGAAATACTTAAATGGTTCTAATAAAATGATCATATGACTAAAAACTACTTAAAGATCGGTTTGTTTGGTATTGGCCTGGAAACCTACTGGCAGCAATTTGAAGGGCTCGAACAGCGATTGTCCGGATATGTTGACCATGTGGAACAGCGCCTGGCGGGTTTTGGCGCCGAGGTTGTTAACCTGGGGCTGATCGATACTACTGATAAGGCTTTTGAAGCGGGCCACGCGTTTCGACAGGCTGATGTAGACCTGATCTTTTTATATGTTACTACCTATGCCTTGTCTTCAACAGTACTTCCAGTAGTGAGAAGGGCCAAGGTGCCGGTTATCGTGTTGAATCTTGCTCCGGATGCGCACATTGACTATGAAAGCTTTAATGCAATGGATAATCGTACCCAGATGACCGGAGAGTGGCTTGCCTGGTGTTCTGCTTGTCCGGTTCCTGAGATTGCCAATGTTTTTAAACGTTCAAATATTTCTTTTTACCAGGTTACCGGAACTTTATATGATGATCCAATTGCGTGGCAGACCATTGAAGACTGGATCTCTGCCGCCAGGGTAGCCCATGCGATGGAACACAATACACTCGGTATTATGGGCAATTATTATGGTGGCATGCTGGACATCTATTCCAATTTAACGCTGCAGTGTGCCACTTTTGGAGGCCATATCGAGGTGATAGAAGTAGATGAGCTTTCTGCACTTGGAGCAGGGGTTACCGAAGAGGAACTGATCAGTAAGCAGGCAGAATTTAGACGGGTATTTGATATTCAGGAAGATTGCTCTGATTACGAATTGATGTGTGCTGCAAAAACAGCTGTAGCCCTGGATCAGCTGGTGGATAAATACCAGTTGGGTTCTCTGGCCTATTACCATAAAGGAACTGGAAATCCACAAAATCAAGAAAGTATCCGCTCTATCATACTCGGAAATTCACTGCTTACCGCAAATGGCGTTCCTGTTGCCGGAGAATATGAAATCAAAAATGCACAGGCCATGAAGATCATGGATAGCTTTGGTGCCGGAGGTTCATTTACGGAATATTATGCCATGGACTTTAAGGATGATGTGGTTCTGATGGGACACGATGGCCCGTGCCATATCGGCATTGCCGAAGGAAAGATCAAAGTTAAGCCCCTCAAAGAATTTCATGGAAAGGTAGGTTCTGGGCTATCTGTAGAGATGTCTGTAAAATATGGCGATGTTACCCTGCTTTCTGTTGTGGAAACTGCCGATGGAAAGATCGTTTTTCTTGTTGCAGAAGCAGAATCTGTACCTGGGCCTATTTTGGAGATCGGCAATACGAACAGCCGTTACCGCTTTAAAAATGGCGCAAGGAACTTCGTTGAATCCTGGAATGCCGAGGGACCTGCGCATCACTGTGCGATAGGTACAGGCCATATCGCTTCAAAAATAAGTAAACTTGGTGAGCTGATTGGGGTTAAGACAATTGTGATCAGGTAATCACCTGTTTAACCTTTTTTAGCGGGCACAAAGCGGGTTACTTTATTCGGGATGGGTTTAATCGTTTTCAGGTAGGTATATATTGCCGCAAGGTCTGATTCTTTCATACCTGAATACATGACCCATGGCATAATGGTTTGGAAATCGCCAGGCTTAACGGTGTGGATGCTGTTGCTGTCGGCATATACTTTAAACCTGCTTACAAACATCTCTTTGGTCCAGTTTCCGATTCCTGTAGTTTTGTCTGATGTAATATTGGTTGAGTACAGGCTGCCTGCGGGTGATGCGAATTCCCGTCCTCCCGCAAACTCCATCCCTTTAATGTTATTGCCCTTATCCTGTTTGGTATGACAATCTACGCAAGCCGCTGCATTTAACAGGTAAGCTCCATATTTTAACGTATCAGATGCTGCCGGTTTTTTCTGCGGCATGGCTTTACCCGGAATGGTGTTCACAATAAAG
This sequence comes from Pedobacter metabolipauper, assembly GCF_004362715.1. GTDB lineage: Bacteria > Bacteroidota > Bacteroidia > Sphingobacteriales > Sphingobacteriaceae > Pedobacter > Pedobacter metabolipauper. The sequence continues at coordinate 127,550 of NZ_SNYC01000007.1, forward strand.
TTAAGCGGAAAATCCAACCTGCGTTCTGGAATGGTTGAAGGAATAGGTTTTAATGTACGGAGGTATGCAATAATATCGTATACATCTTCAGGATCCATTTTTGAATAGGCAGGATAAGGCATAATGTTCATCATTGCTTTTCCGTCTTTAGTTACCCCGGTAGTGATGAGTCGGTAAAGCTCGCCATCTGTCCATCCCTTTAAATTAAATGGGGTAATATTTTTAGAATATACAGCACCGGGAAAACCTGCATTTTCATCGAACACTTCACCACCTTTACCTAAGGTGCCTGGTTTTGGCGGTCCGGCGAACTTGCTCCAGTCGCGCGTGGAATGACAATCTACACATAAAGTAACATGATTGGCAATGTATTCGCCCCTGGCTATGCGTTCCGGAGTGATCTCAACCTTTAGATCAGGCGCTTTCTCTGCATTTGGTAATCCCCATTTTACATAACCCATGGATATTCCAATCAACAGGATTAACAGTAAAACGATAATCAGCAATACTTTAAATATCTTTTTCATGGAGAGTTTATTTTAGTGACTTAAGGTTTGTTTGGTGACTGGTTAATGTCTGTTTAAATGCGTATATAGAACAATGTTACTCAAAAATAAATAAATATTTTACGTGAGGAAATATTTTTTACCAATTTATACTGGTTATAATTAAAACCAAAATCCTGCAGCGATGTTTTCCATATACAAAATCTAACAGAGCAACTATGGAAAACAGGAATGAGGATTCTGGAAAAGCGCATTTGGAAAATGCCGGCCAGGCAAAAGATATTGATCATACCAATAATGGGGTGCAATTTGAAAATTCTGATGTTGATCCCGGCTTTGACGGCCATCAGCATGATGACGGTTTAACTGGTATTGAGGATGAGCGTGAACACGATATTGATGCAGGTACAAGCATTAAAGAGCTGCGCGGTGAAGGCACTGATGATACCCTTTCTGAACAGAAAGGTACAGATGATGAGGCTGGTGAAAATGATGCCCTAAACTACAAGAACGACAGAGAGAATGGGGCCTATAACCCTAAGAATATCTAGGTTATTTGGAGGTATTGTTTCATTGATGTGGTGAAATGGCTGTTATGGAACAGCACAGTACATGACGCGCATTTTAAAATTTTTACGGATACTAGAAGAATTTTAGGATACATTTAGTCAACCAAACACCACAAATGAACCAATACCTCCAAAAGTTAGTGAAGCAAATTCTGTTTGCTTCTTTATTTGTTTTGGGTTTTAGTGCCACAGCGCAAAAACTCAAACTGTCTGAACCAAAGGTTGAATATCAGGATAATCCACTTAGTATTGAGACACTTAAGCCAAGATTCAGCTGGAAGTTAATTTCAACATTAAGAAATACTACCCAATCTTTTTATGAGGTACGCGTAGGTACCAGTATCCGCATTGCATCTGGTAAGGACGTAACCTGGAAAGGAAGCATGAACTCTGATCAATCGGTTCATATTGTATATGAAGGACCGGAACTGCAATTTAAACAGAAATATTACTGGCAGGTTAGGGCAAAGGATAACCACGGTAATACGTCTGCCTGGACTGAACTGAAGTTCTGGCAGATGGGCATGAAGCCTGCTGACTGGACTGCAAAATGGATCACGGTTCCTGGTCAGGATACTTCGAGGATCAGTCCTATCTTTAGAAAAGAAATTACCTTAAAAAAAGAGGTCAGGTCTGCAATGGCCTATATCACGGCTAAAGGTCTTTACGATGCCGAGATCAATGGAAAACGGGTTAGCGATAGTTACTTTGCCCCGGGATGGACCAGTTATGCCAAACGTTTACAATACCAGGTTTATGATGTAACCGCTTCTTTAAAAAAGGGGAATAATGCGATCGGCGTTACCCTTGGCGACGGATGGTATAAAGGTTATATCGGCTTTGCCACACAAAGGAATTTTTATGGCACTGCACGTGCTTTGCTCCTGCAAATTGCAGTAACCTATACAGATGGTACTAGGGAACTTGTGGAGACCGACGAAAGTTGGAAATCTTCTAAAAGTCCAATATTGGTTTCTGACATCTACTCCGGAGAATACTATGACTCCAGACTGGAAAAAACGGGTTGGACCAGTCCCGGATATAAAGAAGACGGAACATGGGCTGGTGTTCAGATATTGAGCAGTGGTACGGAAGAATTGGTGAGCATGAGCGGGCCTCCTGTAAAAAAACATGAGCAGTTTAAGCCATTAAAGATCTTTAAAACTCCTGAAGGAGAGACTGTGGTTGATTTTGGACAGAACTTAGTGGGTTGGGTACTGCTTAAAGCTAAAGGGCCTGCAGGTACTAAGATTACCGTAAGCCATGCCGAAGTCCTGGATAAAGCCGGTAATTTCTATACCGCAAATTTAAGATCTGCCAAACAACAAAATACTTACATTTTGAACGGTACGGACGGACAGGTTTTTGAACCCCACTTTACCTTCCAGGGTTTTAGATATGCCCGCGTAGAAGGTTTTCCCGGTGATTTAAAAGCTGAAGACCTTACGGCTGTTGCGTTGTATTCGGATATGAAGAACACCGGGAACTTTACCAGCTCTAACCAAATGGTAAACCAGCTGCAGCACAATATACAATGGGGTCAGAAAGGTAATTTTCTGGATGTTCCTACCGATTGTCCGCAGCGTGATGAACGTTTGGGCTGGACGGGTGATGCCCAGGCTTTTTACACTACTGCTGCGTATAATATGGATGTTGCCGGTTTTTTCACCAAATGGCTGAAGGATCTGAAAGCTGATCAGTTAAAGAGCGGAAGTGTTACCCATGTGGTGCCTAATGTTTTAGGACAGGGATGGGCTGGTGCTGCCGGCTGGGGTGATGCCTCTACGATCATTCCATGGCAAATGTATGTGGCTTATGGAGATAAGCGCATTCTTGAAGACCAGTATGAAAGCATGAAGGGATGGGTGGGATTCATCACCAGCAATACGCGGGAGAATCTATGGAATACAGGTGCGCATTTTGGCGACTGGTTATTTTATCGTCCGGAAGATGACAACGACGGACGTGCAGCAGTAACTGATAAGTACCTGATTGCACAAACGTATTATGCGAATTCTGTACAGATCATGATCCATACTGCGGAAGTGCTTGGTAAAAAAGAAGACGCCCAGAAATATACGGAGATGCTGATAAAAATTAAGAAAGCATTTGTGAACGAATACCTGACGCCGAATGGCAGAATGGTTTCCGGAAGTCAGACCGCTTATGTGCTGGCTCTACAGTTTGATATGCTGCCGGAAGATCAAAGGCAGCAGGCGGCGCAAAGGCTCGCAAGAAATGTAAGAGATTATGGCAACCACTTAACTACAGGCTTTTTAGGAACACCTTATTTGTGCCATGTACTTAGCCGCTTCGGTTATAGTGATGTTGCTTACGACCTCCTGCTTCAGGAATCTTACCCATCCTGGTTATACCCTGTAAAAATGGGCGCTACTACGATTTGGGAGCGTTGGGATGGCATAAAGCCTGATGGTTCTTTTCAAACCATCAGCATGAACTCATTTAACCATTATTCATATGGTGCCGTTGGTGATTGGATGTACCGCTCTATGGCCGGTATCAATTCTGATGCTTCCGGACCTGGTTATAAAAAGATCCGTATTGCTCCAAAACCTGGAAGATCAATTACCAATGTATCCGCTGATCTGGAAACAGCTTATGGTATGGTAAGGTCTTCCTGGAAGATTGAAGGCGGTCTTTTTAAACTGGATGTAACCATTCCGCCGAATACAACGGCTACCGTTGTTCTGCCACAGCCAGCTTCCAGAAATGGTGCGAACAACAGTAACAATTTAGATAATATTAAGGAAATTGGCTCAGGAAGCTACCACTTTGAATATACCTATCAATAGATTAATTAGTATTGCAACACACACATTAAACAGATATGAAAGCTTATTTACTGAAATTACTTTACCCGTGTTTGCTGATCTGCCTGGTTTTACCCTTAAGCGGTAAGGCTTCCGGCTATGCAGATATACAACCGATCGCTTTAAAATGCGAACATCTTGAAAATCCAATTGGAGTTGATGCTGCACATCCGCGGTTATCCTGGATGATGTCTGACAACCGAACCGGTGCAAAACAAACGGCTTACCGCATTGTGGTTGGAACAGACTCTTTGGCTGTTCGCAATGGTAAAGGCGTAACCTGGGAAACCGGCAAAGTGCTTTCATCCAATAACCTGGTTATTTATAACGGAAAGGCACTTGCTGCCTTCACTAAATATTTTTGGCTTTTAGAGTTGTGGGATAAAGACGGTAAAGCCATCCCGGCAAAGCAGGTGTCAAGTTTTGAAACCGGTATGATGGGCATGGAAAACTGGAAAGGTACCTGGATCAGCGACCGTAACGATGTAAATATCTTACCGGCACCCTATTTCAGAAAAGTATTTTCAGCAGCTAAGAAAGTAAAATCTGCACGTGCTTATATTGCCGTTGCTGGTTTATATGAGCTTTATTTAAATGGTAAAAAAGTGGGTAACCATAGACTGGATCCTATGTATACCCGTTTTGACAGACGAAATTTATACGTTTCATATGATGTTACGGCACAAGTACAGTCCGGTAAAAATGCAATAGGGGTATTGCTAGGAAATGGATGGTACAACCACCAGTCTATTGCCGTATGGAATTTTGATAAGGCTCCATGGAGAGCCAGACCTACTTTCTGTATGGACCTTCGTATTACATACAGTGATGGATCTACGGAAGTGATCGCTTCTGAAAACAGCTGGAAAAGCAGTCCGAGTCCAATCACTTTTAACAGTATTTACACTGCAGAGCATTATGATGCGCGCCTGGAGCAACCGGGATGGAATACGGTTGATTTTAATGACAGCAGATGGAGAGGCGTTACCATGCGTGCTGCTCCTTCTAAAAATATTGTAAGCCAGGTGATGCACCCGATCCGTAATGTAGAGGAGATTCCTGCTAAAACCATGCAGAAATTTAACGATACCACCTATGTATATGACCTTGGCAGAAATATAGCCGGTGTAAGTAAGATCAAAGTTAAAGGAGAAGCAGGAACGGTTATCCGCATTAAACACGGTGAACGTTTGTATGCAAATGGCCATGTTGACCTTTCGAATATTGATGTTTACCATCGCCCTAAAGATAAAAATGACCCTTTTCAGGTAGATATTATTACACTTAGCGGTAATGCTGACGAGTTTATGGCCAAATTTAATTACAAGGGCTTCCAGTATATCGAAGTAACCAGCAGTAAGCCTGTTGAGTTAACCAAAGAAAGCATTACCGGTTATTTTATGCACAGTGATGTGCCTGCAACGGGTACGATCAGTTCCTCTAATCCATTAATTGACCGGTTATGGTGGGCAACGAATAACTCCTACCTGTCTAACTTATTTGGCTATCCTACGGATTGCCCGCAGCGTGAGAAGAATGGCTGGACTGGTGATGGTCACTTTGCCATTGAAACCGGTTTGTATAATTTTGACGCGATTACGGTATATGAAAAATGGCTGGCCGATCACCGTGATGAGCAGCAGCCAAATGGTGTATTGCCAGATATTATCCCTACTGGCGGATGGGGTTATGGCACTGCAAATGGTACAGACTGGACCAGTACAATAGCGATCATTCCATGGAATATTTATATGTTCTATGGTGACAATAAATTACTTTCTGACAGTTACGGCAACATTAAAGAATATGTAGATTACGTAACACAGATTAGTCCGAATGGCCTTACCTCTTTTGGCAGGGGCGACTGGGTTCCTGTTAAATCTCAATCTTCGTTAGAATATACCTCTTCGGTCTATTACTACGTAGATGCAGTGATCCTGAGTAAAGCGGCAAAAATGTTTGGCAAGCAAAGTGATTATGCATTTTACAGCACACTGGCAGAAAAGATAAAGACAGCGATCAATACCAAATACTTTAACCGGGAAACAGCCATTTATGGTAAAGGTGTACAAACGGAGTTAAGTGTTGCATTACAATGGGGAATTGTTCCTGAAGAATTTAAGGCCCGTGTTGCAGAGAACCTGGCCAAACGTGTTGCCGCTGATGGTATGCACCTGGATGTAGGCGTACTTGGTGCTAAAGCGATCTTAAATGCATTGAGTGATAACGGACAGGCCGAAACGGCTTATAAAATTGCGGCACAGGATACCTACCCATCCTGGGGATGGTGGATTGTAAATGGGGCAACTACATTATATGAGAACTGGAACATCCAGGCTACCCAGGATATCTCTTTAAACCACATGATGTTTGGTGAAATTGGCGGATGGTTCTTTAAAGGATTGGGCGGTATTAAAATTGATGAACAACAGCCCGGGTTTAAGAATATCCTTTTAAAACCAAACTTTGTTTCTGGTCTGGATCACTTTGAAGCCACTCATGATGGTCCTTATGGCAAGATTGTATCGTCATGGAAAAGATCAGGAAATTCAGTGATCTACAAGGTAACTGTTCCTGCAAATTCAAGTGCTACTGTTTATTTCCCGCTGGCCGGAGGTAAAAAAGCATATAAAGGTACACAGATGTTAACAGACAAACTGGCCATTGGTGCAGGTAATTATCAATTTGAGATTAAATAGTGATAAAACGGGCTGCGGTTTTTAAACAAAGCAGCCCGTAATTAAGATAATACCAAAAGGATCATTTCAATTGATAATAATCGCTTAAATTTAGAAATGAAGAAAAATAGTTTTTTTGATTTTATACATGTAGATGAGTATTCTGCTACGCCAAAATACCTGCAGCTTTCCAGTGCAATCATTAAGGCTATAGAACAGGGCAACCTGACGCAGGATAACTTATTACCTTCGATCAATGAACTGAGCTACCGCCTGGAAATTTCCAGGGATACTGCAGAGAAGGGATATAAGTACCTGAAGAATGTTGGGGTAATTAATTCGGTTCCGGGTAAGGGGTATTACATCACGAATGTAGATTTTAAGCAAAAACTAAAGATCTTCCTGCTGTTTAATAAGCTTAGTGCACATAAAAAGATCGTCTATGATACTTTTATTGCCGCGCTGGGCGAAGATGTATCGGTTGATTTTTATGTATATAACAATGATTTCAGACTTTTTAAACGCCTGCTTACGAATAAAAAAGAGGATTATTCACACTATGTGATCATCCCTCATTTTTACCATGGCGAAGATTATGCGCGGGACATTATCAATACCATTCCGAAAGAAAAGCTGATCCTGCTGGACAAGAAAATCCATGGTGTAGATGGTGAGTATGCTGCGGTTTATGAGAATTTTGAGAAGAATATTTACGATGCCCTTGAACAGGCCCGTAAGGAATTAAGTAAATACCATACGCTGAAGATCATTTTTCCGAAGCGGAGTTATTTTCCTAAGGAGATCCTGGATGGTTTTCACCGGTTCTGTCAGCAATATGCATTTAGTCATGAGGTAGTAAATGACATTAATGTAGAGCCGATCAACCAGGGAGAGGCCTTTATTAACCTGATGGAAGCTGATTTGGTTGTTTTGCTGGAGCGGCTGATCAGCATGGATCTTAAAATTGGCAAAGATGTAGGGGTCATCTCTTACAATGAAACCCCGTTAAAGAAAATTTTATTGAATGGGATCACTACGATCTCTACAGATTTCAGATTTATGGGTACTGCCGCTGCTAATCTGATACTTGACAATTCGAGAAGACACATAGAAGTCCCTTTTTATTATACAAAAAGAGCTTCTGTATAACTACTAATTGTGCCATTTACATGATGGTACAGGATGGTTAAATAAAATAACCTGCATAAATTGGTAGCACGATAATACCTAACCATATTATAAAACCAAACGTTTATGAATGCAATTTTTGGAATTCTGTTCCACTTTATAGGAGGCTTTGCTTCCGGGTCTTTCTACATCCCTTATAAAAAAGTAAAAGGGTGGGCATGGGAAAGTTATTGGATCATAGGCGGGGTATTCTCCTGGCTTATTGTACCTCCGGTAGCAGCCTGGATCACGATTCCGGGATTTGCAGATATTATTGCAGCAACAAGCGGTAAGATTTTATTACTTACCTATTTTTTTGGGGTACTGTGGGGCATTGGTGGATTGACATACGGACTTGGGGTCCGGTATTTAGGAGTTTCACTGGGAAGTTCAGTGATCCTGGGGTTGTGTTCCGTTTTTGGTGCAATCATACCCTCGGTTTATTATAATTTTTATCCAAAGGAGGGTAAAGATAGTTTAACAGATATGTTAAGCAGCAGTTGGGGACAATTTGTCCTTTTGGGCTTACTGGTTTGTGTGGTTGGGATTGTGGTGTGCGGAAAAGCCGGCGGAATGAAAGAAAAGGATCTGGTAGAATCCGGCAAGGTTGATCCATCCAATAGTGAGTATAAGATTGGTCTCGGACTTACGGTAGCGATCATCTCTGGTATATTGAGTGCCTGTTTTGCATTTGGTATTGATGCAGGAAAAGATATGGCGAATGAAGCCAATGAAATATGGAAAAGTGCAAACCCCGGACAGGGCGAATTCCTTTTCCAAAATAATGTAACCTATGTGATCATTTTGTGGGGTGGTTTAACAACCAATTTATTTTGGTGTATGCTTTTAAACTTCCGCAATAAAACCTTTGGCGATTACACGAATAAGAAAACCCCGCTGCTGGCCAATTATATTTTTTCGGCACTTGCGGGTACGACCTGGTTCCTTCAGTTCTTTTTTTATGGAATGGGAGAGAGTAAACTCGGAAACGGGCCAAGTTCATGGATCCTGCACATGGCTTTCATCATTTTGATTGCCAATGCCTGGGGCCTTGTATTAAAGGAATGGTCGGGAGTGAAGAAAAAAACATTGATTACCGTATTATCCGGTATTGGAATTATAATACTTTCTGTATTGATCGTTGGGTACGGAAATTCAATAAAATAAAACGCTATTAATTAAATATTTTTATGACTGTTCGAATAACTGATTTTAAGTATGTAAGCTACTTGTGGGACGAAGCAAAGGCAGCAGAGCTGGCCGGAGACGAAGTGGCATTGCTAATTTACCGTTCTAATTTGCTTGGTGCAGATTTGCGCCTAACAAATTACGGAGGTGGTAATACCTCCTGCAAGGCGATGGCCAGGCATCCGTTAACCGGAAAAGAGACTGAGGTAATGTGGGTAAAAGGATCTGGTGGTGATTTGGGTACCTTGAAACAGAGTGGTCTGGCGGCCTTATATGTGGACGAACTTCAAAGCCTGAAAAATGTTTACCGGGGTATTGATCATGAAGATGAAATGGTTGAATTGTTTAACCATTGCATTTATGACCTAAACTCTAAGGCACCTTCTATCGATACACCTTTACATGGATTTTTACCTTTTAAACATATAGATCATTTACATCCGGATGCGGCAATTGCAATTGCTGCAGCGAAAGATGGTAAAGCAATTACTGCGGAACTGTTTAATGGATCTATTGGCTGGGTAGACTGGCAAAAACCTGGTTTTGACCTGGGTTTACAGCTGAGACAATGCCTGGATGAAAATCCCGGTATCAGAGGGATTATGCTGGGTTCTCATGGTTTATTTACCTGGGGTGACACGGCCTACGAAAGTTACATCAATACGTTAGAGGTTGTAGAGCGCTGCTCTTTGTATTTGGCAGACCATTATGGTAAAGATGCACCTGTTTTTGGCGGACAAAAAATAGAAAGCCTGGAAGCTGAAGCACGTAAGGCACAAGCAGCAGCATTAGCACCTGTTTTAAGAGGCTTATGCTCCAGCAAAAAACACATGGTTGGTCACTTTACGGATGATGCCCGTGTACTTGAATTTATCAATTCAAATGACCTTTCCAGACTTGCCCCAATGGGTACGAGCTGCCCGGATCACTTTTTAAGGACTAAGATCAGTCCGCTGGTATTGCAGCTTGATCCTGCTGAAGACTTAAGCGATGTTGCAGCAATAAAGAGTAAGCTGATCCCTGAGTTTGAAGCTTATCGTGCGATGTATACCGCCTATTATGAAAGCTGTAAACATGCAAATAGCCCGGCAATTCGTGATACCAATCCGGTGATCATTATATATCCTGGTGTAGGTATGTTCTCTTTTTCTAAGGATAAACAGACTGCAAGGGTAGCTGCTGAGTTCTATATCAATGCCATTAATGTAATGAAGGGCGCTGAGGCGGTTTCTTCTTACACTTCTCTTCCAAGACAGGAAGCTTTTAATATCGAATACTGGTTATTGGAAGAAGCGAAGTTACAACGCATGCCAAAGCCTAAAGCTTTATCTGGTAAGATCGCTTTGATTACTGGTAGTGCAGGTGGTATCGGTAAGGCTATTGCAAAGAAATTTATTGATGAAGGTGCCGTTGTGGTGGTTAATGATAATGATGGAAACCGATTGGCAGAAGCTGATCATTGGTTTAATACCACATATAATGCAGACAGCTACGTTACAGCACCCTTAGACGTTACCTCTGCAGCGCAGATCCAATCTGCTTTTGATATTGCCGCACTTTCTTTTGGAGGTATTGATATTGTTGTAAATTGTGCTGGCTTATCTATTTCCAAGCCGATTGCAGAACACACTGAAAAGGATTGGGATCTATTGTATGATGTATTGGTTAAAGGCCAGTTTTTTGTAACCCAGGCCGGAGTAGCTGTGATGCGCAAGCAGAATATTGGTGGTGATGTTGTTAATATTGTAAGTAAGAATGCTTTGGTATCTGGTCCTAATAATGCAGGTTACGGATCAGCAAAAGCGGCACAATTACACCTGAGCAGATTAAATGCTGCTGAACTGGGTGAAGATAGGATCCGCGTAAACGTGGTAAACCCGGATGCGGTGATCTCTGACAGTAAAATTTGGGAAGGTGCATGGGCTGAAGGAAGGGCAAAAGCATATGGTATTACCGTTGCCGAGCTACCTGCTTTTTATGCAAAACGTACGCTGCTGAATGAAGTGATCCTGCCTGAGGATATTGCCAATGCCTGTTTTGCCGTAACCGGTGGATTATTAAATAAATCTACAGGGAATGTACTAAATGTTGACGGCGGGGTTGCCATCGCATTTGTAAGATAACGGTGTATTTTATTAAAATATTTAAGAATGAGAATTGAAAAAGACCAAATAGAAGCACATAATGAATTAGCAGCAGTAAAACATAAACGCAAATTCGCGTTTATGTCGGAAGAGATTGAAGGACTTGAGGGAATCATTGAGAAACTGATCAAGTTCCAGATTGCAATTCCAAGCTGGGCTTTAGGTACAGGGGGCACGCGTTTCGGACGTTTTTCCGGTGGAGGCGAGCCAGGAAACCTGGAAGAAAAGATACAGGATATTGGTCTTTTACATGCTTTAAACCGCTCAAGTGGTGCAATATCACTTCATATTCCCTGGGATATCCCAACGGATTATGATGCGATCAAATCTTTGGCTTCTTCGTACGACCTGAAGTTTGATGCCATGAACTCGAATACGTTCCAGGATCAGGCAGACCAGGCTTACAGCTATAAATTTGGTTCTTTACAGCATGTAGATAAAGGTGTTCGCCAGCAGGCCATCGATCATAATATTGAGGTAATCCGTCAGGGTGTTGCATTGGGTTCCAGTGCACTTACCGTTTGGCTTGCCGATGGTTCTTGTTTTCCTGGCCAGCTTAATTTTCGCGGGGCTTTTCAAAATACACTGGAAAGTTTAGAAGAGATCTATGCGGCATTGCCGGATGAATGGAAAATATTTGTAGAATACAAGGCTTTTGAACCTAATTTCTATTCGACTACAGTTGGTGATTGGGGGCAATCTTTATTGTACGCTACGAAATTGGGTCCAAAAGCCTATACACTGGTTGATTTGGGTCACCATTTACCGAATGCAAATATTGAACAGATCGTTTCTCTGTTGCTGATGGAGGGTAAGCTTGGCGGTTTCCATTTTAACGACTCTAAGTATGGCGACGATGATCTAACGGCTGGAAGCATGAAACCTTATCAACTGTTCCTGATCTTTAATGAACTGGTTGAAGGTATGGATGCAAAAGGGATGGACCATGCTACCGGACTGGGTTGGATGATCGATGCATCTCATAATGTTAAAGACCCGCTGGAAGACCTGATCCAGTCTGTTGAAGCGATCATGCTTGCCTATACACAGGCCTTGTTAATAGATCGTAAGGCTTTATTAGCCGCACAGCAGGAAAATGATGTAGCTAAATGCCAGGAGATCTTACAAGATGCTTTTAGAACAGATGCCAGGGCAATTGTTCAGGAAGCCCGTTTGAGAACTGGTGGCGCTGCCAATCCGATCCAACTGTTTAGGGAACTGAAGATTCGTGAGAAACTGATTGGATCGAGGGGATTGAAAACAGTTGCTACGGGGTTATAGTATGGCACGTATTCCTGTAATTGTAGTTATTGATGTTGGTAAGACGAATAAAAAGATCTTTGTTTTTGATGAACGCTACCGGATTGTTTACGAACGTTCGGCACGTTTTATAGAAACCAGTGATGAAGACGGCGATCCATGTGAGAATCTGGAGAGCTTAAGGCTTTCTGTTTATGACTCTTTGCGGGAGGTTTTTAAAAAGAAGGATTATGAGATCAAAGCGATTAACTTTTGTACCTATGGTGCCAGTTTCGTCTACGTAAATGAATACGGACAACCGCTTGCGCCCTTATATAATTATTTAAAGAAGTACCCGGAAGCGCTGAGTAAAGATTTTTACGAAACCTACGGAGGTGAAACAGCGATCTCACTGGCTACAGCTTCTCCGGTATTGGGGAGCTTAAATTCCGGAATGCAGCTATACCGCATTAAAAAGGAACGACCAGAGTTGTTTGCTAAAATTAAATATGCGTTACACTTACCACAATATTTAAGCTATCTGATCTCCGGGCAATTTTATACTGATCTAACCAGTGTAGGCTGTCACACCCAGCTTTGGGATTTCACGAAAAACGAATATCATAATTGGGTTAAAAAGGAAGGATTAGCCGCCAAATTTGCAGAAATTAAGTCTGCAGATTCGGTATTTCCTGCTGAGTTTCCCGGAAATAATTACTTTGTAGGTACGGGTTTGCATGATAGTTCTGCGGCTTTAATTCCATACCTGGTTAACTTTAGAGACCCTTTTGTATTGATCTCTACAGGTACCTGGTGCATTAGCTTAAATCCATTTAATGATCTGCCGCTTACTGATGAAGAGTTAAAGAAAGATTGCCTGTGTTACCTTCAATACCAGGGTAAGCCTGTTAAGGCTTCCAGGATCTTTGCCGGTTATGAGCATGAGATGCAGCTGAAACGAATTACTGTGCACTTTGGATCGGACACCATGAAATACCGGACTATGGATTATGATTCGCTATTGATGCGGGAGATTATCGATAGGAACGAGGCTAACCCGGTAAAAATTAAACTGGAAGATCATGAGTCTGCCTTTGGAGCACGTGATCTTTCCTTGTTTGCAACGGATGAGGAAGCCTATCACCAGTTTATGTATGATCTTGTGCAGCTGCAGTATCTTTCTACGTCACTGGCTTTAAAAGGCTCTGATGCCAGGAGGATCTTTGTGGATGGTGGTTTTAGTAAGAATGCCATATTTATGAATATGCTGGCCTTTGTGTTTCCTGATCATGAAGTTTTTGCGGCCTCTATGGCACAATCTACCGCACTTGGTGCCGCACTGGCTATCCACAGCAGCTGGAATGAGCGGCCAATTCCAAATGACATTATTGAACTTAAATATTTTTCTGTTCCGCAGCACCAGCGTTCCTGATGTAAGCGGGATCATTTCATGATCTTAGGAAAAAAATGTTTAGATTGTATTCCTGTATTCTCATCCTATGAAAATACAGGAATAAATTTATGCCATTTATAACCTTATGAAAAAGACCCTATTGTTGATCCTGCTCATCTGCAGTGCAGGAGTAAAAGCTCAGATTTCTGTAGATTTAAAATCCTTAAAGAAGAACGGGACTACCGTTTCTGTAAATAAAAGCACATTGACCGTGAACTGGCCTGCAGGTAAATCGGGTTCCGGTAAAATGATCCTCGATCTTGATCATTCCAAACCCTTATTTACCAGTATCCAGCTGGGTAAAACAGGATCATTCCAGGAAATTGCAGCGGGTCTTGATCCTGCATTTATTTTAAGGGTTGGAAAGCGTACGCTGAGTCCGCAGAGTGGGGGATGGGATGTGTTTTTTGACCGCGTGCCTACCCGACCAAATCAATCCTATGTAGTAAAGATGGATAAGCAGCGGGCAACGGTTTCTGCTTCAGGTTCTCAAACCATCATCAGCATCTCTGATTTAACCGCCTCTACATTTAAAGGAAACCTGGAGATTACATTATATACTGGTAGTCCGCTGTTTAATGTTGCTGCGGTTTTGGCTACTCCGGTTGATTCTACTGCAATCCTTTATGATGCAGGTTTAGTGAACAAAAGCAAGCTGTGGGAAACGATTGCCTGGTCTGATGTTAAGAACAATCTGCAGACGGCTAATCCAGCGAAAACAGATCAAAGTAAAAACCTTGAAGTAAAATACCGGACGGTTATTGGGGAAAGTAAAGGTGGAAGCCTCGCACTTTTTCCTGCTCCCCATCAATATTTCTATCCTTTGGATGAAGCGTTTAATCTTAAATTTACCTGGTACGGAAGTAATTACCTGGATCTGATCCCTGATTTTGGGATTGGCATCCGTCAGGATCCTTTAGGGGATAAACGATATGTACCATGGTTTAATGCACCTCCCAATACGAAGCAACGGCTTAATTTCTTCTGCCTGTTGAGTGAAGGAAAAGCAGCTTCCGTTTTAGAAGATGTTAAGAAGTATACACATGGTGATTCTTATGTGCCTATTGCCGGGTATAAAACTATGGCAAGCCACTTTCACAATGAGTTCATCTCTGATGTAGTATTGAGCGGGAAACCCGTTCCTGAAAAGCCTGAATTTGTGGATGTGCTGAAGAAAGCAGGGTTGAACATTGTGAAGCTGGCCGAATTTCATGGGCCTGGTCACCCGAAAGGGCCTGATAGTACCCGCCTGCGGGAATTGAAATCGTTGTTTGATCAAACATCGCGTCTATCTGATCCTGATTTTCTTTTATTGCCCGGAGAAGAAGCAAACAACTTTTATGGCGGTCATTGGCTGGCCTTCTTTCCAAAACCGGTGTACTGGGTCATGTCCAGAAAGCCGGAGGTGCCATTTATGTCGTCAGATCCCAAATATGGAATAGTTTATCATGTTGGCGATAAAAAGGAAATGCTGAAACTGCTGGAGTTAGAGGGTGGTCTTGCCTGGACTGCACATGCACGTACGAAGGCTTCTACCGGTTTTCCGGATAAATACAAGGAGGAAGACTTTTTTAAGTCGGAGACTTTCTTTGGAGCGGCCTGGAAAGCCATTCCGGCCGACCTGTCTCTACCTACCTTAAGCAAGCGGGTGCTTAACCTGATGGACGACATGGCGAATTGGGGATTGAAAAAGCACATCATATCTGAGGCGGATATATTTACCATTACGGAACAGAATGAAATGTATGCGCATTTGAATGTGAACTACCTTCAAATGGATAAAGTGCCTAGTTATAAAGATGGCTGGAAGCCCGTTTTGGATGTAATGCGCAATGGGAAGTTCTTTGTTTCTACAGGAGAGGTTTTGATGCCGGTTTTCAGCATCAATGGTAAAGGTGCAGGTGAGACTTTAAAGCTGGATCAAAGTGGTAAAGCAACGGTTAAGATGCAGCTTGACTGGACATTCCCGATGAGCTTTGCAGAGATTGTTTCTGGTGATGGTAAAAACGTTTACCGCGAACGGATCAATTTGAACCAGAGTCAGGCTTTTGGCAAGCAAACCTTTAACTGGCCGGTAAATCTTGCAAAGAGAACCTGGGTTAGGGTTGAGGCCTGGGATATCGCCGCCAACGGTGCATTTACCCAAATGATTTGGCTCAACTAATTGAATTGACATTCCCTCTTGTCTTGCCATCTGCTTTGATTTAGGAGGCAGGGGTGATAGGTATTTAGGATTGGCACTTATGATTTACCGTTTTTCTTTTGATCCATTTGAAGATGAAAAGGAAAACGCCAACACAAAAATCGTATTAAAAATAAGTCAGAAGGTTTGTGGTAAGTTGATAAATTTTAATCTTTAGTGGTTATTTTTATTCTTTTAAAGAGTTTGATAACAAGAAAAATAACTAACGCCAATACTGCTAAATTTATGATTGGCCAGATGGTAGATGATAGATTCAAAAAAAGTAGGCTCATAATTTCATGTTCTGTTGTAAAGCATTAGAATGAGGTAATGCTTAATTAATTCTGAGTTACTAAGCTATGTTAAATAAACAGTTAATTGCTGCATAATCTGAGTTTTATGAATCTGGTATATATTTTTAAGAATAAGCAGGTTTTTTTGCAGGATAGTACAGGTTGCTGTGTTGACTAATCTACAGTAATTTTAGTCATCACATTTATATATTTTCTTATTGCATACGCTTCATGAACAAAATTATCCTTCATTCACAGAACCAACTGGTATTTATAAACAGGTCTGATATCGTATATTGTAAATCTGATAATTGTTATACGATTTATCATCTGGCTAACCATGAGGAACATATTGTTTGTAAGTCTTTAAAAAAGACTCAGGATGAATTAGACTCTTTTACCTTTATACGCATTAGCCAATCTTATATTATAAACCGGGATTTTATAAAGCTAATTGATAAAAAGAAAAAATTTCTAAAGATGGCCGGAGATGAACAGTTACCTTATACTATATCCTTATCGTCGCTGGTTAATCTGATCGGTTTTAACGATTAAGGTTAACAGGTGCTCCTTCTTTAAAGGGTAATTGCTAAGCCGATAAAATTGCCCCTGAAAATGATATTCTTAATAAAGGTTACCTGCAATTAGATATCAATATTTAAGCAGGCTTCACTTATTTACAAATGCCTGTAACTTAATCTGCTTAAACGTTGTCATACCGGCATACTCAACCTACTCATGGCGCTTACGATAACCAATGTTACCAAACAGTACAATGCACAAAAAACGGCACTAACCAATTATTCCATTGACATTGATAAAGGTGTATTGGGATTATTAGGGCCAAATGGTGCTGGAAAATCAACACTCATGAAGATCATTGCTACAATTAGCAAACCATCTGAAGGAACATTGTTTCTAAATGGTATTGACATTGTGCGAAATCCAGATGCCATCCGAAAAGTGCTGGGCTATTTACCGCAGGATTTTGGGGTGTATCCCAATCTTAATGCTTATGAGTTTTTGGAATACATAGCCGCCATGAAAGGTGTTGGAGGTAAAGGACTTCGACGGCGTATTGACCTGTTGCTGGAAGGTGTTAATCTTTCTGCCGATGCTAAAAGGCCCATTGGCAGTTATTCGGGTGGTATGAAACAGCGTATTGGAATAGCACAGGCTTTACTTAACGATCCGCAGGTGCTGATCTTTGACGAACCCACTGTTGGCCTCGATCCGGAAGAACGTATGCGGTTTCGCCAACTGATAGCCGATCTGGCCCAGAATTGTATCATTATCCTCTCTTCGCACATTGTATCAGACATTGAGACCATTGCCGATCAGGTAGCCATTATGCAGGACGGAAAGCTATTGATCCATGCGCCCCAGCATGACATTATTAAACAGGCCGACGGCTGCATATTTGAATTGTTATTGGACAATAGTAAACTTGGTTCATTTAAGCAACAGTACAAGGTAATTGACACTGCCCGGCAGGCAGATCAAATCAGGGTGCGATATATCAGTTCGAAGGGTAAAGAGGCCCCGTCGTCAACGCAGGTTACGGCTACATTAGAGGATGCGTACCTGTTTTTAACCCAGGATAACGGTTAAGATGCAGTACATCTATCCTATCATTAAAGCTGATTATCTGCAGCGTACCCGAAGTTATTCATTTCTGATTACACTGGCTATTACCATTTTTATGGCCTATTCATTTATACCAGCCAATTCTGCAAACTACACCACTTTAAGTGCTTTGGGCTATAAGGGAGTTTATAATTCAGCCTGGGTGGGCTATGTATCGGGTATTATGACGACCGTTATGTTGTCTATTTACGGCTTTCTGTTGGTTAACAGTGGTATTAAAAAGGACATCAATACCGAAGTTGGCCTTATTGTAGCCACTACGCCTATTACCAATTTTAAGTACCTGCTCAGTAAACAACTCAGCAATTACATAGTACTACTTACCATTGCCGGAATTACCTTTATTGTGAGCATTGGGGTATTTTTTATGCGTGGTACGGGATATCCTTTTATCCTGGGTAACTTCATTTTTCCGTATCTGTTTTTTGCTGTACCGGCGTTGTTTGTAGTCGCGTCGCTTGCCGTTGCCGGGGAAGTTTTTCTAGGGAGGCGCAGTATATTGCAGTTCATTGCATACTTTTTTCTGGTCGGGATCTGCATGGGACTCATTAATGCCAAAAGCGATGATCAACCAACTGGCATATTCGATCCATTTGGTTTAAGCCTGATCACCAAAAGCATCACCCAGCATATCAATTCACATTTTAACGAAGATCTCAAAGGCGTATCGTTTGGCTTTATTTTTAATGGCCGTAGTGCCTATAAAACTTTTACGTGGGAAGGACTTAACTGGTCGGCCTTATTTATATTCAGTCGCTTGCTTTGGATGGGATTAGGTCTGGGTGTGGTTTATATCTCTTCCCTTTTTTTTCATCGGTTTGATTCTAAGCAAGCTGATCCTAAAAGGAAAACCAAGGAAGTAGCGGCTATTCAAACAGATCAACCCATTGAGCAGCATGCAGGGATCAGCAGGGCAGTCTTACCACCTCTTGTTTTTGATTATGGGATTTTTCCACTGGTGAGAACGGAATTGTTCATGTTGATCAGGCAGGGTAAGAAATGGTTATGGCTGGTTAATGCCGCATTGTGGGTAGCGATGTTTATTGTTCCCTTTAATATTGCCCATAATTATCTGCTGCCGGTATTATTGTTCCTACAGGTAACGCGATGGTCAGAACTGGTAACTAAGGAAAAAACGAACCGTGTCCATTATTTTTCTTTTGCTTCTTACAAGCCATTACAGCGGATGTTGCCTGCCCAGATCTTATCGGGTGTTCTGCTGTCGATTGGCCTGTCTTTGCCACTCATTATCCGCGGTGCGTTAACTTTTAATAGTGATGTGGTCTTGAGCATCATTAACGGAGCAGTGTTGATTGTCTTACTGGCTGTAGCATTTGGGATATTAACCGGAGGCAAAAAGCTTTTTGAAGTGTTTTTCTTCCTGCTTACCTACTCTGTAGTCAATAAGGTGCCAGTAACTGATTATCTGGGTAGTTTGCCCCATCAGGATATGTCGTTTTTTATGCTGGTGATATTGGGTATAAATACTGTTTTGGTCATAGTTAGTTTTATGATCAGAAGATACCAAACCAGACATTCTTAGTGGGATTGGTTGATGTGTATGAAGGCTATAGCGATAAATGAAATTATGTATGCTTACTACAGGACCGGCAATAAGTATATATAAAAAGCGGATTAAGTCTTAATCTTAAGGCTCAATCCGCTAAAGTGTCCCCGACGAGATTCGAACTCATATCGTTGGTACCGGAAACCAAAATTCTATCCATTGAACTACGGAGACAAGTCCGCGAATATAGGAAATTTAGCGTACAGTCAAAGCACAGTATTGTTTTTTCTGGCTTTATCTTAAGTATTTGATTTATTTCTAAATGAACATATTTAAGGATGTCTTCGTCAATTTATGTCTGTTTATTATTGTTGAGCAGATAAATATCAAAAAATTTTATTTCATAATAAAATGATTTTTATGTAGTGCAGGTTAATTGGGGTTTAAAGTTTTATCATTATTACATGTATTAAGTAAGCTGTTTGTGTGTAATAATGATGTAGAAAATATTTTTCTTTTTTTTAAACCCAAGCTCCCGGTTTACCGTAACACAAGGGAATGCTATTGAGATTACGGGTGTTCTCCAATACCAGAACCAGAAGTAACCGCTCTTGCTTGAATAAAACACACTTAAATCAATTTATGAATAAACGGCTACCGATATCTCTAACTAAACTTTTTTTTACTGGTCAATGGAAAGTATCGCTTTTTCTGCTCTTATCAGCGTTTAATAGTTATGCTCAGCAAAACCACAGCATTAAAGGGAATGTTGCGGACGGCCTCAATAAGGTCAAGATCAGCAACGCTGTGGTATGTCTCTTATCTGCTAAGGATTCCATATTGGTAGATTTTGCATACAGTGATGCAAATGGTGCTTATCATATTGATAAGTTTAAAAGGGGAAATTTTTTACTGTTAATTCTTCATCCCAATTATGCCGACCAGTCTGCACCGATCCTCCTTTCCAGGGATCAAACAGCTACAATTTATAACATTGAATTGACCTCAAAAATAAACCTGCTCAATGAAGTCATTATTAAAGGCGAAGCCCGAAACGCAGTGTTGAGGGGAGATACAATTGAATTCAATGCAAAGAAAATAGTGCTTCAAAAAAATGCGAAAGTCGAAGATCTTCTGAAGCAGCTTCCAAACATCCAGGTTGATCAGAATGGTAAGATTACTGTGCTGGGAGAAACAATCAGTACAGTTCTGGTTGACGGTGCTGAATTCTTTTCTGATGACCCAACCCTTGTTACCAGGAATCTGCGTGCAGATATGGTAGATAAGGTACAGCTTTACAACAGGAAATCGGATAAGGAATTGATTACCGGTGTTGGGAATGGAAAGAAAACAATCAATATCCAATTGAAGGAAAATAGTAAAGAAGGTTATTTTGGTAAGCTGGAAGCAGGCAGTTCTCTCGATGGGCGATACCAGGGACAGGCGATGGGCAATATGTTCCGGCTAAAGTATAAAGTCTCGGTATTTGGAAATATATCTAATACAGGTAAACTGGGGTTAAATAATGCCGATTCCAAAAGTCTTGGTTCTGTGCAAATGGTGCAGGCTGAGGGGCCAAGATTTATCTCCAATAAAAACTTTAATGATATTACCAGTAACGGCGCAAGCGGGATTCCGTTAGCCAGATCTGCAGGGATGCATTATGATACGCAGTGGAACAAGAACAATCAATCTGTAAATGCAGATTTTAGCCTGTCCAAAGTGGATATCAACGGGCAGGAAAATACCATGTCTCTAAATGCTTTGCCATCGACGGTTCTTAGAAGCGATGCTGATCAAAGCTTCCGTAACGAGGTTTCCGTTAAGAAACTAAACATTACCTACCAATCGAAGTTTAGTTCTTCTTCTTCATTAAAGGTAATCATTACCGGAAGTCAAAGTCTGACCAGTTCATCCAGCAGCAGTTTTTCTGCGAACAGGTTTGGAACAGATACACTGGTTAACCAGGGAAATCGTGAGGTTAACAGTAACGGAGAAAAAACAGTCTTTAAATTCAACTCGTTTTATGCAAGGAAATTTTCAAAACCAGGAAGGTCGTTTAGCTGGACAGCCAATATTTTTACTGCGAATGACCAGAACGCGGGGAATTTCAAATCTATAAATACTTTTTTTGATCGTTCCGGAATCACAGACAATATACTTCTTACCGATCAATATAAAGACAATGGGATTAATACCTCAAACTTTGTCAACGAGTTCACCTGGTCAGAGCCATTATCTAAAGGTTTGTCTCTGCTGTTTAACTATGAAATCGGCTGGAATAAAGGTCATTCGGACCGAAGAAGCTTTAACAGGTCTGCCTCAGGTTTATATGCTGAACCTGATGCCCGGTTCAGCAATGATCTCAGGTCAGATCAGTTAGCCAATCAGGGAAAAATATCTTTGATCGTAAAGAAAGATAAGCATATATTTAATATCAGTAATGGGGTTTCTTTACTACATTATCATCACAATGACCGGTTTACTGATGCCGCTTTCCGCCGGACATTTGTTAACTGGAACCCGACTGTTAATTACACGCGTCAGGTTTCAGCACTTACCATGCTTCAAGCTGGGTATTCCGGGCAAAATAACCAGCCAACAATAGACCATCTGCAGCCACTGAATAATAACAATGATCCGTTGAATGTCCGTCTGGGAAATCCGGAGATACGAAATTCTTTTAGTAATAATTTGTCCATTAGTTATATGTCGATGAGACTGGTAAGCGGCGCATCTTATGTACTTCAGAGTATGTATTCAAATACCATTAATCCTATTGTACCGGATATCACAACCGATCCGGCGGGTAAAACTACTTATCGCTTTGTTAATGCGGATCGAAATGCATCAAACCTGATGCTCGCTGCCATGATTATGTCAAAGGTAAAATCACTGGGAATGATTTTGGCGTTAAAGCCAAATTTCACGAATAATATAAATTTTGGAATGACAAATGGTACCCTGGATAAGCGGAACACCCAGAACTATGATATTGATCTCACCATAAATAAAACCGTGGCAAGTAAATACGAATTTATGGCCGGGGGAGGACCTGGTTACCAAAGGAGTATCTCGTCACTGCAAAGTCAAGCCAATAATAATGGCTGGCAATATAAGCTGATCACTTCGCTTACCCGTTACTTACCTTTTAAAACAGAATTCAGCACATTTGTGAGGGCTGACTTTCAATCGAAAACTAAAGCATTCCGCGAAGATCTTAGCGTATTTTTATTAGATGCTTCAATAAGTAAGAAATTCCTGAAAGGTGACAATCTGAAACTTTCAGTTTCAGGAAATGATTTGCTCAATCAAAATAATGGTTTTAGCAGGACAAGCCTGGGAAACACAGTAACCCAAAATAACTATACCACCATAAAACGCTACATCTTTTATTCACTAAAGTGGGACTTCAGCAATATGAGCAAAGCGTCCAACTAAAAAACCGGCAAGACATGAAACTTCAATATTTTATAATAGGTATTATTTTATTCTTAAGTCACTCCAGTTTTGCGCAGGAAGATTCCTTAATTACATCGGGGACGATCGAATTTGAGAAAAAGATTGACTCTTATGCTCAGATGCGAAAAAGATTAAAAGGAAATCCATCTCCAGCAACCTTACGTGCTTATAATGAATATAGAGACAATCAGCCACAGTTTCTAAAGGTGCAAAGCAAGCTTGATTTTAAAGATCATGTGTCTCTTTTTACACCGCTA
This sequence comes from Pedobacter metabolipauper, assembly GCF_004362715.1. Taxonomy (GTDB): domain Bacteria; phylum Bacteroidota; class Bacteroidia; order Sphingobacteriales; family Sphingobacteriaceae; genus Pedobacter; species Pedobacter metabolipauper. Next base: position 150,673 of record NZ_SNYC01000007.1, read on the forward strand.
AATGCACAGGGTACTTTAATTATCGATCCGGGCCAATCTCAAAGCATTGTTTTTAATGATTGCTTCCGAAAAACCAGTATTGTACAAAAACAGTTTCTGGAAACTACTTTTTTAATAAGCGATAGTACACGTCAAATCAGGTGGAAGATGACCAATGAAACACGCCATATCGCTGGTTTTCTATGCCGCCGTGCAAATGCAGTTATCATGGATTCTATTTATGTTGTTGCCTTTTTTACGGTAAAAATTCAACTGAGCAGTGGCCCGGAATCATTTGCCGGATTGCCAGGAATGATCCTTGGCCTTGCACTACCACATGAAAACATAACCTGGTTTGCAACCCGTGTTACAGCCAGGCCTGCAAGTCAGATTTCTATAACCGCTCCTTCAAAAGGTAAACCGATAACCAACGCCGGGTTTAAGATTGTCATTATTGAGACGTTAAAAGGCTGGGGTGCATTTAAACCGGAAATGTTGCTGCAATTTTTGTTGTAAAGGGTCATTTGTATTCTTTTAAGAATAAAGGGATGCTTTGTAAGTCATTATAACTTATTAATTCTTCATGAACAGGGCCGGGCTTATGGACCTGGATATACTTTGTTATCAAAGATGGAATTCCATTTTTAAAACATTTATTCTTATAAGTGCCATTTTTAAAAATAAAAAGGCATTTTTGCAGATAACGGGGTATAACGATGTAAAGAAATAAGTGAATATGGAAGAAATGATTGTTGAAGAAATCGAAGCGATCTTAACAGCTGAGAACGATGAACAATTAAAAGTTTATCTGGATGACCTGAACATCTCTGATGTGGAGCACCTGATAGACGAACTTCCCCAGCATGCCGTAAAATTTATAGATACACTCTCCGTTAAAAGAGCTGTAAACGTATTTAGAATCCTTGATTTTCCTACCCAGGAAAAGATCATTAAGAAGCTTCCCGGAAATAAACTTGCTGAGCTGATCAACTTGCTTCCTCCAGATGATCGTACTTCCCTTTTTAGTGAATTGAAGGGCGATGCGGTTAAGAAACTGATCATTTTACTTCCTGCACAGGATAGGGTTGAGGCACTTTCCCTTTTAGGATATAAGGAAGATAGCGTGGGCCGGTTAATGACGCCGGATTATGTTGCTGTTAAAAAGGACTGGACGGTTACCCGGGTACTGTCGCACATCAGGCGTTATGGCAAGAACTCTGAAACCATTGACGTGATCTACGTAATCGATAAAGACGGCGTTTTATTGGATGATATGCGGATCCGGGAGATCCTGCTTGCTGATCCGGAAGCAAAGATTGGTGAACTTACCGACCACCGTTTAATCGCATTAAAGGTTACCGACCCGCAGGAAGAGGCGATTAATGTATTTAGAATGAACAATAGGGTTGCACTACCCGTGGTTGATGATAATAATGTTTTACTCGGAATTGTAACTGTCGATGATATTTTATGGATTGCAAATGAAGAGTATACAGAAGATATTCATAAAATAGGGGGTACACAAGCCCTGAATGAACCTTACCTGGATGTACCCGTATTTCAGCTTTACAAAAAGCGCGTAGTCTGGCTAATCGTTCTTTTCTTCGGCGAGCTCCTTACCATTTTTGCGATGTCCAGCTTTGAGAGTCAGATCGAAAAAGTGGTTATCCTGGCTACCTTCATCCCATTGATCATATCGAGTGGCGGTAACAGCGGTTCACAGGCTGCTACCTTAATTATACAGGCCATGGCCCTTGGAGAAATTACCATTAAAGACTGGTGGCGTGTTATGCGCAGGGAAATCGTTTCAGGAATATTTTTAGGTTCTACCCTTTGCCTGCTTAGCTTTTCAGTAATTATCTGCTGGCAGCTTATTGGAGGATCATTGGACCAGCCTGTATTAATCGGCCTGGTGGTTGGATGTTCTTTGGTCGGCGTTGTATTATGGGGCACACTAATGGGATCAATGCTCCCTTTATTATTAAAAAAACTCGGGGCTGACCCCGCCGTATCTTCAACCCCTTTTGTTGCTACCTTAGTTGACGTAACCGGACTCTTGATTTACTTCTCCATGGCATTGCTGTTTTTAAAAGGTGTGCTGCTATAACAAACGTAAAGTAATCCCAACACAAATAAAGCGTCAAAATAAACACTTTAAAATCTGCTAAGCCGCCTAAAAATCTTCTAAAAACAACACCCTAGAAAGCACCAAATAAATACCCCGCCCCAAATAAAGCACCCTAAAAAAATAAAGCCCTTAAAAATAAACGCTCCAACCTTTCGGATGAAGCGCCCTAGTTTGATATATTCTAATAAAAATGCTTGCTATGAGGAGGCATAGGATTCATTCCGATTCTTCATCGGGATTATTCCAGCCTCAAAATAGCACAGCTTTTTTATTAAGTGTTATACGTTGAAGCGGAAGTGCATGATATCTCCATCCTCTACTACATACGTCTTACCCTCAACGCCTAACTTACCTGCATCTTTACATGCATTCTCAGAACCCAGTGTTACAAAATCAATATATTTAATAACCTCGGCCCTGATAAAACCTTTTTCAAAGTCCGTATGGATTACACCGGCAGCCTGCGGAGCAGTGAAACCTTTGGTAATTGTCCAGGCTCTTACTTCCTGTACGCCACAGGTAAAATAAGTATATAAGTCTAATAGACGGTATGCCGCAACGATCAGTTTATTTACACCAGATTCGGTTAAACCAAGGTCGCCTAAAAACTCCTGACGTTCTTCATAGCTTTCCAGTTCAGCAATTTCAGATTCAATCTTGGCCGAGATGACCAATACCTCAGCATTCTCATCTTTTACGGCTTCTTTAACGCGGTCAACATAGGAGTTACCATCAATAACGGAGTTTTCATCAACGTTACAAACATACAAGACAGGTTTCTGTGTTAATAAACCAAGATCTTCGATAAAGTCGAAATCTTCAGCAGAAACAGCTGCAGAGCGAACAGATTTTCCGCTTTCAACATGAGTTTTAATGATGCTCAGTATGTCGAATGTTCTTTTGGCTTCTTTATCTGTTTTGGCCATTTTCTCCACCTTTTGAATGCGTTTAGAAATGGTATCCAGATCTTTAAGCTGTAGTTCGGTATCAATAATTTCTTTATCGCGGATTGGGTCAACGGAACCATCCACATGGATTACGTTACCATCATCAAAACAACGCAGCACGTGTATGATTGCATTAGTAGCACGGATATTACCTAAAAACTGGTTGCCCAGTCCTTCACCTTTGGAGGCTCCTTTAACTAAACCGGCAATATCAACGATCTCTATGGTATTGGGAACGATCCGGTTAGGATTTACCAGTTCAGCCAGTTTGGTGATCCGCTCATCGGGTACAGTAATTACACCAATGTTAGGTTCAATAGTACAGAAAGGAAAGTTAGCAGCCTGAGCTTTTGCGTTAGATAAACAGTTAAATAAGGTGGATTTTCCAACATTTGGTAAACCAACTATGCCACATTGTAATGCCATGTATGTTTTTTTTCTTGATTTGGCGCAAAGGTATCAATTTTTTAAAAATATTCTTTATGTTTACTCAAGCTAAAAACCCTTAAAAAATTAACCCAATCAAGAAATGGAAAATTACGAAGAAACTTCTCCGGAAGAATTTGCGCCTGTTCAAAAGGAAAGCCCTGAAGTACCTGTATTAGTGATTACAGAAGACATCCGCAGTTATGTTTATGAAACTGCAAAATGGGCTAAATTCTTAGCAATTGTAGGATTTGTCTTTTGCGCATTGATTATTATCGCTGCCTTTAGCGTTGGTGCAATAATGGGCACTTTATCTACTATGACTCCTGGAATGGGCGCATTTGGTAAAATGGGTGCGGGATTTTTAACCGTAATCTATTTAATCTTTGGATTATTATACTTTTATCCAAGTTTAATGCTGTTTAAATACGCTAATGCTGCTAAAAGAGCAATCTTATTTAGTGATCAGTTGAGTCTTAGTGAAGCAATGGGCAAGATGAAATCATTCTTCAAATTCTATGGTATCTTAATGATCATTGTTATATCCATATATGCGCTTATTTTCTTATTTGCAATTGTTGCAGGTATTGGAGCAGCAACTATGGCAAATTAATCGCTGGTATTATAAACTATATTAAAATTTCCTGATATGCACTGCCCCCAAAAAGTTAAACACTATTTGGGGGCAGTTTTGCAATGGGGCTTTTCTTTTTGTTAGAATTGATGCTCAATCTTATGCTTAAAGCTTTTGATCTCTTTCTTTAGGAGACTTTCGAGGAAGGGGTTCATGAGTTTAGCAAGGCCAATGCCTACACCGCCAATAGGGGGATGATAAGAAAGTACTACCTTAAGTATGGTTCCGGTTTGATCAGGTGTCTCTTCAAAGGTCACTTTGCCAACATGGTGGATCAGGCTGCCGGATGCAGAGCGCCATCCGATTAATCTTCCGGGTTCATCCTTTACAATTTCAGCATCCCAGTTTATTGAGAATAGTTTGCCGAGAATGTTAGACTTCCATCGCGATAAGTTTCCATCAATCACCTTTACATCTAATAAATGGGCGATGCTGCCAGGAAGGTTTTCAAAATTGCGCCAATAGGCATATACTTCAGCAGCGGGTCTGTCGATCACAAATTCTCCGCGGATGTTAACCGCCATTGGGTTATTGGAATCAATCCCAAAACGCTCATAGAATAAGCATCTTCCGGTAAATGCACGATAGGTAAGGTATGCCCCATATAAAAATTGACCTTTAAAGGGTCTCCTGATTCCGCGGGTAATTAAAACACCACCCAGGAACATAGAAACCATTCGTTCCGTTAGACCAACGTTTTCATAGTGATGCTTTTCGATTGAGAAATTGCCGGAGCGTAGTTTAAGGTTAGTTTGATGTGTTTCCATCTGCAGTTTTTTAGAATTTATTTTAAGGATACTGGTGTGGGTGAGCACCAGCCTATACGTTAACATCTTGTTTGGGCATAAGTTTTGGTAATTCAGAATATTCCGTAGATTTAAAGGTATGAACGCATCCAGAAATATTCCAATCCTGATCTTAACAGGTCTTGTTTTCAGCTTAACCAGTTTGGCACAAAAACCACCGGCAGCCTATGGAGCTATACCTGTTAAGAACCAGCTGGCCTGGCAGGAAATGGAATATTATATGTTCATTCATTTTGGGCCAAATACATTTACGGATAAAGAATGGGGACATGGTGATGAAGATCCTAAGGTGTTTAATCCAAAAAAACTGGATGCCCGGCAATGGGCACGGACGGCTAAGGCTGCCGGAATGAAAGCGATTATCATCACAGCAAAGCATCACGATGGTTTTTGTCTGTTTCCAAGTAAATACAGCACACATACAGTTAGGGAGAGTGACTGGAAAGATGGAAAGGGTGATGTATTGAGGGAACTTTCTGATGCGTGTAAGGAGTATGGTCTTAAGTTTGGCGTATACCTTTCGCCCTGGGACCGCAATCATCCCGATTATGGGACACCTGCTTACAACCAGATTTTCGCCAATACGCTGGGAGAGGTGCTGAGCAATTATGGAGACGTTTTTGAACAGTGGTTTGATGGTGCCAATGGAGAAACAGAGAACGGCAAGAAACAGGAATACGATTTTAAGCTGTTCAATAGTGTAGTTTATAAAAATCAGCCACAGGCGGTTATCTTTAGTGATATTGGTCCGGGGGCACGCTGGATGGGAAATGAGCGCGGTGTTGCCGGAGCAACCAACTGGAGCACTTTAAATACGGACGGTTTTGGGGTAGGTGCTAAAGCACCAGATGCCGCGGTATTGAATACAGGTAATGAAAATGGAAAATACTGGATTCCGGCAGAGGTTGATGTGTCTATCCGACCGGGATGGTTTTATAGCCCATCAACAGATAATCAGGTTAAGACCCTGGATCAGCTGATGTCCATCTACTATACTTCTGTTGGCCGTAACAGCAATTTGCTGCTGAACGTTCCGGTAAACCGGGATGGCCTGATCCATCCGAACGACTCAACCCGCTTAGTAGAATTTAGAAAAGCCATTGATAGCCTGATGAAAACGGATCTGGCTAAAGGAAAACGGGTTGTAGCCTCTAATGTGAGGGGAGGGGTAAAACAATTTGCAGCTCAAAACCTGACTGATGGCAAGGCTGAGACGTATTGGGCGACTGATGATTCGGTTAAACAAGCTTCTGTTACCATTGAACTGGGTAAGGAAACGGAGTTGAACCGGATGCTCATTCAGGAAAATATTGCATTGGGACAGCGTATAAAATCTTTTTCTGTAGATTATTGGGACGGGAATATCTTTAAAAAGCTGGATCAGCAAACGACGATTGGACGTAAGCGGATCCTGGTGTTTCCCAAGGTTAAAACTTCCAGGATCCGGTTAACTATATTGCAATCTAACGCAAGTCCGGTGCTTACAAACATTCAGCTTTTTAATGCTGCGAATTAACTGGATTTTACTTTTTTAACTGGCGCAGCAGAATAATTGCGTGATGTAGATTTTACTTTTTTAATTAGTGTACTGCAATCGATGTGTGTGATATGGACTTTACTTTTTTAGCATAAGCCCAGTAAAATACAATCGGATATACAAATAGATTAAACAGGGTATTGGTAATGAGGCCGCCAATTACCACAATTGCAAGCGGTTTGGAAGCTTCTGAACCGATACCTGTAGATAATGCAGCCGGCATTAATCCAATGGCAGCCATTAATGCAGTCATAATTACCGGGCGCATCCGGCTGGCTATCCCATCTTTTAGTGCATCAGCAAAGGTCCAGTCCGGGCGATGCTTTAATTCGATTATGTTACTTTTAAATCGGGTAATTAGTATCACCCCGTTTTGTACGCAAATGCCGAACAGCGCAATAAAGCCAATGCCTGCAGAGATGTTAAAGTTAATTCCGGTAGCAAGCAGCGCTAATATTCCTCCAATCATTGCGAAGGGTACATTGTTTAGTACAAGCAATGAATCTTTGATGTTCCCAAACAGAACGAACAGGATAAAAAATATGAGCAATAAGCTGATCGGAACAGCTGTTGAAAGCTGGCTAATTGCCCTTTGCTGATTTTCAAAATCTCCGGCCCATTCCAGTTTATATTCCTTTGGCAGTTTGATCTGTTCCTTAACTTTGGCCTGTGCCTCCGCAATTACACTTCCCATATCCCTTCCGCGGATGGAAAATTTAATGGCTCCATACCGTTCGTGTTTATCGCGGTAGATCATGCTCGGACCGGTGATCTTTTTAATGTTTGCGATCATGCCCAGGGGTACCTTGTTTCCGGACAGGGTAGGGATCCTTAAATTGGAGATAGAACTTTCATCGTTTCTGAAATCTTCAGGATAGCGGATAATGAGGTCAAACTTTCGTTCTCCTTCATAGATTTCTGTAGCAGCTTTTCCACCAATGGCCATCTCAATCACAGCATTTGCATCAGCCGTACTTACACCATATAGTGCCATCTTTTTCTGATCCAGATTAATCTGAAGTTCCGGCTGCCCAAGGTTTCTGAGGATTCCCAGGTCTTCTATTCCTTCAATGTTTTTTAAGATCCCAAATATTTTTTCCTCTTGCTGTTCCATATAGCTAAAATCATTGCCGAACAGCTTCACTACGATTGATCCTTTAACACCAGAAACAGCCTCTTCTACGTTGTCTGAAATGGGTTGAGAGAAGTTGAGGCTAATGCCCGGAAAGCTTTTAAGTTTCTCCTGCATCCGTTCAATCAATTGCTCTTTACTCTGTTTTCTTTTCCATTCCTTTCTGGGATAAATGTCTACATGGAATTCCATATTGTAAAAGCCTGTAGCATCCGTTCCGTCATTGGGTCTTCCGGTTTGTGACATGACTTGTTTGACCTCTTCGAAACTCAAAAAGATCTTTCTCATTTCATTGGAAAGTTTCTTAGTCTCATTCAAAGAGATGCTAAGCGGACCGGTAGCACGTACATAGATGGAGCCTTCATCCAGGGTAGGTAAGAATTCAGTACCCAAAAAGTTGAAACTGAATAAGCCAGCGATCAGGAGCACGATAGAGAAACCAAATACGGCCTTCCTGAACTTAAAGCATTTTTCATAGATCTTAAGGGTGTATTTAGTGATAAAATCCAGGAAGATATTGTGCTTTTCACGTACTTCTTTCTTTAACAGAACGCTTGCCATAGCAGGTACCAGTGTGAAGGTAAGCAGTAGCGCACCCAACAATGCGAAGCTAAGTGTCCAGGCAAGGGGCGAGAACATTTTACCCTCTACTTTTTCAAAGGTGAATATGGGAAGCAAACCGGTAATGATGATCAGTTTGGCGAAGAAGATCCCTTTTCCATTTTCTAAACAAGCTTTCTTGATCAGTCCCATTTTGCTCATCTTATTGAACTTTTCCATGCCAACTTTAGATGCCTTATGATCGAGCGTTACAAAAATACCCTCAACCATCACAACCGCACCATCAATAATGATCCCAAAATCTATTGCTCCCATAGACAGCAGGTTTGCCGACATGCTTTTTAGCTTCAGGCAAATGAATGCAAATAGAAGTGCCAATGGAATGATGATGGACACGATTAGTGTCGTTCGCCAGTCTGCCATGAACAGGAACACGATCAGGGTTACAAAGATGATCCCTTCCAGCATGTTGCCCATTACAGTATGGGTTGCATAATTCACGAGATCTTCCCGATCATAAAAAGCATTGATTTTTACATCATCCGGTAAAATGCTATTGTTGATTATGTTGATCTTTTCTTTGAGACGGCTGATTACTTCTGATGGGTTTTCACCCTTACGCATCACCACTATACCCTCTACAACATCTGGATCGCTATCCCGTCCAACCTGTCCCAGCCTGGGTAATGCAGATTCAGACACTTCTGCAATGGTCTTTACATAAACAGGGGTACCATTAAAGTTATCGATTACAATATTTCGGATCTCATCAATATTGTTTAATACACCTATTCCCCTTACCACGTAAGCTTGTCCGCTTTGAACAATGACATCGCCGCCAACATTGATGTTGCTCCTGGAAACAGCTTCAAACAATTCCGTTGCGCTTACTCCGTATTGAATGGATTTTTCAGGATCTACCGTGATCTGGTAGGTCTTTACTTCACCTCCAAAACTCACCACATCTGCAATGCCCGGCACGGAAAGCAATTCTCTCTGGATCACCCAATCCTGCAGGGTCTTTAGTTCTCTTACTGATTTTTGATTGCTGCTTAATGTATACCTGAAGATTTCGCCAGTAGGCCCGTACGGAGGCTGAACCTCTGGTCTGATTCCTTCTGGTAAATCTGCATCTTCAATATGATTGTTAACCTGTACCCTTGCAAATGCATAATCTACATCATCTTCAAAGGTGATCTTTACAATGGACAGTCCAAAGAGCGAAGAAGAGCGGATACTGGTTCTTTTTTCTGTTGGGTTCATCGCAATTTCCAGCGGTCTGCTTACAAATTTTTCAACCTCTTCTGCGCTTCTGCCCGGCCATTGAGTAATGATCGTGATGTTGGTATTGGTTACGTCAGGAAAAGCTTCTATCGTTGTGTTCTTGAAGCTTAAATAGCCAGCAAGGATCAGGATAAAAGTGGAAAAGAAAATAAAGTATTTGTTTTTTAGCGAGAAGCCTATGATCGTCTTAATGAATTTGTTCATTACAGCTGTTGTTAGGTAGAATTGGAAAATTTAGTTTTTAAGGCTCTCGTATAAGAACACTTGTTTTGAAGCCACAATGCGGTCTCCGGGAATTAAGCCTTTGCTGATATATACTTTATCGGCTGTTTTTCTTCCAATCTCTACTTCCTGGATCCTCACCTTTTTTGCAGGATCAATGACCAGCACATAGTTTTTGTTTTCATCAAAGATGACCCCTCTGGCATTCACCACCGGCAGGTTAATGCCTGAACTTGCAGAAACGTTTACAGTAGCCATCATTCCGGGTTTTAATAAAAACTCAGGATTGACAATGCTTACCCTTGCATTCATCACTTTACTTTCACTATCGATCAGATTATAGATCTTTTCTACTTTACCGCTAAATTGCTTTTCCGGATAGGAAAGGATAGAAATATGTACCTCGTCACCTTCACGTACCCTGGAGATATCGGATTCATAAATATTGATCATTGCCCACACGGTAGAAAGATCTGCCAGGGTAAATGCATTTTTATCCCGGTCCGGGCGCAGCTGCATGTTTGAAGTAATGTTCTTTTCAATGATAAAACCACTTATAGGTGCATTAATGGCATAGTTGCCGCTTTTGTTACTTCCATTAAGCTTTAAAATCGTGTTGGCACGTTTATTTTCTGCGCGTTTTATTTCGTAGTTATTTTTAGATTCCTCCAGTTCTCTTTCGGATAATAGCCCGCTGGTAAAAAGCTGCTGAGCCTGCTTAACATTTCTTTCGGCATTCTTAAGTTCTGCTGAGGCACTAATTGCTTCTTTATCATATCCGGCCATTTCAGAACTGCTTATGCTGGCCAGTAACTGTCCTTTTTGAACGCGGTCGCCCAGTTGTACCGGCACCTTTTGTACCGTTCCGCTTACCATTGGAAAGATCTCTGCCATTCGTGCTTCATCAGCCGTGATCTTCGCGGAAAAATTCAGGTCGGTACGGCTGTTAACTGCTTCAACGGTATCAATTAAAAGCTTGCTGATCAATGAGTCTGTCAACGCAAATTTACCGGCTACTGCCGGTTCCTGTTTACTGGTGCAGCTTACTGCGGCGAAAACCAATGCCACTACCGAGAATTTACCTGTTGTTTTTTTGAACGTTCTTATTATGTTTTTCATGGTGGACTTATTTGAATATGGTTGATCCGGTTACGTAATTGATTTCTTCCTTCGCATTCATGCGTTCGTATTTCAGCAGGTTTAATTGAAGGATGCTCTCTTTATAAGAATCATAGAAATCCAAAAATTCGATTAAGCTGATGTTTCTGTTTTTAAAGTTTTTAGTTACTTCTGTGATCAGCTGTTCAAAATTCTTGTTAAAGCCGGTTTCTATAGATAGATAGAGGCTTTCTGTTTGTAATGCTGTTTTATAACTGTTATAGAGTTCGTTCTCCAGAACAGCTTCCTGTTGTTTCAGGTTTACATTTCCCTGTTCAATTAAGATCCGTGCCTTTTTAATTTCCCCCTGGTTTCTGTTAAACAGGGGAACTGGAATTTTGATACCCAGACCGGTATATTTTTCAGGATAGTTGCCTTTAAGATCATAGCTTAACGAGATTTCTATATCGGGTATGGCATTGGCTTTTTGAATACTGAGGTTATTTTGCGCATAGATCGCTTCTGTTTTTGCCAGTTGCAGATCGGCACGGTTCAGTCTGGCTGAATCCAATAGCTGTACAAAACTTTGCCTTTGCAGGGAATACTCCAGGTCATCAGCTGGTTGTATGATCAGCAGGAGATTTGTTGAAGAACTGATATTGGTCAACAATTTGAGTGTACTTTTCAGATCTTCAATTTCATTTAGAAGGGCAATGTACTCGGCTTTAAGTTTGTAGTATTCTGACCGGATGCGGATTACATCTTTTAAAGCTACATTTCCAAACTTAAACTGGGCTTCGGAAGCTTTTAGCAGCTGATCTAAAGATTCAATCTGATCATGATAAACTAATGCAGACTGCTGGGCATAATAAGCCTTGTAAAAGGTGCTGCGAAGGTTATAACGAAGGGTTCGCATTAAATCGTAATATGCATATTCAGCCAGCTTTACGCCGGTATTGGCCAGCTGTATGTTTTTGTTGCGTTTCCCGGCAAGTTTAACCAGCTGAGAGAGCGCTGCACTATACTGACCCGTTGCGGCAGAGGTTTCTAAAAACCTGTTGGTTTCATGGTTATAAAAGAGGTTTTCATAACTGAGTTGAGGATTGTCGAAAAGCCTGGCTGTGACCACGTCAGCCTTTGCCTGTTCTGTTTGATATTGCTGTGCAATAAGCTGGTAGTTTTTGGATAGAAATAACTGTTCAGCTTGTCTCAGGTTCAGTTTAAGTGTGTCCTGGGCAATGCTAACTGAAGTAATTCCAAGCACCATGGAAGCAATCAGGATTAATTGTGTCTTCATCATCTGCAAAGCTATCTGCAAGGAATTAAGGCGGAATTAAAGCCGGATTAAAACGGGATTAAAATTTAGGCAGCGTGATTGTAAAGGTACTTCCAATGCCTTTTTTAGAGGTAATGGTCAGCTGTCCGTTGAAAAGTAAGGCAATCTTTTTAGCCATATACAGGCCCATGCCGCTGCCAGAATATTGGCCGGTAAGGGAAGATCTGTAGAAAGGTTTAAAGATTTCTGCCTGTTCAGATTTTTCTACGCCGGTTCCCTGGTCGGTAATGGAGATTATAAGTGTAGTATCCTGTACATCTAAGATACACTGAACATCCTGCTGGTCTGAAAACTTAAAAGCATTTGAAATGATGTTATTAAATAGAATGAGCAGCAGGCTGGGGTTTCCTTGTGCTATTAGCTGGGAGGGTTCGTCGGGCATATTAAGAATGCTGACCAGAAGCTTGGCCGTTGTCTTCTTATTCCATTCATCTGAAATTTCCCATAACATTTCATCAATACGCACAGGCTGCAGGTGGATGGCTCCAAATTCGAGATCCGACTGCGCAAGGTTAACCAATCCTGTGATTGTATTTTCCATCTTCTCTGCATCATCCATAACAGATGCCAGTACGTTTTTATAATCTTGCGTTTGCCGTTCCTGCGATAAGGCGATCTCTGCACTCATCATCATGCGTGTTACCGGGGTGCGGAGTTCATGGGATGCATTGGCAATAAATGTTTTTTGAAGTACAAAGGCCTGTTCCAGGTGCTCCATGAGATTGTTGAAGTTCTGGGCGAGCAAATTGATCTCATCTTTATTCTTGCCTTCATGAACCCTAAAATGCAGGTTGTTTGACTTGATCTGTTTTACTTCATCCATAAAGTGATCCAATGGATTTAATACTTTTCGGGCAATCCATCTGCCGGATAGAAGGAGGCCGGCAAAAATGACCACAAAAAAGATGGCCATGATCTTTTTTAGGCGGTCGATGCGGGAGTAGGTTCCCTGGTCAATGGCCGAAGCCAGGATTACAAAATCACCCTGGTTGTCTTTGTAAAAGATACCAACTACTTGTCTGCTGCCATCTTTGAACTGGATCTTTTTTAACCTTCTTACTTTATTGATCGTCTCGGCATTCCAGTATTGCTGATCATCACCAATAAAGGCAGCCGTATTCTTCGAGTTATAGATCCGTATTACCTCACCATTTAGTGTGGCCAGGTATTCATTGCGTACCTTATTTAACGAATCAGTAGAAATTTCATCGGCTTCCAGGTAAAGTTTAGCGGTGATCCTGGCCCGGTCTGTAAGCCGGTCAAAAAAATCGCCCTCCAGAAACTTTAGAAATGTAAAATAGACTGCAATGAGCATTCCCAATAAAGTGAGGGTACTCACCAGTGTAAAATAGATAGAAATGCGGTCTTTGATCTTCATGCTACGCTATTTTTAGGATATAGCCCATATTGATCCTGGTGTGGATCAGTTTCCGGCTAAACCCTTTATCTATTTTATTGCGCAGAAAGTTTACATAAACATCAATAACATTGGTTCCGGTATCAAAATTTATATCCCAGGCATTTTCTGCAATGTATTGCCGGGAAAGCAGGCGGTTTGGATTGCGGAGAAACAATTCCAGCAAGGTAATTTCTTTGGCTGTTAATTCAATAAGCCTTCCTGCACGATGAACCTCCTTACTGTATAGATTTAAAGTAAGGTCATCAAAGATCAGCAGCTGCCCCAGATCTTTTCGATGCCTTCTTAATAAGGCTTCTATTCTTATCAGCAATTCTTTAAAATGAAAGGGCTTAACCAGGTAATCATCTGCGCCAGAATTAAAACCCCTGATCTTATCGTCAATGGTACCTAAGGCAGTAAGCATTAATATGGGCAGGTCAGGATAAGAGATCCGGAGTTCTTTACAAATTTCAATGCCGGTTAACCCAGGCATCATGACATCGAGGATGATGAGGTCAAAAGGTTGACTTTGAAGTTTTTCTAATGCCAGTTTGCCTTCAGAAAAGGTGGTTACGGTGTAAGAAAGTTCTTCCAGCCCGGTTTTAATCAGGGAGGCTATTTTAGGATCATCCTCTGCCAGTCCAATTTTAAACATAGGCGGCAAATATCGGTGATTTTGTTTCCTATTTTATAATTAATTGAAACTTAATGTGATTAGAATAAAAATTGCAGTACCTTTGCGCAAATTATGAAGAAGATAGTCGATTACAGGAAGTTATTAGGTGTGCAGAAAGATGCAGAATTGAAAGAATTAAAGACCGTTTACCGGAATTTAATGAAAGACTGGCATCCGGATAAGTTTCAGGACAGTGAAGAAGCAAAACTAGAAGCAGAGATTAAAAGCAAGGACATCATTGAAGCGTATCACTTTTTAGTGAGTATAGCTCCTGAAACCCTTCAGCTATCTTTAGAGGCTTACACGCAGACTACTGCTGCCTGCGGTATAGCTGATTATACCTGGGAACGTCAGGTGTTGAAAGTTTACTTTTTAGATGGAAGCGGTTACGAATATTTTGAGGTGCCTAAAGCGGTTTACGTTAAACTGGTTAATGCAGACTCACCGGGAAGATTTGCACGCAGACATATTTTTAATGTTTTTGCATATCGCAATATCGCCAAACAGCAAGAACCGGCTTAATTAATAGAGCCAGGTCTTGACATTTTCAAGATAGCTGTCCCCAATCGGAAGTACAACTGTTTCCAGTTGTATTTTTTTATTTTGTACCGATCTTACTTTTGAAACCGGAATGATATAACTCCGGTGAATCCTTTTGAACTGTGGATCGGGAAGCATTTCTAAGATCTTCTTTAAGGTCATTAAAGAGAGTATGGGTTTTTCATTGTGAATGTGGATCTTCACATAATCTTCCATACTCTCTATATATTCAATCTGTTTTAGAATGATCTTGATCATCCGGTACTCCGAATGCACATAAATAAATGCATCTTCTTCAGCAGAAACGATATCGCTCTTATATCTTTTAATGTCTAAGGCTTTATATATCGCCTTAGAAAACCGCTCAAAGTCAATCGGCTTTAACAGGTAATCAACGGCATCAAGCTCAAATCCATCAAACGCAAATTGTTTGTGTGCCGTAGTAAAAATGATCATGGGTTTTTTCTTTAATGCCCTTGCAAGGTCAACGCCTGAAATATCCGGCATGTTAATGTCCAGAAAAACCAGGTCTACCGGGGTATGATTGATATATTCTGCACCAGAAATTGCATCTTCAAACGTATTGATCAGTTTTACTTCTGGTATTCTTGAAATGTAGGCGCTAATCAGTTTAAGTGCGAGAGGCTCATCATCTATGGCTACACATTTTAAAAACATAAGTCTATATTATGCAACTAATATAGAGATTTCTTTAAGAATGAAGTATCAATTTAACCGTAAATAACTCCTGCTGTTCATCGATCTTTAAGCTGTATTTTTGAGCATAAAGATGGTCAAGGCGCTGTTTGGTGTTTTTGATTCCCAGTCCTGTACGCTCGTCTCCAGGTGATTTCTGTGTGGTAGGGTCTCTCCGTTCTCCGGGATTTCGCTCCTGTTCGTTCCTGTTTTTAAAGATCCTGTTTTGGGCAAAGAAATTGATCTTATCCGGTTCTATATCAATCGCTATTGTAACTGGTGCTTCTTCATGGTTGCTCAAGCCGTATTTAAATACATTTTCAATGAAAGTCATGAGAATGAGCGGGGAGATCTGGTGACCGTCAGGGTTTCCTGTTGTTGTATAATTTAAAATTACCTTTTTACCTAACCGTAACTTTTGAAGATCTATAAAGTTGCCAATGCAGTCAAGTTCATCTTGCAGGGTTACAAAGTTAGCCTGGGCCTCGTCCGTAACGTAACGCATGATGTTTGATAATTTCATAATGCTGTCAGACGCATCCGGACTTCCGGTGATGGATAAGGTATAAATGTTGTTTAAGGTGTTGTATAAGAAGTGGGGATTGATCTGTGCCTTTAAGAATGACAGTTCAGCATTTGCCCGATCGGCCTCTGCGAGTATCGCACGTTTTTCGGTAAGCTGCCATTCTTTGATAGAGCTTAAGGCAGTTCCAAGTCCAATCACCATCACAAAGCCGCAAAAACTCAGAATATCGAAATGGCGGTTATTTTCGGGTCCGTGGGGTACTGGCCTTCCGTCTTCCTCATGAATTCTGTCCATTCCATCATTCATGTGCTGTTGTTCCATAGGAGGAGGCATGGGTGGCCCCAATCTTTTAGAAGCATTGTTGTGCTGCAGCAATTGGTCAAAAGGCTTTAAGAACATCACAGCAGCCAGTAAGATGAATAGGGATAACGTATATAAGATGTATTTTTTCTTAACGTAAAATTTTGGAAACAGATAATAGGCATTCGTATAAAATATCAGGATATATACCAATGGAAACTGAACATACACCCAGGAAAACTGCAGATTATTGGCATTTGTACTACTGTCCTGGTTCATGAACAGTAAAGGAAAACTCATAAAAAGAATCCAGGCCGCAGTATGAATAATGATTGTGGAAATTTTAGTGCGAACCATACACAAATGAACAGCATTTATCCGTAAAATATAAAATTTCATCGGCGAATCGGTCAAATGTATGGGTGAACAGGCAACTAAAACCCTTTACCGATACAATTGACCTGTTTATCCATATAAGGTCATTAACTACTTTTTGAAATGCATTTTTGTTTTGTACACAGATTAACAAGCAATATCATGGAAAGAAAGAATTTTTTAAGAAGTTTAATGGTTGGCGTAGTCTCTGGTCCGGCGTTGTGGGTAGCCTGTAAAAAAGATTCAGCGGCAGTAAGTACAGAAATCGTATCTAATCCAGGTTCAGGAACCAGCAGCGCTACCTGTGCTGTTGCACCTACAGAAACAGAAGGCCCGTTTCCTACTAAAAGTCCTTCAGGATATGTTAGGAGTGACATTACAGATGGCCGTACCGGTTATAAGCTGACAGCCAAGCTTACCATAGCCAACTCCAATACAAACTGTACAGTGCTTTCAGGTGTACTTGTCGACATTTGGCATTGCGATGCGGAAGGGAATTATTCTGAATATGGAGGGTCAGGAATGCAGTCTACAAATTACCAGTCTGCCCATTTTTTAAGGGGAAGGCAGGTAACAGATGCCAATGGGCTTGTTACATTTACGAGTATCTTTCCGGGATGGTACAGTGGCAGGTCCACTCACATTCATGTGCATGTATACAATGCTGCGGGAACATCACTAAAAGTTACCCAGATCTCTTTTCCGGAAGGCAGCGGATCTGCAGTAAACATCGTAAACGGATACAGCAAAGGGATGTCCGGTTATACACTCAATGCAAATGATAACGTATTTAGTGATGATAAGAATAATTCGGAAATGGCAACTGTAACCGGAAGTATTGCTGCCGGTTTTAATCTTTCCATTAAAATTAATGTTCCTGCATAATGACCAATAGAACCGTTGTTTTTTGCTACCGCAAGATCATTGATATTCATTCGGTCCTGACATGGGAGAAGATGATCTTTGAAGATTCTTACCTGGAGTTTAAAATGCAGTTTCAGTACTTTAATGCAGATCGCCTGTATTATACCTTTGCTGATCTGCATCACCATGTTCCTGCTGCAGATCGCCTGCATTTTTTGATCAGCCCATCAATAGCGGGATATATGCAGCAGTTCAATGAATTAATTCCGGATGTATTGAATACATTGGGAAAACATTTTATGAGTTTTAAGAATTTCAAATTTGAACTCATCAATTCAGATATCCGTTCCATTGAAAAACACCAGGTTGCGGTCAATTTTTATTCTGAACCAATGGCATGGCTGGATTCCATTGGTAATTATTTGCTGCTTTCTGATCCATTGGGCGTTGAAGAACCGAGGCTTACCAATTTATACCAGCTGCAGCCCTTTGTTAATATTCATTCATTAAGATCTGAATAATGGGAGCCTTGGAAAAACGTTCAGAAGACCGCCATAAACCCGCAGAACCACTGCCAGGAAAGATCTTTTTAAATGAACAGCGCGGAATCCTGGAAACCGCCATGTTTAGACGGCTTATGACTTTTAATGAAGGTGATTTTTACGATATAAATAAAGCGTCCTTTAAATCACTGATCCGGTTAAACCAGGAAACGCTGATCCAAAACGGGAAGCTTGATCTCGCAGCTGATGAAGCTGTACATTTAATTGTGCTGCCAATTACCGGCGACTTATATTTTACTGGCAGGGATGATCATTCTTCTGATATCAGTGCTTCAGAAATTAATGTTTCTGAAGCTAAAGTTTGCTGTCTGACTCCCGGGAGCCGGTATTCGATTGCCAATCCCTATGAACTGGAAAATGTAGACTTTCTGCAGATCATGATCAGGGACATCACGGTATCGAAAAATTCTTTCCTGAATCCAATAGCCTTTGATCTGACCGGTAATAGGAACAGGCTTACTGAAGTCTATAAATTGAATAAGCCGGCTGCCTCACACTTTAGTCTTTCTATAGGTCAGTTTGATGGCCGGTCTGAGATCTGCTATCAGCTTCAACAGAAAGGAGCTGCGTTATTTTTATTCGTGATATCCGGAGCATTTGAGATAGAAGGAAGGTTGCTGGAGACCGGAGATGCATTGGCACTTTGGGATCTCGAACAGGCCGAAATCGAAGCCTTAAGTAATTACGCAACGCTGATTGTTCTTGAATTATAGTACCAAATTAAAGTATACATTTGCTGCTGTAATTTTTATTGAGTTATGGAAAAGATCTATGGAGGTCACATCAATCTCCTGACGCATCCGGGAGAAGCATTTTTTCATCCTGAATTTTTTGACAGTGAAGACAGCTATGTGTATTTTGATAAGCTTACTACCGAAATAGAATGGAAGCAGGAGCCAATTAAAATATTTGGTAAAACGGTTCTGCAACCACGTTTTACCTCTTTTTACGGCGATGAAGGCGTTAGCTACAGCTATTCAGGAATAACTATGGAGGCATTGCCATGGACAGATACGTTAATTAAGATCAAGGAAGCGATTGAGACTAAGTTTGAAGCCAAATTTAATGGCTGCCTGCTTAACCATTACCGGGATGGCAAAGACAGCATGGGCTGGCACCGGGATAATGAACGAAACCTGGGCCGGTATCCACTGATTGCCTCAGTCAGCTTTGGTGCATCAAGGATCTTTCAATTCAGAAATTATAAAGATAAACTCCCGATAATATCCATTGAATTAACCCATGGAAGCTTATTGATCATGAAGGCTGAAACCCAGGAACTTTGGGAACACAGATTACCTAAAACCGTTGTAAGCACACAACCCAGAATAAACCTTACGTTTAGACTAATCAAAGATTAATTTTCCATTGTTGTAGTTAAGTCAGAATACACCATCCTGTTTTTTAATTTGATGCCTGCCTGTTATATTTGTTAACACTGTTATTAAATTTAATGAGCATGGGGATTATAGAGCGTAAACAAAGACAAAAAGAAGAATTCAGGGCCAGCATACTGGAGGCTGCCTGGGTACAAGTTCTTAGTGATGGCTGGCAATCTTTGTCAATCCGCAAAATTGCTGATGCCATTGAATACAGTATTCCCGTTATTTACAACCATTTTGAAAATAAAGATGCCATACTCCTCGAATTTACAAAAGAAGGCTTCCAGAAACTCGCAGATACGCTCTTAGAAGTTAAAGGCAGGTATAATAATCCGTCGGAACAATTGGAAGCCATGGCGCATGCCTATTGGGATTTTGCTTTCGATCAAAAAGAATATTACCAGCTTATGTTTGGTTTGGGTATTCCGGCATGCGAAAGGGTAAACCAGATCTCTGAAATGAAATGCATGAGCAATATTATGATCTCAACCATTCAGGAAGCAATTTCTTCTAGTAAAAATCAAAATACTGACTACTTTTTAAAATATCATACTTATCTTTCGATCCTGCATGGTCTGGTTTCTATTCAAATGATCCAAAAAGAAGGTAAGCCTGATCCGGAAAAGAAAATGATCCTGCAAGACGCCATCTCTGGGTTTATAACCGCTCTCGTTAAAAACTAATTTAGAATTTTCAATTTTACTAACTATAACTACAATTAAACGATGAAAAGACTATTCAACACCAATTTTAACCATGAAGGCATTCATTTTATGCTGTTTGTTTTACGGGGCGCACTTGCTATATTCATGGCCATTCATGGCTATCAAAAATTACAGGGACTATTGGCTGGCGGTGAAATACAATTTGGAGATCCTATTGGTATTGGTGTTGTCCCATCTTTTTATTTAACTGTTTTTGCAGAGTTCTTCTGCTCTATATTGCTTTTTCTTGGCCTGGCAACGCGACTGGCACTTATTCCTTTAATCATTACCATGCTGGTAGCAGTGCTGATTGTGCATGCGCCTGATGAATTTGGTAAAAAAGAACTTGGGTTGCATTACCTGGTTGGTTACTTATTCTTAATGGTGTCAGGAGCTGGAAAATATAGCATTGACCACCTGATCAGCGGTAAGTTAAACAGCCGCAGAAGATAACTGCAGTTGACCTTAATGTTTTTAATTTGTTAACATTAAGGTCAATTTTAAAACGTTTGTTTATGTAAATCTAAAATCATAAACATGAATTTGAATTACACAACACTGGCAATTGCAGGAGTTTTAATACTTTTGCTGATCGCCTTTCTTATCTTCAGGAATAAAAAAGATCAAAAAAACTTTGAAAAAGAAAGTAACGAATCTGAAATTAAGCCCGATAAGCATGACGATCCTAAAATTTAACCGGTATATCATTTTTTAAAAATATCCGTTATAGCCTTATATGAAAAAAATACTCCTGGTTTGCCTCACGGCTATCGCGCTATCTGGCTGCGGAATCAATAAACAAGCACAGCAAATTAAAGCGCTTGAAAAATGTACCTATAAGATTACCTCTGCTGAAGAGATCTATCTGGCAGGTACAAACGTTAAGAAGCTGCTTAATGATCAGGAAATTAGTTTGGGTAGTTTGCCCGGACTGGCCCTGGGCTTGTTCCGTAAAGATGTGCCGCTTAAAGCACGCTTAAACCTTGAAGTTAAAAATCCTTCTGGTAATGATGCGGCGATCAATCAGTTTGAATATGAGATACTGATCAATAAACAGGAACTGGCCGAAGGTTTTGTAAACCAAGAGGTAAATGTTGCTGCCGGACAATCAACTACTGTTCCTGTGGATCTGCTGATTAACCTTTATCCTTTTATTTCAAACAGTAAGGTAATGGCAGAGATCACTGATTTTATACAAAGCGGTAAAAGCGGCCCCGAGAAAAAAGGCATCCTGACCCTTAAGATCAAGCCTAGTATTAAGGTGGGTAATTCTTTGGTTAAATACCCGGGTTATATTACGATCGATAAAGAGGTTAGCAGCAAGATCCTTTTATAATAACTTTTCTCCTATAAAAACTGTCGTACTTTTGCAGTATTGTTACGGAATTTTAAATGCGGTATGATCTCCATCATGCCGTTTTTTAATTAATTTCGAAAATTAAGATCACGGTATGAAATTTCGTTTGTATTTGCTGCTTTTTACAGCAGTTCTCCCAATATATAGTAAAGCACAGATCATGCAGCAATTGAATGCCGCAGAGATTAAACAAGGATTGGAGGCTTTACAGGTAACGGGGAGCGTTTTATATATTGCCGCGCATCCTGATGATGAAAATACGCGTCTGCTTGCTTACCTCGCTAAAGAGAAAAAAGTAAGAACAGGTTACCTCTCTTTAACCAGGGGTGATGGCGGACAGAACCTGATCGGTAATGAACAGGCCGAATTGCTGGGCCTGATCCGTACGCAAGAACTTCTTGCTGCCAGACGGACAGATGGTGCCGAGCAATTTTTTACACGGGCAAACGACTTCGGTTTTTCTAAAAACCCGGAAGAGAGCTTTAAGATCTGGGATAAACAAAAGATCCTTGCCGATGCTGTATGGGTAATCCGTAAGTTTCAGCCGGATGTGATCATCACCCGTTTTCCTGAAGATTCCCGCGCCGGGCATGGTCACCATTCCGGTTCTGCAATAATAGCCCGCGAGGCATTTGCAGCAGCAGCAGATCCAAAGCAGTTTCCGGAACAATTGGCTTTTGTTAAGCCATGGCAGGCCAAACGAATTGTTTGGAATACGTTTAACTTTGGAGGTACCAATACCACTTCTGATGATCAGCTGACCATAGATGTTGGACAATATAACGCACTACTTGGAAAAAGCTATGGTGAAATTGCTGCAGAGAGCCGTTCTAACCATAGAAGCCAGGGCTTTGGTTCTGCACGGCAGCGTGGTTCCGGTGTTGAATTCTTTAGTCCGATAGCAGGTATACAAGCTAAATCAGATCTGTTTGAAGGCGTAGATTTTACATTAAACCGAATGCCCGGCAGTTCGGCCATCCAGCAGCAGCTGTCGGCAATTAACCTTGAATACCAGGTTTCTGATCCTTCCAAATCATTACCCAAACTGCTTAAACTTAAACAACTGGTAAGCGGAAAGGCTTTTAAACACGAACAACTGGATGATCTGATCCTTGCCTGTGCAGGTATTTGGTTTGAGATTGCAGCGGTAAATCCAGTCTATGCCATTAATGATCCGGTAAATGTGAGGGTACAGGCAATTTCAAGGATCAAAGAAGGATCGCCTTTCGTCATATCCATTCAGGAAACAAATAGTGCCACTTCTTTTGATTTAAAGCCAAACCGCTTGATGAGCCGTGATGCAACCGTATCTTCTTTAAATGTAGGCATCACACAGCCCTACTGGCTGGAAAAAAAACATCCTGCTGGTTTATATACTGTTGATTCCCTTTCTAAGATCGGATTGGCCGAGATTCCTGTTGGTCTTAACGGCACATTTAAAATTAAGATCGGCGATCAGATCATTGAAAAGAAACGCCCGGTAATCTATAAATATACAGACCAGGTACGGGGCGAAATTTATGAGCCTTTAGTTATTGCTCCGCCCGTAACGGCTACCATGGCCGATAAAGCTTTTGTTTTCAATGGCAATGAGCCTAAAAAAATAACGGTACTGATCAAAGGTTTTAAGGATAATGCCTTGGGTATATTGAAACCTGAGGTGCCGGCGGGATGGAAGGTTAATCCACAGCAGGTTAATTTTGCCCTTGCTAAAAAAGGGGAGGAGCAGGTTTTAGAATTTGTAGTCACTCCTTTCGGAAATACACCAGGCGGCAATCTGTTATTAAACATAGTTGTTGATGGCAAAACCTACCACCAGGGGTTGCGGGTAATTGATTATGAACACATCCCTACCCAAACGCTTTTTCCTTTTGCTGAAGCACGGGTTGATCAGGTTGATCTGAAGTTTGCAGGTAAGCGCATTGGTTATATTGCCGGTGCGGGCGACCTGGTTGCAGAATCGTTGAAGCAGATCGGTTATGAGGTGGTTAACTTAAGCGTGAATGAGGTGATCAATTCTGATCTTTCCGGCTTTAATGCCATCGTTACCGGGGTAAGGCTGTACAACATCAATGACCAGATTAAAAGTATGCAGCCTAAGCTGATGAAATATGTAGAGAATGGCGGTACTTTGCTGGTTCAGTATAATGTGAACTCACCATTGAAAATTGAAAATATCGGCCCTTATCCATTCCGGCTTTCGAGGGACCGTGTAACTGAAGAAGATGCAAAAGTTACTTTTCTTGCCGCCAATGACGCTGCCCTTAATTACCCGAATAAAATAACGGATAAAGATTTTGAAGGTTGGGTACAGGAACGCGGATTGTACTATGTTACAGATGCAGATCCAAAATACGTACCGGTGCTTGGCATGAACGATACTGCTGAGCGTACCCAAAACGGTTCTCTAATTGTTGCGGATTATGGAAAAGGCAGATATGTATATACCGGCCTGTCTTTCTTCAGACAGCTTCCAGCTGGCGTACCTGGTGCTTACCGTTTATTTGTAAACCTGATCTCCGGCAAAAAATAACAGCGATATGGAACAGGATAAGCAGATACCCAGCAAACCGGATCAGGATTTACCTCCATTCGTTAAAACCTGGAAACAATTTTACCGGTTACTGATTGGTTGGCTGATCTTTCTGATCATTGCCTTTTACATCTTTACCGTGTATTTCCAATGAGTGTTATAGATTGGTCGGTTTTAATTCTTACCCTCGTTGTAATTGTGGTTTATGGCATTTACAAGAGCCGTGGTACGCAAAATATCCAGGGTTATTTATTGGGCAATCAATCCTTGCCCTGGTATCATGTATGCCTCTCGGTGATGGCTACACAA
Source organism: Pedobacter metabolipauper (assembly GCF_004362715.1). Lineage (GTDB taxonomy): Bacteria > Bacteroidota > Bacteroidia > Sphingobacteriales > Sphingobacteriaceae > Pedobacter > Pedobacter metabolipauper. The sequence goes on from NZ_SNYC01000007.1 coordinate 174,987, forward strand.
GCCAGTGCCATTACTTTCTTGTCTGCTCCGGGCCTGGCCTATTCTTCAGGGATGAGCTTCGTGCAGTTTTACCTCGGACTGCCACTGGCCATGATCGTATTGTGTATCACCTTTGTACCCATATTTCACCGTTTAAAAGTATATACCGCCTATGAGTATCTGGAACAGCGCTTTGATCTTAAGACCAGGGCATTAACTGCATTTCTGTTCTTAATACAAAGGGGCTTATCTACGGGAATAACCATTTACGCCCCATCGATCATCCTGTCTACGATCTTAGATATCAACACCACCTATACCACGTTGTTTATTGGGAGTCTTGTGATCTTTTATACCGTTTATGGAGGTACTAAAGCGGTTTCTTATACCCAGATGCTCCAAATGAGCATTATATTCTGCGGCTTGTTTGCTGCGGGGATCATGGTGGTGCATTTACTTCCGGGTGATATTGGCTTTGGGCGTGCCATCAGCATTGCCGGAAAGATGGGCAGGACCAATGCAATAGATCTTAAGTTTGACCTGGATAATCCCTATACGGTGTGGACGGGTTTAATTGGTGGTTTCTTTTTACAGCTATCTTATTTTGGTACAGACCAAAGCCAGGTAGGCCGTTACTTGTCCGGGGCTTCAGTTAGCCAAAGCAGACTAGGTCTGCTCATGAATGGGCTGGTAAAGATCCCGATGCAATTTCTGATCCTGCTGATCGGTGTACTGGTATTTACTTTTTATCAATACAACAGACCTCCAATATTCTTTAACAGCTTCGAACTAAATAAACTGGAAAACAGTAAATATGGCCCCGAACTGAATAAGATCAAAGCAGATTTTAACCAGGCTTTTGAGGATAAGCAGGTTGTTGTAAATCAAATGAATGCTGCGCTGGATCAGGATGATCAGGTTGCTATAAGCCGTCAGCGGGATGCCTTAAAATTAGCAGATGATAAAGAAAAGGCGATAAAGCTGCAGGTAACAGACCTGATGGAAAAGAACGACAAGCAGGCCAATACCAAAGACAATAATTATATCTTTTTAAGCTTTGTAACCCAGTATTTGCCCAAAGGCTTAGTGGGACTGCTGATTGCAATCATCTTTCTGGCCTCTATGGGATCAACAGCCAGCGCTTTAAACTCTCTGGCTTCTACCACCGTAATAGATATTTATAAGCGCTTGATTAAAAAGGATGCTTCCGACAGCCAGTATTTACGGGCATCCCGGCTGGCAACGGTTTTTTGGGGAGTAGTGTGCATCATTATGGCACTATTTGCGAGTAAGATTGGTAATCTGCTGGAGGCAGTAAATATTCTCGGATCGTATATCTACGGAACTATACTTGGGGTATTCCTGGTTGCATTTTATTTAAGGCATGTAAATGGAAGAGCAGTATTCTATGCCGCTTTGCTGGCTGAACTGGCCGTAATTGTGATTGGCAGGATGGAACTGGTTGCCTATCTGTGGCTAAATGTAATTGGCTGTTTGCTGGTTGTGCTTTTTTCAATTGTATTCCAGACCATGATGCGGGCAAAAAGTAAGCACATCACAACGTCCGTAAAACAATAAGATCTTAAAAGCGAAAAAGCCTAAGATCCATAGGGTCTCAGGCTTTTTCGATATCATTACACTGTAGGTAATTGATGCCTCATCTGTTTTGGTAATGGTTAATCACGCTACATCAGCAGATCAGATTAAACTCCTTATTTTTTAGCTTCTGCCAATAATCCAGTATGCAATCTAACGTACTCCTGGTTTTTAGTTTCGGTAGCTAATTTAAGGCCAGATTCAGAAGTAGCAACTGCACCGGCCTTGTCGCCCATTTTCAATTGGATACGTGCTTTCCATAATTTAATGTAGGTTGCTTTTGGATCAGCTGTTTCAGCTGCACTTGCCCATTCTAAAGCTTTATTGATGTCTTTTCCATTTTCAAAATAATACTGAGCAGCCTGGAAATAAGGTTTTTTATCTCCTTTCATGGCTTCATCAATGCTGGCCATTACTTTAGTGTCTACATCAGTGGTTAAATTCAGGGTAATGCCTGTGTTTTCCCACATTAACTGCAGCTTGGCAGTGGTTGGGTAAACATCAGTAAACTGAATGGTAAAAGTTTCCACCTTTTCTTTCAGCTTAGCTGCTTTAACGGTTACGCGTAAAACATCTTCACTTTCTTTGTATTCGTACGCACCCCATTGTTTTGCACCTTTGTTGATGATTACGGCCCACTCGTCTTTTCCTGGAATGGTAAATAAACCATATTCGCCAGCAGGAAGGTCTTTCCCTTCAATTTTAACAGCCTCTGTAAAGGTGATCATGGTTGCAGAGTTTGCTCCGGTACGCCATACCGTTCCATAAGGTTCAAGGGCACCGAATATTTTACGGCCTTTGGTATTTGGACGGGAGTAGTTTAATGTGATCTTTCCAAGACCGAAGTTTTGGGTGATGGTCTGTGATGTACTAGCCTGGGGCATTTTAACACCTTGTGCCTTAATTTCAGACTGCAGGGTTACAATTAAAGCGATGAGTACCGCCGTTCTTAATAGTGTTTTCATTAGATCTTGTTCGTTTGATGAATAAAGTTTTGTTGATGCTAAATTACAGTATTGATCTGTTAATGTGAATAAAAATCAAATACGCATTTAAAACTTGAAGGATAAATTAGAAAATCATTACTTAAATTAGCCGCTATGGTTCATATTCGTACGGTTCTACCGATTGCTGCTCTTTTCTTTTTTTCATGTTCAGGATTAAAGCATCATACAGATCCGGGGTTGGAGAACGGGGTTTCAAAGACACTGGCAATCTATCGTAAATCAGTTTTAAGTCAGATCAATTATGCCCTGCAACTCGATATTCCAGGAGAAAGAAAGTCGGCAATAGGGGCTAAAGAAACCGTTACCTTCCAGTTATCGGCTAATAAATACCCGCTTCAGTTAGATTTTAGAGAAGACGCCCGCAAGATTACTGCGCTGTCTGTAAATAACGAAATCATTGCCGTACACCACGATCAGGAACACCTGATCATTGACCAGAAATATTTGAGGGTGGGTGAAAATAGAATAAAGATGGATTTTCAGGCAGGAGAAGGTGCTTTAAACCGCAATGCTGATTATTTATATACGCTGTTTGTTCCGGACCGCGCCAGAACCGTATTTCCGTGTTTTGATCAACCAGATCTAAAGGCTACGTATACGCTAAGCCTTAAAATTCCGGCCGATTGGAAAGCGGTTGCGAATGCTGCTTTGGAAGATTCTGTGCTGCTAAATGGCCGTAAAACCTATCGCTTTAAAGAGTCAGATACCATAAGTACCTATTTATTTGCCTTTGCTGCAGGTAAGTTCGATTTGGCAACAGGAAATACAGGCGGCATGACTGCTGATTTTTTATACCGGGAAACCGATACTGCAAAAATTAAAAGCAGTGTAAAGGAAGTTTTTACCATTCATGATTCATCTTTAAAATACCTGGAGCACTGGACTGGGATTGCTTTCCCTTTTCAGAAGTTTGGATTCGTTGCTATACCCGATTTTCAGTTTGGCGGTATGGAGCATCCCGGAGCAATCCAGTATAAGTCGGCCTCGTTATTTCTGGATGGTGGTGCCACTAAAGACCAGATCAATGCACGGAGTAATTTAATTGCTCATGAGACGGCACACATGTGGTTTGGCGACCTGGTAACTATGAACTGGTTTACTGATGTGTGGATGAAAGAGGTTTTTGCGAATTTTATGGCAGATAAAAGCATGGAGCAGGCAACGGGAAAAGAAGTGTTTGACCTCAAGTTTTTAGTAGACCATTTTACTGCGGCATACGGTATTGACCGGAGCAGGGGCGCTAACCCCATTCGTCAGGATTTGAGCAATCTTAAAGATGCCGGAACCATGTATGGAAACATCATTTACCATAAGGCCCCTGTAATGATGCGGCAGCTGGAACGCTTAATGGGTAAGGATAAGTTTCAGGAAGGCGTTCGGGAATACCTCAGGAAATTTGCAAACGGAAATGCTTCATGGCCAGACCTGATCGCCATTCTGGATAAGTATGCAGATGCAGATCTTCAGCAATGGAATAAGGTGTGGGTAAATGAAAGCGGCCGGCCTGTGGTGTCTTATACCATGGAGCAGCAAAACAATATCATCACGCGCTTTAATATTAAGCAGGCCCCTGAATATGGCGCCGCAAGGATCTGGCCCCAGTTGTTTGAGGTTACCTTTTATTATAAAGGATCTCAAAAGGAGCTTACTGTAAACCTGACCAGTGCAGGCATGGACCTGAAAGAAGCTGAAGGTATGGATGTTCCGCTTTTTGTCTTGTTTAACTCATCCGGACAGGGATATGGTGTATGGCCGCTGGATAAAAATATGTTTGCTGATCTGTATACCATTGATAAACCTTTAAACCGTGCGTCTGCCTATATTTCATTGTATGAAAATATGCTGAATGGCAGATCGGTAAAGCCAAAAGAATTATTGGATCTTTTTGTTGGCGGGTTACAAAAAGAGAAAGAAGAGCTAAACCTAAAACTGATCACCAATTATATCAGTACCATCTATTGGGAGTTTATTTTTGCTGCTGATCGAAATGAATTAACCGCTGCTCTTGAAACTGCTTTGTGGCAAGCCATGCTGCTGCAAAGTGAGCCTAATCATAAAAAATTGCTTTTCAAGACCTATCAGGATGTATTTTTAACTAAATCTGCAAGAGACAATGTGTATGAGGTGTGGAAGGACCAAAAGGCTCCTGCGGGTTTAAAACTTACAGAGGACGATTATACTTCCATGGCTTTTTCACTGGCACTTCGGGATGATGCTGATGCTTCTATCCTTGCGCAGCAATTGAAACGGATCACAAATGCAGACCGGAGAAAAAGGTTTGAATTCATGATGCCGGCTGTTTCTTCATCAGTTGCAGAAAGAGACAGTTTCTTTAAAAGCCTGGAACTTAAAGCAAACCGGGAAAAGGAGGCAAACGTAGCTTCGGCCTTGTATTACCTCCATCATCCGTTAAGACAGGCAACCTCCATAAAATACCTTGGAAAAAGCCTGGATCTGCTAAATGAAATTCAAACAACAGGTGATATATTCTTTCCTCAAAACTGGCTGCAATCAACATTTGGTTATTATCAAAGTCCGGAAGCTGTACAGATCGTTACAGCGTTCTTAAAGAAGAATCCGGATTACAACCCGAAGTTAACCGCTAAGATCCTGCAGACTACTGACAACCTTTTTAGAGCGGAACAGTTGTTAAAAAAGAATTAATGCATGGCTTACTTATAGCTTATTTTAAAAGTCTGGCTATTATTCTTACTGTTAAGGGTCATTTCTGAAGGATAATCATCGATGTCATAGGTATAGGTGATGGCCTGGTTATCCAGGGCCAGGTTTGCATTTGTAGTACTCAGCCTGTTATTGATGCCAAAATAAAAGAACGGATAGTCCATCTCCAGAAAAAGCAATTGCGCAAAGGGTACATTTTTAAAAATGCCCTTCCTGGTATCATAGCTGTATTGTAAAGAGCGAACGTAGCCCGAAGGTTCTATGATGCTGAGGGAGGATACATTCCCAGAAATCAGGTAGGAATTAACCCTTTCCATCAATACCTTATTTGGGTTAACCTGTTGATTAATGATGCGGACCAGCTGGCGCTGTAGATTGTATTCTAACGTATACAGTCCAAATGGGGTATAGACAATTCCTGATTTAGAATTCTGTGTAGCCTTGGTGATCAGACCGTCGGTTATCCAAAAATCAGTGAAATTGATCAGTACCTCATGCTTATACGTTTCAATCTTAACAGGGATCTGGCCTTTATAACTGATGGAATAGCTTGTTCCATCCGAACAGCTTACTCCCGTTAAGCGGGTTTGATCTTCTGCATATATTAAATCGACCACTAAGCCTGCCGAAGCCATTTGAACAGGTACATGCAGTTTGCTGACGGGATCGGGTGCCGGAGGTGTTTCTTTTTCAGCAGTTACAATGGTTTTCCTGCAGCTGCCGGCTAAAAATAGCTGGCTGATCATCAATAGGCAGAGTTGGGTTTTGAATATTTTCATGTCTGTTCTTTTTAGTGTTTGTAACCTTATCCATTCTTTTTTTAATAAACCAACTCTGGTGTTAAATATTTAAAATTCAATTTTTTACATCATGTTTAAACCGGGTTGTTTTTTAAACGTGATGTTCGTATATTTACGATGAAATCGTATTATGGAAAAGTTAACAATACAGGAAGAAGAAGCCATGCAGGCTGTTTGGCAGTTTGGTGCAGGATTTATTAAAGACTTTATGGAGTTACTTCATGAGCCGAAACCCCCATATACCACGCTGGCATCAACCATTAAAAATCTGGAACGAAAAGGGTTTTTGAAAAGCGAGAAGTTTGCAAATGCGTTTCGCTATAGCGCAAAGGTTAAGGAAAGTGATTATAAGAAGCGCTTTATGAGCGGCTTTGTGAATGATTATTTCCAGAACTCCTACAAAGAACTGGTTGCTTTTTTTGCCAAAGAGAATAAGATAAGTGCGGATGAATTAAAAGAGATTATTAATCTGATCGAGAATCCTAAAAATTAATACCATGCCTGAGTTTTTTATTTTTCTGCTGAAAGTAAATGCGGCCCTGATCCTGTTTTGCCTTGCGTATTATCTGATCCTTCGCAGGCTCACCTTTTACACGTTAAACCGGTTCTTTCTGCTTGCCGGTATTATCTTTTCTTCTGTATATCCTTTTGTAGATCCATCAGTTCTTTTTGCTGAACATAGCCAGCTTATAGAGCCGATTACCACTGTAGTACCTGTGGTTATGGCCAAAGCGGTATCGGCATTCAATTACTGGTTACTGATCAAGGTCGTTTTCTGGACTGGCGTGGCCTTTATGGCTATCCGTACGGGTGTACGCTTTTACTCACTTTATAAAGTTCATGCTCAATCTGTACCTGGCAGTATCAGTGAATACCCGGTAAGGTTGCTGGATGGGGATGTAAATACATTCTCGTTCTGGAAAAATATCTATTTAAATCCAACCCTGCATAACCCTTCAGAGATCGATGCGGTACTGGAACATGAGCATGTGCATGTAAAACAATTACATACCCTTGATATTCTGCTTGCAGAACTGACAACGGTGTGCTATTGGTTCAATCCAGGTGTATGGTACATGCGGAAAGCCGTAAAGGAAAATGTAGAGTTCATTACAGACCAAAAAATTCTGCAAAAAGGGGTAGACCGCAAAGCCTATCAGTACAGTATGCTGCATACCGCTGTGGTTGCCCAGCCTTCTGTGTTGATGAATAATTTTAACATCACGGGTATAAAAAGGCGTATCATTATGATGAACAGCAGACGTTCTTCCAAAGTACAACTGGTTAGGTACCTGTTCCTGCTTCCTGTATTATTGGTGTTAACCACTGCCTTTACCTTGTTTAAAACAGAGATTAAAAGCAGCCAGGTGTATCAGAAGACGCTGGAAACTGCATCCTATTTACTACCTGCAGAACCGAAGGATTCTGTTATTGTCACTCCGGTAAAAGTAAAGCCAGTTCGCCTAAAACGTGCAGCATCTCCTAAAAAGCTAAGTGCAGAACTGACCTTAAGGGTATCCGAAAGCGATCATTCAGCAGAAAATGAAGAACTCGTTGTGATAGGACGTTCTATGCCGAAAATTGAGAAGCCGTCTTCGGACGAGCGTGTTTTTGTGATTGCGGAAAGCCCTTCAGGTGACACCATTAACGTACGCAAACGGATCCACGTGGTTGCCAGGATGAACATGGAGCGCAATTCTTTCTCCGCAGATCCTGAACCTGCAGACGTTTCTAATACCATTAAGGGCGTCGGTGCCATCAAAGGTGATTTGAAAGAGATCACGGTAGTCGGCAAGCCTTCAAAATCCAAACAGACACAAATTTTGCATTTAAATTATTCCACCAAAACGGGGATGAGCGGGGCCAAAATGTATATCGATGACCAGGAAGCTTCGCCAGATCAGGTTAAGGGTTTGGTTACTTCAGAGATTGCGGGCATCAACGTAAATAAGGATGATGCGGACCCTGCAAAAAGCAGCATCCGCATCTATACCAAAAACTTTAAAAATTAAAAGTGGCTTTCAGCATCGCTATCCTTCCGGGAATTTCATAAGTTCCGGATGTAAACGCATTGCTCGACAGGTATACTGCTCTGTATGTTTTAATATTGGCCAGGTTGGTTACGCCCAGTTCAAGGTCTGTCCTGATCTTATTGAACTTGTACCTGGCAGACAGATCAGAGAAGAGATAACTCAGGCTGTTTTGTCCGGATTGGCTGGTATACAGGTGCTCTCCGGTTAAATTTACAAAGACATTATTGAGCATTGTTACGGAAAGCTCAACCTGTTGGTTAATCTGATCATAACGCGTAACCGCCCGGTTATTTGCAGAAGTTTTAGAGTTAATCTGATTGTAATTGATGGAGTAATTGAAATTGATGTTGTTGTTGATCTTGGTTTGAATGCCGCTCTTAAATCCGTTGTTCGTATTCTTATAAGGGAGCAGTTCTCCATTTTGAATCTGATTGGCTGTATTTTCTGACCAGCTCAACCCCGCACTGATGGTCGTTTTAAGGGAGAACAGGTACTTACTGATGCTTCCGGAAAGGCCGTAAGATTCAATATCGTTTTCAAATGGCAGCACAATCCGTTGCTGCAGGTTATCGGTGATGACACTGGATGAAATGGTGTTCAGGTTAACCTGGCTATAATTGGCCTGAAGACTAAAAAAGAACATCGTAATGGCTTTCTTATAGTTGAAGCTTAGGTTGGCACCATTGGTTTTCTTTTCTGAAAGCGGCGCATCATTTGCGAACAAACTTCGGTAATTTCTTAAGATGCCACCTCTGTAGATGTCATCCATTGTACCCAGCTCGTTTCTTTTATTGTAAGAAAGCTGAACATAGTTTTCTATTCCCGTTTGGTATTTAAAACTCAGACCGGGGTTTAAATAAAACCGTTCTAATGTTTGATCCAGTGCATATCCCGGATCCTGATAATTGATATTTTGATAAGTAGCTGGTAATTTTACCGTGGCCTGGATCTTCTCATCAATACTCTTAAACTCATATATACCCTCAACATAAAGATTTGAACGGTTCCAGTCCAGGTCATTTACTGCATTGGTTGTAGCGGGGCTTGATGTGTTATTTGCCTGAACTGCATTTAAAGTTGTGATCAATTGTTTGGACTGTAAACTAAAGCCGGTCTTGTAAGTTTGAACAAGCGTTGATGAGGCGTGTTTCAGCGAAAAATAATTGTTGGTATAATAGGAGGGTGCCTTTGAATTTTGCGTTAACCTGGCGTAAGGTTCGCCATTATTAAATTGCGGTTCATTAAGGCCGGGTGTGATCGATAGCTGCTCTGGTAAGTTGGCGTAGTTTAAATAGGAATAGATATAATAGATCTTCCCTGACTTTAAAGTATTCATATAACTCAGCTCATTAGAAACGTCAAACATCTTTTGATTGAGTTGCTGACCAAGGGGAGCGTTGTTCGTGATTAGTCCTACCTGATAATTAACAGGGTTATAATCAACCATAAACGTGTTGTTTAGATAAGACTTATCCCTGTTTACATTTAAATTGGCTTGTGCATGAAACAAATCCGGCCTGGACGTATTGTTCTGGTTTTCACTATAACTGACATCACCGGTAGGTAAATAGATCTCTGTATACTTATTGTAATCCCTCTGTTGCCGGTCTTTCATGTAATAGATGTTTGTCTTCAGTTGAACTTCTTTTCGCAAGTTAAAAAGGTTGTTGACATTGATCAGACCCGCCCTGTTAAAAAGGTACCGGTTCTGGGGAAGGTCTGGTACGCCCGCTGCACCGCTGGAGAGCATCGCGTTTGGTTTACTCCCATCAAGTCTTTTCAAATAATCAGACATATTGTGTGATATAAGGTCCTGAGCTGGATCTTTCCCGGTGTTGTTGGCTTTAATGTAGTTGATGCCCTTATATCGTTTGTTAAACATCATTCCGTTTGCACTTTCATCAAAATGGGATGGTAGGCCCGCACCAAGGCTGGCTTGTCCGATGAGCTTAAGTTTGGCTTCATCTTTAATGGTAATGTTTAGCGCCACATCGTCACTATTGGATTTCCCTCTGAGCATTTTTATGGGCTGGTCATTTTCAATTACCTGTACTTTATCTACCGCTTCTTTGGGAATAGTTCGGGTTGCGATATTGTACTTATCGTCGAGCAGGTTATCGCCGTCAATATAGAAATTAGAGATCCCTTTTCCATTGTAAGATATTTTTCCGTTTGCTGCAACTTCTATTCCAGGCATCTTTTTCAATACATCACCCAATACACGGTCTTGTTTATTGCTGAAGTCAGAAAGCTGATAACTCAAAGTATCGCCATTAAGCTTCAACTTTGGCCGGTTATTGATGACCACGGTAGGTAAATCAATTGCCGCATCCGTGAGGGTAAAGTTATAGGTCTTTTGCAGTTCCGAAAAGGGGAGTACTTCCCGTTTATATCCCAGGCTGCTCACCTCCAGGGTTAGTGCGGCCGTATTTGCCGGTACCTTTAATGTAAAAGTACCTTTGTCATTGCTGCGGGAATATGCAGCGATCTTGCCGTCGCTGCTTTTCAAGGTAACAGTAGCGGAGGCGACCGGTTTATTCTTCGCGTCTTTAACTGATCCGCTTACTTCTGTCTGTGCAGATGATTCCAAATAGAACAATACGAATACAAGGCTAATGAGCAGTTTGATCATGATTTTCATTTCCTTTCAGGTAATTCTATAGGGTTATTCAGTACGGTTACTTTCTTGTTTGGATCGGCAGGCGGAAGATTGGATCTTTGAACAGATTTGACCATCGTGCCGGAACCTGCGAATGATGAATTGATAAATCCTGAAGGGTCTTTTTTCATGGCCTCACTTAATTTATCGTATTCTTTTTGGGTGGCTTTAATGCCGTCTTTAGGGAGGGTGATGGTTTGGGATTTCAGCATGTCGCTGCTGCCAATGCCGCCAAGTTTGATGATGTTGCCGCCAATCTGTTTTTCATCGGTCTCCACAGGAGCAGCATTTTTAACTTCCTCAAATCCCTCGAACTTAAATATAACTTCCTTTTTGGTATCGTAAGCCTCAACAATAAGTCCTGGCAAACCATTCAGCTTCCATGGACCGGCCTGAAAAGGGAGGTCTTGGGAAAACCACGCAATGTAGTCCCTGCCTTTAAAGTGTGCGGTTGCTTTTTGGCAGTTTAAACCCGAGATGGTAGAAGTTTCATTGCTGATGTTCCAGTCTATTGCAGGAAGTGGTTCTTCAATCAGGTAGTTGTTGACCAGCCTCAACTTGGTTATTAACTTTTTCTCTTCTGCAAACTGAAAGATCTCCTGCGCGTTTACCTTTCTTTCTCCGGTTTTATTGATGTTGATGCTCATCTTTCCAGGTGCGGAATTTTTGATCTGCTCCTCAATTTGTTTTTTCATCTTTTCATCTTGTAAAACTTTCTCCAGGCTTAAGTAAACACTGGCATTGCGGCCAAGCAGCAATACCATTTGTTCGGTGTAGGATGTGTCCCGCTGATTGGTGTCCTGAATGTGTGTAAATGTATAAGTTGCCTTGGCCCTTAGCGTATCTGCTTTTTGAGCATAAGCATTAACCATAGCCAGTAAGGCGATGCAGGCCGTTATTAAAATACTCTTTTTCATGTGCTGATTCATTTTTTGTAGCATTGTTATAAGGTGTTTAAGTTTGATTATTTACGATGATATTGTAAACATACGAAATATTCGTAATAGTATGAATTGTTCGTAAATATTTTACGAACAGGTGTTATTAAATCGGTTTAAAAAGGGCTGATCCTGCAGATTAACATGTACTTTTGGGTTTTCGTATTTCTTATGCTCAACGTTTATTCTATTTTATTATGGACGATTTCTTAGCTGCCAGGCTCCAGATGGCTTTTTCTCTGGGCTTTCATATTGTGTTTGCGTGTATTGGTATGGTGATGCCCTTTTTTATGTCGGTAGCTCACTTTTACTGGTTAAAAACCAGGAAGGCAGTTTATAAGGATGTAACTAAGGCCTGGAGTAAGGGAGTGGCTATATTTTTTGCCACGGGCGCGGTTTCGGGAACTGTTCTTTCATTTGAGCTGGGGCTTTTATGGCCAAAGTTTATGGAACATGCGGGTCCGATATTTGGGATGCCCTTTTCGTTAGAAGGGACGGCCTTCTTTATTGAGGCGATTGCGCTGGGTTTTTATTTATACGGATGGAATAAGGTCAATGCCTGGTTTCACTGGTTTACCGGTGTTGTAGTTGGCATCAGCGGATTACTGTCCGGCATATTGGTTGTTGCCGCAAATTCATGGATGAACAGTCCGTCGGGTTTTGATTATATCGATGGAAAATATCTGAACGTAGACCCCATTAAAGCCATGTTTAACGATGCCTGGTTTTCTCAGGCGCTGCATATGTCTGTTGCCGCATTTGTGTCTACCGGTTTTGCCGTAGCCGGGGTACATGCGCTGATGATCTTGCGTGGCCGGAATGTGATCTTTCACAGCAAGGCGTTTAAAATAGCAGCTATATTTGGTACAGTTGCAGCTTGTCTGCAGCCTTTAAGCGGTGACATTTCTGCAAAAGATGTAGCGCAGCGGCAGCCAGCCAAACTTGCTGCGATGGAGGCCCACTTTCATACGGAGAAGAATGCGCCTTTAATTATTGGCGGAATACCCGACACGTTAAACAAGAAAGTAGATTATGCGATTAAGCTGCCCGGAGTTTTGAGTTTTATGGCCACAGGCGATTTTAACGGAGAAGTAAAAGGCCTGGACCAGATCCCTAAAAAAGATCAGCCGCCCGTTGCAGTTACCCATTATGCGTTTCAAATTATGGTGGGTTTGGGCATGGCGATGGTATTGATTGCACTGCTGTATTTTATCGCACTTTGGAAAAAAAGGAGTTGGTTGGGCAGTAAGTGGCTGTTGAAGTTATTTATATTGGCCACGCCGCTTGGGTTCATTGCACTCGAAGCAGGGTGGACGGTTACTGAAGTTGGCCGTCAGCCATGGATCATTCATGGCGTAATGCGTACTGCAGATGCCGTTACCCCCATGCCGGGCATTGCCTATTCTTTTTACCTGTTTACCGGTGTTTACATTTCACTGGCCATTATTGTGAGTTTGTTGTTATACCGCCAAATCACCATGGTTGGCAAATTGTACGATTCATCTTCAGATCACCCTAAAAATTAAGATTATGATCTATGTAGTTATTGTTTTCCTGTGGACATCCATCTTACTGTATATTCTGCTTGGAGGTGCTGATTTTGGTGCAGGGATCATTGAGTTATTTACTTCCGAGCAAAACCGTTCAAAAACACGGAAAACGATGTACGAGGCTATTGGGCCGATCTGGGAAGCAAACCACATGTGGCTGATCATTGCGATTGTGATCCTGTTTGTTGGTTTCCCAAAGATCTATACAACAATTTCAGTTTATCTGCATATTCCACTGGTCTGCATGCTGCTCGGTATCATTGCCCGTGGAACTGCATTTGTATTTAGAAATTACGATGCGGTAAAAGACGATATGCAGAAGCTGTATACGCCAATTTTTGTGTACTCCAGTCTGATCACGCCTTTTTTTCTGGGCATTATTGCCGCAAGTTCCGTATCGGGGCAGATTGATGTACAGGCTCCCGACTTTTTATCCGCTTACGTTTTTAGCTGGCTAAACTGGTTTTCAGTTACTGTTGGAATCTTTACGGTAAGTATCTGCGGTTACCTGGCTACTATTTTTATCATCGGTCAGGCAGATAATGAAGAGAGTAAGGCACACTTTATCCGCAAGGCAAAACGGACTGTGCTGGTGGTTATGGCCAGTGGAGCCCTGGTTTTTATTGCTGCATATTTTGAACACATCCCATTAACAAACTGGATCTTTGGTGGCTGGCCCGGAATAACGGCTATTGTTGCGGCAAGTATCTCTTTGATTGTGCTGTTTTACATGTTATATAGAAACAGGCCAATCTTACTTAGGCTATTGGCCGGGTTCCAGGTAACCATGATCTTGTTTGCGGCAACCTACACGCATTTTCCAAATATCGTGTTATTAAAAAATGGCCCTAATTTATCACTACTACTACATCAGGGACAAACGAAGACCATTGATACCCTTGGTTATGCCTTATTGACCGGTAGTCTTTTTATCTTGCCAGCCCTATTTTATCTGATTTATATTTTTCAGCAAAAAGGGTCTGAGACTGATGATCATTAGATATAAATATTAAATAATTGAAACAATCCCAGACCTAAAATCCTTTTCATAGTATTATACATTTATACGACAATATATTATGGACCGACTGATTATAGAATCTACCTTATCTGATGTTAACGAAATCTTTTTATCAAAAACCAATGAGACAGGATCTGCGGAGCTTTCTGTAGTACTGGGTTTTAAAGCGGCAAATACCGATCAGATCCTTCATGCTTTTTCTGCACTTAAAGAAGTTGCCGCAGAGAATGAGGTAGAATTTATGATCTGTAAAACCAGGGTATCGGGAATTTACGATCTGGAAATAAAAACGGATGGTTTAGATGAACCTATACGGATCATGAATAAATCTGTAACCAATGAAGTACTGGGTGCTATAGAAGATGCGATCAATAAAAATGAAGAAATGCTATTGAGTACTAACGTGTCAAAAGACGATTGCTGGATCAGGGTGCATACGGCTCACATTCGGGAATGTGATTTTTAAGAGCAGCTTATTGTAACATTTTTATTGAGCATTTAACTTTTTGCCGGATCAATTCATTTGTTCCGGCATTTTAATGTGAACTAGATTTTAAGTTGACCAATTCCTGTACTTTATATTAAAAAAGTGATCCTTTACTTAGAAACAAGGATTCTAAGTGTTTTTAGTACAATAAGCCAATGGTCATGGACTGATTTTCATGTAACAAATTAAACTATCGAGGTCTAAAAGACTAAAATTTATATTTAATTTCTGCGTTTAAACCTTTTAAAAGTTATTTATTGGCGATTAAACCTAAATCAATAACCCTAGTCATATCCACAAATAAAGCTTAAATGAGCATATTCTCAATTCATATGAAAACAAGATCCTTAAAAAATACCGCGGCTACTTTGATGCTTGCCGGTTTAAGTTTAGCTGTACAAGCCCAGAAAGTTACCGAATTACAAGAGGTTAGCATATTTGCTCCTGCAACTATTAAGATTGATGGAAAAAATATTGAATGGGGCAATTCTGTTTTTGCAGAAAATAAAAGGACCACTATTTCCTACCTGATCAGTAATGATGATAAAAACCTGTATCTGGTTGTTAGATCTACAGATCTGGCGAATAATACTAAGATAATGGCCGGTGGAATTACTTTTTCAGTAAATCCTGATGGTAAGAAAAAAGAGAAAGAAAGCATCACGTTAACCTATCCATTAATTAACCGTGCAAATTTTAGAGGCGGTCAACAAGGCAGACGCCAGGGAATGGGCGGCGGCGGTGGTGGCGGCATTGCAGTTGTAGGAGCCCAAATGGGTGCTGGTGGTGGCGGCGGTGTTCAACAAACACCTAAGCAAAGAGATTCGGCAATGGCCGCTATGCAGAAAACACAATTGGCTTTGGTTAAAGAGATTAAAATTAAAGGATTTAAAGTAACAACAGATACACTGATATCTATCTATAATACTTCTGGTATTAAAGCGGTAGCTAATATTGATAAAGACAATGCCTATTTCTATGAAATGGCCATACCACTTTCAGAGCTGGGATTAACCGTAGAGTCTGCCAAAGAATTTGCCTATAACATCAAGTTAAACGGACTGCAGATGCCTGATTTTGGCGGAGGTGGTGGTGGCGGCGGAGGCGGCTTTGGAGGCGGCGGCGGCGGTGGCGGTGGAAATAGAGGAGGAGGCGGCGGCGGCTTTGGTGGCGGCGGCGGCGGAGGTGGCAATTTTGGCCCAAGAAATTCATCCGGTATAGATTTTCAAGCCCTGTTTAGTCCAACAGATTTTTGGGGTAAGTATACGCTAACTAAGAAATAAACAATACATCTCAACACACACAGACACAACACACACACAAATTAAACCATACAAACTAACGAATGAATTATTTACACCACTTAAAGGGTTTTAAGTTATTAAAGATAGCTTTGTTTCTATTTTTAATAACTTTAAGCTCCTCTGCGCTCTTTGCCCAGGTAAGGCCAGCAACAACACCACCAACGCCTGCACCACCACTTCCAACACGTGAGATCAGTGGTATCATTAAAGACAGTACCGACCTTGCAGTGATTGGTGCAACAGTAAGCCTTACTTCGGATAAGGATACGTTAAAAACCAGTACCAATACAGATGGTGTTTTTGTATTCAAAAATGTAAAATCTGCCACGTATACCATTGTTGTTAAAAGCATCGGCTTTGTGAATTCGCCGGTAATGCGCTTTAAACAAAATGACATGATCCCAAGGATCATTATGGATCCGATTGTTCTTAAAGAAGAGTCAAATACTTTGATCGGTGTAACGATTGAGGGCACACCATCTATCACCTATAAGACAGATACAGTAGAATACAAAGCAAGTGATTACGTGGTTAGGGCAAATTCAACTGTGGATGAATTGCTTAAAAAGATGGAGGGTATGGAAGTTGGAAATGATGGTACACTGGTGCATCAGGGACAGTCTGTTACCCGGGCAAAGGTTAATGGTAAGGAATACCAGGGTGGTGATATCGCTACTGCGATAAAAAATCTTCCTGCAGAAATAGTAGATAAGATCCAAATCGTTGATGATTATGGCGATCAGGCTGCACGTACGGGCATTAAAGATGGTGACCCCACAAAAGTATTGAACATTACTACCCGAACGGATAAATCTGTCGGCAATATGCTGAATTTAAATGCCGGTGTAGGAAGTAATGAAAGGGTAGAGTCTGGTGCCTTTGCAACCCGTATTAATGGAAACCAAACGATAGGTGCCAATGGACGCTATAACAATACTGTGAATGGTGTTGCTGGTTCAGATAACGGTGGCGGTGGTGGAAATGGTGGTGGCGGCAGCGGGAGCGGTGGCACAACCAGTTCTGGAAACGGATCTTTTAGCTATCGTGATCGATTGGGCAAAAAGATAGAGGTCAACTTGAATTACGGATACACTGGAACGGGCGTTAACTCTATAAATAGCACTGAATCGTTAACCAACAGTACTATAGGCTCAACATTTTCAATTCGTGACAGTGAAAGTGATAATCTTTCTAAAAATCATAATTTTAAACTGGAACTTGAATCTGAATTAGACAGTAATAATTTTCTGCGTGTTATTCCAACCATACGGTACACCTCATCAGATGTGTCGTCATTTTCTTCATTGAAGCAAACAGGTTTATTGAACCAGCTTCGTGTTGGTAACAATACGAATGTAAATACAAGACCTGAATTGGGAATTTCGGTTTTCTATCAGCATATTTTTGAGAAGCCAAGAAGGAATTTTAGTTTACAGGCCGACGTAAATAGTAATGACCAAAAGGCAGAACAAGAGCAGGATACAAAAATATTGTACTATGCAGATGGAACAGAAACAATAGTAAAGGACTCTTTAATTAACCGGATCATTGCAAGAAATAACCTTAGGGACAATTATAGAGGTAGCTTAACTTACGTAGAACCGTTGAGCACCAATACCCAAATGGAATTAAATGCTCAGATAAATTACAATGGTTACGATAATACAGCAACAACAAGGAATATCGTAAATGGAGGCCCTTCTTCCGTGATCGATTCATTGAGTAATATTTATAATTACTCCTTTACACAGGCACGTATTGCGTTGAACTTTAGATATGGATTAAGCAATACTTCTAAATTCAGGTTCTCTGCTGGTATGACAGCCGTTCCCGCAGTACTTTCCGGAACTAAAGCCAGTCTGGGTACCAGTACAGACCGCAAAAGTTTTAATCTGATCCCGATTGCGCGTTTTGATTATTTATGGTCAAGACAACATCGTTTCTCCATTAATTATTCCGGTAATGCAGTTGAACCAACATTTGATCAGATCCAACCCGTAAGAGACGTTACCAACCCTCAGAATCCAATAATCGGTAATCCGGATTTGAAAGCTACGTTCGCACACACCATTAGGGCTGATTATAACAACTACATCGCAAATTCAAAGTTAAACTATACCGTAAACATAACCTCATCTGTAACAGAGAACGCAGTAATCCGGAATAATGTAGAGGTCAGAGATTTTAGTGTACCCAATGATACAGTTTACATTACTGAAACCCGCTATTTAAACATGAATGGTGTATATCGGGTAGGAGGTAACTATTCGATCAGTAAACAGATTAACAATAGAAAATATAACCTGTCATTTAGTGGCTCTGCAACATTTGATCACCGTATATCGATGAGTAATAATGAGAAGAACTTAAATACTGTTCAGACTTTTATTGAACGTTTCGGTCCGCGGATCAATCCAACAGAATGGTTTGAGATCAATCCGAATGTTTCTTATAACTATACCAAATCAACAAACACCATTGAGCGCTTTATTGATAACGAAACCAACACGCTGGCACTGAATCTGGACGGAAGAATGTATTTCTGGAATACCTATCTGTTTGGTTATAGTGCAAGTAAAAATTATGTAAGGGGAATAAGCTCTAATGTTAATAACAATCCTTTGGTAGTGAACGTCTATTTTGAAAAAGAGTTGTTTAACCGTAGAGGAAAAGTTACCGTACAGGCTTTCGATTTATTCAACCAAAACAACTTTGTAAACCGGAACAATAGTGACGATGGTGGTTACACGGATACGAAATCAAATGCATTGAGCAGATATTTCATGGTTCGTTTAAGCATGCGTTTACAAAAATGGACCGGTGCACAAGGCCGTAACGGAAGAGACATCAGACGCAGAGGTGATGGTAGCTTTATGTAGAACAAAATAACGCAGTATTCCTTAATAGATCAATTTTGTTCGGGAGATTGTAATTAAATCCGTATTTTGGTGAACTAACCAAATACGGATTTTTTATTTTGCAGCTTTTTATGAGCAAGTCCCTAATCATCATTCTGCTTTTATGCGCTTTTACCCATTCAAGAAGCCTTAGTCAGATCGCTACACCCCAGATACTTAACTACACCAATGACAATTATAAGGCAGGGATCCAGAACTGGGATCTGGCGCAGGACCGTAACGGAATTCTGTATTTTGCAAATAACGAAGGGCTGCTCACTTTTAACGGAAGATTTTGGAACCTGATCAGGCTCCCTAACTTAACCTGTGTAAGATCTGTTGAGATTGACCATAAGAACAGGATCTTTGTAGGCGGTCAGGATGAGGCAGGGTATTATTTCCCCGAAGAGAACGGGATCTTAAAATACCATTCCATCATTCCGCTGGTACCGGAGAAGTACCGTAAATTTGCCGATGTATGGAATGTATCCATCCTGGAAGATGCCGTTGTTTTTAGAACCACAAACGTGATCCTCTATTACAAAGATGGTGTAGTGAAAGCTTACCCGCCAGATGTTTCCTGGGAATTTGCAGGCAAGGGCAACAATAAATTGTTTGCCCATTCCAAAGGAAAAGGACTAATGATCTTTGATGATGGCGCCTGGATGCCTTATTGCAATGATCCGGTATTAAACCGGTCTGCAGTTACCTCCATGATGGAGTATAATAAGGATACACTGCTGGTATCTACCTTAAAGAACGGGTTATTCTTAATGGTCAATGGTCAGCTTATCCCAAAAAAGACAAGCTTTGATCAGACTTTTTATAACGACAGGATTTACGCAGCAAGTAAAATAGATACGGATAAATACGTGATAGGAACTACTTCCGGGGGGATCATGGTTATCAACAAGAATGGCAGGCTAATTCAAAAATATACCTATAAAGACGGGCTTCAAAACAATAACGTAAGAGGCATTATCACCGATAAGAATAAAAACCTATGGCTGGCCCTTGATGATGGGATAGATTATATCGCGATCAACAGCGCGGTTAAAAACATCTTTCCAGATAAAAATAAACAGGTAACCAGCTACGCAATCAGAAGCTTTAACCAGACGCTTTATATTGGAACTTCCAATGGCTTATATGCTACACCTATTGAACCCGGCATTAAAGACCTTAGCCTTTCTAAGGGATCCTTTTCTGAAGTTCCAAATTCAAAGGGGCAGGTCTGGAACCTGGATGAAATCAATAATAAACTTTTAATGGCGCATGAAGACGGCTTCTTTATCGTTGAAAACAATAAGGCCAAACAAATCTATGCGGTTCCCGGTACCTGGTTGTTTGAACCGGTATCTGATGTTTTTCCATCAAACCATATCATTGCGGGTACCTACCTTGGTTTACAAAAGATCAGTTATGCCAATGGGAATTTTACCAATGGCGGAAAGATTGAAGGGCGGCGGGAAGAATCGCTGCGGTTTATTGCGTTCGATTCCAGCAACCACATCTGGGCATCACATCCTTATCATGGGGTTTATAAAATGGAACTGTCTGCAGACTATCGTAAAATTAAAAAATATACGTTGTTTACAGACCGTGAAGGATTGCCTTCCCATCTTTATAATTATGTATTTAAAATAAAGAACAGGGTAGTTGTGGCCACTGAAGATGGTGTTTATGAATATGATGAAGCCAAACGCAGGTTTAAGCCATTTCAACTACTTTATAGTGCACTTAAAGGTTTAAGTCTGCAGTACCTTAAAGAAGACAATTTAGGAAATGTATGGTTTGTATCCGATAAAAAAGTTGGAATACTGGACTTTAGCCAGCCTTCGAAAAAGCAGCCTTTCTCCGTCCACTATTTTCCGCAGCTGGATGGTAAAGTGGTTGGGGGCTTTGAATCGGTCTATTTTTTAAACCCTGAAAACATATTCATCGGTGCAAATAAAGGCGCTTACCATGTAAATTATAGCAAATACCTGCAGAATATATCCAAGCCCACCATATTAATTGGCAGCGTTAAGCTTTTCGGTAAAAAAGACAGTGTAATTTTTGGCGGGTACTTTATGAAAGGAGACGGCCTTACCGAAGCTCAGGACCTTTCTAAGATCATGAAATTATCCAATGGATACAGCTCGCTCCATTTTGAATACTCATCCACCTTATTTGAGCATCAAACCAATATTGAATTCAGCTACCAGCTCATTGGCTTTGATAAAAGCTGGTCGCCCTGGAACCAAAAAAGCGAAAAAGACTACACCAATCTTCCTGCTGGTAAATATACCTTCAATGTAAAGGCCAGGAACAGCTTCAGCAATGAATCTGAGATCACATCGTATACCTTTGAGATACTTCCTGCCTGGTACCAAACGATTTGGATGTACCTGTTGTATATCATTATCCTGGCCATTATTATTCATGTGTCTTTTAAATGGCAAAAAGAGAAACATACCATTGCGCAGGCCAGGTTAAGTTATCTGCATCAGCTGGAGCTGGACAGGTCAGAGAAGGAGATTGTAAGGCTGGAATACGAAAAATTAGAGGCCGATGTAAATTATAAGAACAGGGAATTGTCTAACATGACAATGCACCTGGTTCAAAGAGGTAAGGTATTGGCAAGGATCAAGGAGGTGATCTCAACCATCATTAAGAACCATGACATCAATGACAGCTCACCAAGCTTCAGGCATTTGATCCGGTTGATCCGGGATGTGGAGAAAAGTGACCAGGACTGGGATAATTTCTCGATGCATTTTAATACGGTAAATACAGATTTCTTCAATACACTTAAAGACCAGTTTCCGGATCTGACCCCAAATGAACTCAAGCTGAGCGCCTATCTTAAAATGAATCTCTCCACTAAGGAAATTGCCCAGCTAATGAATATAACCATTAAAGCAGTAGAAATAGGACGGTACCGGTTAAGAAAGAAACTGCATTTATCTCCAGAAACCAACTTGTACGATTTCCTGATAAAAGTATCAAGAAATACAAAACAGGTATAAAAATATAACCTTTTGATTATTAATAATTTAATTATCTGCTGTAGTGGTGTTGTAGGGCTTATTTAGCCTGAATAACTAATTTATTAGCCCGATTGTAGTGGCTGTGTAGGGGGGCATATTTATACAATCTATCGTGCCCTGCTATAGCTTTGACCTTAGCTGCAACCGCCAGGGAGCAGTTAATTAACCAAATATTTAACCAAATATAAATCTTAGTGTATGAAAAGAAGTATTACGCTTATTTTCTTTGTTTACTGTTTACTAATAGCACCTTTTGTCGCCCAGGCACAGGAAGTAACAGTAACAGGCAGAGTAACGGACAAGGCTGAAGGAAAACCTTTACCCGGTGTTACCGTAACCTTGCAGGGAACAACCCGGGCAACAATGACAAACGCTTCCGGAGTCTTTAGTATTTCAGTGCCAGCAGGTTCAAAACTTGAATTTAAAATGCTGGGAATGAAACCACAAACCGTTACCATAACAGGTAACACAGCCAATGTAACTTTAGAAGAAGATCAAACGGACCTGACCGAAGTGGTCGTAATTGGTTACGGTACTCAAAAGAAGAGTGTGGTAACCGGTGCGATTTCCAGTGTTAAGGCCTCAGATCTGGAAAACATGCCAGTTACCCGTATCGAGCAATCCTTGCAGGGTAGAACAGCTGGTTTAACCATTACCGGTGCTTCCGGTCAGCCAGGTTCGGGCGCTACGTTACGTATCAGGGGTACAACAACCATTGGTAACAGCGACGCCCTTTACATTGTTGACGGGGTTCAGGTAGACGGTGGTATAGATTATCTGAACCAATCGGATATTGAATCCATCGAAGTGCTTAAAGATGCAGCATCTGCATCCATCTACGGTGCACGTGGTGGTAATGGAGTAGTACTGGTCACTACAAAAAAGGGAAAAGATACAGATGGCAGGGTACGGGTTAACTACAATGGATTTGTAGGCACCCAGGCTCCTGACCACAGGCTTGACCTGTTAAATGCAACGCAGTATGCCATTCTTTACAATGAGGCTGCGGTAGCAGGTTCAACCGCTGCAGATCCAACAACCGCCATCCGCTTTGCAAACCCTTCGTCTTTAGGCGTGGGTACAGACTGGCAGAAAGAGGTATTTAACAACAGTGCCTTATGGCATAATCAGGAATTGAGTTTTCAGGGCGGAACAGCCAGGTCTACTTATTTCAGCTCTTTCGGTTATTTAGACCAGGAAGGTATTGTTGCCAGCAAAAATTCCAGATACAAAAGATTTACCGCACGGTTCAACTCACAGCATAAAATAACCAATGCCATTACTTTTGGTAATAACATCGGTTATACACGGATCAATAATGTCGGCGTAGCAACAAATGATGAATACGGATCGCCATTGGTTCGTGCCATCAACATGGATCCGATCACGCCGGCTGTGGAAACGGATCCGGCTAAATACAATGCACCTCCATATACTACCTTCCCGGTGGTTAGGAACAGTGCTGGCCTGCCATATGGAATTTCTCCTTATGCACAGTCAGAAATATTAAACCCGCTTGCAGCACTTGCTGTTGCACAGGGAAATAGCTGGTCTGATAAGATCGTAGGAAATGTATTCATAGAAGTTGAACCTATAAAAGGTTTAAAACTGAGATCATCAGGTGGTGTGGACCTGGCTTTCTGGGGCGACCAGAATTTCAGACCGGTTTATTATTTATCACCTACATCTGAATCGAAATTAAATGCCTATACCCGTAACTCCAATCGTGGCTTATTCTGGAACTTAGAGAATACGGCAACCTACACAAAAACCATTGGCAGCCATAACTTCCAGGTTCTTGCCGGTATATCTGCACAAAAGAACCGCGGAGAAACCCAGGGCGGAGTTAAAGAAGGCCTTCCGGTAAATACGCTCAAAGAAGCCTCACTTCAGTTCCCGGTAGCACGTACCAATACTGATTTTTATGGCGGAGAGTATTTAAGTACACTGAACTCTCTATTTGGTCGTTTAACTTATGATTATCAGGAGAAGTACCTGTTTACAGGGATCATTCGCCGTGACGGTTCTTCCCGTTTCGGACCAAACAATAAATATGGTTATTTCCCGTCTGCATCATTGGGATGGGTAGCCTCTAAAGAAGAATTTTTCCCGGAGAACAAAGTTGTTTCGCTGTTGAAATTCAGAGGATCTTATGGGGTAACGGGTAATGACCGGATCGGTGATTTCAGATACCTGCCAACAGTGAGCGGAGGCAGAAACTATAGTGTGGGTACCGGACTGGTTCCTGTACTGGTAAATGGAGTGAGTCCGAATGCGTTGGCAAATCCTGACCTGCAGTGGGAAGAGACCTCTTCAACAAATATTGGTGTAGACGCCATATTGTTTGGTGGCCTTACTTTTACTGCAGACTGGTTTACGAAAAAAACTACAGAGATGCTGCTTGATGTTCAGGTGCCATTGTATGTAGGTAACAATGGACCGGTTGGTAACATTGCTACATTAACCAACAAAGGTTTAGAATTTGAACTTGGCTATAGCAGAACAATTGGTGAGTTTAATTTTAAAGCCAACGGTAATGCCACCTTCATTAAAAACAACATTGAGTTTCTTGGAGATGATAAAGAGTTCTTAAACGGAGCAAGGATCACGCCTCAGGGTTTGGAGATTACACGTACTGCTGTTGGACACGCAATCGGTTCATTTTATGGATACCGTTCTGAAGGTCTGTTCCAGAATGCCGCAGATGTTGCCAACTATAAAAATGCTGCAGGAACACCTATCCAGCCGAACGCAAAACCAGGAGATATCCGCTTTGCAGATATCAATGGTGATGGAAGCATCAGCGATGCCGACAGGGAGTTTTTGGGTGATCCAACGCCAGATTTTAGTTATGGTTTAACCTTATCTGCCGCCTGGAAAAGTTTAGACTTCCTTGTATTCGGACAAGGTGTTGCCGGAAACCAGATCTTTAACGGTTTACGTCGTTTTGACTTGCCTTCTTCAAACTTTACCACCGCTGCACTGGGCCGGTGGACCGGTGAAGGATCAACAAATACATTTCCAAGATTGACCACTGCCGATAATAATCAAAACTTTAGCAGGGTATCAAAAATGTTTATTGAAAAAGGAGATTATTTTAGAATAAAAACCATTCAGCTAGGTTATACGCTCCCAAATGCAACCAGCAAGAAAGCAGGTGTAGACAAGGTTAGGCTTTATATAATGGCAAATAACCTGTTAACATTTACAAAATACAGCGGTTACGACCCGGAAATTGGTGGTGGCAGCTACGGTATTGACCGGGGTTATTATCCTCAGGCAAGAAGTTTCTTTGTGGGTTTAAATGTTGGCTTCTAATCTAATACGTAAGATCATGAAATTTAAGAATATAAAATATACCATCGCTGTTTTAGCGATCATGCAGGTCACAGTTTCCTGTAAAAAAGATTTTTTGGAATTAACGCCAAGAGGTACGGCCCTGGAAGGCAATTTTTATAAAACAGAAGAAGAAGTTTATCAGGGTTTAATTGCGGCTTATGATGTAATGCAATGGGGAACATCCGGCGGTTATACCATGAAGATGCCTTTGCTTACTGCAGCATCTGATGATTCTTATGCCGGAGGGAGCAGTCCTTCAGATCAGCCTAACTGGGTGGCATATGATAACTTTAAAATGGATTCCAGGTTAGGGCCACAGGTTGGTCTATGGTCTAAAAGCTATACTGGCATTAACAGGGCCAATTTATTGCTAAGCAAGATGGAAGGCAATACGGCACTAAGTGCGGCTTTTAAAGACCGTGTTACCGCCGAAGCTAAATTTATCCGTGCTTATTTCTATTTTGATCTTGTTCGCTTGTTTGGCCGTGTTCCATTGATCACTAAGGTTTTACCTACCAGTGAGTTGTATACACAGCAGCAATCTGCTCCTGCAGAGATCTATGCACAAATAGAAAAAGATCTGAAAGAAGCCTATCCGGCTCTTCCGGCTCCGGTTGCCGCTGCCGAAAAAGGAAGGGTTTCTCAGGGAGCTGCGAAGGCACTGCTTGGAAAAGTACTTTTATATACCAATGACAATGCAAAAATTGCCGAAGCAGCAACGCTTTTAAGAGAGGTAAACTCCAATTATGGATATGCATTACTGGGTAGCTTTGCGGCCATTTTTGATCCAAATAACAAGTTTAGCTCAGAATCGATCCTTGAAATTCCACACTCAAATAATGCAGCCTGGGGAGACTGGGGTTGGGTTAATGGTGGTGAAGGTAATGTTGCCCCTCAATATGTAGGAGCAGACAGCTATAAAGGACCGGTTTATTCCAATGGATGGGGTTTTTGCCCGATTACCGAAAGCCTGGTTGATTTCATGAAAAATGATCCGCGTTTTCAGTATACCATCATTGATGGTAAAGCATTGAAAGCGGAAGGGGCAACCTATACGGCAAGGTACCAGAATACGGATTATTTCATTAAGAAATATGCCCCGGTAGCTGCAGTAAGGGCAACCAGTGGTACTGCTGAACTGAACTGGCCGATCAATGAAATAGAGATCCGTTTGGCTGATACGTACTTAATGGAAGCAGAAGCTTTAGTGAGATCCGGAGGAGATGTAACCCGCGCCAAGACCATGCTAGACCTGGTTAGAGGAAGGATGAATCTGGGAAGCGTAGCACCTACACTGGATAATATTTACAACGAACGCCGTATGGAACTGGCCACAGAAGGCCACCGTTTCTTTGATCTGGTACGTACCAACAGAGCTGTAGCGGTGCTTGGCCCGGTAGGCTATACAGCGAATAGAAGTGAATATCTGCCCATTCCACAAGGTGAGATTGATATCACTAAAAACGCAATTAAACAAAATCCTGGTTATAATTAATCATTTCAGCATATGAAAACTAACAATATTTTTATAAAATCATTCCCTTACCTGTTAATGGGTTTAATTTTAATAACGGGGGCCTGTAAAAGAACAGAATTTCCGGATGAAGGGATGGCTGCACCCGTAGCTGCCGACGTGAAGTTCTCCGCTACTCCTAAAAGTGCCAATGCAAACATCATCGACTTTAAAAATGAGTCGGAAGGATTTAAAGCAATCTGGGACCTTGGTAACGGTGCATCTGGTGAGGGAAGTACCATCTCAGGGTCTTATCCTGAAGCGGGTACTTATACCGTGAAACTAACCATCTTTACCAAAGGCGGATATGCAACAACAACAAAACAAGTGATCATTGCACAAACCAATACATCCATGCTGACTGGTCCGGATTACGACCTGCTTACTGGTGGTGCGGTGAGTGCAGCAGGTAAAACCTGGGTAGTAGATAAAGAAAAGTCAGGCCATTTGGGCGTAGGTCCCATCGGTTCCGGAAGCGCAGAATGGTACAATGCTGACCCGAATGAAAAGGCAACTGCGGGTTTCTACGATGACGAGATGACCTTTAATACCAATGGGTTAAAATACACGTATAAAAACAATGGTACTACATTTGTAAACGGGGCCAATGGTGCAGGTTTGGGCGGAACTGTTCAGGCTAATGACTTTACGGTCAACTTTACGCCGCCAACAAATATGACCTGGAACTTTTCGCAAACCGGTTCTCAGCGCTTTATCAATATCTCAAATAACGGATTCCTGGCCTATTATACCGGAGTTTCTAAGTTTGAAATTATTACGCTGACTGAAAATGAACTGTATGTGAAATTTGCAGACCGGGCAAATGCTGGTAATGCCTGGTGGGTTCGCATGGTTCCAAAAGGATATGTTCATCCGGTAATTCCTGTAGAACCTAAACCATTAAGAGCAGCGAGCTTAAATGATGATTTTGATGCAAATGGTAATGTAACCTGGCTTGCAGAAAATATCAACTATAAAAGAGCTTACGATAACCCGGCACCAGTACCAATCAATGCATCAGCTAAAGTAGGTTTTTATGCCAAAATGGATGGAGACAACTTCCAGTATGGTAACCTGCAGACCACATTGAACCACCGCTTTGACCTGACTACAAAAAATAAGATCAAACTGAAAGTGTTTATTCCCGGCTATAATGACTTTACCAAAGTAAATCCTAAAGTCGCCATTAAGCTGCAGAATTCACTATTAGGCGGTAACTCATGGACTACCCAGAGGGAAGTTGCCCATGTTATTACTGAATTTAATAAATGGATAGAACTCGAATTTGACTTCTCTGCATTTGCTGCCGACGATGTTTACGATAAGATCGTGGTTCAGCTGGGCGGAGAGGGACATCCATTCCCTGGAATATTCTACATTGATGATTTTGAATTTAAATAACACGATAACGTGTACAGGTTGGAATAATCCCGGCATAGCCCGGGGTTTCCAATCTGTACACTTATTTTTCCTATCTTAAACAGCCGCATATGCCTTTATTAAAAAAAACAGTCATGTTAACATTCTTTACAGCCCCAATAGCGCTCCTGCTTTCATTAACTTCCTGCTCTGGTGGCGGTGAAGGAGATCCGATCATCACTCCGCCAAAACCGGTAGAGCAGGTTGATAAAAACTGGAAGTTTGAATCTACAGCAACCTGGAGTGATGAATTTGATTATGACGGATTGCCGGCAACTGCAAAATGGGATTACGATCTAGGCGGCAGCGGATGGGGAAACAATGAAAAACAAAATTACACCAACAGCATTGCGAATGGAAGTGTAGGGAATGGAATGCTGACCATTACGGCTAAAAAAGAAAGTAGCGGAAGCATGGCTTACTCTTCTGCAAGATTGGTTACCCGCAACAAGATGGATGTGCTTTACGGCAGAATTGAAGTAAAGGCCAAGCTGCCTTCGGGTAAAGGAACGTGGCCAGCCATATGGATGCTGCCAACAGACCGTGCTTATGGCGACTGGCCTAAATCTGGTGAGATTGATATTATGGAGCATGTAGGTTATGATCAGGATAACGTTCATTTTACTACCCATTCAGAAGCCTATTATTTTAAAATAAATACACAAAAGTCAAGTACCAAGAAAATTGCAGGGGTAAGTACTGCTTTTCACACGTACCGTGTAGACTGGACCCCTTATGCCATTCGGGGATACTTTGACGGTGAAAAGGTGTTTGAATTTGTAAATGAAGGAAAGACCTATAAAGAGTGGCCATTTGATAAAAGGTTTCACCTGCTGCTGAATGTAGCAGTTGGCGGAGATTGGGGTGGTGCACAGGGTATTGACGACACCATATTCCCTCAGAAGATGGAAATCGATTATGTCCGTTATTTCAAAATGATCGATCAGTAAGTAAAATTTTAATGCATGGATTTGATTAACAAGGGTTTATTTCCTTGTGTTGGATTGATATGCCTTTTAAGTTCTAAAACAACACACACATGAAAGCATTCTTCTTACCGGTATTCATTTTGTATGCGTCCTTTTCTTATGCCCAGCAGGAAAAAGCAAGAACAGGAACCGTTTATACCACCGCTGAAAAAACGGCATTGCGCATCTCAGAAAATGGAAAATTAACTTTTAAACCATTAAAACAGCCTGTTGAAACTCAGGTATGCATTTTCGTTGATCCTTCTAAAACCTTTCAGTCGGTTACAGGGATCGGTGGTTCAATTACCGATGCCGTGGCAGAAACCTTTGCAAAGCTTCCTAAAGCTTCGCAGGATGAATGGCTAACTGCCTATTATGATAAACGTAAAGGTATTGGCTACTCATTAGCCAGAACGACGATCCATAGCAGCGATTTTTCCAGTGGAAGTTATACTTACGTACAAGATCATGATGCTGATCTGAAAACATTTAATCTTGCTCACGATGAGGTAAACCGCATCCCTTTAATTAAAAAAGCGATTGCTTCTGCCGGAGGCAAACTTCCTTTGTATGTGAGTCCGTGGAGTCCGCCGGCCTGGATGAAAACCAATAGCAGTATGCTGCAAGGCGGAAAGCTTAAGCCAGAATTCAGGCAGAACTGGGCCAATTACTATGTTAAATTTATTAAGGCGTATGAAGCTAAAGGAATCCCGGTATGGGGCCTTACCGTGCAAAATGAAC
The DNA here is from genome assembly GCF_004362715.1 of Pedobacter metabolipauper. Taxonomy (GTDB): domain Bacteria; phylum Bacteroidota; class Bacteroidia; order Sphingobacteriales; family Sphingobacteriaceae; genus Pedobacter; species Pedobacter metabolipauper. The sequence continues at coordinate 204,952 of NZ_SNYC01000007.1, forward strand.
CGATGGCAACCCAAACCTGGGAGTCCTGCATTTATACAGCCGAAGAGGAGCGGGATTTTATTAAAGAATACCTTGGGCCAACCTTAAAGAAAAATGGACTGTCAGATAAAAAACTAATTGCCTGGGACCATAACAGGGATCAGATCTTTCAGCGTGCGAATACTTTATTGAGCGATCCTGAAGCTGCAAAATACATTTGGGGTATTGGTTTTCATTGGTATGAAACCTGGACAGGAAGTGATATGCTGTTTGATAATGTGAAACTGGTACACGAAACTTTTCCGGATAAGCAGCTTGTTTTTACAGAAGGATGTGTAGAAAAATTTAACCTGGACAGTGTAGCGAACTGGTCGCTTGGAGAACGGTATGGATATTCCATGATCAACGACTTCAGATCGGGCGTTACTGCGTGGACAGACTGGAATATGCTGCTAGATGAAAAGGGCGGGCCTAACCACGTCGGTAATTTTTGTTTTGCACCGATCCATGCCGATACGAGAACAGGTAAGCTGATCTATACCAATTCTTATTATTACCTGGGACATTTTTCTAAGTTCGTTAGCCCGGGTGCTAAAAGGATAGCAAGCTCGGCTAACCGGGATAAATTGCTAACTACAGCTTTTATCAACCTGGATGGTAAAGTGGTTGTCATCGTAATGAACAAATCAAAAGACACCATTCCTTATTATTTATGGATAAATGGGAACGCTGCCGAGACAACCAGCTTGCCACATTCTATTTCCACCCTAATAATTGAATAAAATGATGCGGATATATCAAATAATTAGTCTTGCTGTAATTTGCATCGCTTTTAGCCTGTCTGCAATTTCCCCCGCTTCTGCCCAGGGATTTTTAAAGGCTGATGGAAAAAGAATTGTAAATGAAAAAAGAGAGAATGTATTGCTTAGGGCCATGGGACTTGGCGGCTGGATGCTGCAGGAAGGGTATATGCTGGGCATTGATGGCCACGGGCAGCAGCACTTGATCCGTAAACGGATTGAAGAACTGATTGGAAAAGAACAAACACAGATCTTTTATAATAAATGGCTGGCCAATCATACCACCAAGGCTGATGTAGATGCGATGAGATCATGGGGATTTAATTCAATCCGGTTGCCCATGCATTATAACCTGTATACCCTGCCCATAGAGGAAGAACCGGTAGCCGGACAAAATACCTGGCTTGAAAAAGGTTTTGCAATGACAGACAGCCTGCTTTCCTGGTGTAAAAGCAATGGGATGTATCTGATTCTGGATCTACATGGTGCACCAGGCGGACAAGGAAATGATTTTAACATTTCAGACCGTGATCCTGCCAAGCCATCCTTGTGGGACAGTGAAGCCAATAAGAACAAAACCATTGCACTATGGCACAAACTGGCTGAGAAGTACGCCAATGAGCCATGGATAGGTGGATATGACATCATCAATGAGCCCAACTGGGGATTTGAAAACAGGGAAACGGATCAGCATGGCCTGCAGGAGAAAAAGAACGAACCACTGCGAAAGCTAATGATTGATATTACCAAAGCCATCAGATCGGTTGATCAAAAACACCTGGTTATTATTGAGGGTAATGGCTGGGGCAACAACTACAACGGTATTTTTCCACTATGGGACGATAACCTCGTATTGAGTTATCATAAGTACTGGGCATTTAATGACCAGGGATCTGCACAAGGAATGCTGGATGCCAGAGATAAATATAATGTTCCGGTTTGGTTGGGAGAAACCGGTGAAAATTCAAACGTTTGGTTTACCGAAGCCATTCGGTTATTTGAAAAGAATAACATTGGCTGGGCATGGTGGCCATTAAAAAAATTAGGACACAATAACCCATTGCAGGTACGCTCTAATCCGGATTATGATGCCCTGAAGGAATACTGGAATGGTAAGGGTGCGAAGCCGGCTTCGGCTAAGGCACTCAAAGGATTAATGAAACTGGCCGATGATTTGAAAATAGCCAATACTATTGTTCACCGCGATGTAATTGATGCCATGTTCCGTCAGCCCTTTTCTATAGAGACCAAACCATTTACAACCCATTCAGTCAAAGATAAGACGGTTATTCAGGCGGTTGACTATGACTTAGGAATCCTTGGGCAAGCTTACTTTGATACGGATACCGCAGATTATCACGTGTCTACCAACAAAACGACCATTGGGAACCGTGGCCGTATCTATAGAAATGATGGCGTAGATATTCAAAAGCATGCTGCTCCTTTAAGCGGTTATTATATCAGCGATATCGAAACAGGCGAATGGCTTCAGTATACGGTTGATCTTGCAAAACCTGGTAAGTATGCGCTTAAATTTAACGTAGCATCAGAAAATAATAAAGGGAAGTTGACATTCCTGGTCAACGGAAAACCAGTGATTAAAGACATGGCCATTGCCAATACAGGAAGTTGGGATAAATTTGAAACGGTAACACTTAAAAATATAAACCTTGCTGCAGGCAAGCATCAATTCAGGGTGCTCGCCGCGGAAGGAGGGTTTAACATCAGCAGTATCGCGTTTGAAAAACTTCCATAATCAGAAATTGCTTTTCAGGGAAATATAATTATATGCTAATATCCATTAAATAACTTGTTTGAAGTATTTAATTGTGAAATTTTTATCACATATTACACTAATAATTAAATCCTTTTAAATTATAGTTTCGTATGATTAAGTTAGCTCCTATTCTGCTTTTAATAGCATTATTTACATTAGCCAATAACCTGGCAACAGCTCAGGAACAAAAAGGAATTCTGGTAAAAGGTCATGTTGATTACCAGGCAAGCAAAACTTTGCGTATTAAATCGGGTAATGAATTAGAATGGATATCCAGCAAAGTTTCCTTAAGTAAATCGGGTGACTTTCGGTTTTATATCCCTAAAAGATCTTCTACAGAGTACTTGTCAATAAATGATGGCAAAGGAGTTGAAGTCGGTTTATATACTAATTTTTCAGACTCAGTAGAGTTGAGCTGGTCAGATAAAGATCCATTTGGTACATTAAAGATTAAACTAAATGACACCCCCGAGCCACAATTTGTAAAATGGCTGGGAAGTATGAACCAACTTAGAGGTCCTAAAAAAGCCGCCCTCGATAGTTGTAAATCGTTAGCAGATTATTGTACAAGATTATGGCATTTTCAGGATCAGGAAATTGCACTGCTAAAGGGCGCTTTATCTAAAAAAGAAAGTTGGTTTTACGATAAATATGCTACCGATATATTTTATAAAAATATGGATTTGCTCATCAGTTCGCCTTTTTATAAAGATCTGAATTTTTCTTCTCCAACAGGTTCATTTGTCTTTCCGGGTATTGCTTTAAAGAGCCGTCAGTTTGATAAGGAAGTAGATTCGGTTTACCAGTTCAGAAAGATAAAATACCCACAGGTTGATACCCTAACTTCATACAAAATGGCAAGTTCTCAAGCTGAAAATAAATTTAAATCAAGATATTGTGTTATTGATCCAATTGCGTTTAAAAGCAGCCATAGTTATAGAATATTTATAAAAGAGTACTTTCAGAAAATTATGCTTGAAGTATACTACCGCAAGTTAAGTAATGATATCATTTTTAATGTTTCCGCATATTCAGACCTCATGAAGCATTTAATAAGTGATCCGGCTATTCATAACTGGTTAGTAGCATCTCAGGTTGAGAGTAAAATAACCACTAGCCAATTTAGGAAACCAGGGGAGTTTCTGGAAGATTTGAAGTCTGTAAACGATTCTTTGTTAAAAAGTGAACTAAACTTTTATTTGGCGTCAATGAAAAAGTATACACCTGGGACGCCAGCTCCTGATTTTATATTTGTTAATGAAAAGAATCAAAAAGTATCCCTTTCTTCTTATAAAGGTAAATATGTGTATGTGAATTTTTGGGATTCAGGATGTGGCCCATGTATTGATGATATTATGAGAAACAGTAAAGATGTTTCTGGAAAGTATGCTGGAAGAGATGTTGTATTCCTATATATTTCTCTGGATAGAGAAAGTACAGGCTGGAAAAAGACTTTAAAACGGGTTAACCCTATTGGAATAAATGGAAGAATTGAAATTGGTTGGGCAGGAAAACCAGTTATAGATTACTCGATCAATGCTGTGCCGCGTCATCTGATTATTGATCCTGATGGAAATTTAATAGATGACCATGCTGACGATCTGTATTCTTTAAAAGGCGCAGATCCATTTAAAAGCAAATAATTTAATCCTGGTTGATGAATCGCATTGTTTATTAAAAGAAACCAGATTACATAAAAAAAGAGAATACTGACGGTATTCTCTTTTTTTATTGGTTATATATTTTTAGAATGAAAAATCGTCGTTTTGGATTCTGGTTGGGGCACCTTCTTGATTTTCAGAGTATTCGTAGCGTTTTTCTACAACTTCCTGATGGTTTTTAATGTATTCAACTGTTTCAGTCAAACCCTCAGTAAACTTTTCAAAGTCTTCTTTGTATAAGAAGATCTTGTGTTTTACAAAGACTCCATCGTCAAGTCTTTTCTTGCTTTCTGTTAAGGTTAGGTAATAGTCACCTGATCTAGTTGCTTTTACGTCAAAAAAATAAGTTCTTTTACCTGCTCTTACTTTCTTAGAAAATACCTCTTCTCTCTCTTTGTTTTCAAATTCTCCCATGGTTCTTGTGGCTCTTGGTTTTGGCTTTGGTAAATATAAAGCAATAATTATTAAACTTCAAAATAGAAATTAAACAGATTGTTCTTCTTCCAGCAATTGATTTTGGTACATTTCAGCGTATATTCCTGCTGCTTTCAATAATTCATGGTGTGTGCCCTGCTCCACGATCCTGCCATCATCAAGAACAAGGATTTTATCTGCATTTTTAATTGTTGAGATCCGGTGAGCAATGAGGATACTGGTTTTGCCGTTCATTACCCGGCCAAGATTATTGAGGATCTCCTCTTCGGTACGGGTATCAACCGCAGAAAGGCAATCGTCAAAAATAAGGATCTTAGGCTCTTTGATCAATGCCCGGGCTATAGAAACCCGTTGTTTCTGTCCGCCAGACAAGGTAATGCCCCGTTCTCCAAGCATGGTTTCAAACTTATATTCAAAATCAATGATGTTTTGATAAACTGCAGCATTCCTGGATGCCGTTTCTACCTCCTGATCGGTAACGGTATCCAGCCCAAACGCAATATTGTTCTTAATGGAATCAGAGAAAAGAAACACTTCCTGAGGCACAAAGCCAATCTGGTTCCGGTAGTTTTGTAAATTCAGCTCTTTTAAGACCTTCTCGTCAATTGTAATCTGTCCGGAGTCGCAATCATACATGCGCATGATTAAATTAGCCAGGGTAGACTTTCCGGAGCCCGTGCGGCCGATGATTGCTACAAATTGTCCGGCCTCAATTTCGAAGCTTACTTCTTTCAGCGCTTTAATTCCGGTGTCCGGATAGGTAAAGCTAACCTGATTGAAACTGATCCTTCCCTTAATTTCAGGGGTTTCCAGATTTGAGGACGAGATATCTGGCTGCAGCTCTAAAAATTCATTGATTCTTTTTTGAGAAGCCGATGCACGCTGAATGAGAGTAGTTACCCACCCAAGCATGGATACCGGAAAAGTAAGCTGATTTACATACACAATAAACTCAGCAATATTACCAGGTGTGATGGAGCCGCTGATTACTTGTCCGCCACCAACATAAATGGTCAGTATGGTGCTTAAACCAACCAACAGCAGCATGGTAGGAAAGAAAAGCGCCTGCACCTTAACCAGGCTTAGCGCGTTGTCTTTATATCCCTGACTTTCCCTGGCAAAAATTTCTTTGGTATGCCCTTCACGAACATATGATTTAATAACCCGGATGCCAGAAAACCTTTCCTGTACAAAAGATGACAGTTTGGAAAGCTGCTCCTGGATCTGTTCACTCTTTTCATTGATCATCGTGTTTACGAAATAGATGATCACCACCAATACGGGGAGCGGCAGCAAGCAGAACACCGCCAGCTTTACGTTTACGCTGAACATGGCATAAATAACCAGTACAAATAAAACGGCTGTATTGATCGCGTACATAATGGCAGGGCCTACATACATTCTGATCCGGTTCACATCTTCTGTTGCCCGGTTCATTAAATCGCCGGTATTGTTTCTGCGGTAAAAACCCAGACTGAGTTTCTGATAATGCGCATAGATCTCATTTTTCATATCGTACTCGATATGCCTGGACATCAGGATAATGGTTTGGCGCATAAAGAACAGGAATAATCCCCTCAGCAGATAAAGGAACAAGACCAATGTACCGAAGTACAACAAGCTGTAGCTAAAGATCCGGTAGATGATTTCTCTGCGTTCAAAGCCATCAAATAGACCATAAACCTGGATATTATCGGTAATTAAATTGAACGCATGACCAATTACCTGGGCAGGTATTACCCCGAAAATATTGGATATGATCACAAAGAAAATCCCTGGAATAATCCACCATTTATATTTATAGAAATATTTATTTAAAAACCGCAGATGTTTCATGAGCAGGTAAAGTTAACCAAATGAAGATAATTTTTTTAAAGACTTTGGTTAAAACAATGTAAATAATGTTTTTTTAACTAGTTTTGCGAGATATCCCGTTAACAAAATTCTATGTCTGCTAATAGCGCTGTTGTGAATTCCGTGTTAGATCAAATTGGGGCCTCAGGGCATAAGAAAGTTGTTTATTGCAACGATCCCGATACTGGTTTAAGAGCAATTATTGCCATTCACGATACCACATTGGGGCCGGCATTAGGCGGTACACGCATGTGGAGCTATGCATCAGAAGGCGAAGCTCTGGAAGATGTACTCCGCTTATCACGTGGAATGACCTACAAAGCAGCAATTACCGGACTAAATCTTGGCGGTGGAAATGCCGTAATCATTGGCGATTCGAGGAAAGATAAAACAGAATCCATGATGCGCAGCTATGGCAGGTTCATCAAAAATTTAAATGGTGAGTTTATCACCGCAGAAGATGTTGGTACTACAACCCGCGATATGGAATATATCGGTATGGAAACGCAGCATGTTACCGGTGTTCCTGAATCTATAGGTGGGGCAGGAGATCCTGCACCGCATACGGCTAAGGGGGTATACTTAGGGATAAAAGCTTGTGTTAAAGAAGTTTTTGGTACCGATATGCTGGCTGGCCGTTCAGTTGTTGTGCAGGGTATTGGCCGTGTTGGTGAACACTTAATAGAATTATTGAGGGCAGAGAACGTAGAAGTTTACATCAGCGACATCGATGAAGAGCGTGTGCAGCACATTGCACGCACTTATAAAGCCAAACCCATTGCTGCTGATAAAATATTCGGATTAAATGCAGATATTTACGCGCCGTGTGCATTGGGAGCAACCGTAAATGAAAAGACCATTCAAAAAATGAACTTTGCAATTATTGCAGGTTCTGCAAATAACCAGCTTGCAGATGAGCAGGCACATGGAAAGTTATTGCTGGATAAGGGTATTTTGTTTGCGCCGGATTACCTGATCAATGCAGGTGGATTGATCAGCTGTTATTCTGAACTTACCGGTTATGGAAAGAAAAGGACCATTCAGCTTACAGAAAATATATATAATGCCACACGTGATGTGATTAAAATGTCTAAGAAGGATAATATTCCAACCATCTGGGCTGCAAATCGGATCGCTGAACAACGAATCATTGACATTAAAAAAATAAAATCATCATTTTAAATAAACAGGTAATTTACCACTCGTTCTTACATTCATGTTAAACAGAAGGCACTTAAGAATTAAAGCTCTGCAAAATATTTTTGCTTGGCACATGACAGACAAAAGAGATTTGACTTCCTCAAAGAAGGCACTCATGGAAAGTATTGACAATGTATATGAAATGTACATTTGGATGCTTTCTCTATTGGTTGAAGTCACAGAATACACCGGGATCGATGCAACCGAAAGGGCTAATAAGCATTTGCCAACAGCAGAGGATCTAAATCCTAACCTCAAACTGCTTAATAACAAATTTGCGGTAGTACTTAAGCAAAATCCTGAGTTCATCTCTGCGGTTCACAAATACAGGATCAACTGGATGTCTGATCCGGAATTTGTGAAAACAATCTTTAACACGTTAAAGGTTACACCAGAATACATCGCCTACCTGGCTGATGAAGATAATAGCCTGGAAGAGTCTAAGAACATCATTAAATATGTTTTTAGAAAGGTTATTCTTAAAAGCCATAACATTATCCAGGTATTTGAAGACAAATTTATCAACTGGTCTGTTGATAAAGAAGTGATGCAGGGAATGGTGGCCAAAACACTTAAAAATTTCACTTCAGAAGATCCGTTAAGAAATAAACTTACCCCAATAAGCCCGGACTGGGATGAGGATAGCAAATTTGTACAGGACCTTTTTATCTACACCCTTAAAAACGATAAGGAATACCAGGGATATATTGCTGAGCGTACCAAAAACTGGGAGTCTGAGCGTATTGCATTAATGGATACCATTTTAATGAAAATGGCCATTTGTGAACTCTTAAACTTCCCATCCATACCGGTTAAAGTTACCATCAATGAATACCTGGACCTTTCAAAAGATTACAGCACACCGAAAAGTAATTCATTTATTAACGGTATCCTGGACAAGATCATGGGCGATCTTAAAAGAACAAAAAGCATCACAAAAATTGGTCGCGGACTTATAGAAGAATAACAATTATGAAACGAATCCTCTTAATGGTACTGGTTGCTGCTACATTTGCATCATGCCAGCAGAAAAAAACAGAAAACGCGTCTGCATTAACATCAGACACGGCCTTAAATCAACCGGCAGCACAATCTTCTGTTCCCGCAACAGATGCACCGGTAATTGTATTTGAGAAAACGAGTTATGATTTTGGTAAAATAGCACGTGGAGAGAAAGTTTATTACAGCTATAAATTTACCAATACCGGTAAAAGCCCTTTAATCATTACAAACGCTGAAGCAACTTGTGGCTGTACCATTCCTGAAATTCCTAAAGAACCAATTAAACCAGGTGCACAGGGTGAGATCAAAGTGGTATTTGATAGCACCAGCAAAATGGGTTTACAGGATAAAGTGGTTACCATCACTTCTAATGCTGCAGAACCGATGACGCAGGTACACTTAACCGGAGAGGTTACAGAATAATAAATATATAAATAACAATATGATGTCAACAGTAATCTTACAGGCTGCCGCAGGTAGCAGCAATATGTTAACAACCCTGATCCCTATGGTTTTAATCATGGTGGTGTTTTATTTTTTCATGATCAGACCACAGGTTAAAAAAGCCAAAGACCATAAAAAATTGGTTGAAGATTTGAAAAAAGGGGATAAAATAGTAACTACAGCCGGTATTCATGGCAGAATTGCAGATATGAATGAAACTACCTTTTTAATCGAAGTTGAAGGCGGTACTAAGATCCGGTTTGATAAATCTGCAGTTTCTGTAGATGCAACCAAAGCAGCAGTTCCTGCTCCGAAGGTTGAAAAGATCGATACTACAAAGGCATAGTTCACCGCGAATGATCTTTAAAAGCCGCTCTATATTTGGAGCGGCTTTTTTGTTTTAGTAAGTTTGCTTACTTTACAGCCCATGCCGTTTATAAAACTTACAAAAATAGAACGAAAGCGTTTCCTTGTTTTAATTACCTGTTTATTAATGGCAATTGGAGCATGGTTGTTTATGGCGTTGAACAACAAATACGTCTATACGGCTAAAACAGTATTGGTCTACAAGAATTTCCCCCAAAAACGAGCATTTCATGCCTTGCAGTCAGATACAGTAGATCTGCAGGTGGAAGGAACAGGATGGCAGCTGCTCTTTGCCAGGTTAAGGGTAAAACCACAATCTATTACCATCGGACTGGAAAAGCTAAATACCCGGAATTTTATCCTTTTCTCCGAACAGCTTTATGGCGTTAACAACCAGCTGGAAACGTCGCAAAAGATTATATCCGTAAAACCCGATACCCTTTATTTCGATTTCTCTGAAAGAACCGTGAAGCGTGTTCCGGTAAAGCTGGTTTCTAACCTGAGCTTTGTTAAACAATATGGCATTGCAAATAAAGTAGAGATCATACCGAGCTATGTTACCCTATCTGGCCCAGAACAGGAACTTAAACAGATCCATGAATGGCCTACGGATACCCTGAAGCTGTCAAACATTCAAAACACACCGGTTACCAGGATTGCAATGGCCCAGAACAAGATGAAGAATGTCAGCATTTTTCCTACCAGTGCAGAGGTAAAGGTCCCGGTAGATGAGTTTACAGAAAAGACCATTGAACTTCCGCTCCGGATTGTAAATAATAAGGAATATTATAACATCAAATTATATCCAAAGAAAGTTAAGATCACCTTCCTGGTTGCATTGTCAAAATACCAGCAGATCAATGAAGATTTTATAGAACTGCATGTAGATCTTAATGAATGGAAATTACTTAACCACAATAAATTGAGCGTTAAAATAACCAGATTTCCTGAGTATTGTAAACTGGTTAAGCTGGTTCCTGAGAAAATTGATTTTATTATTGAGCGCTGATGTTAAAGATAGGGATTACAGGAGGGATAGGCAGCGGCAAGACTACCGTATGCAGGATTTTTGAAACATTGGGAATCCCCGTGTTTTATGCGGATACCGTTGCCAAACAGATCATGGTAGAGGACGCCATCCTGATTGAAGGAATTAAAAGCACTTTTGGACCAGAGAGCTATACCACAGATAGCCTGTTAAATAATAAACACATTGCTGCAATTGTATTTAACAATGCAGAAGAGCTGGCTAAACTAAACGCGCTGGTTCACCCCGCAGTTTTTAGGGCATTTGATACCTGGGTTGAGAAACTGCCCGGTGGCATACCCTATATTCTCAAAGAAGCAGCACTGCTTTTTGAAAGCGGTTCCTATAAACTGTGCGATAAAAGTATCCTGGTTACTGCTCCGGTTGAATTAAAGCTGCAGCGTGTAATGGAACGGGATACGGTAACCACTGAACAGGTTAAAGCCCGCATGGATAAACAATTTTCTGATGAGATTAAGCAAAATATGGCTGACTATCTGATCACGAACAACGAAACAGAATCACTGATCCTCCAGGTTTTGGAGCTGCATCAGGCATTTCTAAAAATAAACCCTTAATGATATTAGATGATTTTATTGTGATCGATAAGACCGGTCTGTTCTGCAGGTACGGTGATTTTTATCTTGATCCTAAAGAAGCCGTTAAAAATGCAGTGATCTCCCATGCCCATGGTGATCATGCCATTGGCGGAAATGTAAATGTATATTGTACCGAAGCTACTTCCTTATTTATGCTGCACCGGTATAAGAAATTCGCAGCAGGCGAATTTAATATCAAAAAGTATAACAGCGCTTTTGAGGTTAACGGGGTAAAGATCACATTTGTTCCAGCCGGACATATATTAGGCTCGGCAATGGTTTTAATGGAGTATCAGGGTGTTAAATACCTGTATACCGGTGATTATAAGTTGCAGCCCGATAAAACCTGTGAACCCATTGAATTTGTGGAAGCCGATGTGCTGATTACAGAAACTACCTTTGCAGATCCTGCAACACAGCATCCCAATGCTGAAGAAGAAATCAGCAAGCTAAATACCACAACAACCAACATCATGCTCGGTGCGTATTCGCTTGGTAAATGTCAGAGGTTGATTAGTTTAATAAATGACCATTGTATAGAAAAAAGGATATTGCTGCATCACAGCATGGTTCCATTTGTAAAAATATATGAACAGATGGGGGTCAGCTTAGGAAAGTATGAAGTGTACGATCGAAAAGTGATGAAAAATAACCTTACCGGGATGATTTATATGGTTCCCCCTATGGTTTTTCGTAGCTATTTTAAGGCAATTAATGTAATTCGGGTATTTGCTACGGGTTGGAAACATTTACAGAATAATCATGAAATTCAATTGTATATCTCTGATCATGCAGATTGGAATGATATCATTTTAACTATACAAAAGGTGAATCCACAACAAGTTTGGACCAATCATGGCAACGGTTTACAATTAAAAAATTATTACGAAAAAAGTTTGGTAGTTAAATTGCTTAACTAACATGGAACAGGGTATTGACTACTATTTCAATGAAGATGGACTAATGGTCTTTACAGAAGCCTACCATCTGAAACGTGGCCATTGCTGCAAGAATAAATGCAGGCATTGTCCATGGAAATATGGTAAACCCAAGCCAAAAGACACCAATAAAAAATAATTAACGTTGAGATATGCAGTTGCAGAAAGAAATTAAGATTGCGAGGTTTGAAAGCGTGCACCAACAAGCTATTGTTAATGTATTTTACACCTATGGATGGTGTAGCGATAAGATGAAGCAAACCATGACACCTTATGACATTACCACCCAACAGTTTAACGTTCTGAGAATATTGAGGGGACAGTATCCCAATCCGACTACCATTAGCGAACTTAAGTCCAGAATGCTCGATAAAATGTGTGATGCATCAAGAATTGTTGATCGCCTGGTACAGAAAGGACTGGTTGTTAAAGACAGCAACGAATCTGATAAACGCGCAGTAGACATCATGATCAGTAAAAAGGGACTCTCATTGCTGGATAAAATAGACAATGAAGTAAATATATCCAGCCTCATCTCTTCCAATCTAACAGAAAATGAAGCAATGGAATTAAACCTGCTACTGGATAAATTGAGGGGTTAATGCGCGTGACCGGATGTAAAATATCCAATGAGTGCAATGGATATACCACACAATACAGCAACCATTTTGCGTTTCGATACCTTATGATCTACACTGGATTCAAATAAGATCGTGGTAGAGATATGAAGGAATATACCAATTACGATACCCATCATCCGGTTAAAATACTCTTCAACCCCACCAATGCTTCCATTACTGATCCCATAGCTCAGGTAAAAACCAAGCGGGGCCATAACGGCAAATATTCCGATGTACAATACGATATTGCGTTTCTTGAAACCGTTTTGCATCAATATGCTGGCTAATGCGAAAGCTGCAGGTATGTGATGCAGCGAGATGCCGAAAATGAGCGCATTGTGCTGGTCCTTTGCAAGCGGCATGCCTTCAAGAAATGCATGAAGGCATAGACTAATCATAATGCCATAAGGAAAAACAGTTGTTTCGTGGTGCTTATGGATGTGTCCATGCTCTACCCCCTCAGAAAATTGTTCCAGGAATATTTGAAGCAGAAAACCAATCAGGATAAACACACCAATTTCCTGGTGCTCTGCGCCATGGTAAGCATCAGGTATTAAATGCAGTACCGTGATGGCAAATAAATAAGCCCCACTAAAGGATAAAATCAGTTTTAGCAGCTGTGACTTGTCACTTTTTACCAGGAAGATTGCCGAGCCCCCCAGGAATGCACTAAAAAATAAGATGAATATCTTCCAAATTTCCATTATAGTTGTGGTTGTAGTTTTTTATAGATTTTTGAAGTAGTTAAGCCGATCAGTGTACCCAGTATGGCACCCGCCATGGTATCAACAGGGTAGTGGACACCCACATAAACTTGTGAAAAGGAAATGATAAATGCCCATAGTAGTGCGATAGGTAAGATGGGTTTCCATTTGTCATAAAATAAAAAGATTAAAAATACAGCAATTGCAAAGTGATTGGTTGCATGCGCAGAAGGGAAGCTGTAGCCGCTTCCGCATGGTACCCTGTGAATAATGTCCGTTGCAAGACTGATATCGTTGCAGGGTCTTATTCTTCCTGCTAATGGTTTGATCAGCCTTGATGCCATCAGATCGCCGATCGCAAAGGTGACAAGCAGCATCCCCACAATATACCAGCCTTTTTTGCGGTATTCTATAAAACAGAAAACAACGATAAATAAATATAACGGAGCCCAAAAATACCTGTTGCGCATTAAAGGTAACAGCCAGTCAAAAAAAGGATTGGAAAACCCGCGGTGGATCTTCAGAAAGAGTTCTGCATCAAACTGCTGTAAACTCTCGATCATACCTTTTTACAGATTAATAACAACCGGTCTGACTTTATTTCATCGTAATCATCCAGATTATAACTGCCAAATGTTTTTGTGATCTGAAGGCCGCTCTTTTCAAGCATCCGCTCAAAATCTGCTAAGGTAAAAGCCTGCACACGTTCTTCAAAAGCATGTGGCTTGCCCTTATGCTCAAAATTGATGTGCTTGATGATCTTTCCCTCTGAAACAAACTTGTGGAGGTGAAACTCAATGCCGTCTACCGTTTTGATCTCCTGATGGGTTAGATTTTTAAGGATCTTTTGCGTATTGAAATAATCGATTACCAATGTGCCATCAGCCTTAAGTCCTTTTCTAAAAGACTTGAATGCATTTACATGGTCCTTTTCTGTTTCAAAATATCCAAAGCTGGTGAAAAGATTTAACGCAATGTCGAAATAATTGATGAAACACAATTTGCGCATATCGTGCACAAAGAAATGCAGGTTCTTTTGCTCAAACTGCTGTGCATACTTGATGCTTTGTTCTGAAAGATCAATGCCGGTTACGTCATATCCCTTTTTATTCATATATATGGCATGCCTGCCCCTGCCGCAGGCGATGTCTAAAATCCTGGAATCTGCAGTTGGTTTTAGCCAGGCTGATAAGTTATCAATTAAATACTCGGCTTCGGCGTCATTTCTTTGACTATATAGAATGTGATAGAAAGGGGAATTAAACCAATATTGAAACCATTTTCGCTGCATAGAGCCCGTATTTTGATGTTTTAGAAAAATACAAATATAGTATTTTGAACTGCATACGGCGGGATTAATTATCTCGTCACTGCATTTTTAAAACACAATGATTTTATTGATCCGCTAAGTTAAACACACTTGTTTTGCTGTTTTTTTGTTATTTTTGGAAAAAAACTGAATAAATTGACATTAATAAAATCGATCTCCGGAATTAGGGGAACAATAGGCGGCGCAGCGGGTAATGGCTTAACCCCCATTGATATTGTGAAATTTACCGCTGCTTATGGCTCATGGGTAATCAGCAGAACATCTATTAAGAAAATTGTATTGGGCCGTGACGCAAGAATATCAGGCGAAATGGTGAATAACCTGGTCATCGGCACACTGCAGGGATTGGGTATTGAAGTGATTGACCTGGGCCTCTCTACCACGCCAACCGTAGAAATTGCGGTTCCATTGGAACAGGCCGGGGGCGGTATTATCTTAACGGCAAGTCATAATCCGAAACAATGGAATGCGTTAAAGCTGTTGAATGAATCTGGTGAATTTATCAGTGACGAAGATGGGAAGGAGGTTCTTGATATTGCAGAACGTGCAGCATTTGAATTTGCTGATGTAGACCAGCTTGGAAAGGTAATTACTGATAATTCGTATTTGCAGAAACACATAGACAGTATCCTTGCCTTATCATTGGTTGATGTAGAAGCGATCAGGAACGCAAACTTTAAAATTGCTATTGACTGTGTAAACTCAACAGGCGGTATTTTTGTTCCTGCGCTGTTAAAGGCTTTAGGTGTGGAGACGGTATACGAACTCTACTGTGAACCCAATGGCCAGTTTCCGCATAACCCGGAACCTTTGCCTGAAAATTTAACAGAGATCGCAAAGCTGGTGCAAAGTAAGAATGCCGACCTGGGTATTGTAGTAGATCCGGATGTGGACCGTTTATGTTTCGTAAATGAAGATGGTACCATGTTTGGTGAAGAATATACGCTGGTAGCTGTTGCAGATTATGTTCTGAAAAATACACCGGGTAATTCGGTTTCGAACCTTTCTTCAACACGGGCATTGAGAGATGTAACCGAGAAAGCGGGTGGAATATATAATGCGGCTGCAGTAGGTGAGGTTAATGTAGTGAATAAAATGAAAGCTACCCAGGCCATTATTGGCGGTGAAGGTAACGGAGGGATCATCTATCCGGAATCACATTACGGTCGCGATGCATTGGTAGGGATTGCATTATTTTTAACCCATCTGGCAAAATTTGGTAAATCCATCTCTTTGTTAAGAAGCAGCTACCCTGAATATTATATTTCTAAGAATAAAATTACACTGACACCAGAGATGGATATTGATGCACTGCTGATCAAAGTTCAGGAAAAATATAAAAGCCAGCCAAACAGTACCATCGATGGTTTGAAAATTGAATTCGATAAAGAATGGGTTCACCTGCGCAGATCTAATACAGAGCCGATCATCCGCATTTACAGCGAAGCCGGTAGTGAAACTGTGGCAGAGAACCTGGCCTCAAAAATTATATCAGATATCAAAGAAATTTTAAAATTGAATTAAGAAGATGAACAGGATTTATTTAGATAATGCCGCTACTACACCTTTAGATGCAGTGGTAATCGACGAAATGGTGAATGTGATGAAATCGCATTATGGTAACCCATCTTCTATTCATGCACAGGGACGTGAAGTGAGAACACTGATCGAAAAGGCAAGGAAAACAGTTGCCGGCCTTTTAAATGCAACCCCTGCAGAGATCTTCTTTACTTCTGGAGGTACTGAAGCAGACAACACCGCAATAAGATGCGGTATTGCTGCCTATCACATTAAACATGCAATTACCTCTAAAATAGAACACCACGCCGTTGAGCATACGCTAACCATGCTTTTACAGCAAGGCGTGATCGATAAGCTGAGCTTTGTTGATATTGATGAAAAAGGTAATGTTGATCTAAACCATCTGGAACAGCTTCTGGAAAATAATGAACGTTCTTTCGTATCCCTGATGCATGCCAATAATGAATTGGGAACATTAACAGACATGGAGAAGGTAGGGGATATCTGTGAAAAATACAATGCCATTTACCATTGCGATACCGTTCAAACGATGGGACATTATGTACACGATGTAAGAAAGCTCAAAGCCCACTTCATTGTTTGTGCAGCACATAAACTTCATGGCCCTAAAGGGGTGGGGTTCTTGTTCGTTAACCATACGATAAAGATCAGTCCGATGATCTTTGGGGGTGCACAGGAACGCAACATGCGTGGCGGAACTGAAAATGTGTATGGAATTGTTGGTTTAGCCAAAGCCCTGGAAATTGCATATGCAGAAATGGATGCACACCAGCAGCACATTCAGGAATTAAAAAGCTATATGATTGAGCAGCTGACCAGTGAAATTCCTGATCTTTACTTTAATGGAGAAATAGAACCTGCTAAAAGTTTATACACCGTTTTAAATGTTTCATTCCCGGCTATGGAAATGTCAGACATGCTGTTGTTTAACCTGGACATTAATGGTATCTCTGCATCTGGCGGAAGTGCCTGCTCTTCCGGTTCTAATATCGGATCTCATGTGCTGAACGGAATATCCGCAGATCCAAACCGTCCGTCAGTACGTTTTTCATTTAGCAAATACACCACAAAAGAAGAGCTGGATTTTGTAGTTCAGAAGGTAAAAGATATTGTGAGCCAGAATGTAATTGCCTAACGAGTTTTCAATTTATGTAAACAATACAAGTTTAAGAGGTGTTATTAGTTTGATTATTATTATTTAACTAATCTTTTGAACTATGAAAACTACAGATAAAGAAGAACCTAAAAAAACCGTTTATAAAGAAACGGATAAATCGAATGAAGAACTTACCAATGGAGAGACCTCATCGGTATCTCATTTGGACAGATCCAGTTTTACGAAACAGCCGGCACGTAAAAACAAGCCGCTGGGATCCGGACATGAACCTGGTGTAATGCCAGGGAGCGAATAGGCAAGATTCACAATAACTTAAAAAAAAGCAGTACCAAACCGTACTGCTTTTTTTAGTTTAATAATATTTGGTAAAAAACTTTATATTGCCTTTGATTTTGTTACGATTGATCTATATAAATTTACATTATATTATGTTTATTTGTGTGCTAAATCGTTTAAACTTAAAAAGCATATGAACAAAACCACTAAATTGATCGTTTTAACCGCTCTCGTTACTTTATGCGGTTACCAATCAAACGCTCAGGAAAAAGAAACTATTAAAAGAGACGGACTTACCCTAAATTTTACCAGTTTAGACAGTTCCTTTGATCCGAGATTAAAACAAAGGATGATTGAAACCTTTTTTACAGTTTATCCGCTTCTAAAAAAAGAATACAATGAAAATGCAGCTACTGAACTGAACTTTGTAATTGATACCGCATACAAAGGCGTTGCAGCAACAGGAGGAGGCAGAATTGTTTACAGCCCTGCTTATTTTAAACAGCATCCAACAGATGTTGATGTGGTAACGCACGAAGTAATGCACGTGATCCAGTCTTACGGACGTGGTGCCGGACCAGGATGGCTTACAGAAGGTATTGCTGATTATGTACGTTATAAATTTGGTGTTGATAATCCGGGAGCCAAATGGGCACTTCCAGAATATAAAGATACCCAAAGCTATACCAATAGCTATAGAATTACTGCCCGCTTCCTGGCCTGGTTAGAAAGTCACGGAAATAAAGGCCTGGTTAAAAAATTAGATGCTAACTTACGCGCTCATACTTTTACCGCTGAACTTTGGAAAAAAGAGACCGGCAAAACACTAGATGAGCTATGGGTAGCTTATTCTGCAAATCCAGCATTGTAACACATTAAATGAAAATTATAAATATGATTAAAAGATTCCTAACCGCCTCACTGGTTTTAGCATCGTTTAGCACGTTTGCTCAAACAGTAGGAAAGATCACAGATCCTGTAGAATGGATCAATCCGTTAATGGGTACGGCAAGTAAGCCTGCGCTGTCTAACGGAAATACTTACCCAACCATCGCGTTGCCATGGGGTATGAACTTCTGGACTCCCCAAACAGGTAGAATGGGTGATGGATGGGCATATACTTATGAAGCTGATAAGATCAGGGGATTCAAACAAACACACCAGCCTTCTCCATGGATGAACGACTATGGTCAGTTTGCCATTATGCCGGTAACTGGTAAAATGAAATTTAACCAGGATGACAGGGCCAGCTGGTTCTCTCACAAGGCTGAAATTGTTAAACCTTACTATTACAGTGTTTACCTGGCAGATGCCGATGTAACTACAGAAATTGCACCAACAGAAAGAGCTGCTCAGTTCCGTTTTACATTTCCTAAATCTGATGATTCTTATGTAGTTGTTGATGCATTTGATAAAGGTTCTTATATTAAGATCATTCCTGCAGAACGTAAAATTGTAGGATACAGCACCAGGTACGCCCGCGGACCATTACCTAAAAACTTTAAAAATTACTTTGTAATCTATTTTGACAAGGCATTTACCTCTGCCAATGCAACAAGAGGCAGAAACCTTGCAAAAGATACCCTGGAATTAACCAGTGATCACTCTGGTGCAATTGTAGGTTTTAAAACGGCTAAAGGCGAGCAGGTAAACATGAAGGTTGCCTCTTCTTTTATCAGCATCGAACAAGCTGACATCAGTTTAAAAAGAGAGTTGGCTAACGATAACTTTGAAACCACAAAAGAAAAAGGTAAAGCCGTTTGGAATAAAACATTGAGCAAAATCAGTGTAGAAGGCGGATCAATTGATCAAACCCGCACTTTTTACTCGAGCTTATACCGTACGTTATTCTTCCCGAATAAAATGTACGAATTGGATGCCAGCAATAAAATTGTTCACTGGAGCCCATACACTGGTGAGATAAAACCAGGTTATATGTTTGCAGGTACAGGCTTCTGGGATACTTTCAGAGCTTTATACCCATTCCTTAACCTGATGTATCCTTCTATTAACAAAGAAATGCAGGAAGGACTGATCAATGATTATAAAGAAGGCGGATGGTTACCAGAATGGTCCAGCCCCGGATATGCCAATATCATGATCGGCAATAACTCTGCTTCTGTTGTTGCAGATGCATACATTAAAGGGATCCGTGGATATGACATCAACACCTTGTGGGATGCCGTAACTCATGGTGCAAACAATGAAGGCCCGATCCAGGCAGTTGGACGTGCCGGTGTTAAATATTACAATGAACTGGGTTATGTTCCTTATGATGTAAAGATCAATGAGAATGCAGCAAGAACATTGGAGTATTCTTATGATGACTTTACCATTTACCAATTGGGTAGGGCGTTGAACAAGCCAAAAGCAGAAATTGATATCTATGCAAAACGTGCATTGAACTATAAAAAACTCTTTGATCCGGCTACCGGGTTAATGCGCGGAAAGAATAAAGATGGAAGCTTCCAGTCTCCATTCAATCCATTTAAATGGGGTGATGCATTTACTGAAGGTAACAGCTGGCATTATTCCTGGTCAGTATTCCAGGATATTGATGGCTTATCTAAGCTAATGGGTGGAAAAGATAAGTTTGTAAGCAAACTGGATTCTGTATTTACACTTCCTCCAGTTTTTGATGACAGCTATTATGGTGGTGTGATCCATGAGATCAGAGAGATGCAGATTGCAAACATGGGCCAGTATGCGCATGGTAATCAGCCAATTCAGCACATGATCTATTTATACAACTATGCTGGTGCGCCATGGAAAACCCAATACTGGGTTCGTGAAACCATGAACAGAATGTATAAAGCAACTCCAGACGGATATTGCGGTGATGAAGATAACGGTCAAACTTCTGCCTGGTATGTATTCTCTGCTTTGGGATTCTATCCGGTAACGCCTGCAGTTGATCAGTATGTTGTAGGTGCTCCATTATTTAAGAAAGTAACCTTAACCCTTGAGAACGGTAAAACTGTGGTGATCAATGCGCCAAATAACAGCGATGATAACCGGTATGTTCAAGGACTGAAATACAATGGTAAAGAGCAAACCAAAAACTGGTTGAGCCACTCTAATTTATTAAAAGGTGCTACCCTTGATTTTGACATGACGTCAAAACCAAATAAAACAAGAGGAACAAGTGAATCTGATTTCCCTTATTCACTGTCTACAGAAAAATAATTGTAGCGAATACAAAAAAATCCCGCTTTTGCAATTGCAGAAGCGGGATTTTTTATTTCTGTTAATTTAGTATTTAATTCTTCATCATTTTAAGGAACGATGCCAGCTTAGCTTTCATTGACCTGCGGTCTACAATGAAATCCAGGAAACCATGTTCCAATACGAACTCGGCAGTCTGAAATCCTTTAGGCAAATCCTTTTTAATGGTTTCTTTAATTACCCTCGGACCGGCGAAGCCGATCAGTGCACCTGGTTCAGCAATGTTAATATCGCCAAGCATGGCATAAGAAGCAGTTACACCGCCTGTAGTAGGATCTGTAAGCAAAGAGATGTAAGGAATTTTAGCCTGGCTTAGAAGGGCTAATTTTGCCGATGTCTTGGCCATTTGCATCAATGAAAATGCAGCTTCCATCATTCGTGCGCCGCCAGACTTAGAGATCATGAGGAACGGGATCTTATGCTTAATGGAATAATCAATAGATCTGGCGATCTTTTCGCCTACAACTGATCCCATTGATCCGCCTATAAAATTGAAGTCCATACAGGCAATAACCAGGTCTTCACCTTCTACTTTACCATATCCGGCACGGATGGCATCTTTTAAGCCGGTTTTAGCCATGCTCTCTACCAGTCGCTCCGTGTACGGTTTACTGTCTGTAAAGTTTAGCGGATCTGCAGATGTGAGGTCTGCAAAAAGCTCTGTAAATTGATTGTCATCAAACAGAACCTGGAAATATTCTTTGGAGCCTACCCTTAAATGGTAGTCACAATATTGACAAACGTATTTATTTTCTACCAGGTCTGCGCTATGAAGTGCTTTCTTACAGTTCGGACACTTGTTCCATAAACCATCCGGTGCTTCTTTTTTTTCTTCTGTTAGCGTACTGATACCTTTTTTTTCTCTCTTAAACCAAGCCATGTTATTTCTTGAAAAATGCGAGTACAAAGAAACGAAAAAAAATTAGAACAGTTTATGCTTGTTTAAGGATAACTTTAGTTAAAATATTCATAACTTCGGCGTACATATAAAATATTAAAGATGAGTTTAAAAGGCTATAAAGGCGTAATTTACGGAGATGCCGTTCAAGAATTATTTGAACAGGCTAAAAAACATCAGTTTGCATTGCCAGCGGTAAATGTTACAGGTACAAATACCATCAACGCGGTAATGGAAACTGCTAAGGCAGTTAATTCGCCGGTAATTATTCAATTGTCTAATGGCGGAGCACAATTTTATGCAGGTAAAACATTAAATAATGATAATTTAAATGCATGTGTACTGGGCGCGGTTTCTGCTGCTAAACATGTTCATTTATTAGCTGAGCACTATGGTGTTGCAGTTGTTTTACACACAGACCATGCCGCAAAAAAGTTATTGCCATGGATCGATGGATTGTTGGATCATGGTGAGAAATTCTTTGCTGAACATGGTAAACCTTTGTTTTCATCACACATGCTTGACCTTTCTGAAGAGCCTATTGAAGAGAACATGGAAATTTCAGCAAAATATTTAGCGCGTATGGCTAAATTAGGAATGACCATTGAAATTGAACTTGGTGTTACAGGTGGTGAAGAGGATGGTGTAGACAACAGTGATGTAGACAGCTCTAAATTATACACACAACCTTCTGAAGTTGCTTATGCCTATGAAGAATTGAGCAAAGTGAGTGATAAATTTACTGTTGCTGCTGCATTTGGTAACGTTCACGGCGTTTATAAACCGGGAAATGTTAAATTACAACCTGTAATTCTTAAAAACTCTCAGGACTTTGTAAAAGAGAAATTCGGACTTACTGCAGAAAAACCAGTTAATTTTGTATTTCATGGCGGATCTGGTTCTTCTCAGGAAGAGATCAGAGAGGCAATTTCTTATGGTGCAATTAAAATGAATATTGATACCGATATGCAATGGGCATACTGGGAAGGTATTTTGGAATATTATAAAGCAAATGAAGCTTATCTTCAAGGTCAGATCGGTAACCCGGATGGAGAAGATAAACCAAATAAGAAATATTATGATCCACGCGTTTGGTTGCGTAAAGGGGAAGAAAACTTCGTTACCCGTTTAAAACAAGCTTTTGAAGATTTAAACTGCAAAGACGCAAGCGATAAATTATAATTTACTAAAAATAATCGAAGCGTCGCAAGAATCTACTTGTGGCGCTTTTTTGTACAATTGACAAGCTAACCCCAACATAAAATGGAAACTCTTCAGGTAATTAAAATAAAAAACAAAGAAGAACTGGAACAGGCATTTGCCATTCGTAAAATTGTTTTTGTTGAAGAACAGAATTGCCCACCCGAACTGGAATGGGAAAATGAAGAGGTCTCAACCCATTTTCTGGCCCTGATCAATACCAATCCATGCGGGGCTTGCAGGTGGCGTAAAACAGATGCTGGTTATAAGCTGGAACGCTTTGCCGTATTAAAAGAATATAGGGGAAAGCGGATCGGACAGGCACTTGTTGCTGCGGCCTTGCATGATCTGCCTGCTGATGCCAGCTACATTTATCTGAATGCCCAGATCGATGCGATGGGATTATATGCAAAATTCGGCTTTGTGGCTGAAGGTGATCAGTTTGAAGAGGCCGGGATCCAGCATTTTAAAATGGTTAAGAAAAGCTAAAGACAGGCTGCTTAAAAAAAGATCTCCCGGGATAACAGCAAAGCCTGATTCCATTTGTCCATATTCAGGTTTAAAGGTTCGCCCTTACTATTTAAATAGCTGATCAGCTCTTCGGTAGCCATATTTCCGGTAAGATCATCAGCAGCCATCGGACAACCGCCAAATCCTTTTAATGCGCTGTCAAAGCGTCTGCATCCGCATTGATAAGCGGCTTCGATCTTTTCAAAACGGGTATTTGGCGTACTGTGTAAATGAAGACCTATTTCTACATTTTTAAAGGCACTTACAAGTGCTGGTAAGATCTGTTTTATTTTTTCCGGTGAAGAAATACCAGTGGTGTCAGATAAAGACAAGATCTTAACCCCATGACCGACTAGTACAGTTGACCATTCTTCAACAATCTCCGCATTCCATTCATTGCCGTAAGGATTTCCGAAACCCATAGACAGGTATACTACCGCCTTTTTATTGTTCTGATCACATAGTTCGAGCATCTGTTTAACGGTGTCCAGCGATTGTGCAATGCTGGAATTGGTATTCCGTTGCTGAAACGTTTCTGAGATGGAAAAAGGAAATCCAAGATAATTGATCTCTTCATGTTTTACGGCTTCCTGTACACCTCTTAAATTCGCTACAATAGCCAGCAGCTTAGAAGTCGTATTACTTAGATCCAGCTTTGACAATACTTCTTTGGTATCTCTTAACTGCGGAATGGCTTTTTCAGAAACAAAGCTTCCAAAGTCAATGGTATCAAACCCAACCTGCAGCAGGAGGTTAATGTATTGAGCCTTAAGATCGGTGTCAATAAAATGGTGAATACCCTGCATCGCATCGCGCGGACATTCAATGAGTTTAACAGGGTTTTGGGTCATTATTTGGTTTTCCTGGTCATGTATGCATTCAAAATTACATATAATCCGCTACCAAATGGAATTTATGGCAAACAAAAAAGGCATCCAACCGGATGCCTTTTAATATTATATGTATTGTTTCTTATTTGTTTTTACCCAGGTCAATTACGATAGGGGTAGAGATACATAATGAAGAATAAGTACCGATCACACGACCGATCAACAAGGCAAATATAAAGCCTCTGATGCTGGCACCACCGAAAATAAAGATCACCAACAATACAAAGAATACGGTTAATGAAGTTAAGATGGTACGACTTAAGGTACTGTTCAATGCGAAATTGATTAGTTTATTACGTTCTTCACCATGAAGATCTTCTTTACCGCTTTCTGCAAGTTTTTCACGGATCCTGTCAAATACAACCACTGTTTCTGTCATGGTGTATCCCATTACGGTTAATATTGCCGCGATGAAATCCTGTCCGATCTCTAATGAGAATGGCATAACTCCATCCAGAATGGTATAGAATGACAATACCAGTAAAACATCATGGAAGAGGGCAATTACAGCACCTAAACCGTAGTTTAATTTTTTAAACCTCACTACGATATAGAAGAACATCACTAAACAAGAGAATAAGATTGCTCCGTAAGCTCCGTAAACGATGTCACTTGCAATGATAGGACCAACCTTTTCATTACTTTCAATGGTATACTTAACACCAGTTTTAGCCAATCCTGCTTTTAACGCATTTTCGACAATCTTATCCGCTTTAGTATCCGGATCTGTAATGTGGAAAGTAGTGGTGATCTTTAATTCATTATCAGCACCTGCGGTTTTAACGATGGTCTCTGATTCAGGGAATACAGCGGTTAACTGAGATTTTACATCTTCAGTATCCATTCCTTTATCAAAATGAACGATGTATGTTCTGCCACCTTTAAAGTCAATACCCAGATTTAAGCCGCCGTTTTTGAAATAGAAGATAAAACCAAGTATAATGATTGCTGATGAAATGATATAATAGATCTTTCTGCGTCCAACGAAGTCAAAAGCAATGTTTTTGAAAGCGTGAATGGTTACACTGTTTCCAAACGTAATGTCTACTTTTTTATCAAGCAGGAATTCAAATACCAAACGGGAGATCAGTACCGCACAGAATAATGAAGATAAGATACCGATACATAGCGTGGTTGCAAAACCCTGAACAGGTCCGGTACCAAATATGTAAAGGATCACACCCAATACCAATACGGTTACGTTTGAATCGATGATTGAAGACATGGCATGTTTAAAACCTTCACGGATTGCAACTGGTGTTGGCTTACCTAAGGTTAATTCTTCACGTACCCGTTCAAAGATCAGGATGTTTGCATCAACAGAAAGACCAATTACCAACACGATACCGGCAATACCAGGCAAGGTTAGTACAGCTCCCAGTGATACCAATATTCCCATAATGAAGAACAAGTTGATTACAAGTGCCAGGTTAGCAACCCAACCTGCTTTATTGTAATATAAAGCCATAAAGATCAGGATCACCACAAACGCAAGTACGAATGAAAGTAAGCCGTTATCAATAGCTTCCTGTCCTAAAGACGGACCAACCACAAACTCACCTACAATCCTTGCAGGGGCAGGAAGTTTACCTGCTTTTAAGATATTGGCTAAATCCTGTGTATCATTTACGGTAAAGTTACCGGTAATTGAAGAGCTTCCGTTAGGAATCTCATCTTGTACGGTAGGGGCAGAGTAAACTGCATTGTCCAATACAATGGCAATTGATTTTTTATTGTTTGGATCTGCTGAAGCTTCAGCAGTAATTTTTTTCCACTTGATAGAACCTTCACCAGTCATCCTCATGGTTACCTCAGGTTTGTTGCCATCCTGGAAGTCTGCACGGGCATCGCTGATCGCATCACCAGAAAGATCTGGCTTACCATCAGTAGAAGTTACTTTAATGGCATACAGTTCAAAAACTTTAGCACCACCAGATATAGAGATATCCATTGGCTTAACGCTCCACATGAATTTGTAGCTCTGAGGAATGATCGATGCAATTTCAGGTCTTCTGAAATAAGCGTTTACCTTTGAAGTATCTTTTTGAGCAACCCAACCCACTACGGGTCCCGGACGTAAAGATTGCTGTCCGTTTTCGCCCTGGAAGGTAGGGATATTTAAAACTGCGAATAAAGGATTCGATTTGGTGAGTTCCTGTGTTTTAACCGCCGAAGAGTCTTTAGCATCATTGGTTTTTGCAAGACCGGCTAATTTACTTCCTGATTTTGCAGCAGTATCTGTTGTTCCGGCAGCCGGAGCTTCAACTTTTAAGGTTGATGCCAGTGTTTTGTTGATGTTTTCTAATACGGAATATACTTCTTCGTTGTTGTAAACTTTCCAGAACTGCAATTCTGCAGAACCTTGTAAAAGTTTATGAACCCTTTCAATATCCTGAACACCCGGCATTTCAATCAGGATCCGGTTGGTGCCTTCTTGTTTCTGCATATTCGGGCTCACTACACCAAATCCATCAATACGGCTTCTGATGATAATGAATGAGCGGTCAATTGCACTGGTTGCTTCTTTAGATAAAAAGGTTTTTACCTCAGAATTGGTTGCATTTGGTTTGATAACCGTTGCATTGTCCTGGTTAGAGAAGAAGTCAGCAAGTTTTACATTCGGAGAAAGTTTTTCAAATTCATTTACAAATAAGGCGATGAAATCTTTACCACCAGCATTCAGTTGCGTTTGAGCAAGAGAAAGTGCTTTGTTAAAGTTAGCATCATCAGTATTGTTTGCTAATGATTTAACCAATTCTGCTAACGATATCTCCATCGTTACGTTCATACCACCTTTAAGGTCTAGCCCAAGGTTAATTTCTTTTTCTTTACAGAACTGATAGTTAAATCCAAATACAGGATAAACTGGTACTGTTGCCATAGAGTCCAGGTAAGCCTTTTCTTTGATTGGATCACCTTTGGCGTGAGCTTTTGCGTCTTTTTCAACTTTCGATGTGACGAAGTTGAATGAGAGAGAATACACACAGACAATACCTAATAGTATTGCCATAAATTTAATAAAACCTTTACCCTGCATTTGTTTGTAATTATTAGTCTATATAAGCTATATATTTTTTTAACAAGTCGGCAAATCTAATTATTTTTTTAATTAATAGACCACGTTGTTAAAGTTTTTATTATGGTGCTGTACTATTTGCGTTCCAGTGTTGCAAATGTGTATGCCACCTTGTTTTTTTCATCTGGCTGATGTTTTTCGGAACTGATCTCTTTCCATACATTAGGATCTATCTCAGGAAAGAAGGTATCTGCTGAATAGCTTTCGTGTACCCTGGTGAGGTATATCCGGTCTGTTTTGCCCAATGCCTGCCTATAGATCTCTGCACCGCCAACAATAAATACTTCATCATCCTTGCTGCAAAGCTCCAGCGCCTGGTCTAATGTATTCGTTACTTCGGCCCCTGGAATGCTGAGATCCGTATTCCTTGTAATTACGATGTTACGTCTGTTTGGCAAAGGCTTGCCAATAGAGTCAAACGTTTTACGGCCCATAATGATCGTATGGTGGTTGGTAATGTCTTTAAAATGCTTTAAATCTGTCGGTAAATACCATAACAACTGGTTGTCCTTACCAATGGCATTATTCTCAGCAATGGCAACTACTATGGTTACGATCATACGGCAACAGCTCCTTTAATGTGCGGATGTGGTTCATAACCTGTTAAATTGAAGTCTTCGAATTTAAAGTCGAAGATGTTCTTTACTTCAGGATTAATTTCCATGACCGGTAATTTCTTTGATTCCCTGCTCAGCTGGAGTTTGGATTGCTCAATATGATTGTTGTACAAATGTGCATCACCAAGCGTGTGTATAAAATCCCCATAGGCCAGTCCGCATACCTGCGCAACCATCATGGTTAATAACGCATACGATGCAATATTGAACGGGACGCCTAAAAATATATCGGCACTTCTCTGGTAAAGCTGGCAGCTCAGTTTTCCGTCTGCCACATAAAATTGAAAGAAGGCGTGGCATGGGGGTAGGGCCATATGTCCAATATCGGCAACATTCCATGCGGATACAATGATCCTTCTGGAGTCCGGGTTATTTTTAATGGTATCAATGATCTGGCTGATCTGATCGATGTGTGTTCCATCGGGAGCAGGCCATGATCTCCATTGAGAACCATATACGGGGCCAAGGTTTCCGTTTTCATCAGCCCATTCATCCCAGATCTTTACACCATTTTCTTTTAGATACTGAATGTTGGTATCTCCGCTTAAAAACCAGATCAACTCATGAATGATTGATTTAAGGTGCAGTTTTTTAGTGGTAACCATAGGGAAGCCCTCCTGCAGGTTAAAACGCATCTGGTAACCAAACACGCTAATGGTGCCTGTACCTGTACGATCATGTTTTTGTGTGCCATGATCCAGCACATGCTGCATTAAATCTAAATATTGTTTCATCGAATGGTTTAAACAGATGGCAAATGTTAAATATACACCTGCAAAGCTAAAAACTTTGTAGTCAAAAATTCAGTTTCTCACAAAAATAAGCAGCGGCAATTTGAATAGATCAATAGAGGTGTAAAGCGAATTCAGGAAAATAAGACACAGTGTATGGCTTGGGACTGAGTTGCTCAGGAGTTCGGGTAGCGTAGTACCCTTATTCACGTCTCCTTCACACCTTGCTCACATTTAGTTCACAAAAAGGTACCTTTTTGTGAAGAAGAAGTGAATGAGACGTGTATAGTGTGAGGAGATGACCTTAACACAACCCGAACAGTTATGCTGCTCAACCTGGATCGTTTGCGCTCAATTTCACAAAAATATGGCTTCAAACCTGCAGAAAAAACGCTGAATATTTAAAATTTCCCGGTAAATAACATTTGGCCTTGATGATTTTGTAAGTTTGCAGAAAAATAGACAGATGCTTGCTTTTGCAAATGCCAAGATAAACCTTGGTTTGAACGTTATAGAAAAAAGGACGGACGGTTATCACAATCTTGAAACTGTTTTTTATCCGGTTAAATTGTATGATGTAATTGAAATTACGGACGCACCGCAAACCCGTTGTTTCATCAAAGGTATTGACATACCAGGTGGTACTACAGATAACATTTGCCTGAAAGCTTATCAACTGCTTAAAAATGATTTTGATCTTCCTCCGCAGCAAATTACCCTGCTTAAGAACATTCCGGTAGGAGCAGGTCTTGGTGGCGGCTCCTCTGATGCTGCATTCCTGATTAAGCTGCTAAACACGAAATTCAACCTGTCTTTATCTGATCTTCAAATGGAAGCATATGCGGGAAAGCTTGGAGCAGATTGCCCGTTCTTTATTCGCAATAAGCCAGTTTTTGCTACAGGAATAGGTGATGTATTCAGTCCGATTGAAATAGAACTGTCAAATTATTACATCGTTCTGGTAAAACCAGCGGTTCACGTATCTACTGCGGATGCATACCATGGAATAAAGCCAATGGATGCTATTACTTCGCTAAAAGATTTAATACATTTGCCGTTGAAGGACTGGAAATCAAATTTAAAGAATGATTTTGAAAATACCGTATTTTCAAAATATCCTGAAATTGAACGGGTAAAAAACGAGCTGTATCGTTCAGGCGCATTGTTTGCGGCCATGAGTGGAAGCGGTTCCTGCGTTTTTGCGGTGTTTGATCAGGACATCAAACTTCCTGAACTTGAAAAAAATAACAAAGTATTTTACAACGTATAGTCAGCTATACAGATCTTAATAACATAACGATGGAGATTAACCTGGTACGCAAAAACAATAAATTCAATTTTGAGGCGGAGAATGCTATGGGCCAAAAAGTTGAGATCGACGCTAAACCGGAAATAGGCGGTGAAGGCAAAGGTTTCAGACCAATGGAAATGCTGCTTGTTGGTCTTGGTGGCTGCAGTGGTATTGATATGGTCAATGTGCTGAATAAACAAAAAGAACCATTGGATGATATTAAGATCACCATAAACGCAACACGTAAAGACGAAGAGATGCCGCCAATATTTGATGTGATCGACATTCATTTTAATCTTTATGGTGCATTAAATGCACAGAAAGTAGAAAGGGCACTGGCCTTAACTTTCGAAAAATATTGCTCAGTATCCAATATTCTTGGGCGTTCCGCTCAACTTAATTTCTCATATACCATACATCAAAACTAACATGCAAGAAGATAATTTCGAAACCTTAGCCATACGTTTACAAGCAGAAAGAACCCAGTTTAAAGAACATTCCGTTCCGTTATACCTCACTTCGAGTTATAAATTTGATGATGCTGAGGAGATGCGTGCACTTTTCGCCAATGAGAAGGAAGGAAATGTATATAGCCGGTACGCCAACCCGAATACTACAGAGCTGATTGATAAAATGGCCGTTTTAGAAGGAGCAGAGACCGGCTGGGTAACCGCTACCGGGATGGCTGCGATATTTACCACATTTGCGGCATTCCTTAAATCCGGCGACCATGTGCTTTCCAGCCGTTCGGTTTTTGGTTCTACTCACCAGCTTTTAAACGGGATCTTTCCCAAATGGGGGATCAGCTATACGTATGCCGACCTCGATAACCTGGAGCAATGGGAAAATGGAATACAGCCGAACACAAAAATGATCTTTGTGGAAACCCCTTCCAATCCTGGTATTGATATTATTGACCTGGAGTGGCTGGCCGGACTTGCAAAGAAACACAACATCCTCTTTGTTGTGGATAACTGTTTTGCTACGCCATATCTGCAGCAACCCATCAAACTCGGTGCAGATATATCGATCCATTCGGCAACCAAGTTTATTGACGGACAAGGAAGAACATTAGGCGGGGTTATACTTGGCTCTAAAGAATTGATTCTTGAAATTGAAGGGTTTGCCAGGCATAGCGGCCCGGCGATGTCGCCATTTAATGCCTGGTTGCTGTCTAAAAGTCTGGAAACCCTGGCTGTTCGTATGGACAGACATTGTGAGAACGCATTAAAAGTAGCTAACTTTCTGGAAAGTAATGAAGCGGTTAAACAAGTAAGATATCCGTTTCTTCCATCACACCCCCAGTATGAGATCGCTAAAAAGCAGATGAAACAGGGTGGTGGTATTGTAACGTTCGTAATTGCAGGCGGTGTTACTGCTGCTGCTCAGTTTATGGATAAACTGAAGATGTTCTCCATCTCGGCCAACCTCGGTGATACCCGTTCAATTGCAACACACCCGGCAACAAGTACGCATTCCAAATTAACTGAGGAAGAAAGATTGCAGGTGGGTATTGAGCAGGGAACAATTCGTCTTTCTATCGGTTTAGAACATATTGACGATATTCTCGGTGATATTAAACAAGCGCTTAGCTAATATAATCGCGGTCTTCATCACTCAATTCATTTCTACGGTCCTCAGGAGTTTCCTGGGGATTGTTTGTATCATAGGAACTTACCGTAGTTTTAGGCTTCCCGGCCCAATAGCCCAGAATAAAACCGATAAAAGTACAAATACCTACGATCACTAATTTCGAGATGTCCTTTTTAACAAAGATCAGGTTGAATTCAACAGCATCTGTATTGAGCATTAAAAAGATGCTGATGATGGCGGTAATTGCAATGATAAAGATGGTTTTGGCGGTCATGGTCTAAAAACTATAGTTTAAAATTAATTCTAAGATAGGATTCTGGTGATATATTTTATTCACGAATACAAATCTTGCGCCAACATCAACAATTGGTTGATAACGCAGCAGGTTCATACTACTACGCAATTCAAAGCCAAAAGTTTTAGGCTGCCCAAGATTTGTTTCGGTACCGATGTTCTCGTAATGACAGAAAAGACCGCCCCTTAAGTTGCGGATATAGGCCAGAGGCCCGACTTCGGCATCAGGAAAAGCAAATGGGAAACGATAATTAAAAAGCAGCGTATTGTTTAGCCTGTGCTTTGCCAGAATGTTGTTGTAACCATAAACGGTACTGATCTCCTGATCATATTGGCGGATGCCTGATGAACGCTGATAATTGAAACTGGCCAGGAAAGAGTGATTCTTTGCAATTCCGGGAAAATAGGCGAAGCTTTCTGCCGCGAATAAGTTTCCTTTCAGATTATTGTCAAATGGCTGATGCAGATAGGTGATCCGGAGTGTTTGTGCCCACCGGGGTGCGATGTCTCTTTCTGCAGCCCTTAAAGCGTGTGTGAGCGTAAAGCCGTACTGCATAGGGAACCGGAGTGTACGGATATAATTTTCAGGCATGTTCTCACCCATGTATCTTTCAGTATAGCTGGTTAGCGTGTTGAAAGAGAGGTTGTACGTGTGGTTGCGGGCTGTGAGGCTTAATGGGAGGGAAGCCTGAAGCTGAAAGTTATGCTCTCTCCAGTCTCCCTGCTGAATGCCGGCCTGGCTGTTATAAAAAGTGCGTCTTGGCCGGTTTCTGTAGGTTGCGTAAAAAACAGGGTAAAAGCTTTTTAGTGAAAACCCGCTGCTATACTCAAAACGGTTTAGGTCCCGGTGATAATCTGCACCGGCAAAAAAATCGAAGGTGTTCAGCAGGTTATTTGACGTAAACTGTAATCCACCCTGGTATTCGTCTTCAATAACCGGGGCAACGCTGTGGAGATTGAACAGGTTGCCGAGGGTTTTATATTTCCTCGTGGTATATGTGCTGTCGGGGATGTTCGAAAATACGTTTCCGGTATTTTCCTGTTTTTCTGCGGCAGCCCCGAAATAAACGAAATTGTTCTTTTGAAGCTCCTTGCCGTCAAAAGGTGTTTCTGCAATGTCGTAGCCATCCGCAGAATAATTGTTAAATAGTATTTGGTTTGTGGGAGCATGATAGGCAGGATTGAATCCGCCGTATTTAGAGGCGCTCAGAGCGCTTATCTTTTTTGTAGCGGTGTCAATGTAGTAAACGTTATCGATGCCTTCATAGTGAGCGTTAAAAGCTATTCCTTGCTTAATGTAGATCGGCCTGGTTATCTGCTGTTGAGTTTCAGCAATCAAAGTGGTGATTCTGTTATCGCTGTCAATGATCCGCAATGCCTTTCCCTTTTCGCTCACAGATACAAAACTGATCTTTGTACCACTGGCATCAAAAGCAGGTGTCTGCAGGATCTCGTTTCCGGGATTTGGATAGACTTTGATGATTTTGCCATTAGCTGCATCGAGTTCGATCAGGCTGCAGTTGTTGGACAGATCAAACTGAACGGCAATGATCCTGCGTGCATCCATGGACAATGACGGGGAGAAGATCCGGCTTCTTGCGCTTAGTTTGGTGATCTTTTTTGTTTGAAGGTCGTAGCTGCAGATCACGCTGTAACTTCTCTGACGGAACCTGGGATCGTATCTGATCTCGTCCCAAACAATAAGTCCGTTGGCGTAGCTAAACCAGGGTTGTTCCTGGTAGCCGGTCCCGATCAGTTTGGTTTCATTTTTACTGCTGTCTGTGATCGTAAAATGGGCAGCTTCAGCTTTGCTTTGTTTGAGGCTCAGGATCCGTCCGTCGTCTAATTTTACAGGCAGGAAATGGGAGCTGGCATAACTGGTTTTTTTATTTAAAACAGTATAGGTTTTGGTGGTTGTTTTTTGACTTTGTGCTGTCCACTCTTTTTGCAGGATACCGGTCGTATGAAGGAACCAGTCTTTGCTTCCGCGGTCAGTAAATTTTTTTAGACTGCTGGAGAACGGATAGAGGCGGAGTGGTCTGTTTCGGATGTCGGTAAGCACGCTGTCAAAAATGTCACGGCCGGATTCTTTCCGGATGGCTGATGAGATCAGATAACCCAATTGGTAATAACCGGGAGTGACGTCTTTGTCTGATCCAAAATTGATCTTGCTATAGGTGTAATTTTTTCCTTCCAGCAGGTTGGCCCGGTAGGGCATCACCCATGACGGCTGCCTTCCTCTGCCTGCATTTGTTAATGCCGTTTCGATGGTTACCGCGTCTCCTTCAAAATACCAAAGCGGAAGGCTTACGCCAAACCATGCAAAGTAAACATCTTCCGGAAACGGATGTGCTTTTCCTCCGGTCAGTTTATCAAATTGTGCAACGTGTCTCAGCTCATGAACGGCAAGGTTGTTCAGCCAATCCTGGCTGTCAAATTGCTGGGGCGGGGTGGTGTAGAATTCTGACTTTTTTGGAGCAAGCTGAACGAAGCCATTTGCAATGACCCCGCGGTTTTGAAGCACAATGGGGATGGATGTTTTTTGCCGTCCTAAGCTTCCGCCAACATAGGGAAAAATATAGCTGATCGTATTGGCCATCCGCTGCGCCTCTTTTTCAAGTTCGACCGGATAGATCAGCTGGAACCCGGATACATTTATTTGCCTCCATTTTACACTAAGCGGGTTCTGGTCCGCACTAAATATCTGTGAAAAAGCAGTATGTGAAATTAAACTTAATATAATGAGTATTAAAAATTTGATTTTCAGTATCTTGATTGGTTTAATAATACCCATAAATTTGTATTGCTAAAATATTTAGTATAGTTTTGTGTTTATAGTGTTCTTTATGTGGTTTTTTTAATGATATATAATTATTTAAATAATTGATATTCATTTATATATAGATTTTATATAATTATTCAAATAGCTTTGTTTTTTGATGATTTAAACTATTTTTACCCCTGTTTTATAAAGAACCCTATCCAGGATCAGTATACCTGAAAATCTGCAATCAAGATACACTATTTAGGTTATAAATACAATTAAATTTCTTTGGTGAAATGCGTGGATGTATATGGAATATACTCTTTTTGGGACTGCTGTTTGCCGGGAAAAAGACTCCCCTACCCTTGGGGATTGGATAGAAAACTACTGTAAATTCTTGCGTTTTTTGTAGATTGGATACAAGAAAACTGACCCGATGATCAGTGCTGCCCCAAGGTAAAAACCGGTGGACATGGTCTCTTTTGTTCCGAAGAAAATGAAGGCCAGAAGGATGCCGTATACGGGTTCAAGATTGGTGATCAGGGCAACTCTGAAAGCCGAGAGTGTACGCATTACCGAGACTCCGGCAACGTAGGCAAGGGCCGTACAAATGGTACCTAAAACGCCCAGGTATGCCCAGTCTTTCAGACTTAAATTGAAGGTCTCTGTAAGCAGGCTCTGGTCAAATAAACGGTATAAGGTGATCCAGAAAAATGCACCGGTCAGTTCATAAAAACCAATAATTTTAGGCTCGCTTTTTTGTACCAGAGCGGAGTTGATCGTTGCAAATAAGCTCGAGGCTAGTGCTGATGAAAGCCCAAATATAATGCCTGATGTGTACTGGGATTCGAACTTAAAAATAAGATATATTCCTAAAATAATGATCAATCCGACGATCACATCGGGGATTAAAATGGCCTGTTTTTTTATGAGCGGTTCGAGTATTGCCGTGAAAAGGGTGAAGGAAGAAAGGCATACCAGGGTTACAGAAACAGTAGAAACTTTGATGGCATGGAAGAATAAGATCCAGTGTATGGCAACAATACTGCCGGTAAAAAAGAACTGCAGAAATTGCTTTTTAGTCACCTTTATACTGGTGCCTGTAAGCATGAAATAAGCGAATAGAGTGAGGCTTGCAATCAACACCCGGTACCATACCATTTGGACTGCACTGATAGAAATAAGGGCTCCCAGTATTCCTGTAAAGCCCCATATAAATACAGTGAAATGCAGGATCAGTAAGTTCCTGGTAACTGATGTTTTTCCGTTCATTATTTTGGCGCTTTTCTGAGTAAATAATAGCCCAGTAATCCAAAGAAAATAGTAGGTGCCAATACAGCAAATAAGGGTGAAATCCCTCCTTTTAAAGAGAACATTTTGGCAAACTGATTCAATACGATATACCCAAAGCTTAATAGTATGCCGATCCCGAGCGGCAGACCTACGCCTCCGCGTACTTTACGTGAGGACAGGGCAACGCCTATCAAAGTCAATACGAAGGCTGAGAGCGGATTTAAATAGCGTTTATAGCGTTCAAATAGCAGGTCGTTCCAAATACCCGTTCCGCGGATCTTTTCTTTCCTGATCTTGTCGCTCAACTCCCTGTTGCTCAGGTTCTCGAATATATTGTCATATGCAGAGAAATCATCGGGCCGCATATCAAGGATCGTATCTTTTGGCTTGGAGAATTCGCTTACAAAGGTCTCCTTAAGGCCATTGATGTACCGGATCGAATAATTGGTGAGTCTCCAGTTGTGTTTAAGTGAATCGTATTTAATCTCCTGGGCTACCAGCTTTTTGGTAAGTACATCTCCGTTGAAGTTATCCAGTGAAAACTTAAGTCCAACCATGGTTTTGTTATCAAAGTTATCCATGTAAATGTACGTCTTCTCATCCAGCCTCATGTGGATATTGGTTTTGCTTGACGATTCGTTCTTCTTTACGTAATTGTTTTCAAAGCTATTCTTTAACCGGTTTGTATACGGTAATATATACAGGTTTGCAGCCAGATTGACCGCAAAAATGATAAATGCAGATACGAAATAGGGTACCAGGAAACGGTTAAAGCTGACGCCGCCGCTTAATATGGGTACGATCTCTGTCTGATCGGCCATTTTAGCGGTAAAGAATATAACCGCAATAAAGTTGATCAGCGGGGAAAGCATATTCACGTAAAACGGAATAGAACCTGCATAATACAAGGTGATTACCTGCCAGAAAGTAAGGTTTGCAGTTAAAAAATCATCCAGTTTTTCCGACAGATCGAAAATGATAATAATGATAACAAACAGTGTTAAGGTATATAAAAAAGTACCTAAATATTTACTGATGATATACCAGTCTATGATCTTAATCCTGTTTTTTATAAAGTTCATCTATAATTTATTCCCTAATATAGTTACCATTTTGTTTTTCCAGGCGTAAAACTCACCACTAATAATTTTTTCTCTGGCTTGTTTTACCAGCCATATATAGAAATGAAGGTTATGCAGGGTAGCAATTTGTGCACCCAGCATTTCTTTTGAATGCATCAGATGCCTTAAATAGGCCTTTGAGTATACCTGGTCGGCATATAGATCGCTATCCGGCTCAATGGGTGAAAAATCATTCTCCCACTTTTTATTACCGATATTAATAATGCCATTTTTGGTAAAAAGCATACCATTCCTTGCATTTCTTGTTGGCATAACGCAATCAAACATGTCAACCCCAAGTGCTATATTCTCTAAAATATTGATCGGTGTGCCTACGCCCATTAAGTAACGGGGTTTCTCATAAGGTAGTATATCGCACACCACTTCGGTCATGCCGTACATTTCTTCTGCAGGTTCGCCTACTGACAAGCCGCCAATGGCATTTCCTTCACGATCCATGGACGCAATGAATTCTGCAGATTTAACCCTCAGGTCTTTATATACCGATCCCTGGACAATTGGAAACAGGGTTTGGTTAAACCCATACTTAGGTTCTGTGGTATCAAAACGGTTGCAGCATCTTTTTAACCAGCGGTGGGTCATGTTGATGGAAGAAGCGGCATACTTGTAATCACATGGGTAGGGGGTACATTCATCAAATGCCATGATGATATCGGCACCAATGGTGCGTTGAATATCCATTGCATATTCTGGTGTAAATAAGTGTTTTGACCCATCAATATGTGAACGGAAAGTGACACCTTCTTCTTTAATTTTTCTTACTTTGCTTAAAGAATACACCTGATAACCCCCGCTGTCCGTTAAAATCGGACGGTCCCAGCCAATAAATTGATGCAGTCCGCCTGCTTTTTCAATAATATCCAGCCCTGGCCTTAAATATAAATGGTAAGTATTTCCAAGAATTATTTTGGCATCGATGTCATTCTTCAGCTCGCGCTGGTGTACCGCTTTAACGGTTCCTGCTGTTCCTACAGGCATAAAGATAGGCGTTTGTATCTCTCCGTGATCTGTTGTAACTGTTCCTGCCCTTGCCTTCGAATGGGTGTCTTTTGCCTGTAAACTAAATTTCATATGTACGATCTTCAAAAATCTGGGCAAAAGTAGCAAAAAACCAGCTATTTACGCTCTAAATTTTTTATCAACATAACCGTACATTACAGATTAAAAATCGGAAATTTGGCGGCTACAAAAATACATCGTGGATTTAACCTTATTAGAGAACTGCCTGTTCGGCGCCTTAATCTTT
Source organism: Pedobacter metabolipauper (assembly GCF_004362715.1). Classification (GTDB taxonomy): domain Bacteria; phylum Bacteroidota; class Bacteroidia; order Sphingobacteriales; family Sphingobacteriaceae; genus Pedobacter; species Pedobacter metabolipauper. The sequence continues at coordinate 243,393 of NZ_SNYC01000007.1, forward strand.
TGTTTCTTAATACAGCTATATTTCAGTCTTTTTATTCATTTGAAACTGGCGCTGATTAAAGTAGAGCCTATGCCAGATCGTGGTAGAAAGCCAATTAGTGTGATCATCAGCGCCCGGAATGAATTGAAGAATTTACAAGAATATCTTCCTGCTGTTCTCGAACAAAATTACCCTGATTTTGAAGTTGTTGTGGTCAATGACCGGTCATGGGATGGAACTGCTGACTTGCTGGAAGAGTTTTCTAAAACCTATGCGCGACTTAAAATAGTGACTGTATCAGAAGGAGAGAAGTTCATTGCAGGTAAAAAGTTTGCGATCACAATGGGCATAAAAGCAGCTTCTAATGAATGGCTGGTATTTACCGATGCAGATTGTCTCCCGGCTTCAAAGGATTGGTTAACAGGCATGCAGCAGCCTGCTGATGACCGTACAGAAATTGTTTTGGGTTATTCTCCATATCAGAAAAAATGGGGGATATTAAATGCCCTGATCCGTTTCGAGACCTTTTTTACCGCCGTTAATTACCTTTCATTTGCAATCAAAGGGATGCCTTACATGGGGGTTGGCAGAAATATGGCTTATAAAAAGTCACTTTTTTTTAAGAATAAAGGCTTTGCAGCACACATACATATTCCTTCTGGTGATGATGATCTCTTCGTAAATGCGAATGCAAACGCTGTAAATACGGCCATCCAGTTTCATAAGGATGCGCAGGTTTGGAGTGTTCCTAATACCAGCCTTAAAAGTTACCTGAAACAAAAGAAACGTCATTTTGGAGCGGGAAAGCTATATAAGCCGAAACACAAGTTCATTCTTTCGGCACAGATCATCATCCAGTTCTTATTTTATGCATTCTTTATCATTTTAATCTGTTTTAAGGCTACTTTATATCCTGCACTGGCTGTGCTGGGGATAAGTATCATCGTTAGGTGCTTTGTTTATCCGAGGCTTCTTAAACGGCTGAATTGTGGTAATCTGAGGTGGTGGTTTCCGTTATTGGATATACTATTATTCATTTTTCTGGTGTTTAATGGTGTAGTTTCTATATTTGTTAAAAAAATACAGTGGAGATAAAATCAGCATTAATTCAGGAATATTTTAAAGGCCTGACTGAAAAACAGGTTAGTCAGTTTGATCAGTTATATGATCTGTATAGTTTTTGGAATGCGCAAATCAATGTGATTTCCAGAAAGGATATCGAAGAACTTTATGAAAGGCACATCCTGCATTCTCTTGGTATTGCTAAATTTTGTACGTTTAAACCAGGAGAGCGGGTTCTTGATGTAGGTACGGGAGGAGGTTTTCCTGGGATCCCATTGGCCATTCTGTTCCCGGATACCCAGTTTCACCTGGTTGATTCCATAGGTAAGAAGATCAAAGTAGTTACTGAAGTTGCTGAAGCTTTGGGTTTAACGAATGTTAAAGCAAGCCATTTGAGAGCAGAGCAGGTTACTGATAAGTACGATTTTGTAGTATCCAGGGCAGTAACCCGGTTGATTGATTTCTATCCCTGGATAAAAGATAAGTTTAATAAAGAATCCAAAAATGCCATTCCAAATGGGATCTTATATTTAAAAGGAGGCGATCTGGCTGAAGAGATTGCAGAATCCAGACTAAAGGCACAGCTGTACCCGCTTTCTGAGTACTTTAAGGAAGATTTTTTTGAAACCAAATACGTGGTTTATATTCCTGGGTAAGCTACTTTAGATCTTATCCTTAAGCGGCTATAATTAGTGACTAACTTTTAAAGTACCTGTCGGCACTAACTGAGAGGTATTGATTTTTAAAGGCTCGCTTCTTTGGTTAGTTCTTTAAGAATTACATCAGCATCGCCAACTTTTGCAACCAATCCTGTTTTATTCACGATCAGATGGGTTGGGAATTGGTTTATTTTTAAGATGTCTGCCAGATAATCGGCCTGATCAGCAACGACTGCATAATCAAATTTCGTTTTTTTAAGAAACGCATTAAGGGCTTTTGGATCATCAAGCGCCAGGCTTACAAAAAGAATGTCTTTGCGGTTCTTATATTTTGCCACCCAGCTGTTAAGTTCCGGCATTTCCTGCCTGCATGGAAGGCATTTAACAAACCAGAATTTAAATACGACTATTTTTCCTTTGGTTGTCGTCTCATTATATTTCTTGCCATTTAAATCTATAAAATTGAACCCGGGTAATTTTTTGCCTTCCTTCTGATAATGTGCATAAAGCGTTTTTCCGTAGTCCTGGATCACGGCCTTAGTTGCCTGATCAGTAGTAGCCGGCATTTTATAGAGTTTGTAGGAAGCGGATGCATTTTTTGCAATGAGCCTTACAGGGAGATAGCCTCCGGCTGCAATTTGCTTTAGAAACTGTCCTTTGGTAATTGATTTCGATGTTTGATCAAAAGCACTAAAGTCTTCTGATAACCGGAGGTAGTCCCTGTCGTAATAAAGCCAATTCATTGTATTTGCTAAGACCTTTGCAGGTTCTTCAACGGGTTTACCCAACTGATTTTGGGCATTAACGCCATTAGAAAAGTATACGAGCATGATTATGCCGCATAGTATGTTCTTTAAATTCATATGTATTTAGAATTGGGAAATGCGTTTGTTTCAAAAAAAATCAGGTCAATAATGAAATGATGGTTTTATTACTGACCTGATTTAATGGATTGGTTAATTGAATTTATTGATTGCCGGCTGACTTAGGTTCAATTGGCGGTGGTGGAACTTCTCTCTTGATCGGCTTTACAATTGGAGGCGGAAACTTCACCTGGTCCTTTTTTACACCTGTTGCAGGGCTTTTCTTCCCTGGTATGACCTTTCCTTTGACCGTTTTAGAATTGGGTTCTATTGGTGGCGGTGGCGGAAGTATAACCTGATCCTTTTTTACCCCTGAAGATGCCTTTTTCCCTTTGATCGTTTTAGAATCGGGCTCAACAGGTGGAGGTGGCGGAAGTTCTTCTCCATCTCTTGTTACAATTGGAGGCGGAAACCTAACCTGCTCTACTTTTGGTTCCGGAATTTTTTTACCTGTAACTTGTTTCCCTTTAACTGTTTTAGTATTGGGCTCAATTGGTGGCGGTGGTGGAATTCTTTGTCCATTTTTCTTTACAATTGGCGGCGGAAATTTAACCTGCTCTACCTTTGGTGGTGGAAACTTAACCTGTTCCTTTTTGGTTGTTGTTTTTTTCTTTACTACAGTATCCTGAACTACATTCTTTACTGCCTCGTATTTCTCCGGATACAAGTCGAGCATGGTGTAGTCTTTACTAAATGCCATGGTAGATGCGCAGAGCATTCCTCCTACAATGGGTAGTACAAGCAGGAGTTTGAGCCTGGCCCGGTCTCCTGATCTTTTTTGGTTTAACATGTTAATTCTCCTTTTTAATATTGATTGATTGAATATTTGATTGGTTAACTGGTTCGGTGTTACCCCAAAAGAGTTCTGGATCAAAAACATCGCATAATCATGTTTTTGAATATCAGTTTTTGTGGTGATGTCATCAGCAATGTACTCATGAACCAGTTTAATGTCTTTTTTTATAAAATGAGTAACCGGATTAAACCAGTTGATGATCTGAATGAACTCAAAAAATAGAATGTCCAGGCTATGTTTTTGCCTGATGTGTACCATTTCATGTTTTAGAATGGTTTCTTTTTCCGTAATGGCAGGGTTAATAAACAAGAGATTGAAAAAAGAAAAAGCGGTTTCGGAACTATTTAATTCTACAAAGTTTACTTTGTCATGCCGTGTTCTTTTGGCATTGAGGGCAAGCACGATCAATTTATATACCCTTGCCATTAATTTTACAGCGAGAAAAGACGCCATAGCAAGGTAAGCAATAGTAGATACCAGCTTTAAGAGGTCATATTCACTGCCTGCTTCGGCCATATGCACAGGGATTTGGTTCAGGTCGGTTTCCCTGTTCTGTTCCATTCCCAAGAGGTTATAGAAATATCCAATCTGCAGAAAGGGCAGACTAAAGGAAATTAATGTACATAAAATCAGATAGTACCTGTTTACTGAATAGAAGGTCTCATTATGTAGAAATAAACGATAAAACCCATAAAATACAGCCAGGTAAATATTAGCCTCGATTAAATAATATAACCAACTCATCATTTCTTGTTTTTAAGTTTTTCTGCCATTTGAATTAACTCGTCCAGCTCATTCATGTCCATATTTTTCTCTTTTACGAGAAAGGAGACCAGACTTTGGTAAGAATTTTCAAAGTAGTTGTTCATCACTTTATCAAATGCAAAGTGCTTATAGTCAGCTTCTGTGATTATCGGAAAATAAATATGTGTATTTCCTATTGCCTTGTGATCAATAAATCCTTTTCCTTCAAGTACACGAATTACAGTTGATACGGTATTGTATGCGGGTTTTGGTGGATCCATCCTGTCAATAACTTCTTTTACCAGCCCCTCTTTAATCTCCCATAGGATCAACATCACCTGTTCTTCTGCTTTTGTAAGTTCTCTCATTCCTTATTTTTTAACGTTGATTAAAGTTACTACTATTTTTATAGTTTACAAACTATTTTTGTAGTTTGTATTTATAGTTCTGATTTTCAGTATATTAATTTTGTTTGGTGGTTGTGTTAATAATAAATATCTAGTTTAGCCCATGAGTTTAATCCATAAAATAGCCTTAACCTTTATTAGGTCGGTCGGGCATGTAACAGCCAGAAACCTGGTCAGTCACTTTGGTACTGCTGAGGCCGTATTTAAAGCGAGTAAGAGAGAATTAATAAAGATCCCGGGTGTTGGCCCGGTTACTGCAGCACAGATTCTGAGCAATGATGCGTTAAAGATGGCCGGACAGCAGATTAAGCTGATCCGGAAATATAAGATCAATGTTTTGTTCTATACCGATGAACAGTATCCGAAAAGGCTTAGGAATTGTTATGATGCACCAATATTACTTTATTACAGGGGTAATGCTGATCTCAATCATCACCGCATGGTCAGTATTGTAGGTACCCGGAATGCAACAGAATATGGCCGGCAGCTTTGTAAGCAACTGGCTGAAATTTTATCTGCTTACGGTGTAATGATCGTTAGCGGTTTGGCTTACGGAATTGATATTGCCGCACATAAAGAGAGTTTGCATCAAAATATACCGACCATAGGCATTTTGGCCCATGGCCTGGACCGGATCTATCCCAACATACATCGTAGTATTGCAGCAAAAATGGAGTTAAATGGTGGGTTATTGACTGAATTCCCGATTGGGACCATTCCCGACAAGGAAAATTTCCCTAAGCGTAACCGGATCATTGCCGGGATTTCTGATGTCACCATAGTAGTTGAAGCAACAGCGAAGGGAGGTGCGCTGATCACTGCAGATCTTGCAAATTCATACCACCGGGATGTATATGCATTCCCTGGAAGAACCACCGATCTTTGTTCTGAGGGCTGCAACTTCCTCATTAAAACGAACCGGGCAGCACTCATTAACCATGCAAAAGACCTGGTTTACTACCTGGGCTGGGAAGTAGTGCCAAATGTACTTCCAAATAAGGCAGCACCATTAGAGGTACCCGTATATTTAACTTTAGCAGAAGAAAAAATCATTAAGCGGTTAAGGACTTCAGCAGCTGGCATTGATGATCTTTTACTGGATACCAGCTTACCACAAAGTAAACTGGTGCTGCATTTATTGGATCTGGAGATCCGTGGAATTCTGGTTTCCCTTCCGGGTAAAGTATATCAGCTTCTGTCTTAAGTTCAAATATAATGTTTGCTTTTTAGTCTATTAAATAAGTAGATTAAAATAATATTCTGTTTAATTTATATATGCAATATTAAGTTTTAAATATTTAATTAAAAATGAAATTCTGATCTTCATTCTGTATTTTTGTGCTATGTGGTACAATAATATTTTAGAGACCATCGGTAATACACCGCTGGTAAAATTGAATAGCATTACGAAGGCAATTCCTGCTACCGTGCTGGCAAAGATTGAAACGACCAATCCTGGTAATTCAATAAAGGACCGCATGGCAATTAAGATGATTGAAGATGCCGAGCAGAGCGGAAAGCTAAAGCCAGGCGGAACGATCATTGAAGGAACATCTGGAAATACGGGTATGGGATTGGCTATGGCCGCTATTGTAAAGGGATATAAGTGTATTTTTACAACGACAGATAAGCAGTCTAAAGAAAAAGTAGATGCGTTGCGTGCGTTTGGTGCGGAAGTCATTGTATGCCCTACAAATGTTGAGCCTGAAGATCCACGCTCTTATTATTCGGTGTCTTCGCGTCTTGAACGTGAGGTTCCAAATTCCTGGAAACCTAACCAGTATGATAATTTAGCGAACTCTCAGGCACACTACGAGCAAACTGGTCCTGAGATTTGGGCCCAGACGGAGGGTAAGATCACACATCTTGTTGTTGGCGTGGGTACCGGCGGTACGATTTCTGGTACTGGTAAATATTTAAAAGAACAAAATCCGAACATTAAGGTATGGGGTATTGATACCTATGGTTCTGTTTTTAAGAAATATAAGGAAACTGGTATCCTTGATAAAAATGAGATCTATCCGTATATCACTGAGGGTATTGGAGAGGATTTTCTACCTAAGAATGTTGATTTTGACGTTATCGATCTTTTTGAAAAAGTGACTGATAAGGACGCTGCATTGATGACCCGTGACATTGCCAGGAAAGAAGGGATTTTTGTTGGTAATTCTGCCGGATCGGCCATTGCCGGTTTATTGCAGTTGAAGGATAAGTTGACTGCTGATGATGTGGTTGTTGTAATTTTTCATGATCATGGAAGCCGGTATATGGGCAAAATGTACAATGAGGACTGGCTGAGAGAACGGGGATTCTTAAAAGATGAGAAACTTACTGCGAAGACAATCCTGGCTAAAAAAGGAAATACAGAAATCGTGACCATTGATTGTGAAAAGACCATCAATGAGGCTATTAATACGATGCATATGCTGAATATCTCTCAAATCCCGGTCACCCAAAAGGATATGGTTGTTGGTAAATTGGGAGAAGGGGATATATTAAAGGCATTGATGGAGAATCCGGCACTTAAATCGGCAAAGGTTGAAGAGATCATGTCTGCTACCTTTCCTTTTGTAGATCTGAATACTTCTATCGACAAGATCTCTGGTTTAATTAATAAGGAGAATAGTGCGGTACTGGTTGAAGATGCCAATGGAAAGATTGAGATCATCACTCAATATGACATCATCAATGCGATTTCAGCGTAATCAGGTTATTGTGTTAAGTACGTTTCTGATTAAAAAAGTAAAGCGGATACACATAAATTGATTAACCTATCGCATTTGCTTTGCACCGAGTTAAAAGTAAAATACCATTAAACTAAAAAAAGCCAATTTTAAATTGGCTTTTTTTAGTTTAATGTCCCGGACTGGATGCTTCAACACGCTTAATCTGTGCACCAAGTGCACGTAAGCGGATATCGATGTCCTGATAGCCTCTTTCAATCTGTTCAATATTGAATATTGTTGATTTTCCTTCTGCAGATAATGCTGCAATTAATAGGGAAACTCCTGCACGGATATCCGGTGAGGTCATACTGATCCCTCTTAATTTATAGGTTTTATTAATTCCGTTTACGGTAGCCCTGTGCGGATCGCAAAGTATGATCTGGGCACCCATATCAATTAATTTATCGACAAAGAATAACCTGCTTTCAAACATCTTCTGGTGGATCAGTACTGATCCCTTGGCCTGTGTAGCTACGACCAATACGATACTCAATAGATCTGGTGTAAAGCCAGGCCATGGTGAATCTGCAATGGTGAGCATGGATCCATCTATAAATGATTCAATTACATAATGCTTTTGAGAAGGGATATAGATATCATCACCGCGTAATTCAAACTTTATACCCAGTTTTTTAAATACATCAGGTATTACGCCAAGTTCTGAATAGCATACATTTTTAATGGTTATTTCAGATTCCGTCATGGCAGCCAGTCCGATGAAAGAACCAATTTCTATCATGTCCGGCAACATCCGGTGTTCCGTTCCGCCTAATTTCTCCACACCTTCAATGGTAAGGAGGTTAGAGCCTACACCAGTAATTTTTGCACCCATGCGGTTAAGCATCTTGCACAACTGCTGTAAATAGGGTTCGCAAGCGGCGTTGTATATTGTGGTAACTCCTTTAGCCAATACGGCTGCCATTACGATATTTGCAGTTCCCGTTACGGATGCTTCATCCAGCAGGATATAAGCACCTTTTAGGTTGGTTGCATCTACGTTGAAAAATTCTTTCTTGGCATCGTACACGAATTTGGCTCCTAGTTTTTCAAATCCCAGGAAGTGGGTATCTAATCTTCTTCTGCCAATTTTATCGCCACCTGGTTTAGGGATAGCAGCGGTGCCAAAACGGCCTAAAAGCGGGCCAACTATCATAATAGAACCTCTTAAGCTGCCACCTTTTGTTTTAAAGGTATCCGATAGAAAGAACTTAAGATCTATGTTTTTGGCCTCAAATGTATAGGTGTCTTTTGACAGACGCTCTACTATTACACCCATATCACCCAAAAGTTCAATCAGTTTATTTACATCTTTAATGTCAGGGATATTACTGATCGTAATCTTCTGATCGGTTAATAAGACAGCAGCAATAATTTGTAAAGCTTCATTCTTAGCCCCTTGTGGGTGAATTTCGCCTTTTAATTTCTTTCCACCAATTATTTCAAATGCATTCATGGTATTCGTAAGGATCTATTTTAAAAAATGGTGATTAGTGTCTTTGCTTAGGATTGTTATTGTTGCGCTGCTGGCGATTGTTGTTGTTATTATTGGTGTTTTGTCTGCCTTTACCGCCACCATTGTTGTTTTGCTGTCTGCCACGGTTATTGTTGTTTGAAGCTCTGGCAATAGCAACCGGTTTAAACTCAACTTTATTCAAATTAATGTTGTCGTCAAGTTCCAGTTGTCCGCCTGATAGTTCGCGGAGGTTTTTAAAAATGGTTTCGTCGGCTACACTGTCTTTATTCCAGGTTACATAAGCCATTTTCATGAAATTTGCGATGCCCTGAACCATTGCAGCACGGCGTTCCGGCTCGTCAACAGCTATAGCTTTTTCAATCATTACTTCAACGGTTTTGCCGTAATGTTTGTATTTAATTCTTTGCTGCGGGTATCCGATGTGCTGTGGTTTTACCAGTGCAGCTTCGGGAGTTGGCTTTGGATAGGGGCTGTCCACTTCGATCTTATAACCAGATATGATGTGCAGGTGATCCCATAATTTATGTTTAAAGTCTGCTACATCACGCAAATGGGGATTTAGGAATCCCATTAGGTCTATAACAGCCTGAGCATATTTATTGCGTTCTTCAAGATCGGGTAATTCAATAATGTACTTCACCATGTTCTGTACATTGCGGCCATATTCGGCCAGGATTAATTCGTTTCTTGTGGTATTATAATCAAAATTCATGCTTATTTATTTCTATGATTGTGCTGTTATTGCGATTAAGCGTGTGCAGTTTCAACAAATATATGTCTTATTTAACAATTCGCAATTTAGCAAATTTTAATAACAACTGCTTATTACCCAATCCCTGGAAAAAAACCGTTGCTTTTACATCTGGTAAAGTGCCTTCGAGGCTTACAATCTTTCCAAAACCAAACTTTTCATGCTCAACATCCATTCCATTTTGAAATGCATTGGCCGGATCTGGTGCAAAACCTGGTGTAGGAACGTGTGCCTTTGGTAACAATGATGTGGTTTTAGGACGGGGCGGGGCACTGCTTGTACTTCCCGATCCTGAATTGCTGGACATAGATGGCTTTGGTTTACTAAAGCTATCGCGTTGTTGTGTCCAGGTTCTTCTCTCCTGATCAAAGCTATCATCACTTAAATTGCTCTTTGCCGGTTTTACGACTTCAATTTCCAAGTAACGGGCGTTGATCTCATTGATAAAGCGGCTGGGTTCACAGTTTGTCAGCGTTCCCCATCTGTACCTGGACGTAGAGTAGGTAAGGGTAAGTTTCTTTTCTGCCCTGGTAATGGCTACATAGAACAGACGGCGTTCTTCTTCCAGGTCTGTTCTGGAATTCAAGCTCATTTGCGAAGGGAACAGGTTTTCTTCCAGTCCAACAACGAAAACATTTTTAAACTCCAGGCCCTTTGCAGAGTGGATCGTCATTAGTGAAACCGTATCTTTTTCTTTATCGTCCTGTCTGTCGTCATTGGTTAACAGTGCAATATCCTGCATAAATATAGCCAGACTGCGGTCTTCTATATCTTCACGTTCTGCAAATTCTTTGATCCCGTTCAGAAGTTCCTGTATATTTTCATACCGGCTCCGGCCTTCAATGCTATCATCGGTATGCAGCTCTTTTAATATCCCGGAGTGTTGTGAGATGTATAATGCCGTTTCATAAGCATCCAGCTTTTTCGACTCTGCGGCAAAGCTTTGGATGAGCATGGCAAAATCATTTAACTGATTTGCAATCCGTCCTTCTATATACTGCTGCGGGTTACAGATGACCTGCCACATGGTAATGTCATGTTTATCTGCGGCAACTATAATTTTTTCTACCGTGGTATCACCCAAACCACGTCTGGGATAATTGATCACCCTTTTTATAGCTTCTTCATCACTAGGATTAAAGGTTAGCCTAAAATAGGCGATCAGATCTTTGATCTCTTTACGCTGATAAAATGAAAGACCGCCATAGATCTTATAGGGTACGTTCAGCTTTCTCAGTGCCTCTTCCATGGCCCTTGACTGGGCATTGGTTCTGTATAAGATGGCAAAATCATTGTGGTTATAACCTTTAGAGGTACGTTCCTGTATAATGGATTCTGCAACCAGCTTACCTTCTTCATTGTCTGTAAATGCACGCTGAACCTTAATCCGGTCGCCCGCTTCATTCTCAGAAAATACATTTTTTTTCAGCTGGTTCTTATTGTTTGCAATGATACTGTTGGCTACCTGTACTATGTTTTGTGTAGACCGGTAGTTCTGTTCTAATTTATATACTTTAAGGTCCGGATAATCGCGTTCAAAGTTCAGGATGTTCTGGATATTGGCACCCCTGAATGCGTAGATACTCTGTGCATCGTCACCCACCACACATATATTCTGATATGCAGCGGCCATCTTTTTAACGATGGTGTACTGTGAAAAGTTTGTATCCTGGTACTCATCTACCATCAGGTATTTAAATTTCTGCTGATATTTGTTCAACACATCCGGATGGTTTTTAAGCAAAACATTCGTTTTGAACAACAAGTCGTCAAAATCCATCGCTCCTGCTTTAAAGCAGCGCTTGGTATAGGTTTCGTAAATGCTTCCGAGAAGCGGGCGTTTATTCCCTGCATCCTCGGCCTGGATCTCTGCACTTTCCAGATATTCTGAATAAGATATCAGGTTATTTTTTGCGGAAGAGATCCTGTTGTACACAAAATTGGCATTGTACAATTTATCATCTAGCTGCATTTCCCTCAGGATAGACCGGATCAGGCTTTTACTATCGTCGGTATCGTAAATGGTAAAGTTTGACGGATAGCCTATTTTCTCTGCTTCTACCCTTAATATTTTTGCAAATACGGAGTGAAAAGTACCCATCCAGATATTTTTAGCTTCGGCTCCAACTACCTTCATGATCCGCTCACGCATATCCTTTGAAGCTTTATTGGTAAAGGTCAATACCAGGATATTAAAAGGATCTACACCTTTTTCAATTAAATATGCTACTCTGTAGGTAATTACGCGTGTTTTACCAGAACCAGCACCTGCAACAATCATTGCCGGTCCTTGTGTGTTCTCTACTGCTGCGCGCTGTTGTGGGTTTAAACCTGCTAAATAATCCAAAATCCGTTCCTGCTGTTTAATGGTGCTCTTGAAATTCTGTTCAATTTCTAATTTACAAAAGTAAGAAATTCTAAGTTTCTAATGGAATATGTTTATAAATACTAAGTCAATTACATCCAATCTTTTTCAGCAGTTGTACTTTGTGCATCTAATAGTTTACGGGGTGGTTAATGTGGAGATAATTTTCTTTTAAACAAGTTAGTTACTTGCCAACTTGTTACTTATGTTTGACTTGAGACAGATCAATCATGATTTGTAAAAAAGAAAATGATGAACAAGCCACAATGTTTTTTAATAGAGTGTGAGCAGGATTATAAATATTTAGCTAGACCGGATTGGAACTTCAGTTAAGTTGCCATTATTAATTATCTCCTATACGTTGAAAGGTGATTTTAATGGTGTATTTATATGCCCTTACAATGCGGTCCTTTAAAGGATTATTTAATGCAACTACCAGACAACTATACCAGTTTGCATCAAGATGGGTAACATGTGATATGTGCCGTTCATATATGTCACCTTCATTCTCTTCACTAAACCACCGACCAAATGTTATCCGTCTTGCTCGTTCCCGATCATCAGAGTTATCACATATATATATAAATGCACCATCTGGGTTATTGCCCATAAAATCTGAGTAGATCCTTAAAATGGTCTTTTTTGTTTTATTATCAAATCGGTGTTGTTGATTTGGTTCACGTCTGATGCAATTAAATCCAATGGAATAAATAGGTACAAAATCTTCTTCTTCGCCGTCAGGATCGAGCAAATAGTAAACTATTATATAGACATTATATTGATCACCGGAAGCGTTGACAAAATGATATCCCTGATCATCATCAGTTATATCATATAGGCTTGACAAAACTTATTTCTTTAAGAGTAGATAATGACTTACCTTCTTTAAGTGTTTCAGCAATACGTTTCTTATCCTCTATCATTTTGATGAAGGGATTAACGAAATTGGATATTCGTTTTTTTGAATCTGTATTTGACTTTACTTGTTTCACAATACAAATGTACTTAATATTTTGGATTAAAGCAAAATAAAATAATTCATATATTACTCTTATACAGTTAGATACCCTTGTGTGTTTTTGATATATCATGACAAGTTTAACGCTTTTTAAACTTGTTGGCTGTACGATTTTAAGTGCGATAGATAGTTAATGTTTTCAAGAATTAGAATTATTTGTCTAGTTTTATCCCCGTAATTTGAACATCTTTTTTTACAAAAATGTAGAATAGACTATTTAAGTAGTGGTGTTAGAGCTATAGATTAAATTTCGTTTTTTTACACATTATAAAAAAAATCTGTTTTAAATACCTTAGTAATCATTTGTTATGCAAGAGATCAAAAAATATGTAGAAGAAAACAAACAGCGTTTTTTAGATGAGCTGTTTGAATTGTTGCGTTTCCCATCGGTTAGCGCAGACCCGAAATATAAGGACGATGTGCTTAAAACTGCCGACTTTGTAGCTCAAAAGCTTAAAGATGCTGGTGCAGACCAGGTAGAAATTTGTGAAACGGCGGGATATCCCATCGTTTATGGCGAAAAGATCATCGATCCGGCATTGCCTACCGTATTGATCTATGGTCATTATGATGTTCAGCCTGCTGATCCGCTGGAGCTTTGGAAAACACCACCTTTTGAACCTACTGTTCGCGATGGTAAGATCTATGCCCGTGGTGCGTGTGATGATAAAGGGCAATTTTATATGCATGTAAAGGCTTTTGAACTCATGATGCAAACCAATACCCTGGCTTGTAATGTGAAATTCATGATTGAAGGTGAAGAGGAAGTTGGTTCTGCAAACCTGGGTATTTTTGTCAATGCAAATACAGAACGCTTAAAGGCAGACGTGGTATTGATCTCTGATACCTCGATGATCAGTATGGAAAACCCTTCTATTGAAACTGGATTACGTGGTTTAGCTTATATGGAGGTTGAAGTTGTTGGTCCTAACCGGGATCTGCACTCCGGTGTTTATGGTGGGGCTGTTGCCAATCCAATTACCATTTTATGTAAAATGATCGCTTCTCTGCACGATGAGAACAATCACATTACCATTCCTGCATTTTATGATAAAGTGACTGAACTGACTGACGGCGAAAAAGAAGCATTAAATGCTGCTCCTTTTGATCTGGAGGTGTATAAAAAAGATCTTGATATTGCCGCTGAGTGGGGAGAAAAGGGATATTCTACGTTAGAACGTACTGGTACAAGGCCTACATTGGAAGTAAATGGGATCTGGGGCGGTTATATTGGTGAGGGTGCTAAGACTGTGTTGCCTTCTAAAGCCAATGCTAAAATTTCCATGCGCCTTGTTCCGCATCAAAGCTCTGAAGAGATCTCTGAAATCTTCAGAAAGCATTTTGAAAGTATAGCTCCTGATTTTGTAAAAGTTAAGGTTACAGCACATCATGGCGGTGAACCAGTAGTTACGCCTACAGACAGCGTTGCCTATCGTGCTGCTGAACAAGCCATCGAAGAGTCTTTTGGTAAAAAGCCTATCCCTACGCGTGGCGGTGGAAGTATTCCAATTGTTGCTTTATTTGAAAGTGCCCTGGGTATTAAATCGGTATTGTTCGGATTTGGTTTGGATAGTGATGCATTGCACTCACCAAATGAAAAATATGACATTTTCAATTATTATAAAGGAATTGAAACGCTGCCATTGTTCCATAAATATTATGCTGAATTGAGTAAATAGTTACTTGTTTTTTGGTAAATTATTAAAAAAGTCAAAGTGTTTTATCGACATCCGGATTTTATTTCTAAATCCCCATAGATCAAAACACTTTGACTTTTTTATTTGGATGCATACCTGTCAACTTTGTATTTTTGTGATCACATGGCGCCAGCACCGAAACGAACACCAATCCCCAGAAAAACTTCTATACCCCGTAAAAAGCCCATTGCGAGGAAAAAACAGGTAAAACGTAAAGGTTTGCCAATGCAGGTGAAATTCCTGATTGCCGGGGTGTTGCTTGTGTTGCTGTCTCCGCTGTACTATGGTTATATTATAAAAGGTTTTACTTCTACCTGGCGTTGGGTTAAGGATTGGGGAGAAGATCCCAATTATAGAACTTACAGTAGTTTTGATATCCGCATCCCTAAAAATTACTCCATTCATGGTATTGATGTTTCCTATTACCAGGGTAAGATAGACTGGAAAAAGGTAAAGGCTATGAAAGAGGATGATGTAAAGATCAATTTTGCATTCATAAAGGCTACCGAAGGAATGTTCAATGTAGATCCTTATTTTCAGCGCAATTGGCGGGAGGCTCCTAAAGCTGGGATCATCTGTGGAGCTTACCATTATTTCCGGCCTAAGAAATCAGGAGCATGGCAAGCCAAATTCTTTCTGCAAACGGTTAAGTTTGAGGCTGGCGATCTTCCCCCTGTAGTTGACGTGGAAGAACTGAATGGTGTGCCGGCATCGAAAATGAGAATTGAGCTTAGAGATTTTGTCAGGCATATTGAAAAGAAAACAGGGGTAAAGCCGATCATTTATACCGGGCTATCCTTTTATAAAGACTACCTGCAGGGGCATTTTGAAGACTATCCGTTATGGATTGCACATTACTACCAATCAAAATTAAAGATAAGCAAGGCCACGAAATGGCATTTTTGGCAGCATTCTGATAAAGCTAAAATATCAGGAATTAATCATGTGGTTGATTTTAACGCTTAACGGCGACAGTTTAGCATTTGACCGAATGCTGATTCGATAATATGAATGATGAGATGCTTAATTAATTACCCATTTCTCACAGGTTTCCAGGAATTCAGGATCTGCGTCGGCTCCAATGCCTGGTTCGTCTGATATATCAATGATGTACCCATTATAACTAATTCCGCCTATTACCGGATCAATTAAATGTCCCAGCAGGCAAGAGTCCATATCAAAAAAGGTAACATTGGGACTGGCCAATGCAAAATGCATGCTTGCACTTAATGCAATCCTGCTTTCTAGCATTCCGCCCATCATGCATTTTGTTCCGGTTTGAAGTGCAACCTCGTGGATCTTTTGCGCTTCCAGTATTCCGCCAGATTTTGAAAATTTGATGTTCAGGTATTCACAGGAGTTGCTGTTGATCAGTTTACGTGCATCATGGTGGTTGTAGCAACTTTCATCGGCCATTATTTTTACCGGAGAATTTGCACACAGCTCGGGTAATCTGTCGTCATACCAGGTACGCATTGGCTGTTCACAAAATTGGATATCGTAGGGGGCTATCGCGCCGAGCGCAAATAAGGCTTCGTCAAAACTCCAGCCCTGGTTTGCATCCAGGCGAAGGATCATCTCCGGGCCAACGGCTTCCCTGATCCGGCGTACCCGTTCTACATCTTCATGTGCATCTTTACCGAGTTTGATCTTGATTAGATTACAGCCATTTGATTTAAACTTTATGGCTGTGGCAGCCATGTGATCCGGCGTATCAATACCTATAGTAATGTCTGTTTCTATACTTCGTTTTTGTCCGCCGAGATATCGATATAACGGCAATTTTTCATTTTTCGCTGCGATATCGAACAATGCAATATCAAATGCACTTTTTATGGTGCTGTTATGTGCAGCGTGGCCCAGTAAGTCGTTCATCCGTTCTGGAATGTCCAGCGGATCTTTTCCAATCAGGATCTTTGCAAAGTCTTTTGCCATAGCTATGCAAGTTTCCTGCGTTTCACCTACGATCATTGGAAATGCAGAACATTCTCCAACACCATGGATACCCGTATCGGTATAGATTCTAATGAGCACATTTTGAGCGAAATACATTGTTCCTGTTGCAATAACAAATGGCTCTATAGGTATACTAAACCGGTAAATTTCGATATGGGTGATCTTCATGGCACAAGGGTTGTACGGTAAAAGTACAACTTATCTTTTTATCTTTATACTATGAATACGGAACCTAACAGTTTAATTAAAGCCTCTTCTCCTTATTTATTGCAGCATGCCTATAATCCTGTAAACTGGTATGAATGGGGCCCTGAAGCTTTACAAAAAGCAAAAGATGAGAACAAGCTAATCCTCGTGAGCATTGGTTACTCTGCATGCCATTGGTGCCATGTGATGGAGCGCGAATCTTTCGAAAACTTCGAGGTAGCTGAGGTTATGAACCGTCATTTTATTTGTATTAAGGTTGACCGGGAAGAGCGGCCAGATATTGATCAGATCTATATGCTGGCTATACAACTGATGACCGGTAGCGGTGGATGGCCTTTAAATTGCATTTGCTTGCCCGATCAGCGGCCGGTTTATGGTGGTACTTACTTTAAAAAGGAAGATTGGATCAATGTTTTACTCAGTGTATCCGATCTATGGACCAATGAACCCGATAAAGCAAAACAATATGCAGACCGCCTTACTGAGGGGATTGACAATGCCGAGAAAATAGTCCCTGGGGTTACTGGTAAGACCTATACCAGGGAAAATCTAACAGAAATCATCGATCCCTGGAAACGATATTTTGATATGGCTGAAGGCGGATATAACCGGGCGCCCAAATTCCCGTTGCCCAATAACTGGCAGTTTATGCTGCGGTTTAGCCATTTGATGGAAGATGATGCAACCCATGTTTCGGCTTTAATGACGTTGGAAAAGATGGCCATGGGCGGTATTTATGATCATATAGGTGGTGGTTTTGCACGATATTCTGTGGATGGGAACTGGCATGTGCCTCACTTTGAGAAAATGTTATACGATAACGGTCAGCTGATCAGTTTATATGCTGAAGCTTTCCAATACACCAGGTCTTCATTATTTAAAGAAGTTGCTGAAGAGACGATAGCCTGGCTTGAAAGGGAGATGACTTCTCCGGAAGGTTTGTTTTACTCTGCGTTAGATGCAGACAGTGAAGGTGTTGAAGGTAAATTCTATGTGTGGGCTAAATCAGAGTTTGAGGCTGTTGTTGCAGAAGATGCAGATCTGCTGTTAGATTATTTTCATGTTACCGAACATGGTAACTGGGAGGAGGAAGAAACGAATATTCTGCTCAATAAGTTTAGTGAAGAGGAATATGCCGGGGTTAAAGGCATTACTGTTCTGGAGCTTCAGCAAAAAATAAGAACTGCTAAGGCTAAATTGCTGGAAGAACGCAGCAAAAGGATCAGACCCGGACTGGATGATAAATGCCTCACAGCCTGGAATGCTATGGCTATTAAAGGTCTTGCAGAAAGTGCGGTCCGTTTTGAAAATGAACATTATTACGATTTGGCTAAACGAGCAGCAGACTTTATTTTAAAGAACCTTGCCACTGCTGACGGTGGTCTATATCGGAACTTTAAAAATGGTAAAGCTTCTATAAGCGGATTTTTAGATGATTATGCGTTTTTTATTGATGCATTAATCGCACTTTATCAGTCAGATTTTGATGAGCAATGGCTGTTGGAGGCCAAACGGTTAACGGATTATGTGATCCTGAATTTTGAAGATCCGAATACTCCAATGTTCTTCTACACATCCGGTACAGGCGAGGCTTTAATTGCACGTAAGCATGAGATCATGGACAATGTGATTCCGTCTTCAAATTCTGCAATGGCCCAGAATTTAAATAAGCTGGGTCTTATTTTTGATAACGATAACTATATCAATAAGGCAGCAGCGATGCTTGCTGCAGTTTATCCTCAAATTAAGACCTATGGGTCTGCGTACTCAAACTGGGCCATTCAGCTGATGGATGAGATCTTCGGTATCAATGAAATTGCGATTACAGGAGCGGATATCAGCGATGCCAAAAGAGCGTTGAACAGGCATTACATTCCGAATAAAATTACCTTGTGGGGAACAAATTCTGATCTTCCTTTGTTAAAAGATAAGCAAAGCATTGAAACAAAAATCTATATTTGCCGAAATAAAGCATGCCAGTTGCCCGTATCTACGGTAGATGAAGCATTACAATTGATAACTAAATAACATCATAATGAGTATTAAACCCAATACAGTAGTATCATTAACGTACGAATTGCATACGACTAATGAAGAAGGACAGCAAGTTTTTGTAGAGAAAGCCGATGAAGAAAATGCATTAGTATTTCTATATGGTACAGGAATGATGCTTCCAAAATTTGAAGAACATTTGACCGGTTTAAATGTAGGTGATGAATATAGCTTTGAGCTTACTGCAGCTGATGGTTACGGTGAATTAGATCCGGGAGCTTATGCTGATTTGCCAAAAGATATGTTTAAAGAAGTGGAACTGCCTGCTGTAGGTGATGTTATTCCATTACAGGACAATCAAGGCAATCATTTCAGAGCTGGTGTTACCGCAATTGGTGAGGATACGGTTTCTGTAGATCTGAACCACCCTATGGCTGGTAAGAACTTAATATTTGCCGGTAAAATTTTAGCAGTACGTGAAGCTACCCAGGACGAATTAAGTCATGGTCATGCACATGGTGCTGATGGCCATTCTGGTCATTAATAATTACCGGATATAAAAAAAACCAATCTATAAGATTGGTTTTTTTTATATCCTATATTTTCGTTCTTAATTTTGAACTACTGATTTGACATTGCATTTTTCACAGATGCCATATGCGGTTGAAGTAACGCTGGATGCAGTAAAACCACCCGGCATTTTTATTCTCGGAACATTTACTTCCAGGCAGTAGATCTTTGAGCAGCTGGTACAGTTGAAATGTACATGCTCATCATGGTGGTGGTGTTCTGTACAAGCTGAAGAACATATCGCATAATTAGCCGTTCCGTTCAGATCCATGATCCGGTGTAAAATGCCTTTATCTTCGTAGATATTTAATATCCTGTAAAGGGTTACCCGGTCTATTTCTTTCCCTAATTTCTTTTCAAGTTCCGGCTGAGAGATTGCAAAAGGATCCAGCGCAATTTCTTCCAGTACCCGTACCCGTTGCTTCGTATGTTTTAAATCGTGTTCGCGGAGTATATTTATCGGATCCTGCTTCATTATATTGACTTTGCTGCTACTAATGATATTGGCGGATTATCCATTGCATTGCCAGCATTTAACTTTAATATTCCCTTAACGGTAACTGTTTGATAGGTAAACTTGATCGGTTCTGCCAATTCTACCAGCACCATGATCGGCACACCGTTCTTACCACAATAAAAACACTGGTTGATTGGGAGGGTAGACAGCATGAACTTGGTTTGTTTCATTCCGTCTTTGATCGGAACAATATAGCCTTCCAGTTCAAAAGTCTTATTGGCATGCTTCTTTATATTGTCGTTAAAAATGGCATACATCTCTACATCCTTAACAATTTTAAAGTCTACACTTCCAACAACATCCCAGTTGTCAGACATGATCTGATCATCAGGATTGTGCTGAGCTTTAACAGCAAAGCCTGTAAATAGTAAAAAGACAAAGATTATTTTTTTCATGTTTATCGTATTAATCGTTATTGTTAACCGGTTTTTTAAGAGTCTGTATCTGCGCTTTAGCTGACGTGCCTCACTTAATCATATCTCACAATCTTTCGTATTAAAGCTGGATTAAGAACTGATCTATCCTCAGTTTGCTTCGGCACTACCTGTTAGTTCTTAGATAAGATCTTTGAAATATTTGACCGGTAAGCCTGAATTCCAGGTATAACACTAGCAAATATACCAATTGCAAGGCCAGCAGCAAACAAATAAATTTCATCCCAAAGTAAAACTAGTCCGCTTAACCGTGCCTGACTGCTTTCCTGGTAGCTTCCTATAAACTGCAGTGCCAGGTGACCTAATGCAATTCCAGCTAAGGTACCAGCCAGGGTGAGCATGATGCCTTCTGCAATTACTATGACAAATAATTTACTTCTCGATGCACCCAGTGTCCGCATAATGGCCAGGTCGTAATTGCGCTCCTTGAGTGAATTGTAAAGGTTTACAAATACACTAATTGCAGCAATTAGCATGATCAGTACAGCAAACCACTGCAGGGTATCTATCCCCACGCCAATCAGAGAAAATAGCCGGGTGCTTTCCTGGGCAGGAGAGGCAGCCTGCATATTTGTAGATTCATTAACCATGCGGGGAAACAATACCACAGACATTGGCGACCGGTATTGGATCAGCAGTGAAGTAAGCTCTCTCGGTTCTTCATGATGGTGTTCACGTTCTCCGGGTTCTTCGTGCATACCCCAGATGCTTGATATATTGGTTAGGATCAGGTTATCGGTTACATTTCCCTGCGGAGCAAGAATGCCGGCAACACGGTACTGATGGTCTTTATGTACATCAGTACTTCCGGTAAGCCCGTGTGCCCCATAAAAGGTATCACCGATGTTTAATTTTTGTGTTGCAGCAACCGTAGATCCGATGGTAGTTTCGAAGTCGTCATGCCAGAATTTACCTTCACTGAGCGTCAGTTTATAGATGCCAACGAAATTGCTGTCTGTACCCACTATACGGATGCCATTGTAATTATCACCCAGAGCTAATGGAACGGCCTTTTTTACCAATGGATTGTGCGCCAATTCGGTAGCTTCTTTTAATGGTATGTTTCCTGTTGGAAAATCAATGTAGTATATACTGCTTAGTATCAGCTGCAGCGGACTCCCTTTTGCACCTACAACCAGGTCTATGTCTTTAGAGTTATTCTCCAGTTTATCGCTGATCTGTTTGGAGGCCAGTAATAAGATGGTCAATATGCCTGTGCCAAAGGCGATCAGCAAGATGTTCAACGCAGAAGATAATGGTTTAGACCATAAGCTTTTCCAGCTAATCTTTAAAGGACTCATGATAATTCGTAGGTATTTGTAAATGCATCCTTCACTCTTTTGTCGTGTGTGGCAACCACCAGTGTTGCCTGGTTTAAGCCCGATTGCTCCATCAAAAGCGATAGCACAGCTGCTGCATTCTGGTCGTCTAAACTTGAGGTGGGTTCGTCGGCAATCAGCAATGCTGGTTTATTGATCACTGCGCGGGCAATAGATACACGCTGCAACTGACCCTGACTCAGCTCACTGGGATAGGCATTTTTCTTATCTGCAATTCCCAATGAGGTTAAAACTTCATTTACACGAACAAGATCGGTAGGCAGCTTGGCAAAACTTTGCGCCATAACCAGGTTTTCAGATATCGTCAAACTCTTTATTAAATGGGGACGCTGAAAGATGATCCCGATGTTGCGGCCTCTAAACTGATCCAGCTTTTTTGACGATAAGCCATATATTGCAGTTTCATTGATCATTACATCACCTTGTTCCGGCTTTAATATACCGGTAAGAATATGGAGTAATGTCGTTTTTCCGCTACCCGATGCACCCAGAAGCAGCCATTGTTCCCCATCTTTGATCTGCCAGTCTTTAAACCCAATTCGATGTTGGTTACTATAGCTGTGAGAAACGGATTTTAATGAGATCATATGGGTTTCTTATTTTCTAATGTGGCTTTTCAGGTACTTTATATACAATGATTTACCATTAACCTGCTCGTGTTTACAACCCGGGTTAAGCACACTTATGCCTAATAATATCAGTCCAAAAATTAGCTTTTTGTTCATGTTAATCGGTTAGTTACAAAAGTAGTACATGCCATAATATTGCAGCTACCAATCCTGTAAAGTATTTGCTACTGTTGTGTTAATTTGTATGTGAACAATTACGGCTGTACCTCCAGTTGATCAGATGGGCTGCTGCAATGGTAAACCCGCCAAGCGGGATCAATACGGCTTCGAGATCTTCTGCCAGGTAATGCCCGGCCCCGATCAGTACAAACCCGGCAATGAGCACGATCAATGGTATTTTCTTTTTATGCTTTGGATAAGACACACTCAATGAATAAACGCCTATGGCCAGTGACAGACAAATCATAGTGATCTCTACCCAGCTGTCTGCAAGGAAACTTAATCCCAGCAATGGGAGGGTACCGATTAAAAAAGGCAAAGCGGCACAATGTATGGCACAGGCGATAGAGGCGGTCATGCCCAGCTGATCTAACTTCTCTGATTTTAAACTCATTTTCATGGATCTTTTTTATTGAATGCGGTTTCAAATACACATATGGTGTCTTATAGATTAGCCAACCGGTTAATCTGCCTGCAAATATAAAAGCAATATTGTTGCATTTGTAATAAAATGTGAAATAAGTTTACAACTTAATTGCATTTACTTGAAAAAAGAATACCTGTAGTGATGTTTAGCCGTTTTATGGGGCAGTATGGGCATTAATAATCATTTACAGAATGAATTTGCTGCTTACTGAATAGGAGATCGTAAATTATAAGAGAAAAGAGCGTTTTAACAATTCATTTGAAAAAGTACGTTGATTCGGCATCAATCTATAGATTGATAAATATAACTAAATGCATTAATGCAATAAAGTTGCAATTGATACATTTAGTTATATATTTGTACTTCATTATTTAGTTAAGCAGAAGGCACCTGCAACCGATCTCATCAATCTGTTGCGGTGCTTTCATTATTTTTAAGCATACATTTCTGCGCGTAGTTTTGCAATCTCTTCGCTGGTAATGTATTCATCGTAAGTCATCATTTTATCAATGGCTCCTTTAGGGGTAAGTTCAATGATCCTTGTTGCCACAGATTCTGTTAAGGCATGATCCCTTGATGTAAACAGGGCTGTTCCTTTGAAATCTTTAAGACCATTGTTTAGTGCCGTGATCGATTCCAGATCCAGGTGATTCGTTGGCTCATCAAACAGCAGCAGGTTGGCATGTTTAAGCATCATCTGAGAAAACATACACCTCATTTTTTCGCCCCCGGATAGGACTTTAACATTTTTCAGTACTTCTTCTCCGGAGAAAAGCATCCTGCCTAAGAAACTTCTTACAAATTGTTCATCCTGATCAGTACCTGAATACTCACGTAACCAATCAACCAGGTTTTCATCTTTCCCTTCGAAATAAACAGAATTGTCGTTCGGAATATCTGCCACGTTTATCGTTACCCCAAATTTAAATTCACCGGTATAGGTCTTTTCACGCCCTGTTAGCACATTATAGAATGCAGTTGTAGCCAGGCTGTTTTGTGAAAGCACCGCAACCTTATCTCCTTTATTGACCATGAAGCTAACGTTTTTAAACATCACTTCTCCATTAGAGGTGTTGGAAAGGTTTTCAACCTGCAAGATCTGATCTCCTGCTTCTCTGCCGAGGTTATTGAATAATATTGCCGGATATTTTCTGCTTGAAGCTTTAATTTCTGAAATGTCGATCTTATCTAAAGCTTTCTTACGCGATGTAGCCTGCTTTGATTTGGATGCATTTGCGCTAAAGCGCTGAATAAATTCCTGAAGTTCCTTAACTTTTTCTTCCAGTTTCTTATTCTGGTCACCACGCTGTTTTAAGGCCAGCTGACTGGATTCATACCAGAAGCTATAGTTACCGGAGTAAATACTCATTTTACTGAAATCGATATCAACAATATGGGTACATACCGCATCTAAAAAGTGCCTGTCGTGAGATACAACCAGTACAATACTCTGGTAATCTGCCAGGAAGTTCTCCAGCCACGCAATGGTATCGATATCCAAATCGTTGGTAGGCTCATCCAGCAGTAATATATCCGGGTTACCAAATAAGGCCTGGGCCAGTAATACCCGTACCTTCTGGTTACCATCCAGTTCTTTTAATAGTTTATAGTGATGTTCTTCTTTGATGCCCAGGTTGCTTAGCATGGTTGCGGCATTGCTCTCCATGTTCCAGCCATCCATTTCTGCAAAACGGTTCTCCAGTTCACCGGCACGCTCGCCATCTTTATCTGTAAAATCTTCCTTAAGATAAATGGCATCTTTCTCTTTCATGATGTCATACAATTCCTTGTGCCCCATCATGACTGTTTCTATAACTGTAAAATCATCAAATTCATAGTGATTTTGTTTTAGAACAGCCATTCTTTCACCAGGTGTAAAGGCCACGCTTCCTGTAGTTTGATTTACTTCACCCGACAGGATTTTTAAAAAGGTAGACTTACCGGCACCATTGGCGCCAATTACACCATAACAGTTGCCATGGGTAAACTTTAAGTTTACATCTTCAAATAAGGTGCGCTTTCCGTAACGGAGTGATAGGTTAGATACTGAAATCATATTGCTGAAAAATAAGCCGCAAAGGTAGTTATTATTTATAAAATGAATTAACAGGGAGATTTATTAGTTTTCTGTTTTAAATTTACAACTGTATATTTAATTACATAATATTTATACCCATAAAAAGATATGATTTGCAAAGAGATGAGCTAATAGCCCGGTTGGATGTTTCTATGGAGTTTCAGATGGTTGCGTATTTAACTGGTCTGATAGAAAACAGTAAACCTGATGTAAATGATTTGCTGGATCTTACCTTTCATCAAAAGAAGGAGGTCTGCTTTAGGGCTGCATGGATGCTGGAGCATATTATGGTTAACCATCCGCTGGATTTTTACGACCATGTGATCCGGTTCCTTGAATTGCTCCCCCAGCAAGAAAATCCTTCCGCAATGCGCCACTATGCTAAAATCGTAGCGCTGATGACTGCAAAAAAATCCAGCCTGCTGTATAAGGAAGTATTAACCAGGGTTGATCATATGCCAATTATTGAACTGCTTTTTACCTGGCTTATTGATCCGGATGTGCTTGTGGCAACCAAAGTTCATTGTATGCAGTCATTGGCAAATTTGGCTCCCGTTCATACCTGGATCAAGGACGAATTGCTGCAGACCATTGATTATATTCAGGATCTGGAAAGCGTTGCTTTTTTTGCAAGGGCAAAGATGGTAAAAAGGGAGTTGTTAAAAATTGACACCTAGAAACGCTGTCTGTAGTTGTATTGGGTAAAACTTTTACATAGCATCAACATATCAATGGCTTTTTAAGCCTGTTTGAGCGCATTTGAGAAACGCTTAACAATGTTTGAGTACGTTTAAATTCTATCTTTGCATTTTAGCTTAATCAAGCCATAAGGATTCGATAATGCTTTTAACAGGCACATTTATAAAATAAAGACAGATGAAATGGAACAGGATATAGATATTCTAAGTAAGATCATTAAACGAAGACGCAGTGTTTTTCCGGCGAGTTATACATCCGAAGAAGTACCTGTGCAAATTATTAAACAGATCATTGAAAGTGCGAATTATGCACCTACCCATAAATTAACGCAACCCTGGCGCTTTATCGTGTTTAGAAACGAAGGAAAGGTAAAGCTTGCTACTGAACTTGCCCGGTTATATAAGGAAACTGCACCTGCCCACTTGTTTCTTCAAAAAAAGTACGACAGCATTTTGGAGAAAGCAGAACAGGCGAGTTGCATCATTACTTTGAATGCACAATTACATCCGGATAAGCTTCCAGAGTGGGAAGAAATTGCCGCATTGGCATGCGCAGTACAAAATATGGCCCTTACTGCTGAGGCACTAAACGTTGGTGCTTACTGGAGTTCTCCGGGTATGGTTGCAGATTTGAAGGATTATCTTAACTTAGGGGAACGGGAAAAGTGTTTCGGTCTTTTTTATATGGGTTATCATCAGGAAAACCCACGCGAAGCCGCACGTACACCAATTGAGGATAAGATTAAATGGATAGAATCGTAATTTATGAAGCAAATTAAAGAAACTTTGTACCAGCTTTGTTTAAGTTTTATTGAGCAGAGAATTCAAACTGCGCAAACTGCCCTGGATCAGGCACGTGAAGCCAGTAATGACGATACCAAAAGCAGTGCTGGTGATAAGTATGAAACGAGCAGGGAAATGATGCAGCAGGATATTGACAGAAATAAACGGCTGCTGATTGATGCACAAGAGAACCTGAGACTGCTTAAGGCAGTTGGTACCAGTGATGACAACGACACGGTTACACATGGAAGTCTGGCCTATACCAACCAGGGAACATTCTATATCAGTGTGAGTGCCGGTCAGTTAAATGTAGATGGCAAGTCTATCTTTGCCATATCTCCTTCATCACCAATAGGCAAACTATTGCTGGATAAGAAAAAGGGAACGGCCTTTAATTTTAATGGTAAAGATTATAAGATTGAAAGTATAGTATAAAGAATAGCTTTTAAAAGCTATTCTTTATACTGTTACTTAGTGTTTTAGGACTCCAGTACCCACTTGCTATAATTCTTCTGATCGTAAATAACGGATCATTCTCATCACGCTTTGTAGATAGGATATATGCCGCTTTGAAACCTCGTTTCTTAAGCTCCGGAATTGCTTCTTTATTCCATAATCCAAAAGGATAGGCAAACTCAGTCATTTTCTTACCGGTAATTTCTTCAAGCTTCTTTGTTGGTTTATCCAATTGCTCTTCCCAATCTTTTCCCTGGTATTTTTTAACGTTCTTATGATCGTAAGTATGGCTTCCTATCACGTTGCCTTCATCAGACAGTTGTTTGATCTGTTCTTTGGTCATGTATTCTATTCTTCCTTTACGTCCGATAGAAACCGTCATGATAAAATAAACTGCCTTAAAACCATATTTTTTTAAGGTTGGTGCGGCTACGGTAAACTGGTCCATATCGGTATCATCGAATGTGAACATGATCGGTTTGCTTGGTAATGCTGCACCTGTATTTAAATACGCATAAAGCTGATCCGGTAAAATAGAGTGGTAGCCGCTGTCTGCAAGCATTTTAATCTGGTCTTTAAAGTTTTGCTCTTCTACAATGTAATCCTTGCCAACTTTTCCATCGGTTGCTTTCCAGTTCCGGATCTGATGGTAACATAAAATAGGTACTTGTTTGCGGGCAAGGATGGTTTTGGCATCCGCAACCTTAATGGTATTTACATCAATTGGTGCAGCCGGGGTTTCTTGTCCGGCAACTTGTGCCAATGTGTCTTTAGTGCTGGTTGTATCTGCACTTGTTTGAGATTTTGACTGGCACGCTGCGGTAAAGATTACTGCTGCTGCCAATACTGGTAGGAGATGTTGCTTCATTAATAAATATTTGCTGCAAAACTATACAATCAGATGAAATATTATTGCATTAACTATCATATTTATTACAAAAAAAACGGCTGCTCAGACGTATTAATCAATAATTTAGACCTTTTAATCAAAAGCATACATGAATAGACTTTACATTTTATTTTTATTGATTCTCTCTATCGGTTTTAATGCCAGCTCGCAAACAAAAACCTTTACGATCACAGAGGCCACAGTGGCTGGTCCGAAGGCTAATTATCAACTGGCATCCCGGTTTTCACCGAATAAGATCCGCAAAATGGTTTATTCTACGGCCATTGATCCGCACTGGTTAAAACTGAGTAACCGGTTTTGGTATGAATATGAAACGCCAAACGGTAAGGAATGGTATATTGTTGATCCTGTTGTAAAGAGCAAAAAGAAGATCTTTGACAATGCGTCGCTCGCTGCAGAGATCACCACAATTATCCGTGATCCCTTTGATGCACAGCACCTGCCTTTAGAAAATCTAAAGTTCTCCAGCGATGAGAAAAATATCAGCTTTGAGGTAAGAAGTACGGTTGATGAATTAAAGAAAGACCGTAAGGACAAAAAAGCTGCAGACTCACTTCAGAAAAAGGTATTCTACTTTAATTATGCACTTTCAAGTTCAGTACTTACAGAGGTTCCTAACTATTCTAAACCAAAAGCTAAACCAGGCTGGGGTTCGGTAGCACCGGATTCTTCTGCCATCATCTTCACCAAAAAATACAATTTGTACTGGATGGATAAAGAGAATTATAAAAAGGCAGTTAAGAATGAAGATGACAGCACCATTGTAGAGCATGAGCTAACCAAAGATGGGGTAAAATTCTATTCATACGGTAGTGACGGTGATGGTGAAAATAATGAAGATATACTTAAAAGTGACAAAAAGAGACGCCGGGCATTTGTGCTTTGGTCGCCGAACTCTAAATATTTTGTTTTAAACCGCACAGACTCCCGCAAGGTAAAAGACCTTTGGGTAATCAATAACATTACGGCTGGCAGACCAACCCTGGAAACCTATAAGTACCAGATGCCAGGTGAAACTGAGGCACCAATAGATGAGATGCTGCTGTTTGATTTTGGTGCAAAAACCTATAAAAAATTGAATACTGCTGCATTTAAAGATCAGAGTGTTTCTGCATGGTCTGCACCTTCATTGAATAAGGACCGCGACAATGAATTCCGCCCTGCTGTCTGGCTGGGTAACAACAGCAAGATTTATTTTTCACGTACCAGCAGGGATTTGAAAAGAGTAGACATCTGCACGGTAGACATCAATACGGGTACGGTTTCTCAACTGATCGATGAGCGTTTTAATACGTATGTAGAAATTGTACGTCCGGGACTTGTAAATGATGGTAAAGAGATCATTCACTGGTCTGAGCGCGATGGATGGGGTCATTTCTACCTGTTTGATGCGAATGGTAAACTAAAGAACCAGATTACCAAAGGTGCATTTCATACAGAAAGTATCGTGAATATTGATGAGAAGAACCGGATTCTATACTTTACGGCTAATGGAAGAGAAGCCAAAGAAGATCCTTACTACTACCATTTATACCGCATTAATTTTGACGGAACTGGGCTGAAGTTGCTAAATGCTGGTGATTTTGACCACGCTATAAATATGAATGATGAGGCTAAGTTCTTTGTCGATAACTATTCAAGAGTAAATACCGTTCCTAAATCAGTATTGATGGACAATACCGGTGCCGTGGTTATGAACCTGGAAACAACAGACCTTTCTCTTTTGATGGCTACTGGTTATAAGTTCCCTGAGCCTTTTAAAGTTAAGGCCGATGATGGAATTACCGATATCTATGGTGTGATGTACAAACCTTTTGATTTTGATCCGGCTAAAAAATATCCAATCATTGAATATGTATATCCTGGTCCGCAAACGGAAGCTGTAAATAAATCATTCAGTAAAAGTATGGACAGAACGGAGCGTCTGGCGCAGTTCGGTTATATTGTAATCACAGTAGGTAACCGTGGCGGAAACCCTGCACGTTCTAAATGGTACCATACTTTTGGTTATGGAAACCTTCGTGATTACGGATTAGCTGATAAAAAAGCGGCAATTGAACAGCTGGCTGACCGAAATAAATTCATTGATGCAAGCAGGGTAGGTATAACCGGGCATTCTGGTGGTGGCTTTATGTCTACCGCTGCGATGCTGGTTTATCCCGATTTCTTTAAAGCAGCGGTATCCAATGCCGGAAACCATGACAACAGCATTTACAATCGCTGGTGGAGCGAGAAGCACCACGGTGTAAAAGAGATCATTTCTGCAAAGGGTGATACCACCTTTAAATACAGCATCGATAAGAACCCTGACCTGGCTAAGAACCTTAAAGGTCATTTGATGCTGATGACCGGTGACATTGACAACAATGTTCACCCGGCAAATACCATTCGGGTAGCCAATGCATTGATGAAAGCCGGTAAAAGGTTTGAATTTGTTATTGTTCCCGGACAGCGGCATGGCTTTGGTGACCTTACCGAATATACGTTCTGGAAACTTGCTGATCACTTTAACAAATACCTGATCGGTGATTTCTCGCAATCCGATGAGGTAAGTATCCTCGAAATGGACCGGGAGATTGAACAAAAGAAATAATTAATCTGATCCTGAAACAGATTGCCATACCATGCCTCCAAAAGTTAAATGCCTTTTGGAGGCATTTTTACGAATAATCTTTAAGAATCAGCGAAATGATTATATATTTAATTAAAAAAGTTAAATTCATAAAACCTTTATACCCATCCCAAACGTTATATCACTATGAGATTATTAATAGAACGAAAACCCGTTAAAGTATATCCAGATCCAAAGCGTGTAATTGCAAGATTTTTTTTTAATGGAGATGAAAGGGCTAAAGATGTTGTTAAACATGTAATGAGTCTTTCTAAGGAGGAAGTTTTTGGGATCATTTCTCCATTGCTTCAAGAATATTCTAAACGACACAGAAACATTACCAAGATATTAACCAGGCATTGTAAAAAGATAAAGAAGAATATCGAAGATGCCGGATACGATTTTGAGGACCTGGAAAAGTACTGCAGGCTGCTCATTGGTTCGTATTTTACCCATGAATATTCTATTGAGTCTGCTGCGTTCTTTAACCCTTCAATTGTAGAAGATCCGGACCAGTCGGATCTGGTTGAGGGTGAGAAGAGAGTGATCATCAGTTTCCGGGCAGTAGGTGAGGGCCACATCTCTTCTGTCGTGTTTAGAAGAGCCCTGATAGACCGCAATAATGATATTACTGTAATACCTGCCGGTAATTATATCGATGAAGCAGAGGTTATTAAAAATGCGATATATAATAAGAAGCTTTTCTTAAAAAAGGCAGTTGATTCGAAAATTGCTATTGAGATCCTGGATGAGGTAGGAAATAAACTGGAAGAGAAGTTTGATTACTCTACGCTTAGAAAGATCATCCTTGATTCTAAGAACCTGCAGCAAAATGATCTGAGTAAACTGGAATACGATAAGATCCTGTGGTTATCTGATACCTATCATGAGATCAGTTTTTCAAGAGATACCGATATTTCGGACCGTGTTATTTTTCCAATCTCTGAGTTTGAACGCAAAGGTATTGAAGATGCCAGGTTTGTCCGTTTTGTTAAAGATGATGGAAGTGTGGTTTATTATGCAACCTATACGGCTTTTGATGGTGCGATGATCATGCCTAAGCTTTTGCAGACCACAGATTTTTATGATTTCAAGATCAGTCCGCTTCATGGTGTTGGTGCCCAAAATAAAAACCTGGCCCTGTTTCCAAGAAAGATCAATGGCAAATATGTGATGATGTCCAGGATTGATGGCTGTAACAACTACCTGATGTATTCTGACCGCTTAACGGTATGGGATAACCCGGTAAGACTTCAATCGCCTAAGTTTCCATGGGAATTTATCCAGATCGGTAACTGCGGCTCTCCGATAGAAACGGAAGAAGGCTGGCTGGTAATCACACACGGCGTGGGTCCTATGAGACGTTATTGCCTGGGTGCAAGTCTGTTCGACCTGAACGATCCATCTATCGAAATCGGAAGGTTAAATGAACCATTAGTGATTCCAAATAATGATGAACGTGAAGGCTATGTACCTAATGTGCTTTATTCATGCGGATCTCTGATCCACAATGGAGAGCTGATCATTCCTTACGGATTATCAGATTACTGCTCTTCATTTGCAGGTGTTAAAATAGATGTTTTGCTGGATAGACTGAAAAGCTCCAGCTGCGCAATAGCGGCAGATTAATCTAATATTTTATGGTAGAGGCTAATGTAATCCTCTACCATTTTTTCCATTGAAAACTTCTCCAATGCCCAGTTTCGGCAATCTTCCCTTTTAATTGTGGATAGGGATGACACGGCGGTTACTGCCTGTTCTACAGTACCAACCAAAAAACCGGTTTCTCCATCTTTGATGAGTTCTGGCATCGATCCCCTGTTAAATGCAATAACCGGAGTTCCGCAGAGCATTGCTTCTGCAACACTTAAGCCAAAAGGTTCATCAAAGCTAATCGGATGCAGTAATGCTGCGGCATTGCGCAAAAGCTGATTCCGTTTTTCGGGACCTGCGGACCCAATAAACTCTATGTTACCATTTAAAAAGGGTTTTACTTTTTCATCAAAGTAATTCGCATCCTGTATAATTCCTGCTATTACAAGCCGTTTGTTCGCATTTATCGCAATTTGAATCGCTTCTGCGGTTCCTTTATCGGGGTGGATCCTTCCAAAAAAAAGCAGGTATTCATCTGGCTTATCATTAAACTCAAATTCATCGGTTTGTAAGCCATTGTATACCGTGGCCAGATAGTTTAATGAAGAGTGCCTGTTGGCATTGCTAATGGATACATAATGGCTATTCTGATTGTATTTTTGATATACCCTCAGGATCTTCTCCGATGAAAAACCATGAATGGTTGTAATTACCGGTGTTTTAATCAGTTTTGAATAGCTCAGCGGCAAAAAGTCATAATGGTTATGGATCAGGTCAAATTCATTTGCCTGTTCCATTAAATTACTGATGTGCAGGCATTCTACCACTTTGGCATCAAGCGTTCTGTCTTCTTCGTAGCCGGTTTGGATCACGGCATTTAAATTTGCATTGGTCACCGAATCCCCGGTGGCAAATAAGCTTACCTCCAGGCCAGATGCAACAAGCCCTTCAGTCAGGTTTGAAGCCATCTGTTCCCATGGTCCATAGTGACGTGGCGGGGTACGCCAGGCCACAGGAGCCAATACTGCTATTTTCATGTTTTATATCGCTTGTTTTTGTCCGGATGCAGCAAAGTCATTATTACTCTGTGTAAACTCATACTCGTATTCACTTTCCAATGCTTTCAGCACAACTAAATGGGAAATCCAATAGGCCAGCGTACTTTCAGCACCCTGGTTACGGTTTATTCCATGCGGCTGTAATCCATCTCCGCAGCCTTTAGTTTCATGATCATAAAGCGGAAGGTGTAAACTGTTCTCGCCTAAAAACCATTGATAGCTTAAATACATCTGTTTGATATAGGTAAGGTCATGGGTAATTTCATACGCTTTAAAGTACATCATCACCATGGCCATGGTTTCTATGGCCTGTTGATCAAATACGGCCATTTCAGCACCATCTCTATACAGCCAGCCATCATTACCTACCGGGTTTAAATAACCGTTGATCAGCGTTTTCCGGGTAAGATATTCCATACTTTCAAATGCAATGTCTAAAGACTCTGCATCTTTGGTAATTTCATAATGAGACAATAATGCCAAAGGCAGAATCCCATTATCATAGGTCAGCTTTTCTTCAAACCAGTGCCAGTGACCTTGTTTATTTTTGCGATACGCAGCTTTTAAAGGTTCTGCAAGCAAGTTTAATTCATTTATAATGTGTTCATCGCCGGGATGGGCTTTAATAAAATGGGTTAAACCAATTATGGTATTTGCCAGACCGCGTAAGTGCTTCAGATCTTTAAAGTGTGGTATAGACTTTAAGAAGAGTTCTTTTCCAAATTCACGATAAGAGTTATTTGGTGCATTATTGATCAGGTATCCGAGTGCCCAAATGGTACGTCCGAAAGAATCTTCTGTACCCACTTCATCCAGGTACTCCCGTTTAAAGCTTAAGAAATTTCTGAAGTTACCATCATCGCACTGCATGTATTGAATGTAGCTAAGATATATGGGCAACAGTTCAAGCGCAATCTTACTTTTATTTTGCTGGTATGTCAATATGGTCAGGATCAATGCTCTGGCATTGTCGTCCAGGCAGTAACCTTCTTTTAAGTTCGGAATTCCGTATTTGGCATGCTGAACGATCCCGGTATCATCCGTTAACCGCTGGATGTGTGCCAGTGTAAATGCAGGCATCATATCCGGATCTATAATGGGCTTTACACCAACTTCTTTTTCCATTAAGTACTTAGAGATCGCTTCATCCAGCACATCAATAAATACTTCGCCGGTACTTGGCCAGCGCAGATGAAGTCCATAGTCGTACGCGTTGGTCTTTAAGGTATTTAGTTTAGAAGGATCATCAAACAGTTCATTTACTATATCTGCCAGCTTATTGGCGTCTTTAAAATCAAATAGCATTCCCCGCTGATCGGCCAATAATTCCTGGGCATGCCAGTAAGGGGTAGAGATAACAGCGGCACCTGCACCTACTGCATAAGAGAGCGTACCACTTGTAATCTGCGCTTCATTTAGATATGGCGTAATATACATATCACATGCAGTCAGATAGTCATGCAGATCTTCTTCAGATACAAATTTATTGATGAAGGTTAAGTTATTCTCTACATTCAGTTTCTTAGCCAGGCGTTTTAAGCTGTCGCGGTATTCTTCTCCTGAATTACGGATCACACCGGGATGTGTTGTACCCAGTATGACATACATGACATCCGGGTGTTTGGCTACAATTTTAGGCAGGGCCTCAATAACTGTTTCCAGTCCCTTGTTCCTGCTGATCAAGCCAAATGTAAACAGTACTTTCTTATTTTTAAAAGCCAGTGAGTTGTTTACCGGATTGTCTTTTTTAGGTTCCAGATCCGGTACACCATGCTCAATCAGCTGGATCTTATCAAACGGAATTCCATATATGCTGGTTAAAAAACCAACTGCCCTATGGCTCATGACAACAATTCGGGATGAGTGCTTGGCAATTTCCCTTAAAATTGTAAGCTGCATGTAATTGGGATCTTTCAATATGGTATGAAAGATCGTAATCAGCGGTTTCTGCAGCCTGGCAAGAAGCGGAAGGATGTATACCCCACTTTCACCACCATAGATCCCATATTCATGTTCCATGATACACGCATCGGCCAAACTGGTA
Organism: Pedobacter metabolipauper; assembly: GCF_004362715.1. Classification (GTDB taxonomy): domain Bacteria; phylum Bacteroidota; class Bacteroidia; order Sphingobacteriales; family Sphingobacteriaceae; genus Pedobacter; species Pedobacter metabolipauper. Next base: position 278,395 of record NZ_SNYC01000007.1, read on the forward strand.
TTGATATAGTCGGCAGCCCTGATGTAATCTTTTTGATTTTCCTGTCTGATGATGTATTTTACTTCTTTCGGATATTCGTATTCATCCAAAGTTTCTGAATCATTCATTGCCACTACAAAACTGTCTTCTGAAACTGCATTTTTGTTGAAGCCAATGGCCCTTAACAGGTTATGGTTAAAGGTTGCGATACCACATTCGCGGGGGGGATAAGTAGATATATAGGCAATTTTCATAATTATATTAATATTCTTACATAATACAACAATTATTTGGTTATAATGTTCTTTAGGAATCTAGTTTATTTATGTAAATCCATTAAAGGTTAAACAAAATGAATATTTATTGTTAAACTGTCTGAATAATGACAAAACGATTCCTTAGTTTATTTTTACCTTTGGACTTTATTGATTTTTAAACATGAATACGCCAGTTTCTTTAAATAGCACGGTAGAAAAAACCGTCTTTCCAATTCTTTTTGCCATTAGTTTTTCCCACTTATTAAATGATACCATTCAATCGCTGATCCCTGCCATTTATCCGATCATAAAAAACAGCTATCACCTTAGCTTTTCTCAAATCGGGTTAATTACGCTAACCTTTCAGATGGCCGCTTCCTTATTTCAGCCGTTTGTAGGCATGTATACAGATAAAAAGCCACAACCTTATTCATTAGCTATAGGTATGGGTTTTACGCTTATTGGTTTGGTTACCTTATCACTTTCAAAAGATTTTTATACCGTGCTGATCTCTGTTGCACTGGTTGGTACTGGTTCATCGATATTCCATCCGGAGGCTTCCAGAATGGCGCATGCTGCATCTGGCGGTCGTCGTGGACTGGCACAATCCATCTTTCAGCTTGGTGGCAATGCCGGTAGTTCTATTGGGCCGTTGCTGGCTGCCTGGATCATTGTACCAAACGGACAAGTCAGCATCATTTGGTTCTCTGCCATTGCATTACTGGCTATATTGATCCTGAGCAGGGTTGGTAAATGGTACAAAGCATATATTGTGGTGTTAAAGGCGAAACAGGCATTAAAGCAACAATCGGTTACGGCAACATTCTCTAAAAATAAGGTTATATTTTCGGTGGTCATTTTACTGGTACTCATCTTTTCGAAATACTTTTATATGGCCAGTTTAACCAGTTATTTTACATTCTATGTCATTGATAAGTTTCATGTTTCTGTACAAGGCTCACAGATCTATCTGTTTGTTTTCTTAGTGTCTGTTGCAGCTGGAACATTGATTGGAGGCCCGGTAGGAGACCGGTTTGGGCGTAAGTATGTGATCTGGTTTTCTATATTAGGTACTGCACCATTTGCGTTGCTGTTGCCTTATGCTAATCTATTCTGGACGGGTATTTTAGTAGTTCCGATTGGGATGATATTGGCTTCGGCATTCTCCGCGATCCTCGTTTATGCACAGGAACTGATCCCGGGCAAGGTAGGCCTGGTTTCTGGCCTTTTCTTTGGTTTTGCATTTGGAATGGGAGGCATAGGTTCTGCACTATTGGGTAAACTGGCAGATGGCACAAGCATCGGGTATGTATTTCATATTTGTTCATTTCTGCCTTTAATAGGCATATTGACTGCATTCCTGCCTAATATTGAAACTAAAAGGAAATAGCTGTTAGCTGGCAATGCTTATGATTGCGGTATTGAATTGCCATTGATGAATTGATCAGGAGCTAACCATAAAGATTGGTTCTAAAAACAAGATCCCGGCCTTTTGCTGTTTGGCAAATGACCAGGATCTTTTATCATAATGGGTTCTTTAAATAAACCTTACGCAGGCGTTTGTTGGGTATTATTTAAGAATACAAATTGCTTGTCGAACATATCGAGTTTGATCTTGCTGTCTTTATCTACCTTTCCTGCTAATATTTCTTTAGATAACTCATTTAAAATACGTTTCTGAATCACACGTTTTAACGGTCTGGCACCAAACTGAGGATCATAACCCAATTCAGCAAGCCAATCGAGTGCTTCTACAGAGGCTTCTATTTCCACACCCATTTCAGCGAGTGTGTTCTGAACTTGTCTAAACTGCAGATCAACAATGTTCCTGATCTCGCTGCGGTTAAGTGGTGTAAACATGATCAGCTCATCTATCCGGTTTAAAAACTCAGGCCGGATTGTTTGTTTCAGTAATTCAAACAACTCATTTTTAGTCTTGGCAATTACATTGTCCCGGTTTTCATCATTCAGGTTTTTAAAGTTGTCCTGGATCAGGTGCGAACCGATATTTGAGGTCATGATGATGATGGTATTCTTAAAATTCACCACGCGGCCTTTATTGTCTGTTAACCGGCCATCGTCTAATACCTGAAGTAAGATGTTGAATACATCAGGATGGGCTTTTTCAATCTCATCCAGCAATACTACAGAATATGGTTTCCGGCGAACGGCTTCAGTCAGCTGACCACCTTCTTCGTATCCTACATATCCCGGAGGCGCACCAATTAACCTGGAAACGGCATGACGTTCCTGGTACTCGCTCATATCAATGCGGGTCATTGCATTTTCATCGTTAAACAAGAACTCCGCCAGTGCCTTTGCCAACTCTGTTTTACCTACACCAGTAGTTCCAAGAAAGATGAATGAGCCAATTGGCTTCCGTTTATCCTGTAACCCTGCCCTTGATCTGCGGATGGCGTCAGATATGGCCTCAATGGCCTCATCTTGTCCGGCAACACGTTTATGAAGTTCAAGTTCCAGGTTCAGCAGCTTTTCACGTTCACTGGAAATCAATTTAGTTACCGGAATTCCGGTCCATCTTCCAACTACGCCTGCAATATCATCTGCTGTCACTTCTTCTTTCAGCATGCGGCTTTCGCTTTGCTGACCTTCCAATTGCACTTTTAAGGTTTCTACCTTGTCCTGAGATTCTTTGATCTTACCATAACGGATCTCTGCTACCTTACCGTAATCTCCTGCACGTTCCGCCTGGTCGGCCTCCAGTTTATAGTTCTCAATCTGTTCAAGCTCATTATTTATCCCATCTACAAGGTCTTTTTCACCTTGCCATTTGGCTCTCAGTTCATCACGTTCTGCAGATATATTGGCAATCTCTTCCCCTAAAGACTGTACCTTTTTAGTATCGTTTTCCCTTTTGATGGCTTCGCGTTCAATTTCAAGCTGCATGATCTTCCGGTTCAGCTCATCTACCTTTTCCGGTACGCTATCCATCTCCAACCTTAATTTTGATGCGGCCTCATCCATTAGATCGATGGCTTTATCCGGTAAGAACCGATCAGCAATATAGCGCTGCGACATTTCTACCGCTGCAATAATAGCCTCATCCCTAATTCTTACTTTATGATGGGTTTCATAACGTTCTTTCAGTCCCCTCAAAATTGAAATGGCATCCTGTGTATCCGGTTCTTCTACCATTACTTTTTGGAAACGGCGTTCCAGGGCTTTATCCTTTTCTAAATATTTTTGATATTCATCCAGTGTTGTAGCACCAATAGCGCGTAATTCGCCACGTGCCAGTGCAGGTTTCAGGATGTTGGCAGCATCCATAGCACCCTCTCCACCTCCAGCGCCAACCAGGGTATGGATCTCATCGATGAAAAGAATAATATCGCCATCACTTTGAGTAACCTCTTTAACAACCGCTTTTAGCCGTTCTTCAAATTCTCCTTTGTATTTTGCGCCTGCAATCAGTGAACCCATATCCAGGGAGAACACGGTTTTTGTTTTCAGGTTGGTAGGTACATCACCTTTAATGATCCTAAAAGCAATTCCTTCTGCAATGGCCGTTTTACCTACACCCGGTTCACCAATTAAGATGGGGTTGTTCTTTGTCCGCCTGGAAAGGATCTGTATCACGCGCCGAATTTCTTCATCCCGTCCAATTACCGGATCCAGCTTACCGGATTCTGCATATTCATTTAAATTACGGGCGTATTTATTTAAGGCATTGTAAGTTGCTTCCGCATTTTGATCGGTTACACGATTATCGCCTCTCAATTCGATGATGGCTTTTTTAAGGTCTTTTTCTGTTACACCCTGATCTTTTAAAAGTTTACTGGTATTGTCGCTTATGGATAATATCCCCAATAGTAAATGTTCAACGGAAACAAATTCATCTTTAAACTCTTTGAGGTAAGACTGTGCTTTTTGCAATGCGGAGTTACTTCCAGAGGTTAAGTATGGACTGCTGCCGCTGGCCTTTGTAAATTTTTCAATCTGATTGTCCAGATTTTGATTTAATGTATTCAGGTTAACGTTTAGTTTTTTGAGTACATAAGAAACCACATTTTCATCAACAGTGAGCAAACCTTTTAAAAGGTGAGCAGTTTCAATAGCCTGTTGCTGGTTGCCCTCGGCTATTGCAGAAGCCTGTTGAATCGCTTCCTGGGCTTTTATAGTAAAGTTGTTGAAATTCATATACAGACTTAAACAAAGCAGATGCCATGTTGGTTTTTTGTCCAATATCGGAAATTTTGTCGGTTCATTTTATTTAATCAGGATTAAATGTCTGGTAAATAGCTTGTTGTAATGAAATTTTGTCATTTCAACTGGAGAATTTCTATTGTATTTGCCAACTTGTTTCCTGATTTTGTATAGAGGCGAAAATCTGATGCATCAATTTAATGTCACGTGTTTTGCCGAACTGCTTTTTATCATAAATGCGGTTCTATCTTTGTTAAATAAAGGCATAAAACAATATATATATGAGTACGTCTAGTTTATTCAGGCCATTTAGTCTGAAATCATTAAATATTAAAAACAGGATCGTTATGGCGCCGATGACGCGTTCATTTTCTCCTGGAGGGATTCCAACACCGGATGTTGCAGCATATTACAGCAGAAGAGCAGCTGGTGATGTTGGCTTGATCCTATCTGAAGGAACCGTAATTGAGCGGGTATCTTCATCAAATGATAATAACATACCACATTTTTATGGTGAGCAAGCATTAAATGGATGGGCTTCAGTAATTGATGGTGTTCATGCTGCAGGCGGCAGCATGGGGCCGCAGATCTGGCACATGGGGATTATGGATAACCACCATTCGGGCTGGCTTCCTGCAGAACCTTTCGAAGGTCCGTCGGGAATCCTTAGACCAGGTGTTTCCAATGGAAAGGCAATGACTGAAGCAGATATAGCTGATGCCATATCCGCTTATGGACGTGCTGCTGCAGACGCAAAGAGGCTCGGTTTTGATTGCGTGGAGCTTCATGGTGCGCACAGTTATCTGATTGACCAGTTTTTCTGGAACGAGACCAATAAGAGAACCGATATTTATGGAGGTGATTCCATTACCGCACGGAATAAATTTGCAATAGATGTAATCAAAGAAGTGCGCAGACAGGTGGGAGAAGATTTTACGATCATCATTCGTCTGTCACAGTTTAAGCCATCTGATTATAATTTTAAATTGGCCAAGACCTCTAAGGAGATGGAAGAATGGCTGCAGCCGCTTGCTGATGCGGGTATTGATATCTTTCATTGTTCACAGCGCCGTTTCTGGGAGCCTGAATTTGAAGGTTCTGATCTGAATTTTGCAGGATGGGCTAAAAAGATAACTGGTAAAGCAACCATTACTGTAGGTTCAGTAGGTTTATCAGGAGAGTTTCTTGCCGCCTTTAGAGGTGAAAGTTCTGAACCCAGCTCTTTAACGGAACTAATCCGCAGAATGGACCGCGGTGATTTTGATCTGGTAGCGGTAGGACGCGCCATACTTGCAGATCCGCTATGGGTACAAAAGATTAAAGAGGACCGGACATCAGAGCTTAAAGGCTTTTCTAAAGAAGCCCTTGGGCAGTTGCTATAACCTAAAAAAGTCCGGAACTCAATCAAAATGATTAGACGTTCCGGACTTTCTTTTTAAATGCCTTTCAGCATTGGTTATATCTTATTTTAGCACTTCAGCTAATTTTTGTGTTTGGTGATCGGCAAGTTTTTGCAGCGGACCAGCAGCAAGCATCTTCATCATCATGTTCAAATCTGCAGAGATGATGTGTTTGGCAATTGTGCCGCCGTTACCGTTATCCGTAACTGTCCATTTTAATTCAACATCAAAAGGAGGTTTCTCTGTTGGTATTGCAGTTATTTCCTGGTTTTCCACGCGGTTAGAGATCTTAATGGCAAGCTTGGCCATGTTTTGAATCGTAAAACTAGCTTCATCTTCTGTTGAAGACCAGTTGTAGATGTTTTCAGGCATTAACTGCTTGTGATTGTTAAGGTCGGCTAAAAATGAGTAAACTTTTTCTACGGGTAAGTTTACTTCTGTAGTGCTTTCAATAAGGGTCATGATGATGTGTTAATTTAGTTTTTCTAATTCTTTACCCCACTCAGCAGGGTTTCTGCGCCATTTGGTTAACAGATCAACATCATCCTGTGCAATAAAGCTATGCTCAGCAGCGTAATCAATTAAGGTATTGTAGTTTGATAAAGTTGAATACCGGCATTTAGCTTCCTTAAAGTTTTCTTCTGCCTGATCTAAGCCATAAGTAAAGATAGCGACTAATCCGGCAACAGAAAGACCAGCATTTCTCAAGGCCTCCACAGCTTGTAAACTGCTTTTTCCTGTAGAGATCAGATCTTCGATCACAACCACACGCTGACCTTCAAAAATTTCACCTTCTATTAAGCTGCCGGTACCGTGTTCTTTGGCTTTAGCCCTAACATAGGCAAAAGGTAAACCCAGTTCCTGTGCAACAAGTGCGCCCTGAGGGATTCCTGCTGTAGCAACTCCTGCAATCAGATCTACAGAACCATATTCTTCCTGGATCAGTTGGGTAAGCTTTTGTCTGATGTATGTTCTAACTGAAGGATGGGATAGTGTGATCCTGTTGTCACAGTAAATAGGGGATTTCCAACCTGAAGCCCATGTAAATGGGTTAGCTGGTTGTAACTTGATCGCTTTTATTTGTAATAAAAATTCAGCTACCTTTAATTCAATATCACTTTTATTATACATGTTCCAAAATTACAGATTTCATGAACTCGTTCAGACACTACTTTTAAACAATATTCATTTAAAATGTGTAGAAAAAATGCAGAATATCTTTGTTTAACCCCTAAATAGATGCGTCTAATATCAACATTAAAAACCATTGGTAAAAGTTATTTTTTGTCAGTAATTGAAAATCAGCTTTATACAAACTGGATATAATTCCTTTTTTTATTATTCAGGAAAAATATCAGAATTATATTTACTTTCGGTTTTTTAAGAATTTATAGCTGAAAATCCACCTTCTACAAAATCAAAGCTGAATATATTTTAAATATATTATGAAACACTACAGAATTTATATCAACGATAATACGCTTTTCATAGGTGGATCAATTCCTAAACAGGAGAAAAAGATACAGCAGCTGGAAACTAAGGATTTTGATTTTCAAACCTTTTATAAGACCATAAGCAAAGAGTCTGGTGCTTCATATATGCTGATGGATCTTAATCCGGTATTCTTATTTAAAAAGATCAAGAAAAGCTGTGAGTTGATTAAAGCTGCCGGCGGCCTCGTTAAAAGTGCGAAAGGAAACTACCTGTTTATTTTCAGAAATAAGAAGTGGGACCTTCCAAAAGGGAAAGTAGAGAAAGGCGAGAAAATGAAAGAAGCCGGTCTCCGTGAGGTTGAAGAGGAATGTGGTGTTAAAATTCTGACCAATGATGAAAAGCTATGCAAAACCTATCATGTGTATGTTTTAAATAATAAATTGGTATTGAAGAAAACAAACTGGTACAGCATGACGGTTAAAGGTGAACCTAAGCTGATCCCGCAAAAAGAAGAAGGGATCACTAAAGCAGTTTGGCTGGCTAAAACTGACCTTAAGCCTGTTCTTAAAAATACTTACCCATCAATCATGCAAGTGCTGGAAGCAGGAGAATTGCTTTAACGGTATTTATTTAAACGTTAATTTTTACAAGGATCGATCCAGGTGTGGTCTTTATTAAATGGCGATCTGCCTTTAAGTGCAGATTGATTTGAACGGCCTTATCTACAAAGGTCAGCTTAAGTATGGTCTTTATAAAAACGGGATGGCCTGTTCCGGCAGGAATTGCCTGACATCTCCGTTGTTACGTAAAATATCACGTACAATTGTTGAGCTGATCGCTGAATATTCAGGCTTACTTAAAAGAATGATCGTTTCCATCTCCGGCATCATGGTCTGGTTAATCTGGGCAATGGCCTTTTCATATTCAAAGTCACCCACAGAACGAACACCCCTTACCATATAAGTAGCATTTATTTTTTTGCAGAAATCGACTGTTAAACCCTCATAGGTCTGTACAGCTACATTGGAATAACCGGCAAAAACAGTCTTTACAATTTCCTCCCGTTTTTCTGCTGACAGATAGCCTTGCTTAGAACTATTTAATCCAATGCCTACTACAATCTTGTCAAATAGGGGTAATGCACGCTTCAGGATGTCTACGTGTGCGATGGTAATTGGATCAAAAGAACCTGGAAAAAGGGCTATTTTCATACGCTAAATGTACTAAGAAATTTTAGGATTATAATTGATCCGATGCGGAAGTGGTTTCTCCTTTAACAGGTTCAAAAAAGCTGAAAGATGAATTTCCGTATCTCCTGGTTTCTGTAAATCCTGGCATGTCTTTTAACTTTAACAGGGATGGATGCTCTACGATGAGCATTCCATTATCCGCTAAAAGGTTGTTCTTGATCACCAGTTCAGGAATCTTTGGTATGTTCGTTAAATCATAAGGAGGGTCTGCAAAAATAATTTGATACGGACCATGCTTTTGCTCCAAGAACTTAAATACATCTGCTTTCTGCACCTCAATTTCATTCAGCTGGTGTTTTTCAATCACAGATTTTACCCAGTAGATGCATCCGGAATGTTTATCTACTGCCGTTACGTGTTTAATTCCGCGTGATGCGAATTCAAAACTTATATTACCTGTGCCGCAGAAAAGATCAAGGACATTACAATTGTCAAAATCATAGGTGTTGTAGAGGATATTGAACAAGGCTTCTTTAGCCATGTCTGTAGTTGGCCTTACGGGTAAACTTTCCGGGGCATTAAAACGGATGCCTTTTAGTCGGCCGCCAATTATACGCATAGGTCAAGGGCTAATAAGCTGCTGTAATAGTGAGCAGGCATGTCATCTAAAATGGTGCTGTCGGTTTCGTTGGCCGTTGTATTGCTGAAAGTAATGGAATGAAAATACTTTTCGATACATTGATAATATACATCATCAGCATGGATAATACCACTCAGGTATACATCCGTTTCTGACGTATTCATATTCAGTTGGCTTACAATAAATAACAGGTAATAGTTAAACTCTTCGGAGTTATCGGTTTGATAATAGTTTTGAAATATCAGCTTACCGTTTTTGGTATAGGTCGCATTAAAAGATCCGACCGTAAAATCAAGTATTAGCAAAGTTGCGTCTTTCTTTTCGGCAAGGGCCAAAACCGGCGCAGCCTGATCATAAAGTTTATAATTACTTAAAGAGTCGCGAAGGATCTCTTCAATGAACTGATCTGGTGTAAAAATAGACGTAAAGCCAAAATTAGCAAATGGCTGTGTATACAGGTTATTTGATTGCGCTGAGGTAAAGTACTGTGCGTAGGCATTAAGGTCGCCCGCATCAAATAACTCATTGGGGATGTTCAGTGTATTTTCTGTGTATACTGAAGCCTTAATTTCTTTAAAGGGTAGCGCGAGATAGCTATCGTTCTTTATTTTTGCAGAAAGCGTAGCCAGCATATCTTCACATTCCTGCTCATCGTATACGGCCTTAACCTGGTTGTTGCTCTTGTCTATGATTGCGTAAGAAAAGCTATCTATAGTCATCTTCAGCAATAAATTGCAATCTCCAGCTGTATTGGGATCAAATTCCGGGTCAACCAATAAAATGCTATTTCTACTGTTCATATAAAACAAAATTAATCCTTTTTTCTATAAGATCACCATCGCATATTTGTTAAATGGATAAAGCATCAATAATAGCCGCTTCATATCAATTCAGTCCGACTGCAGAACAGCTTGTGTTTTGTACGGAGATGGCTTCTTTTTTATCCAGGCCGTTAGATCGTCAGTGCTTTATATTAAGGGGGTATGCAGGTACCGGAAAAACCACTTCTGTAGCTGCATTGATTAAATGCCTGCATAAATTTTCGGTACGCGGAGCACTGCTGGCCCCAACCGGACGTGCAGCCAAGGTGATGAGTACCTATACAGGCAGAAAAGCACTGACCATCCATAAGCGGATCTATAGAAAACGATCTGCTGTGGCTACGGATATGAGTTTTCAGCTTGCTCCAAACCTGGCTGAGCATACGTTATTTATTGTGGATGAGGCCTCGATGATTGCGGATGAATGGAATACAAAAACAGGTTCTTCTTTTTTAAAGGACCTGATGGAGTTTGTTTACAATGGAAAAAATTGCGCGGTTCTGTTTGTTGGCGATACTGCGCAGCTGCCCCCGGTTGGCAGTATAGATAGCCCTGCATTAAATAAGCAGCATGTAACTGCTCATTTTAATCTTCAGGTGCAGGAAGTTGAGTTGAGAGAAGTTGTACGTCAGGAAAAAAAGTCGGGTATACTGGCCAATGCAACTATGCTTAGAAAATTGATCAGTGACGAGCTGAAAGAAGACCAGGAAAAGCCCGAACTTCCAAAGTTTATGACCAAAAGCTACAAGGATATTTTCCGTATGAATGGGGTTAAGCTGGTAGAAGGACTGGAATATGCTTATCATAAATTTGGTATGGAGAACTCGCTGGTGGTATGCAGGTCCAATAAATCAGCAAATATTTATAACCAGCAGATCAGGGCCAGGCTGCTTTACAGGGATGAAGAACTAACCGGGGGAGATCAGATCATGGTGGTTAAGAATAACTATTTCTGGCTTCCCGATAATGAAGCCGCTGCATTCATCGCCAACGGCGATATGGCTAAGATTGTACGGGTAAGAAATACGGAAGAGCGGTATGGCTTCCGGTTTTGTGAGGTGAACCTTGAATTTTTAGATCTCCCTGATGCTGGTGTGATTACCTGTAAGGTAATGCTGGATACGCTCACTTCTGAAACCCCAAATCTTTCTTATGAATTGGGAAATAAGCTCTTTGAAGAATTAAATATAGACTACGAACACATTAGAAATAAAAAAGAACGTTTTAACGCAATTAAAGCAGACCCTTATTATAATGCATTACAAATTAAGTTTGCCTATGCCGTAACATGCCATAAAGCACAGGGGGGACAATGGGATGCGGTGTTTGTTGATCAGGGTTATTTAACAGATGAAATGGTTGATATGGATTTTCTACGCTGGTTATATACTGGTATTACGCGGGCTAAAAAGGAATTGTTCCTGGTAAATTTTGCCCCGAGTTTATTTGTTTCTCCATTGGAAGAGTAAGCTGGATAAACCCGGTGATTAAGGCAGTGGTATTGGTAATTAAGCCAGCGGCATAAAGATCGTGAAGGTAGAACCTTCGTTTTCTTTGCTTTCTACCACCAAACTTCCACCATGCTGTTCAATGATGTGCTTAGAGATGTGCAGGCCCAAACCGATAGATTTCTCTCCCCTCAAACCGGGCCTTCCTGCTTTAGAGAACTGGTCGAACAATAATTCCAGCAGAGGAGGAGGGATACCGATTCCAAAATCACGGATCCTGATCTGACAAAAGTTGTCTGCCTGGATCACTGCAATGTTGATCGATGTGCCCGGATCGGAAAATTTAAGGCCATTGCTGATAAGGTTGTCTATAACCCTGGTAAATTTAGAGGCGTTGATCGAAATGAATACCTCGTTTTCAATGGAAAACAAGTTGATGATACGGGGATGATCGGCATTGGTTTTCCAGTTACCGATTAAGCTCTTTAGGTATTGCATGGCATCCGTTCTTTGTACTTCCATGGCCACCACCTCTTCCTGTATCACCTCGATCAGGTCATTGATGATGTTTTTGGCATGGGCCGCTGAACTCAGGATCATTTCAACCTCGGTGTTTTCGGCATCGTCAGACAGGATTAGCCTGCTCAACGATTCTATATTGTTTAATGGGTTTCTAAGGTCATGTGCCACAAAGCCCAGGATCTCGCCTTTCTGGTGGTTTAGGTTTTGTACTTCCTCATTTTTTTGCTTCAGCTGGCTCACCTGAACAAAATGCTGTGATCTGATGTAATAATTATACCTGGAGCATAAATACAATACAAAAGCCAGGATGATCGCTGCAATGATGTTAAAAAGTTTTTGCTGGGTATCTAAATTTGGAATATACATGCCAACAATAAACAAGATGATGATATAGCCTGAAATGATAATGATCTGGTTAATTTCAACAGCAAAGAATATACAAACCGCTACAATCCCTAATAAAAATACGGTTAACGTATTTTTGGTATTGTGAAGAGAATAAATGTAACTGATATTAAAGGTAGTGGTTAGGATAAAGATGATAAAGAAAAATACCAGGATTTCCCTGTGCCGCTGTTTACCCTGGGTATATTTTAAAGCCAAAGTGCTCAATATAATGAATACAAGGCTTCCGAATAATAACACAAGGTTACCAATATTGTATTCTGTAAAGTTGGTCAAATTGACAAAGGCTTCCTTATAAAACAGGTATATTAGGCGTACAATACCAGAAATCAGCAGTAACATGGAGCTGAGTACCCGTACTTGTCTCACATTAATATAGCCATAGGTTTCTATAAAATCTCTGGAATATTTAGCTGGTGTTTGGTATTTAAAGAGATTGAACAATTTTAAATTTTAAAATCAAAAATAGTCAAAGGAAATGAAGTTGTGTTATTAAATGTTATTTTTGCTGAAAAGCTACCTCCTGATATGACCAAAATAGCAGCTATTGAATTTAATAATACCTTCTTTTTTAAATTCTTAAAATTCGGCCTGGTTGGTTTTTCTGGTCTTATCGTAGATTTTAGTATCACCTATTTCTTTAAAGAAAAGCTTAAAGTTCATAAGTATCTGGCCAGTTCACTGGGCTTCATTGTGGCTACGGGTACAAACTATACTTTAAATCGTTTCTGGACTTTCAACAGTCATAATCCGGACACGGTAATTCAGTTTGGGAAATTCTTTATGGTTTCACTGGTTGGCCTTGCATTAAGTAATGCGTTGATATATCTATTGAACGATCGCTTAAAATGGAATTTTTATTATGCTAAAGGCTGTGCAATCCTGTTGGTTTCCTTGTGGAATTTCTTCGCCAATTATCTTTATACCTTTACAGGCTAAACGTCAACAGTTCTTATGATACAGCAACAACAGAGTTCTGAGCGGATCTTATTTATTTTTTTAAGTATCTGGACACTGCTTAACATCATACAGGCCTGTTTTGTTGAACTCCATGCAGACGAGGCATATTACTGGATGTATTCCAGGTTTCTTGACTGGGGTTATTTTGATCATCCGCCAATGGTGGCCTTGTTTATTAAAATTGGTGATGCCCTTTTTCCTTCTGCATTGGGGCTGCGTCTTTTAACCATTATTTCAAGTACGCTTTCCATTTATCTGCTTTGGAAGATCGTGAGTCGTTACGCACAAAACATCCTGCTTTTTATATTGCTGTTTTCGTGTATTGTACTTTTTCATGTCTATGGCTTTATTACCACTCCAGATTCTCCATTGTTCTTTTTTATGGTGCTGTTCTTTTATATCTATCAGCGCTATGAGCAGGAAGATAAACTGAAATGGGCCATTCTGCTGGCATTGGTAATCGCATGTTTGCTTTACAGCAAGTACCATGCAATTTTAGTTTTGCTGGTTACCATACTGGCTAACCTTAAATTGTTAAAGAGGCCGTCTTTCTGGCTTATTGTTGGTGTAGCCATAGTCGCCTATATACCGCATATATTGTGGCAGGTTAAAAATGATTACCCGTCTTTTCATTACCATATTATAGACCGGTCTTCTGATCTGTATCAGTTTAACTTTACCTATGAATATTTACTGGCACAGCTTGCACTCGCCGGGCCATTGATTGGCTGGTTCCTGTACAGATCTGCTATTCAACTGAAATCTTCCGATGTATTTCTAAGGGTAATGAAATTCAATTTCTATGGTATATTTATATTCTTCCTGTTTAGTACGTTAAAGGGTAGGGTTGAGGCACACTGGACCTTACCGGCTATGCTTTGCCTGTTCATTTTAGCCTATATAGGTATTGCCAGGCGTTTTCAGGATACAGCTGCGCAAAATGTACCCGGCCAGCGTACGCTTCCGGCATGGTTTGTCAGACTGGCTGCAGCCAATGTTGTGCTTATTGTTTTGGTGCGGCTAATCCTGATCTTTCCTTTTCCCGGCTTGGCAGATCTTGGTATTGTTAAAAACTACTTTGGTACTAAAGAATGGGCGCATCAAATACAGCAGAAAGCAGGTGATGCCCCGGTTATATTTTTGAATTCATTTCAGGTACCATCCAGATATAATTACTACAACCGGACTACTAAAGGGTTTGGCTATAATTCCAGGTATTACAGAAAGAACCAATACGACATATGGCCTCTTGAAGACGGCTTCAGGAATAAAAAGGTTTATTATGCTTTACAGCACAGCCATCCCGAAGATGGAAATGGGCTTGAAGATACCATAAGTACCTCCAAAGGATTATTTTACGGTACGTGGATCCAGCACGTCAGAATGTATCAAAAAGTTTCTATAGCTCCGTTAGCTATCCCATTAAGGTTTAAAAAAGCAGAATTAATAACCTTGAAGCTAAAGATTACCAATCCATATTACGAACAGATCTCCCTGGGCAATGCAGGTCAGGAATGGAAATGCTTTTTAGAGTATGGTTATAAAAAGGATGGCCTTCTCGGTGATTTTAACCTGGTAGATGCAGATACAGAGCATGTAGTGATCCCGGCCGGTCAATCTATACTTTTAAACTGCAGGATTAAAACTCCTGATGCTGCAGGGAAATTTAAATTGATTTTCTCCTTAAGAACAGAGCCATTTAGCGGCAGCCGGAACAGTGGTATGATCGCTGTTGAAGTTGTGCCTTAGCAGCTGTAATCCTTAAGTTTTAAGACAATTGTAAACGTTTTCCAGTATCGGACATGATGCATAGCTATATCAGGACGGGATGGCCTATCGCTGTTTATCTCAATTATACACTATTAAAGTTAGCCAGACTGAATGCATCATTCAGCCCGGCATATTGTCTAACTCCAATTTAAGCCCTTCAAAGTATTTGATGAAAGGAATATCATATGCTCTGCAATGCAGACGATGCTTCATTGACGCAAAATTAGTGTGCGTCGTAAATGACTACTTTTTCGAAAAAGCCTCTGAATTCATCTAAGAATGCTTTATGCAGGTCATGAACCTGGTAAACATCGTGTCCGGCAAGGTCTTCAAAAAACAGGATTAACGAGAAAGTATAGCTGGTATCTACAACGGCTCTTTCAATTGGGGCTGCCGTGCCTACATGAAAGGTTTTAACCGATTCGATTTTTTCCAGCGATTCTAGGCCTTTTCTGAAGCTATTTTTCTGATCTTCGGTTGTGTCGGCTTTTAGCCAAAATAAAACGTGATGAGCTAACATATATTAAGTATTTTCGGCAAATATAGTGATGCGCGCTTTAATTTATCAGCTATACTAAAAGAATAAATCAGGAGAGAAGTGGATAAGTTCTCCCCTCCCGGATTTAACTAGCTTGCCTGAATAAAACGTAAGCAGCTGATAAAACGCAACAGCTAGCATGAAAAATAATAATCAATTCTATATATGGGTTGATGCTTATAATTTAACATATTTTAACAATTATCCATGCTTCTGCATTTGCTAAAAAAGTATGGTTTGTCTAATTTTCGCAGCGAAAAAAAAGTAAATGGAAGAATTAAATCAAGCTACAGATAATTCATCGTACGGAACAGATATCCGTGCGTTAAATGAAATGATACAAAAGGAGAGCGCTTTTATTGATCTCCTGTTTATGGAGATGGATAAGGTAATTATTGGCCAGCGGTATATGGTTGAACGGCTGATGATTGGCCTGCTTGCTGATGGTCATATCTTGCTGGAAGGTGTTCCCGGACTGGCAAAGACACTGGCGATCAATACGCTGTCTAAAACTATTGATGCAGGCTTTAGCCGGATCCAGTTTACACCCGATCTGCTTCCGGCAGATTTGTTGGGTACCATGATCTACAACCAGAAGAAAGAAGAGTTCATTGTACGTAAAGGGCCGTTATTTTCTAATTTTATCCTTGCAGATGAGATTAACAGGGCACCGGCCAAGGTACAAAGTGCATTATTGGAAGCCATGCAGGAACGTCAGGTTACCATTGGCGACAATACCTTTCCGCTACCCAACCCCTTCCTGGTTTTAGCTACGCAAAACCCGATTGAACAGGAAGGAACTTACCCGCTGCCAGAAGCACAGGTAGACCGTTTTATGCTTAAGGTAGTGATCGGATATCCAAAGAAAGAGGATGAGAAAAAGATCATGCGTGCCAATATTGCGCCGCAGGGTATGCTAAAACCGACTGCTATTTTGCATCCTGATGATATCATCAGGGCCAGAAAAGTAGTTAGAGAGGTTTATATGGATGAAAAGATCGAACAATATATCATTGATATCGTTTTTGCAACCCGTTTCCCGGACCAGTACAAATTGGCCGAGTATAAGAACCTGATTAGTTTTGGTGCATCACCAAGGGCAAGTATCAACCTGGCACTGGCTTCAAAAGCGTATGCTTTTATTAAAAGACGGGGTTATGTGATCCCTGAAGATGTAAGGGCTGTTTGTCACGATGTGTTAAGACACCGGATTGGCCTTACTTATGAGGCCGAGGCCGAAGATGTAACTTCAGAAAAGATCATCACCGGAATATTAAATGCAATAGAAGTACCATAATTTATGGATACCAAAGATCTCTTAAAAAAAGTAAGGAAGATTGAAATCAAATCCCGGGGTTTGAGTAACCAGATCTTTTCCGGAGAGTACCAGTCTGCATTTAAAGGACGCGGTATGGCCTTTAGCGAAGTTAGGGAATACCAGGTGGGCGATGAGATCAGAACAATAGACTGGAATGTTACCGCCCGCTTTAACCATCCGTATGTAAAGGTATTTGATGAAGAAAGGGAGATGACCGTGATGTTGCTGGTTGACGTAAGCGGCTCTAAGAACTTTGGTACCCAGGTGCAGCAAAAACAAGAGATGGCTACCGAGCTGTGCGCCGTACTCGCTTTCTCTGCAATTCAAAATAACGATAAAGTAGGTGTTCTTTTTTTTAGTGATATCGTAGAAAAATTTATTCCGCCCAAAAAGGGCAGGAGCCACATCCTGATGATCATCCGCGAACTGATCAATTTTAAACCACAACATACCGGTACCAATGTTGCTGAGGCACTTCGCTATTTTACAGGTGCCATTAAAAAAAGATGTACCGCTTTTTTGATCTCCGATTTCATGAGCAGTTCTTTTGAAAATGAGATCAAGATTGCCAACCGGAAACATGACCTCGTTGCATTAAGGTTATATGATATCCATGAAGAGGAGTTTCCTGATCTGGGGATCATTCCGATCCGTGATGAGGAAAGTGGTGAAGTGGCATGGGTAGACACCGGTGATCAGCAGGTTAGACATGCATTTAAATCTGCAGCACTGGAAAGGAATGGCAGGCTTGGGGATCTTTTCAAAAGATCCGGGGTCGATTTTACTAAAATTGGTACGCATCAATCTTATATTAAACCATTGATGACATTATTTAAAAAACGTGAGGCCAGAAGATAAGAACATGAAGCAATATTTCACTTGGAGCTGGTGTTTGCTGTTGTGCCTGCTTATGCTGGGTTACCGCTGCACTGCGCAAAGCATCCGTGTAGAAGCCAAATTAGACCGGTCTGCCATCGTTCTTGGTGACCAAACAACCCTGCGGCTAAATGCTTTTTTACCTGCTAACGGTCTTGTTGGTTTTCCTGCGTTAGCAGATACCTTGTCTTCGAAGATCCAGATCGTTGAAGCTGGTAAAACGGATACGATAAAAGATCCGAAAAACCCATCCCTATGGTTAATCAGCAGGCAATACACCATAACATCCTTTGACGCGGGTGTTCATGCCGTTCCATCGTTGACTTTTAATTACCAGGGAAGCACCTATGCTACAGAAGCACTGCCTTTGGAAGTTAAAAGTGTAGCTGTTGATACCACGAAATCAATTTATGATATCAAACAGCCGTTAGCGGTATCCTATACTTTTATGGACTGGCTAAAGGACAACTGGCTGCTGGTAGTATTAGCCGCAGTGGCTATACTGACCATTATTGCGGTATGGTATTACTATAAAAAGATCCGTAAGGCTAAACCTGTTCCGCAAAAAGTAAAAGAAATCGTTCCGCCTCATGTAGAAGCCCTGGATAAGTTAAACCAGCTTCGGTCAAAGAAATTGCTGGAACAGGACGAGGTAAAGTTATACCACATTGAACTGACCGATATTATTCGTGAATACCTTGAAAAGCGGTATGGTATTATGGCCCTTGAGCAAACGAGTGAAGAGATCTTTGCTGCTCTTAAACAGAGTGCAATTGGAAAAGAAGAGCGGGGCATGCTGAAGCAAATGCTTACACTGGCCGATCTTGTGAAATTTGCTAAAGCCAAACCAGATCTTGCAGAGAATGAGCAGAGCATGATCTACGCCTTGAACTTTGTGTCTAAGACTAAAGAAATAACACCATTACCCGGAAATAAAGCGCAAAATAACGATGAACTTATTTAGAGGTATAGAATTTGCCAATCCGGGATTTTTCTGGTTACTCCTTCTGATCCCTGTAATGATCGGATGGTACATCTGGAAGAATAAGAATCTGCAGGGAACGCTAAGGATGTCTGCGTTAAGCGGCTTTTTAAAAGTTAAAAAGAATAAATACTTGGTATTAAGGCATTATGGTATTGCGCTGCGGTCGCTGGCACTCATTGCCCTGGTTACCGCATTGGCCAGACCGCAATCTGCATTGAGCTGGCAGGATTCAACAACTGAGGGTATCGACATTGTTATTGCTACCGATATTTCGGGAAGTATGCTGGCAGAAGACTTAAAACCCAACCGGCTTGAAGCCAGTAAGGAGATTGCTACAGAATTTATACAAAACCGTCCGGATGACCGGATCGGCCTGGTGGTTTTTAGTGGTGAAAGCTTTACACAATGTCCTTTAACCATTGACCACGATGTATTGATTAACCTGTTTCAGGATATTAAGAACGGGATGATCGATGATGGTACTGCCATTGGTATGGGACTGGCAACAGCGGTGAACCGCCTTAAAGAAAGCGCCGCTAAAAGTAAGGTGGTCATTTTATTGACGGATGGAACCAATACTACAGGATCGATCCCGCCGATAACGGCTGCAGAAATTGCCAAACAAATGAATGTAAGGGTGTACACTGTTGGTGTTGGTACCAAGGGTTTTGCTCCATACCCTGTTCAGACTCCATTTGGAACGCAGTATCAAAAAGTGCCTGTAACTATTGATGAAGCTACCTTAACCAAGATTGCTGATCTAACCGGTGGTAAATACTTTAGAGCGACCAATAACGAGAAGCTAAGGGCCATTTATGACCAGATCGATAAACTGGAGAAGGCAAAAATAGACGTTACCCAGTATCATAAGAAAACAGAACGCTTCCTGCCTTTTGCGCTGATTGCACTTGTTCTTTTACTGATTGAGTTTTTATTAAGAAATACCCTGTTTAAAGGAGCTTTAACCTAAAGATATGTTACGTTTTGAACACCTGCAATTTTTATGGGCACTGGCCGCTCTGCCTATATTTATCCTCATTTATCTGAGGGTTCGCTATTGGAAGAAAAAAGCCATCGCCAAACTTGGTGATCCGTCTACTGTTAAAAAAATGATGCCCGAAGTTTCTTTTTCAAGACCGGGAATAAAGTTTGTATTTTTCCTGATTGCCTATGGCATGCTGGTTGTTGGTATAGCCAACCCGCAGATCGGCACCAAGGTTGAAGAAGCAAAGCGGAGTGGTGCTGATCTGATGATCCTGCTGGATGTATCTAACAGTATGCTGGCCGGAGATTTGGCCCCCAACAGGCTGGAAAATGCAAAAAGGGCAATCTCACAACTTATAGATAACCTTCACAATGACCGGGTAGGCATCATCATATTTGCCGGTGAGGCCTATGTGCAGCTACCCATTACTACGGATTATTCTGCTGCCAAACTTTTTTTAAATAACATCACCACAGACATTGTACCCACCCAAGGTACTGCAATTGGTGCAGCGATCAATATGGGGATGAAATCATTTGATTTTGTAAATGGCGGCAGTAAAGCGATGATCATCATGACAGACGGCGAGAACCATGAAGATGATGCCGTAGGGGCGGCAAAAAATGCAAGGTCTAAGGAGGTTACAGTGCATGTTGTTGGACTGGGATCGCCGGAAGGAGCCCCGCTGCCAATCTACCAGAACGGTAACCCGGTAGGTTTTAGAAAAGATGAGGCCGGAAAAACGGTGATCAGTAAACTCAATGAAGACATGTGCAAGCAGATCTCTTCTGCCGGGGATGGGGTTTATGTGAGGGCTTCTAATGCCAATAGCGGATTAAATATCATTATGGGGCAAATAGATGGCATGGAAAAGAAAACATTCGATAGTAAAGTATTTAAAAATTATGAAGATCGTTTCCAGTTCTTTCTCGGCTTTGCATTGATCCTGCTGCTGGTTGAATTTTTTATATCCAACCGCAAAAATTTAAAGTTAAGTGGTCTGAATTTGTTTGAAGTAAAAAAGTCATGAAGCAATATATCTTAATCGTCTTTATCATAGGCTGTGGTTTTCCGGTTTTCGCCCAAAAGGAGAAGAAGGATATCCATACCGGGAACAAGCTTTATGAACAAAAGAAGTTTGCAGAGGCCGAAGCCAGCTATATGAAATCGGTAGCCAAAAATAATCAATCTGTAACCGGTAATTTTAACCTGGGAGATGCCCTGTTTAAACAAAAGAAGTTTGAAAATGCAGCCCGGAAGTTTACAGAGATCGCGGCCTCATCAAATGATAAAGCCGTAAAGGCTAAGGCCTATCATAACCTTGGGAATGCTATGTTTCAGTCCAACAAGCTGGAGGAAAGTATTGATGCTTATAAAAAGGCACTGATCAATAATCCTAAGGATGATGAAACGCGCTATAATCTTGCCTATGCTCAGGAAAAGCTAAAACAACAACAGCAGCAAAATAAAGACAACAAAGACAAGAATAAGGATCAGGATAAAAAGGATCAGAATAAAGACAAGAACAAAGATCAGGACAAAGACAACAAGGATAATAAAGATAACAAGGATAAGCAGGATCAGAATAAAGATAAAAAGGATCAGGACAAAAAAGATCAGGATAAAAAGGACGAGGGACAGCAGCCGCAACCCGACAAGCTGTCTAAAGAAGATGCAGAACGGATGCTGGAGGCCTTGAAGAATGAAGAAAAGAATACCCAGGATAAGCTGAAAAATAAAAAGGCAAAAGGGGTAAAGGGACGTATTGTTAAAGATTGGTAGTTACCGCCCTATGAAAATAAAATACTATGTATGGTTGGTCCTGCTGTTCATCTCAAATGCAGCAGCTGCACAGGATATAAAATTTGTAGCTTCTGCGAGTAAAACGCAGGTGGCTACCGGTGAAACTTTTGAAGTAACCTTTACAGCTAATGGTAACATTGACAATTTTAAACCTCCTGGATTTGGGGGCTTTCAGGTATTGTCTGGTCCCAATCAATCTTCAAGCATGTCGTCCATTAATGGAGTAACCAGTGTTAACATCGGACTTAGTTATTACCTGGTGCCCATTAAAGAAGGTGAATTTGCCATTGGCCCGGCCATTGCCATCGCTAATGGAAAACAATACCGATCTGCTCCATTAAGAATTAAAGTAACCAAAGGCAGGGCTGTTCCTCAAAATAATCAATCTGCTGCTGATCCAGTTAATGCACCTGCCACAGGTAATTCAACAGACATTTCAAAACGCATATTTATCAGGGCCGTAACGAATAAGTCGAACGTGTACCAGGGTGAACAGCTTTCGGTGAGTTATAAGCTGTATACAAATATTGAAATTGTAGACAACGGATTGGATAAACTGCCGGATTTTAATGGATTTTGGAGCCAGGAAATTAAAAACAACAGCCAAACGGTAAAGTGGACAACGGAAACTTATAAGGGAACAAGGTATAATGTTGCCCTGCTTAAGGAGATCATCCTGTTTCCGGAGCGTTATGGAGACCTTACCTTAGATCCGCTTGCCATGACTTTTGTAGTGAGACAGTCCTCAGCTAAATCCAATGATCCTTTTGATCTGTTCTTTGGCTCTTACGAGGATGTAAAATACAAGATTAAAAGTGCCCCAATTGCCATTCATGTTAAACCACTGCCCGAAGCGGGCAAGCCGGCAGGTTTTCAGGGTGCAGTGGGTAACTTTGCACTGTTAACTGCTGCGGATAAAACTGAACTTAAAGCCAATGAAGCCCTAAACTACAGCATCCGGATTACCGGTTCTGGGAATTTAAAATTACTTAAAACACCTGAAATTACATTTGCTGCCGACCTGGAAAAGTACGATCCAAAAGTAAATGACCGGATTACGGAAACGGTGAGCGGTGTATCTGGTACGCGTGAATATACGTACCTGTTAATACCCAGACATCAGGGTAATTATAAAATAGAGCCGTATAAATTTTCTTATTTTAATCCTGTTAGCCGTAAATATATAACCCTTACGGGAAGTGAGTTTAATTTAAAAGTAGCTAAAGGCGCTCCGGGATCAGCTGTTGCTGCATTCCCTGCAGGCAGTCAGCAGGATGTGAAAATGATCGATAAAGATATCAGGTACATTAAGACTGAAGGCGACCTTACTAAAAGCGGAGACGACTTTTTCGGCTCATTGGGTTATTATATGCTACTGGCAGCCGGACCAGTTCTGTTCATTGCTGCCTTTGGGTATCGTAAATGGCATCGGGAACACAATAAGGATGTGGTGGTTGTAAAGGAAAGAAAAGCGGGTAAACTTGCTGTAAAGCATTTGGAAACGGCACAAAAACAATTGCAGGCTGGTAATCAGAAAGCATTTTATGAAGCCATTTACAGGGGCTTGTATGGTTATCTCGCAGATAAATTCAACATTGCCGCTGCAGCGCTAAATAAAGATCATATTGCGGTTCAGCTGCGGGAAAGAAAGATGAGTGAAGGCCTGATCACGCAGCTCATAGAAACATTGGATCTCTGCGAAATGGCACGCTATGCACCTGTATCAGGTACTGGTGAGCAGCAGGTATACGAAAAGGCCAAACAAATTATCAATGACATCGAAAATGCATAAACTTATGAAATGTAACTTATATGTTCTGTTTTTCATTACATTACCCTTGTTCTCATTGGGTAAAGAAACGCAGGAAGAACTTTTTTCAAAAGGAAACGCACACTATGCAAAAGGCCATTACACAGAGGCCGTGCAAGCCTACCAGCAAGTGCTGGATTCTGGTTACCGCTCTGCAGCAATTTATTTTAACCTGGGTAATGCACATTATAAAGAAGACGAAATTGCGCTGGCCATTTTAAATTATGAAAGGGCTTATAAACTGGCACCTGGTGATGAAGATATTGCCGTAAACCTGCAGTTTGCGAATCTTAAGATCACAGATAAGATAGAAGCCGTTCCGGAATTCTTTCTCTCTAAATGGGGACGGTCGGCATTGCTTTTCTTTTCTCTGAAAACCTTATCTGTGTGGAGTATATTGTTGAGCATAACCGGGTTTTTACTACTTGTTGTATACCTTTTCTCCGTTAGTTACGCACTAAAGAAAGTATCATTTTACAGCGGTGTGGCCGCCTTAGTGTTTGCCATACTGGCTATCGTATTTAGTTATATGCAGCAGGGGTATTTTGACAGCCACCAGCAGGCCATCGTATTCAACGGAACCGTTAATGTAAAGAGTGCACCTGCAGATCATCAAAAAACATTGTTTGTTATTCATGAAGGTACCAAAGTAAAGATCAGTAAAAGAGATGCGGGCTGGATCCGGGTAGAGCTTCCAAATGGCAATACCGGATGGATTGAATCTGCCTCAGCTCAGGAAATCTAAGTTAAACGACCTTTCGAAGGTGCGTTTCCGTAGTTTTTTCCCTAAATGATTTAGGGATGGCCAGGGTTTGGCGTTTAAAGAACAGGTTAAAATTTGCCGGATACTGAAACCCAAGGCAATAGCCAATTTCAGCAATATTCCAGTCGGTATGCTGCAGCAGGGCAATGGCTTCATTGGCAATACGTGCCGATATGTGTTCAGAGGTCGTTTTACCGGTAACTTCTTTTACGGCGTGGTTTAAATGGTTTACATGCACGTTTAAACGCGCTGCAAAGTCATTTGCTGTTCTTAGATCCAGGATATGGTCACTCGAATAAATGGGAAATTGCTGATCCAGCAAATCAAAGAATAAGGAAGTAATGCGGGCAGCTGCATTGTTAGACCTGATAACAGGGGTTTTGGGCTGCAGCTTAATGGCTTCATGGATCAGCAGGTTGATATAATTGCGGATCATGTCATTCTTATACAGGTAATCTTCTCCCATTTCAGTGATCATCTTTTCAAAAAGGGTGCAGATATCCTGTTTTTGCTTTTCATTGGGAAAGAATACCGGGTTTTCCTGGATCTTACCTAAAATGGAATCTTTAAAAGGCTCGGCACGCTGGCGGATAAAGTTCTCCGTGAACAGACAAAAATAACCGGATTGAAACTCAGAGGTTGCTTCCCATGAATAGGGGATTGTGGTATTTGTAATAAATAAGGCACAGCCATCTATCTCAATACGTTGGTTTGGATAGTGAAGTACACCCTTTCCAATTACAAAACTAATTTTATAAAAGTCCCTTCTGTTGAAAGGGGTAGGGTTTATGGAACAATAACCATGTCGCTTAAATACATTGAAATGCCCAACGTTTGCAACGTCCGTTAAGTTAGGTATCCTAACATCCGGGCGGTTAACGGAGAACATCTCATAA
This sequence comes from Pedobacter metabolipauper, assembly GCF_004362715.1. GTDB lineage: Bacteria > Bacteroidota > Bacteroidia > Sphingobacteriales > Sphingobacteriaceae > Pedobacter > Pedobacter metabolipauper. The sequence continues at coordinate 303,359 of NZ_SNYC01000007.1, forward strand.
AATTCCTTGAGGGTCATGATCTTTTTCACATCCTAAAAATGCGGAAATTTTCAGGATTATTTTTTATTGTAACTGTAATGTAACTATAAAATTATGGTTTGATTACAGTTCCCGGTCTAATCTCTTCACTGGCTTTACTTACTATGCGGTCACCTTCTTTTAAATCTCCAAATATTTCAACTTTATCATCACTTTCTCTTCCTTTTTTTACCATAACCCTCGATGCCTTATTGTTTTCATCTTTAATGACATAGATTCCTTCATCACTGTCAATAATTGCAGTTTTAGGAACAGAATAAGTTCCTTTAATTGCCGGTAAGGGGATAGAAACTTCGGCAATCATTCCCGGTAATAGCTGTTTATCAGCATTAAATACATCAATTTCTACTCTTTCTGCACGCAAACGCTGGTCTAAAGCACCAGACAATCTTATTATTTTAGCTTTGAAAACTTCAGATGGTTTAGATCTGACTGTAAAGCTTACCTCATTTCCGGTTTTAAGATATCCGGTGTAGATCTCCGGAATGGAGATTGCAAGGCGCAGATGTTTTTGTTCCTGCAGGGTAAATAAGGGAAATTCAGAACCCTTTCCGGATGGACCTACAAAAGCACCCAGGTTTACATTTCTGGAAGAGATGATGCCGCTAAACGGTGCTCTAATCTCCAGGTAGTTTTGGATATTGCCAACTTCTTTAAATGCAGCTCTGGCTGCACTTAGCTGCGCAAAATCCGCATTTCTTTTGGCTATGGCCTGGTCCAGGTCATTCTTTGAGATAGTACCTGGTGTTTTACTGGTCTCAAATAAACGATCGTAGTTTGCTTTACTAGCTGTATATACCGCCTCCTGTGCTTTAAGTCTGGACTCGGCGGCTGCAAGCTGCGATGAAAGTTCGGGTGCCTCTAATGTCATTAAAAGCTGTCCCTGGCTAACTTCAGATCCAATGTCTGCCTTTAAGGTCTTTACAAAGCTGCTTACCTTTGCATACAGGTCTACCTGCTGATAGGCAATCAGTTCTCCAGGCATTTTTAGTGAGGTAGCCATCTTTTGTTCTTTCAATACAAAGGTTTCAATCTCTGGTACTTTTTCTGCAGTGGTTTTTTTCTTTTCCTCCTGGCAGCTGCTGATCAGTAATACCGATGCGGCAATGCTTAAAAGAAATCCTGCTTTATTTATTCTTGTATTCATCTTTTTATGTGCTTAACCTTTGTTAATGATCTAATCCTTTAATGTAGTGAATGCTTTCCGTATCCTCAGGGTCGAGAGAAAGTGATGTGGTAGAAACCTTTCCCTGTACCCATGCAAAAACCAGCGGAAGTATAAATAGTACAGCAAATGTTGAGGCAATAAGACCACCAATTACAGCCCTTCCCAGCGGTGATACCTGATCTCCTCCTTCGCCATGTCCTATCGCCATTGGCAGCATACCGGCAATCATAGCCAGACTGGTCATGATGATTGGTCGTAACCTTAGCCCTGCCGCTTCGCGTGCCGATTTTAATGCATCTCCGTTTACCTTTCTAAGTTCTTCTGCATTGGTAATGAGTAAGACCGCATTGGCAATGGAAACCCCTACAGACATGATAATTCCCATGTATGACTGCAGGTTGAGTGTTGACCCGGTGATGGTAAGCAGCAATAAAGCACCCAATACTACTGCCGGTACCGTGGCTAATATCACAAGCGGCACCCGGAAGGATTGGAAATTTGCCGACAACATGAGGAAGATCACTACAATGGCAATCAGTAATCCGGATTGCAGGCTGCTCAGCGTTTCATCCAGCACCTTGCCCATACCAATGGCCTCAATGTTTAATCCCCTCGGCAATTCGCCAATCTCATCTATGGCGTTTTTAACAGCGGCATTGGCTGTACCAAGATCTGTTTTATTCAAGTTTGCTGTTATCGAAAGGTAGGGCATGGCACCCAGGTTGTCATTCTCACCATAAGTAGTATCTGCAGTAATGGTTGCTACATCACTCAATACCGGTCTGCTATTATTTCTCGATACCGGGATCTCACCAAGATCTTCTATACTGTTCATCTGGTTAAAAGGTACCTGTACCTGTACACCATAGGAAAGGCCTACTTTTTCATCCAGCCAGTTGTTTTTTTCTGTATACCTGGATGAAGAGGTTGACGCAATCAGTGACCTTGAAATGTCGCCCAGGTCTACACCAAGCTGAGCCGCTTTAACACGATCAATGTCAATATTTAAAGCCGGGTATTTGGTGGACTGGGCAATCTGCACATCGCGCATATACTCCACCGCCTTTAATTTGGTTACCAGTTTGTTGGCATATTCTTCATTCAGTTTCTTATTTCTGCCGGTAATCCTGATCTCAACCGGGGTTGGAGATCCCTGGCTCAGTACTTTATCCGTAAGTTCTATGGGTTCAAATGACATTTTAAGATGCGGATCTATTTTCTTTACCCGCGCTCTTAACTGGTCTTTAAACTCGTCCATATCTTCATGGTAATCTTTAAGTGAAACCTGGAACACGGCTTCATGCGGGCCTGCCATAAATAAGTAGATCGGGTTTACAGAGAAGAGTGCCGGATGCTGACCAACATAGGCTGATGAAATACCAATATGCTCCGGCCCCGCAATTTCTTTGATCTGGCTTAATACCATATTTGCTTTTTCTTCAGTACGCTCTAAACGGGTACCGTCTGGTGCTCTCATGCGAAGCTGAAACTGGCTGGAATTAACTTTAGGCAATACATCACGGCCAATATTTAATAACAGCAGTGCGGCTGCCCCAATGATCAATACCAGGTAAACCAATACTGCTGCTTTTCGAAAAACAAATATCCGGTCAAGGAAACGCATGAACCAGTTTCTAAACCGGTCGAACAACGTGATTTTTCCGTCATCATTAAAATCTTCGCGTTCAACAAGGATCTTCTTTTGCTCAAAAGTCGCGTGTTCCGATTCGAGTGTTAAACCGGTTTGGTTAAACTCGTCTTCATCATCAGTAATAGATGGATCTGTTTTTACATGTTTTTTGGGATGCGCAACCATCAGCCAGTTGGCAAGGACCGGAACAAAAGTTTGCGACAATAAAAATGAGATGACCATAGAAAAACCTATGGCGAGGGCTAAGGGTAAGAATAAGGCCCCGGGTATACCAGACATGGTAAAGGCTGGAGCAAATACTGCAAGGATACAAAACAGGATCAGTAATTTGGGGAATGCAATTTCACGGCAGGCATCCCAAATGGCCAGTGCCTTGGGTTTACCCATATCAAAATGCTGGTGGATATTTTCTATGGTAACGGTGGATTCATCCACTAAGATGCCAATGGCCAGGGCCAGTCCGCTGAGCGACATGATATTGATGGTTTGTCCAAATAGTTTCATGAAGAGCACACCGGCAATGATTGAGGTTGGTATGGTGAGGATTACAATCAGGGCGGCACGTTTATCGCCTAAAAATAACAAGACCATTAATCCGGTTAATACAGCTCCGATTACACCTTCACTGATTAAGCTTTTTACGGCATTGATCACGTAAATGGACTGGTCAAACTCATAGGTCAGCTTTACATCTTCCGGTAAGGTACTTTGAATGGCAGGCAAGTTTTCTTTAAGCTTGTTGACCACCTCCCAGGTTGAGGCATCTGCAGATTTTGCTATATTTAAATATACCGATCTCTTCCCGTTAATGAGTGCGTATCCTACGGTTGCATCGGCACCATCTTTTACCGTAGCTACATCGCGAAGGTATAGGTTCTGAACGCCTCCTTTAAACAGTGGAATACTTTCAAAGTCCTTAACCTTTTTTATGTTATAATTGGTAGGGGTAAGGTAGTTTATATCTCCTATGCGGACATTTCCGGGAGGAGAGGTGGGGTTGTTGATCCGGATGGCTTCAATCACCTGGTCTATGGTCAGGTTGTGGGAGCGCATCAGACCCGGATTTACATTGATCTCTATGGTACGCGGACTACCTCCGGATGGTGCAGGTGAAAGCAGGCCAGGTATGGAAGTAAAGGAGGAACGTACATAGGTATTGGCAATATCCTGCAGTTCATTATTGGTTTTAATGGGGCTGCTGAGTACGAGCTGGCCAACGGGCAGGGACGAGGCATCAAACCGGATGATAAAAGGAGGTTGTGATCCGGCTGGGAAAATAGCCTGGGCACGGTTAGATAAGGCACTAAGCTCAGATGCAGCCTGTGCCATGTTTGTTCCTTCATAATAGGTAAGCTTCATCAGCATCAGGCCCTGGGTATTCTTGGTTTCAATGGTCTTTATACCATTGGCAAATAGCAGGATATTGATGTAGCCTTTACCAAAGTAAGACTCCATTTGTGTTGGTGTATAGCCACCAAAAGGGTGCGCAATGTAGATTACCGGCAGATTCATCTGTGGCAGGATATCTACTTTGATGGTTCTCATGGCATTGATGCCGAAGAAAAGCAGGCCTGCAACAAAAACCATGATGGAGATGGGCTTACGAAGGGCAAAACGGATTAAATTCATGGTTATGCTGGACTAAAATTCATTAATAAAAACGTTAAAATCACCCAGGGCAGCAGATTTAAGCAATACGGCCTGCCATACATTGGTATAGGCAATGTCACGGTCGGTTTCTGCCCTGTTGAGGGTGTAAAGGGCCTGTGTAAGGTCAACTATGGTTGTTAAGCCATTCTTATAAAGTACGCTTTTTTGAAGGTAGGCATCAGATGCTGCCTTTACCTGAACTGGTGCTTCGAGGTAGTTGGCCATTGCATTTTTAATTTTATTGTCTGCCAATGCCAGTTGCGCATGAAACTGCTGGTTAACCAGTTCATATTCGTTTTCTAAGCCGTTTGAAATGTAGCGCTGTGCCCTAACCTGGGGGGTGTTCCTCAATATGCTGGTTAAGTTCCAGCTCAAACCAATCCCAAACAGGTAATTGGTACGGGTAGGGGTTATGCCATCGGCATAGTTCCGTGTAAACTCATTTTGATTTAACAGGTAATCGGCCCTGAAGCCGGAGCCCCTGCCCTGAAGTACGCCAATAAAGGTGAAGGTAGGATACATCAGTTTTTTATAATAGTCCATTTGCTCGTTACTCAGTGCTACGCGGTCCCTGTAAAATTTTAAAACCGGATGGGTGCTCAGGTCGGTGCTGGTATCGGCAGTGCTGAGCAGCTTGGGAACATGGTTGATGGACCCGGTATCAACGGTAAGTTCAGTCACATTTATACCCATCAGGATGCCGAGTTTGTTGGCTTGTTCTTGCTCAATATCTCTGGCCTTGGTAAATGCGATCCTGGCACTTGATACTTCTGCGCTGGCCAGCGATGAATCTACGCCGGCAATTAGGCCATTGGCAGCGCGAACGGTGGCATTGTTTTTAAAGATGATGGCCCTTTCGAGATTGTTTTTTTGCGATCTGGTTAACCGCTGCGCGGCAACAAGATTCAGATAGGCTGCGGAGACACGGATCTGATGCTGGAATTTTTCCTGTTCCAGATCTTCCGTGTCCCGTTTAAAGACTGCTTTTGAAACATTTATCCGCTGCTTTGCTCTTCCAAAGGTAAAGAAGTCCCAATTGATATTGCTGAGGTATAACGCACCAAATGCAGCATTCCAATTTTGCTCAGACAGGCCTGGGCCAGATGATGCAACGTTTCCACCGAGGGCGGCCAGTGGTCCGTTTTGTCCGTTTATGGTTCCGAAACTTTGCTGGGCAGACAGGGTAAAGTTGGGCAGATATTCGCGCCTGCTTTGTATAATGCCTTCTCCTGATGCATTTGCATAGTTTTCTTTGGCTTTTATGGTGCCGTAATTTTTAAGTGCAGTTTCAATGGCGGTCCTTAAATTTAAGGTTTGAGCCCTGGCAGATACCGCACCGGAAAGAAAAAAATAAAGAACAATAGTATATAAAGATAGTTTGGGCATCTTTGATCTTTTAAGGATATGCGATTACTTAGTGTTTATTTTACACTACAAATCTATTCCTTAGTTGATGAATGAAAATATGCTTTTCAAATCAAAACTTATTAAAATCAAATAATTACAAAAAAGAGGGCAAAAAAAAACACCCACGAGGTGGGTGTTTCGTACGATTTATGTATTGATCCTTAGATTACTTTAACATTTACCGCGTTCAGGCCTTTTTTGCCTTCTTCTACATCGTAGCTTACCGTATCGTTTTCACGAATGCTGTCGATTAAGCCTGAAACGTGTACAAAGATTTCGCTACCGCCATTAGATGGTACGATAAATCCAAAACCTTTAGTCTCATTGAAAAATTTTACTGTTCCTTGTTGCATTATATTATATATTAATTTTTACAAATATAAAAACTAAAACTCTATGTATCAAATATTTTCGCCTCTAGTTTAAAAAATATTTTAATATTGCAAATAATGCCTAATATTTCGCTGTAATTGGCATATTTTGTTGTCAATCTGTTATTTAGGTTTGGGCACAACGGTAGAGTGCATGAGCTTTATTTTCCAAATGCCACCCTCCATGACCAATACTGCGCTTTCAAGCCAGTTAATTTTGACGTCACGATCTTTAATTTTAATCGCCGCAGAATTGTGATAAGCCACCCATGCTGTTTTTCCGGTCACTTCAGTTTTTATAAAATCAAATGAATTTACCCGGATCATGTTCCTTGATCTATACTGTTCAAAATTCTTTGTCAGTGAATCGAGGTTCCAGACCTCTGCATTTTCCAATAACATAAAATCATTTGTAGAGTACATTTTTAATTTTGCAGCGTCAAGTTCCGAAAGTCCGTCAAAGAATTTAACAATGCTTTCCTGTACCTTGCTTTGTTCATTTTTGGAAGCCTGGGCATTGACCAGCAATACAGAAGCGGAGAGCATCAGGCTAAGTAATATCTTTTTCATTATTTAACTATATCGTATTTAAATAGATTATATTTAAATAAAGGTATAATTTTAAAGTTACTATAGAAATTACATCTTACTTAGGATCTCTTTCTTTTTTGCATCAAACTCTTCCCGGGTAAGGATCTCTTCATCAAGCAGTAATTTTAGCTTTTGAAGCTGAACTACAGGATCTGCTTTGGGATCGTAAGCCGTAACTTCTTCTTTTTTGTCTTCTAAAACTTTACCCATCTCCATTCCGAAGCCCAGTTGTAACCCGGCACCTGCCAGACCGCCTTCGTTTCTTGCAGCATCACGGAGTGCTTTAAGTTTTTCTATCTCCAGGTAAGTCAAGCCGCCTTCTGAAGCAGCCCTGCTATCGGCAGTTATATCGGCAATTCTGTTCATGCGCTCTTGTGTTGAAACGTCAAATGAAGTTCCCTGGATCTTAAAGTCTTTTAATTCGAGTCCCACTTTTGTGAATTCTGAATTTAGTTTTTCCTTTAATGCTTCAGCAAGGACCATCAGCTGTGCATCAATGTCAATATAAGATAGTTTTGCCTGTGCCAAATGCGAAATAAGGGTTTGTGGTAAACGGGAAAGGAGGAGGTCTTTGGCATCAGCTGTGGAATATATATCCTTAGAACCGATAATTTCTTTGAAAAGAAGCAATGGATCGGAGATCCGCATGCTGTAATTACCATAAATACCGAGTTCAACCGGGATTTTATATTCACTATCCAGATATTTTACCGGAGATGGCGTTCCCCATGGCTGGTTTACACTGTCCGCCTTGCGGTAAAAATACAGATGTGTTTTATGCTCGCTTTCAAATAGCTGCATATACTTCATCAGGTTTGTAATAAATGGTAAATTGTCTGTATTTAAAGTGTATAAACCCTCCTCATTAAGTACATCTTTGATTTGGCCTTCATAAACGAGAATACAGCCCTGGCCTGGAGAAATAAGCAGCTGACTGTTGTCTTTAATCTCTGAAGTAGGTACAGGGAATTTGTACAACAACAGATCTGGTTGCTGGTCTTTCCATTCAATAACGGTACGCAGCTGTTTTCTGAAAAAATCTCCTAATCCCATATTTTATTTTTTTTATGCTATCCTTAATAGGATGCGGTTATGTTGGTTGTTAATTAATTTTAAAAGCGGTTTTTTTATGGCCTTTAAAGTCAAGTAGTTTAATGCTATCCTGTCTGGTAACGACCAGATACCCGGTTTTATATTTAATGACCTTGCTGAAATTCTCTTCATCATTTAGGGTTAAGGTCCACTCTGCAGCATTGGTGCTGGTATTTAGTTGTTGGATCTTATATGGACTTTTAGGATTTGCATCCGCTTTAAACTGAATTAGCAAAGAGCTGCCATCGTCAAATACAACATCCGGAGAAAAGTAGGATCTTCCGGGAGTAAAATCTTTCCAACTTATGATCCGGCTCTCAGCAGGAGAACCGATCAGCTCTTTAGTATATGGATCACGATCTGTGAAGATGCCAGAACCACCATAATCCTTTCGCCAGGATGGTTTTTCGACCATGTCTTTTGGGCCGCCAACATTATCCTTATACCGGATTTTTAACAACTGGATCTTTTCATTTGAAAAGTCGGTGCTTTCCTTTGTAAATGTAAAATAGTCTTTCTCTTTAGAGCCCGGCAATAAGGAATCAAACCCTTCCTGAGCGCGGTCGAGTTCATCTTCACTGTATAATTTCTTTACCAGCGGATAGTAATATAGTTTCTTACCGTCATTGGTCATCAGGATCAGACCATCGCCATAATCATCATAAATAAAAGTTGCAGTAGCTATGCCCACCTGAAGTTCAGTTTTTGATGCAAACCATAGCTTTCCAACATCGGTAAGTTTACCGGCTTTTCGGTCTGCCTGATATAATATATTCCCAACAATGATATAGGTATTGCCATCAGAAAATGTTTTTACTTTTATGTCTGAACTGCTTAGATCGTCATTCCCTACTTTCTGTTCACCAATTTGTTGTTTGGTCAGCACATCATAAAAAGCAACGTACAAGCCATCTTTTGTTTTGTCACCTTCCGCATTGTAATCCCTGTTTTCTACAGCCATTGCCATTGGGTTTAAGGTTTCTGAATGCAGCATTGGATAAACGTCATAAGTAGAAGCATCGAATTCCTTTTCTTCATTACCATCAGCAGATGCGGTTACATAACCGGAAGTGGTTTTATCTTTTGTAAGAAGAGAGATGACAAATACGGTTAGAAAAAGAATCCCAAATGCCAGGCTAACAATATTTAGTGTTTTTCTTAATTTAGGATATGGTGTTAGACCTGAATTATTTGGATAATTATGATTGTAATTGTGGTTATAATTTACGGTAATGTTATTGTCGTCCAGAAAATATTCAGTCTGACAGCTGGTACACCGGTAAACTTCTGGTCTTATTTCTGTTTTGGCTGTGCTTCCGCACTGCGGACATTTGATCGCTTTAATTTCTTTAGCCATTGCGCTTTAGTAGAGGGATAATTTAACTGAGTACAAAACGCATTTGCGTCGTATATTGTTTCAATTATTAATTGGGGTCTGATTAAATCCAAGTTCTGTAACAGATTTGACTAATTTTAAGTGATGGTAAAAGAAATGTTTACTATTTATTACCTTCGGACATTCAAAAACATAAAACAAATGAAAAAGAACCTGATTATTTTTACGATACTGGCATTATTCTGCAGTGCAAGTATGGCCCAAAAGCCAAATACCCTTACTAAAAAAGAAATTAAACAAGGCTGGAAGCTATTGTTTGACGGAAGTACAACCAAAGGATGGCACACTTATCTTAAAGATACTGTTGGTGCTAAATGGAAGGTAATAGAAGGAGCGATCGTATTTGATGAGACACAACGCAGAGGCGGTGGCGACATCGTTACGAATGAAGAGTTTGAAAACTATGAGTTAAACCTGGAATGGAAGATCTCTAAAGGTGGTAACAGCGGGATTATTTTCAATATTCAGGAAGATAAAAAATTCCCATATACCTGGATGACAGGTCCTGAGATGCAGGTTCTTGATAACATAGATGCCGATGATAATAAAAAGGAAAATCACCTTGCAGGTTTATTATATGATATGTCTGGTGATGCCAGTCTTTCTAAACCTAAACCGGTTGGTGAATGGAACCAGGTTAAACTGATCCAAAATAAAGGGCACTTAACTTTCTGGTTAAACGGAATTAAAACATTTGACGGACAAATTGGTAGCGAAGCCTGGAATGCGCTTATTACTAACAGTAAATTTAAAGGCAATATGTTCGCCAATTTTGCTAAAGTAAACAAAGGTAAGATCGCCTTACAGGAGCACCCTGGATCCAGCCAATGGAGAAATATTAAAATCCGGACGCTATAAAAAAAGCCCACATGTATTCGTTAACGGATATTAATCTTATAGAGCCCTGTTTACGTAAGTAGACCGGGCTTTTTTTATAAACTTGACTATGTCGACAATCACCAATCAATTTTATTCGGAATTACCCGCAAACGACGTTCCTCTTCGTGATCTGTTTGGTGATGATGCATTTTTTAATGTCGTTCCTGCCGATTGGCATGTGATCATTACTGACATTAAAAATTCGACAAGTGCCGTGCTTAATGGTCTGCATGAAACGGTTAACCTCATTGCTACAGGCAGTATTGTTACTGTTCTTAATATTGCTTTTAAAGCGGGGATAACCATTCCTTTTTTCTTTGGGGGAGATGGGGCGACTTTCCTGGTGCCGCCACTGATCATGGATGCATCCATGCGGGCACTGCTTTTATATGAAACAAATACCCTGGCTAATTTTAATCTGACCCTTCGGGTTGGAACCGTACCGGTAACCAAACTGTATGAGCATGGAGAGGAATTAAGGATCAGCAAGCTCAGGCGGTCAGGTGCCTTTGCCGTACCGGTAGTTTTGGGTAACGGACTAAGTTTTGCAGAGAAACTGATCAAAGGTGAAAACTATCTGCGTGCCGATTTTGAAGCATCAACAGAAGAGCTGGATCTAAGTGGAATGCAATGCCGCTGGGACAAGATTGCTCCTCCGGAAAGTAATTTCGAGGTGGTTACTTTATTGGCTATTGCGGCTAAGGGTGCTAAGCAATCTGAAGCCTTTATCAAAGTGATATCCCACATTGATGAAATTTATGGTTCACCAGAAAAAAGGCAGCCCATCTCAGTCCCTAAGCTCAAGCTTAAAACCAGTTTTAATAGTTTTCGTGTAGAGATGCTGGCCAAATTGGGTAAGATCAGGATCTTTAAACTTCTTCAAAACTGGTTTATTACCTTATACGGATATATCTATTTTAATACAGAAAGCGGGAAGAATTATCTGAACAGCCTGGTAGAAATGTCTGATACACTGGTGATAGACGGACGGATCAATACGGTTATATCCGGTACGGAAACACAACGGATATTATTACAAAAGTCGCTTGATGCGTTAGAAGAGCAGGGAGAAATTTTGTACGGCCTTTATGTAAGCAGGGAATCTGTGATGTCATGCTATGTACGCAACCTGGAAGACGATCACATCCACTTTGTAGACGGATCTGAAGGTGGTTATACAAAGGCAGCGGGGTTAATGAAACTCAAATTAAGGTGATTTATGCTGTATGTAGTACGGAGAAGATTCAGGAATGTAGATTGATTATAACCTGTCAGTTAATTCATTTGGAGGATTGCATGTTAATTAGAATTGCACTTAAAATTAATACTATTATTATTAATTATGTTGATTAATATTTAATAATAAGCAGCGCGTGGTGTTTAATTTAATTATTCTGATTTTCACTAAGTTGTATTTCTATTGTTATTACATATGTTGGAATTTTTTGAGAAATTCTGTAATTTATTACAATCTTTTATTTTTTAGCTTATTTTTGCGGTAATTTATTACCGCTATATCAAAAATTATATTTACCTTAGCATTGTTAAACATAACACCAAATATCGAATGATATGAAGGTGTTCACTTAGAACTCGTCCGGGTTATGTAGGAATTTCATGGGGCGCGAGGAATAAGTGGGCACCGGCCACCTATAACATACGTTATGAGGCCGGGGCAGCTTATTGATTGCGTCCTGAACAGTGTTAAAACTGTTCCTCCCCTTCCTACGGAGAACCTGGTCAGTCAATAAGAACTACTGCCCCGGGCCTTATAGCATTTTAGCAGTTAATGCAATCTAAAAGGCTCATTGTAATTAATCAATTAAATGAGATACTATAAATACTTTAATATTCAAAAACCAATCAAATCCTTTATTTTCCGATCAGTAATGGTCAATTCTATTATACCTTAACGTATCATTTTGATATCCGTTATTCAATACGCTTTTTATGCCGGTAGATGATTATAAGACTTTTTCTGATGTTAAGTTATGCACTTTGTTAAAGGCATCTGACCATGTTGCTTTTAGCGAATTATTTTTGAGGTATAACCGGATACTATATATCCATGCCTATAAGCTTCTTAATCACCATGAGGAGGCAAGGGATGTTGTTCAGGAACTTTTTACTGCGTTATGGGATAACCATTCTACGCTCATCATCCAGCATAATTTTGCCGGGTTTCTATACGCCAGCATTCGAAATAGAATTTTTGACATGCTTGTTCATCAAAAGGTAAAATCCAAATATGTTGAATCCATACAGCGCTTTATAAATATCGGGGTAACTCAAACCGATCATTTGATCCGTACTAAAGAATTGAAGGCAATCATAGAGAAAGAGATCTCCTTTCTTTCTCCAAAGATGAGAACGGTATTTGAGCTAAGCAGAAAAGAGCATTTATCAAATAAAGAAATTGCTGAACGATTGGATATTTCTGAACAAACCGTAAAAAATCAGATTTCAAGCGCACTTAAGATCTTAAGAAAGAAATTGGGCCTCTTTAATTTTCTCATCTATTTACTATTTTACTGAATTGATTTAATGTTTTCTTAGTACTATTCTTTGCGTTTGCCGTCTTGATATATAAACCTATATATCATGGGACAAGATGCCGTATCAGAATTGATAAAAAGATACCTGAATGGGACGAGTACTGATGCCGAGAATGCGATATTGGAATCCTGGTATCTGGAACAATCTACAAAATCCAGTCCGCTTAGTTTGGAAGAAGTGGAAGCAGAAGAAATACTGATGTGGAGGCATTTACAGCAAAGTATCAAGCGGCCATTCATCATTTTGTTCTTTAAACGTACGGCCTCCGTGATATGGATAGCCGAAATCATTTTGAGAATGAAGCAGTTGTTGAAAGACACACCCTAGATGAGCAAGTTAAAAGTCCTTTTACGCGTGAAAAAAGCTATTATTTTGTGAATTAATCCTTTCTTTTGGATTAAAGTTTACTTAAATAGTGAAATTTTTGATTCAAATCAGTCCATTTCTTTCCGTAAATCGGTCGTAAAAAATAATAGTTGCATAATCTTTACTTAATAGCAATAGACTTTTTTTGCTCAGGATTTAACGACTATTATTTGATCTTTTAATGCATAGCACAGACATATCTAATCATGACGAGAAGTACCATTTACTTCAACTGCATAACAATTGCAGTAATGCATTTGATATATTGTACACTAAATATTGGGAAGTAGTATACGCCAATGCCTATAAAAGGTTGAATGACGCCGATCAGGCAAAAGACATTACCCAGGAAATATTTCTTAAATTGTGGAATAACAGGCAATCTGTTAAAATAGAAAACCTGCCGGCCTATTTACATACAGCCGTAAAAAATGCAGTATTCAACTGGTTTGAGAAAGAAAAAAAATATATACCCGTAAGCGACCTGTTAATTGAAACAGAAGCCGCAACGGAACAAGCAGATTCTGGATTATTAAGAAAGGAACTGCTTAGAACATACGAAGCGTTACTCAAAACATTGACAAGTTCACAGCAGATCATTTTTCGGATGCGTTTTCAGCAAGATGAAACCACAACGATGATCGCTCAGAAATTAGGGATATCCCGTAAAACCGTCCAAAATCAATTGGGAAAAAGCCTGATCCATCTTCGGGAATCTATACTTTAGAAATAAAAAGAGGGGCCACCTTTCGATGAACCCCCCATATTAACGCTCTCTGGTATAAAGTTAGAAAAAGAATATAAAACCCCAATATTCATTTTATTCATTTCTTCGTGGGACTTTTTCAATTTCGGCTGTCATATCTATATATGCCATCAAACCACAAACTAGAAAAAGAGCAATTCCTCAAGATCCTGTCTAAGTACAGGGCTGGTACGGCTACTCCGGAAGAGAAACAATTCCTTGATGCATATAATAACTCATTTGATGCCAGGGAGAATGTTCTCGAAAATATGAATGCCGATGATAAAGAGAAATTAAAAAGCAGTATTCGTAATCAAATTATGGCAGACGTTAAGAAAGACCAGGAAAATGATTCATTGAAAAGCCGTTCATATCTTGCCAAGCCAATAAATATAAAATCAAATGGTAAAGGATTTGGTAACACCCCGGTCTTTAACAGCATCTCGTTGATCCGATTAATCAGTGCAGCAGCCTGCCTGGTTGTTGTTTCTTTCGCAGCTTATTTATTTATAAACAAGGGAGCAGTTAATAGCGCGCTTGATAATGCCAGTGCCAGAAATTCTTTGCCCATTACACCAGGAGTAAATAAAGCCATATTTACTATGGCAAACGGTTCAAAGGTGGTCCTCGATGATGAAAAAGATGAACAGCTTATTTATCAGATGATGGATTCTGTAAATGAACCAACTGAAGCTTATAATTCTGTGGTAACCCCCAGAGGAACCCAGTACAAACTTACCTTGCCCGATGGTACAAAAGTTTGGCTTAATTCGGCATCTTCCATCCGTTTCCCATCCTCCTTTACCGGGGCTCAACGCCGGGTAGAGATGACAGGAGAGGTGTATTTTGAAGTTGCAAAGAAAGCACAGCCATTTATTGTACAAACAGAAATTCAGCAGGTAGAGGTGTTGGGAACTCATTTTAATATCAACGCTTATTCGGATGAGGCTGAAATAAAAACCACTTTGCTGGAAGGAAGTGTAAAGGTAAGTGGGCCGGATCAAAAAGCAAATATTCTTAAACCAGGTCAGCAGTCGGCAATTACCCTTTCAGGATATTTTAAAGGAATTACGGAAGTAGACGTAGAAATGGTTGTTGCCTGGAAAAATGGCTATTTCAAGTTTAACCGGCAGGACCTTAAAACGGTGATGCGGCAGATTTCCAGGTGGTATGATGTTGAGGTTGAATACTCAGGAACAATACCTGAAGATGAATATGTAGGGAAGATTAAACGAAGCGAAGATGTATCTGATGTATTAAATGTACTCCGTTTAAGTAAGCTGAACTTTACGGTGGAAGGGCGGAAGATCATTGTGAAAAATTGAATTAACAGATCCAATTAACTTAAAAAAATAAATTATGAAAGCATAGCTACCAGCCCTAACAATCCTTATAAAAACCGGAAGTGCTACGAACACCCCCGGCTATATCCCCATAGGGGAGCAGGATTACAAAATCTCTTGACAGAAATCTATTATTTAATCCAAACAGAACAAAAGTATGCAATTAAATTCTTATGGTAAAATGTCGTTTAAAACGCCTTTTTTATCATTTAAAACGTTTCTAATTATGAAACTAACAGCTGTATTCCTATTGGTTACCTGCCTCCAGCTTAGTGCAAAGGTGTATTCCCAAAATATCAGTTTATCGGGTAAGAATATCTCTTTTGAGCAGGTGCTTAGCAGCATAGAAAAGCAAAGCGGGTATTACCTTTTTTATAAGTACAATGAAATAAGGAATGCGAAACCAGTGAACATTGATTTTAAGAATGTCACTGTAGTTCAGGCATTGGAGCAAAGCTTTAAAGATCAGCCGTTCGATTTCGTGATTGATAATAAAACCATCATCATCACCAAAAAGGGAAGTAAGAAAGAAATATCCAGGGTTGTATTTGTGGATATCAAAGGAAAAGTGACCGACGAAAAAGGCGAGCCTATGGTTGGTGCTACGGTTAAGGTAAAAGGCCGTGATCTGGGTGCAGTTACCGATTCAAAAGGAGAGTTCAGCATCAGCAACATCGACGATAGTGCCATATTGATCATTTCTTATTTGGGATTTGTATCGCAAGAAGTACCAGCAAGTTCAAAATCCGGCTTTACGATCATCCTTAAAGAAGAACAGCATAACCTGGATCAGATTGTTGTGATCGGATATGGGGCTGTTAAAAAGCAGGATCTATCGGCAGCAGTTTCTACTGTTCCAGACATGCAGCAGATTAAAAACAGACCGGTGTTAAGCGTACAGAGCATGATCCAGGGTAAGGTTCCTGGTGTAACGGCAGTAAGTAATGGCGGGCACCCAAACAGTGCACCCAGCTTAACCATTAGGGGTATGGGTTCAAGAAGCGGTGAAAGTGTATTGTATGTTGTGGATGGTGTACCAAATGCACCTTATAACCCGGCAGATGTAGAATCGATCACCATCCTTAAAGATGCGGCTTCGGCAGCAATTTACGGAGCCTTTGCAGGTTCATCAGGTGTGGTATTGATTACGACCAAACAAGCAGCAGCAGGGAAGACCTATATTGAATATTCTGGTTTTACCGGTACAAAAACAGCATGGAAATTGCCTAAAGCCTTAACTGCTGAAGAAGAGGCGAGGGTATCTAACCTTGCCTATACCAATGCGGGTCTTAATCCATTGGATGGATGGGATGCAGCAAAGAACCCATATGCACAGGTTAACCGCACGGATTGGGTAGACGAGATTTTCCGCACAGGCATCATTCAGCGTCACAATGTGAGCATCAATGGTGGTACGGAAGATTTTAAGACTTTATTGCAGGGCCGTTATGAGCGTGAAGAAGGTACATTGTTAAACACATATAATGAAAACCTGTCGCTTCGTTTTAACACCAGCTATACCTTTAACAAACACTTAAAAATAAGCCAGAACTTATTTTGGAATAACAACGACAATAGGGGTACAACCACATCCGGTGGATATAGCGGTACCATTCTTTCGGCTATTTACATGCCAAGCTCTGCAACACCTTATTATGCAGATGGAACCTTTGGTGGTGTAGGACCAAGAGATTCCCAATATTTAGGGATCCATGGCGATGCCATTAACCCGGTTGCTACCTTATTAAGAAACAAGCCTTTTAATAAAAGCAGTGATCTTCAATCGGCAACAGAATTAAATGTAACGGATATTGTTAAAGGATTAAGTTTCCTTTCCAGGTTCTCGTACAGACAGAATAGCAACCTGTATAAAAACTTTGAGCCATTAAGAACAGAACCAGGTAAACCGGTAAGCCAGAATTATTTGTCTTATTCTACCGGTCGTGGTTACCAGTGGATCTGGGAAAATACCCTGAATTACAGTCGCCAGTTTAACGGGCATTCCATTGGTGCAATGGCATCCATGACTTCGCAGGAAGAGGGAGCACGTGGCTTCAGTGCAAGGGCACAAGGCTTTGTTAATGAAGAAGAATGGGCCCAGTTCTTTCAAAATGCTGCGGTATTCAGTGCAGACCGCCCTGGAGACAGCGACTGGAAAGACCGTAACAACTCTTATGTTGCCCGTTTGTCATACAGCTATTCTGATCGTTATTTCCTTACGGGAAGTTACCGGTATGATATTGCAGGAAGGCTTCCTGAAGGCAATCGTGCCAAAGGATTGCCGGGTGTAACGGCAGCATGGAAACTAAGTTCAGAACCATTCTTTAAAGTTGAAGGAATAGACCTGTTGAAATTTAGGGCCAGTTGGGGTAAGATCGGTAACTTAGGGTCTATTGGCCGTTATTACGGATATTCCACACTAAGCGGTAACAATACCTACCAAATTGGTGATGGTGCACCTCAAAGCCAAACCCTGTATATTGACAGCCGTAAAAACCTGGATCTTTCCTGGGAGACTTCCAGACAGACAGATATTGGTGTTGACATCAGCATCTTAAAATCAAGACTGAACGTTACTGCAGATTACTTTGATAAATTAACCTACGATCTGATCAAACAACAGGATAGTGAATGGCCAAATACTTATGGATTAGGCAGACCATTCATCAACCAGGGAGAGATCAGCAATAAAGGCCTTGAATTCTCTGCTTCATGGAAGGATAAAGCAGGAGACTTTACCTATGAATTTGGCGGAAACTTCGCTACATTAAAAAACAGGATCCAGATCATCGACAATAACCCTTTATCTTATTGGGGAGATGGAGACAGCTGGAGAGGTGTTTTAAGTCCGTACCGCTCCACTGTTGGTCAGCCTTTGTATTCGTACTGGTTAATCCGTACAGCAGGTATTTTCCAGTCGGATGCTGAAGCAACGGCTTATGCAAAGGACGGAAAAGCGATTCAGCCAAATGCTAAAGCAGGTGATCTTAAGTTTGTAGATTTAAACAATGATGGTCTGATTGATGACAAGGACCGCGAATACAGAGGCAGTGCATTTCCAAAGATCACTTATGGATTTACAACCAACCTAAACTATAAGAACTTTGATTTTAGCTTGTTCCTGCAAGGTGTGGCTGGTGTAAAGCTATTCCATGCATTTAAAGAATCTACACTTAACGGTGCAGAACAAGGATACAATAGATGGAACAAGATCCTTGATGCCTGGTCTCCGGAAAATCCAGGAGGTACCATTCCACGGATCCGTGCAAATGACCCGAATAAAAACTTCCAGCAGCCTTCAGACTTTTTCCTGGAGAATGGCGACTATTTAAGGATTAAGAACGTATTGTTGGGATATACTTTCAAAAAAATGCCATGGAATACCAATCTGAGAATCTTCTTTAGCGGAGATAACCTGCTAACGGTAACCAAATATTCAGGTATGGACCCGGAAGTAGGCGGTATTGGTTTTGATGGCGGACAGTTCCCGGTTTCACGCACGTATTCATTGGGTTTAAATCTTAAATTCTAAAACAGGTTTTAGTTAACAATCATATCGAGAGATCTTAAGAAATAATTATTATGAAATTAAAATATATACTGGCACTATTGCCATTTATTGCCGGACTAAACAGCTGTAAAGAATCGTGGGTTGATACCAAGCCAAATGGAGCCCCAACGGATGCTTATTTTTGGAAAACTGAAGAAGATATTCAAAAAGCTGTGGCTACCATTTATGTGCCAATGCGGTATGAGTCTACCTGGGGCAGGGATTTGTTTTGGGTGCAAAATGCAAGTGACGATCTAATTGTTGGCCGTGTTAAGGCAGATGGAGAAAACATCAAGAACTTTATCCCCAGCGGAAGAGAGGGTTATTTAACTGGTGGATGGAATGATCTGTATTGGATGATGAACAAAGCCAATCAGGTGATTGCAAATGTACCTAAAGTAGCCACTGTTTCAGATGCGGTAAAAAACCGGGCAATGGGTGAGGCGTATTTCATCCGCGGGTTTGCTCATTTCTGGCTTGCCTACGTTTGGGGACATAAAAACCAGGGTGTTCCATTTGATATGCCGGAGAATCCGGAATATGAAAAACGTATGCCGCCACAGCTTCCTTCAGTAACTGATAATTATGCGCAGGTGATCAGTGATATGCAAAAGGCTGCAGACCTGCTTCCATTCTTTGAAACTTACGGAGCAGCAGATCGCGGCCGTGCGCATAAAGCAGCAGCATGGGGTTACATGGTAAAAGCGTATGCCTATTGGGCACAATACGATCAAACAAAATGGGAGCAGATCCCGGCGCTTGCAGACAAGATCAAAAACGAGGGTAAACGTGCATTAATTATTGGTAAAGCTACTTCGGAGCTTAATTACCGTTCTGTGTTTACCGTTGAAAACAACTGGAGTTCAGAATATATTTGGTCGGTAACATCTGGTATCCAGGGAGGATCTGAATTTCCGGGTGTAATTCTGGAGAATAAAGGATGGGGAATTTATAACGGATGGGGATATTTCCAGCCCACTGCAGAGCTTTATGATGAGTATGAAGCAAATGACCCAAGAAGAGAAGTAACCATCTTAAAGTTTGGTGATAAGTTTACCTTTTTTGGTGTTGAGCGTACTTACAACTCAACCAACAGCTTGTCGGGGTTTCAGATCAATAAATATATGGAGCCTTTTAGTTATGGAACAGGTGGAAGTGCGGGTACGAACAATATGGTCAATCCGAACGGTGATTATCCAACCACACGCCTCAATTTGCCTTTAATGCGCTATTCTGAGATCTTATTATTTAAGGCCGAAGCACTGATCCAGCTTGGAAGAAATGGAGAAGCAGAAGCACCTCTAAATGAAGTACGGGCAAGGGTTGGTTTGGGCGGAATTTCGAATCCAACATTGGCTAACCTTAAACATGAAAGACGTGTAGAGCTTGCCTGTGAATGGACAGACCGTTTTGCAGATTTAAAAAGATGGGGTGATTTTGCAAAGATCAACGCTCCGTTACATGGCCGTATCCATCAAAATAAAACGGATTCCAACTCACCATATACCATTCAGGTAATTTGGCCTGCGCGTAATTTTGACCCAAATAAACACATGGCATGGCCAATTAGCCCGGACGAAATCAGTAGAAGTAATAATACGTATAAACAAACTCCTGGTTGGTAAATTTGGCCTGATGTGCTGTAAATTGCATAACAATAAATAAATATAATTGATGAAGTACTTAGTAATCATTGCATTCTCAACGCTCTCAACGCTCTTAATGCTTAACCTGTCTGCAAATGCACAGGTTAAGCGTACAGAGAATTCTGGTCATAGTCACAATGACTATAACCAGAATTTTCCTTTTTTTATGGCTTATTATGCAGGTATGGGTTCTGTGGAAGCCGATGTTTTTATAAAAAATGGTAAACTGCTGGTAGCACACAACGAAGAGGATACAGATCCGGATAAAACCCTGGAAAGTCTTTATTTGTTACCTATAGCAAAACTATTCAAACAGAATCAAGGTCATATCTATACAGATACCAGTAAAAAAATGCAGCTTGTTATTGATATTAAAGCCAATCATAAAGATGTGCTGGCCGTGCTGATTAATGAGTTAAAGCCTAATCTGGCTGTTTTTAATCCAAAGCTAAATAAAAATGCCGTCCGTATCGTGATCAGCGGCGATGTTCCTCCGGCAGTAAACTTTAAAGATTTTCCAGATTATATTTATTTTGACGGTCGCCCGGATAAAATCTATACACCAGAACAGCTTGGCAGGATTGCAATGATCAGTGATGACATTAGCAGCTATGTAGTTTGGAATGGTAAAGGAACACCAACACCTCCAGATCGTAAAGCACTGGTTGAGGTAATTGGTAAAGCGCACAGTTTAAATAAACCGTTTCGTTTTTGGGCTACGAAAGATAATCCGAATACCTGGAAAGAATTGGAACACCTTGGTGCAGACTGGATCGGCACCGATCATCCTCAAAAATTAAATGAGTTTTACAGCACCAGGGACAGACTGGAATACATCAATCCTTTAGGCTATAAACCATACGAGCCAAGCTATAAGCGTGATGGCAGTACCGGAAATATCAGGAATGTGATCTTACTTATTGGCGATGGAATGGGGCTGGCACAGATCCAGGCAGGTCTTAGCAGTAATTTTGGAACTTCAAACCTATCGAAGATCAGATATATCGGTTTGTCGCGTACAGAAGCAATGAATTCTGATTTTACGGATTCTGCGGCAGGGGCTACCGCAATGGCCAGCGGTGAAAAGACAAACAACAGGTATATTGGTGTTGATATTGATGGTAGGCCCATGGGTGCTCTTCCTGATACCTTAGCCGCATTTGGAATGAAGAGTGGAATTATCAGTAGCGGCGACATTACAGATGCCACTCCGGCCGCATTTTATGCGCACCAGATTGAGCGTTCGATGTCGCAGGAGATTGCCGCAGATCTTGCAAACAGTCATGTAGATATCCTGGTAGGTTCTAACCGCAAAAGCTTTGTGGCCAATAAAGACAAAACCTTAATGAGCAGGCTTACAAACAATGGCTTTAGCTATTCTAAAACCCTGGAAGAATTTAAAATTGCTAAATCAGGTAAACAGCTGGTTCTACTAGACGATTCAGCAACCAGAAGGGTGTTGGACGGCCGGGGTGAAATGCTAAAAACATCTTTATTGAAAACCATTGAATTGCTTTCGGCAAACAAAGCGGGATTCTTTATCATGGCAGAGGGTGCACAAATTGACCATGGAGGCCATGCCAATGATTTGCCATTTGCAGTGACCGAGCAGCATGATTTTGATAGATTGGTTGGCGAAGCACTTAAGTTTGCAGACCAAAACGGAGAGACATTAGTTATTGTAACCGCAGATCATGAAACTGGTGGATTATCCCTATTGGATGCATCCTATAAAAAGGGGATGGTACGCGGTAATTTCAGTACGGACGACCATACCAATATTATGGTTCCGGTATTTGCCTATGGCCCTGGGGCGACTAATTTTATGGGTACGTATAATAACAACCAGATTTATTATAAGATCCTAAAAGCACTTAAAAAGTAAGTATAGATTGTATTTATCAGTCCTATTTTTAATATCCCGGTCCTTGCATCTTTTGCGGGCCGGGATTTTTATTATTGGGTAACGCAACAGATGACCACTTAAAGACGTTGGATAAGTAATCAGTTAAAGTTCAGGAAATGTATTGATATGAAAATTTTCACGATAACCGTTGCCTTATTCTTGTTGGGTAGTCATGCCATTTATAAATCACCCGTTCAGGACACGATGCCTGGAGGATTTGAGAAATTTGATATGGATGATTTTACACGAAAAAGCCGTGCATCAACCCCGGGAAAAGTAAACCTGAATGATTTTAAGACGGGCAATGGAATTCGCATTGTCAGAAAAGCAACGGCTGACGGATATAGTGAAGAGCAAATTCAAGCCCTTCCATTTTTCTATAAAACTTCAAAGAAGTTCTATGCTTCTGGGTTTATCAAAGAAAAAGGACAGGAGTTTGGCGATTTAACCATAGATGGTAAAGGGATTAAAATCGGTAAATGGTATTATTTCAATGAGAGCGGCAAGCTGGAAAAGGAGATTGATGAAGATAAAAAATTTGGAAAGTTCGGTTATCTCCAATTGTTGGAATTTCTTGATCTGGAAGGCGTCATAAACATCAGAAATGGTCAAAACCGCGATCATTTATTTGCCGGCTTTGAGTCAGGGACAAGTGGCAATAAGGTCTGGAATGTAAAAGTAATTAAAGCATCTGTTCCTGCAATTCAGGGTTGGGTATATAAAATTGACGGTGATACCGGTAAGGTATTGGAAAGTAAAGCACTTTCTGCAGATTAAAAAAATTGAATACGAGCATGAATGTATTGAATAAAATGAATGCAAAATCATTAAACTGATTTATTTACTTTTAGGTTCGAGAGCGTTAATAATGGGGTTCACTGGATGGTGGCCCCTTTTTTTATGGGGCGTCAGTCTGATGGTTTTTACGCCAAAATCCTTATCTTTAATCAAAAATTTTTATGAGATTAATTGCATTTGTATGCTTTATAATGCTGGCATCAACTGGCCTGAAGGCTCAATCTGTAGATATCATTTATTCCGGTAAGGAGCTCAAAGACATAAAAAGATATGTTGGAAAAGAGGCTCTTGTTGTAGATTCGGTTTATGGCGGCAGGGCGTTTGAAAACCACACGTTATTAAATTTAGGCGGTCTTCATCCAAATCAGCTTTTAACGATCTTTATCTCCAAAAAAGATTATAAGAACTTTGAAGGTGATGTACTTAAATTCTATCTTAATAAAAATGTTGAAGCGAAAGGTATATTGACAGATTATAATGGCAATACCCAGATGATGATCAGCGATCCAAAACAACTCACGATCCAAAAAGTTAATAAGAAAACTTTATTTGTACGGTTTGATTAGTAATCATGGAGATTGCTAAAACTTACAGAATTGAAACAGGGCGGTTGATCATTCGGTGTTACGAGCCGTCTGATGTACTGCTTTTTGTTGATGCGCTAAATGCAAATAAGGCTCATTTAATACCCTGGATGCCCTGGGCAACAGATACCCCCGAAAATCTGGATTTCAATGTGGAAAGAATCCGGATGTTCAGGGGTAAATTTGATACCGGACTCGATTATGTATATGGGGTTTTTGATAAAACAAATACCCAGCTGTTAGGCTCTTGCGGATTACATACCCGGGCAGGGGATGGTGCAAGGGAAATTGGCTATTGGATTGGTGAATCACATGTTAATAACGGATATGCAACTGAGGTGGTTGCTGCGCTTACAAAAGTAGGGTTTGAGATCGAGCAGCTTTTAAAAGTTGAAATTCATTGCGATCCGGAAAATTCCAGGAGTTTGAAGATCCCGAAAAAACTAGGATTCCAATTAAACGAAGATCGTATCAATGGAAATACAGTATGGGTTTTATGGAAAGAAGATTATCAGGATCACCTGATCCATAAAACTACATTAAGGGCCTTAGACTTTATAGGACGGGAGATTCCATTGTAAAGGATGCAGCTTTACTAAGCTTCGAAGAATTGGAATAAGTTATGACATTGATAATTTGCACAGAAATGTCCCGTAAGAGGAGATAAATCGATTTAAAAATTCAACAGATCTCTTGGGTCTATACCCAGCCCCTTTCCCAATTCAATAATTGTTGACAGCTGGATGTTGAGTTTGCCATTTTCAATTTTGGAAATATTGCTGTCATCAAGGTCGCAATTGGCAGCAACGGCACGCAGGCTTAGACCTTTTTGGTCCCTGATCTTTCGGAGATTTTCTCCGAATTTATCTTGTAATTCCTGGTGATTTTTCTTGGACATTCTTGCTTCGGCTATGAAGAAGTTAAGGTGTTGATATATATTTTAAATTTTGCGGTCATATATTACCGCAATTCAAATATTTTTTATACCTTAGCTTTATATTATTAAAGAAATTGGAACTGAGATAAAATAATTCGAAACACTAAATATCGATTGATATGAGGTGTTCACTAAGAACCTTGTCCGGGTTATGTAGGAATATTCATGGACGCGAGGAGTAAGTGGGCACCCGGCTCTTAATGGCGTAAGCTATTAGGCCGGGGCAGCTTATTGATTGCGTCCTGAATAACTGAAAGGTTATTCCCTCATCCTACGAGGAAACCCGGCAATATCAGTAAGAACAACTGTCCCGGACCTAATGGCGTATTGGGACATATCCGGTTCGTTCTACCAATTGCTGTCCCTGTGGGGAGAGCACCCATTCAATTAATTTACGGGTGTTTGGTGTAGCTTTATCAGTCGTAACGGCATAGAATGCTGCAGTAAATGGATAAGAATCATTGCCAATCGTATTTTTATCCGGGTATATGCCGTCAATACTTACGATTTTAATGTCTTTGTTCTTTACCATTCCGGTTACAAAATAAAGGAACGAGAAACCCATTGCATTGCGATAATTTAAATAATTGGCAGTTTCATCAATGATGCGGCCCATGCTCATCTTCACCTCATTGGTTAGTGGAGGTGCCAGCCTGGTTCCTTTCATTACTTTAATTAGCATGGTCTGACTGCCGCTTCCGTCCGGGCGTTGAAATGGTTTGATATCAGAATTGCCGCCGCCAACTTCTTTCCAGTTGTTGATCTTTCCCGAATAGATCCCTTTGATCTGTTCAAATGTTAAATCACTGACTTTGTTCTTTGCATTCACAAAAAATACAAAGGCTTCTTTACCAATTGGTGTAAATACAAGCTTAACTCCCTTTTTTTTGGCAAATGCCGATTGTTCTTTTGAGGGTCCGGCAACAAAGATCACATCAGACTTACCTTCAACCAGGGATTCATAGGCAAAAATAGTATTGGAGCAGCTTACCGTACTATTCACATAGTTGTACGGATAATCCCCCTTTGGGTAAACTGCCATCGCAAATGCAGAATACAGCGGGTAAAGTGCTGTCGCTCCATCCATAACAGGCAAATTGGTATTTAGCTTAAGCGTAGATGCCGTATCTAAATGTACGGCCTTAGTATCTTTTATGTGCGGTCTGTATTCTTCTAAGTTGAACTCGTCATTTACGGTAGCCAGATTATTAATATAATACTGGTTGCCTTGATAGATTAAAACTGCCAGTGCACAAATTGCCAGAAATATGCCCATTCCTTTATCCAGGTATCTGGGTACCGGATCGCTAAAGAGCCAAATACTGAAAAAGACAACTGTAGCGATGGAAATTAAAATGGTCAGGATCATATATATTTCTATTCCTACAAAGGAGGCCCATAATGTAGCAATGAATCCAAATAGGATCAGGAAAATAAGTAACAGCAGTTTAAGAATTTGTCGGAATATCATGTGATTGCTTTTTATGCAATATACCCTTGCAAATATGAAACCAAATATTGAGCTAAAACTTAACTGGGCTGAAATAAATATAATTAAAAAACTACTATATTTGGGTTGTAAAATAAATTACTCTCTAATATGAAAAAGATCATTCTCGGTTTGATAGTAGCTGTACTAACACTTGGCTCTTGTAAAAAAGACAAAAAAACTGATCTGGAAACTCCGCTGACTTTATTAACCGCTAAGAGCTGGAAACCTGCATTGGTAGATAAGAATCCAGGTACCAATCCTGCCAACAAGAATTTATACCATGCTCCGCTGAACTGCGAACTTGATGACGCCTATCAATTTGATGTCAATAAGAAATTAAACTTAAAACGCGGAAGTTCACAATGTGATGCCGATGAGTCTGTAGAGGAATGGACGGATTATAGTGTAGATTTCGATAAGGGACAAATCACAATAAAGGGAACGACCTTCCTTATAGCAGAAATTTCTGCTACCCAGTTAAAGTATTATTTCCCCACCAATTCAAGTGCTGCAGTAGATAATGTCGTCTTCATATTTGAACATTAATAACACAACCACTTCTTATCCTTTAACTTACAACAGACAGATTCCATTCAGTTATGTAAGTTTCGAGTATTAAAATTAATTTTTGCGTAATGTATTCTTTACAAAGCGAATGCTTGGATAATAATAATTGAAATTTATTTTTGATGCCGTGCAACTTTTAAAGATTGTGTGCGTCTAATAAGGGAGAAAATAATACATCGATTATATAAGACACTTTTAATTAAGTACGCAGGTGAAGTAGTTAGCTCCTGTTAAACAACTCATTATTTTTTTATAAAATAATGAAATTTAGGTTAAACAGCAGGTAATTTCTGGATGGAAACCCTGCTGTTTTGTTTTTATAGAAAAATCGTTTTAGCAATTTAAATTGCAAATGTGCTTTTCTGTAGAAAAGTATCAAGAAGGGAAGTGTAAAATATTAAGAAAAAGTAGAAAAAACGAAAGGGAGCCATCTCTCGATGAACCCCCCTTAACGCTCTCGATATAAATGTATGAAAATTATTGTTAATAATTAAAAAATTAGTAAAAATTTATTTATTTATTTTTTAGATAGGTTTGTAAGGCTGTTCAGAAAAACATCTGCTTTACAACTTAAGGGAATCCTTTTAGTGCATTTTTTATATACAGGCAATGATTATGTTCCTATATTTGTACCCGAGAGCGTTAATTTAACGGGGGTAAGTCGAAAGATTTATCCCCGTTTCTTTTTATATTAAAAAGTCTTATTATTCTTTGTAACTCTTCCGATCAGGAACATCACAGCTACAGAAAATAAAATCAGCACGATGTAGCTGTGACTTAAATTACGCTCATCCTTTGCCGGAATCAGATAAATGATCCCATAACTCAAGAAAGATACGATCACATAATTAATACCTCCGGTAAGTCCGCCGGCAATCCCTGCATTTTTAGGGAACCTGCTTAAGCAGAAGGTAAAGAAACTATTAAATGTATAACCGCATGCAGCATGGATAATAAATGCAAAGAAGATCATAGCATATAAGTTAGAGACGTAGTTAACGCTTACGATCATTGCGAAGCCAAATAAAAGCTGTATACCCAGATTGATAGATAGCTTTTTTGTAAATGGCTTGTTTATAGTTGATTTACTGATCAGTCCGCCTACCATCATGGCAGCACCGAGTAACAAAGAACTATATCCTGCAACTACAGGACTCATGTTCAGTTCATGCTCTATAATAAATGGTCCGGTCATGTTGTAGATCATTACCATACAATAAGACAGTCCAAGCATCACAATACCGAGAGTAAAACTTGTGGTCATGATCATATCTGCATAGATGATCCCGATCTTCTTTATATTAAATTCCATGCGGTTCTTTATGGTTTCACCACTAAAGATGAGTTCCAGAACCAATATGATTAGTGCAAAGGCTGCTAAAAAGTAAAAGTTTGCCTGCCAGCCAAAATATTCCTGCAGATATCCGCCTGCAAAAGGAGCAATGATTGGTGCCGTAGCCCAAATAATGGAAAACATGCTTAAATAATTTTTTAGCTTATCGCCGCTGAAGACGTCAACAAAGTAGGCCCGTTTAGACACTACGATAGCACCTACTGTGATCCCATGGACGATCCGCATGAGGTAAATTAAATAGATATTCGCCGTATTGGCAATGACAATGCTGGCAAAAGCAAAAATAACAAGACTGATCAGATTGATCTTATATCTGCCAAAGCTATCCAGTAAACTGCCAACAAATAGCTGAGAAATCCCATAGCTGATCAAAAACAGACTTAGTGTAAGTTGTACCTGTATATTACTTACCTGCAGCGTTGCCGCCATTGTTGGGAGTGAAGGAATATAAATATCAGTTGCAAAGCCAGACAATGGGATTAACGCAAATGCAAGTATGGTAGATACTCCCTGATGCTGGGGGTTTAAAGATTTATTAAGAATCAAAGTTGTGCTATTTAGAAGCGCCAAAGTTAGCCTTTCACCTTTCCAATACCCAACTTACTCAAACATGGGATTGTAATAATGTTGGCACTAGATCGTAACCCTTTTGCCGGTTTTTGCAGCGAGGTATATGGCATCGATGATCTTTAGGTCCTTTACTGCTTCTTCACCATTTACCGGTACGACAGGGCTTTTGCCCGATAGGATTATATCAGCCATTTCTTCCATTTGGATGGTTTGATGTGTACTATGAGGCTGTGTAAGTTCACCTTTGTGGGTACGTCCTTTAATTGGACCGTATCCGGTTGAAGGCTGCAGTTCTGCAAATCCTTTTTCTCCGGTTAAAAAGAAGCGGTCAAGGTGGTTCATGGCGTAAGTGGACAAGCAAGAAGCTATTGCGCCACCCGGAAAGCCGAGTTGAAACTGAACGGTTTCGTCTACGCCTTCTTTAAACCGTTCGGGCTGTGTCTTTGTTTCCTGCGCAGTTACCCAAATTGGATCTTCGCCAACCATATACCTGGAACCATTAATGGCATAGATACCAATATCCATTAGTGAGCCGCCACCAGCCAGCTGCTTATTTAGCCGCCATTGATTCGGATCTCCAATATTAAATCCACACTGTCCCTGGAAGAACATGATCTTACCAAATTCTCCGCTGTTTCTCATGCGGATCACTTCCAGTGTTTTGGGTTCAAAATGCATGCGATAGCCAACAAGCAGTTTTACATTGGCTTTTTTACATGCATCCACCATTTCTTCTCCCTCTTTGGCATTTAGTGCCATAGGCTTTTCACATATTACATGTTTACCGGCTTTGGCTACCCGGATCACCTGATCATGATGCAATGCATTTGGTGTAATTACATATACGGCATCAATATCCGGATTGTTTTTAATGGCGTCGAAATTCTCATAAGAATAGCAGTTCTTTTCAGGAATGTTGTATTTGGCTTGCCAGTTTTTAATTTTTGAAGGAGTTCCACTGATTACACCAGCCAATACTGCCTTTGTGCAAGCCTTCATGGCTTCTGCAACACGGCTGCCATAACCGCCCAGGCCCATGATTGCTACCCGGAGCACCGGACCATCATAGGATTGATCAACTTTGGACAGGTCATTTGCTAATCCCGATAAAGGAAGAAAAGGGAGTGTTGCAGCCGAAGCGGCAAGGATCTGGAGGAAATCTCGGCGTGTGTTCATTGTTAAATGGTTTACTGTCAGTAAATAACAAACAATATACGGCATGGTTTGTTAAAAATATATCTTTGCGCAATGATTTATGAGATAAGTGAGGTTGACAGTGCAGAATATGTGGTAGTTGCAGATCTTTGGGAAGTTTCTGTACGGGAGACACACGATTTTTTAACCGAAAAAGATATCTTGTATTTTAAGCCTCGGATGTTTAATGCCTATTTACCAGAAATAGATCTAAGGTGCTGCAGGGATGAAGATCATGAGATCATTGCTTTTCTTGGTGTTGAAGATCATAAAATTGAAATGCTGTTTGTGCATCCGGATCATTTCGGAAAAGGCATAGGTAAACTGCTCGTAAATTATGCTATTGAAGAGATGAAAATAATTTATGTTGATGTGAACGAACAAAACCATGCCGCATTACGTTTCTATGTGAAGATGGGATTTAAAACTTTTAACCGCATACCATTAGACGGCTTCGGCAAACCTTATCCCATTTTAAATATGACCCTTTTCCAATAACAAATCCTATGTATTATAAAGTCATTGCAAGCCTGATCTTGTTGTCTTGTGTTCCTGTTGCTTTATCAGCACAAGACGCCACTTCCATTATTCCACGGGATAGTATTATAAGAGATACGTCTGCACAAACAGACTTAATTGATCTTGCCAAGAAGTTCTTTCGTATCCGTCCCCAGAAAATAAGGGTAGAGCGGGATAAGAAAATTTATTTTTCTATCCTCCCGGTTGGGGCAGGCGTTCCGGGTGGTAGTGGAAGGGCATTGATCACTTCAACTACCGCGGCAACCTACCTTGGTCCGCAACGTACCACGAATATTTCAAGTGCTACATTTATGCCTTACTGGAATTTTAAAGGACGCTTTGGATTGCCATTAAGAACCAGCATCTGGCTTCCTGATAATACATGGACCATACAAGGCGACACCAGGTTCCTGGTTTACCCGCAATATACCTGGGGATTAGGCAATGGCCGCGATTACGGAGAAGAAACCCTTGTTAATTATAAATATATCCGTTTTTACCAAAGTGCCTTAAAACGTATTAAGCCCTATTTGTTTGCAGGTATGGGTTATAATTTAGATTATCATTTTAACGTTAAAAGTGACGATCCCAATGTTGATCTGGGCGAATACACGGGTTATGCTAATGGAACAGATGGAAATTCATTCTCTTCGGGCGTTACGCTGAATGTATTATATGATACCAGAAACAACTCCATCAATCCGTTGCCGGGAGCTTATGCCAACCTGATTTACCAGATAAACCCAACCTTTCTGGGCAGTAAAACGAAATGGAACTCACTTTATCTGGATGTTAGAAAATACCTTTCTATAAACCCTGAAAATCCTAACCAGCAGAATACGCTGGGTTTTTGGTCTTATTTGTCGACCGTATTCAATAGTAATGCTCCTTATCTTGATTTACCAAGCATAGGCTGGGATCCTTATAACAGGTCTGGCAGGGGAATAGATCAAAATCGTTATCGTGGAAAAACCTTGTTTTATTTGGAAAGTGAATACCGAAGGGACATCACCAGAAATGGTTTACTGGGCTTTGTTGTATTTGCGAATGCAAATACGGTAAGCGGATCAAAATCTTTGTTTACATCGTGGCATCCGGCAGCTGGTACCGGTTTAAGGATTAAATTCAATAAAGGTTCCAATACGAATATTGGTATAGATTACGGGGTTAGTAAAGGCTATAATTCATTTATATTTGGGCTTGGTGAAGCATTTTAATGTATTTCTGTCATTTATGAATTAACTATATTTAGGAATTATAGTTAAGTTTGGATTAAAAGGGGCAGCATGCATCAGGATAGATCGGATTTTGCAGAGGATGCGGAGCTTTTACTTAAGCTAAGTGAGGGGAGTAAACCGGCTTTCGATACTTTATACAACAAGTATTGGAAACAAGTTTATAATACGGCATTTAAACGATTATATGATGCTGAAAGGGCACAGGATGTTGCACAGGATGTCTTTGTACAACTTTGGGTTAGAGGTACCAAATCACCAATTGAAAATCTTCCGGCTTATTTAATGGTATCTGCCAGGAATGGCGTATTTAAACTTTTAGAGAAGGAAGGGAAATATGCG
Organism: Pedobacter metabolipauper; assembly: GCF_004362715.1. Taxonomy (GTDB): domain Bacteria; phylum Bacteroidota; class Bacteroidia; order Sphingobacteriales; family Sphingobacteriaceae; genus Pedobacter; species Pedobacter metabolipauper. Next base: position 335,307 of record NZ_SNYC01000007.1, read on the forward strand.
CAACTGCCGGATGACACCGCTAATCGTTTAGAAGACCCCTTAGACCGGGCAGATGCAGCTGTTCTCCATGAGGAATTTATGAATGCATTTAATCAGCTTGTTAATTCATTGCCCAATCAACAACGGATTATTTTTAAGCTGCGCTTTGAAGATGATATGTCCAGTCAGCAAATTGCCGATCTGTTGCAAATTTCACCTAAAACGGTAAGAAATCAATTGGGTAAAGCTTTATCTTCTTTAAGAGATACCCTTCTTTTGATGAATTTGCTAATTATTTTGTATTCCAGTAAATAAATATCCCGATTATGGGTTGTTTTCTGCTCATCTAGCGGATTTTTGAATAAATATTGAAATTATTTTCAATTGGCGTGGGCTATTTTGAATTTTCTGACTCATGTAGTTAGAATACTGACGATGAACAACCCGTACAAATCCTATTTTCAAAACTTATTAAAGAAATACAGGCTTGGAAATGCCACTTTTGAAGAACAAAATTTCCTGGAAAAATACTACAATTTACACGATTCTGAAGAAGATCTGATCAACGCTGAAAATGAATCTGACTTTAATCCGGTTAAAGATTCGATAAAGAAACGTATTGATCTAGAGATTCTAAATGTTGCAGAAAGAGAATCAGCAAGGCGTACAAAAAAGCTTTGGTCCAGGTATGCTGCTGCGGCAGCACTTTTTTTTGTTGTGTCTGCTACAATTTATTTATTAACCCAGCCCGGGTCAATTAATACATACCTGGCATCAGGTTCCGACGATCTGGCTCCGGGCGGCAATAAGGCTATCCTTACGCTTGCAAATGGTAAAAAGATCATCCTTGATGATGTAATCAAAGGAGAAATAGCCCAGGAGTCTGGGATCAGCATCCGGAAGACTGCCGACGGGCAAATTATCTATACCGTAAGCGATGACCATACCTTAGATGCATCGTTACCAATTCCTACAAACACCATAACTACGCCTAACGGGGGTAAATATCAAATCATTCTACCTGATGGTACCAAAACCATGTTAAATGCTGGTTCTTCCCTTACTTTTCCAACTGCTTTTATAGGTACTGAACGTTTGGTTTACTTAAATGGGGAAGCCTATTTTGAAGTTACTAAAAATAAAGAAATGCCTTTCCGTGTCAATGCCGCAATGCAGTCCATCGAAGTTTTAGGTACACATTTTAACATCAATGCCTACGGTGATGAGCCGGCCATTAAAACTACACTGCTGGAAGGCTCTGTTAAGGTTTCGTCAGGTCAAAATTCGGCAATACTTGTTCCTGGACAGCAAAGCCTGATCAAGTGGGATGACTCCCGGAATATTGTGAAGCAATTTGCTGACCTGGAGAAGGAGACGGCCTGGAAGGATAACCTGTTTTCTTTTGATAACGATGATCTTCGCGCCGTTATGCGCCAGATTTCTAGATGGTATGATGCAGAAGTGGTCTATGTAGGCGATTTCCCTGATGAAAAGTTCTTTGGAGAAATATCAAGGAACAGCAACCTTTCTGAAGTAGCTAAAATATTTGAACTTAATAATATCCACCTGAATATTTCAGGTAAAACCATAAAAGTGTCCTACAACCAGACGCTCAATACAAAAACCAGTCAACTAAATCTTTAACAAACTAAACCAAATTTATGATTCGAAAGCTACTCATTATTTAGAACCACACGAAGAAAAAAAGCCGAAAGTGTCTCACCACTTCCGGCATCAAAAAGGTCTGCAGCAACAGTTGATCCTAAGCTGCATTTTTTTAACCTAATCCTATTCAAAAGTATGAAATTAACTTTTCTTTACAAACCCGTGTGCAAAATGCGGAGTGTAAAGTATAAATTCCTAATAGTGATGAAATTAACTGCTATTTTATTACTGATCGGCACCTTACATTTGTCTGCCGCAAGCTATTCGCAAAAAGTAACCATCTCCAGGCGCAATACCACCTTGAGTGCCATTTTTAAAGACATTAAGAAACAAACCGGTTACCTGTTTTTCTACAATGGAAGCGTAAACATAAATGGTCAGAAGTTAGATGTTGAATTGAATAATGTGCCTCTTGAAGAGGCCTTGAATACATTTTTAAAAAACCAGAACCTCAATTTTAGTATCGTTGATAAGACCATCGTAATCCGTAATGAAATTCTGAATGTGATCAAAGACCTGAATGTTAATAAGCAGATCGAAGTCACAGGTAAGGTAATTGACAGCAAAACTCAAACGGGCATTCCGGGTGTAAATGTTTCTATCAAAGGAAATAAGAACATCAGGGCACAAACCAATGATAAAGGTGAATTTAGAATTAATGCCGAACCAACTGATATCCTCGTATTCAGTTATATTGGCTTTAAAGAAAAAGAGGTAAAAGCCGGCGATAGTAAGTTCTTCACCATTAGTTTAGAAGAGCAGATCAATCAGATGAACGATGTGGTAGTAACTGGTTATCAGACCATTAAAAAGGAAAGCTTTACCGGGAATGCGGTAGTGATTAAGGGGGCAGACCTGAAGCGGACCAACCCAACAAATCTGTTAAAGGCCATTCAATCCTTTGATCCATCATTCCGGGTGCTGACCAACAACCTTGCAGGTTCTGATCCAAACGCATTGCCAAGGATCAATGTTCGTGGTGCTACAGCCTTACCGGGACTTCCAAACAGCGTTGATGAGATCCTGGACCGGAATAATCTGGCCAGTTCTTATAACCTTCCGGCTTTTATATTGGATGGTTTTGAGGTTAACCTGCAAAAGATCGTCGATCTTGACCTAAACCGTATCGAGTCTGTTACCTTATTGAAGGATGCTGCGGCAACTGCTGTTTATGGTTCAAGGGCTGCCAATGGTGTAATGGTCATTACTACTAAAGCCCCGGTAGCTGGTAAGCTCCAGTTATCTTACAACTATGAGCTGAACTTTACCGCGCCAGACCTTTCAGATTACCATGTGCTGAATGCCAAGGATAAGATTGCTTACGAGCAGCTTGCAGGTTTGTATAATTCAAATACCCCTGGTAGTGGTGATACACAGCAGGATGTGCTGGATGCAGAGTTGTTTACCCGTCTTAGAAATGTAGCGAGTGGGGTAAACACCTATTGGCTTTCTCAGCCGCTTAGAAACACCTATGGGCAAAAACACTCTTTAAATGCGCAGGGTGGTGATCAGACTTTCCGTTATGGCGTAGATGTTCGTTACCAGACCCAACCGGGAGTAATGAAAGGCTCAACAAGAGACCGCTACAGCGGGGGAATGAACTTTACCTATAATCCCAGCCCAAAGATCATATTCAGAAATGATTTGTCCATTAACCAGACTAATGCGGCCAATTCACCCTATGGCAGCTTTTCTACCTATGCGGAAATGAATCCGTATTTCCCTAAAACAGACAGTACCGGACGTACCATTCAGGAACTTGCAAGTTGGAGGATAAATACGTTTAGAAATGGCAATGATCAATATCGTACCGACAATATCTTTAATCCGCTTTTTGAAGCAGGTCTGAACAATTTTGACAAAAGCGCTTACACGGAAATACTGGATGCATTTTCTGCCGATTACAAGTTGTCACCTAGCTTCCGCATTAAAGGATTGATCAGTTTGAACAAAACGATTTCTAAAGCAGATATTTTCCGCTCTCCGTTGAGTAAGGAGTTTTATAATTATGCGACCGATAAACTGAATAACCGCGGCTCATACGACCTGTACAATACGGAAAGGACTGCAGTGGATGGAAACCTGACCATTAACTACAACAAACAGATTGGAGAGCACTTCTTCAATATGGTGCTGGGTGCAAACGTACTGTCTTCAGAATCTGACTATAAGTCGGTCAGTGCACAGGGATTTTCTAACGACAGGTTCACAAACATCGGGTTTGCACGGATCTATAAAGAAAATTCGGCACCAGGAGGCAGTGTATTGATCAGTCGTACTGCCGGGGCATTCTTTTCCGGTAACTACTCGTATCAGAATAAATATTTAATGGATGCTTCATTCAGGATAGATGGATCTTCTAATTTTGGTTCTAACAAACGTTTTGCACCTTTCTGGGCAGGCGGTTTAGGATGGAATGCTCACAATGAAGATTTCCTGAAAGAATCTGACGTAATCAGTCAGCTTAGGTTAAAAGGAAGCATTGGTGTATTGGGATCTGTCGGTTTCTCTCCATATATGTCACGCTCAATCTATCAATACCAAAGTCAAAACTGGTATTCAACAGGTGTTGGTGCAACAGCCCTTGGTTATGGAAACAGCAACTTAGAATGGCAAAAAACGCGCACCTATGATGCAGGCTTAGACCTGGGATTTCTTAAAGATCGCTTTGTGATCAGTCCGCGGTATTATTATAAGCTTACCAAGGGTCTGATTACGGACATTAACCTGTCTCCATCAACCGGCTTTACCAGTTACAAGGAAAATCTGGGGGATATGGCAAATAAGGGCTATGAGATCTATTTTCAAGCCAATGTTTTAACCAATAAGGATCTGAACATCAATCTGACTGGTAACCTTGGACATAACACCAATACCATTGTTAAGATCTCAAATTCGTTAAAGGCCTTCAACAATAAAATTGATGATCTGCAGAACAATGTAGACAGTAACCTATACAGTCTTCCAATTCTCCGTTACAATGAAGGACAATCATTAAACACCATATATGGTGTTAAATCTTTAGGGATTGATCCGGAAAATGGCCGGGAGATCTATGTAAAGAAAGACGGCTCTTTGACCTATGATTACGACATTAAAGATACACAGCCTATTGGTAACAGCACTCCGGCTGCAGAAGGTAACTTTGGCGGTAACATCAGTTACAAAGGGTTTATGTTCAGCTTTAGCCTGTACTACAAATTTGGCGGACAAACCTACAATCAAACCTTGATTGACCGGATTGAAAATGCGAACCCACGTTTAAATGTAGATAGCAGGGCATTGACCCAGCGCTGGGTTAAGCCGGGAGACCAGGCCCTGTACAAGAACATTACCGACCTTACACTGACGCGTGCGAGTTCCCGCTTCATTCAGAAAGATAACCTGATCGACTTGCAGTCTGTGTATTTATCATACGACTTTAAAAAAGACTTTATTAAAAGGGCAGGTTTCCAGAATTTAAGGGCTGCAGTTACGATGAATGACATTTACCGGGTATCCAGTGTAGAGATTGAACGCGGAATTGATTCACCTTTTGCGCGGAGTTTAACCTTCTCATTACAAGCCTCATTTTAACACCTAGCAACATGAAAAAATATTTATATATACTTATCTCCCTGCTGGTATTCTCATCATGTAAGAAATTTCTTGATGTTCAGCCAGAATCTGATGTGACTAAAGAACAATTGTTTAGTACAGAAGAAGGTTTTAAAGAAGCACTTAATGGGGTTTACACCTATTGCGCAAGTCAGGGACTCTATGGTGGCAACCTGACTTTTAGTAACCTGGATATCATGGCTCAAAACTATGATCTGACTAATGCTAACTATCAAAAAGTTGCAGCATTTAGGTATTCTGATTCGTTTCTGATTGGAAAAAATGACCAGATCTGGGCCAATTGTTACAGTGCCATTGGCAATTGTAATGCTATACTGGAAGCTATAGATGCTAAAAAGGGAATCTTTCAGGATAAGAACTATGAGCTGATCAAAGGGGAGACACTTACGCTTAGGGCTTATCTGCATTTTGATCTGCTGCGTATGTTTGCACCGTCATTTAAAAATAACCCAACTGCACCTGCAATTCCATATGTAACTGTTGTTTCTATCAAGAGCACAGCCTTTTCAAATGTAACCGAGGTGCTGACTAAAATAATTGAGGATCTTGATGCTGCGAAGACGCTTTTAAGAGTCTCAGATCCTATTATATCGGCAGGCTATGTTGTCGGTTATGCCGATAAAACGTATGATAGTTCTGTTCCAATAGATCAAAGATCTACAGAAACCAGCAATGGTTCTTTGTTTCTCCAAAACAGAAGGCACCGCATGAATTATTATTCGGTATGCGGCGAACTTGCCCGGGTCTATCTGTACAAAGAAGACCTGGCAAACAGTTTGTTAAATGCAAATGTGGTGATTGATTCTAAAAAGTTCCCATGGACTCTTAAAGAAGATTTCTTCAAGACAGATATCGGGCAGCGCGATAAGATCTTTTACCCGGAATTGATCTCAGCATGGTATATTCCAGATTCTAAACAACATCTGGAAGGATTATTTTCTAATGCTGATGCGGGCTACACACCGAGCATCCCTCAAAAGGATATCATCTATGAGAAGGGTACTGTTGGTGCTGATGACTGGCGCTGGCTGCGCTGGTTTCAGGATGTGCCATCATCCAATTCATCCGGTCGCGCTTACCTTCAGAAGTATATGGTCAACTCTTCCCCAATCCGGAATATGCACCCCCTGGTAGCTCCGGCAATCCGGCTAACAGAAATGTATTACATCGCTGCTGAAGCAAGCTTTGACCTGGATAAGCCGAAAGCGCTGGCGTACTTTAATACCGTGCGCAACCACCGTGGTATAGGAGAGGCCCTTCCGGCTGATATTGATAAGAGCACCTTTATTAACAAGCTTGTTGCAGAATGCCGTAAAGAGTTTTATGGAGAAAGCCAGATCTTCTTTATGAATAAACGCCTAAATAAGGAGATCATCAATACCAATGGACTGGTTTATCCGGCAACCAACAGCATTTTTGTGTTCCCAATTCCGCTTGATGAACAAGCATATAGAAACTAAACCAGAAAAGATTATGAAAAAGAATATATGCTATATTTTTCTGCTAAGTGTACTCTTATTTGCGTGCAAAAAGGATGATGACTTTGCTTACAATTCTCCGGATAACATTTATCTGAACTACTTTGATGAAGATGGTGTTTTAGATACCTTACCGGTAACGTATTCCTTCGCATCTAGTCCCGGGCTTTCCAGGGATACGGTTTGGATTCCGGTAACCATTTCCGGAAAACGGGCTTCCAAAGACAGAAAGTTTGTTTTAACGGAGGTAGACAGCACCTCCACTGCGGTTAAAGATCTGCACTACGAAGCCTTAAAGCCCTATTATATTATGCCTGCAGATTCCGGTAGTATTAAAGTACCGGTAATCATTAGAAATATTGATCCTGAACTGGCCAATAAATCCGTTGCTTTAACCATCCGTATCGTTGGGAATGAAGATTTTGGGCAGGGTCTGCCAATTCGTTTAAGAACAAAAACCATCTTTTATTCTAACCGGCTGGAACAACCATCATGGTGGATCTATTGGCAGGGTAACTTAGGTCCGTACAGCAGGGTAACCCATCAGCTGTTTTTAATCTCTGGCGGACAAGACCTGGTCAATCCTGGTGCTCCGAACGGCTATCTGCAGATACCGAGAACACTGTATTATCTTGAAAACCTGAGGCAGTTTGTAAAAGATCCATTTACCTGGGTATCCAGAAATCCTGCAAAAGGATATGTACTCACCAAGAGAACCGATGGTACGAATGATTATGATTTTTATAATACCAGTTCACCGGAGATAAAGTTCTATGTGAAGTACTTTCCGCAGGTAAATGGTTATTTCTTTATCAATGAGGCTGGTTCTCAAATTGTAATGTAGCTCATATAAAAATTAAGAACATGAGATTTAAACAGATCTATCTATTGGCTTTTGTGGCCATACTTTATACTTCCTGTAAAAAGGACCTGGGTAATTATACTTACTCCCCACCTTCATCCCCGGTAATTGTGGGTATACAGGATGTCACTTTTTCGGCTCTGATTGGTGATTCACTGATTATAAAACCTACGGTAAGCCTGGCCGATGCAGATCCATTGAAAGACCTGGATTTTGAATGGCGCATCCTTATTCTTGAGGACCTTAAAGAAATTGTTTTTAAGGGATATCCTTTAAGAATGCTTTATAACCTGGGCCCGGGAGAACGTTCTTCAACGCTTACCGTTACCGATAAGAGAAATGGTTTAAAATACAAATATCCTTTTAAGGTAGCAGGAACGACCCAGTTTTCAATTGGTAAGCTCGTTTTAAGTTTAGATAATGGTGTTTCTAAATTGTCGTTTGTTAAGCCGGATAATGTTACCATTCTTTCCGATGTATATCAAACGCTCAATGGGGCATCCTTAGCAGCCAATCCTGTTCAGCTTTATTATTCAAAGCCGCTGCCATACCAGGTACTGACAAAAGAAGAATACTGGATACTAAGCAATGACCCATCCAAAAGCGGCGTAATTCTGGATGCAAGTACGCTGCTTCGTAAAAGTGATTTTACATCCCAGTTCTTTTTACCTCCGGCTACCATAACGCCGGGGTATTTAGAACCTTTTTTAGGGCCTGTACAAATGGGTACAGTGCCAACAGGTGTAATCAACGGAAAGTTATATGTAGGTGTACAATCAACGGCTCCTTTTGCGCCTGACTATGGGAAGTTTGCCAATGAACAAGCCGGAGATTACATACTGTCCAGTTACTTTACCCACGGTGGTTCATTCTTTTTTGGATTTGATACCAAAGCCAAGGCATTTGTTATATTTGGAGGCGATGGAAGCTACCTCGGAACCAATTACCTGGTGCCTGCAGTAACCATCTTTGATCCAAAAAACATCGGCATGGATAACCTCATTTATATGAAAGCTGTGGAAACGGGTAGTTCTTATGCATTTTTCAGACAGGATGGAACTACTACTGAACTAAAATTCAGCCTTTCACTAAATTCAACAGACAAGAAGATCGAACCAGAAAGTAAACGTATATTTAAGGGCTCAGCCATGGTTGATGCAGATACCAAATGGGTACGCAACAGCCTGAACGTGTTTTACTTTTCATCCAATGATAAGATCTACCGGTACAACCCGATCAATGAGGAGATCAAAGTATTGGAAGCCGGTTTTGGAGGTAAAAAGGTTTCGATGTTAAAGATCAGTGATGATGACAATACATTAACGGTTGGTGTTAGCGGTTCTGTTTATTCACTGGATGTTAGCGTTGGTAAGAATGGAAATATTACTCAAACTATAAACGGAATCCCGGGATCTCCTGTGGATATTTTAATTAGAAAATAAATAAAATGAAATTAAGATTTTTAATACTTGCTGCGGTGTCTCCTGTAATGGCTATTGCGCAAACCCCTAAAGTTTCAACTCCTGCAGCAGCTGCTAATTTTACCATGTCAGGTAAGATTGGCAACCTGAACAAACCTGCCAAGATCTATATTGATTATATGGATCAGGGTACCAGCTATACAGATTCTGTTGAACTGGTAAACGGGGCTTTTAAATTTTCAGGTCATATTGAAGGAATCGTTTCTTCGAGAATGACACTTGCCCGTGAAGGTGGTAAAGAACGGGAGATCTATGGTAAAGGAGCAGGAGATGTAATTTACTTAAGCTTTGGTAAGGAGAATATTAAGATCAATTCTGCCGATTCTTTGTTCAATGCAAAGTTTACCGGCTCTAAAGTTCACGATGACATGCTGGCTTATGAAAAAGAAGTGGGCGAGTCGGTGATGACCACCAACAGGACTGCCAATTTGCAGCTGGAACGTGCAACGCCAGAGCAGCAGAAAGATACTGCGTTCTTTAAGGTTATAGACAAAAGGGTAAAAGGAATGCGGGCTGCCAAAAAAGAGAAGCTCATAGCCTATGCTAAAAGCCACCCAAATTCTTACTTTGCATTACAGGCTTTGTCAGAGGCTGTAAGCGGTTATTCATTACCCGCTCCGGTTGCAGAACCAATTTTCAAGAACCTAAGTGAAGAACTACGCTTATCGTATGGAGGCCAGAGCCTTTATAAAATCTTAAGTGCGCATACGGTAGCAGCATTAGGTGCTTCTGCTCCAAACTTTACACAGAATGATGTAGATGGAAAGCCTGTTTCCTTATCCGATTATAAAGGTAAACTAGTCCTTGTTGAATTTTGGGCGAGCTGGTGCCATCCCTGTCGCGAGGAAAGTCCTAACCTGTTAAAACAATACAGCTTGTATAAAGAAAAAGGTTTTGAGATCCTTTCTGTATCTGTAGACAGCGATAAAGGAAGATGGCTGGAAGCGATTAAGAAAGACGGACTTACCTGGAGACAGGTTTCTGACCTTAAAGGTTGGGAAAATGAAGCCCGTAAACTTTATGGCATATCTGGTGTTCCAGCAAATTTTCTGGTTAGCAAAGATGGTAAGATCATCGGAAGCCATCTAAGAGGAGATGCGCTAAATAAAAAGCTTGCGGAAATATTGGATTAATTTAACGAACCTTAATTATCCCTATTATATTAATGGTTTACGGGCTTATCTTAACGGATAAGCCCGTTTTATGTTAACTATTTTGTGACTTAGCGGAAATGCACGGATAAAGCTTTATTTTACAGATCATGAAGCAGAAATGGATCGGTTTATTTTTTAGTTTAATGCCAGCAATAGTTTTAGGGCAAGCGGCTAACCCACAGTATACAAATGTGATATGGGACCAGTTATCTTTAAAGCAAGTTGCCCCGTTGATGGGTAAAAGCAGCGCAAATTATGCCCGCATTGTACAGTTAAACAATGGTCATTTAATCTGTGTTTATGAAACCAGGGGTGGTGTGGAATGCTTAACCAGTGTTGATCTGGGTAATACCTGGATAAATCCGGTGGTTATCGCTTCAGCTATAGATGGCGTAAACATGGCTGTACCTGAGATCATAGAATTGAAAGATCATTCACTGCTGGTGTCCTATAATCCAAGACCACGAAGAAGCAATGCTGCAGATACGACCAAACGTTTTGGCATCCGGACTAAAAAAAGTTACGATCAGGGCAAAACCTGGAAAGATGAACGGCTGATCTATCAGGCGGGTACTAAGTTTGAAGATGGCTGCTGGGAGCCTGTTCAAATACAATTGCCTTCTGGTGAAATTCAGCTGTACTACTCAGATGAAGGTATCTATACGAAGACGAACGAACAAAATATATCGATATTCAGATCTTATGACAATGGTTTAAGCTGGACTAAAAAGCCGGAGATCGTTTCTTTCCGGGCAGGCCATCGGGATGGAATGCCCGTTCCCATACTTTTGAGGGGGAAAGACGAAATCGTTTTTTCCATTGAAGACAATGCCAGCGGACAATTTAAACCTTCGATTATTCGTAATCGTTTAACTCAAAACTGGCAAAAACCAGTAGGTGCAAATGATGCTGAACGCAGCGCTGCATTTATTCCTGGCTTACCAGACACAGTTTATGCAGGAGCTCCTTATCTCCGCCAGCTAAAAAACGGACATACTTTGTTGTCTTACCAAAGTACGATGAACAGGAGGCACAACTGGGAACAGGCTTGTATGCAGGTTGCCATTGGAGACTCTGATGCACGCAACTTTAAACCTGTGAATACGCCATTTCAAATTCCGCTTGATAAACAAGGTCTATGGAATTCCATCTGTATTCTGGATGACGATACCGTGATTGCGATCACATCAACCAATGCCTATACCAGTTCTAATTCAATCTGGATGATCAAGGGTAAGTTAAATTAAGATCTGTTTTTAATTTTTTTCATAACCGTTTTGATCCTTTGGCCAGGCTTATCTTTTGGATCCGTCTGAATTGCTTTCTTCTTCTTTATATCCAGAGCAGCCTCAATCGTCGTATCGGTGCTGATTTCTCTGTTTGTCTGTTTACCTGATTCTGATGTCTTTTTACTTAATTCTGCGTGTTGTATTGGCTTTTCGGGCACAATGAATGCAGTTGTTAATGCAACTGGCTCCTCTTCATATCCCACACTTCCAACATACACACTGTTAGAAATTTCATTCTTATCATCTGTGATAAAAGACATATAAGCATGTAGCTTGTGACCCATAAAAGTGTCTGGCAGCTCCATAAAGTTAGTTCCGGCATTCTTGCGGGCACCGCTAAGTGTATAGTAAGATTTCTTTAATGCTGGTGCATATACCAATAACATAACCCGGGGTGTAGCCCGATCGTAAGATTGATCTGCATCTACCTCCCAGCTAAATTCTATGCCATTATCTGCAAGGTTCACCGATGCATTTACAGCTATTGGAAGCTGCCCTTCAGACAGTCTAACTTGCGCATAATCTATAGCCAAATGGGGATATTCGCCCTGTAAACTGTGTTTTAACTGGTATGATTTTACTGCATTATTAGCGGAAAAAGACTGATTTTTTGAAACCAGTCCGAAGCCTAATGCCACAAACGTGGTCATGCTGTGGATCATCTCACCAACCACACTCATCTTCTGCATATTTGCCAATTGCTTTCTTGAACGCGGTACCGTAGATTTTTTCTTTTTCTTTCTGATAAAAGCTTCACCGTTTCTAATAAAACCTTCTACATCACCTACACATCCCTGTACTCCACCGAGTATCCCATTTTTAATCCGTGCCATAATTCTAAATTTAATTTTTATTTAAAACAACAACATATTGATTATCAATTTGTTTTGCAATTGAATTTAGGCTCGTGTCTACTTTAAGGAAAATGAACGGAATTATTTAGCCAGATTACCAGCAACTGTTTACCAGTCCCGACTGAAAAACCTCTGAACATATACTGGTTAAAAGCTGGAAATAAGCTGGTCAGATATAATTAACCAATAAGAAATTTGGCGGTGCTTTTTATTTGAAAAAAAGTTAAAAATTTATAAATGGCACTTGTTTACAAGAGATACATGTTTGTAGAAGGTATTTGCAATGAAATATAAAAGTGGAGAAAACATAACTGTTCTTAGATGGGAGCAAGCAACCGGTATGTTTAAGGATAAAGTACCCGTTGGCGAATTAACAGCCCGTGATTTCCTTTCGTATATCTGATCAGGGCGATTAAGTTGTCTTTGTAATCCGAGAGCGTTCCGTTTTCCTCATCACGGGCAGCTTCGTAAACATGACCTTCATAATTCACCAGAAATGCTTTCTTGTAAAAAAGAATGGTGAAGTTATTGGCAGCGGCTATATCCCGTATCGTATACTGCTGTTTTACGAAATCATCTAATTTTAACTGAAAATCTACTGAAGAAAACTGACTGTAGTTTGAAATCTCGTAGTATTGAAAAACCTCTTTGGTACTAAATAACCGCAGATCTAATCCTTTGCCAGTTCTTAACCGCTCATTAAGGCTGGAGTCAATGGGTTCAATTTTAAGATTGCCGCTTTTGCATCCAAAATAATTGATTGCCAGTAGAACCATGAAAAGTATCCTATATTTTTTGATCATTGCGATGTTAAAGATAATGATTGTTAAATTGTTGAATCATACTTCAGATGCATTTTTCAGGGCTTTGAATACTGCTTCATTAATTCTTCATATATATTATAGAAATCAGTTCTTTTAACGGATAAATATCCAGTTGCCCCGTTTTTAAATTGCTCCTTATCAATTTCCTGGAAATCGATAACTATAGCATTGTCTTTATAAGTGTAAACAGTCACCAATCTTGATTTTCGGATAGTGATGTTTTTATATTTATCTTTTATAAAAGTTGCTAATTTGTTTTGATCAGTCAGTGTCCTAATCTTAAACGCGTAACCGGCCAGTGTACCTTTATACGACAAGATCTCGATATGGTCCGGTATATAGCCGTTAAACGACAGCGTTTTATTTTGAACGCCATATGAAATCATATCGGCATTGTCGAACATTTTCCCTTCCCTGATATCTGAATTGCCATTCATCAGTACCTTAGGGTCTTCATTAAATTTAACATTGCTTAAGTCGGTCTTATTTTGAGGATAAGCAGCCATATTCGTAAATATTAAAAGCGTAAACAAAATCTTTTGTAATCCCATATGGTTTCGTCTAGTGTGTGATCGTTTTAATTAGCTTCCCGGTAGCATCAAAGTATTGCCAGGTGCCGATAGCGTGAATTTCTGATTCATATAACTCATAATTATTGAACTTTTCTACGGACTTGATCTTTCCGTTCGGATGATACTTTTTCTTTAGGATATAAGCCTGTGTAATGGTACCATTATGGTAATAGATGGATTCAAGCAACTTACCATTGGGATCATAAGTGTTCCAGGTTCCTACAAATGTCCCTGTGGAAATTCCTTGATCTGAATAATATCCCTGATACCCCCGTTGTTTGATCTTCCCGTTGGGATGATAGGTCGCAATTAATCGCTTGCCGGCAATCATCGCCGGTTTACCGGGTTGTTTTTTTGGTTTTTGGAAAGCGGTTGAGTAGCCCATATCCGCTGCCAAAATGAGCAGTGCCGCGATTGATGTCATCAGTGCTTTTTTCATATTGCCTATTTAAATAGGTTGGCTAACCTATTATTTAGATAAGGTTGGAAATGGGATTAATGTTTTTTTTTGCATAAAAATAACCCATTTCAATGCCATTATCCAATGGCTGGTATTGAAAAAGTTAGTATAGTTATTACGATCATAATAGATTTTAACTATTTGACATAGAATTTATTGATTGGTTTTATCACAATCAATATCATAAATTTATAGTAATTTACAAGTACACAGACGCAAGTAAGTGTTCAAATATAAACTTATAACTATGGAAAAAGAATCAAATGACATCAGCAAATGTCCGTTTCATAATGGCAGCATGAAACACAATACTGGCGGTGGCGGTACCCGGAACCACGATTGGTGGCCCAATCAGCTGAAGCTAAATATCCTGCGTCAGCATTCTGCTTTATCAGATCCAATGGGAAAAGATTTTAATTATGCTGAAGCGTTTAACAGCCTGGATCTCGCTGCTGTGAAAAGCGACCTTCATGCGCTAATGACTGACTCACAGGACTGGTGGCCGGCAGATTTTGGCCACTATGGTGGTTTGTTTATACGTATGGCATGGCATAGTGCAGGAACCTATCGGGTTGGCGATGGACGTGGTGGTGCTGGTGCCGGGCTTCAGCGTTTTGCACCGCTTAACAGCTGGCCAGATAATGTGAGTTTGGATAAAGCCCGCAGGTTGCTTTGGCCAATCAAACAAAAATATGGTAATAAAATTTCATGGGCTGATCTGATGATCCTTACCGGTAACGTTGCATTAGAGTCGATGGGTTTTAAAACCTTTGGTTTTGCCGGTGGTCGTGAAGATGTGTGGGAAGCAGATGAATCCGTGTATTGGGGTTCTGAAAGCACCTGGCTCGGTGGCGACCTTCGTTATGCACATGGTTCACCAGGGGTGGAAGAAGGGCATGGTGTATTGGTGTCTGATGATGATGCCGATGGCGACATCCATTCCCGTAACCTGGAGAAACCACTTGCTGCCGTTCAAATGGGACTGATCTATGTAAATCCTGAAGGTCCGGATGGTAATCCAGATCCCGTAGCTGCTGCGAAAGATATTCGTGATACGTTTGGGCGGATGGCCATGAACGATGAGGAAACCGTTGCATTAATTGCCGGCGGACATAGCTTCGGTAAAACTCATGGTGCTGCATCTGCAGACCATGTTGGTAAAGAGCCGGAAGCAGTAGATGTTGAAATGCAGGGCTTTGGCTGGAGTAACAGTTATGGTTCTGGCAAAGGTGCCGATACCATTACCAGTGGACTGGAAGTAACCTGGACCAAAACACCGACCCAATGGAGCAATAATTTCTTTGAAAACCTGCTGGGCTTTGAATGGCAGCTGTCTAAAAGTCCGGCTGGCGCGCAGCAATGGGTAGCTAAAAATGCTGATGCCATTATTCCTGATGCTTACGACAGTTCAAAAAAACATCTCCCTACAATGCTTACCACGGATCTTGCGTTAAGGTTTGATCCGGCTTATGAAAAAATATCACGTCGCTTTTTAGAAAACCCGGATGCATTTGCAGACGCTTTTGCAAGGGCCTGGTTTAAGCTGACGCACCGTGATATGGGACCTGTTTCCCGTTATTTGGGACCAGAGGTTCCTCAGGAAGAATTGATCTGGCAAGATCCCATTCCTGCAGTAGATCATGCGTTGATCACTGAAAATGATGTTGCCGCATTGAAAGCTAAAGTATTGGAATCTGGTTTGAGTGTATCCGAATTGGTTACTACCGCATGGGCGTCGGCTTCTACCTTCCGTGGTTCTGATAAACGTGGTGGTGCCAATGGTGCCCGCATTCGTCTTGCCCCACAAAAATACTGGCAAGTAAACAACCCATCGCAACTGCAAAAAGTACTGGACGTACTGGAAGGCATTCAAAAAGAATTTAATGATGTACAGGCAGATGGTAAAAAAGTTTCCCTGGCAGATTTGATCGTGCTTGCGGGTTGTGCAGGTATTGAAAAAGCAGCTAACGATGCAGGAAATGCCGTTACTGTTCCTTTTACTGCCGGCCGTATGGATGCTTCGCAGGAACAAACTGATGTAGAATCATTTGGGTATCTGGAGCCTGCTGCCGACGGTTTCCGCAATTACCGTAAATCAAAGATCCCGGTATCTACCGAAGAATTGCTGATTGATAAAGCTCATTTATTGACACTCACCGCACCTGAATTAACCGTGCTGCTGGGTGGTATGCGTGTCTTGGATACAAATTTTAATGAATCTAAACATGGTGTTTTTACATCGCGGCCAGGTTTACTTACCAATGATTTCTTTGTAAACCTGCTTGACATGAGTACGGTGTGGAAAGCACTATCGGGAGATAAGGAACTTTATGAAGGGCGCGACCGTGCCACAGGTGATGTAAAATGGACAGCTACGCGTGCAGATCTTGTTTTTGGTTCTAACTCAGAATTGAGGGCTGTTGCTGAAGTATATGGAAGCGCAGACGGACAGGATAAATTTTTAAAAGATTTTGTGGCTGTTTGGAATAAAGTGATGAACCTGGACAGATTCGATTAAGGGTTATAGATTGAACTAAAAAGGCGTCATTATGATTGCCGCTTAGCAGTTGGAAGACCCGATAGTTTGTGGACTGCCTCAAACAGGTTAGACTGGAATGCCCCTTATAAAGTATCTAACTTTTCGGGGGCATTTCATTTTTTTAGGCATTTTTAATTTGTTACCAGCTGCTTCCTGCACCACCGCCTCCTGAGGAACCTCCGCTACTGCTTGAAGAAGAGGAACTGCTGCTGGATGAACTGCTGCCGGAAGAGGATGAACTGCTCGATGATGTTGCGATCTTAGCAATGGTGTACATCACTTTGTCGTTAAAATTGCAATTCTTGCAAACATGCAATGTATATCCCGATCCTTCGCTCGAAGTGGTTGCACTCTGGATAATGTGACTTTCTTTATACATCCTGGTCTGAAAGTGACATTTGGTACATTCAGTGGCTTTGGATTTTACATTTCTATAATCAAGGATCAATTTATCCTTACAGTCGCTGCAGGTCCACACATCATAATCTATCGAATCAATCCGCTCTTCGGTGAGCTGTCCTTTTGATAAATAATGATCATCCTGATCCTCATCCAGACGTACCATATCCTTTTTGCAGGTATGGCAGGCAACAGGTGCATCTCTTAATGCCTGCTGCCGGTCTGTATATTTTTTCCAATAGGATTTAAAAAATGGATAGGGAAAAGCCAGGGCTGCCCAATCCATTGTGGCATGTGTTTCCTGCCATTTGAGGTATTGCTCGTGATTACTCAAACCGGTTAATGAACGGGAAAGTCTGCTGCTTAAAATCCAAAAGTGGATCTGTATATAAAAGAGCAGAAAAACATAAAGCAGAATCACTTGTCTGACCTCAATCCATGAAACCGGAAAGTATATATTGAGCACTATTATTCCTGTAGCAGGAATTAGGACCAGGAACCAGAGCACAGGGTTAAGGAAGAAGTTCTTGTAACGGTTTGCAGTAATGTTCGCGGCAACTTTACCAGCCAGGATAAAATATACAATTAAAATGCCGAGAGTTATCCAGCCGCCTGGTGATCCCAAAGATTTTTGCTGATTTGATGCCGCAAGTGCCTGCCGTGATTCTGCTACGCCATACGGTTCTACGATGTCATATTCCGGAACTACTTCAGGAGGCGATATCGTATCAACTGTTGTTGCATCTGGAATTTTTACAGTTGCTGTTGAAGATGTCCCGTCGTCTTCTGTCTTTAAGTGATTGATTACCGCATCTACACCGGCTGTTATGGCGAGGTCAAAGTTGTCTTCTTTTGCGTGGGGAACCATATATTCCTGTTGAATCTGATAACAAATTACATCTGGTAATGTGCCTTCCAGCCCATAACCTGTTTCGAATTCCATTCTTCTCTGGTCTTTTACCACCAGGATCAACAAGCCATTGTCCTTTTCTTTATCTCCGATTTTCCATGTATTGAAAAGCTCATGAGCAAATACTTTAGGTACATTTTCTCCAATGGTGTTTACAAATACCACGTCGATATGTGCAGTACCTGACTGATCAAGGGGGCTTAACTTTGCATTCAGATCTGATACCGTTTGATCAGAAAGCAGGCCGTCTGGATTGCTTACGTAAGTTTCATTCAGCGTCTTGGGATCTGGAATGGAACTTAAGAAATCTTGTTCTGTGGGATGGGGGTTACAGCCAAACAGCAGGATGCTGATGCATAAAAGGAGCGGGAACTTTATATTTTGCATAAAACATCAACAGTGAAACGCTATATATTGTTTATTTTCATTCCCTTTTCTCACCTCGCAATTAGCTGCTTGGATCATTTCTGCCTAATTACATGATAACCATATAAAATAATTTTATGAAGATCAATTGCCCGTTATCCAGAGAAGATTGTTTATCTGTGTGTTAAGCCCCTATTGCAGCTAAATTGGCTAACTACTAGTCAAAAGTATAAGTTCTGGTTGCTTATAATAGAAAAAAGGATTAGATTTTACTCGTGTTTTTTAAAGTTAACTATTTGATAATTATTAAATTATCTTTTTTGTTATCTGGATTTTTCCGATTAACCACCAGTAGTCAAGAAGGATGTAAAAGTAATTATTGAGTTTTGCATCCTAACCTTATAAACCACTGTATGAAAGATTTTACCAAGCATTTAATTTTTTTGCTCGTCTGTCATTTGTTCTTAATTGGATGTAAAACGGATGAGATTAATATCAAAGGACGTGATCCTGGCAAGCCGACTGTAATCAGCGACTTCTTTCCGAAAGAAGGTGCAGTCCGCACAAGGTTCTATATTTACGGAAGCAATTTAGGTAACGACATTTCAAAAATAAGGGTTTCAATAGGCGGTCGCGATTTAAGTGTGATCGGAGCTTCAGGAGACAAGATTTATTGCATTGTTCCCAGGCAGACCACTTCAGGAGAGGTAAAAGTAGTAATTACTGGCGATGATGGAAAAACCATTGCTGAGCATGTATTTACTGAAAAGTTCAATTACGAAACCAGGACTACAGTTGGTACTCTTGTAGGAAAGGTGGACGTATACGGAAACTCTGCCGTTGTTAACGGTACCTTTGAAGAAGCCGGTTTCAATGACCCGACCTGGATGCTCTTTGAACCCAATACCAATTCACTTTTTGTAGTGGAAAGAAGTAAGCTTGTTCGAAGGGTTGATATCAATGAAAAACAGGTAACTACACTCATTACTAATGGACAAGCTTCTTTTAAAGGTTTGCAAACTGCAACGATGAGCTTTGATAATGATACCCTGTTTATTGTTGACGACAATGGGCAAAACAACAAGAATTTTGTGGCCATAGCTTATACGTTGCGATCAGAGAACTTTAGAAGGGTGCATCCGTATCTGTACGACCGTACCAGTTACGCATGTGCACATCATCCTATAGATCGTGTTATGTTTTTCAATACCTGGTGGGGTGGAGGCGTAATGAAAGCGTTCTATGATCCTGCACTTGGCGGTTTAAATTCAAAGGAACTTTTTAGAGTAGGTGGGAATAATGATATCAAGACAACCATTCACTTTCATCCCTCCGGAAATTACGCTTATTTCCTGGAAGGGGGCTGTGTGTATAAGAGTAATTACAATTGGACTGCAAAGGAATTGACTGCACCGATTGTTTTTGCAGGGCAACCAGGTACCACGGGTGATATAGACGCAATAGGCACCTCAGCCAGATTTTCTTCGCTCTATCAGGGTGTGTTTGTTAAGAATCCGGCATATGCCGGACAAGCTGACGAGTATGATTTTTATCTGTGTGATATCAATAACCACAGTATCCGGGTCGTATCGCCAACTGGTGAAGTTGCCACATATGCTGGTAAAGGAAGTCCGTCTTCTGATGGGAAGAAAGAAGGGTATATTGATGGCGATCTGAGAAAGGAAGCCCGATTTAACAAGCCGAGTGGTATAGCCTATGACGAAGGTCGGAAAATTATGTACATCTCAGAACAAATCAACAGACGGATTCGCACGATAAGTGTAGAATAGTTTAAGCCATTTAAATAAGTTTTTCAGAAAAATTACCTGCTTTGTTCATGGGTTAAAACACGCCCATGGAACTGTCAACGCAGGAATACAAACAACAGCACATGAGAAAATATATTATTATCCTTTTATGGGTATGTGGATGCTTTTGCCAGGTATTTGGGCAGAATGAAACAACACCTGTTACAATTACAGGAAAGGTAGTCGATAAAGACAACCAGCCTTTGCCAGGAGTTTCTGTAGTGGTCAAGGATCAGCCCGGCCTGGGAGTACCAACAAATTCTGATGGAAAGTACACCATTAAAACGAACAAATACAGATGGCTTGTTTTCTCCTTTGTTGGGTTTGAACCCCGGGAGATATTGATTAAAGATGATCTTGTGATCAATGTCGTAATGCAGGAATCTAAGTCCAGCGCACTTAATGAAATCGTAGTAACTGCAACAGGGCCCCAGAAGAGGATAACCGTGACCGGCGCGGTGACTACTGTAGATATGAGTACCATAAAAACACCAACTTCAAGTATCACCAATGCATTGGCCGGAAATGTTGCAGGGGTTTTAGCTACGCAGCGTTCGGGACAACCCGGAAACAACTCATCCGAATTTTGGGTGCGTGGTATTTCTACCTTTGGTGCAGGTACTGCCGCCCTTGTCCTGGTAGATGGCTTTGAACGTAGCCTGAATGAGATCAATATTGAGGATATCCAGTCCTTCTCTGTACTTAAAGACGCTTCTGCGACCGCGATATACGGCTCAAGGGGTGCAAATGGTGTAATTTTGATCACTACCAAACGGGGAAAAGATGGTCGGGTTGCGATCAGCGGAAAAGCGGAGACTTCATATAATACCAGGACATTTACTCCTGAATTTGTAACGGGAACTACCTACGCCCAACTGATGAATGAAGCACGCAGCACACGTAACCAGACATCGTTTTACACAAATGACGACCTGGCACTGATACGTGACGGTCTGGATCCGGATCTTTTTCCTGATATCAACTGGATGAAAATGTTTCTCAAAGACGGCGCCGCTACCAAAAGAGGTTCATTGAACTTTGACGGCGGCGGGGCTACGGCGCGTTATTTTGTGTCCGGCAGTTATATTGACGAGGGCGGTATGTATAAAGTTGACGATGCGTTGAACGGTTATAACAGCAATGCGAATTACAAACGCTGGAATTACAGGACAAACGTGGATATGAACCTAACCAAAACTACAGTAGTGAAGGTGGGTGTGGCTGGCTCTCTGGGCAAGCAGAATCTCCCCGGGGGTACTTATGATGAAATTTGGTACTCATTAATGGGTCAAAATCCGATTTCAATTCCAATTCAATATTCGGATGGGAAAATAGCTTCCCGGGGCGGAGCTGGACGAAATAACCCCTGGACGCTGATCACGCAGCAGGGTTATATCGAAAACTGGGAAAATAAGATCCAGACTAATGTGACTTTGGAACAGAACATGGACTTTTTAACTAAAGGCATGCGTTTTCTTGGAAGGTACGGTTACGATACGAATAACAGAAACAATATCAGAAGAATGAAATGGCCGGAGGGCTGGGAAGCAGAGCGGTTAAGAGATTCGAATGGGGACCTGATATTTCAGCGTCGTATCTCTGAGCAATTGCTGACACAGACATCGTCTGCAGAAGGTGAGCGTTTAGAGTTCATGCAAGGCGAACTTCACTATGCAACAAGCATCGGCAGCCATAATATGGGAGGTATGCTGCAATATACCCAGGAAAAGAAAGTGAATACCTCCAACTTTGGCGGAGACTTGATCCAGGGTATTGACAGACGTAACCAACGATTTGCCGGACAGTTTACGTATGGTTTTAAATCCCGGTATTTTGTAGATTTCAGCTTTGGATACAATGGCTCGGAAAACTTTGCCCGTGGTCACCAGTTCGATTTCTTTCCAGCCGTTTCCGGAGCCTGGAACATTGGCGAGGAATCTTTTATCAAAGAACACCTGAAATGGATGAATATGTTCAAGATCCGCTATTCCTATGGTAAAGTGGGGAATGATTATATGCCGACCCGTTTTCCTTACTTAGCTTCATTCAGAACATTCAATGCTACCGGTGATCCAAATAAGGGATATAATTGGGGAGATATTGAGAGTAATTTTGGATTTCCGGGCTTAACCTATGAAAATATCGCATCAAACTCCGTAACCTGGGAAGTAGCTACCAAGCATAACCTTGGCCTGGATATTTCATTCTTTAATGACAAAATAGGCGGATCTCTGGATTATTTCCATGAACAACGGGACGGAATATATATGACACGGAATTTCGTGCCATCAAGCGTTGGTCTGCAGGCCGCAAATCCCAGGGCCAATGTTGGGTCTGTTTTGTCCAAAGGATTTGACGGACAGATCAAAATTTCTCAGAATATAGGCCAGGTGAATTTTACCATGCGTGGTACGATGACCTATAGCAAGAATGAGATCCTGGAAGCGGATGAACAATTCAGTAATTATCAGTATAACACTCAAGCGGGGTTCAGGGTTAACCAGAACAGGGGACTCATTGCCCTCGGGCTCTTTAAAGACTATGAAGATATCAGAGATAGTCCGATCCAAACCTATGGACAGGTTATGCCAGGGGACATCAAATACAAAGATATCAATGGCGATGGTAAAATAGACGACACCGATATACTACCGATCGGAGCAACTTCTTATCCAAACCTTGTTTACGGTTTTGCCCTGGTAACTCAGTGGAAGAGTTTTGACTTTAACGTACATTTTCAGGGGGCGGGCAAATCATCATTTTTTATCAATGGCTATACGGTGTATCCCTTCAGTCAGGGTGACTGGGGAAATATCCTGACAGACTTTAATGAGTCTAACCGTTGGATCCTGGACGAGAATGAAGATGTAAATGCAGATTATCCCAGACTGAGCTATGGTGGTAACACCAACAATTATAGACCTTCGTCGTACTGGCTTAGGGAAAGTACTTATTTGCGCCTTAAAACAGTAGAAGCAGGATATACATTGCCAAAGAGCCTGGTTAACAGGGTTCATGTAAACAGCCTGAGGCTGTTTTTTATGGGCACGAATGTATTTACATTCTCCAAATTCAAATTGTGGGATCCTGAAATGAATAGTTCTAACGGTCAGGCATATCCTTTAGCGAAGACCTTTACCATTGGCTTAACTGCCACCTTATAAACTTAAAGAGAATGAAAACAAAATATATCAAAATTACGCTGTTTGCTTTTACACTTTTCACTGCTTCGTGTAAAGATTACCTGAGTGTAGATCACTTCTTTTCCGACAGACAAAGTGAAGAGCGCATATTTAACAGCAGGGATTACACAGAGCAATGGCTGGCGAATTGTTATAACCAGTTATTAGATTACAATCTCGAAATTGGACATAAGAATTTTACGGTCTCCAATTATGCAGATGATATGTACTACAACGAAGGGGGGAATGGTGCTGATTACAGAAGGTTTAAATTTGGTGAGTACGATTATAACTGGTACAAGCAGTCCTGGTCGCAATCCTACGCAGGAATTCGCCAGGCTTCTGTAATGATCAATGCAATGGCTGGAAGCAGCACTTTTACCGCGCAGCAAATCGCACAGTATAAGGCTGAAGCGCGTTTTATCAGGGCTTACCTGTATTGGTTACTGCTGAGGAAATACGGACCTGTCCCAATTATGCCTGAAAATGGAGTAGACTATGATCAGAGTTATGGTAGTTTGTCTTATCCGCGTAATACGTATGATGAGGTGGTCGATTTCATTTCTTCGGAAATGGTATTAGCCGCCAAAGACCTGCCAATGAGGCAAGATAACCGGAATATTGCCCGCCCAACCCGTGGTGCTGCTTTGGCTACCCGGGCAAAAGCATTGCTGTATCTGGCAAGCCCATTGGCAAACGGCAATGCAGATATGGCAGATTTCATGGATGACAAGGGAAGATCGCTCATACCGCAGCAATACAGCGAAGAAAAGTGGGCGAGGGCAGCAGCAGCAGCTAAAGATGTGATTGATTTAAATATATACAGGCTTTATACTGCTGAGCGGAAGATCAAGGGTACAGAAACCTATCCGGTAACAATAATACCGCCCTATCATCCGGTACATTCGGACAAAAGTTTCCCGGAGGGCTGGGCCAATATAGATCCATTTGAGTCATACCGGGCCTTGTTCAATGGTGATCTGTATGCTGCCGAAAATCCGGAAATGATCTTCACACGAGGGGAAAACCAAACCGATCAGGAACATGGCGTAATCTCATTAACAAGACATCAGATGCCACAGATGGCCGGAGGATGGAACTGTCATGGCCTTACATTGAAGCAATGCGATGCTTACGATATGGCCGATGGTAAGCCCTTTAACCGGGAGGAGATCTTAGCTAAATATGGCTCCAAAATGTTCGTGCAAAGTAACGAACTGGAACAATTCAAGCCATTAAAGGCGAATGTTTGGAAAGAGTTTGCAAACCGTGAACCCCGGTTTTATGCGTCAGTCGCTTTTAGTGGAGCATTATGGACAATGTCAAGTGCTACCAATGACCCGGGCAACAACACCAATAAACAGGTATTTTATTACCGTGGCGAGTCTGAAGGAAGAGTCAATGGTGATCGGTGGTTGCCGACTGGGATTGGCATGATGAAATATGTAAATCCGAAGGACAATGCTACGAACGGTGGTACCATCTATCCAAAAGTAGAAATTACGATCCGCTATGCAGATATTCTGCTCATGTATGCGGAATCGTTAAATGAACTGTCGGCATCATTTGATATTCCATCATGGGACGGGGCGACTAAACACATTGTCTCAAGGGATGTAAACGCCATAAGTAAAGCGATTGGACCGGTTCGGATCCGTGCAGGGGTTCCTGATTATGAAATGCCGGTCTACATGGATCAAAAGAGGTTGCGCAACAGCATTAAGCACGAACGACAATTGGAATTGCTTGGTGAGAACCAGCGCTACTATGATTTAAGACGCTGGAAAGATGCGCCGGTAAAGGAGGCTGAACAAATATACGGGTACAATACATTGATTACCAAGCAAAATGCAGCGCTATTCTACTCACCTGTACGGGTCCCTCTGTTACAAACTGCATTTTCTAAGAAGATGTATTTCTGGCCTATCGATTGGGATGAGTTGCGTGAGAACAAACGGATGACTCAGGCACCAGGCTGGCAGTCTTTTGATTAATTTAATAATTGATATATATCATGAGAAATTTTTATAAATGTATCGTCGCACTTGCATTGATTGCTTCTTTCGGATCATGTAATGACGAGTGGACAGATGAATTGTATGTTAAGATGGTGTCTTTTAAAGCACCTGTAGGAACTGAAGGTGTAACGGAAGTATATCTCCGTTATAAAAAGGATGGCGAGGTAGAGTATAATCTGCCGGTAATTGTGAGCGGGTCACAAGAGAATGATAAAGATATGCAGATACAAATTGGGGTAGACAACGATACGCTAAACGTACTTAATCAGGAAAAATATCAGTATCGTACTGATTTATATTACAAGCAGTTAACGAATGATTTTTTTGATCTGTCTTCCGCTTCATGCTTTATTCCTAAAGGATCGCATACGGCGAATTATAAGATTAAATTTAAGTTTTCGAATCTTAATCTTGTTGAACGTTGGGTGCTTCCTCTTACTATAAAGGATGATCCCTCGTATATAGCCAACCATCGCAAAGGATGGAGAAAAGCATTGCTGTATGTGAAACCATTTAACAACTATTCAGGGAGTTATTCTTCGACGTCGATGAATATTTATTTTGATAAAGAAAACTCGGCTCCCATGGTGATGAGTACGAAGACCGCCTGGGTGGTAGATGAAAACACCGTATTTTTTTATGCAGGCATGGTTGAAGAAAGATCTGAAGAGCGTGGTCTTTATAAAATTTCTATGCAGTTTGGAACACCGGTAGAAAATAGTGACGGAAGCAAAACAGGCACCCTTACCTTAAGAGCAGAAAATGGCGCTATAAACTTCGAGGTATTGGGCCAGCCTACCTATCAAATCAGAAAGGTTCAGGATGCGGTATTGCCTTACCTGGTCAGTGAATACTGTACCGTGAATATCCGATATAAATATGATGACATCACTTCTATTTCGAATATGCCCATCCGATACAGAGCTGAAGGAGCGATGACGATGGAGCGGAAAAAGAATACGCTAACTCCAGACGAAGATCAGGCCATCCTGTGGTAACTGGAAACAAAATATTTTTCTAAATTTTATGTTCATCAATGGGGGTGTCACACACAGCACTCCCATTTTTTTGTTTTATCGCAGTTGATATACATGCAATTGCTTAAGAGGAAAAGTGGGTGAGCCGTCACTGAGATGATTTGCTGTTAGCGGCATAAACAATTATGTTTTTTACATTAGAGTCAATTGATAAATAGTTTGAGAATGTCTGATAAAAGGTTAAACTTGTGTAACCAAATATTAGCCTAATCTCTTGCTTCAATGTTAAAGAAAATTAACCTTTTGACTTTATGTATCGTAGTACTGCTTGTTTTGAAAGGAGACCTGGCATTTTGCCGCTCCAGTAAAGATAGCTTGCTTAATATCCTTAAAATAGAACTTAAGAATAACGTTTACGACCATCAGCATGAAAAAAAGGTTAATAATTTAAAGCGTACCGCCAAGGCGACCTCAAAATTAAACTACCAGGAAATATACCGCATATACAGCATTATTCTGGAAGAGTATAAATTCTATCAATTTGACTCTGCCTATGTCTATGTTCAAAAGATCATTGATCTTAGTCAAAAACATAAAGACGAATTTAAAGTCAAAGAAGGCAAGATCCAACTGCTGCAAATTTTAACACCTTCGGGAATGTATAAAGAAGGTAGTGAACTGATAGCGGAACTTGATAGTGAAACGATCCCTTTAGAACTCAGAGCAATCTATCATGGCCATAAAGCACGATTTTACGAATCTCTCGCAAAATACAACAACGATCAATTTTATGCAGCGCAATACCGGGCCAAGGCTACAGCACAATTCAGTGAAATGTATTCGGTTTCTCCCCCAAATAAATTTGAAGAAATAATCGGCCATTCTGCAGATACCAGCAGCTCGGCGAGACGTCTGCGTCCGCCTAATTTTTATTTACATTTCATTACACATAATGGATTGTCGGATCATAAAATTGCAATGGTAGCCATGAGATTGAGCTATAACTATTCCGGGGACGACAGAATTATGTTTTTAGCGCTTTCCGCAATCAGTGACATCCGCTCATCAACTAAAGACACCCAGGCCATTCTTAAGTTGGGAGAAGAATTATATAAAGCTGGTGATCTCAGTATGGCCTATGCGTGTATCAATAAGGCTATTTCTGATGCAGAGTTTTATGGTGCCAGAGGTCATAAAATAGACATTCAAAATGTATTACCACTAATAGCCGGAAAAACCATTTTGGAAACTGAACGGCAAAGAGATAAGTCTATTATATACACTTTAATATTTGCTTTTATAGTCTTGATTGTGCTCTGTGTACTGTTCATTGTTTATGTACAGCTTAAAAAAGTAAAAGTCAGTGAACAGCTAATTAATAAAAAGAACGATGAACTGGCTTCGATTAACATGAAGCTTATGGAACATACCCGAATAAATGAAGAATATATTGGTTTCTTCTTTAAAAGATCTTTTTCCTACATCAGTATGCTTGAGAAACTAAAAAGGAAGATAGAACACAATATTAAAACGAAGCGCGTTAATGAAGCGCTTGATATCGTGACGTCCATACAAATTAGCAAGGAACGGGAATATTTGTATCATACCCTGGATCAGATATTTCTGAAATTATTTCCGAATTTCGTTCCTGCATTTAATGAGTTGCTAAAACCTGAAGATCAAATCTGGCCGCAAAAGGAACATTCTCTGAATACGGTGCTGCGCATATTTGCCTTAATAAGATTGGGAATAAAAGATGATGAAACCATTGCTGGAATATTAGACTATTCTGTGAGTACGATTTACACGTACAAAATCCGTATTAAATCTAAAGCTATAGTTAAAGGTGAAGAGTTTGATAGAAGGATACTAGGTATTAAATTTATCAATCATCAGGAAAATAAAAAGACTTAAATTTAAAGCATAACCCATAAATAGATGACATTCAAATTCCTAAAGCGCAACCGTTCTATTATCCTTTATGGAGCATCGCTGGCTATTTTGTTATTGATCATGAAATGGCTTGAATGGCGTATTGTCGTTCTTGATAATGCCTTTGAATTGTATGCGGGTGCTGTTGCGGTGTTGTTTACCGGACTGGGTATTTGGCTGGCTAACAAATTAACCAGCCCTAAAACCAATACCGTGATCATAGAAAAGGAAGTGTTTGTTAAAAGGGATAATTTCGTACTAAATGAAACTGAAATAATCCGTCTGGGGCTAAGCAAACGTGAACTGGAAGTATTGCATTTGATGGCTGACGGTTTAAGTAACCAGCAGATTGCTGAGCGCTTGTTTGTGTCCTTAAATACTATTAAAACCCATTCGTCCAGAATATTTGAAAAGCTGGAAGTGAAACGCCGCACTCAGGCTATTGAAACAGCGAGGAAGCGGAACATTATACCCTGATCTTGTTCACCCTTTGGTATTAAAAATACTATTTTTATTAAAATCACCCTAAAGTATGAGGGAGATGATGCGTCGATCATTCAACTTTGCGTCCTAAACTTTAATTAAATCAGTATGAAAAAAAATGTACTTGTCTACGGCTTGATCTCTGGCATCTGCGTAGCCACCTTTATGTCTTTCTCTATTGCCTATTGTTATAATAAAGGCTCGTTCGATGGCAGTATGCTGCTAGGTTATGCCGCCATGCTGCTATCCTTCTCCTTAATATTTGTAGGCGTAAAAAACTATCGTGATCAACATAGCGGAGGCCTGATCAGCTTTGGTAAAGCATTTATAATGTCCTTATATATGGCGCTTATCGCCTCAACCTTATATGTTGCGGGATGGATGATCGCTTATTATAATTTCTTTCCTGATTTTATAGATAAACTGGCCGCCTATCAGTTGAGTCCGGCTAAGGTAAGTGGAATGAGTTCTCAGGAAATAGCTGGCATTCGCGAGCAGATGGAAATGTTTAAAGAATGGTATGCTACCCCACTTGGGGTAGCTGGTGCGACTTATATGGAGATCCTGCCTGTAGGAATTGTCGTGGCGCTGATCACTGCGCTCGTTTTAAAACGAAGGGTGCTAAAGGTATAATGGGAGCCGTCCCAAAAGTGGGAGCGTTCCCATGAACGGGTTAATGCATAATATTTGTTTTTTATGGTTATTAGTGAATAGATTTGATCACCAATTATAAATTAAAGTATTTGCTATGGGGAAATTTCTATCATCCATTCTTTTGTTGTGGATAGGTTGTCAGACTACTGTTTTTTCAAAAGACCATCTCGTGAATCGTTCGGCAGGAACTGGCCAGCAAGTGGAAGAAGGCAGCTTAACCGGTGTTAATGAAATTTCTTTAAATGGAAAATGGCTGTTTAAAACAGATCCTGCCAATGAAGGAGAAAAGCAGGAATGGTTTGCCAGCGACCAGGTTAAATTTCCAGACGTTTTAACGGTTCCCGGCAATTGGAATACCAGGAATGAATATGCCAACTATACCGGTAAGGCTTGGTACAAAAAGACAATCGATATCCCCGCCCGTTTAAAGGGACAATTAATACGGCTTCACTTTGAAGGTGTAAGTACCGATGTTAAGGTTTGGGTAAACGGAAAGTTCGTGATTGCCAACGATTTGGGATACCTTGATTTTGAACAGGATGTTTCCGGATTACTAAAATACGGAGAAAGCAATACAATCACCGTTAGTGCCGATAATGGCTTTAAAGTAGGCGCACTTTGGAACTGGGGCGGAATCAGGAGGCCTGTTAAATTACTGATCAATAATTCGGTATACATTAAACAGAACCATATTTCATCCGTAGTGGATTTGACTAAGAAAACCGCTCGTATTGATTTTGCTGTAGGTATTTTCAATACAGAGAAATCATCCCAAAAATTACAGGGTAGTGTGTTGATCTATCAGCAAAAGAAACTCATCAGTACGATCCCATTCCAGACTTCGGTTGATGCCAACAGCATGCAGATGGTAAACCTTAAAAAGCAACTCAACGCGCCAAATGTTAAACTTTGGAGCCTAGACAATCCACAATTATATACTTGTAAAGTGATTTTAGTGAACAATAAGGTCACTATTGATGAACATGAAGATCGGTTTGGCCTGCGTAAAATTGAACTGGATAACGTAAAATATCAGCTTAAATTAAATGGTGAAGTCATCAGGCCGATTGGCTTTAACCTGGTGCCGGACGATAGGACCAATGGAAATGCATTGCCGCTTTGGCGCGTGAAAGAGGATATTGACCTCATGAAAAGCCTGGGAGCTGGTATAGCACGGTTGTCTCACGTGCCGTATCATAAAGAACTGCTTGATTATTTAGATGAGAAAGGGATTTTGATTGTAGAAGAGATTCCGGTTTGGGGGGAGACAGACCTGGTAAAGAAAGACAATGCGGTTACCAATTCCTGGCTTAAAAGAATGATCAATGATCATTTTAACCATGCGTGCATCATGGGCTGGAGTGTTGGCAATGAAATTGGCCGCAATGCTGACGTAATGGACTATGTGGAAACCAGCATTAAATACTCGCGTCCGTTAGATACTACCAGAATGCATGTGATGGTGAGCCATACGGCTGCCCGTGAAAAAGATCCTTTACAATTTTCTGATCTTGGTTTTATAAACTGGTATGGCATAAGCGGCAGCTATGCCGATAAAGTGCATGGGTTTCATCCAAAAAGTACACTGTTTTTTTCTGAGTTTGGCTATAACCAGTTGAATGAAGATCTCTCGACCGATTTTGCAATCAAGACCCTGATGGAATCCATCTCGCAGAAGCCTTATCTTATTGGTGCTTCGCTCTGGACATTTAACGATTACCGAAGCGATTATAGCGGAACTAAAGAGTTCTCGCAAAACCGTCCCTGGGGTATTGTAGACGTTTTTCGCCAAAAAAAGAATGCATTTTATTCTTTCCGAAAAGCAACGATGCCTTTTGCAGAAATTACCCTGAGTAATGCGTCTTTGCATGCAGGCAACCAATTTACTGCTAATTTACTGTTAAAGCCCCGTGGTGTTCTAGAAATTCCGGCTTATCCGCTGCACCAATATAGTGTGGTTTGGAAGGTGCTTAATGACCATAACGGTTTATCAGCCGCAGGCAGTAAAGAATTGCGGGATATCGCTCCAGGAGATGCTGCCATAGAGATACTGTTGAATGGTAAAGTGACCAGCCAAAATTCGCTGAAAGCTATCGTGAGTATTATTTCACCATTAAATTATACACTGTATGATACCACTGTATATTTTAGAAAGCCACAAGCTGCAAAGGTGATCTCCGCTTACGCTGCATGGTATCCATCGGGTGGGACTGCAGATAAAAACTGTTTAATAAAGGTATTGTATGAAAAAAACAATTCTGCAGCATCCTACAAATTAAGATATACCATAGATGGTGGAGCGGAAAGGGAAACCCCAGTTTCGACGACCAATAACGTATCTATAAACGGGTTAACGCGTGGCCAATTGGTAAAGGTAAGTCTCGTTAGTATGAACAATGTGGGCGAAACCATCACCAGTTTACCTCCAATTGAAGTATCTGAAGCAGTTTTACGTCCGTTTATACAGTACACTGAACCCGCAGATGGCGGCTTTTTTATCGGGTTTTCAACCTTGAAAGACGACGACAAATTCACCGTTCAGGTCACAGAGATTCCGGGCAATTACACCAATGCCAAAGAAGTGACCGCCACCACCAAGGGTGTGATCCATGTAGATGGCCTTACCAATGGCAAACAATATCATTACCGGATGAAACGAGGGCTGCAAAATGACAGTTGGTCGGCAGAGATAGCCGTTATGCCTGATGGTGGAATTAAGCCCGCAAAACCGGTTATCCAAGGGGTAATCTTAAATGACAGCGATGCGATCATCTGCTTTGAACCCGTTAAGAAAGCTACTGGATACCAGCTTCAATATAAACTTGGGTTGGAAAAGAACTGGCGTACCGAATGGATTACTGCCAGCCAGATTGATCAGTATCTGTTCAAGTTCAAAGGCAATCCTGAAATACTACAGGTTAGACTGGCCACACTTAACCAATACGGGCAATCGGATTATACGGTGTACGCGCGCGGTCAACTAAACAAGCCTTTTTTTATACACTGATCAACTGGAATCGCGTACAATTAACTGGGTCTTTAAAACCACAGTGGGCGCTTTCCAGTTGGCAACATCGCGGTCAATCTGATCCAGTAACAATTGGGTTGCCGTTCTGCCCATTTCTTTTATAGGCTGCTCCACGGTTGTTAATGCGGGTTCAATGATGGAGGATGCAAAGTCGTTGCTAAAGCCGATTACGGCAATATCTCCGGGAATGGCCAGGCCCGTTTTTTTAATCAGCTGAATGGCCTCTATTGCTGTCGGATCGTTGATGCAAAAAATAGCATCTGGCCTTTCCTTCAGGTTCAGAAAATAATTGATATAAAATTTCACCTTATTGATGGCCAGGTCGTAATGTACCACCAGGTCCTCGTCAAATGCAATGTTGTGTTTTGCGAGGGCTGCGGTATAGCCGGCTTTCCGGCGTTTGCAAATACTTAATGACTCGGGGCCAGACAGGTGGGCAATCTTTCGTTTGCCGCGGGCGATCAAATGTTCCACGGCTGCAAACGCACCTTCATAATCTTCTACAATTACTTTGGGTACGATCATTTCATCGCACACCCGGTTAAAGAAAACGATGGGGATCCCTTTACGCTGAAACAGCTTCAGGTGATCAAAATTATTGGTTTCCCGGGTAATAGATATCAATAGGCCATCAACCTGGTGGGCCAGCATGACCCGGGCATTTGATACCTCTGTTTCGTAACTTTCGTCGCTTTGGCTGATGATCAGGTTATAGCCTGCTTCTTTCGCTCTTTCCTGAGCACCAATGATCAGCTGCGGAAAAAATGAACGCGAAAACTCCGGCACTATGATGCCCAGTGTGCGACTGGCCCTTTTCATTAATCCGATAGAAAACATATTGCGCTGGTACTCCAGCTCATTGGCTAGCTGCAATACTTTATCGCGTGTTTGCTCATGTACACTTGGGTGTCCGGTTAAAGCCCTGGAAACCGTAGATTTTGAGATGCCCAATTCTTTAGCAATGTCAATTATGGTGGTCTGATGTTTTTTCACTTTACATTTTTATTATAAACTTAATCCATCCTAAATTTTGCAGCTATCCTAATGTAAGGCATTTATTTGTAATGATTTAATTTTTCAGCAGATTAACTGTAACTATAATGGGAACCCTCCCAAATTTGGGAACGTTCCCAAATGTATTATTTGCGATTTGCCAGATTAAAATGGTTATTTCTGTAATACATTCGAATAACCAAATATGATCTGGAACTTTTGCTATCCCAAATGGCCAGTTCTGTAAAACCAAATGTATGATGAACGTTAAAAATTTCTGGCTTACCAGCCCCAATGTAAAGGTGTATACCAATTGCATGCTGCGCTCTCAGTATCACCTTAATCCAGCCATCCTTTTCTTCAAACCTAAAGATTAATCCAATGATCAGAAAACTTACTTTTTTAGTCATGTTAGTCTTATCCCATCATTTGCTTCTTGCGCAAAGCTCGCAAATGATTAAAGGCAGGATCATTGACAACACAGGCTCGCCCCTGGTTGGGGCAACTGTTTTTCTTACCGTTGAAAAGAAAGCTGTGGCTACGGATGTTAAAGGCGACTTCAGTATTGCTTCAAACGATCCAAACAACCGGCTCCGCATTACTTTTGTTGGCTATAAAACCCAGGAAGTCGGGTTAGATGCCTTTAAAAATACCGGTACGGTGGCCCTTCAAAATGACGGAAATAACCTGGATGAGATGATCATTGTTGGTTATGGCACCGCAGCGAAGAAAGACCTTACCGGTGCGGTGAGTACGCTAAGCGGCGACTTAATTACCGAACGTAAAACTACCCGCGTAACCCAGGCACTGCAAGGTGCCATACCTGGTGTACAGGTAACGCGTAATGCCGGTACGCCGGGTGCAAGCGGTACCATCCTCATCCGCGGAATCACCACTTTAGGGGTGAACGACCCATTGGTGATCATTGACGGTGTTCCGGGAAGTATTGATAATCTAAACCCAGATAACGTGGAGAGTATCTCTGTGCTTAAAGACGCTGCATCTTCTGCCATTTATGGTTCACGTGCAGCTGCCGGAGTGATCTTAATTGCCACCAAGCGGGCCAAAGATGGCCAGTCTGAACTTACTTACAGCGTTGATTTTGGTTTGCAGAAACCGATTACCATGCCAAAATTTGTTGATGCACCCACTTATATGGCCTTGTTTAATGAGTTGAAGGTCAATGACGGTGCAACACCGATCTATGATGCGGCAACCATTGCAAATTATGCGGCGCTGAGTGCGGCATCTCCTGACCTGTATCCCAATACAGACTGGCAAGATGGTTACTTTAAAAAAGATGCGTTCCTGCAAAGGCACGACCTTAATTTTACCGTAGGAACCAGAAATGTAAAGACCAAAGTGATTGCCGGATACATCAATCAGGGCGGACTGGAGCCTAACCGCTCTTTTAACCGCTATTCTTTTCGTGTGAACAACGATTTAAGGTTCAATGATAAATTAAGCGGTAATGTTGATTTCTCTTATTACAGGGCTCAATCGTTATCTGCCACCACTTCTGATATTAGCCTGGTTAGGCAGTTGCCTGCAATTTACGATGATTATTACAGCGATGGCCGTTATGCCCCGGGCAAAGATGGTGCAAATCCAATTGCAAATAACAGGACGGGGGGACGTAATAACGTACGCAATAACCAGTTTAGTGCCCGCATGCAGTTAAACTATGAGCCCCTGAGCGGTCTTAAGTTCAGCGGTATTTTTGCGCCGCAGATCGGTTTCCTGAATTCGAGTGTTTTTTCGCAAATCGTATCGTATACTTCCTTACAAGATCCATCGGTTGTTGTAAACCGGTTTAACAATACCAATTCATTGACACAGTCCCAGGCGTACAACCAGGCATTGAACGCCCAGTTTTTAGCCAACTATAACATTACCGTAGCAGATGATCATTCCTTCACCGCGTTATTGGGTTATGAAAGCAATGATTTTCGGGATGAAAACTCAAGCGCATTCCGCGATGGTTATGTGCTGCCGGACTACCAGGTAATTGATGCGGGTGCAAAACTGAATGCCACAAATTCCGGTAACGCATCTGAAAGTGCATTACGTTCATTTTTTGGACGCATAAACTACAGCTACAAAGGAAAGTACTTGTTACAGGCCAATGCCCGTTATGACGGTTCTTCGCGTTTTGCGCCTTCAAATCGCTGGGGTTTCTTTCCTTCGTTATCAGCCGGATGGGTCGTATCTGAAGAATCTATCTTTAAAGACAAGCTGCCATTTTCTTTCCTGAAAATCAGGGGATCATGGGGCCGCAATGGTAACCAGCAAATCGGCAACTACAGTTACCAGTCGCTGATCAACTTAAATACGATCTTGTTTTACAATTCGGCGGGACAAGTTGTTCCGGCTACCGGCGGGAACCAGTTAAACTATGCCGTTAAGGACATTACCTGGGAGACCAAACAGGATTTTGACATTGGTCTGGATATGGCTTTCTTCGGAAACCGCCTTTCCGCAACGGCCGATTATTTCAATAAGACCACTTTTGATATTTTGCTGAATTTGCCGATCCCTTTAAACACCGGATTACTGGCTACACCTCAAAACGGGGGTAAGATGTTGAACAAAGGCTGGGAACTGCAGGTGGGATGGAGCGATAAAATTGGCAGCGACTGGAAGTACAGCTTTTCTGCCAACGTATCTGACTATACCAATAAAATTGTTGACCTGAAAGGCACATCTACCCTTGGATCATTGGCTTTGCTGGAGCGCCAGCCTTATAACGTTTGGTACGGTTATAGAAACCTGGGATACTTTAGGGATGCCGATGATGTTGCGGCCTCCGCCAAACTGACCGGTGCTGAAAAGCCTGGTGATGTGAAGTATGCCGACCTGGATGGCGATGGTAAGATTACAGCCGATAAAGACCAGGTGCCGCTGGGCAACTCTTTGCCGCGTTATCTATTCGGCGGCCAGGGTAATGTAAAATACAAGAATTTTGATCTTGGGTTCTCTTTCCAGGGTATCGGGAAGCAGCGCAGTCGCCTGAGCGGGTTCATGATCCAGCCCTTCGACAGTAATTTTGGCAACGTAAATACCTATTACCTGGATAACTATTGGACGCCAAGCCGTCCCGATGCCAAATATCCGAGGCTGAGCTATAACAATAAGAACATCAACTACGATCAGAGTTCAGACTTTTGGTTCTTTAACGGGGCATACCTCAGGATCAAAGACATCACCCTGGGCTACACTTTTGAACCCACACTGCTTAAACGGGTTGGAATTAAGAATGCGCGGCTGTTTGTAAGCGCCACGGATGTGTTTACCCTAAGCCATTATCCACAAGGCTGGGACCCGGAAGGTACACAGGGTAACAACCCGCTGGTGGTTACCTACTATTCTGGTTTAAGTGTTACTTTTTAATTCGTTACATCATGAAAAAGACCTACACCTATACAATATTGCTGTTGATCTTATTAACCACAGCAGCTTGCCGCAAACTGGATCGTTTTCCATTGGACAGCCCCAGTTCATCTACATTTTATGCCAACAGAACCGAGCTGGATCTGGCAGTTAATGCCCTGTATAATGGCGGACTTTATCCGCAGGACTGGGAAGAGTGGACTGACAACTTCTGGAACAGATCGAACCTGGGTAACGAGATTATCCATAGTACGGCCACGATCCAATCGTTTAACTTTTCAAACACCTGGCTGACCTGCTATAAGGGGATTGCCCGGGCAAATGGAATTTTAGACAATATCAATAAGGCAACTGACGTTACCGAGGCTTACCGGCAGCAGATCGAGGCACAGGCTAGGTTTGCCAGGGCTTATGAATATTCGCTGCTTATTGTTCACTTTGGTGATGTGCCACTGATTAAGACGACACTTTCCCTTGCCGACTCTTATACCATTAAAAGAAGCCCTGCTAAAGAAATCCAGGATTTTATCAACAGCGAATTTGATTTTGCCGCATCGGTATTGCCGGCTACCTATACATCCGGTCTGCAGTACTTTACGAAAGGAGTGGTGCTGGGTATGAAAGCCCGCTTAGCGATTTCCCTAAATGACTGGAAAACGGCTGCCGACGCTGCAAAGAAAGTAATGGATTTGAAGGTATATGCATTGTATCCTTCTTACCGCAATTTGTTTTTGAGGGCTGGTCAGCATAGTTCGGAAGTGATTTTGTCCTTTCCCCGTTCTGTAACTTATCTCAATACGTATGATATCCAGTATACCATATCGAGGTTAGCCGGGGGCTTTGCATCGAGCATCCCATCGCATGAGCTGATCGACAGCTACGAATGTACAGATGGCAAAACCATTGATAAATCACCGTTGTATGATGTTAAAAACCCATTTGTTAACCGTGATCCCCGTTTAAATGCAACCATTGTTACGCCGGGCGATACCTTCCTGGGTTATGTTTTTCAAAATCATCCGGATAGTACCATGGTTTTTAGTGCCAAAGACAACAGAAAGGTGGTGAATAAGGATAATAAAGGTGCGGCGAACCCTTTTGCGAGTTTTACCGGCTATCTCTGGAAAAAAACGATTGACGACAGCCAGCTGGCCAATATCAACAAGGTTGATCTGGATCAGATCGTGCTGCGTTATGCTGAAATACTCCTGATCTACGCCGAAGCTAAAATAGAGTTAAACGAGATCGATCAGACCGTTTTAGATGCGATCAATGCGGTTAGGGCAAGGGCGTACGGTGTAGCTGTTGGTGCAACAGGATCTTATCCGGCAGCAACGACAACGGTACAGGCGGATTTGAGAAAGATCATGCGCCGGGAGCGCCGGATAGAGCTGGCGTTTGAAGGCAGGAGATATCTTGACCTGCTGCGCTGGAAGATCATTGATAAAGTTTTCAGTAAGCAAATGTATGGGGTGCCGCTCAATAAGGCTGATTATCCATATCCGGGGATACCTGTTTTTGATGAGGATGACATTCCATCTTACGAAGCTTTTGCTTCAAAACTGACCATTATTGACAAACGTGTTTTCGATCCTAAATATTATTTATGGCCGGTGCCTTACAATGAATCGGCTTTGAACAATGGGTTGGGACAAAATACAGGCTGGTAAAATGGGATTAAACTAAGATGAATTGTATCTGCATAACGCACAGTTAATGAATTTATTAAGGACCGTAATTTTAATGGGGATCTCTGGGCTGGTTTACACTACTTGTCTGGCACAGGAGAAATTAGTGTTCCTGGTAGCCGGGCAAAGCAATGCGGTTGGTCAGGGAGATTCCAGTAAGTCGGTAAGAACAGCTTTAGCAGGAACCTTTGAATACAAATATACGGGTGATGTGCTGGAGCCTCTGGCTGATCCGGTTGGTATGAACGAACTGAGCTTTGAACGTGCCAACACGGGCAGTGCCTGGCCTGCTTTTGCAGCGCAGCTGCAGTTGCTCAGCCAAAAAAATATCATCATTATCCCGGCAGCCAGAAATGGCAGTTCGTGCAATGGTAAAGCGGAGCTGGATCCTTATGGAACATGGGACACCACGGGTGTGCTATTTAAAAATGCCTTACTTAAAACGCGTAAAGCGGTTGAGAAGGTGGGCAGGCCGTTAAACGGGCTGATATGGATGCAGGGAGAGCGGGATGCCAATGCAATTAACAGCGGTACCATTTCTGCGGCCGACTATGAGGTAAGCTTAAGAAAGCTGATTGAGCGGTTCCGGCAGCATTTGGGTGCCGAAATGCCGTTTTACATCGTTCAGACTGGTTATTATTTAAACCATCCCAGGGCTGGATTTGATGCCGTGCAAGCGGTTCAGCGGCGTGTTTGTTTATCCATGCCCCATGTTTTTATGGTGTTTAAGACCGCCAGGTTTGCTGACGAAAATAAACTGAAGGATGAGATCCATTATGATCAGGGTGCGTTGAACGACTCGGGAAAAGCCATTGCAGATGCGATTTACCGGCTTAATCTGCCAGGGGGGATTGCCGGCGGCAACTTTTAAAACAGATTCATATGGACACCTTAAGATCTCATGCCCTTTACCAGGCAAAAATTAATAGAACTAAACACGTTTAATCATTGGAAATATGTTGACAGCGGAATTTATATCGCAAAGAGAATTAAAAGTAGCGGAACTTGCTGCAGACCTGGTCATTGCAGGTGGTGGTTTGTCGGGTGTTTGTGCGGCAATTACAGCAGCCAGGGCCGGATTGAACGTGATCCTTGTTCAGGACAGGCCGGTGCTGGGTGGCAATTCATCAAGCGAGGTGAGGTTGTGGATCCTTGGCGCAACATCGCACATGGGCAACAATAACCGCTGGGCCAGGGAAGGTGGTTTGGTAGATGAGCTGCTGGTAGAAAATATGTACCGCAACCCGGAAGGTAATCCATTGATTTTTGATACCATTTTATTGGATAAGGTTGCCGCGGAAAAGAACATCCGGCTGCTGCTGAATACAGCGGTTTACGAAGTTGGCAAATCTGCCGCCGATGTGATCTCCTCTTTAACGGCTTTCTGCAGTCAGAATTCTACCCGGTATATCCTTAAGGCCCCCACGTTTTGTGATTGTTCAGGCGATGGTATTGTCGGTTTTTTATCAGGGGCTGCCTTCCGTATGGGAGCTGAGGCAAAGGACGAGTTTGATGAGAAGTTTGCGCCTACTGAAACGTATGGCCAGCTGCTCGGACATTCCATCTACTTTTATTCTAAAGATACCGGTAAACCCGTTAAGTACATTGCTCCTGATTTTGCGTTGGATGACATTGCTAAGATCCCGCGTTTTAAGAGCTTTAATGCACAGGATTTTGGCTGTAAGCTGTGGTGGATAGAATATGGCGGCCGTCTGGATACGGTTCATGATACAGAGGAGATCAAATGGGAACTTTGGAAGGTGGTTTACGGTACCTGGAACTACATTAAAAACTCTGGAAATTTTCCTGAGGCGGAAAACCTAACGCTGGAATGGGTAGGTACGGTTCCGGGAAAAAGGGAGAGCAGGCGTTTTGAAGGCGAATATATGCTGAACCAAAAAGACATTGTAGATCAGCATACGCACTTTGATGCGGTAGCTTATGGTGGCTGGTCGATAGACCTGCATCCCGCCGACGGAATATTTAGTGAGAAGCCCGGATGTAACCAATGGCACAGCAAGGGTATTTTCCAAATCCCATACCGATGCTTATACAGTAAAAATATAAAGAACCTTTTTCTTGCCGGGCGGATCATCAGCGCCAGCCATATTGCATTTGCTTCCACGCGGGTGATGGCTACCAGTGCTTATGTGGCGCAGGTTGTGGGTGTGGCGGCAAAAATTTGTAAAGACCACGCCATAGATCCTGCCGACATCATCAGGGAGGAGAAAATTGGATTGCTGCAAACCGCACTACTTAAATCTGGTCAGCACATTCCCGGATTTTCGCTGCATGACGAGACTGATCTTGTGCAATCTGCAACGATACAAGCCTCAAGTGAACTGGTTATTGATGAAATGGATGGTCCTGCACAGTTCCTGCCCTTAGACATTTCTACGGCACAGCTGATTCCTCTGCCTGCGGGCGAATTCCCTGTGGTTGTTTTGCAGGCGATGGCCGAAGAAGATACCCAGTTGACGGTAGAACTGCGTACGTCTGTAAAGGCGGGCAATTTTACACCTGATCATACGGTTACTTCTATGGTTTTCGATCTTAAAAAAGGCAGCAATTCCCTGACGCTTAATTTTGATCATACGCTGTTAAACGCGGCTTATGTTTTTTTAATGTTCATAAAAAACCCGTTGGTGAAATTAAAGTTTACGGAGCGGCGCATTACGGGAATGCTGTCTGTGTTTAACCTGGTGAACAAGAGTGTTTCGAACTATGGGCGACAAACCCCAACGGAAGATATCGGGGTGGATGATTTTGAATTTTGGTGTCCGCAGCGCAGGCCAAACGGGTTGAATTTGTCTCTTGGTTTTACGCCTGCCCTGAACGTTTTTAGCGCAATTAATATCCGCAATGGGGTAGACCGGCCAACGGTGCAGCCCAATGCCTGGGTTGCGTCTTATCATGATCCGGAGCCGAAGCTGATATTGGATTGGGAGGAGCCGCAAAGCATCAGCACCATTCATTTGCTTTTTGATACGGATTATGACCATCCGATGGAAACGGTATTGATGCACCATCCCGAATCTGTAATGCCTTTTTGTGTCCGCAGTTTTAGTCTATCGGATGAGCATGGGGTGGTGATCTACCAGGAGGATGGCAATTACCAGACCCATAAGGTAATCAGGCTTGCCAAGCCGGTGCTTACAAAGAAACTAGTTATTCATATGAAACATCCATCGGACCTGGTACCGGCTGCGTTGTTTTCAGTCAGATGTTATGCTTAAATTGCTTTTATAAATTATGGAACGAACAGACTTTTACGTGATGGCGATCTTCGCCTTATTGATCTTTGCAATTGGCTTAACCTTTACAAAAGCGGGGAGTAAAAACGGCCAGGCTTTTTTTGAAGCCGGCGGCGCAACGCCCTGGTGGATCAATGGCTTATCGTTATTTATCAGTTATTTTTCGGCCGGTACTTTTGTGGTATGGGGTTCTATCGCTTACAAAAGCGGACTGGTGGCTAACGTGATCCAGCTGACGATGGCCATCAGCGGTTTTCTGGTTGCCCGTTTTATTGCCGGCAAATGGAAACAAACGGGGGCGATGACGGCAGCGGATTACCTGGGCAGAAGGTTCGGGGTAAAAACGCAGCAGTTTTATACGTATTTGATTTTACTGCTCAGCTTATTCTCTACTGCGGCTGTTCTTTACCCGGTGGGCAAGATGGTGCATGTGGCTACCTTGTTTCCGCTCAATACCTGTATCATTGTGATCGGGTTAATTATTGTGTTATATACGGCTGCCGGCGGATTGTGGGCCGTACTGGTTACCGATGTTGTGCAGTTTGTAATTCTCTCTGCCTCGGTATTTATTGTAATTCCGATTGCATTTAGTGAGATAGGAGGGGTTTCTGAATTTTTTAAAAGGGCACCGTCCGGTTTTTTTCAGCCTTTTAATGCCGATTATACGTTCGAATTTATGCTGGCCTTTGTGGTTTACCAATTATTTTATATTGGCGGCAACTGGGCCTATGTACAGCGCTATACCAGTGTGGCTACGGTTAAGGAATCAAAGAAAGTCGCTTACCTGTTTACGATATTGTATTTGGTGAGCCCTATTATCTGGATGCTGCCCCCAATGATCTACCGCATTATCAATCCGAACCTGCAGGGTCTTGAACCCGAAGGGGCGTATATGATGATCTGCCAGAAGGTGCTGCCTGCCGGCCTGATCGGCCTGGTGCTTGCCGGAATGATCTCGGCCACGTCAAGCAAGGCAAACACGACCATTAACCTGGTGGCAACGGTTTTTGCGAATGATATTTATAAACCTTTACTGCGCCCCAAATCGTCTGACAAGGAACTGATCCTGATGGCGCGTTTGTTTACGCTGCTGTTTGGCGCGGCTACCATTATTGTTGCGATCCTGATCCCGAGGGCGGGCGGAGTGGTTGAGGTGGTTTTAAGTACGGCATCCATTGCGGGCGGCGCATTGTTTGGTCCGATCATCTGGTCGTTGTTTACCAGGCGGCAAACGGCATCATCGCTGGTTACCATTTCTGTGGTGTCTTTATTGGTGAGCCTGTTTTTTAAAGTGGTTACCCCTTCTTTATTTGACCTGAAATTTAACCGCACGGTTGAAACTATTGTTGGCGTTGGTCTGCCGGTTTTATTGCTGCTCGCATTTGAACTTTATAGTAAACTGAATGACAAGTTAGGTCCTGATTATATGAAAGCCCCGGTAGAAACAACGGGTACGCAGACCATTGCAGAACATGCTGCTTCGCAGCGGCAAAACGTTTTTGGGGTAAGGGTGATTTCAATATCTATGGCGGTAATCGGTATTGGTGTGATTGTATTGGGCATTTTGGCACCACGTTTTTCAGGGATCGTGAGTGGTGTTGGGTTATTTATTTTAGTCATGGCCGCTATGATCTGGTACAAAATAAGGGTTACGAAACCTGTTCCTGCTTAATTCTGCACCATGAAAAATAAATTCTTCCTGTTTACGGGATTGTTATTGCTGGCTTGTTCTACGGTAAGTCAGGCTAAAATTGTGGTCTCGAGCCTGATTAGCGACCATATGGTTTTGCAGCGGGGCGTAGATGTCCGCATTTGGGGCACTGCTGATCCGCAGGAAAAGATATCTATAGTTTTTAAGGGCCGCAATTACCAGACCCGTGCTTCAAGAGATGGCGCATGGGCAGTGATGATTGCGCCTTCTGAGGCCGGCGGTCCATATTTACTGACGATTCGTGGGAAAAGTGAAGTTCTAAAGATCAATGATCTCGTTGTTGGCGATGTGTGGCTGTGTTCTGGTCAGTCGAATATGGAATTTACGGTATCTGGTGTGTTCAATGCTGCGAATGAACTTGTGGCAGCCAATGATAACCAGATCAGGCAATTTAAGGTGCCGAAAGCGAATGGCCCGTTACCTGTGAATGTGTTAACCGCGGGGGCATGGAAAAGCAGTTCTTCTGCGACCACTGCTGAGTTTACAGCTGTTGGATATTTCTTTGCCCGTGAAATGCGTAGAGTTCATCCGGATGTGCCTGTCGGCATCATTAATGCCAGCTGGGGCGGTTCGGGTATCGAAGCCTGGTTAAGTAATGCCGGGTTTGGGTGGAAGGGGTTGGCTGATCTGAAGAAATACCATGAAAGTGAGTACACCCGCCGCCTGAACCTATTGAAAGATAAAAACGACTGGACGCCTGGTCCTGGTGATGCCGGTATAAGCAATGGCAAACCTGTATGGATTGCTACTGATTTTGATGATTCTGGATGGAAAGAATGGAATGCTCCCGGCTGGTGGTGGGGCAATGGTCTTGAATTTTTTGGTGGTGTACTGTGGATGCGTAAATCTTTTGAGCTTCCTGCTGATGTGGCTTCCTCGCACATTGCGTTATCGCTAGGGTACTTTGATGACTCCGCCCGTGTTTGGATCAATGGTCATCTGATTGATTCGGCGAATAACAGATCGGGTCAGGTCCGCAGATACCTGGTTCCTGCTAAATATTTACGGACTGGCAAAAATACGTTGACGTTACAAGTTACGAATCTCGATGCGACGG
Source organism: Pedobacter metabolipauper (assembly GCF_004362715.1). Lineage (GTDB taxonomy): Bacteria > Bacteroidota > Bacteroidia > Sphingobacteriales > Sphingobacteriaceae > Pedobacter > Pedobacter metabolipauper. Next base: position 379,932 of record NZ_SNYC01000007.1, read on the forward strand.
GAGGGGTATATGGAGAGAAGGAAAGCCTGAAGATCAATGCTGACTTTTTTCAATTGTCGCTTGCCGGCGCCTGGAAATATAAGATAGGTAATTTTGTTTACCGGCCGGAAAGTCAGCCGTTAACTACGCCGGTTGGATTGTTTAATGCGATGATCTCGCCATTGACAAATTATACCATTGGCGGCGTGTTGTGGTACCAGGGAGAGCAAAATGCGTCTGACATACGAACCGCTTATCAATATCGCCAATATCTGCAGGGTTTGGTTAAAGACTGGCGCGGACAGTTTAACAGCGGCGACGTTCCTTTCGTTGTTGTGCAGCTGCCCAATTTTAATAAGCCTGCACAGATGCCCATGCCGAGTAATTGGGCGGTGTTAAGGGAATCTCAATCCCGGGTACTTGAACTGCCTAATACTGCTGTTGTGAATACGATAGACTTAGGGGACGCTGATGATATACATCCGCGTAATAAGCAGGATGTAGGTAAACGGGTTGCACTGGCGGTGCAGAAACTTGTTTTTGGCAAAATGGAGTTGGATACCGGACCGGCTTATTTGTCCAGCCAAGTGATTGGTGATTCTATTGTGATCACGTTTGACAATAAAAATTTGATTTCTAAAGACAGGTATGGATATGTTACCGGTTTTACAATTGCAGGAACGGATAAGAAATTTGTATTGGCCAAAGCAAGAATAGCAGGGAATCAGGTTGTAGTGTGGAGTGAGGCTGTAAAAGCTCCGGCAAGCGTTCGTTATGGCTGGGCAAATAATCCGGCCGATGCGAGCTTGTACAGTGATCATTTGATGCCCGCGTTTACTTTTCGTACTGATGGTTGGGATCCGTGTTTGTATTAGGTATTGGATATATTTGTAGCCGATCCTTAAATATAGAAAATAGTAATTAATTTCTTCAGAAATCCAGCGTTTGCGTCACAACCTTCAATGTTCCCTGAAATAGACACATTGCAAAATCAAAAATGCAACATTTCCTAAATTTCTTTGTCTCTTCTAATGATACAGATTCAGATCTAATTTTTAAATTTTGTTTATGAAAAGTTTTAAAACTTATTACTTGTTGCTTTTGATTGTAATTGTTTTAGTCAGTTCATTTTCTTTCCAAATTGGGAATCCAAAAAAAATAAAAAGCTTAAGTGGTAAAAAAATAAATGTTGAGGATATTGATAAATTTTTAAAAACCCAGATGGATTCCTTTAGTATACCAGGATTGTCCATCGCTATCATTAATGATGGTAGAATTACTTATCACCGGAATTTAGGTGTAACCAATTTTAATACAAAAGAAAAAGTATCTGCGGAAACACTTTTTGATGCGGGATCAATCTCTAAAACAACTTTCACTTACCTGGTTCTAAGAATGGTGGATCAGGGAATATTGAATTTGGATCAGCCATTGTACACTTATTTGCCCTATTCAGATATTGCACATGACGACCGTTACAAATTGATCACCGCACGGATGATTTTATGCCATACATCCGGCTTTCCCAACTGGAGGTTTTTGAATGCGGATAGAAAGCTGGATATTAAGTTTACTCCCGGCACCCAACATCTCTATTCCGGGGAAGGCTTTGAGTATTTGGCAAATGTGATAGCTCATCTAAAAAATATTAAAAAAAATGATCTGCAGCACTTATTTGAAAATGAAGTTGCTAAACCTTTAGGAATGAAATATGCTTTTTATACATGGAATGACTATGTTAAAAAGCATCAGGCAACTGGACATATTGATGGTAAACCGGCTGCTGGGTGGGGTATAAATGCAAATAGACCAGATTTTGCTGCCTCTTATAGTTTACAGACGGAGGCACTAAGTTATAGCAGTTTTATAATTGCCCTGATGAATGGAAAAGGATTAAGTAAGACAGTTTATAATGAAATGTTAAAAGGACAAGTACGAATACCTTCCAGCGAAGACGGTAGCTCTTATTGTTTTGGAATAAAAATAAAGCCTACAAAGTTTGGTAATGTATATATGCACGATGGATATAACCAAAATTTTTATTCCGCTTATTTATTTAGCAAAAGCAAGAAAATAGGGTATGTGTTTTTCACAAACTGTAATAACGGTTTAGATTTTAATGAAAAATTAGAAAATTTCCTGACAAATGGCAGGTAAATAATTATCTGTATCTAATGGAATTCTATCGATGGCGTAATTTTCTCATATCTTGGAAGATGATAAATCCTGCTGTATGTTGTAGTCAGAGTTCTTTACTTCTTTCGTCTTTTGGAGGATTGTTAAGTTTAAAGTACATACGGTTTTCATTTATAGATTTGCAATGAAATAATTTAAATGATGCCTAACGCCGCCAATTTTGTCAAACCCTGTTAAGTGCAGCTAGTCAACAATTGCTCTAAAATTTCTGGCAAGCAAATAGTCGGCTATCTTTTGTGTTTCTCTTGTTGAAAAAGTTGGCTCAAAATATTTGATATAACCAAGCAATTGATTCAGCGTTAAAACTTTCACGTATTTGAATTCTTCAATTGGTTTTTGGTTAATGAGAACAATAATATTTTTTAATGGAACTTTTCTTTCGCCCCAATGGTGTCGGCTAAGCATTAAATCAGAGTACGATTCCTCTGATACCAACATTTTATATAGAGCTAAGTTTGTTCTTTTTATTTGTTCAACTGGAGAACGAAGGCTTAGGTTATTTTGCGATTCCTTGCTCCAATTCTTTGTTTCTATTATAAAAACTCCAAATGGAGAGATTAGAATATGGTCAACCTGAATTGATCTAATGTAATTTCTTTCTCTTGAATTATAAAGTGGCGGATCAAATGTGCAATTAAAATCATTTATTAAGATGTAGTCGTCAGCTAACGTTTTTAATTCCTTAACCACCATTTGTTCGCCGAGTGCCCCGTAAATTGAATTATTGATTTCGTCAATTACAGCTTTCTTTTTGTCAAGATGTTTTGTTTGAGATAAGCTACTTTCTTCTACTGCATCATTGAAAAATGAAACTATATATTCGTATCGTTCTGTCTTTTTTGTAAGGAAATGGATTAAATGCTGGATAGATTTTTTAATTCTGAAACTGAAAAGAAGTTTGTTAGTCCAGATCTTTAGTTTAAGAATAATTTTTTTACAAAATCTGGTGAGTACTCGAAAAACAGTAACATTCTTAAAAATCAGGTTTGTTAATCTGTATTTTAATTTCTCAATTTCTTGTAGTAGCTGTTCCCTGACTTCATTTTCCTTCGCTATGATGGAATCTTTTAAATGTGAAATTTCTTCTTCAAGTATTTTTTTTTCCTGTTCGATTAAAAGCGTGTGATGTGATATGATTTCTTTCCGAACATCAGCATAGCTATTTTTGAAGTCAATTATTTCTTTTAAGGATTTAAGATCATTTATATTATTCCTAATTAAATGGGAATTTATTGTCGTTATGCAACCTACTTCATTATAAACCTTGCACATACTTGTCCTTGAATTTTTCTGTTGTTAATATTTTTGATTTTAAAGAACTAATATACAAAAATTTAATAAAATTAGGCGATTTTATCCTCCTATCAAGTTAGAAACCGAATAATTATTCTGAGAAATGTCGGTACTCTAGAGTTGTCGGCAGTTTGCGTAAAACTGGAAAGGTTTGCGTCATTAGGGATATGCGGCAATAGTTGCGCTTAACGTTTTGGGATTTGGCGAAGGTGGCGTTAAGATAAACTTTTATGTAATATATTTGATTTAAGTATTTATTTGACAATCAATTTGTTATAAATATGTGTATCTATATGAATTGATAATCGGAAATAATCCGATTATTGTAACATTATTTAGCATAATCGTGTCTGTCTAATTAGTTTATTCGTCGTTGCAGGAGTATCCGGGATAAATTAAATCCGGTAGAAGATCAACTGACAAACAGTGAGAAACACATAATTTTTACCAAAGAAAAAGGGGTTTCAACTGATGAACATCCTCTTGGTGGAGATGAGGGGGTTACAATCGAACACCTTATACCTATTTAATTTTTTTTGATAACCTTAAAATTATATAAGAATAGGTGCTTTTAGGTATGATTTACTTCATTTACATGAAAAAGAAGTTTTAATATGAAAACTTCACCCGACAAATAAAACCGTGTTATCTGTGTTACTCTTTGCATTTTTTCGTTGCCCCCTCTGCGTTTAATTCACTTTAGCAATTTCAGCACATTTCCACATTCACCTTTTCCCTACTTTTGCATAAACTAATAACTAATTCAATTTATGAAGTCCATCTCGCCAAACATCTTTATCAATGACTTACAAGCAACCATGACCTTTTACACCAAACTCGGCTTCACAGTAACCGATGAAGTGACTACTCCCGAAGGTGAAAAAGTATTTGCCCTGATGACGAACGAAAGTGTTACCATCATGTTTCAGACCTTTGCCAGCATTGAGGGTAAGCACCCGATGGTGAATCGTACCGCTGGAGGATCGCTTTTGTTTTACATCAGTGTGAATAACATCCGTCAGTATTATGATGATATAAAAGAACACGTAACCGTGCTCACCGGCCTGGAGAAAACTTTTTATGGTGCTACTGAATTTTCGCTTTGCGACAATAATAATTACCTGCTAACTTTCGCAAAACATGACTAAAGATGAACTCAATCCACTGGAAGTAACACCCGCAGAAGTGAAAAAGCTGCGCGCTCTGAAAATCAAAAAGAGTGAAATGCACCTGCACAAAATAGAGATATTGCAAAAGTTGCTTGATACTACAAAGATCAGGGCGATGGAGCTGTTTGCGCTGTCCGAGTTTCAAAGTCTTCCCTCAATCGGGATACGCTTTGCGCATGACCTGATCGGTATGGGATATTATTCCCTACACGACCTGAAAAGAAAGGACGGAGCAAAGCTCACCGATCAATATGAACTGCAAAAAGGGGTATGGACAGATCCATGTGTGGAAGATCAGTTTCGGCTTGTGGTACATTTTGCCAACCACCCAGATAGTAAACTCAACTGGTGGAACTTCACTCCCGAGCGCAAAATCTTCCGCGAAAATAATGGCTATCCTTCCACGCGGCCAGAGAAACCTTGGTTTGAGTCGCCTCAATATCAAACGGGCAAACAAATACCGGCCACACATGAGCAGACCCAAAAAGACCTGCATAAAAAACTGAAACTCGCATTGGCGTACATGACCAAACATCCCGAAGAAAAAATCACCATCGCTCAACTGGCTGATTTAGCACACCTCTCACAATATCATTTCATCCGCTGCTTCCGCAGTGCCTATGAACTGACACCACTGCAGTACCTCACGCGATTACGATTAAAGCAAGCGTCTTTACTATTAAAGAAATCAGATGACACGGTAGGCAATATCGTTCCCAAATGTGGCTTTGAAAACGAGAGCGCTTTTATACGCCTGTTCAAAAAAGAATTCAGAATGACACCAATAGCTTACCGGAAGGAGTTTGGAAAGAAGTAGGCGTCTATCGAACACCTGCCATGCTGAATATATTATCGCCTAATTCATTGATAATGAATGGAAAAGACTATCTATTTATGAAAAAAAGGGATGATTTTTCAATCATCCCTAAATGTGGAGCCGAAGGGGTTCGAACCCTTGTCCAGTTGTGTGGCAAATTATGCCTTCTACATGCTTATTTTCCAATTTATTTTCGAGATCAGACGGGCCGGAAACCTACCTTGTCTTTCTCCTTAGGTACTTTATCTCGCAACTGTACCATACCTTACAATTGCCAGCGTTGTTATTTCGATGCCCCATATTCTAACCTAACATCGCAGCAGTTAGAGGGACAAAAGCTATCTAATTCTAAATTAGGCAGCTAAGGCGTAGTTATTTTCGCCAATCAAAGTGTGAACGTTCACTTTTAAGTGCTCTCCGTACAACGCACTGCATGCTAACATACGTACCTCCACCCTGTCAAATCCAAAACGGCCCCAGGTAACGTCCTGATGGTGTGTGGCTAACTAATCCTTTCCAACCATCAGGGGTACAAAAGTACTAAAATTATGCCATAGTTCTGCCAGGGTATTGCGTTAATGCAATTTCTAAGCAGTCCATAGCCTTATTCAGGTCGTTTATATTTAATACATACGCCATTCTAACCTCATTTTTTCCAGATCCTTCTGTAGAATAAAATCCGGTAGCAGGTGCCATCATGACCGTTTCTCCGTTGTTTTCAAAACTTTCAAGCATCCATTGGCAAAAACTGTCTGAATCATCAATAGGGAATTTAGCCACCACATAAAATGCGCCGCCCGGATTCGGACAAAATACACCTTCAATGTTGTTTAACCGTTTAACTAAGGTATCCCGGCGCAGCGTATATTCTTTATTTACTTCTTCAAAATAACTATCAGGAGTATCAATCGCTGCGGTACCTGCAATCTGCTCAACCATACCCGGACTTAACCTTGCCTGGGCGAATTTAAGCCCTGATTTAATCACTTCCTTATTCTTCGTGATCAAACAGCCTAACCTGGCACCACATGCGCTATAACGCTTAGAAACCGTATCCATGATCACTACGTTTTCATCAAGACCATCCAGATGCATCGGAGATATAAATTCGCGGCCATCATAGCAGAACTCACGATAAGCTTCGTCAGAGAACAAGAACAGATCATATTTTAAACACAGCTCTTTTAAGGCTTCCAATTCTTCTTTTGAATATAAGTAACCAGTAGGGTTATTTGGGTTGCAAATGATGATCGCCTTTGTCTTTTCTGTGATCAGTTTTTCAAAATCAGCGATAGCCGGCAATGCAAAACCATTTTCGATATGAGATAGGATCGGCTTAACCACCACATTGCTCATACATGCAAAACCATTGTAATTGGCGTAAAAAGGTTCAGGAATGATGATCTCGTCGCCTTCATTAACGCAAGTCTGCATCGCAATGGTAATGGCTTCAGAACCACCAACGGTAACCAATATGTCTGATGGGGTAATATTGTATCCCAATTTGTTGTAATATTCTGCCAGTTTAGTACGGTAAGATAGGGTACCTTCAGATGGAGTATACGCCCATACATCAAAATCAATATTCTTAATGGCATTAAGCATCACCTCTGGTGTTGCAATATCTGGCTGACCTATATTTAGGTGGTATACTTTTTTACCGTCCTTTTTTGCTTGGTCAGCATATGGTGTTAACTTTCTTATTGGTGATGCGGGCATTTGTACCCCTTTTTCTGAAATTCTTGGCATGGCGCAAAAATAAAAAACCTCGTTGATTAACGAGGTTTTTATTAAAAATATCTTGGAATTTTTTTATTTACTAGCTGCAGCTACCGTTTCACCTTTAATGTAAAGTACTTTAGTAGTCGTTTTTGCATTTGAAGTGATGGTAATCGCTTTGCTGAATGGCAATGCTGCTCCAGTTGGATTGTAAGTAACTTTAATGGTTCCGGTTGCTCCCTTTTTTACAGGCGTTTGCGTGTATTCTGGTACAGTACACCCACAAGTGGTCTCTACTTTAGTCAATATTAAAGGCGTATCGCCAATATTGGTAAACGTAAAGGTAATGGTAGCCGGTTTGTTCAAAGGAATTTTACCAAAGTCATAAGTTTCTTTGTCGAACTTAAATTCAGCTGGTTTAGTCTGAGCATTTGTCGCAACAGTTACTCCTAAAATTAATGTAAATAACAATATTAGCTTTTTCATCTTATTGGGTTTTAAAACAAATTTAATGTTTTCGTTGGTAATTCAAAAAGTATTCCACATTATAAATTACTCCACACCATAAAGTCATACTTTAGAAAATATGTATCTTTGTCCCATAACCAAAATGCTTATGATGTCAAATGTCAAATTAACAACTAATCCAATTGACGCTTCTGAGTTAAGTTTTGATGACTTCAAAACGATTGTCATTAACGACTATAAAATAGCCTTTGAAAGCAGACAGGCCAGTTTATTGGGCCGAAAGGAGGTGTTAACAGGTAAAGCGAAGTTTGGTATTTTTGGTGATGGTAAGGAGGTTCCGCAGATTGCAATGGCGAAAGCCTTCAAAAATGGCGACTGGCGTTCCGGTTATTACAGAGACCAGACATTTGCCTTTGCTACAGGCATTTGCACCCTCAAAGAATTTTTTGCACAGCTCTACGCAAACCCAAGTGTAGAAGCAGATCCGGCATCGGCAGGCCGACAAATGAACTGTCACTTTGCAACGCGCTCTATCAATGACGACGGTACCTGGAAAGATCTGACTGAAATGAAGAACTGCTCTTCAGATATTGCACCCACAGGCGGGCAGATGGCCCGTTTAGTTGGCTTAGCTTACGCTTCCAAATTATACAGACAAAATAAAGAACTGAGTTACCTTAAAAATTTTACGGTTAATGGTAATGAAGTGGCCTTTGGTACCATTGGTAATGCCTCTACCTCTGAAGGGGTGTTTTTTGAAGCCATTAATGCCGCCGGAGTCTTACAGATCCCGATGGCCATCTCCATTTGGGACGATGCCTATGGAATTTCTGTTCCTGCAAAATATCAAACCACTAAAGAAGACATATCGGAGATTTTAAAAGGTTTCCAAAAAGATGAAAATAACCCTGGATATGAGATCTATAAGGTAAGGGGATGGGATTATCCTGCCCTTTGTGAAATGTACCAGCGCGCCATTGACGTATGCAGAACTGAACACGTTCCTGTAATGATCCATGTTACTGAAGTAACGCAGCCTCAGGGCCACTCTACTTCTGGTTCTCATGAACGTTATAAAAGTAAAGCCCGTTTAGAATGGGAAAAAGAATTTGATTGCCTTGTTCAAATGCGCAAGTGGATGCTCGAATCGGCCATTACTACCGAAGATAAGATCTCTGAGCTGGAATCAACCGCAAAAGTTTATGTTCGTGAAACGCAAAGGGAAGCATGGAATGAATTCCTGGAATCTATAAAAGATGAAAAGGATCATGCCATCGCAATGATCAATGCCATTGCATCCGGCAACCCGGTTCTTGGAAAAATTACAGCGCAGCTTGCTGCTACACCAGATGCCATGCGCAAAGAGGTAATCTCCAGTGTTAGAAAGGCATTGAGGTTTAGCATCAGCGATACTTCTCCGGAACGAATGACTTTACTGAACTGGTACAATGAACAGGCTGAAGTAAACGAAGAAAGATACAATTCTAAATTATTTACTGATGGCAGCGAAAGTCCATTCTTAGTAGAAGTTAAGAATACAGAATATACGGACGACAGTAAAATGGTGGATGGCCGTGAGCTTCTGAATGCCTGCTTTGATGCCAATTTTGCCCGCGATCAGCGTTTGGTTGCTTTTGGTGAAGACCTGGGTGCCATTGGCGATGTTAATCAGGGTTTCGCTGGCTTACAGGCTAAATACGGCGACCTGAGAGTTACCGACACCGGAATTAGGGAAATGACCATTGTAGGGCAGGGAATAGGTCTTGCCATGCGCGGACTAAAGCCAATTGCAGAAATCCAATACCTCGATTATCTGTTATATGCATTGAACATTTTAAGTGATGACCTGGCCAGTTTATCGTATCGCACTAAAGCCGGACAAAAAGCACCACTAATTATCAGGACCCGCGGGCACCGTTTAGAGGGAGTTTGGCACTCCGGATCACCAATGTCCATGATCTTAGGTTCCCTTCGCGGATTGCACATTTGTGTTCCAAGAAACATGACACAGGCTGCCGGTATGTACAATACGCTTTTTAGATCTGATGAACCAGCACTGGTTATTGAATGCCTCAATGGATACCGCCTAAAAGAAAAACTGCCTGATAACGTGGGGGAGTATACCGTGCCACTTGGTGTTGCCGAAGTAATTAAACAAGGAACTGATATTACCATCGTTTCTTATGGGTCTACCTTAAGGATTGTGGAAGATGCAGCAGAAGAACTGGCTCAGTTTGGAATCTCTGTTGAAATTATTGATCCGCAAACCCTGCTTCCTTTTGATAAGGAACAACTCTGTGCACAGTCTTTAAAGAAAACAAATAAATTATTGGTTGTGGATGAAGATGTACCTGGTGGTGGTGCAGCTTATATTTTACAGCAGATCATAGAAGAGCAGGGTGGTTACTACCATTTAGATGGACAGCCGAGAACACTTAGTGCTAAGGCACACCGGCCTCCGTATGGTTCTGATGGCGACTATTTCAGTAAGCCTTCTGTTGATGATGTTGTCGAAGCCGTTTACCAGATCATGCATGATCACAACGCGGCTAAATACCCGTCTATATTTTAAATCAAATCTCTGAAAATTAATTATGAAAGCCTCAGTAAGATGCGGGGTTCATTAAATAGCCTTGTGCTTGTAAACTAAAAAAGATCCCAAACGGGATCTTTTTTAGTTTCAATAAATCTGGTATTCATTGAACAGAATCTTTACTATTCATTAAGTAAAACCAGGTTTAATATCTAGTCGATTTTACTCGTTTTATTTCTTAGCAAATGGTCTGCAAGTACCAACGCAGCCATTGCTTCTACAATGACCACCGCGCGTGGTACCACGCAGGGATCGTGTCTGCCCTTACCTTTAATTTCTGCAGCTTCTCCTGCAGCATTGATGGTTTGCTGGTTGTGCATAATGGTTGCAACGGGCTTAAAAGCTACACTAAAGCTAATTTCCATCCCATTAGAAATTCCTCCCTGTATACCTCCCGAAAAGTTGGTTAACGTTTTAGGAGCACCTTCATTAGCCAGGAAGATATCATTGTGTGCAGATCCCCGCATTTCAGATCCTTCAAAGCCAGAACCATATTCAAAACCATGAACGGCATTGATGCTCAGCATCGCCTTACCCAGGTCTGCATGCAGCTTATCGAAAACCGGTTCGCCTAAACCTACCGGACAGTTTCTGATGATGCAGTTGATCTTTCCGCCAACAGTATCGCCATCCTTACGGATGCCATCAATAAAATCGATCATCTGGTTTGCCGTTGCCGGATCGGCACAGCGTACAATATTCTCCTCACGTGTAACAAGCAGTTCAGTGATCGAATCTCCGCTTAAATTAGGCGCCTGTATCTTACCTACTGCAGATACATGTGCAAAAATCTCGATGCCATAATGTTTTAAAAGCAGCTTGGCAATGGCACCGGCAGCAACCCGTGCTGCAGTTTCCCGTGCCGAAGATCGTCCTCCACCGCGATAATCACGGATCCCATATTTGGCATCGTAGGTGTAATCTGCATGTGATGGACGGTATACATCGGTATTGTGGCTGTAATCTTTACTCCGCTGGTCTTCATTAGGGATCAGCATCGCAATTGGTGTGCCTGTACTTTTACCTTCAAAGGTACCAGACAAGATCTGCACGGTATCACTCTCTTTGCGCTGCGTAGTAATTTTAGATTGCCCAGGTTTACGCTTATCCAGTTCAGACTGGATAAAATCAACGTCGATAGGCAATTGCGCAGGGCAGCCATCTAATATAACACCAATGGCAACGCCATGTGATTCGCCAAAGGTTGTGATGCGGAATAATTGCCCGAAGGTATTGCCTGCCATATTCTTATGATTGTAATTAAATCTCTTCTACTGTAAATCCTGCTTTTTCCAGATCCTTCCAGAAATCAGGATATGATTTCTCTACCACCTGGTAATCTGCTATCTGCACTTCCTTGATCAGCATGCTCAATGGCGCAAAGGCCATAGCCATTCTATGATCGTCGTACGTTTCAAACGTCACCTTTTCAGGGAAACTCAGCTGCTTACAATTTAACGTATATACTTCATTGTCTTCCAATAGCTGCACACCGATTTTAGCAAGCTCCTGCTGTAAAGCGAGGATCCTGTTGGTCTCTTTGATCTTTAAGGTTTCTAATCCCGTAAAAGACAGGTTTAAGCCTTTGGCTGCCGCACATACGATGATGGTTTGTGCCAGATCCGGACAATCTTTTAAGTTCAGCACTTCTTTGATGTCTGTTGAGGTGCCGGATTTTAATTGAATGCCATTTGGTGTGCGGGAGGTACGAACACCCAGCGGAACCATGATTCCCTGGATCTTGCTGTCGCCCTGCAAACTTTGTTCTTTCAGGTTCGGAAGCGCAATCACGGCCTGATCTGCCAGTGCAGCAATACTGTACCAGTAGGAAGAAGCGCTCCAGTCTGGCTCTACCGTTAATCGAACATCTTTAAACGCTTGCTTTTCAATATGAATGGTATTGCTTTCCCATTGGTGTGCGATCCCTGCTTCTTCAAGCATGGATAACGTCATGTCCAGATAAGGCTTAGAGGTCAGCTCACCATCAATTTTAAGGGACAGTCCCTGTGGTAAAGTGGTGGCAATCATTAGCAATGCAGACAAGTACTGGCTGCTTACATCACCCTGTATATTAACGGTTCGGGTTAACTGGTTAAAATCCCTGCTAATGTCTAACGGCGGATAACCTTCTTCGCCAGCATATTGAATGCCTGCACCGAGTTTCTGAAGGGCTTCGGCCAATAACCTGATCGGACGTTCCTTCATTCTTCCGGATCCTGTCAAATGAAATGTTCCCCGGACAGTAGAAAGATAAGCGGTTAGAAAGCGCATGGCCGTACCTGCATGGCCAACGTTTACAACCAGTGCGGTATCCGCATCTGTATTTTCACTTACCTGCTTAAGTATGCCATTCAGGATCACCGTATCGGCAGCATCAGACAAGTTATCAACCTGTACCAGTCCGTTAGACAGGGCAGCTATAATTAGCGCCCTGTTACTTTCACTTTTTGATCCCGTTAAGGTAATCTCTGCATCAATTGCTTTGATCCCTTTAAAAGAAACAACTGCATTTTTTTTCATCTATTTAACTGCTTCAGTGTGTGATTCTGCAGCAATTCCTTTTTCTACTACTTTACCTGCATTCATGATCTCAGTTTGTTTACGGATAGATTCTCCATGAACCAATTCCAGGAATTTCTCTGTAAAGTTCAAATCAAGTTTCAATGCTTTTGCAAATGAAGCGCCTTTTTTAATGATGGCATCCCAACGGTTAACTTGTAAAATAGTTACCTGGTTATCGCGTTTAAACTCACCGATTTTACCAACAATAGCCATACGCTCACCTAATTTCTGTAATAACAAATCATCAATTTTATCAATTTGCTTACGCAGTTCAGCCAGTTGATCTGTAAAGGCTTCATTTTTAGATTCTGGTTCACGAACCGTTAAACGGTCTGCAAGTTCTGCCAACGCTGCAGGGGTTACCTGTTGCTTAGCATCAGTCCAGGCTACAGAAGGATCAACATGCGACTCGATCATTAAACCCTGCATGTCTAAGTCTAACGCTTTTTGCGAGATGTAAGGGATTAGCTCACGGTTACCGCAGATATGACTTGGATCATTGATGATCGGCAACTCCGGACATAATGTTTTCAACTGGATGGCAAGTTCCCACATCGGTTCATTACGGAACGAGCTTTTTTCAAAAGAAGAGAAACCACGGTGAATGGCACCTAATTTCGTAATACCTGCATTGTTGATGCGCTCTAATGCACCGATCCACAATTGAAGATCTGGGTTTACCGGGTTTTTAACCAATACCGGGATGTCAACACCTTTTAAGGCATCAGCAATCTCCTGAACAGTAAAAGGGTTTACGGTAGAACGGGCACCGATCCATAGAATATCTACGCCTGCAGCCAATGCTTCTTCTACATGTTTTGCATTTGCTACTTCAACAGCTGTAGGTAAACCTGTTTCTGCTTTTGCTCTTTTTAACCACTCTAATCCGATGCTTCCAATTCCTTCAAATTCTCCAGGACGGGTACGTGGTTTCCAGATTCCCGCTCTTAAAACAGATACTTTTCCTGTTGCTGCAAGTAAATGTGCGGTAGTTAATAATTGTTCTTCGGTTTCTGCACTGCATGGTCCGGAGATAATAAGCGGCTCATTGTTAATGTTAAGCCAGGTATTTAATGGCTGAATGTTTAATTGCAATTTCATCTTTTTTGGGGTTTTTGTTTGTGAAATATTTTAGTTAAGGGCTTAGAAGTTTATACTTTATCGTTCTTCTTGTATTCGCCCATGATGTTAAAGTTTACTGTAAATTTTAAGGCCTGGCGGATCGCTTTATCATAAGCCTCCATGTTATTCCATTCCATATCTACATAGAAGTAATATTCGCTGCGTTTGCCCAGTACAGGCATGCTCTGTATTTTGGTTAGGTTAACCTCCTGCTCAGCAAATATGTTAAGCACTTTTGAAAGCGCACCTACATGGTTTCCAACCTGGAAACAGATGGAAGCCTTGTTGATGTCTTTCATTTCATCGTTTTTATCACTTTTAAGGATTAAGAACCGGGTATAGTTTTTCTTGTTCGATTCAATGCGTCTTTCAATTATATTCAGACCGTAAAGTTCTGCAGCAAGAGAATTTGCAATGGCAACCGTATCAGTTAACTGCTCATCTTTGATTCTTTTGGCACAGGCTGCAGTATCGTTGCCTTCAATAACCTGAATCTGTGGAAAGTCGTCAAGGAAGTCAACACACTGACGGATGGCAATAGGGTGGGAGGTTGCATACTTAACATCCTTAAACTTTACTCCCGGCAAGGCCATCAGGTGAAGCTGGATGGGCAGGTAAACCTCTCCTACAACGGCGAAGTTATATTCGCGGATCAGCGTGTAGTTTGGCAGTAAGCTGCCAGCAATAGAATTTTCTATGGCCATCACTACAAAGTCAGCTTCCTGGTTTTCAAGGCGGTCGCAAGTTTGCTTAAAGGAATTGCATTCAACGGTCTGAATGTCTTTTCCGAAGAATTTAAATGCGGCTTCCTCATGGAAAGAGGCTTTAATACCCTGTATCGCTACTTTAATGGCTGTTTTCATTTTTATTGCTAATTGCTTTAAACGAAAAAAGTCCCGGCTTTAGACCGGGACTTTTCGTATACATTATATCGTTATGATTTTATTGCATATTAGTCCCGGCTCTTACTAAAATAGTAAAAGTAACCAAACCAATATGTAGTGATATTTTTCAAAATATGCTTTTTGTTTTTCCAAATGTACTAACAAAATTTAATTTGTCAATAGTTATTTAAAAAAAGATTTAAGGTTGCCCGGCTTTTCTATTTTCAGGCTACCCGAATATTAATCGTTTGCAATGTTTTTATTGATAATGTTATAATAAGAAAGACTCTCTTTAATCTCATTTTCAGTAACGCTGCAATTGATACTGCAGGTACCTATGCTGCTTAACAGGGAAAACATGATCTGTCCGTTCTCATTCTTTTTATCACTTTTCATAAAAGCAAGCAGGTCTGTAAAACTATCTTCTTTGATGGTATACTTAGGATAGGTGGTTAAGATGTAGTTACTGATGTCTATCAGTTCATCGTGACTTAAATTGTTGTTATTGCTGGATAGATAGGCTTCGCAAACCATGCCTATAGCAATAGCTTCACCATGGGTCAACGGATTTTTATCATGGATCAGGGAGTAGGTTTCTACAGCATGCCCGATGGTATGACCATAATTCAGGATCTTCCGGATTCCCTTTTCGTGCGGATCTTCGGTAACCACCTTGTTCTTGATCTCTACTGAACGGTAAATGGCATCAGAACTGATCTTTTTATAATCACTTTTCTTAAGCATTTTATAATAGTCCTGATCAACGATCAAGCCGTGCTTGATCATTTCTGCAAAACCAGAAAGGAGTTCTCTTTTAGGCAGGGTCTTTAAAAAACCACTTTCTATAAATACCGCTTGTGGAAGGGTAAACGCACCCACCATGTTTTTAACGTTATCAATATCAATCCCGGTCTTTCCGCCTACAGATGCATCTACCTGAGCAAGTAGGGTAGTTGGGATATTGATAAAGTCGATACCACGTTTATAGGTAGAGGCCACAAAACCGCCCATGTCTGTGATTACACCGCCACCTAAATTGATCATCAGACATTTACGGTCTGCTTCAAAATCCAATAATGTTTTCCAGATGCCAATGCAAAAGTCTATGTTCTTATTCTCTTCTCCCGGATCGGTTTCTATCAGGTCGAATGCTTGAAAATCACCAAGCAGCTCCTGAAACAGGGGCAGACACAATTGGGAGGTGTTGCCGTCAGCAAATACAAAGATCTTACTGTACTTACCAGATTTAATGATGTCAGTTAACGGGGCCAACTGCGTTTCAAAATGAATGGAATGTCCGGCACTGTCTATCTTATTCATTAAATTACTTTTATTTTCTGACCCATAAAATCGACTATATCACCGATCCGCACTTTTAATCTTTTGCGGTAATCCACTTTTCCATTATACTTGACCAGGCCGTCTTCAACAACAGTCTGTGCTTCGCCGCCGCTTTGAACCAATGCAGTTGCTTTTAGCAGCTGAATAAGGGGTATAAACTCACCTTCTAATTTAAATTCTATCATGGTAAGGCAAACTTACAATTATTTATAAAGTGTTTACCTCTGATAGCAAGGGAATTTATACTTTTGCAAACGATTTTACACAGCAAAACCTTTAAATGGAAATATCTCCGAAGAAAAGATTGAATTTTGACAATACTGAAATTGCTTTCCGCAATAAATCAAAGGGCGAACTAAACGCGGCTTACTGGCTTTTTAAAATGATTAGCAGTAATTTTCTAACTAATGTTGGTCCGCCGGTTACCAATTTCTTCCTGAACATTGGCCTGCCGATAAAAGGGATCATTAAAGCAACTATTTTTAAACATTTCTGCGGAGGCGAAACCATCGCAGAATGCGAACATACCATTTCACAGTTAAGCAGCGGAAACGTTGGAACAATTTTAGACTACTCCGTAGAAGGGGAGGACGAAGAGTCGGTGTTTGATTTTACCTGCGAAGAGATTATCCGTACCATTGAGCGTGCAGATGGAGATCAACGAATTCCGATCACTGTTTTTAAGGTTACAGGTATTGCCAGGTTTGGTTTGCTGGAGAAATTAGACGCTGGTATGGTGCTTACCGATGCAGAGCAGAAAGAATGGGACATTGTTAAATCGCGCTGCGAAAAGATCTGCAGATCTGCGTTTAACAGAAGTGTTCCGGTAATGATCGATGCGGAAGAAACCTGGATTCAGAATACGATTGATGAACTTTCTCTGGACATGATGCGCCTGTTTAATCGGGAGAAGGTGATTGTTTATAATACGTACCAAATGTACCGCCATGATAAACTGGCTGATCTTAAAGCTGATCTTTTGATCTCTAAAGCTGAAGGTTTCTTACTTGGTGCTAAGGTAGTACGTGGTGCATACATGGAAAAGGAACGCAAACGGGCATTGGAAATGGGGTATCCATCGCCAATACAACCTGATAAAGCGGCTACTGACCAGGATTATAACGATGCCATTATTCATTGTGCGGAAAATGTGGACCGCATTGGTTTGGTTTGCGGTACTCACAATGAGATGAGCTGCAGAATATTAGCTGAGTTATTGGATAAACATAACATCAGCCACAATCATCCTCATATTTATTTCTCACAATTACTTGGAATGAGTGATAATCTAAGCTTTAACTTATCAGATTCAGGATATAATGTGGCCAAATATGTTCCTTACGGACCAATTAAAGCGGTGATGCCATACCTCTTTAGAAGAGCCCAGGAAAATACATCCATTGCGGGGCAAACCAGTAGAGAACTGGATCTGATCGTAAAAGAAAAAACCAGAAGGAACGCTTAATCTATACAAAGAGGAGTATCATAAGTGAAATTCGGCCTCTGAGAATGAATATTTGAAAATACCCCTGTAGGGGAAGAGTAAAAAACAAACAAGAGGGTGGTCATGCTTATGATGCACCCTCTTGTTGTGATGAGGAACTGATTTATTAAATAAAACAGTTTGTAGAAATATTAAATGCGATGACACTTAGAAACTGGGTTAAAGAATATCAAATCCTTAATCCCAATCCTTCTCTAAATAATCGTGGCCAAATTCGGTTAACGCAGCGGAGTGCTGCACACTGTCACGATTGATCTTTATGTATCCCAATCGCTCCAGCTCTTCATATTTTTCTTCCATTCCACCCAGAATTGAAGAGCTTACCTGCTGGTCAATAATTTCTAACATTGATCTTATTTCTTCTGTTTCCATGATTGTTTTTATTTAATATCTGTTAAACCAAGTAACTCATCAATCTGTTTGGCGAGTACCCTGTCTTTCTCGGTAACAATATCCCCAGCGTCATGTGTACTTAGCCACATTTCTACTTTATTCCACTCATTGGTCCATTTTGGATGGTGGTTATTTTTCTCCGCCAGGAAAGCAACTTTAACCATAAAGGCAAAAGCCTCCTGAAAATCTTTGAATATGATGGCCTTGTATAGTTTATTTTCAACTTCCTGCCATTGGATCTGGATCACACTTTCCATTTTAATTAAGTTAGTTTTGATACGGTACTGTAATTTGATAGGCTGCTGTAATTGTAATAACAAAACATGCGCTACTGTAATAACAAAACAACTGCCTTTAAGTTTAGAAAGGTGTGGAATTTACTTAAACAACTGCTCCATCTTTTCTTCGACCTCCTGGATCTTGTGCGTCCGAAGGATCACTTTCCCGGTTTTGTCCACAAGCATATAAAGTGGTATGGTCTGTACGTCCAGCATCAATGCAAATTTATTGTCCATGCCTTTTAAATCGGATGCCTGTGGCCAGTTTGTCTGGTCTTCCCGGATGGCCTTTTTCCAACTGGCCAGGCTTGCATCAAGAGAAATACCCAAAATTTCGAACTTCTGCGGTTTATATTTGCTGTACATTTTTTGCAATGCCGGTGTATTGACCCTGCAGGGGGCGCACCAACTGGCCCAGAAATCGATAAGCACATAATGATTAACCGCACGCAGATCTTTTAGGCTGATTGTATTTTTAGTGGTTGTATCCGGAAGTACGATATCCGGAATGGTTTGACCTACTGCCGAACGTTTATTTCCAGCTATCAGCTGAGATACTTTGATGAATATGGGATTTGCAGCAAACTTTTTCGATAGGGGCACTAAATATTTTTCCGCTGTGTCATAGGGGATTAAACTACCCAAAAAAGCTTCCATGTTCTGCAGGGTTTGATAGGTAACAGGATGGCTGGCCATAAAATCATTTACATCGGCTTTTCTTATTTGGTTTAGGGAATCAACCTTTTTGCTGTACCTTAACGTAGTTATCGTATCTAAAGCTTTTTTTGCCTGTTGAGCAGCAGAAAGATTAGCTTCCATCTGCCGTTGGATCACCCCGTCCTTCTCAAAAAATTCATTCTTCAGTTTCTCGTCTTCGGAACCACTAACGTTGCTGCGGTATATGACATCGGCATTTCCAGCGATCGTTACCGGTGTTTGATCAAGATAGAAAATGAGAAAGGACTTTTGCCCATTGAAGAATAGTGTGTATAAACCCGGGTATTTGATCTTACCTGAAAGCTGGAAGCTGTCGTCTTTACCGATCACTACTGAATCTGATTTTTGTTTATCCGTGTTGGCAATGTACCCGTCAGCAGAAAGATACAGTGTTTTGCCCGCACCTCCGGTAAGCTTACCACTGATGGTAAATTTCTGCTGGCCAAATGTGCAGACCGCAATGAGTTGTAAACTGAAAATGAATAATCCGGATATCAGGTACCTGTTTAGTTGTAAATGTGATGCAGCCATTTCTAAGATTTTGTTTTGTATGTTACAAAGGTATATATTATTAACTAAATATTTAGTTAATTGAGATGCGTCTATTTTAGATAAATTAGAAAAATAGGGTAAAATGGCATCCTTGTATTCTTCAGGACAGTATTTTATATATCTTTAGGTGTAATTCGGTGTTGTTGATGCCGGTTCCAGAAATGCATTGACGAAAAATTTAAATGATATTAGAAACGATGAAGATTGCAGTAGCTTCCCCGCCAATTCCAAAATCGATAGCAGAAGGGTTATTCTGGCTTGAAAAACTAGTGAAAGATGCCGTAAAGGAGCAGGCTGAAATCATCTGCTTTCCGGAATCGTATCTTCCCGGTTATCCGGGTATGGAGTATCCGCCGGAAGACCGTACACATGAAAAATTAAAACTGGCGCTGGACAGGGTATGTGAAATTGCTGCCGAGCATGCTATAGCCATTATTGTTCCTATGGATTGGCATCATCCTGACGGGATCTTAAACCTGGCCCATGTTATCTCCGGTAAAGGTGAGGTTTTAGGCTTTCAAACAAAGAACCAGCTGGATCCCAGTGAAGATCACATTTGGATTCCAGGGAAAGAACGTCATATTTTCGAAGTAAACGGACTTAAGTTTGGCATTACCATTTGCCATGAAGGGTTTAGATATCCTGAATCGGTTCGTTGGGCTGCCCGTAACGATGCCAGGGTGGTGTTTCACCCTCATTTTAGCGGCAGCGATTCCAGTGGTAGAGAATTAACAAGCTGGGGCGATGTGAAAAGCCCTTACTATGAAAAGGCCATGATGATGCGGGCACTGGAAAATACCATATATTTTGCCAGTTCAAATTATGCTTCACGTTATTCCGAATCGGCAAGTTCCATTATAAACCCGGATGGCAGCTGCCTGGTGCATGAAGTTTATGGACGTGCGGGTGTAATTGTTGCAGACCTGGACCTTGCCCTGGCTACCGGTTTTCTTGCAAAAAGATTCAAAAGTGACCTCTATAAATAGCAGATATACCAACCGATAATTTTGATCATTTGAAATGTACAAGTAACCGATTGATTGTTCCTAACAGCGATTAAGCATTCTTTAGACCTTTGTATCATAAATTATAATACAAAATGGAAAATAGAAATAAGATTGCATTGATTACTGGCGGAAGCAGGGGTTTAGGTAAAGATATGGCACTTAGGCTTGCCGAAAAAGGAATAGATGTCATATTGACCTATCATACTAAAGCAGATGAGGCGCAAAATGTGGTATCGCAAATTGAGGGAGCTGGACAAAAAGCTTCAGCCTTGCAGTTGAACACAGGCGACGTGAAAAGCTTTGATTCCTTTATCGGGAAGCTTAAAGAAGTACTGAACGATAAATTTGGTGCCGGCCATGTCGATTTTCTGATCAATAATGCAGGTATTGGAATAAATGCACCTATTGTTAGTGTGGAAGAAGAGATGTTTGATGAATTACTGAATATTCATTTTAAAGGAGTTTATTTCCTTACCCAAAAGATGCTCGGTTTGATGAACGATGGTGGTGGAATTGTCAATGTATCTACCGGACTTGCCCGTTTTAGCTTACCTGGTTTTTCTGCGTATGCATCCATGAAAGGTGCAATAGAAGTGTTTACCAGATACCTGGCCAAAGAACTGGGATCACGCGGCATCAAGGCGAATACCATCGCTCCGGGTGCAATCGCTACCGATTTTAGTGGCGGCCATCTGCGTGATAGCGAAGAAATGAGCAATTTTGTAGGTAGTGTGACCGCATTGGGCCGTCCGGGTATGGCAGAAGATATTGGTGGGGTAGTGGCGTTCCTATGTTCTGACGATGCCAAATGGGTCAATGCACAGCGCATAGAAATATCTGGTGGTATGTTTGTATAATTTTTTGAGAATAGATCAGTTTTTCTGTGCAGAAGGTTATATTTGATTACATGAAAGGTATGATCGACACCACCTCTTTGGATGATTTTTATCAAAAAAATACAGTTGCTTTGCCCGAAGGTATCGACAAGGAAATTGGCCACTTCAATGTATTTGAAACGGAGACCCTGTTTAATAAAGAAACCGGTACCCGCATTATGCCTTACAGCAGAAGGGCTTATTATAAGATTAGCTGGATAAAGGGTAAAAATACCGCTGAATATGCGGACAAGGTGATTGATATCCGGGAGAATGCCCTGTTGTTCGCAACGCCTAAAATTCCGTACCACTGGCTGCCGGACGGTACCGATCAGGCAGGTATGTTCTGTATTTTTACGGCCGACTTCCTATCATCAGGCAAAACGGGTATCCAGTTGGACGAGCTGCCAATATTTAAGCCCGGTCAATTGCCAATATTTCAACTTTCTCAAACAGAGGTAACAGAAATTGAATACATTTTCCGGAAAATGCAGAGGGAACTGGTTTCTGATTATAAATATAAATTTGATCTGCTGCGGAACCTGATCTTAGAACTGATTCATTATGGGCAGAAGCTACAGCCAATCTCGGCGCTGGGCACTGCCCATAATGCATCTGAACGCATCTCATCTTTGTTCATTGAATTGCTTGAACGGCAGTTCCCTATGGAATCGCCACACCAGCGGCTCGTTTTGCGTACGGCAAAAGATTATGCAGACCAGCTTGCCGTACATGTAAACCATCTGAATAAAGTGCTAAAGGAGGTTACCGGAAGTACAACTACAGAGATTATCAGCAACAGGATCATCCAGGAAGCTAAAATTTTACTGAAACAAACTTACTGGAGCATCAGTGAAATTGCCTATGCGCTGGGTTATGATGATCCGGGACATTTTTCCAAGTATTTCAAAAAACAGACTTCTTTTGCTCCTTTGGCATTTCGTTCTTAGCCTGCAATATAGTCTTTATTCTACCGGATATTTCCCAGCCGATTCTATGCCTGAATCTGTAAACTTTAAAATTTCCGTCGAAACCGGATAGCCTGATTTTTTGTATTCATCAACGACTATTTTGCCGATCCGTTTTGAGAAAAAATCAAAATCCTTCTCTGAAAAAATATAGCAGAAATCCCTAACTGGAATTACTGCATAAAATGGAAAGCCAAAGCCATTCTTTAATTTATCTTTCATTGCAGGCGCAAATAGAAGAGCACCCTTTAAGCTCCCTCTTTCTGATTCAATTCGTCCAAGTTTGTGCCCTTCAATCCAATCAAATGAAATATCTGTTGTCTTTAAGAGACTATCGGCATTCAGATTTGCCTGGCGATCCAGAACGGTATCAGTGATCTCCCATTTTTTCAGATCATCTTTCATAATCCAGCTTAACTTATCATCTTCAACATGAACATATACTTTTCCAAATTCATCTGTAATCTTTTGAAATAGAAAATCTTTAGAAGCGCTATCTGTTGGGAATAAAGAAATATAGATGTTGTTCTTTGCATCAACCCATTTTGATGGGATTTTAATCGTGTATGATACAAGCGTCTTAACGAAGTTTGAAATACCTGCTTTTTCTTTATCTCTTTCGTAATCTCTTCTTACATTATCAAGACTAACTTTTAATGTCAATTCACCCTTTGAGATATAAATCAGACCTGAATGGTCAACCGAGTCTATTTTCATACCATGTTTTTCAATTTGATTACTGAATTCATCGAATACGTAGTCATTTTTCTGGTTATTAGTACAGCCAACTTGTGCAAGCAATAATACTATGGTTGTAATTTTCAGAATCCGGGTCACGCTCATTTCGGTTGCACTCTAATAAATTGGATATAATCGGTGTTGACAGGTTCAAGGTTATGTAATCTCATATCTCTGGCTATCTGTGCGCGATGATAAGTACCATGATTAAAAACATGGATCAAAATATCAGTAATTGAGGTTTCATAAACATCACTGTTTGTAACGCTGTACTTGATGATGGGGGAGTCTGTGGTGTCCAGATAATCTATTCTTGACAACCCCTCCATATTTTCATCGAGCAATATTCTACAGAACTCCAGATCATGTAATTGCCAAACGCCAACAGCAGGTGTGGTGTTGTTAATTCTGGCAAGCCACCTTGTTTGGGCATTTACAATGTGGCTGAACAATAAAATACAGGATTCTGGCAGCTTGGCAGAATTTGCTATTAAGGTATCTAACAGCAATGAATTTGCCCAGTTGTTATATTTATATAATTGAGTTAACATAGCAGCTGTTTTTATTTTAAAGCTAAGATTTTTTGAAAAAATAATGGTAAGCCTTTAAGCAAAATTCTTTATGCTTCTCTATAAAGCTGGTACTGTGTTATTTTTTAAAGGATGAGATGATCTTTTTAACACCTGTAGTAATTGCTACCACAATTAATCCGGCAACCAATCCGATGGCGAACTCCTTAACTATTGATGGCAGGTTTGGCAGTAAGTGGTGTAAAAATTCAATGTTGTGAACAAATATACCACCAGAAACCAGGATCAAGGCAATGGTTCCAACTACACTTAAGATCCGGATAATGACAGGAAGCGATTTAACCAGTAAATGCCCCATGCTTGCAAAGATGCCCTGATCATTAGAGCGCTTAATTAAATTGTAACCAGTATCATCCATTCTTACAATAATGGCAACGATGCCGTAAACACCAATTGTAGCCAATAGCGCAACGACAGAAACCGTTAGGATCTGTATGGTTAAAGTTTCTTCTAAAACAGTTCCTAATGCAATGATCACAATCTCAACGGATAGAATGAAATCTGTGGTTACCGCAGATTTAATCTTTGCTTTTTCTGCATCATTACCATCTTGTTTAATCTCTGCTACTACTTCATGACCTTTCTTTTGACGATGAAAAAAGTATTCAACAATTTTTTCAACCCCCTCGTATGCGAGATAAAACCCGCCTAAAACCAAAATGATTTTAATAGCGACTGGAAAAAATGCATTCAGCAGTAATGCAATAGGAACGATGATAATCTTGTTGATTAGCGAGCCTTTAGTGATTGACCAAAGTACAGGTAACTCCCTTGAAGAAAGAAAACCAGTCGCTTTTTCTGCGTTTACGGCTAAGTCATCACCTAAAATACCTGCTGTTTTTCTTGTCGCTATTTTTGCTGCCACCGCAACATCATCCATTAAAGCAGCTATATCATCCAAAATTGCAAAAAAACCTGACGCCATATTTATTTTATTAATAGGGTCGCAAAATATAAATACGATTTTGAATTACCACAGAAAACGGAGATATATCTTTAAAAAAAATGCTGTTACTGTTCTCCAGTGCTATTTTACAGCAAAGAATTCCATGCATCTTATTGAGTTAATGCGCATAATGTCATAATGATTCAGATGGTTACATTTAGATTTTTTTATCCGATGAATTTTTACACGTGCTCAGAGAAAAATATTAACTACCTTTAAGTTTATCCCTGTTGTATGGTATTTAACGTAAACTCGACCAGCTACTTAACATTCGTTGGTCCATTTAGAACTCAATTATTTATCAATAGCCAGAAACTTATTGCCTCTGGATATGTGGACGTTCAAAAATCTCTTTCTGAGAAATTAAATCCAGCCTCAGAAAATGGCTGGCAATATTCCCCGAATCAATCCAGATCAAGCAAACTGAGTTTTGATGTGGATACCTATCAGGGTCTAACTATTACACCCAGATATTTGATAGCGTTTAATTATCAACCTGATGATGCCCTAAAGCAAAAAATAAAAGAGTTAACAACAACTGTTTCTACTGAAATAGAAATTAAGCTAAAGGGTATATGTTTAAAGTATATGGATTCAGGCGCAGGAACAATATCCTTTAATACTGAATATATACTTAAGGCAAATAAATCTGCGGTTGAACTTAAAGAATTTCATGAGCAGCTAAGTTCGAAACTCTCTGAAACAGCCAACGATCTAATAATTGAATACACAGCAAAATTAAAAGCCGCTTTACTTGAACGCGATCTATTAATAGATGAAGACAATGACAACCAGCCAGCTTTAGCCTGGATGCATAGAATATTTTACGTTAAAACTGACGATTGTAATAATTCAGACATTGCTGGCATATCTTCCTCTTTTATATCAAAATTGGATGATGATGGATTAATTGATGCTTCTATTGTTGATGGAATTCATTTTTACCCCAGTATTGGCAACTCATTGGTAATTTACACAGATTCGGGATTGGATTCAAATATGCATTTTAGAGCTTTAGAAAGCATGATAGAATACATAAATTGCAATTGGCTGTCAATGAGTGAAATGGATAAAAAATTATTTTTCCAGATTAATAAATTAAGTATTAAAACCCACATTCTTAAGCTTAAGGATCTTGAAAAGGAATATAACCACATTAACAATACTTTTGAGCGAATTACCTTGTTTAAATCAATCCTATTCAATCACAAGATTAACCTTTCACCGCAAGATTATAGAATTTGGGAATGCATCTCAAAAACCTGGAAACTGGAAGAACTGATATCTGCCGTTACAACGAAATCTGAAACCCTAAAATCAATGAATCAAGGTGTTTTAGAACGTCTTCAAACTAAGCAAAACAATAAATTAAATTATTTGGTTTTTATGTTTACCACAATTTCATTCGTTACGATAATATTGCAGGTTATTGAATTTGTTCAGCAAGACGTGAATGTGCCAAATATTTTGAGAAGCTTAACTGTGATCTTTTTAACTATAATGGTTGCGTTTTCGGTCAAAAGGTTAAGAAACTGGTTCTTGGGTTGATACCCACAAAATAATACGTTCATATATCCCAGGCACATCAGAAATACTAGGTTGCTGAATATCTGTATTTACTACTTCCGGTATACCACCAATAATCGCATAACGATGAAAAGCAGTTTTCAGGAGATTATTTCATCTTGGTACTAAATGCATTTATTTCGGATTAATTGAAATGCCATTTTCCTCACGAATGAGTTGAAAAAGATGATCAGGGCGAACGACTATGTAATCTGCATTAAGCGAATTAGCCACATTTTTAAAACTTGTTGGCGATACATTAGTCCATGGCTGCGCCTGTATAATCATGAAACGTGGAGCGGTTCTATTCCAGCCAGCTGCAGCAGCAGCAATATGATTTTTCATCGCCTGTTCATTTGTACAATAATTACAGGCAAGTGCTATTCCCGGCAAGCTGTTGTTATAGATAGTAAGCCCGCCTCCTGTGTTCTGGGCAGTTACACCAAGGAGCGATGGTGCCTTACTGGCAAAGATCTTCCCAACATTCGGGTTAATCCCGCCAACAATAGTGTTCCAGATGGTGATTACGCGTAAACCAGCACGACTATTATAGTCCTCCGTTTTAGAGACGAACTGTTTTAACAAATTTTCATCAGACCAGGTATTGGGATAGGTATAACCATAACCAGAAGGTCCGGAAACCAGATTATCATTATTGGTGGAGGTTTGCCAATAGTAGTTAAGTGCACCAGGCATTGCATCCAGCATGGCAGGTGACACGGTCCATCCTATTGGAACAGTACCCCGATCCGGATTATTCCAAAGTTTACGCATAAGATGTTCTGTGTATTGTAAATTATCTCCATCACTCAATATAAACGCAACATAGATCTTGTTATTAAGTGCTGGTTTGGGAGGTATTGGTTTTATATTTACAATCCTGGGGGTACCACTATGTACCGTTAGATTAGAACACCAGTCACTCGCAATGGTTGCAATGCCATACTTCGAAGCGCGTTCAACACCCGCTCCTTCTTCTGGCCACCACCCCATAAAACTTGAACCCGGGGACATTGAAGATAGAAAACTGTTTAACAATTCACTTTCACCAGCTACTTTAGGATCGAGCCATACTACTGCAGCACCCAGGGCTACTGCATATTCACGCAGAGCCGCTTTATGCACAGTAGGGTTTAGTCCAATCAACAAACGGTGATCAAGATGTGGCCAATATATATCATATAACGACTGATAAACTTCCAGCTTACTGCTAAATTTCCCTTGCAAATCAAGTATGACAGGTAAATTATACGGAGAAGAAGTTAATCTGGATAACAATAACGGCGAGGTAATTAGCGCACCCTTATTTTTTGCAAGTACTGTGGCCAGATTAATCGTGTGTGGTTGGGCAGGATCATAAACGATCAAACCCGAAATTTCACTACGATATTTAGTAATCAGGTCCCACTTGTCTGCGGGTTCGGACCAGCTCAAACCTAAGGACTGGAGCCAGGTATGCGGGCCTTCAGCGAAAGCATCACCTTCATAAGAAAAAATACGTGGTTTAGTTTTATTTACGATGCCCTTCAGCGACGCAAAAAGGTACATTTCTGCTGAGGAGAAAGAAGAGTTTTGGCGGAGTGTAATTAAATCCTGGTTCTGAGCAGGCGCAGGAAAAGAAGGAAGCAATTGACCTGATGGCCATATGATTTGGCCCATGGATGGAATGACAAACAATTGGAACAAAAAAAAGCATGCAACTTTAATTTTAAGTAGTTTAATTCGTTTTATCATCGGTTAATTATAGCGTTAGGTTATAGTTGTGATATGAGTTGGCCACCTGATATCAACAGAAATATACTATTTATTTAGTATTAAGAAGAAAGTTGGGGATGGTCTTTCTTGAAATATTTTTCAGTGACAACTAATTTTGTATTTTATCTAATCTGAAATTCTACAGAGCCTTTGTAGAAGTGTCAATAATACATTCTGCCATTAGATCAGAGTGTTTTTAAAACACCACCATCTGCCCTTATGCTGGCTCCATTCGTAGCCAAAGAAAGTGGACTTGAAAGATAGGTTACTAAATGAGCGATCTCAGCCGGGTCGATAAAACGCCCGATTAGCGAATGGGGATTTGTCTGTTGCATAATTCCAATCTTCAACTGCTCAACATCCTGGTTTTGAATATTTGCCAGATACCCGATGGCATTGGCTACTCCATCTGAATAAGTAGGTCCGCCCAAAATGGTATTTACTGTCACTTCTGTACCCCTGGATAATTTTGACAATCCATTGCTAACTGCCATCATTGCAGATTTTGTCATTCCGTAATGTATCATATTTTCAGGGATGTTAACGCCCGATTCACTGCTGATAAAAACAACTCTTCCCCAATTCTTTTTCAACATTTGTGGAAGTAATTTCCTCGACAGACTAACACTGCTCATTACATTGATTTCGAAAATCCTGTACCAGTCTTCATCTGTAAGCGCTGTAAAATCCTTGAGCTCAAATATACCGACATTATTAATCAGTATATCTATATCATCCAACCGGGCCAGTAGTTCTGTTACTTGTTGTTTATCTGAAAAATCGGCGGCTATTCCAGATACAATTGCATCCGGAAACTCTTTTTTTAATGCTGCTAACGAATTGTCCAGCTTTACCTGATCCCGTCCGTTTATGATAACTTCAACAGCTTCAGCTAATAATTGCTGTGCTATCGCGAATCCGATTCCTTGAGTGGAGCCGCTTATAAATGCTCTTTTTCCTTTTAATTTTAAATCCATTCTATTTTTTCATTTTTGTAATGATCAATACATAATTGTTTAAAAAAAATTAACGAAGTAGGTCCAGTTGCATTTCTATTTGTTCGGCAAGAATCTTTTCGTCAGGGTAAATCCTTCTAAGCGTATTCAAACCACACCAGAAGGTCATCAGATATCTTCCTAACACTTGTCCAGATAAGGGATTGCTGAGATTACCCTTAAGCTTCTCCTTTTCAAAAACATCGGCAAACATCTTTTCAACATCTTTCAGGATCCGGACCGCATCTGCTTCCAACTCATCATCCACAAATGTCATTTCAACAACCGTATTGGCAACAATACAACCTCTTAAATTTTCCTCCGTAGCGGATTTAGCAATGCTCCTGAAAAAATCTTTAATCAACTCCAATGGTGTTCCGCTTATTTCCAATTCCTTTCTGAAATTATTAAATGCTTCCCTGCGCTGTAAGATTGCCGCTTTAAAAACTTCTTTTTTACCTCCCTTGAAACTGTTGTAAAAACTACCAGAACCTATTCCGGTAACCTCTAACAGATCACTTAGGGAGGTGGCAGTATACCCCTTTTCCCAGAATACACGCTGAGCCTTACTCACCAGATCTTTGTTATCAAATAATGTTGGCCTCCCTTTCATCGTATTTCTATTTTTGTATTGATCAATACAAAAATAGAAATAACATTTCATATTCTAAAATCCCATTGACTTTAAACTCAGTTAAACGACCAGGATAAGGCTGAAGCTTTTCACCATATACATTACCTTAAATTACCAAAATGTAATGGATCAATCCCAAATGTTGTGGAGCAGGGATGATTTTTTGATATCTAAGCATACAAATTAGTGAGCCTGTACAGGAAGAATTCTATATTTTTACTCCCCTGAACTGAGATCGGAAAGCCTTTATTTTTGCATTGAAAGATTCCGCTGAAGCATTTGTGGAACGGTTGTCAAAGTAATTCAGTATCGTTTGATAATGGTTCTCTATTGACCTTGCAATGGTATTGAATGCCTTGAATCCGGTTTGTCTTACCTGCTCATGCCATCTGGCCAGATTTGCCAGCGCGAATACTTTATCTGTGGTATGTTCAAAGATCTGGCTGAGCCCCATACTCAGCCCATGCGCTGTTTTCAGATCTGGAAACCGTTCGAATAATAGACCAGCACGTTCCTTTTGGCTGTCTGTCCAGGCCGAAGGCTTTTTATACAGTACATATCTGCTGCGTGCCAATAATTGTTTGAC
>NZ_SNYC01000008.1:0-96763 GCF_004362715.1 Pedobacter metabolipauper
AATGCAAAACTGGATAAGTTTGTAAGCAAAAATACCACATCAGCTGTTGTAGCAATGAAAGCGGTTAAGTTAACTGCAAACGAAGCAAAATAAGATATAGTTTTTTAGTAAAGTTGAAGAGGGCACCTGGCGAGGTTGCCCTTTTTTTATTGTTAAAATTATACCGATTGGGATGAATAATTAGATTATTGTTGTTGCAATCATGGGTTTACGAAAGGTAGAATTGCGGTATTTGGTTATTCATTAAATAATCATTAAGGTTAACGGATGTAATCGTATTATGTAGATACCCGATATCAATTCTTATTCACGAATTAGTGAATATAGTACTCCACCCGCTGAGATCAGCGATATTAAAAAGAAGCAATGAGCAAAGTTATAGTGGTATCTGAAGATGTTATCATCAATAAAATATACCTGATTAGAGGTTACAAAGTAATGCTCGACAGAGATCTTGCAGAAATGTATGACGTGGAAACCCGCGTGTTGAACCAAGCTATAAAACGGAATGAGAAACGCTTTCCAGGCGATTTTATGTTCCGGATGACCAGCAAGGAATTATTGGATTGGAAATCACAGAATGTGATATCCAATAAAGAAAAGATGGGGCTAAGGAAGCCACCAAATGTTTTTACTGAACAAGGTGTGGCGATGTTGTCTAGCATACTTGGCAGCGAAACTGCAATTGAAGTAAACATACAGATCATCAGAACATTTACCCGTATTAGACAGATGCTAAGCGAACATACCGAACTTCGCCTGGAAGTAGAGAAAATTAAGAAGAAACTGGATAATCAAGATAAAAATATGGAAGTAGTATTTCAATATCTGGATGAATTGCTGGAGAAAAAAGACCAGCCACTGCTGGAACGTAAACTTATAGGTTATAAGATTAGCCCCAATAAAAAATAATTGGATATCACATTCTGTGACATCCAATAAATAAAAGATATGGGTATGACAGAATTCTTTTTTTAATCCTTTAATCTATTCTATAATAACTATTTGCATATATTTGAGCAACAACTTCTATTTTAATGGCTCCAAACTGCTTAAACTGTTCCTCGTCGATCCAATACAACTATTGTCCAAATTGCGGTCAAAAATCAACTACGCACCGGTACTCCATCAAACATTTTATTGAGCACGACTTTATACATGGGGTTTGGCATGTTGATAAGGGGATTCTTTACACCCTTAAACAACTCTTTACGAGACCCGGGCACGGTATAAGGGAGTTTGTTCAGGGTAAAAGGGTCAACTACTTTAGCTTTGTTACTTTAATTCTGCTTTTGGTAACGCTATCAAGCTTGATAGCACCCTATTCGCATGTTCATTTGGCTGATTTGATGCCTAAAGAGAGCAAAGAATTAATGAGTGCTGTAGAAAAGTTCATGGCAAAGTATCCGAAACTCGTTTTGATCATTACCATTCCGATATACTCGTTTTTTAGTTTCATCTGGTTTAGAAAGACAAAGCTAAATTTCTCAGAACATTTGGTTTTGAACTCCTACCGGATTATTCCTGAACTGATCATTGGTTTATTAATGACAGCGCTTACCGTTTTCTATACGAATACAAAGGTGTTGCTCTTTCTATACGTTGTAGTGGTAAGCGGATTTGGATTGGTGTACAGTATATGGGTTTATTATCAATTCTTTTCAGGCTACAATTATTCTAAAAAAGCACTGTTTTTAAGAAGTATCGCAGTTCCTGTTTCCTACATGCTTTTATCGTTTGTGATTGGAATCATTTCTGGGATTGTACAGCAAATGCAACGGTAGTATAAGAGAGAATAATCAATATAGTGAAGATTTTGAATTCGGATCTTATATAAAATATATCTAGTTTTTGTGCGGTGCTATTCCCCATTAAGTAGAATGAAAGAAAAAAGATTATACATTCAAATAACTGGAAATTCTGAAAGGATATCTGATCACGAAGATTTTATTGATTATTCAGCATTGGTAACTAATCTATATACTTTTTATTTGCCGATAGTTTTAATTATAAAAACCCAGAAACTAATAATTGAATTTTCCAACGAAACTAATGCTTTACTTATCTCCCCTAAAGAAATTGGAGAAAGTATTTATACTATAGCTGAGACCTTTCCTTTTGATCTTTTTAAAACATGCGCTTCGGCAAAAAAAATAGAATTGCTGGTTGATCATAGTTATGAATGTTTATTGAAACTTTATAAACACCTTAGACTCGATCTTACGAATGTTGATTTTGCACATCACCTAATTAAGGAAAATAATAATAAATTAAGTTTAAAATTGTGTGGTGGGCTGAAGCACAATAAAAATAGGACTTTTAGCGCTATAGTAACTGCCGGGCATTTTATAGGATATACATTAATCCAAATTGCTTTTTTAGATGACCATCATAAAGTGATTAAAATTCTGCCATTATTTAAAACAGCACCTGTGTATTTCTTTTACTACCGCCTGGCGAAGTCAGCTAAGTGGATGAATAATGATGTGTTTGAAATATTTAATGACTCAAAAGAGTTTTGTATTCAGGTGAATTTAAACGGGGATTATCGTATTATTTATAATCCTAAAGATAGAAATAGTGAGGATATAAGGGAAGAAATCAGATTTATTGCCAAAGAGGTATTGGTTCAAATTTAGATACCGGCGGTAGCTCAATATGAAAGCCGTTAGCACTATAATCCAGTGCGGGTTGCAAGAGCGATTATAGGTGCTGGCTTCGTTATTTATTCAGTTGGCGTAATTGCAGACGAGGCAACTAAATATTATTATGAAACTAAGAGAGAAGAAGCGTTCCAGCAACAACTTGTTATGGCAAGTGGAAAAGGTGAACGCAATCAAGCTGGAAGTGCAGGCGGTACAAATAATCCCTTTAAAAAGTTAAAACCTGATCCGGATAAACCTGGAAATGTTTTAGAAAAGAATAGCCATACAGGTAAAACCACTAGTAAAGTAGCACCACCGGGCTTTTTTGATTGGTGGAATAGCAAATAATCTTAGATGATATGAAAGGAAAGAAAGCATATTTTTTTGCGACGTTATTACACGAAAAGCTTCATAAGTATCCAAATGATCTAGATGAAGATGAAAGGATCTCAGTATATTATGAATACTTTAAATTAATAAAGGAATCAGCTTATTTAGGATACACTGACGCTTTTTTTGATCTGGGACAACAATATGAATCTATGGGTTTTTTGGGAATTAATAATCCAAAATATAACCCTAAAAAATGTATTTATTGGTATTCTAAAGCATGTAATAATGGTCATGCAGAAGCTTGCAATAACTTAGCATCGTTTTATGAAGAGGGAATAGGTTGCGAATTGGATTTAAATAAGGCCTTAGAGTTATATAAACGATCAGCTGAATTAGGATCTGTTAATGGTAAAAAGAATTATAGAATAATGATCAAAGATATATCTAAGGGAGATATTTATGAAAAAAAAAATGTCACCAAAGATGGGGATTCTTAGGTTTTATAAAACTCGACATACCTTGTCACACCCTGGAACAATTCCATGCCACCCTGAGGTGGATTCAAATAATTGTATTCCTGCTTCAATGACCTCCAGAACCTTTCAATAGACACATATCCAGCGCTCTTCCCTTTCCATCAGCACATCCCGACACCATTCTACCGTCATGGTATTAGAAATGCTCCAGCCAACGATCTTGCGACTGTACATATCTATGATGGCAAACATATACATAAACCCCTGAGCATGGGAATATAAGTGATATCTGCCTGCCAAACCTGACTAGTCATTTCTTATATCAGTTTAGTTGTTATCTTTGCCGGTATGAATATTCTACTATTAGGTTCCGGGGGCAGAGAGAGTGCTTTTGCCTGGAAGATCAGCCAATCTGATCAATGCTCACAACTATTTATCGCACCGGGTAATGGGGGTACAGGTGCTTACGGTAAAAACGTAAACTTGAATCCCAATAATTTCGAAGCGGTTAGAGCTTTGGTTCTTAAAGAAGGTATTGAGCTGGTTGTAGTTGGTCCGGAAGAACCATTGGTAAACGGTATTCATGATTTTTTTGCTGCAGACAGTGCCTTATCGCAAATTCCGGTAATCGGCCCTAAAAAGGAAGGGGCTATTTTAGAGGGAAGTAAAGATTTTTCTAAGCAGTTTATGGCCAGACATGGCATCCCTACTGCAGCATCACGCTCTTTTACCAAAGACAACCTGGAAGATGGCCTTGCTTATTTGCAGGCTCATGCGATGCCGGTTGTGTTAAAAGCCGATGGATTAGCTGCTGGTAAAGGCGTATTGATTTTAGACAACCCGGCAGAAGCACAGGCAGAATTGAAATTAATGCTGAGCGGTAAGTTTGGCGATGCCGGAACTACCGTAGTTATTGAAGAGTTTTTAAGTGGTATTGAACTTTCGGTGTTTGTACTTACCGATGGCGATAACTATGTGATCTTGCCGGAAGCAAAAGACTATAAAAGGATTGGACAAGCAGATACCGGCCTGAATACCGGCGGTATGGGTTCTGTATCTCCCGTTCCATTTGCCAGCCAGGCATTTTTGGACGAGGTAGAAAGAGACATCATCATTCCTACCGTAAACGGATTAAAGAAAGATGCGATTGATTATACCGGTTTTATATTTTTTGGACTGATTAAGGTAAATGAGAAACCTTTTGTAATTGAATACAATTGCCGTATGGGCGATCCGGAAACGGAAAGCGTTATACCCAGGATAGAAAATGACCTGGTAGAACTGTTTGTAGCTGCCGGAAAGCGGAAACTGAAAGACTATAAGTTAAACATCAGTCCGAAGAATGCCGCTACCGTAATGATTGTTGCCGGGGGTTATCCTGGTGATTATGAAAAAGGCAAGACCATAACAGGGATTGAGAATATCCGCAAGTCGCTGGCTTTCCACGCAGGTACCATTTTGGAAACTGGTGTGATCAAAACAAACGGCGGACGCGTAATTGCGATCACAAGTTTACAGGATACTCAGTTTGAGGCCCTGCAGTCTGCCACGGCTGATGCGGCACGCATCTATTTTGACGGTAAATATTTTAGAGAAGATATTGGGTTTGACCTGGTTTAAATATTATGAAAAAGATTAGTCTACTACTGCTGTTTACGCTCCTGTTATCTGTAACCATGGGTTTTGCGGCTTCAAAAGATTTTTATCAGATAAAGATCTATCACCTTAAGAGTGCCGCACAGGAGAAAAAAGTTGAAGACTTTTTACAAAATGCGTACCTGCCCGCTTTACACCGTGCAGGGATTGCAAAGGCCGGCGTATTTAAAACGGTAAAGAAAGCAGACTTCAATGTAAACACAGACGAACGCTTAATCTATGTGTTTATCCCTTTTCGCTCCATGGCCGACTTTTCTAAACTGGATAAAAAACTGGAAAAGGATGTTGTCTATAATAAAGATGGCGCTGCGTATTTGGATGCCGCCTACAATGAAACACCATACGACCGGATTGAAACCATTTTGTTAAATGCATTTGATGGCAACCCTCATTTTAACCTGTCTGCAGTAAATACGCCTAAGGCAGACCGCATCTATGAACTGCGCAGCTATGAAGGGCCTACTGAAAAACTATACCGTACCAAGCTTAAAATGTTCAATACCGGCGATGAGATCGGCCTTTTTAAACGCCTGGGCTTTAATGCTGTTTTTTATGGCGAAGTAATCGCCGGAGCGAGAATGCCTAACCTCATGTACTTAACCACGTTTGACAATAAAGCGGCAAGGGATGCACATTGGGATGCATTTGGCAAAGATGCTTACTGGAAAGAGCTTTCGGCCATTGAAGAATATAAGAACACCGTTTCTAAAAGTACCATTACCTTTCTGTATCCGACAGATTATTCAGACATTTAACCGCCTTTAAAGGGCTTTATAACCCCAGATTTTAATATATAAAAGATTAAAGTTAGATTTGCCGCGCACATGAGACATATTTTAACCTTATCACTCGTTTTTTTTAGCCTTACCCAATTGGCAAGGGCAGAGCGTGTGGAAGGCTATAGACTCTTAACCAAACAGTACTGCGACAAGCAACAGGTAAGCACTTCTTCGGCCTCAGTAAATCAGGGACAACCCGAAGATCCACGGTTCCCGTTCTTCTTATCTTACAGTGAACTAACCGCTATTGGCGTACAGCCTCAGCAGGATGTTAAAAGATATTGCGTAAGTGACCACATTATCGTTGACCTGACGATAACCGATACCCCTAAAAATAACAGCCCTTAACTCCCCATTCTTTACAGGAAATTTTTGATACCTGATACCCCCACGGCAACTGACATTGTGGCTTAATAGCTGATATGGCCTGGTTGTTGTGATTTGATCATTTTTTAATTACAAATACTAAAAACACATATATACACATGTTAGGATTTTTAACCAAGATTTTTGGAAGCAAATCAGAAAGAGACATTAAGGTTTTACAACCTATAGTAACTCAGATAAACGAAGAATACGCCAAACTCTCTGCACTTAGCAACGACGAGCTGCGTAATAAAACGGTTTACTTTAAAGAAGTTATTGCTACAGCTTTAGCCAGCATTAATGAAAAAATTGATGGCTTAAAAGCGGATGGCGAAAGTCAGGAGCTTTCTTTAGGTGAGAAAACTGCACTTTACGATCAGATCGATGAACTGATTAAAGATCGTGATAAAGAACTGGAAGTAGTTTTAACCCAGATTTTGCCTTCGGCATTTGCGGTAGTTAAAGAAACCTCCAGACGTTTTTCTGAAAACGCATTTCTTGAAGTTACTGCTACCCAGTTTGACAAGGATTATGCTGCCCGTAAGCAAAATGTAACCATACAGGGTGATAAAGCACTTTGGGCCAATAAATGGGATGCGGCAGGTACCGAGGTTCTTTGGAACATGGTACACTACGATGTTCAGTTGATTGGTGGTATGGTGCTGCATAACGGTAAAATTGCAGAGATGGCTACTGGTGAGGGTAAGACCCTGGTAAGTACGTTGCCTGCATATTTAAATGCACTTGCCGGACAAGGTGTTCACATTGTAACGGTGAATGATTACCTGGCACGACGTGACTCGGAATGGAATGGCCCTTTGTTTGAATTCCACGGGATTAAAGTGGATTGTATTGACAGGCATGAACCAAACTCTCAGGAGCGCCGCGATGCATACCTGGCAGACATTACCTATGGTACCAATAATGAATTTGGTTTTGACTATCTGCGTGATAACATGTCGCAAACTCCAGATCAGCTGGTACAGCGCAAGCTGCATTTTGCCATGGTGGATGAGGTCGATTCAGTTTTGATTGATGATGCCCGTACCCCATTGATCATTTCTGGTCCGGTTCCTTTTGGTGACCAGCACGAGTTCTATGAGTTAAAACCGCGTATTGAGCGCCTGGTTACGGCACAAAGAGAGTACATTACCCGCGCGTTAAATGAAGCTAAGAAGTTAATAAACGATGGTAAAACCGGTCCTGAAGAAGGAGAAGGTGGTTTGGCATTATTGCGTGCCCACCGTGGTTTACCTAAAAATAAAGCTTTGATCAAGTTTTTAAGTGAGGGCAGCGTTAAGCAAACTTTATTGAAAACAGAGAACTACTACATGGCTGATCAGTCTAAGAACATGCCTAAGGTAGATTCTGAATTGTTTTTCTACATCGATGAGAAAAACAACCAGGTTGAGCTTACTGAAAAAGGTATTGAGCTGATTACCAAATCTGGTGAAGACAGCAGTTTCTTTGTGCTTCCTGATGTAGGTACTGAAATTGCCGAGATTGAGAAATCAACCCTGAGCAGCGAAGATAAGATTAGCCAGAAAGATGCATTGATGCGTGATTATTCAATCAAAGCGGAACGCATCCACTCGGTAAATCAATTGCTTAAAGCCTATACCTTATTTGAGATTGATGTAGAATATATCATTGATGAAGGTAAAATTAAGATTGTTGATGAGCAGACCGGTCGTATTATGGATGGTCGCCGCTACTCTGACGGTTTACACCAGGCCATTGAAGCTAAAGAAAATGTGAAAGTGGAAGATGCTTCACAAACCTATGCTACGGTTACGCTTCAAAACTTTTTCCGGATGTACCACAAGCTTTGCGGTATGACGGGTACGGCAACAACAGAAGCTGGTGAGTTCTGGTCTATCTATAAGCTGGATGTGGTTGAGATTCCTACTAACCGGGCTATTTCAAGAACTGATCACCAGGATTATGTATACCGTACAGTACGTGAAAAATACAATGCAGTTGCTGAAGAGATCGTTAAATTAACAGAAGCTGGCCGCCCGGTATTGGTAGGTACTACTTCGGTTGAGATCTCTGAGCTGTTAAGCCGGATGTTAAAGCTTCGCGGTATTAAGCACAATGTGCTGAATGCGAAGATGCACCAGAAAGAGGCGGATATTGTTGCTGAAGCTGGTCAGCCAGGTCAGGTAACGATTGCAACCAACATGGCTGGTCGTGGTACGGATATTAAATTAGGCCCGGGCGTTAAGGATGCCGGTGGTTTAGCGATTGTAGGTACTGAGCGTCATGAGTCCCGTCGGGTAGACAGGCAGCTGCGCGGTCGTGCAGGTCGCCAGGGAGATCCGGGTTCATCCCAGTTCTTCGTTTCACTGGAAGATAACCTGATGCGTTTGTTTGGTTCTGAAAGGATCTCTAACATCATGGTGAAAATGGGTATTGAGGATGGCGAAGTAATTCAGCATTCTATGATCACCAAATCTATTGAGCGTGCACAGAAGAAAGTGGAAGAGAACAACTTCGGGATCCGTAAGCGTTTGCTGGAATATGATGATGTGATGAACTCTCAGCGTACCGTGATCTATGCAAAACGCAGAAATGCATTGTTCGGTGAGCGTTTAGATGTTGATATGAACAACATGGTATATGATGTGGCCGAAGATATTGTTGCGGAATATAAAGCAGAAGGTAATTACGAAGGCTTTAAGCTGGAAGTGATCAAAAACTTCTCTGCCGACACCACCATTGATGAAAATGAATTTGCTTCTAAAGGTATTCCTCATTTAACAGAGAAATTGTTTGAAGAGGTTACTGCCTTCTACGAGCGTAAATCTGATGCGATCATTAACCAGGCCCTGCCGGTATTGACACAGGTTTATGCGGAGCGCGGTGAACAGGTTGAGCAGATCGTTGTTCCGTTTACCGATGGAATTCGTCATGTACAGGTTCCGGTTAGCTTAAAGAAAGCCATCGACAATGGCGGCCGTGAGGTAACTAAATCTTTTGAGAAAACCATTGTACTGGCTTTAATCGATGAATCTTGGAAAGAGCACTTGCGTGAAATGGATGAGTTGAAGCAGTCGGTTCAAAATGCAGTTTACGAGCAGAAAGACCCGTTGATCATTTATAAAATGGAAGCATTTAACTTGTTCAAGAACATGCTGAATGCGGTAAATAAAGAAGTAGTAAGTTTCTTATATAAAGGCGGGATCCCGGTACAAACAGATCCCAATGATGTACGCGAGGCACAGGCAGCAAGGCCGGCTCCTAACCGTTTAAAAATGTCTAAGCCTGAGTTTGCACAATCCAGCAGCTCTGCAGGTGCGATGCCTGAAATGGACGATACACGGGAACTTGCCCCGCAGCAGCCGGTTCGTAAGGAAGTTACTGTTGGAAGAAATGAGCCCTGCCCTTGTGGTAGCGGTAAGAAATACAAAAACTGCCACGGAGCAGGATTGTAATTTGTAATACACATAAAGAATGCCGATTTTTGTAAAAGGAATTCGGCATTCTTTATTTAAAGACCTTTCATGAAATTAGCGTTTACCGGTATCTTTTGTTGTCTTACGTTTAGCCTGCTCGCTCAAACGCGCGGAGTGGTTACCGTAATTAAAGACCCCATGATTGACAGTCTGATCGCCAGGCGTATTCAACTGAATGTTGCTGCGGTAAAGCCTGCGGGTGTAAGTGGAAGCAATGCAGCCAGGCCGTTGCCTGTGGTATCTCAAATAGGCTACAGGGTACAGGTTTTTTATGGCTCAAACCGAAGGGAAGTGTTTAATGAACAAGCACGGTTTAAATCGCTTTTTCCAACCTTTAATACCTACATTACCTACAAAGAGCCCAATTATTATTTACGCGTTGGCGACTTCAGGACCAGGCTGGAAGCCCAGCGGATGATCAATGAACTGAGACCGGTATTTCCTACCCTTTTTATATTCAGGGAAAAAATTAATGCACCTAACTTAGAATACAGCAATGATAAATAAAGATAAGATCCAGGCAATTTCTAAAGATATTTTTGAGCAGGTAGTTGGCTATCGCCAGCACATTCACGCCAATCCGGAACTTTCATTTCATGAATACAAGACTTCTGCATATATCAAGGGACATTTAACGGAATGGGGAATTCCTTTTTCTGATATGGCCAATACCGGTGTGGTTGGTTTGATCACAGGTGATCTTCCCTCTGATCAGATCATCGCCCTGCGTGCCGATATGGATGCCCTTCCAATATTGGAAGCCAATGAAAAGCCTTATGTGTCTAAAACCCCTGGTGTGATGCACGCCTGCGGACATGATGTACACAGCTCTTCTTTGTTGGGTACTGCTTATATTTTGAACAGCTTAAAAGCTGAGTTTGGCGGAACGGTAAAACTAATTTTTCAACCTGCGGAAGAGGTGCTTCCCGGTGGCGCAAGCATCATGATTAAGGAAGGTGTGCTGGAAAACCCGAAGCCGCAGTCTATCGTTGGCCAGCATGTAATGCCGTTGATCGATGCCGGTAAAGTAGGTTTCCGTTCGGGGATTTATATGGCTTCTACGGATGAACTGTATGTTACCGTTCATGGTAAAGGCGGACATGGTGCGCAACCGCATCAGAACATTGATCCGGTATTGATCGCTTCGCATATTATCATTGCTTTACAGCAAATTGTAAGCAGAAATGCAGACCCGCGTTTACCTTCTGTTCTTTCTTTTGGAAAGGTACAGGCTAACGGGGCTACCAATATTATTCCGAATGAGGTAAAGCTGGAAGGTACGTTTAGAACGCTGAATGAAGACTGGCGTAAAGAGGCCAAGCGCCTAATGAAGAAAATGGCCGAAGGGATTGCCGAAAGTATGGGTGGCAGCTGCGAGTTCAGGATCATGGACGGCTACCCGTTTTTGATCAATGAAGAAAAGCTGACTGCCAATGCACGTGCGCTTGCCGAAGATTACCTGGGTAAGGAAAATGTGGTTGACCTGGATATCTGGATGGCCGCCGAAGATTTTGCCTATTACTCTCAGGTTACCGACGCTTGCTTTTACAGGCTGGGTACCGGTAATAAAGAGAAGAATACTACATATTCGGTACATACGCCTAACTTTGACATTGATGAAGATGCCCTTCAAATCTCTACCGGTTTAATGGCTTACATTGCACTTAAGCAACTTGGAAACTAGTAATGAAGAGATTATTGATATTTGCTGCCCTTATTGTAGCTGCACACGCAGGCTTTGCCCAGGAGATTAACCGTTTTAACCCGGATACGATTAAAACCATACAACTGGATTCTAATGTAAAGATCACTGGTCAGAAATTTGGGATTGAAACATTCATCAATGCCATCATTACCGATGAGAGTTTTTACCAGTCGTTTAAGAATATGAAGAGATACAGCTTCATTGCTGAAAACCGGATCTATACCTACAACAAGAAAAATAAGGTTGAAGGACGTATTTACCGTAAGATTAAACACAACAATGACGGCCCGTATAAGATGGAATTCCTCGCTAAACAGGATACCGGAAATGTATATAAGAAGAATGGCAAATACCAGTTGTATACCGTGGAGATGTTTGATTACATTTTTATGAATGCCTACAGTACCGATTTTGTTTCTGATGCCCCTGCAGATGGCGGCAAATCTGGTGGCAGTAACGAAAGTTACAAGGATAAGCTGAAGACCCTGATCTTTGCCCCGGGCAGGCCCATTAAAGGATTACCGTTTATTGGCAACAAGACCCAGATCTTTACCGCCAATATGCGCCAGTATTATGACTATTCTTACGATAGCGGTATATATCTGGACTCGATCCCGGTTTACCGTTTTAAGGTTGCCGTAAAGAAAGATCTGAGCAATGGCACTAAGGACGGGCTGATGATTAAAACACTGACCACCATTTTTGACAGGCGTAACTTCGAAATTCTTGGCCGCTATGTGGATATGAAATACAGCAACATGCTATTTGATTTTGATGTGCAGATGAACATTGAGATGAGCTATTTTGGTGGAGAGAAACTGCCTACCAAGATTACCTATCAGGGTAACTGGGATTATCCGCTTAAGAAGGAAGAACGGGCGAGTTTTTTAATTGTCCACAAAGATTATCACCTTGGAAAAGGGAAATAATTTTCTTTAACTTTATAACCCCGGCTATTCACCGGCTAAAAAATTGGTATGAAACTTTACACTAAATCACTGGTACTGCTGCCCGTATTCTTACTGGTCTTACTTTTCTCTGCTATGAACTATAAACCTAAAAAGATCATTTTCTTTGGCGACTCTATTACGCAGGCCGGCGTAAAGCAAGGTGGTTATGTGAATTTGATCAAGAAGTCGCTGGATTCTACTAAATATGAAGTGATCGGAGCCGGTATTGGTGGTAATAAGGTTTACGACCTGTATCTGCGCATGGAAGAGGATGTATTGAACAAGAAACCGGATTTGGTGGTGATCTATATTGGTGTTAATGATGTATGGCATAAGCTTTCTTCGAAAACAGGTACAGACTATGATAAGTTCATTAAGTTTTATCAGGCACTGATCAATAAAATTCAAGCTAATGGTGCTAAGGTTGTGCTGTGCACTCCGGCTGTAATTGGTGAGAAAAAGAACAATGCCAATGAAATGGATGCCGACCTGGATAAATATTCAGATGCCATCCGTGACCTGGCCACAACAAATAACCTTCCGCTATGCGATTTAAGGAACATCTTTAAAACGTACAGCGCTGAAAATAACCCGGACGATGCTGAAAAAGGAATCCTGACTACCGATAAAGTACATTTAAATGCGAAGGGCAATCAGATCCTTGCAGAGAAATTGCTGCCGCTGGTTCAATAGGAATTTAAAAACGCTCATTACGATCCAGATCACAGGATTT
Organism: Pedobacter metabolipauper; assembly: GCF_004362715.1. Lineage (GTDB taxonomy): Bacteria > Bacteroidota > Bacteroidia > Sphingobacteriales > Sphingobacteriaceae > Pedobacter > Pedobacter metabolipauper. Next base: position 13,102 of record NZ_SNYC01000008.1, read on the forward strand.
TATCTGTTAACAAATTAATGTATTGTATTGTCGATTAAGGACGGTTTTTGAATAAGTGATAGCTTATGCAATGTGAAACCGGAAGGCATAATAACCAGATAAAAGGATGCATAATCAATGGGAATAACCCGGTTTGGAAAGCGGGATAACCAGTATAAAAATAAAGTATTTACCGAATAGCCTCATCGCTGATGCGAAGGGGATAATAATCATAGAGAGAAGGAAAGCGTAATAGATGATCAATCAGGATACCATCAACAAAATTATGGATACCGCCCGTATTGAAGAGGTGGTGGGTGATTTTGTGTCTTTAAAAAAGCGGGGAACCAGCCTGATTGGGAATTGTCCTTTTCACAATGAAAAGACCCCCTCGTTTAATGTTTCGGTAACCAAGGGTATTTATAAGTGCTTTGGTTGCGGTAAGGGGGGTGATGCGGTCCATTTTATTATGGACCATGAGAAGTACTCCTACCCGGAAGCCCTAAAGTTTCTGGCCAACAAGTACAACATTGAGGTTGAAGAGACGGTGCAGTCGCCGCAAAATATCGAACTTCAAAATGCCCGTGAAAGTTTATACATTGTTTCTGAATACGCCGCAAATTTCTTTGCCAATGAACTGTGGACTGGCGAAGATGGCCGGGCCATTGGTTTAAGCTATTTTAAGGAACGTGGTTTTAGGGAAGACATTGTTAAGAAATTTCAACTGGGCTATTCGCCCGATGTTTGGGATGCGCTGATCAACGGCGCCGTTGCTGCCGGCCATAAGGAAGAATACCTGGAAAAGACCGGACTGGCGATCAGAAATGATAAAGGCAAACTGTATGACCGGTTTAGAGGGCGGGTAATGTTCCCGATCCATAACTTTACCGGAAGGATCATCGGCTTTGGCGGACGTACCTTAAAGACCGATAAAAATGTTCCTAAGTATGTAAACTCTCCGGAAAGTGATATTTACCACAAGTCTAATGTGCTGTATGGTTTGTTCCATGCTAAAAAGGCCATTAGGGAAACTGATAACTGTTACCTGGTAGAAGGTTATGCCGATGTTTTATCGGTACACCAGGCCGGTGTTGAGAACGTAGTGGCCTCTTCCGGTACATCACTTACTACAGAGCAGATCCGTATGATCGGGCGCTTTACCGAGAATGTAACCATCTTGTATGATGGTGATGCTGCCGGTATTAAAGCCTCCTTGCGTGGTCTGGATATGATCCTGGAAGAAGGCCTGAATGTTAAGGTGGTCTCGTTTCCGGATGGTCATGATCCTGATTCGTACATGCATCATGTTGGTGCCGGCGATTTTAAGAAATACATTGAGAATAACCGCAAGGACTTTATTCTTTATAAGGCGAATATCCTGCTTAAGGAGGCCGGCTCTGATCCCATTAAACGGGCAGGTATTATCCGCGATATTGTGGAGAGTATTGCTAAGATTCCGGATGATATTAAGGCTTCTGTATTTATCAGGGAATGCAGTAACCTGCTGCAGGTAGAAGAAAGGGTGCTTCTTTCTGAACTCAATAAAATGCGCGCTGCTAAATTTAAAAAAGCATCCGCAGGAAATAATACATCATTTGCCCAGCAATCACAATATCAGGCACATCCGCAGGATGGTCCGCCAGATAACCTTTTTGAAAACCCCGATCCTTTTTCTCAACCAGAGTCTGACGCCTCGCCGGATAATGACCAGCTGCAGGAACAGGAAATTGTCCGCTTATTACTTGCGTTTGGACATGAGCTCGTAAACTGGGATAAAATTGATAACATGTACATCGGCTCTTTCATCATGCAGAACCTTTCTGATGTAGTATTTGAAGACGGGTTGTGCAAACGCATTATTGAAACCTATAGGGACGAGATTGAAAATGGACACTTACCGGTGGCCAACCAGTTTATTAAAGGTCAGGACCGTGAAATTGCAAATCTGGCCATTACCCTTTCTACCTCCCCATATAGCTTGAGTGAAAACTGGTATAACAAGCATAAGATCTATGTTCGGGATGAAACGGTAAACTTGAAAGCAACAATATTGGGTGGCATATTTCACCTGAAGAAGCGTAAGGTTGACCGCATGCTCCTTCAGATCCTGAGTGAAATTAAAACAGAGATTGACCCGGTAAACCAGGAGATCCTGATGGGCCGGTATTCATTTATAAAAGGCGTAGAAAAAGAGATCTCCAAGTTTCTGGGTTCTGTGATCTTAAAATAATGGCTATTCACAATGACCTGGGCAGAAGGGGCGAAGAGATTGCCAGAGATTACCTGCTAAACCTGGGTTATCACATTGTAAAAATGAACTGGAGGTGCGGAAGAGCCGAAGTTGACGTCATTGCAAACCAGGATGGTAAACTCATCTTTGTTGAGGTTAAGACCCGTACATCGGTGCATTACGGACAGCCTGAAGAGTTTGTAGACCGGAAAAGAGAGCGACAGCTTGAATTTGCATCCGGGATATATATTGACCGCGTGAACCACCAGGGAGAGATTCGGTTTGATATTATTGCAATTGTTTTTGAAAATAAGGATATTTATAAAATTAATCATATCGAAGATGCATTTTGGCCGAGTTAATATCAAAGCATTAGTTGTATTGTGTTCTGTATCCAGCATTTTGCTGATCAGTTCCTGCAATAAGAATACGAACGGAGGTTCTTATCTGAGCTTTAAGCTGCCTGAACAAGGACAAACCTTTAAAGTTGGTGACCCTGTTAAAATTGAACTGGATATTCCTAAAGGTGAAAAGCTGACCGGGGTAAGCTACCTCCTGGATGGCAAGCCGGTTGGAAACAAAGACAGCTCAGAGCCACTGGTGCTGCAGACAACTGGTCTCTCTGTAGGTTATAAGCTGATTACCGCAATTATTGATACAGAGAATAAGAAAGATACCGCAACCATTAATATTGTACTTAATGCAGCAAACAAACCACAGGACTATAGTTATAAGGTCGTAAACGTTTATCCGCATGATACCACTTCATATACCCAGGGCTTAGAGTTTCACGAGGGCAGGTTCTTAGAAAGTACCGGAGAAAAGGGTAGTTCTACATTGCGTTGGGTAGATCTGGCTTCTGGTAAGGCCTTGCAGCGGATTAACCTGGACAACCAGTATTTTGGGGAAGGTGCAACCCTGGTTGGCGATAAGATTGCGATGCTGACCTGGCAGGAAAACATCGGCTTTGTCTTTGACGCCAGGACCTTGAAGCAGTTGAGCACTTTTCCGTATAAAAATAGCCGTGAAGGATGGGGCCTGTGCTTTGATGGCAGAAGATTAATTAAGTCTGACGGTACAAACCGCCTCTATTTCTTGAACAAGGATACCTTTGAAGAAGAAAGCATGATTGATGTTTATGATGATAAAGGTGCTGTTGAATACATCAATGAACTCGAATACATTGATGGCAAGATCTATGCGAATATCTACCAGCAGGATTATATTGTAGTGATAGACCCGGGTACAGGTGTAGTTGAAAAGAAGATTAACCTAAGCGGATTACTGGCAAAGGGATATTTTAAAAATGATAATGAAGCGGCCAATGATGTGCTGAATGGCATTGCCTGGGACAATAAGGGCAAGCGCTTGTTTGTAACCGGAAAGAAATGGCCTAAGCTTTTTGAAATTACCTTAGTTCCGCAATAACGGAACTAAGGTAATGCCTTTTATTTGGAAGCAACAGTTGCCGGATCGCTGATATATCCATTAAAAGAAATCGATTGTTTACTGTTGGAGTTTACAGTAACTGATGCATAGCCCTTGGTGCTTACATGGATCGTTAAACTGTTAATATCCCTTGTGTCTTTTGGTCTGATGGTAATGACCCAGTTTCCTTTTTTCTTTTTTGTATTGGTATAGCTAAATTTCTTTGAGCTAAACTTAATGCCGGAATCATTCGGGTTCAATGGCGCGGTATACGACCTTCCATAATATGGCAGATAAGCATCCACACTGTCTGGAGTTACGGTCAGTTTATATTGTGATCCTGAAAGTTGTACAACACCTGCGCTGCCTATGCCGCCCTGCATCTTACTCAATACTGCATTTAACTCCATATTGGAAAGTGGAGATGCCGTAGTTGCATTGAAGATGAAGTTCTTTGCATTTACCAGTCTGATGGTGGTTGCGGTATCTGTCTGTGCAGACACCTGGATTGCTGTAAAAAGTGCAGCAATGACGAAGAGGTTTTTAATTAGTTTCATACCATTTCAGTTTATTGGTTTAATTAGCTCAATTACAGAGCCTGGATACGTTGAAGCTTCAGCACTTTAGCAAAGGCAACATCAACTTACCCCCATCACAACATTAAAGTGTTCAACGCGCTCAAGGTATTACATTAGCCAGTGCGATTGCTGTTATTTAGTACTCAAGGCGCACGCTCAATCTTTTTAATGCGCTCACGTCTCAACTCAACGCGCTCAATATTCTCAACGCGCTCTTGGTATTAGAACAGATCAGCGCCCTAAAGGTTTAATTTAGAACGCTAATTTGTTAAATATGTTGCACTTACCTCCAGGATTTATATTGATTGATCAATCCATTTGTTGATCCGTCATGAGAAGTAACCGCTGCATCACCTTCCAGTTCTGGAAGAATACTTTTTGCGAGTTGTTTTCCTAATTCTACTCCCCATTGATCAAAGCTGAATATGTTCCAGATTATGCCTTGTACAAAGATCTTATGTTCATAGATCGCAATGAGATTGCCCAGGCTAAATGGTGTCACTTTCTTTAACAGGATGGAGTTGGTAGGGCGGTTTCCTTCAAATACTTTGAATGGCGCAAGTATTTCGATCTCTTCCTTAGTTTTACCGTCTTTTTCCAGCTCTGCAACTACCTGTTCCTTGGTTTTTCCATTCATCAGTGCTTCTGTTTGGGCAAAGAAGTTGGATAACAGGATCGGGTGATGCGCTCCAATTGGATTTAAACTTTGTGCTGGTGCAATAAAATCGCAAGGGATTAAGCGTGTTCCCTGGTGGATCAGCTGATAGAATGCATGCTGTCCATTGGTTCCTGGCTCTCCCCAAATGATCGGGCCGGTTTCATAGCTTACTTCATGGCCATTGCGGTCTACATGCTTACCATTACTTTCCATATCTCCTTGTTGGAAATAAGCAGCAAAGCGGTGCATGTATTGATCGTAAGGCAATATAGCCTGTGTTTCTGCATTAAAGAAGTTGATGTACCAAACACCGATCAAGCCTAAGATTACCGGGATATTGATCTCAAATTCAGCAGTTTCAAAATGCTGATCGGCAGCATGTGCACCAGCCAGCAGTTCTTTAAAATTGTCATAACCAATGCTCAGGGCAATGGGTAGTCCAATTGCACTCCACAAGGAGTAGCGTCCGCCAACCCAATCCCAGAATTCAAACATATTCTCGGTATCGATCCCGAATGCCGAAACGTCTTTCGCATTGGTAGATAGTGCCGCAAAATGTTTAGCAATATCATCTTCTTTAGCACCGTTGTCTAAGAACCATTTCCTTGCGGTATTGGCATTGGTCATGGTTTCTTGTGTGGTAAAGGTTTTTGAGGCAACCAGGAATAAGGTGGTTTCCGGATCAACAAGCTTCAGGGTCTCTGCCATATGTGTGCCATCAATGTTGGACACAAAGTGCATGTTTAAATGATTTTTATAAGCCTTTAATGCTTCTGTTACCATAACGGGGCCAAGGTCTGAACCACCGATACCAATATTAACCACATCGGTTATGGCTTTGCCGGTATACCCTTTCCAGTTTCCGGAAATGATCTCATTGCTGAATTTCTCCATTTTGGAAAGTACCTTATGAACGTCTGTAACCACGTTCTTTCCGTCTACCAGAATCTCTCCGTTTGCAGGCTCACGCAACGCAACATGCAGCACTTGTCTGCCTTCAGTCTGGTTGATCTTTTCTCCGGTAAACATCGCCTTTATGGCTTCGTCAAGTTTGCATTCACGGGCCAGCTGAATGAGCAGGGCAATGGTGGTATCGTCAATGCGGTTCTTAGAATAGTCAACTAGGATGTCTTCAAATACTAAGGAGAATTTCTCAAAACGTGCTTCATCCTCTTCGAATAATTGCTTTAGGTTCTTCTCGTTAATGCTGATGAAATGATCGGCAAGGTATTTATAGGCTGATGTTTCTGTGAAATTTATTGTAGGAAGCATAGGATAAATGTGATTAGTGTTTTTGTAAATGTAATGGTTTATTTTATTTGAAAAAATCCGTTTTCTGATATTGAATAAATGTCGGCTGATTATCTTATATTTAACATAAAAATGCCTTTTTTATGAAAAGATTTTACTTTATCCTGTTGGTATTGATTACCATGAGCGCTGCAGCGCAAAAAAATGCGCTTCGGTCTGAGGTCGCTAAAAAGGCGTTGAGCATTGAGCAAAAAGTCATAGAATGGCGCCGCGACCTGCATGAACATCCTGAACTCGGAAATAATGAGGTCCGTACAGCCGCTTTGGTGGCTAAACATTTGCAATCGCTCGGGATAGAAGTTAAAACCGGTGTAGCTAAAACGGGTGTGGTTGGTATTTTAAAAGGTGGTAAACCCGGTCCTGTTGTCGCCCTTCGGGCAGACATGGACGGACTACCGGTTACCGAACGTGTGCCTTTACCTTTTGCATCAAAGGTTAAGAGTACCTACAATGGTCAGGATGTTGGGGTAATGCATGCCTGCGGCCACGATACGCACGTAGCCATTTTGATGGGCGTTGCTGAAGTATTGGCCGGCATGAAGAAGGATATTCCCGGAACCATAAAGTTCATCTTTCAGCCTGCTGAAGAGGGTGTTCCTGTTGGTGAAGAAGGCGGAGCAGAGCTGATGGTTAAGGAAGGCGTATTGGAAAACCCAAAAGTAGATGCCATATTTGGACTGCACATCAATTCTCAAACCCCGGTTGGTGATATTACCTATCGTCCGGGTGGTACCATGGCGGCGGTTAACGATTTAAAGATTACCATTACCGGCAGACAAGCCCATGGTGCTTATCCATGGAGCAGTATAGATCCGATAGTTGTTTCATCGCAGATTGTAAATAACCTGCAGACCATTGTAAGCAGAAACCTGAATGTTACTGAGAACCCGGGTGTGGTTACCATTGGCTCCATTCATGGCGGGGTTCGTTCGAACATCATTCCAGAAAAAGTAGAAATGCTTGGAACGGTACGGAATTTCAGTAAAGAGGACGAAGCCTTATTTATAGAACGGATTAAGACCATCGCCATAAAAACGGCCGAAGCCAATGGCGCCACGGCTGAAGTGATCATTCCTTATAGCGCACATTATCCGGTTACGTTTAATGATGTTGCGTTAACGGAAAAGATGCTTCCGAGCCTGCAGGCCAGCGCAGGTGCCGATCATGTTAAGTTAAAACCGCCCGTTACCGGTGCGGAAGATTTTTCTTTTTACCAGGAAAAGGTGCCGGGCTTATTTATATTTCTGGGTGGAATGCCCAAAGGACAGGATCCTTTAAAAGCACCATCGCACCATACACCAGATTTCTTTATCGATGAGAGTGGGTTTACACTGGGTGTGAATGCCCTTTGTAACCTGGCATTGGATTATATGGCGATTAAAAAATGATAGGCATGGATAACGTTGCAACTAAAGGCAATTTTATCTAAGTTTGTGGGTATGACTAAAGAACAAATTCAGGATTTAAGGGACAGAGTAGCGTCGCTGAGGAGGCATCTTTGACGTCGAAACACGTTTAGAAGATATTTATATAGAGCAGCAGCTCACACTGCAGACCGACTTTTGGGATGATCCTAAAAAGGCAGAAAAGCATTTAGCACAAATAAATTCCAAGAAAGTCTGGACAGATGCCTGGCAGGCTGTAAGTGCCGAACTGGAAGATACAGAAGTCCTTTTTGAATTTATGCTGGCCGGTGATGCTACAGCGGAAGAAATGCAGGACCAGTACAATAAGTGCCTCAGCATGATTGAGGAACTGGAACTGAAGAATATGCTGAGCAGTAAGGAAGACCAGCTGCAGGCTGTAATGCAGATTACTGCCGGGGCTGGTGGTACGGAAAGCTGCGACTGGGCAGCCATGCTTATGCGCATGTACATTATGTGGGGAGAGAAGAATGGTTATAAGGTTACGGAACAGGATTCTCAGGAAGGCGAGGTGACCGGGATAAAATCCGTTACCCTGCAGTTTGCCGGTGATTTCTCTTATGGCTATTTAAAAGGTGAAAATGGGGTACACCGTCTGGTACGGATCTCCCCGTTTGATTCTAATGCCCGCCGCCATACCTCCTTCGCTTCCGTTTATGTGTATCCATTGGTGGATGATACCATCGAAATTGAAGTTAAAGATTCTGAAATAGAGTTTGAGACGTTTAGATCGGGTGGTGCCGGTGGACAGAATGTGAATAAAGTAGAGACGGCAGTTCGGTTATACCATAAACCTTCTGGTATTGTGATTAAAAACCAGGAGTCGCGCTCTCAACTACAGAATAAAGAGAATGCCTTGCGGCTGTTAAAGTCCCAGTTGTACGAAGCTGAAATGAGGAAGCGCATGGAAGCCACAGCCGCTATTGAAGGTTCTAAAAAGAAAATAGAATGGGGATCGCAGATTAGAAATTATGTGCTGCACCCGTATAAGATGGTGAAGGACCTGCGTACCAATTACGAAACATCGAATGCACAGGGCGTATTGGATGGAGAACTGAATGATTTTTTAAAAGCATATTTAATGGAGTTCTAATGATGAAACATCTTATTGCCGTAGTTTTACTTGCATTTGCAGCAAGCAGCTTAAATGCCCAGGAGATCGTTAATTTGTATACTGGCACAATTCCAGGATCAAAGCCTGCCCCGGCAGATTATCAGGAGACTCCTGCTCCGGGGAAAGCATCGAATGCGGGTGTAACCAAGGTGTCTGTTCCACAGTTTTATGTCTATTTGCCGGTAAAGGAAAAGGCAACGGGAACTGCAGTGATCATTTGTCCGGGTGGTGGCTATGGAGGCCTGGCAATTGGGCATGAGGGCCATGATGTTGCAAAGAAATTTAATGAGATCGGTGTAACCGCCTTTGTATTGAAGTATCGTTTACCAAGTGATGCCATTATGGTAGACAAGTCTTTTGGGCCGATGATGGATGTACAACAGGCTATTTATCTGGTTCGGAAAAATGCCGCCCAATGGAATGTAAACCCCGGCAAAATCGGTATTATGGGTTTCTCTGCCGGCGGACATCTTGCATCAACACTTACTGTTCACTATAAGGATGTTAAAATTGAGAATAAAGAAGGCTTAAGCCTTCGTCCTGATTTTTCTATTCTGATCTATCCGGTGATCACATTTGCCGAATTTACCCATGCCGGTTCTGTAAAGAATTTAATTGGGGCCAATGGTACTGAAGCACAGAAAGAATACTTCTCCAGCGATAAACAAGTAAATGCAGAGACACCCCCTACATTTCTAGTACATGCCAATGATGACATGGCAGTACCCGTACAGAACAGTATATTCTTTAACCTGGCACTGGTAAAGCATAAGGTAAAGGGAGAAATGCACATTTACCAGAATGGCGGACATGGTTTTGGATTAAATAACAAAACTACGGATGATGTCTGGTTTGACCGTTTGGACAATTGGATGAAAGCAAATAAGTTCCTTTAACTATACGCCGGGATTAACCAGGAGGTCTTGCAATTCTTTAAGTTCTTCAACCTTCTCTGCAGAACCCAGATTTTCATAAGCTGAGATCAGGTTACGGATTACCCTTCGGATGATCTCTACGTTGCTGCATGGCGCGTAAAAGCCAGGAAGCGGATCCAGGTTTAACTGGCGTAAGAACTGGTCTACATCATGCTTGCCAAATATAGCGCCCTTGTTAAATGCATTGATGTAGAACAGCACACCAAATTCCTGTTCTTCTCTTTTACTCTCATCAATATAACCGAGGATAAAGTGCTGCGGCAGGTTAACACCATATACCGGAATGTCTAGCTTTTGTGCCAGGGTAGAATAGATGATGGCAAGAGAGATCTGATTTCCTTTTTTACTTTCCAATACCTGGTTGATGTAAGAGTTTTGAGGATCATGGTGATTTTTCGTGTTGCCGCTAAAACCGTAAATGTTATAGAATATGTGGTTGATGAGTTTAATCTTTTCAATGGAGCTCATTTCATACTGCAGGCCAAGCCAGATCTCTCTCTTGATTTCCTCAATCTGAAGGATGATCTTTTCTTCGTCCAAATCAGGATATTGATAGCGGTTAATGACCATTGCACCTTGCAGCAGGTCAAAGGCACCGCTTTGATACCATAGGTTGAGGTCTTCCTTTACATTGCTGAACTGGATCTTGTGTACAATGTTTTCAATGCGTTGCTGAAGCAGTGTATCTAAAGAATGCTCCCAGGCCGTTTCCAGATATTCGATAACCTGGTTACCATAACCGAGCAGACGTTCCTCTACATGCTGATAGATCTCCTGGTCGGGATCATCAAGAAGTTTCACTAAAGCATTTATTTCTTTAACGTTTTCCATTAAACATACAAATTTGAATGCCTATTTTTGTGGTTATGGTTTTTAACTTTATTGGCGACTACATTAAGCACCGCTTTACCTCAAAAAGCAGACATGGTACGCACTCTCCGTTCGTATATAAACTTACGGATGAGGTAATTTACGATTTTAACTCAAAAAAAACGTATAAAAGTATTGAAGCCCAGAGAAAAAAACTTTGTAGTGACGATTCTTTAATTACAGTGACCGATCTGGGCGCAGGGTCTCACTTAAATAAGAATAAAACAAAGAAGGTTAGCCAGATTGCAAAAAATGCACTGAAGAGTCCGCGGTTGGCCCAGTTAATTTATCGCCTTGCTCAGGACAACCATCCTAAAAACATCATTGAACTTGGAACATGCCTGGGCTTAACAACCATATATTTATCAAGGGCCTGTCCGGATGCCGATATCATCACCGTTGAAGGCTGCCCCGAAACGGCAAAGATAGCGTACCGTAATTTTCAGGACCTTGACGTAGAAAACGTGGAGCTGCGGGTGGGTAACTTTGACCTGTTGTTTCCGGAGATCGTTAAAGAAACTGATCAGCTTGATTTTGTATATATCGATGGAAACCATAGAAAAGAAGCCACTTTAAATTATTTTAAACAGGCCTTGCCTAAAGTTCATGAAGGTTCGTTGCTGATCTTTGACGACATCTATTGGAGTAAAGGAATGAAGGAAGCATGGGAAGAAATAAAGGCACATCCGCAGGTTACCGTTACCATTGATCTATTTTGGATCGGACTGGTCTTTTTCAAAAAAGGACAAGCAAAGGAGCACTTTAAAATTAAATATTAAAATAATCCATCTGATTGTCAATTGTTTAATAACGTGAACTGATAATTCAGGTTTGTAACTTATTTTACAGTTGTATAACTGAAAAATAAGTTATAGCTTTACGTTATGGAAGAATTAACGAAAGCAGAAGAGCGCATCATGCAGATTATCTGGAAACTTCAGAAAGCATTTGTAAAGGATATTATTGATGAGATGGATGAGGAGCCCAAACCTCCATACAACACGATCTCTTCTATTGTAAGGCTTCTTGAAAAAAAGGGATATCTCGAATATACCGCTTACGGAAAGACGTATGAATACTTTCCTTCCATTACTAAAGAAGATTATACCAAGACCACATTCAATAAATTATTCTCTGGTTATTTCAACAATTCACCGGCATCCTTATTGTCTTTTATGGTTAAGGAACAAAACCTGAGTGACAAGGATATTGCTGAATTAAAGGAGCTCATTGAAAAGAATCAAGGCTGATGGAATGGCTTACCTACCTGCTTAAAGTGAGTGCCTGCACGGCCTTATTTTACGCGCTCTATCATTTCTTTTTACAAAAGCTGACTTTCTTTAGCAATAACCGGTATTACCTGTTATCTACTTTATTGATCAGTTTTCTGATCCCCGCATTGCAGCTGGAAATTAAAAGGGATGCGGTGCCTGTTCAAATGGAACACAAGAGGGTAACTGCAGCTTCTGGTTACGGAGAAGATATTATTGATCTGGTTAACCCTGCCGGATTACAGTCGCTGGTAACCAGTAATGAGCTGCGGGATTACAGCTGGGAGCATATTGTGTACATCACATATTGGCTGATTGTAGCGATAATTCTCCTGGTATTTGCATATCAATTGATTTCAATTGTAAAGCATGTACGGAAAGTGGATACTATAGTTGGACGATTGAAGGTGGTTTATAAGCCTGATGGTTTTACCAACTGTTCATTTTTAAACTATGTCTTTGTGGATAAGGAAGATTTGACCGATCAGGAAATAGCGGTGTTTATGCAGCATGAAAATGTACATGCATCCAGGTTTCATTCTATAGATAAACTCCTTGTTGCGGCTTGTAAAGTTTTGCTATGGTTTAACCCTGTAGTTTATTTATATGACAAAGCCATTGAGCAGGTGCATGAATACGAAGCAGACCGGGAAACCTCTTTGGTAATAGGAAGCGCATCTTACGCGGGTTTATTGTTGTCTGCAGGGATACGGGAGAACCACATTTCGCTGATGCACAGTTTTGTTAAGAACCCGTTAAAAGAAAGAATAAAAATGCTGTTTACCCATAAATCGAAAGACATGAAGAAATTAACCTATTTATTAGCTGCGCCGGTTAGCCTGGGCTTAGTCTGGCTATTTAGTATTCAAGTGGTGTATGCCACCGCGAATGATTCCACTTTGGAAATAAAGATCAATGAAAAGTCTGTTCCTGCTGCTGAGGCTTTTATAATTAAAGAACGCAGATTAAAAGAATTACAGTCAGCCGGTCCAGCAGGCATCCAGGTTAAAGATACGGTGAAAACACGCAATCTGAAATTGCCTGAGCGGGAAATTCGATTAAATACATCTGGTTCCGATTCAATCAGGTTTGTTAACGGTAATATATGGGAAGAGAACATCAAGGTGACAGTTGATGGCAAAAGTTACGATAAAAGTATTCTGAATACAATAAGTCAAAGCGCTATACGGTCTATGTCCATAACAAAAGATGCAATTACCAGGGAAGCTCAAATAGACATTGTAACAATTAATAATAAGATTGAATATGCAACGGATATTGATAAAGCGAACGCTAAAATTAAAACTGAAGCAGAAAAAAGCAACCCATTTTATGCACGGTATCCGCAAAAGGATGAAAATGGTGCCGACTACGATTTTGTTAGGATAAAATTGATCAGTGCTACAACGGCAGGAGCCATGATAAAAAAAGGAGAGAAAGTTTTAATCCTGATCAATGGCAAAGCATATTCAGAAGAAGAAGCTATACATATATCGGAAGACATGCTTAGAGGAATCCAGAGTATTATGGCTATACCTTTGAGCAGTTCGCATAATTTATTTCCTGAGTATTCAAAAGCTTATGCAGCTGTGATTATACTTCCGAAATTAACAGATGAAGAAATGAAACAACGGCAAGATGCGATGGAAAAACGTCAAAAAAAGAATTAAAGATTAATTAAAATGCTTCCGCCAGGCTGATGTAAAATCCGGTCTGGCGTTTTTCGTTGGCACGTTTCTCGCCAATTCCATAATCCACGCGAACGCTCAATCCTTTTTCAGGGTCAAAGAAGTACCGTCCTCCGGCACCATAAGATGGCTTGAAGCTTTTCATCGACAGATCGCCATTGTCAAACACCTGTCCGGTTCCGGCAAAGGCAGCAAGTCCGAAGCGGTTGTTGTACCGGTATCTAAGCTCAGCCTGTGCGGCCAATAGGTTTCTGTCACGGTAGCGGCCGGAATAATATCCCCTCATAATTTCATCATTGCCCATTTGAGGAAGCAAATAGAATGGGGTATTTTTACCCTGAACAGTATGGAACAATCCATTTACACCCAATACAAATTTGCGGGACAGTGACCAAAAGCTACGCACATTTGCCCGGATCATGCTTCCTGTGAAATTCTCACCACCATAAAAATCTGGTGCATATTGGTAGGTGATCTTTCCCATAAAACCATTTGTTGGGTAATTATTAGAGTTTCTGGAATCATAACTTTGAGAGATGCCCGCATAAAGTACAGAGCCACCTATTTTATGGGTGTAAGGATTTGTTGTAAAAATACCGCCAACCACATCATCATCAAAGTGGTAGTTTTCAAAGCCAAGCGAAAAGCCGGTATATATTTTAGAGAAGAACATCTTTTCAGCTTCAAGCAGAACTTTTACTGAGCCTTGTACCAGGCGGTCTTTATCAGCTTCAACAGTTTCATTGCCCACGCCGTAAAAATCAAAGGGCATCCGCTTAAAGCGAACCTCAGAAACATAATGATGGGTATTGTTTTTTGTCCATACATCACTTTTTAGTGAAACGTTATATTGCCCTTTGGTAGACACCGAAACTAATCCGGCAAAGTTGGAACTGCGGTTGGTCAGGTCTTTTTTATCGAGATAGGTAGAGTAAAGTGCACCCAGGCCAAACTCAGCACCAATTTCCTGGCTGTATCTGAAAATGGGTACCGGCATAAAACTAGGCCTGCGCGAAGAATCGGTTTTATTGGATAAGTAACGCTCTATTAATTTCTTTTGTCCAAGTACGTTTACCGCAATAGAAACGAACATGATGCAAAGCGAGATTTTCTTCATTGGCCTAAAATAGTAGAAAGGTTTTAATAATCAGTGTCTGCATAGCAACTTTAAGGCCACTAATTTGATAAAATTAGATTTGGATAGGTTAACTATTAGGAATCCTTATATTTGCAGCATGACTAAAATTAAATACTTAATACTGTTTTGTGCGGTACTTGGAGTTGCTGCCTGTAAAAAAGATGTAAGTTATGATGAAGAGGCTCAGTTTGCTGCAGATACTGCGGCGATAAGGGCTTTCATTAGTGCAAACAATATACCTGCAGTGGCCCAGGGCAACTCAGGCGTTTATTATCAGATTTATGATGTTGGATCAGGTAACGTAACTTATTCCGGAGATACCCAGGTTACCGTTGAGTATGAAGGACGTTTGCTGAACGGACAGGTTTTTGATAACAGCAACGGTACCCCAAGAATGTTCACACTTGGCGGATTGATCCCGGGATGGCAGATCGGCATTCCGCTGATTCAGCCAGGAGGCAGGATAAGGCTAATCGTGCCCTCATATCTGGGTTATGGGTTCCAGGACAAAAATGGCATCCCTGCCAATTCTATCCTGGACTTTACAATAGAGCTTAAGGCTGCTCAATAGTTTCTATAAAGCAATTTAGTTCGTATAGCTGAAATTTTTATATTTTTGCGCCAAAATCAGATCAAAATGAGCACAACAAGAGGACCAATATCTCAATTTATGGAGCGTAATTACCTCCACTTTAACGCAGCAGCAATGATGGATGCGGCTAAAGGATATGAAACGCATTTAGACGAAGGCGGTAAAATGATGATCACTCTTGCCGGTGCAATGAGTACCGCCGAACTTGGAATTTCATTGGCAGAAATGATCCGTCAGGATAAAGTTTCGATCATTTCCTGTACCGGTGCCAACCTGGAAGAAGATATCATGAACCTTGTTGCGCATTCACATTATAAAAGAGTGCCCAACTATCGTGACCTTAGTCCGCAGGACGAATGGGATCTGTTAGAGAACCATTACAACCGCGTTACGGATACCTGCATCCCGGAAGAAGAAGCCTTCCGCAGGTTGCAAAAACACATTCACAAGATCTGGAAAGATGCGGATGATGCTGGTGAGCGTTATTTTCCGCATGAGTTCATGTACAAAATGCTGTTGAGCGGAGACTTGGAACAATACTATGAGATTGATCCTAAAAATTCCTGGATGCTTGCCGCGGCAGAGAAGAACTTGCCGATTGTTGTTCCGGGATGGGAAGATTCTACCATGGGAAACATCTTTGCATCATATGTAATGAAATCAGAACTTAAGGCAACTACGGTAAAAGGCGGTATTGAATATATGGGCTGGTTAGCGGACTGGTACATCAATAACAGTGCAGGTAAAGGCATTGGCTTTTTCCAGATTGGTGGTGGTATTGCCGGTGATTTCCCGATCTGTGTAGTGCCGATGCTTTATCAGGATATGGAGATGGAGAACATTCCGTTCTGGAGTTACTTCTGCCAGATCTCTGACTCTACCACTTCATACGGATCTTACTCCGGAGCGGTTCCGAATGAAAAGATTACCTGGGGTAAACTGGACATTCATACCCCGAAATTCATCGTAGAATCAGACGCAACGATCGTTGCTCCGCTGATGTTTGCATGGATCTTAAAAATGTAATTTAAATCTCCAAATTCAACCAGAAAGTTGACAGGAAATAGGAATCAGCAGTTTTGTAAAAATTGCTGATTTTCTTCGTTTAAAGCATAAAAAACGAACTATTTAGATTGATTATAAATTGTATTTACTGTCATTTATTTGTCATTGGTAAGTTAATAAGTTTTACTTTTGTGGACGTTTTGGTGAAGAATTTAAGTTCAAACATCAATTGCGTTTATTAAGTTTTTTAAAAAATAGCATAAAATACTCATTATGAGGGATATCTCATTGATCGTTAAAAGAGTTTGGAAGTCGGCATTTATGTTTACGGCTCTTTCTGTTTTAATTGTTTCTTCCACGCAGGCACAAGATGTAGTAGAGGGCCGGAAATTATTTAAGGATAATTGTAGTTCATGTCACCAGCTTGACCGTAACAGTACAGGTCCTGCATTAACACCTAAGCTTACCGAACTGGATGAGGCATGGGCCGTTAAGTGGATCAAAAACTGGAAAGCTTTAGTTGATGCCGGAGACAAGCAAGCCATTGAGGCTTCAAAATTCTCTCCTGCAGAGATGACTGCCTTTCCACGTTTGAAAGACGAGCAGATTAAAAACATCATCGCCTATGCAAAAGCAGGCGAGCCTAAGAAAGCAGGGGAGGATCCAAAAACGGAAGCCGCTTCTGAAGGCGTTTCAGACTTTTCTATCGCTGGTATCATTGCCATCATCTTAATCTCAATCGCCGTATTGGTTGTATTGGGCCGTGCCATAAAGATGCTGGAGCGTTTGATTCTTCAAAAGCAAGGTGTTGTCATTGTTGAAGAAGAAAATGTTTCTTTTGCAACCGGCATTAAGGGATTGTTCAAAAACAAGAAGTTTGTTTTCTTCTTTATCCTGTGCCTGGTAATCAGCTTAGGTTCTTTTGGATGGATGGGCATGTGGAATACTGGTGTTCATACCGGTTACCAGCCAGTTCAACCCATTAAATTCTCACATGAGCTGCATGCGGGCACCAACCAGATTGATTGTCAGTACTGCCATGCGGGTGCATTTAAATCTAAAAATTCAACCATTCCTTCTCTGAATGTTTGTATGAACTGTCACAAGTCTGTACAGGCCACAGAAAAATATGACGGAGAGATCTCTCCTGAGATCCAAAAGATCTACAGCGCACTTGGATACGATCCGGGTACCATGAGCTACGATAAAACAAAACAGAAACCAATTGAATGGGTTCGTGTACATAACCTTCCGGATTTCGCTTACTTTAACCACTCACAACACGTTGTAGTTGGTGAGCAGGCTATACGGAAAGAAAAAGGACTAAAACCTAATGAGCCGGTTTGTTTTGCTTGTCACGGTCCGGTTGATACCATGGAAGAGATCTATCAGTATTCTCCGCTTACCATGAAATGGTGTATCAACTGTCATAAAGATACCAAGCTTGACGTGAAAGGAAATGCATTCTATGACAAGATCATTGAAGCGCATGAGAAAATCAAAAAAGGTGAAAAAATTACACCTGCTGCACTTGGTGGTTTAGAGTGTGGTAAATGTCACTACTAATTAGAGTTAATAACAAGAACGTTCGATAAACAGTAATATAGCTTAAATGGAAAGCAATAAAAAATACTGGAAAGGCTTAGAAGAGTATAAAAATACTCCCGATTTTGTTGAGAATAACAAGAACGAGTTTGCTGAGCCTCTTCCAATAGAAGATGTTTTAAATGAAGCAGGGTTAAGTACCGTAACCCCGCGCCGCGACTTTTTAAAGGCTTTAGGCTTTGGTTTAGGTGCGGTAACGTTGGCGGCTTGTCAGACAGCTCCTGTTCATAAATCAATTCCTTACCTGATTAAACCTGAAGAAGTAGTTCCTGGTATTCCAAATTACTACGTATCCAGCTATAACGGTCAGAGTATCCTGGTTAAGACAAGAGAGGGAAGACCAATTAAAATTGAACCGAACCCAAATGCAGGTGCCTTTAACTGTGGTACTGATGCGCAGGCCCAAGCTTCAGTTTTAGATCTATACGACGTTTCTAAGCTTAAATCGCCCCAGTTAAAATCTGGTAACAGCCTTACAGAAAGCAACTGGTCTAAAATTGATGCTTTTGTAAAAGGAGAGCTAAACAAAGCACAGGCATCTGGTAAAAAGATCCGCATTGTTTCTTCTTCAGTAAACAGCCCTTCTACGAAAGCGGTTGTTGCTGATTTTATTTCGGCTTATCCAAATACCAAACACGTACAATACGATCCCATTTCATATACCGGTATCATCAAAGCAAATGAAAATAGCTTTGGTAAAGCGGTTGTTCCGAAATATAACTTTGATAAGGCCGAGCTTGTTGTAAGTTTTAGTGCCGATTTCTTAGGTACCTGGATCAGTGGTGAAGAATTTACTTCACAATATATTGCCAACAGGGATTATAAATCTTTGGCTAAAGGCAAAATGTCACGCCACTTCCAGTTTGAAGCCGGTATGAGTTTAACCGGTACTAACGCGGATACGCGTGTTCCTGTTAAATTATCGGAAGAAGGCCCTGCTTTATTGGCTTTATACAATGCAGTTACCGGAAATTCATTGGCCGGAGCATCATTGCCAAATAATACGACTGCAGATAAAGTAATTAAATTATTAGGTAAAGAATTACTACAAAATAAAGGAAAGTCACTGGTTGTTTGCGGTTCAAACGACGTATCTACACAGATCCTGGTTAATGCAATCAACTCCGCAATTGGCAGTTATGGCACTACCATCGATCTTGATAATCCAAGTAAGCGTTATGCAGGTAATGATGCAGAATTTGCAGAGTTATTAAACGAGATGAACAGAGGCGAAGTTGCTGCTGTTTTCTTCCTGGATACCAACCCTGCTTACGACATTACCAATACCAAGTCGTTCACCGATGGATTGGCTAAAGTAGCTTTAAAGGTTTCTTTTGCAGACAGAAGTGATGAGACGGCTTCTCTTTGTGATGTGATTGCAATTAACCATAACTATTTAGAGTCATGGGGTGACGCAAATGCATACGAAGGTTATTATTCCATTGTACAACCAACCATTAACCCGGTATTTAACTCTCGTCAGGCTGAAGAAAGTCTGTTGATCTGGTCTGATAACCCGGTTAAGGAATACTATACTTACGTTCGCAACAACTGGGAGAAAAACATTCTTCCTGCGTTAGGAAAAGAATGGAAAGATGTATTGCAAACCGGAGTTTTCGCCGCTGCAGCAAAACCAGCTGGTGCATATACTTTTAGCCAGTCACTTACTGCGGTGATCCCTACGATCATCAGCAACAGTAAGGCTTTAGCAAAGGACATTGAGCTTCAGGTTTACGAAAGCATTCCAATGCGTAACGGTAAACATGCAAACAATGCATTCTTACAAGAACTTCCTGATCCGGTTTCTAAGGTTACCTGGGATAACTACATTGCCCTTGCACCTAAGTTTGCAGAGAAATTAGGCTTTAAAGAGTTTGATATCGTATCCATTACCGATGATAAGTATACCATTGAACTGCCGGTGCTGATCCAGCCTGGACAAGCACAGGGTACGGCTTCAATCGCATTGGGATACGGACGTAATAAAGCGGGTAAAGCAGGAGATAACGTAGGTAAAAACGCGTTCCCTTTTGTAAGCTTTACCAACGGTACATTTAAATATGCAACTACGGTTAAATTAACGGGAACCGGCAAAAGAGAAGAACTGGCACAAACCCAGACCCACCACTCTTTTGAAGGCCGTAACATCATCCGTGAAGCTACTTTTAAAGAATACAAAAAGAATCCTGCAATTGGATCGGGTAACGATCATGCAAAACATAAATCCTACGATATGTGGGACAAATATGAGAAACCAGGTAATAACTGGGTTATGGCAATCGATTTGAATGCCTGTACCGGTTGTGGTTCTTGTATTGTTGCCTGTAACGTTGAAAACAATATTCCTGTTGTTGGTAAAGAAGAAGTTCGCAAACGCAGGGAGATGCACTGGATCCGTATTGACCGCTACTACAGCTTTAATGTAGAAGGTGGCGAAGATGAGGGTGCTCATGGTTCAGGTCATGGTACTCACGGAAGTACAGGAATTAACGCAGTTACTAAAGAGAAAGAAATTGCGCATTTAGATAACCTTGATAATGTATCGGTTGTTCACCAGCCAATGCTTTGTCAGCATTGTGACCACGCTCCATGTGAAACAGTTTGCCCGGTATTAGCTACCGTTCACTCTTCAGATGGTTTAAACCACATGGCTTATAACCGTTGTGTAGGTACAAGATATTGTGCAAACAACTGTCCATACAAAGTACGTCGTTTCAACTGGTTCAACTACTGGAATGATTCACGTTTCGATAACTACCTGAACAATGAATTTACACAGCTGGTTCTTAACCCTGATGTAACTACCCGTTCAAGAGGTGTTATGGAGAAATGCTCGATGTGTATTCAACGTATCCAGGGAGGTAAATTACAAGCTAAGATGGAGAAACGTCCGTTAAAAGACGGCGATATCAAAATGGCTTGTCAGGAAGCTTGTTCTGCAAACGCAATTATATTCGGTGATGGAAACGATCCTAACTCAGAAGTATCTAAAGCATTACGCAGTGAGCGTATTTACTATGTGCTTGAAGAGATCAATGTACAACCGGGTATAGGTTACATGACAAAAATTAGAAACACAGATACAACAGTACAAGCGTAAGCTGATATTAAAGAAAAATACATTATGTCTGGACATAACGAATCAATATTAAGAGAACCACTAATCACCGGCAGTGATATCACGTATGCAAAAATTACGGATGATATTTTAATGCCTGTTGAAAATAAGCCTAACAGGGCCTGGTGGATTGGATTTATACTTTCACTTTGCGGTGCTACACTTTGGGTAGTTGCCGTAAGTTATACCTTCTGGTTCGGTATCGGATCATGGGGTTTGAATAAAACGGTAGGATGGGCCTGGGATATTACCGGTTTCGTATGGTGGGTAGGTATTGGTCACGCAGGAACACTAATTTCTGCCGTACTGTTACTCTTCCGCCAGAACTGGAGAAACTCCATTAACCGGTCTGCAGAGGCGATGACCATCTTTGCCGTTATCTGTGCGGCAACCTACGTAGTATCTCACATGGGCCGCCCATGGTTAGCCTATTGGGTATTGCCATTGCCAAATCAATTCGGATCACTATGGGTTAACTTTAACTCACCGCTGGTTTGGGATATGTTTGCAATCTCTACGTACTTCTCTGTATCCTTATTGTTCTGGTATACGGGTTTACTTCCTGATATTGCAACCATCCGTGACCGTGCTACGGGTGTTAGACGTAAGATCTATTCCATATTTTCTTTCGGATGGTCTGGTAATGTAAAGACCTGGCAGCGTTTTGAGGCTGTGTCCTTAATTCTTGCAGGTATCTCTACACCATTGGTACTATCGGTACACACGATTGTATCCATGGACTTTGCTACCTCGGTAATTCCGGGATGGCATACTACGATCTTCCCTCCATACTTTGTGGCTGGAGCGATCTTCTCTGGATTTGCGATGGTATTGACCTTATTATTGGTTGCACGTAAAGTTCTTGGACTGGAGAATTACATCACCATGTTCCACATTGAATCGATGAATAAGATCATCATTCTAACAGGATCTATTGTAGGTGTGGCTTACATCACAGAGTTCTTCATTGCCTGGTATTCAGGTTCTGAATATGAGCAGTATGCATTTATTAACCGTTCAACCGGGCCATACTGGTGGGCATACTGGATGATGATGACGTGTAACGTGATCTCTCCGCAGTTGTTGTGGTTCAAAAAGATCCGTACCAGCATTCCTGCTACCTGGATCCTTTCTATCGTAGTGAATATCGGGATGTGGTTTGAGCGTTTCGTAATTATCGTAACTTCATTACACCGTGATTATATCCCTTCAAGCTGGGCCATGTTCTACCCTACATGGGTTGACGTAAGTGTGTTTGTAGGGTCAATAGGAGTATTCTTTACCTTATTCTTATTGTTCTTAAGAGTGCTGCCATCTATTGCCATTGCAGAGGTTAAATTGCTATTGAAAAGCGCAAGTGAGCAGGCGAAAATGAAACAAATTAAAGAAGGACATTTAGATAAAGAGCAGGTTGCTGAATATGTAGAGTCTTTAGAGAAATTTGATAGTGTTAAACAAGAAGAATACGCAAAAATATAACAATGAGTAATATCAAATATATTTTAGGCAGTTTTGGTGATCCTGACGAAATGATGCACGGCATCGATAAGTTACAGGAAAACAACATTCATATTTATGATGTGTATACACCAATGCCTATTCACGGCATCGAAGCTAAATTGGGAATTAAGAGATCCAGATTAGATATACTCGCATTCTT
Source organism: Pedobacter metabolipauper (assembly GCF_004362715.1). GTDB lineage: Bacteria > Bacteroidota > Bacteroidia > Sphingobacteriales > Sphingobacteriaceae > Pedobacter > Pedobacter metabolipauper. The sequence continues at coordinate 35,706 of NZ_SNYC01000008.1, forward strand.
TTGCGGGATAACAGGAACTGCGTCTGCATTTGCACTGATCTACTTAACCTCTGTGGTAGATTGGAAACATAACATTGGTGGTAAGCCAGCTCTGGCACTTCCGGATTTTATTCCGATTATGTTTGAGTTAACTATTTTGTTCTGTGCATTCAGTTTAGTTGGTGCATACTATGCATCTACACACTTGTTTCCGGGAAGAGCGCCAAGAGTGATGGACTTAAGGGCAACTCATGACCGGTTCATTATCGCGATTGATGCGAAACAAAATGCGGAACATAGTAAAATTGATGGTTTATTAAAAGATGCAGGTGCTTTGGAAGTGAAGTACAATGAAAGGAAGTATATTAGCTATGAATAAGAATAAAGTAGTTTTAGCCTCATTTTGTATTCTTGCCAGTGCTGTAGTATTTTCAGCATGCAGAGATAAACAAAGTACAGGTTTAGAATACGCAAGGAACATGTATGATCCGCTTGCTTATAATCCGGATCAGCCAAATAACAATTTTGCAAACGGACAAACTGCACAAACACCACCGAAAAATACAGTACCAGTAGGTTTTGTTGAGGAAGATATCTATCCGAACACAGCTGCCGGTTATGAAGAAGCTGGTGTTAAACTGGTAAATAGCCTGCAGTTAACAGAGAAAAATCTATTGCAGGGCCAGCACTTATACAAAGTTTTCTGTGGTCCTTGTCACGGTGAGGCCGGAGACGGTCAGGGTCACCTGGTTAAGATCGAGAAATTTACGGGTGTTCCTTCGTTCATCGATCCGGAGAAAGCTTCTTCAAGAGGTGGCTTAATGAAAGATCTTTCTGCAGGAAAAATCTACCACACCATTAAATACGGTGTGAATATGATGGGGTCTTATGCTTCACAATTGTCACCTGAAGAGAGATGGAAAGTGGTGGCATACGTACAACAATTACAAAAAGGAAAATAGTAAGAAGAAAATGGGAACTCATAATTATAATTTAACTGAGCAGTTTGAGTTTACAGGTAAAGCAAAAACTTTAAGCTTAATCGCTATGTTAGTAGGGATTGGTGCTTTAGCATATGGCTTTTCTGCAGAGATACGTCATGAGCGTACATTTGCAAACCTGTTACTAATGGCTTATTACTTCGCTTGTGTTTGTATGTCTGGCGCTTTCTTTTTAGCGGTTCAGTTTGTTGCACAGGCAGGATGGTCTGCTTCAATACTACGTGTACCTCAGGCAATGGCTAAAACCTTACCAATTGCCGTGGTTATCCTGATCGCTGTGATCGGCGCAGGTCTATATACACATAACTTATACCACCACTGGAATGCTCCGGGTTTAACTGTAGAAGGTGATCCAAACTATGATAGTTTGATTGCTGGTAAATCTGCATTCTTAAATGTGCCTTTCTTTATGGCACGTCAGGTGGTCTTTTTAGGCGTTTACTGCATCTTCGCTTTATTGCTGGCAAGATTGTCAAACAATGAAGATCTTCAGGGCGGTTTAAATTCATACCGTAAAAGCTTTAAATACTCTTGTATATTCTTAGTGATCTACGGATTTACTACACCAATCTTTGCGTTTGATACGATCATGTCGTTAGAAGCACACTGGTTCTCTACCATGTTTGGCTGGTATAACTTTGCCGCCATGTGGGTAAGCAGCTTAGCAACGATTGCGATCATCATCATTCTGTTGAGAAAAGCAGGTTACATGAGCTGGGTAAATAACAGTCACCTTCATAACCTCGGTCAGTTTATCTTCGGATTCTCTATTTTCTGGACCTATGTATGGTTTGCTCAGTTTATGCTGATCTATTATGCAAACATGCCGGAAGAAACCGTGTATTTCTACAAACGTTTTGAGAATTACGAATTCTGGTTCTATCTGAACCTTGTTCTTAACTTCTTATCTCCTGTATTGCTGTTGATGGACAGGGATAATAAAAGACAGGAAAATATATTACTTACCGTATCAATCATTGTATTGTGCGGCCACTGGGTTGATTATTACCAAATGATCATGCCTGGCACGGTGGAAGAACACCATACTTTTGATTTTCTTGAGATCGGAATAGCCCTGGGTTTTGTAGGTTTGTTTACCTTTACCGTGTTGACTGCATTAAGCAAGAAACCACTGATCGCAAAAAATCACCCGTTATTACAAGAGAGTTTGAATCACCACTTGTAACCGGTGATCACGATAGCACAAATAAATAATAGTATAATAGAAGTACATTGTTACTACTTTTAAGGAAATGAGTTTAAGAAAATTTATAAGTAATAAAACAATAGCGGCCCTAGCAGTAATCGGAACTGCATTTGCAAATACTAGCGCATTTGCCCAAGCTGCCGGCGCTGCCGCTGCAACCGCTGAGAAACCTGTAGATATGGGTCCGGTTTATAAAACCGCTATTTTTTACGTCATGGCGTTTTTACTACTGTGCTTATTTATAGCCATAGTAGGTAAAGCGTTAAAGGTGTATGAACTGACCCGTGAGGCTCAGGATAAACCAAAAGGCATCAACTGGAATGCAGTGAACGGAACACTTTTCGCCATATTCCTGATCGTTGGCTTGTATGGTGTATACTGGGAATATACAGTTCATGGTAAAATGATCCTGCCGGAAGCTGCTTCTGAGCACGGTAAGAAAATCGACCAGATGTTTAACCTGACACTGATCATTACCACCATTGTTTTTATTGCTACTCACATTATCTTATTTGCTTTTGCTTATTTCTACAAACATACTGGTAAAAGAAAAGCATACTACTATCCACACAATAATGCATTAGAACGCATCTGGACAATTATTCCTGCACTGGTTTTAACCGTAATGGTTTTAATGGGCTTCCTTACCTGGAGATCTATATTCTACAAGATCGAAGATCCTAACAATAAACCGATCAGCATCGAGATCACTTCTTCTCAGTTTGCATGGGCAATCCGTTATTCAGGACCAGATGGTGTTGTTGGCCTAAAGAACTATAAATTGATTACTTCAGAGAATGCTTTAGGGATTGATTTTAAGGATAAAAATGCAATGGATGATCTTGTTGCAGACGAGATGGTTCTTCCCGTAAACAAACCGGTTCGTTTGATCCTGACCAGTAAAGATGTTTTGCATAGTTTTTATATGCCTCACTTTAGAGTGCAGTTAAACACGGTGCCGGGTATGACTTCTTACTTTGAATTTACTCCGACCATTACTACGGAAGAAATGAAAGCTAAGACCAACGATCCTAAATTTGAATATTTGTTCTTATGTGCTAAGATCTGTGGTGAAGGTCACTACAAGATGCAGAAGAAAGTACGTATCGTTTCACAAAAAGAATATGATGCATGGCTTGCAGAACAAGGCACTTATTTAAATGACGATTTGAGAAAGCAATTTAATATGCCTGTTACGGCTGCTCCAGCTCCCGCCCCTGCAGCGGCAACAGCACCTGCCGATTCAACAGCAGCAGATAGTACTGCCGTTCAAACAACCCAAACAGCTTTAAAAAAATAATAATACTGGAATAGCACATTATGTCAACTATATCATTACACGATACACATAACCACGATAGCCATGATGATCATGGGCATCACAAAGAGACTTTCTTATCGAAGTACGTCTTTAGCATGGATCACAAGATGATCGCTAAGCAGTTCCTGATCACGGGTATTATCATGGCTGTAATTGCTATGGGCTTATCTATCCTGTTCAGGATCCAATTGGCCTGGCCAGATAAGAGTTTTCCGATCTTAGAGACTTTCTTAGGAGAGTGGGCTGAAGGCGGAAGGATTAAACCTGATTTTTACCTGGCCCTGGTAACCATCCATGGTACCATCATGGTGTTCTTTGTGCTGACTGCCGGACTAAGCGGTACATTTAGTAATTTATTGATCCCACTTCAGATTGGTGCAAGGGATATGGCCTCGCCATTCCTGAACATGCTTTCTTACTGGTTCTTTTTCAGTGCCTGTGTAATCATGATGAGTTCATTCTTCATTCAAACTGGTCCTGCCAGTGCCGGATGGACAATCTATCCGCCATTATCTGCATTGCCAACCGCAATTAAAGGTTCTGGATTGGGTATGACCCTTTGGTTGATCAGTATGGTGCTTTTTGTGGCTTCCTCTTTAATGGGTGGTATCAACTATGTAAGTACCGTGCTTAACATGCGTACCAAGGGTATGGATCTTTGGAAAATGCCATTGACCATCTGGGCGTTCTTCCTTACCGCTATATTGGGGATATTATCATTCCCGGTTCTTGTGGCTGGTGTGGTTCTCCTAGTATTTGACCGTAGCTTTGGTACCAGTTTTTACCTTTCTGATATTGTAATGGGTACTCAGGTATTGCCTAATGAAGGTGGTTCACCAATCTTATGGCAGCATTTATTCTGGTTCCTTGGTCACCCTGAGGTATATATTGTAATTATGCCCGCATTGGGTATCTCTTCTGAGGTAATCTCAGTAAACTCCAGAAAACCTATCTTCGGTTACCATGCGATGATCTATTCATTGATCGGTATTACCATTCTATCGTTCATTGTTTGGGGCCACCACATGTTTGTAACCGGTATGAACCCGTTGCTGGGCGGGGTATTTATGATCACTACACTGATCATTGCGGTACCTTCTGCTGTGAAGACCTTTAACTATTTAGCAACCCTTTGGAGAGGTAACATCAAGTTTACCCCGGCCATGTTATTTGCTATAGGTTTAGTATCCTTCTTTATCTCTGGTGGTTTAACCGGTTTGTTCTTAGGTAATGCATCTTTAGACATCAACTTACACGATACCTACTTTGTAGTAGCCCACTTCCACCTGGTAATGGGTTCTGCAGCCATCTTTGGTATGCTTGCTGGTGTTTACCACTGGTATCCTAAAATGTTCGGCCGTATGATGAGCAATAAATTAGGATACCTGCATTTCTGGTTAACATTTATATGTGCTTACCTGGTATTCTTCCCGCTTCACTTCTTAGGTCTTGATGGGGTTCCGCGTCGTTACTATGCATTTACAGAATTTGAGTTTATGCAGAAATGGTTAACCGTAAACGTATTTGTTACCTGGGCAGCTATTATTGGCGGTCTGGCACAAGTGGCCTTCTTATGGAACTTCTTCTATTCTATCTTTAAAGGTAAAAAAGCACCTCAGAATCCATGGGGAGCGAATACTTTAGAGTGGACTGCTCCTGTAGAGCATATACACGGTAACTGGCCTGGTGAAATTCCAACAGTATATCGTTGGCCATATGATTACAGTAAGCCAGGTGCTGAACAAGATTTTATTCCACAAACCATTCCTTTCTCAGAAACAATGAGCTCAAATATGCCTCATGATTTTGAAGGAAATGCAGAAGCTGAACGGATCCAGAAAGAATGGGAAGATCAGAGAGACGCAGACGAAAAAACAAAATTAGACTAGCACATAGTTTATATTAAGATGAGGTATCTGCAGTAGGTAAATACTTACAACAGATACCTCTTTTTTTTAATCAAAACACACCCATGGTTCCTAGATCTGAAAAGAGATTTATCAGGCTTAACCTGATAACGATTGTTGTAACCCTGCTGCTGATTTTAGCTGGTGGCATAGTACGCAGTACAGGTTCTGGTATGGGATGCCCCGATTGGCCCAAATGTTTTGATCAGTATGTACCCCCTACATCGGTATCACAGCTTCCTGCAGATTATAAAGAGAAATATGTTGCGCAGCGAATCGCTAAGAATGAACGTTTTGCTAAAACGCTGGACCGCATGGGTAAAGGTCATCTGGCAGACAGCATCCGCCACGACCAGTCTATTTTACAGCCTGAAGAATTTAATGTTTCTAAAACCTGGACAGAATATTTAAACCGTTTAATGGGCGCCATTACCGGCTTCTTATTACTCGGGCTAACCGTCTTATCCTGGAAGTACCGTAAAAGTGCCGCCCGCATATCCATACTAAGTTTTCTGAACCTCATCATCGTTGGTTTTCAGGCCTGGCTGGGTTCTATCGTGGTATCTACCAACTTAATGCCCTGGGTGGTAACCGTTCACATGCTGCTGGCGCTGGTCATTCTTGCCATATTGGTATATACCTATAATTATGCGCAGCAGCTGCAGAAGGAAACGACTGTAATTATGGCGAAGGTGACCTGGTTAAAGGTGATCATCTTTTTAACCATTGTATTGAGTGTGATTCAGATTGTGCTGGGTACTGAAGTAAGGGAAGCTGTTGATGCCGTTTCCAGAAAGCTCTTGTACAATAACAGGGAAAGCTGGATTGCAGAAACCGGAATGATCTTCTCTTATCACAGGGATGTCGCTATATTTGTGCTGATCCTTAATCTGGTTGTTTACAAGATTGTTAAGGACAAGTTTAATGGTAAAGCTGCGGCATTGTCAGTAGCCTATAAAATTTGGATTGTATTGATTATTCAAATCGCATCTGGCTTAATATTATCTAACTTTGCATTGCCGCCATATGCGCAGGCATTGCATATTTTATTTTCTACTGCTTTATTTACCCTTCAGTACTATTTGTACTTACTGGTTTATAGAACAGATTCATATCAACAAGAGCATTAACTATATATAATTTGAAACAGTTTCTATCAGATTTCTCCAAGCTCATTAAATTCAGATTAACCTTTCTGGTTGTATTTTCTGCATCCGTTACTTTTTTGATTGGATCGAAGGTACAAATTGATGGCGTTATTCCGGGAGTTAACTGGCTAAACTGGGTCATTCTGATTGCAGGCGGGTTCCTGGTTACTTCTGCCGCAAACTGCTTTAATGAAGTGATTGAGGTAGACCTCGATAAATTAATGACGCGGACTAAAGATCGCCCGATGCCCGCAGGCCACATGACCACTGGTCAGGGTTTGGTATCTGGTTTGGTCATGGGGATGCTCGGTACATTTCTGTTGGGACAATTGAATATAGAAACCGGGTTGTTATCTGTGTTCTCTATTTTTCTATATGCCTTTGCCTATACACCTTTAAAGCGTAAATCTCCAATCGCTGTGTTTGTAGGTGCCATACCCGGTGCATTGCCTCCGCTGATCGGGTATGTTGCGGCACACGGCAGGATTGATAATATTGCAGTTATTCTGTTCCTGGTTCAGTTTGTTTGGCAGTTTCCTCATTTTTGGTCCATTGCCTGGGTGTTGGACGACGATTATAAAAAGGCAGATTTCCGTCTTTTACCTACCACTAAAAGAGATACGATTAGTGCATGGGTGATATTCTTAAGTACACTGGTGTTGATCCCCGTAAGCTTACTTCCCGTTTTTTATCACTTTGGCGGTTACTATATTGCAGTTGTTTCTATATTGGCTGGTGTTGTGTTTAGTTATTATGCCTTTGCGTTACTGGCAAAGAAAGATATTCCAAGTGCGAGAAAAGTAATGTTCTGTTCATTCTTTTATCTCCCTTTGGTTCAATTGGTTTTATTATTTGATTTTATAAGTAAATAAATATGGTTCATTCAATCAAACAACAAGAGACGGGCTTAGACTATAGGGCTAAGAAATTTGTGATGTGGTTATTTGTTGTTTCATCTACCATTATGTTTGGTGGCTGGACAAGTTATTACATTGTGTTCTCCGCTTCTAAAGGTAAGGGACATGGTCTGGTATTGCCCGAATTGTTCATCTACAGTACTGCGGTACTTGTGCTGAGCAGCATTAGCCTTTTTCTGGCATCCAGGGCCTTAAAAAATCAACAATTCAATGCCCAGAAAACATTTTTATGTTTAACGATGGTTTTGGGTATTGTATTTGGTTACCTGCAGGTGGATGCCTGGTCTACTATGGTAAAGACCGGAGCCGTATTAATGAATAACAATGCCGCAATTTCCCTGATATATATCGTATCCGGATTTCACATTCTGCACATTTTTGCCGGCATATGCCTGGTATTTAATGCGCTGATGGGAGCATATAAAGAACTGCCTATGGAAAAGCGTACATACCGGATGGAAATCGCTTCTATATTTTGGCATTTTATAGATATATTATGGATATATCTGTATGTTTTTTTACTTTTGAACAGTTAGAATTTTTAACAAACTATTACTATTAACAAAATGAGTTCATTATCACAATTAGATCAGGTAAAAACCACTCCATGGAGCGGAGGCCGCTCGCCGTGGTCAGTAGAGTACGGTAAAATAATGATGTGGTTCTTCCTGGTATCTGATGCATTCACCTTTTCATCATTACTGATCTATTACGGAGCGCAGCGTTTCTCTAAACTTACCTGGCCTGATCCGGATTTGGTTTTTCAATCCATTCCGGGACTTGTAGAAGGCAATGCGCCATTGGTGTTTGTGGGTATTATGACCTTTATTTTGATCATGAGTTCCGTTACTATGGTACTGGCTGTTGAAGCCGGCCACAGACGTTCTAAAAAAGAGGTGATCTGGTGGATGGTAGCTACCATTATTGGTGGTTTTATGTTCCTGGGTTGTCAGGCTGCAGAATGGACACACTTATTCCACGAAGGATTTGGATGGGGTAAAATTCCAAATATGGAAACCTTACACCACTTGTTTAGCGGTGAGGTATCTACCGTTTCTGCATTACAGTTTTCTAACTTGTTCTTTACCATTACCGGCTTTCACGGTTTTCACGTATTTACCGGGGTTCTTATCAATATCATCATCCTGTGTATGACCATTAACGGAACATTCGAAAAACGCGGACATTACCTGATGGTAGAGAAGGTTGGTCTATACTGGCACTTTGTGGATCTGGTATGGGTATTCGTATTTACATTCTTCTATTTAGTTTAATTATTCAATAAAATATTATGTCAGAAATACATACAGACAACGGACATCACGATCACGAACATGGAGATCATGCAGGATTAAGCAAAAAGAAGATATGGCAGGTATTTGGTATCCTTCTTTTGATTACGATGATCGAATTCTTCATCGCATTATGGGTCCTTCCTAAAGGATATATGTCTCATAGCGTAGGTAACTTTGTATACATCGCTTTAACCTTAGTAAAGGCCTATTACATTGTAGCTTACTTCATGCACTTAAAATATGAGAAGCTTGGATTACAGCTGGCCTTATCTATATCATTTATCTTTATTGGGTACTTTATTGTACTCATGCTAATTGAAGGCGGTTATCTGCATCTACACATGCCACTAGTTTAATGAACGCAGCTTCAATAAAGAAAGTTTTAATCCTGGTCACCATTTTAGCGGTACCAGGATTTTTGTATTATTTACTTCAGGATAAAGGAAAGAACAGGTACAGACCGCTCGCTATATTCGGGCCTAAAGCTGTAGCTTCTACCTTTCATTCAGTACGTGGAAAGAACATTCCGGATACCATTTATCATGTGGTTGATGATTTTAAACTGATCAACCAGGCCGGCGACTCTGTAAGCTGGAAAAACTATGATCGGAAAGTGGTTATTGTCAGCTTATTTTATACCACAGGCAATACCCATGCAGTTACCTTTGCCAATAAGGCCATGCGTGCGTTTGATGCAACCTTTGACCACAATAAGTCAGTTAACTTTATCAGCCTGAGCATTGATCCGGTAAAAGACAATCCGGCCGTAATAAGTGCATTTGCGAAAACACTGCCTGCAAAGGCCGGTAAATGGGATATGCTTACCGGCGACAGCACCCATATCTATAACCTGATCAATAAAGGTTTATTTATTGATGCACATCAGGATCTTACCGGTGGAGAGAAGAAATTCATTTACAGCAACATGTTTGTGCTGCTGGATATGAAACACCGAATCAGGGGATATTATGAAGCCACCAGCCAGGAAGCTTTATCAAAACTTGATGATGAGATCAAAGTGCTTATGGCCGAAGAATTAAGAAACACCAATGACGGGAGATAATCCGTTAATCACATTATGACCGAGAACACCCAAATTGAGCAGCGATATAACAAATGGATCATCCTGCTTTCCGTAGTGATACCCATTGCCGTAGCCGTACTTTTTTTTGTTAAGATTCCTAATGCAACACCATTACCATTCTTGCCGCCCATTTATGCCACCATTAACGGTATAACAGCTGTATTATTGGTTATCGCAGTGGTTGCAGTTAAAAATGGTAAGCTAAAGCTGCACGAAAATTTAATGAAATGTGCTATTGGCTGTTCATTACTATTTTTGGTCATGTACATTGCGTATCATATGACCACACCATCCACCTCGTTTGGGGGTGAAGGGATTATACGTTATGTTTACTTTTTCATCCTTTTAACGCATATCCTGTTGTCTATTGCAATCATACCTTTGGTGTTGATTACTTATGTAAGGGCATTGGCCCAGCGGTTTGACCGCCATAAAAAGATAGGTAAAATAACATTTCCATTGTGGCTGTATGTAGCAGTAACTGGCGTTGTTGTTTATCTAATGATTTCACCATACTATAATTTCTAGTCAGAGAATTCGTTTTAATGACGGGGTTATTGCGCTGCGTTTCCTTTTATAATTCAGGATTACTTATATTTGTACCATGAAAACGAAAGTATTTGTTTTACTTTTTATGCTGCTGCTTACAGCCTCATCTATGAATACGGCAACAGCGCAATGTGCCATGTGCTCTATCAGTGCTGAACAAGGTACAAAGAATGGCAATACCCAAGGGAAAGGCTTAAATACGGGAATCATCTATCTATTGGCTATTCCTTATCTCCTGATCTCAGGGATGGGCGCATTGTGGTATTTAAAATACCGTAAGGGGTCGGCAGGATATGCAAAAAACAACTAAGCTATACGCTTTAGTTAAAGGTAAATGTCCGCAATGCAGACGCGGTGATATCTTTACCGGCAGTCTTTACGGTCTTGATATTCAGCACACCAATTCTGTTTGCAGCCATTGCAGTATGCGCTTCGAGATCGAACCCGGATATTTTTATGCAGCGATGTATGTAAGCTACGCGATGAACGTATCAGAAATGATTACTGTAGGAATAGCTACTTACGTTTTTTCTGGCGGTAACCTGGAGTTTGAATCCCTATGGCTTTACCTGACTACTATTTTTACCGGATGTTTACTTTTAGCCCCATTTAACTATCGGTATTCACGCGTCATTTTATTACATTGGCTGTCTCCTAAAATAAAGTATAACGCCTATTACGATAAGCCATGATTAAACCTGAAACCTTAGATTTTATTAAAGACCTGGCCGAGAATAATGACCGCGAGTGGTTTGCGGAAAATAAGGGCAGGTATGAAACTGCGAAGCTCGATATTTATGCTTTCGCTGAACAGGTCATTCCAATCCTCGCAGCAATAGATCCGGAATTTTCCATCGATACTCCGCCAAAAAAATGTTTAATGCGTATTTACAGGGATGTACGGTTCAGCAAGAACAAAGCACCATATAAAAGTAATTACGGAATTACCTTTGATGTAAAGGGCAGGGGGATTACCACTCCGGATTATTACCTGCACGTACAACCCGGTAAAAGCTTTTTTGGCGTTGGTTTCTGGATGCCGGAAGCACCTGTATTAAAAAAGATCCGCGAAGAGATTGATTACAATACCTCCGAATTTTTGGATATTGTTAATGCGCCGGCCTTTAAACGAATCTTTAAGCTTAGCCAGGAAGACACGTTGAAGAATGCCCCAAAGGGATACGATACCGATCATCCTCAGATTGAATTCCTGAAATTAAAGAGCTTTATTGCCATATATCCATTAAAAGATGAAGAGCTTTTAAAGCCAGATTTCGTTAACAAGTTGAAAACTGCGTTAGAAACTATTTATCCATTTGTGCTATTTTTGAGAAATGCCGTTGTGCAATAATCGAGGGTAGCCCGTATCAATTATTAAAAGACATTATATTAATGAGAAAAATCAGTTTAATCCTATCTATTGCATTGTTTGCCAGTGCATTTAGCTCTTGCGTCATCTTGTCACCTAAAAAATATAAAAGTCTGATCGCAACTCAAGACTCCCTGAATACCGGCTGGACTGAATCCCAACTCAGAAACGAAAACCTGGAAAGCCTGATCGGTAAGCTTAGGAAAGATACAACGGGCTTAAGCAGTGCGTTAAATGATTTGAGGAGCAGGTATGCTGATATGGATAATAATTATGCTAAACTGCGCAGCAACAGCTCAACAGAGATCAATAAACTGTCTGATGACCTTAAAAAACGCGAACAGCGTTTAAAAGAAGTAGAAGAGGTATTGCGTAAACGGGATGAGGCTACGAACAAGTTAAAGGAAAAACTGCAGCAGGCCTTGCTTGGCTTTACCAAGAATGGATTAACGGTAGAGATCCGTAACGGAAAGGTTTATGTTTCTCTAACAGATAAACTATTGTTCCCATCAGGAAGTATTGTGATCGATGAAAAAGGAAAGCTGGCTTTAAGTCAGCTGGCAGATGTGCTTAAACAGCAGCCAGAGATCAATATCGCAGTTGAAGGACATACGGATTCACAGAAGATCACCAATCTTGGACAGATCAAAGACAACTGGGATTTGAGTGTGCTGAGATCAACTTCAGTAGTTCGGTTCCTTACAGAAATTGGTAAAGTAGAAAGTGTACGGATGACTGCAACCGGAAAGGGAGAGTTTCAACCATTAGGTGCCAATACCTCAGCCGATGGCAGAAGTAAAAACCGCCGGATTGAGATCGTGTTGTCTCCGAAACTGGACGAGTTATATGATCTGATCAAACAGTAACAGTCCAACGTTAGGTGAGTTCTTTTGGATTGTGTTCATATTGGATTATCTTTACCAAACCAGATCTAAACCCAACATGACACTTCGAGTTTCTTACTTAAAATTTTTAAAGAAAATCCTGCTTGTGGTATGGGCTGCTTTGATGTGCTTACCTGCATTTTCACAATCCAATTTTGAAAATAAGCTGAAACAGCTCAATCTGAGCATTGAGGCTAAGCAAACGTACGACCGCAGTAAACTTCAGCGTATTGCAGGATTAGAGCAAACATTAAAGTTACTGTTGCCTGCAGATATTAACGGCAGGTATAAGGTCTGTACCGCCTTATATGATGAATATAAATCCTTTAACTACGACAAAGCTTTTTATTATGCCCAAAGCATGCTCAGCTATGGGCGCAGGCTTAAGGACCCCGTTAAAGTAGCCAACGGAAAAATTAAACTCGGCTTTGTATTGTTGTCGTCAGGTATGTTCAAAGAAACTTTTGATTCCTTAAATACCGTAGACGTTCATATTCTTCCAGACAGTATTAAACAGGATTACTACTTTTTAAATGCCCGTACCTATTACGATCTGGCAGATTTTGATGCCGATAAATATTATACCCCGTTATATAACTTAAGAGCCGGGATCTACATAGACTCTGCCATTGCATTGTCTACCCAAACATCTTATGATTATCAGTACTACCTCGGCTTAAAATATCTTAAAATGGGTAAGCGTGACCAGGCGGCCGCACTGTTAAAAAAGATACTCCACACGTACCCTTTGAGCAACCACCAGCTGGCCGTAACCACCTCTACATTAAGCGATATTTATATTCAGAACAATGAAATAGATGAAGCGCTGCAGCTGCTGTTCCAGGCGGCAGAAGCCGATATCAAATCTTCTACAAAAGAAGCTGCAGCAATGCTGAACCTGGCCAAGCTGCTTCATACCAAAGGAGACATTAAAAATGCCTATGTTTTTATAAACCAGGCGATGAATGATGCCAGCTATTATGGGGCACGCCAGCGTAAAGTGCAGGTAAGCGCCATATTAATGGTGATTGCCGGTGAAAAAGTAAATTCCGTAGAGGAACAGCGGAGGATCCTTTTTATTTATGCAACCCTGCTAACGCTTTTGGCAGCAGTGGTGATTCTTTTTGCATTTATCATTTACAGACAACTTAAGAAATTAAAAAAGGCGGATAAGATCATTATCGAAACAAACCGTTCTTTACAGGAAACCATAGATCAGTTGAACGAGGCTGAGAAGATCAAAGAAGAATACATTGGTTATTATTTTAACCTGATCTCTGAATCCATAACCAAGCTCGAGAAATTTAAAAGGTCTGTAAGCAATAAATTGGTAACTAAAAAGTTTGATGACATTCAAATGCTGGTAGATAATATCAACCTGAAAAAGGAGCGGGATGAGCTGTTCCTGAACTTTGATAAAGCATTTTTAACCCTGTTCCCAAATTTTGTAGAAGCATTCAATGCACTTTTTGAGCCTGAACACCAGGTTAAACTCAGTTCAGATCAGCTGCTCAATACCGATCTTAGGATATTTGCCCTCATCAGACTGGGTATTCATGACACGGAAAAGATTGCCAGTATTTTAGAATACTCCATGAATACCATATACAACTATAAAGCACGTATAAAAGGCAAATCTATCCTTCCAAATGATGATTTTGAACTGGCTATTTTAACCATAAAGGCCGTATAGGATTTACATACGCTTATATTCCGTTTATATTTTTCTATTTTTATGTTTATTTATCTATCTGTAAATCAGATAAATATAATTATATATTCTTTACTGGGTTTATATTTTGATTTTGAAAATTGTGAGTTGGCAATTAAAGTGATCTCTTTGAATCGCAATTGGGAAATTAACCTGAGGCAGAAACAACCAAATTAAATATAAACAAGTATGAAATCCAATCGAGAATCTACGGGTATGCGGCGAATAACTGTTCCCCGTTCTTAAGCACTCGCTGATACGCTAAATAAAAAACCATTTATAAACTTAAAATTATATTCTAATGAACAAACAATTACTTAAAGCATTTGGGCTTTGCTGTATCTTTTTGTTGATGTCTTTGGTGTCTGCGGCACAAAAAGTTACCATCAGCGGAAGAATTACAGATGAACAGGGCCAGCCCCTGCCTGGTTCCAGCGTCCTTGTAAAAGGAACAAAAATAGGCCAGGTATCTGACAATAAAGGGGCATATAGCATCTCCATTAACAATTCAAGCACCGATATCCTGGTGTTTTCTATGGTTGGTTTTACCAGCAAAGAAATTAAAGCTTCAACAGGCTCAACAATCAATGTTCAGCTTAAAGAAGAAGACCAGCTTCTAAATGAAGTGGTAGTGGTAGGTTATGGTACACAAAGAAGACGCGACCTGACCGGTTCTGTAGCTTCTGTAAAAGGAGATGAATTTAAAAACCAACCCATTACCAATGCTACTGAAGCCCTGCAGGGACGAATAGCGGGTGTTAACATCGTTAAGAGCTCAGGAGCACCCGATGCAACCCCTTCGATTACCATCAGGGGATTATCCTCTTTATACCAGCCAGACCCATTATACATTGTGGATGGTATCCGGGTAACTGATGTGAGCAACGTAAACGTTCAGGATATTGAATCTATGGATGTTTTAAAAGATGCTGCTGCTGCATCTATCTACGGTGCTGCTGCCGCCGGCGGGGTTATTTTAATTACCACAAAAAAAGGAACAACCATTGATCCGGTTATCAATTACAATAACCGCTTTGGTATCACTACCCCTAAAGTGGGCAAACTGCTGGATAAAGACGGTTATATAAAACTTCAAAATATCATTAATCCAACACTATTTGCTGGTGCAGGAAGATTAGATACACTGGCCAATACCGATTGGATCGATGAAACTTTTAACAATGCCGTAGAACAAAACCATAACATTTCCTTAAACGGGTCAACACCTGTTGTTAATTATTTGGTTTCTGGTTTCTACAACAAACAAAAAGGAGTTGCCCGTAAGAATTTCTCAAACATTGGGGGTGCCCGGATCAATACCGATTATAAGCTCGGAAAAATATTCAAATTTGGTGAGCAGCTTTCTATATCAAGACGCAGCACTTCAAACCCACAGAACTATGGCGTAGAAGCACAACTGCACAATTCGCCCTTCCGTACCTTGCCGATCGTTCCGTTATATAATAGCAATGGGGCATACGGTACCATACCAACCAATTACCCCGGACTTTCTTTCTCCGGAACACATCCGGTAGGTGCCATTGATAATGCGAATGTAGAAGATTTCAGGAACAATATGCAGGCAAATATTTATGGAGAAGTAAAGCTGCCGCTCGGCCTTACCTTTAGAAGTAATGTGGGTTACTCGTATTACAACCAAACTTTTAATTTCTTCCAGAATGCATTCTCAATTGGTGGTGTAGGTACCGGAACAAATTCATTAACCAAGCAATCGGTAGAAAGTCAGTCACTGCTTACCAACTTCCTGTTGTCATATATTAAAACGTTTGATAAGCACAACATCAGTGCAGTAGCGGGTTTTGAGCAGATTACACAGCGCTACAATAATGTGAATGTGATGGCCACCAACGTGTCGCCATTGGCGGCCGCAGATTATGCATTTATTGCCACAGCAAGTTCAACTTATTTATTTACCGGTCAACGGGATAACCAGGGACTCGTTAAATCGTTTTTTGGACGTGTAAACTACAACTATAACGGTAAGTATTACCTTTCAGGCTCTATCCGCCAGGATGCAAACTTTACTGTATTTGGTCCGAACAAACAAAAAGGAGTATTCCCTGCTGCATCTGCAGGATGGACAATTTCTGAGGAGCCTTTCTTTAAAACGCTGATACCCGCTTTTAACAGCTTGAAATTCAGGGCCAGCTATGGTGAGCTTGGAAACAGCAACATCGGACAATACGCCTTCCTTTCCGTTTATCAGCCTTTTGCTAGTTTAGGTAATGGCAGTGCTGGTGGTGCAAACTTCTCTCCGGGCGGAACAATTATTCCTGGCGTAGGCTATTCTGCCATTCCAAATCCGGACCTGCATTGGGAAACGATCAAAGAAACTAACATTGGGCTGGATGGCTCGTTGCTAAACAACAAGCTATACTTCTCTGCTGAATATTATAACAAGGCTACACATGATATGCTTTATAATTTACCAATGGCACCAAGTGCAGGTGTTTCACAACCGTACTTAACCAATATTGGTACCGTAAGTAATAAAGGTTTTGAATTGCTGTTGGGCTATAAAAGTAACGTTGGTGCAGTTGGATTTGACCTGAGCTTTACTGGTGCCTGGAATAAAAACGAGGTTACCAAACTTTCTGATCAAACCACCTCTGCATTTTATAATGGATATAACTTTTATAACAATGGTGATTTGGCGTTCCAGATCATGCCCAACCAAACCATTACCATTACCCAGAAAGGATTGCCATTCGGATCGTTCTATGGGTACAAATCCCTGGGCATCTTTCAAACAGATGCAGAAGCTGCCGGACAAAAAGTTAATGGCATAACGTCTGGTGCCGGTGACCTGCATTTCCAGGATCTGGATGGCAATGGCGAGATTAACAGCAATGACCGCCAGGTAATTGGCAACCCAAACCCGAAATTGGTTTATGGTATCAACATGCGTTTTAACTATAAAGGTTTTGATGCGGCATTTCTTTTCAATGGGGTAGCTGGCGTTGATTTATTTAATGGGGTTAAAGCATATGAAATGCGTCCGTTTGCCGATGGAAATACCTCTCCTAAAGTATGGGGTGCCTCGTTCCTGGCTGGGAATGGTTTAACAGATCAGCCACGGTTGGGTGTAGCCAATCCGAATGGAAGCTTTACGCTTGATCCAAATGGTAACTATTCTTCTGTAAACAGTTATTTCGTAGAGAAGGGAGATTATCTGAAGCTTAAAAACCTGCAGATTGGTTATACTTTCTCCAATACACTGCTGCAGAAAATAAAGGTGAATAAGGCCAGGATCTTTGTTATGGGAAATAACCTGTTTACAATCACTAAATATTCAGGACTTGATCCGGAACTCGGTGCTTCTTACTCACCGGCAGGTTTCTCTAATGTAACCACAAGAGGAATAGATGTAGTAAGTCAATATCCGCAAACAAAGATCTATTCAGTAGGAATTGATGTTACTTTTTAATCAACCAAATAAAATAAACAAGATGTACAACAAAATATATATCGCATTACTGGCTGTTTTTTTACTAGCTGGTTGTAAAAAGGACCCGGCATTGGTTGGTCCAACAGATAAAGTCTCTACCTCATCCTTACCTAAAAATTTAGATGAACTCAATACCGTACTTGCTCCCGCTTATGGCAATTTAAAGAGCATTGGCTTGTACGGCTTTGAACTGATGCCTAAGGCATTGGAAAATTCAGTACACGCAGGAGATTCAAATTACAACGGTGATGCCGGATGGAATGAAATGACTGCAAATAACCTGAGCACCACCAATAGCCGCTCTACAAAC
Organism: Pedobacter metabolipauper; assembly: GCF_004362715.1. GTDB lineage: Bacteria > Bacteroidota > Bacteroidia > Sphingobacteriales > Sphingobacteriaceae > Pedobacter > Pedobacter metabolipauper. Next base: position 53,857 of record NZ_SNYC01000008.1, read on the forward strand.
GCATGGGCGGCATTGTATGCAGGTGTGACCACCTGTAATGCAACTTTAGCCGCCGCCGATTTTTTTGAAGCCACCTATGCTTCATCAGGTCAGAAGGCCGATATTGATGCCATCCGCGGACAAGCGAAGTTTATGCGTGCTTTTTATTATATGCAGCTGGAAACCTTTTTTGGTGAGGCTTACATTAAAACTGGTGGTGTAAATGAAAATAAAATGGGTGTTCCTTTGTTTAAAGAGATCCCTAAAAACCTGGAAGCCACACAACAGCCAAGGGCAACCACAAAAGCCGTTTGGGATTTTATTAAACAAGACCTTTCTGAAGCAGCAGTATTACTGGACAATAAGGTATGGCCGGCAGCTGAAATTGGCAGGGCTACTGAATGGTCTGCCAAAGCATTGCTGGGAAAAGCCTATGTGTTTACGGAAGACTGGACCAATGCAAAAACGACCTTATTGGATGTAATCAACAACAGCGGTAAATCATTAATGCCGTTTGATAAATATAAAAATGCGTTTAACGGCATCATTGCAAATGAATTTAATGAAGAGTCTTTATTTGAGATGAACGTTGACGCCGACAATAAAGGAAATTATGGTCCATGGGGAAGCATCCCCAATGCATCTACCTTGAACGGGATCATCTGGTCACCATATATTCTAAGTGAAGCGGGTACTGAGACCGGTTCCAGACCTTTAGGCTACGGTGGTAACCTAGGTGTTCATGATAAAAATATTACCCGTTTTGGCTACCCATTGGGTTATTACACTTTAGTGGCTAACCCGGCATTTGACAATACCAAACCTGCTAGTTTCAGCAACCCTGCCCAAATCATGGATCCGGTATACCGGGCACAGGCCGAAGCGGTACGTACCAATAAAACGGCAGACCCACGCTTGTATGTTAACCTGGTACAACCATGGATCGATGTTTTAAATACAGACTGGAATGGTGGGGCCAAACAGAATGTGCCGGTTTCTAAACCAGATTACTTAGCCGGAGAGCCCAATACCTATGGATGGGGATTTAGAAAATATGCAGCCATTGATTATCACATCAATGCGGTAAACTATGATAAATGGAACTGGTATTTCCTTCGCCTGGCAGATGTATACCTGCTGTATGCAGAAGCAAGTATCGGTTCAGGTGATGCCGCTACAGGATTGGAATACATTAATAAAGTACACCGCAGGGCATATAATCTTCCAGTTAATGTAGCATCTGCAAGGGATTATACTTCGCTTACTGCTGCTACACCAGCTATTAATGATGCTGTTTTAGGCAATAGCCCATTACGCTATGAGCGCTGGGCAGAATTTTTCCATGAGGGACAATGGTGGTTTGATGTGTGCAGATGGCGCCTGGGCCCTCAGGAAGCCGCATTTTATGGCAAGGCAAGAAACCTGACCACGCCATTGACATTTAATGAAAATAAAAGCTATGCCTGGCCAATTCCACAGGATGAATTCAATGCAAATGCAAAAATAGCCGGACAGCAAAATCCCGGATATTAATCAATATAAATGTGCCGGGTATCGTTTCTTATACCCGGCATTTATAATGCCTTTTAAAACCAATTTCATGAAGAAGATAATTACTTGTTTGTTGAGCATGGCAATTGCCGGAAACCTAATGGCCCAGGATGTAAAACCTGTTGTAGCGAACCTGAATAAAGTAAAGCTGGAGTTTAAACTGGATCCGGAGGGAAAACCAGTCTACGCAGTATATTTTGACGGGAAACCTGTAATCACTAATGCCGCACTTGGCTTTGAATTGGTGAATGACAGTGCTTTTAGCAAGCATCTGGAATTAAGCAATGTGGAGAAAGCAGACTTTGATGAAAGCTGGAAGCCGGTATGGGGCGAGGTAAGTACCATCCGAAACCATTATCAGCAGCTGACTGTTCATTTAAGACAAAAGGAAACTCCAAAACGCCTGATCAATATTGTTTTCAGGGTTTTTGAAGATGGTGTTGGATTCAGATATGAGTTTCCGAAGCAACCCGGCCTGAAATATTTTGTGGTTGCTAAAGAACTGACACAATTTAATTTAACCGGTGATCACAAGGCATTTTGGATCCCTGGAGATTACGATACCAATGAGTATCAATATACCACCAGCAAGCTGAGCCAGGTGGATGGATGGGCTGTATCAGAAAAAGCTACTGATATTGCAGTCAGGGTAGTGCCAGATCAGCATGCTGTGGCTACACCACTGATGCTGAAGAGCGATAATGGTTTATACATCAACATTCACGAGGCTGCCTTGGTTAATTACCCGGCTATGCAGCTCCATGTCAATACCCATAACTTTCAACTGTCTGCCAGCCTGGTGCCTGATGCTTTAGGCAATAAGGCCTATCTGCATGCACCATTTAATACACCCTGGCGAACCATTATTGTAAGTGATCAGGCCGCAGCTATTCTAAATTCTAAAATGATCTTAAACCTCAATGAGCCTTCTGTAATTAAAAACACAGAATGGATTAAACCCATGAAGTTTGTTGGCGTTTGGTGGGAGATGCAAACCGGAAAAAGTACCTGGAGCTTTGCAAATAGTTTAGATACAGCAGATGCTGCCGGAAACTTAATTGCAAACGGTACGCATGGGGCAAATACAGAAAATGTAAAGCGATATATAGATTTCGCCGCTAAAAATGGCATTGAAGGGGTTTTGGTAGAAGGATGGAATACCGGATGGGAAGATTGGTTTGGAAACTGGAAGGAGAATATATTTGATTTTACAACGCCGTATCCGGATTTTGATGTTAAAGGGATAGCAGAATATGCGAAAGCCAAAGGAGTTAAGATGATCATGCACAATGAAACTTCAGGATCAGCAACTACCTATGAACGGTATTTGGACACCGCATTCCGGTATATGAATAAATACGGTTATCCGGCAGTAAAAACTGGATATGTGGGTAAGATTATACCAAGAGGGGAGCACCACGATGGACAATGGATGGTTAACCATTATGAGCGTGTTGCCCAAAAAGCCGCAGACCACCAGGTCATGATTGATTCACATGAATCTAACCGGCCTACCGGATTGCACCGTACCTATCCAAACTGGCTGGCCTCAGAAGCAGGCAGAGGCAATGAGTACAATGCATTTAGTATGGGTAGTGCGCCAGACCATGAAACCATACTGCCTTTTACGAGGTTAATGGGCGGACCAATGGATTATACACCGGGTATTTTTAAGTTGAAAGGTTATGCGGCCGGCGCATCTGACCGCCAGGTTCATACTACGCTGGCTAAACAACTTGCCTTGTATGTAACCTTATACAGTCCGTTGCAGATGGCTGCAGATTTGCCTGAAAATTATGAGGCACATCTGGATGCATTTCAATTTATTAAAGAGGTGCCAGCAGATTGGGACGATACAAAAGTAATTGAAGCAGAGCCTGGTGATTACATCACCATTGCACGGAAAGCTAAAGGATCAGCAAACTGGTTTATAGGATCCATAACTGATGAAAACGCCCGTACCGCTAAGATCCCATTGTCTTTTTTGGATAAGGGAAAGAAATATGCCGTTAAGGTATATAGCGATGCAGCTGATGCAGACTGGGAGAAAAACCCGGAAGCATATGTTATTAAAGAATATAAAGCCACCTCAGCCACGGTATTGAAAATAAACATAGCAAAAGGCGGCGGTGCTGCAATAACTATACAGCCTTTAAATAACTTAAGAAACGTATTCCATTAAGGTTCTGAACGCAACAAATTGATTTTCAAACTGCGCGTTAAGGTCGGACTGTAAGGCTGGTGCAAAATTATCCTGGTAATTCAGGTAGTTTTCCATGCTTTCAGCAACATATTGCGCGCAGTAAGTAACGCCCTCATTTGGGGAGTCTACTACTTTAAGTAAACGGGATGACACAAACATTTCTGTTGCCATAACTTCAGGAATATGGATTTCCTGCATCCATTGAAGCCAGCGCTCAGCAGCTGCATCTTCAATAATTAAGGTTACATTGTATAATAACATGGCACAAAGATAGGAACTATGTGCCAATATTGTCTCCGCGAAGCTTCCTAAAACGCTTCCGTGCTTCAGTAGTATACATGCTGCCCGAATAATCGTTGATCAGCTTTTGGTACAGCACTTTGGCCTGCTCGTTATCTTTTAAGGTTTTTTCATAAAGCTCGGCAAGGGTAAACAGGGCGTCATCAGCCCAAATACTGGTAGCATGTTTATCAATCAGTTCCTGAAGCATTTTAACCGCGTTGCCAATGTCACTGTTTTTGGTAAAGATCCGCGATTTGGCCATTAAAATATCATCGGTTAAACTGTTGGCCGGATAGGTAATCGCTATACTGTCTAATTTGTGCAGGGCTTCCGTATTGCGGTTCCTGAACAGGAGCATTTCTGCATCGGCATACATCTTAAGCGCATTGCTGTCTACCGTAGATTGCAGGTTGTCCGAAATCAGCAGGCTCAGGTTCAGGGCATCATTGGCAATCAACTGTGACGTAGATGCTTTTAAAACATCAGCCTGCGATTTGGCATAGGCAAAATTACCCTGGTAATAAGAAAGCTTTGCAGACCGGTAATGCGCTTCATTACCGCCCACCTGGTTTTCAAATTGCTTGGCTACCTGTTCATACACCAGAAAAGCCTCCCAGGGCTGCTGCGTTAAAATGTAAATGTCGCCAAGGTCCAGTTTAATCTGACCAAGGTCTGGCTTTGACAAGCCCGGAATGAGCAAGGCGGATTCTAATGCTTTCTCCGCTTTACCCGGTTCATTTAAGTAATAAGCTTGTAAATTAGCCCATTTCTTTAAGGCAAAGACCGTACGTGCCGTCAGTCCAAATTCGTCAATAATACTGTAATAAGCGGTTGCCAGATCTGAAATGGCCTGCTGTTCAAACTTTCCTGAGATGACAAGCTCGTATTTTGCATTGATCATTTCTACCTTTGCCGGTAAAAAATACGGGCTTTCCTTTCCCTTGCCTACAAGATATTCATAGGCTTTAATGGCAGTAAGATAAGCCTGGTTGGCCAGGAATGTATTTGCAGAATTGAAAAGTATGGCACCATCATCTTTTGTACGCTTGTCTTGCGCAATGAGCTGCCGTAAAGCCATTTCATAATCCTGCTGCTGCAGGTACTGCCAAATCAATAGCTTAGTATATGTCTCAACCTGTGGTTCTTTCTGGATCTTTTTAAGTAAAGCTGCCTGCAGGAGCTGGTAGTCAGCATTGTCTTCAAATACATTAGACAACACACTCTCGGCCTGTGGAAGCAGCTCGGGCATGGCTGCCAGGGCATTGAGATATTCCTGGATCAGCATGTTCTTGTCCTTTTTAAAACGGTAAATGCTTAGCAGGTCGTAAGTAAAAGCCTGGTTGTCATTTAAGATCTTCCTGCCTTGCAGAAACGTTGAAATGGCGAGGTCGTAATTCTGGAAACTGTAAAATATGTTTGCCAGTTCACGGATCTTCATGTCGTTAGCAGGCATGTTATTGATCGCTTCGGCATATTTTTTATTGGAAGCAGCAGTTTCGCCTTTTTCCTGGTACAAACGGGCAAACGCAATCGTATAATGTAAGTTTTGCGGGCTTTGTTTAGTTAGCTTTTTAACGATCTTTTCAGCCTCATCCAGCCGTTTCAATTTAATCAATGCATTGTAATAGAGATCAAAATAGGCGTCGCTTTTTGTCCGGGTAAATAGCTTTTCCAATAAGACCACAGCTTCTTCGTACTGGCCTTGCTGGTAATATTGAAAAGCCAGCGCATCGTCTATATTATCCTGTGCAGCAGAAATTAGACAGCAGGCGGAAAATAAAAAAAGTAAAAGGAGCTTCTTCATTGGCTGAGATCAATATAAGCACTAAAATACTGATTTTTGAGCTAGGTTTTTGCTTATTGCCACAACATAAATACACATGAGTATTTTAAATGTTACCGAAATTATCATTTCATCCTTGCATAATTACCTACTTTGAGCATAAGGAAACAGTAATCCAGATCAGGTAACAATATTGGTGTATAACCTTTTTACAGGGCCTGTGTGTGTAGCTTTGTAGTCCGAATATAACTTATGATCGTTTATAAAAGATATCTTCTGTTTTTCTTACTGTCACTTGCCTTTGCATGTAAACAAGGTGACATGAGGATCATACCTGTAGACGATTTCTTTAAATCACAGGATAGATTGGTATACCGGATCTCTCCGGATGGAACCAGTCTGTCGTATTTGGTCCTGGAAGGTAAAAATCAAAATCTATACATCGAGAATATTGCAACGGGCAAAGGCCGCAAGGTTACCCAACTGAAAGAACGGAGCATCAACTTCTATTTTTGGGTAAGCAAAAATGAACTTATTTACTACAAAGAGACCGATCCGCAGAAAAGAAGGTCTGATATCTTTATCATCAATAAAGATGGCAGTAACGAACGCCAGTTAACAAATAATGAAAAGAGCAAGATCCGCGTATTGGAGGATCAGCTGATAGATGATAAATATTTATTGGTTACATCCAATAAAAGAGATTCAACAGTTTTTGATGTGTACCGTTTAAATGTACGCAATGGTGTAATGGAGATGGCCGCTAAGAATCCAGGAAACATTACCGACTGGATTACAGATTCTGAAGGTAAACTGAGACTGGCTACCAGCAGCGACGGTGTAAATGAAACACTCCTTTATCGCGAAAATGAGGGCAGTTCTTTTAAACCCATCATGACAAATAATTTCAAAACTACATTCAGGCCCATTGCTTTTTCTCACAACCAGCCGCATATTATTTATGCAGTTTCTGATGTAAACCGTGATAAGAGTGCGCTGGTAGAGGTAGATTGTCATACAGGTAAAGAACTTAAAGTAGTGTTCGGTAACGATTCTATAAACATTACAGACGCGCAGTACTCCCGGAAAAAGCAAAAGATGTCATTTGTGGTCTATGAAAACTGGAAAAAAGAGAAACACTTTTTGGACGACTCGGTGAAACTCTTGTATACGAACCTGGATCACCTTTTACCAAAAACGGAAACCCGGATCATAGATCGCGATAAGGCAGAAAATGTGTTTATTGTGCGGACGTTTACCGACAGGAACCCCGGATCTTTTTATCTGTATTTTGCAAAGACCGGTCAGCTAAGAAAATTAAGCGACTTTAACTCTGCGATTAAAGTCAATGAAATGAGCGAAATGAAACCGATTAGTTTTGTTTCGAAAGACAGCATGCGCATCCAGGGATACCTGACGCTCCCTGTCAATAAAAAAGCACAAAACCTGCCGGTTGTGGTACTGCCGCATGATGGACCTGGCGGACGGAATAGTTGGGGCTATAATGCCGAAGTTCAGTTTCTGGCGAACCGCGGATATGCTGTTTTTCAGGTAAATTATAGGGGCTCATCCGGATATGGGAAGGCTTTTTTTGCTGCAGGGTTTAAACAATGGGGCTGCAAGATCCAGCAGGATATCAACGATGGGGTGCAATGGCTGATCAATGAAAAGATTGCCAATCCGAAACGAATTGCAATCTATGGATCCGGTTTTGGAGGTAACATCGCATTAAATGCATTATACTCTAAAGGCAGTAACTACACGTGTGCGGCATCAAACTCTGGAGTCATCAACTTGTTTACCTACCTGAAATCCATACCGCCGTTCTTAAAACCAAACCTCCAGATGTATTATGAAATGATTGGAAACCCGGTAACAGATGTAGACCGGATGCGTCAATCCTCCCCGTTATTTCAGGCCGACAGGATCAATGCACCGGTATTTATTGCTCAGAACATTAAAGACCCCAATATAAACTCAGCAGAGACCGTACAATTCATTAAAAACCTTCAAAAAAGAAAGGTGAATGTTACGTACCTCGAAAATGACGGGGTTTCGTTTCCGGGCAGTCACCTGGAGGAAAGACAAAAGTTTTACGCTGCTTTAGAGCAATTCTTAGAAGTTAACCTGAAAAAAAAGTAAATTGGGCTCATGCCATCAGAGAAAAAGAGCGGTTACCGTAAGAATTTTTCGTTGATCCTTACCTTCATCATCCTGATGTCGGTACTGTTTATGCTGTCGCTTGTTCTTGCGTACCGGTTTAGCACGAAGTTTATTGAGAATGAATTTGTATCAGAAAAGGTAAATGTGCTTGAGCAAAGTATTAAGCCCTACAACGATTTCTTTCAGAAAAAACTTCCTGAAGTCTCTTATTATAATGGTTACCTGGATTCTGCTACCGCGTCGAATTTTGTAGATACCGTATTGCTGGAATATCCATTCGTATCGAAGGTTATATTTTACGACTCTGAAGTTCGGAACAGCCCGGTAAATGATGGATTGAATACCGGTAAATTCTCTTTCGGCCCAAAAAGTATTTACCAGTTTGGTAGCCTGGTACCCAAAGATTCTGTCGCCTTATTTTCAAGGGACAATACACGGAACTTCATTGTAGGGGATGATTTTAATACCCTTGCCTTAAAGCTCGCTTCTTATATCGAAAGCCTGGATACCAGCCGGGTGCCCAGTCCCGATGAACTGTTTAGCAATTTCAGTAATGTCCGTTCTAATAAGATCACTTACCTGAATATTCCGAGGGTAGAGGATTTGAAGATGTATAAAAGTATGATGCGGAAAGAACTCGATCCGCAGCCTGTTTATCAGCAGGACATGCTCTCTTTCCACCTGGACCCTTACAAGATCAGGATCATCAATACCCGGCCATTGTTATTCCAGTACATCAAGATTGAACCGCTTACTTATGATCCTTTAGACATTTCTACCTCGTATTTAACAACAGAGATAACCCTGCCGGGCCCATTTTCTGATTATAAGCTTTATTTCATCTCTTCAAAATCATTCATAGATAAAGAGATCAGAAGCTATTTCCTGCCTATTGCACTGGCATTGCTGGTTTTTTATAGTATAGTTGTACTCGTTGCCTTTCTGATTTACAGGAACCTGAACATCAACCAAAAGATGTTTAAGCTGCAGTATGATTTTATGAATAACCTTACCCATGAGTTTAAGACCCCGGTAAGTGTAATTAAAATAGCCGGAAATAACATCAAAAGCGCCACCACGCTTACCGAAAGGGAATTGAAAATGTATGGCAAGATCCTGGATGAAGAAGCAGATAAGTTAAACGGGTTAATGAACAAGCTGCTTGCGTTTACGCAAATTGAGAATAAAGCCATTGAACTGAACCAGGATAAGATCAGCATAGTCGACTTCATTGAAAGTACCATCGAATCGCACCGGTTAAAACATCCCGATTTTAATTTCACCTATGAAACATCCGGATTTAAAACATTTGTTACCGATCCGGTGCTGTTGGGCAGCCTGTTCGATAACCTGGCAGAGAATGCCTATAAATACTCTCCGCCGGAGCGTAAAAAGTTACACATCAGCGCACGGCTGATTAAAGGTAAGGTGGTGCTTCGGTTTACGGATAATGGTATTGGTATACCAGCATCAGAAATTAATAATATATTTAAAAAGTTTTTCCGGATCCAGAACCAATACAATCAAAATGGAAGTGTTGGTCTTGGTTTGGCTTTTTGTAAGGAACTGGTTAACTTTATGAACGGTGAGATCACCGTAAAGAGTAAGGTAAATAAAGGATCAGAGTTTAAGATTGTATTACCGTATATTGATAACGATTAAAAGATATGTCAAAGGGAATTAAAATATTAATAGTTGAAGACGATGAAAATCTAAGGTTTTTAGTGGTACACCGTTTAAAGGCAGAAGGATATGATGTTTTAGAAGTTGGTGATGGTGATGCAGCAGAGCAGACCATCATGAGCGAAAAACCGGATATCGTACTTTTAGACTGGATGCTTCCCGGCAAACAGGGTGCAGAAGTTTGTGAGGAGGTGCGGAAGCTTGGCTTTGATAACCTGATCATCATGATGACTGCCAAGGCGCAGGATGTTGACAAGATCGATGCGTATAACTTCGGTGTTTCTGACTACGTAACCAAACCATTTAACATGGATGTACTTGTAGCCATGCTGGATAGCAAGGTGAAGTTCCTTTTAAATAATGACCGTTCGGAGATTCACCGGTTCGGTAATATGGAGCATCATCCAAATATCCATACCCTGTATAGAAATGGCAAAAAGATAGAACTTACCATATTAGAGAACCGGATCCTATTGTATTTTCTGAGAAATCCAAACAAGGTAATTAACCGCGATGAACTTATGCTTGTGGTATGGGGATACAATTCTGATGTGAACACCAGGACATTGGATATGCACATTGTACGTTTGCGTAAGAAGATTGAATTAAACCCGGATAACCCGCAGTTACTGCAGACGGTTAGGGGTATTGGTTACCGCTTTAATCCGGCTTAGTACTTTTTAAAAGGAAGATCTGCAATAGGCTTCTATGATCTTAATCTGTACGGGTGACATTTGAAGAGTATTAGTTGTGGGATTAAGATCTTGATCTGGCTAATGTTAATTTAAAGAGATCTAAAATAGGTTATATGATCTTAATTTAGCTTCAGTATTTTTTAAAAAGCAGACACAAGGTCTTTAAAAGGAAAAGTAGCTAAACAACAGCATCATCATATATTGCAACAGCATGGTGCCGTCCAGGTAAAGAAAATAATAATATTCATTTTTCTTAATGTTGGCTTTAAAGATCAGCCACCCGGTTATGGACAGACTTAAAGTTACAGCAGCAATATCGGGGTTGGAAGCCTGTCTGAATAAAAGCAGCAAAACAAGATACAGTACCAGCAAGCCCAGGCAAAAGACATATGCCTTCTTCTCTCCCAGCATAACAGGGATTGTTTTAAGTGCATACAACTTGTCCTGAAACAGGTCTCTGATGTCAAAGGGAACAGTAATAGCCGCGATGAACAGGAAGCGCTTGGCCACAAGCAGTAAGGTGTCTGCGGAGGAGATCTGTAAGTTCAGGTTTTTTTCCAGCTCAACAATAGGCAGCAATACACAGCTAACCGACCATACCAGCGCAATTAGAAAAAGTTTAATGCCAGGAATATTCCTTAATCCGATTTGCTGGTTGTTAAGGGTGAGAAAAGGTACATTATAGCCGACTGCCAGCAGACCGGTAAATGCCATTAGCAGTTTTGATTCAATGCTCAGGTACCAAAGGCCCAGAGGAATTAAACACATAATCGAGATCAGGGTGATCGAAATGATCAGCCGGTGGTGTGAAAAGATCCAGCGTACCCGTATGTATGGTGAGCTTTGAGGATTTTTAGGTTTGGCCAGCAGCATGCTGAAATTGTACAGGCCGAGCGTAGAAAAGAATAGAAAAGCAAGAATATACCTGTCCGGCGGAGCTTTCAGTAAATGATAGGTAATTAAACCCTGTGCAACGGCACAGATGGCGATGAAGAGGTTGCTGAAAAGCAGAAAGTCAAGAATAGCAAGTAATACCCTTTTAATCATCTGCAGGAAGCGGGATCTAGTTAAGCCCGCTTCAATTCAAATATCGTTATTTCTGGTAGAATTCCAACTCTTCCAGGGTATCCTAAAAATCCATAACCTACATTCACATACAGCTGCTGATTTTTTTCAGTGTAAAGGCCAGCCCATTCTTTGTAGATATATTGCACAGGGCTCCATTGAAAATGTGCTGTTCGTACACCGAACTGCATGCCGTGGGTGTGGCCGCTAAACATGGCGTCAATTTGAGGATACTTTTCCAGCACTTCTCCACGCCAGTGCGAAGGGTCATGAGAAAGGAGAAGCTTAACCGGAAGGTCGTCCGTATCTTTTGTAGCCAGATCCATTCTTCCATATTTAGGAAAACGGCCCATACCCCAGTTCTCGATCCCTAAAATACCGATCTCTTCCCCGTTAACCTTTAGTCTCCGGTGCTCGTTCATCAGCAGGTCCCAGCCCATGATCTGATGGGTCTTAATGACATCCTGCAGATTCTTGGCTTTGGCAGCAGAGGGCTCCAGTCCAAAATGATATTCACCATAATCATGGTTCCCTAGCGTAGAATATACGCCTAAGGGAGCTTTTACTTTACTGAAGATATCCTGGTAATCTCGCATTTCATTGGCGAGGTTATTCACGATATCGCCGGTAAAAAAGATCAGGTCAGGTTTTTCAGCCATTAACAGTTCCACCCCGCCGCGAACAGCTTTCTGGTTGTAAAAACTTCCGGAATGTATGTCAGAGATCTGACCCAGCCTGATGCCTTCAAATGAAGCCGGAAGATTGGGGAGTACAAGCGTTCTTCGTTTAACTTTATAATCATAAGCCCCGGCGGCAATGCCCCAGGTTAAAGAGGTTAAAGGTACTGCAGCCGTAACGAGTCCGGCTTTGATCAGAAAAGAAGAACGGCTGATTGGTTCCCCAACAGCAATGGGGTTATCCCGGGCAGCTTCTTTTGGTTTTGAAGCACGGATCAAACGGATTACAAGCCGTCTTAGATCGTCGATCAGTAAGAATGGCAGCAAGACCATTTTACACGCTACAGTCAAAAAGAAAGCAACAAGTATAATTGACCTCAGACTTAGATATAAGTTGGCGTAGATGGACGCAAACACCGCAATAACGAGCAGCACGGTATAGGTCCACCAGATTATAGTAAATACTTTCCTGGTGGTTGGTTTCCAGGTTTTAAATACAGCTAAAATTGCACGGTAGCAATAGTAATCAAACGCCAGTAAGAAAACGGATAAAAATAAGAGAAGTGGCAGTCGGCCCATTTATATATACTTAAAATTATCTGAAATCAACATCATCCTCATCATCACCAAGGTCGGTGTTAAATAAACTGTCAAACATGTCAGAAAAACCAAATCCTCCCTCCAGGTATTTCTTACTCAACTGCGAGTGCTCGGCAAGCCCATGCAATACAAATTCCATAAGCAGCAGGGTTTGGTTCTCGCTTAGCTTAGGATGGAATTTCTTAACCAGGTCATACAATCCCGGAATGCCCATCAGTTCTTTCTTATACTTGGAAGCAGTCAAAGAATCCGATATATCCAGGGTGTTGCCCTCAGTAAACCATTCGGTAATGCTATTATACGGGTTGGCGGCTTTACTTTTTTTAGCTTTTTCAGGATCCGGGAAATAGCGTGCAAATAACGTTTTAATGGCTTTGCCGATCAAGGTATTTGCAACTTTTGCAGGGCCTTCCAGTTCACCTTCGTAAACCAGCTCAATTTTACCGGTAACGGCAGGAATGATCCCTGTAAAATCTGACAGGCGGACAAAGGTATTTTTCTCCCTGTTGATCAGCATCCTGCGCTCTGCAGTACTGATCAGGTTTTCATAGGCAGAAATGGTCAACCGTGCAGATACCCCTGATTTTTGATCGATGAATTCACTTTTACGTGCCTCAAATGCAACTTGCTCAACCAGATCTTTAACTAGTCCATCAGCCTCAATGCTTTTTTGCTCATCGGTAAGCTTAGCTTCCTGGAACGTTATTTTCCTGGATATACTGATGGTTTTCGGATAATGTGTTAGGATCTGGCTTTCAATACGGTCTTTCAATGGCGTAACAATAGAGCCCCTGTTTGTGTAATCTTCAGGATTTGCGGTAAAAACAAATTGAACATCTAAAGGCAGGCGAAGTTTAAAACCCCTGATCTGAATGTCTTTTTCCTGCAGCATATTGAACAAGGCAACCTGGATCCTTGCCTGCAGATCGGGAAGTTCATTGATCACGAAGATGCTGCGGTGAGCCCTTGGTATTAATCCAAAATGGATTACACGTTCATCGTTATAGGTTAGTTTAAGCGTAGCTGCTTTGATCGGGTCAACATCACCAATCAAATCGGCAACAGTAACATCAGGAGTAGCAAGCTTCTCGGTATATCTTTCAGAGCGGTGCTGCCAGCTTACCGGAGTTTCATCGCCATGCGCAGCAATCTCTTGTTTGGCATACCATGAAATTGGATTTAATGGATCATCAAAGATCTCACTTCCGGTTACATAAGGTATAAACTCATCAAGTAAGTTTACCATTAAGCGGGCAATCCGTGTTTTCGCCTGTCCGCGTAAACCCAATAACAGGATGTTATGGCGTGAAAGGATAGCGGTTTGAAGTTCCGGGATTACGGTTTCATCGTAACCGAGAATGCCTTCAAAACCAGCTTCTTTGTTTTGAAGCTGCCTGATCAGGTTTTTACGAAGCTCGTCTTTTACCGTTAATGATTTATAGTTTGTGGCTTTTAACTGGCCTAATGTTTTGATATTGTTGTAATCCATGCTTGGTATAAATCAGCTTCTATAATGATTAACGGACAGTTTTTCTGCGGTTCTTAATGTAATCTTCAAATATATATTCACCCAGTCCGGTTAAGGAGCTGTAAAATGCCCTTCCGCCATTGATCTGCGTAAATTCTCTTACAAACTGCTGCAGGTATGGATCCTGTGCAATCATAAAAGTAGTAATGGGAATATTTAACCTTTTGCACTGGGCAGCCATATTCAGTGTCTTGCTGATCACTTTCCTGTCTAAGCCCATGCTGTTTTTATAGTAGCGGCCATTTTCTTTGAGACAGGTAGGCTTACCATCGGTGATCATAAAGATCTGCTTGTTATGGGTTTTTCGGCGGCGTAAAAGATCGGCAGCCAGCTCAAGGCCGGCAAAGGTGTTGGTGTGATACGGACCAACCTGTAAATAGGGAAGGTCTTTAACGGTAATTGGCCAGGCATCATTACCAAAAACGACAATGTCCAGTGTATCTTTAGGATACCTGGTTTTAATTAGTTCTGCCAGCGCCATAGCTACCTTTTTAGCAGGCGTAATGCGGTCTTCACCATACAGGATCATGGAATGGGAAATGTCAATCATCAGCACGGTAGAGGTAAGGGTTTTGAAATCCTTCTCTTCAACTTCCAGATCGCGTTCGGTCAATGTGAAATTACTGATACCATGATTGATCTGTGCATTTTGAATGGAAGCGGTCATGTCAATCTGATCCAGGCTGTCGCCAAAAGTAAACTCGCGGCGGTCTGCATTCTTTTCCTCTCCAATCCCGGAAATATTGCTGTTGTGGTTCCCTTTTCCTGCTTTTTTTAACTTTCCAAAGATCTCTTCCAGGGCAGACTTCCGGATCGTTTGTTCGGTTTTAGACGTGATGCTTAGATCGCCATTGGCCGGGTTCTCATTTAAATAACCTTTTTCCTTAAGGTCATCAATAAAATCGCCCATACCATACTCATTATTGGTCAGCTTATATTTCTTATCCAGTTCATTCATCCATGCCAATGATTCTCCGGCATCTCCGGCAGTATAGTTCAGAAGCTGTGTAAAAAGTTTAAGCAATTCATCAAACCCGCCTTTAGGCAGGTCATCCGGCTGGAAATTAGAAAATTGGAAACCTCTCATATATTCATGATAAACGAATAACAAATTTAAAAGTTTGCTTCCGGACTATTTTAAGGCGGATGTCATTTTATGAAGGCTGTTAACCTATTTAGGCAAACCTTTAGCTAAAGCTTTTTCTGCAGTCCTAACGGCCTTTTTTTCTCTGTAAACCGCATAAGGGGCCTTGAATATCTTTTTAAGGATACTGTCAATACCGCCTTTTACAGCCAGGTTATACACGCTTTCCGCTTTTCTGAGCAAAGAAGCATCCCATGCCCTTAAGCTCAGTGAAAAAGAACCATCAAGATACTTCATCCAATGCCACATTCCGGTAGGCATAAACAGGGTATCACCATGCTCCAGAAAAACTTCATAGCCTTCAACACCCTTAAGCGCGGGGAACTTTTCAAAATCAGGGTTTGCAACGTCATAATCTTCCAGGGCATAGGTTGCATTAGGCAGGCAGTACAAGCGTTCTTTCCATTTGTTGTCAAACAGGATGATGTGCTTTCTACCACCAAAATGCGTGTGGAAGAGATGAGGAAGATCGATATCGTAATGTAAGAAAGTAACGGAGTTGGAACCGCCAAAGAACATAGCCGGCATGCTTTCAATAAAGCCGCCCATGAGGTCTTTAGGAATCTTGATATCATCAATTAAGCTCGGTACGTGTTTAAAAAGATTAAAGAAAAAGATCCTTAATTCTGTAGGTTCCCTTTTAATGAGATCCAGGTAATCGCCAAAGCGCATGTGCGCAACGGCAGCATTGATCGGTTTTGACGGATCTGCCTTTGCATTATCGTATAGAGGGACTTCCAGATCACCGCCTATTTCTTTCAAATAATCAGTTGTCCATTTTTCCCTTGCAGGCCAGCTTTTAGTTAAACCCTTAATGATAAGCGGACGTCCGGCATCTAAATAGTTTTTTTTGAAATCAGCAGGAGAAATGTTTTCGACCGTATCTACCGGCTTTAAAATAAAGCTCATAATTTAGGGAATAAGATACGTGCGAACGACTTAATGCCTATTACCGACCTTATTTAGAACAAACATAGATAAAATACTTGTTAAAACAAGATTACCGGATCATACCGGTTCCTGATTTTGTAACGCTTTATTTGCACGCTTATAAGCCAGCTTCTCTTTCCATTCCATATACTTCTCTCTAAAGTTGGCTTTCATGAAATCATCAAACTTACGCTGAACAGTGAGGTTGTACAGGCTTTTTGTTTTGACAGCCCAGGACTTGTCCCATGCCCTGAGGCTGATGGAGAAAGAACCATCTAAATATTTCATCCAATGCC
Organism: Pedobacter metabolipauper; assembly: GCF_004362715.1. Lineage (GTDB taxonomy): Bacteria > Bacteroidota > Bacteroidia > Sphingobacteriales > Sphingobacteriaceae > Pedobacter > Pedobacter metabolipauper. Next base: position 70,436 of record NZ_SNYC01000008.1, read on the forward strand.
AGTAACCCGTAGGCATAAACAGTGTATCGCCATGCTCCAGAAAAGCTTCTACCCCCTTAACGCCCTTAAGTGCAGGAAACTGATCAAAATCAGGCTGCTCCACGTCGTAATCTTCTAATGCATAGGTTGCATATGGAATTTGATACAGCCGCTCTTTCCATTTGTTTTCAAATAAGATCACATGCTTGCGCCCGTTAAAATGGGTGTGGAAAATATGCGCAAGATCAATGTCATAATGAAGAAAGGTGACTGAACCCTTTCCACCAAAGAACATATTTGGATAGCTGTCTAAAAAACCGCCCATTAATTCTTTAGGTGCTTTATAATCTGCCAGCAGATCCGGAGCATGTTTAATGGGGTCAAAAAGAAAGATCCGTAAGTCGGTAGGCGTATTTCGGATGAGTTCGATGTAATCCGCAAACTTCATTTCTGCTGCCGAAGCATTGATCGGTTTGGACGGATCAGCTTTTGAACTGTCATACAGCGGAACCGACCGGTCTCCAACTACGGTTTTCATGTAGTCTAAATTCCACTTTTCATAAGCAGGCCAGTTCTTTGACATATTCTTAATGATCAAAGGCCTGCGTGTATTTAAATAGTGTTTTTCAAAATCTTCTTTAGAAATATCATCAACGATATCAATTGGGGATAGATCAAACTTCATATTAATATAAGGTTAAGCCAATGCAAAATTATAGAAAAATGAAAAAGTTGTTCTTCCGCCGTATAAAAATTGAAAAACCCTGACAAAACCCGTTAAAAAAAGAATTTGTATATTTATTAATCTTTTCAACGTTTTAATTGTCATACCCTTACACCTCCTAAACGTTATAGTATGAAAACATCAGTCCGGATCATTTATACGTTCATTGCCATTTTAGGTATCGCCTGCATCTTCTCTTCATTTAAAAGAAATGCAGAAAAACCGGTAGATTTTGCCTTTCCCTATAAGCAGGCGGGATTAACTGAGCGACAGGCTGCGGCCCATCTTTTAAGCCGCTTTACTTACGGTCCAACAAAAGAAGCGGTGGATGAAGTGGTGAAAATGGGATTGGAGCAATGGTTTCAGCAACAGCTGGATGGAAATGTGCCAGACGATTCGCTAAATAAAATGCTGGTCCAGTATGAAGATATCAATCTAACCAACAACCAGGTAGAAGATAAGTATCCCCGGCAGGCAAAGCTTGTGAAGCTGGCCATAAAAGACGGCTCCATTCATCCCGATTCTGTAAATAAAGGCGACCAAAAAGCATATCGGGCACAGCTGAAAATCTATATGGATCTAAAGGGATATAAGCCTGAACAAGAACTAATCCGTCAGTTTATCAATCAAAAGATATTAAGAGCGGCCTATACCAATAACCAGCTTCAGGAATTACTAACCGATTTTTGGTTCAATCATTTTAATGTTTCACTTACAAAGAATCAGTGTGCACTATATGTGCCATCATTTGAACGCGATATTATACGCCCAAATGTTACCGGTAAGTTTAGTGATCTGCTGATTGCTACCGCTAAGTCACCCGCCATGCTGATCTTCCTGGATAATTATACCAGCTCGGGACAGCGGCTTTCTGCGGCAGAACTGGCGGCAAATGCGAATCCGGAAATGATGATGGGGGTTAACCTGAAAAATAGGCCTGCAGATAAAAAGCCCAATGCCCAAAACAAACTTCCCCTAAATTCAGATACAGCAGGTAAGGTTAAAAAAGTACTTAAGAAACCGGGAGCAGGATTAAATGAAAATTATGCACGTGAGGTAATGGAACTCCATACTTTAGGTGTTGATGGTGGCTACACCCAAAATGATGTAACCCAGGCAGCACGGGTGCTAACGGGATGGACCATCGCACCTATTGGTGAGGATGGTAGTTATGGTGCCGGTTATAAAAAAGTAATGGAAAACATCGGAGAGCAGAACCTGGAAAAACGGGGCTTTATACATCAGGGTGATTTCCTGTTTGTACCTACCCGTCATGATAACCAGGAGAAGATGGTTCTTGGAAAACGCTTTCCGGCAAATGGAGGCTATGAAGAAGGAATGCAATTGTTAAACATGCTGGCACATCATCCTTCTACCGCAAAATTCATCTCCACAAAGCTTGCTACCAGGTTTGTAAACGATCAGCCCCCTAAAAGGATCATTGATAAAATGGCGAAAACATTTACCAGTTCAGACGGAGACATCAGGCAGGTGATGATTGCCATGGTTACCTCAGCGGAGTTTTGGAAAGTGGATGCATTGAGAGAAAAGACCAAATCCCCTTTTGAACTCGCAATCAGTGCGGTCCGCAGCCTGGATGCTAACGTAACCCAGCCATATCAGCTCTTCAACTGGATCAACCGGATGGGGCAGAAAATGTATTATTACCAGGCACCAACAGGTTTCCCTGATAAAGGCCAGTACTGGATCAATACCGGGGCCTTGTTAAACCGGATGAATTTCGGTCTTGCATTGGCAGCTCAGCGTATTCCGGGTGTAAAGATCAACCTCTTTGCATTAAACAATAACCACGAACCAGAGAGTGCAGAAGCCGCATTGCTTACCTATAGCAAGCTTATTTTGCCAGAACGTAATTTAGAGAAAACACTGGAACGGTTAAAACCGATGTTGAGTGATCCCAATCTAACAGCCAAAGTTCAGAATGCAGCAGATAAGACCGCAGCACCTCAGCCTGTGCCTTTGCAAAAGCCCGTAATGGGTAATACAAATACCATGGAGATGGGTAATGTGATTAAAGATAAGCCGGTTACAGTTAATCCTAAACAAGCATTGATTGCAAACAATAACATGCTGGCACAAGTAGTGGGCGTGATCATCGGATCACCAGAATTTCAACGCAAGTAAAACTTAAAACGACGATCATGACATCAAGAAGAGGATTTATAAAAGCAGGAGGATTGGCATTATTTGGCATCGGACTGGGTGGTATCCCTGGGTTTCTTGCAGATGCTGTTGCCGGAACGAAAACCCCCGCGTTGTTTAAAAGGAAGAAAGTATTGGTTTGTATCTTTCAGCGCGGTGCAATGGATGGCCTGGCTGCGGTAACGCCTTTTACGGACGAATATTTAAAGGCTGCCCGGCCTACGCTATTTATGTCTGCCGCAAAGGGATCAGCAAATAAACCACTGATTGATCTGGACGGACGTTTTGGACTGCACCCTTCCATGAGCGCGTTTGAAACGGTGTTTCGGGAAAAAAGAATGTCTATTGTTCATGGTATCGGCTCTCCAAATACTACCCGGTCACATTTTGATGCCCAGGACTATATGGAGTCTGGTACCCCGTTTAAAAAGGGAACTGAAAGTGGCTGGTTAAACCGGGCAGTCGGTTTACTTGGACATGAGGCTGCAACCCCTTTTCAGGGGGTAAGCTTAACATCATCATTGCCACGTTCATTTTACGGATATAACCCGGCGGTGGCCATCAGCAACCTGCAGGATTTTAACATCCAGATGAAGGGAAATACCCAGGCTGTAAACATGACGGCCAAAAGCTTTGAAGATCTGTACGACCAAACCTCTTCCGGACTGTTAAAGGAAACCGGAAAGGAGAGTTTTGATGCCATCAAGATGCTGCAGAAAATAGATTCCAAGAATTATAAACCTGAAAATAATGCCGTATATCCAAATACCGGATTGGGCAATTCGCTGAAACAAATTGCACAGCTGATTAAGATGGATGTAGGAATGGAAGTTGCATTTACAGAGTCTGGCGGATGGGATACCCACTTTAACCAGGGTACTGAAACTGGCATATTCGCCCGGAATGTAAACGATCTTAGCGAAAGCATGATGGCTTTTTGGGCAGACATGGGTACTTTACAGGATGATGTAACCGTAATGACCATGACTGAATTTGGACGTACTGTAAAACAAAATGGTACCGGAGGCACAGACCATGGCAGGGCTTCCTGCAATTTTATTTTGGGCAATGCCGTAAATGGCGGATTGGTACACGGACTGGTAAATCCTTTGGCTGTTGAAAACCTGGAAGATGGGCGTGACCTTGCGGTAACGACAGATTTTCGCGGTGTATTTAGTGAAGTGGCAGACCGTCACCTGGGCATCCACAATGATAAGGTCCTGTTCCCCGATTGGAGCGGCAAGAAAATCGGTGTAATGCGCTAGGTTTCTGCTTGTATCTTTTCTGCAGCAAGGGCCTTGTCTTCTGATGTAGCTTCCGGAATGTCGTTTTTATGAAGGGCTACAGGATCATACTGTAAATTGATGCACATCGGGAAATGATCTGAGCCGCATCTTTCAAGCCTGTTAATTCCGGTTAACGTAAAGTCTGGGGAGCAGAAAACATGATCCAGCGGAAAACGTAAAAAGAAATACTTGGCATTAAAGGTATTGAAGAAGCCGCGTCCTTTACGTGGGTCCAGTAATCCGCTGATCTTTGAAAAAAGCTCAGTCGTGTAACTCCATGCCACATCATTCAAATCCCCGACAACAATGGTTGGCCCTTTGGTATCCTTTGCCTTTTTAGCAACCATCAATATTTCTTTATCCCGCTCTGTAGATTGTGGATTTTCTTGTGGAACGGGAGGGCGTGGATGTAAACAGAACAATTTTACCAGGTCTCCGGAAGGTAATTTAACTTCCGTTTCAATAGACGGAATGTCGTCTTCTACCAGGTAACGTACAGCACCATCTACCAACTCGAACCTCGAGTATAATAACATGCCGTATGTATTTTCCAGAGGTACTTTAATTTGATGCGGATAATCTTTACCGATGCGGTCCATCTGCTCCATCCACCATTTATTTGTTTCTACCATCAAGAGCAGGTCTGGATTGCATTGCTTAATTAGCGTATGGTAGGAATCAGATTCTTTATTTTCCTGATATACATTCGCGATGAGCAGTTTAATATTTATATCTCCGGGGGCCTTTCTGCTGCCTACGATCTGTTTACCGGATAAAACGGTGAATGGAAAGATGAGCCAGCCGAGGTAAGCCAGGTTAAGGCACAGTACACCAAGCATCACATATTCCCTGCTTGCATTTAAAGGAATAAAAATAACATAGATCAGGATCAATACCAGGTTAACCGTAAGCTTTTGCAAACGGGGATATTCAAAAACCCGAAAGATCCAAAAATCATGGCGTATCAGCGGAACAAGAGAGGCCATTACGATAAAGAGTCCGGTGTAAAACAGGACGTTTTGAAGCAGATCCAAAAAATGAATCTAGAAAAAGTTAATTAAGCTTCCTACAATGGCCATAACCAGGGCGATGATCACAGCAGGGGCAAAACCTTTGATCTGGAAATCGGAGAATAATATGTCGGCAATTTTAATCATCACCGCAGTAACAAAAAGGTGGATTACGAACGAAAGCAAACCAAGAGTAACCACATTCATCGGGAAGCGGATCAGCCAGCCAATGGTTGCATTTAAGAGTCCAATAACCAGGGCCACAAGAATGGCTGTTGTATAGTTTTTGATGGTTACAGTCGGCAGAATGTAAGTCATACCTAGTAAAATCCCGGCATTGATCAGCAATAGAATAATGAAACTCATAGTTTTTAGTTGTTTGAATGCAATATTCAAAAATCAATCCAAAAATATGCGGAAACCGCTAAATAATTTAGTTAGGTAACCTTAGCTGTTCTTAAATATTTAGAAAACCGGAGAGGGAAGAACCGTTTTAACCAAACTCCTTTTACCTCTTTACCGCCTATATATACCTCTTCTTTATGTTGTTGAATGGCTTGAATAATTTTCTCCGCACATGCTGCAGGAAGCATTCCGTTTTCCTGTGCAGCGTCCATTGTGCCTTGTGGGGAACCGTCTGAAGTTAGCGCATTGATGGTAATGTTTGTTTTGATAAAACCCGGACAGGCAATGGTAATATGGATATTTTTATCAAAGACTTCCAGTCGCAGGGAATCAAAGTAACCATGTAAAGCATGTTTGGATGCAGAATAGGCGGAGCGCATGCGTGTTCCAAATTTACCAACCAGGCTGCTGATGCAGACAATGTTTCCACCTCCTTTGGCAATCATAACAGGTAGTACAATCTTGGTTAAAGCTACCGTACCCCAGAAGTTTACATTCATCAGGCGTTGTTCTGTAGCCAAATCTGTTTCAACGGCCAGGCTCCGCTGGCTGATCCCTCCGCTGTGGATTAAGATATCTATGTAACCGAAAATGCGAATGGCTTCTTCAGCTTTTCCTGCCAACGCATCGGTGTTTTCAAGGTCGATCGGTAATACATGAATATTAACCGGGTTCTTGCAGGCCATTTTAACCCGGTATAACTCATCGCGGTTACGCGACGAGATAATTAGCCTTACACCCATTTTGTTGTAAGCATAAACCAGTGCTTCTCCAATACCGGAAGATGCACCGGTGATCCATACTACTTTATTTTTCATCCGTATTAATTATAGTGATCGTCGTGTATTAAAAAAAGCTCCGAGGCAATATAGTCTGCAAATAGTTTGCCGTCGGCAGTTAGGGTCAGGTGTTCATCCTGATGTGTTAACCACTGTCTTTCCAGGAATGGCTTGATGTTTTTCAATGTATCTTTATGAAAGGCTTTACCGAAATCGGCTTCAATCTTATTCAAGCTCGTTCCCCACATGGTACGTAAGGAGGTCATCACGTATTCATTGAACCGGTCGTATTGATCGAGTTCTTCGATGGTCTCTGCAAGTTTACCTTCCTGCAGCTGATTGAGGTATGCCGCATTATTTGCGATGTTTAAATACCGGGTCTGACCATCAAAGCCATGTGCAGATGGCCCGATCCCTAAATAGGGTACACCACGCCAGTAATTGGTATTGTGTACCGCATATTTGCCAGGCTTGCTGAAGTTGGAGATCTCATAATGCTCAAAGCCGCCTGCTTTCAATTTATCTATGAGCGTAATGAATTGCTCGGCACTTTGCTCATCGTTCAGCGGCACCTCTTTACCTCTTTTAATGGAGCTGGCCAATGCCGTTCGGGGTTCAACAGTTAAAGAATAGGCTGAAATGTGCGGCGTTTCAAACTCAATGGCTTTATTTATATTCCGAAGCCATTTACTGTCCGTTAATAAGGGATAGCCATAAATCAGATCAATGCTTAAGTTTTCAAAACCGGCATCCTGACTCCGCTTAATACAGGTTTCGGCTTCGCTGGAATTGTGTGCACGGTTCATCCAGATCAGGTCTTCATCAAAAAAGGACTGGATGCCTATACTGAAACGGTTTACGGGTAACTGTCGCAATTCACTGATCTTTTTTGCATCCAGATCATCCGGGTTCGCTTCTATTGTGATCTCTGCATCCGAAGAAACTGAGAAATGAGTGGTAATGGTATTGAATATTTTTTCGAAGGCTTTGGATGGGAGTACAGAAGGGGTGCCGCCGCCAAAATAAATGGTTCCGACCTGATCCGTGATCCTGTCCTTTTTTTTAATGATCTCTGAGCAGATGGCATCCGTCATCTCATCCACATACTTCAGCGAAGTGCTAAAATGAAAATCGCAGTAGGTGCATGCTTTTTTACAAAAAGGTATGTGAATATAAATCCCGGCCATCTGGCAAAAGTAAGGTATAAATCCGTCTCTTTATACTTCACTTTATTTATTCCTTCTGGTTTCATCTGATAGATAGTATCATTGGGATAAGCTAATATAATCGATGAGTGTGTGGTAATAAGCTGGCTGAAAATGTATCAGTTTAGTTGACGCAAGCATTTAAAAACATATATATATATTATCATTTAATTTACATTTAACATCTGTTAAGATATGAAAGATATGAGTCTGAACTATAGAATGCTCATCTGTCTTTCGCGCTATACGAATTGATACACTTTAATAGTAAATTCATGAAAAATAAATTAGTAAATTCCTCTTTCGTAATATTGGTGATCATCTGCAGCCTGCTCTGCACTGGTTGCGCTCCAAAACGACAAGCTGTTCAACTTTTGTTACGTTCCTCTCCCTGGCATTTTTCGGAAGGATCAGCACTCAGTGCACTCTCACCGGAAAAAACAAGTGGAACTTTCACTGCGCCGTCTGACAGCAGCAGTTTTACCATCAAAATGTCGGTCAATCTAAAAAGGGAAAACTCCATCAAGAATCTTCTTCAAATTCCAGGTGTACTGAATATGAAGACCTTTCAACATGATGCGAAGGATCGAAAAATTCAAAACTATCCAGCTTATCCAATGCCTGATGGCTCTATTCCTGTACTCGAAGCCGCTCTCCGGCTTCATTCTCCTACTGAACCTAAAGGCGCAAGTGACATGCCCATAGGTATTCCCTTAGCGATGTTGGAAAAATCCGAAGGGGAGCATGAGGTGTTGCTTCATTTCTCTGGTGTGAGATGGACCTTGTATCTTGACAACGAGCTTCTTGACAACGACTTCGCCTTAGGCTACCCAAAATGGGGAAAACAAAGCACTTGGGAAATAGATCCTTCACTTGTTTCAAAGGCTGAAATTTTCTTCCCGGGAATTGAGCCACAAAAAGTGGCATTGAAAATACCCCGCTCTTCAGCTGAGATTCAGTATTGGACGCCTCAGGGACATAATACCTGGGTAGGCGACGTCGTAACTTTCTATCATAACGGACGTTATCACCTATTTTATTTATTTGATCGCCGGGGTCATTCCAGCAAATTTGGAAAAGGGGCGCATTATTTCGAGCACCTCTCAACAACTGACTTCAAAACATGGACCGAACACGAAGCTGCGACTCCTATAGAGGAACAATGGGAAACATTCGGGACCGGAACACCTTTTATCTTTAACAATAAACTTTGTGTTAGTTACGGCCTGCACACTACAAGGATCTATCCTAAGGAACAAACCACGCTACCCTTACAGTGGGATTACTACAATAAACATGGCGTTACAGGCTCCTTCCGCTATGATACCATTCCTGGCTATCCGGCCGGGTCCACTTATTCCATCAGTGAAGATGGTATTAGTAATTTCAAGAAAACAAAAATATTATTCCATCCTTGTGAAAACCCAAGTGTTTATACAGACCCCGAAGGACGCTTACGCATGTTAGCGAACTATGGAGCGAAAGGAACCTGGGAATCAAAATCCATAGATGGAGGTTGGAGATCTGTTAATCAGGAATTTCCTCCAGGGGGCGACTGCACATTCTTCTTCCGCTGGAGAAATTTTGATTACGTTATTGGTGGTTTTACCGGCTTTTGGTTAAAGCCGGTAAGTGCACCGGAAGATAAATTTGTAGATGGCGTTAAAGCGGGGCTGGACTTTTACAATGGAATGAACGTGCCAGCCGTGACAGAAATAAACGACGGCCGTTTCTTATTGGCCGGCTGGATTCCCATGGGGCGCTGGGGTGGAGCATTGACTATTCATGAAATGGTTCAATCACCTGAAGGTAGAATTGGGACAAAATGGATGGAGGAAATAATTCCTGCAACCCATAAAGAAAAATCATTGGCGAAAGAAATTAAAGAGACTTCCTCTTTTGCCACAGGATCTCCCTCTTTCCTGCTAACATTTGATGTAGAGCCTGGTACAGATTTGTCTGGAAAACTCGGTGCACTTTTTCTGGGTGCAGATGGTGAAAATCAAGCTTGTGAAGTCCAAATTAGCCCAAAAGCGAAAAAAGCACAATATGGAAAAGGACAACTTCAGAATTTCTCAGGTGTCGAGAAATCATTGCGTGAGGGAGGTTCTCCAAGCAGTGCACGTAATTACGCGATTGAAAATTTGATCAATACGGATAAACCGTTTACTGTTCGCATGATTGTCAAATATGAAGATAAATTTGGCGGTTCACAGATCGACACTGAAATTGCAGGTCAACGCACAATGATCGCTTTCCGCACGGATTTAAAGGTCGAGAAACTCCTGTTAAGATCGGAAGAAACCGGGATCAAAAATGTCAAAATAGCGGCACTTAAAAATTAAGAAACGAGTCATATAGTCATCGTTTTAACAGGTGACTATATGACTTAAATTATTGCAAATATTTGCTTTAATCGATGGCACTTGTATCTTATGTACTCAAGTTTGCGGTCTTATAAGAAATGGATTTTACCTTACCATTTGAAAGTTAAACTTTCAAATGGTAAGGTTGTAGCTCTAAAATCGTGTAATTTGAAAGTTTAACTTATTTTTGTTGTGCTTTAATGATACAACCTTTTCAAACGAAAATGATCCTAAATAAGGATGATGTTAGTTTGCGCTAAAACGGACATACCGGATATAGCCGGTGCCATCGCTTTTTGCAGACAGGCTTTCCGTTGTTAATGGAATTTCCAGGTCTTTAACATGATAGGCTTTGTCTTCAACAGCACTTTCAAATCTTAATTTGTAACCCGCGTTGATCTTTGACTTATCAATTTCTATCACCCGCACAGCGCGGTCTCCACCAGTAACAGAAGCACCGGTTACTGCACTTACATTGGGTTGCTTAAGGTAAAACTTGTTCCATTCCTTAATGGTTTTATACCATTGTTTATCCGGTCCCAATACGCTAAGTGTTTTTTCATAAGCACCCTTGCTATTGATCAGCGATATCACAAGGTATGCGCCTTCGCCCGTGTAATTGGTCATCTGGATCATGCATTTGTATTTATTGGTTTGTGCAGCAGCATGAAAAGACACGCTGCAAAATAATAAAATGAAGAGCGCTGCTGTTTTATATAAATTCGACATCATAATGGAGAAAGATACTATTTAAGAAAAGTAAGGGATACGTTGTTTTTAGTGAGGTATTCATTTTCAGAAGCCAGATCAAAAGCTGTTTCTTCAAAATTAGTCTTTACATCCGTTTTAGCGCCTATTGACAATAAGTATTTCAACACCACATCATCTTTAGAGATCAGTGCAGCTTTGTGTAAAGCCGTAAAGCCTTCTTTATTTTTAGCATTAACATCAAGGCCTAAAGGCTGAAGACGCTTTAATAAGGAAATGTCATTTTTAACTACCGCGAGGTGATATAAAGAGTTTCCATTTTCCTGCGGAGCAGTTATATCTAAACCTTCTTTTTGAAGTATTTTGATCTTTGTTTCAAAGTCCTCCGGCTTTGGACCATTAAAAGTACGTTCACCTGGCCGGCCAGCAGCATCTGCCCTGCCCGCACCAGCCTGCCCAGGCCCCCCCTGTGCACCCGGTCTGCCACCTGAAGGTGCCTGACCGCCTGGTCCTCCAAATCCTGGTCCTCCTGCCGGACGGTAAGATTCCAATGCATAATACGCCAGGGTATTGCCGCTTTTATCCAATCCTTTCACTACAGCTCCCTTACCGATCAGGTAGCTGACCACTCCCGGTAAATTGCCGCGGACAGCCATAGCTAAAGCCGAAACTCCTTTTTCGTTTACCAGGTTGATATTTTTAATATGTGGAAGCAGCATCACAATAACAGCAGTATCACGATTAGCAGCTACAGCATTCATAAATACGCTATTGCCTTCTTCATCCTGCTGGTTTACATCCACACCCCTAGCTAAAAAATATTTAATAATGTCAGTCTGGTTTTGTTTGCGTACAATAGCGTGCAGTACATTTTCACCATTTTTACCGGTAACCGCAGGTTTGATGTTGAGGCTTTCCAGGTACTGGTATACTTCAATCGTATTGGCACCCCGTCTTGATCCCTGGGCTGCCATCAGCATGGCGTATGGATTGGGCTTTATACCTTTTTGCACAAGCGATTTTAACACCTCCACATTTCCGGAACGTGCAGCATAACTAAACGCATTGTTGCCGGCAGCATCAGTGCTGTTGAGATCCAGACCTTTGCTTACAAAATAATTAGTTAAAGCCAGTTCCTTATCATTGGCAATTGCCAGCAACAGCACATTGGCGCCATCCGAATTGACATCTTTTTTCAGGTCGGCACCTTTGGCAATTAACAGGTCATATACCTTTGTATTTGACTGGGCAGCACCTGCAGCAAAAAATAGCGGGGTAGAACCGTGACTGTCCTCATTATCTATTACAGCACCTTTGCTTAGCAGGTATTCCATCACTTCGGTATTTCCCTTGCTGGCAGCCCAATGCAGATAATTTCTGCTATCATGCGTTACTTTGTTGACCTCGTTACCAGGCTGAGACAACAGGTATTTAATACTTTCCGTAGATGCGTCGGCATTGATCGCCATTACCACAGGATCGAAATTCGACCCGTTAAACTGAGATGGACTATTGCCTTTGTCCACTTCCGCTTTTATTGCAGCTGCATCCGGTTTGCCCTGCCAAAAGGCCGGGGTCAGTAGTGTATTTTGCTGGGCATTGGCCGCCAGGAAAAATAACGTGAAAATTGCAGCTAGTAATCTTTTCATATATGAATATTTTAATCTGTTTGACTGAAAAATAAAAAAAGGTGCCGGTAAAAACCGGAACCTTTTGAAGCATCTTTATCGTAAACGATCTAGAACGCTCCGATATAGCGGGCTCTTGTATAGGCAGTCAGCTTAGCACCTTTAGCAATGGTTCCGTTTTTCCAGTTGATCACATAAAGGTTACCCTCTTTACCAGCAGGAGTTAATGGGATATAGGCAAAGTCGCCTTCCATACCTATGTTTTGATGCTGACCAAAGTTTAGATCCACATCCGCCTCAACTTCTGTAGCTAGTTTTTTAGCAGGAGCAGAAGGGTTATTTAAATCAACCAAAGCAATATAGCCACCATTTTTACCAGTTTCCTGGTACATGATTACAGCCTTACCATCCTTAAGATATTTCCATGAACGGATTGAAGTACCCGTAGTACCTAAAGCAGTATTCAGGTCAAAATTGTAGGTGTCGTCATATTTATTGGTGTCTTTACTGATGCGGAGAATCTGTGAGCCACTTGTGGCTACCGCCTGGTAAACATGACCATCTGTACCTACATACTGGGTTTTTGTTCTATAGCCGTTGTTGTTACCTTTAGCTACTGCAGATATAATGAACTCAGGATTTCTTAGTGTTGGGTAATCCAATACCAGCGTAGCTGTTCCTATGGTGTTGTTTGCCGCATCATTTGTAGTCCATGAAACCGTACCGTCAGAGTTCAATGTAGGTCTTGCCGGGTTAATTTTGCTCACCGCACAGCCGATATATAGCTTTGTTTTAGCCTGGTTAACCAGCGGCACATCTGTACGGCCTAACGTATAACCCAGTTTGGCAAGTGCATCAGGAAAAGCCACAGGAACCTGACGTGTATTGATCATTCCAGGATCTTTTAGATCCAAAATAGCTACGCGTACAATCCTGATATTTCTTAAAAATGTTGCGTTCAGTCCCTGTCCTTCATATTCAGTAGAAAGTGTTCCTGTGCCGTCTGAATTGACACCAACACCAATCTCATCTGTAGACTTAACCCAGCGTGGTTGAGTACCCAGAATATCCTGGGTGTTTACCTCACGGCCAAACATGGAGTAACTTCCTGCACCATTCACCTTATAAGTTTGGAACAAACCTGCGTCAGCACCGGTATATTGAATATCGTATAAAAATTTACCATCATCCGAAGCCTGTACACGAGAAGTACGCGGTGATGTTAAAAGCAGACCTTTACCTTCAGGATAAATATCCAGTGTAAAGTTAGGATCTACCGCTTGCTCATGTGTGATACTATAGGCCAAAGTGCCACCATTACCATCCACAGTAGTACTTGTCGGATCAGACAATGCTGCTGTCAAAGTGATCCAGCGTGTGTCAGTTTCCTCAGGTACACCATCGTCAGATCCGTCATTTTTACTGCATCCAGTCAAAGCTACCGCAAACAGAGCGGCAGTATAAAGAATAGATTTTAATAGGTTTTTTTTCATGATATTATATTTATTGGTTTTATAGAAATTTATTAAGTGTATAATTCAGTTTGACGTAGATTCCCCGGCCCGGCTTTTGCTTTTTAAAATTGTCGTACAGTTCGGCATTCAGGATGTTTTTGGCGTCAACGCTCAGCACAATTTTTTGCGAAGGAAAACGATAACTTGTGCCTATATCATGAACATATTGTGTCGGGGTAATACCCCAGTCCGGATTCCGCCAGGCAATATTGTATTCCTGTACGTATCCAAAGTTGTAATATATATTCATGATAGATTTGGGCTGAAACAGGTTGTTCAATCTGTACTGGGCATTGACGTTGATATTAAAAAAAGGCTCGTTTACAACTTGCTGATTGTAATATGGACTTTGGTTACCTTGCTCGTCAAATTCCTGCTTATACAAATTGTTGAACTTGGATATGTTGAAAGAGGCGTTCAGCTTGTTGTTAAACACATAAATAACTTCAGCCTCAAAGCCCCGCGCTTGTGTCATACCGAGATTGATGTATCTGGTCACGTCCTGAATGGCATTGTCGACATTTTCAATGGTGTCGGCATCCAGTGTTTCCGTCGTAATTTTATCATATCCATTGCGCCAGAAAGCACTTGCGTAGAAGGAGACCCTGCTTTTTCCGAAGTTGTATGCATCCGTACGAAAGCCCAGGTTCAGATTGATGTTCTTTTCAGGTAACAGGTTAATGTTTGGAACAATGTTCCGTTCAGGCTCACCAAAAAGCTGGGTTTCTGTTGGGGATACAAAGGAATTTTCATTAGAAGTTACCAGGTATACTTTTGGAGCAACTTTAAAAGCCAAAGCAAAAGAGTAACCCACATTATCAGTAAAAATGGATGTATCACGCCTGTTAATAACAGGTTGTCCTCCCGGATAGGCAAAATCTACCCTTCTCTGGTTATTACGGTTGGCGGTATATTTAAGTTGAGCATTGGTCTTTACACGCTGCTTCCAAAATTCCGTTTCATAATTAAAGGCCAGGATGTTCTGAATGGTTTGACTGGTAGTTACCAGATCCTTGTCTACCGGCTTAAGCAGGTTGTTATCATCGCGGTCTGTTCTTTCAATTTTATGGTTTATAGAGATCTTGTGGCCAGGAAATACCATATATCCCAGGTTGGAGCGGGCATTGATGATATCCCGGTCTATACGGCTCATTGTAGGCCTGCCTTGCTGGGCCTGGTATTGGGTCTGTCCAAATTCATCTATATAGGTAATCCTTACTGGCTTACGCTCACCATCATCTATAAACTCCCGTATAGAGCCGTCCCAGTTAAACCGGGTGGTCACGGTATCCTCTAAACGGGTGCTCCTGTCACTTTTAGTCGCATTAACGTTTAAAGTAAGCCCGTCAATAAATAAATTGCGTTTATTATAGTTTAAACTCCAGACGTTAGCATCTGCTTTATTAACTCGTCCTACATAAGGGGTAGCCATAGAAACGCCATGAGGAATCTCCTCATAACTTTTGGAAACATTATAGCCTATGAAAAAAACATCAGCCCATTTTACATTGGTAAAGCCGGCCTCGAATCTTCCTGCAGTCGATTCATAAACGTTATTAAAGCGCTTGGCACGAAAAGGCCGTGTTACAGCACCCCTGTAGTCCACGTAGGTGGTAGATTCTCCCCAAGTGGTGTAGCTGTTATCGGAATGTGTCCGGAAGCCACTTCCACGAAATGTGAAACCTGTTTTTTCATTTCGAAACGTGGTCGACAGATCGACATTATAGGTGCCAAACGAACCATAGGAAGCCGCTGCGGTAATGTTGTTTAAAGAAGCATCTTTTTTAAGAATGACATTGATCGCCCCACCAATATAATTGCCGGATAAATGAGCAGGCAATACCCCTTTGTATACCTCAATCCGTTCAATCATTGCAGGAGGTATATTGTTGAGATTGAAAGAGGAGCCATAAGTAGAGGTCTCTATTCCGTCGATAAAGATGCCGATTGTACTCCCGGACATGCCATTTAAATTGTACTCTACATTCGAACCAACGCCTCCATTCTGCCTTACCCGTACACCTACGGCTCTGTCCAGCAGTTCATTGGTTGTCAGGTTTCTTAATGAAGCCTCTTTGGTTTCAATGATGGCTACCGCAAAGCCCGAAGTTTCTATCTTTCTTTTTTCTGTCTTACCCTCTACACTAACCTCTTTCAGCTCCCTGTCTTTTGTACCCTTCACCTCGGCATTCACTACCGAAACAGGCGATGCTATTTTGATAGCAATGCTTTTAGGCTGTATGATTACAGAGCTGATCACCAGGGTATAGCTGCCATACTTTACACCCTTAATCTCATACTTTCCATTGTCGTCCGTCATTACGGATCTGCCCAGTTCTTTTAAGGTCACAGTAGCATCGGCAACGGGTTTAGCATGGTTATCGGTTACCTTGCCAGACAGGATTCCGGTTTGCGCCACAGCAGTGGTAGTAAAGCAGGAAATGAGGATCAGGAGTATATGGTGTTTCATTAATACGTGTAACTTTTTCAACATCTTCTTTGGAAACAATCTTAATAAGGATAACTTCGCACAAAGATAGAGGCAACATATGACGCAATCGGGAGAAGTAACAACGCTAAAAGGAGAAAGTACAGACCAGATCTTTAACTTAAAAAGAGAAGCTTCTATTTATTATTCTGACAGCCTTTCGACCTTTAATGACATTAAAAGCGCTTTTATTAAATCTGCCGGTAATTCTAGTTTACAAATGGTCTTCCTTTTAAAGGGGAAGTTGAACGGTTATTTGACAGGATCTAAAAAAGCCTGTCTTACATTTGCCGAACAGCAGCACAATATTTTGCTAATCAATGAAAAGCTTCAATTGCAGATAAAAACTGAAACGCATGAAGCTATCTTTATCCGCATTGATCCGGCCTTCCTTTCTATGTATATCCCTGCAGATCATTTGGGCTATCTGAATTTAAAGGACGGAATGCAGAAAAACGAACCGGCATTATTTTCAGGCTGTAATTTGCATATGACTTCAGAAATCGCCGCCATACTCAACGCACTGAGAACATCTGAACATACCGGATTTTGTGGAAAGCTATTCCTGGAATCCAAGATCCTGGAGCTGCTTGTACTTCAGTTATCGCAATTTGAACTGAGAAAAGATGATCCCGCTGTTCGTCAGTTAAAAGAGGAAGAGCTGGACAAAATGCATGAAGTAAAGGAATTTCTGATGAACAATATGAATCAGCAGTTTTCGCTCCGCAGCCTTGCGCACATGGTAGGTACAAATGAATTCAACCTGAAGCGTGATTTTAAGCTCGCTTTCGGAACTACCGTCTTCGGCTATCTGACCGATTACAAAATGACCCTCGCCAAGCGTATGCTGATTGAAAAGGACGTTACCATAGCAGAGGTATCGGAAAAAACAGGATACAAGTATGCCACCCACTTTAGCAGTGCATTTAAAAAGTATTTCGGCTACCTTCCCAATAAAATAAAGTCAGGGAAATTATCTTTGCTTATCCTTATAGAAGACTTTTCTGTTGTCTTTGAAAACTTTGTCACCATGATCCCATAAGGCCTTTGCCATCTGTTGATTTTTCTCTTTAATTTTTAGCATTTTCTTGCAGCTTTAGCATCATAACATGTCTCTAAATAGCTTGTCTTATATGTCTTTATTATAGTTAGGTTTATAAATTAAGCTTGTCTAAAAAGAAATAAAAACCACCCCAACGGGTAGGTCATTCATTCATCAATTCTCCCGATTTTAGTTGCCGTTAATTTATTCTCCGTGTGGTGAGAGACTTAGCCATTGGTTATAGTTTTTCACAGCGTTAGCAACCAAACTGATGCATACGGAGATAAACCACCTAAGATTATTGAACTGATTTATGCTTAGTGCAGGAGCTGTGCTAAACAATACCTATAACCGAGATTAAGATGCTAAAGATTTTTACGCGCTATATTTTTTTTACACTTCTTTTTACAATATCCTCTGGTTTCTTTAGTAGTTATGCAGGGGAGGTATTAAAACATACAATTACTACCCCTAAAAAATATAAAACCGTTTCTAGAATATCTTCTCTACCTCCGGCTAACGACGAATGCAGTGGAGCTTTGGAAGTTGTGCCTGATGCCAATTGCTCACTGGTAAACAGCTTGATTGACGGCGCGACCCAATCAAGGCCTCCTTCCTCCTGCAGTAATTTTACAAGTCCATCAGCTCTGGATATATGGTTTCGATTTACAGCAAGTAGCTCAAGCCATAACATTAGGGTGTCTACTTTATTTGACGGCGTGCTGCAAGCCTTTTCCGGTAACTGTGGCGCACTCGTGAGCTTGGATTGCGTTGATCAGCATGTGGAGAATAGCACTGAAACACTTTCGCTTAGCGGCTTAATAGTTGGCCAACAATATTACTTTCGTGTTTACCCTTATAGCAGTGGCCAGACGGGTAATGTCTCTGCCTGTATAACGGGTCCCTGCAATGCGCCTACTAATCCGAGTGTGAACAGCATTACACCAGCTTCAGCTTCATTCAGTTTTTCTGCTTACGGTTCGCCTAATAATTATACAGTAACAACCAGTCCAGCCACGGTTACACAGACAGTTACCACTTCACCGGTAAATTTATCAGGACTGTTGCCGGGCACTTACTATGAAGTTACTGTTGTAGCAAATTGCAATGGAAATACAACATCTGCAGCCGTTACAACTTCTTTTACCACCTCGGCCATTAATCCTGCACCCGATGCCAATGGTATACTCTACGTAAAAAAAGACGGAATAGGTAATGGCGGCAGTTGGAGCGACGCCTTAGGTGAACTGGCGTACGCTTTAAAAGGAGCTAAAACCAATACTGCCATTAAGGAAATCTGGGTAGCTGCGGGAACTTACCACCCGCTTTATAAGCCAGATGATTTAAGCAGTACCAATTCTATTGATAGAGCCAACGCTTTTTTATTGGTAAAGAATGTGAAAATATACGGTGGCTTCTCTGCAACGGCAGCCGATGGAGATGGCATGCAAATCCGCAATTGGAAGACTAATCCAACAATATTGAGTGGTGATTTTTCTGGTGATGATCAATATGCTGCTAATGGGCAGCCGATCGGTAATAATGGCGAGAATGCCTATCGGGTCGTAACTTCTTTTGACAATGTAGGAACAGCGGAACTCAACGGCTTTACTGTTAAAGGCGCAAATGGTATTGGGGCTCCCCAGGTAAAGATCGGTTTGAACACACTGATAGCAAATTGCGGCGGTGGTATAGCAAACCGTTCTTCTTCGCCAGCTTTTTCCAACATCATCGTTACAGGTAATACAGCAACGGTTGGTGGAGGAATTTATAATGCTGTTTCAAGCCCGGTTTTCAAGAATATACTTATTAATGGCAACACATCTTCAAGTCATGGTGCTGGAGCTTACAATGCCAATGGTAATCCTACTTTTATAAATGTTACGATTAGCAATAACAATAGTGGTGGTAATGGAGCAATAATGAATGCAAGTGCTAATCCAACGCTAATTAATACAATCGTTTCAGGTAATAACGCAGGTATAACTGGTACAGCCAATATATCCTATAGTTTAGTACAGGGCATAGCAGCTGATCCTGCCAAATATATTCTGGATGGAAATAAAAATGTCCAGTTTACTGATCCCGCAAACGGCGACTATACCTTGAAAACCAGTAGTCCTGCTATCAATGCAGGCAACCCGCAAACTAACGTCAGCGGATCAGGAATAGATGTTGGAATCATCGATCTTGCAGGGAATGTACGGATACAAAAAGGCACCATTGACCTAGGCGCTTATGAAAGTGCTTATGATGACTCCAGTCCCCAACCGGATGCTAACGGAATCTTTTATGTCAATAAAGGCGCAGGGGGAGCAGGTACCAGTTGGAATGATGCACTGGGTGAACTTGATGAAGCATTAAAAGCAGCGAAAACATTAAATGCAGCAACACCCGGTACAGTTAAACAGATCTGGGTAGCAAAGGGAACATACCAGCCAGCTTTAAATTCAGCCTTTAGTTTATTAAACAATGTAAGTGTATATGGTGGTTTCTCTGGAACAGAAAGCAGTCTTTCTGCCCGCAATTGGAAAACCAATGTTACCACATTGAAAGGAAATGGTTCTAGTGTTTTCGTTAATGAAAACCTTGATGATACACCTTTATTAGATGGTTTTAGGGTTACTGAGGGTACAGGCTATAACTTAATTGGTGGCGGTATTTATAATTCTTCTGCCTCGCCGGTCATCTCCAACTGTATAATAACCGGAAATTCAGGAACACAGGGAGGGGGAATAGCAAACATTGCATCTGCTCCAACAATCATCAATTGTCTAATTTATAATAATTCAGCATCAGATTCAGGCGGCGGGATTCATAACAGTGATTCATCTACTCCAATGATCATCAATTCTACCATCAGTAAAAATGACAGGGGGGGAATTGCTGACGATGATAACAATTCCTATTGTAAGATTTATAACACAATTATTTGGGGCAATGTAGGGGCAGGACCGATAGATTATTACAGAGTTTCATCGGCCACTATTTCATCAATTATTCGCTATAGTCTTATTGGAGGCTATGCCGCGGATGCGATACATCATAACCTTGACGGAAATGTTAATCCGCAGTTTACAGATATAGCAAACGGAAATCTTACATTAAAAGATGGTAGTCTGGCCGTTAACGCCGGAGATCCAAAGACCAATAGCAATGGATACTTTTTGCAAACTGGGAATGCCGACCTGGCAAACAACGCACGGATTCAGAAAAGACAGATTGATATGGGGGCTTTCGAAAGCCCATACAATCCGGTTATACAGCCCGACGCCAATGGGATATTTTATGTAAAAAAGGGTTCGCCTGGCAATGGTACCAGTTGGGACAATGCGATGGGCGAAGTTGCAGATGCTTTGAAACTGGCGAAAACCCTCAATACTACAACACCGGGTACTGTTAAACAGATCTGGGTAGCTGCCGGTACGTACCATCCAATATATGACCCGCGTAATCTGGTCAGCAGTGGCCCTGCTGACAGGTTCAGTACATTTGTACTGGTTCCGGATGTTAAACTATTTGGAGGTTTTACAGCCACTGCGACAGATGGTGAAGGATTGGAAAATCGTGACTGGAAAACTAACCGGACTGTTTTAAGCGGAGACTATGACGAAGATGATATTTTTTCGGTAAACGGTCAGCCCAGCGGTAATAATTCCGAAAATGCCTATCACGTAGTTGTTGCCGCTGATGCTGTGGGCACCGCTGAATTAAATGGGTTCATCATTACTGGCGCGAATGGAAACCTAAATGCCTCTATTACTGCGAACTTAAAAGGACTTCCATTAGATGCTGGTGGAGGTTTATATGCAATATCTTCTGCCCCGATAATAACCAATACTACGATAACAGGTAATTATGCCAATTCTGGCGGTGGTGTTTACAATTCGTCGGCCTCTCCAAACCTTAATAATGTTGTGATCAGCGGGAATTCAGCTGGAAATGGTGGCGGAATAGTTAACTATAATTCCACTTCTCCCATATTCAATAATGTGATCGTTGCGAATAATACGGCATCATTTGGTGGCGGAATGCTCAATCAGGGCTCTTCACCAGTACTGAATAACATGGTAATTTATGGCAATACGGCTGCAACTTATGGTAATGGGATTCGTAATATAGCTGATTCCTACCTATTGATTTCTAATAGCATTATTTATGGAAATAGTGATACTGGTATTTCTAATGGACAAAATGTGGGTACAGATATTAATTATAGTCTTATAGAGGGCATATCAGCTAATGCAATAAAGCATAACCTGGATGGCAGTATTAATCCGAAGTTCACTGATGCTGCCAATAATGATTTTACTCTGCAGGCATCCAGTCCGGCAATTAATGCAGGTGATCCTAAAACCAATACTGCTGGATATCCGGTTCAGGTAGGCGGTACTGATATAGCTGGTAATACCCGTATTTTTGATGGACAGATTGATCTGGGTGCTTTTGAGCATCAGACTAAGCATCAGGTCATTACCTTTAGTAATTTAGTCAATGACACGATTGCAACGGTTTATGGTGATGCCGATTTTAGTCCTGCGTCATCAAGCTATTCAGACGCTATAATTACTTATTCTGTTCCGGCTAACAATGATGCGGTAAGTATTGTAGATGGAAAAATACATTTAAAGAATGCCGGTGATGTCGTTATAACTGTAAATGCAACCGGAGATAGTGAATATGATCCGGTGTCAGTTACCAAAGTCTTACGGGTAGCGCCACGTAAACTGACGGTAACGGCAGATGCGCAAAGCAAAATATATGGTGATGCCGATCCTGTTGCACTCACCTACGAGATATCTTTTGGTACATTAGTCGGCGCGGATGAGTTTACAGGTAGCCTAACCAGGGATACTGGTGAAAATGTAGGTACCTACGCGATAAAACTGGGTGATCTTGCTTTAAATGATAACTATGAACTTACTTATCAGGGGGAAAACCTAGAGATCCTTCCGGCAACAATAACAGGCGTTACTTTATCAGACCAAACCTTTACCTATGACGGTACGGTTAAAAGTCTCGAAGTAACCGGTCTTCCGGCAGATGCAAGTATTACTTATACCGGTAACGACCAAAAGGAGTCCGGCACTTATACGGTAACCGCTACGGTTACGCTGACCAATTATGCAGACCTGGAACTGACCGCTGAACTGAAAATTAACAAGGCGGCAAGCGTGATCACCGCCGATGCTACGCAAACCTTTACGTATAATGGAACTGCCAAATCGGTAAGTGGAACCTTAAACCACAGTGAAACGACCCTCAGCTACGATCCTCAGCAAAGCTATACCAACGCTGGCAGTTACAGCATTACACTGAAGTCTGCAGAAACCGCAAACTATCTGGAATCAAGTAAGACTGTTACGCTGAAGATCAACCCGGCAACGATAACAGGTGTTACTTTAGCAGATCAGACGTTTACCTATGACGGTACGACTAAGAGTCTCGAAGTAACCGATCTTCCGGCAGATGCAAGTATTACTTATACCGGTAACGACCAAACGGACGCCGGCACATATACGGTAACCGCTACAGTTACGCAGACCAATTATGAAGACCTGGAACTGACCGCCGAACTGAAGATCAGTAAAGCAACAAGCGTGATCACGGCAGACGCTACGCAAACATTTACGTATAACGGAACAGCCAAATCGGTAACAGGAACCTTAAACCACAGCGAAACCACCATCAGCTATGATCCTCAGCAAAGTTATACCCATGCGGGCAGTTACAGCATTACGCTTAAGGCTGCAGAAACCGCAAACTACCTGGAAGCGAGTAAGACTGTTACATTAAAAATTAACCCGGCAACGATAACAGGTGTTACTTTAGCAGATCGAACCTTTACCTATGACGGTACGGCTAAAAGTCTTGAAGTCACCGGTCTTCCTGCAGATGCAAGTGTTACTTATACCAGTAACGATCAAACGGACGCCGGCACATATACGGTAACCGCTATAGTTACGCAGGCCAATTATGCAGACCTGGAACTGACCGCTGAGCTGAAAATTAACAAGGCGGCAAGCGTGATCACCGCCGATGCCACGCAAACATTTACGTATGATGGAACCGCCAAGTCAGTAAGTGGAACGTTAAACCACAGCGAGACAACCATCAGCTATGACCCTCAGCAAAGCTACACCAATGCAGGCAGTTACAGCATTACACTTAAGGCTGCAGAAACTGCAAACTATCTGGAATCAAGTAAAACTGCTACGCTAAAAATCAATCCGGCAACAATAACGGGCGTTACTTTAGCAGATCAAACCTTTACCTATGACGGTACGGCTAAAAGTCTTGAAGTAACCGGTCTTCCTGCAGATGCAAGTGTGACTTATACTGGTAACGACCAAAAGGAGTCCGGCACTTATACGGTAACCGCTACGGTTACGCTGACCAATTATGAAGACCTGGAACTGACCGCCGAACTGAAGATAAATAAAGCGACAAGCGTGATCACTGCCGATGCTACACAAACGTTTACGTATGATGGAACTGCAAAATCGGTAAGTGGAACCTTAAACCACAGCGAGACAACCATCAGCTATGACCCTCAGCAAAGCTACACCAATGCAGGCAGTTACAGCATTACGCTGAAGGCCGCAGAAACCGTAAACTATCTGGAAGCAAGTAAAACGGTTACGCTAAAGATCAACAGGGCAACAATAACGGGCATTACTTTAGCAGATCAAACCTTTACCTATGACGGTACGGCTAAAAGTCTTGAAGTAACCGGTCTTCCGGCAGATGCAACTGTTGCTTATACTGGTAACGACCAAACGGCCGCCGGCACTTATACGGTAACCGCTACAGTTACGCAGGATAATTATGCAGACCTGGAACTAACCGCAGAATTGAAGATCAGTAAAGCTGCATCAGTAATCACTGCCGATGCTACGCAAACATTTACGTATGATGGAACCGCCAAGTCAGTAAGTGGAACGTTAAACCACAGCGAAACCACCATTAGCTATGACCCTCAGCAAAGCTATACCGATGCAGGCAGTTACAGCATTACACTTAAGGCTACAGAAACCACAAACTATCTGGAATCAACTAAAACGGTTACATTAAAAATTAACCTGGCAACGATAACAGGTGTTACTTTAACGGGCCAAACCTTTACCTATGATGGTACGGCTAAAAGTATTGAAATCGCCGGTCTTCCTGCAGATGCAACTGTTGCTTATACTGGTAACGACCAAACGGATGCCGGCACATATACGGTAACCGCTACAGTTACGCAGGATAATTATGCAGACTTGGAACTAACCGCAGAATTGAAGATCAGTAAAGCTGCATCAGTAATCACTGCCAATGCTACACAAACATTCACGTATAACGGAACCGCCAAATCGGTAAGTGGAACGTTAAACCACAGCGAAACAACCATCAGTTACGATCCACAGCAAAGCTACACCAATGCAGGCAGTTACAGCATTACGCTCAATGCTGCAGAAACCGCAAACTACCTGGAAGCAACTAAAACGGTTACACTAAAGATCAACCCGGCAACGATAACAAGTGTTACTTTAGCAGATCAAACCTTTACCTATGACGGTACGGCTAAAAGTCTTGAAGTAACCGGTCTTCCATCAGATGCAAGTGTTACTTATACCGGTAACGACCAAACAGACGCTGGCACTTATACGGTAACCGCTATAGTTACGCAGGCCAATTATGCAGACCTGGAACTGACCGCTGAGTTGAAAATTAGCAAGGCGGCAAGCGTGATCACCGCCGATGCAACGCAAACCTTTACGTATAACGGAACCGCCAAGTCAGTAAGTGGAACGTTAAACCACAGCGAAACGACCCTCAGCTATGCCCCTCAGCAAAGCTACACCAATGCAGGCAGTTACAGCATTACACTTAAGGCTGCAGAAACCACCAATTACCTGGAAGCAACTAAAACGGTTACACTAAAGATCAACCCGGCAACGATAACAGGCGTTACTTTAGCAGATCAAACGTTTACCTATGACGGTACGACTAAAAGTATCGAAGTAACCGGTCTTCCGGCGGGTGCAATTGTCAATTACACCGGTAATGGTCAAACGGACGCCGGTACTTATACAGTAACCGCTACAGTTACGCAGGCCAATTATGCAGATCTGGAACTGACTGCCGAACTGAAGATCAATAAAGCTGTGTCAGTAATCACTGCCGATGCAACACAAACATTTACGTATGATGGAACTGCAAAATCGGTAACCGGAACGTTAAACCACAGCGAAACGACCCTCAGCTACGATCCACAGCAAAGCTACACCAATGCAGGCAGTTACAGCATTACGCTTAAGGCTGCAGAAACTGCAAACTATCTGGAATCGAGTAAAACGGTTACACTAAAGATCAACCCGGCAACGATAACAGGTGTTACTTTAGCAGATCAAACCTTTACCTATGACGGTACGGCTAAAAGTCTTGAAGTAACCGGTCTTCCGGCGGGTGCAATTGTCAATTACACCGGTAATGGTCAAACGGACGCGGGCAATTATACGATAACCGCTACAGTTACGCAGACCAATTATGCAGACTTGGAACTAACCGCAGAATTGAAGATCAGTAAAGCTGCATCAGTAATCACTGCCGATGCCATGCAAACCTTTATGTATGATGGAACCGCCAAGTCAGTAAGTGGAACGTTAAACCACAGCGAAACCACCATTAGCTATGACCCTCAGCAAAGCTACACCAATGCGGGCAGTTACAGCATTACGCTCAATGCTGCAGAAACCGAAAACTACCAGCAAGCAACTAAAACGGTTACACTAAAAATCAATCCGGCAATGATAACAGGTGTTACTTTAGCAGATCAAACCTTTACCTATGACGGTACGGCTAAAAGTCTTGAAGTCGCCGGCCTTCCGGTAGATGCAACTGTTGCTTATACTGGTAACGACCAAACGGATGCCGGCACTTATACCATAACTGCTACAGTTACGCAGGATAATTATGCAGACTTGGAACTAACCGCAGAATTGAAGATCAGTAAAGCTGCATCAGTAATCACTGCCAATGCTACACA
>NZ_SNYC01000008.1:97043-223664 GCF_004362715.1 Pedobacter metabolipauper
TCTTCCATCAGATGCAAGTGTTACTTATACCGGTAACGACCAAACAGACGCTGGCACTTATACGGTAACCGCTATAGTTACGCAGGCCAATTATGAAGACCTAGAGCTGACCGCCGAACTGAAAATTAACAAGGCGGCAAGCGTGATCACTTCCGATGCTACGCAAACATTTACGTATGATGGAACCGCCAAGTCAGTAAGTGGAACGTTAAATCACAGCGAAACCACCATCAGCTATGACCCTCAGCAAAGCTATATCGATGCAGGCAGTTACAGCATTACACTGAAGGCTGCAGAAACCATCAATTACCTGGAATCAAGTAAGACAGTTACACTAAAGATCAATCCGGCAACGATAATTGGTGTGACCCTTACAGCTCAGACCTATACTTATAATGGTGCAGCCAGGAGCCTTGCGGTAACAGGTCTGCCGGAAGATGCCACCATTACCTACCAGAATAATGATCAAACCAATGCCGGCACTTATACAATAACTGCCACTGTTAAACAACCGAATCATAGCGACCTGGTGTTGACGGCAGAATTGAAGATCAACAAGGCCCTAGGCTTAATCACGGCAGATGCTACACAAACATTTACGTATGATGGAACTGCTAAGTCAGTAAGTGGAACGTTAAACCACAGCGAAACCACCATCAGCTATGACCCTCAGCAAAGCTATACCGATGCAGGCAGTTACAGCATTACGCTCAATGCTGCAGAAACTGCAAACTATCTGGAATCAAGTAAGACCGTTACGCTAAAGATCAACCCGGCAACGATAACAGGTGTTACTTTAGCAGATCAAACCTTTACCTATGATGGCACGGCTAAAAGTCTTGAAGTAACCGGTCTTCCAGCAGATGCAACTGTTGCTTATACCGGTAACGACCAAACGGCTGCCGGCACTTATACGGTAACTGCTACAGTTACGCAGGACAATTATGCAGACCTGGAACTGACCGCAGAGCTGAAAATTAACAAGGCGGCAAGCGTGATTACCGCTGATGCCACGCAAACATTTACGTATGACGGAACCGCCAAATCGGTAACCGGAACGTTAAACCACAGCGAAACGACCCTCAGCTACGATCCTCAGCAAAGTTATACCGATGCAGGCAGTTACAGCATTACGCTGCAGGCTGCAGAAACCACCAACTACCTGGAATCGAGTAAAACCGTTACGCTAAAGATCAACCCGGCAACGATAACAGGTGTTACTTTAACAGATCAAACCTTTACCTATGACGGTACGGCTAAAAGTATCGAAGTAACCGGCCTTCCGGTAGATGCAACCATTGCCTACCTGGGCAATGAGCAAACCAATGCCGGTACTTACACGATAACCGCCACGATTAAACAAACGAACTACAATGATCTGGAACTGACTGCAGAATTGAAGATCAACAAGGCGGCAAGCGTGATCACCGCCAATGCCACGCAAACATTTACGTATGACGGAACAGGCAAATCGGTAACAGGAACCTTAAACCACAGCGAGGCAAACATTAGCTATGACCCTCAGCAAAGCTACACCAATGCAGGAAGTTACAGCATTACGCTGCAGGCTGCAGAAACCACCAACTACCTGGAATCGAGTAAAACCGTTACGCTAAAGATCAACAAGGCAACGATAACAGGTGTTACTTTAACAGATCAGACCTTTACCTATGACGGTACGGCTAAAGGTCTCGCGGTAACAGGCCTGCCAACTGATGCAACCGTTGCTTATAGTGGTAATGGCCAGGTAAATGTTGGAACTTATGTCATTACCGCTACGGTTAAGCAACCAAATTTCAATGATCTTATCCTGACGGGTAGACTGATCCTTACCCCGGCAACGATAACTGGTGTGACTTTAACAGATCAAACCTATATCTATGATGCAACAGCTAAAAGCCTTGCGGTATCAGGTCTGCCAGCTCGCGCAACCGTTACTTATACTGGCAATAGTCAGACTAATGTTGGGACTTATGTCATTACCGCTACGGTTAAACAACCGAATTTCAATGATCTTATCCTGACGGGTAGACTAACCCTTATCCCGGCGACAATTACCGGTGTAGCACTGACGAACCAGAGCTATGTATATGATGCAACGGCTAAAAATATAGAAGTAAGCGGATTGCCACCAGGCGCAAGTGTAATTTACACCGGTAATGCTCAAACAAATGCGGGCAACTATCCGGTAACTGCGGTTGTTAAACTAGCTAATCATAAGGACCTGACATTAAATGCAGAGTTAACTATTCTCCAGGCCGTTCTAACAATTACGGCCAACAACCAGACGAAAGTTTATGGGCAGCCTAATCCGCCGTTAACCCTGAAGTATGATGGCTTTGCTGCCAATGAAAATGAATCGGTATTGTTGGTGCAACCCTCAGTTTCAACTGTAGCGACCCCGGTAAGTCCGATTGGAACTTATCCAATTATTGCTGAAGGAGCATCTGCTGCCAACTACAGCATCAGCTATGTTCCGGGCATATTAAAAATTAACCCTGCCGCCCCCGCAACTATTGCCCTTGCTGCGGTTACTGTATTTGAAAACAGACCTGCCGGTACTTTGGTTGGAACATTAAGCAGTACCTCTGATGATCCTGCCGCTGAATTTAGCTATAGCCTGGTTAGCGGATCCGGCGATACGGACAATAGCCTGTTTGCAGTTTCAGGTACGCGTTTGATAACCAGTGCATCTCTTGACTTTGAAAACAAGGCAGTTTACAGTGTTCGGTTAAGAAGCACCACCCAGCATGGTTTTTACCTGGATCAGGTGTTTAACATTAATATCAGCAATGTAAATGAAATCCCGACAATGGCTGTGATTTCCGATCAGACTATTTGTTATACCCAGACTGCGCAATCGGTTGCCTTAACAGGTATTACTGCTGGTCCGGATGCCGGCCAAAATGTAACGTTAACCTTAAGCAGCACGAACGCAGGTTTATTTGAAAGCCTGACGGTGAACAAAGGCACCGGCAGTGCAGGTACGTTAAACTACCGCATTAAAGCGGGATCTTCAGGTACGGCTGTGGTTACCATCGTGGTAAAAGATGATGGCGGAACAGCGAACGACGGTGCCGACACCTATAGCAGAAGCTTTGTGATTACAGTAAATGCATTGTCTGTAGTTGCAGTAACCAGCAATGTTGGCTTGTCATTAAGCAAAGGAGAAACTGCAGTATTAACCGCAACCGGAGGCGTAAGTTACAGATGGAGTTCGGCAAGCGGCATCATCAGCGGTCAGAATACGGCTGTGCTGACGATCCGCCCGGATGAAACGGCGACCTACCAGGTTACTGCGACCAATGCCAGCGGATGTACCGATGTTCAGACGATCACCATTGAGGTACTTTCTGATTATATGGCGATTAGAACAACGAATATCCTTACACCAAATGGAGACGGGAAGAATGATTATTTCATTGTAGAGAACATTGATAAGTACCCGAACAATGAATTGAAGGTATTTGACAGAGCCGGAAGGGTTCTTTTCGAAAAGAGAAATTATGACAATAGTTTTGATGCAATCATCAGCGGAAGTCCACTAACTGAAGGAACATATTACTATATTCTTGATTTTGGCAATGCACAGCCTAAGAAAAAAGGTTTTATCACCGTTGTTAGAAATTAGCAGGTAGTTTTAGGTGTGCTTCGGCAACTCTTATAAGTTCCCCGGAACTTATAAGAGTTGAAAGCCCTGGGCCCTATAGTTATTTAGCTTTGGATCGCCGCTTGCAAGATCTGTTACAAGCACATCAATGCCGCTAAAATCGCAGACTTTGAAATATTCAATGCTGTCTAACTTTTCTCCATTACTTAATGCGACAGTTTTTAAGGACGATTTGATCATCGCCTGTTTTAACTCGCCTTCTGTTTGTAACGAAGCCGTAATTCCAAACGCATGGTGAATGGCACAGGTGCCCATGAAGTAAAGATCTGCCACATACTTGCCGGCCTCATAAATAGCCTGTGTTCCTGAGCTCGTTGCCGTATCACGGTCATAATTGCCACCCAGAATGATGATCTCAATTTCAGGGATCCTGGATAAGATCTGTACAACGGCCTGGTTATTTGTAATGACCTTTAAAACGGAGTTTAGAGGTAATCTTCCTGCTATCGCACATATGGTAGATCCGCCATCCATAAAGATGGTTTGTCCGTTCTTTATAAGTTGTTGCGCTTTAAGCGCAATCACATCCTTTCCCCCCTGCAAGTAGGTTGTTCGCTCCTGGAAGCTTAATGGGTTTTCAGATCGCAGCATGGCACCGCCCCGTATCTTTGACAAAAGACCGTTATTGTGAAGCGTTTCAATGTCCCTTCTAATGGTGTCTTCTGAAACGCTTAGCTCACCAGCTAACAAATCGTATGTCACCATTTCCCGATTTTGTAACAGCTTCAGGATGTGTTGTAATCGTTTCTCCTTAACCATGTTGCTGTGATTTTTCATTGTTTCTAAAAATATAGGCTGCGGCAACCGTCAGCAACAGAAATGCGATTACACCAAATGCCGTTGAAAGAGAAAAGTGATGGGCAATAAAGCCGAGCAATGCTGGTCCGGCAAGCTGACCGGCATAACCGATTGTTGTGATTGCAGGAATGGCAACCAGGGCAGAAACAGATTTCAGCCGCCCGCCTTCACCTATAAACACCGGGACGATATTTGCAGCACCTAAACCAAGTAAGATAAAACCAGCTAAAGCGCCAATTAAGAACGGAGAAATTATAACTAATATTACCCCAATAGCCGCAAGAATGCTGCCGCCTATAACCACCTTTTTACCGCTAAAACGGGAAACAAGTTTGTCCCCAAGCAGACGCATTGTGGCCATAGCAATCGAGAATGCAGCATAGCCAATCCCTGACAACTCGTTGTCAATGCCCCGGTTTTCCTTTAGGAAAACAGCACTCCAGTCCAGCATAGCACCTTCCGATAAAAAGACGATAAAACACATTGCACCCAGAAACAACACACTGGCATTTAACCAGGACGATGAGGCATGTTTACTGCTGCTGTCACTGTTCGATGAAAACTTTTGAATAGCCTCCATTTCAAGATCCCGGTCTAATAAAGAACGGGATTGGAAGATTACGATGATGATCAGTAAGATTGAAATAGACAAGGCTGCGATGATTGGTTCTAATCCAGCTTTCATCAGCCCACCAAGACCCAGTGATCCTAAAAGCCCGCCTACACTAAATAAACCATGAAAGGAAGACATGACCGACTTACCATACATATTTTGTACCTGGACACCGTGTGCATTCATGGCCACATCAACAGTTCCTACTGCTGCACCAAAGATGAAAATAGCAACACCCATCCATACCACCGATTGGATGATCAATAGTAGCGGCAGCATAACTGCCATCAGAAAAGAAGCATAAATAATTACTTTACGGCTGCC
Organism: Pedobacter metabolipauper; assembly: GCF_004362715.1. Lineage (GTDB taxonomy): Bacteria > Bacteroidota > Bacteroidia > Sphingobacteriales > Sphingobacteriaceae > Pedobacter > Pedobacter metabolipauper. The sequence continues at coordinate 102,449 of NZ_SNYC01000008.1, forward strand.
ATATTTCTGACCAAATAACCCGCTCAATGGCATCAGGCAGATAGCGCCTGCTCCCAGGCATAATAAAAGGAGACCTAAGTTCGCATCATTTAAACCAAGCCGGTCTTTCGCAAAGGGCACCATGGGTGCCCAGCTGGATATAGCCAACCCACAGACCAGGAAAATAGCCTTAATGCCGAAAGAGGCCTTTTTTACACGATTTAAATCATTCACTTTGCAATATTAAGCAAATTTGCATTAAATTGCAACAAGTGTGATGGGTATATGATAATTAATCGGGAAGCAGGATAAATATGCTGGCTAAATTTCTGGTGTAAGCAGGTGTAAACTAAATGATCACAAAGCATCAGTTGGGTCATTACAACAATCCTGTCGTCTCGGCAACCTTGCAGGCTTCCATGGCATTGGTCACATTTAGCTTCTGGAATATATTCTGACGATGCCGGTTTACTGTATTGATGCTAAGGGACAGCTTGTCAGCAATTTCTTTGCTTCTGCGTCCATGTTTGATTAGTCGCAAAACCTCTTTCTCACGTGCAGATAGCATATCGGTGAAACTATTGTGGTTGTAGTCGATTGTTTTACCAGAGCTGGTATTGATGATTACACTTTGGGGAACTTCATATTCAGGATGGTCATATATCATATTATACAGGCAAAGGGCAAACCTTATGCTTCCATCATCGGAACTGCCAATATATAACAGCCGATGTTTGATCAGCATATACTTACCTTCAACATTCCGGATCCTGAGTTTGGTGATGGCTTGGTAATTGGTCCGCTCTGCCGGCCCGATCGAGTTCAGCAGCTGGAAGAACTGGAGTTCAAGCCTGTATTTCTTTTGCAGGTCCTCAGCATTTACCCGGTTTAGCAGTTCATCTTCCCAGATCGATCCTATCTCCGCCTGCTCAGTAGAAAGCCCAATCTGCTGTGCAATTGCTCCATAGTAGATATAGCTTCTTCTCGATCTCATATCACTCAGTACGCTAATACAGTTTTCCAGTCTGGAATACATTTCTGCAATGAGTTTACCGTTATCCAATTTTAAGTCCGCATCCGGACTTGCCTCGAATGACTGGGACAACAGTTTGATATCAAGTATATCTCGCATGTTTTTTGTGTATTGATATGGTTATTAATTACCATTGGATTTGGCCCCTGCCATCAATAGCTTTGCTAACTTACTAAAGTTGGAGTTGATTTGACTAAATGTTTAGAGAAATTACAAAGAAAATGACGGGAGGTTAAGTTTTCTCACATTGCCTGAATATTTTAAAGTACCATCCAACGATCAGATTGATAAAAAAACATGAAAAAAATCCTTTTCGCAATAGGCCTTATGTTTAGCCTGAACGATCTTAAGGCGCAGAGCCTTGACAAAATGCAGTGGTTCAATGAACCTGCTCAATGGCAGATTAAAAACAATAGCCTGGTGATGCAGGTAACCGGTGGTAGTGATTACTGGCGCATCTCGCATTACGGGTTTACCGTAGATGATGCCCCTTTTTATTATGGAAACTATGGTGGCGAGTTCGAGGCAAAAGTAAAGCTGACAGGTGCCTATAAAGCGCGTTTTGATCAGATGGGACTGATGATACGAACAGATCACAAAAACTATATCAAGACAGGTGTAGAATTTGTTGACGGGAAGTTCAATGTAAGCACGGTGGTTACCCATGGAAAAAGTGACTGGAGTGTATTGACGCTTGATAAGGTGCCACCCTTTATCTGGATTAAGGTAGTGCGCAGGCTTGATGCGATAGAGATTTTTTATTCTCTTGACGACAAAGAATACATCATGACCCGTAATGCTCCGCTGGAGGATAATGCACCCGTTATGGTTGGTCTGATGGCCGCAAGTCCGGATGGAAATGGGTTTGAAGCAAAGTTCGAAAACTTTAAGGTTACGCACTTACCAGATCAGCGCAGACTGGAATGGCTGAAGGCCCATCAGTAGTCTTTTAACGTTATTCGTAAATATTTGACACGACCTAAAAGGCTTCCAAATCATATTGGGAGCCTTTTTTCATACCATTGACTCCTTTCAGGGGATGCCGGATGTTTGTACATCTTTCGTATGTTTGAACAGATTCTAACGATCATATCAGAATGGCAATATATCAATTCATCGCCCCTTTAAATTTGAAGCCGGGTTTTGCAGAATAGTAATTCAAATACGTCATGTACTCAGTGGAGTTATAATGCCAGGTGTATTTTATGCTTTTTTGTTTCAAATCTTAAAATTATGAAACAGAAAAAACTCTTCCACCTGCTGGCGTTGCTGCTGCTCTGCTTCCCGCAGATGCTTTTTGCACAAAAAAGTGATGCCTTTTCAAAAATGAGACCCGGTGATTGGTTTGAAGTCCTGGTATCAGATGCCGATCGTGACCCTAATGATGAAAGCTATCGTTTCAATATCCGTTATACGTTGAAAGAAGTTGATGCAGCGGGTAATAAGACGTATATGCTCAGCTTTGAAAGGATCAGGATCATTATTTCAGCAACCTCAAAAAGTCCCTTGGGTTACGACTCTTATTACCCGCCTTACCAGCAGGGTATTCAGCAGAAGCCGCTTAGACCAGGATTTACTTTGGACGTCGATAAAACAGGCAAGGTGCTTTCTGCAATGCCTGAATATGATTTTCCGTTGGTAAATCTTTATCAGATTGGTCCCGTTAAAACGGACATGATCAGGTCCGTGCAATTGAAGCCTGTTTATGAGGAATCGGCTATTTTGATTTCTCAATTTATCCTGACTGCTATCGCCCATAATGAAAAAGATTGGTACAGCGGGCAGATCTATAAAGATACCGGGTTAAGATTTGTTTTGGCTGATGCTGCATTTCCCATGGCCTCCAATGTACTTATAGAAGGGAATATCAAGAACATCGACGTGCAAATGATGCAGCCACTCACGCTAAATCTACAAGGGGTGAAAAGGGAATTTCATATCGCCAAAGATGGAAGTTTTAGAATGACAGCTTTTGTAACTGAAGGAACAGATGCCAGCCTGAACTATAGCTCATTATCAAAAAGATTAAGTATTCCTTTGATTTTAAGTCCCGGAGATACACTTCGTATTCATGCCGATGCCGGTCGCCTTATTGAAAGTCTGCAGTTCTCAGGCAGACCAGCAAAAATGGCCGAATTTGGATTGGAACTGGCTAAATTTGCCCAGACAAAGAAAAGCGCTGAAATTCCCTATGGGGCGACATCCTTTTCGGCAAAAAATCTTATGGAAGATCAGATTGCCGATGAAAGCACTTTCAGAAGATTGGTTGAAAAATACAATCAACAACTATCTGATGATGTTTTGATATATCACCATCTAAAATTTGCCTTCGAAAGTGCCAAAGAAAGACTCGATTTTTTATCAAAAACCAACTACAAAAGTAGTCCCCAATCACAGAGATTTGGGAACTTTCCCAAGGATTTTTTCAAAGGGATTGATACACTGCCAGTGTTGATGAATAATTACAATACTGCGGCCTGGAATACATCATTCCTCTATAGTTTTCAATTTTATATGACCAGTAAGGATAACCAGTTCAATGGGGGCAGTCAGGGATTTTTTCTCGGCAGTTACGTTTCTTCCCTGAATCACTTGAGACGGTTTCCGCTATACTTTGCACTGACTGGTGCTTTTGAAAATGAATTTATGGTCAATAGCTGGAAGACCGCACAAACATTGAAGCCCTATTACGACGATTTCATCAACAACTGCGGAGATACGGCACTTACCAATCTTGTTCAGCAAAAATGGCAGGCCCTCGCCGCCTGGGCACCTGGAAATCCAATGCCGCTAAAGAACATTAAACTTTCCGACGGCAGCCTGCTGGACCTTAACCAATTTAAAGGCAAGGTGCTGAGCATTACATTCAACTTTCACAATCCGGAGCAAATGGGCAGGCTGTTAAACAGAATTAAAAATCAGGATCCCAAAAAAGTTCATTTTCTCATCGTTCAATTAAAATTAAAGGGGGCAGGGTATCCAGCATCCAGTATTACAGAAGAACTTAAGAAGCTTCCTCAGGTAAGCTATGTAGAAGTCACGAATCTGGATAAAGACCTGGAAAAAGTCATATTGGCTGATGCTTTTGATATTAAAACATTTGTTCTCGATGCTGATCAGCGGATCATTCAGGACAATATTAATGAAAGTCCGAATACATTTTCGCAGGACAAAGTATTCGAAGAAGTCATTCAAAAGGCATTGGCTCCCAAAACAATGAGTAAGGAAGACAAAGCTGAATTGATCAAAATAACAGGATGGAGCATTGGCTCCATCCTGTTTGCAAGCTTGATCTTTTTGTGGATCTATAAAGCAAGGATCTCTGCAATCAGAAGGAAAGAATCCTTAGTGAGGCAGATCAAAGAGCTGGAGATCAAAGCCATTCGTTCTCAGATGAATCCTCATTTTATGTTTAACGCATTGAATTCCATTCAGTCGTTAATCAATAACAAGCAATATAAGGAAGCCAATATTTACCTGGAGAAGTTTTCATTATTGATGCGGAGGGTACTCAACAATTCAGAGAAAACTTTTGTGAGCCTCTCCGATGAAATAGAGGCCGTGTCGCTTTATGCAGAATTGGAAAAGCTGCGGTTTGATTTCATTTTTAGTATTACGATAGACAAAGAAATCAATACTGACCTTACCGAAATCCCTGGCATGATCATTCAGCCACTGGTAGAAAATGCCATCATACATGGAATTGCACAGAAAGGAAGCAAAGGAATTCTCGAGATTCTAATCACTAAAGAGCCGGGTTATCTCAGTATACAAGTGATTGACAATGGTAAAGGTTTGATCGCAAAAGCCGCTGAAAAGCAGGATGGATTTGGTTTGAAGCTGGTTCGGGAACGCCTGAATTTATTAAATGCACAAGGCGCAGAAGGCGCATTGAAGATAAACAGTAATTCAGGTGATGCCGCTGCAGGCGTTACCGCGACCTTAACCATCCCGATCGATTAAGCAACTCAAACTCCTGTCTTTTATGACCAGGGTCCAGGCTTTGCCACAGAATTAGCTTATGTAATACAAAAAGTAAACACAAATATTCCAAATGGCACTGTAAACGGTGATCGTTTAGATGCTATTTTATAATTAAATCTCCCATTTTAAATATTTGTTCAGAATGTCGTTATAGTCTGAATAATAAGAAATGGTGAGATAAACCCCATTTGGGAGCAACAGGAGTTTCGTAGGATAGCCTCTGATCTTGAAATCATTTTCTACTTTTCCGTCAGACATCAGGACCTGATAAGTATATTTCGTTTTTTCCATGAAGTCATCTACATTTTTCTTCTTGTCGAAGCAGGCTATGGTTGTTACGATTAACTTCTCCGGATTTGGGTTTTTTAAATGTATCGCATCAATTTTATCAATCTCTGCAACACAGCTGCCGCACCACGTTCCCCAGAAATCTACAAATACAAATTTGTTCTGCTGATCTTTATTGGCAACAACCATTCCGGAGCGTTCGCTTAGTGAGAATTGGGGTACAAGTGGTAATTTAGCTTTCAATGCCGCACTAAAGAAAGCTTTGAAGTCCCCATCAGGATAAGTCTTAAAGTACTTTTCTTTTAGTATAGGATATCGTTCCGGTTCCATGATCACCATATCAACATATTTTTGCAATTTGGCATCGTCATTCAGACCGGAACTCCCGCCAGAAGCCAGATAAAGATCAGTATAAGCTATAAACGGTGTAAACTTGTACTCTGCTGTTAAACCAAATTGGTTATCGACAATGTCCTGCTGGGTGGGTAAATAATCAGCCGCCATTTGCAGGTAAGCTGCTTCCGTGTCCTTATTGAACTTGCTTTTGCGATAATAGGCATCAGCAAGATTTTTTTTGTAAACTATTTTGTTAGGGCTAATCGAATACTGGAAAGTGAAAGGACTTATGTTTTCAATAGATCCAGAGTTGATCATCTCTATTTTCTTCTTGCTCAAATCAATTGTATAATCAATATAGGCGAGTAAGATCGAATCGGGAACGTTCTTTTTCATCAGCTCATCGTAAATCAGGATCCGATAGCGGCCTGCTTTATCGAATACAGAATTGAAGTGTATATCAGCTATTTTGGTCAACTCATTTTGATCAGTTGCCAGTCTGGCCTGAACATAAGTTTTCATTCCCTTGAAAAGCGCTGTCGCTATAGGTACTTTAAGTTCCTCTATCTGTTCAATGATATTTAGTGCCATTTTAAGGGAATCACGATCTTTCATTCGATAAACCAAACCACCGAATTGGTCATGTATTGAAGTAGAGGCGTTCTCCATATTCATTGGGTAATAATCCTCTCCTTTAAATTTAGTGAAGCAAAGCTCAACTGCTTTTTTAACATTACTTAGGTCACCCCGTTCCAAATCATCAGCCATCTTATTTTCAACATCGTTCTCATCCGGTAAGAATTCATAGGGAACTTTGGCAAGAATCTCCTCATAACCATCACCCACATAAGTTAAAACGCCTAGTTTGGCACCCAGATATTGATAGTCGTCTTTTGCAAATCCTTTGTCCAGCGCACTAAGCCTTTTCATGATCTCTGCTTCTATGGTCTGGCTGCCTTTTTCTTTATTAAAAAGATCTGCGAGATCATGTATGGTACGGATTGCCTTGTTAATCGGTGTGTAATAATCTTTGTAATTTAAGGTGATTTTCGCTTCATACATTAGCGGTAATACCGCGAGTTTAGTTTTGCTGTCTGTTGATACCAGATTAAACCTATTCATGGTATATGAACTGTTGATGGCTGCACCCGTCGCAGATATTGTATTTGTGGCAGAGTCAAGAGTATAGGAGGAGATTAGTCTGCTGGAATTTCCTATCGTGGCTTCCTTTTTTAACTGATGGCTGGTAGTCTGATCTGTGAGGTTGGTACGGAAAGTCGTGTCTAAATTTTTACCCGGATATTTAAAGAATGCGGAAAGCATTTTAAAGCGCTCATCTGTGACTATCATGTCAGCAACTTTCTGGTGCTTTTGATTAGGCTCAGGAGTGCGTAATTCTTTTAATTTTGCCAGAATAGCTTCCTTGATCTTAGCCACTCCGTGTATCGCTGTGATATTTCCATTTTTATCAACCATTAGCTCATAGGAGCTGTTGCTGATCACTTTATTTGCGATGGCTGAAAACTCTTCAGGCTGTTCCGCAAAGGGAACTGTAGAGTCAAGAATTTTGTCGGACCACTGTGTAAGAAATAACTCGGGTGATGCTTTTATCGTATAAATGCCATTATTATGGGCAATTACCTCAAAATTTGTTTTCCAGTACTGGTAATTACTTGAACGATATTTCGGGTTCTTTAGGTTTGATTTATTCAGTCCTTCATAGCTGAACTTTTGTCCGGCTTTCAGTTCTAATGTTTGCGCGCCGGCAATTGAAGAAATAAAGAGAAAGGCGAGTAAGAGTTTGATTTTCATAGCGTTGATCATGAGTTACAAGATAGTGATTAATGGTTGTCTATTCTGATTAGTTTCTTGGCTTCTTCTAAAACCTCGTCTCTGCGTTCTTTAATGCCTTTAACCGTGGGCTTTACAATCCGGTCAATTTTTACCCCAACCCGTTGCGCATTGTAGCCATCCGGATAATATACACCTATTCCGGAAATCCATGTTGTGATTCCACCAGGTAAGTAAATGGGCGTGATGTTGCCATCTGCTCCCGCAGATGTACTGCCTATAACGGTCACATTCGGTGCACTCTGCATGGCCATGGTTACAAATTCTGAATTGCTCTGCGTATTTTCATTGACCAGAACAACTACTTTTCCTTTGTAATAATTGGTTGATATGGTTCCGTTCTTAACAGCAGGTTTAAAGATGAAGGTTCCAGGCTGGCTGATCGACCGTTCACTAAACTTCACAAAGTCACTGGGTCCTGATTTAAAGTAAGCAGCCAGGGTACTCTCGATCACATCAATCGGATAGCCACGCATATCCACTATAATGCCTTTGGTGTTTTTGAATCGTGTTTTTATGCTGTCCAGCTGCGTATTTTGATAGGTTTCGCAGTGGATATAACCGATATCATCGTCAATCAAATGGTAAACAGGCTTTGGAGGTATCAGATATAGGTCGCTCGATCTGGCCTGTGAGCCGGATTGAACAATGGCAAGCGGTAAATGATCCCTAATGATCTGTAAGGTAAATAAACTGTCATTGCCTCTAAGCAAATAAAGACCCCTCATATCCCGCAAGACAGTGCCCCGGTTGGAAGCAGGTGTGAGCGGTGTATATTTATTAACCAGCGATTGCACCTTTTCTCCATTGATTGCCGTAATGATGTCTCCAAGCCGCAGGTTCTTACGGTCGTCTGCTGTTTTTTTTAATGAACTCACTACCACAAACTGATTTTCAACAAAGGCGGCATCAAACGGTAGTTTATATTTTCCAAAGCTGCGCTCACGCACTTCACTTTCAATAAAGGCATGTGAATCGTGTATGGATGCAATTAGCCGGGTTATCGTGTTTACATACTCATATTCATCATGTGCCTTAATGACCTGTGGAATGAACGCGGGAAGGACACTATTCCAGTTTTCTGTAGTTAGATCCCTGTATGGCGAAAAATATTGAATGGTGTTCCAATAGCGGTATAAGGCTAGTAGCCGCTGTCCGGCATCGGGATACTTTTTATCTGCATAACTACTTTCATGCGGAAAGGAAGTGTGAGCGGCATCCTTAAGGCCATCCACGTAATAATGAGTGAGGTTATTGCTGTTCTTTAAAATATAGGCGAGTTTATTGGAGAGCGTGTTACTAAAGATCTTATTTTTAAAGAGGCTGCCATAATCGGGTTTTAACGCGATAAGACCCGGTGCTGTAGGTGTTTTGCAATTCGTGCAGGGTTTAACCTGTCCGAGTTTATCCACCCATCTTTCCATCAGCATGGATGCCTGCATATCATTTGTGCAACGGATGAGATCCGGTAATATTCTGAACAGTTCAGCATCCCAATTGAATTTTCCATTCGCAATTGCGGGATGGTGGTATTTTAAGAAACCCCAAAGTTCGCCGAGTACCGTTAAATATTTCTGGCCTGATGGTGTAAAAAGGATGGTATCAATGCCAGAGCTTTTGTCGAACTGGGTATCATTCAATGCCTCGTACAGGGGTAACTGTATTTCTAATACATCGTCTATTGGTTTTTCATCGATATATAATCGCAGGCTGTCCACCCACATGGTACCTTTGCCAGCCATTACGGCCCCAACATGAATGGTTGCTACTTCGCGACCGTCGTATGGCAGCTGGATCATAAATTCCTTCCAGTCATTTGTGCCGTTAAAAGCAGGCTTTTCTGTGTTGTCAAAAGAGATGCGTTTACCATTTGCCCCATCCGTACGCATCCAAAGTCCGGCGAAGCCGTCAGTCACATCTTTGGTCTTCAGATTGCCGCCCAATACCAAACGTGAACCCCGATATCGCTTATTGATCCTAAAAACGATTGATCCATAATCTGGTCCCGGCCTGTTGGTGATGGAGACTGAATATTTACCTTGCCGCTTTACAGTACTGTCGAGTTTTACCAGGTAGTTGGTCTGGTTTTTTAGCGTGAAATCCCAGCCAAGGGGATTGCCGGTGCGGTCTAATATCTCAAAATTGCCGTTAAATTTATGCTGTCCGTAGAGGACTGAACTAAAACATACGAGTAATGCTGCTAAAATTGGCCAGGTAATCAGTTTCATGCCGCAAAATACAGGATTTCGGTTTTGCATGTTTATAAACCGGGCTGGTTTAACTTTTTTTAACTACTGGTAACTCTTTGCAAACACATCTTTTGTCTAAAATTTAAGTTTTCTTTTAAAGTAATAATTTGCTGGAATCTAATCTTTGTTCAGCGGTCGATCTATGAATTTTCGGTTAATAGCTGTTTCAATAAACGCTGCTTAACGGCATTAAAAGTAATATAACAGCGCTTGAATTCAGGTAGAATTGATATAGCCTTCGGGAGCTATTATTTATTAACTTAAGACTGACTAGGTGCCTGCAATGTGTCCATACGCTTTTGACCCTGTTACCACCCTGTTAGCACCCTGTCACGACCCTGTTAGCACCCTGTAAAAGTACTACCCTTGTGCTGCTCTTTACTGCCGCTTTAACGCGGCAAATTTTAGGAGGTTTTACTGGATGTTAGTCTTCCGGATGCTAAAATAAGAATTATTTTTAGCATGATAAGGACGCTAACCCTCTAAGTTCTGCACCCTTGTGTTTTAAAGAATTAAGCGCCCTAAGCAATTTTATGAAATTATCGTATAACGATAATTTAACTAGATTAATGGTCTCTAAACAAATGCTGAAATGAGAATATAATCTGCTATGCAATAAACCAATCGTTTATGGTTTTTCCCTTTTTTCTTATATTTTTAATGCAAATTAGAGAATCTTCGATGTTGCCCGTCACCACAAATCGTGCTATTGAAGTTACACTTGCCTGAAAAACCCGGCATTTAAAATTAACGTATGAAAGGAATAATAAGATTTATACTGACTGCAGGCTTTGTCTTCTGTAGTGTACTCACTGCAAATTCGGCAGACATCACCATTAAAATTACCAAAAAGTATTTGAATCTGCCCATTTCCCAGCGCCAGGACAGAGGTACCATGCAATTCAGTATTGCCGGTAAACAGGAGCGCTCATTCCGCATCAGACTGGCAGCCAATGAACCTGAGTATTGGGTATTTTGTGATATGTCTGCCTTAAAAGGAAAAACCATCAACATTAGTTACGATGGACATGGGGCAGGACTGAGTAAGATCTATCAGGACGATCAAATCGCAGGGCAGGATTCTCTCTACAACGAAAAGAACCGTCCGCAGTTTCATTTTACCTCGAGAAGAGGTTGGATTAACGATCCGAACGGAATGATCTTTTACGAAGGAGAATACCATCTTTTTTATCAGCACAATCCCTACGAAAGAGAATGGGAAAATATGTCATGGGGACATGCCGTGAGTACGGATATGAACCATTGGAAAGAGCTTCCTGTTGCGTTATCGCCGGATAAGCTTGGAACGATGTTTTCCGGTTCAACCGTGATCGATTACAACAATACCGCGGGTTTTAATAAAGGAAATATACCGGCAATGGTTGCCCTTTACACGGCAGACAATCCAGACCGCGAAATTCAATGTGTTGCCTATAGCCTCGATAAAGGCCGTACCTGGACAAAATATGATAAGAATCCCGTAATAGACTCTAAAGATAAATGGAAAAGCAAGGATACGCGGGATCCGCGGGTGTTTTGGTATAAACCCGGCAATCATTGGGTCATGGTACTCAATGAACGTGATGGTCATTCCATCTATAATTCCAAAAATCTGAAAGACTGGACCTATGAAAGCCATGTTACCGGATTTTGGGAATGCCCCGATCTATTTGAACTGCCTGTTGATGGTGATAAAAATAAAACAAAATGGGTGATGTATGGGGCATCTAATACGTACATGATCGGCTCATTCGACGGAAAAACCTTTACACCTGAGTCTGGCAAACATTATAACGTAACGGGAACGATCTATGCTGCCCAAACCTTTACCAATATGCCTGAAAGTGATCCAAGGAGGATCCAGATTGGTTGGGGTAAGGTGCAACAGCCCGGAATGCCTTTTAACAATATGATGCTTATGCCGACAGAACTTACGCTTCATACTACGAAGAACGGAATCAGGATGTTTAGCATGCCGGTTAAAGAAACTACCCAATTGTTTGAACGTGTGCATCAATGGCCTTCCTTAACGCCTGCTGAAGCGAATCAAAAACTTAAGGAATTCTACAATTCAGACCGCTTCAGGGTTAAAGCTACCATTAAGTTGTCTTATGCAACCAGTGCAGGATTTAACCTGTTCGGCCAGCGTGTGGTAGATTATGACATGAACTTTAACCTGATCAATGGGGTGTTCTATTCGCCGGATGCCATCACCAGCATGGAGCTGGACGTTGACATTTATGTTGACCGCACGTCCATAGAGGTATTTGTAGACAATGGGGCCTATTCTTATTCGATGGAAAGAAGACCCCGTTCAGACAACAAAGAAGGATTGCATTTCTGGGGAAATGAGGTAGAAGTGAAGAACCTCGGGATTTATTCCGTTAAGTCGATCTGGAAGTAATCTCAGCGTTTAAATAACAATGGATTTTGAGATTCATTGATCAAAGGGTCGCCAATCGTTAGCGTATTCAAGTATTCGTCAGGAAGTACATTTGCGATGCCATTGTAGGTGCTTCCGTCTGGCATATACGCACAGGTCATTGCCCTTCGCATACCGGGTGTCATGTTTGCATGTGCACCATGAATGGTAAGGCCGTTGTGAAAAGAGCAGCTTCCTGCTTTCATGGGTGCAGCTACTGATTTGGAAGTTATAAAAGACGGATAATAGCGGAATATGGCATCCATGTTTTTGCCGATACCCGGATTGTCAAAACTGGTCTCCTTATGAGAACCAGGTATGAAGAACAAGCATCCGTTTTCCAGTGTTGCATCATCAAGGGCAACCCATATGGACAATGCATTCCGGTCTGAAAAAGACCAGAATGGGGTATCAAGATGCCATGATGTTGGATTGGCCCAGGGCTTTTTGATCAGGGCCTGATCATGCCAGATCCGGATGCCGTCTACACCTGCAAGTGTTGCTGCCATTTCACCAATCTTTGGATCCAGCATGAGCTCACTTACCTTTTCGCTGGTTTGCCAAAGGTTGATCAGTTGATCAAATACTTTATTGTGATATTCTGCATCATTGTTTATTCCGTCATCTTCACCCGCATGGACGGCTTTACCGGGTATTTTCTGGCCTTTCCGGTCTGCGACCGCTTCTGTAACCGCCAGTCGCCATTTTTCAAGATCATTCGCATTAAGGAAGTCCTCAATTACGACATAACCATTTTTTTGATAGGATTCAATTTGTGCTGGTGTGATCTGGGTATTCATGTTTTTCGTTTGATGTTGTTTGAGCTAAACAAAACTAAACAAAGCACTTGAGCCTCTATTTTACTAAAAACCATTGTATTTGTGTTTTTTGATATTCGTAACAAATACATTCCGGATGAGTATTACCGTTGTATTATCTTTAAATTCAAACCTTATATGAAACCTGGTCTATGGAAAATTACCATAAATATTTAAACATTAGTGATTTCGAAAAAAACTGGGGTTTTTATGTCAATACGGTTGGCTCTGCAAAGGTTGGTCCCAATAAGAATTACCCCAACAACAGGCATCATCCAAGCGATCATTCTTTTACCTGGGACAAGGGAAGGATCCTTGATAGCTATTACCTGGTTTTTGTAACTAAGGGAGAAGGTTTGCTGGAATCTGCCAAAGTAAAAACCCAAAAGATCAAAGCGGGATCCTGCTTTTTTATATATCCGGGTGTATGGCACAGGTATAAGCCTCAACCTTATTCCGGATGGGAAGAATACTGGGTGGGATTTAATGGAGCTTATCCAAATGAACTCATGCAAAAAGGAATATTTACACCGGAAAACCCATTCCTGGAAGTAGGCCTCAATGAAGAATTGCTATCGCTGTTTCATACCCTGATCCAAAAATCAGTTGTTGCAGAAATGGGATATCCCCAGGTTATTGCTGGAATTACGATGCAGATCCTTGGATTACTACATTCCATCTCTAAATACAGAACATCCGATTCCGATCGCAGGTCGAAGCTGATATCGAAAGCCAAATTTCTGCTGCAGGAATCTATTGATACACCTGTTAATCTCGAAGAGATGGTTAAGGAGCTGCCAATGGGTTATTCTAAATTTAGAAAAGCGTTTAAAGAGATAACGGGTGTTTCACCCAATCAATACCATCTTGATTTGAGGCTTGATAAAGCAAAAGAACTCCTGGCATCAACCAATTTGACCATTAATGAAGTGGCTTACAAGACGGGTTTCGGTTCTATATTTTATTTTTCAAGGCTATTCAAGAAAAAGAATGGAATGGCTCCTAAAGAATATAGAGGGGAAAAAGCATAACATCAATTGGGACTACGGTATTGCTGGTATCGCTGAGCCAATAAGTCTTTCATGAAACAGTTGATCTCAAACTGACTGGCAACCGGTAAATTGGTAAAGGGAATTACCGGCATATATGGCGGTGGCCCGAATTCTGTAGTAACGGGCAGCACATCACAATTTCTACTGGCATTGATGTGGATAATTTCATCCCACCAGCTCAGAAATTTATTTAGCGCATATTCCCATTCTGGAGCCCTTGGATCTGGTACCTGTGGTCCTTGCTCAAATCCAATCCGTGCATGGATGTGCCTGCTTCTGCTTAGTGTTTTATCCACAGCAGCCTTAAAATTTTCCAGCATACTTTCTGTTACACAAACCCAATGAGACAGATCTGCAGTGATGGGTATATCTTTACGCAATTGAAAAATGGTTTCCATCATTTGTGGTGAATATCCCAATCTGCCCCGGTGTGTTTCATGAGTGACCAGGATGCCGGTTTTCTCTGTAAATTCTTGTGCAGCATCCAGCAGTTCGATGTTTTGAGATAAAGAAAAATAATCTTTACCGGTATGGGAATTGATCAGTATAGGGCCAGGCTCGGCACAGGCATGAAGGTTTTTGATAAAGGATAACTTGAACGCTTTAAAAGTACTTCCGCAGGCACTGTGCTGGTGCGTAACGATATCGAGGTTATGCTGCTGCAGGTAGTTGAAAAGAATTCGCCGGTCGCTGATGAGTTCGGGTATCCAGGTATCTACCCCATCGTAACCAGCATCTTTGATCTGATCCAGAAACTCCTTCATTGGAAGGTGTTCATGCCCCCAGAGGGGACTAAGTATTTTAACTTTCATATCGGGTTAAATGATCATACTGCCTCCAAATCTATCTTAAGCTTTTTTTATACTGAATTTAGTTGCCGGTTTACAGACCTTTTCAATAGAATAGCTTCCATCAATTTTTGCACGTACACTTTGCACGGTATTGTTGATTTTCAGTAAATAAGCAGCACCAGGCTGTAACCCTTTTATGGAGAATCTGTAGCGGTCAGCAGAGTTGACTATCCAAGAGTATGCTGCTGCATTCCATGAACTGATTTCCATATTGATGCGGCGTTTTGAAGCCGCATTGACCTGGAGTAACATGGTGTCTTTATTCTGTGGATAATAAGTTAACAGATTTCCGGTCTTAACGGCCCCGAATCCTTCTTTACTTCGAATGGAAAAGCCATTGGTGCTCATGGTATACGCGTTGACACTTAATTTTAGGGCATACACCGTGTTGAGATGGGTATATGAAAATGCTGTTCCATCCAGTTCTTTGCTCATATTTGGTTCTATGCCCATTCTGTTCCACTTCGGCCGCAGGCCATAGATATCTCTGTATAATGCAGTTATAGTGGTGCTGATGCCCGCTAAAATATCATCTCCAAGACCCATTTGGGTAACTCTGCTGTATCTCTGTGAGGAGAGGCCATCCTTTTTATATTGTTCCAGTATGTTATTGATATATTTCAGGGCGATGGCTTTATCATATTTAGCATAAGCCCTAATGCCAAGGTATCCCCAGGTAGGGAAGATATCGCCATTTTCATATTTAGGGAACGGCCAGTTTCCACCGCTAACCTCTTCCCGTGTAAACGAATCAAAACACAATGGCCAGTGGAACAGATTCTCAGCTTCGGTACGCTGCTCTACCTGATCGAGGATCAGCGCAATCCGCTGCGGATCATCACATAGTCCGAATGCAATGGCTGCAAAGTTTACCGGAGTTACCAGGTTATTGCCATGAACAGACCCGTCGTTGTCCCGCCAGTATACATATTGTTTTTTGGCGGGCGACCAAAAGCCGCCTTCTTCGATGGGTTTGTTGAATGCTGTTTTAAGGCGTAACGCCACGGCTGAATAATAATCTGCCTTTTCCTTATTCCCGAGCGTCTTTTCGCAGTTAGCCCACAACGTTAGGGCTTCATACATTTGTGCATTGACAAAGGCGTTTTCAAAACTTGCCCAAACAATATCCAGCCAGTCGCTTGCCTTTTGCTCGGACACATTATTATTCATCATTTCAAAGATCCCATTCTTATTGGAATCCCTTCTGATCAGCCAGTCCAATGCCTTTTCACAACTTACCTGATGTGACCGCAGCCAATTGATGTCACCATTTACATCAAACTGCTCACTGGCATTGATGATATAGCCCGTTTGCGAGTCTATCGTATATCCCCACATCGCTTCGTAATATCCTGTTTTGGAATTATAGGTTCCTGGTATTTCATCTCCTGC
The DNA here is from genome assembly GCF_004362715.1 of Pedobacter metabolipauper. Classification (GTDB taxonomy): domain Bacteria; phylum Bacteroidota; class Bacteroidia; order Sphingobacteriales; family Sphingobacteriaceae; genus Pedobacter; species Pedobacter metabolipauper. The sequence goes on from NZ_SNYC01000008.1 coordinate 118,704, forward strand.
GGCATTGTGCCAGCGCGATAGCACACGTCCATCATTAAGCATCGCCTGGTCACGTTCCTGATCCAGTGTGGATGACATGTTTTTGGTATAATTTGGGTCATTCAGAGCCATTCCAATCTGGGCGAAGAAAGGTTCATGCAAACATTTCCAATTGGTAAGCCAGCCGTTGGCACCTATAATGTTATTGTCTACCACACCATATCTGCCGGTGGTATTCAGGAGTTCACGAACGGCTGCCGCATCGATGCCTGGAAGAGTTCCCCTGGAATATGCTTTGAAATAATCGATATATTGCAGCTCGAAACTTACTTTGACTATTCCTTTTTTAATTTCGAAAGGTGCAAATACATTGGCCCTTCCGGATACAAACCGGCTTAAATTATAGCGCTGCTGCAATTGAGATTCAGTGACCTGGTGTGTAAGGGTAAATTCATTCTGCGCACTGTGGGAATAGGCGGATGCGATTTGATGATCTTTAACGGGTATAGCCGTAATGCGCAATGCATCACCGGATTCGGCATTCCAGAATGTGACCCCCCCGGTATGCACACCATAAGTGTCATTTACCTGTTTCAGGTATTTACACCAAACCATTCCACCATTATCCATAATTCCGCCTTTCCATACAGACAGGTCGGAGAAATTCCATTTAGGAAAGGCCATTTCTTCCAATGTAGCAGCATTTGAATACTCACGGGTAATGTCCCAGCGGATCTTATCCCTATTAATTTTGAAGTTCCAGGTTTCCCGGACGGCTATATCTTTGTCTCCGTACTTTATGCCGCTTAAGGTTACACCACCTGCATTTTCAACAACCTGGATCGTACCTGCATTATCCTGAGAAGTGTATGCCTGGCTTTTGGTCCGGATCCCTGAATAAATGCCCGACGCAGATAAGGTATTCTTACCTTTTAAGATCAATTGTTTGATGGTGCATCCGTTTGAATAATCAATGGTAATAGCCAGTTTCTTGTCGGGAACGGTGATGGTAATCGTCTTCGCATCTGCATCACGCTGTATCCTGGTATCTGCACTTCCCATTGAAAAGCACATCCCCTGAAAGAGGAAGAAAAAGGTCGAAAATAGTAGGCTGAATTTAATCATCAATAAGTCTATTGGTGTGTCTTTCAAAACTAAAGCAAAAAATACATAAGATCTTATTGCCAATGCTTAATTGTTTGTACTTTCTGATATATTAGAGCCGGTCGGTGTCTCGCAGAATTTGCTTTTGTATATGAACAAGCTATAAGGTCCTTTTACATAAATGTATGGAAATTAGCATTAAGATCGATTGATCCTGTGACCTGCACAAATTCAGATCAACCTGCTGGGTAAAGAATAATTCTGTTAATTTACTAGTATTAGAAGGTAATATCCGAGCCCTGTATTTACTGCCATTGTTTTAATTTTGAATTGGACTAAAGGATTTGAAAGCGGTTATTACATTATGAAACGGAAAACTAGATCATTACTCACTTTTTTAACTGCGTTAAGTTTCGTACTCTGCGCGCTGAATGTGCTCACTTTGCTCACAGCTGCTGCACAACAAAACAGGGATTACCCGATACAACCGGTAGTTTTTACACATGTGCATGTGAATGACAAGTTTTGGGCACCCAAGCTGGAGATTAATGCAAATATTACCATTCCTTATACGCTGCAAAAGTGCGAAGAGAATGGCCGCATGGATAACTTTCATAAAGCGGCACATGAAATGGAGACCGGCAAGCTTACACAGTTTCCATTTGACGATACCGATATCTACAAGGTTATTGAGGGCGCATCGTATGCGATGGAGGTTAAAAAGAATCCGCAGCTTGAGCGGTATATAGATTCATTGATTACCATGATCGGTGCAGCTCAGGAGAAAGATGGTTACCTGTTTACCTTTCGTACGGCGAATGCCAAAACACCACATGAATGGATCGGGACCAAGAGATGGGAAAAGGAAGAAGACCTCAGCCATGAGCTGTATAACTCGGGACATTTATTTGAATCTGCGGCAGCACATTTCCAGTCTACCGGTAAAAGATCCCTGCTGGACATTGCGATCAAAAATGCGGATCTGCTGGTGAAGGACTTCGGTCCCGGTAAGCTTCAGATCTACCCCGGACACCAGGTGGTAGAGATCGGCCTTGTTCGTTTGTACAGGATCACCGGGAATAAGAAATACCTGGACCTTGCTAAGTTCTTTCTGGATGTGAGAGGTCCTAAAGGCACGGCCTACAATCAGGCAAATGCAAAGGTGATCGATCAGAATACTGCCATAGGACATGCGGTACGTGCCACCTATATGTATACTGGAATGGCTGATGTTGCCGCACTGACGGGAGATGAAAAATACCTGGAAGCGATTGACCGGATCTGGGAAGATGTAGTTTACAAAAAGCTTTACCTTACCGGAGGAATTGGCGCAACTGGTGCGGGAGAGGCTTTTGGTGATGCTTATCAATTACCCAATATGTCGGCCTATGCTGAAACCTGTGCCGCCATTGCAAATATCTACTGGAACAGCCGTATGTTTCTGCTCCATGGTGATGCCAAATATATTGACGTGCTGGAAAGGACGCTGTACAATGGCTTATTGTCCGGCGTATCACTCAGCGGAGACCGGTTCTTTTATCCAAACCCGCTCGCCTCCATGCACCAGCATCAGCGCAGCGCATGGTTTAGCTGTGCATGCTGCATTTCTAATATGACCCGTTTCCTGCCCTCTGTGCCCGGATATGTGTATGCACAGAATAATAACGATCTGTATGTAAACCTGTTTATGGGTAATAGTGCCGGTGTGACCCTCAAATCGGGTAAGGTAGCATTGACCCAGGTTACGGAATATCCCTGGAGCGGAAAGGTTGAAATGGCCATTGATCCGGAAAAAACAATGCGCTTTGCATTAAATATCCGGGTACCGGGCTGGGCGGCACAATCTCCCATCCCCGGTGATCTGTATTCTTATATGGGCGGGGTTAAGACCCCCATAACCCTGTTGTTGAATGGAAAACCGGTTGCCTATCAAATGATCAAAGGATATGCTGTTGTAGATCAAACCTGGAAAAAAGGGGATAAACTAACTCTTGATCTTCCAATGGAGGTTCAAAAAGTAATTGCAAATGCCAAAGTAAAAGATGATGCCGGAAGGTTTGCCTTTCAGCGCGGGCCGATCGTTTACTGTTTGGAAGGTCCGGATAACAAAGATGGACTGGTTCAAAACATCATGATTGATCCCAATGCAAAAGCTACTGTTTCATTCAGGAAAGATAAACTCAACGAAATTGCTGAACTGGCGGTTCAGGGAAGCAGTACAAAAAGACAATTGAATACCGATGCGCTTTTAAAGCAGGACCAGACAGTTACGGCAATTCCATATTATACCTGGGCCAACCGGGGCCCAAGTGATATGACGGTTTGGATTCCTTATGAAGCATCTGCAGCCAGGCCACAGCCTGCTCCAACCATTGCTTCTACCAGTAAGGTTAGCTCCTCATTAAACAACCCACGATTGCTTGAGGCCATTAAGGACCAGTACGAGCCTGCTGATTCAAAAGATACCAACTACCCTTATTTACACTGGTGGCCAAAAAAGAATACGGTAGAGTTTGTACGCTATGATTTTGTTAAAGAACAAACGGTGTCAGAATCCAAGGTTTACTGGTATGATGACGGGCCATGGGGCGGATGCCGGATCCCGCTGTCTTACAAGGTGCTTTATTTAAAAGATGGAAACTGGTTTCCCGTATCCGTGTTGAACAATAGCGGAATTGCTAAGGATAAATTTAATGTAATTAAATTTAAGCCGGTGACTACAACAGCTTTGAAGCTTGAATTGCAGCAGCCTGTTGAGCAATCGTCTGGTATCCATGAATGGACCGTACAATAACTCATATCATGAAGCAACCAACCCCTTCTTTTAAGTCATCTCTTGGTCTGATGGATGCGACCATGCTTGTTGCCGGCAGCATGATTGGCTCCGGTATTTTTATTGTTAGTGCAGATATTGTCAGGAATGTGGGTAGCTCCGGCTGGCTCATCTTTGTTTGGCTGATCACCGGTTTTATGACACTTGCTGCAGCCTTGAGTTATGGAGAGTTAAGTGCGATGTTTCCGAAAGCCGGCGGACAGTATGTATATCTTAAAGAAGCTTATAACCCTTTAATGAGTTTTCTGTATGGCTGGAGCTTCTTTGCGGTGATCCAAACGGCAACCATTGCAGCGGTAGGCGTTGCATTTGCGAAGTTTACCGCCTACCTCTTTCCGGTATTTAGTGAAGATCGAATCGTTGCTGATCTTGGATTCATGACGATATCACCAGCACAGCTGTTGTCCATTTGTGTGATTATCCTCCTCACCTATATGAATACCCGTGGTATTCAAAGTGGGAAGCTGATCCAGACTTCATTTACTGTGGTCAAATTGCTGAGCCTTGGCGGCTTGATTATTTTTGGGTTCTGGGCAATAGACCGCGAAATATGGAAAGCCAACTGGAGCAATGTCTGGGATATGCACAAATTACTGCCTTCAGGAGAAAAGGTGTCCTATACATTTGTGCCTGCACTTGGTGCGGTAGCAGCAGCCATGGTTGGTTCTATCTTTAGTAGTGATTCCTGGCATAATGTGACCTTTATTGCCGGGGAGGTTAAAAATCCAAAACGCAATATTGGATTGAGCTTGTTCCTGGGCACATTTATAGTCACCATTATTTACATCGCGGCAAACCTTATGTACACCGGGGTGCTGACGTTACCTGAAATAGCTGGTGCAGAAAAAGACAGGGTGGCAGTAACGGCTTCCCAGGTTATCTTTGGCACTTCCGGAACGCTGATCATTGCGGTGATGATTATGATCTCTACATTTGGCTGTAACAATGGTCTGATCATGGCGGGAGCCCGTGTGTATTACTCCATGGCAAAGGATGGGATGTTCTTTAAAAAAGCAGGTACGCTAAACACCAATTCGGTACCAGGATACGCCCTTTGGATACAATGTATCTTTGCAAGTTTATGGTGCTTAACGGGCAGGTATGGCGATCTTTTAGATATGATCTCTTTTGTAGTGGTCGTGTTCTACATGCTGACCATTGCCGGGATCTTTATACTGAGGAAGAAAAGACCGGATGCAGAACGTCCTTACAGAGCAATTGGTTATCCTGTTTTACCGGTTTTATATATCCTGATGGGCTTAGCCTTTTGTATCCTTCTGATTATCTTTAAACCAAAGTTTACCTGGCCCGGACTTATTATTACGCTTATTGGCATTCCAATTTATTATTGGATCCGTTCAAAGAATTTAAACAAAGAGACAGTATAGTACCTCTTTATATTAACGGCTATTCAAGATTAAATTCTGTTTATTGAATTTGATCTTGAATAGCCGCTAATGATTTGTGATCTTGAATAGCCTCTTCAGGTTTAGTTATAAAATTTCCACTTCGCCTGGAAGTTCTTTTCTAAAGGTTGATTGGTCAGTATAGCCCGTGCCATTTCAACGGGCATACTATTTTCCCGGATAAAGGCATCATTAAATGCTTTGATGGTCATCTTTTTAGTGTCCACCAATTCCTTTTTTAATGACATGATCTGGAGGCCGCCTGTCAGGTATGCAATCTGGTAGAGCGGATCGGTCCATGAGGCTACAGACCGTCTTACTTCGCCTTCGGCATTCGCACGTTCATGACCAACGTGGTCAACCAGGTAATCCACGCACTCCTGGGCAGACCATTTGCCGATCTGGAAATTCAGTGAGAACAGGATTCTTGCACAACGGTGTTTTCTCCAGAACAACATGCCTATTTTCTCTTCTGGTGTTTTTGCAAATCCCATATCATAAAGCAGCAGCTCCCAATAAAGTGCCCATCCTTCCATCCAGAAAGGCGTGTTGTACCGTCGGTGGGTATTATACCGTCTGGCCATAAAATACTGCAGGTTGTGGCCTGGTATCAGTTCGTGCTGTACGGTAGCCCTTGAAAAATAAGGGTTATTTCCCCTCATGCTCATCATTTTATCATCATAGCTCATTTCGCTCGTTGGGTAGGAGATGCTGATCTCATCTCCGCCGGTAAAGAACGGATTTACCAGCTGTCTTTCAGGTGTCATCATGATCATTCCCCAGGTTTCCTCGGCTAAAGGAGGTATCGTCATCAAGTTGTTGGTTTTAATGAAGCCGATCGCATCCTGATAAAGCCTCACAATCAGTTCCGGTTGTTTTCCCGGTGCCACATACGTGTTCTTAACCCTTTCCAGTGCAGCCTTCCAGTCGTCCTTTAATCCCATCTCCCGGGTAGCCTGCAGCATTTCCTGATCGCACCAGGCCATTTCCTTATTGGCCATTTCAATCAATTCTTCCGGGGTATAGGCAATCATCTCATACTTTAGCTTTCTCAGGATTTCAGCTCTGCCTACTGGAATCCCTTCAATTTTTTGTGCATTTGTGCCCGATGCTTTACGGTGTTTTTCTAATGCTGCAGCATATGCCGGCAGCAAATTGTCGGTTTCTTTATATGTAGCAGATACCCACCAGCTAAACATAGGATCATAATTGTTGTAAAAATCGTATACTTTCCGGACTGCACTTCTAATGTCCCTGGCAATCTCCGCGGCAGACCTTGCGGTGCTTTCATCAAACGGAGGGACAGAAGCCAGGCTGCTGTTTAACTTTGCAATCGTTTTGTTAATTTCATTCAGCTGAGCTGCTATTTTCTGGCCTTCCATGGCAGTGCCGCGTCTGCTTTGTTTTTCCAGCTGATAAATTTCATCTGCGAATGGAAAATAAACCTTTAACCGCATAAATTCCTGATCTGATCTTTGCTGCAGCGCCAGACTTTCATTTAAGTCTCTTTTAAATAGAATATAATCGGCCTTACTTCCGTTATTCATCTGGTTGAAATCCAGTTCGTCTATTTTTTTAAGATATTCTTTAAAAAGCGACTGTAATCTTTCGCTGGTTTCAGGCGCGGTTTCTATGGTATAAAATTTTCTGAGCAGCATCCTGTCCGCCTGGTATTCAGACATGAACGGTGCAACGCTGTTGATTTGTGCAATGGATGGCCCGGTAGTAAATACAACTGACATCAGAATGAGTATGAGTTTATTTTGCATGCTTGTATAAATTGATTATGGATTTAGTTCACCAATATTGCGGTTAGGGGGATCAACACCAAGAAGCGTTTTCACAAAGAAATCCCGCTTCTTGTTCTTGCCAAAAGGTCCGCCATCACTATGGCCCATGCCGGGAACCACGATCAGCTCGAATGTTTTTCCGGCTTTGATCAGCGCATCTGCATACCTGTAGGTAGATTCTGGCGGAACGTTGGTGTCGGCCTCGCCAACCAGGAGCATCAGGTTTCCTTTTAGTTTGGCGGCATTGGTAATGTTTGACTGGGCTTCATAGTGCGGTCCTACGGGATAACCCATCCACTGTTCGTTCCACCACTGTTTGTCTACACGGTTATCGTGGCAGCCGCAGGCTGCAACTGCCGAGGTGTAAAATTCCGGATGGAACAATACTGCACCGCCTGCATTTTGTCCGCCTGCGGAGGTTCCGTAAATGCCCACTTTGCTAATGTCAAGATAGCTGTATTTGCCGGCCAGCGCTTTGATCCATAAGATACGGTCTTCAAATCCTGCATCGGCCAGGTTCTTCCAGCATACATCGTGAAAGGCCTTAGACCGGTTGGCTGTACCCATACCATCACATTGAACCACGATAAAGCCAAGTTCTGCAAGACTTTGCATTTCACTGTAAGGCATAAAGGTCTTTGGTACGAACGAGTCTTGCGGACCCGCATAAATGTACTCAATAACGGGATAGGTCCTGGTGCTGTCCAACTGAGAAGGCCGGCACATAATGCCCCAAATGTCTGTAGTTCCATCCCTGCCTTTTGCTACAAACACTTCTGGCAGCCTGATTCCTGAAGCTGAAAAAGCCGAAAGGTCTGCTTTTTCCACATCCATGATTTTTTTGCCGTCTGCAGTTCTGGTCAGCGTGGTTACCGGGGCAACATTGACCTGCGAATAGGTGTCCAGAAAATGTGTCTTGTCTGGCGAATAGCTCAGGTTGTGATTCCCGGTTGCAGGGGTAAGGTCAATCGTCTTTCTGCCATCAAAACCAATGCGGTAATAGTGAATGTTATAGGGGTCTTCTGCAGGATCCATTCCGCTTGCCCTGAACCAGATTTCTCTTTTTATCAGGTCTACACTGTCAATGTTCCTGACTACCCAATTTCCCTTTGTGATGCGCTTTTCTTTTCCAGTCCGTTCATCTACGAGGTATAAATGCCGGTACCCATCTTTCTCTGTGGTCCAGATCAGCTCATGGGTTTCGGGAAGGTATTGGGTAAAAATACGCTGCTCGTAGATAAAGGTATTGGTTTTTTCATCGATGATGTTCTTCGTTTGGGCGGTCTTTGTATTTACTTCGATAACGCGGAACCGCTGATGCCCGCGGTCTCTCCTTTCGAAGGTGAAATAGGTATTGTCATTCTTTCTCCAGTGCAGCTGGGGGGTGCCAAAGAAATCGATCTTATCCGTTTCTACCCTTTTTGAGGTTTTGTTCTCCATATTGAACAGGAACATTTCAAAACTCGTAAAATCCTCTCCGGGCTGCATGTAGGGATTTGATTTTAGTTCTGCCCTGGTGGTTCCTGGCACAGCACTGAGCAGGTAATATACCTTTTCTGTTTCTTTTGGATCTGTTTTATAGCCTACGAGTGTTTTACTGTCGGGCGACCAGCTCATTCGTCCATATGGCTTTGCTATAGTTCCGTCTTTGGTTAATGGTGTTTCTTCCTGACTGGCCTGTGACTGCACATAAATATTTCCTTCTTTTATGAGGGCCGTATATTTTTTATCCGGTGATTCGGCACGGCCCTGGTCGTAATTTCTTCGCGGATAACGATCGTTACTGCGTTGAGCGGGTACCGGAAGTTTGGGTTCTGCGATGATTGCTTTTGTGCGGGCCGCCACATCCACCTGGATATATTCTGCTTTATTGCCAGGTAAATTAACACGGTACCAGAATGTTTTGCCGTCTGCTGCCCAGTTTGCCCGTACAGCGGATCTTGTAATTAATTTAGTTACCGTTGTATCCATTGCTGCAGCACGTTTGTAGGAATTGAGCAATTCCTGGTGCGCTGGCTTATAGTTCTGTTGTGCATACAGTGATGCAGACCAGGTACAAAGAAGGATTAAAAAGAAATGTTTCATCGTTTTTAAAGAAATTTAGGATGTAATATAGAGAACAGATTTGAGGCAGGGATCTTATTTTCTGGTCACATCGGTAAGGTTCACTTCTACTACATAAGTTCCTTCCATTTTTACCCTGAATCCGAATGACGGGTTTACGCTATTGTTGGGTACGCCGTCAATGGTGACAAATGCTTTTGGAATTCTATAATACATTAAATAACCCCAGTCTGTAGTTGTTGTGATGTATTTTACGAGGGGAAAAGGTGCTACTTCAAAGTCACAAACCAAGGCAGTATCTGTAGCAATGACCTTATTAAATTTGGCATGGCTTTCAAATGTTGGCCTGTCACCGCGTTTGATCACTTCTCCATTTTGCGGATTAAATGCTTTCCCCGTTTTATCGGTAATCTTTAAGATGACGCGTGCGCCTTCATTAGAGATCTTTTTGCAGGAAAGTTTTGGAGCTTTGATGGCTGTAAATACTTCTGTGTCGCTTGAGGCATTGTTTGCCTGGTATGTAATTTCAAATACATCCTCTATATTGGGCTCTATGATATGGATCTGTGCAAACTCCGGATAAAATTTAGTTCCCCAGGTATTACTTACTTCCAGATCAAAAACATATTCTCCAATGGGAAGGTTACCCGAACTCCTGTTGAATGCAATTTGTCCGCTTACCGGGTTAAACTCCATGGGTACCTTGATCACAGATTCCCGTTTTGCATTCAGCAGTGCTACGGTTGTATCCGTTTCGGGATTAAAGGTCATGCCGGTCTTAAAGACAAGGATCTCATATTCGGTATTAAATTCTTTGGGTGCCGGGGCGCCGGTAAGCCTGTTCCTTAAGTTGAGCATTTTGAAATTGAATGGGGGCGTAGAACCATCTGCATTGATCCGGTCTGACAGGGAGAGGGCCATTCCCTTTACACAGTAAATGACGTTATTCTTATACCGTATGGTATCACTTAAAAAGCCGTTCTCGATCTTTTTACAGGCGATGGCCCCGATTGCAATAAGGGCAAGGATTATATAGGTGCTGTATTTAGTTTTCATATCATTTATTTTTAAAGTTAATTACCGAGGCTGCCTGCATTGAAAAATAACCGGTGATTGTCTGTCAGAACATGCAGGATCCCATTTGTTGTAATGATCCCCGACGTCTGGCAGTCCAGCGATATGTCCCTTCTGTCTTGCGGCACTGCACCTGGATTTGCCAGCAGATCATCCCGCGTACCGATTACTTTGGTAAAGTTTACGTAGTCTACATAATCTAAATAATCACTATAATCGTAAGTCCTTCTCAGCTTGATCAGCCAGGTAATCCCATTGATGGGTCCAAGCATGCTGTTGAATAACCTTCCTTCCGTGGTTAACTGGTTACGGGTGATCTTACCCTGGAACATGTAGTTTTTCAGGGAGTCTTTTAACTCGTCCGGATCGAGGTTGTCGATATTGAAGAAAATATTCTCGTCTCCAACTTCGGCTATCCGTTCTTGTTTTTTAGCACGTACATAATCTGCAATTCCGTAATTGGTGGTTGCAAAGAAGGTGATGTCACCATTTATTTCATCTTTCATTCCTGCCCTGTCGATGATGCGGATCAGGGAATCAAATTTTGGGTTGGTTTTCAGATAGTCGTAAGTGGTCATGTTTACACGGCCGGTTTTGATGATGCCGCCATCATTGATATAACCGTCTTTCTTGCATGCGCCCAGTGCGATTACTGCAAGCAGCAGAATGAATGCTGTTCTTATATTCTTTGTCATAGCTGTAGTGTTAAATTTTACCCCTCCAATACGTGGTTTGTGTCAATAAGTTGTTGTTGCTGAACAGTGCAGGATATACCGGCCAGTAATAGCCTTCCTGATTAAATCTGGAGCTTGTAAGCCAGGGTACAAAATCTTCATATTTTCGTGTTCTTAGCAGGTCGTAGAAGATATGGCCTTCCAGATAAAGTTCCTTTCCGCGCTCCAATACGTATTCATTCATCACGGCATCTTTGGTTAATCCGCTGGGCAGCTGGTTACTTACATCTGCGCCATTTCTGGTCCTGAACTCGTTGATGATGGTTGTTGCTGTATTGACCTGGTTTTTATACAGTGCAATCTCTGCCTGAAGAAGGCGCATGTCTGACAGGCGAAAAACAATGATGTTGTTGCTGACATAGGCATCCAGTTTTTGACCTGGATTTCTATAGATCACATTGCTGTATTTGATACAGGTTGGCCTGTCGGTATTGATATCCGTAAAATTCTTTCTAAAGCGGATATCCTTTGTGTCTGTTTCCTTAGTGACCACAGACTTCCACTCCCAGGCCCAGGCTACTTCATTCCATACCCATCCTTCGGTAACCTTATTGACAAAAAAGTGTGTGGTAAAATATCTGGGTGTTACGTAAGCTCTTGAATTGTTGTTGTTGTACGCGATATTGGCCGTTCTGAGGAACATGTTTGCTACGCTTGAGTTTGATCCTTCTCTTGAATCCTCACTGGCATTGATCTCAAATATTCCTTCCCGGGAGCGTCCTATAAACGTGCTGTAATAATTTGCGGTATCGGTTAAGGCATATCCGCCATCTTCCATAATTCTGGTTATGGTCGTATCTGCGCTGTTTACGTCTGTCATGTTCGGAGTGGCGGACCTGGCATCGGTCATGGTGGCCCGCCACAAGTATAAATGGGCTAAAAGCGCATATACGGATCCTTTATTTGCAGTAACATTGGCTTCGCCCGCTGTTGTATTTCCCCAGATCAAATTTTTTGCCGCTTCATGACAATCTGCTTCTATCTGCTTCATTACATCTGCTTTAGGGCTTCTTGCAAGGTGTTTTGCGGTGATCGGGTCTTCATCAATGGTGGTTACCAGCGGTACATCTCCCCATACGCGTGTCATCATGAAATACGACAATGCACGGATAAACAGTGCCTGACCAATGATCTTTTGTTTGAATTTAACGGGATTGGATATGTCTTTCAGGTTTTCATCAGGAACGGATGGAATCTTATTTAAAATGAGGTTAGACATCGCAATTGCCTTATAGTATTTGGTCCAGTTGGCCAGTGAATTCAGGTTGTAAGCACCGGTAATGTCTCCGTTCTGGATGTATTCAAGCCCGTCTCCCCAATACTGCAGGGTTAAATAAGAGGTGGATACGGCATCGCCATACATATAATACCGGGGACTGGTGTAAAATGTTCCGCTGGTCATTACATCTCTCAGGAGTGCATAATTTCCGGCAAGGGCACTTTCGCAGTCCTTTGAATTTTGCCAGAATACCTGGTCATATGTTGAATTTCGCGGTTCCTGATCCATTAATTTTTTGCAGGAACTGAAAAGGATTGTGCCCGTAACTAAAGTGCACATGAATATTTTTAGGATGTGTTTGCTTTTCATGATCTTAATTTTAGAATTGAACTTCAAGTCCCAGTGTGAATTTTTTTGGAATGGGATAGCCGGCACCACTGTATTCTCCATACGGGTTTACCGCTTCTGCATCGGGTAATTTTTTAGATTGCTGGAATACGGCTACATTATCTGCTGTAGCCCAGAACCTTAATCTTCCGAGTCCCAGCCGTTTGATTGCCGGTTGGTTGAGGTCATAAGAAAGCGTGATGCTTTTAACACGGAAGTACCCTCCTTTTTCAAGGAAGAAGGTCTGTGAACTGGCATAATAGTATCTATAGCTGCCGATCTCATATTTGGCATAGGTGGCATTATCGCCCGGGTTTCTCCAGATGTTGATCTTGTCCAGATCAGGCGTAGAGAAATTGGCGAAATTGGCTGCATTTCCTGATGCTGAATTGGAGAACTGATCTGATTCAAACAGGTTGAGTACATCGCGGTCAAATGCGAAGGTACAGAACACGTTGAGTCCGAAATTCTTATAAGAGATGTAATTGCTAAAACCGCCCGTCCATTTTGGATTTGGATCTCCAATTGGAACCTTATCGGGGTTTATACCATCATTAAAAGGATCTATATTATAATCGCCGTCTACATCTTCAAAATAGAAATCCCCGGCCCTGAATGCGTTTCCTGCAGCACCGTAACGGTCTCCGGTATAGGGGTTAACCGGAACATCTGCATCGGTAGCAAATACTCCCCTGGTACGGTACAGGTAAAAGGCATTGATCGGCTGTCCAACGCTTAGAATATGCGACTTGTCAAAACGGCCGCCGCTTAGTACCAGGTCACGTCCGCCATTTGGCAGGCTCATGATCTTGTTCTTCACGTAAGAAATGTTCAGTCTTGAATTCCATTTGATGGCACTTTGTCTGGAAAGCGGATTAACCGCTATTGTGGCATCGGCACCAGAGTTACGAACCCCAATGGCATTGGTTAATGCCATGTCATAGCCGGTGGTTACGGGAAGGGTTACACTAAATAGTTTAAATGTATTTTCTTTGTTAAAGACATCAAATGAGAACGAATATTTTCCATCGCTAATTTCGACATCTGTTCCGAAGTTCCATTGCATGGATTTTTCCCAGCTTAAGTTGTCCTGGGCAACCCCGTTGTAAAAGTTTGGGGTGATTGCGGTAACTCCATTGTAGGAAGTGGCATCACCATTACCCGTATATCCGCCTGCATTGACATTGTAAAGACTGTATTGAAGGTAATTCTGACCTGGAAGGGATCCGGTGGTTCCTATACTTCCCCGTATTTTGATCATGGAGATCTTCCCAAAGTTGTCTTTTATAAAGTTTTCTTCAGAAAGGAGCCATCCTGCAGATACTGCCGGGAAGAAACCCCATTTGTTATTTTTGCCAAACCGGGATGATCCGTCTGTACGTGCGCTCATAGACAACAGGTATTTGCTGTTGTAATCATAAGACAGCCTGCCGTAGTAGGACAGGAGCCCCTCTGCATTGTAATCTGAATAGGCACTGATATTGGCTTGCTGAAACCCTTGTATCACCTGGATATAATCTGATGCCCCATGAGCGCCGGAAGCGGTAGTATACCTGGATTGGTTGTATTGGATATCCTGACCTGCAACTATGCTGAGGCTGTGTTTATTGAACTCATCTGAAAAGGTCAGGAAATTTGAAGTGAGCAGACCGATTGAATTGTCTGCATAGGAGTAGGAATAATTACCCTGGTTATTTTCTAATATATTCGTACTGCTCTGGTCCCTTCTTGCCGAGTTACCGATATAGGATGACTGTGAGGTAAACTTAAATTTCTTGCTAAAATCATACCCCAGGTTGAAATTCACAGTAAGCTGGTTGCTGGTATTCTGATCGATGCTCTCATCATACTTGCCCAGGTAATAATCTCTTTTGCTGGAAGACAGGTTCAGTAATGACGACGGCATAGATCCTGCACTTAGTGAAATCGGACTCGCATTGTTTCCATTTCCCCTTGCCCGGTCAGACCTGGAGAAGGAGATGATGGGATTAATGGTCAGCTTTTGGTTCAGCGCTTTAGAGGCCAGGTTTAAGCGCATGCTATACCGTGTAAATCCTGTACCTTTTATAATTCCTTCTTCATCGTAAAAGCCGGAACTGAAGCGGTAGGTCATGCCGCCATTTCCGCCGCCCGACAAACTTACGTCTGCGTTCTTGATGATCCCTTCCCGGTAAAACATATCCTGCCAGTTGGTATTTGCATTAAATGCCGGGTTTAAACTATCTGTTAGTATATAAGGTAAGTTTTTTTGACCGGCATAGTCCAGCTGGTTTAATAATATGGCCATCTTTTGGCGTCTTTCTGTAGATCCGAGGGTTACATCTCTCAATTCTGGTCTTTGCGTTAAACCGCCGTAAAAGGAAACCATCACCTTGGGTTCAGAACTCGTTCCTTTTTTTGTGGTGATCAGGATTACCCCATTGGCAGCCCTTGATCCATAGATTGCTGCTGCCGACGCATCTTTTAGTACATCGATTGATTCAATGTCGTTAGGGTTGATCCCTGCCAGGTAATTGGTTCCTGTACCCGTATTTGGAGATACAAAGGTTTCTGCAGGTTGTGGAACGCCATCTACTACATACAGCGGCGAGCTCAATACATTGTATTCATCGTAGTCGAGGTTTACTGCGGATGTTCCGCGCACGGATACGGTTGGCGATGCTCCGGGCATTCCCGAGAAATTTTGAACATTTACGCCGGATAATCTGCCCTGCAGCAGCTGGTCGAAGCTGGATGATGGGAGATTGGCCAGTTCTTTGGATGAAATACTGGAGATTGCTGAGGTGCTTTTTCTCCGGATTATTTTTTGGTAACCCACAACGAGCACGTCATTAAGATCACTCATTGACTCTTCGAGTGTAATGGTTACTGCATTCCGGCCAGCTAGTTTATACTCCATTTTTGCATAACCGATAGAGCTTACCACCAATATCGCATCTGCCGGGGCAGAGATTGAAAATTTACCATTCTCATTGGTCATGACGGTATTTTTTGTTCCCTTTACCAGGACTGTGGCTGCTGGAACAGGGAGGTTCTTTTCATCCTTTACCGTGCCTGTCACCGTAGTTTGCGCGGACGCTTTTACGGACAACAGCAAGCATAGGAGCAGTGTAATTAAGTATTTTTCTTTCATCATCAAAAAGATTAGATTTAGTTTGTTTAGACCGGTTCAGGTTATTTTACCGATGGCGGAAGTGTGGCCCCGCCATAGATACTATGGATCAGCTCGTAGAATTCGGGATCGTACGTTTTAAAGACATCTCTTGTAGACACATGATTGTGTGTGCCATCTCCGGCTTCGGGGGCTCTTGCGTTGAGGTTGAAATAGCTTTGAATGCCCTCTGCCCAATATTCTTCAGGATTTGTGATGGCGTAGGTGTTTTTCCATAGCCCTTTAACCTTAGCCCTGTTCCAGATGTCTTCTACCTGCTTCTTAAAGGTTGGATATAGCTTTTCTAAGCCAAAGTTCTTTACAGCATGACCAAATTCATGGATCACGATATTCTCATTGGGATACCTGTCGGAAGAGTTATTCAGGATATCCCCTTCATGGAGCCCGCAGCTTGCTCCCGGCATGTTCGGGCCATAACCGCCAGCGTACCTGGTTGCATCCAGATTTGGATCCCATCCCGGAATGACATTTGGATATTCATTGTTTCCGAAGATCACAATAAAGATCCGCTGCTGCCTAAGCATGTTCAGTACGGGGGTGGGCAAGGTATTCGTGATCACCATACATTGAACCTTTGCCTGCTGCAGGGCGTTGTCACTTACACCGGCACCGCTCACAATGGGAATGCTGTTTTCAAGTGTAGTTCCGAGCATTACATATTTCTTGTAATAGCTGGTAGGAATTTTGAAGAGGGAGATTTCAGTTGCCGGTATGTCCAGTGGTTCTCTGGCTTGCGGCTCTTCTCCAAAATCTTCAATGATCACTTCTTCCTGAAATTCCGGACCTGGATCTTTCTTGGTACAAGCCAATGCGATGATCAAAAAAATAGCAGAAAATAGATAAAGATTTTTCATTGTTTTGAGTTTAGTTGCAACTCAAATTTAACCAGGAGTATTGATTAAAATGATCAGGAATTTAGCAGGTATTCGCTGTATTTTAACTGTTTAACAATGATTCTTTGTCTATTTTGGATTTACGGTTGTTAAGTTATGGTTATTTAAATTGAAATTATTTTTCTTTGACTATGCGGATGCCATAAACTGGTCCGGCACTGTTCTTTTCTTTGGGCACGAGCTTAACGGTTACCTGCTGTTTTCCTTTGGTTAAAGTTGCAGGGATTGTATAATTAATATCGTAAAACTTACTGTCCTTGTATTTATTCAGGTCTTCCGCAGCTATTTTTTCTCCGTCTATCCAAATCTCAAAGTTCCGTCCCCGGTTGTCCATTCCCCAATAGGTACCTATCAGTACGTTTTGCAGTTCAGGATCTGTTTTCATTGTAAACTGCATGTAGCCGCCATCATAGGCTGATCTCCATTTTTTAGTGTGATCTTCGCCCATTTGAATTTTTTCTCCGGTAAAGTTGTGATCGCGTTCCGGCTGCATTTCTCCCAGGCGGATAAAATCAACGGTTTTAAGTTCTGTTTCCTTTTCTTTAAGCTTTTTTTCAGCATATAGCTTCTCCTGGCTTACCCATTTCTCTGGTGTAAAAACATCCCAGTATACACTATAATATTGGTTCTTTGTTTCATAAAACGGAATGAAGGATACTTGAGCAGGTTTCCCTGCACTGTTGCTGGCAAATGTTAAGGATTGTGCATTTGTTTTGGTGATCCAGGTTTTAGGATCATTGTTGCTGGTTACAAAAACGGGTACGCCCTGTACCGGATCGGGTTCTGTATTGCCTAAAACACCGGCAAGCAATAAAGGTCCATAGAATACTGCCCTTCGTTCCGGATTATCGGGCATTGCTTCTGTATACAGGGCCTGTGGAAGTACATAGACGATCTTATCGTTATTTTTCCAATTCCTTTTAATGCTGAAATAGCCTTGTGCATTTGGGATAACCTTTTGTGTCTGCCCATTTACTGTGATTACTGCATTTTCTGCCCATTTTGGTTTACGGAGCAACAACGTAAAGCTGCTGGCTTTGGCCGTGTTTATCGTTAAAGTGGTCTGATCTGAATTTGGTATGGCAGAGTTCTGGGTTATCTTAACTCCTTTTTCCTTCCAGTTTAATACGGAGGATACAAAAAGATTTACATACAGACTTCCATCATCTGCTCTAAAATAAATGCTTTCGTTATATTTTACATGGTTTTCCATTCCTGTGCCTACACAGCAGGTGAAGTCATGGAACTCAGAACTGTAATGTTTTTTGCCGCCCATTCTTAGCGGAACAAAATAGCACATCATGCCTGTTTCATGATTCTGTGAGGCCAGGATGTGGTTGTATAGTCCGCGCTCATAATAATCAAACAGGGCAGATGAAGGTGCTAAAGCAAACAGGTGATTGGTGAGCTTAAGCATATTATAGGTGTTGCACGTTTCGGTTGTATTGTCGGTCAGCTTGTCACTCAGTTTATTGGGTTCACTTAAATATTCATAGTTGCTGTTGCCGCCGGTTGCATAGGAATGATCTTCCACTACGGTTTTCCAAAAGAAATTAGCAATGTCGAGGTCTTTTTTATCCCCGGTTAACTCATGACGGCGTGCACTGGCAATGATCTTCGGAATTTGTGTATTGGAATGCTTTCCGGGTAAAATATCTTTTTGCTCAGAAAGGGGATCGAGGATTCTTTTGTCATAAAATTTATAGGAAAGATCCAGGTACTTTTTATTCGCAGTAATGGCATATAGGTTGCTGAGTGTTTCGGCCATGCCGCCATATTCGCAAAACAGCATTTTCTGTAACAACTCATCATTCAAACCTCCAATGGTATTTCCGGTCCAGTCGGCCATGCCTATACAGGTTTCCAATGCTTTATTACTGCCGGTATATAGATAGGCATCCAGCAGGCCAGCCATAACCTTATGGACGGTATACCATGGCGCCCAGCCACCATTGAGGTCAAAGCCGCCCGTTTTAATATTGCCTTTTGCTACTTCCGCCCATATGGCATCTTCTTTTGGGATGGCCCCGATGTATCCGGATTTACGGGCTTGCTGACAAAGCATCAGCTCATTTACCATATAGTTTATTCTTTTTAGCAGCTCAGGGTCTTTTGTGGACGCATAATGAAAGGAAATTGCTGACAGGTAGTGACCGAGGCTGTGTCCGGCCAATCCATCTGATTCCCAGCCTCCATATTTTTTAGCTTTAGGGGTTAGTCCGGCATTTTCCCTAAAACCGGATAGCAACCGGTCTGGCTCAATTTTAAAAAGAAAGGCTTCATCTGCTTTCATTGCGGTCTTAAACGTGCTTTCCAGCAATTGTACCTCTTTAAGGTCAAATGAATATGCTTTTATCGGTACGGCCGATTTTACTTTTAGCCGTGCATCGTTATATTGAGGAACGTAAGATTGTGCATAAGCCGCGGAGTAAAGAAGTCCTGCAATGAGCAGATTTTTTAAATGTATTGCCTTCATTGGTAACTGGGATTAGAAAAATATAAACCTAGTCATGAAATCATATTAATGCTACTTTATAATTCACAGCAATTACCCGGATTTTACCTCTGTTATTTGGGTTTACCCATTATTTGTCCAATGCTCTTCGTATTTTAACCATTCGGGGTATTGTCCCGGTTTTTGGTTATATTTCTTTTAAAATTTGTGAATCAGTTAAGATCTATGTTTGATAAAAAAGAATACAGGAATAGAAGGGCCAGGCTTAGTGAAGCGGTTGGTTCTGGTATTTTACTTTTTTTAGGGAATGAAGAAAGCCCGATGAATTACCTGGATAACACCTATCATTTTAGGCAGGACAGCACCTTCTTATATTACTTTGGGATTCAATCTCCGGGGTTGTCAGCAATTATAGACATTGATATGGGGACATGCACTGTCTTTGGCGACGAGATGACTATGGATGATGTGGTATGGATGGGAAGGCAAAAAACATTGCGGGAGAAAGCAGATGATTCTGGTGTGGTGCATGTCGTTCCGCGCAGCGGCATTTATGATTACCTTCTGAAGGCAAGAACAAAGCAGCGTAACGTACATTTTCTGCCGCCGTACCGTTCGGAAAATAAGATCCTCCTTGCGCAGCTTTTTAGATTTAGTCCCGCTGATGCGCCGAACCATGCATCTGCCGCATTTATAAAAGCTGTAGTTAAACAGCGCTCGGTCAAATCTGACCTGGAACTTGTAGAGCTTAATGCGGCGGCAGCTATCTCTGCAGATATGCACCTGGTCGCGATGCAGATGGCCCGGCCTGGAATGAAAGAAAGTGAAATTGCTGCGGCAATCCATCAGAAAGCTTTGAGTACAGGTGGTAACCTTGCTTACCCGATCATATTAACTGTGAATGGGCAGATCCTGCACAATCATTATCACGGTAATGTATTAAAGGAAGGAGATCTTGTGCTGAATGATTCGGGTGCGGAAACGGCCATGGGGTATGCGGGCGACCTTACCCGTACGTTTCCGGCAGGGAAGCATTTCAGTTCGCAGCAAAAGGAACTCTATAACGTGGTACTGGATGCCTATCGCACAGCTGTAGCGGCTTTGAAGCCTGGAATTCGGTATCTGGATATTCATCTGACATCCTGCCTGCAATTGGCCAAAGGGCTTAAAGATCTGGGGTTCATGAAAGGTGATCCGGAGGCGGCTGTTGCTGCAGGTGCCCACGCCCTGTTTTTCCAGTGCGGCACCGGACACATGATGGGGCTTGACGTGCACGATATGGAAGACCTTGGAGAACAATATGTAGGATACTCGGATCAGCTGCAAAAAAACACCACCCAATTTGGGTTAAAATCCCTTCGGCTCGGTAAGGAACTGGAGGCCGGCTATGTGCTTACTGTAGAGCCTGGTGTTTACTTTATTCCTGAACTGATCGATCTGTGGCGGTCTGAAAACCGTTTCTCTGATTTTATCAATTATGAACAAGCGGACCGATATCGTTCGTTTGGAGGAGTTCGCGTAGAGGATGATTTTGTGATTACTAAAAATGGTTCAGACATGTTGGGTAAGCCACTTGCGCTTTCTGTTGATGAAGTAGAGCAGTTGAGGGCATCTGCGTATTAATTATTTGTTATTCATCCTTAAAAAACACAATCCCGCTATATGAGATTAAATTATAAACTTGTTGTTATTGCTTTGCTGGCCTGCTTTCTTTCCACGGTTTCAATAGCACAGATCAGCAAAATAAATGCGAAGTACAGCCATGCCGATACCCTAAGGGGAAGCCTGACCCCTGAACGTACCTGGTGGGATGTTCAGCGTTATGAACTGGCTGTTACTCCTGACTTTAATGCAAAAAGTATTTCCGGATCAAATGCGATTGTCTATAAAGTGGTTGCCCGCAATAATGGAAGTATCCGGATGCAGATCGATCTTAAAGATCCATTGATCATAGACAGTGTGCTGTATAATAAAAAGACGCCGTTAAAATTTACCAGGGAAGGAAGTGTATGGTATGTACAAGTGCCTCCGCAAAAAGCGGCGCAGACCAATCAGGTTATGATCTATTATCATGGGAAAGTGCACCAGGCGATACGGGCACCCTGGGACGGTGGATTTATATTTGGCCTTGATTCACTATCACGTCCATGGATGACTGTAGCTTGTCAGGGTCTGGGAGCCTCTGTCTGGTATCCGAATAAGGATCATCAAAGCGATGAGCCTGATCTGGGAGCTTCTTTAACCATGACCGTTCCTGATACCTTAACTGCTATTGCTAATGGAAGGCTCCAGTACAAAAAGAACAATAACGATGGTACAACCACGTACAAGTATAATGTGGTAAGCCCGATCAGTACCTATTGTCTCATTCCTTACATTGGGAAATATGTGAACTTTAATGAGGTTTATAACGGGGAGGGCGGCCCGCTGGATGTGAACTATTGGGTGCTTGACTATAACCTTGCAAAGGCCACGGCGTATATGCCAGATCAGGTCCGTAAAATGTTTAAGAGTATGGAATACTGGTTTGGTCCTTATCCCTTTTACAAGGATGGCTACCAGCTTATTGATGCACCTCATACCGGAATGGAACACCAGTCTGCCGTATCTTATGGTAACAAATATAAGTTCGGCTATCTTGGCCGTGATGCTTCCGGATATGGCTGGGGCATGAAATGGGATTTTATCATTATCCATGAAAGCGGACATGAATGGTTTGGCAATAACATCACCAGCAATGACCTTGCTGATATGTGGGTTCATGAAGGTTTTACGAATTATAGTGAAAGTCTGTTTGTGGATTATCACTTTGGAAAAACTGCCGGAGATGAGTACAATTACGGAATACGGAAAGGCATCAGGAACGATAAGCCGATCCTTGCGGATTACCAGGTGAATGCACAGGGAAGTGGTGATATGTATCCTAAAGGAGGGAACCTGCTGCACAGCATCAGACATGGTATGAATGACGATGAGTCGTTCCGGCAGATCTTACGGGGTCTTAACCAGGTGTTTTACCATCAAACGGTTAATTCTGCTGATGTAGAAGCGTACATTTCTAAGAAAGCCAAATTTGATTACAGTAAGGTATTTGATCAGTACCTGCGTACGGTACAGGTTCCGGTACTGGAGTATCAGATTGAAGGCAGCAAGCTCAGCTACCGGTACACCAACTGTATCAATGGTTTTAACCTGCCTTTGGCACTTCATGGTGACAATGGGGCGTTACGGATTGTGCCTGCACAAAACTGGCAGACTGCTGATCTAAAGCCCGGTCAGGATACGTTGTTTAGTCCGGGGGTTATTGAGAAAATGTATTATGTGAAACAGGTGCGGGTAGCTTATAGCAGTCCGCGCTGATTTATAAAAATAATTCTTCCTGAGAATGGGCAGATCTTATCTGCATTTTAACCGTCTTTACATTTGGTATATTTATGGTTTGAATGGGTTAATTTAAGAGTATTCTTTAGCAGTGATTAGGTCTATTTTTGTATTGTTTTAAGCTGTCATCACAATAAATAACTATTAACACTATAAAACTATGAGTATAAAATGGTCAGGCGTATTCCCCGCTGTAACAACTAAATTCACAGACGAAGATCAATTAGATTTTAATGCTTTTGATAAGAACATTGCCGCCCAGCTGGAGGCGGGTGCTGAAGGGTTGATCCTTGGCGGATCACTTGGAGAAGCAAGTGTGCTTACTAACGAGGAGAAATTTGAGTTATTGGCGCACACCGTTAAGCTGGTTGCCGGTAAAGTTCCGGTATTGCTGAACATTGCAGAGGCTACCACTAAAGCTGCTATAGAAACGGCAAAGAAGGCGAAGGAACTTGGTGCCGGCGGACTGATGCTTTTGCCCCCTATGCGATACTATGCAGATATTGAAGAAACGCTGACCTTTTTTATAGCGGTTGCAGAAAGCACCACATTACCGATCATGATTTACAATAACCCGGTGGATTATAAAATAGCTGTTACCCTTGATATGTTTGAGGAACTAGCTAAATACAGTAACATCCAGGCGGTAAAGGAATCTACGCGGGATGTTTCTAATGTTACGCGGATGATCAACCGCTTTGGTGACAGGTTTAAGATTTTTACCGGTGTAGATCCATTGGCGATGGAGAGCCTGGTGATGGGTGCTGATGGCTGGGTTGCGGGTTTGGTGGATGCATTTCCTAAAGAAACGGTGGCTATATACCGCCTGGTCAAAGAAAACCGGATTGCGGAAGCCTTAAAGATCTACCGTTGGTTTTTGCCTGTTCTTGAGCTTGATATTCATCCCAAACTTGTACAATATATCAAACTGGCAGAGACGGCTACCGGTATTGGTACTGAAAATGTACGGGCGCCGAGGTTGAAGCTCAAAGGCGAAGAGCGTGAACGCGTAATAAAGATCATCAGCGATGCGCTTGCCGATCGTCCGGTTTTACCGGAAAATAGCTGGGGCATATTAGAAACCCATACCGTATGAGTGAAACCAGCACGAGCTTTAAAGCAATAGACCCTGCAACAGGTGAAAGCCTTGCAGGCGATTTTTTGAATGCCACCTATCCCGATGTTGAAGCTGCTGTCGCTGCCGCGCTGGCAGCACATCAAAGTTATAAGCAGGTTTCTGCGGCTGCGAAAGCGGTCTTTTTAAGAAACATTGCAGAAGAAATAGAATGGATCAAAGATGATCTTGTTATCCGGGCAGCAGCAGAAAGTGGTTTGCCTGTTGGCCGTTTACAGGGGGAGGTAGGCCGTACTACCGGTCAGCTCAGGATGTTTGCCAGCCAGGCAGAAGAAGGATCATGGGTCCATGCCATCATTGATCGGGCACAGCCAGACCGGCAACCGTTACCCAGGTCTGATATCCGAAGGATGCTGGTTCCTGTTGGCCCGGTGGTTGTATTCGGTGCAAGTAATTTTCCTCTGGCATTTTCTGTTGCCGGTGGTGATACGGCGTCTGCATTGGCTGCGGGCTGCCCTGTTATTGTAAAAGCACATCCGGCACATCCCGGAACAAGTGCCTTAGTGGGTCAGGCTATCGGGCGTGCGGTTAAAAGAACGGGCCTGCATGAAGGTGTTTTCTCTATTCTTTTTGATTCCGGTTACCAGATTGGTGCTGCACTGGTGGCGCATCCAGCTATCAAAGCAGTGACTTTTACCGGTTCGTTTAAAGGAGGTATGGCGCTGGTACAGATTGCACAGCAGCGCAAAGAGCCAATTCCTGTATTTGCAGAAATGGGCAGCATTAACCCGGTATTCCTGCTGCCGGCAGCATTGGAAAGCAGGGCTGTTAAAATGGCTGATATGTATGCCGGTTCTATCACCCTTGGTGCGGGACAGTTTTGTACCAATCCCGGTCTGCTGCTGGCAATACAGTCTCCTGCACTGGATGTTTTTGTCAAACAATTGAAAACGGCTATTGCTGAGGTCCTATCAGCAACGATGCTTACGCCCGGTATTTGTGCGAATTTCAATACACGTTCTGATGAGGCCCTGGTTGAAAAAGGGGTGCTGCTGTTAGGCAGCTCTGTAAAATTAAGGCCTGATGTTTCAAACCAGGCACTAGCCAGGGTTGCTGTCGTACATGCCTTAGATTTTATAAACAATCCCAGGCTGCGGGAAGAGGTCTTCGGACCATACTCCTTATTGGTTGTGGCTGACGATACTAAGCAGCTTGATGCTGTGGCGGCCGTTTTAGATGGTCAGCTGACCATTACGGTGATGGCGGAAAAGACCGAGCTGAAAGACCATGCAGATCTGATCCGGACCCTGAGCGATAAAGCCGGACGCCTGATCTTAAACGGGGTACCTACAGGCGTAGAAGTTTGTGCTGCGATGCAGCATGGAGGGCCATTTCCGGCAACCAATGATTCCAGGTTTACTTCGGTGGGTGCTACAGCAGTGTTGCGTTTTGTACGGCCTATGGCCTGGCAGGACTGGGACAATGCGCTGCTTCCCGATGCATTAAAAGATGGAAATCCCCTCAATATATTCAGACTGGTAGATAACAACTGGACCAAAGACTAATGGATAGTAAATCTTTCTTTTGTGTAGATGCACATACTTGTGGAAATCCGGTACGTCTGGTAGCAGGAGGAGGTCCCATCCTTAAAGGGGAAAATATGAGTGAGAAACGTCAGCATTTTCTTCGGGAGTATGACTGGATCCGAACTGGTTTGATGTTTGAACCGAGGGGGCATGATATGATGTCGGGCAGCATTCTGTATCCGCCGCATGACCCTGAGAATGACATTGCCGTTTTGTTCATTGAAACCAGCGGATGCCTGCCGATGTGCGGGCATGGTACGATTGGCACCATTACGATAGCCATCGAAGAAGGTCTCATTCAGCCTAAAATACCCGGAGTAATCCGTATGGAAGCTCCTGCCGGGCTTGTACTGATCGATTACCAGGAAAAGGATAACCGGGTAACGTCCGTAAAACTGCGTAATGTGCCGGCTTATCTGGCCGCAGAAAATCTGCAGGTGGAGTGTCCGGATCTGGGCATGCTTACTTTTGATGTGGCTTATGGGGGTAATTTTTATGCGATTGTTGATCCGCAGGAAAACTTTAAAGGCATACAGGACTTTACGGCTTCGCAGCTGATCAGCTGGAGCCAGGTGATCCGTAAACGGATCAATGCGCAATATAACTTTGTGCATCCCCAGGATGCGACCATTAATGGCTGCAGTCACATTCTATGGGCGGGAGATACGATTGATCCTTCGTCTACAGCAAGAAATGCAGTTTTTTATGGGGATAAGGCCATCGACCGTTCTCCTTGCGGTACAGGTACCTCTGCCCGTATGGCACAGTGGTATGCTAAGGGGAAACTTAAAAAGGGCGACCTGTTTATTCATGAAAGCATTATAGGCAGCAAATTTACCGGCAAAGTGGAGGATGTGGTAAAGATGGACAAGTACGATGCCATCATTCCAAGTATAGAAGGATGGGCAAAGGTATACGGTTACAATACCATCAAAATAGACAACAATGATCCGTATGCGTACGGTTTTCAGGTGATTTAAAACATTAAATAATATGGCTGAGATACTAATTATTGGGGCTGGGATAATCGGGCTGAGTTCTGCTTATTATCTCAGCAAACAGGGACATCAGATTACAGTGATCGATAAAGGTGATATCTCTGACAACTGTTCTTTTGGCAATGCGGGTATGATCGTACCGAGTCACTTTGTGCCATTGGCTGCCCCAGGTATGATCAGACAGGGCATCCGGTGGATGTTTGACAGCAAAAGCCCGTTCTATGTAAAGCCGGCTTTAGGCGGTGGCCTTCCGGCATGGGGGATCAGGTTCCTGAAGAAATCAACCCAAAGGCATGTTGCGGAGTCGGCTGTTCCCTTAAGGGACCTTTCGCTGCTGAGCAGGAAGTTGTTTGAAGATCTGGCTAAGGAGCCTGGTTTTGATTTTGGGCTCACTAAAAATGGCATCCTCGCTTTTTATAAGACCGACAAGGCTGCGGAAGAAGAAGCCCATCTGGCTAAAAGGGCTGTTGAACTGGGACTGGATATGGCGGTATTGAGCGTTGCTGAATGTAAGGCCTTACAGCCTATGCTGAAGCTTGATGTATTGGGTGCGGTACATTACCGCTGCGATGCGCATTTATATCCGGTAAAACTGATGCAGACGCTGCTTCAATACCTCGAAAAACAAGGGGTAAAGATTGTGCGGGACCATGAAGTTACCCGGATTGATACTGCGGGTTATCAGATTAGTGCGGTACATACTGGTGAATTGGTATGGAAAGCTGATCAATATGTTCTTGCTGCCGGTTCATGGTCGCCGGCAGTAGCCAGGATGATGGGACTGAATGTTTTGCTGATGCCTGGCAAAGGGTACTCCTTCATGGAAGATGAGCCCGCCCGGCGTATGACCATCCCGGCGTTACTGTGTGAAGCACGTGTGGCCATTACCCCAATGAATGGTCAGATCCGTTATGGCGGAACGATGGAGATCGCAAAGATCAACAGTAAAGTGAATATGAACCGGGTTAAAGGGATCGTAGAATCGGTACCTGAATATTTCCCTGATCTAAAGCCTGAGCTGCCAGTATTGAAAGATGTTTGGTATGGTTTCAGGCCGTCATCGCCTGATGGTTTACCTTATATTGGACGAAGCGCTAAACTGCATAACCTGGTGGTGGCCGCAGGTCATGGTATGATGGGACTGAGCCTTGGTCCTGCAACCGGTTTATTGGTGAGTCAGATCATGACAGGCCAAAAAACGGAGATTGACATTCAGGCTTTTTTGCCGTCGAGGTAATTTATATTGATGTTAAAGGGCTGATCGGCCCAGGTATTGATAATTATTCTTGTTTTTGGTGTTGTAGCTTGTTGTGTTTTTGTGATTTCCCGGATGTGCCTCCTGAAATTGGCTGATTATAGCCAGATTTTAGCCGATGTGTCTGTGTTTATTGATTTTTCTGTTAATATTCGTATATTCAGATATCAAACCGAACCAAACCTAAATATTATGAAAGTATTGCCATTTACACTGCTAGTGCCGGATGATAAAAGTGTTATATCTGAGCAAGTTGAGAAGCCTCACTTTTATCCCCACCTTCACCGCCACGATGAATGTCAGATCACGTGGATCCAGGAAGGGGAGGGAACTTTAATTGCCGGGAACAATATGCATGCTTTTCAGCCGGGGGACATTTTTATGATCGGTGCCAACCTGCCGCATGTGTTTAAAAGCAATCCGGAATATTTTGTGTCTGATAGCGGTAAACTGATCAGGGCCTGTTCTTTGTATTTCAATCCGCAGGGTGTTATGGCTTCCTTATTTAATTTACCAGAGATGCGAAGTTCCAAAACCTTTCTTCAAAACAATAAGCATGGATTTAAGATACCTACTGCGTATTCCAAGCAAATAGCCGATAAATTGCTGTCAGTGCATCAATCGGTGGGTACAGATCTGCTGTTTAATTTTTTAGAGCTGTTTGATAATTTTATGGCTATTGAGGATGCTGAGCCGCTTTGTCCTGCCATCTATTCATCAGATATTTCTGACAATGAGGGAATCAGGCTAAGCAATATTCTGAATTTTATTATGCAGAACTACAATACCCCGATCACCCTTGAAAATGTGTCTGATGTTGCATACATGACCCCTCAGGCATTTTGCCGGTACTTTAAAAAACATACCGGGCGCAAGTTCATCTCTTTTCTGAATGAAGTAAGGATCAATGAGGCTTGTAAAAACCTGATCTCAGGTAAAAAAGCGGACTGCATATCCGGGGTAGCTTATCATGCTGGTTTTAATAGCATCACTAATTTTAACAGGGTATTTAAAAGTGTGATCGGAAGTTCTCCTAAGGATTATATTTTTAATTATAAAAAGCTGAATAATATTTATCACGCAAGTGCCTGATCCATTTTTCACCACATCTATAGGTTCATCGAATACGATACAGGGATCTTATTCCCGATAGCATACTTATTTATTGATTCTTTATCACATTTAAACATCAATAGCTTGTTTAACTAAATAACTAGGTGGTTTACTTTTTATTGACTAACTTTATAGTTCAATCGTTAATCATGAAAAAGTATTTCTTAATTATTCTATTCATTTTATCTTCCGGACAGCTTTTGCTGGCTCAATCTGGTTACGTTATCAATTTGAGTCTCGATCATCTGGCTGGACATTCTGTTGAATTGTCTTATACCGTAGGTGATCAAAAAGTAATTGACAGTGCCCGGGCAAATCAGTCAGGCATGATCACTTTTAAAGGCAAATTAACAGAACCTGTTGTCGCCTTTTTAAGGGTTAAAAATCCTAATCTTAGCTTTGCTGCTGCTCCAGGTTATAAAAGGATCATCACCTCACCTCCTGTAGAGATTATTTTAAATAATGCCCGCATTGACATTAAAGGGGATGCAGACAGCATTGTCTTAGCAGATGTAACCGGTGGATTAAATGGTGAATGGGGGGATCTGAGACTAAAATTCAGCAGGTTTGCACAAGAACAGTTATCGGCATCGCGTTATACAGCTACTGCTTATCTTAGTACTAAGGCAACAGAGGTACTGCTGCATCCCGGCAACGTAGCCATCCGGAATTACGGTCTTAGCGATTCTCTAAAGAATGACTATATCAAAGCACATCCTTCGAATTTTTTAAGTGTATATTTTCTAAAGGATATCGTGAGTAAATTTGACGATGCGGGTTTGAATAAGGCATATTCAGGGTTAAAAAATAATTATAAGCGCACTCAATATGGGAAATTTATCGAGGAACGCATCAGGATCAATGCGCTAAACCGGTTGAATAAACCGGCTACCGACTTTATAAAGTCAGATACCCTTGGTCGCCCGGTTTCATTAAGTAAGCTTAAAGGAAAGTATGTTCTACTTGATTTTTGGGGTTCATGGTGCGGGCCTTGTGTTAAAAGCTTCCCCAATTTAATCGCACAATATAACAGGTACCACCATAAAGGTTTTGAGATCATCGGCATCGCTTCTGAGGCGACCTATGATTTAAACAAAGCAAAGCAATCCTGGAAAGCCGGCATCAGGGACAATAAATTACCCTGGCTCCAGGTTTTAGATAATGAAAACACAGCGCAGGTTGATCTTGCAAAGCTGTATGCTGTTTCCGGGTATCCTACACAGATCTTAATTAACCGCGAAGGAAAGGTGATCGCCAGGTATGTAGGAGAGCGCACGGAATTAAACACTATTCTGGAAAAGCTTTTTAAAGAATAAGACTGGTATCTGGTTAATTCGTAGCGGATTGCTTATTGTTAAGCTGCCAATTAACGTAAGTATAGGTATGGAAAATACGTGTTTTATCAGGTAAAATACTTGTTTTGATCCCAATAGCATGCTATTTAACGGTTATGGGTTTTTTAAGGCATATCATTTGATTAAATTGCTTTAAAAAATAAATTTAGGTGTAATGAGAAGCCCCCGGATAGGGGCTTCTTCATTTCAACTATATTTTAACCGGCATGCGGATTCCTGCACAGATTTAATTAATTTTGGTGCAATGAATCTGAGCAGGATAATTTCAGTGGCCATTCTATTGATTACCATTAACTTTAGCACAATTAAGGCTCAGGGAACCCGTGTTTCTGCGGATACGCTTTCAAGGACTGATTATTATAAGCTTAAAGCATCCAGAGACGCTGCATTTACTGCCAGACAGAAGCAGGTTACAGATTCTATCATGACGCATACCTGGCTATTGCCAGACTCGCTGCTGAATTCGCATATGATCATGGACAGTATTCTTAAATCCGTTTATGGTCGATCTAATCTGGTTCTGCGTTATAAAGATTTTAGTGCAGTTAAGATTGGAAAATTCAGGAGCGGCAGGCCAACTCCAAAAGGGGAATTATGGATTCCGTCCGTTGTTGCCGGGTTGCTGGTGTTATTTGCCATTCTAAAAGTATCATTCGGGAAGCAGTTACAAACCATTGTGTATTCTTTTTTCAGCAACCGTGTCTTAAACAATCTGAATAAAGAGGATAATCTGTTTACATCCTGGCCTTTTTTACTGTTGTTTATTCAATTTGGATTTACTGTTGGGATGTTCTTTTACCTCGTATCTCAATTCTATCACATTACCTTTGCAGGAAGCGGCTTTAAATTTTATCTGAGCATATCCGGCCTGATCGTTACGCTTTACATTTTTAAGATCATCATTTTAAGGTTGCTGGGGTATCTTTTTAACGTTCAAAAACCAGTTAACGAATATGTTACTATATTATATTTAAGTTATTTTAACCTCTCTTTGGTGTTTATTCCATTGGTGATTGCGTTTGCATTATCACCCTTAAAATACGGCCCATATTATATTGCGATCTCTTTTATCCTTTTAGGTATCATTTTTGTATTCCAATTCATCCGGGCGGGAGTAAATATTTTGTCAAATTATCGATTTTCAAAAGTCTATTTGTTTTTGTACTTTTGTGCCCTCGAAATTTGCCCTATTTTGATTTTAATTAAGGCAATAGGAATGTAACGCTGTAATTTGTAAAATGCAAGAAATGCTAGAAGAAAGGTTGCGTAAGGTAAAAAGTATATTGATCACATTACCAAAACCAGAAACAGAGAAATCTCCATATTTTGACTTGGCAAAGAAGTATAATTTAAAAATTGACTTCCGGTCATTCATTCATGTTGAGGGGGTTCCTGCGAGAGATTTTAGGAAGGGTAAAATTACGTTAAGTGAATATACTGCTGTAGTTTTTACCAGTCGTAATGCGGTTGATCATTTTTTCAGGATTTGTGAAGAGATGAGGTATGAAGTTCCGGCAGATCTGAAATATTTTTGTATTTCAGAATCTACAGCGCTATATCTTCAGAAGTATATACAATACAGGAAGCGTAAGATCTTTTTTGGTAAACAAACTGCTGCTGATCTGGCAGAAGTACTTAAAAAACATGCGAATGAAAAATTCCTTTACCCATGTTCAGATGTGGCTACAGAGGACACGATGAATTTCCTGCAAAAGAACGGGTATGATTTTACGCCTGCTGTATTATTTAAAACGGTAGTTTCAGATCTTTCAGATCTGGCTGAAGTTTTCTATGATGTGATCGGCTTCTTTAGCCCGTCAAGCATTCAGTCCCTGTTCACTAATTTTCCAGACTTTAAACAAAACAATACAAGAATTGCAGCTTTTGGACTTAACACCCATAAGGCAGTGAAAGATGCGGGTTTAATTGTCGATATTGCTGCCCCTAGTCCTGAAGCTCCTTCGATGATTATGGCTATAGAAAACTACATTAAAAAATCGAACAAATAGTTGTTGTTTTGTGAGGGTTAAGTTCGTATCTTGTTAAGATATTGTGAATAAATGTATTTTTTTCATTCATTTCTGTTCATTTCTGTTCATTTATTCTGTTTTTTTAACTATTAATTGCTTTTGTCAATACTTTTTGATAAAATTGTTACTAAATTGCTCGACGAAACTATGAGGAACTTATACATATTTGGTTTTTTTATTGCTGCATTAATCTTTTCGAGTTGCAAAGGTGGTGGCCAGGGTGAACTTGTTGGTGTTTACAACAAAAAGTTCAGAAACAATAAAATCCCTTTGGGAATGGTATATATACCACCCGGCAGAACACTAATCGGTGTATCTGATGAAGACATTAGCAATTCACAAGGAGCACCAAGCAGAATGACTTCATTCAGTGCTTTTTTTATGGACCAGACCGAAATTACAAATGCAGAATACCGGCAGTTTGTAAATTGGGTTAGGGATTCCATAGCCGTGACTTCTTTAGGCCCAACCACTGCGGCTAATTTTTACAAGCCTGCTCCTGCAGGTGGTGCAGCCGGAACACCTGTTGGCGGTACCCGGAACATTGACTGGAGGAAAGTTGGTAACGGATCTTTATTGTGGAGTAAAAAGAACGGTGGCTTTGGTGCCAAGCTTAACGACATGTACTATAGTGGTGCTGATGCGATTCCGGGAAGAAATGAGATTGATATCCGTAAACTTAAATACGCATACAGTTATGTAAATTCTGATCTGGCTGCTGAATACAGACAAGATCCTACAAAAAGAAGACAGGATTACATCATGACCTATACCGATCTTCCTGATCCGAATAATCCAAATCACCATCCTTCTGTAGCGGTTTATCCTGATACGCTGGTTTGGAAAATCGATTATTCCTACTCTCAGAACGATCCAATGGTAAAAACTTATTTTAACCATCCATCCTATGATGACTATCCTGTTGTTGGCGTTTCCTGGGAACAGGCGTCGGCTTTTTGCGTTTGGCGTACCCGTTTTTATGAATCTGTTGCCGTTGCGAGAAAACAGCCTTTAAACTCGAGGCCTGAATACATGCTGCCAAGTGATGCTCAATTTGAATATGCGGCACGTGGCGGAAATGTAAAAACGAAATATCCATGGGGCGGACCATATGTAAGGAATACCAAAGGATGTATGCAGGCAAACTTTAAAGTTGGCCGTGGTAATTACTCGGATGACGGTGGTTTGTATACGGTAAACGTAAAATCATACTTCCCAAATGATTTTGGTTTGTACAACATGGCTGGTAACGTTTCTGAATGGACCATTACTGCTTACAATCAATCGGCAGCTCCAATGTTGCTTGACTTTAATCCTAACTTTACTTATGTGGCCAAGACCACAGATAATAAATACCTGAAACGTAAAGTGGTAAGGGGCGGATCCTGGAAAGACATTGGCTTTTTCCTTCAGAACTCTGTGGGTACTTATGAGTACCAGGACCAGTCAAGATCTTATATTGGATTCAGATGTGTGAGTTCATACCCTGGAACGGATATTACCTATAGAAACTAATCATTTAAAATTCAAATCATAATCCTTATCCTTATTTTTAACAAAAATGGCAGCAAAAAAAAAGTTTGATTGGTTACACGTAGCAATATCATGGGGTGCTAGTATCGTAATCTTAGGTGCTTTATTTAAAATTTTACACATTGGTGGTGCCTTTGGTAACCTTGCAATTGGTATCGGTCTTGGTGTAGAGGCATTTCTCTTTTTCCTAACCGGTTTCAGACAACCAGAACAGGAACTTCCCTGGGAGAATGTTTATCCAGAATTGAGTCCGGATTATACTGGTGGACCAAGTAAAACACCCAGCAGACCGGTTATTGAGAGTACCAGTGGTTTTTCATCTACCGCTGCTTTAGATAAAATGCTTGTTGATGCTAAGATCGGTCCTGAATTGATTGAAAGCCTTGGAACAGGTTTACGCACCTTTGGTGATAAGGTGGCAACGATCTCCACAGTTGCTGATGCTTCAGTTGCGACAAATGAATTTACAGGTAAAGTAAAAAGTGCTTCTGCGAGTTTCGATAATTTAAACGGTGCTTTTGCAAAAGCAACTGCTCAGCTTGTAGAAATGGGTAACAGCAATACTGCGACCACTTCTTACCATGATCAGGTAACTTCGCTGGCTAAAAACCTATCTGCATTAAATGCAGTGTATGAATTGGAATTACAAGACTCCAGTGCTCACCTGAAGTCAATGAATAAATTCTACCAAAACCTTGCCTTAACGATGAACAACTTTAATGAGTCTATGGAAGATTCTAAGCAGTTCAAAGATGAGGTCGGCAAACTTGCTAAAAATCTATCTTCATTGAATGCTATTTATGGCAATATGTTGTCGGCAATGAACCAGCCACGTGTATAATTGGGTTTTATTATTCATTAACTTAAACAGATCCAATTTATAATGGCCGGAGGAAAAGAGACAACAAGGCAGAAGATGATCAATATCATGTATTTGGTATTGCTTGCTATGCTTGCTTTAAACGTATCAGATACTATATTAAACGCCTTTAAAAACATTAACGATAGTTTGGTTAGCTCCAAAACGAATGTTAGTACCAGCATTGACCAGTTATTTACTTCATTCCAGAATACCAAATTAAAGGATGAGCCTGCACGGGCAAAACCAATCTGGGATAAAGCGAATCAGGCAAAAGCATATGCTGATGATTTAAATAACTATGTTCAAAAGCTAAAAGATCAGTTCAGCACTGCCGGTAAGGGCATTAGTGAAGAAACTGGAGACCTGGTTGAACGTTCCAATATGGACATCGCCCAGGGAATCATGATCAACCAAAAAGAAGGCGAGAAACTAAAAATTAAAATTAACGAAACACGGAAGAACCTGATTGGTCTGTTAGAGCCAAAAGATCAGGGATCTGTAACTTTCACACTGGAAGCTAAAGATGCCGAGAAAAGTGTCAATGGCAGAAAGCTTTGGGAAGATATCAACTTTGGTGAAGGCACACCGCTTACGGCAGCCAACACGATCCTGAGTAAGATCCAGTCGGATGTTAAAAATGCGGAAGCAGAAATTGTCAAGAAATTATTTGGTAACATGGATAAATCCCTGGTAAACCTTGATCAGTTTGCGGCTGTTGCTGTAGCACCCAGTTCATACGTTATTCAGGGCCAGCCCTATACTGCACAGGTATTTTTAACGGCAAGTGATTCCAGGTCTACTCCTGTGATCTCTGTAGGCGGCAATCGTCTGTCTGTTAAAGAAGGTAAAGGAAGCTATACCGGAAGTACCGGAAGTGTTGGTGTTTTCAAATGGAAAGGTTCGGTTCGTGTAATACAAACTGATGGTACGGTTAAGGAATATTTTACGCCTGAGCAAACTTACCAGGTTGCCAAACCATCGGCAACGGTTTCTCCGGATAAGATGAATGTAATCTATGCAGGTATTCCGAATCCATTCTCTGTTTCTGCTGCTGGCTTTCCGTTGGAAAGTGTAAGGGCTTCAATGGATGGGGGTTCTATTTCAGGAAGCAATGGAAAATATATCGTAAATGTTGGCGGTGGGCAGGTTGGAAAAACACTGACTATTGGTGTTTCAGCCACCAGTGGCGGTAAAACCTTAAATCTGGGTTCTCAGCAATTCAGGGTTAAAGCATTACCTACGCCGCGCGCCTTCATTAAAGGTAAATCTGGAGGTAATGTTCCTTTGGAATGGCTTGAAGGTGCCGGTCTGATCGATACTCAACTGGAAGACTTTGTATTTGATGTTAAATATAGAGTGCTGCGTTTTTCGGTTACCTTTATCAATCCTAAATCGGATGCGGTTACCTTGCAGAATAGTGGTGCTGGCTTTTCCGGACAGATCAAAGGTGCATTAAACTCATTAAAACCAAATGCCACCGTTATATTTAAAGATATTATTTGTGAAGGTCCTGATGGACGTCAGAAAAA
This sequence comes from Pedobacter metabolipauper, assembly GCF_004362715.1. Taxonomy (GTDB): domain Bacteria; phylum Bacteroidota; class Bacteroidia; order Sphingobacteriales; family Sphingobacteriaceae; genus Pedobacter; species Pedobacter metabolipauper. The sequence goes on from NZ_SNYC01000008.1 coordinate 154,531, forward strand.
TTTAGATGGCATTACATTTATAGCAAAATAGTATATTATGAAAAATATCTTAAGCCTTGTCGTATTACTGTTGTTGGGAGCTTGTGCATTTGCACAAAATCCGGTTACTCCTGATACCACCAAAAAAGCGAAGATCAAAAAGACTCCGCCAAAAGATGGGTTTTCTGTTCGGGTAGACATTGACAGCGGTGTGATGGTGAAGTATCCTGACATCAGGGAAGAGGACGTTTTCTATTCCAAAAGAATTTGGCGTGAAATTGACTTGAGAGATACCATCAATTCTGTGTTAAAAGCAGAGAATGCGAAACTGATCGATGTCTTACTGGAAGCGATAGGAAACGAGGAACTGCGGACATTCTCTAATAAAGATACGACTGCCGGAAGGGTTTTAGAGGACAATGATTCCTTCAAAATAGAACTGACGGCTAAGCAGGCGCTTGAAAGTGCAAGGGGGATCCGTGAGGGTGAAGCCGACAGTACCGGTAAGATAGGTGAGCCTACTCTTGGGAAATTGAGATCTGATGATTTCCAGAAGTACCGCATTAAGGAAGACTGGGTACTGGATTCTAAGCGTTCTGTATTTGAACCGAGAATTATTGGTATTGCACCAATGAAACAGGTTGAAGGTAACTGGCAGCCGGTGTTTTGGATTTACTATGAGGATGCCCGTGAAATTTTGAGCAAGAAAAAGCTGGTTAACCCAAGCAATGATGCTTCTACATTAACATTTGATGATTTTTTTGTAAGACGTCTGTTTGCGAGTTATATCATTAAGGAAACGAATCCTGCTAATAAAAGCATCATAGATATTTTAGGACAGGTTGATCCTAAGGATCCCCGGAAATTATATGAGTCTGAGCGCATTAAGAAATCAATCTCTGACTTTGAACAAAGTCTTTGGGAATACTAATCGCTTAAATTTTTCAAGATATATAACAAAAGCCTTAATTTAATTAAGGCTTTTGTTTTGTTCAAAATAATTGAGAAGTGTTTTTACCTGTGCTTTATTGAGTACCAATGCCAACTCTTCTTCTTTTGCTTCCCGGATTCTTTTGACGGATTTAAAATGTCTCAACAACTTATCTGCTGTCGTTTTGCCAATGCCTGCAATTTGCTCCAGTTCTGTTTTTAAAGTGCCCTGGTCTCTCTTTTTACGGTGAAACGTGATTCCAAACCTGTGGGCTTCATCTCTCAACTGCTGAATCACCTTTAGGGTCTCCGACTTCTTATCCAGATAAAGCGGATAGGAGTCTCCCGGATAATATAATTCTTCCAGCCGTTTGGCGATTCCAATGACGGTAACTCTTTTCTCTATACCTAGTTTTTTTAAACTCGTCAATGCAGAGGATAGCTGGCCTTTGCCGCCATCAATGATGATCAGTTGAGGCAATGTATCCTCTTCTTCCAGCATGCGCTTATATCGCCTGTAAACAGCCTCTTCCATCGTCGCAAAATCATTGGGACCTTCTACCGTTTTTACATTAAAGTGCCGGTAATCTTTTTTAGATGGTTTTGCGTCTTTGAATACGACAATGGCAGATACCGGGTATTGGCCCTGAAAGTTTGAGTTATCAAAACACTCGATGTGTTTTGGCAGCTGTGTTAACCTCAGGTCCTTTTGCATTTGTGTGAGGATCCTGTCGATTCTCAGATCCGGATTTAGTTTTTCATACTGGTTCAGCTTTTCTTTTTTAAAGAAGAGCACGTTCTTTTGCGACAGTTCCAGCAGTTTTTTCTTTTCACCTAATTTTGGAACGGTAAATTTAAGGTTTGCATCAAGCAATGTAATCTCAAAAGGAACGATGATCTCTTTGGAGGTACTGTGAAACTTGGTACGGAATTCGGTGATGGCTATGGTCAGTAATTCTTCATCACTTTCATCCAAACGTTTTTTGATCTCAATGGTCTGCGTTTGTATGATACTCCCGTTCATGACCTTCAGGTAATTCACAAACGCATATCGTTCATCTGATGCAATACTGACTACATCTATGTTGGTGATGGCGCTGTTTACTACGGTAGACTTGCTTTGATATTTCTCCAATACCAGTAATTTTCGCTGGTATTGGTGCGCATATTCAAAGTTCAGTTGTTCTACGGCTGTTTTAATCACCTGGTTTACATTTCTGATTACATTTCCGATCTTTCCATTGAGGATATCTTTGATCTCTTCAATGTTCGATTCGTAATCTTCCAGTGTTTGATAGGCCTGACAGGGGCCTTTGCAGTTTCCGATCTGGTATTCCAGGCATACCTTAAACTTACCATCGTCAATATTTTTAGGTGTAAGTGGAAGATTGCAAGTGCGGAGGGGATAGGTTTCTTTGATGAGGTCCAGAATGGTATGCATCATCCCTACGGAAGCATAGGGGCCAAAATACGTAGATCCGTCCTTAACCATGTTCCTGGTCCAGAATACCCTGGCAAATGGTTCTCTTTTGATGATGATCCATGGATAGGTCTTGTCATCCTTAAGCATGATGTTATACCTTGGCTGATGTTTTTTTATCAGGCTGTTCTCCAGCAGCCAGGCATCAATCTCCGTATCCACGATGGTAAAAGTGATCTTTCTGATCTTAGACACCAGTACACGGGTCTTTCCGTTTAACTGTTTATCGAGGTTAAAATAAGAACCTACCCGGTTTCTCAGATCCTTGGCTTTCCCGATATATATAAGCGTATCGTCAACATCCCAATACTGGTAAACGCCAGGTTTATGGGGAATATCGGCCAATGCCTTTCTATGATCGAAAGCACTCATTGATAGGGTCTGTGATTAATGGTTAAAAGCCTAACTTCTCATCCAGCTCTGTATTTTGATCCTGTTGCTGGTATTGGTTACAATCGTATACGATCGTTCCCTTACTTTTAGGAGGTTCAAAGTCTGCCTGAGAAATCTTAAGTTTTGGATTTGCGTAAACGCGTTTCATGAAGCCTGCAAAAATAGGCAGGGCCGTGGTTGCACCATCACCCTGTGCGGTGCTTGTAAAGTGAAAGGCACGGTCTTCGCAGCCGGTCCATACTCCGGCTACCAACTGCGGACTGATTCCCATAAACCATCCGTCTGAGTTGTTTTGGGTTGTTCCGGTTTTTCCGCCAATTGCGGCTTTAACACCGAACTTGCTTGACAATCTCCAGCCTGTTCCACTGGTAATTACACCCCTGAGCATGCGGGTCATGACGTAGGCAACTTCTTCATCCAATACCGGGACAGGTATGGGTTTTTCTGTATGTATTACTACGCCGTTCTTATCTTCTATTCTTAAAATGTAAGTGGGTTTGGTCCACACCCCTTTGTTTGCAAATACGCTGTAAGCACCCACCATGTCGTAAACGGATGCATCAAATGAGCCCAATGCAATAGATGGGTATGCGGGTACTTCTGAAGTGATCCCCATCTTTTTTGCCAGGGTAGCTACTGCTGGTGCACCGACTTGTTTCATCAGGTAGGCTGCAATATAATTTTGGGAAAGGGCAAGTCCTTTTTGTAAGGTTAAGTAGCCGGGTACTGTTCCTCCGGAGCGGGGGATCCATGGTTTACTTCCCGGAATTTCGATGGTTACCGGTTCATTCAATACCGTATAACATGGTGAATAGCCATTTTCTACAGCCACGGTATAGGTGAATGGCTTAGCTGTTGATCCGACCTGGCGGGTCCCCATTCGTACCTGATCGTATTTAAAGTGTTCAAAGTTAATGCCGCCAACCCATGCTTTTACATAACCGGTTTGCGGATCCATGGCCATCATGGCGTTTCTAAGAAGCATTTTGTAATACTTCACAGAATCTATGGGTTTCATGAGCGTATCTAAATTTCCTTTCCAGGTAAAGATCGTTAAGCGTGTGGGGGTATTGAAATCTTCTGCAATCTCAGCTTCTGACTTTCCTTCCAGTTGCAAGGCCTTATAGCGATCTGAGCGTTTAATACCCTGCTGGATCTGCATTTCTTTTCCTTTAAAGGGATTTCTGCCTTTCCAGCTTTTGGTAAAGGATTGCTGGAGGGTTTTCATATATTCTTTCTGTGCCTCTTCTGCATAAACCTGCATGTCATAATTGATGGTGGTGATGATCCTTAGTCCATCCCTGTCCAGGTCGTAAGGTGTTCCGTCAGGTTTAAGGATAGAGCGTTCTTCGAAGATCTTACGGATGTCGTTCTTTAATACCGATCTGAAATAGGGTGCAATACCATCGTTTACCGTAGCCGCACTAAATCTAAGACCAAGCGGTTTTCCCTGTTCAGCTTCCAGCTGCTGTTCTGTAAGGTACTCTGCTTTAACCATTAGTCCCATGATGGTGTTTCTTCTGGCCAGTGAACGGTCTGGATTTCGGGTAGGTGAATATCTTGTAATTCCTTTTAGGATACCAACCAGTGTAGCAGACTGTGCTACAGATAATTGATCCGGGGTGGTATTGAAATACACACGGGCAGCTGATTTGATACCATAGGCCTGGTTTCCAAAGTCTACCGTATTTAAGTACATGACAATGATCTCTTCCTTGGTATAGTTACGCTCCAGTTTCACGGCAATTACCCATTCCTGGAATTTTTGAAGCAGTCTTTTTGCGAAGTTCTTTTGTCTTCCTTCTTCAGAGAACAGGTTTAGGGCCAGCTGTTGGGTAATGGTACTTCCCCCTTGTTTCTTCCCGATCAGGGCATATAGAAATATAGTGAACGTACGTTTAAAATCTATGCCTGAATGTTCTTTAAAACGAATATCTTCCGTTGCAATCAGGGCATTGATCACATTTGGTGATATTTCCTGGTAGCTTACACTGGAACGGTTTTGTACAAAGTAGGTTCCAAGCACGCGCCCATCATCGGTAACGATCTCTGAAGCCTGGTTGCTCTTAGGGTGTTCTATATCGCGGAATGATGGAAGCTCTCCGAACAATCCGAACCCTATTGAGACGATGAACAGGGCGAATATGACCATTGCCCCGATCAGTATTTTCCACAATGTAAAATTATACTTTCTAACATCCTGAGGCGAAAGTTGTTTATTCGTTTTAGAAAGTGGTCTATTCATTTTAATAGTTGTTTTTATAAAATTCCAGGTACATGTTCAGCAATGCCTTACCCGCAACTTTATCAAAATTCTCTTTACTGATGATAAAGCTGGTGTAGATGTTAACGGGAACCTTCATGATTTGTTTTAACTGAGGATCGATTCCTGCAGCGTATGTTTTTGCGTCTTCAAAATTACTAAAGTTCCCCACATAAATGAGCTGATCATTGTCAAATTCTTTTAGCTGGTGTTTTAAGTTGCTCCCCGTATAGTTTCCACGGTTAAACTGGCCAATACCAAACCTGGAGGAGCTTAAGGTTAGCGAAGCATCTGCCACGTGGATCACGTAATAGTATACGGTTGATGTTACCGTACTGAACGGACCATTTACTTTTACCGGGTTTGCCGGTACAGTTGTTTTTTGATCAACAGGTACTTTTACGGTCTGCACAGGTACCTGAACAGCAGGAGGAGGGGCTTGTGTTGTAACGGGCGTATTAACTGGTGCCTGTGTTTTAGCGAGTGTAGCTGAGGTATTCTTTATTGGTGCAGGAACAAGGAATTCATTTGAATCGGATTCCGGAAGGGCTATTTTACGGTCTTTAAACTCTGATAAATGCTGTGTAATAAATGCCAGATGATCTTTTACAAGCGGGGTGACCAGCTTGTCTTCAGGAAATTGAACCGTAATGCTGGTAAATGCCGTAATCAGGCTGTCAGCCGTACTGGTTCTGCCGATAGCGATGGCACGTAAATAAGAAAGCTGCGGGGACAAATAACTGCTGCCGCTTGTTTTTAATGATTCATCTACCTGCTCAATAACGGCTGGATACGCTTTCTTCTCGTATTGCTGGAAGATCTCGTTATATCTTTTGTTGGCTGCAGTTTCCAGTTCAGATTGTTTGATGGAAAATGAGGGGTCGAGGATGGTCTTTGCATAGGCAGAAGATGGAAACTCTTTCAGGATCTTATCTTTAAAATCAGCTGACCGGGCAGGGTTGGATTCCTTGTTGATCAAGAACAGGCTATAATATATCGCTGCCAGGTGGTTATTTGATGGAAAGCGGTCCAGTAATTTCTGATATACCTGTTCTGCTTCTTCCGTGTCATTCAGTTCCTGGAGGTAAAAGTTAGCAATGTCATAATACGCATCAATGATCTTTTGATTGGATTTGGCAACGAGTTCCGGAGTAAGGGGAAGGCTTGTGCTGTATTGTTTAACCAGATCTCCCTGGTCTGCAGTAACTGTGGTACTATCCGGATTGGAAGGTACACCACTGATGTTGGCTGCAATATCCTGTATGGTTTCCTGTGCAGAAGATTTGATGCTTTGGCGCCAGTTGTTGTCTAATTTCCGGTTTCCCCATTTTTTCCTGAAATCAGAAAAACCAATGCCTACAGCGGCAGGGTTGCTGAAATAGAATGAACTTTGGCTCACTGCTTTATTGTTTGAATTGGGATTTGCAGCGATCTGACTATAATTAAACGCAGTGCCTGTGGGTGTTGCCGGCATTTGCACTACCGGGTTTACAAAGGCTTCAATTCTGGCCATCCGGTTGTCTTCCGGCAGCCGGGCAATGAACTGCAGCGTATCTTGCAGAGTTACGGCCTCATACCTGTCGGTCAGGTATTCTAAGTTTTGGTTCTTTTTAAGGATCAGGTCGTAGCCGGGGTAATTCTTTGGCAAGGTATTCACCGTACTGTCGTAATAGGATTTTGCCTTCAGGTAGTTCTTGAAATATTTGAAGTTCAGATCTGCCATGCTCAAATAGGAGCGTCCTTTTTGGTAGGCGTTGGTTGTACTTTTTTGAATGGACAGCAGGTAGTATTTTTCTGCCTGCCGGTAATCACCGTCTGCCGCATAGCTTTCAGCTACCTGATAGTATACCTGGTCGTTATATTCGAGGTTTTTGTCGTCTTTTAAGAGTGCCAGAAGCTGATCCTGTTTATTGGTTTTGATACCGCTCATGGCAGACTTTATTTTAATGCGGTTGAGGTTGGCATTAAAATACATCTCAAAGGGGGCATTACTTTTTTCTACCTTTCTATAGTTTGCGAGGGCTTCAGTGTCATTCTTTTGTTTTTCATAAAGCTGGGCCAGGATATAGGTCCACCTGATCTTGTGCTGGTTTTGGTTGGTTGCTTTAATTGCATCTTTTAGATAAGCAATGGCTGAGGTGATGTCATTTTTATAAATGCTCATCTGGGCCATTGTTGCCAGTGGTTCTGCCTGATTTTTTGACTTGATCTGGTTAAGCAATGGGCTAAGGCTGTCCAGCGTGCTGCTGGCTTCTGAGATCCTTCTGGTCTGCATCAGGCTCCGGGCTTTCCAGTTCAATGCTTCTGTATAGCTGTTGAGGTTGCTTTTGTAGTTTGAAGCGGTATAATCGAAATATTCTGAGGCGTTAAAGTAATTGGCGTTGAAAAAGTTGGCTTTGCCGAGCAGGATGTAGGCGTCGTCAATATAATTGCTATAGCTTTTTTCGAGGATGATGAGCTGGGCCTTTTTGATGATGTCGTCCATCGACTTGATGTTCAGCGATGCATTTGGCTGGCTATTGTCTGCTTCAGGTGCAATATAAACGGGAAGAACCTGGTCGTAATTATCGGCATAGGTTTCTGCAAGTTCCAGCTGGTGGTTATTCAGCATCACTTTTGTATTGTAGATATAGTTGTAGCGTGCGGTTAAATTCTGCATACCCCTGCTCATGGCGGTATCTTTTTGTGAGCCGCATGAATATAATACGCCAATGCATAAACTAAATAATATTACCTTTAAATTGCGGGTGTTAAAATTTTTCAAAAAACAAGGTTAAGTTTAAACAACAAAATATATACAAAAGTATTTTATTCAACTATAACTTCTTAACAAAACGTATTTTATTTAAAGAGGTTGATGATGACCGATCCAAAAGAACAAAAAAAGAATGTAAATAGCTTTGCGAAGTACTCCTCAATCAGCTTCCAGATGCTGGCTACCATTGGGTTGTTTGCATTTGCAGGCTATAAAATTGATGAATATAAACAGAGCAAGACCCCTATATTTACGGCGATACTGAGTATAGCCGGAGTGGTGATCTCCTTATACCAGGTTGTAAAACAACTTAATAAAAATGAAAAGTGATGGTTTAAACTGTGTGTAATTCTATACTTTTGTGAAAAATTATAGAATTGAAATTATCCCGGTTTACGTTGTTTTATTTGATCTATAGCGGCTTCCTCGCTATTGTGGCTTACCTGCTGTCTGCATTATTTCCTGATGTTACCATTCTGGCCGGTAAATTCTGGTTTGTATTCGCCTTTCTTGCAGGCATTACCTTTATTGCTTATGTGGTTGCTGATCTGGGTATCAAACGGAATCCTGAAACAGGCATTATGGCCATTATGGGATCAATTGCATTGAAAATGATTTTTTCTATGGCTTTTGTGCTGATTTACAGCTTAAACACTAAAGAGAAGGGGATGGTTTTTGTGCTGAATTTTTTTTCTTTATATTTATTGTTCAGCTTCTTTGAAATATACTGTTTGTTACGTAACTTGCGCCACCAAAATAAATAGTAAAAATCTGCGAGTAAATGGATTGTAGCCACGTTTTTGAGTTTAAAGTTAATAGGTTAATTGTTGTTTTTGCGCTTTTTTTAGCGTTTTTTTCTGTAACACACGCTGCTTTAGCTCAGGCAGACACCTTACATACTCCTGCAAGTTCTTCTCATGAGGAACCTCAGAAGAAAAAATTTGACATCGGCAAGTTTGCGCTGCACCATATTGGAGATTCGCACAGCTGGCATGTGATTGGTGATACCTATATCAGTCTGCCAATCATCCTATATACTTCTAATGGTTTTGTGACCTTCAGTTCTGCTGATTTTCATCATGATGACGAGGCAAAGATCCTTGTGGAAAAAAAAGGGTTAACGTTTGTAAAGCTTCATGAGAAAATCTATTACGGATCTCCAAAGCCCAATGCGCATGGTCAATTCATTGATCTTGATGAAAAGCACCACGCCAGCAACGCACGTCCTTTAGACATCTCTTTCACCAAGAACGTTTGTACCTTATTCTTATCTATTGTTATTATCCTTGCAGTTTTCTTAAACGTTGCCAATGGCTATAAGGTCCGTAAAGGTAAATCACCAAAAGGATTACAGTCCTGGATGGAGCCGATCATTCTTTTTGTTCGTGATGATATTGCAAAACCAAACCTTGGTCATAAATATGAGCGTTTTATGCCTTATTTATTAACGGTGTTTTTCTTTATCTGGTTTAATAACATGCTGGGTCTTGTTCCTTTCCTTCCGGGAGGGGCCAACTTAACCGGTAATATCGCGGTTACTTTAGTGCTTGCTGTTTCTACGTTTTGCTTAACTGTATTTAACGGTAACAAATACTACTGGAAGCACATCTTTATGCCTGATGTACCATGGTGGATGTATATTGTTATGGTTCCCGTAGAGTTGTTCGGGATCTTTACCAAGCCAATCGCCCTGATGATTCGTCTTTTTGCGAACATCACAGCAGGACACATTTTAGTTTTATCTTTGATCTGCCTTGTATTTGTATTCAACAGTCTTTATATCGCACCGATCTCAGTTGCATTTGCAGTGTTCATTGGCGCAATAGAATTGCTGGTTGCATTTATACAAGCCTTTATATTTACCATATTGTCTGCCTTGTTTATTGGTATGGCGATAGAAGAACACCATTAATTAGAATTATTTTTTAACACAATTAACATATAAAATCATGATTACAGGAAGTATTGCTGCAATTGGTGCAGGATTAGCTGCGATTGGCGCTGGTCTGGGTATCGGTAAAATTGGTGGTTCTGCAATGGACGGTATTGCTCGTCAACCGGAAGCAGCCTCTAAAATCCAAACTGCAATGTTAATCGCTGCCGCTTTCGTTGAAGCTGTTGCGCTTTTCGCAGTTGTTGTTGCCCTAATGGGTAATGGCTAAAACTAATTTGTACCGGGTGTAATTACCCGGTACATTTTTTTGTTAAAGAAGAATAAAAAATATTAAAAATATACTTAGATGGAATTATTAGTACCTGAAATTGGCTTGGTTATCCTTCAAACAATAGCATTCTTATTGCTAATGTTTTTATTGGCTAAATTTGCATGGAAACCTGTTTTGGCAGCAATTAAAGAGCGTGAGTTATCAATTGATGAAGCCTTAAATAAAGCTGAGCTTGCAAAACAGGAGATGACCCGCTTAACAGCTCAGAACGAAGAATTGATGAAAGAAGCGCGTAATGAGCGTGATTTGATCCTTAAAGAAGCGAAAGCACTTAAAGACAGTATTGTTCATGAAGCTAAAACACAAGCCCATACGGAAGGTGTTAAGTTAATTGAGAAAGCTAAGATTGAAATTGAGAATCAAAAGAAAGCAGCTTTAGCTGAATTAAAGAACCAGGTTTCTACGTTGTCACTTGATATTGCAGAACGTGTTTTACGCGGACAGCTGGAAGATAAGTCAAAACAGCAGGATTTAGTTGCTAACCTTTTAAAGGATGTTGAATTAAACTAGTTGTAGTTTGTTTAGCCAGATATAACAAAGAAAATGTCAGAAAATAAAGCAGCATCGAGATACGCCAAATCATTAATTGATCTTTCCAATGAGCAGAATTCATTTGAGGAAGTGAAGAATGATATGGTTCTTTTAGCTCGGATTATTGATGAGAACCCTGAACTGGAGGCAATCCTTAAAAATCCAATCGTTCCTTTGGATAAAAAAGCAGGGATCTTAAACGATCTTTTTGGGAGCAAGGTACAATCGCTAACCACTATTTATATGAAGCTTGTGGTAGCAAAAGGACGTTCAGCGATCTTGTTTGATACGGCTAAAGCTTTTGTTGCCCAATACAATGCGATCAAAGGTATCGTTACTGCAGAAGTTACTTCGGCAGTTGAACTTACTGCAGCAAACAGGGAAGAGATTGTGGCCATCGTTAAAAGAGAAATGAATGCTAAAGAAGTACTGATCAAAGAGAAGCTTAATGATAAGCTGATTGGAGGCTTCATTTTAAAAGTTGGTGATAAGCAGTTTGATGCAAGTATTGCCAGCGGTTTAAATAAACTTAAAAAAGAATTTGCTCAGGGCATTGTTTAACTGGGTTGAAATAATAGATTATCATATATACTGATTTACAAAAGAAATAATATAAAATTATGGTAGAGGTAAGACCAGACGAAGTATCGGCAATTATCAGGCAACAATTGGCGGGCTTTAAATCAGAAGCAGAACTTGAAGAAGTTGGTACCGTATTGCAGGTGGGTGATGGTATTGCCCGTGTTTATGGTTTAACTAAAGTTCAATCGGGAGAATTAGTTGAATTTGAAACCGGATTGCAAGGTATCGTTTTGAACCTTGAAGAAGATAATGTTGGTGTGGTTCTTTTGGGCCCGTCTGACAATATCAAAGAAGGTGATACCATTAAACGTACTAAGAAAATTGCCTCTATTAAAGTTGGTGAAGGTATGTTGGGCCGTGTTGTTAATACACTTGGCGAGGCTATCGATGGTAAAGGACCAATCTTAGGTGAGACGTATGAAATGCCGATCGAGCGTAAAGCTCCCGGTGTAATTTATCGTCAGCCGGTTACTGAGCCTTTACAAACCGGCATCAAAGCGATTGATGGTATGATTCCAATTGGCCGCGGACAGCGTGAGCTGGTGATCGGTGACCGTCAGATTGGTAAAACTGCGGTATGTATTGATACCATCATCAATCAAAAAGAATTTTACGAAGCAGGAAATCCTGTATTCTGTATATATGTAGCTTGCGGACAAAAAGCAAGTACGGTAGCGAACATTGTTCGTACGCTTGAAGAGAATGGTGCAATGCCTTATACGGTTGTTGTTGCTGCTTCTGCTGCTGAACCTGCTCCATTGCAGTTTTATGCTCCTTTCTCTGGTGCAGCAATTGGTGAGTTCTTCCGTGATACGGGCAGACCAGCTTTAATCGTTTATGATGACTTGTCTAAACAAGCTGTTGCTTACCGTGAGGTTTCGTTGTTATTACGTCGTCCACCGGGCCGTGAAGCTTATCCTGGTGACGTGTTCTATCTTCACAGCCGTTTGTTAGAGCGTGCTGCTAAGATCAACTCAAATGATGAGATTGCACAAGCCATGAACGATCTTCCTGAATCTTTAAAAGGTATTGTTAAAGGTGGTGGTTCATTAACCGCACTTCCAATTATCGAAACTCAGGCTGGTGACGTTTCAGCGTACATTCCAACCAACGTAATTTCAATTACTGACGGACAGATCTTCCTGGAAAGCAGTTTGTTTAATGCGGGTATCCGTCCGGCTATTAACGTAGGTATCTCGGTATCCCGTGTAGGTGGTAATGCCCAGATTAAATCCATGAAAAAGGTTGCTGGTACGTTAAAATTAGACCAGGCTCAATACCGTGAGTTAGAGGCATTCTCTAAATTCGGTTCTGATCTGGATGCGGCTACTAAATCTGTATTGGATAAAGGTGCGCGTAACGTAGAGATCTTAAAGCAAGGTCAGTTCTCTCCAATGACTGTTGAGAAACAAGTTGCGATCATTTACATCGGTACTAAAAACTTAATGCGTTCTGTTCCTATCAATAAAGTAAGGGAATTTGAAGCTGAATATTTACAGCAGCTGGAATTGCGTCATCCTGAAACTTTAAAAGCCCTTAAAGCTGGTAAGTTTGATAATGACATTACAGGTGTATTAGAAACGGTAGCTAAAGAGCTTTCCAGTAAATACTAATTACGCTGAACTGAAGATAAAGAAGAATGGCTAATTTAAAAGAAGTAAGAATTCGTATAGCATCGGTACAATCTACCCAGCAGATTACCAAAGCCATGAAAATGGTTTCGGCTGCGAAGTTAAAGCGTGCTACCAATGCCATTGTACAGTTACGTCCTTATGCGACCAAGCTGAAAGAGATCCTTGGAAATCTATCAGCAAGTTTGGAGGGATCATCATCACCTTTTATTCAGGAGCGTGAGCCCAACAAGGTTTTAATTGTTGTGGTTTCTTCTAACCGTGGTCTTGCTGGTGCATTTAACATGAATGTAATTAAGGCAACCAACAATCTAATTGCTGATAAATACAGTGAGCAGTATAAGAACGGGAATGTAAGCATCGTGGCTATTGGTAAGAAATCTCAGGATTTTTACGAGAAACGGAATTACAATACGATCGGAAATAACAACGAGGTATACACGGCCCTTACTTTTGAAAACGTAACTAAAATTACGGATTCGATCATGGCCGGCTTTGTGAAAGGTGAATTTGATAAAGTAGAACTGGTTTATAACCGCTTTAAAAATGCTGCCGTTCAAATTGTTACTACGGAACAATTGCTTCCCCTGCCTAAAACTGCTGAAGCAGCAGTGAAGGTTAAAGGATCGAATGTAGATTATATCTTAGAACCTTCTCAGGAAAACATTGTTGAACAGTTAATTCCTAAGTCGATCAAGATCCAGTTGTATAAAGCCGTATTGGATTCTCATGCTTCAGAGCATGGTGCCCGTATGACTTCTATGGATAAAGCTACTGAGAATGCAGGCGACCTGATCAAAGCGTTAAAACTATCTTACAACCAGGCAAGACAGGCCGCAATTACCACAGAACTTACAGAGATTGTAAGTGGTGCTGCAGCATTGAACGGTTAAGAAAGAATTTAAATACAGATCTATTTCCGTATTTATTATAAAATATATTATTTTTGAAACGTAAATAAAAACAATAACATGGAACAAACACCAAAACATAATACAGAAAGCATGAAAACGGCTAATGAAACAGGAATCTATAAACTGATCACTGTAGGTATATTGGTTGCCATGCTGGGCGTTTACCTGCGTTTTGCAGCTGATAATTCCATCTTATCTATTGTATCCTGGGTGATCTTATTTCTCGGTGCTTTTATCGCTTGTAAAGGTGTATTTAAAATACTGGGCGCATAATCCATTCTTAAAATATTTTTCTAAAAAGTCCTGAACTGCATACGGTTCAGGACTTTTTTTGTGATCTGCCCTTTTTTATAGGTTACCTATTACAATATTTTGTATTAAGGTAAAACAATCACAATTACCATCATGAAAAAATATTTAATTTATTGTGTAATCACGATAGCGGTTTTGGGCTGCAACAGTGAAAAGAAATTTAATAATGAAAGTGCCGATACGGTTTCGTCAAACCTTTTAGCTGAAGATACCACTTTATCAGCGAAGATCATTAAAACTGCTGATATGCGCTTTAGGGTTAAAGATGTTCAGCAAACCAAAGAACAATTGAGCAGTGCCGTTAAAACAATGGGTGGCACCATTGCTGAATTTTCTATTCAGAGTACGATTGCAGAAACCGATAAGGTTAAATATTCTACAGATTCCCTGCTGGAACTTACTTCTTACCATACTGAGGGTTTAATTCTGGCTAAGGTACCTTCAGATCAGCTTGATGAGTTTACCAACCGGGTAGCAAAAATGGCGTTGTTTGTAGACAACCAAAGTATGAAGCTGGACGATCAGAGTATCTCTTACCTGGAAAACAACCTGAAGAATCAGAACCGGGTTGAGGCTGTTGCCCAGCTGAACAAACATGCTACAAAAAAGAGTAATAATGTGGAGACTTCTTTATACATAAAGGATGATTATGTAGATAAAAAGATAGAGAATATGCGAATTAATGATAAGGTTAAGTATAGTAACATTACACTTAATTTTTACCAGGCCAATACCATTAAAAGCACACTTGTTCTTAACGACAATTTATACGATTACCGTCCTGGATTCTTTAAACGGCTTTGGCTGGGTATTGACAACGGCTGGACAATATTTAAAGAGTTTATACTGGCCATCTCCAACTTGTGGATGCTGATTGTGATTGGAATTGCCGGTTATTTAATGTACAGATACTTCCGTAAGAAGAAATTAGAAGCCGTTTAAATTATTTAAGTCTTTTCTTATTGTCCTTTGCAAAAGCCTCCCAGCCGGAATAGGATTTACTGCTTCCTCCGCTGGTACTGATCCGCTGAAAAGAATGACATACTGCTACCGACAATCCGTCGGTAGCATCTAAAAATTCAGGTGTTTCCTTAAAGTTGAGCAATCTTTGCAGCATTGCGGCTACCTGTTCTTTACTTGTGTTTCCGTTTCCCGTTATGGATTGTTTAATTTTACGGGGTGCATATTCAACCACCGGGATGTTTCTGGATAAGGCGGCAGCCATGGCAATTCCCTGGGCCCGTCCGAGTTTCAGCATAACCTGAATGTTCTTTCCATAAAATGGGGCTTCCAGTGCCAGCACATCGGGTTTATATTCATCCAGAAGTTTTACTGTTTTTTCAAAGATCCGTTGAAGTTTCAGGAAATGGTCATCCAGATGGTCCATCCTAACAATGCCCATCGTAATCAGTTCAATTTTACTGCCTTTTTCTAAAATCAATCCATAACCCATAATTGAGGTTCCCGGATCAATTCCCATGATCACCCTTTCCTTTTTTTCAACCAACATAAAACAATATTAAGCATATTTGCAGAGAGTAAAAGTAAAAAAGTTGACAACGAGATATAAAAAGATAGTTTCACTGATACTTAAAACGGCAATTGTTCTGCTTGCATTTTGGATCATTTATAGCAAACTATCTGCTAATGAGAATTTAGAGGAATTTAATAACCTCCTTAAACAGATTCCGCAAACAGAGATCATCCTGGTTATGACCTTTGTTTTTCTGCTGATGCTTTTAAACTGGTGTATTGAAGCACTGAAGTGGAAACGTTTAATTGCACAGGTTGAACGGATTAGTGTGTGGCGGGCTATAGAATCAGTTTTTTGCGGTCTAACCTGGGCCGTTTTTACACCTAACCGGATTGGGGAATATGGCGGACGGGTTTTCTTTCTATCCCCTAAAAGAAGGGTAGTGGGAGTCGTGGCTATGGCGGTAGGGAATATCGGACAGATGGTGCTGACCAACATTTTCGGGGCCATTGCACTTTTTGTGTTCATGTACCGGTTTGTTGAAATTGATTACCGGCTTCTGTATGCCCTGCTGACCTTATCAGTCATGTTTTGCCTCTTCTTTATTATTTTTTATTTTAATATCAAGTGGCTGAATGGAATATTACTGTCTATGCGCTTTACGCGCAAGTACAAGAAGTTTTACAGCATTCTTGGCCGGTATGATAAAAAAGAACTGTTCAGGATCTTAATGTTCTGCCTGGCAAGGTATGCGGTTTTCAGCAGTCAGTATTTCATCTTGTTTTTTTGGCTTATTCCCGAGATACATTACCTGGATATTTTTATGCTGGTGAGTATTCTTTTCTTTGTTCAGTCTACCTTACCCTCACTGGATCTGTTTGATATTGGTGTTAGAAGTGCCACGGCATCTTATTTTTTTAGTTCGGTTACAGATCAGAATGTTGCAGTTATTGCATGTACGGCGAGTATTTGGCTAATTAATATTATTATTCCTGCTATATTAGGATCTTATTTCGTCTTTAAACTCAATTTCTTTGGAAATCTTAAGCGCAATTAGCTACATCTCCTTATTTCTGGGTGTTTTTTATATACTGGTCATCATTGCCTTTATCCGGGGATGGTACCGGTTAAGCGATTACACACCTGCACTTTCTTCCAAACAAGTAAGGACAAAAGTTTCTGTTATTGTTGCGGCCAGGAATGAGGAAATGAACATTGCTAAGACGCTGGATGACCTCGTTGCACAGAATTACGATAAGAATCTTTTGGAGATTATCTTTATTGATGACCATTCAACCGATCGAACTTCTGAGATTATCTCTTCTTATGCAGACAGAGGTGTGAAATTGATTACATTAAATGAATCGAAACCTTTAAATTCCTATAAAAAGAAAGCCATCCAAATTGCCATCGCGCAATCTGAAGGTGATTTGATCGTTACTACCGATGCCGATTGCAGAATGGGTGCAAACTGGTTAAAAATGATTGTTTCTTTTTATGAAGAGAAGAAATATAAGATGATCTCATCGCCTGTGGCCTACCACCAGGAGCAGGGCTTTTTTGAGCGTGCACAATCTCTTGAATTTTTATATTTAATTGGGTTGGGTGCATCTACCATCGGCAATGATAAGCCATCTACCTGTAATGGGGCTAACCTGGCCTATGAAAAGGCTGCTTTTTATGAGGTCGGCGGATTTAAGGGTATTGATGATCTGGCTTCGGGTGATGATGAGTTGCTGCTGCATAAAATGGCGGCAAAGTATACAGGCAGGATTGGTTTTTTAAAGAATGATGCTGCTGTTGTTTATACACATGCCAAGGCTACATTGGCTGATTTTATTCAGCAGCGTAAGCGCTGGGCTTCTAAAAGCACGAGCTATAAAAATAAAGCGATCATTGTATTGGGTGTTTGTATCTGGTTGTTTAATGTGGATATTTTTGTGAACCTGATCTCTGGTATCTTTGTTGGTTATTATTTCAAGGTTGCGATTGTTCAGCTACTGATCAAAATGTTCTTCGAATTCTTATTTTTATACGATGTAACCAAGTTTGCCAAGCGGCAAAGTTTGCTGGTATTATTTCCGGCTGTTAGCTTGCTGCACATCGTTTATATCGTTTATATTGGCATTGCAGGTAACTCCGGAAAATACAATTGGAAAGGAAGAATGGTAAAATAATGGAAGCGCATGAAAGCCCGTCGAAAAAGATCTGGAAGCGGTTTAAGAAAAATAAACTTGCTTTTGCCGGATTGCTATTTATTGGGCTATTGATGGTGATGGGTATTTTAGGATACGTGATTACCCCGGATCAAACGCCATATTCAAATACCATGCATTTGCAGCTTAGCAATAGAAAGCCGGGCAGAAGTTTTGACTTTTTGATTGTCAGCAAAAACAACCAGGTTCCTAAAGTAAATATTTTTGAAAAGATGCTTAACGGACAGGAAGCAGATTTTAAAAGTATCCCAATCAGTTCTTATCGAGAGGCGAATGGTAAAGTTTATGCCCGGGAATATATTGGTGACGATGAGCAGTCGGAAGAAACCGTTTATCCGTTAATAAAGGGGGAGAACAGGTACAGCCAAACGTTTTGGCTGGGGACTGATATTTATGGCCGGGACTTACTGAGCCGGTTAATCATTGGTATCCGGGTGTCTTTATCTGTGGGACTTATCGCTGTACTCATTTCCCTTTTTATTGGGGTTAGTCTCGGGGCACTGGCAGGTTATTTCGGCGGACGTACTGATGCGTCGATCAGCTGGTTTATGAATGTGATCTGGTCGCTGCCATCCTTGCTGCTGGTTATTGCGATCTCATTTGCATTAGGGAAGGGCTTCTGGCAGATATTTATTGCTGTAGGTCTTTCTACCTGGGTTGATGTTTCGCGCCTGGTACGCGGGCAGGTGATGGCTTTAAAAGAGGTTGAGTTTGTTGAAGCTTCCAAAGCACTGGGATATTCCACTTCCAGAACGATCATTAAACACATTCTGCCGAATATTGCAGGACCGGTTTTGGTTGTCGCCTCTGCAAATTTTGCAGCAGCTATCTTGCTTGAAACGGGACTGAGCTTTTTAGGTTTTGGTGCCCAGCCGCCTATGCCAAGCTGGGGGGGCATGATCAAGGAACATTATGGCTACATCATCATGGATGCCGCGTACCTGGCTATTTTACCCGGACTTGCAATTATGCTCACGGTTTATGCGTTTAATCTTTTAGCCATTGGGCTGAGGGATGCATTTGATGTGAAGTCTCAAAATATTTCTATTTAATCAACGTATCGAAATCGTTAACTTTGTTTGCGTATGCTTTTAAACTGTTATCAGAATGAATTTTTAGAAGCCGGCTGTGATGAAGCTGGCCGTGGTTGCCTGGCAGGTCCGGTATTTGCTGCCGCTGTAATTTTGCCTCCCGATTTTATTCCTGGCGAATTAACTGATTCTAAGAAATTGACCCATAAACAGCGCTGCAGCTTAAGGCTGATCATTGAAAAAGAAGCAATTGCCTGGGCTGTGGCCGAAGTTGATAATTTGGAGATCGATAAGATCAATATTCTAAATGCTTCTTTTCTCGCAATGCACCGTGCCGTTGAAAAGTTAAGCATTCAACCGCAGTACTTAAGTATTGACGGGAACCGGTTTAAAGCGTATCCGGATATCCCGCATACCTGTATTATAAAAGGGGACGGTAAGTACCTGAATATTGCTGCCGCTTCTATTCTGGCCAAAACCCATCGTGATGAGTTCATGGATAATTTATCAGGTCAGTATCCGCATTATCAATGGCATCAAAATAAAGGATATCCTACTATTGTTCACCGGACTGCTGCCATTGAGCATGGTTTATCACCCTATCACCGTAAAACGTTCACGATTACCAATCCGCAGTTGGATCTGTTTTTAGAAACTGAAAGGTAATCTAATAGGTATTATTGATTATTCAATATGCCATTTCATGTATTTGCCAACCAAATCTTTATAATCACTTCTAAGTGGAAGGGGTAAATAAGTGCCATTTGGAAGTATCAGCAGTTTGGTTGGGTAATGACTGATTTTGGTTTTTTTCTCTATTATGCCGTCTGACATCAACACTGGAAAAGAATATTGATTGCCTGACATATACTTCTGGATATTTTCCTTCTTATCAAAACAAGCGATGGTAATAACCTTTAGATCGGTATTTGCCTGATTTGATTTGAAATAGGCATCAATGTTACCCATCTCAGGCAAACATGCACCGCACCAGGTTCCCCAGAAATCAATAAAGATAAATTTACCTTTATGGTCCAGTGAGTTAAAGTTTGAACCCAGGTAATCGTCTAGTTTAAAGTCTACCGATGGCAAATATTTCTTGATTTGACTGTTAAAATACACTTTAAAGTTGCCCTCCGGATGTAATCGCTTATATTCACTTTCCAGGGTTTTATACCGAAGTGGTTCAACAATGCACATGGAGGTTAATTCTTCTAAATATGCATCCGGATCTGTATCTTTAGCTGAAGAGAGGTAAAATTCATCAGGCCGATTTGGCAGAAAATCATTTTCTATTTTAATCTCCAGACCTAGGTCTGCGATTTCTTTTAAATCAGGACGGTACTCACGGGCAAGTTTTTCATAGCTATTTTTAAGTTCAGGGCTACTTTCGCTTTTTCTGGAATAGGCCTGGCTTAAGTATATTTTGTACAGTAGTCTTAATTTCGGCCGATATCTTTTCCAATAATAGCTATCTGAATTTGTTCCCGCAGCAAGTGAATCAATAACTTTTATATCTTTTTGAATTCCATTTAAAATGCTGTCTAAATATACCGTGGATACAGAATCTGATATTTTAATTTTTTTAAGGAAATCGTAGGTCATCAATTTATACCTCCAGGTATATTCAGAAAAAGAGCGTGAGTCCTCAGCCAATAGTTTGAAAATCAGATCAGTATCCTGGGATTTGCTCAACTCTATATAATCAAAAAGCGTCAGAAATGGAGCCGCTATTCGCTTATTTTTAGCGGTTAAGATTTTTGCGCGAAAATTATCAAAGAATATCCTTTCTTTGGAATTGGTTGATGTCAATGCCTTTTTTGCAAACTCAGTATTTATTAACTCATCCAGGTCTTCTGTAAATATATTTATTTCAGTTCCTGCATCATTGGTATTATATAATCTGGTAAGCGTAGATAAAAAAGCATCTGCATCTAAATCTTCGAAATTCCTGCTGAGTTTTTCAATAAGAATTAAATAATTAGTCATAAATGTTACCGGCACTTTCTCAAGTAAATCATCGAGGTCATCTCCAATATACAAACTTACTTCCAGACGTTTGTTCCAGTATTCATAATCATTTGCAGGCATATGCCGATCTATCAGTTCAATCTGCTTTGTATAAAATTCTTCGGAGTTTTCAAGTTTGTTATCTTCATACTTCTTAAGCAGTGCATCCAGCTTCCATACTGCACTTGGATCGTTATTGATATATCCATTTGGATATAATTCCTGATAGGCCAACTTAAGGGTCTTTGATTCTTTGTCTGCATGATTTAAGCGCGTAATAACCCGTCTTTCTGAAAAAAGCTTTGTGGAGGATTTGTAGGTTACAGTTGAATCAAAACTATAATTAGCCAGTAATCCATTTACATCATATTTAATATCAGTTTTGTAAATCAGACGACCTAAATTGTTATTGACTTCTTTAGTTTCGCTTTTTTCGGGTTTAAAAATCTGCCTGCATATGTTCAGAAAACCTGGATTTTTTACAAAGTTAGCTGCCCCCTTTTCAAACCTTGTCCGATCTGTCATATCAATGTATTTGTATTGTTCTTCCAGGATCTTTTTTTGCAAATTATCCCTGTCCTGAACATTCAAGATATTTCCAGAATTATCGATTTGTATATACAGTGGTATGTAACACAGGAGATTATCTTGAATTAGATAGGGTAGTGGATCATATCTTAACTTTGAATTGGTATCATATTTACCAAAAAATGGGTTAAATGTAATTGTTCTGGGTTGCTTTACTGATATTAGGTAACCAGCTTTATTTTTTTCCTTTATAGTTAGTTCGATTTTGAGGTATTTTGTTAACGAGCCATCGCTCATTGGTTCCTTGTGAATTTTAACAATCAAATATTCATAAGAAAATGTTTCACCTTCTAATAATTTTAGTTCTTGGCTAAATGCGGAACAGGTTAAGAATAGAATAATAATTAAAAGAAGGTTTTTTTTTAAGAATTTCATGTGAGTGTTAACAATAGTTCTGTAAGATATATAATTAATTCTGTTACCTTACTTGCGGTTAAAGTATAGCCATGTTAAGATATGTTAAATTTTTATAAACAGTGTTTAATTAATAGGCTAAAGAAGCACTCATAAAATGAATACAGGGATTTGTTTTTACTTAACAATAAATTGCAGAACTTCCATAATAAGATTATGTTTCTAATAAAAAAGACCTTCGCGTGAAAAAATATATTCTCTTCATAAGTGTCCTAGCTTTCTATTATCTACCTGCTCAATGCCAAGGAATAAAGAAAAAGGATATCCTTGAAGTTCACCAATTGGTTATTGATTTTCATAAGAAATATAAACTTGGAATCGTTCTCCGTTCAACTACGAATAAGAATATTTTGAAGGAATTCGAGTTTAATGATCTTAATACTATTTCTGGTAATTTTAAGAAAAAACTTGAAGAGAATGATTTAATTGACTTTTTAAACGAAATTGACACGTCCAAAATTCGTGATTATAAATTGGAGAGCAAAGGTGAATTAGTTTTGGATACAACTAAATATCCCCTAACAGAGCACAAACTAACATTTTCTCCAGCCATTATTTCCAACGACTCTAAAAAGGCTATGGTTTTAGCTAAAATATACATAGTTACTACGTATGGTTCCACCTCGGGGTCAATTATGGCTTGGTTTTTTGAAAAAATAGATCATAAATGGGTAATGAAAATCGTAGAAACATTAATGTATTTGGATTAATGGGATTAAGCCATAACGTATCCTCAATTCTACAACAAACGGATGTTAGTATGAAAAGATACTTAACTGTTTGTTTAATTTTCATGTTTTCATCATGCAACATTTTGCATGGTCAAAGAACAGAGCAGAATGAATCTTTTAATATTTATAATCTTGTAATAAAGAATTTAAAGAAAGCCGATAAGTTAACTGTTCGTGAAAAAACAGAAAAAAGTTATTTGAAAGATTTTGATTTTAAAAACCCAATATTTGGTTATGACGTTAATGGATCATTTAATCAGAAAGACTGGATCTTATTTTTGAATGATGTAGATACCGGCACTATTAAAGATTATAAATTACAAACAAAGGGAGATAAGTGGTTTAAGGATAATTTGGAAAATAATCCATCATATGAAATAATATTTGCGCCAGTTATTTTCTCAAATAACTTAGATAAAGCAATAAGCATTTTTGGCTTATACTCCACATTAAGTAAGTCTTCTGGAGGAACAACGGTATTCTTTTTTGAGAGACAAAAAAATGAGTGGATGTTAAAATCATATGTAACCGTTCTATATTTTGATTAATTTATAGGCCAATAAACAGAAAGTCAATTTGAGAAGATATTTAAATAGGACCCTGCTGTTTTGTGCTCTTCTGCTAACTGTAAGTAAGACTTCTTATGCTCAGAAATTAAGACGAAGTGACACTATATCAATTCATAATCTTGTTGTTGACCGATTAAAAATCCACAAAAATCAGATAACAATAAATCTACAAACAGACAGGAGTGATTATCTAAGGTATTTCGATTTCAAAGATTTAAATACTGTAGGAGGTGATACGAAAAGGTTTCTGGAACAAAAAGAATGGCGTACTTTTTTAAGTAACGTAGACACCTCAAAAATTGCAGATTATAAATTGGAAACCAAAGGCAAGAGATGGTTTAAGGACATTGAAGGTATACTGCCAGCGGAGCGACTTATATTCTCTCCAGTTATTTTCTCGAAAGAATCAAATAAAGCTATAGTAATGTTTACTTTGTTGTCTTTCTCTGGATCAAACCTTTCAGGTTCAAAAACGGCATGGTTTTATGAAAACCTTAAAGGTAAATGGCTTTTGAAAACAGGCCAAGTTATCGTGTATATAGATTAATTGATGATTTTTTTGCAGATAATGTGTATTTTCACATGATTTGAAAACTCTGATCCTCACAAACCGCGTCCCCTTTCCGCCAAACAGCGGATATCCGATTGTAGTTTACAACACGATCAAGGGATTGCTGCGTTTGGGGGTCGACATTACGCTTTTTAGCATCAATACCAATAAACACCGCGTAGATACAGACGACATCTACGATCCTGTATTTGAAAACATCAATTTTCATTCATTTAACCTGGATACTGAAGTAAATGTTTGGGGTGCACTCTTTAACATCTTCTCCAACGAATCTTACAACGTTTCCCGGTATTTTGATGATGATGCGGCTAAGCTGCTCGAAGATATTTTAAAGGAAAAGCAGTTTGATGTCATTCAATTTGAGGGGCTGTTCGTGGTTCCTTACCTGGATATTGTTAAAGCAAACAGTTCTGCCAAAATAATATACAGGGCACACAACATTGAGTTTGATGTATGGGAGCGCATTGCAATTACCGAACGGTTTACGCCAAGGAGGAAGTATCTCCAATTCCTTGCCCGCCGTTTAAAGATCTATGAAACCGAACAGATCAACCGTTTTCACCAGGTCTTTGCCATTAGTGAGCAGGACAGGCATGCCATCCTTCGGTTTGGCTGTGAGGTAGGAATTGAAGTATTCCCTGTAGCATTAGATTTTGAAAGATATGTTATAAATACAGCGAAACCCAGTTTCCCGACCTTATTTCACATTGGTTCGATGGACTGGCGCCCTAATAAAGAAGGATTGGAATGGTTTCTGGATGAGATCTGGCCAGATATTGAAAAGCTAAACAGTGAACTTCGTTTCTATATTGCCGGTAAGAACATGCAGCGGGAATTCTTCGAATACGACTCCGACAACCTCGTTGTGGAAGGTGAGGTTTTTGATGCCGTAGAATTTATCAACTCTAAATCGATCATGATCGTTCCTCTATTATCAGGCAGTGGTATGCGCGTTAAGATCATTGAGGGGATGGCCATGAAAAAATGTGTGATTGCTACCAGTATGGCTGCCGAAGGGATCAGGTGTGAGCCCGGAAAAGACATCATGATTGCCGATACTGCCGATGAATTTTACCGGTCTATCCTTCAATGCATCACCAATCCCAATAAATGGCACGAAATCGGTGAAAATGCCCGTAAAACCGTGGAGCGGGACCATGATATTTCTACTATATCTGAAAGAATGTTGAATATCTATCAAAAATTAGTTAGTGCTTAAATTTTATGTACTTTTGCCCACGTTTTTACAGATATAAAATATGAATAATACCGCATTAACAGACAAACACATTTCTTTAGGGGCTAAAATGGTACCATTTGCAGGGTACAATATGCCGGTACAATATGAAGGCATCAATGCAGAGCATGCTGTAGTTCGAAACGGTGTTGGCGTTTTTGACGTTAGTCACATGGGTGAATTTATTTTAAAGGGAGAAAATGCCCTTGATTTGATCCAACGCGTTACCAGTAACGATGCTTCAAAACTTTATGATGGTAAAGTTCAATACTCTTGTCTTCCAAATGAAGATGGCGGTATTGTTGACGATCTATTGGTTTATCGTATTGACGAAAAAACATACATGCTGGTTGTTAACGCTTCCAATATTGAGAAAGACTGGAACTGGATCCAGAAATACAACGATAAGGATGTAGAAATGCATAACATTTCTGATCAAACATCTTTGCTTGCTATCCAGGGCCCAAAAGCTGCAGAAGCATTGCAGAGCTTAACTGAGGTTGACCTCGCTTCTATGGAATATTACAACTTCGTAAAAGGCCGCTTTGCCGGGATCGATAATGTGGTAATTTCTGCAACTGGTTATACTGGTGCCGGTGGTTTTGAGATCTATTTCGAAAACGAACATGCTGACCAGATCTGGGATGCTATTTTCAAAGCTGGCGAGTCTTTAAACATCAAACCAATTGGTTTGGGTGCAAGAGATACCCTACGTCTGGAAATGGGATTCTGCCTTTATGGAAACGACATTGATGATACTACTTCGCCGATTGAAGCTGGTTTAGGATGGATCACTAAGTTCACTAAAAAGTTCACCAATTCTGAAGCTTTACTGGCTCAAAAGGAAGCTGGCATTACCCGTAAACTTGTTGGATTTGAAATGATCGACAGAGGTATTCCCCGTCACGATTATGAGATTGTTGATGCTGAAGGTAATGTAATTGGTAAAGTGACTTCAGGTACCCAGGCCCCATCTTTACAAAAAGCAATTGGAATGGGTTACCTTAACAAAGGTTTTGACAAAGAAGGAACGGAAATATTTATCAATATCCGTAACAGCAAGATCAAAGCTAAAGTGGTTAAGTTCCCATTTTATAAATAATTCCTGTACCGTATCCCCAATTTCAGATGCAAAGAAGAATAGAAGTTTGTTTAACCCCGGCACTGCTTAATCTATATACCATCGATAGTAGTATCGTGGTTGTTATTGATGTGCTCAGGGCAACTTCGTCCATTGTATATGGCATAAATAATGGTGCAGAAGCCATTATTCCCGTTGCCAATGTAGAGGATTGTTTGACGTATGCTGATCAGGGGTTTTTATTGGCCGCAGAGCGGAATGGAGAAGTGGTTGAAGGATATGACTTCGGCAATTCTCCATTCTCTTATACTAAGGAAAAAGTTGGCGGTAAAACAGTTGTTTTAACCACCACCAATGGTACCAAAGCCTTGCATATGGCGAGTACAACTGCACACCAGGTGGTAATCGGTTCCTTTCTAAACCTGAAGTCCCTCTGTAACTGGCTTAAAGTACAGGATAAAGATGTGCTGTTACTTTGTGCCGGATGGAAAGATAATTTTAACCTGGAAGACACCCTGTTTGCTGGTGCTGTTGTTGCTGAACTGCGTAAGGACTTTACCCATTTTGATGATTCTTGTGTTGCTGCCGAAGATTTGTATCAGCTTGCAAAAGACGACCTCAGGGCTTATCTTCACAAGTCTTCCCATAGTCACCGCTTAGCGGCGCTTAACATCGAAGAAGACGTTAAATTCTGTCTGCAGTTGGATATTTGTGAAGCGATACCTGTATTGCAGGGAGACAGCCTTGTGCTCCTTAAAACTACGTAACTTTCTGTACGGGTTTTTTGATTAATTCCGACAAGCTATCGCTGTTCTTAATGGTTTTAAGTGTTTCTTCATAGGCCAGCCAATAGATCGTCTCTGCCTTTTTCATATCAAACGTACTGATCTCACCCATTCCTTTTGGCTCAATCAATACATTACAGAACTTTACCTTTTCTTCCATATCCTTATTGATGGACATGATGCCGGCCCTGGTCATTAACGAGGTAATGTTGGTGATCTTATCTACCTTCTTTAAATGGTTGCAGGATGAACCGATGATAAAGTCGCAGGTCTTCAATAACGGTTCAACCGGGAAGTTATTTAGAATCCCGCCATCTACATACATCTGCCCATCAATCATGATCGGCTTAAAGATACCGGGAATACAGCTGGATGCCTGTATCGCCCTGATCAATGGTCCCTTATTGAAATAAACCAATTCGCCTTCGCTAAAGTTCGTTGCCGCAATGGTAAGCGGGATCTTCAGGTTTTCTATTTTATCGTCCGGAAAATATTCTTTCAGCAGATCTGCGGTATGCTCAATATTGATTAGTCCCAATGAGCCTACAGCTGGCCTTATAAACCTTAGTAATTTTGTTTTGATAAATATATTAAGTCCTTCTTCCGGATCAATCCCTGCGGCGTAGAATGCACCGGCAATAGAGCCTGCACTGGTTCCGCTAATGTGGCTAAATTTTATTCCGGCATTGATAAAGGCTTTTAAAACACCTAAATGTGCAATGCCCCTGATTCCACCACCAGATAATACGATTCCAACTTTCATGTTCGGGCTATTTAGGTTTATATCTTGATAAGTTTAAGATCTTTTGTGTATCCTGTTCTTTCATCAGCTGCTGCAGGGTAATGTCTTTATTCTCTTGCATGTACTTTCTTACAATTTGCCAGCCAACCCATACACCCAACTTAGGTGCAGATTCTCTTTTTTCTCCGAGTCCAGGTGTAAATGGCCCCTCGCTCAAATAAACCTGGATCTTTTGATAGTCCGTTTCAAACAGCAGGTTATTCTCCAGGAAAAATCCCCAGATGTCTGGTTCAAATGTTTTACACCATTCCAGCTGGTTCATGGTATAGCCAATTTTAACCGAATCGGGTACTTGCCCCGATAATACCTGGTCCATAAAATACAGGATCTTTCCATTCTGGATCATCCTGGATATTAATGTCCGGTCTTCATCACGTGCCGGGAACAGTTCTTCACGGGAATAGGTTTCTGTAAGGCGCGGTACGATGTATTCCGGGCTAAAACGTCTGGAAAGATAGGTGGGTACGCTGGTTACAATGGCGCCATAAAATTTACTGTTCTTGCCTAAAAACATATCCAGGCCAATGCCCATGTAATTGTCGCCGATTGGCGTTTGCACGGCAAAGCCTGAGATAAAGGAAATGAACCTGGGTGTGCGCGATTTCGGATAATAATATTTGATGTATTTAAAGGCTTCCGTAAGTTCTTGCTCAATGGGCTTTAAATCTTTAAAAACACTGTCTGTTTCGGTATACAGATCTGTAAATGCCTGATCCTTATATAGGGTGCTTAATATTTCTGGATTGGTATAACTCGGATTACCAATGATCCGCTGCATAAAGTCATCATAAAAGAAACCGTATTTTTTCTTTAGCGTTTGATCGGTACTGCTGATGTCCTTCGTTTTTCCGGCATAGAGGTCCTGGTCAAAACGTTCAATTTTTACATCCAGATGTATAGCAGAAATATCAGGTTTTGTACTTTGCGTGCAGGATGCTGTTAACAGTAAACCACCTAAAAGAAAGCCTGAATAAACAGCCCGGAGCTTTGTAAAGCCGAATGCGCGGGAACTTGCGGATGAAAAAAATGCAGGTACAAATAGAAAAATTAGATAGCTTTGGGCGAGTTTTACGTTATATATCATCGTAACAAATATAATAATATGAAAAGAACATTTATCGCTTTGCTGTTATTGATATTAACAGGTCATGCATTTGCGCAAGAATCTCCGGTATATGATTATGGTTTTAGACTCGGCTTAACGGCACATCCTACTATTGGATGGGTAAAGCCAGAGGTGGGTAAGAGCAACAGCGTATCGCCTGGCTTTTCTTACGGGTTGCTGGCAGACTTTGATTTTGCCCGGAATTACAGCTTTGCTACCGGTCTTACAATAACCACTATTAATGGTAAAAGTCAGGAAGTGTTTACGTCTAATGCGTCTCCTGCTATGCCTCCTTCACAAACCCTTTATGATTTAAAATATAAGCTCCAGTACATTGAAATTCCGCTTACCTTAAAGCTCAAAACAGGAATGATCAATAATGTGCGCTGGTATGGACAGTTTGGTCTTTCTAACGACATTAATATCGGTGCGCATCAGGATGCCGATGCAACAGGTGTTAAGATCAGGGACGAAAACATCTCAGAATCGATTAAATTCTATCGTGCCGGACTGATCATTGGTGCCGGTGCTGAGTTTGATATCCGTGGCAATACGGCCATTACCGGAGGTTTAACGTTTAACAATGGTTTTACTGACATTACCAGTGATAAGAATAGCAGTGTAAAAAATCATTATGTAGGCATCAATTTTGGTGTATTCTTTTAAATATCCGCAGTTCAAAAAAGGTTAACCTAGTAATACAATGAAGATAGCATTAGCGCAGTTAAATTACCACATCGGAAATTTTGAAGACAATACCAGTAAGATTATCGATAGTATCCAGTCTGCCAAAGATCAGGGCGCTGATCTGGTTGTATTTGCAGAACTTGCGGTATGCGGCTATCCTCCACGGGATTTTCTTGAATTTGATGAGTTCATTGAACTCTGTGAAAATGCAGCACAACAAATTGCCGCCCATTGCAAGGATATTGCCTGTATCATTGGCTTACCCATTAAAAATACATCCCCTGCGGGTAAAGACCTGCATAACGCGGCTTACTTTATTGCAGATGGCGAGGTGAAATCAGTTGTTAAAAAAGCATTGCTGCCTACCTATGATGTGTTTGATGAATACCGCTATTTTGAACCCGGAATGCATTTTGAATGTATCGAATTTAAAGGACGTAAGATTGCCCTGACCATTTGTGAAGATCTTTGGAACATCAATGACAATCCTTTGTATGTTTCTAATCCGATGGATGTACTGATTGAGCAAGATCCGGACCTTATGATCAACATTGCGGCATCTCCATTCTCTTATTCGCATGACGATGAGCGGATGATCGTACTTGCCGACAATGCAAAAAAATATAACCTGCCGCTGCTTTATGTAAACCAGGTAGGTGCGCAAACAGAACTCATTTTTGACGGGGGCTCGCTTGCGTTTAATAAAGAGGGTTTGTTACTGGATGAAATGCCATATTTTGAAGAGGCCTTGCGCATTTATACAATTGAGGGAGATGAGATTCAGGGATATGCTCCTAAAAGCCATCAGCCTTCATCTGATATTGAACAAATATACCAGGCGTTAATTCTGGGGATTAAAGATTATTTCGCAAAATCTGGCTTTAAGAAAGCGGTTCTTGGACTTTCTGGCGGGATAGACTCGGCCATTGTCTGTGCTTTGGCTTGCCGGGCTTTAGGGCCGGAAAATGTAATGGCAGTATTGATGCCTTCCAAATATTCGTCGGACCATTCTATTGATGATGCGCTGGACCTGGTAAGGAACTTTGGCTGTAAGCATGAGGTCATTCCTATTAAAGAAGCTGCTGATGCTTTTGATGGTATGATGGCTGCCGCATTTGATGGACTCCCATTTAACCTCGCAGAAGAGAATATCCAGGCCAGGTGCCGGGGCATTGTGGTGATGGCCATGTCTAATAAGTTTGGTTACATCTTATTAAATACCTCTAATAAAAGCGAGTGTGCAGTAGGCTACGGAACACTATATGGCGACATGTGCGGTGCCATTGGTGTAATTGGCGATGTTTATAAAACACAGGTTTATGAACTTGCCCAGTACATCAATAAAGATGGTATGATGATCCCGGAGAACTCTATAGTTAAACCACCTTCTGCAGAACTTAGACCCGGTCAGAAAGATTCTGATTCGCTGCCCGACTACGATACACTGGATAAAATACTGTTCCAGTATATTGAATTGAAGAAAAGCTCTGCTGCAATTATTGGACAGGGATACGATGAAGCACTGGTTCGCAGAATCATTAAAATGGTAAATACGGCAGAATTTAAACGCTATCAAACTCCGCCAATCTTAAGGGTTTCTCCAAAGGCATTCGGTATGGGACGGCGGATGCCTATTGTAGGTAAATACCTATCTTAATTTCCTGATCCACTTCCGGTATGGAATGATCAAGGCCAGTAAAATTGCAGTGATGCAAAAGAACCGGGCAATAAGGTCGCCATTCTTTACATAAAAGGTGAGGTCGCTGTTCAGGTTGATCTCTGCTTTTAGCGCGGTTCTGGTCCACCATGCAGATTGCGAAACAATATCTCCTTTTTGGTCGATAAATCCCGAAATCCCGGTATTGGCGGATCTTGCTATCCAGCGCCTGGTTTCGATAGCCCTTAATTTTGCATATAAGAAGTGCTGGTCCTTACCTGAGGTATTGCCCCACCATCCATCATTTGTGATGATAGCGATGAACTGAGCGCCATCCTTTACTGCTTTACCTACCCACTCTCCCCAGATGGATTCATAACAGATCACAGGTGTAACACCCACGCCTCCGTATGAATAAAAAACAGCAGGATGATCCTGCCATCCCCAGCCGCCTACAGAGCCGCCAAGTTCTGCAAATACTGGCTTTAAAAAGGCCAGCGCTGTTGGAAAAGGCATCTTCTCTACGCCGGGAACCAATTTTGATTTGTGATAGAACTGTACATCTGCAGAGTTTTCGATCTGAACGGCTGCATTAAAATTATCGTAATACTGGTTGCTGTTTGCGTCAAACTTCGCACTGACTGTTTCTGCGGTAGGATATGTCTTTACGCTTTCTATGCCAGATATGACGGTTCCATTTTTATACTTTGATAAAAATTCCTGAATACGCATATAGTCCATATTCGTACGGATGCCATACTCATTGGCGAAATTAGGTATGGCAGTTTCCGGCCATATAAAATATTCTGTATTGGTTTGTCCGATAGAATCAGATAGCCGCGTAAGGGTACTGACCTGTTCATAAGCAGAGATGCTGCCATATTTTAAGTAAGGATCTATATTGGGCTGCACCACAACTACATTTACCGGAACGCTTTTCTCTTCATAACTGGTGTATTTAGAAAGAGAAAGTGTAATGGGGATAACGATAACCACAGACAGCACAATAGATAGCTTGTACCTTTCTAATCCGTTTTTTGTTTTATAGGAACGGTAGGCTTCAAAACCTATAATGTTGCTAACCAGCACCCACAGTGTACCGCCATATACGCCAGTATATTCATACCATTGTATCAGCTGGTGCATTTTGGCAAAGCCGTTACCCAGGTTCATCCATGGAAAGGCCAGGTCCCAGCTTTGGTGCAGGTATTCCATGGCAATCCAGAAGCTGACCAATCCCAGGTAA
Organism: Pedobacter metabolipauper; assembly: GCF_004362715.1. Taxonomy (GTDB): domain Bacteria; phylum Bacteroidota; class Bacteroidia; order Sphingobacteriales; family Sphingobacteriaceae; genus Pedobacter; species Pedobacter metabolipauper. Next base: position 186,730 of record NZ_SNYC01000008.1, read on the forward strand.
GCAATCCATTTTGAAGTATAAATGCTTAGCCGGTAATACAGCCAGAAGGCGAAGGTCATGAGCAATGCCCCCAATCCATAGGGGATCAAAGAGATCAGTAATGATGTAAATGCATCATTAAAGGAGTGAATGGAATTGTATACCCAATAGATGCAGACGGTGTTCCAAACCAAAAAGCTAAGTCCTGCAGTTAAAAAAATACGCTTGCCTTTTTTAAGCCTGTCATCTTCTTTAATTGCCGATAATGCAACTAAAAGCGGAACAAGGCCTATAAGTAATAGTGGCGCTGTATAATTAACTGGCGGCCATGCCAGCCACATTAAGAATGAGCTTAATAAAGCGAGCACAAGCTTTTGACCAGGTTTAAGTACGTTTAAAGGTGCATTCGGAGCTTTTGGAATCTTTAAAGGAGCGTCTGCAGGATCGGGCTGAACCGGGTTTTTGGTATTCATCTAAAGGTGTACGTTGTTGTTATAAACTAGCTAAGATGTCTGCTTTTTTAGCGTCATACTCATCCTGTGTAATCAGGTGCTTATCGTAAAGTGTTTTTAACTTTCTAAGTTTTAAAGTGGTCTCATCTTCTGCTTCTTCTACTGGTGCCGGAGCAGGAGGGATATATGCCGGGGGCGTGTAAGCAGGCGGCTCATTAATTACAGCAGGTTCTTCAGCCACCGCATTGACCGTGACCGGTGATGCCGATGAGCGTCTTTCTTCCATTTCATTCAGCCTTTGTTGTTCCCTAAAGCTTTCCAGCTGCTCATAAGCGGCCTGGTATAGTTTGCGTGCCTGTACTTTGGGGATGTATTCTGTAATTATATTTTCACCATGCTGCGGTACACAAATAAATTTCGAACCGAAGAACTCTTCTTTAAATGAGACTTCTTTAATGCTTTTCCATGAAATGTCCTTGAAGTTCATGGTGATGCCGAAATTAACCGGTTCACAGTAAAAGATCCGTTTGTTGCTTACTGCAATACAATCCGGTAAAAGGTTTACTGCCGGTTTTTTCTGAACCGCCATATAGATCAGCTCCTCATTGGTGCTGAGCATGTCATTCAATTTACCTAATACCCGTTCTACTGCTTTTGGGTCTTGTTCGTCACTTAAAAATCTATCTATTAATATCATGTGCTTTGTTTAAATAATGAAATCAAAAATTGAACCTAATTCCCGCGTTCGTATTTGGCTTTCTTAACTTCTTCCTTACCGGCAATACAAATTACGAATTCTCCTTTTAATATATTGTTTTCAAAATGTGATTTAATTTCTACTAATGTACCCCTAACGGTCTCTTCGTAAAGTTTGGTAAGTTCCCTGCTTACCGAAGCCTGCCGGTCTCCGCCAAAATAGGTGGCAAACTCTTCCAGGGTTTTTAACAGGCGATGCGGACTTTCATAAAGAATGATGGTGCGGTCTTCTTCAGCGAGTTTCTTAAAACGGGTTTGTCTGCCTTTTTTAACGGGTAAAAATCCTTCAAAAACAAATGAATCGGCAGGCAGTCCTGAATTTACCAGTGCAGGTACAAAGGCTGTAGCTCCTGGCAGGCATTCTACCTGCAAATCATTCTTGATGGCTTCCCGCACTAAAAAGAAACCAGGGTCTGATATGGCGGGTGTGCCTGCATCAGAGATCAGCGCTACATTCTTACCTTCTTTAAGAAACTTAATGATCTCTGAGGTAGCCTGGTGTTCATTGTGCTGATGGTGTGAATATGCTTTTTTATCAATGCCAAAATGCTTAAGCAGTGGTGCGCTGGTCCGGGTGTCTTCGGCCAGGATCACATCGGCTTCCTTTAATATCCGGATTGCCCTGAAGGTCATGTCTTCAAGATTTCCGATTGGTGTGGGCACAAGAAATAGTTTACCTTCCATATAATCAGTTCCGGATTGTAACGCGGCGTTCGCAATCACGAGTTAAGTTATTATCTTTGCTTAAAATATAAAATAATGCTGCAAGTTAACTATATCCGCGAAAATAGAGAGAAAGTTTTAGAAGGACTGAGTACACGTAATTTTAAACAGCCTGAACTGGTTGATGAAATTATTAAAATTGATGAAGAACGAAGACAAGTTCAAACCTCGCTGGATAACCTTTCTGCTATTGCCAATGCCAGTGCCAAACAAATTGGTGAGCTGATGCGTAACGGAAAAAAAGAAGAGGCAGAAGTGCTTAAAGCAGAAACGGCTGCTAATAAAGATCAGCATAAAAAATTATCTGATCAGCTGACAGATGCCGAAACCAAATTGCACAATTTAATTGTACAGTTACCCAACTTGCCGCATCATCTGGTAAAGGCCGGGAGTACTGCTGAAGATAACGAGATCGTTTATGAGCATGGCCAACCTGCTGAACTGCCTTCAAATGCGCTTCCGCACTGGGAACTGACATCAAAATATGACATCATTGATTTTGAACTGGGTACTAAAATTGCCGGAGCAGGATTTCCTGTGTATAAAGGTAAGGGTGCCCGTTTGCAAAGGGCTTTAATTAATTTCTTTCTGGATCATGCCACTGCACAGGGTTACCGGGAAATGCAGGTTCCTCATCTAGTGAATGAGGCTTCCGGATTTGGTACCGGGCAGCTGCCGGATAAAGAGGGGCAGATGTACCATGCTGGTGTTGATAATTTATACCTGATCCCTACGGCTGAGGTTCCTGTTACCAATCTTTACCGGGATGTGATCTTAAAAGAGGAAGAACTTCCTGTTAAGAACACCGCTTATACACCATGTTTCCGTCGCGAAGCAGGATCATACGGTGCACATGTACGCGGCTTAAACCGCCTTCATCAATTTGATAAGGTGGAAGTCGTTCAGGTTGTCCACCCGGATAGATCGTACGAGGTTCTGGAAGAAATGAGCAGCTATGTACAATCCTTATTACAGGAACTGGGATTGCATTACCGCGTATTGCGCCTTTGTGGCGGCGATATGGGCTTTACTTCTGCAATGACCTATGACATGGAAGTGTGGAGTGCTGCACAACAGCGCTGGCTGGAGGTTTCTTCTGTTTCCAACTTTGAGACCTATCAGAGTAACCGTTTAAAGTTAAGGTTTAAAGGAGCAACTGGTAAAACGCAGTTTGCACATACCTTGAATGGTAGTGCTTTGGCCCTGCCGCGTATTGTGGCTTCTATTCTGGAAAATAACCAGACGGAGAAAGGGATTAAGATTCCGGAAGCTTTGGTTAAATATACCGGCTTTGAATACATTGATTAATGTATTGGAGTAGTTGACGTTAGGCTGATCCGCTGGCTGCATTGCACCTCCGGGTAATTCTAATCAAGAGGATACAATTAATAAGGATTAACTTACAAATCATATCAAATAAAAAAAGCTTCCCGTAAAGGAAGCTTTTTTTATAGGTAGATGTTGAGTATTAAAGAATAAGGATCAACAATAAGATGATGATGATGATCGCTCCAACAGAAAGATAAACACCACCGCCCATTGCGTTAGCTTCTTTTTTCAATCCTTTCAATTCATTACGCAGTTCTTTTCTTTCCGCTTTAGTTAAATCAGATTTATCCATAGATCTGATCTCTTCTACACGGTTAGTAATGCGCTTAAGTTCGAATTGCTGCTCAGCAGTCAGTTCAGTTTTAACTTTATCAGTTTTGTCTGCAGCAGAAACTGTGTTGACGCTAATTGACAATGTAAAAATCAGCGCTAAAGAGTAAATTAATCTTTTCATAATGATTTGAGTTTAGTGTATGTGATTTCTTAAATAACAAAAAACCTACCAAATGTGATTTGATAGGTTTTTTAAGGTTATTTTATTAAAACTGTCTACTCTTTTAGTCAATCGCTATTATTTTATTTCAAAAACTGTATTCATTATGTAGTTCAGTTTTATTTTTTTGAAATCAATATCTGCGGGGGCTGCACCCATGGCATCTGCACTTTCTGCTCTTACCATCATGGTATTGCGGTACATTGGCTGAGGATATTGCTCATTGTTTACTTCCTGTATGTCGATCACACTACCTAATTTATCGCCAAGTGCTTCTACCAGGTAAGATGCTTTCGCTTTTGCGGCCTGAAGTGCTTTGATCTTCAGCTCTTTTTTTACGGTTTCGATTTTAGAATAATCGTAGCTGTCAATATTGGTGTAGGCAATACCTTTTACATCAACTGCGCCAATGATGTCATTGAATTTATTCAGGTCAGAAACTTTTAAGCGATACTGTTTGCTTGCCAGAAAATCAGGGTTTTTCTTTTTCTCAGTAGCAATGGCATAGCTGGATAAGTTATTGATCGTAAGATTTTCTTTATCGATACCTGCTTTTTGTACGGCAGCAAACAATTGGTTTTCTAAGGTAGTGATCTCTACTTTCTTTTTACTGTTGTTGTCTTTTAAGTATTCTTTTAAAGAGATGCTGATGTAAATAATGTCTGGGGTAACTTCCATTTCGGCAGAACCGCTTACACTTATTTTCTTTCTAAGGTCTGCTTGCTGAGCCATGGCACTTACACTAAAGAAGGCGGCAATGGCAAGGATAAATAACTTTTTCATAGTATTAAATTTTATTTGTGTGTTTGATAGATAGATGTAAATACCCTGCCAATTCCACACAAAAATTTAATTAAATTTATAATTACTCTTCAACCACCTCATTATTAGGGCCTATTTCTTCTTTTATTTCTTCTTTGAAATAAGTTTTTTGGAAGATCAGGATAATAATTACGCCAACAGAGATCGCTGCATCTGCAATATTAAATACAGGTCTGAAAAAGACAAAATCTTCTCCTCCCCAGATTGGGACCCAGGATGGAAAGTTACCCTGCAGGATCGGAAAATAGAACATATCTACTACACGTCCGTGAAAGAGACCTGCATAACCGTAGATCTTTCCATAAAGCACCGAGTCTATAATATTACCTAAAGCACCTGAAAAGATCAGCGCAACGTTTAATATCAATCCCCTGTGGTATTTGTGTTTGATCAGGTAATGCAGACCATAACCAATACCTGCAACGGCAAAGATGCGGAATAGTGAAAGGGCAAGTTTTCCAAACTCACCGCCAAACTCAAGGCCAAAGGCCATTCCATTATTTTCAGTGAAGTGAATAATGAACCAGTTTCCTATGATCTTAAACTCCTGACCAATGTACATATTGGTCTTGATCCAGGTCTTTAAGACCTGGTCTGCAAGTAAAACCAGGAAAATGATCAGTAAAGGTTTCGTATATCCTTTCATTAAGACTGCTTCAGTTTAGCTTCCATACTTAATGTAGCGTGAGGTACTGCACGTAAACGTTCCTTTTGGATCAGCTTACCAGTTTCTCTGCAAATACCGTAAGTTTTATTTTCAATACGAACTAAAGCAGCTTCCAGGTTGTCAATGAATTTTTTCTGACGGGCAGCCAATTGATTCAATTGTTCTTTTTCCATAGTTGCAGAACCATCTTCAAGTGTTTTGTACGCACCGGAAGTATCTTCTGTCCCGTTAGAATTTGGACTGCTCAATGAGTTGGTAAGGTCAAGAAATTCTTCTCTTGCCATACGAAGTTTATCCTGGATCAATTCTTTAAACTCTTTAAGTTCACTATCAGAATACCTTGTTTTTATAGCTTTTTCCATGTTAATTATAGTTTTGTAATCAAAATTTGTAGTTCAACATCATCGATTACTATTTTGTTTCCCTTGTCTATGCTTTCTGTTAATTTAACCTGATCCGCTAAAATTTCGGAGCAAATGTATGTTTTATTCTGTGCTACTGCGTCTGCAATCAGGTTATGATTCTGTAAAGTAACCGTTATCCTGTCTGTAACTTCAAAGTTCAGCTCTTTCCTTAAATTCTGAATCCGGTTGATCAGCTCACGCGATAAACCTTCCTGTTTCAGCTCTGGTGTAATGGTTACATCCAGGGCAACCGTTAAATTACCCATATTGGTAACCTGCCAGCCCGGAATGTCCTCAGCCATGATCTCCACATCGCTTAAATCAATACTGTAATCTGTTCCTGAAACCAGGTAAACTCCCGCGGCCTCAAATTGGCTTAACTCTTCCTGGCTTAGGTTATTGATAACTTCAGCAACAAGTTTCATGTCTTTGCCAACTTTTGGACCTAAAGCCTTAAAATTAGGTTTTATTTTCTTAGTAATAAAGCCCGCCGTATCAGTAATATATTCAATATCCTTAATATTGGTTTCAGAAAGGATTAATTCTTTAACCAATTCCACTCTTTCGGCAAATTTATTGTCCAGTACAGGGATCAATATTTTTGCTAAAGGCTGGCGTACATTGATACTTGTCTTCTTGCGAAGGGACAATACCATCGATGAAATGTCTTGTGCCAGGTGCATCCGCTCATTCAGCTCGATATCCATCAATACCGGATCAGCTTCTTTAAGGTAGGTTAAATGCACCGATTCAAATTCATTGCTGGCATCACCTGCGGTTAAATTCAGGAATAGCCAGTCTGCAAAGAATGGTGCTATTGGCGCCATCAATTGCGAAATGCTCATCAAACAGGTATATAAGGTCTCATAAGCAGCTTTCTTATCTGCGGTCATCTCACCTTTCCAGAAACGGCGGCGTGATAAGCGGATATACCAGTTGCTTAAATGCTCATCTACAAAAGATTGAATGGCCCTTGCAGCCTTTGTTGGCTCGTAGGTATTGTAGCTTTCATCAACTTCAGCAATCAGCGTTTGAAGGAGTGACAAGATCCAGCGGTCCAGTTCACTGCGTTCAGAAACGGGTGTCTGGTTGTCGTGATCAATCACAAACTTGTCTATATTGGCATATAGGGCAAAGAAGGCATAGGTGTTGTAAAGTGTGCCAAAGAACTTTCTGCGCACTTCATCCAGGCCTTCCATGTTAAACTTCAGGTTATCCCATGGGGATGCATTACTGATCATGTACCAGCGTGTAGCATCGGCACTGTAGGTATCTATGGTGGAGAAAGGATCAACGCCATTGCCTAAGCGCTTAGACATTTTATTGCCGTTCTTGTCCAGCACCAGTCCATTGGATACTACATTCTTGTAGGCTACCCCTTTATTACCAACACGTGCATTAACAGCTTTGATCTCGTCGCTGGTCTCGCTCAGCATCACCGCAATGGCATGCAGGGTAAAGAACCATCCGCGGGTTTGATCTACCCCTTCTGCAATAAAATCTGCAGGATAGGCATTTTCAAATTCATCGGCATTCTCAAAAGGGAAGTGCCATTGTGCATAAGGCATGGCGCCGCTATCAAACCAAACATCGATCAGGTCGAGTTCGCGTACCATCTTTTCACCTTTGGAAGAGGTTAAGATCACATCATCCACATACGGACGGTGCATATCCTTTAGTTCAAATCCGGCTTCCATGAACCCGGCATCAACTGATTTTTGGATCTCCGCATTCAGTTCTGCAATAGATCCGATACATTTTTCTTCCAGTCCATCGGCAGTACGCCAGATGGGCAGGGGTGTTCCCCAATAGCGGGAGCGTGAAAGGTTCCAGTCAACCAGGTTTTCGAGCCAGTTTCCAAAACGGCCTGTTCCGGTTGCTTCCGGTTTCCAGTTGATGGATTTATTCAGTTCAACCATCTTCTCTTTAACGGCAGTTGTTCTGATAAACCAGCTGTCTAGAGGATAGTATAAAATAGGCTTGTCCGTTCTCCAGCAGTGCGGATAACTGTGTTCGTATTTTTTAACATCGAAAGCCTTGTTGTCTTCTTTTAATTTAATGGCAATCAGAACATCAGTCGTTTTAAAGTCTGCTTGTTGGCGTACTTCATCGCTGTAATATTCTTCTTTCACATAGCGGCCTGCAAAGTCGGTTACCTCGTCTACAAACTTACCTTGTTTATTTACCAGCGGCAGTTCATTTCCCTGGTCGTCTTTGATCATAACTGCCGGTACGCCGCTCTCTTTGGCAACCCGGAAATCGTCTGCACCAAATACGGATGCAATGTGTACGATGCCTGTACCATCTTCAGTGGTTACATAATCTGCAGGGATTACACGGAATGCTTTTTCTTCCAGCTCCGGATTGGTTACATAGTCCATCAGCTGGTGATAACGTAAGCCCACCAGGTCTTTCCCTGTAAATTCAGCAACGATGGTCCAGGGGATTAGTTTATCACCTCCTTTAAAATCATCAAAAGAAAGGTCTTTTGCATCACTTTTAAAGTGTTTGCCCACCAGGTCTTTTGCCAGTATCACATTTACCGGAAGAAAAGTGTATTGGTTAAACGTTTTCACCTTTACATAACTGATCTTTTCCCCTACCGCTAAAGCCCCGTTAGATGGAAGTGTCCATGGGGTAGTTGTCCAGGCAATGATTGCAGTTTCTTCATGGTCGTTAAACAAGATGCTGCTTAACGGATGCTGCTGGTCTTTTTTAAGAAAGAACTGTGCAGTGATCGATGTATCTTTCAGCATCTTATACGTGCCTGGCTGGTTTAGCTCATGAGAGCTTAAGCCGGTTCCGGCAGCAGGAGAATACGGTTGTACCGTATATCCTTTATAAAGCAGGCCTTTATCATAAAATGATTTTAAGATCCACCATAGTGTTTCAATGTATTCGTTTTCGTAGGTGATGTATGGGTTTTCAAGATCAACCCAATAACCCATTTTTTCAGTAAGGTCGTTCCATACGTCAGTATAGCGCATCACCTCTTCCTTACAAGCGGTATTGTATTCTTCAACGGAGATCTTCTTACCGATATCTTCTTTGGTGATGCCCAGTTTTTTCTCTACAGCAAGCTCAATAGGCAATCCATGGGTATCCCATCCGCCTTTGCGCTTAACCTGGTAACCTTTAAGGGTTTTGTAACGGCAAAAAATGTCTTTAATGGCACGGGCCATTACATGGTGAATACCAGGCATACCATTAGCAGAAGGCGGGCCTTCATAAAAGGTAAAAGGGTTTGACTTCGGGCGGCTTGAAATACTTTTTTCAAAGATGTTCTGCGCTTTCCAAAATTCAAGTATGTCTTTTCCTATTTTCGCTAGTTCCAGCTGTTTAAATTCCCTATACATCAATCAAGTATCTCCAAAAAATTAAGGATGCAAAGTTAAGCTATTTGAATGAGAAATTGAAGTGTTGTTTTAAGTTGGTCGGGTTTGAATCCATAACTCCAGCATACATAAAATTAGAATAGTCCGTTTTTAAAGAATAAAAGACAAGTTTAAGCGGCATTAGATTCCAAATGATAAACCTGCGTCATTTTTCTTATCTTGTGTCGGTGTAATGGTCGCTTTGGCGAATAAGGAAAAGAATGAGAAAGAAATTATCTGCTTTACTGGTTTTAATTATAGTTTTTATACACGTTAAAGCGCAGACAAATGAAGTTAAAGGCGTGGTTAAGGCCTTCGAAGATTATAAATATGCGATCCTGAATGATAAAGGCGCAGAGGCTGCAGATCTGATAGACAGCCACACGATCAACTATTACCAGGAAATGATCGACCTCGTTAAAAAAGGAGATTCATCTACGGTAGACAGGTTACCTGTGATCGATAAAATGACTGTGTTTTATTTGCGGCACATTACAAAAAAGGAAGATCTGCTTAAGATGGATGGTAAAAGACTGTTCATCTATTCCATTGATCTGGGTATGATCAGTAAAAGCAGTGTAGCAGGTACTACCATTGGTAAAGTTACCGTTGAAAAGGATTTCGCCAAAGGCATGTTTTTATTTGACGGAAAGGAATCCCCTTATTATTCTCATTTTTATAAAGAAAAAGGCATGTGGAAAGTAAACCTTACGGCCATGTACCCCTTCTCTAATGAAGAGATGAAAAAGGCGATTGTGGAGAGCGGCATAGCTGAAAATGAATACTTGTTTAAGGTACTGGAGTCCATGAGCGGTAAGAAACCAGGCAAAGAGATTTGGGAAAAGCTGCTGCAGGAATAGTCTTTAATTAGTTTATCCTGCACAGCGAAGTTATCATGTCTGACATGCCGGGGGGTATAATGTGAGTTCGTTTCTTAAAGAATAATAACTCGCATGCATTTGCGTATTATGTTACGAGGCGGATTGATAAGCAGTCATTTTATCGATGCAGTAACAAACATGACATTGTACATTACTTCGTATTGTGGGCAGGATAAGCTAATGAACCTTCATTTTGCGGATTACGCTATACAAATGCAGAAAATCCGTGTTTTAACGTGTAATTTCTACTTAACGGGTTGGTTTTTAACTGTAAAATCATTATATTACTAAATTCAGTAATTAATATGCACGATAACCAATTTTTATGAACGGAAATTTTACAGATCAATTTAGAGAATCATCAATTTGGAGTAAGATCAGGGAAAACCTGAAAACGATACTCCTCGCACTCGCGGGTTTTATTATTTTATGGAATTCCTTTTTTCAGATCAGCACTGAAGAGGTAGGTGTCATTACCCGGCTTGGCAAATACACCCGCACCGTTGAACCGGGATTAAATTTAAAGGTCCCTTTTGGCGAAAAGCTGTATAAAGTACCTGTAGAACGGCAGCAGAAACTGGAGTTTGGTTTCAGAAGCACATCGGAGGGTGGTTCGCAGTCGGAATTCAGTAAAGATGGTACCAATGACGAGTCTTTGATGCTTACAGGAGATTTAAACCTCGCTGATGTGGAGTGGGTGGTTCAGTACCGCATCAATAATGCCTATAACTATTTATTTAAGGTCCGTGATCCCGAGAGTACGCTGCGGAACATTTCTGAAGCCGCCACACGCCAGATTGTGGGTGACCGTACCGTTAACGAGGTGCTTACGATTGGCCGTACAGAAATTACCATAAAACTTCAGGGCCTGATCCAGGAGATCTGCAATGAATATACCATGGGCATCAAGATTGAGCAGGTGGTACTTCAGGATGTGAATCCGCCAGACCCGGTAAAGGCGGCATTCAATGCCGTGAATGAGGCACAGCAGGAAAAAGAGACCCTGATTAACCAGGCCAAGTCAGAATACAACAAGGTGATTCCAAAAGCCAGCGGCGAGGCCAAGGCCACCATTCAGAAAGCAGAAGGATATGCCATTGAGCGGATCAATAATGCGCAGGGCGAGGCTACCCGTTTTAATGACTTATATACGCAATACATTAAGGCACCGGAAGTAACCAAGAAAAGGATCTATTTAGAGAACATGGCTACCATTTTATCTAAGCTGGGCAATGTGATCATTACCGATCAAAACGGGGCAAATGTATTGCCGCTGCTCCAAATGCAATTGAATAAGGAAACCGTTAAGGCCGATAAGAAATAATGAGAAAAGAGATATTTATAGCCATTGCGGCCTTTTTTATAGTACTGTGTCTGATGCTGAGCACTTTCACGGTCAAAGAACATGAACAAGTGGTACTTACCCAGTTTGGCAAGCCGGTAGGCAGCGCAATCACCACACCGGGCATTAACTTTAAGCTACCCTTTGTGCAAACGGCAAACGTTTTTGAGAAACGTTTTATGGAATGGAACGGCGACCCGAACCAGGTGCCTACCAAAGACAAGAAATTTATTTTTGTAGATACCTATGCCCGCTGGCAGATTACAGATCCGCTGCAGTTCTTTAAACGCCTGACCAATGAGCGTGGTGCCCAGTCGCGGCTTGACGATATTTTAGATGGTGAGACCAGGAATGTGGTTGCCAAAAATAACATTGAAGAACTGGTGCGCAGCAGTAACCGCAAGCCCGAGCTGGATTCTATCGGAGAGGTATTGGGAGATTCTTTGGCCATTGTATTTGTGGGCCGTGATAAGATGCAGAATATGATCCTCGAATCTGCCAATAAACAAGCCAAGGAACTGGGCATCAAAATTCTTGATTTCCGTTTTAAACGGATCAACTATGTGCAGGAAGTCCAGACCCAGGTTTATGAAAGGATGAAAAGCGAGCGGTTTAGGATTGCAGATAAGTTCCGGTCAGAAGGCCAGGGCGAAGCCTCGAGGATCAATGGAGAGAAAGACAGGGAATTAAAGAACATCCAGTCGGCGGCGTTTAAAAAGGCCGAAGAGATCAAAGGTAAGGCAGATGCCAATGCAGCTTCTGTTTACACGGCTGTCTATAACCAGTCGGCACAGTCTAAAAGCTTATACGGGTTTCTTAAATCTATGGAAACGCTCGACAAGACATTTAGTGAGAAAACATCTGTGGTATTGTCAACCAACAGCGAACTTTATAGGTATCTGAAAAAGGCAGAGTAATTTTTGTACACTGGCAGGAGGCTGCAGATTGGTTTGATTTTTGTACCTTTAAAACAAGTCGATCTAACAATCTCCTGTCATGATAAAAATTTTAAAACTACAGAAAGCTGTGATTGCCTTTATACTGGGTGTATTGGCATTGATTGCGTATAAGATAATGATGGCAAACAAGATCGAGTCAAGCAACTATGTGTTGTCTTTATCAGGACTTCTGTTTATGGCCGGAGCGCTCATGTTCATCTACCCCATACTTTTTGCGAAAAAGGTTAAAGAGGGCCAGGTAGAACTGGAGCCGGACAAACAAGAAGATCTGGACACTGAGAAGGTAGCCGAAACGCCTGCTGAGGGTTAGTTCCTTTTAAATGCTGATCTTTTAAAGTCCGTATTTCTTAACCTTTTTCTGTGAGTGAATTCCAGATCAGCTGGTAAACATCAGTAGCCTTAACATTCTTGCTGTTTAAACCTTTATCCGTAATCAACACCGGGTGGTACTCTTTGGGTGTATCGATACTTCCATGAGACCCTTTAATTAAAGTGGCATCCAAGGGGATCACATCCATTACATAGCGAAAACCGGCTTTCTTTCTCAATAATTTATAGGCTGCACGGGGCTTTGACGACATGAACATTTCTACCGGATCGTAACCTGGTTTCTTGTGGATGTCTACACAACGCGCATAATCGGGGGCTTTGGCATCGTCTAACCAGAAATAGTAGGTAAACCAACTTTCCGGTTTTGCAACCAACACAAAATCGCCCGCCCGTTCATGATCCATGCCATGTTCTTTTTTACCCTGATCATCGAGGATTAGCGCAATGCCTGGTATTTTTTCCAAAATGGCCTTTACCTGTGCCGTAACAGCAGCATCATTGATGTAAACATGGGCAATCTGATGGTCGGCTACTACAAATGCTTTAGAGGCTCCCGCATCCAATAACTCCAAACCACGTTCTACACGGATCTGCAGCAGTCCGTTTTCCCTGAATATGCGGTTTAAATGAACAGGTTTGCTTACCGGGGTGATGCCATATTCTGAAAGAATGATCACATTGGCATTCTTGTTTTCATAAAAGGTAACGAGGTCTTTGATCACAGCATCCACCTCCGTCAGTTCTTTGCTGGTATTGCTCAGGTCAGATCCGAATTTTTGAAGGCAATAATCCAGGTGTGGTAAATAGATGAGGGTTAATGTAGGGTCATGCAGATCGTCTGTGAGCATGGCGGCATCGGCAATCCACCGGGTAGATTTGATGTTGGCCCCTGGTCCCCAGAATTGAAACAATGGAAACTCTCCGAGTTTATCCTTCAGCACATCACGCAGTTCAGCAGGCTGGGAATAAAAATCGGGAAGTTTACGGCCATCTGCCAGATAATTTGGGCGTGGCGTGGCCGAGTAGTCTGCATTGGAGTACATATTGTACCACCAGAACATGTTGGAGCAGGTAAAATCAGGGTTCTCCTTTTTTGCACGGTCCCAGATCTTGTCAGACAGCACCAGTTTATTGGACTGCTTCCAGAATTTGATCTCTGCATCCATTTCATCGTACCATCCATTTCCAACAATGCCATGTTCTGAAGGCAATTTTCCGGTTAGATAGGTAGACTGTACTGCCGTAGTTACAGCGGGTAACATGGGCGCAATACTGGCCAGGTTTTTATCTTTACTGTACTTTTCAAGAAAAGGAGTATGTTTGCCAATCAGGTTTGCCGATAATCCAACAACATCAATAACTACGGTTTTCTTCATGTTATGCTAATTTATTGATCACCCAGTTCAGCTCATTGCTTATGGATTGGGTAATGGGTAATTTTAATTGTTCGGGCAGAACTTCCCAGGTATAGGTTTCAACCTCCATATGGCTGGTAAAAGGGTTGCTTTTCTGCAAATCCAGTACTTCAGAAATATCATCCTGTGTGGATGATAAAAGGCCAATTTCTTTAATGGAGATCGGAACATGGAAATGGGCCCTCCACTGTTTTGCATCTGGATTGTTAAAGTCATCAAGTGCTTGAGGAAGATCGGGATAACGCAGCAGTTCACCGTTTTTTTTAAGGGCGACTACCTGATGCAGGTAAGTAGGCTCATTAAAGGTTTTAAAGGTCTCTTTAATGGTTTCCATTTCATCAGCTGGCCTGTTTAAGTTTGCCTTTAAGGCTGCACTGATCTGGATCTTGCCCACCTGAATGTGCTTTTCTTTAAGTTCGGCCAGTACAGCGGCATGATTTTCATAACCAATTGCAAAATGACAAACGTCATAACACAAACAAAGGTGCTTTTTGATCGATGCTTCAGCTTGTTCTGCCGGCATGCCAAAAGTTTTTTCAAACTCCGGGATCGCCAATACCAGCAGGTCGTTTTCAAACCAGTCTATAAATTCGCGGCCAGTTTCCAAAATGCCGTCCGGTTCTGGTTCTACATCCAGGTGAAGTACTTTGCCTGTTTCCTGGTATACCGATGCCAGCTCAAGAATTACCTCAATCATATTCCTTGTGGCAGTTTCTTTGGCCTGCTTTAATGTTTCTGTAGTTTTAAACCAATGCCGGTAACTCAGCGGAGAGGTAGAAATACCACCGTCCATACCTTCTGGTAAAATGGATAACAGGATCTTAAACAACCTTAACGTATATTCTTTACGATCGTTGGTCGTCCAGTCTGGTGTGTGTACATCTTCCTTAACCACGGTATGGTGAAATTCTCCATAGGGGAAACCATTCATGGTAAACACATAGGCGTCGTTTTCAGTAAGCCATTGTTTAAACTTTGCAAACGGTTCTGCATGCATAAGTTCCAGGCTTGCTTCATTAGAAAGCCTTAGGCCCAGACCAAAAGACTGATCTGCTGAAACTGATCTCTTGATTACCGGGAAGTTTAGCTTCAGGGCCTCAAAATCTTCAGACCAGTTTTTACCGGCATGAATATTTGTACAATAGGTTAAATGTCCGGTGTTAACTTTCATTTGTAAAATTGGTCACATAAGTACTCGCATCGATCAATAGCTGATGATCCATTTCATTTACTTCTTTACCGGTACCCAGATCAGTAAGCAGGGTAATGGTTAATCGCCCTCCAAGGTGTTCCTGGAATTCGGCAAGGCCTTTTAAGATGGGTGATTCCATATCCCTGATCTGGATAAAGGGGTTCGAGATATCAAAGGCAAGAACAAGCAATACCTTTAAAATGCGGTGTAATTTCTCTTCGGTCAGCATTCCTTTTAGAAAGGAGTAGGTGCTGTCCAGCGCAATTCCCATCGCTACTGCTTCACCATGCAATACGCTGAAATTACTTAGCTGTTCTAATTTATGTGCGCTCCAGTGACCAAAATCTAAAGGTCTGGCAGATCCTGTTTCAAAGGGATCATCACCAGCAATATGGTTTAGGTGAAGCTGTGCACAACGCTTAATCAGGTAGTTCATAGTATCCAGATCTCTGGAAACCAGTTTTGCTGCATGTTCTTCTATCCAGTAAAAGAATTCAGGATCTTTGATCAGTGCAACTTTTATCGCTTCAGAAATTCCGGAACGGTAATCCCTGTCAGATAAGGTGGCCAGGAAATTGTCGTCATTGAATACGGCAACGGGCGGTGCAAAAGTACCCAGAAAGTTCTTTTTACCCTGGTAATTGATTCCGTTCTTAACGCCGATACCGGAGTCATTCTGAGAAAGTACGGTGGTCGGGATCCGGATGTGTTTAATGCCCCGGTGAGAAACCGCAGCAGCATATCCTACAAGATCTAATACGGCACCGCCACCAATGGCAGCGATGTAAGAGTGCCTGTCAATTTTATGCACATTCACCGCATCAACCAGCTGGTCAAATAATTTAGTATCATTTTTAGCGGCTTCGCCACCCGGTATGATCAAAATCTCGCTGATCAGCTGGGTTTCATTGTGCTGCTTAAAATAAGTTCTGATCTCATTTTCCAGGTTGGGATGAGTCGCCGCAACACCATCATCAATGACGAAGCATATTTTGCGCAAGGGTTCAGAAGAATACACCTGGTGTGGTATTCCAGAAGTTCCGGGTTCCTGATGCTGCGGAGATTCCAGACGTTCTCTGAAAAAGGTTGACAGTGTTGTATTATTGGGATCGAAAAGTGAGGTGGTAAAGAATATTTTATATTCAAATTTTACACTGAACGACTGTTCTAAATAACTCATAATTGAAATTTCCTGGTTAAGTAACGGCAAAGGCCTTACTTAGCCCTAATGATAATGGTAATAAAATAACAATAATTATGGCCAGCTGCCAGGCGCCAAAAGAAGCTGCCCAGGCTGCGTTTAACAAGATCAACGCAATTACCCCGGCCTTTACGGCTTTACCAATATTCCGTCCTTCCGGATTTTGTATGGCCTTAAATAAAGGCATAAAGATCATAACGGAAAAGGGTACTAAAAAGGCAATGGTTAATGGCAGTTGAGTGTTGATTGCCGCAAAGGCGATTACACTGCCAATAACAAGGAGATAGAGTAAGGCTGCAAAGTAAAGCGTTTTTTTACTTCCGCCATGTACTTCCCCGCGACTGATCATCGTAATTGCCGCAATATATACAATTGGTATCATGGCCAGGTACCACCAAACTTGTACAAATTCTGGAATGATGCTCACGCCGAGCAAAAGGTTTAATCCCCTGCATAACCCCATGTTTAAAGGCCCAAATATGGCACTATGCTTTAAGAAACGGTTGTAGATCAGACAGGCAATCATGATGGCCACGGCAACATGCTGTGAGATCGGATTATAGATTGCTGCGGCAACAACGCCGATAAAGAAAAATACGGCACCAAAAATGGATGCTTCCCGTTTAGAGATCAGTCCGCTGGGAATGGCGCGTTCCGGGCGTTCTTTCTTATCCAGTTCGGCATCAAAAACATCATTAAAGATAATGCCGCCACTGTAAAGACCAATCGTGGAGATGCAGAGCAGAATGATTGGCAGCAACTGCAAGTTGCCGCTGTGCATCAATACGTAGCCTGAAATTGCGATACCCGCAAGCACATCGGCTACAGAGGTAACCACATTTGCCGGGCGCATTAACTGAATATAACCTATAAATTTTTTCAATGTATTTAAGAGATTATGATCGAGTTCTTATCCACTCTTGGCTGTTGTCCGCCGCGAAGGATAGAATTGCTTTCAAATTTCTGGCTTTGGTCAACGTTCTTAACAGACATAAAATCGTTCACGTCAATCTGTCCGCTCTGACCAAATGCGGTAATGGCATTGCCATAAGTAACCAGTTCAATATCTTTCATGCTAATTCCGGATTGCTTCATCAGGTAAGCTGTTTTAGGAACTGCAAGCGGATCACTGATTCCCCAATCGGCTGCAGAGTTGATCATGATCCGTTCAGAACCATATTGTTTAACAACTTCAACCATCCGCTCATTACCCATTTTGGTAAAAGGATAAATGGTAAATGCTGCCCAGAAACCTCTGTCAAGTACTTCCTTCACCGTTTCCTCATTGTTATGGTCTATGATTACGGAATAGGGCGAGAGGCCGTGTTCTATGGCAATATCCATGCTGCGCTGTGTTCCTTTTTTCTTATCGCGGTGCGGGGTATGGACCTGAACAGGTAAGGCTGCTTCTTTGGCCAGTTCTAATTGCAGGCGGTAGTATTTATCTTCTGCAGCGGTCTGGTCGTCAAAACCGATCTCACCAATACCAACAACACCTTCTTTAAACATAAAATGCGGAAGGATCTCCATTACCTGTTCGGCAAGTTTTTCATTGTTTGCCTCGCGGGAGTTTAATCCGATGGTACAGTAGTGCTTAATCCCAAACTGTGATGATCTGAATCTTTCCCAACCAATCAGGGTGCTGTAATAATCTGTAAAGCTATCAGCACCGGTGCGTGGCTGACCAAGCCAAAAGGAAGGCTCAATTAAGGCTACAATGCCTGCATCGGCCATTGCCTGGTAATCATCCGTAGTACGGGATGTCATGTGTACATGCGGATCGAAGAACTTCATCCCACTAATCTCATTCAGATCAAGGGTTGTTTGGATCTTTTCTCCTTCATTTCTTTCCTTGAAATTTTCATTACAGCACATAATTCAACGCGTTATATTTTTAATTGGTTAGTTCTATTAATTTATAAATTTCAGGATGCACAGACCGTTGTGCCGCTAAGCGTTCCTGAACATAATCTTGCAGTGTAGCCGTTAGTGCAGCATTGGCCCTTTCTTTGAAACCTATAATTTTATTAACGTCTTTTTCAGTAAAAAATGCTTTTAATACCAATTGGTTCCAGGATGGCTGCGGCAGGTAAGCTGCAGGGTACGGATTGTGGTACATGATGGCTTCCAATACGGTTCCGATATTGCTGCGGATGCCGTCTTCACAACGTGCAATCCACTCCTGCGGATAGCTTAAAAGCGGCAATGCCGAATATAATGCAACTTGCTCATTCATTTCAGCAGCCGCAAAAAGACCATTGATCTTTTTAAGATAATTTACAGGGTCAGTATCAGGCACCTGCATCAGTATCCATACCCGGCATAGTTTGTCGGTAGTCCAGCCGGTAATAGAAAAACCAGGCAACAACTGATCGATCTGTTCGTTTTCAGCGGTTTCAACCGATACCGGTTTCTTTGCTGCAAGCCTGGGCAAGTGTGCAAATGTAAGACTTAGCTGCATGGAACCTTCTTCGGCTTTAACCAGTCCGGCTTTAGTTTCAAGCCAGGCGAACGCTTCAGGTGTCAGGTTTCGTTGAATGATCTGTAAAAAAAGACCACGTAAGCTTTCTATTTCTTTGGTGTCTGTTAAGGTCATGGTCTTCTAGTTAACCGCAATAAAATAGTTCATGGCCAGGGCGGCACTGATGATCAACAGACCAAAAAACTCCCTTGTTTTCTCTATATAAGGCTTTGTAGCCTGCATGCTTTCTACAATACTGGGCCTTTTATATTTGAAGATCCAGTCTCGTACGCCATCTTTACCAAAAAACAGAATAACCGCATAAACCAGGTAAAACGCAATTGCTCCCAGGTACACATTCGGATAGTAATAATTAAATGCGGCAAGACCACAGCCAATGGCAGCAACCATATAAATTGGTACCCATAACCACGGATCTATGTCGTTTAGGTTTACATAAGCAAACAGGATGAATGCAATGCAAAAAAATGCGTTTAAGATGCTTAATAGCATGTCAATAAGGTTTAAATGTGTGTGTTAATTTTATTTGTACAAAGAAACAGATAATTAACCCGATTTAGCAATAGCCTAATGTAAAAATACGATGTACAAAAGCAGTGTATAACAATACTATGACAAAGTATTTAATCTGGTATGGAATAGCACAATTTGGTGTGAAAGTTGTATTTTCAGGATAGTAAATAAAATCTCATGATTAAAAAATCAGGTGCCCTTGTAATCGTCGTTTCAATCGTTGCTGTTTGTTTAAGTTTTGAAAATGCAACGCACATTGTTCCTTCTAAAAAGACGGCTGGCCATTCTAAAAACTCAGCAGAAAACACCACACTTTTGGCAGATGCAGCGGTTAATTATAAAAATTACTGTGCAGGTTGCCATGGTGAAAAGATGGATATGTTTGTAGACCGTAACTGGAAACACGGCAATAAGAAGGAAGATCTTTTTAAGACCATTAAGTTTGGGGTCGCGAATGATGGTATGCCTTCATTTGGAGAGAGCCTGAGTGATGCCGCGGTAAATGCACTTGCAGATTATATCTTAACCGGAATAAAAAATGTAGCTAAGTATACAGCGAAAGAGAGACCAACATCAGACGTGTTTAAAACACAGGCCATGACCATTAAACTGGAAATGGTAGCCAAAGGTTTCAACGTGCCCTGGGGTATTGCCTTTTTGCCAGGCGGCGAGATGCTGGTTACGGATCGGGGCGGTAAATTTTACCTGGTAAAAAAAGACCAGAGTTTGGTTGAGGTCAGCGGTGCGCCACAAGTGCTGGCTAAAGGGCAGGGAGGCTTGATGGATGTGGCACTTGATCCTGACTTTGCCACCAATAGATACATCTACCTTTCCTATTCTAAATTTAAGGAAGGAGGGGGAGCGGTGCTGGCTACTACCGCCATTATGAAAGCCAAATTTGAAGGGAACCAGCTTACCGAACAGAAAGATATTTTTGTTGCTGAACCTTATCAGCCAACACAGCATCATTACGGCTCAAGAATGCAGTTTGGCAAAGATGGTTACTTGTACTTTTCTGTTGGCGAACGGGGTAATGAGAGGGTGAACCCGCAAGAGATTAAAGGAAACGATCTCGGTAAGATCCACCGGATTAAGCGCGATGGAAGCATTCCGGCTGATAATCCTTTTGTGAAAACAGCAGGAGCTGAAGCATCTATTTATTCTTACGGCCACCGTAATCCGCAGGGACTAACAATGAATCCTGAAACGGGTAAGATCTGGGAAAATGAGCATGGTCCAAGAGGCGGCGATGAGATCAACATTGTTGAGCCCGGTAAAAACTACGGCTGGCCGGTTATTACCTATGGTATAAATTACAATGGAAAGCCAATGAGTAACCTTACTGCAAAGGCAGGTATGGAGCAGCCGGTCCATTACTGGATCCCGTCTATTGGGCCTAGCGGACTGGCCTTTGTAACGGGAACTAAATATAAAGGATGGGAAGGTAATTTACTTTCTGGTTCTTTACGGTTTGAGTTTCTTCAAAGAACAGTGCTAAAAGCAAGTAAGGTTGTTAAAGAAGAGCTGATGTTTAAAAATATAGGCCGGGTAAGGGATGTAAGAATGGCACCTGATGGCTTCATTTACATGGCTGTAGAATCTCCTGGAAGAATTTATAAGCTGGTTCCCATTACTGAAAATATGCGAAATTAGAATGTTACATCAATTTTTTTATCAATTCAAAACTATTTAGTATCATTACTTTCTCATAGGGAGAATTTACTTTTGCCGTTTATAGAGCTGAGATTATGATGATTATTGCGCACGCGTTAAGGGCTTTAAATGGCTAAGATTGATTACTATAATTTATTTGAGCTCTCACCATTGCCCATGTGGGTTTTTGATGTGGGTACCCTTCAGTTTCTTTCCGTTAACCTTGCAGCCATCAGGCAGTATGGCTTTAACATGGGAGAATTCTTATCCATGACCATAAATGACATCAGGCCTTCTGAAGATGCGGCCTTAATTGAGGCAATTGTTGAGAAAAATGCGATTAACGGCGGCCTTCATAAAGATACTTATACGCATATTAAAAAAAGTGGTGAATACATTACGGTAAACATAGAAAGCAGTCCTGTTGATTTTGAAGGCCGTAATGCCCGGCTGGTCATTGCCATAGATATTACCGAGCAAATTCAGAATGAGGTTCAGATCAGGGACAGCATAGAACGGTACAATATTGTTTCAAAGGCAACAAGTGATACCATTTGGGATATGTCCCTAACTGCCAATACCATTGTCTGGAACAAAGGGATCAGGGGCATTTTTAAACATAAAAAGGTAGACACTACAACAAGTATCGCATGGTGGGAAGATCACATCCATCCGGAGGACAGGGAACGGGTATTGTCAAAAATGGCCCATCACATTAAAGACCATATTTCCAGATGGAGCGATGAATACCGCTTTGTTTGTGGAGATGGTACTTATAAACATGTGTTTGACCGCGGTTTTCTCATGTTTGATTCCAATGGTAAACCCTACCGGATGATTGGCGCAATGGAGGACATTACCAAGCGTAAAGACGAAGAACATTGGTCAAAATTACTGGAGTCTGTGGTAATTAATACCAGCGACGGCGTATTGATCATCAATTCAGACCGTGATCCCGGACCATTCATCATCTATGTAAATGATGCTTTCATTAAAATGAGCGGTTTTTCTGAAGCCGAGTTGCTTGGCTCAGAAACGAATGTCTTTTTTGGTGGCGATACCAGCCAAATAGGCCTTCAGCAAATGAACTATGCCGTTCAAAATGGACTTGCATGTAATATAGATCTTATAAATTATACAAAATCAGGCCATGAATACCATGTCAATATAGATCTTTCCCCGGTAACTGACAGTACCGGCATGATCAGCCATTGGGTATCGATACACCGGGATATCACAGAGAACAAAAAGTATATCAAGGCCATAGAAGAACAGAATAAAACACTCAAAGAAATTGGCTGGATGCAGTCACATACCGTAAGGGCACCGCTTACAAGAATCATGGCACTGGTAGATTTGCTTCAGAATCAGGCTGAAGGTGATGATTCACAAGAACTGTTAACCTATTTGTCAAGTTCTGCAAAAGAACTGGATGGCATTATCATAGACATCGCTAAAAATACCAGTATCTAGTATCCTCAACGGGCTGATAAACAATCTCGCAGCAGCGTTGTTGTTATTAAATCAGCACGATTAGCAGCATACATATGGAACAGTTTAGAATCGAAGTAGCCAGTGAAGGCCAGGGCTATTTTTTTAATGTGAAGCCAATTGGTGGTCACCGTTACGAAATTTATAAAGAAGAAGATAAAATTGGAACCATACAGCTGGATGGTCAGGATCATGAGCATTGTACAACGATTGATTGCAAGGTTGATCTTCCCTTATTAAATGCAATACGGGAAGGGATCCTGACACATGAAAGCAGTCCATTGTAGATCAGTTGTTACATTTGATTTGGTCAAATTTTGTTACCTTTAGTAAAGAGATATGGAAAATTACCTGAATTTATTTCATAATGCCCCAATTGCAACTTCTATTTTGAAGGCTGAAGGTTTCAACGTAGAAATGGCCAATCCCGAGATGTTAAATTTGTGG
Source organism: Pedobacter metabolipauper (assembly GCF_004362715.1). Classification (GTDB taxonomy): domain Bacteria; phylum Bacteroidota; class Bacteroidia; order Sphingobacteriales; family Sphingobacteriaceae; genus Pedobacter; species Pedobacter metabolipauper. Next base: position 209,635 of record NZ_SNYC01000008.1, read on the forward strand.
AGACGGGATAAAACGGCCATCGGATTAAATTTGTTGGAAGTAATGCCCGAGATAGTTGGTCAGCCTTATGTAGAACTGATCCGAAGCGTGTTTAAAACCGGGCAGCCCCATACAGAAACTGGTGCAAAGGTTTTGCTTAATAGTAATGGTAAGATGGAAACCATATTTATGGACTACAGTTATACGCCTATTTTTGGCAAAATGCAGCGGCCTACCGCTCTTTTAATTATGGGTACCGATATTTCTGAAAGAGAGATCAACAAGCAGGCCATTCAGCAGTCAGACCGGAACCTGCGAAATTTGATCATGTCCTCTCCGGTACCCATGTGTGTATTTAGGGGAGAAAATCTAAGAATAGATGCCGTAAATGACAGCATGATGGAATTGTGGCTTAGCCAGAGGATGTTGAGAATAAAAGAGGTACGTCATGTTTTAAATACCGGAGTTACCTACAAAGCACAGATTGATAAGATTGACTATACCTTTGCCCCAATAAGAGATGGACTTGGAAAGGTGTCTGGTATTGTGGTAACAGGAAGCAAGGCCTGATTAATGGAATAATAATTTCATGTTAAATCATGGATAAGTAAACCAGCCATAGCATATTCAACTGATTAAAAGGGTATTTTTACAACCAATATATCCACATCGCATATGCAGCAAATTATCATAACAAGTATCGGATGGCTTGGCGTAGCCCTATGCACCCTGGGCTACTTACTGTTAACCATGAGAAAGATCGATGCAGAATCTTTAAGCTTTCAGCTGCTCAACATTATTGGCGGTCTTTGCCTGGTTGCTACTGCAGTTGATAGTAACGACATTCCAAATGCGGCTGCAAATATACTATGGATGTTTATTGGTGTGTATGCAGTTGCACGTCAATCAAGAACCCGCAATGCCGGTGGTAAGCGCTAATGCTTTAATGCCCAAAATCTGATAAGCCTGGTCTTTATAAAAATCCAACCGCTCTCCATATGCTTTATTGTCACTTTCCAGGGATAAATAAAAATAAGCACCATCTACCAGCACAAAGATAAAGTCGGCAGTAGTTTGCGGATCTTTAACCTCAGTTATGTGCTTCACATTACATTGTTCAATCATGGAAGCCAGCGCAAGGCGAAGAGAATCCAGTATGGCCTTATATTTTACTTTGATCTTTTTTTCCCGAAAGGCCAATGCATAGAACGTATAAAAAAGACCATCGTCAAAAAGCAGGTTCCACTTTTTAGAGAAAAGCATCTCAACTGTTTTCTGAAGATCGGAGAGGGTAACCCCATCCTTATTTTTTATGGTATAGATCAGCAGGTACCGCTCCAGTATATAGTCAATCAGCGCATAGGTTAAGTCTTCTCTAGTCTCAAAGTAATGAATAATTAAACTGGGGTTAATATCCATAACCTTCGCGATTTTAGCGATTGATGTATTTTCGTAACCTTCTTTTTTAGCAACCTTATAAAATACTTTAACGATCTCTTGCTGCCTTACTTCTTTTAGACTTTTTCTGCCCATTGTTAAATTCTGAGGCGCCAAACTACTCAAAAAAAATCAATTTGCAATTCTGAATTATCAGAATAGATTGAATGTACGTTCAATTAATCTTTTAATTTGATCTTAACTTGGTGTTAATATTATAAGGAGACTTTAGCCCCGTCAAAAAGTATTTCTAAATCAAATTTTAATATTAACAATCATTATGAAAAAAAAGCTACTCTTATGGATGTTCTGTATGGTACTGCTCAGCACCGGCAGCATCGCGCAAACCGTTACCGTAACCGGTAAGGTGCTGGATGCTGAAACCAATGGGCCGGTACCATCTGTAACCATCAACGTAAAGGGCACTACGTTTCGCACCGCTACCGATGCAAATGGTACCTATACATTTACCAACATCAGTTCAAAAGCAATCCTGGTATTTTCCTATATCGGTTACAAGCAGGAAGAAGTTGCTGTTGATGGAAAAACAGTGGTCAATGTAAGCCTGGCTTCTGACTATGGAAAACTGGACGAGGTTGTTGTGGTTGGTTTTGGAACCAAGAAAAAGATCAACATTGCGGGTGCAATTGACCAGATCTCAGGTGATCAGCTCAAATCAAGACCAATTGCCAATGTGCTGCAGGGATTACAGGGAATTAGCCCCGGATTAAACATCACCTATGGTGGCGGACAGCCTGGAGCTGTACCTACAATTAACATCAGGGGGTATACTTCAATTAACGGAGGATCGCCGCTTGTGGTTATTGATGGAATTCCAGCAACAAGTACGGATGATATGCTGCGGTTAAACCCGTCAGATATTTCTTCGTTCACGGTATTGAGAGACGCGGCATCTGCAGCGATCTATGGTGCAAGAGCTGCATTTGGTGTAATTTTAATCACTACCAAACAAGGAACGGCAGGTACACAGACCATCACTTACAATACATTTACCTCTTTTGGCAAGCCAACGGTATTGCCTAAGCCGGTTACCGATCCTTACATCTATTCAAGGGTATTGGAAACCTCTACAGACAATACCCCATGGGATTATGTAAATTATTCAGATGAGCATTATCGCTGGGCAAAAGAAAGATCTGAAAATCCTTCTATTGCTGATACACGAATAGACCCTACAGATCCAACCAAATGGGCATATATGGGAAGTAATGACTGGTATAAATATTTCTTTAATGATGCCAGCCAATCTGTAAGCCATGCCTTATCACTTTCAGGTGGGGTAAATGTAAACAATACACCAGTTACCTATTATCTGTCTGCAGATTATGCAAAAGATAATGGCCTTAATAAATTAACAGATGATTACTGGGATCGCTACGGTCTGCGTTCAAGAGTTGGTTTTAATCCGTTAAGCTGGCTTAGGGTAGATAATAACTTAAATATCTATGAAACCAAAAGAGCCCTGCCAAATACCAGTATTACAGATCTGTATTACCTGCAGCCAACTGATGTTGCTCAAAATCCAGACGGTACATGGGCAAATACAGCTGCCGGAAGGTTAGCAGCAAGACTGGTTGATGGCGGCAATAACAGCCAGAACATGTTTGGTTTCCATAATATAACCAGTGCAACTGCAACTGCTTTAAAAGGTGACCTGACCATTAATGGTGATGCATCATTTAAAAGAGAATTGTGGAAAACACATGTGGATTCTAAAAAGTTCTCTATCGGTTTTGGTCCGAATGATGTGCGTCAGGAAGGCGGAAACGGGTATGTAAGAGAAAATAATGGCTACCTGTACAATAACGCCTATAACTTCTATACCAACTATAAAAAGACACTTGGTGATCACTATTTTGGTGCTACCCTTGGTTATAACCAGGAAGATTATACTTACTCAACCGTAAATGCACAAAGAGATGTTTTGATCTCTTCTTCATTACCTTATTTAAGCTTAACCAGCGGAACTGCAACCGCAAGTGCAGCATACAGTGCGTATGCAACCAAAAGTGTATTCAGCAGGTTAAACTATACCTTTAAAGAGAAGTATATATTAGAAGCAACCGGCAGATATGATGGTTCATCCCGTTTCCCTACTGCTAAAAGATGGGGATTCTTCCCGTCTGCCTCTGCAGCATGGATTGTAAGTTCAGAGCAATTTATGGAGCCCGTATCTAATGTACTTTCTACCTTTAAACTTCGTACTTCTTATGGTGACCTTGGTAACCAGAATGTGGGCGATTTTAACTACCTGCAAACCCTGCCAACCGGATTGTCAAGTTATTTGATCAACGGTGCGCAGCAACAAGTAATTACCAATTCACCACAGTTAACCATTAATCCTCAGAATTATACCTGGGAGCGTGTTTCTACGCTGAATGCAGGTACTGATATCGGGCTATTAAAAGATAAGTTCCTAATCACATTTGATTACTTTATCCGCGATACCAAAGGAATGCTGGTAGCAGGCCAGGAATTGCCAGGTGTATTGGGTACTTCTGTACCAAGACAGAATGCGGCAGACCTAAGAACAAAAGGATGGGAGCTTTCTGTAACCTATCGTGACCGCTTTGATGTGGGCTCTAAACCATTCAATTTTGATGCGAAATTGTTTATCTCAGATTCCCGTTCAAAGATTACCAGCTTTAAAAATGATCAGAACCTGTTTTCAAGCTATCGTGTAGGTCAGGACATCGGAGAGATCTGGGGACTGGAGAACGACGGTGTTTTTAGAAACCAGGCCGAGATCGATGCACTTGATGAATCTGCAATCATACCATGGGGAGCCCTGGAGATTGTGGAAGGATGGCCAAAATATAAAGACCTTGACGGCAATAAGAAAATTGAAAGAGGTTTAAGTGCTAATGATCCAAAAGATCTTAAGATCATTGGAAATAGTTCAGACCGGTATTCTGTAGGTGCTAACCTGAATATGAACTGGGGTGGTTTTGATGTCTCCATGTTCCTTCAGGGTGTATTGAAAAAAGATTTCTACCCACACCACTATTTGTTCTGGGGTCCTTATCAGCAGCCATATGCTAATATCTATCCATGGAACCTTGATTTTTATCGCGGTGCTGCAGATTCTCCGGAACAAATGGCAAAACACTCTGCCTCTTATATTGCAGCAGGACTGGCCAATGCCAACCCGGATTCTGAATACCCGGTACTACAATCATGGCTTGCAGATGCCAATTACGGAACTGGTTTGGACATTCCTCAAACTAAGTACCTGTTAAACGGTGCCTATTTAAGGGTTAAGAATATCGCCGTTGGTTATACCCTGCCAGCAAAATTAACCAAGCGTGTTAACATTAGCCGCTTAAGGATATTCGTTTCCGGAGAGAATCTGTATGAATTCTCATCCATCAAGAAATATGTTGATCCGGAAGCCATTAATCAAAGTACAAGTGCCTGGGCATACCCGTATCAACGGAGATATGCGGTTGGTTTAAATCTTGATTTTTAACATTTAGGGTATCACAAGTATTAAAAAATTAGCCATGAAGAAGAGCATATATATCGCATTCGCACTACTAGCCGTTACATTTACGGCCTGTAAAAAAGGAGACCTGGACCGGTTTCCCCAAACCTCCATTGCACCCGAACTATTTTTCAATTCTGAAGAAGACCTCATTTTGTATGTAAATGGATTGTTGTCATTGCCAGACAGAAATACCTACCTGAACGATCAGAGTAGTGATAACGTAGCAACAACCGCTGCCGTTGAAGTAAAAAATGTGATGGCCGGTAATACCAATGCCCAAAACATTACTTCGGGATGGAGCTGGACCCGCTTAAGGAACATCAACTATTTCCTGGAAAACTATAAAAAAGCCAAAGTAAGCAACGATGTAAAAAACCACTATGCCGGATTGGCAAGATATTACCGTGCAGAATTTTATATGGAGAAAGTAAAACGGTTCTCTGATGTACCATGGTATTCCGGAACCTTAAATCCAGAAGATGCGCAGTTATTTAAACCTAGCGATCCAAGGGCTTTAGTAGTAGACAGTATCATGGCCGATCTTGACTTTGCCTATAAGAATGTGAGAGAAAGTGTGCCTACAGGAACTCCCGGAAAATGGGCTGCGGCTACATTGTATGCCAGGGTTGCACTTTATGAGGGAACATACCGTAAATATCATTCGGAACTAAACCTTGCCAGCTCAGCAAATGCATTTCTTCAGACAGCTGCCAGGGTAGCCGGAGAGATCATCTCTTCTAAAAAGTTTACCATATACAATACGGCAAAGCCTGCACAGGATTATGCGGCCTTATTTTCCAGTCAGGATCTAACCAGCAATACAGAAGTTATATTGGTTAACGTATTCGATCTTAATAAAAGCAAAAGCCAGAATGTAAATTCAGTTGTATTTGGTGATTATGAGCAGGCTCCTGCAAGAGACCTGATCCAAACCTACCTGATGAAAGACGGAAGCCGCTTTACCGATCAGCCGAATTACAATCAGCTTGGTTTTGTTAAGGAGTTTGAAAATCGCGATCCAAGGTTGTCTCAGACCATGGTTTATCCGGGATGGGTTCGTGTGCCTGATGCACAGCCGTACATTCAGCGTTTAAATAAAAACTTTACAGGTTATCACCAGATCAAGGGATATGTAAACAGTACAGACAACGTAACCTTAAACAGTGTTGATTTTCCAGTTTACCGGTATGCAGAAGCGTTACTGATCTATTCAGAGGCAATTGCCGAACTGGGTACATTGACGCAGCAAAACCTGGATGAATCATTAAACCTGCTTAGAAGAAGAGCTGGCCTGCCAGACCTTAATTTGGCACAGGCAACTGCGGCACCAGACCAATTGCTATTACAGCAGTTTAGCAACGTTACCGCAAATGCAGGTGTGATTATGGAGATCCGCAGGGAGCGCAGGGTTGAGTTTGCATTTGAAAATTCAAGATATGATGACCTGATGCGCTGGAAGGCTGGAAAGTTGCTGGCTAAAAGTCCGGAAGGAATGTACTTTGCCGGATTGGGTAAATACGATATGACCGGTGATGGGATTGAGGATATTGCCTTGATAGACCGTACACAAACCATTCCTGCAGAAGCTCAAAAAGAAAAAAATTCATTGGGCGTTACCCTGGTTTACTATCGTACAGGTGCAATTGGTACAGATGCTACAGTATTCTTAAAAAATGGAACCGCAGGCGGGGCAATTGTAACAGAAGCAGTAACCCGTAATTTTGAAGAACCTAAATATTATTATCGTCCAATTCCGCAACAACAGGTAATTTTGAATCCAAACCTGAAACAAGTATTTGGCTGGTAATTAAAATTAATTTCGATGTATAAAAATATAGCACTTTTTGCAATGATGGTCTTAGCCCATCATTGCTTTGCCCAGAAAACAAAGAAAACAGTCTATGTAATCGCAGATGGGATCTCTGCAGACAAGATTGAGAATATGGACCTGCCAAACATCAACAGGATCATTAAAGCAGGTAGTTATACCCGTATGTATGTAGGTGGCGGCAAAGGTACTTATAGCCAAACCCCAACCATCTCTGCAGTTGGTTACAACAGCTTACTTACCGGAACCTGGGTAAATAAGCATAATGTTCCTGACAATGACATCAAGGCTCCTAATTACAAGTATCAAAATATCTTCAGGTTATTAAAAGATCAGTATCCGCAAAAAAAGACGGCTATCTTTTCCAGCTGGCTGGATAACCGCACCAAACTGCTTGGCCATAATTTACCTGAAGCAGGCAACCTAAAGGTTGATCAATATTTTGATGGTTACGAATTGGATACGGTAAACTTTAAGCACGATAAAAAGCGTGATTTTATGAACCGAATCGATGAAAAGGTGGTTGAAGAAGCAAGTAATACCATTAAGAAAGATGCACCAGACCTGTCATGGGTTTACCTGGAATACACTGATGATATGGGCCACATGTATGGTGACAGTCCGCAATTTGACGAAGCGATAAAAAAACTGGATGTACAGCTTGGAAAAATCTATGATGCCATTGCCTACCGGGAAAAAAACTTCAATGAGGAGTGGCTGTTGATGGTGACTACAGATCATGGCCGTGACGAGAAAACCGGTAAGGGTCATGGCGGACAATCAGACCGTCAGCGTTCTACCTGGATGGTATCTAATTACAATCAGCTAAACACCTATTCTAAGGTTTATAATCCAGGGATTGTAGACATTATGCCTTCTATAGCACGGTTTATGAACATTAATATCCCTGCAGAAGTAAGACAGGAAATTGATGGCACCCCTTTAATTGGTCCGATCTCCATTGCAGAGGTAAAAGCCAATTTTGTTCATGGCAGCATGGATCTTAGCTGGAAATCATTGGAAGAAAAAGGCAACGTTAAAATATGGTTAACCACAACCAATAACTTTAAAACTGGAGGTAAAGACAATTATGTATTGGTAGCTGAAGTTCCGGTAAGTAAGCGGCATGCATTTATAAATCTGGAAAAATACCCTGCTGAGTTTTATAAGATGGTGTTGGAAGCACCAAATAATACAACAAATATCTGGGTAACCCCATAAAGCGGTAAATCCTTTGTTGGTTAAAACCTGCATCGTTCATGCTCCTGCTCAAAGGGTATAGATGGTGCAGGTTTTTAGTTTAAAAGGCAGGGGTTATGGCTTTAACTTTTGCCGGTGCTCAATTAATCCTAAGGTTTTGACCGGATCCTGACCTGTAGCAATTAACCCGGTGTTTTGATTTACTGCACTTATTTTCTTATCTGCCGTTGGCGTGCTGGTCATGGTAACTGGTATTCCGTTAATTAAATCGAGTACTTTACTTAAGCAGCCCTCGTTTGGGTCTCCGAGGGTAGGATTGCTTTCGCCTTTAACAAAAACATCTGGTGTTATCCCATCAAAATAATCAGCTTTCCCTTGTGCATTAAGAATTAGAAAGCTGGGTAAATAAACGCTGTATTTATCAATATTGATCCCGAAAAAACCCACTGGCTTGCCATAGGTTTTCTCTCCAATCAACCTGACATTGAAGTAGGGTTTAAGGCTGTTGATGAGCAGCTCGCTGGCAGAGGCAGTTTTTGGAGAAACAATAAAGTAGATGTTTTTAATTGTTTCCAGGTTCCCTTTTTTATTAAATTTAAACGTGTTGCCCGCCTCTGTATAATCTACATCGGCCATGGTGGTATTTCTTCCTTTATAAATTATCGGTTTGCCGGCATTGTCAAGATAGGGCTGGTATTTTAATATGGTTGCCTTTCCACCTTGCATTAATGCATTAAACTGCTCGGTAAACATTACCTTTCCGGTTAATGCAGATGGGGCGGTCAAGTCGGCTATGTATTCTGCAGTCTCCACATAACCACCGGCATTAGACCGGAGGTCAATAATCAGGTTCTGGGGACTGGCTGCTGCAAATTCTGAAAAGACCCTATCCAGATCAGGTTTAACGGTACTTAGTAAAGGAAAGGAACCAAGGGCGATATATGCCGCAGAATTGGCTCCGGGATTAACCATTAAACTTTTAAGGATAACAGAACCAGTTGCAGGGCCGGCTTCGGCGCTGCTGCCGGGTATACTCCTGCCGGTCAGCAAATTGGAGTATTTTGGGTTCCCTGCGGTTACCGGAAGTTCAAAAGGCAGGCCCGTAGCGGTATTTAGCTTTAGCTGCGAAATATCGAACAGTTCTTTCTTGAACGCGGATAGATCTGAGGCCATCCCGTCATATTTAACCCGCGGATTAAATGTGTTGTAATCTGGAAGGACCTCATTCCACAAGTAAATTTGCCGGGCATACAGAAAAATAGAATCCAGGGTAAACTGCATGCGGGTACCTGTAGCTGGCGAAATAACAGGATCGGTATCATCAGATATATGTGCATCTTTTTTACAGGAACCAAGGGCGCCTATCATAAGAATGCTGATGATCAGTTGATATATATTCCGGTTATTCATGTAGTACAACGAATGTTTATTAATCTGTTATAGTTATTGGGGCAGTTGCATGGTACCATTGTCCCAGCACTGTATTATTCGAATTAAAAAATTGCATGGAGTTGCTGGAGGTTATTGGGAAAACAGATGGGATCGTCACAGAAATGGCTGTGCTGGTTTGCTGCACATTGGTAATGGTAATAGAATTGGTAAACGAACCAGGGTAATATATTTTTACGTAGCTAACCGGATTATATTTACCAATTACAGGATTAACCGGAATGGTTAACACATTTCCTCTTTTAACTATAGTGCCGGCAGGAATGGTTACTTTAAGCGCAGGTTTTGCAACATGATACGGCCCCCTGGTTACCTGCCGCAACCCGGTAACCAATTTAAAACTATAATATCCGGTATCAATGGCACTGGTTATGGCTATTGGAAGCTGGATTTGTGAATGCGTGAACAATAAAAAAGTTGAGCCGTAAAGCTGAATTTCTTTTTTATCCTTGTCAACTAAGTATAACCTGGTTTTGGTTGTATCTGTAATGATATTTTCTCCGGTTAAAGCCATCGTTTCTCCAATAGTTATACCGGTATTATTGATTATTTCAAAAGCCGGTAATGGCTGATTGATGGAAGGGGATAAGATATATTTTTTAACGCTTCCGTCTTGCGCGGTAACGGTGTATACTGTAGTTTCATTAAATGCTACTTTTTTCCCGCTTTCCGGACTTATTTTGGCGCGGTCGGATACTAATATATTGGGAGTAATAGAGTCTGGAATAGTTTGTAAGGGCGGCCAGTAAATAATGATCTTGTCATCTATAATACTTGCTTTTATTTCTGCCTTAGCATTGTCTGCAATGACAAATTTTTCAATGGAGTTGTATGGGAAATCAACGTATTCTTTTTTACAGGATACAATAAAAGACACTGTGAATAACAGTATTAGGCTGGTAAAAATGCGGGTCAATGAAATTCTTTTTAAGGTTAGACGAAACATGAATATATAATTTTATAAAATTAAATAAGGTACGGACCGGGTTGTAGCCTGATCCGTACCCTGGAATAGATCCTTTTAAATATTAGGATTTAATTAACGACACCGTATTCTACATCGATGATCGCGCGGTCGAGAGCTCCACTTTGTTGAGGTGTAACATCCACTACTTTAATGACATAGGTTACTAAGGTTAAAGGATTAGTAATGAAAATATATACATAATCAATAATGGTGATACCTCCTGGTGGAATGTAGTCATACCATCCGTTTGGTGTACCACCGCCCGTATTGTAACCAACGCCAGCAGCAGAAGCTGTAGTTGCCAGGGCATACTGCGCTGTTCCAATGCTTGCCGTGCTGGAAATGGTAGTGTATAGATATTTTACGGTATATCCTGCAGGAGCAGTAATGTATGAATTATCCCTGTTGGTAAACAATGCCGTATCACCTGCTGCCAATGGTAATTTAATGGTGCCATAAGATACTGATCCAGAACCCCAGTTACCAGTAATGGTAGCGGTATTTACAGGGCTTACTACTGCTTTCGCATTGTTTAAACTTAGAGGTTCGTCTCCATTTTCCTTTTTGCAGGAAGAAGCGAATAAAACAAGGGCAAATAAGCCTACAGCTAATTTAGAGATATGATTTTTTGAATTCATGATTTTTAATTTAAATTATTGTTTAAGTCAACTAATTACAGTGCCTCTTATGAGATCACTGCCGCCTCTTTCGGGTAATTCTCGAATTACCGGCCGAAGCATTTTCTGAGAAGGTGTTAATTGTTCGTTTTAGTACCATAGGCATTCTTTAGGGTGATTAATGGTTAATTTAGCACCCGTTCCTGCGCATGAACGGGAAACTTTCTTTATTTAGCGGTAACAGTAAGGTTCCCGCTTTTAGTGAGTGTGGTCCAGCCCTCAAATTCAAATTTGAAAGGGATTTGCCAAACTCCAATAGGGAAGTCGTCAGGAATTCTAAGTTCTAATGAGAGGGGCGAATAAGTAACAACAGGCAATTCATACACGACAGTGTTTACCGTAACGCTTACCTTTTTTACATTGATGAATATGCTGTTAAATGGTACATATATAATACTGCCCCCTTGTTTAGCGGCTTGTGTGGGCATCAATAGATTGGGTTGTCTATGTCTGATGCGGAGTACCTCTGGCAGATCCATCTTTGTACCCAGCGTATTGATTGATACAGTATAAGATCCGGTATCCAGGGTTGCAGGCAAAGGCATATTAATTAAAGCATAGTTGAGCGTTTCTGCCCTGATTGCCGTGCTCGCGTTTAATACCAGGGTGGTTGCTTTTTTAGATACCCGTTCTGACACAACTACTTCTACCAATGCAGGATTTCTTTGCATGAAATCCCCCAGCATTATTGGTAAAACTGCACCTGGATAGGCTATTGGATTTGCGGTGTTCCAACGGAAGCTAAGGTTCGTCGGGTTTTGCTGAATAAGTTTAAGGGTATAGATCTTTTTACTCCCATCGTTCCCGGTTACACCGTATGTTTTCGTATCTGTTACGTTAACCGGTAAGATTTCTTCATCAAGTTTAGACCCTGAGGCGACTGTAATTTCGGGATCAATTATAGATAGGCCGTAATAGTAAGGTAGATAGACAGTTATTGTACCTTCAAGATCATCAACGGCTCCATAGATCACAGTATCGGGTATGTTGGTTACTTTATAAGTTAATATTTTAGCTTGAGGTAATGGTTCTAAATCAATGGTCTTTTTGCAGGATGCTAAAACCATAAAGGTTATTGGAATTAAAAGTAAGGGGGTAATTTGTTTGTAGAGTAATTTCATTTTTAAATTTAATTAGCAGTCTTTTTCATATTTGTTTGATAGATAAGATATTGTAGGCAGGGTACTGTTGATATCCCCATTGAATTAACCTTATTGTTGTTTTTAATCATTCTAAATAAGAATACTGCAAATGTTTAAATAGTTTTCTATATATGGTGTTTGCAAATCGGTTTATCACGTATTCGATCCGATTTATTTTGTATTCAAAATGGTCAAAATGTCATTGGTTGCTTGATTTAGAATCGTGAGACTAAATCCAACTATTGTCCGAAGAAAAGCTAACCCGGTTTTAGTATTTTATTTAGAAAGATTATAAATAATAAAAGCTATATTTGTTTTATCAGTTAAAGACTCTCAAAACAAACCAGGTATAATGGTCGTAAAAAGCAAGATAGAAGGACTAAACGAATGGCTCTTTATGGAAAATATTCCGGATGCATTTTTTTCAGGTAACACGATCACAGAAAAAAATGTAATCATAGAGCGCTCGCCGGCAAACATAGTAAGCTATCAATTGAGCAGTGCCGGGTTGTTTCTAACATATTCTGAAATGAAGTTTACCAAACCAACACGCATTTATAGCAGTGTTGAAGGAGAAGCCATCACCAGCGAGTTTATGTTCTGCTACCCTTCAGGTTCCAGAAAAATAGGAGCATTTGGTAACAGTCATCATAACCTGCGTTTTGTTGCTCCTATAAACACGATGCATGAATTAAAGCCTGGTGTCGATTACACATTTTTTCAAATGATACTTTCCAAAGCATATTATTACCGGCTTATGGATCGTCATTCTTCCCTACATGGAAATTTTGTTCAGCATATAGAGAAGGCCCTGTCCGTTTCCAATACCCCGCAAAATAAGATGGTAACGTCAGATATGCAGCGGATCATCTCTGAAATTAGAGAAGGAAAGAAAACGGGAGAACTCAGACGATTGCATACTGAGGCTAAAGTGTTGGCGTTGCTGATTTACCAAATTGAACAATTAAACAAAGAGCAGTTTGAAGATAAAAAGGTGCTTAAAGATGCTGATGTTGATAAGCTGGAGTGTGCACGTGCCATATTAGAGGTACGTTTTATAAATCCGCCCACACAAAGGGAGCTTGCCCTGGAGGTTATGCTGAACGAGACTAAGTTACGGCGTGGTTTTAAGGAATGTTTTGCCATTACCATCTATGATTACATTACCAGGCTGCGGATGGAACTGGCAAAAAGCTTGCTGTTGGAAGAGCAGAAAACCATTTATGAAGTTGCCTTACTTACAGGTTTTAGGCATCAGGCAAATTTTAGCACAGCATTTAAAAAGTATTTCGGCGTATCACCGAGTGAGATGATATAACTTAAAGTGATTGGCTAACTTCCTGTAATTAATAAATTAATGCCCGGAAGAGCATTTTTTACGGCTAAAAAATTTAAGTACCTCCAACCAATCTATTGCGTTGACGGTTGTTGATAATGAATGATCAAATACATGACCGTTCGTCGAAATATTACGGGCGTTGGTCGTGATTGTGCTGTTGCTGGTATAATACAGCAGATTCTTGTGCAACGTTTTCCTGTTGATGGCGTCTTAATAACAAAACAACAAGAAAATTTAAAAACAAGATATTATGAAAACTCTAACTAAATCCGTAATCGCTTCTCTATTTACAGCTGTCCTTTTAAGTACTTCTGCCATGGCAACCTTTGCTGCAACGCCCATCCAAAAAACTACAGCTTACGCTGGTTTTAACAAGATCTGGGTAAGTGGAAATGTGAAGATCGTATTGACCCAGGGTGACAAAGAAGAAGTGCAGGTAGGAGATAACTTCAATTCAGAAAATACAACGATCCAAAGCCAGGGACAAACGCTATACATCAACTC
>NZ_SNYC01000009.1 GCF_004362715.1 Pedobacter metabolipauper
GTTAATGATGTGACCCCTTCTGCATTGAGCTATACTACGCCAAATGTGTTTACTAAGGGAACTGCAATCACTTCGTTGTCTCCAACAGTGAGTGGTGGTGCAGTGACCAGCTACAGCATTAGTCCTGCATTGCCGACTGGATTGAATTTCAATACCACAACTGGGGTAATCAGCGGAACGCCAACCCTACTAAAAACAGCAACCGATTATACCGTAACTGCAACGAATAGCGGAGGCAGTACAACCTTTGCAGTAAATATTGCTGTTATTGATGTAATCCCATCTTCGTTGAGCTATACCACTCAAAATATATTTACGAAGGGAACTGATATTACATCATTATCTCCAACAATTAGCGGTGGTGCCATAACCAGTTACAGCATAAGTCCTGCTTTACCAACTGGTTTGAGTTTTAGTACCACAACTGGTGTAATCAGCGGGACACCAACCGTACTTAAAACAGCAACCGATTATACAGTAACTGCTACAAACAGTGGTGGCAGCACAACCTTTGCAGTCAACATTACCGTTAACGATGTAACGCCATCTGCATTGAGTTATACCACGCCAAATGTCTTTACTAGGGGTACAGCGATCACTTCGTTGTCTCCAACAGTGAGTGGCGGTGCAGTAACCAGTTACAGCATTAGTCCTGCTTTGCCGACTGGTTTAAATTTCAGTACCACAACCGGTGTGATCAGCGGAACTCCAAGCGTGCTTAAAACAGCAACCGATTATACCGTAACCGCTACAAACAGTGGAGGCAGCACAACCTTTGCGGTAAACATTACCGTTAACGATGTGATCCCGTCTGCATTGAGTTATACCACGCCAAATGTTTTTACTAAGGGATCTGCGATTACTTCCTTATCGCCAACAATTAGCGGCGGCGCGGTAACCAGTTACAGCATTAGTCCTGCTTTGCCTGCTGGATTGAACTTCAATACAACAACCGGTGTAATCAGCGGAACGCCAAGCGTGCTTAAAACAGCTGCCGATTATACCGTAACCGCTGCAAACAGCGGAGGCAGCACAACCTTTGCAGTGAACATTACCGTTAACGATTTGACGCCATCTGCATTGAGCTATACCACTCCAAATATCTTCACTAAGGGTACAGCGATAACTTCATTGTCTCCAACGGTTAATGGTGGCGTAGTAACCAGCTATAGCATTACCCCTGCTTTGCCTGCTGGGTTAAATTTCAGTACCACAACCGGTGTGATCAGCGGAACGCCAACTGTAATTAAAACAGCAGCAGATTATACCGTAACTGCAACAAACAGTGGCGGCAGCACAACCTTCGCGGTAAACATTACCGTTAACGATGTGGTTCCTTCTGCATTAAGCTATACCACTCCAAATATCTTCACTAAGGGTACAGCGATAACTTCATTGTCTCCAACGGTTAATGGTGGCGTAGTAACCAGCTATAGCATTACCCCTGCTTTGCCTGCTGGGTTAAATTTCAGTACCACAACCGGTGTAATCAGCGGAACGCCAACTGTAATTAAAACAGCAGCAGATTATACCGTAACTGCAACAAACAGTGGCGGCAGCACAACCTTCGCGGTAAACATTACCGTTAACGATGTGGTTCCTTCTGCATTAAGCTACACCACTCCAAATATCTTCACTAAGGGTACAGCGATAACTTCATTGTCTCCAACGGTTAATGGTGGCGTAGTAACCAGTTACAGCATTAGTCCTGCTTTGCCTGCTGGTTTAAATTTCAGTACCACAACCGGGGTAATCAGCGGAACACCGACCATAATTAAAACCGCTTCCAATTATACAGTAACCGCTACTAACACTGGTGGCAATACAACTGCAAGTGTGCGCATTACAGTTAACGATATAATACCGTCAGCGTTAAGCTATACCACGCCAAACGTATTTACTAAAGGAACAGCGATTACTTCCTTATCTCCAACAATTAGCGGTGGTGCAGTAACCAGCTACAGCATTAGTACTGTCTTGCCGACTGGATTGAACTTCAATACCACAACCGGTGTGATGAGCGGAACTCCAAGCGTGCTTAAAACAGCAACCGATTATACCGTAACCGCAACAAACAGTGGAGGCAGCACAACCTTTGCGGTAAGCATTACCGTTAACGATGTGATCCCGTCTGCATTGAGTTATACCACGCCAAATGTTTTCACTAAGGGATCTGCGATTACTTCCTTATCTCCAACCATAAGCGGTGGTGCAGTAACCAGCTACAGCATTGCTCCTGCTTTACCAACTGGATTGAACTTCAATACCACAACTGGTGTGATCAGCGGAACTCCAACCGTACTTAAAACCGCTACAGATTATACCGTAACTGCGATAAACAGCGGAGGCAGCACAACCTTTACAGTGAACATTACGGTTAATGATGTGATCCCTTCTGCATTGAACTATACTACGCCAAATGTGTTTACTAAGGGAACTGCAATCACTTCGTTATCTCCAACAGTGAGTGGTGGTGCAGTGACCAGCTACAGCATTAGTGCCACTTTGCCGACTGGTTTGAGTTTCAGTACCACAACTGGTGTAATCAGCGGAACGCCAACTGTACTTAAAACAGCAGCCGATTATACCGTAACTGCAACGAATAGCGGAGGCAGTACAACCTTTGCAGTAAATATTGCTGTTATCGATGTAACCCCGTCTGCATTGAGTTATACCACTCCAAATATCTTTACTAAAGGAACAGCGATCACTTCATTATCTCCAACTGTTAGTGGTGGTGCCATAACCAGTTACAGCATTAGTCCTGCCTTACCAACTGGTTTGAGTTTTAGTACCACAACTGGTGTAATCAGCGGAACACCAAGCGTGCTTAAAACAGTAACCAATTACACAGTAACCGCTACCAATACCGGTGGCAATACAACGGCGAGCTTGAACATTGCGGTTAACGATGTGATCCCTTCTGCGTTGAGCTACACTACTCCAAATGTCTTTACCAGGGGTACAGCAATCACTTCGTTATCTCCAACAGTGAGTGGCGGTGCAGTAACCAGCTACAGCATTTCCCCTGCGTTGCCTGCTGGGTTAAGTTTGAATGCCACAACAGGTATAATCAGTGGAACACCGGCAGCAATTAGCCCAACCGTAAATTATACCGTTACTGCGGCAAACAGCGGCGGCAACACAACGGCACTTGTCAGCATCACCATCAATTCCGATGTCACGATGGTCACCTGGTCTGCTCCTGCTGATCTGATATATGGAACCGCATTAAGCGCCATACAATTGAACGCCAGTGCGGCAATTCCTGGTACCTTTAAGTACAGTCCGGAAATAGGTACCTTGCTGCATTCCGGCACCGGTCAAATGCTGTCTGTAACCTTCCGTCCGGATAATCCGCTTTACCCGGTAAGTACCCAAAGTGTAACGATTAACATATTGAAAGCACCGTTACGCGTTGTGGCTAACAATGTATCACGCTGTTATGGAACACAAAATCCCGCATTGACCATGCAGTTTACCGGCTTTGTAAACAATGAAAATGAAGCACAGATCATTATACCGTCAATTGCATCTGCTGCAGATCTTCAAAGCGCAGCAGGTACCTATCCAATTACGTTGACAGGTGGCACTGCGGCCAATTATACCCTGGAACTTGTTCCCGGCACGTTAACTGTTAACCCGCTTCCGATCGTAACTATCACCAGTGATAAAGGCAATAGCATCAAAAAAGGAGAAACTATACACCTGAATACTTCCGGAAATGCAAATACCTACAGCTGGACCAATCCAGACGGACTGATCAGCGGACAAGGAACGGCTTCCATAAGCGTTAGGCCATCCAAGACGACAACATTCGAACTGATCACAACCAATGCTACAGGCTGCAGCAGCACCCAGACCATTACCATTGAAGTGACCGAAGATTATTCCCTGGTTAAAGGAACAAATATTCTGAGTAACAACGGAGATGGACGAAACGATACCTGGATCGTTAGAAATATTGACATGTATCCGGATAATACCGTAACGATCATGGACAGGGCCGGCCGGCAAATCTATAAAACAAAAGGATATCAAAATGATTGGAAAGGAATGCTAAACGGAAGTCCGCTCAAAGAAGGAACTTATTATTACTTTATTGATCTTGGAAACTATCGCCCCATCATTAAAGGCTTCATCTCCATCATTAATGAGTAATTATACCAGTAAATATTAACAGTATTTAGGCAGAAATATATGTAAATGCATAATTAGACAACAATAAAAAGGTCTCTCCATTTTATCGGAGAGACCTTTTTTATAAAATCAAATCATATGTTCATTTAATCATACTTAGAGCGTTCTCAACGTTCTCAACGTTCTTAACGTTCTCAATGTCGTAGTAACAAACTACTACATTTAATGAACATTTTAAATGCGATTCATAATCTTACATTCCAAATCCGCCGTCAACGGAAATGGCCTGTCCGGTTACATGAACTGCTGAAGCCAGGTAAACGGCCAGCTGACCCATATCTTCCGGAGTTTGGGCCTCTCCCTGAGGCAACAGGCTTTCCTGGTTTCTTTCCCACGACTGCTCTTCCGTTTCTCCATCTTTCGCGAAGGCTTTAGCCAATCCTTTATCACCTCTCCACATACCAGTGCCAACAATACCCGGACATAACGCGTTGACTGTGATTCCTTCTTTCGCAACTTCCTTAGCCAGTGAGTTCGTAAATCCGACAACCGCAAATTTTGATGCACTATAGGCCGATACATCAGACATGCCTGTTTTTCCTAAAATGGATGATATATTGATGATACTTCCAGATTTGTTAGGCAGCATCACTTCCAGCTCAGCCTTGCTGCACAGAAATACTCCCTTTGCATTTACATTCATAATGCGGTCCCAGTCTTCACCGGTCATATCTATTACCTTATGGATTCCCAATACACCGGCATTGTTTACCGCCACATCAAGGGTTCCAAAATCAGCAGCAACCGCCTGTACCATTGTCTTCACCGTATCGTAATTGGTAACATCTACCTGGTATGTTTTTACTTTTACGCCTTCTTTCTCAATTAAAACTTTGGTTTCTTCTAAAACATCAAGACCGATATCTGCCAATGCAATATCCGCTCCTGCTTTTGCCAGACTTAATGCAATTCCTTGTCCGATTCCTCTTGATGCTCCTGTAACTAACGCAACTTTTCCTTGTAATGAATTCATAATAAAAATATTAAATGTTTAAACTTGTATTTTTAAAACGAATCTATTCCCGTAAGGTTCGGCTAAATCGTCATTATGACACAATCATGTTAAAACGAGGACTTGTCATCAATCAAACTCCACCTCTGAACGTTGGATATCTGAATGCTTTGTGATTTTTCATTCATAAAAAAGCCCTCAAAAAGTTTCTAACTTTTTGAGGGCTGTGCAATCCAACTTTTTTATAGCACTGTAAATTTATGATACACCTTCGTAATTATACAATTGGCATTTTACAGAATCTACTTTCGTTATAGTGCCAGATTATTATAGCACCAGCTTTTGACTTAACGCGTCTTCAATAAATTTCTTTACTTCCATTGCAGGTATGGCCAATGTGGATGTTCTGCTGAAACGTGCAATATTGATCCCGTAAAACACACCGTCTGCACTGAAAACCGGACTTCCGCATTCTTCTGGTCTTAACGCAGCATCGTGTGAGAATACCCGTTTAAATCCATCAAGAAGGATACTTTTACCACCATCAAATCTTTCTGCCGGATGGTTGCTGATTTGAGGCCGTTGTTTTAAAATGGAGATCAGGTTGTATTTTTCACCGGCGCGGATACCCTGTATGGTCACCGTATCACCCGGGCCATACTTGATCAGCTCCCCTCCGTATTGTTCCGGTCTGCTGATGGCTACGTTGTTAAAGCCTGTGATCTGGTCGCCCAAAGCCAGCTTTGCTTCTTCTGCCGGACTGTTTGGATTGATGCGCGTTAGGATGATCTTCTCGTCGTTAAAGTTTGCCGAAGCACCGAAATATCCGGCACTGAACTTTCTTGGCTGGTTGAAATATCCGCTTCCTGCAATGCTGACCTTATAATCTGTTCCCGGTAATGGTGAGATCAGGAATTTACCCAGATCGTTAAAGGTCAGGCTATCCGTTTCTTTCACTGTTTTTAGTTTGATGGCGTTCTTCAGGCTTTCTGTAATATGAAGCAGTACCAGGTCATTTTCTTTGTCCCTCGACAGTACCTCTGCTTTTGCCGTTTTGCCCGCCCCCAGGTCTACCTCAGCAGAATTGCCGATCACTGAACTTTTGCCCACCAGAAATGATCCGCCTTTTAGCGCGGTGCCCGATTTACTCATCGGTACTTCATTGCCTTTAGGGGATAATCCTTCTGCTGAAAACACAGTACCCAATGCTTTTTTTTCTTCACCATTCACGGTGCTTTTAATCATCAGGGTACTTCCCATCACTTTCATCGCCGATTCCTTAAAATTAGCCGTTAAAGCGGCCAGTCCGGGAATTGCTTTGATTCCATCTGCTAAAGGATCCGCTTTGACCGGTTCTTCTGTAGCCGGCAACGCTTTGTAAGCTTCGGGAACGGTTAGGGCCGTCCAGTATTTTCGGTACATATCAACCGGTACTTCGAAGTTAATATCTTCCGGCTGATCGATCCTGCTGTGCAGTGCAACCACCCTTCCCATATAGTCGAACAACGGACCTCCGGAATCTCCCGGCTCCATTTTACAGGTAGATTCTGTAAATCCCCATTGATCCAGGACATTGGTGATCCGTCCGAAACGGATGGTCGGCAAGGTCTGGTTTAAGGTTTCCGGGTAAGAGATGCTCAGGCAGGGCTCATTTACCTTCAGGCTGGACGACCAGCCCATCTCTGCAAATGGCCATTCCCCTTTGGTTATGATCTTCATCATGCCCAGATCCGGGCGGTTATCCATTTCCTGGAAGCCCATCTTTCCAAGGGCGATGGCAATCGCTTCCCGGCCATCAGGAAAAAACACTTTATAGGTTTTGTTCGGCTGTATGGCATGAGAAACCGTTAGGATATACCCTTCGGCATTTACCACCACCCCACTGAACTGCGCACTGGCCTGTGCTTTACGAACCGTATCAAAGCCCCACATGCGGACACTTGCTGCGTACGACTTTTTGATGGCCTGACCTAAGGTCTTTTCGAGGGCTTTTTGGTCAAACTTCTGGCTGTATGCATCTGTTAATGCGCAAAAGAACGCAACGAGTACAATCAAACAATACTTTTTCATTTATTCTATTTTCCTAAAGATGATTCTGATCTTGCAAGTGCGATCATGGTACTGATCTCTTCTACAAAAGCATCGTTCCCACCAGCTGAATTACCGAGAGAACGGAACCGGATATTTCCTTTACCATCGATTACAAACTTAGCCGGAATTCCCGATAATTTATAACCTGATGCTGCTTTATTTGATTTTGTTGCCGGATCTTTCAAGTCCATCAATACATTAAAGGTGTACTTATTGCTGCTGATATAATTTCCAGCATCCTTAACCGGATCTGCTACCGTTTCCCAGGTATGGATAAACAGGAAAACCACATTTGGATCATTTTTGAACTTCGTCACTGCAGCCTGCATGTGTGGAAATGAAGCTTTACACGGACCGCACCAGGTTGCCCAAAAATCAAGGATCACGGTTTTACCTTTATAATCGGACAGGGAAACAGTCTTTCCCTTTAAATCCTGAACCGTGAAATTGAATGCTGGCTCATTGATCATCTTCTTAACCAGCTCTGCACTTACTTTCTCTTTTAGCTGCGCATATAATGATTTTTCATAGTCTGCAAATCCCTGATCGCTTCCTTTTACCGCTGCATAAGCGGCTTTAAACTGTGCCTTAACTTCTGCGGATGCACGTCCCTGTTTGATGCTCTCTTCCATTAATGGATAAGCTTCATTGTACTGGCTCTTTGCGACCAACAGGTTTAAATACGTATCGTTAAAGGCCAGATCTTTGCTGTTGTCCTGCGCAGCAGCCACCTCTTTAGCATATTTTAATCCTTCTGTATATTTCTTATTGGCATACAATGCCGCTGCATACTGCTTGGCATACGCATAGTAATCTGCCGAACGTACGGAAGAACTTTTCAGCTCATCATCGATTGATTTTTTGATCAGTTTTTCTGCCAGCACATATTCTTTTCTCGCGTAAGTTTCTCTCGCCGCATAAGAGAATGCCTTGGTTTTATATACGGTATCTTTAATCCCGCTCAGGTATTCTATCACCTTTTCCGGGTTATTTTTAAAGGTAACGGCTACGAAGTACTTTGAGGTGTCAAAGTAACGGTGACCGGCAAGCTTAGGGTTGGCACCAAACCGGGCAACAAACTGCTTGTATTTTTTCTCATTCTCTACCGCATCGGTTTCACTGTAGATCTCGTTTAAGGCTTCATCAAATGCAGCCAGTCCATCCGGAAATTTCTGACGCGAAAGCCTGGCAACTTCATCTCTCCTGGTTGCATTGCGCTTGGTGTTGTAGTAGGAAACGAGTAAGGACAGATCTTCCTCTTCATTGCTTTTATAAAGCGTTTCCAGGCTTTGCTTCAGGGCCACTGAATCTTTTTGGTTGATCAGTTCAGTTAATTTCGGATTTGCTGGCCCGCGTTGTGCCGATGCGGTCAATGCCGAAAGACCGGCAAGCAAAATAAATAATGTTTTAAGTTTCATATCGTTGGTTCAATTCGTGGTTTATGGTAATATTATATATTTGCCATTAATAACTGCTGCGAAAATAGTAAAATATCCCAGTTATTTTTTCGGAGCTTCAGCGGCGGCGGCTTCTGCCTTTTTCAACAGTGTTTTGGCTTTTTCCGGTTGTCCGGCCTTGGTATACAAGTCTGCCATTGCGGTGTAGGTCTTCGGGAAGTCCATACTCCATGGATACAAGTCCAGCTGTGCCTGGTAGCTGTCCGCCGCCAGCACATACAGCTCTGCCGGCATATTCTCCCTGCCGGTTACCGCATCTGTAATGGTGGAAAATTTCGGCTCATCGCTTTTGGCGATCCATACCTTTCCATATACTGCTGCCTGCTTAGGGTCTGTTTTGACCAGCGACCAGAACGTAAAATGCCCTAAATAGGGATAATATTTCAACGCCGGTTCTTTCGCATTGATCTTTTCAATTTCCAAAAGCGCCTCCTGCGGCTTTCCTGGATTTCCCATGAACGGGTTGAGTACCATCATGATGTTATTGTCTATGGCCGATAAGCGTTCCCATTCTTTTCTTTTTACCGCTTCTGCCTGGTTGTTCCAGGTTCCGGATACCACCTGCGGCAGTATTTTATCGAGGTTCTTCGGATGTCCGGCCCAGGCAATCTTTCCTTCACGGTCTACCACAAAGGCATGGGGTATTCCCCGCTGACCATAAGCCTTAAGCCAGTTATCGGCCATAAATTTATCCTGCTCAAAACCAACGGCATAATCCATTTTATCGCCCATTCCGGCAACAAACTTTTCAATCATTGGAATGGTCGTTGCGGCCCGCTCCATAATGCTGATTCCAAGAACCGATACGTCTTTCTTATATTCATTGGCTAGTTTAGACAGGTGCGGCATTCCTGCAATGCAGGGCAGACACCAGGTTGCCCAGAACTCTACCACGTAGATCCTGCCTTTTTTAAATTCGGAAATGCTGTCTCCCTTAAACCATTTTGCAATTTTAAGGGGTGGTGCCGGATCTCCCAATGACTTAAGGGGCTTTGGTTCTGCCGTTTGTGCGTGTGACCGGGTTACATTGAAACCGCTGAGCACATTGAAAACCAGTATACTTAGTAAAACGATCCGTGTTAATTTTTTCATTTGTTATTTTATTTAAGGTTGATATTAGGTTCAGCCAGATTTGAAAGTTTTGATAACCTGAGGATTTATGATACATCCTCAGGTTATTTTAGGCTATTCCTGATCTTTGGTCTTATCAATAATCCATTCACCATTAGAATCCAATGATCAAAACTTCTGTAATGTTGCAACGATCATTTTTATTTCCATGAGCAGTACGCTTGATCAATTATTCATACAACCAATGACCGGGCTTAAGCTGGCTTTAAACACATTTCTTTTATTTTCCCAAATCCGTCATACACTTTAAGCGGCGTTGCCATCAGCGACCCGCTGGTTGGGTTGGCATCCAGCAGATATACTTTTCCGTTCTTAGTGGCTGCATTCCAGGTTGCCACATACATGATCCGGTTGCTTTTACTCTCTGTTCCGGTATACCCGCTTCCTGGTTGTTTGAGGAGTTTTATAGACGTGATCACTTCGCCCGCTGGTGCCGTAAAGGCTACTGATGGAGTGCTTGCCGTATTGGTCGCATTGTTATAGGTAAAATTATACAAGATCTGATCGTTCGCATAAAAAGCGACGGATCCCAATGTTCCCAGCTCAAAATACTTCGCATTAAAGATATTCGGCATCGCACTGATATCGACCATACAAAGATCCGGCTGATCTGGCAGCGTAAAGTTAATGCCATAGAACCAGCGCTTGCTTTTGTCTATATCCTCAAAAAATGCGTATTTATAAGTATCCGGATTGGATGAAACGCCATTTTGTCCAAAGCCAATTCCAACATATACCAGGTCTTTGCCAATGTTGCCCAGGTTGAAGCGGGCTGTTGAGCCGGCTTTAGGGCTTGCATAGGTGGCGGCCTGACTTAACTGCTGTTCCATGTAAATAAACCTTCTGTTCAGCATGTCGTAAAACCCGCCGTTCTTACCATAAATGGCGTAACCGAACGGTGCTGCTTTATACCCTTTAGTATCTACAGATATTTTACCAATAAATAATCCGCTATATTGCCAGTACACTTCGCCATCGTTAATGAGGTGATTGCCAAAGAACGGAACTTCCATTACGGCTTCTGGTTTTGGTGTTGGCGCACCGGCTACAAACAGCTGGTTAAAATCCTGCAGTTTTTTATAATCCGGCCGGTTTAACCGTACTGCGGTTTGGCTGGTAAAGAGCATATCTGCTGCCGGACTGGATACATTGCTCACAATGGAAACCGGTGTACCTGCAAGGGGACCGCCATTCACTTCCGAATAGATGTTTCTCATTACCACATCTGTTGTGATGGTTTTGACGATTTCCGTAGACCGGATTAGTGCCACATCGGTGCTGCCCCCTGCCTGGGTCTCGTATGCAACCAGCCAGCCGTAGGGACGCGGAGAGTTTACGATGATCGTATACCGCATCAGTGCACGGATGCCGGTTGTTTTTTCCTTAACCTGAAGCTCTGCCGTGTAAGTACCGGGGTTATTCGCGATGACAGACCTGAATTCTTTCTCCCTGCTTAATGTATCTGCAGTGGTACCATACACGCGCCATAGGTATTCTAAATTGGATTCACTGCCATTGTACACTACTTTTGGAGTGATAACAACCGTTCCGATGCTTTGCGGGGTTTCAAATGTTTTTTGAACACCAACCGTATCGATATAAAAATCTGGCAGTTCTTTGTAATCGTAGTTCCCGTTATCCTTTTTACAAGCCGCAAGCGTTGCAAGGAGCAGGAATATATACCCTAAATATTTTGATAATTTCATCTGTTTATTTTTTGAAATTCATGATTAAACCTTACTCGCAGCTGCTGCAGATGCCGATGGCTATGCCACCTTCACTTTTCAATGGCTCACCGGGGTGAGCGGCATTATAAGCGGTCAGATCTTCAAGGGCCCTGCTGGCAATGTAGAACAGCTGGTTATAAAGCCCGGACAATACCGCCAGATTTTTATACTCTGTAGCATCAACAATAAGCCTGTGCTTTACTTTGCTGTATTTTCCGAAGTAAAAACCTACGGCTCCGCTACCGTCCCAATTGGCGGGTTTTGTCAGTTCGTCGGTCCACACCAGGCTGAAGGTACTTTTGGGTGCCGCCTCAAAATTGGCGTTCGCTGCAACTCTCAGCGCCAGTTTAACACTTGAACTTTGAATTCTTGTACTGCGCTTTAATACCACAGGTATTCTTGCGGTTGCGCTTCCTGCTTTAACAATGAATGATGGCGGCAGCGCATATTCTGCAGGCATTGCTGTAGTTTTAGCGGGATCTATTTCCAGCTGAAACTCCCTGTCTGACGATGAAACCCCGCCCATTATGGTGGCAATTACAGAAACCGGGGCTTCTGATGTTCCTGCCGGATAAACGGCGAAGCTGAACAGCAGGGAATCTGCTGTAGCATATTCAAGCGGATCTCCGGCAATGCCGATCCGGTTAACATCTTTATAGGTCTTGTCCTGTTCGTTCTTTTTGCAGGCAAACAACAATGGAAGAGTAACCAGGGCGATCAGTATTGCGGTAAAAGTTCTTATTTTATACATAACTGTTTTATTCTTGTTCATAACCAAATTCTTTAATAACCAAATTCTGTTTCCAGCTGCGGTAATGGGAGTACATACCTGGCTGGCGGATAGGTTCCTGAAACGCCGGGAACGGTTGTGCTGTTCATCCGTTTGTGGTAAAAGAAGAACTGTCCCTCAGAAGGCGTTTCTTTCCAGTATTCTTTACGGATCTCTTCCTGGATCTGTGCAGAAGTTGACGCCGCACTGATTACGGCAGTGATTCCACGAGCCTGTCTCACCGTAGTCAGATAACCTATCGCGGTTGCTGGATCGGTATCCTTCAAACATTCTGCAGCGATGTAGTACATTTCAGGGATCTTGATCAGCGGCATTCTTTTAGAAAATGCCTCAGTAATGCCAGAGGGCTGGTACAGCTTGCCAAAGAATATTTTAGGCGTTGCCAGTCCCGTTAGGTTTCTGATCAGGTACACATTCCTATAGTCTGTGGTTCCGATGGATGCAGTTTCAAACTGTTCTGCCAATCGCGCGGCTGTGATAATCAGGGTGGTGGTAAAACGGGTACTATCCAGGATACCTACATAATTCTGGGCCAGTTTATTTACATAAAGTCCGAAGATCTGTTCTGTTGTAAACACGCGGTCACGAACGGCTTCATTACCCGCAGCGATAGCGGCCTGCAGTACAAACGGGAATTTAACCGGTGCTGCGGCAATGACTTCCTTTGCTGCGGCCAATGCATTTACTTTATCGTCTTTCCACAAAAATACACGGGCTTTAACGGCTTTTACCGCATAATAATTAAAGCGAAGATTTCGGACCAGGTTACCTGCACCGGTTGTAAACAATGGATCAGATTTTAATAAGTCTTCTGCCGCATCCAGATCAGCCTGGATCTTTTCCAGTGTATTGCTTACTAAAAGCTTTGGTGTAATTACAGGTTTATACTGCGTTACGTATGGAACTCCGGGTTTATCCAGTCCACCGTTCCTTATAGATGGGGTATATAACCTCAGCAGGTCAAAATGCAGAAATGCCCTTAATCCAAGTGCTTCTCCTTTGATGATGTTGTACTGATTGCCGCTAAATAGGGAACGGTCTGCCGTTTCCAGCTGCTCCAGGATATTGTTCAGGTTTGAAATGGCATTATAGCTGTTGGACCAGATGCCTTCAATAATTGGCCGGTCGCTGTCATTCTGATAAGCACCCGCAAATGCATCCCGATAGGCCACAGATCCATTGGAGGTAGACAGGTTATACAGTCCGCCCAGTACATCGGTTAACCCGAAAGTGAGTTCCCTGCCGTATAATGGCGTCGATCCCATTTTAATATATACGCCGTTCAATGCTTCTGCAAAACCTTGTTCATTGGCAAAGAAACGGTCATTTTCAATTTGTGTTTTGGGCTCAACCTCAATCCATTTTTTGCAGGAAAGGCTGAACAGGATTACCAGACACAGGCTTATATTTATTAGTTTAGGTGCTTTCATTTCCTTGGTTTTAAAAGTTTGCATTTAGTGTGAACTGGAATAGCCTTGCAAATGGATAGGTGGTTCCTCTTTCAACTTTTACCGTTGAGAACACGAAGGCTTCATTGGTCTGGAATCCTGCCCTTAAGCGGCTAAATCCTAACTTTTTGATGGCGGTAAACCGGTCCAGTTCATACTGCAGCTGAAGCGATGCAAAAGTGAGCTGGTTATTGTCTTCCACAAAACGGGAGGTTAAACGGGTGTTGGTACGGTCGGCTATATTTTTAAAGAAACTGATGTCTCCGGGCTTCTGCCAGCGGTCTGACAATACCCTTAGATCCACATTCTGATAGATGTCTGCATTTTCTACACGGTTAACAAGTGTGGTGTTATAGATCTGTCCGCCGAAAGTATACCTGAATGTTGCATTCACCAGGAATCCCGCATATTGCAGGTTAAACCCGAAGTTGCTGTTAAAATCAGGGAGGCTGTTACCAACTACTACCTGATCTGCCGCATTCCAGTCGTACGTAACACTTCCATCCAGTTTCTGATACACTTCTCTTCCTGTTGCCGGATCGATCCCTAATGAGGGCACTGCATAAATGGCATCCATCGACTGCCCTTCTACGAAGCGTACCCTTGGAAGGTTTGATCCTGCTGTGGCCGGGTTACTGCTGATCACATCCTGCCTGTTGTTATAGCTTTGCAGTGCATTTGAAATTTCTTTCAGCGTATTCTTGTTGTGTGATACTGATGCAAAGAAGCTTAACGAATTCCGTGTTGCTGAGTTTTGAAAGACGCTGTAGCGCAGGCGGAAGTCGAAGCCCCTGTTTTCTACCTTACCCAGGTTGGCTTTATAGGTTGCGAAACCTGCAGATGGCGGAAGGGTAATATCGGTTAGCAGCCCATCAGTATAGGATACATAATAGTCAAAATTTGCACTTAAGCGCTGAAGAACAGCCACATCAACACCAAAGTTATGGTCTTGTTTGCGCTGCCATTTCAGATCCGGATTGGCCAGGCCGATCAGGTAGGCCCCATTTTCGTTAGAATAGGTATCGTCTAAATAATAACGGAGTGTGCCGAGGCTCATGTAGGAGTTAAAGCCCTGCGAACCGGTAAACCCGGTGGTTGCCCTTAACCGGAACTGGTCTACAAAGCCAAGTTCTTTGAATATATTTTCATTGTGCAGGTTCCATCCCAGTCCTACAGACCAGAATTTACCCCAGCGGTTATTTGAGCCGAATTGTGAGGACTGTGTGGTCCTGTACGATGCATCTAACAGATATTTTTCATCGTAGGCATAGTTTCCGGATGCAAGCACACTCATGTCACGCACCGTACTTTCTGTACCTGCCGGACGGGTATTCAGCATATACTGAAGTCCTAAAGAAGGCAGGTCGAGCCTATCGTTCGGAAAGCCTTCCACGATATAAGAATTGCCCATGGATTCGAAGCTGGACATGTCATAAGCGGCATTCAGCGTGATGGCGTGCTTGTTGATCAGTTTGGTATAGCTTAGGGTCAGGTTACCGATTAAATTATCATTGGTACCATTTCCTTTCGTGTATCTTCCTTTTCTAAATATACCGGCACCCGAGGTAAATTCTGTGGTGGTGAATGTGGTATGGTCTGCCGGAAGGAAAATATCTGTTTCACTGATCTGTTTGGTAAAGCTAAATCTTCCAACTGCCCTTAATGAGGGCAGGATCAGCCAGTCTATGCTGGTGTTGTTGGTGATATCGGTATAGTTGCTTCTATCGAAAGTGGATAGCGTAGCATTATATGCGGGGTTATAAACCGGGCTGGATGTTAAGTTTGGTGAACCTGCAGGGGGTTTAACAACGGTATTTGCAATCTTTTGAATCCTGCCGCTTGCATCCGTATAGGCCAGGTATGGGTTCATGGACACGTAATCAGAGAAACTGCCCCATGGGGAGTTGTTTGATTTGGTAGACTGCAGGGTAAGCACGTTGTTGATGTTGAATGCCTTTTTACGGTATCTTAAGTCGATTGCACCAGAAAGGATATTCCGGTCGGATCCTTTCATGGTTCCTTTGATACCATTATACATCGCATTCACGCCATATACCAGCTGCTGATCACCGCCTTCAACACGAATGGAATGTCTCTGGTTTAGCCCATTCTGGATTGGTTTGGATAACCAATCGGTGTTGACACCACTTTCAACGGCCCTTAAGTAATTGTTATATTCTGTGGCCAGTGTGTATTGGTTTGCAGGGTTTGTACTTTGATAAATGCCTGCTGCCAGCTCTGCCTGTAATTTCTGCATCCCATTGGTAAGCTTATAGCTGCTCAGGTCTGCTACTTCCCAGCCGATCTGGCTGTTGTAAGATACCTGAAGCTGACCGGCCTGCGGACGAAGGGTTTCAATAACCACGACTCCATTTGCGGCTTTAGACCCATAAATGGCCTTTGAAGCTGCATCCTTTAACAGCGTAACGCTGCTTACGCGGTACATATCCAGGTCGATCACTTTCTGCAGGGTGGTCTCAAATCCATCCAGGATAAAAAGCGGAAGGTTTGGATTGGCAGAATACTCACCGTTCAGGTCGGGCAGTCCGGATTGTCCACGCAATTGAATATCTGGCAGGGCATTTGGATTTGACCCCATCGAGATGTTCTCTACAATGGCGAACGCAGGATCCAGATTCCGCAAGCTTTGAACTACGTTTTGGCTTCCGGCTTTCAACAGGTCTTCCTGTTTAAAGCTGGTTGTAGATCCGGTATAGGTGTTTGCTTTCCTTGTAAACATCCCCGTTACGACCACGTCTTTCATTTCATTGATACTTTCTTCCATACTTACGGTCATCCGGCCGGCCAGATCCGTAACTGTTACCTGCATCGGTTTATAGCCGATATAACTGACCATTACTACGGATCCCACTCTTGCATTGATGAGAAAGTTACCGTTGGTTTCTGTGATTACTGCTCCTTTTCTATTTCTGACACTTACGGTTGCACCTGGAATGCCTTGTTTCGTTTTGGCATCTACCACTTTACCTGCCAGTACAGAATCTGCCTGTTTCATTTCTATAATTTGATCTGCCGCTTTACGTTTGATCACGATCAGCTTATCTTCAATCACATAGCTTAGCGGAAGATTGCTAAGACTTCTGGTTAAGGCTTCATCAACCGTTACGTTTTTAAAGTTTACTGTTAAGCTTTTAATTCCGCTAACAAGGTCTTTATTGTAAATGATATCATAGCCACTCTGGGTACGGATCTGTTTAAGTATGGTGGTTAGATCGACATTTTTTTCATTGATATTGATGCGCTGCGCCAGTGTTACGTTAGCTTTCAGCTGCAAAATTGTGGTCAGTATAATGACAATGGCTACCCTCATAATGAACAGGAATTTCAGGATATAGCCTGGAGGCCTACCTAAATAATTGGTAAAATTTTTATACATTTAGTTGGTTGGTTTTGTGCGGTCACCTTTGGGTGATTGCATTGGTTGATAATGTGTTGTGGAAATAGTTATCTGGCCCCAATCTTTGCCGGCGAGTGTTTGCAGCACTCCCGGCTTCTTTTTTCAGGTTACCAGGTGGATCTTGTATTTATTTAATCACCCTGATCCTCCTTCCTTCGATCTTAAAGTTCACGTCTTCTGTTTGTTCTAATCTTCTCAATACTTCGGATATATTTCTATACCTGGATACCCGCGCTACGATGTGCAGGTTTTCTGGCACATATTCATAAACGACTTCTACATCGTACCATCTGGAGATGGTACGCATCAGACTTTTAAAATCCTGTCCGTCGAAGATGAATACACCATCTTTCCATCCGGTTTCCGTCTCCGGATCAACGGTTAACACTTTAATCTCATTTCCTGAAATGACCGATTGTTGTCCGGGTTTCAGGATCTGCTGATTTACTTTAACTGATCCTGCCAGCAGGGTGGTCTTCGTTTCCGGTTCATCTGCATACGAATTGATGTTAAAATGGGTGCCCAATACTTCTACAACCTGATCGTTTGTGGTTACCTGGAATGGTTTGTTTGGATTGTGGGCCACTTCAAAATACCCTTCGCCTTCCATTTTTACCTGGCGGTTTGGTTGGAGGTTAAATGTGGAGGGTATGATCAGTCTTGAATCGGCATTGAGCCATACCCGTGTTCCATCAGGCAGGTTGATCTGGATTTGACCTCCCCTGGGTGTGGAAATGGTGTTGTAGGCGACCTGCTGATCTCCGGTGTTGGTTTTCGGGTTGTTATTGAATGCATACAGCAGTTGTCCGTTCTTTGTTCTGGTAACAGTTACATTCCCATAAGCCACAACTTTTCCGGCCCTGGTTCCACCCAGGTCAATTTTCTTTCCGTTGGCCAGGGTTAGTATCGCTGTATTTTTTCCGGGGGCTACGTCATTAACCAGCTGCATTTGACTGGATGGCTGATGTTTAAAATAAAACAATACCGCTATACCTACAGTTAGCAGCAGTACCGCTGCTGCTGTAATTTGAGGCCACAGTTTTATTATGCCGGTAGATTTCCGGGCGGGATGAATCCCGGTATCGATCTTTTGGTATAGTGTATTCTTTATTTCTTCTTTATCCCGATCACTTACGGTATTCCATTCCGGATGATCTGTTTGAAAATGATCATAATAGGTATTGTATATAATCAAGTCGCTTTCAGTTGCTGAACCATCAGCAACGTGTGCAGAAACGCTAATAAATTCTTCTTTTTCCATGTATTCCCAGATGCGCTTATATATGTAAAGCACATGAACACGCATCACCCCCTACATAAGACGTGATTTTTTTAAGAAAAAAAGAAAATACCCCACAACTGACAGCTATAAAAAGAAAAAGATGAGCATCATATTCGTTCCAAGCCTACTTCTGAGCTTTTTTAGCGCTACTGTAATTTGGTTTTCTACTGTTTTTTCAGAAATCCCAAGTTTATTGGCAATTTCTTTATTACTTAACTGCTCAAAACGACTGAGATGAAAGATCTCACGGCAGCGATCTGGCAGATCATTGGTAAATTTTTTAATAAATTCCATTAATTCCTGGGCTTCGAAGGCCAGTTCATCGGTAATCTGGATTTGTGTGGTGGCCAGTTTTTCAAAAAAAGAGTTCTTCGCCTTATTGTTCCTGATGTAATTGGCTACTTTAAATTTGACTGCGGTAAGGAGGTATCCTTTGCAGGAGGTGAGTTCCCATTTTTTACGGTGCTCCCAAAACCAAACGAATACTTCCTGTACAATATCCATACAGGAATCCCTGTCCCTCAATACATTATAAGCAGACCCATAAAGTGCAGACCAATGCCTGGCATACAGTTCATTAAATGCGGCATAATCACCGGCCTTTAATAGATCAAGCAGCTCCGCTTCCTGAAAATCACTATAAGAAATCATGCTACCCCCATCAGATATACAAGTATATGCATTATCTGATTAAAATCGGCTATGCTATTCATCCATACAATTGCATCATTTACCGATACATTGACTAAATAGTGCTTGATTAAGCAGACATTTATATCAACAATTAGCGGATATGCAAATTGAAAATTGAAGAAATACATCCTGAGAAAAAGTAGTGCAATACATTTTCGAAGTGTCACCGAAATTCTTCGGAATACGACAACAAAGGGATGATCAAGATAAGGGAGAGTAGGGTTATAACAGTAGTCATTCGTGGCTGCTGTTATTTTTTTACCAGGACATTAACGATTGCCATAGCTTTAGGTCGCGGCCACACCCGCGATCATGGCAGTCTTCTATTTAAATACATCGAAGCTATATTGTGCATCGTCCCAAAACTGATCCAATGCAACCATCCTGACCTTAAAAAAAGTAATGAGATCAGGCCAGTCTTCCTGTTTAAAGATATTTACGCCGTACAGATGCTTAACTATCCGGGTTACCGTTTTACCATATTCATTGGATACGTGCAGTTCCCATTCCCATTCCTCTTCAAAATAACCATTCAGGATATTTTTAAATTCTTTAAACTGTTCAAAGATCAGTTCCTGGATAGAGGGATCAGGGTGTACGATCTCGATTGCTATGGCTGCTGATTTTTGTCCGGCATCCATTTTAAAGTTCAGGTGCTTAATCCCTGTTTTGTAATTGACCCAATTGATCCGTTGTCCTTCTGCCGAAGGCTGCAGGGCCATATATTGCCCAAAGGCTGTCCAAAAGGATTGTTTGATTGATGATGCCTGGTCTTTGCTGTACAAAATATAGGGTTTTAGGAGTTCAAAGGTATAGGTTCTGCATCAGGATGCAAAATGAAGAAACAAAACAGCGTTTAAAGTGTACTATAAATTAGAGTCTGCTTTAATTGTTTAGGGTGTACTTTAAATTCAACTTCTGATGAATTGAATAAAGCATACGATAAACAAAGCATACAACTATGAATCATGGATAAACTTCAGATTTTTGATTTTCACCGCATCTTCATTGGCGATTTCCCGATGCTCTTTTTAATGGAGATCGTTTTTAGAACGGGTGTCATGTACATATATACCATTCTTTTGCTTCGCTTTCTGGGTAAACGAAGTATGGGCCAGCTTTCTACCCTGGAGGTTGCGATCATCATTTGCTTTGGCTCTGCCGTCGGAGATCCGATGATGGGTGCTGATGTACCATTACTTCATGGTATGGTTGTGATCACCACGGTTGGCCTGCTGCAAACCGGAATGGAACGCCTGATTAACCGGCATCGAAAAATGGAAACCCTAATGGAGGGGAAGCCGGATTGTTTAGTAAATGACGGACTGGTCGTGTATGAGAACCTTAAAGTAAACAACCTGTCGCAAGAAGATTTGTTCCGGTCGCTGAGAAGTAACCAGGTAGATCATTTGGGAGAAGTAAAAATGGCATTGTTTGAAACATCCGGCTATATCTCTGTTTCCTTTCATGCCCCAAAGAACATTAAGCCGGGCCTACCGGTTGTTCCCAGAGAATTACTAGATCCCAATTCATTGTTTGACGGTGCTGACCGTGTGCCTGATGCCCGAAAATACAGCTGTACCAATTGCGGTTACACGAAGGGCTTCTCTTCTTCTGAATACTTTGGATCCTGCCTAAGCTGTTCCTGCACCTGCTGGGTTAAAGCAGGTTTAAGCGAATAATCGTTGCAAAATAAAGTCTACAAAATTAGTAGTCTATTAAAATAGTTTTTATATTTGTGAACTTAATCAAACTAATATGAAACTATATTTTACTATTCCCGTATCCCGCCTACCGAAAAAACAGTATTGTTGTTGTTGCTGACCTTTTGCAGTTTCTAACAGCTGGTTAAAGCTGCTGAACACCTTCTTTTAATAAAAAAGGGAAATACGTTACCGCATTTCCCCCAGGCCAATTCATGAAACAGGAATTCAATTGGCGTTGCTCCTGTTTCGATTATTCCAACTAACCCATTTCAAAGTTATGCATAATTTTGAGAAAGTCAATCCGGCAATCCGGATATTGGCTTCGTTCATTACGTGTTTTTTCGTATTTATCCCATTTTTAGGACTTGCCCAGGTCCCCACGCAGCCTACCATTAATTCTAAACTTAAAGGGAAGGTTACCGACTCGCGCACTAAAGAATCTTTGCCTGGTGTGAATGTTAAGATCAAAGGCGTAACGAACTCTACCATCACAGATGCCACCGGTGAATTTGAACTGATTACCGGCCAGAAGTTTCCATATACGCTGATCATCAGCTATGTTGGTTATAAGACCATAGAACTCTTTGTGGATGGAAGTCCGGTTGCCATTTCCCTGGAAGAGATCTCTAACCAGCTTAACGACATTGTTGTAGTTGGTTATGGCACCCAGAAACGAAGTGATGTTACCGGCTCTGTATCATCGGTATCCCAAACCAGTTTAAAGCAGCCGGTTAGTTCGATAGACCAGGCATTAAAAGGTGCTGCTCCCGGAATCCAGGTTACCCAAACTTCGGGACAGCCTGGGGGTGGTGTAAGTATCCGCATCCGTGGCGGCAGTTCGATACAGGGTGGTAATGAACCTTTGTATGTGATTGATGGCTTCCCGGTTTACAACAGCACTTCTTCTGCCGGTACGCTGAGCGGGATCCCGGTTAATCCGTTGTCCTCGATCAATCCTGCAGATATTGAAACGGTAGACATTTTAAAAGATGCATCGGCCACTGCCATTTATGGTTCAAGAGGTGCCAATGGTGTGGTGATCATCACCACTAAAAAGGGAAAGTCCAACTTAACCGTCTTAAATTATGAAGCCAGTTTCGGTATTCAATCCATCCGGAAAAAGGTGGATGTGCTTAATGCGCGTGATTTCTCTATTTTAAGAAATGAAGCCTTGTTTGACGCTAATCCTGCGTTAGGTCCAAACCAATACTTGTCGCAGGCACAGATCAGCCAGCTCGGCGAAGGCACCAACTGGCAGGATGCTGCATTAAGGGATGCTGCTACACAAACCCACCAGATTTCCTTAAGCGGCGGCAGTGAAAAGGTGCGTTACCTCCTTTCCGGAAATTATGTAAAACAGGACGGGATCATTAAAAATACAGACTTTAAACGGCTTGGTTTCCGGGCAAATGTGGATGCCCGGCCTTATGAAAACCTAAAGGTGAGTGCCAGCCTGACCTTTAACAAATCGGACGCCAATGTAGCACCCGGCGGAATTATAGGTTCCTTACTGATTATGCCGCCCACGGCATCTATTTATGATGCTAACGGCGGCTATACCCTCCGAAATCCTTTCGAGAATATTTTTGCCAATCCCATTGCAACGATTCTTGAACAGACCAACCAATCGACTACAAACCGGTTGCTGGGAACTGCTTTTGCTGAATATTCAATTATTCCCGGTCTTACGGTAAAAGTGCTGTTTGGTGCGGATGTGAATAACATAGCCGAAAAAAGCTATGTTCCCAGCACGATCTATGAAGGCAGTCTGACCAATGGATCTGCTGGAAGAGGTTCACTCAACTCCTATTCCTGGCTAAATGAGAATACCGTTAATTATGCCAAAACGATTGGAAAACATACTTTTGATGTGCTGGCCGGTTTTACACAGCAGGAATATACACGGGAGAACTTTACTGCCGCTGCGCAAAACTTTATTGTGGATGACTTAGGTCCGGATGGATTGTCTGGCGGTGCTACACTGGTTAAACCCGGTTCTGATGCGACCGACTGGATTCTTCATTCTTACCTGGGAAGGATCAATTATAATTATAACAATTTATATTATGCTACTGCAAGTATCCGGACGGATGGTTCTTCCAGGTTTGGTAAGGGCAATAAATGGGGATATTTTCCATCTGCAGCATTATCTTGGAAGATCAGCAATGAATCCTTTTTTAGTTCCCTGTCTGAAACGATCAGCGATCTAAAGTTAAGAACGAGTTTTGGTACTACCGGAAACCTTGAAATTGGAGAGTATCAGTCTCTTGCTACACTGGGTACTTACACCTACATTATTGGAAATTCAATTTTAACGGGCTTTTCTCCCAACCGGATTGGAAATCCCAATTTAAGCTGGGAAACCACCTATCAATATGATGCCGGGATAGATATTGGCTTTGCAGCAAACCGGATCCAGCTTACCCTTGATGGTTATTATAAAAAGACAACGGACCTGCTGCTCAATGTTGAAATTCCATGGACTTCAGGCTATCCTTCGTCGCTGCAAAACTATGGATCGGTACAGAATACCGGTTTTGAAATTGGCATCAATACGAAGAACCTGACCGGGGCTTTATTGTGGAATACAGGACTGAATGTTTCTATTAACCGGAACAAGGTGCTAACGATTGGAAATGGGGCTAGCTCCTACATTAACGGCAATTATATCATTCGCGTTGGTGAACCCCTGGGCAGCTTTTTCGGGAATGTGACCAATGGTATCCTGCAGACCGGCGAAGAAGCTGAAAAGGGAAAATATACCGGGAATGCGGTTCCTAAGGCAGGCGACCGGTTATACCGGGATGTGAATACCGATGGTTCGTTTACCACAGCTGCCGATAAGGATATTATTGGGAATGCACAACCAGATTTCATTTTTGGGTTAACGAATACCTTTTCATGGAAGGGTTTTGACCTGTCTGTTATTTTGCAGGGCGCCTATGGGAACCAGATCCTGAATACCAACCGGCAGAACCTAGAATTGTTTACGGGGCAGCAAAATGCGGCTGCTTCTGCAAAGGACAGATGGACGCCTGCAAATCCGAGCCAGGTCTTACCACGTGCCAAGCTAGACCCTGCTCCCGTCTTTTCTGACCGTTTTATTGAAGATGGTTCCTTTTTAAGGGTTCAGAATGTTACACTGGGCTATTCGCTTCCCAGATCGCTGCTGAGCAGGTTAAAGTTGTCCAGGGCGGGCATTTTTGTGTCCGGACAGAACCTGCTGACCTGGACCAATTACACAGGTTTTGATCCTGAGGTAACTTCTGGAAGCAATGTCTCTCCGGGAACTGATGCCGGGATCTATCCGGTTTCAAGAACGGTTAGTGCAGGTGTAAGAATTGGGTTTTAGCAGGCTGAATGGAGTGCTGCTGACCCTTATAAATTAATTAAATGAAGCCAATGTGCGAATAAGTTCATGTGCTATAATAAATAGCACTTACAACGGCTGCATCACGATATAAATGATATTTCTAATGAAAACTAAACAGTTACACTACCTGATCATTCTTACTTTAAGCCTGTTTTCCTGCTCTAAGCTGGATGAGAAGCCTGCCGCCTTGCTGGTTTCTGACCAGTTCTATGAAAATGAAGCACAGGCTACAGCTGCGGTTACTGCAGCCTACAGAAAGTTATATGATAGCGGACAATCCCTGTATAACGGGTTATTTCAGATTGGGGTTGAAATGGCTACAGACGATTATGAAGCGGGTCCGCGTGCAAGAAACGCGCATGTGAGGGCTATTTCTGGCCTTACCCATGATTCTTCAAATGACCGTATGGAGCAGTTGTGGAAGCAAAGCTACGATGCGATCAACGTTTCTAACATTGCTATAGATCGTATTGCGGTTATTGATGCGTCGAAAATTTCTGAGACGGCCAGGACCAGGCTAACCAACGAAGCTAAATTTTTAAGGGCGCTGCACTATTTTAACCTGGTACGCTGGTTCGGCGGAATTCCGGTTGTTCTGCATGAAGTGACTTCACTTACCCCAGAGAATCTATATGTAGAAAAGGCTGCGGAAGACGCTGTTTATCTGCAGATTATTCAGGACCTGAAAGATGCGGAAACTTTACCAGCCACTTATGGAGCTGCTGATATTGGGAGGGCCACTTCTGGTGCCGTTAAAAGTTTACTGGCCAAGGTATACCTTACCCATAAGGACTGGCAGCTTGCTGCTGATAAGAGCAAGGAGGTTATTGATGGCAAGCAGTATGCGCTGTTTGATGAGTTTGCTGATGTGTTCAATGTGGCTGCTAAAAATGGTAAGGAGCATATCTTCTCTGCGCAGTTTAAAGGGAATGCGGGTTACCAGGGCAATAGCCTGGCAAGCCGGTCTGCGCCGGCAGATGTTCCCGGTATAAATGGAGATTATGCAGATGCACTGCATGTTGCCGGCGGCTTGTATGAAAGCTACAGCACAACGGATAAACGCCGCGCGGTTACCTTTGTTACCCAGATTGTAAGTCCGGTGAATGGCCAGCTATATACACTTGCGACTCCCCAGTTTAATAAATATTATGATCCGGCAGTGGTGGGCAACCAAAGCCAGTCGTCCAAAAACCTCTCCATCATCCGCTATGCCGAAGTGCTGCTGATCTACGCGGAAGCGGTGAATGAACTGAACGGTCCGACGACGGCTGCATACGATGCGATTGACCTGGTACGCAGCCGTGCCGGGATCAGCAGGCTGCAGGATCAGGTGCCTGCGCTGAACAAAGATGAATTTCGCGATGCTGTTTTTCAGGAGCGCCGCAAAGAATTTGTTTACGAGTACCAGCGCTGGTTTGACCTGGTACGCAGAGGCCCTGAATATTACATCCGAATTTTAAAGGCCGCGGGTAAAACGCTCGCAGCTGCACGGCATATACACTTCCCCACTCCGCAGCGCGAACTGAACCTAAACCTTAAACTTAAGCAGCATCCGGACTGGGTTGGCTTTTAATTTAAACCGCTCGTCTGCTTTTGATGGCGCAGATAGCCGGATAGTTTTCTAAATCCTAATCTTACGTAAAATGGAAAATTCATTAAAAAAACACTTTCAAAGATCCTTTAGCCTGATGATTGCGTGCTGCATCGGCACTGCTTCATCCCTGCTATTTGTTTTGCCTGTCTATGCACAAAAAGCGGAGCGGCCCAATATTGTGCTGGTCCTTGTTGATGATCTTGGGTTTTCGGATACCGGCCCGTATGGAGCACTGGACCTCGAAACACCAAACCTCGATAAGCTGGCCGGAGAGGGAATCCGGTTAAAGGAGTTTTACAACAATTCGATCTGTGCACCTACACGGGCTTCTTTATTAACCGGACAGTACCAGCATAAGGCCGGGATGGGTTACTTCAACGTTAACCTGGGCTTACCTGCGTACCAGGGTTTTCTGAACAAGGAATCTCTTACGCTTGCTGAAGTTTTAAGAAGCGGCGGATACTCGACACTTATGTCTGGCAAATGGCATGTTGGTGACGACAAAGACCAATGGCCCAACCAGCGTGGGTTTGACCAGTTCTTTGGCTTTATTGGCGGTGCGAGCAACTACTACGAACTGGAAGCTAAAGAAAAAGCCCAGGTTCCGCTGATGCTCAACAATGAACCCTTTTACCTGGAGCCCGGCAAGTACCTTACGGACGAGATTACCGGTCATGCCCTTGATTTTTTAACTGCACAGAATCAAACGAAAAAACCCTTCTTTTTATACCTGGCGTATAATGCGCCGCACTGGCCTTTACAGGCATTGCCGGAAGATATTGCAAAGTATAAAGGAAGGTATAAGCTGGGCTGGGATTCTTTACGAACCATCCGGTTTAAGAATGCTGTTGAAAAAGGTTTGATTGATCCGGGACAGAAAATAGCGGTTGCCGACAAGCTGTTAAAACCATGGAATAAGCTGACCTATGATGAGCAGCAGTACTGGCAATTGAGGCAGGAGGTTTATGCGGCTATGATTGATCATGTGGATCAGGGCATTGGGAAGCTGCTGGAAAAATTAAAGGAGCTTAAAAAGGATAAGAACACGCTGATCGTGTTTATATCCGATAACGGATCTCAGGGTGGCAATGGTTTAAGATTGTATACTCAAAGGACAACTGGCCCTGTTGGCAGTGCGGGTTCTTATGAAGTTCAGAACAGTAACTGGTCGCAGACCGGGAACTCCCCTTTACGGAGCTACAAGGATTCTCCATATGAAGGCGGCATCAGTGCTCCTTTTATCGCCTGGTACCCTGGTAAGATCAACGCGAATACCATTGCGCAGGGCACGGCCCACCTGATTGACCTTGCTCCTACGTTCTACCAGCTTGCCGGCATCACTTACCCGGCACAATTCCAAAATACAAAAACCAATGCATTAGCAGGGAAAAGCCTGGTGCCTTTATTAACCGGTCAGGTTAACCGCGTGGATCGTGCAGAGCCTTTATTTTGGGAGCGTAGCGGCAAAAAAGCAGTAAGGGATGGGAAATGGAAACTGGTTTCTCTTGCTGGTGCTGATGCCAAATATGAGCTGTACGACCTGGAAGCGGACCGGGCTGAAAATACGGACCTTGCTGCTCAGTACCCTGAAGTAGTAGAGCGGTTAAAGTCTGCTTATACCGTTTGGGCCTCAAAAAATGACGTGGTAGATTATGAGAAGCTGCGTCCGCTGCCTGCAGCCGGAGTACAACCAGGCAGCAGACGAACCAATTAATTGAGTATTTATCTTTAATACGATTTCACATGAAGACCATATTTTTCCAAAAATCTCTTTTTGCTCTTTTAATGATCATTTGTGCAGCCCCTGCTGGATTTGCCCAGAACACCGTTAAAAAGAGCAAACCCAACATCATTCTGATCATGGCTGACGACCTCGGCTATTCGGATATCGGCTCTTATGGTTCTGAGATCCAAACGCCAAACCTCGACCGGCTGGCCAGTGAAGGTCTGCGCTTAAAGGAGTTTTATAATAATTCGATCTGTGCACCAACCAGGGCGTCGCTTTTAACAGGCCAGTATCAGCATAAAGCTGGGGTGGGTTATTTCTCCAATGACCTTGGTCTGCCTGCCTATCAGGGTTACCTGAATGCAGCTTCCTTAACACTTGCTGAAGTGCTTAAGGAAAACGGTTATGCTACACTCACATCAGGAAAATGGCATGTATCTGGTGATAACGTCAGTATGCCCTGGCAGCGGGGATTTGATTCGGTCTACCCAAGAGATGAGAATTCTGCCAGGTCAGGTGCCCCGCAGGAGCGCACGCTGGTTTCTGATGGAAATGGGTTTCCTGTATCTGCGTATTTCCAGACCAATGTGATTACCAAAAATGCCGTTGACTTTATCGATCAGGAAAGCAAAAAAGAGAAACCCTTCTTCTTGTATCTTGCTTATACCGCACCACATTGGCCATTGGTTGCCTTGCCGGAAGATATTGCCAGGTACAAAGGCAAATACGATAAGGGCTGGGATGAGTTGAGAAAGGAACGCTTCGAGCGCCAGAAAAAGCTGGGCATTGTTGCTGCCAACGCAAAACTTTCTGTAAAGGATGAAGACATTTACGACTGGAGCCGTTTATCTTTTGACCAGCGGCAGCAATGGGCTAAAAAGATGGAGGTTTATGCCGCTATGGTTGACCGCCTGGATCAGGGTATTGGAGCGGTACTGGAGAAATTAAAGCAGACCGGACAGGCTGAAAATACACTGATCGTATTTATATCCGACAATGGTGCTCCCGCGGAGGACCTTGTAAAATGGCACAATGGTGCTACGAAGAACAGCGGCCCTGTAGGTTCAAACGGTTCTTATGAATCGCAAAGCAAGAACTGGTCTTACGCCTCTAACACTCCTTTTCTTGCATTTAAAGATTATATGTATGAGGGCGGTATCAGTTCTCCTTTTATCGCCTGGTATCCTGCAAAAATTAAAGCCGGCGAAATTGCAAAAGGCACCGGGCATATCATTGATATTGCCCCGACCTTTTATGAACTCGCTGGTACAAAATATCCGGCAAAGTATAAAAATACAGCTTCCAATCCGCTTCCGGGTAAAAGCTTGCTGCCTGTTCTTTTTGGTAAACAGTCTGAAGTAGTAAGACCTGAAGGCCTGTTTTGGGAAAGAGCCGGTAACCGTGCTGTGCGCGATGGCAACTGGAAGCTGGTTTCTACGTACCCATCCTATACCTGGGAATTGTACAACCTGGAAACGGACAGAGGCGAGACGACAAATGTTGCCCGCACCAACCACGATGTAGTGAGCAGGCTTTCTGTGAAGTACTTTGATTGGGCAAAGCGAACCGGTGTTGTTGATTTCAGCACACTGGAAGCCAAAGAGCCTCAATCCATGAAAGACTTTAGGAAAAGTAAGGTGCAGGAACCTGCCGGTGCTGGCTTTGGTGTACAATAGTTCAAGTTGGTTGTTCCATTAAACAGTGCGTCATTCTCAATTTACCTATTGATTCGTCAGATATTCATTTTAACATAAATATCTGACGAATCAATTAGATACCGGCTGTACTTCCACAAGTTCCTGCTGCTGACAATTGTGATTCCTTCTTGTTATGATTCGACTAAATTGATGATATATCGGACAAAATTGATGATAATCGGACAAATAAGTATGCTTGTTTACTAAAGTATTTATAAATATAATAACCTAAAATGGTATGACAAACTTAGCCATGGTTCTAATTTGAAGTTAATTAAAACATAATTTTTAAAGTGATGTTGATTTAGTATCACATAAATGGATACTCAAATGCTATATCATAAAACTATTGTAATTACGGGCGCGTCTAGCGGGGTTGGAAAAGCCATTGCGCTGGAGTTTGCGCCACACCAGGTAAATTTAGTCCTTGCATCCAGAAATGAGACGGCACTGCAGGAAGTGGCCGACGAATGTACTGCATTGGGTTCGGTAGTTAAGATCGTACTGACTGATGTTACTGATCCGGGAGCGATGATCCTGCTTGCTGATGAGGCCAGTGCTTATACCGGCCAAATAGATGTTTGGATCAATAATGCCGGCTTATTGGCTGCCGGTACTTTCGACGAGACGCCAATGGCCGTGCATGACCAGGTCATTAAAACAAATTTGATGGGCTATCTGCATGGTGCACATGCTGTTCTCCCCTATTTTAAGAAACAAGGGTATGGAACGCTGATCAACAACATTTCAATTGGCGGTTTTTTACCGGTACCTTTTGGCGTTGGCTATTCAGCGAGTAAATTTGGACTCCGTGGATTTTCTGCCGCATTGAAAGCTGAGCTAACGGAATGGCCTGATATCCACATTTGCGACGTATTCCCTGCTTTTTTAGATACCCCCGGGATTCAGCATGCTGCAAACTATACTGGTAAGCAGTTAAAACCTGCCCCTCCGGTGTATGATCCGGCACGGGTGGCCATTGCAGTGATTAAGCTTGCGCAAAATCCGAAGCCTGAGGTTATGGTTGGCAGCTTATCAACGGTACTCAGACTTGCGTATGGTGTGTTTCCTAAATTAACCCGTACCATTACGGCTAAGGTGATATCCCACTATTTAAAGCAGGCCCAACCCATGTTAAAATCAGACGGAAATGTTTTTGTTCCGGTTAGTTACGGTAATGCCGTTTACGGAGGATGGGGTGTTCCCGGTAAACCCA
Organism: Pedobacter metabolipauper; assembly: GCF_004362715.1. Classification (GTDB taxonomy): domain Bacteria; phylum Bacteroidota; class Bacteroidia; order Sphingobacteriales; family Sphingobacteriaceae; genus Pedobacter; species Pedobacter metabolipauper. The sequence goes on from NZ_SNYC01000009.1 coordinate 30,502, forward strand.
AGGCGCATCGCAAGTATATTGCGGCAGGTATTGTACTGATATCTGCTGTTAGCTTGTTGCTATTGAGAAAGAGATGATTATTAGTTTATAATGAAAGCTTCCCAAAACAGGGAGCTTTCATTATATAATATCTTTAAGTTTATATTTTCATGGATAGACCCATTAGAGATTGCAGAACATTAACTCAAATTAGTTCGTACCTTTGTCAGGAATATTAAAACACCATGGCAGTATTACATAGAAAAGAAGAGAAAATTGAAGTTGTGCTTAGTAAGCTTCCAAAAGATTATACCGATAAACAGTTTGTAGATATGTTCATTGAGCTTTACTCAAAGGATTGGGGAAAGATCAAAGCGAACTACCTGAAACATTCTCAGGATAAAGAACCGGGCACAGTTATCGTGATGCCTAAACCAGAGCTTTACCTGAAAAGTATTTTAACCGTTTACCTGGAAAATAATAAATAACCCGCTCAGCAGGTTATTTATTATGCCGCATCTACTATTTACCGGCAATCAGTTCGTGGTTAACCATAGCGCCCGACCTTGAGCCGGCGGAAACGGCCATAGCTACGGCTCTAAACGGCGTAGTATTGTCTCCCGCTGCATAAATACCCGGAACGGTTGTTTTCTGGAAATCATCTACCTGGATATATCCATTCTCATCTAATGCACATCCCAATTCTTTAGGAATTTGGCAATGTTGTTCAAATGGGAGCCTGGCATACATGGCGTCGATGGATGCTGCGCTTCCGTCTTTAAACATCAGTTGTTTAATAGATCCGTTACTGTGGTCTATTGTTTTGATCTCCTTTTCATTTACGATGATATTTAATGCGGCCAGTTCGCTGCGGTGCTCAGCACTGATGGTCGATTTTCCATTGGTAAAGATGCTAAGTTCCCCTGCCCAGTGGTTGATCAGGCGGCCAAATTCAAAGGCCATATCCCCATTGATCAAGATGCCGGTTGGCTGTTCGCGGTATTCATAACCATGACAATACGGACAATGAATCACAGAAATGCCCCAGCTTTCTGCAAATCCGGGGATATCTGGCATCACGTCTTTTATTCCTGTGGCAAACAACAGTTTTTTAGCCTGCACATTTTCACCAGAAGAAAGAGACACTTCAAATTGGCTGTTCTTTCCATTTATGGTAGTAACCAACCCATTTCTATACTCAACGGTTGGATATGCCGACAGCTGTTCTTTTGCTATTGCCGCTATTCTTGCTGGTGTGTTTCCATCCTGGGTTAAAAAATTATGGGAGTGCGGCGTTTGAATGTTACATGGTTTTCCGCCGTCGACAATGAGTACATTGCGAATTGCACGACCTAAAGCCATGCCTGCTGATAATCCGGCATAACTTCCGCCAATGATTACCACATCGTATTTTTTAGTAGCTAACATATTTTCTATTGCTTAAATGCAATTAAATTGCATGTCCAAATGTAGCCAATATTTTTAATTGCAACATTATTGCAGCTAAATTTAACCAGAAAAATACGTCATTGTGATCAGAAAATGAGAAAGGTTACGGTTGAATGAGAAAAGTTTCTGGTAAGCCTTGGGGTCAAATTGCTTTTGCTTTCCATTTATTAAACTTAGCATAAAAAGTATCAAAATCAAATGGTTTGCTCAGATAATCGTCCATACCTGCATTGAGGCAGTCTTGCTTATCTTTTTCATAGGCACCTGCGGTCATGGCTATAATCACCGGCCGCTTGTCGCCATATTTCTTAATGACACTTCTTGTCGCTTCATAACCATCCATTTCCGGCATTTGAACATCCATATAGATCAGGTCATAATGCTGTCTTTCCAATGAGGCCAGTACTTCTAATCCGTTGGATACAACATCACAGTTGAGGCCAATGTTCTTAAATGCATTGACCATGATCTTCTGGTTGATCAGGTTATCTTCGGCAACGAGGATGGCCACTTTTTCGGTTTCATGAGTTGTTACCGTATCTGTTTTGGCATGAACAGGGTCTGCTTTCTTTTCTTCAGGAGCATTTGACAGCACCTCTTTTAATACTTTATGAAAGTAATTTGGCTTGATGGGCTTATCAAGTATTGCAGCAAATAACTGACCATCGCTGGTATTCCTTCCCGGAAACTGACCGGCCGAGCTGAATAGCACAAGTGGTATGGTATATTTTTTCCTGATCTCATGGGCAGTATCAATGCCGTTCATCCCCGGCATGAGGAGATCAACAACTACAACATCATAGGTGTTTTGTGCCAGGCAATCCAGTCCTTCATTACCGCTTTTTGCAATATCGGCATGCATTCCCCAAAGTGCACAATGGGTTTTAAGGATGTATAAATTCGTATGATTGTCATCAATGATCAGGGCTCTCTTTCCATTGAGGTCTTTTTGAACTGGTGTGGGTTTAAGGGTCTTTAGTACTTCATTGGCATTAACGGGGATGGTAAAGATAAACGTTGTGCCCACATGCTCTTCGCTTTCTACCCGGATGTGTCCGTTCATTTTCTGCACCAGGCGTGAGCTGATGGCCAGGCCAAGTCCGGTACCGCCATATTTACGTGTTGTGGAAGAATCAACCTGCGAGAATGACGTGAAAAGCTTGTGCATTTTATCTGCTGGTATTCCAATGCCGGTATCTTTAACACTGAATTCCAGTTCGTAGAGACTGTCTATCCTTTTGTTCATCTTTATACGGATCAGGATCTCTCCTTCTTCTGTAAACTTAATGGCATTACCTACGAGGTTTACAATGATCTGCCGGATGCGGGTCATATCGCCGATGATCTCCAGCGGCACATCGGTATCGATGAGGTAGAGCAGTTCCAATTTCTTCTGCTGTGCCTTAAGAGCCATCAAATCGTAGGTTTCTTCGATCACCTTATACAGCAGGAATGGATGTTCTTCGAGTTCGAGTTTACCGGATTCGATTTTTGAGAAATCAAGGATCTCATTGATGATCTCCAGCAGGGAGTCTGCACTGATTCTTATCGACTCTACATAGTCGTGCTGCTCTTCGGTAAGTTTGGTATTGTCGAGCAAACTGGTCATTCCCATTACACCGTTCATAGGTGTTCTGATCTCATGGCTCATATTGGCCAGGAATTCAGATTTGGCCATATTCTGAGACTCGGCGAGTTTGGTTTTCTCTTCGAGTTCGGCATTCAGTTCTTTCAGGTGCTGATCGATCAGGTATTTGGCGGTAACATCTTCAAACATCCACAGCCTGCCGCTGACGTGTTCTGAGATGGTTGGTGTTGAACACACGTTAAGTACCCGGGTTTCCGGGTTTGAATAGATCCAGTGCCAGTCGCTAATGTGTTTGTCTTTAGACTGAAAAAGCGCTTGTCCCTTTTTTGAGATCTCCTCATGGTTATCGGCTGTGGCACGCAGTTTCTGCATTAAACCGGCGAGTACTGCCGGCGATACATTGCCTCCGGGAATGCCGAACAGCTTAGCTGCTTTATCATTGATCCAGCTGTTCTTTCCGGAATCGTCAATAAACACAATGTTCTGCGGTACAGACTGCAGTATCGAGTTGAAACGTACCTTTAATTCTTCGAGGGCGTAATAGGTGCGTGATAATTTTAGGGTTTCCTTGATTTTTAGCAGACAGGCCTGTATAAATTCTTTAAAGTCGTCATTAAAATCAAACTGGCTGTCCCATTCCAGTACCAGGCAGCCCTGGAAGTCGATTTCATGAAATGGGATAAGTACTGCGGCAGCTGCATTTTTGAATTGTGCTGTTAAGTTGATATCCAGTTCTAAAAATGGCATATCGGAAAAGATGGCTTGATCATTCACATTTTTCAATGCTTCGGGATCAATATATTTCTTTTTAACGGATTCACCAGGGACGACCACGCTTAACGTTACTTCATCTTCTTTTTTAACAATGAGCAGGCGATCGGCTTCGGCGAGCGACTTGAGCAGGATCGTATTTTTTTTCATGATCGTGCTCCAGCCTTCATAGGTTTCACTCTGAAGCTCCTGGCTAATAAATTTTAGCGCTCGTTTGGCCCAGTTTATAGCTGCTCGATTTTCATCCATGCGGTCTATATAAACGCTTTAATTGCTGAAATTATTTCCTGTGGCGCACTGATGTGCGGAAAATGTCCGGTTGCATTTACATAGGTCAGGGTACTGCCGGATATATTTTCATTTAAATACTCAGCTACTGCTGCAGGTACAGCAATATCTTCCTTCGTTTGGATCAGTAAGGTTGGCTTATTGAGTTTGGTAAGTTCTTTTCTGATGTCGGATTCGAAAATTACCTTGGCTACGGACAAGGCAATATCGGGCCTGATGGCTGCCAGTGTTTTGGCAAACCCTTCTCCAAGTTCGGGTTTATCGGGATTGGCCATGGCTACGGCAGAAAACCCGCTAACCCAGGCATAATAGTTATTGGTCATGTTCTCATACATGTCGTTCAATACCTGCTGGTTAAAACCACCAAAATAACCATCGTCATCCAGATACCGGGGTGATGCGCCGATCAGGATCATTTTAGAAAAGCATTGTGGTGCTTTTACTGCAGCGATCAGGCAGATCATGGAGCTTACGGAATGGCCGACAACAATTGCATCCTTCAGATCCAGTTCTTTAGCGATGGCCAGCAGATCATCTGCATAGGTATTTAATGTATTGTACTTTAAAGGGCTGTATGCTTTAGGATCAGCGTTGCCACCACCTACGTTATCATACAGAACAAGCCTGTAATCAGCGGCGAATGCTTGCTTTACGATATCCCAGGATGTTTTATCCGTACCAAAGCCGTGTGCAAAAATGATTGTTTTGCCGGCATTAACATTACCTTCCAGGGTAACATTATTTTTTTTAATCAGAGAGGGACTCATTAATAATGTTTTCTTAGAGAATCTTAAAATATTGCTAGAAAATTAGCCATTATATTCAATAAACCTGAACTATTTGAGCACTAACTCGATTAATTTTAGATTTTTAACTTGAAATTGAATTAGAAAAGGTATTAATTATTTAATACTTAATTATACATTTGCGGCGCACACAATTTAATGAGCCTATTATGACTATTTTAAAACGCCTGTTCGTGTTTTCTACCTTATGCATGTCGCTGTTGATTATTTCTGGCGGAGATGCTGATGCACAATTAAAAAAAACTACCGATACGGTAAAAGCCCCGCCATTGACCTGGAAAGAGCATTGGTTTGAGCATGATCTGCTTGTAAAACTTGTTTATCAGGACAAGCATGTGGCATTCTATTATGATGACAACATGTCTAAAACTGTGAAATGGCCATTTAAAGCCATGTCTGATACCTGGGCCTATGTTAAAAAGACCTATGGTGATTTTGGTCCGGATCCAAAATTATACGTGGTATTTCACCAATCCAACACGCTGACTGGCGGACATCCTTCACCATACTTTGATGCAAGTCACGATTTCCACAATGTTCTGGATTGCGGTTTACCGGATTGGACAAATTCTACCGGTCAGCAAATCGGCATTCCGATCCATGAGATCGGTCACATTGTAAACAATGCGAGCCATGGCACTAAAGGTTCTCCTTCTGATGCACTTTGGGGCGACAGCAAATTCATGGAAATCTTCAATTACGATGTATTGATGAACATTGGAATGAAAGATGAAGCTGCACGCGTTTTCGAACAAATGCAAGGTCAATATGATAATTTCCCCCGCGCAAGGACCCAGTGGTTTAAAAATTGGTTCTACCCGATTTATAGTAAATATGGAAAAGGTAAGGTATTGAATAAATACTTCGAACTGTTATCTGCCAATTATCCTAAGAACGCCAACAACAGGTTTACAAAAAGAATGACCTGGGGAGATTTTGTTCACTTCTGGAGCGGTGCTGCAGGTGTAAACTTGAAAGAGCAGGCTACTCTTGCTTTTGGATGGTCTGATGTATATGAAGCGCAATTTAAAAAAGCACAGGAAGATTTTCCAAACGTAAAATACAAGTAACACGTTGTACAATATAAGTGAGGTTAACTTAACCTGACAAAAAAAGCTTCCGGATGATCCGGAAGCTTTTTTTGTTTACTGCTGCTGTTGTTGCTGTTGCTGGATGATGGCATCCATATGGCGCTGAAAGCTATTTTTTATCGTCTGACTTGGCACTGTTGATTTGCTGTAATTAACCTCTTTGGGCTGAACATAGTTTTCGGTCTCCAGGTCTTCATCATCATGTCCTACAGAAACGTTTACTTCCATGATGTGTCCGGATGCGCCTTTAAAAACTCCTTTTACCGGTGAGCAGTCACTGAAATCCCTGCCTACGGCAAGTCTCACATGATTTTCATTGGCAATGCAGTTGTTGGTTGGATCCAGTCCGAGCCAGCCATAATCCGGGATATAAGCCTCAGCCCAGGCATGTGTTGCCCCTTCTCCGCGCATGCCATCTTTGTTCGGACAGATATACCCGCTTACATAGCGAGCCGGTATCTTTGTAAACCGCAGCATGGTGGTTAAGATGTGTGCAAAATCCTGACACACTCCTGCCCTTAACCGGATAATCTCATCCAGGGTACTGTCTACCGTGGTTACCCCTTTAATGTATTCAAAATGATTGAACACATACTGACAAAACTTAACGGCGGTTTTGTATGGGGTATCTTCTTCTGTTCTCAGGTCTTTGGTGATCTGGAGCAGCATATCTGCTTCTTCAAAATACGTATGCTTCAGGTAATCGATATAGGGAACCTCATGCTTAATGTCGTCAAGGGTTTTCCACTGGTCTTTTTTAAAGATGCCATCATCTTGCGGCAATGGCTTGGAGATGGTCTCTACATAGATCTTGGAAAAGATCTTAAGTTGGGTATGGCGTTCTGTTTGTGTAAAGATGCCTACTTCGTTCCCGTAATAATCGATAAAGATATCTACATCCGGTCCGTTGGAAATATTAAGATCATGCTTGATCACTTTTTGGTAATCGTCTTTGATTGGAAACAGGATGATCTGGTTGGCGCTGTCGCGTACCGGTGAATCGTATTTATAATTGGTGATGTGTTTAATTTTGAAGATCGGCATACTGCGTTTGTTTAGTAGTTTGCAAAATAATATTTATCTAAAAGATTCCCGATCCCGTACAGCTCGTTCTTTAGCTTGATCAGGTAATTGTGCAGGCCTTCGGCTTCCATGCTGTAAACCGTGGTATAGGTAATGCTGCTGTTTAAACGCCCGATGTTAAAGGATAGGCTGTTGTAATGATCCAGGTTCTTATCGCTTTTAAGGCGTTCAAAATAACGGAGGATGTTGTTTACAGAATAGATCGCAGAACGGGGAAAGTCTTTATTGAGGATCACCAGTTCCATGATGTTATCTGCTTCAAACCCTCCCCTGTATGTTTTTAGATAGAGTTCGTACCCGCCCAGGGAGAGCAGTAAATGCTTCCAGTATGATGTATCGGTAAGCAGATCGGGATTGCTGGAGATGGAAATGAACTTAATGTCCAGGATATCGATCGACTGAATACTTCGTTCCAGGTACTTGCCGATGCTCATGAAGCTCCGGATCTCTCCGCGTTCCATGGTGCTGTCTGCCGTTCCGTAGTACAGCATGACTTGTTTGATCAGGATATCCAGTGCGGTGATTGGATCGTCCTTTTGTACATACCAAAGCAGCTTTGGATCTTTTACGGTATGGTAGTATTCATTTAAACACTGCCACAGGTCTGTAGCAATGTGCTCCTGTACGCTTCTTGCATTTTCCCGTGCCAGGGTAATGATGTTGATGATGGAATTTGGATTGTCACGGTTAAACAGCAGGTATTCCACTACGGAACGGCTATCGTTCTTGATGGCCGCCATTTCTTCTTCATTTCCTCCGGAGGAAATGCGGATTACCGGATCCCATGTAAATTCCTGTATGGTATCCTGTGAGGATGCATAGTTGATCTTTAACATCCTTAAAATGCCATCACTACGTTCTACATACCTGCTTAACCAATATAAACTTGATGCTACTCTACTTAACATATAGACTGATAATTTTTAAGATGATAAAACCCAGGTATCTTTACTGCCGCCGCCCTGTGAGCTGTTTACAACGAGCGATCCTTCTTTTAAGGCCACGCGGGTTAAACCGCCCGGAACAATGGAGATGCCATCCGGCCCAACGAGCGCATAAGGCCGCAGATCTACCCTTCTCGGCTGCAATACACCATCCATATAACATGGTGCTGTAGAAAGGCTTATTGTAGGCTGTGCAATGAAATTACGCGGATCTTTAAGGATCTCCTTTTTATAATCTTCCATTTCCTTTTCGGTTGCGGCATGTCCCATCAGCATTCCGTAACCTCCGCTTTCATTTGTTTTCTTGATGACCATTTTATTCATGTTCTGGAACACGTATTCCTTTTGATCGGGATCATCCAGGCTATATGTTGGAACATTTTTTAACAGGGGCTCTTCATTCAGATAGTATTTGATCATGTCCGGCACATAGCTGTAAACCGCTTTATCATCGGCCACTCCGTTTCCTACGGCGTTGATGATGGCCACGTTTCCTTTGCGGTAGGCACTCATTAATCCGGCTACGCCCAATACACTGCTGGGGTTGAATACAAGGGGATCAATAAAATCATCGTCTACCCTCCTGTAGATCACATCTACCTGCTGCAGCCCGGTGGTTGTTTTCATAAATACCTTCTGGTCCCTGATTACAAGGTCCCTTCCCTCTACCAGCTCAACGCCCATCAGCCTTGCCAGTGTGGTGTGTTCGTAATAGGCCGAGTTATACATACCCGGACTTAGCAGCACGATGGTTGGATTGGATACCGCTCTTGGCGACAGGGCCTGCAGGTTTTTATACAATATAGACGGATATTCGGTTACGCTGCGCACTTTGCATTGCGGAATAAGGTCTGGAAATAACCTTTTGGTGATCTCCCGGTTCTCGAGCATATAGCTTACTCCGGACGGTGTTCTGAGGTTATCTTCCAGCACGTAGAATGTGCCGTCATAATCACGGATGAGATCAATACCGGCTATGTGGATATAGATGTCGTGCGGTACATTTAGCTGGTACATTTCCCGGAGAAAATGGGGACATGAATAAATGAGCGCGGCAGGGATCACTTTATCCTTAATGATAAACTGGTTGCTGTACACATCTTTAAGAAACAGGTTAAGGGCCTTTAAACGCTGCTTAATTCCTTTTTCTATAAAGCCCCATTCTGAAGAGGTGATGACACGCGGAATGATGTCAAACGGAAAGATCTTTTCTATGCCTTCTCCGCTATCATACACCGTAAACGTAATTCCCTGGCTCATGAACAGTCTTTTTGCAAGCTCTTCCTTTTTATTCAGGTCGCTTGCAGACTCTTTTTTAAGATATTCTACAATTTTATGGTACTGTTCCCTAAGATTATTGTCTGAAATATACATTTCATCCCAGGTATCCGGAACATTTTGGTACGTATTTAAATTGACACCGCTCATATTCTATTAAATATTCCTAATTATAGTGTATTTTATGCTTAAATCTAAATTATTAAGCAACAAAAAACGCAATTACCTTAGAAACACGCTATAAATATTCCGTATCAGCGGTGTTTTACCTAATTAAATGATGAAATCCAATTTTCAGTGTCCGTATTCTGAACAGGTACATCTGAAGCAACGATCTTTAATGTTCCGCCTGCATTGATGTCATCCTGGGTAATGTAATTGCGTTTAAGCGCCTTTCCATTTAGAAACACCGATTTGATGTATTTGTGTTTTGGATTGTAATTTTCCACTTCGATCTTAAAGGTTTTTCCCTTTGGCAGCTGATAGGTTAGCGTTTGGAATAAAGGTACATTTAAGTAATATACCGGCCAGCCCACACATGCCGGTGAAAATCCGCTTGCGGTAAACACATACCAGGCAGACATGGCCCCTGCATCATCATCCATGGTACGCAGGTAGGCTTCGGGCGTATTCTGATAGATCTTACCTATAAATGAACCGATGCCACGGCTATTGTCGTTGAAGTAGTTCTGGATCACGGTATCTGCAGCGATCATATTCATCCAGTATTGTGACTTTGCACCCTGGCTGGTTGCGTTGTACATAAGGGGCACCTGCAGATCCGGCTCATTGGCATGGTTGTAAAGATCCCTGGCAAAGAACTCATCCAGTTTGGCCAGGTATGCGGCTTCACCACCATCCAGTTCGATCAGTCCTTTAACGTCATACGGCACAAACCAACGGTACTGCCAGATGGTTCCCTGGTACAGGCCGCGTGCCTGCATCTGGTCTACATCCCTTTTATTCATATCCTTAAAATCCTTATCCCAGTATTTTTTATATTCCAGGGCTTTGTTCTTATAGAATGCAGCTTTCTCTTTGTTTTTCAGGATGCTGAAGATCTCTGACAACGCCCATGCATCATAACTGGACTCCAACGCTTTATCTGGTGCTTTATAATCCAGGTTATTCACTTCTTTAACCAGTGAATCGGCAATCTTAGCAAAGTCTACCTTGTATCCTTTTCGGTATGCATCCAGCAGGACTACAATGGCATGTTCTGTACGTACGGTATTGGATGGTTCTGTTTGTGTGGCATAGTCCTTTTTTCCGGAGTTATACAGATCAGCAATGGAGCTGACCATACCTGCATAGCGGTCCGGAGTGATGATGGACAACAATGGCAGCTGTGTTCTGTAATTGTCCCAGATGGCCCATCCATTGTACCTTAATTCTTTATCCTTTTGCAGTTCTCCTTTGGTAGACCGGTATTGTCCGTCGTTTTCAGAAATGACATACGGCGACTGCATGGTGCGGTATAACAGGGAGTAGAACAGTTTCGCATTTTCCGTATCTCCTTCTACCGCGATCCTGCTTAATAGTGTATTCCAGTCTGCGCTGCTTTTACTTTTTACTGCTTCATAGCTGTTTTTGCTTACTGATGCCTTAGCAGCTTCTGCACTTACCGACGACAGGGAAACCCGCATTTCTGCTGTTTCTGCATCTGGCTTCAGCATAGCCACGAGCTCATGTGCCGACGTGGCTTTCCAGGAGTCGTTCCCTTCAAGTTCCAGGTAATAATATACCCGGTATTTACCGGCACTGCATGTTGTTTTTGCATCGATCCATCCGCTTACCGAATTTCCATTTACCTGGTGTTCTTCTGCTACAAAGCGACCTACAAAACAATGGCTTAGATCGAGATAGATTCCTTTTTCTCCTTTTGGGAATTGATATACGTGTTTACCGGAGTTATTAAGAACAGCCATTTTAGCATGAACTTTATTTGAAAAACCAACCTCGTAATAGCCCGGACCTGCATTTTCTGATACCTTAAGAAGTTCTGACTTTGCCGGATCTGCTCCTAAAAATGGCTTAACCAGGATGTTTCCACCACTTCCCTGGCAGCCTACGCCTTCAAAGCGGTTGTGTGTAAAACCTAGAAACTTTTTAGCCAGGTATTCATAACCGGTATGGGTATTGGGGTAGGTTTGAGGTCCGATGCTTAACATGCTGAACGGGTATGATGCTGCCGGCGACAACTGACCATGGTCTCCTGCTGATCCAAGAAAAACGTTTACCAGGTCAACTGGCTTAGCGGTTTTAACGGAAAAAAAAGAACCCGGGCTTTGTACCTGGGCCAATGCACCTGAGCTTACAAACAAACAGACTACAGCTAAAAACTTTCTCATGATCTACGTACTGGATTTTATGATTTACCGGGTTTTATCTATAATAATCGTTGATTATGGATCATTTCCGATCCATGCTTCTGCTGTTAAAAAAATTTATCCTTCAACAGCGATCTCAACGCTTTTTAAAAGCCCCTAAATTATAAAATTATATGTTAACCAACTATTAAGCTTCAAATGTTACCTCAAACAAGTAATACAGATGTTGTTTCCTGGTACAGATTTATCTGTTTAAAAGACCTGAGATGCGCTTTACAATCTCAATACATGCACGGCTATTGTGATACGGACACTTCCACAGTCCAACTTTATCTTCTGCAGTCATCACACTTCCGTCTTCTGCTATACCCCAAAACCATTCTCCATTTTTATGGTCTATGATCTGGTCTTTAACAAATTGCCAGTTGGCCAGCGATGTTTCCAAATAGCGGGTTTCTGACGAAAGCTGCCAGGCATTAAAAAAGCCGACCATACTTTCTGCCTGCACCCACCAATGTTTTTCCCGGTTTAGATGTACAATGGCTGGATCGTACTCATACCATAAGGCGCCATCATCATCGATCGCTTTTAAAGATGCTTCAGCCATTTTGAGGCTCAGCTCCTTAATTTTAAGGACTGCTTTTTCCTCGTTAATACCTTCGGCCGCTTCCAGCAGCAGCCAGGAAGCCTCGATGTCATGGCCATAAGAAATGATCTCCGACTTTATGGTCCAGTCTTCATCAAGGAACAGGTTCAGGTGACCTGTATATGGGTTGATCATGTGATTGCAAAAGTCATCCAGCAACGCTTTGATCTTTTCTTTTAATGATGGGTCTGGCCAGATTGCGTATAATGTTGTAAATGCTTCGAGGACGTGTAAATGCGTATTCATGGTCTTCTTTTCATTCGCATCCTTATCGCTCAGCCTGAGATCTTCTATGCTTTGCCACTCCCGGGTAAACGCTTCAAAATAACCTCCCCGTTTCGGATCGTAACTGTACTTAACCAGGTCTTTATACAGCGCTATCGCTTTCAGCTTTGCTTCTTCATTCTTGCTGGCCAGGTAATATTCGCTAAACGCATAGATAGTAAATGCAATGGCATAGATCTGTTTTTTGGTATCTAAGGGATTACCCTTATAGTTTACCGTCCAGAATACCCCTCCAAATTCCTGATCTATGAAATGATCATTGATATACGCATACGCACGATCTGCCATTTGAAGATATTCCTTTTGCGGGTTAAGATGATATGCAGCAGCAAAGGTCCACAGGATCCTGGCATTTAATACTGATCCTTTTGGTGCCTGCGGATCGGCATGGCTATCCGTATGGATCTTCCCTTTAAAACCTCCGTACTCTGGATCGGGCGTAAACGTCATCCAATAATCGAGGATGCTTTTCAGTTCATCCTCAAGTTCTGCTGCATATAATTTTAATCTTCCCGGCATGTAGCTTTAGTTTTTTTGAACCAGCTGGTTACTTTCTATGTTCTGCAGAATGGTCTGAACGGATGCTGCAGAACGGAATCCATCTGCAGGGGTGTTCATCACATAATCCAGCAACACTGCTAAGGTACTGGTTGCTACGTGCATCCGGGTATCGGATGATGCATAATATATATATATTGTTCCATCTTCATCCAGGATCCAGCCGTTGCTGAACACTACATTAGAAACATCTCCGATGCGCTCTTCTCCTTCCGGAGCAATAAAATATCCTGCAGGTTTGTAAATCACTTTGGTCAGATCATTCAGATCTGTCATGAACATATACAGTACATACCTGAGTCCTGCCGCAGTATTGCGAACACCATGTGCTAAAAATAACCAGCCATGTTCAGTTTTGAGCGGCTCCGGACCCATTCCATTTTTGGCTTCATATACCGTGTGGTAATTTTTATTGTCTACAATGGTTTCCTTTTCAATTACAGCGTGTTCAATCGAATCGCTCAATCCAAATCCGATCCCGCCTCCCGTTCCGCTTTCAATAAAGCCATCCTGAGGGCGGGTATAGAACGCATATTTTCCATTTACAAACTCAGGATGCAATACTACATTCCGTTGTTGCGGTGATGGTGTTTTGAGATCTGGCAAACGCTCCCATGTTTTCAGATCCCGGGTGCGTACTATTCCACACTGCGCTACCGCCATGGACTGGTCATGCGCCGGTGCATTTGGATCTTTACGTTCTGTACAGAACAGCCCGTACATCCAACCATCTTCATGTGCTACAATCCGCATATCGTATACGTTGGTGTCTGGCTCATCTGTTTCCGGCAATATTACCGGCTGATCCCAGAATGTAAAATGATCTATCCCATTCGGGCTTTCTGCAACGGCAAAGAAGGACTTACGGTCTGCACCCTCTACCCTGACCAGCAGCATATATTTATTCTGAAACTTAATCGCCCCGGCATTAAACGTAGCATTGATACCGATCCGTTCCAGCAGGTTGGGGTTACGTTCCGGGTCAAAGTCATACCTCCAGTTTAGTGGGGTATGTGCAGCGGTAAGCACCGGATACTCATACCGGCTATAAATGCCGTTTCCCAACGCTGATTTTGTATTTTCTTTTGATATAAGTTCTTTATAACTATCTGTAAGGTCTTTTAACCTCTGTTCGAAATTATTCATCGTACTATTCTATTTCTAATAATCATTTAATTTATCCCACCAGGTCTTTTTAAGCACCGCAATGATTACGGCAAGAATGGCTACGGTAATGAGGAGCGGTAACTTATGCATCATGATCAGGTACATCGGCAGAATGGTTAAACACAATTGTGCGATGATACCTAGCAGCACGTTGAACATGTTCAACTTGAAATTTTTATTGGGCTTAAACGAAGGATCTTCTTTCATTACCAGGTCGTTTACCGGCTTCCAAAAACCCCAGGGCCTTACGGTTGTATAGAAGGATTTTAAGACGGCGGGATCTGTTGGCGGTGCGGCATAGGTTCCGATGATACATCCGGCAATGGACAGGACAAACAATACCGGCCAGTAGTACAGATCCAATCCGGACAGGAGCTGAAAGGATTTTAAAACGGCCAGGGCTATTGCCGGTACGATACCAAAGAGCATCCCCATAAAAAAACCATTTGCATTGAAGCGCCACCAAAACCATTTCAGCATATTGGCTGCCACATAACCTCCGTATAATCCTGACACGATCCATTGCAGCACCGTATTTACATCTTTAACAAACAAGCCGAGTACCACCCCAATGATTACGACCAGGATGCCGACGATGTAATTCATCGATATGATCTTTTTGGTGCTGGCTGCCGGATTGATATATTTTAGATAGATGTCATTGACGATATAGGCCTGTGCAGCATTCAGTGTACCACTAAAGGTTCCCATAAACGCACCCAATAAACCGGTTAATACAATACCCAATACCCCTACCGGAAGAAAGGTGTTGATGGCTGCTGGCAGGATCCTTTCAAAATCTGTAACCCCATCCGGACCTTTTAGATACAGCTGGTTGTAATGCAGCAGTGCAAGAACGGTTAAGCCCATTACCATAGAATAACGGATTGGCAATAAGATGATACTGACAAAGCCGGTCATTTTACTTGCTTCTTCCGGACTGCGTGTGCTGAGCACCTTTTGCATGTCGTAATTTGGTGCTGGTCCGGCAAGGGATGCAAACACCCCTTTCATGATCATCATTCCGAAGAACAATCCGAACAGGCTAAAGCCGTCTTCTTCAATTTTCTTATTCGCATCTGCCGTGATCTTACTCCAGTCGAGGTCCAGGCGCCAGGAGAAGAACGGATCATCCCAGCCTTTCGGCACATTCAATGTGTTTCCATTCAGGTGTGTAATTGCAATGACCGCAATGGCGATACAGGCTACGGTCATGATGATGTATTTGATCATATCACCAAGAACGATACTATGCATTCCGCCGATGATGGAATAGAACATGGCAAATAAGGTGAATATGATGCCGTAAAAATGCGGTACATATTTGGGCTGGAGATCAAAGGGAAGGTATCCTTTAACCAGATCCCAGGGTACAAAGATCTCTATGAACTTACCGAGTCCGACAAAGCCATAGGCTAAAAAGCCGAAGCAGCTGATCAGCGCAAAGGCAATGACCACAACCTGCGATCCGTTTACGCCTTTTCCGGTTACCCCGAAACGGGTAAGCAGCCATTCGGCCCCCGTATTTGCGTTGCTCCGCCGCAGCCACTTACTGAGGAACATCATCATGAATACCTGGTTAAATACCGGCCAGAGCCAGGGGATCCAGATGCTTTTTAACCCATACACAAAACAGAGGCTCACCATCCACATGGTTCCGCTGATATCAAACATGTCTGACGCGTCACTTAATCCCAGCTTATACCAGGGCAGGGACTTGCCCCCCATCAGGTAACTGTCTTTATTTTCTTTGGCCTTCTTTCTGTACCACAATCCGATGAAGATGGTGAGCAGCAGATATGCGGCTATGATACTCAGATCTATTGTTGTTAATCTCATAGTTGTTATTATACCTGGTTATTTGTGATCTGAATACATGCGGTATTGCTGTGCGCCCTTTTGGAGGATTAGTTTTTTTTGATTAAACAGCTCCAGAAAATCGGCTGAGGAGCGGTGCCCTTTATATGGCGCATAGTAATGCTGGTCGTTTTCCTGCTTGCGGTAACCGGCATTGCGCCACACCAAAAGGTATGATGGCTGATGAGCTTCTATGGCTTTCCATACCACTTCCGACCACCATTTCGGGTCTGGAATTTCTACATAACCCATTTCTGCAATGGCTGTGATCTTTTTATTTTTAAGGGCAATCTGGTGCTGAATGGCCACTTTCTTTGCCAGATCGGCAGAGAAGGCTTTTCCTCCGGCTACGTCGCCATATTGATAAATATCAAAACTAAGTACATCTGCATAGTCGTTTCCGGGGTAACGTTCCAGGTATTCTGCTTCGGTATCAAAACCAGAGGGGTTAAATACGTAGATGAGGTTATGTGTTTGTTTTACATCTCTTAAGTAGCGCACGGTAAATTGCCATAGCGCTTTATATTCTTGTGGTGTGCTTTCTTTTTTACCCCACCAGAACCAGCTGCCGGTATGTTCATGAAAAGGCCTGAACAAAATCGGGATTAGTTTTCCATCGCTTCCCTTTAATGTCTTTACATACGCCGCAAAGCTATTTAGCCAGGTTTTATAGGTTGCGTGGGCTGCTCCGCCGGGAAGCATTGATTTTACGGTAACTGTGGATGTGGTGTCCCAGGCAGTGTTTCCGTTTAACGGGTTATCCATGTGCCAGCTGAAGGTATTTACTGCACCGAGATCGTAGGCCTTTTTTATAAAGTCGCGCATCTGGTCAAAGGGTACACCATCGAGGTTACGGCTGTTATTTTTTTCCAAACCAGCCACATCCCAGCCCAAAACTGCCGGGTATTGGCCGGCAAGATCTTTAATGTCGCTCCTGTCCTTCTCATATTTCCAGCCTACACCGTAAGCCATATCATCCTGATGTCCGAACAGCACACCATTACCCTGGTACCGCTGCAGGTTAAGGTATAGATTTTTAGTTTCTCTGGTTGCATTTTTATCTGCTGTTTGTGCCATCAATATGAATTGAAAGCTTCCAAACACATACAAAAACAGGATTATTCTTTTGACCATTTACTACGTTGTTTATATTTTGGTTTGTCTGTTTAATAATGACCTAATTTAGGTATAGATTTATCTTGATCAGTAATACTATTTTAACCAATTTATATAGAATAATCATTTTTACCTGAAAAATATCACTGATACAACTCATTATAGCTGTAATTTTATTTATATTGCATAATGTTCTTTTATCTTAAATACATATTTTTCGAAACAGCCAGTCATGAATAATATCATTAAAGAAATCACTCCGCTTACCCAAAACGATTGTTTTACTATATTTTCGAGGGTAAAGAAGGAGTTTGACTTCCCTTTACACTTCCATGAGGAATACGAATTAAACCTGATCCTGAATGCTTCTGGTGCACGCAGGATGGTTGGCGATAATATTGAAGAAATTACGGATATGGAACTGGTGCTGGTTGGCCCTAATTTATCACATGTATGGACTACACACAACTGTTGCAGCGAGGAAATTACGGAGGTTACGATACAATGGCACAAGGATCTTTTTGACGACAAGATGCTGAGAAGGAACCAGCTTAGCTTTATCCGCAGGATGTTTGACCGTTCGGTGCGCGGCATTCTTTTTCCGAAAGAGACCATAGAGAAACTATACCCAAGGATCCTGGCGATAGACCAGTTACAGGGATTTGATTCTGTTCTGGAGCTGATGAGCATTTTACATGAGCTGTCTACTTCTAAAAGCATGCGTATTCTATCTGATGCAACATTTAACAATGACCAGGTTTTAAATTATAATAGCCGAAGGATTGATAAGGCCTTCGAGTTTATGCACGCAAACTTTGACAAGCCCATTACCCTGAAAGACCTTTCCAAGCTGGTAAGCATGACTGAAGTTTCTTTTAGCCGGTTTATCAAAAAAAGGACTGGAAACACTTTTATTGATAGCCTGAACGATATCAGACTCGGCCATGCTACGAGAATGTTGATTGAAACAACACATTCGGTTGCAGAAATTTCATACAATTGCGGTTTTAATAACATTTCAAATTTTAACCGTTTATTTAAAAAGAAGAAGCATTGTACGCCGAAAGAGTTCAGGGAAAACTTTTCCGGTACGCGGGTTTTCATTTAACGTTTACCTTTTTTCAGTTCTTTATTACTCCGTTCCTCCTTACTATTCAGCACTTAAATTCACAAGGGATCTTAAACTTACCAGGGCCCTTGTTGCCGGCATCTCAATTTGCCAATACTTTAATGATCACTGAATGGGTTCGGCCTTTTACTTAACTGCTTTTATTTTTCAAGGATCAGCATAAGCACATCGTGCGATGGCACTTCTGCAGTTAAGGCTTTCTTTGTGGTACCGGCACTTTTTCCCGTCCAGGCGTTTGTTAGTTTATAGCTGATCGCTTTTGCATTCAATGCCAATTTAAAGATATCATCTTTTACCAATTCCTGGATCCAGTTGAAGTTTATCTTTTTTATGGTGGCTGAGCGGTTTAAGAATGATACCGCCCAATTGCCGCCCTTTAATGGTTTAAACCAGGTTTCTAATCCATCTTCGCTGCGGTATTTAAATCCCTGGATCCCTAAAGAATCCTGATCTACCGAAATCACATTTTTGTTTGTTAGTACGCCGAGTGTTTCCTGATCCATATTCCGAAGGTCATTTCCTGCAATCAGCGGTGCAGCAATCATGGCCCACATCGAAAAATGCGCACGATCTTCACCGGGCGTCAATTTACCATTTCCTATTTCGAGCATATCAGGATCGTTCCAATGCCCCGGACCCGCATACTGGCGCAATCCATCCTGTTTGTCCAGGATCACCATTGCACCAAATGATTTCCAGGTGCCATGGTCTTCGATGCAATCAAAGCAATTGTAGATATCGCCCGATGTGCGCCATAAATGACCTACTGCCGGTCCCCAGATCCAGGGTTTATCATTTCCCCATTCGCAAATGCTCAATACCATTGGGCGTCCGGCTTTTCTCAATGCAGCAGTGATGGTTTTGTAAGCGCCTTCGGCTTTTAAGCCATCCGTATTACACCAATCGTATTTTAAATAATCTACTCCCCAGTTTGCATAGGTTAATGCATCCTGAAATTCATAGCCCCTGCTTCCGGGCCTTCCGCCACAGGTTTGTGATCCTGCATCTGAGTATAATCCTAATTTTAATCCTTTACTGTGAATATAGTCTGACAATGCCTTCATTCCGGATGGAAACCGTTTCGCATCCGGATGAATAAACCCAAGGCTATCGCGGTCGCCATGCCAGCAATCGTCAATATTAATGTAGGTATATCCTGCATCTTTCATTCCGGTGCTGACCAGCGCATCTGCTATTTCACGGATTAGTTTCTCATCTACATTACAGGAGAATTTGTTCCAGCTATTCCATCCCATTGGCGGGGTAAGTGCAAGACCATCAAACTTATTGTAATTTTGGACATAGTTATTACCCTGACTAAATCCAGAAAAAGACACCAGTACAAACAGGATTATTAATTTTATTTTCATGTCGTATTTATTAATTCGTTTGGCTGCTTTATTTAATGTTCTACTGGGCATTCTCAATTCTGCAATTCACCTAAACCCTGCAATTGAAATTGTCATTAATAAGTTCAGCACTGCATTTTATTTAACCTGTTCTGCTAACGTTCTCAATTTTGAACGGATGTATGATCCGGCTGGTGTGAGCTGATCTGCCTTCCATTTACCATTTACAGGAGCACCAGGCTTTAACAGTGCGGTGGTTTCGTCTTTATCGGTAATGTTCCAGTTTGCCCAGCTCAGCTTATTTGTTTCCATCCACTGGAACCATTTGGCCGTTTTCTCCTGATCGAATTTGCCATTACCATCAGCCTCGCCCACTCCCCATTCGGTAACAAAAATTGGTAAGCCAGCATGTATTGCAGCATCTGCCTTTTGCATTAAACGTTCCTGGTGACTGGGTTCTGATGCATAGAAATGAAAAGAGTATGCTATGTTAGCATAACCGGTAACCGGATCTTTTGCAGCTACATCTATATCCTGATCCCAGGAAGGGCTGCCAACCACAATTAAATTTTGAGGATCGTGTTTCCTGATCTCTGCTATTATTTCTATTGCATAGTTTTTAATGAGCGGCCAGGCTACACGTTCTGGTTCATTATAGATCTCATAGATTACATTGGGTATCCCTGCATATTTTTTAGAGACCTCTGCAAAGAATGCCTTTGCTTTTTCGGGATGGAGATGCGCATGGTGATCGTGCCAGTCTATGATGACATAGATCCCCAATTTGATGGCCTCGTCTGCTGTTCTGGTGATCAGCCGGGTTTGACCTACTGGATCCTGCAGGTATCCGCTATCCGGCTCGACTGCCATGGACAACCGCAGCAGGCTGATCCTGAAATCATCTTTTAGCCAGTTCACTACGTTGGTGTTATAATATTTTTTGCCGCCCCAAATACTCCATGACATACTGATTCCTCTTAATTGAGGCTCCCTATTGTTTTTATCGAGGATTTTGCCAGCACTTACCTTAAGCTGCCCATGAAGTTGAACAGGCGTATTTTTTTGTGACCATGACTGAAATGCACAGCCAATCATAAGTGCGGTTAAGAAAGCTATTTTTTTCATTGCGTTGTTTTTACTTATTTCAATTTATAAACCTGCGGCATCTTATCTGAGAACAGCACGTAGCCATCATTTTTAAAGTTAATAAAATCATTTTCTGCGGGGTGGCCTTCATAGGGTGTCCAGAATGCACCTGTGGTATTTGCCCAAACCAGTGCGTATGCAAATTCAATATTTTGATTTTTGAGGGATTTGAGCAATTGCTGGGTATACCAATCTGATTTGGTTAAGTTCTGCTGGCCCGTTTCTGTTAACGCAGCTACCTTATTGTGCGTTTTCGCGTAGTCTGATACTATTCTATACTTACCAGTTGCTACTGTTGTAGCTACACCAGCCTTCATGTCTTCGTAATTGTCGGTTCCTACAAGATCCACGTACGCATCACCAGGATAGTAATTCAGATACTGGGCTTCTGAGGCAAAGTTCCTGTCGGGCGACCAGGCATATAGGAAATTCCTAACCTGCAACTCGTCTCTCAGATAGCTTACGGTATACTTATACAGGGCAATATAATCTGCTGTGGAAGCATGGCCTGCTCCCCACCAAAACCAGCTGCCATCCATCTCATGAAATGGCCTGAATATAACCGGAACAAGCTTCCCATCTGCTCCAATTAAAGATTTTGCATAATCTGCAATGGTCTTTAGCGAGGTTTTATACGTTTCATTCGCTGCGCCGCCAGGCAGAACCTGGCTAACCGCCTGCACCGGGTTATCTGCAAAATAGAAAGCGCCTTGATTAACCGGATTGAAGTAGTGCCAGCAATAAGTGATGACACCGCCACGGTTATAAGCTTCTATGGTTAACGTTTTGGCAATGGCACGTTCATAATCGTACCATGCACCGGCACTGAAGTTTGCGATATGGATAAAATCAAACCCATATACGGCCGGGTAAGATCCGGTAACGGCTTTAACATCAGATTGCGTAGTTAAAACGCCTGCAAACTGCTGCTCATTGGCCCATTGGGCGGCAACACTGGTAACTCCGCGTTTGGTATCATCCTGATGGCCGAACAGGACATTTGTTTTAGCAATCTTCTTAAGATTAAAAAATAACGCAGCAGTCTCTTCTGTTGCATTTTTATCTGTTAACCCGCTCCGTATGGTAGCCAGGTTCGGATTTTCCGTTTCTGGCACAATGACTTCATTTTTATCTTCCGGAGCTTCTGCTTTGTGCTTACTGCATGAAAGATACAGCGCGCAGCAAAGCAGAAGTACAGCAAGGTTTGTGCGTTTCATTTATTTGATAAAGATCACATCGTCGAAGTAAAAGGCTTCATCCTGTGCATCAGGGCCGGCAATCCAAAAGCCAAGCTGTTTGAAATCACCGCCTTTTTTCCAAAGTTCCAGTGTTGCCATCGGAATCTTAAAATAGGTCCACACATTTGCTGGTATGGCAACAGGCACGGTACGGTCGGCATTGCCATAACCTCCTGCTCTTTGGTCGCCTGTAACGTACAGCGTATAGTCTGCTGATCCGCCCTTAACCCAGAAGGAAAGAAATTTATACTCCGGCATATTTGGTACACCGTTCCAGTTGGCAAAGCCATCGGCACTCCAGTTGCCTTTGTTGTAACCTGCTTTGAATGAATAGGTGCCCGACTTGGCAAATGTACTGGATACTTCTGCTGGTCCCCATGACGCATTCTCAAAACCATTGCTATAGGTATCTGTGAAGATCTTATAGGCGTTATCCAGGTTCACAAAAACCTGCGTTGTTGTAATCGGACCTGTGGAGTTGGTGATGGTCAATGTTCCGCTGGTTACCGTGGAGGCTGGAAACCTAAGCACCAGTTCCCTTTTTGATTTGGATACAATTTCAGCGGAAACGGTTGTTCCGGTAAACAGTGCTGTAGTTACATCACCCAGGTTATTTCCGGTTAACGTAAGTTGTCCGTTTGCCGAAAAGTTATAGTTTGAAACGGAACTTACCGTTGGCAATGCGATCACTTTATAAGGAATGCTGATCTGTTTGTTCAGGGTGTTGGTGATGATGATGTTTTGAGGCCCGCCTGCTGCATCATCCGGAACCCGGAAAATAATGGCATTGTCATTATTCAATACCGGATTAAAGGGTGCAAATACACTATCTTTTTCAAAAAGGATGCTTTTCATGCCACCCAGGTTGCTTCCGGTAATGGACACCACTGTCCCTGCTGCGCCTTCGGCCACCTCCAAGGCATTGGCTTTGGGATTATTTGATGCTTCTGGCTTTTGCTCCTCTTTGGTACATGCTCCAAAAAGGAGGACAAGGAATGCAAGAAATAAATACTGGCCTTTAAAATTAATTTTTTTCATGTCAAACGTATTTAGTTGATGACTAATAATAAGGAACTGCCGGTTTACCGAGTTCCGGATTGGTTAAAATTTCTGTGGTTGGGATTGGAATGAACAGATTGGCTTCTGTGCGAAGGGTTGCCTTGATGCTCTGGATCTCATGTTTACCATTAAAGCCGTAAGTTCCGCGCTCCTGGTTGTCTACGATCTGCTTTGCTTTTGCAAAACCGAGACGCTGGATATCAAACCAATAATCGCCTTCAAACGCGAACTCCACCCTTCTTTCGTGCAGGATCATGTCTGCATTCAACGAGGTCTTGTCTGCCGAAACGCCAAATCCGGCACGGTGCCTTACCTCGTTAAACGCTTTAAGTGCCGTTGCGTCTGCCGTAGATGCATTTGCTCCCAATGTAGCTTCGGCATAGATCAGCAGGACATCAGCATACCGGAGAATGTAGGTATTGATGTCCGTAGATGTGCCATTTACATTTACGCCGTTGCCTCCTGGTCCTACTACATATTTTAACGCATTGGAACGTGTGCCTGTCTTGATCTTCGTTTTTTCATCTGCGTTGGTCACATAAGTGGTATCGTAAACAAACCCATTGGGAAAGTTCACGTTTTTCCAGTCTGGTCTGGAGAACCCTTGCTCCATAATTGACCATCCTCTTCTCTTGTCACCAAACTCATAGCTGTTTAACAAGTCTATTGAGGGCAGAATTGCTGACCAGCCCGCGCCTGTTGTTGGCAATAGCAGCGTTGACGGGCCTACGTAGGCCTGGATTGGATTCCCAATGGAATATCCGCCTGCAGCAAGCCATTGCAGTGCAAACAATACTTCCGGGTTGTTATTTGCTGACGGATCGGTAAACATTTTACTGTAGTCCGGATACAAGGAGAACTTCCCTGAAGTGATCACCTCATTGGCTTTGGCCTTTGCATTTGCATAATCTTTAAGGTAAAGATAGATCTTGGCCATCATTCCCTTTGCGGAGTACTGGGTAACACGGCCAGGCTCGTCAGACGGCTGCAGGTTTGCCTCGGCAAATTTGAGATCTTCAATTGCAAATTTTAATACATCTGCCTGCAGATAGCGGGGCACGTTGAACTTACCGGTTTCGGCAAGTACAACCGGATCTGTAATGATTGGAACTGCACCAAAAACCCGTGCAAGATAGAAATAAGCCACTCCCCTCATGAAACGCGCTTCGGCAATTCCCTGTGTTAAAAAGGCCGGATCCGAAACCCTTGATTTCTTTTGTTCAAAGGTATTGATCAGTACTGTGGCGTTACCTGCAACTTTATAAAAGGCATACCAGGAGCGCGTTACCTGCTCATCGGTACCGGATATTGAGAAGTTTAAATAGGTATTGTATTTGGGATCGCCGGTATACATATTACCGCTGAGTACCTCGCCTATGGCATGGAATGCTTTATCCTGATACTCGTACCAGATGCTGTTGTATAAAAGGCCTGTTGCACCCCTTACCTGTGTGGCATTGTCATAATACGTTTCCAGTGTAGGCTCGTTTCTTGATGGTTTTTCGAGAAAGTCTTTTTTACAGGCGAACGTGAACATCAGCATTGTTAACAACAAGGCCGGATATATTATTTTCGTTTTCATTTTCATGTTCTTAAAATCTTAGAAAGTAACGTTTACACCAAAAGTGAAGGTGCGTGGATTGGGATAATTTCCGTTATCTATATTAAAGAAAGTTGCACCTCCGTTAAAAGCACCCAGCTCCGGATCATAGCCGGTATATTTGGTAAAGGTGTGCAGGTTCTGCCCGGATGCGAATACGCGTGCATTCGACATTTTTGCCTTAGCGATGAGCTTTGCCGGCAGGTTGTACCCGATGGTTACATTCTGGATCCTAAGGTAAGAACCATCTTCGACGAAACGGTCTGAAACCCTGATATTGTTGTTGTGCCATTGGTTATATCTTGGAATGGTGCCGTTTGGATTGGATGCAGAATAACGGTCTGTTACCGTAACAAGCTGGTTGCTGTACACATTGTTTAGTGCTTCTGTAGTCCGCTTGGTATAGTTGAGCACATCATTACCATAGGTTCCCTGCAGGAACACAGAAAGATCAAACGACTTATACCTGAAAGTATTTGTGATACCAAAAGTAAAATCAGGATTGGGATCACCGATAAAGGTTAGGTCTTTATCATCAATTACGCCATCAGAGTTGAGGTCTTTATATTTGATATCGCCAAGCCAGGTTCCTTTGGGATTGATCCCTAACCCCTGGTCTGCACTGCTGTTCAACTGTTCCATACTTCTGAACAAACCATCTTCCAGGAAGCCGTAAAAGCCACCTACTGATCTGCCTGGAACGGTACGGGTCAGCAATACTGCATTTCCATATTCCACATACCGGGAAATGTCTGATGTTTCACTGTTTAACGCATTTAAGATGTTCTTATACCTGGAGAATACGACATTGGTACGCCATTCAAAATCCTGGCGGTTCATGTTATACGTCGTAACAGCAATATCGAAGCCTTTATTAACCATGTTTCCGGCATTCACCACCGGCGCCTGGATGTCGTTGTATTGGGTTCCGATCCCGGTAAATACCGGCAGGGAACTGGAAAGGATCATATCTGATGTTTCTTTCTTATACACATCAACACTAACTTCTAACCTTTTATTTAGAAAGGCCATGTCTATACCCCCATTATAGGTAATTACAGATTCCCAGCCCAGTTTAGGGTTACCCACATTCTGCGGGATACCACCCTGACCAAAAGGCGCTGTAGATACCAGTCTTACACGGGTAACGTAAGCATTTGCCGTTGGTGAGTTTTGATTACCAACGGCTCCTGCTCCTGCTCTAACCTTTAGATAATTTAAGAATTTAATGTCTTTAGCGAAGGCTTCATTGGTTACTGTCCATCCTATTGATGCTGCCGGGAAATAACCAATCCTGTTATCCGGACCAAACGCTGATGAACCGTCTCTTCTGATGGACAGGTTTAGGGCATATCTGTTGTCATAGCTGTATCCTGCCCTTGCGAAGTAAGATTCCATGGCGAAGTTGCCCAGGTAAGAACCCAGGGTTTGTCCGGCTTCTCCACCTGCGCCGATTGCCGGTATATTTTGTGTTAGATTTTGCCTGGAGGCATCCAGCTGATCGTATTCCCCTTCCTGGATCTCATGCCCAAGTAAGGCGGTTACGTTGTGCCTACCAAATGTCTGGTTGTAATTGAAAAAGTTACGCAGGCCATAGTACACATTGGTTGAGCGCTGCTCTACCAGTTTACTTGGTGTTAATATACCATCTATGTATGGCTGAAAGGCGCTGTTATCACCCACGGTATAATCAAAGTTGACCTCACTTCTAAAAGTCAGGAATTTAGTGAACGACAGCTCTCCGAACAGGTTACCATATCCTTTGGTCTGGATGTTTCTAACCTCACGTGCCAATGCCAGGGCGATTGGATTTCTGACGTTACCAAAGTTATAACCACCAACAGCAACGGTTGTTGCGTATCCGCCGGACGGTGTAAATACAGGGGCTGCAGGGCTGTTTGCTGTGGCGATCGTTACAATGGCATCAGAACCATTTGTTAGCGATATGCGCTGGTTGCTTCGTGTCCCGTTGGCGCTTAAGCCTATTTTTAACCAGCTTTTTACCTGCTGATCGATATTGAAACGAAGGGATACCCGTTTAAATTCTGAACCCAGGATGGTTCCTTCCTGATCGAAATAGTTCAATGAAGTATAGTAAGTGGTTTTATCCTGTCCGCCGGAGAAACTTACCTGGTGGTTCTGCATTTTTCCCCTTCTGAATACTTCATCCTGCCAGTCTGTTCCTTTACCAAGGATAGACGGGTTTTGAAATTCTCCAATGGTTGTATAAGTTGGATTACCATCAACGGCAGCAATTTCTCCAAGCACTTCGTTGTTGTATTGTGCAAACTGGCTCAGGTCCATGATGTCCAGCTTTTTCTGAACTTCCTGGAGGCCATAATATCCTTCATAAGTAATCCTTCCTTCTCCTGCCTTACCTCTTTTTGTAGTTACAATCACCACACCATTGGCTGCCTGAGAACCATAAATGGCCTGTGCAGAAGCGTCTTTAAGAATGTCTATGCTTAATATATCTGATGGGTTTAAGGAAGCCAGCGGACTTTGTGACGTTTGACCACCCATACCACCCAGCTGATCTTGTGAGATGGTACTGCGTGTAGTTTGAAGCGGCACCCCGTCTACTACGTATAAAGGTTCATTACCATTTACGGAGGTTACCCCTCTTACCCGAACAGAAACACCACCCCCGGGTTGCCCGCCGTTGTTATTTACACTTACCCCGGCCAGTTTTCCCTGCAGGGCCTGGTCTATTCCCGAAACCGGAAGGTTCTTGATGTCTTTTTCACCAATAGAAGAAATTGCCGAAGTAACATCTGATCTTTTGGCAGTACCATAACCGATTACCACAACATCTGTTAAGGTAGTGGTTGCAGATTCTAAGGTGATGTTAAGGGTTGACCTGGTACCGACAAGTACTTCCTGCGTTTTCATTCCGATGTAAGAAAATACGAGTGTGGTGGTGTTGGAAGGAACAGTGATTGTAAATTTACCGTCTATGTTTGTTAAAGCAGAAGTAGTACCTCCTTTGATCACCACTCCAACTCCGGGCAGTGAAGTTTTCGATTCATCGAATACCGTACCCGTGATTACCCTGTTTTGTGTGTTTTGGGCCAATGCGATATTTATCGAACCCAGACACAACATGAAGAGCCAGATTGCTCGTAAAGTTGTACTCATAGTTTTTATATTTGGTTAATGATTTATTAAATCAAATTTAATGGAGAAGGCTACTGCTTTTATAATAGTATTTTAACTTATGCTAGTCATAAAAAGACTACACCAAAACACATAAAATCTTAAAATACTATAAATCAATGCATTAAATTGATTTATTACATTTTAAAATCTATGTACTTTTTTACCTAAAACCAATCAATTATTGATCAAATTATATCATCCGGATATATGTTGATCAATAATGAACCAATTAAAGACTTAATTCAAAAAGAAGCTGTACTTAATCGTTCTTTTTGCGCAGTGATTTGCTGCCGCCAATGTTATATCGAAGTCCGAATGCCTGCTGACTGTCTACTACCCCATCCACGAAGTGAAAGGACAGCGCCAGTTTACCTTCTATGTTCTTATAGATAATTGGGCGCCAGATCAGATCTGTACGGTTATATTTTTTAGCAGTATAGAACTGATCTCCAAAATTGAGGTTATGACCTTCACCACTGTAAAAGGAATTGATGATGCCAAACCTGTGGTATTCTGCATGCATTTCCAACAGTACTCCCTTTGGGGTTTGCCAATCGCCAACACTGCGTGTGCGCTCAAAGGACATGAGTCCGCCGGTGTTTAAGGTTAACGAATCCAGAAATGTTTTATCTGAAAGATCCAGTCCTATTTTAACGGCAATGGCACCGTTGTCTTCGATATGATCACCAGGAATTTCAATTGCCGGCCCTGCATTGTGGAGCATCATGGCATAGTGGGATACAAAGAAGATCCCTTTTTTATAGCGGCCGGAGAAACCGAATATGAAATTCTCCCGGTCTGTTGCAGTCTGGCGGCTGGTCCAGTCGATAAAGATGGTTTGCCGCCAGTTTTCATTTTCATATTTAACAAGCATCCCTTCCACATTTGGGCGATAGTAATTTAAGGTATCGGTAAGAACGGCCCTTGGGTAATCTGAAAGCAGGTTATGCCTCGGGAATACGCCCATGTAGAAGTTCCAGTTTTGTTTAAGAAATTCATAGTATACGACTGGATCTATCTTATTGGTAAACTTTGGCGAGCCGAATTCATGGAGGGCATTAAAGCCAACACGGATCCGGTGTGTACTGTCTAACAACAGGCCAATTTCCGGGGAGAAACGAAGTCCGAATATGGTTTGCGGATACCGGCCGGATTTCCCATACTCCCTGTTATCAGCAAAGGTGTGTATGTTTATATTGCCTTCAACTTCCTGGGCATAGATTTTATTGACTGTAATAGATAGTAAGATAATGAACAGGATCTTGATCCGCATAGGTTGTGATGTTTAAAGTTGATAAAAGTATTAGTTTTTTCGAACTTATTGAACTTTAAGTTTGTTATAGGTTTATTATTTAATTGTACTGACCATTAAAGTAAAAATGCCATGAAAAGTCCTAAGAATAAAACAGAAAAAGCAGAGATCACGGATCAGAAAAAACCTAAAGGTGCCGAGCCTGAAAATGCGACATCGGCAAAGGATGCAAAAAAGGTAAAGACGGATAAGAAATAAGGTTCTTTACAGAACGGTTATTTTGTTCTGAAGATCTTATCCCAAAAATCTGATGTTACGCCATATTTTTTGGTAGCATCATCATAGTGGTGCAGCATGTGCTGTTGTTTTAATTTTCTCCAGAATTCATTTTTAAACTGGGCATGGTGCAGCATATAGTGGGTAATGTCATAGAACAAATAACCAAGCATAAAACCAGCAAAAAAACCGTTGAGCATGAGCGGGGCCAGCAGCCATTTAAACAAATAATAAAAGGCGATTGCCAGCGGAACGCTCGCAGATGGCGGCATTACGAGGCGTTTGGCATCGTTTGGATAATCATGGTGCACACCATGGAAGATAAAATGGATCCTTTTTCCTATAGCTGAAGATGGATAGAAATGGAATATAAAGCGGTGAAGGATATATTCTGTTAAGGTCCAGAAGAAGAGCCCGAGCAGCAGGTACCCAAAGAAAGGAACAAAGCCATTCTCCTGAACAGATTCGAAACAGAAATAGCTAATTACAGGGATATATACCACCAATGGAATAAAGTAATGTACTTTTGACAAAGCTTCTAAAAGCGGACTCTTAAACATTCTTACAGATTCTGTAGAATTGGATATAAAATTCTTCTTCATCCTTATTAATTTTGATTAATTTAATAAGCCGATAAAATTAAGTCTTTTAAAATACTTTGAAAAGTGTTTTGTTTATAATTTAGTCATATTAATTTAATATCTAAATTTCATGGCGATATATGGGTACGTACCTTCTTCTGAGTTTGCGACTACAACGCGGAATACGGTTAATGATGCAGGTGCAAAATAGATCCCTCCGCCATACCCCTGGTGCCATTTGTCTGACTGTTCATTTTTTATCCATACCCGCCCAATGTCGTACAGTCCGATTAAACCAAATTGTCCGGGTAATACATAACTGATAAAATCTGCTATCTTAACCCTGGCTTCGAGGTTATTATACAGGCTATGCTGTCCGCCGAACCTAAATTCACGATACCCAAGCAGGTTTCCTTGTCCGCCTAAAAACTGCGATTGGTAAAACGCCTGTTTTCCAACGGTTACCCCTCCCCCAATCCGGTCAGAAAGGATGATCGTTCTCTTTTTATTCAGGTTCTTATAGATGGAATAAGATGCATTTAATTGCCCGATGGTATTTGAAAAGGTATTTAATCCTTTATAGGCGCTAAATTTTACATCCAGGTAGGTCCCTGATGATGGGAGAATGTCATTGTTCCTGTTGTTGTAGCTATAGTTTATGGTAATACCGGCAAAGGTTTTATCCCGTGCTACGGTTGCACTGTCTGGCGAATGCAGTTCCATCATGTTGTTGATGAGACGCCCATCGTTCTCACTTCTATTGTACCGGTAATATTGAATGGACGGGCCTGCGGTCAGGGTAGATTTATCCATGTGCCATCTTAAAGCGGGATCCAGCTGGTATAGGCTAAATCTTGCCCGGTAATACCGGATGTAATCTCCCGATTTATTGAATGTGGTCTCATTGCCCAGTCCGAAGAAGTTCTGGGAGTTTTCCGGTGCCATTGCATTGGCCTGCAGGATCAGGTCTGCATTACCGATGGCTTTATAAAACTCGCCTTTGTAACTAAACCTAAAGCCTGTTGTAGCAAAGGAATGAAGAAAAGAGAAAGAATGTGTACTTCCAATGGGTACATTTCTAAATCCGGGCTGTGTGATGGTATAGGAAAGGCCCAGCAGCAGCTTATCATCAATGTTATATCCTGCATTTAATAAGGTCATCTTTCTTTTGTAGAGGTCTGTTGCTACAAAGTGTGTATTGGAAGTATCGTTATCCAGGATCTTATGAAGCTTACTGGTGTTTCCGGTAAAGCTTACGGCTTCTTCCTTGCTGTACAGACGTACGGTACGGTTGGAATTTTCGATGTGATACTTCTTTACCCCTTCTGCTCCTATGATGCGCAGTTTAATCTTAGAGGTACTGTTGTTGAGGATCAGGCTGTCATTGCCATCTCTTACATATACGCGGAGCTCTTTGGTTACTTCAGGATTAAAGGTGCGTTTAAAAAGCAGATCCTTAACATTTCCTTCTTTTGATATTTTGCGTATGGTTACTGTTAATTGCTGACCTGCGGTATCAGAGATGGTAATGAGTTCATTTTTATTAGTGGCCTGAATGTCTACGATACGGTTGATAAAATGATAGTAGGTATTCATCATTTTAGGAAGTGCTGCGCGCCTCGCTTTCAATTCTTTTAGTAAATGATCGTGCCTTAAGGTATACCCTGGTTCTGGTAATTTTCGAAGTGCCTTTTCCAGCACGTCATCTGTAACGGCATCACAAAATGCATTAACGGTTCTTGTCCACTCGTCTTCGCTGATCTGTGAGAACCACCTGCTGTAGATTGCTCTTCCTTCCCAAAAAAACCAATTGATATTTTTAAGTTTCCGGTCATATCCCTGGATCATCGGCAGCAGCCAGGATACCTGGGCAGACCTGGGTATGATGCCCTCAGTAAGGTAAAATACCTGATCCCTATCCCTGGGGATGGGAATATAAGTGATCCCATCGCCTCTTTTTTCTGGTTTCCATCTCCATTGGTCTTCATGCCGGTCCCAGTCTCCCAATAATGCATCCATTGCTTTAGCCCTGAGCAATGTTATCCCATCATAGCTATTGTCTGAATTTTCATTCAGCTTTCTCAGCATTTTCTCAGAATTATCGGTATCACCTACAGGTTCTCTTTCTTCCAGAAGGCACAGGGTATTTTCAAACATCTCTGAGAACTGTCCAAGCTTTGCATCGGGGAGTACCCATCCGATCATTGGATCACTGTGCGGCACTTTTACCGCATCGGCCACAATGGGTACGATCAATGCGGCAAATGGGTTCTGTGCAGACATATTATCTTTGATGGCGGCTCCGGCAAAGGTTTTCCTGAATACTTCCGGCAAAAGTATTTCCGGATATTTTTCTACACTCCGCAGCACCCATTCTTTTCCGCTTCGATCAACAAGCCGGAGGGAATGTGACTGATTGCCCCCGCCCCGCTGTGTTGGTGTTAAGCCGCCTTTGATCTCAGATATTTTAATGATGGGTACTTTCGTATCCATTGCATATTCCTTTCTATAGTTTTCTCCGAACATGAATCGGTGAAACTTGCCTACACTGTCATATTTAGGATAGATCCTGACGGATATGGAATCCTGAGCATACCCGAAAGTGCTTAATAGCAGTAAAGTAAGGAGAAGAGTATATTTTAGCATGAGTTAACGATCTGGACATAAAGCTAATCATTTCTTATTCTATGGTAAGATTTTTGAAAAAATATAGGTTTAGATTTGTGGTGTTATTAAAAAATTGAATTATGAAAACTGAAATTTTAGGCCTGCACCACATTACTGCAATTGCAGGGAACGCAAAAAAAAACCATGATTTTTATACCCGCATATTGGGTTTAAGGCTGATTAAAAAAACAGTGAATTTTGATGATCCGCATACCTATCATTTTTATTATGGTGATGAACAGGGTACGCCGGGAAGTATCTTAACCTTTTTTCCATGGGAAGGAATTACCGCCGGAAGAAGGGGCACCAGGCAAGTTACAGAAATTGGATACAGTGTTCCTAAAGGGAGCCTTGCTTTCTGGCAGCAGCGCTTTGAAGATAATAACGTTACCTATAATAAACCGGCAGAGAAATTCGGAGAACGCTATTTAACGTTTCTTGATCCTGATGGATTAAAATTTGAACTAACCGAGGTTAGTACTCCGGATCAAAGGGCCCAATGGACTACTTCAGAGATCAACACTGATCATGCGGTACATGGTTTTCATCATGTAACCATAACTACCAATAAAATGGAGGGTACTGCTGCTGTGTTGACTTCTATATTTGGATATAAACCAGACAAAACAGAAGTTAACCGCTCCCGTTTTGTGACTGATACTGTTGAATATGCGGCCATTGTTGATCTTGTTGAAGCACCTGGTGAAGCGATAGGTCATGTTGCAGCAGGATCTGTACACCACGTTGCTTTCCGGGTAAAAGATGAAGAGACCTTAATGTACTTCAGAGATAAAGTGGTGGAAATGGGATTGAACATTACCGAAAAGATTGACCGCAATTACTTCTTCTCTTTATATTTCCGTGAACCAGGTGGTGTACTTTTTGAACTGGCTACTGACAATCCCGGATTTACAGTGGATGAGCCGCTTGAAGAGTTGGGCAAAAACCTGAAACTGCCTGCTCAATATGAAAGCAGCAGAGCGGAGATTGAAAGCATTTTACCTAAATTAGATCAATAAGATGTATACACACATAAAAGATATTGTAACGGCAGGTGTGCCTGTAAAAGACGCCGGCAAGGCACTTATACTGCTTCATGGCCGCGGGTCTTCTGCGGAAGACATCATCAGTCTGGGCAAACATTTAAAACTTGACAATGCTGCTGTTTTTGCACCACAGGCTACAAACAGCAGCTGGTACCCTTATAGTTTTCTTTCGCCGGTTGCTGAAAACCAGCCGGCTTTGGATTCTGCATTAAGTGTGCTTAAAGAATTGGTTGCCGAAATTATTGAATCTGGTATTCCGGCAAACAAGATCTATTTTGCCGGGTTTTCACAAGGTGCCTGTTTAACACTGGAATATATTACCAGAAATGCAGTTCAATATGGCGGTGTTGCCGCATTTACGGGTGGTTTAATTGGTAAAGAGATCAATATGAACAATTATAAGGGCGATTTTAAACAGACCCCAATATTGATTACAACCAGTGATCCTGACCCGCATGTTCCATTGAGACGTGTTGAGGTTACTGAAGGTCTTTTAACAAAGATGAATGCGAAGGTAAACCTGAAAATATATGCCGGGAAAGCGCATTCCATCAGTCAGCCTGAAATTGATCTGAGTAACACACTAATTTTTAACAACGCTTAATTTTATAAAAATGGGACAGACCATATTACATAAGGCAGATACCCGTGGAGCTGCTGACCATGGCTGGCTTAAAAGCCACCAGACCTTTAGCTTTGGGATGCATTACAATCCGGAAAGGATCCAGTTTGGTGCATTGCGGGTTCTTAATGACGACCGTGTTACCGGTGGTGGTGGTTTTGGTGAACACCCGCACGACAATATGGAGATCATCTCTATACCGTTACGGGGTTCACTCCAGCACGAAGACAGCATGGATAACATTGCTGTAATTGAACCCGGAGAGATCCAGGTAATGAGTGCAGGAACAGGAATCTATCATAAGGAGTTTAACAAAAGTAAAATAACAACGGTTGAATTTCTGCAGATCTGGTTATTTCCAAACCAGCGCAATGTAGAACCCCGGTATCAGCAGATCAGTTACGAAGCCCTGATGAAACCCAATGCCTTTACCCAGATCTTATCTCCCGATCAGCATGATCAGGGGGTTTGGATCTACCAGAATGCCTGGTTTAATATTGGGAAATTTGAAGCTGGAAATAAAATAGACTATAAATTAAAAAACAAAGAAAACGGTTTATATGTATTTATAATTGAGGGTGATGCCCTTGTAAATGACCAGATCTTAAATACCCGTGATGGCTATGGCCTTTGGGAAACTGATCTGGTTTCTATTACATCGACCACCGTCTCGGAAATTCTATTGATGGAAGTTCCCATGAACTTATAAATATGATGAAACAGACAGAGATCTTAGTCATTTGTACACACCAGGAAATCCTGAATACGATTGTGAGGCTGATCAACTCTAACAGTGAGCTGCATGGAATTGGTGCAAATACACTTGAACAAGCCATTACATTGTTTAAGGCTACGGCATTTGATATGGTACTGGTTGGTGCCGGTTTAGCGGAAAACGAAGAAACGGAGCTGGCCGGTGTGGTTAATAAATTAAGTCTTGCAGTACCGGTTGTACATCACTACGGAGGCGGCAGCGGACTTTTGTTTGCAGAGATCTACCAATGTTTGGGTAAGCGGTAATCCATTGACATTAACCCATTGAAAAGGGGCATATAATTTTCATTATATGCCCCTTTATTGCGTTTCAATAGCGGGAATTATTTTTTATTCCAATTCATTTCAAGCATTTTAATGAAATATCCACCAACTACACTTCTTGCCTGAAACCCTGTCATTTTACCGGTTGTTGTTTCGTGCCAATCTGATAGTGGAACCCTTGATGGGGTTTCTACAGCAAATTTATATACCGGGGCTATCAGTGCCTGGAAATCGGCATCATTATCAGCAAGTACGGAAGTCCAGATGATCCAGTCTGACTTGGTATATGTTCTGCGGCTGTCTAATGGCAGACCGTAAGGATTTTGTTTGGTCAGGTAATATTTAATCTCTTTGGTATACACTTCTTTAGGGAACAGGTTTAAGCCCAAAAGCTTATCCCAAACCATGTTATACTTTTGGCTCCAGGTTCCTTTTTTGTCAAATGTTAAGGCATAATGATCGCCATCATCAGCCATGGTCATCCATTTCAGGGCCATTTCTTTAGCCATTTTGGTATATTTTTCTGCTTCTGCAGTTTCACCCAATTGTGCGGCGAGCTGTCCGTAAGCACCCAATGCAACAATAGCCTTAACGGATAAGTTCGAGTTTCTGGCCAGGTGACCGGCGAAATCATCGGTACACAATTGATTGCCGGGATCAAATCCTTCTTTACTCAGGTAATCTGCCCAGATGCTTAATGTTTTCCAGTGTTTGCGTGCATATTCTGCGTTTCCTTCTGCTTTAGCAATTGCTGCGGTTACGATCAGCATGTTGCCTGATTCTTCTACAGGCATATCTTCGCCATAGGTTTGGCCATTTGCCAATGGATAGGTTCCCAGGTCATGGGCTGCAAATGGTTTTTTCCATTTACCGCTTTCGCTATAGGCAAAGATGCCATTTAACAGGCCTTTAACCAGATCCGGATTATAGGCCAGAAACAATGGAGCAGAAGGATAGGTAATGTCAACGGTATAGATAGATCCATTACTAAAATTCTCTTTGGACATAAACAACAGATCGCCTTCCGGACTTTTTACCAGTTTATGCGCAGCTATTGCTTGTCTGTATCCTAAAACACAGAGTTTGGCATATTTTTCACCACCTGCAGACGCTGCATTTTTGTACATGGAAACGTCAAAGTCGTTGCTTTTTTTGATTACCTGGGTATATTCAGCTGCCGCTTTACCCAACTCACTTTCAAAGGTTTTGGTTCCATCATTGTTCCATAAAGCTTTTAAGTTCTTACCAAAATATTGAACAGATTCAATGTCGTCATATCCAACCATCACATACTGTTGTTTTGCAGCAACACCTACGCTTCCAAATGATAACACTGTATTTAATGCCAGTTTAGTACCGGTCATGGTGGTTGGCTTTACTATTTTATTGGTCTTGTTGAATTCAGCAACGGCATCCTTCTGAACACCTGCATATTGAATTGCCTTATTGGCTGCAGGAGTTGCTATGTACATATATCCCCAGTCAATTCTTAGATCATCTCCTCTTTTTTTCAGAATGGGTTGTTGCGTTGTTCCCGCTTTAAGTACGGATAAACCGGGTGCTTTTACCGCTTCGGCCTTAACTTCCTGGCTTGGCGTGTTGACTGCGATACTGGTGGATGCACTGAACAGAACATCTACCGTATGCGCTTTTTGATCATTCGATTTTACGCTATAGGTGATGTATGATATTGGTCGCGACACCATATGAAGGTCGTTTAACAAAAGCGGTGAGGTAAAGGTTACGGAAAGGTCTGCCGCTCCGGCCTTAAACTCATAACTGGTTTGTGTAGCGGTGATGTTTACACTTTTCTGTGTGGCAAGCATAACCGGATCTGCAACTGGTGCTTTACTTACGAGGCCGGCGTCTAACCATGCACCACCTGCAGTATTTGCGATATGAATAGCGAGCACATTTTTACCTTTTTTAAGGCTTTTTAGTAGGACTTCTTTTACCGGAACATAGGTGAACTTGTTATTGGTCCACCCTACATGTTTGTAGATCAGGCTTCCGTTAATATATACCTCCACATTATCATCGTGATTTAATTTTAATGAAAGGTCCTTCAAATCCGGATTGGTCAGTTCGAATGTTCTGCGGACCCAAAGGTTTTTAGATTTCCATTCTGTTTTAGCAAACTGGTCCAGATCACCAAATGGGGCAGCACCTGATTTCCAGTCGCCGTCTGCATATTCCACGTCTTTCCATTCGCCTGTGGGAACAGACTCTGAGTATTTAAACTGGTAAGCCTGGTCATCTGAAGCCGGAAGAACATTAACATAAGCCTGTTCTGTATTTCCCATAAAGCGGTACGATTTACCGTCCACTTTAATA
Source organism: Pedobacter metabolipauper (assembly GCF_004362715.1). Lineage (GTDB taxonomy): Bacteria > Bacteroidota > Bacteroidia > Sphingobacteriales > Sphingobacteriaceae > Pedobacter > Pedobacter metabolipauper. The sequence continues at coordinate 68,234 of NZ_SNYC01000009.1, forward strand.
ATGCCCAGCAAAGACTGCTCTGCACCTGTCCAGTGTTTAGTGACCGACTGGTTTAGCTGATCATTATCAGACCAGATGCTAAAGTACGTATCGTGAGTAATTAAAGGATAAGAGGGTGCTTTCTTTTCTTGCGCAATTGCGGCAAAACTACATACAGCGGTTAAAAATAATAGGAGGTTTGTTTTTTTCATTTGTGTGCTTTATTTGCGTTTGTTCTATTTGCGTAAAGGTGTTTTAGTTGATCTTATAAAGACGCCATTCACTGATTTGAAGCAGGTCGTTATTACCCTGGTTCTTAGTGATGTTTAACCGATAGTAAGTATAAGCTTTTGTGTTTTGAACTGCAAATAATCTCAGCATCTTTCTGCCGGTAAACTGTTCATCCCTGGTATCCAGCAAATCCCAGGTTAGGCCGTCTTCAGAACCCAGCAGTGTCCATTGCTGCGGATCTCTTACCTGGGCATCATCACCAGAGGTAATCCCGTATACTTTGACCACTTGTGGTGTGGTTAGTACCTGCTGCGCATACATTCCTTTAAAGGCAGACATCAAGAACTTGGTATTGATGTTATTATCAATGAGCTTTAGCGAACCTTCACCACCAAAAGCACCGGAGTTATTATCTTTCGAAACGATCAGGGTTGATCCGATGGTTACATCCTGAGCTACACCGAAGTCGGTAACCAGGCGCTGGACGGTTGCGGTTGATCCCTTGGCTGTTTTTGCTTCTAAGGTGACCAAACGTACAGATCCAGCAGGAACTGTAGTTATTGGAGTGGCTTCTGTGGAAGTTGTTTTATCTTCAAATGTCCATTTAAAAGTGGTGTAAACTGTCGGTGATGACACATTCAGTTTTACTTTACCCGCACCCTGGTTAACTGCTGCAAAATTTAAAAGAAGATCTGGATTTAACTTCAGGAAGATTTCGCTTTGCGCTTTATACCCGTCGCCATTTTCTACAGACAACAGCACGCGGTAGGTACCTGCGCTTCTGAATGTATGAATGGGCGAGAATTCTGCAGACACACTATCGTCTCCAAATGTCCATCTTATTTTTTTGCCGTTTACAGAAGCGTTTTTAAATTCTAAGGTATAGGCATCACTTTCTGACACCGGGGCAACCGTAAATTTTGCTGTTGGTTTCGGCTCTTCGGGAACAATGGCAATGTCTTCATTTTTACTGCATCCCAGCGTTAACGCAAGCAGGCCGATCAGTGTTATTTGATATATATTTTTCATCTCTGTACTATTTTAAGATCGTGTTATTTCCAGGTCCGGCAGCGGGGCTGCCGGGCCTGGAAAAGAATTATGGCATTTTGATTAAACGGAACTCAGACAATTGGAAAACGGTTCCATTTCTTAAGGCGGTTATATTGATCCGGTAGTGAGTATAGTTATTTGCGTTAGAAAACTCATAACGCCTCATTTCTTTACGATTAGGTGTGTTTATACCTGTTCTTTTATCCAGGATTACCCAGTTTGCCCCATCATTAGATCCTTCAAACTGCCAATCTTTAGGATCTCTATCCTGAGCGTCATCACCTGTGGTGAGTGTATAGGCCTTTACATTTACCGCAGTTGGATATTTAAGCTGGATCCATATATTCGGCCTCATATCTGCAAGGTATTTAGTACTTGGATTTCTATCGATCACTTTTAGTGAACCTTCAACGCCGTTAGGGCCTGCTCCATTTTCCGTAGACACAGACAATACGGAATTATCATTAGTGATGTCTTTTTCGGAGATATTAACCGGATCTATAAGTATAACCAGGTTATCTTTATTTACATCGATGAGGTTTCTTGTGGCGTCGCTAAGTGTTACAGATACCGCAAGTCTTTTGGTAATATTGGCATCAACCAGCGCCATTGGTAAGGTTAGATTAAAAATTCCTTCTTTCTGATTAACCGGGAAGCGAACGAGCGTATCCAGCGAATAAGTTCCGGCAACCAAAGGAACGGTATTTGCCGGCAGCAATCCATTCGTTACCAACGTTTTGATGGTATCTGTATTTAAGCTCAATTTTACAGAGAAGGCTGCACCTTCTGAGGTGCCGTTCAAGGCTACCTTTATTGGGATTACTATACCTGCAGAAGTTACATTGTAATTCCTGGCTGTTGCCGAAGGCACCAGTAATCTTCCGTCAACACCACTTTCAATGGTTAGGTAGTGGATATCTGTCTCACTAAGAATCGTTTTGGTATCGATTACGACGATAAAAGTTTCTTTCGCGTTATCTACCAGGTTGCCTTTACTGGGCGTCGCTAATTTAATGGCAAATGCAATTTTTTTACCATAGTTCTTTTCGATGATATTGATACTTAATGCAACTTTGAATGTCGTTTTATTTACACCATAAGGCACGCTGATCACACTTGGAAAGTTAAAGGTACCTGTAGGAAGCATCGCTACGTCTTTAAGCGTTCCATTGGCGATCAGGGTTTTGATCGTGTCCTGGTTATCCCTTAAGTCTATTTCAAATGCATTGTTTGATGGTGAAGACAGCATGACCTCAAGATCCATAGATACATTACCCACTTCCTTAACTATGGCACCAACCTGGGTGCTTGCCGAGAGTTTAACGGTTCCGCCTGCTGCAGTCTTAAAATCCTCCAGCTGATCTTCTTTACAGGAAGTTCCAAGTATAGCCATTAAAGCCACCAGGCCCATCAGCATTTTATTTTTAATCATTTTCATGTTTTCCAATTAAATAGTTAAATTATTGATCCAGCCAAACCCGTCCGTTAAGGTTCCAGCTTTCCTGGGTCGGTATCTTAAACCAGCTGAGCAATTGTGTAGCAACGTCCATATTTCTGGGAACCAAAGCACTGATATTTGAGGCTGAAGGTGCGCAGATCAGGTCGCTGAAATTACTCCACTCATAATTGCCTTTAAGGATGAAGTTATTACCAGAGTATCCAAGATCTGCCAATTGTCCACCCGATCCGTCTGTAGCTGGCCAATAACCCAGCAGGAATCCATAATAAGGATGGTCTTCTGATACATCGGTATCACAGGCAAACTTTTTAACGATGGTATCTGGCAGTGCTTTTCTCCAGATGCGGATGTCCGTTAATGTAGCATCCGGTTCACGGTGACCATTTCCAGGAATATAACCAAGTGTTAGCGGACTGTTGTTATTGAGACTTCCAAAAGAAGTAATTTCCATTTCATTGTTAAAATTACCATCGGTAAAGGTCCTTACAAATCGTTTACCATCACGGTTTACGCAAACTACACCAAGTGTATTCCAGTTGCCGTTGCTTAGGTCGCCGCCTCTAACCTGGCTTGTTCCGGATGACTTAATACCCCTCAGGTTAAACATCCAGAAGTTATCTTCTATAAACACAACCCAGCCTACAGTTGGTCCGCCGCTTGACCACTCTGGTCTTTTCCCTAAAATGGACGGATAATAGAAGCGGTAGTTGTTATTTGGACCGATATTTTTCTTCACTTTTATTTCTAATGTAAATTGCGTGGTATCACCGAAATTAAAGTCACCAGAGTTGGTGACCTCTGCTTTCACGTTCTGACCATAGATTCGTACTCCCCTGCCATTGTACTTATTACCCAAATATGGCTTACCAATAAACCGTGTTTTATATTTTGGGTTATGGATGATGGTAAAAGTATTGACCTTTGAATTGCTAAAGACCGTTTTATCATCCAGCTCCGGAGGTGTTGGATAGTCGCCGCCGTTATTGGAAACTACAACGACCAGCCAATTTTCAGTGGCATACCCTGGTCTGCTTTTCATTGCGGCAAGCACTTCGCCTACCTGGGTATCAAACTTGACGATTGCGTCTTTATATCCTGCTTTGCTTACATCATATCCGCTTGTTGCCCCCGCTTGATTAACTTCTTTGAACTGTCCGACTAAAAAAGAAGCGGTATCTGTTTTCAACGCATTTACAAGGGCCGTTTTAACACCTGCATCTGTACCTGGCACTTCACTCAGATCTACATCCTTAGATAGTTTTTCTTTAAACAAGGCTGAAGATGCATAAGATACGATCCTTGTATTTGGTCTTGCCTTTTTAATACGGCTGAAGATCAACGGATAGTTCTCGAATTTGTTGGCGGTAAAATCATTACCGATTACGCCATGCTTATCTTTTTTAACTCCTGTAAGCATATCTGCCCAGTTCGTACCTTCCTGAGGGTTTTCCTCATCGGCTACTGAGTTCCATGAATAAATGGATGCAGGCAGCATCGACGTAAGTACAGGTGTTCTTGCATCTCTTACGGATGTTCCCCTGGCGCCGTCTACGATGAGCAGGATTACCTTTGGATTTCCAAATGCAATGGATACGCTGTCGCTATATTCCTTATCTGAAATCTTAGTTTCAAAGTCTTTATTACATCCCGTCATCACGGCTCCGCAGAAAATCAGCAGCGCTGAGAACGTTGACAGCATTGAGAATGCCGAACGTCTTGAATATAATATGAATGGATTTGTTTTCATCTTTATATGATTAAATTTCTTATGATTCCTTTTTAGCAATTATTCTATGATCAGACGTATGATGTTTGAAACCTGCAGGTTATCAAAACGGTTGAAAGAACCGATCAGCAGCAACGCTCTTTTTCCATCGGCTGATTTGGTTTCTATCACATGAGATATGTTACCATTAAATATTCCGGTAGCATTATAGCCTGGTGCGAGTTCTCCATTTGCCTTCAGGATCATGAAACCATTGCGGGTATACTCTCCATATTTTTTAAAATCGCCATATACCACGATCAGACCATCACTAAGCTGAGAGGCACCGCGAACAAATCCGCCGGTAACTGCTTTTGGAACAAAACTATTGTCGATCGTTCCATCCAGGTTAACCATGGCCATAGACTCTGAAACAGTTCCATTATAGGTTTTAAACCGTCCGGTAACCATGTATTTTTTAGTGACCGCACTGTAGGTCACTTTTCCAATCTCTACATTCGTACCTGAACCGGGGTTAAAGCCGGGGTCTTTTGTTCCGTCTGGATTTAAGCGGGTAATGTAATTGGCTGGTGCATCATCGAATGTGGTAAAGGATCCGAACAACAGCAATTTACCTGCATTTGAACCATCTGTATGCATATAACTGGTCACATTTCCATTTCCTGCTGATAAACTTTTGTTTGCTGCGATATTGAAACGATAGGATTTATCTAAACTTCCATCCCCATTAAAACGGATCACCTGGCGAACTTCTGTACTGTCAAGAATGATGGTATCCTTTGTCTGGTAAAAGTTAGATTTATCATAGGTACGTTTCACATAATACCTGAAATTTCCTGTACCAATTATTTTATCCTGGTAGTTATACAACCTGGTGATCGAGCTGTTGGTACCGCCATTAAATCTTGGAAAATATTTGATGGTATCTGGCTTTGGAACTGGCCTGAATGTTTTAATACCCATCGTATCAATGCTTCCATTGGAGTTTATCCGGGTAATGTTACTGATACTTTCTGTTCTTTGGTTATAACCGCTAAAGCTTCCGCTAATGATGAACTGGTTTCCAAGTGGAACGATCCCGTCCAATGGGCCATTGGCTGCATAACCAGAACGCAGTGTACGGTCAATATCACCATCAAGTGAGGTCCTGACAATCCGGTTTATAGGTACAACAACTCCTTTGTTATCGTAATTGGTAAAGCCGCCTACAAAGTAGTATTTTCCTTCAGGCAATTCCAGATATTGATTAATCTCTGCATTTGTTCCGTTTATTACCCTAAAGGTTGGGTCAAAGGCAATCAGTCCCTGAACTTTAAAGATGGGGCCGAATATGATCTTATCATCCACCATTACCGAGGTAACACCAGAACTTGCATTATTTGGCACCTTAGCCTTAATTCCTGTGGTGGTTACTTCGAGTACTTCTGCAGGTTCTCCGTTAAACATAAACACCAGTTTATCTTTATACGGGAGTAATCCTGTAGCGGCAACCTGCACGGTACTTCCCGGCAGCCCTTCTGCAGGCACAGGCAATTGTGTTTCATTTATTTTAATGCCGAGGGCTTCTTTTCCACCCTGGTAAGGAGGGTCGAATACTTCTTCTGTTTCTTTGCATCCGGCAAGAACCAGCAGGAGATACGCAAAAACTATAATTCTAAATTTCATATGGATTGGATTAGATCTGTCAATTATATACATGGTTTTGGCCGTGGTTACCTTTTGGAGAAAATTACGTCCTGATAAAAATCGTTGTAATCGAAACCAAAAAGCCTTCCTTCCCAAACCAGCGTATGAACTACACCATTGGACGGCTGGATGTCTGAAGAGGAAACAGTTCCCCCCTGCCAGTTGTCCCTCGGTTTAGAGATATCGGGAATGTGGTTAATGACCAGTCTTCTGTAGCCTAAATATTTAACCCCATTGGCAGACTCATAAATTACCCCAATATTTAAAACGGCATTGTTGTAGGAGAAATAGTTTTGTCCGGGAAAGGTATTGATCAGATCGAAATCTATCTGAGAATAATCTGCCAGTTTATTCTTGCCCTTAAACAGGTACCGGGAAAGGTATTTTCTCCAGATCTCTGGTTTAATATCTGCTAAAGTTTTGATAGTATCCAGGTATAGTGTACGCAGCTCCGGATTTAAGCGGCGTATGGTTTGCCGGATAAATTTGTCGTTGGGTGCAAAGAAAGTAAGTTCTTCATTTTTAAAGACTTCTTCCATACCTGCCAGCTTGATCACTTGTGCAATGGTATCGAACTCTTTTGGTTTAGACTGGAGAAACTCCAGCATATTGCCATCAAATATTGGATTTGCTTTACCACCATCCCTGTAATAAGAATCTTTTGCGCAGGAGGACAATACAAGGAGCAAGCCTGCTACGATTACAAAGGGTAAATTGAAATAATTTAATATTGAATTTTTCATATCATTTGTTTTTACCGGCATTAAATGCCTCCGTTTGTCCAATAGGTATTTAAGACCATAAAAGGGTTATTATCTCTTGCTGCACCATCAATAGGCCAGGTCCATCCGCCACGGTTAAACTGATCCAGTGTTAACGGGTTTGATGTCCAGGTCCTGGTTAATATTCTTTTTGTACGGATGAGGTCGAAGTACAAAACCCCTTCTCCAAATAACTCCCTGGAACGTTCATTGAAGATAAAGTCTTTCAACTCCTGGCCTGTGCCAATATAATTTGGCGCATCTGCGCGTTTCCGAACCATGTTCAGGGCGGTTAAAGCATCAACATCTTCATTCAGATTGGCCAATGCTTCGGCACGCAATAAGATGGCATCTGCATAGCGGAAGATCTGAAAGGTATTTTCCGGGTTATTATCTTCTGTACCTTCGGTATATTTGTTCATAGCAACCTTTAACAACAGGAACTCTCCGGTATTTGCATACATGTTCTGGAACCACGCATCTTTGCGTTTATCAGGGTCTGTTTCCGGAAAGATCTTTTGCATATATTCCGCTTTATAATAAGCGTAGCTAAGCTGAAACCTGCTTTGAGGCTGTTTATATGGGAAATGGATAAACATATCTGATATGGGAGCTCCCGGCCAAACGTAATCACCGTAATTAACGGTACGGAATAGCTCAAACAAGCTTTCATCCGATCTTCCCCTTGCCACTACTGCCCATTCGGTTAAAGGCAGCAATCTGTAGGCATTACTTTTGATCAGTACATCTCCCATTTCTGCGGTTTCCCTCCAGTATTTGGTTGCATTAGAACCATCAAAACCTGCATTCCACATGTTCATGTTCATGATTAATGCAATAATACTACCCCTGCTGGCACGTACCCCCTTTTGAGCGGGATCAGAAAATCCCCATGGCATATCATTCATATTGCTTTTCAGATCTGCAATACATTTATTGAATACCGAAACCATGCTTTCACGCGGAAGTGCTTCGATGTGATAGGCATCGGTATAATACACCACATCTCCATACAGGCGAACCATAAAGAAATAGGCCAGGCAGCGTGCAAATTTTGCTTCCCCTAAATACTGCTTGGTTTCAACAGCAGATAATGCAGGGATTCCTTCGTTTAGCTTAAATACCAAAATATTTGCAGCCTGGATAATTTTGTAATAGGTCATCCACTGGGTGATCCTTTCAAAATGATACGTGTTGTTCCAGGTTCCATTAGACATCAGTTCCAGCAGGTTGTTTGTACCCGCAATTTCTACACACCTGCGGATTGGGCCACCATCGGAAGCGGGTTCATGTTTTACTTCACCAGATCTGTATTCACCGGTTGCACCCACAAATTGTGTTTCATTAAATTTATCGAACATCATGCGCGACATGTCATTGATGACTGCCTCGACATCTTCTTTATTTTGGTAAAAATTATTACCGGTAAGCTTATCTAATGGCTTAACATCCAGAAACTTTTTACAACTGAACTGGCTGATGCCACACCATACAAAAAAGAAGCAAGCTATATATTTTTTCATATCCATATTATTAAAACTCCACATTAAAACCAATGTTATAGGTACGCGGTACCGGGTATCCATTCGAAGCATCCCTGCCTAAGGCAGTTACGTTTTCCGGATTTGGCCCGCTGTAAGGCGATAGGGTAATCAGGTTATTTGCTGATATATAGGTTCTGAAATTATTTAAACCGACTATTTTGGCCAACTGCTTGGTAAAGCGATAAGACAGGGTGATCGTGTTAAATTTAAAATAAGATCCTTCTTCTGCCCATAAGGTCTGGTCATACCTGAATGGATTGATCTGTCCGTACCTGGCGTAATCGTAGGCATATGGATACTTTGAATTATCTCCTGGTTGTTTCCAGGTATCCAGATCATCCAGCGGCACAACAGATCTCATGTCGAACGGATCACTCATGATCCTGAAACGATCTGCCAGTGCATTGTTTAAAATGGTACGCAGTAAGGTAAATGATCCATATATATTTAAGCCCCATCCCTTATAGTTCACGTTGGTGGAGAGTCCGCCTGTAATTAAAGGCATGGAGTTACCTGTAATCTGATAATCCTGATTATCCAGGATATAATCACCGTTCACATCCTTAAAGATCGGGTCGCCACCTTGAAAAAAGCGGCCTCCTGTCTGATATTTCAAACCAGTAACCGGATCTACCGGAACATTGGCATCTGTACCGAATACACCCTGATTAATGATCAGGAAGTTAGAGAAGGTATTTTTTCCAACGCGGTTTACGATGTACTGACTTCCATCCCTGCGGATGTACTGTCCGTTGTATTCTGCCGGAAGCTTGGTTAGAACGTCCCTGTTTATTGCTCCATTTAACGAGATGGACCAATCGAACGGGTTGCTTCTTGGCAATGGCCTGAAAATAACCGCCAGTTCATAACCATAGTTTATAATACCGCCATCGTTACTTAATACCCTTTCAAATCCTGTAGTATTGTTTAGGTATCTGTCTACCAAAAGATTATCTACCTTTTTAAAATAGGTATCAAAGTTCAGCTCAATCCTGCTGTCAAAAAATCCCATATCAAATCCCAGGTTGTATTGGGAGGTTGTTGTTGGTTTTAATGTTGGATTTGGTACCGCACCGTAGTCTATTCCAATTGCAGGATTGTTGTTATAAGTACCTTTGATGTTGTACAATCCATAAATGCTTTGCAGGTTTCCATTAGGGATCACGTTACGTCCCCAGGTTAAACGAAAGGCACTATAGGAAAGCCAGCTTTGATCTTTAAACCAGGCTTCCTTGTTAAAGTTCCATCTGAAACCTATGGAAGGGTTTTTAGAATATGGATTTTCTAATCCGCTTAATGAAGATCCATCCAACCGGTAAGAAAGGTCAATGATATATTTCTTTTTATAATCGTAAGAAAATGCAGCGGCAAAGGATGCAAGGTGCCTGTTCTTAAAGTTTGGAAGCACCCCTCCCCCTCTTGAGAAATAGGCATCAAAACCAAGTGGTCCCTGGAACTGATCATTCGCCGTTTTAACTTGCTCAATCAGGCCGGCTTGTCCGGTTTCTTTAGACATCTCATTAAATACGTTTACAAAAATATTATGGTCGGTACCTAATGTCTTTGAATAGGAAAGGTTATTTCTGTTGTACAGGTTGGAACTTCTTCCGTTAAATGAATATACCCTTGCAAATTGATTGGCAGCAGCAGCGGGTGTAAAGGTATCCTCGTTATCGGAGGTATAATCATAACTCACACTGGTTGCTGCCCATAAGCCGGGGATGATCTGGAACCGGGCATCAATATTTGCGCGGATATTCCTGGAATCGTTGTTGTTCAATGTCCGTAAGGAAGCAAGCGTTCCGGCACTGGACTGAAAGAACGACGGGCCTGGTAACAGGGAGGATGCCTGTCCGTTACTGGCTACCCCGGTTTGAAGCAGACCGCTTCCATTTCCTTTATTTTGTTTACCTACCCCACCATTTACAGCGGCAAAAAATCTAAAACGTTCTGTAGGATTATACTCCATGTTCATATTCATGTTGTACCTGTCATAGCCCGTATTTTTAATTACACCTTTTTCACTGGAATAACCAATATTGGTCTTATAGTTGAATTTGGTATCACCACCGTCCAACGCCAGGTTGTGCGTTTGGTTATAGGTACTCTGGAAGAATATGCCCTGCCAGTTGGTTGAGTTGTTGTAATAGTCATTTAAACTATCTGCCAGGAAAAACGTTCTGGTTAATCTGTCAAAATCATCTTCATTGATTGCATTTGCAAGAATGTGGTTAATCTTAGACTGGCGTTCTGAGTTACCGCCCAGCGTCTCTCTTAACTTTGGAGGCGTATTTACGTAAAAGTTAGTGGTATAACGAACTCTTGGTATTTTAGAATTTCCTCTTTTGGTGGTGATGATAATTACCCCGTAGGCACCTCTTGATCCGTACAGCGAAGTAGCCTGTGCATCTTTCAATACCTCTAAACTTGCCACATCTTCCTGCGGGATCAGGGAAAGCGGGCTCACCCCTGGACCTAACGTATTGTAACCATATTCTGCCGCCTTATCTGCATCGATAGGAACCCCATCAATTACGTACAGCGGAGAGGTAGGCTGAAGAAATGAATCGTCACCGGTACCGGTTACGGTCAATGTACTTAGACCGCGTATGGCTGCGGAGCCCCTAAAGCCTGGTGCCCCGGTATTTACCTGGATATTTAAACCAGCTACTTTACCCTGAAGGAGTTGCTCCACGTTGGATACCGGAACGTCCTGTACCTGATCTCCCGAGATGGTAAAAGAAGATCCTGTACTGGTTTCTTTAGACCTGATCTGATAACCACGAACAACAACTTCTGTAAGCTGGTTATTGGATTCTGTCATCAACACATTCAAGGTAGTTTGATCGGCCTTCAGTTTGATGATTTGCGGATTAAATCCGGTATAGGTAATGGTTAGTGTTGCACCTTCATCAACAGCTACTGAAAATTCTCCTTTTGCGTTGGTTACAGCGATTACTTTACCTGGTTTGCCGGTACTGATGGATACTCCAGGCATGATCAGGTTCGTTGCCCTTTCTGAGACGATACCTTTAAGCACTATTTTTGTTGTTTGTGCCTGGAGGGTATTGATCATCAGGGCGCAAAACATGATCGATAAAAAGAGTATATTTTTTCTCATAATATTAAATCCTAACATAAATTATTCGTCTTGAAATTTTGGATTTTCCCGGCGGAAGTGAAATACGATCTCCCAGTCACCCTTTTTAAAAATATTATAATTAAGTTCTATGTTCGCTGTGGTCATGGTTCCACCAAAGCCTCTTCTCGAATAGGAGAAGATTGATCTGGCTTGTGAACCGCTTGGTGCATATTTTGTACCCAGGTTGATTACCGGGATCGGATAAGCAACATCATATTGTACATACTGCGGAGTCATGACCTTATTGAAACCATGCACAATAAAGTCCCACTTGGTTTCATTGAAAAACACCGGGTTTATGGGTAATGAATCTTTGCCTAAGAACTTAAATCTTAACGAGTTTCCTGTTCCCCCGGTAAATGGACGGATATAAACCACAAGATCTTTTCTTGTCGCATCATTTACCAGTCCGCGGTTGGTTTCAACACCGATCACATTATTAAACCCAGGCGTAATATAGTCGCGTTTATTCGGGTTTTTAGGATCATTAGGATCTCTTGCTGTTTTACCGGTATACGGATTAATGTCTGTTGAAGGTTCATAAAGGCGTTCTCTCCAGGGTCTGATCTGAAAATTCTTAAGAATGATCTCACCACCTACATTGGTGATCTTAAGATCAAACAAACGTTTGTCCTGCTCCAGGTTACTGCTGTCTGCCGGTCTTGGAGCGATCAGGTCATTAGTGGAGGACTGCCACATGATAAACTGACCTGACGATCTTACTTCAAACATCGGATGATCTTCGAGCTTTCTTTTTGCTTCGATCTGGGCCAGTGAGGTTTCAAGACCATCATAGGGTGCTGTCCAAACGTATGTTTTTTGAACCTGAAAGATGTCGTTATACGGTCTTCCATCGCCATACCGCGCATTTACGATCTCAAATTTCAGAGGTACCGTAGAATTATCGGTGTTCAGGTTTCCCATCAAAGAGGTTCTTCCCAAAACGGGTTCAAAGACCTTATTTCCGTAATTGATCTTGTTGCTCAGGAATTCCTTTTCCTCGGGCAGATCAAAGATCTTTTTACATCCGGTAAGCGCTGCCGCAACTGAGCTAAGAAGGACCAGGCTTAGGATTAGTGGTTTATATTTTAATGCTTTTATCATCTGTTTATCAAATTGAAATTTCATAGCTATTCTCCGATACTAGTTTTTCTTTGTAAAAATGTACTGGTATATGTTGAATCTTGCTGTTGCTACATTCATCTTAAATATATGTCTGCCAGCTGTTAAGGTGATATCCTTTTTTACAGACTGCCAGTTTTGCCATCCACCGGTATTTGGTACGTTCATGGTTCCTGCGGTTACATTGACGCCATCAATTTCAGCGCTTAGTTTTCTGCCGCTATCTGGCGTAGACACCCGCATGTCCAATGTATAATCTCCGGCTACGGCCACATTGATGCTGTAGGAAAGCCATTCTCCGGTTACGGTTTCCATGATATTAAATCCGGTTGTACCAAAGAACTCGATATCAACACCTTCTGCACTGCGATAACGATTGCCTCTGTTTTGAGGATCTGCATCAGAATATCCGATACCTTCACCGCCAAAATCAAAATCGATGGCATTGATCGTTCCCGGAATTTCAAAAGGAACGCCATAATAAGGGGTACGCACCTTTGGTATAAAAGTGATCCGGCTTACAAATTCGTCGAATCCGAATACGTGATTGGGTTCAACAATATGTACCACACCATTTGTTGTCTTGATATTGATGGAACCGGTATTTGTAGATACCCAGTTTCTGTTGAAGATACTTTGTTTGGTATCGTCAAGTATGATGTACTGTGGTCCGCCTCCAAGATATCCTGACGATGTGGAAGACGTTAGTTTGGCATGCATCATCCGTTTAAATTTGACACCGTAGAACATCATCCCATCCTGTTTGGTCAATGAATCTGACGGATAATTCCCCCTGATGATGTATTTGGTCATCAAGGTATCTAAATGCCGGGTATCTATATTTGCAAGGAACAGGGATGTTTTTCCTGTATTTTTCCGCAGGTTGTTTAAATTGGTAATGGCCAGTTTAAAACTTGCATTGGTTGGCGCAAATAAGGTGATCTTATTGTTCCTTAATGTATCTGCAAGTCCAAGTCTGTCTATTACAAACAGCAGGGAGTCATACACGCCTCTTTTACTTTTCAAATAATCGTAGGTATTTAATACCGCTTCTTCCGGAACCTGTTCATTTTCATAAAAACCCTGATCCTTTGTACAGCTGCTCTGCAGGGCTAATGCAGCAAAGAACAATAAGATGAATATATGACTGAATATTTTATGTAGCTTTTTCATATCTGCTTAATTACTTCCAATGAGAATTTTGAGTGAGTAAATTATTCTGGATGATCAGGTTTCTGGAAATTGGCCAGTAGATCCCGCCATTTTCTATCAGCCGGTTAATTTTAGGCATGGTGGTCCTTATTTTCGCATAACGGATCAGGTCATACCAGCGGTGTCCTTCACCCATGAGTTCGCGTTGTCTCTCTTTAAAAATGGCATCGATGAGATTACCGTTAATTAAAGGGTTGTAATTGTCAAGCCCCCTGTTTCTTCTGATGTTGTTATTTAAGATCTCAATGGCGCCGTCACGTTCACCAAGAACGGCGAGTGCTTCTGCCCTGAGCAAGGCGATATCTTCAAGCCTGGTAACGACAATGGCACTACCGAAAATTCGGAATGTTGGATCGGTACTTCCGCCCTGGATCACTTTGATCTTACTAAAGATCGGGTATTTACCATTAAAATTGGTAAAGTACCTGGCATTGATTGGCTGTCCTAAAGTATCCAGACTAAAGCGCTGATCTTTTGCTTCGTTAAAAACGGAAAGAATGGAGTCTTTACTCAGGTAAATATCAGGAAGCGGTTTATTCACTACCGGGCTGGCCAGGGTGATCTCTTCAATATGGCCTGTAAAAGACGCATCGACGTGACCAAAGTCGAAGTTAAATCCAAGCAGGTGGTTGTTCTTTTTCTCATTAAAGAAACCATTGGCCCTGGTCAGTTCATCGGTGCTGATAAATCCGTTGCCGCCTTTACCATAGTTATCCATAATGAACTTACTGTAGGTAGCCACATTGGGATAGTTACCCTGCCATGCAGCCACATGTGTGAGTATGGCATAAGCGGTTAGCTTACGTGCCAGCGCACCCGCCCAGCGTGTCTCATCTTCATTGTAATACCGGCCTGGCTGCTGTATATCGTTTGCACTGTATTTATAGGGAAGCAATGCGGCAGCAGCGATCAGTTCAGATTCTACAAAGGCTAAAACCTTTTGCTGGCTTTCTCTTTTTACATTTTCAAATTGTCCGTCATGAGAGGATACGATCAAAGGCACATCGCCCCAGATCCGAACCATATAAAAATAAGCAAAAGCCCTTAAAAAACGGATTTGGGCAATGTCAACCGTCATATTGTTTTCTGTATATCTCGGATCTTTTGCCTTAACCTCTGCTACCCTTTCCAGGAACAGGTTGGCCGAATTGATTACGGCATACCATCTTCTCCAGTTAGAAAGTGCTTCAACTGCTGAATATGATGCATTCAGATTGTTGTCTACAATTGCTTTTAAATCCTGGCGGTTTGTAACGGTAAATTCTCCAGGTCTTACATCGCCATATAACCAGTGTGCATTATTATCGGCAAGAGCCGCCCGGGTTAACCCGTAAGTACCGATCAATGCAGCCCTGGTATCTTCAAGTACCAGCCACATGTTCTTTTCTCCAACTACCCTTTTTGAATCTATCTCAATTGCTTTTTTGCAACCCGCAGAAAGTAAGGATAAGGAAATGAGGCTACCTAATATTATCTTTTTCATTTATCAATTTCTATAATTGTATAATTCGATTCAGTAATTAAGTCTATAATCCAAGGCGTATACCCAGTGTATATGTTTTTGGTATGGTCATACCATAGCCATTGTCATATCCGGTATAGCTTACCAGTTCAGGATCTTGCCCGGTATAATTTGTTAGTGTAAACAGGTTGTTTGCGGTTGCATACACGTAAAGCTTACCTGGTCTTTTGCTTTTGGAATTGAACCAGCTGCTCAAGTCGTAACCTGCAGTAACGGTTCTCAATTTCAGGAAAGAAGCATTTTCCAGGAATAGATCCTGATCAATCCGGTAAGGGATTACGGTGCTCCATGGGTTATAAATCGGGTATTTGCTAAAGTCGCCCCTTTTCTCCCAGAAAGTGATCTCTTTCACTGAATTAATGGTATTTCCGCTTTCCTGGTTGATGAAGTCAAAACGGTTTGCCATTTCCTGATTGATCAGCTGTCTGCCTATATTGAAATACAGGTTAACCCCGAAATTCCAGTTGCCATATTTGAAGTCGTTATTAAAACCACCGGCAACTTTCGGTAGCGCATTACCGTTTAAAGATTTATCATTAAAATCAATGGCATTGTCGCCATTCAGATCTTTCCATTTTGGATCACCGGCTTTTAAGGTGATGCCATTGTATTTCATAGGTACCCCGTTAACTACTGGAACATCTGCATCCGATGTATATATGCCTTCATTGGTAAACAGCCAGTATTGATCTATCGGCTCACCAACTTTAAGCATCTTATCATTGATGATGATCTGATCCAGGTTTCTGGGTAGTGCCATTAATTTATTGGCATTAAAGTTTAGGTTTAGTGCTGGTGTCCAGGAGAATTTACCGGTGCTGAACACGTCTCCGGAAATGGTTAGGTCAATTCCCTTATTATTTACAGACATCCCACTTTCAAAAGATTGGGTGTATCCATATTCTGCATAAGAAGGTAATCCCAGCAATTGATTTTTATCTGTTTTGGTGTAGAAGTCAACCGATAAACGCAGGCGGTCTTTAAGTACACTGATGTCTGTACCAATGTTTAACTGGTCTGCATAGGCCCATGGAATCCCATAACCTACCCATCCATAGGTATATGGCCTGGTTAATCCTGCAAATGCGTTGTATCCGGGAGTTGTTATGTTACCGGTAAAGCCAAGTTCTGCGGTATATTGCGGACCCTGAGCGGAATTGTCAAAATGTTCAATCCGCCCTAATCTTCCGGCACTTACACGAATGCTAAACTGATTAAACAGGTCATTTGTACTTAACAGCTCATTTTTAACGTTCCAGGCTGCAGACAAGACAGGGGATACAAACCAGCGGCTTGTTGGCTGGGCATTTGAAGACGCATCTGCACGTACAAGGGCAGACAATGTATAGTTATCTTTGAAATTATACACGGCTCTTCCATAAAACGACAGCAGGTTATTTTCTGTCTTATCCAGGAACTTATAAAGCAATTGTTTTGGAAAGGCACTTGAACCGCCGCCACCATCAAGCAGGTTTAGCTTGATGAACTCATTAAATCCCTTATAGGCATAACCATAATTGTATTTATAGGTATCCCAGGTAATGGACTGTCCGAGTTCAAAATGAAAGTTATGTGAAGAGTTGAGCTTTAGATCATACATGGCGGTATTGTCAAAGATCAGGCGCTGATTAAATCCATAATAATTGGAAGCATAACTATTACCTTCCAGCAAGGTTTTAGGATAAAAGAGATCTCTGTAACCTTCATTATAATCTGCACCAAACCTGGATGCAAAGCTGAATGTACCTACATTGATGGCCATCCTGGCAGAGCCTTCCAGTATATTTGTTTTATTGTCATCAAAACCATTATCAGTATTGCTTAAGAAGTTGCCGTACATCTCTTTGTTGGGACTTAACGGGGTACTTAGATCGGGCACATAATTCATCTGGCCAAAACGGTCACGCTGGTTTCTGTTCCGCAATCGTTCTACCCGGTTTCCGTTCACCAATGCAGAGAAGGTAAGCCATTGCAGCGGTTTCATATTGATGTTAAACTGGGTACTGTAACGGTTTAATACGGTTTTATCGGCTACCCCCTGATTGCGGACATTCCCTAAAGAGAAACGAAAGTTTGCACGCTCAACACCGCCGGAAATGGCTGCATTTACATTATGAGAAATGGAATTACGGTAATAAAGATCAGTCCAGTTAGAGGGGCCATAATAGGAGTTACTCAAAGAGTCACTCAAATACAGCGGATAGGTATCGTCTTCAGAAAAACGACCTGCAGCGGTATACTTATCGTAGAATTGCTTTCTGAATGCATTCTCATATTTACCGTTGATGGTGGTAACCTGCGGGCGCTGGCCCACACTGAAAAACGAATTAAAAGCAATCTGGTTTGCCTTATCTGGTGTTTTAGATACCAAAACAATCACGCCGTTGATCCCTCTGGGTCCATACGCTGCAATTGCTGCAATATCTGTTAATACTTCTATGGATGCAATATTCTCCATATCAATATTGGTGAGCAGGTTTGTTGCCGGCCCGATCCTGTTAAATTTGTATTGTTGGATGTCAAATGAAAAGGGATGTTCACCAACCAGTGTTACCCCATCCAGAACAATAAGCGGCTGGGTTTGAAACTGCTCTCTGGCGGAGAACAAGGGCTGTGAAGTTCCATGCATGAACATGTTCTGCATGGTGCCGGGCTCACCGGATGTTTCCTGAACATAGAGACCAGCAGCTTGTCCTTTTAAATATTGCTGTATGGATACGGCAGGGTAAGTGAGCAGCTTCTCCGGATTAATTTTTGTACTTTTTAACTTAAGTTCTAAAAGACCGGATTTACGCTGTGGCGATAGTTTTAGAAGTGCAGTATCTACTGTACTTGTGTCTGCTTTTTTATTTTTAGCCGTATCTGTTTGTAACTGACTATTTAACAGTGAAGCATACCCCGGCACATGGGTATATCCGGTAGTGGTACCGAAAGATGATGTTGTTAAACACAACAGTCCCGAAAACGTTATAGTTGCAATAAAGCGCATAACAGATAATTAAGTATTAACTGATTGAAAATCTTTTAAGAATGGATTGTACAGTGCTATACTTTGAATTATACGTGCGTCGTTAATACCCCCGCTGGATGCAGGTTCTGTCGCATATAGAATGTCAAAATTAGATTAAATCGATTTAGCTGGTTTTAGCTGATTAAAAAAATGCTAAGATCCAGTTGAAAATCCAATTAATTGAGGTTCGGAAAAGTAATGGTAAAAGATAAGGGCAGAACTACCCCAGGGAGTTTGTGTAAATGTTAGGTTCATAATTTGGTTTATATTGGTTATATAAATGGTTTTGATAAATGACCTTATGTGTGTTAAATCGATTTACCTATAACAATGATACGAAAGAAAATATTAATTACAAATATTTTACACTATTTTTTTTAAACATTATGATTTGATAATGAGACAGATTGTATGCTCAGCTTGTATCGGTTTAAATGTGTTTTTATGTTTTTATCACCCATCCGTAATTATTACCATATTAAAACAATAACATAACCTATTTAATGAATGAAAATTTGTTATTTTGATCTATATTAAAAAAGACAGGCTTTTATACTCAAAAAACAAATATGCCAGTTAAGGAAAAAAAAGAAAATAACAGTAACATCCTCTCCATAGATATTGGTGGAACCAGCCTTAAAGCTTGTATATTAACCGCTGACGGCGAATTGAAATCTGAATTTAAAAAGATAGCCACCCCTGTTAACTCCACCCCCGAAGTGATCCTTAAATGTGTTAAGGAACTGGTATTGGAATTAAATGGCGACTTTGATAAGATCTCCATTGGTTTTCCGGGATATGTTAAATACGGCAAAGTAGAAACCGCACCAAACCTGGCTAAGAACAAATGGACAAATGTTGATCTTGCCCAACAGGTAAGTGATATGCTGGGTAAGCCTGTTCGTTTAATTAACGATGCAGACCAGCAAGCCTTAGGCATTGTGAGCGGCAAAGGATTCGAAATTGTCTTTACGGTAGGTACCGGCTTTGGAACTGCACTGACGTTTGACGGCGAACTGCTCCCCCACCTTGAACTGGCACATCTTCCGGTTACAAAAACTAAGGACTACGACGATTATATCGGAACCAAATCTTTTGATAAGATTGGCAAAAAAGAATGGAACGAGCGCCTGAAAAGGATCATTGAGATCTACAAGACCGTTTTCAATTACGATACCTTATATATAGGAGGAGGCAACTCTAAACACATCAATTTTGAACTTGATCACAACATTAAACTGGTTACGAACAAAGATGGGATAACCGGAGGTGCAAAACTGTGGGAAGTAGCAGAGAAGTACCATGTTTATACCAATTACCCAAATAATAAATAGCACACAATGAATAATAAGTACACGTTAGGAATGATCGGTCTTGGAACCATGGGACGCAATTTATTGCTAAATATGGCCGACAATGGATTTAAGGTAACGGGATATGATAAGGATCCTAAAATGTTAAAAAAGCTGGAGGAAGATGGTAAAAGCCATAGCCTGATCGGTTTTGACTCATTGGAAGATTTTATACAGAGCCTGGAGCTGCCAAGAAGAATTGTGCTTTTGGTACCTGCAGGTGCCATTGTGGATAGTGTGATCAAAGAGCTTGTTCCGCTTTTAGAGAAAGATGATATGATTATCGACAGCGGTAATTCTCATTTTACCGACACCAGCAGAAGAGCCACTGAACTGGCCGATCAGGGCATCCATTTCTTTGGAATGGGAATTTCCGGAGGTGAAGAAGGTGCCCGTTTTGGGCCCAGTATGATGCCTGGCGGGGACAAAAAAGCATATGAGGCGGTAAAACCAATTCTTGAAGCCGTTTCTGCAAAAGTGAACGGAGATCCTTGTGTAACCTATATCGGCCCCGGTGCTTCCGGACATTTTGTTAAAATGGTACACAACGGTATTGAATATTCAATGATGCAGCTGCTTGCCGAAACTTATGACCTGCTGAAGAATGGTCTGGGTTATAATAACGATCAGATCTATGCCTTATTTGAAAAATGGAACAATGGCAGATTAAAATCATTCCTCCTTGAAGTGACCAAGGACATCTTTAAAGTTAAAGACGAGAAAACCGGTGGCTTTTTACTGGACTATGTTAAGGATGAAGCCAAATCTAAAGGAACTGGAAAATGGACCTCACAGGTTTCTATGGATCTTCAGTTGCCGATTCCAACCATTAATGAATCGGTAAGCGCACGTGATCTTTCGAAATTCAAAGCATTACGCGTATCTCTTTCCAAATCGCTTCCGCATGAAGGGATTAAAATTGAAGACAGCAGTGCTTTTGAGATCCTGCTGGAACAAGCACTTTATTTTGCAATGATTACTTCATACGCCCAGGGACTTCATCTTTTAGAACAAGCCTCTGTAGAATTTAAGTATGAACTTAATTTAAAGGAAATCTCTCAAATATGGCGCGGCGGTTGTATCATCCGTGCTGAATTACTGGAAGATATTTATCAGGCCTATACAAAACAACCTGCCCTTCCGCATTTGTATGCAGATGAAAGTATTCAGCAGCAGCTTAAAGACATCTTACCAGGAACGAGAGCAGTGGTAATCACCGCCATTCAGAATGGCATTGCTGTGCCTTGTTTCGCTTCTGCATTAACGTATTATGATTCCCTGAGAACAGCCAGCTCACCACTCAATTTAACGCAGGCACAAAGAGACTTTTTTGGTGCGCATACCTTTGAACGGATAGACGCTGAGGGAATTTTTCATGCCGACTGGAATTCAAAGAACCTCGATTAATATTCCCCTCTGATCATTTAATAAAAAAATTCAAAAAATGAAAACAAGCATCAACCTCAATCCCACAATCATAGTAATATTTGGTGGTACCGGTGACTTAAATATGCGCAAGCTTGCGCCTGCTATATATAATTTGTATTCTGATGGCTATATGCCTGAAAAATATGCCATTATTGGAACTGCACGCAGACCGCTTACTGATGAAAAGTTTAGAGATACCATTATGGAAGGGGTAAACAGCTTTTCCAGATCTGGTAAGGTCAAGAAAGAAAAATGGAGCAAATTTGCAGAACATGTCTTTTATAGCCCTGTTGATGTTGAAGCGCCTGAAACTTTTGGTGATCTTAAAAGTACCATTGAGAAATACCAACAGGAGTTTGGACCCACTACACAAGTAGTTTATTACCTTGCTGTTGCTCCTAACCTATTCCCTTTAATTGCAAAATGTTTATCTAAATATGAGCTTGCAGGTACGGAAGACAATTGCCGGATTGTGATTGAAAAGCCTTTTGGAAGAGATTTGGAGACTGCAAAAGAGCTGAACTGCATCCTTACCGGAATATTTACAGAAAAGCAGATCTATCGTATTGATCATTACCTGGGTAAAGAAACCGTACAGAATATCATGGCTTTCCGCTTTGCAAATTCATTTCTTGAGCCACTTTGGAACCGTACCTATATTGACCATGTTCAGATCTCTGTAACCGAACAACTTGGCGTTGGCGATAGAGGTGGTTATTACGAAGGTGCCGGTGCATTAAGGGATATGATCCAAAACCATTTGCTTCAGTTGTTGTGTTTGATCGGTATGGAAACACCGGTTAATTTTGATGCTGATGAGATCAGGAATAAAAAAGTAGATGTATTAAAGGCCATGCGTCCGTTTAGTCCGGAAGACATCCGCTTTAGTACCGTACGCGGACAATATACCAAAGGATGGGTTGAAGGAAAAGAAGTTCCGGGTTACCGTCATGAAAATGGTGTTGATCCAAACTCAAATACAGAAACATTTGCAGCAATTAAGTTCTTTGTTGACAACTGGCGCTGGCAGGGAATACCATTTTATGTACGCACCGGTAAACGGTTATTCCAAACCTCTTCTTTAATTACGATCCAGTTTAAAGATGTTCCTCACCATATATTCCCGGCAGCGGTAACAGAACACTGGCAGCAAAACAGGCTGATCATCAGCATTCAGCCAGAAATGAGCATCCGCTTGCAAGTTCAGGCAAAAAGACCTGGATTAGATATGGTGTTAAATCCGGTTGACATGGTTTTTGATTACAATGGAACCTACAGCTCTGAAACTCCCGAAGCTTACGAAACCTTACTGCTGGACGTTATGACTGGTGATCAAACCCAATTCATGCGTGCAGACCAGGTAGAAAGTGCCTGGGAACTATTGATGCCTGTAGTGAATGCCTGGGAAAGTAAAAAATCATTAAGCTTCCCGAATTATACGGCAGACTCATGGGGACCAGAGGATGCGGAGGCATTAATTGCCAGAGATGGCTTTCATTGGTTTACCTTACCATTAAATAAAGATTAATGAATTTACTGATCTATAAGACACAAGCTGAATTGCTAAAAGACCTGGCAGATTACATTGTAACCCTGGCCAATCAATCTATTGCTGATCGTGGCCGTTTTAATTTTGTACTTACCGGGGGCAATTCTCCAAAAGCACTTTATGAATCACTTGCAACAACCTATAAAGATCAGATTGACTGGAATAAGGTCTATTTCTTTTTTGGCGATGAACGGAATGTGCTGCCTGATCATGAAAGTTACAACGGATTAATGGCCAAGCGGTCTATCCTGGATCCTCTTGGAATTACCGAAGACCACATCTTTTATGTAAACACTGCCCTGGCACCTGAAAAAGCCGCAATTGAATATACCAAATCAATTGCTGATCACTTTAAAGGTACGGATCTTGTATTTGACCTGATATTGCTTGGCATGGGCGATGATGCACATACCGCATCCCTGTTTCCTGGTACAACCATTCTAAAAAGCAAAGAAGTTGAAGCAGATTCTGTTTTTGTTGAAAAGCTATCTACCTACAGGATCAGCTTTACTGCACCACTTATTAACAAAGCGCGTAACGTAGCATTCCTGGTATTTGGTGAATCAAAAGCCAATGCTGTAAAACATGTTATTGAAGATCAGGAAAAAAATACGGACTTATATCCTACTCAGCTGATCGTTCCAATTGATGGAAGTGTGACCTGGTTTCTGGATAAAGCAGCAGCAGAACTATTGGAAAGCTAAATACTTTATACCATAAATAAATAAGCCGGCTTATCGCATTGATAAGCCGGCTTGTTTATTTAAAAGCGGTTTATTAAACCTTGATCCGCTCAGTAACCAATGCATTCGTTTCTGTATTGGTCCCTTTGATCTCTACATATTTAACATTGGGCAGCCAGAATGATCCACCCTCAATCCTAATGAATATCCGGTCTACCTGGAGCTTTTTATTATTTACCGTTACATAAACATGGAACTTTTTGTCGTCGCTTGATCTAACCAGGTAAAGCGGAAGTTTTTTATGAGAAACAAATCTTAGCTCATACTGATCTTTAGCAAGCTCTTTGGTTTGAATGCCATATGCAAATTTTTTCTGAATATAGGTTAAGTCCTTTTTTTCGTTACCAACATCCTCGTACCGCATCCAATATACCAGGATCGGCTCTTCCCTGTTCAGTTCTCCTTTTTTGTCTACGTTAAGCTGACAAATAATGGTATTGATGTTTGGATCTCTCTGTAAATAAAAAAGCTGGTTTGATATTCCCTTAGGCACCGGAAACTTAACCGGAGAAGGATCACTTTTATCCACCGTTTGTGAAAATACAGATCCGGAAAATAATGCCCAGATCAGTATGCCCCATACTGCAGTTAACTGCCGGGCTTTCTTTGTCTTAAATAAATTAAAATTTATCATCGGTCAAAGATATGGAGACTAACCGATAGGGTTTATCGATCAATTGTCAAAAGTTAATTTTTAACGAATTTCTTTCTCCAAAAGTACATTTCAGGAAGAAATCCATTCATTAAAAATTCAGTTAAATGCAGCTGTTTTCCAGATTAACTATTGAACAAAATGAATGATTTCTTTGATTTATAAAAAATCATTGATTATCAGACACTTAAGTTAATGTCAATAAAAATATGATTGGAATAACTTTCACAATTACAGGCTTTACAAGGCTTTAAACTGAATGTAATGAATAAAAATCCATCAGCTTTCTGTAATAAGTTTGAAATACAGTACGACACCTAAATTATTTATCCCTTAAAAATAAGCCAGAGTGGATTGTGCATTAATTAATCTCCTCTAAAGTGGGTAAAGTAAAATTTCCATATTCATTCCATTTGAGGCTAACAACGCTCAGGTTAAGGCTCTCAATAACGTTCCCAAGAACGTTACTGAGAACGTTTTTGAGAACGTTTTTGAGAACATTTCCGTTAACACTTTTGAGAACGTTTTTGAGAACGCTCCCGGTAACGTTTTTGCTAATGGCCGCCGGAATGAATTTTGCCATGGGCCAATGTACTGCCCCTACCCGTATCTATGCCAACTTTCAGTCAAATGGTAACACACATGCAGGATTGGCAACCTCATCTGTAGCAAACCCGGATAATGCCGTTGGCCTGAACAGTACGGTTAACAATTATGCCACGCTAAACGTGGCTACTATAGCAGGCGCGGCAGAGTCATGGATCGAGTTAAAATTCACTACGGCTACGATAACTGCGGGTACCACCACCTATGTAAAGATAGGCGGAAGCAGCGTGAGCAATTTACTTGGCCTGATTGGCGGCGCCAGTTTACCGGTCTATGCCTATTCTGGTGCAACGTCTGCCGCTGGAGGCGTAGGTACACAGATTGCTGCAGCCAAAGTAAAGGTAAGCAGCCTGACCACTATAGATGGGTCTGTATACCTCGCAATTACCTCGGCAGAAGCTTATAATGCGGTTAGAATTGCATTGAATGCGTCGGTACTGGTTGGAACAGGCCAGATCTTTGTTTACCATGGCTTTTATGAAACGAATGGGGTAAGCTGTGATCCTGCTTTGGGCACAGCGACCAGCGTAACGGGATTGCTTACTCTTGGCGGTGCAGTTACTAGCCCCAACAATTCCATAGACAATAACCAAAGCACCTACACTACATTTTCAATGGGTGTTGCCGGGGTTGGAACGACATTAAAAGAAACCGTTTATTTTCCTGGCCCATCAAAGATTGGTGATGCGGCAACCGTAACCTTTTCCATTCCTCCAGCTTTACTGATCGACCTGAGTTTACTGAACGATATTTACATGACCCCTTATTACGGAGATACTGCAAGAACTGCCGTTAACCTGGGTTCTCTATTGTCCATTGATCTCCTGGCCTTACTAAGGGGAAACAATGTGGTAACCACCTCACTTGTTCCAGACAAAAAATTTGACAGAATAGAGATATCGATGACCTCTCTACTTTCTTTAATCGGTCAGATGAACTTGTATGAGGTGAGAAGAACCCCAGCAAAACCAACGCTATCACCCTTAAATGCCCTGGCACAAACCATCTGTACGGGAAACAGCACTACCCTATCAGCTACAACCGGTGCATGTAACGAACTCCATTGGTACACTGCATCATCCGGTGGAACCGGCACAATTGGGGCTACCTATACCACTGGAATACTAACTACAACAACAACTTACTATGTGTCTGCCTCAGTAATTGGTTGTGCTGGTGAGTCTGAAAGAACTCCGGTTACGGTTACGGTAAATCCTTTACCATCAATTACTCCCGGTACAATTGCAGATGTATGTTTTGGCAGTACAACCGCAACGTTGCCTTATACCGCTGCCTCCGCAGGTACGTTAAAATACGACATCGTTTGGAATACCCCGGGATTTGCTAATGTTACCGCAGCAGATCTTCCGGTTAGCCCGATTTCATTAACGCTTCCAAATACCGCTTCGGCAGGTGTGCATACCGGAACACTCACCTTAAAAAATACGGCTACAGGCTGTACCAAGACATACCCTTTAAGTGTGACCGTTAAAGCAGCCACAACATTAACCAGCAGTACCACCGCCATGGTTTGCAGCGGTATTTCATTTTCATATACCGCCTTGAGCAATACGCCTGGCAGCACATTTAGCTGGACCAGGGCAACGGTTTCCGGGATCAGTAACGCTGCAGGATCGGGCAGCAGCAATGTGGTTAATGAAACGCTGATCAACACCACCTTTTCGCCTGTAAACGTGACTTATGCATTCACCATCACTGCAAATGGCTGCAGTACGATAACCAATGTAACTGTGAAAGTAAATCACAAACCAGGATCACCGCACATCACAACTCAATAAATATTTATTTAACTCTTAAAAATTAAAAGATCATGAAAATTATCAACAGAAAAATCAAATTATTAATGGCACTATGCTTCACGCTTGTACTGCCATTGGGCGTATTTGCCGCTGTTCCGGACATTTATGTTTGTAGTACCGGAGAAGTAAATTTAGCGTATTCAGGCACTTATGTACTAGTGACAGGTGATAAGGTAGTCTGGCAGAAGGTTGATGCTGCGGGCGCTCCGATTCCAAGTTATACCGCTCAAACATTAACATATAATGGAACAGCATCCAGTACAAATCTTTTAGTTACCGGAACGACAGACCTAACCACAACTGGTGAGCATTTTTGGAAAGCCCATGTGGTCAGTGCAGATCCAGCGGCATGTACCGGTGATGTTTCTAACGCGATTGACATTTATATGCTTCCTGCATTTACTGTTGATGTTACCCCTGAAACGTCTGCCTACTGCGTTGAAGGAACAACAAATACCACAAAAACTGTAGTAACAGCGGCAGCAACGATTGCGAATAGTGCTACGCTGCCAACAGGAGTAGTTTTAGCCTATAACTGGACTGGAACAACAGCCGGAGCAGGTGCAGTAGATGGTACGGATCCTAAAAAATTCAACATGACAGCAACTACTGTGGGCACATATACCGTGGTTTCTAATGTGGTATTTGATGTAACAGCTACAGGCAAAACGTTAAAATCACCGGCAAGTGGTGTATGTACCGCAACCGACTCTGCGGAAATTAAAGCAGCACCAAAACCAGGAACACCAGTAATTACGGTTTCTTAAACCTATTTCTGAAGCCCCGCTTCAGAAATAGTAATCATTTTCAACCTATGTTTAACAGGATAACAAGTTTTGTGTATGGCCTGCTGCTGCTTACTGCAACGGCAGGCTTTGCGCAATCTCCTGCTTTACAAACGGTAAAAATGAAACCCGGATCTCCGGTTAGATTAAAGGCCAATTCTTCGAATGCGGCTACCTACCAGTGGATCAGGAATGGAACAGCCATTGTAAATGCGGGCAAGCAGGAATTTGTAGTTACACAAACCGGAAGTTATGCGGTAATCTCTTTCAATGCACAGGGATGCGCTTCGAACATCTCAGATCCCGTTGTCATTGTTGCCGATCAGGGTGGGGTTCAATATGCTGACCTAGTGGTCAGTAAAAATTCAGAATTCAGATCGGTAACTGTCAATGAAACCTTTGAATACCTGATCAAGGTAAGTAATAAGGGTGCTGCCAATGCCACACAGGTTAAAGTCCAGGACGGCCTGCCCGAAGAATTGAATTTTCAGCAGATCATAACTCCCGGGATGGGCAGGGCAAGCTACAATTCATTTTCAAAAACTGTGCTGTGGGAAATTGACCAGCTGGATAATGGTCAGAGTGCCGAACTCAGGTTAAAGGTTAAAGCGACCAAAGCAGGAGTAATTCGAAATACAGCTCATGCAGCTGCCCTGGAAACTGACCCTGTACCATCAAACAACAGTGCTGAAGATACCAAATCAGTTATCGGCATCATTATACCCAATGTATTTACACCCAATGGAGACAATAAGAATGACACTTTCCAGATACCCGGACTTGATTTCTACGAGGCCAACGAGCTGACCATACTTAACCGCTGGGGAGGTACTTTGTATTACCGTAAAGGCTATAAAAATGACTGGACCGGCGAAGGATTGAACGAAGGCACTTACTTCTATTTACTTAAAATCAAGACAGCCGATAATAAATGGGAAGTATACAATGGATATGTGACTTTATTAAGAGGAAAGCAATGATGAAACGGATCTTTTTATTAATGCTGGCAATCGGGATGACCTTATCTTCCAGTGCACAGCAGGACAGCCAGTTTACACAGTATGTTTTTAACAACATACATATCAATCCCGGTTATACGGGTGCTAAAAAAGAAATTTATATCCAATCCTTTTTCCGTTCACAATGGGTTGGTATACAAGGCGCGCCAACCACTTTTTCAGTTGCTGTGGATGGTGCTGTAAATGATGGCAATGTGGGTTTAGGGTTAATTGTATCAAACGATAAGATTGGCGCACAAACCTACCTGTCCGGCTATGCCAATTATGCGTACAAGATCCAGGTAGGTTATGATGAAACTTCCAGACTTTCTTTTGGGATCGCTGCCGGGATCATGCAGCTGGGGCTGGATGGAAATAAGCTTGGGGCGATTGAACAGAATGATGAGGTAATACCGGTTAATGCCGAAACCAGAACTTTTCCGGATGCAAGGTTTGGAGTTTACTACTCCAACAAACAGTTTTTCGCAGGACTTTCTGCAACCAATATGCTGGCCAGTTATGCTGCGAAGAACAGTAAGGGCAACAGCAACCTGCTCGTTCCTGTACCACAACCCCATTACTATTTTACTGCAGGTGCCTTGATTCCGCTCGGCGACGGATTAGATCTTAAACCCGTTATTTTATTAAAAGATGACGTTAAAGGGCCAACCTCACTGGATCTCAATGCATTTTTACTGCTCAATGAAAAAGTATGGATCGGCGCATTTTACAGAACATCGGTGCCCCTTTACAAAAAGCCTGACCTTGACAACTACCTGACCAAGAAAAGTGCAACCGGACTGATGTTTGAACTTTTTGCGACTGAAAATCTAAGAATCGGCTATTCATATGATTATGCACTCAACAAATTCAGAAACTACAATTACGGCAGTCACGAGGTATCGGTAGGCCTCTACCTGGGTAGAAAAAATCTGCTGAGACAAAGACAGCTCAGATGTTATGATTTCTAAACAATAAATAGGTTTATACGGTTATAATGATTAAGTTCAATGACCTATGGATCCTGAAAATAAAATTGTTATAGTTGGTGGCGGATTGGCTGGATTAACATGCGCCATTCATCTTTTGAGATCCGGTTTTAAAGTTACACTCATCGAAAAAAAATCCTATCCGCACCATAAGGTATGCGGTGAATACCTC
The DNA here is from genome assembly GCF_004362715.1 of Pedobacter metabolipauper. Classification (GTDB taxonomy): domain Bacteria; phylum Bacteroidota; class Bacteroidia; order Sphingobacteriales; family Sphingobacteriaceae; genus Pedobacter; species Pedobacter metabolipauper. The sequence continues at coordinate 97,772 of NZ_SNYC01000009.1, forward strand.
TCCAATGAAGTCGTTCCATATTTGAGGTCTTTAGATATAGATCTCCTGGAGTTAAATCCAAAGCAAATAAAAAGATTTTCCATCTCCTCTTCTGCCGGTAAAATGGTGAGCTCCGATCTCAGCCTTGGCGGATTAGGAATCAGTCGCTCGGCCCTGGATCATTTTCTTTATAAAAAAGCAGTTCAAAATGGTTGTACCGTGCTCATGGATTCAGTAAGTGCGGTCGAGTTTATGAATGATTCATTTATTGTTACTACCCACAACACGAAGTTAAATGCCTGCCTGGTTATAGGCGCTTATGGCAAGAGATCCATAATCGATCAAAAATTACAACGTGTTTTTTTTACCAAACGGTCGTCTTTACTAGCTACGAAATTTCATCTTACCGGAGATTTTCCGGATGATCTTGTCGCCTTGCATAATTTTTCCGGTGGATATTGCGGCATATCTAAAGTGGAAGATAATGAGATCAACGTATGTTACATTACTACTTACAATGCCTTTAAGGCGAGCAAAACTACAGATGAGTTCATCAAAGACATCATCTGCCAAAATCCGCATCTGGAAAAGATCTTTAAGTCTGGCACAAGAGTCTCAGAAATGCCATTGTCCATAGCTGAGCTGTCTTTTGAAAAAAAAGAACCTGTTTATGATCATATTTTGATGATTGGTGATACCGCTGGTCTTATTCATCCCCTTTGCGGTAACGGAATGGCTATGGCGATACACAGTGCTAAAATATGCGCAGAATTAATTATCCGGTATATGAACAGGGCCATTGGTTCCAGGGCAGTTTTAGAAGATGGCTACCGCTCTGCCTGGAACAGGAATTTTAGGAGACGCATCACCGCCGGAAGATTACTGGCCGGAATAGTCAACAGAAACAAACTATTCAATGTTCTTCTAAACGTACTGGTCAAATTTCCTTCAGTAATGCCATTTATCATTAAACAAACCCACGGTAACCTCATTAAATAAATGCCAGTAAATACGGATCATAGAAGTGACCAACCAGAGATCATGGATAATTTTGCGATGAAAGGCGAATTATTAAGAGATGCCCTGGATAAGATTGCCAGTATAAACCGGTTACTGGGTGGTAATAAAGTTACCCTGCAAGGTGTAGAAATGCTGCTTCAAAACAAAAAGCACGGCCCGATCTGCATACTGGATGTGGGTTGTGGAAATGGAGATATGCTGCGGGCATTGGCAGATTATGCCCATACAAAAAAGTTAGACTTTAAGCTAACCGGCATTGATGCCAATGACTTTACCATTGGCCATGCCAGTCAGTTATCAACAGAATACCCAAACATCAGTTATATATGTGCCGATATTTTTGAAGAGATTAAAAAGGAAAGCGCTTATGATATTATTCTTTGCACGTTAACCCTCCATCATTTTAAAGATCCGGAAATACTGGAACTGATAAATGGATTTAAGACCAGTGCAAGACTGGGAATTGTGGTCAATGATCTGCACAGAAGTGCGCTTGCTTACTATTTATTTACCGCACTTTGTGTGGTATTCAGGCTAAACAAGATGTCAAAGGACGATGGCCTGATCTCTATTTTAAGAGGATTTAAACGAAAAGACCTGGAATCATTTTCCAGACAGCTCGGCCTGAAGAAATATGTACTGCATTGGAAATGGGCATTTAGGTATCAATGGATTATCCCAGTATAATAAACTATCCCTATGAGTGTAAAAATTAAAACAGTTTCTAAAGTGCTGCCCGAATATTCGAGAAGAACGGAAGAGATCCTTCCTTTTTTAGATACCTGGCTTACGGGACAGGATGAACGCTTTATCCGGAAAGTTAAAAAGATATTTGAGCATGCCGGAGTAGACAAGCGCTATTCTATTTTGTCTCCTGAACAGATATTCAGCACGCTCTCCTTTGAAGAGCGAAATCAAATTTATTGTACTGAAGGCATTAAGCTGGCCACGGCCTGTTTGAAACAAAGCCTGGAAAAAGCAGCCTGGAAACCAGAAGACCTGGATTACATCATTACGGTAAGCTGTACAGGGATCATGATCCCTTCATTAGATGCGTACCTCATTAATAAATTGAACCTAAGATCTGACATTGTTAGGCTACCGGTTACTGAGATGGGCTGTGCAGCCGGAGTTTCAGGAATGATCTATGCGAAGAACTTCCTGAGGTCAAACCCCGGAAAGCGTGCAGCAGTGGTTTCTTTTGAATCTCCGGCGGCAACTTTCCAGCTCAATGATTTTTCAATGGCCAACATCATCAGTGCCGCAATTTTTGGAGATGGTACCGCAACCGTGCTTTTATCGTCGCACCCGGATGATGACGGGCCGGAACTTATTGCCGAAGAAATGTACCACTTTTACAATGCCGAAGAAATGATGGGCTTCAAATTGACCAACACCGGCTTACAAATGGTGCTGGACGTTGCTGTTCCGGATACCATAGCATCCCATTTTCCGGATATCATTCATCCATTTCTGGCTAAACAGCAGTTAACCATTGATAACGTTGACCACTTGATCTTTCATCCTGGCGGCAAAAAAATTGTGCAGCTGGTAGAAGGCTTGTTTGGAAAGCTTGGAAAGAATATAGACGATACCAAAGCGGTTCTGGCCTTGTATGGAAACCTATCCAGTGCTACCGTGTTATATGTTTTAGAACGTATTATGGATGCCGGCCCTAAACCTGGCGACCTTGGACTGATGCTTAGCTTTGGTCCAGGATTTTCTGCGCAAAGAATATTGCTGAAATGGTAATTAAGAGGTAAAGAAAAGATATTTTTAGTCCACAAAAATTAAACATGAATAAAGAAGAAATATTACAGTGCCTGCCCTATTCAAAGCCCTTTTTATTTGTAGATGAATTGCTGGAAATTGATGAAAACTCAGTATCCGGAACGTATACGTTTGATAAAAGCCTTGATTTTTACAAAGGACACTTTAAAGACCATCCGGTAACTCCAGGTGTGATCTTAACAGAAACAATGGCACAGATTGGTTTGGTTTGCCTGGGCATTTACCTGACCGGAAATTCTGAATCCGGTGTTCCGGGACATGTAATGCTTACATCTACTGCCATTGATTTCATGAAGCCTGTTTTTCCGGGTGAAAAAGTAAAGGTGCTGGCAGAGAAGATCTATTTCCGCTTTAAAAAATTAAACTGCAGTGTTCAGATGCTTAATGCAGCCGGAGAAGTGGTATGCAAAGGCACAATCGCGGGTATGGTAACCAATAAGATGAATGGATAAACGGGTTGTGATCACAGGATTGGGCGTTGTTGCCCCTAATGGAGTTGATCTGACCTCATTTGCGGAAGCCATCAGGAATGGGACTTCTGGCATCCGGCATGATCCCCAGTTAGAACAACTTCAATTTTCCTGTCAGATTGCAGGAAAACCGGACCTGGAAGCCTCCCATATCGCTAAATACCTAAGTCCGCTGGAACTACGGAATTTTAACAGTACGGGGATCCTTTATGGGATTATTGCAGGCATAGATGCCTGGACAGATGCCGGATTATCCCTGGAGCAAAATGAAGATCCGGACTGGGATAGCGGGACGATATTCGGTGCAGGAACTTCCGGCATTGATAAATTCAGGGAATCGATCTATAAGCTCGATGAACTGCAGATCAAAAAACTGGGCAGTACTGTTGTGGTTCAAACCATGGTTAGCGGGGTTAGTGCTTACCTGGGCGGCAAGCTTGGACTCGGAAACCAGGTAAGCACCAATTCATCTGCCTGTATTACGGGCACAGAAAGCATTTTAATGGCTTATGAGCGCATAAAAACCGGACAAGCAACTAAGATGCTCGCTGGCAGTACAAGTGACAGCGGACCCTATATCTGGAGCGGCTTTGATGCCATGAAAGTCTGCACCTATAAACACAATAATGTTCCGGAACAAGGCTCTCGGCCCATGAGTGCCACGGCAGCCGGATTTGTTCCCGGAAGCGGCGCAGGCGCATTGGTTTTGGAATCTCTGGAAAGCGCAACTAAAAGAGGCGCAAAGATCTATGCAGAGATCTTGGGCGGTGCCATCAATTCCGGCGGCCAGCGTGGAAGCGGAACCATGACCGCCCCAAATTCCATTGCTGTTCAGCGTTGTATTAAAAGCGCAATGGCCAATGCAAAGGTAACTGCTGCTGAGATCGATTGTATAAACGGCCACCTGACCGCTACGGCAAAAGACAGCCTTGAGATAGAAAACTGGACAGCAGCCCTGGAACGCAAAGGGAGTGATTTTCCATATATAAACTCCTTAAAATCTACCATAGGGCATTGTTTGAGTGCTGCAGGCAGCATCGAATGCGTGGCTGCCGTACTGGAACTCCGTGAAGGTTTTATCTTTCCAAATATCAATTGTGAAGATCTGAACCCGGAAATAACCCGGTTGATCAGCAGGGATAAAATTCCGCAAACGATGATCAGGGCAGACCTTAAAATACTCGCCAAAGCAAGCTTTGGATTTGGAGATGTCAATGCATGCATTCTCTTAAAAAAATACGACCATGAATAAAGAAGTATTAACAGAAAAACTCAAAGCCATTATTTCTACTTATGCCCAGGATCCTGCAGCATTAGAGAACATGACCGAAAGTACAGATTTTATTACCGATCTTAAAATCAACTCAGCAAACCTTGTTGATGTGGTTCTGGATCTTGAAGAAGCCTTTGACATTGTCATTGACAATCAATCCATGGAACGTATGCTTACCGTAGGTACTGCACTGGAAATTATAGAAATTAAATTAAGTGAAAAATGATCGGAAACGACATTGTTGATCTTAATCAGGCATTAAAGGATAGCGATTGGAATAGAAAAGACTATCTTAAAAAGATCTTTACAGCCGAAGAACAATTCATGATCTCATCCGGAACCTGCTCAAACCTGCTCGTATGGTTATTGTGGACCATGAAGGAATCTGCCTATAAGGTACATGCCAGGAAATTTAAATTGCGGGAGTTTGCCCCTTTAAAAATAAGCTGCCGTAACCTCATTGTCCATGAGCATCATGCCATTGGTGAGGTTAATTACGATGAAGAGCTTTACTATACATCCAGCACCCTGCAAACGGATTATATCCACACCTTAGCAGCCATAGATCAAACAGACCTGACGCTTGCAAAAGTTATGATCAGTGCTTACGATACTTCAGATTATAGAAGTACCGGTCCGGCATCAGTAAGCCATCATGGAAAATACCTTGCGCTTGCCTATTTATAAACTGCTTTATTCAGATTTTCTTCAATCAGCAGGTTAATGATCCCATCAACCATTCCAACCTTTGGCACATAGACCTGCTTAATACCTGTCCACTTCATCAATGTAATATAGATCTCGCAAGCTGGAATGATCACATCCGCACGGTCGGGATTAAGACCAAACACACTGATCCGTTCTTTTAAAGAGAGACTGTTTAGCTGGTTGTAAAGAGACTTTAATTTTAAGAAGGTAAGCGGCATCCCTTCCTTTTCGTCAGACATACGGAATAATTTATTGATGTTTCCACCAGTTCCAATACCTGCTACATTTTTAAGGGACTTTGTATTTTCCTTAACCCAGATCCTCATATCTTCCCAGGTTTCTTCTTTATCCTTATTGTCCAGGATCCGAATGGTACCAATATCAAACGACTTTGAGGCAACCGGAACCTTCTCTACAAATACAGAAAGCTCGGTACTGCCACCGCCAACATCGATATAAAGATAACTCTTTTTAAGGTCCAGGTTTTCTTCAATATGATTAGAATAAATAATATTAGCCTCGCGCTGTCCTTCAATGATCTCCAGATCCAGGTTGGTATGCTCCTTGATCTTCTTTATGAGTTCCTGACCATTCTTTGCTTCCCGCATGGCGGATGTGGCACAAGCAAGGTATTCCGAAACGTGATAAACATCCATCAAATTTTTAAACGCAGCCATGGTTTTCAACAAATCCTCTGCCTTACGCTCAGATATATGCTGATCTAAAAAAGCATCGTCACCCAATCTTAGCGGCACACGGATTAATGTGTTCTTTTTAAAGGTAAAACCAGAATCGGTCTTAGAGATATCAGCAATGAGTAACCTTACAGCATTTGATCCTATATCTATGGCAGCGTATCTTAACATTGAAGTTATTGGTGTTTATTTTTGAGGTAATTATAGGTTTGCACTTGCGCCCTAATTTTTGTTGTTAATCTATTTTTGTGGTATTTATTATTGTTTAATCTCGTAATGTCCCGTGCTTTCACATTATCCTGCAGCTGAAACTCGATGATATCCCTGATCTCCTGACGAACCTCAGCGTCCAATACCGGAAACCCTACTTCTACACGATGCTCCAGGTTCCTGCTCATCAGATCAGCCGAAGAAAGGATCATTTCTTCTTTCTCATTGTTTCCAAAAATAAAGACACGGGCATGTTCCAAAAATTTATCAATGATGCTGATCACGGTGATGTTTTCACTGTAACCGGCAACTCCGGGAACCAGTGTACAAATTCCGCGTACGATCATTTTTATTTTGACACCCGCATTACTGGCTTCGTAAAGTTTTTCAACTACCCCCTCATCCGCAATACTGTTTACTTTAAGGATCATGTAGGCTGGCTTACCTTGTTTGGCAAACTTAATTTCACGGTCTATCAGCGCATAAAGCTTAGTTCTGGATTCCAGAGGGGAAACAATTAAATGCTTAAACCCTTTAACTACCGTTTTTTTGTTCAGCGCGGTAAATAATTTCAACAGGTCTGAAGTAATTTCTTTTTTAGAAGTAAAGATGCTATGGTCACAGTAGAGCTTTGCGGTTTTTTCATTGAAGTTACCCGTGGCCAAATTGGCGTAATAAACGGCCCTTCCTTTTTCCATGCGTTTAACAAGGCAGATCTTAGAGTGCACCTTATAATCGGTAAGGCCATAATTAACGTGAACCCCTTCTTCTTCCAGCCTGCTTGACCAAAAAATATTTGCCTGTTCATCAAACCGCGCTTTTAATTCTACCAGGCAATTTACCTTTTTACCATTTTTGGCGGCATTGATCAGCGCATTGATCACCCTGGAATTTTCTGCCAAACGGTATAACGTGATGTTAATTTCAGTAACCTTCGGATCAATAGCGGCCTCACGAAGAAAAAGGATGATATAATCATAAGATTGATAGGGCAAATTGATCAGATAATCTTTTTCCTGCAGCTTATTAAAAATACTTTCAGTACGGTGTAATCCGGAAACCTTAATTGGAGGGGCTGGCGGATATTCAAGTTCTTTAGAGCCTACATTGGGAAACGCAATAAAATCTTTAAAACGGTGGTAACGGTTACCCGGGATCAGGCTTTCAGCCTCGATCTTCATTTTAGAAACCAATACCGTAAGCATATCAAATGGCATCTCAGTATCATAAAGCAGCCGCATGGGTTTACCCTTTTTACGTTTATCCAAGCTGGTTTTAAGTTCTTCAATAAATTTGTCGCTCACATTCTTGTCAATATCCAACTCAGCATCCCTGGTCAGCTGAATAGAAAAGGCATCTATAATGTCATAATTGAACACATAAAAGATATCATCAAGACAATATTTAATGATATCCTCTGCGAGGATGATAAACTTTAGCCCATTGGTTTCAGGAAGTACCAAAAACCGTGGAAGATCAGGAGGAAGCTCAATTAATGCATATTTCTCATTCTTAGATGACTTTTTGGAAAGCCGTACAAAGAAGTACAAATACCTGTCTTTGAGTTCTGGAAATGGCTTTTCAAGATCAATCATGATCGGAACCAGATTGGACAGGATCCTGTCCCGGAAATGATTCCTGACAAACTCTCCCCTGGACACATTTAACTGGGTCTCGTTTAAGATAAAGATCCGGTTCTGGGCAAGTTCATTAATTAAAGTGGCTTGAAAGAGCTGCTCAAATTTACGCTCCTGCTTTACTACAATATTCTTAATCTCATTTAAAACCTTTTTTGGATTAAAGCCCAGCAAGTTCTTTGCCTTATCATTTAAGTTAGACAGCCGGCTCATCGTTGCAACCCTTACGCGATAAAACTCTTCGAGATTTGATGAGAAAATAGACAAAAATTTGATGCGTTCAATCAGAGGTACAGTTTCATCCGCAGCTTCCTGCAGCACACGATCATTAAAATATAACCAACTGATTTCCCTGTTTAAAAAGGGAGCCTTCTTTTTTGTCATGAATAAAAATAAAAAAAATCCCTGCCTAAACAGGGACGTTCAAAACTGCAAATTTTATTGTTAAGTTATTGTTAATTATCACCCTTCATCTAAAAATAAGATAACCGACTATTTACTTTCAGGCGTTGTTTTTGTTTTAACCTCAGCTTTAGCAGGGACTGCTTTTTTTACAGGGGCTTTAGCCGCAGCGGGAGTTTTAACAACAGGAGCTTTGATAGCTGCTGCTTTAGCTGAAACCTTAGAAACTACTTTTTGTATGGGCTTAGCAATCGCATTGGCTGCTTTTTCTTCAGTAGCAATGGCTGCAACCTTAACACTTTGAACCACAGGCTTTGCTTTTTTAACTGCTTTAGCAACTACCTTTTCCGCACTTTTAGCACCCTTTACCACACTTTTCTTAACCGATTCTACTTTTTCTTTAACTGGCGGCGTTTTCGCAGCAGCAGCCTCATCCAGTTTACTTTCTACAGCCGCTTTTACCTCGCTGAATTTTTTTGATAACTTCTTAGCAACAAACTTGCTCGCAATTTCAATATCCTTACCGATCTTTTCTGCATCATGTCCAAGATGTTTAACCACTTCCAGGATCTTTTCTGTAAGCGTCTTCTCTAATTCTTTCTTAGCTGCCTTTTTAGCATCTTTTTTTTGCACTTTTGGTTTAACGGTTTTCATGTCTTATGATTTAAATGTTAGGATTTATAGGCTGTTGACAATTTATGAAATTCCATTTTTTTACATGAAAAGTCACATTCGTTCACATAATTTTTGTTTTTTTGTACCGGTAATCAATTTTTACCCTAATCTAATATATTTTTTACTATAAAGCTATAATCATGCCCACTTTCGATATCGTAAGCAAAGTTGATTCGCAAACATTTGATAATGCGATGAATAATGCAAAAAAAGAAATTCTAAACCGTTATGATTTCAGCACTTCAAAGAGTACGATAGATCACGATAAAAAAACGAACATGATCACCATCGTTACAGAAGATGATATGCGCTTAAAAGCCATAGAAGATTCCATAATTTCAAGGATGGTCAAACAAAACCTGGATGCCAAAAGCCTGGATTTTGGTAAGGAACAATATGCATCCGGCAATATGATCCGTAAGGAGATCACCGTCAAAGAAGGTATTGATAAAGAAACGGCAAAGAAAATTGTCGCGAAGATAAAAGCAAGCGGATTAAAAGTGCAGGCTTCTATGATGGACGACCAGGTGCGGGTACAAAGCAAGAGTATTGATGACCTTCAGGGTGTGATTGCACTGTGCAGGAAGGAAGACTTTGGACAGCCCCTTCAGTTTATCAATATGCGCAACTAATGGAAATTGCAGACAGCGGCTTTATCTTTTCAGACGATGTTAAGAAGATCGATCCAATTGCAGTCCACCATTATTTAAGTACACAATCCTATTGGGCACAAAATATTCCTTTGGAAGCAGTTAAAACTTCCATTGAGAATTCTTTGTGTTTCGGGATCTATAAAGATAAGATACAGGTAGGCTTTGCAAGATGGATTACGGATAAGGCCACATTTGCGTATCTCGCAGATGTGTATGTAGAAGAAGTATACCGGGGACAGGGTTTATCCAAAAAACTCATGTCAGTTATGCTGTTCCACAAAGACCTGCAGGGTTTGCGAAGATATATGCTTGCCACACAGGATGCGCATGAACTGTATGCACAGTTTGGCTTTAAAGCAATCGAGCATCCCGACCGTCTGATGGCCATAGTGATCAAAGACGCTTATAAATAAAAAGACTGTATTGCTATACAGTCTTTACATCATCCTCGCTGTATTCTTTAATGTCAGTAATATACCCGTTGATGATCAAAAAATCAAATAATGGTTTGGCATCCGGAGTAACCGGCATATTTGCCGTAGTGATCACTGCATTTGTTTTCTTGTCTAAAAACGGATAGGCAAAAAGCTTCACATTTTTGCTGAACATATCACTTACATAACTCAGCAGCTGACTGGAATAGTTCTCTCCAAAATTGCTTGAATTAAATACGAACTTTAAGTTATTGATATTGGTAGACAGCCCTACGCTTTTAGGACGGCACCGGTCTAAATATTTAGCCAGCTTATTGTGCCTGGAAAAATTAGATACAATCACCTTATTTCCTGTTTTACACATGTCTTCAGCGCGCTGGGCAACAGACTCAAGGTCAATATCTTCATCAATCTCATCGTCATTGGTAATTACGTTTGACATCAATACCTCGATCAGCACGCTTAGATTTTCTTCTTTCACGTTTTCCGTGCGTACAAACTGATCTACCGCCTTATTGAGCATGCTAAAGTTTGGGTTTGATTTCTGCGCATATTTTGTGCGTAAGATCATGATGTCTTTCTTATACAGCAGGTCCTTGGGAAGCTGCGGCTTGCCGTTCGCATCAAATATGGCCGCATCAGAAAAATCCTTAACGATCAGATAAAGATTTAAAAGAATATTATTGATATTCTGGAATGCAGGTCCGTTTACAGAGATCAGATCAATTTCAACAGAACCTACCGTGAGGTTGTCTGCCAGGGATTCGATCATCGTCTTCGGATCTTTATGATAGTAGAAAGCAGCATAAACTAAATTTACACCAATAATACCCAGTACATTTTGCTGCAGTGCAGCATCCGTATCCAGCAACCTTACATGAAAGAAGATCTCATTCGCTTCTCCGTCTGGTTCTACCTGAAAACGCAGTCCAATCCAGCCATGGGGATCATTTGATTTATTGTAGTTTAAGGTTGTTACCGTATCCGCGAACGCAAAAAAAGTACGGTCGTCATATTTTTCACCATTTAACCGTTCATTTAAAAGTCCGAATTCATGACCAAGCATCTTTAGTAACCTGGATTGACTCACATATCTTCCAGACGTTTCTACGCCATAAATGGCGTCGCTGAATGTCATATCATAAGCCGACATGGTCTTTGCTACCGTACCAGATGCAGCACCCGCGGTAAAGAAGTTACGGGCAACCTCTTGTCCGGCACCGATCTCAGCAAATGTTCCGTAAATTTTAGGGTTTAAGTTAATCTTTAAGGCTTTTCGCTTGGTATCAAGAATTTCTCTTTCCATAGTGCAAAAATAGTACAAACAGATGAATTGAAAGATAAAATACTTACCTTGATACCAAAATTTTACTTATCAAGACCCTATCTAAGTAACCGATGCTTCACGTTAAAAATCTCGACATCCAATTTCTGAATAAAGAAAATAAGTCCTGGCATCAGGCGGTCAGTAACGTTAACTTTAGCATTGGAAAAGGAAAGGTTCTGGGTATAGTTGGTGAATCAGGCTCCGGAAAATCGGTCACCTCATTTTCAATCATGAGGCTTCATGATCCCCAAAGCACCAAAATTGGCGGACAGATCGTATTTAGCCAGGTTAACTTACTGGAGTTATCTGCAGAAGAGATCAGGAAATACAGAGGCAATAAAATTGCCATGATCTTCCAGGAACCAATGACCTCATTAAATCCTGTATTTACTTGCGGAGAACAGGTAAAGGAAGCGATCATGCTGCATCAAAAAGTGGATAAGAAGACCGCTGCAGAACAAACCATATCTCTTTTTGAAGAAGTACAACTGCCCAGACCTGAGCACATTTACAGCAGTTACCCGCATCAGCTTTCCGGCGGACAAAAGCAGCGCGTTATGATTGCGATGGCACTGAGCTGTAACCCCGAACTTTTAATAGCTGATGAGCCGACAACCGCGCTTGATGTTACGGTTCAGAAAACCATACTTCAATTGCTGCTCAGAATTAAGGAAGAACGAGACATGGCCATGATCTTCATTTCTCATGATCTTGCCGTAATCAGCGAGATTGCCGATGAGGTGGCCGTGATGTATAATGGGACCATTGTAGAGCAGGGAAATGCAAGAGAATTATTTGAAAACCCAAAGCACCCTTATACCAAAGGTCTGCTTGCCTGCAGGCCCAGTCCGCAGCGCCTGCTTAAAAAACTACCAGTGGTTGCCGATTTTTTAAACGAAGACCCAAATGTAGCAGTAGCCCACCTATTAGAAAAAAATAGCTATACCCAACTTGAAATAGAAGAAAGAAGAAAAAATCTTTATAGCAACGAACCGCTGTTACAAATAAATGACCTGTGCACCTGGTATCCAATTAAAAAAGGGATTTTCGGTAAAACAACAGACCATGTCAAAGCGGTAGATCACATTAGTTTTAACGTTTTTCCCGGTGAAACCCTGGGTCTGGTAGGCGAATCCGGATGCGGCAAAACTACACTCGGAAGAAGCATATTGAGACTGGTAGAACCTACATCCGGTAAGATCATCTTTGAAAACCGTGACATCACCAGTTTAAACAGGACTGAGTTGAGAAAAATGAGAAGGGATGTTCAGATCATTTTTCAAGACCCTTACTCCTCTTTAAACCCCAGGTTAACGGTTGGTAATGCATTAATGGAGCCATTGCAGGTACACCAGATCTTTCAAAATGATCAGCAAAGAAAGGCCCACGTAATGGATCTGCTGGAACGCGTTGATCTGAAAGCAGCATATTTTAACAGGTATCCGCATGAGTTTTCAGGAGGACAGCGCCAGCGTATCGTCATAGCAAGGGCACTTGCCCTGAAACCAAAATTCATCATTTGTGATGAATCTGTTTCGGCCCTGGATGTTTCCGTACAGGCACAGGTATTAAACCTGCTCAGACAATTGCAGCAGGAATTCGGCTTAACCTATATATTTATTTCACATGACCTTGCGGTAGTTAAACACATCTCAGACCGGATGATCGTGATGAATAAGGGTAAAATTGAAGAAGAAGGTTTTCCTGAAGAGATCTATGATCATCCTAAGGCAGCATACACTAAAAAATTAATTGCCGCCATTCCGGGAACATCTGCATTGGGTTAATTGCCCTTCATTACTTTTTCAAGCTCAGCCTGCTCTTCTTTTTTCAATGACGCAGAAAGCCTCAGCAGCGCGGTGTTAATGGAGCGTGTAATCTCCCTTTCTTTTAGCTTATCGTAATGTTTTAACAATACCATCGCCTTAAAAACCGCTACGTCCTTGTTAATTGCAATCGTCTTCACGGTCAAACCACCAGGGATAATATTTGCAGTATAGCCTTCGATCACCTTATTAAGGTGGTTTTCAAGATATTCAGGTGTATATCCATTATCCAAAGACATATCAAATTCAATACTTAACTTTTTGGTGTTTTGCTTGGACTGGTTGATGATGACAGAGCTAAAAGCAATCGAATTAGGAACAATCACCATATCACTGTCTTCATTCTGCAGGATCATATTGATTAACGTGATGTCCAATATTTTCCCTTCATTGTCGCCGATCTTAATGTGATCACCAAGAGATAAGCGGTCAGAAAACATAATGATCAGTCCATTAATCATATTGGTAACATAATCTTTAAAGGTCAATGCAATTGCCGCAGCAACAATGGAGATGCTGGTAATGAACTCTTTCGGATCCGAACCGAAAAATACAATCAGCGCAAATAAAAAGAACAGTGTATTTAAAATAGAAACAATCCTGTTGATGCCCAGGATAAAGTTATCCTTAATGTTGTTCTTAAATTTATGTTTTCTAATGTACCAGTAGATGACGATCAGTCTTAAGATAGAAACAGCTAAGCTGGGGCCTAAAAAAGTAAGGAGACCACGTGCATAGTTTTCAAGATTTGGATATTGCAGATACAAATCAGGCCTGATTTGTTTACTGTGAAAATAAACCAGTACCCCGCATAAAACAGCCTTGATCAGGATGGTGATAATTTCATTGCCAATTTTTCTTTCTCTATCTTCAATCATTTCAGCCAAAAATATTATTAAACGCGCTGCGGTGCATGCGCAAAGGTACATAATACAACAATGTTTCACTTCAAATTGTTACCTTCGGATGATTCATATTTTACACAATGGCAAAAAAGAAATCTTCTCACCTCGAACTTGTTTTAATACAATTGATTAGCGATGTTCTAGAGAAAAGCAATAATGAGGCCTTAAATTACAAACAGGTCTCCGCTAAATTAAATATTACAGATACTGCTGCACGCGAAACTATAAATGAAGTTTTAAAGGATCAAGCAAAAAAAGGCATTTTTACAGAACCTGAAAAAGGAAAATATCGTTTAAAGGATTTAAAGGTATTCGTGATCGGCAAGGTCGATATGACCGCAGATGGTGCTGCCTTCGTGATCCCGGATGATGAATTCGAGAAAGACATATTTGTTTCTGCACGTAAGCTGCATAACGCGCTGAATGGCGATAAGGTTAAAGTTTATATCTACGCAAAGAAAAGCGGCCGTAAAAACGAAGGAGAGGTTGTAGAGATCATACAGCGTTTAAAAACCGACTTTATCGGGGTTATTAAAATATCAGATCGCTTTGCATTTGTTAATGTAGACGACCGTAAAATGCTTCATGACATTTTTGTTCCGCTAAGCGACCTTAATGGCGCTAAAAATGGGCAAAAAGTGCAGGTAAGCATTACAGACTGGCCAGAAGGTGCTAAAAACCCCATTGGAAGGATCACCACTATTCTCGGCGAACAAGGAGAGAATAATACGGAGATGAATGCCATACTTGCACAATTCGGCTTCCCGCTGGAGTTTCCAAAGGATGTAGAAAAAGAAGCCAATGCGATTCCTGAACAGGTTACTGAAGCCGACTTAAAGAACCGTAAAGATTTTAGGGATACCACGACATTTACAATTGACCCCGCTGATGCCAAAGATTTTGACGATGCCATTTCATTCAAAAAGCTTGCTAACGGAAATTATGAGATTGGGGTACACATTGCCGATGTATCCTATTATGTAAAACCGGGAAGCAACCTCGATAAAGAAGCCTTTTTAAGGGCAACCTCTGTATACCTGGTAGACCGCGTGATACCCATGCTGCCAGAACGGTTAAGCAATGGGGTGTGTTCATTGCGCCCGAATGAAGATAAACTATGCTTTGCAGCCGTATTTGAACTCGATGACCGTGCCCATATCATTTCAGAATGGTTTGGCCGCACAGCCATCCACTCCAACAGAAGATTTAGCTACGAAGAGGCTCAGGAGGTTATTGAAAATAAAGCAGGCGACTACGCTGAAGAGCTTACCAAGCTGAATGAACTGGCCTATATCCTGCGTGAGCAGAAGTTTAAAAATGGTGCGATCAGCTTTGAAAGTACAGAAGTTAAATTTAAACTGGATGAAACCGGCAAGCCGTTGGGCGTTTATGTAAAAGAACGTAAAGATGCCCATAAGCTTATTGAAGATTTTATGCTGCTTGCCAACAAGAAGGTAGCAGAATTTGTAGCTAAAAAAGGTAAAGGAAAGGGTAAATATACGTTCGTTTATCGTTCACATGATTCACCTAACCTGGAGAACCTGGGTAATTTCGCATTATTTGCAGCGCGGTTTGGCTATAAGATCAACATGAAAACCGATAAGGACATTGCCAATTCTTTAAACTTCCTGATGGAAGACGTAGAAGGCAAGAAAGAGCAGAACGTATTGACCCAGCTGGCCATCCGGTCTATGGCAAAAGCGATATATACCACCAAGAAAACAAGTCATTACGGTTTAGCCTTTGATCATTACACTCACTTTACCTCTCCCATTCGCCGGTATCCGGACGTAATGGTACACCGGCTGCTCGCTTCGTATTTAAATAATGAAAAATCTGCCGATGCAGACTTTTATGAAACCGCATCATCCCATTCTTCTGCCATGGAAAAACGTGCCGCAGATGCAGAACGTGCGTCAATAAAATACAAACAGGCAGAATATCTTGAAGAAAACATAGGAAATACCTTCCTCGGAATAATTTCAGGAGTAACCGAATGGGGAATGTACGTAGAAATTATTGAGAACAAATGTGAAGGAATGATCCGCCTGAGGGATATTGCAGATGATTTCTATGTGCTGGATGAAAAGAACTACTGCATTGTTGGTCAGCGCAAAAAGAAAAAGTACCAGTTGGGTGATGAGGTTAAGGTAAAGGTCAAAAAAGTAGATCTGTCTAAAAGACAAATTGATTTCACTTTAGTACAGGATTAAGAACACTATAAAATCAAAAATGCATTCTCCGTCGGAATTATTAAAACAAATAGAAACAGCAATAGTAGAAATTGAATACCCAACTTATCCTGCAACGTTATACGAGCCCATAAGTTACATGATGAGCCTTGGCGGAAAACGCATCCGCCCAACCATGCTCTTGATGTCTGTAGACTTGTTTAACGGACAAATAGAGCCGGCAATACCAGCTGCATTAGCCATAGAGACCTTTCACAATTTTACCCTGATCCATGATGACATCATGGACAATGCACCCTTGCGCCGGGGTAAAAAAACAGTACATGAGAAATGGAATGTCAATACGGCTATATTAAGTGGCGATGTGATGATGGTAGAAGCCAACAAGCACCTCACCAGAGTGGATGTAAGCGTACTAAAACCAGCTCTTGATACATTTAACGCAACCGCACAAGGCGTTTGCGAGGGGCAGCAACTGGACATGGAATTTGAAAGCAGGGATGATGTCAGTATTCCTGAATATATAGACATGATCCGCTTAAAGACCGCAGTACTCGTAGGTGGTGCAATGAAGCTTGGCGCCATTGTAGCCGGTGCAACTGCAGATCATGCCGGGCTGATCTACAGCTTTGGTGAAAACCTCGGGATCGCCTTTCAGCTGCAGGACGATATACTGGATGTATTTGGAGATCCTGAAAAATTTGGAAAACAGATTGCGGGAGATATCATTGCCAACAAGAAGACTTTCCTTCTGTTAAAGCTGCAGGAGCTTGCAAATGCAGATGACCTTACGGAACTTACCAGCCAATTCAACAATGCAGACCTGAGCGACAAGATAGGGAATATCACTAAAATGTACAAAAGCTATAAGATCAGGGAAATTGCAACAGCTGAGATGAAAGCCTACCTGGATAAAGCCTTTGACGCCCTAAACCGCATTGATGTACCTGAATCTCAGAAATCACAGCTGATCAGTCTTTCTCTTGAACTGATGAACAGAGAGAAATAAATTACTTAAATGTATTAAAAGTCAAACATCAGCTTTACTTTGTCGTGGGTTAAAGGTTTTGAAACAAAATCTTTAACGAACTCGTACGACTTGGCTCTTGTTCTTTCTTTGGGATCAATGGATGAAGAAACGATGATCACATCGATTTCCATATGATGGGCCTGCATCATTTCAAGGAACCTCCATCCATCAATTTCAGGCATGTGCAGATCCAGTAAGATCAGGTCGGGATGATGCTTGTCGATATATTCCAATGCGGCTCCGGGCTTATCAAACAAAACCACCTGTTTTTCTGCATGATGCTTTTTAATAAGTGCCTGATGGATCTTATTGGTCATCACATCATCGTCAACCAAAACAATATGCCGCTTTCTTCTTTTCAGATACTCCTTTTCAAACGATTCAACAGTTTCATTCTTATTGATCAGTGAGTTCAGCGTAGCGATGATGTCATCGAGTTTTTCTGCCTGCATGTTAATGTCAGTGAGCAGCTCATTGATCTTCACACCGTCATAAGATTCAATTTGTGAATAATTAGTGATATTAGACAAGCTTAAAATATTGGTGATTGGAGCCCTCAGCTCATGTGAAGTAAAGTGAGAGTAATCATTGAGGATCTTTAATTGACCGAGGCCAATGTTATTGTTCAAAATGGTACAGATTACAAACTCCTCATTATTCTGAAGCATCGGTGTAAATACGATCTGCAGCAGGAGTTCTTTTGACTCTACATTTTCAAACTTACGCTCCAGGGTGAAGCAGTTACCGGCAAAACACTTCTTTATTTGCCTCTGTAGATGTGGTTTATATTTTTGTGCAACGATTTCCTCAATATTTCCCCCAATGTAGGGTTCGATTGCTATAAATTCTGTCAGGAAATTTAGGGGCTCAATATTAAAAAATGATAACCTCCCATTCCTGTCAATTATAAAAAAAGAACAGGCATACTGCTCACATACACCTTTAATAGGCATTTGAGATATGATTAAGGCCAATGCAGAGCTTAAATTTCATCTAAAGCGTAATTTATTTAAATCACTTTGTAAACTTTGCCTATCTTATTTACAAGAAACATCCGCAAAGCAGGCTCCTAATCCATATTTTAAATATTTATGGTTCATTAATTGCAAACCTATTTAATTATTAGCTAGATGCCCTATACAAATCAACAAAATAAAAATCAGATATGCAAGAATTACTGTCAAAAAGGGAAATTGGAGAACGGATAAAGAATTTGAGATTGGTAAACAAATTATCTCAGGCATATGTAGCAAATATACTTTCCATTTCCAGAAGCAATTACTCTCAAATAGAAATAGGAAATCAATACCCATCTTTTACCACCCTGCATTTGATAGCAAAGCACTACGGCACCAGCTACGACTGGATCTTACACGGAGATACATTCGTTTCAAATGTTTCAAAGACCCAAACTCCTGTCCTGGTAAAGATGCTCATCAATGAACTGGAGCACTCTGTTGAAAATTTTAAAGATACAATAAGGATCCTGGAACTTGAACTGACTAAATTCAATGAAGTACAATCCTGATAGATCTCAGAATTATGATATAAAAAAAGCCTGATTCAGATTGAACCAGGCTTTTCTATATAGAAATATTTTATTATTCTGCAGGTGCAGCTTCAGTTTCTGTAGTTTCAGTCTCTTCAACTTTAGCAGCTTTCTTTGCAGGTGCTTTTTTAGGTGCTTTTTCTTCAGCAGCAACTTCTGCAACCGGTGCCTCAGCTTTAGCTTCTTTAACAGCAGGTGCAACTTCAGCAGGAACTTCTTTAACTACCGCAGCAGGTAAAATAGATACATATGATTTGTTATCTTGTTTCTTTCTGAAGATTACAGTTCCATCAACCAAAGCGAATAATGTATGGTCTTTACCAATACCTACTCCTTTATCAGGATGATGTTTTGTACCGCGCTGACGTACTAAAATGTTTCCTGCGATAGCTTCCTGTCCACCAAAAATTTTGATACCTAAACGTTTGCTATGCGACTCGCGTCCGTTTCTCGAACTACCGGCTCCTTTTTTATGTGCCATGTTTTATATTTTATAAACTACCTATTGAAAAGTAAGTTTTGTTTAACAACTAATTATAAACTGATACCAGAGATCTGGATTTTAGTGAAATACTGGCGGTGACCGTTTTTCTTTTTGTAACCTTTTCTACGTTTCTTTTTGAAAACGATAACTTTATCACCTTTTAAATGAGACACGATTTTAGCTGAAACCGTAGCGCCTTTTAATAAAGGAGCACCTACAGAGATGTTACCACCATCTTCAACCAACAATACATTGTCAAATTCAATACTAGCGCCTTCATCTCCTTGTAAACGGTGTACAAAAAGGTGCTGGTCTTTTGCAACTTTGAATTGCTGTCCTGCTATATTTACTATTGCGTACATTGTTAAATAATTATTATTTTAAATTGTTTATTTTTTTATCGAGGTGCAAATATAGAACTTATTTTTCTAAATTCACAACACAATTACTTTTTATTACTATATCTTTCTTCCGCATCATTAATGCTCTGATCAATAAGATCTTTCATCTGTTTGGCAAGGTCCCTTAATTTCGGAATTTCATTGTAATCCGTCACGTAGGTTACTGTTTTAGATTTGCGTTTATAGTTAAACTGGATCACATACCTCAGCACCTTCGAAGTTTTAAGGTCGGTACCCGTATTTGCAATCAGGTCCGGGAAGTTCCAGAAGCCAATCTCATTGGCCTTACCATGAAGGTAAATAATATCGTTAGATCTCAGCTTAACATTTGTTCTGATCAATGAATCCTTTCCATCAATATACTGATAGTCGCCTGTAGCCGAATTATACGTGTTCTCCAGGTTATTTCCCGGCCCCCATTTATATACAATAGATACAAATTCAGCAGATTTAAAAGGTGCATTACGCAGCATAGGCATGTAATAGATCACGCAGTATGCTAAAAAAGGCACAACAATGGTTAACAATAAAAATATTTTCTTTGCTTTAGTACTCATAATTTAAATTAAACTTCTTCTGTTTCTATGTAGTCCGGATTAAATTCTCCCTCCCATTTTGCAATAACAACGGTGGCCAGACAATTCCCGATCACGTTTAATGACGTTCTGCCCATGTCCATCAGCTCATCAATGCCCAAAATAGCTGCAATGATAAACGTAGGTAACCCAAATTGATCTGCAGTAGCGATCAGAATGATCAGGGAAGCCCTTGGAATTGCAGCTACTCCTTTACTGGTGATCATCAGGGTAAATACGATCAGCAGCTGCTCACCAAAAGACAAGTGCATACCCGCAGCCTGGGCTACAAATATAGAAGCCAATGACAGGTATAATGTAGTTCCATCCAGGTTAAAGCTATAACCCGTAGGGATTACAAATGAAACGATCTTTCTGGGCACACCAAATTTCTCCATTGCACTCATGGCCTTTGGCAGGGCAGCGTCAGAACTTGTAGTTGCAAAGGCGATAGACACGGGTTCCTTGATCGCATTGATAAATTTAAGGATCGGTAGTTTGATATACAATGCGATTGGAAGCATCACCAGTAAAATAAATGCAAATAGCGCAACATATAAGGTGGCCACAAGCATAAAAAGGTTTTTGAGGATCTCTACCCCCATATGTCCTACCGTATAGGCCATAGCAGCACCAACACCAATTGGCGCAAAGTACATGATCACATTGGTAAACTTAAACATCGTTTCCGACAAGCTTTCGCAGAAATCGACCATGGGTTTTCTCTTCTTCTCATCAACCATAGCCAAACCGACACCAAAGATGATCGAAAAGATCACGATCTGAAGAATTTGTGCATCGTAAATGGATTTGGCTATATTTTCCGGAAATATGTTCCTAAAGAAAGCAAGCGTTTTGTATAACCAGTGAATGTGATCAGGTAAGGTTTGGAGAATACTCTCATCAGCAAGGTCTTTTACGGGCTTGGGCAGTTCGGTATGCGGCATGTTCTGGATGTTAACACCCGCTCCGGCCTGTGAGATATTAATTGCGGCCAAACCAATGAACAGGGCAACGGTGGTTGCGCAATAGAAATACAGCATGGATTTCCAGGCCATCCGGCCTACCTGCTTAAGATCTGAATGACCTGCAATACCATAAACCAATGTAGCAAAAAGTATGGGGCCAACAATGGTTTTAACCAGCTTAATAAAGCCTTTGCTCAATGGCTGCATCGCCACTGCAACATTCGGATAATCAATACCCAGAAATACACCCAGCACCATACATACTAAGATCCATGTGGTCAGGTTCTTTCTTAACACCGCATAAATAAACAGCACAACAGCCAGCGCCCATCTGGTTACCACCAGGAATACATCAGGAATGGAAACCAGGTTAAAATCTTTTAAAACAGCTAATATAATCGCAATGGTAACAAATGCTAAAGTAATTAACCCGGCACGGTTTTGTTTCATATCAGAGGTTTAGTTTGATCCTCAGCAAAAGTAATTAATTGCGTTAAGCCCGCAAACATTTATTAGTTTTGCAGTTCTTAATGTTTGTAACATTTTAAGATTAAACCAATCAAACACCCATTAGCCGTTAATTAATGGAAAAAAAGGACCAGTTATTTAAAGAAATCTTCGACACCAATTCGAAGAAGATATTCCATTTATGCTATGGATATACCGGAGATGAGGATTCTGCAAATGACCTGCTTCAGGAAACCTTTTTAAAAGTTTGGCAAAATCTGGATAAATTCCGCAATAAGTCCTTAATTTCTACCTGGATCTACAGGATCGCTGTAAACACCTGCTTAACCTATTTAAGATCAGAAAAACGCCAGGCAAAAGACGAACTTACTGAAAACATTATAGAAAACCGCCCGGAAGAATTCTCAGAAAAAAACGAACAGGTATCGTTACTTTATAAGGCCATTTCAAAACTGGAAGAAAATGATCGTCTGATCATTACCATGGTACTGGATGAGCTTCCTTACCATGAAATTGCAGATATATCTGGAATCAGTGAGGGAAACCTAAGGGTAAAAATTCATCGTATTAAATTAAAACTTACCGAATTATACAATCAGCATGCAAGAATTTGATCACATACAATCGCTTTGGCAATCACATTCTGTTGAGGTAAAAATCTCATCTGATGAAATGCTTTCACAGGCAAAGAAAGAAGTTGCAGGTATCACGACAAGGTCTTTATTTAATATCCTTGGAATGCTGCTTTCTTTCGCCGCCATTGTCGCATTGCAGCTATTTTATCCGTTCAATTCATGGACTACCCAAGCCGGGTTAACGATCATCATTATTGCAATTGCCCTTTATACCATTATCCTATATAAAGACTACCGCATCATTGCTAAAAATGACTTTACTGAACATCCAAACGCATTTTTATCAAACCTTAAAGTATACCAGCTTAATAAGTTTACCATCTATACCAAACTATACTGGATCTATGCAACTGCCATTTCAGTAGGCTTTATCCTATATTTTTATGAAATGCTCGATAACCTGAACATTTGGACACAAACAGGCATTATTGCTTTTACCATTCTTTGGATGGGCTTGTGTGCCACTATCTTAAGAAAAGCATACATGAAACGGGAAAAAGAACGAATAGACCTGCTCATTGAAAAGTTTGAACGAATTAGCGATCAGTTTAAAGAGGGTCAATAAAAAAGCCATCCGTAGCTTTCCGGATGACTTAACTATTAACTAACCTAAACTTTAAGTTTATCCAAACTTAGATGGCCAGTTTTTCTTTATATGCTTGCATGGGTCATTTTTGTCTCCTGTAAATATCCAGCGATATCAGGTCTGACAGATCCGTATCGTAAGACAAATCTAATTGAACGCTTTTTAATATTAATCACCCTTTAAGGGGCATTTTTCATAATAATTAAAATATACCCCCTGAAGGGTGATCCTTTAATTGATGATTGATAAATATATTTACATTGGGTTAGCCATCTATTTATGTTCAGTGTATTACGAAAAGACCTTACTATTATTTTTCCGCTCTATTCTTTCTTTTGAAATCATCCCTTTCAATGATCAAACTGAAGTACCTAAGCTATTTACGGTCATTGCGCTAACCGGGCTGATTCTTCTTCTTACCCTTTATAGCCTGCATCTGTTAAAAAAATTCAAACTTAAACTCCGTTTGAGGATTAAATATGAGGAGCAGTTTAAAATAAGGAAGCAAACAGCGGAAGATTTCCATGATGATCTTGGTAACAAACTGACCAGAATAACCATCTTATCCGAAGTATTAAAGAGCATGATCGATGAAAATGACACCAAAAAAAGGACTATTTTAAAGCAGATCAGCCAGAATGTTGATGAATTGTTTACCTGTACAAAAGACATACTTTGGTCGCTAAATCCTAAGAACGACACTCTAAATCAATTGCTGGACCACCTTGAAGAATTTGCGATTGAAATGTTTGAGGAGACTGAAGTCCAGTTTAAAAGCGAAATGAATACAAATCAAATGCACGCTGTACTCTCCTTAAATCTAAGCAGAAATATGCTGATGATCTTTAAAGAAGCCATACATAATGCATTAAAACACGCTAAGGCAAACGAGGTAACATTTAAAACTAAATTGATCAATAACCTGGTATTGATCAGCCTGCGTGACAATGGCATCGGATTTAATACAACCCATGTCAAAAATGGACACGGAATAAATAACATGTATGTAAGGGCAAAAAGAATTCATGCAGATCTGGCGATAACTTCAAATTGTAACGGAACACAAATAACCCTGACCCTTCCATTTTCATCACTAAAAAATCTCTGATGTATACACCTTTACATGTAAGTGTTGTGATCATTGAAGATGATGAAACCGTTAGGAACGGATACGCCTATCTGATCAACCGCACTGCTGCTTTTACAGTAGTGAATACCTACCCGTCTTTTGATGCTTCCAGGAACCATATCGTAAATGACAATCCGGATGTGGTTATCATAGACATTCAATTACCGGGAACCAGCGGCATTGAGGCATTGCCAGTTTTGAAAAAGATGCTCCCATTTACCCATTTCATTGTGCTTACCATTTATGAAACTGAAAAGCTGATCATAGAAGCGCTCAGCAATGGGGCTTCAGGTTATCTTACAAAAAACATGGCATCGTCCAGGATCATAAATGCCATTAAAGAAGTCATGCTGGGTGGAGGATCTATGAGTCCGAATGTGGCTAAAACCCTGATCCGGTCACTTCAGAAGAATCAAAATTCACCACTTACAAAAAGAGAAACACAAATACTGGAACTGATATCCATCGGAAAGAACCGAAGCCAGGTAGCCAGAGAACTATTTATAGAAATAGATACCGTAAAAACCCACGTTAAAAATATCTATTTAAAGCTCCATGTAAACTCAAAAGCAGATGCAATAAAAGTGGCTAAATTAAACCGGCTGATCTAAACTATTCTTTTACTTCTGATGACGAGAAACTATTGCTGCTTAACCGGTATCTGACTGTTTTTAGTTCACCAGCCTTTTGGGTACTGTCTTTGGGATTCACCAATGGAAAACTTCTGAACAGCTCCCCTTCTTTCATAAAGAACTTATCATTTCCACCGTAGTTTTTCTTTAGGCTTTCGTTTAAACCAGGAAACGTGATCTTGTTAAAACTACCACTTGAATATTCATAAACATTCAGATCTAAAATATGCTGCTTGCTAAATTCAATATAGATCTCTGGATTGCCATCATTATCCAGATCCATATTCCAGGCATCGGTTATAATTCCTTCACGCTCATTAGACAGAGACTTATAGTTATTTTTCAAAGTATCTGACATCAGCACCAGGTATCCGCCAAGGCTATCTACACCCCTGCCCCAGCTCACTACCTCAAAGTTAATTCCCGGTCTGATCTCTATATTTTTGTAAAAATGGAATGGTCCTGATATTTTGCTTTCAGGAATATTCTGGCCAACTGGTTTTTCTGAAGCATGATCTGTACAGGAAACTATTGAAAATAGTCCGGCAAACAGCAGAATGATCTTAAAGAAGGGTTTCATGGATTGTGGTTCTTTTGGTGTAAAGCTATTATTTTGTTTTTATATCCGGGGCACCGTTGTTAAACACAGTTTCCGTTACTACGCTGCGTCTGCCGGCAGGCGTAATTACGATGGTCTTCAGTGTACGCTTCTGACCTGCAGGAACAACGATCCGGATTGGATCTTTATATAATGTAGCCGTTTCAGATGGCCGGGTTAAATCTAATGTATAATAGATCTTTGCACCGGTTACCGGTGCCTTTAATGCATAGCTAAAGTTTTCACCCTTTAGCTCCTGGTTGCTGGTACCCAATGGTACGGGAACCCAATAATTTATATTGGATTTATCTAAACGGGCCAAATGAACGGGAACACGCGCTTCAGAAAAATTCTTAAAATCTTTGTTGGCAACCTGGCTCCATGAAATCTCTGAGAGGGAAAGCATTCTCGGTAAAACCATATATTCCGCTTTAGCCGGCGTCTGGATATATTCTGTCCACATATTTGCCTGAACGCCGATCACATGTTTTTGCTGCTCCGGGGTTAACTCTTTAGGTATTGGATCATACGCATAAACCAGGCTATAAGGAGATAAACCACCAATGGTCATGGGCTCATCGGGAGAATTTGACTGTTTATGATCAAAATATAGTCCGATATTACCACCAGGCGTCATGATCACATCGTGGTTTTGTTGTGCTGCAGCAATTCCGCCTTCCGTACCTCTCCAGGACATTACCGTGGCATTTGGTGCCAATCCACCTTCCAGAATTTCATCCCATCCAATAATAGAGCGTCCTTTAGAATTGACATGTTTTTCTATCCGCTGAATAAAATAACTCTGCAGTTCATGCTCATCTTTGATACCCAGTTGTTTAATCAGCTTTTGACAAAACTCACTTTCTTTCCAATATTCCTTCGGACTTTCATCACCGCCAATATGAATATATTTGGAAGGGAAAATAGCAATCACCTCATCCAATACATTTTCTAAGAATGTAAAGGTATTTTCTGTAGGAACAAAAACGTCACTAAACACCCCCCATGTCTGCTGAACCTGCTTACCTTTTCTGGAACCTGCCCATGGGGCTTTCTCTTCGACAAAAGTATCTCTTTCCGGAAAGCAGCTGAGTTCCGGATACGCAGCTATAGCCGCTGAACTATGACCGGGAAGTTCAATTTCAGGAATTACATTGATAAACTTTGAGGCTGCATAAGCAACCACTTCCTTTGCTTCATTTTGGGTATAAAAGCCGGAATATACCGTATTATCCGTTCCAATCCCTGGATGGTGACCGATGATCGTTCCATTTCTGCTTGCTCCTGCAGCAGTTAACTTTGGATATTTTTTGATCTCAATCCGCCAGCCCTGGTCATCTGTTAAATGCCAGTGAAAGTTATTGAGTTTATATTGGGCCATCAGGTCAATATACTTCTTAATGAAAGAAACCGGGAACATATGCCGGCATACATCAAGATGCATCCCGCGGTATTTAAAACGCGGATAGTCGGTAATTTCTGCAGCTTGTATACTCATCCCGTTGTTTTGCTTTTCAGGCAGCAGCTGGATCATGGATTGTACCGCATAAAATAAACCGGCAGGTTTACCTTTCAGGGTGATCTTTTTATCTGTAATGTCAATGGTATATCCCTCTGCAGGTAATGCATCAGCTCCTTCTGAAGTCAATACAATAGATTTTCCGCCTGCTGCCGCACTTTTTGCTTCACGCAGCGCAAAACCGCCCTTAGTTACGATTGAAGCATTTAAAAGATCAGCAATTGCAGCATGATTTGGATCTGCAGCGATAAGAACAACCGTTTTGTCCAGCTTGAAGGATCCGGTTTTCTTCTTAACAGAAACTGGCGCAGGGATAATGCCCATGTTGACATCATTCTGCGCCAGTACGTTTATAGAAACAAAGGCCAGTATAGCAATAGAAATTAATCTTTTCATAATCTTTTTATATGGGCTGAATTACTGGCCAATATAAAAAAATCTTACAACAAAACCTTCACCTCATCTTCCTTAGCCGCAAGATAACGTTCGGCATCAAGTGCAGCCATACAGCCAGAACCTGCAGCAGTTATGGCCTGACGGTAATAATGGTCCTGAACATCACCACTGGCAAAAACACCTTCAACATTTGTCTTTGTTGATCCCGGAATCGTTTTCAAATAACCGGTATCGTCCATATCCAGCCAGCCTTTAAATATATCTGTATTTGGTTTATGGCCAATGGCGACAAAGAAACCATCAACAGGCAATTCAGATTCAACACCAGTCTGGTTATTTAAGACCTTAACTGCGGTTACATTTTTACCGTTACCTAAGATCTCCGTAGTTTCTGTATTGTATATTACTTCAATATTTGGGGTAGTCAATACGCGGTGAACCATCGCTTTAGAAGCTCTGAACTCTTCTCTGCGTACCAGCATATATACTTTCTTACACAACTTGGCTAAATAAGTAGCCTCTTCAGCAGCGGTATCACCGGCACCTACAATAGCAACATCAAGCCCTTTAAAGAAGAAACCATCACAAACTGCACATGCAGAAACACCAAAACCATTGTATTGCTGCTCACTAGGTAAGCCCAGCCATTTGGCAGTTGCACCGGTAGAGATAATTACGGTATCAGCAGTAATGGTTTTAATCTCATCAACCACCACTTTATGGGGCATGGCAGAAAAATCTACCGAACTTACATACCCAAAACGGATATCTGTTCCAAAGCGTTCCGCTTGTTTACGGAAATCTTCCATCATTTCAGGACCCATGATCCCATTGGGATATCCAGGGAAATTATCTACATCTGTGGTTTGGGTTAATTGTCCCCCAGGTTCCATACCTGTATACATAACTGGTTTAAGGTCTGCACGTGCAGCATAAATTGCAGCGGTATAACCAGCAGGACCAGAACCTATAATTAAACATTTAACGTGTTCTATTTCTTGTGACATATTTTAGCTATTACCTTACAAAATTACGCTTTATCCTGCTATTCAACAAGCGTGAATACGCAACAAACGCAACATTGTGAGATCAGGATTATAAATGATCAGGTTTGAATGATCCCAACATTAAACGGCTTCTTTATAGGCGATTGATTGGCAGCCTCAATACCCATAGAAATGACCTTTCTGGTCTCCAAAGGGTCGATAATACCATCAACCCATAATCTTGCTGCCGCATAATACGGAGTAGTCTGGCTGTTGTATTTTTCAGTAACTTCTTTAAGTAATTCTGCTTCTTTCTCCGGGGTGATGGTCTCACCTTTTGACTTGAGGGAAGCTTGCTGGATTTGAAGCAATACTTTTGCGGCCTGAGCACCGCCCATGACGGCGATTTTAGCACTTGGCCAGGCATAGATCAGTCTGGGGTCATAAGCCTTTCCACACATGGCATAATTGCCCGCACCATAAGAATTACCCATGACAATAGTAAATTTAGGAACCACAGAATTAGAAACGGCATTGACCATTTTAGCGCCATCTTTAATGATTCCTCCCTGTTCTGAGCGGCTTCCAACCATAAAGCCGGTAACGTCCTGTAAGAAAACCAATGGAATTTTCTTTTGGTTGCAATTCATGATGAACCTTGCAGATTTATCTGCACTGTCTGAATAAATGACCCCGCCAAACTGCATTTCTCCTTTTTTAGACTTCACCACTTTACGCTGATTAGCTACAATGCCTACCGCCCATCCATCGATCCTGCCCAGTCCGCAAATGATGCTCTGTCCGTATAATTGTTTATATTCTTCAAACTCAGAATGATCAACCAGGCGGTGGATCACGTCCAGCATATCATAAGGCTTTTCCCTGTTTTCGGGTAGTAAACCATAAAGCTCCAGCGGATCTTTTGCAGGCATGGCAGGCTTGATGCGGTCAAAACCTGCAACTTGCGGCGCACCAAGCATCCCCATAATGTTCCGGATGCTATCCAAACAAGCCTGGTCATTTGGGTGCTTATAATCGGTTACACCTGATATTTCGCAGTGTGTGGCAGCACCACCTAAGGTTTCATTGTCAATATCTTCACCAATGGCAGATTTTACAAGATAAGAACCCGCTAAAAAAACAGAGCCGGTGCCCTCAACAATCATCGCTTCATCGCTCATGATGGGCAGATAGGCACCACCAGCAACACAAGAACCCATAATGGCAGAGATCTGAACGATCCCATCGGCAGACATCAGTGCATTGTTCCTGAACATCCTGCCAAAGTGTTCTTTATCCGGAAATATTTCGTCCTGCATGGGCAAATAAACACCCGCGCTATCTACCAGGTAGATTACAGGAAGCCTGTTTTCCATCGCAATTTCCTGTGCCCTCAGGTTTTTTTTAGCTGTCATTGGAAACCAGGCACCAGCCTTAACCGTCGCATCATTCGCAATGATCATGCATTGTCTGCCAGAAACATAACCAATGCCGCATACCACACCAGCAGCCGGACAGCCGCCCTGCTCCGCATACATGCCATCAGCAGCAAATGCGCCGACTTCTAAAAACTCGGTTTCTTTATCAATCAGGTAGGCAATTCGCTCACGGGCGAGCAGCTTACCTTTCTCTTTTTGTTTTGCAGCACTCTGCTCTCCCCCACCTTTATATATCTTTTTTAGTCTTGTTTTCAACTCGTAAACAGACTGCTTGTTAAAGTCCTCGTTCTTATTGAATTCTATATCCATACGGGGCAAGTTAAATCTTATTTCCAATGAAACAAAAGTCCAAAATGGGCTTTGGTATAAAGAAGATCATTATGCGGCCTGCAGCGCAAAATAAATTTATGAAGTATATTTTTTAAAGATTGAAGTTGCCGTATGACCGCCAAAACCAAACGTATTATTCAGCACATAATGTACAGGCTGCTGAATAGATTTACCCAATATAATATTTAACCCCTGAGGGATCTCCGGGTCCAGTGTTTCCGTATTGATCGTACCAGGAATGATGTCATGCTTAACAGAAAGTATACTGATCACACTTTCTATGGCACCGGCACCACCCAAAAGGTGACCAGTCATGGACTTTGTTGCACTTATTGCGACAGGAATATCTTTAAAGATCTTTTTGATCCCGTTTAACTCTCCAATATCACCCAAACCGGTAGATGTAGCGTGTGCATTGATATAATCGATCTGATCAGCAGAAATGCCCGCATCAGCAAGCGCCTTAGAAATCCCAAGTGAAGCTCCCAGGCCATCCGGAGGAGTTCCCGTTAAGTGATACGCATCAGCAGCCATACCACCGCCAACCATTTCAGCATAGATATGGGCTCCGCGTTTAAGGGCATGTTCCAGTTCTTCAAGGATCAGCGCAGCACCACCTTCACCAATCACGAAACCGTCACGGCTTACATCAAACGGGCGTGACGCACCAGTAGGATCGTCGTTTCGTTTGGATAAGGCCTGGGCCGCATTAAAGCCCCCAACAGCAGAAGGTGTGATTGCCGCTTCAGAACCACCGGCAACCATAACCGTTGCCTTGCCCAACCGGATGGTATCAAATGCATTGATGATCGCAGTGTTTGAAGACGCACAGGCAGAAACAGTGGCGTAATTTGGTCCGTGCAGCTTGTTGCGGATAGAAATAACACCAGCTGCAATATCAAGGATCATTTTCGGGATAAAGTATGGACTGAACCTTGGCGTACCGTCACCCAGGTGAAAATCTTTTAATTGTTGTTCAAACGTACCAATACCACCGTTACCAGAACCCCAGATCACACCTACTTCATAACGTTCGGCTTCAGACATCTCCTCAAAATTAAGACCCGAATCTTTGATGGCCTGATCACTCGAAGCAATTGCATATTGAGTGAACAGATCGTATTTTTTGATCTCTTTTTTATCAATGTAAGCTTCAGCATCGAAATTCTTTACCTCAGCAGCAAAATTGGTTTTGAACTTTGAGGAATCAAATTTTGTGATCGCTGCCACACCACTGTTCCCGGCAACAATATTTTCCCAAAATTCGTTTACTGTATTTCCTACTGGTGTTATTGCACCTAAACCTGTTACTACTACTCTCTTCATGTTTACTTCTTTAATGATACCAATTACTTCTGGTATTCAAATACGTACGTTTCTTTTTGCTGGATATTTAATATAGCAGCACCTATCTTTTGCTGGCATTTTACCAGACCAGCGTCTAAAAATAAGGGTTTTTGAGCACATGTACCAAGATGTGTTAGGAAATAGATGTTTAACCGCTATCTTTAGCATATACATATGGAACCATGAAAATACCTAAAACGCTCCGTTTACTCCTCACATTTTACAGCAGTTTCTGTTTAGTAACCCTGTCGTTGTCTTTAACATTAGCATACGCGATCTTTCTATTTGGTATCAGGACGATACCTGTTCTGGTATGGTTAAAACTGCTTACCACAGCAACAATCTACTACTATATAACCAATTACAAAAAGAAGGAATTCTTTTATTATCAAAACCTAGGGATCTCAAAAGTATCCTTATGGAGCTGCACCCTGACCTTTGATGTATTCCTGTTTATATTTTTATTAATTATCGGGGCCAAAGTATGATCCACAAACTAGAGGCCGACAGCATCTTCTTAGAATTTGGGGTACGGAAAATCCTTTCTGATATTTATATTCAATGTGAAACCGGAAAGATCACCGGATTACTGGGCAGAAATGGAAATGGCAAAACCTCCCTGATGAATATCATTTATGGTAATCTAACTGCAAATAGTAAATCGGTACGCTTTGATGGTCAATCTATCCCATGTGCCTATAAAAGACCAGAATTACATTTATACCTTCCGCAGTTTAATTTTATTCCGGACGGCCTCAGCTTAAAAAGAATATTCTTAGATTTCAATTTAGATTATATCCCATTTGAAGACCTGTTTCCGGAATTTAGATTAAAATATAATTCCCCGTTAAAAAAACTTTCAGGGGGACAAAAAAGATTGATCGAGCTTTACGTTATTTTAAAGTCACCCACTCAATTCGTGATGCTGGATGAGCCTTTTTCACATTTAAGCCCCCTCATGGTGGAGCAGATTAAAACACTGATGGTAGCCGAAAAGGAAAACAAAGGCCTGCTGATTACAGACCATATGCACCGTGATGTGATTTCGATCAGTGATGATCTGTACGTATTGTCTGGCGGAAAAACACACCTTACAAAAAGTCCGGAAGAAATAGAGTTCCTGGGCTACGCCAAATTTTAGATAAAAAAACAGTGCGGTTAAGGACTTCTTAGGGTTTTAAAGATAAGAACCGGAAACTCGGGTCATCCGCTTTTAGAACGGCATCGTCTTTTCCATTCTTATAAAATGACACCCCTATTAAGGCAGTCATTCTCGGAGAAACTTTTGACATCGAATTGTGTGTATGCAAAACATACTGATACTGGCCGTCCTTATCTTTAAACAAATCGCCATGCCCCGTACCATTGTACTTTAAATTCTGCCGGCTTAGAATTGGACTGCCAGTATATTTTTTCCATGGACCAAGCGGACTGGTTGCCGTTGCATATCCAACTGCATAATCTTTATTTCTAAAATCATTGGCAGAATAGATCATATAATACATCCCCTTATAATTAATCACAGTTGGCCCCTCTGTAACTGGCCAGTTTGTATTTTCTGTGTTTTCCCAGGGCAATGAACCAGAAATACATGGGGTAGAAGTTTTGGATGAAACATCAGAAAGGTCTGCCTTCATTTCCGTAACAAAGATCCTGTTGCCATCCTGAAGCTTTACATGGTAGAGATAGAATTTACCGGCATTATAAAAGACAAATGGATCGATCTGTTTTCCAGATCCTGAAATAGACTTGATCTCTTGTTGTTTAAATGGGCCTAAAGGATGGTCACTTTTTGCAATGGCAATTTGCTCATCAGCAGTATAGGCCATATAGTAAGTATCTTTATACTTAAACACTTGTGGGGCCCAAAAGCCTTTAGTACCAAAAGACTGACCTTTAAGCAATGCAAATCCATTTGATTTTCCAACGGGTCCGCTCCAATTCTTTAAATCGGTAGATTGGTACACCAAAAAGCCAGAATCAGAACTCGTGCCATACAGATAATAGATGCCTTTGTCAAGGAATATGGTTGGGTCTGCCAGCAAAAGCTGACGATCAGCCAAAACATCATCGGTTGACATCTGCTGTACGGCAGGAAAGGCCAGGCTTATAAAGGTTAGGATAGGTAGCAGTAAGGCTCTCATTAACATTATCTTTTTTGGTAAATGTACTAAACCATGGCCAAACATGCTTAGAGTTACGGCAAGCCTTTCTCCATAATAGACCCAATATACATTTAAACGGATTTAACACCTGGATTAACCTGGTTATGCACATCATTTTTACACAAAAGCCTCTAAATACACAACCGCTATATCGTTATTGCTTGTAGAAAACAATATAAAATAATACCTTCAACCCAATTTCAATTTATACACACATTATAAATCTAAAATGAAGAAGTATTATTTCGCATTATGCCTTTCTGTACTGGCATTATCCGTTTTCGCGCAAGAGAAAACAGTTAAAAGCACCTCTGGAAACCCAATATTTCCGGGATGGTATGCAGATCCCGAAGCAACAATATTTGGCAAAGAATATTGGGTATATCCAACCTATTCTGCACGCTATACAGACCAGATCTTTTTAGATGCATACAGTTCTAAAGATCTTTTAACCTGGAAAAAACACAGCAAGATCTTAGATACATCAAACGTAAAATGGGCTAAAAAAGCGGTATGGGCACCTTCAATTATAAAAAAAGGCAGCAAATATTATCTTTTCTTTGGTGCAAATGACATCCAAAAAGACTCAGAAACAGGCGGCATCGGTGTTGCCGTTTCCAATAAACCGGAAGGTCCGTTTAAAGATCTGATCGGAAAACCACTGATCGATAAATTCCACAATGGTGCACAGCCAATTGATCAATATGTATTTAAAGATAAAGACGGACAGCATTATCTATTTTATGGCGGATGGTCGCACTGTAATGTGGTAAAACTAAGCGATGACTTTAAAAGTGTTGTTCCCTTTCCTGATGGAACTACTTATAAAGAGATTACCCCAAAAGGATATGTAGAAGGTCCATTTATGTTTATCCGTAACGGAAAATATTATTTCATGTGGTCTGAAGGCGGATGGACAGGACCCAACTATTCTGTAGCTTACGCCATAGCAGATTCGCCATTAGGCCCGTTCAAAAGAATTGATAAGATCTTGAACCAGGATCCTTTGATAGCAACAGGTGCAGGTCATCACTCGGTGATTAAACATCCGAAAACAAACGACTACTACATCATTTACCACCGCAGACCATTGGGTGAAACCAACGGAAATCATCGCGTTACTTGTATTGACAAAATGGAATTTGATGAAAATGGATTGATAAAACCAGTGAAAATTACTTTTGAGGGTGTAGCAGGTAATCCAATCAAATAATACATTTAAAAATAAATCGTTGAATCCAGTCAGCCATAGTATGGTTTGCCGGTTCAAAATATAAAAACGGGATCAGGCTTAGCTTGATCCCGTTTTTTATCGACTATCTGCAACTCTTTTTGATTCCTTCATCAACAAACTGTAGAGAAACACCCCACAAATAAAAACCGGCACAACTAATAATACCCTGAAAATCAATCCAGTGCCAAAAACAAGCTGTTAAGGCATGATTATGAAGCATAGTCTAAACATAATTAACAAAAATTTTAAACAATACATTAAAACAATTCGTATGAGAAAGATCATCTTATCAGCAACATTTATAGCACTAGCAGGATTAGCAACAGTAAAAGCAAGCGAAGTTAAAAACCCAATCAGAGTTGCTGTACAACAGGATTCAACTACTAAACAAGACAGTACAACAAGAACTCCTGTAGAAATTAAAGATTTGCCAGAACCGGTTCAAAAAACGTTACAGACTGAACCCGTTAAAGCCTGGACACCAACGGATGCCTTTTTAGTAACTAACGCAGATAAAACTCAATATTACCTGGTTAACGTTAAAAAAGAGCAGGAAACCGGATCGTTAAAAATTGACAAAGACGGTAAAATCGTTCAATAACCTCAATACATATATAGCAATTATCCAATACGATGCCGGAGGATTCCGGCATCGTATTTTTTTATTAAGACTATTTGCTGCTAACCAGCGTTGTATCATTATGAAGATAAAGCTGACCTTGTTTATTTTGATCTGTGGATTCTCCATTCAGGCACAGTCCTTTAAATATCCGGCAATGGCCAGCCAGGGGCGAACCATTAAATCGTTAATACCTGCACAATGGAAGGTCATTGATTCTGTTTATGGTGATTTAAACCGTGATCAGATAGCAGATATGGCACTAATCCTGGAATTTTATGCTCCGGTTAAGGAGAGCAGGGCCTATGGAGACAATACCACAGAGATTATCACTGAAATTCAAAAGCCCAGAATTCTGGCCATTTATTTTAAAAGCGGCAAGAGTTATAAACTGGCTAAGCAAAACAACAATTTTATACTAAGATCAGAAGAAGGAGGTGCAATGGGCGATCCATTAAGGCCGCTTCACATCACCGACAATAAACTTAACTTCTTATTTGAAGGGGGTGCCAACTGGCGCTGGAAATTAAATTACACCTTTAAATTTCAAAATAATGACTGGCTGCTCACGCAGGCATCCAACAATTCTTATCATGCATCGTCGGGAGAGATGAACGAAAAGCAATATGACTTTGTCAATAAAAAGCGTCTTGTGATTACAGGAACAACATTCAATAGAGAATCTGCGAATACAAGTAAAGAAGAACCGCTGCAAGTTAAACAGCTGCGTACATTTACAAGTTTCAAAAAACCCTGGACCTGGGAAATTAGTCCGGATGAGTTTCTATAGCGGCTTAAGTAAGGTTTCTATCTGTAAACCAAACATCACCATCAGTAACCGGTTTAAAGGATAACATTTCACGAACCAATTGAACGGGATCGGATTCATTAATAACCAGGTCTCTATTTACCTGCTTAAGAAATTTACCTTTAACCATAACGTCCATTTGTGCAAACAAGTGATCGTAAAAGCCGTCTACATTGAGTACACCTATGGGTTTTGAGTGCAGACCAAGCTGTAACCAGGTAAGTACTTCAAAAAATTCTTCCAGTGTACCGAAACCGCCGGGAAGGACAATAAAACCATCGGATATATCTGCCATTCTTTTCTTACGGTCGTGCATATTCTCCGTAACGATCATTTCTGTAATGTACTTATGTCCAATTTCCTTATCCATCAAAAATTGAGGGATTACACCCGTAACAAGTCCGCCCCTTTTTAACATTTCATCAGCGATCACACCCATTACACCTACACTGCCACCACCATATACCAGGGAAATATGCTGATCAACAAAAGTCTGCGCGAGATTTTCAATAGCTGTTCTTACTACCGGATCTCCGTTAAAATTAGCACCGCAATAAACACAAATAGATTTCATAATGGAAAGTAATAAAAAAATCCCCTGGCAAGCCAGGGGATTTTAGGGGTAATATTTTTTGATTAACGTGAATAGTTTGGCGCTTCTTTAGTTATTGAAATATCATGAGGGTGACTTTCGCGCATACCCGCAGCAGTGATCCTTACAAATTTAGCTTTTTGCAGCTCTTCAATCGTAGCAGCTCCGCAATAATGCATTCCAGCCCTTAAACCACCAACATATTGATAGATAATTTCGGCAAGGGTACCTTTATAAGGAACGCGGCCAACAATACCTTCTGGTACAAGTTTAGTAACCACATCGGTCTCATCCTGAAAATAGCGGTCTTTAGAACCTTGCTGCATGGCTTCAACAGAACCCATTCCACGGTAAGATTTAAACTTACGTCCTTCGTAAATGATGGTTTCACCCGGCGACTCTTCCACTCCTGCAAACAATGAGCCTGCCATGATACAGCTGGCACCCGCAGCAATTGCTTTAACGATGTCACCAGTCTGCTTAATACCACCATCGGCAATAACAGGTATCCCCGTTCCAATTAATGCCTGGGCACATTCAAAAACAGCATACAATTGAGGTACACCAACACCGGCAATGATCCGGGTAGTACAAATTGATCCGGGACCAATTCCTACTTTAACCGCATCAGCACCAGCAGCAGCCAGGGCAAGGGCAGCGTCAGCAGTGGCGATGTTCCCGGCAATGACCTGCAGATCAGGAAACCTCAGTTTTACTGCAGTTACCATATCAATTACCCCTTTAGAGTGACCATGAGCAGTATCAACCACAACCACATCCACACCTGCCTGTACCAGTGCAGCAACCCTGTCAATATTATCGGCAGCAACGCCAACAGCGGCACCTACTCTTAAACGACCGCGCTCATCTTTACATGCTTTAGGGTAATTTTTATATTTCTGAATATCTTTAAAGGTGATTAATCCAGCCAGACGGCCATTGGCGTCAATGACCGGAAGTTTTTCAATTTTATAATCCTGTAAAATTTCTTCTGCCTGGATGAGTGTAGTACCTTCAGCAGCAGTAATTAAATTTTCAGACGTCATTACCTCAGAAACCGGACGCTGCATATCTTTTTGGAAACGCAGATCACGGTTAGTGATGATCCCTACTAGTTTATTGTCATGATCTATGACAGGGATACCACCTATTTTAAACTGGGTCATGATCTGGAACGCATCTGCAAGAACGGCATCTGCCCTAAGTGTTACCGGATCCTGGATCATACCACTTTCCGAACGCTTAACTTTGCTTACTTCTTCAGCCTGACGGCTTATGCTCATGTTCTTATGAAGAATACCTATACCACCAGCCTGGGCAATAGCGATAGCCAAACCAGCTTCGGTAACGGTATCCATTGCAGCAGAAACTATAGGTACGTTGAGGCGGATTTTCCTGGTCAGATAACTTCCGGTATCCACATCACGCGGCAGAACTTCAGAATATGCAGGCACTAACAATACATCATCGTATGTTAAACCTTCGGCTATAAATTTATTGGGATCGAGTTGCATAGCAAATAATTTATGAGTTACTATTTGCGAGGCAAAAATACGATTATAATTGATAATAAACAACAGTATTACCAATATAGGCAGAGGAGACTAAAAGATTACAATTAGATTAAACAGAATTAACGACTGAGATGAAGGCCTCTTTTGAGCTTAAAATTACTAAGGGCTATTGATCCGGCTCGGTATGCTGCCTCAGCTGCTTGGGTCCTTGTGGCCAGATGTAGGACGTAGACTGCTTTTTCCAGCCCAGGCTTTTATAAAAATCACCTTTACCAGGTGCTGCAGTGAGGTTCACAAAGTGGTAGTTATCGCCAAGTTTTTCATTTAACGTTTTAACCAGGTATTTACCTAAGCCATTGCCCTGAAAATCCGGATCCACAACCACATCTGCCAAAAGCGCATAATACCGGCCATCGTCTACCGTGCGTCCAAATGCAATTAAGCGCTCCCCTTCATAAATAAAAATGGACCAGGTGCTTTTTTTAAAAGCCGCTTCAATCTCACGCTCTTCCCTAACCCTCCAGTTCACCTTGTCAAAAAGTTCACAGACATATTTCCAGTCGACCCTTGACAAGTCAGGATTAATCTCATAACTAAGTTTGGTGGCATCTAATTTAACAGCAGACATAATTCAACAAATTTATGTAATTAAACATTATAATGTGATTTTAGTTTCCGTAAAAAACATGTTATCCTATACCATATCGACAAGTATAATTAATAAGTAATAAAAAATTAAAAACCGTGAAAAAATAAATAATACCACTTTTTTCTTCACAGTATAAATGGTATAATTGCCCATTCTAAAACCGCTCAATGAAAATCACAAAATTCATCGCTCCGCTACTACTGGTATTCTGCGCAATCTCTGTGTCTGCGCAAGACAAACAAACTTTAAGGAAGAAATTCGAAAAATATGGTGTTGTTGAACTCTCCGAATTTAAGACCACAGTAAGCGGGCCTGATTCTGCAGCATCTGCTGTCGTATTATTTGACACAGGTGTAGGTTATTTTGAACCTAACCCAAGCACTGAAAGCTTAAATTATATTTTTGAAAGACACATCAGATATAAGATCTTTAGTAAAGCAGGATATGATTATGCCAATCTTGAACTTCGAATGTTGCAATACAACGGAAGAAAAACAGAGCTAAAAATCATTGATGGTGCTACTTACAATCTTGATAATGGAAAAATAGTAATCAGTAAGCTTAATAAGGAGGCCAAATTCTCTGAACAGGAAGATAAGAACTATACGCTTGAAAAGTTTGCCTTACCAAATATTAAAGAAGGATCTATCATCGAATTCAAATATAAAATTAGTTCTGATTTCTTATTCTCTATTGATCCATGGTACTTTCAACGGAAAATACCTACCTTATATTCCAACTTCAGTATTATCATTCCTTCAGACTATCAATATAAAGAGATAACTGGAGGATATATAGAATTAAACAGAACCGAACCTAATAAGAACTATTTAAATACACAAGGCGTTCAAAACAACTTTCCAATGCACCTGGAATATGTAGCTAAAAATGTTCCTGCACTAAAAAGTGAAAGTTACATCACAACCATGGAAGATCATGTCAGCAAAGTAGAATATGAACTTAGCTCTTATAAGATTCCCGGCAAGATGTTTTACCAGGTAACCTCCTCATGGCCTTTGATTGCTAAAGAGTTAAAAGATGAGTTAAGGTTTGGCTATTTTATCCGGAAGACTGGAAATTCCAAGATCGTTGTAAAAGATCTGATTAAGGATGAGAAAAATCCGGATACTGTGGTAAAAAAGATCTTAGACCATGTTAAAAACAATTTGATGTGGAACGGGAATTATAATTTCTTTACTTCAGAATTAAGTTTAAAAGCAGTCTTCGATAAAAAATCCGGTAATTCAGCAGATGTTAACCTCTCATTAATGATCCTCTTAAAAGAGGCGGGAATAGAAGTACTACCAGTCTTGATCAGCACAAGGTCTAATGGCACCCATCCCGGATATCCAATGCTTTCTAAATTTAATTCATTAATTCTCCAGGTAAAGATTGGAGAGAAATACGTTCTTTTAGATGCAACAACTAAAAATTCCAGCCCTGACATTATCGCCTATGAACATCTCAACCATTTCGGACTGAAGGTCAATGCTGAAAAAGAAGTTGGCGAATGGATCTCTCTTGAACCTCAGAACATCAGCAAGAAAACAACCAGCTATGTGCTATCCCTTGGAGCAGATCATAAGCTTAGCGGCAAGCTTTTCATAACCGCTACGAATTATCATTCCTTATCAACAAGGAACAAATATCTATCCTCAAATGATGAAAATGATTTCCTTAAAAACTATAAAAGTAATAAGCCAGGTTTACAAATAACCAATTATAAAATTGAAAATGTAAATGCTCCATACCAGGCACTTAATGAGACCATGGATGTAGTTATTGAAGATCATATGGAAGAAGCTGGAAACGTACTCTATTTTAATCCATTGTTATTTGATAAGACAGAAGAAAATCCCTTCAAATCAGAAGAACGCAACTTCCCTGTTGATTTTGCATTTCCACATGAAGAGACCTACCGGATTAGTCTGGATCTGCCAAAAGAATACGAGGTTGAAAAAATGCCAAAGACTGAAAAATTCACTTTACCGGAAGGAGCTGCAACCTTCAGCTTTGTTGCAGCACAACAGGATAATAAAATAGCAATAACCAGCAAGATCACCATTAACAGAGCTGTATTTACGTCTGAAGAATACCATTACCTGAAAGAACTGTTCAAAAGCATTGTTAGAAAGCAAGCAGAACAGCTCATAATTAAAAAGATATAATCACTCAGAAAGCAAATTTTGCTATTAAACAAAAAAATAATCCAATTAAATTTCACGATTTATTTTTTTCCTTTCAGGATAATACAGTATAATTGCATACGCTAAATTCGCTCAAATGAAATTCATTAAATTACTCACGCTTAGTTTGTTCATAGGTACAACTATAGCTTCAAACGCGCAAGAAAAAGAATTAACCCCAAAAACATTCAAGTACGGAAAAGTTGACCTCGCCGAATTCAATACCAAAGTAAGCGGTACAGATTCTGCAGCTTCTGCAGTGGTCTTGTTTGATGTTGGCAGAGGATATTTTCAACTCGATCCTACATCGGGCAGCTTTAATTATATCCTGGAACGTCATGTCAGGTATAAGATTTATAATAAGGCAGGATACGATTATGCAAATCTTGAACTTCAATTCTACAATTCCAATGGAAGCAAAACAGACTTAAGAGGTCTTGAAGGTGCTACCTACAACCTGGAAGGTGGTAAAATTATAACCAGCAAGCTTAATAAAGAAGCCAAATTTTCTGAGAAAC
Source organism: Pedobacter metabolipauper (assembly GCF_004362715.1). GTDB lineage: Bacteria > Bacteroidota > Bacteroidia > Sphingobacteriales > Sphingobacteriaceae > Pedobacter > Pedobacter metabolipauper. Next base: position 139,326 of record NZ_SNYC01000009.1, read on the forward strand.
AGGATAAAAATTATACCTTAAAAAAGTTTGCGCTGCCAAATATTAAAGAAGGATCCATTGTAGAGTTTAAATATAAAATTACTTCTGACTTTATATTTACATTAAATCCCTGGTACTTTCAACGGGAGATTCCTACGCTGTATTCAAAGTATGATGTCCTGATTCCCTCCTACTATCTGTATAAAGAAAGTGCAGGTGGTTTTCTGTATATAAATCCAAAGAGAACGGTAGAAAACCAGAATTATATGGGATCTGACGGCTCATTCAATCTCGAAACAACACATTATAGTTATCAGGCCGAAAATGTTCCCGGATTAAAGAAAGAAAGCTACATCACCACCATAGACGACTATCTAAGCAAGGTTGATTTTGAATTGAGTTCGATTACCATTCCCGGGCAGGTATACCGCCAATTTACATCGACCTGGGGTAAAATAGCGAAAGAATTAAAAACAGATGAGAACTTTGGATCTTTTATAAAGAGAAATGGAAGCAGCAAAACGATAGTAAAGAACCTCATCCAGAATGCAACGGATCCGGATACAATTATCAAAAAGATTTTTGAACATGTTAAAACTTCCATCAAATGGAATGGAAGCTATAATCTCTATACTTCTGAACTGACCTCTAAATCCATATTCGATAAAAAAGCGGGAAACTCAGGAGACATTAATCTATCACTCCTGGTCCTGCTAAAGGAAGCAGGAATAAATGCGTTGCCGGTTTTGGTCAGCACACGTGATAATGGTGCCCATCCCGGTTACCCGATGCTAACTAAATTTAATTCCATAATTGTTGAAGCAAAAATTGGTGAAAGATCCATCCTTTTAGATGCAACAAATAAAAGCTACAGCCCAAATCTTATTTCTTATCAGCACATGAACCACCAGGGTTTAAAACTAGATATCGATCTGGAACTTGCAGAATGGATTTCACTGGAGACAAAGAACGTAAGCCGGAAAACCATTAATTATATGCTCACCCTTGACACAGACAATAAGCTAAGTGGTAAATTATATTTAACAGGGACAGATTTTGAAGGCCTTACCACGCGAAATAAATACATTTCTGCTACCGATCAGAATGATTTTCTAAAATCCTTTAAGAGTGATAAACCAGGGCTCCAGGTATCCAATTATACCATAGAAAATGTAAACAATCCATATGAATTGCTGAATGAAACGATGGATGTGGTTATTGAAGATAATTTAGAAGAAGCTGGTAACCTGGTATATTTTACGCCGCTGCTATTCGACCGGACCAAAGAAAATCCATTTAAATCAGAAGAGCGTAATTTTCCGGTAGACTTTGCCTACCCTTCTGAAGAAATGTACCGCATTAGCATCGATTATCCAAAAGGATATCAGCTGGATAAAATACCGAAAAGTGAAAAATATTCTTTACCAGAGGGTGCTGCTTCATTTACATTCCTCGTAGCACAACAAGACAATAAGATTGCATTGACCAGTAAGATTACGGTTAACAAATCTTTATTTACACCAGAAGAATATCATTATTTGAAGGAGTTATTTAAAAGTGTAGTCAGAAAACAGGCAGAACAATTGGTATTTAAAAAGATCTGATGATGAAAAATATTTTGGTTATCCTACTTCTATTGGTTACCTATAAATCAACAAATGCGCAGGGAGCCTACGATGTTGCCAGGATCCAACCCGATCTTCTAAAAAATGCAAGTGTCATCATTAGAATGGAAGATCAGAATTATGAAGTAAAGAACCCCGGAAGTGCTACCTTACAATATAAAACGGTAATTACCATTTTAAATAAAAATGGTGAAGATGCATCTGCCATTCATGAATTCTACGATAAATTTTCAAGCATTTACAATTTAAAAGCTATTCTTTACGATGCAAAAGGAATTAAGATCAAAGAATACAGAAACGCTGATTTTAAAGACCGGAGTGCAGTATCTGATGGAACAATTTATGATGACAGCAGGATTAAATATTTAGAGATCCTTAACAACACGTTTCCTTATACCATAGAATATAGCTATAGTATTGATTACAGCGGAATCAGGAGTTATCCATCCTGGTACCCTTCCAGCTCCTGGGGTTATGCGATCGAGAAATCTGAGTATACGTTTAAGATCCCGGAAACCATGACTTTTAAATATTTGAAAAGTAAAGACCTAAAAACGGATTCGTTAAAGATCAAGGATAAAAATCAATATAAATGGAGTTGTCAGAATATCAAGGCCATCGAATATGAACCTTTAAGTGTGGGATTAAGAAATGTATTACCATGGGTGATGGTTGCGCCAAATACATTTGAGTTTGATGAGTCTAAAGGAAATATTGAGAACTGGAAAAATGTAGGATCATGGCTTTACAGTTTAAGCAGCAGCTCACAGTTACTTCCTGATGCAGCCAGGGCGAAGGTCCGCAGTATTATAAAAAATGCGGCAACACCAAAGGAAAAGATAAAGTTACTCTATAATTACCTGCAGTCCAACACCAGGTATGTTGGCGTACAGCTGGGCATTGGCGGATACAAGCCCATTGCCGCGGAGAAGGTCTTTTCCGTAAATTATGGCGACTGCAAAGCTTTATCTAATTTTATGAAAGCCATGCTGCAGGAAGCAGGAATAAAGTCTGATCTGGTGATGATTGGAAATGATATGCCTTCTTTGAATACCAAATATGCCAGCCTGAACCAGGCAAACCATATGATCTTATGCGTTCCAATGGAAAAAGATACCACCTGGCTGGAATGCACCAGTCAATATGTACCCGCAGGATTTATTGGTAATGGCAATTCAGACAAAACAGTACTTCTAATTACTGATAAAGGCGGAAAGTTGGCACAAACACCAACCTATAGCCCCGCAAATAATTTCCAAAAAAGGGTAGCCACAGTCCATCTGGATGCAGAAGGATCTGCAGCGATCACGATAGAGACCAAATATGGAAATGCCCAGTATGAAGACAATATGGGAATGCTGTATATGGAACCCACTGAGCAAAGGAAAAGATTGATAAACAGCCTGAGCATTCCTAACATACAAATGGAATCATTCAGCTTTACACAGCCTGACAAAGAGTTGCCAGTCCTGATGGAGAAGATCAGCTTAAAATGTACCCAGCTGCTAACCAAAGGCGGTGATAAGTTATTTCTAACGTTGAACATGCTAAACAGGCAGGAAGGCACAATCACAACTATAGACAATAGAAAAACCTTTTTCGCAGTAGATTACAGCTATCAGGATGATGATGAGATCATTTACACCATCCCGAAAGGATATAAGTTAGAATATGTACCGGCAGATATTATCCTTGAATCTGAATTTGGCAGATATACCGCCAAAGCAGTAGTTAAGGATGATAAAATAACCTATACGCGTACAAAAATGATGACGAATAAAAAATATCCTCCTGAAAAGTACAATGAATATGTTGCTTTTTCGAAAAAGATCTATCAGTCCGATAAACAAAAAACAGTTTTAGCAAAAGTAGAGTAGGCTATTTTTTGCCCACTACTACTTTTGCAAAGTTATCTGTGTTCAAATATTTGTTAGCCAGATCTTTCAACGCTTCCGGGCTAACCGTTTTTACGATATGGATATAGTTCTCATAATAGGTGTAATCCAGTCCGGAGAAGTAAACATTCTTAAATTTATCCGCGTGTGAAAACGCATTTTCTAAACTGCCCAGCATAGAGCCCAGCATATAACTGCGTACAAGATCCAGTTCTTGTTCAGGAACAAGGTCTGTCTTAAGCAAGCTGATCTCTTTATCAATTTCAGCAAGCGCACTATTACAAACATCGGAACCTACCTCAGTTGAAATGAAAAAATAGCCTGCGTTCTTTAGCGAAACCACTCCGGATCCAATACCATAGGTATATCCTTTTTCTTCACGGATATTGGCCATCAGCCTGGATCCAAAATAGCCACCCAGGATGCAGTTAAGTACCTGGAAGCCCGCAAAATCAGGATGGGTCCTATTGATGCTTAATCCACCGATACGGATAGCCGATTGAATCGATTCTGGCTTATCAATAAACAGATCTCCGGTTTTTGCCGTATTGAACTCAAACGTATTTATGGAGGATGGTTCATTGTTAACCCACGCCTTACCAATAATCGCATTTAAGACCTCATATTCTTTTTCTTCGAATTTGCCGGCAACGATGATGGTACAATTTTCAGGCTTAAATGCGGCTTTAAAATGAGCAACAAGATCATTTCTTTGCAGTGCATCGTAATCAGCAAGCTCGATGTTCGATCCGTAGGTGGTATCTCCAAACAGGGCATTCGCAAAATTCTTCCTTGCTAAAAAGTCATTCTTTTGAAGACTTACTTCTAAGGATTGTTTTTGGTTCTGTGTAAAAATTGCCAGTTCCTGTTCCGGAAAGATACTCTCATTCAATATGGCATATAAAATAGGCAGTACAGATGAGAGGTGTTTATTGAGCGTATATAATTTAACGCTGGACTGGTCGGCACCATATTCTGTTTGAAGAAAGGCACCATAATAATCTACGGTATCAGCAATTTCTCTTGCCGTTAGGTGTGTCGTACCATTATTGATCAGGTGGCTCACTACAATGGCGCTCAAAGGTTTTGAGGCATCCCAGTTTACATTTTGAAATATAAATTCTATCCGCACAAGTTCCTGGCTACCGGCGTTGATCGTAAAAACGGGTATGCCATTATCCAGCTGTTGTTTTAATGGACTGATAAAATTAATCTCATCAACCTGTTTAGATTCTGGTGCTAGTGTACGGTTAAGCATCTTGGGAAGTTAAATAATATAAAGTGGAACATTGTTCTTTCACAAAAGTAGATTTTGCAGCATGGAGGATGCGCTGTGGAGTAACGGCCAAATATTTATCAATTTCGGTATTCAGTTCAGCAGCATCACCCAATAATTCATAATAGGCAAGGTTCATGGCCTTGTCCAGCAAACTCATTTCGGCAAATACCATGATCGATTCAGATTTGTTCTTCACCTTGGTAATCTCTTCATCAGTGACTTCCTGCTCAGTCAGCTTAAACAGCTCCTTCCAGATTGCTGCTTCTGCAGCTTCTACAGAAATGCCGTGAACCAGCTTTCCCTCAACAATGAACAACCCATCGTCAATACTACTGGTGATGTAAGCATGAATATCACTAAACAGCTGCTGCTCCTTGAGCAAACTGTTATACAGTCTTGACGATTGGCCCTGAGACAATATATCACCCAGAAGATCATAGCACTGATATTCAGCATCATTTCTGGCAGGCATTTTAAATGCCATATAGATGGAGTTTAAGGGTACATCAGCAGTAACTGTTTCCATTCTGGCAGCAGTTTGCTGAGGCTCCTGAGGTAGATTTCTGTGGTATTTATCACCTGCAGGGATTGGTTCAAACCATTTTTCGGCAAGTGCTTTAACATCTGCCACCTTAACGTTGCCGCCAACAACCAGGATTGCATTCTGAGGATTGTAATGTTTTTTAAAAAATGCCTTCACATCTTCCATTTTTGCATCTTCAATCTGTTTCAGATCCTGGCCAATTGTTGCCCATTGATATGGGTGCGCTTTGTAGGCCAGGGGTCTGAGCTTTAACCAAACGTCGCCATAAGGCTGGTTCAGGTAGCGTTGTTTAAATTCTTCACAAACCACGTTACGCTGGGTTTCTAAACTTTTTTCAGAAAATGCAAGGCTCAGCATCCGGTCGCTCTCCAGCCAAAAAGCAGTTTCAATATTTACCGCAGGAAGGGTAATGTAATAATTGGTAATGTCATTGCTTGTAAAAGCATTGTTCTCTCCCCCAACCCGCTGTAAAGGTTCATCGTAGCTGGGAATATTTACAGAGCCACCAAACATCAGGTGTTCAAATAAATGTGCAAATCCGGTTTTATCCGGTTCTTCATCACGTGCACCAACATCGTATAAAATATTTAACACTGCCATGGGCGTGGTATCATCTTCATGAACCAATACACGCAACCCATTCGATAATGTAAAACGATTAAAATCTACCATAATTAAAATAATTGTGCCAAATATAGGAAATAAGGCATGCGCAATTGTGATAATAATGTGAAATAAAAACAAAAGAACTTATGGTATATTTGCAGTATGGAAACAGCGGGATTACTACAGAGAGCCTTGAATTTCGACTTTTTAACAAAAGAAGAAGGTGTTTTTTTGTATCACAATGCGGCAACAGCTGAGCTTGCTTTTGTTGCAAATGAACTCAGAAAGAAACAGGTTCCGAGTGGTAAAGTTACCTGGCAGATAGACCGCAATGTAAATACAACCAATGTATGTATTGCAAACTGCAAGTTCTGTAACTTCTTCAGAAGACCGGGGCATGATGAAAGTTACATTACCGATATCGAAACCTATAAAGTAAAAATTGAAGAAACCTTTAGATTAGGTGGAGATCAGCTGCTGCTTCAAGGCGGACACCACCCGGATTTGGGATTGCAATTTTATGCCGAGCTGTTCAAACAGCTAAAAGATCTATATCCTGATCTTAAACTTCATGCGTTAGGTCCGCCGGAAATTGCACACGTTGCAAAACTCGAAGGTATTTCCCATACCGAAGTGCTCTCTGCACTTAAAGCCGCCGGAATGGATTCATTACCGGGAGCAGGAGCAGAAATACTCAACGACCGCGTAAGAAGATTGATCTCAAAGGGAAAATGCGGCGGACAAGAATGGCTGGATGTGATGCGTGCTGCGCATCAGCTGGACATTACAACCTCAGCAACCATGATGTTTGGCCATGTGGAAACCATAGATGAGCGTTTTGAACACCTGGTGTGGATCCGGGAAGTACAAAGTGAAAAACCGGCACATGCCAAAGGATTTCTTGCATTTATACCCTGGCCTTTTCAGGATGACGGCACGCTATTAAAACGATTGAGGGGAATCAGCAACAATGTTTCCGGCGACGAATATATCCGGATGCTTGCCCTTAGCCGGATCATGCTTCCAAACATAAAGAATATCCAGGCTTCCTGGCTAACTGTTGGAAAGAATGTGGCTGAGCTTTGCTTACATGCCGGCGCAAATGATTTCGGATCGATCATGATCGAAGAGAATGTAGTTTCTGCAGCAGGGGCACCACATCGTTTTACAGCAAAAGGAATTCAGGATGCGATTAGAGAAGCTGGTTTTGAACCCCAGTTACGCGGACAGCAATACAATTTCCGCGATCTTCCGGAGCATCTGGAAGAACAAGTGATCACTTATTAAAACCAGCCGTTTATAACTGCATAAAAAAAGGGAGAGACTATTTAAAGTCTGCTCCCTCTATCTTAAACTTAAACAAAATTTATCTTATAAACAGACTTGCAATTCCTTCTACTGCAGCTCTTGTTAAAGGCTCATCGAAAGATTCAGTAGCGGCACTAACCGGAACGTTTTGTCCATTGATGTTGGTAATGGTAATGTTTGCCTGATTTACGTTATCTTCTCCAAGATAAACGGCTGCTACCTGAGCTACACCGCTATCGTTTGCACCAGTGATCCATGGTTTAATGTTTACACCACCACCAGCAGTTGCTTTACGCATTTGACGGATGTGCGAAGCATGACGTGCTTCAACAGAGTGGATGTTTAAAGCAACTTCCAGATATGGACTACCCATTAAACCGCCAGCCTGACCTTTGTAGGCTCTTACACCTGTATCTTCAAATGCCTGGGCAACAGCTAAGAAAGTTACATAATTGTCATACACACTGTTAAAGTTACCTTTACCAGTATAATCAAATTGAGCATATTCAAAGGATACCGGAGTACCACCTGCAGCTCTGATTGCACCAGCTAACAGATCAACGTGTGCTTTTTCATGGTCACGGATGGTAGTGATTGCACCATGAGCCGGTGTTCCAGGAGTAAGCAAACCTGGTGCTGCCAATAGAGCGTGGTTGTAAAAATGGTATTCTAAATACTCTAAGGTCAAAGCAAAGTTCAAAATGCTGATCACAGCTGGAGTTACAGTTTGACCATATGCTTTTTTAAACATGGAACCTATAGCCAATGGAACTGAAGCCATAGCCACTTTAGATCCGAAGTTATAAAACTCCTTCATGGCTTTTCTACGCGGGTTTAAACGCTCATAGATCTCACCATCAACTTTTTCAATTTCTTCTAATATATTTACGATATTCATGATTTCTGGATTATAGATTAATAGCCTTAACTTCTGTTTTGATAAAACCACCTGCAATTGCAAGTACGGCCGCTGGAGTTCTAGAGGTATCTAAACCTGTAGATGCAGCAACAACCTCTGTATTTGCAAATGTTCCATTTTCTAACAAATCACGGATCAATGCCGCGTGACGTGCTTCAACAGAAACAATTTTACCAGCCAATAATAAATAATCAACTGATTTGATCATTTTACCAGCACCATTATATGCAGATACACCCAAATCTTCAAATGCTTTGGCAGTTCCCAATACACTTGCTCTGGATGAAAAATCTATTTTGCTGAAATTAACCTCTAAACTGCCGATAGCCGCTGTAGACAATGCATTTTTAAAGAATTCACGGTGTGCCACTTCATGGTCACGGATGTCGGTAAGTAAGGCCAGTTCATTTGCCGGCATCGATGCATATGGGGTTTTAACCACCTGCACATAAAATGCTGCTTCCAATTGTTCTAACGCATACGCATAGTTCAAGATTCCAAAGTCATCTTTAAAATCAAGCGTTACGCCTGTACTTGTCATTAAATCACCACGGTCTTTTTTACATCCTGCAGCTACTAATGCTACACCGGCAGCACCAGCTCCGGCAAATTGAAGAAAAGAACGGCGTTGCAATGGAGCAGTGAAAACACTCCGCTCTTCCTGCAGCAATTCTTGCTCTTGTTTTTCTAAGTTTTTCATAGTTTTTGATTTTAAGTTTTGAAGCTTGTCAGTAGATTTTAACTAAACTTCAGATATTCAATATTTTTAGGCTTATATTGGCACTTACGTTGTGAATTTGCATCCGGTTTTTTGATATTTACAAGAAAATCAGTATATAGATGATTTATTAAAAAAGATTTACCATTATAAAAGTTATTCATGCTAAATGCCATTATTGTAGACGATGAAGAGTTTGCGCGCTCTTCCTTATACTTTCTATTGCAGGAAAACTGTGATAATATTCACATTTCTGGCATCGCAAAGTCTGTAGCCGAAGCACGAACATTATTGCTTCAAAACGCAGTAGACCTTATATTTCTGGATATTGCCATGCCTGGAGAAAACGGTTTTGAACTCATCGGCCAGGCTCAGCAAAGTGAAGCACACGTCATTTTTACAACGGCTTATGACCAGTATGCACTAAAGGCAATAAAGGCAAATGCACTCGATTATTTGCTAAAACCAATAGATATTGATGAGCTAAAAGAAGCGGTAGAAAAAGCTTCAAAATATATTTCTTTAAGTAAAAATAAGTCCGGCAGAGCTGAAAGTTTACAAAATCTGGTACAAAATCTATCTGAAAAAAATGAGATCAGAAAAATTAGCCTGCACAATGGCCAGGGATATAGCCTGATCAGTATTGACGATATTATCCATATTGAAGCGGACAGCAACTACTCGATCTTTTACCTGGCAAATGGCGAAAAAATAACGGTCTCCAAAGTTTTAAAAGAATATGAAGAGATCTTACCAGAAAATCAATTCATCAGGATCCACAAATCCAGTATTGTTAACCTGGATTACCTGAAGGAATATAATTCCAAAAATGGGTTGGAAGTTATTCTTAAAAATGGAAGTAAAATTGCCGTTTCCAGAAGACGTGCCAGTGATTTTGTAGAGAAAGTTAAATTATACACCAGCTTTGACAGTGACAACAAATAACAAACCCGCTTTCATTTTCAGGTTTTTAATGTTAACTGCATTATTATCTTTTAGTGTACAAGTATATTCACAAACCACCTATTTACAGCATTTCAGCACTAAGAATGGACTTCCAAGCAACAATTGCTTTTATACCACACAAGATTCTAAAGGTTATATCTGGGTTGCTACGGATGCAGGTGTAAGCCGGTTTGACGGCAAACTTTTTGAAAACTTTTCTGTTGATGACGGACTGCCTGACAATCAGATCCTGCAGTTAAAAGAAGATAAGAACGGACGCATTTGGTTTCTTGCATTAAATGGCCAGCTGAGTTACTTTTTTAACGGAAAAATTTATAATGAGACCAATGACCGCCTTTTAAAATCACTAAAGTTAAATGCAGTGATCGTCTCGTTTTTTGAAGATTCTAAAGGAAGGATCTGGCTTGGAACGAACAAGAACCTCCTGGTGATGTGGGATGGAAAATCGATCAAAAAATATGTATCTGCAGATCATGACCGTCAATTTATAAATACATTTATCCATGAGGATAAAACCGGCAGGATTTGGGCATTCAGCAATCGCAGTGTACGTACTTATGATGGAAATACCTTTAGCGTTGCTGCACACAAAAGTCTGCCAATATCCTACAAAACGGCATTGAACCTTCCTGGAAAGAGTATGGTATTTATTGATACCGAAGGTTTAAAGTTAAGAAACGGTGCCGATGAATCTTTACAGCTAAAGATCGCTCCCGAGCTGCTGAACAATGATCCCGGATATTTTTATTTCGATGATCAGGAAAATCTGTGGCTAAGCAATGCGGCGGGAGTTCATCACATCCAGAAGAATGGAGAAACAAAAAACTACTTGACGAATATATCCGCCAGTCAGGTTATTAAAGATGCAAAGAACAACATGTGGTTCACCACATCTAACGGTATATATATGCTGCCCCAGAGGGACGAACGTTTATATCTCGTCAATAAATCTCAGGGATTAAGCGGGGATGTGATTAAAAGCATTACTAAAGACAACCAGAACAGGCTTTGGCTCGGCCTTGATGAGGGAAAAATTAATGCGGTAAGCACATACGACTTCAAGGTAAATGAGTTTTTACTGCCCGATAAAAAAAAGTACAATGCAATTAAACACCTCAGCTTTGACTCTGCAAATCACGCCATTTACTTTGCATCAGATTATGGCCTGGGCAGGATAAAAAATATTTATAGTCAAAAAAATGAAATTGATTATGTAAAAGAAACGAATAACTCCATGTTCGTGATCAAGAGTTTCAGTATCTCAAAGAATAAAAGTCTCTCCATCGCGCTTTCTTCAGGGGTAGTGATCTTACCGGACCGCTTCAATAAATTTGAGTTCAGCTCTTTCTATTTTAAGGAAGGGAGTGATTTTTTCAGCAGCAGGGCATATTGTGTTTTTTACGATAAAGATCAGAATCTTTGGTTTTCAAATATTAAGGGACTGTCTAAGTTTTCTACATCACTTAAAGATTACTACATCAAAAGTGAACTCTTAACCCGGCGGATCAATGATATCCAGCAGTTAAACGATGGCACAATGATACTGGCTACAGATGGATATGGTATCATTTATATTAAAGACCAAAAGGTGATCAAAGTAGTTACCCAAAGGGATGGATTGGCAGACAACATTTGCAAGAAGCTTTTTGTGAAGAACAACAATGTTTGGGTGATCACCAATAAGGGTATCAATAAGGTTATCCTAAAGGAAAGAACGGTTTGTGTAGAAACTTTTGAATATACCAATGATCTGCTTGCCGACGATGTGAATTCGCTGTACATTGACTCAGACTATGCGTATTTCGCAACGAATAACGGCCTGGTATACTTTGCGGTAAACAAGATAAAAAGTATTAAAACGGCACCACAGGTCCTGATCTCAGGCATCATCAATAACAAGATCAAACTTGTACTTAACCAGCAGGAACATGTTCTGGACCCTTCAAATAATAACATTACCTTTTATTACAGCGTAATCGATTTTCAAAATAGAAATGTAAGTTACCGCTACCGCTTAAAATCACAGTCCAACTGGACTGAAACAAAAACCAGAAGGCTCGAATTCTCTTCTCTGGAACCGGGAGATTATACATTTGAGATCAGTGCCAGATTTAATGATGGTAACTGGAGCAGCCCTACCCGGATTAAGTTTATTCTGAAAGAGCATTTTTGGCAAAGCTATTGGTTTCTGATTCTTCTGTTTGTTGTTGCCGGACTGGCCTTTTACAGGATCGCTGTATTTGTAACCAAGCGGCAGAAGAATAAGGAACAGGAACAGTTGCTTTTAAAGAATAAGATCCTGATGCTGGAACAACGGGCTTTACAAGCGATGATGAATCCCCATTTCGTTTTCAATGTGATGAATTCCATTCAGCATTATATCAATACAAAAGATACCACATCTGCCAATAAAGTACTTACAGGCTTTGCAAGGTTAATTAGAAAGAACCTGGAGATCTGTACGAAAAGCTATATTACACTGGAAGAAGAACTGGAGTACCTGGAACTATACCTTAGTTTGGAAAAGAAACGTTTCGGCGGAAAGCTTAACTATGCGATTAATGTAGATAGCAGTATTGACAAAGAAGAAACGCTGATCCCCTCTATGATCCTCCAGCCGTATATAGAAAATGCCATATGGCATGGTATTATGCCCCAGGAAGAAGGCGGAAAGATAGACATCAATATTGACCTGACTGACGAAGATCATTTATTAATTAAGATCATCGATGATGGAATTGGAATAAATAACTCATTGCAGCAAAAAACTGGTCAGCATCAGAGTAAAGGAATGGATTTAACAAAAGAGCGGATTAACCTTTTAAATCAGGTTGAAGCAAATCCGATACAACTGGAGATCAAACAAAACGGTGAATCGGGTACATATGTATCAATTACGATCCCATTAACTGAGTAAAATACCGTTTACTCAGTTTTTTATACCACTTACTAATTAAATATAAATCATCTTCAAATTTGCATTAAACTTGTTATAGATATTAAAACAAACAATAGTTTGTAAACTCGTTCTTATAGAATTGATCAAAGATATTTTACCTAACCTAAAACTATATCTCAATTCAGGTTTCATTTGTGTGTTAAAAAATGGTAAAGTTCATAGCTTTACCATTTTTTTTGCCCAATTCTTGCGGCCATGCCAAATCAAAAAAATTTAAAAAGAATGCGGAAAATATTCATTCTCTACCGTTCCGTCTTCATATAATTTCAACATGGCATATCCTGGAGGCGTTTCCAGGTAATATCCGGGACCGGCGGATTCTTTATCGCCTTTCCCCCACCAATAACCGCTCATAGCACCATTACAGCAATACAACACCTCATTATAAACCGTATGATCAGACAAATGATTGTGCCCGCTCAGGCATACCTTTACTTTATCACGGTGTTTATAGAATAGATCCTTCAGCTTTTTACAGTCGGAATGACCACCCCCTACCAGAACTTGTGTGGTACCCAGGATTGGATAGTGCGACATGATCAACGTCGGTGTATTTGGAGGTAGCTTGTCCAGATCCTGCTGCAGCCATGCATATTGCTCATCATCAAGCGATATCTTACTGTTATTGCCATCCAGGATAATAAAATGCCAGTTCTTTTTAGAGAAACTATAATAACGGTTAGGGATCTTCAGGCGTTTTACTGCATAGTCCTTGCCATACATCTCATCTGTGGTCGACGGTGCCTTCCACCAGGTATCATGGTTACCGATGCAGCTGTACACCTCATATTTCTCCAGCATTTTCACACAATCATCCCAAATACCCCATTGCTCGGTTACCTGTTCACGCAGGACGTTATCGTAAGAAGCGTCATTAATTGAATCTCCGCCATTTAAAAAGAAGTCGGGCTTATGTTTGTTGATGACCTGCTTTAAACAATTTTTAAAACGATCAGGTGCGCTGTCACCAGCGCGAATGTGAACATCCGTAATATGTGCTACGGTTAATGCAACCTTCTTTTTGTCTTCTGCAGCCAGTGCGGAAAGTCCGGCGGTAGCCACCAAGCCTGCGGCCATTCCGGCCGACTTCAATAAAGTTCTTCTTTTTATTTCCATATGATTATCAGCCAAATTATATTTAATACAAGACCACTTCTATTTTAGAGGGCTTTTACTGCGCTAAATTGCCTATATTATATTAAGGAGAAGTTAACACAGAATCAAAAGATTAATTGAACACTCATTCAATATATTATTGATTTAGAATTGAATATTTTTAATGGTGTTTATCCTATGGTTCAATTTGATTTTACGAGCCTAAAGGTCAAAAAGAAGTAACAGGGAAAAAGAAATAGTTTTCAAATTCTTCTAAGGACCTTCCCTTGAATCTTAAAAATCAGAAAACAGCCTTATAAAAATAATCTATAGTTAACAAACGATTGATCTCCAAATAAAATTGATCATGATTACCAACCAAATGATTAGATAACCCTGGAAAAAGCATGAGGGTTAAGGCCGTGTTCCGGGCATACTTAAACTACACTTTATCTATACACAATCTATGCAAACTACTCAGCAGATCAACGACCCTGTGAGCACCCTGTTACGACCCTGTTACTACCCTGTTAGCACCCTGTTTATGTACTACCCTTATCCCGCCCTTATCCTACCCTTTCCGTACTCAATCCGGCCACTTGTTTGATCTTTATTATTCAATTCAGGACCAAAACCTATGAATTATTTTCAGTCAAAAAAAGATCAGGTACCAATTTGAAAGTTTACCTTAAAATTTCTTTAAACGATTCGTATCAATCCACCTTATTTTCAGATGAATACCTGTTTCAAATAAAATTCGTTGCATTAAGCCTTATTTTTTTAAAATTAATCTTCCTAAAAAGTGTTTTTTATATTATTTTTGAAATAACAAAAGCCGATAAATAGCTATTTATATTTAAAGGTTTTTTTGTAAATTTAAACTGACAAATTAAAGCCACAGGGAATTAGATTTTTGACAATGAAAACTCCAAAGAAACCAATTAAGAAAAGTCCGCTAGTTGATGATCCAGAAACCGATATGGAAGATTCAAATGAAGAAACTAGTAGCAACAAATTCGATGATGATGACGATGATGACTTTGATGTTCCATTAGATGATCTCGATACATTTGATAATTTTGGGTCGGATGACGACGATGAAGATTATTAATTGATAAAATATATGTTTATAAGCATCCCTCCGGGATGCTTTTTATTTAAAGCCGTACCCTAAAAATGATCGTATTACCTGTATCTGATAAACAAGCCAATAAAGATTTCCTGGATGTTGCCCGATATATATATAAAGATGACAAGAATTGGATCTGCCCGCTGGACCAGGACATTGAACAAATCTTTGATCCGCTTAAGAACCCATTTTTCAATCATGGAAAGTGCTTTCGCTGGATCTTAAAAGATGATGCTGGAAATTTGACAGGAAGAATAGCTGCATTCATCAATGATAAGAAGGCACATCAATACGAACAGCCTACCGGAGGAATTGGCTTTTTTGAATGTATTAACGATTCCGATGCTGCTTTTAAACTGTTTGATACTGCTAAAAGCTGGTTGGTAGAAAATGGAATGCAGGCGATGGACGGCCCTATTAATTTTGGGGAGAATGATTCTTTCTGGGGACTTCTTGTAGAAGGTTTTACACCACCCTCCTATGGCATGAATTATAATCCGGCATATTATCATGATTTTTTTAAAGCATATGGCTTTGAAAAGGTATACGAACAAATTACCAATCATTTGGCCGTAAGAAAGCCTTTCCCGGAACGTTTTACAAAAATTGCGAATTGGGTTGCGAATAAACCCGGTTATACCTTTGAGCATTTCTCAAAAAAGAATGCAGAAAAATATGTTAGTGATCTCATGGAGATCTACAACGATGCCTGGCTTGATTTTGAAAATTTTGTTCCCATTAAAAAAGAAACACTGGAAGAAAGCTTTAAGAAAATGGAAACCATCATGGATGAAAAGCTGATTTGGTTTGCGTATCTGAATGGAGAACCTGCATCTTTTGTGGTGATCATTCCCGATGCGAATCAAATGATCAAAGGTTTCAATGGTAAACTAGGTTTAATAGAAAAACTTAAATTCGTTTACAAACGCTGGGTTGGGGTAAATAGAATGCGGGCAATAGTAATGGGCACCAAGAAAGCTTATCAAAAGCATGGCCTTGAATCGGCATTGTTCATAAAGCTAAAGGAATATGTGCTGCCTATGAACCAATATGATGAACTTGAATTGTCATGGGTTGGTGATTTTAATGATAAAATGCTTTCCATCCATCAAGCAACAGGTGCCACCTTTGGTAAGCGGCACCTGACTATGCGTAAAATTTTTAACTAAGCGGATTATTTTTCCCGAATTTCTTCATAAAGGTCAATTACTTTCTTCTGAAGTTTAATCACTTCTTCTTCCCTTTGAGAAAGTTTCTCTTTTAAATTAGAGATTTCTTCAAAATTCAGAGACTGAGGATTTTCACCTTCTTTTGATATGATATCCATGGTAGAAACCTCAAAAAGATTCGCAATTTGGGCAAGTCTGGATATATTTATATCAGTGATACCGGTTTCTATTTTTGAAAATGCAGGAATGGAAATATTTAGACGTTTCGCTACTTCTCCCTGACTCCATCCGTTTTTTTGGCGCAGCTGTCTAATGTTTTTACCGATAATATTCATAATTAAAATTTAGGTGTGTTATTTTATTTATTCTTCTAGTGATATTGTATTCAACTCACGTGCCAATTTAATAAGATCCAACCCCCCAAAGTTTCCCGAACTCATTAATAATAAATTGGTACGATAGAAATTTACGTTTAACAGGTAACTTTCTAATAACGCAAAATTATCAAAAATCTTTATTTTATCATTATTAAATGCTGTTTGAACATCAATGTTACTAAAAGTTGGCATTTTCTTGCTTTCAAATGTCTTTTTATCGAGGTATACAATTGCCAAATCTGCTTGTGTCATAGTATTGGCATATTCTCCAAGGAAATCTTTATTCAAACTGCTAAATGTATGTAACTCTATACACGCTACTAATTTTCTTTCTGGGAACTGCGCTTTTACTGCCTCAATTGTTGCCTTTAGCTTGGAGGGTGAGTGCGCAAAATCCTTATAAACATTGGTCTCATTTTTACGCTCTAAAAGCTCCAGCCTTTTTGCTGCCCCACTGAAAGAAGAAATGGCTTTATTAAAATCACCAGCTGTAATCCCCAATTCCTTACAAACTAATTTTGCAGCATTCAGGTTCATCAGGTTATGATCTCCAAAAACCTGCAATGGCGTTTCATCCGGCAACAAGTAAGTAATTCCCTTTTTAACCATATGATCAGGAATCTGATACGGAACCTTAATTAATTTTGCAGCTGAGCGCGTTACTATATCATTTAAGTCATGATCTGCTTCGCAATAGATCAATGTACCGTCAGACTGAATGGTGTCTATAAACAGCTCAAATTGCCGGGTATAATCTGCGTAAGTAGGAAACACATTGATATGATCCCAGGCAATACCACTGATGACCGCAACATTTGCCTTATACAAATGGAATTTTGGTCTCCGGTCTATCGGTGAAGCCAGGTATTCGTCACCTTCAATAATGATCATTGGCGCAGAATCCGTTACCTTTACCATGGTATCAAATCCTGTAAGCTGTGCGCCCACCAGGTAATCAAAGTCCTTGTGATAATAATTCAGCACATGCAGGATCATGGAAGTGATGGTTGTCTTACCATGACTTCCACCAATCACGACCCTTAATTTGTCTTTTGTCTGCTCGTAAATGTATTCCGGATAGGAATAGATCTTTACATTTAATTGCTGCGCCTTTAGTAACTCCGGATTATCGGTGAGCGCATGCATCCCTAAAATTACAGCATCCAGACCTTCTGTGATCCGATTTTCATTCCATCCCATTTCAGCAGGTAAAATGCCATGCTTTGCCAGCCGGCTTTTAGACGGTTCAAATATGGCATCATCAGAGCCGGTAACCTGATAGCCTTTTTTATGTAAAGCTATAGCAAGGTTGTGCATGGCACTACCGCCTATAGCAATGAAATGTATCCGCATATCGTATCTTAAATTACTTTATTAAAACGGGCCGCAACCCAATCCCCTATCTTTTTATGATCTGAGTAATTAATTCCAAATGGCTTGCAGGCTTCAGTGATCATTTCAAGATCCGGCGATTCATAGAAACCGCTAAAAAGAATGGTTCCGCCAGGCTTTAATACACTGGCATAAACAGGGATCTGATCCAATAAGATATTACGGTTAATATTGGCGAGGATCAGGTCAAAATCAGTTGCCGGAATTACCTCTTTGCCGCCGCAGGCAGCTTCTATAATACCGATTTCATTTAAAGCTGAATTTTCTAATGTACTCTGGTAGCAAACCTCATCATGATCAATAGCAACCAATTTCCTGGCGCCCCTTTTCGCTGCTAAAATGGCTAAGATCCCTGTACCGCAGCCCATATCCAATACAACCTGATCCTGTATATCTTCTGACAGGATATACTGCATCATCATGGTGGTCGTTTGATGGTGACCGGTACCGAATGCCATTTTTGGATCAATGACGATCTCATAGGTATACTGAGGCTGTGGCTGGTGGAAGGTAGCCCTCACATAGCATTCCTCACTGATGATCAAAGGTTCAAAGTTTTTCTCCCATTCTTCGTTCCAATTCTCAGCAGCAATTTCTGTTACGGTAAAAGTATATTCGATCTCTCCATCAAACCGGGTCATTAAATTACCCAGTTTGACCTCATGATAACTGTCAAAATCTACAAAAGCAGCAAAACCATTTTCAGTATCTTCAAAGGTTGAATATCCAATATCTGCGAGTTCAGCAATGAGCAGGTCCTGCTGATATTCCTCGATCCTGTTGAAAATAAAAGTAACCTGGATATACTGCATTAAGCGTTAAAGGTTTTAACGATGTCTGCAAAATCCCTTGATTTTAATGATGCGCCACCAATAAGGCCGCCATCGATATCTTTTTGGGCAAATAGTTCTGCTGCATTTTTTGGATTACAGCTTCCTCCATATAGAATACTTGTATTTTCTGCAGTTTCATCATTATACTGTGCAGCGATTTCCTTACGGATGAATGCATGGACTTCCTGAGCCTGTTCTGAAGAAGCCGTTAAGCCTGTGCCTATTGCCCAAACTGGTTCATAAGCGATAACAATTTTAGAAAAATCTTCTGCGCTTAATCCAAAAACACCATTCAGCAATTGTGATTTTAAGACTTCAAAATAGCTTCCGTTATTTCTTTCATCAAGTGTCTCCCCGATACAGAAAATAGGAGTTAATCCATTTTGCAAAGCGATGATTGTTTTTTGAGCAAGCAATTCGTCACTTTCTGCAAAATATTCACGTCTTTCTGAGTGTCCGACGATCACATATTCACAGCCAACAGATTTAATCATCTTTGCTGAAATTTCGCCTGTAAAAGCACCGCTTTCTTTTTGGTGACAATTTTGGGCACCAATGCTTACCACATTACCACCTAATTTTGTCAAACTGTTTAAGTGAAGGTATGGAGCGCAGATGATTGCGATCTGATCGCCTTTTTTCTCGTCTCTAACCATGTTAACAATTTCAGAAAATAGAGATATACCTTCTGCATAATCTAAATTCATTTTCCAATTTCCGGCAACTATTTTTTTTCTCATAATATATATTTGTGGCTTTAGTTTTACATGGACAGCTGGTTATTTAAACTGTCTGTATTTCTTAGTATCTTCAAAAACCTGGATTAAAATATCTTTTTCAATTTGATTAAATGCTATATTTCTGCGTTCATAAACCTTTTCTGTGGTTTCAAACATCTTTTGCAGTTTGTAAACTTCAAAACCCTGTGCACCCCCCCAGGCAAAGTCAGGTATAAAATTTCTTGGGAAACCGCCACCAAATACATTGGCACTTACGCCGGCAACTGTCCCGGTATTAAACATGGTATTTATGCCGCATTTTGCATGATCGGCCATGATCAGGCCGCAAAACTGAAGACCCGTTTTGCGGAAAATTTCCGTCTCATAGTCCCATAGCTTTACCTCAGCATAATTATTCTTCAGGTTTGAGTTGTTGCTATCGGCACCAATGTTACACCACTGTCCCATTACAGAATTGCCCAGATAGCCCTCATGCCCTTTAGAAGAATATCCCCAGATCACCGCGTTGTTGATTTCTCCACCAACCCTGCTGAATGGACCGATTGTGGTTTGTCCGTAGATCTTTGCGCCCATTTTAACCTGAGAATCATTACAGAGCGCAAAAGACCCGCGAATGTTACACCCTTCCCATACCTCTGAATTTTTGCCAAGATAGATCGGTCCGTTTAAGGAATTAAAGGTAGAACATTCTGCTGCAGCACCGGGCTCGGCAAATACCTGATCTCCAAGAAATGTATTGGTTGAACTTAACTGTCCTGAAGTACGTCCTTTTGTAAGCAATTCAAAATCCTTAACCAATTCAATATGATTAAATTTAAAAATATCTTCAGGCTCCCGGATGCGGATAAAATCGGATGTAAACTGTATTGAATCAAGCTGAAAAGTCATTTCAGGAGAATGGATACTGCCTGAATTTACTTTATAAGCGATAAGCAGATCATCTTTTTTTAAAGATTCTCCGGAATTTAAATTTGAAATGGCTTCCAATAGCCTTTCATCGGGGCATATAGAGCCATTAATATAAAGCTCTGCGTTTTTATCTGCAGGATATTTTGTGCTTAGATAAGCTGTTGTTAAAAAACCAGCCTGGGCAGAAAGGTACTTTTCCCACTTCTGGGCTATCGTTAATATCCCTATACGGAGATCTGCAACCGGTCTGGTAAAAGACAACGGACGTAATGAAAGCCAGGCACTATCATCAAATAAATTGATTATCATAAGCAGCAAAAATAGAAAAAGTCCCGAAGCATCAGCAACGGGACTTTAAAATAATTTTTTATTTTGGTATAATTACTTCTTAGCGTAACGCGTTTTGAATTTATCAATACGTCCGGCAGTATCAACCAATTTCATTTTACCAGTATAGAAAGGGTGAGAGGTGTGTGAGATCTCTAATTTATATAGAGGATATTCATTACCGTCTTCCCATTGAACAGTTTCTTTAGTATCTACACAAGATTTTGTTAAAAAAGAGTACTCATTTGACATATCTTTAAATACTACAAATCTATAGTTTGATGGATGCAGATCTTTTTTCATATTATTATATACTTATTTGTCGCTTATTTTTAAGGTTGCAAATATCAGAATTTTATTTTTTAGAAACAAGGAGTAACCAAACATTTTTTAACCTTGTGGAAAACTCCGTTGTAAAGATACCTTAATATAGTGCTGTAGCATCATAAAACGCATTTATTTTATCTCCTGACAAAGTTCAACCAGTACACCGTTTGTCCCCTTTGGGTGTACAAAGCAAACCAGTTTATGATCTGCACCCAATTTTGGCTCATCATTTAACAGCACAAAACCCTCATCTCTCAGCCGTTTCATTTCTACACGAATATCTGCTACATCAAACGCAATATGATGGATACCCTCACCTTTCCGGTCTAAAAATTTAGCGATTGGACTATTTTCATCCGTTGCCGATAAAAGCTCAATTTTATTTTCGCCAGTTCTAAAGAATGCCGTATTTACGCTTTCTGAAGCTACAAATTCCTTCTTATAACATTCCACACCCAGCAACCTTTCATAAAGATTACAGGATTCATCCAGGTTCTTAACTGCAATACCAATGTGCTCTATTTTCTTCATGTGATCTTAAACCGTTACAGGAATGTAAAAATGCGAGTTTTATCTATACCTTCATAGCTATTAATTATAATCATTGGGATAGTTTTTTCGTATCTTTGTGTATTAATAAGAAATAATATAACAATGGAACTTCCTATTTACTTAGATAATAATGCAACTACTCCTCTAGATCCTAGAGTATTAGAAGCTATGCTACCATATTTTACCAATAAATTCGGTAATGCAGCCAGCCGTAACCACGCTTTTGGATGGGTGGCTGAAGAAGCTGTGGATTATTCACGTGAGCAAGTGGCCAAATTAATTGGCTGTACTGAAAAAGAGATCATCTTTACTTCAGGTGCTACAGAAGCTGACAACCTGGGTATTAAAGGTGTATTTGAAATGTATCAGGATAAAGGTAATCATATCATTACAGTGACTACTGAGCATAAAGCGGTTTTAGATACCTGTAAACACCTTGAAAAACTCGGTGCAAAGGTTACTTATCTTAAAGTAAAGGAAGACGGCCTGGTTGATCTTCAGGAATTAGAAGCTGCAATGACAGAACAAACCATCCTGGTAACCATCATGTATGGTAACAATGAGATTGGTGTAGTTCAGCCTGTAAAAGAAATATCTGCAATAGCACATAAATTTGGTGCCTTGTTCATGACAGACGCTACACAAGCAGTGGGTAAGATCCCTGTTGATGTAAATGCAGATGGAATTGACCTGATGGCATTTTCTGCACATAAAATGTACGGCCCGAAAGGTGTTGGTGCATTGTACGTGAGACGCAAGAACCCAAGAGTTAAAGTAACCGCACAGATGGATGGTGGTGGACATGAGCGCGGTATGCGTTCTGGTACCTTAAACGTTCCTGGTATTGTGGGTCTAGGTAAAGCATGTGAACTGTGCCGTTTAGAGATGGACGAAGAAGCAAAACGCTTATCCGGACTTAGAGATAAATTAGAAAGCTCACTTTCTCAAATGGAAGAAAGTTATGTGAACGGTAATGTGGAACACCGCTTACCGCACGTTGCCAATATCTCCTTTAAATATGTAGAAGGTGAAGGCTTAATGATGGCGATGAAAGACCTTGCAGTATCATCTGGTTCTGCATGTACATCGGCTTCGCTTGAACCTTCTTATGTGTTAAAGAGCCTTGGATTGTCTGATGACCTTGCACACTCTTCCATCCGTTTTGGATTGGGCCGTTTTACAACGGAAGAAGAGATTGATTATGCAATTGAGAATACAAAGAAAGCAGTTAACCACCTGAGAGACCTTTCTCCACTATGGGAAATGTTTAAAGAAGGTATTGATCTAAGTAAAATTGAATGGGCAGAGCACTAAGCTTTGTCAATTTATAAATATATTTAACATCTCTTTCTAAGAGATCAGGAGGAAAATAAAATGGCATATTCAGAAAAAGTAATGGAACACTATACCAACCCAAGAAACGTTGGTACATTAAATAAAGACAGTAAATCAGTTGGAACGGGTTTAGTTGGTGCACCTGAGTGCGGTGACGTGATGCGTTTACAAATTGAAGTTGATGAAAACAATGTAATTGTAGACGCTAAATTTAAAACGTTTGGCTGTGGTTCTGCGATTGCATCTTCTTCTTTGGCTACGGAATGGTTAAAAGGTAAAACAGTAGATGAAGCAATGACGATCGACAATATGGATATTGTTGAGGAGCTGGCTTTACCTCCTGTTAAGATCCACTGTTCTGTATTGGCAGAAGACGCTATTAAATCAGCAATCAATGATTACCGCGTTAAAAACGGTTTAGAGCCAATTGAACTGGCAAAATCGCATCACTAAAATCAGCTTACCGGAATACGGTTTGAATTGAATTTGGTTTGGTATGCATTTTGAGTACCTTATAAGCATTAATACGATTACAACATGATCACAATAACAGATAAAGCAAAAAGCAAAATTGACCACCTGATGCAGGATTCGCAAATGGGCAGCGACTATTTTTTGCGCGTTTCAGTTAAAGGCGGCGGATGTTCTGGTCTTTCTTATAACCTGGACTTCGATAACGAAGAAAAAGTAGGAGATCAATTTTTTGAAGACAGAGGAATTAAAATAGCTTTAGATATGAAGTCATTTTTATACCTGGCAGGCACTGAATTAGATTTTTCTGATGGTTTAAATGGGAAAGGTTTTAATTTCCATAACCCAAATGCAAGCCGTTCCTGCGGTTGCGGCGAGAGTTTTTCTGTTTAATAGAAATAGTATACTATATTTGTAAAGGGCACTTTTGTGCCCTTTTTTAGTTATATATAAGGCATAGAAAAAAGTTTATCATTGTTATAACAAGCTAACCAAAATTTAATATGGTATTATTTAACGAGTTTTCTACCATTCCAAGCTTGCTTCGGAATGTGGTCAAGACTATTCATAAACCTGAAGAAACCTTTTTAATACATAAAAAAGATTCCGACTGGGAAGAGATCTCTTTCGGAGAAACCCTGGAACATGCGGATGCAGTTTCTGCGTTTTTTTTAAACCGTGGGATTGTAAAGGGCGACAGAATGGGTCTTATGATCGAAAACTCTCCGGAATATGTGTATTACGATCAGGGAATTCAACAGATTGGTGCAATCAATGTATCCATCTACCCTACCCTGTCTGAGCATGAAGTAGAATATATCATAAACGATTCCGGGATTCGCGCGATATTGATTGGAAATACTTTTCTGTTTAAAAAAGTACTGAAGATTGCTGCCAACTGCAGAAATCTTCAGATGATCATTCCGGCTTTTGCTGGTTATGAAAAGGTCAGTATTCCTGAAGGACTTCAAATTGACATCATCAGTTTCGATGAGATCCTGGATACCAAAAAAGAACTTACTGAACAGCGCATCGCGGAAATCATACGGATCCGTGAATCATTACGTCCTTCAGATACCTCATCCCTTATCTATACTTCCGGAACTACCGGCACCCCAAAAGGTGTGATGCTCTCTCACAGTAATTTTGTTGAAAATGTAAAAGTATGCCTGCAACAGATCCCGGTTATTGATGAGACTGAAACATTTCTATCTTTTTTACCCTTATCTCATGTTTTTGAGCGGACCGCTACCTACCACGTATGTTGTGCACAAGGATGTAAGATCGCGTATGCACAAAGTTTAGAACTTCTGGCTAAGAATATGGCTGAAATTAAACCAACGGTAATGAGCTGTGTACCGCGTTTATTGGAAAGGATCCACGACAAAGCGATAAAAAGCGGTACAGCAGATGGCGGCATGAAAGCCAAAATATTTTTGTGGGCCCTGGAGACCGGTCAGGATTACAGAAGAAAAAAAGAAGCCGGTAACAGTCCGGGGTTATTGTTATCTGTTAAAAAAGCGTTGGCCGAAAAACTTGTCTTTAGCAAGATCAAGGAAAAGACCGGTGGCCGGTTAAAGTTCATGATCTCAGGTGGTGCCGCCCTTCCCAAAAATGTTGGTGAGTTTTTCGGTAACCTGGGTATCAAGATTTTGGAAGGTTTTGGTTTAACAGAAACCTCACCGGTTATGTCGGTAACTGAATACCACAGGCAGGTGTATGGTACGGTTGGACGGGTTATACCAGGCATTGAGATTGGTATACAGGATATTGAGACAAAAGAAATGATCAACATCCAAACCCATGAATCGTTTGATGAGGATTTTGAATGTGCAGAAGGTGAGATCATTGTCCGCGGACATTGTGTGATGCAGGGTTATTTTAACAAACCTGCTGAGACTGCTGAGGCCATTGATAAAGACAACTGGTTCCATACCGGTGATATTGGCCGCTTTTACAAGGGAAACCTTCAAATTACAGATCGTCTGAAGAATATGATCGTAAATGCCTATGGCAAAAATGTGTATCCTACACCTGTAGAGAATATTTACTTAAAAAGCCTTAAAATAGAGTCCTTGTTCTTAATTGGTGATAAGAGAGAATACCTGACTGCTATTGTGATTCCGAACAGGGAGAGTATGCAGGAGGCGTTCAACTTACCGGAATCCTTTTTCCTGAATCCTGAACTGTTCATCTCCGAAAAGGAGATCATTGACTGGATTGGAAAAGACATTAAAAAGTATTCTGCTGAACTGGCCAAGTTTGAGCGCATCAAGAACTTCAAAATAAAACGCAATCCGTTTAGTATGGAAGAGGGCGAAATTACGCCAACCTTAAAGGCTAAGAGAAAGGTTATTGAACGTAAATATGCAGAATCCATCAATGAAATGTATATGGAATCTGTTGAAGCAGATTAGCGCATTTGAACCTGCTTCTAATTAATGGTTATTATTCCAATTTAATACGGACAAAAATGCGGTAAATACCTATTTTTGCGGAACAAAAAAATAAACAGCATTATACGGCTATGCCGGATATTATAGATATATGAGTACAGGACTATCAGAACAAGAAGTATTACGTCGCAATTCACTAAACCAACTGCGTGAATTGGGTATAAACCCATACCCTGCTGAAGAATTTGAGATCAATGCCAATGCGGCAGATATTTCGGCCAATTACGAGCGGGATAAAACAGCTTACAAGAACATCAGCATTGCCGGAAGGATCATGACCCGCCGGATTATGGGCAGCGCCTCTTTTATGGAACTGCAGGATTCTACAGGCAGAATACAAGTTTACCTGAAGCGGGATGACATTTGTCCGGATGAGGACAAGACACTTTACAATACGGTATTTAAAAAATTGCTTGATCTTGGTGATTTCATCGGGATCAAGGGATATGTGTTCACCACACAAACCGGTGAGATCTCCATACACGTTACAGAGTTCAAGCTGCTTTCTAAATCCTTAAAACCTTTACCTGTTGTAAAACGCGATGAAGAAGGAAATATATACGATGGTTTTACTGATCCTGAATTGCGTTACAGACAGCGTTACGTTGATTTAACCGTTAACCCTGATTTTAAGCAGATCTTCATGAACCGATCAAAAGTGATCAACACGATGAGAAGTTATTTTGATGATCAGGGCTGGATGGAAGTTGAAACCCCGATCCTGCAGCCGATTCATGGCGGCGCTGCTGCACGTCCTTTTGCTACGCATCACAATACCTTAGACATGCCGTTATACCTTCGTATAGCCAATGAGCTGTATTTGAAGAGGCTGATCGTTGCTGGCTTTGACGGCGTTTACGAATTCGGCAAGATGTTCAGAAACGAAGGCATGGACCGTACGCACAACCCGGAATATACTTCCATGGAAATCTATGTAGCCTATAAGGATTACATCTGGATGATGGGTATGGTTGAAGAGTGCCTGGAAAAAATTGCGGTGGCCATTCATGGATCTGCTATTGTACCCGTTGGCAACCATCAAATTAATTTTGAAGGTCCTTACGAGAAATTAACCATGTATGAATCTATTGAGAAGTATACGGGTATTGATGTTTCCAACTTATCTGAGGATGAGCTGAAAGAGACCTGTAAAAGCCTGAATATTGAGATCGATGCAACCATGGGCCGTGGAAAACTTGTGGATGAAATATTTAGTGAGAAGGTAGAAGCAAACCTGATCCAGCCTACATACATTACGGATTATCCGATAGAGATGACCCCGCTGGCCAAGAAACACCGGAGCAAAGAAGGGCTGGTAGAACGTTTCGAGTTATTTATAAATGGTAAAGAGATCGGCAATGCTTACTCTGAGCTGAATGACCCTATTGATCAGAGAGAACGCTTTGAAGACCAGCTGCACCTTGCTGCAAGAGGCGATGCTGAAGCCATGGCGATGGATGATGATTTTATCCGGGCATTGGAATATGGAATGCCGCCAACTTCTGGATTAGGTTTTGGTATTGACCGGTTGGTGATGCTAATGACCAATCAATCTACCATACAGGAAGTTCTTTTCTTCCCTCAGATGAGACCGGAGAAAAAAGCAAAGGTAACTACGGATGAAGATTTTGTAAATGCAGGTGTTGCTGCAGAGTGGGTACAGGTAATCCGTAAGATGGGAATCAATACCATTGAAGAGCTAAAAGCAGCCAATCCAAATAAGGTATTTAATGATCTGGGCGGAATGCGTAAGAAACTTAAACTGGAATTAACAATGCCTTCAAAAGAGGATGTAGAAACCTGGTTTTCTTAACAGATAAATAACAATAACTTAAAGGCCTGCTGCATAAAATGTTAGCGGGCCTTTTTATATTTATACCTACAAAACGTTGTGTTTTTTCGGCTTTTGAATTTAATCTGAAAACCCGGATAAGTGCCCGTTACCATTTAACAATATTAAAATTGAATCACATGAATAGCTCATTAGAAATAACTGAAAACGAATACTGTATTAAATTAAGCAAGGAATCATTTGATCTTACTCTAATCAGACAACTGATTACCAGGATCCAGTCAGAACAATTGTTCTTCAGCAAAAAGAAAGCTTACCTGGAAGATGACATCATCAGCAGGTCTTCAGCTTACGAACCGAATGAAAACTTTGACCGTTTAAGCGAGAAATAAAAAAAGCCACATTTTCATGTGGCTTTGAGCTTTTGATTATCTATATCTGACCTGCTGTTGCCTGTCCATCATTCCGAGTTGATCTTTCATCTGTTTGATCTGATCGGCAAGTAATTTATTCTTATCTGCCTTCTTTGCTTCTGTAAGATACATCTGCGCCTCTCTTTTATTCCGCTTTGACATTGCTATACCTGCTAAGCTGAGCTTGGCCAGGGCAATGTTATGATCCATATGCATACCCAATGACAGTGCTTTCTTAAAATACTTTTCCGATTGCATGGGTGCGCGTCTGGATTCGATCAGTCCGATCAGCAATTG
The DNA here is from genome assembly GCF_004362715.1 of Pedobacter metabolipauper. Classification (GTDB taxonomy): domain Bacteria; phylum Bacteroidota; class Bacteroidia; order Sphingobacteriales; family Sphingobacteriaceae; genus Pedobacter; species Pedobacter metabolipauper. The sequence continues at coordinate 167,738 of NZ_SNYC01000009.1, forward strand.
ATAGTAACCATGCTGAACCCGGATCAGTTGTTTTTCATAATTCGTGATGCGCTTTAAAAAGACCTCAGCTTTAGGCATATTATCTTTTCTCAAAAACCATTGGGCAAGTAACATGTTTTCATTAAAGAAATAGGTAACAAAGATTAAGATGCTGATGAATACGCCTAAAATACCCCATCCCCAGAAACTGAAGACCATAAGGGCAATTGAAGCTCCCAACACGACAAAACCTATAATAAGACGAATTATGTTTGACATATTCTTTTATAATTTTTTTTTGCAAATATCGTGTTTAAATACCAAAAAGTAGATTTAAAATTATAATTTCAACAAAAAAAGAAATCATCATATGAGAACAATAGGTACGGTTATCCTGGTATTCATTGCGATGCAGGTTAGTGCACAGAAAATCAATAAAACCATTGAAGATCCTACACGAAACAAGAAAGTTATGCTAAATATATGTACGCGCGAAGGCCTGGTTAGCTTTCCGGAAATGAAGGAAAGATACGATGTTGAATACCCGAATTACAAACCGGATTCTACGGTAATTCAGGAATTGAAACCTTTAGTGGTCGACAAAAAAATCACCATTGTTCTGGGTACCTGGTGCGGGGACAGCAAATTGCAGGTGCCTCATTTTTTTAAGGTCATGGATGAACTGGCTATTTCCGGGAAAGACGTTACGATCATTTGCGTAGATGGCCAAAAAAAGGCTGAGAATGGATTACTGGACAACTTAAACATTGAACGCGTTCCGACCATCATTTTCTATGAAGCGGGTAAAGAAAAAGGACGGATCATTGAAACACCTGCTGCTACCCTTGAAAAGGATATGCTATCTATTTTAACAAAAAAATAACGATGTCTGTTGCATTAGAAGAAAATTGGCTGAAGGCCCTGAACGGGGAATTTGACAAAGAATACATGAAAAACCTCAAGTCCTTTTTGCTGGAAGAAAAGCAGAAAGGATTTACGGTGTATCCAAAAGGATCTGACATTTTTAATGCGTTAAACCATACCCCTTTTAACCAGGTTAAGGTTGTAATCCTGGGTCAGGATCCTTACCACGGTATTGGGCAGGCGCATGGATTGTCCTTCTCTGTACAAAAAGGGATAGTCACCCCCCCATCGTTAAAGAACATTTATAAGGAACTGGCTACCGACATTGAAGGGTTTGTCATCCCAAATCATGGTAATTTAACCAAATGGGCGGATGAAGGTGTTTTATTATTAAATGCTACCCTTACCGTAAGGGCGCATGAGGCAGGGTCTCACCAGGGTAAAGGATGGGAAATCTTTACGGATAAAATTATAACCGAGTTATCCGAACAGCGAAAAGGGATCGTATTTCTGTTATGGGGCAAATATGCCCAGAATAAATCGTCATTAATTGATCAAAGTAAACATACCGTCCTTACCGCAGCACACCCATCTCCATTTTCTGCCTATAACGGATTTTTGGGATGCAGGCATTTTTCGAAAGCAAATGCAATATTAGATAAGGAAGGTATCAAGCCAATTGACTGGCAGATCGTTTAGTATTCCAATGGAACGATAGGCTCTTTTTTGGTGGTTGACATGATCATCATGGTCTGGAAGGTTTTAACCACAGAGATCTTACTTATTTTGTCCATGATCAAACGTTCGTAGGCTTTGATATCATTCACATATACCTTAACCAGAAAATCTGCCTGTCCGGTAACGTGGTGACATTCCGTGATTTCTTTAATCTGGTTTACCTCATCTAAAAAGATCTGGATGGTATTGTTTTTATGAAAATCCAATTGTACCTGGATAAAGGTTTTTATGCCAAGCCCAAGTTTCTCTTCATCAACCAGTGCATGATAACTTTTTATAAAGCCGGACATTTCTAATTTACGAACCCGCTCTAAGGTCGGTGCCGGTGATAATCCTATTTCCTGAGATAAAAGTAAATTGGTTATTCTACCGTTCTCCTGCAATAATTTCAGGATCTTAAAATCTGTTTTATCTAATTCTGCTGCCATTTGTGTGTTAATATAGTCCAAATATAGTACAAAAAAGAGGCCTAAACCAAATTTAATTCTAAAAGTATTCTAAAAATATAGAGTTTATTTCTTGTTATTTTTTTAGATTTGTCTAAATTTAAAATTAGGTATACAAAAATGCAGAGTTTTACTGAAGAGAACTATCTTAAAATAATCTATCATCTGTCTTTGAACAATGATCACGCTGTTCTGACCAATGCCATAGCAGAAAAGATGCAGACAAAACCTGCTTCTGTAACAGATATGATAAAAAAACTGGCCGATAAAGAACTGGTTGATTACAAGAAATACCAGGGTGTTAAGTTGACTCCTAAAGGAAAACTATCTGCGGTCAATATTGTTCGGAAGCATAGACTTTGGGAAGTTTTCCTGGTTGATAAGTTAAATTTTAAATGGGATGAGGTACATGACATTGCAGAAGAGCTTGAGCATATCAATTCTGCTGAACTTATTGAACGTTTAGACGAGTTTCTCTCTTTCCCTAAAAATGATCCCCATGGCGATCCCATTCCGGATAGAAATGGAAAGTTTGATCACATGGCCGTTGTAAAATTAAATAAGCTTAAGCCGGCAGACGCTGGTTTGATCATGGGTGTAAGTGAGCACTCTTCTCCGTTTTTAAAACACCTTGAAAAGCTTGGCCTTACCTTAGGTAAGCATATATCCATTATCGAGGTAACAGATTTTGACGGATCAATAGAGCTTTTATTAGAAGACAAGAAAATTAGCGTAAGCCGGGAAGTGGCTAAACATATCCTTATTAAAATATAAAATGAAGCGTACTGAAAATATTAAGCATTCCGATTCCTTAAGCGAAGTTCACCAAAGTGTAGATACGAGTAAACGTACCGGATGGAAACGCATCTTGTCATTTATTGGTCCTGCTTACCTGGTTAGTGTAGGTTATATGGATCCGGGTAACTGGGCAACTGATATTGCTGGCGGAAGTAAATTTGGCTACCAGCTGATCTGGATCCTGCTGATGTCTAACCTGATTGCCCTGCTTTTACAATCACTCAGTGCGCGTTTAGGAATTGTGCGCGGACTGGATCTTGCACAGGCTTCAAGAAACGCGTATCCAAAATGGGTTAATATTCCGCTTTTTGCGCTTGCCCAAACGGCGATCGTTGCCTGTGATTTGGCAGAGATCATTGGTATGGCCATTGGTTTAAACCTGTTATTCGGTCTTCCGCTGATCTGGGGAATCAGCATTACGATATTTGACACTGTTTTATTGTTGTTCCTGCTCAATAAAGGCATGCGTAAAATGGAGGCTTTCATTGTTTCTATGGTATTTATTGTAGGCCTCTCCTTTTTGGTAGAAATGTTCATTGTTGAACCTTCGCTAAAAGAGATCATTAAAGGGTTTGAACCTTCTATGTTATCTGGTGATGCTTTATATATCGCTATTGGTATTATTGGTGCTACGGTAATGCCGCACAATCTTTACCTGCATTCATCACTGGTGCAAACCAGGAAATTTGAGCGGGACAGTAAAGGAATAAAAGAAGCCATAAAATTCAATTTCATTGATACTGCAGTGGCTTTAAACCTGGCTTTCTTTGTAAATGCTGCGATCTTAATTCTTGCTGCTGCCGCCTTTTTTAAAAATGGACTGCATGAAGTTGCTGAAATACAGGATGCGCATAAATTGCTTCAAAACATATTTGGAAATGTAGCGCCTGCATTATTTGCGATTGCATTGATTGCTGCCGGACAAAGTTCAACGGTTACGGGTACACTGGCTGGTCAGATCATTATGGAGGGACATTTAAAGCTGCGTATCCAACCCTGGTTAAGAAGATTGATTACGCGTTTACTTGCTATAATCCCTGCATTTTTTACCCTGTTATTTTTTGGAGATGATGCGCTGGGCGGATTATTGATCCTTAGCCAGGTGGTGCTGAGTTTGCAGCTGGGCTTTGCCGTAATCCCGCTGATCCATTTTACCTCGGATAAAAAAACCATGATGGGCTTTGCCATCAAGCCCTGGGTTAAGGTACTGGCCTGGCTAAGTTCACTGGTTATTGTTGCATTAAATGTTAAATTGGTTATTGAGGAGATCAGTTCATGGGGGGCTGATGGCGGCTGGTATATCTATACCATTATTGTCCCGTTGGCCATACTGATCGGACTGCTGCTTGTATTCATTTTTATCTACCCATTCATTAAGAAGAGCAGGGCCGATCATGACAATGTACCTCATGGCAATGCCTTGAATATTGAAGAGATAGAGAAGATCCATTATCTGAGAATCGGAATTACTGTTGATTTCTCTAAAAATGACCGCAATACGATCCGGCATGCCCTCATCCAGGGTGGAAAAGACGCACATTACTATTTAATTCATGTTGTAGAAACTGCTGTAGCGAGATACCATGGCAATTCTGCTATGGACCATGAGACGCAGAGCGATGCTAAAAACCTGGAGAAATATTGTAATAACCTGGAAGAACTTGGCTATTCATCCACTGCACACATCGGATATGGGGGAACCGTGACGGCCATAGTTGAGATCAGCAACAAAAACAAGCTTGAGTTGTTAGTTATGGGTGCCCATGGGCATAAAGGGTTAAAAGATCTGATATTGGGAACTACGGTCAATTCCGTACGGCATAAAGTAACCATACCTGTTCTGATTGTAAGATAAAATTCAGATAAACTATACTTAATCAGCATTTGTTTCAGATATTAGCAGATTCTTATGAAGAACGATATCCAAATAAAAAATAAAAGGGCTTATTTCGATTACCACATCATTGAAAAATATGATGCTGGTCTGGCCTTGCTGGGAACAGAGATTAAGGCAATCAGACAAGGTAAAGCAAATATGTCTGATGCATTCTGCATGTTCATCGGTAATGTTCTTTATGTAAGAAACCTGCACATCTCAGAGTACAGCCACAGTTCTTTTCATCATCACGACATTAAGCGTGACCGCATCCTACTTCTTCAAAAGAAAGAACTTAAAAAACTCAAAGTAAAAAGTGAGGAAAAAGGGTATACAATTGTTCCTTTGCGAATTTTCACGAACGACAGAGGCTTTGCTAAAATAGAAATTGCACTTGCTCAGGGTAAAAAGGAATTTGACAAAAGGGACAGCATTAAGGACAGAGAGTCTAAACGTGAAATGGACCGGGCCTTAAAGGTTTAAGGATAAATTTACCAGGCCTGATCTCCTACCAGCGGAACAAATCTAAAGGTATCCAGTTCGATCCGCTCATAATCTGTATCGCTTACGCGAATTACTGTGACCATTTTTTGAGTTTGCTCATCACCTACCGGTATCACTAAAATGCCTCCGATCCTGAGTTGTTTTAACAAGATCTCAGGAACAAACGGTGCTCCGGCGGTTACGATGATCTTGTGATAAGGCGCGTGCTCTGCTATACCCTTGGAGCCATCTCCGAAAAAGAAATGCGCATTGTATCCCATGCCTGGCAAAACGCGGATGGTATGGCGGTAAATACTTTCCTGTCGTTCTATGGTATACACATTGGCACCCAGTTCCATCAGTATACAAGTTTGGTAACCTGATCCGGTACCGATTTCCAAAACTTTATCTCCTTTTTTAATGTGCAGCAGCTCGCTTTGATAGGCAACCGTATAAGGCTGTGAAATGGTTTGGCCGTCGCCAATTGGAAAGGCAATATCCTTATATGCCTGGTTCCAGAACGTTTCATCAAAAAAGAAATGACGGGGTACTTTTCCTATGGCTTTAAGTACTTTTTTATCTTCAATACCTCTCGATTCAAGATGAGAAACTAATTTCTTTCTTGCTCCCTGTTCTCTATAATTGTCAACAAACTTGTACGCCATAGCAATCAAAAATAGCTTTTTGAATCTTAATACGCTTAATTTTTTAGTGGTAAAAAATGAAAAATCTGCTAATCTACACAGGATCAATTGCAATACTTATCAATACGGATCTACATCTACCTGGATGTTTGCACCCCTAAATTCTTTTTCAGATTGAAATTGCAGGATGATCTCCCTTAATACAGATTTTACCTTTTGTATAGAAGTATCTTTATCACTCTTAATGATCACCTGCTTGATGTAATAATTCCTGATCCTTGATACCAACGGCTGCTCAGGCCCCAAAACACGCTTACCCAGCTGCATTCTTAATGCAGTTGCAAACTGCTGGGATGCCACATTCAGCACATCATGGTCCTTATGCCTGATATTGATAAAGATGAGCCTGGTAAATGGCGGATAATTAAATTGCTTACGTTCTGCAAGTTCTTCGGCATACATTTCCTGGTATTTATTATCAATTACCTGTGTAATGATGCGATGATCATCCGCATAGGCTTGTATGATCACCTTACCCTGCTTATCTCTCCGGCCTGCTCTGCCGGCCACCTGTGCAAGCAACTGATAGCTTCTTTCAAAGGCCCTAAAATCCGGGTAGTTTAACAGGGTATCTGCATTAATTACACCGATAAGTGTGACATTATCAAAGTCGAGCCCTTTGGCCACCATTTGGGTACCGATCAGTATATCGGTCTTTTTATTTTGAAATTCTGAGATGATCTGCTGTAAACCATTCTTAGTACGAGTACTATCCACATCCAGCCTTGCAATTCTTGCTTCAGGAAAAATAAGACTCAATTCTTCTTCTACACGTTCTGTTCCAAAGCCTTTTTGTTCAATATGTACCGATCCGCAAGCGGGGCAGATATTAATACTGCTCTGATGGTAACCACAGTAATGGCAGTGCAGCTTTCCGCTTGTTTTGTGATAGGTTAGGCTGACATCACAATTTACGCATTTAGGCGCATAGCCGCAGGTGGCACAAATTAAGATGGTTGCATATCCCCTCCTGTTCTGGAACAGGATTACCTGTTCTTTATTTTCCAGGGTAAGTGTAATCTCGTCAATCAGTTTGGATGTAAAATAAGAAACCATCTTTTTCTTTTTTGTTTCTTCTGCAATACTGATCACTTCCTGAAGCGGTAATTCTACGCCTCCGTATCGTTCATTTAGCGTAACCAATTCATATTTTCCAGCTTTCGCATTAAAGTAGCTCTCTACAGATGGCGTTGCCGATCCGAGTACGATTTTAGCGGTATGGAGATGTGCCAGGTAAACGGCCGTATCCCTGGCCTGGTAGCGTGGTGCCGGATCGTGCTGTTTATAAGATGACTCATGCTCTTCATCTACTACAATAAGCTTAAGTTCTTTAAAGGGCAGAAAGACTGCTGATCTGGCTCCCAGCACTACCCGATAGGTTCCATTTAATACCTTATTCCAGATTTCTACACGCTCATTGTTATTGAACTTGGAATGGTATACACCGATGGCATCTCCGAAGTATCGCTGGATCCGTTCTACAATTTGAGTGGTCAATGCAATTTCAGGTAATAAAAACAACACTTGTCCACCTTTTTCAATTGCCCTTTCAATAAGCTTGATATAGATCTGTGTTTTTCCGGATGCTGTAATGCCGTGCAGCAATACGACATCTTTAACATCAAAACCATTTTCAATTTGTGTTAGTGCTGCCAACTGAGCCGGGCTCAGTTCAAAATTTGCGATCAGATCATCGCTGTTTTCATTTAACCTGCTAACTGGTTTTTTATATACTTTAAAGATTTCCTTATCTATAAGTGCTTTTAATGCTGCTGCACCGCAATTACTTTCTTCCAGCAGCTGCTGTTTAGAGATGACCTCCTGTTGCCTGGAGAGTTTCAAAAATGCAAGAAAAGCATCCATTTGCTTTGGTGCTCTTTCTAAAACCGTAAACAGTGGTTTTAAGTTGGCTTCATCTTTATAAAAAGGCTGAAGTGACAGGAATGATTTGAGTAAGGGCTTATACTTTTCAATGACTTCTTCAGCGATATAAATAAGGCCTTTATCCAGCAGGGAATTGATGATCGGATAAACTGTTTTTTGTCCCAATAATGCAGATACATCATCTATGGTTAAGCGCGGCCTATTTTTAAATGCGGCTATGATAATTTGTTCTTTATCTGTAAACCGCATTTCATTGTATGCCGCATCTTCTTTTAATACAATGATGGTTTCACTGGCCAGCTTTAGACCTGTTGGCAATGCGGCAGCCATTACCTCTCCTTCATTACACATGTAATAAGCAGTCATCCAGTCCCAAAGCTGCAATTGTGCCTCCGTAACGATTGGATAGGTATCTACAACATCGATGATATATTTTGCTTCATAAATGCCTGGGGCATTCGTACTGATGCGCTTGATCAATGCTGTATAGATCTTGTTCTTTCCAAACTGCACAACTACCCGCTTCCCTACTGCCACCTGGTCATTTAAATCAAATGGTACCCGGTAAAAATAGTTTATGGACAGCGATAATGGGAGGATCACCTCTATAAAGAGTGTTTCCCTTTCTATGAATTCAGGATCTTTAAAATCCAGCATTATTTATGTTTTAAAGCGGCTGCCAGCATCAGCACCCAGCCCATAATTAACAATAAGCCTCCAATCGGTGTAACCGGGCCAATATAATCTACAAAGCCAATATTTAATACAGTCCGCGTAGCTAATAAGTATAAAGAACCAGAAAAAAGTAAGATACCCAATGAAAAAGAGAGATAAGAAAGATGGATCAGCTTCGTATTTTCTGTTTTAACCTGAGAAAGGAACAGCAATGCAAACGTATGATAGAACTGATATTCTACCCCTTTAGCCCATATTTCCAATTCGTTTACTTCCAATACCCGTTTTAAAGCATGTGCGCCAAAGGCACCAAGAATCACTGCCAGGGCACCCAATACAGATGCGGTTATTATTATACGTTTAGCCATTGTGTACCGGATTTAAAAAAACAAAATTAACAAACTTGACTGCATTTTTATTAATGCCAACTATTAAAATTAAATTTGTAGCTAACAAATGAAAAAAATACTTTTTATCATCATTGCGTTATTTGCAGCCATTGTAACCATGGCGTATCTGTACTTCTCCAGGTTAAATGCAGACCAAAAGAATTCGGAAAGCAGCCTGTATGCTGCGACTGTAAATTCTGCACTTATTTTCTCGTTTGAGAATGACAAAAGCATCCTGGAACTGCTAAAGAGCCAGGGTCTTTTGCAGCAAATGACAGGTGAAGAAAAGTATGCGCAATTGATCTCCCTAAAAACACATGTTCTTAGTCTGCCGCTTTTAAGTAAGGCCATAGAACATCAGCCCATTTTCATCAGCCTCATCCCTGGTAAGGACAAAAGCATAGATTTTCTGTACAGCACACAACTGAATCCAGATGCTGACCGCTCAAAGCTTTTTAGTTACTTAAGTAATCAACAGCTAAAAATAAGCCGGGAAAAAGAACTCACAAAGATAACGCTGACAGACAGCAGTGTGTTCTATTTGGGCAGCAAAGAGAATTTATTATTATTGTCCAGCTCATCAGCTGCAGTATCAAATGCATTGAAGGCAAACTTTACGGCAAAAAATGAATTTGTTGAATACATTAAATCCAACACTACCCTAACTAAAAATTCACTGGCACAGCTTTATGTTAACTTCTCAAATATGCCGGGTTTACTGGCTTCAGCAATTGCCGGAAATTTAACGGGGGAATTGGCTGTTTTCAATAAGCAAAATGCTTTTGCTTATTTGGTTTATAATTTCAGTAAGGAAAAAATACTCTTTACAGGGGATACAAAAGTTAATGATCCTGGCAGTTACTACCAGTTATTTGCAAAACAGGAATCTCAAAAGATCAGTATAAATAATATCCTGCCCAATAATACGGCTAACTATACCATTTTTACAATAGGTAATTATACGGAATGGAAAAAATCGCTTAATGAATGGTTGACTTTAAGAAAAGAGGACAAAGTATTACTGGAAGAAATAAATAGCATCAATCAAAAGTACCGGATTGACCTGGAGCAGATTTTCCCTAAATATTTTAAAGATCAGATGATTACTTTTCAATTGAGTACAACTGAAAAAATTGGGGCGATCAACTTAACAAATGGCGACAAGGTTGGCCAGCTGCTCCTGGATCTAAGCAGCGATTACAACGATCAGATCAAGATTTTTAAAGAACCTGATCTATTGTATGCTTATTTTGGTGAACCATTTAAAAAATTTAAAAGGCCTTATTATGTGATTATAGACAATTACCTGATTTTTGCAAATAATGCCAGTACTTTAGAATCCTTTTTAAACGCTTATGCCAGCAACAGGTTATTTATAAATGATACGGCGTATAGCAATGCCATCAACCAGGTTCCTGCAAACGCAGGGATCAGCTTCTTTATTGATCCTAAAAATTCATCAGGGCTATTTAGTAAAAATATTTATTTACCGTATTACAGATACCTGAATGCGAAGAACGGATTAAAAGGGTACACCGCTTTCCTTTACCAGTTAAATCCGGAAGGCAGCAAATTCCAGACCCATATGCTGCTCAGTAAAGCAACTGAATCTTTGAATGCGGATACTTTAACAATAGAAATTGATTCGTTGACAATTACGAAATAATAATTCTTTTTATTCGCATTAATCAGTATTTTGCTCCTATGATACGGAAATACCTTTTGCTGTGCTTTTTAGTGATCATGGCACAACAATTACAAGCGCAGCAATACGGTTTGTTCAATACAAATACGTTGTTTGATGGGTTTGAAAATCCGGCTCAAAAGACTTTTCGATTGGATTATTCCAGGCGCTTTTCATCCAACTTTTTCCTGCCTTACTTGGGATTAAACGCTACATCCAGGGGCAGTAATGACCTGGTTAGAAGGTTGGCAAGCGATGGTGTATTTACAGCGCGTGATTTACCTTTGGGAACTAAAGAAATGAATACCGCTTATCAGAATACCAACGTATACCTGTTCGCTTTTAAAGTTTTCCAGTCGTACAAATTTCAGAAGGAGATTGGGTTCTCCTGGCAGTTGCGTACCGATGCACAGGTAGATTATACGAATGAGACCCTCGCCATTATTGACAATTACCGAAGATTTGAAGATTATTATGACACCGATTTTAACGATGCTTTTAACAACAAAGGTTATGCACAGTCTTACCACCAGTTTAGTTTAAGCTACCGGGAGAACCTGACTAAAAAACTTGCATTTGGCGGTAAAATAAGCTTGCTGAGCGGCATTACTTATAACCAGCTAAAGATTACCAATTCAAACATCAGCCTGGCTTCTGAACAGGGGCCATTAAGCATTGCTGTGAATGGGAGCTATAGAACAAGTTTCAAATATGAGGATGAGATATCCAAAAAGAACTTTTTCCCTAATTTTAAAAACCCAGGTATTGCATTGAGCTTTGGAACATCATATACCTCAAAAGATGGAACGTTTATCATGGCCAATATTAAAGATCTTGGCGTAATAAAATGGGCTAAAAGTTCCTATTCAGCCACCTTCAACAACATTAAAAGCCCGCTGGTGATCGATAACCCGGACCTAATGTCTTCTGATGACCTGGAAGACGAGATCATAGACATTGTAACCCGAAGCGAAATCAACAAAAGTTTTTATACGCCAACAAATGCCAAGATCGATTTTTTAGTTTCTAAAACCTTTGATTACTATACACCAAGCCTTATCATTTCAAAGAATGTGTTGTATAAAGGCGGCGACGTTGCTTTTGTGAATAAATTTAGTTTTAATGATCTTTCGGTAAGTGCTGTGCCAACTTATAACCTGGCGGGCATTGTATCATTTGGCATGCAGGGCATGTATCAAACACCCAATTTCGAAGCTTTTTTAGGCTCGGATAATTTATTTAAAACGGTTACCCAAACCAGGTCTGCCATTCAGCAGGATGCTGCAATAGGAAAAGGGTACAACAGTGCTTCTATCTACCTGGGTGTAGGCATAAAATTCGGCAATTTGGTAGAGCATCCGCAAAACAGCAGTACCATGCCAGGTATTGGAGAGGAAGGGTCCAGTATCTTTAAAAAGATCTTTGGTATTTTCTCTAAGAAAAAAAGGTAGTTATTTCTTTTTAGGTGTTGTGAACACAAAATCTTTCAGATAAAAAGGCTCAAAATAAGCCACATCTTCAAATTCTGCAGCATGAAAGGCCTGATTGGCAAGTCTGCTCATATGGGTTGCAGAGTTATAGTTTGATTCGGAAAATGCGGCATGGGCATGCTGCAGTACATCTTTGCATTTAGCGGCCCCGTCACCAATGAACGTAACTTTATTTTCTTTTAATATTTCTTCAAAACTATGCTCATCAATAATTTTAGCATTAACAGGGATTACCGGGTTTAAACCTGCATTATAAACTGCAGTGAATACTTCCATTCTTCTGGCATCGATCATGGCACAGATCAAACCATCATAACCTGGGTTTTCTATTAAAAACCCTTCTGCCATCATTTGCAGGGTATCGATACCCAGTAGCGGTTTATCTAACGCGAAACAAAGTCCTTTTGCAGTAGAAACGCCGATTCTTAGCCCGGTATAAGAGCCAGGGCCTTTACTGACCGCAATGGCATCCAAATCTGTATACTGCAAGCCTGCAGCGGTCATAACCTCCTGAATGAACAGTGTTAAATTGCTGGCATGGATATTATTTGCCATGCGTTCTTTCAACATTATGGTCTGCCCGTCTTTTGACAATGCAACAGAGCAAACTTGTGTAGCGGTTTCAATTTGAAGTAGAGTTGCCATCTGGTTAAATTAAAATGGGTTAAGGAACTGGGTCATGACCGTGACCACCCCATGGATTACATCTTCCAATTCGCTTTAAGGTTAACCATCCCCCTTTAAATGGTCCATGCTTTTTTATTGCTTCAATTCCATATTGGGAGCAGGTTGGTGTAAACCTGCAGCTGGCTCCGAGCAATGGCGATAAGAGCCATTGGTAAAGCTTGATCAGCCCAAGAAAGATCCATCCAATAACCTGGTTAATTACGCCCATCACTTTCTATGTTAACCAGCAATTTTTTAAACACACCTGACAGTTTCTTTTCAAAAAAAGAATAGTCATAGATCTGTTTACCAACAAATTGTAAAGAAAGCAATAAAAGCTGTTCGCGATTAGCGAGATCCGTATAAAGCTGCAATTGCTTTTGCAAGCGATATGCTTCCCTGCAGCGGCGTTTGATCAGGTTCCTGTCAACCGCTTTTTTGAATCTTTTTTTAGACGCATTGATCACAACCTGCACCGGATATTGATGCGGTGTATCTGTAAAGATATACGATACGCGAAAAGGATATAATAAAAAAGAAGAACCGTCCTTAAATAGCAGATCTATTAATTTTCTGCTACATAACCGTTCTTCTTTGCTGAATGTGTTCATATTTTTGATTGCAAATTTGCAGACATTCTGATCTGCCAGCACCAGGTGCTGCAATCAAAAACTATGCTTTATGACGACGTTCGTCAGAAACTGATAATCTTTTTCTTCCTTTTGCACGACGTGAAGCTAATACTCTTCTACCGTTTGCTGTAGCCATTCTTTCGCGGAAGCCGTGTTTGTTTCTTCTCTTTCTTTGCGAAGGTTGGAATGTTCTTTTCATAACTGTATTATATCTTAACTATTTTTTTAAATAAGAGGTGCAAATATAGTGTGATTTTTTTCTAATTGCAAATAGATTTCGATTTTTCTATAAGCCTAAAGCTGCTTTCAACTTTATGTACCCTGTTTTGCTTACCGGCAGCCAGATATCTGATTTCAAAAGAACAATATAACTGTCTTTTTCTTTCAATTCAATCCGGGTTACCTGGGCCAAATTTATAATATACGAACGATGAATACGAATAAATTGTGCGGAATCGAGCGTCTGCTCAAAAAAGCTCATCGTTTTATTCTTATGAAAGATACCTTCTGTTGTACTTAATTTCACATAATCATCATCTGCCTCCAGGTAATGGATATCACTTACTGCAATGATCTTGATCACCCCGTTCTTTTTAACCACCACCCTGTTGTTTTGTGCAGGGCTTAAGGCTGCTGAATCCAACAGCTCTTGTGTAGCACTTATCTCTGCATTTGTTAAGCGTAAGGGCAGCTTTTGAATGGCCAGGTCAAACCTGCTTTTTTCTATCGGCTTCAAGAGATAGTCTACCGCACTTACTTCAAATGCCTTGATTGCATATTCGTCAAATGCGGTCGTAAAAATTACTGCCGGGTGTTTATCCAGAAGCTCCAGCATTTCAAAGCCATTGATCTTTGGCATCTGGATATCCAAAAATATAAAGTCAGGCTGATGTTGTGTAATCGCTTTTATGCCTTCAAAGCCATCACTGCACTCTGCAACGACCTCAATATCCGGAAAACTGCTCAAATAATGTTTCACAATATCCCTGGCTAAGGGCTCATCATCAATTAGTATTGTTCTTATCATTATTCTGAGGTATTTTAAGCGTTGTTATAAATAATTTTTCTTCAGTAGCCTGTGTATGTAATAAGGTATCATCCGCGAATAACAAATATAGCCTTCTTCTAATTGCCGTCAAACCAAAACCGGTGCCTCCTGTTGCTTTCATTTCAGGATCGTATGGATTCTCTACCTGTATAACCAGCGTCTGGTGTTCTACCGTAACATTCATCGTAATGGTTATGGGTGCCGATGTATTGTACAAGCCGAACTTAATCGCATTTTCTACTATTGGCTGCAATAGTGTGCCCGGCAAACAGAGATCCATTGTTGCTTCATCTATGGTAACCTGAATGTTAAGTCTGTGGCTAAAGCGTACTTTTTCAATATCGAGATAGAGCTGGATATATTCCATTTCTTCTCTGACGTTAACCCACACTTCGTCGTCCCGTTTAAGGGTTCCCCGTAAAAAAGAAGCGAGCTTAGTAATCATGGTACCTGCCTCCGTTGGGTTTACAATGGTTAATGCATATACTGAATTTAAGCTGTTAAATAGAAAATGGGGCTGCAGCTGATGTCTTAGTTTGTTTAATTCAGCTTCTTTGGATAAATTCTGGGCAGTAAGCAGCCTGTCTTGCGTGGCAGATTGCTCTTCCAGCCTGTACCATAAGATATTGGCGAGGGCGCACCAGGCCAGAAATACAAAGACAATGATGAAACGGATTAGCAAGGACAGGTTTAGAAAGCTCTGGTAAGTAACATTTCCATCAAATACAAGGTTTAGTACAAACTTACTGGCGTAAGTAATTACAAGCGCCAGTATCAATGTTAAAACCAATATGAACAAGATGGTTTCATCCTTAGGCTGGTAATATCCCAGCAAATTACTTAGAATAATACAGGCAATGGCCAGCAGGCCATTGGTAACCAGACTATCAGAAACTGATATAAGCAGGTTAAAATTCAGCGTATAATAGAACAAAAACACAAAAACCCCCACCCAGGCTATAAATATAGCAGATGAGAATTTCTGTATCTTGGGGATGGATAAAGGTCTTGTTGTCATAATGCCCCTTTAAAAGTTCCTGATATCTACACCACCAAATAGGGCTACTCCTTTAATAATTAATATTTTACGCGCTTCATCACTCTTAACCGGCCCTACCCCTCTTTTATCGTCCATTCCGCCAAAGATGGCTGTAACTTCTGATTTCACTTCCCAGTTTGATGGAATAATGATCTTTGTTCCGCCAAAGATGGCCACCACATCCAGGGTAATGGTCCCTTGAAAATCTGCCTGCGTCAGGTTAATATCACATCCGCCGAAGATGGCAATGACATCTCCTCCTTTAAAATTCTTAGAGTAAATATTCTGGTGACTTCCACCAAACACATTCACTGAATCCAAAATATCATGTTCATTGATCCCGCCTTCTACCGGCTGGGGTTCTGCTTCTGCAGCAGGGTCAAAGGCATCAAAGTTAGTGGGTTTCTTTTTCCATTTCTTGTCCCATTTGTGTTTATGAAGGCTTTTAGGCTTTAAGATGAGAAACAATCCCAACACGGTTAAGCCGATCGGAAAGTATAATTTAGAAAGGTTGTATGCTGTAATATCTGCAAGTGTAAACATACCACCGATCAATACCATAACCAGCCAGCCAATGCCATTAAAATCCCTTTTATAACCTACCAGCAATCCTATAACGATGAGCATGGTATGCCAGCTAATTATCCAATGTGGTATTTCAATACCAAAATTCCTTAAAAAAAATACCATCCCCACTACCAGGATCACCACTCCTGTAACTATTCTGCTCGAACTATTATTTGTGCACTTTTCCATTTTCTTATATTATATATCTGATTAGATAAAAATTGCTGCGTTGTCTTTGTTTCTTCAAATGTATACAGAAGCATTCCATTACCAAATAGCAATTCGCAATATGCAGGTAAAAGGTCGGTAAATAACAATTTTTAATCGGTGAAAAAATATTCGTTAATTTGATCTATGAAAAAATTGCTGTTTATCTTATACCTACTGATACCTGTAATTTCTGTTGCTCAAAATACAGAACATTATAAAATTTACGATGTAAAACAGCAAAAAATAATCACCTTAAATGAATTGGCCAGTGGGTTAAGCGGTATTGATGTCTTATTCTTTGGCGAAGAGCACAACGATTCGATCGGACACCAGCTGGAGTTGAATTTATTTAAAGCCATGCACAGCAATTATCCAAAGGTTGCCTTAACCACAGAGATGTTCCATACCGATGTTCAGCTGGTGCTGAATGAATATCTAAAGGGCTATATTTCTGAGAAGAATTTTATTAAAGATGCCAGGGCATGGAACAATTATAAAGATTACAAACCCTTAATTGAATATGCCAGGGCCAACGATCTGAATGTAGTTGCCGGCAATGCCGCAACGCGCTACAGTAACCTGGTTACCAAATCTGGCTTAAGCGGTTTAGATGCCCTGCCTAAAACTTCAAAGCGTTTACTGCCCCCCTTACCTATAGATACCGCAACAGGAAACTATTACAATAAATTCATAGAAACACTGGGCGGCCACAATATGGGCGGAATGAAAATTTACCAAACCCAAAATCTATGGGACGCGACTATGGCATGGTCTATTGCAACCTACATGAAAGCGAATAAAGGTTCAAAGATTTTACAGCTGAACGGCCGTTTTCACAGCGATGAGAAGTTGGGAACTTACCAGCAATTGAAAACTATGGCTCCGAAATTAAAAACGGCTAACCTCTCCTGTTTTTCTGCGGCCGACTTTAAGGATCCCAAATGGGAAGGTTATAAACACCTGGGTGATTATGTGATCATAACCGACCCAGGTATTAAAAGAACTTTTTAACTATTTTGCTTTTAACAGATCTCTGATCTCAGCCAGTAACACTTCTTCTTTAGACGGACCTGCAGGAGCTGCTGGTTTAGCTTCTTCCTTACGTTTTAAGGAATTGATTATTTTGACCAGCATAAAAACGGCAAGGGCCAATAAAAAGAAATTGATGGCTACCGTGATGAAATTACCATAGGCAAAGATTACGGTATCCGGAATTTTACGGGCTTCTTCCAATGCCAGGTTCTCTGCCACCGTACCTTTAAGCACTACATACATGTTGCTGAAATCAACAGAGCCAATCACGGCCGAGATTAGCGGCATAACCAAATCTTTCACTACACTGTCAATGATCTTACTAAATGCACCTCCAATGATTACCCCTACAGCGAGGTCCATTACACTGCCTTTAATGGCAAACTCTTTAAACTCTTTTACAAAACCCATAAATAATTAGTTGCTATTTATTTAAAAATATAAATTCTAACACTAAAATCAAAGGTATTGTTTCTGTCAATATTATTTTTCGGTTGTATATCAGCGTTTATTACAATTATAATTTGAGGAATTACTTTTATGTAAACGAAATGCGTATTTTTGAAACGGGTACATAAAATACCGATTTTTCCTTTATGCTAAAACAACATTTACAACAAAAACTACTTCAAAAGTTATCACCGCAGCAAATTCAATTTATTAAATTACTGCAAGTACCTACTGTTGCATTAGATACACGCATCAAAGAAGAACTGGAAGAAAACCCTGCACTGGAAGATCCCAGCTTAATGATCGCTGAAGAGCCTAAAGGTGAATACGATGATCTGAATGATACCCCTGAAGATTATGATGCGGGTTCAAAAGAAGAAAGTTCTGATGAATTTAATGTTGACGATTATTTACAGGACGACAGTGTTAATGACTACAGCACCTCCTATAATAATAGTGATGATGATGAAGAGAAAAAAGAAACACCAATAGCTATTGAAAGTACTTTTTTTGAAAGCTTACAGGAACAGCTGGATCTCGTTCCATTATCTGATCAGGATTTTATTATCGGCAAACAGATCATTGGCAGTCTGGATGACGACGGTTATCTGCGCAGGCCTATCACTTCTATGATCGATGATCTTGCATTTTCTCAGAATGTAATCGTTGAAGAGGAAGATGTACTGGAAATGTTAAAGGTAATCCAGGGCTTCGACCCTCCTGGTATTGCGGCAAGGGATTTACAGGAATGCCTTACCCTGCAGCTGAGACGTAAAGACCCTGCAAATCCGATCATCCAGAAAGCCATTGCCATTGTTGAGCATTACCTGGATGAGTTTACACGGAAGCATTATGATAAACTAGAGAAATCTTTAGGATTGAACAGTGAAGACCTTAAAGAGATCATTGCTGAAATATTGAGACTTAATCCAAAGCCGGGCGACTCTAACCAGGTGACTACAAAGCAGCTTCAGGTTATACCCGACTTTCATGTTTCAAATAACGATGGTACTTTAATACTTACCCTTAACTCTAAAAATGCCCCTGAATTAAGGGTTAGCCGCTCTTATATAGATATGTTTGATCACTATGATAAGGCGGCACAAAAAGATAAAAAATTAAAAGAGGCGGTACAATTCGTAAAGCAGAAGCTGGATTCGGCAAAATGGTTTATTGATGCCATTAAGCAGAGACAGCAAACGCTGCTTAAAACAATGAATGCCATTATGCAGTATCAATATGAGTATCTGCTTACCGGAGATGAGCGTAAAATGCGTCCCATGATCTTAAAAGATATTGCAGATAAGATCGATATGGATATTTCTACCGTTTCAAGGGTTGCAAACTCTAAATATGTACAAACTGAATTTGGAACGTTCCTGTTAAAGTCTTTCTTTTCTGAAGCCATCCAAACAGAAAGCGGTGAAGAGGTCTCTAATAAAGAGGTAAAAAAGATATTGGAAGACTGTATCGGTAATGAAGATAAGCGCAAACCGCTTGCTGATGAAAAACTAACGGACATTTTAAAGGAAAGAGGGTACAACATTGCCCGCAGAACGGTTGCTAAATACAGGGAACAGATGAATATTCCTGTTGCCCGTTTAAGAAAAGAACTTTAAGCTGCTACCACATTCTTTGGGTACTCAGTACTTCGTAAATATTATTGAGCTGAATACCCAAAACTATTTCATGACTTCCACTGCTCACATTATTTAATGCAGAAGTTACAAAGTCGTACGAGTACGTTAGATTAAACAGCTTACTGACGTTAACACCTGCAAGTGCGGAGAACGAATCGTTTTTACGATAGCTCCCTCCTATCCACAACCTGTCTTTAAATGCAAGCTTTATATTCGCATCAATAGATATTGGTGTTGGACTTACCTTTTTAATCATTACAGAAGGTGTAGCCGCAATGTCTTCCACTAAGAAGAACCGGTAGCCGGTAGTTAAGAATATATGAGGAACTTCTTTTCCGGTATTGTATCCGGATTCATTGGTAAACTTTAATTTTTGGGGCAGGATCTGCTGTACGGATGCACCTGCAAAAAAGCTGGCCCCGTATAACCATACACCCATGCTCAGGTCTGGCTTTACCTGGCTTACAATTGTATTTTGAATTGCAGGATCGTATTCCTGTTCAAATGAAAGTGCATTTACATCTAATCCAATACGTGTTAATCCAGCTGCTACACCCAATGAAAGGTTCAATTGGCCAGTCATTTGCAGGTGATAAGCATAGGTTACATTGGCATCCAGTCTGGACAAAGGGCCAACATCATCTATAACGGCCATCACACCAACGCCATGATGGGCTGGTGAGGCCGTATAATTCTGCATATAGTTCCTGCTCATGGGGTCATCTCCGTTATCAGGCAGGGAGAGTGCATTTCTCCATAGATATTCATCTCCGAGGCTCCAGTTTGCAGAAACGAACGAAGTTTGAGGGGCATCTTTTATACCGGTCCATTGTTTTCTATAACCAATTTTAACATCGGTATAATTTTCCATTCCACTTAAGGCCGGATTCAGCAGATAATTATTAAAAATATATTGGGTATACTGCGGCCTTTGCTGCGCAATACTGCTAAAATTGACTAGAATTAATGCAAAAAATAAATACGCGGCTGATCTCACTTTATCTTAATATGGTTAATGGTCCGGAAACAGTTTTTCGACCTCCCTTTGGGTCGATAATATAGTAATAAGTTCCAACAGGTAAAGGCTGATTTTTATAATTTCCATCAAATGGGGTGATATAGCCATGGCTGTAGAACACCCGTTCTCCTGAACGGCTAAAAACGGACACGCTTGCATCCGGATAGGTCTCCAGATATTTAATCACCCATTGATCATTTACCCCATCCCCATTCGGACTAAAAGCACTTGGGGCAACGATGGCTTTGAGTACATGTAAATAAACTTTTTCTGTGATGCTGCAACCCTGATCTGATTGTATGGTTAATGTATAAACCCGGTCGTCATCTGCGGTGATCAAAGGTTCGGGAATATCATCACGGTCCAGACCGGCAGATGGTGTCCATTTATAAGTTAAATTAGAACCTGATGCACTGACTTCCATCTTTTTCTGTCCGCCAATAAACACGTAAATATCTCTAGTTAGGGTTACTGATGGAATTGGATACACCGTGATGGTTTGTGTTTTAGATTCATCACATCTGTTAGTTGCTGTAAATGTATAGGTTAAGGTATGATTGCCTGTACCGGCTACTGCAGGGTCAAATGTTCCGTCAGCAAGAATTCCTGGTCCATCGTACCTGCCTGTACCTTGGATGCCTATGGTTTCCCTGGCCTGGTTAATCGTTATTTTTCCACCATTTATACAGATTGGCGGTATTGAGCCGAAAATTACAATTGGAGCAGATTTAACCACAATACTTTCACTGATTTCCTCAAAGCATTTAGTACCTGAAAAGACAACCATGCGGATGGTAAAATGCTGATCAGCAGTAGTGGTAAAGGCTGGATAAAGAAAGGGATAGGTTTCTCCCTCTTCAGGATCTTCATCTACAATGGCTTCTGTTGGCTTATTTAACGCATCGATGTAAAAGATTACCCGCGTAATCTTCCCAAAGTCAACTTTCGAGTTATTTTGAACCAAAACTTCTCTGTTGCTGCATAAATTACTTTTGTTCATGACCAAAAGAGCGGGTGTGATCTTACCGCCGTTCACTGTAAAATCTTTTGTTATCGTATTAATGCAACCATTTGGATTGATTGTGGTTAAGCTAACCTGATATAGCTTTGCACTGGAATATTTATGAGATCCATCTGTCTGTGTTGAAGTATTGCCGGCTCCCGAAGCAGGGTCTCCAAAGTTCCACAGATAGGTTAAACCCGATGCACCACCGCCTGTATTCGCCGATAGATTTTTAAAAGTTACCGCATCATCTTTAAGACAGGCTTCAGGGAGGACAAAATCTGCCAATGGCAATTTGTTAATGGTAACCTGTATTTTTTGGGGCAGGCTTAAACAGCCATTATCTGTGCCGGTTACCAGGGTTACTTCATAAACCTTATCAAGAATGTACTTATGTTTGGGGTGCTCTTCCGCTGAGGTTTCTCCATCGCCAAAATTCCATAACCATGTATCGATCGTTGCTCCTGGTTCAACCGTTGACTGATTTAGGAACACCACTTCTGTATTTACACATCCTGTTGGACTAACCGAAAATTTAGCCGTTATTTTGGGTTTTATGGTGATTAACTTCTCAATTACATCAGACATACATCCATCATCCAGTCCGGCAGAAAACTTAATGGTAAAAGATCCTGAATTTTTATAAATGTGCCTCGGGTTCTGCTCAGTTGAGATCTCCCCATCACCAAAGTCCCACTGCCATTTATTAATTAATCTGCTGGTGATATTTGATTCGCTTGATTCCGTAAATATAACTTCGGCATAGGTACAGGCATCATCAGCAGCACCAAACTTAGGCGTTGGAATTGGGTATACATCAAATGTAAATTCATATTCAACATCTGCTCCCAGGCAATTGTCCAGATTCGGCATTTCTGCACTTACAACCATCTTATGTTGTTTTATCGAATCAAATGTAATGTTCTTATCATACAGGTATACATAGGTTAACCCATTTGCGGTTGGCACCTCCTGTGGTACCGGTGTATACTCAACACCGGCCAGATCATCCAATGTCCAGATAATTTTAATGGCCTTATAGGAAAGTACGATTTTAAAATCTGAAGCCTGATTCAAACATGCATTTTGCGCATCTATCTTAGTGGTCTTATTACTGATCAGTAAATAATTATTTGCTGCGAGGTTGGTACCTGCAGAATAGGCATAGGATTCATGGTCACCGAATCCATAGGCTATCGCATTAAAACCATCACTTGCTGTAAGTGTAGAACTAATCTCATTGATATTGATCTGTATGCTGGAATATTCCGGTTTGGAAGGAATTATACTCCATGTTCCATTTGATGGAGCTGATCCATTTATTTTAAAAGATGATATGGCAGAAGTTTTCATACATACATTGATGTATCTTTCTATAATATTTTCCCTGTCTGATGAGAATAAAGTAACAGACTTGATATTAAACTCAATGGGATTGAGCATGACCATTTCAGGGTCGCCATAAAGATCGCCGCCTATTGCCGATGTACAATCCTGTGTAAGTGAGTACTGCGCCACACTGATCTTCTTATCGGCAGTAACAAATAAAGATTGTGTTAATATTTGGTTATCCTGGTAGTAATCTCCAGCTTTTGCAATAACAATCGTATTGCCATTAAACTGAACTTTAGTATTATCCTCCTGTGCAATGATCCTAATATAGTATGTCCTGTCTTTAAAAGGTACAATTCCATAATTTTTACCCCAGCTTGTTGTTGGATAAAGCTGTTGAAAAAGCGGATCTCTGGAATTCGAGCAGCCAATAGTTAAGGAGGTACTACCTGAAAAAGCGGCAAAACGTTTGCTGCAGTTATCGGCAGATGCCGGATCTATCTCCACAAAAGTACCCGTAAGATCTTCAGTGTTGCCTGGCATATACTGATAAACCTCACCAGCTTTTGCAAGAGCAATCTTAATGACCACCCCGTTGTTTCTATGGAGCAGCAGCGAGGTATTGTCTTCTGTGGCTATCAATGTTAAAAAATTCCTGTTTATACCGCCCTGTGCAGCATCCTGTGTATAATTCATAGAATAATACTTCTGCCCGAGTGATTCTGTAGGCAAAATCAGGGATGCTGCAGACCTGGCACCTGCATAGATATGCGCATAAACGGCTACCTTAGGCTTACCTGGAGTAACTACGATATGAATGCCTTTTTGAGAAAGTACCGCATTACTTTGTACCTCTGAAATATACGCATCTGTTCTGGGGATATCAAAAGGAACGGCTTCATTTGCAGGAATAGCAGTAAGACCGCTGGTATAACTGCCGCAGCTAACCACTACTTCAGAAGTTGTTTTTGAGGTTACGTAGATACGGATGTTCGCGTACTGGATACCGCGATTATTTTCGGATGGGTCGTGAGTTGGAAAGGTGGTCCAGAAATCTATACCTTCATTTGATATATTCTGCGCCGCCAAATTAGAAATAAAAGGGAAATAAATTAGCAATAGGATGACTAACCCCAGTTTTTTCATAACAATAAATTCTTATCCCGACTCCTAAGATAGGAGATTCTGCCGTAATAAAAACTCAAGCTGCCTGTTTGCCAGCAGCAGCTGTTCAGTAAGTTCGCGGTTTTCTTTTCTTAGAGAATAAATTTCATAGGCCTTTTCGATGTTGATTCTCAAGTCTTCATCCATCCATGGTTTCTGTATATACTTATAAACCTGGCCTTTATTTATTGCATCAATCACGGCATTGATATCTGCATATCCTGTTAAAAGGATCCGGATCGGATCAGGAAAATCAGGGATAATGGATTCTAAAAATTCTATACCCGTAGTGACGGGCATACGCTGATCAGTAATGATAATTTCAATGTTCTCAGTCTCTAATATTTTCCGGCCTTCTGCGGCAGACTCCGCAGTAAAAATATTGAATAATCTTCTAAACCCAGCTTTGAAAGAGTTGAGATTATGTATCTCATCATCTACGTACAAAACATTTATCGATGTTTCATTATTCATATTCTCTTGATGTTTTTGTTAAAGATATTGCTTTTCCGAGTTTTAAAGAACTTTTTTGGTCTAAAAATTATTTCTTTGAATACTTACGAAATATTTTAATAAATGGCTTTGCTCTTGAAATATCTCATATTCAGCCTCTAATAACAAAACGGGGGAATAACTAAAAATAAAGTTAAGAATACGTTTTCATTATCACATTAAAAAAGTATAATTTTAGTAGATTTTAGTTCAGAAGCTGAATTACATTGCGGGGGCAAATATTTTCATACAAGCGAATGCATTTAGATAAAAGTTTTAACAAGATAAATGAATTTATTTTAGGTTCAAAATTGTATAAAGATATTTATACACCTTCTTTTTATAGATTAAGTAACCATGAAGATTCAGAAAAACTAGCAGCTCTACTCCAGGAAAAACCACACATACAGGTATTTGACACGCTCATCAACCAACTAACAGATCTGGTAAAAGGGCTTAATCCAAAAGTTATTTTCAATAAGGATACGATTGACGCTGCCATTAAAGATCATGTGGGCACTATTGAACCTTTTAAGTACGGCGTATGGGTGTACTATCCATGGATGGAAAAAGTGGTTCATATTCTGGATCAGCAAGAATTTATCCAGGTTCGCACCAATCGCAACAAACATAAGATCACACAAGAGGAACAGGATCGGTTAATGCAGAAAAAAATTGGTGTTATCGGGTTATCGGTAGGCCAGTCGGTTTCATTAACGCTTGCTATTGAAAGGGGCTGCGGAGAATTGCGCATTGCTGACTTCGATGTGCTCGACCTCACCAATTTAAACCGGATCCGTTCTGGTGTACACAATATAGACCTCAAAAAAACAGTCATTGTTGCCCGTGAAATTGCAGAGATAGATCCATTTTTAAAGGTTACCTGTTTTCATGAAGGCATTACTGAAGATAACATTGATGCCTTTTTAACGGAAAATGGCAAACTGGATCTGCTGATCGATGAATGTGATGGGATAGCCATTAAGATCCTGTGCAGAACAAAAGCCAAAGGGTACCAGATTCCGGTATTAATGGAAGCAAGCGACCGTGGCACAATCGATATAGAAAGGTTTGATCTTGAACCTGAGCGTCCTATTCTTCATGGATTTATTGAGCATCTCGATATTTCTAAAGTAAAAGACCTTAAAACCAATGAAGAAAAAATCCCTTACATCTTACCAATAGCGGGTGTAGAAACCTTATCCACCCGGATGAAAGCTTCCATGCTTGAAATTGAGCAAACCATTACCTCATGGCCACAGCTTGCCAGTGCAGTTACGTATGGCGGCGGGATAACGGCAGATCTTTCCAGAAGGATCTTATTAGATATGCTTCATATTTCGGGAAGGTTCTTTGTAGACATTGAAGAGATCATTTCCAATCCGGAACCTCAGCATGCTGTGTCCGAAGAACTGTCTGTTGAGAAAGGGATCACCTTTGATGAGATCAGGGAATCTGTAAAGCAGGTTAGTTTTGAGAAAATAGCTAATCCGTTGATCTTATCTGACGATCAGTTGAACCAAATCATTTCCATTGCTCAAAAGGGCAGCTCTGCAGGGAACAATCAGCCCTGGAAATGGCTCTACAACGACGGTGCACTATATCTGTTTCACGATACAGAACGTTCATTTTCCTTTGCCAACCAACAGAATATAGCGGCCTATCTCAGTTTTGGCCTGGTCATTGAAAGTATCCGGCTAAAGGCAGAGACTTTTAATGTATTGGTTCATGAACACACATTTCCTGACCCCACTCTGCCTACCCTGATTACTATCCTGCAATTTTCCAAGCTGCCAGATACACAGGTAAAAGATCCTTTAGCTGATTTTACAGCATTGAGACATACCAGCAGAAACCGGCCGAAGGAAATAATACCAATGAACGCATTGCACTTAGCCGAAATTAAAGAAGCTGCAGAGCAGGTTGATGGTGCAAAGTTTTACAGCATTGAAAACCCGGCAGACCTTAATAAAATTGCCAATATATTGGGAGAAGCAGACAAGCTTCGTCTTTTTACCCCTTCAGGACATCACGAGCTTTTTAATCTTGAACTGAGATGGACAAAAGAACACAGCAGGGAAACCGGCAGCGGCTTAGACCTGGAATCCTTTGAACTTACTCCCGGAGAATCAGTTGGTATGCGGATCGCTAAAGACCCTAAAGTGCTTCACTTGTTAAAAGATTGGAAAGGTGGTGGCGGACTGGAGCGTTTGTCCCGAAAATCAGGCATTGCTTCCGCCGCATTGGGTTTGATTACCATGCCTTATTTTAACGCTGATAACTTTATTGCTGGCGGAAAAGCGATAGAAAGAATGTGGTTAGCTGCAAATAAGAACCAGGTTTCGATCCATCCTATGACTGCAAGTATTTTACATTTCAATGTGCTTAAGTATAGTGATGCCTTAAATGATGACCTTTTCCTAAAAGATAAATTCACGGAACTTAATAACATATTTTACGATTGTTTTTCAAGTTCAGATCCAAACGATGTTCCCATTTTTCTTTTTAGATTATTTTATGCAGAAAAGCAAAGTCCCCCTTCTGAGCGTTTGCCAATAGAACAGATATTTATGTCAAACAGCAGCAAATAAATGGTAAGGTTTAGGGCATTTAAAGCGACAGAAGACGAAGAAGCTTGTTATAAGTTTATTGACGGACACAGAAAAGTTCTTGAAATCTATGGGATCACCATGATCACTTCTGCCAAGCATCAATGGGTTACTCATGATAATACTTATGTGATCCTTGTGGAATCACTTGAGGATGGGCGGGCGCTGGGTGGTGCGCGCATCCAAATTGCTGATGAGGAATTAAAACTTCCAATTGAAGACGCCATTGGAAAGATTGATGTAAACATCTACAAACAGCTGGAAGAACGGAAAAAATTAAAAACAGGCGAACTATGCGGCCTGTGGAATTCAAGGGAAATTGCAGGCTTTGGTGTCGGAAGTATCTTCCTGATCCGTGCCTCCGTTGCTTTAGCCTATACGTTGGGTCTGGCCAGTTTATTTGCATTATGTGCTCCGGCAACAGTTAGGGGCGGTAAAAAAACAGGGTTTGATGTGAACATTGAATTGGGTAATAACGGTCAGTTCTATTATCCTAAATTAGACCTTATAGCTACTGCTGTAGTTATTGATAACCTGAGAACACTTGAAAAAGCTGAACCAGACATCAGAGAGCTGGTTTTCGACCTGATCAATAACCCGCAACAGATTAGAAAAGAAACCGGACCCAAAGGTGAAATTGATGTAATGTATGATTTAAAAATTACTTAACACGGTCAGATTGTGAAGCTAAATCAAAGGATCATCATTTATTTGAGCTGTTTTGCAGCCCTGCTCTTATTCCAGAATAAGGGTTATAGTCAGGTTATAACAATCAGCAAAGACATTAGCCAGCAACAAAATATAAGTGACCAGATCTCCGTGTATGAAGATGTTTCCGGCAAACTAGCACTTGAAAAGGTGATTGCAAAAAAAGGTTTTGAACCCAATACGAGTAACGTTTCAAACTTTGGCCTGACAACTTCGAAGATCTGGGTAAAGATCGAATTAGTAAATCCCCATCTTAAAAAAGATGTTTTCCTGGAAATCAAGAACCACTCTTATGATGAAGTGGTTTTTTATAACCCCGATTCATCCGGAAACTTTAAAAAAAAATACTCCGGGCAAAACATTCCACTTAGCAAACGTGACATCCCCCACCAGAACACGCTGTTTAAGCTATCTCCTTTGGCATCAGACACGACAGTACTATATATCAGTATTTTATCATCAAACCCGATTACATTACCAATTTATCTGGGGAGCTCCAATGCTACTTTAGCTGCTATTTCTTTTGACAACACGATTTTCAGTTTGTACATCGGCCTTATTATTACGATGTTCCTATATAATATCTTTATTTACTTCACGGTCAGGGATAAAAGTTACCTCTACTATGTAATTTATATTTTTAGTGTTGGGTTTACACAAATGTCTCTAAAGGGATACTCATTGGTATATCTTTGGGGAGACAGTGTTTGGCTCAATAACCAGGGCGTGGTTTTTTCTATTGCATTTGTGGGCATAACTTCCGTTCTCTTTGCGAAAGTTTTTTTACACGTCAGAACTTTCTTAAAAAAAGTAGACCGCTACTTAAATATTCTGATTGTTCTCTACACCATTGGTTTCCTGATCAGTATTTGTGGTTATCCGATCCTGGCGCAGCAGGTCTTACAAATTATAACGGTGATTGCCTCTATATCTGTAATTACCACGGGTGTTTTAATCTATCGAAAAAAATACCGTCCGGCATTGTATTTTACAGTTTCCTGGTCTTGCTTTTTAATGGGTGTCATCGTATTTATCCTAAAGGACGTTGGTGTACTACCCCCTGTATTTTTCACAAATAACGCGATTCTCATCAGTTCAGGCCTTGAGGCGGTATTGCTTTCTTTTGCCCTGGCGGATAAGATCAATATCTTTAAGAAGGAAAAAGAAGAATCACAGGCAGAAGCCCTGCGGATCTTAACAGAAAATGAAAAATTAGTACGTGAACAAAATGTTGTTCTGGAAATAAAAGTAAAGGAGCGGACAGAGGAATTAGAAAACACCAATGAATCTTTAAATACTGCATTGACCGATCTTAAAGAGGCTCAGTCACAATTGGTAGATGCAGAGAAAATGGCTGGCCTTGGTCAGTTAACAGCAGGAATTGCACATGAAATTAACAATCCAATAAACTTTGTTACGTCCAATATTAAGCCATTGGAGCTTGATATTAATGAATTGAATGAAGTAATCACCATGTATGAGCAGTTGGATCTGCAAGGCGATATTGAACAACAATTGGGAAAGATCGAATCTTTTAAAAGGCGAATTGATATTGAGTTTGTAAGAGATGAAATAAAATCATTACTCTCCGGAATTGGCGATGGTGCTAAAAGAACTGCAGAAATTATCAGAAGTCTTAAGAATTTTAGCCGCCTGGACGAGAATGACACCAAGCCTGTCGATTTAAATGAGGGACTGGACTCTACCCTGGTTCTGATCCGTAGTACTTTTCCTGCTAATCTGAAGATCATCAAAGAATACAGTACGATCCCCTTGGTTGAGTGTATGGCGGGAAAAATAAACCAGGTATTTATGAACCTGATTACAAATGCCATACAAGCAATCAGGTCAAAAGAGTTACAGGAAGAAGAAGAATTCATTACCATCAGGACCTGGCTGGAAGATGACCAGGTTAAGATCAGCATTAAAGATTCCGGAACCGGAATGACGGAAGAGGTTAAGCAAAAGATCTTTGAACCTTTTTTTACAACCAAAGATGTTGGAGAAGGAACGGGTCTGGGATTATCGATTGTATTTCGGATTATTGAAAATCACAAAGGAAATATTGATGTTATAACAAAAGTAAATCAAGGTACCGAATTTATTATTAACTTGCCTTTAAACTGAAACTAACATAGTTTATTATGAATGCACCAACTGTACGAGTTCTGTATATTGATGATGAAGAGAACAATTTACATGCATTTAAGGCTGGCTTTAGGAGACAGTATGAGATCTACACCGCGATTTCGGCTGTCGAAGGTTTAAAGATACTTGAGAATGTGGCGATCCATGTGATCATTGCAGATCAAAAAATGCCGCAAACAACAGGAGTAGAATTTTTCAAAAGCATAACAAATACCTTTCCTGATCCGGTTCGGATCTTATTAACCGGATATACTGATATTGAAGCTTTAGCTGATGCCATTAATCATGGTGATATATACAGGTACATTACCAAACCATGGAATGACCTGGAACTGCACAACTCGATCAAGAATGCATATGACGCTTACAAGGCAAAAATAGACCTTCGAAATAAAGTAATTGAGCTTGAAAAGACCAATGATGAATTAAATCGCTTTATTTATAGCATATCTCATGAACTAAGAGCACCATTGGTTTCTGCAATGGGGGTTATTAATCTCGTCAAAATGGAAGGGCTTTACGAATCTTGTGGTGAGTACTGGAGTTTAATGGAAACCTGCTCTAACCGGCTGGACTATTATATTCAGAAGACCCTTCAATACTATAAAAATAACAAAACCATTTCCGAGCATACGAATATTGATTTTTCAACACTGGTACCAGACTTAATTGAACTCTATTCTTATTCCGATAAGGAAACACATTTTAATGTTGATATTAAACAGGATGTGCCTTTTTATGGAGATTCATTTCGGATTGAAGTGATTTTAGGTAACCTGATCTCAAATGCCATTAAATATCAAAAAACTGAAGAAACACATAAGAAAGTAGGAATTAGCATACTCGTTAAAAAGGAGAATGCAGAGCTTACAATTAGTGATAATGGTATAGGAATACTGAATGAGCATCTGGAAAAAATATTCACCCAGTTTTTTAAAAGCAAAACAAATCATGGAAGTGGATTGGGTTTATTTATCGTTAAAGAGGCGCTAAACAAAATCCATGGAAAGATATCTGTTAGTTCAGACCCTTTAGAGGGCACTACCTTTAAAATTAAGATTCCCAATGTTAAGTAAACCGAGAAAAGTAATGTTGATTGATGATAACGAAGTTGATTTAAAGATCAACTCTAAAATCATTACTATATCTAAATTATTTGATGAGATTATAGTCTGCAAATCTGGTGAGGATGGATTATCTTATTTAAGCGAGCATACGGACGATCCCAATAATTTACCGGATTTCATTTTACTGGATATCCAAATGCCAGAAATGGATGGCTTTGAGTTTTTAGAGATCTATAAGAATTTTCCGGATCCTGTAAAAGAAAAATGTATCATTGCCATTCTTTCATCTACACTTGACTTCGGCGATATTAAAAAAGCAGAAGCCAATCCGCTTGTGATTAAGCTGCTTAGAAAACCGCTATTTCCAAAGGAACTTGAAGAGCTGCTAAGAAAATATTTCATTCTATAACTTATCGTCCTATATTTCAAATGAAGATCTATCAGAAAGTTTTGACTTTGAAAGAGAGAAAAAGAGGCTTTCATTTGATCACGGATGAAGTTATTGCTGCATTTCCTGAGATCTCAGTATTGAAGACGGGAATTTGCCAGGTTTTTATGCTGCACACCTCTGCGTCACTTACGATTAACGAAAATGCTGATTTTACCGTAAGAAAAGACTTCGAAATGTATTTCAACAAAGCAGTTCCTGAAAATGATCCTGCATACCAGCATGATTATGAAGGCTCTGATGATATGCCTGCACACCTAAAAGCTTCAATTATGGGTACATCGGTTATGATCCCTATTCGTAATGGGAAATTGGCACTGGGCACATGGCAGGGTATTTATTTCTGTGAGCACAGGAATTATGGAGGGAACCGGAATCTGATGATTACTGCCTGGGGAGAGGCACACCAAAGTTAGGGCTTCCATCTTTGTTCCAGCTAAAACGCTGTGCTCTTGGCGATCTGTGACCACCACAACCCTGACCAGGGGCATCATTGGCATGATACAAGATCCAGTCTTCCTTGCCATCAGGTGATTTAAAGAACGAGTTGTGTCCAGGCGCATATACCCCATTATCTATAGATTTCTTAAATACCGGCTCTTTTGATTTGATCCATGAGACAGAATCCAGCAGATTGTTTGTTCCTTTAAAGGTAAGTAGTCCAAGTGCATATGAATCCGTCCAGCATCCGCTTGCAGAGTAAACGATAAACAATTTGTTTTTATGTTCCAGAATTTGCGGCCCTTCGTTCACGCTTACCTTTGGCGCAGTAAAGGATCCGTCTTTTTCCCAGTCAAAAACAGGTGAAGAGATCCTGTAACGTTCACTGGAGATTGTCCATGGATTTTTCATCTTTGCAATGTAAATGCTTTGTGTTCCGTTAATGGGTCCCTCCCAGCCGGACCAGAGCATATACAACTGATCTTTATATTCAAACACGGTTCCATCAATAGCCCACCTGTCTGATGTATCCGAAACCTTCCCTTTAAATTGCCATTCTCCCTGCATTGGATCAGCAGATGCATTTTCAATCACATACATCCTGTGGTTGTTGTTATTTCCATTATCAGCGGCAAAATACATATACCACTTACCACCTATAAAATGTATTTCGGGGGCCCAGATTTCCTTTGAGTATGATGTTCCGGCCGGTGGTGTCCAAACGATTTTTCGTTCTGCGTGTTTAAGATCAGACAGATCTTTGGTTTTCCAGATTTCGAGCCTATTGCCCAAGGTATGTGTGTAATAATAAAATCCATCCTTATATGTGCTCCATGGATCGGCACCAGAAGGAAGAATTGGATTCTGAAAACCTTTAGATTCTGTTTTCCGTATAACTGGGATCATGGATTGTCCGGAACAACTACATACGTACAATACGACTAAAAACAGGAAGACTCTGGAAAGGTTTTGCATATTTAAAGATACAGCCATAATACAAAAAAGCCTAATCTTTTTATGCTTTAAAGAAGCCGGCTCAAAACCGGCTATAACAAGTAAAGGACAAGAGCGCAACCTCCTGTCCTTACTTGGTTAATTCTAAAAACTAACTTGAGGCGCAACAATATTTTAAGGGCAACAATATTAATGATTCATACTTGGTAATCCTTTTCAGTTCTTTTCCATCATTCACTTGTTAAATTTAAATACAAATTAAATAAACATAAAATCACTAGGACGTAAAGGTTGTTTTTCTATTTAAAAGCATATATTTTCTACACCAAAACATTTCAACTTTTATCGTAAATCCGTCTTTTCATTAGAAAAACTAAAGATTCCCGACTAAATTTTGAACGGTCAGTTAGCAACAAATTGTAAAATATATGAAACTAAAAAATCTAGATATCGCATTGTGCCGTACTCCTGCATATGGTATAGAAAGTACGCTCGAAGAAGAATGGGAATCCCTGAAAGAAAAGATTAAAGAATCTTCGATACCCTTTTATGAACTAATTGCTTCAAAGTGTGCAGCGGATTTAGTGCATTTGGACGACAAAGTCCAGTTCACCATCTGGAAGTATTTTAACCGGTCAAAATACCGTTCTACACCCTTTGGCAGTTTTGCTGCATTTACCGTTCTTCCCGTTAGCCAGGGCGACCATAAGGTTCCTTTACAGATCTCAAATGCGATGATCTCTCATGAATTTGCCGATTGGAGCAACAAAGAACATTATATTGCTGATGTCAAAAAAACCATCCGGTCCTCTATCTTTTTTTTCGCCAACTCTTCCCTTTATAAAGTTGGAAATGAGATCCGGTATATCCGTATTAAAGATAAAACGTTTGAACTCGCCACATTAAACTGCTTTCCTGAACTTGACGCCCTATTAAAGCTGTGTTCAAAGCCAGTGATGATCGATGATATTTACGAACAGATGCTGAGTAAATTTAATCTAAGCAAAAAAGAAAGCTATAAATTTATCGGTCAGCTGATCAAAGTTCAATTGCTGATCACAGACCGGTTCCCTAATATCACTGGTAATGACTATTTTAACCGGCTAAATTATCCGTTGGTCAGTTCTTCCTCCAATTACATCCTTTCAGAACGAAAGCATTTGGCTGGCAGTATTGAGCAGCAGAAAATCAGGATAATCCCTGAAGTTATATCCTTTCTTTCCAACCATCTGCCGGTGAGCACGAATAGTGATCTTACCAATTTTGGTAAAGCATTTTTAAATAAATTTGAGGGTAAGGAAATCCCCTTGTCTATTGCTATGGATCCTGAAGTTGGTGTAGGCTACGGTAATCTGGAACAAGGTTATTATTCGGATCTGCTCATTGAAACCATCAATGCGACCAAATCAATTCCTGTTGACAGCACCAGTATCAGTTATACAGAGCTTCACCGTTTTGTTTTAGACAAGCTTATCCAAGGAAAGAATTTCCAGTTGGATGAATTTAAAGGTGCCCCCACTTCCAGTCCGGTTAAATTACCGAACACATTCAGTGTGATGTTCAGTTTATACCAGGACAAACCTGTAATCACCAATATTGGAGGCTGTACAGCTAACTCATTGCTTGGACGTTTTACGATGAGCAGCACCGAGCTGGAAGATCACTGTAAGGAAATAGCTGCACTAGAAGAACAAGCAAATCCAGACGTTATGTTTTTTGACATTGCTTATCAGGCAGAAAAGCACATTGACAATGTAAACCGGAGAAAGTCTTTATATAAAAAGGAACTGGCAATTTTAACCTGGTCGTGTATGGAAGAACCTCTAAGCCTCAATGATATTATGGTTTCCGTTCAGGGACAGCAGATTATTCTGCGTTCAAAAAAGTACGGGAAAAGAATGGTACCCCGCCTGCCCTCTGCTTACAACTATACACGATCAGATCTTTCTGTTTACCGGTTTCTTTGCGACCTACAACATCAGGATATCCGTTCTGATCTGAATTTTGACCTGAAGCATTATTTTCCGGATCTTCAGCACTACCCCAGGGTTTGTTACAAAGAGCTGATCCTTTGCCCGTCTATGTGGCTGGTACCAAAGAAGATCTATGAAGATCAAAAGGGAGTAACCATTACTGAACGAATCGATCAATTGTCTACCTGGTTAAATATGCAAAAGATTGATTTCTTATTTAAGGCCGGAAATACCGATCAGACCCTGTGCTTTGATCCCAATAAGTTAACGGATCTAAAATTCTTTCTTACCTATTGCAGCCAGCAGGATGGGCAACCGATCTATATTTCTGAAGCACTTATTAATAAACACGATTGTATAAAAGACGAGGGCAATAATAATTATGTGCCTCAATATATTGTTAATTATAGTCATCATGATATGATCTATGAAGCACTTAATCCAGTATATTCCAGTTTACAAAGTTCTAAAAAACTGCCTGATATCCTTTTACCAGGAGAGGAATGGCTATACTTTGAAATTCATGTTCATCCCTCTAAAAGCAATAGCTTATTGACAAACCAGATTGCTGAATTTTTAAGGGAGAGCCGCAAGAGTATTAAAAAATGGTTCTTTATCAGATATTATGACGATAACGGAAATCCGCTGATCCGGCTGCGTTTACACTTAAAAGATCCCATCTATGGATTCCAGATCATCATTAAGCTCAAACCCCTGATCAGACCTGAGATCTATAATGGTACGGTTGGCGATTTCAAGATTCGCACTTATTACCGTGAGATGGCACGCTATGAGGCCAGTCACATTCAACAGGTAGAATATTTTTTCTGGAAAGACAGTAAATATGCAAGCCTGTTAATTTCAAATACCACGAATACCGAAGAGTTGTATACGGCTACTTTATACATGATCCAGCTTTTTTTAGATGCTGCATTTGACAGTTTAAATGAACAGATTGCATTCAGCAAAAATATGGCAGAAAATTTCGCAGTAGAATTCCACATGAACCCGAAGAGTTTCAAGACCATCAACCAGGCT
Source organism: Pedobacter metabolipauper (assembly GCF_004362715.1). GTDB lineage: Bacteria > Bacteroidota > Bacteroidia > Sphingobacteriales > Sphingobacteriaceae > Pedobacter > Pedobacter metabolipauper. Next base: position 203,427 of record NZ_SNYC01000009.1, read on the forward strand.
TTTAATGAGTTTAAGAAAACCAGCGATCAAAAGATCCATTCGCAGATCTATACTGCAGCTGGTAAACTGGTACGGTCATTTTCCAAGCTGATTAAAACTTACGATACGGCTAAACGGCCTCAGATCATTTCTGATCTGATACATATGCATATTAACCGGATCTTTGCACTGGAGCAGCGTGTTCACGAAGCGATCATCTATCACTACCTGGTTAAAGTACTGCTCTCCCGTCGCGGTAATTTAACGAATCAAGAGGTACCTGTATCTTAAGTTTAAAATGGTTTTGATCATCTGTATGATAAACAAATTTAACGTCGTTACCATAAGCATAGATCAGTCTTTTCTCAATATTAAGCAATCCGGTATGGTTGCTCCTGTTGTTTGAAATTCTTCTGGCAAGGTTATCGGTTTCAAGAATTAAAAACGTATTGTCTTTAATGACCGTCACTCTTGCCATATGCTCCGGATTACCCAGGTCACCATGTTTAAAAATGTTTTCCATCAGGGTGAGCAATACCAGTGGAATGATTTTCAAATGCTTTACATCTTCAGAGAAATCAATTGTTAGGTACAGTTCCCGGCCTTTTCTAAGACGCGTTAAATGGAGCAGGCTCTCAACCTGCTCCATTTCTTGTTCCAGCTTAATGTACTCTCCCATCTCATCAGAATCTATTGCAAAACGCATCATATCTGAAAGGCTTATAATTGCTTCTGCAGCTATGGGAGAATGGCTGCTTACATTGTGATAAATAAAATCGAGCGTATTGAACAAAAAATGCGGGTTAATCTGCGCTTTTAAGAATGCATTTTGTGCTTTCGAAAGTTCTTGCTCCATATTGCGCTGATCGATGATATTCTGTAATCTTTCGAGTTCCAGCATTTCCATTCTCTTCCTTTGCGTAAGATACCTGCGCAGGAGGAAATAACCCGTAGAAAATCCCATGAAGTAGATGCCCCGGTATAAATTCCTCAATACAAATTGGTAGTCAAATTTAATTTCTCCATGTTCCTGGATTACGCCCACTAAGTTCAGGAACCGGTCTGCCACCAGATGTGCAAACGCATAAATTACGATTTGAATGAAACTAACAACAGGGAGCAGGATAAATGAACTCGTCTTATTCTTGAATACCCAGGGCAGTGCCACATTTGAATGTCCATAGAAGAACAAAATGATCACGAAGTAATGTGCGGCGTATGTTAGAGGTGATCCAAAAGAATTAAGAGAATAGCCAAGGACTATGGTTTCATAGACAATAAATAACAGCCATACGATGATATGAATCTTATTCTTTTGCAACCAATTCTCCTGTTTTCTTTTCATGTATTTAATCCTTTATAAATAGAATTTCTGCCTTTCTGTATAACCATTTTTTAACTGCTTAAAACACCCGCTAAGTTTCATAAAAAAAAGCCATGAAACAGAGAAATTTTAAGCTAAATGAAACTACACTTTTTGTGTACAAATCAGTTAAGGTATCTAACGGAAAATCGATTTCAGATCCTACAACAACTATGGTTACAACTACTGCAAAGACCACCGGTTTTAATAGTTACAAAAAATGAGTTACCATAAAGGCGGGTATTTTATTTCTTTTTACCCGCCTTTATCAGTTTGCCGGCAACAAAACTCGCAAAATCTTTTCGGTAATGGTCACCCACAGTTATTTCAATACCTTTATTCATCTTAATTGTATTTCCATCAATTGAGTCAATGTGGTTCTGGTTGAGTATAAAGCTTCGTTGAAATTGAATAAACTCAGGGAGGGCACTGAGCAATTTCGATATTTCCGTTAATGACATATAGGTCAGTACATTCTTTTCGGGTGTATGAATCATGATATAATTCATTTTACTTTCTACAGCAATTACATCTTCATACCTAATCTTTAATATTTTAAGGTTATCATCCTTACTTTTCACAAAGAAAAAATCATCTTTACTTTTCTGAGCATCTGATTCTTCCTGCTCCGGAAAGAGCTTATTAATGGTAATCAAGAACTTACCTAAAGAATAGGGTTTCAGCAAATAAGCATCTGCATCAGATTCAAACGCATCATAAGCATATTTTGTAAATCCGGTTGTAAATACCAGCTTATTTGTTTTTCTACGGATTTCTTTAGATAACTCCAAGCCTGATATTTGCGGCATATCGACGTCCAGTAAAATTAAATCTACCGGATCTCCAGCTAAGATCTCAACCAATGCTTTTAATGGATCTGTATAGCTTTTTACCAGTTCCAATCTTGAAACTGTACTGATGTACTTTTCAAGACCTTTTACGGCGTGATCTTCATCATCAATAACGATACATCTCAGCATATTTTGAACAACCTTGTAGGAAGGGTGTAATTTATAACTTTTTTAAGACAAAACTATTTTAGTCCCGCAAAAAATTCGTTTAGTACGTTAATTGGCCTGTTTTATATAGAAAGCAAGAAGAGCTGACACTCATCTGGACTGGAGTAGAAGTACGATCATAAGGGATATTAATAAATAAACAATAATCATCATGATATTTAACGTTCTTTTCATAACTTACCTATTATATTTACTAAGACGTTGATTAACAGTATAACGCAACAAGTTTATAAACATAATTTTATGAAAAGAACCCATTTACTTCTTTTTCTGGTTCTGCTCCCTTTTGTTACGCTTGCACAGCAAGATTCAACCACGCTAACAAAAATTGGAGACCAGGTTCCTGAATTTTCTTTTGAAGCTGAAAAAGGAAAAACTGTTCAGATTAAAGACTATAAAGGCAAGTTAATCCTGATCAATCTATTTGCCACCTGGTGCCCCCCATGCAACATAGAATTGCCGCTGGTTCAAAAACAGATCTGGGAAAAACATCAGGGCAATTCGAAGTTTGCTTTTTTTGTATTTGGCCGCGAAGAGGGCTGGGACAAGCTTGATCCTTATAAGGCTAAAAAAGGCTTTACCTTCCCTATTCTTCCAGACCTAAAAAGGGAGGTATTTAGCAAATTTGCTACTCAATCCATTCCAAGAAACATCCTTATCGATGAAGATGGAAAGATCATTTACCAATCTATTGGATTTGGCGAACAGGAATTTTCTGAGATGGTAAAACAAATAGATAACTACCTTTCAAAATCCGGGAAAGCAAAATAACTGGTTAGATCAGGTTGTGTTCCTTTAAAAATTGACCGAGTTCTCTGGGATGTTTATCCATCAGCAAGGTGTGTAAACCTGCTTGTTTAGCACCAACAAGGTGTTGCGGACTATCGTCTATAAACAAGGTCTCTTCAGGTACCAGGTTATTTTCTTTGATTACAGTCTCGAAGATCTCCACATTCGGTTTGCGAAGCAGCATCAGCTGTGAGTAATAGGCTTTTTCAAAAAGGTGGTCATTATTAGCTACCTGATAGGTTCTTTTAAGATAATCCAATATGTAATTGTAATGGATCTCATTGGTGTTACTTAACAGGAAGGTCCGGTATTTATCTTTTATGGAGAGCAACACTTCGTGAACATTTTCCGGTACACCGATAAGCAGACCGTTCCATGCCGCATCAATCTCTTCATCCATTAATCCCGGATTGTTGGCTGCGTTTCTAATCCCATCCCTAAATTTTGCTGCTGTGATTGCTCCGGTTTCAAGTTCTGAAAATATATTATCATGACCTTTATGTCCAAAAAAGGATTCAATATCAGGTATACCTAATTGCAAAAGAGCCTTTTGAGCATTTATGAAGTTGATTTCGAATATGACGTTGCCGTAATCGAAAATAATGTTTTTTATTTTTTGTGCTAAAACTGTTTCCATAATTCGATACAAATATGTAACATTGCACTCGCAAAATCTAATAGATTTTTCAGGGCCTATAGCTCAGTTGGTTAGAGTAGAAGACTCATAATCTTTTGGTCGCTGGTTCGAGCCCAGCTGGGCCCACAGACCCTCTTTACAGTCCGTAGAGAGGGTTTTGTTTTTTCACTTGAAAATTAATCGGCCTTAATAGTAGTATAAAGGCTGTTTTTTGATTCGAGCCCATTGAGGTTTTTTTGTTCTGATAGACTGGTAAATTCAGACTAAGTATTAAAGCTTGGAATAGGAGTATAAGGGAACAATGTAAAAGTGTACGTCAAAAAACGACCGTTTTTTAGTAGAAATTGAGATGAGTATTTGATAAGAGATTTTGATCTGTAATTAACTAACTGCTATTTGTCATTGTAATTGCCTCTAGTCATTAATCCTTGAATCCCAAGAGAGTAATTCCTATTTTTTGCTTGAAATCTATCGAAGTGTTGGAGATCATGATCGGGTGCTTTTCTTTCGAGCTCTTATTTAATTGTCCATTTATAAAACTTCTTATGTAAGGCTGGAATCCCAATACCGAATAATGGCACAAAAATAATTGCTAAAATAAGTGTCCTCATAAGTTGTGGAATTGCAAATAAATAGCTCCCTAAGAGAAAGAAAACAAGGTTCATTGTAAAGTAAACAAAAACGAATGCTATCAGCATTAGCTTCCAGTTTTTGGGTTTCACGGGATTGTCTTCTGCCTTGTTCACCTTATTGTTCATTTACTTCAAACTGCTTTTCATAGTCCTTCGCAAATTGTTCAAACGAAATTGGTGTCTGTCCCGTCAATCGCTTTACTTCTCCAGTTACATCCACACTGAACCCGTTTTTAACGACTTCCTGTGCTATGATGGAGTCAACACGCCAATTTTCTACTCCTACAGCTTCAAGTCGGTTACGCATATCATCAGAAGATACAATAACATTTTTTATGTTGTAGCCGAATGCTTTGCTAAGTTTTTCCGCTGCATCTTTATAAGAAACCATTTCTGAACCGGTAAGAAAATACATTGCTCCATTATGATTTTCTTCTGTCAAAACGACTCTGGCAACAAGGGCAATGTCTCGAATGTCAATACAGGCAATACTTCCATTGGGGTTAATGCTTTGTAAAATGCCTTTCGCAATTCCTCTTTTTGCTTCTAGAAAGTTTTGCATAAAACCCGTAGGTTTTAGAATAGTCCAGCCAATATTTTTGCTTCTCAAATAATGGTCACCTTGTGCATTTTCTTTTGCCCATAATACATCAGATTGGATATTGGCATCGGCTGCAGAGATTTTTACAATGTGCTTAACATTGGTTTCTATGGCAATGTCTATACCGATTTTGTAATGCTTCAATTGGTTAGGTGCGGTAGTTAGTAAAAACAACCGCTTACAACCCTGCATTGCTTTCTTTAGCGATTCTGGATTATCAAAATCGCCAATAACGGCTTCTAAACCCATCTCTATAAATTGAGCTAAATGCGCTTCTTTTCGGCACATTGCACGAGCTTTGATGTTTGATTGTGCTAGAAGCTTGCAAAGCTCAAGTCCTATACTTCCAGTAGCACCCGTAATTAGTATCATGTTCTTTAAAATTATGATGCAAAATTGCAGATTAGGCAAAACTGAAAATAGTATAAATCGGTAATTTTGGACCACTATTTTTTCTTTGTCAAAGCCGTAAAATGTATAAATCGGTCTTCAGCATTTTTGAACAATTCCTTCGGCACTACACCTGAGAATCTTTTTACTTCTTTTATAAAATGGTTTTGGTCTGTGTAATCCTTTTCGGGGTAAAGTTTGCCTTCTTTTACATGCGAAAAAGAGGCTTGAAAACGTAGTAAATTGCAAAACGATTTTAATGAAAATCCAAATTGGTAGTTAAAATAAAGGTTTATTAGCCTACTGCTCCAAAATACTTTTCCAGATAATTCTTTTACAGTCATTGAGCCTTCGGAGGCGTAAACAAGTTGAAAAAGGTTTCGCTTTCTTACATCAATATTTTCCTTCGTTAGTTCTTTTATTTTTGAGGTAGCTTTATCTACGAAGTTTTCAAAACTCGTCAAATCGCTTTTATTGATATCCCAGAAATTTTCTGATAATTTTAGCTTACCCTCTTTAAAGTCTTGATTTCTCATTTTAAAGATATATTCAAGTGCTAATAATTTAAAACTGATGGAATAAATAACCGATTGAGCTTTAGATATTTTAGCCGATGGTTCACTTTGTGGTTTCAAAAGGAAGACATTTAAGGGTTCTAATTCTGAAAATGTAAAAAATAATTCAAAGCAACCGTCAGGTAATATTGTTATCGCTCTGTCTTCTTCTCCATTATTTTTAAATACCCAAAACTTTTCTATAAAGTCGGATATAGAAGTGATTGGTAATATTTGTTGATAAGATGAGTCCATTAAAAGTTCTAAACGATTTTAATAAAAATAAGTATTTTTAAGTATTTACTATTGGAATGAGTGAATCATTATTCCCTCGTTTTTTAATAAAAGCATTACTTCACAGTTCATTGAATTTATTTGGCCTTATAAGTCCTGGTGCATTGTTTTTTTAATTGTGGATTATCATAAACTCATTCCATTAATCAAATCCAATTTTTCGTTTTTGATGATGAGTATTTGATAATTTTAATTATACACTTTTAAGGCCCCTTTCTTTAACTATATGCAAGATTACTCATAGCAAAGTCTATACAATTTCTTTTGCTAAATCAGCGATTAAACATAAATCAGATAGGAAATGGTTCGAGAAACGCCCAGTTGGGTCCACAAAGTAAAAAGCTGTTTTTCATAACGAAAAGCGGCTTTTTTCGTTATTATATGTAAGCATTTATTTCAGCGATTTCTCTGAAACGTATGATTGCAAGATAAATATATCACTTGTAATTTTGTATGTGGGCTTGTTGAAATTCATAGATATAGTGCCATATGATACTATTACAGTTAATTACATTGGATCAATCCCAAATGTTGTGGAGCAGCGTTAAAATTTTAGCTTTGCGTTTTTAAACCACATTATCATTTATGCCGTCATCTACTGCCTCTTT
>NZ_SNYC01000010.1 GCF_004362715.1 Pedobacter metabolipauper
AAAGCAGGACTAATGCTGTAGCTGGTTACTGCACCACCGCTAATGGTCGGAGATAACGAGGTAATCGCTGTTCCTTTTGTAAACACGTTTGGCGTAGTATAGCTCAATGCAGAAGGGGTAACATCATTAACCGTAATGTTCAAGCTCGCCGTGGTATTGCCACCAGTATTAGTAGCAGTTACGGTATAATCGGTTGCTGTTTTAAGTACGGTTGGAGTTCCGCTGATTACACCAGTTGTGGTACTGAAACTTAAACCAGTCGGCAAAGCAGGACTAATGCTATAACTGGTTACCGCACCGCCACTCACTGTTGGAGACAACGAAGTGATTGCAGTTCCCTTAGTAAACACATTTGGCGTAGTATAATCCAATTCAGACGGAGCAACGTCAATAACAGCGATATCAAGCGAAGTCGAATGACTTCCGCTTTCATTAAACCCAGTGATGGTATACATATTTAATTCAGTAGGCGCCGTAGGCGTGCCGCTGATTATACCCGTATTATTATCGATAGTCAGTCCAGCTGGTAAAGCCGGACTCACAAAATACCCGGTTCTAAATAGCTTTGAAACAATGGCATCGGTATTATCCACTCCATATAAAGCTCCTGAAGGATCGACGGTAAGACCAGTTAAGAAATTTGAGTAGGCAAGCGTGCTGATAGATCCATTAGCTGCATCAATCCTTCTGACCGGACCTTGCTCTGCGGCTACATATACATTACCTGTGGCATCTATAGTCAAATCTATTGGTGTAAAACCAGTCGCTATAGTTGTGATCGAACCATCAATTGCCGAGATTTTTTTAACAGCACGATGATCAGTATCCGATACGTAGATATTTCCAGCGACATCAAGCGCTACGCCGAATGGATGGCTAAATTCAAGCGGTGGGCCAAAGTAAGTGACCTGAGACGTTGAGACATCTATTTTTCCGATGGCATTATTTCCACGGTCTGCAAAGTAAATATTGCCGGCGGCATCTACTACCAGGCTTTGTATATGGTTAAAACCAGAAGCGATGGTGACGGTATTTGCCCCATCTGCAGTTCGCCTTTTAATTGGACTAGTCAGACCACCGGGGCTCGTTTCCGCATAATAAACATTACCTGAGGCATCTAAAGCCAATCCTAAAAATCGCTGATTTGTATGTGTAGCAATCGTACTTAAAGATCCATCTGTTCCCGATAGTTTAATGATCTTAGGAATGTAATCAGCACCATCAATACTGAGGTACATATTTCCAGCAGCATCCAATGCAATGTCATTCAATCGACCATAATCAGAGCCAATGGTGTAAGTTGGTGGAGATGATGGAATAGTGCCTCCGGTATTCACAGGCGACAATGATGTAATGGCATCATTTACAGTATATGTCTGCGGACCATTATAAGCAATGACCGGTGAAGAGACCGCTACAGAAATCCGGATCACCGCGGTGATGCTTCCGCCACTGTTTGCAGCGGTTACCGTATAATTTAACACCGGACTAAACTGAGATGGGGTTCCGCTGATGATTCCGGTTTGAGAATCAATGTTAAGGCCAGCAGGTAAAGCCGGACTAATACTGTATGCGGTAACCGCCCCGCCGCTAACTGTAGGTGTGAGGTCGCTAATTGCAGTGCCTGCTTGAAACGCGGAAGGTATTTGATAACTTAAAGAGGATGGAGCGACATCATTTACCGTAATATTGAGGGTAGTCTGATTGCTTCCAGACGCATTAAATGCAGTGATCGTATAATCTGCTGATGCTGAAATACCTGTCGGAGTTCCACTGATCTCACCCGTCTTTCCATCAAATGCCAATCCGGCAGGTAATTCCGGACTAATGGTATAGCCGGTTATCGCTATCTTTTTCACTACATTTTGTCCGGGCTCTGTCACATAAAGATTCCCCAGATCGTCACATTCCACGTCTCCCGGCGCATCAAATCCGGATCCAATTATACTGATCGTTCCATCGTGAACAGATATTTTCTTCACCTGAGAGTTGCCATGATCTGCAATGTAGAGGTTTCCGGAAAGGTCAGCAGATATCCCGGTTGGATGGGAGAATCCAGAACCGAGGATGGTAACTGCTTGGTTGATATCCATTTTCTGGATCTCGCCGGTTGCATCGTCGCCCATGAAAAAATTTCCGTTGGCGTCTTTTTCCACAGAGATTATTTTTCCACCGTTATAAAAAGGATATCCACGACCGCTGGTTACTCTTTTTAACCCGCGTCCGTTAGCTACGTAACGATCTAATAATGCATCAGTGACTAAACGTGTTGCTCCCAGTACCGTATCACCACCAATGTATTCAGATAGTCCATAAGCCCGTACTACCATTCTATTATCATATTGAGTGTTATTGCTTATGATCATATTAATATCACCATTGCCATCTATTGCGACATCATACGGGAACTTTGTATTGCCACTCGCAGGTGTAATAGCACCATCAATTGACGAGATTTTTTTTATTAATTTATTATCTGTATCCGCGATGTACATATTACCAGCACCATCTTTTCCGGCGCCATTTGGGTTATTAAAACCGGTAAAAGTTTCGGTAACGGCTCCATAAACGGTTGCGGGAACTGTACCGCCAGTATTGGAAGGGGAGATGGCGGTAACTGTAGTTCCTTTTTGATAAATCTGCGGCGCTGAATAGGCGATGGCCGGAAGGGGCGGCCTGGTCATAAAACTTATTACAGAACCATACGAAGTGCCTGCCGCATTGGTTGCATACGCCCTTACATAATATAGGGTAGCCGGATTAAGTCCGGATGCAGTAGCATAAAAAAATCCGGTACCGCTGCCAGATGAAACTTTGGTATCTGATAGCATTGGTATAGTATTGGATGATGACAACACAATTCCCCTTTCGCTTACCTGGTTTCCACTGTCCGATGTTACCTCACCAGCAATAGTCGCATTGTTTCCCTCAAGTGCAGTTAAACCAGAAGTGGTTACGTCAGCCGATATAAGCATTTCGTATGCCCCGAGGTCTATGGCTGCGCCGGCTATCCTGCCGTTGCCATCCAGATCCCTGATGATAGCTGATAATTCAGGTGTTTGTCCGGAATCAAAAAAGCTATTACTCCCCATATTATTTAAAGGACTGCCAGGTTGTAAATGATAATCACCATCAGATGTAGTTGCCGGAACTAAAGGATTAACGAATAACGGATCTGCATTGCCATCGATGTTTCCATTATTAGTGTCAGATAAGCCCTGGATCAAACTGTAGTAATTGGTTAATGAAGAATTGTCGTTATTTACAATTCCAGAGCTATTGTTATAAATAATACTGTTGCGGATATTTATAAGGACACCTTGCCAATTCATCATGGCAGCATAGACATTACCACTAATTGTGACATTTGTCAATGTGATTACTCCCCCGTAGTTTTCCATAGCACAGCGATCATTGCCGCTTAACACTACATTCGTTAATATTGGAGAGGATTGTCTGTTAACCATACCGCCTCCACCACTAGCATGATTACCCGTTATAGATACATTCGTAATTATTGGATTAGAATCTATATTATAGATACCTCCACCCAAATGAGCACTTGGAAGTGAATTGTTACTAATTACTGTGTTTGTAATGATTGGATTTGAGCCGGAGTTATATATGCCTCCGCCGTAATCCCGGGTTGTATTTCGATCAATGATCAGGTTGGTCAGTTTTGGAGACGAAGATTCACTATATATTCCACCACCAGCATAGGTATGAATCCCGTATCCATTGATCAGGTAATCGGGATTATTTCCATAATCAAATATGGTTGAATTTCCTCCGGTAACTGTAAAACCATTCAACTCTGCTGTACCAACGTCCCCAACACTTACAACTACATGGAATGCATCAACTCCATTGGTTTGTGTTCCGCTATTGTCAATATCACCGCTTAAAATGGTTGTATTGGCTTTCCAATCGCGACTGGCTAAGTCTGGTTCTGTGCCTGCGAAACCACCAAATATCTTCACGTTGGGTAAAAGAACAAAGGTCTTATGCTGATCTGTAGCTCCATTTCCAGCTTTTTTTGCGGGTTTATATGTACCCTTTGCCACCCATAGTTCATCATTAGGAATGGCTGCTTCCAGTGCAGTCTGCAAATCTGTAAACGCATCCGTCCAACTATCGCCATTATTAGCACCTGAAGCATCCCATTTTACAAACAATGTCTTCGGGTTTCTAACGGTAATGGTTATTACCGCAGTTGTTGTCCCTATACTGTTTGCAGCACTTATCGTGTAATTTGCTGTTGGAGTAAGTGAAGCAGGTGTTCCACTGATCACACCTGTGGTGGGGTTAAGACTTAAGCCCGCCGGAAAATTTGGACTTACGCTATAATTTGTGATGGTTCCACCAGTATTTACAGGCGTCAAGTCTGTAATGGCTACACCTGGGGCATAAGTTTTTGAGGTATTATAAATTAATCCAGAGGGTGCTATTTCATTAACGGTAATGTTTACAACGGTAGTTGTACTTCCTTTAGAATTTGTCGCTGTAACTGTATAGTCTGTAGCGGCGCTAAAATTTGCTGGCGTTCCGCCGATCACACCCGTTGTTGTGTTTAAATTTAATCCTGCAGTTAAAGCTGGACTGATGCTATAGCTAACTACGGTTCCGCCATCAACAGACGGCGTTAGATCGGAAATGGTTGTTCCTCTTGTAAATGTATTTGGTGTACTGTAACTTAAGTTAGACGGAGGAATATCATTCACTGTAATATTGAGGGTGGTCTGGTTGCTTCCTGAGGCATTGTAAGCGGTAATCTTATAATCCGTAGAAGCTAATATACTTGTTGGCGTTCCACTGATTTTTCCTGTAGTTCCATCGAACACTAAGCCGGCCGGTAATTCCGGACTAATGGTATAGCCAGTTATAGTCATCTTTTTTATTTGGCCTTGATTTAATTCCGTTATATAAAGGTTTCCTAAATCATCACATTCCACATCCTGGGGGCTATCAAATCCTGGTCCGACTGTAGAGATGGATCCGTCATGGACTGAAATTCGTTTGACGTTCTTATTACTCCTGTCGGCGACGTATAAATTGCCTGCTGGATCTAAAGATAAACCAGTAGGCTCGGAGAATCCTGAAGCAATTGTTGTAATTATACCATTAACATCTCTTTTTCTAATCTCTCTGGCTCCGAAAACAGCAATAAACAGATTTCCGTTAACGTCTTTATCTATAGATGTGAGGAATGCGGAAGAACTAAAGGGTGTGCTGGTTAAAACGCCGCTTATTTTCCTCACAATTGGTCCATCAGTTACATAAATGTCGCTCAACTCATCAACAATTAAGCTACGTGGTTCATTCATGTTAGCGACTATTGCTATAGAACCATCTGCAGTAGAAATTTTCTTAATCTGATGGTTAAGAAAATCCGAAACATAGATGTTTCCGAAGATATCCGTTGCAGCATCTAGAGGCGCATTAAAGCCAGTAGCTAATGTAGTAATTGCACCATTACTTGCGGCAATCTTTTTTAGTACATTATTGTATGTATCTGCACAATAGATATTACCTAAACCATCTTTCCCGATACCAAGTGGACTATTATATCCCGCGAAAGTTTGTGTAACCGTGCCGTAAATGGTCGCCGGAACAGCACCTCCGGTATTTGATGGAGATATATCAGTTATAGCAGTACCTTTAGTGTAAACTTGCGGTGCTGCATAAGAAATATTTGGCGGGGGTGGAGCGGTTGTAAAATCAATTATATTACCATAAGCGGTTCCTTCGGTATTGATAGCATATGCACGTGTATGATATAATGTCCCTGCACTTAATCCGGCTGCAATTGCGGAGAAAGCACCCATGCCACTGCCAGATATTATTTTAGTGTCGGAAATGGTTGGCCTGGTATTGGATGCGGATATTACAATACCACGTTCTGTTACCATGGTTCCATTATCTGCTGTCACGTTGCCTCCAAGAACCGCTTTGTTTTGTGTGATATAGGTAAGCGGACTGGTACTGATCGTTGTGATCATAGGCAATTCATAAGCGCCAGGTTCAGGGGCATTTCCCATCATCCTGTCATTTCCATCTAAACCCGTTTTTATAGAAGAAAGATCGGGTGTTAGTCCGGCTGCATAATAAGTATTGCTGCCTAAATCTCTTATTGGACTGCCAGATTGTAAATGGTAATCGCCTGAAGATGTAGCGTTGAACGATGGATTTATTGGATTAACAAATAATGGGTTTGTACTCCCATTGATGTTTCCATTGGTTGTAGCTGTCATCCCTTGCACCAAACTGTGGCTGACGAGGAGGGTGCCTAATATTCCGGTATAGATTCCAATCGCATTGTTATATATAATGCTGTTAAATACCTTTATCTGAGTATTACTGGAAATGTCTATACCATACATACTCCCACTTATGGTCACGTTGGTTAATGTGGCGGTTCCTGAATAGGTTTCTATTGCATTCATGCGACCGTTTCCGCTAAAAACGGCATTTGTTATTGTTAGATTGGAAAATTCACTATATATCCCTCCGCCATAAAGTGCTGTATTGCCAGTTACCTGGACATTGGTAAGTGTGGGATTGGAATTTTTCACATAAATTCCTCCACCCCATTGTGAGTCGGACTCTCCATTGTTGCTGATTACTGTATTACTAATCATCAAATCTGAATTGGAAACAAAAATGCCATGACCATTCCCAACCGCGCCCTTATTTCCGTAAACAATCAGGTTAATCAATTTTGGAGCAGAGGATTCACTATATATTCCTCCGCCATAAGATGTGGATATTTGTAATCCATTCACTATGCGTGAATCGCTGGGCACATATACATTCCCTCCGGTAATCGTAAAGCCGTTCAGTTCAGCAGAACCAACCGCTCCGGAACTGATTACCACATGTGCTGCATCAGCGTTAGTCAATGTTCCGCTGTTGTCAAGATCACCGCTTAGAATGGTTGTATTGGTTGTCCAGTTGCGACCGGCTAAATCCGTCTCTGTACCTGCAAAGCCACCAAAGATCTTCACATTTGGTACCAGCACGAAAGCTTTATCTTGATCCCTAGTTCCATCTCCAGCTCTCACCGTTGGATGATACGTTCCCTTAGCCACCCAAATCTCGTCGCCAGCAACGGCAGAAATCAACGCAGATTGCAAAACGGTATATGCATCATTCCAGCTGGTGCCATTATTTGCACCCGTAGCATTCCAGTTTACGTACTTAATGGCTGCAGAAGTATGTAATGCAATTAAAGAAAAAATTAAAAGTAGAAGTTTTTTCATCCGGGATAGATTGAGGGGACCATTTAGATTCTTGTTAAAATGGCTTAAATTTAATACAAACGAAAGGCTTGTACTCCTAAAAAGAGTAAACCTACCCCAATGGGTAGTCTGATCAAACTGCATAAAAAACCCCGGTAAAGTTTCTTACTTTACCAGGGTTTCAAATAGTCAATAATGAAGGGGCATTGCCCTTTTGATCAGTACCGTTTTAAAAGTACGATTACTGAATCACAGCAGCAAAACCACCATTTCGTACCATTTTTACCGGGATCTGATCGCCGGATTTTACAGATATTGTTTTCTTACGGTAATCCATAGCTTGTCGGCCGGCATTGATGCCATCTTCAAAATAGGTCATGGTATAGGTTTTTCCTTTTTCCAGGAAATCCAGGTTCAGCTGTACATTCCGTTCCTTCTCTTTACCATTGGTGATGCCGCCGATAAACCATTTTTTGTCTTTTCTTTTTGCGACAACGGCCAGTTCACCAACCTTTGCAGCCAGTGCTTTTGTTTCGTCCCAGGTTGTCGGCACCTGCGTAATAAATTCCGTGCAGTCCAGGTTTCTGTAATACAGGGTAGGATTGTCGGCCAGCATCTGGATGCCGCTTTCAAAAACAACAAACAGGGCCAACTGATATGCGCGGGTACCGATACTTGCCGAATTCGGACGTTCAGAACGGTATACTTCCGGCTGCATGCTGATCATGGCTCCAGGCGTATAGTCCATCGGGCCAACAGCATTCCGCATAAACGGAAGGAAGAGGCTATTGTCTGGCAAGGTTCCGCCCATTTGTTCCATCCCGCGAACGCCCTCGTAAGAAATTACATTCGGATATTTGTACTCTAGTCCAGAAGGCTTAAATGAGCCATGAAAGTCGACGAACAACTCGTATTTTGCCGCCTCTTTCGCTACATTTTCATAGTACTTTACCATCCATTGGTCGCTGCGGTCCATGAAGTCAATCTTAACCCCTTTAACGCCCCATTCCTGGAAGGTTTTAAATACATCCATGTTGTTGTGTACGGTAAGCCAGGTGAGCCACAAGACAATGCCAACACCCTTTTCTTTTCCGTAACGGATCAGCTCATGGACATCAACGTCTGGATTTGGTGTATACGGATCGCGGGTGGTTTTGGCCCATCCCTCATCCATAATGATATATTTAATACCAAACTTAGCCGCAAAATCGATGTAATATTTATAAGTAGCGAGGTTGTATCCGGAAACAAAGTTTACATCCGGTCCATAAGGGGCAGCATCGTTCCACCATTCCCAGCTTGCCTGTCCGGGTTTAACCCAGCTGGGGTCTTTTATTTCACTGGGTGCAGCGAGTTTTAAGGTCATTGTATTTTCCATCAGCTGCTTGTCGTCCGCTGTAATGACAAAGTAACGCCATGGAAAATTACGGGAGCCGGCAGTCTTAGCGATGTAACCGGCCTCTTTAAGGATCTTTAAACTGCGGTCGCCATCATCACCAAATTCAAGCGGTGTTTTAGGAAAAGTCGACACCATGCCGTTATTCCCGGAACTTTTTAAGAACATACCCGGATAATCAGAAAGGTCTGATTCACTGATCAGGATCTTATATTGTTTCTTCGTATCAATCAGCAGCGGCAGGTTAGACATTTTATCTGTTGCCTTCCAGTCTTTGGATTCCATCTTCGAGTACCGTTCTTCATAGGCTGTTTTAAAACCTCCCGGCTGCTGCAGGTGCAGCAAATAATCCGCTGGAAAATTGACGGCGAAGTCCTCGCTTAATACTTCGATGCTGTCTTTTTTACTGGTGATGAACCGATAAGCAACGCCATCATCAAATGCGCGGAACTCTACCGCATAACTGCCTTTAAAAGAAAGCAGTACGGAGTTGTAATTGTTTTTAACCGTAGAAAACTTTAAAGCGATATAGGGCTTAATAAGGGTATTGCCTGTTTCTTTTTTTGTGCTGGTCAGTTTAGGGTTTTGACCGGAAGTACCGTCCTTTAGTTGGAGCGACAAGTAATTTTTGCTCAGTAAAGGTTCGTTGTTCGCAGAAATGGTGTAATAGATCTTATCAGAAACAGTTAAGGAGACTTTAATGCTGCCATTTGGAGATTGCAGATCCATTCCTTTTTCCTGGGCAGACAATGCATTGGAGAGTCCGAAGAAAACCAGGAATGTGCATAATAATTTATTCGTAAAGTTCATTATAGTTGGTTATGGTTCATATTGTGATGCCTTAAATGTAATCATTCTCCTGCAGGATTTTAATAGCGACAGGAATCTTTTACCTAAAGGAACCAGCTTAATTTATAACAATAGTAATTTCATTTGCTTGCTGCAGGCTGTTGGTTAATATGTCATAGCACGATGAAGCTGGTGCTTTTAACTAATGTCCAAACAGTCTTTGATTTGGGCAAAAGAGACGTGCTTTGAATACACTAGATATTTGTTTCATTTGCCGGATTAATTTGAAACCGATGCATTGTGGTACGTGCTTTGATTAACAATTAAATAATAAACGAAGCGCAATCTCAGAAATAATCAACACATAAAAAGAATTACTTTTGCCACATGAAAAACCTTAAGTTATTATTACCTGCTGCATTATTGGCACTATCAGCCTGCAGCCAAAACACACGTACAACAGATAAAGATGCGGCGACAACCGACTCAACAACTACAGTGACGGATTTAAAATCAGAAGAAAAAGGGTTGTTTGCAACGATGCAGATGGCTGATACCATTAAAACCGGTCAACCGGTACAGTTAAAATTTACAGTGTATAATCACGCAGATACCGCTCAGCAGTTTTGTAAATGGCATACTCCATTTGAACGGTTAATGAGTAAATACCTGGATATTGTAGACGAAAATGGGGCAGAAGTGTCTTATAAAGGTGCTATGGCAAAAAGAATGATGCCGCCTCCTGCAGACAGCTACATTAAGATCAATCCAAAGGACAGCCTGGTATCTGATGTAAATGTATTGGAAGGATATGACCTTAAAAACTCAGCCAAATACACAGTTAAATATGTTGGACAAAATATGAGCGGTCTGATTGTTAAAGACAGCATCTCTTTCGTTTACATCAAGTAATCAAATTGCTTTTCTTTCAGGATTCATTACGGATTGAGCCTGCAATTGTAACTTGTCAATCCGCGGTAAATGAAGGTCTGGAACAATAATAATGGGGCTATGCATTAAGTATGGCCCCATTTTAATTAAATGGGAGCAATGGTATGTGATTACCCGGCGTAAGTAATGTCGATTATAGAAATTTCCTGACCATTCATCCTAAAACGGATTAACTTATCGGATCCATAACACTCGGAGCGTCCGTCCTCATCCACCATATAGTAGTTTGTTACCTGAAAGAGGTAACTGTCATCTTCTTTAATGTGCCTCAATGAGATTTCATCCATACATTCGCTTGAATCCCGATAAGGGGCGAGGGATTTTTTAAAATCATATTTCCTGGATGCCCCGGATTCTGAATTTACTTTTGAAAGATCGGCATCTGCAAAGAAATCTTTCAGGTAGCTGTCAGTCAGGGTAACTACTTGGTTGTCTTCCTTGTATTTGGATGTGCTGTCCCCTTTTTGTTTATACCATGAATCAATGGCATCCAATAAGGCCTGCTGCATATGCGGCTGCTTCAATTCATCTATAGGATTGTACTTCGGCTCAATATGGATTTCTGCGGTGCTGACCTCAGGTTGTACTGAAACGGCCGTTGCAGAATCTGTTGTGTCAGAAGTTTTTTTCTCCGTATCATTACAGGCCGAAAGCAAAATGATCAGAAATAATAAAAGCGTATTTTTTTTCATTTACAGCTCTTCAATTTTTGTAATAGAAAATCCGGTTATTTCAGCGATTTTAGAATCAGGCATTCTTTCTGTTTTTAATTTAACAGCGATCTCAAGCTTACCCTCAAGTTTCCCTTTAATAATGCCCTTAATTTCCCCTTCAAGTTTGCCTTTCAGTTCTCCTTCAAGCTTATACGCTTCAGCAACACTATAATTATCGCGTTCAACTTTTAAAAATCTTTGATATTCAGTCATCTCTTCTGGATTTAAGCCACCTGTTGTTGGTAAATAATAAACACTTAATTTATTTTTAGGCCTTCAATTTTTGTAATAGAAAATCCGGTTATTTCAGCGATTTTAGAATCAGGCATTCCTTCTGTTTTTAATTTAACAGCGATCTCAAGCTTACCCTCAAGTTCCCCTTCAATAATGCCTTTAAGTTCCCCTTCAAGCTTATACGCTTCAGCAACACTATAATTATCGCGTTCAACTTTTAAAAATCTTTGATATTCAGTCATCTCTTCTGGATTTAAGCCACCAACTTTGGCTATTGAAAATAATTTTACAAATTCCTTCTTAACTAAAGATACGGGAATTCGTTCCATTTTGTTTAAATTATTTAACATAAAAAGCCATTTGTCTTGTGCGGTTTCAAGCTCATTTATCTTTTTCCTGAATTTCGGCATCTCGACATAAATATAGGTCAGCTTGTTATAAAATACCTGCTTGGTATCGATGTCTGTAAGCATTACCCGATGCAGGTACTGTTCTGCAGGGCTATCTTCAAAACAAAAATCCATTATGGCAATCAGATAAACTTCGGGAAGTAAATAGTTCCAGCCAGGTTTCACAGATATTCCCTGTTCCTGAATTAAAGCAGAAGTATAAAAGATACTCCGGTCTTTAAAATACAACGGCTTTGCCCGCTGCATCTCGATAATAAATTCCTCCCCGTTTGTTCCGGTACAATACAGATCAAACAGGGTCTTCCGATACTTATGCTGTGGTCCCCGCCGTTCTGAATTGCCATACTGTAAATCATAGATTACTTTATGGCCTTCAAGAATGCTGTTCAAAAAATCAATCAGCAGGTCTTTGTTCAGTTCCTTACCGAAGTAATGCTTAAACCCAAAATCACTGTAAGGATCAATATATTCCGGAATTAAAGGTATAGCTGGTCTCGGTTGGTTTTTCATATGGATTGCCCAATGCGACCTTATCCAATATTAATCATCAAGCCAAGTTTTGCACAAAACTATTTTTTGAGAAATAAATCAAAAAGATTATGAATCGGGCAATTGAGCTTGATTACGCAGAATTAAGCTGCATTTTAAATCCAGTCCAGGTTAATTTTAATAACAAAATAAATTAAGGATAGTGGCGGCGTGCCAGACTTTCATGAAGGTTGCAGGATCTAAATATTTAAATCGGCCCGTTGAATGAGATCGTATTGGGTTGTGTCTTCCCATTGATTTTGCCGAAAGGTACTTTGTATGATAAAAAATGGAGGGCATCAACAGCTAAATTGTAACCATTGCCGTCTCGGTAATGAAAAACTAAAACAATTGTAGCGTAACCGATTGAGGCCCTGACGATGAAGTGCCTGGTTTCGCATTGGCTTTCGCTTTTTGCATTTCAATCCAGCTACTATATACTTCAGGCCTGACCGGTTCTTTCAATAGGCCTGAAGCCACCTGCATCAGCGCAATCCTGTTTTCAATCACGGACCTGTATTTTTGCAGTTCATGCTGGATTTGCTGCTGGATCTTATTCTTTGGCTTAATGCGGATGTTCTTATTTACCGGGTTTAACAGTTGCATGGTAATCTCTTTGGTAAAATAGGCAAGGGCCGATTCGATCCGTGTCTGCAAGGCCTGCTGGTCTGTAAAGCCACTTTGCTTATGCAGCTGTCGCACTTGTGCCTGGAACCGGTCAGACACTACGATCAGATCGTTCACCGATTTATTCAGCTGGGTCAGTACCGCTTTAAATTCCGGAAGATGGGATTTAACAATTTCTGGGTTAGCAGCGATAGTATCCAGTCCGCTGAGGATGGTATAGAAAGAGAAATGATCCAATACCAGCTGCAGGATGAATTTTTCCTGTTCTGCGATCAGCATAGCGTCCAGTTCTTCTGCTTTGGCCGGGTTCATATATTTTATTACTTCGGCATTTGACCGGAGGCTTTCTGTACTGATCTTCGACTTTAGAACAAGCCCGTTAAGCGTTCTCACGCGGCTTAGCGCCACATAGACCTGTCCGGCTACAAACGACTTGCCTGCATCAATGATGGCACTGTCAAATGTTAGTCCCTGGCTCTTATGAATGGTCACCGCCCAGGCCAGTTTGATCGGGTATTGCGAAAATTCACCAACCTGCTGCTGTACGATCACCTGTTCCGGATCTGTCTTGTATTCAAAGGATTGCCAGGAAGCTTTTTCCAGCAGCAGGTCTTCCTCCTGTGGAAACGAAATGTAGATCTCGCCCGCTTTGATGGACTTCACCTTTCCAATCTTACCATTATAGAACTTGCGGTCGTCACCACTATCGTTCTTGATGAACATGATCTGGGCTCCTTCCTTAATTTTGAGGGAATGCTCTGCCTGTAGTCCAAGATCGCGGAATTCTCCGCTTATTTCTCCTTCAAACGTATGTTCCTCAGTAGTCAGTTCATCCAGTTTCTCTTTATTGACTGCATTTGCTTCTGCATTGTGCGAGGTGATGATGATCGGGTTCAGTTCATCCGAAGCACTGAACATCGGATCATATCTTTTATTTAAAATGAGCAGGTCACTTTCGCTGATCTGGTTGTTACGGATGTCATTCAGGATATTGATAAATTCGGGTTCCGTTTGCCGGAAAACCTTACTCAGTTCAATCTGCAGAACAGGATTCCGGCGAATCACCAAGGCATCAAAAAAGTAGGGTGATGGATAGGCCCTGCTTAAAAAAGCCCAGTCCTCCCGTTTGGTAACCGGTGGCAATTGGAACAGATCTCCGATCAGCAATACCTGTATGCCTCCAAAAGGGGCATTGTTTTTCCGCACGGCACGCAGGATTGCATCAATCACATCGAGCAGGTCACAGCGCACCATCGACACCTCATCAATCACCAGGAGTTCCAGGTCATTGAAAAGATTTATCTTTTCCCTGCTGTAACTCAGATCGGACACCATCGACTGGATGGACAGGATGCCCGACTGCAAATTTTCCAATGCAATGTCGCCCGGAAAGAATGATCCTGGAGGCAGTTGGAAAAAAGAGTTGATGGTGGTACCTTTCGCATTCATCGCTGCAACGCCCGTTGGTGCAACAACGACCATCTTTTTTGAGGTGGTTTCCTTGATCTTCTTTAAGAGCGTAGTTTTTCCGGTACCCGCTTTTCCGGTTAGAAAAATGGGTGTATTGGTATACTCGATAAAAGATAAAACCTTGTCAAAAATTGAATTGGAAGAACCGTTAGCACTCATTGTGCAAATTTAACCAAATACCGCTACGTCACATACTTATTTTTTACTAAAAAAGGCAGGGTCATGATGGTATGTCTTTTCCAGGTAAACCTGTAAACAGGTTTTTCGGCAGTGATGGTTGTATTTACGGTTTTCCCTTCTTTCAGCCCGCTTATGGTGGCCTCGCTGATGATCTTACCCGTATAAACGCTGTTTGCAATCGAATTCCTGTCCTCCGTAATAAAGGAAATATAGGTTTCCAGTTCCATACCTTTCAGGGTAGGCGGAATCTCCAGTACATAGGTTCCAGTGCTTCTGTGTGCACCGTACAAGGTATAAAAGGACTGGTTGCTGGCCGGGCAATACACCAGTACCATAACCTGGTTGCTTCCGGTTTCAAAGTCTGTCCGCGGATTGTACTCCCAGTTAAACCGGATTCCCTCATTATTTGAGGTCACTGTAGGGCTCAAGGCCGGACTTAAGTTACCCTCTGTTAACCGTACGGCAGAATAATCGATCTTCCAATTGGCCTTAATTCCGGTTATCGCATGATTAAGCTGGTACGATTTTGCCGCATTGTTCTTGTTCATGTTGCTGCCATTGTACAATTTGCCCTTTACTGCCAGCCTGAAACCTTCACCTGCAAAATCTGTCATGCTGTCTATAAATGCATTTACCGCACACATTTTGCTTTGGGCGACGGTTTTAGGGCGTCGTTTCCTTTTGCCGATCTTCTTTTTACCCCGAATGTAATTTACCCCATTGATGACGTAGCCTTCTGCATCGCCTACTTTTCCGCTGAATCCTCCAAAGATTCCGTTCAATAATCTTCCCATAGTTCTAAATTTTAGTTAAATCAAATGTATAGAAAATATAACCAATTGAAAATCAGATAAAAACGATAAGTGGTTAACTTTAATGAGAATGAAAAGCCATCCATCAAAGATTGTATCACACTGGCTTGACGGTTGCAGACCGTAAAGCCACCGTCAATACACCGTTTTATGAGCGTTGTATCACCGGACATTAACCCTTAACTTAAACAATAATAACCTGTCGGATAGATTTTTGAAATGTAATTTTTTGTGATATTTTATTGAAAATAAATGCATTGTTTTGCTAAAAAGCAAAAAATGTAATTTATTTTTTGTATATTTTTGGTCAACTAATCTTAATATTAACCCTCAATTAAGCTCTCTATGTCTAAAAAGACCAATTTTATCAAGAAAGACAGCATCAGCCAGTTTTTTAGCCAAATGCTGTTTACTGCTTTACAGATCGATTCCATGGCAGAAATAGAAGCCCAGCACTTTAGAGATGAACTGGTCGGTTATTATTCGAAAAATACGGTGGATTTGCCGGAGTTTAGAGGATCTAAGGATAAGTTCTGGTTTATAAATACCGGAATTGTTTACCTCTATGCTTATACTGAAGACCAGAGTATAAATGTGTATGCCTTTTTTGAAGCCGGGAACATTATTGTAATGGACTACTTATTTAAAAAGGAGGGAAATGTAGAGTTTTATTTGGGCGTGATGAAGACGACTCATTTAATCTGCGCAGACGCCGAGCTGATCGATAACCTGGACAAGGTTAAGCAGGGCACAAAGGCATTATTTAGTCAACTCATCGCCAACCAAAATATAAAGATGACGGAGAAAAATACGCTTCTTGGTTTCATACCCGCCGAACGTGTCAGGTTATTTGTAAATAAATATACGGAAGTGCGGGTAGGCCAGAAGAATATCATGCCAGCCAGGATTGCTGCCGCCTATATGGGCATGAATGTTTACAGTTACAGCAGGACATTGAATACGATTGAAAATAACAGAATTTAAACCCCTTTATTCAAATGTATATAGATCAATTAATCCAATTCAGTTTCACCTTTCCTGCAAATTCTTTCCGGGTAACTTTTGACCGCGAATGGATTTGGGGACCAAATTATTATTTGTATGATCAAATTATTACGATGTGTAATCGAATTACTGCGGGGTATTGACAGCAACCTAAGGCTGCTCTTTGAAGAGATGCAGTCTTACCATTCTGCACTTAAGCTGGCCGCTGAGAAAGACCATTGGCTAGACAGTACAACGGTTAAGTTTATGCTCCGGGTCTCTGACCGGACCCTGTACACGTATGTGCGAAACGGAAAGATCACCGTTGAAAAACGTGGTGCGGCAAACTTCTATCTGGAGTCTACCGTGATTAAACTCATGAATAATAGCGGGCGATGAGTGTATATACCTGCTACACCTTCGGGCCAGCACTTCCCTCGTATTTTTATCTGATGCCTGACCATGCGATCAGACGTTCCTCAGAATTTTTAACCGTGCACCGTAAAGCCCCTGTTGAAAAGGTACCGTGTTCCAGACTTCGGAAAATAAGGGTATTAAAATCTACTGCACGGTTCCTTATCGCTGGATTTATGAATCGTCCAGCAGTCTTTTTTACTACCGGTCTGCCGTTGTTTACCTTGAATTTTTATTTAGATTACCGGATTGATTATGCTGGACTGGTTCATAGGATTGCTGGTATTTGTGTTGGAAAAATTATCAAAAAAGAGTGTAAATACTAAAAATATTAGCATAAATTTGTTATCTAAAATTTATCTATATGCCTAGACCTTACAAATCCTATCCATTAGAACGGGCTCCTGCTTATTTCGAAAATGACTATAGAGATGTGGTTAAACTGCTTGAAGAAAAGCTGCATAACTACATCAGGCTGAATTCGCGGCTCCGGAGCCACATTGGTAACCGCCGGCGATTTCTGGAGAATAAACACGACGCGATCCACATCAATCTGATCGAATTTTCTGAACGTTACCGCGTCAAATTCATCGATCCTAATTTTGAAGGTTACTGTCTGAAATTTATGGAACTTTTAAGGCCGGTACTCCTTGATTTTGTTAAGGAAATAGGATATAACGCACGCGGATTCACCTATCATTTTCGGCTGGGTCCAAAGTTGTTTGAACGAAACCAAACGGTAATCCTGCTTAAAGAAGATCACAAATATTGAAAAGTCTATAAAACTAATCAACAGGTGTATTCGAATTTTAACTTTATTTTTTTGCATTCCCTAAAATTTGACGCAGCAGGATCTTATAATTTGCTTAATCTTCTTCCGCTCTTCCGCTCCTCCGGAAAGTTCCCAGCAATAGCCGGAAGCAAGCCTTTCATTATTAGGTTGTTATATTAATTGTGAATACGTTTGACCTGTTGACTTGCAAGTACCAACAGAATTAACAGATTTATTTACTTTTTAAAACCCTAAAAAAATGGGAAAATTAAACAGAGGCTTCCTGGGCGGATTCAGGGGCCGATTAGGTCCAGCATACGGCTGTTTCTGGAGAGGCATGGATTTGGTGAAAACCTTGCCGAGAAAAAGCGGCAAGCCGGGAACGCCGAAGCAACTGGTGATCCAGCAAAAGCTCGCCGTAGTAACCGGCTTCTTAAGCGGAATGGGTCCGCTGATCGAAATCGGCTTTAAAGGTGTCACCAACAGCGGGGAATCAGCAATGAATGCTGCGGTTTCGTACAACATTCAAAATGCGGTTACCGGCATAGCACCCAATTTCGTAATGGATTACACAAAGCTGAAGTACAGTTTTGGTAAATTGCCTTTACCTAACGAGATCCAGGTAACGATGCTTCCTCTAGCTAAGCTGGAGGTAAACTGGTCGCCAAGATCTTATGGGGTCGTAAAAATTCATCCTGACGATCTGGCAACTTTTGTGGTGTACAATCCAGAAAAGAACACTTTCGTGGTTCTTGAAGATGCTGCAAGACGGGATGAGACCACGTACACCATCCAGATGCCGTCTGAGTTTATTGGAGATACTGTATTCTTCTTCATGAACTTTATTACTTCCGACGGCAAATTGGTGAGCGAAAACTCCAATCTTGGAAATTTGGTGATCCTGCCTTAAGGCACACCCGGACGATTCCAGCCTGGCCAGCTGGGACGGAATAAACCAATTGAATAATAAGGTTGCCCAGGTTAACGGGCAGCCTTTTATGGTTTACCCCAGCTTGTTTTTACCAGGTCGAACCTTTTAATCTTTGGATTAAATTTGAAGGTGATCTCATTGCCATTGAAGCATTCAGCATTGGCTTTCTTAGTAAAATAGGAAGAAGAGATGCTGATCAGATTTGGATCTGAAAAGTCATAGGTAAACATTCCATAGTCATCCAATAAGGATTTACAGGCTTCATTGCTATTTTTAAGCAGTAAGTTTCCGGGATCTGCGCCGATCAGATGATCCATGCTTAGGGCTGTGATCTGCTTACCCTTCACTTCGAACGCATTAACGTCACTTCCATCGCCTACCATGTCGTTCGTAATTACGATATAATGATTTTCTGAGACCTTGTAAAGTGAGGCTGTCCATACCCCATCTACAACTTGCGTTTCGAAATAATGGGGTGTTACTTTGCGTATGGTGTTGTAATTTTCTGTGGTATCTGTAAACTGGTTGCTGGTAGCTAAACTGCGTACCATACCTTCTCTTTCTTCTTTTTTCCATCCCCAGCTGGCCATACTGCTATCGGGTAATAAGGGCAGAATGTTCAGGATAGACTGGTTTTCCTGATAATCTATTTTGATGATTTTTGAATATACGGCTTTGTCTGCAGGTGCTTCTGAAATATCGTTTGATATCTCTGCAGAATCGATCCGCGTTTGTAAAGAATCATTAGGTTCGCTGCTTTTAATGGAATTGGGAAATTTACAGGCACCAAGCAGCAAAAGGCTACCTAAGAGCAGTGGGTAGAATTTTTTCATAAGGCAATGAATAATATAGATCTCCAAAAATAAACAAATGTTTTATACTATATTTAGCAACTAATCTAAATTAAAGTTAATTAACGTTTTTATGAAAATTAAATCTCTATTGATCGCTGTTCCTGTTCTATGTGTATCACTATTGGTTCTTGATTCGTCAAGCAGTGTATATGCGGTGTCCACTATGGAGCAGCCAGCAGATTCAACCACCAGAAGCGCATTGGCCTGGGATGTACAAACGAGTCAGCAATTATTTACGGTTGAAATGACTCCGGTTAAAAAATTAAGAAAGAAAACCATTATTAACATCAAAGCTGAATTGAGAGATGCGTTCAGAATTATCAATTGCGGAACGGATAGCAGCTATACTGAAATAGACTGGACGATGGCTACTGAAAAGATCTCTCCCAAATTTGGTACTTATATGGCCGGAACTCCAGAATATAACCAAGTGGATTCTATAGTAAGGGAATTAAAACTTAAAGCTGCGAAAGAAAAAGCTTCTAAATAGCCTGTTGATTTACAAATAACCCATTGCCTGTAATTTAAAGAGTTCTGCATACCGGCCATTGATGGCCAGCAACTCGTCATGTGTCCCGCTTTCCATTACTGTTCCTTTCTCTAACACCAGGATGCGGTCTGCAAGTCTGGCGGTAGAAAACCGGTGAGAGATTAACACGGCAGATTTGCCTTTGGTCAGTTCGGCAAAGCGTTGAAATACTTCATATTCTGCCCGTGCATCCAATGCGGCTGTCGGCTCATCAAGGATCAGCACCTGCGCATCTTTCATGTATGCCCGTGCCAGGGCCACTTTCTGCCATTCGCCTCCGGACAGTTCTACGCCATCGTTAAACTTCCTGCCGAGCCATTGATCATACCTGCCCGGTAGTTTTTCTGCCAGCAAATCGGCCAGGCTTTCTTGTGCGGCTTTTTTAATCAGCGCGGTATTTTCTATTTCTGCGATGTTTCCTACAGCGATATTCTGTGAAAATGTCATCTGGTAACGTATATAGTCCTGAAAGATGATGCCCAGGTTTAAGCGCAGGTCTTCCAGGCTGTATAGCTTCAGATCAATTCCATCCAGCAGGATGCGTCCTTCTGTGGGATCGTACAGCCTGGCCAACAGCTTTACCAGCGTAGTTTTTCCGGCCCCGTTCTCACCCACAAGTGCCAGTTTCTCTCCCGGCCTCAGTTGAAAGTTCAGATAACGGTTGGCCCATGTGGTTGTGTTGTGGTATTGAAAACCAACATTCTCAAAGATAAAGCCCTGTTGGATGGGGTTGGGAAAGGGGAGTGGATTAACGGCGACTGTAATCTTTGGTTTGATCTCAAAGAACTCAATGAAATCATTGAGGTAAATGGCGCCCTGAGACACCACCGTAAAGCGGGCCAGCATGGTTTCCATTAAGCCACTGAGCTGCCGGAAGGATCCTGCCAGGAAGGTTAGGCTTCCTACAGAAGCTTTCCCGATTATGGTTTGATAAATGATAAATCCATAGGCTGCGTAATAGCCTACGCTGCTTAATATAGAGAAGAAGGTGCCCCAGCCTGCACGCCTGACGGCTAACTTGCTGTTGTCAGCATAGAATTTATCAGACAGGGTTTTAAACCGGGACGTAATGAAATCAGTTAGTCCGAATATCTTCACCTCTTTGGCGGTTTCATCGCTGGCTCCCAGGAAACGGATATAATCCAGCTCCCGTCTTTCTGGTGTCTGGCTGCGGGATAGCGCGTAATTTTTACTGTTAAAATAAGATTCTCCGAGAAATGCAGGAATAATGGCCACGAGCAGGAGCAGGATGAGCCATGGATTGAAGGCCAGTAATCCGGTGATGAGGAAGGCCATGGAGATGAGATCCTGTACCTGGCTCATCACTTGCGACAATAACATGGTCCGCCCGATGGTTTGCTGCCTTGCCCGTTCCAGCTTATCGTAAAATACGGAATCTTCAAACTGATCCAGATCCAGCGTGGCGGCATGGCGCATGATGCGCATGGAGGTATAGTTGGAGAACAGATCGCCCAGCAGGCTATCCATTAAATTGATCATCCGGTTTAAGCCATCCGTTAATATGGCAAGGCCAAATTCAATGGCAACCAGTTCCCACAACCGTTCCTGACCTCCGCCAGATTCCCCGTTTAATTGTACCACCTGATCAATGATCAGCTTGCCTACATAAAGCAAAGCTACCGGCATTGCTGAACGGACAATGCGCAGCAGGAAACTTATGGTTGTTTTTTGCGGACTGCTTTTCCAAACGAGCTTAAAAAAGCCGGGAAGGTTTTTTAAGGCCGACAGTCGTTGTTTGAAGGAGATCTCGTCAAAAGATAGGGTATTTCTTGTTTTAGCCATTTAAAGGGTTGCAGGGAAAGAATGCAAATTACCATTTCATAACCTAATACTGACGGATAATGTTTTAATCTTCAATTTGCTGTTTTTACATTGACCAGGGTGCTGATTTCGCTCTTAGCAATGATCTCCCGAATGGTATGATCTAGTTCTTTTGATGAAATGTCCAGGTAGGACTGTAAGGTTTTTAACGTTTCTGCATCGATATCCGGATCCCGGATCAGTTCTGAGATGCCCATGATCCGTGCCAGCGGACCCCTGACAAGATGCGCCTGTGCCCAGCTGATCTCTTTTAGCAGCTGGTTATGATCTGCTATGGCCTGTATGTGGTTGATGCGTTCGGTAATGTCCTGCATGGCCCCGATCATTCTTATTGCCCTGCCGGCTTCATTAAATATAAGGAAGCCGCGGTCCAGTACCACTTTATAATTCCCTGCTGCATCTAAAAAGCGGTATTCACTGGTCCACCTCGGTCTTTTTTCCTGAATATTTCCGTCAATAACCGCGATTACCCGATGGATGTCATCCGGATGAACGCGTTCATGCCACCATTGATAATTGGTCATTACATCGGTGTATCCAAACATGCCTTTTATGCCATTGTTCCAGGTTAATTCATCAGTAATGAGGTTGGCATCCCAGATGCTGTCACTGGTGGCTTCTGACACGATGTTGTACCGGTCCAGGTGTTCCTTGATCTTCAGCTCATTTTCTACGCGGCTGGTTACGTCCCTGGCATTGGCAACGATGCCTTTAATGGCTGGATCATTACGCATGTCCGTTAGTACCGTTTCTACCCAGCGGATCTTATCATTGCTGTCGATAAACCGGATCGGGGCAAGTTTGAGTGTTCTTTTATTTTCGAGTTCCTCCAGCATATTCTTTACCCATTCTTTATCGCCCTCGTACATAAAGCTGAACGCATTCTTTTCCAGTAAATTTTCCTGTTTCACACCGATTACACGCTCGGCATTCGGACTTACATACTGGAAGTTCCCTTCATTATCCAGTATAGCGATCAGGTCTGACCCATCCTGGATCAGGTTTTTAAAGCGGTGCTCACTTAGAATCAAATCTTCTTCTGCTTTTTTAATATCGGTGATATCCAGACAAGCACCGATCATTTTTAACGGGTTTCCTTCTTCGTCGCATTTGAGTGTAGCCCAGGATTTCAGATACCTTAATTCACCATTTGGCCGCAGGATCCTTTCCTCAAATTTTACATCTTTCTTGTCGTGTAAAATGTTCTGGATGGTTTGCTTTACCCGGTCCCGGTCGTCCGGATAGAGTAATTCCAGGTAGCTTTCAAACCTGGCTTCAAATTCATTTTTATTCAATCCATAGATCGTATACAGGGTATCTGACCAGGTTACCAGGTTGTTTTCTACATCCCATGACCAGTTGCCGAAATTGGCCATACTCTGTACCTGGATCATAAACCTGGATGTTTCTCTGAGCTCTTCGGCAAATTCACGGTTTTCGAGGATGACCTTTAAAAAGGAAGCGGCCCGTTCAATGAGCTTCATTTCTTCCATGTCTGGTGTTCTTACTTCCTGGTAATAGATGCCAAAGGTTGCAAGTACATCGCCTTTGTAGTTGATGATGGGGTAGGACCAGCAGGCATGAAGGTTTGCTGCCAATGCAATGGCCTGATGGGAGTCCCATCTTGGATCATTGGCGATATCACTGGAGATGACCAGTTCTTTTAAAAATGCCGCAGTGCCGCAGGAGCCTATACGGTCTGCAACTGCAATGCCCTCAATGGAATCCAGGTAAGGCTGCGCGATTGATGGTGATGCCCATGAAAACAAACGGTAATTTTTAACCTGCATGATGGAGCATAGCATATCTGGAAAGATGGCCTCAATTCCGGATACATAAAGGAGCAGCACCTCTTTAATGGGCATTTCTTTTTTTGAATTCAGCTCCAGAACTCTCTTTTCCAGATGTTCGAGGTCATGGTGTACTTTGCTGGCCAGCCTTGACCTGACTCTTTCAGTGATGTCAATGGCCATTACAATGCGTGTATTGTTGCCCCAGGATGGGAGCGGAGTCGATTCTGCCTTTACATCTATAATTGTTCCATCCTTTTTAACGTGTCTTACATAGGCTTTATTGGATAGGCCGGGCACAACTTTACTTTCGATCATTTCCTGCATAACCGGGAGATCCTCTTGCGGAAACAGTGATTCAACGGTTAGTGATAGAAATTCGTCACGGGTGTATCCATAATCTTTTTGAGCGGCAAGATTGACAGCAAGGATCTGCAGGTTAATGGTATCGTAAACCATTATAGGTACCGGGCTAAAGTTGAACAGGTCGAGATTGCGGTTGCCTATTTTTTCCTCATTGTCTTTAATTTCCTGTTCTGCATGATATTGAGCAGAGATGTCGATTAAACTTTGGGCAATATATTGGACTTCGCCGGATTCATTGAGTAACGGGTATATTTCTACCCGCCAGTATCGCTCTTCGGCATGTTCTGTGTTTGCAGGAAACAGGTTGTATTTATGAAGCTCAATGCGATTTGTCTGTTTATTAAGGGCTTGCCTGAAACCTGCTATGATGGCCTGTGTTCTTGTTCCGTCGTCATCTGGATTTTTAGGGAATGCTTCAAAGAACCCTTTGCCGATAAGATCTGACCTTTCCCGTTGCGTTGCCTGAAGAAATGCATCATTTACTGAGGCAATGCTAAACTTCGGATCATTTGTTTCCAGAATGATACCTGGTGTTGGCTGGCAATTAAAAAGTAGCTCAATCTCATTCAATTTCATACGTAAGGAATTGATGAGTTTAAGCTACCATTTATTTTTGACTAATCCTCAACTGCGCCAGGAAAATCGGTAGCGCGGTATAGTAAATGGATCGATGTCTTAGCTGCTGGTGTTATTAGAGGTTAATGATTTCGTCCCAATTGCCTTTTTGAAATACGGTAATTGTTTTCTGTTCTTCTTTTTCTGTGTACCCATTTAGTGCAATTCCAATTTCAGCAAAAATCAGGAAACCATATTTGTATACAGAAGCATATTTCCCGGTTAGAAATGCTTTAAACGTATTTGAAAAAACATCATGACCGTCAAATAGCACGTTCGCTGTATCGAGAATGGAAAATTCGAGTAGCTTATCATCCTTAAATTTAAGAGAAACGGGGCCGTCGATAATTCGCTTCCCCTTTTTGTTCTCTATAATTTGGATATCTGTTGCTAAGTTCTCCTTTATTTTGTCGAAAGGACTACCTAACAGATAACGTTCTGTACCGACAAAAGGGATAATGATCAATTGATCTGGGGTGCTGAACGTCATGTCGTTATGCTGGATCATCATCCGGACTTTCAAAGTCGGCATCACCTTCTGAAGTTCCTGATTCTGCGTCATCGTCATCATCAAAGTTTTCATCGTCGTCACCGTCAATGTCGTCATCTTCCATGTCTGCATCCTCATCTTCGCTAAGGCTTCCCGTTTCCTCATTAAGCTGCGTGCCTTCACCATCGGCAAATTCTACTTCGTCCTCAGTATAGCCTGCATCGTCTCCCGATGCATTCGCATTGTCCTGATTGGTAATTTCATCACCATTCCGCTCGTCTTCTTCTATAGAGGGGCTGCGTGAAACTTGAAACTGTTCAATGTTCGGAATCTCTTCTTCCTGTAATTGGTCTTGATTGTAGTTTTCCATGATTTTAGGTTTTGTATCAACAGAACATTCTGATAAGAGAATAAGTTTGAGGAAAATTGAACAGTACAAAAAATCCCCGGCTAGCGGGGATCTTTAATGGAGTGCGTGGAGAATAAGAATTGATTACTTCAGTAATTCTCCAATTTTTTTATACAAGGCTTCTCCGCGTAATCCCCTGGCTACTACTTTGCCATCGGCATCCAGCAGGAAGCTATCGGGTACACCGCTTATTCCATACAGTTTGGCGATAGGTTCATCCCAATATTTTAAGGATGATACATGATACCAGGGCATGCCGTCAGTTTCGATGGCTTTTTTCCAGGCTTCTGCCGTGCGGTCCAGCGAAACGCTTAAGATGTTAAATCCTTTGTCGTGAAATGCGGTATATGCTTTTACCACATTTGGATTCTCTTTGCGGCAGGGTGCACACCAGCTGGCCCAAAAATCTACCAGGGTAACTTTCCCTTTTTTAACTACCTGCTGCAGGCTTAACGGTTGTCTGAGGGTATCCAGTGAGGTAAAGCCGGGCAATATTGCACCCACTTTGCTCTGTTTGGCCAGCTCCAGCGATTTGCCAATCTCTACGCCGAGGGGCTGCTTCTTTACCTCTGCCGAAAGGCTTTCATATAAGAGTCCGCCTCTATTGTAGTCAACCGGGCTTCCGGATACATACTTTAGTGCGATTAAGGAAATGAACGATTTTGGGTGTGTTTTGATAAACGCTTTGCGTACCATTACAGACGAATCAATCACTGCATAGTATTCCTTTTCCAGTTGCTTAAATTCTGCCGTTAGCTGTTCCTCCTTAGTGGTTTTAATGGCTTTCATTTTAAGCTTTACCAGCCTGTTCAATAAGGGTTCCGTTTGTGCTTTTAGCTCCTGGTTCTCTTTGTTGAGCAGATCATCTGGTGTTTTTGCATGGGCCAGTGAATCTGGTGCAATGATCTTAATGTTTACAGGCGATAGTATAAAAGAAATGCGGTCATTACTGCCTTTTCCTCTTGGTGAATATTGGTATATGGTAGCTTCTACCGGCTGCAGCACGTGACCGGAATACTTAAATGTTCCATCTAATACTTCTGCCGTATCTGAAATCAGGCTATCATTTTGGCGGTACATGAGTACGATGCCATGTTTATCTTTCCAGCCGGTAACTTTCCCGCTTACCGTATATTTTCCGCTTTGTGAGAATGCAGCAAGTTGTGTAAGAAAAAGCACAGCAAAAATGCTGAACCGCAGGGTTTGTAACGCCGGGTTGATGGCCATTATTTTGATTGATAATGGGTTTATAGGTTTAGTAACCATCATTTTGTTTAATGTTAGGGTTATATAATAATTCTCTCTCCGGGATCGGGAAGAATGCATCAGTTTGAGAAATCGTAGGTTTACGGGTACCAAAGAATGCGGCAAGATCCTGCGGTTCTGCACGTTTCGCATCGAACCACCGGTGTCCGAATTCAGCAAAAAGTTCGGTCATGCGTTCCTGGTAAATCGCCGTGATCAGTTCAGGCTGGGTCATTAGCGGACTTGCAAAGCGCAGGGTCTGGAAGTTTTTGGTGGCATTTGCAACGGCACCTGCGCGAACGCGGATCACATCGATATCGTCAATGGCACCATTGAGGTTATTCTGCATCGCCCTTGCTTCTGCACGGATCAGGTACTGCTCTGCAAGACGTAGCGGTGCTGCTGATTCTGCTTTTGCACCTGCTTGTGTATTGGACAAGGTTTTGAATTTGAACGGTGCCGTTGTTCCGGTAAATGTTTTGGTCCATTTTACCAATCGCTGGTCGTCTGACTTAAACTGCCCCACGAAATATGGGGTTAACCGGAATACAGTGTTAGATGTCGCGTTGCCGCCTACTGAACTTCCTTCACCGGTATAAATGTTGGCACCTGCATTGGTGATGTTCCATATGGATTCTGTAGATGCTACAAGAAATGCATTGTCCAGGGTTTCCATCTTATACACCGCAGACTGCTCAATGAGCTTGGTAGCCTCTTTCTCGGCATTTACCCAATCTTTCTGGTACAGATATACCCGTGCAAGTAATGCTGTTGCCGCCCATTTACTTGGTCTGTGACGGTTTCCGGCCTTGATGTTGTCATCTCCAATGTTTGCATGTGCATAATTCAGATCTTCAATAATTTGCGCATAGACCACCTGCTGGCTGGAAACCGGCAGCAAACCATTTACGGCATAATCTGACTTTACGGTAAGCGGAACCGGACCGTACAGATTGGTGAGGTAAAAGAGGGAAAGGGCGCGTATAAAACGGGATTCTCCCATTAACCTGGCTTTAACTTTGGCACTCATACCGGTTGATCGTTCTGTGCTTTCATAGATCACATTGGCCTGGTAAACATAGTTGTAAAAGGCCGCCCATAAACCGGTTACTGAAGAATTATTTGGGAAAAGGTTATTGTCCAGCAATTGCTGCTGCGGGTCACTGTAAGAGGTACGATCCAGTTCATCGGAACTTAATCCGAGCGGACCGCTCATGGCGCCCTGGAACGGAGCGGTGCTCAACGCATTGGTCATAGATGCATAGATGCCTTTCATCGCTGCCTGTGCAAGATCGTCGTTGTCAAAAACAGCGGTGTTTGTAAATTTACCCATAGGCACGTCTACCTCAATGGCCTGGTTACAGCTGCTGAATGCGATGGCTAAAATGAAGACTGATTTATATATAAATTTCATATCCTGTAGAGTTAAAAGTTAAATTGGAGACTTCCAATAATGGTACGTAATGGCGCAAGCCTGGTGATGAACACGCTTTCCGGATCGGTGGTTTTGAACGATGAAGGGGTAAAGGAGAACAGGTTTTGTGCCTGAATAGATACGGTAACGGCCCTCATGTTCAGTTGTTTGATCAATGGTTTAGGAAGGTTGTAACTCAATACAACGTTCTTCATCCTTACCCAGAAGGCGTTGGTGTACTTCGCATCTGATGAGAATACGGCATACTGACCAACCAGGGAAGTAGATGGCTGTGCAATGGTGGTGAATTTCTGAACATCGGTGATGTCATTCGGATTTTGCCACCTGTTTAACACGTACCTTGGCACGTTTCCAATATCGCCTACCGCCTTGGTTTGTGACAAGGCAGTCATCCAGTTTTGGGTCTGCTGTTTGTTAAAACTCAGGAATACACTCAAACCAAAGTTTTTATACCTGATGCTGTTGTCAATACCTCCATAGAATTCAGGATCACTGTCAAAATCAGGCGTAAGGTCGCCGGTATTACTGATCTCATATTTGCCGGAGTTGTTTACATCCTGTGCCTGGTATAGTCCTGTTGCCGGGTCTACACCCAAAGAGTTACCGATGTATACCACATTCAGGGAGCGTCCAACAATATACCTGGTGGCATAGCTGGACTGCTCGAGTCCCGGATATTTGTGCAGCTTGTTTTCTGGTACCGTTAAGTTGAAGTTTGTACTCCAGTCGAAGTCTGTTTTTTTGATGTTGGTGGTGGAGATGGTAAGCTCCAGTCCCTGGTTTCTAACTACGATGCCACTTAGATTGGCGGTCACTGTACTGAATCCGGTGGCCGTTGGCAGCGGATATTGTACCAGCGGATCACTGGAATCATTTCTATACCATCCTGCGGTTACAAGGATGCGGTCTTTAAGGAAACCAAGTTCAGCAGCGATCTCGAACTTCTTGCTTTTTTCCCAGTGCAGATCTGGCTTAAACAACGATAGCGGGGAGATGGCCAGGGAGTCTTTATAAGTAGGTGAGAACGCAGATGATCCATATAAGGCAAGGTACTGGTAATCTCCGATCTTGTCATTTCCGGATGTACCGTAACTGGCCCTGATCTTACCGAAGCTGATCACGTCATTTTTAAGGAATTTCTCTTCAGAGAATACCCATCCGGCACCGATAGCCCCGAAATTTGAATAGCTGTAATTTGGTCCGAACCTGCTGGATCCATCTCTTCTTCCGGTTAGGTTTAACAGGTATTTATTGTCGTAGTTGTAGCTGATCCTTCCGAATGCTGCTGCATATTTATACTGCGAGTTGAAACTATTTGGATTGATGAAGTTGGTACCGGTTACACCGAAGAGCGTACCCAGCAGCAAGTCACTGCTGTAATCTCTGAGGGTAAAGTTATAGCCGTCATTGCTTTGCGTTTGGAAGGTTCCTCCGACGAGCACATTTAATTTTCCGAGTCCGAGTCTTCTGGTGTAATCCAGTTGCGGCTCCACGATCATACTCTCAAAATTGTTGTTCCCAAATTGCGAGTTGTTTGA
Source organism: Pedobacter metabolipauper (assembly GCF_004362715.1). Taxonomy (GTDB): domain Bacteria; phylum Bacteroidota; class Bacteroidia; order Sphingobacteriales; family Sphingobacteriaceae; genus Pedobacter; species Pedobacter metabolipauper. The sequence continues at coordinate 29,563 of NZ_SNYC01000010.1, forward strand.
TGGAACGGCCTCCATCGGGTTCTTGGCACTTTTTGGACTGTTTCTCAGCTCGTTTGTACGGATGGTGTTGTAACCGATGCTGGTGCGGAAGTTCAGGTCCTGGCTTATTTTATAGCCCAGCATCAAATTGCCGTTCAGGTTGCCTGTTTTTGCTTTGTAGGTTTCCTGAAGCACGGCCAGGGGGTTATCGTCTGTCCGTATTCCACCTTCATTCCAGGATAAGCTTCCGTCCGGATTGTACAGGCGGTAGTTTGGCGGAAGGAGTAATTTACTGGCCAGATCGCTGCCAATACTTTTGTTGGTTGATGAGGTATAGCTTCCTGTAAAGGTGAATGAGAACTTTTCGTTTTTTGTCTTTCCATTTAAGCTGGTGAACGCTGATCCCCTTGTATTGGGCATGGGTTCTGGATAGACGTTGGTTTCGCGGGAGTAATTTCCGCGGAGCAGATACTGTACCTGAACGCTGCCGCCAGAAATACTCGCATCTGCCGTAGTAAAATGTGCGGTTCCGCCGATGAGGTCTTTGGCCAGGTTGTTTGTAGTTGTGGTATCCCACAGCAGGAGGTCGTACGCATTGGCATTGGTCATTTCCTTATTGTCATTTCTGAATGCTTCTTTACGCATGGCCACATATTCGCTTACAGAAAGCAATTCTGGCAGGCGTGCCTTGCTGATCCCGGAATTTATCCTTGCGGCGATGGTCATGTCGCCGGCTACACCTTTTTTAGTGGTGATCAGGATGACACCGCTGGCTCCTCTGGATCCATAGATCGACGTGGCATCGGCATCTTTCAGTACGGTAATGCTTTCAATATCTCCGGCATTCAGGGTACTGAACGGACTGATCCCGCTTAAGCTGTTTGCAGAAATGGCTGACGACAGGATGTTCAGGTTGCTGTTTCCACTGGCCATAGGTACGCCATCAATGATAAAAAGCGGAGATTCGTCTGCACCAAACTGCTGGTCTACACGGGTACGTCCGCGAATCTGCACCGTAACTGCCGATCCTGGTACCCCGCTTGTTTGGTTGATGATTACCCCTGGAATGCGGTTTGCAATAGCTGTCATCACATTATTTACCGGCGAATTTTCGATAACCTTTCCGTCTACAACACCCTGACTTCCTGTTGTTAAGCGTTTTGAGGTAGATCCATAGGCAATGACCTGGATCTCATCAAGTTTGGAATCGCTCAGCGAGAGTCGGATGGCAGAAAGATCTGCCTTTGCACTGATTTCCCTGGGCTCATACCCGATGTAGGTAATTAAGAGCGTGGCATTTTCGTCTACTCCGGGAAGGATAAACTCACCCAGTGCATTTGTACGAACGCCGCTTTTGCTTCCTTTGATGCTTACTGTGGCTCCGAAAAGGGGCATGCCTTTCTCATCCAGCACCACACCGCGCTTATCGTCAGCCGTAAAACGGTCTACAATATTTTCCCATACTGTTTTTTCCTTTTTCTTAATGATGACCGATTTATCTTCAATGACGTAGGTTAAAGGGAGCCCGGCGAGCGTTTGGTTCAGCACTTCTTCCAGGGCGACATCTTTAAAGCCTGCGGTTACCTTTAATGAACTTTGTACCAACTTGGGCGACCAGAATACATTATACCCGGTTTGTTTATTGATCTCGTTGAATAATTGTTTAAGTGTGGTTTCTTTTTGTGTAAGGGTAAGGCGCTGCGCCAGTCCGGCGGCACTTACCTGAAGCAATGTAAAGAAGAGTATAAAAGCGGTTAGTTTTATTCTCATAAGCCATTTTTTTTGGGGCAGAATGTTTGGGATGTAGCCTTTCAGCGTACAAATTTTTTGTGTAAAAATTTTATACATTTACGTATCTGTTAAAATTAAAAAATGTGGTTGGCAAATTGCATTTCAGGTTTAAGCAGTATTGATCAGGGGCATTGCAGTGCTCCTGATCTTTTTGTTTAAAAACCCGTTTCTTTCTACACGCAGCTAGGTTGGTTTTCTGAAGATCATTGGTGGTTTGGTTTAGTTGATATTAAACGATTGGTTTATTTGTTAGTGATGATAATTCTTTTTCCGTCTATTTTAAATCTGGCGGTTCCGGTTTGCTGCAGCTTGTTGAGCAGGGCTGATACGTTATCAAACCGGGTGGTTACCGCTCCATATTTTTCTCTTCTCAATTCATTGTCTTCAAAGCTGACCGTAACATTGTACCAGCGTGCTACCTTTAACATGATGCCTTCCAGCGGTTCGTCATTGAAATTGAAATATCCATTTTTCCAGGCTACTGCTTCTTCAGTATTTACATGGTATACCAGCAGTTGTTTTCCAATGAATGCTGCTTGTTCGCCGGGTTTGAGTATGGCATGTGTCTCGGTGAAGTCACTGTTAACCCTCACACTTCCTTCCAGTAAGGTTGTTTTTGTTTGCGGCTCATCGGCATAGCTGCTGATGTTGAAATGTGTTCCCAATACTTCTACCTGCTGGTTGCCGCCTTGTACCCGGAAAGGTTTTATTTTATCTTTTGCAACCTCAAAGTACCCTTCGCCGCTTAGCTTAACGCTGCGTTCGGTATTGGAAAAGATGACTGGAAAGGTAAGGGAAGAGGCTGCATTGAGCCATACCGATGTGCCGTCTGGCAAAAGAATGCGGTATTGACCGCCCATTGGGGTTTCTATGGTATTAAATGCCGTCTTATCAGTTTGGAGAGCGGTTGTTTTGGCTGCGGTATAGGTGATCTGTCCATTTGCAGATTTGCTGATGGTTATGCCGGATTCTTTGGCTACCTCACCTGCACCAGCATCATCAAGCATGATCTTCTTGCCATTTGAGAGGGTCAGTATGGCTTTGTTACCGCCGGTTTGGATATGTGCTGCATAAGGGATGTGGTCAGGATCCTGGTTGTCTGAGAACCTGGTAAAATATAAGCCTCCACCAAAGATGATCAGGATTGCTGCTGCAGCTGCAATTCGGGTGTATAATTTCCGTATTTTTTTTACCGGTCTTATTTCTGATCTGATTCTTTCCAGCATAAGTACTTCCAGTTCATTGGGATCTCCCATGGTATTGATCTCCCATTTCTGATCTTCCTGGTATTGGTTGTACCACTGGTTATATAAAGCTATTTCTGCAGTTGTAGCCTTTGCTGATGAAATTTTCTCGGTAAGTTGTAATAATTCCTCCCTGGTCATATATAGTTAGTCACTTGTAAAGTGCCCAGCCCCCAAGCCGTCTCAAAATATTTTTCAATAAAAAAGGAACTCTTATTCAAGACTGCATTAATTCCGATGAAGGATCGGAAAGAACGCTGAGGTCTTTCATTAAGAGTTTCTTTTTTACGAGAGTATACTAAGAATTGAGTAGGATTAGATGATGATAAAAGGAGTTCTTGTTCAATGCCGCATTGATCAACAGAAATTATTGCCGGATTAAAAAAGGAACTCTTATTCAAGACTGCATTAATTCCGATGAAGGATCGGAAAGAACGCTGAGGTCTTTCATTAAGAGTTTCTTTTTTACGAGAGTATACTAAGAATTGAGTAGGATTAGATGATGATAAATGGAATTTCTGAAGAATTAAAACAGATCTTAGGCAGGTTGCATTGCAACCTTTTTTGCTTAACTTTCGTCATGGACAAAACAGCTATATGAAAAAGTTACTTGTAGCGATCGCTTTTATCTGCATCACATTCTGTTCAAATGCGCAGAATAACCTTCAGCAAGACAGCTCACAGATACGCTATCTGGAGGAACAGAAAAAGCTTGGCAAAAAGTTCTCCGATGATTTTTATCCCAATTATGTTCAAATGCACAAGCTTTCTGAAAAGACCTTTACCAAGATGATCGATTCGTCTGCCAATGGATTTACGCACTGCTTGCCGCTTGGAAAAAAGATCTCCCTTCTGCTTACCTATCTTCCCAGCAATTTGAGATTAAGATGTATTTTGATAAGATACTTATAGAATATCCTGCCGGTCATGAGATCTATTCTAAGGATCGGCCAGAAGGGTATCCAATTATAGAACAAAAAATCAAGGGTAACCTGCTGCTTTTTAACGACCCTTCATTATTGGGAAACTCTGATCTAATGCCATTTATACAGAGTTTTCTTGGATACAAGATCAATAAGGAATTGAATAAACCGATTTATGCCGGCCTTTACAATAAGCGGCTTTATGCGATGTGGCATCTTTTGCCACAATATGTCAGAGAGGAGCGGTGTAAGAACTTTCATCAATACCGCTTGTTGTTTGATCATGTTACTCATAACGGAACTAAATATACCCAGGAACTATTTCAGGAATTCAAGAAACAGTGCAGGGATTCTACTTTAACAGCAAAGCTGGAGCAGGTTTACCAGGACTCGCGAAATGACCTCAAAGACCATCAGGTGGTTGAATATAAGCAGATTGGAAATTATGGTTTAGATCTTCATATCTTTAAGAAAGACAATCCGGCAGGGAATAATAAAAAGCCTTTAATTGTTTTCTTTCATGGCGGAAGCTGGTCTGAAGGGCAGCCTTCATGGCATTTTCAAGCCTGCCGCAAATATGCAGAGAACGGCTGGGTAGCATGTTCTGTAGAATATCGTATTTTCGGATCACAAGGTACGCTGCCATTTGCCGCAGTTATGGATGCCAGATCTGCCATTCGCTGGCTGCGGGAACACGGAAATGAGTTGGGTATCGATACTGGAAAGATCGTTGCAACAGGAAATTCTGCTGGCGGTCACCTGGTATTAACTACAGCCCTCTCGGATCAATTGAACGAAAAGAGTGATCACCTGCAATTTAGTCCGGTACCTAACGTTCTTTTGGTTAATTCCGGGGTATATGATCTAACAGATGAAAAGACCGCATGGATCAGAAAGGATCTTTTGAATAAAGATTCGGTGATAAGGATTTCGCCAAATGAACTGATCAGGAAGAATATGCCGCCAATACTACTAATCCATAGTAATGTCGATCAAAACGTTCCTTATGCCTCTGCACAAAAGTTTGCCAGGTTATCGCAGTTGGCTGGCAATACAGTTGAGTTTAAATCTATGAATGAGGGCGGGCATTTTATATTTGATGATCCCAGGTATGTTCAGACTGTGTTTGCCTGGCGCAGGGATTTTTTGAAAGCCTTGGGTTATCCCGACAGTGAGGGCCAATAAGATATTCTTATTCAAGACTGCATTAAGGATATCTCTTTTATCAGAATATTCTGAGGACCGGGCAGGTTTTAATAGGGGCAAGACCGATCAGGAGTAGCAAATTGAGTAGGATTAACAGGTGATATGGATTACAAAATAAATCCAATCCAGCAGAAATTATTGCCGAGCTGGCCTCTGAGTTTGCGGAGTGCAATGGTAATTTGGTTTTCTACAGTTTTTTCAGAGATACCCAGTTCTTCAGCGATCTGCTTGTTGGTCATGTGTTCGTTTCTGCTCATTTGAAAGATCATTCTGGATCGTTCAGGCAAGTTTTGTGTAAAGGTGTAAATGGCGGCTTTAAGCTCTTTAACTTCGAGTGTGGTATCTAAAAAAGCAGGGGCAGGTTTAAAGCGCTGTACTTCATCAAAAAAATCCTGACGTACCTTTTTATGGCGGATGTAATTGGCAATGCGGTATTTTACGGCAGCGAGAAGATAGGCTTTGAAGGATAGTACCTCAGTCAGATTCCCATGGTTTTTCCAAAGCAGTACAAAAACTTCCTGCACAATATCGAGGCAGGGTTCTTTATCTTTTAGGATATTAAACGCAGATTGGTATAGTGTTTTCCAGTGTCTTCTATAGATTTCGTCAAAAGCATCCTGGGCACCGTCTCTGAGCAAAATACCGAGATCATGATCATTGTATTCCGGAAAACTTTTCATCAGTGTCTAAATATACTAATGAAAAGTGTTTTTTTAGCAAAAATAGGGATACATTGACTGATATGATGTTTTTGATCAGCAATTATATTATTTCAAATGGCCGTTGAGCCACATTATATTTGTTATGATAGTTGTCAATTGCTGGTGCTTTGTCCCCTCAGTTTTACTTCCAGCAGGATGTTCTTATTTTTTAGTTTTCCTACCGGGATGGATAGCCGGTCGTAACCTATATCACCTACAGTTATATATCCTATATTATCTGTTTCGAATATCTGTACATAACTTTGTCCTTTTTCATTGGTGAAAAAGTTCATGATTGGATTATTTTTTTTATCTCTCAGTCCGATGCTGCTTCTCATTTCGGATCCATCTGTGTCGAAAACCTTAATAGAAAGGTTAACGAAATTTACGTTTATTCCCTTTTCCGTAAGTTTATAAGTACTGCTATCTGCAACCTTTTTTTTATATGAATCTGTTGCAGGTTTTTCAATTTTAACGAAATCAATGATTGCTGTCCGGTTTACTATAGTTAGGTCTGCTTTGTTCATTTTATAGCCTTTAGGCAATTTCTCTATGATGTAGAAATCATATTTGTTATTGAAGTTTGCCCAATATTTTGATGCCAATGCCTCTAATTCTCTCCATGATAGCATTTTTTTGGTGGGGACGTCTTTGAAAACTTGTTCGAAATAATTTCTATCTGAAACAACAAATGTTAAGTAAGAATCATAAGGCGGAATGCATTTACAATAAAATGCATAATAGGTTAGACCTTCTTTACCTATTTCCAGGATTTGATTTTGCTTTCCAACATTTGTCGTGTCAGCCAGATAATAGATGGTTTCTTTAACCTGGCTAAAGGAGTTCGATGGGAGGTTGGTTAATGTTAATATTCCGATTAGGAGGGCAAGCTGAGTGGTGAAGCGTTTCATGGAAATGTGAATAATTTCAGGTAAGATATTGAAATAAATAGACTAAAATGAATAAGTCCTATGGTGAGTATGAGATTTAATTGTCTTACCTTACTTGAAAACCCTGATGCTTATGAAAATTGCCGTATTCAGCACTTGTCAATATGACCGCGACTTTCTGGAACGTTTTAATACCGGCCATGATCTGACTTTTTTTGATGCGCCGCTAACTATGCAGACCGTAGCACTTACACAAGGCTTTACTGCGGTTTGTATTTTTGTGAACGATCACGCTGATGCTCCTGTACTGTCTCAACTGTCGGCCAATGGCGTTGGTCTGATCGTTTTACGTTGCGCAGGTTTTAATAATGTTGATCTGCCGCAGGCTGCAGCATTGGGAATTAAAGTACTTCGGGTGCCTGCATATTCTCCTGAAGCTGTAGCAGAACACGCCATGGCAATGATCTTAACGTTAAACCGCAAAACCCATAAAGCCTATAACCGTGTGCGGGAAGGAAACTTCTCGTTGGAAAAACTGATGGGATTTAACCTGCATGGCTGTAAAGTAGCTTTGATTGGAACGGGTAATATTGGCAAAGCATTTTACCGTATTTTAAAGGGGTTTGGCTGTGTGATTACTGCTTATGATCCTTTTCCAGACCCTGTTCTGCAGTCCGAAGGTTTAACATACAGTTCACTGGAATCGGCTTTATCTGATGCAGAGATTGTATCGCTCCATTGCCCGCTTACAGACGATACCCATCATATGATCAATGCAGAAAGCCTGAAGTTGTTTTGCAAGGGCGCTATGCTGATCAATACCAGCAGGGGAGCACTCATTGCAACAGCAGATGTAATCGAAGCTTTAAAAACCGGTCAGCTGGGATATTTAGGAATGGATGTTTATGAGCAGGAGGGAGAACTGTTCTTTCATAATCTTTCTGAGGATGTGATCCAGGACGACCTGATTGCGCGCCTGATATCTTTTCCAAACGTCCTAATTACGTCTCATCAGGGATTTTTTACCCGTGAAGCCATGGAACAGATTGCTACGATCACCTTCCAGAATGTTGATGCATTTGCTGCTGGCGGCATTCTGAAAAATCAACTGATTCCACAATAACATTGATCTCTAATTCTTCGAATATTCTTTATCTAACTGTACTTATTCGTCGGATATTCTAGTAAAAAAGGAACTCTTAATGAAAAGACCTCAGCGTTCTTTCCGATTCTTCATCGGAATTAATGCAGTCTTTGAATAAGAGTTCCTTTTAAGGGGGGATTCTATGCTGCTAAAGCTGTTTGCTATCCGGCTATCTCTATTTAACAATGTGCATCGCAAAAGGAACTCTTAATGAAAAGACCTTAGCGTTCTTTCCGATTCTTCATCGAAATTAATGCTTCTTGAATAAGCGTTTCTTTTTACTTCTTTAGGAAATGTTCATCGCTGAAATGCCCGTGATTGTAAAAATCTTCAGGATGTGCCTGATAGGTTGAATCTCCTTCGATCTCTAACCCGGCGTTTCCTAAAAAAGCATACCTTACTGCTAATTCTTCTGCAGGTGAGATCACTGTACCTTTTTGATAGGTTGGCAGCGTATTCAAATTAATTAGAGAATGCTCAGGAAGAATAACCTCATCCTCATTATTATCGAGACGTACTACGCCAATCGGGATAAGCACCAATCTTGAATCCTCATCGGTTTCTGAATAGATACTACTGACCAGGTACCGTACTTTCATCGCTTCTTTGTCGAAGATCAGATCTTCTACCTCGCCAATTTCGTTTCTTTGACTATCCACAATTTCCCAGCCTGTAATGTCGGGCTGATGGTCTGCTACTTCATAATTGCTTTCATTAAGCTCTTCAAGCCTTAATGCGGTATGGTTGTGCTCATCTTGTTCCATGATCTGTTCGTATAGCTGTTTAAAAGAATGTTATTAATTTAATGGGCAATGTAATTACCTGTTGTTATAACTGCTTAAATGAGTTTTTGTTTAAATAATCAGGGTTCTTAATTTGCATTGTTTGGAAATCGGTGTTTCCTGGTTATGGTACATTTGAAATCAAAGAATTTAGCGGTATGAATAATTAAGGAACCTGCAACTTTTTTGACCCTGTATTGTTTTACTGTAAAGAATGATGTCTATTCCTTATACCCGTAAACAAGAGCTGATCCACGGACTAATCCATGGCCTTGGCGTAATATTCGGTGTTAGCGGCCTTCCTGTTCTCACTGCGCTTGCTACCGAGCATCACAATACCAGTGGAATTATTGGCGCAGGAATTTATGGCTTTTGCTTTCTGCTGCTCTTTACATCCTCCATGGTTTATCATTTATTGGAAAATGAACAGGTTAAAAAGCTTTTCGAGATCTTTGACCACATCAGCATCTATTTTCTGATTGCCGGAACATATACTCCTTTTTTGCTGGTATATGTGAATGACAGCTTTGGCATTACATTGTTGGCCTGTTTATGGGGACTTACCCTTTTAGGTATGTTTTTTAAGATTTGGTTTACCCGAAGATTTAGAGCCTTATCTATCATCATCTATGTGCTTATGGGCTGGGCACTGGCAGCAGGAGGAAACCGCTTTTTTGCTAATCTTCCTTTTTCAGCGATTGTGATGATCTTTGTTGGTGCAGCATTGTATATGATCGGTGTAGCTTTCTATGCCTGGGGAAGGCGCCGCTATACCCACGCACTCTGGCATGGTATTGTGCTGGCTGCTGCCATTTGTCATTATGTAGCTGTATTGCTGGTCATGTAAAACCTGGCGTTTGTTGGTGATAGAATGCTGATGGTAGTTTACTGGTATCTTATTGTTGCGTTATCACAGATCCCCGGGTCAGTCTTCATTTTGTATACAACATTCCGTAATTCGGATAAATTTTGACTGAGCATACAGAATACATTTGTATCATTAGATAAACAGAAGTTTTAATAAAATTATATACTATGAAAAAAGTAGCATTAGGTAACCAGGGCCTTATAGTTCCGGCTATTGGATTGGGTTGTATGGGGATGACCACCATTGCGGGGATGGATATTTATGGAAAGGCCGATGAGGCAGAATCCATTGCTACCATTCACCGTTCTCTTGAACTTGGCGGCAACTTTCTGGATACCGCTGATCTATATGGTCCGCTAAAGAATGAACGACTGATTGCCAAAGCGATTAAAGGCAACAGGGATAGTTATACCATTGCCACTAAGTTTGGTTATGAAATAGATGATAGCGAACAGCTGACCTGGAAAATTAACGGGGGTAAAGATTATGTGAAAAAGGCGGTTGAACGTTCGCTTAAAAACCTGGGTACGGACTATATAGATCTTTACTATTTACACCGCTTAGATCCTGAAACCCCTATTGAAGAAACTGTAGCTGCAATGGCCCAGCTTGTTAAAGAAGGTAAGGTTGGTTACATTGGTTTGTCAGAGGTTTCTTCAGACGTAATCAAAAGAGCACATACTATACATCCTTTATCCGCACTGCAAACAGAATACTCTTTGTTTGAGCGCAGTGTTGAACAAGCTGGTATATTAGACACTTTAGCAGCACTTAATATTGGCTTTGTAGCCTACTCTCCTCTAGGAAGAGGTTTCTTATCGGGAGAGATCAGCAGCCCTAATGATTTTGCTGATGACGATTTTAGAAAATCTACCCCTCGTTTTCAAGGGGATAATTTTTACAAGAACATTGAACTGGTCAATGAGATCAAAAAACTGGCAGAGGAGAAAGAAGTTACTGCTTCTCAGCTGGCTATTGCCTGGGTAATTGCGAAAGGTCATTTACCAATTCCAGGTACTAAACGCGTAAATTATGTGGAGCAGAATATTGCAGCAACCGATATTGAGCTAAATGCTGCGGAGCTGGAAAAAATAGAAAAGCTGGTTCCATTGGATTATTCTGCTGGTGCCCGCTATGATGCTGCAAATATGCCAAACTGGTAATCTGATCTGGTTTAAATTGATGTTAATCTGTCTCATGCTGACCTGTTTCATATTGATCTTAATTTGTTCACATTAATGTTATCTGTCTCACGCTGACCGTTTCATATTGATCTCAATTTGTTTCATATTAATGTTAATCTGTCTCAAGTTGACCGGTTTCATGATTCTAATTTGTTCACATTAATGTTATCTGTCTCACGCTGATCTGTTTCATATTGATCTTAATTTGTTTCATATTAATGTTAATCTGTCTCGCATTGACCTGTTTCACGTTAATGTTAATTCGTTCGGGTTAGATTTAAGCCCAATTAAGGACTATCTTTATGGGTAGTCCTTTAACCTGTTGTTATGAAAAAAGCAGTAAATACTCCTTTGCACATCCGTTCAATTTCTGAACTGCACCGTCATTTGTCTCTGCCTAAGCCAGAGCATCCACTCATTAGTGTTGTCCAGTTTGAGGATATTAATTTTGAAGAAGACAGGGGGCCGGAAACAGTGATGCTCGATTTTTATACGATCGCAATTAAAAAAGGTTTCAAAGGGAAAATGAGATATGGTCAGAATTACTATGATTTTGATGAAGGGGTGATGTCCTTTCTTGCGCCCGGACAAATTACGTCATCGAATCATGCGGATGACCAGATTCCCAATGGCTGGATGCTGGTTATGCATCCTGATTTTATTCTGGGCTATCCATTGGCAAAGGCCATCAAAGATTATGGCTTTTTTTCTTACGAACTTTTTGAAGCCCTCCACCTTTCTGAAAAGGAGAACGTGTTGCTGGAAAGCATCATCCTCAACATTCAGCAGGAATACCGGTCGGGGACTGATATCTACAGCACCAATCTGATTGTTTCTTACATTGAGCTCTTGCTCAATTATTCCAACCGGTTTTATAACCGGCAGTTTATCACCAGAAGACGATCTACCAATGATCTGCTTACCCGGTTAGAAGGTTTGCTGGATGCTTATTTTGACAGCGATATCAAAGAAGGATTACCTACTGTGCAGTATATTTCCAGCCAGCTGAATGTATCTGCCAGTTATCTTAGCGATATGCTGCGGTCTGTAACCGGGCAAAATGCACAACAGCACATTCATAACCATTTGATTGAGAAAGCAAAGGTTATTTTAACAACTACTACGTTTTCTGTTAGTGAGATTGCCTATCAGCTGGGTTTTGAATATCCCCAGTATTTTAGCAAGCTGTTTAAAAGCAAGACCAACGTTTCGCCACTGGAATTCAGGCAATCGTTTAGTTGATCATGATCTTGTATCTTAGAATATTAGTTGACTATAATTTTTAAACAGAGTAGATCGTAAACTTTAGCATCCTGATAAAAAAGTTGTTTACAAGCTTATTATGCAGTTGGAAAGTTATTTTGATTTTTTTAAAAACAGCATGTTATCTTGCTGTATATGTGTAAAAAAAAGAAACTCCTTTTTGCCCTTTCTCTAACGTGCTGGATGCTCTCGTCTACCTATGCACAAGTAAGAACTCCTGACAAACTGGTAAGAACTTCTAATAAACAGGTGAGGACTTCTAATAACCAGGCAGGTACGGTCAATAAAATTGATTCTGTGATGCGCCTGGCTAGTAAGCGGGGCATCTTCAATGGGAATATTCTGGTTGCTGTTCGTGGAAAGATCATTTATGAGCGTTCTTTTGGATATGCTGACGGCGGTAGGCAAAGGCTTTTGTCACCAGAGATGCGGTTTGATATCGGTTCTATAAGTAAGGAATTTAACGGTACGGGCATCATGATATTAAAAGAGCGCGGCCTGCTTGACCTGGATGATCCTATTGAAAAATATCTTCCGGGACTTCCACAATGGTCGCAACAGGTAAAGATCCGCAACCTGATCAATTATACCAGCGGCATTCCCCTTTTCGCGCCGACAGCAACAGAAACGGATTCGCTCATCTGGCAAAATCTAACCGGACTTAAAAAACTGGAGTTTGATCCTGGTACCGCCTATATTTACAACCATTATAATGTTTACCTGCAGATGCGGATCATCGAAAAGTTAAGCGGACTTAGCTACGCTTCTTTTATTAAACAAAATATCCTGGTGCCATGCGGCATGATGAGCAGCATGATCGATTATCCTGCGGACGGTTTGAAGATGGCAAGGGCCTTTGATAGTGAGTTTAGAGAAACACCATATGCCCAGGGTATGACCGGGTGGATCAGGCTGCCTATAATGGATCTGTTTAGCTGGGTTACTAATCTGGATAGTTATAAGATCATTAGTCATGAATCATACCTGGAACTTGCTTCCAACTTTCCGGGTGGCGAGAGTAGCCTGGGCAAAACTGAATTTCAGGATACTCAATTAAGCTCGCACCAGCACCAGGGATCGAATAGTAATTATGAAGCCTTATTTTATAATAGCCCCAAAGACAGCATTGTGATCGTAATGATGACCAATAACCAGCAGCTTAAAGTTCATGGTATTAAATCTGCTCTTTTAGGCGTATTAAATGGAGAAACTGTTACAGTCCCCAAGAAATCGGTATACCTGGAAGTTCGTGAAAAGATGCTTGCTGATCTGCAAAAAGGGCTTGTTTATTACAAAGTGCTGAAGGACCATCATCAGGACCAATATGATTTTTCTTTTGAGATTGGCGATGTGATCAGTACTGGCAAGTACCTGCAGCGCCGTAAAAAATTTAATGATGCCATATCTGTTTTCAAGCAAGCATTGATGCTCCGGGCCAAGCCACAGGATCTGTCTTATGCGTATGAACTGATTGCTGAGTGTTATCTTAAATTAGATTTAAAAGAACTTGCTGCTGCAAACTACCAAAAAGCTTTAGAAATGGATCCGAACAATAAGAATGCGGAAGGTATGCTGGCAGCCTTTAAAAAACTTGACTAACTAAAGTTTTTTTAAAAAAAGCAGATCAGAAATATAGTCTATTATTGATTGATATAAATTACATGATAAAGGGTATAGAATTCTGGATGATTAAACTTGAAGTATTTTTTTTCTTTCAATTGATAAGGCTGGCCGTTTAGTGTATAAGTGTAATCGTAATAAGGTTCGCAGGCATCTTTTTTGAGAATCACTTTGTATTTCAATGATGTTTCCTTGTTATTGGCAACGATCTTGATCTCATAATTACCTTTTCTGCTTTCGAATTGAACATTTAAATAAAGGGCTTTTGTTTTTGTAGAGTCTTGAACGACATTAAATCCCGGGATATTTCCATTACCATCCTTAATTGAGATCTTTGACACATCAATGGTGTTGTTTTCCAGTAAGTTTGTACTATCTGCATCTATAAAAGAAAATACAACAGGTATTGAAATCCTGTCTATAATTACATCGCATTTATTGTTACATCCAAACAGCACCGTAATAACAAGTAAGTAAACAAAATATTTCATGGAGGTTTGGATAGGTGAGCAATGGTTTAGCGAGGAATGATTACTATAACTGTTTCGCATCTGTTTTCTTTTTGCGCGTTAAATTCACGATCAGGTAATATCCGCCAACAATCAGGGGTACGCCCAATGCGAGCCAGGATATGGTATCCCAAAGGTGATCACCGATCAAGGCTGATAACAATCCTACTGCACTGATTACGGCTAAAATGATTGGGGCCATCCAGATCTTTAAAAAGGTTTTCATGCGTTTGCGGTTAGGTTATAGTTAGACTCCATGCGGGCCAGTTGTTCACGGCTTGATTTTCTCCGTGCAAACCACAGGTACAGACCACTAGCTAGTATTACGATGGTAGCGATGTCAAATATTGCCCAGATGATCTTTAACGGCATTCCGCCATAATCCCCAAAATGAAGGGGCTGCGAAATAAAGAAGGCGTTTACAAAGAACGGCATTTCCCTGATGTCTGTGAGCGTACCTGTCTTGGCGTCGACCAGGGCTGGTTTTAACAGTTTTTCAGTTAATGGTGTTCTGCCCCTCATAAATATGGAATAATGGTGTTTACTGGAAAATGCAGTTCCCGGAAATGCAATGAGATAAGGTTCTTTTTCCGGTGCCTGTTTTTGGACTAGACCCACTGCCTGATCCAGGGAACTTAAACTTCCGCTGAGGGGAGCTGCATTCTTATATGGGGCGGTCATCTCGTTAAGCTGGCCCTGCTGCCACATATAAAGCACCACATCTGACAAGGTATTGATCACACCGGTAAAACCAACTACCATGGCCCAGGTCAGCGTAATGATGCCCAGCATGTTGTGCATGTCAAGCCATTTCAGGCGTGTTGATTTTTCGGTCCGGATCATTCCGAAATCAAACTTTTTCATGATCGGGCCATAGAGCATAATACCTGATATAATGGCGATTACGAACAAAATACCCATCAAGCCCATAAATAATTTGCCGCCTATGCCGGCAAACAGATCTACATGCAGGCGGAACATGATGTACATAAAGCCTTCCGTTATAACTGGTGTTTCTTCAACCTTGCCTGTATACGTATTTAAGACAATGTACTTATCAGTTTCATAAGAAGAGGATGGGGTATCGCCAACGGTTACGTTTAGCGTACCCGGATGTTCTTTATCCCAATACAGCAATTTCTCAACCTTTCCAGGGAAATGTTTTTTTGCAGTGGATACCAGCTCGTCTACTGACTTTTCCGGGGTGCCGGCAGGATAGTGTACTGTTTTTTCTTCTTCATTGAGATGCTCGATCTCTTCATGGAAAATTAATGGCAGTCCGGTTAAACAGAGCAATAAAAGAAAAGCAGTACAAATTAAACTGGTCCATTTATGCCACCAAAACCATCTTTTTACACTTTTTATTGTTGCCATTGCGTATTGTTTATTAGGAGTTAGACCTGGGTGTATGTGTATTAGAAGTTGGTGTATCAATTGGGTATTGAAAGGCCTGCCTGACCAAATCTCCTTAAATACATAAAGGCAGTTTTTCAACTGCCAATTTTTTAAAATTAGCCGGTCCGGATATTATTCCGCTCCGGCTAATGGAATGATTAAGATCTTAATTACAATTTATACGAAGCGCTCAATACGAACTGACGTAAACGTTGTGGGTTTACCGTAGTATAACCGATAAAGTAATGTTTGTTGGTTATGTTGTTTACACTTAAACCAAAACGGTATTTGCTGCGGTCCAGGAATACAGATCCGTTAAATAGGTAATACTCTGATAATTCAAGCGTACCAGAGCTTACACTGTTGATCACTTTATTATTGCTTGCATAGTTACCACCTAAACCAACACCCAGGCCATTGATCAGGGTTTCTGGTAAACGGTAGCTTAGATAAAGATTAGCCAGGTATGGTGATCCGGCAACATTTGAACGAAGTCCCAATACATCAGGATCGCCTTTTGTATATTTATTGTCGTTGTAACTGAAGCCTGCTACTACGTTAAGGCCGTTAAATGGTGTAGCAATGATCTCGGTTTCAAAACCTTTACTGGTTTGTGTACCATCTTGCTCCTGCGCAAATACCGGTGAGTTTGGAATGGCGCGAAGGCTGTTCGTTAATTTAATGCGGTAATAGCTGATGGTACCGTTTAATTTACCATCGAATAAGCCCAGTTTAACACCACCTTCAATTTGGTTCGCATTTTGAAGATCTGCAACAGTGGCATCGCCATTGGCATTGGTATATAATCCCGGGTTTACAAAACCATTCTGTAAGTTCGCAAAAAGCGACAATTGGTCTTTAATTGGCTGATAGATCAAACCAAATTTAGGTGATACCGCAGTTTGGCTAAACGGCTCAGCCTGTTTAACACCATCAAAGTTATAAGTTCCTTTATTTTCATAATGGTCTACCCGAACACCTGCAGATGCAATCAATTGTTCAGTGATGTTTACCACATCTGATACGTAAGCACTGTAGGTATTGGTTTTATAGATATAGGTGTAGGTATTTGCTGCAGTAAGCGGGTTAGCTGCATTAGTTGCATCTACAACTTGTTTATTAAACGCACCATAATCGAATGATGGATCATTTAACGGAGCTATGCCATAGAAGTTACCGAAATATACCTGGTGAGAATTTTGATGCTGCAAGTCTAATCCTACTACAAAACGGTTGCGTACAGAACCTATTTTGAAATCGCCATTAAAGTTTTCCTGAACCTCTATTCCTTTTAACTTACTATCTGCGGTAGACTGATCGTAACGGCCAATATAATTGTGACCTGTTAATGCTGGATTTCCAAATATGGCAGCATCAGTCATTAAATAATAATATGGGTTTGCACCATCAGAAAAGCTATTTGATGCGCTGAATATGGTTTGTGAGGTAAATTTATCAGAGATCTTATAGGTTGCCTGGGCAAAGTAATTGGTACTGCGGCTAAACTGGGTAACGTTATCATTAAGATACGCGTTTTTATAATCGATGTTTAACTGCTTGGCATTGGTAACACCCATCTCTTTAGGTGTGGAGCCAAAGAAGAAAAACGGTTTTGCAGATGCACGGCCGTAAAACATTTCCGCTTCCAGTAAAATAGAAAGTCTATCGCTTGCTTTGATCGATAATGTTGGTGCTAATGCAAACGTACGGTTCTTGCCATAGTTTTGGAAGCTGCCTTCATAGTTGTAAGCGGAGTTTAAACGGAACAATACATTTCCATCAGCAGTAACCGGGGTATTTAAGTCAATGCTGGTACGGTTAAGGTCGTAGTTGCCAACGGTGTGGCCAACTTCTAAACCAAAAGCCTCATAAGGTTTTTTTGTTACCCTGTTGATCAATCCGCCGAAAGAAGATAATGTACTTCCAAATAAGGTTGCTGAAGGGCCTTTAATGATCTCGATTTTTTCTACGTTAACTGCATCAACGCCATTGGTTACCAAACCGGCAACTCCATTACGAAGGCGACTTTGTACGGTAAAACCACGAAGGGTAAAATAACCACCGCCATCACCTGCACGGCCGGTAGCATCCCACATTTTTTGTACGCCTGGTGCATTTCTTAATGCATCATCAACGGTAAAAAGCTGCTGCTCTTTTAATAAACCGTTGGTTATGGTGGTATAACTTTGAGAATTTTCTAATGCATTCAATGGTATTTTAGCAGCATCTGTACTGATGCGGCTGGTGAAACGGTTTGCGCGACTTGCAATTACGTTTACTTCGCTTAACTGCGACATGCTTGCATTGATGGTGATTTGAGGTACGTCAGTGGTTTGTCCGGCAGTAACGGTAACCGGCACTTCAACGCGTTGAACACCTACATAAGAAATGATAATGGTAAAAGATCCTGCTGGTGCCTTGAATGAAAATTCACCAAGTTCATTGGTTGCCGTTCCATAATGGGTACCTTCTAATCCAATGGATACGTTACCTGCCGGTTCATTTTTTGAAGTAACTACTTTACCGCGAACTGTTCCCCTTGCTGTCTGGGAAAAGCTGTCGCCGGTATAGGTTACCAATAAAATAATTGTTAGTTGTAAAATTAAGAGTAATTTTCTATGCATTTTTATTAAGATTAATTATAAATAGAAATGCAAAAGTATATATTATTCTATAAGTCACAAGTTATTTACAAGAAATATATTTACTCCTGGTTTAGAACTGTACTAATTGGTTCTTAACCTGCGTGAAGAAGAATAATTTGTTTACCGGGGAGAGAGCTTAGGGCTTTAAAATGGCAATGCACGCCAGATGAGATATTATCGAAATAGCATGAAGATATCTATCTATAGAAAGACATGACAGTTAGGGATTTAAACAGGATTGGAATTTAATTCTTTATGTTTTTTTCCAGCTGTTATTATTTCCCTGCGGAAAGGAATTAACCGTTTCAGAGACTTTTTGGGTTGTAAGAATAGCACATCTGCAGCAAGGGCCTTATAAGCTTCTTTTGAATCCTGGTCGGCTTCCATAAAGCCAGGTACAGAGTACATGGCAACGCTCATTGCACAGTCAACCAGCTGGTGTTTAATATGTTTTGTATTCAATTTCATAGATACTTGCTGCAATGCAAAAGCTGTGCCTATTCCTGCTTAGAAATTAAATAAATACCTGATTTGGTGAAATTTAACGTACTGATTACAGAATTAATGATAAAATGTAACCGATATACCTGTTTTTAAAATTTATCTTTGGTTGAATATGTCGTAAGTTTCTACAGCGAATCAAATTCCGTTAATTTCAGCGATCAGATGATCACAGGCTGCAAACGCATTGTATAGGAATTTATTCCGATGCTTTTCACCTTGTCCGCTAAAGGCTACGGACTTTTTGATAAGTCCCTGCATCCAATCTTTGGTTTGCGTACAGTAAAACTGATCGTCGGTTTTAAGATAATTAAAGGTATTGAACCTGTTATAGCACAGCATACTATCTTTAAATTGTATTAAATAGGCCAGGCTGCCCAGCACATCGCAATTGTACCAGTTAAAGGTGTGATCCGGATCTATTGTCTTTTTGGCACTGATGGCATACATGTTCATGTCGGTAAGGCAGTAGCGGATCTGTTCTACAATTTTTTCTGCAAGCGACTTATCGCTAATGTGTCCGGCTTCAAATGCATAACGCACCTGGTCTATCGTACCATGTACAGTATCTTTAGACCATATTTCTGTGCTGGGAATTTCAAGATAAATCTGGTTTAATTCTTTAGCAACGGCAACAATCTCTTCACTTATGGCTGAGTAATCGAATTTAAGCGCAGAGTTGTCGGCCCAAAAGAACAGTTTAAAGCAGGTAAGTTCCGGATATTTAAAGAAGTGAAAGATGGGTATATCATCTGTGGTAATCAGGATATGTTTTTCTTTACGCTGCTGAATAAATTTTAGGTTCTGCAGTAAATCTTTCAGGTAGTCGAGCATGTTGGGTGTTTCCCGGTTTACATACAGGTAGCTAAAGCTTACGGAAGGCAATTGATTGGGCTGGTAAGAAAATGGGGTTGCAAATGAATCAGATAGCTTAATTAACTGGGGCATGCTTAACGTGCTTGTTCCCCTGATCTTTTTATAGGCCTCATTGGCACTAATATCCAATACATCTGCTACACTTTGAGCCAGATTCTGATATTCTGGTAATGCACCGCTGATGGCTTCGAAGAATTTAACCTGTTCTTGATTCATGAAATAATAATCTAAAAGATGGTTTAATATAAATTATTTAAACTGAAAATAGAAATAATGCTTTGAATTAATCTTAAAGATTATGGATAGTATTTCGTTTTAGACACAAAAACTTTTGAGATTACTTTAAGTTAAAACGTGAATTTTTTAGGATTATTTGATCGTTTTTATGGTGGTACATTTGATTATTGAATCAGGGATACTTCAAATCGGATATCTGATATTTAAATCAAAGAACCATGAAAATTAAAAAAATAGGAAGATCGAATTTCGATATTAAAGTAAAGATTGCTGCTGCGGCAATGGTTTGTTTGTTGTTTGGCTCCTGTGTGAGCCTGAAGACACCGAAAAGAGACGATTTGGTTCGGCTAAAGACGCCACAGTTAATTGGGAAATATGCAACCTGGTCCTCTGATCAATTTAAGACACATTTGGGCAAGGATACGATCATTCCTGTCGATTTGTGGAGGCTTCTAGGCACTTCTTCTGAAACCGATTCTGTTACACGAAAACAGGCAACGCACATGGAATTAAGACTGACTGATAAAAATCACGTTACTGCCATATTATACAAGGGTGATGTAGCACTTAAGAAGGAGGTAATTAAGGGCCGTGTGAGAAGAGGTTACTTCAGAAAGAAAACTGAGGCTGATCTGATGGGTGTACCGCCATTTTACTGGTCGCTTAGTTCCCAGAAAGTTCAATTTGGAATTGGTAAGGAACAGCAGTTATTTGTTGATGCAGCTGCTGAAACCGGAGGGAGTATCCTGATTATAGGGGCTTCATCAGGTGGTTTTACAAGGAGCTATACGGTGCCATTATATGTAAAATAAGAGATCATTGGAATCATTTCCTTTTAGGTACATTATACCTATGTTATACCATACATTGGGTGGGGCGAAGAAAAATAGCGAGAGCGCGGATGATCCGATGATGTGAAATGCTTACGGTATGGCCACGTATTGAGTTGCCTGGCCATACCGGTAAGTTTAGTTCGGATATACTTGTACCTACAGGTCGCTATCTTTAAACAGTTTGTTCAATGCACTTTCAACTTTTGCTACGTCAGTTCCGATGGTTTTAGAGATCTTAGCGTCCAATGACGAACCGAATTCTGCGGTTACCTTAACTGCTTCAGGATTGTTGATCACATCAAGTTGAAACTTATGATCTCCAAATTTAAACGCGACAGTTAAGCCGTTGGTTCTTTTTTCAATGATTTTTACAAACTCGTAGCTGGTACTCAGCGTATCAAATGAATCTTTTACTGCCTGGAAGATGAATTCTGTTTCAATGCTTAAACCATTGACTATAATAGTAGCCTTTTGTAATGCTGCTTTAAGTTTGGCGTCCGATTTAACACTTTCATGGATATCCTGCAGCGGCTCTAAAAGGTCTTCACTATATAGAATCTCTTTTTTGTCTGTGATATGAATGGAAATATTGCTGCCCTCGGTTGTCTGCTCGATCTGGATGCTGTCGTTTCCGTCTTTTATTATTGCTACGGTTTCTGATTTTTGCTCAACTTTTGCATCTGCTATTGCATCTTTAATCAGATCTACAATATATCCCAGAACTGGATCCTGTTGTATTTTAGTCATTGGTTATATTTAAATTTTGGCAAAGGTAATAAGATTGGTCTTTATGTAGGGTACTAAGTAAAGGAATATCTATCTTTATTATCATGAAACCTTTCGCCATTTTAGTTGCCATCTTATTTTCAAGCCTTTTATCTTTAGGTCAGGTAACCTCATTTAGCATCGATCCTGCCAAACTGGATAAACAGCTGGCCGACCGTTTAGATTCTATTTACAACATCGATCAATCTACCAGGATGGCTTATTTCAATGCCAAACAACGCAATGAAAGTGCTGCGGTGATAGATAGCCTTTATCGTCATATGCACAACGCAGATAAAGATAACTTATTGAAAGTTAATGTAATTATAAAGCAGTACGGTTGGCTGGGGCCTCAAAAGGTTGGAATTACCGGTAGTCAGGGTTTATTCCTGGTAATTCAGCATGCGGATTTAAAAACACAGGAGTACTATCTGCCAATGATCAGGGCTGCAGAAAAGAATGGTGAAATATTATCAAGTAACCTGGCTATTCTTGAAGACAGGATTTGTATGCGTAATGGTAAGAAACAGGTTTACGGGAGTCAGGGGTTTACAGATAAAGAAACCGGAAAGAAGTACATCTATCCGATCATAGATATTGACAATCTTGACGAAAGGCGCAAGGCGATGGGGATGCCGCCGATGCACGAATATGTTGCCGGATGGAATGCGGAGGATTATAAAAAGGATCTTTCAAAGATTGAAGGGATCGTTAAGCAGCAAAAAATAGAATAGTAGAAATGGTTAATTGAGCTGTGTGTAATAATGCTGATAATAATTTGATTGTTATCCGGTTAGTCTTATTTTAGCTAAACACACAAAAACCAATTATATGAAACCATTTCATTTATTTTGCGGAATAGGCATCGCTTTATGCCTTTCTGCATGTTCAATCGGGAGCCCGACTTATTTTGGTGCTAAATATCCGCCAACGGATTCCGTTCAAACTTTTTATGCGGCTAAAGACATTCATCAGCCATACAAGGTAATTGGTCGCATGATCGCACCCATCACCGACTCTGAAAGCAACCAGGAATTGGTAAAGCGCCGTTTAATTGAAAGGGCGAAAAAGGTAGGTGCCAATGCGCTTATTTTCTCAGATATCAGCCGGGAGACACATGCGAAAACTACCGATGACTTTTCTATCAAGGCGGAAGCCATCATTTTTACCGACAAATAACCACGAGAATATTGTTGCCAAATACTTTATAAAGCCACTGTACTATGCAGTGGCTTTATAGTATGCTGATATCTCTGATTTTTATTATCTTTAAGGTATCTGTTTATGAATACCTTAATCATTTTCCTCATGAAGACTATCAAACTTTTAATGTTAACAATGCTTACGTTTGGCATCATGGTTTCAAATTTAAAGGCACAAGTTGCCATAACCGGTGCCTGGCGGTTTAGCGAGGGTAGTGCTACGCACCAGTTATTATTTCAGGATGGATTCTTTTTCCATTCGGTGTATGAGGGCGATAAATTTATCACCACACAAGGTGGGAAATATGAGGTAAATAATCAAACCATTAAAGCAAGCATACTCTTTAACAGTTCAGATTCTGCAAAAGTAGGTACCACTATGGATGTGCCTGTTAGCGTTTCGGCAACTCAACTCGTTATTGAGATTCCTGAAGGCCGTATTGCTTTTAACCGGGTGGATGACAGTAAGGCTGCTATTGCAGGGGTGTGGCACATTACAGGCAGGATGGGAGCGGATGGTAAGGTTGAGGCAATCCATCAGGCTGGTACACGCCAAACCTATAAGCTGCTGACTGGGACAAAATTTCAGTGGGTAGCCATAGATCCTGCTAAGAAACAATTTTCTGGCACTGGCGGAGGTTCATATACATTTAAAGATGGTAAGTACATAGAGAACATCGAATTCTTTTCACGCGACAATACCCGTGTTGGTGCTTCACTGAGCTTTGATGGTAAACTGGAAAATGGCGACTGGCACCACAGCGGACTGAGCAGTAAAGGGGCTAAGATCTATGAAGTTTGGAGCAAAGTAAAATAATCTACTTTGAAAGTATATCCTGAATATCTTTTGATAACTTTTTCAGTTCCGAAGGTCGGGAAGCATTGGCTGTTTTAGTTTTTCCTCTATTGTCAATTAACAGGTAAGCAGGGAATCCACCGATATTAAAATTCCCCATTAATGTTTTTGAATTGTCATCGTCAAGAAAGTAATTCTCACCCTTAATCTTCTTTTCTTTAATTAGTTTTTGCCAGTTTTTCTCGGTTGATTGCAAGCAGAGATTTACAAAGACTACATCCTTGCCTGCAAATTTCTCATGCAATGCCGGAGCAAATTCCATTTCTTTAAGGCAGGGCATGCACCACGTGGCGTATACATCCAGGTAGATTACCTTGCCTGGGTATTTTGTTGACAACAAGTTTAAAAAATCGACATTTGGTATCGTTGATACCTCATCATTTTCCAGGTATTGAATTTTCGACAGTACTGTTTTCTGGATGGTCAAATTATTCGCCTTGTTTACTGAAAGCTCAAAATATTGGTAAATGGCTGGGTCTGTAAAATACTTTTTCAGTGCAGGTATTTCATGCTGTAATGCTGGTGTTTTATTGATCAAAGATGAAAGATAGCTGAACATCATATAATCACGGCTAATACCGGGAGATTCTTTTAGAAGTATTTTTGCGCCTGCTTCCAGGGCTTCTTTAATGTGTTCTGGTTTTACTGCTTCGTTTATTAAACCGTTGCTTCCTGTTTTCCAGCTTGCATAATATTCCAGATGATAGGGATACATCATGGTGATAAAGTTGGTATCATTACCCAATTCAAAAAAGGTATTCTTAAACATATTTATTCTCTCAGATCTGGTAGATGTTGAATCGCTGCCGGCATCCACATAGTCAGCTATCCAATTGGATATTCCATACTTCACATCTCTTTTAAAAAAATTAATTATTATGGGGTCAATATTGTACTGTGCTGCATATTGATGGATTGCTGTTAAATAACGGTCATAGTCTTTTTTTACCACCTGGAACATTTCTGGTACGGACCAGGTATAGTTGTATTTTTGATATGGAAGCCCGGCCAAAAAATGATGGAACAAATTTAATTGTGTGCTTAGTTTAGCATGGTCTCCAGAAATACTTAACCATTTAAAGTTGGGCTGGTTAAGTAAAGCAGCATCGATCACCAGATGTACAGAGTCTCCGGGTGCCACATATAAATTGATGAAGGTATCGTTGTAAGCGATGGTCATGTTTTGTGTAAGGGGCATATATTCCTGAACTGAAAATCCCATCAGGCTGTCTGGAGTAGCACTCTTACGGTTTTTATCAAAGGGATTAAGAAAGTTAATGCCCAAAACCTTTGGTGTTTCTGCTGTACTGTTGATGATGCGTCCGGTTATGATTACCCGTTTAGGGGTTAATTGTGCCGTAGCGCTGCTTGAGGCAAATGCGAGTATAAGAAAAAAGAGCCGCTTTAGTTTCATTGTATGACTAAAATAGACTTTATTTTTTAGAATAACAACCTCATTTCATTGATGTTGCCTTAATGTCAGGCCGTTTATTGCCGGAATTAAAATATTGAACAAAGTCCATGAATAAATAAATTAAACAATTTGTCCAATTCTGATAATCCAGTTGTCATTCTGATATAAACTTAAAATATATCAAATGAAAATTGTAGTAATTGGAGGTTCTGGCCTCATTGGAACTAAATTGGTTAAAAGTCTGCGTACACTTGGACATGAGGTTATTGCGGCATCACCAAAATCTGGTGTCGATACCATCACTGGAGCAGGTCTGGCCGACGCGCTGAAAGGTGCAGAAATTGTAGTTGATGTTGCGAACTCTCCGTCATTTGAAGACGCTGCAGTGCTGGCATTTTTTGAAACCTCTGGTAAAAACCTGCTTGCAGCAGAAGCTATAGCTGGTGTTAAGCATCACATTGCCTTGTCTGTTGTTGGAACGGAGCGCCTTCAGGAAAGCGGATATTTTCGCGCTAAGCTTGCCCAGGAAAAACTGATCAAAGCATCAGCCATTCCTTATACCATTGTTCATGCCACCCAATTCTTTGAATTTGTAAGCGGTATTGTACAAGCAGGAACAAAGGATGATACAATTGTAATGTCTACTGCGATGGTACAGCCGATAGCCTCAGATGATGTGGTTGCGAAAATGACAGAGATTACCCTGGGCAATCCCTTAAATGCTACTGTTGAAGTTGCAGGTCCGGAGCTGTTCCGTTTAAATGATCTTGTGAAAAAATACATGCTGCTGAAACAAGACGAGCGGGAAGTAGTTAGTGATCGAGATGCGCCATATTATGGAGCAAAGCTGGAAACTCATTCACTCATACCAGGTGAAGCTGCAAGTATTGGAAAGATACCGTACGACAGCTGGATCAATGAACCGGGCAATCTTAAATAATTGGGTCATTAAATCTTAGGCAAACTTAAAAGCAGCATTGATCAACCGTAATGCTGCTTTTTGTTTTATATCTCTTCGTCTTAAACTTCGTCTTAAAATGATTTGATAACCCCGGCGATTAATAGCCTTGAGAACTCATTTTCCGGATAAAAGACATTGTTAGGATCTGCTGATTTTGTTTAAATTTACTTTTGCACTTAAAGACGCACATATGGATTTTATCAAATTGGTTCCCAATGTATTTTATACAGATATCGATGAAGGTTTAAAGCTTTTTGTCGATTGTCTTGAGTTTAAAGTTACGCATAACGAACTGGGTTCCTTAAAGCGATTTTGTGTATTGGAAAAGGACGGATTAAGAATAAATCTGTTTGAAGATGCAATTCTGGCGAAAGAACACCATCCTGAATTCCGGCTGGTGACCAGTGATATTGAAGAAGTTTACAGGAAAGTATCTGCATCGCATGCTGAGTTCTTACATCCTAATCTTAAAACAGTAACGCTTAGGCCATGGGGTGCCAAAGAATTTGCGCTAATGGATATGCAGCTGGGTATTATCATTCAGCAATGGTAATCATGACTAACTCAGGGATGTTCGAACAGCTTAAAAATAAGTTATCGCCAGATGCAGAGATGTGGGTTGCATATAAAGGGTATTTTACGCGTATTGAAGTCGCTGCAAAAACAAGTTTACTGAAGGAAGGTGATGTTGCCAATAAGCTATTTCTCATTGAAAGAGGTAGTATCCGGGGATGGCACAATTACGACGGAAAGGAAGTTACAGTTCAATTCTTCTTTGAGAATAATACAGTTTCCTCTATTGAAAGCCTTAGAAAAGATATTCCGAGTTCAATTACGATTGAAACTATTGAACCCAGCATTATCTGGTGGATTGATAAAAAAAACCTAAATAAGATCATTTCAGAGATCAAAGAGATTCCCAGACTGCGCGATATACTTATTGATACGGTTTTTGAACGTACTTTTGATTACATTAAACAGTTCTCCACATTTATACGTGATTCTCCCGAACAGCGTTATTTAAATCTTATCAAAGAACGTCCGCAAATTGTGAGGCGCGTTCCGCAACATTACATTGCCTCATACCTCGGAATTTCTTCCGTACATCTTAGCCGGATTAAAAACAAACTTGTCCGAACCAAGTCGTCTATTTGATAACAAATGTTATCGTTTGCTGGTGATGCTGTCCTCTACCTTTGTATAAAGAAATAGAATGGAAGCACATCCATTGACATAAAAAGAAGAAGATGAAAGCAATAGTAATGTTTCAAAAAGGCGGAATTCCAAAGTATGTAGAAAACTTCCCTGAGCCTGAAATAAATAATGAAGAACAGCTGATCATGACCGTTCAGGCTGCGGCTATTAAACACCTCGATAAATCGAGTGCAAGCGGCACACACTATTCGACAGAAGGCGACCTCAGTACGGCAAAAGTAATCGGTGGTGATGGTGTTGGCTTTTTGGAAGACGGCACTAAAGTATTTGCGCTCGGTATAACCGGGATGATGGCAGAAAAAGCTGTGATTGAAAAAAGCAGAATGATCATACTGCCAGATGGTATTGATTTGGCGGTAGCTGCCGCTTTACCCAATGCGGTTGCTGGCTCGGCGATGGCACTACGCTACCGGGCGGAAATTAAGGCCGGTGATACTGTACTGATCAATGGGGCTACCGGCTTTACAGGCAGGATTGCCGTTCAGTTGGCAAGGCACTATGGCGCAGAGAAAATCATTGCTACTGGCAGGAACGAGCAATCGTTACACTATTTACTGGGTCTGGGTGTTGATGAAGTGATTTCTATTCGGCAGGACGATGAAAGTTTTGTGGCACGTTTAAAGGAAATACATAAAGCAACTCCGATCGATGCCGTTGTTGATTATTTGTGGGGGCATCCCGCAGAATTAATCCTGGAGGCCATTAAAGGCCATGGTAATTTCACGCATCGCACCAATTACGTTACCGTAGGTTCAATGGCCGGCGATAAAATTCAACTATCATCAGAAATATTGCGAAGTGTAGACCTGCATTTGACTGGATCCGGAATGGGGAGCTGGACAAAACAGCAGATGAAAGTACTGATCTCGGAAATTATTCCTGAGATGCTTCAGCTTGCCGCTGAGGGTAAGCTAAAAGTTGACGTCCAAACTGTACCTATTGAAGAGATTGAAAAGATCTGGGAGATGCGTGTGGAGGATGGAAAAAGATTGGTAGTCTCGATTAAAAATTAGTATTTTAGATTCATGAAATTAACGTTCACCCTCCTGTTGTTCATGGTAACAACGCTATCTATATCTGCTCAGGAAACCCAGCAGCTTAAATTCTGTAATTGTATAGATAAGGTTGACCAAATTTCTCCTGTTTTAAATGGAAAGTATGAGCGAACCTGCAATGGAAAGATCAACGAAACTGGTGCTTTTAAAGATGGCAATAAGGATGGTGAATGGACAACCTACAATGCAAAGGGTGGGGTGATCAAGAAGGTAAACTATGTTAATGGGAAGTTAAATGGTAAATCTGAACTTTTCTATTTCAATGGGAAGGCAAAGCTTAGTGCCTCTTTTGTTGAGGGAAAGCCAGATCAGGAGTGGGTATTTTACAATAGTAATGGGAAAGTGATGATTCAGGGGAAATATGATAAGGGCAAGCCTGTGAATTTGTGGGATGTTTATAATGGAAGTAAAATTGCTGTGCAGTATGATTTTGCTACTTCTAAATATATAAAACAAGATAGGCCCGGTTTACGTAAATCCGGCAGCTTTATGCGCAATGATAATTCAGGCGAGTATTTCTTTTTTTATTTCTCTAATGAGGCAATGATCGGTGAAACCGCACCATTGGGCGGTCAGAAGTTTGCGATCAGTTTACTCCAGGATCTACATGAAATGCCATCGGACTATTGGGATACGTTTGTGAGCTACGAATATTTGGCGACGGTTTCTGTGTCTCCTGATCACCAGAGTTCTTTCTCGTTGAGCCGTTTCGACGGCGATTACGATTTACAGAATGCCATTGTCTATCCATTTGTTGTAAAGACAAATCCGGAGTCTAAACTGAAGAAAGTAGATCATACGGATTTATCCAGGAAGTTGCTGGATTTTAAGATCAATGAGACTTTCAGTTTCCTGCCGCCCTGGGTATTTGCCGGAAAGCCGGAAGTTAAGGTCCATTTACCTTACGTGATTAACCGATTGGTTGATTTAAATAGGCCGGCAGAGAAGAAGTACAATTAGGCAGGCCAGGTTTGATTAATACTTTTATACGCGGCCGCAACGTTGCAGGTAGATAATAAGTGGACTTTAGGATTATTGGCTAACATTTAATTCTTTTCATAACCATTCATAGAGATACCGAAAGGTACATAAAATTTTAAACGATGATCCACATCAATATAAACAAAAAAGCCTGAAATCTTACGATCTCAGGCTTTTTGATGGTTTGGTCTTATGTGCCTGCTGGTCTCTCAAGCCGGCACACGATTCATTTTATGATAGATTTAAAACCGGTAACCTAACGTAGTAATAAACTGACGTGGGGCAATCGGATTGATACTATAATTTTCATGAACAAAATAATTCAATTCATTGGTAATGTTTGAGATCTTGGCAAGAAGCGAAAGCTTTTTCCAGGAATACCCGCCAGAAAGGTCAAACGTTGTAAAACCACTTAAAGGTATTAGTCTGCTAACAGTTTGAGTTTTGGTGTCGTTGTAACCGCCATTACGGTTTCCTGTATAATAGGCTGATGCCCCGATTTTTAAACCTCTTAACTTACCATCCTGAAGGGTATAGAATAGAGATCCGTTTGCCGTATTCTTGGTTGTACCTACCAAACGCTGCCCTTCAACTGTGCCGCCGACTGTTGAAGTAGCTTTGCCAGTTGGGTTTGCCGTTGTAACAGGCACATCGTAAGTGATTACAGTTTTGTCTCTGGTTTCTGTATAACGAATGAAGTTATAGCTATAGCCGGCAATAAAATTTAGTCCCGGTAATATGTTCCCTGTCAGGTCAAATTCTACACCATTGCTTAATGTTTTACCATTTAATTCTTTCACATTACTGTCCCCATTTCCTGTACCATCAGCTTTTACAAGTGCTTGCTGTGCAAAGTTGCTGTTTTTGATGCTATAGGCAGTTATGTTTGCCGATAACCTTCCATCCAGGAAGTCGTTTTTGATACCTGCCTCGTATTGATCAACAAGAGAAGGATCGAGTGTAGCACCATAGATATCAAGACCGGTATTTGCAATTAGATTATTTGCATAGCTCACATAAACCGAAGTTGTTTTTAACGGCTGATAGATTAAAGCAAGTTTAGGAGAAAATGCTTTCTCTGTTTTGCCTACAGCTGTTCCTTTTGAATTGACCCCTGTAGCTAGTGTATTGATGCTGGTAGCCGGGGTTTTCTGAAAAGTATACCTGATACCTGCCAAGACCTTAAATTTATCAGTTAATGAAACCAGGTCCTGAACAAAAGCACCCATTCTGTAGATCGGGGCATTCGTTCTGGTAGTATTGGTTGCTTCAGGCTGAATTCCTGTTCCTGCAAAAGTAGATGGGTCGAGGAGGTTTACGCTGCCGTAATTAAATGAGGCAACACCGGAAGGTCCGTAAACAAAACCATTAGATGTTGTTTTAGATTGATCGGCATCAGCACCCACCAACAATTTGTGGTTAATGCTGCCAGTATTGAATTGACCATTTAAGTTAATTTGCTGATTGTAAGAAAACTCTTCCGTTTTTGAACGGGTAACATTACGCAAGGCAATACCTTCTGTATTGGCGAAAGGACGTTCTGCACTATAATAATCTCTATTGTAAGATTGTACAGATCCGAGTACATTTATTTTCCAGCTTTCATTAAACTGATGATCTATACTTAGCTGTGAAGAAACAGTATTGGTGTTGTTGTATGCCCATGGTGCATTGATGTAAGACCCACGACCGATATTTACAATTTTATTGTCAATGGTCCCGATCCCAAAATCAGGGGTGAAGTCACTTTTTAAATAATCGCCCTGAAGCACGATCTCTGTTTTATCAGATAGTTTATAAAGCAATGATGGATTAACATAAACCCTGTCTGCATGTACGCTATTTCTATAACTTGCAGCTTTCTCATACGTACCGATTGCACGAAAAGCCAGCTTTTGACTGATTGGGCCGTAAAGGTCAAGCGTTGGTTTGTACAGATCGTAGCTTCCTGTACGGAAAGACACCTCTCCGCCATTTTCAAACTTAGGTTTCTTGGTAACCATATTAACTACAGCACCTCCGCTTACACCGCCATACAGCAATGCAGCACTTCCTTTTAGAACCTCTACAGATTCCAGTGTGCTTGTTTCCGGCATACCACCGGTACTGGTGCGTGCGCCATTTTTGAATACATTATTACCCCCAAGACTATAACCGCGGGCAAAGAACGTTTCGCCACTTACGCCACCGCGGTTTTCACCATAGGCAACTCCATTGACATTCTTTAGCACGTCGCTCAGGCGGTTTGCTTGCTGATCAGCAATGATCTGCGCACCAATAATTTGAACTGCCTGTGGGAGATCTCTTGATGGAATGTCGATCTTACCAGTGCGGATTGATTTTGTATTTGGTGATTTGTAAGTTGAGATCACAATCTCATCCAATTGAGAACCACTTTCCGTTAATGTGAAGTCTGCCGTTGTAGCCTCCCCATCAGTAACCGTTACCTTCTGGGTTTGTACCTGCAAACCAACTGATGAAGTTTTAACGGTATATTCACCGCTTTTAAGATTATTAAAAACGAAAACCCCAGATTCGTTAGTGGCCGTTTTCTTGTTGTTTTCAACAATTTGAACGGTGACATAAGCTGCGGGCTGACCATCGTTAGTTTTTACTTTCCCCCGGATAGAGCCATTGGCAATTCCAGAAGCAGTTTGAGCAGAGAGCGTAAAGTTTGAGAGTAAGAGCGCAGATAAAAATACGATTGTGTAAAAATATTTCATAAGCTTATTTAGATTAATTCCAGGCCGCAAAAGTAATCCCGCAATTTCAAACCGCCAAATTTATTTAGAACTATTTTAAATAACGCGATCTATCATGCGATAAGGTGTTAAACTTCCATTAAATTTATTACCATTGCTGACTCTCAAAAACTAATATTAAGCTTTTACCAAAACCAGGCATGGAACCGGGTTATTTAACAATATTGTCGTGTAATGGAATCTATTGTTCTTACCAAACAGCAAGCGCGGAAGATCATTCTTAACGCCGCCGGACTTGCTCATAAAGCACAATTCGGGCTGGGAATTGAGGCTGTTTATCGGGTAATTGACCATTTGGGTTTTGTACAGCTGGATACAAACTATGTTGTGGAGCGTGCCCATCATCACGTCATGGCCGCGCGTATACCTGACTATCAAACGGAATGGCTGGCCAATCTTTGTGAAGATGGCCGTATCTTTGAGTACGTGACTTCAGACGCGGGATATCTTCCCATGTACGATTTCCGCTATTCTCTGCCTGTAAAAAAAGCTTTTGAAACACAACGGAAGCCGCTTACTAAGCCGGAAATTAATTTGATGAAGCAGATTCTTGATCGGGTGGAACGTGAGGGGCCACTTATGGTTGGAGATTTTGACAATGACCGACAGGAAGCCAGCTCTGGCTGGTGGGACTGGCGACCCGCTAAGGTTGCGCTCGAAAGACTTTACCTCGATGGAAACCTGATGATCAGCCGTACCAAATCCTTCCATAAAGTATATGACCTGCCGCTCAACTTAGTACCCCAGGATACAGATCTGTCCATGCCTGCAATAGAAGAATATGCCCGCTTTGTTATCTGCCGGACTTTAGGTGCGCTCGGCATTGCATCTGCCAAAGAAATGGCCTGGCGTGCCCGTCATGTAAAGGGTAATTTGGTAAAGAAGGAACTGGAAAAAATGGCTCAGACTGGCGAGGTAAAATTGGTTTTTGTAGATGACCTGAAAGGCCCGCTTTATATGCTGCCCAATCAGGAAACCAACATTGAACTGTCAAATGAGGTCTTCATCCTTTCACCTTTTGATATTCTCAATGTTTTCCGTCACCGCTTGAAGGATTTTTTCAATTTTGATTACCAGATCGAGTGCTTCGTGCCCGCCCCGAAACGTAAGTATGGTTATTTTTCTTTACCTGTTCTTGCCGGGGATGTATTTATTGCAAGGATGGATGCCAAAGCAGACAGAAAACAAAAAGTGCTGATTGTACATAATATCCATTTTGAACCTATTGATCCCGACCAGGTCATTATTGAAAAGTTCATCGAAGCGTTAAAGGCATTCGTACAGTTTAACCAATGCCGGGACATCATTTTCAAGAGATCCAATAATGAAAACTATCTAGAATTGATCAGCAAAAGTTTTTAACAAAAAAGCCCGCTAATCTTATGGTTTCGCGGGCGTTGGTAAAGATATTACTCATCTGTATACGTATACATTATTTTCGCTTTTGAATTTTGCTTTGCCGATATACGCTTAATATGATCCTGAAAAGTTCCATATTCAGTTTGGTCAGTAGTAACCAGTATCGCTTTTTCAAAGTGTTCTTTTGCGGCAACAAAATCTTGTTGCTGTTCGGCATACTTACCCAGTAATTCATGAACTTCTCCCAAGGCTACCCCTGGTACCAGTAATGCTTTTTCGGCAGTTGTGGAAATTGCTTTATCCATTTTTAGCGTAACTAAAAGTTTTAAATAATCAACGTAGCTATCCGGGAATACCGGATCCAGGTCTACACATTTTTTGAAATGGTATCCAGCAGTTTGATAGTTTTTAAACTCGTAAAAATAGCAATAGCCCAATTGATAATGCGCCCTGGCATAATTTGGATCAATGTCTATTATTTCATTAAATAAATGAAGTGATTTTGGTAGCTCTCCAAAAGTCAGTTCATCTACTGCTTGCAGATATTTCTCATCCACAGTATATAAAATCTCCATAAGGATCTATTGTATTTGCAAGGATTAACCTTGACAAATGGTTATTATTAAAATTTATTGATTGGTGTTGAAGGTGAAGCCCTCCTGAAATTGGAATCCGGTGATTACTTCATGCCTGAACCTGTTAACGAACAAGAGTCGCTATTGAGGTTAAATGGTGTAAAAATTAGATATAGCATGGTCATTTTTTTTACAAAGATATAAAAAAAGAAAGAATAGCCTCAATTCTAATCGCTTGAAACGTCAATCCAATTGTTAACTCGTAATGTTTCACTTCAATGGAGTAAGGTGAAAATTAATTCCTCTCTGGGAAATGTAAAACTTATAGCTCTTGTTTTTTGTTAAAGATTTATACTTAACGCAGATAAAGAGTTATGCTCATCAACCCAAAAGCAGATATTCAGCTGAATGAATACGAATTATTTTTAGAAGGTGCCTTGTGCATCAATTCCTCACAATGGTTACCGGCCTATTCTATTTTTAAACAATTGACGGATGGAGCAAAGAATCCATCTGTTGCCAGACTTTACAATATGGCATTGTGCCATTTTTCTGCTAAAGAATACCTGCAAACTATTTCTGTTTTAAATGAAGCCATACAACATATGGCTGTTCCATCTGGTTTTTCAAAACAATCCTCCCGTGTGCCCGATGTATTGTTAGCACATGAATACGAACATAATGCTCATGAATCAGCGATTACCGAGAATATAGTTAGCCTCAATGCATCAGTTGTCAAATTAAGGATCCGCAGGCTTTTGGTTGATGCCAATCTGGAACTGGAAAACTGGGAAGAGGTTATCCGCCTCTCTACCTTACCCGACATGGACAAATGTAAAAATGTAATGCAAGCAGTTACCATAGCAAAAACTAAAATTAACAATTAGAATGATAGATTTAACTGCAATACGAAATGCCTATATCAACGGAAAGGACATGGCTGAGGTCAATCAAATGTACAAAGATGCCTTTTCGGAAATAACTGAAGAACAACAATTGCAGGTTTGGAAACAGGTTTGTGGTTTTGCCAATTTTGAGATGATCGATTTCCTGATTTCACAAGGCTGGAGAGCGATGGGTGTGGAAGACCAATACGGAAATACCTTACTTCATCTTATGGCAGAAGCGGAGTTTGACAGCAGCTATTTTATAGCTGAAGGCCGGATTTATGAAACGACCAACCGGCTATTGGCAAACAAAGTAAGTCCGCTTAGAAAAAATACTGAGAGCAGAACAGCGTTGATGATTGGTGCCAAAGCTGGTTATTACGAAATGCTTAAGGCATACCAGGAAGCCGGTGCAAAAATCGATTGGGTAGACAGAGAAGGAAACACCTTGTTACATATCGCTGCACGGCATTCAGCGCAATTTGTCTCCTCTTTAGACGATGCACAGCAGCGTTTGGAAGCAAATCTTCAAAACCCAAATTTTGATCCTGCTAACGCTCGTGATGTACAGAACAGGGCAGAGCTGCAATCCCGGTTTAATGAGAAGCAAGCCAGGTTTACCCAGGTTACTTCTTTTGTTTCGTTGTGCATGGAACTTGGATTAGATCCTGATCAGAAGAATAATATTGGGGAAACAGCCATAGATCTAGCAATCAGATATAAAGCGAAAAGTATTGGCGCAATGCTGAAGAGGGTTGATCTTTCAGATCCGGAAACCACACCGCTCTATTTACTTGCCGGCGGACAAGATATTTTCCAGGCTTGTATAAACCAGGATTTGATGGCAATTGATGCTTTGATCAAACTCGGAGAAAATCTGAACGACGAATACGATAAAGAAGGAGACCGGTACCATGGAATGTCACCCCTTTCTATTGCCATCATCCTTCACAATTTTGAAAGCGTGGATTTGTTGCTTAAAAATGGCGCAGACCCGATGTTGCTGGATAGTAAATCCTGGCATCCATTCCGGTATTTGTATATTCCGATATCAAATATCAATACCAACTTCGACCAGTTGCAAAACAAGGCTTTTCAGAAAATGCTGCAGTCCTTTGTCAGCGCAGGTTTTGACATCAACTCGCTTATGGATGATGAGGAAAATACGTTATTGACAATTTCTGCCAAATTCTCGGATAGCTTACAACTTTACAATGGCAATTCTGTGGCTAAGGCAGTAATTGAAGAAGCAATTTATGCTGATGCCGATCTAAATAAAACCAATCGCGATGGAATTTCTGCTTTGATGTATTTATGTCTTGCCGATCAGCCAAGGGCTGAAAAGGAACTCTTAACCATTTTGGAGCAGGGTGCATCCACTGAGTTAAGGGATAAAAACGGTAAAACGGCGCTTATGTATGCATGTGCCAATTCAGAAAGATCAATCGCCAAAACCTACAGTGAATTACTGGAGCAATTTGGTAATCTATTGGTTGATGTGAAAGACAACTCGGGAAAATCAGCCCTTGATTATGCTGCCGAAAAGAACAATGAGCCTTTAGTAGCCTGGCTATTAGAAAGGCAATAAATTCAGCCCTATACTAAACAATTATTATCATATAAAACACCGATACGATGGATACAATTTTTTTAAATGCCTGTAAAAATAATCAGAAAGGAATTGTACAAACTTTCCTTAAAAAAGGAGGGATTAATCTCGATAAGCGTGATGCAATGGGCAATACACCTTTGTTTTATGCTGCTCAGAAAGGGGCGAGGGATATTGTTAAATTGCTGTTAGAGGGGGGAGCAGATGTAAATTTGGCCAACAATAACAGTATGATGCCGCTGCATATCGTTTCTCAAAGCGGAAACAAGGAAATTGCAAGTGCATTGCTGGAGAACGGCGCGGACATTAATGTAACGGACAAAGAAGGCAAAACACCACTTATTTACTCGCTTGCCATTGGAAGAACAGAATTTACAAAATTCCTGCTCGCTAAGGGAGCAGATAAAAGCATCAAGGACAACGATGGCCACAGTGCGCTGGATTATGCCACCAGCAGGGGCTTGAGGGATACTGTTTCGCTTCTTGTAGGTGATGCAGAAGATAAGAACAGTTCAGGCAACACGCCACTTCATCAGGCGGTTTGGAACAATGAAGCAGAAGTTGTAAATGAATTGTTAAAAACGGGGTTTGTTAATCTGAATACACTCAATGATGATGGAGAAACGGCCCTTGTGATGGCTTGTATGAATAACAACCTGAGGGTAGCTGAGCTATTGATAAATTCTGGTGCAGACTTATCACTTAAAAGGTTGGATGGAAACTCCGTGCTTCATTATGTAAGTGGAAGGGGAAACAAAGAGATTGCCAGATTCCTGATTGAAAAAGGAATGGATGTGAATACTAAAAACAATGAAGGTGAAACACCGCTGATTGTTGCGGCGATGTGTGGTTTTAATGATATAACCGCACTGCTTATTGAGCGCGGGGCAAGTGTAAATGAAAAAGACAACGACCAGCAGTCGGCTTTACATTATGCATCCCTGAAAGGCTATAATGAGATTGCAGAGCAACTGATCATGGCAGGGGCAAATTCATAAACTAATTACATGCAATGAGTCTGATAAAATTTGAAGAGGTTCTGAACGACCTGGTAGACTATTTTTTAATTGGAGATCCTGTGCTGTTAATGGACTATAAGAACGATAAACAGTTGCCTGATGACCTTATGGCTGAGTTTACGACTAGTATAGATGGTGACCATGTAGTGGAGGAGGGTATATTAATCCCCTTGTCGCGCGTTGAGAATTATCCATATACGGTATATTTTAATCTGGGGGGTGATGCTCCCGAGTTGTTGAAAAGTACCAGCCGTTTACAGGTTCAGCAGGATGGATATAAGATGCAGGTTAAATATGGCACTGTTTATTTATTTACCGTTCCATATCTGCGGAGGTTTACGGGTGAGGTACTTGAAAATCTGGTTAAGACGAGGACTACAAAGATTACGCTGCCTAATGGCTGGTATCAAGTTTCTGTACTTGGTGGAGAAACTGAACAGGAAACCGGCATGGAGCCAACCTTTGAGTTCCTGATTACCCCAGTAACTGAAGAGACGGAGTTTACCGCAGATCTGATGTATCCATTTAATATATCGGCATCAGAATATTAATACCTGTTCGTATTAAGCCAATTTGTTCTTTAATGGCAATGATGGTGTTAAATTTTTTGCTTCGTTCTATTATTTAAAATAATGATCGTAATAATATATATAACGACAATTGCCAGGGGAATAGATACAAATCTATTTGCCGGGAACAAATACCAAAGTGCCAATACGGAAACTGTACGAACGAGTGAATGAAATATACCTACCCAATGGTCGATAATCCAGCTAAGAGGAAGCCACATTAAACCCGTCAGTATTCCAACGGTTAACGGTAGCGAGGTATAGTTCTCAATAAAAAAAGGAATTGCGATGGAGTACACTAAAATTGCTTGCGCAGCGGTATAAAAAAAGAGTCTGTCAAAGGTGTTTTTTGGCTTATTCTTATCAAGAAAATCTTCGCCAGTTAATTTTGAGATGCCAAGGCCTAAATAGACAATTGAGCCTGTTGCAAAAAACAGCACCCAAACAGTAATTTGTTCAGAAAGAAATAAACCTGAGATAAAGACTATAAGCCAAGCTATTAAACCCGCTATTGGTGTAGCCAAAAGTTTACTTTGTTTGAACTCATTTTTCTGTTCTTCGAGTGTCCTTATGTTGGTTTCCATATCTTCTATAGGTATGTTATAGGTCTTATGATCAGTTTACCAATAGTTTAATTTTGCAATTTAAAAATAGTTATTTTTTTGAAAATATTCACATTGAAATTCAATCGTCAGGCAGTAACTGATATCATATATATTTGTGTTATGTTCAACCTTAAAGATCCATGTTATGCTGACAGTTAGACCAATAGACGATATTGTAAAAGCGCATTTATCGGATAGACACGCAGTAAGGAATTTCCCTAAATCCTTACATTTTTCTTTTGACAAATCTTACATTGACATCGTAACTCAAATTAGGACTACCGAAATTTCATCAGAATGTGTATTGTTTGACAGTGTACAATCGGTGAACGAAACAAAAGAGTTTTCTGACCCGGACTATTGGATTGAAAATTATGCAAAAGGAGAAATTGATCAATTTTGGATATTTGGACAAAATGGTCAAGGAGATCTCTGGTTGTTGGACTTTGATCACAAAATTTATTTTTATGACCACAACAAAGAACAAATGTGTAAAGACAATTTTGTAGAGCTTGACTTGAACTTTGAAAAATGGCTGCAATTTTCTGACCTAAATAAACAGCTTGATTATATTTATAACACGGAAAACGAAATTAGCGAACACTATAAAGCAGAATTCAGAGAAAAACTAAATGAAATAAGCAGCACTTTGCTGGCCAAATACCCATTCGACATTTAACTTGTTTTTAAACGAATGTAAAACACTGCAGCGATGCTGAAGCGTTTTACATGCAATTAAACTAAGTTGCATGCTTATTTTTGACTTCTGCAAGTTTGGCAAGAAGTGGCCCTTTGTGTTGCAGGGTAAAAGCGACAAATTTATCTTCTTTTATTGCTAAACGCACCAACATGGGAAGCCATGGATAAATCTTGCGGGCAAGGGTTTCGAAAGTTGCATCGTCCTGAGCAGCGGCTAATGCCTGATCAGCATAAGGTTCGATTTTGGGCCAGTGTTCTGCAATTACTGGTCCTATTGAATTCATGATTTTACTGTTAAGGTCGCTACTTTCAGCGCCATTGTCGTTGCCTTTAAAAGATGATAACATTGGATTTTCGTTTTTAATAATTAACTCTCAGGCTATCAACAACCAGTAGCTATATTAGTTTCAACTATAAGTAAATATCTTTTTGCGCTTCACTATTTACTATAATTGAGGAAGCGTCTTTTAATTTTTGGGTGGGTTGATGTGCCATTTATAATCAACCATTGCCCAGCCGTCAGCCTCACTCATCGGAACCTCCTGGTCAGTTCCATTGATTAACAAAATCCCACCTGGCTCAACGGTATATTTTGCATGTGGTTTTTTGTGCATCATTGCCGCAACGTTGCTTGCATTAAAATCACATCTGGGACAACCCACAACCGTTCCGTCATTATAATAGCCAATGATCCCACCATTTGCAAAATAAAGGTATCTCAGTTTCTTGTTTTCTAAACTGTCGGTATTCTTTTTTCGGTTATTTAGGTGACCCGGAGTATTTTTCTGCTGAGTTATGAGCTCCACTTTTTTATGATCGTTTCTTTTTGGCTCGTCGCTGCTTGTGCAGCCACTACAACTGATCGCCACTAAGGCAAAATTGATCAGAAGTGATTTTAAGATTATTGCCATTTGATTTTACAGCTTCGATGGGGCTTCCGTTACAATAGATCTCCCAATTCAATTTATTAACTTATAACGGTTGACTCTTCCTAATTGTTTAAATAAAGCCCGCTCGAAAAGGCGCATATCACATTGGTTTGGCAATAATGTGTATATTTCAATGAATGTTACTAGGTCATTTTAATTCAATTGCCACTTACATGCTTTACAGAACGAGAATTTAATTTACCTTCGAGGCTTGTCTAGAATAATGGTGTATAATCAGCGCGGTAGAAAGGTAGTGTTCGAGAATAAGATAAACAACATGGAGAGATATGGTCAATTTTTCAGTCTAAATTTTTAAAAATGAAACTTCTCAAGCCCTTTCTTAAGCGATTTTTTTTAGTTGCAGTCCCAATTTTGGCCGTTTATCTGTTTGCGCAAATGGCGGCAAAGGAGAACAGGAGAAGTGAGCATCCAACCGATGTGGGACTCGGTATTGCATTTTTGCTGGTATTCATCTTTATTGTCATGTTTGTCGCATTCATTGCTGATTTGATTATTCGGATACGTGGTAAGCAGGTTTCGCTCGCGTGGATGGACGCTGGATTTCTTCTGTTGTTTAGTATTCCGATAACCTATATTGGCTGTCTGATTGCCAGCAGGGACTGTTTTTGCAAATGGGTGATTGATACTATTGATCTCATTGGATAGGTGAAAACACTTTAAAACAAAAAAGCCTGAAATCTTATGATTCCAGGATTTTTGTAGGTTTTGATACCTCTGCGGAGAGTGGGGGAATTGAACCCAAGCCTAAAATCCCGCTTTAATATGGTGTCTTGAAGGTTTTTAATTGTTGACTCACCGAATCACTCATCTTTTTTAATTTCTTTTATAACTGCAAATGCTATAAGTTAAATTTAAGTGTAAAATTTATTAAAAGCAAAGATTAACTAAAATAAGCAGTCATTATGTTAATCATCAAAACCGTTTTCTTACGTCAAGTATAAAAATAATTTTATGTAATGCTTATAGTCAGCGTATGCGGTACACAAAACTCCCCTTTTTCTCATTTATTTTATTGCTTACATGAGGACAATATGTTACATCAATTTTCCAAGTATTTCGTTGAGGTTGTAAATTCCAAAAATCATCATCAACTTCAATAATTAAGTTATTAACAAGTATCCTTCTCTCATGAATATGGTTTCGATTTCCAGTTGTAAATATTTTAACCCTTTTGAATTTACTATACAGTGAGTCGGAATTTCCCCTATATGCACCAAAAAGGGTGTAGTAGTGGACTAGGTTATTTTGATTAAAAGCATCAAAAAAAGCATGATCAAGGTTTACCTGTTTATCAAAAATATCAACTTGAGAACCTGAAGATATTACAGAAAGGATTTCTTTGAAAGTTTTAATAACCAAATTATTGGAATTGAAGTCATACCATCTTAACGATATAGAATTTGGATGAGAGCCTGCTAATTTTAAAAAGATCCAATTCTTATTGGGTTTATTAACTTCATCTAGTATAATATAATTATTTTCAGTGCTGGTTGTGTCTGCTTTCAAAGCAACCACTAGAAAAATATCTTTCTTTGTGATAGATGAATTCAACTTGTATCCGTTTTTTAAATCTTCTGTTAAATCTTCTCCTGAAGAAGCTTGTGGCTTAATATTGATACTTTGATTATTGATAATATTAGTTAAAAAAGGCAAAAGAAAAACTTGAGCATAACTTGATCCTTCATTCCTTTTTTCGAGATGTTCTATTAGAATTTTGCAAATTACAAACCTATTATTATGGTTGTTTATTAATGCAAATAAATCGGTTAACGATTCGTCCTTTGAATGATTATTAAGATTATCAAAGTATTTTTGAAAAACCTCTTTTGAGAGCAGAATATCCATTAGTCCAGTAACTGTTTAGCCAGTGTAAAAGAGTTATCAAAAAAACCTGATGGGAATTGCGGATTCAATAAGCCATTCGACTCTATTTTGTGATGGGTGACTTCAGATTGATGCTCTACTCGTAGTAAATAGTGTATAGTAACATCATCTGCATTTAAAGCGTGACTTTCTTCTTTAACGAGAACTTGTAGTTTCCTGATGATATGCTCACTATGAGTTTCAATGAAATAAGTGGTATTTTTAGATAATTTCAATAAGGCATTTATTAATTCAGCATGAAGTCTTGGATGCAAATGAACCTCAGGTTGTTCTATCATTATTATGGTATTCTTATTTCTGGCAATTCTATCTGCTAAAAGAGCTTTTAAAATAATTGGAAGTTGTAATGATACACCATATCCAACGTCTTTGATATTACTTAACAAATCTTTTACCTTAACTCTTAGTTCTCTAACGGGTAATCTTTCATCTTGAATGATTTCAAGATTTTGGG
This sequence comes from Pedobacter metabolipauper, assembly GCF_004362715.1. Classification (GTDB taxonomy): domain Bacteria; phylum Bacteroidota; class Bacteroidia; order Sphingobacteriales; family Sphingobacteriaceae; genus Pedobacter; species Pedobacter metabolipauper. The sequence continues at coordinate 71,975 of NZ_SNYC01000010.1, forward strand.
CAATACCTAAATCTCTTAAGATCTGTACGAAGTCATCAAAAACTGCTAAAGTAAATTTATCTCTTCTGCTAAAAAATTCTATTACATCATCTAAATCTTTAACAGATGAAATTCGTCTTTGATCAGTTAATAGATACACCCTTGATGGATGAGTATTAATTGGATTAATATAATCTATTCTATCTAGAAAATATCTTAAGTAATTTTGGGAAATCAATAAATATGCAATTTTGTTAAAAATTGTATCGCATTTGTTTTTTTTCGTTAACTCTTCGGCAGTTAGCTCATGATCTGGTTTGTCTAAAGTTGAGTTAGAGATATTTAAAGATTTCCTTATTTGTTTTAATAGACTACCTGCAGTGATCAATGTCATAAATCCATCTTTTTGATATTCCAATTCAATAAATTCATATATCATATTCTCCGAGTAATCTAAATAACGAATACTACATCGAGGACGATAAATATATGTTTTATCATTTAGTGATTCTTCTGGAAAGTGATAGATAAACAAGTCTCCAATTTGGGCACATTTAAGATTCGTTTTTATGGAATTATGATCATTTAATTCTCTAGTTAACTCATACCTAACAGACGTTTCTCCTAAGTTAGGAATATCAAAGATTCTATCTAATATTTTACGATCTTCTAATTCTTCACCATTGTCAGTCATGAAGTTTTTGAAAAATTCTAAATATTTTTCATCGAATAAAAATGTAAAAGATAATGGCAGGTTCTCATCTTGATAATATATGGATTCTTTATAACTTCCTAAATCTGCAAATTCACCTTTAAAAAGTAAATTAATTTCTCTACTGGCCGGTGTTTGAAAACTTTGCTTCAATGCCAAAAGAAATTTTAGAATGCTACTTTTTCCTGAACTGTTTTCACCAATTAGAATATTGAATTTACTAAAATCGAATGTTTGCTTTTTAAAACTTCTAAAGTTTTCTAGGGTTAAAGAGAACATATATCAAATTTAAATAATACCAAGTATATGCATTAAAAGTGTAACCTTCTAACTTATTTTTTACAATTTTATTTTAAATTCAAATCGTGAATAGCTAAAATTTTAATATCGAGTATAATACATCAAAGCTTAAATTGATGAGCGTTGCAATAACATCACGCTAATAAATAGCTATCAAGTCATCAGAATTGATAGTAGCAGCTATTTCAACTAAATTAACCCTAATTATAGATTCTAGTTTGATTCTAACTGAAATTAGAATCTTGTTAAGATCCGTATTTATTTAATATTTTGGAGAAGTCAAGACTGAAAATTATTAAAGTATATAAGGTTATTTAAGTGGCTTAGGAGCTATTTTTTTTATTTTATTTTCAGCAGCGAGTTTAATGAAATTAATTGCGGGCAAAAGTATTGGCTTTATCCCGGCTTTCAATGATACTGAAGCCAGGTGTTCTCTTAAAAATGGAAACATGATTGCAGGGCCATTAGCTTTCGAGAATTGTTCTACCGATAATTGGGCATCACCAGAGCAATTAAATATTCCTACCATAATAATCTTTGCAGAAATATATTTTTTATTACTTATACCTGCTGAAAAATTTAGTAGAACGGTGATTTCAAGTATTTTATTTTCCTCGTTATAATTATAATCAGTTTCTATTGAAACTTTATTCTTGAAAGAAGGATGTTGGAAATCAATTTTGTGCTCACGCTTAAATTGGCTGTCCAATAAAAAGATTTCTGAGATTTGAAATGAGGGTGTTTGAGACATAGTTTAGGCAGCCAAAGTGTAAATATTCTCACAATCAAGATTTTCATTCTCAAACTCTTTAAAGGAGCTAGCCTTTTCTATTATAATATTTTCTAAAATGTTATAAGCTGAAGGAAGTGTATTTACATCAATGATTTTTTGATTGTAAGACATTTGCTCCAAGATCACTGGACTATGAGTGACGAAAATTTCTTTTAGAGTATCATAAAACTGATTATCAAAAACCAGACTGACTAACTCTTGATTGGCAGAATAATTATCCGATGCTTCTTTAAAATCCTTTCCAAGAATGCTAAATTCTATATGCCCAATTGGCAAGATAGCGTCATCAGTTAATATGCATAGACTTTCGTTAGGAAATTTTTGAATAAATCCAATAATAAAATTCAGCTCCCAAGCCTTTAAAACGTCATTAGAATGATAAATTTCATTCGGAATTACTTCAACCGAATGTGTTGACGATAATTCGTGAAAGCTGTAACTTGCCTTCAAAGTTTTAATATCTTTAACTAGAGCTGACATTTTCGATTTTATATATTCTCTTGAGGTCATAGTATTTTAGAGAGTGCTTTTTAATATTTTGTTAATTTCATCTGATAGATGTATTGAACTTTTTCCCTTATCGTGATCAATGGTAATTTCGCCGTAGTCAGCTTCAACGCGTAATTTTTTTAAATTGTTAATGTTATTATAGAACAGGGCTAAGTCTTTATTGTTTTTAAGTTTTAAATAATTAAATGTCTCATTAATCATGTAAACATGTGATCCGCCTGATGTAGAAGAACTCTCCGACTTGATTTCTGCTTCAGTTTTTCCAATTTTATTTAAGAGAATATGTTTCATCAATTGTACGGAACTATAATAAGAGCAATGGACAACTGAACAATAGTATGTTAGTTTTTGGAGATGTCCCGCAGAAGCATAATTCATTTCAGATTTTTGAGAGAGTAAAGCCATTTATATTTTTTGGTTTGACTAAAGTGCAAATTAAAAATGATTTTTTTGTTTATACAAGAAATTATTTTTTTGTGCTTAAGGTAACTTTGTGCTGGGCGATGATAAGCGGTGTATAAAGATTAGCTTTTTGACTTTGACCTCTTTTATGTAAATGTACATAATGATATACTTTAGATTATGAGTTAAAAGTGACCCTGACCTGTGCAGTCTATTTGCATAGTAATTTATATCTTTAAAAAAAAATGCTCAATTATGCCTCCTGTAAAAAATGCGCTTATTAGATATAGAGTATTAGATAGATGCCTTTCTAACCCAGTAAAAAAGTATTTTATTGAAGATTTGGTAAATGCTTGCGATTTGGCATTAAAAGAAATCGAGCCGGATTCCAGTGGCATAAAAAAAAGAAGTATACAAAATGACATTAAGCACATGGAAAGTTCTGAGGGATGGAGTGCTCCAATTGGTCGTTTTGAAGAAGGAAAACGAATTTATTATAGATATACAGAAAAAGGATTTTCCATTGATAAGCAGCCACTAAATCAAGCTGAATTAGAACAAATTAAGGCCGCAATGAGATTGTTATCTCATTTTAAGGGGATGCCTCAGTTCGAATGGCTAAATGAGCTAAGCTCAAAAATGGAAAATTCCATACTAATGGAAAATGAGACTAGTCCAATTATTAGCTTTGATAATAATAATTATTTAAAAGGGATTGAATTTTTAGGAGGACTTTTTCATTTTATTCTTTATAAAAAAGCACTGTGTATAAGTTACAAATCTTATAAGACTGAAAATAAAAGTAAGTTTGTTTTTCACCCATACTACCTTAAACAATATAATAACCGTTGGTTTTTGCTAGGTCTAAATGATCGTTTTCAAAAAATAAATAATCTAGCACTAGATAGGATATTAACTATAGAAGAAGATTCAACGTCCTTTGTGGAAAATACGACGTATGATTTTAATGAGTATTTTGAAGATGTAATTGGAGTAACGTTAAACGAAAATACTATTGTAGAAAAAATTGTTTTGCGTTTTGCTCCAAAATCAAAACCTTATGTTTTATCTAAACCGATTCATGGCTCTCAAAAAAACATATCAAAAGAAGGTGAACATTTAGTAATTTCTATCGAAGTAATTCCCAATTATGAATTAGAAAGCTTGATTATGTCATTTGGTGATTTAGTTGAAGTTATTTCGCCTGAAAGTTTTAGAAACAAAATTGCTGAAAGGTATAGCTGTGCAATAAAACAATACAACTGAAAAAATTATGTTTCGATTTGACCTCTTATTTCTTTCAGGATACGCTTGAACTTATAGATATGGATATAAATAACCTAATCAATTCCTAGAACTTCAAACATAAACTCAAAATCAGTTGTTGAAAGTGTAGATAATTTATCATACGTATCTCTGTGGCATTTCCTATACTTTTCTCCACTACCACAAAAACACAATGACACGCGATCAGGTTTTTGTTTTTTTGATATGAACTTTAATCCTTCTTTGATTAAGTTCATATCTGTCGTATTAAATGTCTCTTTGAAAAACTCAATCCATCCTTTCAACCCATGAGATCTTTCTTGATAAAAGTATCCATTTAATCTTCGGAAGGTTTGATTAAAAAAATATGGTTTCACTTCTTCCTCTATGAAACCAGACAATGTTATTCCCTTCTTACATGCCAGCATTTCTTCCGGAGTAGTTTTTATACAACAATGGCCGTCTGTTTCATAAACATGCCAATCATAATTTATAGGAATTTTTTTTCCAACCTCAAACACAACCGGAAATGAGTTAGGGAAATTGCTTGTAGCTAAAATTTCAACAGAATAAGTATCTATTAAACCATTTCCATCATCAACTAAATTTATTTCACCTTTTAACCCCGGAATCCCTTCTTTTACAAAAGAAGTGAGACCGGGATTGGTTTGAGATACCAATTCGACTTGATTAACAAATAATCTGTAGCCATCGCTATTAACCATTTGCCCAAGGTTTTGATGTAGATGCTCCTGCAATTAGCGCAGCATTACTAGATAAATTTTCAGATATATCCTGGCCTAAAGGGAAACGATCACCCAAGTGTTTCCGCCAAAGTTTACTCGCTTTAAGTTGATTTGGCTCCTTTAGTGCATTTTCTGCATCTTCGATGAAGCAATCTAAATTATCTAAGAAGTTTTGACGGCGACTACTGCTATAATGTTCAAACAAGTCATCATTTGGAATTGCAGGAACAATGCACTGAAAACTGTTTTTTAAGGCTTTTTTTATTTCTTTCAAAACATCAGTTAATGCAATATCCTCCCTAGCATTTAAGATGATTTTGGACTTTGCATTAGATGCCAAAATTGTCATAGCTAAGCCACTTGGCATTTTATTACGTTTAAAATCACACCAAGCTTTTAAGTCCTTGACGATTTTAATGAGCATACCTTCTATATCTTTTTGAGCATTAAACCATTTTACAACGGCTTTTGGGTCACTATCTTCCCAACCAGTATTTTTAACCGCAATCATATATTCTTGGCCATCTATTTTGTAATAGATAGGGAAGTCAATTTCATAATCGCCAGCGAAAACTTTTCTAATGCATTTTTTTCTATGCTCAGGATCGGTAGTTGTATATCCATAGACAGCATCCCAAACCCAAGATTGAAGCGTAGTTGCAGTTACATCCGGTTTTTTGAAAAAGTAAATGCCGTCATCTAAGTCGCAAATATCATCCTTTGTTCTTATTGCGGAGCCCATTTTATAAGATCCTTGGATGAAAAATTTTGGTATATATTCTGGATGATTTTCCTTAAAATACTTTCTAATGCGTTCACGTAGCGCATTTTTTGAAGTAGTCATTTTGGATTTTTTTTCAGTAGTTAGGGAAATTTCTGTTTGAAATTCTTGGAAAAGTTTTTTAGTATCTGCCATATTATTTAATATTTAAAAATTTAAGAATATTGAAAAGGTTATTTTTTGATAATTCATCGCCAATAGCCTCCATTCTTTGCAAAGATTTTTTATCCGAAGCGTTGAGTTCAATGCTATCTCCAGCCATATCGTGTTGAACTCTCAAATAATCGAAAGCTAGATCATTCTTTTTTAAAGCTCGATTTAAGAAAGCGATATATTGTTCTGTTATTTGAGCTTGAGTATCCAAAACTATATCTACAATTCTGGGATTAGGGAATAGCCAGAAAAAAATAGATTTGGGCTTCCAACTCTTTTTGATTATTTGTCTACCCTTACCTGTTCCCAGAGACAATAGACTAATTTGGGAAAGATTATAACCTAATTTATCTGTAGCTTCAAAAATTCCAATTAAAGCCGGATTATTTGCAAAAAGGCCACCATCAATCATGTTTACATTTTGTCCGCTACCGTAATTGTTTTTGAAACTAAATGAATGAGGAGGGAAGTAAATCGGTGCTGATGCACTCGACATTGCTACATGATGAGCTGGTAATTTATAATCTCTAGTGTAGTCGGAGTGATGTTTGGTTTTCAAAACATTAATAGCTCCGTCATTGCCATTAAAAGTCGGAATACAAACATTTGTCTTTAAATCTTTCAACAATGGAACCACTCCATTATTGGCTGCTGCATACACCTCTTTAAGTTTTTTAAGTAAATTCTTATTACTATAAATCGCGCTGAAAAATGCTCTTGTTTTGGTCGGAAGGCATTTAAGGATAAATCTTGGGAAAATAATTTTAGCGTTTTCTTTATAAAATTTTACAAGATCATTAGATGGAATTCCTAAAGCAATTGCGATGGCTAATATAGCTCCGGTGGAAGTACCGCAGATTAGATCAAAATGTTCATAAAGCTTTTTTTCTGGATCTTCCTGTTGCAATTCATATTCGAGATCTGCTAATACTTTAGCCGGAATTAATCCCCTGATTCCTCCTCCATCTATAGATAGTATCCTAAACTTTTTCTTTTCTTCTGTCATAAACCATTAAATAATAATTCAAACATAAAAGCTATCTGTGCAATGTATCTGCATAGGTGGATCAAGATCTGGTTAATCATCTATAATACTGTACATATAGGCTAATAGAGGTTCATTTGTAGTAGAAAAATTATAATTTTAAATATTATTCGAAACTAGATGAAAACAAGCTATTTCAAACCCCGCAAGTCACAGCCTGTTGATCGAGTACAGCAATCCTTGGTTACACATTTCTTTGGCAACAGGTACAAAAGCCATCACCTTATTGAATAAAGCATGGGCATCACTTTCCTCTATTGTAAAGTTGTCTTTATAGCGTGCTGCTGAATAACTTTCGACCAGCAAATCAAACAACCTCACATCGTTCTTAATACCGGATTGGAATAACATTTTTGAGGGGACATCTGAAAAAACATTGCACAAACGTAAAAGACGGTGCAGGTTATGGACGTCTGTACGGTAAGCTAAATGTACTTCGATTAAGGCTATACAGACTTGCTCAACGGCTTGGTGTAACATGAAAACGCATACATTAAGCTGGTTTTCAATTAAACACTCATTAGCACCTGCTAGGAACCCGTCTGCCATTTCCATTCGGTGATTAAGATGTTTTAGGGCTTTGACACCTGCTTGGGTTGGAATAAAGGGCTGGATTGATTCCCGTTCTAAGATACCATCACGACTATAAACGATTTGTGCACTACTGCAAATGGTATTGAAAAACCTGTTGTTATCGGTTAGGGCTTCTGAAATAGTCTGTTTTCCATGTGCTAAAATGGTAACTGTACCAGCGGTGAAAATTGTATTTGCATAGTGCTGAATATCATGCTCAATTCTGGCAAGACTTTCAGTTACCAATAACAGAAAATAATGGCATTGGGTTTCTGGATCATTTTCCATAAAGCAATTGCTTTTTTTGCATTGAATACGGTGTTCTTTCCGAAGCAATAGATTTTTTCAGGTTTAAATCTTTCAACAAGCGCCTTGATGAGCAAGGAGTAATCCTTTTGTTGATTTTGAAGTTGGATTGTGGTTAGTGCTTCCATATTGATCTCATTTAATTGATTTACTATTTAAATGAGTCTTGGAGATGCAGAAGCAGAAATAGGTGCGGAACTGCATCTCGTGGTTGCATAGAGTTTCTGAAGCCTTACGTAACACGAGTGTACAGCAGTCCAGCACCTATTTTAGGAATACGCAAATATAGCATATTAGTAAATAGGCTGGGTATTCTGCTGTCTTGCGTTACGGCTTCAGATATGCAACCGCAAGACCATTAATATTTTATTTGTTGTTTATTCTCACATAATCAAGTATTTAATACTCTAAGATAACTAGATAATTTCAATACTCCAAATAAAAATACTCTTTTTATAGAGTGTGTAAAAATGGAGTATTTGCTTTACTTTATTTCATGGCAAATGCGAATCTTTTAACGAATGAAAAAGAGCTAAAGAAAATAGGTTTACGGCTTAAAAGTCTCCGTAAGTTCGCTGGGTATACTAGTCCAGATAAGTTTTCTTATGATAATAATTTAAATCGTTCTCAATATGGTAAATATGAAGCTGGGAGTGCTAACATAACGATTGGTACATTGATTGGTATTCTTAATTGTTTCGGCGTAAGCTTAAGTGAGTTCTTCAATGAAGATTATGATAATTCAAGCGCATAGTCAGTATCAAATGTGACTTCCTTTTGTAATTGTATTAATAATCTGTAATTATGAATAATATATTTTTAGTATATAGAGAAAAACTGTGTAGTATTTCAGAAATAACGTTATAATTAACAGAATTTATAGTTTGTAAATAAGTTAGGAGACACCATTAATCGAAAAATCCAATGACACTAAATGACATTAAACATCCGATTTTATATTCTACAATGACAACATTGGCATATAATATCAATAAAAAATATTTTGAGGATAAACATTATTTATGGTGTACTCCATATTTTGGATCTGATTACCAATCTCCACATTTCACAGTTCCTCCAAGTTCATCACCTATAGAAATATATAATACATTCAAAAAAGAAATAGAAGGCGCCGACTTACATAATACAAAAATAAGACTTAATCGAAAAGGAATAAGGAAGGGGGCTGATACGATGCTTGCTCTTGGTAAAATCTCACAAGAAGCATATGATGAGATAATCACAATTTCAAAAAGAGCCACTAATGAACAGTTTAGGCCATTACTTTGCGTGATTTCAAGAATTGAAGCTGTACCCTATTATAAAAAAGTCGATGTTAAAGATAGAGCAAATCCCTTGTCCCACGAGTATATACTATCAAATTTACCCCATTCAGTATTTGACATAATTAAAATCGGTTAATATGAAAACTTTAGAAAGCTTATTAGAAAGTTATAATATATTTGAAAAGAGAAGTGCTTTGTATTATTTAGGTAGATATATCAAACAAGCAGAGATTTTTGAAAACTATGAAAAGAATATTTTTATAGACGGAGCAGAAAGTAACCCTGATGAAAAAATAAAATCATTAACGCTTAATATGATAGAACATATTGAAAGAGCAGCGAATAAAAAGGCTTCTGAATTTAATGAAGATGAATTTTATTATTGGATGGATTATATAGCTGAAATTGAGGATAATATCGATAACGTACCTAACCAAGAAATAATAGAAAAAGCTCTAGAAGAATTGGATAAATTTGAGGTTCCAAAAAGCAAGGAGAATTAATAACAAGAGCAAATAATGCTATCGATTATTTAAGAAACCGGGGATGATCTCCGACCATTCCCGCTTCATCTAAATTAACGCTCTCGTATATAAAGACGTTAATCAAGGCTAGATATTGTGCTACCCGATAAATTAAATTACTGCATACTTACTTTTAAGCGTTGCCATGTCAGCACTAACTTTAATATCAGTATTTTAGCATAGTGTTGTGTAGTCTGAATATTTGTATGCCCGAGCATTTTAGAAACGCTTTCTATAGGTATTCCATTCAATAGGGTTACTGTTGTGGCAAATGTATGCCTAGCAATATGGAAAGTGATCTGCTTCTGTATACCACAGAAGTCGGCAATCTCTTTTAAATAACTGTTCATTTTCTGGTTACTTGATACTGGTAGTAACATTCCTGTATTCAAGCATATCCGATTATTCTGGTATTGATTTAGTATGGTAGAGGCAGCAGGCAACAAAGGAATGCGGGAAGGAACATTTGTTTTTTGCCTCTTAATAGAGATCCACTTTTCACCATCAATGCCAGTTACAATATCGCCTCTTTTTAAATTCTTAACATCTACATAGGCAAGGCCAGTGTAACAACAGAATAAAAACACATCTCTTACTTGCGCTAATCTTCCAGAAGTCAGCGGCTTATTGGCTATCTGATTTATTTCTTCCTCATTAAGGTAAACCCGATCAACCTTTTTAATCTTGTTTTTATAGTTTTGAAATGGGTCGGTAGCCAGCAATCCGCTGGAAAGGCAAATGCGAATAATCTTGCCGAAGTTCTTCAAGTATTTCACCGCAGAATTATTAGCGCATTTTCGTACAGATCGTAAGTAAAAATCGTATTCAGTTATAAAAAATAGCACGGTTTACTTTTCTAATGTCTATATCACTGACCTTGTATTTCCATTGTAAAAACTCAACGCTATGCTTTAATGAGGTTCTGTAACGCTCCGCAGTACCTTTAGAGAACTCAGAACCTACTAATGTTTCCATTTTGTGGTTGTGATCTTTAAATACATCGATTAAGGTGCATTGTTTTCCTATTTTTCCTTGAAATTGATCTCGCAAACGCTCGGCTGTAATGGCATCATCCTTTTCAGTTAATTGCCGACGTGCTTCAAATACCTTGTTTTGCAGGTTGTCCAAATATGCATTAAAGGATTTCATTTCTTCTTTCTTACCATTGCCCCGACCAGAAATTGCATTCCATTGTAAAGGTTCGCAACTACGGCCAGTGGTAACTTCTGAACGATTACCATTTACTGTAATTCGAAGATAGATAGGAGCAACGCCCTTTTGATAATTTTTTGGCTTCTTCATGTAGAAGAGCAAGCTGAAATTGGTTTTCATAATGTTAAACATTAATAGTGAACAACCCGAGCCCGATTTTCGGGCAAGAGCTGCATCGCAGATAAAAAGCAATAAGAATCAACGATGCAAATTTAGCTTTGCAGTAACTAGATGTCAAGATGTTTAGTCTGGTAACCTGTTTAATGTCAGTTTTTTATGAGTGATTCGGTGAGTAAATTTTCAATTTACTCACCGAATCACTCACCTATAGGATCGGAATTTTGGATCAATCCCAAATGTTGTGGAGCAGCGTTAAAATTTTAGCTTTGCGTTTTTAAACCACATTATCATTTATGCCGTCATCTACTGCCTCTTTGCTCAGATTATTTCTACCAGATTTTATATTAGAGAATTTTGAATTCAAGGGTGTTATTGAAGATTCTGAGACTTTCCACATAGAGCTTGAAGAACTCAATACCCTTCCTTCGGAATGGAGCAATATTAAAGTACTGTCCAAAGGATTCTTTGCTGAAATTGTGATCCAGGATTTTCCTATCCGTGGACATAAAGTGTTTTTTCATATCAGACGGCGCAGATGGCTTAATACAGAGACCGGTTCTGTAATTTACCGGAATTGGACTTTAGTAGAAAAGGGAACGCGAATGACAGGGGAATTCGCGGCTTTTTTAAAAGAGATCAATCGATACAGCACCGAGTAGTGTCGATACCATTAGCTCATTCTATGGTGTAAAGGCTAAAAACCTGCTTCGCCAGTATCGTGACTGCTTAAGTGACTTTAAAGGCTGGGCACAAAAGGCACATTCAAAAAAATGGCTGCTGTTTCCCCAAAATCTGGGTGAACAGCTCTCCATTGATGAGACCAGTCTGTCCCATGGTGAACTTTATACGATCCTTACCAATAAAGCAGCCAAAGGTAAGAAAGGTGCCATCGTTGCTATTGTAGCAGGTACTAAAGCAGAAACGGTAATCTCGGTACTGCACAGGATCCCGGAAAGGGCCAGGAAAAAAGTTACTGATGTCACCCTGGATATGGCAGGTAATATGGAGCTGATCTGTAAAAGGTGCTTTCCGCAGGCAACCCGGGTAACTGATCGTTTCCATGTACAGAAACTGGCTACTGAGGCTTTACAGGAAATGCGGATCAAACACAGATGGGAATCAATGGATATAGAAAATGAAGCCCTGGAACATTCCAAAAAGACAGGTATCCCATTTCAACCCGAAGTACTGCACAACGGAGATAC
>NZ_SNYC01000011.1 GCF_004362715.1 Pedobacter metabolipauper
TAACCCCATGATCTACAGGCAGAAAAACTTGTAAGGCTCTCAGCTCTTTTTGCGAAAAAGCCCAAACCCTATGCTTAAAGGGAATATTCCTGATCTCATGGCAAACCTTTTTAATTCCGGAATCTCCCTTTTTAATCCAATAGCAACCTGATCAGGACTGGAAACCATGCTCCCGAATTGCACAAAAATGCATGGATAGACTGGCATCCATCAAAAACGGTATTCCAAAAACAGCATATTTAATCCCACAGCGACCTAATTAAAATACTAATCGAGCTGCTCAAAATTCCAGTTCACCATATTTTTAGATTTATAAAAACTGAAACTACCTCTTCTAAATGTTCCGGTAACACATAATATCACATCCAGAAGTATGCCTGAATATAAAAATAGATTATTCCAACAACTCATAAAGTCTCAATTTCTGTAATAATGACAGCTATTATCTGAAAGCATGACCTTCATCAATATTTGTTAACGAACAGATCTGCAATTTTGAAAGAAATCAATCTTAGCTGATCAATTTAAAATATGACTATTAATTCGCCTTAAAACAATGCTATTAATCTGCCCTGAAACAATCGTCGTTTTATTTATCCTTAAAACAATGCTATTAATCTGTCCTGAAACAATCGTCGTTCATTAGTCCTCAAACAATCGCTGTAAATCTGCCTTAAACAATTGTCGTTCATTTATCCTTAAAATCAATCGCTGTTAATCTGCCTTAAAACAATCGTCGTTCATTTACCCTTAAAACAATTATCCTTAAAACGATCGCTTGTTAATCTGTCTTAAAACAATCGTCGTTCATTTACCCTTAAACAATCGCTGATAATCTGCCCTAAACAATTGTCTTTCATTTATCCTTAAAATAATTGCTGTTAATCTCCCTGAAAACAATCACTATTATCTGCCTGAAAAACATTGCCATAATGAGCATGAAAAAATTAAATGAATTTGAAGTAACCTATGAAATCTAAAAACGATCGTCTGATTGCGACGTGGCTCTACTTTGGGGCCGGCACCATCATCATTCAAATATTGCTTGGAGGAGTAACCAGGTTAACAGGTTCAGGATTATCAATTACTGAATGGAAACCATTGATGGGATTTATACCGCCCATAGCGACCGATGAATGGGAGCTCAGCTTTGAGAAATACAAGCAGATTGCCCAATTCAAATTGATCAATTCCAGTTTTACGCTGGAAGATTATAAATCCATCTACTTCTGGGAATGGCTGCACCGGAACTGGGCACGTTTCATGGGACTGTGTTTTATACTCCCATTCTTCTTTTTATTGATTAAAAGAAAAATTTCCAATACATTGATCTTACCCATTTTTGTATTGTTTCTTCTTGGGTTGCTACAAGGGGCAATCGGATGGATCATGGTAAAAAGCGGATTAAATGATACAAATATAAGGGTTAACCACATCAGGCTGTCTATACATTTCATGGCCGCTATCCTCTTACTCGCTTATACCTTATGGATCGCATTTAAATTGAGCCTGAAAGATCTAAAAATGAGGCACCGCTTAAAATGTAATCTCTGGTCATTTTTACTTTTAATGGCTTTAGTTACACAACTATTTTATGGGGCACTCATGGCAGGAACCTCTGCGGCCCTTGCTGCACCGACATGGCCAACCATTAATGGATCCTATATTCCAGCGCAGGTATATAATCAGGGTTTTAATATTAATCACCTCAGCAGCGATTTGGTAACGATTCAATTTATACACCGAAGTCTTGCGTATTTAATTTGCATACTGACTATACTAATTTATATAAAGACCAGTTCATGGAAAATCAATAGAAAATTGGAGGTGGTCCGCCTGGTGCCTTTGGTAATCGTCTTTGCCCAATGTGCCTTAGGAATAGGCACACTATTAAACTGTTTGAATAATGACTATAAGATATATGCTGCACTCCATCAATTTATGGGATTATCATTATTCATTTCGATTCTGCTCTTACACTATTTGAATATCAAAAAAACATAACTGCAAAATCAGATCCGCTAAACTGATCTTATTGTTCTTTTTGGGCTTCCATTTCCTGCCCATTCTGAAAGAGCACCAAACTTTTCGCCATTCCCAGGTTATCCAATGTGAACTTCAATCTTGCTTCAACAACGGTATAGAAAAACTCGGTATTGTTCTCCGCATAGATCTCTACTTTAGGCTGCCCGCTTAACTGCGCATATACTTTATCCAGTTCAGAAGTGATCTGAAATTTTACCTGTGGTGCCATCTTAATAAAATATGTTCCCTCAACTGCCTTGATCTGTGCAGCAGTTAATTGAACGCTCTTTTTATAAGGAAGTCTTGTAGGAATAACAAATGGTTCATTGAATAAAATATTTTCAATGGCCTTATTCAGCAGATAAATACTCACAACGTTCCATTTATTAGTCAGCAAAATGATGGTTTTATGCTTTTCAGGATATCTCGATATGATGGTTTGATACCCGGGATAGCCACCACTGTGCATATACACTTGTCCTGTTTTCTTGTTTGGCGGCATAATCAGCCAGCCGAATCCATAAGGTAAGCCGCTTAATGCAGCTGGTTTGCCATCATTTAACCTGGCAGGTATATACCCCCGGTCCTGGTTCACTTTTTTAATAATTTTTTCTGTATACAATGCATTATCCCATTTAAGCAGGTCACCTACAGTGCTACTTATTCCGTACGGACCAGCTACACCATCAAAATAATACACATATTGATTTGCATACAGGCTATCACTAACCACGAATGTCTGTTTAACAGCATCATACACATATCCTAAAGCAAAATCAGGGATTTTAACCTTCCCTCTTGGCGCATAAACCTTTGTATTCTTCATCGATAAAGGAATGAAGATATGCTGATCCAGATATACATTAAATGGGGTACCAGAAACCTTTTCAACAATTAAAGCAAGCAATACATAATTTGTATTGGAATAAGAAAACTGATCTTTTGGCTTAAATGCCAATTTCTTAACATGTTTCTCCAGGGCAAGCAAAATGTCTTGATTGGTATTCATTTTTTTGATGTTAACCATATCACTGCTCCATCCCAAAAAATCGGGTAATCCTGAGGTATGCTGAAGAAGATCTTTTACCGTTATGTCTGCATATGGAAGTTTGGGGAAATACATTTGGATCTTATCGCTGTATTTTAGCTTTCCGCGTTCCTCCAATTGCATAATTGCCATTGCCGTGAATTGTTTGGAAACAGAGGCCAGTTCAAATTTAGTCTGAGCACCATTAACCTGTTTCTTTTCAAGATTGGCATAACCGAAAGACCGCTCATAAACAGGCTTTCCGAACTCTGCAATTAAAACAGAGCCGCTAATCAGACTATCTTTATTCAGCTGATTAAATAAAGAATCTAATTTGTCGGTTACAGACTGCCCTTTTGCCGAACACCCGGATAAAATTATAATAAGAACATTTAATATATAAAAGTAGCGTTTCATTTTTTTGCTTTAAATAAACCAAAGTTATAATTGCTTGTAACAACCAATCTGCAATATGGGACAATAATAAATCCGTTCGCAGGGCTGATAACTAAAAGGCAATATAGCCGGATTATTTTGAAATCTCCTATAACAGAATATATATAGAGAAAAATGCATTTTAATGATTCGATAAAGTATTCATTAGATATGACCCCGATCCGGAAAGATATATAAATTGGAGCACTAAGACTTTCTGAAGGTCTCCAGTGTCAGGAACATTTTCCCGTTACCGGGAATAAAGATAAATTCATATTTTCTATAAAAGCTAACCGCCTTTTCATCGATTGGATCAACAACAACGGCAAGCATGCCCAGCTGATCTCCAATGTTCAGCGAACGTTCCAGCGCATCCATTAACAGGAACTCTCCATACCAATTTTGAAAACTGTTAAAATCGGATTAACTTCTCATAGAATGGGAAGGTATGAGTAGAATTAGCGCAGTATATCGTGGTTTAATTGCGAATAAAAACGGTTATAAACAAGAAAACCCTGCAGCTGTTAGCTACAGGGTTTCTTTTAAGATCTGGCACCGACCTACTCTCCCACGTGTTACCGCAGTACCATCGGCTCTGGTGGGCTTAACTTCTCTGTTCGGAATGGGAAGAGGTGGACACCACCGATATAGGCACCTGAATATTTTTAATGTTAACGGACATCCCGCTGTACTTACCTTACGGCATACTGCAACTGTCCATAACAATGACATATTATTGAAAGAAGTTAGTTAGGAAGAACAAACAACAGTTCTATGCTCTTGAAAGCTTCGGATGATTAGTATTACTCGACTTTGATGTCACCACCTTTACATCTGTAACCTATCAACGTAGTAGTCTGCTACGATCCTATATGGAATTCTCATCTCGTGGCTAGTTTCGCACTTAGATGCTTTCAGCGCTTATCTATTCCCAGCGTAGCTACTCTGCAATGCCCCTGGCGGAACAACAGATTCACTAGAGGCTAGTCCAACCCGGTCCTCTCGTACTAAGGTCAGCCCCACTCAAAATTCCAACGCCCACAACAGATAGGGACCGAACTGTCTCGCGACGTTCTGAACCCAGCTCGCGTGCCACTTTAATCGGCGAACAGCCGAACCCTTGGGACCTTCTCCAGCCCCAGGATGTGACGAGCCGACATCGAGGTGCCAAACCTCCCCGTCGATATGAGCTCTTGGGGGAGATCAGCCTGTTATCCCCAGCGTACCTTTTATCCTTTGAGCGATGGCCCTTCCATGCAGAACCACCGGATCACTATATCCGTCTTTCGACCCTGATCGACTTGTCTGTCTCACAGTCAAGCAAGCTTATGCTATTGCACTCCTCATACGGTTACCAAGCGTATTGAGCTTACCTTTGAAAGCCTCCGTTACCTTTTTGGAGGCGACCACCCCAGTCAAACTACCCATCAAACAATGTCCTCCGCAGAGCGGAGTTAGACACCGAATACAGAAAGGGTGGTATTTCAACGTTGACTCCACGACGCCTGGCGACGCCGCTTCATAGTCTCCCACCTATCCTACACATCCTGTATCCAATGTCAATGTTAAATTGTAGTGAAGGTGCATGGGGTCTTTCCGTCCCGTTGCGGGTACCCGGCGTCTTCACCGGGACCACAATTTCACCGAGCTCATGGCTGAGACAGCGCCCAGATCGTTACACCATTCGTGCAGGTCGGAACTTACCCGACAAGGAATTTCGCTACCTTAGGACCGTTATAGTTACGGCCGCCGTTTACTGGGGCTTCGATTCAATGCTTCTCCTTGCGGATGACATCCCCTCTTAACCTTCCAGCACCGGGCAGGTGTCAGGCCTTATACTTCATCTTTCGATTTTGCAAAGCCATGTGTTTTTGTTAAACAGTCGCCTGGGCCTTTTCACTGCGGCTGATATTGCTACCAGCGCCCCTTCTCCCGAAGTTACAGGGCCATTTTGCCGAGTTCCTTAGCCATGATTCACTCGAGCACCTTAGAATTCTCTTCCCGGATACCTGTGTCGGTTTGCGGTACGGGTTTTTATAACCTGAAGCTTAGCGGTTTTTCTTGGAAGTCTGATTACCTGCGCTATCCACTTACCCGAAGGCTTGCGGTACTATCGGGTTTCAGCTGAGTCTGCGGATTTACCTACAGTCCCAATACCTACGCCCTTCAACGATCTATTCCGTCAGATCGCGGCAGTGTCACTACTCCGTCCCCACATCGCAGTTATAAAAAGTACGGTAATATTAAACCGTTGTCCATCGAATATCCCCTTCGGGTTCTCCTTAGGCCCCGACTAACCCTGATCCGATTAGCGTTGATCAGGAAACCTTATCCTTTCGGTGGGCGGGTTTCTCGCCCGCCTTATCGTTACTTATGCCTACATTTGCTTTTCCAGAAGCTCCACCACAACTTACGTCATAACTTCGCTGCCGCTGGAATGCTCCCCTACCGTAATATTAATATTACCCATAGCTTCGGTGTACAATTTAATGCCCGTTTATTATCCATGCCCGATCGCTCGACTAGTGAGCTGTTACGCACTCTTTAAATGAATGGCTGCTTCCAAGCCAACATCCTAGCTGTCTGTGCAATCGGACCTCGTTAGTTCAACTTAACTGTAACTTGGGGACCTTAGCTGATGGTCTGGGTTCTTTCCCTCTCGGCCCGTGACCTTAGCACCCCGGGCCTCACTGCAGTGTATATTAATTAGCATTCGGAGTTTGTCTGGATTTGGTAGGATTTGACTCCCCCGCACCCAATCAGTAGCTCTACCTCTAATTAACTTAACCACCACGCTGTTCCTAAAAACATTTCGGGGAGTACGAGCTATTTCCCAGTTTGATTAGCCTTTCACCCCTACCCACAGATCATCCGGAAACTTTTCAACGTTTATCGGTTCGGTCCTCCAGTACGTGTTACCGCACCTTCAACCTGTCCATGGGTAGATCACAAGGTTTCGCGTCTACCTCCCCTGACTATACGCCCTATTCAGACTCGCTTTCGCTTCGGATCCGTGTCTTAAACACTTAACCTTGCCAGAGAAGAGTAACTCGTAGGCTCATTATGCAAAAGGCACGCCGTCACGCCACCTGGACGCTCCGACCGCTTGTAAGCACACAGTTTCAGGTTCTATTTCACTCCCCTGTTCGGGGTTCTTTTCACCTTTCCCTCACGGTACTGGTTCACTATCGGTCTCTCAGGAGTATTTAGCCTTACCGGATGGTGCCGGCAGATTCCCACAAGGCGTCTCCGACCTCGCGGTACTCAGGATACTACTAGACTGGTATTACTTTCGTGTACGCGGCTCTCACGCTATATTGCCAGGCTTCCCATCCTGTTCCACTTCATTTTACCAATGCCACATCGTAGTCCTACAACCCCAGTTATGCCGTAACATAGCTGGTTTGGGCTCTTTCCCGTTCGCTCGCCACTACTTAGGAAATCATTATTATTTTCTCTTCCTCTGCTTACTTAGATGTTTCAGTTCGGCAGGTTTGCGTATTATATACGACTAGTCTTCAACTAGCCAGGTTTCCCCATTCGGAAATCACCGGATCAATTCATATTTGCTAATCCCCAGTGCTTATCGCAGCTTATCACGTCCTTCATCGCCTCTGAGAGCCAAGGCATCCCCTGTGTGCTCTTATTTACTTTCTTCTCTCCATAGCCTTTTGCGCCTATGGAAATGCTTTTTTTTGATAATCTGTTAACTTTTTAGCAGCTGTTCTGTGCAAGCACATCACTTCTACTTCAAGCTAACAACGTCTCTATTGTTGTTTGCTCTTCTTTTTTAACTTCTTCCAATATGTCAAAGAACTTTCAATCCCCGGAGTGCATTGCTGCATCCCTATTTTGTTCGCCTTTTTTTCTTGAAGGCGGGGTGATGGTGGAGAATAACGGAGTCGAACCGTTGACCTCCTGCGTGCAAGGCAGGCGCTCTAGCCAGCTGAGCTAATCCCCCTTAGAATTATATCCTGTAGTCCCGAGCAGATTTGAACTGCTGACCCCTACATTATCAGTGTAGTGCTCTAACCAAACTGAGCTACGGGACTATTTTTATCTTTGGTACCCTTGTTTAGAAGTCTCTTCGTCACAATTCCTGTACCTCTGTAATACCTGCTACCAGTTTGAAACACTAAACTATGGTTTCATCCTATGGGTTTTCTTTTTTGAGATCTATTGTCATTTTATATCATTTTACGCAGCGGGTAGTCAATCCTACTCCAGAAAGGAGGTATTCCAGCCGCACCTTCCGGTACGGCTACCTTGTTACGACTTAGCCCCAGTTATCGGTTTTACCCTAGGACGCTCCTTACGGTTACATACTTTAGGTACCCCCAACTTCCATGGCTTGACGGGCGGTGTGTACAAGGCCCGGGAACGTATTCACCGCGTCATTGCTGATACGCGATTACTAGCGAATCCAACTTCAAGAGGTCGAGTTGCAGACCTCTATCCGAACTGTGAATGGCTTTTTGAGATTGGCTTGCTGTTACCAGCTTGCTGCCCTCTGTACCATCCATTGTAGCACGTGTGTAGCCCCGGACGTAAGGGCCATGATGACTTGACGTCGTCCCCTCCTTCCTCTCTGTTTGCACAGGCAGTCTGTTTAGAGTCCCCACCTTAACGTGCTGGCAACTAAACATAGGGGTTGCGCTCGTTGCGGGACTTAACCCAACACCTCACGGCACGAGCTGACGACAGCCATGCAGCACCTAGTTTCGTGTGATTGCTCACTGGTCCATCTCTGGATCATTCACTAACTTTCAAGCCCGGGTAAGGTTCCTCGCGTATCATCGAATTAAACCACATGCTCCTCCGCTTGTGCGGGCCCCCGTCAATTCCTTTGAGTTTCACCCTTGCGGGCGTACTCCCCAGGTGGAATACTTAACGCTTTCGCTTAGCCGCTAACTGTATATCGCTAACAGCGAGTATTCATCGTTTAGGGCGTGGACTACCAGGGTATCTAATCCTGTTTGATCCCCACGCTTTCGTGCCTCAGCGTCAATGACACCATAGTAAGCTGCCTTCGCAATCGGTGTTCTGTGACATATCTATGCATTTCACCGCTACTTGTCACATTCCGCCTACCTCTAGTGTATTCAAGCTCTTCAGTATCAAGGGCACTGCGATGGTTGAGCCACCGTCTTTCACCCCTGACTTAAAAAGCCGCCTACGCACCCTTTAAACCCAATAAATCCGGATAACGCTTGGATCCTCCGTATTACCGCGGCTGCTGGCACGGAGTTAGCCGATCCTTATTCCTTCGGTACATTCAGCTCTCTACACGTAGAAAGGTTTATTCCCGAATAAAAGCAGTTTACGACCCAGAGGGCTGTCTTCCTGCACGCGGCATGGCTGGTTCAGAGTTGCCTCCATTGACCAATATTCCTTACTGCTGCCTCCCGTAGGAGTCTGGTCCGTGTCTCAGTACCAGTGTGGGGGGTCATCCTCTCAGATCCCCTAGTCATCGTCGCCTTGGTGGGCCGTTACCCCGCCAACTAGCTAATGACACGCATGCCCATCTCAATCCTATAAATATTTGATCATTGTATAATGCTATACTGTGATTTTATGCGGTGTTAATCCGAATTTCTTCGGGCTATCCCCCTGATTGAGGCAGGTTGCATACGCGTTACGCACCCGTGCGCCACTTTCCTCTCCAGCAAGCTGGAAAGTATCGTTCGACTTGCATGTATTAGGCCTGCCGCTAGCGTTCATCCTGAGCCAGGATCAAACTCTCCATTGTAAAATGTGTTGTTTGAACGCTGACCATTCTTAACTTGTATTAATAATAGTCTTTATTCTAATTGTATTGTCTGTCAGAACTTGACTTGAAAAACTTGTAAGGCTCATGTACTTTGAATCTGTACCTGTTTACCCCACTGCGTTTTATAAAATGACATCTCTTTAATGAACTTCTCGGCAGCACCTCACGGTCGCCTTTTTTTATATCTTCAATCTGCTCTGCCGGTTTTGGCCTGGTCTTTCTTGTCCAGCCCGCTGTTAGCTACGCATCTTTTCAATCTTGTTATTCCGCTTGAGCAGCTCCGCCGCTCAGCTCCCTTTTTGTTGGGACTGCAAAGGTAAGAATCTTTTTCATTCTGTCAAGCTTTTTTT
>NZ_SNYC01000001.1 GCF_004362715.1 Pedobacter metabolipauper
GTCAAACAATTATTGGCACGCAGCAGATATGTACTGTATAAAAAGCCTTCGGCCTGGACAGACAGC
Source organism: Pedobacter metabolipauper (assembly GCF_004362715.1). GTDB lineage: Bacteria > Bacteroidota > Bacteroidia > Sphingobacteriales > Sphingobacteriaceae > Pedobacter > Pedobacter metabolipauper. The sequence continues at coordinate 67 of NZ_SNYC01000001.1, forward strand.
CAAAAGGAACGTGCTGGTCTATTATTCGAACGGTTTCCAGATCTGAAAACAGCGCATGGGCTGAGTATGGGACTCAGCCAGATCTTTGAACATACCACAGATAAAGTATTCGCGCTGGCAAATCTGGCCAGATGGCATGAGCAGGTAAGACAAACCGGATTCAAGGCATTCAATACCATTGCAAGGTCAATAGAGAACCATTATCAAACGATACTTAATTACTTTGACAACCGTTCCACAAATGCTTCAGCGGAATCTTTCAATGCAAAAATAAAGGCTTTCCGATCCCAGTTCAGGGGAGTGAAAAATATAGAATTCTTCCTGTACAGGTTAACTAATTTGTATGCCTAGATGTCAAAAAATCATCCCTGCTCCACAACATTTGGGATTGATCCGGAATTCGTGCGAAAATTGTCACCCTTCAAAAACAAAAAAGCCCGTTAATGATACATTAACAGGCTTTTTAAACATTTTGATATTACTATCAGCGGAGAGTGGGGGAATTTTGTTAGTTCCAGAACCCTCTTTAAAACCTGTTTTATCGCTATTTAAACCCATCTTTTTATATACTCTTAAATACTTTGTGGACCTTAATTGTCCCTGTTTTGGACTTTTATCTTGAACTCATAGAAGTCATTATGCAGCTTTAACAGCTCACGTCTAAGGCCTTCAACTTGGTTGTACAATATAGCTTGATCAGTTGCGATAGTTGTAACATCCTTAACCAGATTTGATTTCATTGGAATATGTTTTCTTTTTCCTTTGCCGGTAAAGAACCAGGTATAATCCATATCCAATTTTTCGTGCATCAATTTCACAACATCGATAGGGATGATGAAATCACCATTCTCATACCGGGTAATAGTAGCTGCGTCTTTTCCAACTACGTCGCCCATATCCTTTTGAATAAGGTTTTCAGCTTTCCTGAATTCTTTAAATCTTTTTGCCTCTTCAGTAACAGGCGTTTTTTTTAATTTCATCGTTAATTATTGTTTTTATTAAGGACCGGCTTGATCATTTTACCTTCAGTATTTTTAACAAGATCCTGCTGCAGATCTTCGTAGCTTATACTAAAGTTCATTGAGAATGATGCCCGGTAAATCCCAGTTTTTTCAAAATACTCATCGGCTAAACGTTCCTGACGCTCTTCTTCAGATTCTTCTTTATTTTTCATATTAGAACTCGTCGATTTGGGTGTTACTGTTAATGTATTTTTTGTAGTTTTCAATAAGCCCATTAATTCGTGCATTTAAGCCTGAAAACATTTTCTTATCATCCTTCGGAGTAAAAGATTTTCCATTATCAAATCTTACCCATACTGGATCAGTGCTCCTAAAATCATATTTAGAATCTAATGACTTATTCATAAATTGATATAATCTTAATCGAGACTTAGAATCCTTTACAGTAATATCGATCATAAAAGAGAACCTCTCAGTTGAACCAAAAAAACCAGATATAATTATGTCTGTAATTCCGTTTCCTAAGATATTACCAGTTTCTCTATTTTGAACTCTAATTACTTCTTTAGAATCCAAAAAAGTGTTAGCAAGCCACTTTAAAGATAGTTCATATATTTTATCCTTACTCAAGTTGGGATGATCATTGATACTTTCGTATGTGATAGAACCATCCTTGACAGGAACAAATACTCGACTCGTATCTTTTTTCTGCGACTTGCCGCTTAAGCCTAGGGCCATCAATAAAATGACCATTAAATATTTTTTCATTTGCATTTATTTTTTTTTGGTCGGTTTTTACTTTGCTAAAAGCTGTTTGATGATTGCTTATTTGCTGCGTTTAATTTTCTCTCTTCAGCGGATTTAAATTCTTTCATCATAGGTTCATCATAAATATAACAGACAGCTCTATATTCAGAACCTGAATCTTCTTCGCTCATTCCTATATTGATGTTTTTAGTGCTTAGCTTCCAATTATATTGCCATTGCACTTTACCTGGCTTGAATCTAAAGAATTCAGGTCTACCCCAATCATAGGTTGGTTCCTTATATTTTTCATATATGACAGATCGTATATTTTCCATTTCTTCTAGTAATTTGTTATCAATATAATTTGCTGTTTCCTTATATGACTGTATATAGATACCAAACAATTTACCTTCTTTATTATATTGCGGTAGAAACGTATAATCGTATTCACCTATTTTGTTTAAAATATCAGGCATTAATCTTTCATATTCTTTTTGGGTCATTCCGAACATAACCCTACCGTATGCTATTCTTGCGGTCGGTTTATATAAAGAGTCTCTTTTTAAACTATCCAGTTTATTTGAATCAACGGTGTCAACATAAGTTGAATCATTAACTTCGCTGGAGCTATAACACCCGTAAAAGATTAGTGCGACAATTGATATTAATAGACTTTTTTTCATGATTTACGATGCTCTTTTATCCATCCAGCCTTGTATAAGCCAGAGGTTTTTTATTTTATCTTTTTTAACTTCAAACTGATCGTATTTTACATTTTCGCTTTCTAGGGAAAAATAGTTCTTCGGATCATCTTTATATTTTCTAATGTATTTGAGATATCTTCTTCCATTTTTCATAACTACTCCGTAAATCTGACCATATTCTAGCGATTCTCTCCAGTCGTCATCGAGTTTAATCCCAAAAAGAACACTACTTGATTTAATTATATTCTCCATGCTATCTCCAAGTGCTCTAAAAGCGGTGCATCCATAAAATTCTGGAATATCCATGTAGTAATCGGGATGTCTGGTACCATCATCATACTGAACATCTGAATTTCCCGCCATAAAATCCGCACTGTAATACGGGATTAGTTCAGATGATGACGGATTAAATTTTCTTAAACCGCTAATAACACCGTTATCAGTCTCTGTCTTGACTATATAGTCATCTTCATTCATGTTTATCGCTGATATAAACTTCTTTACATTACTATTCATTTGCGCTAACTTATCTAATATGCCGTTGGGCATAGGTACCTTACCATTAACAACTTGAGAGAATGACGATTCATTGGTATAGCCAATTTTATTTCCAACCTCTTTCTGGCTGGACCCTTCAAGCACCTTAATAAGCTCTACGGAAATTTTTAAAGTCTGTAAATCAGTCATTTATTAAATAATATAAAAAAGTTTATATAAAGACTTTGTTTTTAATATAAAGAACTTTACATTTGTATTGTACAATTAAACAAAGATAAACATAATCAATATTCCCTCATATCCCAAATAAGTACTATATGTTACAGAACCACACTTACCCAGCATTCTTACCTCCGCCATTTGGCATCGAGCAGCTAACTCCCATGGAGCGGGAGATTGTAAAGAGATCGCATTTAGAGGATAAGATCATAGCTGATTCATTGAACATCAGTTATCACACGGTCACTACGCATAATCAGAATATCCGGAGAAAGACTGGCTTACAGAATAAAGGTCAGGTCAATCGTTGGTATTCGTCAACTATAACCACAAGAAATGATAAAGTTAATTGAGCCGCCAAAAGAAAGGTTCTCATGGGCTAATGAGATACTTAAAATGAAAGAAGGGGATAAGGTAAAAGCGCGAAAGCAGTTTGCCGGATCAATTGCCCCAGTGATCAGTAGGGATATTAAACTTAAGGCCCCTGATCGAGAATATTCAATTGACACCAAAAGTGAACCTAATTACATCATCATCGAATTTAAAAAAGCTGAAAATGAAGATCTCAAAGAAACAACGCATTAAAGAACTAGAGAGTAAAGTCGAGGAACTGGATTCTAAGTTAAAATCGTTCATGGAGTTCGTCGGGTATGAGGGCTTTGAATACGGTGCTGCTTTTGAAAATAATACCATTAAAAACTTAACTATTAACATATCCAAGTAATGCAGATCGCATACCTAAATAAAGGAAAAGCAAAAGCGAAGTCCCAAACGGACGAGATGCTTGAACGATTCTATTTACGGGATATTAAAATGGTATGGAACAAAAGGAAAAAAGAGTTAATGGAGCTTGGATTTACGGAGGAAGAATTTGCAATCCGGGTGAAGCAGAAGCTTAATGAAAAATTGGGCATCTACTGTCAATAGATGCCCGCTTAAAAACCACTTGTCAGTAATTAATAAGAACCATATCAAAGGTAGTATAAATCAGGCAGCTGTCAACTGCTCACTACCCATTAAAAAACCAATAAAAAATAAGAACCATGTCAACAGCAATCAAAATTCAAAAAAAACCGGATCTACTATTCTGCTTCAGTTGCAGAGGGATCATCAGGGACCATCTGTTAATGAGCTACAGTTGTGGCCATAATTTCTGTAATGACAATTGCAGGGATGAATTCGACGAAAGGAACGAAACCCATACAAGGAGGTATTCGTAATGGGAAATTTAAACGTAGCATCGGATTCAACTACATTAAAGTTGAAAGAAATCATTAAGGGACTTAATGATGAGATCCAGCAGTATGAGAAGGCTGTTTTGCAGACTGATGAGCATGCTAAATTCTTTAAAGGGAATATAGCTGGCTTAAGAAGGTCAAAAACTACTCTTGAAATATTCTTTCAGAAACAATTGGAGGATGAAAAAAATGGTTAGAATATTTTCACCGGCCCGCGAAGAACTACAGGGAATCTTTGCCAACAAATTCAAATCCGTCTTGCAAAAGGAAGCCAGACGCAAGGAGGTAGGCAGGATCATAAGGGATTTCTTTATATGCTTTCTCATATTCCTTGTAGCAGTATTCTTTGCATTCCTCCCAGTAATAATTCAATAAGTAGTCATAAAAATAAATAGATATCATGTCAACTCAAATTCAAGTTACTAAAGATTACATCGAAAGGCTTCATCCCTTATCGGTTGTGAAGGATGCCGCCATCGGTGATCATTTCATAAATAAATTTGTTGCAATGTACCGTGTTCCAAAAGAACAGGCTATTGCATTCCATGAACGTGAAAAGGATAATTTCATCAAAAGAATTACCGATAGTGAAGATTTAAGTGCTTGTACTCCTATGTCTATCTTTCTGGCTTACATGCAGGTCGGTGGCTGGCAGTTGAGCTTTGAAGGTGGTCCGCAGTCTGATGTATATTTAATACCAGGTAATAGAAACATCGCTCCTAAAGGTCAGCCGGATAAATGGATTAAGGAGGTTGTTGCGCAACCAACACCATATGGTGAAAAGAAAATACGTATTCAGAATGGCCAGATTAAGGATGCCGCCAAACCAATTATAGTTTGCAAAGGTGATACGTACGAAGAATACACCGATGATCATGGTAATGTCCGTGTTACTTGGAAAAAAGGCAATAGGGGTGATAATCCTATCATTATAGGTTCTTTCATCCGTATTGAGAAGTTGGACGGATCCTACGAGATAAAAACATTCGACATGGGCGATGTAGCGAAATGGAAAGCTTCATCTGAGAACAAAAACGCGAAGTGGGATGCTGAGGCACAAAGGAAACTACCTGGTAAAGCTAATGCATTGTACACATCAAATAATGGTCAAATAGATAAACTATTCTTTGAAGGTAAAACACTCAAACATGCTTTCAAACTTTATCCTAAAGTGGTCAATGCCCCAAAACTACCTGAAACTTTCGTGCCAGTTGGTGCAGACGCTATCAGACAAGGTTTTGATGTTAGTGAGTTCACTGATGCAGAAGTGGTTCCTAACGAACAGATTAACGCACCTGCCACCGACGACTTCTCTCAAGCCCTTGCAGAAGCGGAAACACAACCTGCAGAAGAAACCCATCAATTCGCCAACGCTGGCGATCATGATGATGAACCAAGCTTTTAATTAACCCAATTTATAACCAGGCAGCCGCAATATAAAACAACCTTGTCAGTTGAGCGGCTGCCTTTAATAAGAACCAAATGTCAGAAATAGCAGAAAATCCACCAGTAACACAAGAGCTTATTAAAGTTGAAGAGGTTACGAATGTCATTCTATCCGGATTAAAGACCGCACTTCCGTATAATCAAAAATTAAACAATCTTGCGGTAAGTGAGATTGATGCCGCCTTAACAACCATCGAAGGTGAGGGTATGAGCGATGAATTAGATCTTCATCTTAATGGCCTACAGTTGAAATGTAAAAAGGCTGTTGGTGTAATGCAAGAGAAGCGTATGCCAGGTACGCAAATGATGGATAAGACCATCAGCATCTTTACCGGCCTTGAAAACGATTTGAAACCTTCCAAAACCGGTAAAACAAGGTACGATAAAATTCAGGCCTTACGTGATCAGTGGGCTACCAAAAAAGCAAATGATAAACGTATAGCAGATGAAAAAATCCTTAAAGAACAAAACATCGAAAAAGAAAAGATCTCTATCAGAGCTGATATTCAAACTTATATCCGTAAGATTTTTAATGAGAAACTTGCAGCCTTTAAAACCTCGGTCCAAACAAAGTATAATTCATTAACCATTGATACCCTGGCGGAAGTTACGGAGAAGATCAATCAATCTCCAATTCTTTATCCGATAGATGCATTCCGCAAGTTGGAGCCTTCTTTGTTTCCAGTTTATCTGGATAAGGAAACGGTTGATAAAATTGTCTACGAAGAAAGAGAAGCCTTATATGATGAGTTGTCGGCAATGTTTCGCGAAAATATGGAGGTTGAAAAATCTACCACGCTGGAATTACTTCCATCGAGAATGAATGAATTAAAGGCTATTGCCAAAGCTGGTGCAGAAGATAAAAAACGTCTGGAAGCCGAAGCTGAAACCCGAAGAATAGCAAATGAAAACAGGCTAAAATTAGAACAGGCTGAACAGGCTAAAAAAGATGCTACTGTCATTCAGGGTAATGTTAACATGGCTACGGCTAGTACACTGTTTGATACCACCGCTAAGCTGGCAGAAGTTAAAGAGGCTTCTGGAAAATCGAAAGTTGCTGAAAAGATTACGATCACCAGCACCGAAGGTTGTGGAGCTTTGTATTTATTCTATTTTGAAAAAGAAGGTAAAGGACTGAGTGTTGAAGATCTTTTGAAAAAAACAGGTATTCAAATGAAAGCCTTTGCCGAAAAGCATGCACTTAAAACAGGGGAGAAGATTGACAACCCTGCAGTTATTTACGACGAAGAGGTAAAAGCAGTTACATCGAAAACAGTTTAGTTCACATATTTTAAATAGAATCAAAAATGAAAATCATAAATAAAGTTTTAGTATCGGTTTCTGAATCGGATATTAAAGATGGAAAGTTTGTAAATAAAACAGTTACAGAAGTTGCTGACAGATGTTTTAATGATCTACCGTCATTACGCGCGGTGTCTCTACCGAAGGCAGAGAAGATTGGCAGTGATTGCTTTCGCTCCAACCAAGCTTTAACGGAGATCAGCCTTCCGGCCTTGACTACCGCTGGCAGT
>NZ_SNYC01000002.1 GCF_004362715.1 Pedobacter metabolipauper
CCGTTTTTAAAATTATAACAGGTTTCAAATCATACTTTCATTGAGCAGATCTTTAAAGTATTGAACCAATTTTTTAAGGAGAATTTACACTTTGGGATTGATCCTTGCTTTAATTCTTGTGATAAAGTCCTCTTTTCATTTTGATATTCAGCTGCCGGCAGAATTCTGACGGGTCAAAATTTATTCTTTTGTATTCAGCCTGAACTTTCGACTTTGCATCTTCCAGATGATCTTTGCTCTTCCAGGAAGCTATTGTAATGATGATGAAATTACCCTCTTCATCTCTTCTTTCAAAAACCTGATCTTTGATAAAACCATCTATGCCCTTAATGAAGGTTCTATTATATTCCATTCTTTGGGTAAATGCTTTCATTGAGTTTACAGGAATTTGAAACTCATCTATAAAATATACCTTATCTTTCTGGCTTTCTAAAGCATTCTCTTTTACTTCCATTTTTGAATTGACTGATATAGGATTTATCTTTATTGGAATACATGAAAACATAGTTGTCAGCAATGTTCCGCCTAGTACCCGTATAAATCTTTCTTGATACTTTGATTTCATCTTCTTAATTTTCTAAACAAAGATCTGTACTGTAGAAATCCTATCCTTGTAAAAAATCATTGATCTACCAGTAGGTGGAAGATTTAAAAAAGTCTGTTGGAGATAATCCGGTGAAACGTTTGAAGTCTTTATTGAAATGGGACTGATCAAAATAACCTGCCTTAAAGGCGGTTTCAGTGAAGTTTTGAATTTGCCTTTCCGGGTTGCTGATAACAGATTTCATCCGGACAATGGAGGAGAACTGTTTGGGACTTGTGCCAATAAATTTTCTGAATCTTTTTTCAAATGCATCCTGACTTGAGCAAGAATGATCTGCTAATGTTTTCATCTGAATCAGGCCATTTGTAGAATAGATCTTTTGGATTGCATTTGAAATTAATTTATCGGTTTTGGGATTGTATAGAGATAACAGAAAATCTTCGATAATGGCTATTCTTTGATCGTTATGATTTGCTTCTGCTAATTGTTCTTCTACAATTGAGATCTTCTGTACGGATATGAAGTTGTCCAGCGTGACGCTTTTTCCAAATAATTCGTGTAGCGGATCTTTGAAAAATGCGGAGGCTCCACCTTCTTTGAAGATTATAATAATGGTAGCAGTATCTTTTAAGTAATTGATTAATCGTACTGATGTTCTTAAGCCTGAAATGGCAGCAACCGGAAGGGATTGGATTACCGAAGAATTACGGGTTATCTGAAAGTTGTCTGCTGCATAGTCTGTAATATAGTTCACCTGACCCTTATATCGAAAAGCAATTGCAAGCGAGGTTTCCGGCAGGACCCTATTGACTAACTCGTCTTGACTTTCAATGATTCTGTAAGTCTTGATGAATGGTCTTAATTGTTCTGTCGGTAAATAAACAGCCATGTTCATGTTGTTATTCATTTACTGAATCGCTTTCTGGTTATAGAGTTTAAATATACACCACTAAATATAGGTTTTATTTTTAGGTCTGTAATTTGATTCCTGTCTCAGATTTGGTTTTCTCTGGTTTGGTTTTTGTATTTGATTAATTCTTTTGATCCTGGATAGCTGCAGTTTATTCATCAATCGTTACGATCGATTGATCAGCGTTTGAATTATTATCAGTCAATATTTAGGTTTATAACTCAACATGTATGTTATCCTTCATAGATTACTCCGGACGTTGGAGTCTCATTCAATTCAATTTTAATAAGACCAGGGAAAATGGGTTTAATTATATTCCAAAGCCAAATGCATAAATTTTCGCTGGTAGGATTTTCTAATCCTGGAATTTCATTTAGGGTGTTGTGATCTAACAGGTTTATTATGGGATTGATTCCTTCTTTCAAATCCTTATAGTCAAGAACCCAGCCTGCATTTAATTCAGGTGTGCCAGATATAAAAATCTTTAGCATATAGGTATGCCCGTGCATCTTTCCGCATTTATGACCTTTCGGAACGTGAGGTAAGTAATGCGCAGAATCAAATTGAAACGTTTTATAAATGATCATTTAAATTTTCTTTCAAAATTGCAGATCTGTTCGTTAACAAATATTGATGAAGGTCATGCTTTCAGATAAGAACTGTCATTATTACAGAAATTGAAACTTTATAAGTTGTTGAAATAATCTATTTTTATATTCTGGCATAGCTCTGGATGGGATATTATGTGTTACCGGAACATTTAGAAGAGGTAGTTTCAGTTTTTATAAATCTAAAAATATGGTGAACTGGAATTTTGAGCAGCTCGATTAGT